>CBDCOU010000003.1:0-4856627 GCA_965219935.1 Caldilineaceae bacterium | reverse complement strand
CATTGGCTTTTCTCTGGCCCTATTGGACTCGATTTGCAATCCACCTTTCATCGCAATTTGCCCTCGATAAAGGTTGGCTAGATGCTATTAACAATGGTGTGAACAGTTTTTGTGATATGCAGGGGCCGCCCTCCCGCCCGGTCGGGCGGGGGTGGCGGAGGCCGGAATGGGGGTGGTGAGGGCGCATCGCGAGCGGCTGCGCGGCGGCTTCAGGGCGGTGGCGGCTCGATTTGGCCCAGATCCAGGAGGGCCTGCAGGGCCTGCGGGTATTGTTTGAGGGTGCGGCCCAGCCCGTCCGTGTCGAAAAGCCGCTGCAACACCAGTTGCAGGAAGGATTTGAGTTTGACGTTGGCCATCGAAAAGCGGTCCAGGGCCCGGTCGGCGGCATGGCGCAGTTCGAGCCGGGTCCAGGCCAGGGCCGCGAGCACGGCGTTGCCGTGGAAGCGGTGGCGGTCGGCGGTGCGGGCCTGGCAGGCGGCCAGTCCCAGGTGCTGCTTGGCGTCGCGGAAATTGAACTCGATTTGGAAGCGGTCGCGGTAGATGCGGTAGATGCGCTCCGGCGCCATCTCCGGGTCGGTGGCGAAGAGGGTCGTCGGGCGGGCCTGCTCCGGGTCGGCGTCGATGTCCAGGACGAAGACCACCCGCAACAGGCGCTTAAAGGGCTTGTAGTACAGCTGTGCATGGTGCAGCCGCTTGCCCTCGTCCTCCAGGTCGACGGCCGGCAACGCGGGGATGTCGGCGCGGTCGAAGCGGCCGGCATACTTGCGCGGGCGGCCCGGCCGCCCGGTGGGCGGCGCGGTCCAGGGCACCCACAGGACGGCGTTGCGGCGCAGCTTGCTGACGAGTTCCAGACCCCGCGCCTGCAGCCCCTCGACCATGGGCGCACAGCCGTAGTGGCCGTCCCCCACGAAGACCCCGATGTCGGGGCGGTGGTCCACGGCCAGGGCCTCGTCGAGCAGCTCCAGCATGACCGCCACCGCGGCCCGCGGCGGCCCGGGCGCGCGGCGCGCCCGCCGGCGGGTGCGGGAGCCCTTGGCAGGCTGCAGGCGCGCATGGACGGGATACGAACAGTGCTCCTCCAGGTCCAGGACCGACAGCAGTTCCAGTTGCTGGCCCCAGGCCACCCGCCCCTCGCCGCCGTGCCAGCGCCAGCCGACGCCCGGCAGCTGGCGCCCGCTCTTGGGCAGGCAGGTGCTGTCCCCGGCCCAGGCCAGGTCGTGCGCGTAGGGCACGACCGCGCACAGGCCGGCCAAATTGAGCGCCGCGAAGTCATAGGCGCGGGCTGCCTGGCGACTGTGCGTGTGGGGGCAGCCTCCGCCGAAGCGGGCCAGGTTGCGGTAGGTGGGCCGGACCGGCAGGCCCACCAGCAGGGCGAACAGGGCCTCCAGGTAGTCCCGCTGCGGTTTGCCGCCGGGCAGGGAGGCCAGTATAGTGGGCAGCAGGGGCACGGAACACCTCTTGGGATGGGGTTTGTAACGGAACACACCATAGCAGGAGCCGTGCCCCCCGCTTCCGCAGGTGCTCCCCCCTCAAGCCAAAATATGGGAATTAATCCCTGCCCAGGCCAAGAGAGCCTTTATCGCAAAAACTGTTCACACCATTGTATTAAATTATTCTTTCAATAATCAATGATGTGAATCGTTTTGAGATATACGGGGAGGGGGGGGGGGGTTGACAGGTATATATAACGTTGCGGTCCAGCCGTGCCGGGAGACTGGGAGGGGCCATGGCAGGAGGTCCGACGCATGGTCGTCCTCGGTAGAGTGGCGGTGTCACTCACCCACCCCACCCTGCGAGGGCTGTCATGCGTCGGTGCCTGTCATGGTACAGGATCCGCGAGTTGCTGCACACCCGTCTGCCGCTCCCGCCGGGACCGCTGCCGGACAGCCTGGCCCTGTGGCTGCAGGGCATGCTGCTGGCCGAGAACGGTTGTCTGGATCGGGTGGCGGGCGCGCTGGCGGCCCGCGGGGGCAACGTCCACACCCTGCGCCGCCGGCTGTGCGACGGGTTGAAGGACGACGCGGAGCGGCAGGAGGCCTGGGGCGCGGACCAGGAACTGGACGTGGAGGCCTGCTTTGCCCCGCTGCTGGCCTGGGTCCGGTCCTGGATGGTACCGCCCGGTCCGGGCTCGCCGCCGCCCCTGGTGCTGGCCGTGGACCCCACCCATCAGCGGGACCGGCTGGTGGCCCTGACGGTCAGCGTAGTCCTCAACCAGACGGCCCTGCCGGTGGCCTGGCGTCTGGTGCCCGCGCAGGCCTCGCTTTCCTGGATGGCCGTCCTGTGTCATTTGCTGGAGCTCCTGGTCCCGGCTGTGCCGACGGGGATGGCGGTCCACGTGCTGTGCGACCGGGGACTGTACAGCCCCCGGCTCTGGCACCGGCTCCGGTCTTGGGGCTGGCATCCCTGCCTGCGCTGTGACCCCGACCTGACCTTTTGGCTCGAGGGACAGACGGCGGCCCGCCCGGCCGCGGCCTGGGGTGCGGGCGAGGGCACGCTGTGGGTGGGCCGCGGGGTGGCTTCGCCCCGCCACAGCCCCCTGCCGGGTACGCTGGTGGTGCTCCACGGGCCGGGGCATGCACATCCCTGGGTGCTGTTGACGGACACGCCGCCGGACTGCACGGACGCGACCCTCTATGCCTGCCGGGACTGGATTGAGCAGGGCTTCCGCGGCCTCAAGCGCGCCGGCTGGCAATGGCAGCGCACACGTCGCACCGACCCGGTGCGCGCAGGGCGGCACTGGTTGGTGATGGCCGTAGCCACCCTGCTGGCGGTGGCCTACGGCACGCGCCGGGAGGAAGCCGCCGCCCTGGGCCGACCCCCCCGCACGGCTGCGCACGCCCCCGGCGACCGGCCCGGCCCTGTCGGTGCCCCGGCGTCTCAGCCTCCTGCGCCAGGGCTTGGCCTGCCTGGGGCCCCTGCTGGTCCAAGGGCGCTTGTGGACCCGGGTCTGGCTGCGGCCCCGTCCCGGCCCCTACGGGCCGCCGGGCGTCCGCGCCCTGGCCCAAGGGCCCTGACGCGGCACTCGGCCTCCGACACACAGACCCCTCCACCTGCCCCGCGGGGCTTGTCGCCGCGGGCCGGCCGGCCCGTTCCGCACGCCCCATCCGGACCCTCAGCCCGCCGCGGAACCTGCGAACTCGCATCGCGCCCCCGAAGGTCCGAGCCGCGGGCACACGGCCTGCGCATCTGCCGTCCATCCCCCATATCCGGAGCCATACATATACCTGTCAAGGGCTGGCCCCACCACCCCATGCTCATCACGCTGTCCCACTTCTTTCGTGGTCCGGGAAACAATGCGGCTCCCAGGGGCCACGGTCGTCGTCAGCAGGAGTTGGGCTTCGGAGGCGTTCCCAATAGCGCGCCTAGCGCAAGCCCCATAGCACCAGACAGGCCAGGCGATGTTCCGCCACTTGGTGTCAGGCCCGTTAGGGTGCCAAGGCCGCGCGAACCTGAGATGCCCAGGCCTTCTGCAGCAGGCGTTCCTGGGGATGCAGGCTAACGGTGGGGCTCACACACCGCGATCGCCAGAGACAGCCATCACCGACCGCCCCCTCGAAGACAAGGGACTAGCGCGGAACCCACTGCCCGTATCCGTCGCGGTCGCACCGCTGGCGGTGGAGGCGGGCGTGACCTCTCCAGCCAGACAGGTGCAACGGCGCGCCTCCAGATCGATGGGGAAATCCTGATTGGTGAAGTACCCGCTGCGGGGTGGTTGGAATACCTTGGCGACCAGGGACCGTTCGGTGTCGGCCACGATCGCCGCCAGGAAACCGCGCCGCGCCCCGGAGGAGTTCCAGTCCACTTTGGTGCTCCCCTTGAGGCTGAGTTCCAGGTAGCGGCGGTAGCCCTCCGCCTCGTCCCAGCGGATCACATACTACGCCTGCACCCGAGTCAGGGTGACCAGTCGTGGGCGGATGCAATCGGCCAGCAGGTTGCAGTTGTCCTGGACCGCACACCCCGTCCCAGGATCGGGGTCGTATCCGGGACCAGGCGCAGGGCCTGGCATCGACCTCCACACCCAGAGCCACCTTCCAACCCAGGTCCAGACGCGCCCGGCGGTGCGCTTCGGCATCGCTGACCTTGTCATGGGCCTGCAGCAAAAGCGCCGTGGCCAACAGACTGGGGGCACCGAAGTACGGCTGTTGTTGAGACATTAGAGGTCGGTGAACTACTCATCCCGGAACAGTTGCTCGCGCACCTGCGACAGTTGCCCATGGAAGCTGTCCTCGCCCACCAGGTGCCTGAAGTGGTACTCCGCATCCCCCCTTGCGGCCGCGGGCACGAGCCGCCTGCCAATGTTGATCCAGATGTGCTCGCAGTCGGCTGCTGCCAAGACATCGAACTGCAGGTTGTGGGTCTGGTCACCGGTACTGACGCGCGTAACCAATCTTCATGCACCATTGCCCCACAAACCACTCCCGGTGCTGAAACAGAATGTTGATTTCGGAACGCATGTAGCCAAAGGACCGGGATCAGTCACTCGATTCTGGCCCCCAGCATTCCATAGATGGACATTTTCGGAATGACGATCTCATACGTATCCCCGTCGCGAGAGCTAGTTTTGCCACATATAGTTATGATGGGGCGTAACAGAAGGAGGTTTTTGTGAAGATCAAGTTGGTAATCGTTTCACTGGTATGCCTCACGGTCCTGTGTCTGTCGGTGCCTGCTCTGGCTCAGGGAGAACTCAGTCTGGAAGGTCTGTCGAAGCAGCTGCAGGCCTTGACCGACAAGGTGACGACTCTTGCGGAACGCGTGGACTCCATCGAGGACCTTTGGATCAACTCCGAACCCACCATCCTGCTCGATGGTTCCTGTGTCGTGGGAAGTGAACGTAGCATGCAAGATGCCACTGTCCTGAGTTTCAAGGAAACATTCGACGAGTGGCCGAACTTGGACAATTTCCAGGTTGTGGGCGTGAACTACAACCCCGAAACAGGCGTCATCGGTGTCCAGTACGAAGAGTGGGTCTCTGACCAGACCACAATCGAGTTCTGGCAAGGTTGTGAATTCATAGGGAACACGGATTGGTGGGAAAGGGGCTACGACGACGGGCCATTTGACGGTTACACGGCACCAAGCGAAGGCGATGAGTAACGGGAGTGCCAACCCGGCAACACAACAATCCTGATCAAATTCCGCGGTGGTGAAACCGCGAAAGGGTCTGCGATGACTGACGATCAAACCTTGCTGGGCTTCATTGCCCGGTGGCACAACATCGGCCTGGAGGATGCCGCCACGGATGCCCTGTGCTTCATTCTCTCGCGCTCAAGGATTGCACTGGCAACTGTGGCCGATTTCCTGGGAGACGGCCATGCCCCCCTGCCGATCGCGGGTGCCCAACCTTGGCTGGTCAATGAACACGGAGCTGTGCCCGACCTGGCGTGCATCGACACCAGTGGTGACGTGGTGGCGTTGATCGAATCCAAGTTCTGGGCCCCACTCACAAGTCACCAACCGGTCACCTATTGGGAAACACTGCCTGCCGACCAACCGTCCGCCCTGTTGTTCCTGGCTCCGGGTTATCGAATCAACCGGGGTTCCCTTTGGGAAGAAATAACGGAGCGGCTGGGAAGGGCAGGCCATGAACTCGGTACCAGCCATCTCGAGAGTAACCTGAAAACCGCCACAGGCAAGGACGGCCATCGCCGGTTGGTGCTGGCCAGTTGGTCCTTGCTGCTTGACCGCGTTGCACAACAGGTGTCGGTAACCGGTGATGAGAGAGCGGCGTTCGAGATCAACGAGTTGCAAGGCTTGGTGGCAACCGCCATCGCCGGTGACAACCCACGACGGGACGAAAATTTGAGAGCCTTGGTGACGAAGACTGTGAAGCGAGTGGAGCAGTCGGGCTGGGCTGATACCAGCGGTCTCACCGTGGGGAACGGCAACGATTACTTTGAGAGATACCTGCGGTTGGCCGGAGTAATCGCTGGGCTGAGGATAGATTACAAGATCGCGGCCCAAATGCCGAACAAGCCTTTATGGTTGTCGATCTACAGCTCCACACCCCAAGTCGGATTGGACGAAATTCGAAGCAGGTTGGGTGATGTGAATCTCCAGAGTTTCGAATGGATCCCCAACGCGATCTGCATATCAGTTGAACTCCCTGTGGGATCCGATCAGGTGAAGACGCTTGACGCCGCAGTGTCCAAACTAGAGCATGTCGCCAAGCTCATCGATCCACAGGGACCCACTTATGCCGATCGCTCGTGATAGTCATCCGATGACACCGTGATGAATCCATGCCGATTTGGGCCGGCAGCGGATCCAACCCCACGTACAGACTGTAGAGCTCGACCGACAACCTCGCCGGTCGCACGGTACACACGCCGTATCCGTTCCAGGTGAGTGCCATGACCAATGAGGAAACGGGTCGAAACAAGGAGGAAGACGCCCGTACCGATGGCTTTGAGTTGAAAACTAAGATGGGCCGACGGGATCCACGCCCCCGGAAAGGTGGGTGCGGCCGGCGCCTCGGCCAGTTGCTGGCCGGCCTGGGTATCCTGATTGTGGGGATTGTAATCGGTATCCTGATTGCCCAATCCGTGCCCGAAACCGATATCGCATCTACGCCGACATCCACGCCGGCGGTGCTGCGTGCGACCGTGCGGCCGGAGCCTACAGCCACACCCAAGCCCACCAGCACGCCGCGGCCCACCCGTACGCCCACAGTGGACTTGAACGAGGTGTGGGGGGCCCGGGACTACCAAGTGGTGGACATCGTGGATGCTTCCTTTGGAAGGCGCGTCCGTCACGTTATCCACATGGTGGCTCCCGATGCGACCACCAGGAAACAGCGCCTGGCCACATTGATGCATGAAGCCCTGCGGGCCTATCGCCAGCGCGAGATCGAAGATACAGCCAGCCTGAGACTGTGGGCCGGTGAACAGCAAGTGTGGCTGCTGGCTCAAATCACATTTGCGGCCGACCGGTGCGGGTGGACCGGGGAAGATTGCCAGAGGTCCCGTTGGAGTGAGGCATCGGCTGGCACAGCCACATTCACGGACGAACAACTGCGGATCAATGCCTACCAGAGCACGATCCGTGACCAGTTCATGGAACCGATTTTGGTCCTCAACGAGGAAGGACAGCCGATGTCGGAGGCCGGATGGGATTGTTACGAACCCATTGCCATTCCGGATGGCGGCGCCTGCTACACCGACTTGGGCTTGCTGTGGGAAGACCAGAATGAGAGAACCTGTCGGCAACTGGAAGCGTCGTGGTTGCGGGCGGACGAAGAGTGGGGACAGCTGAATGACTCTTGTGCTGTGGACCGTCAGAACCGGTTTGCGGCCGCTCAGCTGGACCTCGACCTGCCGGTCGTGGAAGGCAACTATATGACCATGTCGACGATCCTCTATAGCGATGAGGACAAGAGGATTAACATGGAAATCCCTAGGGCCTTGGAGCAACGACAGGATCTCAGGCGCGTTGCACCGACACGCAATGCCACGGCCACGCCGACGCGCAGGCCGGTACCCAAGCCCACCGCCACCAAGGATGCTCTGGGGTTTTGGAATGACGGCACACTGCACGACAGTACGCTGGCCGAGTGGAGACGGGGATCCTACGAAAACCGTCTGGCCACCATGGGCGATTTCGTGGTGCGCCTGCTGGAAGCCGAGGGCAAGCAGCCACAAGTGGACTTCACGCTGCAGGATGTCAAGGACTACTCCTACGCCCTGGTGACGGGTGTCGACGAATTGGCTGAGGATTCCAGTTTTGGGTCCATGACCATAAGTGAAATCGTGGCCACGCTGTGGCTCCTGACGTTCGCCGAGGATGCAGAGTAACGAGACCTATTGCGCAGTGCCATGCCGACCAGGAGCAGTAGCCGGCTATCGGAGGCCCACCGGCCCCAACAAGTTTCCATGGGCACGGTGGTCTTGATCGACATGTGGACCTTCGGCTGAATCAACTACAAGCACACAATTCCCTCAATGAGTGGGCTTTGCCGAATGTAAACCGAACGGCCGGGCGCCTCGGACACTAGGCATCACTTTGAAATCACGTCACAACACGGGGCCCTGCGGCCGACTGGCCCGTGGCCACTAGCGTTCCGAAAACCAGTTCCACAATCAAAGTTCACTTAACAACCCCTGCACCGTTTGCGGTACTATGGGGCCATGAAGATCGGCTATGCGCGCGTCAGCGCCCACGAGCAGCTCCACGACCTGCAGATCGACTCCCTGAAGGCGGCCGGCTGCGAACGCATCTACACCGACACCTGTAGCGGATCGGTGCCCGGGGGCGAACGCCCCGAACTGCAAAACGCCCTGGCCTCTGCCAGGACCGGCGACACGCTCGTGGTGTGGCGGCTGGATCGCCTGGGACGCAGCCTGCAGGACCTGATCCGGCAGATCAACGGCCTGGCGGAGCGGGAGGTGCAGTTCATCTCGTTGCAGGAGGACCTGAACACCGCCACGCCGGCCGGGCGGCTGACCTTCCACTTCTGCGGTGCGCTGGCCGAGTTCGAGCGCGACCTAATCCGGGAACGCACGCGGGCCGGCCTGGCCGCAGCCCGCGCCCGTGGGCGCAAGGGCGGGCGCAAGCGCAAGGTGAACGACCGCATGCTGGCCCGCGCCGCGGAACTGATGCGGGATCGCACCGTCGGCATCAAAGAGATCTGCCGGATCGTGGGCGTGGGCAAAACCACCCTCTACCGCTACCTCACGCCCGACGGCCAACGCCGCGGCGAGAAGCTGCCGGATGCGGGCTCGGTGAATCACGCTCCCCATCGGGAAGAAACAGTCATGCAGGAAACCACCACCACAACACGCCACCAGAAACCGGACGGGCGCGAACGCAGCCAGGACCTGGCGGCACGGTTCCACGAACTGGCGGATCGGTGGGAGGACGAATCGATGTTCCTGTCCAATTCGGGACATGCCCGCGCTCTACCGAGCTACGGCGCGATTGTCAAACTGGGCGATCAAGTCGTGCCCTTAATCCTGAAACGGATGCAAACCCGGGGTGGGCATTGGTACCACGCGCTGCATGACATCACCCAGGAGAATCCAGTCGCTCCCGACGACAGGGGCAACGTCGCCGCGATGCAGGCTGCGTGGCTGCGATGGGGCCGGGACCATGGGAGCATCTAGGTGGGAAGTTCACCTTGTCGGCGCATTCCCCAAGCTGGCCACCGAAGGGTTCGAAATCGTTGCTCCCGCCACCAAACGGTACAACTGCATCGCGTTCGCGGCCGGTGACACCAGCAGATGGTGGGCCTACCCCCCTTTGGACTACTGGCCTGAGAGTGCGACACGATCAGCCGCTATCACCAGCCTTGAAGAAGCTTTCGCCGCCATCGGTTTCGAACCAAGCGCTGGCGATGGCGTTGAACCTGGCTTTGAGAAGGTCGTGCTGTACGAACAACGAGGTGAATGGACCCATGCTGCCGTGCAAACTCCCCGCGGCGCGTGGCGCAGCAAAATGGGCCTCGGGCCTGTCATCGAACACCAAAATCCGGAGTCGTTGTCTTGTTGGGTGTACGGAAACCCAACGGTCTACATGCGACGAACCAAGGCTACCCGTCGTTCCGCCGGCACCCAGTGAGTTGGATTTGATGCAGCACAATTCACCGCGGACGCGTAAACCCTTTGGCGTGTGCCGCCCGACGGCGAAGCTGCGAGATTGTGTGGTATATCACCATCCCAGCATTCGACTTGGGAGCGGGAAGTCGGTTCCCGTGAACGGGGATTCGTGAGCCAACTGACGGTGGGAAGGACATTCATCCGGGTCTGTTGTTCCCCACTTCCACAGATTCCGCGGTGTGCCGACACTATCTGCAACTGTAGTGTTGGTCCCGCTCCCCGGGCCTGCCAACGACCAGGATGAACAATGTCCGATCACCCGCAAGCCCCGGTCGCCTTCGTGGACAACACCGGATCGTTCACGGTCGACGGCTACATGCGCAACGAAGTGGCCGGTGCGCGCAGGGTCGTGATCTGCGTCGGCTACATCGCCGCATCGGGCTTGGAGCAGCTGGCCGACTGGCTGGGCCTCATGGTTCCCGACAGGCGGCTGCAGCTCTTGGTCGGCATGGCACCCCACAACCGATCCACCTGCAGCCGCAATCTTGGCATCAGCCCGCCCCCATCCGGTAGGACGTGCGCGTTTCCTGCTGCACGGTGTCAGCCTCCGCGTCACGGTCCGCGAGCAGTTGGGCCAGATCGGCCTGTGCGACCTGCAGGCACGGGCCCGTCGGCAGGTCGCGGCGGAAGGCCAAGCCGACGGCCGTCACCGTGCGGCCGCGCCCCAGGTGTTGGCGTCCGTAGCCCCGCTCCCCGATTTGGCGCAGGGCTGCGCCCTTGGACCGGTTGTACTTGACCTCGAAGACGTACACCCGGTCGCCGATGTGGACCTCGTGGTCGGCGCGCCCGCCCCAGTTCGACGTCTCCGCCTGCGTGGGCACGGCCATCAGTCGGAACAGGGCTTGCAACAGGGCGCGGAAGATGGCCTCGCCCTGCAGGTTTTCGTGGGCAAAGCCGAACACGAAGGTTTCCAGGCGCGCGGCAAAGGCCGACACGTCGCCCCGCTCCAGATGCGTTCGCAGTTCGGCGAGCACGCGGCCGTCCCGTTCGGGGGCGAGTTCCCCCAGCTCCAGAATGTCGTAGGTCCATGATTCGGCGACTTCGCGGTTGGGAAAGTCGAGGTAGGCCGGTTCGCCGTCGGCACCTCGATGCCACGTGTAATAGCCGGTCTCCAGCATGAGGCGGATCGGATCGGGACGGTTCAGGTCTGCGAGACCCGGAGATGGCGGCGGCATGCGCCCGTCCGCCTCGGGCAGGACCTGGCGCGTGTCCGCGGCCAGGCGTGCAATGAGACCCGGGTGGCCCGACTCGCTCCAGGCAGAGGGCCAACGGCCTTGGGCTGCCAAGGCGCGGAGAGCTTCGTTTTCGAATGTGTGCTCCAAGCCGCGGATTAGGGTAAAGGGGTTGTAGACGCGCGGAGCCGAGGGCAGTTCCGAGAAGCGGTAGCCATTGTACTGTTCCCGCCACTCGTCCAGCGTGTTCCGCCCTTGGAGACGCGGCTCAAGGCGTTCCAGTTCGTCCCGGTAGGGGGCCAGATACCTGTCCACTTCCTCTTCGGTGAAGCCACACAGGGCACCGTAGACGGGATTATCGGAGATGTCGACGAAGTTGTTGGCGGCCGAGAACAGGTGGCGACGCGCAAAGCGCGTGATGCCGGTTACGAACACACCGTAGAGCAGGCCCTCGTCGTCCTTCAGCACGCGGATGAATTCGCGGAGTTCCTCGACGGCGGGTTCCAGGGGGCGGTCGGTCCCGATGTGATTGACAATGGGTGCATCGTACTCGTCGACCAGCACCACGGGCTGGCGGTCGTAGGCTTGTTTCAGGTGCCGGATCAGGTTCCGCAGGAGCCGCACGGGTCCCGAAGCGAGCAAGGAGGCCGACCAGGCCGATCGCCAAGGCGCACCGCGGACCGTCCACTGCCATACCATGTCTTCCATGTAGTCGCGCAGGGCGGCGCGCGTGCCCGCGGGGTCGGCGCTGCCCAACTGGGACAGGTCCAGGCGAATCACGGGATGCCAGCCATGCGTTCCGTGCCAGGCCTCGGCTGCGAGTCCGTCCCACAGCCACGCGGGCGAGGTCCAGCCTGCGGGCATGCCGTCCAGGTCTTCGGTCAGGCCTTGGGGGTTGGCGTGATGACCCGGCGGCAACCCTTGGAACCAGGCCTCCAGCATGTTGATCAGCAGCGTCTTGCCGAAGCGCCGCGGGCGCGCCAGGAACTGGTGGCGCGTGGCCAGCCGGCGCGTGGCGGTGGTGGCCAGCAGGGTGTGCAACGACGCGGTCTTGTCGACGTAGAAACCGCCTTCCGCACGGATGGCGGCGAAGTCCGCATCGGTGGGGTGCAGGGGCGGAAGTGTGTGCATGGCGGTGTACCTTCCAAGCCGAGGCAGGTACCTGCGGGATTGTACATGGGCTCGCCCGGGCTAAAGCACCCTGTCCCGCAAACAGCCATTTGCGACACAGGTGCGGAATTCAGCCAATCTGCGCCGCGGCTCCTCAGCCATCCCCATCGTAAAATCCCATCCCCGATGACCGCGTCGCAGGCGGGTTTGGGCCCGTTATCGCGTAGCACACAGGGCATCCATTGGGCGTGGGCCTGTGCATGATCATCAAGGTTCTATTGTTCCCCGCTTCAGATCCTCGGCTAGGACAGTCGGCAGACCTGCGAAGCCTCAAGACTTACTCTCATCCGGCGGCTGAGGTACTCCGCGTTCCAGAACGTCAGCGAAACGCCGTTCAAGTTCCTGGAGCCATCGGCGCGCCCTCACGCTGAGCCGCATCCCGTCCAACGTTCGGAGCAGAACTGTGCCGCCACGGCGGCCCCCTGTAGTCCTGTGCGGATGCCTGTATACTGCAAGCTTGGCCGGCCCTGAGCATCCTGGGTCAGCAACAGGTCCCAACACTGACACAGGATTTCCATGCGTACGTCGATCTTCCTGGTGTTGATCCTGCCGGCAGTGCTGACCGCCTGCTTGGTGCCCCCCATGCAACCCTCAGGCGATTCCGAGCCTTCCGGCAGCCAAGACCGTTCGGAAACCGTTACCGTGCAACCTTCCGGCGACTCCGCCTCTCCGCCAGAGCCGGACCAGCCGGCTTACCGATCCGACCTTCCGGACCTGGGACCGGCACCGGAAATCGCCAACACGGTCTGGATCAACAGCGATCGACCGCTGCGCCTGGCTGAACTGGAGGGCAAGGTGGTCCTGATCGACATGTGGACCTTCGGCTGAATCAACTGCAAGCGCACGATTCCCTCGTTGAGGGAATGGAACTCCAAGTACGCGGACCAGGGCTTGGTCATCATCGGCAACCACTATCCGGAATTCAACTACGAGCGGGATCTGGCCAATGTGGAGCAGGCGGTGAAGGACCTGGAAATCGAGTACCCGGTCTGCATTGACAACGACGGCGCCACCTGGCGCGCCTTTGGCAACCGGTATTGGCCCACCAAGATCCTGATCGACAAGCAGGGCCACATTCGCTACCGGCACATCGGCGAAGGCAGGTATGCGGAGACCGAGGCCGCCATCCGAAGTTTGCTTGCCGAGGAATACCCCTCGTCCTGAAGCCCGGCCTCCCCGACGGGAGGCCGTCTCCTGCATTAACCCATCCAATTTGGTGTTGCCATGACCTGGAAAGTTGTGTATGTCGATCCCTGGCGCAAGTCCGACGATCCGTTGGCGATCGAACGCACCTACTGGGACGGTTTGGACATCGACCTGGTGATTGTGGATCCGCCGGCCCGCACCGAACAGGAAATCCTGGCGGTGGCACACGATGCCGACGTGGTCCTGTTCACCGGCCAGTACACGCCCTTCAACGAGACGGTGTTTGCCGGCCTTGAAAAGTGTCTGTTGGTGCAGCGCTACGGAATTGGCATGGACAGCGTGGACCCCGAGGCCGCCACGCGCCACAACATCATCGTCTCCAATCTGGCCGTCTTCTGCGTGCATGAGGTGGCGGATCAGACGGCCGCCCTCATCTACGGGGTAGCACGGCAGGTCGCCTTGTGCGATCGCGCAATGCATCAGGGCCAATGGGACGAGATTCGGCCCCGCATGCGCCCTGTGCACCGCATGAACCAGCAAACCCTGGGCCTGATCGGGTTCGGCCGCATCGGCAAGGAAGTGGCAAAGCGCATGCGGCCCGCCATGGGCCGGGTTGTGGCCCACGATCCCTGGGCCAGTCCCGAGGACGCGGCGGCGCTGGGGGTCGAACTATGGGACCTTTCGTCGATTCTGCAGGTCTGTGACTATGTATCCGTGCACGTGCCGCTGTCGCCGGCCACGCAAGGCATCGTCGGCTGGGACGAACTCAAGCAGTTGAAGCGGACCTCCTATCTCATCAACACCAGCCGCGGCGGTGTCATCAACGAAGCGGACCTGATCAGGGCGCTGCAGGAGGACCGCATCGCGGGTGCCGCCCTCGATGTCTTCGAGACGGAACCAATGCCGGCAGACCATCCCTTCCGCTCCATGGAGCAGGTCACCCTGACACCGCATACCGCGGGCGGGTCCGTTCACTCCCACCTCGAGGGCCGGCACACCGTGGGCCAGGCCGTTTCGAACGTACTGCGGGGCTTTCTCCCGCCGCATGTCTTCAACCCGGGCGTCACCCCGAGGGCCGACCTGAAACCCGCTCCGGACTGGACGCCACCGTTCAGCGTCGACTGAACAACGCGTTCGCAGCCGGCAACACCAACAGGTGGTGGGACCACCTCGAACCGTACTATCGGCCTGCCCACGCGACGCGGTCGAACAGCATTGACAGTCTGGTGGAGGTGTTTACCGGGCTGGGCTTCGAGCCGTGCCGTGCCAGCGACGTCGAACCCGGTATTGGGAAGGCCGCACTGTATGCAGCATGGACACATAATCGCCATGCAGACGCCCCGCGGGACCTGGCCTATTGGAAGCACACCACATCCTGCACATGTTCCGCAGGAGACATAACGTGTACCACGGATGGCACGATCATGCCCGGTGCAAGCTGCGGTGTGTCCTGAGCCGGGACGGGGATGATCGGGACGGAGCCGACCTGCCCGAGACTACAATGAGTGCATGAATGTTTTACCGATCACCGCTCCCTCCATCGAACACGACAACCACGCCTGCCGGGTGGCACAGAAAGTCGCACAGGTCGATGGTGTTGAACAGGTGATCCTGTTCGGCTCCAGGGCGCGCGGCGACTACCGGTCGGATTCCGACCTTGATCTGCTGGTGGTATACGAGTCGTGCCGGTCAAGCGGTGATGTCGTCCCTCCCTGTCGCCAAGCGGCACAGCGTGCCAGTGAGGTCGAGTACGACCGACTTGTCAGCATCGACATCGTGCCGCTAGCAGCCGATCATTTCGACTTCATGCAGCATGGCATCAACCACGTGGCCGCCCAGGCGGCCAGAGAGGGGTTAACGCCCATGGGGTTCCGCTACCGACCACCATCCGAAACTGGTGAACCAAGCCTTCCGGAACACCGCCGCCGCGAATCGATGGAGCGGATTCTCCATGCCAGGCGACATCTCACCACATTGGAAATTCTATTCAATACAAATCCGGATCAATACGCCCGACCCGAGGAATGGGAGGTCAGCGTTGGGGAAAACGCCCAGGGCGCGCTGGAACACGGCCTTAAAGCTGTGATCGCAGCCTTTGGTCGCCGCTACCCGCATATACACCCCTTGGACAAGCTGCCGGCAGAGGCGCGGAAGTACGTGCCCGACATCTCGCTCCGCTCCAATCTGGGCGCGCTTTCAACCTTTGCCGGCGGGGATGTCTATGGCACCCCGGGCTTGGACGTGGGAGCCGATGAACTGCTGAAAAACGTGCGACAGGACGTGGGAAGGTTGTTCGATCTCTGTGCTGCTCAAGCCGACTTCGATCCTTGGACGGTCGGCAAGTCCGATTTTCAGTGCGGGGCCTAGGGTTGGCCGCCGCAAGCTGCTGCACGGTCTCGGCTGACCGGATCTAGTCTAGATTGAAGGACGGTCTGTCACGCCCTGTCAGTAGCCGCTGGCTAACATACTAACGGCTGTGGACACAACCTCTGATCTACCAGTTCCCGGGCGGCGGGTAATCGTCGCGGTCGCCGCGGGTGTCGGGTTCGAGCAGATCGTGCCAGGTGGACGGAGCGGCGCGCACGGCCAGCAGGCGCGGAACCGCATCGGCGGGCAGTCCGTGGCGCTGCCAGTTCTCAGCGATGCGGTTCCGTTGCGCCGGCGGGAGCACGCCGTCCAGCAGGCCGTGCAGCGTTTTAAGCGCGTTCCTCATTTCGCCGATCGCTTCTCCCCGCGCTTCGCCGGCGGCTTCTCTTTCCCGCAGCTCGAATTCCGCGTCGGCCTCCCGATCGCGCCAACGGTCCTGTCCCGCATCCCACCATTGGAAGCGCGGCGGCCGCCGCGTGTCGGGCTGCCATAGGCGCACGTGCGTGTCGCACACGGTGCTGAAGTAGGCCGGCGCGTCCTCGTCCTGCGCGTAGCGGCCATCCGGCTGCAGGCGGAAGAACCGAAGTTCCGCGGGGACATCGGGTTCGGGTTCGCCGCCGGGATCGCAGGTCAGGTACTCGGCAATGCCCAGGTCGGCATACAGGTGCAGCTTTCCCCTCACATCCTTGGTTCTGGTGGTGGGGGACAGGATTTCCACCACCAGTTCCGGGATCGGGTGGCCCCGGTCGAGCCGCATCGTGCGTCCTTCCCGGCTCCGTTCCGCGTCTGCCGGCAGCAGCAGTTCCCGCGGCAGCACCACCAAATCCGGCTCTACCTGCGAAACCGGATGCCCATTCTCGGTGTACATGCCGGCACGGGCCCCGAAGGCCGAATCGAAGTGGACCTCCGCTTCCCGCTCCACGCGGTTGCCGAACAGGGCACGGAGTACGAAGAGCATGGCCACAAGGAGGGGTGTGTGTCTGTAGTGCTGGGGACTTACGAAACCGTCCTCGTCCAGAATCCAGTGGCGAATGTCCGTGCTCAGGTGTGGATCGGTGGTTCGATCCCACCAGTACTCGTGGCCCTCGTCGTAGGTGTAGGCGGGATCGAAGTACGCCAATTGCGCGAGTTCTTCCCGCCAGGCCTCGGGATGGGCCAGCCGCCACGCAATGCGCCGTTCCCGGGCCGCGCGCGCCGTGACCGCATCGGTGTCGCCGTGCCGCGGTGCCACTTGCCAGTCCCATTGCGGGGCCGGCTGTGCGGGTCCGGTGGCCGGTCGCCTGGCTTCCCTTGCGGCTGTGACCATGCGCGTCCTCCTGCTGCGTATCCGGAGTTCGATTGTACTCCGATCCCGGTTCGGGTTGTCGGCCATCGGGACGGTATTTGTGAATATGTCTGTCGCGTCCGCAGGTTTTTGATGGGTTTGTGGGCGACCTGCAGGTTGTGCGTCCGATGGCCATGCATTGCGGCGAGCAGTCGCTCGCCTATCCGCTGTCTGCGCACCCAGCGCTTACGGAAGTGATGTGGCTAAAACAGGGACGGGGTGGACCCCCCACAGACATCAGCAGGCGATCATGGCACGGACCCGCGGCTTGACCTTGCAGGCGACGGACCGCCCGACCTTGGAGCGCTGGGCGCGGTCGCAGTCCCTGCCCCACCACTAGGTGCAGCGCGCCCGCTTGCTGCTGGGCCTGGCAGCCGGGCAGACGCTGGCGCCGCCGCGGTCGGCCGCCGACCTGCACGGACGCGACCGGGAGGCCATGTGGAAGCGGCTGCAGGCGGACCCGCCCGACGGCCACACCCGCTGGAGCCTGAGCCTGATGGCCCGGGAAACCGGCATCTCGACCGCCCAGCTGAGCCGCTGGTGGTCGGCGGCCGGGCTCCAGCCCCACCGCGTGCGCACCTTCAAGTTGTCGGACGACCCGCAGTTCGAGGCCAAGATGCACGACGTGATCGCGGTCTACCCTAAAAAGGACCCTGACGTCGTGAGACTGTGCTTCGACGAGAAGCCCCGGATGCAGGCCCTGGCCCGCGACCAACGGCTACCCCGCCACTCGCACCCATGACTACGTCCGTCACGGCACCCTCTCCCTACGGGCCGCCCTGGACCTGGACACCGGCCGCATCCACTAACGGCGGCCAAGTCGGGCGTCGCCGACGCGAAGACTTCGTAAGACGGACCGAATGTCCGACCCGCACGGTCGGTGAAGCGTCAACCAGTCAGACGATCCGCTTCCGCTTTCCACAGAAAGTTGAGATTTTCATGGGTTCGGGAGACCGGTATGAATGGCAGTACTCAAACCAACTCAACCATGGTGAGTTCGTGCAGTTAAAACTACGGCTACCCCTTCAAGGCCCCAAATGTCAGGCCACTGGTGATGTACTTCTCCAGGGCCATGCCCGCCGTGACCACGGGTATCACGCTCACCAACGAAATCGCACTCATGTTCCACCACTCGGTGTAGCCGGTCTGACTCACCTGCATCCCCATGAACAGCGGGATGGTGATCGAGTCCCGGAAGGTCAGGGTCAGGGCCACGATGTACTCGTTCCAGGCCCCAATCAGGGACAGCACGAATACGGCTACGAGGCCCGGTGCCGCCAGGGGCATGGCGATGCGAAAGATGACCACCAGGCGATTGGCACCGTCGATCAGGGCACTCTCCTCGATTTCGACCGGCAGGCCTTCGAAGAAGTCCCGCATCACCCACACGATGAACGGGATGGCACCGGCGGCATAGACGATCACCAGCGCCGTCTTGGTGTCCAGCAGCCTCAGTTCCCGGAACATCACCAGGAAGGCCAGCATGAACAGGGCGCCGGGAAACATCCGTTGCGCCATGAACCCGAGCACGATGGAGTTGTTCTTGCCGTTGAAGTCGAAACGGGCCAGGGCATAGCCTGCCATTGAACCGACCACCAGGGCGATGGACGACGAGACGAACGCCACAATCATGCTGTTGGAAAAGGGCTGCATGAACCAGCCCAGGCGTTCAACAAACAGATAGCGCCAGGCGTGCAATCCCGGTTCGAAGTCCAGGAAGGGCAGGTAGGTCGCCTTGATGGACATGTCCACCGGATTCTTGAACGACGTGATCACAACCCAGTACATCGGGAAGACCAACGTCAACGACCACAGGATCAGGATCCCGTAGCACACACCGCGGATGAACCGTCGCTGTGTGGATACCTTCATGGTCCGGCCTCGCTGCGCTCCGACATCCAACTCAATCCTTGGTCTGGGACATCGTGCGTCGCGTCAAGGCCAGGAACGCGCCCCCGAACACCACCATCACCAACAGTAGGAAGTAGGCCTGGCTGCTGCCGAACGCCAAGTCGCCGCCCTTGACCCCGGCCCGGTAGATGGCCAGTGTCACGGACTCGGTCGCCTGACCGGGACCGCCTCCGGTCAGGACCATGATGATGTCCACCACCTTGAATGCATCGATGATCCGAATCAACAGCGCTGTGGCCGCGATGGGCATCACCAGGGGCAGCGTGATGCGGAAGAAGGTCTGCCAGAACGAGGCGCCGTCGATGGAGGCCGCCTCGCGCAGATCGTAGGGTACCCCCTGAAGCCCCGCCATCAGCATCAGGATCATGAAGGAGCTCCACTGCCAGACATCGATCACCATGATGGTGAACATGGCCCAGTTGGGGTGGGTCAGCCACGGGACGCCCTCAAACCCCAGCCAGCGGAGCAGGGAATTGATTGGCCCAATATCCTCCTGGAACAACATGCGCCCGATTACAAAGGCGACCACCACCGGACTGACCATCAGCGGCATCAGGAACCAGGTGCGGAACAGTTTCAGGCCCCGCGTGACGTTGTCCAGACAGACCGCCAGCACCATGCCGATCAGGAACTGCATCGGGACCACGCCCAGCATGAACACCACGGTGTTCCTGGCGGTGCGCCAAAACGAAGAGTTGCCCAGCAGCTTCTGGAAGTTGTACAGGCCCACCCATTCGGTCTCCACCCCGACCCGGAACAGATGCAGATCGGTGAACGCCGCGTACAGCGTCCAGACCACGGGTGCGATGAACAGCACCGTGGTCATCAGGAGGGACGGCAGCAGCAGCAGCCACTTCCACAACCGGTCGTGGATGGAGAACTGCAGCACGCCGCGTGCGGCAGGCACAGAGCGTTGGGCTGTGGCCATCAGTCAAGCGTTTCAACGTTTGCCGAGAGGATGCGGACGCGTCCTTCCCTGCATTTCATGCCTGCGGCGGGGGAGGGAGCACTTCCCTCCCCCGCCTTCAGTTGTGATACCAAACAGCGATTACAAACCAAGCGTCAGCCGATACAGTTCCGCCTGGCGTTCCTTGCCGCCCATGCGGTCGCTGATCTCGTCAAAGGCGGCCGCCACTTCGTCCATCGCGCCCTGCGGGTCAATCTCGTTGGCCATGGCCTTGGAGACACCCAGTTCAAGGGCATCGCGGTACTGAACCCAGCCGCCAAAGGCCTGGTCGGTGACCGCGTTGGGATGATCCAGTGTCGCCTTGGCCGCGTTCAGGTAGTCGACCGCGACCTCCTCGCCCAGCTGCAGGGGACCGTTGGCAAACTCGTCCACGGCCTCCAACTGGCTGAAGCGATAGGGGCTGCATCCGGTCAGGTTGGTGACGAACCATATGCCCGACTCGGGCTTGGTCAGCTCGATGGCCATGTTCCAAACCTGTTCGATCACACTGTCATCGGTCAAGGCCGAGACCGCGATCACCCAGCCACCAAAGGCCAGGAAGGGTGCTGCGCTCGGTTCCTCGAAGGCCTCCCAGCCGCCTTCCTTGTGGTTGTAAACCTCGTAGGAACCCGGCAGGTGGTTGTAGCCCTGCTTGCCTTGAATGACGGAAAACTCGCCGGCGGCGGCGGTGGTGACCGCATCCCAGTTGTAGGTCTGGACCACGCGTCCACCGTTCATCGCGTTGAGCGAGTCGCCGTAGGTGAAGCCGGTGCCGCCGGGCGGCGACCAGTTCTGGTTCTCTTCCACCCACTCGGTCAGGGCGCGCACGAAGCCGGGGTTGTTGACCCGGGCCTCACCCGTATCGACATCGATGAAGTAGGAGGGATCGTCCGGATGCTTGGCATAGGCGGTGGCGCGGGAATGGAAACCCCACCACAAGGTGTCGCCGCGCTTGTTCATCGTGGCGATGCCGTAGTCGTCCTCCTCGCCGTTGCCGTTCCAGTCCCAACCGGTGAAGTGTTCCGCAATGGCGCGCCACTCGTCCCAGGTCTTGGCCCCCGATTCGGAATCAAGCTGGTAGCCGGTTTTCGACTCGAAATCGGAAGCGATCGCCGAGTCCGCAAAGAGATCCTTGCGGAAGGACGAATAATGGATGTCTCCGTCGTAGGGCAGGGCGTAGACCTGGCCGCCCCAAGAGAGCGTACCCACAATGCTCGGCAGCACGTCGTCGAAGTCGATGGCGTCCAGCACGAAGTCCGGAATGGGATAGAGGGCGCCGGCGTTAATCACGTCGGACCGCGCGTTGGACGGGAACTGGAAGACATCGGCCAGGTACGTGTCCGTGGCCACCGACTGCATGATCTTGTCCGTCAGCTCCTGCTGTCCGAAGGAGCCGCGCTCCCAGCCGTAGCCAACCTCTTCCAGCCAAGGCAGAATGAAGCGTTCCACCGTCGCGCCCATGCCCTCCAGGCCGGCGTAGCGGATAACCGCCTGTTCGGTCTGGGCAACGCCGGTGCCGTCACCGGGAGCACCCGGGGCACAAGCCGCCAGTGCCGTAATGCCGGCCGCGGCGCCGGACAGGCGCAGAAAATCGCGTCTTGTTAGATCACGACCCATGTTCAATATCCTCCTGTGAAGAAAGCGCGCCCAGCCGACTCGCCACTGATGGCAGGCATGGAGGCTGAAGCGCCGAGGCGGCTTAAGTATATGGCACAGTGCGGCTGATGGCTGTTCCCGACGGCTTGCCACCGAACCCAGTAGCCAGGGCGATTGCATCCAAATGGGTTTGGGCTTGAAGCCAATCAGTTGGCACAGGTGGTTCTTGTCCCAACCCGCCGCCAGCCGCTTGTTGGCGATGCCCATCTTCAGGGCGCGATCCTGCCGCTGAAGGTTATGGCCGATGCGCTTGAGGATGGTCTATGTTGTGGGCGGCGTACCCCGTGCGAGTGCGGCTGTCGTCCTCGCCGAAGGCCACATCCAGGACCCGGTGGTGGGCGTTTTCGCACCCAGAGGGACCCGCCAGTGCCGGCGCACGGCCTGCAGCTGGAGTCGGACCTTGGGCGGCAGGCTGGAAATGAAGATGCGGACGTCGGTCGTGACCCGGTCGCCGATGCGGCGTTCGCACTCGACCCAGACCAGGCTGGCCAGGTCGCACCACTCGCGGTCGGGGGCGGCATGGGCGAGCAGGGCGGGGTCGCCGGTCGTCCAGCCGCGGTGGATCGCGATGCGCCCGTGGTCCTTGCCGACCGTGTCCGCATCGTCGTGGGCATAGTCGGCGAAGTGTCCGGCCCGTTCCAGGGCGAAGGTATCCTCCCGACGCGCGTGAAGGCCCTTGTGGTTGTCCCGGACGCGCAGCACGTAGTTGGCCCCCTGCTGCCGGATCCGGCGCGCGATGGCCTTCTGGCAACCCATGGCGTCCAGGGTCACGATGCAGCCTTTCAGGCACAGCCTGCGCAGCAGTTCCGGGATGGCCGTGCTTGCCTTGGACTTGTCGTCCACCGCCGTCTGGGCCAGAACCAGGCGGTGGTCCTGGGCCCAGGCACCGATCCGGATACAGGGGCCCCAGCCCCCGCCCCCGGTCATGGGAACCGCGCACGCTCTGGCCGTCGACGGGCACGACCGGGCCCGCGGTCAGCTTGAAGGACTCCTGCACCCAATCCCGGAAGCCCTCCCCAAATCCGCTCGCGTCCAGCCGTGCGAAGACCCGCCCCAGCGTGTCGTGCGAGGAGATCCCGGGCGGCGTGCCAAGCGGGTCGCGGCCCACTCCAAATCCTGAGCCGGGGCTGATACTCCAAGTATTCCAGACCCTGACCCCACCAGTGCCGGACCTTCCTGTCGTGGAAGCCTCCGAATCCGGCTTCCGGAAGCCGGGCATTCCAGGCACCGTCCGCGACCAAATCAAGCTTTCGGCTCACAATGTCCGGAAGTTCCCGTAGAATGACACTCACACAGCAAGGAGAGGCGGAACATGGCTGCGGTTGATCCAACCCTGCAAACGCCGGACACGGCGGAGGCGAACAGGCAGGGACAACCCGATCCGCGGGCACTGGCCGTGGCGCGGGCACTCCAAAACCATCTTCCGGATGCAGAGATCATCCTCTTTGGCAGTCGGGCGGCGGGCACTTGGGACTCGCGGTCCGACATCGATCTGGCCTTGATTGGCACTCCGCCTGAGACAGAGGCCATGATTTCGGTGAAGCATCAGGTGCATGCGGTTGCCGGAGAGGAATACAACGACCACCCACCGCACATTCAGATTACTGCCATTCCCCGGCCCGATTTTGAAGAGCTCCGCACTTCCTTCCCGCATATCGCCGGTCAGGTGCAATGCGAGGGACTTACGCCAACAGGAGATCGTCTGCCAGTCATGCCACAGGACAACCCTTGGCCCGGAGTTCAGGAGAAGCTACAGGTCACCCAGGACCACTTGCGAAGAGCTCTCCACGCCATGGGCGGAGGAGATCCGGCAGACGCTCTCTTCCATGCAGAGGAGGCACTGGAGAATTGCCTAAAGGCGGCTCTGGGTGTCAACCGCCTGCCCTTCGGCAATCATCACAATCTGGAATTGCTTGTGGATTCCCTGTCCGAGGTTCGCAGCGAGTGGTTGGAGGGGATGCTGTCATACAGTCAGTTGACAAGCTTGGCCGACTTCCGCGAACAAGCCGTCTATGGCGGCAGACACAAAAACTGGCCGTCCGATGAACCCGAAGAGCTGGTTGAGGCGGTTCAGCAGAGCTGTAGTGATCTGGCGGGCCACATCCTGAAGCATCTCGGCAAAACCCCGCGCGAGGTCAAGTATGAGCACTGGTTGAGTGACGAGCCTTTGGGGGGACTCGAATCCCTCCCTATACCTCCGACGCATCTGAGTTCCGAAGACTGGCGAACAATAGGCAACCTTGAGGCCCTCCTCCTGACGGGTGTTGTAACCCAAGAAGAATTTGAAATGCTGGAAAATGATTGGATGCAGGATGGCCCGCCACAGGATGCCCGGGAACGCATCAAGAACGCCTTGAACAATCCGGGCGAGTGGCGAAAGTGGTTGTTTGGCGAGCACAGGGCCGGGCGCGAAACAAACCAGCCACCGGCATAGGAAGGCGTCCGTCCCTCGGTATCTGGCAGGACATCATGTCTGTTCAGCAATTGTGGTGAAAGTCAAGCCTCGCCAGCCGTGGACACGCTCCGGCCGGCGATGGACACCACACCACCTTGACATCGGTCAGGGCAAAGGCCTCCTGCACCCAGCCCCGAAAGCCCTCCTTGAACTGGGCCGTATCCAGCTGCGCGCAGCCTCGCCCCAACGTGTCGTGCGAGGGAATCCCGTGGGCCAGTTCCAGAAGGTGCAGCAGCCACTCCTTAGTTGAGGCTGAAGCCGGAATCGCCCATTGTCGTCTTGCGCCCACGCACCAGGTTGCGCCAACCAATTTGGATGCAATCGCCCTGCCTTCATACCCACCTCTCTTGACTGAACCCGACTGGCACTGGTTCAGCTTCCTGCAACTTCAAGTACCGGCCCCACAGGGCTATTGCCAACAAGCAGATACTGCAGGCGGACTTGGTCCGCCCAACATTTTGCATAACTTTTAATCTGAAGACAGCAGTTGTGTATTGACCCTATCGGACGGTGGCCGTAAAGGTGCGTTGGGACATGGCCCGGTGCTGGAACATGCGGAAAGCCCGTTCGATGTCGCTCAGTGTCTCGCTTCTACCCGCCGGCGTGACCACTTGCCAGCACCCACAAGCCGTCCGGCAACTGGCGGCTCGGCCGTACGTGCGGCATGCCCGAGCCGGCAGCGGGGGTGCTCCTGAGAACGGACAGCTCCTGGCTGGAACGCGGGCACGACCGGGTCACGTTGGCTGCGCACCCGGTCGTGCCCACTAAGCGTGGTTCAAGTCCAGGGCGCGGGGTTTCCCGACGGAGGCCTGCGGCCAGAGAACGGAACCCACTCACACACGGAACCCGCCGATAACGGCCTCGAACCAACAGCAACATGGATTGAGACAGGGCCAAACCGAATTCCCGCCTTCCACGCCGTTGATGCCTGTGCCATAATTTTCTACATCTCATTCCCAATACATCCGACGAGCACACGCTTGCCGGACACCGAGCACACCCAAGGGGTTTACGGACATGGCCGGTCTGACTGCCGAACAGTTGAGACACTTTGACGAGTTCGGTTATGTAAAGGTTGAAAAGCTGATGCCCCAACGGGTACTGGACAACCTGATTGCGGAATACGGAACGGTGCTGGACACCTTGGCGGAAGACCTCCATGCCGAGGGCGAGATCGAGTCCACCTACGAAGAGTTGCCCTTCGGGGAGCGCCTAACCCGGATCTACATGGACACCGGCAAGGGGTTTGCCCAGTACTTTGACTTCCACCTGCCGGGTTCGGCCACTGAAGAGGACACGCCGTTCTGGACCGGGCCGGCGGTGTTCCGGGCCCTGACCGAACCCAGGCTCATCGACGTTGTGGAGAACCTGATCGGACCCGAGGTCTACTCCAATCCCGTCCAGCACGTGCGCATCAAGCCGCCCGAGGACCAAATCCCGATCGACGGAGACTACAACCCGATCATCAAGGCCACACCCTGGCACCAGGATCACGGCGTGGTCATGCCGGAAGCGGACGAAACCAACATGCTGACCGTCTGGTTTCCGCTGCTGGACGCACCCGTGGAGAGCGGATGCCTGCAACTCATCCCCAGGAGTCACCGGCGCGAGCTGCTGACGCACTGCATGGGCAACATGGGCATCCATGTTCCGGATCAGTCCCTGGAACTGGACAGCGCCATCCCGGTGCCGATGGAAGCCGGCGATGTTCTGTTCATGCACCGGCACACCTGCCATGGCTCCCTGTCCAACGTCTCGGACCGCATCCGCTGGAGCTTCGACGTGCGCTACAACCCGACCGACCAGCCCACGGGCAGGGGTTTCCTGCCCGGGTTTGTGGTCCGCAGCCGCCGGGCTCCCGAGACCGAATTGAGGGATCCGGCCGAGTGGGATCGGCTGTGGCACGAAACCCATGCGCGCCTGTCCGCCCTGCCCTCCGACGCGACCACCACATATCGGTGGGACGGCGAAGCCGCGGTCTGCGCCTGATCGGGACGCTCGGCCCGGGCCGAAAGCCCGGCGGGCGCGCAGTTCCGCACCCAACTCGAAGAACAGCGGCACGCCTAACGGCGTGCCGCTCGTGCTTTCAGCCCAACCGTCTGCAGGAACCATTCGATGAACATCATTGTCGTCATCGCCGACACTTTCCGCTACGACAACATTTATCCCCTCGGCAGTGGAGCCGTGGGCGGGCCGCACCTGGAAGCCTTTGCCCGACAAGGCGTCAGCCTGAACAACTTCTACACGGGCAGCTTCCCCACCATCCCCCAGCGCACGGACTTCACCACCGGCCGCGTGGGTTGGCCCTGGTATCCGTGGCAGAGCCTGCTGCACAGCGGACGCAACCACCTGCCGAAGCTGCTGGCGCCGCACGGGTATGCCTCCCAGCTGATTGGCGACTGCCCCCACCTGATCAAGGCACAGTTCGACCTCGGCTTCACCGGGTTCCACCAGGTGCGCGGGCAGGAAGGGGACACGCACTTCCTGCGTCTCAACCATGAAATCCGGGAAGTCATTCCGCCGGACAAGACCCGGCCCGGATCCCACTTCCGGGACCACAACCTGGCCGACCTGCACCGCTGGATCAACCAGTACTACCAGCGCGAATCACAGACGTTCGCCTACCGGACCGCAAGTCTGGCCGAGGAATGGCTGGAGGAAAACTACCTCCAGGATCCGTTTTTCCTGTGGGTGGATTTCTTTGATCCGCACGAACCGTGGGACCCGCCGGAGTATCTTGTCCGCAAATACGACGACAGCGGCTACGACGGCCCGCCGTTGATCCATCCGAACTACGGCCGGGCGGACGTCTACACGGACGCGGAACTGTCCAACCTGCGTGCCCACTACCTGGCCGAGGCCTTCCTGGTCGACCGCAGCGTGGGCCGCATCTTGCAGAAAATTGAGGACCTCGACCTCTTCGACAAGTCCATCGTAATCTTCATGTCGGACCACGGCATGAGCACCGGCGAGCACAACCGCACCGGCAAGAGCAACATCGGGACCGGGGACAGCCGATACTGGCCGATCTTCCCCGAGGTGGCCCACTGCCCCTTCATGATCCGTGCGCCGCAACTGCCGCAGGACACCGCGGTGTCCTCCTACATCCAGCCCTGCGACATTCTGCCGACCTTGGCGGAACTGACCGACCTGAACCTGGACTACGAAGACCCAATCCACGGCCGGTCCTTCGCCGGCTCGTTGCAGGGCGCGGCGGACCCGGATGCCCGGACCTTTGCCGTGACCGCCAGCTTCTCGGCACCGGCGGACGGCTCGGTCGCAGACAGGTCCACCACACCGGTGGTGTACAGCGACGAGTGGATTTATGTTCCCATCGGCATGGAAGGGGAAACGGCACTCTTCGACCGCAAGGCAGATCCCATGGCGGAAACCAATGTCGCGGCGGATCATCCCGGCACAGCCAAGGCCATGCAGGACCTGCTGAACCAATACCTGGCCGACCTGGAAGCTCCGGAGCGCGCGGTCAAGGCCGTGCAGCCCCTGTCCCAAACCTGACCCGCACGCCGGGACCGGCCCCCGACGCGGCCATTCGTCTACCAGTCGATGGCGGCACCGTCGTCCGGATGGAAGGACTGCGGATTGGTCCAGTCGTGGCCGATCTTGTCGGCCAGGGCGTCCTCGTCCAGTTCAATGCCCAAGCCCGGCCCTTCGGGCAGAGCCACGAATCCGTCCCCATCCAGTTCAAAGGGGTTCTTCAGGTAGCCTTCCCCCAGGGACACATGTTCCTGTATCAGGAAGTTGGGGATGCAGGCATCCAGTTGGACGGAGGCGGCAAAGGCGATTGGCCCCAGAGGGCAGTGCGGGGCAATTGCCGCGTAGTTCGCCTCGGCCATGCCGGCGATCAGGCGCACCTCGAAGATGCCACCGGCATGACTGATGTCCGGCTGCAGGATGGAGGCGGCGCGCTGCTCCAGGATTTCGCGGAAGCCCCACTTGGTGAAGATGCGCTCGCCCGTGGCGATGGGCAAATGGGTGCCGCGCGCCAGGTCGGCCAGGACCGGCACGTTCTGGCACTGCACTGGTTCCTCAACAAAGAACGGTTGCATGGGTTCGAGTTCGCGGATCAGCAGGGCAGCCGTCTGCGGGTTGACCGCACCGTGGAAGTCGATCGCCACATCCACGTGCGGGCCGACGGCATCCCGCAAGGTTCCGAACCGGCGGACCACCTCCTCCACGAACGCGGGCGTCTCCACGATCCGTGCCGGACGCCCCCCGGCGGGGCCGGTCTTCATGGCCGTGAAGCCCTGGTCGACCAAACCCTTGGCATTGGCCACCACTTCGTCCAGATCCCCGGCACTGCCCACGCCCCGGTAGACCCGGATACGGTCGCGCAACGGTCCGCCCAACAGCCGGTAGACAGGCAGGCCGACCGCCTTGCCGGCCAAGTCCCATAAGGCGTGTTCCACGCCCGACAGCGCGCTGGTCAGGATGGGACCGCCGCGGTAGAACGCGTGCTTGTACATGGCCTGCCAGTGGTGGACCACGCGCGTGGGATCCTGTCCAATCAGATAGGGCTCCAACTCCGCCACCGCCTGGGCCACAGTCAGCGCTCGACCTTCCAGAATGGGTTCACCCAATCCCACCAGTCCGGAATCCGTATGGATCTTGAGAAACAGCCAGCGGGGTCGAACCGGAAACGTTTCAAGACGTGTGATTTTCATGGCAGGCACGGATGGTGATCCACCCGGCAAATGTATGTCTTGGGTAACTTGATCAAGGAGGTCGTGCATGCAGTCTAACCAGCCGTACAGTCAATGCAACGGAATACATGAGCCGGCCCGTTGCCACAGCCCACCATCAATGCTACAAGAAGCCAAGATGGACATTCCGCCATGGATACGGAGTTGACAAACATGCGGCATTGCCGCACAATGAACTTGTGCGAATTGTTGTCACTAAGACATATGAGCGAGCAGTGCGCAAGCTCCTGTCGGAAATGGAGCGCCAAGAGATGGAGGCAGCAATCGGTGCTGATCCGAATGCTGCACCCGTGATTCGCGGAACCGGTGGAATACGGAAACTGCGCTGGGCCAGGTCGGGGAAGGGAAAGCGAGGAGGCATCCGCACAATTTACTTCCATCACGTCGCACCTGGGACGGTATACCTGCTGACCGCGTACGCGAAAGCGGATCGCGACGACCTGAGTCCGGCGGACAAGAAGGTGCTTGTGGGACTGGTGGCTGAAATCAAGAAACAGGAAAACTCCCGATGACAACGCGGCGAACACAGGTGGGCCTCGAAGTGGAAGCGGCTTTGAGCGAGGTGCTTGCCCACGTACGCGGCGAAATCTCCCTTCCGCACCGCATTGTCGACGATCCGGCTGCGGAACACATTGTGGCGCTACGCAAACGAATGAACCTCAGTCGCCAACAATTTGCCGACCAGTTCGGCCTGGACTCCCGCGCTATCCAGGAATGGGAACAAGGCCGCAGGGTCCCCGACCGCGCTGCGCGCGTCCTCCTAACCGTCATCGACCGCGAGCCCGATGCCGTTCGCCGTGCCCTGGAGCGGTGACGGGCAACGGCCAGGAAATGAACCTGGCGGTGGCCACACATGGGGCGATCAATGGCCCCCTGAAACCAAGGCACACCTGCCCAAAGTCACCATCGGTGCGTGGATCGACCCGGTGATTCGCCAGCTTCCCCTTGGGCCGGGTTGCACAAGGGATTACCACTCAGCAACAGTTTGAAGTTGAAAGTCGAGCCCAATTGGCCGCAGGCGTGGGTCCAGTGCCCTACCGCCAAGGAACCTGTCCTCGCCTCTCTGGTTCAAAATGGGAAGCAACCTGCACACCGCCATGCCGATGAATACCAGGCACCATTGGGAGCACATCCTGCCTTCATGCAGGCCTATGCGGCAGCGGTGCCGAACGGCACCACACGCGGTTGGCACGGATGCGAATGACTTTCGCCATAGTGGACTGGGTTGAAGTCCACGGCGAGGAGGCCCTTTTTGTGTGTTGCCACACAAAACCAAGGTAGGAGCCCTTCGTCTATTCTGGATCCGGACCAAAATCAACCGGACTGAAGCCATGCCACCGGTGGCTTGTTGGACGAGGTCAGCCCCCTCAGCGTGATAATATGCCCGCCGTAACGAGGGTCAGGATCTTGGCTCCAACTGTGTGGTTGTCGCCCGATGCGTGTCGGCCCATGTGACTCCGCCTGGTTGGTGCATGCCGCTACATCGCCACCGTCCAAATCCCACTTACTCCCCCGCCTCCCGATAGTTCCGCGTCAAACAGCAACCTTGAACGGTACCGGCCGAACCCGGCCCGACGGGTTGCGCCAAACCTTCATAGACTCTAATCCCCGAACGCCGGCGGTCCTCGTCGCGTCGGATACCGTCCTTGCCAACATGCCTGCCACCAGCCGCGCGCGGAGCCCCTATGCGCATCCTCTACATCGACATTGATTCGCTGCGTCCAGACCACCTGTCCTGCTACGGCTATCACCGAAACACGTCGCCCAACATCGACGCGGTGGCGTCCGAGGGTGTCCGCTTCACCAACTACTACGCCTCCGACACGCCCTGCCTGCCCAGTCGCACCGCCCTGTTCACGGGCCAGTTCGGCATCCGCACCGGCGTGGTGAACCACGGAGGCCTGTACGCCGACATGACGCCCCAGGGAGCGGGACGCGCGTTTCGGTCCCGGCTGGCACAAGGGACTCTTGCCAGCGCCCTGCGGCAGGCCGGCTACCACACCGCCAGCATCAGCCCGTTCCCGAACCGGCACACGGCGTACCAGGTCTGGTACGGGTTCAGCGAAACCTACGACACGGGCGGCAACGGCCTGGAGAACGCGGACGAGATGTATCCCCCGGCCAAACGCTGGCTGGAAGCCAACGGCCGCAACGACAATTGGTTCCTCCACGTCAACTTCTGGGATCCCCACACCCCCTACGACCATCCCGAGGACTTCGGCAACCCGTTCGCCGACGAGCCGATGGATCCCTGGATTACCCAGGATCTGATCGACCGCCAGAACGCCTCCTACGGGCCGCACAGCGCCACCGAGGTGCCCGGGCTGAACGACCGCCTGTCCCCGGTTTCAACCATGGGCGCGGGCAGCATCGGGACGCTGGCGGATGCCAAGGCCCACCTGGACGGCTACGACACGGGCATCCGGTACGCGGACCACTATGTCGGCAAGCTGATCCAGGATCTGAAGGACCTAGGCATTTACGAGGAGACGGCCATCGTCATTTCGGCCGACCACGGGGAGAACCACGGCGAGCTCAACGTGTGGGGCGACCACCAGCTCGCCGACCACATCACCAACAGGGTGCCTCTCATCGTGCGCTGGCCCGGGGTAACCAACGGGCAGGAGGGAACGATCCGCGGCCAGTTCAACTACAACGTGGATCTGCCGGCCACGCTCATGGATCTGGTGGATGGCGAGTGTCCCGACTTCTGGCAGGGCCAAAGCTTCGCCGGCGCACTGAGTTCGGACGGCGGCGGGGAACGCCCCTATCTCGTGCTCAGCAACGGAGCCTGGAGCTGCCAGCGCAGCGTGCGCTGGGATGACTGGCTTCTGCTCCGGACCTATCACACCGGCCTCAAGGAGCTGCCGGCCTACATGCTGTTCAACCTGGCCGACGATCCCCATGAGCAGCACAATCTGGCCGCAGCCCGCCCCGACATGCTGGGGGCCGGACTCCTGCGCCTGGACCAGTGGATGGGGGACCAGATGGGAACTTCCGAGCGCGGGGATCCCTTCTGGGGGGTAATGGCCGAAGGCGGCCCCCACCATGCCAACACCAACCATCCCTACTGGCCCGAGTACCTGGAGCGCCTGCGCGCCACCGGGCGGGAAGGCCATGCCGACAATCTCGAACAATACGGCGGACGCCCCATCCACTCCGGACTGGAAACGTAGGCGCCACCACTCTGTTCCACCATCAGCCAACCACCTCGAAGGGGAACGCCAGTCCCAATGCCCAAATCCCGGTTGACCGCCGTCTGGTGCGAAATCCAACAGTTGTCCGACGCGCTGCAGGCGTTTGGCCCGGACGTGGAGATCCTGGTTCCCGACAAGGGGCACCCGGACCCCGTGGCCACGGCTGTCGAAGCCCAGGCCATCCTGGCCAGTTCGGGTCTCCGCTACGACACGGAAGTGTTCCGACGCCTCCCCAACCTCGAGATTCTTGTCCGCACCGGCATTGGCACGGACAACGTGGTGACCGAGGACGCCACCGCGGCCGGAGTCCTGTTCTGCAATACCCCGGCCGGTCCGACCGAATCGACCGCGGAACACACTATTGCCCTGATGCTGGCCTGTGCCAAACGGGTTCCGGAGGGTGCCGCCCAGCTGGCCGAGGGCCGGTTCGCACCCAGGGGCGTGCCCATGGGCCGCGAACTGATGGGCCAGACCCTGGGATTGATGGGCTTTGGGCGCATCGGTCAGCGCGTGGCCCATATCTGCCAACGTGGATTCGGCATGCGGGTCGTGGCCCACGATCCCATCATGACCGAGGAGGCCGTGGCCGCAACCGGCCTGGAAGTGGAACTGGCCTCCGTTTCGGAGGTCCTGACCCAAGCCGACTTCCTGTCCCTGCATGCGCCGTCCATCCCGTCCACGCGCCACATGATCAACCGGGAGACCATCGCGCAGATGAAGGACGGTGCGTTCCTGTTCAACCTGGCCCGCGGTCCCCTGGTCGACGGCGACGCCCTGTTGGATGCCTTGGACTCCGGCAAGCTGGCGGGAGCGGGCCTCGACGTGTTCGACCCTGAACCACTCCCTGTGGGTTCGCGGCTTAGGACCCATCCCAAGCTGGTGGCTACGCCCCACTCCGCCACCACCACGGTGGAGGCGCGCGAACGCATCGAAGCCATGGCCGTGGAGGAAATCCTGCGGTTCTTCGCCGGCAAGGAGCCCCACAACCCGCTCAACCCGGAAGTTCTGGTCCAGGCAGCACCATAGGCCCCAACAGTCCGGGAGTTTCAATTCCTGCAAGTGCAAACGCAAACAACATGGCCCTGGAAAAGCGCTGAATTCACCTATTCGGCGGGGCCGCCACCTATCATCCAAATAGATAACAAATAACAAGCAAGGTGTCGAAGTGAACCTGTTCCGCTCCGGAAAGGAGACGCATGAAATTCTGCAGAATCTGACCTTGGCCCTGGAGGCACTCACGGCTGAGGTGCGGAGTCTGCGCGGTGACATCCGCAGGCTGCAGCAAGAGCGTACGACCGCCGCTCAACCGGCCCAGGCTCGGCCAGAGCAGCCGCGGGCAAGCCAGGCGCGTCCAAGAACCCAGGCCAGACAGCCAGCGAAAAGAGCGGCCAAGGGTGCCCCCAAGACCCAAGCCGGGGCCACGCGCACACGCGCCCGCACCGGTCAACGGCAATCGCGCAAGGCACCGGTGCCCGTGGCCGTTACAGGCGTGTCCAAGCCTGCCGCCGACTATCTGACTGATCGTGGTTATGTCATCGAGGACTACCAGGACACGATCGACGAGCAGGTCACCGAAACCTGCCGCTTCCTTGGTCGGCGGCACTCGACATCGCTGGCCCCCCTGTTCAATCAGTTGAGCCGGAGCAAGGCGGAGGAGCCGCTGGTGGTGGATCTCGGCGACAGGACATCCAAGGAGTACAGCCACTCCGTCAATCTCTGCCAAATGCTGAAACGCACCAAGTATTTGGACAAGTTCGAACAACGCGATGGAACGCAGCGTCTGCGGGTCACGCTCACCAAGGACGGGGTCCGGTTCCTGAAAGGCTACTGGCTCGAACAGTTCGTCGGCAGCCGGCTGGACGAGTTCCTGCACGACAGCAATGCCCGTTACTCGATTCTGATGAATGCCAAGATCGCCAACGACGGCAACAAGCACGAGCTGGATCTGTTCGTGCTGGAAGAGGACGAGCCGCTGTGGATCGAATGCACAACCGCCAAGAACACCTTGGCCCGGCGCAAGAAGATGCACCAGATCCGGCGGCGGTTGAACGTGGTGCCCGAGCGGACCATTTTGGTGGCTTCCGCGGCCTCGGACAGTCAGGTCCGGAACATCGCCAAGACGAGCCCCTTTCAGTTCACAAACCTGGCCAACTTCATCCCGACTCTGGAGAAGGCAACACGCTACGACCCCAAGTAGTCAGTCTCCCATTCCAAGTCCGATGGGGACTCCCGCTCCCGCGATGCGGTTTCAACTCAACTCTGGACAACCCGCCTTGAATTGACCTGTTTAACGGCCGGCGGGATGCCGGAGGCGGCCATCCATCCCGTTCCAGCTTGTTCGGTGCCGGCAGTCGCCATGCCCGCCACACCGAACAATCGTCTCTCTGCGGGACGATGTACGATCACAGCCTACGGCGTGTCCGCGCGACGGCTCCTGGGGCGAACCGGCCCCGGCGTTCATCTTGCCGGCACTGCATGAAGCCATCACCTGCCAACCCTTACGGATACGGAGCCCATCGACATGAGCCTTGACACCGTTCAGCAATACCTGTTCGATCTTCAGGGATACCTGGTCATCGAGAACGCTCTCAGCACCGACGAAGTGGCGACCATCAACGCCATCCTGGACGAGCACCAGCTACCGGAAGAGGGATCCAGGGAACGATTCGGAAGTGCGCCGGACGGGCCGGGCTTCCTGGACTGGGGCGAACCGTTCTGCAACCTCCTCGACCATGAAAAGGTGATGCCCATTCTCCGGCAGCAGCTCGGGGACTGCTTCCGACTGGACCGGATTTATGGCATCTGCATGGAGGAAGGGATGCACCGCGGCATGCTGCATGCCGACTACGGCGCCACTTCACCGTTCTCGGGTGTGGAGGAAGGCGAGTACTACGCCTTCAAGTCCAACCAGATCTACAACGGCTTCATGGTGGTAACCTGGAACCTGACCGATTCCGGGCCCGACATGGGGGGCTTTTGCTGCATTCCCGGCAGCCACAAGAGCAACTACAAGATTCCCCGTGCCATCTTCGATGCACCCGAAACATCGCCGGCGGTGGTCATGCCCCATGCCCCGGCCGGTTCCGTCACCCTGTTCACGGAGTCGCTGACCCATGGCACCGCGGCTTGGCGCAGCAAGGCGGGACGACGCTCGCTCCTGTACAAGTACTGTGTGTCCCACATGGCCTGGAAGTCATCCCGTGTCCAGATACCGGACAGCGTCACACTGACGGATCGCCAGGAAATCCTGTTCGGCGAGCCGGGAGACCCCTATCGGTACTTCCCGTCCCTGTTTGCCTGAAGTTGGCTGCCTTGGATCTTCAAGGCTGTCGTTGTTCGAGGAACATGGCCAATGTGATGGCCGGGATCAGCTCCTGCAGGCACCGTTGCTGAAGCCGGTAGGTGAACGGTTCACTGGAGAGGGCCTGCCAGGTCGTCCGGCTCCGTTCCATGTCCAGGTATTGGGCCACCTGGGAGTTGGGAGTGCATCTGTCCAACAGATCCTCAACGGCAGGAGTATCGGACAGCAGCCGTTGCACGATATCGGCTGCCTGCCTTCCCCTTGCCAGCGACCCGGTCACGGAGTTCGGCAACAGGCCCTGCATGGCCTGACGAACAAGCCAACGCTGCGCTCCTGCCGGCCCGGACCATTCCCGATCGGGAATGGACAGCGACAATTCCACCAGGTCCTTGGTGGCAGTCGGGTCCCGGACACGCGGACCGAGGGCATCCGCGCCTTCGGCCCAACGTCCTCCCACGCGGGACTGTCCGGCCTCAATGACCCGCCACCGGTCAATCCGCGGGTCCATCGCGAACGAGTGAAACCAAAACCCGTAGGCCTCTTCGGCGATGTATTCCCGGAGATGAACCTTCCGGGCGAAGTCCGGACGGATCAAGGTGCCCGCGAGCCAGGGTTCGGAGCCGATCCGCCATCGGTTGACTCCGTCGCGCCCCATCCGCGCCAGCAATGGCCTTAGCAGCTTGTGCTGCACGGCTCCGGCCGGCGAACGGTGCCGCCACAACTCTCCGAAGGAACGCGACCAGGGTCTGCCATACCAGGAAATGGTCCCGTTCCCTTGCTGACCGGTCAGGATCAGGTCGTGGCCCCGTGCCTTGGCCTCCCGGAACAGCGCGGAAATCCAGTACATGTTCCCGGCACCGATGCTGGGTTCCAGGCGCACGTCGAGCATCCAACGAATGCCGTCCAGCACCGACACTCCAGTAGCGGGTACGGCGTGCACAGGGTCCACACCGGTCGCCCGACCGATTTCCTCGGCCAGCGGGAGCTCGTTGGCAACCGCCTCGGCAGGCCACGCTGCTTGTGTGTCATGAACAGGCACCGAACAGTAACCGGCCACGCCCTTTGACGGAAGATGTGCCTGGCTGGTACCCCAGGCCACCGCACCCGAGTCGAGACCGCCACTCAGCTGTATGGCCGGGGATTCGGCCCGGACGACCATGCGGCCCACTGCATCGGCAATGCCGGTGCGCAGGGCTTCCTGATAGACCGAACTTCCCTGTCCCTCCCACAGCGGTGTGTCTTCGGGGAACCAGTACCGTTGCAGCCGACTTTCGCGACCGTCCAGCGTTGCCATCCATCCCGGCGGAAGCCGACACAGGTCCGCATAGACGGTCCTGCGGCCGACCGGCTCCATGTTGGCGACGATGCAGGCCAGGGACAGTTCATCCAGCCGATTCGAAACCCAGGGCAACGCCAACAGGGCGCGTCCCGAAGTGCCAAACGCCATCATGCCGGCCTTGCAAGCGAAGTAGAGGATGCTGTTGCCGTTGTGATCCCGCAGCAGCGTCAGGCGGCGGCGTTCACCGTCCCACTCGATGCAGATCCAGTCCCCGATCAGGCGATCGCGGCAAGCATCCCCCCAACGGCGCCAGGCCAGCGACGCGAGTTCCGGGTCGGACAACCGGAGTGCCTCGGCCGCCGGCAACTCCAGGTCGCCCACCAGCTCCTTTCGGTTGTCCAGACAGGCTGAGACGGCCAGCAACGACGACGGCCCCCGCTCCTGCACCAGAGTCCCCGCCAGCGGCAGTTCCCGCTGGTGATTCAGGTCCGCACAGGCGAAACCCGGGACATCCAACTCCTGGCTCGACAGTTCCCCGGTCGGGTTCACTGCCTCACACAGGGTGGTCAGCTGCCGTCGCAGTTGCTCACCGGGAACTGCACCGGCAACGCCAAAAAGGTAGCCCATGGGGTCGCGCCCGATCTATGCCTCAACGCGGACGGTCCACCGAACCCGGAACAGGCATCCGATTGGGCATCCGACCTCTGTGCCGGCAGCCAACCGGAGTGCAACAGTCAACTGGTCTACTCCAGAATGCGCTGGTCGGACAGGTCCTTCGAGCCCACTGTATGTGTGGTGGTGGCTCCCAGAAACTCCAGCGGTTCCAAGTCCGCCAGACCGTTGACCACCTGGTACTGGGTGGGCATGTCTTCCCACCGGGGCCGCCGGAACTCCAGGCGCCCGTTGCCCTTCCACATGGCCTTTACCTTGCTGTTGGGCGTCGCGGCCGGAGTGAGGACCGCATACTCGCAGTCCGCCGTGCCCCATTCGCCGGTGCGGGGCATGTACTTGTAGTGCAGTTGCCCATCGTTGCGGTGTGCCGGCGGCGGCACGGACGCGGGATCAACCGCTTCCATGTCGGTCAGGCTCATCTCCAGGAAGCGATAGCCCAGCCAAGCGGCCTCGCAGGTCGTGTCCTTGCCGATTGTGCGCGGCGGCGGCAGTTCGCAATAGATCTTGGCGAAACCAAGCTCTTCCCGCCCGGTGATGATGGGATCGGTCAGGTTCTCCCAGAGCACGGTCAGGAAGGATCCGTGCACCGAGTCCCTGTTCCCGTGGAATTCGGCCGGGAAGGTGGCGCCCAGGACCGCATACCCGCGGCCGGCCAGCCATTCGATGTTCGACATGTAGGTTGCGGTGACCGTGACCACGGGGGAGTGCCCCAGGCTGAATCGGGGAGGGCACAACTGCTGCAGCAGTTCCGGATGCGTGCGGAAGGCAACGGAATGGGAAACCGAAGACGGGGAGTCCTCATTCATAAAGCGCCGCCCGTCCGGTCCCCGCCGTGGTCCGGTGGCAGGGCCAAAACAATAGGGCATGCGCCACATGTCCGGTGCAAACAACGAATCGCTCATCCAAGCCTCCTGTCCGAAACATCGCCATGCCCCGACGCGGCCGTCCTGCAAACCCAACGCGGACCAACCGCGACTGCCGGAAACAGACCACTTGAGTTTAGTCTACAGACGGTCCCTCCCATCCCCGGGACTGTCGGCAACCGGCCGGTTCCCCGTCCTGCAACGCAGATGTCACGCTCCATGCAGACCCACTCTTCCAGCCGCGCGTCCAGAGGGCAGATTGCAGTGTTCACCGGTGCCGTCTTCTGCTACTGGGTCGGTCTTTATCTCTATGCACCGACCCTTCCCATTTACGTGAAGCAGTACAGCAGCCATTTGGGCGTAATTGGCCTTGTCCTGTCGATGTACGGCTTCTGGCAGGCCCTCCTGCGCTTTCCCGTGGGTGTAACGAGCGATCTCCTGGGACAGGCCAAACCTTTCATCCTCTTTGGCTACCTGCTTACGGCGTTGGGGGCTTGGCTGATTGGATTCGCCGACAACATCTTTTGGATTGGAGTTGGCCGGAGCGTCACCGGCTTGGCCGCGGCCACGTGGGTACCCATCGTGGTGGTGTTCAGCCGTTTCTTTCCACCGGCACAAGCCATCCGGGCCACTGCGTTAATGGCCATGGTCGGCGGCGCAGCACGGATCCTTGCCACCGGTTCCACCGGCTTCCTCAACAGTGCCGGCGGCTATTCCCTGGCCTTCAACCTGGCGGCGGTTGCAGCCGTTCTGGCCTTGGTGTTGATGCTGTTGGTCAGGGAAACGCCCCGCGCTCCGACCAAGCCTTCACTCCGCCCCATCGCGGCCCTTGCCTCGCGCCCCCACGTGTTGTTTCCGGCACTGCTGAATGCCGGCTCCCAGTTCGTGAACTGGGCCGTGACCTTCAGCTTTATCCCCATCCTGGCGGGAAACATGGGTGCCTCCGACATAGAGGTCGGCCTCCTCATGACCGTCTTCATGGCAGTCAACTTGGTGGGCTTGTCGGCCACGGCCGCATTCGTCAACCGACTTGGGGCGCGCAATCTGGTGCGTACGGGGTTTTTGCTGTTGGGCATGGCCACCTTGCTGGCCGCGTGGTCCCCCACGGTCTGGTGGCTGTTCCTGGCACAGGGACTTGTCGGGTTGGCCACCGGCATTGGCTATCCAACGCTCATGGGCCTGAGCATCAGGCACGTATCGGACCACGAGAGGACCGCCGCCATGGGCCTGCACCAAGCCGTCTACGGCGTCGGCATGTTCACGGGGCCGTTCGTTGCCGGGTTCCTGTCGGAGCAGTTTGGCATCCAAACCACGTTCCTGTTGCTGGCAGTGCCATGTCTGCTGGTGCTGGTGCCGCAGATCGGAGGACGGGTATTGCATTCCGCCACTGCGGACCCGACGGATGCCGAACACTGACTCCGCTTGTGGACCCGGATCCCATGTGGAATTCATGTTGGGCAATGACTTTGGGCCTGTGGTTCGGTACACCAACGCCCACTGCGTCGAGAGTGAAATAGTCCCGGTCTTGCCTGTCCAGGGACAGGGTGACTTCCATGGAGGCAGACCGCCAAGATTGAACGCGCCGTCCCACATCCCGTAAGGTTGTAGGCAGCCTCCTTGACAAGAAGTGGGCGCGCTACCCAAACCTGCCGCCAATCCGTTGGCGGAAACAGCTTCAGGACCAGCGCGCTTCGGGGCCGCGGTTGACCACACTTAAGCCACAAGCGGAACCAGACATGCAGATCCAAGTTGCCTACGGACGCACCGGATTGGCGATCGAGGTGCCTTCCGGTACCGACATCATCCAATCCACCCAACTGCCCGGAGTTACGTCGGAGAAGGCGGCATTGGAACAGGCACTGCGCACCCCGATCGAGAGTGCCCCTCTTGCCGACCGCGTCGATCCCTCCAGCCACATCGTGATTGTCCACACCGACATCACCAGGGCGACACCCAACGACCGCATCCTGCCTGTCGTGCTGGATGAACTGCTCGATGCCGGGGTTCCTCGAACCCACATCACCCTGGTCAACGCCCTAGGCACCCACAGACCGCAGACCGAAAGCGAGCACCGCGCACTTATTGGGGATGCCGTCTACGAAAACTTCCGGTGTCTCCAGCACGATGCCTTTGACGACGACCTGCTGGTCGACATGGGCCGAACCTCGAACGGCCATCCCGTCCGGTTGCACCATTTGCTGGTGGACTCCGACCTGTGCATTTTGACCGGATTCATCGAACCCCACTTCTTTGCAGGTTTTTCGGGCGGTCCCAAGGGCGTACTGCCGTCCCTGGCAGGTTTCGAAAGCGTCCTGTCCAATCACGGACGCAGGATGGTGGGCAGTCCCAAGGCCACATGGGGCTCGCTTGACGGCAATCCCATCTGGGAGGAGATGAAGGAAGTGGCCCTGATGCTGGACGAGGTGTTCCTCCTGAACGTCACCTTGAACCAGCAACACGAGATCACCGGGGTGTTTGCCGGCGACCTGTTGGCAGCCCACAGGAAGGGCACGGACTTCGTGCGCCGACACTCCATGGTGCCGGTGGGCGAACCCTATGACATCGTGGTCTCCTGCAACAGTGGTTATCCGCTTGACCAGAACCTATACCAGTGTGTCAAGGGCATGAGTGCCGCCAGCCAGATCACCAGGCCCGACGGCCACATCGTGATGGCCGTCGAGTGTGCCGATGGCATTCCCGACCACGGCAAGTATGCGGACCTGCTTCGCCGCGGCGGATCACCCGACGGCATCGTGGCCATGCTGAATGAGGACGGATTTGAAGAGCATGATCAGTGGCAGGTTCAGATTCAGGCGCGCATTCAACAACAGGCCGACGTACACGTTTTCAGCGCCGGTTTGACGGAGAAGCAGATCCAAGAGGCTTTGTTGATTCCCTGCGCCGACGTGTCCAAGACGGTTGCGAGACTGGCTGTCCCGGCCAATGGCGCCGCACCGCGCATCTGCGTGATGCCGGATGGTCCCATGACCATTGCCTACGTTGACCGCGATGCCAGTTGAATTCCGATACGGGCGATCCGGCTTGCCCGGAAACGGGTCTGTCGATCCCGGACGATTGGCTGACCATTGTCCTCTTCGGCCAGATCAACGCGGCCTGGCTGCACACCTTCCCGGAGCTGCCCCATGGCATCCCCTTGCACGACACGCTGGGGCGGGTCTGCGCGCGGCTGGATGCGGCCGGGTTCGAGGGGGAGGGGCTTTCGGGACTGGGCGCAGGGCATCGGCCCAGCACCGGACACACCTTTTGCCACCAAGCCGGACTGGCCCTGCACGGCCACTACCGTTGGCAACAACTTAAACTGAAACAAGCACAACCAAAGTATTAGCCGCATGGGCATGGGTACCGACCGCGCCCCAACCGGCAGCCGGTCCCATCCACGCCACGGACCACTGGGGGGTGGTTCAGGGCGGCATTGTCCATTGGGCCGCTACGCGACCGGACCAGGTGGTGCCTGGTCCGGATCCACTCCCGACCTTTTCCCGGGCTCCTATTCAACTGGTATCGACACAATTACGAAATTGGACCAAGCCCCGTCCGCGTAGTCGGACGCTGCCTTCGCTATGGCCCGAACCCGGAAATAGCACGTACTGTCCCGTGGGCAGATGTGGGAATACGCGGTTTGCTTGGTGTCGTAAGTAGTGGGTGACCCAGAGCATTGCGCATCCGAGCATACTTGGATTCTGTATCTGTCCAACGCCGAGTGGATCAGCGTGTTCCAAGCCAGTGGTACCCCTCCATCCTCGGTGAAACTACTTACTGTAATACCTGTGATCACAGGCAGAGGCTTCTTGGTGGTGGTGCATTGCACGGAGGCCCTTTCCGATGCGTAATTCCTCGACGTGCCCTGGGCCTGGGTGCCGAGATAGTGGACAGTGAAGTGATAGACCGTATTGGGAGACAGACCCGTCACCGTGTAGCCTGATTCCGTTCGGGCAACACTGAACACTTCCGGGCTGCAGCCGTCACAGTCCTCGAGGACTTCGACCTTGAAGCTGGCGATGCTCGACCGGGCAACGGGTAGTGTCCAATCCAATGTCGCGGAATCGGCGGCACACGTGGCCGTCAGGCTCCCCACCGGTGGCCGGAGCGTGGTGATTTCCACGATGCCCGCAGGGGTGTCGTCGGAGGTGGTTCCGCGGGCGGCCGAGGGATCCGAATCCAGATAGTTGCTGTTGGCGACCGCCAGCGCGGTGATGCGGTAATAGTAGGTCACCATGGGATCAAGACCGGTCACCTTGTGGGAGGTCGCCGTCTTGGCCGGCGTGGCCACCTCCGTGGCGCCGGGGCAACTGGCGTCTGCCGAGTTGCATTCCTCGATCTTGTACTTGTCCAGACCGGTCGTGGATGCCGGCGCATCCCACTCCAAAGTGGCCGTGGTGCTGGTGATCTCCGATACCCGGAAGTTGTCCACCACCAGCCGAATTTTCGTCGTGCATTGCACGGAGGCTCTTTCCGATTCGTAATTCCCCGCCTGGGCCTGGATGCCGAGAAAGTGGACAGTGAAGTGATAGACCGTATTGGGAGACAGGCCCGTCACCGTGTAGCCTGATTCCGTTCGGGCAACACTGAACACTTCCGGGCTGCAGCCGTCACAATCCTCGAGGACTTCGACCTTGAAGCTGGCGATGCTCGACCGGGCGACGGGTAGGGTCCAAGCCAATGTCGCGGAATCGGCGGTACACGTGGCCGTCAGGCTCTCCACCGGCGGGCGGAGCGTGGTGATTTCCACGATGCCCGCAGGGGTGTCGTCGGAAGTGGTTCCGCGGGCGGCCGACGGATCCGAATCCAGATAGTTGCTGTTGGCGACCGCCAGCGCGGTAATGCGGTAATAGTAGGTCACCATGGGATCGAGACCGGTCACCTTGTGGGAGGTCGCCGTCTTGGCCGGCGTGGCCACCTCCGTGGCGCCGGGGCAGCTGGCGTCTGCCGAGTTGCATTCCTCGATCTTGTACTTGTCCAGACCGGTCGTGGACGCCGGCGCATCCCACTCCAACGTGACCGTGGTGCTGGTGACCTCCGATGCCCGGAAGTTGTCCACCACCAGCTGAATTTTCGTCGTGTTCACCGTGACGATGGTGGAGGCCGCAGAATCCGAACAGGCACTGTTCGGGTCGGCCAAGGCCGTAATGCGGAGATGGTACGGTGTGTTGGCCGCGAGATTCGTCAAGGTGTGGGAGGTGGCCGAGCCGGCTGGCGTCGCCACCTCCGTGGCACCGGGACAGCCGGGGACGGCCGAGTTGCAACTCTCGATCTTGTACCCGTGGGGCTGATCCTGGGGCGTGTCCCATGTCATCGTAATGCTCGAGCCCGAGACGCTGTCGGCCTCGAAACCAGTCACGTCCGCCGGGCACGGTATGGGAGTCGGCGTAGGCGTGGCAAGCGTTTGCAAACTCCTCCTGGGGATGGGTGTGGCCGTAGCAGCACGGCGCGGCCTCCTGGTGGGCCTGGGAGTAGGATTGGATGTCCTGCAGTTGTCGCCGTGGGTAGAGTTGTGCGACGACATCCCGTTTTTGCAGTGCTTGTGGCAGGTGTCGGGTTCATGGAAGTGGTATCCGCCGCCGCAGTCGTTGGCCGTCGTCGGCTCCGCGTTCAGCGTCCAGACCAAGGCGGTCAGCAGGAGGAGGGCCGCCCCAATGGCCACGATATAGGGCAATCCGGGTAGTCGCATGATTGAGTTTGCGGCGCAGGGGTGTGATGACAACCAACATGCAGGGCGTCCAGACAAACACCCTCCTTCAATGAAAGTTTACACAAGAAAACACCTACATGTTTGGATTACGTTATTCAGACACTACATCGAATATCGAATTATCATTTAATGTGACTATGATTGTCATATTAAATGACCAGCTGGGGTCGGGGTTCCTGTCGGCAACACGGTGATCGCACAATATGGCCAATACCCATCACCAAACCAGACACTATTCTGAGATCATCCATCGGAAGATCCGGTGCCGCCTGTTTCCGGACACCGGCGAGGCCGGGCCCGGCTGATCGGCCATGCCGGTGTCCGCCCCCGCGTGGAGCGCCATGTCCCGGGAGACGGTAAGGAGCGTTACCGGGTGCGAAAATCAACCCCTTCGTTATCGATAACCGCCTGCGGCACATCTGTGACACACGGTCTGTTTCCTCATATGTTTAGCACATTTGGACGGAAAACATCGGTGTGTCCGATGCGTTTGGTCTTGCCGCCCAGTGGGCATCGGATCGGTGCCGCCTCCAATGCCTGCACCGGCTGGTGCAAGAAACCCAAGCGGTCAATGCGCAGATTGCTTCAGTAGCAGTTCACACGGGAATGGCGCGCCAAAGCGTCCCGGCCGACCAAGGTCATAGGACCCGGTATTGCCCCCGCTGGTGGCGGCCAACGGCAATGCATCCACCCGGAAGGGTGAACCTTCCCTTCCCCAGACCACTTCACTCGTACAGACCGGACCGCGTCCGGCCCACGCGGTGCCGGTGCAACGACTGCATCTCCGCGGGCATGCGTTCGACCACCTCCGGCCATACCGGCTGGTGCCCGCCTTCGCTCTACATGTTCCACCAGACCGGATAGTAGGAGATGTTTAGCCCCATGCGATGTTCGTCCTCGCTGGTGTTGGCACCGTTGGCATGTCAGAGCACGACGGAACCCCTCGCCCCTGCAATCTTCTGTATTGTCGGCTCGTCAGACTGAAAGCCGCCGGATGGCTCGGAGGGCCATGGTGCTGTGGAACCATGGCAGTCATGAGGGCTGCCTTGCATCCATGTGGTTAATCCCTACACATCCAACGCGGAACGACCTTCCTTTCCTGCACCAGAATTTCCGACGAGGCGCGGTGTGCAGGACGCGGTGGAGACCGCAGACCCTCCCTGACGCGACTTTGTCAACGCCTTGGGGTGGCTACTGCCTGTGATTACCAGGAAGTCCCCGTCACGGGTTCAAGGGCAATCCATTGTGCCAACGCCACCAACAATCCTCACGGTCCCGCTGGGAGGTGTAGTAGGTGTCGCAAAGAGTACCGTCCCACGAGCGGAACTGTGCCAGAGGCGTGGGTGTTGGATAGGGTGTAGCCGTGGACCGGGGTGTGGCGATCACCGTAGGCTGGGGCGTGGCAGCCACTGTGGGCTGGGGTGTGGCGGTCACCGTGGGCTGGGGTGTGGCGGTCACCGTGGGCCGGGGTGTGGCAGTTACCATGGGCCGGGGTGTGGCGGCGATGTCCGCCGGTGCGGACAATCCATTGTGCCAACGCCACCAACAATCCTCACGGGCCCGCTGGATGGTGTAGTAGGTGTTGCAAACAGTGCCGTCCCAGGGGCGGAACTGTGCCAGGGGCGTGGATGTTGGATAGGGTGTAGGCGTGGGCTGGGGTGTGGCGTCCACCGTGGGCTGGACTGTGGCGGTCGCCGTGGGCTGGAGTGTAGCGGTCACCGTAGGCTGGACTGCGACGGTCGCCGTGGGCTGGGGTGTGGCGGTCACCCTGGGCTGGACTGCGCCAGCCAAGTCCTGCGGTGCGGGCAATCCATTGTGCCAACGCCACCAACAATCCTCACGGGCCCGCTGGATGGTGTAGTAGGTGTTGCAAACAGCGCCGTCCCAGGGGCGGAACTGTGCCAGGGGCGTGGATGTTGGATAGGGTGTAGGCGTGGGCTGGGGTGTGTCGTCCACCATGGACTGGACTGTGCCAGCCATGTCCTCCGGTGTGGACAAACCATTCCAATAACGCCACCAGCAGGCCTCCCGTTCCTGCTGAATGGTGTAGTTGTCTTCGCAGAAGTGAGCCCAGGCCAGGGTTGGCCGCAGACTCCATAGAACAACCACTGCCAAGGCCGTGGCCATCATCAACACAAAGGCCGCACGCCACGTGTAGGACAACCAGATACTCCTCTTCATGTGATATCCCCACGTGGCACGGATCATGACATTAGGCCATCAAGGGACACCCGGTCCCGGCAATGACCGTCGCGATAACAGGCGGCGACCGGGGTCAAACCAGACCACCTGCTCAACAAAATATGACATTAAGTACACTATAATATTCAAAACAGCATAACATCATATGACAATGATATAACACCCTCGGCATTGTTTCAATCTCGTTGATATTGGTTGCAGGCCATCATGGGTTTCCTTCGTACAAGCGGGAAGCTCCCGATGTCGGTTCAGGCCATGTCGCGGGCCATCAGGCCCACATAATGGTGGGTGCCGACCTCGGTCTTCAGCCCTGTGGCCCGGACGCTCATGCGCTTCGGTTCCCGGTGCATTGCTGTGACGTATTGCACATGGAGCGGGAGGAGGAGCCTGAATCTAATCTGCTGCAGATGGTCTTCGAGGTCGAATGCTGCGATGACCCGGGTGAGATCGTCCCGGTTCTGGAAGCCATTCGCGGCCTGGAAGACCGGGACGCCCATGAACTTCTGTGGCGGTTTCTGTCTGACAAGATGAGACGGTGGGATAGGCTCCGGAACGGGCAGGGAAGGATCTGCTGGATGCCAGCCAACTGGACGACAGCCGTCCACTCAACGAGTTGGTGAGGGAAGTGGAAACGGCACAGGAACGTTTTTTTCAGGCAGATGGCCGAACGACGGGCCGAAGGGTGGGCCGAGGGAAAGGCGGTGGAGATGCTGTTGAGCTTCCGGCGCACCTTGGCCGCCAGCGGCCTGGCCTCACAGCTGGCGCGAGAGGTTGAAGCCCTCGTCGACCGGATTCTCGAGGCGGCCCGATACGGCGTACGCTCCGACCTTGGCGACATCCCCTACGGCGCACGCCTCCTGATCGCGATCCGGGAGGGTGGCGGCCCGACGCAGGTACCTGCCGAACGAATTTGGGATCCGCTGCTGCACATCCCGGAGGAAGATACCGGCAAGTAGCGATACAGGTTTCCCGTCAGCGGCACGTCGCCACCCGAAGGGCTGCCAATGCGCAGGGCAAGGTCCCGTGCACAGACACAGGGAGTTCAGGCTGCGTGCCCGGCATGTGGACTGCATCGTCGCTCGGGACCACCATGCAGTCGGCAACCCCTATGGCGTGGTGGGCAAGCCAGGAGTTTGACCACCCACCGCTCTCCGGACCCCGTACACCGTCGCCATGGACAAGACTTTGTTGTCCACGCGACCTATCGGCATGAATCAGGCGGTTGTCGAAGTGCCTGCCATTGGGGATCCAGTTGTTTGACGAGGGCGTATTCCCGATCCCAGAACGACCGGTCCTGCATCGAGTCGATGAAGTCCGCGCTGTAGCCGTAGAGGGTCCATGTATCCCGCTTCATGACATGCAGGCGTTTCCGGTGATCGCCCTCACGGATGTCCAGGACCTGCCGAGCAGGCTCAAGTTCCCGTACCTCGGACCACCATCCGGACAAATCGCGTCGATGCGGTGGCCTGCCGAGGGTGTTCGACAACCGGTCGAGGACGGATTGGTACCGATCGTTCGAATCCGTTGCAACCGTGACGACCGTACGACTCCGGTCCAGGCCCAGATGGGAGGCAGCCAGCATCGCCCCGACGACGTTGCAGATGCCGCTCGGCCCCAAACGGCCCCGTAAACGGGCCGCGCAATCCGCATCAACTCCGAACATGGCCATGATGTCGTCGGTTGAACCGCTGAACACGGCCGTGCCCCTGATTGTGTGGACATCCGGAACCCGCACCACGAGATCGGTGGCATGCACGTTGTGGATGAGCGTCACCATCTGATCGCCGATCCCTTCGATGACGTGCGAGCCGCGACCGCCATCCGTGAGCGTGGCGCACTCCTCGGGTTCCACGGCGGCAATGCACAGATCGGGAAAGGTCTCCCGCAGTCCGTCTCCGGCCGCCAGCGTGCCCGCGCTGCCGGGTGCGGACACGAACAGATCGACGCCGTCCAATCCAAGCCCCTGGACCGCACGTCGGACTCCTTCCGCCGTGACGTGGCGGTGAAAACGGTAGTTCGCCAAGTCCGAGAATTGCCCCAGAACCGCACAGTCCGCCTGCCCGGCATACCGATCCTGCGTTCGCTGCAGGGTCAGGTTGACATCGGACTCGGAGCCGGGAGTTAGGTCCGTGGTTGCTCCGTAACGCTCGATCAACGCATACCGCTCCCGGCTCATCCCCGAGGGCATCACGACGCGTGCCTCATAGCCCTTGACTCTGGCCACCCAGGCCGCACCGATGCCGAAATTGCCGGTGGATGGGGCAATGACCGTGGCACTGCCGGGCCGCATATCCTCGTTGAGCTCCCGCTCCATCAACATGGCGTAGGCAGGCCCGACCTTCATGCTGCCGGATGGGAACGTACCGCCGTCCATGACAACCAGGTTTGCCGCCAACCCGGATACCGCCTGCGGCACCAGAAACGCCGACACGCCGGTGCGCGCATCCTGCCAGTGGATGTTGAACAGATTGTCCCGGTGCAGTGGCGAACGATCTTGCAGATCCGCCGCACGCGCCCGGAACGCCGGGTCCAAAAGATCGGGATCCCGCATCTCCGCGTAGGTGGGACCGTACACCGGACAATTCGAATCGGACATCTGCGGCAAGCCTCCGGCAAAGCGCATCTTGGGTTTGCGACCCTATAATCCCAGGTCGCGTGCGGTCCTTACCGTACTACGATTCCGTGTGAACCAAGCGCACGGGTCGTTGCCTCGTCCAGTCTCCGGCGATACGGTCCTTGACGAGGCACGCCGCGGATTGCCAACCCTCGAACTCCGGATTCAACACTGCCGACATCCATGCCCCAGTCAACACTCACCCACCTTGAATGCAGCCTGACCGGCGAAACCTACGAAGCGGACCAGGTCATGAACCTGGCGCCCAACAGCCAGCGTCCCCTCCTGGCACGCTATGACCTGGCCGAAGCGGCCAAGTCCCTTACACCGGAGAACCTGGTCCGCCGCAAACCCGGCATGTGGCGCTATCGGGAAGTTCTCCCTGTCAGGTCGGACACCAACGTAATTGATCTCGGGGAAGGTTCCACGCCCCTGCTGAAGGCCGCGCGTCTGGGCGAGACCATCGGTTGTCCGAACACCTACATCAAGGACGAGTCGCTGAATCCAACCGGCAGCTTCAAGGCACGCGGCCTGGGGATGGCGGTTTCCCGCGCCAAGGAACTGGGCGAAACCGTCCTTGCCATCCCCAGCGCCGGCAACGCCGCCGGGGCCATGTGCGCCTACGCGGCGGCCGGAGGGCTGGAGGCCCACGTCTACATGCCACGGGACGTTCCGCACACCTTCAAGGCCGAATGCCAGGCCTACGGCGGCAGCGTGACGCTGGTGGACGGCCTGATTACCGACTGTGGCGCCAAGGTGGCGGAAGGCGTGCAGGCACACGGCTGGTTCGACTTGAGCACGCTCAAGGAACCCTACCGCCTCGAAGGCAAGAAGACCATGGGCTATGAAATCGCCGAGCAGTTCGACTGGACACTGCCGGATGTCATCATCTACCCCACCGGCGGCGGAACAGGTCTGGTGGGCATGTGGAAAGCCTTCGCGGAAATGGAAGAGATGGGACTGATTGGCTCACAACGCCCCAGGATGGTGTCCGTGCAGACCACGGGTTGTGCCCCCATCGTCAGGGCCTATGACCGTGGTGAGCGGTTTGCCGACGAATGGGAGAATGCAGCCACAATTGCCGACGGCCTGCGCGTGCCCAAGGCCGTGGGCGACTTTCTGATCCTCGACGCGGTCCGGGCCAGTGAAGGTACCGCCATCACCGTGACCGATGAAGCCATCATGGAATCGGTTGGCCTCATGGCATCCCTGACCGGGGTGTTTCCGGCCCCCGAGGCCGCCGCCTGCCTGGAGGCACAAAGGGTCCTGCTCAGCCAGCACATGATTGGCCGGGACGAAACCGTGGTCCTGTTCAATACCGGCACGGCACTCAAGTACACGCATCTGTTCGACTGAGGGCATGCCGTGCCCGGTCCCTCCTGCACACGACCGGGCACGGCACTCCACGCGCATCAGAGACCCCAAAATGGCCAACGACCACTCCCGCGTTCTCATTACCGGTATTACGGGCCGCGTTGGTTCGCATCTGGCATCGGAGCTTCTGGCGCGGGACATTGCCGTCAAGGGTCTCGTGATGCCGGACGACCCGCTCCGATCAGAGGTTGATCCCGCGGTTGAGGTGGTGGAAGGCTCCCTTGACGATGCCGTTGCCCTTGCCACAGCCGTGGCCCATGTGTCGCACATCGTCCATTTGGCGGCGGTAATCCTCTATCAACCCCACCAGGACGATCTGATTTGGCGAGTCAACGTGGAGGGCACGCGCAACCTGATGCGTGCGATCCGGCAACGGCCTCCATCACCGCTCAGGTTGTTGTTCGCCTCCAGCGACCAGGTGTACCCGGGGCCGTTTCCCAGATACACCCCTACCGATGAGGAACATCCACTGGAACCCACCACCACCTATGGGGTCAGCAAGCTCATTGGCGAGGAGTTGACCCGCCACACGGCCCGCGTGGTGCCGAACTGCCGGTTCACGATCGTCCGGTTCTGCCACAACCAGACCTGGCAGGAAATCCTGGACCCGCACGGCTTCTTCGCCGAACGACAGTTTTATGTCAAAGGCAGACTGGCCTGGCTTTTGGACAGTGGACGGACGGATCCCGCAACCACGGAGTCCATCCGCCGTCTGCAGGCTGTGGCCTCGGACGACAATCCTCTCCTGTTGAGCCTGACGGACACAGGGGAACCCTTGGTCTTGGAGATGATGGACACGCGAGACATCGCGGCCGGTTTGGTACCCGCGTTGTTCAAACCGGAGGCCGAAGACAATGTGTACAACTTCGCCCCGGACAGCACGGTGTCCTTCACCGAGGTCGTCCCTTACATGGGCAAGGTTCTGGACAAGCGATGGGTGGAGGTCAGATTGCCAGGTGCTCCTGCGAGATCCAATCTGAGTGGTGCAAAAGCGTTGCGCGACCTCGGTGTGCATGCCCGCTACTCGGTGTTCGACATGATCGACGAGGCGAGCCAAGCTGGTCTTGGCCAATAGAGGTGCAAGGCCACAGGAAACCCTACTGGATACGCCTTCCGCTGCATTCAAGTCAGCACTTCGTTGACGAATTCAGGGCAATTTGGGCGACGCACCGGTAGGCACTCAGACCAGGACCAATCCGTGGCCTGCTCCGAGCATCGGGTGGGAATGTCTACTCTTTGGCGGACACGGTGTGCCAATTCCCCATGAACTCTCCGCGCAAGCCCAAAAGCTGCGGTCCCCGATGAACCGAAGGACTTTCTGGCTGGTGCTCAGTTGTGTCTGTGTGCTGGCAGGTACTCGCACTTGTTCAAGCGATCAGTGTTCTGTTCGGTTAACCGGAATCAACCTGCACACCTCGGATGCGAGCGGCCTTACCCCTCTTCACCATGCAGTGTGGGACACCGATCTCGCATTGGTGCAGTGCATGCTCACTGCAAACGCCAATGTGGACGTACGGGACAAAATGGGTTTGACACCGTTGCATTCGGCTGCCCTTTTGGGCCACACGGAAGTACTGGCGTTCCTGTTGGCCGCCGGAGGTCAAGTGAATCCTACGACCGATGAAGGTCGAACTCCGTTGCACAGTTCTGCTGCGGGAGGGCGTGTTGATGTAACGAAGATGTTACTGGCTGCCGATGCCCAAGTCGACGCAGTCACGACCCATGGTGAAACCCCATTGCATGGAGCAGCGCATGAAGGCCACGCTGAAGTCGTAGAGGTGCTGCTCACTGCCAACGCGGATATCGACGCGCGCAACGACACGGGCGAAACCCCGTTGCACGAGACAGCAGTGCATGGGCACGCTGAAGTTACGAAAGTACTACTGGATACCGGTGCTCAGGTTGATGCACAGAACATCAATGGTGAGACCCCCTTGCACAGGGCCGCTGGAGAAGGACATGCGGAGGTCGCCAAAGTCCTACTGGTCGCCAGTGCCCGGGTCAACGCACAGAACAATACCGATTGGACACCTTTACACATGGCAGCTTGGCAAGGGCATATCGAAGTCACCGAAGTGCTTCTCGCTGCCGGAGGCGATGCCAACGCACAGGACGACACGGGCTGGACCCCGCTGCACAGGGCCGCTGGAGAAGGACATGCAGAAGTTGCCAACGCCCTGCTCACCGCCGGAGCCCAAGTCAACCCCCAGGCCCGCGACGGTTGGATCCCGTTGCACACGGCAGCGTGGCAAGGGCGTATCAAAGTCGCCGAAGTGCTGCTCGCTGCAGGGGGCGATGCCGACGCGCAGGACGACACGGGCTGGACTCCGCTGCACAGGGCCGCTGGGGAAGGACACGTGGAATTCGCCAACACCTTGCTCGCCGCTGAAGCTCAGATCGACGCGCAGGACATTGACGGCTGGACTCCATTGCACACAGCAGCTGGAGAAGGGCACGTGGAGTTCACCAAGGCCTTGCTCACCGCAGGTGCACACGTTGATGCACGGGACCTCAATGGTTGGACCCCGTTGCACACGACCGCTTGGCAAGGGCATACCGAAGTTGCCGAAATCCTGCTTGCTGGCTGTGCCCAGGTCGACGCGCGGGATTTCAACCGCTGGATCCCGTTGCACTTGGCTGCATGGCAAGGACATGCGGAGGTCGCCAACGTCTTGCTCGCCGCAGGTGCGCACATTGACGCGTCGGACCCCGATGGTTGGACTCCCTTGCACAAGGCAGCTGAGCAAGGGCATACCACAGTCACCGAAGTCCTGCTTGCTGGCGGTGCCCAGGTCGCCACGCGGGGCTTCAACCGCTGGACCCCGTTGCACCTGGCTGTTCGGGCAGGCCATGCTGAAGTCGCCGAAGTCCTACTTGTGGGTGGTGCCCCGGTCGAGGCCCAGGACATCCAAGGCTGGACACCCTTGCATAGGGCAGCATGGGAAGGCCATGCTGAAGTCGCTGAAGTGCTACTCACTGCAGGAGGCAATCCCGAGGCAAGAACCCCCGGTGGCTCGACTCCGCTTCGACTGGCTGAACGACAAGGCAATTCGCAATTGGTGATGATCCTTGCGCCGCCGGTTCGGTAGGGCGATCACCTGACACCGCGCAGTTACTGCAAACGGTCGAGGGGACAACCAACCTGTAACACTCCAAATCGGAGGTCGGACAGTAGCCAGATATGCTCCGAGGCATCCGGTCAAGCGGAGAAGCGACTCGTATGTACTTTACGAGGCAGCCTCGTCGTGCCCTCCTGTCACAAGGGTCTTGGAACGCGCTACGCACGCTATGCCGTCAGCCAGCCTGGAACCCGCGTGAACTCCCCCGCCCCTCGGCAACCGGACTATGTTGCGAACACCTTGAGCCACCGCATTGTGCATCGCCGAACCTGCGTTGCTTGGCCGGTGGAACAGGGCGACCGTGTCTTGACCAAGCTGTTTGGCAATGGTTGACCCAGACAGCTCCCGTCTCCACTGACCCAATAAATCTGTTGATCGGCCTGGACCGCTGCAAAGGGGAATTCCTCATTTGAAAAAAACCCCAACTCACATCTTGGCAGCCCCGTGGACTCACTGTCGGTGCATCGTCCCGGACCGCAACCCTTGGGGCAAGAACCAACTGCCGTACGTTGTGCCACACGGGGGAAAATCACGTGGATTGGGCACTGGCCGGTTCCAGGTTCAGTATCGCGTCCCATTCCGCAACCGGCACCCGGCGACCCAGCCGCTGTGGAACACCTCCAGTTGAACCTGATCCCACTCGGGCACCACGGTGCGAGTCTCCTCGGGACACCGCTGCAGAAGTTCCGCATAGACATGCTCCAACACCGGATACCCGGATGTGGGAGACCGCGCAAACCTCGGATGGGAGGCAATCAGTCCCTGGTCCACCAGTTCCGCATCCAGGATGTCCGACATCTCCTCCAGAAGCATCAGTTGCTCGGCAGGCATCAACCCTGGCTGCACCGCCGTCTCCACTAGGTGCCCCATCTTTGGCCACATGGGACTATGACTCAGTCCGGGGTCCATCTGGACGACCGTCAGCACGACCTCAACATTCTTCTTAGATTGAAGTTACACAAGACCGGGGTCGACCGACATTCGTTGCCGGCTCCAGAGGTTGCGGGTTCTTTGGCAGGTCACGCATGCCTTAATATCAGCCCATGACCTGTCACCGCGGAAGCCGAACGTGAACCGAAGAATATCCTGGCTGCTGATGTGTTCCGTACTGGTGTTAGCAAGTGCCTCCGCTTGCGCAAGCAAATCGTGTGCTGACCGGTTTACTGACCGGTTTCTGCAATCCACTGACGAGTACGGGAACTCCCCACTCCACACTGCGGTACGAAACACTGTGGTGGGACAGAATACTGTGGGGCGAAACGATGACCTCGCAAGGATGCTATGCATTCTGGATGCCGGCGCGAGTGTCAATGCACAGAACAAAGATGGTCAGACTCCGTTGCACATGGCCGCGTGGGCAGGCCGTGCCGATGTCGCGGAAGTGCTGCTCACCGCCGGTGCACAGGTCGACGCACAGGACATCGAGGGCGGAACCCCGTTACACTGGGCCGCTGAGGGAGGTCGCACCACGGTCGCCAAAGTCCTGCTCGCTGGTGGTGCCCAGGTCAACGCACAGGACATCGAGGGCGGAACCCCGTTGCACAGGGCCGCGTGGGCAGGGCATGCCGATGTCGCGGAAGTGCTGCTCGCCGCCGGTGCACAGGTCGACGCACAGGACATCGAGGGCTGGACCCCGTTGCATTGGATAATATGGGCCGAACATGTCGATGTCGCGGAAGTGCTGCTCGCTGCCGGTGCACACGTTGATGCTCGGGATACTAAAATCGGCGGGACTCCGTTGCACTGGGCGGCGTGGAAAGGACATGCCGGTTTCGCGGAAGTGCTGCTCGCTGCCGGTGCACAGGTCGACGCACAGGACATCGAAGGTTGGACCCCGTTGCACAGGGCCGCTTTTGAAGGGTATACCGATGTCGCGGAAGTATTGATGGCTGCAGGGGGTGATCCAAATGCGAAAGCCCCCGATGGTCGAACCCTCATTCAACTGGCTGCACTACATGATCATCAGGAATTGATAGCATTCCTCGAATCAGTGATTCGGTAGGATGTCACACAAAACCGGATTATTGCTCCAATACGAATGATCAGGCAACGAACTAGGGAGAACACCATCTATTCCCACTCAGCCATGGGTCCCATGTACGCCGGTGGAAACTGCTCAGCCGTGGCTCAGGGGGTTTTTCTTTGCCCCCCTACCGACATGATCGTTGGTCCTTCAGTGGAGATTGACCGATAGCACAGCTACAGTCGATTGATGGTTGCAGATGGCACTTCCACTCCACTCTCAAAAGACCCGGGAGCCAGCGGCGGAGAGCATTCCGGACGAATACCCCCTAACGCTAAACTGAAACGGGGTTCCCTCAAGTGGGACAGTCAACCGATGTCGGGGTTGGCAACCTCCAGATTGAGAATTGCGTCCCACTCCGCAACCGGCAGCCCGGCGACCCAGCCGCTGTGGAACGCCTCCAGTTGAACCTGATCCCATTCGGGCACCACGGTGCGAATCTCCTCGGGACACCGCTGCAGAAGTTCCGCATAGGCATGCTCCAACACCCGATACCCGGACGTGGGAGACCGCGCAAACCTCGGATGGGAGGCAATCAGTCCCTGGTCCACCAATTCCGCATCCAGGATGTCCGACATCTCCTCCAGAAGCATCAGTTGCGCGGCAGGCATCGTCCCCGGCCGCACTGCCGCCTCCACCAGGTGCCCCATCTTCGGCCACATGGTTGGCAGGTCGCGAAACCGATGCATGATCCACTTGTCGTACGGGTAGAACCTGCGCTCCAGCATGAAGGCCATCTGCACGGCCCAGCGTATGCTGCGGCTGGCGGTGATGTTGGCGTAGTAGTGATCGTCCCGCAACAGGGCACGCTGCAAGGCATACACTCCCATCCCAGAGAAGTAGCGGCACCAATGAGCCAACCGGCGCATACGCACAGGTTCCGGCCAGTAGTCCGCGAAGGCGCGCCGGATCTCGGTGAAGTGCCCGGAGTCGTCCCTCCAGACCCACCCGTTGGTCACGTGGGTCACTTCCTCTTCCGCAATTGACAGCCATTCGCCCAACGTCTCCGGCACGCCCAGCAGGCCAATGGTCCGCTGCATGAATCCTTCCAGGCTGTCCGGAGCCAAGCCCGCCCCCGCCACATGTCCTTCCCGCAAGGCCATGCCCAGAAACGTCTCGGGCAACGCACCCGAGACCACCTCCCGCAGTTCCTCGGCATGGGCTTGAAACAGCCCATCCGGCATCAGGGCGTCGATGCGCAAGCCAAACTGGTGGTCGCGCGAATGCTCGTCATCGAGGCCCAGCGCCTCCGATCCGTAGCCGAACAGGCCGAACGCCGTCTCGGCCGCCACCTCCGGAAACCGCGCGTCGAGAATGGGTTGCACCACCTCGACAAACAGCTGTCTGCTCTGCCCCACAATTTGACTGGCCATCTAGCTCACCTTTATATTATGATTATAATGTTCTATTTTTAAGACACTGCCCGTGCCGAATGACTTCCAAACCTGTATTGCCGGCGGGGCACAGCCCCGTGCCCCTGACCGAAACCGTGCTGGTGGACGGCAAACCCGTCCTCACCCTCAGGGAACTGGTGTCTCCCTCCATCCACACGTTGATCGTCGGCATCAACCCGCCGCCACCCGCCGTGGCAGTCGGACACTACTACCAGGGTCGATTGGGCCGCCAGTTGTGGCGCTGCATGCGTGTCGCCGGCATCGGCAACCTGCTCGAAAGCGACCGCGGCCAGGAGGACTCGGTCCTGTTCCACCAGGGTTTCGGCTTTATGGATCTCGTGCGGCGGCCGACCGCGCGCGCCAGCCAGCTGCGCTCCGACGAATGGCGGCAGGGAGGCGATTCTCTGATTCAACGCGTGGCGGACCTTGCATGCAAACCTTGTGTGGTCATGGTGTACAAGAGCGTCGCCGACATTGCGGGCGGCCGTTTCCGCGAATTGGGCTATCGTACCTTTACCATTGGCTGCAACCAACGCCGCTTCCGCGAGGAACGCTTTCACGAACTGGCCTTTTGGCTCCACTGCAATGCCCTGCCCATGCCCACGGCCATCGGCCTGCCGGTGGATGGCTAAACCCGAACGATGCCCTTGACCCGCCGCCTGGTTCTCGTCAACGGCTGGTTCCTGCAGCGCCCGACCACCGGATCGGGTCAGTACCTGACAGCGCTGCTGAGGGAATTCCCGGCCCTGCAAACCGAGGTTCGGTTGCGCACGCTCGTTCCCTTGCCGACCGCTCTGGCCGGCAGTTGGACTCCGCCGCCGGACTTGCCCAACGGCATGGAATTCCTGCCCGTTCCGTTGCCTCCGGGGCCCGAACCCTTGGCCAAGGTCTGGTGGGAACAGGCAGCCTTGCCGCTGCAATGCCTGCGGCACCGGGCCGCGATCCTTTGGAATCCCTACTGGTCCGCACCCCTCTGGAACCCGGTACCGGTGGCGGTAACCGTCCACGACGTGGTGCCGCTGCTCCGTCCGGAATACCGGCGACACCCCCGGCAACGCGCCTATCTGATCCTCAACCTGCTGGGGCTGCGCAAGGCGCGGGCGGTCATCACCGTCAGCCAAGCCGGCGCCGAAACCCTGCACCGGCATGTACCGGAGTTCCGGGGCGAGGTGGCCGTGGCCCTCAACGGCGCGTCGCCCGAACCGGCAGGCCCGCCCGACCCGGCACGCATCCGCGAACTGCGCTCGACGTATGGACTGCCCGAGCGGTTCTTCCTTTATCTGGGTGGTTTCGAACGCCGCAAGAACGTGGCTGCCATTCTGAAGGCCTACCGCCGCTATCTGAACCTGGGCGGCGACCCTGCAATCAAGCTGGTGCTGGCCGGCCGGCTTCCGTCCCGCGATACGGCCGTCCTGCAACATCCCGCCCCGCTGATCCGGGACCTGGCCCTGGACGGCCAGATCCTCCTTACGGACAGGGTGGACGAAGCGGTCAAGTGGGATCTTTACCGCATGTCGCTGGCATTCCTGTTTCCCGGCCTGGCCGAAGGGTTTGGCCTGCCGGTCGCCGAAGCCATGCAGGCCGGAACGCCGGTTGTCACCAGCCGCTGCTAATCCCTAGTCCTCACCCGGGACGAAGCAGAGCGATGTTTCGTTCTCGGCCGGGTGATCCAGGCCAAACAGGTCCGTCACCTGCCACGAAGCGGGTTCCTGCCGAATGATGGGCAGCGCGGCCTGACAGGCCTGCACCGGATCGGCATGTTCCGCGTAGGCCGAACGCCAGGCATCCGCGATGCGGACATGGACCGCCTCGGTGCCCACATCGCCCTTCATGTCCTCCAGGGCCAATATGCTGGACCGCATGTCCCCCGCCAGCCCGTGCACCTGAACCAGGCGGAACCAGGCGAGGCCGCGCAGCAGTGCCTTCTCCCGATCCGGATTGGTGCCCACAATGCTGCACGTGGTGAGGGTTGGGTTGTCGAGAATGTCGCCGTACATCTGAAGCGCGGGACCGTAGCCGTAGTAGGGGGCTCCGGTCAACAGATAGTCCGCTTCAACCAGGTTCAGGCCAAGACAGCGGCTGTCCGGATCCAACGGGTCATACTCAAACCAAACCCGGTGGAACGGCAAGCCGTCGATACTCTCCCACAACTCCACGTGACTCACCTGCACATCGGTGTCGAGCAACCCGGATACACCGCCCTCCAGGACAATCTGATAGCCGTCGCCGGGATTGGTGTCCGGCACCGGCGCCAGCCTCGCCGTGCCGTTGGTGATGACGGCTCCCTTGCCGATGAAGTTGTTGACCGTGTCCCCGTTCCAGGTAAGAACCTCCACGGTCGACAGGCACACCGCGTTGCACACTTCATCCACCCAGGCCAGCTCCGGCTTCGTGTCGTTGTTCAGGTCCTGCAGCGCCAACAGGGACGGCAGACCAACCACGGCCGGTTCGAAAATCAGGTTGGAGGCATTGCCGAACGATCCGTAGTAGACAGCCAGGCGGCCGCCGTAGCCGTCGGGACCCAGACCATCAGTCTCCTGGCGCCCCACGATAGCCACCGTGTCGGCGTGGCCATCGCCGTTCAAGTCCAGCTGGGATAGAGTCCCAATGCTGTCGGAGACCACCTCGCACAGCCGCAGCCAGGTTTCCACCAGCAGCAGATCCCCCTGGAGTCCGTTGAGCAGGCTCTCAATCATGCGCGGATAGCCATCCAGCGTACCCGGGCACTCGGGCAGGTCGTCGGAGGCCGCAAAGGCTTCGGGAGACAGGTTGCGCAGTTCCTCGGCATTGGGGAACAGGGACAACTCGGCCGGAGGCGTGGATGCCGAGGGATCCACCGCCGGTTCGATGTCAAGGCGCTGTCCAAACTCGCCTTCGATCACCGGACACACGGCGTCCGGGCTCATGCCGGGGTTTGACCAGCCAAACAGGCCGAAGGGCTGCCAGGTTGCCGGATGCGCCTTGGCCCAGGCCTGCGCGGCGGCACAGCCCACGATGGGATCGTCCGCACCGGTATAGGCCGCGAGCCAGTTTCGTCCCAGGCCTGCGAACGGCGATGCCGGATAGGCCTGCTCCAACACGTTGACAATCTCCGCCGCCACTTCGGGCTGCTGCTGATACGAAGCGATGAAAGCCAACCGCAGAAGGCTGAAGGCCCGCATGAAATCCTGCTCCGTGGCGTCGTGCCAAACCTGCAGGCTGTCGTCCGCCAGGACCTGCCGATACAACTGTTGGGCACTGTGCAAGTCCTGGTACGGGGACTGCACCGTTTTCAGGTGCGCTTCGAGCACCACGTGGTACAGGTGGGTGGTGGGACCGAATTCCAAGGCCTGCAACGCAAAGGGCTGCCCCTGGCGGCTGGCCCAAATCTCCGTGCGCGCCCGTTGGGGGCCGGCCCCCTCGGCCTGATGCACGCCGCCCTGCAGGCGAATCGCCAAGCCGTCACCCAAGACGTCGGCATCCATCAGACGCACATCCGCGTTGACCATGGAAATGGGCATCTCGGTCCAGTCGCGCCAGGTTGCCGTCTTCTGATCCCAGCTCATGGCATAAACGCGGGTGTAGCAGGCAACCGCCCCGCAGGACTGATCCGTCCAGACCAGATCCCGGCGCAAATCGGAGTTGACATCCCCGGCCGCAAGCAATGACACGCGTCCCGAGGCCCTGGTCTGCAACGCCGGTTGCAGGTTTTCCCCAAGCCAATGCAGCAGCAGCAAATCGGTACGGTCCTGAGCACTGGGTTCCGAACCGCCGCTCTCCAGCGTGACCAGCAGATCGTTGAAGCCGTCGCCATTGACATCCTGGCCGTCCAACAGTTCACCCACAACCAAATTGCACAAGCCGGCACTGCGGGCAATGCCTTGTGCCTTGCCCTGCCAGTAGTCGAGGGCACTGCGAATGAAGTCCGCGTATCCGGCAGGTTCCGTGCAAACCGGTGGCGGCAGGGCGGGATCGGGAATCAGGCTGCCGACGACGGCATCCTCCGACTGCAGACCCGGCGCGTCCGGCCGGACCCGGTAGCTCTGCGGAACCACCACGCCCTCCGGCAGGCTGGCCATGGTCACGGACGGGTCCAACTCGAAGGAGTTCCGGCTGTCCGCCTCCGCATGGAGCAACGGAACAAGAAGCCGCACGCCAACCGCCAGGGCTCCTGCACTGCCGCCCAACTGGGGATTGGTGGCCACCAGCAGTCCAACCGATACGTCGTACGTGCTGGCAACCGATGCCAGGCTTTCTCCCGGCTGCACATCGTGATACCGCGGCTGCCCGGCGGACGGTATCAAAATTTGCTCACCGGTGTACAGAAGATCGAAGTTGCGAACTGTCTGTGGATTGACCTGCTGCAGCAGGGAAATGGTTTGGCCGGTCGCCTGGGCAATGGCGAACCAGGTGTCGCCGGGCTGCACATAGTAGGTGTAGCCGCTGACTCCGGTCTGGGCCAACGACGCAGCCATCTGGCCTGTGGCCGGCCACAGACAGATAACAGCCAGGATTTGGACAACGAACCGGACCCATCCAGGCCGAGGACGCACACGCAGATTGGGCAGGGACCTGTCCCTCTTCGCACGCTGGCTCGGATGAAACAGCTGGGAAGTGATTCGCACGGAGGATTGTTGGGGTTTGCGTGGATGCCTGCCTGCCCCGCGTTGCGGAGGCAGGTTTGTCCCGAGGGACGCAAACCGGGCGACGAAGGCGGCGAAACGCAAAAAATCGTTATGGGGATTATAACTTGGCTGGACGGCCAGCATACCGTGTTCACGGGTCGTTGGGGACCCCAACGGGATCGCCCTTCGCCGTACAAAAGCCCCTACCCGGCGGGCTCCGGAGCCCGGCAACCCGCGCTCCGGAATGTTGAGTGCCGCGTTGTGGTCCGCGTTCAGCCGCACACCGCACGCCTGGCAGTGGAAATCCACCCGTGTCCTGCGCTTCTCCTTGCTTGTGTGACCGCATACATGGCACGTCTGCGATGTGTAGCGCGGGTTGACCCAAGCAGTTCGACGGCTGCTTCGAACGCCGCGACCTAACTGCATGGCAAGGCTGGCTGCCCATGGGTACGTTCTGTCCCGCGGCACCGACCCGCAGACGACGGAGGGCATGCCGTGGTACAGCAGCGACACCGCACTGGCACCGGAACACATCCTCCGCTGCTACCGTGCCCGTTTTCAAATTGCATTTGCCTTCCGCGATGCCCGGCAGCCGAGAGTCGATTATATTCAGGGAGTAAAGTCCGAACCCTTGACATGTCAACCAACCACCGGAATTCCGGAGTGCAACAATCGATGGCCGACAATACCGTCTCCGCTGCCGTCCGGTCGGATGTCCCGGCGTGGCGGGAGCTGGCCGAACTCATGCTCGCGGGGCACTCCCCGCTGGCATTCGCCGCCGGACACCTGCTCCTGGCGTTGCAGCCGCTGATGACAGTGCTGGGAGTGCCGGTACCCAGAGCCAGAATCCTCCAACTCATGGGATTGCCCCCCACGGTCCACAATCCGGAACCAACCCATCCCGATGATGCGTAGATTGTCGTTGGTGGCGTTTTGGCGCCGTGTCGGCTATGAGGCGGTGGAGGCTGCCCGGCAGCCAATCCTCTGGCTTGAAGGGGACTTGATCGGGGCCGGACAACTTCAAGTGCATGCGGCCTTGGAAGAATGGCACCGCCAGGCAGCCCGGAACACCGGAGCCGCATTTTGCTGCCGAGGCGACGGACTGGGCTGGCTGCTGGCCTCGTGTGCGCTGGAATCCACGTCGCCGGGAGCCCCGCCGCGGCCTCGCGCCCCTTCACCGCCCGGCGTCGCCTGGTGCGGCCCCACACTCGGCATGACGACCTCGGCCCTGAACATACAGTCACGGCGGGGAATGGTCAACGGGATCCTGCAAGGTAGGAAACCCAATCCGCCCCATCTGCAACATGCCCTGGTCGCCGCAACGGCGCATGATCGCCAGGTGATGCTGGACACGGCTCGGGTACCGGCATGGAGTCCGGACGTCTTCCCGGAGAGGCACGGTCCCGCACCCAGGACCAACGGTTGGGTACGGTGGGTGTGGCTGGTAGTCGCACTGATCTGGCTGGCAAGCAATCTGATCCGCTTCATGGCCGGCCAATAGGGGCACTCCATTATTCGGCACTCTTTTCGATCCGGATGGCTGCACACGTCCCGGTGGATCGTGTTCGCCGTCGTGGCCGCATGGGTTCTGCTGGACCGGCTGGTTGGTCCGTTGCAACTGGGATCAACCCAGTTCGTTCTTGTGCCCGTGTACTCCGGTTATGTAACGCTGGCGGCCTTGGCCATGCTGGCCGGACTTGTTCAGGTATGCCTTTTCCATGTGCGTCGCGTGTGGCTGGCCGAGGAAGAGTGGCTTTACAGCCTGATCCTGCTGGCTGCGATCATCGGCGTCGTAACCATGGGCCTGTTCGGCGAGCAGGGCGTGGCGAGCCTGCAACTGGGATGGGTGTTCCGCTGGGTGATCGCCCCGGCCGAAGAAGCCCTGATGGCAGCCACGTTTTTTAGTTTGGCCGGGGCATACATCTTGGCCCTGCGCCGGCGCCGCACGGGCCATCGCTGGTTTACCATCGGCTTCCTGGCGGTCCTGGCGCTGCAACTGCCGTGGCTGCAGCCGCTCATGCCACAGCCGGCCCAGCGCTGGCTGGATGATTCCTTCGCCCTGTTCGGCACACCGGTCATCAGGGGCGTGCTCCTGGGTACCGTCATCGCCGCCTGTGCATTCCTGGCACAGCACCTGATTCCCGCAGCCGGACACCGTGGCCCGGATGATGCTCCGGCACCCCAACACGACACTTCGGAGACCTGATCCGCCATGCCCATGCGGCAAGTCGGCTGCCGGCACTGCGGCCACGAAAACCCCATCCGCGAGCCCTACTGCCTCGCATGTGGCGCCCGCCTGGAGTACGTCGGCAGGGAAGACGCGACCGAGACGGACGACAGGCAGCCTCCGGTGGATCCGCCGGCACCGCCGGCAGTACCGACCAAACCCGCGGAGGAGCCACCCCGACAGGAGGAACCCTCGGGCCGTCCGGTCATCTCGGATCTGGAAGGCCTTCTGCCGCGACCGGAACTTCCGCACCCGTTCGCATGGGAGGAACTCGTGGCCGACGGGGAAACCTTGGACCCGGAAACAGTCCAGCGCCTGCAGGGCCTACCCCGGGTGGGAGTACCGGCCGGTGCCGTTCGAGACACAGTCCGCGGGGTCTTCCCGCGTTTTGCACAGGTCCGATGGCCCATGCTGTTCCTGCTGGCGACTGCCTTGTTGGCGACGCTCTTCGCCCCCGGCATCGGCGAGGACGTACCCTACCAATACGGGGGCAGCCCGCCCGCGGCCCGCCACCTCATCGAACTCAACGAAGTGTCACGCGTGCTGGTGTTTTGGCAAAACCATCCGGGCGTCGCCGGGGAATTGGACACGGCGGTGGCACCCGTGCTGACGATGTTGTTGCGGTCCGCCACATCCCTGGCCTTTTTCAGTCAACATCCCCTGGCGCTGCCGCGGGTCCAGACCGTGCTCAACGATGTCCGCACTTCATTGCTCAGGAGTTTGCCTGAAGGAGCCATGCCCATCGGCGCGACAACGATCTTGGCGATGGCGTATTGGCCGGGAGGACCCGCCGCCCTCCCCGCAATGGCAGCGAGCAGCGGCGCGGATGCAGCCAACGAAAACGGCGGCAATCCAGCGTCCGGATCCGCGGCGCGGGAACGGCTGCGGGCTTCGGACTACCACCTGCACCTCATCGTCACCGATCAGGCCATTGACGTCGTTCACTGGCTGGAACTCGTTTCGCCCGCAACACAGGTACCGGTCCTGGCGGTAACCAGCGCGGCGGCGGCTCCCCTGCTTGGCCCCTATCTCGAGACGGGCCAACTGGCGGGAGTTGTGAGCGGCATCGGCGACGCACACCACCTGGCGGAACCCCTGGCGGGCAGCGCCGCGGAGGACCTGACGCGGCATACGCTCGCCATGTCGCGTTTCCAAGGCTGGCTGTCCGTTGCCTTGATGCTGATCGTCGTCGGCACCCTCCTGGCGCGCGGCATGGCGCCGCGACCGTGAAACCGGACCCAATCAATGGAACCGGTTGGCATGGAGAAAATCGGGCTGTGGGTCGGCCTGTGTGTGTCCCTGGGCCTGTTCAGCATGATATGGCGCGAACACCGCATTGCCAGGCTGCTGCAGTATGTGCTGGTGGGCGCAACCATCGGCTGGCTGTTTATTCTGGTTTGGACAGACCTGATCCAGCCCCGGATTGCAGTCCCCGTCCGCACAGGCGCATGGCCGGCAGCCGTGACCGTGCCGGTGTCGCTGTTCCTGCTGCTGGCCTTGGCAACCTGTCTGCCCCATCCTCCGGCGCCAACCAGTCTCCTGAACCCCTTCGCAGGGCCAATCCGGATCCTGAAGGCGGCCGCTTCCCTGGCGGCCACCGGGATTCTGGCCTTCACCGCGGCAACCCTGGTCGGCGGGATGCTGGTGGGAACCCTGATTCCACAGATGACCGTTGCCAACCGGACCGGGTGGCAGTTGCTGGCCACCTCGCTCCTTACCGGCCTGACGCTGCTGGCCGGCGCCACGGCAGGGAGCAGGATCAAGAACCTGCCGGACGGGGTGGCAGGGGTGGTCCAAAGCGTGGCGGCACTGGGCCAGCCGCTGTTGATGCTGACCGCCGGCATGGTATTCGCCCGCCTGATGACGTCCCGCATGACCTTGCTGGGTGCTTTTCTGGAAGGCCTGCTTGAGTCACTGGACTTGCTGTTGCTGACCGATTGGCTGGTTCGGCTGGGTGGTTGATCCAATGCCGCACCCCCTACGCACCCTTGGCCGGCCGCCTCCATGACCACCACCCTTTGTCTTGGACTCGAAGCCCATCGCGTGCACGCTGCAATCTGCGAGCAGCGCGGGGACCGGCAGCAACTGATCACCTGGCACGCACTGGACCTTGACCAACCATTGCTGCCGGAGCGCAACATGCCGTCGCCCGCAGACCCTGCCCTGGCATCCGTCGCCACGGTGCTGGATCACGTCGGCAGTCTTGTGGGAGCCGACATCCGCCGGCCGGAGCCGAATTCGGAGCCAGGAACCGGCCCGGCCGCATGGCGCATGGATCGCCTGTACCTGACACTGGACCCACTGCCTCCGCTCCGCGTTTGGCTCTGTGCCCTGACACCGGTCTGGCAGGAACCGGCCGAGACCGTCGTCCAGTCCGCGGCAGGCCATTTGCTGGGAACCACCCTGATGTCCGACACCGTGCGCCCCCTTGAGTTTGTCCACGACCTTGAGCAGGCGGCTCCCGACCTGATCCTGTGCTGCGGCGGTTACGACATGGCGATGGCAATGCAGCCCAACCTGATCAGGATGGCCCAACTCCTGGGTATCGCCCTGACGGAACTTGGACCGTCCTTCACCCTGATCCTGTTTGCCGGCAACCGGAGAGCCGGGGCGGCGTTCACGCGGATTGTTCAGGACGCATCGCCGCGGACTCCCGTGACCGAGGCCGACAGTCCCATTCGCTTTGATGCCGCCGCCGCGGCCGGGAGTGTCCACAAGGCCCTTGTGCAGGTTCGCTCCCGGGATGCCCGGGCCCTGCGCCTGAAGGACATCCTGGTGCGCCACCTGACGCCGGCCGCGTCACCCCACACCTTTGCTTCCAACTTCGCCCGCCTGTGCCAACTGACCTTGACAGCCACCGGACAGCCTTGTCCGGTCCGCAATGTCTGGCACGGGGTTGACCAGCGGTTCGATCTTTTCCACCCTTCCGCCGATCCGGGGGATTGGCGGCCCGTGTGGAGTCCCGGTCCCGGACCGGCACCGGCCACCCTGGGCTGGCCCGCACCATGGATTGAAAGCGGAACCGCCCCCCTCCGCCGTGTTCCGGAACCGGCGCCCATCCGGGATGAACGGGGCCTCCTGCCGGTGTTGGCCCCGCTGATCGAGTCGGATCCGGGCGGCAGCTGGCCCATGCTCGAGCGGGAGTTCGGCATGCCGCCGCCAAACTGAGGCCCGGACGCGCAGCGACCCCGGATACCCGGGGCCGCTGCAGGATGCGCGGGACGGCGCTCGATAAGCGGGAATGGTTTGGTCGCCGATATCAGGCAGGTGCCGGCGAGATGGGGCGCGGTCCCTGGATGCGGGTCCCGATGCCGATCAAAAGCCGGGCGGTCCACTGCCGCAGGGGCGACGCAACCGGTGGCTTCCGCAAACGCTGGACCTTGCGGGCCCGACGCTGTGCGGCGGCCTCCTGCAGCCGTTCCTCGTACAAATCCCGAGCGACGTACTGGTCCAGGTAATTCATGTGTTGCTCCTCTCTGCTGACCAGACCCCAACGGCAGGGAGTGTCGGACGATCCTGTTGAAGCCGAGTGCAAAGACCGTACCAACCGTGTGCAATCCTGCAGGCAAGTGTGACGCGCAGGGACTGGTACCGCCCGTCGCGGGCATCCCCGGCATGCCCTCGGACACCGGGTGTCGGCTATAATCCGGCCCAGTTGAGAGAGACGAAACCCATGACCATGTCCGCCCCAACCTCCGAATCAGCCTCGATGGAACCGATTCGCTTCACCGGCTTCAAGCGCAACGTCGCGGCATCGGTGGGCTTGATCCTGGGCGGCGGCCTTGCGTTCACCATGAACCTGACCGACACCTTCTTCGCGGAGGCGATTGCCTGGAGCTTTTTCGCCTGGGGGGTGCTGCTGCTCTATTCGAACCTGCTGGAAATGAACGAAACCCTCATCGTGTCCAGCGAGGGCCTGCAGGTGCGCAATCCGTTCCGGTTGTGGGCCATGAACAAGTTTTGGACGTGGGACAAGATCGAACGCGTCGACATCTGGGTTCGCCGTTTCGATCCCACCTACGAGAACATCTATCTGCAGGTCTATCACAATGCCGGGGACGAACTGGACCCCGGCGTCCTGCAGCGGGAAGACACCCGCTACCGTGCGGAGCTGGCCAGCCTCATCATTGAGAAAGCCGACCTCAAGGCGGACGGGCACGATGTCGCGGACCTGACCGATCTGCCTGCGGTGCAGCCGGCACGCTACAAATGGACCTGACCCGGTCCCGTGTCGGCTCGTCCGGCAACCGGCCGGATCCACTTCCAACCACGCTGACCGGCTGAGCCCGACGGCTCAACGCCGGCATCGCGGGGCGCTCGGAAAGGTCCCCGGCACACCCGCGCGCGCGGACCCGCCGTCGGGTATCTGTGCCCGGTTGCACTTCCGGCATGGCCAGCCATGCGGCCGGCGACAATTCAGCTGCGATCGCGGCGCGAGGCAAACCTGCGTTCCACGCGGCGCCACATGCTACGTGCGGCACCGGCGCGGTAGGCCGCCTGCTGCCGGGCCCCCTGCCACCAGTGGCGCGACACATCCTGCTGTGAAACCGACCAGTTCACGGCCAGGGCTCCCCAGCTGAGGCCTCCGCCAAACCCGACCAGAACCAAATTCTTGCCCGGGCTGATCCGGTCCTCGGCCAGTGCTTCGCACAGGGCAATCGGTATCGAAGCCGTGCTGGTGTTGCCGTATTCGGCAATGTTGATGAAGACCTTCTCGGGCGGGATCTTGAGCTGCTTGATTACGCTGTTTTGAATGATGCGGCTGTTGGCCTGGTGCGGAATCACCAGATCCAGGTCGTCCAGCGTCCAGCCCTGCTTCTGCAGAACCGACCGCGTGGCATCCGCCATCACCCGCGTGGCAAACCGGAACACGGCCGGACCGTCCATGCGAATGAAGTGCTCGCCGCTGCTGACCGTCTCCAGGGTCGCCGGGCGGGCACTGCCGCCGGCCGGCAGGGTCAGCAGATCCCCCCCGGAGCCGTCACTGCCCAGTTCACAGGCCCCAATGCCGCCCTTGACATCGCTGGCCGCAATCAACAGCGCCCCCGCGCCGTCGCCGAACAGGATGCAGGTCGACCGGTCGGTCCAGTCGACGAATCGGCTCATCACCTCCGCCCCGACAACCAGGACATATTCCGCATCCCCCGCCACAATGGCCGACCGGGCCATGGCCAGGGCATAGACAAATCCCGAACAGGCGGCACTCAGGTCATAGGCACCGGCGTTGATGCAACCCAGGTCGTCCTGGATTTGGCTGGCGGTGGACGGAAACACATGGGTCGGCGTGCTGGTGGCACAGATGACGAGGCCCACCTTCTGCGGCGGAACCCCGGCCACGTCCAGGGCCTGCCGTCCCGCCTGGGCTCCCAGCGTAGCCGAGGTTTCGGACTCGTCGGTCACGATGTGGCGCGACACAATGCCGGTGTTCTGCCGAATCCATTCGTCGGACGTGTCGACAATGTTGGCCAGGTCGTGGTTGGTAACCACCTTCCTGGGAGTCACATAGCCCCAGCCCACCATCTGGGCGTACGGGCCGTGGGCCGGGAACGTGGCCAGGGGATCCGTCCGGACCTGCGCGGCCGGAGCGGACGCGCCGTTCGCGCCGTCGGCGCCGTTGACCATCGGCACCGACACCGTGTCGTCCGCGGGTCCCGTTCCGTTTTGGATGACGGCCATAGTGAAAGCCCTTGCCAAACCGGGCGCGCAGGCACCTCAGTCCGGCTTGCTGAAAATCATGCTGGTGTTGTTGCCGCCCAGGCCGATGCTGTTGTTCATGGCGGCTTGCACCGGCCGTTGCTGTGCAACATTGGGAGTGTAGTTCAGGTCGCAGTCCGGGTCCGGAGTGTGCAGGTTGATGGTCGGGGGCACCGTGTCCTCGTCCACCGCCTTGATCGCCATGATGGCCTCCACGGAGCCGGCGGCCCCCATCAGGTGGCCCATCATGCTCTTGGTGCTGCTGATGTTGACATCGTACGCATGCTCGCCGAAGACCCCCTTGATGGCGTGGGTTTCGACCTTGTCGTTGAGCTTGGTGCCGGAGCCGTGCGGGTTGATGTAGTCCACATCGCTGGCATCAATCCCCAGCAGCTGCTTGGCATGGTGGAGCGCCACGCGCATGGCGTTCTGGATGCCGATGCCGTTCTTCTCCATGGCCACCATGTCGTTGCCGTCGTTGCTCATGCCCCCGCCGGCCACCTCGGCGTAAATCCGGGCCCCGCGGGCGCGGGCGTGTTCCAGGGTCTCCATGATCAAGATCCCGCAACCCTCGCCGATGACGAACCCGTCCCGTTCGTTGTCGAACGGCTTGGCGGCCTCCTCCGGCATGTCGTTGTTGGAACTGAGCACGCCCATGGCGTCGAAACCGGCCACCATCGGCGGCACGATGGCTGCTTCGGAACTGCCGCAGATGGCGATGTCCACGGAACCGAAGCGCACCTGGTCGAAGGCCTGGCACAGGGCCGTCAGGCCCGTGGAACAGGCGGTCGTGACCCCCATCGTGGGACCCTGCAGCCCGTAGCGGACCGCAATGCGGGAGGCCAGGCTGTCCACCAGCATGCGCGGCACCAGAAACGGCGACACCCGTTGCATGCCGCGCTTGAGCAGGGTCTTGACCGAATTGGTGTAGTCCTCGATGCCGCCCACGCAACTGCTGATGGTGACCCCCACCCGCTGGATGTCCTCCCGCGAGAACTCCAGGCCCGCATCCTTGATGGCTTCCTGGACGGCTGCCACGCCGAAGCGGGAATAGGTGTCGAGACTGCGCGATTCCTTGCGCGACATGAAGTTGAGGGGATCGAAACCCTTCACTTCGGCGGCGATCTTGGATTTGATTTCGCTGGGATCGAACCGGGTCATGGGCCCGATGCCGGAGCGGCCGGCCAGCACATTGTCCCAGGTTTCGGCGGCTGACAACCCCATGGGGGTCAGGGCACCCAAACCGGTAATCACAACACGACGCGGAATGGGGCCCGTGGCGGAGAAGGTCATTTGACTCGTCAGCCTCGCTGGCTGGTGACGCGGATTAACACTTAATCTTACACTTATGGCCCCCGACAACTGCCGTTCCCGACCGATTTGGGTCCGCGGCGTGCCGCCACGGCCCGGCGGATGCGTTCACTGGTGAACGGCAAATCGCCGAGATTGACCCCCACCGCGTCCCGGATGGCGGAGGCCAGGGCCGGTGCCGTGGGCAGCAGCGGCATTTCGCCCATGCCCTTGACACCGAGCGGATGTTCCGGTGCACCGTCCTCGATGATCACGGACATGATGCGAGGGGGCATGTCCAGGGCCGTCGGCAACAGATAGGTCTCCAGTCCCCGGTTCAGGATCCACCCGTCCTCCACACGGAGGTCCTCCCAGAGTGCCCAGCCCAGTCCCTGGGCCACGGCGCCGGCCACCTGCCCCTCGATCTGTTGGGGGTTCACGGCCCGGCCCACGTCGTTGGCGGAGACGACCTGGAGGACCTGCACCTTGCCGGTCTCGGGATCAACGTCCACATCCACCACCTGGGCACAGTACCCAAGCGTATAGAAGGGATTCCCGCGGCCCGTCTCCGGATCCATGGCCGTGGTCCTGTCCGTCCTGAACACATGCTCGCCGCGTGCCGGCCGCTCCTCGTCCTCCCAATTCGCCAGTGCCTGTCGCACGGCGCCGTGCAGGGCCGCACCCGTGTATAGCGTCAGGCGGGAGGCGGAGGCGCTGCCGCTGGATTCGGCGTCGTCCGTGCTGTCCGCATGCAGGTGGACCCGCTCCAGGTCGACGTCCAACAGGTCGGCGGTCATCTGCCGGAAGGCGGAGTGCGCGCCCTGACCGATATCCGCGCCGACCGTGCCCACATGCACGTCCTCCACCTCGACTCCCCCGTGCAGCTCCACCCAGGCGTGGCACTCGTCCACCGTGCCGTGGCCGAAACCGATATTCTTCACGGCCAGCGCGAGACCCCGCCCGCGCCGGGGACTGGGCGCCCAGCCCCTGGTCAGGGGATCCGGAGGCGGCAGGCGATTGGCCGCGGCCACTGCCGCTTCCAACACCTCGGCAGCCTGGCAGCCGGGCGGCACCGGCGATCCGGTGCACATCAACGAGCCCTCCGACCACACATTGCGCCGCCGCAACTCCGCGGCCTCCATCCCCAGTTCGCAGGCCAGCCGGTTCATCAGGGACTCGATCATGAAAGCGCCCTGCGGGCCGCCGAAACCGCGGAACGCACCGGTGACCGGATTGTTGGTCACGGCCAGGCGCGCCGTGATGCAAACCGCGGGAATGTTGTAGGGACCGGCGGCACAGACCGCCGTGTTGCCCAGCACCGCGGGACTGGTACTGGCATAGGGGCCGGCGTCGCCCAGGATGTCCAGCTCCAGGGCCGTCAGGCGACCGTCGCGGTCGGCACCGAGGATGCCGTCAAAGACAAACGGATGGCGCTTGTGCGTGTGCCTCAGGCTGTCGCACCGCTTCCAGGCCGCCTGCACCGGTTCGCCCGTCTTCCAGGCCGCCAGGGCCAGAACCACCTGCAGGTGCACATCCTCCTTGCCGCCGAAGCCGCCGCCAATGGCCGCGTAGGAGACCTGGACGCGATCCTCGGGCAGCCGCAGGGCAGCCGCAATCTGGTGGCGGTCGTCGTGCAGCCACTGGCCGCCGGTGCGCACGCAGACCCGGCCCCGGTCGTCCAGCCAGGCCGAGCCGGCCTCGGTTTCAATGTAGGCATGTTCCTGCCACGACGTGCTGCCCCGCATCGAGACCGTCACGGGCGAACGGGCCAAGGCTTCTTCCCAGTCCCCATGGCGGATGTTCTGCCGGCACAGCAGGTTCGACCCGCGCGCGAGGGTGGGAACGGGCCGCGCGTCGTAGTCGTGCAGTTCGGGCGCGCCCGGGGCGAGGGCGGCGGCCGGATCCGAAACCACGGGCAGGAAGTCCCACTCCGCCTCCACCGCCGCAGCCGCCTCCACGGCCTGACGCCGGGTCCGGGCAATGACCAAGCAGAGGCGGTCTCCCGGCCAACGCACCGTACGGGCTGCCTCGGTGGAGTTCAGGCCGCACAGCACGGGCTGGTCGGGAAACACGATGCCGTACCGGTTGTCCGGTATGTCCGCGTCGGTCAGGATCGCCACCACACCGGACATGCGCCGGGCCCGTGCCAGATCCAGCCGGCGCAGGCGGGCGTGCGGTACTCCGGCGAATACCACCTCCATCCAATTGGCGGCGGGCAGACGGACATCGTCCGCAAAACGGGCGCGGCCCGTGACCTTGGCCTCCGCGTCGTGCCTGACCACGGAGTCGCCGATGTGCCCGCGCCGGCGGGCAGGCAGGGGACTGGAACCGGACGCGGTCACGGCGGTTTCCGAAACGGGATCCGGACCGTGTGGCGGGCTGCGTCAGGACGGCCAGGCGAAATTGCCCGGCCGGTTCAGGCCATCGTCGTTGAACCGGGCGCGCGGCACAGCTCCGGTGGCGTGGCCACCGCCTTGATGACCCCGTTGTCCATCGACTGAATCATGGCCAGCGAGACGATGGGCAGGCCGTACGGAGCCAGCACGCGACGGCCTTCCTGGAAGGACTTCTCGATGACGCAGCCAAAGCCGGTGACCTCCGCCCCGGACTGCGAAACCAAATCGTGGAGTGCGGCCAACGTTTCGCCGGAAGCCAGGAAATCGTCCACGAGCAGCACCCGGTCCTGTGGCCCGATGTACTCCGGATTGAGCACAATCTCCACCTCATGGCCCTTGGTCGGGCTGGTCACCCGGCGGGTGTAGCTGTCCGGCGGCATCGTGACCGGACGCACCTTGCGGGCATAGATGGATTCGACCCCCAGTTCCATGGCGGTCTGCAGCGCGAATGCGATGCCGCTCACCTCGGCCGTCACCACCTTGGTGACGGCGGCCACCTGCGCGTCCCGGAATTGCTGTGCCAGGGCCTTCCCTATCTCCCGGGTCAGGTGCGGATCCAGCTGATGGTTGATGAACCCGTCCACCTTGAGGATGTTGTTCCCCAGATTGACCCCGTCCCGAAGAAGGCGATCGACCAAGGCCTGCATGGATTGCGCTCCCTGCCTGTACCGCAAAAATGAACCGTCCCCAACTATAAACTCACATCCCCGATAAACGGGCCAAGACGCACCTGCCGTTCGCGGAACAGGACACCGACATCCAAAGCGTAGCTGGCCACCGGGACAAAGTCGTCCATCTCCTCCTCTCCGGTCAGGATGGCATCGCCGCAACGCAGCCAGGCATGGGCCTCAATCTCGGTGTCCCCGCTCCGGGCCATGCCCAGGTAGAGGGTGCTGCCCAAGCCGCGCCGGCGGCACAGGCGCTGCGCGGCCAGGGCCTGGGGCAGACAGGCACTCTGCCAAGGGGTGTGGTCGGCCATGCGCCGGACGGCGAATCCGATTTCCGACGCCAGATGCCGTTGTGCGGGGGCAGCCCCGCGCAAGGTCTCCGCCATGAACCAGCCGTGCAGCCAGACGAACCGGCGGAAACCGACCGTCAGAATTAGGAGACGATACCAGCCCAGCCACCAAAAGGCCTGCCAGGCCAGCGTGCGCCGCAGGGGCTCCCACCGCCGCAGGGTGTGCAGGCGGAGGCGCCAGGTCTCAATCGATGATCCGGATGAGCCCTTCATCCTGGAGTTCGGTCAGGAAGGCGATTACGTCCCGCTGGCACTCGTCGATGTCCACATCGTCGAACTCGGCGGTCAGCTCCTCGCACAACTGCTCGACCACGATCGGCTGCGCGATGCGCTCCCAGATGGCGCGCGCCGGTCCCTTCAGTGCGAAGTAGCTGTTCCGCTCCTGGCTGAACATCATCAAATCCTCGTCGACCGGACTGGTCGCAATGGGATTTGGGGACTGCTGTACCCGCGTGGCCAGGTGAATCTCCGTTTTCGTTGCCATGGCACTCAGGAAGCAAGAAGCTCGTGTTCGATGAAATCGGCCAGGGCCGGCAACTGCCAGCCCGTGTCCGGGCGCTGGACGGCAAAGACGTCGGTGGCATTGCCCACGGCGGCCACCTGTCCAAAGTGCTGGCTGCGCCGGCCAAGGCCGTCCAGGAACGACTGGTTGAAAGTGTACTTTACAAGCGTCCTCAGTTTTGCCACGGAATCCAGCTTGCGCATGCGCACGCGGTCCACGGCGGACGGCTCCAGCAACACGGCGGCCTTCAGGGGCAGCCGTCGGCGGTGAAACCGATCATGGCTGAGAACACTCAGTTTGGCCTCGCCGGGACGGACCCGGGCCACACCGGCCTGCGGCTGGTCCAGCTGTTCCGCGGCATCCAGGGCCAGCTTCAACTGCGGGAAGCCCGGTACCACCTCGGGTCTGCCGCTGTCCAGCACAATGGGCGCAATGTCGTCGGCCTGGAGGGGATGGCCCCTGCGCACCAGTTCCGCGGCCAGGGTCGACTTGCCGGCGCCGGAGGGCCCCATGAACAGGACGGCTCCGTCGTGCGCCGCAACCGCACTGGCATGCATGGGCAGGATGCCCCTCTGCAGCAGCAGGGCCGTCATGACGATGGACAGGAACGTGTAGCGGACCTCGTCGTCGTGCACCCAGGGAACGCGCTGCAGGACGATGCGGCAACCGTCGCTGACCAGTGCCCGCGTGACGCCGGTCTTGTTGTACAGGAATGCCCCGTCAACAAACTGGATCTGGTTCCACGAGCCGTTGAACACCGGTTGGGTGATGGACGGCACCGGTCCGTAGACCACCTCCACATCCGGTTCCGCCGGGGGAATCGCAAACAGCTCGGGACAGGGGAAGGGGGTGGCGAACACCAGCCCGAACGCCTCGTGGAAATGCCTCCCCCGGTCGAGCAGCGTGGGCAGGTGCCTGCCCCTGTCGGGATCGAACAGCGCCAGTCCGTCGGGCCTGGCGGCGTTGGTGTTCAGGACTCGGCCGGCGCGGACGGTGGGTCCGGCGCCTCTTCGGGGTCGGGCGCGGCCGCCTGCGCGTCGGCGACGGGCAGGACCCTGACATCGCCGGGATTGGGAATCGCGGGATCCCGTTCCCGGACGGCCGGCTGCTGTTCGGCGATCGCGCCGTCGCTGAGATACAGAATTTCGTCGACGTATTCGTCGGACAGGCCGTCGTGCGTGACCATGAGCACCGTCACCTGCTGCTCGCGCACAATCTTCTGGAACAGGCCCAGGATTTCGCGGGCCGTCTGCGTATCGAGTTCCCCGGTGGGCTCGTCCGCCAGAATCAACCGGGGGGAGTTGGCCAGGGAGCGGGCGATCGCCACGCGCTGCTGCTGTCCGCCGGACAGTTCAAAGGGCCGATGGTGCATCCAGCGCGTCAGTCCCACGAGTTCGAGGCACTCCACAGCCTTGGCCCGGCGCTGCCGGCCCTTGGCCCCGGACATCCGCAGCATCAGCTCCACGTTTTCGTAGGCGGAGAGCGACGGCATGAGACCGAAGGACTGGAAGACGAAACCGACCGTCATGCGCCGCCACATGGTGAGCTTGCGTTCGGTCCACTGGTCGATGGGTTCGCCGAAAATCCGGACCACGCCGGAGGTGGGCGTGTCCAGGCCGCCGATGCAGTTGAGCAGGGTGGTCTTGCCGCTGCCGGAGCGGCCCTTGAGGGACATGTAGCGTCCCTCCGGCACCACCAGGTTGACGCCGCGCAGGGCCGGGATGTCCTGTCCCCCCATGCGGTAGGTACGGGTCAGATCCTCCGTCAGGATGGCGGGGGCGGCGCCCTCCATGCCATGGTCGCCGTTCATGTTCGTCATTCCTGTCCTGTGTCGGCTGTGCCCGCCCCGGTCTCGGCCTGTCGCCGGCGGCGCCCGAACATGCGGCCGAAGAAACCGCGGCGCCGGGTACCCATCGTGGCTTCCTCCAGGAACCGTCGCTCGTCCTCCAGATGTGCCTCCAGTTCCGGAGCGTCGATGTGCCCTTCGGCCGGCCGGATGAGGATGCCTTCGTCGGAGATGTCGATGGTGGCCCGGCCCTTGATCGAGAAGTGCTCCAGCACTTCCTTGGGAATCGTCAGGCGGCCGGCGGAGTCCAGAATGACCAGTTCGTCGAAGGCCATGTCCGGTTCGCTTTCCTCGTCGGTCTCCCCGTCGAACACCATCTGGCGCCGCGTCTCGCTGGCCAGCATGCCGTCGCGGATGGCCACCACCCGGTTGACCTGGCGCGCGATTTCCGGATCATGGCTCACGATCATGGTCGTGAGATTGAACTCCTGGTTGAGGTGGGCGATCGTGTCGTAGATCATCTGCGCCGTTGCCGAATCCACCTCGCCCGTCGGCTCGTCGGCCAGGAGCAGCACCGGATCGTTGGCCAGGGCCACCGCAATCGCCACGCGCTGCTGTTCGCCGCCCGACAGTTCCCGCAGCGAATGCCGCATGCGATCCCCGAGGCCGACGGACTCCAGCAGGTACTCGGATCGCTGCCGCTTCACGCGGCCGCCGATGCCGGCCAGCGTCATGGGCAGCTTCACGTTCTCGATGGCGTTGAGGTAGGGCACCAGATTGCGGGCACTCTGCTGCCAGACGAACCCGACCTGTTCCCGGCGGTACCGGTTGAGGCCGCGGTCGGAGAGCTTCAGCAGGTCGGTGTCGGCCACCTTGACCTGGCCGGCCGTGGGACGGTCCAGGCCGCCCAGAATGCTCATGAGGGTGGACTTGCCGGAGCCCGACACGCCCACGATGCCCATCAGTTCGCCCTCGCCCACCGTCAGGTTGAGGCCCTGCAGGGCCACCACCTCCAGATCGGCCATCTTGTAGATCTTGACCAGGCCGTCGCAGACGATGTAGTTGTGGATATTGCCGGACATGGTCGGTTCCGTCAGACGGTTTCACCCAGTTTGATGGCCTGGAAAATCCGCATGCGCAGCAGCGAAACCACCAGGGCCATGAGCGCCGAGACGAAGAGGAGTCCGAACAGGGCGTAGACGCGCGTGATGGCGTCCCAGGCGATGTCCACCTGATAGGGCGGCGTCACGTCCTCCGGGCTGGTGCCCACCTGCAGGTAGGGGATGAAGGAATCGCTCATGAAGTAGCCCAGCAGGGTTCCGATGCCGATGCCGACACCAATCAGGAACGCCAGTTCCCAGGCCAGGAACAGACTCATCTGCCGGCGCGACAATCCGACCGCGCGCAGGGTGCCCAGTTCGATGAAGCGGCGGCGGAAGGAAAACAGCGTATACAGCAGGAACCCCAGGATGGTCAGGATGGCGGATGCCACGAAGCCGACCGACAGGACGCCGAACAGGCCCTGGCGCTGCGGCTGTGCCTGTTCGGATGCGATGCCCTGCCGCGCCGAGTAGTAGTTGAGGACATTGATGTCGAACTTGTACAGGTCGCGCTGCATGGTTTCGAAGTCGGTGTTGGGCAGCGTCTCGACCAGCACGTCGTACGGGAACTGGCCGCCCATGGTTTCGAACAGGTAGTCCAGGTTGCCGACCACCAGGGCGCCGTCGTCCGGATACCAGCCGGGGAAGTAGTCGAACTCGCCCAGGACCGTCATGTCCGCCTCGCCCCGCATTCCGTAGCGGATGAAGCGCATGCGCACGGTGTCCCCGACCCGAATTGTGTTGCGGCGCATGAACGGTCCGTGCATGAGCACGCCGGCCGAATCAAGCGCCAGCGAATTCATCAGCGAACCGAGGTTGGCGGACGCGAAGTCGTCGCGCCAAAAGGCCACGGTCGGGAAGTCCAGGCGGTCCAGACCGCGGTACTGCACGGGCCGCCAGTCCCCCTGCAGCTGGATGGCCGCCTCGAACTCGGCCAGGCGCGTTGCCTTGGTGATGTTCTCGTGCCGCAGGTGTTCCGACACCGGCACAAAGGTCCAGCTCTGCTGGGCGTTCGGATCCGCCAGGGCCGCATCCACGCCGCCCCCGCCCGGCGTCCCGCCCCCGGTGTCGGGGAAGTAGCCCAGTTCCACCAGGCGCGAGTTGGCGCCCACCTCGTAGTGAATCTGGTCCCACAGGTGGTTGTCCAGCGTTTGGGCCAGCGAGGTCGTGAACGTGGACAGGGACAGGGTCAGGACCAGCAGCACCATGGGCGCCGTGTAGAGGCCGCGGTTGCGCGACAGATGCCGTGTCGCCAGCAGGATGCCGACCCCGCGCGTGCGGGACACGACCCAGGCCACCAGGGCCATGAAATAGGGCAGGAAGCGCAGGGCCACCAGGGTCAGGGCAAAGAGCCCCAGGGCCGGCACCAGGAACAGCAGCGGATTGTCGAAGAGCGTGGCGCCGGTCAAGGGGCCGGGCCCGGCGATGTTGCCCTGCTGCTGCAGCAGGTAGATGCCGTAGGCTGCGGGCACCAGCAGAAAAACGTCCATGTAGGCGCGCTGCCACCAGGGCGGCCGCAGCGTGCGCGCCTGTTCCTGCTTGTAGGTCACGATGGTGAAGCGGGAAGCCCCGATGGTCGGCAGCAACTGGGCCACGACCGTCACGGCCACGGCGAACCCGCCGATGCGCCAGGTGTTGGCGTTGAACACGAGCCGCAGATCGGCATCGGTTGCAAAGTTGAGGAACGTCTGCGTCGAGCCGATGACCTGGGCCACGAAGGGAGCGCCGTAGTAGGCCGCCGCCAGCGCGAGGCCGGCCAGCAGCACCGATTCGATGAAGGAGATGCCGACCACCTGCATGGAGGTGGCGCCGCGGCTGCGCAGGACCGCCACCTCGTTGCGCTGGCGCGCCACGGACAGACCGACCACGAGGCCGATGAAGGCCAACAGCAGCCCCATGATGGGAACGCTGAAGGCATAGAGCAGGACCGTCAGCTGGCCCGACTGCAGCTGGTAGCGGTCGAGGGCATCGCTGGGAGAGACCCCCAGTCGGGTATTGGACAGCAGGGCGGCCGTCTCCTGCTCCACTTCCGTGGTGTTGGCGATGAGCTGGGGCACGGTGGACGCCGTGACGTCCGTGCCGTCCATGATCAGGTACCAGAGGCCCAGGTACACGTCGTTGGCGTAGGTCGGCGCCACCCGGCTGACGTAGGTCTGCTCCGGGATGATCAGAACCGTCTCGAAGGTGTTCGGATTGTAGAACCAGAACTCGCTGGTCGGATCCCGCGGCTCCCAGACCCCCGTCACCACCACCGGCACCTGGATGGTGCGCGTGCCCTCGTCGGTGCGGGCGCGGCGGAAGGTCATGAAGTTCTCGCCGCTCTGAATCCCGATTTCGTCGGCCATGGCCGCGGAAATCAGGATCTCGACGGGAACGGTCGGATCGCCGGAGGTGGTCGGGTCCGGGAACCGGCCCTCCACGATGTCGATGTTGTTCTCGAAGTCGGTGACGAACCCGAAGCTGACCCATTCCAGCGGATCGGTGATGTCCGAGTAGATGATGTTGTCGGCCGGGAAGAGGCGCACATTGTCCGTCTTGAAGTGCCGGACGGTGCGCACGTGGGGCAATCCCAGCTTGTCGGCGGCCGGCCCCGACAGGTAGGTGTCAACCGGCTCCAGGGCTTCCCACTCCTGGGCCCCGTAGGTGGAGCCCACGTAGCGGAACATGTAGGAGAAGGGCGGCCGCCGGATGCTGCCGGAGCCCGCCGGTCCTTCCAGTTCGTCCTTGAGCAGCTTGTAGTAGACGGCATCCGCGTAGAGCGGAATGCTCATGATCAGGGAAATCGATACCACCAGGCCCACCAAAATCGCGACCGTCAGCCCGCGCTGGGCAAACAGCCGCTTCAGTGCGACCGCGAAAATGGATGTGTATCGATTGAAGAGCTTCACGGCGAGCGCGCCCCGACCGTCCCGCAGCCGGCGACTAGGGACCGATGACCACGTCGTTGAGCTCGAGGCCCTCTACGATTTCAACCCTGTCGATGGTCTGGATACCCACCTTGACATCCACGCGCTGATCGCGGCCGTCCACACTCTTGACCACGAACCGGCGGCCGTCGAAGACGCGGATGGCCTGCGGCGGCAGCCACAGGACGTTTTCCTTGCGCTCCAGCTCCGCCGAAACCCGCACCAGATCCCCCAGCCGCATGCCGACGTCGGCCGCGGGCACGTTCAGGGAAATCCGGGTGGACTTGTCCAGTTCCTCGACCGTGGCGCCGGAGCCGCCGCTGCCGTAGGGATAGGGAAGCTTGCGAATGTTGCCCGTGACCGGGTCGCCGGGGCGGCCCAGCAACAGAACGTTGACCGGCATCTCCTCGGCCAGGTCGGCCAGCTGGTTGCTGATCAGATCGGCGGACACCTCAAGGTCGTCCGGATCGGCCAGCACCACCACCGGCCGGAACTCCTCCACCCCGCGGCCCACCGACAGCGACAGGGACAGGATCATGCCGTCGAAGGGGGCGATGATCTGTGAATCGGCCACGCGCTTGTCGATCCGCTCGAGGGCCAACTCGGCCTGGGCCACGTTGTTGACCAGGATGGGGTCCACGGTCGTGCTGATGTTGGCCAGTTCGAGCTGGGCCCGTTCGACGTTCTTGCGCTGGATGGCAATATCGACCGAGCCTTCGGGCTGGGTGCGGATGGTCTCGATCAGGGCGAGTTCCGCGATGTCCAGGTTGATCTGGGCCATCGAGACCGCGAACTCCACCTCCTTCTTCACCGCGTCGAGGCCGGCCTGGGCGCGCGCCAGGTCAAGCCGGCGCGCCTCCCGTTCGGCTTCCAGGCCCTCGATCTCGAGTTCGGCAATCACATCGCCGGCCCGGACCAGGTCGTTGCGCGCGAAGTAGACGGCCTTGAGACGGCCGGAGGTCCGGAAGAACAAGCCTTCCTCGCGCACCGGTGCGATGCGGCCGTTGAACACCAGGTCCTTGACAATCTCCCCCTCCATCACCGTATAGGTTGGCTTGAGGGGCACAATCCGCGTCGGAATCGGCGTCGGGGTGGCCTCGCTGGACGCCACCTCCGACGAACGGCCCTCCGGCAGCAGCGAGAACTCGCAACCGGCGAGCAGCAAGCCGGCCAACAGGACCGGAATCAGGACGCGCACAGACGACCGCAATCGTCCCAGGAGTATGGAAGACATGGATTGAAGGTCCCCTACTGGACCACGGACTTGGGTGTGGCAAGGATCTTCTTCACGTCGATCCCCTTCTTGCGATCCAGCATTTCATCGGCCAAGTGCTTGAGTTCGTTCTTCCAGATACTGTCTTCGTAGACGGCGCGGTAGAGCTGATCGCGCTGTTCATCACTTTCGAACCGGCGGATCCACACATATAGATCCTCTTCGTCCTCGCCGATGAAACTGCCGACAACCACCATGCCCTTGGAGATCTGGAACGGAATAATCTTCTCGTCCATTACCTTGGCCCACTGGTCCAGCATGCCAGGCTTGGTGCGATAGGTGCGTAGTTCAAAAAACATGCAGGCAATCCTCTCCGTAAGTGCACAGGCACCGGGCACAACATGTCACGCTGCCGCGGCGGGGCAGGACACGGCAACCGGTGCCGGACCGGGGACGGGGCAATGTCAGTCGGCGCGATCGAACCAGCGGACAGCGTCGCGCGTGGCGGACTCTCGCCCAAGTCTACACCGAAAACGTCGATTCTGTTCAACCAACACCCCAAATCGGTGTCGGGCGAAGCGGTCTACAGCAGCGGCCGCTGGCGCTGAACAAGCTGGAACGGCGTGCCATAGGGGTCGCGCAGGAAGAGCAGCTTGTCGCCGGTCGGCGCGGTTCTGCCCGCAACTACTTCCGCGCCCCCGGCCTCAAGCCGGGCCTGTTCCGCGTCCATGTCCTTGGTGGTGAAGGCAAAGTGGATGCTTTGGGGATCAATGTTGGCCCAGTCGGGAACCTCCGCCTCCGCCATGGCGTAAATCTCCATCATGGCACCGTCGTCGTCGACCAGAAAGTGCATGAAGGGCGGTTCGTCGCTCTCCATGACGATGCGCATGCCCAAGTGCTCGCTCCACCAATGGGCAACCGCCTTGGCATCGTGGACGTTGATGGCTGAATGTTCGAGTTTCATGTGGGCATCTCCTGCCGCCACAACCTGCGGCATTGAAAACAGAACGAACTCTGCTTGTCGGGGTAACAGTTCATTGTAGGTTTGGCAGGGACCGCATATCAAACCGATTGGCCCAGGATTCGCGGTCGGATGACCACCGGGAGCTCCCGGCAGTGCCGACAAACCCTTCTTGACGCGGCACGGTGCCCGCGGTCTTGTGCCGTCCCAAGCCAGCCGGATATCGCGTTGTCGGCGGTCTGCGGTTCCACACCGCCGGGACAGCTCAATGCGGATTGCGGACCCCGGCCGGGTTCGCCCGACCGCAGACGGGCAGACCAACGCGGGACCGAACCGCGTCCGGTTGCAGGCCGGGAACGCCCCTACAATGTTCCGCCGTCATGCCGGCGGTCCCGCGCTGCACCGCGTCCAACTGCACCATTCCTTTGTCCCATGTTGTTCCGCAGGCCCGTGCCCACCATGCAAAAAGCCATTGTGATCGGGGTGCTGGCATCACTGCTCCTTGCCGCCTGTCAAGTGGACTTGCAGAACACGCCTGTGCCCGCCGCGAACCAGCCCCGGGCTCCGGTACCCGTGCCCACCTTTACCGCGACTCCCCAGCCGACGGCCACCGCGGTGGCCGAGCCGGTACCAACCCGAGCGCCTGTCCATACCGCAACTCCAACCCCTGCGGCCACCGTGGAAGAAGACGCGGACGGTCCGTCAACCAACCGGGTCTCCAACCTGCGGGAAGGCCCCGGCACCGATTTCCCAAGGGCCGGATGGCTGGAAGCGGACACGCCCGTGACGCCGGTGGCGCGCAATCGGGACGGTTCCTGGCTGGCACTCGCGGACGGCTCTTGGATTTGGGCGGCGCTGGTGCGCAATGTCCCAAGGAACCTTCCGGTGGCCGACGTCATTCCCGAACCGCCTGTTCAGGATGTTGTGTCCGACTCCGTTGCGAATACGGGCAGTTCCGACGAGACCGTGGCCACCCCAAACGCATCTCCCCAGACGTCGACCAGCGGATCCCCACTGCCGTCGGGTCTGCCCTTCGCCTACGGCATCCAGGCCCACGTAATCGATGTGGGTACCCGAAATCGCAGGCAAATCCTAGACGCGGTCCAGGACCTGGGCTTCACGTGGCTGAAGACCCAGATCCGCTGGGAGGACTTCGAACGCACCCCCGGCTACTACCAGTTCACGAGCAGTCGCACGGAGTTGGACGCGCTGGTGGCCGATGCCGGCCGCCGCAACATCAAGCTGCTGCTCAGCGTTACGGCCACCCCGCGCTGGGCCCGCGAACTCAACGACGACAAATTCGTGGCGGGCTATCCCAAGGACCCGGCCGCCCTGGCCGGCTTCATCGGCGAACTGGCCCGGCGCTATTGCGGCAAGGTGGCGGCCATCGAAGTCTGGAACGAGCAGAACTACTATGTGGAGACCGGAGACCGGGACATGCACGGCAGCGACTACCTGGCCGTTCTGATTCCGGCCTCGCAGGCGATCCGCCAACACTGTCCCGGCATATACATCGTTTCGGGCGCCCTAACCCCTGCAGCCAGCATCACCGGCGTGTCGGTGGACGACTTCGTCTACCTGGAACAGATGCTGCAGGGAGGCCTGGCCGAGCATGTGGATGCCATCGGAGCCCATCCGCACGGGTTCAATGTTCCGCCCCACGCCACGTGGGAGGAGGCCTGTGCGGCCATCCAGACGACGGGCAACGAGTTCTTCAACGGCCCCTGCGACAATCCGCACCACTCCTGGAGCTTCCGCTCCACCATGGAAGGGTACCGGGAACTGCTGGTGCGCCACGGAGCAGGCCACCTGCCCATCGTTCCGACCGAATTCGGCTGGCCTTCATTCCGGAACAGTGCGGACAACATCCACGCGGCCTACCTGTACGCCAACGACAACAGCGAGGCCGAGCAGGCGGAATGGACGGTGCAGGCCTTCCGGATGATGGAGGCATGGGGCTGGACGGGCCCCGCCTTCCTCTGGAACCTGAACTTCCGGGTGGTCGCCCCGACCACCGAAAGAGCCCTGTGGGGCATTGTGAACAACCAATGGGAACCGCTCCCGGTCTATTACGCCCTGCAACAACTGACCCGCTGAGGATCTGTCTTCCCGTTGCCGTCGGCAAGCCGCCACCCTTCCGGCAGGCTACAATCTCTGCGGAACACATGTTGCATCGCCTTTACCGCAAGCACACAGGAACCCAACCATGGCCGAGATAGTACGAATGGGCGTCGTCGGCGCCGGCAGCATCGCCGTGCGCGGCATCATGCCCCATCTGGCGATGGAGGATGTCCATGACCGGGTGCGCATGACGGCGGTCTGCGATCCGGCGCCGGGCCGGGCCGCGGCGGCATCGGAGCGGTTTGACATTCCCAACCACTTCGAGACCTACGAGGAACTGCTGGCGTCCGGGACCGTGGACGCGGTCTCCATCGCATCGCCCATCGGCCTGCACTTCGAACAGGGCATGCAGGCGGTCGAGGCGGGAGTGCACATGCACTTCAACAAGACCATGACCACGACCAAGGCCGAAGCCGACACGCTGATGGCGGCGGCCGAGGCCAAGGGGGTCAAAATCGTGGCCAGCCCCGGCGAGATGATTCGTCCGGTGCACCAGGAAATCAAGCGCATGATTGAGCGCGGGGACCTGGGCACGCTTACCTGGGCCATCTGCGGTTCGGCCTTCAGCACCTACCACGAACAGGAAACGGTGCGCCACGGCGACGATCCCCTCTCGAACATCAATCCGGCCTGGTACTTCCGCAAGCCAGGCGGCGGACCTCTCTACGACATGACGGTCTACGGCCTCCACGCCACGACCGGCATCCTGGGCCCCGTGAAGCGGGTGACCGCCATGTCCGGCGTGCGCATCCATGAGCGGGAGTTCAGGGGCGAGATGCTGCCGACCGACATGGACGACAGCACATTGATCGTGGTCGACTTCGGCGACAACCTCTTCGGCTTCGTCTACGGTGTGGCCGCGGGCGCGCCGCGCGCGGACGGCCGTATCACGCTGTTCGGCACCGGAGGCACAATCTCGGGTCCGATGTTCAACGGCGAGATGATCGACTATCCCGGCCGGGACGAGGACACCAAGCACGGCGGCTACAACCTGAATGGATCCCTGCCCCATGTCGTGGGTCCGCATCAGGAGCAGGAGGAGGCCCACGTCTACGAGGACATCATGCAGCTCGTGGACCTGCTGCTGTACGACAAGCCCACCCTGTCCACGCCGGAGCACGCCCGGCACGTGATCGAGGTCTTCGACAAGGCCTACCTGTCCGCCGAGACCGGCACTGTGCAGGAAGTCGTTACGACCTTCTAATGCCCCTTCCCGGCCGGATCGCGGTCCGGCCGGCCCACCCCTACGGAGCGGGTTTCCGGCCCGGCTGCGCGCCCCCATGCTGACACGCCTTGGCCTGACACCCTACTCCTTCCGCGCCACGGCCGCCTATTACCTTTCCTTCATCGGCCTGGGCGTGGTCTCCGCGTCGATCGGCCCCTCGCTGCCCTTTCTGAGTGCCCAGGTGCAGGTTACGGTGGCCGAGGCCAGCAGCCTGGTCGTGGCCAAGTCGGCCGGGTTCATGTTGGGCTCGTTCCTGATGGGCCGCCTGGCCGACCGGGTCCGGGCCCACGGCCTGTTGCAGATTTGCCTGCTGGCCAGCGCCGCCTGCACGTTGGCCATCCCCAGCCTCCCGGACCTCGCGGCCCTGCTGGCATGCCTGTTCCTGCTGGGCACCTTTGTGGGCGGGGTGGACGTGGGAGCCAACATCGTGATTGTCTGGGTGTTCCGGGAGAAATTCGCTCCCTATCTGACCGGTCTCCACTTCATCTGGGGCATCGGCGCCCTGGCCTCGCCCCTGATCATCGTCACATTCGTGGAACTCACCGGCGACCTGCGCCTGTCCTACACGATCATCACGGGCGTGCTGCTGGTCATGTCGCTGCTGTTCGTGCGGTTGCCCAGCCCCGCGCCCATTCGGGACCGTGAGGAGGCGCGCTATCCCATCCCGCCCAAGCCCATGTTCATGATGGTGGCGATGTTGTTTTTGGCGGGCATCATTGAACTGGTAGTAGCCACCTGGATTCTTACCTATGTCCTGGAGCTGGGCCTGGCCGACAAAATCACCGGCGGCTACCTCAACTCCAGCTTTTTCCTGGGGATCATCGGCGCGCGCCTCGTCAGCATCTTCCTCGTCCGGCGGTTTTCCATCTCGCAGGTTCTGTACGGCAGCCTGATCACCATCGCGGCCGGCAGCCTGTTGCCACTGTTCATGCCTGCCTCGCTGGCAGTCCTCTGGGTTGCGGTCGTCCTGGCTGGCGTCGGGGTTGCGTCCCTTTTTCCCTTCTGCCTGAACCTGGCCCCGACCTATCTGCCGCCGGAAGGGCGCGTGACCAGCTGGATGTATGCCGGAGCATCCTTCGGCTTTCTGGTCATGCCGTGGATCACGGGCCAGTTGTTCGAGTCCGTGGGGCCCCACATCATTTGGCACTTCGCCCTGGGCGGCGCCCTGCTCAAACTTGGACTGCTGTACACCCTGGAACAGATGCCGCGCTATGTCCTGCCCGGCCTGAAGGCCGGCGCCGCTGCGTGATCGTCCCGGCAACGGCTTCCCAACGGTATCTCCCATGCTGGCACGCTTGGGCCTGACGCCTTACTCCTTCCGGGCCACGGGCGCCTACTACCTGTCCTTCATCGGCCTGGGCGTGGTCACCACCTCCGTGGGACCGGCGCTGCCCTTCCTGAGCCACCAGGTTCAGGTCACGCTGGCCGAAGCCAGCGGCCTGGTGGTCGCCCAGTCGGCCGGATTCATGCTGGGTTCCTTCCTGGCCGGACCCTTGACCGACCGCGCCCGGGCCCACGGACTGATGCAGTTCTGCCTGCTGGTCAGCGCCGCCTGCGCCCTGGCGGTCCCCAACATACCTGACTTTCCCCTCCTGCTGGTGTGCCTGTTCCTGTTGGGGGCGTTCGTGGGCGGGGTGGACGTAGGAGGCAACATCGTGATTGTCTGGCTGTTCCGGGAGAAGTTCGCGCCCTTCCTGACCGGTCTCCACTTCATCTGGGGTCTCGGTGCCTTGGCCGCGCCCCTGATCATTGTCACGTTCGTGGATCTCACGGGCGACCTGCGCCTGTCCTACACCATCATCACGGCCATCCTGCTGGTCATGTCGTTGCTGTTCATTCGGCTGCCCAGTCCCGCCCCCATCCGCGATCGGAAGGAGACGCGCTATCGCATCCCGCTCCGGCCGATGGTCACGCTGGTCGCCATGATGTTTCTGGCAGGTACCAGCGAAATTGTTGTGTCTACCTGGATCCTCGCGTACGTGCTCCAGCTGGACCTGGCCGACACGATCACCGGGGGCTACCTCAATTCCAGCTTTTTCCTGGGGATGCTCGGTGCGCGCCTCGCAAACATGTTCCTCCTCCAGCGATTCACCATGGCGCAGATCCTGTACGGAAGTCTGTTCACCATCGCCGCAGGCAGCTTGTTGCCACTGGCCATGCCCTCATCGCTGGCGGTCCTCTGGATTGCCGTCATCCTGATCGGGGTAGGGGTTGCGTCTCTCTTTCCCGGCTGCCTCAGCCTGGCCCCGACCTACCTGCCACCTGAAGGGCGAGTTACCAGTTGGCTGTACGCCGGAGCTTCGTTCGGACGTCTGACCATGCCGTGGATCACCGGGCAATTGTTCGAGTCGGTGGGCCCCCAGGTCATTTGGCCCATCGCCCTCGGCGGCACCATACTCGGCCTGCTGCTGCTGTATGCCTTGGGACAGATGCCGCGCTATGTCCTGCCCGGGTTGACGGCCGCCACCACATGATCGTCCCGGCACCCGCCTGCCAACGGCAACTCCCATGCTGGCGCGCCTGGGTCTGACGCCCTACTCCTTCCGGGCCACGGGCGCCTACTACCTGTCCTTCATCGGCCTGGGTGTGGTCACCGCCTCCGTGGGACCGGCACTGCCCTTCCTGAGCCACCAGGTTCAGGTCACGCTGGCCGAAGCCAGCGGCCTGGTGGTCGCCCAGTCGGCCGGATTCATGCTGGGTTCCTTCCTGGCCGGGCCCTTGACCGACCGCGTCCGGGCCCACGGTCTGTTTCAGTTCTGCCTGCTGGCCAGCGCCGCCTGTGCCCTGACGGTCCCCAACGTGCCAGTCTTTCCCCTTCTGCTGGTGTGCCTGTTCCTGATGGGAACATTCGTGGGCGGGATCGACGTAGGGGGCAACATCGTAATTGTCTGGCTGTTCCGGGAGAAGTTCGCGCCCTTCCTGACCGGTCTCCACTTCATCTGGGGTCTCGGTGCCTTGGCAGCACCCCTGATCATTGTCACGTTCGTGGAGCTCACGGGCGACCTGCGCCTGTCCTTCACCGTCATCGCGGGCATCCTGCTGGCCATGTTGCTCCTGTTCATCCGCCTGCCCAGTCCCGCCCCCATCCGCGATCGGAAGGAGACGCGCTATCGCATCCCGCCCCGGCCGATGATCACGCTGATCGCCATGATGTTTCTGGCGGCCACCAGCGAGATTGTTGTGGCCACCTGGATTCTCGCGTACGTGCTCCAGCAGGATCTGGCCGACGCGATCACCGGGGGCTATCTCAACTCCAGCCTCTTCCTGGGGATGCTTGGCGCGCGCCTCGCAAGCATATTCCTCCTGCGGCGGTTCACCATTGCGCAGATTCTCTACGGAGGCTTGTTCGCCCTTGCCGCAGGCTGCCTGTTGGCCTTGGCCATGCCGGCGTCGCTGGCGGTTCTCTGGATTGCGGTCGTCCTGATCGGCGTAGGGTTTGCACCCCTCATCCCCGGCTGCCTTAGCCTGGCCCCAAACCATCTGCCGCCCGAAGGGCGCGTCACCAGCTGGATGTACGCAGGGGCCTCGTTGGGCTTTCTGTCCATGCCGTGGATTACCGGGCAGTTGTTCGAGGCGGTGGGGCCCCAGATCATTTGGCACTTCTCCCTGGGGAGCACCATACTCAGTCTGCTGCTGCTGTATGCCTTGGGACAGATGCCGCGCCATGACCTGAAGGCCGCCGCGTGACCACCCCGGCGACGGCTTTCCCACCGCACCCCCCATGCTGGCGCGCCTGGGCCTGACCCCCTACGCCTTCCGGGCCACGACGGCCTACTACTTGTCGTTCGCCGCGCTCGGCGTGAGCCAGATCGCGCTGGGACCGGCCCTGCCCTTTCTGGCGGATCAACTACAGGTCTCCCTGGCCCAGGTCAGCCTGCTGGTCACGGCGCGGGCGGCCGGCTTCCTGGTCGGTTCGTTCCTGGCCGGCCGCCTGGCCGACCGCGGTCGGCCCCACGGCATGCTGCAGGTCTGTGCCGCGGTGGCCGCCGTCCTGACCTTGGCGATTCCCCACGTTCCCCTCTTCTGGTGGCTGGTCGGCCTCCTGAGCGTGGTGGGGTTGTTGGAGGGCACACTGGACATCGGGTTCAACGTCCTGATCGTCTGGCTGTTCCGCAACCGCGTCGCGCCGTACATGACCGGCCTCCACTTCGTATGGGGCGTCGGCGCGCTGCTTGCTCCGTTGGTGATTGTCTTCTTCCACGACCTGACCGGCGATCTCACCGCGTCCTACGCGGTCATCGCCCTGGCCCTGCTGTCGATTTCCCTTGCCTACGTCCGCCTGCCCAGTCCCGAGCCGGTTCGTCCGCGGCATGAGGCACGGTACCCGCTGTCGCCGTGGCCCATGTTCCTGCTGTCCGCCATGCTGTTCATGGCCGCCGCCCTCCAGTTGTCGGTGTCCACCTGGCTGCTGGCCTACATCCTCGAACTCGACCTGACCGACGAAGTCACGGGCGGCCTGATCAATTCCGAGTTCTTTCTCGGGATCATCGTGACCCGGCTCGCGAGCGTGCCCCTGCTGCGGCGTGTGTCCATTGCCCGCCTGATTGCCGTCAGTCTCCTGTTTGTGACCCTGGGCTGCCTGGCCGTCCTGGCCTTTCCACAGTCGCTGCCGGTCCTGCACACGGCCATGATCGTGATTGGAGCCGGGTTCGCCAACCTGTTTCCCGGCGCGCTCAACCTGGCGCCCCGGTACCTGCCGGCCGAGGGCCGGGTCACCAGCTACATGTACATCGGCTCCGGGACCGCATTCTTCGTAACGCCGTGGATCACCGGCCAGATGTTCGACTACATCGGCCCGTACGTCATCTGGTTCTTCGCCCTCGGCGGCACGGCGGTGTTGATGTTGCTGCTGGTCCTGCTGGTGCGCGTCCCGCGGTACCGGGGGCCGGGCGCTGCCGGGGCCTGACAGTAAAATGGACTCCCGGCGCGGGGCTCCCAACCTGCACGCGCCTTCCTGTCCAAGTCCAAACACCCTGAAACCCGGAGGAGCACCCATGCAGAACGTTGCCATGCTGGGGACCGGCCTGATCGGCATGTTCTATACACAGTCGCTGAACGGCCAGCGCAATCGGGACCGAGTCACAATCGTGCAGTCCCGCTCGGAGGAAAGAGCCCGGCAGTCCGCCGCGGAATGGGGCGTGCCGGCCTGGACCACCGACATCGACGAGGCCCTCAACCACCCGGGAGTGACGGCGGTTGTCATCGGTCTGCCGAACTTCATGCACCTGGAGGCAATCCAAAAGGCGGTTGCGGCCCCCAACATCAAGGCGATTCTCTGCACCAAGCCGTTGGCCCGCAACGGAGCCGAAGCGGCGGAGATTCTGAAGGTGGTCGAGGATGCCGGTGTCTTCCATGGATACCTTGAGGACCTGGTTTACGCCCCCAAGGCCCTGAAGGCGATCAAGTCCGTGCAGGACGGCGCCATCGGGGATGTCCTGGTGGCGCGCTCGCGGGAGACGCACCCCGGTCCCCACAGCGCCTGGTTCTTCGATGCCGAGAAGGCCGGCGGCGGCGCGGTCATCGATCTGGGATGCCACTGCATCGAGATCATCCGCAGCTATGTGGGCAAGCACAACCGACCGGTCGAGGTGATGTGCTGGCACGACACGATGGTGCACCCCATCCAGGCCGAGGACACGGCCATGGTCTGGATCCGCTTCGAGAGCGGCGCGGTCGGCCAGTTCGAGGTCAGCTGGACCTTCCGGGGAGGCATGGACCTGCGGGACGAAATCTCCGGCACGGAAGGCACCATCTGGCTCAACCACTTCCTGCGCACCGGCTTCGAGATGTTCACCTCCGGCGAGGGTTCAGGCTACGTGGCGGAGAAGTCGGAGGTGGAGAGCGGCTGGCTCTTCCCGGTCGGCGACGAGATTGTCGAGCTGGGCTACACCGACATGTTCACGGACATGTTCAACAGCCTGGAACAGGGCACCAGCCCGACCGAGGACTTCTACGACGGCTACGTGGTGAACTGCATCATGGACGCCTGCTATCGGTCGGCCAAGGAACGCACTTGGGTGCCGGTGGACGTTGACTGGCGGCATGGCAAGGCGGATCCGATTCACCGTGAGATTGCGGAGTACGAAGGCAAGAACATCGTCAAGCAGGAGACCATGCCGGACGGCCGGGTCAAGATGATTCTGATGGAAAAGGACACGGGCCGGATCGTGGACATCACGGTCTGACCGCGCCGACGCCGGACAACGGGGCAGGACGGAATTGGCAGGTTTGATCCGAGCCTGCCAACAGGGTGGGGTTCTCCACACCAGTTACGACCCCGGACTACTGAAACCCGACACCAAGAGGGCTTCCACGCGACCGGAGCCATCGTATCCCGTTGCAACAGGCCCCTGGGATTCCAACCGGCTGGTGCACGCCTGGCAGCGATGTCCCTTGGCGTGTTCCGGAGCAGGGACGCGTTTTGGGGGTTCCGCGAGGCATACACCCGATTGCAGCTCTGCGACAGCATCTCGGGCCACCATCGAAAGACCGCGTTTCGGGTGTGTGGAGGCGTGCAGAGGAGAACCATGTCTCCAGCAGTTCAAAGGGGTGATGTGCCCGACTCGTTGTCGGGCTCGGACCGGCTAGGGCTGCCTGGGTGCAACGGTCCTGCCGTCCCCGCAGTCAGTCGCAGTTGCAATAGCACTACAGCGATAGCCGATTCAGTTCATTCCTGTTGGGAATCCCGACGCCGAAGTTGTGCTTTCAGCGCGCGGATCTGTTCCGCTGCGGCGCGGGCCGCGGCTTCGGCCTTGTCGGCCCGTGCATCTGCCTCATCGGCGTGTGCACGATCTCTTGCGGCGCGTGCATCCGCTTCATCAGCGCGCGCCGCCTGATCATCGTAGGTGGTGATGTGCAAACCCGTTGCCGGGTCGTGCCACCGCAGCCGACCGTGTTCCCAGCGCAGGTCCAGGCGCAGGACCTCGCTCCGACCCTGCAGAACATCCTCCTCCAGCTCCACGACAACAATCGGTTGGTAGACCCCATCCACCAGACGGTCCCCGGCCAGGCGAGTGCCGTGGTTCTGCCCCGTCTCGTCGAAACGCCAGTATTCCGGAACGCCCAGAGCCGCGTAGTCGTCCCGTTTCTCCTCCACGTCCACCCGTCCGGTGGATGGTGAGCCAATCTCCAGGATGAAGTCGGGCGGCTTGCCCTGCTCCGAGATGATGTAGGCGTTGTGCCGGTCGTAGGCTTCTGGATCCACATCGAAGGCAATCATCAGGTCGGGATACCGGATCCCCGTCATGTCAGTGGGGCGGGAAGGGGGCCAGGTACAGGTCGCCTCCCAGCAGGGCGGTCTCGGGATGGCCGAAGTGCCGGGCCAGGTGCAGCGCACAGCCGTTGATGGTCAAGTGCTTGAAGTTGGCCATCAGTTCGTCGGGCTTGCGACGGGGCGGATCCGGGAGTGGCCGCAGGACCGGGGGCGAAACGGTCATATTGCACCTGTTGGTGTCGATAAGGCGCACGAGGTTCCAATGACGCGGACTCACCCTACACCTCGGCTTGGATCATATGCTGATCCGGACGCTGCAAGACAAACCCAATAGACCGGGGCAATCACATTGCACCGCAACCATCATGTCCGGATCGGTTCCGGCGTGGCTGATTTCTGCGCTCCAAGCCATTCCGCGCCTATAATGCCGGATCCTGGACCGGGACACGCCCCCATCGTCTAGTCTGGCCTAGGACACCAGCCTTTCAAGCTGGCGACAGGGGTTCGAATCCCCTTGGGGGTACCAATGGCGGCCGCCAAGCCTCATGGTTTGGCGGCTGTTTGCGTTAACCGATCCAAGCCTGTGGTCTCGACCGGACCGTTGCCCCGGTCCGCACCGATTCCTCAATGAGCAGGGTCAGGTACTGGTCCTGCGCGCCCTGCGCGAGGTCGTAGAAGCGGCCGCCTGCGCGCACGTTCGCACCCATGCGCAGCAGACAGTCCGCCGCGGCGATTTCGTCGTCGGACAGCCGCGCCGGCACCGTTGGATTGCGATAGACCCACTCTTCGCCGACCTGAATCCCGTGGTGGTGATACCCCTCCAGGAATCCCAAACGGCCGCCATCCACGCGCTCCAGAGGAAGGGACATCGGTGTCTGCGAGTCCCTGAGCCATGCAATGCGCTCCTGCACAATTTCACCGCGCGTACCGCGGATCAGGACGCGCGGCGCCCGCACCCAGGACCAGTACTGGTCCCAAGTGAAGTCGAAGAGACCGGACTGTCCCGAGTCGAACTCGAACAGTGCCAGGATCTGGTGGGAGTCCTGAAATTGGTCGGCAGCGGGACGAGACGATCGGCGGCGACTGGCCAACAGGCGGGACTCGACGCCGAAGGCGTGTATCGTCGCGTCCGTGAAGCCCACGCCAAGCATGCGCCGCATCAAACTGACACCGTGGTAGCCATGCGCCGCCGACACCTGTACCTGCGTGATGTCCCCCAAGCGGCCGTCGCGGGCCAGCGCGATGCGGGCCGCATGCAGAGGCTGAAACTGGTACTGCTCCGCCACCTGGATGTGTGCGCCGTTGCGCGTCAGGGCCGTGAGCCGTTCCAGTTCGGCCACGGTCTGGCCGGGCGGGGTTTCGGTCAGGACCGGCATGCCGGTTGACGCCACCGACGCGATCACCTCCGCAGCGGCGGGTTGGCTGACCGATACGAGCACGAACTCCAGTTCCTCCCGTTCCAGCAGTTCCGAGAAGGTGTTGACTACGGGCAGCTGCCACCGGTCGGCATAAGCCTTCCCCTTGACCGGATCCCGAACCTGTACACACACCACCTCGAAGTGTTGCGGCATGCGACGGGCAATGCGCAGGAAGAAGTCGGAACGCCCACCAGCCCCAACCAGCCCGAAGCGAATCCTGTCGGGCACGTTCAGGGCCTACCGGGCAGCTCCCGCCCGTTTCGACCACCACCCGTTCCGGCATAGGGCTGGCCGGGATGCCAGTCCCGGACCGGCGGCGGTACGAAGTCGTCCAGCGGGAGGTTTACGCGGCATTGGTGGAAACTTGACTGGTAGGCGGCATCGCAGATCTCGAGTGCCTTGAGCGAATCCTCTGCGATCGTGTAGTCCGCCGTACCGTCATCGATCTGAAGGGCCAGATTGTCGAGGTGTACCTGATGCGGGGTACGGGCCTCAAGGTCCGCGGGCGTGAGGTCCGCCCCACCCGGATGGTCGGCGTTCACGATGCGATACCCCTCGGACCAAGGCCAAAACTCGATCGTGCCTTTGTCACCGCAGAAGCGCATCAGCGTGTCCCGTCCCGGCTGTCCGATGTCCACAAAGTCCCCGGTTTGCATCACGATGCGGGTTCCTTCGCGGGTCACCGCGTAGGTCGCGGCCACCGTCTCCACCTGCAGGCCGTCCCGATAGGTGCGGCTGGAGGTGTCGCACAGGGCCATCACGTGGTCCATGTCCGGCGAGTTCAGGGCCGTGATGCAGAAGTCGAGCCAATGGATGCCGGCATTGATGATGTCCCAGCCGGTGCAACGGATTTCGATCAGCTGGACCCTGCCGATGTCCCCGTTGGCAACATGGTCCAGAACCTTCATTGGCGTTGTCCTCACCAATAGACCGTGCGGCACACAAATCGGCAGGCCCCGCGCCCGGATGGCGTTCAGGATGGTGCGGCCGTCGGCCAGGCAGTGACCCAACGGCTTTTCGACCAGAATGCCCCGCAGCGGCAGTTCAAGGGCATCCATGACCGCAGACCGGTGCAGGGCCGGCGGCACGGAGACCACGACCACATCCGTAGGACATTCCCGGAACATCGCCTGCCAGTCACTAAACGTGTCGACACCGGCAAACTGCTTGCGGACTTGGGCACGGGCAGCTTTGGAGATATCCGCCACAGCGCGCAGGTTGTAGTGGGGCGAATTCTCCAGCGCCTTCAGGCTGGCAGTGCCACCCATGCCGGCTCCAATCACGGATGTTGTCAACATGGGGGGTGCAGGGCAAAGCTGGGATTTTGATGCATGACCGATCGTACCAGCCGCATCTCGGCCGTCTGTTGCCGCATTCCACCGGCGGTGTCAACGGAGAAGCCTTTGAGAGTTCCAAGGACAGATTTCAGTTCACCGCGCGGATCAGGCTCAGACACAACATGGATACGGCCGGAGACCAATACCCATTTGCGGTTCCCTCATAGAGATTGCCCTGGGCGTGGCCCCGGTGCATGCGTCAGGCGTTCCCTCTGACCTACATTGCCCAGCGTATGGTGCAAGCTATTCGCGGTCACCGGTGGCCGCGAACGCTGTCCGGTAGCCGAATGTTTTCCAACGGACAGGCTGGGAAGTGGCACCGTGCAGTTCATACACGGCAGTCGTATGGTTCCGTGAGTACCGTCTTACCCCGAATCAGACTGTGTAGGCTGGTTGTCCATTGGCCAATAAAAAAACCCCGCTCGAGGCCTTTCGGCATGTCGGGCGGGGAGCAAGTGGACATCAGTGTATCACTTTGGAATTCACCTCAATGGGGAGCGACGCAAAGGCATTCGCATTCTGTATTGGCAGGTCCTTGAACCTGCAACTCAGGCTCCAAATCGGCCTAAGCGCAGCCACAATGCTCCAATGGACGCATTTCATCAGAGCAGTGAAGAGTCGCAATCTTTCAGCATGTCAATCCTTTCTGCCGGTGACGCAACCAAAATGAGAATGTGATTGCCTTGTTACCCAACCACGGTACGGCGGGACCACGCAGTTTGGTGCGGTACCTGAGCCGGCGATCCACTCGGGGACACGGCCAAGTGGCGCAATGGGCACCGCGGACTGGTTGAATTGCCTACCTTGAGGACAAGCAGGCCTTCATAGCCAATATGGAACAGGTGATCAGCCCGTTTCGTTTGACACCACCGACGTGCCACTGGAAGATCCGCATATCCCAAAGACCATATTGCCGATTGTTCGCCCAGTACTCTCTGATGCTTCCAAGCCGCCTGCACACCTGCGAAGCCTTGATCCTGCGTTCCCGCGACCATCGCGAGGCGGATCGGATATTGACGCTGCTGACCCCGGACCTTGGCCGATTGGATGTTCTCGCTCGCGGCGCACGCAAGCCGGCCAGCCGCAAGTCGGGCAAGGTGGAGCCCTTCATGCTGGTCCGCATCCAGCTGCAACAGTCCAAGTTCCTGCCGTTTGTGGGCGAAGTTCAACTGCTGAATCCGTTTCAGGCCTGCAGGGAATCCCTGACATCCATTGTGGCTTCGAGCTATGCCTGCGAACTGGTCTACAGCCTGACCGTCGAGGGCGAGGAGTCGGACTTGGCGGAAGAGGTGTTCGGATCCCTGCTGACGGTCCTGACGGAGATCGATGCCGAACCGGATCACCCGGACCTGCCCCTGTGCTGGCTGGAACTGCACATGCTGTCGGCAGCCGGCTTTGAACCGGCTTTGGAGTTCTGTGTCGGTTGCGGGACGGAAGCCCGTCCCGAACCCTGGGGCTTCTCCACCGGGGAAGGCGGCATCCTTTGCCCGACCTGCCTTGCCGCCATGCCCGGTGGCCGGTCAATGCCACTGGACGTGTTCAAGATCCTGCGGTTCCTGCAACGCAGCACCTGGGAGGAGGTAAGCACCCGGCGCGTGGCGCCGTCGGCTCTTGCGGAGGCCCGCAACATCATGCGGGAGTACCTGAACCACACATTGGAGCGTCCCCTGCGCAGTGCGCAATTCGAACGGCGGTCCGGGCGCGGCCGCAAATGACTGCCTGCCAAACCCCCGAAGTACACATCCAAGGTCGCCGTCCGAGCAGGGGGACGTCCACGGAATCCGATCGTAGAATGGCCCTTCCACCGGTGTGTGAGCCGGTCACGAATCCCGATTTCCGCTGCCCGGACAGGGCTTGGAGCCATCAATGTCCGCGAATCTCAAGCATTTGACTGAAGTCGCCCGCGGGGAGGCCGCGCCGGACCTGGTGTTGGCCAACGGGCGGATCCTCAACGTCTTCACCGGCGGGTTCGAGGAAGCAAACGTCGCGGTGGCCAATGGTCTCATCGCAGGCATCGCGCCCGACTATCAAGGCCCGCACACCATCGACTGCAAGGGGTTGACCATTTCCCCCGGCCTGATCGACGCGCATGTCCACATCGAAAGCAGCCTGTGCACGCCGGGCGAGTTCAGCCGGGCGGTCTTGGCCCGGGGCGTCACGACCGTTATGGCCGATCCCCACGAGATTGCCAATGTTTGCGGCGTACAAGGCGTTGTCTTCATGCACGAACGCAGCCAGGCCACTGATCTGGACATCAAGCTGATGGCCCCCTCCTGTGTGCCGGCCTGTCACTTGGAAACCAGCGGAGCCAACCTGGATGCGGCCGTCCTGCAGGAACTGCACGAGGAAGGTCTGGTACACGGACTGGCCGAGATGATGAACTATCCCGGGGTGTTCCTGGGCGATGATCGCTGCCTGGCCATTTTGGAGGCGTTCCAGGACGAGGTGGTGGACGGGCATGCACCGCGCCTGTCGGGCAAGGAACTCAATGCCTACCTGGCCACCGGCATCGGCAGCGACCACGAATGCACGACGGCCGACGAAGCTTTGGAAAAGCTGGCGCGCGGGATGTACATCCTGATCAGGGAAGGCACCATCACCCGCGATTTGGATGCCCTGCTGCCCATTGTGGACGCATACAACAGGCGCAGGATCTGCTTCTGCACCGATGATCGCATTCCGGACGACCTGCTCACCGAAGGGAGTGTGGACTTTCCCGTGCGCAGGGCCATTGCAGGCGGCCTGGACCCGGTTGCCGCCCTGACCATGGCCACCTTGAACCCCGCCGAATGGTTCGGCATGCGGGACCGGGGCGCCGTTGCGCCGGGCCGCCGTGCGGACCTGGTCGTCTGGCGTGATCTTGAAGCCCTGGAACCGGCCTGGGTCGTGGCCGGAGGCAAGGTGGTGCTGGACGACGGCCACATGCCGGACGCATCCAATCCGGCATCCGCGGTCCTGCCGGACGGAGTCGGTGGAACCGTCAGGATTGATTGGGACGGCGTGGACTTTGCCGTACCCGGGCCATCAGCTGCGGGCGAGGCAACCGTGCGCGTGATCGGGTCCATCGAGAACCAGATCGTTACGGAGGCACGGCACTTCACATTGCGCGTAACCGACGGTTGTCTGGAAGCGGACCCGAGCCAGGACGTGCTCAAAATAGCCGTCATCGAACGACACGGGCGCAAGGGAACAATGGCCACGGGCTTCATTCAGGGATTCGGTCTCAAGTCGGGCGCCATGGCCGGCACGATTGCCCACGACCACCACAACCTGGTCGTAATCGGTGCATCCGACGCGGCCATGCACACCGCCGCCCGTGCGGCGGCCGAACTTCAGGGCGGCATTGTGGTGACTTCGGAAAGTCAGGTCCTGGCCAACATGCCCCTGCCGGTGGCGGGCCTTATGACCGACGCACCCATGGGGCAGGTCAGGGAGCAGTACCGCGAACTTCAGGCGGCCGCCTCAAACCTGGGTTGCCGCATGCATGATCCGCTGATGGCGATGAGCTTCATGGGCTTGGAGGTCATCCCATCACTCAAGATCACGGACCTCGGCTTGGTCGACGTGGATCGGTTCGACTTTGTTCCCGTGGTGGTCTGAAACCGGCATTTGAAACCGGTGTGTGCACCGAGATTCGGCGACCTGCACACTAGTGGTACTCTGGGTTGAGCCGACTTGCGAACGTTGCCCGATTGCAGTTTGTTCCAGGAGCGGTGTCCCTTGTTTTCCCTTCACGGTTGGGGTTGCCGCAACCGACTTCGATGAATCCAGCGCAAAACCTCTGGTCGGAACTCAGGAAGTCCTGGCACCTGTACCTCTTCCTGGCACCGACCTTCGCCTTCATCCTGATCTTTCGCTACTACCCGGCCGGTTCCGCGGTGTTTCATGCCTTCACGCGCTGGAACGGTGCCGGCATTGCCACCTGGGTAGGTCTGGAAAACTTCCAAACCCTTCTCACGGACTTTATCTTTGTCGCATCCCTCAAGAACATCGGGATCATCCTGGCCGCAGCCCTGATCAAGGTTCTCATCTTCCCGATGCTGGCGGCGGAGTTCATTTTCAATCTGCGCAGCGAGCGGGGTCAGTACTGGTACCGTTTTCTGCTGATCCTCCCCATCGTGGTGCCGGGCATCGTGGTCACCCTGGTCTGGCGCTTCATCATGGGCCCCAGACCCTTGGGAGTCCTGAATGCACTGCTGGAGCTGCTGGGCCTGACCGAGTGGCAGCATGCCTGGCTGGCGGATCCCAAGATCGCCCTGATCTCGGTCCTGCTGGTGGGCTTCCCCTGGATCGACGCCATTGCCATGCTGATTTACTATGCCGGCCTGCAGAACATCTCGGGCGATGTTCTGGACGCGTCCAAGATCGACGGCGCCAGCATCTGGGAACGGGTGATGCGGGTGGATCTGCCGCTGCTGTTCGGCCAGTTCAAGCTCCTGATCATCATCACCACCATCTTCACGCTCCAGAACTTCGGCGGCATGCTGGTCCTGACCAATGGCGGCCCGGGGTACGCCACCATGGTGCCGGGCCTGTGGATGTACCAGCGCGCGTTCCTGGCGGATCGGTTCGGCTACGCCTCCGCCATCGGCGTGGTGCTGCTGGTCGTCATGCTGGCCCTAACCTGGATCAACAACAAGCTCCTCAAGGAAACCGACGTCACCTACTGACCGGCCCGGGCCATTCTCACTCCATGTCCACCATCTCCACTTCGGAAACCGCCTCGGCCTTGTCGTTGCGGACCAGTCAAACCCGGCAACCGCGCCACGTCACCGACTTCGTCGTGTCCGTGGTGCTGGTGCTGCTGGTCATCCTCACCCTCTATCCGTTCGTCTTCATGGTGATCACGTCCACCAAGTCCTATTCCCAGTTCCTGCACAGCTACTGGATTCCCGCATGGCCCCCCCACATCGTCGAGAACTACGTGGCGGCCTGGAACCAAATTCGCGGCTACCTGATCAACACCATCTACGTGGGCGTGCTCACGGTGGTGGGCTTTCTCTTCACCACGACACTGGCAGCTTTCGTCTTTGCCCGTTTTCGCTTCCCGGGCAAGGAAATCCTGTTCGGCAGCCTGATGATTCTGATGATGATCCCGCAGATCCTACAGTTGATTCCGGCCTTCATGTGGGTGCGGAAACTGCAGCTGCTCGACACCTACTGGGTTTTGATCCTGCCCTACATCGCCGGCGGGCAGGCCTATGCGGTGTTCATCCTGCGCACCTTCTTCAGTTCCCTGCCGCAGGGTCTGTTCGATGCGGCGCGCATTGACGGGGCGCGGGACTTCCAAACCTACTACATGGTGGCCCTGCCGCTCTCCAAGGGCATTCTCGCCACACTCGCCATCCTGCGCGTGCAGCAGGTCTGGAACGACCTGATCTGGCCCTTGATCACCCTGGCCGACGACTCGAAGCGGACGATCACCGTCGGCCTGTACTATTTCCAGGGCGCGACCCAGACCCAATACGGGGCCATGTTTGCGGGCTACCTGATCGCATCGGTACCTCTGTTCCTGCTGTTTCTCGTGGGGATGAAGCAGTTCATGGCCGGCGTCACCTCGGGAGCCATCAAAGCCTAGACAATCAAAGGGGTCCTGAACCCTACCTTAGAATTCCAGTCCACAACATCGGAGATTTTGGAGGAGACCACAATGACTGCACAGTTGAGCAGACGTACGTTTCTACAGGGTTTGTCCGGAGCCGCCGCCCTTGCCGGTCTGGCTGCCTGTGTGCAACCTGCCGGGCCGCAGGGCGACGGTACGGATGCCGCCAGGCAGACCATCGAGATTTATGTCGGAGGCACCTTCCAGCCCGAAGTGGCCCGCGGCGAAGGTCTGGACCACCTTCATGAAGCCCGCAATCTGGCGGACGAATGGGAAGCGGATCATTCGGAGTACGCCATGGAGTTCGTGGCGGGTCCCGGAGGTGAAGGCATCGAGCAGTGGGTGAAGTCCCTGCAGGCCGCGGGCACCATGCCCGACATCCTGAACGCCGTGGACAACTGGCTGAACCGGGACATTGGCACCGACTACTGGGTCATCATCGACGACTACGTGGAGGAGCCCAACCACTACATTCCCCAAGGCGAACTGGGCCATGATCGCTGGCGGGACGCCTTCATCGCGGGCTTCGATGCCCGCAACCGCATGATTGACAGCCATTACTACGGTGTGCCCCAGGCCATCAACGGGGTGCAGATCTTCTGCAATCTGGACATCCTGGAAGCGTCCGGAGTCGACTTCGAGTCGGAGATCATCGACCCGCGCTGGACGTTCGACGACATGCTGGGGATTTCCCAGCGCATTGCCGACGCAGGCCACACACCCTGGTCCTTGGCCTGGAACGTTCCCTACTGGAACTGGATCCAGACCACATCCCTTTCCGGCTTCCTCAAGTCCACGGGCAAGTGGTCGGTGCTGGACACCAACAACGACGACTTCGTGACATCCATCGAGCGTTTCAAGGCCATTGACCGTGGCGACTGGACCGCCGACTCCGTGGAGTTCCGGGCCATGCACCAGATGGCGCAGGATTGGACGCAGTACTGGAGCGAAGGCTTCCTGGGCCTGACGTCAGGAGAAATGACGGCGTTGTTCGCGCGCGGCGAAGCCGCCTTCTGGTGGAGTACCAGCAACGCGTACCCGGTGGTGCAGAACGATCCGTTGCGGGAGTTCGATTTCGCCATCGCCCGTTTCCCGCTCTGCTTCGACCGCATGGCCACCATCGGCCAAGGAGGTCCCACCCAGTACCCGGGCGGGGCTTTCAACACGATCGCCATGACTGCCACCGCCACGAAGAACGGCACACTGGATCCCTGTGTCGACTTCATGAAGCTGTTCACATCCTGCGAAGGTCAGGGCCGTCTGACCCGCGAGCACGGTGGTGTCGTGCCGTCCGTCTTCTGCGCTGAAGGCCGCCCCGAGTTGGAGCAGTTCAAGCCCGATGTGGGTGAGACGTTCCTGCTCACGATCCACATGAGATCCATGCACTTCGACTATGGCGAGACCTATTGGCGGATCACCAGCGAATGGCTGGGCGGAACGCTGAGCTACGACGAAGCCATGGCCAAGTTCCAGCCGGTCATGGAGCAGTTTGCCAAGGACGCTATCGAAAGGGCCGACGCCTAAACATACCGATTGGGGTGGGCCGCAATCACTCTGTGCGGCCTGCCCCAGTCCACATCAACCTTCTTGCCGGCCATCGCTCCGGAGCGAACCGGCTTTCGTCACTTCTACCCTTGGCTTGACGGTCATCCCTGGTTCCGTTCCCGGTAGATCAGAGCCGGGTTGCATCTCCTGCAACTCCAGGGCGGGTGACACTGTCTCCACCCACCCTGCCTAGTTTGCTCCGCGAGCAGGGAATTGACCTGCGCGGCCTTGCCCCGAAGTAAACACAGGTCGCCTGGAACGGGCGAATCGGGGCTCGCCGGGGGGAGGTATCTAAATCGTTACGCACCCCCATCACGTTGCACCGTTCAGGCAATATCCTTCTTGAAGTTCCCTTGGAAGATCCGATTGCATGGTGATGGACAACATAAGCAATGAAGACAACCGGTCCTTGGACGGGGACAAACCCATGATGGAAGGGCAAGCAAGTACCGTGGCCTACCCCACCGATGCCATGACGCCGCGTGACTTTATTGACAAGTGGCGCGGGTCAGAACTGAAGGAAAGTTCCGGCAGTCAGGAGCACTTCATCGACCTGTGCCGCCTGCTGGGTGAACCCACGCCGGCCGAAGCCGACCCCACAGGCCAGATCTACTGCTTCGAGCGCGGTGCGCGCAAGGACTCGGGCCGGGCGGGATGGGCCGACGTGTGGAAGCGAGGGCACTTCGCGTGGGAGTACAAGGGCAAGCATGCCAATCTCGACAGGGCCTTTGAGCAACTGCGGCAGTACGCCCTTGCCCTCGAAAACCCGCCTTTGCTGATCGTCTCGGACATGGTTCGGTTCCGCATCCGCACCAACTGGACCAACAGCGTCAGCGAGACCCACGAGTTCGAGTTGGAGGACTTGGCCCGCGCCGAGGTTCGGGAGAAGCTCAAGTGGACGATGTCGGATCCCGAGCGTCTGCGTCCGGGCGTCACCCGTCAGACCCTTACCGAGCAAACCGCAACGACTTTCGCAAACCTAGCCCAAACCTTGCGACAACGCGGCAATGAGCCCAGGGTAGTGGCACAGTTCGTCAATCGGCTTGTGTTCTGCATGTTTGCCGAGGATGTGGATCTGCTGCCGGACAACATGTTCACGCGCATGCTGGCACGGACAGTTCAGACGCCTGGCAACTTCGTTCGATACGCCCAGCAACTCTTCCGAGCAATGGCAGACGGCAGTGAAGTGGGGTTCGAATCAGTAGCTTGGTTCAACGGCGGACTGTTCGACGACGACACCGCCCTGCCCCTGGAGAAAGCAGAGATAGCCACTGTGCTGGAAACAGCCTCCCTCGACTGGGCGGACATCGACCCCGCCATTCTGGGCACCTTGTTCGAGCGCGGCCTTGATCCCGACAAGCGTTCCCAACTGGGGGCACACTACACGGATCGCGACATGATCATGCACATCATCGAACCAGTGGTCACTGCCCCCTGGCTGGCGGAGTGGGAAACAACCAAGGAGGACATAGAGCAACACTTGGCACGGGCCGAAGCAGCCAAGACAATATCGACCCGCAATCGGCGCCTCGGGCAGGCGGACAGTGCGCTTAACACCTTCCTGGAACGCCTCCGGACGTTCACGGTCCTGGACCCGGCGTGTGGCTCGGGGAACTTCCTCTATCTGGCACTCCATGCCCTTAAGGATCTGGAACACCTCGTTCAACTGGAGGCGGAGGCGTTGGGTCTTGCTCCAGGGCTTCGGTTTATTGGCCCTGCCAACGTCAAGGGCATTGAGATCAACCCCTATGCAGCGGAATTGGCCCGTGTCTCCGTTTGGATCGGGGAAATCCAGTGGATGCGCCACAACGGCTTCGCCGTCTCCCGAGATCCCATTCTGAAACCTCTGGACACTATTGAGTGCCGTGATGCACTCATGAACTCGGACGGAACTGAATGTGAGTGGCCTAAAGCAGACGTAATTGTGGGCAATCCTCCGTTCCTGGGGGACAAACTCATGCGTGGCCGACTGGGTGACGACTATGTTGATGACCTGCGCCAACTGTACGGAGATCGGATTTCGGGAGGTGCCGACCTTGTCTGCTATTGGTTCGCTAAGTCGGCCCAAGCATTAGCCCAAAGCCAGACACAACGGGCTGGGTTGGTGGCGACCAATTCGATACGAGAAGGTCGCAACCGAACAGTGTTGGATCGAATCGTGCAGCAGGCAATCATCTTCAATGCCTGGTCCGATGAACCCTGGGTGTTGGATGGCGCGGACGTTCGCGTTTCACAGATTTGCTTTGGGGCCAAAGCCGACGGGAAACTTCAGAGCAACGTCTTGAATGGTCAACCTGTCGACTGTATTCATGCGGATCTGACAGCAGACACGTTCGACCTCACGAAGGCGACCAGGCTCAAGAACAACGCTGGAGTTGCGTTTCGGGGAAACTCCAAGGCGGGAGCCTTCGACATTCCCGGGGATCTGGCACGGGAATGGCTGCAACTTCCCTCCAATCCCAACGGCAGGACGAATGCGGATGTGTTGAAGCCCTTGGTCAACGGAGCGGACCTCATGGGCCGATCGTCCGACCGCTGGATCATTGACTTTGGTCCATACATGAGTGAAGAGGAAGCCGCACTCTATGAAGTGCCCTTCTCCCACATCGTGAACAAGGTCAAGCCATCACGCCTGAGTAACCGAAGAAAGAGCCGGCGGGAACATTGGTGGATACACGGTGAGGCCCGCCCAAACATGTGGCGTGCGATTCAGGAGCTTCCTCGTTTCATCGTTACCCCGGAGACTTCCCGCCACAGGGTATTTGCATGGTTGGACAGGGGTTCGTGTCCAGACAACCAACTGATTGTCATTGCCCGTGACAGCGACGCGGTATTGGGGATCTTGCATAGCCGATTCCACGAAGCTTGGTCGCTTCGATTGGGATCAACCTTGGAAGATCGTCCTCGGTACCCTACTGCCGCCGCGTTTTATACCTTTCCCTTTCCCGATTGGCTCAACCTCAACGTGCATACGAATGAAAACATGATGGCCCCATGCATGCTTGCGATCACAGAAGCTGCAAGGAACCTAGTAACACTGCGCGACCGCTGGCTGAACCCGCCCGAATGGGTTGAGTGGGTTGAGGAACCCGTACCTGGCTACCCGAAGCGACCGGTGCCGCGCAACCCCGCCGCAGCTTATGCCCTGAAGCAGCGAACGTTGACCAAACTTTATAACGAACGTCCGGTATGGCTGTCCTATGCCCACAAAGCTCTGGACGCTGCTGTAGCAGAGGCATACAGATGGCCTGTAGACATCTCGGAGGATCGTGCTCTCGCAGCCCTGCTAGCTCTCAACTTGGAACGCTCCAACGCACACGCGTAGACACGGACATCAGAAACACACCGGGTGGTGCACTACTAACTGTAACTATTCAGGTGCTCATGCCGGGATTGCCTGAGGGGCGGCGGTGGGCCGATGCTCGTGTCAAGCTAGTGGGCTAACTTGGATGAAATGTAAGGTGTAACATGGATGGGTGGCCCACCGGTGAAGGTGCCGGTCCCGCGCATCGCATCCATCCCTTGTCGCCGAGAGTACCCCATGTCCCACAAGCGCTTCCCGGTGGAACTGTCATCCGAGGAACGAACGTACCTGCAACAGCTGGTGGCCTCCGGCTCGCCCAAGACCCTGCCCCGGCGCCGGGCCCAAATCTGGCTGCTCTGCGACCAGGGGCCGGAGGGACCGGCCTGGACCGACGCACGCACGGCGGAGGCCGTGGGCGTGACCGCCATGACCGTGTCCCGGACGCGCCAGGCCCTGGTCCTGGAGGGCATGGAGGCGGCCCTGCAACGCAAGCCGCAGCCCGCGCGCCCGACCAAGCTGGACGGGACGGCCCAGGCCGAGCTGGCCCGGCTGGCCTGTTCGACGCCGCCGCCCGGCCGCGCGCGCTGGACGCTGAAGCTGCTGGCGGCCGAGCTGGTGGCCCTGGAGGTGGTGGACGCGATTGCGCCCGAGACCGTGCGCCGGGCGCTCAAAAAAACGCGTTGAAGCCCTGGCAGAAGAAGTGCTGGTGCATCCCCCCGCAGGCCAACGCCGCCTTCGTGCACAACATGGAGGATGTGCTCGAGGTCTACCAACGTCCCCCGGACGACCGCTTTCCTGTGGTCTGTGTGGACGAGACCAGCAAGCAGCTGGTCTCGGAAACGCGCGTGCCGCAGCCGCCGGCGCCTGGCCAGCCGGCCCGCTACGACTACGAGTACCGGCGCCAGGGGGTGTGCAACCTGTTCATGATCACAGCGCCCCAGCAGGGCTGGCGCACAGTCAAAGTCACGGCGCGGCGCACCAAGTTGGACTTTGCCGCGGTCCTGCGCGACCTGGTGGACGTGCACTTCCCGCAGGCCGAGAAGGTGGTCCTGGTCTGCGACAACCTCAACACGCACCATCCCAGCGTGCTCTACGAAGCCTTTGTCCCGGCCGAGGCGCGGCGCATCGCCGCGCGGCTGGAGTGGCACTACACGCCCAAGCACGGCAGCTGGCTCAACATCGCCGAAATCGAGTTCGCGGCCCTGGCCGCGCAGTGCCTGGACCGGCGCATTGCCAGCGCGGCCGTACTGCGAGCCGAGGTCGCAGCCTGGGTGCAGGACCGCAACGCCCTGGGCAAGCCCGTGAACTGGCAGTTGACGACCGCGGACGCCCGCATCAAGCTCCTGCATCTGTACCCCACATTTGAGTGAAGTTGACCCACTAGGGCGGGAAGGAGTCCTGCCACCGGAGGTCGAGGAAGTTGTGCCCCTGCTTGCGAGCGGTCTCAACCAAACCCTGCACATGGGTGAAGCGTTCGGCTCCGGCCCGCGTGCGGAGGTACTCCGCGGTCTTCATGGGCAGCTTGACCATGCGCAGGGCCTGTTCCACCCAACTGTCGGTAAAGGACACGGCGGGGTCGGCCATAACAGGAGGCAGGCCTCCCGAAGCATCTACAAAGCCAAGTTGTGGCCGCGGCAGGGTCCGCGGGTCGGCTCTTGCAATTATCTAGGACTGGTGCTAGGAAGGCGTCCCAGACCGCGGCAATGGCCGCGCTGATGGGTGCCGAGAGGAGAGCGCGTGCCCCACAACGAGGCCAAAATTGCAACCCTGCGCGCGTAGAAGCACACCAGTCTGGAGAGTGCACCACCAGTCCTGCAATTACGCATCCAGGCCCATCTGGACTGGCAGCAAACCGAACTGGAACACTTGAACCAGGATCTCCGAGACCGATTGCAGAACCATCCGGCCCGGCACTCCCGGGTCAGCTGCTGCGAAGCGTGCCCGGCGTGAGACTGGTCGTAGCCACAATGCTCATCGCCGAGCTGCCGGAACTGGGACATTTCAACGGACGCGAGATCGTCGTATTGGTTGGCGTGGCACCGCTGAACCAGGACAGTGGCCAGTACCTGGATCAACACCGCGCGCCACCGTACGCACGATGCTATACATAGCCACCGTAACCACCATCCGCCACAACCCCGTCATCCAAACCTTCTACACGCGGCTCTGCCGATGTAAAAACCCGCGAAGGTGGCCCTTATCGCGGCCATAGGCAAGCTACTCTTCATCCTCAACGCAATGATCCGGAACCAAGTCCCTTGGTAACAGAAAGCTGTGTCTGCAACCATCAAGGGTTGACTTTCGACATAGTTACTGAACAGCTACTATGTAGATCCCACCATAAGGGCGTTTCGAGACGAACAGCATGTCGCATTGTCGCAGAAGATGACCTCCTACCAAAAGCCAGGCGACTTGCTCGTACAGCTAGTGCCCAATTTGGCCATTTGCAATGGGTCTTGCCCAATAGGACCAGCGCAGCACCTGACTACAGGCCCGAAACCACCCTCAGCGTGCATGCTTTTGAGGTATTACAACCTTATGGGTCAATTTTTCGGCAAACCGAACCATCTTTGAGATGTGGTTACTGGGACTGTGAAGGAGTGGTAACCAGCGGCACCAACGGTCAGGCTTCGGCACTTCAAACCTTTAATGTTCCGGGGGATTCCAGGGTTTGAATAGATCCAATCCTGTTCTAGTTAGTTCAATTCCTATCGCTCTGGGGAATCTATCCAACTGTGGGCTCTGCACATTCCATGCGATTCTGTACTCTTTCTGATCTTTGTATTGCTTGCCTTTTCGAAACCATCTCTCGATCTGTATTGCACCGCCAATTTCCTCAAGGTTGACACTTGGAGGTACGGCGTCGTATGAATAATCTACCCAACCTTGACACATTTCTATAGTGTGGACTGTTATCCCGTACAGACGCAGCCATCGTTTTATCCCACACTCAATCTCAAATTTTAAGCTATTCACGTCTTCAATGATGGTCCAAGTATCGTATTTGTCAGGTAGTTTGGCTCGTAGCCGTTCCCAATCTTCTTTCGTGGCAGGTTCTCTCGATAAACAAAGAATATATGGACTGTCCAGCTTAGAGTCTTCCATTGTGAGGTTCCGCCAGGTCTTCCACTTTCCTTGCCCTTGATCTTCAATATCTCGATCATCCTCTTTATCGGTCAGCAATTCCCACAACTGACGGACGGATGCGTCGTCCATTTCCTTTGTTACAGGCACTGGAAAATCTTTCTCCCGTTGCCAATTTATCGTCAACTCTCCCGGCACCCTTGCGCGTACCTCACCTTCCTTTTGGTCGCCCACCCCTTCCTCGTCCACATCTCTGTAGCATCTTGCCTTACTTAACTGCAATCCGCCCGTAACATCCGGTGCGAATTGACTTTCCCAACCTCGTACCAGCTTCACCCAGTGCCTCCATCATCTAAATTATTTAATACAGTCCACCATTTTGGTTGCAGATAGAACCAGCTACGTTGTAACTGTTCGGCAACCGTGTTGAGAGTATATTCAGCAACTGTGTTGAAAGTCAAATCATACCTGCGGTAGGCACGCGGTTTGTCTGCCGGGGGCCTAGTCCCGGATCACCTCGTAGAGGCTGAAAAGCGACTGGCGCATGGTGGTGACACGCCCGGTCTTCTGGGTTTGCCCCGTTGGCACAAGCGGATGTATGAATCGCGGAGGGTGGGAGTGTGTCGGGCAGTAGTTACGGTGGCTGGGAACCAGAAGCATGCATCCCGAAGCGTCCACAGAACCAGAGCCAGATTGTGGCCGTGGCGGCACCCGCAAGCCGGTGGAGACAGGCTCTTGCAACATGCCAGGACCGGCTGCCAGAGGGTGTCTCAGACCGCGGCCGTTTGCGCGCGGACGGGTTCCGGCACCGAGCAGGAGACCTGAAGCGAGCAGTTCGAATGGGCCAAGCGCGCCTAATTTTTATTCCCTCCTGGAACCGTCGCGCGGCCGTAAATAAGAACCGGGATTGCATCGGGACCATTGACCTACACAATCTGGTCACGATTCAGGCGGAACCAATGTGCGCGCCAGTGACCCGTAACGGCATCCTGGCCTGCCTCCTGCCCCCCCCGAACGTTCCAAGTGGTTCGCGCAACAGCCGGTGGAGAGAATAACCTCTACCAGGTCTTGACGTGGCCTTCAAAAGGACGAGAGGCACAGCCACACTGGCTTCATGTGGCCACATCATGTTCCTGCTCTAAACACGCAACCTGATGCACCGGGAGAGACCGAGTGCAAGCAAGTTGGCTGGAACGAACAGGGCCCTGACGGGTTCTGTCGAATGGGCCTGCGATTGCCCTGATGGCACTCCTTTGAGGGAGGCGACCCGTCACCCCTGCCTGATACAATGCCCAAGAAGCAGTGTCGGTAACTGGTATTGGTATTGGGCAAGAGGGCCATGACAGAACACAATGCGCCCCGCCCGTCAAAATCGCAGACACAGGAATCGGTGCATATTCATCATCCGGCACTGGATATTGGAGCACCCACCCACATCACCTACACCCATGGTGGGTTGATGATGGTCAACTGGCATGAATGCACCTATGCGGAAGCGGCGCGGAGACTGAACCAACTGGGGTCGAGGACTGTGCGAAGGCGGCTGTGGACGGCCTCTAACCTGCGCTCCTTTACCCGTCGTCACGGCATTACCCGCGAATTGCACATGCCTCCTATGCAGAAAGTAGTGGATGTGCCGGGCATACCCAAGGAATACGCCATACCGTCCCTAGTGCCGGTACTGGAGGTGACCGACGGCATGCGGTCGCCCCACGTCATCACCCGCATCATTGAGAAAGGCGACGAGGAGGCTCTGACACGCTTGCGCGATGCCGTCCGCACCGACCCTGTGGTGCGCTCCGCAGTGTTGGCGCTGGCACCCGACCTGCTGGATCACCCCTGGGCAGGCCCTGAATATCACGAGTTCCTGGATCTTGCCCGCACCTCTGGCTATTCTGACTGAGCCGTAACACTGGCTCCGCGCCCTGCGACCGCGGAACGACTGCAACACACCTGGGACGGCTTCTACGTGGTCGGTCGGACAGCGGCAGCCCTATGGGCAGGACACCGCACATCCCACGATGCCGATCACTACATGCCGGACCTGGAACACAGGTTCGACGAGGTGCTAGATAAACTGGAGGCTGACCGTACCAGAAATTCGGCGGTTGTGGCGGCGTCTGCTGCTAACCGTGGTGAAGGACATCGAGCAGATGTTGGCCTATCGCACCGGCGGTTGTGCCACCAATGGATGACCTGCACTGCCACTACCGGCGGCAGCAGACCACTTCCCCAATAATTACCACTGTAGCGTTAGGAACACAACAATGACCTATGTCGCCCCGAGAACATGCACGGTAGTCAACGAAGGCGAGGGATCGGACAACGCTAAAGCGGGTACTGCGCCGTTGAGCAGCTATGCCAATGCCGCAGCGTATGTACTGATAGCCGAACCAGGGGCTGGAAAGACAACTGCATTTGAGACTGAGGCAAAGAGCCAGGACGGTGAGTGTGTCACGGTTCGGAAATTTCTGACTTATGACGACAGGCCGGAATGGCACAACACTACTCTCTTTCTGGATGGGCTCGACGAGGCGCGTGCCGGAACCGAGGACGGTCGGACACCGCTCGATGACATCCGGAAGAAGCTGTTCAACCTGGGATGCCCGTCCTTCTGGCTGTCCTGCCGGTGGGCCGACTGGATGGCGGCAAACGACAAGGAGGCGTTGAAGGAAGTCTCGCCGGATGGCAATGTCACGGTGATCCGGCTGGACCCGTTATCAGAACAGAACATCAGAGACATCCTCGCCAACAACCATGGCGTAGAGGACCCCGATAATTTTTTCAAGACGGCAAGAAAGCGAGGAGTAGACAGGCTGCTGACGAATCCGCAAAACCTCGACATGCTGGCCAAGTCTGTCGCACGAGGGCAGTGGCCAGATTCCCGCAAGGAGACATTCGACGAGGCCTGCCGGATGCTCGTCCGCGAGCCGAATGGAGAACATCTGGCGGCGAACCCGTTGAGTGCAGATGTCAACCCGTTGATCAAGGCGGCGGGACGGCTGTGTGCCGCGCAACTCCTCTCCGGTGTGGCGGGGTATACGCTGCCAGACAAGGCAGAGCCCGACGATGACTATCCCTCCTTCACGGAAGTCTGTGGAGCAATAGAAGATGGCACAGCGAGGAATGTCTTGGGGACGCGCCTCTTTATGGGAGTGTCTGAGGGAAAGCTGGCACCCGCACACCGGCAGATCGCGGAGTTTCTGGCGGCCAAGTATGTCTCGGAACTTCTCAATGAGGGTCTCCCCCTAGAGCGGATTCTCGCCTTGATCACTGGTTTCGACGGCGAATTGGTGCCATCGTTCAACATCTTCGCATCCTGGTTGGCAATCCACAACAAGCAGTCTAGGAACAAACTCAGCCAACTTGATCCCAGCGGACTCATTTACGCCGCAGACCAACAGACCTATTCGCCTGACGAGAAACGGGACATTGTGCTGAACCTCCGTCAGGAATCCTACTGGAACCCATGGTGTACACGTACGCTGTCCCATTTGCCGGGCTTCGGTGGGATCGTGTCACTGGAACTCGAGGGCGTGTTCCGGGAAATCCTGACGGACACAGAGCGTGGCAACGAGCACCAATCCTATGTAATGCTTCTGATGCAGATGCTGGCGGACGGCGAACCGCTACCGGCACTGTCGGACGTGTGTGAGGAGATAGTACGCGATCCGTCATGGTATCAGGGAGTCCGGTGTGCTGCGCTCGACGTACTGACTAGCTACCACACGCGTGGCTGTCTTGCACCCGAGACGCTCACGAGTATGGTGGCCGACATTGAAGACGGATCTCTCGACGATCCGAATGACGAGTTGTTGGGGATACTACTGAAGGCGCTCTACCCGAACGTACTGTCCATCGCGGAGGTTCAGAAGTACCTAAGGGCTCCGAAGCTCGTGGATGTGACTGGCGAATACACCAGGTTCTGGACAAGTCACGTGCCCAAGGAGTCGACGCTGGAACAATCGGCTAAGTTGCTGGACGGTATCTCAGATCAGTTCGCGGAGTACAGGCCGTTCATGGTGGGTAAGGTCGGGTCGAATACGAAGTTGGGCCAATTGCCAGAGCAACTGTTGCATCAAATTCTGCATGAGATTCGCTGGGAAAACCCCAAGGGCAGCGTTGCTGTAGACCGGCTGTACGAGTGGTTGGGGGTAGTCTCTGACCCAGGCTTGCGTTTTTCGCAAGAACATGCGGACATCATCAAGTTTGATTTGAGCCGGAATTCGGACACACTGAAGTCCCTCATCGCACACGGCATCGAGACGTGCCTACGCAGGGGCGAGGACTGCACGGGGCTGGTCGACCGGCACCTGTTCGGGGCTCGCCCGAGGAGGGATTACGGACGATGGTGTGTAGAGATGGCGTCAGCCGCCAAAGAAGACGAGGCGTCGTCGTTCTATCTCTTGGAACTCCTTGACTACTTGATGGGCGGGGAATACACCTACGGTTTGACGGTGGAAGAGGCTCGCGCGGATTTGACGGCTGATGAGGCATTGGTGAACAAGTTCGATGAGATGGTGGCACGTCGATCACATGCCGAGAGCGGGACGGAGCTCTGGTCAGTGGCTGTCATGGAGTCAACAGAGGACACACCGGAACAACGGGTCTGGCAGGCACAGATCGAGGCGCAGGAGTCGGTGTTGAGCACAGGGCGGGGGCAACCGGATCTGCTCCATCGGGCAGCCGAGGCGTACCTTGGAATCCAGGGACACTCTGCGGAGAAGACGCCCCGACAACGCTTGGGCGATCTCGTTGGCAGCCGAGTTGACTTGATTGATCTCCTCATGGCTGGGATGGAGGGAACCATCACTCGAAACGATCTACCGGGCTGCGATGATGTGGTGCGGCTGCTCAACCAAGGACGGATAAACCAGCTTGTCCTGCCATTCGTCGCTGGACTTCACAGCTTGGAGCAGTCGGATCGGCTATCGGTTAACGATCTGAACGAGAGCCAGACCCGCCTGGCCGTAACCATTCTCTACGTGCTTCCGCGAAAGGTTGTGGACGCTGACAACGCTGAGGGAACCGGAGTCTATCGGCCGCAATGGTTTCAGGTCCTGCTACGTGACAAGCCAGTCCTGGTCTCGGATGTACTACGCCGCAGCGCGGCTTTGAAGCTTGAAACCGGGCGGCAACCGGGGTTGGAACTGTACGAACTGGTGAATGCGGAGGATCATCGGGAGGTTGCCAAGTTGATCTCGGTGTGCGTGCTGGACCATTTTCCAAGGGCAGAGACAGACGCCACCTTGGAGGCACTTTGCTGGGCGCTCTACGCGGCGTTGAAGAGCAGCAACTGGTCGTCATTGGGACGTGTGATCGAGGAACGCTTTGAGAGAGGCGATCAAGGAACGGCTGAGCGGTCTTGCTGGCTGGCAGCGGGATTTTTCGTGGCACCTGAACGATACCGAGACGATCTTCTGGGTTTGTCGAAAGACGAGAACGGTCTGCAGTGGCTGGAGAGATTCATGGCGGTCAGGCGAGCCCCCCACGAAATCACCCGCCAGCTTACTGCACGTGATGTAGAGGCGCTCGTTGATACGATGGGGGCGGCTCTGATACTCAATGGAATGCCGGAAAGGGCATATCGGGCCACGTCCGACTTAATCGGCATGCTCGCGGATGACCTAAGCTCTGCTGCAACAGAGACGTTGGAGGCGCTGCAGAGAATGGCGAACGCGAAGTTCTGGGCACCGGCGATTACGAACGCAAGGGAGCGCCAGGCACGGAAACGCCGGGAGCACGAATTCCGACATGGCGACATCGGACAGGTGGTCGAGACCTTGGACAACCAGAGGCCAGCGAACGCGGGAGACCTCGCGGCTCTCGTGTTTGATGAACTAAACACCTTGTCGCGCAAGATTCGCGATGGAAGCACGTCAGACTGGCACCAGCACTGGAACGTGGATAGCCACAACCGCCCGACGAAGCCGAAGCCGGAGGATGCATGCAGGGATGCGATCCTGTCCGATCTCCGGGAACGGCTTGGACGGTTCAACATTGATGCCCAGCCGGAAGGCGTCTACGCCGACAACACTAGGTCGGACATCCAGGTCAGCTTTGGCGGGTTCAATGTTCCGGTGGAAATCAAGAGGAGCTGCCATCCCGACCTCTGGACGGCAGTCCGCAGTCAACTAATCGCCAAGTACACGCGGGACCCTGGGGCCAAAGGGTATGGCATCTATCTCGTGTTGTGGTTCGGCAACGCCGAGAAATGCCGCCCCACGAAGTGTGAGGGCTGGACTCCTGAGACAGCGGAGGATGTCAGGCTCAGGATCGTGCAATCCCTCGACGATCGGGAAGGGCGCTTGATTTCGGTGTGCGTGGTGGATGTTGCGGAACCCCAATAGTGCATGGAATGGATTAGAAGGGAACAATACCTGCCAACCAGGCTCTGTTGGGACGCATTACGGCTCGTCCCGACGTTTTCGGAGGAAAGCATTGAAAGAAAGTTCCGGCAGCCAGGTGCACCTCATCGACCTGTGGCATCTGCTGGGTGAGCCTACGCCGGCCGAAGCCGCTCCCACCGGCCCTACTGCTGCGAGCGCGGTGCGCGTAAGGATTCGGGCCAGGCGGGATGGTCCGACGTGTGGAAGCAAGGCCACTTCGCGTGGGAGCACAAGGGCAAGCATGCCAATCTCGACAGGGCCTTTGAGCAACTGCGGCAGTACGCCCTCGCCCTTGAGAATCCGCCGCTGCTGATCGTCTCGGACATGGTTCGGTTCCGCATCCGTACAAACGGGACCAACAACGTCAGCGAGACACACGAGTTTGAGCTGGAGGACTTGGCCCGCGTCGAAGTCCGGGAGAAGCTCAAGTGGGCCATGTCAGCTCCCGAGCAGCTGCGTCCGGGTGTCACCCGGCAGACTCTTACCGAGCAGACCGCAACGACTTTCGCAAACCTGGCCCAAAACTTGCGACAACGCGGCAATGAGCCGAGGGTAGTGGCACAGTTCGTGAATCGGCTCGTTTTCTGCATGTTTGCCGAGGATGTGGATCTGCTGCCGAACAACATGTTCACGCGCATGCTGGAACGGGCAGTCCAGACGCCTGGCAACTTTGTTCGATATGCCCAATAACTCTTCCGGGAGATGGCAGACGGTAGCTAAGTGGGGTTTGAATCGGTGGCCTGGTTCAACGGCGGACTATTCGACGACGACACTGCCCTGCCCTTGGAGACAGCAGAGATCACCACTGTGCTGGAAACAGCCTCCCTCGACTGGGCGGACATCGACCCCGCCATTCTGGGCACCTTGTTCGAGCGTGGTCTCGATCCCGACAATCGTTCGCAACTGGGGGCGCACTACACGGAACGCGACATGATCATGCGCATCATCGAGCCGGTGGTTACTGCCCCCTGGCTGGCCGAGTGGGAAACAACCAAAGAGGACATCTTGCCGTCTGCAATCGCGTGCAGGCACAGCGTCAATACCCGGACAGCATACCCATTCTGGTGCATCATGCGGAACGGGCGTGTAGCGATTGTGCGTTCGGCCATGTCTGCAGCCTGAGAACCTGCTCCGCCAACACCCTGTACAGGCCCCGGTTCTCCACTGCCAAGGCTGGGGGAGGCGACAGGAGACATTGGGGCTCCGAAACCGCGGGCAACACCTTCGGTATGCCAAAAAACTCTGCCACTGTGGAATTTGGGAACGGGAGATGGAGCTGTTCCGTACAACCTTGGCCTACAAACACCCCCTCCAACCTTGTAGCCTGGGGATTGGACGATGTTTCCCGGCCAACCAATTCCAGCCGGGGTAGAATCAGGCATTGACGCACGCAGGGAGGCGGCGATGGATGCGGCTGGAATTGCGGAACGAACACGGCCGCCGACAACGGCGGAAGCCAACGGACGCGCGCCGGAGCCACCCCCCTTTGCCAAACCCGCCATGACACGCGCGGCACGCGAGGAACGCGCCGCTCGGCGCCGGACGGTGCCTGAAGCGTGGCGGTGCGAACTTGAGGCTCTGTACCACTACACCCCCGAATACTCCTACGATCCCGGCCATGAATATGAACCGGACTGGACCACTGACCCCGACTACGGCATTGACGGCATCCACCACTGCCGTTTCGACGCGGATGGCATAGAAATCATGTCCGATACCCGAGCACGGGAAATCCAGCGTACCGCGCACAACACGACCTTTGACAAGTTGGGCGACTGCGTGGAAGTCGAGACGAGTGTCCACTATCTGGCGCCCGACAATGTCGTGCGCTGGGTCCTTCCCGACCTGATGGTGCTGCCACAGGTCGGATTGCTGGGCATGGCGACCAGCCCGGACCGCGCCCTCCGGCTCGACCGGGGAGCGCCCCCGCCAGCACTAATACTGGAGATCCTGTCGTATGGCGGCATGCAGCGGGACCTGGAGGACAAGCGGCAGCTGTACGCGGATCTGGGAGTCCGCGAGTACCTGGTGTACGACCTCGGGGGCAAGCGCCGGCGAGGATCGCCTCGTGAACTGTTGCTGTACCGGCTTGAAGGCGGGATTTACCGCAAGGTTGATCCTGAGCCCAAGGAGACCGCCTCGGATCCGGACGTGCATTGGAGCGATGTGTTCGACACGTACATTCGCATGATGCCGGATCCGCAGGAGAAGTTCAGCGAACTGCCCGAGGAACAAAGACCGCCTCCACGCTTCCAGTGGTGGGACGCCACGGAAGCCCGTTGGCGCGATCGAGAGACCGACGCGCAACTGCAGCAGGAGCAGGCAAAGTACGAAATCCGATTGCAAGGCCTGCTGGAAGGCGAAACCAGGATGGCTGTCAACGCGTTGCACACGCTGCTCGCCAAGGACCTGACACCGTCGGACCGGAACCAAGTTGCCTCGAACTGGAGGCAACACGGGCCGCCAGCCGATGCGGTGGACCGCCTCCTGGCTGTGCAGCAAACACCTTCCGAATGGCGCACCTTGCTACTACTGGACAAACCCGACAACGTCCCTCCGACGAATCCACGCGAATCAAGCCCTCCGCAAAGTCGTCGGTAGGCCACTGCGGACATGCCCATACGCCAACCGATGCAGCGGCCTACAGACACCAGCGAACCGGCCTTCAGACTTCCAAGAGTCCCACCTTCCGTCGCAGAATTGAAAGCGTTGTATCAATACTGGAAGGCACACGCTAAAGCAAGGGCGCTTCGCTGACCTATACGAACATGACCCCGCTGCTCTTCCGTTTGCCACAGATCTCGACCAACCACTGACTACGCCACACATCCCATGATGCCGGACCTGGAACAAAGGTTCGACGAGGTGCCGGACAGGCTGGAGGCGCTGCCCGGATGGATCACGGCGCGATACGCAGGCCCCATCTGATCCTGGGACATCTGGATGGTGTCATGACGGGAGTGGCGCAATACCCCCACCTCCACTTCCAAATCCATGCAAATGGGACCACCCAAGTCACTAACCTACAGGGTTTGACGATTCGTCTCCCTGCCCTTCGCAACGTCCCGTCCACGCTGAAGTGCTCGTCCGACAGCAGCCCCTCCCCGTCGGTCGCCCACACCACCTCGTCGAACAGGACCTAGCCCACATCGTGGTCCATCAAGCACTGCCGGTTCTTGGTGAAGACCGTGGCATCGAAGCTGCGCTCCATCAGATCCATGTCCAGGAACCAGCGACAGGGCAGGTTGTACCCGGCTCCTCGCAGAAGGCGCACTCGCTGCGCACCAAGTACAGGGCGATCAACAGCGAGGCCTTCAACAGCCGCTCGGGCAGCACGGAGGCCCGGCCCACACGGGCGTACATGCGGTCGAATTCCGGTGAGAGCCGTTCCAGGGCCGCATCGGCCACTTCCTTAATCCGACACAGCGGATGGTCCCGGGGAACGGGTTCCCCGGGACAACGATGGCCAACACGCTGCGTTGGAGGTTGGGACGACCGCGCATCGGGGAGTTCCTACGTTCCTGGATGCCAAGATTCCAGTCGGCCACGTTTTTCAGCAGCTTGCTAACGCAACAACTCGATACAAGAATCGTCTTATATAGATAAGGCAGAGCTACGCCTCCTGCAGGTCGCTCTTGGCCTACGGTTTCCTCTTTTCTGGACTTCACAATGTTTTTGCTTGAAGGCAATCCACCCACTACCTTGAGAATGCGCTTGGAGAGCGTGTCCGCTAGTCGCAGCAGCATTTCATTGCGGGTCTTGGGGCTGATTGTTGCGGCCCTATTGCTCTTTGCCCATCAAAACGTCGTGGCTGAAGCTCAGAATTCCCATCAGACCCACATCGTTCGGACAGGCGACACCTTGGTCTCCATTGCAGAGCAATACAACTTGACAGTCGCCCAGTTAAGGCAACTTAACAATCTGTCAGAAACTGAGAATCTGTACGTTGGCCACACGTTGATCGTGTCCCAGGTAGGCGTCTCCACATCCACCCCGCCGGCCACTCGCTCGACGGCGCACTCAGCATGCCCTGTTTCGCACACGGTTCAGAGAGGCGAAACGCTATGGGCCATTGCCAGCCGCTATAACGTAAGCCTAACCGGCATAGCCCAAGCCAACAACCTATCGAACCATCACCTGATCCGAGTCGGACAATCGCTATGCATTCCGGGTACTACCAGTCTGCCGTCCCCGACTCCCGAGCCATCAGCGACACTTCGCACCGGACCCCAACCCCAACCCAGCGCAACCAGCTATACAGTGCGGGGTGGCGACACGCTCTCTTTGATTGCCCGCGCACACGGTGTGTCTGTGCAAGAGCTGATCGAGGCCAATGGCATCACCGACCCAAGAAGGTTGTATCCCGGCCAGGTATTGCGGATTCCCGGTTCAAGCATGGCGGAAACAGGAAGTACCGGAACCACACCTGCTGCCACCGATCCAACATCCGGTGTCTTTACGGTCCAGTTTTTCAACAACCTGAGCTTCACCGGCCCCCCTGTCCTGACACAGCAAGTCGCACCAGGCACTCGCTATGACTGGGGCTTGGCTGCTCCAGGCCCGCAGGTCAATCCCGATCACTTCACCGCCAGGCTGGAAGGCCAATTCAGTTTCGAAGAAGGCCTGCACCGTTTCAGCGTGACTGTTGACGACGGCATGCGACTGTATGTGGACAACAAACTGGTCCACGCAGCTTGGCACGATCAGGCGGCCACCACCCACGAGGTCGATGTGCATTTGACGGCTGGCCTCCATCAGGTACGCCTGGATTACTACGAACGGGCATCCTCTGCAAGCCTGTGGCTCCGTTGGCAACGGCTGACTCCTGGGATGATTGTGGCCCCACCATTAGCTCCCGTAGCACCCATGCCAGTGCCAACCCCTCCAACCGATGCTTTCAATCTGCAGTTTTTCAACAACGTAGACCTGAGCGGACCGCCTGTGCTAACCCAAGTCGCCCCGGTGGGAAAACGGTTTGACTGGGGTACAGGTTCCCCAGGTCCTCAAGTCCACAAGGACAACTTCAGTGCCCGCATGGAAGGCAACTTCCACTTCCCTGAAGGCACCCATCGCTTTTCTGTAACCGCTGACGACGGTTTACGTCTATACGTTGATGGTGAACTGGTGTTGGATGAATGGGGAGACTCGCCGGAGCTCACCTCCTATAAGGATATCGAACTGACGCCAGGTTCGCATCACGTCCTGCTGGAATATTACGAAAGGGGCGGTGTCGCGGTCATGTGGCTGCGCTGGCAACCTCTATTCCCCTCAAACACGCAGGTTCCACAGACCGCGATCGCGCCTCCCACACCAGGTTCAGGCACTTATACTGAAGAAGCCCAAAGGGCATTGTTCCACGCTATTCTGAACAACGACATAGTAACGGTAAGGCGCATGATCGCCAGTACAGGGTTCCCAAGATTTCGCACCGATTTGAGCGGTACGGCCCTACACTGGGCAGCCAGAGTGGATGCCTTGGAAATCATGGCCTTGCTACTATCTTACCCTGAGGCGGACCCCAACGTTCGTTTTGACAATATCAATCCAGACCCCTGGAACAAAAACCGGACCCCACTTCATGAAGCTGCCAAGCACGGCAATGCGGCAATGTCGGAACTGTTGATTACGCATGGAGCCGATCCTTCGCTTACCACAAGAAAAGGGTATACCGCATTGCACTTTGCCGCGAGTAGCAAACATGCGGATGTGGTTGAAATACTCCTGAAACACAATGCCGATCCCAATGTTCAGGAACAGGATCAAGGGAATTCTCCCTTGCACAGCGCCACAAGATGGAAACCCGATACAGAGGTTCTGGAAATCCTATTGAGGCATCCAAGAATCAGACCCAATCTGAGAAATCACGATGGGCGAACACCTTTGCATGTGACGATTGTTTTCGGACACAGGGCACAGCTGGCGATTTTGCTCGACCACCCTGAGACAGATCCCAATTTAAGGGATGACTCCGATTGGACCCCACTCTATCATGCGGTGGTAAACGAGAATAGGGACCTTGTGAAGTTGCTACTGGACAACCGGGAAACAGATCCCAATAAACGGAATGAACTGGGATTCACCGCGCTCTACCGGGCCGTGTATGATGAAAACGAGGATTTTGTGGAGTTGTTACTTGACCACCGGAAAACAGATCCCAACATCGACACCAAGAAGGAGTGGACTCCATTGTTCAGGGCCGTTTCGAATGGTGACCGTGACATTGTTGAACAATTGCTGGACCATGATGATATTGATGCCGAAATCGAAACTCAAGGTTGGACGCCACTGATGTTGGCTTACCACGAAGGCTTTGACAGAATTGCAAGATTGTTGGAAAGGCACCTTGGCTACCAGGGTTAGGAAAAGTGATTGGTTCAAGGAGGTCACTAGCAGGCTGCGGAAGAATAGGTTTTGGATGATACCGGCCACCGCGAGGAAACGCTGATCCGGGTTTAGGTGACCCAATGGATCCTGAATCCCCTTGCGCGGCCCCCGCCGGTCCCTGAAACCCGGCAAGGACGCGCAGAGCCCCCTGCGGGGCAACCGGGCGGCCCGGCCGCAAGATGCGGAACAACTACAGCGCACTTTGGACGGCATCTATGTGGTCGGTGGGACAGCGGCGGCCCTATGGGCGGGACACCGCACATCCCATGATGCCGCTCACCACATGCCGGACTTGGAACACAGGTTCAGCGAGGTGCTGGACAGGCTGGAGGCACTGCCCGGATGGATCACGGCACGGATACGTAGGCCCCATCTGATTCTGGGACATCTGGATGGTGTCGTGGCGGTATCACCCAGGTGCCTGCGGAAACGGCGCGCCTTGGTCCTGAATCAGCCCAGGGTGCATACTTGCCCCTACCCAAGTACGGCCATTCCGAAGATGTTCGAGACGCTGATACCTGAAGCGACATTGTGACCATTGATCCCATCCGCTGATTCGACAGGCTACAATCCACCTGTTCGCGGGAATTATCCCGCGAACTGCTACAACTGATGCAGGGCTACGAAAATGGCCGAAGCCAATCCGGATACCAGCGCTGACGTGGAAGATGCGAATCCTGTGCCCCTGAGGTCCTGTTCCTAACCAGCACACCGACAACTCTGTACTCACGAGGAAGTTGGCAAGAGTGGCTGTCGGACACAATGACACTGGATGTGACTCGCTGGACCCTACTCCAAGGAGAAAGCCATGGCTGCCAACCAGGACCTGCTGAGACGCATCACGGCCCGTCCCGACGTTTTGGGAGGGAAGCCGATTGTCCGCGACATGCGAATATCCGTGGAACTCATCCTTAGCCTACTGAGCCAGGGAGCCACGCAGGAGGAATTGCTGGACGATTACCCCGGACTGGAACCGGAAGACATTCGGGCCTGCATCGCCTACGCCCACGCGGTCATTGCCAAGGATCGGCTCGACACGATCTCGGCAGCTGAGGTATGAGGTTTCTGGATGACAGACCGTAGGACAACCAGTCACACAGTTCTCTGCATCTACCGGCCCCGAGGTGTTGGATTGCTCCGAAAGCACTCACACTATTCTCTGACTGCCACCCCATCTGATTTCGCCGTGACCGCATGATGTTGTCCACCCTTCGCAACCCACTGGCCCCAATCCTCCTGGATGCCTACCGGGCAGCCTACTCGAGTTCGGGTCGGCCAAAGCCTGGCGAGGAGGAAACCTTCCGGACCAAGCTCCTGTGGGACTACCTAGCCCCCTTGGACCAGCGCTCCGACCTACTCCGCTTGTGTCGCGGCCTTGGTTCTTTGCTGCTGCCTCAGGCTCCCGTTCAGGTGGGAGGCGTCCAACTACCCCAACCTTTCATGCTGGCGGGGGGCTGGATCAAGGGCGGAGGCTATGCCAGTGAGAACGAGGCTCTGGCCCATGTGGACCGCCCCGACTCGTTCCTGCCGGGCTGGCGCACGCTGCCCTTGTTGGCTGGGCCGGTGGAGTTCGGATCGTTCAACCGCTGGCCCCGACTCGCCCCCGGCGCCTCCGGCAACCCCGGTGTCCGCGCCGCGACAGCCTATTTGTCCTTGCATCGATCGGACCTTCCTTCCACCTACGGACTCAACATCTCGCCCCCTCCGGTACCGGGTGATGGCGAAGAAATGCGACAGGAGATCACCGAGTCCCTGGAGATCATCTTCGCCGCGGACCTCAACCCGTCCTGGATCACCCTGAACCTCGCGCACCTCATGATGGACCCGGAGTTGGATGCCACAGTCGATGACCTCGTGGCAGCGGCCAGTCAAGCCATGCCCGCCGCCACCCCGCTTTGGTTCAAGGTGAGTCCCGAACTGCCGGCGACCCGTTATTGGGAACTCCTGAAACTGTGCGACGAATGCAACGTCAGGGCCATCATCGCAACCGACGTTCTTTTCCAATACCACCCCGATGGCTCACCGGCTTTCGTGAGCGGCAAGCCCCTCGCTCCCTTGGCACGCAAAGCCCAGGTCGCCCTGGCCACTTTGAAACACATCCACGGCCATAAGGTGGATATCGTGGCCTGCGGGGGAATCATGGCCGGTCGGGACCTGCCGGCATTGGCACTGTTGGGAATCCAGGCCTGGCAATACCATTCAGCCCTGCTTCACCGAGGCCCATTGGCAGCCCCCCAGATTTGGTGGGAGGCCCAAAGACGACGCTAAACCACAGATGCCAAGAGGCCGTGACGGAGACCCTGTACAGCCACATCCACCACAACAGGCACCGCACTCGGACATGCCGCCATGGAGGGGCCAAAACCGGCTCAAAAGCTGTCCAAGGGTCAATACCTACATGTGAATGCCCCGTGGCCCAAGACTTCCAAAATGATGTAGCTTCAACGCATGGTCCCGTTCTTGCGCGCCCCTGACTGAATTTGCCAGCACCTGTTATTTCCCATAACCCATGCGTAGCCCTTCCACAAAGTAGGGCTGGAAAATCAGGTACAGGATCAGAAGTGGCAGCACGGTCAGCACGGACCCGGCCATAACCAGACCGTAGTTGATGTTGAATTCGCTCTGCACCGTGGCCAGCCCCACGACCAGCGTGCGCATTTCGTTCGCGCGCAGGACAATCAGGGGCCAGAGGAAGGCATTCCAGGCATTCATCACGGTGAAGATGCCCAAGGCCGCCATGCCGGGCGTGGACAGGGGGATGATGATGGACCAAAAAATCCTGAGCTCGCTGGCCCCGTCAATGTTGGCCACTTCAATCAGGGCTGTGGGCAGACTGGTGATGTACTGCCGCATCAGGAAGATGCCGAAGGGTGTTGCCAGAGCGGGGATGATGAGGGCCCAGTAGGTGTTGAACAGGCGGAATGCACGGATGATCTGGAAGGAAGGCAGCAGGACCACCGCCACCGGTACCATCATGGTGGCGAGGAGCAGGGTGAACACCAGGTCGCGGCCGTAAAACTCCTTCTTGGCGAAGATGTACCCGGACAAGGTGTTTAGGAGCAGGCTGCCCGCCGTGATCAGGGCGGTGGTGAACATTGTGTTGAAGAACCAGCGGGGAAACAGACCCTTTTGAAACCGGAAGATAATCTCGACGTAGTTGTCCAGGGACGGATTGTCCGGAATCAGGGTGGGCGGGTACGTCATCATGGTGAATGACTTCGTGAAGGACGTGGATGCCATGAACAGGAATGGCACCACCGTCACCACCGACATGGTGATCATCACGGCATAAAACCCGACCTGCCACAAGCGGGTGGCGCGCCGGGTGCGCATGCTGCCGAAACTTGTGGTCATGGACTGCTCCGGTCCTCCTCTGGAGGGTCATGCAGCGGAAGCCTGCTCCACGGAGCGGAACCGGACCGCGGTGCGGGTGGATCGGATGCCGGCATGGTGCTGGCAGGCCGGACTTCGCCTGCCTGGCGGACGGGAATAGGGACGGCCATGCGTCAATATTCGATGTCGGTACGGAAAAAACGAAGCTGCATCAGGGACAGGGTCAGGATTACGATCAGGAGCACCACTCCCATGGTGCTGGCGAAGCCGATGTTGTCCGCCTCGAAAGCCTGCTGGTACACATACCAGCTAACCGTGGAGGTGGACCAGGCGGGTCCGCCCTTGGTCAGGACATAGACAGCATCGAACAGCTGGAAGTTGAAAATGGTGGCCATGATGAAGCAGAACCCCAGGGCCGGCCGCAACAGGGGCAAGGTTATGCTGCGGATGATGCGCCAGAATTGGGCACCGTCGATGCGCGCCGCCTCGTACATCTCGCGCGGTATGGCCTGCAGCGCGGCAAACAGGATGATGACGTAGAACCCAAACCCACGCCAGATTTCCATCATCACGATGGCGGGGATGGCATAGGTGGGATTTCCGAGCCAATCGATTCCCGGCACGCCGAACCAACCCAGAATGTGGTTCAGGGGGCCGAAATCCCGATTGACGATGTAGGCCCAGATGTTGGCCGCGATCACAACCGGGGTAATGAGGGGGAAATAGAATGTGCCGCGGAAGAAGCCCTGGCCCTTGGGCACCTGAAAGATGATGATGGCGACCACGATGGCCAGCACAATGACGGTGGGCACCGTCATCACGGCATAGAGGGCTGTGTTCTGCAGCGTACGCAGAAAGATGGGGTGGCTGGCAGCCCGCACGTAGTTGGCAAACCCCACAAAGGTCTTTGGGCCCAGCATGCTGCCCTTGGTCAATGAGTAGTAGATGCTCCAGAACAGAGGAACGGTGGAGAATCCAAAAATGATCAACAGGCTGGGCGACAGCAACAGATACCAGAACAGGGATCGGCGCACCTTGCGCCAAGTCCGGTGCCGGGCAATGCCCGGAGACGAGAGGCTCATACAACTACATCCTGGGCCGAGAGAACCTGCGGGGCAGGCCGGAGGGATGAACGCACCTTACCTTGTACCAGGCACGGTGACCGGAGAGCGGATGAAAATGGCGCCTCCCAGCCTTGGCGTGCCTTGGACACCGCTTCCGCTGCCTGGGCGACCAGGTTTGGACTGCAATCCCCACGGCCTGCCAGGCTGGCGGCATGGATGGGGTGCCGCCAGCCTGGAATCATGCAGGTGCCTGGAGTTATTCGCCGTCCAGAACCGGGTTCACGGTCGCTTCGACATCAGCGAGGGCTTCCTCCGACGTCTTGATGCCGCTCATCACTGCATGGGACTCCTGGACCAGCGAGTTGGTCGCGTCGCGCCACCGGATGCTGATCTGCGTGCCCACACCATATCCCTTGCCCAGCCAGGAGACCATTTCGGCAACGATGGGATCAATGTCGTCAAGCGGTGCGATGTCTTTCTTCAGCGGCAGTAGATCAACGCTCTTCTGCACATAGTCCACCTGAATTTCGTCGGTGGAGAGATACTCGAGAAACGTGAACGCGCCGTCATTGCCGGCGGAACTGGAGGCCATGAACATGAAGCCCACATTGGCCCAGGCCGCGTTCTGCCCGTCATCGGTCAACTGCAGCATTGGAATGATGTCCAGCTCCAGATCCGAGGCCTCGGTGCGCCACTGGGCCTTGATGGCCGAATTTTCCTGCCATATCATCCCAACCTGTCCCCCCAGGCTCAGGTCCCGGCGCTGGTCGCCCGTGAAGCCCACCGGAATGCTGGACTGATCCGCAAAGGTAATGTCTTCCAGCAGTGCCTTGAAGGCCGCGCGGCCCCCTTCCGTGTTGGCGGTGACCTCGGTCAGGTCGTCGCTCAGGAGCTTGGCGCCGCCCGCCGCCAGCAGGGGAATCATGGTGACCCAGTTGGTCGAACTGGCAGGCACGTTGATCCCATAGGTGCCGGCATCAATGTCGGTCATCACCTGGGCGGCCTGGCGGAACTCCTCCCAGTTGGTGGGAACGGAATCCAGGCCCTTTTCCCGGAAGAGATTCATGTTGCACAGCCAGCCCTGCACCACCCCGAGGAAGGGGGCTCCCCATGTGCTGCCCTTGTAAGTGGCGATCTCCCAAGCGGACTCAAGATAGTTCTCTTCCCAATCAATGATCCGATCAGTCAGATCCAGGATTTGGCCCTGCTGCACGTATTTGGGGTACCACTCGTCAGGGAGGTAGAAGACATCGGGCGGTGATCCGCCGGCGAAGGCGGCAGTGAACTGTTCGTCCACATTGCCCCAGGGAATGACCTGATGGTCCACAGTGATGCCGGGATTGGCATCCATGAACCGCTGCAGCAACGGCTCCCACACCTCGGCCGCCTTGGCACTGTGGGGTGGCTTCCAGTACAGCACATCCCAGGTATCCGCCCCTGCTTCACCCTCGGCCGGGGCACTCGGCGCGGCGCAACCGGCCAACGCCGTCAAACCGGCAAACGTGCCCAGTGTAGCGGACAGGCGCAGAAACGAACGGCGGGAAATATGATGAAATTGACGTTTTTCATTCAACATAGCGTCAAACTCCTAATTATATTGCGCAATAAATACGGAGACATGAATACAAAATGTACATGTCTGAGACTGGAATGGGAATGAAGATCCCGGATCGCAGTGTAGTTGAGCGAAGTCTTTCTGTCAATTCGGATTACGACGGCAGGGCGATTGCATCTCAATAGGTTTGGGGCTGAGGCCACTCGGCCGGCACAGGCAATCCTTGACCCAGACCGCCGCCGGCCGCTGGCGGGCGATGGACCGGAGATGGTCGTGTGGTGGCAGCATAACCCGTGCGAATGCGGCTGTCGTCCTCGTCCAAGGCAACGTCCATGACTCAATGACGGGCATTTGGGCTGCTCCAATGCTTTTGCACCGCTTGCGGCAACATGGCTTCGGAGGCGAGCTGGAAATGAAGAAGCGGGTGCCGGTCGCCACAGCGACGTTCGCACTCGCTCCGAGGCGGACCGGCCAAGTCGCGCCCGTCGTCCGGCAGTGGCGGATCCCAGACTGTAGTCCTTCCCAACCATTTCCACACAGGTTGGGAGTGCCCGGCAAAATCCCCTGCCCGTTCCAGGACGAACGTGACTTCCATGCTGTCGCGAAGCCCCTTGTGGTTTTCCCGGGCGCGGCGCGGATCTCGTTGCCGTCCGCGGTCCTGATTCAGGAGGGGTGCCAGCGATACCTCGCGACTGCCAGCCAACTCCACAACAGTTCTTCCGTTGTACCGAGACCCGAACAACCAGATGCGGAAACACCTTGGCAGGCAGAAACAAGAGAAGGGCTCCACGAATAACCCGGGAGATTCAGATCCAGGGTCTGCCGGCGGTATCTTCCGTGCAGTATGCCGACAAGACTTTGTTGATTCCTGACGCAACCGCATCGCAGTCCGCGGGAGTCCACCATTGATCCAGGGAAATGGTCACACAACGGGCAAACAGATCGTCCGCCACGGGACAGGCGCCTCGGGCGTACGTGGCCACCCCATCGGCAGCATGTGCGAAGGGACGATCGGAGGCCATGGTTCCTGACTGCGTGGTGATGGGGTACATGTCCGAGTAGATATGCCAGTCCGGAGGAGCGTTCATCCCCCGTATGCCACAGGGGATGCCTTCCGCATTCAGTGCTTCGACCACCTTCTGGCCCAGAGCAGTGGATTCAGGGAAGAACCGCAGCAGGTAACCAATCTCGCCATCGGGATCGTTGAGCTTCTGTGGCGTGATCTCCCGGTACGTCTGCAGTTCGCGCAGAATGGTCATCTTGACTGTATGGTGGCGGTCAACGATTTGGGGCAGCTTCTCCAACTGGACGACATCCACAGCGGCTTCCAGTTCGGACATCCGGTAATTGGTGCCCGAAAACAGCTCGCCTTCGTACCGCGGGAGCGCGAAGCGGTCCGCCCGCCAGAGCCCGCCGCATTCCGCCAACTGGTTGGCCCTTTCCCACAGTCGTCTGTCACCGGTCAAAACCAAGCCTCCTTCGCCGCCGCCGACAATCTTGTAGCAGGAAATGCTGAAGCATCCCAGATCGCCGAAGGTGCCCACCCATTGGGATTGGAATCGGCCGCCTGGAGACTGGGCACAGTCCTCCACGACTTTGAGACCGTGGTTCCGGGCGATCTCCATGACTGAACCCATGTCACAGACACTGCCCATGACGTGGGTCGGGGCAATGGCCACGGTACGGGGCGTGATCAGGGCTTCGATTTGGGTGGGATCGATCCCCAGCGATTCGTCGACATCGCAGAAGACGGGTACGCCCTTCGATTGCACCACCGCCGCCGCCGTGGCGTAGAAGCCGATGGCTGGGCAGATCACCTCTGTGCCCGGCCCCACCCCTACTGCCACGAAAGCGCTGTGCAGGGCGGCGGTGCCGGAGCTGACCCCCAAGGCAAACGGCACACCGAACAGCCGGCGCGCCAAGGCCTCAAAGGCTTCCCCCTTGGTCCGGGAGGGACGGGCGGTGGCATACCGAGCCAGGTTGGGCCCCGAACCCAGATCCTCATTGGAAATGACGGCGCGGATTTCTTCCTGAACCGCACCCGAGAACCCAAACCGCTGGGCAATGGACATGAACTCGTCTACGCCAATCTTGGGCTGGGGCTGGCCCACGATTTGCGAGACCGCTTTCGGGCCGCCATTCAGGGCCAGGGATGAAGCCAAGGCTTGCTTTGCCATGGGGCTGTACCTATGCAAGGAGTGGGAAAGTTGGGATGCCGCTACGGGGTAGTGCTTGACTGCACCGTCCGCTCCCATTCGGCTTGATACGTGGTGAGGGGAATGTTGTGTGCCTGGAGATGGGTGAAAAGCAGTTCAAGCATCTCCATCTCGGGATCGAACCGGGCCAGGGACCACGGATGCAGAATAAGTGAGACATAGGGAAGGTTCATGTCCACGGCCCGGTCTATGAACATTCGATGGATGGCGAACTCTTCCTCGGGTGTGGCAACGGGCCGGGCTGGGATGGTTTCGGGATAGGCGGGCGGCCAAGCGAGTATGCGCTGTATTTCATCCGTCAGATTATGGGCTTTGAGCAGATTCTCGTGCCATCCATGTCCCGGCAATTCCCACAACCCGGGAAACCCGTCGTCAGCATAGGTGAAAGGTGCTTCCAGCAGCGCGGGCAATGATGTCTCGGGTCCCCACAGGACGGAGCTGACATACTGGAAACCCGTTTCCACGACGGATTCGATCAGCCAAGGATCCCCGCGCAGGCCATTGGCGAACCCACAGCCAGGACGCAGGCCGACACAGGGGCGGCCGAAAGTCTGCTCCACCCATTCCTTGCCCAGCCGCAGTTCTTCCAGACGCGTCTCCCTGGCCGGCGCAGGGCCGCAAAAAGGATGATCGCGCAGCATCTGGTGGGAATAGGTGTGGGACGCGATTTCCAAGGAAGGCACGTCACCCAAAAGTGTGCGGTAGGCCTTGCCTTCCTCTTCGAGGCGAGCCCCCACAATAAAGAACGTGGCCGGTACGTCGAATTGGACATGAACCTCCCGAATTCGGACACAGGCCTCAAGGCAGTCTCCAGCCATTTCGGTGTCATAGGCAGCGATGAAACGGGTCATGAGAGCCAATCCTCGATTGCAGTGGAAGAAGCGTGTTCAAGGTGGGTTACTGCACAATCCAAGCGCAGGGAGAAGCTGTAATGCAAACTGTTGGCCCATGTCCTGGCGGACGCGGGCATGGCCAATTCCATCCACATGTTGGAGTTCAAGTACGCTTGGCACGGCACCGGGCTAGTGAAGGTGGGCTGCTGGTATCCGAGTGCCAAGACCTGCAGCGCCTGCGGAACCGTGAAGTCCGCCCTGCTGCTGTCGGAACGGGCCGGCCGCTGCCACACTTGCGGTTTTGACGGCGACCGGGATCTGAACGCCGTCCACAACATCGAGATGTCCACGGTGTAGGGGGCACCCGTCGCAAACAGCGCACAGAGGTGTGTTGGACGGACTACCGATGCAGTCCGCAACGCCGGTGAAACGCGTATTCAACAGCCTGGCCAGCCTCCCCCTCAGACTATACAAGGGACTTGACTCTCAACACCGTTGCACCAAGGCTCAGTGTACTTGGCCAACTCAGGGCAAACGGCATGCGCAGCAGGTCCTTGTCAAGATCGGTGTGTCCCAGATTGCAGTTGCGCGCGGTTCCCGCCATCGCCAAGGTTCCCTTGTGCACCTTGGCGCGGCAATCCTCATCGTAGTCAATCGCGCATCCCGCACATTCCGGAATGGTTTCACATTTTGGTTGTGTCGGCGTCCTTGTTCTGTCCAGAGACCGACAAGCCGCTCTCGTTCCACTACCGGACGCCATATTCGTTGGTCGGATCGCGGTAGATCGAGTGGATGTGACCTGTATCGGCCCCCAGTGGATCCTGAATGGAGAATTCGATCAGCACCGTGTCCCCATGAATGACGTAGTAGATGGCACCGGTGCCGTCTGTCGGTCCGTGCCAACCAAAGTAGGTGTTCTGAAGTCCGTCCTCAATCTCTGCCAAACGCGCTTGGGCACTGTGTTCCGGCATGAGTTCCACCCATAGGGCCACCGCATCCATCACGGCTTGCTGCTGTGCCGACGGGAACGAATCCACAGATGCTCCCTCAAAAGGAACAATGCCGATCGGAGCGGTACCGCTCCGCAGGCCATCAGGCCGCCTATTGAGCACCACAGATGCCCCAACATCGCCGTCCAGATTGTTGATCACCGCCAATCCGGCATCAATCCTGTCCGTGAACGGCTCATGGGTGCCCTCGGCATCCGTAAACCTCGCGGGTTCAATACCGAGAAAGGTCGGCGACATCGAGATGCGCCCGTCGCGCACGCTCATGTTGATCGCCAAGTGATGGCCGCCGAACTGCCAGCGCCAAGCATTCGTGCGAGAAGGTTCGCCGAAGAAGGCCAGCCAGTAGTTGTCGGCATTCCAACCCACTCGCCGGGCGCGCGCAGACTCTTCCAGCACACCTTCCGCCGCCAACACCGCAGTAACCATGTCATAGCCGTACGGACTCATGGCCGCGGCCAGGAAGTCGTGCAGGGCCTCCTGTTGCGTCTCGTCAAGATCGCCGATACGGACTCCGTTCCGTTCGAACCGGAGGACTCCCGGCGGCAGGTTGGACCAGTTCCTGATCAGGTCGCTGTCGTACGGCAACACGGCTGCTTCGCGCTGCCGTTCGTCCAGCCGGGCAAGGAAGGCGAGTGCCACGGCAGCGGCGGCCTCGGCCTCGCCGCGGGCGTTGTCCGCCTCTGGGGCGCGAACGGAGTCCGGGTCGGTGGCGTCACTGACTGGTGCCTCGGGTGTGGGGGTACTGGCAACATCCGTCTGCTGAACCGGTTCGGCAGACGACACCTCCTCGGACATGCCGGCACAGCCGACAACAAACAGCCCGCAGAACAACACCAAGGCAGCCGGTTTCAACATGGGTGTATTTTCGTGATGGGCAACCCGCCTCGACAGTTGGCGCACAACTTCAGACAGAACGGTGCCACAGACAAAGCCTATCAACCAGCCGAACGCTACTTTCCAACTCTCGGCGAACGACCGGCCAACTTCAGACAGCGGCTGCAGCCAGCCATTCGAACGCGATCCGACGATGCCGCGCCAAGTATTCTTCGACATCGGGTACTGTGAGGCAACCGTCTCGCACGATCGCCTTGCCGGCCACCACAGTGTCGCGAGCCGCCACGGGTCCGCAGCGCAGCCAGGCCTCAACCGGATCCGACACCGCGCCCGCGAACGGGATGCCCTGCAGGGACCACACAGCCAGGTCGGCGGCCTGGCCCGGAGCCAGAGAACCGATATCGTCGCGGCCTAAGCAGGCCGCACCTCCAAGGGTGGCAAGCTCCAAGGCATCCCGGGCACCAAAGGCACCCGGCCCGCCGCGCAACCGGGCCAGCAACAGGGCCGTGCGCGTCTCAAGCCAGAGCGAAGCGCTGTCCGCCGATGCGGAGCCGTCACAGCCGAGACCTACCGACACACCCGCGTCGATGAATTCGCGCACCGGGGCAAGGCCCGTACCCAGAATCTGATTGGAACTCGGACAATGGGCTACACCGACGCCCCAGGCACCGAGCATACGGATCTCCCTTGCGTTGGGATGCACACAATGTGCCACCCAGGTTCGATCCTTGGCCCATCCGACCCGTTCCAGGTACTCAACCGGGCGACACCCGAAGGTTCGCAGACAGAACTCGTCTTCATCCGGATCTTCCGCCAGATGGGTGTGCAGCCGCACATCCAGCCGCTCCGCCATGGCAGCCGTCTGCGTCATCAGTTCCGTGGTTACCGAAAACGGCGAACAGGGTGCCAGTGCCACACGGGTCATGGCACCGGGGGAGGGATCGTGATGCGTAGCCACCAACTGTTCCGATTCGGCCAGGATTTCATCCGCGTCCTGCACCACGTCGTCCGGCGGCAGACCACCATCCTTGACCGACAGGCTCATCGAACCGCGGGTGGGATGGAACCGCATGCCAAGTTGTGCGGCGGCCGCGATTTCGGCACCAATCAGGTCGCCCGCGCCCGACGGAAACACGTATAGGTGATCGGTGGTGGTCGTGCAGCCGCCCAGCGCCAGTTCACACAGGCCAATCCATGCCGAGACATGCGCAGCCTCCTCGTCCAGCCGCGACCAGACGGGGTAAAGCACCCTGAGCCAGTTGAAGAGACTGCCGCCAAGGGCCGGCGCGCAGGCGCGCGTCAGGTTCTGGAACATGTGATGATGGGTGTTGACCAGCCCGGGCGTAACCAAGCACCCGGAGGCATCAATCACATCTCGTGCCTCCGGTTCCTGTCCGGGTTCGCCCACCGCAGTGACAAATCCGTCGGTTACCGAGACCCATCCACCCGGAATCTCTTGACGATCCGCATCCATCGTGGCCACCAGATCTGCTCCCCGCACAAGCAAATCGCTTGGATGTTGTTCCTGCATGCGTAGATTTCCTCCAATGGACCGCCTCGGATGTGCATCAAGGCATAAGCCAATAACCATAGGTACCCGGATACGACTTCCCGGAAACCAGCCTGCCGACCCGACACCGGCCGTCACAGTACCGAACGGAAGGACATGCCCTCCACGCTCGCCAATGCTAGACTCACGGAACCGACAGACTGGCCGGTGGCCGGTGCATTCCGCGGTCCGTTCAGGGGCCCCTAGCCCGTACCGATCGTTCCTGCGGCATTGGAAAACCTAAACGGGACAAGGACGGAAATCATGTTGCGGTTCGTTGAGGAAATCCTCCTGCTCCTGATCCACGACGATGGGCGTACGGCTCACGTTCCCAGTTGGGTGCTGGACTATGCCATTGCTGGTGGCGTGTTGATGGATCTGGCACTTGAGAACCGCATCGATACGGATCCCCAACGTCTCATCCTGGTCGACTCCACGCCGGTGGGAGACACCATCCTGGATCCTACGCTAGCCGAAATCGCGGCCGGGGATCCGCACGACACCCGCTTCTGGCTGGACCACATTGCGCAGAATGCCCAATCCATCCGGGAAAGGGCACTCGCCCGGCTGGTGGATCACGGCATCCTGGAACAGTCGGAGGGCCGCTTCCTGTGGGTCTTCCGGGCCCGCCGCTACCCCATAATCGACGGCAAGGTTGAACGCGAAGTGAAGATGCGCATCCTGCGCGTGCTCTTTTCCGATGAAATCCCCGACCCGCGCGACGCGATGCTGATCGGTCTGGCGGATGCCTGCGACATCTTCAAGGAATTGCTCTCCGCCCGTGAACTGCATCACGTGGCCGAACGCATCGCCGTTGTAGGCAATTTGGACCTGATTGGTCATGAAGTCGGAGAGGCCATCTTCGATATCCGGCGCCTGGTCAGTGCCTCGGTCCAGTCCCACATGTATTGAACTTGCCCAAGCTTGTCGGGGAGCCTTTGGCAAACGGGAATGGAATTGCGCTGCAGTTGCGACTGCCCCGAAACCGCGTTGGTGTCTGCTGGAGAACCGTCCCCGGCGACAGGCAGGTAGCCGGGTAGAATGGAGTTGCGACACAAACAGGAGCCAGAGCATGGCCACGGCGGTTCGGGAACTGGAACGGACGCAGGCCGCGTCCAACGGACACGTGCGGGCACTGCCCCGCGATGCCGAGCCGTACATGACGCGGGAGGCGCGCGCGGAACGGGCCGCCTGGCGGCGGGCCCACCCGCAGGCCTGGCGCGCCGACCTCGAGCGCCTGGTCTATTTCGACCCGGACTACGGGTACGACCCCGGTCACGAGTACGAGGACGACTGGACCACCGATCCGGACCACGCCGGCGATGGCATCGAGTTCGCGGAATACGACGAGGACGGCGTTTTGGAACCCATCGACGACCGCCGAACGATGCTCGAGGGGACCATGCTGACCCTCCTCCGCAAGCTGCTCGGCAACCGCGCGGAGTCCCAAGGGCGCACCTATTTTCCCGGCTCCGTCGCGGAACGCCTGAAGCTCCGGACCCAACGAGGCAACCGCAGCAGCTACGTGAAACCGGATCTGATGGTGTTTCCGCCGACCTACGAGTTACCGGAAGGCGAGCATCGGAACCGTCCGGACTGCGCCCTGCGCGTGCACGAGGGCGCGCCGCCGCCGGAACTGGTAGTCGAAATCCTGTCGGCCTCCTCCGTGGCACGGGACTACGGGGTCAAGATGCGGCTGTACGCGCTGCTGGGCGTGGCCGAGTACTGGATCTGCGACGTGGGCGGCATCCGCAATCCAAGTTCGCCCGTGGAGCTGCAGGTGTTCCGGTTGACGGAGACGGGAGGCTATGCACCGGTACCGGCCGATGGGGAGATGGAGGACGGACACGGAGCGGACGTACCGGCCTTTTGGAGCGCGGAGTGCGACAGGCACATCCGGCTGATCGCGGGGGCCTACGCGCCGCGGTTCCAGTGGTGGGACGCAGTCCAGGGCCGCTGGCGCGACACCGAGACCGACGCACAGGACGAACGGGACCGCATTAGTCAGGAAAGCCGGCAGGAAGGTCGGCAGAAAGGCCGGCAGGAAGGCGAAGCCATCGGTGAGGCCCGAGGCGAAGCACGGGGCCGGACTCTGGAAAGAACGGACATGGCGGTTGCCACGCTGCACGAGTTTCTGAGAGATGAACTCGAGTCGGCACAACTTGACCAAATTGAAACCGCCTGGCGCAGGGACGGCCCCCCGGCAGACCATTTGCGGCGCATTAGGAACGCGTTGCGGGCACCGGATGAATGGCGTTCCCTGTTGTAGGTATCCCTGCGCGACCCTGACCGACCACCCACGATCCGCCGCCACGCCCAACACGTGACCGGACACCTGACAGCAAACGCTGGTCGCGGCATGGCGCGGCGGCCTGGATGTCCGTTGAACAGGATCTCCTCCTGAGCCTGAACCGCGCCCGTTTCCACAACCTCCTAACCGAATGGTTGCCGCCCCCCTCGCATGGCCTGATCCGGCCGTGAATTCCGAAAGTGGCGTGCGAACGCGACAACGGGCCGTCCACCGGCGGGTATGCGCATCCCTGCCAACCAGCCTTCAACGTGGGCTGGAACCGGCTCAAACCTACGAACGGGTCCTCGTCCCCACAGGCTTGCCCGGCAATCGATGGGGCACTGCTCACACTTTGAGACAGCCTGTACCCCATTTGAAACGCGCCGGTACGCATGGATCGGCAGCCGATGCATCCTGCCGGAACCGACCGTGCCAACATTGGCAACTTCGATTTCCATGTATGACGGGAGTAGGATGGAGCAGGATCCGGAATGATGGGAGCGTTTGGCACACCGTCCGCAAACCCGCTCTTCCTGTCTTGACCGTGCCCGGGACAACCACAATCCGAAACCGTGCCATCCCCCCGATGGATGTACCCTGAGGAGTGTTGTGTCAGACTTCAGGACTTTGTACTCCCTCCTTTGCCCGGCTTCCACGCACCCGATCTCCATATTGATCCCCTGACCCATTGGCACATCGCACAGCCTCATGCATATCTTCACCGGCATCCAGGCAGCCCCGCCCGATCCGATCTACAACCTCACCACAGCGTGCAACGCGGACCCGAATCCGCAGAAGCTGAACTTGGGCGTGGGGGTCTACAAGGATGCCGCCGGCCACATTCCGGTGCTGGACACGGTCAAAACCGCCGAGCAGCGCATCCTGGCGGACGAGGACACCAAGAACTATCTGCCGATCGACGGCACCCCCGACTTCGGCGAAGCAGTGCGCAGCCTCCTGGTGGGGGCGGATCATGCCTTGGTGGCCGCTCCGGACAGCATCACACTGCACACCCCGGGAGGAACGGGAGCCCTGCGCCTGGCCTGCGAACTGGTGGCCAAGAACAGGCCGGACACCACGGTGTGGCTGAGCGATCCGACCTGGACCAACCACGCGCAGATTGCGCAGCAGGCCGGCTTGACAGTGCTCACGTATCCGTACCTCGATGCCGAAACCCACTCTATCCTGCGGGAGAAGATGTTCGCGGCATGGGCCGCGGTTCCGGCAGGCGACGTGGTGTTGGTGCACGGGTGCTGCCACAACCCAACCGGCCTGGACCTGGAGCCGGACGACTGGCAACGCCTGGCCGGATTGTCCCGGGAACACGGCTTCCAGGTATTGGTGGATTTGGCCTACCAGGGATTCGGCAGGGGCCTGGACCTTGATGCGGCCGGGGTGCGCGTGCTGGCCGATGCCGACCTGCCAACCCTGATCGCCAGTTCCTACTCCAAGAACTTCGGCCTGTACAACGAACGAACGGGGGCCTTGACCGCCTTCGGCTTCGGTCCGGCATCCGACGCCATGCTGAGCCAGTTGAAGGTGCATGCCCGGTCCCTGTGGTCCAGCCCTCCTGCCCACGGCGCCCGGATCGTGTCGAGTATCCTGGCGGACCGGGAGTTGCGCGCGGCCTGGACGGTCGAACTCGCCGTCATGCGCGACCGCATCAACGAAATGCGCAGCCTGTTGGCCGAGTCCATGCACCAGCACGGGGCCGATCGGGACTTTTCGTTCATCACGCGCCAGTACGGACTCTTTTCCCTGACCGGCATCGACGCGGAAGCCAACGCCCGCATGCGGGAGGACCAAAGCATCTACTTCATGTCCACGGGCCGCATCAACGTGGCCGGACTGACCGCGGCCACCATCGAGCATTTTTGCCAGGCCTACGTTGCCACCCTGAACTAACCCAACTCGGTTGACCAACATGCGCGAACTGTCACGTCTACTGTCCTCGATGCCGCCGTCGCCCACGGCGGCCATGATGCAGAAGGGGCGGGAACTGTCCCTGGCCGGCCACGACGTCATCAATCTGGCCGGTGGCGACCCGGACTTCGACACGCCAGCCCACATCCAGGAAGCGGCCTTCGACGCCATCCGCAGCGGGGACACGCATTACCCCACGTCGCACGGAACCCCGGAACTGCTGGAGGCCATCTGCGCCAAGCTGGCGCGGGAGAACGGGGTCGAGGCAACCCCGGACTGCGTCATCGCCACGCCGGGCGGCAAGTGGGCCCTGTATGTGGTGCTGATGTCCATCCTGAATCCGGGCGACGAGGTGTTGATCCTCGATCCCGTCTGGGTCAGCTACGACCCCATGGTGCGCCTTACGGGAGGGGTACCGGTGCACGTAGCCCTCGATCACGGCGACGATTTCGCGGTTCACAAGTCCGCCCTGGAGGCGGTGGTGACCGAGAAGACCAAGTTGGTCATGCTCAATTCGCCGAACAACCCCACCGGCTACGTCATGTCCATGGCGTCGATACAGGCGGTCGCGGAAGTGTGCCGCGCCCACGACCTGTACCTGCTCAGCGACGAAATCTACGAACACATCCTGTACGACGGCCACACCCACGTGTCGCCGGCCACGCTGCCGGACATGGCCGAGCGCACGTTCATCGTCAACGGGTTCAGCAAGGCCTACGCCATGACCGGCTGGCGGCTGGCTTGGATTTGGGGACCTCCGGACGCCATCCGCATCGGCCGCAGCTACATGACGAACTCCGTCACGTCCGCCGCCAGTTTCACCATGGCGGCCGGTGCCGCGGCCCTGAACGGTCCCCAGGAATGCGTGTCCGAGATGGCCGCCGCCTACACCCGGCGCCGCGCCTTTCTGTTGGATGCCCTCGACGAATTGGAAGGCGTGGAAGCGTTTGCGCCCCAAGGGGCCTTCTATCTGTTCATGCGCTTCCCCCACACCCGGCGCAGCAGCCTTGAACTATCGGACTTCCTCCTGAACGAACTCCACCTGGCCACCACTCCCGGAAGCGCCTTCGGTGAGGCCGGGGAACAGCACATCCGCATCAGCTTCGCGGCCGCCGACGACCAGTTGCACGGGTTCGTGGACCGGCTTGCCCGGCTCGCTCCTGATTTCTAGCCTGCCCGCGGAATTGCTGCCGACCTGAACGGCACCCGGACGCGGCACACACCGATGGAGGATCTTTCCCTGCTCAAGGCCGGTTTGGCCATCGTTGCCGGCATTTTGGCCGGCATCATCAATACGCTGGCCGGCTCGGGGTCCACCATCACCTTGCCAATGCTGGTCTTTCTGGGCGTGCCGGCCCACGAAGCCAACGCCACCAACCGCATCGGCGTGGCGTTTCAGAACACCGCGGCGGTGATCACGCTGCGCAGCCGCAAGGCGCTGGACATGGATGGCCGCGACTGGTGGCTGACCGGTGCCATGGTCGTGGGTTCCGTCGGTGGAGCCGCCATTGCCGCCGAACTGTCGCCGCAGGTTACCGAATGGGTGATTGTGGTCATCCTTACCGTGGTGCTGGCCACCATCCTGTGGAAACCGGAGAAGTGGTTAAGGGAACAACCCGAGCCCGTAACCGGTGACCGGCCGTCGCTGCCCCAACTGCTCCTGTTCACGTTGATTGGAGCCTATGGCGGGTTCATTCAGGCGGGAGTGGGATTGTTCATCCTGTCCGGCATGGTACTGGTCGCCGGCTCGACGATGATCAAGGGCAACATCCTCAAACTGGTGGCCGTCCTAGTGTTCACCCTGGCCGCCATGGCCGTATTCATGGCTCAAGGCGTGCGCCTGTGGTGGTATCTCGGTCTGATCCTGGCAGTGGGCCAGAGCATCGGCGCCTGGCTGGCGGCCCGTTTCATGACCGGAAGCGACATGGCAAAGGTCTGGATGCGCTGGCTTCTGATCGTGGTGATCTGCTACTCCATCGTGCGGTTCAGCGGCCTGCAGGACTGGCTGTTGCAAACCTTGGTTTGAGGGTTTTGTCGACTTTCCGTCGCCATCCCAATGAGACGGGAACCTGGCAGTACAGGTCGAATCGATGACCTTCCAACTCAATGTGTCGAGCGCAGGTCCGGTGTCCGAACAGCCCGGTAGCCGCAGCCTCTGATAGTCGCGGCTCCTCAACGATATCTCCGTCCAGAAGCCAAGAGGATCACTGCCTCCCAGCTCGTCCGAATCCCCGGGCTCGTTCCGCCCGAACGTCTCGCGCGGACAGGTTGGCTTACGACCTTATGTCAAGCGGGTTTGCCCGGAGGCATCGGAGGCCAGATGGAACCCGCGCGGGTTGGCAAGTCCGATGCTGTCCGGTTGGGAGTGGCCGTGCAGCTCAAGCCGCGGAGCCGGTGCGGCCATTGGTACCCAGGCGCGGGCGACGGCCGGCTGCCTGATCCGCCAGCAGGTCCGAGATGTTGGGCAGATCGTCGAGTTCAGCCGCATCCAGTTCCCTCGCACACTGGTCCGCCTCCGCCTCGCCCCACACCTGCCGGATGAACGCAAGCAGGACCTCCTTCTTGCCCCGGGCCTCGGCATCCTTCTTCTCGTCTTCCACGTATTGCCCGAATGTGTACATGACTTTCTCCGCCTCCTCAATGTAGGTGATTCTACGCAACGCCGCGCGCAGGTCGGGTTGATCCGCCAAAAGCCCGTCGAAACAGGTCTTGAACCAAGCTCCCAGAGCCCGACGCAGCGACGGCGCGGTCCCCAACGCCCGCGGCAGGATCAGATCCTGCAGCACCGGCAGCACCAGGGCCGCCGCCGCTCGCCGCCCCCGCACCATCTCCGCCTGCACCCGCGCCAATGCCACGAAGCCCGAGGCCAGGTTGTCCACCGGCAGCGCGTGTGGGCCGCCCTCCAAGCCCGGCACCGCATGGTCGTGGATCTCCAGTAGTGCGCCCGTCCGGAAGCCGTACCGATGGGTGCCGGCTACCGTCTGCGCCGGCCGCCACCACGTCCCGAAACGGTCGACACCGGTGTTGACCACCACCCCGCAGACCTCCAGTTCGCGCAGGCTGGGACTCATCCGCAGCGCGTACAGGAACATGCGCTCCGACATGTCGGCGTCGCGCCGCGACTGGAATTCCAAGTGCAGCAGCATCCGGTCCGCATCGTCGTCGCGCGCCAGTTCCCAGACCAGGTCCCGGTGTCCTTCGGTCTGGGGTGGATGACGTTCCGGGTCGGCCGTGACGGCCGACCCGGCCACCAGGCGCACGGGCGTCCAGCCTTGCAGTTCGGGACACTCGCGTGCCGCCAGGAAGGCAGTCAAGTCCCTGGCTGCCTCCGGTTCGGCGAAGATGGACTTGGCCGTCAAGTCGTGGGAGAAGGGAGGCGGTGCGAATTCCGATGACTGCGACACGGTGGCCCTCACTGAAGTTGGCTTCCCCGGCTCCCGATGGCCGGGACTGTTCTGTTGGGCGGTGGCCGGTCAATCCCAGGGACTCGATGCCTGGATTGGCGACCTGAAACTTCAATCATACGTTCGCACAACAATGAATGCCAAAATTGCCGGAGTGAATTGGACATCCCGATACCCCCAGCCCCAAGCGCCTCCAGTGCGTCATCAATCCACGACCTGTATCCATGGTCGGGCTTCAATTGTGGACAAGGTTCCTCCCAGTACGCAGGAGGCCGCGGCTTGTGCTGTGGTGCGGAAACCTCCAGGGTTGCCGAAAAGAGCGCGGCGTGTCTCAAGGACATTGGCGAAGTCACACGTGCAGTAAGGGGTGATAGGGTTTTGTGCCGGAACAAACCGTTTTGGTTGTCGGCAACACACTCGACTTGGTTTTGGACAGGTTGGATATGAGCAACCGGATGGCTGGAGACAAAGTTGGTGGTACTGCGGACTCGGAGTCCGCAGCCAATGAAAGTCTCGATGCGGTGGACTTGACAACGGATCAAGCCGCGCGCCCGCTCCGTGATGGGCACATGGAACACACAACCAATGCCGTAGTGCCGGCGGTTCCCAGCGACCAACTTCAAGCCGGCCTCGCCAAGCCGTCGAGATTGCCGAACTGGTCCAAGCCGACCCTTCGGATCGGGTTGGGCCGAGGCAAACCCGCCGACAACAACACCTCGGATCCGTACGTCCCACCGCCGACAACCCGCATCCTGGACTGGCTAGCCGGACTCTTGGAACGAACGGAAGATGCAGTTGGCTACCTGAGAGCCCAACTGGGGAGAATGCCCATCAAGGCCGACCCAGTTTCCATGGCCGGGGCGGAGGAAGGGGAACGGCTCCGGCGCGCGCTGGACGAACAACTCAAGGCCGGAGCTACACAGTCCAACTTGATCAAGACAGCCATCACCAATCGGGCCCGGTTGTGCACAGCCCTTGGGGGATTGTTCGCGTTGCCCGGCACGGTACCGGGCATCGGCACCGCGGCCCAGTTTGTCTTGGGCATGGCTGCAACATGGCCCGAAATGGACCTGATCCGGTATCAAGTTTGGTGTTTGCAGGTGGAACTTCTGCACCTGCACGGCATGGCCTACTCCGAGGCAGATGCCGAATTGCTGTCCGAAGGCTTCCTGAACTACGAATGGATCAACAAGGGCGGCGAGGTCTTTGCCCAAAGATTGCTGGTCAGACTGCGCCAGTCGGCGACGGTTGCCACCAAGTTCCTGGACCGCTTCCTGGTAAGGATTGGAGCCTCTGCCGCATTGCGGGAATCCGCCAACCGAATTCTGACGAAGACTCTGCCCTTGGGCATCGGTGTGGCCATCGGCGCCACTGTGAACTACCTGAAGCTGCACCTGTTCGCCCGCAGGCAACTTCACCGGATGCAAGTCACAGCCGACTGAATTATGTCAAATTCAACTGTGGCATCGGCTCGGCTGCCTGCTCTCACGCACGTTGCATAGGCCCGTTGAGCCACTCGGAAACTACTTGTGCACTGTTGGACTACAACCGCAATGGGCGGCTCCGAAGCGGAACTTGAAGCCCTGGTCCACCTGGAGAACCGCAACTTCCCCGACGAACCCACAACTGTAGAGGTTCTGCGGTACCGGGCTCGGAAACGACAGTCGTTCTACTTTGCACGCGAAGAAGCGGTGTGGTCGGGGAACTGCATGATCGGGTACGGCTCCCTGCACAGGGCGTGGTGGCTCGAACAGCCCGGACGCTACCGGATATACGTATCGGTGGACCGGGACTGGCGGAGGCAAGGCATCGGAACCCGCATCTGGCAACGCCTGTTGTCGCTGGCGATGATCACGGAACGCATCCGATGGCTTGAATCGGGAGCAAGGGAGGATCGGCCCGATGCGCTTGACTTCCTAACGGCGAGGGGATTTGAACCGGAGGATCGGGTTGAGAAGTCCGAACTCGCCCTTGGCAGGCTCAAACCCGGGAACTGGCAACACCAACGCACCGCTCCGTCGCAGGTCGGAGCAGCCATCTGCAGCCTGCGGGAAGCCATGGAACGGTATCCGGACTGGCAGCAACGACTCTGGCGTCTTGAACACCGCTTGTACCGGGATCTTCCTTCCGCGGTGTCGTTCCGTCCCCTGGAGTTCCGTCACTGGTTGGCACAGAGAATGGACAGCCCCGGATTCAGCCCCGATGCTTGCTGGTTGGCCCTGAACCAAGCCACCGGCGACTGGATCGGATTTACCAACCTGCTCAAAGAAACCGGCTCCCCTAGGGGGCTTGACACCGGCTTTACCGGGGTTGAAAGGGGCTGGCGCCGGAAAGGATTGGCGACAGCCCTCAAACTGCACGCGATCGAGTGGGCACTGAACGAAGGATTTGAGTACATTCGGACGGACAACGGCTCCAACAATCCCATGTACCGCCTGAATCTGGAACTGGGCTTCCAACCGCGGCCTGCGTGGATCGGGATGGTCTGCGAATGTCCTGGTTGAATCACGCGGGAGCAGCTCGCAGCCGTCTCCATTGATTTGGGCAATACCGGCATTCCGGCACCGACACCAGCCGGAACTCCCAATAGACGCCCTGTGCCTTTCCGGGAGAGGCCAATAGCCATGAGGGCGCCCCAACCGGGATCGGAATATATGACCGACAGACTATGGCCCGTGGAGTCGCTTTCTCAACACGATCCGAACTATCCCTACAGTCCGGGCCACCGCTCCAAGTAAGCGAACCGGAACCTCCCGGTGCATTCAAGCCCTGGTAATCGGCCCGTCAGTCCGGCTGTGACTACTGCCGCTCGGCCGCGGAGCGCGCCGATCCCGTCCTGACAAGGGCAAAATCGGGCTTTTGGATATCCGTCTGCTATAGGATCCGCCGGCTGCCGTCCCATGACATTCGGAAATGCTCGAAACAGCCATGTTGATCCGCGACTTCAGGTTCGATGCCTGCGACTATCGGGCCACGCGTATCCTGCTGGACAAGGTATATCCCCGCGAACCAACATCGGTCGAAGTGCTGCGCTTCGAAGATGATGCCCGTCCCAAGATCTGGTGGCGGAAACGCGTGGTGGAGATCGATGGCCGTTTTGCGGCGTTGGGCATGGTGAGCGAGGCCATTGGGTCGCATCGGAAGGATGACTTTCGCCTCCGGGTCCAGGTGGATCCAGACTGCCTCAACCAGGGCATCGGCACGCAGTTGTACGCAGATCTCCTCGCCCTGGCGCACGAACAGGGGCCGGTTGGCCGACTGGCCACCCACACGCGGGAGGACCAGACGCGGGCCAGCGAGTTCCTCAAGGGAAAAGGGTTTGAAGTGGTCATTCGCGAGCCCGTCTCGGAGTTGGATCTGTCCACGTTCGACGAAACCCCGTTCGTTCACAAAATTCGTCAGGCCGAATCCCACGGCATCCGGCTGATCAGCCTGGCGGACCTGACTCGGGAATGTTCCGACTGGCAGAAACGGCTTTGGCAGCTTGACACGACCATTCATGGGGATGTGCCATTGCCCAGTCCCTTCAGGCCGCAACCACTGGAGGACTTCCTCCGACAAAAGGTCGAGACTCCTGCTTTCACTCCCGACGCCTCCCATGTGGCGGTCCACGGCGAGGAATGGGCCGGCTTGTCGGAACTGTACATCGACCCCAACCACCCACAGGTAGGCGGCACCGGCTTGACGGGAGTCACACGACCGTGGCGGCGCAAGGGCCTAGCCACCGCCCTCAAATTGAAGGTGCTAAGGAAGGCCAAGGCCAAAGGTGTCACACGAGTGATAACGGACAACGAAGAAAACAACCCCATGTTCCAAATCAATCTGATGCTCGGTTTCCGGGCCCAGCCAGCCTGGCTGAGTTGGCAATTGAATCTGGCCGAGGGTGACTGAACCGCGGCTCCCCATCCCGGCCCCGCGGTCCGGGACCAGTGGGTCCGCGCCGGCAACCGCGGGCATGGCTGCCACTTCGGGACCTGTGGCCGTCTGCCCCGGCGGATCCCATGCCCGTTGCGCGGGTTTGGGCGATTGCCTGCCTGCCGTTCCACCCCTTGCCGTCCATTACATTCAGGTACAACGGATACTGCCATGTTGATACGCGACTTCAGGTTCGATGACAACGACTATCAAGCACTTGTCAACCTGATGGAGAAAATCTATCCGAACGAACCAACGTCGGTTGAAACCCTGCGTTGGAGCGATGACAGCAGACCCAAGGTTTGGTGGCGGCAACGCGTTGCCGAAGTCGACGGCAAATTTGCGGCGTTGGGCACCGTGGGCGAACCGTTCTGGTCGCTTCAGGAAGGCAAGGTTCACCTGGGTGTCGACGTGGATCCGGATTGCCTCAACCAGGGCATCGGCACGCGGCTGTACACAGACCTTGAGGCAATGGCACGTGCACGCGGACCGGTCCACCGCCTGATTACCGGCACGCAGGAGGACAAAACAGAGGCCAGCAACTTCCTCAAGGAAAAGGGCTTTGAGATAGTCATCCGAGAACCCATCTCGGAGTTGGATCTGCCCGCCTTCGACGAAACTCCGTTCGTTCACAAAATCCAACAGGCCGAGTCCAGCGGCATCCGACTGGTCAGCCTGGCGGATCTGGCCCTGGAATATCACAACTGGCAGGAACGGTTTTGGCAGCTTGATACGACCATCATGCAGGATGTCCCAACTCCCGATCCGTTCAGTCCACGTACGCTGGAGACGTTCATCCGCCAGCATATCGGCAACCCGGGATTCTCGCCGGATGTAACGCACGTGGCAGTCCACGGCGACGAATGGGCCGGCATATCGGAACTGTACATCGACCCCAACCATCCGGAGGTTGGTGGCACCGGGCTGACGGGCGTCACGCGGTCGTGGCGTCGCAAGGGCCTGGCCACAGCACTGAAGTTGAAGGTCCTGCGCCAGGCCAGAGCCAAGGGTGTCCGGCGGGTCATCACGGACAACGAGGAAAACAACCCGATGTTCCAAATCAACCTGATGCTGGGCTTCAAGGCCAAGCCGGCCTGGCTGGGCTGGCAGTTGACACTGGATGACAACATCTGAACCGCAGACCCCTTGTCTGTCCGCATCCCGATATGGGAGTTGGAGACCATCGTTGTCGGCAATTCGGACCAAGAGGCGTTGGCACGGCGGCCACACTGCGCCCGGCCCTGAGGCAACCCGCCACAGTCCACCATCCGCGAACCACATGGTTCCTCGCCTGATTGCCAACCCGTACAGCGATTGACATACTCGTCCCGCGCCCTTCTCCGATTGCCGCCCGCGACCCTCGAAAACCACCGAAACGGCAATGTTGCTCCGCGACTTCAGATTTAACGACGGCGACTATCAGGCCCTTCGAGTCCTGATGGAGAAGATCTATCCACAGGAACCAACATCGGTCGAATTTCAGCGTTTCGAAGATGACAGCAGACCCAATGTCTGGTGGCGGAAGCGCGTGGCGGAGGTCGAAGGGAAGTTTGCGGCGCTGGGTACCGTGGGAGAGCCATTCTGGTCGCTTCAAGAGGGGAAGGTTTACCTCAGTATCGAAGTGGATCCCGACTACCTCAACCAGGGCATCGGCACGCGGCTGTTCACAGACCTTGCAGCGCTGGCGCGCGCACGCGGACCTGTTCGCCGCCTGATTGCCGACACGCGGGAGGACAAGACGGAAGCCAGCAACTTCCTCAAGGAAAGGGGCTTTGAAGTGGTCATCCGCGAGCCCATTTCGGAATTGGATCTGCCGGCATTCGACGAAACCCCTTTCGTGCAGAAAATTGAACAAGCCGAAGCCCACGGCATCCGATTGGCCAGTCTGGCAGATCTGGCCCGGGAATATTCCGACTGGCAGGAGCGGTTCTGGCAACTCGAAACGGATATCTATCGGGATGTTCCAACTCCCGATCCATCCAGTCCCCCCACGCTGGAAACCTTTATCCACCAGCACGTTGGGAACCCGGGGTTCTCGCCGGACGTAACGCACGTGGCCGTCAGCGGAGACGAATGGGTTGGCATATCGGAACTATTTATTGACCCCAGCCATCCGGATGTCGGAGGCACCGGGCTGACGGGAGTCGCACGTTCTTGGCGGCGCAAGGGCCTGGCCACGGCTCTGAAGTTGAAAGTGCTAAGGAAGGCCAAGGCCAGGGGTGTCCGTCGGTAAAATCGGACAACGAGGAAAACAACCCGATGTTCCAAATCAATCTGATGCTGGGCTTCAAGGCCAAGCCGGCCTGGTTGGGATGGCAACTGACTCTGGTGGACCATGGCTGAAGATCCGGCGGCAGGTCCGTCCAGTCCCCGCGGATGCAGGCTGCGACCATTTGTTCCTGACTTGCCGGACTGGGAGGCGCTGGCGCGGCTGCACAACCGCGCCCAGCCGGAGGAACCCACCACGGCCGAGCAGCAGGTACACATACACCGGTCAACTCCTGCGGACAGCTGGTGGGTGGAGCGCGCACTTGAATGCCAAGACGGACTCCTGATCGGCTATGCCACGCTGGGACAGGCATTCTGGAGTGGCCGTCCGGATGTGTTCCACCTGCACATGATGGTCGACCCGGACTGGAGAAACCTTAGCCTGGGGACCCTCCTCTACGATAGGGTCTGGACTTTGGCCGCAGCCACGCATCGGTTCACCAAGGTTACAGCCCGAACACTCGAGAGCCGTTCGGCCGCACTGCATTTCCTAAGCAAGCGGGGGTTCGAGGTTGCGATGCGGGAACCGGTGTCCAGCTTGGATCTTGGCACTTGGGATCCGGCGCGTGGCCTAGCCGGCCTGGCCAAGGCTGCGGCACAGGGAATCGCAATCCACAACCTGCAGGATCTGATCCCGAACATGCCGGACTGGCAAACCCGGTACTGGCATATGGATGCCGCGATCAGACAGGACATTCCATCCCTGCATCCCGATCCCGGCACCTCGCTGGAGGAATTTGTGCGGCACCCCCTCGGCTCCCCGCGGTTCTCGCCCGACCTGCGCTGGATTGCAATCGAGGAGGCGACCGGATCCTGGATCGGGGTGACCGGCTTTTGGAAGCCGGCTCCCCAGGCGCGCCATCTTGATACGCACGTCACGGGGGTGCATCCGACTTGGCGCCGACATGGCGTGGCCACGGCGCTCAAGACCACTGCCATCAACGCCGCGGTCGCCATGGGGTTCCGGCAAATTGATACCTTCAACGAAGAAGACAACCCCATGCTGCAGCTGAATTTGGCCCTGGGATTTCGATCGACCACGGCCCGCGTCTCGATGAGCCTGGACGTTGTCGGGGGCCATTGACGCAGCAAAGCCGACCGCATCTTCCTCGACCCGGCATGGCGGGCCCTCGATCGCGGCACCCTGACGGTCAAACTTCCAGAAAATCAGCCTGGTCAAGCCAACAAGACGAGCAGACGAAACAGTTCTTTTGGCCTTGGCTGTCCGACCGTTGGCACACTGGCACCGGTGCATCCGGCCGTCCCGGCATCCCCGTGCTGGCGAAAAGATGAGGATTTATGCAGCCAGAAGGTCTCTCCGTGGTTCGGTGACGAAATGGCAGCATTCCCAAGGTGCTATGCTGATCCGCAGCCTTGAATCGAGTCTGGTCCTGCGCGGGCCCACCGTTCGCCGAACCCGGTTCGGTCCTTGGTTGTACGGCGTTATCTCATTCAATGGAGATTCAACAAATGCAAGCCAAATCCAAACTGTTCCTGCTCGTGGGGTTGCTGATAGCGGTTGCCCTGGCGGTCACCGGCTGTGCCCTACCGGTGGCGACCGACGAACACACCCACGACGATGGAGACCACACCCACGACGAGGAGATGCCCGCCGGCGGCTTCGTCATCGGCGTCAGCAACACGCTGGTCGGCAACGGTTGGCGCGAGCAGATGATCTGCGCCATCAAGGCGGAAGCAACCGCCAGCGGCATGGTGGACGAAGTGATTGTGGTCAACCGCAACGGCGGCCCGACCGAACAGATCGCCGACCTGGAAGGACTGATTTCCCAAGGCGTTGACGCCATCATCCTCAACCCCACCGATCGCGAAGGCCTGAACGCCGTGATTGAGGCGGCGATCGCCCAGGGCATTGTCGTGGTTGCGGTTGATCAGGCCGTCACCGCCGAGGGGGCCTATGTGGCCACCAACGACCAGACCGCCTACGCCCGGCTGGGAGCCGAATGGCTCTTTGAGACCCTCGGCGGATCGGGCAAGGTCGTGGAAATGCGCGGCATCGACGGCGTGCCGGCCGACACGGACCGCCACAACGGGTTCATGGAGGCGCTGGCCAACTATCCGGACATCGAGGTGGTGGCATCCACCTTCACCGGCTGGGACCCGTCCACGGGTGCCCAGCAGGCGCTCGACCTGATCACCACGCAGGAAATCGACGGCATCTGGACTTCGGGCATCGACTACCCGGTGGTCGAGCAGTTCCAGGTGGCGGACAAGCCCTTCGTCCCGATTGTGGGCGCCGACAACAACGGCTTTGTGGCGCAGTTGCTGGACCTGGCCGATGACGGCCTGGTCGGGGCCGCGGTCACCAACCCGCCCGCCATCGGCGCCGTAGGCACCTCGATTGCGATCGACGCGCTCCTCGGCAACAACCCGCCGCACGAAACCATCCTGACCCCCAAGGTCTTCGCGACCGACAACACCGACGGCCTGAACGCCATCTACGCGCCGGACGAACAGGTCGGATGGAGCACGTACGTCGACATCGAACCGTTTACCCACTACAACGGCAGCGCGGATGTCTCCGCCTGCAAGGCACCCGGCGAATAGCAGACGCCCGCGTCCCGAATTGACATGAACAGGCCATCCCCGCTGCTGACCACATCGGGTGTGGCCAAAGCGTATGGATCCGTGGTGGCGCTGAAAGCGGTTGACATGACCGTGCGCCGCCACGAGATCCACGCCCTGCTGGGTGCCAACGGCGCCGGCAAAAGCACCCTGGTCCGCATCCTGGCCGGAGTCCATCCGGCGGACAGGGGCACGCTGGAGGTGGAGGGCCAGACTGCCAACTTCCGGACCCCGGTCGAGGCCATGCGGGGCGGTATCGCCACGGTCTTTCAGGACCCGGCCCTGATCCGGGATCTGACCATTGCCCAGAACCTGCGGTTGAGCCAAACCGATCCGGCCACCTTTGAACAGTGGCTGGACGAGTTCGATCTGGGTTCGTTGGACCGGGACCGCATGGTCCGGGACCTGCCCCTGGATATGCTGCGCCTGGTGGATCTCGCCCGCGCCCTGGCGCTGAAGCCCAAAATCCTGCTGCTGGACGAAATCACCGCCGCCTTGACCGCGGATCAGGCCGAGAAGCTGTTCGAACTGCTTGACCGGCTGAAGGCCGACGGATGCTCCGTCGTGCTCATCACCCATCGCCTGGCCGAGGTGATGCGCATTTGCGATACGGCGACCATTCTGCGTGACGGGCGCAATGTCGCCGAACTGGAAGTCGGCGGCATCACGCAGCAGGAACTGGTCCACGCCATGCTGGGATCCCCGGTGGACCTTGCACCCGACACGCCGGCCGGCACCACCGCGTCAACGACTGCAGACGCCGAGACTGTCTTTGCCGTGGAGGAACTGGCTTCCGGGGAGGCGGTCCGCCAGATCTCGTTTGCCGTTCGCCGGGGCGAGGTCCTCGGACTGGTGGCCTTGGAGGGCCAAGGACAGGAACGGGTGTTCGACATCCTGTGCGGAGAGAGGCGCCCCAGTTCCGGCCGGATCCTGGTGGACGGGAGTCACTGCCGGTTCCTGTCGCCGGCCGATGCGGTGCGACAGGGGGTGGTCCTCATTCCGGGAGACCGTCTACAGGCCCTGCTGCCCAGTCTGCCGGTGTACCAAAACCTGGTCGTAACCCTCATCACGCGCATCCGGCAGTGGCTGGGCCTGCCGGCCGATGAGCGCACCCGGGCTGCCAATGCCATCGACAGCCTGTCGATCGACACCCGGGCGGCGGCCCAGGTGCGGCGCCTGTCGGGCGGCAACCAACAGAAGGTGGCCATCGGCCGGTGGCTGGTATCGGGCTTCCGCACACTGTTGTGCTTTGATCCCACCCGCGGCATCGACATTCAGACCAAGGGGGAGATTTACGCCCTCCTGCGCAAGCTGGCGGCCGACGGTGCGGCCGTGCTCCTGTATACCAGCGAACTGGCCGAAATCCCGCTCGTCTGCGACCGCGTGCTGGTCATGCACAACGGCCTGATCGTTGATGAACAGGTGGCGGCCCAGGCCACGGAAGCCTCGCTCCTGACCGCGGCCCACGGCCTCGTCTGACCCTGGCCCACTACCCCTTGCATGAACCGGGATAGCCGCGCCACAGCCGTATTCAACAGGGCCGGTCTGATCCTGTCCCGCAGTGGCTGGACCCTGGGTGTCTGGCTGCTGCTGCTGGCCCTTCTGATCTGGTATGCCAACCTCATTCCCCGGTTCGGGGAGTTCCAGATCACATCCATCAGCAAGAACAGCCTGCCCCTGGTCTACCTGGCGCTGGGACAGGCCATCATCGTGATTGCGGGCGGCATCGACCTGTCGCTGGGGGCCCTGCTGTTGCTGAGCAACGCGATTGCGGCCCGTTTCATGGCGGACCAGCCCTTCGGGGCCGTTGTGGTGATCGCTCTCCTTTTGATCAGCCTCGTCGCCTGTCTCAACGGCATGACCGGCTACGTCATCCGTCTCTCGGGGGTGCCGGACATTGTGGTCACCCTTGCCACCAGCTACATCTGGTCGGGCCTGGCCCTGTGGATCCTGCCTTCGCCGGGCGGCGGCACGGCTCCCGAATTCCGGTGGCTGTTCACGGGTTCCGAATCGGGCATCGGCGGCACCTATGTGCTGCCGGTCCTGATGATGATCATTCCGGCGACCGTCGTGTTCCTGTTGTCGCGACGCACCCGGCTGGGCCTGTCCATGTATGCCATCGGCAGCGACTCCAACATCGCCTCGTTGGCCGGATTGGGCGTGACCCGGGCCAAGGTGGCCTCCTATGCCCTGGGCGGCGCGCTGGCGGCCCTGGCGGGCCTGGCCACCGTTGCCATCACGGGTACCGGTGACCCGCGGTTCAGCGTGGGGGCCAACGCCACCCTCAACAGCGTGGCCGCCGTCGTACTGGGCGGGATTGCCCTGACCGGCGGCACCGGACTGGTTCTCGGGGTGGTGGCGGCCGGCATGATTCTGATCATGCTCAATCCCATCCTGAGCGCCATGGGCATCAACCCCAACAATGCCCAGATTCTGCAGGGGGTGCTCATCGCCATTGTCATGATGATTGGCGGCCTGGTGGCCTTGATCAGGGAGCGCCGAACATGAACCCCTGTTGCAAGGCCGGTCCGTGCCGCCATCCGCGCAGGTTCCGCCATGGTTGACTCCGCGGCCGCCGCCACAACCGTCCGGGCGCGCCTGGTCGCCAAGGCACGGGCCAACCCCTCTGTGGTCCTGGGCGGCGTGTGCCTCCTGCTGGTGCTGGTCACCGGGTTCATCGAACCCGAATACCTTTCCCTGAACGGGGCCCGCAGTTCACTGTTGCAGGCGGCCCCGCTGGGCATCCTGGCCGGGGCCCAGACCATTCTGATGCTGACGGGCGGCATCGACCTGTCGGTCACCATGATTGCCACGGGTTCCGCCTATGTGGCAGCCAGTCAATCCTCCCACGGAGCCGCCGTCGCCATCCTGATGGGCGTGGCCGTCGGCCTTGTTGTCGGGGCCGCCAACGGCATCGGCGTCGCCGTGTTCCGCGTCAACCCCCTCATCATGACCCTGGCGATGTCGGGCATCATGCTGGGCACCTTCACGGCATGGACCCAATCCATCCTGCGGGGTTCCACCGTGGTCGCCCCGTTCATCAAGGAACTGGCGGCGGGTTCCTTCCTCGGCAACCGCCTGCCCTACAGTGTCGTTGTATGGGCCGCGATTTCGCTGATCCTGATTTGGCTGCTGAGACGCACCGGCTGGGGAAGGCTCCTGTATGCCGTGGGCGACAACGAGACCGCGGTGCGGCTGGCCGGCGTCCGGACGTGGCAGGTGCGCATTGCCGCCTACATCGCGGCCGGGATCCTGGGCTCCATTGCGGGTATTCTGTTGGCCGGACGCACCGGGGCGGTCGACCTCCAGTTGGCGAACGCCTTCCTGCTGCCCTCGGTCGCGGCGGCCGTGATCGGCGGCACATCCATCTTTGGCGGGGTGGGCGGCTACACCGGGACCATCCTGGGCGCGCTGATTTTGAGCGTGCTCAACTCCATGCTCACATTCCTCAATGTCGGACAGGACATCCAGCAACTGGTCTATGGAACCATTGTTCTGGCCCTTGCCTGGGGCTATGCTGGTTTGGCCAACCGTGAGTGACAAGGCCGCGATGTGCGCTTGTTCCAACCAATGCCCAATGCCAGTTGACACCATGCACCTGAGAAACTTCAACGACTCGGATGCCGACTACCGGGCCTTGGTGGCACTGGAGAACCAAACCTGGCCGGACACGCCAACCACCGTGGAAGCCCAGCGGGAGATGGCGGCTGCCCGGCCGGACATCCGGTGGGAGCAGCGAGTCTGCGAAATCAATGGCTCCGTCGCGGGGTTCGGGTCCTGTGGCGAAGCCTTCTGGCTGGGCGAGCCCGGCGCCTTTCATGTTTATGTAGTGGTCAATCCCGCGCATCGCCGGCAGGGGATCGGTTCGCGCATTTTCCGGGATCTGCTGGACCGGGCACCGACTGCGGACATGCGAACCTTGGGCAGCGGCTGTCGGGAAGATCAAATCGGAGGCATGAAGTTCCTGCAGGCCCTCGGTTTCGTCGAAGTCGGACGCGATGCCGATGCCGAATTGGACTTGCCGGAATTCGACATGATCCGGCTGGCGGCAACCTGCAAGGATCCAAGCCCGGCGCGGTTCCGCCCCCTCGCCCCGTTGACCGAGGACTGTCCCGACTGGATGGAGCGCTTCCGCGATTTGGCTTACCGACTTCAGGCCGAGGTCGTGGCTCCGGAAGTTCTGGAAAAACCCTCCGCCCAGCAGTTCGCAGAGGAACACCTCAACGCCAGGGATTTCAATCCCTACCTGTGTTGGGTTGCACGAGACGGAACGGATTGGATCGGCATGACCGAGCTTCGGGCAGCGGCGGATGACGACACCGCGGTGGAAGCCTTTCGCACGGGAGTGGATCGGGCCTGGCGCGGGCGCGGTGTGGCCACCGCGCTTAAACTGCATGCCTTTGGCAGCGCCAAGGCCCAGGGATACGCGAAGGTTGTTGCCTACGGCGATCCCGACAGTTCCATTGGACACATTCACCGTCGGCTTGGGTTCAAGTTCCAGCCGGCCTGGGTCGGCCTGCAAAAGCCGTTGCAAATCCCGGATTCCCAAACAACATCCGGTCCATCCAACAACCTCCAGCCATGACCTTGAACATCCAAACCGCAACCGTCCTGGGCGCCGGCACCATGGGAGCCGCCATCGCCGGCTTGCTGGCGGACGCCGGCATCCGGGTGCATCTGCTCGACCTGGCATCCGACCCGGACCCGAACATCAACATCGAAGGCGTTGCCCCTGCCCAGGTTGGCCGCAGCCAACTGGCGTGGCAGGGCCTGGCCCGGATGGCCGCCGCGCGGCCGCCCAACCTGGTCCACAAGGAGTCGCGAGCCCTGATCCGGCCCGGGAACATGGACGAGGACCTGGAGACGGCGCTGGGCGCAAGCGACTGGGTGTTGGAAGCCGTCATCGAGGACATGGAGACCAAGCGGTCCCTGCTGACCAGGCTGGCCGACCTCAATCCGGCCTGCAGGCTGATTACGACCAACACGTCGGGGTTGCCGATTCACATGCTGGCCGAAGGACTGCCCGCGGACTTCGCGTCCCGTTTCATGGGCACCCACTTCTTCAACCCGCCCCGCTACCTGCCACTGCTGGAACTGATTCCCCACGCCGGAACCGACCCTGCGCTGTTGGCGGACTTCGGGACCTTCAGCAGTGTGCGGCTGGGGCGTGAGACCGTGGTTTGCCGGGACACCCCGTACTTCATCGCCAACCGTCTGTTTGCCTTCATTCATCAGGTGACGATCAACACGGCCCTGGACATGGGGCTGACGGTGGCCGAAGTGGACGGCTTGACCGGATCGCTGCTGGGGCGTCCCAATGCGGCGACCTTCAGGCTCGCCGACATCGTGGGCCTGGACGTGATGGACCTGGTGTGCCACAACCTGGACGACCTCACCCCGGACGATCCCTGCCGGTCAATCCGCTTCCACGAGGGGTACCGAGCCATGATGACGGCCTTGCTGGCAGCCGGCCATCTGGGCAGCAAAACCGGACAGGGCTTCTACCGCACCGAACGCGACGCGAACGGCAGGCGGCAATTCCTGTCGCTCGACCTGGCCGAGGCGGTCGAAGGCCGCCTGTCGTGGGTGCCGGCGCCTCGGTTCAGCAACGAAGCCATCGACAAGCTGCATGAAATGCCGCTGACGGAACGGTTCCCGGCCCTGCTGCAACTGGACAACCGCTTTGGCGAGTTCCTGTGGCGGGTTCACGGTCAGGTCTTCTCCTATCTGTCGCAGGTTTCCGGAGAAATCGCCGAGGATTGCCACGCCATCGACCGGGTCATCCGCACCGGTTTCGCCTGGCAGTTGGGCCCCTTCGAGCTGTGGGATGCCCTGGGACCCGAATCCCTGGACCGCATGCGACAGTCGGGCATGCATCTGGGAGAGTGGACCGCGGGGATGCTCGCATCCTCCGACACGTCGTTTCACCGGTCGCCCAACGGCAAGCGCACCAGTTGGAACTTCCGCGGGGACATGAACCCCGTCCCGGCCGAGGTCAACTACCACGCCTATGCCGATGCCATGCGCACGGGGCAGGTGATCGCGGAAAACGAGTCGGCCTGCCTGAGAACCGGCCAGGACGGCATCCTGTTCCTTGAAACCCGATCGGTGCTCAACACCATCGACGAGCAGGTCCTGTCGGTGTGCCGGGAGGCATGCGACCGGCTGCACGGGTCCGCGGCCGGCCTCATCATCGCCAACGACGACCACATCTTCTCCGCCGGTGCCAACCTGAAGTTGATTCTGGCCTTGCTGGAGACCGCCAACTGGCAGGAACTGGAACGGCTGGCCATTCTGGGCCAGGACACGTTCCTGGCCCTGCGCCGGGTACCCAAACCGGTATGGGCGGCCGTGCGGGGCATGGCGGCCGGCGGCGGGGTGGAACTGCTATTGTCCCTGGACGGCGCGGTGGCCCATCCCGAAGCATGCCTGGGCTTGACCGAGTCGGCGGTCGGCCTGGTGCCCGGATGGGGTGGATGCAAGGAACTGGTGCGCCGCAGCCTGACACGGGAATTCCTAGACCGCGGCGGAGATGCCCACCAGGTACTCAAGAACCTGCATGCCCAGGTGGCGATGGCCAAGGTCTCGGACAACGCCCGGGACGCCCAGGCAATGGGCTACCTGCCACAACAGGCCTCGTTGGTAACCAGGCGCAGCCAACTGCTGCCGTGGGCCGTGCGCGAGCTGCAACGAAGTCTGGATCTGGGCTATATGCCTCCGGCAGTGCTCCAAAATACCTATGCGGCGGGACGCGACGGCCTGGCCAATCTGGAAATGGAAGTGTTCATGTACCGGGAAGCCGGGTACATCAGCGAACACGACGCCCTGATTGCCACCAAGCTCGCGAATGTCCTGTGCGGCGGCCGCCTGGCCAGCCCGGCATGGATGGACGAGCAATGGTTCCTGGATCTCGAACGGGAAGCCAACCTGTCCCTGGCGGGTGAGCCGTTGAGCCGCGATCGCATTGTCCACATGTTGACCCAGAAAAAGCCACTTCGGAACTAAATGCCATGAACCAAGCCGTAATCGTGGGAGCTGCGCGCTCCGCCGCAGGCCGCGCCGTTAAGGGAAGCCTGAGCGCGGTGCGTCCCGAGGACATGCTCGCCCAAGTCCTGCGCGCCACCGTGGAACGCTCGGGCGTTGAGCCCGAACGCATCGAGGATGTCATTGTTGGCTGTGCCTTTCCCGAAGCGGAACAGGGCCTGAACGTCGCGCGCCTGGTAGCCCTCAAGGCCGGCCTGCCGGTCTCCGTCAGCGCCCAGACCGTCAACCGCCAGTGTGCCAGCGGCCTGCAAACCATCGCCATGGGCGCCTGGCAAATCATGACCGGCAGCGCCGACGTGGTGGTGGCGGGCGGGGTCGAGAGCATGTCCCGGGTCCCGATACCAGGGCAGGCGTTCAGGGCCGATCCGGACCTCATGGAACAACGTCCCGGCGCCTATCTGAACATGGGCCTGACCGCCGAGAACCTGGCCAGGGAACACGATGTTTCCCGCGAGGACCAGGATGCCTTTGCCCTACGCAGCCACCAACGGGCCGGCGCGGCCCAGACAGACGGTCGCTTTGACGACCAGATCGTGCCCTTGGACGTCGAGGGATTGGTCGGCAACGGCTCCCGTGCAGAAGCCCGTTCCCTGTCGTTCGCCCATGACGAGGGGATTCGCTTTGACACCTCGGCCGAACAGCTGGCCGCTCTGCGGCCCGTGTTCCACAGCCAGGGCACCGTCACCGCCGGCAACAGCAGCCAAATGAGCGACGGTGCCGCGGCGGTAGTGTTGATGAACGAGGAGCAGGCCCATGCCGAAGGCCTGGTTCCGTTGGCGCGCTTCAAAAGCTTCGCCACGGCCGGAGTGGATCCGGAAACCATGGGCATCGGGCCGGTCCTGGCCGTGCCCAAGGCACTGAAGCAGGCCGGGATCGAGTTGGACGATGTGGACCTGGTGGAACTCAATGAAGCCTTCGCGGCCCAGGCCTTGGCCGTGATCCGAAGCCTCGAACTGGACGAGGATCGCACCAACGTCAACGGCGGGGCCATCGCCCTCGGGCACCCACTGGGAGCAACTGGCTCCAAGCTGACTGCGCAGATTCTCGCCGAGCTAAAGGAACGCGACCTGGAAATCGGCATGGTCACCATGTGCGTCGGCGGCGGCATGGGTGCCGCCGGGATCTTTGAGCGCCTCAACTGACCACCAGCGACTGCCACAATCGGAGCCGACATGCGGAATTTCTTTGTCAACGTCCATTACCAAAACCAGGTACGCCTGGACTCGGAGGAAATCGACCTCGACGATTTGGCACCCGACGAACTGCTCATCGAGACGGAGTGGACCTTCATCAGTTCCGGTACCGAACTGGCCAACTATACCGGTGTGGAGCCCCAGGTCTGGCAGGAAGACGGCTGGTGCAAATATCCGTGGCGTTCGGGGTACGCCAACGTGGGCACTGTCCGGGCCAAGGGTTCCGAGGCTGTCAGGGCGGACGTGGGACAAAGGGTCTTCACCTATGCCAAACACGAGGCCTGGGCCAAGTTCAAGGAGGAGCGGCTGGTGTACCCGGTGCCGGACGGCCTGCCGGGCGACATTGCCGTTGCCTCCCGCATGGCGGGGGTGGCTGCAACCTCCATTCTGGTGCCCAAAATCAAGGGTTCGCCGACGGTCGTGGTATTCGGGCTGGGCATTGTCGGCAACCTGGCCTCCCAGCTCTACGGAGCGATCGGCTGTCGCGTGATCGCCGTAGATCCGGTCGCCGAACGCCGCGCCCTGGCCGCCCAAGTCGGCGTCGCGGAGCAGGTGGGCGGTTCGCCCGAGGAGGTGCAGGACCGGATCCTGGAACTGACCGGCGGCATCGGGGCGGACATCGTAGTTGAGGCAGTCGGCCACAGCGCCGTGTGCATGCAGGCCCTCGATGCCACCCGCAAGCATGGCCAACTGGTGATCCTCGGCACGCCGCGGGCTCCGGTCACCGGAAACCTGACGGACTTCTTTGGCAAGATGCACTACAGCTGCATCAAGGTACTGGGAGCCCTTGAATGGCAATATCCGTTTTATCCGGCCATCAATGCCGACACGTCCCAGTACCAGAAGCAGAAAATGATCTTCGAGTGGCTGGAGGACGGGCGCATTCAGCTGGAACCCTTAATTTCGCACCGCATGCATCCTGAGGAAATCGAGAAAGCCTATCAAGGCCTCCTGAACCAAAAGGACACCTATACCGGTGTCGCGCTGGAGTGGAAATAGCACCCATTTGTACCCGCGCGGAATGAAATACGCAGTTAACAGACAGGATTTGCCCGGATGTGAACCACCATAAGGGCCTCACGCTACCCGGTACATGAGCCAACAGCAGCGGTTGTTTTTGGGATTCGCCGGCAACACCCATACACAAAGATCTGTAAAGGTACGGAGAGTTGCAGCCAGGTGGAAGCCCTCGCAGCACACTTGGTACCGTTTGTGATCCTCAGTCTCGTACCCGCGGCGCAAGGGACGGCCGTTGTCATCGCCAGGCCAGCGAATGGATCAATCCCGACGGCCGCTTGGGATTGTTATACGGCAGCCGCCTTGGGTTCCTGAAGCGTGAAATCGGACTGCCCATGGATCGGGTCGACGAGAATCGCTTCCTCCCAGGCCCGCACGGGATCGGAGACGTCCTGCCACGGAACCGGATCCAGGTCGTCCCCGTGCCGTTCCAACCAGTCGGCCCACAATGCCGGGTCCTTGCCGAAGTCTTCACCGGTGATGCGCACGAGCTCCGTCAACGCGTGCTCCGTGTGGATGGCGCGTGCGTCCTGCAGATAGTCGATGAGCCGAACATAGCCTTGCGGACTGCCGCAGCGGGCCAGGCACCGGGCCACCAGTACTTCCAGATAGGCCAACCGCTCCTCCACATAGTCCGCTCCCAGGGCGCTCGGATCCGCGACGAGTTGATCCCGGAGTGCGGGATGGGCGGCCAACTTCTCAAGCAGGGGAATGCAAGCCCGATCGCCGAGCCGTTCGACCCCGTAACAGACGGCCGGCACGTAGTAGTACATCGACCGATCCTTGTCCATAAAGTCCTCGGGGCTCTCCTGCCCGAGGAGATCGACCACCCGCCGCCACACGGGGATGGCGCGCGGATCCCGCGCGTGTCCCAGGCTGTAGACGAGGAACGCCGCGTTGGAGGCTGCATTCTGGTCCGGCGGGATACCCTTGTAGACGATGGCATCCTCCTGGATGGGAAGACGGTCCTGCGCCAATTCGGCCATGCAAGTCCCAACCAGCGTCTCCATGCCCCGATCCGATCCAAGGATTGCCAGCACTTGCGCCAAAAGCACTTTGGCCGCACCTGCCGCACCCGCGTACCGTTCGGCAAGGAACGGCACAACTTCCGGTCCCATGCACATCAGGTCCGCGATGTCGATGCGTCCCGGGTACCGCCGGTTGTTTCGCTGGTCGGAATAGGTGTGCAGCGGCACATCCGGGTCAAAGCGTGCCCACTTGGCTGCGCATTCCTCTTCCGAGAAGCGGAGTGGTTCCAGATCGCGGGTCAGAATGCGTTCGGGCAGGACATCGGCATCCACCAACCGCTCCTGCAGGAGACGCACCGGCATTTGCCGCGGGGTTTCGTCCCTCTGTATGCAAAGGGCGGCTGCCAGGGCGGCAACGCCACCCAAGTTCTCCATATCCGGTTGCATGCGCGGGGCGGCCAAGGCATCGTGCGTCGCCGAAAAGGCCTTCCCCGAGACGATGATGTTCTCCAAGCCGACGGGCAGGAGCGCCCGCCAAGGGATCTCAATCTCCAGATGGGGAGACTGTAGACCCATCAGAATCCAATCGGATGTGCTCTGTCCCTTGATGTCGTTGTTGCTGAACATCACCGCCACCACGTCCTCGAAGGCCCGCCGCACAAGCTGATCGGTGAGCGTCAGCGTGATGTCAGCCTGGATGTGACGGCTTTCGCGGGGGGCCAAATAGATGCCGTGGTCCACATCCCCGGCGTTGGCACTGCGCCGTTCAGCCATGATCCCGCGCGTGTAGTCCTCGACGTTGGTGATGTCGACCGAACGGGTCTTGACGTTGCGCGGACGCCCCGGCCTGATCACCTGAGCCATGTAGGAGTACATCATTGAGTGGTCGCGTCCGGCACCCAGCACGTAGGGTGCCCCGGCGAACGCGGCCACATCGCCGTCGCCCGTACAGTCAATCGTGATGGAGCCCAAGGTGCACAGGGGGCCGTAGCGGGTCGCGACCGCCGCACCGCGAACATTGTTGCCTTCGACCACAGTGCCGATGAACATGGCGTTCAGCAACGGCACGACCCCGGCATCCATCACCCTTTCGTGCAGGGCATGAATTTTGCACTCGATATTCCACTGGGGGATGTCGCCGCGTTGCGTGGGATGTCCCGTGCGGAGGTGCATGGCGTCGACCATCCCCGTCACCTGACCGGAGAAGCCGCCGCGGTGGCCGAACCAGTAGGCATGAATGCCGCCGTAGGTGCCCGTCCCGCCCAAGCCTGGATTCATGTCCACCAGGACGGTTTGCAGGCCGGACGTCCCCGACGCGACGGAGGCGATGCCTCCCGATGTGCCACCGCCGACAATCACCGAATCGACCGCATCCAGTTCCGGGAGGGGGACTGCCGGAACACGGACGGTTGCGTACTCCACCCCGCGCTGGGGAACCGGTTGTTCCATCACGGCAATCCCGGTACCGCCGATGGAGGTTCGCGTCGAACCTGCGGGTTCCGGAATGGATTTCCGCTCGGCCACCAAACCTGCAACTGCGACACCAATCCGGCTCGCCGCGACCGGGTTCCGCAGAGCACGGGCAACATCGTCGGGCAGGCGGGCCGCATCGTTGAGGCACACCAAGCCCGGGACCCCGGTGAGGAAGCAGGCAGCGTCCAGTGTTGCAGCTTCCGAAACCGAAGTTGCGGGAAGCCGGACTGCGGCCCCTGCCTCCGAAACCTGCCGGACAGCCAGGCGGGTGGTGAACGCCCCCTCGACTTCATGGCTGGATCCGGCCCACACCGCGTCCGCGAACGCTGGATGACCGGATTTGAGCGATTCGACCAGGGACACCCCCACACGCCGCGCTGCCAGGTCCCGTGCCGTCGCGCTCACCGCATCACGCGCCCCAACCGCATGGACCGAGGCGTATTCAATATTGACGTGACCATCTCCGCCGTTGCCCGGGAACGCCTGTAGTTCCAGAGTGCCCGTCCCGGGAACATTCCACTCGAACACGGGTTCCTCAAGCCCCTCAACCCCGGTGAATTCGATGCGGCGCACTACACGTGACGGCCCCGACTCGGGTTCGAACTCCGCGCCCAGCAGACGCGCCACCAACGCCGTTTCGCTGGTGTCGATCACCCATCCGCAGCGAATTGTCTGCCGACCCGACTTGTTGCCGATCACAATTCCGGCAACGACACCGTCCGCGCCTTGGAGTACGCCGACGGGCAGCGAGGTGTACCACAATCGGACATCGGCCGTACGGAGATAGTCTTCCAGGGCCAGCTTGAATCGATCCTGATGCAGCGGCCAGACCCCGTCCTGTTCATCTTCCCTGCCCGCTGCAAAGGCCGTTGCCAGCGGTTCCGGCAGCGCACAACCCGCCACTTCGGCGCAGTCAATCCAGGTGCGACCCTTGGCCGTCATTTCACGAGCCGGATACGTCCGCGGTTCCACGATTGCGACCGACAAGCCGCGGCTCGCCAACCGCACTGCAGCTGCCATGCCGGCCAGACTGCAGTCGACCACCAAGACATCACAGGAGTCCAGGACGGGGAGATTGCGTGCCGGGAAGTAAATGGTCATGGAGGGTTAGGAATTTAGGATTACGGTAATCTAGGAATTATATGTTTGCGGTGCTCCCTCAACGATCACCCGATCCAGCAGTAATGTTTCAGTTTCATTGATACGGGGTACCCACTGTCGATAGGATGGCTCACTGCATCCCATCGCATTCGAAACCGACTGTTTTTGACAACATTCAACACAGCATGCCCATCGCCGCTAGTGTCCCAAACCGAATCAACGAAAGCGAAACAGTACCGTGGAAGCGCGAGTTGGCCATCAAGACAGGAAAGAACTAGAATGCGTGAAGTCCACGAAAAAGGGAGCTTTGGGACGTGTGAGACGAAACTGTGTAGAGAGCCCCTTGTCCTTGGCTAGCAATAATCCCATGTGTGTTTGGCCACTCCCCGCCCACTCCACTCTGTCCCGATGGCGATCCTGGATGATTGGGGGGATGATCGTCCTGTTATGGCTGGTGTTAACCGCCTGTACCGATCTCCGCATCAGCGAGCTGGTCAGAGAAGGTAGCGAGGTCATCCAGTCCACGGAGGCCTCCGGAACCAGCCAGCCTACGGAAAGATTGGAGATTAGTCCCGACGCCTTCACTGCCATCAGCACAGGCTATTGGTACACCTGCGGACTAAGACAGGACGGCGCGGTCGCCTGCTGGGGCGATGATAAGGATGATCAGACTACGCTGCCGGGTGGACCTTTCACCGCTGTCAGCACAGGCTATTGGCACACCTGCGGACTAAGACAGGATGGCACGGTGGAATGCTGGACTGGTGACGAGGTTGGTCAGGCCGCGTCGCCGGAAGGATCCGGACCTTTCATCGCCGTCAGTGCAGGGCCACCGGAGGGATCTGGGCCCTTCACCGCCATCAGCGCAGGGTTCGGGCATGCCTGCGGACTAAGGCCGGACGGCGGGGTGGAATGCTGGGGTAATGATGACTTCGGTCAGGCCACGTCACCGGAGGAATCCAAGCTCTTCACTGCTGTCAGCACAGGTACGTGGCACACTTGCGGGCTCAAGTCGGACGGCAGGGCGGAATGCTGGGGTAATGATGAGGTTGGTCAGGCTACGCCACCGGAGGGATCCGGGCCCTTCACCACTGTCAGCGCTGGGGGTTGGTACACCTGCGGATTAAAACAGGACGGCATGGTCTTCTGCTGGGGTTTTGGAAAGTATATTCCCACGTCGCCAATGGGACCCTTCACTACCATCAGCGCGGGGTTCGGGCATGCCTGCGGGTTAAGACAGAACGGCACAATCACCTGCTGGGGCGGTGATGGGTATGGTCAGGCCACACCGCCGGTAGGGCCCGAACCCTTCACCGCCGTAAGTGCCGGACACGCACATACCTGCGGGCTCAGGCCGAACGGCACGGTGGACTGTTGGAGAAGCCTGGATGGGAAGGGCCTGGATGAAGATTGGTAAGCCACGCCGTAAGATGGTTCAGTGTAGTCAGTGTCGGGGCAGGACACATCTGTGAAGTACGCGCACCGTCCTTCCCCGTCGAAGTCCAGTCCGTCAGCTGTCCCTACACCTCGGGTCACATTTCGCAAGCAAAAACCAAGTTTCGTCCACCAGCACGATGCCGGTCCAGAAGGTAATGCGCACAGGGGCCAGGGCATCCGCGAAGATGGGTCGGGCCTTGGGGTAACAGGCAACCCGGCGCGGCGTCAGGAGCCGGCCCCGCAAAAGAGCGTGGGCGACTACGGTGACCCAGCGGAAAAGGCCCAGCAGGACGGGTGTGGTGCGGACGATGGCGGGGGCCGACCACTGCCGTTGGACCTCGCCGCCCAGATAGGTGCCCACAGCCTGCAAGGTGACATCCACCTGCCAGCGGTACAGGAACCAGGCCACGAGCATGAAGGCCATAATGCATGGAAGGGAGACCAAAGGCGAGTCCCTGCTCCGAAGCCCGGACGCACGCTGCTATCCGATCCTGTTCTCGGACGACTGACCTCGCTCACTTCATGCCGGAGAGGGCAATGCCCTCGGTGATGTACCGCTGCAGGAACAGGAAGATGATCATGATGGGGATCGACGCCATCGCCGCCCCGGCCATGATCAACCCGTGGAACGACCCCTTCTCCTGAAACAGGCTCGTCAAACCGAGCGACAGCACAAACTTCTTGGGGGACACGAGGACAATCAACGGCCACAGGAAATCGTTGAAGTTCCACATGAAGTAGAACACCGCCAGAGTCGCCAGCACGGGTATGGAGAGCGGGATTATGATCCTGTGCCAGATGTACCACTCCCCGGCTCCGTCAATCCGTGCCGCGTCGATGAGGGCGTTGGGGATGGTGAACATGAATTGGCGGTACATGAAGATCGCGTAGGCACTCGACAATTCGGGAATGATCAGTGCCAGGCGCGTGTCCGCCATCCCCTGCTGGTTCACCATCAGGTAGAGCGGAATCATGTAAACCTCGAAGGGAATAATCCACGTCGCCAGAATCATGTAAAAGAGGATGTCCTTGCCGCGGAATTCGAACTTGCCGAAGACGTAGCCGGCCAGACAGCTCACATATAGGTTGATCAAGGACTTGACGAACGCAATGTAGAGGGTGTTGCGGTACAGGGTGAAGATATCGAGGCTTTCGGCCGCCTGTCGGAAGTTATCGAGAGTGGGCTCCACGGGCAGGAACTTGGGCGGGAACGTGATCCACTCGGGCTGCGGCTTGAAGGCGGTCGTGATCATCCAGACAAACGGCACCACCATCGTGAAGGCGCCAAGGCCCAGGACCAGGTAGTTCAGCAACAGGGACCGTCGGATGAAGGTCCCTGCCGACGGCCCGGGTGCAGGGCGCGGTTGAACCAGGGGCGCGGTCGCCATCAGAACTCCCAGTTTTCGCGGGTAATCCGCAGCTGGATCATGGTCAACACAATAATGATGATGAACATCACAAAGGCCATGGCCGATGCCAACCCGATGAACCGATCGACGAACCCGGTCCGATAGATATAGTAGGAAATGGTCATGGTCGAGTTCAGCGGACCGCCCCGCGTCAGGACGTAAATCACGCCGAAGACGTTGAAGCCGCCGATGATCCCCGTGATCGTGACGAAGGTCAGCACCGGTTTCATGAGCGGGACGGTGATGAACCGCGCCACCTTCCACCAGTTGCCGCCGTCGATGCGCGCCGCCTCGTAGAACTCAAGGGGAATGCCCCGCAGTCCGGCCAGGAGAATCATCATCGTGAAGCCCAAGCCTCCCCACACCGACATCATGATCAGTGTTGGCATCGCGAGGACCGGGTCTCCCAGGAAGTAAATCCGCTCCTGATACCCCGCCTGCTGGAGCAGTTGGTTGATGAGCCCGAAGCGCGGTCGCAGCAGCCAGCTCCACATCAGGAGGACGGCGATGCCGTTCGTCATCTGCGGCAGGAAGTAAAAGAGCCGAATCATCAGGCTGCCGCGCCGAATCGGATTCAGCAGCAGTGTCAGCCACAGCGATACGATGACGCCAAAGACGGTTGCTCCCACTGCGTAATAGAAGGCGTTGCCGATCGAAAGGCGGAAAATCGGATCGGCCGCGATGCGCGCATAGTTTTCGATGCCGACGTAAATGTTTTCGGCCCGCAGCAGCCTCTTGTCGTGCAGGCTGATGAAAAAGGCATAGCCCACCGGAAAGAACCGGTAGACGCAAAAGAACGCCATCGTCGGTACAAGGACCGTCACGATGAAGCGGAGCTGGGTGCGCCGCAGACCCGACATGCCGGGTGCGGCGGCCCCCTGCTGGACGGACATGGACTGGACGAGGCCCCTGATCGGGCCGGGTTCCCGCCGCGGGGACCGGGGCCGGCGACGACGGGGAGCCGCCGCCGGCCGGTAACACCGCGGATGGAGGAGCGCAGGCTATTGCATTTCGGTGCCGAGGCCGCGGTCGAAGATCGCCTGAACGTCGGTGTTCAGAATCTCCATGGCGTCTTCCACGCTGGAGCCTTCCCGGAAGATGCGATAGAAGGCATCGCCGATGGCGCCATTCATGTCTCCGGGCGGTTCAACGGGATCATGCTCGGTGGCCTGCATCTGGGCCGCCATGGCCAGACCCGGGTCCGACAGCAGGCGCGGGTCGTCCAGCAGGTCGGCACGCGCCGGGGCGATGCTGATCAGTTCCGCCAGGTTCCAGTAGGCGTCCTTGCCGGCATCGACGTAAAGGTACTTGAGGAAGTCGTAGACGGCATCGTACGTTTCCGTATCGCCCTTGAAGGCCGACACGGAGAGCACCGTCGACTTGTAGCCGTGCACGGGTTCCGGGTTCCCGGTCGGCGTCGGGGGCGGTGCGAAACCGAGGTCGGGGTAAACGTCCGGGAAGGAGGCCCGGAATTCGCCCACGATCCATGCCTGTTCCTCGGTCATGCAGGCCAGCCGGGTTCCCACCGCCTCGCCGTTCCACGGGAAGTCCGGGTCCCAGACGCCGTGCTTCAGGTTCCAGTCCGCAACGGTCTGGTAGCCGGCGATCGCCTCTTCGCTGTTGAAGTTGGCCTTGATCGAGTCTCCGGAGGTGTCCACGATGTTGCCGCCCAGCTGCAGGACCTGGTTGTAGCCCAGCCATTCATCGGCCGGCACGACGCCGCAGCGGGTAATCCCCGAAGCGTCGGATTGGGTTGTGGCCTGGGCCGCCACCAGGAAGTCTTCCCATGTGGCGGGGGGCGTGTCCGGATCCAGCCCGGCTTCCTCGAACATCGCGCGGTTGTAGACCAGCAGCGTGCTGCTGATGCCAGTTGGGATCACATAACGACCGTAGACGTCCCAGTTCACGGACGGGTAGGTCTCCTCGTACCAATCGTTAGTGAAGATTTCCTCAGGGAATTCCAGGAGGAGCCCTTCACGGCGCATCGGGAAGAACTCCTCACCCATCTTGAACAAATTGGGATGGGTCCCGGCTTCGATGGCCGAGTAGATTTTCTCCAGGCGGCCGGAGACGGAGAGAACCTCGATGGTGTAGTTGTCCCGCTGCTCGGCCCACTCCTGAGCCACGTTGTCATAGATCGCCATCCGGGGTTCCCACCAGCCCCACAGAACCAGATGGATCGGTTGGGCACCGGGCTCGACCGCCGCCGGCATGCCGGGGGCGACGCAGGCCGCCAACGCGAGGCTGGCACCGGCCAGGCCGGCACCCTTCAGAAATTGACGTCTGCTGACTGACGTTGACATCAAGCTGCTCCTTGGTTGCTAAGGTGTGTCCCGTCCGGTACGGCTATTGAGGCACGATGCCTCGACCCAGGGTTGGGGATTGGACGGAATCGGTTCCGACGGATTCTACAACCCATGGCTTCGCCACCCGACCGCCATCCCATTCACTCAGGCCCGCGGGCACAGCACCTTGGGCTGCCATTGCCGGCCTCAGCGCCGAGGAGGCATCCGGACCGGTCGATGCGCAGCCCAACAACATGCCGGGATTGAGATCCCACGCACAATCCCAAAGTCGGTGAACAGCCGTAGTACGCGACCTCCGAGAATGCCGCTGACAAACTGCTGTCACTCACTAAACCACACCACCACCAGGATTCCCTGCCCAATGCCGACCGAGGCCCTGGGACTCGTGATGCGGTTGCTCACCGCCAGTGTGTCGCCCTGGTGGATCAAGGCGTTGCGCAACGGATACTGCATTCCTTCAACTGTCACCCGGTCCACCAGGCCGCTGACCGGAACCAGGCTGCAGACATTGCCCTGCGCGCCCTGGATTTCCATTTTGTCCTCGCCGACCAGCACGGCCCCATGCTCCTTCCCGTCCGTGAACCTGACCCGAAGACGGCCTGCATACCGCCCCAGCAGGAGCATGTTGGCCAGGGACTGATCCAACCTGCCACCCCAAACCCCAACCACCAGGACCTCACATACGCCTTCCGCGACCGCCAGGTCCATGGCCAGTTCAAGATCGGTCTTGTCCTTGGCCACAGGATGGACATCCATCCGGACTCCCTCCCGGGACAGCCTTGCGCGTTGTTCACCGGCCAGGCTGTCCATGTCGCCCACCACCAAGTGCGGCGCGAGTCCCATGGCCAGGCAGTGTTCCGTGCCGCCGTCAACGCCGACCAGCAAATCGGTATCGGCAATCGCGAGGCCCAAGGACTTTGCATCGGGCACCAAGCCATTGGCGAACAGGATGGCACGCGACCAGGACGCACCTTCCGGCGGCGCGTGGTTAGAGCATGTTGACATGCAATACACTTCCCCAGTTTCAAGTCGTGGTTGCTGGGCAACACAACACGACAGCTTTGTTCCCGTCATGCGCCCCCTGCGGACAGACCGCACCTGCCGGACCAAGCCCTTGGACAGTCTCCACCCAGCACCTTGATTCCGGGATCCGGACGGCAGGATGTTTCATGATCCTGCAAGGGTCGGCGGCGAGTCCGCCATGCCGCAACCAGATTGCTCGGCCAAGGCAGTCCACCATTTCAAGCACGAAACCCATCTTCCACGAATCCCACCTGCATACAACCTTGTGCCGCCACGCCACAGGGTCCGTGGACAACTATGCCCGGCGGGCTGTGGAACGGAGCCTGAAGGGCATGACCGTCACCTGCCATTGTCCATTGCCCAACAAAATCGACCATCGGAATCGCATGTCTCCGGACGTTGCACGGCCCCCCGCCTTGGCGTCGGCCGGCCCGGGTTTGGGCCGGTCCAGACGCGGGAACCACACCCGGATTCTGGGATCCGAGTGGCGGCACGTTCATAATTCTGCACGGGTTGGCGTCAGGTCCGCCATGCCAAAACCAAGTCGTCCGGCAAGGAAAGTTCACCATTTCAAGCACGGCATCCATCTACTACGAGTCCCACATGCACACAACCCTGTGCCGCCACGCCACAGGGTCCGTGGACGACTATGCCCGACGGGCCGTGGAACGGGGCCTGAAGGGCATGACCGTCACTTGCCATTGCCCGTTGCCGGACAGGATCAACCACGAGTCGCGCATGGCGCCGGACGAACTGGACACGTACGTGGACCTGGTGTTCCAGGCGGCCGCCAAGTGGCGCGGCCGCCTGGACATTCGCATGGGTATGGAGAGCGACTTCGCGCCGTTCCTGATCCCCTACCTGACCGAGCTTCACGCGTCGCGTCCCTTTTCGTACATTCTCGGTTCCGTGCATCCCCAGGCAGGCTACTTCAAGGAACGATACGATACCGGCGAAACGCCCGCGTATCGTCGCATCTACTACCGGATGTTGGCCGAGGCGGCGGAATCCAGACTGTTCGACTGCCTGTCTCATCCCGATCTCATCAAGAACATTGATCACGCGGAGTGGGACTTCGACCGCTACGCACCCGACATTGAAGCGAGCCTGGACCGCATCGCCGCCGCGGGGACCTGCATGGAACTCAACACCTCCGGCCTGCTCAAGAAAATCAAGGAATACAACCCCGGCAGAGCCCAGTTGGAAATGATGCACCAGCGCAATATTCCGGTGGTGGTGGGAGCCGATGCTCACTCGGCCCACCGCGTGGCCGACCATTTCCGGGAGGCGTTGGACCTGCTGGCGGACATCGGCTACCGAACCGTATCCATCTTCCTGGACCGGGAACGCCGGGACCTGGCCATTGAACAGGTCCGCCCGACCCTGCGCTGACCCCGTCCGCGGCAGGTTCGCATCGAAGGGCGGCCGGTGAACCTTCACCGACACATCGTAGACACCCACCTGGGGGCAGTGCCGGTCACGGACACGCAGCCCGAGGGCGGGTCCGGTCCCGTCCTGATGCTGCTGCACGGATTCCTTTGCGACAGCACGTTTTGGCGCCACCTGATTGAAGTCCTGCCGTCCGGTCCGCGCATCGTGGCGCCGGACCTGACAGCCTTCGGCCGACCGGGCACCGACGCGCGGGAGGTGGACTTCAACCACCTGGCCGAGGTTCTGGAGGCCCTCCGGCTGGCCATGCACATCACCCGCATCCAAGCCGTTGCCCAGGATCTGGGATGCCTGGCCCTGCTGCGCTACACATCGCTCTACCAGCACCATGTCGACCGCATCGTGTGGTTCAGTCCGTCCTTCTACCCGGATCAGTTCATGCCCAGGGGCTTGCGGCTGTGGCGCGGGCGGTTGACCGGTCCCGCCATGAACGGCATCCTGTTCAGCCGGGCCGTCAGGTCCTACTTCCGCAAGGCCAGTGTCGGAGCATCCCGTGACGCCGATGCCTGTGCCGTGGCAGCCCTGGACACGTACGGTCCCCCTGAAGGTCGTCGGCTCCTGCGCCGCTGGATCCATTGGGGAGAGCCCGATGCCTTGTTCTGGGACCACCCGCGCATGCTGCGCAACGTCGCCAGTCCGACCCTGGTGGTTTGGGGCGGGGCCAATCCCTGGGTCCACTTCAGCCAAATCGAAAGACTGGGCCGCCATGTGGAAGACATCAAAATCGTGGCCCTGACCGGTTGCGGCCACTTCCCCTCAATGGATAACCCGGCGCGCGTCGGCCGCGAGGTGGCCGGTTTTCTGGGTCTTGCCTAACGGCGGTATACGCTTACCGGCCGTTGGCCCCTTCCAATCCCTCCGCCCATGACCTCTGTCGACGATCTCAAACTGCAGGTGGCCCGCCGCGCATTGGATTTTGTCGAGTCGGGCACCGTAGTGGGTCTCGGTGGCGGCAGCACGGCCGCCCTGTTCGTCCGGGAATTGGGCCGGGAACTGCGCTCGGGCCGTCTCAAGGACATCCTCGGCGTCCCCACTGCCCTGGAGGTTGGAGACCTGGCAATGGAAGTCGGCATCCCGCTCACGAGCCTGGATGATCACCGGACCATCGACGTGTGCATCGACGGCGCCGACGAGGTGGATCCGTCCCTCAACCTGATCAAGGGAGGAGGCGGGTTTCTGACCAGGGAGAAAATCGTGGCCCAGGCCAGCCGGCGCCTCGTCATCATTGCCGACTACACCAAACTGTCACCGCAACTGGGCGTTCGCTGGCACGTGCCGCTGGAGGTGATGGAGTTCGGGTTCGAGGCCCACCGCAGCTTTCTGCTGGACCACGGAGCCAAAACCACGGAGCGCCGCCGCAATGCCGATGGCACCCCGTACCGAACGGATCAGGGCAACTACATCCTGGACGCGGACTTCGGGCCCATTGACGAACCGTTCGGCATCGCCGAAGCCCTGTCGGCCAGGGCCGGGATCGTCGAGCACGGCCTGTTCCTGAATCTGGCAACCGATCTGCTGGTGGCGTCTCCGGGCCGGACCATCGACCACAGGACCCGGGCCCTGGCGCCTGCCTGACAAGCCCGGACAGCTACAACAGCTTCAGGACCACCCGGGAGTCCTTCCAGCGTTCCTCAAGGGCGTAGTGTTCCCGCGAGTCCTTTGTGAACATGTGCAGGACCACATCCCCGTAGTCCATCAGGTGCCAGCCGCTGCCATCCGCCGGCCGGCCTTCGATGCCCTGGGGCCGAACCCGGGTCTGCTTCTGGAAATCGGCCAGGATGTCCTCTTCGATGGCGCGGGCATGCCGATCGTTCACCACCGTGCCAATGAGGAAGTAGTCCGCAATCGACGAATCCGCGCCGATGTCCAGGACCACGATGTCGGCAACCTGCTTTTCCTCCAGCCAGTCCACCAGGGCGCGCACCAGCTCGTGGCTGGTCAAGGGGGCGCGGTCCGACCGACCGGATTCCGCCTGGCTCGATGGCTCGGACATGGCAATTCCCAGTTCCCCGGATCCTATTCCCAGATCCAGCCGTCGGTGGCCCGATCCCAGTCCACGGCTTCGTCGCCGAACCACAGGGCCGTCTCCTCCGCCGCCGTCTCCGGGCCGTCGCTGGCATGCACCAGATTGCGGCCGATGTCCGAACCGAAGTCGGCCCGGATGGAACCGGGCGTCGCCTCGACCGGATTGGTCGCACCCACCATGTTGCGCACCATTTGGATCGCGTCCTTGCCTTCCACCAGCATGATCACCACCGGTGAACTGGTGATGAAATCGATCAGGTCCGCAAAGAAGGGCCGATCCTTGTGCACGGCGTAGTGCTCACCGGCCAGTTCGCGGCCAACCTGCAACATCCTCAGGCCCTTCAGCTTGAGCCCCCGCCGCTCGAACCGGGTGATGATTTCCCCGACCAGGCCGCGCTGAACCGCATCCGGCTTGACAATCACAAAGGTACGTTCACTCATCGTTGGGGAAAGTCTCCAATCCAAGGCAGCGCAACAGCCGCGGGTTGTTCCCGGGAATGGGCAATTGTGGCACCGTGCTGGCAGCCGGCACAAATCCCAGCCCCAGCATCAGGCGCGTGTGGTGCCCGTCGGGATCCAGCATCCCGATATAGGTTGCGGCCACCCTGCGGTCGGCGACTTCGCCCACACGGGACAGGATGCGCCAACCCGCCAACAAGTGCCGGTTGTCGTCCACCTGCAGACGGGCCAGGGTCAAGGCCTCCCGATTCCGGTAGTCGCGCCAGGTGCAAATCAGATGGGCCAGTTGCCAGTCCTCGCGTTCCGGCCACCCGAGGGCCAATTCCGAAAACACCCGTCGCGCCGCAGGCCAGTGACGGGCACGCATGTGAATGAATCCCCTGGCCGGAAGGTCCAGTGCCAGGTCTGCGCCGAACCGACTCCACTGACGCCGCATTTCCGGGTGCAGCGGATGCATCTGCCAGACCTGTTGCCAAAGGGCCCGCGTGCGGTCCGCCTTGATGCCGTCCTCGAGTTCGGCCTGCCGCGCGAGCACGCTCCTGGCCGCGACATTGAGGGGATCGGCCCCCAGCAGCCTGCCGGCGATGTCGGCGGCCTCCCTGCACTGGCCGTTGCGCCATGTGACGGCCAGTGCGCGCTCATAGGCCTGGAGGTGCAGCGGCCGCTCCGCCAAGAGCCCCCGGACCAGCATCGTGGCATCGTCCAGGGCACCGGCTTCCAGAACCTTGTCCAATCGGCCCATCCACCAGTCCAACGGAACCCCCGTTGGCTGGCCCCCGGTTTGCATCGCGTCGGAGGGAGATGCCATCAGCGGCCACCGAACCACTGGCTGCGGTACCTCGCGAGCAGTGGCGCAATATCGCGTTCATCCTGCCGCGGCGCACCGAAGGGATCACCCGGACCGTCTGCGCCTGCCAACGCGGCGACGGAATTGACCACGGCGTGCGCGAGCACGTCGAGGCGATAGCCCCCTTCCAGAACCAGGACCAATCGGTTCCGGCACAACCCGACCGCCAACTCCATTACTCTTCGAACCATGGCGGTGTAGCCGGCCACCGTAAGTTGCATGTGGGCCAGGGGATCCAGCCAGTGGCCATCATAGCCGGCCGAGACCAGAATCAAATCGGGTGCGAAGGCCTCCGCCAACGGCACGACAACTTCGTCCAGCATCCTCAGACACCCCTTGTCGCCGACGCCGGGCGGCAGCGGCAAGTTGCAGTTAAGGCCCTCCGCCTGTGGTCCGCCGGTTTCGGACGCGTCGCCGGTGAACGGATACAACGGGCTCTGGTGCAGCGACACGAACAAAACGGCCGGGTCGTGCCAGAAGATGTCCTGGGTCCCGTTGCCGTGGTGCACGTCGAAGTCGAGGATCAGGACCCGATTGACGTCGGTCTCCGCCAACGCCCACGCAGCGGCCACGGCGATGTTGTTGAACAGGCAGAACCCCATGGCCCGGTCGGGGGTGGCATGGTGCCCCGGCGGGCGCACCAGCGCCATGCCGTTCACGGCTTGGCCGACCAACACCTGGCGCGTCACCTCGACGACAGTCCCGGCTGCGTGGCGCGCCGCCTGCCAACTGTGTTCATTGCCGTAGGTATCGGCATCGAGCCATTGAAGGCCTGCCGCCCGTTCGGTATCCCGCACCCGCTCCAAATGCAGGGGCGAATGCACCCTGAGCAGGTCCGGTTCGCCGGCCGCCCGGCCGTTCACGGACATCAGCGGTTCACGCATCCCGTCGCCATCAAGCAGGTTCAGGATTGTCTGCAGGCGACCGGCGTGTTCCGGGTGCTGCGGATGGGTGTGCAAGCGGCTCTCCTCGTTGAAGGAGACCGCGGTGGGCAAGGTGGGCATATGCTTCGAGTGGACGGGTTGGACAGCCAAGCGGGTTTGCAACGATTCCGGCCGTCGGTCCCCCACACGCGACTGTGGTCAACACGCCGACACTACATATACTGTACCGGTCCACCTGAACACCCTCCCGATTCCCCGTGTCGCGCGGTTCCTGCCGTCCCCTCCAGCCGCCTCCCGGTGTTCCCATCCCTTCACTTCCATTCCCCAGGCACCAATGAACCTGCCTGACCTGTTGCGCATACCCCTGCATCAGACCCCGGACAAATGCGCGCTGGAGTTTGCGGCGGCGGACGGCGTCCGCCGCTGGACCTACGCCGAACTGCACCGGCAAGCCGCCTGCTTCGCGTCGTGGCTCCTTGGCCAGGGACTGGCCCGAGGTGACCGGGTCATGATCATGGCGGCCAATTCCGATCATTTTGTGGTCGCCTGCCTGGCGGTTTGGCAGACCGGCGCGATTCTGGTTCCCGTCAACACCCGGTACCGCAAGTCCGAGTTGGCACATATCGTCGAGGATTGCCAACCGGCGTTGATCCTTGCCGACGGGGCCTGCACCGACCATCTGGCAGACATCGCGGGGATTAAACACAATCGGATCCCGGTGCATGGTCTCGAACCCGATTCGGTACCGGACGAGTCGGCCGATCCGCCGCCCTTGTCCGGTGACGACACATGCACGCTGCTGTACACCTCCGGCACCACCGGTCGTTGCAAGGGAGCCATGATCTCCCACAACAACATGGTGGCGACGGTCACCGGCCTGCTGGCGGCCTGGGCTTGGCGTCCGGACGATGTACTGCTGCTGACCCTCCCGTTGTTCCATGTACACGGCTTGCAGGTTGGACTGACCTGCGCCCTGGCCGCCGGCGCCACCGTCCGGTTGCGCAGTGCATTCGACGCGGAAGCCACGATTGGAGAGTTGTCCCAAGCCCGCGCCAGCCTGTTCTTCGGCGTGCCCACCATGTACTACCGCCTGATCCGGGCACTGGAGACAATGCCCCCGACAGAGTTTCCGCGGATGCGCCTGTTCTGTTCCGGCAGCGGCCCCTTGGCCGCCGAGGATCACAGAACCTTTGAGCGCCTGACCGGTCATGTCATCCTCGAACGGTACGGGATGACCGAAACCGGCATGAACTTCAGCAACCTGCTGGCCGGTCCGCGCATCCCCGGATCGGTTGGCCTGCCGCTGCCCGGGGTGTCGGCACGGATCGTGGACGCCGACGATCGGCCGGTCCCGCCGGGCACGGAGGGCTGGCTGCTGGTGCGCGGCAGCAATGTGTTCAGGGGCTACTGGAACAATCCCGCAGCCACGACGGCAGCTTTCGTGCCGGACGCACACGGCCATCTGTGGTTCCGGACCGGCGACATGGCCGTCCTGGACCCGGACAGCCACTACCTCACGCTGCTGGGCCGGGGACATGAGCTCATCATCTGTGGCGGCATCAATGTCTATCCCCGCGAGATTGAGGAAATCCTGATGGCCCACGACGGTGTCCGCGAAGCCGCGGTCGTGGGCCGGGGTGATCCGGAATGGGGACAGGTGCCCGTGGCATTCCTGGTGGCGGACCGGCCGGTGGACACCGGATCCCTAATCGACCACTGCCGCAGCCACCTGGCCAGCTTCAAGGCCCCCAGGGCCTGCCACTTCGTGGACGAACTGCCGCGCAATGCCCTGGGCAAGCTCCAGAAGTTCGCACTGCCCAAACCATGATCCCGCTGGAGCCCAAGTCCCGCAAGGTGAAAATGTGGCGCTGGTACCTGCACATGACCAGCCGCCGCGACTGGAATCCGGTTTCCCGCCGGCCGGCCGGCATCGTCCTGCGCCAGGCAGGGCACCCCTCGCCGGAATTCGCACGGTTTCTGCTCACCGCGGTGGGCGGGGACTGGTACTGGACCGATCGCTACCACTGGAGTTGGAATCGGTGGAAGGCCTACCTCTCAGGTCCGGGAATTCAGCTCTGGGTTTTTTATGTCAAGGACACGCCGATTGGATACTTTGAACTCCGACGCAAGTGGCAGGAGGTGGAAATCGCCTTGTTCGGCCTGATGCGGGAATTCCAAGGCAAGGGCTATGGCACCTGGACCCTCTCCGAGGCCATCCGCCACGCCTGGGACATGGCGCCCGGGGTGGCGCGCGTCCGGTTGCACACCTGCGAACTGGATCACCCGGCCGCCCTGCCCAACTATCAAAAGCTGGGGTTCCGGGTTTACAACCAGGACGAATGCTGGACCACGCTCACCGACGGGCCGCCGGGCCCTTGGGAGGGTTCGGGCCTGCCGGTCCACCCCGATCAGCGGTTTCCGCGCTGATCGGTTCCGCGCCGGGGCCTATTCCTGCTCGAAGGCGGTAAAGGAATTGGGCAGGAGTTCCGCGATGGACGTACAGACCAGCCGACCCTCCGCGTTGCCCAGGTACACCTGCATCGTCGGGCCCAGTTCAACCATGACCTGGCGGCAGCTGCCGCAGGGTGAAACCCCCGGCTCGGTGTAAACGGCCAACGCCGTGGGCCGTGTCCGTCCCTGCGCCACCGCGGAGACCAGGGCCGTGCGCTCCGCACAGATGGTGGAACCATAGCCGGCGTTCTCAACATTGCAGCCAACGGTGACACTTCCGTCCGCGTCCAGCACGGCGGCTCCGACGTGGAACTTGGAATAGGGAGCATAGGCATTGGCTGACGCCGCCTTGGCCGCGGCCATCAGTTCTTCAGGTGTGGTCACGCAAATACTCCGTTTGAAATCCTTGCAAACCGGATGGGAACAACGATAACTCCATGGTACCGCGTGTGCTAGACTATCGGTGAACGGAATCCGGGCCGCGCGGGCCGCGGATTTCCGTGCCTCTCTCCCCGCGCAGCAGCACCTCGCTCGCCCCCTGACCTGATTCAGCCGGGCGCACACGCCCAGCACCGCGCAAGGCCGGACCAGTCGTTGGACTTTGTCGAGTCGATACGACGGCCCGCCTCCAATCACTTTCTTTCCCAGGAACAATCTAGAAATTCAGTGCTATCATTGGCACTGTGGATTTCCTGTGAATCGGCCGCGTGCCAGCGGTCACTTTGTCGGTTTAAATTGCCCAGCAGCAGGAGACGCTGAATGGCGCGAACCAAAGACGCGGATCGCCGGTCCCGATCCCGTCCCCGCTACACCTACAAGGGCCTGTATGCCATGTCGCCGGCCGAGGTGGTCGCGCTTGCCCGCGAACACAATGTCCGCAGGGCCACCCGACAGACGAAACGGGATCTGGTGCTCAACATCCTGCGCAACATTTCCGAGGCGCAAGGCAACCTGTTCGGCGGTGGCGTCCTTGAGATCATGCCGGACGGCATCGGTTTCCTGCGCACCGAGGACCTGTTGCCGGGCAGCGACGATGTCTATGTAAGTCAGAGTCAAATCCGCCGGTTTGGCCTGCGGACGGGCGACATGGTGATCGGCCAGTTCCGCAAGCCCAAGGAGTCCGAGCGCTACAACGGCCTGCTCAAGGTCGAGACCGTCAACGACATGGAACCCGAGGACGCCAAGCTGCGTCCCCACTTCGAGCGGCTGACCCCCATCTTTCCGGACGAACAGCTGTACCTGGAAACCCAGCCCAGCGTCCTGGCCACGCGGCTCATCGATCTGCTGTGCCCGATCGGGCGCGGACAGCGCGGCCTCATCGTTTCGCCGCCGATGGCCGGCAAGACGACCATCCTCAAGCGCATCGCCAACGGCATCACCGCCAACCACGAGGACGTGACCCTGATTGTGCTCCTCATCGGGGAACGCCCCGAAGAGGTGACGGACATGGAACGCTCGGTGCAGGGCGAGGTGTTCTCCAGCACCTTCGACGAGCCGGTGGCCAACCATGTGCGCGTCTCGGAGATGGCACTGGAACGGGCGCGCCGGCTGGTCGAGTTCCGTCGCGACGTGGTCATCCTGCTGGACAGCATCACACGCATGTCCAGGGCCTACAACCTGGTGGTTCCGCCGTCGGGCCGGACGCTGTCCGGCGGCATCGATCCGGCCGCACTCTATCCGCCCAAGAAGATCTTTGGCACGGCGCGCAATATCGAGGAGGGCGGGTCGCTGACCATTCTGGCAACCACCCTGGTTGACACCGGCAGCCGCATGGACGACATGATTTACGAGGAGTTCAAGGGCACCGGCAACATGGAGCTGCACCTTGACCGCAAGCTGGCCGAACGTCGCATCTTCCCCGCCATCGACGTGGAACGCAGCGGGACCCGTGCCGAGGAGAAACTCCTGGATCCCGAAGTCCTGACCCAGGTCTTCACCCTGCGCCGGATGATTGACGCGGTGGGCGGCAGCCAGGAAGCCATCCTGCCCATTCTGGAGCGGTTGAGCAAGTCGAACAACAACGCGGACTTCCTGTCCAAGCTGACTCTCTAGTCAGGAACCGCCGGCACGGAACACTCCACTCCCAAGGGTGCGCCGGCGGCGTGCTACACTCGCAACCGACGTTCATCCTCAGGCGATTGAGCGGTGTCGGCCATGTTGCGGTCCCGGCCATCAAGTCCCAACAATCCCGGGACAACCTCCACCCATCTGCTGCTGGAGCAGATGCCGGTGCTGCGCGCGGCTCCGCACAGCTGGATCAGTGTTCTCCGGCAGTTCAGATCCCTGATCTCCATTGCCAGCGTGTTTGCGATTCTCGTGACGGTGGCAGTCTTCCAGGCCAACGTGGATCTGCTGAATCCGCTGGCCAATCTGTCGATCACGGCTTTTCGTTCCACGGCTCCCGGCGCAGAGCTGGACACGTCGGCCATCATCGAAAGCACACGCACCGCCGGACTGTTGGCCCAACTCAACAGGCCCGTTCCCCGGTCCGCCCTGAATGCGGTCCAGGACGCCGCCGGACCGTTGGACGCCGCGAGCCGGGTGGACCCCGCCACCGGACTGGAACGCTATGTGGTCGAGCAGGGCGACACCGTCTGGGGCCTGGCCGCCAGCCGCGGCCTCCAGCGCACCACCATTCAATGGGCCAATCCGTCGCTGGACGACATTTCCCATCTGTCCGTGGGCGACGTGCTCATGATCCCGGCCGTGGACGGTGCCATGCACCGCATTGTCCCGGGGGACACGTTGTCCCAACTGGCCAACATCTACGGTGCCGACATCAACGACATCGTGGCCTACGCACCCAACCGCCTCGCAAGCACGGCCACCCAACTGCTGGTGGGCAGGGATCTGATGATCCCGGGCGGCGTCAAGCCGCTCCGGCCCACCGCAGTAAGGGGCGCCTCCATCAATTTCAACATTAGGGCACCGACCGGTGCCTTGCCCGCCACCGGCATCTTTCTCATGCCCCTGGACCGCTCCCACATAACCCAGGGGTATTGGGACGCACACAAGGCCATCGACTATTCCTCGCGCACCGGAGCCCCCATCAAAGCCCTGGACCACGGCACGGTTGCCTACGCCACCTACGGATGGAACTACGGCTACGGCAATATGGTGGTGGTGGACCACGGCAACGGCTTCACCTCCCTGTACGCACACCTCAGCACGGTCTATGTTAGGCAGGGCCAGGCGGTGCGCCAGGGAGAAGTCCTGGGCACCATGGGCAGTACGGGCAACAGCACCGGCCCCCACCTCCACTTGGAACTGCGCCTGCACGGCGTCCACGTCAACCCCTTGGGCTACCTGCAGCAGTAACGCCTGGCCCACCCGGCGATACCGGTGGCGCGGCGGGTCTTACGGACCTCCGGCCGACAAGGGCTCCCGTGACCCTCTGGGCAATGACGCCTGGGCCATCGAAACCGGGTGGCACCTATTCCTGATGTTCCCCTGCCGGCAAGGTGCCCGCTCGCACCCCCAACTGCCTTGATCCGGGTGTTTCCCTTCCCGATAGGCACTGACTCGGATGCCGCGACATCGCGCATGCCCCCAACCAACACAGCCCTATCCGGCAATGCCGCCCTTGGTCAGCTTGGCCGGATCCAGCAGCCGGTCAAGTTCCTCGGCGGACAAATCCGTCATTTCCAGGGCCACATCCTTGAGCGGCCGGTCTTCGGCATAGGCCCGCTTGGCGATGGAGGCTCCCAGTTCGTAGCCGATGACCGGGTTCAGGGCCGTTACGAGGATTGGATTGCGGCTCGTGGCGGCCTCTATACGCTCCCGGTTGACGGTCAGGTTGGCAATGGCACTGCCCAGGACCCGTACCGCGCCGGTCAGCAAACCGGCGCTTTCAAGCAGGTTGTGGGCGATCACGGGCAGCATTACATTGAGCTGGAACACCCCGGACTGGGCTGCGATGCCCACTGTGACATCGTTGCCCATGACTTGGGCGCACACCATGGCGGCCGCCTCCGGCGCCACGGGATTGATCTTCCCGGGCATGATGCTGCTGCCGGGCTGGAGTGCCTGGAGCGTCACTTCGCCCAAGCCGGCGATGGGGCCGCTGTTCATCCACCGCAGATCGTTCGCAATCTTCATCAGACAGATCGCCAGGGACCGCATCCGGCTGCCGGCATCCGCAGCCGCCTCCTGCCCGGCAATCCGGGCAAAGTGATTGGAACTGCTGGCAAACGCGGCCCCGGCCAGATCGGACAGGTGGCGACAGGCAACCTCTCCAAACCGGGGATGCGCATTGAGGCCGGTCCCGACCGCCGTCCCGCCCAGCGGCAGTTGGGACAGGCCGACCAGTCCTTCCTGAAGCCCTGCGCGACATCCCTCCAATTGATGCCGCCAAGCTTCCATCTCCTGCCCCAGCGTAACCGGCAGGGCATCCATCAAATGGGTGCGTCCCGTCTTGACCACATCGCCGGTGGCCTCAATCTGGCTGTCGATATCCGCAAGCATGCCGTCGAGCGCCCTGGACAATTCACGGACGGCTGCCGCCGTGCTGACGTGAATGGCGCTGGGAATGACGTCGTTGCTGCTTTGCGACATGTTGACGTCATCGTTGGGGTGGACCGCAATCCCCGATTCCCGTTCGGCCAACGCAGCAATGACTTCGTTGGCATTCATGTTGGTGCTGGTCCCGGAACCCGTCTGAAAGATGTCCAGCGGGAATTCCCCGTCGTGCCGCCCGTCCGCCACTGCCGCAGCCGCCTCGGCAATGGCCGCGACACGCTCTTCGGGAAGCAGGCCGAGTTCATGGTTGGCCAAGGCCGAAGCCTGCTTGATTTGGGCCAGCGCCTGCAGGAAAAGGCGGTGAAACCGATAAGGGCTGATGCGGAAGTTGTCGACCGCACGCTGGGTCTGGGCACCGTACAGGGCCGCGGCGGGCACGGCGACTTCGCCCATGCTGTCTTTTTCAATGCGGAACTCGTTGTTCATGAACGGGGCATTATCCGGATGGCTCAGAATGTCAAATTATAGGTTTGGCCCGGCCCGCGGGCCGCATCTCTCCGGGTTGTGCCATTTGGCATCCCGCGGCCCCGTCGCGCTTCGATGGCCCGGCCCGGTCCCGAAACCGGGCCGCCCGGAGCGAATGTGACACCGGGCCGGCACATGCCGGAACCGATCGCTACAATAATTCCGTTCCCGACGGACAAACCACACCGCACATCAGCCATGATTACAAAGCTCGTTCTGATTGACGATGACCGCTACTTTCGGCGTTCGGCCCAGCGCTTCCTGGAAAGCCACCTGCCCGACGTCCACATCATCAGTTGCGACAGCGCCGAGGAGGGGGAAAGGCTCATTACGCTGCACCAGCCCAGCGTGGTGGTCCTGGACATCAAGCTTCCCGGCATCGACGGCCTCGAACTGCTGGATCGCATGGAGCACAAGGCCCGGGACCCCTTTGTGGTCGTCATTTCCGGGCAGCAGGCCACCGAGGAGCAGGTCAACTCCACCTACATCGACGCCCTGAACCGGGGCGCACTGCACTTCCATCGCAAGGGGGACGACGAACAGAAACTGCTGGCCATTGTCCGCCGGCAGCTGGAAGCGGACGCCGCCCGGCGCAGCCGGGAGCCGCTGGCGGAGATCCTGGAACTTCCGGAACTGGACCTTACGCTCTACCCCAATGAGAACCAGGCCCGGTACGCAGACATGGATGTCCGGCTGACACCCATCGAGAGCCGGTACCTGGGCCTCCTGATGAGCCACAACGGCAACACGGTTTCCCTGCAGACCTTCTATGAAGTGCTGTGCGATGCGGAAGGGGAATCGGCCCGCCACTTCGACCAGACCAACAAGCAGAACATACGCACCCACATCTGCTATCTGCGCAAGAAGCTGGGCCAGGACTCCAACTCGGAACAGCTGATTGAAACCGTGCGCACCAAGGGCTATCGGCTGGTGTCCTCCTAACCGGAGCCCGGCCGGCCCGCCTCCCTTCCGACACCATGCGGCTGCGGCGCTACCTGTCGCTGGTCAACATTCTGGCCCTGGGCCTGATCGTGGCCTGCACCCTGGCCCTGGTCACCGAACTGTCCTGGCGCCAGGTGGAATACCGCTTCCTGGTGCGGCTGGTCAGGGAAGCCGTCTCGGTCTCGGAACAGGCCACCGAAATGCTGGGCAATCCCCTGCTCACCGTACTCGCCTCGGGCAACATCCTGATCCTGGCGGAACCCGAAAGCCATGTCCGCATTCTGGTTCCGGACGACAAGGGCAATCTGCAGACATCGTCCACCAGCGTGCGGGCCACCGCGATGGTGCCCTGCGACCTGCACAACGAGGAGTACCAAGCCTCCCTGCGCGCGCGCGCGCGTCTGGTCGCAAACGCCAGCCTCCACACCGCCGACGCAACCCCCCAGGACTTCACGTTCGCCGGCGAGTTCTGCTACAGCCAACCTGCCGACGACTCGGATACCGGGACCCGCACAACCTGGACCTGCCAGGACTGCCGCCGCCAGTCCGTGTGGGTCGCCATGGTCCCCGTGTTCGCGCCGGCCCAGGACCAGGGGCCCCAGGACTTCCAGGTCATGGACCAGCGCACCATCGGTTATGTGGAAGTGATCCAGTCCCGCGAGTTCCTGCAGGAGGTGCACCGACAGTTGTGGATCACCTTCTTTGCCGCGATTCTCGCCTCGCTGTGCCTGCTGGGAGCCGCAACCTACGCCATTGCCCGATTCTTTACGGCGCCGCTGATGCACATCACGGAGTCGATCCGGGGCATCCAAAGCGATACCGAGATCATTCGGCCGGTTCAGGTCAGGCACACCCGCGGCATCACGGAAATCAGCGCCCTGCGCGATGCCTTCCGGGGATTGCAGCGCCGCCTGGGCCACAGCTGGGAGGTCCGCCAGCAGCTGGCATCCAACCTCAGCCACGAGTTGCGCAACGCGCTGGGCGCCCTGGAACTGGACATTGCCACCCTGTCAAGGCATGTGCACAAGGACAGGTTTGCGGCCGAGGTGGCCGCGGACATGAAGCAGAACGTCTCCGAACTGCTCGAAATGAGCGACCGGTCCCTGAACGCGCTCTTCACCGAAACCGGCCACGTGGCCCTGAACCTGGAAACGGTGGCGTTGGAGCCACTGGTCCAACAGGTCCTGGCCAGTGTCGAGGAAGTGGCCGCCGACCGGAACGTCAGGGTGACCTTGGATTCCCTGGACGGCGTGGAAAGCGTTGAGGTGGACCGGGTCTATTTCAAGAACGACGTGTTGTTGGAACTGGTGCTGAACGCCATCAACTACACCGGAGACGGAGGTGCGGTCACGATTGGAGCCGGCGGCTCGGATGCCTGGTGCGCCATCCGCATCAGGGACACCGGACCGGGAGTGGCGCCGCAGCACCAGGAGGCGATTTTCGAACCCTACTTCAGGGTGGACCCGACCAACAATCCAGGCCTCAACAACCGCGGGCTGGGCCTGAGCCTGGCACGCAATATCGTACGTCGGCACCGCGGGGACATCCGCTATCACAGTCTTCCCAACGGCGGCAGTGAGTTTTCCATCCTACTGCCCATATCGAACCGGTCTCCAGAACCTACGCCAACCTGTCAAGGTCCGGGGTAATCGAACAATGATGGCGGGCTGTCTGGTAGACGCTTCACGGACCGTGCGCGTGCCTCGCGGCAGTGCGGCTTACGGGTCTCCACGTCCATTTCTTCGCCGGCGGACCTCGCCGGCCTGGGGAGCGCGTTCAGGGTTCGGGCCGGCTCCGTGGGACCCGTGTATGCCTGGAGGTTGCGGGCGGCGTTCGCGTCCCGGTCGCACGCGAACCCGCACCGGTGGCAGCGGTAGGTCCGTTCCGAGAGCAGGAGCGACTGCTTCACGGCTCCGCACCGGCTGCACGTCTTCGAGGACGGATACCAGCGGTCGACGCGCCGGAACTCCGTGCCGTACCAAGGGCACTTGTACTCCAGCTGCCGCACGAATTCGGACAGGCCGGCATCGCTGATCGCCCGGGCCAGCCTGCGGTTGTGCTTCATGCCGACGACGTTGAGCGTTTCCACCTTCACCGTGCCGCCGCGTTTGGCTATCTGCGTGGTGGCCTTGTGATGGTGGTCGGCTCTCAGGTTGGCAATGTCGATGTGCAGTTGCCTGCGCTGGGCGTACTTGCGGTCCCGGCGGTGGCTGGGCTTGTGCCGGCCATGCGTATGGAGGCTGCAGGCGATGGCCTTGTCCAGGCGGCGCAGCGACTGCAACTTGGAAGCCAGGGCCTGCGGATTGGCCACCTCCGTCGTTGCCTCCCCATCCCACACCACGGCCAGCGTCTTGACGCCCAGGTCGACGCCCACCGTGGGTCCGGGCCTGGGCGGGGCTGGCTCGTCGGCGGTGTGCACCTGGATGGACACGAACCAGCGTTGGCCGGACTGGGACACCGTGACTTCACCGATGTCCCCTTCAAACCGCAGGGCCTCCCGCATCCGCACCCAGCCCACGACCGGCAACCGGATTTTCCGTCCGTCCACCGGGACCGTGTTGCGCCCGTTGGAGGCCGTGTAGGCCACTTTCCGGTGCTTCTTTCTGCGTTGCGGAAACCCGACTTTGCGGGGCTGTTCACCGCGCTTCCGGGCCTGGCAGTAGGCGCCCCATCCGTCCAACCCCTGGCCCATGTGGATGATCGCGTTCTTGGCCGCCGCCTGGGACAAGCATCGGCACCACGGGCAAAGGTCAAACTTGACGGCGTTGAACCGTTTGCGCAGGTCCATGTCCGACAGCCATGCGCCGGACTGGCCGTCCCCCGTGAACCAAGAGGCCCGGAAATCGTCCCGCGCCCAGTTGGCCGCCACGCGCGCATAGCCGCAGTGCTGGGCCAGCAGCGACGCCTGTTGGGCGTTCGGGTCCAGGGCGATGCGGTGGGAGCGGATCACGCCGGTTCCTGCACCGACTGCAGCGCATCGATCCACTGGCGCGCCTTGGGCGAGCGGCGGCCGTACCAACGGGTCGAGCACACGGTGATGATCGCGCGCACGTCCTGCGCCAGCTCCTCCTCGAAGGCTGGTGGTTCGCCCTTGTGCATGATCACAATCTCGATGCCTTGCCACTCGCACAGGGCAAACACCAGTTCGGCTCCGAAACGCAGCAGCCGGTCCTTGTGGGTTGGCACCAGCCGTCGGATCCGGCGTTTCATGATCAGGTCCAGCCGTCGCGGCAGCCCGGCCTTGCGGTGGTGCAGGCCGCGGCCCAGGTCCAGGTCGGCCTTCCGGTCGCGTCCGGACACACGGGCATGGCACAGGGTGGGGGCCGCCTCGTTGGCACTTCCGGGCAGGTCCGCCACGGCGTAGTCGCGCGTGCCGCCGCGGGTCTTGCGGGCCGGCCGCAGTTCGCCGGTCTTTTCCCACTGGCGCAGAACCTCCGGGGTGGTCCCCGGCATCTCCGCGGCCTTGCCGATTTTGACCAGCCTGTTGCCCATGATTGGAATAAATTATCATAGGTTACAGTCCACTGCAACTACCCCTGCGGGCGCCAACAACGCCCGGGTTCCGGATGCCGCCTGAAGCAGCGGCATCCGGACGCCTCTCCTTTCCAAGACCGGGCGGATCCGCCCCGGCCCGGAACCTACTCCCTGGTGACCGTCAACAGGCTGCCGGCTACCAGGCCTCCCGCCTCGGACACTTCGCCGTCCGGCCACCTGATTTCCAGCCGGTCCAGCGGTGCCCCGGCCGGCAGGCCGAAGTGGACGCGGGAAGGTTCCCCCGACAGGTACCCGCTGTTGGAACGAATCGTGCGCGAGTAGGAATCGGAACCGGACCACACGGTCAGTTCGGCGCCAATGGCCCGCGTGTTCCCACTGCCGGGCCAGCGCAGGTCCACCTGCAGCGACTGGCCCTCGGTACACAGTTGGTTCTCGAACATGATCGACGGCTTGAGCAGGTTGTTGACCACAATGTCCAGATCGCCGTCATTGTCCAGGTCGGCCATCATCATGCCGCGCCCGCCTTCCGTGGCATTCAGACCCCAGTCCGGCTCCCAGACGTATCCGTCCCCGGTGTAGCGGAACACCAGGTTCTCCTCCACCAGCTCGGAGTCCGGGAGATGGGAGAACATCTCCTCGGAGTGCATGCCGTTCACCACGTAGAGGTCCATGTAGCCGTTCAGGTCCAGATCGCCGTACTGCGAGGACCAGGACCAGCCCGTCGCCTGCAGCTGGGCGGCCTCTGCCATTTCGGTGTAGCCCCCGTCCTCCGCCTCGACCTGGAGCACGTTGCGCATAACCTGGTTGCCGCCCACCTCGAAGTGCATATCCTCCATCAGCGGCGCCCACTGCGCCATCGTCTCCTCGTCGGTGAAGAAGGGCATCATGTCCGCCGCGAACACGTGCGTGACGCCGTCGGAGCCGGGTTCGGCGGCGGCGAAGCCCATCGTGTTGCGGGCCACGGCACTGAAGGGTGTCGTCTCTTCCCAGCCGTCGTCCGTCCGAATCCAGGTCTGGTCGGGCAGTTCAAAGTCGTGGCCCACCAGAATGTCCTGGCGACCGTCGTCGTTGAGATCCAGCAGCAGCAGGGCCAGGCCCTGCGCCTTGATCGCCAGCTGCTCCCGCTCGAAGCTCAGCGATCCGTCGTTGTTCTGGTACATGACGAAGACCCCGCCGCCGCCGGTCGGCGCCGGCTGGTTCTCCTCCTTCATCGGCTCCGCGTCGTAGGTCACCGTGACGGCGTCCAAATCGCCGTCCTGATCGAGGTCGGCCCAAGCCTGGGTGTAGGACCGGTTCTTGAACAGGGAGAGGGGCAGCGACTCGAACATCCGGCCGCCGTCGGGACCTTCCCGGTTGAGCCAGGCCAAGGGAATGTAGCGCCGCAACGCAAACACGATGTCGTGCCAGCCGTCGCCGTCCACGTCGACAATGCTGACCGCCCGCGTGTTGCGGGTCTCCATGTCGGCCCGTTCGAACTCCATGTGGCCCCGGTTCCAGAAGATGGCGTTGTGGCCGTCCAGGTTGGCCATGACCACGTCCAGCAGACCATCGTTGTCCAAATCGTTGACGGCCAGGCCGGACCCGTTGCTGGAAAACATGCGCACGGGCCATTCGTCCACGTGGGTCGCGAAGTCCATCACGTGCCGGACGAAGGTGTCCGAGCACGGCCCGGGTTCAAGCTGTGTGGCGGCAATCGACACCGCGGGGCCCGCCGGTTCGGGTGGGACCGGCATGGCAGTATCCGGGATGACACAGCCCGACAACACCAGCGAAACCAGGACGACTACCCACACAGCCGCCTTTAGGCCGAAACGTCCGGGCCTTTGCCGGCCCGGCTGGATTGGAAAATTGCGAGACCGGTTCAGTTCCACTTGATCACAGCTCCTGTCAATTCTGGAATGGACTTGCAGTCGATGGCTCGGTACAACTCCGGGGCGTCCTGTGCATCCACCGTATGCGAAATGGTCCTGCCCCACGGCAGCGCACCGGACGCAATGTTGCGCAATACGGAATCCCGGCATGGCTTGAGGCCATCGTTGCACGGGAAGAAACAGGTCAGCATCTTGGTGTGCGGCACCATGAAGTTGAAGGATACAGGAGCGCTGCCCAGGTTGCCCAGATAGACAAAGCGTCCGTGCCGCCGGGCCAGGTGGAATGCCGAATCCAGGTTTTGCGGCAGACCCGTGGCCTCAAAGGCCACATCGGCTCCGCCGGGCTGAATCGCCTCAAGGGCCGCGTCCACGTCCTCTGTGCGTGCATCGATGATGTGGTCGATTCCCAGGTCCCGAGCCAGTTGCATCCGGCGTTCGTCCAACTCGATGCCGACCACCCGTGCACCGCGCAGGCGCGCGGCCAGCATGGCGCCGGTCCCGATCAGGCCCAGGCCCTGCATGGCCACCAGCTCGTCCATTTGGATGCCCGCCATGTCGACGGCGTTCCAGCCAACCGAAGGCATGACAAACATGGACCCAACCGCTGGATCCACCCCCTCCGGGAGCAGTTCAATCTCGTGGTCCTGCGGCACCACGGCGAAGTCGGCATGGGTGGCCGAGCAGCGGTTGACTTCGGTGCCCTTCAGGGTCAGGGGTGCGAAGTTGGACCTGTAGTAGACAATGTCGCCTTCACTGAAGCGATCGACCGCCGAACCGACTCCAATCACTTCCCCGGTCGCCTGGTAGCCGGTGCACACAGGGAACGGGCCCCAGTCCAACCTGTGCTGGAACACCATGAACTCGGTGCCCACGGATACACCGGAGTACAGTGTCCGCACCAGAACCTCGGTCGGCTTGAGCGCCGGTATGGGAAACCGTTCCAGCGAGAACACGCGGTCGGCAGTTGCAATCAGTGCTTGGAGGGTCATGTGGAAAGTCTCTGTGGGACGGACTGCTCGGCGAAGGCAGGCATGCGGAACTGCCAGGTTGACTATTGACTAGCCCTTGAGCCCGGTCAGCGTGATGCCTTCGATGAAATAGCGCTGGGCAAAAAAGAAGATCACAAGGACCGGCACCAGGGCAATGGTGGCGCCCACCATCAGCAGGTTCCAGTAAATCGTGTACTGGCCCAGGAAGTAGGCCAGGCCCAGCGGCAGGGTTTTCATCTCGAGGGACGACACGATCAGGAGCGGCCACAGGAAGTTGTTCCAGCTCCACATAAAGACAAAGATGCCCAGGGTGGCCATGGCCGGCTTGGACAGGGGCAGCATGATGTTCCAGTAGATGCGGAACCAGCTGCAGCCGTCGATTTTGGCGGCATCCTCCAGTTCGAGCGGAATGGTCTTGAAGAACTGGCGCAGCAGGAACGTGCCGTAGGGGCTGAAAATCAGCGGGATGGTCAGGCCCCAGTAGCTGTCGATCCAGCCAAACTCCTTGACCAGCACGAACAGCGGAATCATGATCACCTGGAAGGGAATCATGAGGGTGGCGAGGTAGAGGACAAACAGCCGCTCGCGTCCGGGGAAACGCAGCCGGGCGAAGGCAAAGGCACCCAGCGAGCAGGTCGCCAGCTGCGCGACGGTCAGGACCAGCGAGACAAAGGCACTGTTGAGGAAAAAGAGATTGAACGGCAGGGCCTGCCAAGTGTCCAGGTAGTTGTTCCATGCCACGGGGGAGGGAATCCAAATCGGCGGGAACACGTAGGCCTGCCGGTCGTCCTTGAGCGAGGTCGAGAGCATCCACAGGAACGGAATGATCATCAACACGGAACCCAACGACAGGGTCGCATAGGCGGTGATGTTCCGCCACAGCAGGTGTCGGCGTCCGGAGCGCGCCTCGATCCGGGTGCGCGGCAGGCCGGTGGCCGGCGGCGCGATGGTGCCGCTACTCATAAAAGACCCAGCGCTCCTGCGTGCGCCACTGGATCAGGGTCACGCCCAGGATCAGGGCGAACAGCACCCAGGCCACGGCCGAGGCATAGCCCATCTTGTGCCACTGGAAGCCGTTCTCGTAGATGTAGTAGACGGTCGTGACCGTGGAGCGGACCGGGCCGCCCTGGGTCATGATGTAGGCCTGTTCGAACACCTGGAACGATCCGATGATGGACATGATCAGGACGAAGAAGGTGGTGGGGGTCAACAAGGGCAGGGTAATGGTCCAGAACTGCCGCTGGTTGGAGGCCCCGTCGATTTCGGCCGCTTCGTAGAGATGGCGCGGAATTCCCTGCAGGCCGGCCAGGAACAACACCATGTTGTAGCCCATGCCCTTCCACACGCTCATGAGAATGATGGCCGGCATGGCCCAGACGGGACTCTGCAGCCAGTCGGGAGCGCGCAGCGGCAGGCGCAGGAAGGCGAAGGTCTCGTTGAGCATATAGTTGAGGATACCGGACGTGGGGTTGTACATCCAGCGCCACATCAGGGCCACTGCCACCATGGAGGAGACCACGGGGATGAAATAGACGGTGCGAAAGAAGCGAATGCCCCTGATGCGCTGGTTCAGGGCCAAGGCCAGGGCCAACGACAGCACCAGTCCCAGCGGCACGCTGCCGACCAGGTAGTAGAACGTGGCCCGCAGGCTGCGCCAGAATTCGGCATCGCGGAACAGCTCCAGGTAGTTGCCCAGCCACACCATGTCGGGTGCACTGAGCAGGTTCCAGTCCAGCAGGGAGAAGCCCAGCGAGGCCAGCAGGGGACCGACCATGAAGACCAGGAATCCCACCACGTTGGGCAGCAGGAACAGGAAGGCGGCCCGGATTTCGCGCCGCCGCGCCGGGTTTCTGTATTCGGGACCAAGCCAGTTGGCCGGTGAGCGCCAGGCGGGAGCCGACGTTGCCATGGGCGTCCCCAACGATGGATGGGAAAGCAAGGGGTTCCCGACCCGGCCCCAAAGGCAGGCCGAACCGGGAACCCGGGGGATTAGGCGGTCTCAATCAGGATGGGATCAATCTCCTGGACGGCCTGCGGCAGGATGGCGGCCGCCGGCTCGTTGTTGATCATGATCTCGTCCATGTACTTGGCCAGTACGGCCGTGACCTGTGCGAAGGCCGGAATGAAGGTCGAGATGGAGTACTCCAGGACATCCAGGAAGTATTGCTGGTGCTCCGGATTCTCGTCGGTGATCAGGGCCTGCGCAATCGAGGCACGGCCCGGGATGCCCCGGCTGGGCTTGGCCACCATCTCTTCCAGGATCGGCGCACTGGTGTAGAACTTCACGAACTCCCAGGACTGATCCGGGTTTTCCGTGGTGGCGCCGATGGCAAAACTGCCACCCTGCACCGAATTGCCAGGCTGCGTCTTCATGGGAAACAGAGCGACATCCCAGAGGAAGTTCTCGTTGTCGCGGGCGGGACCGACACGGGAGGCGATGGTCTGCACCCGTTCCGGATTTCCCCAGTGCATGGCCGCCCGGCCCGATTCGAACAGCGGCACGTCGCCCTGCTGCGCAATCGTGGGCGAGACTTGGTGCACATGCCGCAGATCGGACAGCCACTGGATGGTCTCGATGGCCTCGGGCGTGTCCAACAGACACTTGAGACCGTCCTCGGACACGAACCGCGCGCCGTTGGTTGACAGGGGAATGTCGATGGTCCAACTGGCCAGGTTGGGCATGAGCCAACCCCACTGGTCGGTGTTGCCGTCGCCACTCGTGTCCTGGGTCAGCGCGATGCAGGTCTCCTGGAATTCGTCCCAGGTCCAGTCGCCGATGGGCAACTCGACCCCGTTGTCCAGGAACATCGACTTGTTGTAGATCGGCAGCACCGTCGACAGGTCGTAGGGGAAGGCGTAAATCTCGTCCTGCCAGGTGTAGGCCAGCATGTTGGCAGGCCAGAAGTCGGCCACGTCGACCTCCGGTTCGGCGTCGATGTAGCTCTGGAAGGAAAGCAGCGATCCCTGGCGGATGTACTGCTGCGAGAACATGGAGACCATGCCCACGATGTCGGGCAGGTTGTCCGCCACGGCCTCGGTCTGGAGCTTCGTCCAGTATTCGCCCCAAGGAGTGTTCTCCCACTTGATCTGGATGTCGGGCCGCTCGTCCTTCCACTGCTCAATGCCCCAGTTCCACGTGGGCATGTCGGCCAGGTCGCCCCAGAAAGTCAGACGCAGCTCGACGGTTTCGGGCATGGCCGCGTCGCCTTCACCCCCGGTGGGCGCAGGCGCGGCACAGGCGGCCAACACGGCGGCAGCCGACAAGCCGGCACTCAGCTTCAGAAAGTTGCGGCGAGACGTTGGAGGAGACATTTTGTCCTGTCCTTGACTGGTGGATTGGATAAAGAGACAACACCTGCTTGTAGGGAACCGCGCCCGGCAGCCAACCGTCAGATCGTGGTGCGCCGGGGCACGAACCCCAGTTCGTCGGCCACCTTTTGGATGCTGTACACCGCATCCCGCTCGTGGCCCGGCCGCTGGTAATGGGACATGTCGATGCGGTCGGCATCCGGCCCGTACCAGGCCTTGAGGAGGTCGGGCACGGGATCGGCGGTGCAGGCCGTGGCGGCCACGGCGTTCATCACCTGCACGCCGGCCCGATGCGGCCGTTCCACGGCCAGCGAGAAACACTCGATTGCATCGCTGAGATACATGCGGGCCAAGGCACCGAAGGCCCACTCGCGCAGGGGGTCGGCGACCGAGAACAGTTCGGGGCTGGCATCGTCCGGCATGATGGACGCCAGACGGATATTGACGATATCGAGATCGGGATTCTGCCGGCCGAAGTACCGGGTCACCTCTTCCATCAGATACTTGGACAAGCCGTAGCCGTCGCGGTCGAGACAGGGATGTTCGTCCGGAATGGGCAGTTGCAGCGGTCGAAAGTGGATGCTCTGCATTCCGACCAGGGCGATCGAACTGGCCAGCACGAACTTGCGGCAGCCGCGATCCACCAGATAACGCAGGAGGCCGTGCGTGCCTTGGACATTGACCCGGATCCCGTCCTCTTCGGAACAGCCTCCGGTCACGGCGGCCAAGTGGACCAGCACGTCCACGTCGCAGCCGTCCAACCGGGCCAGGTCGTCGGGGTTCGCGAAATCACCGGTGAAGGCGGTCACGCCGTCAACCGGAGTCGCCTGGCGCGAGAGGCACAACACTTCGTGCCGCGGATGCAAACGGGCAGCCAGGGCGCGCCCGATGAACCCGCTCGTACCCGTAATCAGGACTGTTGCCATCCGTAACGAATCCAGCATGTGCTTCTGAGGCAGGGACCGGATCGTAGCACACGCAAAACATTACCGATCCGGTGGCTTCAACGCTCCTCCCAACTGCGGCCGGAACGGATTCGGCATCGGTTTGGGACCGGGGATGGTTCTGGTAGGCTGACGCGGGACGCGGGTCACAACCGTCCAAACCCAATCCGGGTCCCCGGCTGCGGCATGAAACCGTCGGCGGGCCACCCAACATCCATGTCCCCTCTAATTTGAACTCCAGGCACTGCCATGGACACCATCGAACTCGTTGAGGCATTCCCCCTGCGCATTCCCCGACCCACGCCCTATCTGGGAGGGTTGGAACACGGCGTTGAACCGAACGCAAAGGGCCTGTTCATCCGCCCCGGCAACCGCACGGTCTACAGCGTGCACGACCACACCGTGCTGGTCAGGGTTACGACCCGGTCGGGACAGGTGGGCTGGGGCGAGTGCTTCGGCGTCGTGGCCCCGGAGATTGTGGCCACGATTGTGAAGGAGCTGGCCGAACCCATGGTGGTGGGCCGCCATCCCCACCAGGTTGTCGAGGTGTTTGACGACCTGTACGACAGCCTCCGCGTGCGCGGCTACTTCGGTGGTTTCTGGCTTGATGCCCTGGCGGGTATTGATCAGGCCCTGTGGGACCTTAGGGGCAGGCTGCTCAATCTGCCCGTATGCCACTTGTTGGGCGGCCGGCGTCTGAAGCGGCTGCCCGCCTACGTTTCGGGATTGCCGGGAACGGACCTGCAGGCCAGGGCGGCCGTCGCCAAGGACTGGATGGAACGGGGCTTCAGCGCGGTCAAGTTCGCCGGTGCCGTGGCACACGAGGGGGAACTGGCCGAGATCAGGGCCGTGCGGGAGGCGATTGGACCGGATCCTCAAATCCTGGCGGACTTCCACTGGCGCTACACCGGCAGCGAGGCCGTAACCATCATACGCAGCATGGAGCCGCACGGATTGGCCGTGGCGGAGGCGCCCGTCAAGCCCGAGGATGTGACCGGTCTGGCCCATGTCGCGCGGAACGTGCAAACTCCTGTCGCGGCCGGGGAGGAGCTGCGCACGGTACACGAATACCTGCCGCGCCTCGAGGCTCGCGCCGTGTCCATCATTCAGCCCGAAATGCTGCACACCGGCATCACCGGCTTTCATCGCATCTGTCAGTTGGCTGATGCCTTCCACTGCCGGGTGATGCCGCATGCGACCATAGGCATTGGCATAGGCCAAGCCGCCAGCCTGCATGTCGCAGCCGCCATCCCCAACTTCGACATGCACGAGTTCCAGCACACGATCTTCCACCGCAATCTGCGGCTGGTGGACACCGATATGGACTGCCGGGAGGGACACTTCCACCTGCCGGCAGGCCCAGGTTTGGGGGTGACACCCAAGCCCGAGGCATTCCGGTACATGGTTGAACCCTGGTTGCCACCACAGGGCGGCACGATGTGAGGTCTTCGGGGCGGCAACATCAGTCGGTGGCCCGGTAACCAAATGGCAAGACTGCGCGTGCACCGCGATTACAGCACGGGGCTCTGGATTTGGTTGAACCACTGCAGAACGAGGAGAGGAGGCATCACTTCAGGCGACACACAAAGACGAGGGTCCTGAATCACTGGAAGGAAACCTGCAACATTAGGATGTTCACAGTCTTTCACAATATGGTTTTGCTATATGATCGTACCGTTGACATCCAGTGGCCCAAAGGAGTGGCTACATGGCCCAGACAATCCCCGGTACCGAAGTAGACGATAAGAGTATTCGGCTCTCGGTAAAGGATTTCGGCCCCATCGCCCAGGGAGAAGTGGACCTGCGGCCCCTGACGGTTTTTGTGGGACCCAGCAATTCAGGCAAGACCTACTTTGCCATTCTATTCTATGCCCTTCACCGCCTGCTGGCGGGGATTCCCCGGCTTCCGTTGTTGAGTTCCTACTATCCCTTGCGGCGGTGGAGCCGTGGATTTCCCGACAACAGTGGCATTGAACAAGCCCTATCCCAAAAAGTAGATGTGGGCAGTCGCTCCTTGAGTTTCCGGGATCTACCGTCCGATGTACGCAATGCCATCCTGTCGCCTCTCAATGATGTTGAAATCCTGGGAGCAGATCTGAAAACTGAACTGGAACGCTGTTTCGATCTGGAAACCGTCACTAATCTGATCCGCTGGTCCGCGTCAGCTGACACGGCAGAAATCAAGCTTGATGTTCGTGAACGGGGTCAGGATCTGTGGCATTTGCAGGCACGTGTTTCACAGTCAGGAATTTCACCACAATGTTTCATTGAAGACCCACTGCTGATGCCTGATAATTCCCATAGGTTGGATTTTAGAAGTCGGATTGCTTCATTCCTTGATCCACGCCTCTTTCCAACATCCTTTGACAAGGAGGAAATGTGGCCATCCATAGAAATGTTATTGGAAGAGTTGGTCATGGAAAATAATCTGGATATGTCTCACCAAAGTGCTCATTATTTACCGGCAGCCCGCAGTGGCATTATGCAGAGTCACCGGGTAATCGCCAGTTCACTGGTCAGATTGACTACCCGGGCTGGCTTGCAACGACTGCCCGAAATCCCAACCTTTTCGGGGGTTATGGCAGATTTCATGGAGAAGCTCATACTTTTTCAAGACCAGCGAAAAAGTTCAAAACCCATGGAAAGCCTGGCCAAACAGATGGAAAGGGACGTGTTGGAAGGTCAAATCCGCACCAGTCGCACATCCTCGAAAGCCTATCCCGGATTCGTGTACCACCCCCAAGGTGCACAGGGGGACATAGAGTTGACGCGCACTTCGTCCATGGTTTCGGAGCTGGCGCCCGTGGTACTGTTTCTGCGCGGTGTCATGGGCAAGGGTGATTGGCTCATCATGGAAGAGCCCGAGGCCCATCTCCACCCGGCCGCACAAACAAGCATGGCCCAACTCCTGGGACGCATGGTGCGAGCGGGACTGCAGGTGGTGATCACAACTCACAGCGATTGGCTGCTAAAGGAAATCGGCAACCTGATTCGGGAGGGCGAACTGGAGACCAGTCCCGAATCGGAGGACATCCAAGGACCGCATTGGCTCAAACCCGACGAGGTGGGAACCTGGCTCTTTCACAAGAAACCCGAAACGGGCTTCTCTACGGTAGAGGAAATTCCCTACGACCGTACCGAAGGCATCGAGCCCCGGGATTACGAAACCGTGGCGGAGGCACTGTACAACCGGTCGGCCAGTCTGCAAGACAGGTGGGAAGAATCACGGAGCGACGCCCAACATGCCTGATTCCGAGGTTCTCGCTGCGATCCGGGTCCAGGTAGGTCCAGACAATCTCGCTCGATCCTGTAGGAGTCAAGGCTGCAGAGGTTCCTTGGAGAAAATCCCAGATCAACGAGTCCTGGTTCATGCCGACAACGCATTTGAGGCTCATAGATTAGAGGGAAAGCGGTGTGACTACCTGCTGTTTTTCTGCAAGGTGGACGACGACTCGCTGATGGCGGTTCCCATTGAACTCAAGGGGGGCAGTGTTGATGTCTCCGACGTGCGTGAGCAACTTCAAGGAGGAGCAGATTTCATCAATAGCCTGGCCCTTCAAGGGGCTAAAGCTCTATGCCGTCCTGTATTGATTCACCAGAGAAGTCTGCATCCAAAAGAACGCAACGAACTGAATCGTCACAAAATCCGGTTCCAGGGACGGCCACGCACGATCAGGACTGCACGCTGCAACCGTCCGCGCAACTTGGCAACCGCCCTGGAATTGTGAAATTCCAGCCAGATCGGGGCATTCACACAGTTATCACAGGGCCACGATCGGAACCCATCGAACAGGATTCCAGGCCACCCTCCCAGGTCATCTGCGGAACACCCTATTCAAACAAGGTTCCCGAATGTTGTGGCAACCCGACCCCGGAATACGATCCCATCCAGGGCCGCCAAGTGTGTGTCCGTGATCTGGTTCGACAGCGATTGACCAACCGGCACCACGGTCTCCACCCTGAGGTAGTTGTCCGTGTACCCCTGCCAAAGGGTGCCGGCACCATCATCCAGGATCGTGCCATCACCTTCCCACAGCACCTGGCGCCAAGTATCCAGAAAGCGCCTGCGTTCCCGGTCGCCGGTGGCGGTCACCACGGACTGAATCTCCCGCACGCGCCGACTCTTCTCGGCGTTGGGCATCTGTCCGTCGAAGGTAGCGGCCGCCGTGCCCGGACGGGCGCTGAACGGAAACACGTGGGCATCCGCGAACGAGATTTCCTCAATGAACTCCAGGCTGTCGTCGAAATCCCGCTCCGTCTCGCCCGGAAAGCCGGCAATGACATCGGTGGTCAGCACCACATCGGGAACGGCAGCCCGGGCCGCCGCCGCCAACTGCCTGAAGCCGGCCCGCGTGCAGCGCCGGCCATGCGCCGCAGGGTTTTGTCCGAACCGGACTGCAACGGCAGGTGCAAATGGGGGCAGAGGCGTCCGGGCCAGGTTTGCCAAAGATCGAAGAAACCCTCGGGAATGTCCCATGGTTCCAGGGAGCTCAGGCGCAGACGGGGAATGTCCGTTTCGGAGAGGACGCGGTGCACAAGCTCCGCCAGATGCAAACCTTCCGGCTCCAGGTCCCGTCCCCAACTGCCCAGGTGTACGCCGGTCAGCACCGCCTCCCGGAACCCTTCGGCTGCCAGTGACTGAATCTCCAGCACAACGTCCTTGACGGGTCGGCTGCGACCGGCCCCGCGGGCGAGCGTGACCACGCAGAAAGTGCATCGGTTCTCACAGCCGTCCTGCACCTTGACGAAGGCCCTGGACCGGCCGCCCGCATCCTGGGGCAGGGGTGATCCATCCGGTTCCAGCCGCAACAGGGTGTCCAAGTCGGGCAGTTCGGCGCTCCAGGCCTGCAGCAGGCTCGGCAACAGGTCCTTGTCCTGATTCGAGACCACCCGCCATACCCCCGGCAATTGGCCGGTGGCCGCCGGCTCAAGGGTCGCATGGCAGCCCGTGGCCACGATGCGCAGATCGGGATTGGAACGGTGCAGGTGACGGATCAGGCGCCGGGACTTGCCGGAAGCCGCCACGGTCACGGCGCAGGTGTTGACCACGGCCACATGGGCCTGTTCCGGACGATGCACGACAACATGGCCCGCGCCTTGCAGCGCACGGGCCAGTTGATGGTTCTCGGAAAAGTTGAGCCGGCAGCCCAGCTGGGTCAAATGGATGTTCATGGATGTCTGTCGGATGTGCTGCCCCGAACGGCCGACGGGCCGGCCGCGTCCCGGAGGCGGGAGCGGTCCCGGCCGGGTTCCCGGGCCGCCGGTCCCTTCAGGGGCAAAGTCACCACAAACGTGGAACCTGCACCCAAGGTACTGTTCGCAACCAGGGTGCCGCCGTGGGCCTCGACAATCGCCTTGGCGGAGGCCAGGCCCATGCCGGTGCCCTTGGCCTGCCGACCCGGACTCTGATCAACCCGGTGGAACTGATCGAAGATCCTGGGGAGCTCGCCTTCGGGAATGCCGATGCCCTCGTCCGCCACCCAGATCACAATCCAGTCCTCGTCGTTCCAGTGGAGATTGCAGCCAATCGTGATTTGGCCACCGTCCGGAGAATACTTGATCGCGTTGCCCACCAGGTTGTCGAGCACCCTGTTCAACATGCCCTCGTCCGCCTGCAGGACCATGTCCGGCGGGAGATCCAGGAACGACGAAATCCCGTGGTCCCGGGTCTGGTTGCGCGCCCTCAGTTCCACGGCATGGAGGAAGTCCAACACAGGCAGCGGCCGCAGGTTCAGCTTGAGTACGCCGGCCTCCGCCTTGGCGGCTTCCAGCATGTCGTTGATCATCTGCTCCAGACGATCCGCCTCCGACAGGCAGGTCTCCAGCATCTCCAGCCGCTGCCCGGCTTCCAGGGAACTGTCAAGGGTGCCCAGCAGGTCCAAATTGGCCTTGATGACGGTCAGCGGGGTCTTGAGATCATGGCTGATGTTGGTCACGAAGGTGGACTTGAGTTTCTCCTCCTCCTTGAACCGCGTGATGTCCGTGGCGTTCACGATCACGTGGATCAGTTCCCCGCGTTCATCGCGCAGCGGGGTGTAGGCCAGCATCAGGTTGCGGGTCTCGCCCCCGACCAGGACATCCCCCTCGCACGTCACCGAACCGAGCGCCGGCAGGCCGGCAGGCCCCCGGGCATGGAAGTCGAAGCCGGTTACGTTATGGAGGTCGAGGACGTCGATCCAGTACCGGTTCTCGGCATCGGCCGGGTCCGTGTGCACGATGTCGGCCAGGACCCGGTTAATGCTGACCACGCCGCCGCGCGCGTTCAGGATCATGATCCCCTCCGCGTTGTTGTCAATCACGGTCTGGAGCAAAATCTGCTCCTCCTGCAGACGGCGGTAGAGGATGGCGTTGCGCACGGCAATGGACGCCTGCATGACGAAGCCTTCCAACACCTCGCGGTCCAGGCGGCTGAAGTCGTCGCGCTCCCGGAAGAGAAAAAGCGAGCCCAACATCTCGTCCCCGACATGCAGGGCCTGAAACATGGTCTTGGGATTGAGGTGGAAGGCCGTACCGGCACCTTCCAGGTTGCGCCGCACCTGGGAGATGCGCTTCAGCATGTCGGCGCGGTCCCACTCCACGATGTATTCGATGTCCGGTCCCTGCCCCGGCGTGTGGGCGACGGTGGCCCGCAGGTCCACCGGCAGGGATGTGGTCAATGGCGCGAACTCCGGCTGCAGGCGAGCGGGCACCCCGTGGAACGCGGTCACCGGATGCGGCTGGTGGCCACTGTCGGGGTTGACCGGCGGCCGGATGGCAATCAGGCCCTGCTTGCAGTTCATCAGGCCCAGCGCCGCCGCCAGCGAGAGTTCCGCCGTGCGCTCGATGTCCAGGCGCGACGTCATGGCCCGGCTGAGCAACAGCAGGTACTGCCTCTGGCGCAACCGGAACTCGGCGGCCAGCAGGGAGGGGATGGGTCGAGCAGCCATCAGATCCGCAATCGCGCACTGCCGCCCGAGGCTGTCAGGAACCGAAACATTCGTCTGGAACCGAACTCTGCAAGTTCTGCATACATTGGCTCATAATCGGCGTTGACAGGCACGGATGCAAGATCCGGCCGCCGGAAGCCTTGGACAAGCCCGCGTGGCTGGACCACCCCACATGCAGTCAAGCCAACCCCGTCGCATCGCTCTCCTCAGCTTGGCCTACGCCGCCATCCTGGTCCTGCAGGTGGGCTTGCGCCTCTTGAGCGGCCGGGACCAGGACACGGTGGAGGCGATGTACGCGGCCATTGCCGCCCAAGCCACCTGGCATGTTGTCTTTGCGTTGTCCGTGATGGCTGCGGGGGCGCTCCTGGTTGCCGTGGTCGCAAACTGGAACCGATGGCGGGCAACCCAACCTGCCCTGTTGGGCCGAATGGCATTTTGGATCGCCTTGGCATCCGGTGTCTGCTGGCTGGTCGGCGGCCTGGCTGCCGTGCTCCAGACATGGGTGGCCCCGACGGTCATGGCGGGCAACCCGGGGCCGCTGCCGCCTGCTGGTCTGGAAGAGGCCCGAGCGGTCTTCGGCAAACTCGGCATGTCGCTGGCCGGTGCGGCCATTCTGCTCGTCGGTGCCGGAACCCGGCTAGCTGGCCCGGCAGGCATCATCATGGTGTTGGCCGCGGCGGTGTCGGGGGTAGCCGCCCTCGGTATCTGGTGGGAGGCCCTGACTTTCCACCGCCTTCTGGGAGCGCTCCATCTTGGCTGGTTTGTTGCCAACGGCCTGATACTGCTCCTATACAGACGTTCCATCCCCAAAGGCTACAGGCCCCACTCCTTCCGCAGTTCATCCATGGTGCGCAGCGGACCGCCCTCGCCCTGATAGCCGGAATGGCCGATGCCGTTGCGCCGCCAGCGCTCGTCCATCGGGTCCCCGGCCGGCTGATAGCGCACGTCGCAGCTCAACCGGTAGCGGTTCGTCAGGTTGGTGGTCGAGGCGTGCATCGTGTGCATGCCAAACAGGATCACGTCGCCGGCCAGGAAGTCCGCCGTCAGCCACCGGCCGCCGAACTGCTCCGTGATGTCCATTGGTTCCTTGGTGAACCAGCCTTCCGTGCGATCGCGGTCCACATCCGACCGGCCATAGGTCTGCCGCAGGTGCGCGAACGAGTCGAGGTGGTTGGAGCCTTCGCACACGCACAGCGTTCCCTGTTCGACCTCGATGTCGCCAAAGGGGATCCAGACAGTATGCAGGCGATCGGAGCCGCGTCCCATGTAGACAAAGTCCATGTGGGCACCCGTGTACTGCTCGTTGCCCACGGCCCGCAGCCACTTGTAGGCGAACGTGGCGACATCGCTCCGAAACAGCCGTTCGAAAAACCGAAACAGGTGGGGATGTTCTAGCACACCGCTGACGGCGGGCAGCGTCACCACATCCTGGTTGTTCATCAGCTGCACCCGCTTGCCCACTCGGGGCATCACCCCCTCCAGCAGGGGCGTGCCTGGGGTCAGGGCCTCCTTCGCCTCCATGTAGGAAAGAACCGCCCCCCTGCCGGCCAGCACGTGCTCCCGGGGCAGGAGACCCCGCAGCAGCAGGTAGCCATCCTCCTTCAGGACTTGGGCCAGGCTGTCGATGTCCGTGTCCGGATTGCTGATGCGCAGTTCGCCCAGGTCGGCACCAGGGTATTCCAAAGGGTGGCTGCCAAAGACTACGTGCATTTCGTCTTTCATACCTCTATGGTTGCCAAGGGTTGCACCGGTGATAGGCGTCCCCAGAATCGGCGATCAATGTACAACAACTGCGGTGACATGTCCGATTGCGTGGCTCCAAGTTGCCTTGCCGGATTTGGCCGAACCGGGTTCGGCCTCCGTCGTGCGCACCCGCATCCATCCATGGTGCCTTCGGAATTCATGCCGACAGGGGACAAACCCAAGGATTTTTGATACATGCGGACCGTTCAAGGTCAAGGAACTGTGGCGGAGCCCCGTGCCCGGTTCCGGGCACAGCACACCTGAACCGCTCGCGGCGAAAGCTTCTCCCGGTCCCCGCGGCGGCATTGCATGTCACGTCCGGATTCCCGGAGCCCCGGGTGTACCTGACCTCCGGACTTTCAGTGCCTGAACAGGGACACCGTATCCGGTACAGCGGGTGATTCACTCCATCTGGAACCAGGCAGCCCAGGGCCCCGCACCCCACCGCGAGGAGAGCAAAGTCAAGGGAGAGGGCGCGTGTCAGTAGTCGTTCAGGGTCCGGCGGAAGCGGTCATGCAGACGACCGCGCATGCGTGCGGCCTTCCGGATCAACCGGAAGGCTGCAGCTTCCCGGAGATTTGACTATCTATCCCATTCCGCAGGCCTGCCAGCAGTCAATCGAGCCTTGGTTATCGATGACACACTGGCAGTGGTCATAAACCACCGAGAGGCGAAAGACCTCCAAATCGGATGAATCGGTGAGGAACACCCTTGGCAGCCACTTCATCGTCGACACCGTGAGGTCAACCTCCCTGAGGCGTGTCAGGCCTGCCAGGAAGTCGGCGGGAAGACCATCGAAGTCGGATGAAGGGAAGATTTCGGATCGCTCAATGTCCACATGGAGTGACTCCAAACCTGCAAGCGGCTTGAGGAGCGCGGGCGACAGGGATGTCAGCGTCCTTCCCGTCAGTTTCAGTTCCCGCAACTGGGGGATGGGCTCAAACAGATTGGCCGGCAATGTCTGTTGGTATGGGACCCACAGTGCCAAGGACTGCAACCCGGAGGTGAAGGAGAATAGATCCGCGGGCACGGGAGCAAAGTCCCACCAACTACCGGGCGGATCGGTGGGAAACGTGTAACTCAGCTTCAACTCCCTGAGTTCCGGCACGGGAGCCAAAAACCTTGCCGGCAATTCGGCCAGCGTGTATGTGGCGAGCGTCAGGGAGGCAAGGCGGGGAGTATGGTCCAGGAGGTCCGCCGGCAAGACCGGTAAGGCCGGTAGGTGTCGGTTGTGAAAAAAGTAGTCGCCGTGAAGGTATCCGCCGCTTACCTGCAGCATGCGGAGACCCGGTGTCGGCACCAGCAGATCAGTTGGCAACGGGTAGTCAAGAAACAGGTTGGCCGAGCGCAGACCGTGCATGCCTGCCAAGTCGTGCGACTGGTTGACGCTGACCCGTCGAGTCAGGCCGCCGTCGGGATCCGGCAACCCGAATTCCTCGATGGCAGCCAGATGGATCCAAGTGACCTGTCCACAGTCCAGAATCTGCGGGTACTGCTGTCTCATCGCGGCCAGAATTGCGGTTTGGGCATCGGCACTGCGACCACAGACGTCCGGCTCGCTTCCTTGGCGTGGCCACGCCAGACGGGTCTTGAACCGGAGAAAGCCCACTCCATCCAACTGTTCATTGTCGACAACCGTGACCGCTCCGTTGGTACCGACGTGAATTGTGAAATTTCGGACCTGTTGCTGCGACGGGTCAGGCCGTCCATCCGGTGAAACGGGTTGGCCGGCCACCTGCCATTCGATGTCGATAGCCGGCCGCCAGGCTTCCGGCAACACCAGCAGAGGCGACGGTGCCTGCCTCCCGACGTACTGGACCGGTGATCGTGACGCGGAGATGGTGGCTGCGACCGTTTTGCCGCGTCGTTGCACGGCGGCCTTGCCGTCCCAGTGGTTGGCCAAGTTGGTGAACGGGAATGTGCCCCGGGCAGGGACAGCCGCTCCCATCGGCGGCGGCTCGGACTGTCTGAAGGTGTTCGCACCCCAGCAGGCAAGCGAGCCGTCCTCCCGGACACCGCAACTGTGCAGCTCCCCTGCGGCGATGTCCGTGTACCGGCCTGCGGGTACTGCCGTCTGCCCATATAGATGATCGCCCCAGCAGTCGACTGATCCATCGAGGCGGATCGCGCAGGCATGCTTGTTGCCCACTGCGATGTCCAGGAGGGGATCCCCGTCCCCGATGGAAGAGGACAGATCAAGGAACCTGTCTGAGGTTGTGCCCCAGCACGCGACCCCGCGTGTGTCCGTCAACCCGCAAACGGCTCCCGCGGCGGACAGCGTCACGAACCTCTGTGCTTCGGGGATGGCATCCACGAAGATCTGTCCCCAGCAAGCGACCTGGTTGCCGGAATTCAACGCGCAACTGACGGCATCGCCGGCCGCGACAACAACAAACTGCCCCCGCGGGGGATCCGCCTGTCCCTGGTCGTTTAGCCCCCAGCAATGCACTTGACCGTCGGTGTCAACCGCACAGGAGTGGCCATCGCCTGCAGCAACGGACCTGAACGTTCCGTGCGGAGGCGACGCTTGGCCGTAACGGTTGCCTCCCCAACAGGAAAGTTGTTCATCTGCAAGGAGCCCGCATGTGTGATCAACGCCGGCCGCCACGAAGCGGAAGACTCCGGCGGGCACCTCGGCCTGACCTTGATGGTTCCGCCCCCAACACTGCACGCGGCCGCTGTCATGCAGTGCACAGGCGTGCTGCCCGCCAGCGGTGACGGACCGGTATCGGTCCTGTTCCACCGCAGGTGTTGCGGCGGCATCGAGCCGAGGCTTGTTGTCCTTGGCCAGTGCCGGGATGGCCGTGCCGAACCAAACAGCGCAGACAGCCGCAAGCAGGCCCAGGGCCCTGTGCCAACGGATCCCGTTCTGGTGTCCGGAAGCCCGCATTCGGTGATCGGCTCCCGACCGGTGTCACCCGGCCAAGCTCCGATTCGCGGCCATCCGCGGTCCGGAAATCAATTCATGGCTTCCGCAATGGCACGTTCAAACGCGTCGAACGGCAACCCGCCCTGGTAGATGCTGTCATTGATCAGGAAGGCGGGCCGGCGCCGTATGTTCAGTTCGTTGGTCCGGTAGTCATGCTGAGCCCTGATCTTGTCCAGGACGGCGGGGTCCGCCATGCAACTGCCGAAGGCGTCCGTGTCCAGCCCCAAGCCGTCGGCGTATCCGACGTACGTATCAACATTGGCACTGAACAAACTGCTGATGTTCTCGAACAGATGGTTGTGCATGGTCCAGAAACTGTACGGGTCCTGCTGACCGGCACACTCGGCGGCCGCCGAGGCCCGTTCGCTGGCCCCGCCGTGATCCAACACGTGGTTGAAGCGCAGGTTCACGGTTCCGGCAGCCACATAGTTCTCAATCAGAAGGGGTTCCACTCGCAACACGTGCGAGGCGCACGCCCCTCACAGGAAATCCCCGGCATCCAATATGGATACCTCTGCCTCCGGATTGCCCAGGACGTAGTAGTCCCCGTCCACAAATGCATGCGTGGTCCAGTCCGGGGGGTCCTCCACCACGGCTTCGTCGGGTACCGGTTCCGGATCCGACGCAGGCTCGGGTTCGGACTCCGCAACTTCCGCAGACTCCGCCGGTTCCGCAGCCTCCGCGGAAGCTTCCTCGGCTGCTGGTTCACGGCTGGCAGTGTCGGCTTCCTCCTGTTCAGCGGCGGCCGCCTCCGGAACCGCGGCATCATCTTCGGGCTCGGCCATGGGCGCCGGACCGGGGCCACAGCCGACTGCAATCAGTGCCGCACACAACAGGACCGCCAACAGGAAGGCAAACTTCCCGTGCCTGACCGAGACTTGTGTACCGGGCTTTCCGCTGGCCTGCCGTTCAGGAAGGAAATCGTCCACTTGAATTGCTCCCGATTGAAAAAAGCCTGGTGAGATTCTAAGGGCAGTGCTTTGCCGCTGGAATTCGTCAACCCTCCGCTTCGAGGGCGGCCAGCTGGGCGAATATCTGCTCGAATACCGACTGGAACTGTTCAACCGGCAGCGCGCCCACGATGGGCTGGGCCAGCAAACCGTAGTCCCGGTGCCAAATCACAAACGTGGGCGTGCCGCGCACAACCCCCTGTACCTGGGCCATGAACATGTCGATGAGCTCCATGCTGGTGGTGGCGCGGCACTCCTGGTAGGCCTCCTCGTCAAAGGCTGCCAGTGAAGACAGCGGCAGCACGGCCAAGTCGTCGAGCAGGGCGCTTCCCGCCTCGACCTCGGGCGGCAGCGATGCCCGGTGCCAGCCGGCAGCATCGGCCTGCGACAGGGTTGTACCCAAGTTGTCCAGCTCCTCGTCCACGCCCTGATGGCTCCAAGCGGCGGGATCCTCGAACAGCAGGTGATGCAAATCCCAGAAGCGACCTTGCACGCCGGCGCACATGGTGGCAATGGCCACGGTACCGGACCATCGGGAACTGTCCAGCAGGAAATGTTTGTAAACCCACGTAATTTGGCCCGTGTCGACCCAGGCCGCATCCAGTTCCGCCTGCACCGTTGCCGTGTGTCTCTGGCAATAGGGACACTGGAAGTCGCTGAATTCAAAGACGACAACCTCGGCCAGCGGTGAGCCCTTGAAGAAGTCCCCCGCCTGCGTCAGGCCGTGCCAGGTACCGGACGATGCACCTTCGGCATCCACATGGCCCCACAGCATCAGGGGCGTCAAGCCCTGTGCCGACAGCCAGAACGGCAGCGAGTCGGGAGTCTCGGTCTCCTCCGGTTCGGCACCGACACCCTCGGCTATGTACTGTTCGGCATTGAATACGGCGTCCGCGAACCGCTCGTAGGGCTGGGCGCCCCGCAGGACCATGTACTGTTCCGGATCCCCCCGCAGATGAATGGTAAAGGTGGGGGTGCCTTGGATGCCCAGGTCAAGGGCATGGCCAATCGACTCGTCGATACGCTGGTCCACATCGTTGGTGACATCGAGGAGACAGGACGAAAATGCCCCCAGGTCCACCGTTGCGTCCATGTCGGGCTGTTCGTTGTACCCGGCGGCCAGAGCCTCGAAGAAGGGAATGGGATCCCCGTTGCGGGCATGCTGCGACTGGGTGGAGTACAAAGCTTCGTGCATCCACCAAAACGCCTCCACGTGTTGCAGTCCCATGCACCAGGCGGCCCGATGGGCCAGCCGCGCCTGGGGATGAATGCTCTCGAGGGGCAGGTCCTTCACCACATACTGGATCAGGCCGGTTTCAATCAGTTCCGTCCGTATCCTGGGCAACGTCTCGTTGGCGTGGCGCCCGCAGTACGGGCAATGGAAGTCCGAATACTCGGTCACCACCACCGATGCGTCGGGCGAGCCCATGTACGGCCAGCCATCGTCCGTCAAACCCACCTGCACCGCCGCATGGTCGGACTCCGCCGATGCCTCCTCAGCCACCGGCTCCGGAACGGCATCCGCCGGGCTCCCGGTTGCAGGCGTCGCTTCCACCTGCTGGAAGGCCGCCGCCAGTTCCTCTTCGATGACAGCCGTCACCGCCGGATCGGCCGTGCAACCGGCCAGGAGGACCAGACACGCGAGTCCGAACCAACGGACTCGATGGAACAGGGCGGCGGCGGGATGGATGTGGAACATTCTCGGAAGTGCTGGCGGCATGGGACCGCCTCGAGCAGACGGGAACGCGGGACGGGCAGTCGACGTGACCGGATGGTTGGTATACGGACTACTGTGGATGATGGTAGCCGAAACCGGCCCAGACGACCGGTTTCCGATTACATCTGAAAGGAGCCCTCGTCCAGAACAACCGCCTTGTAGGTGTAGTTGTCCACAAAGGTGGACAACTGCTGCTCCAGTTTGCGCCACGTTTCGCTGCCCAGGATGGAACAAAGCTCATCCCGGTCGCGAATCGTGCAGCCCATCAGGATTTGACGGCCGTCCCCGCACAGCGTGTACCAGAAATCGCTCGGCTCCAATCCCAGCTTCTTGATCGCAGGCAGGAAGTTCCGCAGCATGAACTCCTCGTACGGCCGCTCGCGACCGGGCTGGATATCCCAGGACATCAGGAACTTGAACACAAAAGAGCCTCGGAGCGGATTACAATCGGCAGTGCATTCCCGTGGCGCGCGAGCGAGCACCCGATGCACCTTGCCTGTCCGACGATGGTGCGTGATTTTAAGGCACATCCCTGCGTTTCCCCACCGCGTCCCACCCGGCGATCGTTCCAACCCCAAGTCATGCTGCTCTCCCGCCTCGGCCTCCCGACCCTTCACGGACGGCTACTGGTCGCAATCCTGCTGGCCTGCAGCCTGACGGCAGGGCTGCCATCTTCCGCCCGGGCCCAAGGCCAGGCCGGCGCACGCCACCTGTATTTGGTGCCGCGCGACCCCACGGGCATTCAGGTGCTGGCCCACATCGCCGAAATCCGCATCGACCAATCCTCCGGCCACGAAACCACCCGCACCGTGGTCGCCTCGTACCAGCTCCACAACAAACAAACAAACCCCACCGAGTTGACGCTCCACATCCAACCCGCCTCGGAAGCGCCTGCCGAGGCTCTGTCCCTGACGGAACCACCGGTCCTGAAACGCGGCGGATCCGTCTGGCCGCTCGTGCAGGTTGCGGGCAACCCGACGTCCGCCGTCATGGTGCTGGCGCCGGATGAACGCATTGAACTGGAACTGTCCTACGAACTCACCGGCAGCACCAGCATCTTTCCCTCGGTCGCCTATCCGATCGAACCCCTGAGACGCTGGAGCACGCCTCCGGACAGCACGCGCGTCAGCATCTTCACGGACTTCGCGCCTTCGCCGCGCAATCTCCAGATACTGTGGCCGCAGGGCCATGAGGAACACCCGAACGAAATCCGCTGGCACTGGGAAAACGCCCTGCCCTGGCAGGGCCCGGCCATACGGTTCATTCACCGGGTTGCCTGGGACGGCATTCGGGCAGCCGAGGCTGCCGGCGACTGGATTGCCCTGGGCCAGGGCTTCCACGGCCTGTACTCGGCATCGGACAAACCCGACGACCAACGGCGCCTTTACTACGACCAGGCACTGGCCGCGTTTCTGGAGGCGATGGCGGAGCGGCCCATGGAAGCCCATTATGAACTGGCTCGCCTATACCGTACCCGGATCACGGGCAGCGGTGGACAGGCGGACAGCCATTACCTTGACCTGGCCCTGGACCATGCCCGCGCCGCCATGGCGCTCCTGCCCGGGGAGCGGACCGTGGAAAGGCAGGAACTGATCCGATGGATTGAGGAGGGGCTGACCAACCAGGTTCGACAGGCAACCCTCAATGGGGACTGGCCAGCGGTGGACAAGGCCCTGGCCGCGCTCGAGGAACTCCCGGAGGAGTTTGCCAATCCCGACCGCGTGGCCCGCCTCGAGGCGGAAACCGCCACGGAACAGGCCCTGCAACTGTTGGACGCCGGTGCGGTTGCGGAAGCCGTCGCCTTGGAAGGGGAGGGCATCCTGGATCCCAGCCTGTTGCCGGACCCCAGACTGATCCCCCTCTTCTCCGGCTGGCGCGTTGATGTCTTCGCCGGCACGCAACGGCTCGCAATCGACCTGATTGCCTGGTCGGAGGCCTCCCAGCGATCCCGGCTCGACACCGAATTGGCCGGCCTCCGACGGCTGGTGGCCAACGTCGGCACCGACGCATCGCTGGACTGGTCCACGACCCGCGATCCGGAGTCCGTTGATCCGAAAATCGACAGGCTTCAACTCAACCTTACGGTCCGGGACAGCGACGCGGCGGCGCGCATGGCCGACCGGATGGCCCCCGACTCGGAATGGCTGCTGCTGCGCCAAATCCTCAGGACCCCATGGCCGTCCAAGCTCGAGAAGAACACGGGCCTTGTGGCCAGCCAGGTGGACTGGGACTACACACTGGACTTGACCGAGGTGTACAGCTTTTGGGAAGCGAAGGCCGTGGCCCTGGACAATCGGCTTGTCAAGTTGGCAAGTACCGGCACCTCGGACACCGCCGACAAGATTAGACAGGGGCATTTGGGCAACACCGCGGGCGCGTGGCGCGCCCTGGCCGAGAACACCCTCGTTCTGGTAAGCCTGAACACCGGTTTTTCCGCCGACGACACCATATGGCTCGGCAGTCGGCTGGAACCGTTGGTCCAGGCCACGCAGACCAGAAGAAGCCCGGACCTGCTGCGCCTTGGACTGATCCTGATCTGGACGGCCGCGGCAGTGTCCTTTGCAGCTGTGGGCATGGGCCGGCTGCTGACTGCGGCACCGGCCTCCGGAAAGCGGGAACAGGCTGCCGTCTAATGTCGGTTCGCAGCCTGACCGCTCAAGCGCCGGCCGCACAGTCGCCCCGGCACTATGTACCCGCCAACGGTGCCGGTTTGCACACGGCCCTGCTGTGCATGGTGTACCTGACCATGGCCCTGCTCTTCACGGCGGCCCAATGGACACTGACCGGGTCGGGGGTGTTTCTGACCGCAACCGCCAGCGCCCTGCTCTGCGGAGTGGCCGCGACCTGGTCCCGAACCGGCCCGTGGACGATGGCCGGTTTCGGATTGCTGGCCAGTTTCGCGTTCGCCGTGCTGCTGGTGGGCAGCACCATCCCCGAGGCCCGTGTCGAGGGCATGGTCATCCAGGGCCGCACGCTGATGCAGGCCCGGGCCTTTTTCCTGCTGGATCAGTGGGGCGACTGGTTCCAGGCCATCCTGGCGGGACGGCCGGTAAGCCTCAACACGGTCTTTCTGCTGAACATGGCCTGGCTGCTCTGGTGGATTGCCTACTTCGGCGTGTGGACATCCCTGCGCTACGGACAATCCTGGAGTGCGACGCTGACTGCCTGCGTGGTGGCCTCCGTCAACACGTACTATTCGCCGGAACCCCTGACCGCAATCTACATATTTTTCCTGTTCACGGCGCTGCTGCTCCTCACCAATGCGCACTTGACACGGCTGCAGGAGCAGTGGGCGCGCGAACGGGTTCGCTTCAGTCAGGACATGGTCTTCGACCTGATGCGCAACGGTCTGTTGTTCAGCGTTCTGGTGGTGGGGGTTGCCTGGGCGGTTCCCGGCCTGGGCGCGCTGCCCCGGCTCAGCCTCCTGCTGGAACCCGCCAGTCAAGTCTGGGAGTCCGTCACGAACCAGGTGAGCGACTGGAACCAGGGTGTGCGCAGGCAGATGCGTCCGGGCGATTCGGCATTCGACGCCACCCTGTCGCTGGGCGGTCCCCGCAACTCCAGCCCGCAACCGGTCATGCGCGTGGAAACGGTTGACGGCCGGTACTGGCGCGCCAACATCTATGACAGCTACGTGGACGGCACCTGGCTGAGCACCGGCACGGAACGGGTCCGGCTTCCCGCCCTCCGGACATTTCCGGCGCCGGATTGGCGGCTGCGCAACCAACGCATCCAAACCGTGACCCCCCTGAGCGACCTGGGCCATGTCGTCCTGGGCGCCGCCGACATCCGGCAGTTGTCCCTGCCGGTCGTGGCCAACTACGAGGCGTGGCCGGGCGAAACCGCCCCCCTGCCGGAAGGCACAGTCACCGAAGCCCGACCGGAGGAGGCTCCCGACCGTTGGGAACTGCAACACCTTCGATCCACCACGCGGCTGGAGCCCGGCACGGAATACCAACTGGTGTCCTCGCTGCCGGATGTGACCCAGTGGGACCTGGCTCAGGCGGATGCCCGCGTGCCCTCGCTTCTGGACGACCGGTATCTGCAGTTGCCGGAGAACCTTGATGCCCGCATCGCCGACACGGCGCGCCTGATCGCGGCCGGAGCCGACAGTCGATATGCCCAAGCCAAGGCGATCGAGGCTGCGCTGCGCCGCTACACCTACGACGAATCCATCCCGGCACCGCCCCCGGACACGGATCCGGTCAGTTGGTTCCTGTTCGACATCCAGCGCGGCTACTGCGACTACTACGCCACCGCCATGGTGTTGATGCTCCGCTCCCTGGGCATCCACGCGCGGCTGGCCGCGGGTTATGCCGAAGGAACCTGGGAACCCGAAACCGAATCGTTCCTGGTTACCGGCGAGGATGCCCACTCGTGGGTGGAGGTGTTCTTCCCCGGCCTGGGGTGGATCGAATTCGAGCCCACCGCCGGCGAAAGCGAGCTGGTGCGCGCGCCGGGCGGTGCTCCGGAACCGGCCGCCCTGCAGTCAAGACCGGAATCGGAACCGGGCCGGGACGGACCGCCCGAGGAGCCGCCCGGGCAGTTGCCGGAAGAGGGCCTCCTGGAGGACGAGGCCTTCAACCCGAACCCGACGGACCCGGTGCTGACCACGCCCTACGACCGGGCCCGGCCGTATGTGCCCTTGGCCGCAGGCGCCGCCGCTCTCGTCCTGCTGGCCGTACTGGTCCTGCGCGGGCGGCGCGCCGATGATGAGTCGGATCCCCTGATCGATCACCGTCTGAATGGCATGTACCGCAACCTGCTCAGGTGGGCGCACTCGCTGGAACTGCCGGTTCTGCCGACCGCCACGCCGATGGAGCGCACGGGGATTCTGGCGCGGCACATCCCCGCGGCCGCGGCCGGCATCCGGCAGATCGGCAAGGCCTACACGCGGCTGCGGTTTGCGCGCCTGAGACCCGGAGGGTTCAGCACGCCGGACGAGTCGGCCGCCGAACGCAGTTGGCGGGAGATTCAAACACCCCTGCGCGCCGCCTGGCTGCGGCATCAGGCGAACCGGACGGCAGCCTACCTGACCGGGCGCGCGCGGCGGGCGGGCGGCAGGAACTGAAGCCGCCGCTCCTTGAGGACGGCCTGTCCCGTCACCGGCGCGAGACGGGGGTCTCGGCCAGGATCACTGTGGTCATGCCGCCAAGGTTGTCGGCGGCCTTGGAACCCCGGGCGGTGCGAAAGCGCCGTTGGGGTTCGCTGTTGATGGTGCCCAACGTGCGCAGAGCCTGGGACACTTCCTCCAGATCAGGCTCCTGCCAGTCCACGGGAATGCAGTAGCTGGGTTCGAGACGTCGGCAAGTGTCCATCACCCAGGCCATGTCCTTGTCGGTACCCGAGCCAATCGGCAAAATCAGAATGTCGGTCCGGTTGTCCACCAGGGCGCCGACCAGTTGTTGATCCCGAGGCCGGAACACCGCTCCGGGCATGGCCAGGTGTGTAATCCGGACCGTGCCGAAATCCATGTGGTGCGCCATGCGCAATTGGCTGAAATCCGCTGCGGCCGGCTCCTTCGGTTTCGGCGCCACGCGGAAGCTCTGCACATAGGTGCCCCGAACCTCGAACTCCCCGGGCCGGGCCACCACGCGTGGGTGGCCGGGCAGGCTGTCCAGCCCATCTTCTTCCGTCACGGGCCAGCTAGAGACCACAAGCTGGGACGCGAAATCCGGGTGCAAAACTGCCGTCTTTGTCTCAAGGGCCAATTGTGTTTCGGTGCCGTCAAAAAACGAGGGTTGTGCAACCGTATCGGGTACGACCGCAGTCGGCTCGGGTTCCCAGGGATCGTAGAGAACCGTGGTGGTGCGTTCCTTGAAGCTGACGCAATTGGCGCCGTGCCACGTAATATCCATGTGTCAAATCCGGTTGCGGAAACCTGCCAGACGGCGGGAATGTTAGCACTGTGAACCGCCTACGGAAGTGCCCGCGGATGTTGCCGGCGAACCCTTAACGTCCGCACACGAACCGTCCCGCGGTCCCGGATCCGGACCCGAATTCCTGTGATACGATCGGCCTGTTCCGCGCCCTCGATGACAAGGGGGCGCCTCGTTGGTTGCAGGGCCGTCCATGGATGCGATCCGCTTTGGTACAGATGGCTGGCGGGGCCAGATTGCCCGCGACTACACCTTTGCCAACGTCCGGCGGTGTGCACAGGGATTTGCGACTTGGCTGAAGCGCAGGCCCGACCAGGGGCACGGCCAGGTGGTGATTGGCTACGACCGACGTTTCCAAAGCGATGCCTTTGCGGCCGGTGCCGCGGAAGTGCTGGCCGGAAACGGCTACCGCGTGCTGTTGACGGACCGTCCCACGCCGACCCCGATCATTTCGTTCGGCATTGCGAACACCGGCTCGCTCGGCGGCATCAACATCACGGCCAGCCACAATCCGCCGGCCGACAACGGCTTCAAGGTACGGGACCAGACCGGCGGCGCGGTCCCGCCCGAGCAACTCGGCAAGATCGAAGCCTGCATTCCGGCCATGGACAGCCGGGCCCACATCCAAAGCAGGGACCTGGACAAGGCCCTGGCGGACGGGTCCGTCCGCTACTTTGATCCGGGGACGGCGTACAGCGCACAGGTGGCCGAACTGGTGGACCTGGCTCCCCTGCGCGCGGCCGATCTGAGGGTGCAGGTGGATGCCATGTGGGGCAACGGCGCAGGCTGGCTGCCACGCTTCCTCGACGGGGGCCGCATCAAGGTGGCCGAAATCCACGGCGAGCACAATCCCCTGTTCCCCGACATGCAGCGGCCGGAACCCATTCCACCCAACGTGGACGCCGGCCTGGCGGCCGCCCGGGCGGGCCGGGCCGACTGCACGCTGATCCTGGACGGCGACGCGGACCGGTGCGGTTTCGGCGATGAACAGGGCCGGTTCGTCGACCAGTTGCGCGTGTTCGGATTGCTGGCCTACTACCTGTTGGAAGTGCGCGGCGAGCGTGGTCCGATCGTCAAGACACTGAGCACCACCTCAATGCTGGATCGCCTGGGAGAACACTATGGCGTGCCCGTGCACGAAACCGGCGTAGGGTTCAAGTACGTGGCACCGGCCATGCTGTCGGCCGAGGCCCTGATCGGCGGCGAGGAGAGCGGTGGCTACGCCTTCCGCAACCACGTGCCGGAACGGGACGGCATTCTGGCCAATCTGTGCCTGCTGGACCTGATGGTGCGCACGGGCCGCCGGCCCAGCGAGCTCATTGAGGACCTGTTCGCCATCACCGGCACCCACCACTACGCCCGCCGCGACCTGAAACTGGCCGACGATGCCATGAAGCAGGCCGCCGTAGCCGCCTTGGACCATGTCAGCATGGACAACCTGACCCTGGGCGGACGCCAAGTCACCGGCCTCGATCGTACGGACGGCTATAAGTTCAAGCTCGAGGATGGCGGCTGGGTGCTGATTCGATTTTCGGGCACAGAACCGCTGATCCGTGTCTACACGGAGATTTCCGACGCCGCGGCCACCGACAGTGTCCTTGCCGACGGCGTCGCGCTGACAGGTGTCTGAACAGCGTATCCGAAGGCCCTATCCGGAACCGGCGCCCGCTGCCGTCGTTGACACGCACTGTCACCTGGCAATCCCCGAATTCGACGCGGACCGGCCGGAAATCCTGCGCCGGGCCCGGCGTGCCGGCGTTCGCTGGTTGGTCCACGTCGGCACCAACCACGAGGATTCGGCCGACGCAATTACCCTCGCCCGCCAACACCGCGACGTCAAGGTCGCGGTGGGTTTCCATCCCCAATGGATCGACCACCGCCCGCCGGACTGGACACGCATGCTGGAACGGATGATGTCGGATCCCGCCGTGGTCGCCGTGGGCGAGATCGGCCTGGACTACTACCGCCGGTCGGACAACAAACCGGTCCAGAAGGAGGCCTTCCGCAGCCAACTGGACCTTGCGGCAACCCATAACCTGCCAGTCGTCATTCACTGCCGCGACGCCTGGGAGGATGTTGTGAACATCCTGTGCCAATGGCAGGAGTCCGCCGGCTTCAGGGGCAGTCCGCTGGCCCGACGCCCGGTGCGCGGGGTCCTGCACGCCTTCAGCGGACAGTTGTCCCACGTCCAGGCGGCCCGGGAGCTGGGCTTCATGATTGGATTGGGAGGTCCGGTCACGTTCCGCAATGCACGGGACACACATGCCCTGGTGCGCCAACTGCCGCTGGATCAGCTCCTGCTGGAGACGGACTGCCCTTATCTGGCTCCCCACCCCCACCGGGGCAGGCGCAACGAACCGGCCCTGCTGCCCCTGGTGTGCGACCGGGTTGCGGAGCTGTGCGGCCGCACCGCAACCGAAATTGCCAACACCACGACCGCCAATGCCATGCGGTGCTTCAGCCTGCCTGGACCGGCGTCGACAACATGACGACATCTCCCGGGGCCGCCGCGCCGCCGCGTTCGGATCTGGTTTCCCTGCTGGAACCGGTTGCCGGGGATCTGGCGCGGGTGGAGGCGATGATGGCACACCGGGATGTCACGAACCTGACATCCCTGAGGAAGGCCTACCGGGATATCCTGGCCCGCGGCGGCAAGCGTCTCAGGCCCGCCATGGCGCTGCTGTGCGCCGGGCTGGTCCCGACCCGCGACGCCGCGGAACTGCCCGACTCCGTGATCTCCCTGGCCGCGGCCGTGGAGATGCTGCACACGGCCACACTGGTACACGACGACGTTATCGACGGTTCGGCGCTGCGCCGGGGGGCGCCGACACTCAACTCGGTCTGGCCGCAGGGCTCCACGGTCCTGGCAGGCAACTACATGTTCGGCCAGGCCTCCCACTTCATCGCATTGACCGGACATGCCCGGGTGATTCAGGTATTCAGCGAAACGCTGCGGGAACTGGTCGAGGGCGAGATTCTGCAGATGCACGCGATGCACGAGTTTCAGCTGGCACGCAACAGCTACTTCCACCGCATTGCCTGCAAGACATCCAGCATCTTCCGCGTTGCGACCGAAGGCGCGGCCCTGCTGCAGAGCTTCAGCGCCGACCGGGTCCGTCGCCTGAAGCAGTTCGGCGTACGGTTCGGCCTTGCCTTTCAGGTGGTGGACGACATCCTTGACTACACCGGCGACCAAGCGGACCTGGGCAAGCCGGCCGGCAGCGACCTGTTGAGCGGACATTGCACACTGCCCTTTTTCCTCTACGTGCAGGGCCATCCCGACCGGGAGATGCTCATCGCCGACATCCGCGAGGCCAGTTCCTACCGGAACCGGGAACCCGCGGTCTGGGCCGATCGCATCCGGAGCTTCGTGGCGGACGTTTGTGCCTCGGATGCCATCCGGGAGTCGTATCGCGTGGCGCGCGGTCACGTCGATGCGGGCCTGGCCTGCCTTGACCTCTTCCCCGACTCGGAAGGTCGGCAGGCCCTGACGGCCCTGGGCAACGAGATCCTTCGACGCAGGGCCTGAACAGCCCGGCGCCGGCCGGTCCGCGCGTGGTCGGCTGCGGCCCCCCGTCCTGTATCCTGAATATTGACACTTGGGACAACTGCCGCTCCTTCGGCACCATTCAAAGGCCACCATGGAGAACTTCCAACACCCGCGCGTGACCGCCGACACCGATCCGGAACTTGTGGACTACATGTTCGATCTGCACGGCTACATGATCCTGGACCAGGCCATTGCCAAGCAGGACCTGGACGAGATGAACCAGTGGGTCGACGACCACTGGTCCTACGTCAAGGATCCGAGGCCCAAAACCAAGCGTGCCGACGAAGATCCGTGGATTGGCCATGTTGAGACCCACAGTTACAGCGAGGACGACGGCGTCAACTTCCAAAACATCGTGGAAGGCGGGCCGGTCTTCGAGCGGCTCATCGACTATCCCGCCTGGCTGCCCCTGGTACAGCGGTATGTCAACGAGGTCAACGGCCTGTCGATCCACGAAAACCTCCTCAACGTGAGAGGACCGGGCGGCTTTCTCTGGATTCACAGCGGCGGCCACGCACCCTTGTTCTACTTCACCTTCCGACAGGCCAACACGGGCGAGTGGATGGTGGGGCAAATCAACATCCTGATGGCGCTGGGCGACATCGGACCGGGCGACGGGGCCACCTCCATCGTGCCCGGCAGCCACCGGGCCACGCTGGCCCATCCCCGCCTAGTGCGGGAAGGCCAGGGCATCATCGCCGCGGTCGATGAACGCGAAGCGGCGGGCACCGCCTACGGAGCCCGGGAGGTCTATCTCAAGGCGGGCGACGCCTTGTTCTTCGCCGACTGTGTCACCCACGGATCGGCGGAACGGACCAACCCCGGTTACCGGCGCGCCGTCATCTACCGCTATTCGCCGCGGACGCTGCGGACACGGTTCAACTACCAGTTGTCGCCGGAACTGGAACAGCGGCTCACCCCGCAGCGCCTGGAAATTCTGCAGCCCATCGAACCCCGCTCCCCGGATCGCATCAAGCCGTTCACAAGATGAACCGGACGGGCGAGAACACGGCGCGCACCGCCCCGGACCTGTCATTGGTCCTGGTCAGCTGGAATGTCTGGGACCATGTGCGTGCCTGCCTGGACGAACTGGAAGCGCACAGCCGCCCCGCGGACGATTCCGATGTCCGCGAGCTGTCCTCCACGAAAGCCGGACAGCCTGACCTAACGTTCGAGGTGGTGCTGGTCGATGCCGCCAGCAGCGATGCCACTCCGGACCTGATCCCGCTCCGCTTTCCCTGGGTTCGGTTCCTGCCACAGCAGGAAAACACCGGATTCTCGCGGGGCAACAACATCGGATGGCGCGCCGCCCGCGGCCGATCGGTTTTTCTGGTAAATCCGGATACGTTGGTCAGCCCCGCCGCCCTCCGTGAATTGCACCGAGCCCTGTGGAGCCGTCCCGATGTAGGCCTGGTGGGACCACGCCTGGTGCGGAGCAACGGCGAGCCGCAACCGTCGCGGCGCCGGTTCCCCCAGCGCCTGACCGGCTTCTGGGAAAGCACGTGGCTGGGTCGTGCCTGGCCCGAGAACCCGTGGGCTCGGCGCTACCACTGCCGGCAATGGCCGGACGACTTTCGACAGGAGGTGGACTGGCTGGAGGGCGCCGCCCTGATGGTGCGGCGGGACGTGCTGGAGGGAGTTGGCGGGTTCGACGAACGCCTGTTCATGTACAGCGAGGAAACCGACCTTTGCCTGCGCATCCGGGAGACGGGTTGGCGCATCCAATACTGCCCCGAGGCGGAAATCATTCACCACGGCGGAGTCAGTTCGGATCAGGTGCCGGCCCAGACCCACATCATCTTCAACACCAGCAAGGTCATTTACTACCGCAAGCACTTCGGCGTGTTGTGGGCCGAGCTCCTGCGCCGGTTCCTGCTGTGCGAGTTCGCCCTGCAACTGGGGCTGGAATTCGCCAAGCTGCTGGTGGGCCACCGCGTTGCGCTGCGGCGCGACCGGATCCACAGCTACTGGCGCGTCCTCGGCACAGGGCTGCATTCCACAGGTTGACACGCCGGACTTCGAGGAATTAGACCCATGGCAACTCAGAACAATGCCCCTGCGGGGGGCATGCGCGACTTTCTGCCCGTGGAAGCCGGTCGCCGACAGGCGGTGATTCACACGATCCAGGAGGTGTATCGCACTTGGGGCTTCCTGCCTTTGGAGACTCCCGCCCTGGAGCGGCTCGCAACGTTGCAGGGCAAATACGGTGAAGAGGGCGAGAACCTCATGTACAAGGTTCTCAAGCGCGGTGCCAAGCTGGACAGGGCCCTGGCTTCCAACCCGCGCCCGGACGACTTGGCCGACATGGGCCTGCGCTACGACTTGACAGTTCCCCTGGCCCGGGTCACGGCAGCCCATCAGGCCGACCTGCCCGCCATTTTCAAGCGCTACCAGATTCAATCGGTGTTTCGCGCCGACCGGCCGGCCCGCGGCCGCTACCGGGAATTCAGCCAGTGCGATGTCGACATCGTCGGCGTCGCGGGGGTGGACGCCGAAGCCGACGTGCTGGGTGCCGCCGCCGAAAGCCTGCACCGCCTGGGATTTAAACAGCCGGACGACTTCACGCTGCGGCTCAACCATCGCCAGGTACTCGCGGGGCTGCTGGCCCGGGCCGATATTCCCGAACACCTCGCCGGCGAGGCCATGGTGGCCATCGACAAGGCGGACAAAATCGGACTGGACGGCGTACGGCGCGAACTGGCGGAGCGCGGCATTGCCCCGGCCGCCGGCGACACTTTCCTGACGATGGCCTCCGACATGTCGGAAGTGGTGTCCACGGAAGCATTGCTAACCGTGCTGGCCGACTGGCTGGACAACTCCGGTCCGGCAGGGGACGGGGTTGCGGACCTGAAGCGGTTGACCGACCTGCTGGAAGCGGGACCCGCGGCCGGCCGCTATCGCATCGACCCGCTGCTGGCCCGGGGCCTCGGCTACTACACCGGCGCCATCTACGAAGTGCAGTTCCCCGACTTTCCGGGTTCCGGCGGCGGCGGCGGACGCTACGACAATCTCCTGGGCATGTTCTCAGGCCGTTCGGTGCCGGCCTGTGGCTTCAGCTTTGGCCTGGAGCGGATTCTCCTGATCATGGCCGACCGAGCCATGTTCGGTGAAGGGGTGGAGCGGGGACCACAGGTGCTGGCAGCCCAGATGGACGCGGCCGTGGCCGGCCATGTGCATCGGGCGGCAAATCTGCTGAGGGCCGCCGGCCTGCGCACGGACCTGTACCCGGCCGCCGGCCGCCTGGGCCGACAGTTCCGGTACGCCGAAAGCCAGGGGATCCGCTATGTCGCCCTGGCCGGAACCAACGAGGCCGAAGCCGGCGAACTGTCGGTCAAGGACCTGGAGACCGGTGACCAGACAACCCTGCCCCTGGCCGACGCCGTGGCACACCTCAAGTCCCTTCTGAACTGATACCCGACAACGAGCCACAAAAATGTTTCGCAACAATCTCAAGGCCCGCCTGGCGGAAGGCCGGGTTCCGGTCGGCCACATGATTTGGGAATTCGGAACCCGAGGCATGGCCTCGATGGCGGAGGCCGCCGGCCTGGACTTCGTCCTCATCGACATGGAGCACGGCCCCTTTTCGGCTGCGCAGGTGGCCGATTTGATCGCCTGGTTCCGGCGCACCTCCGTAACCCCGATGGTACGGGTGCCAATGCCGGAGTACCACTTCATCGCGCGCATGTTGGATGCCGGGGCCCTGGGCATCATGACCCCCAACGTGCGGGACGGAGCGACCGCAAGGCACATTGCCCAGTCCGTGCGCTATGCGCCCGCGGGCCGGCGGGGCCTGGGGCTGGGGGGCTCGGTATCCGGCTACGAGGCGGTGGATTTCCGATCCTTCATGGATGCCAGCAACCAGGCGGTCACCATCATCAACCAGATCGAAAGCCAGGAGGGACTGGACAACCTGGAGGAAATTGCGGAGGCGGGTACGGACGTGCTTTGGGTGGGACAGGCCGACCTGTCCCAGTCGTTGGGCATCCCGGGGGAGTTCGACCATCCCAGATTCAAGGCTGCGCTGACACAGGTGGTGGACTGCGCCAGAGCCCACGGCTTGGGAGTGGGCATCCAGCCAACCGATGAAGCGCAGATGGTGGAGTGGCGGGACGCGGGTTTCAACGTGATCTCCTACAGTGTCGACACTGCCGTGTACGCGGCGGCCCTGGCCGCGGGTTGTGAGGCCGTACGCGATACCGAAACCCGCATGGCCTGACCCCTCATGGACAGGGAACTGCCAGGGCAAACCTTCCGCACAACCGTAGAAGTGGATGTTGCGTCCAAGTATCAAACAGACCGGCTACCTCACCGCAACCGGGGCCGGATTGGGCTGCCGCTTGGAACGTACCTGTTGCCCGGATCAATCTCTCGAGAGATGCTCCAGTCCGGTTCATGCAGGGCCGAAACAATGCAGCATGCGGTCGATCGGGACGATGTGATCCCATGCCTCCGAGGTGACCGACAACAATCCCTTCCATGGGTTGGCCAGAGCCAGAAAAGGGGAACTGTGTTCTTGCCGGACTCGCATCACAATCAACGAAACTGCAACCGCGCCCTGTCCTTTGTGGATTTGACACCCGAGTGGTCGCACAGCCATAATCCCGGCCACAACTGAACAGTTGCCTCATCCAGAGAAGTGGAGGGAATCGGCCCTGTGAAGCTTCGGCAACCCGTTCGCCACCGCCGGGCAGGGTGCTAATTCCGACAGAATTCGTTCTGGGAGATGAGAGCGCGGTCCATCCGGGACCCTCTTCATCCCCCTTCCCACAGGGGGTTTTTTGATGCCAGCAGCCGTAGCCCAGCCACCACCCGCCGTTGCGCTCAATGGCAGATACCAGGGTGAGATCCAGGCTGTGGACCAGTTCCTGAGGTTCGGTCCCTTCCGCTTCGCCTGTGGCGAGGAGTTGCCCGAGGTCGCCTTGGCCTACCAAACCTACGGCGAACTGAATGCGGACCGCAGCAACGCGATCCTGATTTGCCACGCGCTGAGCGGCAACCAGCATGCGGCCGGGCGCATGCCCGACCGTCCCACATCGCGGCCCTGGTGGGACGACTGCATCGGACCCGGCAAGGCCTTCGACACCAACCGCTTCTTCGTGATTTGCAGCAACGTCTTGGGCAGTTGCTCCGGCTCCTCCGGACCGTCCGAGATCAATCCCGCCACGGGCCGCCACTGGGCCCTGGACTTTCCCATTGTGACCATTGCCGACATGGTGGAGGCGCAGGTTCACCTGATTGACCACCTGGGCATCGAGAAGCTGCTCAGCGTGGCCGGCGGCTCCATGGGCGGCATGCAGGTCCTGCAGTGGGCCTCCCACCATCCCGACCGCTTGGTGAGCGCCATGCCGATTGCCACCACAGCACGCCACAGCCCAATGCAGATTGCCTTCGATGCCGTCGGGCGCGAGGCAATTACGCGCGATCCGTACTGGCACGGCGGCGACTACTACGACCGGACCGACAAGCCGGATGCCGGCCTGGCCGTGGCGCGCATGGTGGGCCACATCACCTATCTGTCCGAACAGTCCATGCACGAAAAGCAGTTTGGCGACCGGCTGAATCGGGGCACCGACTCCGGCCGCACCGGCCGCGACTTCCTGAAACCGGAGTTCCAGGTGGAAAGCTACCTCCTGTACAACGGCCAGAAGTTCCCGGAACGCTTTGACGCCAACGCCTACCTTTATGTCACCAAGGCCATGGATGATTTCGACCTGACCCAGGCCACGGGCCGCCTGGCAGACGCCTTCCGCCAGGCGGTCGACGTCAAATTTCTGGTGCTGAGCTTCACCAGCGATTGGCTTTACCCCAGCCACCAGAGCCGCGACCTGGTGCGGGCCCTGAACGCCCTGGGCATCACCGTCACCTATGTCGACATCGACAGCGTCTGGGGCCACGACGCCTTTCTCCTGGAGCCGGACAGAATGACCCGGATCCTGACCAACTACCTCAACGGGCTGGCCGCGGGCCAGGCCTGAACCACCTTCCGCATGCACGACGTCCGGGCCCGGCCCGACCTGACGGCCATCGCCGAACTGGTGACCGAGGGAAGCCGTGTGCTCGACCTGGGCTGCGGCACGGGCGAACTGCTGGCCTACCTGATCGAGGCCAAGGCCGTCCGCGGGACCGGCATCGAACTGCACGAGGAGGCCGTGATGGACTGCGTCGGCAAGGGCCTGACCGTGGTTCAGGGCAACCTCAACGACGGCCTGGAGGACTATCCGGACCGGTCCGTGGACTATGTCATTCTGAGCCAGACCCTCCACTACCTCAACCGGCCGGTCGGCGTCCTGCAGGAGATGATGCGGGTGGGCCGGCAGGTCGTCGTCAGTCTGCCCAACTGGGGCCATTGGCGAGCCCGGCTTGACTTGGTGTTGAAGGGCCGCATGCCGGAAGCCCCCATTCTTCCCGAGCCCTGGCACGGAGCCCGACGCTGGCAGGCGGTTACCATCGCCGACTTCCTGGAGTTCTGCCTGATTGAACGGATCCAGGTGGTTGACTCGATCTACCTGGCCGGAACGCGGCCAGTGAAAAATCCCTCGGCGGCCAAGTGGCGAGCCACCACCGGTGTCTTCGTGCTGCAGGCACCGCACACCCGTTGAGCAAGCATCCGACTCGCGCTTTCCCCTCTGCGGAGACTTCAAAAAATGATTGTGATGAAGTTCGGCGGCACATCCGTCGGCAGTGTGGAGGCCCTGCGACAGGTGGCTGCCATCGTCCGCAGGGAACTGGACGCCCAGCAGACGCGCCCGGGCGTGGTGGTGGTCACCAGCGCCATGAGCGGCGTGACGGACTTGCTGTCCGCCGCGGCCCAGGCCGCGGCCAACGGCGCCCACGACCGGACCGAAGCCACCTGCCACCGGCTGCGCACCCAACATGCGGAGGTGACGGAGGCGCTCGTCGACGATGCCGATGTGCGCTGGCGGCTCACCGAGGAACTGGAGGAAACCATCCGTCAGCTGCGGCGGGTCCTGGACAGCATCGCCGTGCTGGGCGAGCTGACACCCCGCGGCAACGACTGGATCTGCGGCACGGGCGAACAGGTAATGGCGCCGCTGCTGACCGAGGTGCTGAAGTCCGCCGGCGTCGCGGCGATGCACGCCAATGCCCGCTCCCTCATTGTCACCGACGACAACTTCGGCGCGGCGGAACCCCTGGTCAGCGAAACCGAATCACGCTGCCAAACACAGCTGATGCCCCTGCTGGCACAGGGCCGGGCAGTGGTCATCGGCGGCTTTATCGGATCCACGTTTGACGGGCTCCACACGACGCTGGGCCGGGGCGGGTCGGACTATTCGGCGGCCATCCTGGGAGCGGCCCTGGATGCCGACGAAATCCAAATCTGGACCGATGTCAGCGGCGTCAAGACCGCTGATCCCAAGGTGGTGCCGGACGCGCGCTCGCTGCGCGAAATCACGTTCCCCGAGATTGCCGAACTGGCCTACTACGGCGCCCGCGTAATCCATCCCAAGACCGTGCGGCCGGCCATCCGCAAGGGCATTGGACTGCGGGTCCTCAATACGTTCGAACCGGATCATGTCGGCACCCGGGTCATCGCGGACGAACACCGTGCGCGGCAGGCCGGGATCAAGGCGATCTCGGCCATCCGGGACATGAACATGATCATGATCGAGGGGCGCGGCATGATCGGCGTGCCGGGCATCGCGGCCCGGGCTTTCCGTGCCGTGTCGGACGTGAACGCCAACGTGCTCATGATCAGCCAAAGTTCCAGCGAGCAGAGCATCTGCTTCGTGGTTCCGGATGATTCGGCCGACATGGTGATCAACGCCCTGCGCCGGGAGTTCTCAATGGAGCTGGACCGCGGCTACATCGAACGCATCGACGGCGATCCCGACATCGTCATCGTGGCTGCCGTGGGCCAGGCCATCCGCCATACGCCGGGCATCGCGGCCCGGGTCTTCTCGGCTCTGGGCGATGCCCGGATCAACGTCGTGTCCATCGCCCAGGGCGCCAGCGACAACATGATCAGCCTGGTGGTGGTACGGGATGCCGCCAACGCCGCGGTCAACGCCCTGCACCAAGCCTTCAATCTGGCGCAGCCAACCGGTTGATGGCTCCGGCCATCCGTGTCGGACACGCGTTTCCAGCGGCATTTTCCTGACCGAATCCGGTCCGAATCCCTTCGCGGAGGACTGGATTCCGGCGGTATTTGCTGTGCTAGAATCCGCGCTTATCCCAAGAAGACGGATTTCACCAATTCATGGTTGATGTTCCCGTCGTTGTGCTGGGGTTGGGTAGCGTTGGTCGTTCTTTCGTCTCCCAGATTCTGAGCCAACGCGCCTTTCACGATCGCCACTACGGCCTGCGCCTGTCCATCCGCGCCGTCAGCGACAGCCAAGGCCTGGTTTGCACCGGGGCCGACGGCCTTCCGGACACCGAACTGGCGGCCATCCTAAAGCACAAGGCCGACGGCCGGCCGTTGGCCGAATGGGCCGGCAGCAGTGCCTGCGATTCGCCCTTGGCGGCGGTGGAACAGGGAACCGCTCCGGGATCCGTGGTGGTGGACTGTTCGGCGGCTGACGCGACGGCCGACGCCCTGCAGTGGGCGTTGGAGGCGGGCCACCGCATTGTCCTGGCCAACAAGAAACCGCTGACCCAGGACCTGGCCGTCTGGAACCGGTTGACCCACACGCCCGAAGGAACGTGGAATCTGGGACGCAGCCGATGGGAGACCACTGTGGGTTCGGGACTGCCGGTTGTGGCCACCCTGCACCGCCTGGTCGGCAGCGGAGACCCCGTGGCGTCGATGGACGGTGCCCTGTCCGGGACGCTGGGCTATGTCATGACCGGTCTGCAGCAGGGAAAGGCCTTCAGCGAAGTGGTGTCCGAGGCCAAGGCCTCCGGCTACACCGAGCCGGATCCGAGGGACGACCTGGGAGGGGTTGACGTGGCGCGCAAGGCCCTGATCCTGGCGCGCGGCATTGGTTTGGGCCTGTCGCTGGCGGATGTCGGGATTGAAAGTTTGTATCCGGAGGAGGCCGCGGACCTGTCCGTGGACGAGTTCATGGAGGCACTGCCTTCCATGAATCACGGCTTCCAGACCCGCTGCGCCGCCGCGGCCCGGCGGAATGCCTGCCTGCGCTACGTGGCCTCGGTGTCGGCGGATGCCGTGCGGGTCGGCCTGCAGGAAGTGCCGCTGGACAGTCCCCTGGGACAGCTTCAGGGCACGGACAACCTGGTCCAGTTTCGCAGCGGCTGGTACAACCCCCAGCCCCTGGTCCTCCAGGGACGGGGCGCCGGCGTGGACGCCACCGCAGCCGGCGTCCTGAGCGATGTTGTCGACCTGGCCTTCGCCCATCCATGATCGTTCCCAATTGACCGGAGTCGGAATCTGTCACAAGCAATGAACAAGCGGATTGACGTAGGTGTTCTGGGTGCCACCGGCGCTGTCGGGCAGCGCTTCGTGTCGCTGTTGGACAAGCATCCCTGGTTCCGTCTGACCGCAGTCTGTGCCTCGGAGCGCAGTGCGGGCAAACCGTATGCCGAAGCCTGTACCTGGATACTGCGCGATCCGATGCCGGAGGCCGTCCGCGGCATGGTGGTGCAGCCGGTGGAACCCGGCATCGAATGCACGATCGTGTTCAGCGGCCTGCCCACCGACCAGGCCCGCACGGCCGAGAGAGCCTTCGCCCAGGCGGGTTACGGTGTCTACAGCAATGCCGGCGCCTACCGCTATGCGGACGATGTACCCCTGCTCATCCCCGAAGTCAACCCGGACCACATCGGCCTAATTCCAATCCAGCAGCAGCGGCGTGGGTGGGACGGCTACATCGTCACCAACGCCAACTGCACCACCACCCACCTGGTCTCCGCGCTGCACCCCCTGCACGAACGCTTCGGCATTTCCCGCCTGTTCGTCTGCACCATGCAGGCCATATCCGGTGCCGGCTACCCCGGGATCCCCAGCATGGACATCCTGGACAACATCGTGCCGTACATAGCCGACGAGGAGACCAAGGTCGAGGAAAAGGAGCCGCACAAGCTGCTGGGACGCTTCGACGGAGAGCGGATCATCCCGCCGGACTTTCGGATTTCGGCGCACTGCAACCGCGTGGCCACGCGCAACGGCCATCTGGAGGCCATCAGCGTGGAATTCGACGTCAAGCCCACCGCCGAGGAGATCCTGGAGACCTGGCGCGAATACCATCCGCTTCCGCAGCAGCTGCAGCTGCCGTCGGCGCCGGAACAGGCCATCATCTACCGGGAAGCCGAGGACCGACCCCAGCCGCGGCTGGATCGGCTGGCGGGATCCGTCCCGGGCATGGCCACGGTGACCGGGCGCCTGCGCCCCGATCCGCTGTTCGACTTCAAGTTCCTGACCCTGGGTCACAACACCATCCGCGGCGCGGCGGGCGGAAGCCTGCTCAACGCCGAGTTGATGCACTCGTGGCACCCGGATGCCGGTTCCCTGATAGCCGCCAACGGCGCGGTTCCGTGCGCCGTCCCCACATCCACCTAGCAGAGGCGAGGATTCCAGCTTGACCACCTCAATCACCACACCGGATTTCGCGGTCCACGGCTTGGTCAGTCTTGCCGAGTTCCTGGAGGACCGGGTCGTCTTCCGCGATTTGCAGCCGGTTGACCGCCGCTATCAGGGTTTTAACCAGTGCGCCCGCGACTTCGCCTTGGACCCGAGCGACATCCCGCGCAAGACCGACCCGGACTACAACAAGGTTGCGGTCTGGATCGTGGACCACATGCAGGAGCAGCGCTCCGACACCGAAATCCAGGAGCTTCTGTTCGTCGGCGACACGCGCGGTTCCGATCTGGTCGCGTTTGAAAAGATGATCACCTATGCCGACTGGAAAGGCTCCTGTTTCATCGGCGACGAGGCGCTGCACGAAGAGCCCGAGCTCAGGTGGGAAATCCATCCCCTGCTGGTATCCGCCAACCGCTGGTCGCTGATCGCGGAATGGATCGAGGGCTTGGCCGAGGCGAGGATGGCCATGGACAGCCGCACCGCCGTCATCGTGGACATCGACAAGACGGCCATCGGGGCCCAGGGCCGCAACCATCAGGTCATCAACGATGCCCGCGTGACAAGTCTGCGCAAATCCCTGGAAGTCCACATGTCGGCCAACTTCGACTTTCAGAACTTCCGCCGGGTCTACGACCAGATCAGCCGCCCCGAGTTCCAGGGCCTGACGGTGGACAACGAGGACTACATCATCTACATCTGTTTGATGATCATGGGCGGCGTCACCAATATCAAGGAGATTGGCGATCTGGTGGCCCAACGGATGTCGTTCCTGCATCTGGTGCGCTGGATTTCAACCAAGACGGACAAGCCCCTGGTCATGCAGCTGCGACAGCTTCACGACCAGTACCAGATGTGCACGCGAACCGGCGACCGCACGCCGTTCAAGCAGTTTCGGCGACAGGAGTTCCTGGAAACCACCGGCCGCATGGGCATTCACAGCAGCCCCACGGCGGCCGCCAAGCGGCTCGAAACGGAAATCTGCATCACGCAGGAAGTCCGCGAGCTGTGCGACTGGCTCAACGAGCGCGGCTGCCTTCTGTTGGCCATGAGCGACAAGCCCAAGGAAGCCTCCATGCCGCACCAGCGCTGGCACAAGGGCATGCTGCCGGTGCACCGTACGCCCACCCATGCGGTGGGCACCAGCATCAGGGAACGGCTGGACGCCCTGAACTGACGGATCGACGCGCATCCCGTCCCTGGGAATTGCCATGGCATCGACAGGACGCGACCCGGTTGCAACCAACCATGGAAAGAGCTCCTTGCGAGGTCCGCGGAGTCCGGTGGGCCACCTTCATGTTCGTCCCGGCCATCCGAGTACGGTCCCGGTTGTGCGGACACGTTGCGCGGCGTGCGGCCGGCCCCTTGCATCCTCATGCGGTTGGCAATACGATCACGCGCTGTTCCGGCACCGTGCCTTATGCTGACTTATGCTGAACCATCCAGTGCCTTGATCACCGCCACTTTATGACCAACAACCCGGAAGGCGGCTCCGGCCCCCGCAACCGTCCCCCTCAAAAATGGTCCGATCTCCTGTCCCAGGGATGGGTCTGGATCCTGCTGGTCATCGTGGGGGTGGTGGCCGTGCGGCTCCTGGTCTTCAACACGTCCCGCAACGACACAATTGGCCTTAACCGCGTGGCGGAACTGGCGAGTACGGGCAGGCTGGCCGGCATTGATGTCGAGGGCGACGCCATCGCGGTGCGCCTCAACAACGACAACGTGTTGCGCTCCCGCAAGGAGATGGAGGCCAGCATCTACGACAGTCTGGCCAACCTCGGGGTAAATCCCGAGGTCCTCAACTCCCTGAACATCACCTTCCGCAATCCGCCCCGGTTCGCGGCCATTCTGAGCGGATTCCTAATCATCCTGCCCATGCTGATCATCCTGGGCTTTTTCCTGTTCATCATGCGCCAAAGCGGAGCCGGCCCCAACCGTGCGCTGCAATTCGGCCGGAGCCGCGCCAAGAAGGTTGAACCGGAGCACCACACCAACATCACCTTCGACGACGCGGCCGGCCTGGTCGAGGCCAAGCAGGAGCTGCAGGAAGTGGTGGAGTTCCTGAACGAACCGGCCAAGTTCGAGGAACTGGGGGCCCGCATCCCCAAGGGCGTCCTGATGGTGGGATCGCCCGGCACCGGCAAGACCCTGCTGGCCAAGGCGGTGGCCGGCGAGGCCGGCGTGCCGTTCTTCTCCAGTTCCGGCTCCGAGTTTGTGGAAATGTTCGTGGGCGTCGGCGCCAGCCGGGTCCGGGACCTTTTCAAGCAGGCCAAGGAACAGGCTCCCTGCATCGTCTTCATCGACGAGATTGACGCCGTCGGCCGACACCGGGGCGCCGGCATGGGAGGCGGCAACGACGAACGGGAACAGACCCTCAACCAAATCCTGGTGGAGATGGACGGGTTCGAAAGCGGCACCAACGTGATCGTCATAGCCGCCACCAATCGACCCGACATCCTGGACCCGGCCCTGCTGCGGCCCGGCCGTTTCGACCGCAAGGTGGTAGTCGACCTGCCCGAGCGGCACGAACGACACGCCATCCTCGATGTCCACGCGCGCGGCAAGCCGCTCTCGGAGGACACGGACCTGGAGGCCATTGCAGCCCAAACCCCGGGCCTGGCGGGGGCGGACCTGGAAAATCTGATGAACGAGGCCGCCATCCTGGCCGCCCGCAAGGATCAGAATTCCATCACCATGCAGAACCTGGTGGAAGCCATCGAACGGGTCATGGCCGGCCCCGCCCGCAAGAGCCGGGTCATAACGGAGAAGGAGCGCCGCTACGTGGCCTACCACGAAGCCGGCCACGCCATCGTGATGGCCCTGCTGGACCTTGCCGACAATGTCAGCAAGGTTTCCGTCATCAGCCGCGGACAGGCGCTGGGCTACGTCATGCCGCTTCCCAACGAGGAGAAGAACCTGCTCAGCGTCTCGGACTTCGAGGCACAGCTGTCGGCACTGCTGGGCGGGCGCGCCGCCGAGGAGCTTGTGTTCGAGGACATCACGACCGGAGCGGAGAACGACCTGGAACGGGTGACCCAGATTGCCCAAAGCATGATCACTCGCTACGGCATGAACGAATCCCTGGGGCCCATGCAGCTGAACCAGGGCGAACACAACCCCTTCATGGGCATGGAGATCGGGGAGCAGCGGCAGTACAGCGAAGCGGTGGCCCGCAAAATCGACAAGGAGGTGCGCGCCCTGGTCGATCGCGCCTACGCACGCACCCTCGAACTGCTGCAGGACAACATGGCGAACTTGAAGCTTGTGGCCGAAACCCTGCTGGAACGCGAGGTTCTCGAGCGGGAAGACTTCGAGGAACTGCTGGGGTTGACCCCCGCCTCCGCCTGATCCCCAATGGGGGCAGGGCCAGCCAGTTTGGAGTTCTGCCCTTTCGGTTTCCGACGCACCGCAGCGAGGTCCGCACGCGTACGTTCGGGACCGGTGTCAACCCGCTGCCGGCACCCCTGGTACCGACCTGCACTCCGTCATCGCCGTGGTTGCCCTTGCCGCGACCACGGTTGGTCCAAGCCAATGCCAATCCCACCTGAAACCCCTTCACATTCGGATTTGCCATGACCCGTACCGCAACCTACACAACCGGCTCCGCATTTGTGCCGACCCTGCTACGAACACTCGCCGCGGTTCTGTTGCTGTTGCTGTTGGCGAGCTGCGCCGACATGACCGTGCCGGCCGTGCCCGAAACGGCTGTCGAAGACGACGCACAGGAGCCGGAAGAGGCCCAGGCCGAGGACAGCCCGGCCGAATCCCAGCCGGCCCAGGAAGAGCCGGACGAACCCCTCGCGGTGGTTGAACCGGCCGATTTTGTGCTGGACGCCACTGCCACCGAAGTCCGGTTCCTGGTCGAGGAGACCCTGGCAGGCAATCACAAACTGGTGGTGGGCGCGACCTCGACCGTATCGGGGGCGTTCCGAGCCACGCCGTCCGACCTGATGGCCGCAACCTTCGAGCCGGTGGTGATCGATGCCGCGACCTTTGTCACGGACAGCGACCGACGGAACGGCGCCATCAACAGGTTCATCCTGAAGACAAACGCCTACCCGGAAATCGTCTTCACGCCCACAGGCTTCGCAGAGGTGCCGGCCATGGTGGAAGTGGGTCAGGAATTCGAGGGCCAGTTGGAAGGAACACTCAGCGTGCTGGGGAAGGAGATCCCCCTGTCCTTTGCGCTTTCCGCACGGTTTGCGTCCGAGCACGAGTTCACCGGCAGCGGCACGACCACCATTTCGCGGGAGGAGTGGGACATTTCCGTCCCGATGCCGCCGATCGTGACATGGGTGGCGGATCCCCTGGTCTTCGAAATGGACTTTACGGCCAAGGCGGAACAAACCGACCAGTAATTCCGTGGCGGCCGACCGAAGTGGCGATGCCCCTCGCTTGGCGGCCGCCGGGTTCGACCGGGGAACAGGCCAACCGTCGGTTCGCCTCCACACCGGAACGGGTGCCGCGTCGCGGCACCCTCCGTTTTAGCGGTTGGGCTGCTGTACGTAGCCCTGTGGTGTCGGAAGCTCCATGGCATCCTGGAAGGTTTGGTTCCCCACCGCGGCCGCCTGTTCCTGCAGACGCCAGGTGATGCGGCTTACGTTGTACATCGTGCTGTTGCTCAGGTCCCAGTCAAGCCATCCGGGCTTGTATAGGAAGAGACTGAACACATAGGGTCCGGTCGGCCCCCATACCAACGCCACGTTGGCGTGCTGTTCGTCGGAGAATCCGTGCTTGTGCCACACGGTCTGCATCTCCTTCTCCGGCAGGCCGCCCCACAGCATTTCGAGGAAACGGTTGCCGGACAGATAGAACAGCGCGTCCCGGCATTCCTCCGGGGTGATGGTGTCCGGATACGTGTCAATGAAGATGCCGTGTCCCTGGGTGCACTCGTACATTCCAGCCAGAATCCGCCCCATGTCGGCCGCCGTGGACTGGAGATGGGTATCGGGACGGGTGTCCCAACCGGACTGGTTGGCCGGAGTCACCAGCGGCACGACCCGCGTTTTGTCGTCGTAACCGGTCAGGTAATAGGAGTTCTCCAGGCCCAGGCTACGGGCGAAGCTGGTCACAGCCGCGGCGCCGGCGACCACGCTGCCGTCGCCCAGGTACTGCATCAGCAGGTTGGCCGCCGCGTTGTTGCTGTCCACCAGTGCCAGATCGATCCACTGGCCCAGGTCGGTCGCCGAGGCAACCCCGTCGATGGCCTCCATGACGGCCATCACCACCAGCAGCTTCAGCGTGGACATGCCCGAAAACGCCACCTGGCTGTCGACTTCCACCACCTCCCCGGTGGTCAGGTCCTGCATCCAGAACGAGGCGAAGCCATGAAAATTGGCGGTGAAATTGTCCAGGGTTTCGGCCAGTGTGCCAAGTTCGGGAGCCAAGGGCGGATCCTCCACCGTAGCGAGTGTCCACACCCGGTCGCCGCGACCCAGAAATGCCTCGGCCAGCGTCGTCAACGATGTTTCCACATCAACCTGCACGCCGCGCGGTCCCTCCTTCCAAGTCCAGTCGGGATAGGCATAGGGCATGAATGCCAGATCGATGGACGGTGACGAGCCGTCCGCGTCCCCTTGTGCGGCCAGCCAGTCGCGGTCCACGGGCAGAAGCCGGTAGGGCCGCGATGCTGTCCGGTACCGTTCATTGACGGCATGCAGCCAAGCCCGGGCCCGTTCGAAATCGATCGCGTAGTACACCGGCACATGGTGAATTTCCAACGGCAACCCCAACACCTGTCTCAAAACCAACCGTACGAAGACATCGCCCTCCAGATGCCGGGTGGCCTCCTGCAGGATTCGCTGCGTATCAACCCGCAGGCCAATCTCCTCCGCCTCCAGAATCAAACGCTCGCCGTTGAACAGAACCAGAACCCGGTCCTCGACGCGGGCTTTGATCAAGTCGACCACTTCCGCTTCGGACGTCGCAGCGCTGTAGTCCTCGTAACCAATCAGGACACCCGGTGGAATCGGCGCGGCCTCCGCCTTGTACCAACTGTACAAACGGATCAGAGCCAAACCGACAACCAGCGGAACCAGCAATCTCAGCCAACTTCCCATGACAGATAGTTTTCCGCAAGACCCAGCAGAAATCAACGCCCGCGTCCAAGTCCAATCTGCAACAGCACCAGTGCCTGTCTGTACTTGCAGATTCGTCGATTATTTTCGGAGCTCGGACATGACGGAAGGGGCCATTGGGTTTGGAAAGCGCGAATCCAAGCACGAAAGGTTCCCTTGCGGAAAACTTGATTCCATCCCCTACTCGGCCCCGTCTTCAACGCAACAAACCCAGGTTGACCACATCCCACCGAAACCGGATCGCTTCCCGGTTTCGGTCCGGTGATGCAAGGCCGGCCTGGATCCGCCAAGTCTCCATGTGATTGGCCACGAGCGATGTGCTGCTACGATGGTTGAAGTCCATATACCAGCTCGGTTAAGGAGGGTGGCTCGTGAAGAGCCTGACCGGGGTACTAGTCTGGGTCTTGTGTTGGCTTTCTGCGTTGGCGTCGCCCGGTTTGGCCTGGGACATGCTGGACGAGCAGCCACCGGTCGGGGCCACAGCCCGTTCTGTTCGGGGGCCGGATGCGACTGGGCCGTCGTCACCGGAACGCATTCACGCGGCGGTGGAGAGTGGCTTGGAATTCCGGTTGCATGATGGTCACATACGTATGGCTCGATCCCCGTTAACAAGACCTGAGGGAACCGCGGTGAGCGCGGCATTCCGCCCGGTCGGAAAGTACCCGATCCGTGGCGACAACGACCACACAGTTATCCTGGGGAACACAGGCGCGGGAGCCCTAGGACACCCATTGGAGGGCCATGCGGTAGCACCGGTCCTTACCCCAATTGACTTCACCGCCGTTAGTGCCGGCCTCCATCACACCTGTGGCGTACAGGTGGACCGCAACCTCGTCTGCTGGGGCGATGACCGATTCGGGCAGGCCGCGTCCCTGGACGGCACCTTCGCCACCGTCAGTGCCGGCGCCTGGCACACTTGTGGGGTACGGACGGACGGCTCCCTCGCCTGCTGGGGCAATAACCGTTTCGGGCAGGCCGCGCCCCCCAGCGGTGCCTTCACGGCTGTCGGTGTCGGCCTCTACCACACCTGTGGTGTGCGCCTGGATGGCACCCTTGCCTGCTGGGGCGACAACTGGGCCGGGCGGGCCACGCCGCCAGTCGGAACCTTTGTCTCAGTCAGCGTCGGCTTCTACCACACCTGTGGGTTGCGCACGGATGGCACCCTCGCCTGCTGGGGCTGGAACGAGTTCGGGCAGGCCATGCCGCCAGACGGCGCGTTCGCCGTTGTCAGCACCGGAGCGTTGCATACCTGTGGCGTACAGTTGGACGGTGCCGTCGCTTGCTGGGGCGATGACCGATTTGGGCAGGCCATGCCGCCTGGTGATGGTGCCTTCGCCACGGTCAGTGCCGGGGAACAGCATACGTGCGGTGTACAAGTGGACGGTGCCGTCGCCTGCTGGGGCAATAATGAAACTGGGCAGGCCATGCCGCCTGGTGATGGTGCCTTCGCCACGGTCAGTGCCGGGGAACAGCATACGTGCGGTGTACAAGTGGACGGTGCCGTCGCCTGCTGGGGCAATGACCAGTTTGGGCAGGCTACGCCGCCACTCAGAACTTTTTCCACCGTTAGCGCCGGCCTCTACCACACCTGTGGTGCGCGGACGGACCGCACCCTCGTCTGCTGGGGCAATGACCAGTTTGGACAGTCCACGCCACCGGCCGATACTTTCGTCGCCGTCAGTGTCGGGGGAGGCCACTCCTGCGGTGTGCGGACGGACGGCACCCTCGCCTGCTGGGGCAATGACCAGTTTGGACAGTCCACGCCGCCGGACGGAACTTTCACCACCATCAATGCTGGTTTCCTACACACCTGTGGGGTGCGGACGGACGGGGCCCTTGCCTGCTGGGGTGTTGGCGGGGCACAGCCAGACGGCGCGTTTTCGGCCGTCAGTGCCGGGGAACTTTACTCATGTGGACTGCGGACGGACAACACCCTCGCCTGCTGGGGCACTGGCTGGTATAACCAGGCAAAGGCCCCGACCGGCGCGTTCTCCGCCGTCAGTGTCGGGCGTAATCACGCATGCGGGGTACGGACGGAAGGCACGCTTACTTGCTGGGGCGATGACCGATTCGGGCAGGCCGCGCCCCCGGACGGTACCTTCGCCACCGTCAGCGCCGGCTTCTACCACGCCTGTGGTGTGCGCACGGACGGCACCCTCGCCTGCTGGGGCGATAACCAGTTTGGGCGGGCTACGCCACCGGTTGGTGCCTTCACCACGGTCAGCGCCGGGGTGCGGCATGCCTGCGGTGTGCGGACGGACGGCGCCCTCGCCTGCTGGGGCCATGACTGGTATGGGCAGGCCGCGTCGCTGGACGGCACTTTCGACGGCGTTAGTATCGGTACCGAGCACACTTGCGGCGTGCGAACCGACGGCACCGTCGCCTGTGCGGGAAACAACTGGTTTGGAGATGCCACACCGCCTAGCGGTACCTTTGCCATCGTCAGCCGCGGATACATCCACGCTTGTGGGGTGCGGACAGACGGCGCCCTCGCTTGCTGGGGTGATGACCGATTCGGCCAGGCCGCGCCCCCGGACGGCACCTTCGCCACCGTCAATGCCGGCGCCAGGCACACTTGCGGGGTGCGCACGGACGGCGCCCTCGTCTGCTGGGGCGAGAACGAGAATGGACAGGCCAAGCCACCGGAGGGCACCTTCGCCACCGTCAATGCTGGTTTCCGACACACCTGTGGGGTGCGGACAGACGGGGCCCTTGCCTGCTGGGGCGAGAACGAGAATGGGCAGGCCAAGCCACCGGAGGGCACCTTCACCGACGTCAGTGCTGATCTCTACCACACCTGTGGCGTACGGACGGACGGAACCCTCGCATGCTGGGGCAATGACCGGTTCGGGCAGACCACACCACCGGACGGCACGTTTTCGGCCGTCAGTGCCGGGACTTGGCATTCATGTGGCGTGCGAACCGACGGCACACTCGCCTGCTGGGGCAAGAACGAGAATGGGCAGGCTAGGCCGCCGGAGGGCACGTTTTCCGCCGTCAGTGCCGGCGATTGGTACTCATGTGGACTGCGGACGGACAATGTCCTCATTTGTTGGGGCCGGAATCCGTACATCATGGGGAGAGGCTAACCTGGACATCGTGAAGGGCTTCCCCTGTGTGAGTACTCGGCCAGCATCTACGCGCAGGATTTCATGGCCTGGCATGTTGCGAGGGGCAGCTGCCAACAACCGCATCACAGCGTTCACGAAGGTCGGTAGGTCGTGCACGGCCACCACATGGCCATGGCAGATCTGGCTTCTCGGATTGGCCTGCGGCCTGGACGGGATTGCCCTGTTCAAGGCCGGCTCCCCCGATTGTCCGCTGGTCCTGGAGTGGATGCGGTCGCGGTATTACAAAAACCAACGTGACAATGGCGTCCTGAAGCCACTGTCCCTGAACTGGGGTTCCAATTGGTCCGGACGATCCCCCACCCACACCGGGTCGCTTCCAGGTATAGGTCCGGTGATCCAAGTCAAGGCTGAATTCGCCAATTCCCCACGCGATTAGCCGCGAGCGAGGTGCTGCTACGATGGTTGAAGTCCATATGCCAGTTCGGTTAGTGGCTGAGGAAGGTGGTCCGTGAAATGCCTGGCCCAGGTACTGATCCTGGTTCTGTGTCTATTTCCTGCGTTGGCTTCGCCCGGTTTGGCCTGGGACATGCTGGACGAGCAGCCACCGGTCGGGGCCACAGCCCATCCTGTTCGAGGGCCGGATGCGACTGGGCCGTCGTCAACGGAACGCATTCACGCGGCGGTGGAGGGTGGCCGGGAATTCCGGTTGCATGATGGTCATGGCCGTGAAGCCCGAACCCGCTTGACAGGACCTGAGGAAACCGCGGCGAGCATAGTGTTCCGCCCGGTCGGAAAGAACCCGATCCGTGACGACGACGACCACACCGTTACTCTGGGGAACACAGGCGCGGGTATCTCGGGACACCCATTGGAGGGCCATACGGCAGTGCAGGCCCTTACCCCAATTGACTTCACCGCCGTTAGTGTCGGCCTCCATCACGCCTGCGGAGTACAGGTCGACCGCAATCTTGTCTGCTGGGGCGATAACCGGTTCGGGCAGGCCGCGCCCCCGGCCGGCACCTTCGCTACCGTCAATGCCGGTGCCTGGCACACTTGCGGGGTGCGCACGGACGGCGCCCTCGTCTGCTGGGGCAATGACCGGTTCGGGCAGGCCGCGCCCCCGGCCGGCACCTTCACGGCGGTCAGTGCCGGCCGCTACCACACCTGTGGGGTGCACCTGGATGGCACCCTCGTCTGCTGGGGCGACAACTGGGCTGGACGGGCTACGCCGCCAGGCGGAACCTTTGCCTCCGTCAGCGCCGGCCGCTACCACACCTGTGGGGTGCGCACAGACGACACCCTCGCCTGCTGGGGCTGGAACGAGTTCGGGCAGGCCATGTCGCCGGACGGCGTGTTTGCCGTTGTCAGCACCGGAGCGTTGCATGCCTGTGGCGTACAGTTAGACGGTGCCATCGTTTGCTGGGGCGATGACCGATTTGGACAGGCCATGCCGCCTGGTGGTGCCTTCGCCACGGTCAGTGTAGGGGAACAGCATACGTGCGGTGTGCAGGGGGACGGTGCCGTCGCCTGCTGGGGCGATGACCGATTTGGGAAGGCCATGCCGCCTGGTGGTGCCTTCGCCACGGTCAGTGCCGGGGAACAGCATACGTGCGGTGTACAAGTGGACGGTGCCGTCGCCTGTTGGGGCAATGACCAGATTGGGCAGGCCACGCCGCCACTCAGAACTTTTTCGGCCATTAGTGCCGGCGGGTATCACGCTTGCGGTGTACGGACGGACAGCATCCTCGCCTGCTGGGGTAATAATCGGTTTGGGCAGGCCACACCGCCGGACGGCACCTTTGTCGCCGTCAGTGCCGGAAGAGGTCACACCTGCGGAGTGAGGACGGACGACACCCTCGCCTGCTGGGGCAATGACGAGTATGGGCAGGCCACACCGCCGGACGGCACCTTCATCGCCGTCAGTGCCTACATCCACCACACCTGCGGAGTGAGGACGGACGGCACACTTGCCTGCTGGGGTGTTGTACGGACGACGCCGGATGGCACCTTCGCCATGGTCAGTGCCGGTAGTTACACCTGCGGAGTGAGGACGGACGGCACACTTGCTTGTTGGGGCGTTGTACGGACGACGCCGGATGGCACTTTCGTTGCTGTCGATGCTGGCTACCACTACACCTGTGGTGTGCGCACGGACGGCACCCTAACCTGCTGGGGTTGGAATCCGTTTGGGCAGGTCGCGCCGCCGGACGGCACCTTCGTCGGCGTCAGCGTCGGGGAACGGCATACCTGTGCGGTGCGGATAAACAGCACACTCGTATGCTGGGGTGACGACCGGTATGGGAAGGCCACACCGCCGGACGGCACCTTCTCCACGGTCAGCGCCGGAGACCAGCGCACCTGCGGTGTGCGGACAAACGGCACACTCGCCTGTTGGGGCGACGACTGGTATGGGCAGGTTACCGCACCGGACGGCACCTTCTCCGCGGCGAGTGCCGGCAACAGCTACTCCTGCGGCGTGCGGACGGACGGCACCCTCGCCTGCGTTGGCTACAACTGGTACGGGCAAGCCACACCGCCGGGTGGCACCTTCTCCACCGTCGATGCAGGCAGCAAGCACGCATGCGGTGTGCGAACCGACGGCACGCTCGCCTGCTGGGGCAATGACGAGGATGGACAGACCGCACCGCCGGGCGGCACATTCACTAGCGTCAGTGCCGGAGCGCGGCATTCCTGCGCTGTGCGGACGAGCGGCACGCTCGCCTGCTGGGGCAATGATACATATGGACAGGCCACACCACCGGAGGGTACCTTCACAGCCGTCCGTAGCGGAGTCCGGTCCACTTGCGGGTTGCGGACGGACCGGACTCTCGCATGCTGGGGCTGGAACGGAGGCGGACAAGACACACTGCCAACAGGTACGTTTGCCGACCTCAGCGCTCCCTGCGGAGTGCGGACTGACGGTGCTGTCGTCTGCTGGGGCAGGGGCAAGTTCGGACAGGACACGCCGCCAGACGACACCTTTTTGATCATCAGCGTCGGTTCAGGTTACGCATGCGGTGTGCGAACCGACGGCACGCTCGCCTGCTGGGGCAATGACGAGGATGGACAGGCCACACCGCCGGGCGGCACATTCACTAGCGTCAGCGCTGGCAACAACCATATGTGTGGAGTGCGGACGGACGGTATCCTTGTTTGCTGGGGTCGAGGGTCGCGAGTCATGCCAGCTGGATGAGAACAAGGGCGGGGCACAGTCTCCCCGACGCATGCGCTTGAACGGCACACAAGCATGCAAGTGGCTAGCCGAGACCTGTGGGATTCCCGTCGCGGAATGCACCGTCGCGTTGATGAAGGTCGGTAGTTTGTGAATGGCCGCTACCAGCACGACTGGCTTTGGTTTACTTTGACCGCAACTTGGAGATGGGAAGATCCGGACCCCCGGATGGGCCTGTGTACGCCTTGTCCAAGTGTGACTCGCCCCACTTGCCTGCTGGTCGCCAACTGGTCCTGGAACCGCTATTGTCGCTTTAGTACAACAACCAACCTGAACCTGCTGCCGCGGACCCACCGCCCAGGATTGGTGGATACTTGGTCTAGATGATTCCGCATCCCTGTCGGGCAATTGCGAAGACAGCTGACCCGATATGTCCAACGATAGAAATACACGGCGCAGGGAACGCGCCGGCAGCGGTGGGCGGTAGCCAACATGACGAACCCTGGACATCCAATATGGCCCCAGGGGCAGTGGTGATTCCGGTACTGCTTTCAACCCGGGTCGATTGCCACCAGGAAGTTGCCATCATCTGGGTTAACTTCCTGCATATCCCGGGAAGTGAATGAGACTCAACGCTGGATCGGACCGATATCAGCCAATAGGTTCGGTCGGGTGTGTCCAGCCGGGGTGTTCCTTGGCCCACCAGGCTGCAACCCATTGCACGAGACCTACTGGCACGACTTGTAACAGGCGGACTCCGATGCACGGCAACGCCCGTTCATGATAGGACCGCCAAACGTTGGGACGACGGCCCTGGACCGTGTCGCCGGGATAAATCGGTCCGATGGGTTACATCGCAGCTAACAACACCTTGGAATGCCAGACCCTGATGGCGCGGATCCTTCACAACCGGGGTAGGAACATCACCTTGGGGCTAGAGACGGCCAGCCGCGGTGGCAGCCACCGATTCCATACAGACCAAGAGCTGGAGAGTACGACTGTGTTCGGGCTGAGAACTTGGACTACGGGGGTTGCTGTACAGGTACGTGCCGATTGCCGGCGTCCCGTCTCGACTTGCGTCATCCGAAGGCGAGCCGAGCGAAAGCTGGCAGTACAGGTCGGATTCCTGTCCCTTGAAATGCGATTATCTCGAGTCCCAAAATAGGTTCGGGCAGAAATCAATGACTGTGAAACAAATCCCAGGGTTCCAACCGGACAGAACTTAGTTGATTCATGCCGGCGCAACGGATGGAACCTGCCTGCCGTTGCGCACTGTCGCGATTGACTTTAGTGGACCGGAGTTGTTGTTACTCCCACTCGATCGTGGCCGGCGGCTTGGTGCTCACGTCAAGCACCACCCGGTTGACCCCCTGCACCTCGTTGACGATGCGAGTACTTACTTGCGCCACCAATTCCCACGGCAACCGCGTCCACTCCGCCGTCATGAAGTCGCTTGTGCTGACAGCCCTGAGCGCAACCACATTCTGCAGCGTCCGGCCATCCCCCATCACGCCGACGCTTTGCACGGGCAACAGCACCGCGAATGCCTGATCTGTCGCGGTGTACAGGCCTGCCCGACGCAGTTCCTCCAGGAAGATGGCGTCGGCCCGGCGCAGTGTTTCCAAGCGTTCCCACGTGACTTCGCCCGGAATGCGCACGGCCAAGCCGGGCCCCGGGAAGGGGTGTCGTTCAAGCAGCGCGGCGGGCAGGCCGAGCCCGGCGCCCAACCGCCGCACCTCGTCCTTGAACAGCATGCGCAACGGCTCGATCAACTCGAAGTCCAGGTCGGACGGCAGACCGCCAACGTTGTGGTGGGTCTTGATGGTTTGGGCGTGCGCCTCTCCGCTGCCCGAAGCGGACTCGATCACGTCCGGGTAGATGGTGCCCTGCACCAGGAATCGGGGACCGTCGGCATCCCACGCCCCTGCCAGCCGCGCAGCCTCCCGCTCGAATATGCGGATGAAGCGATGACCGATGCGGGTTCGCTTGAGTTCCGGGTCCGCGACCCCCGCCAAATCCTCCAGGAAGTCCTCCACGGCGTCGACGGGCTCGATGCGGAGCCGTGGATTCCACTCCCGCAGATCCCTCAGCACCTGGTCCGCCTCTCCCATCCGCAAGAGGCCATTGTTGACAAAGATGCAGGTCAGGCGCTCGCCCACGGCCCGGTGGACCAGTGCCGCCGCGACGCTGCTGTCAACCCCTCCGCTGAGTGCCAGCAGGACATGCCCGTCCGCGGGCACGCGCGTCCGGATGTCCCTGATGCATGCCCCCGCCAGTTCTTCGGTGGTCCAGGTTGTGTCGCAACCGCAAATCCCGTGCACAAAGTTGCCCAGGATGTCCATGCCGCGGACGGTGTGGCTGACCTCCGGGTGGAACTGCAGACCGAAGATCCGACCGTCCTCCGCGGCCACGGCCGCATGCGGGCTGCCCTGGCTGGCGGCGATGGACCGACAGCCGGCGGGCAGGGACTCCACCCGGTCGCCGTGGCTCATCCAGACACTTGATTCGGTCTCGATATCCTGGAACAGTGCCGACTCCCCGGTATGGCGGACCGAGGCCTGCCCAAATTCCCTGGTGGTGGCCGGCTCCACCCGTCCTCCCAGGGCCTGCATCAGCAGCTGCATGCCGTAGCAGATGCCAAGCACCGGCACTCCCCGGACCAGCACGGAGGCCGGCAGCGACGGCGCCCCGTCCGCATAAACGCTGGCAGGACCGCCCGAAAGGACCACGCCCCGAACCTCCCTGGTGTCGAGGAAGGTGTCCGCCTTGGCCCAGGAAACCAACTCCGCCGGGACCTGCAGTTCGCGGATGCGACGGCAAATCAGCTGGGAGTACTGGCTCCCGAAGTCGACAACTGCGATCACGGGCCGGAAGCGTTGGCTAGTAGGTGGCCAGGTATTGATTCAGCTCCCAGGTACTGACGTGTGTGCGGAACTCAATCCACTCCTGGGTCTTGGCTTCCACGTAGGTGTCGTGCAGGTGGGGTCCCAGCGCGTCCGCCAGAACATGATTGTCCCGGAGATATTCGATCGCGGCACCCAGGCTGTCCGGCAGGGATTCGTATCCGTGGCGGCGGTCCGTTACCCGGAACAGGTCCTCTTCCAGGGGATTGGGCGGCTGCATTTCCTTCTCGATTCCGTCCAGGCCCGCCGCCAGCATGACGGCAAAGGCAAGGTAGGGGTTGGCGCTTGGATCGGGACTGCGCAGTTCGCAGCGGGTACTGATGCTGCGGTCGCGCGTGGTGCGCGGCACCCGGATTAGGGCGCCCCGGTTGGTGCGGCCCCAACAGATCTTGACCGGAGCCTCAAATCCGGACACCAGGCGCTTGTAGCTGTTGACCAGCGGAGCCACTACACAGGCCATGGCCTTGGCATGCTCCAGCTGGCCGGCGATGAAATGCAGGGCCGTCTGGCTCAGCCGGTACGGGTGCCCGTCGTCGTACATCAGGTTCCGGCCGGTCACCGGATCCAACAGACTCTGGTGCACGTGCATGCCCGAGCCGGACTTCCCCGTCATCGGCTTGGGCAGGAAGGAGCAAAAGAGGCCGTGCTGGTGGGCCACGGCCTTGGCCGCGATGCGGGCCGTCACCGTGCTGTCGGCCAACTGCAGGCCCGGACCGTAGCGCATGTCCAGTTCGTTCTGGCCCTCCGCCACTTCATGGTGAAAGGCGTTGATGGCCACACCCATCTCAGCCAGCGCCTCGACAATCTTGCGCCGGATGCTGCGGGAGATGTCGATGGAGATGTCGAAGTAGCCGGCCTGGTCCAGTGGCTGCAAGGGCAGGACCTCTCCGTCCTCGTGCCGTCGAAACAGGAAAAACTCCAGTTCGGGTGCAATGTTGTATTCGAAACCCATGCCGCGGGCCCGTTCCAGCTGCCGCTTCAGGACATAGCGGGGATCGCCGGGGAAGGGATCGCCGTTGGGCAGGAGCACATCGCAGATGACCCGGGCCGTACACGTTCCCGACTCCCATGGAATCAGCGCGAAGGTGGAGGGATCGGGCATCAGGTACATGTCGTTCTCGACCGTACGCGCAAACCCCTGAATGGAACTGCCGTCAAACCACTGGCCGTGGTCCACCACCTCGGTCCACTGCCGGGCGGGAATGGTGATCTGCTTGATCTGGCCTTCGATATCGCTGAACTGGAGCCAGACGAAGTCAACCCCTTCGGACCGAAGGAGTTGTCCCAGCTTCTTGTTGGTGGGTGCGGTGATGGCCTTGGCCATGGTTCGGATGCCGAAGCGAAAGGGGTGACGCGGCCCTATTGTGCAGGAGCCCGGTCCGATCGGACCGGGCTCCCGGTATCTCTGATTGGCAGACCGGGCTAAATCCCGTAGTACATCACAAACTCTTCGGGATGCGGGCGCAGGCGAATGGCGTCCACTTCCTCATAGCGCTTGTATTCCACATACGACTCGATGAGCTCCGGCGTGAAGACCCCGCCCTGCAGGAGGAACTCGTGGTCGTTCTCCAGCTCGTCCAGGACCTCGCCCAGCGAACCCTTGACCAAATCCACCTGGGACATGGCGTCCTCTTCGTACAGGTCCATGTCGCCCGGCTCACCCGGCTCAATCTTGTTCTGAATGCCGTCCAGGCCCGCCATCAGCAGGGCCGCAAAGGACAGATAGGGGTTGGCGCCGGGATCCGGACAGCGGAACTCCACGCGCTTGGCCTTGGGCGATCCGGAGTACATCGGAATGCGGCAGGCGGCGGAACGGTTGCGGGCGGAGTAGGCCACCACCACCGGGGCCTCGTAGCCGGGCACCAGGCGCCGGTACGAGTTGGTCAGGGGTGCCGAAAAGGCCAGCAGGGCGTTGATGTGCTTGAGCACGCCGCCGATGTAGTGCAGGCCCGTTTCGCTCAGCCCGGCGTAGCCGTCGCCGGCGAAGGTGTTGTCGCCGTCCTTCCAGATGCTGAGGTGGGTATGCATGCCGGAACCGTTGTCCTCGAAGAGGGGCTTGGGCATGAAGGTTGCGGTCTTGCCGTTGGCCTTGGCGATGTTCTTGACGATGTACTTGTACAACTGCATGTTGTCGGCCGAGCGCAGCAACGTATCGAACCGCAGATCGATCTCGGCCTGACCGGCCGTGCCCACCTCGTGGTGATGCACCTCGACCTCCAGTCCGGAGTCGACCATGGTCCGCACCATGTGGGACCGGACATCCTGCAATGAGTCCGTTGGGGGCACGGGGAAGTAGCCACCCTTCCAGCCAACCTTGTGGCCGCCACTGACCTCGCCACCGGTCCAAGGGCCTTCCTCACTGTTGATCTCATAGCCCTGGAAGTTGCGGCCCGTGGCGTAGGAGATGCTGTCGAAGATGAAGAACTCCGCCTCCGCGCCGATATAGGCGGTGTCGCCGATGCCGGTGGACTTCAGATAGGCCTCGGCCTTCTCCGCCACGTTGCGGGGACCCTTGCCGTAGGGCTCGTGGGTGATCGGGTCGTAGACATTGGCGATGAAGGCCAGCGTCGGGAACCGGTCGTCGGCAATGGGATCCAGGTGGGCGGTCGTCGGATCGCCCTTCAGGATCATGTCGCTGACTTCGATGCTCTGGAAACCGCGGATGGAAGAGCCGTCGAATCCGAGACCCTCTTCGAATGCCTCTTCCGCATCAAAGGTCTCCGCCGGCAATGAGAAGTGGTGCCACTGGCCGAACAGGTCGGTGAACCGGACATCCACAATGTTGACGCCGTTGGCCTTGATGGCCTCGATGACGTCAGCGCCGGTCTTGCAATCTAGGGCCATGTCAGTAGTACTCCTGGTTTGGTACGCGGGCAAGGCTCCGCCCGTCGCGGCTGCAATTGCACAATCCTACAGCCGCCGGAACGAATTGAGTTTGGGCACATGTTACAAAATCAAGGCACCGCGGACGTGCATTTTGTTCAACCAGTGTGCATCCGGCGGCCTTGCCATGGTGCATCAACGCCATCGATATGGCAGATCGGCACAAGGCGGTTCCGCCTGTGCCGCGCTGTTGCCAACGGTCGCCGCGGTCGGAGATCCCGCCCGGGGACCGGGGAAATCAGCGTCCGGGGACCTGCTCGGTGGACGCGGTCCGAGCGTCGGGGGCGGCGGTGGAGGCCTGGTTCCAAGGTTCCGCACCGGCCTCTGCCTGCGGATACTGCCGCGCGGGCTGGGCACCGCGCGCGGTGCCGCATTGGGCACAGACCGTCCACTCGGGCCGGACCGCATGGCCGCAGGCCGGACACGCCTGCAACAACTGAACCTGGCAATGGGGGCAGAACACCCATGTGTCGCGTACCGGGCGACTGCAGCCGGTGCAGAAGAATGACACGTTCGCCTCGCGCAGCAGGGCTTCCTCCTCGAGGGCCCGGTTGTAGGTGTCCGCCAAGGTTTCGCGCGGCCTGACCAGGATGTAGACCACCAGGCCGGCAAATGGAACCAGAACCACCAGGACAGCGGCCAGGATCATGGCCAGCACGTCCCAGGACCTGGCCCGAATGTCGTTAATGGTCCAGACAACGGTTCCCGCCCACAGCGCGAACAGCATCGCACCCATGACGGTGACGGCCACCTCGAGCCAGACACCCAGCGTGTTGATGAATTCGGGGGACATGCAGGGACAGGAACTTCGGCGGGAACACCGGCTGCGAACCGGCCTGGCGGCCGGGTCGAACGTGGCGCAACAGTATATCCCGGAACCTTGGCGAAACGCGGGCCCGACGGTCGATTTCCCGCTCCGGAAGGCTTCCCAAACTTCCGTCCGAGGTCTAATGAGTTCGGCATGGGTGCCGGCTTGTCCAACCCAACGTGCCGGACCGGGCCTGCGCACAGGTGTTGGCGGGCACGGCCAAGACAACGTCCGTGCCCGCGCTGCCAACCGCCCAGGCCGGGTTGTCCAGTCCAAATCCGTCCCTGCCACTCGCATTTCCGGTTCGAAGGCAGGGGACCGGCCACGCGCAGGGAGGCCTCACCCAAGAAATGGCGGCAGCCAGTGCGACACTGCCTGGAACGGTGGAACCGGATGCGGATCCACGGACGCGCCCCGGACGTGCCGGACAGCACCAATAGCCTAAAATGACGCTGTGGGCAATTGAAGTCCCGGCTTCCCAGCGCGCAACTCCCTCCCAGGCCGGCCGCCATGGCGATGCCGCGCCGCCAACCCCTGGCGCGTTGCCGCAGCCCTTCCCGCGCTCATTGCAACAATCCCGCCCTGTTGTATAGTGACAAATCATTACTTTAGGAGGTACGTTTACCATGTTTCGAAAGTGGTTAATTCTGGCAGGGCTCTTGATGGCCATCTCCTTGGTTGTCGTCGGTTGTGAGACTGTCGATACATCAGCCCTACAAAACCAGATAAGCGAACGCGACGCGAAAATCGCCGAGCTGGAAGCAATGGTGATGGCCATGGACGAGCCGGCCGGTTCCCGTCTCCAGGCAGTCCAGGACCGAGGCAAGCTCATCTGTGCCAGCCGCAACGACGTGCCGGGCTACGGCTACCTGGACGATGCCGGCAATAACGTCGGTTTCGATATCGACCTTTGCCGCGCGGTTGCCGCCGCCGTCCTGGGCGATGCCAATGCCTTCGAGATTCGGCTGATTACCGCTGCCGAACGCGGACCCACCATCCAGTCCGGCGAAGTGGACCTGTTGGTTCGCACCGTCACTTGGACCACGTCCCGGGACGCCCAGTGGGGCAACTACACCCAGACCATGTTCTACGACGGACAGGGATTCATGGTGCAGAAGGATCTGGGCATCTCCAGTTCCCTGGAGCTTAGGGACGCCACCGTCTGCGTGACCCAGGGTACGACCACCGAGTTGAACCTGCAGGACTTCTCCAACCAGAACGACCTGAACATCACTGCTCTCACCTTCGAGGATACCGACGCGGTGGTGGCGGCATATCAGAGCCAGCAGTGCGACGCCTTCACCAACGACCGTTCCCAGTTGGCCGCCATTGGCAGCGCCTTCGAGAACCGCGATGCCCACGTAATCCTTCCCGAGACCATCTCGGAAGAGCCGCTTGGCCCGGTGGTCCCCCATGGTGACGAGCAGTGGTTCGACATCGTGAAGACCGTCATGGCCATCCTGATCTACGCCGAGGCGTACAGCGTTACTTCCGATGCCGTACCGTCCGAAAGTACTGGAGACACCAAGGTTGACCGTCTCTTCGGACTGGCAGGCTCCTTCGGCCAGGAAACCCTTGGCCTCAGCCAGACCGTGGCCCAGGACGTAATCGGGAGCGTGGGCAACTACGGTGAAATCTACGACCGCAACCTCGGCCCGGGTGGCATCAATCTCCCCCGTGAGGGCGGCCGCAATGCCCTGTGGGCCGACGCTGTTTGTTCGGACTGTCCCAAGGGCGGCCAGATTTACTCCGCTCCTTTGCGGTAATCTTCTCGCTCCTCTGAGGCAACCCTCTGCGCCATGACCATGATCGAGGCGCTGCGAGGACTTACCTACTACAAGGGCGTGCCACTTTGGCGGCACGCCCTTGTCATACAGTGGGCGCTGCAGATAATATCGGGCGTCCTGGTGGTGGTCCTGGTCACCACCTTCTTCACCAACATCACCAACACCATCCAAGAACGGGAGATTCCCCACGGGTTCAGCTTCCTGTCCCGCGAGTACCAGACCCCCATTGGGCAGCACTTTCTCCCCTACGAGTCCTCGGATACCTTCCTCTACGCCTTTGGAGTTGCCGCCACCAACACCATTGTCGTCTCCATTGTGGGAGTCATCCTGGCCACGGCCTTGGGGATCCTGGTGGGCGTGGCCCGCATATCGGGCAACTGGCTGGTGTCCAGGACCTCTTTGATCTACATCGAGGTCTTCCGCAACGTCCCCCTGTTGGTGCAATTGTTCTTCTGGTTCTACGTGGTGCTGGCGTTGCCTCCGGTCCGCCAAGGGTACGTCATCGCGGACAAGATATACATCAACAACGGGGGCCTGTCGTTGCCGTGGCCATGGCCGTCCAACCGGGACGCGGCCTGGGTATGGCTGGCTGTAGTCCTGGCCTCGATCATGGTCGCAGTGGTGTTGCACCGCGCATTGACCCGCCGCGAGGCCCTCACCGGAAGGCCTTCCTACCCCTTCATTTCAGGCAGTGTCACAGCCGTTGCCATCGCGGTTGCCGGGTGGCTGTTCGTCGGCATTGCGTTTGGCGACTCCCCCTTTGTGATCTCGATCCCGGCCCCACAGGGGACTTTCGGACGCATCGCCGGGGGCTTCACAATCTCCGGCGGTCTCATGGCGCTTTTGACCGGGCTGGTGATTTACACATCTTCGTTCATCGCGGAGATTGTCCGGGCTGGCATCCAATCGGTAGGCCGGGGTCAGACGGAAGCAGCCCGGTCTCTGGGCCTTGCGCCCATGGCGGCCCTGCGCCATGTCACCTTTCCCCAGGCCCTGAGGGTGATCATCCCCCCGCTGATCAGCCAATTCCTTAACCTGACCAAGAACAGCAGCCTGGCCGGAGCCATCGGCTACTCGGATCTGGCCAACGTCGCCAAGACCATGACACAGACGGCTCCGGCAGTGTCCATCTACGTCCTGCTTGCGGCGGCCTATCTCGCCATGAGCCTGACCTATTCATTGATCGGCAACCTGTACAACCGGAGCATTCGGTTGGTGGGGAATTAGACGAATGGCATCTGCAACGGGCACGCCGCCGGGCGTGTCGCTCCCTCCTCCCATCACGGAACGCGGCGGCGTGGGCTGGGCCTATGCCAACCTGTTCAGCACCTGGTACAACACCGTCCTGACCTTCATATTCGCCGCTTTCCTGGTCCTGGCCTGTTGGTTTGGGTTGCGCTGGATAGTCCTGGAAGCCGACTGGGAGGTCATCGCAACCCTGGGCGGTCGGCTCATCATTGGTCAGTACAACACGGAATTCGCCTGCCCCGGTCAGAACTGTTTCTGGAGGCCGCAGGTCTCCCTGCTGTTGGTGTCGGTGCTGTTGGGCATGGTGTGGGCTGTATCCCTGGACACTGCTGCCAAACGCATCGCCATTGGCGTGGCGGCCATAACGGTCGCCTTCGCTTTTCTCCCCTACAGCATGGAGCAGATGGGCCTGGACGTGCGGCTGCTGCTGGTGGCAAACCTGCCCGCAGTGGCGGTGGGGTGGGTGCTGGCCCGGCACACGCCACTGGGCACAGTCCGCTGGATAGCCATACTGGGAGTCCTTGTCTACCTGGTCACCCTGGTCCTGGTGCGGGGTCTGCCGGGGGTTCCGGGCCTGCAACCCGTGTCGACCACATACTGGGGCGGCTTGATGCTGAATCTGCTGCTGGCGGTGACCGGCATCATCCTCAGCCTGCCCCTCGGCATCGCCCTGGCCCTGGGGCGGCGCAGCCGTTTGCCGTTGGTCAAGCTGCTGTGCGTGGTCTTCATCGAGGTCATGCGGGGCATGCCGCTGATTACGCTCCTATTCATGTCCCAGGTGTTGGTGCCATTGGCCTTCCCGCAGGACTTCTCCACCAACTCCCTGTTCCGGGCCGGGGTAATACTTACCCTGTTCAGCTCGGCGTACATGGCGGAGAATATCCGGGGAGGCTTGCAGGCGCTTCACCCCGGCCAGGTGGAGGCGGCGCGGGCATTGGGGCTGGCCGGCTGGCAGACCACCATGCTAATCTCCCTGCCCCAGGCCATCCGCAACGTCATTCCCGCCATTGTGGGGCAGTTCATCTCCCTGTTCAAGGACACCCTCCTGGTGTACATCATTGGCATGTTGGACGTGGTTGAGTTCAGCCGGGCGTTTATACAGGGCAACGCGCAGTACCTGGCCAGCGCAAGGGAGCTGTTCCTGTTCCTGGCCTTGGTCTTCTGGATTTTCACCTACACCATGTCCTACGTCAGCCGAAGAGTCGAGCAACATCTCCGAGTCGGGCAAAGATAGGACATCGGACCAACATACTCGATTTTGACGTTGTCACTCAGCCGGCACTTGGATGCCCGCTTGCGCGGGCAAGACGGGTAGAAGTGGGAGTACGGGCGGAAGCAGGCAAAGCGAGTGAACGCCACACCGATTTGTAGATGCCTTCAAGGAAGCTGGAACCAGTCGGAGCCTTAGCAACATGGCCGCGAGCGAATCAACAATCGATACTTCCGACATGATCGTGTGCAGGGATGTACACAAATGGTATGGCAACTTCCACGCCTTGCGGGGCGTGACCACCTCGGTACGCGAACGCGAGGTCGTGGTGGTCGTGGGGCCGTCCGGGTCGGGCAAGTCCACCTTCATCCGTACCATCAACCGGCTGGAGGAACACCAGCGCGGGGACATCATCGTCGACGGCATTGAGCTTTCCAACGACGTGCGCAACATCGACGCCATCCGACGCGACGTAGGCATGGTCTTCCAGTCGTTCAATCTCTTCCCCCACCTGACGGCCATGGACAACATCACCCTCGCGCCCATGAAAGTGCGCAAGCTGCCGGCCCGTCAGGCCGAGGAAATTGCCGAACAACTCCTGGAGCGGGTGGGGATCGCCGAACAGGCAAACAAGTATCCGGGCGAGCTGTCCGGTGGCCAGCAGCAACGGGTCGCCATTGCCCGCGCCCTGGCCATGCAGCCCAAAATCATGCTGTTCGACGAGCCGACCTCGGCCCTGGACCCGGAGATGATCAAGGAAGTTCTGGATGTGATGCGTGAGTTGGCCGGTTCGGGCATGACAATGATCGTCGTCTCCCATGAAATCGGATTCACCAGGGAGGTAGCCGACCGGGTGCTCATGTTCGATCACGGACAAATCATCGAAGAGAGTGCCACGGAAGAGTTTTTCGACAATCCAAAGGAAGACAGGACAAAGCTGTTCCTCTCCCAAATCCTGGCGTAGGCGGGTGGACGGCTCCCGGCCCACTGGAGTCGCGTAAGGGCGCCCCTGCGAAGCAGTCGTTTGCCCACAGCCTGAGCACCGCGTCACCGCCCGAATCCGGAGGCTGCCGCCGATTTTGCGCGGGACGCTGTGGTCTGGCCGGGGGCCGGCTGGGCATTCTGGGAACCCGTGTCCACAGCACCCAGGCTCTGCGGCGTCCGCTGCGGGGCAGGGGCTCGAACCTGTGGGCGGAACTGCAACCCCTCTGAGGGTCCGGCTGCACTACGGCCTGATGGTCGGCCAAACCGGGACAACATGCAGCTGAAGGACCGCGTCGTGACCATTGATGCCCTGGACAACCGAACTCAACCTATCTCCTGCACGGTGGGATGTGCCATTGGCAAGGCCGGTTCATATACTGCGTTCCCGCCGCTGGCTTCTGCTTGGAGTTGAGTACTACCAACAGATTATTTTGTATATTTAATCTACACATGGACTGTCTTTCAGATGGTCCACGAAATTGGGGATCGGACCGGGTCCATCGACGGCCTCGGATTTTTTTGACAGCGCACGGGATGGATGTGCAGGGACCCGTCCGAACCGGGATGACAAAGGCGAAACCCATGAGGTGCAGCCATCCCAGCATGCAATTGACTGTCGAATTGGGTTAGCCTGGCCCCCGAGTCCGGTGCCACGGAGGCACGGCACATGGAAACTGTGTTGCACAATGCAATTCAGTCGAAATTCGAGCCAATGCAAGACGAGAAACACAACCCGTGGACACAGATGCACTAGCCCTTCGCATCAGACATGGCGAAGACTCTCGCCTTGAACTCAAACGGGTGCAGTTCTCCGGCACCAGGATTTCCGCACCAAAGCGGTCCGACCTCGCCGACGAAATGGCCGCCATGGCGAACACGTCCGGAGGCACTGTCGTTTTGGGAGTGGATGACAAGACCCGTTCCCTGCTTGGCATCCCACCGGAAAAGTTCGACATCGTCGAGGAGTGGATCGTCGGGATCTGCGAGGACTCGATCGAACCACCACTGGACATGGAGACCCACAAGGTGGAACTTCGCGCAGACGATGGCGGAGCCGCCCTGTTGGTGGTCGTCGAGATAGAACGGAGCCTCTTTGTCCACAGGAGCCCCGGAGGATATTTCCGACGGCAGGGCAGCTCAAAACGACAGTTGCGGACGGAGGCTCTGGCCCGGTTGTTTCAGGAACGGAGTCAAACGCGTTCCATTCGCTTCGACGAGACACCGGTACCGAAAACCTCGATGGACCACATTGACCCAACGCTTACCGGCCGGTACTTCCGGAGCGGTACCGAGTTGTCGGAGGTGGCCTTGAGCAAGCTGGGGGTTGCCGCCAAGGATGAATCCGGACGCCTACGGCTCACCGTGGCCGGCGTCCTGATGTGCACCCGGGATCCCTCGGAGTGGCTCCCGCATGCCCAAATCCAGGCGGTCAGCTATGCCGGGAACCGAACCGATACCCAATACCAGACAGACGCCCGGGACATCACCGGCCCTCTGGACGCACAGGTGTTTGAGACGCTGCACTTCCTCAAGCGGAATATGCTGGTATCCGCCACCAAGACCATGGTTCGAGCCGAAGTGCCCCAGTTCAGTGTCCGCGCCGTATTCGAGGCCTTGGTCAACGCCGTGGCGCATCGGGACTACGCGATCCGAGGCAGTCGCATTCGGTTCCACATGTTCGGCGACCGCCTGGAGTTGTATGTGCCGGGAGGCCTGGCCAACACCCTGACGACCGACAATATGGATCTGAGGCAGTACTCGCGCAATGAAATGATCGTCTCGCTGCTGGCCCGTTGTCCGGCTCAACCCGCCGGTGACGTCGGACGCACGCATCTGATGGACCGGCGAGGGGATGGCGTGCCTGTCATCATCGAGGCCAGCGAGCAACTGTCGGGACGTACCCCGGTCTACACACTCATCGACGACAGTGAACTTCGTCTTGTGATCTGGGCGGCCTCCGCGTTTGCCTGATTGGATCGCGTCGCGCCAACGGGCAACATCCTGTCCCGATTTCGTTTGCTCCCGAACCTGCACACTGCACAACCCGTCTCGGAATCAACACGGGCTTGACGGGCTGGACGGGCTTGAGCAACCAATTGGGCGTGCTACCATGGTCTTGCCGCAGACACGAACAGAGGGAGTTGCTCTATGCCAACCTCAGGCGTGCTGTCATGTCTTCCATGTTGGTTCACCAGGCTTCGTGTCTGTGCCAAACATCATCCCTACCAAGGGGGTACCCATGTGCAACACATTGATAATGAGACGGCTGTATGCCGTGATCGGGTTTGGCTTGCTCATCACGGCAGCCTTGCTACTGTTCACGACGAGCACCGTTTGGGCGCATCCGTGCGACGACAACTACACCGAGCAACAGGACCGTGAGAGTTGCTGGTGGCGCTTCTGGAATGACCAGTCAACGCCGGAGGACATGATGATGTCCGACGGCATGATGGGCGACAAGATGATGTCCGACGGCATGATGGACGACAAGATGATGTCCGACGATATGATGGGCGACAAGATGATGTCCGACGACATGATGGACGACAAGATGATGTCCGACGGCATGATGGGATCAATGTTCGACGGCATGGTGTGTGATACGCACTACACCGCGCAAAAGGACCGCGAGAACTGCTGGTGGCGCTACCACAACGGTTTGCCCCCGATTGAGGCGCAACCGATGATGGCGGACGACATGATGGGCGACAAGATGATGTCCGACGGCATGATGGAATCACAGGCCGACGGCATGGTGTGCAACACGCACAACTCCATGCAAAAGAACCGCGAGAACTGCTGGTGGCGTTTCCACAACGGTTTGCCCCTGATTACGGAACTGCAGATCATGTCGGACGGCATGATGATGGGCGACAACAAGATGATGTCGGACGGCATGTAGTAACTGTCCAGGTACCGGTGCGGTTGCACGGTACTCCCGGGAGCCGGGGCGGGGCGGCATGCGCCATCCTGCCCCGGCTCCGTCGCACGGGTTCGTCCGAGATCTGCCAAAGGCTGTTGGCAATACCCCGACCCTGTTGGTGCGCGGTCTCCATCAGGCCATGAGGCGGGCCCGGTACTCGACACCAGTCCGGGTGCCGAAGCAGCCGGAGACCTTCATTTGGAGTTGGGTTATGCACACGCGGGGTTCACAGCACAGGCACGTGTCCCTGTGTCTCTGCAACACCAGCGCCTGGTCGTCGTTGCTTCCGGCGGCCGACCCACCGCGGAACAGTGTGCCCAGTCCAGGATGACACCCGCGTCCGGGAAGAGTTTGACCAGTTGCGGCGGCATGACGCAACCCGCAACCAGTGGCGTGGTTGCAACGCACATATCGCCATGCCAAAACCGCGAGGACTGTTGGCAACACGCTCCTGATTGAGCAGCCACCGATAAATGCCTTGGGATTTGCAACCCCGCGACCCGCTAGCCGACGGAATCGCTCCTGGGGAAGGTAGCTGTAATTCCCAAAGAGAGCGGTTACGGTTTAGGTTCGGTAGTCGCCGTTGATGGTGACATACTCGTGGCTGAAGTCGCAGGTCCAGACGGTGGCCTCGCCCGTTCCCAGCCCCAGGTCGATGCGGACCCCGACCTCAATCTCGGCAAAGATCGCCGCCGCATCCTCCTCTGCGTAGTCCAGCGGCGTGCCCTTGGCCACCAACTGCAACTCGGGACCGCCATCGGCGGAGATGAACAGACTGGTTTCCTCGGGGGCAATTTCGGCCTCCGAATTCCCGGCCGCACACAGGATGCGACCCCAGTTGGCATCGGCGCCGTAGAAGGCGGTTTTGACCAACGGGCTGATCGAAACCCTGCGGGCCGCATTGTGGGCGTCCGCGTCGGACTTGGCGCCCACCACTTCAATCGCGACCACCTTGGTGGCACCCTCGCCGTCGCGCACGATGGCCCGCGAAAGCTCAATGGAAGCTTCCGTCAACCCGGCCAGGAACGCGTCCCACAGGGGACCTTCGGTCCGGTCGATGACCGGTGCCGAACCCTGGCCGCTGGCCAGCAGCAGGACAGTGTCGTTGGTGCTCGTATCCCCGTCCACGCTGATGCAGTTGAAGCTCTTGCGCACCGCGGCCGACAGGGCCGCCTGGAGTACCGGCGCGGTGACCGCGGCGTTGGTTGTCATCACGCTCAGCATGGTCGCCATGTCGGGATGAATCATGCCGGCGCCCTTGGAGATGCCGGAGATCCGAACCTCCTCGCCGTCCAGCGCCACGCCCCCGGTGTAGAGCTTGGGAAAGGTGTCCGTGGTCATGATGCCGCGGGCGGCATCGTGCCAGCCTTCGGGCTTCAGCTTGTCCACGGCGGCGGGCACCCCGGCCCGAATGCGATCCATGGGCAGCTGCACGCCAATCACGCCGGTGCTCATGACCAGCGTGGTCGAGTCGCCGCTGCCGATGGCCTTCTCCAGGGATTCGGCCATCATGCGGGCGTTGGCCATGCCCTCCGGACCGGTGCAGGCGTTGGCACAGCCGCTGTTGACCACTACCCCGTGAATGCCCGAGGGATTGAAGTCCACCACCTGTTTGTCATACAGAACCGGGGCAGCCGGGAACTTACATTGCGTGAACGTGGCCGCGGCCGTGCAGGGAGTCGGGCTGGCAATCACCGACATGTCCAGATCCCCGGTCGGCTTGATGCCGGCCGCCACCCCGGCCGCATCGAATCCGGGAACGGCGGCCTGGGCCCCTGTGTATCCGATTTCTCCGCCTACGGCCATCGGTTTGCTCCTTGTCTTGACAGGGGAGCCGAATTGGTCGGCTCCCTGAATTCAGTGGTTCAATCGGAGGCGGCCCCGTCGGACCGCACCAGAGCCTGCACCTTAAGCGGCAGGCCGAACAGGCGAATGAAGCCCTCCGCATCCTCCTGATCGTAGACGTCGTCCTCCTCGAAGGTCACGTAGTCCTCGCGATACAGGCTGTGCGGACTGCGCCGGCCGGCCAGGATGACATTCCCCTTGTACAGCTTCAGGCGCACCTCGCCCGTGACCGTGGCCTGTGTGCTCTCCACATAGGCGGTGATGGCCTCCCGAAGGGGGGTGTACCACTGGCCGTTGTAGACCAGCTCCGCAAACTTCAGGCCCATCTGCTCCTTGTGGTGCAGGGTCTCGCGGTCCAGACACAATTGCTCCAGGGCCTGGTGGCCGCGATAGAGAATGGTACCGCCCGGGGTTTCATACACGCCCCGGCTCTTCATGCCGACCAGGCGGTTCTCGACCAGGTCGACCCGTCCCACCCCGTGAATTGCGCCCAGGGCATTGAGTTCCTTGAGCAGGGACACGGGATCCATGTCCTGTCCGTTCAGGAACCGGGGCACACCCTTGAGGTAGCCCAGCGTCAGTTCGGCCGGCTCGTCCGGGGCATCCTCGGGGGCCGCCGTCCACTCGAACATGTCCTTGGGCGGCTCGTTCCAGGGATCCTCCAGCGGACCACCCTCATTGCTGAGGTGCCACAGGTTCGTGTCCTGGCTGTAGATGCGGTCGGCCGTGGCCTTGACCGGCACATTCCACTCCTCCGCGTATTCCAGGGCATCCACGCGCCCCTTGATGTCCCACTCGCGCCACGGCGCAATGATGCGCAGGGACGGCTCCAGGGCCATGACCGTCAGTTCGAAGCGAACCTGGTCGTTGCCCTTGCCGGTAGCGCCGTGGGCAATGGCGTCGCAGCCTTCCGCGCGCGCCACGTCCACTAGGTGCTTGCCAATCAAGGGACGGGCCATCGAGGTTCCGAGCAGGTAGTCCCGTTCGTAGATGGCGCCGGCCCGCAGGGTCGGAAAGGCAAAGTCGGTCAGGAACTCCTCCCTGACATCGCGCACGATGCACTTGCTGGCCCCGGATGCCCTGGCCTTTTCCTCCAAGCCGTGCAGTTCGTCCTCCTGGCCGAGATTGGCACAGAAGCACACCACCTCGCATCCGTAGTTGTTGCGCAGCCAAGGCACGGCCACGCTCGTATCCAACCCGCCCGAATAGGCGAGAGCGGTCTTCCGAACCTTCTTGTCGCTGCCAGTCATTCCCGTGTGGTTCCCTTCGGTCCGGACTCCGGCCACCGCCGCTTCCGGTTGAAAATCAGTCGATGAACGCGCTCAGCATGGGACCGAGCGGCTTGCCGGCCAGCAAATGGAAGTGGGTGTGCATCACGATCTGGTTGGCGTCCGGCCCCGTGTTGACCAGCGTGCGGTAGCCACTTTCGGCCACGCCTTCCTGTTCCGCCACCTTGTTCAGCACCTCCACCACGCGCCCGAGGCTTTCAGCGTCCGCATCGCCCATCTCCGCCAAACTCTCGGAATGCCGGTTGGGCACCACCAGGATGTGGACGGGGGCCTGGGGATCGATGTCGTGGAAGGCGGTCACCAAGTCGTCCTGGTAGGCGATCTTCGCCGGCAGTTCACCCCTGATGATGCGGCAGAACAGACAGTCCATGCAAAGTCTCCGTTGCGGCAGCGGCTAAGCAGGATGCAGGGCGGCTCAAACCACCAGGTTGACGAGCTTGTCCGGAACCACGATTGCCTTGCGCAGTTTCCTGCCGTCCAGGTAGGGTTGCACATTGGGCTGTTCCAGCGCCAGTGCCTCCAGGCCTTCCCGGGCCATGCCCTGCTCGACCTCCACGGTCGCGCGGACCTTGCCGTTGACCTGCACCACGATGGTGATCTCGTTGGCCCGGGCCAGTTCCTCATCGTGGACGGGCCAGCTCTGCAGGTGGACACTGTCCTCGTGGCCCGCGAGGTGCCAGAGCTCCTCGGCGATGTGGGGGAAGAACGGAGCCATCATCAGGCACATCGATTCCACGGCCTGCGTCCAGAGCGCAGTTCCGGCGACCGCGGTCGTTCTGGCCTTCATCATCTGGTTGTTGAGCTCCATCAGGGCCGAGATGGCCGTGTTGAAGCGGAAGTGATCCAGATCGGAGGTCACCTTGGCGATGGTGGCATGCAGCTTCTGTTCCAGCTGGCGCGCGGCGGACGCATCCTGCGTGCCCGCCGCAACCGGTTCCGTCACCACGGTCCAAACCCGGTTGAGGAAACGACGCACGCCCTCGATGCGCTGCGGATCCCAGGGTCCGCCCTGATCCCAGGGTCCAATGAACATGAGGTAGCCGCGCACCGTGTCCGCCCCGTAGCGCTGCACGACATCGTCGGGATCCACCACGTTGCCGCGGCTCTTGGACATCTTCTCGGAATCGGCACCCAGGATCATGCCCTGGTTGAAGAGCCGGTCCATCGGTTCATCGAAGTCCACCACGCCCAGATCGCGCAGGGCCTTGGTGAAGAACCGGGTATAGAGCAGGTGCATGGTGGCGTGTTCGATGCCGCCGGTGTACTGATCCACGGGCAGCCAGTAGTCCCCGACCTCGCGGCTCCAGGGACGGGCGTCGCGGGTCAGGGGCTGGCCGTCGCCCCAGTAGGGGGCCACATAGGCGTACTGGTACCACGACGAGCACATGAAGGTGTCCATCGTGTCGGTTTCGCGCTTGGCCACCCGGCCGCACTGCGGGCATTCCGTGTTCAGGAACGACGGCGTGTGCAGCAGGGCGTTTTCGCCGGAGGACTGGAACTCGGTCTCCACGGGCAGGCACACAGGCAGTTGTTCGTAGGGCACCGGCACCGTCCCGCAATTGCCGCAATAGACAATCGGGATGGGCGTGCCCCACATGCGCTGGCGGGAGATGAGCCAGTCGTGTAGGCGATAGTTGACCTGGGCGCGACCCTTGCCGGTTTCCTCCAACCAGGCAATGACCTTGTCCGCGGCCCCCACAACCGAGGTGCCGTCGAACTCGCCGCTGTTCATCATGGCGCCGTCTTCCTTGGAGGGCCAGGCCTCGGTCAGGGTCCCCGTGGCTCCGTCCGGGCCCGAGATCACCCGCACGATATCCAGGCCAAACTGCTCGGCGAAGGCGAAGTCGCGTTCGTCGTGGCCGGGCACGGCCATGATGGCACCCGTGCCGTAGCCCAGCATCACGTAGTCCGCGATCCAAATCGGAATGCGGGCGCCATTGACGGGGTTGACGGCATACGCCCCCGTGAACTCGCCGGTCTTCTCCCGGCCGATGTCCGTGCGGACGGCTTCGTTCAGGCGCGAGGAGCTCTCCACATAGGCCTCAACCACAGCCCGCCGGTCTTCGGTCGTGATGTGGGAGACCAGCGGATGCTCGGGCGCCAGCACCATGAACGTGGCACCCCACAGCGTGTCCGGCCGCGTCGTGAAGATCTCGATGGGCTTGCCGTCCTCCGTATGGAAGGCCACCTGGGCACCCGTGCTGCGGCCGATCCAGTTGGTCTGCATGATCTTGACCGGATCGGGCCACTCGATGTTCTCGAGATCAGCCAGCAGTTCGTCCGCGTAGTTGGTGATGCGGAACTTCCACTGCTCCAGTTCCTTCTGGATGACCGGAGTACCGCACCGTTCGCAGTGCTTGTCCTCGCCCCATACCTGTTCGCGGGCCAGGGTGGTGTTGCATTTCGGGCACCAGTCCACGGGTGCCTGCTCGCGGTAGGCGAGATCGGCCTCCAGCAGGCGCAGGAAGAACCACTGCGACCACTTGTAGTATCCGGGCTCGCAGGTAACCGCCTCACGGTCCCAGGCCCACATCGCGCCCATCTGCCGCAGCTGGCGGCGCATGTTGTCGATGTTGTCGTAGGTCCAAATCCGCGGGTCGATGCCGTGGGCGATGGCCGCGTTCTCGGCCGGCAGGCCGAACGCGTCGAACCCTATCGGGAAGAAGACGTTGGCCCCCTGCATGCGCCGGTAACGGGCCGCGGTGTCGCTGGGGGTCATGGCATACCAGTGCCCCACGTGCAGGTCCCCGGAAGGGTACGGGAGCATGGTCAGCGCATACCACTTGGGCCGGTCCGGATCCTCCACGGTCCGATACAAGCCCAACCGTTCCCATTCCTGCTGCCACTTGGCCTCGATGGCCGCCGGGTTGTAGCGGGGAATTTCGGTAGACATGGTATTCGTCCGTGAAAGGTCCTTGGGACAAGGTGGATACAGTCCGCCAAGTATAAAGAAAAACTGCACGCTCCCCGCACAAACCCCGTTGTTCCGCGCGGGACCGCAGGCCGGGAGGACGATACCGAGGACCAGCCCTGTGCTCGAAACCAGTCGGTACTTCCGAAGCATGGTGATACAGCAATCAAGCCCGATCCCTGAAGAGTTTTCGAAATTCAGGCGCGCTCACACAGTTGGGTACAACGTAGAACCAGAAGCAGAGACAATCCCATTCTGGCCTTGTCTTCACCATTGGCAATCCGTTCGTCTCCCCAAGGCCACGGCGGATGTTCCCGCACCACGTCCCGACTTTCCCTTGGTCGCGTAGTCGAGGTGGAGATCGGGCAGCACAACAGTTGGCGGTCGAGTTGCGCCGAACACTGCCGGTATCCAGCTTGGGCCTGTGCCGGTCTGGGCCGCACACTACAATCCACTGGGTTTGACACCAACCTGGCCCCTCCAACTGGACGCTGTGAACGATGACGGCCGAATCGGACATCCATACGAACCCCAACAAGATGCAAGGGCAATCCCTGGCCGTTCCGAGATTGCGCCCCGGGATCTCCGACTATGTGCGCCTGCGGCGTGAGCGTCACGCCTACGTCGACATGACCCGCGAACTGGATCAACTGCTGGAAACCGGCGAGTTTCTGTTCCTGTCCCGGCCGCGCCGCTTCGGCAAGACCCTGATGCTCTCGACCATCGAGTGCATGTTCCAAGGCGACTTGCCGAGAGTGCGACACCCCGACAGATCATCGGTGCGGGCGATGCCCAAGGTTCAGGACGAACAGCTGTTCGCCGGGACGGCATGGGAGCAGCCGTTCAAGGCCTCCGCACGCCATCCCGTCATTCGGCTTGATCTGAGCAGGATTGCCGGTTCCGACGTCAATCAAATGGAGTTGTCCCTCAAAAGGCATGTTGCCCAACAGGCCCTACTCTGGTACTGCAGAGGGTACGACCCCGGCATTGCCATGAAGCACCTGCGTGATCCAACAGGCTATCCGTTTGCCGCCCAGGACATGCTTGACGAACTAATTCAGTCGTTGCAGGTGGAATACAACGACCCGGTGGTGTTGGTGGACGAATACGATACGCCACTACTGTCGCTCCTTGGCCGGAGCCCGTCGAAGATTGATCCGTACTTCCGATTGTTTCGCGACTTTTTTCGGGTCCTCAAGCAATGTGACGGGATCCTCCACAAAGTCCTGATTACCGGCATTACACGCCGTGCGTATGGAGAACTGTTCTCGGCGCTCAACAACCTGCAGGACTGCACTTGGCGTGCGGATCTTGGCAGTGTGTGCGGATTCACCGAAGACCAGTTGGACCAACCTCCTTTGTCGGACATCATCCAGGCAGCGGCGCAGGGGTTGGGTGAATCCACAAACGATCTGCGTGCATCACTTCGAACCCATTACAACGGATATCGATTCGATCGCGACGGTCAGGGACCCGCGGTCTACAACCCCTGGTCGCTGTGCAACACCCTTTCCGACCTGTCGACCCCGGCCGTGCGGGAAAGCATCAGGAGGCATGGATTCCCATCGCACTGGTCGGACTCGGGGGTGTCCAAGACACTGGTGGATGCACTGAGGCGGCAACCCAACTCGGTGAACTCGATTCCATTCGCACATCCCGACGAGTTGGATGCCGACTTCTACAGCAACAAGGCAACGGGCCTCAAGTCGCTCATGCTGCAAAGCGGCTACCTGACACACCATCCCGGCCAGGATGGGCACCCGGCACGTCTGGGTTGGCCCAACCGCGAGGTCGCGCGGACCATGCTCAGGGATCTGGCCCTTGTCCATGTGGGTGAGCAATTGCCGGGCATTGAACGCGTACGCAAGTGTCTGGTGTCAGGAAAATATGGGAAGCTGCCGACAGCCCTGCTGGATTGCCTGTATGCCTTTCCCTACCACATCATGGACGACGAATTCTCCTACCATGCGGCACTGCACGGACTGTTCATGGGCATGGGTGTCATGCCGCGTTCGGAACCGGCCGAACTGGCAGGACGCTACGACCTGGCAACCGTATGCGGAGGCCGGGTCGCCGTCATTGAACTGAAATACAACGGCAGCCTGCAGGAGGCACAGGACCAAGCTGCTCTCAAGCAGTACGGGCGGAGCCTGCTTGTGAAACTGGATTCCAGGGAAGATGCAGCCTGCATAGCCCTCCATGTTGCAAAGACACGGGAAGTCGGAATTTCGATCGAGGGTGCAGTGCGCCCCGTGCACGGTAGTGACAACGATTGGACTCCCTTAAGGCCGCGCCAGCGTTGACGCTGCATCGTCCGACCCCGCTGGTCCGGCACCGGATTTTGGTGGCGAAGTGCAGGAATTCCGGCATCACCATCCACTGTGCGGACGCGATTTCTCCGGGCTGTCCGATCCTCTCCTGATGGAACAAGGGGTGCCATAAACGCAGGGAGCTCATGGCAAATCCCGCTCCCATCCTTCCCGCAAGAACCCCCAATTGGAATGCGATTGCCCTGTGCATTCTCCAGACAGTGTCTGGAGAATCTTCCAAGTGGTGTGCAAGGCGCCTCAGACAACGAAGAACCGATGCAACCAGCCTTGGATGGGCGGTGTCAAGAGCGATTTCCCGCAGCCATTCAAGGACATGGGCTTCCTTCATAGCCAGGAACGTCTACCGAACGACCTCTTCGGGCGGACGCTGCATGCCGTCCTCAAGCGGCTTGGTCCCCAAAAGGTGCATGCAAGCCGTTCACCACTCGCACCTTCTTATCAGACACGGGTGATCAAGCTGGCGTGCACACTGGACGGAATCCGACACATCCACACAATTGGGACACGTTGGTTCAGCATGGGGCACGGTCTAACTGGCGGCCGAGTCGGTTGCAGTTGCTTCGTTCACTGGACCGGTCGTCTTGCAGAGGCGGAATGGGAACCAGAGAGACCCGGAAACCTGCCCCGGACATCATTTGGGGGATAGTCTCTTATGCAAGCATCCGTCGCTCACCCTTGGGTTCGGGTATCGCGTCGCCGTGCTCACGGGCTGTATCGATCCAAAGCGCGATGGCTTCCTGGGCGTGCCTGAGGGCAGCTTCCTGAGTGGAGCCATGCGCCATGCACCCGGGCAGTTCGGGCACCTCAGCCACGTAGGCTCCGTCTTCGTTGCTCCAGTAAAGAATGATCTCGCATTTGTACATGAGTCCTACACATCCAGTTTGTATTTCAAGATGACGCGGCGTACCTGTCGCACCTGATAAGGCTTCGCATGACTGCCATCGCGCAGCAGATTGACTCGTTCCAAGACATCAGGCTTCCTGAAGATGAGATACCATCCGCGAATCCACTCGATGAAGCCAAGCCACAAGGGCAGGTTCCTCAAGTCATGGAAGCGTACATTCGCATCTGAACGACCACTGAGAATTGTGTGAAGTAGTTGCTCGCTGCGCACAGCCATGCCACCAATAAGGTCTTCTCACAAACTCCGAATGTCTGTGAGACCGTGCTGCTCCAGGATAGCTGCGAAGTTGGTCCTGGCCATGTCGTCGGCGAAAGCACTGTCACGGAAGACAACGGTGCTGTCACCGACAGGGGCGAGCTCGTGACCCCAGTCGGCGATGCCAAGGGCTGGCAACGCGATGACCTCCCAGGCCATAGTCGTCTCTTCTCGGCCGTTCGGCGGTACGGAGTCAGTGGTCAAGAGGACAAAGCGATCGGCGAGGGGCAGAGCGGACGCACTGTGTGCTGGACGTGAAGAGTTATGTTATGAAGAGACATCCCAAATATTGTGCAAGGCAGGCCGGCCGGCATCCGGACGGAAAGGATCCATCGGGTGCTCGGGAACGGGATCGGACGCAACCTGTCGACACCAAGCCGAACCCGAGCATGGCGTTTGGATATCACCTCCCCCCTGGTGCAAGGTAGAGAACCGGTTTGCCGCTTAGGGAACTGTGCGATGTGGTCCATGAAGATCTCGACCCGAATCCTGGCCACAAGCCTGTGCCTCCTGCTGGCCTTGGCATCGCCCGGTGTGGCCCAGGAATCCCTGTCGGAGTCCCTGCCGGTCGGGGCCAGGGCTCGTCTGGGGCAAGGGAATGTTTATGACACGCAGTATTCCCCGGATGGCACGCGCCTGGCGGTTGGGGGCAGCGCAGGCATCTGGTTGTATGACACCCGAACCTATGAAATTGAGTCCCTGCTCACCGACTATACACAGCCCATCTACAACGTGGCCTTCAGTCCCAATGGCCGGACCCTGGCCGGTTTGAGTCCGGACGGCACCATTCTTTTTTGGGACATCTCGACGGGGACTCTCCGGTACACCCTGTACGGCTATTGGCCAGGGCGCGTTGACAGCATTGCGTTCAGTCCTGATGGTCAGACCCTGGCCGGTGGCGGCCGCGATGGCAATGTCCACCTTTGGGATGTGACCACAGGCACCCTTCAACAAGCCCTGGAGGACCCGTGGAGCCCTACATATTGGGTTCGCGGCGTGGCGTTCAGTCCCGACGGCCGGACCCTGGCCAGCGGCAGTGGCGATGGCACCATCCGCTTGTGGGATGTGGCCACGGGCACCCTTCAACAAGCCCTGGAGAGCCCGGAGGACAGAGTTAACAGCGTGGCGTTCAGTCCCGACGGCCAAACCCTGGCCAGCGTCAATGGACACTACGGGAACGAGGTCGTTCGCCTGTGGGACACGGCCACGGGCACCTTGCAACACGTCCGGCCAAGCTCTGGCTCTGGCTCCCTGGCGTTCAGTCCCGACGGCCAAACCCTGGCCGTTTCCGGCGACCTGTGGAACGTGGCCACAGGCACTTTCCGGCACTCGCTGGAGACGGTGAAGGCGGCGATCTCGCTGAGGGGCTACGAGACCGGGGTCGAAAGCGTGGCCTTCAGTCCCGATGGCCAAACCTTGGCCAGTACGAATCAGGACCACACCGTTCGCCTGTGGGACGCGGCCACGGGTACCTTGCGGCACTCGCTGGAAGGCCCACCATGGCTAGAGGTAGTTGACAGTGTGGCGTTCAGTCCCGATGGGCAAACCCTGGCCAGCAGCAATTGGGGCGGCACCGTTCGCCTGTGGGATGTGGCTACGGGCACCATGCAACGCTTCCTGCCAAGCTCCGGCAGCCCTCTGGTGTTCAGGCCCGACGGCCAAATCCTGGCCAGCGCGGTGGCCAGCTTGGCCAGCGGACGCTGGATCGATGCCGTTCACCTATGGGACGTGGCCACGAAAACCCTCCTGCACAAGCTGGAGCATGGAATTAGTATTGACAGCGTGGCGTTCAGCCCGGACGGGCGGACCCTCGCCAGTGCCGAGGACACCGTTCGCCTGTGGGACGTAGTCACGGGCACTCTCCTGCACGAACTGAAGGGCCATCGAGATTACGGGGTCTGGAGCGTGGCGTTCCACCCGGACGGGCAAACTCTCGCCAGTGGTGGCGCGGATGACAAGGTGCGCCTCTGGAATGTGACCACAGGGGCCCTCCAACACACACTGAAGGGCCATGGGGATACTGTCCGCAGCGTGACCTTCAGTCCCGACGGCCGGACTCTCGCCAGTGGCAGCAAGGACGGGACCGTTCGCCTGTGGGACGCGGCCACGGGTACCCTTCGGCATTTGATGCGAGGCTACGGGTTGTATGTCAACAGTGTTGCCTTCAGCCCCGACGGCCGGACCCTCGCCAGTGGCGGCCACGACAACATCGTTCGCTTGTGGGACGTGCCCACAGGCACCCTTCGGTACGTAATGGCAGGTCATACGGCATGGATCAGCAGCGTGGCCTTCAGTCCCGACGGCCGGACCCTCGCCAGTGGCAGTACGGACAGCACCATCCTGTTGTGGGATGTGGTCGCGGGAACAGGTGTGCCTTGGGTCGCCGGGGTCTTCCGGAACCTGGAAACCAACCCGGACGGACACTGGGAGGTGTGGAGGAGCGGAACCACGGTCACGGCCAACTTCAGGAGTCCGCGCGCGCCCGTGCAGTACTATGCGCGACAGGATCCGCAGCCTCAGTTTGTGCTGCCGGAGGGCTTTCGGCCGACGAGGCAGGTAACCCGTACCGCAAGGGGAACGCGGGTCCACGCGGACCGGACGCCGGGGTCGGACAGGGGACAGGTAACCTTCGACCTGACCATCGACCCAAACGGCGAGGTGCGCTACGTGGACAACACGAAGGTGGACGACTTGGGCTATGTTGACTATCGCGCGACGCGCCTGACGTGGCAGACCAGCGAGCCCCTGGAAACGTCAGCCATGCCCGGGACGGAAGAAACCACAGCCTCCAGCACCGAGTCCAACCGGTAGGTTGAACCGGAGCCGGGACCGGAGGCTGTGGAACATGGATATGCGTACGTTCCGCGGAATGTGCTTCTGCGGTCTACCGATCGCGGCACAGCGAGCCCCCCGTGCAACTGACGGTGCAGTTCAACAGGGAGATGGGACGCAACCCGGAGGATGGGCAGACGGAGGCGGGGTACGCAACTTCCTGCACTGGTGGCAAGCGCCATGGCCCTGATGCACACCAACCGGGCTTCATTGATACGCGGGGTATCGTTGACAACCCCTCACCAGAATCAGCGAATTTGAAACAGTGCCGGGGAGGACGCGATGGAACGGCACTGGACAACCCAAGGCTGACCATGTTGTAGCCCACACGGATCCAGTAGTGGTCAAGCCATCACGCCGGGGTACCCCGGATCGTAGTACCCCCAGGCAAGCAGGATACGAGCATTGGCACCAGATATCATTGGATGTCATTGGATGATTTCTATCCGCCGGGTGTGCACACGCAGTAGACATCCAGTCGTAGAAGCACTGTGCATGCCAGCGGTAGTGGAAGGTCGGTTCCACATTGTTGTGGAATACCCGGGAGAGCAGTTTCGCACCGCCTCACGTACATGTCCGGGTGGGCAACCAAGACGTATGCCGCGTGGAACTCAACAGGGGTGTTTTCATGGAGCCACCTCCGGCTGGAACCTTCAGGAACATCCTGAAGGCCCATGCAAAACACGGAGGGAAAATCAGGAAGGTGTGGGACATCATTCACAGGCGACAGGAGACGAGGGAAGCCGTTCTGGTCAATGATGCCTATCGGATGATGACGGTCGCCAATCCGTTGGAGGATTCCATCGAAATCGGCTTTGCAGATGGAGCCAGAGGATGTATTCCCTACAAGGACATCCCCGAGATTGAGGAGCGCGCGGTGTTGTCCAGTCTGGCGTTGCCGAATCCGTACGCAATGGTTCTGGGAACGGTCGGCGGCGAGATGGTCGAAATTCCGTGGGACTTCGCCCGCTACTACTGTGATGCTTCCTACCGGTCCGCGATCGAGACCATCGCCATGCAGGAAAGGCGGACCCTCGGTGAACGCATCCGGGGCTTGCGCCAGTCCGCGGGCTTGACGCAGGCGACGAACATCGGGCGGGTGACCCTGGTGCGATTGGAGAAGGGAGAGCAGTCGCCCCGGTTCAAGACCCTTGACGCGATCGCCAGAGCCTTGGGTCTACACACCACCGATCTGCTGGTGGATCCAGAATTACCACTCCCACCAGTGACTGAATACCCTGGAGCGAAGGCCAAGCCGTCAAGCCAAGGTACGGTCCAAGTAGAAACGGCAGTGAAACAGTTGATTCTCTTTGAATGGGTGCTGCCGACCGTTCGATGCTTGGCACCCCGTGTGCGCGCTCAATCCGCTCCGCTTACGGTCCAGCTCCCAGTTTCCGTGACCAAAGCCTGACGCTCAACACGGTTGCTGAACAGTTGCTTCGGACTTGCCCCAACTAAACAAGCAGCATAAATGTTGAAAGCGGCATGCTGACAACGTGCGGTGCATCCTCGGTTTGAGTGTCAGTTTGGGTAATGAGCAACCCGAAGGGGGCACGGTTGGCCGACTTCTCCACAAACGATCTGAGGCCCAAGGTGTCCCGAACCGGATCGATGCGTCGCTGGTACTTCACTTCGACCGGTAATCGTCGGTCGCCAACGGTGAAGACGAAGTCAACCTCTCGGTCCTTGCCCCGCTCCGGCTGGTGAGCAATGTCCAAACCGGGAATGCTTGAGGCGGTGGCACCGAGCGTACTCTCGGCGATATGACCGGCCATTGTGCTCAGTTCCGGACTTGCCGCCAATGCCTCCGGGACCAGCGGAATTTGCTCCTGAAGCCAGCTGGCTCGGAGGCTGTGGTCAACCAGGCATAGTTTGGGACTACCCCGGCGTCGCTTGAGACGCAGTTCCAGAGGGGGTATCAGGTGCAGCAGCATGGTGTCGGCGAGGAACCGCAGGTAATTTGCAACCCTCTGGCGCCCCACGTCGGCATCCATGGACGACCGAACCTCGTCGGCGAGCAAATCGTAGGAAGGTGTCAATCCGGCATAGCGACAAGCCAGCCTGAAGAGCTCCTCCAGGAGAAAGGCGTCGCGACGACGACCGCGGTTCCCCAATCGCAGGTCATGCTGAATCACCCGCTGGATGACGGTCTCGTTCAATTGATCGGACAGCAGAGGCCAGTCAACCTTGGCACGATTGTGGGCCATGGGGTATCCGCCGCGTTCCGAGAAGTGCCGGAAGGCCTGGTCGCGAAATCTGCAGCAGCTGCGTCCGTGTTCTGCGAGCTCTTGCCAGAATTCCTTGTGCAGCAGATGTCCCAAACCATTGTCAGGCAGAAACGGATCAGGATGGTCCAACCGGTGAAACTTGCCGATCTCGGTGAGCGAAAGGGTACCGGCTTCCACAGTGTGGATACGTCCGGCCAGACTGTCCCTCCCCCTTTCAATGCGCAGTGCAGAACTCCCTGTCACGAGAACCTTGACCCCGACGGTGTCCACCAGGAACTTGAGCTGTGTGCTCCAGTTATCCAGGTTCTGCACTTCATCAAGAAACAGGTAGGCTTTGTGGCCCTGCCAGTCCAGCGCATTGAAGCGGTCGGTGGCAATGTTTTCTTCAAACCAGTAGGCAATGCGAAGGATGGGATCGAGCAGCTGGTCAGTGGAGGCCAGTTCATCGAACTGAACCCGCAAAATGCTGGTAGGGATAACTCCTTCGTCCAGCAGATCGGCGATGAGCTGCAACTGGATGGTAGTCTTGCCCACTTGGCGCGGTCCGCGGACCGCCACGATGGGCGCTATGTCAGCATTGAGACGCCGTCGTACGCGGGCCGCCAAGTGGCGGCGGGTGGGAGGAACCCGTGCGGCGGGTTGGTCCGTCCACCAAGGATTGAGACGGTGAAGGTCGGCAATTAGCTCCGGTGGGATGCTGGTCGGGGCTGCAGCGGATGGGGATGTATTCATGATGTAATTATCCGTGACTGCTCCACAACTGTGTTGGAAGTCAGGCCCCAATGGCCGCGGCGTAGTGTCCCACTGCTGGTCTGCAGCCAACGTGACGGGTCATCCCCTCCTGTAACCTCGCTACCTGCAAGGTTCCACTGGGCAGTAAGGCAGTTGCTTGCTGTCTGGATTGAACAACTCCCCGTGTACCTACCGAAACGATCGTTTCGTTGCGATGTACATTAAGCAACGATCGTTTCTTAAACCACTGTGTAGGAATGGAGAGATACCCACCTGTGACTCGTCAAACAGGACGATACCGCATCACGCGTACCACAGAAGAAGAGGTGTGCGCGTTTATGCCCTTCCCGCTACCTCCCGCCGATCCTCCGTTGGCAATGGATGGTCCGACATCCGACCTCCATACGGCCGCCATGACGGAACTGGCCCGACTCGCGGTCGCGGGTTCGGTAGTACCGAGCCCGGACTGGTTCCTCTACGGATTCGTCCGCAAGGAGGCGGTTGTCACATCGCAGATCGAAGGAACGCAGGCAACGCTGCGGGACGTTGTCGTGTTCGAAGCCACCAGCCACAGTGACCGCCCGGACGATGTACATGAAGTCTGCAACTACGTGGCTGCCTTGGAATATGCCCGTGCCCAAGTTGCGGCTCCGAATGGACTGCCGATCAGCATCCGCTTGTTGTGCGAGGCACACCGCATTCTGATGACCGGGGTTCGCGGCGAAAGCAAACTGCCGGGGGAAGTCCGCCGTTCACAGAACTGGATCGGCGGCAGTCGTCCCGGCAACGCCCGTTTCGTACCACCGCCACCGGATGAGATAGCCGATGCACTTGGCACTCTGGAGAGATGGCTCCATGAGGAGAATGATCTCCCACCGCTCATGAGGGTCGGCTTGGCACATGTGCAGTTCGAGACGATCCACCCATTCCTGGACGGCAATGGACGCATCGGACGACTGTTGGTTGCTCTCCTACTGGAGCATTGGGGCCTGCTTGCCCAGCCCCTGCTCTACCTCAGTTTGGCCTTGAAACGGAACCAAGAAGAGTACTACGCACGTTTGGATGCCGTACGCCGTCTTGGCGACTGGGAGGGCTGGAACCGGTTTTTCCTCGGCTGCGTGCAGACAGCCGCTGCCGACGGCGTGCGTGTCGCTCAGGCTCTCCACGCGTTGGTGGGACGTGACCGTAACCGCCTGCTCGCCCATGGCCGTCCAACCGTCGCGGCCATTCAGTTGCTTGATCTCCTGCCATCCAATCCAGTTGTCACTGTCCCCAGTGCTTCAAAGCTACTTGGTCTGACAGCACCACCAGCCAGCAAGGCGATAGGCCTGTTGGAGGACCTTGGCATCTTGCGCGAGATCACGGGCAAGCGGCGCGGCCGGACCTACGAGTACCAAGAGTACTTGCAGGTTCTGACAGAAGACGAACTGTGAGCCAACAGGCAATCTGACTATAACTGTAACTACTGCAACCCCAGTGCATCCGGGTGCTTACCGCGTTCTGACCAAGGTGAATATGGCAACAGCGGCGCGTTCGCTCTGGCTTGCTTGAAGGAAATTGGTAATGGCGTCGTCGGCCTTGTTCAACCAGGTGGCTGCCGCCTGAGCGGTGAAAGTCGCCCGGGGATCGTAGTCTGCGTTGTGGCGTTCGTTCTGGAGGTCGTGCAAGAGGGCGGCAAAAACTTGCACATTGGCGGAAAAGCGGGACCGATTCTGTTGAAGTTGAGTGCGGGCCTGGTTGTGGTTCAGGCCACGGTATGTCCGCACCCAGGCATCGGCAGTCAGTGGGTCGTGGGCGGGACCGATCAGCACGTCGGCGTTGCTGGCGGCAAGGGCATGGAACGCTGCGTAGTATGCGGTGCTGATGGCCCGTCGTATCGCCGCTGGAGCCGGTTGAGCGGCTGGAGGCTGGGGAGCCAGGTTTGCCTGCCCAGCAGCGATGAGTTCACTCCAACTGATGGGCGCAGGGAGTTGAAAGGGCGGCTGGACGGTGCCGGTCGTCATGCCGGGATCTCGCTTCTGTTTGCGTAGGCAATAGTCGGTCGGTCAAAACCCCTCGCCTTGCACAGGGGATCAATGTGGGTGGAAAACTTGTTCAGCGCACGCGCGTCAAGTTCGGGATGGTCGTCCTCGAAGATGACGAGGGTTCTGATGTAGTCGTCGCCGTCGGGACCCGGCCAAATTTCCGAGGTCACCTCTGCGATGACGAAAGCATCGGAAAGGTAGCCAGGGAGTTCCGTACGTACCAAGTCGGAAACGTGGCCTAACGTTGCGTGCTCGATGGTCATGGCGTTGACCTCCATGCCGGATTAGGTACTTGAAAGTGTAACTGCTCGGCAGCTGTGTTAAAGGTCAAGCATCCTGGGCTCAGGTATTGGTATAGGATCCGGTCACGGTGTCGGTGCGTCCGGATCCACGAACCCTCCCGGAATACATTCGAAAGTTCAGGCTTGGAGGTTTCTCGCTCGCGTCCAGCCCTCCCCTGGCATGATCATGGATGCCGGCAAGCGCAGCAAGTTCACGGACAGGTCCAGTTGGCAACACTCACTATTCGAGGCCAGTCGGTTGACTTTGGCCACATCCAACTGACAGGTTGATTTCCCCGGCCACCTTTGCACCTCTGGAACGGGTACGCTCCGGTTGTCCCGCTGACAGTCAGGTACCCTTCCTGCCCAACAGATCGCCGTCGGGTCAGCAGTCCATCCTGCTCATCGACGGCGGCAAGACAGACAACGGTCGGTTCTACGAGGAGTACCACCGACCTCTACGATGAACATTCGGCAGCACTGCAAAAGGAGGGGCTGATCAAATGAGTGGACGCCATCCGTTCAACGAACTGACCAAGGACTTCCCGCCGGAGCGCCGACAGCGCATCGACGACATGAAGAGAGAGTTGCTCGCCGAGATGCCATTGCACCAGTTGCGCCGGGCGAGAACCCTGACCCAACGGGATGTGGCCAAGATGCTGAAGGCAAACCAATCTACCGTATCCAAGCTGGAGCAGCGGACTGACATGTACGTATCAAGCCTGCGATCCTACATCGAGGCGGCGGGCGGACAGTTGAAGATTGTGGCCGAGTTTCCCCAGGGCGAGATCGCAATCACGAACTTCTCCAATGCAGGAGAGGTTGAAAGCCACTGAGGGACTTGGCCAGTCTCCGAGAAGTACTTCTCGGAGACTGGCTTCGCTCAACAAACATTACGTCCCGGCCGACCAAGGTAGGTCGCCGGCAACCATACGGAGGTCAAGCAACCGGCCAGCCGGAGGATGAGCCAAATACCGGAACCAAGGGGAACGGCTGGCATGCACCAGGCTGCTGATTACACGTTGTGCACGGCCCGCCTCTTCGCCCGCATCTGCTCATGCGCTTCGGCGGAGCCGTCATGGCTCGTGCCGAACCAGAGGTCGAACGGAATGTCCGGTTCCCCGTAGTTGCACTCGAAGTAGCGATGGTGCAGCTGGTGGAAGTAGGAGCCGGCCGGGATTTTCCCCTTCTCCCCGACCATCACGTGCTCGAACCCCACATGGCCCTGGGCCGGAGTGAAGGACGCGTGCTGCGCATTCAGGATCATGTGGATGGGATGGGACGGCACCACCCAGTGGATCAGGATGCAGCTGTAGTACAGGATGTGCTCAATCGGATGCATGGCCAAGCCGGACCACGGACCGATGTTGATGTTCTTGTGGTGCAGGTAGTGGCCGGCCTTGTATAGGGGCGGCCAGTGCAGGAGCCGATGCACCCAGTAGAAGTGGAACAGCCGGAACAGCGGAACAGCCGCCAGAATCAGGACGAACCAGACAATCTGCAAGGGGCCGGCCGCGGGGTCCAGGTAGGGGATGATGCCTCTGCCGTAGGCCCACAGCATCAGGACTTCGTAGGCGGTCCACGTGATGCCGCCGCTGACACAGCTCCAGAAGACGTTGTCGCGCACCTGGTTGTTCCACAGGAACTGGCGCTTGCCGGCTCCCATCCAGTCCGAGGTGTACTTGTACTGCAGCCCCTGCGACTTCTTGACCCACAGCCAGATGTGCCAGGCGCTCACGATGACGATCAGCATCACCTGGTTGCGGAGAAAGACCTGCAGGATCCAGTCCCAGCGGAACTCGGACGTACGCGTCAGGTCCGGCGTCAGGAAGTACCAGGTGAGTGTGGCGAGGGCCGCGTAGATGAGGTTCCAGGGATAGATGTAGTCCTTGAGCCAGATCAGGGCCTCCTTCGGCTTCAGGGGCCAGGTCAAGAACGGATTGGGATCCGCCGTCCCATCCTCGGGCTGCCAAAACCCCCGCGCGTCGCGGGGCATCCCGTCAACCACTTCCTCTCGTTCCGTCAGTATGTTCTGCATGGGAGCCCTCCAGGCCGGACCGGCCCGATGTCATGGGAATGCAATTGAACTAAACCGAATCTCAAACCCTCCAGTGAGCGAATACACCTCCAATTGGTACAGGATCAACCTTTGACACCGGTGATAACCACACCCTGGATGAACAGGCGCTGGGTGAAGAAGAAGACCACCAGCATCGGGGCCACGGCCATTGTGGCGGCGGCCATCATCAGGGCGAAGTTCGCATACTGCTCGGTCTGGAACGAGGCGATTCCCATGGCCACCGGGAACTTCAACTGTGACCGCAGATAGATTAGCGGACCCAGCAGATCGTTCCAGTAGAAGAAGAACGAGAAAATGGCCACGGTGGCCAGGGCCGGAATGGACAACGGCATCAGAATCCGGAAGAACACCCCGAAGGAGGAACAGCCGTCGATCCGGGCCGAGTCCTCAATCTCCACGGGCACACCGAGGAAGAACTGCCGCATCAGGAATGTGAAGAACGGAACGGCGAAGTAGGCCGGCAGCAGGATCGGCAGGTAGGTGTCCAGCCAACCGAGTCGCGAAAACATAATGAAGGTCGGCACCATGGTTACCCAGACGGGCACCATCATCGTGCTCAGCATCATGATGAAGAACAGGGTGCGTCCCGGATAGCGCAGCCGGGCAAAGCTGAAGGCAGCCAGTGAACTGCCAGCCATGTTGCCGATGATCCCCAGCACAGACAGCACAAACGAATTCCAGAGGTACCGGGCAAAGGGCACCTTCTTGAACACTTCGAGGTAATTCTCAAAGACGATCTCGGACGGAATCCAAATGATGGGATAGCTGTACACCTCGTCCAATGGCTTGAGGCTGGTCGACAGCATCCACGCAAATGGAAACATGAGCCCAACAGCCCCGACCAGGATGACGATGTAGGTGACAACAGTCTCCGCTGGCCTCAGCTTGCGACCTTCGTCGTCGCCGGAAGCCTGGGGGGCCTGTTCCATGCCGGCTGTCACGCTGCTTCCTCCTTTTCGCCCGCATAGAAAACCCAGAATTTCGCCGACCGGAACAGCAAAAGGGTCATCAGGAAGATCAACACGAACAACAGCCAGGCCAAGGCGGAGGCATAACCGAAACGCAGCGACACGAATGTCGTGTTGTAGATGTTGACGCTGAAGAAATAGGTCGCATAGTTGGGTCCGCCCCGCGTCATGATGTACGCGGTGGTGAAGATCTGGAACGTCTTGATCAGCGCCGTCACCAGCACGAAGAACAGGGTCGGGGACATCATCGGAATGGTGATGTTCCAGAACCGCCGCATGCGGCGGGCGCCGTCGATGGAGGCCGATTCGTAAAGCTCCGTCGGAATCCCCTGCAGGCCGGCAAGGTAGATGATCATCCCATCGCCCACCCCCCAAAGGCCCATGATGATGAAAGCCACCATGACCCAACGAGAGTCGAACAGCCAGGAAATGGGTGTGACACCAACCCATCCCAGAACTGAATTGAGGATGCCGAATTCCTTGTGGAAGACGAATCCCCACAGGACGGCCACAGCCACACCGGTTATGACCGAGGGCAGGTAATAGATGGTGCGGAAAAGGCTGACACCTTTGACCCGCTGATTCATCAACAGGGCAATGCCGAAACCAAGCGCCATGCCGGGGGGAAGAAAACCGACGGCATAGACGACCGTGACCTTCAGGGACTGCCAGAAAAGCTCGTCCTGAAACAGCTTCGTAAAGTTGGCGAACCCGATCCAGTCCGGCCAACTGCGGTCTCCTCGGTAGGAGGTGAATCCCAGGTAAAAAGAAGCCAGCAAGGGGCCGGCTGTAAACAGCAGAAACCCCAACAGCCAAGGCAGCAGGAAGATGTAGCCTTCCAGCGCCTCACGCCGGGCCCTGGGAGTTTTGGGCAGGGCAATCAACGGTCAGGCAGCGTTGTTGGATCAGGGGTGGCGGGGCCGTCCGTGACGACCCCGCTCTCGGCGACCAACCCGTAAAGGGGCGACCGCACTAGGAAATGGCAATGAGCTCGTTGACCTCGTCCTGGAACTTGGCCAGGGACTCGGCCACATCCAGCGAAGGATCTCCGCCCGCAATCAGCGGTACCACCCGGTTGAACCAGATCGTCTCCAGATCCTTGAAGTAGGCTGGGAACGGTGCCGAGTAGGCGTCCTCCATCATTTCAGCGAAGACTTCGACGTTCCGCGGCGGTAAATCTTCGCGGGCTGCCGCCGCTGTCCAAGCCGGAACCGAGGACTTGCGTCCCGGGATTGAGCGGACCGGTTCGGAGATTAGGATGTTGGTCGACTCCGTACTGGTCAGATGCACATTGAACTGCCAAGTCTCTTCAATGTGATTGGAGTTGGTGGCGATTCCCCATGCTCCGCCACCGGCAGAGACAGCCCGGCGTCCTTCGGACCCAAATGGATACGCAGTCACATCCCATTCGAATTTGTCGCCGATCACCCCGCGGCGCCACTGCGTGGCCCAGGAACCCATCGTGGTCATGCCCAGCAGGCCGGCGGAGAACCCTTCCACCCCCTGTGGCATGGCGCCGGCCTCCGGGATGATGCCGTCGGTCCAGAGGCTTTTGAAAAAGCTGAGCGTCTCGATGTTTTCGGGCGAGTTCATGACGCACTCGGTCTGTTCCTCGTTGAGGATGGCACCGCCGTTGGCCGCAATGATGCCAATCCAGACCCAGGTCCAAGGGTGGGCGGACCATCCCCAGCGGGTGGTGCGGCCGTCTTCCCGCACCGTGAGCGCTTCGGCCACGGTGCGCAGGTCGTCCCAATTCCAACTGCCGTCCGGAACTTCTACGCCCGCCTCGTTGAGGATGTCGATGTTGTAGGCAACGCCCAGGTTTGAGAAGTCGTAGGGAAGGGCATACAGATCGCCCTTGTAGACGATTTGCTCCAATTCAGCTTCCCAAAAATCGTCGAAATCAATGTTGTCGCGCTCAGCAAGGGGTTGCAGGTTGACCGTCCACTCCTTGGAGGCGTAGGGAACCACGTCCCAAGTCCGGGTATAGAAAATGTCCGGCAGATCGCCTCCCACGCCTTGCGTGTTGATCTTGGTGTAGTACTCCGCGGAGACATTCAGCAAGTCAACCTGGATGTGCGGGTTGGCTTCCGTGAAGTTGTCCACCACCTGCTGGAAAAAGGGTTGTTCAGCATCGCCGTGATTGGTCACGAACTGAATCTGAATGTCCTCCATGGCAACTTCCCCGGCATCGCCGGCGGGAGCGGCGGGCACACAGGCCGCCAAGCCCGTGGCGATGGCGCCGGCACCGGCCAGGGTGAGGAACTGCCTGCGGTTCAGGCGCGCTGATGCTTTGTTCATGTGAATGCTCCATTCTAGATTGAACAATGGCCGGGAACAAACTCACCAGGCACCAAAAAATTATATTCAAAACCCGGAACGGGCTCAACAAACGCCAAGGCAAGCACATCTTCCGGATACGGCACTCGCGAACCGCAATCGCCCAATGTCGGTTCGTCAGGCCGCGGAACCCAGCACGGCCCTCGGCAGACTGCCGTACAACGGGGCACTAGGCACTAAAGTAGAACCGGGCTTTGGTACAATCCGCCTGTCGGAATCGCATGAGGAAGAGTCCCCTCGTATCCGGCCGTCCCGCGGCACAGGGGAAGCTGCACGGCGAGAGGCGATCTCTTGAGAGACCTTGAAGACCCGTGAACAAGAGTGAAGCCCACTTCTACTTAGTGCCTACAACGGTACCGGCGTAAAGCGGTCCTGCCAGGCGTACACCAACCCGAAGACATGGGCCACCAGGGTGGTGGCCCGCACCATGGGTGTCCTCGCAAACAGCATGGCGCCCATCGTCGCACCCACAATCAGGAAGATGTAGCCTTCCAGCGCGTCGCGCCGGGCCCTGGAAGTCTTGGGCAGGGCAATCAACGGTCAGGCGGCGTTGTTGAATCAGGGAAGGCGAGGCCGCGTGTGGCGGCCCCGCCTCTCGGCGACCAACCCATACAGGGTCAACCGCACTTAGGAAATGGCTATGAGCTCGTTGACCTCGTCCTGGAACTTGCCCAGGGACTCGGCCACGTCCAGTGTCGGGTCACCACCCGAAATCAGCGGTGCCACCCGATTGAACCAGATCGTCTCCAGGTCCTTCCAATAGCTCGGGAACGGTTCCGAGTAGGCATCCTCCATCATTTCGGCAAAGACTTCGACGTTCCGCGGTGGCAGATCCTCGCGGGCAGCCGCCGCGGTCCAAGCCGGCACCGAGGACTTGCGTCCCGGGATGGAGCGAACCGGTTCGGAGATCAGAATGTTGGTCGACTCCGTGCTGGTCAGGTGCACATTGAACTGCCAGGTCTCCTCCACGTGGTCGGAGTTGGTCGCAATGCCCCAAGCGCCACCTGCGGCCGACACGGCCCGGCGCCCCTCGGAACCGAACGGGTAGGCGGTCACATCCCAGTCGAATTTGTCGCCGATCGCCGCACGGCGCCACTGCGTGGCCCAGGAACCCATCGTGGTCATGGCCAGAATGCCGGCGGAGAACCCCTCCACCCCCTGTGGCATGGCACCGGCCTCCGGGATGACGCCGTCGGACCAAAGGCCCTTGAAGTAGTTGAGGGTCTCGATGTTTTCGGGCGAGGCCATAATGCACTCGGTTTGATCCTCGTTGAGGATGCCGCCGCCGTTGGCCGCAATGATGCCAACCCAGACCCAGGGCCAGGGGTGGGCAGCCCATCCCCAGCGGGTGGTGCGGCCGTCTTCCCGAGTCGTGAGCGCTTCGGCCACGGTGCGCAGGCCGTCCCAGTCCCAACTGCCGTCCGGAACCTCTATGCCCGCCTCGTTGAAGATGTTGATGTTGTAGGCAACGCCCAGGTTTGAGAAGTCATAGGGAAGGGCATACAGATCGCCCTGGTACGTGATCTGTTCAACTTCCGCTTCCCAGAAATCGTCGGAGTCGACACTGTCCCGCTCCACCAGCGGCTGCAGGTTGACCGTCCACTCCTTGGAGGCGTAGGGGACCACGTCGAACGTCCGGGTGTAAAAGATATCCGGCAGATCGCCCCCGACCCCCTGCGTGTTGATCTTGGTGTAGTACTCCGTGGAAACATTCAGCAGGTCGATCTGGACATGGGGATTGGCCTCGGTGAAGTTGTCCACTACCTGCTGGAAGAACGGAATCTCAACATCGCCGTGATTGGTCACGAACTGCAGCTGGACGTCCTCCATGGCACCGTCCCCGGCATCGCCGACGGGTGCGGCGGGCACACAGGCCGCAAGGCCCGTGGCAATGGCTCCGGCACCGGCCAGGGTAAGGAACTGCCTGCGGTTCAGGCGCGCTGACGACTTGCTCATGCGGTTACTCCTATCCAGGTTGAACAATGGCTCGGTGCGGCAGCCGACAGGAAATCGACCGGCACCTGCCAGAACCCATTCTAACGAGAAGCCGATACGAGGCCGAAACACCGTTGCTTGCGATTGCCGCGTTGAAAGGAAAGGAGCATGACAGGTCCCCATTCGGGGCGCACTACAGTGGCGGACCGACCCCGGAGCCCCGCAGGAGTTCGGCCATGGCCACGCCGAAGGTAGAGGAACAGGAACGGAGCGGGACCCACGACAGGGCCGTCAACGGAATGGCAGACCGACCATGCAACGGGCCAGTGGCCGTCGCATTGCCACCACGGACATCCGCGCCGGTGCCCGGTGAAGGATGGGAGTAGAATGGAGCCGATACGGAACCGGAGGCCAAGCATGGACACAGCCGTGCGGGAACGGACATGGACGCCGGTGGCGGCCAACGGACGCGGGCCGGAGCCGCACCCGGATGCCGACCCCACCATGACGCGGGCGGCGCGCGAGGCGCGGAGCACCTGGCGGCGGGAGCACCTGGCCGAATGGCGTGCCGGCCTTGAGGAGCTGGGCCATTTCGACCCGGAGTTCATCTACGATGTCGCCCACGAGTACGACCACGACTGGACCACCGACCCCGACTACGGTGCCGAGGGCGTCCATCTCGATGAATACGACGAGGACGGGGTTGAACGCCCCGCCGAACGACGGGCCCGGCTCATCCAGGAGCGCATGGAGGAGTCGGCGGCCGACCCCCTTGAGCGGACAGACCTGGAGGCGGACTACGAGGGGGCCGTCCGTTTCCGACCGGACACCGTCGCGCGCGTCAACCGGGCCACCGCCGAGCGCCACCCGGTCAAGAAAGGCGTGCGCCCGGATCTCTTGGTGCGGACCGCGATGGCGATGCCGGAGCGGGAACGGTTCATGCCCAAGGGCGTCCTGCGCCTGGACCTGGGTGCGCCGGTACCCCGGCTGGTGCTGGAGGTGTTGTCCAAGGGCTCCGCAAACCGGGATCTCAACTACAAGAAGCACCTGTATGAGGCGGCGGGGGTCGCCGAATACCTGATCTACGACCTCGGCGGCAAGCGCCGTACGGGTTCGCCCCGGGGGCTGCTGATGTACCGGCTGGAGGGCGGGGCATACCGCCGGGTGGTACCCGAGCCGGCACTGTCGGCCGGGGGCGTGGACGCGTACTGGAGCGAGGTGTTCGACACGCACATCCGCATGCTGCCGAATGTGCGGGAAGAGACGGAGGCCATGCAGGGCCTGCCCGAGGAATACAGGCCCCCTCCACGCTTCCAGTGGTACGACCCGGACGCGGGCAGCTGGCGCGACCGCGAGACCGACCGGGAACGCGAACGGACGCAATTGGCGATCGGTCTGCTGCGCGCATATCTGGGGACGGGGCTGGAATCGGTGGAACTGGACCAAATCGAGGCCGCCTGGCATCGGGACGGTCCTCCGCCGGATGTGATGAACCGCATCCGAAAGGTACAGCAGGTACCGAACGAGTGGCGGTCCCTGCTGGGGGACCCGGATCACGACCACGGCCCTGACCATGTCCCGCCATCCCGCGACACCGACTCTCGGTAGTGCCGTGACGCCTTCCAATGGATGGGCGCCGAACCAAACAGGCGCGGCCGGCGAAGCACAGTGGTGACCTTGACGAACCTGGCTGTTCATCCGTGGGCGGACCGGTGCCCGGCACCCCGCCTTGCCTGCTGGCAATTGGTTCGGCAACACCCCGGCGCAGAGGTTTGAGAGGCAATTGGGTCCCGAACCCAAATTAACCAAGTTGAAACAGTGCCCCGGAGGATGACCGTGACAGGCCGCCGATTGGGGACGTACTACAATGGCAGGCAGACATTCGGAGGCAGCAGGAGCGCGGCCATGGCCACGCCGAAGGTACAAGAACAGGAACGGATCGAAACCAACAGCAGCACCGTGAACGGGATGGCGGACCGACCATTCAATGGGACTGCGGCCGTCGCATTGCCACCACGGACATCTGCATCGGCACCCGGCAGTCCGGCCTGGCGGGATGCGATCATGGCCCTGCTCCACTACGACCCGGCCTATCCCTACAACCCTGCCTATGAGTACGACGACGACTACACGACGGATCCGGACTACGGCGTGGACGGGGTTACCTACTTGACCAGCGAAGCGCACAAACACGCCCTTGCATCCTTCCAAGATACCGTGGAGGTCCGGCGGGGCCGGTGTGTGCCGCGCGAATTCACGGTGCATCTGTCGGACGCGGTCCGGCAGATCCTGGGGCCGGACCACGAGTTCCATGACAAGGGACACCTCGTTCCGGACGTGGCCGTGTTGCCGAAGGTGTTTGCGCTGGGCGAACCACTGCCCCGCGCTTGCAAGCTGGAAGTGGACCCGCCCCCACTGCTGGTACTGGAGGTCCTTTCCGAATCCACGTGGCGGATGGACCTGGGACCAAAGCTGGACGCCTATGCCGCCATCGGCATTGCGGAGTACTGGCTGTACGACCCGGAGGGCCATGCACCGCCGGTGGACGCGGACGGCGTTTCGTTCTGGGGCTGGCGACTGGACGACACGGGGAACTATGTCCGCATCCCGCGACAGCCGCGCGATGGGGATTGGCCCGTGTACCGCAGCGAAGTACTGGCGGTCGACATCCGCATGTTGCCGGCCGCGGCCCGCGACGTGGATGTCGACATGCCGGACGAACCGGAAGATCGGCATCGGCTGCAGTGGTGGGACCCGGACCGGGGTCTCTGGCGCGAACCCAAGTTGGATGCCGAGCGCAAGACGCAGGCAGTCCAAGCGGAGGCCGAGCGCAAAATCCAGGAGGCCGAGCGCAAGACGCAGGCAGTCCAAGCAGAGGCCGAGCGCAAAATCCAGGAGGCCGAGCGCAAAGTCCAGGAGGCCCTGGACGATCGCATCACCGGCATGCACGCACTGCTGAAGACGAAACTGTCCGGCGCGTCACTTGCCCAAATCGAGGCCAACTGGCATCAAGCAGGACAAGGCCGCACCATGGTGGAAGTGACGGCGGTGTGGTTGGGCCAAGCCGACTGGCGTTCGTTGCTGTTCCTTGAACAGCCGGACAGCCAGGGAAACGGATAAACCCAGCCGCCGAATCGAACCCGACACGACTACCACAGGAACCCGGCAGCACTGGGTGCCGCCGGTGCTGCACGCCGGGATCGCGCGTTGCGCGTTGGCGCAGGCAGATCCGGAACGCCGGTTTCGGCATATCGGTTGAGGTGCCCGGCCCCGTCCGTCAGTCCGCGGAACCCAGCACGGTCCTCAGCAGACCGCCGTACAGGGGTACCAGTGTGAAGCGGCCCTGCCAGGCATACACCAGCCCGGAGATGTGGGCCGCCAGGGTGGTGGCCAGAACCAACGGCACCGCCGCAAACAGCATGGCCCCCAACGTTGCACCCACGATTGGGATCCACGTCAACATCCACGCGACGGCGGCCCAGGCGAGGAACACACCCACGGCGGCGGCACTGACCACCAGGGACTGCAGGGCATGGTGGCGGGACAGGGAATGACCGCCCGCGAGCAGTGCCAGCACGGGACCGATCACCGGCACCAGCCAGGCCGCGGCACTCCAGCCCCGCACGACTCCGGACACCCCGTTCACCTCAGTCCACTCCCTGGAGTTCGAGGTCGGCCGCGAAATGACAGCGGCTTAGGTGGCCATCGCCCAAATCAACCATGGGCGGAAACTCCGTGCGGCAGACATCCTCCGCATGGCGGCAGCGGGGATGGAAGACACAGCCGCTCGGAGGGTTGGAGGGACTGGGCACATCGCCCTCCAGAATGATGCGTTCCATGCGCACGTCCGGATCGGCCGGCGGTACGGCGGACACCAGAGCCTCCGTATAGGGGTGAGCCGGGTTGCGCAGGAGATCCTCGGCGTCATCGATCTCCATGATGTGGCCCAGGTACATGACCGCAATGCGGTCGCAGATGTGCTCGACGACACTCAGGTCGTGCGCAATGAACAGCAGCGTCAGACCCAGCTGTTCCTTGAGTTCCTGGAGGAGGTTCAGGACCTGGGCCTGGACGGACACGTCCAGGGCCGAGACCGGTTCGTCCGCAATGATGATCCGTGGGTTCAACGACAGGGTGCGGGCCAGTCCGATGCGCTGGCGCTGTCCGCCTGAGAACTCGTGGGGGTAGCGCCCCATGTAGTTCGGGTTGAGGCCAACCGCCTCCATCAGTTCACCCACGCGCCGTTCGATTTCGGCACGCTTGCGGGTCACGCCATGGATGATCAGCGGTTCCCCGATGATGTCCATGACCGTCAGCCGCGGATTGAGCGACGAGAAGGGATCCTGGAAGATCATGCGCAGTTCGCGCCGGTGAACCTTCATTTCCTGCGGGGTAAGGGATGTCAGTTCGACCTGTGAGCCGTCCTCCCGCGTGTACCAGACCTCGCCCCCGGTCGGCTCGTACAGCCGCAGGATCGTGCGGCCCGCCGTGGTCTTGCCACAGCCGCTCTCGCCGACCAGTCCGAGCGATTCCCGTTCCAGCAGACGGAAACTCACGCCGTCCACCGCCTTGACGTGCCCCACCACCCGCTGCAGGAGGCCGCGCCGGATGGGAAACCATTGCTTCAGGTCCCTGACATCCAAAATGGTGTTGCCGATCGTCGTCTCAATTTCGGAAACGACGGTCCGGACATCGGCAGCCATGGCGAAACCTCAGGCGGTTGCGTAGGGATCGGCCGCATCGCGCAGGCCGTCCCCCAGGAAATTGAAGCCCAGCACGGCGATCACGATAAACGCGGCGGGAGACAGGATCCAGGGATTGACTCCCAGGGTCTCCAGGCTGTTCGAATCACGCATCAGGTAGCCCCAGCTGATCAGCGGCTCCTGGATGCCCAGGCCCAGGAAGCTGAGGAAGGCCTCGGCCAGGATGATCTGGGGGATTTGCAGGGTCAGCACCACAATCACATGGCTCAGGGCATGGGGATACAGGTGGCGGAAAATCACCCGCAGATCGGAAGCCCCCATCTCCTTGGCCGCCAGGATAAAGTCGGTTTCACGGAAGGCCAGCACCTTGCCGCGCACCTCGCGGGCCAGCACGGTCCATCCGATCAGGGCGAAAATCGAAGCCATGATCACGAAGACCAGCAGCGGATCCCACGTGATGGGCACGACACTGGCCAAGGCCATCCACAGCGGGAGGGCGGGAATGGACTGCACCACCTCCACAAACCGCTGCAGCAGACCGTCGATCCAACCCATGTAGTAGCCGGAGATGACCCCCAGCACGGATCCAACGGCAATCGAAATCAGGCCCGCGAACAGGCTCAGGGCCAGGGATATGCGCCCAGCCTGGCACATGCGGCCGAACAGGTCCCGGCCCAGCTTGTCGGTGCCGAGGATGTAGACCGTGCCGCCATCCTCGACGCCGTACAGATGCCGGTCCATGGGAATGAATCCCAGGATCTCATATTCCCACCCCTTGACAAAGAACCTCACCGGATACTCCCGGCTCTCGTCGTCGACCCACACAGGTTCAAGGGTCTCCGGGTGAAAGTCGTACACCTGCAGGTAGGTGAAAGGCCGCAGGCTGAACCGCCCTTCGACGTTGGTAAAGCGAACCCTCTGCGGCGGGGTAAAGGTCGCCTGCATGTCAATTTCCGTCGGATCGGTCGGCGAGAAAAAGTCCGAGAAGATCGACAGGATGGCCAGCATCAGGATCATGAGACCACCCAGCAGCGAGATCCGGCTGCGCATGAACCGCCGGCTGACCAGTTGGAAATAGGTCTCACTGCTTTCCTGGCCGCCGCCGGCATCCAAGGCCTCGGCCAAGGCACTGTCGGCAAGGACGGGAATGTTCTCCTTCGAAACGGCCATGATGGACAAGGCGCACCGGCTCAGGAATAGCGGATGCGCGGATCGAGAACAGCGAGGAAGATGTCCGACAGAAGATTGCCCGCGACCAGGAGCGCACCGTAAAGCAGCAGGATGCTGCCCGTGATGTAGATGTCCTGGTTGCGCAGCGAGCCGTAGAACATGGGGGCGACGGTCGGCAGGCTCAGCACGATGGCGGCCTCCAGTTCCCCCTGAACCATGTAGGGAATGGCCGTGCCCTGATAGGCCACAATCGGGTGCAGGGCGTTGGGCACGGCGTGCCGGTTGACGACGCGCCGCTCCGTAATGCCCTTGGAGCGGGCCGTAATCACATACTGGGCGTTGAGCACGTCCAGCAGATTGCCGCGCATAACCCGCAGGTTGCGGGCCACGCCCCCCAGGCCGGCAATGGCGATGACCGGCCAGACATGCTTGAGCAGATCCAGGAACTTGCCCACGGACCAGGGTGCGACCACGTATTCGGGCGAATAGAACGAGGTGACACTCTGCTGGTCGAAGGTGAAGACCAGGATGTAGATGATGACCAGCGCCAGGAAAAAGCGCGGCAGGGAGGTCAGGATGAAGGCCACCACGGCCGCGACGTTGTCACTCACGGAGTACTGCCGCTGGCCCACGAAAATGCCCACAAGCAGGCCCACAATCGTGGACGTGGCGTGGGCGGCGGCCGCCAGGCCAATCGTGCGGGGCAGCCGCTCGGCAATCAGGCTGCCGACATCCTCCTTGTAGCGGAACGAGTACCCGAACTCGCCGCGGGTCACGATACCGATGATCCAGTTTACGTACTGGACCGGGACGGGTACGTCAAGGCCGTACCGGGCGCGCATTTCCTCGGCCGCGGCTTCCGCCTCGGCCTCGGTCAGGCCCCCCTGCGTAATGAGCTGAGCCTTGTAGATGTCCGTGAAGTCGCCAGGCGGCAGCTGGATCACCACGAAGGAAATCGCACTGACCACCAGCAGCACGGTAGCGGCGGACAGCAGTCGCCGGATCAGGTAGGAAACCATGCCTTGCCCTGCAAACGGGAACTGCTATCCACTCTCAAGACGATAAATCGATCGAACGGCAAGTCCTCGGGGGGAGGAGCCATTCGGCTCCTCCCCCCGAATGGGTCAACCTTGCCAATCGCTAGTTGTAGACGGGAATTTCGCCGGGGCGAATCTCAGGCACGAGGTCCTGATCCTCTTCGGCAATCCACATCTGCTCGGGACGCACGTTGCCCCACGTCCAGTGGACGAAGAACGGTGGCGCACCGGTTGGAATGTTCTTGAAGCGCTTGGCCATGGCCAGGCCGTAGCGGCCGATGATGGAGCCGGCGTGGTACACGTTCCCGGTGAAGAGTTCGTTGTACTGCGACATCAGCTCGCCGCGCTTGGCTGCATCCGGCTCGAGGCAAAAGGCGTTGATGATATCGATCAGCTCCTGTTCGAAGTCCAGCAGCACGCGCGGCTCGGCGCCTTCGCGATGCGGGCCGTACTCCTTGGTCACGGGACCGAGGTCGGTGCAGCGCGTGAACGGAGTCAGGTAGTGTTGGCCGGTGCGCGTGACGCGCATCTCCCACGTACCGTTGGTGTTGGCGTCACCCAGAGCCGGGCCCTGCATGACGCGCATGTTGATCTCGATGCCCACATCCCGCAAGAGTGCGGAGGCGGCTTCACCGACGCCCTGGGTGGCGGCGGCGTCCTCACTGGTATTGAGGCCGATGATCAGTTCCTCGCCTGCCAGCGGACCGCTCGTCCAATTCAGGATGCCGTCGCCGTTGGTATCCTCGAAACCAAGCTCTTCTATCAGAAGCTTCCGAGACGAACCCGGCGAATAGGGATAGTTCACCACCGAGTCGATGTCGAACTCGACCGCCCCCGGAACAATGCCGCCGGGGAAGCCGCGCAGGAACGGACCGCGCACCACCGACTGGGCAATGCCGTCCCGATCCAGGGCATAGGCAACCGCCTTGCGGAAGCGCACGTCGCGGAACAGTTCCCGCAGGGCCTGGTCGCGTTCGTTCTCCACACCGTGGCTGAGGGAGAGGTTGAACTCAATCGGGAAGCCCAGCGCCTCGGGGCCCCATGCCACGTAGAAATGGGCGTCCTCTTCCTGCTGCCGCTTGGTGGTCTCGATGTAGGTGCTGGGGTTCTCCAGGTTTGTGTGATCGATGGATCCACCAAGCGTGCCCAGCGTACGGCCAATGCCGCTCTCACCCTTCTGGAAGGTCACTTCATTCATATAGGGCAACTGATTGCCGGCCTCGTCCACCTTCCAGTAGTAGGGGTTGCGCCGCATGACCATGAACTCGTCGGTCTTGTACTCCACCGCGACCCAGGGGCCGAGGGAAACCGGAGGCAGGTCCAGGGGCGGCAGCGATGTTTCGTAGGCCTCGTAGTCCACGCCGCCGTGGGCGGGATGGTGCGGCTTCAAAACATGGGCCGGGCAGATCGTGAAGTCCAGGAAGTCCATGTCGAAGATCTTCTGGACCGGGAAGGACACCGGGAAGTTCCAGGTGAACGTGTAGTCGTCGTGGAAGTCGATCGTGACCGGAGTCCCGTCGATTTCCCACGAGGTCGGTGTCTTCCAGGAAGGCACATTCGGATCCAGGATGTTGTCTTCCCAGGTGAAGCGGATGTCCTCCATGGTGAACGGCGCGCCGTCGGACCACTTGACACCCTGCATGAGGGTCATGGTCAGCTGCATGCCGTCCTCGCTCCACTCCCAGCTCTTGGCCAGGTTGGGGAAGGGTGCGAAGTCATCGGAGCGCATGAACACCGGTGCCGAGTCCACCAGGGCTTCCGAATAGATGTAGTTGATGCCAAACCAACCCTGGGTCTCGCGGGCGCAGAGGTTCCAGCCTTCGGTCTGGACCGCTGAGAAGTCGCGCCATACCCCGCCGTAGACTCCCTGACCGTCGGACATGCCGGCGGTCGGAATCACCATGGGTTCCGGTGGGAGCCGTTCCTCCACGGGCGGCAGCGTACCGTCGGCTACGAAAGCGTCCATGAACGCCGGCTGATGGTATTCGTCAAGCGCCCGGTACTGGACCAGGTCAGACAGTGGATAACGGGCCACCTCGCCCGAGCCGCCACCCGGCAACGTGCCAAATTCATACGGCACCGGCGCGGCCAGTTCCTCTGCTATTTCCACCTCGACAGGCGCAGCCTCTTCAGGACCGGCCGGTGTACCGCAGGCGGCCAGCACCAACAAGCTGGCAAGCAACAGGGCCACCAGCGTCAACAACCTATGCATGGGACATAGTCTCCTGATTGAAAAAAAAACAATGTTTCATTCGTGCAGCCAACAAGCTGCCAAATGGCCAGATTCAGTCTCCCGCAGGGGAGGTTCCGCTTCGCGGCATCGTTGCATCACAGCCGGACAGCGGTCCGCGAACGCGCAGCCGACCACGGCATCGGTTGCATTGGGCACCATGCCTTCAATGGGCACCAGCTGCCGCTGGCGTCGGCCCAACACCGGCACCGAGTTCAGCAACCCCTCCGTGTAGGGGTGCTTGGAGCGCTTGAAAATGTCCCGCGCCGTGCCGTACTCGACCACTTTCCCCAGGTACATGACGGCGATTTGGTCGCACATCTGGGACACGACGCCCAAGTTGTGGGTGATCAGGACAATCGAGGACTCGAACTCCTCGCGCAGACGGTTCATGAGATCCAGGATCTGTGCCTGTACCGTCACATCCAGTGCGGTCGTGGGTTCGTCGGCGATCAGGATTTGCGGATTGCAGGACAGGGCCAGGGCAATCATGACCCGCTGACGCATACCGCCCGACAGCTGGTGCGGAAACTCGCGCACACGCTGCTCCGGAGAGGCGATGCGCACCAGGGCCAGCATTTCGCGGGCGCGATCCAAGGCATCCCGCCGAGAGAGGTCCTGGTGCAGGGCCACGGACTCCGCGATTTGGCGCCCCACGGTGTGCAGGGGGTTCAGCGAGGTCATCGGCTCCTGGAAGATCATTGAAATCTCACTGCCCCGGATCCGACGGATTTCCGGGCCGGTGGGGGCCAGACTGGTCAAGTCGACGGGCATGTCCGCATCCTTCGACCAGTAGCGAATGGCACCGTTGACAACCTTGCCCGGCGGCGACTTCACCAGCCGCATGATCGAATGGGCGGTCACGCTCTTGCCGCACCCGCTTTCGCCGACGATGCCCAAGGTGGAATTTCGGTCCAGGTTCAAGGTCACACCGTTGACCGCCCGAACCGTCGCCCGCTCCAACAGAAAGTGGACCGCCAGATCATCGATCTCCAGGATCCGGCGCTTCGCCTCGTTGGCGTGTGCGTTCGCAGACCCGTTGGTTTGTGGATTCGACATCGGTCGGAATGCAGGGACGGTGGGATTTTCGGATTCAGGAACTTCAACCCATGGGCCGTCACCCGGCCACGCTCCGATTCACGCGGAGCGTGGAACCGGACTGTTCACCGTCGGGGCGTACCCGACCGGTGCAGCCACGGACTGGTTCTTTGGGATCGATTGTTCAGGGCGGTTGAGCGCCGGAGTCTAGCACTTTGCCCCCCTTCCAGCGATGAATCCGTGAATGTGTGCGGGCCCTGCACTATCTCCCGGACAGAGTTGTCCGGACCCGCAGCCGTGGTACCAGCCCTGGGCCCGCGGGCCGTCAAGCCAGCAGATGGCAGCGGCGATAGACCCGGATGGCCTCGCCCGGTTCGGGCACGCGGAACTTCAGGCCACCGTGGACGGCCTGTCCGAGCAACCTGAACTCGACATGGGCCCGTTGTCCGCCAGAGGATGATCATGTCCGCTTGGCCATGGAGGATGAGGAACGGGCAGATGTTGTGCGAGGAACAGCTCGCACGGTTTGCCCCGGGCTTCAAGGATACGGTTCCGGCCCGCCAGGCAACCCAGGGGGCGGAACGGGCCGGCTCCAACCAAGGGCCGGAATCCGGCTAGGCTACACTCCAGGCGTCGGCAATCAGTACCCTGTGGGCCCGAAGCTTTCTTAACTTCGGGCAACCTGTTGCAAGGCCAGTCCGCCAAGCGGAGCCACCCTCCTCCTGTTGGCTTCGCTCCCCATTCCTTGAGAGGGAATCGCATGTGTTTCCGAACCGTAACGCTTTGGACTTGGTTGTGGTTGATGGCAGGTGTGGCAGGTCTTGGCTGCGCACCTGCATCCGCCAGTCCCGGTGACGCCCTGTCTGGTGGAAAGGCTGACAGGCAGCCGCCGTTCGATGCCGCTGCAACAACCATGGAAGAACCGGCCGCCGACATACCACCCGAAGCGGGCGGTACGGCCAACCCGAACAATCAAGCCTTGCCCCTGATGTACTTCGAGGATTATGGGGTCAATCCGTTTGTTGATGCCGATGAGGATGCCTTTTCGACCTTCGCGCTGGACGGCGACACCGCGTCATATGCGTTGGGTCGGCGCTATCTTCATGACGGCTGGCTGCCCCCACCCGAGTCGGTACGCATCGAGGAATATGTCAATGCCTTCGATGGAGGTTTTGCGGCCGCGGTGAACGGTCTGTCCCTGCACCTGGACGCCGCCCCTGCGCCCTTTGCCCTGGAAGGCTACGTTCTGTTGCGCGTTGGCGTGGCGGCACCGGCCTTCCCCGACGAACGGGAGCCCGTGACCCTGATCTTCATTGTGGACGTCAGTGGCAGCATGAATGCCGACAATCGTTTGGAGGCAGCCAAGCGCATCATGCTGGGGTTGCTGGACCAGGCACACCCGGCCGACAAGGCTGCCGTGGTGATTTACAGCGACCAGGCTGTGGTTTTGGCGCCCCTCACCGACATGGAAGACCCTGCTGATTTGAAGCATGACATTCAACGGCTGCATACCTCGGGGTCCACCTATGCCGAAGCAGGATTGCGGCTGGCCTATGAGCTGGCGGCAGATGAAATGCTGAAGGGCCAGCGCGTGCGCCTGGTGCTGTTCAGCGACGGTGTGGGCAACGTGGGCGCGACCGGTCCCGATCAAATCCTGGAGTTGGTGGACCAACAGGCCCAACGCCAAGCGACACTGACCACTGTGGGCGTGGGTATTGGTGGCAACTACAACGACGTGATGATGGAACGGTTGGCCAACCGGGGCAATGGTACCTACCACTACATTGAGGACCGGAACGCCGAGGAAACGTTTCTGGCCGGACCGGCCATAGCCGTCTTTCACGAAATAGCGCGGGATGCGCGCATCCAGGTCGAGTTCAATCCCGAAACGGTGCGCAAATACCGCCTATTGGGCTACGAAAACCGGGCCAAGGCCGATGAGTCGTTTCGCGACGACACGGAGGACTTCGGTGAGATCGGATTCCGTTCCAACGTAACGGCTCTCTATGAAGTGCGGCCCCTGGGCGAAGTCCCAGAGGGCCTGATGGCGACTGCCAGGCTGCGTTACCGTGACATGTTGCAATCTGAGTTTGTGGAACTGGAGACGAACATCGGCTGGGACGCGGTGGGGGAACCCAACCGCTACTTCCAGCAACAGGCCGCCGTGGCCGAGTGGGCCGAACTTCTGGGCAAGTCGTACTACGCACAGTGCGGCAGCATCGAAGCGGTATTGGCCGTGCTGCCGACAGCCTGGGACCAGGCCGGTCAGGAGTTGGAGCAGTTGATGCGGCTCTCGGCACCCGTATTTGAGCCGTTCTGCGAAACGTAGCGACATTGGGGAGCCGACGCCGGTTGCAGTGGCACAGGACGCCGGAAATCACCCAATAAAGCCATGCGAGAGCTGGATTCTGCGCGGCCGACAGTTGCGCCAGGAAGATCGATGTCCGGCCCGGACCAGCATCAATGGAACTGAAACAGGGACAGGTGTGTACTGCGACCTGTCCCTGTCCGAGGCAACCCGACCGCTACGCCGAGTCCTGGGGAACCCGGATATCCCCTTGAATCGTCAAGCCAGCAGATGCCGTCGGCAAAAGGCCCGGATGGCTTCGCCCTGTTCGGCCTCGTGGAACTCCGGACCGCCGTGGCCCGCCCGTCCGAGAAGCCTGAACTCGACATGGGATCCGTTGTCCACCAGGGCATCGGCCAGCAACCGGCTCTGCTGCCAGGGGATAATCATGTCTGCCTGACCGTGGAGAATGAGGAACGGACAAGTGTCTTCCGAAATCCAGGTGATGGGATTGGCCATGGCCACGCGGTCCGGATGATCGGCCACGGCACCGCCGAGCAGTAGGCCCTCCGGCGAGTCGGGCGCGGCATGATCGAGGTCGCTGGGATGGTCCGGCAGGCGCATGAAGTCCGTGGGGCCGAACAAGTCGACCACCGCCTGCACCGAACTCGACTGGTCCCGGTGCTCGCCCAGATCGCCCTCCAGACCCGCCTGTCCGTTGGAAGTCCCCAGCAGGGCCGCCAGGTGTCCGCCGGCGGAAGCCCCCAGGACGCCAACCCGCTCGGCATTGAAACCAAAGCGCGCCGCCTGGGCCCGCAGCCAGCGGATGGCCGCCTTGCACTGGTGAATCTGGGCCGGGAACAAAGCCTCGTGGCTGAAGTGGTACTGGATGCTGGCCAGGGCCCAGCCCTCGTCGACCATGGGCAGCACGGGAGGATCCGACTTGTCCCCGTGCATCCAGGCCCCGCCGTGGATCCAAACCAGCAGCGGCGCCGGATGATCGGTCCGGGGCAGGTACAGGTCCAGCCTCAGGTCCCGGGCCTGATCGAACCTTAGGTAGGGAAGACCTATGTGTCTGAACTCCTTGTCGGACATGGTGCCTCCATCTCTTTAATCAAGCGGAACGGCCTCAAGCCAGCCCCATTCGTCGTGGGTACCGTCTTCCACAATGCCAAAGAAGGTCGTCTGGATCTCCCTGGTGATCGGACCCCGCCGTCCACTGCCCACCGGCATGCGGTCCACCGACCGGACCGGCGTGATCTCGGCGGCCGTCCCGGAGAAGAAAATCTCGTCGGCGAGGTACAGCATTTCGCGTGAAATGAACTCTTCCCGCACTTCGAAACCCTTGCTTTGCGCAATGGTGATGGCGCTGGCGCGCGTGATGCCATGCAGAATCGAACCGGCCATCGGCGGCGTATAGATCCGGTCGTCGATAACCAGGAAAATGTTCTCGCCGCTGCCTTCCGACACGTTGTCGTTGGCGTCCAGGCCAATGGCTTCGACAAACCCGTTGTCATGGGCTTCCATTACCAGATTCTGGCTGTTGACGTACTGGCCGCCAATCTTGGCCATGGGACTGAAGCTGTTGGATGCAACACGCCGCCAGCTGGATACCTGGATGTCCACCCCCTGTTCAATGGCCTCCTCGCCCAAGTACCGGCCCAACGGAATTGCCCCCAAAATTGCGTCCACAGGGCAACCCCGGCCGTCCACGCCCAGCGAATCGTAGCCCCGGAAGACCAGCGGCCGGATGTAGGCGGCGGCCAGCCGGTTGGCCCGCAGAACCTGCTTGGTCACGTCAACCCACCCGTCCACGTCGAGCGGCGACTCCATGCGGGCCACCTTGCAGCTGAACAGAAGCCGTTCGTAGTGCTCCCGGGCCCGGAACAAGTGCGGGATTCCGTCGATGTCGTAGGCACGAATACCCTCGAAGGCGCTGGAGCCATAGTGCAGGGCATGGGCAAAGACATGAACGGTGGCCTGGTCCCACGGCATCACTTCGCCGTTCATCCAGATGTAGTCGGCACGCATGGTCATGGGACCTGAATTGTCCTCTCTATGTGCACTTGTCAACCTACGGCCTGTCAACCGCTGGGCAGACGGCCGGAGAAAGGCGTCTGGTCATGGGCTCAATGTCGCGTCTGCCACCGCGGTCCGCGGCTGCCGATTGCTGTTGCAGACCGGAAGGACAGGTCCAGCTTCGCATCTCGGTTCCGGTCGAACCTGCCACCGATGTGCCGGAACTCCCTGACCAAATGGAATGGTTCTCAACCCGGAGCCGGCAACCTTCCGGTTCAGTCGAGCGGAACGGCCTCGAGCCAGCCCCATTCATCGTGGGAGCCGTCCTCCACGATGCCAAAGAAGGTCGCCTGGATCTCCTTGGTGATCGGACCCCGCTGGCCGCTGCCCACCGGCATGCGATCCACCGACCGAACCGGCGTAATCTCGGCGGCCGTCCCGGAGAAGAAAATCTCGTCGGCGAGATACAACATTTCGCGCGAAATGAATTCCTCGCGCACATCGAACCCCTTGCTGCGCGCAATCGTGATGGCGCTGTCGCGGGTGATGCCCCGCAGGATCGAACTGGCCACCGGCGGCGTATAAATCCGGTCGTCGATAACCAGGAAAATGTTCTCGCCGCTGCCTTCGGACACGTTGTCGTTGGCATCCAGCACGATGCCTTCGACGAAACCGTTGTCCTTGGCCTCCATCACCACGTTCTGGCTGTTGACGTACTGGCCCCCAATCTTGGCCATGGGACTGAAGCTGTTGGATGACATGCGGCGCCAGCTGGACACCTGGACGTCCACCCCCTGTTCGATGGCCTCCTCGCCCAGGTACTTGCCCCAGGGCACCGCACCCAAGATGGCATCGATGGGGCAGCCCCGGCCGTCCACGCCCAGCGAATCGTAGCCCCGGAAGACCAGCGGCCGGATGTAGGCGCCGGCCAGCCGGTTGGCCCGCAGGACCTGCTTGGACACGTCGATCCATCCGTCCACGTCGAGCGGCGACTCCATGTGGGCCACCTTGCAGCTGAACAGGAGCCGTTCGTAGTGCTCCCGAGCCCGGAACAGGTGCGGGGTTCCGTTGATTTCATAGGCCCGGATGCCCTCGAAGGCGCTGGAGCCGTAATGCAGAGCATGGGCAAAGACATGAACGGTGGCCTGGTCCCACGGTATCACTTCGCCGTTCATCCAGATGTAGTCGGCACGCATGGTCATGGGCCTGTACCTGCCCTCCTGTTTGCACTGTGGCATCCGGCTTGTCGGCAGCCGGAAAACCCGCCTAAAAAACACAGGCGCCGCGCGCCCGGAGCGGGATTATACAACCCGCGGACCGAGTCGGTCCGCGGACGGCGAAGCCCGATCAGCGGGTCAGCAGTTCGTCGACCGCCGCGGTCAGTTCCGCCATGGTCTGCACCTGCAGCACGTGGTCGCAGAAGGGCAGGTATTCATTCATGTCGCTGTCTCCGGTGCCCCACAGCATGGGCGGTTCCGGATTGAGCCAGATGGTCCGGGTGCAACGCCGGGCCATCTCCTGAAAGATGCCCGTCTCCGGATCCCGGAAGTTGTTGCGGCCGTCGCCGACCATCAGGAGGGTGGTCCGGTGGTTGACCAGATCGAGCCACTCGCGGTCGAATTCGGCCAGGCTACCGCCCAGGTCCGTGCTGTAGTGGCCGGGCGGCATGCGAACCAGTACACGGTCCACCGCCTCCTGGGCCGAACCGTGGGCCAGATCGGGGGTTATGTATTCCAGATGGTCGTTGAAGGCGAAGGCGTAGGTGCGCGAGATTTGGTCCTGCATGGCATGGATCAGGCTCAGCATGAGTTCGGCGCAGTAACGCATCGAAGTCGAAATGTCGCAGATGACCACCAGCCGCGGCTTCTTTTGGCGCCGCTTGTAGCTGAGGGTGAACGGCACACCCCCGTGCCCCAGATTCCGGCGGATGGTGGACTTCAAGTCCAGGGTTCCGGTCTTCTGCCGCTTCTGCCGCAGCGAAATCCGACTCCTGAGCGCCGCAGACAGGCGGCGCACCTCCTGACGCAGAACGTTCATCTCGTCCTCGCCCAGACGGCCGAACGGAGCGTGCAGCAAATCCTCGACATCCTCGGACGGAGGCCGGGCCTGCATGTTGTCCGTGATGCGCTGGCCGGCGAAGTTCTGCAGCTGTCCGGTCTCCGCCTCGATGTTGGCCTGCAGCATGGCGCGCAGTTCGTCAAGGCGTTCCTTGGAAAAGCCGATCTGTTCCAGCAGCTTGGCAATCTCGGCCATGGCCCGGCGCACGCTGTCGTGCTTCAGGGCAGCCTGCATGCGCCGCACCATCCATTCGCTCCAGCGCATGTTGCGGGCCCGGTCCAGGCCCGTCATGGCCGCCAGTTGATTGAGGTCCTGCCGTGTCAGGGGCTCGCCCCGCAGCAGGCGGCGCAGGCTGTCGGCGATGTCGTCCTTCAGTTGCATGAGTGCCAACGCCAACTGCTCCGCCTCCTCGTCCGACAGGTTTTCCATGGCGTTGTCCATGTCGGGCGGGAGTTCGGCCTTGCCGTCGAAGAAGATAGGGAACAGTTCGTCGAAGACCGGCAGGTGGATGGTGCGCTTGATCAGCGTGGAACGCAGACTGATGCGGAACGGTTCCCGGTCCTTGATGCCCAAGGCCGCAAGGGCCCCCGCCGCGTCCACCGTTTCGGCCATGCTCACCGGCACCCCGGCGGCCCGCAATGCACGGGCAAACTGCATTAGACGGGTTTCCATGTCGCCCTCCGCTGCCTAACTCGACCGGAACCCCGCTTGCGCTACAGGTACCGGGTGTGGTCATCTTCGTCTTCGGGTCCCTGATACTCGGGGCCATCCCCGGACATGGGTTCCAGGCGCTGCTGCACCCGTTTCAGATCCCGCTCGTGCTTGAGCAGGACGTTCAGTGTGTCGGACACCAAACCACTATCCAGCCGCTCGGCGTTGAGAACCACGAGCGTACGCGCCCAATCCAGGGTTTCGCTGATGCTCGGATGCTTGCGCAGGTCCAGGTTGCGCAGGCCCTGCACCATCTCCACGGCCTGCCGGGTCAAGGCACCGTCCAGTTCCGGCACCTTCAGATTGACCACGGCAATCTCCTGCTCCAATTCCGGGTAGTTGAGGAAAAGATAGAGACACCGGCGCTTGAGGGCCTCGGACAATTCGCGCGTGTTGTTGCTGGTCAGAAACACCAGCGGCTGCACCCGCGCCGCCAGGGTGCCGAGCTCGGGCACGCTGACCTGGAAGTCGCTCAGGATCTCCAGCAGGAACGCCTCGAACTCGGCATCCGCCCGGTCGATCTCGTCGATCAGGAGCACAACCGGTTCCGGGCTGAGCAGGGCCTTGAGCAAAGGACGTTGCAGCAGAAAGCGCATTGAGAAGAATACGTTCTCCTCGGCGGCAATCCGGTCCGCTGACTCGGCCAGGCTGCCGGCGGACGCCAGCACCTCCTGCAGCTTGTCCCGCAGCAGCTGGGTGTACAGGAGCTGCTTGGCGTACTCCCACTCGTAGAGCGCCTTGGTCTCGTCCAGGCCCTCATAGCACTGCAGGCGGATCAGTTCGCGCCCGGTGGCGGCCGCCACGACCTTGGCCAGTTCGGTCTTGCCGACGCCGGCCGGCCCCTCAATCAACAGGGGCTTGTCCAGTTGATCGCTGAGGTAGGTAATCGTGGCGATTTCGGTCGAACAAACGTACCCCTGGTCGTGCAGCGACTCCCGAACCTGGTTTGGAGAAGAAAAGGCGTCGGGCATTGGGCAGGCTCGATGTTGGCTTGATGAAGTTGTCACCGGATGGGACAGACGGTAGGCGACCACTGTACAGGCATTGCGGCCCGCATTGTGGTCGAGCCGAGAGAACCGGCCTAGACTCGGATGGACAACTCCTTGCAGTGTAACCGTTTGGCCGCGGCACTTCCGGTGACTTCCGCAGTAATCTGACGGTATCCCCTTCCCCTCGCGTGCCCTCCCACCGATTCATTGCCGCCGTGGAACCGGGTACTCGAGCCCTTCGCCAAATGTGTTATATTTTATCCGGTATCCGTTACGCTCGTAGGCGAGCACTGCTATCCGTTATGCCCGTAGGCGGGTACCCGGGGGCCTCTTCAGGAGGCCCTCGGTTGTCTGAGGTTCCATGAAGGCCACTATTTTCATTGACAGAGGCTACTTGAGGATTCTGGTCAAGCAGGCCGGCTCTGCCTACACGCCCAAGTACATCGAGCAGATAGCCCACACCTGTCTCAAATGGGATGAAGAATCCCTGCTCCGTGTACTGTCTCCGGACTTGAGATCCATCGCATCCGGTACACGAGCCAAAAGGGTGACTTGGGACTTGGCAGTGATCTTGAGCAGCATGGCACAACTCCGTGTCCTTACGACAATTACAAATGGTGGAAGTCTGTCAATGAGGTGCAGAACTGTTGCCATGCGCGCCACTGTGCTGATTCCGACGCGCATGCAACCGGCCAGATAGACCAATTCGGGCGCTGCGCACAGGTATATAATCGACGAGCATCGTCCCGGTTGCCGAAGGGCCTGGGACACCTGTTCATGCATTGGACGCGGCTGTGAACCTTCCGTATGTGTTGGATGGCCACTGGATTTGGGCCTCCGTCGTCGTGGTGTTCCTGATCGCCGAAATCTTCACGGGCGGCACCTACATGCTGCCCCTGGCCGTCGCGGCGGCTGCCGCCGCCATCATCAGCTACTTCACCGGCTTGGGCCCAGTGGTCGAAGTGCTGGTCTTCTGCGGAGTAACCGTGATCGCATACTTTGCGATGCGCCCCTTCGCCGCACGCGTCACCAATGCACCCGATGTCAGTTTCGGCGTGGACCGGCTTGTCGGCATGAGCGGTACCGTCATCAAGGCCATTGACGGCTTCGACACCTCCGGCATGGTGAAGATCCGTGGCGAGGAATGGCGGGCCCGGTCCGCGGACGGCTCTGCTATTCCCGAAGGCGCCGAAATCATCGTTCGGTCCGTGGACGGTGCCCACCTCCAAGTGTCGCCCCCTGCCTGACCGGCAACACCAACCGCTGCAGTCGCATCCAATCCGCTACCGGCCGAGGAGCCACCTCTCCATGGAATACCTTCCGATAATCCTGCTTTTGGTTCTGGTGCTGGTCTTCATCGTCCAGGGCCTCAAGATCATCACTCCGTACCAGAGGGGCGTCGTGGAGCGCCTGGGCCGCTACAAGCGCACCGCCCAGCCGGGCGTGAACCTGCTCATCCCTTTCATCGACACCCTGCGCCGGGTGGATATGCGCGAACAGGTCATCGATGTGCCGCCGCAGGACGTCATCACCAAGGACAATGTGGCCGTGCAGGTGGACGCCGTGATCTATCACGAGGCCACCGACCCCGTGAAGCTCATCTACAACGTGGAGAACTTCCTGGTCGCCATCATCAAGCTGGCCCAGACCAACCTGCGCAACCTGGTGGGCGAGATGCAGCTGGACCAGGCCCTGACCTCGCGGGACGCCATCAACACCAGCCTGCGCAACGTGCTCGACGAAGCCACCGACAAGTGGGGTGTTAGGGTCGTCCGCGTTGAAATCCAGCGGATTGAACCACCGGCCGACGTGACCGACTCCATGCACCGGCAAATGAAGGCCGAACGCGAAAAGCGAGCGGCCATCCTGGAGTCCGAAGGCCAGCGGCAGGCCGCCATTCTGCAGGCGGAGGGCGAGGCCGAGGCCGTACGCCTGGCCGCGGATGCCCGGCGGTATCAGGTTGAGACCGAAGCGACCGGCGAATCCAACGCCATCACCGTGGTCTTCAACGCCATTCGGGAAGCCCAGCCGGACGATCGCCTGATCGCGGTCCGCTACCTCGACACCCTGGAGGCCATCTCGCAGGGTGATTCCAACAAGATATTCATCCCCTACGAAGCCTCCGGCGTTCTCGGAGCCCTGGGCGGCATCAAGGAACTGTTCAACAAGGACGAAGAGAACACGGCGTCCAGTTGATCCGAGGCCTGCACCCGTCCTCACAACGACAGCCCCACAACCCTCAGGCTCCGGTACGCCTGAGGGCTTGTTTGGGGCAGTGCCTTCAGGCGGGAGGCTTCCGCGCGTTGCGCGCCGTGCAGGAAGGTTGGTGCCGCCAGTCGGCGGTCAACTTCCGCTGAAAGGGGGCGGTCCGTATTCCGGTCGGCGTGCACCGGACCGGTTCCGACCCGATCCCAAACCGCGGCCCTGCCTCGGGTTGCACGGTCCGCGTCCTCCGGCTTTGGGTGTTTGGTCACTATTCCACGGAAGCCCCTGATCGCAGGCTTTGGCCCTGCCTCAGGGCCCGTACCCCTCCACAACCCGGACCAACTGCATTCCCAAACCACGGAATCCGGCTGAGAATCAAAGTCGGCTTCAGGATTCTGCAACCATCAACACGACAAGTTGCGTATATGGCAGTGTTGATGTGATATTATTAATGTTGACTTCAATAATACTGAAGAGCAAGGAGGCAGACATGAAGATTTCGGAAGTGCTGTATCAAAACCGTTGCCCTGGCACCGGTACCATGCAGGCGGCCCTCGGGCCGGAAGTCTGACCATGCCCGAACTGCCGGCCCAATGCCCCATCACCGGGGGGCCCGTGATCGTGACCCGTTTCTACAGTCCGGACGGAGATGTCACGTTCGACGGCCGCTTCGAGGTCAAGTCGCCGTTCCTGGCGCTGAACCAGAACCAAATCGAGTTTGTGCTGACCTTCATCCAGTGTGAAGGCAAGTTCAACCGCATGCAGGAGGAACTCAACCTTTCCTATCCGACGCTCAGGTCCCGACTCAAGGAGATCATCCAGGCCTTGGGACTCGAGGCGCCATCCGGCACCGACGAGGCCGACGCCGAACCGGACCGCATGGACGTACTGGCCCAGGTGGAATCCGGCCGGCTGAGCGTTGACGAGGCGTTGCTCAGCCTGGGATCACGCGACCACCAACAGAACCGGGCCTGACAAGCCCCGACACAAGAGGACAACCATGAACACAACCTCGCTAACGGTCAACAACGACAATCCCAAACTGGCCCTTCGTTCCGGCAAGAATTGCTCCCTGGTGGTCCGGGGACGGGACATTGAGGACGTGCAGGTCAGCGGCAAGGGAGCCAAGACCCTGGAATGGGAAGACCGCAACGGCACGTACCACCTGCGCATCCGACGCGATGCAACCGTGGAGGTGCCGCGCCAAAGCCGTGTGGACCTTGAGGAATGCCGGAGCCATGTGGATGTCTCCGACCTGCCCGGGGGCGTCACGGGAGGCGCGATCGGCGGGCACGTCCATCTGGGGAGCTTGGGATCGGTATTCCTGAAGGACATTGGCGGCCACTGCTCGGTGGCACGGGTGGAACAGGACGTGTCCACCGGCTCCATCGGCGGGCACCTGAATGCCGAAGCAGTCGGTGGGGATCTTTCCATTCCCAATGTGGGAGGCCATGCCAAAGGCCGCGACATCAAAGGGCGCATGCATCTGGGCAACGTGGGCGGCCACATCAATTTTCAGGATGTCAACAGCATGGACGGCCTGAACGCGGGCGGCCACGTCAAGCTGAATCTGTCGGCGCTCCGCGACTCCGACTACTCGGTCAACGCAGGCGGCAACATCGCATTGAAACTCCCTGTCGATGCCGGAGCCACCGTGCATATGTCGAGCGGCGTCGGGGATTCCGTCCAGGTGTTCGGTGACGGCTCGGCTAACGTCCAGCTCAAAGCCGGCGGCATGATTTCGCTGTCCACGGGCCACCGCCCGGGAGCGAACGGCGCAGACAAGGCGGCACCCGGCGGTCCAGGACCACTCGAAAACATCGCACAGCAGGTACGCCAACACATTGAACGGGTGATTGAAACTGCCACCGGCCGCTTGACCGTGGTCATGGACGAGCAGGGCCTGACATCGGACAAACGGGCCGACCTGCAGGAGCAGTTCTCCGAGATCCAGGAGGAGGCGGTCAAGGCGGCACAGGAGGCCATGGAAACCGTTCAGACACGGTCGCGCACCGTGTGGGAACAGGAAGTGAAGCCCAATCTGGACTTCCTGACCCGCGAAGCCGAACCCGTGCAGACCCCGCCCGTGTCGCCGGAGGCACAGGCCCAGGAAAGGATGATGATCCTGCGCATGCTGGAAGAGGGGAAGATATCCGTTGAGGAAGCCAACCAGCTGCTCCAGGCACTCGGTTCCTGAGCCGAGCCCGGCTCGCGGTCCGGCCCCGGGCGGTTGCCCTGCATTCCACTCCCACAGGTTCACTCATGCACGCCATTGCCATCGAAAATCTGTCCAAGTCCTATCGGGCATCGCGCAACAAGACCGTGCAGGCGGTCTCCAACCTGGATCTGACCGTGTCCACCGGGGAAGTGATCGGCTTCCTGGGTCCAAACGGTGCCGGCAAGACGACCACCATCAAATTGATGTGCGGGTTGGTCCTGCCGGACCAGGGCACCGTTACGGTCCTCAACCACGACGTCCATCGCCATACCCGGCGGGTCATGCAGCTGATGGGCGCCGTCCTGGAAGGGACGCGCAACATCTACTGGCGGCTGACTCCCCTGCAGAACCTGGCCTATTCAGCCCGGATCAAGGGCATCCCCGCCTCAGCAGTCCACAATTGGGGCCGCGTGCTGCTGGAGGACCTGGATCTTTGGGACCGCCGCCATGATCCGGTGCGCATGTTCTCGCGCGGCATGCAGCAAAAGACCGCCATCGCCTGCGCCTTGATCCACAGACCCAAACTCGTGCTGCTGGACGAACCCACGCTGGGATTGGACGTCGAGGCCGCAGTCACAGTGAAGGAATGGATCCGCACCCTGTCCATCCGCTACGGCATGACCTTGGTTCTAACCACCCACCAGCTGGACCTGGCCGAGGAGCTGTGCCAACGCGTGGTCATCATCCAGAACGGCGTGAAGGTGACCGACCAGGCGGTGGCGGACCTGAAGCGCTTGCACAAGCAGGAACTCTTTCTGGTGCAGGCGGAGGGCGACCCGGTCGAAATCGGCTGGCGGGCCTCGGCGCTATGGCCGGGAGCAATCGTCAAGCAGGAGGAAGACGGCGCGCACATCAGCATCCCGGCCAACGGCAACACATCATTGACCGCGATCGCAACCGCGATGAACGACTGGCCGGCGCGCATCAACTCCATTGCCCAGGCCATGCCGTCGCTCGAGGACATCTTCATCCAGGAGACCCGCAGGACTGCCAACCATGAGTGAAATGGCCCTTCACCATCCCACCGGACACGAAGCGCAGCCGCTGCCGGCTTCACTGCGTCCCCTTCCACCGGGACTGAACCATGTCATGGGCATTGCCGCGGAGACGTGGAAGGGTCTGCAACTGTTGTGGACCTTCAAGTTCAACGTGGTGTCCGAAGTCCTGGGCCTGTTCATGGTATTTCTGGGCATCAACTTCTTCATCGGCAACGGCGCGTTCAACAGCGAGGACCTGGCCTTTACCCTCGTCGGGTTCTGCATCTGGACCTATTCGATCTTCGCCATCTCGAACATGAGCTTTGCCCTGCGGGAAGAACAGCAGCAGGGCACGATCGAGCAGATGTTCATGGGCTCAACCCCCTTTGCCGCGCTGCTGTTTGGCCGCACCCTTTCGAACTTTGTGTGGACGACGGCCGTCATCCTGCTGGGAGGCGGAACGGTCACGCTCGCATTCGGCCTGGACTTGGGACTCAACTGGCGCCTGATCCCCGTCCTGGGCCTGACGATGTTCGGCCTGTACGGCCTTGGGTTCGTCATTGCCGGCCTGACCATCCTGTTCAAGAACATCCTGGCCTTTGCCAACCTCATCCAGAACGTGCTGCTGTTCCTGAACGGCGCCATCGTTCCGGTCACCGTCTTCCCCGCCTGGATGACGACGGCCACCCGGGCCCTCCCCTCCACGCTGAGCATCGAGGTGGCCAGACTGGTCACGCTGGACGATCTGACCCTGGCCACCGCATGGGCCGAAGGCCTGCTCCCGCTGCTGGTGCTCCACTCGCTGATTTGGTTCGTCCTGGGTCTGTCCCTCTATCTGGTGGCGGAACGGATCGCCCGTCGGAAGGGACTGTTGGGCCAGTTCTGACCGAACCGGTTGCCTGTTGCAAGATGAAGGCTGTCTGAACCCCAAGTACGTGTGTTGTACCGCCTATGCCTGTACAAGAACAGGAACGCCTGCAAGTCCTCAAGATGATCGATGCAGGGACCATCACGGTGGACGAAGCCTTTCGCCTACTGGATGCCCTGGACCGATCCGCGGGCCCTGAAGACACGGTGGCCGCCCGTCTCTCGACCAAGGCGCTGGCCGGCAAGGTGGTCAGGTTGAAGGTCAGCAACCTGCACAACGGACAGGTCAAGGCGCAGGCACAGCTGCCCGTTCAACTGTTGGAACTGGGTCTGCGCATCGGTTCCCAATACGCGCCAGGGGTCAAGGCCATTGACGTGGACGAACTGATTGCCGGGTTGGCGGACGGCGTTGGCGGCAAGATCGTTGAGGTAACCGATCACGAAAAAAGCATTCGCGTGGAAGTCCTGATTGAGTGACCGCGCCGGCGTGGGTTGGCAAATCCGCAGGGGCGCGTCGGTGCCCGCACCCCGTTTAGCAGCCAACATGGAAGACGCGCGGCTAAACCGTTGGGGCCCGTGGACCAGACCGGACGAAATCGGAAACTGCCTCCGTCCGGTATGAGCGATTCCCGGGCTTCGCAGACGTTGGACCACCAAACCTGGCTATTGGAGAAGAAGGTCCAGAGTTGCGACGCGGGAACCTCGATTTCCACCATGCGGAACGGTGCAATCTGCTTGTTTTTTGCGACTTATGTTAGATTGATCACTTCCAACCGTCCCCGCCAAACGAACAGTTGAACAGGTCCCATGCGCGATTGGATTGACAAGTACGTAGAGACCAAGAGCAACGAACACACCCGGTCCGCCTATCGCGCGGACTTGGCGCAACTGGTGAAATTCCTGGGCGCATGGAACCACCCGGGCGTGCCGGCGGCGTCGAACTGGGCCGGCATCCGGCCCGAGCATCTTCAGGAATATCGGTTCTTTCTGCGGGACCGGGGCTATCAGGACACGACCCTGGCCCGCAAGATGGCCGTCCTGCGAACCTTTTTGAACTTCCTGGAGGCCAACGGCGTGGTGACTGCCGATCAAATCGGCGACCTGCCTCCCCAAACGGTGGCGGCCAGCACGCCCATGCACCTGTCCGAGTCCGAAGTGGCCCGCCTCCTGGACGCAGCCAATCAACCCGAGGCGGCCAACCGCCGCCGCGACTGTGCCGTCCTAACCATCGTCTACTACGCCGGCCTGCGCGCGTCCGATGTCACAAAGCTCAACGTCGACGATGTGGGCCCGCGGGGCGCCAGTCTGCACTTGCCCGACGGGACCGTAAAAGCCCTGGCCGAAGAGCCGGCCCGGGCCATCCTGCATCACATGCAGGCGAACCACACATCCCTGCACTGTCCAGACACTGATTCTTGGACCTCGCCTGCGGAGGCGGACAGGCCGGTGCCCCTGTTCCCGAACCGGCAAGGCACCCGCATGACCCGACAGGGTGTTTGGTCCATCCTCAAGTCCTGCCTGGCACGCTCGGACCTGGACCCGTCCATCAACCTTCAAGTGTTGCGCAACACCCACTTCCGGCACAATCCGTGAAACCAACAGCCATGGATGGCCCCCCTTCGGCACTGCAGCCCGCGACGGACCCCACCGCCTACGACTAGGCCGCGGCCTGGATCCGGACGCAATCCGACCTGAAACCCGCCATTGGTCTGGTATTAGGCAGTGGTCTGGACATCCTGGCCGACCTGGTGGACCAACCAGTCGCGATTCCCTACGGCGACATTCCGGGCTTCCCGGTAAGCACCGCCCTGTGGGCCACAAGGGCGAGCTGCTGCTGGGCAAGGCCGCACAACGACCCGTTCTCGTCATGCGGGGCCGGCACCACACTTACGAAGGGTGGTCGCCTGCACAGGCAACGTTCCCGGTGCGCGTGATGCACCGTCTGGGCATCTGGACGCTGATCCTGACCAACGCAGCAGGCGGATTAAATCCTGCCTTTCGGGTGGGCCAAATCATGCTCATGCGCGACCACATCGCGCTGCCCGCCATGGCTGGCCTGAACCCGTTGCGGGGTCCCAATGCCGACGAGTTCGGCGACCGCTTCCCGGCCATGAACGATGCCTACAGCCACCGACTGGTGAACCTGGCGCGCACCGCGGCCCGTGAAACGGGCACTGAGCTGCAGGAAGGCGTTTATGTCTGGGTGGCCGGGCCCAATTTCGAAACTCCGGCTGAGATCCGGCTGCTGCGAGCCTGGGGCGGCGATGCCGTGGGCATGAGTACGGTGCCAGAGGCCATGGTGGCCTGCCACGCCAGCATGGAAGTACTCGCCTTTAGCACCATCACCAATCTGTGCGTGGACAATATCGAGGCCACGGACAGGCCGGACGCCGAGGAAGTGGTGGCCGCCGGGCGTACCGCGGGCGAGGCGTACGCCAGACTTCTGCGAACGCTGTTGCTCCGGCTCTGATCGGACCACGGCCCGGTCAATCCGTAACCTCGACGGTCGTAGACGGCCTTCCGCCGGTGCTACAGCCCAAACTCCAATAGGATGACCGTTCCTTCGTCCTCCCAGCAGACGAGCGAACCATCTATACGGACACCGCAGGTGTATCCAAATCCTGTGCTGACCATTGTGAAGGTGTCAGTGGGCGGAATGGACTGACCCTTTCCATCGTCCCCCCAACAGGCCACGGTGCCTTCCGTACGCACACCACAGGTGTGCCCATCCCCCCACTCACCGAGGCGAAGGATCCAGCGGGGGACTATTGACCATATTCATCGGCACCCCAGCAAACCACCGAACCGTCCGTACGCACACCGCAGGTGTGTCCATCCCCCGCACTGACCGAGTCGAAAGAACCGGCCGGCGGCGTAGCCAGTCCCCTGAACTCATCGTCCCAATCCCTGTTTGCCCCCCAGCAGTCGACCGAACCATCCGGCCGGATGCCGCAGGTGTGCGGTCCCCCTGCACTAACCAAGGCAAAGGTACCGGTCGGCGGACGGGACTGACCATGTCCACCGTATCCCCAAGGAGATCCAGCCATCCCTCCGTATACCGCAGGTGTGGTGTGTCCCCGCACTAACCGATACGAAAATGCCGGCCGCCGGACTGGCCTCGCCATGCCCATCGTATCCCCAGCAAACCACCGAACCGTCCTGCCGCACACCACAAGCATGAATCCATCCCACACTGACCGATTCGAAGGGGGCTTATATCGAATAGTTGACAGTCAAACTTTTGTGCTACAATTCCTGTGAAAGAGAGGACCCGACTGAGAACCGGGCCCTCGACCGGACACAGTGATAGGAGCACCGTGGCCAGCACCCCGAAGTCTACAACGCAAGAGCCCCGGACCGTCATGCGGACCCTGCGCGTGCGGCAGTATCCGGGCACCGCGGCCAACGGCCGGTACCAGGAGCAACTGGCGGGTGCCTGCCGGTTCGCCTGGAACCACGTGCTGGCCGGGCACGAGACGGACTACCGCCAGTGGAAGGCGGCCGGCAAGCTGGGGCCGGGCCCGGGCGATCCGACCTTCTTCACGCTGGGCAAGCGGTTCACGCAGTTGCGGAACGCACCCGGCAACGAGTGGCTGCAGGACTATAGCTACGAAATCGTCCGGTACGCCTGCAAGTACATGGGCGATGCCTACGCCGCGTTCTTCGACCCGGACCGTCCGGACCACGGGCGTCCGCAGTACAAGGCCAAGCACTACACACAGCCCGCCTTCACCATCCCGTCCCACGTGCGCATCGAGGACGGACGTCTGTACATCCCCAAGATGGGCTGGACGCGTCTCGGTCCCATCCCCCGGTATGCCGACTGCCAGCCGCTGACCGTGCGCGTACGGCAGGAGTCGGAGGGCAAGCAGCCGAAGTGGTACGCCTACATCGTGTTCGAGGTGCCGGTCGACCACCCCGATGTGTGCCAACCCGCGGAGTCCGGAGCGGTCGGTGTTGACCGCAACGTGGGGCAGGCCACGGACAGCACCGGAGCCGTACACACCATCCCCGATACGACCGTCGAGGACGCGAAGATCAAGCGGTACCAGCGCAGGATGGCCCGGCAGCAGAAGGGCTCCAAGCGCCGCCGCGGGACCGGCGGCAAACTGCGCAAACTCGAGCGCAAGCGCGCCCGGCGCCGGGACAACGCCACACACCAAATCAGCCGCAAGATGGCGGACACGGCCCACACCGTCGTGCTTGAGGACCTGAACACGAAGGGCATGACGCAGAGTGCGAAGGGCACGGTGGAAAAACCCGGCCGGAACGTGAAGCAGAAGTCTGGTCTCAACCGTGCCATCCTGGCGTCCGGCTGGGGGCAGCTGGAACGCAAGCTCGAGTACAAGGCCGGGCAGGTGGTGTTCGTGGACCCGGCCTACACTTCGCAAGCCTGCAGCCAGTGCGGGCACACCGCCAAGTCAAACCGACCGTCGCAGGCGGTGTTCGCGTGCGGAGCCTGCGGGTTCCAGGCGAACGCCGACCACAATGCGGCGATCAACATCCTGGTGCGGGCGGGACTTCCGTCCACACCCGTTCCGGCCCGTGGGACTGGGGCTGCTGCACGGCGAGGAGCGCTCCCTCCCTGGTCGGTCGCAAGGCCAACCACAGGGACTCCCGCGACCCGTGAACCGGATATGCGTGGTGGCAACCATCGTATATAAGTTCCATACGAAGGAGCCGGCGGGTTGGACCAGCCATGTCCAGTTTCATCGTCCTGGACTGGTTCCTGTATCGGCACCACACAGGACACCAATATGCCGAGGGCCAGAGCAGTGCTCAAAACGCGCACCCAAACTCCAAATCGACTTCAACTCGAAAGTTCTTGACATCCAGGATTTTCCTTGGCGGTGGTGGTCCAAGTCCATCAGTATGCGCAATGCAGTGCAGTGGGTGACATCAAGTCAAGGCGTGGCTGCTGCAAATGAAACCGAATGATTCATCCCTTCTTCTGGCAGTGCCCTACCGGGCCACGATGCTTGAAAAGCCACGCCAACATCCGCACCGCGCTCCAGTGGCACGCGTCAAAGCACTAGCCACCAAAGGCATACAGGCTTCCTCGCCGTCGCCTGACGTCCACCGGGACTGTTGGTCTCCAAGAGTAGGAGCGGATGTCGCGTCTCGGGATAATCCGACGGAGCACGTCCGGACACCGGCAGTGACGAGTACCACACCGGTGCGCGTTGTTGTCCCAACTCTGACCGGACCGCGGTCCGGTCAATCCAGAACCGGCAAGGCCAGGAGATCGTCCAGCCAAGCCTGTTCCGCCTGAAGATGGGATTCCAATTCCCCGCACACGTTCTCCGCGTCCAACATGTGGCGCTCGCCGCTCCGCCGCAGCTTCAGTTCCACCTGGCCCTGGGCCAGGCCGCGCTTGCCCACGGCAATCTGCAAGGGAATGCCGACCAGGTCCGCATCGTTGAACTTGACGCCGGCCCGTTCCTGCCGATCGTCGTAGAGGACCTCCAAACCCGACTCGGACAACTCCCGATTGAGCTCCTCGGCCTTGTCCCACACGTCGGTCTGGCCCGCCGAGGCCAGGCACACCAGGTGCACCTGGTAGGGCGCCACGGACAAGGGCCATTGGATACCGTACTCGTCGTTGAAGTTCTCGATGATGCAGGCAATCAACCGGCCCACCCCGATCCCGTACGAGGCCATCACAATCGGATGGGAGTCGCCTCGTTCATCCTGGTAGTAGGCTCCGAGCGATTCGCTGTACTTGGTGCCGAGCTTGAACGTGTTGCCGACTTCCACGCCCCGCTGCAGGTACAGTTCGCCGCCGCAAACCGGACAGGCATGCCCGTTGTCGGCGTTAACGATGTCCGTGACCAGATCCGCCCCGTAGTCGCGTCCACAGTTCACGTTGCGGTAGTGCCAGTCCGGCCGGTTGGCCCCGGCCACCAGGTTCGGGGATTCGCAGACCAGATCGTCCACCACCACCATGACCTGGTCCCGATCCACGCCCACCGGCGAGCCGAACCCGGGCTCGGCCCCCACGGCCCTGATCTCGGCCTCTGTCGCAGGTCTCAGATGCACGGCGTTGACTGCATTCGTCAGCTTGGTCTCGTTCAATTCCATGTCGCCGCGCACCACGCAGAATACAAACTGCTCGCGGTTCTGATCCTGCTCCGACAACAATGCCACCAGGAAGAGGGCCTTGGCCGTTTGCGAGGTGTCGATGTCCAGCATGTCCGCCAGGGCGGCAATGGTGTCGGTGCCCGGCGTGTGGACTTCCTCCATGGGCAGGGGATCGGCGGCCGGGGGCGGATCCTTGCGGAAGGAGGCGACCTGCCGGTTCGCCCGATAGGTGCATCCACGGCACTGGACAATCGTGTCCTCGCCTATGTCGGACAGCGCCATGAACTCGTGGGCCATGGTGCCGCCCATCATGCCCATGTCGGACTCGATGGCCACCACATCCAGCCCCGCCCGGCGGAACACCCGGAAGTAGGCCTCGTACATTCGGGGATAGTAGTCATCCAAATCCGCTTGGTCCACATGGAAGGAATAGGCATCCTTCATCGTGAACTCGCGCACGCGCAGCATGCCCCCACGCGGCCTGGGTTCGTCCCGGAACTTGGTCTGGATTTGGTACATCACGATGGGCAGGTGACGGTAGCTGTTGACGGAACGGGCCACCAGATCGGCCATGACCTCCTCGTGCGTCATGGCCAGGCACATGTCGCGTCCGGCCCGGTCCTTCATCCGCATCAGGTCGTCGCCGATTGCGTACCAGCGGCCGGATTTGCGCCACAGTTCCGCCGGCAGCGCCACGGGCATCACCATTTCCTGGCCGTCCACGCGATCCATCTCCTCGCGCAGAAGCCGTTCGATTTTGTGCTTGACCCGCATGCCCAGCGGCAGGTACTCGAAAATCCCGGAGGTTACCTGGCGCACCAGGCCGGCCCTGAGCATCAGCTGGTGGCTGACCAGTTCCGCCTCGGCCGGCGCCTCGCGCAGCGAGTGGAAAAACAATTTGGACATCCGCATGACAGACGATTCCCTGTAAGCCGTTCCTCTGACCCAACGGGCCCGGTTTTAACTGGCAAAGTGTAACGCAGCAGTCGGCCACCGGTCACCTGCAGGGCAATCGCATTCCGATTGGGGACATGACACTTGGGCACAGGGCGGGCCTTCGATATGCCGGAACGCGTCATCGGATCCGGGAGCACACGCCCAAGGAGGCATCGCGGCCAAGCGCGTCCGGACCCGTGGGCGGTAGAGTCGGGCCTGTCTGACGGAAGTCCTGTCTCCATGGCACGCGGTGGCCCGCAGCCGGGCCTACTGCCGTTGTCGCGGCCTTGGATCCGTGCCCGGACAGGGACCCAAGCCCCCTACGTGGTGTCATCCCGCCCATCGTCGGCCAAGCCCTCGTGGTGGACCTACCATCCGGTCCCCTTCGGTCCTGGTGCCGCACTCGCCGTGCCCGGCTCCGAGAGTTCCACCTTGTTATCCCCATGGGACTCCGGTTCCCAAACACCTGTTTTTGTGACATTGTGCAATGCATTCTGTGCGGAAAGTGTCGGCTGATCGACTTTTTTCGTTACCGAATTTGGTGCCCAATTGTTGCACTCATAATCATTTAGTATGTTTTTTTGCTTGACTTCAACTTAAAACAGATTGCGATTGCCCTGTGGCTGCCCAACTGCCCCTCGGGACGGCTTGTGCGGCGAGCCTCGGCTCCGTATAGACTTCGGGGGAGGAGAGTCGCCCAGGCCCCAAAAACACCGATTTGACCCCTGTGCTACGATCGATCCGTCACAAGCGTGTAGCGTGCCCGCGACCTCCACAACTCCATCTCCGAATCAGAGGGCCCGACCATGACTCTTGAACCCATTTGGCGCACACACTACGAGGACGGGGTCGCGGAAGCGGTCGACACCGTCGATCACCTGTTGACCCAGGACCTGACCGAGACCGTCAGCCGCTACCCCGGCAACACGGCTCTGCACCTGGTGCTCAAGTACCTGCCGCTCGGCCTGACCTTGCAGTCCAAGATCACATACCGGGAATTGGACCTGGCCAGCAACCGCCTGGCCCACGCCCTCAAAAGTCTGGGCCTGCAACCGGGCGAGCGCGTGGCCATTATGCTGCCGAACATCCCGCAGTATGTGATCTCCCTCTACGGCATCCTGAAGGCAGGCCTGGTGGTCGTCAATGCCAATCCCATTTACACGGCGCCGGAACTTGAGCACATCTTCAGCGACAGCAACGCGAAAGCCGTCATCTGCATGTCGGGAGGCCTGGAAACCGTCAAGAGCATCCAGGCCAATACCGAGATCGAGCACATTCTGATCACCGACATCAACGAGACGCTGCCCGCCATTCCCCGCAAACTCTCCGCCAAGCAGCTGATGGCCCTGGGCCACATGGCAGAGGTGGTCTACGGCGGCGGGGTCTACAACCTGCACCTGCTCATGTCGCAGCAGACCGCCCGTTCCATGGCGCCGGTCGGGGAACCCGACTCCATGGCCGTGCTGCAGTACACGGGCGGCACCACCGGCGTGCCCCGCGCCGCAGTCCTGACACACAGATCCCTGGGTACCAACACCTCGCAGACCAGGGCCTGGTTCGCCAAGGCGCGCGACGGCGAGGAAGTCATGATGGGCGCCCTGCCGTTCTTCCACATCTTCGGCTTGGCCATCACGGTTCTGCTCAGCGTCCGCATTGGCGCCCGTATCGTCATAACGCCCAATCCGCGGGACACCGAACAGAACCTGCGCTTGGTATCCAAGGAGGGAATCACCGTGTTCCCCGGGGTGCCCGCGCTCTACAACGCCGTCATCAACCACGAAAAGGTGGGCGAGTACAACCTGTCATCGGTGGAGTACTGTATTTCCGGCGGCGCGCCCCTGCCCATGGAGGTTCAGGAGGCTTTCAACCGGCTCACCGGCGGCAACCTGGTGGAAGGCTACGGCCTGACCGAATGCTCACCGGTGGTCTCCGCCAACCCGCTCAAGGGAGAGGCGCGCGACGGCAAAATCGGACTGCCCTTCCCGTCCACGGAAATCCGCATTGTGAACGTGGAACAGGACGAGGACGGCAACTACGTGGATGCGGAACCGGGCGCTGAGGGCGAACTCTGCGTGCGGGGTCCGCAGTTGATGAAGGAGTACTGGCAACAGCCCGAGGCCACGGCCGAAACCATCGACCAGGACGGCTGGCTGCATACCGGCGACATCGTCACCATGGACGACGACGGATACCTGGCCGTGGTTGACCGGAAGAAGGAATTGATCCTGGTCGGCGGCTTCAACGTCGTGCCGCGCGAAGTTGAGGAAGTCCTCTATGCCCACCCGGCCGTCCTGGAAGCCGCCGTGGCGGGAATCCCGGACGAGAGCAGCGGCGAACGGGTCAAGGCCTGGGTGGTCCTGCATGAAGGCCAGCAGGCCACGGAGGATGAGATCCGGGACTACTGCCGCCAGTCCCTGACCGGCTACAAGGTGCCGCGCGAAGTGGAGTTCAAGGACGAACTCCCCAAGTCGCTGGTGGGCAAAATCCTGCGACGCCTCCTAGTTGAGGCCGAAACCGGCCAGACCGCAGCGTAGGCGCCGGGTCCCCGCAACCGGCTGTGGCTGGGACCGGATCGGTGTCCGGCGTTTCGGCGGTCCGGTGAACCTCTAAACTCTACAGGCCGGCCGCGGCCGGCCTGCAGAGCAGTACCAATTAATCCTCCTCAACCGGGGCCTTGTCGATCTGGATCCGGAGGTTGCCCTCCTCCGCCATCAGGCGTTCCAACTTGGCCTCCAGACCGCGGATTTGCTTCTTCTGCCGCTTGGCGGAGTTCCCCGCCGGATTCATGTTGGCGGAACTAATCTGCCGTTGCAGCAGCATAATCTCGCGCTGCACCCTTTCCTTACGGGCTATCAGTTGGTCTCTGTCCATAACGGCTACTCCTGTTGGCCTTCGTCCTCGGTCTCGGAGAAGTCCCGCGGTTCGCGCGGTCGATACAGCAGATAGGCCAGACCGACCCCGATGAAGTACAGCAGGATCAGCGGAAACAGGGCAATGGCCATGTTGACCGGATCGATGGTCGGCGTGATGATGGCCGCGACCACCGAACTGAGCACAATGGCGTAGCGCCACCATCCCAGCAGCTTCGGCCCGCTGACAATGCCGATGCGGGCCAGGAAGGCCATCACCAGCGGCAACTCAAAGAACACCCCGATCCAAAACGTGATCCGGACCGTGAAGAACACAAACTCCCGTACGCTCCAGTTGGCCTCAATCAACTCGTTCCAGAACTGCTGCAGGAACGCCACCGCCACCGGCAGCATGACGTAGTAGGCAAAGGCCCCGCCGCAGAGGAACAGCGCAAAGATGGCGGGGGTCAGGTACAGCAGGCTCCGTTTCTCGTGCGGATACAGGCCCGGCACGATGAACGCCAGAATCTGATACGTAATCATGGGCGTGGCGAAGGCCACCCCCAGCGTTACGCTCACCCGGAAGAACGCGGCGATGGGCTCGAAGGGCGAAATCGCCTGGAGCATCACGTTCCACTTGTTGACGATGGCGGAGACCACCCATTCGGAGGCCACCATTCCCAACAACGTCCCGACCGCCAGGCTGGCGAAGATCCAGATCAGCCGCGTCCTCAGCTCGCGCAGATGATCCATGATGCTCATCTGCCCGCCCTCGCCCTGAGGAATCTCCTGGTTCGGGATTTGCGCAGTGGTCATGATGTCATGCGGGAATCAGGCGGCGCGTTGCCGACAAGGAACAGGAAGCGGGTTGGGACGGCACTATACCTGCCAGGCGTCCCTGGCAGGCCAATCCCCGGGTGGATTGGAATCTCAGCTGCGTTCCGGGGCCGAGGAGACCGGCTCCGGGTCGGGCGCAGTGTCCATGTCCGCTGCGCGGGCTTCAGCATCGGCCGGCGGCACCGTGTCCGGCTCGCCGGTCGAGTTCTTCTCGTCCTGCCCGACGTAGGCGGGATCCACGCGACCCGCACCGATCAAGTTGTCCATCCCCACGTTCTGGATGGTATTGGTCGGTTCCGCCTCTGTATCGCCATCGGGCGCGTCGCTGGCCCCGGAGGCGGATGCACCCGCCTTGGCACCCGGCGTGTCGCCGTCGTCCTCCTTTGCGGCCTTGTTCTTCTCGAGCAGGGCATCGATTTTGGCCTGCTGCTCGCGCTTGGCCTTGTCGCGCCGCTGCTTCAGCTCCCGATCGCGCCGGGCCTTCTCCCGCTTCTTTTTCTTTTCTTCCTCGATCTGATCGGTCACGGAGTTCTCGCCGTCGAGATCAAGGTCCAGTTCGTCGTTGGCCCAAGCCTCGACCAGTCCACCGGTCTTCATGCCCTTGAGTTCCCGCAACTCCTTGAGCTCGTCGAACCCAAGCTCAGCCTCCAACTGGCCGGTCAGGTCCTTGGACAGGTTGCGGATCCGGAAAAAGGCCCGAATCAGGTCCTTGGCCACCGTGGGCAGGCGATCCGGACCCAGCACGACCAGGCCCAATACGATGATGAACATCAGTTCGGGCAATCCAATGCCCAGGAAGTTCGGTCCGTTCAGTCCCATGGCTACCGGCCCGTTTCCTCGGGGAATGCGTAATCGGCACGGCGTGCCAGCTGCTGGCTGACGGCCCCCAGCACCCCGTGCACAAAGGCCGGCGACTGGTCGGTCCCGTAGCGCTCGGCCAGGGCCACGGCCTCAACAACAATCACCTTGACGGACTTGGCCATCGTCGGTTCCAGCATTTCCTGCACAGCCAGCCGCATGATGTTGCGATCCAACACCGACAAGGTGTCAACGGGAAAGCGCCGGGCCGCCCCGCCGATGATCCGGTCGATTTCGTCCCGATCCTCCCAGGCTCCGCTAACCAGGCCGCGCACCAAATCCTGGCCGCGGGAAGTCAGCGCCATGCCATTTTGCCGCAGACTGGCAAACCGCCGCTGCAGCACCTGGCTCAGCGGATGGTGCGTGGTGTCGCATTCGTACAGGACTTGCAGGGCGATTGCGCGATAACGGCTATGGTGTCCCCTGTAGGCAGGATCCGCACCCAGCCAGCCTTCCTCAACCAGCACCTCGCGCACGGCTTCGTCCGCGGCCGGTTCGGCAGGGTGGATTCCGGGGGATCTCCAGGAAGGCTTGGACACAGCGCCGGCCTCCCCGACTGATGCAAATCCGGTCATTGCATTGTCAGTCCGCCGTCCACCGCCAGGGTCTGGCCGGTGATGAAGGCGGCATCTTCGGAGGCCAGAAAGGTTGCGGCCCGGGCCACTTCTTCACACGTGCCCATGCGCCCAAGGGGCGTCTGGGCGATCACGTGCTGCACATGATCTTCCGACAGCACCTCCGTGAGGGCAGTGGGAATGAAGCCGGGAGCAATGGCGTTGACCGTGATGCCGCGGCTCCCCACCTCTCGGGCGAGTGCCTTGGTAAATCCAATCAATCCCGCCTTGCTCGCCGCGTAGTTGGTCTGGCCTGCCGCACCTGAAAGACCCACCACGCTGGCAATGTTGATGATGGCACCGCGACGCTTGCGCAACATGCTGCGCACCGCCGGTCGCGTGACCTGATAGACACTGGTCAGATTGGTTCTGATCACCGAATCCCAGTCCTGTTCCTTCATCGACATCAACAGCCCGTCCCGGGTCAGGCCGGCATTGTTGACCAGAATATCCAGGCGGCCCTTGAACGCAAGTGTCTCCTTGACCAGTCCGGCCGCCGCCTGACCGTCCGAGACATCGGCCTGGACGACGGCGCAGTCGCCCCCGGCCTGGCGGATGGCATCCGCCACGCACGCGGCACCATCCTCGTCCGCCCGGTAGTTGACGACCACGAACGCGCCCCGCGCGGCCAATGCGGACGCAATCGCGGCGCCAATGCCGCGACTGCTGCCGGTGACGAGCGCGATTCTGTCCTTCAGGTTCATCAATGGAGGGCGCAGCCACCGGCTGCCGGAGGGCCTTCGGAAGGCGATTCTAGCACAGCAAACCGAAGGCAATTCGAGCCCGATGCGCCGGTTGTGGCAGGCTTCAGCCCGCCCGGGCAGCGCACCAGGCCTCGATGTCGGCCATGGTCTGCAGGGACGGAGTGGGCATGCGGCGCACAATACGCCGACTCAGGCCGGACAGGACATTGCCGCTGCCCAGTTCGGCCATGGCGGTAACTCCCAGGTCCGCGATGCGTTGCACGCTGGCCCGCCACAACACTCCGCCCGTCATCTGATCCACCAGTTCCCGACGGATGGCAGCCGGATCGCGCGAGGGTTCGGCGGTGGTGTTGAGGACCACCGCCGCCACCGGTTCCCGAATTTCAACCGCGGCCACGGCCCGGGCCATGCCCTCCGCGGCCGAGGCCATCAGGGAGCAGTGGGCCGCAATACTCACATCCAACGGCACCACCCGACGCCCGCCGTGGTCCGGAGCCCGTTTCTCCACTTGGGCAACCGCGGCCACGGTTCCGGACACCACCTGCTGCGCCGGGCTGTTGTCGTTGGCAATCTGCACGATCTCGCCGCAGTCGTCGGCGACTTCCCGGCAGAGCGCGGCCAAACTGTCCGCGTCCATGCCCAGCACCGCCGCCATGCGGCCGGGGTTCCGAAGACCGGCCTCGCGCATCAGGCAACCCCGCTCGCGCACGAGCCGCAACCCGTCCGCGAACGTCAAGGCGCCGGCGGCCACCAGGGCCGAATACTCGCCCATGCTGTGGCCGGCGAACGCCACCGGCAGGGGCAGGCACCCCCCCATGCGAGCCGCGACTTCCCGCAGGACTGCAATACTGACCGTCAACAGTGCAGGTTGCGTGTTGTAGGTGTCCGCCAGTTCCTCGGCCGGACCTTCCAGGCACATCCTGGTCAGTTCAAAGCCGAGGATGTCCTCGGCTTCGCCAAACACGGCACGCGCAACCGCCGACCCGTCCAGGAGTGATTGCCCCATCCCCACCGCCTGACTGCCTTGGCCCGGAAACAACAAGGCCAGCGGGGCGGTTTCGGTTGTGTACACCGGAGTTCGGTATCAGGGATTCAACGAGGCTAGGCTTCGGCGTCCGGATCTTCCAGGAAGCGGCGTCCGCGATAGGACCCGCACACCATGCAGCCCTGATGGGGCAGAACCGTGCCCTCGCAACCCGGCGTGGAACACCGCAAGGGCGTGATCCGACCGAGCGCGTGGTGCGATCGTTTCTTGCGCGCCCTGGTGCGACTCACTTTGCGTTTTGGCTGGGGGGGCATGATGCTCTCCTGGACTTTGGCAATGCGGAGCCGCCTATCTGTCCGTGTCCCGGTTCTGTTCCGGGTTCAGCAACGGCAACAGCGCGCTCCAGCGCGGATCCACGGGCTCGATGGCCTCGGACTCCGTGCCGTCGCGGTTGGCCCGTGCCAGGTCCAGGCGACTTTCCCGGAAGAATTCGCAGTCCTCCGGATCCTCAATCGTACAGACTGGATACTGCAACGCGCCAATCCAGAGGTGCTGCCGCACCACTTCGCCGAGGTCCAGTTCATGGCGCTCGTTAATCAGGAGCGCCTCGTCGAACACCGATTCCTCCGGTCCGGTGTAGTCCTCCGGATGCAGGTAACGACCGGTTTCCACGTCCTTGAGGGGGCGGAACACTTCCTCCAGTTCCACGGCTACCGGGTGCTCAACCGGCTCCAGGCAGCGGCTGCAATCAAGCTGGAGTACGGTGTCCAGGCGGCCGGTCGCCAGAATACCGCAGTGAATCCGGGTCAGGCGCACATACCCGGTCAGGTGGGCGACCGGAGTCAGGTCGGGCCAATGCCCGGCGATATCCTCATTCAGATGCCAATCCCGCGTCGCACCGGTGGACTGGGCCAGCAGCCAGGCCGCATTGAACAGCATGCTTGTACGGACAAGGGAAACGCGGCCGCTCGTCGGACCAACCCTGCGGGCACCGGTGCCGCGAACGAAGCCGGAGGCCTAAACGAATTCCCTGTACTCCGGTTCCTCCGCAAGTTCGTCCTCGTGTTCGCCCATGCGGAACTGCAACTCGCTCATGCCCCGGTGAACTTCGTTGAGCAATCCGCTGACCGTATTGCTCAGATCCTCCAATTGGTCGAACTGGTACTTCTCGGCGTCGGCCCGCATGCGAACCACTTCCTCGCGCGTGGCCGCCAGCAGGCTGTCCACCTCGATGCGGGCGCGATTCATGATTTCCTCTTCCGCCACCATGCCGGCGGCCTCCTCCTCGGCATCCTGCAGAATGCCCTCAGCCTGACTGCGCGCCTCGGCCAGAATTTGGTCGCGGTCCTGCATCATGCGCTCCCCTTCCTTGACGGAACTGGGCACGCTGATGCGCATGCGATCGATCAGTGCCATGGCCTGCTTCTGATCGACGCGGACGCTGGAGGACATCGGAACGCGGCGACTGTTCTGAATCAAGTTCTCGAACTCGTCGATGATCGTCAGGATTTCGGTCATGGATAGGGCTTCCTTGGAGCGCCAACCGGCGCCGCGGGCTTCAACGACTAGCTTGCGATTATAACAAAGGGTCCCAAAGTTGCCTTGGACGGTGGCTAGTCCTGATGGGAACGACGGCTCTTTGGCAGTGCCATCGACTCCGAAGTGGCCGGCTCCGGGATGTCAAAGCGTTTGCACAGGGCCGTGACTGTCGCGGGGGGTGCCCATTTCGCGAAATCCCCGTGCAGACTCGCCACCTCCTTCAGAATCGAGGCACTCAGGAACGAGAACTGCGAAGACGTGAAGAAACAGCAGAGATCGACCTCGGGCACCATGTCGCGGTTGGCGGTGCCAACCTGAAATTCGAACTCGTAGTCGGCTAGATTGCGCAGGCCCCTGACCACAACCCCCGCGCCCACGCGCCGCGCACAGTCCACCGTCAGGCCCCGGTAGTCCAGGACCGACACCCCAGGCAGGTGTTGGGTGGCCTCGTACGCAAGCTCGCATCGCAGTGGGGCATCAAACAGGACGTTGGCATCGGGGTTCGCATAAACAGCAACGACCACTTCGTCAAACAACGCCTGCGCGCGGGTGACAATGTCGAGATGTCCGTTGTGGAAGGGGTCGAACTTGCCGGGATACAGAGCAATCATAGTGCGGGAACTCAGGAAGGAAGCAGCGCCTCAGCCACTCTATTGTGGAACAGCAGGCCCCTGTGCGTCAGCAGAATGCGTTCCGATTCGAAGCGCAGCAAGCCCTTGGCCATCAGGTGTTCCAGAACCGATCCGAACCGTTCCCACAGCCCCACACCGTGCTCGCGGCGGAAGGTGGCGTCCGCCACCCCTTCCTCCAGCAGGCGCAGGCCAAGCATCAGCGATTCCGCCTGGGACAGTGTCGGACCCACCCGCTCCCGGCCCGCGACCGGGGATGCCCCGTCCCGCAAGCAGCGTACATAGGCCGGTACGGCCTTCAGGTTCCACCAGCGCAGGCTGGTCCCCGTCCGGCCGCGTGCGGCACGGCGATGGCTGTGGGCCCCCGGGCCGATGCCCAGCCACGACTGGTTGCGCCAATAGAGACGATTGTGGCGACTGGCATGCCGTTCCGGGGTGCGGCTCCAGTTGGCCACCTCGTAGTGGGTGAAGCCGGCGGTGCGGCAAGCCTCGATGGCTGCGAGATACATGTCCGCCGCCGCGTCGTCGTCCGGCTCCGGGACTTCGGCATCCCGGACCATGCGGGCCAGAGGCGTGCCCCGCTCCACCGTCAGGGCATACAGGGAGAGATGGTCCGGCCGCAGTTCCAGGGCGCGCGCCAGGGAGTGTTGGAAACGCTCCGGGCTTTGGCCAGGCAAGCCGTAGATGAGATCCAGGCTGACATTGTCGATCCCGGCCTGTCGTGCCTCCGTCACCGCCTTGCCGATGGCGGAGGCGTCGTGCCAGCGTCCCAGCAACTGCAATTCGGCTGGGTCGAAGCTCTGGGCGCCAATCGAAACCCGGTTGACTCCGCCCGCCGCCAGGGCCTGGAAGCGCTGCCGGTCGGCGGAATTGGGATTGGCTTCGCAGGTGATCTCGCAGTCCGGCGCCAGATTGAAACTTGACTTGATGGCATTGAGCAACTGCCCGAGCCGGTCGGGCGCCAGCAGTGTGGGAGTGCCACCGCCCAGAAAGACCGACACCAGTCCGGGACGGTTGGTCTGTCGGCCCCGCATTCGAATCTCGTCGCACAGCGCTTCCACCGTACGGTCGTGGAGGGCCTCCAGACCCGCATAGGTGTTGAAGTCGCAGTAAACGCACTTGTGCGCACAAAAGGGAATGTGGACATAGAGCCCCAGATCGCCGGCACCGGGGCCGTCCCAAACCCAGGGCTGCGGCGGTGCCGCCACGGGATCGGATGCCAACTCAGTCCCCGACAAGGCGATAACCGTGGTGGCGGACCGTCACGATGCGGTCCGTGGAGGCGTCCAGTTCCAGCAACGTCAACCGCATGCGCCGGACCAGGGCGTCGATGGACTGCCGGCTGATGCCGTCCGGTTCCGCCTCGGGCCAAACGGCCTGTTTGATTTGGCTGCGGGTCACCACGCTGCCCCCGGCCTGCCACAAGACGTGCAGCAGGCGAAACTGCCGCAGGCTGAGTTCCACGGGTACGCCATTAATGGACGCGGTACGCAGTTCCGGATTGATCGAGATGCCGTGCAGTTCCCCTTCCCAGGCCAGATCGGCGGTGGCGTCCTCCCCGGCAAAGGCCAGTTTGTAGCGCAGCGCCACCTGTACTTCGTCGCCATCCTGGAGCCGTTTTTCATACACCAGGGGCTGGCCGTTGACGCTGGTGCCGTTCTTGCTGTCCAGATCCCGGATGAAATACTCGCCGTCCCGCCAGAAGATTTCGGCGTGCGCCCGGCTGACCAGGCGATTGTCCAGCACGATGTCGCAGTCCTCGTCGCGCCCGATGACAATGGACTCCTTGGGTTCAAGAGGCCACTTGCGGCTACCCGCCGCCGTGCCGAGCCACTGAAGGAGCATGGCGCGCGACGGGGGCCTGGCCCGATCTTCCGGATTGTTCACGACTGCTTGAAAGTAGAATGGCTGGCAAGAAGATTATATATATCGGTTCAGGTCCCGGCTACCGAGGCCGGTCGGCCCATCCGTTCGCGCCCCATGCAATCCGTTCTTTCCCCCGGCACCGAATTGCGCGGGCGCTACCGCATCGAGCAACTGGTGGGCCAAGGCGGTATGGGCGCAGTCTATCGGGCCTCCGACCTCAGGCTGCCGGGCCGCACCTGCGCCGTCAAGGAAATCCATCGCCCCCCCGGTCCAGTCCCGACCGAGGACCAGTTCCGCCAGGAACGGGAGCAGTTCAAGCGCGAGGCCAGGCTTCTGGCCAGTCTCGATCATCCCAACCTGCCCAAGGTCAGCGACATGTTCGAGACCGAGGGGCGGGACTATCTCGTCATGGACTTCGTGGCGGGCCTGAATCTGCGCGACCGCCTGCTGCGCCGGCCGCAGGAACAGCGTATTCGGGGCCTTCCCGAGCACCAGGTGCTCGAATGGTGCAGGCAGTTGCTGGATGCCCTGGACTACCTGCACAGCCGCACCCCGCCCGTCCTGCATCGCGATATCAAGCCGGCCAACATCATCGTCACGCCGGAAGGCCTTGCCAAGCTGGTCGACTTCGGGTTGGTGCAACAGGCGGACCACGAAGACCAGCAAACCCTGACGGTGGCCCAGGGCCGGGGTACCCTGGCCTACACGCCCCTGGAGCAGTTGGGCGGGGATGTGGGCCTGGCCGATGCCAAGGCCGACATCTACAGCCTCGGGGCCACCCTGTACCACCTGCTGTCCGGCCGCGTCCCCCCCACAGCACAGGTCCGGTTCCTCAACCCCGGCTCCCTGCCCGAACTGCGCGGCCCCGGCCGCAGGATCAGCCGCCGGACGGAGAATGCCGTCTTCAAGGCGATGGCCCTGCACCCCGACGAACGCATCGTGTCCGCGGCGGAATTCCGAAGCCACCTGGCCCTGGAAGCCTCCGCGGGGCCTCAGCACTCCTTTACTCACGCGCCGCCCGAAACCTGGGGTGCCGCCCTGCGAGCCCATCGCGGTGCCCTTGCCCTGACGCTCCTGCTCCTGCTGGCCGGCCTGATCCTTTCGCTCCTGCCTGGATTGCAGGCCTGAACCCGGTCCCTGATTCCCGGCGGGTGCCGAAGTTTGGCGACCGCGATCGGCCGGTGATACACTCCCGGCGATTTAGGCGCGGTGTACCGCGCTCTGTCCTGCGCTTGGCGAATCTGCACAACACACAAGGTCGAACGACAGGTCGCATGCCCAAGACCCGCGTCCATGTGGGGCGCATGAGCCTGGTGCTGCTTGTGACGTTGATCATGCCCCTGATCATCGGGGGACTGGTTGATGTCCTGACCGAAACCTTCCCCTGGGTCACCATCGGCTTCGCCGTCGTCTCCCTGCCGGTTGCCGCCTTTTTCGTCGTCCGCCAGGGTTTGGCCGAGATGGATCAGGTTATTGACGCCAACGCCCCGGCCGCGCCGGCCGATCCCCTGCCCGGCGCCTCGCTTCCAACACAGTCCCGCCAGGGCTAGATAGCCCGGCCATTCGTTCGCACACGGACCTTCCGGAGAACGCGCTGATGAAGAACCCCAAGGTACTCATCCCCCTGCTGGCGGCCCTTGGCCTGCTGGTGGTGAGCATTTTCCTGCCCAAGCCGGAACTGCACGTCTCCCTGGCACCCGAGATCGTCCTGTACCACGGCCCGGCCTGGTTCACCAACACCTACCTGACGACGATCATCGTGGACGTAATCCTGATCGTCGGAGCCCTGGTGGTCCGCGCCGGCCTGCGGCGCGAAGTGCCCAAGGGCTTTACCAACGTCATGGAAGCCATCATCGACTTCCTGCGCAGCAACCTTGTGGAGGGCATCGCCGGCAAGAACACCGGCCGCTTCTTCCCCTTCGTGGCCACCATCTTCTTCCTGGTCATCGTCAGCAACTATGTCGGCCTGATCCCGGGCGTCAACACCATCCAGAGCCCGTGGTCGGCCCCGGCCCACGACCATGCGCTGGCGGGGACCGAAATGGTGGCCAGCGAAGCCGGCCTGGCCAACGTGACGGCGGCGGGGGAAGAAGGCCATGTGTCCACCAAGCCGCTGTTGCGGGCACCCAGCACCGATCTGAACATGACCTTCGCCCTGGCACTGCTCACCATGGTGATGGTGCAGTACTTCGGCTTCAAGGACCTGGGCCTGCGCTATCTGCGCAAGTTCTTTGCCTTCAAGAAGGGCGGTCTGGGCGCCGTCATGGGCGTGGTCGGCCTGCTGGAACTGCTGAGCGAGTTCGCCAAGATTGTCAGCTTCGCCTTCCGTCTGTTCGGCAACATCTTCGCCGGCGAGGTCCTGTTGGCGGTCATGGCCTTCCTGATTCCGTTCATGGTGCCGTCGATCTTCTACGGTTTCGAGATCTTTGTGGGCTTCATCCAGGCCGCCGTCTTCATGATGCTCGCCCTGATCTTCTTCCAGGCGGCCACGGTCAGCCACGACGATCACCACTAGCCAACTGCGGGGACCGCCACGGCGCGGTCCAGTACCAAACCTGTTTCCAGTTTCAAGGAGTTCGACGATGGAAATTGATGCTGCCAAGGAAATCGGCTCGGCGCTCGCCATTGGCCTGGGCGCAATCGGCCCCGGCATCGGCGTGGGCCTGATCGGCGCCAAGGCCGTGGAAGCCATGGGGCGCAACCCCGAGGCTGTCGGCATCGTGCAGACGAACATGTTCATTACCATCGCGTTCGCCGAGGCCATCGCGATTTACGCGCTGGTCATTTCGCTGCTGATCAAGTTTGGCTAGACCCCCCGCACATTCCACTCAGATGGAAGGAAACTAGCGCATGGAAGCCTTAGACAGCCTCGGACTCACAGGGATGGGCTTCATCTCGCAGATTGTGAACTTCGTGGTCATCATGCTCGTGCTGAACCTGCTGCTGTACAAGCCGGTCAGCAAAGCCCTGATCGCCCGCCGAGAGAGAATCGCCCAGGGCATCAAGGACGCCGACCAGGCCGGCAAGGCCCGGGCCGAGGCGGAACAGGAAGGCAACAAGATCCTCGAGGAGGCCCGCCAAGAGGCGTCCCGGGTCACAGCCCAGGCCACCCAGGACGCGGACAAGGTGCGCCAGGACATCATCAGTCGCGCCAACGAGGAAGCGATGCGAATCCGCACGGATGCCCAGGAGGAAGGCGAGGCCCAGAAAGCGGAGGCGCTGGCCTCTGCCAGCCGCCAGATCGCCGAGCTCTCGATGCTGGGGGCCCAGCGCATCCTGGGACGCGAACTTCAGCATGATGTCGACCAGGACCAGCTGATCGCCGACTTGATGGCCGGCCAGAACCGGAGTTAGGCGATGTCCGGATCCGCCTCCGACGCCGGCCGCTACGCAGAGGCCTTTCTGGCCGCTGCCTGGGACGGCTGGCAAACCCTGTTGAATTCCCTGTCGCAGTCGCTGGCACCGGGCACGGACCTGCGACGCCGGCTGCAGTCGGCCGGACGCGACGAGGCGGCACTGCAGGCCATTCTCCAGGAACAGTTGCCGGACGGCATCCCCGTCCCGTTCCTGCGCCTGGTCACAGTCATGGCCGCCGACGACAAACTGGACCAGTTGCCGGCCGTGGCCGACGAACTGGACGAACTCCTGCACGGAGGCGGTGCCCGACAGGTGACGGCCGAGATCACGAGCGCCGTCCAGTTGTCCGCCGAACGCAGGGAGCAGTTGACCGCCCAGTTGCGGGCCGAACACGGCAACGAACTGGAAGTCCGCTTCAGCGTGGAACCCGCCTTGATGGGCGGCCTGCGCATCCGGGTGGGAGACCAGTTGACCGATCTTTCCGTCGCCAGCAGCCTGCAGGCCCTGCGCGACGATGTGATGGCATCGGTGTAGCCGGGGCGACCGCAACCCATCCGCCAGTCGGTCCCGCCCCCGTTTCTCCGACGGAGGACCGGACGAGGGGCCGCCAGCAAGGAACCAAACCGCAATGGCTGTGATGAACGGAAATCTAACGGAGCGCCTGAAGGAGCGCATTCTGGCCTTTGAGCCGGCACCGACCCGCGTCGATGTGGGCGAGGTGGAGACCGTGGGCGACGGCATTGCCATCGTCAAGGGGCTCGAGCAGGCGATGGCCATGGAACTGGTGGAATTCACCCGCAACGGCACGCTGGGCATGGTGCTCAACCTGGATGCCGACCGGGTCGGCATCATCATCATGGGCGAGTACACCGACATCGAGGAGGGCGACCTGGTCCAGAGCACCGGCCGCATTGCCTCCGTGCCGGTGGGGGACGCCATGCTGGGCCGCGTCGTCAACGCCGTCGGCCAGCCCATCGACGGCAAGGGACCGATCGATACCACTGACACCCGCCCGGTGGAACGTATTGCCCCCGGCGTGGTCACACGGCAGTCGGTGGACACGCCGGTCGAGACCGGCCTGACCTGCATCGACTCCCTGATTCCGATTGGCCGCGGCCAGCGGGAACTCATCATCGGCGATCGCCAGACGGGCAAAACCGCCATCGCGATCGACACAATCATCAACCAGAAGGGCAAGGATCTCATCTGCATCTACGTGGCCGTCGGCCAGAAGCAGTCGACGGTCGCCCAGGTCGTGGGCATCCTCGAGGCCAACGGAGCGATGGAGCACACGATTGTGGTCTCCGCGGCGGCGGCGGATCCTGCGGCTCTGCAGTTCATCGCCCCCTACGCCGGCTGCGCCATCGGCGAGGAGTTCATGGAATCCGGACGGCATGCGCTGATCATCTATGACGACCTCTCCAAGCATGCCCAGGCCTACCGGCAGGTCTCCCTGCTGTTGCGCCGCCCGCCCGGGCGCGAGGCCTATCCGGGCGACGTCTTCTACCTGCACAGCCGCCTGCTGGAACGTGCGGCCTGCATGGCCGAGAGCGAAGGCGGAGGCACGCTGACCGCTCTGCCCGTAATCGAAACCCAGGCCAACGATGTCTCGGCCTACATTCCGACCAACGTGATCTCCATCACGGACGGCCAGATCTTCCTGGAAACCGACCTCTTCAACGGAGGTGTGCGTCCCGCCATGAACGTGGGCCTGTCGGTCAGCCGCGTCGGTTCGTCGGCCCAGACCCGGGCCATGAAGGCGGTCGCCGGCCGCCTCAAGCTGGAGTTCTCCCAGTACCGCGAACTGGCGGCCTTTGCCCAGTTCGGCAGCGAGCTCGACGCGTCCACCCAGGCGCAACTCAACCGGGGCCAGCGCATTCAGGAAGTGCTGAAGCAGACGCAGTACAACCCGCTGACCCTGGCCCAGCAGGTAATCTCGCTGTGGGCCGTCAACAACGGCTACCTGGACGAGGTGCCGGTCGCCGAAGTCAAGAACTTCGAACAGGGCCTGCACGCCTACATCGAGGCCAGTCATTCCGGCATCGCCAACACAATCGCTGCGGAACAGGATCTCTCCGACACCACCGAAAGTGCCCTGGAAACAGCCGTGGCCGACTTCACCCGCACCTGGAGCCCGTCCGCCTAGGCGGTCCCGGCTGCCCCCTCCTGCGACGGGAGCCTGAAACGCGATGGCCAGCACCCGAGAAATCCGGCGGCGGATCAAGTCCGTTGCCAACATCGAACAGGTGACGCGCGCCATGGAGGCGGTGGCCGCCTCCCGCATGCGCCGCGCCCAGCAAATGGTGACGGCGGCGCGTCCCTTTGCCGAAAAGGCGTCCGATGTCCTGCACTACATCGCGCGCCTGCCGGTGGTCGAGGCCGATCTCGGGGAACTGATGACCCCCCGCCCCGTGCGCAAGGGCTGTGTAGTCCTGGTGTCCGGCGACCGCGGCCTGGCCGGCGGCTTCAACGCGAACGTGATCCGCAAGGGTCAGCAGGAAGTGGCCGCCCTGCGCGCGGAGGAGGCGGACGTCTGTGCGATTGCGGTTGGTCGCAAGGGCCGCGACTGGTTTCAGCGGTACGACCCCATCATCCATGCCGAGTTCATGGGCATTCCGGACTCGCCCACGCGCAGCGACATCGCCGCCATCACGCGCGTGGTCATCGACGACTTCCGGGCCGGTGAGTTCGACGAGGTGCGACTGGTCTACACCGACTTCGTGAACACCCTGGTGCAGACTCCGACCGTGGTCAAGCTGTTGCCGGTGGAACCGGCCGAGCCCAGCATGCCCATGGCACCCGACTATATCTTCGAGCCGGATCCGCAGACGGTGCTGGAACGGGCCATCTTCGAGTTCACCGAAGTCCAAATCCTGCAGGCGATATACGAGTCGCTGGCCAGCGAGCACTCGGCCCGCATGGTGGCCATGCGCAACGCCTCGGAGGCAGCCCAGGAACTGCTGGAGGAGTTGAACCTGCGCTTCAACAAGGCCCGTCAGGAAGGCATCACCAGCGAATTGATGGACATCGTGGGCGGCGTGTCCGCCCTGGAGCAGGCGACCTGACCGGCTCCCGGTCTTTCCCCATCGAACACCAGGAGTACCAAGGCAATGACTGCAGAGATTAGGGGCACCGTCACCAGCGTCATCGGTCCGGTTGTGGACTGCGCGTTTCCGGACAGTTCACTGCCGGAAATCTACGACGCGCTCTACATCGATCAGGAAGGCGACGACCCGCTGGTGTGCGAGGTGCAGCAGCATCTGGGAGGCAACGCAGTGCGTGCCATCTCAATGGGATCCACCGACGGCCTGCGGCGCGGCGTGGATGTGACCTCGGAGGGAGAGCCGATTTCCGTGCCCGTGGGCCAGGCCACATTGGGCCGCATCTTCAACGTGACCGGCCAGGCCATCGACTCCGACGAACCGGTCGAAACGGACACCTACTACCCCATCCACCAGGAACCGCCGCCCTTCTCCGAGCGTTCCACCAAGGCCGAGCTGTTCGAGACCGGCGTGAAGGTGATCGACCTGGTGGCCCCGTTCACCAAGGGCGGCAAGACGGGCATCTTCGGCGGTGCCGGCGTGGGCAAGACCGTCGTAATTCAGGAACTCATCCACAACGTGGCCGAGTTCCACAGCGGCTACTCGGTGTTCGCCGGCGTGGGCGAGCGCAGCCGCGAAGGCAACGACCTCTGGCACGAGATGCGCGATTCGGGGGTGATTGGCTCCACCGCCCTGGTGTTCGGCCAGATGAACGAGCCGCCCGGCGCCCGCCTGCGCGTCGGCCTGACCGGCGTGACCATGGCCGAATACTTCCGCGACGAAGGGCGGGACGTGCTGCTCTTCATCGACAACATCTTCCGCTTCGTGCAGGCCGGCGCGGAAGTGTCCGCCCTGCTGGGCCGCCTGCCCAGCGCCGTCGGCTACGCGCCGACCCTGGGCACCGACATGGGCGAACTGCAGGAGCGGATCACCTCCACGCACACCGGCTCCATCACATCCATGCAGGCCGTCTACGTGCCGGCGGACGACTACACCGATCCGGCGCCGGCCACAACGTTTGCGCATCTGGATGCGACCATCACCCTGGAGCGGTCCCTGGCCGACCAGGCCCTGTTCCCGGCCGTGGATCCGCTGGGCTCGACCAGCCGCATTCTCGACCCGGTCATCCTGGGCGAGCGCCACTACACCGTGGCCCGGGGCATCCAGCAAATCCTGCAGCGCTACCGCGACCTGCAGGACATCATCGCCATTCTGGGCGTGGAGGAACTGAGCGAGGACGACAAGCTGGCCGTCTCACGGGCCCGCAAGATCCAGCGCTTCCTGACCCAACCCATGTTTGTGGCGGAGGTGTTCACCGGGGTCAGCGGCAAGTTCGTCAAGATCGAGGACACCATCAACGGATTTGACGAGATCCTCCAAGGCAAGCACGACGACCTGCCGGAACAGGCCTTCTACATGGTGGGCGGCATCGACGAGGCCGTTGAAAAGGCCGCCCAGATGCGGAGCCAAGGCTAGCCGGATCCCCCACACCCCTTGCGGAAGCGAGCAGCCACGTGCCGATCAAGGTAGACATCGTAACGCCGGAACGGCTCCTGATTTCCCGGGACGCCGACATGGTGGTCCTTCCCGGCGAGTCGGGGCAAATGGGCGTCATGGGCGGCCATGCGCCGCTCATGACCACCCTGGTCATCGGGGAGATCATCCTCCACGAAAACGACGAGGAAGTGGAAGCCCTTTTCGTCAACGGTGGCCTTGCCGAAGTCAGGCCGGATGTGGTGACCGTGCTGGCAGACACGGCCGAACGGGAAGACGACATCGATGTCCAGCGGGCCGAGGAGGCGAGGGCACGGGCGGAAGCCAGCGTGACGGAAGCCGGCGGCGCTGCATCCGCATCCCCGGTGCATTTGGCGGCACTCCGGCGCAGCCAGGTTCGCCTAAAAATCGCCAGGCGGCGGCGGGCGCGGCCCGGCATAAGTCCCCAGACCGACTGATCCCATTCGACCTGGCTCCCCGTCAGCACCGAGGGGGGACCGTACCCCAACTCCTCCGGCTCCGGCCGCCTGACCTGTACGGGATCGTGGTGTGCCGAAGAGTCCGGGCCGTCGCGAGGGCCTCCACACCATTGCCTCTTCGCCTGACGGGCCAGACCGGTACCATACAGTCTGCGTCTGCGGGCCGGGTGACCTATCTACGCTACGTACAGCACCTGCCGATGGCCCAGCTTGCTGCGGGCCCGTGAACCGGTGCCTGAGTACTTCTGACGCAGATGGCGGCGGTCTGGGAAGCACTTCTGAGCTGGTTCTGGACCACTACGAGCGCCTCCCTCGTCCCCTCACCACCGACGACCACAATCTGGCCCGGGCCTTGTGGACGTACCAGAACGCCTACCTGCACTTCCTGGCCGCCCTGTGTGTATCCGTCATCCACAACTAGTACTACAGCGGTAACTAACCGGCGAGGGCGGTCCGGCGGCGGTAGTGGCAGCACTGGGCGACCCAGGCATGATGCCGCTTCCAGGCCAGCCAGGCCAGCAGGTGGTCCAGGGCGGGCACGAGGCGCAGCCGCGCCGCCCACAACAGCCGCCGCACGGCCGCCGGGCTCAGGCCGACGCCAGCCCGCGGGAGCGCCGGAAGGCCGCCAGGCTGCCGGCGGGCTTTTTTTTGACCGGGGGCGCCGCCTCCGGCAGCGTGGTGGCCCGGATGGCGGCCAGCAGGGCCAGGGCCCACAGGGCCAGCGTCACGTGCCGGTACCAGCCCGTGGCGCTGCGCACCTCGTACTCGTCCAAGCCCGCCTCCTGCTTGGCGTCCTCGAAGGCGCGCTCGATGCACCAGCGCGCGCCGGCCACCCGCACCACGGTGTCCAAGTCTGTGTCGCGGGGGGCGTGGACCCGGTAGGCGGTCCAGTCGTCGGGGTCCGTGCAGGAGCGCCGGAACAGCAGGGAGCGCGCCCGCGGGGCCTCCGGGCCGTCCGGCGCGGCATCCCCGGCCAAGCTTGTCCGGACCCACTGCCACTCGTACCAGCGCGGCCCCTTGCTGCCGGCCCCGGCACTGCACCGCCGCCAGTCCGCCTCCGCCAGGGCCGCGTGGATCTCCGCCACCGCCGCCTGTTGCCAGCCCCACCAGACCTTCTCGTGGCTCGGCACCGCCAGCACGTAGGCCACGCCCCGGTCTTCCAGCATTTGCCGCAGGTCCGCCGAATGGCCATAGACGCTGTCGCCCGTCGCCCAGGCGGCCGGCAGCCCGGCGTCCAGGGCCCGCACCAGCATGCGCCGCGCCAGCTCCGGCTTGGTGGCCAGGGGCGTGTCCGGCGCCAGGCCCACCGCCTGCAGGCGCGCCGGGTCGTTCGTCCAGGCCTTGGACAGGTAGAGCTCCCGGTCCACCAGCGCGTGGCCCCGGGACCCGACATAGGCCGCGAAGACCCCCACCTGGCAGTTCTCGATGCGCCCCGCCGTCCCCGAATACTGCCGCGCCACCCCCGCCGAGTGCACGCCCTTCTTCAGGAAGCCGGTCTCGTCCACGATCAGGATCCCCTGCGGGTCGCCCAGGTGGGCGGCCACGTAGGCGCACAGGGCCTCCCGCACCGCGTCCGGCGACCAGCGGGCCCGGCGCAGCAGGTAGTGGATCCCGTCCGGGGTCGCTTCCCCGTTGGCCTCCGCCAGCTGCCAGCCGTTCTTGCGCGGGACGGCGCCCAGCAGCCCCTCGACGTAGGCCACGGCCCGGCCGCGGGTTTCGCTGCGGGCGAAGAAGGGCCCCAGGCGGGCCGCCACCTCGTCCAGGTGGGCCTGCCAGGCTGCCACGGTCTCCGCGGCAACGGCGGACGGCGGGGCGGGCGGGGACAGGTCCGTGGACATCGGGGCACCGGGCGGAACGGGGAGCGGAAACCAGGCCCCGCAGCCTACCACATCTACTTACCGCTGTAGTACTAGGCCGAACAGGCCTTGCACATGGCTAGATGAAGATCTCGGACGGTTTTCCACTTGGGCCGAGACTGAGTGCTCCGCACAAGTGCAGGGCCTGCTCGAAACCGCACGCACATCGTCCCGGCACGGCTGGTCAGTGGACTGGGACAGACGACCGTGGCCGACAAGACAAACGAGTTGACGGCTATCCGCCAACTCCTGGGCAAAGTGGAACCAAAAGGTCGCATCGTGATCCTAGTAGTGCAACGAAACTTCATAGTGCCGGAACAGGTAGGCGCAGTACCTCCTTCGGCGTTGGGCGTGGGCGCGGCGAGCGGCCGCGTTGCGGGCCCGGCGGTAGTCCACGATGGCCAGGGCGCGGTCGGCCGGGGAACCGGTGCGTGGCAGGAGCGCGTCCACCAGCAGGCAGGTCTGGGGCACGGTCAGGCCGGGCCGTTTTTTTGGAGGCGCAGCGTCTCCCGCACCACGAAGAAGTGGGCCAGCATGACGAGCGTGGCGTGGCGGTGCCAGCCCTGCCAGCTGCGGCCCTCGTAGTCGCCCAGGCCAAAGAGCTGCTTGCCGTCCCGGAAGCACTGCTCGATGGGCCAGCGCAGGCCGGCCAGCCACACCAGCCGTTCCGCGGGCAGGTCCGCGGGGCCGTTGGACAGATAGCACTTGAGCTCGTCCGTGGCTGGGTTGCGGCGCAGCAGCAGCCAGACGTCGGGACCGGGGCCGAGACCGCGGCGGGCCACCACGCGCAGGACGGCGCAGAGCACGGCCTGGGGTCCCTTGGACCCGTCCCGCAGAACGAAGGGCCGCCAGGCCGCGGGCGGCAGCTGGGCGGCCACGGCACCCACCTCCTGCGAGGGGGCCGAGAAGACCGGGCGCGAGGGGGACCCGCCCTGCTCCGGACGCGCGGTCCAGACATGGGTGTTGCGGGCCACCTCGGCCAGGTAGCCCAGCCCCAGGCCGGCCACGCCGTCGAGGAAGGCATGGCTGACGCTGAAGCCCTCGTCGCAGGTCACCCAGCGCACCGGCAGCGAATCCTCCGCCACCAGCGCGCGCAGCATCGCCAGGGCCAGCTGCGGCTTGGTGCGGAAGGGCGTACCCTCCGGCACCCCGGTCTGCCGGCGTCGGTCCGCATGGCTCGTCCCCGAGACCCAGGCCCGGGACAGATACAGCCGCCGGTCCACCAGGGCCGCCGCCCCGCGCCCCAGGTAGGCCGCGAAGACCGCCGCCGGCAGTTGGCGCGCTTGCCCAGCTGGCCACAGTACTGGCGCGCCACCCCCACCGACTCGGTCCCGTCCTTGGGCAGGTCGGTGCCGTCCACCGCCAGCACCCCCTCCTCCTCGCCCAGCGTGGCCGCCACCAGCTCCCGGTGCGCGGCCAGGATGGGCGCGTCGTCCCAGCGCGCCTGGCGCAGGAACAGCTGCTGCGTGCGCACCGCGTTGGCGTCGGCTCCGCGCAGGCGCAGGACCATGCGCTCGATCGACTTGCGCGGCTCGTCGCTGAGCAGTCCCTGCAGGTAGGCGCGGGCGTGGCCGCGCAGCTCGCGGCGGCCGAAGAAGGGTGCGTAGCGCGCCTGGTAGGACCGCAGCCGTCCGCGCACCGCGGCCATGTCGGCGCGGCTCACGGAGACGTCGGGCAGGGACACGGAGGCGACGACAGGGGACATGGCAAGGCGGGGACTGAGGGAATCCGGACACCGCAATCCTACCTCTCAATGTTTCGTTGCACTACTAGATGCCTCAAATTGCCAGACCGACGTGTTCTACACCTTCGCCGGCGCGGGTGGCTGGTACCTGACCTGCTGGACCACGCCGCCTGGTCAGCCGACGCGGCGCAGGATGCGCTGTTCGCCCATGTGGCAGAGCACCTAGGGGACCCCGGAGGCGTAGTCATGGTCGACAAGACAGGCTTCCCCAAGAAGGGGGCACATTCGGCTGGGGTGGCCCGACAATTACACAGAGGGTTGAACGTCCTCATGTCACGATCGAAGAAACACTACAAGCCCAAGCTGGACCCGAAGCGTGATCTAGGAGGGGCTACGCCTGAAGCGTTGGTCCGGACCTTGTTCCGCCGCGTGGAACTGCTAGATCCGCGCCCCACTGGGCATCCCGTTGTCGGCGATGAGCTGTCGGTAGGGGATGTGACCAGCAAACCGGACGGTGACCTGTACAATCAATCCCAAACTACAAGGAATAGGCCCCACGACCTTTCAGCCTGAAGCGGAATTTTGCCAAGCAGTGGAAGCAGTAATTGATGAACGGCTGTCCCGCCTGGAAACCAGCAAACCCATCGCCAACAGGTACACACGCCCTTTTGGTGAGCATGAAGGAGTTGACCTGGGACTTGAACCAGCGCATGGCTGCACTGGAACGCTTGTTCCGTGAGGAACAACCCACGGACGACTAACCTGCCCGCGCCTCGCTGGGTAGACCCTAGTTGACGATAAGACATCCGTAGGACAACCCATGAAGAAAGAAGAGCAAGAAGCCCGACGCATCACTCTGGATTACCGATCCCATAGCGATTCCTTCACGGTGGTTCCCTGCCTCTATGATGAAAACAAACGTTTCAGGGGAAAGAAGGGCTTTGAGGCTTGGCACCTATCCAGTGACAGAAATCATGGGAGGCCTAATGGTGTCTTCATCGTTCATTGTGACCGCAACTATCACATAGTGGAAGCGGCGATGGAGTGGAACCACGACTTTGGTCTCCACTTCCCCAACACGGGCAAGCACTCCTTCAGGAATGCCCTCAGGTACGCATTGGGGAGGGTCACACTGCCAGGCAGTTGGTATATCACTGACCGGATCTACCGTGGTAGTGACTACCACACCGAGTCCGGGTCCGGTGCCAGGTTACGTCGTCGGTATGAACAGGAAGCACTAAGCGACTTCATTCAAGACATCCAAGTAGTCATGGGATCCTGACTATTCCTTGAAAACAGCAACGGCCGATCTCATGTCCTTTGAGCGGTGCCCCCACCAACACGAAGCCTCGGCTGCAAAGTCGGGGCTTCGTGCGGTGTATCCACGCACAGTTCACGTTCCATTTACGGGGCAGGGCAGCACCATGGAGAAACGCTACCGTCCGAAGTTGAACCCAAAACGAGACTTGGCCGGGGCCACTCCGGAGACGCTGGTGCGCGCCCTGTTCCGCCGCACCCGATTACCGGCCATGCCTTTGGAGGACGCAACCACACTGCCAAACACCACATCGGAGGACAGCCATGACCGCACCAAGCATTCAGCAGGAATACGGAAAGCCGAAGCCCGGACCTGAACCACGCGGTCGATACACCAACTTTGAGGGGGTGTAATTGATCAGATCAAGGCCTCGGAGGCCAAACTGCGAGGGGTCATCAAGGATGAGGTTCAGGCTTCGGAGAAACGGTTGTGCAAGGAGATCAAGGCATCCGAGGGGCGGATGATCAACAGGATCGATGCGGCGGAGAAGAGTTTGAAGGCTGACATCAAGAAGATCACCAGCCATCTGGGCATTAACTGAGGGGAAGCATGAAGTTCAAGTTGATTGCCGTGTGTCTAGCGGGTTTGGTTGTGCTGTGGGTGTCCATTCCCGGACTGCTGTTGGCGCAGGATGAAAACGGATTGGCAGGGTTGGCTGCACAGGTTCGGGACTTGGCCGAACGCGTGGCCTTCCTGGAAGCCATATGGTCAGGGCCGGGGGCTTTGGATCTGGGCAATGGCCTGTGTGAAATAGCCTTTCACGGCACGGCACAGGACTCCACGGTGCTCAAGTACAAGGAAACCTTCGATGACTGGCCCGACATGGACTACTTGCAGATTGCGGGTGTGGCCTACGTCCAAGAAACGGGCGAAGTCTTGATCCGGTACGAACACCTGTACGATGACCAGTTCGTCGTGGAGCGTTGGCAGGCTTGCGAGTTCCTGGAGAGTTCGGACTGGTGGGAGGAATAGGGATTGGCACAGTTTCAATCTCGTTGATATTGATGGCGGGCCATCATGGGCAACCTCCCCCTACCCGCGGGTGGTCGCGGGTGGTTCCCGATGCCGCGTCAGGCCATGCCGCGGGCCATCAGGCCCACGAAGTGGCGGGTGCCGGCCTCGGTCTTCAGCCCCCGCGTCAGGCGGGCCCGGGGCTTGAAGCGGCCCAACCAGCCCTCCAGCCGGTTGGTGGAGGCGGGCACTTTCAGGTTGTGCTGGCTGCGCACCAAGTCGTGCCAGCGGGCCACAAGGTGCCACAGCAGCTGGCACACCTCCGGGTCCAGCCGTTCGCCCTTCGGCCCCAGGACCACGGCCGCGGGACGCTTTTCGCCGCCGATCGACAGCCAGGTTTCGTCCACCTCGACCCGGGACGGCAGGGCCGCCTGCGGGTCGGGCATCCGCCCGGGGGCCACCGCCTGCACGTCCCGCCACAGGGTGGCCGCGCCCACCCCGCAGCCCAGCAGGTCCAGGATACGGACCAGCCCCCGGAAACTGACGCTGTGCACATACAGGGACGTCACCAGTTCCCGGAAGGCCTGGGGCCGCTGGCGGGAGGTCACGCCGGGCGGCAGGGGCGAGGCGCTGCCCAGGCAGGCCTTGCACTGCCAGCGTTGCACCTGCAGCCGTCCCAGGACCACCAGGTCGCGGGCATAGGTGCCGTTGCGGCGCCAGGCGCAGGCTCCGCATTGAGGGCAGGCCGTCGGGGCCTCGGGCAGCGCCCGTTGGCGCTCGGGGTCGACGGGCGTTAGGATGTAGTCCACGACGAGGGGTCCTCTTTGGTTGTCAGCACAACACCATTGTAGGGACCCCTCGTCGTCTGTGCGCCACAACCAATATCAACGGGATTGAAACAGTACCCCTTCAATCCATGCCTTAGCTGCGTCTTCCGTGGAGAACAGGTCCATGCGGGACCGTGAAGCAGTCGTTGTTGTTGTCGAAGCGCACGTACTGCTGCGTGCCTGCGGCTTCGCGTACGACCGGGACAAGAATGCAACCCGGAACCTCCAAGCATTCACCCCGGAGGCCAAGTCAGCCTTCGACGACACAGAGACTTGTAAAGTGGGCCGGAGAACTGGCTTGCAGATCCAACGAAGCGTCAAACCAGACAGGCAATCCGCTTCCGATTTACGCAGGAAGTTAAGATTCCCATGGGTTCTGGAGACCGGAACGAATCGGATGCGCCATGCACAGATCTCCGTTGTTCTGGGTCACTTGGACTGCACGGACTACGCGGTTCAAGCGGCAATCAGCGGGGACCGATCAAGCCTACAGTTGGTCGGCAGCTTTGCCTTAAGAAGGTTGTGGTACACAGCACCGCGTGGATCCGGTCCGCGGCAACGAGAGCGTGGCACTCACGGACGGAAGTCCAACAACGGATCATCTCCGAATACTTGGTTCACGCGGTCCAAGAGCTGCTCATAGCTCATTTCAACAGCAAGTTCCCTGAATTCCCCATCCTCGTAGATCGGACACCCGTTGCTGTCGTGGAGCGACCACTTGCAACGCACACGTACTTTGAACTTCCTCTCACTCAAGTCCTCGTGGATCGCGATGTGAGGCGCGTTGTAGGCAACAGTCAGATGTTCTCGATTACCGACCCCAGGGTTTCTTTTGAGGCTTTCGAGACGCACCTTGGACTCTTCCTCAAACAGCAGGTCTAGCATGGCTCCATACCGTTGCCCACCCGCCGGCATCGCTTCGAATAGCCTTGAGAAGGAGTAGAGGTTCTGGACCAGGAACACGATGTCACTATACGGTGATTTCAGTGTCAGCTCCTTGAGCCGACCGCGTAGCAGGCCAGTAAGGTCCTTCAGCTTGACCTCACGAATCACGTTTTCGATTGACTGGACATACTCGATCCAGTTGAATCTGTAGCCCATGAATGTCCGAGAAATGGGTGATCTTCGACGAGGTTTGGCGGGGAAGAGATCTGACACGTGCTCTCCATCAAGGACCAGATACTGGTTATGCACGAAGTGAATGAACAGTTGCCCAAGTGAGATGGTGTCCGTTTGATTCCCGTTGTGGTCAAAAAGACCAATCTCGCGGTCGAGTCGCGGGAACAACTGGAACAGGTTCCTTGCCTGAGTTGATATCAGGATCAGTGTGCCTACCAGTTGCCTCGTGAACTCGAAGTACATCCGGCGATCCAGGTGTCCGTCTGGCACCGAGTGCAGAACGGCTTTCTCGCCTTGGACAACCTGTGTTGGGATAAGGTGGCTCAGCGCAGCGTTGTTCTCGTCGATCTGATCATAGACACTTCGGAGCAGGCGTCGAATGTCTTGGATCAAGTACTCAACGCTACCGTACACGACGACTTCGTCTGACCCAAGGGTCTCCGCGACCCTGAACACTGCACTCTGATCGTAGGGTTTGACAGGCTGTCCACCAAGACGATACTTGAAGAACAGGATGCAACCGTACAGGATTGAGTCGCATTGGTTGTATAGGATTCCGAGAATTTCCCTCGGTTCTTCTCCCTTACTCGCTCTTCCCATGGGAGGATCTCCAAACAGCTTCGACTATTACTACAACGTACTACAGCGGAATCGAACAACTCTACAATCCACTTGGAGGTCGGGATGTCGTCTGGTGCGCTGCTTCGACGAAGTTCGCGATGAGGTCAAGACCCAAGCCTACCTTGAGATTTGAGAAGACCACGGGCCGCTCTCCCCGCATGCGTCGGGCATCGGCAGCCATTACTTCCAGATCAGCGCCCACAAGCGGAGCCAGGTCGACTTTGTTGACGACCAGCAGATCGGACTGGGTGATGCCGGGCCCTCCCTTGCGTGGAATTTTGTCGCCGGCGGCTACATCGATCACGTAGATGGCCTTGTCGACCAGTTCAGGACTGAAGCTCGCCGACAGGTTGTCCCCTCCGGATTCCACAAAGACCACCTCGACTTTGGGGACACGCTCCACCATATCGGCGATCGCCTCCAGATTCATCGACGAGTCCTCGCGAATGGCCGTGTGCGGACACCCGCCCGTCTCGACCCCCGAGATTCGTTCCGCCGGCAACGCGCCACTGCGGATTAGGAACTCGGCATCCTCCCGGGTATAGATGTCGTTCGTGATCACCGCGATCTCGCGATCGTTGCGCAGACGTCGGCAGAGCGCGTCGATGAGGGCGGTCTTGCCGGACCCGACCGGGCCTCCGATGCCAACCCGCAGCGGTCCGTTGCGCAGTGCAGTCATGATCGGAACAACCGGGTGTGCTGCGTCTCGTGCCGCATGGATGCCCAGTCCACCATGGGAGCCGCGGCCCCGAGCTCGGCAAAGGGAGTGCACCGGGCCCGCGCGGCCGACCCGACCACGATCTCCTCCAAGGCGGCAAGCACACGCTGTCCATCGGTGTGTCCCAGCGGCACCAGCCGCAAACCCGCCGAGACGAACCCCGCGACCATGGCCTGAAGGTAGGCGGGCAGCGCCTCCGCCAGTGGGATTTCGTGATGGCGGCAGACCCGCGCCACGGCGATCGGATGTGTCAGCGGCGCTGCATCCGGTTCGCGGTCCGCACCGACCGGCTCCCAGGCAGCCGCAACGGCGGCACTGAAGGCCTTGCCCTGCAGCAGGCTCTCGGCCCGCAACTCCCGGGTGCCCTTCATGGCCGCCGCGAGGTCGGCCAGGCCGTCCAGCTCTGCCGACCGGGCGCGGTGGGCGGCGCAGAAAAACAAGGCATCCGTCCATCCTGCCCCGAACTCCAAAATGCCCGTGATCCATTCGTGGAGAGTTGCGCAGTCATGCACCAAGCCGGCCTCGACCGCGTGTTCCAAGCCGTGGGAATAGGCGTAGCCGCCTGTCGGGAAGGCGGGCGACAACCAAGCCGTCAGCCGATATCGGCCCCGAAGATCCATTGGCTCAAAAGAGAAAGTAGCGCTGGGCCATGGGCAGTTCCAAGGCCGGTTCGCAGGTAAGAAGCTCGCCGTCCGCGCGCACCTCGTAGGTCTCCGGATCCACTTCAATGCGAGGCAGGACATCGTTGTGCACCATGGATCGCTTGTCAATGGTCCGGGTCTGCGCCACGGGCACGGGTACGGACTGCAGATCCAGCGCAGCAGGAAGATCCGCTTCCAGGGCGGCCTGCGAGAGGAAGGTGAGGGACCCGGCCGGCCGGGCGCCGCCGAAGGCACCGAACATGGGCCGGTAATGGACGGGCTGCGGCGTGGGAATCGAAGCATTCGGATCGCCCATCTGGGCAGCCGCAATTGCTCCGCCCTTGAGCACCATTTCGGGCTTGACTCCGAAGAAGGCGGGGTGCCACAGACAGAGGTCCGCAAGCTTACCGACCTCTACCGAGCCGACATGCTCGGCGATGCCACAGGCCACGGCAGGATTGATCGTGTACTTGGCAATGTATCGCCGGGCACGCACGTTGTCGTTGTCGCCGCGTTCCTCGGACAGCGGACCGCGCTGGCGTTTCATCTTGTCCGCCGTCTGCCAAGTGCGCATCACCACTTCGCCGACGCGGCCCATCGCCTGGCTGTCGGAGGAGATCATGCTGAGGGCACCCAGGTCGTGCAGGATATCCTCGGCGGCAATCGTCTCGGCGCGGATCCTGCTCTCGGCAAACGCAATGTCCTCCGGCACCCGGGGATCCAGGTGGTGGCACACCATCAACATGTCGAGGTGCTCCTCGATCGTGTTGACCGTGAACGGCCGGGTGGGATTCGTCGACGACGGCAACACATTGGCCTCGCCACAGACCTTGATGATATCCGGGGCGTGACCGCCGCCCGCGCCCTCCGTATGGTAGGCGTGGATCGTCCGGTCCCCAATCGCCTCCAGCGTCCGCTCGACGAAACCCGACTCGTTGAGCGTGTCGGTGTGGATCATGACCTGCACGTCCTGCTCGTCGCCGACCCGCAAACAGGTATCGATCGCGGCCGGGGTCGTGCCCCAGTCCTCATGCAGCTTGAGGCCACAGGCACCACCGTGAACCTGTTCGATCAGAGGTTCGGGCCGGCTGGCATTGCCCTTGCCCCAAAAGCCCAGGTTCATGGGGAAGGCGTCGGCGGCCCGCAGCATGCGGCCCAGGTGCCAGGCACCGGGCGTGCAGGTGGTGGCATTGGACCCCGCGGCCGGCCCTGTGCCACCGCCCAGCATGCTGGTGATCCCGCTGTACAGGGCCTCTTCGATCTGCTGAGGCGCAATGAAGTGGATGTGGGCATCAATGCCGCCCGCCGTCACGATCCGCCCCTCTCCCGCGATGACTTCGGTGGACGGGCCAATCGGTGTGTCGACACCTGGCTGGATATCGGGGTTGCCGGACTTGCCAATCGACGCGATGCGTCCGTCGCGAATGCCGATGTCGGCCTTGACAACGCCCCAGTGGTCGAGAATCAAGGCATTCGTAATCACCGTATCGACGGCACCCTCGGCACGCGTCAGCTGGGACTGCCCCATGCCGTCGCGGATGACCTTGCCGCCGCCGAACCGGGCCTCCTCGCCGTGGACGCAGCGATCCTCCTCGACCTCGATGAAAAGCTCCGTGTCCGCCAATCGCACCTTGTCGCCTACTGTTGGCCCAAACATGCCGACGTAGGCGCGGCGATCCATTTCACGAGCCATGGGTCACGCGTCCAACGGGCCGTCCACCAGCCCTTGAAACCCCGTCACGACGCGGTTCCCGCCGAACGCCACGAGCCGCACCGTGCGGGTCTGGCCCGGTTCGAAGCGGACCGCCGTACCAGCCGGAATGTCGAGCCTGAAGCCACGGGCGGCCTCCCGGTCGAAGACCAGTGCCGCGTTGGTCTCGCCGAAGTGATAATGAGACCCCACCTGGACGGGACGATCGCCGGTGTTGGCCACTGCGAGCTCCACGACAGGCCGTCCGTCGTTGATGACAATCGGATCCTTTCCGACGATGGTTTCTCCCGGCACCATGGTTGGCCCTCCGATCAGCGAATGGGATCGTGAATGGTGACAAGCTTGGTGCCGTCCGGGAAGGTCGCCTCGACCTGAATCTCGGGGATCATCTCCGGTATCCCCTCCATCACGTCCGCCCGCGTCAGAACGCTAGCGCCTGCCTGCATCAGGTCCGCCACGGTTCGGCCGTCGCGCGCGCCCTCCACCACGAAGTCGGTAATCAGGGCCACGGCCTCCGGATGATTGAGCAGAACGCCCCGCTCCCGGCGCCGGCGCGCCACCACGGCCGCCATGGCGACCAGCAGTTTGTCCTTTTCGCGCGGGGTCAGGTTCATCCTTGCTTCCGTCTGGGGTATCGGGTCCGGGTACGCCGCCCGGCTTTCAGACATGCCAAACCACCGGCAGGCCGGACTGCGTCGGATCGACCTGTTGCATCAACGCGGCCGCGCATTCGCCGTAACCCGCCCGTACCTCCGCCGCGTCGGGCCCCAGCCAACGGGCCACAAGGACTTCGCCAACCACGGTCGCGCCGGCCCGGCAAGGGGCCCGGTCGATTATATGCCGGACCGGCTCCAGCAGCCCCGCGGCCACCGGTCCCGCGAGCACAAGTGCGGCCGCCGCATCCAGTGAATGGCGGATGTCCCCTGCCCAGGCGCAGACTGTCGGCCCAAACCAGACGGACGTTTCGCCGGATGCGCCTTGACCTTCACGATTCGCAGGAGTTTCCGGTCACCGGTGGCGAGAGATCCACCGCCCAACTTCTGAGGCTCTCAACATCGACGCCGGCTCGATCCAGCAACGTGACAAACTCCTCTTGCCGTGGCTGTCCGAAAACGACCCGATAGGCAGCAAGTTGCCGCTTCAATCGGGCGAATGCCTCGACCTCCGCCGTGTACGGCAATTGCGGCACATGGCGTTCTACCCGGTGTTGGCCAGGAGCAATCCAGTACGGAACCAAATCGCTCTCCTCTGCAGCCCGCGCGGCCTTATCGGCCAACTCGAACATCAACCTCCAGATGTCGTCGCCCGCAAACCACGACGCGAAGGCATCGTCCGCATGGGAGGCAGCGACGTTCCGACGAACAGCATGGCCCTTGTATCGGTGAATCCGGCCCTCTCGTTGCTCGAGATCCACCGGATTGCCTGGCAGATTCCAATGGACTAGGCGGTGGCACCAGGGATGAAAATCGAGGCCCTCCTGCCCTATCGACGTGCTGGTAAGCACGAAGGGGCGAAACGGACTGTTGAACGCGGCCCGGACTGCGTCTTGACTGATGTGCTCGCCTTCATCCGTGCGGATGTGGCCGAAGCGTAGTGCGAATACGGTGCGGAGGCGGATCGCGTCCCGTTCGACAGTGGCACCGGATTCTCCTGGCTCGGTATGGAAGAACTCGGCGTGCACCCGGGCACGCGCCGGGTGCACGACCTGGGCGAGGGCCCGCGCACACTTGGCAGCCGTTGCGTCTGGACTGGCACCCCCGGACCACGATTCCTGATCCCAGAGCAGATGCCACTGCTCGTCAAGCACCGCTTGCAGATTGCCCTGCCGACAGTACTGCAAAACGCGCCGCCAGTAGGCCGACTCGTCGCGCCCGGCCGCGGTTCCAGCTGACAACTGGCGAAGCAGCGTGATCACAGCCGGCCGGTTGAAGAGGCGCCAAAACGCTTCTGCGATGAGTACCGCAAACCGGCGGCGCGTGTCATCACTGACATGGTCCCATCTTTTCAGACTGCGTGCCGCGAGAATCGCCGGCGCACCGAGGGCGACATCCGTAAGCAGATCGGCGAGATCCGGAGGACGCCGACCAAGCTCTTGCAAGTTGAAGTCGAGCAGATCATCAACGTACGCACCGAAGACTTCCGGATTCGGCTGCGGAAGAGGCTCGTTTGCCGACCCCGCGGAAAGCTCACTGTTACGCCACAGCCGCAGGAAGGCCGGCAATTCCGGATCCAGCAAGAGCGGCGCGATCCACTCCCATCGATCATCGATGCTCCCCTCCGGCGGGTTCGGCAGGTTCGGATCCGATAGAAGCTCGTCGACCTGGATCCGCACCCACACCCGGCGGTCCTGTCCCGCTGGTGCATCGAGCGGATGCGCCCGATCCGCCAGCGGCAAACACGGCAGAAGCAACAGGAGAAGTCGATGACGAGATCGAATATTCGTCGTCGATTGCGTCAGTCTCAGCAGTGGGCTCTGCTCCTTGTCGAGGTTGTCGTATGACTTGAGTGGATCGCCCACCATCAGCCGCTCGGCTTCATAGCTGAGAACGGCGCTTACGACCTCAGGCACCACATTCCAGGCCGAGAACAACAGCCGCTTCGTCGCACGTTCCTTGCCCTCGTACGGCCCTTCCAGAGGCCAGTAAGGCAGCGTCGGCGGCATCCACAGCAGACGCCATAGCCCCTCGTCGATCAGCTCGCCTACCAGCTCACGCAGCTTGGCGTGCCCGGGGTCGATGCATCGCCACGACCGCAGCATGGCCGCTTTCAGAAAAGCCGATTCATGCCGCATGAACGCGTCGACAATCTTGTCTGACGGCGTGGGTGCAGCGATCGCTTCGTCGAGGAGCTCGCGGAACTTGTAGCCGTGCATAAAGTGGGCAAGATACGGTGCCGACTTCCAGAAAGGCATCGGATCCTGGCTGCCAACAGCACGAAAAAGTGCATCGGCGGCGATGTACTGCCGCACATCGCTCGCGGTTACGGGCGCAGTGCTCCGATCCTCGGCCACCATCGCATCGCGGTCTTCACTGGCGGCGACACGTTCGGTGCGCGCCATCACGTCGCGCAGGGAACCTTCGACCGCCCGTTTCGTCATCTCAACGCGTTCCACCTGGTCCGGCTCGCCGGCGGCCGCGCGCCGCAGCGCGGTCCCGAAGCGCGCGAGCTCATGTTTGAGCTCCTCGACACGGGCATCGTCGCCGCCGAGCAGGAATCGCGTGGTGGCCAGGAAATCCTCGTAGTGCTCCTCGTGTTCGATCTCCGCGTCGGCAGTGTAGAGCTTGTACGGTGTCGCGGAGAGTAGAAGCGTACGCACGCGCTTGCCGTCGTGTGCCTCGGCCTCGAACAGCTCCTGCGCCAGATCCGCTGCCGCATCTCGCTCTGCCCCATTCGTGCCAAGTAACGACTTGAAGCGCTGGAACTCGTCAAGAATGACCAGATCGGGCTCGAGTGCGTCGACGCACGCGCCAGCCAGTACACGACGCAACTCGCCGATGACCTGATCTCGCCGGTACCGGGCCTCGGGTGGCCATGAACTGCGATACCGACGGAATGTCGTGTCGAGAAGCTCGCGAAGCCTGTCCTGCAGGTCGGGCTGCGCGCTGAAAGCAGCGTTGAAGCGTTTCCTAATTGTTCCGTCAATGAGCCGGGGAGTGTGCGTCAGCCGCCAGCGCCACTGGTCCCGCTTGCTGATCCAGCCTTGCAGAAGATTCATTAGCGCGGTGCGCGGTCCCACCAGCGGAGCGAGCAGTTGAAACAACACCTCCCGCTCCTGCCCTTGACCGGTCGACCATCCCAAGTTGAACGATGTCCCGGGGGTGAAGCTGACGAAGTTCAACTTGCTGTCGGCGAGCCCGGATTCACCATCCCGACGCGCCAGCTCCGTAGCCAGCATCGTGAGCCGCGTTGCCAGCGCGAACGACCGTTCCTCCGCGCCGCCTACCTGCAACTTGGGCAAATTGGCGCGCGCGATGCTGCCGTTGCTACAGATGTAGACGATGTCGATTCGCTCTACATCGTTCCAGAGGTGATCGATGGCTTTGGCAATGATGCCGCGGGCGACCAGCGTCTTGCCGAGGCCCACCTCGTCGGCCACCAGGAAGCGCCGGGTACTGTTCTCCGCCTCGAACAGACGATGGAAGGCATGCTCCACTGTACGGCGCTGAAACGACTTTAGCGGTTTGAGGCTCGCGTTGACGGATGGTCTAATCATGGCCTCGGTTTCTGGGAAAGTGCTTCCTCGACAGCTGTCCACACCGCGAATAGATCGTCCGGTACGATACGCCGCCCTTCCTCCGTCTTCCGCAGGTCGTCGATCAGGCGACGGACTGGCACAAGGCGTTCAGGGTTTCTGGAAGCGGTGCGGACGAGGTCGTCAAGCAAGGTTTCGCTCCCAAACCCATCTCCCCAGGAAGCGGAGCTGTTTCCATTTCCGTCATCCCTGGTCCACCCAACCAATTGGTCGATCCCACCCAGCAGTGCCCGCAGGAACCGAAGAAACTTCCCGGGGCTGTCCAGTAGGCCCCTGAGCACATGGTGCATGCGGTCTTCGGGCAATCCTTCGGCAGGAAGTCGCAGGGCCATACGGATATCGTCCACGCCCTGCACGCCGACGCTCAACCGAAACCCGATGAATGCCGTCAGGTCTGCGAGGGGCAACTTCCATTGCAATGGCCCAGGCAGCCCCAAAGCCTGATCCTCGCCAACGGAGACAGGCCAGGCCACGGCGCAGATATCGGCCCCGAACTGAACGTCGCCTTCGACCGTCAACGTCCAGAGGTCGTCCCCGGGAGCGCAGACTACTCGCAGTTCCGCGTCTGCCAGGGCGTTACGCGCTGCATCGAGACGCACTTCCGCTTCGGACACGCACAGGTCCACTTCCTCCGGTTCCGTCCTTTGGTACGGCACGCACAATTCTCGGAATCCGCCGTCAAGAAAATGTCCGATGCCGCGTCCGTTCTTGCCTCCCTTCTTGCCCGTGATCGATGCCATCATCTCGACGTTGCTGCCGGTGAACGCCGGCGCGGTCAGGTTTGCAGAGCCCACTGACCACGTCACATACCAACCGTGCTCCACGGCGATCATCTTGGCGTGCAGCCCCAACGGGCGAGGTCCCGAGCCGGTTCCAAGATCGCCCTGCACCGTGCCAACCGTGTCAGCCTGACCCTTCTCGTCCGAGCCGACCGGACCATCCTCAGCTTCTCCCTGGGCAGCATCCGAGAGGACGAATACCTGCTGCCACGCTGTGAGAGCGTCCTCGGGCAGCTTGTCGAGCTCCTCTTGCCGACTCACCAGAACCCGATCCCCCCAAGACAGCCTACCGACTGTGTCAAGCGCCGTCCGAGTGACAAACGGGGCTACCGCGAGCGCACAATATCCTTTCGACGGTGGATGCCAGGCTTGAGGACTCTTCGTCAATCCGAGGGCATGGAACTCGATTGGCGAGTTGAATCCCTCGGGCGAAGGAAATGCAGTTCGACAGACCTGATCGGCCAGCGTCTCCACACGTTCCACGACGTCTTGTGGCATCCGGTTCGCATTTGTAGCCAAATGCGGCAGGGCGAGAAGGAAATCATGGAGCGGCCGGCTGGCTTCCACGTACCGGCTGCTTCGAAACTGTGCTTCGCTCGCCAAGGCAACGTCCCAAGAGCGGTCGAACGTCAGGTTCCGCGACAGGATTGCCACCCGCAGCAGATCCTCCGCTGTTTCGTCCATGTCCGTGAAGCGGGCGATCCACACCTTGGGGTGGAAGATACCACCGTTCGGCGCCCGGACAGGATGCACGCTCGGTTCCAGCATCGAGTACAGCGGCCGCGCGCTGCGCGGAATCGCAATGCCCGTCTGGTCGACAAAGACATGTACGCGATCGCCAGCCTCCCGGAGCGCCTGGTGCAGCTGCAACGGATCAACGAGCAAATCCTCCAGACCGCCCTCGGGTTGTGCCAACACTGACAGGGGCAGCACGAGCAACGCCTCCAAATCGAGGGTGTAGGCGGTCAGTACGGCGAAGTCGAGCCGATATCCGGCGGGCGGGTGAATCAGCTCGAACGCGATGGTACGCGAGTCCGGTGAGAGCATCAGGCAGCCAATCCCCGGTGTAGATCGATCAGGAATCGCCGGACGCGAGACCAGCGGAAGTCCATCCGGCCGACACCGACACCCGGGTTCCAGTCCCGTAGACGGTTCTGGTTGTGCAGCCGTGCCCGACTCCCCTTCAGGCGCCACTCGCGGTCGGCAATCAACGTGCGCAACCGGTGGTCGTCGGCGACCCTGTCCGGTATCAATTCAGCGAGCCGTCGCGACCAGCCTTCGATGAATGCGCGTTGTGGACGTGGAAGGCGTCCGCCACCCCGGACGACCAGTTCCCAGAGCCCATCAGGGACGAATGGGCCTTCCTCGTCAGCCTCCCGGTTTACCCATTCGAAGAGATCCGCGCGGAGGTTATCGATAGTTTCCGCCTCATCCGATGCCAGGACTTCGCGCCGCCGTTCCGCGACCAGTAGGTTGTAGAGCAGCGGCATGCCTTCTACATGCAACGAGAAGCGCCGCGCCAGTTCCAGGTCGTCTCGGGCCCGGCCCGTGGCGCGCAGCGCGTCGGGATCGTCCCAGACTGCCGCCGCCGGCGTATCCGACCCGTTCCGAACCAGCCATGCCAACAGCGTGCCCGCGCACCGCTCCTCTACCCGGCCGCGCAGGAAGTCAGCCTCGTCATAGGTCAATGCGAAAGAGGCTTCCCAGGGGAACCCCTCCGGCGGCTTGGGCAGTCGGGGATGCCAGTGCGGTTGTTGGCTCCAGATCACGCCCGGATCGTCGGCGCGCCCCACGATGCCGCGGCCGTTCACCAGCGCGTCGAAATGGGAGTGATACCAGCCTTGGTCCTGCTGTGGCAGAAAGATGCCCCACCGGGTGAGCATGCCCCAGTAGACGGAACTCGGCAACCGTTTGAGCGCCGCACCGGCCATCTGGCCGATGACCCCTGTGTTGTCGGCGTTCCGGCGAAGCGGGCCAATGAGTTCCACCTCGGCCTGCCGAGCTGCTTGCTGCACCTTGCCGGCCCTTACCCGCCGATGCTCCAAACGGCGATAGAGCCACGGGATAAACAGAAGGTATCGCAATCGGGTTTGGATATACGAGGTGCCGGGAAACAGTGTGTCCGACAGCGTGCTCCGCAGGCTCCCAAGACCCATCTCGTCAATCGTGCCCGATTCGTTGAAAAGATCCAGCACGCGCCGCATCTTGTCGCGGTCGCTTGCCGTCAGGTCGAGCCAAGTCAGTGTCGCCTGCATCCAGTTGCCTTTCGCACTTCGGCGCGCGATCTTATGAATGACATGGCAGCCCGAGGCCGAAGGGGATGTTCCACTTTCGCGGGCCGTGGACTTCGTTCCGGCTTTGCTTCCGTTTGAGGTACCGGCCCGGACACGCCGCCCGGATTTCAAACATGCCAGACCACCGGCAGACCAGACCGCGCCGGATCGACCTGTTGCATCAACGCGGCCGCGCATTCGCCGTAACCCGCCCGTACCTCCGCCGGATCGGGCCCCAGCCAACGAGCCACAAGGACCCCGCCAACCATGGTCGCGCCGGCCCGGCAAGGGGCCTGGTCGATTATATGCCGGACCGGCTCCAGCAGCCCCGCGGCCGCCGGGCCCGCGAGCACAAGTGCGGCCGCTGCACGCGCGCCTGCGAAGCCGGCTGTCGCATCGAGCGGATGTCGGATGTCCCCGTCCAAGCGCAGGCTGTCGGCCCAGACCAGACGGCCGTTCCGCCGGATGCGCCAGACGTCGTGGAGCAGACCGTGTCCAAAGACCTCGCCGCGGGCAATCCGCCCAAAGACCCACATCTCTCCTGCCAGCAGGCATGCGGTCCCGTCGAGGTCAAATTCGAGTCGGCGGCACAGGCGGGCACCGTCGAAGAGGATGGTTTCCTGGGGAACCCATGCCAGCCGGGCCCGCGGGCCGACGGTCACCCGGGTCTCCAGGTCGGCCGCGGGGCCGCGCGACCGGTACGCTTTTTCCGCGGCCTGGGAGGTGACCACGGCGGCGGCATCCGCTCCCACCATCACCCGAACCGTCAGGTGGTCGCCACCCGCGATCCCGCCGGCGCTGTTGGCCAACACCACCTCTGCGACGGCACCGGGGGCGACCCGGGGCAGAAAGATTTTCAATGGCGCCTGCTGCCGGTAGTCAATCCGGAAGCGGTCCTCCGAGATCCGCTCCAGGGCGATCTCGGCCCGGCCTTCCATCGCCTGGTGGCCGCCGACGGCTTCCGCCCCGCCGGATTTCCTATAATAGTGTGTTGCAGGTCCGAGGGATTCGCCCTTCGCCCCGTACATCGACTTCGCGCGACCTCCCGACCATCCCCCATGCTGCAGAAGCACATTGGCATCGACCTGGGCACGGTCAACGTGCTGGTCCATGTCCAAGGCAAGGGCATTGTGATGCAGGAGCCGTCGGTGGTCGCAATCGCCGGTCAGCACATGGTGGCCGTTGGCCACGAAGCCTTCGACATGCTCGGCCGCAACCCGGACAGCATCCAGGTCGAACGGCCCCTGCTGAACGGCGTGATCGCCAAGTTCGACGTGACGGAGGCGATGCTCCGCTACTTCATTCAGCAGGTGACCGGCAAGCGCCCCCTGTTCAAGCCGCGCGTGATGATCTCCACCCCCAAGGGGGTGACCAGTGTCGAGGAGCATGCCGTCCATGACGCCGCCATGCAGGCCGGGGCCGGGGCCGCCTACCTGATTCCCGAACCCCTGGCCGCGGCCTACGGTGCCGGCCTGCCAATCGGAACCCCGACCGGGAATATGGTCGTGGACTTCGGCGGAGGCACTACCGAGTCCGCAGTGGTGTCGATGTACGACATTGTGGTCTGGAGCAGCGTCCGCACGGGGGGCAACCGCATCGACGAGGCGATCGCCAACTACGTGCGCAAGAAGTACAACCTCCTCATCGGGGAGCAGACCGCCGAGGAAATCAAGATCAGCATTGGCAGCGCGCTGCCCCAGGAATACGACACCAGCATCGAGATCAGGGGACGGGATCAGGTCAACGGCCTGCCCCGCAGCGCCACCCTGGCCAGCAGCGAGGTGACGGAAGCCATCGAGGATCCCATGCAGGCCATCATCAGCACCATTCGGTCCACCCTCGAAAAGACGCCGCCGGAACTGGCCTCGGACATCATCGACCGGGGCGTGGTCCTGACCGGTGGAGGTTCCCAACTGCGCTATCTGCCGGAACGGCTGACCCGCCATCTGGGAGTGCCCTGCTACGTTGCCGAAAACCCCATGGCCTGCGTTGCCCTGGGCGCCGGCCAAGCCTTGGAGAACTATCAGATCATGCGGCGCAGCCTCCCCGAAATCGAGGTTTGACGATGGACCCGCATCTGGCTCGCCTGGGACCGCACAGCCGCTGCGTGCATGGCGGCGAACACCATCTGACCAGGGACCGCGACACGGCATCCGGCGCCGCCACGCCCACGGTCAACGCCATCGACACGAGCGTTACCCACCTCTATCCAAGAATCGACGAGTTGGATGCGGCCCTGGGCGGATCACCGGACCGCTTCGTCTATCAACGGTACGGCAACCCGACCACCCGGGCCTTGACGGACGCCCTGTCGGCACTCTGCACGCACGATCCATCGCTGCCCTTGGATGCCGTGGCCACCGCCACCGGCATGGCCGCGGTGCATGTGGCCCTGTTGGCGGCCCTGGCGGACAGCGACAACCGGCGGGTGGCCGCCTCGCGGGACTGCTACGGTGCCTCCGTTGCCATTGTCGACCAGTTGTTGCCGTCCCTGGGAGTGGACGGTCACTTGGTGGACGCCTCGGACAACGCAGCCGTGGCCGACTTGCTGGCCGCGGTCAAACCCGCCGTACTGCTGGTCGAGACCACTTCGAACCCGCTGCTGCGCGTCGTCGACATCGCCGCCATAGCCCGTTTGTGCCAAACACACGGCACGCTTCTGGTCGTGGACAACACGTTCCCGACCCCGCTGACCTGCCGCCCGTTGGACCTGGGCGCAGACATGGAACTGCACAGCGCGACCAAGTACATCGGCGGCCACGGGGACGCGATGGGCGGCATCGTAGTCGCGCGCGCCCGACACGGACCGGCCCTGCGGGAACACCTCAAGACCACCGGCGGTTCCCTGGGCAGCTTCGAGGCTTGGCTTCTGCACCGAGGCCTCAAGACCCTGCCGCTGCGCTATCGGCAGCAGTGCCGCAACGCCGAACAACTGGCCACCTGGCTGCGGGAACATCCTCGGATCGCGCGGGTGGTGTACCCGGGCCTGCCCGATCATCCGGAGCACGAACGGGCCCGGGAGCAGTTCGACGGCCGGTTCGGCGCCATGCTGGCCTTCGAGATCGAAGGAGCCGACCAGGTGGCGGTGTTCCGCTTCATGGAGCGCCTACGCCTCGTCCAGCCCGGCACCAGCCTTGGCGACTGCTACACGCTTGTGTTGTATCCAGCCCATGCCAGTCATCGGGCACTGACCCCGGCGCAACGACGCGCGGTCGGCATCTCCGACGGCCTGGTGAGGTTGTCCGCGGGCACGGAGGACGTGGAGGATCTGATTGAGGACCTGTCGCAGGCCCTGGCCGTGCAGCCCGCACCCAACACTTCCTGAATGTCAACAGAGGAATCAATCACATGACCATCCACAAGGCCCGACGGCGACTGGGCACCACCGATCTGGAAGTCACCACGCTGGGTGTGGGGGGAACCGCCTGGGGCAATCTCTACGAACCGATGCAGGACGAGGACTGCGACACGGTCATTCGCCAAGCAGTCGCCTCCGGTCTGAACTACTTTGACACCGCGCCGCTTTACGGCCACGGCCTGAGCGAGGAGCGGCTGGGACGTACATTGCAGCAGCTTGACCGGGCCTCGTACATCGTCTCGACCAAGGTGGGCTGGCGGCTCGACCCGTTGCCGGAGGATGCCTCGGAGGCGCCGCTCTTTCCCGGAGCCCCCCGATATCAGCTGGTCATGGACTATTCGCGCCAGGGCATTCTCGACTCGATCGAGGCCAGCATGGAGCGGCTCGACATCGGACAAATCGACATCCTGCTCATGCACGATCCGGACGAGGGCAGCAGCCAGTGGGAGGGATGGCCGGACACGGAGGTGTCCCACTTCGAGGCGGCCATGGAGAACGCCTATCCCATCCTTGACGATCTGCGCACCAAGGGCCATGTCAAGGCCATTGGCCTGGGCATGAACCAGTGGCAGATGCTGGCCCGTTTCGCCGAGGCCGGGCAGTTTGACTGCTTCCTTCTGGCGGGGCGCTACACACTGCTTGAGCAAACTCCCTTGGACGAATTCCTGCCGATGTGCGCCGAGCGCCAAATCAGTGTGATCATCGGCGGTCCGTTCAACTCCGGCATCCTGGCCACGGGTGCGGTGGACGACGCCCGTTTCGAATACAAGGCGGCCCCGTCGCACCTGATGCAGCGGGTCAAGGGCATCGAGGCCATGTGCATCCGCCACGGAATCACCCTGCAGGCCGCCGCCCTGCAGTTTCCGCTGGGGCACACCGCGGTGGCGTCCGTCATTCCCGGCATGCGCGCCACCTCGGAGCTGGAAACCAACCTGGAAGCCATGACCATGGATGTCCCTTCCGACTTCTGGACCGAACTCAAGGACCGGGAGCTGATCCATCCCAACGCCCCCACGCCGTCCTGAGGAAAGGGTCCGGCATTCGGCAAAGCCGTCAGCGCGGCATTTTTCTGGACTATAATCGCCGATCAGGCCCCACGCGCCTGTTGCCCCGTTCCCTTGCACTCCACTGGTGAAACTTCATGCACGACAAAGGCTATGCCCATCCCGAAGTCCTGGTCGATACGGTTTGGGTTGCCGAGCACCTGCGCGACCCCAAGGTCGTCTTGATGGAGAGCAACGAGGATCCGCTGCTCTATGAAGTCGGCCACATCCCCGGTGCCGTGAACCTGGACTGGATGGAGGATCTGAATCATGAGTTGAGGCGGGACTACCTTCCGCGCGAGGACCTCGAACGCCTGCTCCAGGAACTGGGTGTGGAGCAGGATTCGAAGATCGTCCTCTACGGAGACAAGAACAACTGGTGGGCAACCTTCGCGTTCTGGGTGCTGTCCCTGTACGGCGTGCAAAACCTGAGCGTGATGGACGGCGGCCGGCAAAAATGGATCGAGGAGGGCCGGGAGCTCACCAAGGAGATCCCCTACCGCGACCGCACCGGCTACACGTTGCCGGACGGGGAAGGCAACCCAGGCATCCGGGCCTTCCGCGACGACGTGCTGGCCCACTCCCAGGCCGGCAAGCCCCTCCTGGACGTGCGCAGTCCGGCGGAATACTGGGGCGAACTGCTGCACATGGCCGACTACCCCCAGGAGGGCGCCCTGCGCGGCGGGCACATCGAGGGGGCCAAAAACGTGCCCTGGGCCAGGGGCGCCAACGCCGACGGCACCTTCAAGCCGGCCGACGAGCTGCGTGCCATCTACGAAACCGAACAGGGTCTCAAGAGCGACGACGAAGTGGTGGCCTACTGCCGCATCGGCGAGCGCAGCAGCTTCTCCTGGTTCGTGCTCACCTATCTGTTGGGATACGAGAAGGTTCGCAACTACGACGGGTCCTGGACCGAGTGGGGCAACGCCATCGGTCTGCCAATCGAACGCTGAACCGCATTCCCACGGTTTCCCGCACCCAGAGAGGAGCGATTCCCCGGAACCCAAATCCCATGTCAACCAGCCCAAACTGCCGGATGGTTGTCCGGCACTGTTTCGGGCGCTCCATCCGCGCCACCCCGTGCGTCAGCCGGATACCTCGTTCGCGCCTTGACACCACCGTCCTGGCCCCCCCATGACACAGGCGGAACCGCAGGTCGAGGTCTCCCTCAGTCGCAATCTGGGGTTGCTCGCCGTCACCATGATTGGTGTCGGTGCCATGATTGGCGCGGGCATCTTCGTTCTGACCGGGATTGCGGCCGGCAAGGCCGGACCCGGTCTGCTGCTGGCCTTTCTGCTGAACGGCTGTATTGCCCTGATCATCGGCGGCAGCTACGCCGAATTGGGCAGCTGTTTCCCGGCGGCGGGCGGAGGCTACCTGTGGATCAAGCAGGGCATGAACGATCTGTTCGGCTACCTGTCCGGATGGATGAGTTGGTTTGCCCAATCCCTGGCCTGCGCACTCTACGCCTTGGCGTTTGGCGCCTTCTTCACGGAACTGCTGGGGCTGTGGGGCCTTGATTTGGCCGCCGACTGCGCGGACATCCACCATGGCTGTCCCCTGTTGCACTGGAGCCGTGTCGGGCTGGGCGTGGCCCTGGCCGCGACTTTCACCTGGATCAACTACAAGGGCTCTTCCGAGACCGGCCTGATCGGGAACATCGTTACCAGCATCAAGATCGTGATTCTGGTGGTGATGGCGGCCTTCGGCCTGGCCCTCATGTTCCGGGAAGCCGGCGGCTCCGTGTCCACGATTGTGGAAAGTTCCTTCCGGCCGTTCCTGCCGTTCGGCATCGGCGGCGTCCTGCTCGCGATGGGGTTGACCTTCATCGCGTTCGAGGGGTTCGAAATCATCGCCGCCAGCGGCGAGGAAGTGAAGAACCCGACCCGCAACATTCCGCTGGCTATCGCACTCAGCATCCTGATCGCGGTCTCCATCTACCTGATGACGGCCGCCGTGGTGATCGGTGCCATTGATTCGGGCGATCCGGGCGTGCCGGTGTACCAGTTCCTCTCGACGCTGGGCGAGCTGGGCATGGTCGAGGTCGCCGCTCAAATCTTCCCTGCCGGCGGTAGGCTGATGTTGATTCTGGCGGGCCTGGCCAGTGCCACAAGCGCCCTCAACGCCACGCTGTACGGATCCAGCCGCGTGGCGTTTGCCATGGGCCGGGACGGCAACCTGTTCCCTGCTTTCGGGCAGATCAATCCGAGCACCATGACGCCCGTGATGGCCATTGCCATGAGCGGCCTGCTGGTGGTGGTCATGGCCGTGTCCCTGCCCATCGAGGATGTCGCGGCCAGCGCCAACATCATGTTCCTGCTGTTGTTCATGATGGTGTGCTATTCGGTGGTGTCCCTGCGCAAGTCGCGGCCCGACCTGAAGCGCCGCTTCACCCTGCCCCTGACCCCGTTCCTGCCGTCCCTCGGCATCGCCATCTGCCTCGTCTTGTCGGTGTGGCTGGCCAGCCTGAGCATGATCGCCTGGGGCATCGCCATTGCCTGGATGGTGGGCGGCCTCACCATCTACTTCGTGTGGATCCTACCGAACCAGACCAAGTGGGAAGTCGACCCCAGTCGCACCGTTTCCGAGTCCGCCTCGGTCCTGACGGCGACCGGTCTGCCCACGGTGCTGGTTCCGGTCAAGGACAAGTTCATGGCCAGCAGCGTGGGTGCCCTGGGTTCCATCTTCGCCCATCAGCGCGGCCACGAACTGCTGTGCATGCATGTGGTCCGCACCCCGGACATGAACACGGTCCGGGCCGACATGATCGATACCTCGGTACCGCGCGTGGCCACGCGTGTCGCGCGCCAATTGGACGTCAACCACCGCGAGTTGACCGTTGTTGGGCGCAGCGTCAGCCAAACCATCAGCGCCAAGGCCCACGAGTACGACACCGAGTTGATTGTGTTCGGGTGGCCCGGCGCCACGGTGGGTAGCCAGCATGCCTTCGGTTCCGTCATCGATCTCATCGGAACCAATCCGCCCTGCGACATCCTGGTCACGCACTTCAACACGCTGTGGCGCAAGCCCCGCCGGATTGTGATCCCGAGCCGGGGCCGGGGCGCCAATCTGCGCATGAGTTATGAAGTCACCCGGGACCTGGTGGCGTTTTACCGGTCCGAGGACAGTTCCAAGACCACCGGGTCGCACAGTACCTCCGACGAGGAAATCCAGATCAGGACCATCTATGTCGTCACGTCCGACGAGGAGCGGGAACACACACCGCTGGTGAAGCAGACATCCATCGACCTGGCCAAGTCGGTGGACGTGGACACCGAGTTCGAGGTGGTGGAAGCGGTCAACGTCGAGGCCGGCATTTTGCATGCCAGCCGGAACGCCGATCTGTTGCTCCTGGGTGCGTCCGACGAGGGTTATTTCACCCAGCAATTCCGCGGTTCGATCCCGGAACGGGTCATGCGCAAGACCTCGGCAAACGTGATCATGAGCCGCAAGTTCCAAGGTCCGGTATCCAGCATGCTCCGCCGCTTCGGTTTGGGCGGTCCGCGCGAGGACCAAGAAATACCGAACCTCGACCAAGAGTAGGAGACCGCATCCCCTCTGGTGCAGTGTCTGTCCTTATTCCTGCACGCCCACAGGCTCCTGCAAGCGCAGCGGCCCCCCCCCACCGCTAACGCCCCATCCGTTTCCGGTGGCGGGTTTCACTTGCACTGTCGGCAGTCAGCCGCCTCCGTCCGCACCCAACGGGACCTCTGGCGCGCCATCGCTGTGGGAGCGGACTCCGTCAGGTGATGGCCATGCACCAACAAGGGACGACACTTGGCTCACTGACAACCGTAGCCAGAACGGGAACATGAGCCTGAAATACGTGGCTTTGATGCCAAGCGTGTAGAAAGCGGAGAAACTGGAAGCTTTCCTGATCGTAAGCTGTTGTCGGAGCACGCCATCCACCTAGTTGGCCTTCCAACACTGGGGACCGCAGGCCGCCTGTCGGCATTGACGGCCCGGCCGGTCTCCAACCTAACCGAACTCGTACCACGTGGCTCAACCCACGCCCCCCTTGGGGGACTCAGCCTTGAGATTCCGTAGCTGCAAAACCGGAGGGGGGGAATCCGCAAAACCGGATTCCCAATGAGTCAGTGAATCGCACAGCCCCGGCATTGTGTCGGGGCTGTGCGACCCAACCGGAGAATGGGCGAGTTTTCCGAATCAATTGGCAACGTCGGCTCGGAGGCCATGTAGTTGCCAATTGGGGCAGGAACCGGAACCCTGCAGGATTGCGGCGATGCCCACCCTCGCCAGCACGGATTGGTCCAAGTGCACATAGTTGCAGGTCACCTGTTTAAAGTTTCCTGGAGTTACTTCAACTGGTTATTGAGGTGGGCAATCATGATGTCGAAAAACAAGAGCGTTTCGAAGGCTCGCCCAGGTATCGGATTCCAGATCGAACCACCGCTGCCAGTCTTGTTCTTGCCAAGCCACCGAACAAGATCTTCATTCTCTTCGTAGGTCCCGACGATGTCGTCTAGGACAGCACGGTACTCGTCATAGGTTTGGTCAAGGGTCCGCAGATCATCCGGAGCATCAAACATTACAGAAGCTGTGTCGCTCATGGCCCTGTACTTGCCCTCATCCACACGGCCCAAGGAAACGGACAGGGTTAGGCCACCACTTTCCGCGGGAAACACCGTCTGGAAGAACTGGATAGGTATGCCGAGGACGTTGCCTCCTGTCTCCACCAATTCGCTGGCTACGGTGTTGCCGTTGTCGTCCACAGCCTTGAACTGGTAGTGCGTGTGGCCGCAGTCACCTCCGGCATCATCACATTGCTCATCCACATTGCCGTCCTTGTCAAACGACAACATGTCGGCCTGCCTGCTGCCCTGCACATCAGGTAAATCAATAATTATATGGTCGAAGGGACCGTATGCAGCGGGGTTCAGCCACCGGAAATAGTGCTGCCCTGATTCATCCTCGACACCGTAGAGCGCGAAGTGCGTACCCTTGAAATCATCATCGTGCAATCCGACATTACGCCAAAAGAAACCTGTCTCAAGCGCCCCCAGGAATGGAGCACTCAACAGGGTAGTGGCCGAACGGCTGTCCTGCGCACGCTGATGCGGGCTGATCTGAACAATGTTGTGGTTCACGGCATACACCGTCACGTAGTACTTGGTGCCGGGTTCAAGGTTCAGGACCTGCGTCACCGTAGCACCGACCACTGTGGGCCGGGCGATCAGCGAAGGCGACTTGTAGTCAGGGACACCCAGTTTTCTGGAGTTGCCGGGATCATCCTCGCCAGGTATGGCTTCGATGATGTAGCCATCGAAATCAAAGTCGGTTGCGATGTCCTTGAATTTGACTTCCAGGAGCCCGTTCTCAATGTCGCGCCCATAGTCGAAGTTCACCAGGCCCTGGGCACGCCAGACAGCCGGCGATGCCTTGGCGGCAACACTGACGATTGTGACTTCATCCAGCATCTGGCTGGCACTGCACACATTGGCCGCCACGGACGGCAGTGCCGGCACCACCATCAGTGTCAGGGCCAAGAGCGTCAACGCGCCCAACCTGAACAATCTGGTCAATCTGATCATGATCATGGCAAACGAACTTCGCTTCTCGATTGGACATCCGCGTGTGAAATCGGCACCGTTTCGGTTTTGTTAATCCTGGTCCGCGCCCCGAACGAACAACCGAACTCCGTTACCTTGTTTCAATTGAAAGATAACACAAAGGAATACCCTCAGACATGGACGCGATTTGGCCAGATAATGTCGTCATATGCTCCGGCACCCAGTGGCGGAGTCTGGGACACCGTATGCGTCAGGGGCACGGAGGGTGCCGACGGTTCGCGATCGTCGCGTTGGAGGGCAGGGCACGACAGCACCTGCTCAGCGCCCGATCTGCCGAACGCTAATTCCCAGTGCGTCCGACCCCAAATACCAGATTCATCACAACAACATGCCAATGGCACAGAAACATGTCATTTCCATCATGAGCACCCAACGGGCTCAACCCAATCATGCCCGCGCCTGCTTCCTCGCCCCGTGCTGCTCGCCGCAGCCATCCTGCCCACAATTTATGTAAAACAGGTGCGGGCCGACGGCCACCACTTCTTCCCGAACCATCGCATCTGCCCTCAGTTCCTGGAGGGGCCCCGGAATCAGACGGCCGCGCGCGGTCTGAAGAACGAACTGCGGATTTCCGGGGCGAGTATCCCGACCAGCGGCCTAGAGCCCACGGCACTGCGCGCCGGGATGGCCATCACCCTCTCCAACGCACGGACCGACCTGCCGCCGGACCGGCAGGTGTGGCTGGCCGGCCAGCACAGGCCAATCGAGCAGTGCTTCCGGGACGGCAAGCAGCTCTTCGGCCTCGCGACTACGAGGGCTGCAACCGGCAGGGGCAGCACGCTCGTTATGCTGGCTACTTCTCGTGGTCCGGAAGCCCGGCCTGACTGGGCCCCAAACCTGCCTGCTGGTCCTGCACACGGTCAGTATCTACGCCTGTGGAAACCGGCCGTGGATACCCGGTCCAATGAAATCACGGCCTTTCCGAGACTGGATCTGGCAACGTCACCTCCAGTGGACGGCACTGTGCAGCCACTGCCGCCGGCAGCACCTCACGCTGCAACAAGCACAACTGTAGTATTGGTATCGAACTGGCTGCCGCATCCATGCAATGTTCCCGGCAGGGTCGGATCTACAGACCCTGAAACACGGCCAGGTCGAGGATGGGTTCGGATCCCCGCACGAACACCGGTATGTGTGCCAAGGGGGCCGCAACGTCCAACGTTTGTCCGCCAGCGTACCGCTGTCCTGTCCATGCACAGATCCATGATTCGCCCTCCGGCAAATACACCGCCCGGCGGCGCTGTCGGTGGGCGGTAACGGGAGCGACGAGCAGATCCGGGCCGAAGAGAAACTGGTCCTCGACGACATGGGTTTGCGGATCGTGCTCGTAGTCGAAGAACAGCGGCCGCATGGGAGGGATGCCGCAGTTGGAGGCCAGCTGCATCTGGGCCATCACATAGGGACGCAGCCGCTCGCGCAACAGCATGGCCGCCCGTATGAACCGGTAGCTGTCGCCACCAATGGTCCAGGCTTCGTTGTTGGGCCGGTGGCCGTGCGTGCGGAAGACGGGCGTAAACACTCCGTACTGGTACCAGCGCACCATGAGTTCCCGGAAGTATTCGCTTTGGCTGTCGGGCGTAACGAACCCGCCGATTTCGGCGGCACCCCACGGAATGCCGCTCATGGCCAGGTTCAGGCCAGCCTTCATGTACTCGTCCAGGTGTTCAAAGGATGACTTTATGTCGTGTGCGGCCGGGGAGGCGCCGTAGCGCTGCGAACCGGCCCACGAACTGCGGCAAATCGTGACCACCTCGTGTTCGCCGGCGGCATGCAGGGCATCGTGGATGTTCTTCTGGTGGGCCACCGGGTAATGGCAGTGGGCCTCCAGGGCCGGCCCCGCGTGGTACCGCACCCGGTCGTAGTCCTGAATTGAATGCAGGTCGTCGCAGGGATCCAGCCAGAACGTCCGGATCCCAAGATCGAAGTAGTTGCGCTTCCACTTGTCCCACAGGTAGGCGGCCGCTTGGGGATTCGTGGGATCGACCTGTCGCGTTCGAACCGCCTGGCCATCGTTCGCCTGCCAGGGAATCCAGGTCTCGCCGCCCTCAATGGCGTCAATGAACAGGCCCTGTTCCAGCATCGGCCCGAAGTTCTCGCTCTCCTCCTCCACCAGAACCCACGGTGAAATCATGATCCTCACCCCCATGGCATCCAGTTCCCGCACCATGGCTTCCGGATCGGGCCAGAAGTCGGGATCGAGTTTCCAGTCACCCGTTTTCCGCCAGTGCCGGAAGTCGATGACGATGACCGAGAGCGGAAGGCCGCGCCGCCGGAATTCTCTGGCTGTGGCCAGCAACTCCTCTTGGGTCCTGTACCGCAGCTTGCACTGCCAGAAGCCCGACGCCCAGTACGGCATCTCGGGTGCATGTCCCGTGGCGTCGGCGTAGTTCTCCATGATGGCACCGTAGGTGTCGCCCACGGTCACGTAGTAGTCGATTTGCCGGCAGCCGTCGGATACCCAGCGCGTCCGATTCCGACCCAGCTCCACCCTACCCAAGGACGGGTTGTTCCACAACAGGCCATAGCCGGCACTGGACACCAGGAACGGTACCGTGTGCTTCACATGCCGTTGATACAGATCAATCACGCATCCCTTGAGGTTGACGCCGCCGGTGGCATTGAGACCCATCCCGTACAGGCGCTCATCCGGCCGCGGAGCAAAGTGAACCTCGGTACGGTACAACCCCTCGTCTGCAAATCCGGGGACGGGTTTGTAGGTGCGAGTACCCGGGTTGTGGGCGCCCACCACATAGTCGTACTCGCCAAGAATGGGTTTTCCGGCCCGAAAAAACTGCAGATAGCCCGCCTGCAGGACATGGCCGGATCCGGGGATGGGGGAAGGGTCCGTCAGGCGGGCGGAGATCAGTCCGTTGGTGATGGAGGCCTGGTTGTCGGCGATCTCAATAATTGTGGTGGACGTGGTTTCCCTAAGTGCGCCAGCCACCGTTTCCGTCAGCGCCCAGTTCCGATCATCGACCTCACGGTTGAGGGTGGCGCGGACGCGCAGCCCATCGCGCCCCCACGGTTCCACCACAAGGGTTTCATCACCGTGTCTGTGCACCAGTTGGGAGCCGTTTTGGATCAATTCACCTTTCATGACTTCTCCGCACGCTTCGAATTCCCCCTTGAGCGGACCCTACCTCCAGGGAGTTGTTTGCCGCAGGTCTTCGGTGTCTGGACATTGATCCGCTCCGGATGTTGCCTCCTCCACCGCGAGGCGCACCGTCACTTGCGCTGACCACAGGCCTTCATCGCCGCTCTTGCTTCCAGTCCTGGACACGCAACGGATTTCGCCTTCGCATCTCTGCACCCCCACTTGCAGGCCACATGCTTCGATCGCATGTCCGGTGTTGGCCTGATGGAAACAGGAAACCATCAGTGGAACTCTGAGGCGGCTCGCATTCAATCTCAAGCCATCGGTTCAAACCCGGTCATGGAACCGAATTCCATCCGCAAACCGGCAGGTCCAAGCCGTATCGCGCCTTGATGGACACTATTTCAAAGGCCATGCAAGCCTCCAAGACCCGGTGGCCTGTTGCCCCGCCACTCTATGGGGCAAGCATGTCCCGGATGGCCTGCCTACGCTCTCGCCTGTCGTCCATCTGTGTGACTACCCGAATCACATCCTCGATGTCCGGCCACTGGACAACCGGGATGCGCAACAGTCGGTCACGGAACTCGACACCGCATTGGGCGTCGGTATACCGGCTCACGAGTTCAGCCAGTAGGTCGGCCTGGCCCTTCCGATGATTCTGCAACTCAATCGAGAACCAGTCCCCCAACGTGTTGTCCCACCAATCCAGACCCCCCTGGCGTGTTCGCAGGACGCTGTGCAGAACGCGGCTGGGCCATCCGTCCAGAGCCTCATCCACAGGCTGAAAATTCCGTTCTGCGACATCCAGATGCCAACCGCGCAAGGGGTTGGCCGGATCCTGCGAATCCAGGATCCAATACTCTTGGACTTGCAAGCGTTCGCATACGATTTTCTTGTGAATCAGGTCGGCCTGCCTTGACTGAGCGGACACAATCTCCAGGACAAGCAGCAGTCGGCCCCAAGCTCCCCATCGCAACGAAGTTGCGGTGGGATCCGTGTCTCGTGGTACGTCCCACAGGGCGATGTCAAACGCCAGCTTGCCTCCCTCCGCAGTCTGGCGATAGGGCGTTCCCTCCAGAAACTCATTGGGAATGTGATGGACCTGTAAATCGGAGGTCACCCGGAATCCCAGGTCATGCGCTGCCTCGTAGGCTTCAAAACGTTGTCGCAGGGTGCTCAATGTACGGGCATGGGGGTCGGTCTGAACCAAGTTCACACCTTCCTCGAAACAGTAGGGATCCTCAATGAAATCATCTGGAAACCCGACCGTTGCCAATGCGGACGCAGGCAAGGACACCGGAGAGGCGGCCGGTGCATGCACTTGACTCACGGAACCCACCTCCATTCAGACGACGATTTTGAAACTCTAACACAGTGCCGCCCAGAGGAATTATCGCTCGGTTTGGTCTCGGTTCGAGGCGGCAGTGTCCCCTCCCCGCTCCCGTGTCGCTCGCTGTATGCCACGGGCCTGAATGTTCGCTACGCCTGTCTGCGTACCAATTCCACAAACGTCCGACTGTCAAGATCGTCTTCGTCGATCGCGCCCTCGTCCAGCATCCGCTGCAAAATCTCAAACACCCCGTTGCGCCCCAGCTGCAGCCGACGCTGCAGGACATTGGCGGAAAGCACCTTCAGCCCCTTGGCCTCGTCCAAGGCCCTCAGGTACAAGCCTTCCTTCGACTCGGGTGCAGGTGGTACCGGTGCAGAACCCGGCTCGTGCCGGTCACTGTCTGTCGCACCGGTATCCGTATGCTCTCCGGCACGTCCCGAGCCTTTTCCACTGGACACAACCGATGGCATGGATTCGGACCGGCGCACCGGAGGTTCCTGTGGGACCGTGTTGCCAGACGAATTCTCCCGATCCGGACTGTCCGTCCCGACTTCCCCGGATGCACCGCCTTTCATACCGGAGTCGTCTTCGGACAGGTCCGGCCCCGGAGGTTCGGCGGCTGCGGCCTGTCCCGCCAATCCAAGTTCCGGAGCATCCTGTCCGGTCGCTGCGATTTGCCGCAGTCGTTCAACCGCGGCCGACTCAGGTTCCCTCCCTGATCGCCGTCGGATCCCAATCTCCCGGCCCGGATCGGGTTCGGGATCAGGTTTGCCGGCAGACGGAGGCAGCGGAGCCCGATCCGGCGGAGGAAGGTCGACAGGAGGGGAAACCAAAGACTCGTGGGACTCCACGGTCCGATCGGATGCCGTCCCGGAGGCCACCGGGAATGCCCCAAGATCCCACAGATTCGCTTCCGCCTCCCAATGGTCGATAACACCGGCAATCTCGGGGTCGCTCACCCAGGTGCCCTGCACCCGTCCAACCCGTTGTGCATCCGGAGCGACAAACAGCATGTCGCCGTTGCCCAGGAGCCGTTCGGCTCCGGCTTCGTCGATGATTACCCGGCTGTCGATTTGGCTTGATACGGCAAAGGCAATGCGCGCCGGAAAGTTGGCCTTGATCAGCCCGGTGATGACATCCACCGACGGCCGCTGCGTCGCAATGATCAGATGGATGCCCACGGCCCTCGCCATCTGGGCCAGACGGCAGACCGCCTGCTCCACCTGCTGCGGCGCCGACATCATCAAGTCCGCCATTTCATCAATGATGGCGACGATGAAGGGCATCGGCGGCTCGCCCTCCTCAATTCGCCGCTGGTTGTAGCGGTGAATGTCGCGGACCCGCTCGACGTTGAGCAACTGGTAGCGCGCGGTCATCTCGGCCACGCACCACTCCAGCACGGCCTCGGCCTGTGCCACGTCCGTCACCACCGGCTTCAGCATATGGGGAATGCGGTTGTAGGCACTCAGCTCAACCATCTTGGGGTCGACCATGAGAAACCGGAGGGTCTCCGGGGTGTGGGACAGCAACAGGGTCGTGATGATGGCGTTGATGCAGACCGACTTGCCGGTACCGGTGGCGCCGGCAATCAGCAGATGGGGCATCCGGGCCAGGTCCGCCACAATCGGCTGGCCCTTGACATCCTCGCCCAGGGCCAGCGGCAGGCTGGCGTTCATCGAAAGAAAGGCGTCGCTGACAACCAGGTCCCTCAGGTTCACCGAGTTGATGACGGCATTCGGAATTTCGATTCCAACATAGCTCGTGCCCGGAATGGGCGCCTCGATGCGCACCGAAGCCGCCGCGGCCGCCAAGGCCAGGTCGTCGCGCAGACTGGTGATTTTGCTGACCTTGACCTTCGTGCGCCTGACGTAGCCGCGCGTGTCGCTCCGTTCAATGAATCCGGGCTTGATCAGGTACTGCGTGACGGCCGACCCCGTGTAGGCACCTTCGAAACTCGCGGGCACCCCGAACAGTTCCAGCGTGTCCTGGATGAGGGTTCCCATCTTGCGCACGCGGTCGTCGTCCTCCTCAATCCGCTCCCGCGAGTAGAGAAGCTGGTTGATGTCCGGCAGGGCCCAGGCCTGCCCGAGGCCTTCCTCCGGCGGCCCGGACCTTTCAGCCACCGGTATTGCCGCACCTTCACGCACCGCGGGAGGCCGGACCGGAACCGCCACGGCCTCCACCTCCGGCGAACCGTGTTCCAGCGGAACCATACGGGGAGTCCGCATGCGTTCCAGCCAGTGCACGTAGGCAAACCAAACCCGTCCGTACACTCTCCGCAGCGGTTCAAGATCGACACGACGCCGACTCACCCGTTGCCACACGCGATACAGGCGGGTCTCAGGCCAAGGCGCGTGTTCCCGTTCGCGATTGTCGACGCGGCCCAGCCGTTCCCAACATGCGCGCAGCCGCCGGACAGCCCGCCGCCACAGGCTCTCCAGCCACTCCGGAACCACCATCCAGCCGCCCACCAGGGCCAGGCCAACAAGCACGGTCCATGCTCCGGTCAGTCCCAGAGCCTCTGCCAGATGCGTCCCCGACCGGTAGCCGATCCACCCTCCGGCGGATGGCAGGGACGGCGACAGTGCCTGCACCAAATCCCCCGCCAGCCGGTCCGGCGCCAAGGTCAAACCCACCACCAGGCAGAGATACAACAGTACGACACCGGCCGGCTTGTGCCAGGGCGGCATCGGCTGGTACTCCATGGCCCGCACGATGATCCAGAATCCGAGAAACCCGATCACGGCCGGCAAGCCCCAGGCCGCCACGCCCACCAGCGATTGCAGGCTGCCAATCCACATGTCGGTCAGCCTGCCGCGGGTCAGGGACATGAAGCTGAGCTGTGTCAACACGGCAACCATGACCAGCACGGTTCCGGTCAGGCGCGGCGAATACAGCGAGGCCAACAAGGCCTGCCACGGACTCGCCGCGGATTTCCTCTTGGTCGGGGTTCGTTGAGCCACCGGCAATCGGCTCCAATCCTGACGACAAAGACAAACGGACAGGGTGGACAGGCCTGTCCTCAATGCACAGGCCCGCCTCGGCCGGCCCCCGGACGGGTTGCCGGCCGTCTCGAATCAATTCTATCGGATTAAAGCGGGTCCGGAACGCCGTTGTCGGCAGCCAGCTTGACCACCACAAAGGGGTTGCGGCCCAGTTCGTCCCGGCAGATCCGCCGCAATACGCGCACCAAATCCCGTTCGATGTCCGAAGCCTTGGTCCCGGAGTTTCCGGCCATGGCGGCGAAGCGCTTGGCCACGGCCTGCCGGGCCAAGTCGTGGAAGTCCCGCTGCTCCTCGCGGTACAGCGCCCCGCGGCTTACCAGCACCGGCGCGCCCCGCATCTCCCAGGCGCGGGCACTGTAGTTGACGACACACACCAGCATACCGCCGTCCCGCAGCAGCCGCCTTTCGTTAAGAATGCCGTGGTCGTCGCTGACCACGGAGCCGTCCACCACGATGCGTTCCGCCGAAACGGGCTCGCCCTCCCGCACCAGACACCGGCTCAACCGGACATCTCCATCCCCGGGTTCGAAATCGCGGTTCCAGTGGCCGAACTCCAGACAACCGCCATCCTCCAGGATCAGCACATCCTGCTCCGGCATGCCGTGGTCCACGGCGGCCCGGCGGTTCAACTCCAGATGACGGTACTCGCCATGGACGGGCAGAAAGAAACGGGGCGACAGGAGGTCCAGCATGCGGGCGTTCTCCCGCAGACTGCCGTGGCCCGATACGTGGATGTCGGCCAAGTCCGCGTAAATGACATTCGCCCCCCGGCGAAACAGCCGGTTGACCATGTTGTAGTAGTTCTTCTCGTTGCCCGGGATCGGGGTGGCGCTGATGATGATGGTGTCGTCGCTGCGCACTTGGTGAAACCGATGATTGTCGAGGCTGAGTCGGTTGAGCGCGCTCAGTTCCTCGCCTTGGGAACCCGTGATGAGAACACAAATCCTGTCCGGCTCCCCCTTGTCGATGTCCTGGTCGCTAAGGAGACTGTTCCAGTCCAAATCCACGTAGCGCAGTTTGACGGCGTTCTCCGTGTACCGGTACATCGAACTGCCCACGAGCCCCACCTGCCGCCCGTTGCGTTCGGCCAGGTTCAGAACCTGTTGCACGCGGGCGGTGTTGCTGGCGAACGTGGAGAAGAAAATGCGGCCGGTGGCCTCTTCAAACAGTTCCTGCAGCTTGTCCTCGATGGCGACTTCGCTGCTCGTGGCCAGATCCTCTTCGGCATTGGTGCTGTCCGCCATCAGGAGCAGGACGCCTTCCTGTCCCCACGCCTCCAGCCGGTTGACGTCGATCGGCCGGCCCAGAACCGGATTCTCGTCGAACTTGAAATCGCCCGTATGGATCACGCGCCCCAGCGGCGTGTTCAACGAGATGCCCAGGCTGCTGGGAAAGCTGTGGTTGACCTGGAAGAACTCGGCCTCGAAGGCACCCAACTGTAGAACGGTTTCGGTGTCCACGGTCCGGAGTTGGCGGACCGCCTCAAACAACTGGTAGTCGCGGTCCGTCAGCTTGCTCTCAACAATGCCGATGGTCAGGTCCGATCCGTAAATCGGCACCTCGATGCCGAACTCCAGCAGAAACGGTAGCGCCCCGATGTGATCCTCGTGCCCGTGGGTGAGCAGAACGGCGCGCAGCCGCTCGCGGTTGTCCAGGACGTAGGCCAGATCCGGAATCATCAGCCGGATGCCCGGCGTCTCCTCGACGGGAAACATGCTGCCGGCATCGATCAGGACCATATCCTCGTCGTACTCGACAACCATCATGTTCTTGCCGATGTCGCCCAGACCGCCCAGCGGCGTCACGCGCAGAATGTTGTGCGCGCTGTCCTGGACGGCGTCCCCCGCGGACGCGGGGGCCTTGTCGTTAACTTCCATGGTATGCCTTGTGTTTTTTCTGTGTTGACTGCGTTGGTTCGTGTGCGCCGGACCTCAGAGATCGAACAATGTTCCCTGCGACAGGTCGTCCTCGGCGGGTGCCGGGTCCGGGCGCGGCTCATTCGCCAACCGGGCCAACCGGGCGAACATGCCGCCGTATTCGGAACGCAGGTTCCAGTTGCGCAGGACGGCCGCCGGGTGAAACAGGGGCATGGCCCGCCGGCCTCCGCCAATGTTCCTCACCTGTCCTTGGATGCGCGTGATGCGGCCGCCCGGAAACCAGCGGCTCATGCTGATGCGGCCGAGGGTCACAATCAGACTTGGATTGATGGCCTCAATCTGACGATCCAGCCATTTACGACAGGCCTGGATCTCCTCGGGCAGCGGATCCCTGTTCCCGGGCGGGCGGCACTTGACCACATTGGTGATGAACACGTCGGATCTGGGTATCCCGGCTTCGGTCAGCATTTCGGTCAGGAGCTGGCCGCTGCGGCCGACAAACGGCCTGCCCTGTTCATCCTCGACGGCACCGGGACCTTCGCCGACGAACATGATTGATGCCCGGGGATTGCCCTCCCCCGGCACCGCCTGCAGCCGTCCGGCACACAATTGACAGGCTTCGCAGGTCCGAATTCCGGCCGCGAGCTCCTGCAGGATTTCGGTTGGATTGCCATCAGCCATGTTTCTTCCCACCTGCACTCATCGAATTGACAAACCGCGCCCGAGTCCGATCAAGGCACGCAGCCAGCCGTGCCTGTACAACAGGGGTCTGCAAGTCAAGGAGGTTGTACAGCAGGGCTGCCTCGCCGTTCTCATAGTAGCGCGGTCGGCACCCTATCCGTTCGAATCCCAGGCTCTCATACATGTGCACGGCCTGCCGATTGCCCGGCTTCACCTCCAGTTGAACCACCCTCATCAAGTTGATGGTTGCCACCTGCAGAAAGTTGAGCATCAGGAGACTGCCCAGCCCCTGTCTCCGCACGGCCGGCAGGCAGCCGAACCGCACAATCTGTGCCACGTCGGCCGGCATGACGGAACAAACATACGCCGCCACCTTGCCGGGCGGCAGGGATCTCCATCCTTCCGGTCCCGTGCACAGCCCATACCAGACGTACATGGAGGCAGGCTTGAGCATGGACTTGATTTGGTCTTGGCTCAGGGGTGGTTGAAAGCAGGTGTCCTCCAATTCCGCCACATCCTGCCAGTCCTCGACTCCCAGTGCGCAGAAACCCGGTGCACGCGATGTCAACACGGCCATGCAGAACTCAGGCTCCCACCGCCTCCGCCGACGAAAAATAGACAGGGACGACGGATTCAGGATCGGACCGTTTGTCGGCTGCCAACCGGATCCGGGCCAAACGGGCCAAGGTCAGGGATGTGCGCAGGCGCTCCCTGCGACCGGGCCAGCACAGACCGGGCAAACCGGCCAACCCGTGTTCAAGGTCCGCGTTCCGATCGGCACACAGCCAAGGCTGCCAGTCCATGGCCGGCCCGGGGTTGGCAACCTGTACCAATTGATCCAGGGATCCGTTCACCAAATCGGACAGCTCGAGTTCCCGCCACGGTTGGTCAGGATCCAGCCAGCCCCAAATCCAGCGGGTCCGGCCGGCCGGCAACGCGGCCAGCAGGCGTGTCGTGCCTGGTTTTCGGGATGCGGCTGCAAACGCCTTGTGCAACAGAATTGAGGTTGTGGCCACCCCGCACAAGGGAACTGCACCGCCCAGGGCGAGCGCGATGCCCTTTGCTACACTGACCCCCGTGCGAACCCCCGTGTAGCTGCCCGGACCGCGGGCCACGGCAATCAGGGACAGAACCTCCAGGTCCGTGTCCGCTTCGGACAACACCTCCCTGACGGTCGAGGCCAACTCCCTTGTGTGGCGGCGGCCGCCTTCCCATATGCGTTCGCTACGGGTTTTTTCGGCAGCCAGGTCCACCACCCCCACTACGGCGGGTTCGATGGCCGTGTCTATCGCCAGCGCGAGCATCCACAGCCTCCAGGCCACCCATTGGAACCAACATGCCCAACTCCGCCACCACGCCGATCCTCATGGGCGCCCACGTATCCGCCGCAGGCGGCATGCACAAGGCAATCGACCGGGCCGTCGACCTCCACATGACTGCGCTGCAGGTGTTCACCAAGAGCAACCGCCAGTGGAAATCCAAGCCGTTTGATCCCGGCGATATCCAAAAGTGGCAGGACCGCCGACAGGACCCGGCCTCGCTGCCGGCCGTTTCCCACGCCAGCTACCTGATCAACCTGGCCGGGCCCAAACCGGACATCCAGGCCAAGAGCAGGGCCGGTCTGGCGGACGAACTGGAACGGGCCGCGGCCCTCGGCATCACGGACGTCGTCCTGCACCCGGGCGCCCACATGGGCGACGGCCCGGAGGCCGGTGTCGCCAGGGCGGCCGCCATTGTCAACGAAATCTACGCCAGCCGTCCTCATCTGCGGGCCACGCGTCTGCTGTTCGAGGTCATGGCGGGCCAGGGCACGGTCATCGGGCGCAATCTCGCCGAACTGGCCGACCTGCTGTCCCTGACGTGCGACGCGGCCAACACCGGCATCTGCCTCGACACCTGCCACCTGTTTGCCGCGGGGTACGAAATTCGCACCCGGGACGGATACGACCGCCTGATAGCCGAGATTGACGCCACCATGGGCCTTGACGCGGTGCACTGCTGGCACTTCAACGACAGCAAGGGCGATCTGGGCAGCCACGTGGACCGGCATGAACACATCGGCGAAGGTCGGATCGGGGAATCGGCCTTCGCGTTCATTCTCAACGATGCGACCTGGTCGCACATCCCCAAGCTGCTGGAGACGCCCAAAACCGTGGAACGTACTTCGGACCTGAAGAACATGCAGGCACTCGGCTCCCTGCTGGACAATCCGGATCGGATCCCTCCGGGTCTGATGGAGGAACAGGCACCTGACTGACAGGGGTACAACCCGCCCGGCGGCCGCCATTCCGCAGCGTCCCCGTTAGTCGTCGGACCCGCTGCCGGTAAGCTGGCAATGTTGTCGGTCACTCAACCCACGCGGCTGCCGCGGCGGTGCAACACCCAAATCGCATTCAAGACCGCAGGCGAAGCACCCAGTCCAATACTCGGCGCACGCGGCCGGGTCTGATCAATAGCGGTCCACTTCCTCGTCGACCAGGACGGACCAGGCATCAATGCCGCCGTCCATCGAACGCACGTTGGTATAGCCGCGCTCCATCAGCCAGGCGGTGACCCTGGCACTGCGCACGCCCTTGTGGCAAAACAGGACGCAGTCCACGTCCTTGTCCTGCATGGCCTGCGGAATGGCGGCTTCGCCGTGATCCCTCAGGTCGCTAAGCGCCACGTGGGTGGCTCCCGCGATGGCCGCCACTTCCAGTTCGTCGGCTTCGCGCACATCCACCAGCAGGAAACTGTCGCCTCTCTGCCGCCGCATATCAACTTCGGTCACGCCGATCTCGGGCGCGTTGAACTGGTTGGGCATGGGTTGTCGTCTGCCTTTGCCGTTGGCCGGCCGTCAATTATTCAAAGTCGTCGAATTCCGACTCGACCACCGGCTGCCGGCCCGCGAACCCGGCATCAATGTCATGCCAGTAGTCGATGGACTCCTCGCCGTGCTGCCAGCAGAGGTATACGCGCCGGCCCTGTCGCATGGCCAGGAAGTCGAGAATTCCCTTGTCGACGTCCTTGACCAGGATGCCCATGGCCATGATTTGGCGCACGGCACCGTCCAGGCGCGCAAACTGTTCGGTCAAATCGGTAATGTGGGCGTTGCCGCCGTTGCCGATCCGGCGGCGTAGAAACGGCCAAACCTTGGGCCGCAACTCCATGATTTCCCCGCGCGCGGCCTGGACCAACTCCATCAGGGCCACCACGCGCGGCAGGGCCGCGCGGGCTTCCCGCACCGTGTAGATTCGGGCGCGCACCGGATCAGACATGACTCTCGGTGCACGCCGCGCGGGCCATGGGGCCAAGCTCAGCCGTGGCCGCAACCCCCGCCCTGGGCCGCCCCCGCATGGCTGTCCGCCGTGCGGAAACTACTGCCACAGCCACAGGAGCTGACGGCATTGGGATTTTCGATGTGGAACCCGCCGCCCATCAGGGAATCCTGATAGTCGATCGAGGCCCCGTCGATGTAGAAGAGGCTGGTCTGATCCACCAGCACGTTCATGCCGTGCTGTTCGGTGATGTCGTCCCCGTCCCGGGTGGTCTTGTCGAAGGTCATACCGTACTGCATGCCTCCACAACCACCGCCCTTGACAAACACGCGCAGGCCGTGACTTTCATCCATGCCCTTCTCGGACATGACCGATTGCAGCCGTTCCGCGGCCGTTGCCGTCAATGTAACCACCTGAACTCTCCTATTCCCCTGTATTGCGAATTCGGTCAATCGACTGAGTTCCTGACACCGATTATACATGAGAAAAACAGCCGTGATTCGGAGGTTGTGTTGGCATTTGGTCAATTCTCTTCGGCCCGACCAGCCGAGGACGGCCGGGGCGGCGGCAACCAAACGGATACCCGAAGCCCGGTTGGTTCGACATTGGCCGCGAAGACCCTGCCGCCATGGGCTTCAACCAGCGAATGCACGATGGCAAGACCAATGCCCGAACCTTCGACATCCCACTGCGTGCGCGCCTTGTCCGCCCGGTAGAACCGCTCGAAGATTCGGGACAGGTCCTCCTCCTCCACACCAAGTCCACCGTCCGTCACGGACAGTTCAACCCCTCCATCCGAGCCGGACCGGGCCCGAATCTCGATGTCGCTGTCCGCCGGGGCATGGGCCAAGGCATTCACCACGATGTTGCCGAGCGCCTGGATCAGGCGTTCTTCGTCCACGTCGAGCATCGGCAAAACCGGATCGATACGTGCAACCAGGGAAATGCCCGCGCTCTGCGCCTGCCCAGCGTACATGCGCATCAGGCGCTCCACCAGATCCGCCGGTGCCAAGGGGCCCCGGGACAGCTGCAGGCGTCCCGAGTCCAACTGCTCCAGGACGTGCAGGCCCCGCACCAGCCCTTCCATGCGGCCGGCCTCCTGAAAGATTGTGTCCAGGTTCTCGCCCGTGACCGGGATGGCCTCATCCCGCATGGCTTCGGCCAACCCGCGGATGACTACGATTGGCTGTGCCAGGTCGTGCACCACGTCCTGGGTCATCTGCCGCTTCCGTTGCTCCGCCTCGGCCAGTTGCCGGCTCATGGAATTGAACGCCTCGGCCAGCATGCCCAATTCGTCCTGTGAGCGCACCGGAACCTGGTGGTCCAGTTCACCGGAAGCCACCGCCTGCGTTGCCTCCGTCAATTCATGCAGCGGCCTTACGATACGACGACTGACAAACACGCCGGACGCGCCGGCTGTCAGCAGGATCGCGCCGAAGCCCCAGAAGGGTATCGGCCATCGTTTCCGATGCTGTTGCCCTTCCCCGGCCTCATCCTCAATGAACACGGCGTCTTCCCCGAGAAACGCGACCTCGGCCTCCCCGCCCAATACCCTGGGCCAGCGAGTCACTTTCAGGAAGCCGATCACCTCGCCGTCCAACACAATGGCCTGGGCCGGGACACCGTATCCGCGCCAAGGACCCGGCAGTTGCCGGGCCGAACCGGAGTTGGGTTCCCTCAGGAGCTTGTGGTCCTTGTCGAACAGCAGCACATTCCCCGGCAAGACCAAGTCGCCCACCTGCCCCCAGGTTGCATCGTTGGCCTGATAATGGGTCAACAACTCGTGCCGGAGGAGCGGCAGGGTTTGGGCCTCGAAGTCCATGCGATCTCGAGACTCGAGCGTATTCCAGATCCCAAGGGCACCGGCCACCAGGATACCGAACGCGGCAATTGCGACAAAGGCAATGCTGAGTCTGCTGCCGAGCGACATGACTACGATCCTCCATCTTCCCGGAGGCGGTAGCCGACGCCGTACACCGTTTCAATGAAGGCCTGACCGTCGGCCTGACGGGCCAACTTGGCTCTCAGGTTCTTTACATGGGCATCCACGGTACGCTCGAAGCCGTCGGCCAGTTCGGGCGAATCGCCAAACATGTGCTCCAACAGCTGAGGCCGCGACAGCACGCGCCCGTTGGCATCCACCAAGGCTTCCAGCAGCGCGAACTCGGTACGGGTCAGGTTCACAGGCCGGGATTTGACCCGAACCTGAAAGCGGCTCCGGTCCACTGCAATGTCGCCGCTGCGCACTATCTCGTCCCGGGCACCGGCTCCCTGCGTGCGGCGTAGAACCGCGCGCACCCGTGCGGTCAGCTCGCTCATGCTGAACGGCTTGGTCAGGTAGTCGTCGGCCCCGTAGCCGAATCCGGTCAGTAGGTCGATCTCCTCCAGCCGCGCGGTCAGGAACATGACCGGCACCGTGTGCCGCCGGCGCAACTCCTGTATGAACTCGAAACCATCCATGCGCGGCATCATCACATCCAGCAGGATCAGGTCCGGCAGCCGGTCCGCGATCCGCTCCAAGGCCTCCACGCCGTCCCCGGCCACATCGACAGCGTACCCCTGCGCCTGCAAATACTGCCGGAGCATGTTTGTGATCTGGGCATTGTCGTCGACTACGAGCAAGTGTTGGGGCATGGTGGATCCGCCTGTCAATCAAGGCACAACCCGGCCGCCGGTTGCCGGCGGCCGGGTCTTGAATGCTTCCGATGAAACACCCGACTGTCTACTGCTCCATGGCGTCTGCCGCGGTCAGCAACATCAGCATGTCGAATGCATCTTCCTGTGTAACCAAACCTTCGTCGATGGCCGCATCCAGCCCCTCCAAGAGGGCCTGCACAACCATGGCCTCCATCTCCGCCTCCGGTACGCCGATCGATTCGGCCAGTGACTCCACAATGGCGGATCCGACCACGTCCAGTACAACCGGAACCATGGCTGCCACGTTGTGTTCCAGACCCATCATATCGGGCTCGAAGCCACCAACCAAGGGTTCGACGGACACATCCATGCCGTCCTCGTCCATGAAGTCCGGCCGACCACCGCGCATCCGGCCATCCGGATGTTCACCGAAACGCATTCGTTCCGACCGCATGCGGTCCGGAGTCTCGAGCTCGTGCCGAGCTGCCTCGGGAGCGAATTCGCGCTTGTCGAACCGACTCCAAGCCTCCGCATGGTCGGCTTTGCCGTACTTGCGGCCGGGCCGGGCACCATCCGACATGAAGCCATCCTTGTTGAACTCCTTCCAGTGCTCAACACCTTCGTGTTCGGCATGGATGCCATCCGCTTCCTGGCTCTGGTACCGACGGGCCTTGGCAGCGTCAACGTCACCATACCGACTCTGGGCTTCGGGTCCACCGCGTTTGCCGTACATGCCATCATTGCGACCTGGTCCGTTCCAGGCCTTGGCGGCGGCAGCCTTGGCCGAATGGCGCCATGCATATGCCTGTTCGGTCTTCCAGGCCAGTACTTTCGGACTCATGCGGTGCTGCTGCGCGGCTGCCCGCATGTCCATGTTCGCACCGTCATGCGCCTTGCCATACCGATATCCAGCCTCCCGCATGTGGAATTCCTCGTGCATTTGCCGGAAACGATAGTGCATTGCATCGGCGCGGGCCATGCCGGGCCGTTCCGGACCGGGACCATGGCCAGGTCCGCGCGCAGGTCGCATCTCCTCCGCCCCGCGAGGTCCATACTGCCACCGGCTGCGCGGGCCGACCGGCCCGCTCCCCGCAAGATCGGCGGACCGAGGTCCGAAGGTAGGGTGCGCGCCGCGGGCGGGAACCAAGCCATAGTCCTGGCCAATGGTCATAAGTTCAGCACCGTACAACTGCAGGAAGCCGAAGAGCTCCCGCGGTTCAAGGCCGTAGGTCACAGACAGGTCCGCCATTAGCCCGCGCATATTGGCTCCCGGTTCGATGTCCGGAGCAGTAAAGAGAATCGTGTCGACGAGCGCTGCCGCATCATCGGCACTCAGCCCGAACTCGGCGCCGAGTTCGGCGGCGGCGGCATGGGCCTCGGCCAGGAATTCATCCTTGACGGACGACTCCTGTTCCGCATCGTGCCGCGCCTGCGCCAGGGACGCACCCGACATCAAGAGGGTGAAGACAAGGAACGAAGCGAAGGCCAGCCCCAGATAGCGGCCGGCTTGGGGCTTCAACTTGGTAACCATGATTTGCATCCTGTTGCGATTGGATCGGATGGGACGGGTCCGCAACGCCCCGGTTGTGCTCCGGAGGCAGCCGTGGTACCCAACTCATGGCAGCCAGTCTAGAAACCAAATGTGAACGCAATGTGAACCTTTTCTGTAGGGATCTTGTCAGCGGACACAGGACTTCGCGCCGGTCGCAGACCCCGATCGCTACAATTCCCGTCTTGCCCGCGGCACCTTCCGCCGAACACAAACTGAGGTGGCCACTCCGCAATGAAACTGGGCCTTGGTCTTTACCGACACATGCTGCACACGGACAACTTCCGTTTTGCCAAACAAGCAGGCGCCACCCACATTGTGGCTCATTTGACCGACTATTTCAGCGACGGTCCGCGCATTCCCACCCAGGAGGACGCCGGCTGGGGCTGGGCCGATCCGAATCTCGAACCCTGGTCCGCCGAATCCCTCTCCGGCTTGCGACGGAGCATCCAGGCCGAGGGCCTGGAACTGGCGGCATTGGAGAACTTCAGTCCCGCCCACTGGTACGACATCCTTTTGGACGGTCCCAAACGGAACGAACAGATCGAAACGATTCAGGCCATCATTCGCAATCTCGGAACAGCCGGCATCCCGGTCATGGGCTACAACTTCAGCATCGCCGGTGTTTGGGGCCATGTGGAAGGCCCCTGGGCCCGCGGCGGTGCCGAGTCGGTCGGCTTCCTGGGTCCGGACGGCCCGCGGGAAACGCCCATCGACAACGGCACCATCTGGAACATGACCTACGATCCGGAGGCTCCAACCGGCACCGTTTCGGCGGTTGGCCGCAAGGAATTGTGGTCGCGCCTGGACCGGTTTCTGGGGGAAGTCCTGCCGGTGGCGGAAGAAGCCGGCGTGGTCCTGGCCCTGCATCCCGACGACCCGCCGATGCCCACGCTGCGCGGAACCGCACGCCTCGTATACCAGCCCCGGATGTACCAGAACGTGCTGGACCTGCACGCCAGCTCCAGCAACAAGCTGGAATACTGCGTGGGTTCGTTGGCGGAGATGACCGAGGGCGACATTTATGCGTTCACCGAACAGTACAGCCAACAGGATGCAATCGGCTACGTGCACTTCCGCAACATCCGGGGCAAGGTGCCCCGGTACCACGAGGTGTTCGTAGACGAGGGCGACGTGGACATGGAGCGTATCGTGGCCATCCTGGCCGCCAACGACTTTGATGGCGTCCTGATCCCGGACCACACCCCGCAGATGACCTGCGAAGCCCCTTGGCACGCGGGCATGGCCTATGCCCTGGGCTACATGCGCGGCATCATGCAGGCCCAGGGGATCAGTCTCTGATGGCTGCCCCCGAGGCGGGCTACAGGGACACATCCCTGCCGTGCAGTGATGGCCAGGGTTGGGAGAACCTCTGCCGCGCCCTGGCAGACAAGCGGTCCCGCCAGGAAGAGGAGCTGGACTGGAACCTGCCGGCCGATGCGCCATTGCCGTACCGGTACCGCTGGGAACACGTCAAGGACGTGGTCGGGAATGCGAGGTTGCTGGCCCGGCGGTTGGGTGCGGACGAAGATGCCTGCGTGGCCGCGGCCTGGCTGCACGACATTCGCAAGCTGGAGGACCAGCACGGCCGGCGCGGGGCGGCCGAAGCCGTACAGGTTCTGAAGGCAACGGACTTCCCACAGCACAAGATCGGAACCGTGGACATCGCCATTCGTCTGCATGAGGGATTTTCGTCGGGACGGAGGGACAAGCCGCTGGAACCCCTGGAGGCGGCGATTCTGTGGGATGCGGACAAGCTCACCAAGCTCGGTGTTCCGCAACTGGCCCACATTCTGGGTACGGCGCGGGCCATGCACATCACCCAGGAGGAACGCCTGGAGTTGGCCGAGTCCTATACGCTTGAATTCGTCGCCCATACGGCCGAGAGCATGAACACCGAACCGGCTCTCCGCATCGCCCGTATCCGGTACCGTGAGATGGTGGCGTTTGTGCAGGTCTGGCGACGCCAGATCGACGACCCGTTTGGTGAGTCCGCGGATGACCAGCCTCGCATCCTGGTCCCATCCGCCGACCAGGCGTGTTGAGCCGTCAGGCCTCCAGATCCACCGGCGCGCGCAGACGGTACCTGAAGTCACAATGGGAGGCGCCTTCCATGATGGTTCGGGTCCGCGCCAGATCCACCGAGTCGTTGTAGCCCTCGATCAGGGCGTAGTCGCGGGCACACGACAGAATTGATCCAAGTTCCTCCATGCCAATCCCGCGGTACATCTCCGCATAGCGGCACCGGGTCACATTGAAGTCGAACACATCCCCGGTACTGGTCAGGGTATCGGTCTCCAAGGCACCGCCGCGCTGCCAGGCCTCCATGGTCCCGGCAAAGGCCTCCAGATCGTTGCCGTCGCCGGCCATCCGCATGGCGCGGCCTTGGTTGCGCGCAATCTCCACAATGGTGGCGCGCACAATTTCCAGGACCCGTTCCCGTCCGAACGCGTCCGCGAATGCATCTATCATGGGACCCAGAATTCGGGCTTCAATCTCCCGCCGAACCAGAACACCCACCTGCTCATTCAGGGTGTCGGGCCTGAGTACCGCCTTGCTTTCGTCCTGCATGCTTGCTGCCTCCTTGTCAGTCGGACGATCCGTACTGTACGCGTTGCTGTTCCCGGATCCATACCCGTGCTAAGTCTCCAAGGCTCAACTTTCACGATCCATACCGCAGGTCCTGCACCGTCGCATTATCCATGGGGACTGGTTGTTGCCTTGGTGGCGGTTGGCGCGGCGGCATTGCTGGCGACCGGCTTGGCTGCGGCCGGCCACGCCACGGCCGTCGTGGTACTGGTGGCGGCCGGTGCCGTGCTGGCAGCATCCCTGCACTGGCCCGACTGCGGACTTGCGACCGTAGTACTCACCGCCGTCCTCCTGCCCTTCGCCGTGCTGCCGGTGGACTTCGGCCTCAAACCGTCGCTCCTCAATATCGTCGTGGGCCTGGTGCTGGTGCGCTGGGCAGTGGCCGGCATCCGGGGAGAACTGGAGCCCATCCATCTGTTCAGCGTGGCCCCGACCCTGTTGTTCGCGCTCCTGTATACGGCTGCCGTATTCTGGGGTTTTAACTTTGAGACACCGTCCGCCTTTGAGGTCCGCAAGACCGCCGAATATCTGATGGGCCTGATGCTGTTTCCGGTGGCGCTGACGACCCTGACCACCGCCCGCCGCATCCGCATCGTGGTGACCGCGCTGGCTGTCGGCGGCACCGTCGCCGCCTTGGCTGCACTCTTCCTTTACTTTGTGCCCCGAACAGCTGCCGCGGACATCCTGGGCAGCCTGGCCGTGTTCGACTACCCGGAGGGGCATGCCGCCCTACGCTACATCAACGACAACCCCTTGGAGGCCATGCGGGCCATCGGCCTGTCCACGGACCCCAACCTCTTGGGCGCCGTGTGCGTGCTGACCGCTGCAGTCCTGCTGCCGTTTCTCTTCCGGTGGCAGTCGCCCACGGTGCAAATCGCGGCCTGCCTGGCCCTGGCCGTGGTGGCGGCTGCAACCTACCTCACCTACAGCCGCAACGCCCTCCTGGCCATCGGGACCATTGGGCTGTTCCTGGCGGTGTTCCGCCATCGCATCCTGCTGCCGGCGGGCGGAGCACTGGCTCTGCTGTTGGTTCTGCTGCCCCAGACACAAGGTTATGTCCGGCGTCTGGCGGAGGGCCTGATGGGTCGGGACCTGGCCACGCGCATGCGCCTGACCGAGTACGCCAACGCCTTGGAAATCGTGCAGGAGTGGCCCTGGACCGGCATTGGCTTCTTCGGCCCTCCCGGCGTGGACCTGGAGATGGGTGTGTCCATGGTCTATCTGGCCGTAGCCTCAATGATGGGTATTCCGGCCCTGCTGCTGTTCTGCGGCATCCTGCTGGCGCCGCTGCTTCAATTCCTGGGAACCCCGTGGCGCGGACATCCGCTGGAACCCTGGGTGCTGGGATTGGCAGGTGCTGTCGTTGGCCTGGTCATGACCGGCATCTTCGACCACTTCTACGTCAACCTGCTGTATCCTCACATGTCCGCCCTGTACTGGCTGTTGCTGGGTGCCTGCACGGCGGGCCTGCGCCTGGTGCGCTCCGACCGCAGCGATGTCAAAACCGCATGACCCTGTCCACCACGCCTCCCACCGGCCAGACCATCGCCCTTGAGGCACGACCTGCCACCGCAGGCAACCTGACGCGCGGGCGCAGGCCTCCCTGGCTGAGGGTGCGTCCCGCCGACAGCCCGAAGGTGCGGGAACTGCGCAACCTGTTTCGCGGCCAGTCGCTGCACACCGTGTGCGAGGAGGCCCTTTGCCCCAACCTCGCCGAATGTTGGGCGCGGGGCACGGCCACCTTCCTGCTGATGGGAGACACCTGCACGCGCAGCTGCGGGTTCTGCAAGATCAAAACCGGTCGGGGCAGCGAGCTGGACCCGGACGAACCGCGGCGCGTGGCCGAAAGCGTGCAGGCCATGGGGCTGAACCATGCCGTCCTGACCAGTGTCAACCGGGACGAACAGCCAGACGGCGGCGCCTGGGTCTTCGCCGAAAGCATCCACTGGATCCGCGAACTGGTCCCGGGCTGCACGGTCGAGGTGCTGATCCCGGACTTCCAGGGCAATGACCAGGCTCTGGCCAAGGTGCTGGATGCCCGGCCGGAAATTCTCAACCACAACATCGAGACGGTTCCGCGCCTGTATCGGACGGTGCGTCCCCAGGCCCGGTACCAACAAAGCCTGGAACTGCTGCGTCGGGCCAAAGAGCTGGACGGGCACGCGGTGACCAAGTCCGGCCTGATGCTGGGCCTGGGGGAAACTCGGCGTGAAGTGCTGGCCGTCATGGACGATTTGCGCGCCCACGATGTTGAAATCCTGACCATGGGCCAGTATCTGCAGCCCAGCCGATTCCACCTGCCGGTGGAGCGGTATGTGCACCCGGACGAGTTCGCGAACCTGCGGACGGAAGGCGAATGCCGCGGCTTTCGCTGGGTCGAAAGCGGCCCGTTGGTCCGCAGCAGCTACCACGCCGACGGCCAGGCACACCTGACCAACGGACGCAACCCGGAGACTGATCGGCCCTGATGGCCCAGGGCACCTCTTGCAAGTTGCGCGGAGTTGTTCCCACCGAACCGGAACGGTGTCCACGGTCGTGTGCCACTGCCGGACAACAGCCCGGCACGTAGCGGCCCAGGATCACCTCACGGCCATGCCGGCAAAGGATGCATTGGGTTACAAGACGGTCCCCATCCTGTCCCAATGACTGCCGTAAGGATGCATTGGGAACCAACAATCCAGAAAAAGACCCGCAAAATGGCTTTTGTCCCGTTACAATCAATAATGTAAGACATTTTGCAAAATGTAATACACAAGGTCATTTCACATGGTTGAGTCCGGCATCACCTCGAAAGGACAAACCACCTTGCCCAAGGCCGTGCGGAAGGCCCTGGCGGTGCAGCCCGGAGACCGGGTGCGCTATCTCATCCAAGATGGGGAAGTCCGGATTGTGCCTGTGCGGCCAGTGAACCGGCTCTTTGGCATCCTGCGGCATGACGGTCCGGCGGCGACCCTGAAGGACATGGAGCGCGCCATCGTTGCAGGAGCCTGTGAAGGATGATTGCCCTCGATACCAACGTGATCGTCCGGTATCTCGTCAACGATGATGCAGAACAGGCAGAGGCGGCACGGGTGCTGTTGGAAGGAATGACTGCCGACAGGCAAGGCTTCATCTGTCGAGAAGTTGCCATCGAGGTTGTCTGGGTATTGGAACGGTTCTACCAGTTCACGCGCGCCCAGATTGCGAACGTTCTTGTTGAGTTGATCGCCACGGACAGTCTGGTGGTTGAGGCTGCCGACGACATTGCCCGTGCCGCCATTGTCTACCGGGATCAGGGGGGTATCGGGTTTGCGGACCTGATGATCCTGTTGGCAGCCGCAAGGTTGGGCGCATTGCCGCTCTACACATTCGACCAAAAACTGGCCCGGATGGAGGGAGTTGTCTTGGTGGAGAGTGCAGAGGAAAGAGCATAGCCATGCGGAATGCCCAACAACCCAACCACGTTGGCCTCGCGAACATGATCAAGCGTCTGCACCAAGGTCCGTACGCAATCCCACCCACGCCATCCAAATGGAATCCGTTTCCCAATGCCTTTCACCCCTACCTCCGATCGATACGACTCCATGGTGTACCGCCGCTGCGGCAGGAGCGGCCTGCTGCTGCCGGCCGTTTCACTCGGCCTGTGGAACAACTTCGGGACGTTCCACTCCTATGAGAACGCCCGCAGCCTTGTGCAAACGGCCTTCAACCTGGGCATCACCCACTTCGACCTGGCCAACAACTACGGTCCGCCTCCCGGCTCGGCGGAGGCAACGTTCGGGCGCATCCTGGCCCAGGATCTGGGTGCCTGGCGCGATGAACTCGTCATCTCCACCAAGGCCGGTTACGACATGTGGCCGGGACCCTACGGCAATTTTGGCTCGCGCAAGTACATGCTGGCCAGCCTCGACCAAAGCCTGCGCAGGATGGGACTTGACTACGTTGACATCTTCTACAGCCACCGCATGGATCCCGACACCCCCCTGGCCGAAACCATGGGTGCCCTGGACACCGCCGTCCGCAGCGGTCGGGCCTTGTATGCCGGCATTTCCAACTACGATGCGCAGCGCACGCGGGAAGCCGCCCGCATCCTCCGGGAGCTGGGCACCCCCTGCCTGATTCACCAGCCTCCGTACAACATGCTGCGCCGGGACTACGAAACGGGCGGGGCGTTCGACGCCATGGCCGCGGAAGGCATCGGCTGCATTGCCTTCTCGCCACTCAGCCAGGGGATGCTGACCAGCAAGTACCTGGGCGGCATCCCGAACGATTCAAGGGCCGCCGATCCGCATTCCACCCTGACCCCGGAACGGATCACCAACAAAACCGTGGCCGTCCTGCGCGACCTGAACGCCCTCGCTGCCGGGCGCGGCCAGTCCCTGGCCCAGATGGCGCTGGCCTGGGTTCTGCGGCAACCGGTTGTCTGTTCGGTCCTGACCGGAGCCAGCCGCCCGGATCAACTGCACCAAAACGTTGCGGCCCTCCGGAACCTGGATTTCACATCGGACGAACTGGAGGCAATCGACCGTGTGCTGGCAGCCTCCGCGTAACGAAGTGTGGCCGGTTGTGCCGACCGCGGCCGCAATGCCTACTCCGTCCTGAACTGGCGGTCGCCGGCATCGCCCAGACCCGGCCAGATATAGCCGTTGGGCAGATCGTCGGCATCCCCCGTCAGTCGTTCATCCAAGGCTCCGATGTGGAGATCCGTGTCGGGATGGCTCCGCTCCACGGCCGCGATGCCTTCGGGCGCGGCCACAAGGCCCAAATAGCGCAGGTTCCGCACCCCCGCCTCCTTCAGCGTCGCCAAGGCCGCGCACAGGGATCCACCGGTGGCCAGCATCGGATCCAGGACCAGGCACAGATCGGTCGTTTCGGGAAACGTGATCTTCTTGTAGTACGCACGGGGCTCCAGGGACTCCTCGTCCCGTTCCAGGCCAATCAACCAGGTGTTGGCATCGGGCAGGAGTGCCAACGCACCGGGCAGCATGCCCAGACCCGCGCGCAGAATGGGCACCAGCGAGATTTGCGTTCGACACACCGGCGCATCGAACACCGTGGTCAGCGGCGTGTCCACCACCGTCGATGCGAGCGGCAGATCGCGGGTTGCCTCGACCGCCAGCATCATCGCGATTTCCTGCACCAGCTGGCGGAACACCGGCGGCGGTGTGCCAACATCCCGCAGACGGGTCAACTTGTGCTGGACCAACGGGTGGCCGGAGAAACGGACCGCCATGCGCCTTCGGTGAATTGTCGGTCCGGTGACCAAAGAGAGGTTCAGAACAGACGGGCGGGGGATCGTTCCACCAGTTCCTGGCAGCGGATGCAGTACTTGGCATCCGGAATGGCCTGGAGGCGTTCCGGGTTGATGGGCTCCCGGCACCGCTTGCACTTGCCGTACTCGCCGGCCTCCACCGATTGCAGCGCATCCAGGAACTGGCGTTCGCGGGTTTCGAGCATCTGAATCAACGAAATGTTCTTGGTGCGCTCGGCCACCTCGACGTCGCCTTCCTCGGGATCGATGTCCACTTCGCCGTCGAAGGTGGAGCGCAGGTCGGCGAGTTCGGACTGAACCCGTTCCAACTCCGCCCGCAGGGTCTTGCGGTTCTGCGCCTTGGTGGGCTTGCGCACGACCGGTTGCCCGGTTGCTGCGGAGGCGGGCTTCTTGGCCGGAGCCTTGGCCTTGGCCGACTTTGCCCTGGTTTTGGCGACGGACGCTCTCTTTTTGGCTCCGGCCTTGGCCTTCCCACCGGATGCGGATGACTTCCTGGCCGACGCCTTGGTCTTGGCCTTATTCCCGGTACCCTTGGCGGCGCGGCGCGTGCGGGATCCCGCGGTCCGTTCCCGGGCTGCCTTCGGTTTGGCCTCCGGGGTGTCTGTGTCGACTGCGGCCTCGGTATCCGGGCGCGCTGCGGTGTTGTCGGTGTCGGCCATTTTTGCTGTCTGTTGGGGTGCGTACGGGACGGCCCTTCATTGCTTCAAGGGTGTTCCGCAAAAAATTGAGTGCGGAATATACCAGCATCGTGGCCAACGGTCAATTCAATGCTCCGGCCAAATCCAACTCCGCCGGACGCAGGCAGTGCACCAAATGGCCGTCCTCCGTGTCCACCAAGTCCGGTTCTTCCTGCGCACACCTCTCGACGGCATAGCCGCACCGGGAATGGAAGCGGCAACCGGATGACGGAAAGGCGGGGTCGGCGAGGACGGACCAGAGGCACCCAATCCATCCCCTGAACGATCAACTCTTGAAGAAGAACTGTTCCGGGTTGACCGGGACTGCCCGGATGACGCTGAAGCCCCAGACACCATCGTCGGGGAAGTTGGTGAAGTTCTGCTTCATCACGACCGGCTTGGGAATGCCGACCGTCCCAAAGCCGGGCAGGTAGTCGTAGAACCAGTCCCACAGTTCGCGGGCAATGGCTACATGCTCGTTATCGGTCAGGGCGTTGATCATGTCCTGCCACCGGGTGTCCACATACTTGATCTCTTCCGGCGGTTCCTCGGCGAACTGGTTGTCGGTGTCACCGTTGAACCAAAGTTGCCAGGCCCGGCCCCAGCGCACGTTGCCGTGGCTGGGATGGTTCAGGCGCGAGGTCCAGACCCAGGTAATGTCCGAGATGTCGCCTTCCCAGCCGGACATCTCGACATCATTGGCGGCCACGAGTTCGTTGAGTTGCGCCCGGTTGACGGGCTCGAGGATGGCCTCCAGGCCGACATTGCGCCACTGTTCGGCGGCGAGCTCGAAGACATTGACCACATCGATCTGCTCCGTATCCAGCTGGCAATGCCAGGTGACGCGCGTGCCGTCCGGATGGAGCCGGTAGCCATCGCCGTCCCGCTGGTCGTAGCCGGCCGCGTCCAGCAGTTGATTGGCCATGTCCGGATCGTGTTGTGCCCAATGGCCCTCGTCGCCGTCCCGGTAGTACTTGGAACTGGACCAGACCGCCCATTGGCGCGGCTCGCCCAGGCCGAAGTAGACAGTGTCGTTGATGGCGCGCCGGTCCAGGGCCACGGACAGGGCGTGGCGCACGTCCTTGTTCTGGAAGAAGGCCCGGAGGTTGGCGTCCTTGGCCGTGTGGTTGGGCACGATCACGGTCTTGCCGGGAAACGTGGAGCTCCACATCTTGATCTTGATGCCGGCCGAGTCGATGTTCTGGCCGTACAGCTCCATGTCCCTGAGCTGGACCTGACGGCCGGAGAAGGTCAGTTCGCCGGCAATCAGCCTGGCCAGCGCGACCTCGCGGTCGCTGATAATGTGGATCAGCGTGGAATCGATGTACGGAAGCTGGTTGCCTTCCGTGTCCACCTTCCAGTAGTAGGGATTCCGTTCATAGGTGTGGTGGTCGGGCGCGTCATCGACCCGGACAAACGCGGTCATGCCCGGCAGATCGACCTGGGCCGGGATGGTGGAGCCGACGCGGCACCGGTCGCGCAGCAGTTGATCCCAGGTCTCGAAGCCGGCATCCTCAATCATTTGGGCCAGGTCGTCCGCGTCGGCGTACCCCGGGTGGAACTGCTTGGCGTAGTTGGAGGGCTGCCACAACCCTCCCTGGGAGCCGGCATAGAACGTCTGGTGCAGGATGATGAGTGGATAGGGCCGATCAAAGGTCAGGCGGATCGTGTACTCGTCCACCTTCTCCATGGTCAGGTGCTTGCGCTCGGCACCGGAACCGGTGCTCCAGGTACCGGGAGGACCGCCGGGGGCAAACTCATCGTTGTTCCAAAGGTCGTCCCAGGCAAAGATGAAGTCCTCCGCCGTGAAGGGATCGCCGTTCGACCACTTGAGGCCCGGGCGCAGGTGCAGCACCTGGGTCTTGCCGCCGTCGCTGAACTCCCAGCTTTCGGCCAGACCGCCGCGGATGCTGCTGAAGTCCTCGTCGATACGCAGGATAAGTTCGGTCCCCATTACGGCCTGGGGATCGCCGAAGAGATGGTTGGCGTTGCCAATGGCCACCACGGACTGGCCTCCATACTCGCCAACCGCATCCCTGGGCACAATCACCTCCGGATTGGGTGGCAGGCGTTCCTCGACCGGGGGCAGTTCACCAGCCGCGACCCTCGCCGCCAGCATCGGCGCTTCGCCGAACCGGCTGCCCATGTCGACGGTGGGGGCATCTGCCATGGACATGGCATCCGGCGTATCCGATTCACGTCTCGATCTGGCTCTTGAACAGGCGGTGGCGGCCAACGACGCCGCAGTCATGGCGGTGCCCTTGAGAAAGGCTCGCCGATCCATTCTTGTCCAATCAGCCATTCCAAACCCCTACATTGCAGCGACAACCAAAATCCGGCTTGAGTGCTTCCTCCCCAGCCGGTTACACAACCGTCTCCCCGTCCACCGCGGTCTGGTCGACAAACCAGTCGGGCACCGAGAAATTGACGGCGGCCACGGTCAGCATCACAAACTCGAACATGCCTTTCCAGTACTCGAACTGCGTATGGGACGAGCCCTGGAAGGTTACGGTGTAGAAGTCCTGTCCGCAGATGAACATGCGGGCCTGCCGCTCGCACAGGGAATCGTCCAGACGCAGCCGACACAGGTACTCGACGCCCCAGTCCCCGATTTCATCGTCCTCCAACTGGCGCCAAGTCAGCACCTGACAGTCGTCGAGCGACACCAGGCCTTCGCGGATGCCGTCCAGCAGGACCTGCTCCTCGCCGTCGGCCAGCGGCTGCAGCAAATCCCGCACCTCCACCCGGATCATAGTCAGGGGATCGTCCGGACGGGGCCACAGGGTGACCGCGGGCGCCGGCCCCGAATCCTCCTCCAAGTGCCACTCCGTCGGTCGCCAGAAGGAGAGCTTGCCCAGTTCGTCGTTGTAGAGGGAAACGCTCCGGAATCTGGGACGCGGGCAATCGTCCGGCAACATCAGCCGAAACTCCCTGTCACTCGCTCGGCGCGCAGCATGGCCATGGTCATATTCGATTGTCTATCTGGAAGGATCTCCTGTCCGGCGCGTGGACACCCGAAGGAGGAAGGGAAGATGACCCACCAGGGACTCGAACCCCGAACCCAGTGATTAAGAGTCACTTGCTCTGCCAAATTGAGCTAGTGGGCCATACTGAGGAAATCAGACTAACACCGCCTTGGATTCCGAGTCAATTCCAGCCCATTTTAGGCCATGACATGTTGGCCCTTGGCAAGCCGCAGCCAGTGCGTTTGTCCATAACGACGGGTATCAACCCCATCACGCTTGGGAGCTTGCGTTCAATGAATCCCGGCCGACGGCCGCCAGTCGATAACCCCTGGACGGATATCCTGAAAGGACGCAGATTCCTAGTCCTGGACGGCGGCCTGGCGAGCGAAATCGAGCGGCGGGGTGTCGCGATTGACGGCGACCCGTTGTGGTCGGCGCGCCTCTTGCTGGACAATCCATCACTGCTGGAAGACATCCATCTGGCCTATGCGCGGGCGGGTGCCGACATCCTGACCACAGCCACGTACCAGGCCTCGCTCCCCGGATTGGCCGCGGCGGGGCTGTCCGCCGCCGAGAGTCGCGAAGTCCTGGCCAAGTCCGTGCACTTGGCACGAAGAGCCGGTACGCGATGGGCTCGATCCCGCGGACTTGCGGATGTTGAACGTCCCTTGGTAGCTGCCTCCATGGGACCATACGGGGCCTATCTGGCCGACGGTTCCGAGTACACGGGAGCCTACGTCCAAGACAAGGTCGCGCTGAGGGCATTCCACGGGGAGCGGATGGCCGTGTTGGCCAACGCCGGTGCCGACATCCTGGCCTGCGAGTCCATTCCCAGCCTGGCGGAAGGCGAAGTCCTGTTGGAACTGCTGGGCACATATCCGCACCTGCCGTGCTGGATCTCGTTTACGTGCCGCGATGCCCGACACGTGTCCCATGGCGAACCGGTAACCGCCTGCCTGTCCATGGCCGCGAACTCCCCTCATGTGCTGGCGGGGGTCAACTGCCTTCATCCGCACCTGGTCGGATCCTTGATGTCGTCGATCCCGGACTCCGACGGCCCAGCGGTCCAAGTGGTATACGCCAACCGTGGCGACACCTGGATTGCGGACAGCCGGACCTGGGACACGCGCACAGGCCTGGACGACGCGGCCTATGCCGCGTGTGCTGCCAACTGGGCACAACTGGGAGCACTCCTGATTGGCAGTTGTTGCCGAACCACTCCGTCCACCACGACCCGATTGGCTTGGTTGTCCACGACTGGCGCGCCCGCCGCCTTGCCGCATGGACGACCAGGTGCGAGCGGTCGGACTTCCGGCACTCCGTTGCCCAACCCAGGCGGGGATGCACGGACCGAAAGGTAATCCCCACCGGCCAGCAACACCGGAACCAGGCCACGAGCATGTTCGGGGGAACGTGCCGACGGTGCAACGCAGGACCGCCAACCTTTGCACTCCGTGCGTGCGCTGAAGCGCGACACGCAAAGGTCGGCAACACTACAATGGTGGCGCTCGGATCGGCAATGACGAACTTTTATTTGTGATGCACAAACCTTCCCGACGACTGTTGCCACTCCCCTCAATGGATGTCGGCCGGCTCGTGTTCCAACGAACGCGGTGGTTGACCCTACTGCTTGCATTGATGGTAGGAAGCTTTACGGGGACGGCCTGTGCGGCATCTCCCCGGGACGGCAGTACATCCGACGTACCGGATGTGGCACCCCGTGACACTCTGGTCTTTGCGGACTTCAACTGGCCCAGTGCCCAGATCCAGAACCGGATTGTCCAGTATCTGGCGGAAAAGGGGTACGGTTATCAAACCGATGTCGTGTTGGGGGAGACGTTTCCCCTGTATCAGGGATTTCGCACCGACGATGTCCACGTGTCCATGGAAATCTGGTTGCCCAACCAACACGAGATCTGGGGCCAGGTCGAAGCCGACGGGGTGATGCTGCCCGTGGGTGAAAGTTTGAGTGGCAGTTGGCAGTCAACGTTTGTCATCCCTGCCTATCTGCAGGTGGAATTTCCCGATCTCGACAGCATCGAGGATCTACGGGAAGAGCAGTACAAGGCGCTGTTCGCGACGGCGGAGACGGGTGGCAAGGCGCGTCTGGTCAACTGTGTGATTGGCTGGGCCTGCGAGTCCGTGGGAGCCCGGCAAATTGAGAGCTACGGCCTGTCCGAACACGTGCACGTCGTGAATCCGGGCAGTGCGGCAGCGCTGTATGCCGACCTGTATGGGGCCTATGAAAAGGGCGAGCCCTGGCTGGGCTACATGTCAAAGACGGATGACCCGGCCCAATTGCTGGATCTGGTCCGGTTGGAGGAACCGCCCTACAGCGATGAATGCTGGGCCACAACCAAGGCGTGCGCCTATGTGGACACCACGATGCTGATTGCCGTGCGTCCTTGGCTGATGGAGCGCGCCCCCGATATTGTGACGATGTTGGGAGCCTACAGCATCAACGTGGACATCTACCAGAAGATCTTTGCTTGGATGTACGCGAATGAAGCCTCCGAAAATGAGGCAGCTCTCTGGTGGCTGGTCAACCACCCCGGAATTTGGGGCGAGTGGGTGACCGAAGAGGCGGCCGCCAAGGTCAAGCACGCGCTGGAGGCGGAGGAAATCCCTGACGGCTGGCCGGTCCAGTAACCGAGCTTCAGGGAATGGGCACCGAGAAGTTGAGACAGGACATGCCGAAACACGAAGGGTAGTAACTGCTCGTCTACACCGGTGGGTATCGGCTGAAAGTTGATGCCATGGCAATGGTGGGAATCTCCTCTGCGACCAACAGCGCCACGGTGCAGATCGCAGTTGGGTCGCTCTCTCCTGCAAAGCCGAATTCGACGACAATGTCCATCGGATGGGCCAGGGGCAGCCGATTGAAGAGGAAGTCCAGAATCAGGCGGACCCAATAGTCCTTCTCAATGTAGATTGGAAGTGTGCCAAGTCGGTCCGCGGTTTCCCCAAACGCAACCACCCGTTCTCACTGCGGCAGCAAGACCCAGGCAGTCCAAACCCGATTCATTCTGGTGGCCCAAAACCGGACGCGATCCGTTGGACGAGCGAGTGTGTCCAACCAGGTAGATGATGGAGGTTGGCCATCAGGTCCTGTTTCACTTCCACTGGCAGGCGGTGAGTCAATATTGAACACACCTTGGGATCCTTGGACGCGCGTGGCCCCAGCCACAGCAGTGCCGAAACCACCAACTGCGCGGGTTTTCCAGCCCATGACATGGTCCTCGGCGATGCATGTCGGAAACGAACCGTACGCCTGCCAAACGTCAGTGTCCTCGAGTAGCCGTCCGTTAAGTAGCTGACACCCACGGGCACCGCGTTCGTCAGACCCAATCCGTTTGCGGCAACCAAGCCGTTCGGCATGATCCTGATCCCGTCCCTCCTGACCAGTGCATCAATGGCAGCTTCCAGATTCATCGGTGCAGGCCCTCCCAGCAATTTGCTGAACACTGGCTTGTCGTAGAAGCCGTGCCCCACCCGACGCAGTTGGCCGGACTGGACCAGCCGCGACAAGGCTTTGTCAACAGTCTGCCGCCGCCCAAGGTCCAGGAAATCCTGAGGGGTGCAAACCCACCTTCGGTTGGGTTGTTCCGACACCCTCTGCATGATTCTGTCGGCCACCGATGCCATTGGATTGCCTCCCTGCATGCACCACCATGACAGTTCATCATATCGCCTTTGACAGTAATTCAATTGAAATTTCTGACCAGCACCGCGATCCGGATTGTCCAACCCAATCTCCCAACCACCCCTTGCCGGGCAACTCCGGGTTTGGCCCGTAGATGCGACCGCCCAAGTCTTCCCTGTAGTGGTTGAACAAGCTCATGGGTACAGCGGGAATGTTGCTGGAGGCGTATCTCCGTCGGCATATTGACATGGATGAATTGGAGGGTGTGCTTCAGGATCTCATCCAAGTGCTGTGGATCTCGCCAGCCATCGTTGCCGAAATCCTGAGAACTGCACGGGAAGCGGAGACATGAACATGAACAAAGGACGGGTGGTAGGCGCGCGGCTTCCCTTGGGGTTGGTGCGCGACCTGGAACTCATCGAAGAAGCCGAGCAGACCGACCGTTCCAGCACCGTACGCCGGCTGCTCGCAAAGGCGGTCCGCGAGTGGAAGCTCGAGTACTACGCGCGTCAGTACGGGGACGGGAAGCTCACACTGGCACGGGCGGCCCGCGAAGCCGGCGTTTCGCTGTGGGAGATGATGGAGTATGCCCGCGCCAGAAAGATAGCTGCGCAATACGATCTCGAAGATCTCCGGCAAGATCTGGAAACCATCTCCGGGAGTACCGCACGCGTGCAGATGTGATCATGCATCGGGCACTGCCACCAAACGCGACACCGGAGACAAGAACCGTTGACTTTCAAACAAATGCAGCTCGGCCTCGACTCCAAAGCTACCTTGACCGAAGCCATCGTCCGTTGGTGTGGCGAAGTGCCCGACGGTGCAACGGAACCTTGATGATGTCGGAACTGCCGCTCGCCGGACCGACGACGATGCCGCACGCGCGCCCCAAGTGCCGCGCTTTGGATTCCTTCCAGTTGCGATCCGCTGTCGCCGAACGGATGATCGGAGTGAAGAAACGGTGTCATCCAGTAGACCAAGCGACTACACCAGCCCTTCATCGAAGTAGTCTTCATCAAACTGCTTCAGGCGGAAGGTTTCAATCGTCCGTACACCGACATCGTATTGAACCATCAGTCGGGCCAGCTCCGGACCGTCGATCAAGATGATCCGCTTTGAGCTCCGTTCCACGTAGGCCTTGGCAGATTTCGTGAAATCTGCGGTTGTAACAAACACACCCTTGGTCGTGTTAGCCACATCAATAGCACCCGCGAAATCACGTACGGCGCCTTCGCCTACGGTTTTGCCTTCGGCGTACTTCTTGGCTTGAACATAGATCTCGTCCAAGCCGAGTGCATCCTCCTTGATCGTGCCATCGATCCCACCGTCCCCGGACCGTCCGGTCACGGTCCCCTTGTCAGCATCACCACCGCCATAACCCATGGCAAGCAGCAAATCGATCACGACCTGTTCCAAAAACCTCGGTGATGCCTGGCGCACGCGGGCCAACAAGTCCGCCCGAAATTCACTTTCCAGGCGTTGGAAGGCTGTCTGCACAACTTCCTCTGACGTTGCTTCCGAGACAACATCGGGTAAAGACGAATTCTCATCGGTAATCGGAGCCTTGCCATCGGCCTGCCATCGCTTATAGCCGGGAAGTTCACGGATGTATTTCAAGTCAAGGAACGGAGGAAGATCCTTCAACAGTCGGTTTCCGTCTTCCGTCAACTGACGAAAACCGCGCCGGGGATACTTCACCAGATCTGCCCGCCAGAGGTACATCGCGGCCCCATACACCCGGTGATACAGCAACGAATAACGACCGTGCGGCATCATCTCCTCTTTGTCGTCCTGTGTAAGTCGCAGGGCTTCAGCGACCTGCTCCTGCAAATCAGCGAGAGATAGTTCCTTACCATCGGCCAATGCCTTGAGCACCGGCAACAGGAATGACTGGATATCAGGAACTGGCATCGTTCTGTCCTCTGCTCTTTTGGGCCAGTCTGGCAGACCAGCATATCGCTCTCACTACTCTATACGGACTTCCCTCAGACGGAACAACAACAGTGCCGGGTTTTCCGCATGCACCGGGTATTGGGCCGGATACTGCTTGCAGCACGCCAGGGCAGCCCTCCGGGTACCACTCAGCCGACCACCGCCGAAACGTCCAGCAGGTACATCTGGCGTCCGCTCCCTGCATGGGACGAGTCAATTGCCACCTTGCGCCCGTCCCGACTGCTGCGGTGATGCAGATCGCACCGGAGTTCGCCATCAAAGCCGGGAGCGGCCACAAACTTCCCAAGGTCATGCCGCTCACCGATCGCGACATGGTATAGGTACAGATCCTGCAGCCGCTTCGCCCCCTGCAGATACGTATCATTCAAGATTCACTCGCCGCCCGGCAGGTAGGTACAGTGCCCGTTAAGGGGCATTTGTGTCTGGCCTATCGGCTCGGGCGCACCACCACCGTTCGGGAACAGCCAAAATCCCGCCGGCTGTCCGTGCGGCCTTGACCAAGCCAGGATGGTCTCGTCGTCCTTCCAGATCAGATGCGAGGTGTGGCCGCTGTCGTCCACGACCCGGATGTCGGTTCCGTCCATGGCACAGGTCACAAGCCACGTCTGAAAGTCCCGGCCCGGAAAACGCCAGCGATGCAGAAACAGGAAGTGCGTACCGCCCGGATTGCAGATCAGCACATTAAAATAGTGCTTGGCCGTGGAGAGATCGCCCTGCCGCCAGGGCATCACGGCCATCTCGGCCAACGACACCAGCAGTTCCGGCTCTCCTCCCTCCAAGTCCATCACCCAGATGCCGGCGTTGGCCGGTGCCAGCACCTTGAAGTTCGGATCCACGGAACCGTAGTACCCGTAGCCCGGCCGCATGTCTTCCAGCCTGTGAAATTCAATTGTCAGAGCCTTGGTTCCGTCCGGATGAAGAGTGAACACCGGCACCGGCAGTTCCCGGGTGTCCCCCGTGTCCAGATGCAGCACGCGGCTGATGAACCTCCCATCCCGAATGTCGTTCCAGATGCAAGTCTCCGCTTCGCCGGAACCGGGCACCCACTAGAGCATGCAGCCGGCTTGCCAGTGCCATGCCTGGGTGGTGCCCAGACGCTTCCAAGGCATCCCCACCTGCGCCAAGTCAATAAGTCCGATTTCGATTTCGTCGCCGGCCTTCGGCATGCGCAGATCGAAGGAACTGCGCTGTCCAAGGATGTGGGTCCCTGAGCGGTCGAACTACCACTTGTCGTAGTAGCCGAACCAATGGCTACCCGGCGGTTTGGTCAACGGCACGGCCTCAATCATGTCCACCACCTGTCCGGCCTGCATCGCGCGCGTCCCCGCTCTCCCCGGCTGTCTGTTTGCCGGTGAGGTTCAAGAATACGGATGCCCGGGCAACCGGCGCACCCTGAAGGCCTCCGCCGCTTCCCAATGAGCAGTCGCAACCTGTACGTGCGGTTCAGCCTGTTTTTGGCTCCGCTGATCATCACGATCTTCGTGCAGGAGGTTTCGATCCAGTGGATCACGGCCGGCCTGGCCCGGCTCCCATTCTCGGTACAGTCCCTGGCCGCCTTTGGACTGGCCTGGGCCATCAGTTCATTCCTAACCGGTCCCCTGGCCCAAACCAAGCAGTTGAGCCTGGTGCTGGTGGAGCGCAGGCAATCGTTTGGGGTGGTGGTGTCGGCTACCTTGATGCTGTCGGGTTTGATCATGGCTGTTCAGGCCGCGGCGGCCTTGACTCCATCCGGACACGCATTGCTGCTGCGCCTGCACCGCGTCAGTCCCACGGTGATAGACGACACCCAGCGCATTCTGGCGCTGCTGCTCCTTCACCCCATGCTCAAAGGGATCGCCTACTGTCTGGTTGGCCCGTTAATCAGAAACCACCATACCCGCTATTCGAGCTACTCGGCCGTGCTGGGCTTTGCGGCGGCGGCCCTGGCCGTGCTCCTCGCGCTGCGGATGCCCGCGGTTCAGGCACAACCCGTGCTCCTGCCCGTCATGGCCCTCTACGCGTCCGCGGTGACGGAAGCGATCGTGACCGGTGTCGGTGTTTGGCGGCACCGAACCGACATCTGGCGCACGCGCCTGCATGTCCGATCCGAGACCCGGCCACTAACCTACGGTCGGTTGCTTCGCTTCTTCTGGCCGCTGGGCACCATGGTCCTGCTGCAGGAGTTCACACGCCCCCTGATCAACCTGGTCATCGCGCGGCAGGACGAGGGGGAATTGTGGCTGGCGGTCCTGGCCGTGGTCTACGCCTTGGGCCAGTGGCCGTATCGATGGCTCAACGAAACCCGCACCATGGCCTCCGCCTTTCAGCACATGGATCCGCAGGGCACGACCATCCGCAACTTCAACGCCCTGGCAGGATTGGTCTCGCTGCTCATCTCATTGACCCTATTCTGGACGCCACTGCGCAACACAATCCTGCTGGATCTGGTCGGTCTGGAGCCGGAACTGGCGATGCCCTGTATAGTCCCCCTGATGATTTTCGCCGCGTTTTCGCCCGTGGTGGCCGTTCGCTCCTGGATGCAGGGCCTGACACTGGTCGAACGGCGAACCCTGGCCGTCACACCCAGTGTCATAGCGCGCATGTCCGCGATCGTTGGTGCCGTTCTGCTCCTGCCCTTGGTCGGCTTAACAGGCGCAGTCCTGGGAATTTCCACATTGCTGGCGGGTTTCATCGCGGAAGCCGCCACCTTGGTGGCCATCCTGCGCGGACCGCAACTGCTGAACGCAGTCCGCGCAGGCAGACTGCAAGGTGAATGATGGAAACGCAACGGGAACGGGGTCAGCCCCAGCGCACCATGGCACCCCAAGCCGCGGCCAACGCCAGACCGCCCAGAACCAGGTGCAGACTCAACAGACCCAGCGCCGACAACCAGCCGTACTCCTGCTGCAGTTGGCCGGCTTCAAGCACCAGGGCCGAAAAGGTCGTGTAGGCACCCAAAAAACCCACCAGCAGCACCAGGCGCACATCGTCGTTGGCCACCTTCTGGTTCTGCAGCCAACCGAAAACCAGTCCCGCCAAAAGACACCCGAAAACATTGGCAACCGCCGTGCCAACGGACCAGTGCAGGGGCCAAAGCCGCTGCGCCAGGGCCACCGTGCCGAACCGGGCCAACGTACCGGCTCCACCGGCCAGCAACAGCCAGATCAGCTTCAGGAACATTCCGGGTCGCCGTCCGGGAGGGAGGTCTTGGCCTTGGACATCTCGAGGCCGAACAGGGAAGCGGCATTGCCGCCGCGGATCGCGGCCATTTGCTCCTCCGGCAGTTCAAGGCCTTCGTGCATGTAGTCCTGGATGACCTCGATCGATACCCAGGGATGGTCGCTGCCGAACATGAGCCGCGCAGGTCCGGCGAACTCGAGGGCGTAGCGCATGGCCTGGGCGGACGGCGTGACCAAGTCAAGCCAAACCCGTTCGTAGTAGCTGGCGGGAGGCTGCGAGATATGGTCCCGGCCGCGGCGCTTGACCTCCGTCTGTTCCTGAACCCGGCCCATCAGATAGGGCAGTACCCCGCCCACGTGCGGATGCACCACCTGCAGCGCGGGGTGTCTTTCCATGACGCCGCCCAGGATCAGGCGCAGCATGGCAAAGGAGGTGTCCACCATGAACGCGGCCATCGGGATCATCGAATGGTCCTTGACGTGACCGCCCCAGGTGGGGACGGTCGGATGGAGGACCAATGGCACCTGCAGATCGGCCACCGCGGCATAGAACGGTTCCAGGCTGGGATCGTCCAGGTTCACCCCGTCCAGGTGCGAACACAGAAACACTCCTCGCAAACCCAGGTGGTGCACGGCCCGGCGGAGTTCCGCCACGGACGCGTCCACGTCGGGCAGCGGCAGCGAGGCAATGGCCGCAAACCGGCCTCCGCTCGACCCGACCAGGTCCGCCAGGTACTCGTTGCAGATCCGGGCTCCGGCGAGACGTTGTTCGGGAGGCAGTCGCGAAGGGGATGGAATGTTCACGCTCAGCACCGAAATGTCGATGCCGGCCGCGTCCATCGCCGCCAATTTGCGTTCCGGTGCGTAATCCTCAAGGTCCAGCATGAACACCTGGGTGTCGCCATATCGCAACCGGTACCGGGAGGGACCGGCACGCTCGGCCGTGACGGACCCGGGCGCATCGACCAACAATTCGGCATATGCCTGCGGAAACACGTGGCTTTGTACGTCAACGTTCATCTCGGCATTCCTTGCAGTTGTCGGCAGTCGGCCCCGATTGCGCCGCCCCCCCACTAAAACAGCGCGACAAGCGGAAAGAAAATCATCGACGACAGAACCGCACCGGCATATCCGCCAGCCAGCATCCACGGCATCGACACCCGCTCGGCAAAACCCTGCACCAGTCGGGACGCACCCCAGGCCACCACAAGCCCGAACAGTCCAACAGCCAGGTGAAGGCGCCACAGACGCATGTCAGCCGCCAGAGCCAGCATCGGAACCAACCCGGCAAGCCGCAGCACCAACCAAACCACCGGTGTCAACAGGGCCGCGGCGAGGCCGGCGATGGCGGCCAATCCCAGATTCATCGTGGAGCCCTCCGGTTCCGGGCCATACGACACCCGGGCGCGGCAAAGGTCCGTCCCGAATTCGTCCGGGGCCGCGCCGGCAAGGCGGCACGGCCATACCGACGGGAGACTAACTGCATGTGAGCGACCATGCAACCGTCAAGGCCGGGCGACCATGATGCTCATCATCGCCTCTGCGTCGTGAGGATCCACGCCATGCTTGGCCCGTAGTTCGTCGCGCACCCGTCGTTCGGCCTCGATGTCCAGGTCCGCCAGGGGCAGCGACATCTCCTCGCCGCTGCGCAGCATCGACTCCCGGCACCCCACCTCCATCTCCATCGACATGACGGCATCCGCCGGGGTGAACTCGCAATAGTCCGAACCGCGCACCTCGTTGGCGAAGTCCGTCACATGGGACGCAACCGAAGACAGGTAATAGGCCCTGGGATGGGAGACGGCCAGGAGATTCGGATTGCGGAACTCCACCGGTCCGCCGGGCAACTCGACCCGATCGCAAATCCACTGGTCATCCTCCACCACGTGCTCAATCGGGAACACATGATCATGGCGCGCTCCGTTTCCCAGCGCATCGTCGGAACACCAGCGGACCTCCCCGGAACCATGCCAGTGCTCCGTGGCTGCCCGCACAATCGCGCCGCGGGTGCCCGCCAACTCCGTATAGCCGGGGCGCGGGTAGCGTCCCAGCATGCCCTTGATGTTCCCGGCCAGGTCCGTCACCAGCCGGTTGCCGGGAAAGCGGAAGAAGTGGCAACGGAAACCTTCGTCCTCGTGGTAGCGATGCGGGGCCTCCCAATGCGGTTCCACCGACATGCGGTGGTTGACCGCCTGGGCGGTCTCGGGGTGGGCCCCGTAGAACGCCAGCCACCGGGAGTTGTTGTGGTACCCGGGATGATCGTGCAGGCAAAGGATGCGGCCGACAGGCCCGATGAATCCGGTTTTGTCAATCTCCTTGGCAATGCGATCGAAGTGGAAGCGAATAAAGTTCTCTCCCACCCGGAACTTCACCCCGTGCTCGTCCGCCACCTGCACCATGTTGCGAGCCTGCCACAGCGTACTGGCGATGCTGGTCTCGACCAAGTGGTGGACGCCGGCCCGGGACAGGGTCACGGAAATGGCGTGGTGCACGTCAATGGGAGCCACCACCAGGGCCGCTTCCACCAAGTCGGCCCCAATCAGTTCGTCCAGGGCATAGAACGCGTGTGCGTCGACCGCGTCCGCGTAGCGGTCCGCATGCTCCTTGACCGGGTCACAGACGGCCACCACGTTCACCCAGGGGCGCAGGCTTTGGAACAACCCCTGATAAATGGTCGAGGAGCGGTTGCCCGCTCCAATCACGGCGATGTCAACAGGTCTGTCGGGCACCATTGCGGCAAGCCTCCCTGGCCGGCGTGGATTGGGCTGGGTCCGCTGTTCAGGCAACCGCCGGACCGGGCTGCCGGATGGGACGGGTGGTCAGGCCGGCAGGGTCGCCTCGTACACCTGCGCATGGCCCGACACATCGCTGGTGTAGATCACATGCCGTCCATCCGGGGAGAAGGACGGATGCGGATGGGTGTGCTGCGGTGCATACACGGCAATGGGACCGTCCTCGTAGGGAAACGGACCGTTCCAGTGGTCGCCCAGGCTGCTGGCCTGCGGCCGGCAAAGCAGGGAGGGTTCGCCCAACCCGTCAAGCGGATCAAACACCTGGATACCGATGTCCGGGAAATTGGTGTCGGCAACCATGCGCCGTCCGTCGGACGACGCAATCGCGTGCCAGGCATTGAAGGATGTGACGGACCGCACCCGGCCCGTGTCCACATGCACGGCCCGCATGCCGTGGGGCCAGTCCACGAACCCCACCTCCCGCGTGCCCGGGATCCAGGCCTCGTGGGTAATCCACTGGCCCGGCGCGCGTTCGTACAGGCGGTGATTGTCGGTGCCGTCGCGCCGAACCAGCCATACGCGGTCCTTGAGCGGCCCCGCGTAGAAGAGCAGGTCCGAATCGTCGGGGCAGAACTGCATGTGCGATACATCGTCCCGGCGCAGGATTACCTCGTGGGTTCCGGCTTCGACATCAACGACCGCGATGCAGGCCTCGTCCCCGTCCTTGAAGCGCACGGCCCAGTAGCGATCGCAGCGGCTGAGAGCGGTCGTGCCCATGGCCGCCGCCACCATGCCCGCGTCCCGCATGGTCAGGCCCGCGAAGTCAATCAACTGCTCCTCAGCGAATGTTCCGGTGTGGACGCGCCAGCCACCGTCACCAGTGGTGAAATAAACCCAGTTCCCGTTGTGGGATGGATGGATCGAGAAATCGGCCACGTCGTCGCGGTCCGTGAGCTGCACCAGCTCGCCTGTTGCCCGGTCCTCCACGAATATCTGCGGTGCGCCCCCGCGTTCCGAGGTGAACAGGGTCCAGCGCATGGCGTCGTCATAGGCGGGCACCAGGAAGAACGGCTGGTGGTGGATGGACGGGTGCGAGGTAATCTGCCGAATTTCCACCTGCGTGGTCTCGTCCCGGAATGTTCGGGACTCGGCAGGCAACCGGTCGCCCTTGGCCATGGTGGGTTTCCTCCTGGATGCGATCAGGTACCGGCCAGCACCGGGGCCTCAACCTCTTGGAGCAGCCCGCGTACGCCGTACCACTCGTCGAAGCCGGACTCCGCCAGATCGGTCCGGATGCGCTGGATGTCTTCATCGTCCAACGGGCGCAGCGGAGGCCTGACAGTGGTCGAGGGGAAGCGGCCCTGCAAATGCATCGCCATCTTCATGCGCTGGTGGGCATCCGACGAGGGTTCGCCGAACCGGTAGACCGCCTTGTTCAGCCGGTACACCACCTCCTGGGTGGCATAGGCGCGCTCGTAGTCGCCGGACAGCGCCGCGTGGACCAAGTCGATAATCAGTTCCGGAACAAAACCGGCAAACCCCACCAGCGCGCCGTCCGCGCCGGCCAGGAGCGATGCCAACAGGTATTCATCGTGGCAGGACAGCAGCGGCACGTCGGGGGCATGCTCCTTGAGCACCCGATGCTCGTGTCCCAGGCGCGACATGTCGCGGGTCCCCATCTTGATGGCCACCACCTCGTCGATGTCGGTGAGTGCCTGCATTTCCTCAAGCGTGTAGGTGGCCTTGGTCCACTGGGGATATTGATGGACGATGATGGGCACGCCGGTCGCCACCGCCACATCCTCGAAGTAGCCCACGGCGGTGGTTGACGTGCGTCCGAAGCGCAGCCAGTGGTGCGCCGGCATCAGGAGAATGGCGTCGGCCCCGGCTTCCCGGGCCGCCTCCGTATGGTCGATGGCCTCGAAACTGCCTTCGCAGCAGATGCCCGAGATCACCTTGCAGTCGCCTGCGGCCTCCTTCATGAGCCGCACGACCTCGGCCCGTTCCTCCGGCCTCAGCCCCATGACCTCGCCGGTGTGGCCGTTGCAGACCAGGCCCTTCAGGTTGGGCACTGAAGCCAGATAGCGTGTATAGGCTTGCAGGCCCTCGACGTCGATGTCGTAGAAGTTCGGTTCGAAGGGACAGAGTGTGGCGGCGAAGACGCCGCTCCAGGGGTGTTCAAACACGGAAATACTCCTTGGTCTTGGGTCGGATGGCGGCCGACCCGGCACGGGTCACTTCTTGATCACCTGCCGCGGGTTGAGGGCGTCGTTGAGCCCATCGCCGAGAAAGGTGAACGCAAATACGATAACCCCAATTGTGGCTGCCGGAATGATCATCAGGTGGGGAAAGGAAATCCAGAGGCTGAAACTGTCGCTCAGCATGGAACCCCAGCTGGCGTTGGGTGGCTGTACGCCGATGCCCAGGAAGCTCAGGCCGGATTCCAATGTGATGGCCCCGCCCACACCGGCGGTCACGGTCACGATGATGGGACCGATGGCGTTGGGAATGATGTAGTGGGTCAGGATGCGGCGTTCGTCGACGCCAATGGCCCGCGCCGCCTCGACATAGAGGGTCTCGCGCACCGACAGCACCTGGCCGCGCAGCAGCCTGGCGAACCCGGGCCAGCTGATGAAGGCCAGCGCCCCGAACACCAGCACGAAGTCCAGCCACAGGGTGTCAAGGTAGAAGGGGTTTTTGGTCTGCATGTACATGTCGTCGAACCAAGCCGCAATCGGCCGCTTCAGCGCCGTGTTCATGAGCATGGCCAGCAGCAGGCCCGGCACGGACATGGTCACGTCCGTCAGCCACATCAGGAATTCGTCCGCCAATCCCCGCACGTAACCGGCGATTCCGCCCAGCACGATGCCGATGAAAAGGGAAATGGCGGTGGTGAAGAAGCCCACGAAGGCTGCCGTGCGCGCCCCGTGCAGCAGGCGCGACAGAATATCCCGGCCCAGGGCATCCGTCCCCAGCCAATGCTGGGGCGTCGGCTTGGCCAGAGCGTTGTCGATTTCCTGCTCCAGAAAATCGTAGGGAGTTATGTAGGGTCCGACCAATCCTGCCAGGATGAACAGGATCACCACGATCAGCCCCAGCGTGGCCAGGCGGTTCAGGAACAGCCGGTGCAGGGCCTCCTTCCAGAGGTTCCGCTGCGCCACCTCCTCAGGCTGGGACAGGGACGTCAGGCGTTCGCTGGGAACCGTGGCAGCCATGGGTGCGGTCGCCTAGCGGGTGATGCGCGGATCCAGCAGGGGGTAGGCCAGGTCCACCAGCATGTTGCCCACCATCACGATCAAGGCGCCGATGAACACGGTGGCCATGATCACCGGATAGTCGACGGTGCGCAGGGCCGTGATGGCGATGTGGCCAAAGCCGGGGATGTTGAAGATGAGTTCGATGAACAGGGCGCCGTTGACCAAGCCGATCATGATCAGGCCCACGGAGGTCAGGACCGGAATGAGGACGGGCCGCAGCATGTGCCGAAAGATCACCAGGCGGCTGGTCAGGCCCTTGGCCCGCGCCGTGCGGATGTAGTCCTGAGAGAGGGTGTCCAGCATCGCGGCACGGGTCTGCCGGATGACGGTCGGCATGGCACCGAAACTCAGCACGATTACGGGCAGGATCACCTGGCCATGGAACAGGCCCTTCCAGCCGTAGGGCACATCCATGATGCCAACGACCACGACCAGGAACCAGAGTAGGAGCGGGGTGATCACAAAGATGGGCACCGCGTTGACGAACACAATGAACCCGACGATGAACTGATCCACGACGCTGTTGTGGCGTAGGGCCGCCCACACCCCCAGGGGAATGCCCACGATCACCATGAACAGGACGGCGGCAAAACCAATCTGCATCGAAATGGGCAGGCGGACCTGCACCATGCGGTTGACCGGCCGCTTCTCCCGGATGGAAAAGCCCAGGTCGCCGACGGCCAGCTTGGCGAGGTAGCGCCGGAACTGTTCCGGGAAGGGCTGGTCGATGCCGTACTTCTTGCGCAGTGCCTCCAGCACATCCTCCTCGAGCACGAGGCTGCCCTGCTCCTGGTCCAGGAACATGCGCTTGATGGGATCCCCTGCGCCGTAGAACATCATGGCGTAGGAAATGAAAAGGATGAGCAGCAGGCCGCTGCCCCAGCGCACCAGACGCGTGAACAGATAGACGGTCATGGGATCCGGCCCAAAACCAAGTCAATACCGGTCAATACACACAATTCGTTGGTCAATCCCGGACGCAGTTGAACCGCGTCCGGGATTGACAGGCAAGGAGGGAGGAGGATTACTGCTCCCGCATGTAGATGCGCCAAGGGGCGATCAGGCCCACATCGGGCCCGCGCTCGAAGTTGGCCACTTCCTCGCCCACGCTGCCGTAGCCTTCGGGAATGCCGAAGAACATGCCGACACGGTCCGCCATGAAGAGTTCCTGGGCGGCGCGGGTGTTCTCGCACCGGCCCGGATCGTCGGGCGACAGGGCCTGGGCGGCTTCAATCAGGGCATCCACCTCGGGGTTGTTGTAGCCCTTGAGCATGGAACCGCGGGCGATGGGACCGCCGCTGTGCATGCCCACCCAGGCGTAGGTCGCGCCGTCGGGGAAGCGGATGACCACGTCATCGCGGGACAGGTTGACCAATTCGGCATCCTCGCCGAACTCGTCCGGACGCGTCTTGAACTCAATGTTCGTGATGCCCAGGTTCTGGCGCCACATTTCCATGACGGCCTCCAGGGCACGGTTCAGGGTCGGCGCGGAAGCCCGCGGAGTGACCCGCAGCTTGGGCAGGTTCTCGGCGCTGCCGTAGCTGGATGCCGCCAAAGCCGCCCGCGCCGCTTCGGGATCGTAGTCGTCGCCCCAGTTGGCGTCGGGATCCCAGCAGCTCACGTTCGGATCCAGCAACTGGGTCGGCAGGACCGCGTTGCCTTCGGGGAAGGCGGCCTTGTGAACCGCTTCCATGTCGACCGCCAGGTACAGGGCTTCCCTGACCTTGGGATCGCTGGTCGGCTCAACCTGATCCGTAATCCAGAAGGAGTTGAAGCCGATGGACTTGATCGTCCGGAAGTAGTCGGGATGGGCGGCCCGAAGCGCCGGTGGCAGGCCAGTCATGACAAAGCTGACCTGGTCGTTCTGCACCATCGTGGCCGCGGTGTTCTGATCCGTCACGAACATGAACTCGATGCGGTCCAGGTACGGTCCTTCGTCCATCCACCAGTTGGGGTTGGGCTCCATCGTGGCCACGCCCAGATCCGGGTCATACTCGGTGAGCATGTAGGGACCGCTGACGGCGGGTTCGTTCTCGGGCAGCCAGAAGGTGCTCAGGTTCTCGTCCGTCACGTCGTCGATCTTGATCGGATTCGTGTGCGTGGTGGCAATGCGCCAGTGGAAAATGGAATCGGGCACCTCGAGGGTCGCCTGCACCGTGCTGTCGTCGAGCGCCACCAAACCGGAGATGGTGTCAGCCTCGTCGGCACGGGCTGCGGCGAAGCCCTGCACATTGCCGATGTACTGCGGAATGCGGCCGTGCTCCGTGAGGGGATCGGCCATGCGGTTCCAGGTTCCCACCACCTGTTGGGCCGTGATGGGCGTGCCGTCGGACCATTGGGCCCGGGAATCCACGGTGAAGGTCCAGACCGTGTCACCCTCGCTGGCCACCGCGCTGTCGAACACGCCGTAGCTCAGGTTGCCGTCCACGTCGAAGAAGAGTGGGGGCACGTACAGCAGGGGCATCCAGCTCTGGTGGTCGCCACCGCCCGACATCGGATAGAAGGTAAAGCTGTTGGCCCCGGTCGACCCGGTGGCGATGCGCAGCACCTGTTCGTCGGCGGCATCGTCCGGAAGCATCGATGCTTCCTCCGCCATCATGTCGTCGCCCGTGTCGGCTGGCGCGGCAGGTGCGCACGCCGCCAGCACGACCATCAGGACGGCCAACAGGCCAAGGATCTTCAGCAACCTCATAGGTGTCACTCCTGTGAATATTCAGTTGGGTACCGATTGGTGGATTCAGCGTAGCACATAGGCGCTTCCCCAGCCCCGATGCTGCGGGACTGATCAGCGACCATCGCATGCTCTTTTGACTGACCCCCAACAGGTATTCGTCGTTCCGACCGGCCCCAGTGGCAGGCGGACGCATCACGTCTGCGGCACCCCTCCAAGGATCAATGACGGGGAAACTACCCTGAACCCACCCAGCACGGCCGGGGCTGGGAGATGCCTTTTGGTTGGCCGTGGCCTTGTGTACCAACAGCCATACGCAAAGGGCTCGAATGGGACTGTTTGGTCCGTCGGATGCCGGTTGCTTCGTTACTGGTCAGCGGATTTCCACCAATGCCTGCCCGGGCCGGATCGCGGGAATCGGTGAACGGGTATGGTCTTTGACGTTGCGGATCACAATGTACCAGGCCCCGCAATTGCGGGCCGCCGCGACTTGCAGGGCATCTTCAAAGTCGGTCATTGCGAGCCTCGCGACGAAATGCACCGAAGCAGAATTGGCATCGGCCACGGACACGATGTCCGTCAGTTGTCAAATAAATTCGACTGTCTTGTCCCGCCCGTAGTGGGGACGGACAATGTAATACAGATTGGCCACCGTGTGCCATGCCATGAACGCGGGGTAACCGGCCCGTTCGATGTAGTCCAGGAGCGCGTTGGCCTCGCCGGCATGGTCTGCGCGATCCAGCATCGCATCCAATAGCACATCGCAATCCAGCAGAATCACCTGAGGTACTTCCGTTTGAGCGCCTGAAAGCGAGGCTCGTCGCGCTCCACGATCTTGAGTGATCCTCGCCATCGAGCCGCGAATGTCTCTCTCTGGTCGCCGGTCATCTCCCGCAACGCCTCTTCGACCAGGGCGGATAGGGATTTGCCGACAGAACGCGCGTACCGTTTGGCTACCGGAATCAGATCCCGATCAATTGTGAGGGTGAGCTTGCCTTTCAAATTGCAGGGCCTCCATTTGGCACGTACACGTGCAATTTAAGCAGTAGATGTGTCATGCCAACAAACCACACAGAAGCATCCCGGACGGACCTGTTGTGGGGGCCATCGTCAATGGGGCAGGTTTCGCTGCGGGGATGGGACCGTGTTGGACGCGGATGCCAATGCCGCCTGTAACATCCATGCGCTGTGCCACGACGCGGAAACAACGTTGTAGATGCCCCACTGCGAGATGCCGCCCTGCTCACGGAACGAGGACAGGCGGAGAAGACAGATCCTCCCGGACTCGAGTGGCAGAGGCCAGTCACAACACCCCTATTCACCGAGAATAAAGTACCAGTAATCACCAAGAGCAAAGGGACAGAGAGGCATGGTCTCAAAGCTTCCCAACGGAATCGGACTTCCAAACCCCTGGCCGCCCCGAACCATAGGCCCGGGATCCGATCCCCTGCCGGTCCCGTATCTTGCCAATCCGCCAGCGGTGTTGCCCATCGACACCGGCAGGCAGCTGTTCGTTGACGACTTCCTCATCGAGCACACCACTCTGCGCCGCACGTACCATACGGCCCGCCTGCATCCGGCTTCTCCGGTGCTGTGGCCCCAAACCACCCTGGAACTCAACAACGGTCACTGTCCGGTGGCGGCCCCGTTCAACGACGGCGCGTGGTACGACCCTGAGGATCGGCTATTCAAGCTGTGGTACCAAGCCGGCTGGTTTGACGGCACGGCCCTGGCCGTCAGCGAGGACGGCCTGAACTGGCACCGACCGGACTTGGACGTGGTTCCCGGAACCAATGCCGTCATCCACAATCCGAAGGCCCATCGGCGGGACGGAGCACTGATCTGGCGGGACGGGAGTGCCGAACCCGCCTCCCGTTACAAGATGTTCGTCTACTGGCGCTGGCCTGGAGGGCAGGCCGGCCATGTCTATCGGTCGCCGGACGGGATTCAGTGGCAGGACTTGGGTGCCACGTCGCAGTGCGGGGACAATTCCAGCTTCTTCCACAACCCCTTCCGCGATCAGTGGGTGTTCAGCATTAGGGAAAGTTGGAACCGGCGGGCACGTTCCTACCACGAACACGAGGACTTTGTGATGGCATCCCGCTGGCAGGACGGGGAACAGGTCCGCTGGGTGCGGACAGACCGGCTGGATCGACCCGACCGATTCCTGGGTTTGAGGACCCAGCTCTACGATGTCAACGCCGTGGCCTATGAAAGCATTCTGCTGGGGGCCCTGGCCATCTTCCACGGACCCGAGAACCCGGATGCGGCGCGTCTGGGCAGGCCCAAGATCAACGACATTCAGCTGGCCTACAGCAGGGATGGATTCCACTGGCATCGTCCGCACCGGCAGGCCTTCATCGCGTCCAGCCGCCATTGGGGCGATTGGAACTACGGATACATTCACGCGGCAGGCGGCCTCTGCCTGGTAATGGACGACGAGCTCTGGTTCTACTTCGGTGCCTTCTCTGGGCAGGGATCGGTCCTGAAGACCGGTGAAACTGGTGCCTTCGAGCAGGACAACGCGATGTATGCCGGCGGTGCCACCGGCCTGGCCACGCTGCGCAGGGACGGATTTGCATCCCTGGATGCGGGACCGGAGCAAGGGGTACTGTCCACTCGACCCGTGCGGTTTTCAGGCAGCCGCCTCTTCGTCAATGTGGATTGTCCGGAAGGCGAACTCAGGGTTGAAGTCGCCGATGGGCACGGAGACGCGATCCCGCCGTTCACGGCCAGTCTGTGCCGTCCCATCACGGGGAACAGCACCAGGACCGAGGTAGTTTGGAGAGACGGTCCGGACCTCTCGGCCGTTGCTGACCGACCAGTGCAGTTCAGGTTCCTGCTGCGCCGGGGCAGCCTGTATTCGTTTTGGGTCAGCAACAGCTCCGACGGTCACAGTGGCGGTTATCTGGCTGCCGGAGGACCCGGCTATGCCCGCCAGCAGGACAGTTGAATTTCCAGGTTCTGCTTGTTGGCATGGTGATATGATCACGCCTCATGACCTATCGTTCCCGCTGTCTTGAGAACAGGGAACCCTCGAATGACCACCCCTCAGACCCGCACCATCAAGGCCACCGAGTTCACGGCAAAATGCCGGTCCTTGATTGACGAAGTTGCGGCCACAGGCGAAGAGATCCTCGTTACCAAACAGGGAAAACCGGTTGGAAAGTTCGTACCGGTGGAACCGCCGCGTCGTCCACTTTGGGGCCTGCTCGCTTCGGATATAGAGATTATTGGCGACATCGTCAGCCCCATCGACGTGGAAACTGAGGCGGACACTGATCCGAAGAGGCCGGAGAACACGTGATTTTGCTGGACACCCATGTCCTGCTTGAGGTAACCGGAAACTAAGAACCCACGCATTTCGGCCCCGCATCCGTGTCCATGGTGGACGAAGCATGGCCCCGACACCAGGTGGCAGTGTCAGCCATCAGCTTCTGGGAAATCAGGCTGCTCGTGGAGAAGGGAAGGATCCGACTCTCGAACTCCGTTGGCAAGATACGGGAGGCGTTACTGGGACACGGTATGCAGGAAATTCCGGTGGACGGTGCCATTGCCATGCACGCCGCCGCTTTGGAGGATTTCCATCGCGATCCGGCAGACCGCATTATTGTTGCCACTGCATTGTTGGCTGGACACAGATTGCTGACCAGAGACAGAAAGATCCTCGACTGGTCCGGCCCTTTGGACTGCCAAAACGCGCGTCAGTAGATATCCGTCGGGCTGCTCGGCTGTTCCTACCGGGCAGGCATTCAGCCCCGGAATGAGCATCACTGCAACGAGAAGTGCTGTAGTAGGTTACAGGGGCCTCCTTCCTCGCCCGCGCCGAGAATCTGCCGACCGCGGAGCGGGCCTGTCGGCCGTGGAGGGCCGGCCGGTGCAGTTCAGCTTCCTACTGCGCCGGGGCAACCTCTACTCGTTCTGGGGCAGCAACCGTGCCGAAGTCTGCAGCGGTGGTTTCCCGGCTGCCGGGGAACCCAATTGTGCCGGCCAGGAGGACAGATGGCAATGTTGAAGGTCCAGCTCAGAAGTTCGCCAACTACGGTAGCGCCTGCCCCGCCTACGGCTCAGTCCGATGGACTACCCGACAGTCCAAGGATCTCGGACTCCACGTAGTGCTTGAAGGCCTCAATCTCCGTAAAGAAGCGGTAGCCGGCACGACCGGCCAGAGCAGTCACTTCAGCAGGTTCGTTCAGCAGTACGGCCACAGGCTGGCTCAGTTCAAACTGCAACCCATCAGGCCAGGCCAGGTCAAACACGGCCTCCTGAACTCCGGTTTCCTCATTGGTAACAACGAATTCCATTTGACCCCGGGCGAGTCCCTGTGCCTCGACCCAATCGTTGAGATCGATGAGGGCCTGCTCCTCCTCCTCGCTACTGATGGTGCCGATTACGTCGCTGGGAGGTTTTGAGACAGTCGGTGGCACAGGCCGGGACTGGGAATCGCTCCAACGCTCGTCTCCGGGCAGGAGCTCAGCCAACCAACGATTGGTTTCAGCCGCCAGCAGTTCCCTACGGGCTTCCAGAAACTCCGGATACCTTTCCATTTCCCAAAGCCGCTCATCCATGGGAATCCACTGTGAAGCCAAGGCACCAGGATGTGCCTCTTCAATCTCCGGAAAATACTCAACCGGCAGTCGATTACTGATGGACTGGTTGGTACCCTGCGTCTGGAAGCAGAAATTACCAAGGGCATTAACCTCTGGTCTTGGGAATCCGAGCCTGTACAGTCGTGACTTGGGAAAGATGTGGTGCAGTTCAAGGGAATTCCCAACCATCCCCATCTTGATGGGAAGGCCAGAACCCCAGTCTCGCGCAGCACCCATGCGTGTCAGCATGTAGATTACGGGATAAAACGTGGCTCCTATGCTCCATGATTGAAAGTGTCGAGGCCGGACTTCCAACGTGCCACCCCACAGGCTCAGTTGCTGAATGAGATTGTCCAGTCCGTCTCCGGTGTCTTCAAGGGCCGCCAAGCTTTGGTCAATCCGTGATTCCGATGCACCGGAGAACCAGCCCAGCATGCCGGACAGGACATACCAGTACAGGAGCTTGTCCCGCGTCCTGTGGTCAGGACGGCCGCTATGCCGATCCAAATAACGGACCATTACCGGAAAGGCATTCTTGCTGAAGAGCACCCGATTATGGTCGAGACCCAAGCGTCCCTCGATCATGTGCAGGGCATCGTTGATGCTCCGGGAAGCCTGTTTCAGACCCCTCATGAAGGTTTCCGCTGTGACATCATGCAGGTAATGGAACCTGGCCTCGCCCGTCAGAACGGCGTTGATGCACCTCAGGAACCAGTCCATGTTGAATCTAAAGCCAGCCCGGCGCCATTCGCGAAGTCTGGCTTTCAACTCATCACGTGCTTCAGGCAGGGAGGCACTGATCTTGGCAAGTGCCAAGTCACCCTGGGACAGCTTGGTACCGCCGCTGTTGACCCGGTTGAAGATGTCGACCACAACGTCGATGGTCTTGTCGTTGCCTGTTACTTCGTCCACATGGAAGTCGATATCCATGATGTATTCCAGCTGTTTGAGACGGTCGTAGTAGACGAAAATGCGGCTAGAAAATTCCGACTTGTCCTGCAGGCGTCCCTGTAGTGCTTCCTGATATCCTTTTTTGTCAACCATCAGTGCTGACACATCCACCCACAGAGGATCGTCGGCCATGTGGGAATGACGATAAAACTCGAACTTCTGCTGCTCCAAGTGGAAGTGAAGGCCTGTGAATGCTTTGGCGTCGCCATCAAAGAATGCAGGAGCCTTCCCGCGGGTAACACCATAGACGGACGTCACCCGTTGTTGGCCATCAAGCAACAGTTTCACGGTTCCATCGGTTATCGGACCGTCTCCCCGTCGTGCCGCGGAGTCCGAGGTGGTTGCCCAAACCAGCAACCCGCCAACGGGATAACGGTGATACAACGACTCATAGAGGCCGCGTACTTGGTTCCGGGTCCAGACATAACCTCTCTGGAACTCGGGCAGGACCATGTGGCCGCTGTCAATGTGATCGAGGATTGTCGAAAGCTTCATGGTCAAGTGTTCCCTGTTGCAGTGACCAGTGAAGTGGTTACGGTAACACGGCAGACAGTCCAAATCCGTCAACGAAACGGCCCTGAGTCAGGCTGCCGCCATCGTTGACCAGACCTGAAACCAGCAACTTCCGGTTGACCTACGGCTGGACTGAAGAATCAGGTCGTGGCAGGGTAACTACGGAGGCGAAGGTGGCCGTGGCGCTTCCTTGAGAATGGATGCCATGAACCCGCCAACTACCTCCGCACGTAGAACTCAACTCCAACGGTGTCAATGTGGTCCTCCAGCACCCGGTTGCCGATGGAATTCCACAACACCAAATCGACCATCTGAGGCACGGTCGTAGCCTCCATAGCAGCACCGATCGCACCAAGATCGCTATGAGTCAAGCCATCGCCCGCGAGCGCAAGGTCCACGTCGGAACCCGGCCTGTAGGTTCCCGTGGCTCGCGAGCCAAACAGCACCGCCCGTTCAACTCCCGGATAGGAAGCCAGTACCTGCCTAATCTTGGCCCTGTTCCGCTCTTTTAGGCCGTCGTTCATGGGTCGAGCCTGACCTTCAGCGATTCATCAAGTCCTTCCAGGGCCGGAAAGTACTTCATCTTGATCAGATCCTCGACCAGCAAAGCCGCTTCCTCGTTGTAAGTGTGCGCCAGCAGATTGCGCTTGTCCAGCGCATCCAGCAGGTCTTCACAGTCGTCATCCGTCAGATATTCTTGTTGAAGGCTCTGCCTGAGCGTGCCTCTGGGACTGTATTCCGTCAGTCCATCCGCAAACAGCAGGTCCTTCAGCGTCTTCCAAGCCAATTCAAAGGTGAAGGCAAACGTCTGCACCAATCCTGCCCGTTCCAGTTTCGAATACGAATCGAGGTCACAAGCCTGGCGAAGCTGTTCCAAGGCATTGGCAAAATTTCTGTAACGTAGAATCCAGCGCTCTGTTTCAGCGTCCATCGTACAGCGGTCCACTCCAACCCGGTTCATCAGTGACCGGCACCAAGTGTAGGACAAGCCGTATCGGCCCGGGGACCAGTTTCAAGACCAAACTCCGGGACGGATGAACTCTCCGAACAGGCCCCGCCGTACCTTGGTTGCCGCCATCTCGGTAGTGCGCGCGGTGTTCATCGCCAGCCTTGTCGGGCTGATCGCCAAACACACATCTACAACGAACGTGAACCTCTATCGCCTGTATTGGCAGGCCGCAATCACCTGAGAGAAAACCTCCAATGGCCCATCGCATTGCAGTCGGCGGACTGCTGCACGAAACCCACACGTTTGCCCCCACCCCCACGACCCTGGACGATTTCCGGGCCACATGGCATGCCGGCCCGGACCTGCTCTCAAACCTGCGGGGAACCCAAACCGGGCTCGGCGGCATGATTGACGGATTGGAAGACAAGGGCTGGAAGCCCGTCCCCACCTTCTACGCGGCGGCCTTGCCGGCCGGAACGGTTACGGCGTCCGCCTACGAGGCCCTGAAGGCCGAGATGTGTTCCCGTACCCGGGCCGCCAGGCCCTTGGATGGCGTCCTGCTCCACCTGCACGGAGCGATGGTGTCCGAAACGACCCTGGACGCGGAGACGGACATCACGGAGGCGATCCGAACCATTGTGGGACCGGACGTGCCCATCCTTGTGGAACTGGATATGCACGGCAACATCAGTCCCGCCCTGGCGGAACAGGCCGACATCCTTCTGGGCTACGACACCACTCCGCACATGGATCTCCGCGCCAAGGGCTTGGAGGCCGTGACCGTCCTGGAGGGCCTGCTGGCCGGTCGGCTGCAACCGACGACGGCCGTCCGCAACATCCCTTGCCTGTTGGCGCCGCAGGTAACCGACACCTCGGACCTGCCCTTGCGCGCGGTGCAAGACAAGGTTCGCGCCATAAAGGCCGACAGCCGGGTTGTTGCCGTCAGCGTGTTCGGTGGATTTGCCTATGCGGACACCCCGTGGACCGGTGCATCAGTGTTTGTGCACACCAACGACGCACCGGACCTCGCCCGGGAACTGGCGGCCGAACTCGAGGAAACCCTCATGAACCACAGATCGGCCGCCGTGTTCCAGGCACTCCCGCCAGACGAAGCGGTGCAGGAAGCACTGCAAACGCCCGATGGTCCCGTGATCCTGGTCGACTCAGCCGACAACATCGGAGGTGGAACACCAGGAGACGGCACCGACGCCCTGAAGGCCATGCTGGCCGCCGATGTACAGGAAGGCACGGTGGTAATCGCTGATCCGGAGGCGGTGCGGGCCTGCCGGCAAGCCGGCGTGGGTTCCGACGTCAGCACATCCATCGGAGGCAAGACCGACGAATATCACGGTTCCCCGATCACGGTGACCGGCACCGTTAGGGCACTCTCCGACGGGCTGATCCCATGTGAGCAAAAGCAGAACCACTTCGCCGCGTTCTACGGCGACACGTTGGACATGGGCGACTCCGCATGGCTCAGATCCGGCGGGGTGAACATCATCCTCAACAGCCGCAAGACTCCTCCATTCGATTTGGCCCAAATACGTGGCATGGGTATCGTGCCCGAGGAACAGAAGATGATTGCCGTCAAGGCAGCGGTGGCCTATCGGGCCGCATACCTGCCCATCGCTGCCCGGATCGTCGAGATGGATACAGCCGGCCTGTGCACGGCCAACCTCCAGAGGTTTGAGTATCGGAACCTCCCGCGTCCCATCTTCCCGCTGGATACGCAATGATGTTCCCGGCTGAGAACCAGCCGTCATCGGCTGGACTGGACCAGGAACCGGACTGCGACCCAACAACCGCAGTCCACACCTGACGCACGGGCTGCGGTCCTGTACTCGGGTTGGGCAACCGGGTTTCGATTGGTAAGGTTAGAAACATTTCTTGGGTTGGTTGCGAACCCCTAGCACACAAAGGATTGACCTATGGATGCGCCCATCAGGGTTGGCGTGATAGGAGTTGGCACCATGGGGGGCCATCACGCCGGCAACCTCGGCGGCGACCAAGTGTCGGGCGCGGTCTTGAAAGCCGTGATGGACCTTGACGGCGATCTGCGCGCCGCGGTGGCCCACCGGCACGGAGTCGAACTGCAGTTCGACCAAACCCGGGCCATCATCGGCCACTCCGAGGTGGATGCCCTGCTCGTCGCGGCTCCGGACGGACTCCATGCCAAGCTGGCCATCGAGTGCCTGGAGACCGGCAAGCCCGTGTTCCTCGAAAAGCCGCTGGCCACCACCGTTCCGGATGCCGAACGCGTCGTCGAACTGGAAACCGGGATCGGACATCGCATGATCCAAGTGGGCTTCATGCGGGAGTACGACCGCGCCCACGTGGAAGTCAAGACGGAGGTGGACACCGGGCGTCATGGCCGACGACTGCTCTTCCGCAACGTCCATCGCAATGCCCACTTTCCCGATGCCCGCACCATCGAGGATGTCGTCACCAACTCCATGGTGCACGACATCCATTCGGCGCGCTGGATGATGGAGGACGAGATTGTCGAGGTGTACGGCCAGGCTGTTCCGGATGCGGGCCAGGATCCGGGCACGGCGCACCTGTGCGTGATTCAGGTACGGTTCCGCAACGGGGCGCTCGGCCTGCTCGAGTTCAATACCAAGGCCGGCTACGGCTATGAAGTCGATGTCGAAATCAGTTGCGAGGACGGCGTGGTCACCAGCCACACCGTGGGAACGCCTGTTGTCCGCAGCAGGGAAACCCTCGGCCAGGCGATTGCCCCGGAGTACACCGGCCGGTTCGGCGCAGCCTACCGGGACGAATTGGTTGCCTGGGCGGCGAGTCTGGAAGCGGACATACCAACCGGTCCTTCCGCCTGGGATGGATATATGGCCATGGTGGTGGTCGAAGCCTGTATTGAATCGGTCAGGACCGGCCAGCCGGTTTCGATCCCCGAGTTCGAGAAACCATCCCTCTACTGTTAGTGCTTGGTCCTGTTCACACTAAGCGCAATATTTTCATGATGAGAGCGAACAAGACGCTCCTCCCGCACGTCCAGCTTGTCAAAGCGGGGGTAGACTCGGCGAAACCCCTTGAGCAGTCGGAACAGGCACTCCACCTCTTTGCGTCACTTGCAGGGTTTGCGATCACAGATCCAGGAGGCCAACGGTTGGGGTACGGCGACGAAACTACCTGGAAGCCTATGGCGACGGCCTGCAACAAGGACCATTGGCACCAGTTGCTCAGCCTAACTCAGAAACCCTTCTGGATACAATCGCTCTGAAGTGGCACCAAAAAACACAAATTACAGCACACCAACCCTTAGGAAGGAAGATCCATGGCATTTCAGACCGCAATCACGATCAAGGAAGCGATCGACCACATTCACAACAACCAATACCTGCTCCCGGCCATTCAACGGGAGTTCGTATGGCGGCCGTATCAGATCGAGCGGCTCTTTGACAGCCTCATGCGTGGCTACCCGATCGGCTCCTTCCTGTTTTGGCGAATCAATCCCGAAACGGCCAAGAATTACAGTTTCTACCAATTCATCACGAACTACGATGAACGAAAGCCCCACAATCCTGTCCACGGGGCACCTTCCACCGTGCCCGGCTTAAAGGCGGTGCTGGACGGACAACAACGCCTCACAGCGCTGAATGTCGGGCTCCACGGCAGCGGTCGCTGGAAACTTCCCCGCCTGTGGTGGAACAACCCAAGCGCCTTTCCAGAACGACGGCTCTACCTTAATCTCCTCGCACCCAGGATGGAGAACGAAGAGGAACTCTCGTACAAGTTCAGCTTTCTCCGGGAGAAGGAGGCCAAAGACCGAAACTGCCGGAACGACCACGAACACTGGTACCTCGTGGGAGACATCCTAGATGTTGAGGATGCTACGGACCTGATCGACATCGTCCATGACCTACAGCTCGCGGGTACCCGCGAGCCTCAGAAAATGCTCACCCGACTTTACGAAGTCGCGCACAAAGATGGCATCGTCTCGGCCTATGAAGAGACGCATCAGAACCCGGAACGGGTTCTCAACATCTTCGTGAGGACCAACAGCGGTGGCACACCACTCTCCTACTCGGACATGCTCCTCAGCATGGCGGTAGCCCAATGGGATAAGGTCGACGCGCGAAAGGAGATCCACGCTCTCGTTGATGAGATCAGCGACATTGGCACGGGCTTTTCATTCAATCACGACTTTGTGCTCAAGGCCTGCCTAGTGCTCGGGGACAGTGACAGCGTCCGATTCAAGGTCGAAAACTTCAGAAAGTCGAAGATCGCCGCGCTGCAGGATCAATGGGAGCACATCAGGAGAACGATCACGGAAACGGTGGAGCTCGCATCTTCGTTCGGCTATTCCAGACAGAACCTGACATCAGCGAACGCCTTGTTGCCGATCGCCTACTTTCTCCATCACCATCAGCCACGGCTAGGGGCCGAGGACCGCAAGACGATCCGTTACTGGTTGATTCGCTCGCTGCTGAAACGCGGGACCTGGAGTAGCGGTGCCGACAACCTGCTTGTAGCGATCCGCAAGGCGATCCGGGAGAGTTCCAGCCACAACGGATTCCCAGTTCAAGCCATCGAGGCTGCGATGCGTACCCGCGGCAAGAGACTGAACTTCGACGAAGAGGAACTCCAGGACTTAGCCGACACCGAGTATGGTGGAAGGGCTTACAGCCTCCTATTTCTTCTGTACGATTTCGTCGACGTAGCCACGAACCGCTTCCACGTCGACCATATCTTCCCGCGCGCGCTGATGACCACGGCGCGCCTGAAGAAGGCTGGTGTCAACGAGGAAAAGATTCCTGAGTATCTTGAGCGGGTGAACCGCCTAGCTAACCTCCAGCTTCTCGAGGGATCAACAAACACGAGCAAGAGTGCCAAACTACCCGCCGACTGGCTAAGTGAACGGTATTCCGAAGAAGAAAGACAACATCACTGCCATCTGCACGATCTGGGCGATGTTCCGACCGAAATCGAGGGATTCTTGGACTTCTACGAGACACGCCGAAGCCGTATCCTAGAGAAGCTACGCCGCTTGCTCGCTTCCGACAGCACGGATATCCTAGATTAGACAGCGAAGCGCCAGAAGGGCAGTTCCAGTGCTCCAAGACTGACGAAGCTCGTTTTCCTCAGCGAAAGGACGATGAGAATGCTCGAAAACCTGAAGATCACCGAGTTGATCGGGCACGCGCCGTGGCGGGAAGCCGTCACCTACCGGGAGACGTGGCCCCATGAATACGTCCTTATCCGCAAGGACAGTCAGAGAGAACTGATCGAGCTGGTCTGTGCGCGCTTCCGCGCCGGAGAGGGTGTTGCTGGCACCTTCTTTGGTAGACCGAACACCTACTTGTTCATCGGCGACTGCAAGTACTGGCTCATGACCCACTGGGAGGCAGTGGACCTCGATGACGGACAGGACTATGTGCTGAATCGAGCACACCTCTATCGCGACCGGCGCGACTTCGTCATTCAGACTGGAGATACAGGGAAACGCCAGGACTACCCCGCCGAACCGGCGAGGTCAATGCAACGCGCCGACCAACCCTGAAAGCAGCACAGCCGTTGTGGATCACAGTAGTCGGAACTGCAGGGAATTGGAGGTGCCTACATCGGACCGGAGGCACTTCGAAGTCCTGAAACGCCAACAATGTGACAATCGGTCAGGACCAGTCAGACTGCCGCGATACCCGAGTTCGAGAAACCGTCTCTCTACTGCTAACCGGCACGGAGGGAAGCACGCCGTGCCAACGGCGGGAGGACCACGATGAAAGCCACAGCCGTCGTCTTTCCCGCGGCCAATACCGTGGAGGTTCGGGAGGTGGACTGTCCCGAGCCCGGACCCCGCGACGTGGTGGTCGACGTAACCCACTCCTGGATCAGCAACGGCACCGAAGGCTCCTACTTGAGAGGTGAGCGCATCGCCGGGGACACGGCCTGGCGGCCCGGCTCACCGAGCCCCTTCCCCGTGGTGGCCGGCTACCAGAAAGTAGGGATCGTGCGGGAGGTTGGCAGCCATGTGACGGACTTGACACTGGGCGAAACCGTCTTTGCCGCCAGTGGCAAGGTCCATGGAATGTTCCATCCTTCCGGAGGACAGGTGTCCCCGTCGGTCACCCCCTGGGAAGGTGTCTGGAAGCTTCCAACGCAACCGGAACCGCTGGCCTATGCAGGCATGGTCCTGACCCAGGTCGGCTACAACTGTGGGAGCCGCGCTCCGGTCGCGCCCGGAGAGGCAGCCGTGGTGCTGGGTGACGGTATGGTCGGACTGTGGGCCGCACAGACGCTGGCCCTGCGCGGGGCGCGCATCCTGTTGCTGGGCCGTCATGAGGAGCGCTTGCGGTACTTCCCGGAAAGCGGCATGCACCTCCGTTGCAATGAAAAGAACGGTGATTGGCAGGAGACCCTCACCGGTTTTCTGCCCGGCGGCGTGGATGTGCTGGTTGACACCGTGGGGTCGATCGAACACATCCAGGCCATCCTGCCCCGTATGAACCGGGATGGCCGGATCGTCTCCGCCGGATTCCACGGCACGGACGACCTTCTTTCACTTCAGGACCTTCGCAACAGGGAACTGTCCCTACACTCTGTCTCCGGCTGGACCCGGCCGCGCATGGACAGAACGCGACACCTGATAGCCACCGGCCAACTTCAAACCCTACCGCTAATCACCCATCATTTCCCTGTGGACCGGGCCGCGGAGGCCTGGAGCCTAATTCAAACCAAAGCCGAACCGGTACTCGGCGTCATCCTGGATTGGACTGAATCCGGTTGAGGGCGGACCGGGACCAGGGACCATCGCAAAGACACACAATACGAGAGACGCCCCGATCATCACGCCCGTCCAGCTGACCAGGTACCACATCCCGTTCCCCAACGTGGGCCGAGACCAAGGGTTCCCCATGGGGCACGGGCAGCACCGACCATCGGCTGGCGCTGGGGGCGCGGTCAGCTGCAAAGATCCTCAGCAGAGATTGTTCGAGTAGGTTTGTGTCCATTTCCTGACTGGGGAGGGCGTCGTCGTACCATTCATGGTCAGGTCCAACACTTATCGGTCAATCAGCGACCATGAACACTGGCTCATGCCTCCCTGGGATGGGGTTGACCTCGACACCAGATCTGATTATGGACTCGAACTGGCTGGGTCAGTTCGACACGCCGATCAACTACTGAGGAGAGAGTAATTGTGAAACTGGCAGTCTGGAGCGTGGACGCGCAACAGGACGAGAGTGGGTCCCAGCCATGGATACCACAGCGAGTTGGACACTCCCAAATTGGGCTTGAGCAACATCTCGAAGACTGGATTGTGAATGACGTGACGCTGATCGGCGAAGGTTTGACCTTGGTGGGCCGCCAGATATGGATAGATGACGGACGACTTGATCTGCTGGCAGTTGACACGCGGGATCGCTGGGTGGTAATTGAGATCAAATCTGGACGGCTCCATGCTGGCGCGCTGACACAGGCACTCTACTATGCGTCGTCGCTTGTCAAACTCGAAGCCGATGAACTCTATAAGAAGCTCGCACCTGGCCTCAGCCAGTTCGGCGATGAGGAAACGCTGTCGGCGCGGGTGAACCAGCAACTGGCTGGCGAAGGGGATGAGCGGGAAGTTGCCTTGCTGCTTGTGGGCACCGGAGTCCACGCCGGATTGGAGCGCATGAACGAGTTTCTCGAACGCTTCGACATCCCGGTCAGTGTCGTCAGCTTCGAGGTATTTAAGCTGAAGGATGGCCCTAAATTGATGATTCGGGAGGTGATAGACGAGCCATCCAAGTCATCCTCACCAAAACAAAAATACACGGTTGAGGCCATCTCTCAGATGGCAAGGGACGCAGGCGTGAGCGAGCCGTTCGAACGCTTTGTGGCGATGGCGGAGAAGGCGAATCTTGCAGTACAGCCTCTTTCTCACGCGGTGCGAATCGCGCCTCAGACAGATCGCACACGGTTCCTGATGTACGCGGGGCCGCGCGTCGGTCCGCGGGGTGGTGAGTTGGGCATTTGGGTAGGGCCGGAGCGGTTCGCCGAGTGGCATGCTTGGATTGACGAAGCTAAGGCCATCGACATGCTCGGCAGATACGAGGAAGGCAGCTACCTGTCCGGCAAGGCACTCAACGAGCGACTTGAGCAGATTGAGCGGTTCCTGACCAAGAATTTCCCAAAGCCGGAAGCCCACCAAACTTTGCCCTCCTAAAGTGACTTTCAAGACCGTTGTCAGCGGAAACCGCTTGCCTCAATGTTCCAAGTGGAATCTGTTACCACTCGATTGCTATCTGATGGTTTGATTCTCCTGAGGATGCAGTCACGGTCACAGCACGATGCCGCTGCCCACCCAGGCAACCGCAAAGTCGCGTGATGGACCACCTCAGATGGGCCGCCCTGAACAGGGTACGCACGGTGCAACATAACCGTAGACCGAATGGGTCCATGGGCTGATTGCGGAACCGGTTCGAGTGCCGCCCGTGGATCCTGGCCTCTGCACTGCCCTGCTCGCGACTTTGCGATTACCTTGGGGAATCGATGTTCTGGTCACCACCATGGATACTCCGTCAAAACCGCAGACTGCAAGGTTTGAGACATCCTTGCTGAACGGGTCTCAACGCTCCCAGTCACTTCTCTGCCTGACTTGATAGTCCGATGGGTGGAGACCATGTTCGTATCTATCAATGAGCTTCAGGCAGGGCAAGAGCCATTGCGTTCCGGAGCGAACTACATGTCGGATCGCCGCGATTTCCAGTACGGATGGTGGCTGAAAGTCATGCACGGCTGAATATCACTGGTGAAGTTGCGGTCCCATGCCCACAACCGGACTCCGCTGTATTTTGCCTTCCGATCCTCGATAGGGACTGGGAGTCTCCCGGCCAAACCGTGCGTACTACAATGACGGGCAGGCACCCGAAGGCAGCAGGAGCGCGGCCATGGCCACGCCGAAGGTACAGGCACAGGAACGCATCGGAACCGATGAAAGCGCCGTGAACGGGATGGCGGATCGAGCGTTCAACGGAACGGCAACCGTCACACTGCCACCCCTGCCTGTCGCGCCGGAGCCCGACAGTCAGGCTTGGTGGGCGGCAATCAGAGCCCTGACCCACTATGACCCGGCCTATCCCTACGACCCGGCCTACGAGTATGACGACGATTATACGACGGATCCGGACTACGGCGTGGACGGGGTTACCTACTTGACCACCGAACCGCACAAACACTCTCTGGCATCCTTCACGCACACCGTGGATGTCCGGCGGGGCCAATGTGCGCGGCGCGAGTTCACGGTGTACCTGTCGGACGCGGTCAGGCAGGCCTTGGGACCGGACCACGAGTTCCATGACAAGGGACACCTCATTCCGGACGTGGTCGTGCTGCCGGAGGTGTTTACCCCCGGCGAACCGCTGCCACACGACTGTAGACTGGAAGTGGACCCGCCCCCGCTGCTGGTGCTGGAGGTCCTCTCCGAGTCCACGTGGCGGGCGGACCTGGGACCGAAGCTGGATACCTATGCCGCCATGGGCATCGCGGAGTACTGGCTGTACGACCCGGAGGGCCACGCCCCACCGGCGTATGCGGACGGCGTTTTGTTCTGGGGCTGGCGGCTGGACGACACGGGGCACTATGTCCGCATCCCGCGGCAGGCAGGGGACGGGGATTGGCCCGTGTACCACAGCGAAGTGCTGGCGGCCGACATCCGCATGCTGCCGGCCGCAGCCCGCGACATTGATGTTCAGGCACCGGACGAAGCGGGAGAACAGCATCGGCTGCAGTGGTGGGATCCGGACCGGAACCTCTGGCGCGATCCCGAGGTCGATGCCGAGATGAAACACCAAGCCGAAACCGAACGCCAAGTGCAGGAAAGCGAAGCAAGAAGCAAATTGGAGGAGCGCATCACCGGCATGCACACGTTGCTGGCAGCAAAATTGTCCGGCGCGGTGCTTGCCCAAATCGAGGCCAACTGGCACCGGGTAGGGCAGGGTCGCACTTTGGCGAAGGTGGTGGAAGTATGGTCGGACAGGGCTGATTGGCATTCACTGCTGTTCCCTCAGGAGCCAAACGAAAACGGGGCAGACAACCCGCCGCGCCGGGTCCGACGCGACCTATAGGGTTGGACGAACCTGCGGCAATGCCATGTTGGCCGGCACTACGCAGCCCGGACCTGGAAGTACCAGGTAGTACAGGCAGGGTCTGCCACCTGCCCGATCCGGGTGACATTCCAACCGGAATCGAGGGATTCTTGGACTTCCACGAGACGCGCCGAAACCGTATCCTGGAGAAGCTGCGCCACCTACTCGGTTCCGACAGCACGGAGAACCTGGACCAGCACGGCGAGTCGCCAGAAGGATAGTCCCAGCACGGCAAGGCTGGCGGGGCTCGTTTTCCTCAGCGGAAGGACAGTGAAAATGCCTGAAAACCTGAAGATCACCGAGTTGATTGGACGCGCGCCGTGGCGGGAAGCCGTCACCTACCGGAATACGTGGCCCCACGAGTACGTCCTTAGCCGCAAGGATGGTCAGAATGAGCTGATCGAGCTGGTCTGTGCGCGCTTCCGTGCCGGAGAGGGCATTTCAGGCACTTTCTTTGGCCACCCGAACACCTACCTGTTCGTCGGTGACTACAAGTATTGGCTCATGACCCACTGGGATTCGGTCGACCTCGATGACGGACAGGACTATGTACTCAACCGAGCGCCCCTCTATCGCGACCGACGCGACTTCGTCATTCAGGGTGGGGACACAGGGAAGCGCGAGGACTACCCCACCAAGCCGGCGAGGTCAATGCAACGCGCTGACCAATGCTGAGAGCTGCATGGCAATGGTGGCTTACAGTAGTTGGAACTGCAGAGAGTCAAGTGTGCCTACATCGGTCCGGAGGCATCTCAAAGTCCTAATCGCACACAATGTGACAATCGCTCGGGGATTGGACCCCGACCGTCGGCTGTCATTCCCGGTGGACCGGGCCGAGGTGGCTTGGAACCTTATTCAAACCAAGGCCGAACCGGTACTTGGCATCATCCTGGACTGGACCACTTCCGAATGAGGAAAAACTGGAAACCGGGAACATCACCAAAGGATGCAGGACATGAAAGACGCACCGACCATTACCGCAATTCAACTGTCGCGGTACCGCATCCCGTTCCCCAACGTGGGACGGGACCACGGATTCGCCATGGGACACTTCTATGAACCGGGCAGCACCGGCCACCGGATGGTGCTGGGTGTGCGCATCCACACCGACATCGGGGTCACAGGCGAGTACATGAGCATTGCACCGGCCACGTTCGAGCAGGCCCTGATGTTCGTGGAGTACCTGATCGGCAAGCCGGCTCTGCAGCGCGAACGGTTCTACGGCCAAGCCAAGTCGCTGTTGCGCAAGAACGACCGTATGGGCATGGGTCCGATCGACATTGCCCTGTGGGACTTGGCCGGCAAGTTCCATGATGCCCCCATCTACCAGTTGCTGGGCGGCTACCGGGAAAAGCTGCCCTGCTACGCCAGCACCTACCACGCCGATCGCCAATCCGACGGCCTGAGCAGCCCGGAAGCCTTTGCCGACTTCGCCGAGCAGTGCCTTGAACTGGGCTACAAGGGCTTCAAGATCCACCCCTGGGGCGATCCCGACATCGACCGCGAAATCGCAACGGTCAAGGCCGTGGGGCGCCGCGTGGGCGGCCGCATGGCATTGATGTTGGATCCCTGCTGCGTTTACGACACGTTCGCCGACACACTCGCCGTGGGTCGGGCCTGTGACGAGGAAGGGTTCTACTGGTACGAGGATCCGATGCGGGACGGCGGGGTGTCCCTGCACGCCCACCGGAAGCTGCGGTCCATGATCAAGACACCCCTGTTACAGGGCGAACACATCCATCTGGTGGAAGCCCACGCCGACATGGCAGCCGCCGATGCCACGGACTTCTGGCGGGCCGACCCGGAGTACGACGGCGGCATCACCGGAGTCATGAAGATCGCCCATGCCGCGGAAGGCTACGGCATGGACGTGGAACTGCACATTGCGGGACCGGCACAGCGACACTGCATGGCGGCCATGCGCAACTCCAACTTCTACGAAATGGGACTGGTGCACCCCAAGCTAACCAACATTGCCTGTCCGCCGGTCTATGCGTGCGACTACGAGGACGAACTCGAGACCATTGATGCCGACGGCTGCGTCCCGGTGCCACCGGGACCGGGGCTCGGTGTGACCTACGACTGGGCCGAGGTCCAGCAGTGGCTGGTGCACGAGGAACTGATCGATACCGCGGCCTGAGTCCAATCATTCCGCGATGGAACCGCCAGACCAAACCACCCAGGCAGACGGAATCGGCCCCAAGGAATACCCCCATGACCAACACAATGCAGGCCATCCAAATCACGGGACCCGACGAAGCGGCTCTTATCGAGACGCCGATACCCATCCCGGATGCGGGGGAAGTCCTGGTCAGGGTGGAAGCGATCAACACCTGTCCGCAGTGGGACCTGCACATCCTGGGCAACGAACCGATGTTCCCCGGCAGCACCATCGAGTATCCGTATCCGATAGGCCAGCCCGGCCATGAGATGGCCGGCGTGGTCGCGGCCACCGGTCCCGGAGTCGAGGGATTCGACATTGGCATGAAGGTCGCCGCATGGCGCGACCCGGGCAAGGTCCGCCAAGGATGCTATGCCCAGTACGTGCCGTTCGAAGCGGCCAACCTGATTGCGCTGCCGGACGAACTCGAAACGCACGCGTGCGCCTCCCTGGAACTGGCCATGTGTGTCCAGGCCTCGTTCGACCAACTGAACGGGTTTGGCGCGGTACGGGATTGCCGCGTGATTGTCTGCGGCCTGGGACCGGCCGGCCTGATTGCCGTCCAGTTGGCCCGAGTGCACAGTGCCTCCGATGTCATGGCAATCGACCCGTTGCCAGCCCGCCGCGACATGGCTGCAAATCTGGGTGTGGCCAAGGTGTTTGCCCCGGATGATCCGGAAGTGCTGGCCATGCTCGACCGGGGCGATCTTTGGACCACCGGCATCGACTGCACGGGCTTGGCCCCGGCCCTGCAACATTTGATGGCGCTGTGCTCGCGGTTCGTTCATGTGTTCGGGGTCCTGCGGGACCCGGTCCAGTTCGGCCTGCCCGAATACCGCAAGGGGCTGGCATTGATCGGCTATGACCGGCATACCAAGGAAGCAGCGGAAACAGCCTTGTCATTCGTGGCGGAAGGCCAACTGGACCTGAAGCCGTTGGCAACCCACCGATTGCCATTGGCCGACTACCTGGAAGGGATTGACCTGTTGCGATCAAGGCAGGCGATAAAGATTCAGTTTCTGCCCTGACAGGCATGTGAAGTTGGGGTGCCCTTGCCCATGTCCCGACTTCACAGCCCGTGGCAATGCCATGCACATGGGGACACTGGCGGAGTACGGCGTTTTGACTCTCCATGGTGACTCTCCATGGGTGGACAGAGAGCGGCTTTGGCATCCTCGCACCAAGCAACCTGCACCTGCATTGGCACTGTTTCCGTTTCGTGCACGCGCAATCTCTCACCGAGTTCTATACCGATTTCGGTATACTTTACGGTATAGAAATAGGGGGAAGCAGACAGCGTGCGACATTTCAACGATGAGCGCGGAGATGAAGTCCGACTCACCGATGAGCAGCTTCGGCACATCCTGAGAAGACACCCTGAAATGGCCTTCCAACTGCACCGGTTTGCCGAAACCCTCACCAGCCCGGATGCGGTAAGTCCCTCCAAGTCCAGCCCGATGGTCCAACTGTACTATCGGCTCTATCCGGATCTGCGGGGAAGGAACCGCTATGTGTGCATTGTGTTGGGGCTTATATCGCTAAGTTGACAGCGTGAGTCTGACTGAAGCCACGGGGCGCGCCAAGGTGCCATACTGGTCCCAAGAACGAAGGTCGGGATTGGCACCCGACCTTCAACCGGACACGGTGGTATGAACACCATGGCCAGCAAGCCCCGTTCTACAACCGAACCATCCCCGACGGTACACCGCACGGTGCGTGTGCGCCTGTATCCGGGCGATGCCGAGATCGGAAACCGGCTGGCGGGCACGGCGGGCGCGTGCCGGTTTGTGTTCAACCGTCTGCTGGGCGATCAGAACCGCCTGTACGCCATGTGGCGGTCGCTCCATGTGCCGGCGTTGCACTGGCCGGAAGTCCGCGGCCGCACAACCGAATGGGGTCGGGAGCGGCGCAAGCGCATGGGACCCGCGCCGTCCACCTCGTACATCAAGTTCAGCTACCGCTTCAGGGAACTGTGGGACGATCCCGAACTCGCGTGGCTGCGGGAGTACTCCTACGCGGTGCTGCGCAATGCCGGGAAGGACCTGTCGCTGGCCTTCGCGCACTTCTTCAGGGCCCAGTCCGAGTTTGCGGAACGCGGCGAGCAATTGCCGGTGCGCAAGTCGGACGGCAAACCCATCACGCATCCGCGCTTCCAATCGCGCCACCACAGTGAACCGTCGTTTGGCATACCAGGCGATGTGTCCATAAGGGACGGACGGCTGCGCATCCCCAAGGTCGGCTGGCTGCGCATGGGCCCGTTGCGCCTATATGCGGATTGCAAGCCCTTGACTGTGCGCGTGCGGCGCGAGGCACACGGCGCGCATCCCAAGTGGTACGCGTACATCTGCTTCGAGGTGCCGGCGGACCATGCGGACGTGGTGCAACCCGCACCGGACGGCGCCCTGGGGTTGGATCGCAATGTCGGACAGGCGACGGACAGCGACGGCAAGGTCCATGACATGCCGGACACGGACCGCACGGACGCACAGATCAAACGCCTGCAACGCGAACTCAGCCGCAAGCAGGGCTGGGGGCCCAAGGCGCGCGGCAAGCGCAAGTCGAACCGGGGCCGACGCATCCATGGCCGGCTGCAGAAACTCCACAGGCAGCGCGCCCGCAAACGCGACGACGCCACCCATCAAACCAGTCGCAAGCTGGCGGACACGGCCCACACGGTCGTCGTTGAAGACCTGAACACCCAAGGCATGACGGCCTCGGCCAAAGGGACGGTTGAGGAACCCGGCAAGCAGGTCGCACAGAAGGCCGGACTGAACCGGGAGATCCTGGCGAGCGGCTGGGGCGGATTGGAACGCAAGTTGGCCTACAAGGCGGGTGAGCTGGTGAAGGTCGATCCGGCCTACACCTCGCAAACCTGTAGTCGGTGCGGGTTCACGCACAAGTCAAATCGGCCGTTGCAGTCGGTCTTCAGATGCGGAGCCTGCGGCTTCCGCCTGAATGCCGACCACAACGCAGCCATCAACATCCTGATGCGTGCGGGACTTCCGCACATGTCCGTTCACGGCCCGCGGGCAAGGGGCTACTGCGCGGCGAGGGGCGATCCCGTGAGGGACCCCTGTGACCCGCGAACAAGATCGGTGGTTGGCGATGTCAACTTATCGATATAAGCCCCATTGTGTTGAAGAGGGAGCGCGGTTACGCCTTCATCCTCACCGCCTATCTCACCCTAAGAATCAAAGGAGAGCGAGTGTGAACGGCAGGAAGGTGTTTGTCTCGTACGACCACGAAGGAGACATGCTTGAAGTGTTATGGGCGGCTAGGGAAGGTTATTTCACGCCCACCGACGACGAACGCATCCTCAAGCGGCTGGACGACGACGGCGAAGTCATCGGGTTTCTGATCCACGAGATGAGCACGCTGAAGGAGCCCAGCCCCATTGAGTTCGAGCTGGCCTCCGAGGTGCCTGCCGATGATGTTGACAACATTACGGTACAAGAGGCGGCCATGCGCCTGGGCATCTCGGAGCGCAGGGTGCGTCAACTGGCCCGCGATGGTCGGGTGCGGGGAGCGACCAAAGTCGGAGCCGAGTGGCTGATTCCCACACCGGTCGATGTAGTTCCGGGAAAGCGTGGTCCCGTGGGTGTCGCGGGAAAAGCGCCAGCAACAGCAGGTGAGCGTTCCTGACCGGAGGAATACCAGATGTCGCCACATCCGAGTCATAAAGTGTGGTACGGGGCAGGACAGCACTTCTATGCGACGTTCATCAACGCGCCCTGATTCCAGCCCGGCTGGCTGTCGGCCATACGCATCTTGGCGCCTGGCGTTCGACGTGCCGGAACACCCGGTCACCTAGTGTACCGGTGTATCGGCACGCTGACTACACTGTGTTTGGTGGACCGTCGTTCCACAGATGGTGGTTACTGCACGACATGAACACAAATCCGAAAGCCAAAATGTCTGTGCCCACGCGGAACAACAGCCTCGCAGCCAATCCTGCGACCGATTCCGCAAAACCCCAGTCCCCGGCGGTGGCACGCAACGGTGGCAAGACCACCGACGCCTGGTGGGCCCACATCAAGTCGCTCGACCACTACGACCCCGCCTATCCCTACGACCCCAGTCACGTCTACGGACCCGACTTCACCGACGACGACGCCTACGGCAAGGACGGGGTCCACTTCATGGCCGGCCCGTCCCACCAGACCAGTGTCAATGGATGCCATGACGAAGCACAGCGCCTGCTGGGCTTGGACCGCGTGTTTAGGGAGCGGTGCCTGAAGCTGCCCGACTTGGGGGTGTCCCGAACCAACCGCTACGCCAAAAGCGGACAGGTCATCCCCGATGTCTTCATCCAGGAGAAGCCCCGCCCCGACGAGGGCGAGCACGAAATTGTCTACGATCCGGACAACCCCGTCCTGTTCGTGCTGGAAGTGCTGTCCCGGTCCACCTTCCACCGCGACCTTGAGCCCAAGGTAGGAAATCTACCGGGCCATGGAGGTGCGGGAGTACTGGCGCTACGACCCGAAGCGGGTATACCGCACAGGGGACGAACCCCGACTGTGGGGCCTGCGCCTGTCGGCCGATGGCGAATACGAGCCTATTGAACCGCTCCGCACGGTGGACGGGTTGCCCGTCCACCGCAGCGAGACACTGGGCGAGTTCCGCATACTGAACGAGGGTAGGAACGTCCACACCCTCCAGACCTGGGACGCGCAACAAGGCATTTGGATGGACCCCAAACAGGCCACCGTTCTGGAAACTCGCCTAGAGGATCTCCTGGCCCTACTGAGGCAGCAGACAACTCAGGGAGTATTGGCACCCGACGTGCCGGACACCTTGGCCGCAGCCTGGCAGAAGGCCCGGTGGGTGCCCGACTTTGTAGACGCACTCTCCGTAACAAGTGGCGAGCGCGACTGGTCAACCCTCCTGCCGCCCGGAGACCGCGGGAGCTGAACCGGCCGACACCACCGGTGAGCACCACGGCTTGGCAACGGTCTCATCTGTTGCACTGAATGCCACGGGACGGCAGTGCTCCCTTGGACGCGCACTGTATTCCGGTTTCCCGCCCGCGTTGCAGCGACCATATTGGATACACCTGCTTCCTTGCAGGTTCCGAATTCACAACGCGCCCGGAACCGACTACCGCTCCCGTCCCGCCAAATAAAGGTCGTAGGCTGATCCCTTCCAACTGTCGTCCATCGCAATGTCGTCGCCCGTTCGCTCCATCCAAGTGCACAGTCGCGCCTTCATCCTGCGCAGTACATGCCGGTAGCCCAAGTCCGGAGCCAGATTGCGCAGTTCGCCCGGGTCGCTCTCGACATCGTACAACTCGTCCTCGGCCCCGGGGTTGTAGACGTACTTCCAGCCCCGGGTGCGCACCATACGCTGGCTGAAGAGTGCCGACTCGTAGCCGTGAAACTCCGCGAAGATGTCGTCCGGCCAGTCCGTCACCGTCGTCCCGCGTAGCCAGGGCAGCAGTGACCGGCCATCCAGGCCGTCCGGGATTCCGACTCCGGCCAGGTCCAGCATGGTCGGCATCAGGTCCAACAGATTGACGAAGGTATCGCACTCTGTTCCGGCCGGCGTGTAACCGGGCCACCGCATGATCAGGGGTATGCGGTAGGTCTCGTCGTACATGTACATGCCCTTGTTGAACAAGCGGTGGCTGCCCAGCATGTCCCTGTGGTTAGCGGCATGAATGACTACGGTGTTGTCCGCCAGATCCAGTGTCTCCAGGCACTCCAGAATGCGCCTAATCCGGTCGTCGATGTAGGTGCAGTAGCCCCAGTCATTGGTGACGGGGTTTACACTGGCCTCAACGCCATGGGCTCGATCTTGGTTCCCACCTCTGTGGCGGATCGTCAACCGAGCGGGAAAGATGTGACGGGTAGGATTCGGGAATGAAGCGAACAGCGCGATGGTGGGTGGGGGTGCTCTGGTTGTCGGCCCTGGGGTGGTTCCTGGGGACAGCCCCGTCGCCCTTGCAGGCTGCAGCCAACACGATGCAGTCCGCCTCCACCAGGCAAGTAGAACCACCGGCAGTCACTGTACGGGTCACGGGCACCGTGGTGAACCTGCGGGCGGGTCCCGGACTGGAACACGCCGTTCTGGGCCAGGTGCAACAGGAAGATGAGCTGTCAATTACTGGTAGCAGCAGGGACGGGCAATGGCTGCATCTGGAGCTGGACGGTGAAAGTCGCTGGATCTACGCCGACCTGACGGATATAGATGCCGACGTGCAGTGGGGGTTGGCCGTGGTCACGGCGCGGCCTTTGACGATTGAGGGGGAATTTGACAATCAGGCAGAGCATTGGGAGGGCACTTATAGGCTGGAACCGTGGGGTTCCACCATCGGGGCCGTCTTTGCCACCTCCCGATCCCCAGTCCAGCATTATGCGCGCCAGCAACCGGAAACCCTGTTCATCCTGCCCCCGGGCTTCCGACCGGCACTTGATCTCGACTGGGAAGTCGAAGGCTGGCCCGTGACTCGCGATGGTCTCCCAGCCGCGGACCCAGCGGAACCCCATGTCTTCACAGTCCGGGTGTCCAGGGACGGTACTGTCCGTTATGTTGACAATGAACAGGTTGAGGGCATCGGGTATCTACGGTATACGGGGCGTCTGGCCTGGCCGCGGGCCGGTACCAACCCCAATGTTTGTGAACGCCATTTCTCGATCAGACGGGCTCTGGTTGCCATTCTCAATATGGGTAACGAGAAGGCGTGTGCACGCATCACCTGGGAGCATTTGGCTACTATCAAAGACCTCTCACCCCCCAGCCGTTACAAGGGGGACGAGGGGTTCGTGGAAGTTCGCAGTGCCGAGGATCTGGCCGGACTCCAAGGATTGAAAACTGCGAAGATCAGCAAAACGGGGTATTGGCCGGCAGGAGTTCTGCTACCCGTACCGCAACTGGAGATTCTGCATGTGCAATCGGGTTCCGTAGCCTTGGGGGCCCCCTTTTACCCCCCGTCCGCCGTAGCCCCGCCGGAAGATCTGTTGGCGTACACTCCCAGACTAGAGGACTTATGGCTCGCAGCAGTCTCGGTTGAAAATTTCAGGGACGGATTTCTGGCCAGTGTCCCACGGTTACGCACACTGCACATCAAGAACAAGAACGATAACCGCTTGTATTTCTTCGATCCTCTGGTCTGGCCTGACCATATTCGGTTGGACACTTTGTTGGCCCCTTTACCGGATTTGACTGACCTGTACCTCGACTTGGGTACACATACTCGAGTACCCAAAGATCTGTTGATCCCGGTACCAGGATTAAAGACTTTAACCCTCGTGGGACGGCGTACGCTTGCGATGCCGGATCACTTCCCGGCCGGAGTCCCTCAGCTGCGACAACTGACGGTCCAGGCTCCAATGCAAAGTGTGCTGCCGGAAACTTTCCTGGCCGCCGCGCCCCAACTGGAATCCCTGTCCCTGTACCTGACGGGGTACCTCCCGGCATCCTTCCTGGCCGAGACCCCCCGGCTCCAACAGATATCACTGGGGCTGTCCCGGAACGACCCCTTTGAGTGGCTGTTGCTATTCGAACGCCTGAGGAAGTTAAATGAGGATTGGCTGTTTTCCCCTTCTATCCGGGTGGGCCAATATGGCCAAGTCTCCGTGGGCCGCCAACAGCTCTGCGCCAAATGGGCCTCTCGCCTGACCTGCTGGCCTAGGACCGGCAGTCCCTACACCCTGACCAACCGGTTCCAGTCCGTTTCCGCCGGTGACTTTCACACCTGCGGTGTCACCCAGGACCATCGTATTGAGTGCTGGGACCTGCAGGGCCGTGAGCAGTTGGAGGCTCCTGCAGGAGAGTTCCAGTCGGTGGCGGTAGGCCTGTCCCACAACTGTGGACTCCGGACGGACAACGCAGTGGTTTGTTGGGGCGACAACGCGCACGGCCAGACCGACGCCCCGCCCGGACCCTATCAGGCCGTGACCGCAGGTCTCCACCACAGTTGCGGTCTGCGCACGGACGGCACGATCGTCTGCTGGGGCGACAACCGCAAAGGCCAGACCGACGCACTGTCCGGTCAATTCGGGGAGGTCTCCGCGGGAGGACACTTCAGTTGTGCCTTGGATGTCAATCAATACCAGCTCCAGTGCTGGGGTGACAACAGTGTCGGACAGACGGACCTGTCTGAAATGCGCAAGATTGGGAAACGCATCGAGGCTCTGGACGCGGGCTTTGACCATGCCTGTGCCGTGTTTGTCGATCTGGGCGTTCGCTGTTGGGGTGGCAACGAATACGGGCAGTTGGTGGGGCCGACCGGTGATTTCCAAAGTGTGTCCGCTGGCTACAAAGCCAGTTGTGCCCTGACCGATGGTGGTACACGCATCTGCTGGGGGTGGCCCGGGCACCCGCAAATCCAGGTGGCAGGAGAAATTGGCACCAGTCCCTATGGCCTGGACACCACCGGCACCCCGCTGACCACCTATCGGTTCGTTGCTGGCAAGCCCGCCCTGGTTTCCGGTGCGGAGGCCACAGGCCCGGCCCCAGGGGCGTGTCCAGAGCAGGGCCCCTCGCCCAGTCTAGCCTGTGACCGGGAACTCCTGCTGGCGATTCAGGATGGCCTCAGGCTCCGCATCCATAGTAAAGCCGAAGCCCGGGAACTGTGGGCGACCTATGCTCCAGTACAAGACTTCAAAGGGGTGCTGTTGAGCGGGGATCCCCCGCGCGTCACCGGTGTAAGTCTGTCCGGTCCCTTCAAACTGACGACTGCCGATGGGAAATTGACAGCCGCCCTGGGCCGGCTCACCCACCTCCGACACCTGGAATTTTCTCACCTGCAGATAACGGGCTCGATTCCCTCCGCCCTAGGCCAACTGGCAAACCTGGAGGTGCTGGATCTAACCAACAATCAACTGACGGGCTCGATTCCCCCTGAACTGGGTCAACTGGCAAGCCTGGCGGAGTTGAATCTGGTCCAAAATCAGCTATCAGGAGCCATCCCTACGGAACTGGGCCAACTGACCGGCCTGAAGCAGCTGGGTCTTGCCCACAATCAGCTGACGGGGCCGATTCCTCCTGAACTGGGGCAGCTGATCCATTTGCCAACCCTGTCACTGTATGACAACCGGTTGACAGGTCCGATTCCTCCTGCCTTAGGCCAGCTGGCCGGTCTGGAAGTTCTGGAACTAGCCCGTAATCAACTGACGGACTCGATTCCCCCTGCTCTGGGGCAACTCTCCAGCCTGTACAAATTGAATTTGGCCCACAATCAGTTGTCAGGGGCCATCCCGCCTGAACTGGGCCAACTCCCCAGACTGCACAATCTGCATTTAGCCCACAATCAGCTGTCAGCGATCATCCCGCCTGAACTGGGGCAGCTGCCCCGATTGGAAGTATTGAATATCGAACACAACCAATTGGCAGGTTCCATTCAACCCGCCCTGGGCCAACTTCCCCGCCTCCGCAATCTGAATTTGGCCCACAACCGGCTGTCAGGCGTCATTCCCCCTGAACTGGGACAGCTGCCCCGATTGGAAGTATTGAATGTCGAACACAACCAATTGGCAGGTTCCATCCAACCCGCCCTGGGCCAACTTCCCCGCCTCCGCAATCTGAATTTGGCCTACAACCGACTGTCAGGCGTCATTCCCCCTGAACTGGGGCAGCTGCCCCGGTTGGAAGTATTGAATATCGAACACAACCAATTGACGGGTTCCATCCAACCCGCCCTGGGCGATTTCCCTCGTCTGCGCAACCTGAATTTGGCCCACAACCGCCTGGACAACACTGTCCTTCGGGATCTGTCCCAACTCACGGGTCTATCAGTATTGAACCTGGCAGGCAATCAACTCACCGGTCCCATTCCTCCAGAATTGGTTCAACCGCGCCTGCTCCGGAAGTTGCAGCTCGCTGACAACCAGCTAACTGGCCCTATTCCCCCACAACTGGGGCAACTCATCTGGCTGCGAGAACTGGACTTGGCCGGCAATTCCATCGCCGGCTGTCTGCCTCCGGAAGTCCATGCCAAGTGCGACACCTGTGCCGACCTTCCTGTCTGTCCGGCTCTGGATGTCGCAGTCTGCCCGGACCAGGGTCCGTCACCCAGCTTGACCTGTGACAAGGAGATATTGCTGGAACTAAAAGACACCCTCTGGGGCTCAACTGTCGACGGGCTTTACAGATGGCAGGCCGACACCCCACTCGCCGCATTCGACGGGGTCACGCTCGGGGGCGAACCGCCGCGGGTCATTGAGCTTCATTTGGGGATCGAAGGCGTTTTATTTCGTACCCCGCCGCTCGGGGGCACCATTCCCCCCGCCTTGGCCCGTATATCCTGGCTACAGAAACTGCATTTGCAGACAGATCCAGAATACCGATGGGGAATCAGCGAAACTACGCTGTTGACCGGTCCCATTCCCCCGCATCTGGGGCAACTGGCCCTCCTGGAGGAATTGGTAGTCCTAAGCAATAAGCTGACCGGCCCGATCCCTCCCCAGCTGGGGCAGCTCACTCATCTGCGGCAACTGTCGCTCCCTGACAATCAATTGATCGGCCCGATCCCTCCCCAACTGGGTCAGCTTCCCCTCCTGGTGCGCCTGGATCTCTCAGACAACCAACTAACCGGCCACATCCCCCCAAAACTGGGGCAACTTGCCGACCTGGAGCACCTAGACCTCTCGGCCAATCAGTTGAGCAGTCCCATCCCCTCCGAACTGGAGCAACTCGATCAATTGAAACATCTGGACCTCTCGGCCAATGAGTTGACCGGTCCCATTCCCCTTGACCTGGTCGTACTCCCCTTGCTCGATACGCTGGATCTTCGGGACAATGCGATAACCGGCTGCCTGCATCCATCTTGGCGCTCTAAAAAACCCAACATTTATACAGACTTGGGCGAAGCCGCGTACTGTGAGGATTGAAAGGACCGGCGGGTTAACTCCCATTCAAATGGCCTAGCCGTGACCTTTCAGGGTGTCCTGCCCACAGTAAGGCGGAGGCGAAAACAGTCAAAGTGCTGTCTGATGGTGAATACCAAGTCCTGACGCAGGTCAGACGGATGCCAATGGCGGGTTCGGCTCCACTGAAACCATGCGCTCAACGCTCCCGTTCCGCCACAAACAGGTCATAGGCCGCCCCCTTCCAACTGTCGTCCACCGCGATGTCGTCTCCCGTACGCTCCATCCAAGTGCGCAACCGAACCTTCATCCTGCGCAGTACATGGCGGTAGCCCAAGTCCGGAGCCAGATTGCGGAGTTCTCCCGGATCACTCTCAACATCGTACAGTTCGTCCTCCGCCCCGGGGTTGTAGACGTACTTCCAACCGCGTGTCCGCACCATGCGCTGGCTGAAGAGTGCCGACTCGTATCCGTGGAACTCCGCGAAGACATCGTCCGGCCAGGCCGTCACCGCTTCCCCACGCAGCCAAGGCAACAGTGATCGGCCGTCCAGGCCTTCCGGGATCCCGACTCCGGCCATGTCCAGCAGGGTGGGCATCAGATCCACCAGGCTGACAAAGGCATCGCATTCCGTTCCGGCCGGTATGTCGCCGGGCCACCGCACAATCAAAGGAATTCGGTACGTCTCGTCGTACATGTACATACCCTTGTTGAACAAGCGGTGGCTACCCAGCATGTCCCCGTGGTCGGCGGTATAAATGACCATGGTATTGTCCGCCAGATCCAGTGTCTCCAGACATTCCAGAATGCGCCGAATCTGGTCATCGATGTAGGTGCAATAGCCCCAGTAGTGGGCGATGACCCGCTGCCAGTCCCGCCAGGTCAGATGGCTGGTATTCCAGCGCAGCATTTCCTTTTGCTGGATCAGCGGCTTGCCCGCAAAGGTTTCGTCGAAATTGCTCCAACGTTCCACCGCGTCCGGGTCGTACAGGGTGTCATACGGGGCGGGCACGCTGTAGGGAAAGTGCGGGCCAAAGAACGAGGCGGTGATCATGAAGGGACCGCCTTCATCCCGATGTTCCTCCAACCTCCGGATGGTCATGTCGGCGGTCCAGGCTTCCTGCATGTCCTCCGCTGCCAGTGGCGAACGTCCGCAGAAGGGCGCGTCGCCTCCCCATTCCAGCCGCTGCACCTCCAGGGATCTATCAACCTCCAGCCCTTGGGCCCGTTTGACGCGTGCGTGCTCGTCATCGTCCGCAAAGGTCCGGAAGCCCCAGTGACCGGGGTTGTCACGGGCCGGCAGATGCCACTTGCCGATGTGGTGGACCGCGTACCCGGCCCGGGCCAGCAGTTGGGTGTAGACGATCCTATCCAGCAACTGTCGGTCAAAGACCCCGTTGAAGTTGCCCATGTTGGCCAATAGGCCGTGATTGTGGGCATACAGGCCCGTCAACAAAGAGGCCCGCGCCGGAGAGCACAGGGAAGTGGGCGTGAAGGCCGAGGTGAACCGCATACCTTCCTCCGCCAGGCTGTCCATGCCCGGCGTACGCACCACGGCATTGCCACTGCAACCCAGAGCATCGTGGCGGTGTTGATCGGACAGCAGCAGCAGGATGTTGGGACGGTTTTCGTTCATAGTGGTTCAACTCTGCAAAAGCATTGCAATTGGTCGGTGGCAGGGGTCCCGCCGCCAACCATGCCGGAGAGCGGGGGAGGAACTGCCATCCAATCCCCGTAACAACAAGGGGATGAGCAGTTAGGGTCTTGGCCCCCGGTCACCTTGTTCACGGGTTGCGGGAGTCCCTTGGTCGCTTGGCCCGATCACTTGGGGGCCGTGGCGCAGCGGTTGCAGTCGGTGTTCTCCATGCGGAAGACGCACCGGCGGGCCATGGCTTACATCGAGGGGCTCCTCAGCACGACGGCCAGCAAGAACCGCTGGCAACTGGCCGAGGCCCAAGGAGAAACCAACCCCTATGGCTTCCGGCACCTGGTGGTGGGGCCGCCTGGTCTCCAGACATGGTCCGGGGTGCTCTCCCGGACCATGTGATCGCCCATCTGGGCGATCCGCAGGGGGCCTGCCGGGATTCCTGAAGAAGGGCACGCACTCGACTGGGGTGGGACGGCCATATTGGGGGACGGTGAGGCGCATCGAGAACTGCCCAGCCGGGATGTTTGTGGCCTAAGCCCTGACAAGACCAATCCGACCCGGATGCACCGCCTGCGTGGCTGGGACTGTATCGGGGAACCTCCCAGCAGTCTCAGACAGATACCTCGACCAGTGGTTCAATGTCGCTTACGTCGGTTGTAGTCCGGGCCAGGTCCAGGTCGTACATCCGCTGAAGATTCAACCAGAAGTCGGGAGTCATTCCCAGAGCCTGTCCGAGGCGCAGTGCTGTGTCTGCCGTGATGGACCTGCGGCAGTGGACGATATCGTGGATGCGTATCGGAGGCACTCCCATCGTCTTGGCCAGGCGGTACTGGGTGATCCCCAACTCGTTCATGATCTCCGCCAGATGTTTGCCGGGATGGATCGGTTCGGCGGTAGTCATGCATTCCCTCCTCAGTGGTAGTCAGTGACTTCAATTTCCATCGCGCCCCGTTCAGTCCAAAGAAAGCACACGCGCCACTGGTCGTTGACAGGGATGCTGTACTGGCCTGCCCGGTCTCCGCGCAACGCTTTCAGCCGGTGGGATGGCGGTATCCGAAGGTCGGTGAGCGCTGCAGCCGCCACCACTCGCTGTAGTCGCATTCGCGCCCGGCGCTGGATGTCAGCCGGCAAGTGCCGAACTTTCTGTCCCTTGAAGAGCCGACAGGCATCATCATTCCTGAATCGCTTCATGGCTGACGATAATAACGAATCCAATTACTAACGTCAAGCATGCCTGTCACTGAGGCACTGCTTCTGTTTCGCTGATGCCGGTCCGAGGCCGTCATTGGCACTTCCATGCGTGAACCTCACCCGGGCAACACTGGTCTGTGGCGGGGACGATGCGCAGCCACAGTTGCCACAGCAGGTGCCGGGCGGCCGCGAACCCGCTCTGGATACACCCGCGCGTACCGGCCACTCGCACCAGGGTCTCCATAAAACAGCGTGGTGCTGCATACACGAGGTACGCCTGTCGCTTGTCCTCGGGATGCGTCCGGGACCGCCAGGAGAGTACATAGCGTCCCAAGGCCAGTCCCGCGGGCTCGGCCATCACATTGGAGCCGCTCATAGCCCTATGGCGACTTTGTCAATGCCCTGATGGCAGGCGAACCTCGCATCCCTGCCAAGTGCCATAACATCACAAAGGATGTGAGTGGTACATTGGTCAACGTGTTACAGGACCATATCCACTTCGAAGGAGGGCAAGCACGTGGAAGGTGAACTGCGGAAACTGATCGATGACCCCAGGTTCCGGGAATACCATCGGGATTCCCTACAAAGGGAGTTCAACACGTTCGATGTTCTCCGGTATGCGGATTACGAGATACGCCACAGCAACGTGCTGGCGTGGCTGCTCCAGCCTGCCGAAACCCACGGTATCAACGGTCGATTCCTGAAGTGGTTCGTGTGCCACGTCAATGCACAGATCAAGGCCGCGAACGGAACTCCTCTTCCCACAGACAACCTCGAGGCCGCGAATGTCTCTGTCGAGAGAGAGTTGGACTATGTCGACATCACGATCTTCTTCAAGAAAGAGCAGTGTTTGGTCGCCATCGAGAACAAGACGGGACCGGCATCTTCCGGCCACTTCAACCAGGTCAGGGGATACGAAGAGACGCTACGCGGCAAGTATAAAAACCATACGCTGAAAAGTGTCCTGTTGACAACGTTACCGATGGAAAGTAGGGATTCTTCGGACATTGTCCAAGTTGGTTGGAAGTCCGTCCACGAAGCCATCGGTTCACTCCAAAAGGATGGGAAGTTCCCCCCTGGTGGCGTAGAGACGTTCGTCCAACAGTACCTCGAATTGCTCGAAAGACAATTTGGTTTCTCGGAAGGGGGTGACTTTAGGGCACTGCTCGACGACCATCACCCCATACTGGAGAAGCTCCTCCGGCTCCTGGAGAGGGATGGCGCAGACAGCGTCGGGGGAAAGGTGCCGAAGGATCGGACCGAGTACCGAGACGCGCTTGTCAGGCTGGTACAGGAATCCAGCCAGGATCCGAAGCAACTGCGAAAGGCGATGGCGGACTACCTGAAGAGCCGGGGCTGTGAGACTTGGTCAACCCAAAATGCCACTCGGGGGCAATATTGGCTGAACTGGACAGACAGGGAACTGGATGAGACCTCGCGGCTCCTGGGTGGCGAGAGCAAGTTTCTCAATTGGGGCATGACCTTCACACATCGTAATGTCGGCGTGGGTTTCTATCTCTACCGGCCTGGAAAGGAGCGAGAGCATCCTTCTCCCCTGGACCGGCTGAAGCATTTCATGGAGGAAACGCCGATAGACAGACTGGCGCCGGAAAAGTACCCAATTAGCAACAATGGCTATGGCTGGCATGGGGTCTACTATCAGCCGCTTCTGTCCGCGGACGAGTTTGCCGACATATCAGTATCCGAGGCCCCGGACGAAGTGATTCGGAGACTGGAGCATTTCATGGGTTCGAATGAGTCGGACTACAGGCGCATTGACGACTACTTTCGGTGCCTCGCCTTCAGACCCGATGTTTCGACATCCACGCGGGAGGAGTCGTCATAGCACTGGTTTGAACCGCTGCTCAATGCGCGGGGCGACCACCCGTGGAAAGGTTCCGACCAGTTGCGGCCTTGGATTGTGAGCATCACGACTGCGACCAAACAGAAGGCGTGGGCATGGCTGTGGCCGTAAGCCCGGAGGCAATTGCGTTCCATCCTGATGCCGATGCCTGTCACAGTCAGGGTTCCAAGTTCCCATTGGGAGGATTTGCGGTTCCTGAGTCCCCGGGGCAGCGGACTCCCGCCGGGCACCGGTCGTGCAAAGGTCACTGCACAGAATCCCTGCTGCGACCGTGCGTTCACATGGCATTATCCCTGCACCGCAGGCCACGGCGGCAGTCACTTCAGCCATGGATCCCTGCCAAACGGCAACGGACCGAAAACGCAATAACACGGGTCGAAAACGACCGGGGATGCGAACATGAACCAGGACAACGGTGGACACGACGGAACCGACCTGCAGCCGGGCGCCACATGCGAACTGGGCGGGACGCACTATGTTGTGGACCAATGCCTGTCAAGGGGATACTGCCGCGGTCATCGGGCAGACGATTCCTCGCTGACGGTTCTGCTCCGCAATACGCCCCTGGAGCACCAGGACATCTGGCAGGCAGTCGATCGGGACCGATCCGCCTACGGTCCACGACACCCCATGTTCCCGGAGCTCGTCCACGGCGGAGAGGACGGAGCGGTCCTGGAGGATGTGTCCGGTGATCCTGTGCCAACCGGCTTGCCGCTGCCCCGTGCCATCCAGGTGTTGGAGGAAGTCAGGCGGGAAATGCGGTTTCTGGCCGCCGCCATGCATGCCGCCGTCACCGACATTCGGCCGGAAGACCTGTTGTTGGCGGAAGACGGACGCACGCGCCTGCGGTTGTTCCCTGCCCTGTCGCCATTCGACCCGCCGACAGGAATCCGGCGCGGGCAATTCCCCGCCACGATACAGGCCTCGGAACGCAACTGCGCCGCCGTGTGGGGTGCACTGCTCTATACCTTGGTGACGGGCAACCCATTCCCTCCGGAAGGCCTGAACTACAAGGCAATTTCCTCGTTGCGGGTGTCCGGCCTGCCGCAACTGCTCAAGGCAACCGTGGGGGACGGCGACTCCCTCGTCCGGTGGTCGTGGTCCGGTCGCACCTCGGAACTGCTGGCTCTCGGCAAAGCCTGCAAAGCCATGGTTCAGCCCGCCTTGCCCCGGTACCGCATTGGCGCCGCTACCAACATCGGTCGAAACCCCGATCGACTGTACAACGAGGATGCCTACGGCATGGTCCAGGGCCTGATTGAATGCCACGAATCGCACCAGAGGCTCATTCGCGCCTGTGTCGCCGACGGGTGTGGTGGCGAATCGCATGGTGAAATGGCAAGCCACGCCGCGGCCCACGCCTTCTGTCAGGAACCCGCGCCCCGGTCCCTGACAGACCCCGCGGAACAGATGCGATGGACCCGCTCCCTGGGCTGGGCCGCCCATGACGCGGTCATGAGGCACACGGTGGTGAAGTCCGACGCCTTGTGCCGGTACACCTACGGTAAAGCCACAATCCCCCATGACTGCTGCAGGTTGGTCGCGCCCGACGGGATCTGCACGATTGCCGAGCCCCACGACTGCTGCATGCGGACCGTGAAGCACGGCAGCACCACCCTGACCGGAGTGGTGGCGGTGGGAGATTGCCTTACATTGGCCCACGTGGGGGACTCCCGGGCCTACCTGCATTCGCAGGCCCGCGGGCTGGAACTGTTGAGTGTGGACCACACCAAGGACGGAGGACTGGAACGAGCCCTGGGCGACACCAGGACGGAGTTGTTGGCTTCCGACTATGTCGACACTCTGGCCAGCCGCCCCTGGCCGGAAGACAAACTTCGGCCTCCGCCTTGGCTGACGCTGGGGATCGGCGATGTGGTGGTGTTGGTCTCGGATGGTGTGTGGGGCGCCTGGAACCCCCGGCCAGGCTTCTGGGGGTTGTTGTACAACGACCCACCCCCGAAAGTCCCATTCCCGGATCTGCTGGCGTGTGTCATCGCCGATGCGGACGGCGAGCCACAAGCCATTGCCGACGATCTGGTGGCACGCGTGCTGGAGACCAGGGCGGACGACAACGCAACGGTGGTCGCGGTGCAACGGACCGCCTAAGCCGGGGTTTTCAGTCGGGAAAGGGGCGTGCCGGATCGCCCCTTCACCTTCCTCGGGGTTTGCAGCATCCCGAAGCAACGGACCCGACCGTCAAGACGCTCAAAGCGACTCGTTGATCTCCCGTTGGTACTCCGACACCTTGCCGGACAGGACCTCATCCATCGTGACCAGCCGACCCTCCACCGCGGACTCGAGCAGGCCGTAGATCACGGCCAGGGCCCGCGTGCCCTGCATGGCATCGACTTCCACCGGCTGGCCGGTTTCCACGGCATGGGCCAGTTCCGCATACTCCAGGGCCAGCAGCTTGCGGTCGACGAACGTGAAGTCCATCTCGTAGGTCCAAATCCGGTCGCCACCGAACAGCCGGGCAGTCAGGGGATCGAGCCGGAAATCGGGAACCAAATCCAGGACCGCTGCACCGGCCGCACCGTGTCCATCGGTGCGATGCACCGTCAAGGGCTGGCCATGCCGATCCTCCGTCAGATCCATCGAACCTTCGGAGCCGAAGATGGTCCGTTCCCACAGGGGTTGGCCCCAGCCGGCATGGTCTTCGGTGTACTGGGCCACCGCGCCGCTGGCAAAGTTCAGCAGGCCGTACAGGGCATCCTCGGCGTCCGGCTCAAAGCGCTCCGGCATGGCGGCTTGCCACTTGGCATAGACACCGCCGGGATTCCCCAGGACACCTTCGGACTTCCCCAGGTTCACCCTCTCCTTTTCGTGCAGGCGGACCTGGCCGTACATGGAGACCACGGGACCCAGCAGGTATTCCAGCATGTCCCCGTAGTGCACCCCCATGTCAACGAGAATGCCCCCGAGCCGGCGCATGTGCCGCCACAGGGTGATCATCATCGTGTTTTGGCCGCTGACCGAGTTCATCTGCAGAAGCCGCGGGGCACCTATGGTGCCGGCATCCAGCAGGGCGCGCGCCAGCCGGTTGATCGGGTCCCGGCGATAGTTCTCGGCCACGCTGATCACGATGTCGGGGTGGCTGCGGGCGGTCTCGCAAATCTCAAGCGACGAAGCCACGGTCAGGCCCACGGGCTTCTCGGTCATCACGTGGATGCCCATGTCCGCCGCTTCCGCGATCAGGTGGTGATGCAGCCCCGGCGGCGAGGTAATGTCGATGGCCTGGACCCCGTGGGCGGCCAGCGAGGCCAGATCGGGCACGGGCACCGGTTCAGCACCCAACTCGGCTTTGGCCAAACGAGCGAGCGACTCCGCGTTCTCCGTCACCGGATCGCAGGCCGCAACCAAATCCAGCGTCAGCAGGCCCTGCTGCTGCAGTTCCACCAGCCCCATGAGATGCCGGTGGCCCATGCCGCCGCAACCGACGATGGCGAGACGCAGGTTGGTGGACATCACATCTTCTCCCTTTGACCGATTGTCCCTGAACCTACAGGTTGCCGCAGATCCGAATCAGTGTCTCCTGTACGAGAAGCTCGTGGTCCAGGGATCGATCAGGCGGGTGATCGCCGCGTATGGCCCCCAGCAGGGAAGCCAGTTCCAGTTCATACAGGGACTGGCGGCTCTGCGGATTGACCGGCACGTTCTGCTCGCCCTCCGCATAGCCCCCGGCCGCGGCCGCCAAACACAGGCGAATATTGGTGGCAGGCTCGAAAGGTTCCGTGATGGTGGCACTGCCCTGTGTGCCGTACACCTCGAAGCGGCGGGCCGGCGGGCGCACCTCCATGGCCGCAATGTCGATAACCGCCAGGGCCTTCTCAAACTCAAAGACACCCACGGTGTTGTCCATAAACTCCGGCACGATGCCGGTGTGGTTGCGGAAAAAGCTGGTCGTTTCCACCGGTCGTCCCAGCATCCAGACCACCTGATCGAGCATGTGGCTGGCCAAGTCGTAGAACATGCCGCCCGGATGCACCCCGACCCGGCGACGCTGTTCCTCGCCCACGTTGGTGGACATGTGCGCCCGCAGGCCATACACGTCCCCCAGAAAGCCGCTGCGGACCCAGTCCGCCACCTGGCAGAAGCCTTCGTGGTAGCGGAACATGTACCCCATCTGCAGCTGCGTGCCCTGGCCGCGCGCCTGTGCGACCACGCGCTGCCACTGTTCCCAGTTCTGGCCCGCCGGCTTGTCGTACCAGACATGCTTGCCGGCGTTGACCAGGGCCTCGGTCTGGTCCAGGCTCTCAATATTGGCTCCCTCGGAGGACACCATCACGATGCTGTCGTCGGCGAGGATTCCTTCCATTGAATCAAACCACTCGATCCCGTTCCAAGGGGCTTCGGAGCCCACTTCGGCGCGTCGCGCCTCGTCCGGCTCGTAGACGCCGACCACCTCCACTTCGGAACTATCCAGCATGGCACGCAGCTTGCCTGCCGCATGTCCATGCCGGGTACCGACCTGTGCCACTCGTATCCTGTCCATCTCAGCCTTCCTCTCCCTCGTTGTCCGCGATCATCTTTTCGCCGCGCAGGCGGCCAACCCGAATGTCGTAGCGACCGGGCCGTTCCGGCGCGAGATGGCCTGATTCGACCATCAGATCCAACGGATTGACCCGCGTCTGCAACGGCAGCGACACCCGTTCGTGCTTGCGCGCCGACTCGTAGACTGCGTGCACCATCTGCAGGGCCTTGTAGCCGTCCTCGCCGGTGCTGCGGTAGGGTTCATGGCCCTCCACCCAGTCGGCGACTCCGTCGGCCTGGGCCGCGCCGCCCTCCAGCCACTCGAAGCGCGGGCCCAGTTCCCTTACGGAATGGAACCGGCCTTCCGGCACGTGCTCCTCCCAGACACCCTTGGTTTCATGGTTGAGCAACTTCAGGTCGCTGGTCGTGAGGTGAATCATGCCGTCCGTGCCATAGATGCGCGCGCCCTGAAAGAAGAACGGCAGCACGTCGCTCAGGATCAGGGCCTGGGCCCCGCCCTTGAATCCGAACGTGCCGATCGCCCGGTCCTCAATCCGCGTGTTGCGCTCGTATTGATCTGTCTTGCGCTCCACGTTGCCCATGACCCACCCGCACTCGTCGTCGTTGAGCAGGTAGCGGTACATGTCCGTCTGGTGGGAGGCGAAGTTCGGGAGGCCGTCGCCGCCAAAGCTCTGCACCAGTTGCACCTGCCCAATGCGCCCCTCGGCCATGAACTCCCGGGCCAGGGTGTAGGAGGGCAGAAAGCGCCGCTGGTGGCCGATGGCCAGCTTGACACCGTTGCGTTCGCAGGCAATCAGCATCTGTTCCGCGTGGCCCACGGTATCGGCCATAGGCTTTTCGCACAGAATCGCCTTGGGTTTGTGGACCGCGGCCGCAATGGTCCACTCGGAGTGGCCGGCATGCCAGGTGCAGATTGACACCACATCCGGCTGCACCTCCGCCATCATTTGGCGGCCGTCCCGATAGTGGGCCGGGTCAATGCCAAAGGCTTCATTCTTTTCCTGCATGGCCGCCGGCTCCAGATCCGCCAGCGCCACCACCTCGTAGCGTCCGCAGTCCAGGTAGCCGCCAATGTGCTGGGATGCGATGCCGCCGGTGCCGATGACCGCCGCGCGCAGCTTGTCCGCCATATATGGATGTCCTGTTGATGGGACCCCGAGCAGTCGGGGTCGGGAGCCGTCAGATCGCGGTGTAGCCGCCGTCCACGCAGAGTACCTGGCCGGTCACCATGCGCGCCGCCGATGAAGCCAGGAATATCACAGCACCGGCAATTTCCTCCGGCTCCGCAATCCGTCCCATGGGCACCCGTTCCAGGTTCTTGGCAAATTCCGGGCTCGTGGCCATGGAGGCCTCCAGCAACGGTGTCCGGGTAAAGGTGGGAGCCACGGCATTGACGGTGATGTCGTTCGTGGCCCACTCCAGGGCCAGGGACCGCGTGAACTGACCAACCGCACCCTTGGCCGCGGCGTAGATGGAGCGCAGGGGTCCGCCCACAACACCGACCTGGGAACTGATGGTGATGACGCTTCCGGGCCGGCCGGCCTCGATTAGATGGGCCGCCACGGCGGCGGACATGAAGTAGGCGCCCTTGAAGTTGATATCGGAAATCTGATCGAACTCTTCCTCGGAATACTCCAGGGCCGGCTTGGGAACGTTGTAGCCCGCGTTGTTGACGAGCGAGTCAATCCGTCCGAAATGTTCGACCGTGCCCGCCGTGAACTCGTTGATGCTGTCCAGGGAAGCCACGTCAAGGTGGGCGGCGTAGGCCTTGCGCCCCAGGCCGCGACAGACCTCCGCGGTGGCTTCGCACTCGGCTACGGTGCGGCTCCCGAGGGCCACGTCGGCCCCAAAGCGCGCTGCCGTCTCGGCAATGGCCTTGCCAATGCCCTTGCCGGCTCCGGTCACGATCATGACCTGGCCGGTGAGATCAAAACTGATGTCCTGTGGCATGGAAAGTTCCTTGTGGGAGGGGAAACTGGTGCGGGTCCGGTGGTGGAAGCTCGCATGGCCGCGGCTGCCGAATCAAACTCGACGCGGTCGCAACCTGCCCGCGTGCACTCCCGCCAACCGGCAGCCTAACCTTCGGACAGATGCCGTTCAAAGGCTGGGTTCAGGCACTCGGAAGCCAATATCCAATCCCTGAACCACCAAGGATACAGCGGGAATTTGGTCAGTATGGCACAGACCAAGGCCCGTCCCCAAGGCTAAGGGGGCCCGGATCGATCGGCGCTGAACTGCCTGTGTTCAACGCACCGCCGTCCGTTGAACGCGGGGCTCCACATGGATCGCTCAGCCCTTGACCCCGCTCACGACAATGCCCTGGATATAGTACTTCTGGGCGAGGAAGAACAGCACGATGTTGGGAGTCAGGATAATCAGGGAGACGGCCATCATCAAAGCCCACTCCACCCGGTACTGGCTCTGGAAATAGCGCAATCCCAGCGCCAACGTGTACTTGGTCGTGTGGGACAGGAAGATCAGTGGTCCCAGAAAGTCGTTCCAGTTGTGCATGAACGAGAACACGAAGATGATGCCGAGTGCCGGGCGGATCAGGGGTAGGCAAATGCGCAGGAACACATGGAACGTGTTGCACCCGTCAACCCGGGCCGCATCGTCCAAGTCGAGCGGCAAGGTCCGGAAGAACTGCCTGAGCAGAAATATGAAGAATGCGTTGGCGCCAAAGAACGTGGGTACCGTGAGGGGCAGGATCGTGTCGATCCAGCCAATGCGCTTGAACAGCAGGAACAGCGGGACGATGACCGACGGGAACGGCAACATCATGGTGGCCAGCACCAGCATGAACAGGGCGTCGCGGCCAGGGAAGCGGATTCGGCCGAACCCAAATCCGACAATGGCGCTGGAGATGACCGAGCCGGCGATGGCCAAGGCCGAAATGCGCACCGAGTTCACGGCCCACCGGTTGAACGGCAGGACGGTCCAGCCGTCCACGTAGTTCTTCCAGCGCGGCGGGTTCGGCAGCCACTCGATGGGGAAGGTGAACTCGGTACCGGATTTCTTCAGGGATGTGGTGATCATCCAGAAGAACGGGATCATGATCACCACCGTGCCCACCACCAGGCAGGTGTACACGAACACCTTGTGCAGAATGGCGCCCCAGTTGCGTTCCGGTACTACGGGGTGGGCGGCTGCCCCTTGGACAGTCATGCTTCCGGGCCTCCGGTGCGCGTCCGATTGCGAGTCGGTTCAGTCCTCATAGTAGACCCAGTCCCGCGACATTTTCAGGATCAGGAAAGTACAGACAAGGATCACGACAAAGAGGATCCAGGCCAGCGCCGAGGCATAGCCCATGTTGAACCACTGGAAGGCGTGCTGGTACAGGTAAAGCACGTAGAAGAGCGTGGCGTAGTTGGGTCCCCCGCTGGTCATGATGAAGGCCTGTGTGAAGACCTGGAAGGAGCCGATCACGCCCATGATCAGGTTCAGCAGCAGGACAGGGCTGATCATCGGGATCGTGATGTATACGAACTTGCGCAAATGGCTGGCCCCATCGATGGTGGCCGCCTCGTAGAGGGCGGTGGGAATGCCCTGCAAGGCCGCCAGGTAAATGAGCATGCTGCCGCCCACACCCCAAACACTCATGATGATCAGGGCGGGCATGGCCCAGGTTTCGCTGCCCAGCCACATCGGTCCCTGGATGCCGATCTTCGACAGCAGAACGTTGATGACTCCAAAGCGGGGATTGAATATCCACAGCCAAAGCAGGGACACGGCCACCCCGGCCGTAACGGAGGGAAGAAAGAAGACCGTGCGGAACACGCCCAGCCCCTGAATCTTCTGGTTCAGCAACAGTGCCAGCAGAAGCCCCAGGACAAGGTTCATCGGCACGTTCAACAGGTAGAGGAACGTAACCTTCAGGGAAGTCCAGAAGAACCGGTCCTGCACCAACCTCACGTAGTTGCCGGCACCGACCCAATGGCGGTCGCCGATAATGCTCCATTCTGTCAGGCTGATGCCAAAGGATCCCAGCAACGCGCCGGCCGTGAAGACCGCGAAGCCGATGATCCAGGGGGAGATGAAAAGGTAGCCCTCCAGCGTTCTACGCCAGTAGAGCTTCCCGCGGACTGTGCCGTTCAAGATGCAGTTGGTGGCCGCCTTCCGGTCCCGGCGCGGGGCCGGGACCAGACTGCGGGGGGATGCCTGTCCTGGACGGGCAGGCGGACCAATCGTTCTAGGCCAGGATTTCCGAGTCGATCAGGGCGCAGACATCGTCGGCCGCCTCCTGCGGAGTCTTGCTGCCGCGCAACATGTTGTTGACCTCGGTGGCGTAAATCGAGAACAGCACCCGATAGGGATCCTTGGACCGCGGAACAAATGGATCCGGGTTCGTGTGCCGGTAGCCTTCCTTGATCATGGGAATGTCGAGTTCGCCCAGGGGTTCCGTGAACGCGCGCGAATCAAACGTGGACCAGCGGGTGGGACCATCCGTGAAGGCCAGCTTCATACCGCCGTCGTACGCCTGTTCCCAGGCCTCGAGGCTGGCGCGGTAGGCGATCCAGTCGAACGCCTGATCAGGGTTCGGGCTGGCAGTGGAGACCACGGACTGGTCCGTGTCTCCCCAGCAACGGAAGCCCCCGGGGCCCGCCGGCAGAACGACGAAATCCCAGGCGAACGAAAGTCTCTTGTCCGGATGCAGGGCCTGGACGCTGTCGCAGGTGGTGCCGCCGGCCATGGCCATGCGCCCGGTGTCGAAGTTGATGCCCAGTTCGTTGACCATCAACTCGGGGGAGGGGATGATTTCCTTCTCGACCAGGCTCAGCATGTACTCCAGGCCGGAGACGGATTCGGGGGAATTGACCATGCACGTGGTGACGGCCTCGTCAAAGATGTCGCCACCTGCGGCGCGCAGCAGGGCAACATTGCCGGTGCCGCCGATGCCGGCGTAGGCGTACTGGTCCGGAGCGCCGTCCCCGTCGAGATCCTTGGTCAGCTGCTGGCCTATTTCAACGAACGAGTTGAAGTTCCAGGCATCGGCGCCCCCCGACCAATACAGTTCTCCGGGGGTTGGGACGCCCGCTTCGGCGAAGAGATCCTTGTTGTAGCGGACCTGATGGGTGCAGGACTTCTGCGGCAGGCCGAATATGTCGCCGTCGAACTCGGCGTCGCCGGGATAGAGGATGTCGGCGTAGTTGATGCCCGGCTCGGCGGCGTTGACGCGCTCGGTCAAGTTGGCGGCGCCGCCGGCGGCGTGGGAGTTGATCATCAGGGCCGGATGTGCGGTGAACGTGTCCGGTGCCGTGCCGCCCGCGATGTCGATGGGAATCTTGGTGTTGTAGTCGCTCCAGGGCAAGGCGAGGGCGTCAATCTCCACTCCTGGATTGGCGTCCTGGAACAGTCCGGCCAGCGTATCCTCGGTGGCCTGCGAAACTTCATTGCCGTGGCGGGCCCATCCAATCACGATGGGTTCCGCCATCGCCTCTTCGGAGGTGCCAGGTGCCGCGGTGGGGACGGCACAGGCAGCCAACAGGCTGGCTGCACCCATCGTCCCGGCTAAATTCAGAAACGATCGTCTGGTCAACCTGGCGGTGTTCATCACTCGTATCCTCCTGGACCTGGATGGTATGCGGGCCGTTACCGGCCACCAAAGGTGTTGGCCCGCAACAGCAATGACGAATCATAATGCAGCAGCGTAATGTGCTGAATCATGTCTTGGATTGGTTGTGACGGGAGGAGTGGATTACCTGCTGGCCGCAGGGATATGGGGGCATAGGGGGCAATCAGCGGGGTTGTACGTCAGGCGCACATGGTGCAGTTGGCCCATCAGCGCCAGCATGCGGGGGGCAAATACAACAACGTCCCCGTGCATGCGAAGGTAGAGGGAGCGCCGGCAACCTTGCGTCCGGGCCCAGGGCACGTGGCTGGTTTCAAACCAGGTGGGATGGGTCAGCTGCAGACGCGGTTCCGTCCGCTGCCACCAGGACCGGCGTGCGGCTGGGTCAACCTCGGCGGTGCGTGCCTCCCATGCCAAGCTCATGTTCTCGGCTTCCAGGAACGTCTGCAAGTCTTCGAATGTCGCGTTGTGCAACAGTGGTGTCAGATCCAGTTCCACACAGACGAAGTCCAGATTGTCCAGTGCTCCGGCAGGCAACCAAAGCTGTGGCGGCAGGATCAGGCCGAGGTGCCGGACCTGGGGAGCCTGCAACAGATGGCGCAGGGGCAACACCAGATCCGGAAGGTGCCAGGCATCGTGGAGCCCGGGCTCCAACAGCAGGGCGTTTGCCGTGACATCGGCGAAGAATGTTGGAGTCAGCGTGTGCACATCCAGATTTTTCAGGTGCAGCCATTCGTAGGCGTGTCCCGACAGGAGATCCCGGGGCATGACCTGCGGATCGTCCCTTGGCAGCAGAAGTGACACCCGCCTTGGGATTTGGCGCCCTTGCGCGGTCTCGATGGCCTCCAGCAAGCGCTGGTAGTCCTTGGGTTGAATGTCCGGGTGGCCTTCAAGATCCAAAATCAAAGCTCGCAGTTTCTGTTCGGAAAGCCAGGTGAAGGTGGCTGGCGGTATCTCGGAAGAGGCGTGCGACAGCACGAGGTTCAGGCTCTCGGCAACCGGCACCGACGACTCGGGAATGGGATCCGTGGCGCGGATATACAACCTGGATTGGGGCATGGTTGAGGCCAGGGACAAAGCCGGCGGCATGGGAGCGTTGTCCCAAGGCACCCAGTGGACGCGGGCCGTGTCGGGAAGATGGTCAAGGAAATCGGATCCGACCGCCACGCGGCGCAACCACAGTTCCTGCAGCCGGGGAGCCTGCGTCAGAAACGAGGCCGGCTCCTCCAATACCAGGAGTGGGCGCCGGGCGGCATTCTCCGCGCGTTCCGTCGCGATCACAGCCTGTTGCAGGCGGGGTGCATGGGACAAAAAACCCGGAAGCAGGGGGACTCGGCCATCGCCCCACACGTGGAGCGTTAGAGTTTCCAGCCTGGATGCGTCACGCAGGAAATCCGGTGGCAACTGAACCAGGGCTTCGCCGTGCAACGCCAGGTTGAGGTGCTGCAAGTGTGGCACATGGGCCAAAAACCCGGGCGGCAGCTCCTTCAGCTCCTGGCCCAGATTGAGGGACAGGGACTGCAACCGGGGCGTAAAGGCGAGGAAGCCGGACGGCAGGGACTCTTTGACCGACAGAGTGAGATTGAGAGTCTGCAAGGCCGGGGTGTGAACCAGAAAGTCATCGGGTACCCGGTGCAGGATGATGTTCCTGAAGGTCAAGCTCTCCAGTTGGGGCGCGTGGGCGAGGAACAGGGGAGGAGGTTCCAAGCTAAGCCCCCCGTCAAAGTCAACAAAGTCATGGGTTACCTCCAGGGCCCGCAACCCGGTGAGGCCCATCAGGTCGAAGGGCAGAAAGGATTCCACACCAATTTCCATGTCACTGTCCACATTGGTCCAGGCATTCACCTCCAGCTGGCTGATGCTGGCCAATTCGGTCCAAGTCACATGCTCACAGGAATTCGTCCCAATACCGTCCGTCACCGCGTCCTTGATCGCTTGACTGCGTTGGCAAAGATCGGTACCTACCGGCCAGGCGATAGTAGACCGGAATTGTCGATACCCCGCCTCATGCATTGGTACCGGGTCATAGAAACCGTGGCCCTGTGGTGTTATCTCCACGGCCAAGTCCAATCGGGGAAGATTGTCCTGGATTTGGCCGTCAGCGTGCACGGGTTGCGATTTTAGGGCCCACTTCACGGTACTTCCGGGCCGAAAGCCCTCCGGGATGTGAAACAGCGGATTGGTAACGGGTACCTGGAGGCTGTCGCCGTGGATTTGGATTCCGTGTCCACTAATCCATAACACCGTATCGTCTACGAACCGGATTTGCCATGCAAGGGGATCCAGGCTTTGCCCCAGGATGTCGTAGCGGATGTCCGGATCTTGCAGGTAGGTGGGGTGTTGTGGTCCATGGTGGGGCCCGTCAACATAACGCTTTTCGGGTTGATAGTGGCGCTTCCACTGATCAAGGAACTGATTGCCAAAGTGGTCCGGATCCATGCTCAATTGTGGCAGGGAGTGGTGAGGCGGAAACCACGGGGGAACGGGGGTGGCCAAGGCGGACAACTGAGCCAGGACCGTATGGCCTTGGCGCCATAGCCGGAACCGTCCCGCTCCGGAATCCGGCTGGTGGAGGAAAGTACCTTGGTGTTCCAGGCGAGCCGGATCCCGGGTGGTCCAAGAGAAGTCCGCGCGGTAGGTGATGAAGTCTTCAGAAACCGATTCGGTGAGAGGGACATAGGTACTGTGGCCGTCGGGGGCAATGCGCAACGCGTGGGAAACAGAACCGGTCCCCGTGAGTTCCCCCGTCACCGGAGCCGCGGGAAGCAGTCCCTTCGGTACTGTGAAAAGACCTTCGCCATCGACCTGGGAGGAGTTGGCCCGTACCGTAGCCTGCACTGTAGATCCCAGACGTTCCAGGCGAAATTGGTTGCCCCTCCATTTTTCCCAGCCGGGCCAAGGCCTGTCACTCTCGAAATACCCCGCCACGAGCAGCATCGGCTCGGCGGTGGTCCAGCGGACCTGTGTGGCATAACGCCAGAAACCTTCCCCGGGGGTCGTGTTGTCACCAAGCCGCCGGACCGTCCCCTGCGGTGCTGCCTGCAGTGTGAAATGGGCAGGGATCGGAGACAACAACTGATATCCCTGGGCATTCACTGCCTGAACATGGTCCACATGCCAAGATACATGCGTAGCCGGTCGAAATCCTTCGGGTATCGTGAAGAGAGGAAGGAAGGAGTGGTCATCCCATCGGTCACGGGGCGCTAGGACTGTGGCCCAAACAGTGTTTCCCTGTCGCCACAGGTGATAACTGCCCTCCTGTCCCGCTGGGGTTTCCAGCGGTCCCTGGGCAACGGCAACCGGCCCTGCCTCCTCGGTGGCCAGGACAGGTGACGGTACCAGGACCGCATACAGGGCCAACGCCAGCCACAAGCACCAAGCGAAGGGTCGGGGACCATGCACACTCATCTCATTATTGATTGTTATCCTCGTTGTCATCAGATGTTTCTAGTGTAGCGGCCTAACAGGCTGCGGAAGAATGAGTTTCGAATGAGGCACTGTTTCAATTTCGTTGACATCGGTTCCAAGCCTAGACAGGAATAAAGATCCCTTGATCATTGGTTGGCTTCAACAACCAATGAGGACCTCTCAACGTGGACTTCAGTCCCAGTTCCTGCCCGGTTCCCTCGCCATCTGCCCCTGTTGCGACACCGCAACGGTACCTATCGCTGCCACCTGGTGACCCTCATCCAGCTTCGGATCCAGCGCTGGCAGTGCAAGGCCTGTCTCTTCGGCACCTCGCCCCTGCCGTCCGAAGTGACCTCCCGCCAGTGCCCGGAGGCCTTCCGGCAGCTGGTAGCCCGGCTGCACGTGTGGCATGTCAGCTACCGGGGGCATCGGCGGTACTCGCGTCCCTGGGTTGCAGGGCGGGAGCCACCTCCCTGTGACGGGACGTGCAGGTGGTGGTGCCGGCCTTGACTCCCGACCCGCAGGCCTACCTGCCCCCGTGGGTGGAGGTGGCCATGGTTCTGGGACCGTACGGTGTGGCCGGTCCTCATCACGCTCCGGAAAACGGTGCGGGTACTGCTGGCCGCAAGTACGTGTGAGCCCCGGAGGCTGAAGAAAGAGCGAAAGTGTGCAACTTCCTGCATCCGGTACCAAGAGCCATGGGCTGGGTGCAAATAAACCGGGCTTTGCCAAAGATCGAGGATCCTGACAACGGATTTGGATTCAACCAACACAAGCAGACCGGACAGCCACACTGATTGCACTGCAATCATGCGATACTCACGTGACAATAGAACTGGAGGTTGCATTGTGGCCAGTATCACAATTCGCAATCTGGATGAAGGATTGAAGAGGCGGCTACGCATTCGGGCTGCCGAGAACGGCCACTCCATGGAACAGGAAGCTCGCGACATCCTGCGCGCAGCTCTTGACGAAGAACCCGTGCCAACCAAGAAACTTGGGACAGCGATACACGAACTATTCAAACCGTTCGGTGGCGTGGAGCTTGAGATTCCGCCCAGGGAACCCATGCGTGAACCTCCACGTTTGATTGAGGGGCGGCCTCCATGTTCGTTCTCGACACCAACGCCGTGTCCGAACCAATGGAGGAACGCTTCAGGGCCGGGGCTCTGGGATGACTGGACAATTTCCTCACAGACACGCTGTTCCTGACAGTCCGTCACCGAAGCGGAAAATTGAAGTGCCAGCTGTTCTCGAAAATGGCACGCGAAATGCCGGAGGCCAGGCATGTGCCAAAGTGTCGGACAGGCCTCCATGGTCGGCGTCTGCATGGACACTTGTGACCAGCCGGGATCCCCTACAATGTAGCCAAGTTGCCTGTGCCGCGCCCGTTGTGGAGCCTTTTCCACACTTGCGGCTCGGCCTCATCTGCACACGATTGCCACCATGGTCCACTTGCTTCCACCCGGTGCCTCATGACCCTAGTGCAGCCTGTCGTGGCGGAACAGCCACCGCGCATTCCGCTACCCATGCCGGATCCCCCACCACGCGAACCCGACGAGGCGATGGCCAACTTCACACACCTGGCCGGAACCGGCAGTGCCCACTTCCTGATCCAACACTTCGGCCGTCCCGACACCACGCTGGTAATCGGGGACCGTTACCTCGCCCCCTTCCCCACCCACGATTTGACGGGTATCCGATACCCCGATCTGTTGATAGCCTTCGACGTGGACCCTGAGGCCTTTCGACGGAGCAACGCCTACATCATCTCGGAACAAGGCAAGCCCCCCGACTTCGTGCTGGAGATCGCCTCCCGTTCGACCGGCCGCGTGGATGTGACGGACAAGCGCGACACCTATGCCGCCCTGGGCATCCCCGAATACTGGCGGTTCGACGAGACCGGCGCCTTCCACGGCAACAAACTGGCCGGGGACCGGTTGGAACAGGGAACCTATCGATCCATCCCCATTGCAACATTGGAGGAAGGTGTCCTGCAAGGCTACAGTCGGGTCCTCGACATGGACCTGCGCTGGGAAGCCGGACAACTCAAGTGGCACAACCCGGAGACGGGACGGCACATCGATACCTTCGACGACCTGAAGGCCCGTCTGCATCAGGAACGCGCCTACGCCGACAGGGAACGAGCCCGTGCCGAGGCGGCCGAGGAACGCATCCGCGCCCTGGAAGCAGAACTCAGGCATCGCAAGTCCTGACCGGGCCGAACCGGCGCGCCGCCTGTGTCCATTGCCGCGCCGGTAGTCGCAGATTGGTTGCCGGGGCTATCATCCGCGAACTGCGGCCGGATGCACCGGCATCTTGAAGAAACGCGATGCGGCTCGTGGCCCGCAGGATGCTGCAGGCTGAGTGGGGTACCTGAAATCCAAGCGCCCTAACGACCACCCAGGAATGCCCGTCGCACCTCCTGGTTGTCCAACAGATCCCGTGCCCTGCCCTGATAGGTGTTGCGCCCCAGCTCCAGCACGTAACCGCGGTGGCTGGCCTCCAAACCCTGGCGCGCGTTCTGCTCGATCATCAGCACCGTCAGGTTGATTTCCCGGTTGAGGAACCCGATATTCTCAAAGATGGTGCGGGATATGCCGGGGGCCAGGCCGGCGCTGGGTTCGTCCATCATCACCATCTTGGGTTCCAGCATCAGGGACCGACCGATCTCCAGCATGCGCTGTTCGCCACCGGACATGGTTCCCGCCATCTGGGTGCGCCGCTCCGCCAGACGCGGAAACAGGTCCATGACATAGGCAATGCGTTCCCGGATGCGCGCCGCGTCGCGTTCCAGGTACATGCCCATCTCCAGGTTTTCAAGGACCGTCATCTGGGGAAACACGCTTCGGAGCTGGGGCACAATCGCAATGCCCGCGCCCAGGACATCCTGCGGCCGCCGGCCGGTGATCTCGCTGCCGTCGAACACCACCGTGCCGCTGCGCACGCCGATCAGGCCGTACACGGCCTTGAACACCGTCGACTTGCCGGCGCCGTTGGGGCCAATCACGCACACAATCTCGCCGGCATGAACGTCCAGATCGACCCCCTTCAGGATGTCGATGTCCTGGTAGCCCGCCCGCAGGCCCCGGATGGAGAGAAGCGGCGCATCCATGTTCAACCGCCAAAGTAGGCATCGATCACGGCTTCGTTCTCCATGATCTCCCGGGGCGTGCCCTCCGCCAGGGTCTCGCCGTGGTTCAGGGCATAGACCCGCGTGCAGAGGTCCGCGATGAAATTGATGTTGTGCTCAATGAGCAGAAAGGCCTTGCCCTGGCCGTTGAGCGTGCGAATGTGATCCTTGATGGTTTCAACCAGCGTGGGATTGACGCCGGAGGTGGCTTCGTCCAGCAGCAGAATATCGGGATCGGGCATCAGGGCCATGCCAATTTCCAGCAGGCGGCGCTGTCCCCCGGACAGGTGACCGGCCGGTTCGTCGGCCAGCGGAGCGATCCGGAGAAACTCCAACAGCTCACGGGCCCGACGCACCATTTCGGCACTGCTGGGCCGCATCACCCGCAAGTACGAATCTCCACTCCACCGGCGGCTGACCAGCATGTTGTCCAGCACCTTCATCTTGCGGTAGACCCGGATCACCTGAAATGTCCGGGACAGCCCCATGCGCGCGACCCGATGCGGACTGGCGCGGGTGATATCGGTGCCCTTGAACAATACCCGGCCGCCATCGATGCGCTCCAGTCGGCTCAGGCAGTCGAAGAGCGTGGTCTTGCCGCTGCCGTTGGGGCCAATCAGGCCGACGATTTCACCGGGCTGAACGTCGAAATCCACCCGGTTGACGGCGGTCAGACCGCCAAAGCGCTTGGTCAGGCCGCGGCCTTCCAGCAGCGGCCGGCTGCCGTCGGTCACGGATTGGACCGTTGCCGCATGCGGCCCCACAGGCGAACGATGGAGGTGCCGCCGCCTCGGCCGGATGTGCCGAGAATGCCTTCGGGAAGGAAGAGGACCAGCAATACCATCAGAATGCCCAGGGCCAGCAGATGAATACCGAACAACCGGCCCCAGACCACGGTCTGCAGCACATAGATGACCACCGCGCCCAGGGGCGGACCCCAGACCGTACCCAGCCCGCCCAGCATGGACATCATCACCATCTCCACGGTACGGGTCTCGATGAAGACCACGTCGGGATCGATGAAGGTGTTCTGCCAGGCCCAGAAACCGCCCACAACTCCCGTGAAGAAAGCCGCAATCATGAACGCCAGGATCTTGTGCAGGGTGGTGTTGATGCCCCTCATCTCCGCACCGATCTCGTCCTCGCGGATGGCGATCAGGCTCTGGCCGAACTCGCTGCGCCGGATCCACCACATGATGGAGACCACCAATCCCATCAGGATCAGCATCAGGTAGTAGTCGCCCAGCCGGTTCAGCACCGGCGGCAGGTTCAACCCAACACCGCCGCCGGTCAGGGGCCGCAGGACCCTGACAATCTCCCGCATGGCCACGAAGGTACCCAACATGGCGATGGAGAAGTAGGGACCCTTGAGGCGGAGGGTGGGCAGGCCAATCAGCAGGGCGAAAACGGCTGCCGCCGCGCCACTGACGGGAAGGGCCTGCAGGAATCCCCACTCAGGGGAAATCAGCAGCGGAGACTTGGTTACCAGGATGCCCATCACGTAGGCGCCAATCCCGAAGAACACCGCATGGCCGAAATCCACATAGCCGGTTATGCCGCCAATCAGGTTCCAGTTTGAAGCCAGGGTCACCAGCACGAACACCTGGCTGCCCAGGAACAGGGTCAGGTGGGTGACTCCGGTGTAGGGATACAGGGCCAGCGCGGCCAGCAGGAGCCACCACAACCCAAGGCCTCCCCAACCCTGGCCCAGCCGGGCCAGCCGGTCCCGTACCCGGGCCATCATTCGGCCTCCGGATCGACCGGCCGCAGTCCGCCCAGGAGTCCCTGGGGGCGCAGGATCAAAATCAACACCAGAATCACAAAGCTGATGGCCACACCCAGGTTGGTGCCGATCCCCGGCACGAACCTGGACACCATCGTCTCCGTAACCCCCAGCACGACTCCGCCCATCAAGGCACCGGGGATGCGTCCCAGACCGCCCAAGGCCGTAATGGTGTACGCCTTCAGGGTGAGAGGCGGCCCCATGAAGGGGAAGATGGCCTGGGTCGGGCTGAGCATGGCTCCGGCGGCCGCGGTGATGGCGATGCAAATGCCGGCCGTAACCGCGTAGATGCGGTTGATGTCCACCCCCACGATGCGGGCCGCGGTCCTGTTCTGGGCCGCGGCGCGGATCGACTTGCCCATGCGGCTCCGCTGCAGAAACAAATGCAGACCCAGCATGACCAACAACGCCGCACCGAAGATAATCGACTTGACAATGGGGAAGGTGATTCCCAGCAGTTCCACCGATCCGTTGTAGGTCACCGATACGTTCCGCGGATCCGAGGTGAACAGGATCTTGAACAGGTTGGCCAGCGCGATGGATATGCCGAACGTGATCAACAGCGACATGAGGTGCGGCCGTTCAACGATGCGGTTGATTAGCACGTACTGGAGCACGTACCCAAATAGGAACATCAGCGGGAGAATCAGGAGGAGCGCAGCGAAGGGATCCATCCCGAAGTACCGGAACAGACCCCACCCCAGATAGGCGCCGATCATCAGATATTCCCCGTGCGCCAGGTTGATGATGCCCATCACCCCCCAGATGACGGAGAACCCCAAGACCATTACGGCATAGAAACCGCCGAGCAGCAGGCCGTTGACAAGTGCCTGCAGAACCTGGTCCATGGTGCCGCCGCGCGATGAAGCCCAGTACCGTGGGTCAGCGATCCTTCCAGGCCGGTGCCGGGTAGCGCAGGTCAGAGACGGCCGCGTGGCCGGGAGCCACAACCAGAATCTGCCCATCCTGCACCTGAATGGCACCCATCGGCTTGGACGCGTTCTTGCCGGTCTCGTCGAAGTTGATGGGACCATAGAAGGTCACGACATCCAGTTCCTGCAGAGCATTGCGCACGGAGTCGGTGTCCAGGGCACCGGCTGCCTCGATGGCCAAGTGCAGGGCCAAGGCGGTGGCGGTCGATTCGGCTGCCTGGTACGTGGGCGGTTCGTCCCACCGGTCTTCGTACCTGGCCGCGTATTCCGCCGCGGTGCCAAAGTACTCGTCTGCATAGCCCATCGAAGCTTCCCACTGCGTGGGTCCGATCACGTACTCCGCATCGGCGCCCACTTCCTGGACCAGCTTGGGGTTGCTGGGGCCCACGGTAATCACCATCGCCTTGGGGTTGAAGTCCAATTCCTTGGCGGCCCTGATGAACAGGATGGCGTCGTTAAAGTGGCCGCCCCCGACGAATACATCCGGCTCCGCCTCCTTGAACTTGGCCATGATCCCGCTGACATCCGCCACGTCGCGCGGATACGTCTCAACCCCCAATACCTCCAGGCCGTAGGCCTCAGCCCACCGTTGCGCGCCTTCCGCCACGCTGGTTGGAAATGCGGTGTCCTCATAAGCGATCACGACGGACTGCGCGCCCTGCTCCGCCAGCATCTCCAAGGCGGATTGGGTGTAGTTGCCTGCGGGCGTGAGAACCGCGAAGAGGTTGCGGAAGCCTCGCTCGAACAGTGATTCGGAAGCCCCGTTGCCCTCCACCATGATCTTGTCGTACTTCTCCGAGATGGCACTGGCGCTCTGGGTCAGGCTGGAACTGTAGGGCCCCAGCAGGAAGTCCACCCGATCCTCGCTGATGAGTTGTTCGACCAGCCTGGCAACCGTGTCGGGATCCCCCTCGTCGTCGTACATCACGAGTTCGACCTGATACCGCTTGCCGGCTACGTCAATGCCGCCGTATTCGTTGTTCACCCACTCCAGCCAGGTTCCGTACCCCTGTCGCGTATCCCGGCCCTCGCGGGAGTACTTGCCGGTTTCGCTGACCGCGGCACCGATGCGGATTACATTCACCGACGCTGGGTCGTCTGCGGGAGCCGTTGCCGGAGCATCCTCCCGGACAACGGGCGCCCGGATTCCTGAACAGCCGACCAAAGCGATCAGCGCCACCAGTCCCAGTGCCAACACCCGTATGTGCGTCATGGTCCGTGTTCCCATTTTGGTTTGGCAGTTTGTCACGTTCGCAGATTTTGCGCTGGCACCACAGTCTCCGGCGAATTTTCCGGGATGGCTTGTCGCCACAGCCGCCGTCCCATGCCTTCGGGCACCGAACGTGTCCGCGACCATCCGGCACCGACAACCCTTCGTCAACCGCGGACCCGGATCCTATCCGGGACATTGAGGCTGTGCGACTGGTTTGTGCTTCGCCCGGCGGCAGCCAAGTCTGCGCAGTCTCGATCCGCGGGAATCAAGTCAGCAATCCGGTTGAACAGCTCCTGCACCGGCCCGGGGAGTGCCTCCCACGGCCTGCCACACCGCGTCGGCATGCCTGAAACCGGCAGCCAATCCGTCAAGACCGTTCCCGCTGGCTTCCTCCACGCTGATCCAGCCGTCAAAACCGCCATCCCACAGGACCTTGAGGATTGATGCGTGGGGACTGGTTCCGGTGCCCGGAACCACGGGCCTGAAGAAACCAGACTGCTCGATGTCCGCGAGGTGGACGGCAGCCACCCGGCTCCGCACCCGGGCCAGCACGGCCTCCGGCCGATCCCATAGGGCCAGATTGTTGGCCGTGTCGAACAGTACTGCCAGATCGCTGCCCTCGATTGTCTCAACCAACTCCAGAAACCGGTCCGCCGGTTGGCTGAAGTCGTTCCAGCGCCAGACGGAGCCCCGCGTGTGGTTCTCGTAGAGCGCGGTAACCCCAAGTCCGCTGGCGTACGTGGCTGCCTGCGACAGGCCTTCGGCAGCCCAGGCCATGCCATCCGCCCGGGACACCCCCGGCCAGCTTTGTCCGGCCGTCAAGCGAACGTACGGTGCCTCAAGATGGGCGGCCGCCTCAATCTGGGCATGGACCGCTGCCTGTTCCCGCCGCCTGGCCTCCGGCTCCGGCAGGGTGAAGTCGGAATAGGTCACCACCATCGCGATGCGGACTCCGGCCTGCTGCGCGCAGTCGCGCAGGTGGTCCAACTCGGCGCGGTCGCTCCAGTCGAAGTGGGCCACGCTAACATCGGCCCCGTCCAAACCCAGATCCGCCGCAATGCGAAACCAATCCGGCAAGGAACGGCGGCCGGATACGAAATCCGCATACAGTGAAACCGGCAGGCAACTCAGTTTCATGCTCGGGCGGCCGTGGCGCTCAGTCCAGCAGGAGCATGGGCGTCTCCATGCGGTCGTGCAGCGTGGCCATGAACCGCGCGGCCAACGCGCCGTCCACGGCCCGATGGTCGCAGGACAATGTCAGATTGAACACGGGCCGCACCGCCGGTTCGCCCTGGACGGCCACCACGGCATCGCGGATGGCTCCAATCGCCAGGATCGCGGCCTCCGGCGGATTCACAATGGCCTTGAACTCCTCCACGCCGAACATGCCCAGGTTGGTGATGCTGAAGGTTCCGCCCGTCATCTCCGGGAGTGTCAGTTCTCCCGCACGGGCTGCCTCCACCAGATGGCGCCGACGGTCGGCCAGTTCCGACAGGGACAGCTTGTCCGCATCGTGGAATACCGGTACCAGCAGTCCGTCCGCGACGGCCACGGCCATGCCGATGTTCACCTGCGGATGCTGCTGGATATGGCCATCCCGCCAACTGGCGTTGAGGCGCGGATGTTCCCGCAGGGATGCGGCGGTGATGCGCAGCAGAAGATCCGAAATCGCGATGTCCTCCCGGCCCTGTCGGCGCAGGGCGTCGCGCCACGCCAGCAATTGGGAGGCATCCACAGTCCGGGAGAGGTAGAAGTGTGGGACGGTCTGCCAGCTTTCGGTCAGACGACTGGCCATGACCTGCCACATGCGGCTCGGTTCCAGTTCCACCGCGTCCGCTGGTGGCGGACCGGGGGCATCCTTGGCTACCGAGACATATCCCTCCACATCGGCGGCCAAAACCGCACCGTCGGGGCCACTCCCGGAGATGGTGGCCAACTCAAGGCCGCGTTCGCGTGCCAAGCGGCGCGCCTTGGGCGAGGCCAGGACCGGCCCTTCGACTAGGGCCTGCGCTGCAGCATGATGCCGTTCGACATCCGCCTTGGTGATGCGCCCGTCCACACCTTCGACCTCGGCAAGGTCGATGCCGAGTTCCGCGGCCAGCCGGCGCGCGACCGGCGAGGCAGCCGGCAGCCTAGCCGGTGTATCAGGCAACCCAGCTTCTCCGGCAGGAACAGGCTCGGGCCCTGCCGCAGGCGCGGCCGGTGCGTCGGCAGGCAGGGATTCACCGGGTTCCAGTACCCAGGCCACGGCCCGGCCAACCGGCACTTCCTCTCCTTCCGCAGCCGACAGGCCGGCCAGAACGCCGTCGGCCGGGGACTCAATCTCGACGGTGATCTTGTCCGTGGCAATCTCCATCACGGGATCGCCGACGGCCACCGCATCGCCCTCTTGGCGCAGCCAGCGCAACAGGGTGCCGGTGTCCTGGTTCATGCCCAGGACCGGCATGATCACTTCGTGTGGCATGGCCGTTCAGCCTTCAGGCCGCACCGCACAGGGTGCGCGCTGTTTCAAAGATGCCGTCCGCATTGGGAATGGTCTGCTCCTCCAGGGACGGGGCGAACGGCACCGGCACATTCATGGCACCCAGGCGCCGCACCGGCGCATCCAAGTAGTAGAAGGCACCATCCGCAATGACGGAAGCCAATTCACCGGTGACTCCGTACCGCTCGCAGCCCTCGTCCACCACCATGGCACGACTGGTCCGCTTGGCGCTCTCGACCAGCGTGTCGGTGTCCAGCGGAACCATAGTGCGCGGATCCACGACCTCGGCCTCCAGCCCAACCTGGGCCAGACGCTCGGCAGCCGTCAGGGCTTCCTGCACCATGCTGCTGGTGGCCACGATCGTGATGTCCCGGCCCGACCGCTTGATCTCCGCCTGTCCCAGGGGGATCAGGAATTCTCCCTCCTCGACAGGACCGGTCACGCTGTACATCATCTTGTCCTCGAAGATTGCAACCGGGTTGTCGTCCCGGATGGCGCTCTTGAGCAGGCCCTTGGCATCCCGGGGCGTGGCCGGCAGGGCCACCTTCATGCCCGGCACATGGCTGAGCCAGGCGTGCAGGGACTGGGAGTGCTGGGCGGCCGACGCCCTGCCGGCCCCCATGGTGGTGCGCAGCACCATCGGCACGCGCAGCTTGCCTCCGGACATGTAGTGGGTTTTGGCGGCCTGGTTCGTCATCTGGTCCATAACGAACGTGGTGAAGTCGCCAAACATGATTTCCACGATCGGCCGCATGCCGGTCATGGCGGCCCCCACACCGATGCCGGCGATGCCGGATTCGGAGATGGGCGAATCAATGACCCGGGCGGCACCGAACTCCGCCTGCAGACCGGTCAGGATTTTGAAGACGCTGCCCGCGGCTCCGATGTCCTCACCGATCATGAACACGGTTGGATCGCGGCGCATCTCCTCGGCAATCGCCTCGCGCACGGCCTCGCCGTAGGTAATTTCGCGCACGGTACCGTTAGGCGTAGACATGGGTTGTCACCTCCGAAGCCTCCGGGATTGGTTCATCCAGGGCCTTCGCCGCTGAATCGTCCACAGCCGTCCGCACTTCGTCCTCCAGCTGTGTGACCACTTCGGGCGCCACTTCAAACTCGATCTCCAGCCAGTCGGCCAGGGTTTTCAGGGGATCACGCGTAGTCTGCCACTCCTCCTCTTCCGCCCTGGTGCGGTAGGGACGATCCACGTCCCCGACATGATGACCCCGGTAGCGGTAGGTGGTGCACTGCAGGAAGGAGGGGCCGTCGCCCCGGCGGGCCGCGGCGACGGCTTCCCCGGCCACCCGCGACACTTCCCGAATGTCCTGCCCGTCAACCTCATGCGCCGGGATGCCGAACGCCCGGGCCCGATCCAGGATCTCGCCGGCAATGGTCTGATCATTGGGGGTGTATTCGCCGTACTGGTTGTTCTCGCAGACATACAGCACAGGCAGATTCCAGAGTGCGGCCATGTTCATCGACTCGTACAGCTGGCCCTGTCCCAGAGCCCCGTCGCCGAAGAAGGCCACGGCGACTTCATCCGTACCGCGCATCCGGGCCGACAGGCCCGCCCCAGCCACGATGGCCGTGCTGCCCCCGACAATGCCGTTGGCTCCGAGGTTGCCGGTGTCCTGATCCGCAATGTGCATGGACCCGCCCTTGCCTCCGCAGTAACCCGTGGCGCGTCCCAGCAGTTCCGCAAACATGCGGTCCAGGTCGGCGCCTTTGGCCAGGCAGTGCCCGTGTCCCCGGTGCGTGCTGGTAATCCAGTCGTCGTCCCGCAACACGCTGCAGACCCCGACGGCCACCGCCTCCTCCCCGATATAGAGATGTGCGATGCCGGGCATCAGGCCGCGCGTGTACAGGTTGTCCGCCGCCTCCTCGAAACAGCGGATGCGATACATCTGCTCATACAGGGACAGCCAGTGCTCGACGTCCTGGCTGGAAATCTCCGCCGCCATGCGTACCACCTCCTGGTAACTGCCTTGGGCTACACCAATACTTCAATGAAGCGGGGCCCGCGATTGGTCAGGGCCGAACGCATCTGATCGACCAGTTCCTCGCAGCTGTTGGCCCGACTGGCCTCGACCCCCATGCCCTGCGACAAGGACACCCAGTCGATGTCGGGACGCGTGAGATCGAGCATGGCCTTGCTGGTTTGGCCCGTGGCGTCCGGCGCCAAACGTTCCAGCTCGCCCTGCAGAATGCGGTACGCGCCGTTGTTGAACATGATGGTCAGCACCTGACACTGTTCCCGGGCCATCGACCACAGGCCCTGCAGCGTATACATGGCGGACCCGTCCGATTCCATGGCAAACACCTGCCGGTCCGGACACGCGATCGCGGCGCCCAGAGCCGCGGGCAGGCCCTGGCCAATGGAACCGCCTGTGATGTTCAGCCAGTCGTGGGGCCGCGCCCCGGCCGTCTGGCCCTGGGAGGACCGTCCCGACGTAACCGCCTCGTCCGAGACGATGGTGTCTTCCGGCATCAGGTGGGCGACGGCCGCCCATACCTTTTCGATGGCAATGTCGCCGGTGGGCAAGGGCGGCGGATCGTACCGGCCGGCCCGGGTCGGATCCGGTGTGGCGCTAATCTCTTCGGCCAGCATCGAAAGGGCTCCGATCACGTCCTCGTCGGACTCTGCCAGAACATGGTACTCGCAGTCCGGAGGCGCGGAGCGGCTGGGCTGGTCCGGATAGCCGAAGAAGCCGACCGGAATCGTCGCACCGGCCAGCACCATGTGCTTGGTGCCCTCAAGCAGGGCAATCGCCTGGGGCACCGGGTAGGGGATGCGTATCAGGTCGTAGCGTCCGGCACCCCGCTCCATGCGGCTGTTGACCCGGTCGCCCAGCACGCGCACGCCGGTGCGCGCGCCGACGGCCGCGGCATGGCGGAGGCCCTCGGCCCTGAAACCGCGACCGCCCACCAACAGCACGACCTCCTCGCCCTTGGCCAGGATTTTCGCGATCTCGGTCACCCGTTCGGGCGGTACCGACCGCTGCGGCGCCGGCTCCAGCCGCCCCGCCGGCGGGCCGCCCGGATCCCAAGCGGCGTCGGACGGCAGCACCAGGGTGGCCACCTGGCCGGGAGGTCGCAACGAGGCCTGGACCGCGCGGGCCGTGTCGCCGGGAAGGTCCCGGGCCGAACCCGAGTAGTGGTACCAGCCGGACACCGCGCCGGCGATGGCCTCAATGTCCGAGGTCAGCGGCGCGTCGTGCTTGAGATGCCAGGTGGCATGGTCGCCCACAATGTTGACGACAGGGGTCTGGGCCCGCCGGGCGTTGTGCAGATTGGCGACGCCGTTGCCGAGGCCCGGTCCCAGGTGCAACAACGTGGCCGCCGGCCAATCCTTCATGCGGCCGTAGCCGTCCGCGGCACCGGTCGCCACACCTTCAAAGAGGCAGAGCACACCCCGCATCTTGTCCGTTGCGTCGAGGCCCCCGACAAACGAAATCTCGGAAGTGCCGGGGTTGCAGAAACACACAGTCACGTCGTTGTTGACGAGCGTGTGCATCATGCTGCTGGCGCCATTCATATATATCTGCCTGGTTTGATGAATGAGAAAGCGGGCACGTCAGCCGCGGTCGATGCCAGCCTCCCTGAAGGCCGCATCCAGCACATCGTACGTCTGTTGCGCCGCCGCGATGGCGTCGTACCCCTCGCGGCGCTGCACCATGACGGAAATTTCAGCGGAGATGAACCCGGTGTAGCCGTGGCGGCGCATCGCCTTGAGGTAGGTCACGTAGTCAAACTCGCCCTCGCCGGGAATAAGGAAATCGTGGTCCGGTGCCATGCCCCGTTCGTCCTTGACGTGGGTGTGGGCCGACAGCGGCGCCAAGGCGGACACCGAGGTCTCGATGTCGATTCCCATCACATTGAAGTGAGAAATGTCGAAGTTGACCCGCAGATTGTCGAAACCCATTGAGTCAATGAGCTCCACCACGCGCGGCGGGGTATCCAGCATGGTACCGACATGCGGTTCGATGGCGATTACCACCCCGCGCTCGGCGGCATAGCCGGTCAGCTCGCCCAATCTGTCCTCCAGCAGGGGTCGCAGGGGCTCCCAGTCGTCCGGGCTGCCGCCGGCGGTGGTGTCCAGACAGGGTGGCGTACCGCCGCGGGCCCAGTCGACGGCCAAGTCGACGGCCCCCTTAAGGAGGCGCATGCATTCCGCCGCCTGGTCCGAATCCTGTTCCACCAGACTCTGGTGGCAGGCCAAGGCCGGCAGTTCGAGGTTGTGCATGTCCAGAAGGCGCACCACATACTTGCGGTAGGCCTCGTCCAGGGTGTCCAGTGCGATCGAGTAACCGGGTTTGACGGTCAGTTCAACGCCGTCGTATCCCATTTCCGCCAGGCTGGCAATGATGTGATCCACCGGGACATTGGGCATGCCCCATGAGCTGAAGCCAAGTTTCATGTCTGCAGTTTCCGTTTTGGAGTCCGGCATCCGGGGCCGAACAGGACTCAGTTGACCAGCGCGAGCGGCTCTTCCCCGCGTGCAACCCGATCAATGTTGTTGAAGATGAACTCGCCCCGCCGGGAGAAGGAGTCGAAGGTGACCCCGGCCGTGTGGGGGGTGAAGATTACATTGTCCAGCGACAGCAACGGGTGATCCGGCGGGGGCGGTTCCTTGACCAGGACGTCCAGGGCCGCACCGGCAATCTGCTGCCGCTCCAGGGCGGTGTGCAGAGCCGTCTCGTCCACCACCTCGCCGCGGCAGGTGTTGACCAGCCAAGCGGTGGGTTTCATGAGGGCCAGGCTGTCGGCGTTCACCATGTTGCGCGTGGCGTCGTTCAGGGGAACGTGGATGGTGATCAGGTCGGATTGGGCGAACAGTTCCTCCAGGCCAACCTGCCGCGCGCCCAGTCCGGCGGACACATCCTCCGGCGGCGGGAATGCGTCGCTGAAGATCACGTGACAACCAAACGGCCGCAACAGGCCCGCAACACGCCGGCCAATGTTGCCGAACCCGATGATGCCAACCGTCTTGCCGTCCAGGGTGAACGTATTGGTGCCCGAATCGATGCCCCGCCATTGGCCGGCCTTGACGAAGCAGTCGAAGTCGGCAAACCGGCGCAGGGCCGACAGCATCAGCATCAGCGCGTGTTCGGCCACGTCCAGGGAATTGGTGCCGCCGTTGTTGGCCACGGGCACCCCGAGTTCCCGGCACAGCTTCACATTGATCCGGTCGTAGCCGGCCGACACCAACTGGATCAGCTGCAGGTTGGCAGCGGCCCGCACGGCCTCGTCGTCCAGCACGCCGGGAAACAGCACCAGACAGTCGTGTTCTGCCAGCAGGCGGTTGCGCTCGTCCGCCGGTAGGTCGAACGGCCGGACGCACACCTGGTGATCAGAACCGGCATGCTGCGTGATCTGCTCGTTGACGGAGGGTGCGAGCGAAGAAATTAAGAGTACCTTGGACACGCTGTCGAAGTTCCTGGAGGGGGGTCGGGGCTGCCGCCGGTGGGGAATCAATATACAACCGACACACAGGCAATGCCAATGGGCTTCGGCACGGCACTGTTTCAGTTTCGTTGATACTGGCATTTGTCCACTGTCAACGGGTCGGCTCTCCTGTGTCCCATCGTGTCGATACCGGTTGTCTTGACGACATTCGGCACAGCACGCCCGTTGTCGCCTGTGGTTGCCCGGACAAAATCAACAAAGTGAAACGGTGCCGGCCACGATGGGCATGCCGGGCCGAGTAGTCGGCGCCAAGCGCGATGGGACCGGAAACCGGCCCGGCCACGGTGGGCATGTCCCCATCAACGAGCTTGACACCGTGTCGGAGGGTCTCACCGGCCCACACCCGGACAACCGTGTCCTGCAACCATGCCGCGCGGCACGCCGGCCAGTACGAATGGTTGCATACCGGGTACAATGATCCCGCTTGCAAGGGAGGCGACCGATGGCCATCACCAAACCCTGGACCGGACCGGAGGAACCGCTCACGGCCGAACCGGCGGCCCCGGTGGACCTGTCCACACCCATCCCTTCCTGGAACACCCCGGAATACCCCGCCGAATGGCCCAGGAGCGACGAGATGTCCGTGGCCCCGAGACACGTCGTCATCCTGCGCTACCTGTTTGGTGCCCTGTCCGCCCTTCTGCGGCGGCGCGGCCGCCCCTTCGCCGTCAACCAGGAAATCGGGCTCCACTTCGTCGATGCCCGCGGCCGAGCGCAGCGGTGCGACCCGGACCTGATCGTCATGCCCTTCCCCAACACCGGGCGCGGTTCCCTGCGTCGTTGGGACATGCCCCGTCCCCCGGACTGTGTCATTGAAGTCGCGTCCTCGTCCACCGTCGCCAACGATCTGGGGGACAAGAAGGACTGGTACGCCGGGATGGGTGTCCGAGAGTACTGGATTCTGGATCCGGTCGACTCCAGGGACCCCGTCCACTTTGAGACCGGCCTGCTGCTGCCGGACGGCCCGTTGATGGGCTGGCGGCTGGAGCAGGACCGCTACGAACCGCTGGGGTCCCATTGGGATGCGGATGCGCGTTCGTGGTCCGCCTACGCGCCGGCCCTGGACTGTGACATCCTCCTCTCACAGGCACTGCACCGTGAGGAAACCGACGGTGGCTATCGGCTTCTGGATCCCGAAACGGGCGAGCCGCTGCCCAGCGACCGCGAGAAGGATGAACTGCTGGAGGGGAAGGACGAACTGCTGGCGGAACAGGACGAACTGCTGAAGGGAAAGGATGCCCGGCTGGAACAACAGCGGCAACGGTTGGAAGACCAGGCCGCGGAAGTCGCCGAGTTCATCACCGACCTTGCGCGGTTCCGCTATGGAGATACGGTTGCGGAACAACTGCGGAAGCTGATGCGGCAGGGCGTCGCTCCCATGCCTGCGCGGCAGATGGTACAGGCTTGGATGGCAGTCCCGACCGCCGAGGAATTCCTCGACGCGGCAGGCCGGTATTTCCGAGGATCCCGCACAGGTCCGTAGGGAACCTCACACCGGCAATCGGGACAGGGTTCGATCAACAGGCCTGGGCCAGGTTTGCCAAATCTGTCAACACTGCCCTGCGTTGGACGCGGGCGCGGCAAGGCCGGATAACGAGCGGCCAGGCAAACTCGCCACCAATGGTCCGACCGGACCACCTTCACCGTCTCCTCAGCCAGGGTAGACCCGATGCCTCACGGCCTCGGAAGCACTCCCGACCCCCGTCCCGCCGACAATCCCGAACTCTGCAGCCCCCGTCCACGGTCAAGCCCTGTCCGGTGACGAAAATTGCCAGTCCGCAGCCACCGGATGGCCCCTGCACCATACAGCAGTTGACGGGCCGCGGAGACGGGCAGGTCATCTCTACGGTTGAGGCCGTGTGCATTGTGCGGAAGCGCGACGACTTCGCCCCCTCCAATGGGCCCAAACAAAGGTGAACACACAGCCCGTCGTCGCAACTGCACCTACAGCGGAGGGGCTGAAAGCGCCTTAAGGGCAGCACTCCGGGTTACGGTGCGACAGCAACCGGCTGGCATCTCCCGCAGGCGGTGCCATACCGGTCGTTAGGGCTGAGTTTCCATGTTTTGTACCATTGAGGCACCACGCAACAGCGCAGGTCACGGTTTTTCGGGACCCGATCTTGGGGATTCCAGGAGGCGTACAGACGTCATCCGGTCCTGCCGATCGATGTCCAGAGGGCCAACTTAGTGCCTGCCAGGAGGAAACAAATACATGACCGGACGCATTCGATGGACCCTAGTCGGGTGCCTGCTCGCGGCCTTGATGCTGGCGGCTTGCGGTGCCCCACCGGCTGCGGAGCCAGCCGCTCCCGCGGAGGAGCCGGCCGCTGAAGAGGAAGTAGTCCAGATCGAGGAAACCGTCGAGGAGGAAGCGGCGGCCCTCGAGGGCGAAATCGTCATCTCGATTTCCTCCAATGACATCCAGACCTATCAGGCGCTGGCCGATGCCTACATGGCCATCAACCCGGGCGTCAACGTGGTTGTGGAACTCAAGGCCCCGGGCACAGGCCCCGACGCCTACCTGACGTGGCTCCGCACACAGTTCACTTCCGACGAGCCGCGGGTATCGCTGATTGAAACCCCGCATCTGCGGGAGTTCGCCCAGGAAGGCCGGCTGGTCAACTGGGGACCCTACCTGAGCCAGACCAATCCCTATACGGGAGCCACCTGGGAAGACAGCTTCCAGACGTGGGGCCTGAACCTGGTACGGGATCCGGCGACCGGCGAGATGTACAGCCTGCCGTACATGTCGGTGCAGACCTTCTGGGTTTACAACAAGGACATCTTCGCCGAGGCCGGCATCACGGACGTGCCGGTACAACCCACTTGGGACCAGCTGGTCGAGTACAGCGAAAAGGTCAAGGCGGCCGGCTACATTCCGATTGCCATGGAAGGCACCACCGAACAGATTTGGGGCGGCGGCCGCATGCCGTGGCTGATGCGCTCCGCGATGGACCAGTACCATCGCGACGACATGCAAATCATTCAGTGCCAGGAAGGCGACTGGTGTTTCCGGGAAGGCATCGATGACGTCTGGGAGTACGACCCCACCGATGTCCGCAATGATGATCCCGATCGTGTTTCGGCCAACATCGTGCGCCACCTGCGCGCCCTGCAGGACGGCGACATCGGCTTCAACAACGAGTGCACGGTTGAGATGATGACCCAGATCGGGCGCGTCTTCAAGACCGAGCACGGGTTCGTTCCGGAAGGCTGGGCCGGCATGACCGATGCCTATCCGCTGTTCCTGACCCAGCAGGCGGCCATGCGCATGGTCCACGGCGGTTTCTTCACAAGCTTCCCCAAGGACATCCGGTCGCTGGCCCAGGGCGAGTACGCCGGTGCCGGCGAGGTGGATGACGAATCGGCGGCCGCGGCGGTCGAGTTCGAATACGGCCGCTTCGCGTTTCCGAACATCGAGGGACCGTGTGTGCAGGGCAGTGCCCGGGCCAACGAACTGACGCAGGGCTATCTGGCCCTGCCCAAGAAGAACCGGGCCCAGAACGACCTGGAAGCAGACTTCGTCATGTTCTGGACCAGTCCCGAGGGCATGCGGATCTTCCTTGAGAACAAGCTGGACACGGAGAACCTGCAGGGCGGCATTGCCGGTCCGCCACTGATCAAGGGCGTGACGATGCCCTCTCCGTGGGAGGACATCTTTGCCAACAGCGTCTTCGTGGGCAACTACGAAAAACCGGGGGCGCCCGGCGACAAAGTGGCCCGCGGCTTCTTCAAGCATGAGGACTCCAAGCGCATCTGGTCGATCATGGTGCAGGAGTTCTTTGCCGGAACCCGGACCGCGGAGGAGTTCGCGGCCGACTATCAGGCACTGTTGGAAGAGAGCTTCGACGACCTGCTTGTCTTTCTGAACCTCACCGAAGAGGATTTGGAAAGTCCCGAGAAGCGGCCGCCCGGCTACATTGCCGCCGGTCCCTATTGATCTGACTGTTGAACCGGCCCGGTTCGGCCTTGGCCGGACCGGGCTGCCTTGGGCGCGGGGCCGGCGCGGTTAGTGCCCATGCCGGCCACCGCCATGCTTCCGAACCCACCCGGACCGTGACTGTCCAACTCCGACGCTGGCTGACAGTCGGTGCCTTGTTGCTGGCCTGCTGGTGGGCCGCTGCTCCGAGCCCCGTATGGGCGCAGAGCGGGGAGATTTGGTCGGACGACCTCGCCAGCCCGATCACCGGCTTGGCCATGTCGGCCGACGGCCAACGCGTCGCCGTCGGCACGCGTGCCAACGAAGTGTCGGTACGCGATGCGGACGGCCAGGAACTTTGGACCTTCACCGCCGGCAACAGCATTACCGGCCTTGCCTGGAGCGAGGACGGAAGTCGACTGGCGATCTCGTCCGAAGACCGATTCCTCTACCTGTTGGACGGGGAAACCGGCGAGGAACTGGGCCGGACCAAGGCATCCAGGACCTTCAATTCCGTCGCGATATCCCGCGACGGGTCGCTGGTCGCCGGCGCATCCGACGACATGCAGGTTTATGTCATGGACAGCAGGGGGGAACTGCTGTGGACGGATGAACGCGGTCTGGGTGTGGGTGCAGTATCCATCTACGGCACCGGCGACGACGCGCGCGTCGTGATGGGAGCCCATGACGGCCGGCTGTCCATCTTCTCGAAGACGGGACGCCAGCTGCTGACGACGCGTCTGGAATACGACATTGATGCCTTGGCGGTCTCCCGGTCCGGGGGCCGCATTCTGGCAGGCACCACCGACGGCGGCATCACACTGATCAATGGAGCCAACGGGGAGCCAATCTGGACCGCCAAGGCGGAATCGGATGTAACGGACGTCGCGATGTCCGCGGATGGCCAGGTCCTGATGGCCCAGGACGATCGGGGCAATGTTCTGTACCTGGATACCGACGGGTCCATTGTCCGGCAACTGAAGCCGGACGGCGAGATTCGGCAAATCGCCTTGACCGGGGACGGTACGCGCCTGGCATTTGGCCTGGCGGACGGACAGGTGCAGGTGCTGGACCGCATACAGCAATCCGCCGGCCTGGCCACCGCCGCTCGAACCCGCAACATGGCCATCACCGCCACCGCGGGCCTGGTGGCCCTTCTGCTGGCCGGTGCAATCCTGCTCATCATCTTCACCACCGGCGGCCGCCGGATGTGGGTACAGCACTCCGCGGGACCGCTGAACGGCCTCGCAGCCGTGTGGCGTGCGCGGTTCTCCTATCTTTTGATCCTGCCGACGCTCCTGTTCCTGCTGACCTTCAACTACTATCCGGCGTTCTCGGGCCTCTACCATGCCTTTACGGACTGGACCCCCTCAGGCCATTCGCCCTGGGTTGGACTGGAGAACTTCCGCTTCCTGATGTCGGATCGGTTCTTCATTGCCAGCTTCCGCAACGCCCTGATTCTGGTGGTGGTCTCCATTGTCAAGACGATGACCATGCCGCTCCTGGTGGCGGAACTGGTCTTCAATCTCAAGAACCGCTACACCCAGTATTGGATGCGGACGCTCTTCGTGGTCCCGATCGTGCTGCCGGCCGTGGTTGAAATCCTGGTCTGGAACAACATCTACGATCCGTCCATCGGCCTGTTGAACGAGTTCCTGGACCTGGTGGGAAAGTCCGATTGGTCGCGGGTCTGGTACGGGGATCCGAAGGTGGCCCTGAGTTCGGTGCTGTTCATCGGTGTGCCCTGGGTCAACGCCTTTGCCCTGCTGATCTTCTACGGTGGACTCATCTCCATTTCGGACGAGGTCATCGATTCGTCCCGGGTTGACGGGGCCAACGTCTTCCGGCGGTTCTGGAACATCGACCTGCCGCTGCTGATGGGCCAGGTGAAGCTCCTCCTCATCCTCAACTTCATCAACGCCGTGCAGACCTTCGAACTGGTGTTTCTCACCACGGGCGGGGGACCCGGCGACTCGACGTATGTTCCGGCCCTGGAGCTGTACTACATGGCCATGCGCATGGACCGCATGGGGGTCGCCTCCGCCATCGGCATGATCCTGTTCCTGATCATCCTGGTGGGCACCATCATCAACATGCGCTACGTGCGCACCGCGACGGAGTTCGAGGCCTGACCCATGTCCGCCGTAACGATGTCACCCACGATGCGTCGCCTGCGCCTGTCCCTGGGCCAGACGATCATCACCATCATCCTGTTGTTCCTGCTGATCCTGACCTTCGTGCCGATCGTCTACCTGGCGGTGCTGGCCCTGAAGGACAACGGCCAGATTTACGGACGTTTCTGGTCGATGCCCAATCCCTATCGCTGGGAAAACTTCGCCCTGGGCTGGGCGGTCATCGGTCGCTCGATTGTCAACTCGATCATCACGTCGGGTTCGGCCTGTGCAACCACGCTGCTGCTATCCAGCCTGTCCGGCTATGTCTTTGCGCGCCACCGGTTCCCAGCCAAGGAGATCATCTATACCGGGATCCTGGCCCTGTTGATGATCCCACCCATCCTGACGCTGATTCCGGCCTACGTGCTCATCCTGAACATGGGGCTTGAGAATACCTACTGGGCTCTCATCCTCCCGTGGACATCCGGCGGCCAAGTGTTTGCGCTCCTGCTCTGCCGCAGCTTCTTCGCAACCCTGCCGGAAGAATTCTTCGATGCCGCCCGCATCGACGGCGCGACCGAACTGCAGGCGTTCTGGCGGATTGCGGTGCCGCTGTCCATCCCCATTCTGGTTACGGTGGCGGTGGTCCGGCTGGTAACGACCTACAACCAGTTCATGTGGCCATTGGTTGCAATCTCTTCGCCTAAACGGCAGGTGGTGGCTGTGGCATTGACCCAGTTCACCTCGGAGATTGGCGTAACGGACATCGGCCCCCGGATGGCTGCCTACATCACAGCGTCCATTCCATTGGTAATCCTGTTCTCGTTCGGCATGCGCCAGTATGTGCGGGGGCTGACCGCCGGCGGACTCAAGGCTTGATGCCCTCCCACTACTCAGGGCAATCGCATGTCTTACTGAACAATATCTTCCAAAAGACTCGGAAAAACCTGCTTGAATTTCAACAAATTTTTCTCCATCCAATTGCGCAGGTCTTCTAGTGCATCGTCATCGTCATCAATACTACCCTCACGGGTAATCGAGATTCGGCAAGCTTTCTTGGAATCCATGCGTTCCCAATTCAATCCACTTTCGAACTCAGAGTGTATCTCTTTCCGAGACAGAGACAATTTGTCAAATATTGACTTGTTCCGGTTAGTCTCACCGTAGAGGTACAGCTCAACTCGAGCAACACCGCGACGACCAAAGGCAGCGGCAAATACTACACCGTTGGTGCCTGATGGAAACGTAACCCAACTCTTGGCATCTGCTTTCTTGAGTCTAGTGAACTCATGCTCTTCACGCATGGTATCAACGAGTTTTTGAAAGAACTCCCGCTGGCGCTCCTGCCTCTCTGAAGTGGGATTTGTGGACATACCCAACTTGCCACGATTTGACCAAGAATTGGGCATGGCAACAACAGTGAAGTGTGGTGCCACTTGAGAAGCACCAATTTTCCAAGCCTCAACAATGACTCCAAAGAAATCCACACCTGCTCCAGTTTCCTGATTCAACCAATCCACCGCTGCACGATGTTCATCTGTAAACTCACCAGCAATCCAGACAATCACGCCAGCATTGTAACCGGCCGCGTATGTCAAAAGCTTTCCTAGGTGATCGTGGTTTGTTTTCTCCAACTGATTCTCGATGATGACAGGCCGATCTCCTTCAACCCCCTGTACCAATATGTCGACGAAGAAAGAACCTACTGATGCCTCTTCCTCATACTGCGCATCGTCGAGGTCCAGGCCCAAGGCCTCCCCCAGCTCACTGAGATTCTCAGCCAACCACGGCGTAAAATCATGAGCCTCATGTTCCCAAACGTCGCGAACGGGAATCCTCTCCAGTTTTCCTAAGTCCTGCACTCTAACCTCCAGTCAATGAGAATGTTCCTCAGCCAATTCGCTAATGCGTAGACGCGTAGCTACTCGATCACGGCCAGTCCCCAGCCAATCTCCATTCCCCTTCGACAACTGGATCAGCTCCACCGGCCCATCCAGCTTCAGGAGCAATGCCACCATGGCCGAGAACTGCTCTGCGGTGACAGCATCAATATACCCCTAGCCTCGTTCGACTGCATCCAAATCCCTGTCCCCGTACAGGAATCCCCTCCCCAGTTCACTGATCCAGTGCCAATTGCCATACTGACGGTTCTCAAGTTCGCGCGTGAACTGAGCTTCGTAGTACACGCAAAAACCGCAGGCAGATCCTACGTGCAGTGCACGACATGCAATCCCTCCCCAAGTGATCGATCCGACTGGACCAGCGGTCAGTGTGAGCCCTTGCCTTCGGGGCGATACCTCCCATACAAGTCCTTGATGCTCGGCCAAGCCTGCAGGTCTACAGCCTCCAGCTCCGCCCTAAGATCCGCCAGCTCTTGTGTTGTACACAGAACTTCGGCAAAGGCGAGGAGAGACTGTCGCCGTTCCCGGTATTGCCCTTCGCCGTACCCCTCACCGTACCCTTCGTCATAGAAGCTGGCATCGGCCTCAATCCACCGCCCGGTCGCCAGGTCCTGGCACTGGAAGCCGTCTTCCTCGTGAATGCGCACCTGAGTACCCAAGACAGGGGAATACAAGCCCTGTTCGCCAGGCACAGGACACTCGTGCCACCGTCCCCGGCTATCCCACTGATACACGGTGTGTATCTGCATGGGATGGGCTCGGCAGATCCAGTATTCCTCCACACCCAGGTCGCGGTACAGGTCGGGTTTGGTCACCAGATCATTGTGCGTCGTGGACTGCGACAGGCACTCCACCACCAGCCGGGGCAGGCCCACTTCCTCCCACTGCAACATGGATTCCCGACGCACCTGGGTCCCTGCCGGCCAAACCCCCAGGTCGGGCTCCAACCGTCGACGGGACTGCCGGGCAAGCGGGAGGTCCGGCAGATTCCACACAGGCACCTCGCGGGTGACGGGCGATTCCTGCTCTGCCAGTTTCAGGAAGCGCAGTAGATTGGCCTTGGCGGCGGTGAGAAACTCGTCATGGTACGCATTGGGGCTCAGGCGCACCCCGTCCTCAATGTAGCAGGGGTCGGTTGTGCTATAGGGCCCGTACTCGTAGGTCTCTAGCGCATAAGCGTAGTCCGGATCGTAGTGCCAGAAGGCCCGCAACCAAGCCGGATGGTGACCGGCGGCCCGGCCCGCCGCAGAGACGTTCACATCCCGTGAACTGGGGGCTTGTAAGGTCACGACGTTACAGGGAAAAGTGTGTGCCGGAGACAGGCAACAATCTGCGCGGAAGCCAATTCTAGCCCCAGAGAATAGTCGGCGGATGCGATCGAACGGGGGCGACTGCAAGCAAGGCCAAAACGGAAAGAACCCGGCTCGCTGCCGCCCAGCCACTCGCTATTCACCCCCAATCCGGGCAGCCTCCCGCGCCTTGACATCGGTCACTCGTCGCTGGCCTCCGGCAACTGGATCAGTTCCACCAAGCCATCCGGCAGCAGGAGCAACTCCGCCACGGCTGAAATCTGCTCTCCGGTGATGGCATCAATGTATTCCTGGCGCCGGTCGACCAACGCCAAGTCCCTGTCCCCGTAGAGAAACTCGCGTTCCAATTCCCCAATCCAGTACCAATTGCGAGTCTGGCGGTTCTCGAGGTCGCGGGTGAGCTGGGCCTTCGCCGCGTCCACCTCCTCCTGGGTTACCCCGGCATCCAGGATGTTGTTCATGATCGCCTTGGAAGCATCACGCATCGCGTCAAAGTCTTCTTCGTTGGTTCCGAAGAACACCGAGAAACTTGCACTGGGGCTTGGCCGGTTTCGGGCTGAGACGGAGGCGCTGACCCCATACGTGCCCCCCATCTGCTCCCGAAGCTCATCGGTGTACCGGGAGTCCAGAATCTTGGACAGCGCACCCACGGCCGCCAAGTCCGCATCGCTGAACTCTTCCAGGTCGCGGTCCACGTGTACCTGGTACACAAACACTTGGGATGCGATCCCTTGGCGAATGCTTTCCATGTACGGACCTTGCCGGGTATCAACGGTCCTGTCCGTCCAGGCTTCCGCCTCACCAGCCGGAAGCGAGCCAATGTAGGTGTTCAGCAGCCTCTTGGCCGCTTCCAGCTCGAAGTCACCGGCCATCACGACCACCGGATCGTCCAGCGTTCCGAAACGGGCGGCATGGATTCCGGCGGCATCCGCAAACTCGATGGCATCGAGATCCGCCACCTGCATGAAACGTTCCCGCGTCGAGTTGTCGTACAACACCCTGTCAACCAACTCGATCAGATGGTACAGCGGGTCCAGGTGCAGGTTTTCCAAGTAGACACGTTGGTCATCGACCGCGTTCCGAAACGCATCCTCGTCAAATCGGGGCTGCATGACTGACAAGTACATCAGCTGGAACAGGGTTTCAATGTCGTCCGTATCGGCGCTGGCTCCGTATCCTTCGGACAGTCGCCCGAGCGAAGACCAAACACTGACCGTCTGTCCCGCCAACAGCTGCTCCAAGTCGTCGTAGTCGAACGGGCCGGCACCGCTTTCATTGGCGGTCGTGGTCACCAGCTGGGCCGCGAAGTAGTCCGCGTCTTCGATCAAGGACAGACCACCCAAACTGGACAGATCCAGCAGCACTTCGTTTTCGGTCAAGTCGGTCGGCTTCAGGAGTGCGGTGGCTCCGTTGGCCCAGGTCAGTACGGTGACATCCGTCCTTTCGTCGTAACTCTCCGTCACCCAGGCCACGGGCTCGGGCAGGACATCCATCAGTGCCGTACCGGCAGCCAGGCTGTCGTCCTCATAGGCCGCGACTGCCATATCGCCAACCGCCTCCACCGCAGCCAGGACCGCGGCCTCGTCCGGAAGTTGAAAATCGTCCTTGTCGGGTCCCACCCACAAGATGAGGCTGCGGTTGACGTCCAGCGCGTTGGCAATGTAGACATCCACATCGGCAAGTGTGATCGTCGGGATGTAGTGTTTCGCCAGGTCGTATTCGAAGGCAATGCCACTGAACGGATCCCCGTATTGGACCAAGCCGAGGATCCTGCCCTGGATTTCCCGGTTGCGCCGCGTCTCCAAGGCCTCGAAGTCGCTGGCATAAGCCTCCAGGAGATTGAGTTTGGCCCGATGCAGTTCACCATCCGTGAATCCGTGTTCCATGGCCTGTCTCAAATTGGTGAGGGCCGCTTCAAACCCGGGTAGAGCCTTGTCTTCGGCCAACTGGACGTAAAGGCTTGCCAGGGAGACACCGCCAATCCCGAGTTCGCCGGAACTCATACCGGCATACTGAAATGCCGAATCGGGCTCACGGCTGATGCGATCCAGCCGCTCGTTCAACATGTCCTGGGCCAAGTCCTCGACAAACCGGCGCCTGGCATCCCCCAACGTTTCGAACGGCTCCGTTTCCACCAGTTGAAACACTTGCGCGGACACGAAGGGGAACTCCGGATCGCTGAAGGGCGCGACGGTCATGCCTTCCATGGGCATGATGGGCGATTCAGGCGAGGGCCGCGCCTCCGGCGGCATGTCCATGGCACTGAACTGTTCCCGAATTTGGGCCTCAACCCATTCCGGATCCACACTGCCCGTCACCACGACCGTCATCAGATCAGGCCGGTACCAGTCCTCGTAGAAACGCCTGACGGTTTCGGAAGTCAACCCGTTGATGATGTCCATGTCGCCGATCACATCACGGTCGGCATAGCGCGAACCGGCAAGCACCACCTCTAAGATTCGCTTTTGAATGCGCCCGCTCGCGTTCTCCGTGGCCAACCGCCACTCCTCTTCGACGACCCCCTTCTCCTTGTCAATCTCCTCCTGTTCCAACAGGCCGCGCATGGCCCAGTCACCCAGGATCACGAACGCGTTGTCCATCAGTTCCTGGTTGGACGTGTCGATGTCCAGGTAGTAGGTCGTGCGCTCAAAGCTCGTGCCGGCGTTGACATGGGGACCCATTGTCATGCCGTTGGCTTCGAAGAAGCGGCGCATCTCTTCCTGGGTGAAGTTCTCGGTGCCGTTGAACAGCATGTGCTCCAGGAAGTGCGCAACCCCAAGTTGGTCGTCATCCTCGTGGAGCGAGCCGACGCCCACCGCCAGTGCCACGCGGGCGCGATCCGGGGGGTCGTCGTTCGGTGCGATGTACCAGGTCAGGCCATTGTCCAGACGGCCGGTGATCACAACGGGATCAAGGGGGAACGGAGCGGTGGGATCAAAGGTTTCCTGGAACTCGGCAGACGGTGCCGGCCACTCGAACCGGTCGGACATCCCTGATTCGGATTCCGACTCGTCGCCTTCCATTGATGCGAACAAGCAATCCAGGGTGCTCCCCGGTGGACATCCCGCCGCGTTCATGGACTCCGGCAGGGAGCAGGACGCGAGCAGCAAGACCGTCAGGAACAGGCTCAGGACCGTTGTGTATCGCACGATGGGTTTACTCCATACTGATGAGTGCGGCCGATTGGCAGTTCGTGGTACCACTGTAGAGGATCTTGCGTCGGCTTTGTCCCATTTGTTTCCACAAACAACCAGCTTGGTCTGGCAACAACTGTTGACGGGGCAAGACTCGGGTTTGGAATCCAAACTGCAACCCCCAAGGACTCTCCGCAGGTCATCTGATCAGCGGTGTCTCTGGCATGTCACACCCCATGCACCAAGGGCTTCGGCGACCAGCGACCGGGCTGGCAAGACACAACAGGGATGGACCGAACCAATGCTTCAGCCACATCGGTGTTCAACTGGCACGCCGGGCGCGCTGCACCGCGCCGGAACCACACTGTTGTCAGGGAAAATCGATCCCCACAGTCCTGGTGCCAAATCCAAACTCGATTACGCCTTCCTCATCGGAAGGAGCACGTAGACGGCAAAGGCCCGGCACTCCTGCACGCCCACACGATCGAAATCCGCGATGGTGACTCGGCAAACATCCACCCAATCCAGCACACTGGAACGGGAAAACGAGGCATTCGGATCGTAGTCAGCAAGATGGCGCGCTCGCTGCATCTGAACAATCAAGAATGCAAATTTTCTGACTTCATAGGGGAATTCGGCAATGTTTCCAGTGTGGGAACATTGCCACCGCAACCTCCCGTACTCCAAGGCCTGCTAGGTCTGTCGCCAAGCGGTTTCACGGCGCGAACCTTTGGTACGGGCCACAAGCAGCCAAACAAACAGGGCGTAGTAGATCGAACTGACTGCCCGGGTCTGCTCTCCGCGGCCTGCCACGCCTGTGAGAAACCGCTCCCGTAGCCAAAGGGGCTTATAACCATAAGTTGACAACGGGGCACAAGCCGCAGAGTGGAGTGCCTGTGTGGTAAAGCAAGGTAACCCGTACACATATTCGACATGGCCCGCCTTCCTCCGGCGGCAACAGGCAACCTGGCAATGCGGATGGCAACATCAAGCGCAAGCAGCGTCAGGCGGCCAAGGCCCGGGAACGCTCCCGGCAGTCCGGGAAGCCGCTGTCCAAGCGGGGGCGGCGCATATGCGGCCAGCTGCAGAAACTGCACCGCAAGAAGAAGCGCCGGCGCGCGAACGCCGCCCACCAGCACAGCCGCAAGCTGGCGGACACGGCGGAAGCCGTGGTGCTTGAGAATCTGGACACCCAGGCCATGACGCGGAGTGCCAAGGGCACGGTCGCGCAGCCCGGCACGAACGTCAAGGCCAAGTCCGGACTCAATCGGGAGATCCTGGCCTCCGGCTGGGGGCGCCTGGAACGCAACCTGGAGTACAAGGCCGGGCTGGTGGTGAAGGTGGACCCGGCCTACACGTCGCAAACCTGTGCTCAGTGTGGACATGTCAACAAGGAGAACCGCAAGACACAGGCAATCTTCAAGTGCACGGCCTGCGGACACACTGCCAATGCAGACCGCAACGCCGCCGTCAACATTCGGGACAGGGGCTTCCCCCTGATCCGACAGGCCCGTGGGACAGGGGCTTCTGCACGGCGAGGGGCGTTTGGCATTGAGCCAACCCCGAAGACCCGTGAACAAGGCAGACGGGGTCCGTCCCCGCCTGCAAGGTCCGGAACCTGACGGTCCGGACCTGATATCGATGGGTGCATGTCAACTATTCGATATAAGTCCCTAGCCAAACCCTCGGCCATATTGAGCAAGTCCTCGGGCGACACTACCAACCCTCTTGAAGGGTGTGCGGATTCTCCAGCCAGTCTGATTTTTCAATATATGACTGCATGGGAATACTCGGAAATCCAAGTGCGATCGAAACAGGCAAGATCCGTTCGGTCAAACCTGCCATCCAAGACGAATCCCACTCGCTGTCATCACCGTCATAGACAATGTAGGTGTGCAGGTAGGGATCCCCGTACTCGTCAATTTCCTCACGCACCAGAATGGGGTCGAACACGAAGGCGTCCCGGAAACGTTCCTCCAGCTTTTCCTTGACGAACCCTCCGAGCTTCTCCTGGATCTCGTCAGCCATCCTTATCGCTCCTTCAGCACCCGTCCAGCCTGCCAGCCAATCGTATTATCCGACTTGAGAAGCCGATTACAGGTTCCGACACCGGCACTGCATGACCGGCAACTGCAGGCACCGCATGGGCCTCGTGGCAATCTGATAGTCTCGGCTCACGTCGTCGGCGTGTGACGCACCTCGGTCAGGCGCATCCGGAACCTGTCATCCGGGGCCGGCAGCGGTAGCATGGCCACCTTGAGGTTGTAATCGGGCGGATCCATTTCGACCTGCCAGTGATGGAAGAGTGCCGCCGAGACAATGAGAAACAGCAAGTCGGCGGTGGAGGCACCCAGACAGGTGTGGGCACCAAGCCCGTAGGGCGCGTAGGCGTCCGCCTGGGCGTGTTCCCGTCGTTCCGAAGTGAAACGGTCAATGTCGAAGCACTCGGGATCGGGAAAGAATTCGGGCAGGTAGTGCGTCATGCACTGGGCGATGATGAGCCGTTCCCCTTCCTCAATGCGGTGGCCCAGGAACTCGAAATCGCACTTTGCCACACGCGGCTGTACCGGCGTGGGCGGGTACATGCGCAGCGTCTCCATGGCTGCCCGACGGGTCACATCCATTTGGCGTAGCGACTGTCGCGTTGGGAGACCGTCGGCCATTGCCGCGTCGGCCTCGGCAACGACCGCCTCCTGCAACCAGGGACGACTGAGCACGTTGTAGAGGAGGAAGGAAATCCCGGCGGCGACCGTGTCGATGCCGGCGATGAAGGGCCCCATGATGGAAGCGCGGGCATCGTTGTCCGTCAACAGCTCCGGGAACTCCGCCTGGGCGGAACGGACGAGCGCGACGAAGTCGCCGGCTTCATTGAGCATGTCCTCTGCATACCGTTCTTCCCAGATGCGCCTGGTCATTGCCAGCACTCTGCGCCGCGAGCGAAGGTAGTTGGGCAGGTGCCGTGCAAACCCGGGCCAGGTGCGCAGCACGTGGATCTTGATCACGGCCTCAAAAAGAAAGACGATGTCATCCAGCACCTCGCCGGGATCCTCGTTGGTCGCCAAATAGCCCAGCAGAAGACAGACGAGCCTCTTCATATGGGGAAAGACGCTGATGGGCGTATCCATCGGCCAGGCCTGAATGAGGCGCAACTGGCTTTCGAGAAGCTGGCCCATGCGGGGATACAGGGCCGAACCGGCGTACCCGGGTTTCAATGCGGAGCGGATTTTGCCGTGGTCCGGCGGGTCCATCGACAACAGGACGGGATTGTTACCGCCAAAGGCCCGATTCAGCTCGATCCAGGCTGGGACGGACGTGAACAAGCGATGTCCCTCGGTACGCATCAACCGGTTGGCCTCCGGTCCGGCCAGCACCACCGAGGTCCGGTTGAACGAACTGATGCGGAAGACCGGTCCCAAACGGGCGTACTGCCTGCGAACCAGCGTCAGAAGGTCGTACCGCTTCGGCTCAAGCGTGCCAATCACTGGGTAGCCGGCAACCTGCGGAATGGGTTTGAAGCCTTCAGGGGACATCATCATCGCAGTGTGGTTCGGATTGGGAAGCCGGGGGCAGGACTTCCTCACAGCGCGCCGGACAGCAGAGACGGCAGATACAGATACCACAATTCCTTGTGATGGGATGCCAAGAACCAGCAAACCACACAGATGGCCTCCCTTCCTTCGACCAGAGGCTTCTCCGCTTGGACAGGCAGGGCATGGCGAACGGGTGAGATTCCGGAGTCGGCATTGCCATGACGCACAATGGCGGATCGGTTATCGGTTCATGGCATGGAACATCGCGCAATGGAATCTTCCCCTGAGCAACAGGAATCAGCGCCCCGCGGTCGGCTAATCGTCCCTGGACTGGCAACCGGGCATACCGTGTTCCACTGGATTGTTCAGAGCTTCGTGGTGGCGTTGCCGGAAATCCAAACGGCGTTTCAACTCAACTCCGTGGGGGTTGGGGGCATCCTGTCGGCCCGGGAACTGGCTTCCGGTCTGGTTGCCCTGCCCGGAGGCGTGGTGGTTGACATTCTCAGGCGGTACTGGGGACAGCTCCTGGCTGCATGCCTGGGCGTCGCCGCGGTGGGTTGCCTGATCATAGGCATCTCCCCGGTGTATCCGCTGTTGTTGATTGGCATGGCGGTGGTGGCGGTCTCCCACTCCATATGGCATCTGCCGGCATCGGCTTCGCTGTCCCACCATTACCCGCACCGGCGGGGTGCGGTTCTGGCCGCACACGGCGTTGGGGGCAGCGTCGGCGACGTGGCCGGCCCCGTGGTCACAGGAGCATTGCTGGTGTTCCTCGGCTGGCGGGAATTGATCAGCGCGTACGCCGTGATTCCCTTGTTCCTGGGAGCGATGGCCATCTGGACCTTTCGCAATATCGGGGTGACCCGGGAACAGCCAACGGTGGCGGTCTCACAGCGCGTGGAGGCCACCAAGCGCCTTCTGCGAACCCCGGCGCTTTGGGGATTGACCGTCGTACGGGGTTTCCGCGCGATGGCGCTGGTGGCGCTGGTCACGATCCTGCCCCTGTATCTTGGCAACGAACTGCAGATGGGCACGGCGGGGCGCGGTTTTCATGTGGGCTTGTTGATTGCGGTCGGATTGTTCGCCAAACCGGTGGCCGGCCTCCTGTCGGACCGGCTGGGCCGCAAGAATGTGCTGGTCCCCGGATTGTTGTGGTCCTGCCTAGTTGCCCTCGCCATGACCATTTTCGATACCGGGATGCCGCTGACCATCATGATCGCGCTGTTGGGGCTGTTTCTCTACCCCGATCAGCCCATCCTGACCGCAGCCGTCTTTGATGTGGTTGGCAGTGAAGTAGCTTCGACAGGGCTGGGTATCGTGGCCTGTATCGGTTTCCTGATGGCAGTACTCTCTCCAATCATTGCCGGAGCCCTTTACGAGACGTTGGGCTTTGCAGCGACCATCTACTACATCGGGTCGCTGTTCGTAGCCGCAGCATTGGTGTTCGCCGCGCTGCCGTTGGCCCGTGCTACTGACGAACAAAGCACTGGATGAATGAGGTTCGGACGTAACTGAAACGGCTGGAAGATGCCAAGCGTTTCGACAATCTGGAACTGTCCCGAAGGGCGGATCAGCCATGCCATCCTTCGGGAGCCGGATTGGTGCCCCAAGTCTACTCTCTCATGGGAAGCAGTAAATACACCGCAAACGCACGGAGATCCTTGTCGGAAACACTTTGGAGATCGTAAATCGCATCCCGACTGGCATCCATCCATCGAAGTACCTCTGAGCGGGAAAACGAAGCATCCGGATCGTAATCGGCCAAGTGGCACAACCGTTGCATGTGGACAAACAAGGTGGCGTAAACCTTTACTTCGCTGGGAAACTTGCCAACGTACTCCTTGCGTCGACACTGGTTGCGCGCTTTTCCATGTTCCAAAGAACGATAGGCTTGTCGCCACGCGGGTTCACTTCTGAGGTCTTTGGTACGACCAACAAGCAAATCGGCTCCATACGCAGCCAGAGTGTGGAACAGGGGCTTGTATCGAATAGTTGACAGCGTCAACCACCGATCTTGTTCGCGGGTCGCCGGGGTCCCTCACGGGATCGCCCCTCGCCGCGCAGTAGCCCCTTGCCCGCGGGCCGTGAACGGACATGTGCGGAAGTCCCGCACGCATCAGGATGTTGATGGCTGCGTTGTGGTCGGCATTCAGACTGTAGCCGCAGGCTCCGCATCTGAAGACCGACTGCAACGGCCGATTTGACTTGTGCGTGAACCCGCACCGACTACAGGTTTGCGAAGTGTAGGCCGGATCGACCTTCACCAGCTCGCCCGCCTTGTACGCCAGCTTGCGCTCCAGGCCGCCCCAGCCGCTCGCCAGGATCTCCCGGTTCAGTCCGGCCTTCTGCGCGACCTGCTGGCCGGGTTCCTCAACCGTGCCTTTGGCCGAGGCCGTCATGCCTTGGGTGTTCAGGTCTTCAACGACGACCGTGTGGGCCGTGTCCGCCAGCTTGCGACTGGTTTGGTGGGTGGCGTCGTCGCGTTTGCGGGCGCGCTGCCTGTGGAGTTTCTGCAGCCGGCCGTTGATGCGCCGGCCCCGGTTCGACTTGCGCTGGCCGCGCGACTGGGGGCCCCAGCCCAGCTTGCGACTGAGTTCGCGTTGCAGGCGTTTGATCTGCGCGTCCGTGCGGTCCGTGTCCGGCATGTCATGCCGGAGGCCGTTGCTGTCGGTCGCCTGTCCGACATTGCGATCCAACCCCAGTGCGCCGTCCTGTGCGGGTTGCACCACGTCCGCATGGTCCGCAGGCACCTCGTAGCAGATGTACGCGTACCACTTGGGGTGCGCGCCCTGTGTCTCCCGCCGCACGCGCACCGTCAGGGGCTTGCAATCCGCGTACAGACGCAAAGGTCCCAGGCGCAGCAACCCGACCTTGGGCACGCGCAAGCGACCGTCCCGGATGGATACGCCGTCCGGCAGGCCAAACGACGGTTCGCCGCGGTGTCGCGACTTGAAGCGCGGATGCGTGATGGGCTTGCCGTCCGACTTGCGCACCGGCATCGGCTCGCCGCGGTCCGCGAACGCGGCCTGGGACTGGAAGTAGTGGTTGAACGCCAAGGCCAAGTCCCTGCCGGCGTTGCGCAGCACCCTGTACGAGTACTCGTGCAGCCAGGCGAGTTCGGGATCGTCCCACAGTGCCTTGAACCGCTGGCTGAACGTGAAGTACGCGGTGGACGGGCCGCTCCCCATGGCCTGGCGCTTGGCCCGGCCCCATTCGGTTGTGCGGCCGCGGACTTCCGGCCAGCGCAACGCCGGCACATGGAGCGACCGCCACATGGCGTACAGGCGGTTTTGGTCGCCCAGCAGGCGGTTGAACACAAACCGGCACGCGCCCGCTGTGCCCGCCAGCCGGTTCCCGGTCTCGGCGTCGCCCGGATACAGGCGCACGCGCACCGTGCGGTGTACCGTCGGGGATGGTTCGGTTGTAGACTTCGGGGTACTGGTCATGGTGGTTCCTTCACCGTGTCCGGTCGAGGGCCCGGTTGCCACCGGGCTCTCTCTTTCGCAGGGATTTTGGCACAAGGGTTTGACTGTCAACTATTCGATATAAGCCCCAACTGATAGCCCGGTTTAGGTCGGCCCTTCGAGGTCTGCCCTGCCTGTGGGAGACCGCGCCCGTGGCCAGACCCTCGGCCATGTTGAGCAAATCGTCCGGCGACACTACCAGTGTTCCTGCAACGTATGGGGGTTTTCAAGCCAGTCGGACTTCTCGATGTACGACTGCATGGGAACATTGTCATACCCAAGTTCGATTGACAGCGGCCAGACCCACCGGGTCAAGGACAACCTCCAGCGCGTATCCCACTTGCTGTCATCACCGTCATACACGATGTACGTGTGGAGATAGGGATCCCCGTACTCGTCAACTTCTTCGCGGACCAGGATGGGATCGAATACAAAGTCGTCCTTGAAGCGCTCCGTCAGCTTTTCCCTGATGAAACCGCCCAGCTTGGCCTCTACCATGTCGTTCATGATTCATTGAAACCGTCGATCAGAGCCATTCAGGGCAGCATATCACAGAACTTGAACTTTCGATCTAATTTTGTGCAATTAGAGGCGCTCGCCGGGGATGTCGGCATCCGCTGCGATATGAGCGTTCCGATACAGACCGGTCCAGTGGACGTTTCCGGGTCACAGGACGCACCACCACGGCACAGCCAGAACATCGGGTGTGATCCAACCCACATCCTCACCCGTATGCAGCAACAAGCCGGATCGGGCCTGCTCCCCGTATTCCTGCCTGAACAAACGGAGATTCGATGCATCTTGCAGGCGCGGCCGCGCCGTTGCCTTCACTTCGATTGGCAGCAGACCGTCTGCCATTTCGATGATGAAGTCGACCTCTGCGCCACCCACGGTCCGCCAATGGAAGATCCCGGCGCGGTCCAGTCGAATGTCCCGCCAAGCCAACAGGTCGTTCAACACCAGGTTCTCCAGATGTGCACCGCGTGGTTCATGTTCCTGCGCGATGTGCATGGCCAGGCCAGTGTCGCTCCAGTAGAACTTCGGCGACTTGATCAGCCGCTTGGTCCGATTTGCTGCGTAGGCAGGCACCCGCACCAACAGGTAGGAGGTTTCCAGCAGGTTCAGCCACCGGTGCACCGTGGGTTGTGCGAGTCCCACATCGCGTCCCAGTTTGGTCTGGTTGACCAACTGGCCGATTCGCAGGCAGACCGCCCGCATGAGTCGTCGATAATCGGAGAGACCGGTGATCACGGAGAGTTCCCGCAGATCCCGTTCCACATAGGTGCGCACGTAGCCTTCAAACCAAACTTCGCGTTCCCGAGCCATCCGCATGTGGAGTGAGGGTGTCGGAAACCCACCCCGCACAGCCAGCGACTGCCAGTTATCCCGAGGAACAGAATGCCCGGCGAGCACATCCACCCAGTCCGCATCGCGGTTCTGGAGCAGGTGGTCCCAAGCTCCACAGGAACCTGTCCCCAACGTCTCCCGGCGGGTCATCGGCCACAGAGTCAGGTAGCTGGAACGTCCGGCCAGCGACTCGGATACATTGTGCATCAGGAGTAAATCGGACGACCCGGTCAACAGGAACCGCCCCGGCTCCCTGCGCCGATCTATTTCGCGCTTGACGGCGACAAGCAGGTCCGGCTCCCGTTGGATCTCGTCGATAGTGACGGGTTCGGAACCCTGCATGAGCACGTCGGGCGACCTCCGTGCCAAGTCGCGGACTTCCCAATCGTCAAGATTCCAATACCGACGTTGTGCTCCCGCCAAGTCGCGGACGAGCGTGCTCTTGCCTGCCTGCCGGGCACCCGTAACCACAACGGCCGGCATGACGTCCAGCCTCTCACGGAGGCTGGACAAGGCAAGGCGACGATATGGAAAGTCATTCATGACATGAATGATAATCATTCACAGAGTGAATGGAAAGTAACCGCAGGGCACAGGGCTTGGCAGGGCCTTGAGTCCGGATACATCCCGTACCTGCCGGAGGCCGACCCGGCGACCCGCGCTCCTATAATGGCGTCGGCGGTGTTCCCCGCCCTTGTTCCCGGATTCAGAGTCATCGGAGCACCCAGTGCCCTACCAAATCACCCAGACAGACATCGAGACTGCGCGCGACGTGCGCGAGCACCTGCTCCGCGATCCCCATCGACCCGGCTATCACTTCGTGGTGCCCGAGGGCCTGGCCCATCCGGCCGACCCCAACGGCGCGATTTTCTGGCGGGGCAACGTGCACCTCGGCTACATCTACCAGCGGCACGGCGAGCACTGCTGGGGCCATGTCTCATCCCACGACTGGCTCCACTGGAAACACCACCTGCCGTGGCTGACGCCCACGGCCGACAGTCCCGAAACCGGCATCTTCAGCGGCAACTGCTTCCACGGCGACGGCGAAGCCGTCTTCCTGTACCACGGCACCGAACAGGGCAACAGCATTGCCACGGCCAGCGACCACTGGCTGGAGCAGGTGCGCAAGTCCCCCGCCAACCCGATTGTGCCCGTCCAGGACGAAAGCGGCCGCCGCACCGGCAGCCAGGGCTGGTCCTCCTGGGATCCGCACGGCTGGATGGATGCGGACGGCACCTACTACGGCATCTTCGGGGGCCACACGGCATCGGTGTTCAAGACCCGCAACCTGCACTCGACCTGGGACCATGTGGGCGACTTCCTGGCCCACCCCCTGGAAGGAGTGGACCTGCACGAGGACATCTCCTGTCCGGACTTCTTCCCCTTGGGCGACAAGTGGGTGATGCTCTGCATCAGCCACGAACTCGGATGCCGCTACTACATTGGCGACTGGCGCAACGAGCAGTTCCATCCGGAGTACCACGAGCAAATGAGCTGGGTGGACAACGGCTGGTTTGCCCCCGAGAGTCTGCTGGACGACAAGGGCCGCCGCATCATGTGGGCCTGGGCCCGCGACGAGCGCGACCGGGAGACCCAGCAGCCAGCAAGCGGCTGGTCGGGCACCTTCACCTTCCCCTCCGTCATGGTCATGGACAGGGGACGCATCCACCTGCAGCCGATCGAGGAACTGCAGGACATCACCTACGGCGGCGACAACCGCCGGTTGACCCTGGAGGACGGTGCCGACGTGCTCGTGGACGGCCTCCACAACCGTCAAATCGACATCTGCGCCTGGTTCATGCCCAAGGATGCCCACCGTTTCGGCGTGACCGTCTGCCGTTCGCCGGGAGGCGAGGAACAAACCGTGGTTGGCGTGGACCTCCGGGAACAGGTGCTCTTCATCGACACCACACGCTCCAGCGAAACCTTGGGCCGGCGGACCGTGGAGAAGGCTCCCCTGCCCGACTACCAGGCCGCCCAGTTGCAGGAAGATGGCGGCATGCTCCTGCGCGTCCTTGCCGACAACTCGATCGTTGAGGCCTTTGCGGGCGGGACGCAAGCCATGCGCCGCATGTATCCAACCCGGACCGACAGCGACATGATCAGCTACTGGGCCGAAGGCGGAACCTGCGAACTGGACACGGCCGCCACGGAAGTCAAGCGGACAAACCACCACTGACATCGGGACCGCGGATGGTGTTGCCGGCCCCCAACGACTGCGGCACCCATTGGCCAATGGGTGCCCACAGGCCCCGTCCCTGGTTCGGACACGGTTTGTCCCAACCGGCCTTGCCAAGACGAGTCGGGCGTTTTGGCAGCATGGCTATACTTGGGGATTCCCCTACGTCGCTCCATTGCGCCGAAGTTGTTCACCCTCAATCGGCAACAACAGCCGAGGAGGTCTCATGTTAGTGAATCGCTCAAAGCTGGCCCGGCTGGGCTGGGCTGTGTTGGCCTGCACGCTGGCCCTCGCCCTCGCGGCCTGCGGTCCGCCTGCGGAAATGCCGGCCGAAGAGGCTCCGATGGCCGAAGAACCGGCTGCCGAAGAACCCATGGCCGACGGCGCCTACAACGAATCGCCGATGCTGGCCGAAATGGTGGCGGCCGGCACACTGCCCCCTGTTGAGGAACGCCTGCCCAACGAACCGTACGTGGTCACGAACCGCTTGCTGGTGGTCAGCTACGACACGGAGATCGGCCAGTATGGCGGCACGATGCGACTGCCCCAAGAGGCTCCCAGTGGCGATCCACATATCTACATTGGTTCCGTCGAACCTCTGGTTTGGGCCCCAGGCGCCTTCAACTACGACATGGGAATTCATGGCAACGTGCTTAAGGATTGGGAGGTCAACGACGACTACAGCGTCTACACCATGTCGTTGCGGGAAGGCATGAAATGGTCGGATGGCGAACCCGTCACCACGGCCGATGTTGACTTCACCTGGAATGACGTGATCATGCATGAGGAGGTCACGCCGGCCATTCCCGTCTATCTGCGCACGGGATCTTCACCGGACAACGCGGCGGCCTCTGTCGAAATCCAGGACGACTACACGTTTACGGTCACCTTCGACGATCAGTACGGCAGTTTCCCAGCGCAGTTGGCCATCGCCCAATGGCGCGGGTACCAAGACTTCCTGAAACCGGCACACTACCTCAAGCAATTCCACGCAGACTACGCGGATGCGGCCGAACTGGCTGCCAAAATGGAAGCCGAATCGATCGAGGAAGGCCAGTGGTACAACCTCTTCAACGCCAAGCAGATGCCAGGCAATCTTTGGCGGGCGATCAATGAGGAAGGATTCGGCCATCCGGTATTGACCCCCTGGGTGATGACGGACTTTGGTGGGGGTGCCTGGAACTTCGACCGCAATCCGTACTACTTCAAGGTGGACGAGGCCGGCAACCAGCTGCCCTACATCGACCATGTCCAAATGGTCTTGGTCCAGGACCGAGAGACGACTGTCCTCAAGATCCTCTCGGGCGAATTGGACTACCTGGGCGAGCGCAGTTCCCTGCAGAACCTGCCATTGCTCAAGCAGGCCGAGGACGACGGCATTCTGAACGTGTTCATTCCCAGAATGCACAGGACGCCCATCAACTTCACGTTGAACCTCACCTATGAAGATGAGCAATATCGCGAGATCGTTAACGATTTGCGGTTTCGGCAGGCGATGAACTACGCCATCAACAACGATGAGATCATCAAGACCTTTTATCTGGGTCAATTTGCCAAACCCGGTTATGAATCCAGCATCCCGGAATACGATCCGGACAAGGCCAACGCCCTCCTCGATGAGATGGGGCTCTCCGCGCGCGGTGACGATGGCTTCCGCCTGGGTCTGGATGGAGAACCGTTCGAGATCCTTTTCGAACCAGCTCCATACTCTCAGGACCATATTCCGATGGTCGAAATGATTGCCGAACATTGGAAGGCGGTGGGTATCAATACCCCGGTCAAAGCTGGTGACGCGGGCCTCATCTGGGAACGGCGAGCAGCCAACGATGTAAAAGGTTGGTCAGTGTGGGTCCACGAGGATATCTGGCCCTCGGCGGGCTGGGACGATTACCTGCCTCAAAGAGGCTGGGGAGTCCTATGGGGACGGTACAAAACTTCCGGTGGTGAACAGGGCGAAGAGCCGCCTCCAGCGGTGCAGGAACTGTACGAACTGCACACGGCATTCCTGCAGGCACCGATCGGCACTCCCGACGGGGACGCTGCCCTGGCTGCGTTGTACCAAAACCTTCGAGACAACCTCTGGACATTCAACCCCGTAGAAGAGTCCTATTACCCAACCAGCACCAGCGTGCGCATCAAGAACACGCCCAAGGGTCAGTCTGAGGAAATGGGTATCGTGATTATGTACGGCATGGAGCAGTGGTACATCGACGAGTAGCTCGTCCCATTCCCTGAGCCTAGCCAACACCCTGTTGGTTGCGGGCCGGGGGCGCACCTGCCTCCGGTCCGCAATCCTCCAGACGGAGACTGTCGCCTTCCAAATACGAGACCAAACGCCGTGTTCGGTTTCAGATCCCGGTGCTGTTGGTGTTCGCGGCCCTGGTCAGTAAATCTTGCAGTTGTCCCCGGGCGATTGTATGAGCACCCATGTCGCCAACCGTGAATGGTCCGGCATCGCAAGGCGTGAAGTACTGGTCACCATCGTCAAGGCCTTCGCGGGCAGTACGCAGGCCGTGCGCCGCATGTGTCCGACCCGAGCCGACAGCGACATGATCAGCTACTGGGCCGAAGGCGGAACCTGCGAACTGGACACGGCCGCCACGGAAGTCAAGCGGACAAACCACCACTGATCCCGGGACCGCGGATGGCGTTGCCGGCCCCCAACGACTTCGGCAACCCTTGGCCAATGGGTGCTCACAGGCCCCGTCCTTGGTTCGGACACGGTCTGGCCCAACGGCCTTGCCAAGACGAGTCGGGAGTTTGGGCAGTGTGGGTATACTTGAGGCTCCCGACATCGCTCTATTACGTCGAAGCTGTTCAACTCAACTCGACAACAGGACCCAAGGAGGCCCCATGTTGTTAACTCGCTCCAAGCTGGTCCGGCTGGGCTGGGCTGTATTGGCCTGCACGCTGGCCCTCGCCCTCGCGGCCTGCGGCCCTGCGGAAATGCCGGCCGAAGAGGCTCCCATGGCCGAAGAACCGGCTGCCGAAGAGCCCATGGCCGACGGCGCCTACAACGAATCGCCGATGCTGGCCGAAATGGTTGCGGCCGGCACGCTGCCGCCCGTTGACGAACGCCTGCCCAACGAACCGTTCGTGGTCACCAACCGCATGCTGGTGGTCAGCTACGACACGGAGATCGGCAAGTACGGCGGCACGATGCGCCTGCCCCAGGAAGGACCCGGCGGCGATCCGCACATCTACATCGGCTCCGTCGAACCCCTGGTCTGGGCACCCGGCGCCTTCAACTACGACATGGGGATTTACGGCAACGTCCTCAAGGACTGGGAGGCCAACGACGGCAACAATGTCTATACGTTGTCCCTGCGGGAAGGCATGAAGTGGTCCGACGGCGAACCTGTCACCACCGCGGACGTTGACTTCACATGGAATGATGTGATCACCAACGAGGAGGTCACGGCCGTTCCGCCCAACTACCTGCGCACCGGCTCCTCACCGGCAGCTGGCCTGGCCACCGTCGAAATCCTGGACGACCACACCTTTACGGTCACGTTCGACGGCCAGTACGGCAGTTTCCCGGCCCAGATGGCCATTGCCCAGTGGCGCGGCTACCAGGACTTCCTGAAACCCGCCCACTACCTGAAGCAGTTCCACGCGGACTACGCCGATGCAGACGAACTGGCGGCCATGATGGACGCCGAGTCGATTGAGGAAGGCCAGTGGTACAACCTCTTCAACGCCAAGCAGATGCCCAACAACCTGTGGCGCGTCATCAACGAGGATGGCTTCGGCCATCCGGTCCTGACTGCTTGGCAGATGGTGGACTTCGGCAACGGTGTCTGGAATTTCGATCGCAACCCGTACTACTTCAAGGTGGACGAGGCCGGCAACCAGCTGCCCTACATTGACCATGTGCAAATGGTTCTGGTCCAGGATCGCGAGACCACCGTTCTCAAGATCCTCTCGGGCGAGTTGGACTACCTGGGCGAGCGCAGCTCGCTGCAGAACCTGCCCCTGCTCAAGCAGGCCGAGAACGACGGTGTCCTGAACGTCTTCATTCCGCGCATGCACCGCCTGCCCATCAACTTTACGCTGAACCTGACCTACGAGGACGATGTGTACCGTCAGGTCACACAGGATGTCCGGTTCCGCGAGGCGATGAACCTTGCCATCAACAACGACGAGATCATCCAGACCTTCTATCTGGGCGCCTTTGCCAAGCCTGCCTATGAAACCAGTGTTCCGGCCTATGACCCGGACAGGGCCAACGCCATACTGGATGAGATGGGTCTTTCCGCGCGCGGCGAGGATGGCTTCCGTCTGGGTCCGGACGGCGAACCGTTCGAGATCATCTTCGAGCCGGCCCCAATGTCGCAGGACCACGTGCCCATGACCGAGATGATTGCCGAACACTGGAAGGCGGTGGGCATCAACACCTCGGTCAAGGCTGGCGAGTGGAGCCTGGTCCGCGAACGCTGGCTGGCCAACGAAACCCAGGGCATGACCCTGTGGAACCATGAGGACATCTGGCCGTCCGCCGGCTGGGACGACTACCTGCCCAGCAACTTCTGGGGCCGCGCCTGGGCCCAGTACATGGGCTCCGGCGGCGAGGTGGGCGAGGAGCCCCCGGCCGGGGTACTGGAACTGTACGACCTCCATACGGCGTTCCTGCAGGCACCCATCGGCACCCCTGAGGGTGATGCCGCCCGCGAGGCGCTGTACCAGAACATCCGAGACAACTACTGGACCTTCAACCCGGTGGAGGAGTCCTATTACCCAACCAGTACCAGCGTGCGCATCAAGAACACGCCCAAGGGCCAGGTTGAGGAAATGGGCATCGTAATCATGTACGGCATGGAAGAGTGGTACATCGACGAGTAAACCATCTTGTTTGCTGCCCATAGCAGACATCTGTTGGTCGTAGACCGGGGGCTCGCGAGCCCCCGGTCTATGGCCCTTCCCGAGGACGGCTCCTCTTGACTGCCTACATCGCACGCCGGGTGCTCTTTCTGTTCCCGATGCTGTTCGTAATCTCGGCCGTGGTCTTTTGGATCATTCAGTTGCCGCCCGGCGACTTTATGAGCACCTACATCGCCAACCTCGAATCGTCCGGCATCGAGGTCTCCGATGAATTGGCCATCACCCTGCGCCGTCAATACGGCCTGGACCGCCCCATTACCTTCCAGTACTTCTACTGGATACGCAACATCGTTACGGAAGGCGACTGGGGCCGCTCCTTCAGCTGGAACAAGCCGGTTGCGGACATCCTGGCGGAACGGGTGCCGCTGACCGTCGCCGTCTCCCTTACCTCGACCATCTTTGTCTTTCTGGTGGCGATTCCGATCGGGATCTTCTCCGCCACCAACCAGTACTCCCTCTTCGACTACTTCTTCACCTTCCTGGGCTTTGTCGGGGTCTCAATTCCCCCGTTCATGCTGGCCCTGATCCTGATGTGGGGCATGTTCACGTTGTTCAACTGGAGTGTGGGTGGTCTGTTTTCGCCGGAGTACATCGATGCCCCTTGGAGCTTCGCCAGGGTTTTCGACCTGATGACGCGCATCTGGTTCCCGGTGGTGCTCATCGGCCTGAGCGGCACGGCCGGGCTGATGAGGGTCATGCGGGGCAACCTGCTGGACGAGTTGCGCAAGCAGTACGTGGTCACGGCCCGGGCCAAGGGCATTCCCGAAATGCGAGTGCTGTTCTACTATCCGGTCAAGATTGCCATCAACCCGGTGATCAGCACCATCGGCTGGATTCTGCCCGGCATCGTGGCGGGCGAAGTGCTGGTCTCCATCGTCCTGAACCTGCAAACGACCGGACCGGTGCTGTTCGATGCCCTGTTGGCCCAGGACATGTATCTGGCCGGCAGCATCACGCTGATCCTGTCCATGCTTGTGATTTTCGGCAACCTGATTGCCGACCTGCTGCTGGTCTGGGTCGATCCCCGCATTCGTTTCGGAAACGTTGAAGAATGACTCTCGCGGAGCTTGACGTACCCGTAACCCACGAGACCGTGGAGGGCTCCGGCGAGGAGTTCTACCGCGCCACGCAGTGGCAACTGATCTGGTGGGCCTTCCGCAAGCACCGGGCCGCCATGATTGGCCTGGCGGTTCTGGGCGTGCTGTACCTGCTGGCCCTCTTCTGCGAGTTCGTGAGCCCGTATTCCACGCTGTATCGCTTTGACGGCTACCTGGACGCGCCACCCAGCCGCATTCGCATCCGCACCGAGGACGGCGCCCTGACCAGACCCCATGTCCTGGACATTGAACCGACCCTGGACATGGAGACTTTCCTAACCGTGTATTCGCCCGTGGAGGGAGGCGAACCTCACCCCATCCGGTTGCTGCACCGCAACCCCGAGTTCGAATACGAAATGTGGGGCCTGTTCCCCACGGACCGGCACCTGTTCGGCACCGACGGGGCCCCAGTCTTCCTCTTCGGTACGGACCGCCTCGGACGCGATCTGTTCACGCGGACCATGTACGGAGCCCGGATTTCCCTGACGGTGGGGCTGGTGGGCGTGGTGATCAGCTTTGTGCTGGGTCTCCTCATTGGCGGTATCGCCGGCTATTTCGGCGGCATTGCCGATCAGATTTCGATGCGCGTAATCGACTTCATCGTCTCGCTGCCGACGATTCCGCTGTGGATGGCCCTGTCCGTGGCCCTGCCGCGGGAATGGTCGGTGGTGAAGACCTACTTCGCCATCACACTAATCCTGTCCCTAATCTCCTGGCCGCCGCTGGCCCGCCAGGTGCGGGGCAAGTTTCTCTCCCTCAGGGGGGAGGACTTCGTGACCTCTTCGCGTCTCGTGGGCTCCAGCGAGATGCGCATCATGTCCATCCATCTGCTGCCGTCCTTCATGAGTCACCTGATCGTGACGCTGACCCTGATGGTGCCCAACATGATCATCGGAGAAACGGCACTCAGCTTCCTGGGACTGGGCATGCAGCCGCCGGCCGTCAGCTGGGGCGTCCTGCTGCAGAACGCCCAAAACGTGGTGACGCTGGCACTCCATCCCTGGAAGCTTATTCCCTGCCTGTTCGTGATCGTCACCGTGCTGATGTTCAACTTCCTGGGGGATGGCCTGCGCGACGCCATGGATCCCTATGCCACCTGACAGCTCCCCCAACACGACCGTGGCGGAGCCGGTCCTGGAGATCCGCAACCTGGTCACCCACTTCGAATCCGACGAGGGCGTCGTCAAGGCGGTGGACGGAGTCACACTCTCCCTGGAGCGGGGCAAGACCCTGGGCGTCGTGGGCGAGAGCGGCTGCGGCAAGAGCGTGATGGTCCAGTCGATCCTGCAGATCGTGGGTCCCACGGGCTCGATCAAGGACGGGGAAATCCTGCTGCACCGGGACCGTGAGGTGGTCAACCTGACCGCGATGGACCCCGGTAGCCAAGCCCTGCGGGATGTGCGGGGCGGCGAGATTGCCATCATCTTCCAGGAACCCATGACGGCCTTCTCCCCGGTGCACACGATCGGGTGGCAGATCAGGGAAGCCATCCTGCATCACGAGGAAATGACTGCGAAGGAAGCCGAGGAACGGGTGGTTTCCCTGCTGGGGCAGGTCGGCATTCCCGACCCGGAGAAGCGCCTCCATGCCTACCCGTTCGAACTGTCCGGCGGCATGCGGCAACGGGCCATGATTGCCATGGCGCTGGCCTGTGCCCCGCGGGTCCTGATTGCCGACGAACCGACCACGGCCCTGGACGTGACCATCCAGGCCCAGATCCTGGACCTGCTGCGCACCCTGCAGCGCGACACCGGCACCAGCATCATCTTCATCACCCACGACATGGGCGTGATTGCCGAGATGGCGGACGATGTGGTCGTCATGTATCTGGGCGAGGTCGTGGAACACGCCTCGGTCTGGTCCCTGTTCGACAACCCGCGGCATCCCTATACCCGCGCCCTGCTGGAGTCGATCCCGCACATCGGCGAGGCACAGCAGGACCGTCTCAAGCAGATTGTGGGTACCGTTCCGGATCCCTTCAACCTGCCCAAGGGCTGCCACTTCCATCCGCGTTGCGAAATGATGCAGCCCGGCATCTGCGATGTGGACAAGCCCCGCACGCTGGAGGTTGCGGAGGGCCACACGGTGGCCTGTGTTCTGTACGACCCCGACGTGGGCATGTCGGCCGAGGAGGCGTTCGGTGAGTGACGGCGCCCCCCTGCTGGAAGTCCGCAACCTGAAGAAGTACTACCCGCTCTCGAAGGGGTTGTTCAAGCGCACGGCCGGCACGGTCAAGGCCGTGGACGATGTGTCCTTCACGATCCAGTCGGGCGAGACGTTCGGGCTGGTCGGGGAATCCGGTTGCGGCAAGTCCACGATTGCCAAGTCCGTAATCCGCGCGGTGGAACCCACCGACGGCGACGTCATCTTCCACCTGGACCAGCCCCGGAACCTGGCCAAGCTGAATCGGGAGGAGCTCAAGGTTGCCCGGCGCCACATCCAGTTGGTGTTTCAGGACCCCTTTTCCTCCCTCAATCCCCGCCACCGCGTGCGCGACATCATCGGCGAACCGCTCAAGGTCAACGATGTGGTGGGCGGGCAGGAACTGGAGAACCAGGTCGGCCAACTGATGTCCTCCGTCGGCCTGCGGCCCGAGTATCAGGTCCGCTATCCGCATGCCTTCAGCGGCGGCCAGCGCCAGCGCATCGGTATTGCCCGGGCCCTGGCGATGCATCCGAAGCTGATCATCTGCGACGAGCCGGTATCCGCCCTGGACGTTTCCGTGCAGGCCCAGATCCTGAACCTGCTCAGCGACCTGCAATCGGAGTTCGGGTTGACCTACCTGTTCGTGTCCCACGACTTGGGGGTGGTGCAGCACATCTCCGACCGGGTGGCTGTCATGTACGTGGGCAGGCTGGTTGAAACCGGCCCGACCCGCAAGCTGTTTGAGGCTCCCCAGCATCCCTACACGGCGGCTTTGCTCTCGGCATCGCCCAAGCCGCATCCCAGGTTCCGCCGTACCTCCCCAGTCCTGACCGGAGAGGTACCGGATCCCCTGTCGGCACCATCCGGCTGCCACTTCCATCCGCGCTGTCCCTATCGTCAACCGGTGTGCGAAGAAGAGTTTCCGCCCTTGGAGCCCGTGCCCGATTCACCAGGCCAGTTCGTTGCCTGCCACTTTGCGAGCGAAATTGAGCTGGAAGGCGTCCCGGCTGTGTAGAAATCCAAACCATGGGCGGTTGCAGTTCGTCCGTGGATGACAAAGTTTCCATCCACCGACTACAACTTGCACGCGGGAGCAAACTACCGTTTCATGGACACACTATCAGACCAGGAATACCTCCAACGGCAATACCGGGACTCGTCCAACCTAAGCGCCAGGGCCAGTCTGCACACTCGCTTCAGCACGGAAGAATGTCCCTGGTTTCACTGGGTCTTCGATCATTTCGACATCCCGGAGAACGGGAGTGTGCTTGAACTCGGGTGCGGCACGGGATTGTTGTGGCGCCAGAACCTGGGACGGATACCTCATGGCTGGTGCATAACCCTGTCCGATGCTTCCCAGGGGATGGTGCACGAGGCGGAGCAGGGCCTGCTCCACACCGATTTGAAATTCACCTTTGAGGTGGTTGATGCCCAGTCGCTTCCCTATCGGAAGCACAGCTTCGATGCTGTCATCGCCAACCACATGCTGTATCACGTTCCGGACTTGGCCAAGACACTCTCGGAGATTCGCCGGGTACTACAGCCAGAAGGACGCCTATACGCAACTACAGTTGGGCTGTGTCATATGGCCGAACTCAGAAAAGTGCCGGGAAAGCTGGGAATTGGAACATCGGATCGCAGTGATCAGACGGTCGCCCAGTTCAACCTGGACAATGGTGCCGGGGAGTTGGCACAGTGGTTTGCCGCAGTCGAGGTTGAACGCAAGAAAAGTACCTTGGTCGTGACCGAGGCAGTACCGCTGGTTGAATATGTGATGTCCTATACAGATCTATCCGATGCGGAAGCTGTTGAGTTGCATGCCTACTTTGATAGGGAAATCCAACTCCAGGGAGCGTTCCGCATAACTACGGAATCGGGCATCTTCAAGGCGATCAACGAAGCATGACCATAGCGTCACACAGGGACAGATGAGTGTTTGGAAGTGGGTCTACTACTTCCAAGACACGTTGAACGAGGTGCAAACAATCGTTTGTACCGAATCCATCGTCTGATTCGCAAGAACACCGTTCTGGTGGTCTGGCTACCCACCCCGGTACCGCAACCTCCAGGCTCTGCGGGACTTCGTATATGACCTGGAAGTGCAGGGCATGCAGTTTGTCTTGCTGGCCGAGAACATGGACTCTACGCCCCCGATGGGCAGCTGGTATCTCAGATCTTCGGGATCCCGGCCGAATATGAATGGGATCCGATCCGGGAACGAGCACTGGGCACTCCAATCACCCGTGAACTCGAATTCGAGGAAGGTTCAAGGGCCATCAAGGTGTGGTCTCCCACCAAAATCCCCATTAGGTCCAACTCCCTAAACTGTCAGGACTCACACACATAGGTGTCAGTCCGTTGGATTCCCTTGGAACGTAGTTCCTGAAGGCCATGGTGCAAGGAATGCGCGTGTCTGGCTTTCACCACGCGCTGGGCATCAAGTGCATCCAATCGCAGCGTCGACATGACCGAATAGCCTCCTTCTACAACACGGACCACGGCCCGGTGATGACTTTGTCAACGCCTTGTTCTGTGACTACGGGTCGGGAACAGCATTTACTAAGGGCACACAGAACTGATCCGTCCCTGGGTTGAAAACGCCCGGAAAGCCGGTTATGGACTGTCATCGCGCAGTTCCCCTCCCCATGCCCGGAAAACGGCACGCGCAGCGGTCCTGGCCAGCCGGTTTTTTGAAGAACTGTGCGTCAGGGACGGTGGCCTAGCCCAATCCCAATGCCTCTGGGATTGGTGGCCGGAACTGCAGGTCCAGAAAGGGTATGGCTGTCAGCCGTTCCTGGAAACCAGGAGGCGGGGCCTCCATGCCATAAACCTGCAAGACCAGCCGGATCAGCCGGGGAACTTCCTGTAAGAAGGTGGCAGGCAGGCTTTCCAGTTGGTTGCCCTGCAATGACAGATGGGTCAGGTCAGACGGATGGGCCAGAAAGTGAAGGGGGAGAGCCCGAAGTCCCTCGGCTTGCAACGTGAGCTGGGTGAGGGCCTCCGTATCCGCCAGGAAAGCCTCCGGCAGGGCCATCAAACCGTCTGCCTGCAGGACCAAATGGGTGAGCTTGGGGGATTGCTGCAAGAAAGCCGCGGGCAAGGTGGTCAGCGTATTGGCTTCCAGAGTCAGATGGGTGAGATCCGGATTCCCGTCCAGGAAGCCAGCCGGCAAAGCGGTCAGGGCATTGGCTTCCAAGGTCAGATGGGTGAGATCCGGATTCCCGTTCAGGAAGCCAGCCGGCAAGGTAGTCAGCGAGTCGGCGCGCAGTGTCAGATGGGTTAATCCCGGGGCCGGCAAGCGAAAGTCGGAGGGCAGGGCGGTCAGCCCGTCGGCCTGGAGAGAAAGCCGGGTGAGGGTGGGTGCGTGGGTCAGCAGGTCTGGGAGCAGATCAGTCACATCGTCTGCCAGCAGGGTCAGGTGGGTGAGGCGAGGAGTCTGGGCCAGGGCATCCCGAGGCAGGTCCGCCAGCAGCCCCGGGCGCAGGGCCAAGTGCGTCAATTGCGGGAAATGGGCCAGCAAATCCCTTGGCACAGACGGCGACCAATGACTTCCCGTCAGGGTCAGGTGAGTCACGAGCTCGGCTTGCGCCTGAAGGACTTCAGGTTTAATTTCTCTGCTCGCCTGCAAGACCAGGCGGGAAGCCGGGCGGTCCTCAGGCCGGAACTCCCCATCGAGAAATACATTGCGCAGTTGGGGTGCCTGGTCCCACAAGCCCGAAGGCAGACCCAGGGGTTGGGTCCGGGAATACTCGGGTCCCCAGCCCCGTTCCGTATGGAAAGTCTTCAGAGAGAGCGTAGTCAGGTGAGACAGGGGTGCCAGGAAATCCGGGGGCAGGGCCGGCAGAGCCGGGCCGGGCCACAGGGTCAGGGTGGTCAATTCAGGCACTTGGGCCCAGAAGGCGGGGGGAGACAGGTCCATGGCCACCTGCATGGGAATGAGCACATTCGTGGCTCGCCCCCAACTGGTCAGCAATTCCAACTCCCGCAGGCGGGGCACAGGGGCCAGAAAGTCCACCGGGAGCGGGGTTTTCTGGCCATGCCACAGGCGGAGGGAACGCAAGCGGGGCACGGGGGTCAGAAAATCGGCGGCCAAAGGAACCGAGGACAGCGTTGTCAACTCCAGGGTGTGCAGACGGGGTACTGGCACCAACAGGTCCGGAGACAAGTGGAGTGCCTGATTGGTCAAGAGGGTCAAAGCCGTCAGGCGGGGCACGCCACTCAGGAAATCGAAAGGCAACTGCTCCAATTGAAAGGTCTCCAGGGTCAGGGACTGAAGCTGGGAGGAGGAGTCCAGGAAATCCCAGGGCAATCGTTCAAGACGGATACTGGCGATTTCCAGATGGGTCAGATGGGGCACCGGGGCAAGCAAGCCCTTCGGCAAAAGCCGTAATTGGGCGTAAGGGAAGAATTCATCAGAGCCATTCAGGATGAGGGATTCCAAGTGGGGCGTATGATCCAGAAAGCCTGGGGGCAGGGACCGAAGAAGGTGGGAACTGGCTAAAGTAAGCCTCTGCACCTGGGGCACGGACGCCAGCAGGTCTGGGGACAGCACTTCCAGGTCCTTTACTATCCTTACCTGCGGCATCTGGGCCAGAATTCCGGGCAACCCAATACCGCCGCCCAGGACGAGACGGACTTGTTGCAGGCCGGTCAGCCCCGCCAAGTGTTCGGGATGTCCGGCACCCACAGACAACTCCCGGATCTGCGCCAGCTGGGACCAGGTCACAGCCTCACAGGGCAACCGGCTACCCTCGGGCGCGGACAGGGCCTTCAAGATAGTTTCGCGGATACTCTCGGGACGGGAACACAGATCCGGTTGCGCTCCGGCCACGGGCCAAGCCAGCGCTATCGTTTGGTGTCCGGGCCCCAGGGATGTCCCGCCCCCGGCCGCCCGGTAGCGCACCATGCCGTCGACTTCCACGGTGAGGGACAGCCTCGCCGGTGGGCTCTCCGTGGTCCCCGCTGGATCGTCTGGCATCTGAGCCACCTCCCAGACAATGGTCTGGGCCGGACGCCATCCCTGGGGTACGGTGAAGAGGAAGCCAGACCCGGTGTCCGGCGGAAGGGAGGACGGGTCTGGCTGCAAGGAGATCCGGGCCGTCACCGTAGGGCCTGTACGCCGCAGGTGGTAGGCACCCCGAACGTAGGCTGCGCGAGACGGGAACGGCCCCTGCACGACGGGCCCCGGTACCACGTGAGGCGCCCCCGCGGGCATGGTGCGGTCCGCCTCAACCCAGAAGAAGGCGGTCCACATTTGGTCCATGTATACCTCGACCTGCAGCCAGAGGGCCCCCATTTCGTCCTGCTGCCGATCCCGAACCCTGAGGCGCTGGCCCGGGTAAAGCTGCGCCGAGACCTGCGGGTCGGCCGCCGGCGTTTCGTACACTGGGCCACCATCCGGCACCACCACGTACCACACGCGAGCCATCGACTGGTTCTGCCAGTGGTGCCAAGCACCTTCGGGCATGCGGGTCAGGACATCAGCCTCCAGGATGAACTCGGACAGTTGGGGGGCATGTGACAGGAAATCCTCGGGCAGCCGGACGAGCTCGGGGGCCTTCAGATGCAGCGATTGCAGCTTCGGCACATGGGACAGGAAACCATCCGGCAGCGTCTTGACCTGGGTGATTTCCAGTTCCAAAGTCGTTGTTTCCGGGAGCGCGGTCCAAGCGCCGGCGGGCCATACCGGGGAGTCAAACACCAAATCGAGTTTCTCGCGTCCGGCCCATCGCGCGAGTAGTTGGGCATCCCTCTGGCGGCGCGGACCTCGTGTTGGTAGCGGAAACACCGGTGGCGTTGGGGTGGGGGCGGGCACTGGCTGCAGGGCCTGGGTCGGAGGCGGCGTTAGCGATGCGGAAAGGGGCCCCTCCTGCAGGCTTGGGTCTTCCCCCATGGGTTGGCAGCCGACAGGGAACAGCCCAGCGATCAGACCTCCGACCAGGCAGACCCAGACCCCCAACCTCGCAATTCCTTTGTTCATGTGTGTCTTCGCAGCCTCGGCCAGCTATTCCCATCCCTTCGCTGTAATCCGGTATTTCTGCTTGCTGCTACAGGGTTTGTCTGGAATGGTCATTTCCAGCCATCCGGCTTCCATCACGGGCTTGAGGACTTGGTTCCGAAACTTGGTGAGGTCTCTCCTGCCAGCCAGCTGCATCAATTCCGCGATTGTCTTCTCGTGCAGCAGTAACGGAGCAATGAGACTTGGTGCCAACTTAGTGCCGACTTGGTGCCAACTGGGTGCGCAGTCCCAGCATTCGGCCACTCGAAGGTAGCGACTATCCCAGACTCGGTCGTTTCAAACGCTGGTTCCGACACACCGTATTCCTGACAAAGATCGCGGACGCGGCGAATCACTCTTCATCCAGAATGGATTGCAGGATTTCCGGTGTTAGTCCCCGCTTCCGGGCGTTGCGGCTGATTTCGGCCATGACCTCCTGTATCGGTTTGTGGGAATTGGCAACCTCGCGCAAGCGCAAATTCACCAGCAGGTCCAACTTGCGACGTTCACTGTCCGAAGCCGCACGGTACACGCGAGCCACCTTGGGGTCCACGGATACGGTGATTTGCTCGGTCATCGTTGTACCTCCAGCTTGGTCACACGCGCATGATACGCCACATGACAATCAGACGCGCTTGGTCTGGTCTCGCCGTACTGTTCCACTTGGGAGCGACTATCTATCCTGCTGCTCGCGAGGCCCAAAACCCTCACAAAGTTGCGGTTGAGGGCTGTTGGCCGCAGTTGAGCTGTGTGCCCACGCGCGGAACTGGTCCAACTGGCAGCAATCGGGACCGACCCGATCGGGTCCCGGTGGTAACCTTCACGCCGTTGCACGGCAGGTCACACTTTCCGAAATTCGTCGGTAGCGTCGTCTGTACCGTGGCCTCCTCATTGATTCTTCTACTGCATGTGTCATCAGGTAGTTCCGAACGATGGCGACTTGGTCCCAACTTAGTCCCGACTTGGTCCCCTGCCTCCTACAACTCCGGGCTCAACACCACACCAATTGGTGTTCCGGTCTGCAACCTAACTTGGGGGATGCATGCCGGGTACTTGCAGGAGCATGTTTGGCTTGCCGTGCGAACATGGTCGTCCAACATCTGCTGGCTGGTCACCGCACAGATGGAGAACCTCCCCGAACGAGTAGGGCCTGGATTCACGGTCTGTCCCTGAACAGCCTGCCAGACACCGGTCCAACCACCAATGGAGGACGGCAATCCTCCTGAGATGTACAAGCCTCCCGACGCCTCACGTGTCAAATCCTGCGGACAGAGGCAAGAGAGCGACTGCTCAGGCGGAATTGACCCCGGTAGGGCTTCTTTCACGCGCCTGGTATTCGACACGGGGTGGTTCCTCCAGACTGCCACCGATGAAGTTGAGGCCGACAGCCACCACACGCCGCGAGGAGCCGAAGTAGCGCCGGCCGTAGTCACGCGCCTCGATCCGGTTCAAGGCGGCCTCCGGCGACCGGTTGTACTTGAACTCGAACACGCAGACATGACCGGGGAAAATCACTTCCAGGTCCGACCGGCCGCCCAACTGGTGCACTTCGGACTGGAACTCAACCCTCATCAACTGGCACAGCGCATGCAGAATCAGGTGGCAGTCGGTCTCGCCGACGATTTTCTCGCCCGGCATGCCCGCCATGAACGTGTTAAGCCGAAGGCAGAACCCCGCGTAGTCCTCCGTAGCCAAGGTTCGATACAGGCCTTCCAGTTCATCCGTCGTGGCATACCGGCCAAAGTTCTCCAACAGACTTGATGCAAAGGTCAACCTGACCTCGTTGTTTGGGTAGTCGTAACGCAGGTGTCCCTGGTCCAGGCGCAATGTGAGGTACCCCGTTTGCAGCATCAGACTGCCGTAGTCAATGTTGTTCAGGTCGTAGGTGGTCCGCGTCAGTTGATGAACAGGCGGCGGATCCTTGAACAGAACGAGGTTTCCCTGCCTGGCCAGCCGCACCAGGAACTGCGGGGTTCCGGACTCGGACCAGTAGTTGGGCCATCCCTGCCACCGCCACTTGTCGCCCGCGGTAGTGGCCTGCATGTCATCAAGGCAGTTCAGGAGCGAATACGGGTTGTAGACGTTGTCGGTGAAGCCGGGATGGCCAAAGCAGTAACCGTTGTAGTGGTCCCTCAACTCCTGTGTCACTTGTTTGACAGACTTGCCCAGGTTCCCGGCCCCGGCCTCCAGGTAGGGTAGAAGGTAATCCTGCATGTCCGCTTCGGTAAACCCGCACAGGTCCGAATACTCGGGATCCCATGAAATGTCCGTGAGGTTGTTCAAGGCGGAGAACAGGTTCACGTGGGCAAAGCGACTGATGCCCGTGATGAAAACAAAATGAAGGCGATCCTCATTGTGCTTGAGACGGCCGAAGAACTCCCTTAGAACCGCGATGAACGGTTCCGGGTCCAGGTTCCTGCCCAACAAATGCGTGAGAGGTGCATCGTACTCGTCAACCAGAACCACCGGGGATGCCCTGAATTGCCTTTCAAGTTCATGCAACAAGGAATCCAGGCGGCTGGCAGCGGAAACCGCCTCGGTGCCCGGAGGCGGTGGCGGAAACCGGATGTACCCCCCAGCCTTCCTTGGTTCAATGTCCGTTTCCACGCCGCGTCGGTGCCAATCGGTGTACAACCGTTCCAGGTGCTCGAGAAGCTTGGCCTGCAACCCTGCAGGCGTATCCGAGGTCGCCATCGCCATGTTGAGGCGAACAACCGGATGTACCCGGGTCCGGCGAACATCGTCCTCGATGGCGGTGCCCCTGAACAGGTCAACCCGTTGCCCCGCATTGGGATCAAAAGCACCGCCGTTACCCGAACCCAACTTGGGCAGGTCACCCTGAAAGTAGGCTTCAAGGGTGGATACCAGCAGGGTCTTGCCGAAACGACGGGGTCTGGCCAGGAAGGCATATTGCGTATGCAAGTGGGATCCGTCGCTGCCAGCCGGAACCAACAGCTTGCGCAAGTGGCCGGTCTTGTCGACGTACAACCCGCCGTCCCGGCGAATGGGACTGAACTCCGACCGACCCGGGTGCAAAGAGGGCAGCTTCATGTTCAGTAAGTGAATGAGGGTTCCGCGCAATCCTTCGACTCGACCGGATTGTACTTGGCTGCGCCGCGTCTCGCGGGAGCCGCGTCCCTGGCGACAGGGCGATTGCATTCAAACGGGTTTGGGGTTTGAGGCCGATCAGCCGGCACAGACAGTCCTTGTTCCAGGCCATCGCCAGCCAAACCGCCTGATCCCGTCGCGACTGTCGGATGTAGGTTGACATCCGTCATGACGTGTTCGACCGCCGACGGAAGCCGGTTGGTCAAGTGCAGGTTGAACCTCACACTTGCAACATGCCGTACACTCAGGCTGTCCGCGGCCGCGGATGCTTCCTTCCTCCTGCCCCGTTCCAACACCATGTCTTCCAGTTCCCCAATCCAACTCGAAATCCGACCGGGCTCCGAGGCCGAGATGAGCATCTCTGATCCGTTCCACGCCGAAAGATGGGTGGAACAGCTCTGGATCCTGCGAGACCGGATCCAGGATCCGGCAGACGGGTGGCGACACGCGCCGCACCTGCCGTGGGAGAACGCAGACCCGGAATCCAACCCGGTGAAGTTTGAAGTCGCCAACATCGACAGTCGGTGGAGCCTCTCCCGCTCCGAGGCGGGATTTGTGGGCGGCATCCTGCAACAGTTCACCCGTTCCCAGAAGTCCGCGTTCGGCTACACGTTTGCCGCGTCCGCCTGGAAGTATCTTGGCCGACACCGCAGGGCGTGTGCCATGCTGCGCCGCGCCTTGGCCGCGGATCCCCACTATGTGCCCGCCTACGTGATCCGGGCCATCCTTCACATTGCGGAGGACGACCTCCCGGCCGGCATCCGCGATCTTGCAGAGGCCTTGGCCGTGAATCCCAACTCCGTGCCCGCGCTGACCGCGTATGCCATGTTCGAACCCAACTCCGACCCCGTGGCGGCGAACTCGCATCTTGACCGGGTATTGCGGCTTGCCCCCAACCATGCGGACGCACACGTGGTACGCGGTGTGCTCGCGGAAGCGGAGGACGACGAGGAAGCCGCCCTGAGCCACTTGAACCGGGTTCTCGACATCGACCCCGCCCACGCTTTGGCCTATCAGATACGGGCTGATATCTGGTCAGCGATGCTTGAATGGCAAAAGGCAATTGACGACTGGGGGACACTCCTCGACTTGGCGCCAAGCAACCGGGAAGCCCGACTCCAGAAGTTGTCGACTCATCTTCTTCTTGAACAATACCGTGAAGCGGAAGTCGAGATGACCTACTTTGTCAATAAATCCCCCGACGATGCCATGGGGCTCCTGGCACGCGCCCAGATTAGGCAAACGCTCAAATGGTATGACGGTGCGCTCGATGATATGACTGCTGCAATCGGGATTAACCCCGAAACACCCGACACCTACATTGAGCGAGGCCTCCTTCGGTATGAGATGGAAGAGTACGACCTTGCGCTCGAGGACTACGCACGCGCCCTGACGATCGATCCGGAAAATATGCGAGCCCTGACCAGCCGTGGCCTCGCCCTGCTCGAAACCGGACAGGTTGACGAAGTCGCGGACTGCGCCCAAGCCATTCTGACCATCGACCCGGAGGATGGGGACGGATTGTACCTGCGGGGCCGGGTCCACATTGAGACGGGCCAGTACAAACGGGCGGTGCCGGATCTGAACCGAGCCCTGCGCGAGGATCCGAACGACGTGGAGGCAAGGTGCTACCGCGGACTGGCCAAAGAGAAAATCGGCAATCGCAAAGGGGCCCGCAAGGACTATGCCCGAGCCTACCGCGACGCCGTCGCGAACGGCGATGAGAAAGGGGCTGCGCTTGCAGTCAAGTTGTTCCCCGACCTGAAGCAGCACAAGACACAAACCTGATCGGAAGACGCCAACGAACTTCTGGGAGCGACAGACAAGCCTGTCCCTCGGGGTCGTGATGCACCCAGCCCCGAAACCCGAAACCGGACGCCGTTCGGAACCCCGTGCCCTTCCTCTCCGCGGCCAATGGCACCTGCAACCACCGATACCGGGTGCCGGCTCAGAGCAGAGGCAACCCGTCGCCTCCAGTACCCGCACCGACCGTGTGACTGTGGCGGCGTGGCGTCCGTCCTGCCTTCCACACACACCACGCTTCGGGGAAGGGAAGGACCGTCTGGTTGCAGTCCGGTCCACACCGAGTTCAAACCATGCTGTACCGCAATAGAATGTCGTCATCGACAGCATTCGAGGCCGGGTCCGACGATCAGCCTGTCCATCAGGCACCGAGACAGTACGCGACGATCGAACCATCACAGGCCAATGCCCCGGGGAACAGTCCCATGTCCCGCATTCCAAAGTCCATCCCCAAAGCCCAAGGACTGCCCGTGCTTGGCAGTGTGACGTTCGACTCCCCTTTGTGGCTGGTGAACCAGTACCACGAGCTCGGACCGGTGTTCTGGATGTCCATCCTGCAGCATCGCATGATCGTGCTGGCCGGTCCGGAGGCGAATCTCCTCATGCGCGAAGAAGGGGACACCCTCTTTACGTCCAAGGAGACATGGAAGAACGTCCTGGAGGCCTTCGGATCCGATAATCCCTTCATGCTGGCATGGGATGGCCCCGACCATGCCACGCTACGCGCGGGCCTCAAGGTGGGCTACGCCGGATCCACGCTCTACCCCCAGATGCCCAAGCTGATGGACAGCCTGGTCCGCCTCATGATGCGTTGGCCTCGGCATCAGGCCATGTCGGTGACGCCCCTAGTGAAGCGGTTGGTGTCCCTGTTGCTGGCGTACATGGCCATCAATCAAGAGCCGGACGAGGTCATGGACGATCTGATTTACCTGTTTCGGGCCGTCATCAAAATCCACCTCACGCGAACCCGTCCGGGCTTCACGAAGTACATGCCGCAGTACCTCAAGTCCCGGCGAAACGTACTCGCCATGGGCAAGCGGATCTGGAACGAGCACCTCATGTACGACATGGCCGAAGAGGGAGGCAACTTCATCGATCATGTACGGCGGTTCCGGGCCGAACATCCGGATCTGATGACCGAGAACGACGCGATTGCGACCATTCAAACCCCCTTCCTGGCGGGTATGGACACGGCGGCCGGCTCCCTTTCCTTCCTCCTGTATCACATCCTCCGGGATCCCGCACTGAGGGAAATGGTCATAGCCGAAGCGGATCAGCTCTTCGCCGACGGTGTTCCCACCCGTGCCTCCCTGCGCCGGATGCACCAAACCCGCCGCATCGCCATGGAATCCCTGCGCATGCACCCCATTGCGTTGACATTGCCGCGAACCTCCACACGCGACTTCGAATTCCAGGGTCATCACATACCGGCGAACACCCGTTGTCTCATTGCCATTTCCGTCACACACCACCTGCCGGAGTTCTTCCCCGAGCCGCGGCGGTTTGACATCGAACGCTATACCCCTCCGCGCATGGAGCACACGCAGACGCACGCCTACGTGCCCTATGGCATCGGGTCCCACGCCTGTCTCGGCGCCTCAACCGCGGATCTGCTGTTCCTGCTCGTGACCGCGACTCTGTTTCACCATCTGGAGGTCGAGATGTCGCCTCCCGATCATGTTCTGAAGGTAATCAGGAATCCTCTCACCTGCCCGGATGACAGTTTCCGCATGATCGTCACGGGTGAGAGGCAGATTGCGCAGTAAGGGAGTTGGAGAAGTTCAAAGGTGGAACATCCTCGGAACCGAGCAAGTTCCCTTGGATTCGGAGACATGGACGGCTTGCCAGCCCGGTTGCCATTTGAGTAGTCGGGCGCGGGTTGCTCTTCGGTATGGGACGATTGGCTCATTCCGCCCGCCTCAGACGCACCTGCTGTTCCCATCCCCTGCCCGTCAAACGATACCGCTGCTTGTTGCTGCAGAGTTTGTCCGGGATGGCCATCTTGCCGAGACCCTCAGCGATAACCGAGCGTAGATATTCCTTGACCAGATGCGTGCGGTCTTTCAGTCCCGGACGCTGAAGGCTCTCCGCTCATGTACGTTCACCATCCAAGCAACGGATGAGGTTTCCGACCTGCAGCATGACTTGCGGGGTACTTGAGGGTTGCATTTGCGGGCCGTTACTACCGACCGTGCTACCGGTTGTATTGGTGAAAGAGCCGATCTCGCGTCCGAGCCCGTTTGTGCCGGGGCGACGGAATTCGGGCGTCAAGCTTTCGCCGTCGGCGACTGCGGAGAATTCGCTCATGTGCGAGCACACGGCGAATGATCACCCTGAACATGTCCTCCATTCTGAACTCCGGTTCCGGCAAGCCTGCCTCCTTGCAACGACGAATCATGTCCAAAGTACCGGTTCCCATTTGCTCAATGTACTCGGCCAGAAACATGGACCTGGCCAGCAAGGGATTTGCCGGCACCGATCCATGGGGTTCCCTGAGCTTTTCAATCGTCAACGATGGCGGGAGCCTTCCCGGATTCCAAATCTCCAGCCTGTCTGCAAAAAGCATGACCTGCACGTTGCCGGTGCTGGTGAAGTCCCGGTGGACCACTGCATTGACGATGGCCTCCCTGATCACCTCAACCGGAATTTCATACGTTCTCGGGGCCCGAACGCTCCGGACACGCGTGCCAACGGACATGTTGATTTTGCTGAGAACGAAGTCTTCGGCACTGTCAACCTGGCTGAACAGCGTCCCGCCGAACACCTGAAGCGATGGAATGGGCTTCTCAATCTCCGTGCCATGGAAATGCGCACATCGCACTTCCGAGGCGATGCCAGACCTTCGGGGATCCTTGCCGAACAACTGGACTGCGGCGTTGGTGACACCCTCGTTCCTGATCAAATGGAGATGCGTCAGGACATCCTCCACAGGAGTTGCTACGCCAAGGGGGAATTGTCTTGCTCTCCGTGCCGACCTGACAAACGCAACCACCCCTTGTTCACTGATGTCTTCAAGTGTGGCGTTCTTGCAAATCGCCCCATCGAAGCCACTGGTCTGAAGCAGTTTCTGGACTTTCATGAATTGACAATTGAGGCTTGAACCGTCCGAACCAATCCTCCGGTCGGTGGATACCGGCGGGGATGTCCCGGTTCCGCATACAGCGGATCGGATCATGCCGGTGCTCCAACCGGTAGTCCATCAGACCTCACCGAACACGCCTGGATCACCCCAATCCTGAGCATATTCCCGGGCACAGCCGGATCGGAATCCGGTCAGGCAAACCCGAACGTTGCGGAAGGTTCGGGAGCGACTTCGGAAATGGAGACCACTGGCAATTCATTCAGGACACGCGGGTGCGTTGCGGAACCGGCCTGTGACTGGCTGGCATGTTTCATCGATTTGAAGGGTCACGGTGCGGAGAACGTGACAACCAACGACGATAGTATCTACCAATCGGTCTACGGCCCACCAGGCCCTGGAACGCTGACTGGACACCGTGGGCGGAGCCATCTCAACGAAACACAACCGCCGGACGCGTACCGGTGTTTGTTGCCAGTCCTGCAGCCACTGGTCAAGGCACAACCCAAAGCAGTTGACCGCCGGCCCAGTTCAAGATGGCGATGGCAAGGAGGTCGGCTTCATCACCGCCCGTGCTCTCACCGCTGAAGCACCTGCCAGAACGTGGACACACCTTGGTCTGCTACGTGTGGGATGTCGGCATCCTCATCAGACCCAACCGGTTGGAAAGCCAGTTGGAGCACTTCAAGCCTCAGGCATGCTTGACGCAGGAGCCGAAAACGGAGACTGGCGCACACTATTTCCTTTCCAGTACCTGGTGGCCACCGCCATGACCTGAGGACTTAGCCACACGCAGGGATGCCGATGGCAGGACCGTGCCCACATCAACGAAACTGAAACGTTGCACCGATGAAGGTATACTTGACACAAAAACACGAACCGGCTACAATTACACTATGCAACTAGTCCTCGACTATCTAACGACATAATATAGAAAAGACACCATGTCATCCTATGTAGGGCCATTATTTGCCCACCCGCAACCGGACCCTCTCGTTGATGCAGTCTCCCCATATATGGAAATGGGGGCCTTTGAGGCACTTTGGAATCAGCCACGAATGACATTCAAGAAGGTTGCTGATCTCCAAAAGCGGATTCCCGGTTCCCATCTTTCGCAATGGGTTGAAGAGCAGGCAGCGCGCAATTGTGCAGATCGCGTGCTTGCGTTGTTCAATGACGCAAACCTAGACGATGTTGGCTTTCGTGTTCACGGCACGCACGATTTTCCAGACCGCCTGAATGATGCAATCAACCCGTTACCATTCTTTTACTTCAAGGGGAGATGGGATCTAGCATCAACACTCATCGTTTCGGTCATTGGCACGCGCAAACCATCCCCTGAAGGCATTTTGCAAACCAGTCATCTTGTTGAAGAATTAGTCAGAGACGATTACACAATCGCATCGGGCTTGGCAGCCGGCATTGACACAGCAGCACACAAAACCGCAATAAATTCTGGCGGCAGAACGATTGCAGTACTTGGAACCCCGCTAACGGAAGCGTACCCCAAACAGAACAAACCTCTTCAGGACTACATTGGAAAGAATTTCCTGCTGGTCAGTCAAGTCCCCGTGCTGCATTACAACAAGCACGATTATAGGTCCAACAGGAAATTCTTCCCGGAACGCAACTTGACAATGTCGGCATTGAGCGAAGCCTCAATCATTGTCGAAGCCAGCGAGACATCGGGAACACTAATCCAGGCGCGCGCAGCTCTCAGGCAGGGGCGCAAACTCTTTATACTGGATCATTGCTTTAGGAACAAAGACCTGCTGTGGCCTGAAAAGTATGTGCAGAAGGGTGCTATCCGTGTCAATGACTACAGTGAAATCAGGAGGCATCTTGGCTGGCCTGACAAAAATCGATGAGGTATTGCTTCAGGATCATTACTACCTTGAACACGACGATCTCTGCGGATTCCTCGGGGAGTATAACCCTAGGGGCAAGTTGCCCTTCTCAAAATACATACAAAAAGGCCTTAACAGCTTGATTTTGAATTTCAAGAAACCTATCGATAGGCTTGGGAAGCCCTCCGGAAAGTACAAGGTCAGGGCCATCAATGAAATTTCAGAAATGTTCTTGGGTGCAGGCGATGGTTTCAATGCTTGGATCGAGCGGGCTACCTTGGTGCCGATTCCTCCTTCCAAGTCCAAAGATGATCCCCTCCATGACAACCGAATGTTGCAAGTGTTGCAAAAGCTGAACGCGGATGGTTCTCTGGATGTCCGTGAACTGGTCCTGCAGCGTCAATCAACGTCAGCAGCGCACCAGAGTGCAGTACGACCGAGTCTTGCCGCAATCAAGCGAAATTACTATATCAATGAGCAAGAAGTTCATGGGTTGGGAGATTCCATAGGGCTTTTTGACGATGTAGTTACAACGGGTGCCCATTTCAAGGCTGCCAAGTCGCTTCTCACAGAGAAGTTTGGTGATGTGACCATATATGGCATATTTGTCGCAAGACGAGTTCCAAGATCGGTGGACGTGGAAGATCTGGAGTTTTGATTGTTTCAGCTTGCACAATGGTGTGGAACATTTTGGGACTGTATGAGTGAGCAGGGGACGGTGCCCCGTCGTCCTGATCGGGGTTGCGGAGGTCTGGATGGGGATTGATTGGACATATCCAGGGGCGGGTGCGCCGCGATGTCAACCTTGGTGCGATTCAAATTGGTTCAGTTGGAGCAGGGGCGACAGGGCAGCGGTCAGGCAGGTGATGCAGTCGGCGAGAGATGGAACGGACAAAGTGGCGGACAACACGGAGGTGCCCCGGTTGTAACATACGCCGCTCCACTGCGGTAACACGCGCACCGACCCGCGGACCGTCATTCCCTCAGGCAGCCACGCGTGGGGGTACCTGGAAAGTTACATCCTGTCCCCTGCGAGAAGCGCTTCATGGCACCCAACCCCATTCGCCATCAGCAGGTAGTCTTGATAACGCGCAGACTATGTTCACCACGAACAAGGAAGTTCTTCAACTGCCCAAACTCTTGCTACGTCGTAAGGCTCACCTTACGTGAATTCACGAGTTCAAACAGGTATCCACTGTTCGAACACAGGCCGTTCAGATGCCAAGATCCCGGAACAGGTCCTCCAACGAGTCGGCGCGTGCCCCTCGCCTTGCTCCAATTCCCTTATGGCTTCCCGCGTGGCGTCATTCGGCTCCTTGAACATCGACAAGCACGGTTCAGAGCCATGCCTCGGCCCTTCGGGTGCGCCGCGTGCCCGCCGAAATCTCGCGACCGGCACCAGCCGCAGTGAACTGTGCTTCCGGAAGGGTGCCATGCCCCTTGCTCTGGTTCTGGAACCGGCACCGAGCCGCGCGACCGCTGCATTCATGAATGCGACGACTCCCTGTGCAGTATCACAGGTGTATCACAACAGTTCACAAGTTGGCAGGTCCCAAAGACATCAATTGGCGTGGGCATCGGTGCTGTGGTGCGCAAGGGGGTGTGAGCATGACGGCGCAGCCTCCGGGCCCGGGGCCTTCAAGCACGCACATAGGTAATGGCTTGGAAGAAACAGCGCGCGCCGGCCACAACCTGAAAGCCTCGGGCAATGCGCACGCGGAGGTTCAGCCACCCGAAACAGCCTTCCAAACAGTGGGTACCGGTTGGCACTCAAAGTGCATCGCGGGCACACCAGGCACTGTTGGAGGTCCAGGGCACCTCCAGGAGCGCGCTGTAGGCCCGGACATCGTCGATTACCGCCACCTCTACGCCCCACGACAGCCTAAGCCTGGCTCCGTGGCTCCATTGCCGCGTATCAGCTACACCTTCATCCGCTCCACACCACAGAACGTCAACTTGCAAAGTTGGGCATACCCTTCAGAGCGTCCTCGAGCAGGATCAGAGCCCGCTGCACTTCGTCCCGGGTGGTAAACCGACTCAGGCCAAATCGAATTGAGCTCTCTGCATCCTTGGCGGACAGGCCGATCGCCCGCAGAACATGGGAGGGCTCCGGGACTCCGGTGGTGCAAGCGGAACCAGTGGATACCCCCAGATTGGGCTGCAGACGCCCCAGCAGGACATCTGCCTCGCAGTCGGGCAAGCACACGTTCAGGTTGCTTGGATGCCTTGGCTGGCGTGCCCCGTTCAACCGAACTTGCGGAAACAGCTTCCGCAGTTCTTCCCATAAGAGATCGCGCAGTTCCGCAATCCGTGCCCGTTCCTGCTTTGGCTTCTCGGCAATCAATGTACATGCTCTACCGAATCCAACACACAGAGCCGGAGACAGGGTTCCGGACCGAATACCTTGCTCCTGACCACCGCCGAAAATCACGGGATGCAGGCGATGAAGAATGTCCTGCCTTGCATACAGTGCACCGATGCCGATGGGACCGTACATCTTGTGCGCCGACAGCGATAGCAGGTCGATGTCGTGTTTCCAAACATCCAGGTCAACAGCTGCCGGGGCCTGAGCTGCATCGCAATGCAGCCAAACGTCGTGTTCCGCACACAGTGTCCCAATCTCTCCGATCGGCTGGATCGTGCCAATTTCGTTGTTGACCGCCATCACCGAAACCAGAGCTGTGCTGTCCGTCAACAGTTCCTGAAGACGGTCAAGACAGATCATCCCGTCGCCTGCCACAGGAAGCACATCGACGGTCCATCCCCTTCGACGCAAGGCGGCCGCGGATTCAAGCACGCACTTGTGTTCGATCGCACTAATGACGATACGGGAATGAGTGTCGCGTCGGACCCCGGCCGCACCCAGCAGGGCAAGGTTGTTGGCTTCCGTGGCACCGGAGGTGAATATGACTTCGCTCGCATCGGACCCTATCAGCGAGGCCACTGTCTCCCTGGCAGTTTCCACCGCCTCGTGGGCTCGCCATCCGAACCAATGTTCGGACGAGTGGGGGTTGCCATGCATCTCCGACCACCAAGGCTGCATGGCCGCCAGGACGGCAGGATCCACAGGTGTGCTGGCGTGCGAGTCGAGATAAATGGGGGGACCAGACATGGCAATCCTGTTACAGCCGAGGCAGATACCGACAACCTGCAACTCCGTGCCGCTCCCCCACTCCATGGGTCGGCCGAGACAGTGCTGCAGGCCCGAATCCAAAATCGCGGAGTGGACGAACAGTATTCCAAGCAAGGCTCCATCTTGCGGCAACGTGACAGGCAATGAATCGATCCATCAATAGAAGGCCCGGACTACACAGACATGTCAAGCATCTCCCTCGACACCGTCCCAAGGAGCCCTCAAGTGAATGGCGATTTTGACCAACCTCACCTGCCTGTTGGAGCAGCGGCAGCCACTTGGCGGTTCCCGCCAAGCTGTCGTGTCCTGTCATGACCTTGAACGATGTGCCTCCATCACCTGCAACAACCGCAAGCAAGACGAGCGACAAGAAGCAGCACCGGAAACACCCTCAATACCCTTCCTTCGCACCATCTTAGCGTCTCTGAAAACCGCGTTGTTCTCCGGTCCTGCCATGTCAGGGGCACGAAGTAAGGCCACGTTCCAGGGTGTCGCCCGCGGACACAGCATCAGTCCACGCATGAGTTGAGATGCCACCAATCCGGGCGCGCGCAGTGATCTCGCGGATTCACCCAAGGCAGGCAGGCTACACCGTTCACTGCCCGACGGAGAACCTGACAGCCTCTGCGTCTGTTCTCTCCAACCAAGCGTTGCCATACACGACAGTCCAACCTGCCATGGCCCAGGTTGGCGTCTGCACAATCCACCGGACTCCGAACCTGTCCTGATACAATCGACTTCAGTGTGCTCTGCACACACGTTGCCAAGTGGAACTGGGGAGAATGCGGCGTTGTCTGTTGCGACCAAGCCAAGGTTTTCGGGACACGAGACCTTTCCCATGCGCTACGGCTGGCTCAAGAAGTCCTATGATGCAGTACGGGCATGTGAAGGAGAAGCAGGCGCGACACAGTCAGTATTCAGCGCGGACGATGCCATCGCGACGCTGGGCGTGGGCAGAAACATGGTCCGGTCCATGCGTCACTGGAGCTTGGCCGCAGGAGTCCTGAAGTCCCCGAAAAAGCCTTCGGGCACCGTAAACACTACGTGGTTGGGCCGGTCCCTACTTGATGACAATGGCTGGGATCCCTATCAGGAAGTGCCTGGTTCCTTGTGGATTGCCCATTGGCAGTTCGCCTCCGCGCCCGAAACAACGTTCACTTGGTACTGGATGTTCAACCACTGGCCGCGACCCACTTTCACCAGAGATGAAGCCGGCGAACACATTCGCCGGTACTGCACGTCCATTGGCCAGAAACCACCGGCTCAGACCACATTGCGGCGCGATGTTGAGTGCTTCATCCAAACTTACGCGCCCGCGAGCAGCAGCGGTGCCCGGGAGGACGACCTGGCCTGTCCCCTTGCCGAGTTGGCCCTTATCAGTGGAACAGGTCCCCGCGGCGAGTGCCGAATGATTCGCGGCCCCAAGCCCACCCTTTCCGTCCATGTCCTGGCCTATGCCCTCGTCCGGTTCTGGGTACGGCACCATGCCAACGAACGCACCATGTCGTTCGAAGCGCTCATGCATGAACCCGGTTCACCCGGCCGGGTATTCGGCTTGGACGAAGAATCCCTCATGGGCCTTGTGGCCGGAATCGACGACTGCTGCGACGGAAAGATGGCTTGGTCGGAGACAGCCGGGCTGCGCCAGCTCATTGCACACACGGATCCAGCTGCCATTGACCCTCTGTCTCTGTTGGCAGCCGAGTTCAAGGCACACCCGAGTGTCATGGTCGCGGCATGACCAACAGGAAGGAGATTCGTGTCAGCCAGCGTTTCCAACGGGCCATCCGTGTGGATACGGATCTGGGCGACCCGGCGGCCCTGCACGGGTTTGTGTGCCCGCCTTCCTTTGCCCACGCCCTCAACCTGATGGTTCGGCACATGAAGGAGTCGGGGCAAGGTGCATTTACTTGGACCGGACCCTACGGCAGTGGGAAGTCAAGCCTGGCAGTTGTCCTGGGTGCCCTTCTGGGTGGCAAAGGTGCGGCTCGCAACAAAGCGGTCGCCCTAACGGAGAAAACCGGCAGGATGGTTGTTCGGACTCTTCGCCCGGGTGCTGAAGGATACCGATTTCTGGGTGTGGTGGGCCGCAGACAGAGCTGTGCATCCCTCATCGTGGATGCGCTGGTGCGAGAAAACCTGATCGATCAGCCTCTCTTTTCCTCCACGGTAGGGAATGCAGAGCTACTGGATACACTGCGACAAACAGCAGACAACCCCAACCATGCCGGCCTTGTGGTCGTAATCGATGAACTGGGCCAGGTGCTGGAAGCCGCGGCTCAGGGCCGCGGCGATCTCCATATCCTGCAGGAACTGGCGGAGGTCGCATCCAGGAGCCATGGTCGGTTGACCGTGATCGGCATTCTCCATCAAGCGTTCGCCGAGTACACGAGCCGACTGGCCCAGCAGACACGCAGCGAGTGGCAGAAGATCCAAGGCCGGTTTGTGGATCTTCCCATTGCGCCCCAAGCCCATGAACAACTGGTACTGCTGAGTGAAGCCATCGGTTCCGATCCACCGGATGGTTTCGAGGCGCAGGCTGAGAAACTGGCAGGCATCATCGAACCGGAAAGCCGGGAACGAAGCAGCGAAGTAACACGAACCCTCGTCAAATGCTGGCCTCTCAATCCGGTTGCAGCCTGTCTTCTTGGTCCATGGTCACGGCGTCGCTTCGGACAGAACCAACGCAGCATCTTCAGTTTCCTCAACTCGGCCGAGTCGCTGGGGTTCCAGGATTTTCTCAAGCAGGCTCAACCTTTGGCAACCTATCGGCCGGCCTTGTTCTGGGACTACCTGCGCACCAATTTGGAACCCGCTATTCTTGCCTCGCCCGATGGTCATCGCTGGGCCACTGCAATAGACGCACTGCAAAGATGCGAACAAAAGATTGAGGGGGGGGGGCGAAACACATCTATTTGTAGCTAAAACTGTTGCCGTAATCGATCAGTTCCGTGAGCAGCTGGGATTCCGCGCCACCCCGGACATCATCCGGCTGTCCGTCCCGTCCCCTATCACAATACATCTCGAGACCGTGCTGCAGGACTTGCAGGACTGGTCCATCATCGTGTATCGGCGCCACCTTGGCGCCTATGCCATTTTCGCCGGCAGCGACTTTGACATTGAGGCTGCCATCAAGGACGAAAGATCGCGGTTGCGTGCAGCGGATCTTGAATCCTGTCTGGACCAGGTCGGACTGAGGCCCATCACGGCCAACCGCCACTACCTGGAGACTGGCGCCTTGCGTTGGCTGGATGTGGATGTCGCGCCCTTGGACCATACGGCGGCCAGGGCGGCGGCCTACCAACAAGCCGACGGTGCCCTGGGCCTGCTGCTGTTGGTTCTACCCTCAGACAACCTCGCCGATGCGGATGGCTCCCTGTACCTGCCGAAGCTCTGCCAAGACCACGACGGCTTGATCGCAGGGGCCATCGCCGCAAATGGGCCCGTGCTGCTGGATCTGGTCGAAGAGACCGCAGCTCTGCTGCGGATCAGGGACAGCCATGCGGAACTGCGTGGTGACGCGGTCGCACGCAAGGAAGTGGACGCACGACTGGAGACAGCCCGTTTGCAGGCCGCAGCCACCACTCACAAGGAATTGCTCAGTGCCGTATGGGTACGGCCCCGCCGGAACTTCAGGCTGCCCGGCATGGCAGCCATGCACCGCTTTGCCTCGGAACTGGCGGACGAAACGTATGCCCACTCGCCCAAGATACGCAACGAACTCCTGAATCGCACCCGTCCTTCCGGCAGTGCAACTGCCGCTCGCCGGCAGTTGATGTACGCCATGGCCCTAGGGCGCGGCCAACCGCATCTTGGAATTGAGGGCTTTCCGGCCGAGGGCGGACTGTGCCAAAGCCTGTTGGAAGCAACTGGCCTCTATCGAGACGATCCAACCGTCAGTGACCAACCCGGATTCCTGGAGCCGGCACCAACTCAGGATCCCGGCCGATTGGTCCCCCTATGGCAGGCCGCAGACGACCTGCTGACAGACATGTCAGGGCAACCTGTCTCCCTTGCGGAAGTCTATTCCCTGTGGCAAGCACCTCCCTACGGAGTAAATCACGGCCTGTTGCCGGTGTTGGCCCTGGCCTACGTGCTGTCCCGCCTGGACCGGCTGGCGGTGTACCTCGACGATGTGATTCAACCGGAACTGGACGACTTTCTTGTGGATCGTCTGCTGCAGGACGCCGGTGCCGTGCAGATACGGCAGATGGAATTCACGGACATGCGCGTCCAGGTGCTGACGGGCATCAATGACATTGTGTTTGAGCATGAAGATGCTCAGCCAGCCAGTCTGGATCCCCTGATGGTTGCCCGCCATCTGGTGGCACTCGTGATGTCCCTGCCACCCTGGACATTGCGCACAGTTCGGGTAAGCCCCAACGCGCAGTACCTGCGCTCGATGATACGAACGGCATACGACCCCAACCGGCTGCTCTTCGACGATCTGCCACGGTTCGTTTCGTCCTCCGGGTTTGATCCGGATTCCATGGATGCGAACAGTGTAGTCGCCTTGATTCGGGACGGTCTGCAAGAACTAACAGGGGCCTACGGAAAGATGCTGTCCAACATGCGAAGGCTCTTACTGGAAGAACTCGACGCGGCGGAGGATCTGGCCCAGCTCAACCGGAGGGCGCACACCGTCAGGGATTTGACGGGCGATCTAAAGCTTGATGCCTTTGCCGTCAGGCTCGAGTCCTTTGTCGGAAGCGACACGGACATGGAAGGGCTTGTTAGCCTGGCCACCAGCAAGCCGCCGCGGGACTGGGTGGACCGGGATTTGGATGCAGCGCGCATCGAACTGGCCGACTTGGCCCAACAATTCAACCGGAGCGAGGCCTTTGCCCGTGTGAAGGGCCGCCTCGATCAGCGCCATGCCATTGCCTTCGTGACCGGCATGGCAGGTACACCACACACACTGTCACGTGAGTTTGACATCAGTACCGATGAAGTGCAGGCAGCCCGACGGATTGCCTGTCAGCTCAAGTCTGTACTGCAGGAAACCGGTGTAAAGAACAACATTGCGCTGGCAGCGTTGGTCCAAGTCGGTTCCTCACTGATGAACACCTCAGAGTCCGAGGATTCCCAACTCACCGCAGCACGGGAGGAGTAGATCCCATGGAGAGTCAACGCCATGTACTGGGGCTGTCCGGTGGGCGTGATAGTGCCGCGCTCGCCGTGTACATGCGTCAGAACCAACCAGAGCTGGACATCGAATACTTCTTTACCGACACAGGAAAGGAGCTGCCCGAAGTCTACGAGTACCTGGGACGCCTGGAGGGGTTTCTAGGCAGGCCCATTGTGCGACTGAATCCCGACCGCGACTTCGACTTCTGGTTGCGTCAGTACAACAACTTCCTTCCGTCACCCCAAACCCGTTGGTGCACACGGCAACTGAAGATACGGCCCTTCGAACAATGGCTCAAGGATGACCTGGCAGCTGGTGTGCAGGTGCACAGCTACGTTGCCATCCGTGCAGACGAACCGAACCGGGGCGGGATGAAGTCCACCCATAGCACCCTCCGCATCCACCTGCCGTTCGTGGAGGCGGAAATTGACAGGTCGGGTGTGTCTGAAATCTTGGAGGCCAGTGGGTTGGGACTGCCGGCCTACTACAGCTGGCGCTCCCGGAGCGGATGCACATTCTGCTTCTATCAGAGGAAGATCGAGTGGGTCCGTCTCAAGGAAGAACACCCAGAGGCGTTTGAGGAGGCTCGCAGCTACGAAAAGATTGCTTTGGAGCACGAATCTCCCTTCACATGGTCGCAAGGGGAATCCCTGGATCAACTGAGCCAACCGTCCAGGATCGCGGAAATCGAGAAGGACCATGCCCGGCGGCTGGCCCGAGCGCGGCAACGAACAGTTCGCAATCCGTTGCATGCGGGTGACGAAGCTCCGGACCTGGACGACCTGTATGGCGTCGACAAGATCTGTCTGGCCTGCCACAAGTAGGACAAGGGAGGCAAAAGATGGTATTGACTGCCCACTCTGGACATGCGCGCTGCCAACCGTCCTGGGCAACGCATGCGGTTGAGACCGGGTTCACAACCCGAACCATGCGGCTCAACTTGCGCACCGTGCGTACATTTCAGTCAAGAACCTTGAGCCCTGTACGACATCCAGGTTTCCAAACTGACATCGGTTAGTCCTCAGCCACAAGGTTTCTGTATGGAGGCAATTGATGACAACCAAGGGATGGTCATTGAACACGGAGGACTGGCAAACGCTGGAGGCACTGTTCCGGGAACACAACGGATGGATTCCCTGGCGAAACGTACCTTTGAACCCCAATCACCGATTCCTAGTCCCGGATACGCCAGGAGTCTACGGGATCTGCGCTACACCACCCCTTACAGTCAGTTCCCGCGGATCAAAGGGCCACGTCCCGACCATGTTTCAAGAGCTCGCGGTACCACTCTACGTGGGGATGTCAGAGAGCAGCCTCCAGCGCCGATTTAGTGACCACTGCCAACGCCCGTCGGACCACTTGAAAAAGGCAAAGCGCTGCTACTCGCAGGTCAAGCTAACCTTTTGGTTCGCCGTGCTTGAAGACAAGCGCATCCGATTGGCCGAAGGTCTTTTGATCAAGTGTTTTGGCCCACCTGTGAATCAAGCCCACGGAACCATTAAGGGTTCCATTGGAACACCCATCAGTTTATAAATGGAGAATCAAATGCAAATTTATCCGGCAATCAAGGCACACATGGGAGTCTGGGACTACTATATAGTCAAGATGAGAATGCGAGAAGTCGCAAATGAAGTTGAATTCGGCTCTCAAGTTCACAATGATTTCACGCTAGACCAAGCCATTCAGAGAGAACTGAATGAGAGCAGGGTCAAGCAAAACCTGGTTGCCTACCTGACAGGTAGGAACGACAGATTTTTTGCGTCCTTGGTAGTAGCAGCTATTGGTGGATCTCCCAAGTTCTTCCCAGTCAGTCTAGCAGACGATCCACGGTTCATGATGATTTCTAGCACCATGGAAGACTCCTTCGGTGTTTTGCAGTTCGATGGGGATCAGGACTACTATGCCCTCGATGGCCAGCACCGTTTGAAGGCAATCAAGTCATTGATACAGCCAGATATCGATGCAGGAGAACAAAACCCACCTCGAAATTTTGCCAATGAAGAGATTTCCGTCCTCATGGTGGTCCGCCCGTCGACGTCAGAGGAAAAAGACTGGCTGATTTCATATAGGCGATTGTTCTCCAGCCTGAACCGATATGCCAAACCCACAGACGCCGACACCAACATCATTATGGACGAAGATGATGCATTTGCGATCCTGACTCGTCGCCTTATTACTGAACATTATTTTTTCCAGGCGCGAGGCAGGCAACGGGATTCACACCGTGTATTGACCAAAGGCAAAAACCTTAAGGAACATACATCCCATTTCACAACCTTGCAGCAATTGTATGACCTGAACGAGAAACTACTTACCACCAACCCTCGGACCAATGCCGGATGGGGTCCTGAAGACAGCGAGATGGTGGACAACGTAAAGAAATTCAAGCTTTTCCGCCCATCGGAACGCTACCTGGATGATCTGTTCCACGAACTCACAGTCTACTGGAACGCCCTCCTCGATACAATTGATGATTTGGAAAACCTAAATCCCGCTGATGCCAAAAACCACTCCGCAGATGGTTTGGAGGGCGAAACCGCCGACAACCTTTTGTTCTGGCCGATTGGTCAAGATGTGATGGTCGACTGCGCCCGGTACCTGCTGGACGAGCAGCTTGAAGATCCTAGTCAACCACGATCCAAAGATGCCGAAATGGCTCTGGAGCCACTGGGCAAGGTGGACTGGAGGCTACATCAAGCCCCGTGGCGAGGCCTACTCCTTAAGCATGGTGCCTCAGGGCGTAGCCAAGTCGAAAAGTGGACCATGCGAAGTGAAGAACGCAAGTTGGCGGTGAACTGTGCCAAGAAGATCCTCCGGTGGCTCACGGACCCGGCAGACATTCCTGGTCAGTATGACGAAGACGAGTTGTATGAAGAATGGCGCGGCTTGATGCTCCTGCCCAAAAAGGAAGATCCTGCAACTCTCTGGCAGGAAGTTCGGGCCATGCGCGACCGGATTCGGGCCTAAGCCCGAGACTCGGCCATGATGGAGGTGATGGCGTCGCACAATTGGCGAGACCGGACAATCCACCTGCGCATCCACGGCAATCGCGCAGTTCGCCGACTTGAATTCCGTCCCGCGGACTGTCGTGGCAGGACAGCCCGGTGCCAAGGCAGCCCGAGTGTCAGACAACTGAGACACGCCGCAGGCATCGCACTGGAGCTTGACCCAGTGCTGGCTAACGAAGTCAAACGCGGCCACATGGCCGCCATTCGGGTACAGCGTCCGCGGAACCGTCCGCCATACAGGGTGGGCGGAGACACCGGATCCGAGGGGGTTCGACCTCGGCTGGAACACCTGATTGCACCCCTCCTATTCGAGCCTGAGCCTGCCAACCCACTCAGACCCTTTCAACAAAGAGGCGTAGCATGGTTGACGGAACGCAAATCTGGGATCCTGGCTGACGACATGGGTCTGGGAAAGACTGCACAGGCACTTCGGGCTGTGGAAACCCTGTTCAGACGGGGAGAGATCAAGAGCGCGCTGGTAGTGTGTCCGAAGTCCCTGCTGGCAAATTGGGAAGCAGAGTGCGCGCGATGGACACCCCTGCTCACGGTGATGCGATTCATGCCAGCCAAGGACAGCTCGGAGGTTGCATGGTCGTCGCTCATGGACACGTCGCACATCATCCTTACCAGCTACGAGCAGGTGCGGAACCTGTCGCACCTATTCGCGCGGACCGAAACCGAACTAGTGATTTCGGATGAAGCGCATCGGTTGCGGAAATCTGAAGCCAAACTCGTACGGGCCTTCAGGATGCTCAAGCCCGTACGCTTTTGGGCCCTGACCGGCACTCCCATCGAACGCAACCAAGAGGACTTGGCCAACCTCTTGTCGCTCTTGGCGCCAAACCGCTTCTCCATCAAGTCGACCCGGTATGGCTCGGACTACCTGAAGGCCAAGGCACAGCCGTACCTTCTCAGACGCCTCAAGGCCGATGTCCTGCACGAACTTCCGGATGTTCTCGACACGAAGGAAATCCTGGACCTGACCCCGGAACAGCGGCGAGCCTATGTCCGTGCCAGATCCCAACCCATGCGCAGGTACGAAGGCGAAGTACTCCAACGTTTGACGCTTTTGAGAGCAATCTGTGACTTGGATCAGACCAGTGGCTCAAGTGCCAAACTCGACCGCGTTTCGGAAATCCTGGACGCGATCTCTACCGCAGGCGAAAAGGCAGTAGTGTTCTCCTACACACTGCAGCCACTGCATGCTCTGGCAGTCAACCTCCGCCGCCACGGCATCAGGGGGGAACTGCTGACCGGAAGACACTCAATATCCGAACGCTCGCAGATCATCGACACCTTCAAGTCCCGCGAAGATGTCATTGCCCTGCTTTGTTCCAGCCGGGTCGGAGGCGAAGGCCTCACACTGACTGAAGCCAACCACGTCATTTTTGTCAACGAATGGTGGAACCCATCCTCCAATGCACAAGCCAGGGACCGGGTTGTGCGACTTGGCCAAGAGCGGACAGTCTATGTTCATCGCTTCAGATGTCGTGGAACAGTGGAAGAGGTGCTGGATGACATCCTGGCCCGGAAGAACGCCATATACGGTGACGTAGTGGATGGCCTAGCCGTCGACATGAATTCCCTATGCCGCGAAAAGGATGTTCTGAAGGAGATCGGTGCCTTGGCCCATGAACTGGAGAACACGGACCAAAGACCCGACTCTGAAAATGCACTGTAGACTGGATAGTCCGTTGAAGACCTACTGCTCCACAGCCGTTGAGTTCACCAGCCAGTTCCACACGATCCTGTGCACAATCCTCTCGATTGGCGCCTGGTCATCGGTCCAGATTCTCAGATCCGGGTTCGGACCCTCCACCCTGATTTGCTCAACGGTCGTTGCGGCAAAGGCACGAAACTCTTCGGGCAAGTGCCCGGGCAACCCTGCGATGTTGTCGGCAAACACTCCGACGCTGGCCGGCTCCCTCACGCCGACCACAAGCACATTGCCCAAGACACCTTCCGGCACCGGCTCCTCCAACACCAGCACTTGAGGCCAAACTGCCGACATGGTCGTAACCATGGCCTCAACCAAACTCAGATCGGTTTCGGTCCGGCCCACGTTCATAGCCACAACACCATTGGGTTCCAAGTGGTCGTCCACCAGTTCGAACCACTCCACCGTGGTCAGGTGAAACGGGATGTAGGGAACCCGGTAGGCATCCACCAGCACCACATCCCACGCTTCGGAGGGATCTTGACGTGACAGCCACTGGCGGCCATCCGCGGCAACCGCGGTAAGGTTCGGCCGATCCATGGCGAACCACTCGCGCCCCACTTCCAAAATCGCGGGATCCAGTTCCACCCCTGTAATCGGTGCAGGTCCGTACACGTCGGTCCAAAGCGAACTGACCGTGCCGGCCGCCAGACCGATGACCAACACCCGGGCGGTCGCGGGATCCGGCGGATCGGCAGAAAACCAGGGAGCCAACAGGAAGTAGTCCCAGATGCCGTGGCTCAGGATGTGGTCCGGATGCCACACGCTGTGGATACCGTTCCCCTCGTTGAGTTTCAGCCAACGTTCCCCGCCCGCCTCCCTGACCGCGATGTAGTTGTAGCGACTCTCCTCTTCATACAGGAGTTGACTTGGAATCGAGCCGGCCACCGGCCCTGGACGAATACTTGTCGATCCGGACAGCACATCAAACCCGAGGAGCGCAGCCATCATCAGGACACCCACAAACCCGGTGGCATGTTGCCGCCTTGCAACCCAAGGGGTGCCGCACAGCGCCAACAGAATCAGCCACAGCCCAATCAGAAGAAAGGTTCGGCGGGTCCCGTAACTTGGTACCAGCCACAGAACGGGTGCCAACGTGCCCAGAATGCTGCCCACCGTGCCCACCGCGTACAGTGAACCGGCCGTGCGGCCTCCGGTGTTGACCGAAGACAAGGCAATCCGCACGACCCAGGGCGTGACCGCGCCGAGCAGCACCAAGGGAAACGTCAAGAGAACCGCGACCGCCAACATGGCGGCCAATAGCAGTCCGGCCTCCACTTCCAGCAGGTCGCGGATGGCCAGTTGCAGGACCGGCTGGGCCATGACCGGAATAACGGCCGTTGCCGTCCCGGAGACCATGACCACCGCCAGCAAGGGCAGGAGTCTGGGGGACCGGTCTCCGACGCGACCGCCAATCCATGCCCCAAGGGCCAGACAGGCCAGAACCAGGGAAATCAGGGCCGCCCAGACGATTTGGCTGTTGCCAAACCACGGATCCAGGAGCCGGGCCGCAGCCAATTCAATTGCCAGTGTACCGGCGCCAACACCGAACACAAGAAGGTAGAGGTAGGCTCGCACAATAACGATATTGTCCCCAATACGGTCCCGCCAAACACCGGACCTGTTGGGATTGATCATACTTCCGCAAGTCCGGCCGGCTCGGATTGCCAAACCCGCCTGCCACCCATGGACGATCCTATCCTTCGGTGGCAGTGCCGCCCACCCTCTGGAACGCAGGTCGTCCGGCAGTCCGGCCCTGTCGCAGAACATTCGCCAGAGCCATGCCGAGAGCGACGATATTCCCGGCCCAACAGCAAAAAAATTCCATTCGTTGCATCTGTCCGACATCCGCGAACCGTCCCGTGCTCCAACCGCCCACCAAGGCGATGCCCCCGCAGTCTGCGGCATGCCCCGCCGTCAGGGCGACATCCGGCGCATGAGCCGGTCAAACATGCGATCACTGAGCAGCCAGCGCAGGAAGAGAAGCGACCTGGCGTACTGACCGGCGGCATAGCGCGCCTTGGGTCGCTTGGCCCGGAGCGCCTTGAGGATTAAGTTGGCAATAACCGACGGCGGTGACCCTCGCCCGTATACTCCCAAATCCTCCATCGAGGCCGTCATTCGCTTGACGAGATCGGCATAGGCCGAGCCTTTCGATCGTGCCTGGAACGATCCGAGGGTGACATCACCGAATTCCGTACGGATAAGGCCGGGCTCGATGACGATGACGTCAATGCCAAATTGCCTTAGCTCGAACCGCAGGCAGTCCGACCATCCTTCAAGCGCATACTTGGTAGAGTGGTACCAGGCCCCCAGAGGCAAGTAGATCTTTCCGCCGATCGACGAGACGTTCACGATCTTCCCGGCGCGCCGCGCGCGCATGGCAGGAAGAACAAGCTGGGTCAGTCGCGCCAAGCCGAACAGGTTCACCTCAAACTGGTACCGCGCGACGTCGAGCGGCAGGTCCTCCACCGCTCCGTACAGCCCGAAACCGGCGTTGTTGACAAGAATGTCCGTGCCCCCGCGTTCTGCGTTGATGCGCTCCACACCGGCAACGACCTCCTCTTCCTTGGTGACATCCATCTTGAGCGCAATGGCACCCAATTCCTCGAGATCCTGCATCCGCTCAACCCGGCGTGCCGCGGCATAGACAACGTAGCCTTCCTCCAGAAGTTTCCTGGCGGTCTCCTTGCCAATGCCGGCCGAGGCACCAGTGATCAATACGGTTGGCCCGTCTGCATCACTTATGTCACGTTGATTTGGCGTGGTCATCATGGAATCTCCTAGCTGGCATTCTCCATTATGGGATGCATGATGCGCCATCGACCTGTTGCAGGAGATGCAGTGGGAGATGAAGGCATTTCCGTTCCATTCAGCCTTCGGGGACCACGGGCCGGCAGCTGAACCCCAAAGGTGTTCCGGGTCGCCCCATTCGTCGCGCCGCCAAACCTTGTGGTGTCGGCGCAGAGGGTGCCAACCCGCTCTCCGATCATCCCTGACGATGGCCTGTCAGAGGCTCTGTTCCTCACTCTCGCCAACCTCCGCCGGTTCCGATGCCGGCGGCCAGTGCAAGGGCACCAGCAAGGGCGAATGATCGGACTCCGCCTCGATGTCCAGAACCTGCGGTTGGCCCGGGTCCAGGCCCCTGGAACAGAAGGCGTGGTCCAGCCGCAGGCACGGCCGGAACGGCCAACTGATGTGGGGTTCAAGGTTGTGGGGCCAGGTCCACCCCGGTCCCTGACCGTATTCGGCCCAGACATCCACAAAAGAGGCGCGTGCCCGCCGGTGAATGTCCGAACCCTCCGTGGTATTCCAGTCCCCCATGAGCAATACCGGACTGTCCTGCGCCAGCGCGTCCTGCAGGACCGTGTCCATTTGATGCGCGCGAATGGCCAGGGAGCGATCCGCCGACATCCGTGGATGGTCGTAGAGCGGCGACACGAAGTGCATGTTGTAAATGAGCAGGGGTTCACCGGCCACCAGCAGGCGGAGGCGCAGGCAATAGGGACCGGTGATGCCTACATTCCACCGCTGTTCCACAGCCAAGGGCCAGCGGGACATCACGCCCAGCCCCAAACGTGCCGTCGGGTGGGAGATCCAATAGCACCAGGGGTGGCTGTCCTTCAAAGGTTCCCTTAGTGAATCGAAGGCATCCGATGTCACTTCCTGGAGCACCGCCACGTCCACTTGGTGCCTCTCAAAGGCTTCCGCAGTCGAGGACAGGTCCTTGCTCTTCTTGAGGAGGTTGGCCGTCACCACCCGCAGTTCCCGGGACGATGAATCCGACCGGTCGGAGGCTGGCTCCCTGCGGCTGAACATCCACGCGTAGTGGCGCAGGAACAAGACACCCAAGCCCTCCCCCAGCGGCAGCGACCACCAGTGGCCGCCCAGCAGGGTCCGCAGCCAACTGGCCAGCCACGCCGAACCCAAAATCCAAAGGGCAAAGCTGTTGACCAGGTACAGGTTGCCGTTCCGGTCACCGAAGAGCTTCCAAATCACCGCCCAGAGCGCGGCAACGACAATCCAGAGGCCCAGCAGCCAATTCGCCACTCGTCGCAGGATGAACACGGTTCTGGAGGGTCAGTAGTCAAGCCGATGGCGGCATGGAAAGGATGGCACCCGCGTCACCAGGCCATGTGGAACCTAGTGGGTCAACTTCACTCAAATGTAGGGTACAGGTGCAGGAGCTTGATGCGGGCGTCCGCGGTCGTAAACTGCCAGTTCACGGGCTCGCCCAGGGCGTTGCGATCCTGTACCCAGGCCGCGATCTCGGCTCGCAGTATGGCCTCGCTTTCGATGCGCCGGTCCAGGCACTGCGCGGCCAGGGCCGCGAACTCGATTTCGGCCATGTTGAGCCAACTGCCGTGCTTGGGCGTGTAGTGCCACTCCAGCCGCGCGGCGATGCGCCGCGCCTCGGCCGGGACAAAGGCTTCGTAGAGCACGCTGGGATGGTGCGTGTTGAGGTTGTCGCAGACCAGGACCACCTTCTCGGCCTGCGGGAAGTGCACGTCCACCAGGTCGCGCAGGACCGCGGCGAAGTCCAACTTGGTGCGCCGCGCCGTGACTTTGACTGTGCGCCAGCCCTGCTGGGGGGCTGTGATCATGAACAGGTTGCACACCCCCTGGCGCCGGTACTCGTAGTCGTAGCGGGCCGGCTGGCCGGGTGCCGGCGGCTGCGGCACGCGCGTTTCCGACACCAGCTGCTTGCTGGTCTCGTCCACGCAGACCACCGGGAAGCGGTCGTCCGGGGGACGTTGGTAGACCTCGAGCACATCCTCCATGTTGTGCACGAAGGCGGCGTTGGCCTGCGGGGGGATGCACCAGCACTTCTTCTGCCAGGGCTTCAACGCGTTTTTTTGAGCGCCCGGCGCACGGTCTCGGGCGCAATCGCGTCCACCACCTCCAGGGCCACCAGCTCGGCCGCCAGCAGCTTCAGCGTCCAGCGCGCGCGGCCGGGCGGCGGCGTCGAACAGGCCAGCCGGGCCAGCTCGGCCTGGGCCGTCCCGTCCAGCTTGGTCGGGCGCGCGGGCTGCGGCTTGCGTTGCAGGGCCGCCTCCACGCCCTCCAGGACCAGGGCCTGGCGCGTCCGGGACACGGTCATGGCGGTCACGCCCACGGCCTCCGCCGTGCGTGCGTCGGTCCAGGCCGGTCCCTCCGGCCCCTGGTCGCAGAGCAGCCAGATTTGGGCCCGGCGCCGGGGCAGGGTCTTGGGCGAGCCGGAGGCCACCAGCTGTTGCAGGTACGTTCGTTCCTCGGATGACAGTTCCACCAGGAAGCGCTTGTGGGACATGGGGGGCTCTCGGCGACAAGGGATGGATGCGATGCGCGGGACCGGCACCTTCACCGGTGGGCCACCCACCTATGTTATACCTCACATTTCATCCAAGTTAGCCCACTAGCGACAAAAAGGATGCCAAGCCCATGCCGAACGATAGCGAATGGGACGCATTTCAGTTGGCAGGCTGCGGCTGCCTCGTAGTGGCGGGCTGTGCGACGAAACAACCCGAGCCATCCGCTCCACGGTGTGCCACCGGACTACGCGGGCCGGTCGGGTTCAGGGCCGTCGCCCGACAGCAACAAGGAACTCCACTCGCTTGGCGTTCGCCGTACAGCCTCGATATGCCGAAGAAAATTCGCCGGTGCCCCATCCCGGTGCCACGCGGCCTCAATCCGCTCCAGAACCGCGGAGGACAGCACGTCTCTCAGGGATAAACGCAGGAGGGCCACGTCCTTCTCCGTCCGTTCATGTTCCGCGTCGGTCACGGGGTCGCGCCAGCGATCCTGTTCCCCATCCCACCACTGGAAGCGGAAATCTTCCCGCGCCCGCGCCGGAGCCCGCGGCGGCAGCAGGCGAACGGGGGCGCCGAGCACGTCGCTCCGGAACACCGACGGATCCGTACCAGCCGCGCGGCTCTCCCGGTACACCCCGTCCTCCAGACGGTACAGGACCATCCCCGGCGGCGAATGGGGTTCGTCGGGATCGAGCAAGCCACCCAGCACGTCGCACAGCACATACTCGGCAATGCCCAAGGTCTCGTACAACCGCCGCTTGCCATCCAGATCCCGCGCCGCCGTGGAGTCCGACAGGATCTCCCCCACCAGGACCGGAACGGGATCACCGGTGTCAACATGGACATCGTAGATGGTGTCCCAAATCTGCCGGTCCGACAACTCCGTGCCTGGCGCCAAGACCATCAGGTCCGGTTCAACCCGGATGCTGGGTTCCCCCAAGGCAGTGTACAGCCCCGCGGCAGCACCCAATTCCGGACCGAAATGCAATCGCGAATCTGCCACCGTTCGCCGGCCGAGCACGGCCAGCAGAGCCCTGACAATGACTACCTGTAGGAGCTTGTTCTTCAGTTTTTCGGGACTCACCGTGCCGTCCTCGTTGATCCCGAGATACTTGACTGCGTCGTGGCCGTAGTCGGGGTCCGTGGTCCAGTTGAGGCCGTACTCGTGGACGATGTCGTACGGAAACACCGGATCGAAGTGCGGGAGCTGTTTGAGGCCGGCGCGCCACTGCACCACATGAGTCCGACGCAGGGCGATCAACGCCTCCCGGCGTTCCCGCGTCATACCCGGAGCGTCAACCGAAATCGGCACCACCGGGGCCGTCCCCCGTCCATTAGTGCCCGCCGGGACCGCCGGTGTTCGTTCTCGCACCTCAACCGCAGCCATTTTTGCCTCCTGCTCCCGGCTGCTCCGCACTGCCCCATTCTACCCGGCCGTACTGACGGATTGATCCTCCACTTGCGATGCTTGGACAATGGTTGTCCGCACGGAGTTGTGGAGGGTAACGCAGGTCACTCGGTTTGGATTTCCAGGAGTCGTTGCCACAAAGAGGTGGATGCCCCGGACCGTAGTTGCAATCGGTCGTCCAATCGACATCGTACGGATACACCGGTTTGTAGTGGCCCGGATCCTCCAGGGCGCGCCGACGCTCGTCGCAGGATTCCAGCCGAGCCATACGGACCCTCACACGCCGTCAGACCGATGCGGCACCAACCAACGCAGGACGGATCGGACAAACAGGTCCGCGATCGCGCCAAGCGTGAACGCCAATGAACCGACATCCCCGAGACTACGACCGATGCATTGACTCCCGCGAAATCAGGCCGCCGGCAAACGGACCGCGATAAACCAGGGCTGCGAAGTACTGCCAAACCACAATGCCGAACCGCCGCAGCTGCCTCAGGTCCCGCCCGTGCAAAATGCCACCGCAGGCGATGATGTCCACCGGCACATTGAGCATCTGCTTGAGGACGGTCAGCTTGACCACCGCATCCAGGCTGTCACGGGCCAGGGTCTCGCCGCTGGCACCCCAACTGCGGCCATCCCCGTCCACCTCCTGGCGGGTGTTGGTGGCCACCACGGCCCGCACACGAAATTCCCCGCACAGGGCCACCAGCATGGCGTACCGGGAAGCAGGCAGGCCCGGCCCCACCTTGATCCACAACGGCACGTCCCTGGGCAGGCCCTGCCGGGCGGCCATCAACAGGGCGCGCACCTGTGCCTCCGACTGGATGCTTTCCATGTCGGCATTGGTGGTGGGACAGCTGATGTTGATGGTTACCCAGGACGGCTTGAGTGCGGCATCGACCAGATAGGCAAGGGATTGCTGCATCTCCTCAAACAGTTTCTGGGGATCCTCCACCCCCGGCGTGGGGGCCAGGTTGATCCCCCAGCAGCGCGGCAGTTCCTCCTGGTGCATGGACAGGAACGAGGCCGCGGCCCGGACACCCACATTACGCAGGCCAACCCGGTTGCCCAGCGAACGGCCGGGCAGACGCCACATGGTTGCGCCCCGATTGCCGTGCCGGGGCCAGCGGGTGTAGGAACCAAACTCCACCGGCCCGACCAAACTCGGCAGTGAGCGCCAACCGGGAATCAGATTCCGGCCTTGAACAACGGCCGCCAGTGCCTGGACTTCGTTGTCGAAGCCCGTGCCCTTGACCCAGCCCGCGGCCAGGATGTGGGGATGCGTCAGTTGAACCCCGCCGGCAATGGCCGGATGCGGTGGCTGTGCCACGGCCCGGCACAGCCGCAGGCCCTGCTGGACGAGCCGGCCGGTGTCCCAGCGTTCCATGAAGTCGTTGACTACCTGATGGCCGGTGGCGGCGTCCACGGCGCGCACCAGATACAGCGCCAGTTGCCAGCCCAACCGGTACTTGAGCAGAAACAGGCTCCGCAGGAAATCCAAGGTGTCACTTATGAATTTCATGTCCATGTGCGCTGTTGGACGACGGGCCGGCCAAATCCGGCCTCAACCTTGATTCTGCCTGCTGCCACCGCCAGCGTGCCCCTAATACTGACCCTTTCGATCCGGGCCGTCACCCTGTGGCCCTCAAACGGAGTCCAGCCGCACTTGCTGTGCAGGCTGGCAGCCGCAATCACGTCCGGCTCGTCCAGGCCCAGACTCAACTCGGTCCAGGTATCGGGCGGACAGGCAATGCCGAAGATGCGCCGGGGATTGGCGGACACCAGCTGCACCAGGCGCTCCTGTGTGAGGCGGCCCTCGTCCACAGCCGTGCCCAGCAGCACCAGGGTCGTCTCCACGACCGGCACGCCCCAGGCGGGTTCGTCCGCCTGCTTCTCGGCCAGGGAGTGGGGGGCGTGGTCGGATTCCACCACGTCCAGCAAACCGTCCGACAGCGCCTCCCACAGGGCATCCTGGTCCGCCTGCGTCTTGAGGGGAGGCTTCATCATGCCGAAGCTGCCCAGACGCGTCAGATCCTGATCAGTCAGAAAGAGGTGGTGCGGGCACGATCCGGCCGAGATGGGCAAACCGCTCCGCTTGCCCGCGCGCAGCATGTCCAGCTCCGTTCGGGTGCTGATGTGGCAGAAGTGCGTACGGATCCGATAGCGGTCCACCAATTCCAGAACGGCCGCGACCTCTTCCTCCTCGGCATGCACAGCCACCAAGCCGTGGTCCCGCCAGGCCGCGAAGTGCTCCTCCCGGGTCCGGCCCCGCATGTACATGAAGCCCGTGGTCGGATTGCAGTAGATTTTCAGGCCCGCGACATCTTGGAAGGCCTCGGGGAAGGTTTCGAGGTTGCCTTGGGGATGAGCCCCGTAGTAGACCCCCCAGTCGCAATGGGATGTGCGATCCAGTTCCCGCCGTTTCCGGACCAGGGCTTCCGGACGGGCGGTTTCGGGAGGGGTATTGGGCATGTCCAGAACCGCCGTGTAGCCGCCGGCCAGGGCAGCTGCGGTCTCCGTGGCAAAGTCCCCCTTGTGTGACCAGTCCATGCCCCGCAGATGGACATGCGGATCCAGGGGGCCGGGAATCCTGAGAATGCTCATGGGATCGATGTCCTTCACACCCAGCGGCCCAGGACCAGTGCAATCAGGCTCATGCGGATGAACATGCCGTTCTCCATCTGCTGGAAGTAGATGGAGCGCTGGTCCAGGTCCAGGTTCAGCTTGTCGGAAGCCGTGCCCATTTCATGCTTGCGCGGCAACGGGTGCATCAGGACGGTGTTGGTTGGGGTCTGGGACAGCAGCTCGGGCAGCATGACATACTCGTCCTTGACCTCGTCGTAGTCGTCCCGCGAGGCGAACCGCTCTTCCTGGATGCGCGTCCAGTAGATGACGTCGCTGTCGAACAACACCTCGCGCAGGTGTCCGGTTTCCTTCACTGTCAACCCAGAAACCCGGGCCTGCTCCCTCAAGGGTTCCGGTAGCCTCAGAACCTCGGGCGACACCAAGTTGATTTGGATGTCCTCGCCCGTGTAGAGACAAAGCAACTTGACCAGGGAGTGCACCGTGCGGCCGAAACGCAAGTCCCCCACCATGGAGATCCGGAGGCCGCCCAGACCGCCCTTGCGCTTGAAGATCGTGTAGGCGTCCAGCAGGGCCTGGGTGGGATGCTCGCCGGTGCCGTCGCCGGCCGAAATCACCACCGGCTGGCGCTGAATCTGCTTGCGCAGGATGTCCAGGAAGTAGGCGGCGACCAGAGACGCCCCCTCCACGTTGTGGCGAAGGATGATGACGTCCGCGTAGCACCCGGCGGCCCGCACCGTGTCCGGCAGGTCCTCGCCCTTGTGGACGGACGAGAACTCGATGCCGTTGCTGGCGCCGATGGAGCGTCCCCCCAACCGGCTGACGGCGGACTGGAACGATAAATCCGTGCGGGTACTGGCCTCGAAAAACAACTGGGCCGTAATGGCTCCGTGGGCCACCTCGCCGATACCCCGGTCCCGGTTGCGAATGCGCTGCTCCAGCCGCAGGGTGGCATCAAAGAGTTGAGCCAGATCCTCGCGGGCAAACTGGTCCACCGTCACGATGTGCTTGCCGGTGAAATCGCCGGCAATGGGATCGGGCTGGTATGACTCGAGGATGCTGTTCCACACCCGATTCTCGGCGGAGGCGAAGTCCCGGGTCATGTACATTCCCCTGCGGCAGATTGGCGAGGCGCCTGGGGTTCCAGAACATGCACGACGGCCTGGTGCTGTTCAGGGGATATGTGGCCGCCGGTCAGGAAGTGGTCCACGGCTTCGCGCAGGTCGAACACGGCATGCAGCCGGAGGCCCGCCTCCCGCAACCGAACCTTGGCCTGTTGGTTGCGGCAGGTCAGCACCACCACGTCGGTCACTACCAGGCCCGCATTGCGCAGAATGTCCGCGACCTCAATCACACTTCCGCCGGTGGTGACCAGATCCTCGATGATGGCGACTTTTTCGCCGGGTTGAAACAGCCCTTCGATTTGCCGCTGCAAACCATGGGTCTTGGACGCCGAGCGGGTGAAGATCAGCGGGATGCCGGCCTCAACGGTCGCCGCGCCGCCCAGAGCCAGGGCTCCCATCGGGACGGCCGCAATCCGGTCCGGTGCCAGCGGATCCAACTGGTCCTTGACCCCCAGGGCACAGAGGCGCAGCAGACCGGCATGGCTCCCGACGCGACGCAGATCCATGTAGATGGGCGACTTCGCACCGCTGGTCAGGGTGAACTCCCCGAACTGCAGGGCCTCCACCTCAAGGAGAAGGTCGAACAGGCCGGAGTTGGGCGCGCCCGCGGTATTCATCAGATCCCTTCCCTGCTGCAAAACCTGGCGAACTGTCCCATGTCAAACACGTGCAATAGGTTGCCGGAACCGGCCTGCTCGAGAAGCCAATCCTTGGCTCCCGGTTTGTATCCCCCTCCATCCAAAACAATGATGGTGGGAATGGACAGATGGTTGATACAGGCCACCTCGTACGGATACTTCTCATCCACCGAACCGGATGAGGCCTGCCACTTGCACTGAATTACGAGACCGGCCGGCCAGAGCTTGGGATGGCGCAATACAAAATCCGCCTTGCGGATTGTTCCATAGATGCTTTCCCCAATGGTGCACTGCGCCGAGAAACACGGTCCGTTGCCCCCGGCACCGTCCACGAACGCTGTGGGCGGAATCCAGTTGTAACCGCGCTCCTCCAAGGTATCCCTAACCCAGGATTCCAGTCTGAATCCGGATCGGTTGGCACGCGTCCCCTCAGTCATAGGTCGTTATCAGGAGTTCCACTACGCGGCCGCGGCCTTCCCCGTCGCTGTTGATGAATCTGGGAGCCAGAACCTCGTGGATGCGAAATGGCGGCCCAGCGTACAGATCCCTGATCCGACGCGTGTCCGAGTTGCTGATCATGACACGAACACCGCGTTGCCCCCAACCGGCCGCGGTGTCCCGGAGCAGTTCCTGTTCCGTATCGCCAAACCCGCCGGGCACATAGCCCGTGAAGGTACCGTCGTACGGGGGATCGCAATAGACGAAGTCGCCGGCCTCCGGCGCAATCGAGTCGAATGTTTCCACACTGACATCGGCATGGGCCAACGCCGTGTTGGCCTGACGAAGGCCCTCGGCATCGCAAATCCGAGGGTTCTTGTACCGACCCTTGGGGACATTGAACTTTCCAGCCCTGTTTACTCGATACAGGCCGTTGTAGCAGGTCTTGTTGAGGTAGATGAACCGTGCAGCCACCTGGAGCGGAGTTTCGGGCTCCTGAGCCCTCACCCGAAGGTAGTAGCCTTCGTCCGCATGATGATTGTGTGTGTGCTCCTGCAACGCCACAATCAGCCCTTCCGCGTCGTCGCGGATCACTTGGTAGGCCGTGATCAGCTCCCTGTTGACATCCGAAAGGTACGCCTTGCCGATTCGTTCGGGCATCGCGAAAAACACGCTGCCACCACCCACGAACGGCTCATGATAGTCGCCAAAGTCGGTCGGTGCCTGCTCCCAGATCCGGACCGCCAAACTTCGCTTGCCGCCCGCCCATTTGACAAACGGCTTGGCTCTGGGAATGCCTGGCCCTGCCACAAGAGGCTCGGAGGGAAGCGAACTACCGGCTGCCTGCACCGTTATGTCCCCTTCGGTTGGCATCCGACACAGCCTCTGGTCAAATGATCGGACTCCTTATCCAGTCGGCGCAATTGCGGCCAGGTCCCCGGCCATTGGCCGGTTGGAAATTCAAGGGCCACCATCGATTTGCCGGCATGCCTTTCCGCGGAGTCCGGTGTACATCCTACGTTGCCGCCAATGCATCCATCTGCACTCGCATGGCGCGGACCAGCCGACCGGCCGCTTCCGCCGGTTCCCGTGCCTGCGCCAAACTGCTGCTGGCATTGAAGAGTACGCCAGGCACATCCCGGGAAATCCAGCCAGCCGCCAGACTCGCCTCGAGCGCGCCTCCCTGCGTACCGATGCCCGGAGCCAGAAACCACAGGTCCGGTACTGCTGCGCGCACGTGTTTCAAGGACCGTGGATCGGTCGCACCCACAACGAGACCGCTGTTCGGTCCCCAAGCCCGTACCGTCTGTGCAACCTGGATGAACAAAGGCTCTCCGTCAAGACTTCTGCCCTGAAATGCTTGTCCATCCGGGTTGGACGTGTGGGCCAGCACAAAGCACCCTTTGTCCGGCCAATCCAGGAACGGGGCCAGACCGTCCCTGCCCAGATAGGGGTTGAGCGTGACGGCACCGACCCCCAAGGTTTCGAAACAGAATTGGGCATAGCCTTCCGCAGTGGCGCCGATGTCGCCGAACTTTGCGTCCAGAATCACCGGACGGCCCGACGGTATCCGGGCTAGGGTGTCCTCCAGCAGTCGCAGCCCGTCAATGCCATGGGCCAGATAGAACCCGAGGTTGGGCTTGTAGGCCGCCGCCCACTCCGCCGTCTCGTCAATGACATGGGTGTTCCAAGCCAACAGGTTGCCGGTGATGGAACGGCCCGGTCGGCTGAATGCTTCCGGCAGGCGATCCACTACTGGATCAAGCCCCACACACAGCAGAGTGTGCCGTTCATGGACGGAGGCGGCCAGGCGTTGCCAAAAATGCATCTCTGTGAGGGGAATTGGGAGGTTGCCGGATTATAGGCGGGTTGCTGCCATCCGCCAGAAATCGAATTCGGGTCGGAATGAGGTGGTCCCACACGCAAGTCGCTGAAGTGGCCGCGGACAGCGGCAGCCCATATCCAACCGGGTCCGCTTGTTTCGGTCGACATTGAGACACCTTGACCAAGCGAATGAGCCCGGCACTTGTGTGAATTTACATTGAATATGCGGCAATGCCGCATATTAACGCGGCGCGTTTCTTGGTCACTCGGCCTCATAAACGAACCGTGCAAAACGCGTGCCGAGAGCGGAGCGACAAGCCATGGAGACCGCTATCGTCGCCAACCCGAGGGCCGTGCCTCGGCTTCGAGGCACCGAAGAACTCCGGAAACTGCGTTGAGCCCGGCGTGTTCTAACTGCCCGCAGCCCACGTCAAAGCAGTTCAGGACGACCTTGGTCCAACGGACAAGAAGGCACTGTCGCGACTGGTGACCACAATCAAGAACGAGGGGATCATCCGATGACGACTCAGCGAACCCAAGTAGGACACGAGTTGGAAACTGCCTTGGGCGAGGTGCTTGCCCATGCCCGGGGCGAAACGTCGCTGCCCTGCCGGATTGTCGACGATCCAGCAGCGGAGCGCATCGTGGCGCTGCGCAAGCGCATGAAACTCAGTCGCCGAAAATTCGCGGACCGGTTCGGATTGGACGCTCGCGCCGTACAGGACTGGGAACAGGGCCGGCGAGTCCCGAATCGTGCCGCCCGCGTCCTGCTGACCGTCATCGACCAGGACCCCGAGGCGGTTGTGCGCGCCCTCGAACAGTAGGTAGTGATCGAACGAGGCGACCGCAATGTACTGACCGATCAATGACCGCCGACGCCATTGATCATGCCTGACGCTTGCCGCTGGTCCCGATGTCCGCGTATCGGCTATGTCGTCATGTCCTAATCGGTTGCCACCTGAAATCGCTGGAGCCACAGCTCACCGGTACCGTCGATGACTTCATTCCCCAGTTCCACCGAAGCCACATAGTGGTCGACGGAAATGTGATTGTGCTCGACCAGGTAGTCGAGGAGTGCCACGACATCGACCACCCCGCTAAACTGAGGTTCCTGACTGACGAAGGCAATGTAACCCGCTCCCGATGCCGGATGAAAGTTTGGACGCAGATAGAGGTCATAGGTAATGTCGTCCATCACGACCTGTCCGGCCAGGTACTGTCGAGGCTGGGCTTCGAAGGTCCGGTCCATCCAAATCATCACTTCATGCGTAATGGTGTCCGGGGTGGGCGGATTGGAACTGGTCAGCCAGATGTCGTAGGCCAGGTTGTATGCCCCCTGTGCGCTCATTTCGACGGCATAGGTGATGGACAGTTCCCTGATGGACTCGATCCGGGCGGGCAGGGCCGACGCGGTGGACGCGGCATTCCAAGGTTTGTGACCGTATATCACTTGCGGGTACGCCTTGACGTGGCCGGTTCCCTTTGGCCATTCCCACCGCCAGCCGTACTCAACCACACCGTCAACACTGCGCATCAATAGGCATTGTTCGTAGTCGGCAATGTCTCCCTTGCCCCAGACATTGTTTTGGTAGACAAGACCGGAGTCGGCCAGTTCAGCCCAATCTCCGCAGTGGGCATCCGGTTCCGTTGCTTCGGAAGACTGGCTCGAGGGAGCCTCCAAGTCTGCGGCAGAGGGTGGCCTGACCTCATAGTGGCATCCGGCAATGGTCAGCCCAAAAAGGACAAGGCAGACCAGGTGGCGGACCGCCCCGCGCATGTGCGCTCCTGGAAGGCGGTCGATTCTGTTTAATCCACGGGCTGTTGTCATCACCAAAACCTTCTCACTGTCAAACCCTTCCCCAACATCCCTCCACACCTTGACCGTGTACGGGCACAGCCTTCAGGTACCCTGCGCGGCCGGACGTTGTTCGCATCAAGGTTGAAGCCCGAAGGTCCGCAGACAAAAAACAGGCAGTACAAAGCGCAACCGGTTTTCCCTGACGTGCGACACCGCCCCTGCCGGGGAACCCTCCGGGGGCAAACTCCGCGATTGGATACGGGTTGTTGCTGTAACTCGCTGCGCTTGGTCAACCGGGTAGACGGCTCCTGGCACAACCTCCAGGCACCGACGACTGCACCGGGAGCCCGCTCACACTTGACAGAGTCGGTCTCGCTGCAGGCCTATTCCTGCGACCCGGATAATCCGAAGTGTTGCCGCGCCAAATCCAGGAATTTCTCGGCCGACCGATTGTCCATCCAAGCCTGTACCAACTCCGCGGTCGGCAAGGAAACCGGGGATTGTTGCATCATCAACCAAAGTTCGTCGGCTACGGCATCACCAAACTGAATCCTTGCCAGAGCAGCCGCCATCCCCGCGATTTCAGCATTCCTCTCATCCAATCGGACCTGTTGCGCCCGTAGTTGGGACTGCTGCGCCCGTAGTTGGGACTGCTGTGCTTCCAACAGGTCGTCCTTCTCCTTTGCACTGGCCAGTGGCTCGCCCGTCTCCGGGTCCAGAATCCGGTAGCCGCCGTCGGTTTCATGTTGGTGCAGTTCCTGCACAAGGAGGAGACCGCTGTCCAGAACCGGCGAGTAGGCGGACCACGAGCGCGCAGCCTCGTCCCAGACGGTCCCCAGTGGTTCGTAACCCCCCCGCTCCAGTTGCCAGCCCATCATCGGACCGTCGGGCAACAGCAGGCCGGATTCAAGGTGGGACGGATCATCGGAGTCCACCGGATCCAAGACCCAGTACTCCCGGATCCCCATCCAGGCATACCATTCCTTTTTGATCCCCAGGTCGTTGTCGGCGGTGGATGGGGATGCGACCTCGATGACGCAGTCGGGTGGACAGGGCATGTCCCAACGGCGCAGGGAACCGCGCCCGGTGTTGGGAAATGGCATGACGATCATGTCCGGATCACAACGCTGCTGTTGACCGTCGGCATCGAAGAAGTGCAAGCCGATGTCCTGATTGATGCCAAAGGGCCTGCCGCGCCGCGCCAGCAGATGGGACAGGGCGTTCAACAGGTAGTTCAGAATGGCAACATGCCTCGGGACCGTCGACATTGCGTCGCTCCTAGGCCATTCGGCGGGGTATTCCGGGGTGTTCCAGGAAGGGATGGGACTGGATAGGTCCACCGACAGGGCCGGTTCGGCCTTGCGCAGTTCCGCCGGTACTATCCAAGGTTTGGTGATGGCCATCGATCGCCTCCCGTGCATGCGGAACCCCATTGTACTCGGCCAGAGCCGGATGCAATCCACCGTATCTCCAGATTGAGCCACGCCCGGATCAGGTTGTGCAGACAGCATCCGTTCGACATGTTGCAGGCAGTCAAGCGCCGTTCCCGGAAACACCGCGGGGCTTCCCCTACTCGATCTTGGCAAAACCTTCTGGTCTTGCGGAGCATGCTTCCCAGTCGAGGTGGATGGAAACCCGGTGCCGACGGTCGGGCAACAGCATCCTGCCCGAGACAGATTGCACAATCGAACACCTGCATGAAGCAACGTTTGTCCTGCGCCACAACGAGCCAATACCGACACATCTGAAGCGGAGCGGCACTCGCCCGTCAACCGTTCGGCCGACAGGCTGGATATAATCTTTTGGGATACCTCCACCCAAGCTGAACCAGCATTTCCGGCTGGTCGCATACCCGCCCCACCCCCTCTGTTCCGACCATGGCTGTACTGGACATCCTGCAAGACTGGCGGGAAGACTCCTCGATCCTGCATCGCAAGACCGTGCGCATCCGCAAGGTGGACCGCAGGATCCGGCGGCTATTGAACGACATGGTCGAAACCATGCGCGAGGCCGGGGGCGTGGGGCTGGCGGCCCCGCAGGTGGGCCGCAACCTGTCGGCCCTGGTCATCGAGTACGCCGACACGGACGAGGATCCGGACGCCGTGCCCGAACTCTACAAAATCCTGAATCCCCAGATCGTCCGGGCCCGCGGCGAAGTCGAGGGCCGGGAGGGCTGCCTAAGTGTTCCGGGCTTCCTGGTGGATGTGGACCGGGCCGAACGCATCACGGTCAAAGGCATGGATGCCGACGGGAAGGCCATCCGCATCAAGGCGGACGGCTGGTTGGCCCGCATCTTCCAGCACGAAATCGATCACCTCAACGGCATCCTGATGATGGACCGCGCCAACCGCCTGTACACGGTGGAGGAAGGGGAGGATGGGGAACCCGTCGTCACACCCATCGGCGCGGGCCACGAGGAAACCGAAGCGACAGCCGGAACGGTCGCGGTCACGAACTGAGAACGGACCGGCCACGCCATCCGGTCCAAGGCCGTGCGGCGGGAACCACGGGAACGCCGCATAAGAAGCACGCCATAACCGCCAAACGGTCATCGGCCCATATTGGCTTCCCGCCCTGAAGTCGGATCGGACCGATTGGCCAGGAAGCGATCCAGCTCTTGGCGCCGGGGCGAACTGCGGGCGCCAACCCGCCCAATCTGCAGGGCGGCCACGGCATGGCCGCGGGCGACCTGTTCAGCCAGCGAGCATCCCGCCAGCCCCGCCTCCATAAAGCCGGCATCGAAACTGTCGCCGGCGCCCAGGGTGTCCAATACCGGCACCCGGAACGGCGGAATGGTCACGGCCGGGGAACCGAACTCCGATACATGCGCGCCAACCGGTCCTTCCCGCATGATGGCAATGCATTGGCCCTCCTTGGCCAAACGGGCCGTGGCCCTCCGCACGTCCGGCTCGGCCGGAACCAGGTGAAACAGCTCCTCGTCCGCGGAACCCAGAACGAAGTCCGCACGCCCAATCGCCGCCCACAGCGCCTCAACATAGCTGGCCGGGAGGCTGTCGCCTTCCAGGCCCAACCGCAGGTTGAGGTCGAACGAGGAGCGAACCTGTCGCGCGCGGGCCCAATCAAGGGCCCTGAGTGTGGCCCGCCGACCATGCTCCTGCACCATGCAAACCCCCGATGTGTGCAGCCAGTCGCGGGCCGTCGGTTCCAGGCCATCCAGCTGCCTCTCGTTCAGTTCCGCAAAGGCCTGATCCCGGCGCGGCCAGCCCAACACCGTACGCTGACCGGTCCCGTCGATCAGGGCAATCACAATCATGGTGGGCCGCCGCCCCGAAAGCCCCACGCGCGAGACATCGATACCTTCGGCAACCAGTTCCTCCAGGGCCTCCCGACCAAAGAGATCGTCCCCCACCACCCCAATGAAATGGGTCTCGACATCCAGGCGCGCCAGAGCCACGGCGGTGTTGGCCACCGTCCCGCCGCCGTGCACCTCGGGCGATGCTTGCCGAGGGGCCTCGCCGGTCTCCTCGGGAACGCTCAGCACCAGGTCGACACAGACATCCCCGAACAGGATGCCCCGGCCCCGGTTATCCGAATCCGTCATCCCCGGGCGGCAGCCGCGAACGCCTGCACGAGACCGGGATTCTTCCTGCGGGAGCCCGGCTCGTTCGTGTGGGTGAAGGAGTCCACGCCCCACGGCCCGACCCGACGAATCGCCTCCCGCACATTGCCGGCATCCAGACCGCCGGCCAGAATCACCGGAATTTGCGACCGACGTACGATGTCCGCACTCACGGCCAGGTCGTGCATGTGTCCCGTGGCCCCGATGTCCCCGTCGGGCGCGGGGGTGTCCAGCAGGAAGTAGTCCACCACGCCTTGGTAGGAGAGGGCCAGCTCCACGGAGGATGCGTCCGTCACCGGGATTGCGGCCATGACCTTGACCGGCGAGATCGTCCGGCGGATCTCGGCGACCTGGGCCGGCGGGGTCTTGTGAATGTTCCCGGACAGATGCAGGACGTCGGGTCGGGCCCTTTGCACCACCCCAACGATGACGTCGGTCTCGGTGGCCGTGGTGAGTGCGTTGCAGAACACGTCCGGATGCCGGGCTGCCGCCGCGTACAGTTCCCGGCACAGGTCAAAGTCCACCTCGCCCGCGCTCAGCCCGTCCACCCCCGGCTTGACCCCGATGAAATCCACACCGGCCTGAATACTGCGGCGCACGTCGTCGGGATGGACGTGCTCGTAAATCTGAACCTTCACCCGAGCCCTCCGCTTCTGTTCATGCCGTTTCCTTGGCGGCCCGGTTGAAGGCAGCCACCTTTTCGAGATCCTTGTATCTGGTGTTGGACGCGTTGGTGTGCGTATAACTGTCCACCGCCCAGGGGCGGACCCTGCGAATGGCTTCCTGCACGTTGTCGGGGCTGAGGCCCCCTGCCAACACCACGGGGATGTTTACCCGGCGCACGATGTCCGCACTCAGATTCCAGTCGTGCACCTCGCCGGTGGCCCCGACGCCCGGCACATGGCTGCGGTCCGTGTCCAGGATGAGCACATCGGCGGCACGGGCATACATGGCGGCCTTGGCCACCGAGTCCGGAGCCCCCACCGGAATCGCCATCATGATGCGAATGGGAGACAGCCTGGACCGCAGCCTGACCACCAGTTCGGGCGTGTAGCGATCGAAATCCCCCGACAGGTGAACGATGTCCGGTGATGTCTGCACCGCGGTCTCGACTATCTCCTCCTCGTCCCAGGCCACCGTCAGGGCCAGCAGATGGGCCGCGGACACCCCGCGTACCGCGGTGAAGATTTCGCGACTCCGGCGGAAGTCCAGTTCCCAGGGCAGGCGCCCCCGTTCACCCACCGTAATGCCGATGAAATCGACGCCGGCCTCGGCGGTGGCCACCGCCTCCGGCACCGTCTTGAGAGCATAAATCTGAGTCTTCACTGCATATACATCCCATCCGGCTCCGAGGTTTTACAGCGGCAAAAGACAATGCGCCTAACCACCCTGGTTGGCAACCGTGATCACCACCGCGCAGGTTGGCAGGTCCGTACCCGCGCCGATGTCCACCACGGTCAACCGCACCGTATGGACACCGTCCACCATGAACGACGTGTCGAGAACTCCCAGCAGGCTGTTGGACACCGCCGTCTGCTGCCCTTCGAAGTAGAGAAAGGCCCCGTCCAGGTTCGTTCCCTCGGTACGCTCCAGTTTGTAGTACCAGAACTCCTCATGATCGGCCGTTCCGACAATCGAGACGTCGCCCGAGACCACCGCACCCGGTTGCGGAGACGAAATCTGCACGTTCGGGTCCGGGCAGGCAGCCGAGGGCACGGCAGTATCGGCCACCGGCTGGGGCACGTCGGTCGGGGTGGCCGCGACTGTGGGGGTAGGCGGCACGGGTGTGGGCGGCACCTCGACGGGCTGAACGGCAGCCAATGTCGGAGTGGCCGTGGACAGGAGTTCGGGCACGGCCACCGCGATGGGCGGCGTGGCCGTTGTCGCCGGTGCGGCACCCGGGTTCCAGGACAACGCCTCGGAGACAACGGTCCAACGATCCGATACCCAATCCTGCGCCTGGTTGCCGATGGCTGCAACATCCACCTGACTGCGCAATCCGGGGCTGACCCGCGGAATGCCGTACCAAACGGCGGCCAGCAACAACAATCCGGCCACGGCAAGGATCACAGCCGCCGCCAGGCCGCGCGGCAGGCCGGTGCGCTCCCCGACCATGGTCTCGCCGTGCACGCGCACGGAAATGGGGCGGTAGTCGACAGGGCGCGGTTCCGGCATGGGCGCACCGGAACTGGTATCCGTCCACTCGCGGCTCAGGGCAGGTGCAACCAGAACCTGCCGCCGGTGCTTGAGCTCCTCCGAGTCCAGTTTTAGGAACTCGGCGTAGTTCTTGAGAAACCCCCGGCCCACCACCTCGCCGGGCAAATTCGGCCAATCGTCGTTCTCCAATGCCATCAGATAGGCGGCCCGAATCCGGATGGCAGTTTCGGCATCCTGCAGACTCAGACCCAGAGTCTCCCGCCGCTCGCGCAGCAGGGCTCCTATCCGAACGCCTTGCGACGGCGCATCTTGCATGGGCTGTATGGGAGGGGACAGGCTCGGAGAGGCTGGCAATTCTAGCAAAGATCCGGCAACCCAATACCCGGCCGGCCGCCGTTTCTCAGGCCCATTGCATTCTTATTTGGACCATAGGCGCTGCAGACCGGATGGATGTAGTCAGCGATACCCTCGGGAACATGCATCATGGCCGACCATACGGCGCTCCCCGATGGTCCCGAGCACCCGGATGGACGATACCCGTCATTCCAAGTTCGATGCCATTCGTGGGCGGACACCCTCCTGCTTGCGACCCTGGCAGTGATGTTCGTGCTCAACCGCTGGACGAGGGTTGAGCAGTGGAGCCCAGTGCAGGTGGACGGCCAATCCTCCGAGCTCGCGGCCGTTCCGAAGCCACTGTCGCCATCAGCACTGACCTGCCGTACATTGAGCATCGATGCCCTCGCATACCGGAAGTGGATCGCACAGACGAGCCGCGCCCCGAGCGCGGACCATGCGTCAACAGGGCCTCCAGAGCACCGGATGGCAGCCGGTACTGGAGGCCGTCGGGATCAGGCCCAACCGGCACAGCCAGGCTGTGCTCCGGCTGAACCGCGGCGGCGTTCAAAGAACAAGGGCAACCCGTTGCCGCCTTTCCCGCCTGTCTGTGGATCCGATACGCTTGCGATGTTCAGCGACCTGTCGGGTCGCTGAGATCGACCTGCACCCGGCCTTGGATTTGCATGTGCCGCATGTACCGAGGCAGCGGCTCCGCCACGGGCAAATCGGCGACGGGCAGCCTTGAAAGCAACACGGCAAGGGACCATCAACGGCGGTTCAGGCCGGAATTGTCCCTTGGGCTGCTGCGCGACAACATCGGGATGCAACTCGTTCAGTCGGTCCCGATCCCGACCAAAGGACACGTCGCCAACCCGGTCGGGTTGGCGACGTGTCCCAAACCCTGCTAATTGGGTATCGACACAATCACGAAATCGGACCAGGGCCCGTCCTTGTAGTCGGTATTCGCCGTCGCCTTGGCGCGGACCCGGAAATAACACGTAGTGCCTCGTGCACAGGTGTGGGTAAGCCCGGTATTTGTGGTGTCGTAACTGGTGGGTGACGAGCACTGCTGATCCGAACACACTTCGAGCTGGTACTTGTCCAACGCCGTGTGGGTCATGGCATCCCAGGACAGTGGCACGCCTCCCTGGTTAGTGTGACTATTGACTGTGAATCCCGCGATTGCAGGCAGGGCCGTCTTGTCGGTCTTGCACAGCACGGCGTCGGACCAGTCCGAATCGAGATGGCCCGTGTTGCCTACGGCCCGGAGGCGGAAATAATAGTTGGTGTTGGCAGACAGCCCCACCACCGTGAAGCTTGTGGCCGAGGCCGATGGTGTACCGGCGGACACAGGCGTGGTGCAGGTGGAATCAGTGCAGTACTGAACCTCGAAGTTGGCAACGTTGGTTGTCGAAGTGGGCGCGGTCCAGGTCAGGGTCGCGGAATTGTCCGTGCACGTGACCGCCAGCCCCGCCACCGGCGGCAGAGCCGTAGTGACCACAACGATGTCATCGGGGGGGTCCTCATCATCGGAAGGATCATCATTGGGAGGATCGCCTCCGGGAGGATCCCCGGTGGTGTCTCCGGAGGTGTCTCCGGGGACGGAATCCAGATAGGCACTATTGGGGATGGCCAAGGCCGTAATGCGGTAATAGTAGGTCGTGCTGGGGGAGAGGCCGGTCACGATCTGGGAGGTCTCAGTATTGGCCGGCGTCGCCACCTCGGTGGCACCGGGGCAGCTGACATCAGCCGAAGTGCAACTCTCGATCTTGTACTTGTCCAGGCCTGTCGTGGACTCTGGAGCATCCCACTGCAGCGTCACAGTGGTACTGGTGATGCCTGAAACCTGGAAGTTGTCCACCACCAGCCGCCTCTTCGCCGTGGTCGCAGTGATGATCGCGGAGGCTGCGGCATCCGTGCAGGTGGCACTGCTCGGGTTGGCCAGGGCCGTAATGCGGAGGTAGTACGAGGTGTGGGGATCAAGATCCGTCAGGGTGTGCGAAGTCGCCGAACGGACCGGTGTCGCCACCTCTGTTGCATCGGGACAGTCGGCGGCGGCCGAACTGCAACTCTCAAGCTTGTATCCGTACAGGCTTGAGGGCCCAGGCGCATCCCATGTCAACTTGAGGCTCGAGTCCGTGATGCTGTCGGTTCCGCTGGCGACCTGGAAGCCCGTCACACTTGCCGGACATGGTAACGGGGTCGGCTGCGGCGTAGGTGTGGCGGTGGGAGAAGGGCGGTGCCGGGTGGGCCTGGGGGTGGGGTTGGACACACTGCAGTTGTCGCCGTGGTCGGTGTTGTGTGCCGACATCCCGTTTTGGCAGTGTTTGTGGCAGGTGTCCGGTTCATGGAAGTGATAGCCACCACCACAACTGTTGGCCGTCGCCGAGTCCGCACCCAGCGACCAGATTAGGACGGTCAGCAGCAGGAGGGCCGCGCCGGCGGCAGCAACAATTAAACCCGGTTTCGTATGGAATCTCATGGTTCGGTCTATCTCGCGGGGGTATGACGGGAACCGGACAGGGAGGGAGTCCGGCCGGACTCCCCCTTGGATATTCAAAGTTTACACACACCGAACGCCAAATGACAACTATCCTTGAAATTTTGAATAAATTATTGCTATTGTGCTCTCTGGCAAAGGACAAATCACCGATCTGACGCGTTCGAGACCTGTCCCCGGTAAGCAAGTGGAACATGGCAGGGTGAGGGTCTCGGCACGCCGCCCATGGAATCGCGTGTTCCATGGGCGGCGTGCCGTGGCATTGCGGCAGGGTGCGCCGGCCAGAGCCCACACCGTGCCTCATGGTCCATCCACAATGCATGACGTAAGAAACAGGTGCTCGCGGCAACCCGTGCCTGTGCGGGCCTGCCGGGGGCTGTCGAAGCGAATGCGGCACCGCGAACTGCGGATAACGATGTTGTCTGTGGCATCCAGAGCCGCCATCCGGGTTGTCATGGTCAACCTGCCTGTCAGGGAGCCGTGCGAGCCGGGTACTCGGCACGGCTCCCGTCGTGGTCGCACATGGATGTCCACCATGCGGTATGAGCCCCCAACTTTCCGACCCTGACGGCAACCGCCATAGCCCGACGCAAACCAACCAACTTTCCTCGCGGTTGGGGGTGCCGATGGTTACTCGAACCCAAAAACAATGAAGAGGCACCGGAGCCCGGATGGGTCGCCAATAGGCTCCAGTTCCGTGTGCACGCCTATAATCCCGTGATTTGCTCCGTGATCCCTGCAATCCTCCGCCAATGGGCTGTCGCCTCCGCTTGGAAGTGACAGTGTCGCCAGCCTCCGTCCATGCATCGCTCCCAGGCGTTCCGCCGCGGTCTCATGATGGTCCTCGCCATTGCTGTGGCACTGGGCGCGGCCCTGGTTCAGTTCCGCGTTATTGAGATGGGTCGGGAATCCGGTCTGGATCGATCACAGGAACTCCTGGACAGTACCCGCGCCAGGCGTACACCGGCGGTGCAAGGCCCACTGTCGGGGTTCTCGGTTGGAATTCTCGTGGGCCACAACAGGTCGGCAGCAGAAGAGGTGCAGGACGTTGGCGCCATTTGCGAATCCGGTGGCCAGGTGACCCACACGGAACTGCAAGCCAACCAGGGAGTGGCGGACATTGTCATCCCGCGCCTGGAGGAGCTGGGGGCCAGGGTGACGCGTCTGTACGAATCGGATGATCGCCTGAACTCGCTGTCGGTGAACCTTGCCCTGAGCCTGCATGCCGATTCCTGCATCGACGCGACCGGGTACAAGGCGGCCAGCCTGCCAGCGTCCCTGACCTTGGAGAAGGAGCAGGTGTTCATCGCCTGCCTGCGGCATTGGTACGAGCACCACACGGGCCTGCCCTGGCATGCCTACAGCATTACGGATGACATGACCCACTACCACATGCATGCCAAAGTGGCGGGCAACACTCCTTCCGTGATTCTGGAGATGGGGTTCATGGGCGGGGATCAGGAACTCCTGTACGAACGTCCCGAAGTCATCGCGGACGGCATCGTAGACAGCATTCGGTGCTTCCTGACCCCGACCGATATGCCGCCGTTGCCGGAGCCATCCTCCTGACACCGTACACCACCGAGCCGGGTCCCGACGCCCCCGTGGGCCTACCGCCCCTGTCCGTACAACCGGGTGTAGTGATACAGGTTGACCACGAGCGCTTCGACACAGGCCACCGGCTCCGCCAGGGTGATGGCGGCAAGAAACTCGAGATCATCCGCTCCGGCCACATTCCGGAAATGGGAGCCGTTGCCGGGTCCGGCGTTGTAGCTCACCAGTGCCCCAGTTGCGGTCCATGTCCCCCCACACCCGGCGCAGGTACCAGGCACCGAAGTCCAGGCTCAGATAGGGCCGTTCCAGTTGGGCGGTTTCAAACCCGACGATGCCGCGCTGCAGGGCAACCCAGTCGCCCGTGTCGGGAATGACCTGTGCCAAGCCGATGGCGTTGCAGCCCGACACCGCCGTGGGCTTAAACAAGATTTCCTGCCGCAACAGGCTCCAGAAATACAGGTCCGGAACCTCGTGGCTCAGGGTCGCCGAGGCCGCCAAATCCGGCCAAGGCCGGAGCAACAGGAGTTCCTGGACATGGCTGGGCAGTTCGGCAACCCGGGCCGATGGGATCGACAGCCGATTAACAAACCCGACTAATCGGGTATCCAAACAGACACGCGCCCAGACCAGGGACCATCCAAATAGTCGGAGGTTGCCACTGCTTTGGCCCGAACCCGGTAATAACACCTGGTGCCCGCCGCGCAGGCATGGGTATATGAAGAATCGGTAACGTCGTAACTGACGGACGTTGCACAATCCCCTGAACAAACTTCGAGCCTGTATTTGTCCAACGCCGTATGGGTGATGCTATCCCAAGTGAGTGGCACCCCGTCAGAGTCGTCGCCGTTGTTGCCGATCGTAAATCCCGTGATTGCCGCAAGGGGTTGTTTGGCCGTCGTACACGAGACCGTCTCCGACCAGTCCGAGTCAAGCCAACCGTTTTTGCCGATGGTTTGCATGCGGAAATAATAAGTTGTGTTGGGGGACAGTGATGGAGCATCGAATTGACCCCAATTCCACGTAATTTGGTGGGTCGCCACGACGTCGGTACAGTTGGCATCGCTGCAAACCTGGAGCAAGTAGTGAGCCACGTCCCTATGCCACAAGGCGGGTAAAACCCACCACAACGTCGCCTGATCCCCCGCACACTCCAAAGTCTTCAAATCACCTGGGACCGCCAAAGCCGTGTTGGCCTTCACCATGCCGCTGGAAGTTTCATTGTCACTGTCAGAAACGCCTGGGGTGCTCCCGCGGGAAGCCGCGGGATCGGAATTCTGATAGTCGCTGCCAGGTACAGCCAAAGCGGTAATGCGGTAATAGTATGTAGTGCTGCCGTAGAGGTCGGTTAGGTTGTATGAAGTCGCGGTGTTGCCCAGCGTCACCACATGCCTCCCCAGAGTACAGCCGGGATCAGTGGACCAGCAACGCTCAATCTTGTATTTGTCCAATCCTGTCGTGGACTCCGGCGCGTCCCACCGCAGCGTCATGGTGGTGGTGGTGATGTCTGTAGCCCGGAAGTTGTCCACCACCAGCCGGATCTTCGCCGTGGTCGCAGTGACGATCGCGGAGGCTGCGGTATCCGAGCAGGTGTCACTGTCCGGTTGGGCCAGGGCCGTAATGCGGAAGAAGTACGCTGTGTTGGGGTCGAGCCCCGTCAGGGTGTGCGAGGTCACCGACGGGGACGGGGTCGCCACCTCGGCGACATCGGGGCAGTCGGCAGCGACCGAACTGCAACTCTCAATCTTGTACCCGTGCAGGCTTGAGGGCCCGGGCGCATCCCATGTCAACTTGAGGCTCGAGTCCGTGACGCTGTCGGTCCCACTGTCGACCTGGAATCCCCGCACGGCCACTGGACACGGTAACGGGGTCTGCCGCGGCCCGTTGTTGGAAACCGAGTTGGAGGCGGAGTTGGAGTCGGAATCGGAACGTTCCGATCGGGTCCTGGGGGTGGGGATGGACACACTGCAGTTGTCGCCGTGGGTAGAGTTGTGTCCCGACATCCCGTTTTGGCAATGTTTGTGGCAGGTGCTCGGTTCATGGAAGTGGAAGCCACCACTGCAGCTGTTGGCCATCGCCGGGTCCGTCCCCAAAGACCAGATCAAGGCAGCCAACAGAAAAAGGATCGCGACAGCAACAACAATTAAACCCGGTTTCACATGGCGTCTCATGGCTCGGTCAATTTCGCGGGGTTGCAACGGGAGCCGGATGGGAAGGGAATCCGGCCGGATTCCCAAGGCACTCAAAGTTTACACATGCCGAATACCAAATGACAACCATGTTTGACCTGAATAATAATACTTTACCCATATCTTTTGCATATCGATGGAACATCACTGATCCGACACACTAAAGACTTTCCACAGAACAAGTCGGACTTGGCGAAATAACAGTCTCTTCGCCTCCCAAGAAGAACGCGGTGCCATGGGTGTCAGGCTGGCTACCAGACCGGGATCGGATGTGTGCAACGAACCATCTCCCTCCTGCCCACCGGCCAAACGAGGACTCAATTTCCCTTCCCCTGACGGCAACCACCGGGACCTGACGCAATCCAACCGGGCTTTCCCCGCGGTTGGGAGTGCCGACGGTGAACTCGCACCCAAAACATTGACGGAGTACCGGAGTCCGGATCCCCGATGCACCCGTGGGCCTACCGCCCCTGTCCGTACAACCGGGTGTAGTGATACAGGTTGACCACGATTGCCTCGACATAGGCCACCGGCTCCGCCAGCGTGACGGCGGCGAGAAACTCGAGATCATCCGCTCCGGCCACATTCCGGAAATGGGAGCCGTTGCCGGGTCCGGCGTTGTAGCTCACCAGTGCCGTCAGCCAGTTGCGGTCCACGTCCTCCCACACCCGGCGCAGGTACCAGGCGCCGAAGTCCAGGCTCAGATAGGGCCGTTCCAGTTGGGCGGTTTCAAACCCGACGATGCCGCGCTGCAGGGCAACCCAGTCGCCCGTGTCGGGAATGACCTGTGCCAAGCCGATGGCGTTGCTGCCCGACACTGCCGTGGGCTCAAACAAGCTTTCCTGTCGCAACAGACTCCAGAAATACAGGTCCGGAATGTCGTGGCTCATGGTCGCCGAGATCACCAAATCCGGCCAAGGCCGGGGAAACAGGAGTTCCTGGACATGGATGGGCAGTTCGGCAACACGGGCCGACGGGGCCAGGAAATAGAGATAGCGGGCCGACAGGATGGACAGCCGATGGAGTTCGTGTTGGGCAAACCACTCGGCAAGCGCCAGCAGGGCGTGGGGATCCTGCCGCACCTGTTCGGGCACCGGGTTCAGCGCGGCCAGGGCTTCCTGCCGCAGCCCCAGTGCCAGCAGGATCTCCCCTTGCTGCAAGCCAGGCATATCCGCCAGCCCGGCTTGCTCCGCGGTGCCGTCTCCCGCCCACCAACCCAGCCACTGCCAGGCAAAACGGGCCGACCCGTCATCGCCTTCCAGCACAGGTGCATCGGTCGCCAGTGCCGCCATGCCCTCAATCAGGAACTGGCTGGAACCGTCACTGCGCCGCACGGCCTGCTTGGAAGCCAGCCCGTAGAAGGATTCGGGCCAGGTGGACGCAGTGTGGTTCCAGGCAAACCGGGCGCCTTCCCGTTCGCCCATCTCCCACAGGGTGCGCGCACTCCAATATCCCACCTCGGCCGGCCGGTACCAGCGGTGGTCTTCGCGCAGCTTCCGCCAATACCCCTTGGCCAGGCCGTAGTCGCCGTTGGCCAGGGCCGCTTCAGCCAACGCGAACAGGGCTTCGGGGACGCGGCTGTGCTCCGGGAAATCCGCGGCGAACCTTGTCAACACCTCTCCGGCCGCCGCGGTGTCTCCCTGTGCCAGCAAGGCGAACCCTTCATTGGCATCAAGGGTGGCCAGGGTCGGATCGTTGGGCTGCGCGGCCCTGAAGTCGGTCAGAGCCTGCGCATAGGCGTCTGCGTTCTCCACGGCCGCGTAGACGCGCAGCAGTCCATGCCAAGCCGCACCAACGCAGTCGCAGGCGGGGAATGCCTCCACAACCCGACGGTAGTGGGAGGTGGCTCGCACCCAGCTTTCCAACTCTGCCAGCGAATGGCCCGCATACAACCACGCCCAAGGCAACCTGTGGTCGGAAGCCTCGGCTGTTTCAAGATAGGCGTCGAAGGCACCGACCGCTGCCTCCCAGCTGCCGGCGGCATGGTTGATGTATCCCCGGTTGTAGGGATCAAACTCCTGCTCGTGTTCGATCAGCTTGGCCAGGGACAGCCAGGCATACCAGCTCTCGCGCTGGGTTTCCGTGGCCTGGTACCAGTGGCTGAAGGCCTGTTCGGGCTGGCCCGCCTCAAGCCAGGCCTGGCCGGCCATGTAGTGGATGCGCGTTCGATAGGCCGGTTCCCGGGCGAAATCAAGAATCTCCTCGTAGATCCCGGCTGCTTCCTCATGCAGGCCGCGGGCTTCCTGCCGCCCGGCCATGCTCAGGAGGATATAGGCCTGCTCGGATGCGGTCGGAGCCAGATCCGCAGCCATGCGCCAATGGTCCAGTCCCTGTTCCGGCCGGCCGACTTCAAACAGCATCCGGCCCCAGCGCCGGTGGATCCACACCTCCATGACCGGCAAGTGCTCGACAGCCCGCCGCCAGGCATCCTCGGCCCCCGCAGTGTCCAGCAATGCCCCGCGCACGATGGCCCGTTGGATCCAGGCGCTGCCAAGATGAACATCGTCCAAGGGCTCCCCAAGCCGATCGGCCGCCGCAAAGAACCGGTCCAGTGCTTCATCCGCCGCCGCCCACTGCCCGGACTGCACCAACAGGCGGGCTTGGACAAAGGCGGCCTGCCAGACCAGGGCCGGATCCGATGCCTGGGCGACCCCCGACAGGGCCCGCACCGCGGCATCGGCCTGGCCGTCGGCTTCCAGTTGCCTGCCCCAGGCCAGCGCCTCCCCGGGTGTTCTGGCGCGGGGCGGGGGCACGGGTGTGGGATCGGTTTCCGCAACCGCAGGCGCCGGTCCCGACGTCGGTGTGGCCGTAGCCACCTCGACATCCAGATCCGGGGACCGATCGCGACCGCAGGCGGCCGTCAGGCAGGCGGCCAACAGACACAGCGCGACCACCCAGGTGCGGCGGGAAGGCGGATTCCACGGTACGCGGAAGGCCGGCTGGCAGGGCATGAAGCGGAGGCGGAGGTGCGGAATTGAAGCGACAACCATGATCCAGGGGCTGCGCGAGCCCGTGGGACCGGACATCTGCGATCATAATAGGCAGACTCGAAATAGATGGATTGATTCGAACATGACATCGGCCCGTTCCGCAGATCTGGTCACCGCCGGCGGCATCGAATGGCACCTGGTCGTGGGCATGGAGGTCCATGCCCAGGTCGCGACCCGCTCCAAGATGTTTTGCGCCTGCAGTGCCGAATACCAGGGGTTCGACCCCAACTCCCACGTCTGTCCCGTGTGCCTGGGCATGCCGGGAGCCATGCCGGTCATCAACCAAAGGGCCGTGGAGGCCACAATAGCCACCGGACTGGCCCTGGGTTGCCGCATTCCCGACACCGCCGTCTTCGCGCGCAAGAACTACACCTACCCGGACCTGCCCAAGGGCTACCAGATCACGCAGTTCGAATACCCCCTGTGCGTCGACGGCCGAGTGGACATCCCCCTGCCCGGCGGCGACACCGGCGCGATCCGCATCCGGCGGGCGCATCTGGAAGAGGACACCGGCAAGACCACGCACGAAGGCGGGAGTTCGCTCGTCGATCTCAACCGGGCGGGCGTACCCCTGATGGAAATCGTGACCGAGGCGGACATCACCAGTGCGGAGGAGGCCTATGGCTTCCTGGTGCGCCTGCGCACGATCCTCCGCTACCTGGGCGTCAACAGCGGCGACATGGAGAAGGGCGCGCTGCGCTGCGAGCCCAACATTTCGGTGCGCACCGCCGAACAGGCCGCGCGGGGGGAATACGGCACCAAGGTCGAGGTCAAGAACCTGAACAGCCTGCGTGCCGTCCGGGCCGCCATCGCCTTTGAACACAACCGGCAGGCGCGCGTCCTGGCCAAGGGCGGTTCCATCGAGCAGGTCAACATGGGCTGGGACGAGTCCCGGCAGATTACGGTTCTGCAGCGGTCCAAGGAAAGCTCGGACGACTATCGCTACTTCCCCGAACCGGACCTGCCGCCGCTCAGAATCTCCCAGGAGGACATCGCCTACATCGAGGCGGGGCTGCCGGAACTGGTCCAGGCCAAGGAGGACCGGTACGTGAACGACTGGGGAGTGCGTCCCGCCGAGGCATCCCTGCTGGCCAGCGAACGCCCTTTGGCCACCTGGTTCGAGGAGGCGGTGGCGGCCTGGGGCGGCGAAGACGGCAAACCACAGACCCTGGCGCTCTGGGTCACGACCGAACTGCTGGCCCTTCTGCATCGGCAGGGCAAAGGCCAGGATCTGCGCCAGATTGCCGACATCCGCGTCCAGCCGCATCAGCTGGCCGACCTGCTGACGGCCCTGGCCGACAGGAAAATCAACAACAACACCGCCAAACAGGTGCTGGCCGCCATGATGGAGACCGGCGAGGATCCGGACACCATCATCGAACGGGAAGGCCTGGCCCTGGTGTCGGACACGTCCATGCTGGATGCTGCCATCCTCGAGATCTTCGAAGCCAATCCGGATGAGCACACCCGGATTCAGGCCGGGGAAATGAAACTTCTGGGGTTCTTCATGGGACAGGTCATGAAAGCCACCAGGGGTCAGGCGGATCCCCAAACCGCACGCACGCGGTTGCAGGAACTGCTTGGGAGCGGGAACTGACCATGGCGACTCCCTGGCAACCAACGGCGGTCATCTGGGATCTGGACGGGACCCTGGTGGATTCGGAGCGGCTCCACTTCGAAACCTGGCGGGAAGTGATGCAGGGCTGCGGCATCGACTACTCGGAAGCGGAGTTCCTGGCGGACTTCGGCAAGACCACGCCGACGGTGCTGCGCGAGTACCTGGGACCCGACTTGCCCGCGGTCGAACTCGATCGCCTGACGCTGCTCAAGGCAACCCTGTTCCGGGACCGCGCACCGACGGAACTGACGTTGCTGCCGGGGGCCGGAGAGTGGCTCGAGGCCATTGCCGGCGAGGGATTGTTGCAGGCAGTGGCTTCATCGGCACCCATGCAAGGCATCGCGACCGTGGTTTGGGCCCTGGACCTGGGACAGTACTTCGCGGCCCTGCTGTCGGGGGTGGCCCTTCCCAGGAGCAAGCCGGATCCGGCCCTGTTTCTCAACGCGGCGGGGGCCATGGGGCAGGCAGCCCCGGATTGTCTTGTGATGGAGGACAGCAACTACGGGATCGAAGCGGCGCGCCGTGCCGGGATGCCCAGCGTGGCCGTCGGGGAACGTGCCGCCGAAGCCGCGGCCACCCTGGCCGATAGCCATGGTGCCATTCCCTGCCTGCAGGTGCCGGACATGACCCGAACTTCCTGGCCCACGGCACGGATGCGTCTCGCCGTCGAGTTGGCAGGTCCTGCCTGAGTCCGGTCCCCAATCCGCCTGGAAGAATTCCCAGTTGCCAGGACCTACCCACCCATTCAGTGCATCCGCCGCCATTGTATTGGTGTCAGCCGAACGCAAGGCACAGTGGGACTGCCTGCCTGATTGATGCTCGCCGCCGCTACCGTCCCAAGCAGGCCGTCCTCAAACACGGCTCTTCCGCCTCCGACCTCCTGCGCGGCATGACCGAGTCCCGGTTGGAGGAAAAGGGGGTTTGGAACGCCGCGGCCTTCGTCAACCATCCGTGTTTGAAACATCTGTAGAATGACATTCCCACAGCAAAGGGAAACGGAACATGGCTGCGGTTGAGGTAAAGGTACGGCCACCCGCCACGGCGGGAACCAACGGTTGGGACACGGCCCCAACGATTGACATTGCCGATCCGGACATGACGCGCAAAGCACGCCAGGCGCGGGCCACTTGGCGACGGGAGCACCTTGAGGAATGGCAGCGCGAACTGGAAGCCCTGTACCACTTCGATCCGGAATTCATCTACGACCCCGCCCACGAATATGACCAGGAATCCACCACCGATCCCGACTACGGAGCCGAAGGTGTTCACTTTCTGGAATATGACGAGAACGGGATTGTGAGTCCTCTGGAGAAACGGGCACGGAAAGTCCAGGAGCGCAGCGCCGGCACGTCCGCCGACCCCCTTGCCCATACGGATCTCGAACCGGACTATGAAGTGGAAGTCCGCTTCCGCCCGGAGACCGTCGAACGTGTCAACCAAGCCACCCGCGCAAGCCACCCTGTCAAGAAAGGCGTGCGTCCGGACATGTTGATACGGACAGCCATGTCCGTATCGGAACGGGAACGGTTCATGCCCAAGGGCATACTCAGGATCGACCTGGGAGCCCCTGTCCCACCGCTGATGATGGAAGTGGTGTCCGAAGGCTCGGCGAATCGTGATCTCAACTACAAGATGCACCTGTATGCCGCGGCGGGGGTTTCGGAGTACCTGGTATACGACCTCGGTGGCAAGCGCCGGTCGCGTTCACCACGGGAACTCCTGATGTACCGGCTGGAAGGCGGGTCCTACCGGCAGGCACCCGTCGCGGATGAGTACTGGAGCGACGTGTTTGGCACATATGTGCGCTTCCAGCCCGACGCGCGGGAAAACGATGAGGAGTTCCGCGGGGTGCCGGAGGAGGAACGCTCGCCCCCGCGTTTCCAGTGGTGGGACCCCGATACCGAACGCTGGCGAGACCGCAAGACCGACGCGGAAGTCGAGAGAGAAGATGAACGAAAACGGCATGCCCGGGATCTGCAGGAAACCCGGACCGAAAGCCTAAAGGCTGGCGAGGCGCGCGGCTTGGCGCGCGGTCAGGCACAGGAACGGATGGCCTGGGCCGTCAACCTGCTGCACAAGCTCCTTTCCAACGCGTTGGCACCTGCGGACCTGGATCTGGTCGAGGCGGCTTGGCGTCGGAACGGCCCGCCGGCGAATGTGATGGACTGCATCCTGGCGGCGCACGAAACCCCCGATGAGTGGCGGGATCTGCTGTTGCCTGGCGATCTTGAAGACGATGGCGATCCGGACCAGTCGCCCTGAACTGCGCGAATCGAAGCCACCCCACCCCTCGGTACCTGACAGTGCAGGGAAGCATGAGAGCCGCGGATCCGCCCCATGCCTGTTCGGATTACCCCAGGTCCGGCAGTTGCAAACCCATGCCCATGCATGCGGTGGAACACTGTTCAGGCACGGCGTAAATCCCGCGCCGGGTGCCGTCCCTGGGCACGGCAGCCACGTCGAAACCATGTACACGAGTCGGTTTCGCCGGGGCATCGCCTGGATGCACTGAGTGCGAGAATCCGGCCTTCCTCAACGATTCTGGAGGGTGTCCACGCGGTCCGATCCGCCTGATTTCACCCAAAGACTACAGTGCAGGCTGCAGCATCACGGAAATCCCTTCCAGATCGAGGTCGGCCGCGCGGAACTGTTCGCCACAGTCCGGGATAGATGCAGACAGTTCGGGCTGGCTGCCAGGGTCTGTAGTCCGCAAACCGTGGAACCTGATGCCTGCCCATCATCAGATTCTCATCAGATTCCATGTGTCCGATAAAGCGGAACCGGCTGTTGCGCAACCAATGCACGTGCGAATATGGCGACTACTGCAAATGTGTGCAGTCAATCCACTACACTATGGTCGGCATTCCATCCGAAGCCCATTGGCTCAGCAACTTGCCGGCCCCAACCATGAACCGCCGCGATTCGCCCGCTCTGGACATCTTTGCACTCGTGGTGTTGGGATGTGCCGGATACGGTGCCTTCCTGGGATATCGCTTGGCGGACGGGGTTGACTCCTTAATTCCCAACGAAATGTTGATTGGCGGTGGCATCGGCCTGTTGATTGGCCTCGGCTTGCTGCGGATCGGAAACAAAGTGTTCAAACGGCTGGGCATTGGTCCTTCGTCAAGGTTGTTCGGGAATTCCGGCAACCCCTTCCTGTCGCCTCAGGCCCAAAAAGTCCAGGACCAGAAAGCCGGGATCCTCACCGGCGAGGACCTGATCCAACGGCAAATTCTGGACTGGCTGGCGTCGACGCGGCCCGACATCTTCGCCGCCCACATTCCCAACGGCGGTCATACGAGCTGGCGCGCCTCCCACTTGCTGCGTGTTGGCATGGTGAAGGGCATGCCCGACCTGATCCTGATCGGTGCCCGGGGCCAGGTCGGTTTCATGGAAGTCAAGACGGAATCCGGATCGCTGCGCAAGGAGCAGCGCTCCCTCCAAAACCTTCTGACAGCCCGCGGCCTGCCCCACGCCGTCGTGCGTTCGCCCGAAGAGTGCGACAAGGCCCTGCGTTCCTGGGGCTGGTAGAACCGAGACAACCGCGCAGTCCCCAACAGGCTGCTGAATAACGCGGCCGGTTGGGATTCCGGCATCCAGGAACGGAAGGATCCCCGAAACGCGGTCGTCCCCATCCCCAACGCGGCACGCCGGCCATCGTGGCCTCGGCAAACGGGAGCCTCGGGACCATCCGTTGCGGCGGATCAAGGTGGTGGGCCGATGCGACCCTGGCGCGGCTTTTGCCGGAGTTCGACCGCATGCATGCCCGTATAAAACGGATCCGATGCAAGGAGTCCTACGGTGCAATCTGAAAGTTCCACTTTCATTTTGCACCCACTGCAAGCCGTGATCCCTCAATGCATCACCCAACACCCGGTGGTGTCTTTCCAGCAATACCCGATTGTCACCGTGACCGGCCCCCGGCAGTCCGGTAAGATGATGTTCTGCACACCCACATTTCCCGGCTTGAAGTACCTCAACCGGGAAGTACCGGACGAGCGGGAATTTGCCGAGTCGGCCCCCAGGGAATTCCTGATCCATCGGATCCCCTGCGCACCAATGCCGCGCCCCATCGTGGTGGCCGATGCCATCCCAAACCCATTGGTCCGCAGCCTGCCAATTTTCCACGCACCAACAGGAACCTTGGCGAAGCAACGCGTTGTGGTGTCGCTACCGAGTTGCAGCAATCCATCCCGAGCCATTGTCCGGACTTGAAGCAAGACACCGGCTTCGGACCGCACCGCTCCAACCACTTCGGGCTACCATATCTTGTCGCATCCAGTATTGGGAGAAGCATCATCATGGCCGGCACCAATCAGCAACCTCTGCTCGGGAATTACGAGTTTCAAGTGACCTGGTCGATGGCCGACATGTTCGGATATGGCTTGTTGTGGCTGTTGTTGATTTTGATCACCTTTGGCCTGGCTTCGTTCTTCGCCCCATATGCATGGGCAGCCAAGCTCCTCAACGGGTGCGAGGTTCGTGACCGCTCGGGCAACCGGCTGGGAACGCTTCAGGTCGATATCAGGATTTCCGATCAGCTGGTCCACATTCTGCTGTGGATAGTGCTTACGCTGATCACATTCGGCCTGGCGGGGATCTTCTACTACTTTGGAGTGGCCCGGACCATTCTGAACAACACCTACATCGTTTGAGCCCATGCACCCGAGCCGGCGGGGACGTCCCGGCACCGGTATTCGACGACCAGCGATGGCGGCGGCCGCCCCAACCGCCCCGCTGACACCCAGCCAACCTGAGCCCGGCCATGTTTCGGCAGCCGTGAGCATGTCGATGTAACACCGGCCAACTTCCTGGAATCCAACAACGGACGACCGACAACCCGACCCGCGAAAGGGCCAACCCACCCGACTGCCGCCGCCCAAGTGCCCCATACTGTCCATACACGATGGAGGGAGCGTTGACATGCAGACAGTGGCTGTGACCGGAGCCTGGTCCTTTCTTGGCCGCCACGTGGCCCGCGAACTTCTGGAGCGCGGCTCACAGGTGGTTTCGCTGAGTTCCAGGACCCCGCCCGACCCCGACCCGTTTCAGGGCTCTATCCAAGCCCGCCCCCTGCGGTGGGACCCAGCCGAACTGACAACATCCCTGGCCGGGACGGACACGCTCTACAACACCTACTGGGTGCGCCATGATCGGCCGCCCATCGGCCACCGGGGACCGTGGACCTCGCACGGCGAGGCAGTGCGGAACTCCTGCATGCTGCTCGATGCCGCCAAGGCCGCGGGCGTGCAGCGCATCGTCCACGTCAGCATTACCCAGCCGTCCGCGGACAGCCATCTAACCTACTTTCGGGGCAAGGCGCAGGTGGAGACGCATCTGCGCGGCACGGGTCTGTCGCATGCCATTTTGCGTCCTTCCTGCTTCTTCGGAGGCGGTGACATCCTGATCAACAACGTGGCCTGGGCGGTACGGCGAATGCCGTTCTTTCCGCTGCCGGGTCCCCTGGACTACCGGATCCGGCCCATGCACGTGGCTGACATGGCCCGGGCGATCTGCGACCGGGGCGAACGGGAGGACAGTACCACCCGCGATGCCTGCGGTCCGGATCAGTACCGCTTCGCCGATCTGGTGCGCTACATCGGCCACACCGTGGCCGGCCGGGAACCGCGGATCCTGACGCTGCCGACGAGCGTGTGCCTGCGCCTGTACCAAGCGGCAGGGCTGCTGCTGCGCGACACCATCCTCTCGCGAGCCGAGTTGGAGGGCCTGTCCCAGGACCTGCTGGGGTCCGACGAGGAACCGCTGGGCACCACCGCGCTATCGGAATGGGTGACGCACCGCGCCGATACGCTGGGTCGGGAATTTCATCCGGAACCGCCCCGCTGAACTGGGTGCCGGACAGTTCCCTCACATGGTCAGGCGGAGGAGTCCTCCACGTAGGCATCCACAGCTGCGGCCGCGTCATCGTCCCACTGCTTCAGTTTCAGTTCGGCCTGCTGGAGGTACCGGTCACACAGTGCGGACAACTGTTTGCCCTCTTCATACAGGGCCAGTGCTTCGTCCAGGGTCTTGTCCCCGCTCTCCAGCTCCTTTACCACCTGCTCCAGCCGACGAATGGCTTCTTCAAACGGAGGCTGCTCCTGTTCCGTGGACGATTCCGTGTTGTGCTCCATGGGGCGACCTTTGCTGATTGAACCTGGACGGCCATGTCCCTCAAACCGCTGCGCCCAACACGGTTCGGTTCGGGCGAACCAACGGATCGATTCCGTCCTGTTCCATACTATAAAGCCCGGTACGTTCAGTGCGGCTGCTTCCCAAACGGGATCCACCGCCAACAGCGAGGACTGCATGCCCCCCTTTCCACCTGCCGTGGTGCTCTGCATCGAGGATCTGCTCTTCTCGGAGCGGATGGCGGACGCCGTTCGGCATCTGGGCGGCACGCCCGTTGCCGCAGACAGCAAAAAAGCCTTCCTCAGGGCCATGGACCAATCACTGCCCGTCCTGGCCCTGCTCGACCTGCACATCGACATGAACTGGGAGGCGGCCATCCGGACGGTGCGCCTGCGCCCGCATACGCGCGCCGTTCCCATCTACGGATTCGGACGGCACACAGAGCCCGGACTGCTGGCGCGGGCCCGCAGGGCGGGGGCCGATCACGCGTGGGCCCGCAGTCGTATCGTTGAGGAACTGCCCGAACTGCTGCACCGCCACATCAATCCGCCCTTGGCCATGCCGGACGGTGGCTTGGACCCCTTGTCAGCGGATGCGGCCGAAGGGGTGCGACTGTTCAATGCCCGCCGCTACCACGCCCAGCACGAGGCATTCGAGGATGCCTGGAACGCCGAACCGCGACCGGTCAGGGAGATGTACCAAGGCATCCTGCAAATTGGTCTGGCCTTTCTGCAGTTGCAGAACCGCAACCGGCCGGGCGTCATCAAGATGTTCGGACGGGGAGTGCCGCGGTTGCGGCCGTTGCCGGACGTGGTGCAGGAAGTGCAAATCCGCAGGTTTCTTGACGAGTCCCTGCAGGTGTTCCAAGCGTTGTCGGATGCCGGGAAGGAACCGGACTGGTCAATACTGGAACGCGACCTGCCCTCGGTCCATGTAGCCGAATCCGGTTGACGCTACCGGCTTCCGGACACCCTCTGCTGTCTCGCCAGCCAGGCCAGTCCCTCCTCCGACAACAGCCACTCCAATTCCCTAGCCTCCATATCGGGATGCATGCGAATGCGCCACATGCGGAACGGATCCCGATTGTCCTGAAAGAGCCCGTTCTGTGTGGTGAGGCCAGCCCAGTATCCCTCGTCGCGGAAAACGTCGATGACCCGCTGATCGTAGAAGCCCATGGGGTAGGCGATGACGCGCGGCGTATAGCCCAATTCCTGCTCGAACGTCAGGGTGCCGCCGCGCGCCTGGTTCCTCAGATAGGTCTCGGACCGGCCGGCAAGACTTTCGTGCAGCCGCGCATGCGATTCGATTTCCATGCCGGCCCTCACCATCTGCCGAATCTGATCCCAGGTCATGTAGCTGGGATTTCCGCTGTGGGGGAACTCGGAAATGACAAAGAAGGTCCCAATCATGCCCCGCTCGGTCAGCAGCGGCAGGGCATTGGTGAAATGGTTGGCATAACCGTCGTCAAAGGTGAGCACGATCGGCTTGGGCGGCAGCGAGGTGCCCAGTGCCAAGTGGTTGATCACGTCCTTCACCGAAATCGTCTCGAAGCCAAGATCCTGGATCACGTCCAGATGGGTGGCGAACAAATCGGGCGGAACGGAGAGCCCGAACCGGATGGAGTCCGCATTCGGCGGCGGTTCCTCAATGTAGTGGTACATGAGCATGGGCACGGACGCCCGACGATACTCGCCGTCCGGGGTGGGCTGCGGCACCGGCGTGGCCGTTGGCCGTACCCGTCCCACCGGCATCAGGCCCAACAGGATGCGTGAGCGGGTCGATTTGGGAGTGGCCGTCGGAGTCGGCGGAGCCGGTGTGGATGTCGGGGTCGCGAACGGGGTTGCGGTTGGCCGCGGCTCGGCAGCCGCCACGGCGTCCTCCCGTTCCGGAATCCGGAGTTCGAATACCGGCGGGGGGACCACCTCCGTCTCCAACAAGGCCGGATCCACACAGGCCGCCAAGATGACCGCACATGCGATCAGGCGGTGAAAAAGCTTGAGGAGATTCATCAACCTGAAGGCAAAACGCCAATGGAACAAACCAAGCCAGGGCCAGTGTCGGGTCAGATGTAGCCGAAGGAGCGTACCAAGTCCGGATTTCGGCGCCAGTTGCGGCGCACCTTGACCCAAAGGTCCAGATAGACCCGGGTTTCGGCCACCTTCTCGATTGCCTGCCGGGCGGACGCGCCAATCCGCTTGATCATCCGGCCGTTGCGGCCCAGCACCATGGGCTTGTGGCTGTCCCGTTCAACGTACAACACGGCGGAGATGTAGGTTTGAGCCGGATCCCGTTCGACGTACTCGGCTATCTCGACGGCAATGCCGTGTGGCACTTCCTCGGACAGGAACTGAAGGGCCGCGGCCCGAATCAACTCGGCCGCGATGGTGCGCAGGTGCTGGTCCGTGACCTGATCCTCTTCATAGTACCGGGGACCCTCGGGCAACATGCCCTGCAGAAGGCCCACAAGCTGCGGCACCCCGAAGCCGGTCTTGGCACTGACCACCGTGGCCGGCCAGGCGGCCACAGCGCTATCCGGAAACCGGTTGCCGGCAAACCCTATGTACGCGTCCATGTACGAAACGAGCTGGTCCTCCCTGCCCCCCAGCTGGTCGATCTTGTTGAAGCCGAACACGACCGGCGGCAGTTTGTCCTCCGCGTCGAGTTCGGCCAGATGATCCAGGATCAGGCCGTCGCCCGTTCCGGGACGGCGACTGATGTCGATCAGCCACAGCAGGACATCGCAGTCGGCCATCACCTCCTCGACCTGCTGCACCATGTATCTGCCCAGCTCGTGGCGGGGCTTGTGCAGACCGGGGGTGTCCTGAAACACGATCTGGGCTTCCTCGGACGTATACATGCCGAGAATGCGGTGGCGGGTGGTCTGTGGCTTGGCATGGGCCACCGAGATCAACTGGCCCACGATGCTGTTCAACAACGTGGACTTGCCTGCATTGGGGCGACCGACCAACCCGACATAGCCACTGACGAAAGATGGTTTTGACATCATCCAATTTGGCGCAAATGATTGGACAACGGTGGCGCCTTCGCCCCGGACCGCCAGACGCGTGCACGACGGGACCGGATCCCTGCCTTCCGCCCGAATCGATTGTAGGAAACACCTAAAGTTGGCACTGCCTGCATTGCACCGCAACCGACATCAGCCAGCATGGAAACGGATCAGCCTATTGGCAGGCGGTCACACCACCGTCGACAAAGATGTTCTGCCCCGTCACGAATGAGGAGCTAGGCGAGGCCAGGAACACAGCAATGCCGGCCAAATCCTCGGTCTCACCTACCCGACCCATGGGGATGCGGCTGACCAGGGCATTGTAGAAATCCGGATCGTTCAGGTAGCGGTCCACCAGGGGCGTGCGGATGAAGGTCGGCGCAATGCCGTTCACCCGGATCCCGTGCTCCGCCCATTCGCTGGCCAGTTGCTTGATCAGAATGCCCAGGCCTCCCTTGCTGCCGACGTAGGCCGCATAGCCCCGCCGAATGCCCAGGTTGGAGCGTACCGAGGTTATGTGGATGATGCTGCCCCCGTTCCCTTGGGCAATCATGCTGTGGGCCGCCGCCTGGGAAAGCAGGAAGCCGCCCTTGAAATTGATGTCCATGACCGTGTCCCAGGACTCTTCAAGGACATCGGTGGCCGGCTCCTCAATCTGCGTTCCGGCACTGTTGACCAGCACGGTAACCGGTCCCAGGGCCGCTTCCGCGGCTTCGAAGCCGGCGGCAATCGAGTCGGCCTTCGTGGCATCCATTTCGGCCCCCACCGCCCGGCTGCGATCGCCGGAGATGCGGGCCGCCGCCGCGTCGCACCGATCCTGTCGGCGTCCGGTAACGGACACCTTCGCGCCGAAGGCGTGGCAGGCAGCCGCGATCTCGCCCCCGATGCCGCCGGTGCCACCCACCACCATCACGTGCTGGCCGTCCAAGTCAAAAAGGCTGCTGTGCCCAGGCACGGTCGCATCTCCTGTGGAAAGATCGGCGGTTCGCTTCAGTCGTTGATGATGGCCACGGCCCGTACCGGGGCCGCCGTGGCACCCCGCAGCTTGATGGGCAGTGCCGAGAACGTGAACCCGGTCGGCTCGGGAATCTGGTCGAGGTTGATCAGGTTCTCGATGTGGTAGTACTCCCGCTCGCGCATGACGCGATGGGCCTCCCACAGCTTGCCCCGCTCGAACATGGCATCAATGGGCGGGTCGAAGCCGATGGCATCGATGCCCATCATCATGACGCCCCGGTCCAGCAGCCAATGCACAGCCTCCTTGGTCATGCCGGGATGGTCCTTGAGGTAATTGGGGCTGTGGCGCTGCTTGGAGGCATCGGTCCGCAGCAGGATGATGTCCAGCGGCTGCACTTCATGATTGATCTCGGCCAGGGCGGCCTCAATGTCCTCCACCAGAATCTCTTCGCCCGGCCCCTTGTGGGTCAGGTTCAGGACCACGCCGTTGCCGTAGCAGTATTCCAGGGGAATGGCCTCGGCCGCACCCGGCGCATTCGGATTGCAATGGAACCAGCTGTCCATGTGGGTGCCGATGTGGTCGCCCATCACGATCACGCCGTTGTTGCAGTGCTCCACACCGTACTTGTCGGCACCGGTTTCCTTGGCGTACTCCTCGTGGGAGTAGTAGACGTTGATGGCGGGTGGCACATTGCCGGGATAGATCACCATCCCCTTGTGCACTTCCATGCTCAGTTCGATCAGACGGTGGCCCATCGTTGAAGTCTCCTGTTGGGATCGGAGGCGCAGGCCCCCTTGGACGCGGCGTACCGCGATTGGTTAGGTGCAGTCCCAGCCGCCGTCGACGCGCAGGACCGCACCGGTAATGAAGCTGGCTTCGTCGGACACCAGGAAATACACGGCCGCCGCCAGCTCGGCCGGATCGCCGCCTCGACCAAACACGCTGTTGGCGGTCAGGATGGCCTTGGTGCCCTCGTAGTCCCCGGAGTCAATCATGGACTGCTCCAGCATGGGGGTGTGGAAAAACCCCGGCACCACCGCGTTGCAGCGGATGCCCCGCGGCCCGTAGTCCAGGGCCATGCTCTTGGTCAGCTGGATCACGCCGCCCTTGGCGGCCACATAGGCGGCCCGTTCCGGAATTACGTCGTAGCTGAGCACGGACGCAACATTGACAATGGCACCCTTGCCATGCTCCAGCATGGCCGGCAGCACGGCTCGCGACACCAGGAAAATGCCCTTGAGATCGACATTGAGCATGTCGTCCCAGTCCTCGTCGGTGCAGTCCAGCACGCCGCCCCGGCGTTCGATGCCCGCATTGTTGACGAGGATGGACACCGGCCCCAGCCCGGCTGCGACCGCAGCCAAGGCTTCGCAGTCATCCCTGGAAGCCACGCTGCCCTGGACAAAGACGGCCGTGCCTCCGGCCGTCTCAATTTCGGCGACGGTGGCCGCGCCGTTGTCGGGCCGGTCGGAATTGACCACCACCGCGGCGCCCTCGCGGGCAAGCCGCAGGGCCGTGGCATGGCCCAATCCGGAAGTCGAACCCGTGACGACCGCAACCTGTCCTGCGAGACTCATAGGAAAATCGCCTTGTCTGCATCCGTGCCCGTGGTGACCATCTCCCGGAACATGTAGTCCTTGGGGAAGGCGTCCGCCATCAGGCCCTCGTAGAAGTTCCTGAAGTTGTAGGTCGGCTCCCAGCCGAGCACCTTGCGGCTGTGGGAAATGTCGTCGATCTTCCACAGGTTGCGCGAGTCGAAGAGCTTCTGCAGCTCGTCGCCATCGCCGTATTCGGCCAGCTTGTCGCAGGCCCCCGGATAGTAGCGTTCCACGACTGCCCCGGGATCGGTCCTCAGTTCCGGCACGTCCTCCCTGGTGAACTCCGTGCTGCCGCTGAGCAGGAACACTTCGTGGCCCAGGTTCTCCTTCTCGATGGCCAGCACACCGGCCCGCACCAGGTCGCGCCGCAGGGCGGACCGCTGGAACAGAAGGGAGGTGCCCATGCGGGTCACGGACTTGCCTTCGGCCGCGCCGAACCAGGCATTGCGCAGAACCGCCGTCTCCACGCCGTCAATGCGGGTGGCGTACTCCGAAATCGGCTCCATCACGTACTTGGCCAGGGCGTAGACATAGTCCGGCCGGGCCGGCGTCCACTCGTCGCAGACCTCCCAGTCGGTGGGCGGAATGCGCTGCCCGCGCGCCGCCTCGCTGCCAATCATCACCACGCGGCCAATCCCCATCTCGCCGGCCAGTTGCAGGATGTTGAAGGTGCCCATGACCGTTGTGTTGAAGTGCTCCACCCCCGTGTGGGCCCGGTTGACCGGCGAGTCCGGGGGATAGCGCCGTCCCCCCACCACTGTGTGGAAGACGGCGTCGACGCCCTCCATGGCCAGGGCCAGGGCTCCGAACTCGGTCACGGAGCAGTTGACAAACTCGTGCTCGGTCTCCATGTGCACGATGTCGGACAGGCGCAGTTCATGGCCCGCCAGCGAGAGCTGGGCAATCAACTCCTCGCAGAAGTAGCCGCTGGCACCGGTAATCAGAATCTTCATGGATGCACCTCGCCCCCTCGGGGGTTTCTGGAGAGTTGATCAGGACGCGGCCGGGATCAGTCCAGCCGACCTCCCGCCCACTGAATGCCGCGCACATACAGTTGCTGCACGGATGGATGGCCAAGCGCCCGTTCATCATGTCCCAGCGAAATGCTGAAGACGCGGCCCTTGCCGTAGGGCTTGGTCCACACCACGGGGTGACCCTGGGAACGGGCCAGGATCCGCCAACGGGTCATGTCACCGTCCACCACGTACAGTTCGTCCTGTACCTCGAACTCCTCGATGCCCTCGGTGATGGCCGAACTCTCCAGCAGGCCTTCCCGCGTCTTGTAGTGTTGGGACGGTTCCATCACCACGCGCAGCAGTTTGTTGGGATCGTGGAAGACGAAGGTGCCGCCCACCATGTCGTGGTACTCGCGGGAGTTCATCCACGAGGCCGTGGCCGGATGCAGGCAGGCAAAGCCGGTGCCGTTGGCCACCGCCGTCAGCAGGGCCTGGCACTGGGCGGGGGAGGGCTCCCACCAGCTGGTGTAGTCCGCGATGACGTCGAAGCCGGACAGATCCTCGTCGAGGGCCCGTTCCGGATAATGGGTCATGTGCACATCGAAGTGGGGCTCGAGACACGCCATCAGCGCCCGGCGGTGGGCCGGCTGATCGTGGTACCAGGCCCCACCGGCCAGCAACAGAATGTTCATGGCATCCGTCCCCACTCCTACAGGCGGCCGGCCGCCCACAGGGCGCCGCGCCGCATGACTTCCACGGTGTTGGGCACCAGGAAGCGTGTTTCATCGTGGCCCAGGGCCGAGACGAAAACCCGTCCCAGACCGAAGGTCTTGGTGTACATCACCGGATGGCCCTGGGCACGGGCCAGCACCTGCCACTGGGTCTGATCGCCCTGCAGGAAGAACAACTCGTCATTGACGGTGTAGTTCTCCAGGCCCAATGTGATGGGATGCTGCAGGGTGTGGCGGTTGGGACCGAACTCGACCACGAAGTCCCCGGCACCCCGTTCGTCCAGCGACTTGCCGGCGAACTTGGAACCGATCATCCCGAAGTAGGCCTGGGAGTTCCAGAAACTGGCCAGGCCGCCGTGCACCACCACCAGGCCGGCGCCGCCGGCCACGTGATTGATCAGGGCGTAGTGCTCCGCCGACTCCGGTTCGCGGTCCGTCGTGGCATTGACCACCACGTCGACGCCTGCCAAGCCGTCCGGGCCGAGGACCGCCATGTCCTCGCTCTGGGACACCGTGTGGGCGCCGTCGCTTTCGAAGATGGCCTGCAGGGCCTCCCGGATTTCCGGGCTGTCGTGGTGGGATCCGCCGACCAGCAGCAGAATGTTCATGGGCGGGGGTTCCTGGGAAAGAGGAAACGGGGCGATCAGCCGCCGCGCTCGGACCAGGTCACCTGGTCGCCCAGGAGCCCGGCGAGATAGTCGCGGCTCATGCGGGCCGCCTCGCCCGGCGGGCGGGGCGCTTCGGGGGTGCCGTCCAACTCGACCGTGACCCAACCGTTGTAGTCGATGTCCTCTAGAATGGCGAAGATGGCCGGCATGTCGATCACCCCGGAGCCAATCGGCTCGTAGCCCACATAGCCGGTCTCGCGGCCGCCGCCGTAGTCCTTGAGATGGACATGGGCAATGATGGACTTGTAGTCCTCCAGCGTGGCCACGGCATCGTCCCCGGCCTTCGCGATCTGGCCGGTATCGGGTGCAAACGGCAGCAGCTCCGTGTCGGCTGCGTCAAAGAAGTTGTCGATGTCCCGGCGGGTCTCCAACAGGGTGCCGGTATGGGGATGGACCGCCGACTGCATGCCGTGGTCCAGGCCGATGCGGGCAATCTCGGCAAAGGCGTCCGCGATGTGGCGCCAACCGGCGGCCGTGTCGCAGATGCCGTCCTTGCGGCTTCCTGCGGCGATCAGCACGGTCGTGGCACCCATCTCGCTGGCCCGGCGGATCCAGTTGTGGGCGTTCTTGATGTCCTCGGCCGGTGAGGAATCGTGCCGGAAGCCGGTTCCGACATAGGTTCCAATGAGGGGGATGTCGTACTTGGCCAGCAGGGCGGCGTAGTCGGCGCCATCCTGCTCATAAGCCTCGATCACGCCGCCGATCGTCTCGTAGGCGTTGTAGCCGCAGGCGGCCACGTCGCGCACGGCCGCTTCGGCGGTGGAGGCATCGTAGCCCCATGTGATTCCGCTGTGGGCAATTCGGTACTGCATGGGCAAGGGTCCCGGGTTGGACGGTTCAGGCGGTTGTTGGCAGCCGCGTCCGGTCCGACGCGGCCGTTGGGCTTGGGGTCAATACCCGATGGTCAGTTCCCCTTCGGCACCTTCCAGGATCATGACCAGCCCCGTGGTATCCACCGGCACGTCAAAGATGGCCGGTCCCAGCCGCTCCTCGTCGGTTTCGAAAACATGCTGGACATGCTGGTTGGATTGATCCCCATACGTCTCGGGGTCCGTGTAGAAGATGTAGGCCAGGTGCACGTTGCGCTTGCCCAGTTCGTATTCGTTGCCCTGGTCGTCGCGCAGCCTGAGCGTGCGCACCAGCAACAGCATGTCTTCGCCGGCCAGGTTCTTCAGGCGGATGGGCACGATCACCCATTCGCCGCGTTGGGCCGGCTGGGCGGATGTCTCGTACTGGGAAACCTGGGCCAGACCGGAGTCCTCCCCTTCATCGCCCAGCAGGGTGTCCTTGCCCGCCAGGCCGGTAATCTCGACTTCCCAGGCATCGGACCTGAGGACACCGCCCACCTCCGTGCCTTCCTCAAGGAAGACCGGCATTAGTTCCGACCTGTCCCGGCCGCGGTTGCAACCGGCCAGCGCGACCGCCAAAACCAGCAGGATGGCCAGAACCGGCCATGTCGAACGGACAAGTCGCGGGCGCGGGCGCATCTCCATGGTGGACACCAGGCTCTGAATCTGAAGGGAGGCCGGGGACGGCGGGAGTTGCTCCCGCCATCCCCGGCCGGTCATGAACGAAACTAAAGGTTGCGGACCGAGTTGTCGAACAGTTCGTTGGTGTCGGCGGACAGGCCTTCCAACGCTTCCTCAACGCTGCCGACGCCTTCCAGCATCAGCGGGTCTATGTGCTGCGCGTAGATCGGCATCCACTCCTGTCCCTCGGGGAACAGTGGGAAGTGCTCTTCAGACTCGGCACCCAGCACCCACGCGGCATGGCCGTAGTTGGGCAGGAACTGCTCGATTTCCTGAACGTTCCACTTGCCGGACGACTTGCGTCCGGGGAATCCGCCAAAGCCGTTCACGGCCATGAAGCGGGCTTGTTCCGGATCCGTCAGATTCCAGCGCATGAACTCGTAGGCGATCTCCGGGAAATTGGAGCCGGAGGGAATGAACCAGCCTACGTTGCCCTCGAAGCCGAAACGGCCGTTGGGGCCGACCGGCTCGGGACCAATCCCCATGCGGAAGCTGTCACCGACCGCCTCCACGGAGGCGCGGGTCTCGTCGGAGAGTGTCCACCACATGCCGATATTGCCGGACGCGAAGGCGGAGAACTGACCGCCGAATAGTTCCAGGTCGGCCGCAGACGGCGAGACGCCGTGCGTGTGCAGGACGTCGTAGGTGAACTGGAAGGCCTCGATCGTCTCTGGTTCGAGCATGTTGGCCTGGGTCACGTCCTCGTTGAAGAAGTGGCCGCCAAAGCCGCGGGTCACGTTCCACTGCCGGATGGCCCAGTGGCCGGTGGCCAGGCCGTAGGTCTTGTCCTCGCCGGAGGTGTCCGTGGCCTCGATGGCCAGATCCAACAGGTCCTGGTAGGTCCAGTCGTCCGGGGGCGGCCAGTCGCCCAAGATCGGATCCATGATGTCGCGGTTGATCAGAATCGCGCGCGGAGCCCAGTCAATCGGGAAGCCGTACTGCTTGCCCTTGTAGGCGATGTTGTCCACCGCCGTAAAGTGGAAGTCGTCCGGCCAGTCGACGGGCGGCAGCGCGTCGATGTATTCGTCGATTGGCAGCATGAAGCCCTTGTCGGCAAAGGGCGCAGTGCGGGTGAAGTGGATCATGGCCGCATCCGGATGTTCGCCGGAAGCGAGCAACACCACAATCGTCTCCCAATAGGAACTCCAGCCGCCTTCTGGAGCCGGTTGGAACTCCATGTTGGGATAGAACTCGGCAAACCATGCATGATGCTGGTCCTGGACAGCCACGCTGCCGGGACCCCAGCCGCCTACGACGAAAGTGCCAGTTGTTTCCGGCGGCACCGTGCCCATAGTGAATTCCGCGCGACGGGCCGGATCCACCTCGGCCGTTTCCGGTGCCATGGGGGCTTCGGCTGGGACACAGGCGATCGCCACCACGCCGGCCGCGGCATACGAGGAGACGCGCAGGAAGTCCCTGCGACTCAGTCCAAACTTGCGAGACATTTCACTAACTCCTTGTTGGTTGCCAAGACAAAACAAGCAAGACGGAACCGCGGCGGCGGGCGGGCCGCACCGCGGCGATATGGCAATCCTCGTGTGCGCGGGCTGCGTAACTACCCCTTGAGACCGGTGGTCACGATGCCCTGCACATAGTACTTCTGCCCGGCCATGAACAGGAACAGGATGGGCAGCACGGACAGGGTGCTGGCCGCCATGATCAGGTGCCAGGGCGTCCGGTTGGGGAAACGGCTCTGGAACTTGGCCAAGCCCATGGGCAGGGTGAACTTCTCCGGCGAGCGCAGAATGATCACCGGCCACAGCAGTTCGTTCCAGACCCCCATGAAGGTGAAGATGGCCAGGGTCGCGATGACCGGCTTGGAGACCGGCAGGATCACAGTCCAGTAGATGCGCAGGCGGGTGGCTCCGTCGATGTAGGCCGCATCCTCCAGCTCCCGCGGGATGGACATCATGAACTGGCGCATCAGGAAAGTACCCCAGGCGCTCACCACGCCGGGCACAATCAGGGCGTAGTAGGTGTCAATCCAGTTGAAGGTCCGCATCAGCACGAAGCTGGGGATCAGGAGGATGGCGCCCGGGATCATCATGGTACCCAGGTACATCAGGAAGATCTTGTCCCGGCCCGGGAAGTTGAGGCGCGAGAAGGAGTAGCCGGCCAGGGACGAGGTCAGAAGCACGCCCAGCGTCACCGACAGGGACACAAACATGCTGTTGCCCACGTAGCGACCCAGGGCGGTTTGCTCGAACACCACCAGGTAGTTGATCCACTGGATGGACTCCGGGATCAGGGTGGGAGGGAACTTGTAGATCTCGTATTGGGTCTTGATCGACGACGACAGCATCCACGCGAACGGCCCCACCATCACGATCGAGCCCGCGGCCAGAATCAGGTGCGTGAAGAGGTCTCCGACGCGCTTGGCGCCGGACTTGGACATGCCGTCCTGCCCAACCGCCTGCAGTTTGCGGGCGGGCTGCAAGGTTTCCTGCTTTACGGCCATGTGAATCCCGGTGCCAAGTGCGTCGATCGCCGGTGGTTGTCGTCAGTCGGCGAAGCCGTGCACCCAGTTGCGGGCATACAGCCACTGCCCCAGGGTGAAGAGCATAATCGTGGCGAACAACACCATCGCCATGGCGGAGGCGAACCCCATCTTCAGGTAGAGGAAGCCGTTGTTGTAGATGTGCAGCACCATCGTGGTGGTCGCATTGGCCGGGCCGCCGCGGGTCATCAGGTAAAAGACATCGAAACCCTGGAAGGCGCCGATGATGGAGGTCACCATGACAAAGAAGATGGCGGGCGACAGCATCGGCACCGTGATGGCCCAGAAGCGCTGGCGCGGATTGGCCCCGTCCATCACGGCAGCCTCGTACAGTTCTGCCGGGATGCCCTGCAGGCCGGCCAGGAAGATCAGCATGGCAAAGCCGATGCTCTTCCACCAGCCCATCAGGATCAGGGACGGCATGGCCGTGCGCCGGTTCAGAAGCCATTGGGGGCCGTCAATCCCGACATAGCTGAGCAGGAGGTTCAGGAACCCCACCTCGGGGTGGTAGACCCACAGCCACACGATGGAGGCGGCCACGCTCAGGGTCACGTGCGGGATGAAGTAGACCAGGCGGTAGGTGAGAACCCCGTGCATTTCCCGGTTGATCATCAAGGCCAGCCCCAGCGCCAGCACGATCGTGGCCGGAACCATCCCGAAGGCCCAGTAGAAGGTCTGCCCGAACACCTGCCAGAACAGGTCGTTGGTGAACATGACCTGGAAGTTCTCGAGGAAGGTGAACCGGGGCGGCCAGGTCAGATCGTAGTTCGTGAAGGCGAAGTACACCGCCGCCAGCATGGGGCCGGCCAGGAAGACGAAGAAGGCGACGATGTTGGGCAGCAGGAACAGGTAACCCTCAATCGCCTCGCGCCGCGCCAGGCCGGACATCTCGGACCAGCGAAGCCGCGGGCGCGCGGCAGCCACCGGCTGACTGGGTGCTGGTACCTGGGCAGAGACGGTCATTGCAGGTCTTTCGGATTGGCGTACGGAACTGCCGGGCACGGCGCAGGACACACTGGCCGCGTCCCACTGTTTTCCGCAAAGTGAATTTGGGCCGCAAAAGGCAGTCCGGATCCTAGCACGGTTGGATTGTTCGATTCATGATTTGCCTGAGTTCGGACGCTTCAGAGCAAACAGGGGCCAAGAAACTGCCTGGTCTCGCCCTGCACAGAGCGGCGGAGGGCTGAATGCCGACCCGTACCGTGCAGCATGTTCCCCAGCCGAGTCCATTGGACGCAATCCCTCGCCCCGTGTATCGTCGCATCGGGAGGAGATGCGGCGGTATCCAAGTGCCTGTTGATGGGTGCTTCGGCCTATGGCGAATTGCATCAAGGAGCCGGTGCCCGTTCGACCTCCGGCCTCCCGGCACATCCCCAACAGGGAGGAAGAGGCACTGTTTCAATCTGGTTGATATTGGTTCCAGGCACGGAGATGGCGAGAATGCCTACCATGATGTTTGACGTACCCAGCAAGGAGGACCCTCGTTATGGCCTTCTGCCCGCGATCCATGCTCCCGCCACGGAAGCAAGGGCCGCGAAGACCACACCAAACCCCGCCAACGATTGCCCTAGGTGTATCGCGTATCCGCTAATCACCAGTGCGCCTGCAACAACCACGAAACCCATCACCTGACCGATTATGGGGATGCGGACCGCGGTCCATTGATAGGTTTTTCTGCGAGTCTTCGATTCCTTCAGCCAATTGTCTACGATGACTTTCCCGGTACCGGGTACCCATTGGTCGTATTCGGCGAGGGTTTTAGGGTGCGGAAGTGGCCCAATATGCGATTCGGTTCGCAGTTCCAGGAACGATTCGTCGCTTTCGGGACCCTCGCGCGGTACAGGTACCGGCTCAACAGGGTCCGAATTGCGCGCCGGATCCAAATCCGTCTCCGGATTCCGGGTATCACCACTCATCCGTGTGGGAACTTGGGAAACGGAGCAACCAGGTTCCGCCAATCGTCCCCGATGGCATGCCAGTCGTCAGCTAACGCCTTCTGAACATCGTCGTGGAAGGGATTGGGAGTTCTGGGAGCCAGATTCAGAATGCTTCCAAACCCCTGCACGAAGGCGCGGCTCTTGGATTGGGTCCGCCTCTGCTCCCGGGCCCGTTTCACCAGGTCGGGAACCCGGCTGTTGGCCGCCATGCCCGGATATCGTGCGTAGATCTCCGTGACCAGGCTCCGAAACGATTGAACTCGGACCCAACGGGCACACTCGCCGAGACATGCTGCAACCTCGGGTGGGCGGGCAGCCAAGATGGTATCACCCACCGCCTGCCCCATTTCTGTCAGGCGGTAGAGGAAGAGATTCCCTTTTGCAACCGTGTCAAGCCACCCCATGGAAGCCAAGGCATCGAGGACCCTGTACACGTCGCGATCAAAGGGTCCGTAATGGAAAGGTTCAAATCGGAAGTGCGGTCCGCCCACATGTGGAGCCAACTCCTGATCAATCAGGAAGAATAGCTTCTGGACATGGGCCGGAGAGTACCGCACCCGATGTCCGCCTGCGGCCATTGCCGCCGTGACAAGGTCGTTGCGGTTCACGAGGAGAAGTATCGTGTGATGTGCCGGCTCATGACACGGCACCTACATGATTGTATATTAGGGAAATGCTCTAGAGAGCGTGTTCTCTCGACACAGCGACGATTGAGTGCACACTGAAAAAGGGTAGAATCAACATTGTCTTGGCCCTCACTTTGAAGTTGGCACGCTGGGGATCAACACCATGAAGCAGGAAGAGGCGGGCATGACTCGAGACAAACCGGGCAAGCTGACCCGTCGGGACTTTCTCGGTGTCGCAGGTTTGGTCACAGCGACCTTGGGTCTGCAAACCGGTCTGGCCTTGGCTCCAAGCCACGCCAAGGTCAACCTCAACGAAGAACCGGTACCCGCCAACCTCTGGGCGCGCCTGGGCAATCTCATGTTGGATGAGATGCAGTCGGATTCTTCCTTGTACGGCCATGGCTGCGGACTCTGGGGACACCCTGTGGGCTGTCCCTGTTCTGTTTTTGTATGTAGAGACAACTGACTCGGTTCGACAGGCAAGAGTGTTCAGGGCTTGGCAACCACCCAAATTGCCTGATTATCCAAACCGGCATCGATTGCCACCGGTGTCTTGTCAGTGGTTCGCGCACGTCGGGTCCGTGAGCCAACGGGCCGATCCATGGGAGGGCCTCAGAGGCCGGCCGAGGCCCAAGCCATAGGGATCGAACGTTTTCACGGTTCCGCGCGTATCCTCAAGTTGGGAGGGGTGCGAACCAAGGACCGCAGTGCTCGCGCCAAGCCGAGGGAGCCAGGAGGTATCCCTGAGCCTGAACTTGGTCCGGTTGGTTGGGTGAAACGCTGCCGAACGCTGGAGTGGCGGTCCACGCCTCACGTCGGTGGCACGGCAATGTTGGTCGCACAGCCTGAAGACACCGGGGAAACTTCCGCGTGGGCCATCCGAGCAACCGGGGCGGCGGCGATGGCGTAAGTCAAGAAGGAAGTTCCCAGGATTGATAGTCGCCACGCTGGTCCAGTCCCATGCCACATCCACCAATTTGGCGTTTGATGCCCCTTGGGGACCTGCTCGCCTTGCGGTCCGATCCAAATACCGGGACTCTCCGCCCAACGCACCGTGCCGCAACCGGTCTAGCCATCTGCCCAGGAGGCTCCGCAGAACACAAACTCTGCCTTAACGCGACCTTAACGTCCAACGGGCCGAACCGGACCTAGACTTTGGACATCAAGCATGCAGGACGGCCGCGGGATGCATGCTGCATCCGCGGCCATCATCCGGAAGAGGATCACACCCATGCACAACTACCAGGAACTCTCCCAGCAACTGGCACGCCACTTTCTGTTCGGCGACATCCCGGACAAAGACTTGGCCAGGGATGTCTGCCCGGCTGTGCGCGTGCTGCACAGAAACGCCGGCGACTGCTTCTACCGATCGGGCGACGACTGCGAAGCAGTCTACCTGGTGCTGGACGGCGAGGTGGTCCTCACCCGGCAATCGCCCCGCCAGCATGTGATTGTGGGCCGCATCGGCGCCAACGGCTTCTTCGGCGAGCAAACCATCCTGAAGGGCCACCGCATGCACAGCTCGCGCGCCGAAGCCCACACGGACACGGTGTGCGTCGAGATCACGCGGCGCAACTTCAAGTACCTGCAGCAGCGGTTCCCCTCCATCATGGTGCGAATGCTGGAGAGCGAAAGTTCGAAGGGCCGCAACGTGCTGGACCATTTGCGCAGTATCCGCCTCGACCCCGTGATGCTGAGGGTCGTGCGCGCCCTGCTGAACCTGGCCAAGTCGGCCGGCACCACCGTGCTGACTGATTTGGGCCACCAGGACATCGCCGATTCCATCGGCACCAACCGCGAAACGGTCACCAACGTGTTGCACGACCTCTCCGACAAGGGCCTCATCACGCGCGGGCGGATGCAGGTGACACTCGACGACGTGGCCGGACTGCAACGCCTGTTGGCCGGAAGTGTTGCCTAGGCAAACCGTTCGTCGCTGGCAACGACCGACGGGCTGCACCCCAGGTCGCGCAAGGCGTCGGATGCCCTCCGCCCCAAGTGGCGCGGGACCGGTGCCGGTTACGCCAAGACTGCAATTTGACGGGCTTCCTTGCTGGAAGCCCGTCGGCTGTTGACCCTTCCCCGACATTCGAGGCTGGCACACGGGCAGCCATGCCCGGCAGCAGTAGCTGCGCGGGTTTTCCACTCGGCCGGACGCCACGCATGCGTCCCTCCAACCTGGTGCCGGTTTCACATGTCCGCCTGCCGGTGTCATCATATGGACAAACAAGGAAAATCGTCGGCATAGTGCCTTCCGATGATCAACGCACTCGCATCGTCCAACCGCCCCCAAACGCTGACACGTTGGTTCGCCAACCGTCGGATCCCGGCTGCCCATCCTCGCCGGACACCTGCAAGGCAGACCGCGTGTGGCGGCTGACGCAATGCGGCGGCGTGAACTTTTCCACCGCGCCCGGGAGTCGCTCGTCGGGTTAATTGGCATGGCGCTGGTGACGCGATGCCTGACGGACACGGGATTCCAGATTTTCTACCCCTTCCTACCCATGCTGGCCGGTGGGTTGGGACTAAGTACAACCCGGATGGGCCAGCTCCTGGGACTGCGCAACCTGACCGGACTGCTGTCGCCTGTTTTTGGCGCCCTCGCCGACCGTCAAGGATTCCGAAAGTGGTTGCGTGTCGAACTTCTGGCCCTGTCGGCCGGTTTTTTGTTGTTGGCGCTGGGGCCAAACCTGCCTGTCAAGGTTTTCGGGTTCATCCTGTCCGGCATCGCCGCCCTTGCCTTTGTGCCTACGTTGCAGGGATATCTGAGCCACCGGTTGCGTTATTCCATGCGGGCCCGCGGCATAGGGATTGTGGAATACGGCTGGGCCTTCGCAGGCATTGCCGGTTTGTCGACAGCCGGCTGGATCATCGAACGAACCAGTTGGGAAATGCCGTTTGTCATTTTGGGCATCGGCTTGGCCGTCCTGTCCATTCTGTATTACCTGCTGCCGCCCGGTCATCCGGAAAGCGCCCGGCAGCGCCCGGTCGACCCCGCGGCCGGCCGACGCCGGCAGTTGGCCGATCTTGTGGGTTCCCTGTCCACGTCGGCCTGGGCCACCATCGCCTGCACCGGGTGCCTGTCGTTTGCCATGTTCAACGTGCTGATTGTGTTCGGGGACTGGCTGACCCAGACCTACGGCCTCGGTGCCGGGGACATGGGCCGCGTGGCCATGGCCATGGGCATTGCGGACCTCTGCGGCAGCGTCGGCGCCAGCGCATACAGCGACCGCATCGGGAAACGCCGAGCCGTAATGGGAGGCGGGGTCCTGGCCATCGCGGCGTTCGTGCTGCTGCCGGTATTGGGAACCAGTCTCGTCGGTGCCGTTGGGGGTTTGATGCTCATGCGCGTGGCCCTGGAGTTCGCCATCGTCTCCCTGTTGGCCTTTGCCAGCGAACAGGACAGCCACCGCCGAGGGCAAATGATGTCGATGATGGGCGCCGCCAACTTCACCGCATCCGCCCTCGGCGGCTTTAGCGGACCGTGGAGTTTCCTGCGCCTGGGCATCACCGGCCCGTCCCTGCTGGCTGTCGCAGGCATGCTCGGATGTACCGTTTTGAACATCGGGTTCATGCGCGAGCCGTCGGCACAGAACTGATCCGGCTTCACTGTTCAATGCGGACGGCACGGCTTCCCCGTTTCCGGTCCGGGCCACCGAGGCATCCAAGATCCCGCGGACCGCGGCCTGGGACCACCGGGTTTCACGCCGGAAGCCGTTCAATCGATAAATCCCAGGCCAGTTGCCGGAAATCCCATGTGTTATCCCAACTTATCCCAACTATTTTTGGGATAACCTTCAAATTGCTTGGTCAAACCGGCAGCCTACCGGTCTATTCTCCCGTGTAAATCCCCGCGCCCACCACCATGTCTTCACCGTTGAGGGAGACCTTCATGACAAACGACTCCTTCATCTCCACCCGGTCCGTGGCTGGGTTGAGCCATCGATAGGACACCCAGCCCTGCTGGTTCTCCGTCTCCAGGCCCGCCCTCAGGATTTCCTGCACAATCTTCGTGCCCTCGACATCCTCAAGGTCACAGCTGAAATCGCCGGCATGGTAGTCCAGGGGATAAAGAACGTCCCGGCACTGCTGGTTGAAGACGAACGCGTAGTAGCCGGGTGACCGAAACTGCGGATGGCCGGTCAGCAGTGGAAAGGCCAACTCGCCCCGTTCCGCGATCAGGTCGCGGACGCATGCAACGAAGGCCACAATGTCGTCCCGGCTGTGGATGGTGGAGGCCGACGGGGCCGCCTTACAGGCCGCGGAGCGCTGATACAACCCGCTGCCGATCGAGTACCAGCGTCCGCCGAGCTTGAACCCCTTGACATACGAGGCCTTGCGCTGCAGTTCGCCAGTGGATGGGTTGACGTTGGTGTAGTAGACATAGCCATCGCCGTAGCGCTGGACCACGCGCCGTATCTCCTGGGTGATCAGGACGCCGTCCGGATCGACCCGATCGGTGCGGTCCAGGCCCACCAATTCCGGATTGCGATGTGCAGCCATGGTCAGCGTGCCCAGTTCGTGTATGAAGACATAGGTCGGGCCGTGGTTCCAGCGTCCCCCGGGCACCATGAGCTCGAACAGGGCCAGAAGCCCCTTGTCCAGGACCAAACGCGCAGCACAGTCCACGAAGTTTTCGGTGTCGACGGCACTGTACACGTACTCCGCCCGGACGAGGTCGGGATGGCAGTGGGCAGGATCCGACGGAGCGTGGAAACCCGCCCCCAGGATGTAGGGGGTGCCGTCCATGTCCAACCGCTTGACAAAGGAGGTCTTCGGCAGCGTCAGTCCGCTTTGGCGATCCAGGATGTCGTAGTAGACAAATCCCTCACCCCAGTTGCCGGCGATGCGGTACATGTCCCGGGCGAGGTAGTGGCCGTGATCATCCTGCAGATTGGCTACATCATCACCCGGCAGCAGCGTCTCCGACCCGGCTACGAAATCCACTTTCATATCGTCGGTGCCCGCAAACAGGAACATGCCATTGGACAGCCAACGCGGATCGGACTGGAACGCCCGTTTGGCGGCTTCCCATCCCTGTTCCTCAATGGTTTGGATCGCACAGTAGACGAAGGCTCTGATCTGCTCGCGCGACTGGATTCGGTCCAGTGACTCCAGGGACGGGTCGCAGGCAGAAGCACCGGACCCGGCCGCCACAACCGACATTGAGGCCGACGACCACAGAACCAGGACGACCAACAGCCAGACGGCACACAGACGAACGGGGTTGTTCATTGAAAATCTTTCCCGAAATGCCAAATTTGAACGAGGGAGCAGGACAGCCCGTCTTGCTGCCGGAGCAGTAGGCGGTGCCCTGCACGGATCCAGCCCGGACGGAAATTGTCCGCGATCCATCACGCGGCGGCGAAACCATGGGGGGCTGGGCCGGAGTCAATGCCGACCATTCCGGGCCGGCACCAACGAACACCGTTGCCGCTTCGTCGCGCCGCGTGCGACGGACACAGGTCGGCCGTCAACCGGCAGCCGACACCGATTCGCGGCTGCTCTCGTTCCGATAGTCGCGGGTCAATTGGGCGAGCAGGAAGAAGATGTTCTCCACCGCGTTGGTGGTCTCCACAATGATGCGTTGCCGCACTTGGTCCTCCTCCGGGGTTGCGGCCAAGTTTCTTTCCCGGATGTTCTGCATCAACACCCTCCGATCGCCCATCAACTGCTCGGCGAACTCCCAGGAAGCAGCATCCTCTTCCTCCAGGGCATCCAGGAATATGAGAAACGCGGCATCGGTGCCCTCCACGATGCTCATCTGAAACATGTCCAGTTCCGGATCCTCCGGCAATTGCAGCAGCAGTTCGGGTACGACCGAGAACTGTTCATCCAGCCAGGTGATCAGTTTCTGCCGGCTCAGGACGGCGTTGTGGCGTTCGCTGCTCTGACCCGGATTCTGGCGCGCCAACTCGGCCAGGAATTCGTCAAGGCGTTCGTTGAGAGACTGGACGGAGAGTTTCAGGTTGGCGGCGGATTGTCCGGTCCGGGCCATGTTCAAATAGTCGGAGAATATGCCCAGCACGCGCCGTTGCTCCAAGTGCGCCAGGTCAAGGGCGGTCTCGACGTCGTCCATGGCCTGGTCGTGAATGAATTGGGGCCGGGACTGTTCCTCCTCGGTACTGGCCGGCCAGAAACGGGCAAACAGCCGCATCGTCCAGTCAGGGGCCGCCATCACCACAAAGCGGGAGGGCATGCCGAACAAGATGACCGCCAAGGCCATCTGCGGTCCCAGGCCGATGTCCAGGGCGGTCACCGCCGCCACGATCAGCGGCACGTCGAGATAGACCTCCACATAGAGCAGCAGGACAATGATCGCCACGGAGAAAAAACACTGGAATGCCCAAAACATGCCCAGCTGCCGGGCGGTTCCCCGCAGGTTGGACGAAAGAATGAGCACGCTGATGCCCAGTCCCATGTAGGAACCATAGATGTACATCAGCACCTGTTCCACGCCCACCAGTTGCGCGGCCGCCAAGCCGATGCCGAAGGCGACGACCGGAACCAGAGCCTGCACCACGAAGGTGAGCAGAGTGCCAAGAAGCAACGACAGCAGGAGGGAGCGGGTGGAAATCTCCAAGCCGGCCTGGAACCATGGCTGATCCGCCAAGGGTGCCGCCGACTCCTTGATCAACACCAGTCCGAACAACAAGGCGGACACACCGAACAGCATCGCCCCCAGTTCGCGGTAGCCGTCCCGATTCAGGCGCGAGATGAGAAGGCCGCCCACGCCAATCCCGAACAGCGCGACCACGCGGATGTCCACGGTGACGATGAACAGAATCAGACCCACGCCCAGCTGTGCGCCCAGGACGATGGGATAGCCCTGCCGCGGCGAAATCAAGCCGGAACGCAGCATGCTGATCGTAATGAAGGTCACGGCCGGAGAACTTTGCGTGATGGCTCCGGCCAGCGTGCCCCAGCCAAACCCGGCGAAGCGGTTGTTGGCCAACCGGGTCGCCAAGAGCCGCAGACGCGGCCCCACCAGCACCTTCAGGTTCTCCGCCAACAGCCACATGCCGACAAACAGCAGGCCGACCCCGCCGAGGATGCCGCCGATCACTTCTGCCATGGCGTCTCCTGTACCTGTGCGCCGGTTCGCAGCTCAAATTCGCCGCAGAACCTCGACGCTGTTGGCTCAACAGCGCAGCGCGCTGCACAATCCCGGGCCGCGCTCACGGGCTGCGCCGGATTGTCGGCGTGGGCCCTGACGCTGATTGCATGAAGGCAGGCCCGGACATGAAACGCGTCCGCGTCTAGTCCAAGAACCTCAAGGCAAGTGTAGACCGCGCGGCAAACCCGCGCGGTTTGGCTGCGGGAAATGGGCTGGGACCAACCCGTAATCAGGGGTTGACCAGGTCGGAAGCGACCAGGATCACCATGTAGCGGTTGGGAATCGTCCCGGAGTTGACCAGGCCATGCAGCGTGTGCGGATCGAAGACGACCGCTTCGCCGGCAGACAGGTCCACGGTTTCATCCGCAAATTCCAGCGTTGCCTGGCCTTCCAGGACAAAGAACGCCTCATAGCCTCCGTGTACATGCGGTGGATGTGCGCGCATGCCCGGCTCGGTCGTGGATATGTGCAGGTGCAACGGCTCCCCTGTCAGCCCCTGCTCAATCCAGTACGTGTCTATTCCCTTTATGTCAAGCCTGCGAAACGGCATTCCCCAACCTCCGTGCAACAGGTACCGCCGATGGTGTCCATCCGGCGGGTACTACTCCTGATAGCCCATGCGCAGGGCGTCGAACAGGCGTCGCGTCAGGGCCTGGAAGGTGACGGACACCTCCACCAGCACAATCGCGGCGGCAAAGACCGCGGCCAGGATGGCAATCTCGTTCTCGGCAATCAGGGGCACCAGCGGCGGCAGCGGATTGCGCACCGCGGCCGTGACCCTGAAGAACGGCGAGAAGAGAATGGAGCACAGGGAACCGATGACCGCGCCGGCCAGGGTTCCGTAGCTGGTCAGGAAGATGTACTCGATGGTGATCTGACCAATAATCTGGGACCGCATCACGCCCACGGCCCGCAGTACCCCGAACTGGAACATGCGGTCCTGGAGCGAGGCATAGCTGTGGACCAGGAGGGCCAGAAAGGCCATGGCCGCGGCTGCCAGGAAGCCCACGGACAGCGTGCCGAAGATGCCGACCCGTTCCATGCGCGCCTGTTCCTCGATAATGCGCGTGGGCACATGCCGCCAGCGGGTGGGTTCGATGCCCATCCTCCGTATGGCCTGCTTCAACTCGATCGCCTCCACCGACTCGTCCACCCCCATCCAAATGTGGTGTGCGAAATCGGTGCCCGCCAGCGAAAAAACGTGATCCATGTTGCCGATCACCGTCCATGGCTGGTGATAGATCGTGGCGAACTGATCGTAGACACCGGCAATCACGAACTGGTCCTGGACGGAATGGCCCCGGGCCATGCTCACTTCCAGGCCGACCTCGTCCCCCTCCCGCCAGTTGAGCGGCCCCATCAGGGCCCGCGGCACCAGGATGCTGTTGGGCGACAGGGCCAGGCGGTTCATAAGGCCCCCGAGGGAATCGTCGGCGAAATCCTCCCGGAACCACGCCACCTTGGCAAAGTCGATTCGATCGACCGCCATGAAGTCCAGGCGCAGGATGTCCCCGCCGGTCACCTCCAGTTCGGCGTTGTAGTTGCCGACCCTGGCCGCGGCGGTCACCCCGGGCAGGGCCTCGAACTCGGCCACGGTGGGAATCCAGGTTCCGGTTCCGTCCATGATCGGGCCCGAACCTCCGGAGCTGTCCGGCGAGGGCGGGATGAAGGGCTCGAACGTCGCGCCGGCCCCCACTTCGTGACGCACCTGATCAATCAGCCACTGGTCCAGGCTGAGGGCCATGGAGTAGGTGTAAATGCCCAGCGACAGGGACACGATGACCAGCAGCAGCGGGTTGATGTAGCGCTGGCTGTGCCGCTCCAGCTGGCGCAGGGCGAGGTGGGTGGTCAGCAGGTTGGTCCAGCCGGCGATGCGGTCCAGGATCCACATCAGAATCGGGAAGATGCGCATCACCAGCAGACTGCAGGTGAGCACGAACAGGGCCGGCACCAGAATGAGAAGCGGGTCTGAGAACAGTTCGGCGGTCCGCTCCTGGACCATGTTGGCGAAGGTGCCTTCGTTGGCCAGCTGGTCGTAGGCATACCAGGTGGGCACAACCAGCAGGAAATCCAGGTAGGCCCGTTGCCAGAACGGCTTCTGCACCTGGCGTCCCCGCTCCGCCTCGACGATGCTCATGCGGGCGGTGCGGACCGCCGGGATGAGGCGTGCCAGCACCGCCACGGCCAGACCGGCCCCAATCAGATACCAGTTCAGCCCCTGGAACGAGACCGGAACCGGCTCCCGCAGGGTCGTAAAGCTCAGGAAACTGACCGTGTAGCCCATGAACAGGGAAATGCCCATGCCGAAGGCGATGCCCAGGGGGATGCCGACAATGAAAAGGATCAGTTCCTCCAGCAGCACGATCGCCACCACGCCCGAGGTGTTCAGGCCACGCGACACGAGAATGGCCGTCTCGCGCTGCTGCCACCGGGCAATGATGGCCGCAATCATGATCAGGAAGTAGATCAGGAAGCCGAGGGCCGGGACGTTGAAGCCCAGCAGCTGGATCGTGAGCAGCGTGTTGCGCTGCACAAAATCCTTGAGCGGATCCAGGGCCGAGATGTCGAGGTTGGCTCCGGGCAGGTACTTGTCGATCACCGCCATGCCCATCTCGAAGCCTTCGGCGTACTCGCGCGAGTACTTCGGGTTCAGGGTTGAATCGTCCAGGCTGATGTGCCATGACACGAATCGCGAACGGCTGGGCAGGATCGGCTCAATGAAATTGAGGTAGGAGGCGCGGCTTACCAGCAGGGCGTCCCCCAGCTTGGTGTCGGGTGGATTGAACCAGAAGTTGTCTTCCCCGTCGGCAGCCTGCCAAATCCCGGCAATCCGCATCCGGATGCCTTCGTCCGCGGCGTTGAGCGCCAGTTCAAACTCCTCGCCGGGGGAGACGCCCATCTCATCGGCTAGCGACAAGTGCATCCAGGCGTTCAGCACATCGGACGTGCCCATGGCATCCGCGAACACGTCCCCCTGCACGATGTTGAGGTGAGGGGCCACGCCTTCGATGTAGACGATGTTGATGCTGGTCAGGTACTCGCGGATGTCCGTGTAGGCGGTGTCGCCCTTGGCCGGCAGGAGCACCATGCTCCCGCTTTCCATCTGCAGGTCCTTGCGATCAACTCCCAGGCCAATTTCGGCGGACAGCGTGCCGCTGATGCTCGAACCGGCGCGTTCCGCCGCCTCGATGCCCATGCGCTTGCGCGAGGACGGGAAGAAGTAGATGCGCGTGGAGAAGGCCGGCCGGTTGGTGGCCGCACTGAGTTCGGCCAGTTCCTGATTGAGGATGACCCGATCAACCGCCTGTGCGAAGAAGGCAGCGGAACTGAGCAGGCCCACGGCCAGCACAATGCCGATCAGGGCCAGGATGGTCAGCCCCGGGCGGCTGGCCAGCCGTTTCAGGGTCAGGACGAAGAGGCCGCGCCCGGTGCGCATGCCTGCAACAAACGGCTGCATCAGCGGGAAGAACTACGCTCGGGGCAGGCCATGGTGCGGGGAGACGAAGCCGGGAATCGCCACCAGCATGGCAAAGGCGTTCACGAAACAGTGGCCCATGGTCCGGTCGCGGGCACCGGGCGTAACCACGATCGAACCGGATTGCACCGGAACCACGGCCGGTTCTCCGAGGGGGTCCGCAACGCAGGGATACATTTCGACCTGCTCCGGGAGGCCCGCGCCATGGGCCGGCAGTCCGTACAGACTACGCGGCAGGACAAGGGCCGTTTCGGAATGGTTCACGAAGCCCGCGTCGCCCGCGGCCACCGGACCATGACAGTGCGGGGATGGCGGCGGGTCCCGATCGGTCCGCATGTCCAAGGCATGCATGTTGATCCGGTTCACGCCCCGCTGGTCGAGGTCTGCGGCCATCGGCCTGACGGGCGGCAGCGCCTCGCGGCGGAACGCACCGGCATGGGCGGCGCAACCGCCCGGCTGGTCCTTCAGGTTGCGCAGCAGCGTAAGGCGCGGAGCCACATAGTCGGTAACCGGCATCGACACCTCGAACCAGGCCAAGTCGCCCGAGAGATTGGCCATCGAACGGGCACGGTCGTCAATGCAGACCGTGTCCCCGGCCTGAACCGGATGCCAGCGCCTTTCGGTGACCTCCGACAGATCGTCGCCGACCGTCCTTGCGGGAAACCCGGCATCCGGACACCGCACCAGGTCGCCCTGGAACATACTGAGCCCCGCCCCCTGTGCCTCCATCAGGAAGCAGGCGGTCAACCGACCCGGCACGGGATAGAGGGTCGCCGATCCGCGCACGTGCCGGATCGCGAACTCGTATTCCGAACCATGCAGGTCGGTCAAAAGCTCGGTAATGCGCGCGGTGGCCTCCCGGTCGCCGATGTGGGCAACCGCGATGTCAACCGCCAGACCGACGCTCGTCACGCAGCGCGGCTCCCGTTCACGGCCACACCGTTGACCCGGGCCCGCAGCAGACTGTCGCCCGCGCCGTAGGTGTAGTGCTCGTTCATCTGCTCGTGACCCTTGAGCATCAGGATTTCCTCGACGGCGGACAGGGCCTGATCGTATTCCCGCGTCTGGTTGCTTTCGAGTGCATCGAACAGCAGGGCGCGGCGGTCGCCGTCCCGGAAGGCCAGGAGTTCCCGCTCCATCTGCAGCCAGCCGGGCAGAATCTGTTCGTACATGATTTTCTCGGGCAGCGGCTGGACGCGCACGGGCTGGATGCCCTTGGCGTTGACAAGGGCCGGCACCTCGACCACCACATCGTCCGGCACACCGGGCAGCGCGCCGTGGTTCGGCACGTTGACCTGGAAGTAGCCCTCGTTGTTGTTGACGAGGCCGTCGATGATGGGTACCTGCTGTTCGTGCGTCTTGGTGTCGCCGAACGCCTCGATCAGACTGGCCTTGGGATCGTCGGCCACAGCCTGCATATGCGCAAGGCGATCCTCCAGCTTCTGGACGTGCTGGGGACGCGCAATGTGGGTGTCCGGCCCGCCGTAGGGCTCGCCGAACCAGTGCTTCTTGACCGGCAGGCTGGTGTGGTACCACCAGCCCACGGCGCGCGGCGTGTCCCCGATCGGCATCAGGCCGAACATGCGGTACTGGTGGATGGTGCCGCGCGACATCTGGGTGTCGTGGGTGCTGGTGGCGCGATGGTCGCGCCAGTAGGTTTCGGCCTCGTTGGCAATCCAGTCCTCCAGCAGGGGATACGCATCCCGGCCTTCGTAGATGAACCGGGTGAGCCAAATGTTGTGGTTGAGGCCGGGAGCCTCCCAGGTCACCTTGCGCAGGTCCTCCAGACCGATCGTCCGGGCGATGCCGTACACGCCGTAGTGGCCGTGGCAGAGCCCACAGACCTTGATGTCGCTCTCGCGGGTCATGAGCGTGCAGCCCTGGTAGACCGGGTTGCCGCTCTGGATCAGCCAGGCATCCGGACAGATTTGCTCCATGTGGCCGACCACGTCCAGCATCAGCTGCAGGTTGTAGAAGTTGTGGCTGTGCAGGCCGCCGTTGTAGTAGTAGCCGTAGGGTTCGATGACCTCGCGGACCTCCCGCTGCAGGCCGTGCGAGAAGGCGGAGGCCGTATTGATGACAAAGTCCGCGTCCTGCAGGGTTTCCGGCAGGCTTTCGGTCAGATCGAAACTGAGGTCGGCCCCCAACTCGTCGGCATAGCGCGTGGCCAGCGTGTGAATTAGGTCGAGGCGACCGGCATCCACGTCCATGAAACTGATGCTGCTGCCGTTGAGGCTTTCGGTCAGGCAGATGTCCTTGACCAGCCCCAGTGAGAACGTGGCGCTGCCGGCGCCGATGACGGAGATGCGAATGGGTGTGGACATAATGACTGTTGAATGGCGGTGGGCTGATGAAGGTGGAGATCAGGCGGGGCGGGAGCCGTTGGGCGAAGCGCCGTTGGCCGCGGCGAGGCTGAGCCGTTCGCGCAGCAGGCTGTCGCCGGGACCATAGCGGTAGTGGGCGTTCACGTCCTCGTTGCCCTCCACGGCCAGCACGGACTCGAGGGCGTTCAGGGCCTGGTCGTAATCGTGGGTCTGGCCGGCCTCGAGGGCGTTCAGCAGGAGGGTGCGTCGGTCCCCGGTCTGGAAGGCGAGCAGGTCGCGCTCCATGTGCAGCCAGCCCGGCAGGATCTGGTCGTACATGATTTTCTCGGGCAGGGGATGCACGCGCAGCGGCTGGATGCCCTTGGCATTGACGATGGCCGGCACTTCGACCACCACATCGTCGGGTACGCCGGGCAGGGCGCCGTAGTTGGGCACGTTGACCTGGAACTGTCCCTCGTTGTCGTTGACCAGGCCGTCGATGATCGGAACCTGCTGTTCCTTGGTCTTTTCCTGGCCGAAGGCCTCGATCAGCGAAGCGGACTCGTCCTCCGCCACGGCCTGCATGTGGGCCAGCCGCTCTTCCAGGTTCTTCACAAAGTAGGGACGGGCGATATGGGTGTCCGGTCCGCCGAAGGGCTCGCCGTACCAGTGCTTCTTGACGGCCAGGTCGGTGTGGTACCACCAGCCGACGGACCGCGGCGTGTCGCCGATGGGCATCAGGCCGAACATCCGGTACTGGTGGATGGTGCCGCGCGACATCTGGATGTCGTGGGTGCGCTCCGCCTCGTGCGACCGCCAGTACTCCTCGGCCTCGTTGGCAATCCAGTCCTCCAGGACTGGATAGGCATCCTCGCCGCGGTAGAGGAAGTGGGTCAGCCAAATGTTGTGGTTGAGGCCGGGAGCCTGCCATGTGAGTTCGTCGAGGTCGAAACCGAGGGTGTTGGCGATCTGATGCACCCCGTAGTGGCCGTGGCAGAGGCCGCACACCTTGATGTCGCTCTCGCGGGTCATCAGGGTACAACCCTGGTAGACCGGGTTGCCGCTCTGGATCAGCCAGGCGTCGGGGCAGATCCGTTCCATGGTGCCCACCACATCGAGCATCAGCTGCAGGTTGTGGTAGTTGCCGCCGCCCAGGCCGCCGCCATGGTAGTAGCCGTAGCTCTCGACGGTCTCGCGGATCAGCCGCTGCATGGCGTGGGTGTGGGCCGAGGCCGTGTTGATCACGAAGTCCGCGTCCTGCATGGAGTCGGCCATCGACTCGGTCAGATCGAAACCCAGGTCCGCACCCAGTTCGTTGGCGTAGCGGCTGGCCAGCCTGTGAATCATCTCCAGGCGGTCGCCATCGATGTCCATGAAGCTGATTTGGCTACCGTTGAGGCTTTCGGTCAGGCAGATGTCCTTGACCAGACCCAGGGAAAACTGGGCGCTGCCGGCACCGATCACGGATATGCGGATGGGGGTGGACATGAACGACTCCTGAAACTGTCGGCAAAGCGTGGGGTGAACAGAGGAGAGGGAAAGGGAGGGCCGTCAGGCCTTGGGCTTGACCGGCTGTTCCGGCCTCTGCCCGTCGTAGGCTTCCTCGAACCAGCGGTCCCGATAGGGAATGCCCACCTCGAAACAGGCGAAGGCATCATCCTGCGGCTTGTAGGCGACCAGGCTGCGGGTCTGCGTGAGGCCCATGCGCTTGTAGCGATTCTGCGAGACGCCGTGCACCACGGCGTAGTCCAGGTCGGGGTCCGCGTCCACACAGCAGCACAGCAGCTGGGACATGTCCCGGGCCGAGATGAAGGTGCTGAGATTGCGGCCGTTCGCCGGGAACGGGAACTGGTTGTGCTCGAACGTGCCGATGCGCACCACCAGGCAGGACAGGCCGTGCGACTTGGCGTAGACATGGCCAATCGCCTCGGCGAAGGCCTTGGTGGCCCCGTAGAGGTTCAGCGGCCGGGGGATGGAATCTTCCTGCACCTGGTGGTCGAGGGGATAGCCGGCAATGGACTGGACCGAGGAGGACAGCACCACCCGCTGGCAACCGGCTGCCACCGCGGCCTCCAGGATGTTGTAGACCCCCAGCAGGTTGCGGGGCAGGAGCGAGGCGCGGAAGTCCGCTTCGGTGCTGGCTTCGGCGGCCAGGTGCACCACGGTGTCAATGCCTTCGCAGGCCTGCCGGCAGGAGTCCGGATCCGTAATGTCAAGCGACACGGTTGGCACGTGCGCCAAATGCTCCGGCATCGGGGTGGAGCGAACGGCCAGCCTGAGATCGTAGCGGTCGAGGGCGTATTCGGTCAGGGAGACGCCGATCCGGCCCGCGGGACCGGTCACCAGGACTTTTTTCATCATGTGCGGCGCGCCGGCCGGCCTTCCATTGCCTAAGCGGGGGACATCGACCCCATTGTATACCCGCGTTCCTGACGGACTCCCCCTCGGTTACCATCGGCGCGGCGCATCCGCTTGAGGCCGTGTCCATTGGCGACCCCTGACGGCGTTGGTCCGAACCCGGGACAAACCGCAATCGGCCGCCTGTCATGATCCCGCCAACGCCTACAATGACCATGCAGCCTGTCGTGGACCAGGTGTCCATTCCTGCCGGTCAGCAGGTCCGCGCGCCCCTGCTCTCGGGCAGTGGCGCGTTGAAGGCACCGGACACGGGAGACCATTCCCAGCAACCGGTCGCAAAAAGGCTGCGGGATGCCGCAGCCTCGCAGCACCGTTGAGACATCCGATGTATCCCAAGCAGTTTCCGCCTCTGCACACCGGCAGTTCGGAATTCGTTCAAATCCGCAACCAAGAGGGCCTGTACGTCGACAAGACCGGATTCCTCAGGACACTCCTGGAGGTGACCCCGGTCAAGTCGGGAGGGATTCCTCCGCTGGCACACCAATTCCAGTTCCTGGCTCGACCGCGTCGGTTTGGCAAAAGCCTGTTGGTCAGCACCTTGGAGGCCTGGTTCCAGGGCATCCCCCCCGACAGTGCAATCCCATCGGATGATGCGCACAGCCGTTCCATGATCTCCATGCAGCCAAACTGGAGCAATCCCGGCTGGCTGTGGCAGGGTCTGGACACGGAAGATTGGCACGGGGTACACGGGTGGCATCCCGTCCTGCGGATTGACATGTCCGTCGTGTCCCGCTCGACCTCCGCTTCCATTCAAAGTGCCTTGGGGTTCGAGATGGCGAACCTCGCCCGCGGCTGGGCGGACCGGGGAGTCCCCTGGGGAACCGGCTATCTGCCGCCCCTGCCGCAGGGCAACGACGATCCGGCCATGGCCCTGAGGAACATCATTGATGGTCTGTACCGCCACTTTCGGGCGCCAGTTGTAGTAGTGGTGGACGAGTACGATGCCCCCTTGCACAAGTTCATTGGGGGAGTCGAGGGAACAAATGAGGCGCTGGGAGCATTGCACGACTTCTATGCAGTGCTCAAGGCAAGCCAGAATCAGTTGTACCTGGCGTTCCTGACGGGAATCTCGCGGTTCAGCCGCGTTAATCTGTTCTCCGCCCTGAACAATCTGGTGGACTGGTCGGACCGGCCGACTGCAGCCGCCCTGTGCGGCTTCACCCAGACTGAACTGGAGACATACTTCGCACCGTACCTTGAGTGGATTGAATCCGAGACCCCTGAACTGGCCGACGGACGTCTCATGGACGGTCTGCGCGCCCATTACAACGGGTACCGTTTCGGGCCAGACCCGGAGACACCACAAATCTACAACCCTTTCACTCTGCTGGAGTGCATGCGCCTCATGAAGGAACCCGGCATACGCCACAGGGCCTTGGCGGGAGATTTCCCGAACATGTGGGCACTGTCCGGTTCGCCGACCTTGCTGGTCCAGTTGGTTCAGCAGGGCAGGAGCCAACTACCCGATCCGTCACTGCCATGGGACTACCGGGAAGGGACAGCCTATCGCCTCGACGCACCGGACTTCACTGCCCTGATGCTGCAGTCCGGGTACTACACGCTGAAGGGCGGGGGCAAGGATCCCCTGACGGTCGATTTCCCCAACCGGGAAGTACGCGACACCTACGCGCGGGATCTGCTGGCCGCCTACGATGTTGACTTTAATCCCGGGCGTCTGCAGCCGATGCATAGCGCGCTGACGAACGGCGATCTGGAAACCTGGGTCCGCGAACTGACCACGTTTTTCCACGGTCTGGCACACCAGAACCTAACGACGGAAGCTCCTTACCGAGCCGTTCTCCAAAGCCTGCTGATTGCCATGGATGTCTATGCACACGCCGAAATATCGGTGTGGAGCGGCGATGCGGATCTGGTGGCTACGATTGGAGACCGCACCTACGTGATGGAATTAAAGTTTAATCGCAGTGTGACCGCAGCTCGGACACAGGTAATCCGTCACAAGGCCTATGCCGAAGGGTGGAGCCACGGACCCCGCACGGTATATGGGGTCTACCTGAACTTCCACCGGGAGGCCGCGTCCAACATTCCACCGACCATCGAATGCGAGTGGGAGATCCTCTATAGTCCGAGTGTCTGAGCAACAGGAAAGTTCACCGCGTTGGGGCCGGGAGTTTCCGTTCTCGCATCACCCTGCAAGGCGCTGCCGGAACAGGTTCGCCCTGCCCCAGTTGCCGTCCGACACGACCAGAACATCGATTTTCTTGGCTTCATGGTCACACAGAACCCGCGTGGCATCGATGAACACGTTGTGTTCGCTCCACCTGGGATGCCAAGCGATCAGCAGTTCACCCAGCTTGGCGTTCAGCACGTTTTCCACTTGGGTGGCCGAAGGTCCGGTCATGCATCCTCCTGCTTCACCTGCGAGCATATGTCCACGACAGTGACCTCACTCACTCGTTCGTACGCATTAGGGACAGTATTCCGCGTCTACGCCAGCGCGCAGGCCACCCACATCCACCCCCTCTTGTCAAGCGCGAAAGCCAAGCGTCCAGAACCGCAGGGCCGGAACACTGTCGCGTATTCGGCCAATCGACCGCCACCTGCCCCGCCCCCGGATGGGGATGTTCTGCCAAGTCCATGAACCGAACAGGTTTGAGGGGTGCGGCAAAGACAAAACCGTTGCCTCGACAATCATCCAATCCACGGCCTATACCTCCTCAAACTGCTGACGGACCTTGCCGGACCCAACCAGTTGTGAGAGGAGCCGGTAGTTGCCGGTCTCGTACCGCACCCGACCAGCGACGATGGCCGGATGAATGCCAACCTTGTTTGCGAAGTAGACCACGTCCAAGGTGGTCGGCTTGTCCCGGAGCATGCCTTGGTCCCACTCATCTTGAGGGATGAGTGCTTCCTGCGCCCACTCATCGGCCTCCGCTTCGTGGACGTCATTGCCTGGAAGCTCCAGGTCGTCGACAAAGCCTTCGGGACGGTCGTCAAGGTGGCATCCCAGATGCGCCAGTTCATGCAGGAGACAGAACCAGAAATTGTCGATGCGATCGTAGCGAAGAGTCAGACCGATGACAGGTGGCTTTCCCGGCAGGTGGAAGACGGCTGCATCCAGGTGTGTCTTCGGGAGGTGGTGCTCCACCCGCAGAACAATCCCATGGTCGGCGAGGTAGTCCCGTGCCTTCAGGGGTCCATCTTCCGATGGGCTCAGACGCGCGACGGCTGCCAGAAAATCGGGGGTGACGGTCCCTGGTTTATACGGGGTGCTGGGAGGTCCATCGTTCGCGGAGGCGAGCACCTGCCAACACCAGGCCCGTAGGGCATATGGGTCCGTCTTGGCGTTAATGCGCTGTTGGTCGTTCTTGCGGTAGAGCGGAACCGCGGCAAGCGCATCGGAGCCGCCGGCGCGGTCGAGAAGCCCTGCTACCAGTTCGCTCGCCCGGTCCTGCAAGTCGGGTGGATTGGAGATCCATCCGCGCTGTGCCATTGCCTTCAAGGGGAAGCGTTCGGCGGCAAGACCGGCGGGCGACCCATCATTGTCTGGTGTCGGCTTTTGCAATAACACCTCGGCGGGAATGGCAAGGTGCTCGTGCAGGGCACGCGCCATGGACATTGTGATCGGACGCTTGCCCGAGAGCACCTCGGAGACCCGGGCGCGACTTCCGATGTAGGGAATCAGGTCACGCGGAGTCAGGTCCTGCTGATCCATGCAGAACTTGATGGCGGCAACCGGGTCGGGGTAGCCAAAGGGGTAGTGCTTGTCTTCGTAGACCTCGACAAGGGTGACGAGCACTTCAAGCTCTTCCTCTTCGGACGTCCCATCGCGGGCATCCATCAGTTCGTCGACACGCGCCAGGGCGGCTTCGTAGTCGGCTTCGGTGCGAATCGGCCTAACGTTGACCATGGGTTACACCTCCCGTGCATCGATGCGGTTGTAGTCGGCGTGTGTGCCCACGAAGCGGACAAACACGATCCGGTGCCGGTAGTCGATTTTTGCAATCAGGCGGTAGTGGTTTCCTCTGATGTTGAAGACCACGCGGTTGTTGCCAACCATGTCGGCCTTGGGGAAGCTGGTCTTCACCTGCATCGGCGTAGCCCAATCCGCATGCCGAACCGTACGGTACCAACTGAGCAGCGGGTCCTCGGCGTTCGGGTGGCTCTCCCAGAATTCTCGCAGTGTTCGTCTGGCAATGATGCGCACGGTCGACTTTTGCGATCCCAATACGGGATCAATTATATAACATCCATAATGGAAACGTATTCTCTACAGTCCCATGAAAACCCTCAGCCCGGGGTGCTGATGGATAAGACAGGTCTCTCAAGCAAGGACAGCAAACGACCGGTGGCGATGGTCAAGAACATCTCCGGCAGTCTGGAGGTGTGGTTGACAGGCTCCGATTTCAATGGGATGGTCTGATTCGCCAACTTGGAGACCCGGATGTGGAAATGATTGATGGTGGAACCGACTGCCGTCTCTGAAAACGACCGGGCCAGGACGCCGGCAGCGCGGATGCACGCTATCAGTCCTGTAGGCAGTGGCATGGACAAAATTGGCGGCGCAGTCGTGGGACAAACAAAGAGCATCCGCTTGCTCGTGTGATCCGGGTAGCCGGAAACCTGTCGCATTCCATGATGCGTGCCTATCGGCAATGGGCAAAATCCCTATCCCGTCACCGCATCGAGGAGCGGATGGACGACAACGCCTCCCCCAGGACTGTGACTACAGGCAGGAGGTTCCCGGACGGATTGGGGAATGTCAGCCTTTGACGGCTCCCGCCGTCAGACCCTGTATGAACTGGCGCTGGAAAATGATGTAGACCACAATGACCGGCACGCTGATGATGGTGGCGCCGGCCATGATCAGGGCAAAGTCGCGCGTATACCTTGACTGGAAAAACATCAGCCCCACGACCAGGGGACGCAGGCTCTCCCGCTGCATGAAGATCAGGGGCAGCAGAAACGAATTCCATGCCCCCAGGAAACTGAAGATGCCGAGCGTGATCATTCCCGGAGCGGTCAGGGGCAGCATGACCCGCCAGAAGACCCCGAACTCGTTGCAGCCATCCACCCGGCCCGAATCCTCCAGTTCGCGCGGCAGGCTTTGGAAGAAGGCGCGCATGATGAAGATGCCAAAGGGCAGGCCAAGGGCGGTCTGGGGAATGATCATGGCCCAGTACGTGCCCAGAAGCCCCGTATCCCGCAAGGTGTAGTAAAGAGGGATCATGATGGACGTGAAGGGCAGGGTCAGACCCACAAGAAACGCGTAGAAAAGGGTCAGCCGTCCCCGGAAATAGTGCCGGGCGAACGCATAGCCCGCCAGCGAGGCCAACAGCAGCGTGAACCCGACGATGGGCACCGTGACAATCACGCTGTTCATGAAGTACTTCGCGAAACGTCCCTGGACCCAGGCATTGGCAAAGTTCTGCAGCGTGGGTTCCCGGGGCAGGGCGAGGGGGGTGTCCGCGATTTCCAGCGACGGCTTGAAGGCGGAGGACCACACCCAGACAAAAGGCATCAGACACAGGATGGCCACCACCACGAGAATGGCGTACTTGATCAGGGTCAGCAGGAAGGCTCCGCGACGCCCGGAGGCGCGGGGGAGGGTGGCACTGCGCATGGCCGCTATTGCCCCCGTTCGCGCAACGTGATGAAGGTGTAGGACGCGATGAGCGAGAGCACCGTGATCATCATGGTCAGAGTGGCCCCGTAACCCGCCTCATTGAGTGTGAAGGCCTGACGGTAGGTGTACGTCGCCAGCACATCGGTGGCGTTCGCGGGTCCTCCCCTGGTCGTGACGAAAATGATGTCGAAGACGTTGAAACCGCCAATCAGGGTGAACGCGGTAAGCATGGTCAGGACCGGAGCCAGCTGGGGCACGGTGACATGCCAGAAACGCTTGAACGACCCGGCTCCGTCGATCATGGCGGCATCGTGGAGCTCCATGTCGATGCCTTGGAGCGCGGCCAGCAGTATGACGAAGCAGAAACCGAAATAGGCCCAGAGGCCTGCCAGCAGGAGGGCGTACAGGGCCCAGTCGTAATCGCCCAGCCAGCCGCGGGCCACCTCCTCCAAACCCACGGCCCGCAACACCACGTTGACGGGGCCGAACAACGGGTGGTAGATCCAGTGCCAAATGATGCCGACCACGACCGATGCCAACACGACCGGCATGAAGAAAATCGTGCGGAACAGGGTGCGTCCCTTCACGCCGCTCCAGACGAGGTTGGCCAGCACCAGGCCAATCACCACCGGGGTCAGGGTCCCCAGGGCGATCCAGATCAGGTTGTGGCGCAGGGACAGCCACATCAGGGGATCCGCGAACATGTCCCGGTAGTTGGCCAATCCGATGAAGTTCTTGACCGGCTGGGCCCCGTCCCAATCCGTGAGGCTGTAGTAGATGGTGTTGACGAACGGCCACAGGACAAACAACGCGTACACCAGCAAGGCGGGGAGAACAAACAGCAGGGGCAGAGCCTGGCGACGCCAACTGCGCCGCAGGCTGCGAGGTCGAACGGTCACAATCCACTCAGGCCCATCGGGGATGGGACTCCCCGGGGGAAGGCCAAGACATCCGGGGGACGGGCCATCCCCCGGATGTCCGTATCAGGTTTGGAGCCAACGAATTTGTCTACTCGGTGAGATTGACAACCTCGCCGGCCGCGATGGCCTCGTCCATGGCGGCCTGGAGTTCGGTCGCCACTTCCGCAGGGGTCTTGACACCCTGGAAAATGGCCGCGAAGCCGTCCCACTGCACCTGGTTGAAACCGGCAGGCACGACCACATCAATGTTGTAGCCCATGCTTTCGGCCTGCGATCCGATGATGTCCAGGGCCAGCACCAGCAGGGCCGGCAGGTCCAGGTCCGCCGTATCGACGGGATAGGCGGGCACCGCGTTGATCTCGGTGACCCAGGATGTGCCCATTTCGTCACCAATCAGGTAATCCAGGAATTCCAACACCGCGTCCGGGTGTTCGGTCGCGGCACTCACGACCCAGCCGGAGCCTATGCCGCCGGGGACCACGACGGGATTGCCGTCGATGGAGGGCAGGAAGAAGAAGCCGATGGGTTCCGTGGTGTTGTCCGGATTGGACAGGGCCTCCACCAGCCAGGTGCCGCTCGGCAGCATGGCCGCCCTGCCGGTCTGGAACAGGGCCAGGCCGTCATCGTAGCTGACGGCGTCAAAGTCGTCCATGAAGCAGCCTGCGGCCGGCATGTCGACAAAGAATTTCTGGATGGCATCCACCGTATCCGGGTGATCCCAAGAATCAATACCGGAAATCATGCGCGTCAGCCGGTCGCGGCCCACCTTGTTGTTCATCATGATGCTGAACATGTGGTAGCTGGGCCAGCTGGACCCGTTGGTGAAGGCCAGGGGAATCAGGCCGGCTTCCTGGATCGGGCCACACATGGCGACCAGTTCCTCCCAGCTGTTGGGGATGCTCCAGCCATGCTCCTCAAACAGGCGCATGTTGTAGAAGACGCCAATGAACTCCAGTTCGTTGGCAACACCATAGACGTGGCCGTCAAAGGTGCTGCGAGCCAGGGTCCAAGGATAGATGCGTTGGTCCCAGCCCTGTTCGGTGTAGGCTTCGTCCAAGGGCATGAGCAAGCCGGCCTGGGCCAAAACGCCGGCGAAGCCCGGCCCCAGATCGTAGTAGAAGAGGTCGGGGCCGGTTCCGGAACTGAGCGCGGTGCGGATCACATCGCGCATGGCCGTCGTCGTGTAGCTTTCCCGCACCACTTCAATACGGTCCTGGCTGTCGTTGAAACGGGCCACCAGGGCATCCATCTGGTCCGATACGTCGGGGAACTGGTCCCAGAACAGAATCTCGACCTTCTCGGGTCCTTCCTCCACTACCGGGACACAGGCTGCAAGCAGCAAGACGGAAGTCATGCCCAGTGCCATCAGCAACCACAAAAATCTTTTCATGTCACAACTCCTTCAATATGCACGGTTGACCAAGAAACAATGAGTGAACCGGCAAGGTTGAGCGTGGATCGGAGCCACGAAACAGCTTACGGAGGCAACACTACGGCTTGGGGTTGACCCCGTGGCGGCCGTGCAACTGCCTTGGCCATTTCGGATGAAGAGCAACCTGCTTGGTCTTCCGCACGACCGGTATCGAAGCATTCCATCCGACAGGGGCCGCACAGGCTCGATTCCCATGATGGTTGGCATGGGGCGCACTGTACGCAGGCACGCGAGTCCTGTCAAGTCCGTTTAAAGCGAGCCACTGTTTCAGCGTCATTGACATTGGGCCCGAACCCGGCCTGGTTCGAGGCAGCGGTGGCAGGGCGGCCGGTCCCGTCACCTTCCGGGCTCGATCTGGCGCAACACCCGAGGCACTGCGGGCACGGTTTGATCTACGGCACACAGACCCCATCGGAACCAACCGGCCGAGGGCTGGTTCGGGCGGAAGAAGCCGCGGATACACTTGACTTGGGGCTGAAGACGGAAGCCGGATCCCCCAACCGCCTGCACTTGACGGCAACCACGTGCCCACCCTGGCTTCGCACCAAGTCGAACCATAGAGACTTCCATGAGTGGAAATTGCATATTCTGCGATATTGCCAATGGGACGAGGCCCGCGAGCGTTGTGTACGAAGACGAGTTGACCATGGCATTCATCGACATTCGACAATTCCACTCCGGGCATACACTGGTCATCCCGCGACGGCATGTCTGCGACATCCGTCATCTGGACGAGACAACGGGGGCCGCGGTCATGGCGACCCTCATACGTGTTACCCGCGCCGTTGATGCCGCTTTTCCCAACGACGGGATGAGCCTTTGGCATTCAATCGGCCCCGCCGCGTTCCAGGAGGTGCCCCATGTCCATTTCCACATCCATCCGCGCAAAACCGCGGACGGGTTCCTTCGCGTTTACCCGCGTATGCCTCCTACTGCTGATGAATTAACGAGAGACGAGTTCGCGGCAAAAATTCGTCTTTTCCTGTAATCAACTTTGGCCGCGTCCTGCCTGGCAGCACCTCCGAGGGAACAAGGCAACTGGTAGCCGCGACGTTGTCCTGCGTTCCTTCCCTGCCCAGTCCCGGACCCGGGCGCGGCCAATGACCACCTGCCTCCCGCCATCCCGTGTGTGTTGCCAACAGGTTCACCCGGTTGGAACCGAAGTCCGCCTGGTCCCTACTCCACCCGGGGAACGATTAACGAGTCAGATTGGGCCTCAGCCAACCCTCCGCTTCCTCAGGATCCATCCCTGAGGTGGAAGCCACACTCTCCAACTGATCGCGTCCAATCCTGCCCACCGTGAAGTACCGGGCCTGGGGATGGGCGAACCAAAAACCGCTGACAGAGGCGGCCGGCCACATGGCGCACGTCTCGGACAGGGACATGTCCGCACGCTCCCCGGCCTCCAACAGGGCAAAGATGGTTCGCTTGCTCGTGTGGTCCGGGCAAGCCGGGTAGCCGGGTGCCGGGCGGATGCCGCGATACCGCTCGGCAATCAGGTCCGCATTGTCCAGTGCTTCGTCCTCGGCATAGCCCCACCAGCAGGTACGCGCCTTCAGGTGCAGCCATTCCGCGGCCGCTTCCGCCAGCCGGTCGGCCAGCACCTGCACCATGATGGCGCCATAGTCGTCATGAGCCGCCTTCAATTCGGCACTCAAATCCGGCACGCCCAAGCCGGCCGTCACCGCAAAACATCCCAGCCAGTCGGCGACATCGCCGTGAGCCGGCGCGATCCAGTCACTCAGGCAGAGTTGACGCGCCGACGCCCCCTTGGGTTCCTGCTGTCGCAGCAGCGGAAACTTTGCCCTCACCGCCGTGCGGGATTCGTCCGTGTAAACCAGAATGGTCTCGTCCTCGGACGCCGCCGGAAAGATCGCGACGGCTCCGCGCACGTCCAGGCCCCCGTCCCGGATCAGGGTCTCCAAGCGAGCCTGGCCGTCCGCCAGCAGGGAGCGGGCCGCCTTGCCCTTGCCCGGATCGTTGAGAATCGCTGGCCAGACACCCCGCATCTCCCAGGCATGGAAAAAGGGGGTCCAGTCGATGTACGGAACCAGGTCGGCGATCGGTATATTGACGGTTTGCAGGTCCGGATGGCGCGGTCGAACGATGTCGGCCTCGGCCGGGTCGAAGAGAAAGCGCCGGGCCCGAGCCTCCTCCAACGACAACAGTTCCCGTTTGCGACCGCGCTCCTCGTGGCTGCGCCGCAGGCCCGCGTACTCGGCCTTGATGGACGCCGCAAAGGCCGTGCGCTGCCGCGGGTTGGTCAACTGTTCCACCACCCCGACGCTGCGCGAGGCGTCCAGTACGTGCACAACCGGCCCGGAGTAGACGGGATCGATGCGCAGTGCCGTGTGCAGCCGCGATGTGGTGGCACCGCCAATCAGCAGGGGCGTGTCAAAACCCTGGCGTTCCATCTCGGAGGCCACGTTGACCATCTGATCCAGGGACGGCGTAATCAACCCGCTCAACCCGATTAGGTCCGCCTGCCCGGCACGGGCCGTGTCCAGGATGGTTTGTCCGGCCACCATCACGCCCAGATCCTCGATGCGGTAACCATTGCAACCCAGCACCACCCCCACGATGTTCTTGCCGATGTCGTGCACATCGCCCTGCACCGTGGCCATGACAATGCTGGGCTGGGCCGTACCGGAACCGCTCTGCGCCTGTGCCTCCTCAATGTAGGGCGTAAGCCAGGCCACGGCCTTCTTCATCACGCGGGCGCTCTTGACCACCTGGGGCAAAAACATCTGGCCGGCTCCGAAGAGATCACCGACGCGGTTCATGCCGTCCATCAGCGGCCCTTCGATGACGGCCAGCGGATCCCCCAGTTCCGCCAGCGCCTCGGCTGCATCCTCCTCGGCATACTGGTCCAGTCCGTTGACCAGCGCATGGGACAGCCGTACCGCCACGGGCTCGTCCCGCCAGGCCAGATCCGCCTTGGGTCCGGTGGTCGCCAGGGTGCCGCGCAGCCGTTCCGCCAGTTCGATGAGCCGTTCGGTGGCATCCGGGCGGCGGTTCAGGAGCACATCCTCGACATGCTCCCGCAGCTCGGGGTCCAGTTCGGCATAGATGGCCAGTTGCCCGGCATCCACAATTCCCATGTCCAGCCCTGCGGCCCGCGCGTGGTACAGGAAGGCGGCGTGCATCGCCTGCCGGACCGCGGTCAGACCACGGAAGGCAAAGGAGATGTTGCTGACGCCCCCACTCACCTTGCAGTGCGGCAGTTCCTCCTTGATACCCCGCACCGCCTCGATGAAGGCGACCGCGTAGGCGTCGTGCTCCTCGATCCCGGTGCCCACCGTCAGAATGTTGGGATCCAGGACAATGTCCTCGGGTGGGAATCCATGCTCCGTGAGCAGGCGGTAGGCCCGGCGGCACACTTCCAGCTTGCGTTCCAGCGTGTCGGCCTGGCCCGTCTCGTCAAAGGCCATCACGACCACCGCAGCTCCGTACCGCCGACAGAGGTCCGCCTGCCGCAGGAACTCCTCCTCGCCCTCCTTGAGGCTCAGCGAGTTGACCAGTGCCTTGCCCTGCACCTCCCGCAGACCGGTCTCCAGAATCTCCCAGCGGGATGAATCGATCACAATCGGCACCCGCGCCACATCGGGTTCCCCGGCCAGGAGACGCAGGAAACGGCGCATGCAGGCCGGACCGTCGAGCAGGCCGTCGTCGAAGTTCACGTCCACCATCTGGGCGCCGTTGGCCACCTGCTCCGCCGCCACCTGCACCGCGTCCTCGAAGCGGTCCCTGCGGATCAGGCGCCGGAAGCGCGCGGACCCCGAGACGTTGGTGCGCTCGCCGATGTTGATGAAGTTGATCTCCGGTGCCACCCGGCACGGTTCCATCCCGGCCAACACCGTGGCCGGCGCGTGCGCGGGCACAGTGCGCGGGGCGAAGTCCGCCAGCGCAGCCCGGATGCGCCGGGTGTGCTCCGGCCCCGAACCGCAACAGCTGCCGGCGATGTTCAGTTCGTCCTTGGCGGCCGCCTCCCTGAGGGTCGCGGCCATTTCCTCGGGGGTCTCGTCGTAGCCGCCGAAGGCATTGGGCAAGCCGGCATTGGGATAGCAGTGGATGCGGGCATCCGCAACCTCCGACAGCCGACTTATGTACGGCAACATGTCCGTGGAACCCAGCGAACAGTTGACCCCGACCGAAAAAGGCTCGACATGGCGGACGGAGTGCCAGAAGGCTTCCGGTGTCTGGCCCGACAGGTTGCGGCCACTGGCATCCACCACGCTGATGGAGACCATGACCGGGAGCGAGCGGCCGGTGTCCCGAAACAGCCCTTGAATGGCAAAGAGCGCGGCCTTGGCATTGAGCGTGTCGAACACCGTCTCGACCAGCAGGAGATCGGCTCCGCCATCCATAAGCCCCCGCGCCTGCTCGCGGTAGGCCGCCTCCAATGCCTCAAAGGAGGTGTTGCGGAAGGCCGGATCCGAGACATCCGGCGACAGGGAAGCCGTCACGTTGGTGGGGCCGATCGACCCGGCCACGAAGCGCGGCCGGTCCGGATCCGCATAGTCGCGGCCGTCCACGGCCTCCCGTCCGATGCGGGCGGCGGCGACATTCAGTTCATAGGCCAGGTCGGAGAGGCCAAAGTCCGCCAGGGCAATGCCGGTGGCCGTGAACGTGTTGGTGGAGACGATGTCCGCCCCGGCATCCAAGTACTGCCGGTGGATGTCCCGGATGATGCGGGGCTGGGTCAGGCACAACAGGTCATGGCAGCCCATGACCGGCCGCGGATGATCCCGGAACCTGTCGCCGGCATAGTCTGCGGGGGTCAGCCGATGTTCCTGAAGCAACGTGCCCATGGCACCGTCCAGGATCAAAATGCGCTCGTCGGCGGCTTGCAACAGGTCGGACGGAGAGTGCATGCGGAACTGTTCCACCGGGAGTCAAGGGTCCGGAACGGTGAAGGACGCGCCGGACGGCCCAAGGCCCTCTTGCCTTGTGGGGACCGGCACCCGCCCGGGGGTCAGGCCAAGTCCCAGGGGCTGGTCATGAGGCCCGAGCCGTCGAAAGCAAGACTGGCCTCGGAGCCAATCCGGCAATTCGGCGCGGCGGCCCATTCCGCCACCAGGTTGGGCGACATCCAGGCCCTGCCCAAACTGAGCGTGTCGTCGATGAACAGGATGCGGGCCTGTTCGGGACTGGTCTGAATACTGTTCAGGGACAGTTCCAGTACCTGCCGGTCGCAGGGCACCACCGCGGGCATGGCGGCCTTGCGCAGTCCCATGACGCCTGCCGCGAACGCATTGGTATAGGTGGCCTGCCAGTCGATGTGCCGGAGCACGCGGCCGGCCGCCACGTTGGCAAGTCCGAGACCGTTGGCGTTGCCGGCGGTCTCGGGGGTAAGCGACAGGACCGCGACCACGGTGATGCGCGGCCACTCGGCATCCGGGAGGTCCGGAACGGCAAAGCGGCCAATCACGTTGGTGTCCATGCCGGTGCCCGAGATGTTCTTGCCCAGACGCCGGACCACCAGCAGGTCCAGGGGCGAGACCGGGATGCGCGGCAGATGAGTGCGGGCTAGGTCCAACAGGGCGCGTTCACGGGGACCGGCGAATTCCGAGGCGTGCAGGGCTTCCACGGCCATGGTTTCCTCGTGGCCGTTCTCCACCACGGCCACGCCTCCCAGCAGATTCGTGTGCTCCACCTGCAACTGCGCAGCCTCGGTCAGGTCCGACACAAAAACCTCCACGCCGTGCGCATGGTAGGTCCGGGCTCCTTCCAGCTTGCCCAAGCCAATGACGCCCATCTTGGACAGGCCACTCTCCACGGGGCCGCGGAAACTGGTGTGCGGCTTGACCCGGTTGATCAGCAACACATGGTCGGCCCGGGCCGAGTCCTCGCCCTGGTACAACTGGGGGCCACCCGGCAGACAGGCCGTCCGACGCACGGCCATGTCCGCCCTAATCGGCACACCCATGGAGGCCTCCGTGAGTCCGAAGTTGGCCAGTACCTTCAACTGCCCCGCGACGGTACCACCGCCATGGCTGCCCATGGCCGGGAACAGGTAGGGTCGGGCCCCGCGTTCCCGCACGCACTCGATGGTTGCGCGGGTCAGGGCCGGCAGATTGGCCAGGCCGCGACTGCCACAGCCAATCGCCACCGACTGGCCCGGCTTGACCGCGTCCAACAGACCGGCCCCCTCCAGGGCGGTGCGCACGGCACCGGGGATGTCCGCGACGGCATTGTCGGGGAAGTCCTGAAACCCGGCCACAAGCCGATCGGGCAATGCGGCACCAAAGCTGAGGCCTTCCACACTCTCCAGAAGTTCAGAGATCAAGATTGCACCGCCTGAAAGTCCAAGTTGCGACCGATCCGGTTGGACAAGCTGCCCCACCGCTCCATCTGTGCTCCACGTCCGGACCCCTCCCGATCCGGGAACGCCATTATAGAAGCAGGAATCGAACCATGGGTACCCGACGAGTTCCGGACAATGCCCGTTGACCGGGCAGTCACGTGGCCTGGAGCACCACCCCATGTCAGGCTTGGCATCCTTCAAGTCAATGCCCTGATGCAGCCTATCCAACTGAACTTCAACCCACAGAAAGGGCTTTGGCCGGGAAGCTCCCGCCCGGACGGCAACAGCCCCAAGCGCCCCCGCCACCGAGACGTCTTGCCACACAGCAGCCGGAGCCTCGAGAACTGCCGCCCAAATCCGTTGCAGGACTGACGCGGTACACCGCCGGGAGGCCATCCCCTGCGGACAACGCGGTGGCGACAAACGGTGCACTGCCGGTGTTGGATCCGGAAGCGGCCCAAGACGACCGGATGACGGGCGTGGGTGCCATCGTGTTGTCAGACGCGGCGGTTGCCGAGGAGGACAGGCCGTGGGCGGGCCGGATCGGCATGTGGCAGCCGGGATGAACTGAAGACATGAAGTCCGCGCCGGAGAGGACCCATCCGGACACAGGCCAACGCCGCCAAATCGAAACAACCCCCGGGCGGCAAATGGATTCGACTTCGAAGTGAAGTTGTGTTATCACATAACCGGTTATACACCGGTACGTTGTCGCATCACGTCGAAATCCCGGGAGCCGTGTTATGACTACTGGAGTTCGCTCACTCAGAAGCATCGTTTTGGCATTGCTGGTGCTGATCGTTGTCAGCGGTACCGGCTCTGCAGGCGGCAGCCTGTTCGGCGGCGAATACTCGGACTGTCCCTTCAGAACCCGTCTGCGCGACGGCCAGATTTCCAGCTTGTCCGTATCGCGGGCCTCCGACCGCGAAGATGAAGTCGCCGTCTCGTGGGCAACCATCGATCCTGCATCCTGGGGTTTGGGTTCCAACACCTACAGAACGTCCCTCGTGGTGATGCTGGACGACGGCAGCTCCCAATCCAGGACCTTGTCGCTGGGTACGAAGAAGGCCACCTTCACGGGGGTCAAGATCGACACCAAGGTGACGGTCCAGTTGGCGATCGTGGTCAATGCCCCGGATGGCGATTACCTCATCAGCAACATTCTGGAGCAGAGCATCAACCATGCCCTGACCGAACCGTCTTTCATGACCACCGAGTGGAAGCAAGGGGTTACGCCAACGGCGAAAAGGAATGTGCCCGGAGGAACATTCTATTACGTGGGCTACAACGAGGCCTTCGGAAACTACAAAGCGGAATCCGGCTTGTTGACACGCCCTCGCGCGCCTAGGTTGAGGATTGGCCTTGCGCACGGCGAAAAGGACGACCGCAAGCGGGCCGAGATGGACTTCGACACCTACATCATACGGATCACCGACGAAAATGGAGACGTGGTTCCCGAGGGAAACGACGTGGTGGTCATGGCATCCAAATATGGCACCAAGAAGCTGGTTACTTGGTGCATTGTAAATAGTATGATCAACAACACTGAAAAGTTCACAAACGTACGGGTCAACGATGGCGGTGTCATTACCGGTTCGATGTATGCCACGCCTCCGCAATTCGTAACGTTTGGCCCCAACCAGGCCCAACTGCTGAAAGAGGTTAACAAGAAAGATTTTAATGATAAAGGGGTATCCACCGCTGTATTGATTGAAGAACAGAGCCTCATTGACGATCACGGCGACAGCCCTAACGATCATTTTCCCATTGGTGCAGACACTTACCTCTATGTAATGCCTCCGGACGCGCATCGAGACTTTCCGATCGACGTGTTTGCCAATGGTAGGTCCTACACAATCACAGGGTGGGCAGTCAACGACAGCAACGAAGTCATCAGTCCGATTGCCTCGCTTAAGGTGCGCCCAACTGACGTGGAATACGGCGATGCCATCTCTAATATCCGCGACTACCTCTCCTCAGAAGAAATCATCGGTGGGGATAATCCAAATGTGAAAGGATTCACCGTCACTACGTTCACGGTGATCAAGTAGTGATCGACCTGACGCCTAGCCGGCAGCTTGGCTGGTGGCGGGGGCAATCGCACACGGGAAGACACAGTAGGACAGGGCTCCTGTGAGCACTATGCAGTGCTTCCGGATCAAGCCTGGCTGATTGCAGACCGCATGGAAGGCCCTGAACCTGCCTCCGGGCCCGACAGCCCTTTGTCGTGATCATGTGGGAATGCCGCAAGGGTAGGTGCAGGGACAGGCATGGCTCCAAAACCGGGACAGCAGTCAGTTCCAGATTTAACGATGCCTCCGGGATGGCTGTACCTCCATGTTCCCGGTTCTCTTTTTGTTGTTGCCGGCTGCCCGCAAGAACCTTGCCATCCGCGACTTCCATGCCCACCTGTACCGACACCGTTTCGGTTTCGTTGATGTTGGTCGGGACCCGGAAAGGACAAAGAGCTCCATTCTGCGTCTTGTAGCACCAACAGCATAAAGAGAGCAAGGCCCGGCACCATAGCCGGCTGGGCCTGCACTCGTGGGGTGCTGCGGACCGACAACACCGTGGACCGCTGGGGTTCGCGATGAAGGCAAACAGCGGCGCTGGGTATTCTGGAAACACTCGCGCCAACCCGATCCGTGTCCGGCTCCCTGCACGCATCATCTCGGGATGGAAACGCGGAAGCTGCAACACGGCTGCGCGTTCACGGGGGTGATGACTGGTCCGTGAACAGTTGGGGCAACACGCCACTGGATATCATGGTCAAGCACAAGTCGGCTGGTTGGAACAGGAAGAGGAACTCCCGCAGTCATGAAACATTCGCAACCGAACTCCGCTCTGCTGCTTCGCCTCCTGGGACAGCAGCATTCCCCGCAGAAGGCCTGCAGAGAGGCTGGACTTGACCATGCCGATTTTCAGGCCTGGTGGCGGGATCAGTTGAAACAGAGAGTGCCCGACCAGAACGGTCGATGCCCCTCGGTGGTGTCGTCTCCCGTCCACATTCTCCGCGACCAACGCGGCGTCCCCCACATCCATGCCGAATCGGATCTGGACCTGTACACGGGCTACGGCTACGCCATGGCCCAGGACCGCCTGTGGCAACTGGACTACTACCGTCGGCAGGCCCACGGATGCCTGGCCGAAATCCTGGGTGCCAAAGCCTGTCCGGAGGCCACGGGCGGCGCGCCGACAGCCCTGCAAAGGGACACGATTGCCAGAACAATCGGCTTTGCGCGCATCGCCAAGGCGCAGTGGCAGGTCATGCAGGATTCGGTAGCCAGCCGACTAAAGGCGTTTGCCAAAGGCATCAACCAGTTGATGGAGGAAACCCAAGACAGTCCCCCCATCGAGTTCGCGCTGCTGGACTACGCCCCCGAGCCGTGGCAGCCGATTGACACGCTCGCAATCTGGTGCGAGTTTCAGTACTACCTGACCGTCCGCCTGCCGGTCATCTACGTTCCGGAAATCGCCCGTCGACACTTGGGGGACGGACCGCTGTACGAAGCATTCCTGCAGGGCGAAGCGGACGCGGAGAGCATCCTGCCCCCCGGTTCGGTACCGGCTTCCCTGCATGATCCCGTGGGGCAGGCCGTGGGCGATCCCGAGGAGGCCGTCGGCAGCAACAACTGGACCGTGGCCGGATCGCGTTCCCGGTCCGGCCATCCCCTGCTGGCCAGCGATCCCCACATTGCCTTCAATGCCGTCTCCTGCTGGTACGAGGCGCACTTGGTGGACGGCGCAGGGCTGGATGCTGCCGGTGCCGGCTACATCGGTGTACCCGGTTTGCTGTTCGGCCGCAACCGCGACCTGGCCTTCGGCATCACCAACAACATCTGTTCCCAACGGGACCTGTACCGGGAACAAACCGACCCGGACCACCCAAACCAGTTCTTGTCCGATGGAGAGTGGATCCCCGCCCGTTCCCTGACGGAACGCATCGAGGTGAGGAATGCAGATCCCGTGAACCTCGAAGTGGTCTACTCGCCCACGGGCCCGATTGTCGATCATCTCCTGCCGGAGGCCGCCCGCGGCAGCGAACCCGTCTCGCTGCGGTGGATGGGTGCCACCTTGGGACCGGACGGCCAAACCGAACGGGGTGCCGAAATCGGCGCCCTGATGAAAACCAACCGGGCGCGCACGTGCGACGAGTTCCGGGCTGCGCTGGCCGATTGGCGCGTTCCTACCCTGAGTATGGTGTTTGCCGACGCGGAAGGCAGTATCGGCTACCAGTGCACGGGGACCATTCCCATCCGCCGGAACTGGCACCGCGGATACCGAAAGGCATGGGAACCGGAGGATGCCTGGCAGGGCGTGGTGCCCTTCAGGGGACTGCCGGCCATGTCCAATCCACAGCAGGGTTGGATTCGCACGGCCAACAACCGCACCGCCGGCGACGACTACCCCTATCCGCTGTCCGGGACCTGGGCCAGCGGCCACCGCGCACAACGCGTCCGACAGTTGCTGGAAGCCAACGACCGGATGACACGCCAAGCCTGTATGGAAATGCAGGCAGACACGCTGTCGCTCAGGGCCAAGGACTGCCTGCCGCACCTGTTGCACCTGCTGGACGGGCACTCCGCCCCGTTGGTGCGGGAAGCCGCGGTGCGGTTGCAGACATGGGACTGCCACATGGAGCCGGATGCAGTGGGGGGCGCGCTTTTCGAAACCTTCTTTGCGCAATGGCAACTCAGTGTCGCGTCGCAAAGGTTTCCTCCTGCTGTGACCACCCAAGTGGCCGACAGCATCGCCGGACTTGCCAACGCCTTGTTGGAAAGCGATCCTGCAGGCTGGTTTGAGAATGAGCAAACCCGCTGCAATGAGGTGTCCCGGACCATGCTGGAGGTCTGCCGCCAGCTTGAGACGAAGTTGGGGACGGACATGGAGCGGTGGACGTGGGGACGGCTGCACCACATTCATCTCCACCATCCCCTGACCTACATCAAGGCTCTGGGCGAACTGTTGGACCGCGGCGGCAATCCCGTCGGGGGTTCGGGGGTCACCGTCTGCAACACCGGCATGGATCCCAACTACGCGGCCAACATGGGAGCCAACTATCGCATCGTCGCTGAATTGGAGCCGGACTCACCGGACCTCTACTCCATTGACGCCGCGGGACAGTCCGGACATCCGGGCAGCGAGCACTACTGTGATCAGTTGCCGGATTGGCTGGCAGGCAGCCTGGCCACACTGTCCTTGGCGTCGGCCGACGACCTGAAGAATGTGGAGGCAGCCATGATGCTGGTACCGCACGGCTCCGACACTGGGGACTGACCGCGGAGCGGAGGCTACACGAGGGCAATCCTGCGTCCGGTTTCGCTGGAGGCATAAGCGGCATCCATCACGCGCGCCACGTGCAGTGCATCCTCGCCCGTGGTCAGGGGTGCCACCCGCCCCTGGGCCGCGTGCACAAAGCGGCGGATGAAATTCTCCCCGGCCACGCCGCAGTAGGCCGGGGAGTCCGCAATCTCGAATTCGAAGGATCGCTTGGGGGCTGCATTCCAGGCGGGATGCAGGGTCTCCACGTACAACCGGGAGGCCTGGCCCAGGCCAATGCCGGTTACGTACATGCGGCCCAGACGGCCGTTCACACCGAGGTACACGTCGTTCCCGGCCGGGTTGTGGTACCCGGCTCCACTCTGCCCCAGCACGTAGCCCAGGTGCATCGACACGAGTGTCCCGGACTCCAGGGTCAACGACAGATTGGCTATGTCCTCCACGTCGATGTCCTCGCCGCTGCGCGTGGCCACCTGGGCGGACACGGTGGCGTAGTCCTCGCCCGTGATGAACCGAATGCGGTCGAGGTCGTGGCACCCCAGCCATGAGATCACGCCGCCTCCGGCATGCTCCTTGTTGAACAGCCAGTGGCGCGGGTTGCGGTCCTTGACCTGGGTATAGAGGGCCCGGACCTCCACCGACAGCAATTCCCCGAGCAGGCCCTCCCGGAGGATGGACCGCATCTGGCGGAAGACCGGGTAGCTCCTGGTCTGATAGCAGACGGACAGCAGGGCTTCGCCCTGGGCGGCCGTATCCAGAACCTGTTGCGTTTCCGCGGCATTGCGGCCAATGGGCTTCTCCGCCATGAGGTGGACGCCGGCTTCCAGAACCCGGCTGAAACTGGCGGGTCCGCGGTCGTTGCGAACGCAGACGATGGCAAAGAAGGGGCGATGCTCCTTCAGCATTGCGGCCGGGTCGGTGTGCCAGGCCGTCACCTTGGCGCCCTGCCCGACCTTGACCCTTTCCAGATCCTCCCGGCTTTCACCGCACACCACGATGGAATCCACCTCAGGCAGTTGCTGAAGCGTGGCCAGATGCGACATGGCATGCGGATGCTGCAATCCCACAAGGGCTGCCTGCATGGCTCCCGTCCTTGGTCAAGTGAGTCGACAGGACGAGTCTACTGCCAACGGACGGAACGACCGATGCCGAGTAGGCAGTCCCTTCCCTCTCCCGGCGACACCATGTGTCCCCGAGGCCGTACTGCATGTGAGGTTCTTCCCGTTCACATCGCTGTTCCACGTAAACAGGTCGCAAACGTCCCGATCCGCCATGGCAAAGCAAGTCAACCGGATTGCCCGTGAATATATTTGATATATTATTCGTATATTGGTATGCTCATGTTCACGAACCCTCCTTGCCCCATCGAGCCAAGACTGCCGTGCATCCGCCCGCAAAACCCATCGGCTGCCTGCTGATCACCCACCTGCCGGCCAAGGCGGAACTGCACCGCCGTCCCGAACTGGAGGGGCGGCCGCTGATCATCTGCGATGGCGGCGCCGGCCGGCCGCGCGTATTGGATCGCACGCCGCAGGCTGGTGAAGCACGCATTGGGGAGCCGCTTGAGGCAGCCCTCTCCCGCTGCAAGGAGGCCGTGGCCCTGTGGGCCGACACGGAGCACTACGAGGAGGTATCCCACGATCTGCTTGCAGCCCTGGCCGAGGTGACGGATCGCATTGAACCGGGGGAACCGGGCACCTTTCATCTGGACCTGACCGGCGTGGCCCACCTGTACGGCGGCCCGGACAATCTGCACCAGACCCTGCTGGCCGCCTGCGACAGCCACTGGCGACCCCGTCTGGGCGTGGCCGCCGGCAAGTTCCCGGCCCGCTGTGCCGCCCTGCAGGCCGAAGCCGGCGGGGTACAGCGCCTATCCGGGGATCGAAAGGCCGTGTGCCGGCGGCTGGCTCCCCTCCCAGTCGGTCAACTGCCCATATCCCTGGAGATGGCGGACCGCCTGCACATCTTCGGCCTTCACACCTTCGGTGCACTGGCGCGCCAGTCCGCGGGTGCCCTGGAAGCCCAGTTCGGTCCGGCTGGCCGCCGGGCCTGGGAACTGGCCCGGGGCGTGGATCGGGAACCGGTGGTACCGGCCACACTGCCCGTCTCCGTCCAGGAACAATTGGATTTCCCCTTTCCCTCCGACTCCGTAACCACGCTGGAAGCCGGCCTGAAGGCACTCTCGCAGCGCATCTGGCAACGCCGTGAACTCCACAACCGGGAGGTGCGCCGCGCCATTGTCAGGGGTTCCCTGGCCGAGGGCGGCACCTGGCACTTTGAGCGCACCTCGAACACGGCCATCAGCGATGGCGAGGAAATGCTGCGCCTCCTGCAAAGCGGACTGGCTGCGCGCAGCCCGGAAGGAGCTTCCCGCTATCCGGTCGGGGAACTGGAGAACCTTACCCTGACCCTCACCGGCCTGAGCCAACGCACCGTCGGCCGCCAGCACACCCTATGGGGAGATGCCGACAAGGCCCAGTCCCAAACGCGATTGGCCGGCCTGATCGCGGGAGCCGACCGGTTGATTCCGATCGAGCCGGAGTCCCGCCTGCCGGAGCGGCGCTGGGCCCTGGGCGAGGAACTGAATCCCCTGAACATGCCCCGTCCGTTAACCGTGGAGAGCGGCAGCCGGCCCTCCCTGCCGCACCGGGTGGACCTGGCCGGCAACGGCCGCTGGCAGCGGGTGGCCCGCATTCTGGATCTGTGGGAGGTGGAGACCGAATGGTGGCGTCGGGAACAGGTACGACGGCGCTACTGCCGGCTGGAACTGGATCCCGGCAAGCGCATCACCGTCTTCCGCGATCTGGAGAGCGGAGACTGGTTCCAACAGGACTACTGAGCATGTCGCAAGACTATGTGGAGTTGCGCGCCCACTCCTGGTATTCCTTCCACGCCGGTGCCTCCTCCGTCTCGGAACTGCTGACCAAGGCGGCCGAGCTGGAACAGCCTGCGCTGGGCCTGACCGACACCGGCAATCTGTGTGGTGCCCTGGAATTTGCCCGTCTTGCCAACAGTCTGGGCATCCAGCCCGTCACCGGCGCCGACCTGGTGGTGCAGGAAGGGGAACGCAGCGGTTCCGTCACCCTGCTGGCGGAGTCCGGGCATGGCTACGCGGCCCTCTGCCGCCTGCTCTCGCAGGCCCATCGGGACGGCCAGCGGCGCACACCCCGACTGCCCGTCGGACAGTTGGCGAAGCTGGTTGACGGCAACGGCCTGATGCAACTCACCGGGGCGCCCGGCAGCCTGCTGGCGGACCGGATTGAGGCCGGTCACTGGCGTGAGGCCCGACAGATCGTGGAACAGGCCATTGCCTGGCTGGGACGCGGCTCCGTCTTTCTGGAGCTGCAGCAGCACCTGGTGCATGGCGACCGCGAGCGCAACCGGCGTCTGCGGGAATTGGCGGACCACTGCGGCGTGGCCTGCGTGGCCACCAACGAGGTCTGGTACCACGACCGCAGGCGGGCCCGCCTGCACGATGTCCTGGTGGCCATCGGTCTCAACAGCTCCCTGTCCGAAGCCCGCGCCCGCCTGAAGGCCAACAGCCAGTACTGGCTCAAGCGCGGGGCTGAACTGGCACTTCCGTTCCAGGACCATCCGGATGCCATGGCCAACAGCGTGCGTATTGCGGAGCGCTGCGCCGGCTTCAACCTGGAGCACTACATGACCGACCGCTACCGCTTTCCCGATGCCCCGACGCCTCGGGGCCATGATGCCCAAAGCTGGCTGGAAGCCATGTGCCGGGAGGCCGCCCGGTACCGCTACGGACGCGTGACGCGCCGTGTCCGGGACCGTTTGGACGAAGAATTGAGACGAATCCGCCAGCACCGGCTGGCCGGCTTCTTCCTGATCTACCACCGCGTAATCGAACTGGCGCGCGAGGTGATGCGGGACCTGGGGCATGCGGACCGGGACATACCGGTTCCATGGCTGGCGCCCGGAAGGGGGCGGGGTTCCTCCGTGGTGATGGTGGTGGGCTATCTCATCGGCCTGTCCCATGTGGATCCGCTGGCCTACGACCTGCCCCTGGAGCGCTTCATGCCGGAGGACATGGCCGGTCCGCCGGACATCGATCTGGACTTTCCGCGCGACATCCGGGAGAAGCTGATCCTGCGTCTGATTGAGGAGTGGGGCTGGGAACACGCAGCCCTGACCGGCATGTTCGCCACCTACAAGACGCGGGGGGTCATCCGGGATCTGGGCCGCACACTGGGCCTGCCGTCGGAAGAGATCGGACGGCTGGCCAACATCGCAGAATCCAGGGTCCGCGGACTGGCCGACGAACTGGTCACCCTGCCGGGCTACCGGGACAAGCTGGAGCAGCCGGGCTGGCGGGAACTGGCCACCCTCTCCGGCCAGTTGGGCGGCTTTCCCAAGGGCGTGGCCCAGCACCCGGGCGGCATGGTAATCTCCTCCATCCCGCTGACCGATATGGTGCCGGTGCAGCCATCCGCCATCGAAGGACGCGTGGTCTGCCAGTGGGACAAGGGCAGCGTGGACGACGCCGGCTTCGTCAAGATTGACCTGCTGTCGCTGGGGGCCCTTTCCCAGATGCAGGAGGCCGTGGCACTGGTTCGGGAACGCACAGGCACCGACCTCGATCTGAGTCGCATCGACATCGCGGACCCGACCGTCTACGGGGACTTGGGAGCCGGCAAGACCGTGGGCGTTTTCCAAGTGGAAAGCGCGGCCCAGATGCAAACGATCACGCGCCTGCGGCCGGAGAACATCTACGACCTGGCCATGGAAGTGGCCGCGGTGCGACCGGGCGTGGGCGCCAATGACGGGGTGGCGGAGTTCCTGCGCCGCCGCGGTGGTACGTCCTGGGACTACGACCATCCGCTGGAGGAAGAGGCGCTGGGTCGCACGCTGGGCATCATTCTCTTCCAGGATCAGGTGGTTCACCTGGGCATGGACGTGGCCGGCCTGACTGCGCGCGAGGCGGATCTCCTGCGCCGGGCCTTTGCCCGCCGCAACAACGAGGATCTAATCGCGCACTACTGGAACGTGTTCCGCACAGGTGCGGCCGCCCGCGGCGTGCCGGAGGAGACGGCTGCCCGGATCTTCGCCACGTTCAATCCCCACTACATGTTTCCGGAAGGGCATGCCTTGGCCTTTGCCTTCACGGCCTACCAGATGGCCTGGCTGCGGCGCTACTGGCCGCTGGAGTTCTTCATCGCACTGTTCAACCAGCAGCCGATGGGCTTCTGGGATCCGGAGACCCTGAAAGTGGAGGCCCGGCACATGGGCCTGACAGTGCACCATCCGGATGTGAACCGTTCCGACCTCAAGACCGTGCCGGATGGACCACGGGCCATGCGCCTGGGGCTGACCCAGGTCAAGGGGCTGGATGCGCGATTGGCCGCAACCCTGCTGGCGGCGCGGGCCGACACCCCCTTCACCAACCTGGCCGACCTGGTCTCCCGCAGCCGCCTGCGGCAGGCGGCCCTGGAAAACCTGGTGCGAGCCGGCGCCGTGGACAACCTGCCGGGCGTGACAAACCGCCGGCAGGCCCTGTGGGAAATCGGGGTGCGCCATCGTCCGGAGCGCAGCGGCCATCCTGAACTGGATCTGCCCGTGGACGGGATAATGGCGGATCTGGCCCCCGAAAGCGCGGCGGACCGCATGCTGAGCGAATACGCCACGCTGGGTCTGTCGCCGGCCGGCCATGTGATGGAACTGGCGCGTCCCCAACTGACCGACGATGTGCTGCGCAGCAACCAGCTGGACGGGATTGCGCACGGCACGATCGTGCGCGTGGCCGGACGCGTGGTACGCCGTCAGCGACCGTTGGCCAAGGCCGTCTTCATCACGCTGGAGGATGAATGGGGCCTGATTCCGGTGGCGGTCTGGCCGGATGTCTGGCAGGCGTACAAGCAGGAACTGAAACAGCCGCTGGTAGTAATCCAGGGCGAGGTTTCGCGCATCGACAACACCATGAACATTGACACCCACCGTGCCTGGAGCCTGCAGCTGCCCGGACGGCGGTTCGAGAACGTTACGCGCCCGGACTGGCGGTAGGGGAATGTTCGTCCGGGCATGTGCGCGAAACCGCTGCATTTCCCACATCCGACCGACGGTGCCACGACAGTCTTGGCCGCCCAAATCTGAACAACAACCAACCCTCAGGGTTTGGCCAAGCCGCCATCCCTGCAGCAGCCGGTAGGATTACCGTGACGTCTTACAGCAAGTACGCCCCGTCACCGTTGAACAGAGGAGAATGTGGACCGATGCCCACATCCGCAATGACGCAAGATGTCTACCGCTCACACATCGCCGGTCTGGAGGTTCATTCCGGAGACGGACGCCGGGCACCCGGCAAGGCCTTGCTGGTCCTGCTGGCTGTGCGGGGGGTGGTTCACGGCATGCCGCGCCTCCGTACGCACAGTAATCTGGCAGCCGAAGCGCAACCGATTTGGGAGGTGTTCGGGCCGCCGCCGGCAGGAACGCAACCCGCATTGCCTTTCGGGCTTCTCGCAGGCAGTGGCCTGTGGGAAATGGAGACATCGGCCACCGACTCCGAGTCCGAGCCCACCGCGTTGGGCGGCTTCCCGCAATCGGTGCACGACCTGCTGGTCAACAACCGCTACCTGATGAAGGAAACGGTGCTGCACCTGCTCGACCTGCACTTCACCAAGAGCGTTCAACCCGATCTGCTCGAGATGCTGGGCGTGTCCGAACTTTGGGATCCGGCATCGCGTTCCGCGCAGGCTTCCCCACGGCAGCGCGCGGTGGTGGCGGGATTTCGGGAGACGGTCCTGAAGGCATACCGGAACCGGTGTGCCGTCTGCAGAAACGGGGTGTGGGTTGGCGGAACTCCTTTGGGAATTCAGCTCACCCATATTCACTGGCACTCCCACGGGGGTGAATTCAGCCTTTCCAACGCCCTGGCCCTGTGCACCCTGCATCAGAAGCTGTTTGATGTGGGAGGCTTCACGATTTCGGACGACCTGCGTCTGGAAATCTCGTCTCGGCTACACGTTGAAGATCCCGGGGGCAGTGGCTGGATCATGCCAATACCGGGAAGCCGCCTCCACACACCGGAGCATCCGGACGACCGTCCTCATCCCGACAATCTGGCCTGGCATCGGCGCGAGGTCTACAGGGAATAGGTCCGGCACTGCCGGCGAACCGCGTCGCACACACTTCCGCATTCATTACAATTTCCCAAGGCTGCGGTGTGAACATGACCGTTGCCAATAGAAGGCAATTCCGCATTGGCCGGCAGGTCAGGGGTTGTCATGCACTTCGTCTCCCCAATTCAGCGGCCTGAACAGAACAGGCCGAAAGGAGCTTCGGCATGAATAGAAGAAAGTTTCTCGGAGCCGCCGCCTTGGCAACCGCGGCTGTCGGCGCCAGCGCCTGTACGGCAGAGGATCTGACCGCGGTAACCGCTGCGGATGCCTCCCTGCCCGAAGTTTCATGGCAGATGGCCACGAGTTGGCCGCCCCTGCTCGACACGATCTTCGGCGGTGCCACTACGTTCGCCGATACCGTGAGCGCCCTGACCGGCGGCAAGTTCACGATCGACGTCCGCGCCGCCGGCGAACTGGCTCCCGGCCTCGAGGTCCTCAACGTTGTGGAGCAAGGTGCCGTCCAATGTGGTCACACCGCCTCCTACTACTACGTGGGCAAGAGTCCCGTGACGGCCTTTGGCACGGCCCTGCCCTTCGGCCTGACCAATCGCCAGAACAATGCCTGGTTCTATCAGGGTGGCGGCCTCGAGTTGCTGCAGGCCTTCTACGGCGAGCGCTTCGGCGTGATCCAGTTCCCGGCCGGCAACACCGGCGTCCAGATGGGTGGCTGGTTCAATAAGGAAATCAACTCCATTGCCGACATGGAAGGCCTGAAGATGCGCATTCCCGGCCTGGGTGGCCAGGTAATGGATCGGCTGGGCGTGACCGTGCAGGTGCTTCCCGGCGGCGAGATTTTCCAGGCGCTCCAAACAGGAGCCATCGACGCGGCGGAATGGGTAGGACCCTACGACGACCTCCGCCTGAACTTCCAGCAAGCCGCCAAGTTCTACTACTATCCTGGCTGGTGGGAACCCGGACCAACGCTGGAGGTGCAGGTCAACCTGGAAGAATGGAACGGCCTGCCCGAGGAATACCAGGCGGCCATCGCCACCGCCGCCAACGTGGCCAATACCAACATGATGGCCACCTACGACGCCAAGAACATTCCGGCCTTGGCGGAACTAATGTCGTCGGACGTGGTGTTGAGCCCGTTCCCGGACGATGTCCTGCAGGCGGCCGAAGGCGAAGCCTTCGCGATGTACGAGGAAATCGCGGCTTCCGATCCGGACTTCAGCTCCATCCTGAGTTCCTGGAGCGAGTTCCGTTCCGGGATCCAGGGTTGGCACGGCCTTGCCGAAGCCGCCATGACCAGCTATCAGTCGATCCTGTAGTTCACAAGGTGCGGAACGCCGGCGCTTCTCCGTCGGCATATTCCAGCCCTGCCCGTTGCAATTTCAAGCCAACCCGGTCACTTCCGGGTTGGCTTGACTATCTGTTCAAACAAGCTCTTCACTGAAAGGGCATGCCCGGTCAAGTGCCACCGGCACGATCGGCTATGCTACATGGCTAGGCAAGTACGTGGTCGAATCGTCGACTTGGCATGAATGCGATATGGGGATTGAGCGCGTTGCTGCCTGGATAAATCTATTTATATAACGTTATTAAGAAGGTCGCCATGCGGATTCACACTGTATTGTTATGGGCACTGCTCTGGGTGTTGGCCGGCCTTTTAACAATGGCCTGCGCTGCGGCAGCTCCAGCGCCTGGTGGGGCGCCTGCGGCCGGGTCGGCGGCGGCCCCTGCGGCCAGGCCACCTGCGGCGTCCAACGCGCGGCAGGCTGATAGTGCCACCAGCGCCCAGGCAGCACCCAGGGCAAATCAATCCGCATCGGGTCCGGGACCTGTATCAGGCGGTACAGCGCATCCAAACAACAAACGCCTGCCCCTGATGTACTTCGAGGACTACGGGGTCAATCCCTTCGTCGATGCCGACGAGGATCCCCTGTCCACCTTCGCACTGGACGGCGACACCGCATCCTATGCCGTGGGGCGGCGCTATCTGCGCGATGGCTGGCTGCCCCCGCCCGAGGCGGTACGGATCGAGGAATACGTCAATGCCTTTGAAGGCGGATTCGGTCCTGCGGAAGAGGGTTTGTCGCTGCACCTGGACGCAACGCCTGCCCCCTTCGCCCCGGAAGGCTATGTACTTCTGCGCGTAGGTGTGGCAGCCCAAGCCTTTCCCACGGAACGGGAGCCGGTGTCGCTGATCTTCATTGTCGACATCAGCGGCTCCATGGATTACGACAATCGTCTGGAAGCGGCCAAGCGCATCATGCTGGGACTGCTGGACCAGGCCAGGCCGGCAGACCGGGTGGCCCTGGTGGTCTACGGGAGTACCGCCCGAGTCATTATGCCTCTGCAAGACACGGAAGATGTGCCTCAATTGGCAGGGGCCATTCGGGGACTGCGAACCGGCGGTGCCACCAATGCGGAGGCCGGTCTCCGCCTGGGCTATGACATCGCCGCGGACGACATGATGCGCGGCCAAAAGGTGCGCATGGTGCTGTTCAGCGACGGCGTCGGCAATGTCGGCGAAACCGGGCCCGACGCGATCCTGGAAGTGGTGGACCAGGCGGCCCAGCGCCAGGCCACCCTGACGACGGTGGGCGTTGGGATCTCGGGGAACTACAACGACGTGATGATGGAACGCTTGGCCAACCGGGGCAATGGCACCTACCACTACATCGAGAACACGGATGGGGAGATCGACTTCCTGGCCGGCCCCGCACAGGCTGTGTTTCATGAAACGGCACGGAATGCCCGGATCCAGGTTGAGTTCGACCCGGTGACCGTGCGCAAGTATCGTCTGCTGGGCTATGAAAACCGGGCCAAGGAGGACGAGTCCTTCCGCGACGATACCGAGGACTTCGGAGAGATTGGCTTTCGCTCCAACGTAACGGCCCTCTATGAAGTGCGGCCGCTGGGCGATGCACCACAAGGCACCATGGCCACCGCCAGACTGCGTTACCGCGATTTGCAACTGGGTGAAGTCGTGGAACGGGAAGCCGCGATCACCTGGGAGGAAGTGCAGGAGCCCGACCGCTACTTCCGACGCCAGGCCGCGGTCGCGGAATGGGCCGAACTGCTGGGCAAGTCGTTCTACGCGCAGTGTGGCAGCATCGAGGCGGTTTTGGCATCCCTACCACCCGCGTGGGACCAGCCCAGCAGGCAATTGGAGCATTTCATCAGGCGCTCGGAACCCCTGTTCGTACCGTTCTGTGCAACGTAGGACCAAGCCTTTGGGTATCCAGGGCGAATGGGCTGTGCAGCCATTGATGGACGATGGCGCACATGACGAGACCCGGGCAGCCTTGGCATCAAACTGCCATGAAGACCTCCGAACCCCGGCGCGGCCACACGATGTCCTGGAGACGGGCCATACATGCCAGTCAACCTCATGAGGTTGACTGGCTCTTGGCGGAAACAGGCGCAGTCTGAGTCCCCGTCCAAGTACCGGTAGGCTATCCCAAAGGCCCAAACCTTCATATCGCGACTTCTCTCCTGCTCCTGTCGGCGATAGTTGCACACGCCTGGAGCTGCAACGAACCCTGCACGCGGTCCCGGCTGCTGTCGTGCCATAGTTTCAGCGCGGACACGGTTCCCACCGACCAACACCGATGAGTCCAACCCACCTCCAGTCCCTTCTTTGTCAGGGCATCGATTGCAAGCTGCTCCGGGCCCCGGGCCGCCATATTCAGTCCCGGAGGAGACAAGAACCCGGGGCCGACCGGCATCGGTCCCCGCCGGGTGGCCGGGTGGTCCGGGGATACGGCATCAACAGAAATGGAAGCCAACCATGCCAATGCGTAGAGGCGCCATCTTGAACAGCAAGCTGGTTGAGAAGGGGACACTCGCGGTCCTGATAGGCATTGCCATCCTGCTCGGGAGCCTGAGAGGGTCGGCCGCGGCCCTCCCGGTGGCTGTGGCTCATGCGCAGGCCGATCCCCCGGCCGCGGACGCGGTGGACGTGGCGGCATGGTCCCGCCAGATCAAAGACTACATGAGCGAAGTCTACGCGTTGATCGGCGAAATTGTGGCTGTGGAGATGGGACCGGACGGCGACCCGACTGCCTGGATCGTGGTGGTCAGAGGGAACACAGCGGCCCCGGCCACCGCATATCTGCACGTAGGCCTCGACCAAACCCTGGCGGAACAGATCCGGGTCGGGGACACTGTCCAGTTCACGGGACGGATCGTGGGTTTGGCCACGTATGAGGCCCGAACGGTGCCGGCGGTGAACCTGGTGACGTATCTCGGCCAGATGGCGTGTGACGGCAACCCGCCCACCTGCACGGATATCCCAACCCCTACACCGGCCCCTGCCCTGCCGTCTACCGTCGCACCCACCGACTTTATCGTCCGGCGGACCACCCTGGTGCTCGCCGGACCAGACTGGTCGTATCCCTTGGTGGGGGGACAACGAAGAGGCGACACGGTCGCCCCCATCGCCTGCTCGGCAGACTGTCAATGGCTCCAGTTGGCGGAAGGCCAGTGGATTTTCGCGGAATCCGTGGATGGTCCCAAAGAATCCCTTCCCTTGGTTACCGGGGTCGGCAGCCCAGATCCCCAGCCATCCATCGCTCCAACGCCGCCTGCACGCCCAGAGGGGCAACCCGGCCCCGGCGATAAAGCCCGTTCCTTCTATGAAGCGGGGATCGCCAAAACGGTACGCGGTCAGCACGCGGAGGCATTGAGTGACTTTGAGGACGCCGTGCGTCTTCGCCCCCAAAACGCTGTGTATTTGTACTATCGAGGTGCAATGAAGGAGCACCTCGGTCGGGCGGAAGAGGCGCAGACCGACTTTGAGACCGCCCTGCGTCTCATGCCAAACCTGTCCTGGCTGCTGTACACCCAGAGCGGAAACAAGTTGTCCGAGGGCCGCTATGAAGAGGCCCTTGCCGACCTCAATGGTGCCCTGCGCTTTGACCCCCAACATTTCCATGCCTTGGTTAACCGAGCCACGGCCAAGATTGTCCTAGGCCGTTATGCCGAGGCCATCACCGACCTCGACGCCGCCCTGCAACTCGACCCTCACGAGACCCTGGCTTTGATTAACCGAGGCGTCGCCAAGTCCCGCCTGGGCCGTTATGCCGAAGCCATCGCCGACTACGACACCGCCCTGCAACTCGATCCCGAACACTCCAAAGCCCTGCTGAACCGAGCCGTGGCCAAGAATGCTCTGGGCCGTCATGCCGAAGCCATCACCGACCTCGACGCGGGCCTGAGGATTGATCCCGAATATGCCGACCTCTGGTATGAACGGGGCACCACGAAGGTCCGCCTCGGCCGTTATACCGAGGCCCTTGCCGACCTTGACACGGCCTTGCGTCTCATTCCCGAGGATTCCGGCCTCTGGCATGACCGAGGTGTGGCAAAGGGTCTCCTCGGCCACTATGCCGCGGCCATCGCCGACTTCGATGCCGCCCTGCAACTCGACCCCCACAACGCCGAATCCTTTTATAACCGCGGCCTGGCCAAGCATCGCCTTGGGCGCCATGCCGCGGCCATCGCCGACTTTGACACCGCCCTGCAACTTGATCCGCAGCAGGCCCCGGTCCTAGTGGGCAGAGCTGACGCCAATGTTGCCCGGGGCCATTATGACAAGGCCGTCACCGACTACGACTTGGCCCTGAGTCTCGATCCCAAGAATGCCGGCTACTGGAATAACCGGGGCTTGGCCAAGCGTCACCTGGGCCGGTATGCCGAGGCCATCATCGACTTTGACACCGCCTTGCGACTCAACCCCGACAATGGCATGTACCAATCCAACCGGGGTCTTGCCAAGTCTGATCTGGGCCGTTATGCCGAGGCCATCGCCGACTTTGACAAGGCCCTAAGTCTCGATCCCAAGAATGCCGAAATCTGGCATGGCCGGGGCAAGGCCAAGGACGGCCTTGGCCTTGGGGACGCGGCCATCGCCGACTTAAGCACCGCCCTGCAACTCGACCCGAACTACGTCTTGGCATTCTGGAACAGAGGCGTGATGTACATGAATCTCGGCCGTTACGCCGAGGCCCTTGCCGACTTCGACGCGGCCCTGAGGCTCGATCCCAAGAATGCCGAAATGTGGGATGCACGGGGTTCCGCCAAGGCCCGCCTCGGCCTCAAGACCGAGGCCATCGCCGACTATGATGCCGCCCTGCAACTCGACCCCAGCTTTGTCACGGCTTTCCGGAACCGAGGCCTGACTTACATTGAACTGGGCCGGTATGCCGAGGCCATCGCCAACTACGATGCCGCCCTGAGGCTCGATCCCAAGAATACCGATGCCTGGCATGAACGGGCTATCGCCAAGCATCACCTGGGCCGTTATGCCGAGGCCATCGCCGACTACGATGCCGCCCTGAGGCTCAATCCGCACCAAATCCAAGTCTTGCTTAACCGAGGCGGCACCAAGTTTTACCTCGGCTTGGAGGCCGAGTCGCTAGCCGACTATGATGCCGCCCTGCAACTCGACCCCCACAGCGCCGAAGCCCTGTTTAGCCGTGGCTTAGCCAAGCATCATTTCGGCCGTTACGCCGAGGCTATTGCCGACTATGATGTTGCCCTGAGTATCGATCCCAAGAATGCCGAAATCTGGTACAACCGGGGTACTGCCAAGCAACACCTGGGCCGCAATGCCGAGGCCATCGCCGACTTTGACGCGGCCTTGAGGCTGTCCCCCGAGAATATCCAGGCCCTGCAAAACCGGGGCACCACCAAGCGTCGCCTGGGCCGTTATGACGAAGCCATCAACGACTACGACGCAGCCCTGAAGCTCGATTCCAAGAATGCCGACCTCTGGCGAAACCGGGGCGTCGCCAAGCACTACCTGGGCCGTTATGCCGAGGCCGTCGCCGACTACGATGCCGCCCTAACGCTCGACCCCAAGAATGCTGAAATCTGGCGAAACCGGGGCGTCGCCAAGCATTACCTGGGCCGTTATGCCGAGGCCGTCGCCGACTACGATGCCGCCCTAACGCTCGACCCCAAGAATGCCAAAGCCTGGCATGACCGGGGCATCGCCAAGCATTACCTGGACCGTTATGCCGAGGCCGTCGTTGACTACGATGCCGCCCTGAGGCTCGATCCCAAGAATGCCAAAATTTGGAACGACCGGGGCATCACCCTGCATCACTTGGGCCGTTATACCGAGGCCCAAGCCGACTATGATGCCGCCCTGCAACTTGAATCCAACTTTGCCGTAGCTTTCCGGAATAGAGGCATGGTCAAGGCGGCGCGCGGCCTCTACACCGAGGCCTTGGCTGATTATGACGAGGCCTTGCGCCTGGATCCCAACGATGCCTGGGCTCTGCAGAGCCGGGGTGTCGCCAAGCATTACCTGGACCGTAATGCCGAGGCCATCGCCGACTTCGATGCCGCCCTGCAACTCAACCCCAACTTTGCCGCGGCTTTCCGAAATAGAGGCATGGCCAAGGCGGCACGCGGCCTCTACGCCGAGGCCTTGGCCGACTATGACGAGGCCCTGCGCCTGGATCCCAACGATCAGCTAACCTCTGACTACCGCACACTGGCGCAGTCCCAGTTGGACGCTGAATCCCGCGCCACCGCCAACGTCAATTCCGATTTGCGCGCCGGACCGGGGACCGACTATGCCACTGTCGGCAGGGTCCGCCGAGGCGACAGCGTTCACCCCGTGGCCCGTTCCCATGGGGGCGATTGGCTGCAGCTGGATTCAGGCCACTGGATCCCTGCCTCCCGCGTGGACAATGTCCCTACGGAGTTGGTGACGCTCCCGGACAAGACCATGGACATGCCGCTCCCTGACCGCACCTTGTCCGTAAGCAATGCCGCTATGTGTGCGGTCCTGGCGGAGGGATCCCTCCGTTGTTGGGGCATCTGGGCATCGAACCCGCTGGACGCGCCGACCGGCCAATTCATGGCGGTGTCCGTCGGGAATTATCATTCGTGCGGTATCCATACCGATGGGACTCTGGACTGCTGGGGGCGCAACGAGGCAGGACAGCTGGATGCCCCGCCGGGCCAGTTCCGCGGGGTGGCCACGGGGGAATACCATTCGTGTGGTGTACGCACCAACGGCACCCTCCACTGCTGGGGACACAACAGCCACGGGCAGACCAATGTGCCGGCGGGCGAATTCCGCGCCGTCGACGCCAGCCACAACTATGCCTGCGGTGTTCGCACGGATGGCGCCTTGCTTTGCTGGGGCCAGCTGGAACCGGCCTTGGCCGACCTCCCTACCGGTTCGTACCTGACCTTGGCGACAACCGCCAGCCATGCCTGCGTTATTCGCACCGACGGCACGTTGCTCTGTTGGGGTGACAACGCGTACGGGCAGACCGAGGCCCCGCCCGGGCAGTTCCAGGCGGTAGCGGTCAGTGGGCACCACGCCTGTGGGATCCGTCTGGACAACACTGTCGCCTGCTGGGGCGGGGATGCGCACGGTCGGACCCAGGCCCCCGCCGAGCCATTCGCAGCCATTGCCGCCGGCCCGGTACACACCTGTGGGATGCATACCGATGGCCGTATCCGCTGTTGGGGCTGGGGTTATGCCCAGGCCCCGACCGGACAGTTTCGCACCGTGGCGGCCGGAGGGGAGCATACCTGCGGCCTCCGGCCCGAGGGCTCCGTTTCCTGCTGGGGCGAGGATACGGACGGTCAGACCCAGGCTCCCGCGGAGCCGTTCACGGCGATTGCGTCCGGGGCCGCCCATACCTGTGGCTTGCGTACCGACGGCTCCGTCCACTGTTGGGGCAAGAACCATGTGGGACAGCTGGACGCCCCGACCGGGCCCTTCCAATCCATCGCCGCCACGGTTTCCCACAATTGTGGCGTGCGCACCGACGGCACCCTGGCCTGCTGGGGCCTAAACAATATGGGCCAGACCGATGCCCCGACCGGAACCTTCACGGTCGTCTCCATGGGCGAATTTCATGGGTGCGGGCTGGGCACCGACGGCCTGGTTCACTGCTGGGGAAACAGCTACTACGGCCAGGCGGATCCTCCCGCCGAACCGTTCATTGCCCTCGCCGCCGGGGGATATCACACCTGTGGATTGCGGGTTGAGGGTTCGGTGCGCTGTTGGGGTCGGGATGACGACGGCCAGTCCCAGCCCCCACCGGGCCCGTTCCAGGCGTTAAGCTCCGGCCGGTTTCATACCTGTGGGTTGCGTGCCGACGGGACTCTCCACTGTTGGGGGGACAATCGACTTGGGCAATTGAAAGCACCGGCGGGAACTTTCACATCCCTATCGGCAGGCCAGTACCACACCTGCGCCATCCACACGGATGGCGACCTGCACTGCTGGCGCAGTGACGAAGTGTATAACCGAGGAGACCATTAAACATTGACGGGGGATGGGGCGCTTCGGCCCGGAACCGTCCAGGGGATCGGGACCCACAGATGGTTATTGGGCAGGTCAAGTTCGATCGGGGACCGGAACGGATCTGACGGGAAGGGACCCCACAACCGGTTGATTGCCAGATGGTGCCATACCAGAGAATCCAGTCGCGCCAATTCCGGCGGGAGCTCCAGTTCCGACGGTAGGTCAATGCCTTTGAAGGCGGGGTCAGTCCTGCAACGGAGGGTTTGTCCTTGCATTTGGGCGCAAGGCCCCCTTCGCCCCAGAAGCTGATGTACTTCTGCGCGAGGTTGTGGCTGCCCAAGCCTTTCCGGTGGAACGGAAGCCGGTGTCGCTGATCTTCATTGTTGACATCAGCGGTTCCATGGATTACGACAATTGCCTGGAGGCGGCCAAGCGCATTTTGCAGGGACTTCCGGACCAGGTCGCGCCGGGAGACCGGGCTGTCCTGATTGTCTACGGGAGCACTGCCCATGTCATTGTTCCACTGCAAGCCACCGAAGATGTGCCCCAATTGGAAGGATCCAGTCGGGGACTGTGAACCTCCGGTGCCACCAATGCGAAAGCCGGCCTCCGCCTGGGCGACATCGCCGCTGAAGACATGATGCGGGGCCCAAAAGGATGCATGATGCTGTTCAGCGACGCGGTCGGCAATGTCGGCGTGACCGGACCCGAGGCAATTCTGGAAGCGGTGGACCAGACGGCCCAGCGCCAGGCTACCCCGACCACGGCCAGGCTGGGTTACCGCGATCTGCAACTGGATGAAGTCGTGGAACGGGAAGCCGTGATTGCCTGGGACGTTGTTCCGGAGCCCGACCGCTACTTTCGCCGTCAGGCCTCGGTCGCGGCCTGGGCCGAACTGCCGGGCAAGTCGTTCCATGCACAATGCGGTAGCCTGCAACGCGGTAGCATCGATACGGTATTGGCAACGCTACCGCCCGCATGGGACTTGGCCGGGAGGCAATTGGAGCATTTTCATCAGGCACTCGGAACCCCTATTCGTACCATGCTGTGCAACCCAGGACTACGACCAGTGGAATTTTCCGAGACCCCATTGGCCATCTTCGGGTAGATCGTCCCGCGGGGTTTCAGCCCTGCCGGCAGACCATAGACCCGCACCGAAAATTCTGCTTGCACCAACCCAATCCAGTTCGTCGCCAATTTTCCGGATACCTGTATTCCTGTGAGAGGAGGGGAAAGTACCATGCGGAATCAGACAGCCTTGACATGGTGTTTGCTCTGGTTGTTGGCTGGTCTTTCAACAATGGCTTGTGGCGCGCCAGCCGTTGATGGACCAATCGAGACACGAGGATTCCGATCCGAACGGGCTCCCGGGGCTGAAGCGGGAGGCATGGCAAACCCGAACGACAAGCCGTTCCCGCTCATGTACTTCGAGGACTATGGGGTCAATCCCTTTATCGACGCCGACGAGGACGCCCTGTCAACCTTCGCATTGGATGGCGATACCGCCTCCTATGCCGTGGGGAGACGCTATTTGGCCGATGGTTTCCTCCCACCGCCCGAGGCGGTGCGGATTGAGGAATATGTCAACGCTTGGGAGGGAGGGTACAGCCCTTCGACCGACGGCTTGGCACTGCATTTGGACGCAACGCCTGCCCCCTTCGCCCCGGAAGGCTATGTGCTCTTGCGCGTGGGCGTATCGGCACCGGCTTTTCCGTTGGAAAGGGAGCCTGTGTCGCTGATCTTCATCGTGGACATCAGCGGCTCCATGGATTACGACAATCGCCTGGAAGCGGCCAAGCGCATCATGCTGGGACTGCTGGACCAGGCCAGGCCGGCAGACCGGGCGGCCCTGGTGGTCTACGGGAGTATCGCCCAAGTCATTGTGCCTCTGCAAGACACGGAAGATGTGCCTCAATTGGCAGGGGCCATTCGGGGACTGCGAACCGGCGGCGCCACCAATGCGGAGGCCGGTCTCCGCCTGGGCTATGACATCGCCGCGGACGACATGATGCGCGGCCAAAAGGTGCGCATGGTGCTGTTCAGCGACGGCGTCGGCAATGTCGGCGAAACCGGGCCCGACGCGATCCTGGAAGTGGTGGACCAGGCGGCCCAGCGCCAGGCCACCCTGACGACGGTGGGCGTGGGGGTTTCGGGGAATTACAACGACGTGATGATGGAGCGCTTGGCCAATCGGGGCAATGGCACGTACCACTACATCGACGACAGGGAGGAAGAAGACGTTTTCCTCGCTGGACCTGCCGAGGCAGTCTTTCACGAGACCGTACGGGATGCCCGCATCCAAGTTGAGTTCGATCCGCAGACCGTCCGAAAATATCGGTTGCTCGGTTATGAAAACCGGGCCAAGTCCGACGACTCTTTCCGGGACGACACCGAGGACTTCGGCGAGATCGGCTTCCGCTCCGACGTAACCGCGCTGTATGAACTACGGCCACTCGGAGATTCGCCTCAGGGCACCATGGCCACTGCTCGGCTGCGTTATCGCGATATGCAACTAGGCGAATTTGTGGAAAGGGAAGCCGCGATTACCTGGAACCAAATCCAAGAGCCAGACCGCTACCTGCAACGTCAGGCCGCCGTCGCGGAATGGGCGGAACTTCTAGGCAAGTCGTTCTACGCGCAGTGCGGCAGCATCGAGGCGGTATTGGCCGAACTGCCCCCCGCTTGGGACGAGGCAGGCGCGGAACTGGAGAAGCTAATCAAGCGATCCGCACGCCTCTTCGAACCGTTCTGTGCAATGTAGGGCCGGGGCCTGTGGGTGCGGTTGCGCATCCCATTGCGGACAGCGAAACACATCAATAAACCCAGCCAACCTTGACATTCGCGTTTGATGCAGACTTCCGAATCCCGGACCGGTCAGACGATGTCCAGAAAGTGGACCAGACTAGCCAGCATGCACCCGCGCGTGGTGGATTGGCTATTGTTGGCCACCGTACTTTTTGAAGTTCTGTCCGGCCTCGGAACCTTCCTGATCGGCAAACCCGAAGGCGCTTGGTTCTGGGCTGTGCATGCCATCGTTGGTTTGTCGTTGGTGGTCCTGCTGGCATGGAAGCTGGGCCGGGTCGCAGGTCGCATGGCGCCCCGCCGGGATCGCAAGTCCAATGTGTTGTCGCTCGTGGTAGGCCTGTTGGCCTTGCTGGTATTGGCCACGGGCACGGTCTGGGTGTCTGCCCAAGTTCCATTTGGCTATCCCACGGGCCTAAACCTCCACGTCGTGGCTGCCCTCCTGCTCCTTGTGGCAATGGTCGTACACGCGTGGATGCGCAACAAACCCGTGACGCGGCCCCAGCTGCTGTCGCGGCGCAACTTCATCGCGGGTACGGCCGCCGGCATCGCCGCGACAGGCACTTGGTTGGTACAGCAGGCTGCCGGTCGAGCCTTTGAGTGGCCGGGAGCACACCGCCGCTTCACAGGATCCCGTGAAGTTCACGGCCCTCTGCCGGTTACGATGTGGATGTTCGACGGAATCCCCAACATCGACCCCACTGAATTCAGGCTCTCGGTTGCCGGAAGCGTGCAGCAACCGTTGGAGTTGGATCTGGAAGCCCTGCAGGAACTGGGGCAGACTACGACAACAGCCACCCTGGACTGCACGGGCGGCTGGTACAAGGAGGAGGACTGGACCGGGATTCCGGTGTCCAACCTGTTGACCGCCGCGCAGGCCAATCCGAGTGCCCGATACGTCAGCTTCCGTTCGGTGACCGGATACCGTTGGAGCCTTGCCCTGGACGAAGCCGACCAGGCACTGCTCGCCCTGGAGGTTGGGGGTTCACCGCTGCGCGCCGGCAACGGTGGTCCCCTCCGCCTCGTGGCACCGGGCCACAGGGGCTTTCAGTGGGTCAAGTGGGTGGCCGAAGTCAGGGTTCTCGATCGGGCCGATGCCGGACAGTGGGCCGCCATCTTCACCAGCGGCCTGGATCGGAATGCATAAAACACCGGGCAGAATTGTGCGGACTGCGATCCGGTTCAGGTAGTGGGAGCACGAGGTTGCCGATGCCGCTGCAGGCCATTCGCTTCATCGACGAGACGGTAACGGTCGAATTCGACCAGGCACCGGTCAGGATCAAGAATCCGCACTGCCCGGATCGCTTCGTCTGGGACGGGGAGGTGTTCGCCGTGGAGACGCTGCTGGAAGAATGGCGGGATCATTCCCGCCACGGACGCATGGCCCGCAACATGCGACCGGGCAACAAGGCGAGGGCTCTCAAGACCGGTTCATGGGGCGTGGGCCGAATCTACTTCCGCATCGCCACCGCCCAGGGACGCTGCTTCGACCTGTACTACAACCGCGCTCCGGTACCGGGTGCACCTGAAGGACAGTGGATCCTTTACCGGGAGTTGGGCGAAGTCAACTGACGACGGGTGCCGCGTCCGGTTGAAGATCCGACTCGGCAACCGACTCGATGGCATCTCCTGTCAAGTCCGCATCGTCGGCTTCCGCCGCCGCATCCTCGATCCTGGAGACCGCCTCGGGATCCAGCTCCGGCAGTTCCTCCAACGAGGTCATGCCGAAATAAAGAAGGAACTGCTCTGTCACCCCGTACAGCAACGGGTTGCCCACCGTTTCCTTGCGACCGCGCACCTCAACCAGCTCGCGGGCCAGCAACGTCCGCAGCACATGGGCACTGTCCACGCCGCGGATTGCCTCGATCTGCGCCCGCGTAACCGGCTGGTGATAGGCAATGATGGCCACGGTTTCCGTGGCCGGCTGGCTCAGGCGCGACCGTCGGGCCAAGGCCACAAACCGGTCGATCGCATCCCCGGCCTCGGGCATGGTCACCAAAGCCACCTTCTGCCCCAAGGTCAGCAATCGCAGGCCGCGCTGGTTCTGTTCGAGGGTCTCCTCCAGTTCCTCAAGGGCGAACCGCACCACCGGCGCAGGCCGGTCCACGACCCGGGCCAGGGCCTGGACCGTCACGGGTTCGGGCGCAACGAACAGCAGGCTCTCCAGGAGCGCGGCCAGAGATGGTTGCGGACGCATGTCGGACATGGAATGAAGAAGGCTGACGGAGCACCGGCACGCGGCGGATGGGAGCCATTATAGGCACTCGTGCGCCATCCGTCCCCCGACAGGCCATGCCTCGCACGGCGATGGCATCCCAAGGAGTGGGTGGAGTTGGCGGTCACGGAACCGGACAGTCACGAGCCGAATCCAAAGGGGCTTATATCGAATAGTTGACAGTCAAACTTTTGTGCTGCAATTGCCGCGAAAGAGAGGACCCGACTGAGAACCGGGCCCTCGACCGGACACAGTGATAGGGGCACCGTGACCAGCAAACCCCATTCCACAGCGCAGGAGCCCCGGACCGTCATACGGACCCTCCGCGTGCGTCTGTATCCCGGCACGGCTGCCAACGGCCAGTACCTTGAACAACTGGCAGGTGCCTGCCGGTTTGCGTGGAACCACGTGCTGGCCGGGCACGAGACGGACTACCGCAAATGGAAGGCGGCCGGCGAGCTGGGGGAGGGTCCGGGCGAGCCGACCTTCTTCACGCTGGGCACGCGGTTCACAAAGTTGCGGAACGCACCCGGCAACGAATGGCTGCAGGACTACAGCTATGAAATCATCCGGTACGCCTGCAAGTACCTGGGCGATGCCTACGCCGCGTTCTTCGACCCGGACCGTCCGGACCACGGACGTCCGCAGTACAAGGCCAAGCACTACACCAAGCCCGCCTTCACCATCCCGTCCCACGTGCGCATCGAGGACGGCCGCCTGTACATCCCCAAGATGGGCTGGACGCGTCTCGGTCCCATCCACCGGTATGCCGATTGCAAGCCGCTGACCGTGCGCGTACGGCAGGAGTCGGAGGGCAAGCAGCCGAAGTGGTACGCCTACATCGTGTTCGCGGTGCCGGTCGACCATCCCGATGTATGCCCACCTGCGGCCGACGGAGCCGTGGGCGTCGACCGCAACGTGGGGCAGGCCACGGACAGCACCGGAACCGTACACGCCATTCCCGACACGACCGTCGAGGACGCGAAGATCAAGCGGTATCAGCGCCGGATGGCCCGGCAGCAGAAGGGCTCGAACCGACGCCGCGGGACCGGCGGGAAACTGCGCAAACTCCAGCGCAAGCGCGCCCGACGCCGGGACAACGCCACGCACCACATCAGTCGCAAGGTTGCCGACACCGCCCACACCGTCGTGCTTGAGGACCTGAACACCAAGGGCATGACGCAGAGTGCGAAGGGCACGGTGGAGAATCCCGGCCGGAACGTGAAGCAGAAAGCCGGCCTCAACCGTGCCATCCTGGCGTCCGGCTGGGGACAGCTGGAGCGCAAGCTCGAGTACAAGGCCGGCCAGGTGGTGTATGTGGACCCGGCCTACACTTCGCAGGCCTGCAGCCAGTGCGGGCACACCGCCAAGTCAAACCGACCGTCGCAGGCGGTATTCGCGTGTGGAGCCTGTGGGTTCCAAGCGAACGCCGACCACAATGCGGCGCTCAACATCCTGGTGCGGGCGGGACTTCCGTCCGCACCCGTTTCGGCCCGTGGGACTGGGGCTGCTGCACGGCGAGGAGCGCTCCCTCCCTGGTCGGTCGCAAGATCGACCACAGGGACTCCCGCGACCCGTGAACCGGATATGCGTGGTGTCAACCATCGTATATAAGTCCCAATCCAAACGATCCAGAGGTTGAGCAGTTCTTTCGGGGCGTTGGTGTGGCTGGATAATGGCACTCCCCACGATATGGCAAGAGATGGGGCATGATGTTGGACATCACTATGAACCGTCACACCGGGCACGGCATGAGGGGCGGACGGCGTAGTGCCGAGGAAGTATGTCTGCAATGACGAGTGCACACAAGCTAGTCTATATCGAAACGTCGGTGGTGTCTTATCTAACCGCAAGACCCACCAGTGACTTGCTGGCTGCCGCTTGGCAAACGACCACTGCTGACTAGTGGGAAGAGCACAGGTCCACTTACAACGTCTGCACATCCCAACTGACGATTGAGGAGGCCGGACGGGGTGACCCTGGAGCAGCTGCCCGGAGGCTTGAGGTGCTGAGCGACATCGATATCCTGCCGATCACGGATGCCGCCATCGAATTGGCTTCCTCACTCATACGTGGCGAGGCGTTGCCCCCAGGGGCTGTGAACGATGCCCTGCATATTGGTATTGCCGCCGCTAACGGCGTCGCCTTTCTGCTGACCTGGAATTTTCGCCATCTTGCCAACGCGCAGGCCCGCCCGGCTATCCGCAATCTGTGTGCGCAGCTAGGTTTCGTCAGTCCAGAGATTTGCACTCCCAGCGAGTTGATTGGAGGCTTTGAACATGAGCGATGAAGTCATACGGGAATTGTGGAGCATTAAAGACGCGATGGCCCAAGAACATGGTCACGACGTGAGAGGTCTTGCCGCCTACCTCCAGGGGAAAAAGCGATGGGAATATCCCCGTCAATCATCAGGGCGCTCCACCTTTGAGATTATCTCGGGCGGGCCGGGGCAACGTCTCTTCAACACCACCAAGGAAGAAGTGGACGACTACATCAAAGAAGAGCGAACTTCGTGGGACCGGTGACGCTGACATACACGAGACATGCCGCAGTGAGTAGTTGAGTTGACCAAAGAGGACAATGGCCACGAAATCGTCCGCACCGCAGGTGACCGCCAACACGGACAGCACCAGGATGTCCGTCCGGTTGTGCAGTTGGGTCCGATCCACCCGCGGAGCCCCGGGTTTCCAGAGTCTCGACCAGGGACGAGGACATCAGGCTGTCCGGTTTTCCACAGGCTGAATCCGGAACCTGCCCACGGTACCACGCGGCAATCCACTCGGTGTCCCCCATTTGGATGCAATCGCCCTGCCATGCCCGATCTCCTGCATCGACGCCCTTCGCCCGAACTTCAACCCGCTTCAGGATCCTGCACCAAACAGATCACAACGCCGGACCGGATCCATACTTAGTTCCTGCAACAGGATTTCCTCAATCTCAATACAGTCTGCGGCATATACGTCCTGGCGAGCCAACTGCTCCAGCAGCTGCCTGGTCTCAATCGCATCCCTGTGGGCACGCAACCAATATACGGAGGTTCCCGACGGCAGCCCCTGCAGCAGATTCACAAGGTGGTCGGCTTCGGCAAACCATTGCCGGTTCAGTGCCGTGTCGTCGTACAGCAGATACAGGTAGTGCCAACTGAACTCCCTTTCGAGCAGCACCGATCCCGGCGGGGCAGTAGCCTGCAGCCGTTGGACTGTCTCCGGCAGGCCGGCCAGTTCCCTGGTACGCGGACCGGTCGGAAGATATTGGAGCTGTACCCGCGGAATATACAGGGCCTCGCTGAACAGCACAACGGACGCAGCCAGGAGCAACAACAGTCCCCGAAAGGACACCGTCTTGACCATCCGCGGCAACAGGCACGCGAGGACCACGCACAGCAGGGGCACCAGCGGCAACAGGTAGCGGAGCCAGATGCTGAAGGACAGCGTCACGTGAATGGCAAGCCACCCACAGGCGACCGCGAGCAGCCAAAACCCAAGCCAACGCCGATGTCGATCCTCATGGGATCGGTACTCGATCACCCCCCAGAGCAACAGGGCAGTCATGGTCACGGCTCCGCTCCAGTGTCCCGTCAACTCGCGGATCAGCGGCAGCCATTCCGCCAGTCTGGACCCCCAGTCTCGAAGCGGAACGATTCCCAGCGGTGCATAGTGTTCGAAACCCAACGTCCAGAAGGAGGGTGCGGCGTGCCAACGGGCGAGATCCCACAGCTGAACCGGAACGGCCACCGCCGCGAACCCAAGCAGCAAGGACTTCCAGCCAACAGGCGCACCCGGCTGGGCACGCACCCGCACAACACCCGGCAGCATGGCCAGGTAGACGAGACCTGCCTGGCGCGTGAACAGGGCGAGGGCCAGCAGCAACCCGGCTCCGAACCACCTGCCCTCCCAGGCCAGCCACAGCGCAGCCATGCCCCAAAGCACCATGAGGGGATCCGTCAACCCGGAGGGAGCCCATGCCAACACCAACGGATTGAGACTCCAGACTCCGGCCGCCAAGGCGGCGCTTGGCCATCCCCTGAGGCGCACGCACCAAAGTACCAACACCAGACCGGTCAGGGCGGTGGCCGCCAAATTGAGACTCTTGGCCGCCCATAGCGTGTTGCGCCCCAGATGCAGCGCCAGCGACTGCAGCCAGATGTAAACGGGCGGCTTGTCCAGCCAGTGGGCCAGAAACAGCGGATCCGGCTCGCCCCACCAGTGAAGTGCCTGGAAAGCGTAGAGGGAGGAGTCGCCCGACAGGGGCCAGCGGCCGGCCGCTTCCCAGGCCCATGCCTGTTGCAGCAGAAGCAGCCCGCAGACCGCAAGGCAGGCTGCCAGATCCAGCCTGCCGGACGGCCGGAGGCTGGCCGGTTCGGACAAGGGAGACAGGGATCCGGAAACCCGGAACGCTACTCCTGCACGATGTGGACCTTGACCGCTCCGGTGTTCTTGTCCGACGAAACCCGGAATGCCTCAGGTGTCTCGTCCAGGCTGTAGTCGTGGGTCACGATGCGCTCGGCATCCACCGCGCCGGTGCCAATCAGTTCGATCGCGGCATCGAAATCCGTGACCATGCCGCTGTAGCTGTAGCACAGGGACCCGGTGACAATCGGCTCCAGGTTCATGATCTTGCTCAGGTCCACTTCCAGCGGCTTGTGGTAGCCGCCCACCAGCACCACCGTGCCCTGGGGCCGAATCATGCCCAGAGCGTCGTCAAAGCCCTGGGCGCTGCCCACCGTCTCGACGACCACATCCAGCCCGTGGCCGTCGGTGAAGTCCCGCACATACTCCCGGACATCGGTGTCGTTGATGTCAACCACGTGGTCCGCCCCGAAGTGCCGGGCAATCTCGGCCTGCTGGTCGTACTTGACGGTGATCAATGTCTCCCGCACCCCCGCGGCCTTGGCCGCGGCCAGCGTGAGCAGGCCAATCGTGCCGCCGCCGATGACGGCCAGACGGTCCTGGTGGCTCGGTTCGGCGCGCATGACCGCCCGGTAGCAGACCGCCAGGGGTTCGACCAACGCCCCCTGCCTGTAGGTGATGTCGTCGGGCAACCGAAAGACGGTGGAGGCGTGCACGTTGGTGTATTCGGCAAACCCGCCGTGGCCGCCCTTCCAGCTCACGTGCTTCTTGACACAGTGGTTGTACTGCCCTTTGCGGCAGTACAGGCAGCGGCCGCAGTTCGAGGTGACTTCCATCACCACGCGATCGCCTTCCTGCACGTGCTCCACCCCTTCACCCACCTCGACCACCACGCCACAGGTCTCATGGCCGGCGGCTTCGCCGGGCGACTGGGGCCACTCTCCGTAATAGGCATGCAGATCGCTTCCGCAAATGCCGGTGACCTTGGTGTCAATGACCACATAGTCCGATGCCGCCGGGACCCGGTCGATCTCCTGCACTTCGATTTCCCGAATACCAGTGTAGACAGCAGCTTTCATGGTGTTGGTTCCTTGTTGGGTCGGCGCAGTTGCAACCGTGGTTAGTCCAGGCCCAGAGAGTTCATGGCACTATGAATCGCCGCCACCTCGTCGTCGGTCAGCGGTTCTCCGGGCGGCCGCGGGTCACCGCACACCACGCCCAGCCGTCGGGACAGGATGGCCTTGCACACGGCGTGGAAACGGGAACCGCAGCTGCGGACCAGCATCGTGATCTTGGTGGCGGCTTCCTGGGCCGCACGCGCGGCCGCCAGATCGCCGGCTTGCCAGGCGTTCCATATGGCCACCCAGTACTCGGGAGCCACATTGGGCGGGCCATCCACGCAGCCCGAGGCGCCCAGCGTCAGGGCCGGCAGCATCAGGGTGCTGTTGCCGATGTAGCAGGACAGCTCCATGTCGGCGAAGTCCTTGACCAGCGACGTGTTGACGCCGGAGTGCTTGAGCCCCGTCAGTTGCGGAACCTCGTCCCGGATCCTCCGCATCAGGGGAATGTCAATCTCGCGATGGGTGAAGCCGGGCACGTTGTAGGCAAAGAAAGGCAGATCGGCCGCCTCCGCCACCACGCGGTAGTGTTCGGCCACGGCCTTGTCCGACTGCGTGTAGAAAAAGGGCGGCACACAGCAGATGGCCTCGCAACCCGCCTTGGCCGCGTGTTCGGCCAGACGGGCGGCCCGATGAGTGGAGGCGGCTCCCACATGCATGATGTTGTACGCGCGCCCGGCGGCCTGATCGGCCGCGATCTCCGCAATGCGCATGTTTTCCGAGTCGTCCAGCAACACGCTCTCGCCCGTGCCTCCGGCCACCCAGAAGCCCTGCACGCCGGCCTCGATGTTGAACTCCATGACCTGTCGGAAAGCATCCTCGTTGAGCTTCCCTTCCGGGGTCAGGGGCGTGATGATGGCCGGCACAACGCCGGTGAACCTGGAATCCATAAGGGTGTTCACGGGGATGGAGATGGCTGGACGACGGCCTCAATCATGACACAGTGGAAATGAATGGGGCTGCAACGAGCAGATCATCTGCTACAAAATGGCGGAAATGGACAGGAATTCAAGTGCTTATCCATACTCCTGCAGAGAGGCCTACCTTCACCTTTGGCACAGGATCCATCCCACACATCTTACGAGTTGCCACCGCCACCACCGTGCCACCAAGTCGTTGGATTGGCCTCTCTGACCTCTAGGCCCGAATGTCGGAACATCCGAGCGTCGGCGTAGAATCCATGTACGACATTGGATAATCACCAACCAGCGACAAGACTTGTGACTGTGCCCCACAGCATCCGTGTGGGTACCGAACATGGCACAAGAGAGTTCTCGGGAGGGCCTGTGAAGATCGAAAACATCAGGGCCAGATATGGAAATGGCGTGCTTGTTCCCTTGGAACCCCTCAACTTGGCAGAGGGCAAGGAGGTAGTGGTGTCGATTAGCGACGCGTCTCCATCCGGCAACAATCCGGAATCCATGTTGGACATGTTCGCAAGGCTGCGGAAGTCCGTTCCCCATGACGCGTGGGACAACCTTCCCTCCGACTTGGCCAAGAACAAGAAGCACTACCTCTACGGGTTCCCGAAAGAAGCCGATTGATGCGCACACTCTTCGCGGATTCCGGCTACTGGATAGCCGTCTTGCATCCCGGCGACCAACTGCATGAACGGGCGATGAACGTGACGGAGAGCCTGGGGCCTGTTGCCATTGTGACAACCCATATGGCATTGGTCGAGGTGCTCAATCACTTGGCGGGGAGGGGCGAACAGTACCGGCGCGTTGCGGCACAGATGGTTCAGGAACTGGAGGCAAGATCGGATGTGGAAATCGTTTCCCGGACGGACGCGCAGTTCAGAGCAGCCGTCAAGCGGTATGCAGCCCGACCAGACCAAACATGGAGCCTGACAGACTGCGCGAGCTTCCTCGTCATGGAGGAACGAAACATCACGGAAGCACTTGCGTACGACCGGGACTTTGAACAAGCCGGCTTCATCGCCCTGTTGAGGGCATCGTAGTTGCTCGGTTGTCCCACCAACCCCAGCGCAAACCTCCTCTTCACAGGCTGTGCACGCCTGCGGTAGTGTCAGCACCGAGCCGTCCAAGCATGCAGCCACATCTGCCACCGCGCGACCGCCAGGCTCAGCTCCCCAGTCCGCGGGACCGTTTGAAAGCCGCCAAGCTACCACTACCGCTGACAACACCTCATTCCCACACAGTGCCCAGGTGGACCGTGTTGAGCAGGTCGTAGTCGATCTCGAACCCCAAACCGGGGCCGGTGGGCGCATGCACCAGCCCCCGGTCGTCAACCTCGATGTCTTCGACCAGGCCGAACTTGTTCTCTCCGGTGCAGGGGAATACCTCGTAGAACTCGCAGTTGGGCACCGCCATCGTGACATGCAGGTTGGCCACGTTATTGAGGCTGTTGCCCCCGTGGTGGATTTCGCACTGCATGTTGAAGCCCTCGGCCAGGTGGCACAGGCGCACCATGGGCGTGATGCCGCCGGTTACGGCCACGTCGCCGCGCAGGAAGTCCGTGGAGCGATTCATGATCCAGGGAGCCATGCCGTAGTAGCGACCCGGCGCGAATTCCGTGGACATGATGGGGATATCCAGCTTGGCGCACAGCTTCACGTAGTTGTAGAGGTCCTCCTCGACCAGGGGATCCTCGTACCAGTAGTAGTCGAGTTCCTCGATGGCACGACCCACCCGCACAGCATCCGCATAGCGGTAGGCCCACATCGAGTCGAGCATCAGCTTGATGTCCGGTCCCACGGCCTCCCGGACGGCCCGACAGATGCGGACGTCCGCCTCCGGTTCGCCGTGGGGATGCAGTTTGTGGGCCGTCCAGCCCATTTCCTTGAAGCGGATCGCCTCCTCGGCGTACTCCTCCGCGGTGGCGTGCCGGGCCGTGCTCGAATAGGCGGGGACGGAGTCCTTGCAGGTTCCGAGCAGGCGATGAATCGGCAGCCCCGCCCGCTGCCCGTTGAGATCCCAGAGACAGATGTCAACCGCACCGATGGCTTGGGTCGTCACCTGGCGGTTCTGCTTCCACATATCCCACCAGATGGCACCGATGTCCTGGGAATTGCGCCCCATGAGCATCGGCTTGAGGACCTGCATGAGCCCGGGCAGGTGATGGTCCGCTCCCTGGCGGGAGGAACCCAGGAACGCCTTGCCGGTCAGCCCCTCGTCCGTAGCAACCTCAACGATGCCCAGCTGTTGGTCCCCACCGTTGACCACGCCCGGGATCGAATGCCAGGGCTCCGTGTGCCAGTTGTAGAGTTCGACCTTCACATTCGTGATTACCATCGTGGCAAGCCTCCCTTGCTGCTGTGGCTCCATTGTCCCGCATGGTTGACCGGCACACGATCATGAGCCACGGCCTGCCTGCGGTGAAGTCACACTTCATCGGATCGCGATGTTCCACACTACGCGGCTGGCTCATGACGACCAACGCGCCATGGGCCAGTGCCTCTGTTCGAAATGATCTGTGCGGTCGGGCCGGACGCCTCGATCTCGCGGGAATGGTCCGTCTCCTCGGCTGTTCCCCTCGCGGAACGATCGAGGGCAGCGACTGGTCCGATCATTCTGCCGGCAAGACGTTGTCGGGGATCGAAGGCTTGAAGGCGCGGTATCCCTCCTGTGTACCTGACAGCAGAGGGTGTGGCTGCATCAGAAAATCACGGTCCAGACGGATGTTGGTCACGCGGGTCGGAGACATCCACTACCACAATGGTAATCGTTCTACTTTGTTCTGGTTTCAGCGTCTCTTCAAGCAGTTGACGAAGCCTATCGGGTGAATCAGGGCGCTCACCGCCGGGTGATGGACTCTTGAGATGTTCAGGTCCGAACCACAGGACCAAGTAGATCCCGTACCCGCCCGACCTCGGGTCACGTACGTATTTGGCAATCAGTTGGTCCTTAATGGCACTCCATAGATCCCGGCCCGTTTTCTTGATCTCCACAGGTATGGCGTGTGTATCGTGGACCGTTAGGATGTCGGACCGGGTGTCTTCCGCGTGGTGGCCTTCCGGCGCGGCATCAACGCCGTAGGAAGATAAGCAGTCTTGCAGATCCGAGAGGAGATGATCCCGGCAGAGGTTTTCCGGTTTGGGTTCGGTGACGGTCCTACCTTGAGGATCTTTGGGGTCGATGTGCCAGTATTGCAGCCAATCGTCCGTGTTGCCGTTGCGGATTCTGTCGGCGAGTCGGTTCAGTTTCTCGGTGACCAACGCAGCGAGATCGGCGGCGCTGGCTGGAGCACCGCCATCCATCGCCTCCCTTATTTCGCTCAGTGTGGGCACCCGGTATTTCTCGATGCGAAGCCGTTCCGCTTGTGCGTCGCGCGCGCGTACAAGCTGCCCGTGCCAAGTTTCGAGCGCCGGGTCTTCCACCAAGTTGCCGAGCGCGGCAATGGCTTGTTCATCCACCCGCTCCGCAAGCGTATCGATCCAATGCTGCACCAGTGGTGGTGCCTTTATGTCGGTTTCAGCGATCCTTACGGCCTTAAACCGGTCGGATGAGTCTTGCCCATAATCCGAGGACGGACGAACCCATCTGCCAACGGCTCCAATCAGGGTGGCTAAGTGGGCTGTTGGCCATTCCTGATTGGGAAGAGGATCCGTATGCGGCACCAAGAAATCCACTAGGTGGTGCACTCTTTGTTCCAAACGACGCGATCTTGTCTCTCCCTTCTCTGACAGGAAGTCCACCAGTTTCGGAAGCATCTCATCGGGAGCGGTCAGCGCGCCAACAGCCAGCCACTGAGCGTGCTGGCCGGTGTCCATTCCGGTTCGAGCCAATCGCCTCTGGATCAGTTCGAGCAGTGCGGCAGCACACATGTGACGCCGCGCGGCCCAAAGGACCTGGCGAAGGATCTCCAATTGGGGCCCTCTGGCACACCGACTCGGGAACGGTGTGAACATCCGGGGCACCGCCAGGCGTGCCACCTCTGCGTATTCGTCAGACCCGGCTAAGTCGTACAGATGCTGGTCCGGCGGTTCCTTCGTGCGGACGCGGACGCGGTGTACGGCCACGAAGGCATCCGCAACGACCTGTGGGCGATCACGGAGGGCTTGGCGGTACCAGGACGGGCGACAGTCCTCTTCAAGCGCGAAGACTCTTGGAAGCGGACGACGCTTGGTCGGCAGCCGGGAAAGGAGATAGAACCCTAAAGCGCGACCAAGCCCCTGGTCGTTGAGACGTTGAAGGAGGTCTGTGCCAGCCATTTCGTCCTCGGTAAGGCCGGCTAGGAAGGGAAACGCAAAGAATGACATCATGCTCTTCCCATGGAGTCGCATGATGCCGTTGAGATCCGGGAGATCGCGGCGGTCCACAAGGTGACGGAAGCCACGAATGACCGCTTCGACAAGTTCAGTGTCCCGGTCGAGATGGAACTCCAAGTCGCTCCGCGCCTGGTCGGGACCGTCCGCCTCCAAGCCATGCACATACACCTGGCCGAGTTCGTAAAGCATGTCAGGCGGCCCCTGTCCCACCTGGATGGTATCCATGTGTCTGTGAACCGAGGCGACATAGGCTTCTTTTCGTCTGCGGAATTCGGCGACGGCTGGAGACTCGGGTGGCGGTGCCTCTTCCCTAGCTAGGCGTTTCTGATTCCACTCCTGCAACTGCGAAACACCCTGCACCGCAGCCGTTACCTCGTCGTCTCCCAGCGCGGGGTCCCATTCTGGGCGTTTCCGCACAGCCCACCACGCCAGTTCAGTGGACAGACCCGGATCTGTTGTCGCCAACTCAACGGCTCGGGCCAGACACCACTGGCGAAACCCGGCCGGTGCTGTGTTACCCAGGAACTTCGTGCCGATGGTCATATCAAGAGCTGTAGTACTCGGCCATTCGGCATGGCGCTTCAGCCCCTCCAACACCAGTGCCCGCTGGATGGCGGGATGCACACAGAGCCAGCGATAGATCGGCTTCTGTTCCTCAGGGTGACGGGATCGGAAGCGGACCTGTTCGCAGTGGGCTGGCACCAGTCCAGGGCGCTCGTAGTCAGCCTCCACCAGTTCGAACCACTCGTACAGTTTGGCAACCTCCCTCTCCTCACCGAAGAGTTCCAGTCCCCGGGCCAGCAATCGCATTACCAGCGTGTCCAGTTTGTCCTGTGCGAGACGGGGAATCAGGTCCTCAGCCCTCGCGGCGAGGGTGTCAAGCAGAGAGCCCACATCCTCTTTCGGTGCTTTGTGTACAAGGTGCTGGGTCCAGAACACCCGGGTTTTGCTACCGGGCACTGTGCCATACGACAGGTAATCCCAGATGTGCTCAACGGCCAGATGCCTCGGATACAGGTGAATGAGAAGCTCTCCCTGTAGATCGCCCCGTTCGTCCGCGGGTACCTTGTCCGCCGCCAAGTCATCCAGGAGGTCTCGCAGCATTGAAACACTGTCGGCTTCGTTCCCAACAACGTGGATGAGTGCGACAAGAGCCTGGTGCCTCGTCGTTGATTGCCAAGAGGGATCTCGCACAACGGCCCCCAAAGTCTCGTGAGCTTCCTCCGCATGTCTTGATGGTTTGCCATCCGCGATTCGAAACCCGCTCCGAGGGGACGCGATCATGCCCCACAGGAGCAACTCCACCACTGCCTGTCTGGCTTTCGAGCGCTCCACAGCCCGCAGCATCTCCCACAGGATTTCGCGTGCGGGGCCGGCAACAAGCGCAGCGAGAGCGGGCCGTGACGGCCACTCCCGCAGATGCGGCAACTTCGCCTCCAGACCGTCCAACAAACACCGGGTTTCTTGGTGGCTGAAGCGTTCAGCGTTCCCGTGGAAAGCCAAGCCAACTGGGTCGGATTCGATGAGGCGACCGCGCACTTGACTATTCATGGCAGCCAACCACACCGACATGCCGCGCAGGTCGGGCATCACCACGCCATCAATACCCAACATCCATGCCAAAACACGTCCGGGGGCTAGGTGTTCCTCTCTGATTGCATGATCCAGGTATTTCGCGGCGAGAAACTCTCCGATGACGCGGTGGCGCGGCCTTCTACCGGTCTCGGAACTCCCTTCGAACAGTTGGGTGTCCAAGGCAACCTTGAAGAGGTCCTGGCTGTCTCCGGCTTCACTCAGCGCCGGGCAGTCTTCATTTCCGCGACCACGCCGGGACCAGCCGCTCTTTCCTGACAGCAGCAGGAGCGCGCTAAGGCGTCCTGCCGCGAGAACGATCTTCGAGGTCGAGAACGGCCTGCCATCCTGAGCATTGAGATGCTGTTCGTTCAATTCCTTCGCCAACTCTTCGCTCGCTCGCTCAAACATATCGAGCCGGCCATCCGGCCAGGATCCAGAAGCTACCGCGTCGGCCAGTATCTCCAGCAGAAGGGGGTTCTGGATAAAGACGGCCAATCCATAATCCACCGCTTTCAACAGGAACTCGTTGGGATACTCGACCTCCATGTCTTCCAAGATCGCAAGAGCCTCATTGGAACCCAACGGATCGAGCCGCAGCAAGTGACATCCTTCTCTGCCCGTGACCGAAGCCAGTTCCTCAAAGTCGTTGCGTCCCAGCCAGGCATCCTCGCGACAGGAAAGTCTGAAGCGCGGCTGTCCGAGTCGCTCAATACGGCACAGGAAGGCATCTAAAGGCTCGTTGGGATCGCCACCTCCGGCGCGCAGTTCATCCAATCCATCCACAAACAGCGTCCCGCATCGCCACTCTGGGTGACTGTCGACGTGCCGGCGGATGAAGCGGCGGGCAGGGACAATCGATGTGTTCCCGTCCGCTTTCGACTCAACCTCAAATGCGGTGGTCTTGCCCGATCCCGGCTCGCCGAGCAACACGTACGCGCGTGCAGACCGGAAATCCGACAGCCTTCGATTCTCCGACCACCACTTGCCATCTCGCCATTCCGAGACCGTTCTTTCAACCGGCATGGTGAGCATCTTCGAACCAGAACCCGGCCGTCTCAGACAGGAATTCGTTGAAAGGTGTTCCGCCGGTCCCTACTACGAGTCCTTTCGCGCCGGGAAAGCGGTTTTTGAAGGCGGATAGGCCCGCGACCCGGCCCCGACGACGACCACTCTTGACCTCGATCGCGACCAGATCCCGGCCGGATGCGAGGACGAAATCCACCTCATGGGCTCCTTCCCGCCAGTATCGGAGACGCATGATCCCATCGGAGCCGATAGTGTTGTGAAGATGTGCTCCCACTGCACTTTCGCAGAGCCGTCCCCAGAAAGCTCCGTCTTCTCGGCCTCGTGCCAAGGGATAGGGATACGTAGCCGCCATGATGGCGGTGTTCAGCACATTGAGCTTCGGGCTCGACCGCCTCGAGATGTGAGGCTTCGCGCTGTGCTTTTGCAGTCCGGCAACCAAACCGGCATCCGAAAGCAGCTCCAGATAGCGCGCCAGCGTTGTGGTGTTCCCGGCATCCTTGAGGTGGCCCTGCAACTTTGTGTAGGAGATGATTTGGCCCGAATACTCCGGAGCCAGCTCCATCAGAGCACGCATCAGCGACGGTTTGTCGACGCGTGTCAGGGACAGGATGTCCCGGCCGACCGCCGGCGCAACGATGGCGTGTCGAATGTATTCCCTCCACCGGGTGATGTCCCGCATGTGACTTGCAGCACCCGGGTAGCCTCCAAAGAAAAGGTACTCGTCAAGAGTCACTCCGAATGAACGCTGCATCTCCTCCAACGACCAGTGTGCAACCGGGAAGGGATCAAATCTGCCGGCCAGGCTCTCGTGTATGCCAGTCAGCATTGCCCAAGGAGCGGACCCCATGATCACCACTCGCAGCGGACACCCCGTACGTCGGTCCCGATCCCAAAGGCCCTTGACGACATTCGACCACTCCGGTATCCCCTGGATCTCATCCAGAGCCATCACCATTCCCTGTGGGGAACGCTCGGCAACGGCGCGCGCGCGCTCCCATGTCGCAACGAGCCATTCCACCCCACGGGGACGTCCGGGAATCAATACGCCGGAGTCCGCGAAATGGCCAAGAGAAGACGCGTCTGAAGACGGGTCGTCCACGGCAACGTATCGGCACGGAGTGCCTTTCCTTTCGAGTTCCTCGAACGCCTGGCGAACCAAGATGGTCTTGCCCGTCTGCCGGGGACCGGTGACTGCGACGAGGCGCATGGGACCTTCCTCAGTGAGAAGGTCTATCAGCTTGGCCAACAGGGGGCGGCGGAAAGCCGGAAGTTGATTCATGGGAGATATGATATGCCATTGAGTAAAATTACTCAATGGCATATCTATCCCAACCGTTCCCCCATGAGACGGAACCTGAATGCCAGCATCAGGGCATCGATGCCCTGGGCCGTGTAGGCGCAGGGCCGAACCTCTTCGGACTGAAGGGGCCGCCTGAGCATCTTCGGTTCCCAGAGGGCTGGCCACTTCTTGGGTATCCGGTTGCCACTGAGCCGGTTGACCCGGCTTGCACCTGCACGTTTAGCCAGTCAAGAGTTCAGAGTGTGGCAGTGGTTTTGGCCCTGAACCGCGTCCAGTCCCACTCGGTACCCCAACCCGGACCGGCCGGAGGCTTGATCACCCCGTTGGCCGGCACGGGCGGATTCAGCAGACCGATTTCCCTTCCAAGTTCATCGCGGCTCCCATCCGGGAAGTACTCGTAGCGTGAGGTGTTGGGGATGGCACAGACCATGTGGGCATGGACCAAACCGAACAGCCCGCCGGGACCGTTGAGCTCCACCGAAGTGTTGTGCCGGGCCGCGAACTCCGCGAGGTCCAGCAGGGAGGTAACACCGACCCGGGCATTGGCGCGCACCAGATCCGTGGCCCCCACTTGCAGCCAGGCCCGGCACAGGTCCATGTCGTGCATCAGGGTCTCCAGGGCCAGAACCGGAATGGACAGGGATGCGCAGAGGGCCTGGAGTTCCACCAGGGATCGATCCGGCAGGGGTTCCTCGAACCAGAGGAAGTCCGTTTCCTCCAGCACCCTGCCCACCGCCAGAGCTTCGTCCAGGGTGTACTGGCAACCGGCGGCGTCGTGCATCAGGGCGATCGCATCCCCCACCGTTTGCCTCAGTCGGCCCAGCCAGTCGCAATTGCGACGCCACGGCTGGGCAAAGTGATCCTTGAGGGCCGCGAAACCCTCGCCAATGGCGTATTCGGCATCGGCCAGGGCCGTGTCCAGGTCGCCGCTGCGGATGTTGTAGTAGGCCTCGCCATGGGGCCGGACGGTCCCGATCAGTTCATGTACGGGCCGGCCTTCGGCCTTGCCTTGGATGTCCCACAGGCAGTTGTCCAGGGCTCCGAACCAGCCCGGAGCCAGGAAGGCCGTCCGCGCGGCATGGTGCAGAAGATCCCTCAGGCCTTTCTTGTCCAAGGCATCGTGGCCGACGGCCAGGGCCCGCATGTGCTCCAGTTCGATGGGACGCAGGGTTGAATAACGGGCATCGCCAACCGTGCAAACGCCTTCGATGCCCTCCGTGGTCCGAACGTGGAGGACATGGATCTCGTTCTCCGCCGGACCCAGTATTCGGCTGCGCCAGTAGAAGCGGCCGTCCTCCCGGGAACGGGTCAGGGAGAACAGACTGCTGCGGCCCGGCAGGTCAAGCACGGACAGTTGAATCGCTTCAATTTTCATGACGTGGAGTCTCCACTGGCAGGTCTTGAGGCATGGAATCAAGCTATCGGAAGGCCCCGGTCCTACCGCAAAACCTCCCGACCATAAACCCGAAACCGGCCATTGTGCTAACCTAGGCTTCCCTCACGACCACTGGTCGTTCACAATTTATTGAACCCTTCCCGCAAGGAGTTACCCATGACAAGACGATTGAGTCCTGCCGTCTCGCGCCGCCGTTTCCTGCAGGTAAGCGGTGCCGGCGCAGCGGCGCTCGCGCTGGCTGCCTGCGCAACCCCCTCCCCGGCCGCCGCCCCCGGCGACGATACCGCCATGGCGCCGGTGGAGATTGACTTCGCGGCCTGGGCCGGCAATACCGACATTCCCGCCTGGGAAGAGCTGGAGCGGGTGTTTAGCGAACAGAACCCCGACATCGTGGTAACCACCGCCCCCAGTGGCACGGGCGCGGATTACTATACGGGCTTGCAGACCAGCATTGCCGGCGGCGCGCCGCCGGATGTCGCTTCCTTCCAGGGCTGGGAATGGCAGCCCTATGCCGACGCCGGCCAGTTGGCCCCCCTGGACGAGTACATTCAGGAGAGCGACCTAACCGGCCCCTATCCGGACGGCGTCCAGAGCATCGAGGACAGCACGCGCCGTGACGGCAAGCGGTACCTGATGCCCCTTCAGATCGGCGTCATGCTGATGCTGTATGCGCGCCAGCCCTTCGACGAGGCCGGCCTGGACTACCCGACCGACGACTGGACCTTCGAGGAGTTCCTGTCGATGGCCGAGCAGGTGACCAACCTGGACGGCGACAACCGCATGTACGGCTTCCAGCCCAGCGGGATTTGGCCGCGCGACATCCACTGGATTCGGTCGACCGGCATGCAGGAGTTCAACCAGCTGGTGGACCCGACCACGGCCAGTTTCGACCAGCCCGAGATCATCGAGATCGTACAGTTGCTGACCCAGGACCTGCAGTACAAGATGGGCATCAGCCCCACCCCGGCCGACATGTCCGGCGGCACGAACACGATCGAAACCGGCAATGCGGCCATGAAGTACGAGGGCGCCTGGTTCCTGCCCAACCTGAACTCGCCCGAACTGCGGGACGCGGGGGCGGAAATCCCCTTCGATGTGGTCATGATGCCGCAGTACCTTGATGCGGGCCGGCCCCACCGGGGCTGGTCCGAGGGCGTCTGCGTCCTGAACACGGACGAGGTGGACGCGGCCTGGGCGTACACCAGCTTCATGGGCGGCGAGGACGGCCAGAAAATCTACGCGACCCTGACCGGCCGCCTGCCCAACACCGAGGCTCTGATTCACTCCTTCTGGATTCCCACCATCGAGGAACGCTTCGGCGTGTCCAACGGCGCGGCCTTCGTGGAGGCCTTCAAACGCAGCGAAGTGGATGTGATTGGCGGCGTCTCCCGCGGCCAGATGTGGAACGAGGTGGTCCGGCCCGTGGGCTGGGATCCGCTTCTCAACAACTCGGCCACAGCCGCCGAAGTGCTGCCCGAAGTGACCAAGGGCGTGCAGGCGCTGCTGGACGACTACTGGGCCGGCTGATTTTGACAGTCCTCCGGTCTGCCCGGACTGCGCTGGCAGTCCGGTGCGAACCAGACTTCATGGGGCCCGGCATCCGGGTCGGGGCGGAACCGTCCGTCCCGACCCGCGCGGGCCTGCATCAACCGCGCACCCGATGAAGACATGACCCTACTGCAATCGGCCGGTCGCCTGTTGATCGGTGGGGGGCCCCGGCGGGACTGGCTGACCGGATACCTGTTTGCATCGCCCTTTATCCTGGGCTTCCTGATCTTCATCGCCTATCCGATGCTGCACTCGGCATGGCTGATCATGTTCGAGTGGGATCCCCTGCGCGAGCCGGAATTTGCGGGGTTTTCCAACATCCTCAAGATGCTGGAGGATCCGAAGGTCAACAAGAGCCTCTTCAACAGCTTCTTCTACACCGTGATCGCGGTGCCGGTCCAGCTGTGCATCTCGTTCACCTTGGCCCTGATCCTGTCGCAGCCCCTGTGGTTCCGGGACTACTACCGAGCGGCCTTCTACCTGCCCATCATCGTGCCCCTGGTGGCCAGCGCCGTGGTCTGGCAACGGGTCTTCCATCCGGAGTTCGGAATCCTGAACGAGGCGCTGGGCTGGTTCGGGGTCGATCCGATTCGCTGGCTGTTCGAGCCGCAGCTGGCCAAGCCGGCGTTCATCTTCATGTCCTTCTGGGCCATCGGGCGGCAGATGGTGATCTTCATTGCCGGCCTGGGCAACATCCCGGAATCGCTCAAGGAGGCCGCCAGCCTGGACGGGGCCAACGCCTTTGGCCGCCTGCGCACAGTGGTGCTGCCGCTAATGACGCCCCTCATCTTCTACAACATGGTGATTGCCACGGTGAATTCGTTCCAGACGTTCATCCCGGCCATGATCATGACGGAGGGCGGCCCGTCCGACGCCACGCTCTTTGTGGTCCTGAACATCTACCGCAACGCCTTCCAGTACGGCCGCATGGGCTACGCCTCGACCCTGGCTTGGGAACTGTTCCTGATCATCGTGGGCTTCACCATCATGCAGTTCGTCATTTCGCGCCGCTGGGTCTACTACGAGGAAGGAGACAACTGAGGCATGTCCGTCACGCAACTGCCCTTGGAGCAGCCTGCCGCGCGCCCGGTCCTGACGACGAACCGGCGCCGCAAACTCAAGGAGCGCCTCTGGCTGGTGGCGCTGCAGATTCTGATTACGATCCTGTCCGTCACCTTCCTGGTCCCGACACTGTGGATGATCTCCTCGTCGCTGAAGGTGTCCACGGAGGTGTTTGCCCACCCCATCGTCTGGATTCCGCGGGATCCGCATTGGGCCAACTATGTCACGGCCTTCACCGGCCACCTGCCGCTCGGCTCCTTCATTTGGAACACCGTCAAGATCGTGGTGTTCGCGGTGCTGGGCACCCTGCTGTCCTCGTCGCTGGTGGCCTATTCCTTCGCCCGCATCGACTGGCCCGGCAAGAACATCTGGTTCGGGCTGCTGCTGGGCACCATGATGCTGCCGGACATCGTGACGCTCGTGCCGCGGTTCATCCTGTTTCGGACCATCGGCTGGTACGACACGTTCTATCCCCTGATCGTTCCCTATTGGGGTGCGGTCATGGCCCTGTACGTCTTCCTGATACGGCAGTTCTTCATGGGCATTCCGGGCGAACTGGAGGATGCGGCCTACATCGACGGCGCCAGCCGGCTGCGCACGCTGACCCAGATCCTGATGCCGCTCTCCAAGCCGGTCATGGCGACGGTGGCGGTCTTCGCCCTGCTGCAGCACTACAACGATTTTCTCAACCCGCTGATCTACCTCAAGACCATGGACAAGTTCCCCCTGGCGGTGGGGGTCAAGATGTTCAACGACTTCGAGGTGCAGCACTGGGAAATCGTGTTCGCGGTCAGCACCATCATGCTGGCGCCCATCCTGGTGCTCTTTATCTTTGCCCAGCGGTTCTTCGTCCAGGGCATTACGATGACCGGCTTTGGCGGCCGCTGACGAAATTGGTACGGCTGGCCGGCGCCAGCCCCAAAGGAACCCGGTCGGGCAGGGGATCCGTTCCCCCGACAGGGGGCTGGCAAATCTTCGATTCACCTTTCCCACATGACTGTGTGACTGCGTGTTTGCACTGATCGCCGCTCCCCGTGCGCACCACTGCACCGCTGCCCGCGCGCCCGGCAACCGTCCCGACCTTCGAGTTCAAACGAAGTCGCCGACCTCGACTGCGATGGGAACAAAGGAGGCACCACGCTTATGGCACCGACCCGAGACCGGAACGACTGGAACGGCATGGTCCTGAGAGATTCCCCACAGGAGCCGGGGATCCGGTACCCGTCCGACGATGATGAACCCATCGCCGATACCGAACTCCAGTACCACGCCATCACCAATGCCGTCTTTGCCCTGGAGATGCACCTGCGGCAGCGGGGCCGTGCGGGCACGGTCCGGGGAAAGTGTGCCTTGTATTACGACACCGCCAATCTGACGGCCTATGTGACGCCCGATGTGTTGCTGGCCTACGGGGTGGCGGTGCCAGGCGAGGAAGGCTACGCACCGTGGGTTTACGGCAAGGTGCCGGACCTGGTCATGGAAATGGCTTCGCCCTCCACCCATGCCCAGGACAGCGGGCTCAAGCGGGACCGCTATGCCGCCCTGGGCATTCCCGAATATTGGCAGCATGACCCCCACCACCGGTATCTGACGGAGGACTTGCTGGGCTGGCAACTGCGGGACGGCGCCTATGTCCCCATTCCCCTGCAGTCCGACCGCGCGCGCGGCGCGTGGATCGGGCGGAGTGCGGTCCTGGAAACGGACTGGGGGCTGGACATGGCCACCGGCAGCCTGCGGTTGTGGAATCCGGTGCAGCGGAGGTGGTATCTGACGGTGCGGGAAGCCGGAACGGCCCACGAGAAGGAAGCCGCACGAGCGGACCAGGAAGCCGCACGGGTACGGGAAGCAGAGACGGAGATCGCACGGCTCCAGGCCCTGCTGCAACGGCAAGGACACATCCCCAAAGATCCCTTGGACTGAGTCGCCAATTTGTTCAGGCGCGCCGGCATGACGGTCCGGCGCTTGACGGGACGATGTGCGCTGCCACATGAACCTTCCCGTGTAGTTCGTGGCCGCTCCGTCCCTTGCCGACCCCGTCGCCCGTCCGACCACCGGTCCGGTGCGACCGGCCAGTTGGGAGCGTCCTACAGTCGGGAACGAGGCCACATGGACGAGTTGCGTCCAATGTTGTCGTGCGGCAGGCCCGTGGACAATGCCGGACGGAACAGCCGCGGCATCCTCCCTGGCAGTGCTTCAGGCCGCTTGTCGCGGATTTTCGATTACGGCGACGACCGTTGTTCCCGGATCCGTCGCCATTCGTTGGATGCGATCCTTGTGATTGACCCCCTGCCGAGGTCGGTGGCGATCACCAACCTGTGGACCGGCACGGTGTTTGCCCCCCTGGGCTGCCATCCAACCTCATGAGGAACGCAGCACCGCAGGCTGGACCCACTACATGATGCGGGCGGGATGGGTCCAACTGCGGCCTTTGGTGCTCCGGATGCCTGCGGAGGCACCGCGGGTCCCGGCGGGATCCCACTGGCGCGGTCCCTATCGTTAACGTCAACCGTGTGATCTACGGCTGTAGTACCGGGACTGCTGTCCTGCAGTTGCCAAGCCGGGAATCAAACAGGCCCCGGTTATCCCTGCGGACAACCGGGGCCTGTGAGACGGGGAGGGAGCAGCCGGAAGACCGCTGGCGCGGATTCTTCAGCGCATCCCACTCCCCAGGTCCAACAAGAGACCTACATCATCATGCCGCAGAACATGTCCACGCCCATCGCCACGGTTGCTTCCAGCTGCCCTGCAGGCATGCCGGACAGCATGTCGAGGCCCACGGCCGCGAAGGCTGCCATGTCCGCCGGAGACATGGCCATGGCCATGTCCAGGCCCATCATGGCCATACCCGCCATCTCGGCCGAACTCATCCCCTCCACCATGGTGATGCCCATGGAGGCCATGGAGGCCATATCTTCGACGCTCATCCAGGGGAAGGAGTCAATGCCGGCAGTGGCGAGCCCCATCAGGATCATGTCACCCAACAGGTCCTCGGACAAGCCCACGAGCAGGCCGGATATGTCCATCACGAACGACGACAGCAGGTCGGCTCCCATCATGGCCACAGCCATGGTCTGGTCCGCCCCCATCGCATCCACCATGCTCAGCCCCATGGCTGCCATGGCCGCCAGTTCATCGGCGGACATTCCCTGCATCATGTCGAGGGTCGACATGGCCATGGCCGACATCTCGTCGCAGGACATCATGTCCTGAGCCAGCACCGGCGTCGCAACCGGCAAGCTCAAGGACAAAAGGGTGAACACCAAGATGAATGCCATCACCTTGCGGGCGGTTTTCCTCATTCGGTTCATCAGCTCGCTCCTTTGTCAGTTGAAACAGGCATGCCCCCGGTACCGGATACCAGGAAACCCGCGATCATCGGCATCGGCGGCATCCAAAGTTGTACTGGGACACTCCTATTCTATCAACAGTGACAAACCATTCTGAATTGATGCAGCGGGCAATCCGCCGATCGACCGGAGGAGCAACATACACGCATCTTCCGAACAACCTACGGATTACCTACGCTGGCAGCGGTAGTGCAGGTCCGCCCGCCTCACCGAGCAAACAGATTGGCCATTTGCCAGGCCCGCAGGCGCGTCACCCGGGCCGGGGCGCCCCCGGCCCGCAACGAGACACCGGTGCTGTCCAGCCGACCCGGATAGCAGCGCAGGGCCACGCACTGGCGTCCGTTGATGAACACCTCGACCACCGAACGGTCCACAAACACGCGCAGTTGCAGGGGTTCGTCCGGGGCCAGATAGACGGGAGCCTGTTCGGGCGGGCGGGCGGATACGTCGTCCAGAATGGAGCTGTGGCTGTTGTCCAGCACGGCCATGCTGTCGGTGGCCGCCCGCAACCCGGCCGGCTCCCAACCGCCATAGCGGGCCCAGTTGCGAAAACCGCGACTGCGGTAGAAGGCGAAACGGGTGTATTCCTCCGCCCCGGGCGAGCGCAGTACGTTGAGTTCGATGACGGAGGCGTCCCCGTCGGCGATCTCCAGCTCCAGCTCCAAGGCATCACCGGCCACCTTGTCGAGGACAATCTCCTCGTTGGCCGGCAGAGTCACATCCGCCAGGGAAACCTCGTGCGAGCGCAGCGACGCGATGTCGCCGGCCGGCTCCACTGCCAGCTGGTCCCGGACCCGGCCTTCGTCCGCGCGCAGGGTCAACCGGCGCGGGAGCGTCATGATCTGGTCCCAGCCCCGCCGTACGCGTCCGGGGTTCATGTTGTAGATCACGATCACCCCGCCCTCGCCGTCGGGCGTGGCCGACGGCGCGTGCACGCCGCCGGGACCGGACGCCCCGAAATTCGCCTCGTGCAGGGAGGTAACCACGAACTTGTCCCGGTCCTTGTCGTAGTCCCCGAGCAGGGCCTGGCCGCCGCTCATGTGGCTGTAGAAGAGCAGCATGTGCCGTTCCCCGTCCCCCTGCCCAATGGGCCAGAAGTAGGGACAGGCTCCGTCGTCGCCCAGCTTGGTCATCGTGTCCCCTTCGATGAACGGGTGCAGGTACTCCCACGTCTCCATGTCGCGGGAGCGCAGCAGGAAGTTCGCCCGCGTACGCACGCCATTGGTGGGGTGCGGCAGCGTGCCGCCGGACAGGGAGTAGTAGAAGTCGCCCTTGCGCCAAATGCAGGGATCAAAAACCCGGTAGGGCAGGTCGCCGCCGTCCGGCGCGGTCATCGGGATCACGGCCTGTCCGGTCAGCTTCTCCCAGTTGAGCAGCAGCGGGTCCGAACTGGTGGCCACCATGTTGCCCACCTTGGTGCCGTGGTAGATGGCAATCACCCGGTCCTCCTCGACCAGCGTGGCGCCGGAGAAGCAGCACTCTTCAGGATCCGGGTAGATGGCGTAGGGCAGATCGCGCCAGTGGATCAGATCCTCGCTGACGCAATGGCCCCAGTGCTGCCGCGGATCCTCGGGCGGATAGCCCTGGTAGAAGAGGTGCCAGAGCCCGTTCCAAAAACAGAGGCCGTTGGGATCGTTGAGCGTGCCTTCGGGGTTCACGTAGTGGTAGTAGGGGCGGTGCCGGTCGCCGGCCAGGGCCGTGCGCGACCACACAAACCGCTTGAGCATGGGGTTGGCGGCCAAGGCCTCCTCCTGCTGCTCCCGGTTTCCGGGAAACGTGTAGAACGGAACCTTGGATCGTCGATCTTCAGTCTGTGCGGACATGGCGGGTTCTGAGCTCCTTGACTGGAGAGGGGAACTGGACGCGGAGGTGGCCGTGGTGCCCAGGCCGGCCCGCGTGCGCCGGAGCGGCGGCAGCGCGCGCCGCGCCGTCAGATTGCAGCGGGATGAGTATAGGTGGCCGGTTGCCCACAGGCCAACGAACCCCGTCCGGGCGACAGCCGTGGCCGGCCCCAAGCGGTGTACCCGCGGAATTCGGCGGGGCCGCCGAACCTGGTGGGACGTGCGAACGCTGCGCAAAGAACCCGCAATGTCAACGCATCCGGTCGCGGGCCGCCCGCCTACCTGCGTTTCCGTCCGTCACGCGCAGGGACAACTCCGGCCAAGACATGCCACCGTTGATGGATGTCGGTGTCCGACTCCAGTTTCAGATGCCGTTGCGCCAACCGTCTTCCTTGCGGTACACGTAGTCGGGGTCGTCGGGTCCCAACACGCCCATACGCTCCTCCACCGGGAAATCGGCCATGACGACACGGAGCGACTTGCGCGCCATGGCGATCAGGAAGTCCGTCAGGACCGAAAGGTCGTCCGCATCCGCCTGTTGCATGGCATACAGGTAGGCGTTGCGATCCTGGCGGTGCACCAGGATGGGTGGCCAGCCGTTGCGGACCAGGTGCCAGTTCAGGAGCACGCGCCCTGTGCGTCCGTTGCCGTCCGCGAACGGGTGGACCTGGATGAAGCGGTGGTGCAACCAGGCCCCTGTCAACAGAGGATGTTGAGCCGGCTCGTAGGCCCCATAGAGATCCAGCAGAAGGTCCAGCTGCGGATCCACCTGCTCCGGCGGCGCGTAGAGGTGGACCGTGCCGTCGGGCCGCGTGGGGTTGTTGGGGAAGTCCTTCCACACGCCGCGCCGCAGCCTCCGCTGCACGCGGCGGCCCAGCATGTCCACCGCGTTGTGCGTTTCCTGGTGGGCGGTGATTTGGGCATGCAGCTCGCGCATCGCGTGCTTGGTGATGGGCCGCTCCTCGCGGATGAAGGCGTAGGCCATTTCGGCGGCCGCCAAATGGTCGCCCAGAACAGTCACCAGGTGCTCCGGTTCCACGTCCACACCCTGCCGGCGCACGTGCTCCGCACGGAAACCCTCCCGCAGCAAGGTTTGGGTGACACCGTGATCCGGATCGTACAGGCCCTCGATCACGCCCGTCTCGATAGCCATGCTGCGTTCAAGGCGTTCCAGACCCTCCCGGATCCGTTCCCGGGCCGCGGGGTCCGCGCGGAGGGTGCGGAAGCGTCGGTTCCAGTCATTCTCGTAATCGAACCCGCGCTCCAGGTCCACGGCGGCCAAAGGCTGAATGCCGCGCCAGTTTGTGTAGCGAGTTTCCCTTTCCTTCTCCCGCTCTCCACGTCGTGGGCGTGGGGATTGGAGTTCCATGACGTGTCTCCTGGCCGCGGTCCGCGCATCCGGGTCCTGTCCGACACGGAGCGCATGACCGATGCGAACCTGCACCGGGCCGCGGTCCTGCTTGGAGCAAATCATAAAACGCGTTGTGCGATGGTCATGCCGTTCCGAACCATCCCGCCTGCCCGCAGTGGCGGCCTGTTCGGATGCTGCCGATCAAATACTTTCCAAGGGCCGGCGCCGCCTGGGCCGCATGTAGACGTACACCTCTTCGTCGTCCCTGACTTCCGTCGGCACCAGACCAATGCGCGTGCTGTTGAACAGGCACTGTCCGTCGTCCAGTGAAAACTCCCATCCATGCCACGGACACCTCAGGACCTCGTTCTCCCGTCCCCACATGAAGCGACCTGGCGCCGACGGCAGCGTCGCACCCCGAACTTCGCCCATGCACAGCGGCGCGCCTTCGTGCGGGCAGATGTTCAGGACGGCCCTGATCTCCCCGTTGTAGCGGAACATGCCGATGCTGCGGCCTTCCACCTCCACCAGCAGGCAGGCCCCCTCCACGATTTGGGCATCGTATGCGACGTGATGCCAGTGATCCGGATTGATGGTCTGGGGAGGATTCAAGACGATGCTCCTTGATACTGCTCCGATCCAAGTGCCCTTGGCAAACCCAGGATTCTATATTGCTGTCGGACCAATGCACCGGTACCCGAGCAGCCACCCCCGAACCATCGGCTACCGCACACCGAAAACCCTGTCCAATCAACCCGTGTTGAGATCGCCAATGCCCCGGGCGAGAAACCTCCGGATCCGGGTTTGCGGATGCCACTTGCTATCCTGATCGACAGTTGAGGCGCCAAGATTCCCGGCGTCCAATCGAACATCCCCCCAGACCAAGGAATTGGGCCAAATGTACCTGGGCTGCTTTCAGAGCAACGGCGCGCTACACCGCATGGACTACGCAGACTTCGCGGCAAGTGCATCCGACATCGGCTACGTCACGCTGGACGTGCCGGTCCTCAACGACGCGGCCGTCAAGATCGCCCGCAACCTCGACATGGCCCTGCACGCCACCGGCTCCCTGACTCCACCGGACCTCAGCACAAACAGCGACCAACAGGCTGATCTGTCCCGGCAGGTCACGGACGCCATCGACTGGGCATCCGGACACGGCATCGGCGTCATCACCCACCTCCTGGGCAAGGACATGGCCTTGAGCGGCGACGACAACATGGCCGTCTTCAAGGAGCTGTACACGCCCATCGCCGCCCATGCCGAGGCCCGCAACGTGCGCCTGGCCTTCGAAAACTGGCCGCGCAACGGCACGATGCTGGCCACCACCCCGGAAATGTGGGACGCGATGTTCAACGCCGTGCCGTCGCCGGCCCTCGGCCTGTGCTACGACCCGTCGCACTTTGTGTGGCAGGGCATTGAATGGATCCAGCCCATCCGCGACTTTGCCGACCGCATCTACCACACCCATGCCAAGGACACGGAAATCCTCCTGGACGGCCGCAACGCCTTCGGGATTTACGGCAGGCAGCTCAGCGGCACCAAACAGAACCAGTGGTGGCGTTACCGGCTGCCCGGATACGGAGAAGTGAATTGGTTCCACTACCTGGACGAACTGTTCCAGGCGGGTTACGACGAAGCGCTCAGCGTGGAGCACGAGGACAGGGTCTGGGCTGCCGATGCGGACACGGCGGTGCGGGGCCTGCAACTCTCACACCAGTTCCTCAAACCGTTCATCGCCTGAACGCGGATCATCACGGGATGCGTCTCCGAGTGGGTGTTGGGAGCCAGCCAAGTTGCCAAGGCCGGGCGACAAAGTCCCCTCAGCAAGCCAAGCAGACCCTCGCCGCCAACCCGAGTGCCAAGGAATCCTCAGCATGATCATTGCCAGCGGACAACCCGGCCAGCCCACGGTCTGGCATGACGTTGATCTGTCCCCGACAGAACGCAGGCGGCGCTACGGGCATGTGGCCTGTGCCCCGTGCCGCTCGTTCACCGCCGGCGAGTGGGTCGCGCTCGAGTTCACCTTCACGATCGGGGAGACCGAGCTTGGACCGGGGGGACGCCTGGCGTTGGCCTGGGCCTGGCCGCTGGATTGGACCGACCTGCAATTCGAGGATCCCGGCGGCGACGGGTTCACGACTGTCGCGGTTCAGTCCGGACACAACAGTGCCACCACGGCCGAACTCGACCTGCGGTACTTCCGTCAAGGCCCGTTCGATCCGTGGCAACACCACCTTGAACTGACGGTCGAGCGGGGCCGGTTGGCGGAAGGGGACACGGTAGTCCTGATCTGCGGCAACCAGTCACAGGGAGGCAAGGGGTGGCGCGTGCCCACGTTCCGGCTGCGCAATCTGGAGTTCGCGGTACTGATTGATCCGGACCGGAGCGATCACTGGCACCGGTTGCCGCCGATGGCGGGCCTATCCGTGGTTCCGGGGCCACCGGTGCGTCTGGTTGCCATCGCTCCCGGTGACGGGTTGGTGGGCGAAACCGGGACCGTGACCATCAGGGCCGAAGATCGCTGGGGCAACGCCAGTATGCCGGTCCATGCCCAGCCCGAAGTCAGGAAACTGTGCGCGCAACCAGCCAATCCGCTCCTGGAACTGGGAGAGGCCGTAGTTTGCGCAGACCCGCCTGTAATCCAGGTACCCGTTCGCTACAAGGCAAGCGGCCTGACCAGATTGGAGGTCCGTCTGCCGGACTCGGACCTAATCGCACAAAGCAATCCCGTCCGGATCGCAACGGAACCGCCCAAGTGGCGGCGTTTTTGGGGGGACTTGCATTCGGGCCAGAGTGAAGTCGGCTGCGGCGCCGGCTCCATGGCAGAGCACTTCACCTATGCCCGGGACGCCGCCGGCCTTCAGTTCATCACACACCAGGGCAACGACCACTATGTGTCGCGCGACCTGTGGGATCTGACCCGGACCGAGACGGAAAACTTCCACGAACCCGGCCGGTTCGTCACCTTCCTAGGCTGCGAATGGAGCCCGCCGACCTCGGACGGCGGGGACCGCAATGTCTTCTACCGGCACGACGAGCCCCGCCTGCGCCGCTCGGGCCGGTTCTTCCAGGAGGACGATCCGGATCCCGAACCGGACCTGACCACCGCCGAGCCGTTCCTGGAGGCCATGCGGCATGAACCGGTGCTGATCAACATGCATGTCGGCGGCCGTCCCACCAATCTTGACTGGCATGCCCCGGAAATCGAACGGCTGGCGGAAATCCACTCCACCCACGGGACATCGGAGTGGTTCGTCCAGGACGCCCTCCGCCGCGGTTACCAAGTCGGCATCACGGCCGGAACCGACGGCATCACCGGCCGTCCCGGTGCCTGCCATCCGGGCTGGCGCAACAACCGGAACGTGCGCAACGGCCTGACCGCAGTCTATGCGGAAGAGCTAACCCGCACAGGCATTTGGGAGGCACTGCAGGCCCGCCGGTGCTACGCCACGTCGGGCGAACGCATAGGCCTATGGTTTGCGGTGGACGGACAGCCCATGGGTTCCGAGATCGCCACGGCAGGCGATCCCCTGGCCACGATTGAAGTCGAGGGCACGGCCCCGCTCGAATCGGTTGAACTGCTGCGCGACGACAGGGAGATTTGCCAGTGGCAGCTGGCGGGACCGTCTCCTGCGGCCAACGGGCGGCATCGGATCCGCCTGCTGTGGCAAGGCACGGCCCAACGCGGCACGGCACGCGCCCAGCGCGTGACCTGGGACGGTTCCCTGAACCTGGAAGGAGGCACAATCCATGCAGTCGAGGCAGTGAACTTCCACGGCGGCGAGGATCGCGTAGATCAACCCAACGATACCTGCGCGGCTTGGCGGAATGCCACGGCGGGCAATCGCGCCGGACTGTTGCTGGAAGTCGAAGGGGACGAACACACCATATGCAGTTTCGATTCCCCTCAGGTCCAAATTAAGTTCCCGCTGCCCCATGTCCTCAAGGCGCCCCTGACACGGGATGCAGGTGGCGTGGACTGCCGGGTCACGGTGGGCCCGGCTCCCGACAACAACGCGTCGTCCAGAGCCAGCCTGACCTTCCGCGACGTTGACACTCTGACGGGCACGCAGGCCTACTGGATACGCGTCACCCAGATCGATCAGGCCCAGGCCTGGAGCAGCCCGGTGTACGTGTTCCGCGCTTGAACCGGCACAATGCAAAATGCGCGGTGAATTCAATTCAGCCGGGAACTTCGAACTCGGCTACTGTAGAGGTGGAGCATCGAACACCAGGGACAGAGTGGCGTTGGACGCGCAGGATCAGGCCAAATCCGAGAGAAGGGTAGACAGTACAAAAACACCGAAACTGCACGGCACCTTCAACAGGTTCATCCAAACAATACACGCAGCCAGTTGACCAACTGTCGGGCTTGGGGCGCATCGGAATTCAAGAACCGACTTCGGATCGCAGTCCCAAAAGGACGACCGGGGTTGCGCTGCCATGCCAGCCAAGTATGAATGACCGCCTTGCTCCGGTCCACACTTCTAAACCGTGGATGTTCCAAAGAGTCCACACACGACTGTGCATGCTGCCAATGGGGATCGGAAGGAGGCACCAGAAATGCCAGAAAGTCCTCCAGTTTGCCTGAATCTTGATTGTTGGGCATGATCCAGACGCCCACCTTCGGCAGCAATCCGCCAGCCACCGGCTCAAGGATGGTTCCACTTGGGTTCGGCTGCCTGGGCACATCCACGTAACCAACAGCAGCCAATCGGTTGAATATCGACTGCCAACGACCCGACACATTGACATCGGCGTCAATCACCACCCCCAAGACATCCTCTTGATCCAAAAGCTCAATCCGGATGGGGAATTCTGTCAGCAGTTGAGAGTCATTATCGCAGTACTCCACTTCTGGGATCTCAACCTGGTGCTCCAAGCAGATTCTGACCATTACATGCTCGTCATCGCGCCCTTCAACCAGCAGCACCTTTTGTCCTGCCATGTCACCGTACCTCTATGCGCCGACTTGCGATCACTTGCAGCTTCTCCTCGGTCAACACCGTGGGAATGATGTCATCCCCGTTGCGAGTCAGGCGAAGCAGCACACCCATCTCGGGGGACTCGGCAGCCGCCGCTTGAAAGGCCTCAACCGTGTCCCAACTGTGGGTGGTGGCGAAAACCTGGATGCTGTGACGTTCGGCCAGTCGAAATATCGTGCGCCAAGCCTCCAGTTGTACTGTGTGGTGCAGTCCGTTCTCGAACTCGTCAATCAGAAACAGGCCCTCCCTGGCATCCAGAAGTGCCAGAATCAGGATTAACATGCGATTTATTCCATCCCCAAAGGAAGCGAGTGAAACATACCGAGGCAAGTCGCCGGCACGAACATAAGGCATCTTCTCAGGTCTGTAACGTTCTCCACCGCCAATCATGCGAACCGAAGTTATGCTGGATTCAATGATTTGCAGCGCCCGAACCACCTCGTCTTCCTCGTCTCGCAATATCGCTCGATCCCACAATGTTCCCAGAGGGTCCGATACACCACTGGGGTTCACGATCCTACAATTCATTCCGTCTTGATCTGAACGAACCAGACGATTACGAATTCGACCAAGATCTTCCAATCGTATCGCATTTTCCCCAGCCCGTGTACGAACCACCAAAACAGGTACTTTCGGAATCATCTCCCGTACCGCCTGCCTTGAATTTCCTGCATCAACGGAAGTCCTGGGATCCTCATAGGCATCCATCCATTCAACATGCAGAGACACCTTCATGGGATTGTCTGGACTTCTTGTTTCAATGACTATCGGTGCGACTTCGTTAACGAACGCAGGAAATCCATGGAAAAGAACCGAGTGAGGGAAATCCCTGATGGGATCAAGAGGACTCGAATCTTCATTCTTGCCAGGGAGATATTCCCCTCGACTGCTGAGGATATCATTAAGGACAGCAGGCACTGCTCTCTGTGCGATGATCCGCAATCCCTCCAAGAGCGACGACTTGCCTGTATTGTTTTTTCCAGTAATCAAGGTTACACGGCCCAACTCTGGGATTTCCAAATGCCGGAACCCGCGGAACCCCCGAATCGTGAGGTCCGGGAAAGCCAGTTGGGAATTGGACAAGCGGAACTCTCCTGTTCAAACTGCAGGTGCCGTCAGAACGTCGGCAGGTAGACGGTTCAAACTATCACATCCTCGGAACTGGTGCCACCGGTGCTGAACATCAGTGGAACTTCACCATGGGGACTGGAACCCAATGCACGAAACCAGGATGTCCCAATGGCTTTCATCCCCGTGTTTCCGTCACTTCGTCCGTGACTGTACTGTTCGTGTCCTCCTTGTTGATCGTGTTACCTGCTGCATCACCCCCAACGGGCTCTTGCCGACACAGTTCCTGCTCACCAGTGGAAGGGATGGACGATGCCAACCGGTCGCGGAGGTTCACGTCCAACTGCGGGAAGGGAATGGCGATTCCCTGCTCCGCGAAGTCCTCGTGAATACCCTGCAGAATCTCACTGAGGGAACTCAGTCGCTGACTCGGATCATCAATCCAATACAGAATCCGGAACCGCAGGGCGGAATCCCCCAACTCGACCAGGAAGGTGTTGGGTTCGGGTTCGTCCAGGACTGCCGGGTGGCTTTGGATGCGTTCCATGAGAGCCTGGTGAACCGGTTCCACCTCGGTGCCGTAGGCCACACTGACAAACGATTCGACGCGCAGGATGCGGTCGGACCGCGTCCAGTTGTCGAGGCGCTGGGAGGTCAGGACCGAGTTTGGAAGCACCGCCTCCGTATTGCCGAAGGTCTTGAGGATGGTAGCGCGCAGGCCGGTCTCCTGAACCGTGCCCATGATGCCGTCCACCTCGATGATGTCGCCCTCGCGCACGGTTCGTTCGGTCAAAAGGACCAAGCCGGAGACGAAGTTCCCGGCCAGCGACTGCAGGCCCAAACCCAGACCGATGCTCAGGGCACCCAGCGGTATCAGAAACACGGACAGGTCCAGACCCAGGGCGGACAGGGACACATAGACTCCCGCCAACAGCATGAAGCCGCTGAACATCTGAAGGCTCAGGCGCAGGGCCGTGGCCGAGATGCGCGTCCTCGTTTGCAGGAAGTTTCTGGCACCCCGCGTGGTGAGTCGGGCCAGGAAATAGAAGGCCAGAACCAGGCCGACGGTGGTCAGGATGTCCGACAGCGTCAGCGGATTGCCCCCGACCGAAGTCACCTGTTGGTTGAGAATGTTCACGATTGCGTTCACGTTGAAACCTCCGCTCCTTGGTGGCAGACGGACGACTCTGGCTGCGGTCCCGAGCAAGAACCGGGATGCACGGCAACTCCGGAGCTTCCCCATTGTGAAGTGAAACCGGCAGGGGCTTCAATCCGCCTGGCCAACCCGGTCGTTCGCGGCAGCGGATCGGTCCGGCGAAACAGGATGCGCCGAACATGCCCGGAACCGCCACGATGCCTCCGCGGTCGGACTGCGCCATAATGGACAGGCCTCCGGCCGCATCCGTTCAACACGGGATCCCTCCCATGCAAGTTCAAGCCCCTTTGGCGCAGGGAATGGTCTGCGCACCACAACCGTACGCGGTCGACGCCGCGGTGGACGTACTCGCAGGCGGCGGCAACGCCGTGGATGCCGTGATTGCGGCGGCGTTGGTCCAGGGGGTGGTGTCTCCTCACATGTGCGGTCCCGGCGGCTATCTGGTGGCAACGATCCACCAGCCCGGGCGTTCCGCCCCGGAATCCGTGGACGCCCCGGCCGTGGCCGGTTCCGGCACCACCCCGGACATGTGGGCGGACCGCTTTGAACGGTTCGGTCCGACCGGCTGGGGCTACATCCTGCGCGATCAGGTCAATGACTGCGGCTACACATCCATCTGTGTGCCCGGCTCGGTCAAGGGTCTGGACCACATGCACCGCAAGTGGGGTTCCCGGCCCTGGGCGAATTTGTTCGAACCGGCCGCCAACCTGGCGGAAGGCGGCTGGCGCATGATGGACCGCACGGCACGGGTCTGGCAGCGCTGGCCCGAGGCGCCAGGCGGTGTCAGTCCGCTGGAGGTCGTCCAGCGCAACCCGGAGGCCTCGCGCATCTTCCTGAACGAGACGGGCAAGCCACCCCTGGTCAATCAGCACGTCAGCAATCCGGACCACGGCACATCCCTGCGGCACATTGCCAAGTTTGGCGCCGAGGACTTCTACCGCGGCGAGATGAAGGAGCGCATGACGGCCGACCTGGAGGCCAACGGCAGCTTTGTGACCGCCGGCGACCTGGAGGCGTACGCCCTGCCGCCGTCCGTACCGGTGTGCGGTTCGTTCAAGGGCTGGGACGTGTCGACCAGTGCCCCGCCGCACGGCGGCGCCACGGTCGTGGCCATCCTGAACATCATGGAACGGCTGTGCACGGAGCCGGGTCTGGAACCGGACTCCCCGCGCTACCTGTACCTGCTGGCCATGGCCATGAAGGCCGCGTTTGCCGACCGCAATCCCCACATGGCGGATCCGGAGTTCGAGGCGGTTCCAACCGACTGGATGATGGATCCGGCGCGCGCCGATCACTGGGTGGACATCATCCAGCGCGGAGACCCGATCAAGGTGTCCTTCCAACCACAGGGCTCCAAGGACACGACACATGTGTCCGTGGTCGACAGGCAGGGCCTGTGTGTGTCCCTGACCCATTCCCTGGGTTCCGCCAGCGGGGTCGTCACCCCCGGCCTGGGGTTCATGTACAACAATTCCATGGTGAACTTCCATCCCCTGCCGGGACATCCCAACTCGATTGTTCCCGGGAAAGGCCGCACCACGGGCATGAGCCCCACGATTGTTACCCGCGGGGGACTCCCCCGCCTGCTCCTGGGCGCCCCGGGCTCCACCATGATCATCACCAGCGTGGCCCAGGTGCTGCTCAACGCCCTGCTCTGGGGCATGAGCATCAAGGAGGCTGTGGATGCCCCGCGCCTCGACTGTCAGGGGGACCTCATCCGCATGCATGCCCGGTTTCCCAGACAGACGGTGGAGCGTGTCGCGAACATGCATCCGGCGGAGAGAACAGGCCACAGTCGCGGCGGTTTCGCGATCATGCACGCGATTGCCATCAACGAGACGGGTTCGGTAACCGGGGCTGCGGATCCGGGAGCCGACGGCATGGCCGTGGCCGTCTAACGGCAAGCCCGCAACCCGTCATGCGCATCGACTGTCGGGCCTCGAGCGTCCACACGGCTAGAATCGGGGAATAGGCACTCACAGGAACACACCCTTATGCATCTGTCTGACTTGGACCTCAAGGCGGTCAATACGATCCGCATGCTCGCGGTCGACGCGGTCGAGCAGGCCGCCTCCGGGCACCCGGGCATGCCCATGGGCATGGCCCAGACGGCCTATGTGCTCTGGACCCGGTACCTGCGGCACAGTCCCCGGCACCCGGACTGGCAGGATCGGGACCGCTTCGTGCTCAGCGCCGGGCACGGGTCGATGCTGCTCTATGCGCTGCTGCACCTGACGGGCTACGACCTGCCCCTGGGCGAGTTGCAGAACTTTCGGCAATGGCAGAGCCGCACGCCGGGCCATCCCGAGTTCCGCCACACGGCGGGAGTGGAAACCACGACCGGACCGTTGGGCCAGGGATTCGGCAACGGTGTGGGCATGGCCCTGGCCGCGGAATGGCAGGCGGCCCGCTACAACGAGGACGGCTTCCCGGTGGTGGACCACCACATCTACGGCATCGTGTCCGACGGGGACCTGATGGAAGGCGTGGCCAGCGAGGCGGCCAGCCTGGCCGGCCACCTGCAGCTGGGCCGGATCATCTACCTGTACGACGACAACCGGATCACCATCGACGGCGCAACAGACCTGTCCTACTCGGAGGATTGGGCCGACCGCTTCGCAGCCTACGGCTGGCATGTCCAACAGGTGGACGGCATGGATGCCGCCGGCGTGGCGACGGCCATCGAAGCGGCACGGAGCGATGCGAGGCCCAGCATCATCGGCTGTCGCACGACCATCGGCTACGGCAGTCCCAACAAGGGCGGCACATCGGATTCCCACGGTGCCGCGTTGGGCGCGGAAGAAGTGGCCCTGACCCGTGCCGAACTGGGCTGGACGGACGAACTGTTCCATGTACCAGAGGACGTGGCGGCCCACATGGGCCGGGCGATCGAGGACGGGGAGGCAAAGGTACAGGCGTACCACGACCTGTTGGACCGGTACGCGGAGGCCCATCCGGAGAAGGCTGCGGAACTGGAGCTGGCCCTGAGCGGCGATCTGCCGGAGGGATGGCGGGAAGCCCTTCCCGCGTTCGCGCCCGGCAAAGGCGATGCCACGCGCAACACGTCCGGCAAGGCCCTGAACGCCATCGCGGAGGCAGTCCCCTGGCTGATTGGCGGCAGCGCGGACCTGGCCGGCAGCAACAAGACGGACATCGACTCGTCCGCCGACTTCCTGGCCTCCAACCGACAGGCACGCAACCTGCGCTTCGGCGTGCGCGAGCACGGCATGGCCTCCATTCTGAACGGCATGGCCCTGCACGGGGGCGTGATCCCCTACGGCGGAACGTTCCTGGTCTTCACCGACTACCTGAGGGCCAGCCTGCGGCTGGCGGCCCTGATGGGACTGCCCGTTGTTTATGTCATGACCCACGACAGCATCGGCCTGGGCGAGGATGGTCCGACGCACCAGCCGATCGAGCACCTGGCCATCCTGCGCGCCACCCCCAACCTGACCCTGATCAGGCCATGCGACGGCACCGAGACCGCCAGTGCCTGGCGCATCGCGCTGGAGAACCGGAACGGACCCACCGTGCTGGCCCTGACCCGGCAAACCGTGCCGGAGTGGCCGCATGAGGATGCGGAAGGCGGTTACCTGCCGGCCGCGGCCCGGGGCGCCTACGTGCTCAGGGACACGGAAGGCGCGCCCGACATCGTGCTGATCGCCAGCGGCAGCGAGGTGGCCATCGCCATGGAAGCCGCCGACTCCCTGTCCGCCCAGGGGGTCGCGGCCCGCGTGGTGTCGATGCCCAGCTGGGAACTGTTCGGCGCGCAGGACGCGGCGTATCGGGCGGAAGTCCTGGGCAACGGCGTGCCGCGGCTGGCGGTGGAGGCGGCCGCCACCTTGGGCTGGGAACGCTGGGTCGGCAATGATCCGAAGACCGGAGCCGTGATCGGGCTGGACCACTTCGGCGCCAGTGCGCCCTTCGAAGTGCTGTACGAGAAGTTCGGCTTGAGCCCGGCCAACGTAACGGCCAAGGCGCTGGACCTGTTGGGAAAGGCCTGATGCACAGTTCCAGCCCATCGTCGGTTTTGACAGACCTGCCGGCGGCGGTGCGCAACACGCGCCAGAACCATGCCTGGGAGCATGCCACGCTGCATGTGCTGGGCGCCCGGGGGCAGATCCGGCAAGCCAGCGGACTGAGCGATCCGTCGGGCTTCACCCTGTTCGGGGCGATGTCGGTCGAAGACGTGGGCCAGGCGGTGGCCGACGCCCAAGCGGCGATTAACGAGGGACGCCGCGGGTTGGCAATTCATCCGGACTGCGGCACCAACCTGGTGGTGCAGGCGCTGCTGTCGGTGCTGTTGATGCAATTTCTGGGGCGGTCCGGACGTGGATTCTCCGTGGCCCGGTTTATCGCCGGCCTGCTGTCGATGACGGCCCTGAGCATGGCGGCCAAGGTGCTGGGTCCCCGGTTGCAGACCGTGACCACCCTGGCGGACCTGCGGGATCGAGAAGTGACCGAGGTGTATGCCCTGCGGGTCTTCGGCAAGCCGGCCGTGCGGATCTCGGTCGGGGGCCAGATGTGATCTACCTGTGCGCCGGGGCGGATCCGTTCCGCTACCAGTTGTTTCTGCGGGAGTTGAAGGCCGGCCTAGATCCGGCCATGGCGGATTTCAACTACGTGGAGCTGGAGGCTCCGGGTGCTTCACTGGAGGACATCCAGCGGGAGATCCAGGCCCTGCCGGTCATGGCGGACCAGCGGATCGTGGCGGCCCACGGAATATGGACTGCCTTCGCGGGTTCGGCGCGCCGTTCCGGCGCCAAGGGCCGAGAGGCATTGGCAGAGCGGTGGCAACTGTGCCTGACGGCATTGGCCGATATGCTCGAAAGCACGGTGTTGGTGCTGTATGAACCGAAACTGAAGCACGACTTCAAGGCCATTCGCGAACTGCCAATCCCGGCCGGAGCCATGGCCGAGTCTACAGTGGAGGCCTTGGAACAGGGCCAGAAGCTAAAACGGAAAAACTTGGCGACGCCCCAGCGCAATAAATTGTACAGCTGGACCGAGTTCCGGTGCAGGGAAAAGCAATTGCAGGTGGAGGAGCCGGCAATGGCCGAACTGGTCCGACGCGCCCGCGGCATCAGGGACGACCGCCGCAATCTGGATCCGGAAGCCCTGCGCAACCTGGATCAGGAACTGGACAAGCTGGCCGCCTATGCCAAGGGCGAACCCATCTCCCGTGAGGCTGTGCAGAAACTGGTGCCCGACTACAGCGAGGACTTGATTTTTGCCTTGAGCAATGCGGTTTTCCAGCAACAGCGGGACAAGGCCATGCGCGCTCTGGGGCAACTACTGTTCCAAGGCGAAGATCCAATTCACATCCTCGCGACCCTTGGCCCCCAGGTGCGCCTATTGGCCGCCGTACGCCTTTCCCACGAGAGCCCCAAGGCCATTGCCGAGACAATGAATGTCAGAGGTTTTGCCATGAACCGCGCCCTGCGCAACGCGGCGCGGTTCACGCCGGACCAGATTCGGGCCATGGTGGACATGCTGCTGGAGGCAGACCTGAAGATGAAGTCCACGTCGCATGCCAAGGTGGTCCTGGAGACCCTGGTAGGCCGTCTGGTCTCACCAGAAACCTGGCTTCAGGTATAAGGCTGCAGATTCTGGAGCGACACTCCGCGGCGACCATGGTTCTGCAACGGGTGGAACTGAGGCAGTTCCGCAACTTCCGGCATGTAGAGCTGGACTTTCAGGCATCCTGCACGCTGGTGCAGGGACCGAACGGAGCCGGCAAGACCAACCTGCTCGACGCCATCTGCTTCCTGGCCCTGAGCAAATCGCTGCGGTCGCAAACCGACCGTCAGTCGGTGCATGACGGCCTGGACCCCAAGGAGCCGAAGTACTTTGATCTGCGGGCCAAGACGGAGAACACGGCCGGCAGGCATGACCTGCGCGTGTTCTTCGGAGCCGGCAGATTGGGCCCGGCTTTGGCCAAGCACCTGTTCGTGGACGGGATGGAGGTGTCCGCCACACACATGCTGGGACACCTGAAGGTGGTACTGGTGGAGCCGGAGGACACCCGGCTGGTGTCGGACGGTCCAAAGCTGCGACGCCGGGCACTGGACGTGGCCTTATGCCAACTGGACCCGCAGTACATGCATCATCTTGTCCAGTACCGCAAGGTGTTGGCGACCCGGAACGCCCTTCTGGCACAGTCAAGGGGACAGACCACAGCGCCGCCGGCGGGATTCATGCGGCAACTGGAGTTTCTGAACGAACAGCTGGCAGCGGAAGGTGTGCGGGTAATGCGGCAACGGGCAGCATGGATTCAAAGGGTGTCCAGGCATGCCGAGCAGACCCAGGCGCGATTGACCTCCAGTGGCAACGCGCTGTCGGTGCGATACCGGCCGTCGGCTGCCGTGGACTTCGACGACCGGGAAACGTCAACCAGTACCGGCGACGAACCAAAGAACGAAGAGCTGCGGAGTCAGTTCCGGTGCGCGTTGGAGGAGGTGCTGAGCACCGAACTGGAACGCGGCTTCACCATGGCAGGGCCACATCGGGACGACGTGGTGTTCCTCAACGACGGCAGGTCCCTGGGGAAGTTCGGGAGTCGGGGCCAGCAGCGGACGGGCATCCTGGCCTGGCGGCTGGCGGAGGCACAGGCCATCCGGGAACTCACCGGCGAGTTTCCACTGCTGCTACTGGATGACGTGATGAGCGAACTTGACGCAAGCCGGCGCATGCGCGTGTGCGAGGCCATGGCCGATGCCGCGCAGGTGGTGGCCGCGACCCCTGACTGGGGGCACTATCCGGAGGCGGTAAGGGACACGGCACAGTGCCTTGAGATTCGCGATGGAGTGCTTGCGCCGACTTAGCGGACGGGACGCCCCGAGGTTCGAGGCCATCGGGTTGCTCGGTCCGGCTATCCGTCCCGGGCGAGCAGGCGGAGTCCTACGTCAGAAAAGCAGTTCGGTTCGGGTCCGCAAACTGGCGGACAAGACATACCACGCCATGCGGATACCTGTTTCTTTGGCAACCGCCCGCGGATCGATTTCCGAGCGCGGACTTCAGATCGCGGCAACACCATCAGCACCATCGTCCGAGTATCGAGCTGTTCGACACGCTCTTCAGATCGAGGCCAACGTCATGCGACTTCGACGTCGGTAAGCTCGAAGTCCTGGCCCTTGAACAGAAGGGTCTCCCGCGTGGCTTGAGCCAACACATAGACGAAACAGTCGCCGAAGTTCAGCCCGGCCGGGTAATTGCCCTTGCCAAATCGCCTCCAAACTCTTCCAGGAAAGCATCAAGCTCATACCTGGAGGCGCCACCGCGCCTCTCGAGAACGATGGTCGCTTCTACAAGGTTAGCGACCGACATGCGGCGAGACGGTGCCAGTGCCATAGCCTTGGCATAGTGCTCCGCGTCCAGCTCGCGGAATAGGATTGCCGACGTGTCGACGATCATTGGGGCAGCCCGCGCTCGTCATACAGGACATCGCCGTGCTCGACAGCAGAGGGGCCGTCATCCAGCATGCTTGCGCATCGCCTTCCGATGGCGAGCAGTCTCTGTACGCGGGTCTCGGTGCTGCCCTCCCTCCGCTTGCGCTCCAGGCGCTCCTGGAGGGACACGGTGATGGCCTCGGTCATGGTCTCACCGGTCAGATTCGCCAACTCACTCGCCAGCCGACACGTCTCCTTGTTCTTGATGCTGAAACCCATCGAATTAATCCATATAGGTAGAGTTGCAATCCATAAGATAAGCCTATCCCATGCTGTCTCGCCCCCTTGGGCAACGTCAGCCTGGGGAACTGGGGCCATTGGTGTGGGAATTGATGCGAGGCATGGCAACCGCAATGGCATCGGCCGCATCTTAGGTGAGGATGGACATTGGCTGGCCTTCGCATTGCCCTCCTGTCGGAGAAAGCCGCGATTTGTGAATACGCGGCCAAGGGCCATGTCATGCCTGAGGTGTACAAGTCGGACACGTAACCCACGGGCGGGGCCACCAATCGGAAACTGCCACCCAATAGAAGCAGCCTAACTTGCGAAGCCATGGCCAAAGCTGCGCAGGTGGTGAACGTGTCCCTCGACCAAGGGGCTCCATCCAAAGGCGATGAGGGACACAGCACAGTGACTGGAGATCCGCGAGGGGTTCTGGCACAGGTTCAGATGGCGAACATGATCCTTTGATGTTCCGGGACATCCGGGACAGTCGGGGTGCTCAACGCGGTCGGCCGCATCCAAGGCAAACTAGGTGACTCAGGCCTTGTGCGGGAGCATCAGCGGGAAGTCCCTAGCTGACGGCAGGCTACAAGGGTCCATTGGACAGACGTAATCATGGCGGTTGTGGCCAGGACAAAGCTCTTCTCGGAACCTTCTGTGCTGGTTTGGGCGCGCAGACGCGCCCAGTGGGATCCAGATGGACGTAGCCAGGATTGGCGTCCAAATCAATACCTTGCAGTGTTGGGATGAGAGAGGAGAAATCCGTCCGATCCAAATTTGTAAACTGGCCGATAAGACATACATCCCATTCGGGTGCTTGTTCCTCCGACATCCGTCTGAGGACCGGATCCCGATCGCGGACTGCAGATCGCGGAAACACCATCAACACCGACGGCCCAGCATCGAACTATCGGACACGATTGCCAACATGCAGCGCCAGCAGGATTGGCTGCACGAGGAGTTGATCCGTCTGGGCCTTTCCTTGTGGTCTCGTCTACAGTGACACCGTCCGGGAGTTTTCCGGAACCAGCATCACGAGCCCAAGCGGCAACCTTCTGCCAAAGGCGGCAACTTCTGGTCAAACCAGAGGTACAAACTAGGCAACAGGTTTGTATCGCGATTGTCCCTACCTTGAGAGAAAGGAGGTTGAGTTACCAGGAAGCACGTCTGCTCACCGATTTGAAAGGTGACATTGACGGCAACTTGGTCAGCCACAGGGACTCTTCTGGTGCCAGGAACGGTCGGTTGGTGCGGCATCGTTGATGCCAACATCCTGATCGGTGCATATGCCAAGGACTACACACCAACTGCATTCCCCGGCATCTGGTGGTTCCTGGATCATCAGATCAACACAGGCCGTCCGGTGCTCATCGATGCCATGAGGAAGGAAGTGTTGCACCTGGATGGGTTGGTGGACTGGGTTTGGCCTCACATGAACCTCGCGGTTCGGGAAACCCAAGACGCGGATATCGTGCGACAGCACGAACGAGTGATAGCGTGGATAAGGGACAGTGGCCAGTTCACCCCGGGATATGCGAAGACTTCGCCCGCAGAGCGAACGGGTAACTTGTCTCCCTCGGCCAAGCAAAGGAGAGTCTTGGGGCCAATCACCGGGTAGGTGATCACGTCTTACCGTGCAACTTGCTTCGCTACCTCATCCTGTTGGTGCAACACCTTACGAATGTCCGCAGCTACTTCCATGACCTCCGCGGGTGCCCGCACCACTTCGCCTGCATGCTGTTGCAGTGCCACGACCAGTGGATGCAAAGCGGCCACCTTTTGGAGGTTGTTCGAAAGCATTTTAACTATTTCGTCCGACAAAACACCAAGGACAATCAACTCAGGAATGTGCTTCAACATTGCCTCAACCATTGGCTGTTTATCAGGAACGAATCCGTCAATCAGCGACCAGAGCGTATCCTTAGACTCGGCAGTACGGTCTAGAGTAATTAGTGCCTTTGCTCGCGTCCAATCTACATGCCACCCAAAAGGAATTTCATCGTCGTCCTCCAGGTTTGCAAAGCTGAGTTTAACCTGTTCGCAGGTATCCAAAGCATCGGTAGCTTGACCAGAGTTGAGCAGTTCGACACTTTTTTGGACCAGTGACGCGGCTACCAAGTTCTGAAGCACAGGGCTGTCAATAGCACCGTAGCGAGTCACAACCTGATCGTAGCTCAAGATTGCACTGGCTGCCTCACCGAGCATACCCTGGGAAACACCTTTGCTAAAGAGGGCCAAAGCTACAATTTCCCGAAGTATACTTTCGCCATTTCCGTCGAAACATCCCACCAAACTCTCGAAACTGTGAATTGCCGACGCGGCTTCCCCCATCTGCATGTCGGCTACACCCTTTCCGAAATATGCTAGAGCCAATTCAAGATGAAACCAATCTTTATGGACTATACGTGAGGATCTGGAGTCGAAGAAGGTTAGCACTTGAGCGAATTCAGCTTTCGCTTGTGCGTGCTGACTGAGATCCGCGTGTGTGGAAGCTTTTCTGCGCATTGCTTTGATCACCATTGACCAGCGCATCTCGTCTTCACTGTCACCAAAGCGCGCAACTACAGTTTCAAAAACTGCTCGTGCTGCCACCGGGTTCCCTAGCTTGCTCCTCAAAATGTTGCCTTTGATTAAAAGCGCATTTCCGACCATTGTATTCAGAATAGGACTGACACTGTTGCCAAAGCGTGCATCCACTTCTTCATACTTCGCCAGCGCTAGCTCTGGTTCGCCGAGTTGTGCGTGGTAGAAAGCGATACCCATCAACGCGAAAACCACGATCTCCTGAAGCTCTATATGATCAACGCGGCCAAAGCGTGCATCCACTTCTTTGTAGAGCGCAACCGCCGCCTCGGAAGTACTGCCGCTACTTTCGTGTCTCTGTGCTTTCCCGATCAAGTCTCGGGCAACCTGCACATGCTGGTCCAGAGCCTCGTCACATTGTGAGGATTCGGCTACTGCTTCCGCAAGCAATCGTTGAAACTCACCCGTTGCCTCCTCTTCCTGCCAAAACTCGTGCAACAGTCCGGCGGATTCGCGCGGCGTGTAGAACGCCGTCATAAACCGCAACAACAGGCGGACAACGCCGGCTTGATCGCGTTCGCGACGCAGCTTGTAGTAGATACAGTACAGCCGTTCTGAAGCGGAATACAACCACTTCGAACCGGAGTAGTCAATGTTGATCACACGGCGTTCCTTCAGTCGCCCGAGCAAAGTCGAGACGGACCGGATGTCCATGCGAGCGCGCGCTGCAACCTCGGCGGCGGTCGATGGTTGCCAGAGGTCTATCACCGCGAGATAGACACGGCGCTCGGTTTTGGCGAGCACGTCCAGATGACCACGGAAGTATTCGGTGTACTCATCGATGAGCCCCACCAGTTCCTCCATCAACTGGCGAAATGACCGGTGTCTGGCAAACACGCCAAGAATCACCAACAACCGCGGATTGCCACCGGTCAGGATTTCAAGAGGTCTGATTTCCCGTTCGGCAATCGGCTGGCTGCCGACCATTTCCCAGAGGCGTCGGCACCCCATGGTGTCGAGCGGTTCAAGCACAACCATTCGAAAAAACTCAAAGAACGGTTGCTGCGTGTCGTCCAAGGCCGCGAACCGGCTCGTCGCAGTGCCGAGGAGTATGATCTGGGGCTCACACTGCAGAATCTTGCGAAGCTTCCAACCGAAGTCCTCGTCCACCGATTGAGACAGTGCCTGAAGGTTCTCGACCATGAGGACCAGCTGTCTGTCCAGCCGGTCCGCTGCAGCTGCCACAGCTGCAAAAGCGTAACCCTCGACACTTGCTTCGTTGTATCGGCTCACAAGATCGGTATGGGCCAATCGAAGTTCCCGACCAAGTTCCGGGTTGAGAATCGCAACCTCCCTAGCAAGGTGAAACAAGGTCTCGAGCCAGAAATCTGCCAACGTGAAAATTTCCAGGCTCTCTTCCATGAACCGGACCGCCAACAGATGTTCCGACAAGTACTCGTCGGTCCGCAGTTCCGCAGCAACCCGGGCCAGTAACATGGTCTTGCCCTGGCCGCGGGGCGCAACTAGCAACGCGTGCTGGCACGACTGCGAGTCGATGTTGCCGCGCAGCACATCCAGAACAATGCCAAGTTCGTGTTGCCGAACAACGAACTGCTCGATCACCTCCGCATCGGACTGAAGAACCCCGGGATTGAACTTGCGAATCGGTCGGTCCGGCGATGTGGTCATGGCCTGCCCCTGTCAGGTGTCAGCCGACACGCGGCTTTGGAGGGGCGCGTGGTGATCGCGGAACCGGGCTGCCCACCAATCCTTCAGAAGCCGGGACGGAAAAGTATGGCCTCGATCACCTGCTTCGAGATACCCGTCGTGCATCAGAACTTCCAGTACATTCATGATGCATCCCCATGCATCATCCATGGTCTTGGCATACAGCTGCTCGAGACAGCGTCGCGCGGCTGGGGTGAACACGTCCTGCGTGGATGCCTCGGCAAGAATCTCCATGGCTATGGAAAATTCCTCGTCGTCCAATCCATCCTGAAGCCGGGCCATGTAGTGGTCCAAGTCGTTCTGTCCTGCTGGACCAAGAAGAGATGTGCGATAGACCGTCTCAACATCCGCGATCCTCACTTGGCTGCGCTCCTGCATGATGACAAATTCGCGCAACCGTGTGAAAAAGGACTGTACATGATGAGGAATCCCCAGTCCAAGAGCGTCGTAGACCGCTTGCGACACACCTTCCTCCACCTGCAATCCATAGCTCTGGACAAGACGGTTGAAGCACGCGACACTGACATCCCGATTCCAAGGTTCCAGTCGCAACGGTTCGAGATGGTTGACGCGGTCGGAAATGCCAAGCCTTCGCACAAGAGGGGCAAGTCCGATGCTGCCGGAAACGATGAGGACCGGAGAGCGGTTGTCGAACCCCTGAACCATGCTGCGGAGCCAGCTCAAGAACTCTTCCACCCGTGCTGCGCCATCATCGCGGAGCATGCGCGTGAGGAAGATCGGCAGTTCGTCGATAACAAGCAGGACTGAGTGGTCGTGGCCAGTCAGGTTACGGAATATATCCTCTCCGGGTCGGTGCCAGTTACCGGCGTTGAGACCGAATCGGAACTTCATGCGAAACTCGAGTGCGCTGATCTCCTCCACGTTCTCATTGATCAAACGCTTCATCCCATCGGCAATCTTGGCAGTGATTGGACGCACCGAATGTGCCGCCTCAACTACATCGGCAAGAAAATCCTCCGGGCATGTTGCCCCTTCCACATCGGCGAAGAGGAAGGTCCATCCTTGTTGTTCGAGACGCCGCCCAAGTTCGCGGACGATACTGGTTTTCCCCATCCGTCGCTGTCCGGTCAGCAGCGTATGGTTGCCGTCGTGAACTCGCGCTTCGAGCACCTGCAGCTCGACATCGCGGTTGAAGAAGTCGTCGCCGCTCACCCAGCGGCCGGTGGAGAGCTTCATAGGACGATGATAATCCTTCAACGGTTTTGTTGTCAACAATTTGGTGGTCAGAGCAGCGGACTGGACTCTCCTTACCCTTGAGCCAGCCTGTCGTACCGATTCCGAAACAGGATTCAGGGATTGACTAGCACCCGTCCCAGAGTGGGTAGATAGCTTCCAAGGACCATCCGGAGAAGCTCGGATAGCGGTCGAGGGCCGCGCAACGACGGCTTCCGCTGCCTTTCTCGATACTTCAGCGCGAACTTACGCCGCAACCAGTTGAGGTTCTGCCGACGACTCTGCCGCCAAGGAGCGTTGGACGGCCACGTCCGCCAGCACCTGATTGGACGCAACCGAAGGCTTGACCAGATCACCCGGCCTGATCACCAGGGGGATCTCCGTGCAGCCGAGCACAAAGGCTTCGGCTCCCCTGGCAGCCATCTGACTGCCAATCTCCTGGATCGCCGCGCGAGGGCCATCCGCGGCAGCTCCCGCCTTGATGCCCTGCGGGCCGTAGATGGCGTCCATCAGTGCTTCCTGTTCCGCATCCGACGGCAGCATCCACGCAAGGTCCTCTGCTTCCAGGGCGCGTTGATAGAGGCCGGTACCCACGGTGCCTGTTGTCGCAAGGATGCCCACGGTGCACCCGTCGCCATGAGTCAAACGGATGTGATGGGCGGTCTCGGCAATCATGTCGAGGATCGGAACAGGGCAAACCGCCTGCATCTCGGGCAGAAAGTGATGTGCGGTGTTGCAGGGGATCGCGAGCAGTTCGGCTCCGCGGCGTGCCAGTTCCTGCACCCCTGCCTGCAACAGGGGCAGGGGATCCGACCCTCCTTCCAGAATCGCGGCAGTCCGATCCGGCACGGCCGGGTTGTTGTCGATGAGGATCCGCAGGTGATCCTGATCCTTCGCGGCCGGCGTCGCGCGCACGATGCGGTCGAAGAGATCCACGGTCGCCGCCGGACCCATGCCGCCCAAAATGCCGATAACCGCTCGCCTGTCCATGTTCGCTGTCCCTACCTGTGAGACAGGGTGGTCCAACCGCGGTTACACGCGGATGTGCATGTCGCCTTCAACGATCCATTTGAAGGAAGTGAGGGCTTCCAGGCCCAGAGGTCCGCGGGCATGCAGCTTCTGTGTGCTGACGGCCACCTCGGACCCCATGCCGAACTGACCGCCGTCGTTGAACCGGGTGCTCGCATTGACGAATACGGCCGAGGAGTTCACGGCCGCCACGAACCGCCTTGCGTTCATCATGTCGTTCGTGAGGATGCCGTCGGAATGGTCCAGGCTGTGGTCGCGAATGTGATCGATGGCCTCCTCCATGGAGTCCACCACCTTGATCCCCAGGATGAGGTCCATCCACTCCGTGCTGAAGTCCTCGGGACCGGCCGCGGCCACGCGCCCGTTGGCGCCATGCCCGTTCAGGGTTGCCATCGCGTCCTCGGTCAGCTTCAGGTCCACATTGCAGGCCGTCATGTGGTCCACAATCTTGGGAATGAACTCGGAGGCAATGCTGCGGTGCACCAGCAGCGTGTCCAAGGAGTTGCAAACGCTGGGCCGGCTCGTCTTGGCATTCTCGATGACGGTCAGGGAGCCGTCCTGATCCGCGGTCTCGTCGACGAAGTAGTGACAGATGCCCACCCCGCCGGTGATGACCGGCATCGAAGCCTGATCCCGACACAGCGCATGCAGGGACCCGCCGCCCCTGGGAATGATCATGTCCACATATTCGTCCATGCGCAGCAGGCTTGTCACATGGGCGCGGTCCGTATCCTCAATGCTCTGAATCGCACGGATGTCCAGGCCCGCCTTCTCCAGGCCGGCATGAATGACCTGCATCAGGGCCTTGTTGCTGTGCCGAATGTCGCTGCCGCCGCGCAGGATAACCGCGTTGCCGGTCTTCAGGCACAGGGAGGCAATGTCCAGGGTTACGTTGGGCCGGGCTTCGTAGATGACGCCGATCACGCCAATGGGGATGCGTCGGTAGGTTAGGCGCAGGCCGTTCTCCAGAAGCTTCCCCTGCATGTCCTCGCCCACGGGATCCGGCAGGCGCACCACGGAGCGCAGGTCCGATGCGAGAGCATTGAGACGGTCCGGGTCCAGCAGCATGCGGTCCAGAAGGCTGTCGCTCTTGCCCGCGGCGCGTCCGGCCTCCATGTCCAGGGCATTGCCGGCCAGGACCAGCTCGTGGCTGGCAGCCAGTTCATCGGCGATCGCCAGCAACGCATCGTCTTTTGCCCGGGTGCCCGCGGTCGCCAGTTGGTAGCTTGCGGCCTTGGCGTTGCGTCCCAGTTGAAGGATGTAGTCCGAGGGTGTATCCATAATCCGGTGGAGGTGTTGTTCAGCGACCGGCGGCCGCAGGTGTCAGATCAATATGAGGTCGTTGCGGTGAATGGCTTCCGCACCGTAATCATAGCCGAGCAGGGAGGCAATCTGAGACGACTGGACGCCCTTGATGATCTCAAGCTCCGCACTGGCGTAGCGGGAGATGCCGCGGGCAAATTCCTGACCGTCCAGGAGGCTTAGCCGCACGGTCTCCCCGCGCCGAAACGAACCATCCACGCCCTTGATGCCGGCGGGAAGAAGACTGGTGCCCCTGTTGACCAGGGCGTTGCGCGCGCCCATGTCGACTTGAATGGTGCCGGCCGGCACCGCGGTCAGGATGCGGCGCTGCCGGTTCTGCAGCAGATTGCCAAGGCCGGGCACGAGCGTGCCCAGCTCTGCGCGGTCAAGGACGATGCGGGGAACGATCCGGTCCCGGGCTCCGTCCGCGATGATCGTGTCCACGCCGGCACGCTGGGCGCGCTGGGCCGCCTCCAGCTTGGTGGTCATGCCGCCCGTGCCCTGGTCGGTGGAGGTATCCCCGGCCATGGCCAAGATGCGCCCGTCCACGACAGGCACAGTCTTCAGGTGTTCCGCATCCGAATACCTGTTGGGATCCTTGGAATACAAACCGTCGGTTTCGGTGAGGATGAGGAGCAGATCCGCCTGCATCATGACCGCGACCATGGCCGCGATGCTGTCGTTGTCCCCAACCTTGAGACGACTGGTGGCCACGACGTCGTTCTCATTGATGATGGGAACGATGCGCCGTTCGAGGAGTGCGCCGAGGGTGTCCTGGATGTTGAGGTAGCTGACGGAATCCTCGATCTCGTGCCGGGTGAGAAGAATTTGGCCGACAACCACCCCGTGTTCGGCAAACTCCTGGTCCCAGTAGCCAGCCAGTCGGGCCTGGCCGATGGAAGTAAGCACCTGTTTGGTGTCCGTGGCCGCGGTATCCGATCCCGCGCTCAGCCTTTCGAGGCCAGCGGCCCTGGCTCCGGACGTGACCACCATGGCCTGGATGTCGGCATGCAGGAGCGCGGTGATCTGGTCCGCATAGCGGCCGATCTGGTCGCGGTTGATGGCGGCGGAGCCCCGGGTGAGGTTCGAGGTGCCGATTTTGACGACCACGCGCCGGTACTGGGAGCTGTCCTGTCTGAATTCGTTCATGGACAAGCACGCATTGGGGGACGACCGAATTGCCGAATTCGAGGTGTTTTGGCAGGCGATCATCCCAGGTTGGAAATGCTTGGGGTTTGCAGGTGCGATTGACGGAAGAAAGCGTATCGTTTGAACCGGATGGTGTCCGAGAGTGTAGGCGAGGGTTCGGTCCTACGCTGAGTTTACTAGCTAGCTGGACAACTGATTCCGTTGGGTCGGGGAAACGGACCGGCATGTGCTGCCATACCGTACCCGGGTTGTCCACCGCCATCCCACCAACCCGAAACCAAGGCCGGCAGACTACCGTTTCCCTGCTCCAGTACCCGGCAAGTTACGCGGAACCTTCGTCACATTCGGAGATGATGAAGGCGGAGACACAGACGAAGGTCGCCGATGCGACAGGATTTGTCATGAGGGCTGCACACCTGCGAATCAACACATGGTGCAACCCACTTGAGCGCGTTTTGGAGGTGTTCTCTGCTACGGGGTACACCTCACAGTGCCGGGCTGTCCACATGAGTGTCGTCGTTGTGTATCCGTTGACCTTCAACATTTCGAGCGCGCGCACGCAGGTCCAACAGGACCACAGCCGTTGTGCGTGCCCTGCTTCCCCCAGTCAGACGGCATGCTCATGAGCCCTTGTCCCTTCAGTGAACCGAGCCATGCCTCAAGTTCCCGACGGTCCCGGTCCGTAAAACGGTACTGCATATCCCTGATGGGCTTGTTCAGGTTCGCGTCGTGAAGCTCCGGGAGATTCGGTCCCTCCGCCCCAAAGTAGGCGAAGTGGCGCGACAGCAAGACGCGGTCCGTCCGTCCAGTGTCGTGCTCGATGTCATCGTGATTGTGGTAGGAGCAGGCTTGGACCCAACTTCCATCGGGAGCTTGATGATAAATGTTGTCGCCACAGGCGTACGTCGGGTCGCCGTCATAACTGGGCTTTTTGCATTCAAAGTCGGGATCGCGCCAGTACTCATCGAATGTCATGATCTCATCCACTGCCATTACGTACACCGCCCTGGTGGCATTGGGTGCCTTAGCCTTGCCGATAACGACGTCACCGGGTGCTGCCGTCCTGCGTATGGACGGCTTGCAAGTGGTGAGTGAGCAAACACCGTGGAATGGATTGGGCGCGAAGCCAAGGTCATATGCGATGGTGTAGACAAAAACGTTGGGCTTGCCTGGCGACATCGTCAACTGTTCCCTGCAGGTGTGTCCGATTCAATGGGTGAGTGTAGGAGACTCGCAACGCCGTGCATGTCGCCGGCACAGGAATGCCAGGCCTTGGATTACCGTCGAACGGGCAGATCCAGAACGGCCTCATGCCGGCCGCGAAGCAGCACTGTCCCTACTCGCTTGTCAGGACATCAATCGTCGTGCCCAGCGCGCCGGCGATGCGAGCCATGGCCGAAACAGATCCTGGCTTGAGCCCGCGTTCAATCTCGGAAAGGTAGCCGACGGCAAGCCTTGTCCGTTTCGACAACTCCTGCAATGTGATGCCCTGATGGTTCCGAAAGGCGACGATAGGCCCCTTGCCGTCGATGATGGCGAGTGCAACTTCGTGGGGAACACGCACACCATCGTCCGCTTCGAGAGCCGCCAACTGGTCCTCAAGTTCACTGTTGCGTTCCAGAAGAGCATCGTACTCATTGCGAGTCAGGATGATCGTCTGTTCGCTAGTCATAGGCTTCTCTCCGGTGTCGAACCCTCAGCACCACCATGGTTATGGGTTCACCATGCTCAATGTTGAAGATTACTCGATGGTCACCAACTCGAAGTCGCCTGTACTTCCCGCCTGTCAGAGTAATCACCTGATTGGCAAGCGATGTCGGATCACCAGCGTACTGCTCAATCTTGGCAATGATACGCTCTCGATTCCGCGGTGCCAGACGCCGAACATCCTTGATGGCCCGGGAAGACCATGCGATTTGCAACCCCCTCTCCACACACCAATTTTCGCCAAAAGCGAAAGTGGTGTCAAGGAAAACGAGACCTGGGCACTGTCTTAGTCTCGTTGATTTTGGTTCAAGGCTATCATCGGCATCTTCCGCGCACGGGACAGGCTCCGTGCGCTTGTCTCAGGCCATGGCATGCACCATCAGCCGAACGAAGCTGAGGACTCCCGCTTTCGTCCCCCCGCGCCAAGCACGGCCTAGGCTTGAACCGGCTAAACCAGCCTTCCAGTCAGTTGGTGCTGGCGGGCACGCGGCTCCAGAGTGCGCCGCAGGCCACATTCGCCACCTCCAGAACCGCCGACGACACCCAGGCTCGGAATGGCGTCCGCGCACTGGCTTGAGATGCAACAGCAGTCCGTACCCAGCGTAGGTTGTGCAGGCGGATTCACCGGTCGGAATCAGCGACACTGTGAATGCGACTTGGAACCCCGGCATCGTACCGAAACACTGTTCAGTGAGCCGCGTACACGCAGATGAGTAGATGTTCCAACGCAGGAAACCGACTATGGATTGGGACGTGATACACTCGATCCCGATGTCTGTTGCAATACGTTGAATAAACTTTGGATTCATGACTTGCCCGACACGCAGTACCCGACCTTCTCTGACAGCGGGACCGTCATCATCATTTGACGGATCCCCTCTGCCTCTGGCGTGAAGGCACTTGGCCCAGTGTCGGCAACGGCCGCCAGGCGTTCCTTTTGCGGCATTGTGGCTGGATGTCCTTGACAACCAGAATGTTGTCTGTGCCGCATAGACCCCGATGTCCAAACCACCCGGGAACTGGGCCGACACCGTCAGTCGAGGAGGACACGTGAAACGCCGGTACAACCCGCCCCGAGGCTCGTTCCAGCCATTGGCCTTGGATGATGGAGGCAACAACGAAAGTGCAGTGGCATTTGGGATTGACGGAGCAGCCGTGCACGAAGAATCAAGACAGCCACCCGAAACGGGTGGCTGTCCCTGAACTCATGGTGTCAACCAGGATTGTTGGGGGCCGAGACGCTACGGTTCCATTCCCGATTGAGAGTCCTACATGGTGTTGCATCCGGTGGTTGCGAATCGGCTACTTGATCACGGTGAACGTGGTAACCAAAATTGTGCCGCTGGTTACTCCAGGGGATGGATTCAGATAGTCAATCAAGGCGGCCGTGCCGGTACCCAGCGTAACAGTGTGAACAGTCGGATGAACCTTTAGTTTCGCAACCGGACTGACAACTTCCCCATCGTCATTGACTGCCCATGCGGAAATATTGTAGGTATCATCGCTTGCCAACGTATCGATCGGGAAATCACGATGGGCGTCCGGGGGATTGGCAAACACTTGACCTGCGTCACGGTATCGGGTACCAATCCCGTTACCGCTGGTGGAAACCTTCATCCTCGATATGGCATCCGGGGAAACTTCCCTGGTGGTCATGCGGGCCAGTATGTTCGCGGGAAGCTGGTGCATTGGCTGTATTGTGTGCCCCCCATCCCTGATGCGCACGTTGCTCAACGTTATCCCGGTGTCCTGATGGGTGCTTGGGTTGAACACCGTATTCGATGCGTACACCAGCGTACCGGTCCTATTTATGATGACGGTCCCGCTGTCAGAGAAGGTTGGGTACTGCGTGTCGGGCAAGTCATGAATCCAAAGTTTATTCAACGTGTTGCAACAGACATCTTGAGTGGCATCAGGTCCCAATCCATAGTCGGTTTCCCGCGTTGGAACATCGTCACCCTCGGATACGACATCTCCGTCAGAGTCAACGATCCGGATTAAGTAAGATCCGAAGTCAACGTTGTCCAGTGCATCGTCGTCAATTCCGGCAGCATGGGCCAGACCGATCCTCAACCTTGGCGTCTCCGGACTTTGGCTGGTTGCGGCAGTGCCTTTCCGATAGTTCGTGAAGTTCTGACCGTAGCCGATGTAATACAAGCTACCGCCACCAACCTCTTCAAAGGTATATTGATGACCGGGCGTGTCCGGGTCGGCATCAGGCGTGGGAAATCCGGTGCCAGGGGTTGTTTGCAGGAGTTGATGCCACTTCCCACTGAAGGAGGGCGTTCCCAGACTCTGGCTGGTATCCTGCCGAAGAATGTCGCTGATCAGGTAGTCGCCCTCGGCTGTACCGACGACAATCGCCATCTCCACCCTGATCTCGGCTCCGGTTTTGACCCCGTCGAACGTGGTCTTGTTCAAACCAAGCGACAGGGACTGAGACAGCGGATCTCCGTCGTTGTCGTCAAGGATCAACACCAGGAACGTGTTGAAAGCATTTGATCCAAGTCCCCAGGTTGCAGGATCGGTCGAGGTCCAGGAAATATTGACTTCATCCGCATCGTCGGAGTCCCGCGACACGGTCAAGTCGGCAATCTGGCCATGCCGCAAGCGAGTCCTGGCGGGACAGTCGGAATAGTCGTCATCGAACAGGTCACCGCCAGCGAAACTCGTTCCGCTGGCCACGATCAACGCCAAGAGCACCCAAAGCATGCTCTTGAGCGCGCGAACACCAATATTCTTCATAGCGCGGCTCCATGGGTTTCAACGTAGTGCGGCGGCGTGCCGGCGCTTGATTAGCCATCCTTATAGCATAGGTTGATCAAGTGGGCAAGCTCTTTCCGGAGTTTGGGAACCGTCTTGTTTTTGTTGATTTTGGTCCGGTACCAGGCACAGACCACATATGGATTTATAACGCAATACCACTAACATCAGAGCCTTGCAGTTGAAGCCCATAAGACAACCTGTCATATGGACACGCATCTCCCCATTTCACACCTGAAGCCACAGCCATAAAGTTTCGAAACAGTATGGTAATCTTCGATATGGATTATCATTTGTTATTGATCTGATCGCCGCTTATGTAAAAAAGATCAGCCCATCCGGCGGCCTACGCAGCGGTCACACCTCGCCTGACGCCGACACTCCCGTGCGCCCACCCGGACAGCACCAGCAACCACAGACCGACCACAACGGAGATCATCCGACAAGCGGTTCCAGCGTAGAGGCAAGGGGTAGGGGTTGGTCAGGCCATACTGAAAGGCAAGTCCGTGCACGACAACACCAACCTTCCTGTGGACTCCGGAGCCACCCGTGTGTCCGACCTGGTGCACGGCCACTGGCGGGGACCTCCGGAATTGAGTTTCCACAGTTGCTGGACCAGCATGAGGAGTTTCGGCAACAGGTACACTGACGCGTCCTGAAACCCGAACTGATTGAGTTGCCGGAACGGCTTGTCTCCTTCACCAGCCACATCGATGGGTTCATCAATGAGCGATACCAAACCAACGCCCCCGTAGCGAACGCAACGGGAGGTACACCTGCCATGAGCGACTACGAACCCTTGGACCTCAAGAACATCTACGTCAGCAGAGCCACACGCGACCATGTCGAGACCATCCTAAGCCTGCTGGAGCTGGAATTCGTCACCATCCTCTCCCCACGCGATTTGGTTGCCATGTTGCGCCGGGCCACCGATATTCCCACCGACTACCGGAAAAGCTTCAGCCGAGCCTTCCTGGTGTTGCAGGCCATGAGCGCCGACGGCGTCACCCATTACGTAGCGACCGAGGCAGCGTACACAGCCGACCGGAAGGACACCGATCGGGCCCTGCACACCGCGTTGTGCCTAACCCGGTGCACCGGTTGTCCAGCACACGCCGTCATCTCGAGCGTGAAAAACGACCCTGAGGTACAGGTACAGGTGGATGCCGGTACAGTCCATTGGCTCCGGCTGACGCACAAGGATCTGAACCCGGATGGACGAGGTCCCGCCATCCGGCCGGAACACATGTAATGGACGACGACAGCATTGGGTCCGACAGCCGCCAATAGCGTAACCCGGGAACACACCATACCCAAGGCGCACCGTCGACCATCGCATGCTATTGAGTGAAGTCCGCGGTCCGGCAGCATGTGGCATGGTACAGCTACCAAACCGGTGCCGGAATCCGAACCCGCCCCCGGCAAGCCTTGGAAACGGGCCGTCGCGGTTGCCACGCGTGCCAAGTCTGCCAACGTCGCAGTAGACCAGTTAGATCCTTTGGGCCCCTTGCTGTCGGATGCCCAGCTTCGCTTAGTCGTCCCACTCCTGTGTTGCAGGCCCTCAGAGAAGGCTTTGCAGATCACCGAACCAGTCAACGTGCCTAACTGCCATAGATGCTCATGGTCTGTCCTTCCACAGACGCACTGTAAACCTGAATTCCTCTGGAATCAGGTCGGGTTCCGTGCCGTTGTGGTTCATCATACCGGGGATCACCTTGTTGCGGATCCCCATACCGCGGCCGTCCACGTAACCGTAGTCGCGCATCAAATTGGCCAGGGTCTGATTGCGTGCATAGCGGTGACCCAGTTTCATGCCGTCAGTGGTCACGGTATTGGGCAAACGGCCCGGACTCTGGATCTCAAGCCGATCCGAAAAAATCGTCAACAGAACATCGGTGCCGGTGATGCTGTAGTCCCTATGAACCAAGGCATTGACTAGTATCTCTCGTAGAACCTCTTCTGGATACTCCCACCGTTCCTGTCGGCGAGGCCCCTCCAACCAAGCATCCGGCATCGTGTGGCGGCGAACAAAATCCCATCCTCGATCCACAAGACCCGGTTCGATGACGGGCACGGTGCTGCTTCCCAGCGGGACTAGGGGACCCTTGATGGTTTCATCACCTCGAACTGCATAGTCCGGCTCCGTGCCGGTGTAGCAAATTGCCCGCAAGCCAGACTGAGGCAGAAAACGTCCAGGATTTCGGCCAAACAGGAGCATGCCGTCAACGGTCGGCACGATTCGGCCGGCCGCCGGGGTGGCCAAATCCAGGTTGCGCAACAGCTGTTCCCACTCGATGACCTGCTCATCACCTGGTGCTTCGCCTCCTTGCACGCGAGTCAGGAAATCCCGCAAAAGCAACCGATTCAGGTCATCAAGGTTGGCACCAGGCACCGGTTTGAGGCCGTAGCGCAGCCATCCCCCCCGTTGGTAAAGACGTTGTTCCTCCTCACGCGTTGCGAAACGCGTGATAGTGCCGGATCGGATCGGCGTAACCAAAGCCCCACTTCGCTTGATCTTGTAAGGTTTGTCCGGCGCATCGGCTGGAAGGGCTATCACGCCCACAGTGACACCCGGCTCCCACTCCAGAGTCTCCCAGAAGGGATTCAGGCCAGGGTGCACCAGCTCCCCAGCCACTTGCATCACCCATTCTTCTCTCCGCTGCGCATCTCCGGTCACGCCCGACACGGTTTGGTCATCCTCGACGCCCAACAGGATGTAGCCCCCTTCCAGATTCAGCAGTGCCGCAATCTCCTTGGCCAACGAGTCTTTGGTAATGTCGTCTCGTTTGAACTCAACTCCGGAATTCTCTCCCCGCCGGACGATTTCAATCAGTTCCGCCCTGTTCATGATTCGTCTCAGAAACCGTACTTCAGCCTTCGGGTTTCGAAGGCTTCCTGGCCTCCTTCCAAAATCTCCTCCACAAATTCTCGCACCGGACCAGAATCGATCGATCCCCTGTGTTCCGGCCTGATTTCGGCTTTCCCGTAACCAGCTTCCCCAAACGGGGTCAATCCCAGAATGAGCTCTGCATCCCCCAGCACCGGGATGTTGGCATTGTGCGTGGAGAAGATGAACTGACGCTGCCGTTTGGCCTTGCGCATGGCCGGTACCACACTCTCGGTGATGAAACGGTTGTCCAGGTCATCCTCGGGCTGGTCGATGATAAGAGGCGCATCCGAATCCAGCAACAACAGCAACAACAGTGAAGTGGCCTTCTGACCCGTGGAGAGACTGTCCATGGCCTGCCAAGATGGCGGATCACCTACAGGAGCGGTATTGAGCCAAATCTCAGTCGTGGGAGGCAGTTCCAGCTCCTCAAGCACCATCAGGGCCTCCTTTGATGCCTGTGCCAACCGGGCTGCCTGCTTCGAAGGAATGGAGTAGGTTTGTCTGAGCTTGTCTGCGCCGGAACGACAACATTGAACAAACTCGGCCATGGAAAAGTCCGGTACCTGCATGAGTGTGTCGATCGCCTCGGAAAGACGTCCCCCAATCTCGGTCCTCAGAGCCTCATGCAGCGGTCCCCGGTCCCCGGCAAAAGTGACTTCCACCTTCACCCGGCCATTCAACCGTTCACTTACCAACGTTGCAGCCCTCGTCAACCGATCGAACCGGGCAGTCTGTATCGTCTCCCACTCAGCCAGAAGAAGCTTTCGACGTTCCATATGCTCTTGCTCCAACCGTTGGAGCAAGTCCAATTGCTTGCGCAAAGGACGAAGTTGCTCTACTTCACCGCGCAACCTGATGAATTCTTCTCCATCCGCTGCGGCTTGCTGCAAACCACGAAGGATCTGCTGGTACTCGTCTTCAACCGCAATCTTCCGTGCTTCCCACTTCCCCCGGACAGCCGTTACAGCGGCATCGGATCGTTGGAGAGCCTTCTCCATCCGGGTCGCCACCTGCTCCAGTTCACGTCCCAGTTCCTGCAACACGGGAACCAATTCAGCCAAAGTAGCCCGGCCGGGAAGTTCGGCCATTGCCTGGCCCGACACGAACGCAAGATCGACGGGCAACTCCTGGCGGAGCAACTCCAGAGCCTCACGAAAAGTGCTCAGACGCTCAGGTATGGAATCCAGGATGTGCTGTTCTCGAATCAGCAGGCTTCGCTCCTTAAGACGTTCTTCCAACCCAACCTCCTGGTACCGCCCAAGGGTTTCCTCAAGTTTCGGCAAGGAGGCCAATTGGTCTTCCACTTGTTGGAGTTCGACGTTGGTCGACAAAATCGACTGGCGTGTCTCCTTAAGGTTCCGTTGTACGTTGACCGCGCGCTGTGCCAGCGAGTCGTCACGTTCCTGGAACCGATCGAGGAGCGATGTCCGTTTCACCGGGTTTCGGGCGAGTTCCAAGATTTCGTGCTGTCCGAAGATCTCGACAGTTGGCAGAATGTCAACGGGTCGCAGTTGGGAAATTTGCCCGCTATCATCCTTGACAACAGGAGACTGCGACACGGACCGTTCAACAATATATTCGCGGGAGGATGGACGCGTTGTCCGCACACGAAGAGACAGTTTCGTTCCCGGCCCCAGCACCTGCTGGACAATTCCGCCGTGTGTCCGAGCCGCTTCGTCACCAACGGGCTCCTTGTCCAGTACATAGCGCAGACTTTCAATCACCGTGGATTTCCCTGCTCCGCGCCCCCCTATCAGAACATTCAGATTGGTGTTGAAGTGAATAGCCATCCCGTCCAAAAAGCCCGACTCCCACGTCAGACTCAAGATTTCAGTGTGATCTTCCGGCTGCGGATCGCTATTGAGTCGAATTCTCGAGTCGGGATCCAGAAAGGCTTGGCGCAAACCATCGATGGATACCCTGGACATCTTGATCCAACAGGATGCAGCCGGGTGAGCCAGATCTTCGGGCTCAACCACGTCCATGGCATTGACCACAGCCACAGCCAGATTCTCGCCTGCAGGATAACGACGGCGGTAGTCCGTGACCTCATTGCGAACGATTGGCAACACCTTTCGATGGAGATTGTCCACCGGCCCGGGGATTTGAATGGCCATCAGGTCCGGTGAACGCCAGGCTTTGGCGCGCGCCTGTCCCATAAGGGCAGTGAACAGCCCCTTGTCGCTGGTTGCATGAGCTGCGATCCCGATGCCCCCCTGAGCCTTGACCCTAGACAGTGTGTCCACAAAGGAGGTGTTTGCCGACTCTGCTGACGGCTTTGCACTTCGAATGCCAAATTCACCGAGGAAGTGTCCAAGCTGCTCGGCATCCGTTTGCGGCGCGTACAGACATAGAATATGAATCCCATCGGAGGATTCAAGTTCAAAACCGGGGAATATGGTAATACCTGTACCTCTGGCTGCATCTTGGAATGTTGAAGCGGCCTTAGCATCATTGTGATTGGTGATCGCGATTACTTTGATGTCATTTGCCAAAGCCGATTTTATGATGGAGGCCGCATGTGTTTCTTCATCTGCGGCAGCCGAACGACCCCGGAATTGCTTCTTGTAGGAGAGTGGATTGACCTGCAGAGCACAACGGTAAAATTGAGTCCCGGCAGGTTTGCGGGGAGAACCAGAGATCTTTATTTGGGACATCGTGATGCCGTCGGAGGCCTTACCCTATTTGATGAACCCGCCACACGGATGCCGGCAACGTTTGCCGCATTATACCGGGTTGAGACCGACATGAGGCAGATGGTGACTGTTCGAGCCTTTCCGTCCACGGCAAACGCAAAGTCGCCGTTCAGGGTCGGTATCCGATCCGGTCCCGCCGTAGGCCAATGGACAAATCCGGTCGGAAATTCTGTTGAACCGTCCGCTCCAAATTCAGGGCATCCTGCGACAGGCTACCCATCACGGCGGGAGCGTGGCCCGTGCGCCTGCGACCGTCATCCTCCCGAAACCGCACATCCATGGTGCGGTGCAGGTCGTTCCCGCGGCCAGAGGACACCCGCCAGCGGGCGCGGACCAGATCCAGCAGTGCCTCAGTACCCACGGATCGGCTCAAGATGCAGTAACGCACCGAGCACTACCGACGCCTGTGCGGTCCGTTGCGTTTGGTGCGTACCCGAATCAGGTTGCGCAGGTTAGGCCATACTTCGGGATCCGCCACCCCTTCGCAGAGGCCAGGACCACCCAGCACAGTGCCGGTACGACGCAGATGCACAAGGCACAACCGGCGAGACGAGGCACCCACCCGCGGCATCTGCCATCCCCGGCCCGGAACTGAACAATGTCGCGCGTGTTCGGCCACATCAAACACCGGACCATGCCCTGCCGCACCTTCACCCGGACCGGGAAGTCGCAGTCTGCCTTGCACACCGCTTTCCGGCAGATCAACGCACAACTGGCATGTTCAGGCAGTTACTCGGCACCTGCAGCCCGAAGTAATCCGAGTTGTTGGACGTTGTCGTGTACATCCACATTGCCGACAAGCTGTTGGTATCCGGCCTCTATTGGGGGCGCGGAGTTCGTGACAGTTCGCCATGACATGCCTTAAACACCTGTTGCACGCCAAGGACCCTGTTGACTACGTTGAACTGCACGGGCCCGAACATGGCCCTGAAACTGGAAAACAAGCCTGCTCCTCAATCCCGGAACAACCCGATTGCGTCCACGGTCGGCATCGCGAAACCGGTCTACGTCGGCTAGCCACAGTCGATTGTTACCGCTGTCGACATTGAGGAGCAATTCATCCAGGTTCGTCAGGCGAACCCTGTAGATGTGGGGCCGCGCCTGTTCCCCGAGCCGGTTCATGGTTGTCCGGTCAGGCGCGACCAAGGGCAGAAACGGCTGGCACCGCCCCAACCGTCGCCAGCGGTCAAGGGGGTGCGTATCCCGATGGGATCCGGATTCCACCATGCACCAGGCCTCGGTTCCGTCCTCCCGGGTCAACTTCACATCGGCAAACAGTCGTTGACCGGGAGCTGCGACCCCCACTTCGGCGTGGTATCCAAACCTGCGAGCCAAGGCTGTAAACAGAATGACTTGGCCATGATGTTCCCCGGCCCGAGTGCCCCACCTGTCCCGCAGCCATTCGTATTCGGTGTGGACGGGAGACAGTCGCATCTCCAACAGGCGTCTGCGTCCTGCGGGCGTAAGGTAGAGAACCGAGATGGTTCCGGCGGATCCGACCGGCAGCTGCTCGAAACCGATGAGGCCCAGACCGCGCAGCACCGCGAGCGGGGAACCGGATGCAGGCCAGGCTCCAAGCTCCGACGCGGACCACGCCTCGCTGTAGGAAACCAACGCGGACCAGCCACGGGTACCAATCCGAGTGAACAGAGTTGTGTACCCCGGATGCTCTTGAGATCCGAGGCCATGGGCAGCCGGTACGGGAGATGGAAGTTCGGTAGGCCAACTCATGGCTGCGTGACGCGGACCAACTTCACCCTTGCGTCTTCGAGTGCCGCCACGACTTCGCGGGGTGAAGCGGCGCCTTGTACTTCCCTGACGGCGGATTCGGCCGCGGCAACGACCGCGGCACGGGCTGCGGCCGTAGCCGGCTCGCCTTCCCGATAGCGGGCACGGAGCCGTTGTGCCACCAGTGTCACCTGTACCGAGTCGGCGGAGCCCTCCCGGAGCAGACCGGCCAGGTAAGCCAAGTCCACAACCAAGCCTTCAACTTCGCGCTGTACCGCCAGCTTCGTCTGCAGGGCCTTCCAGCGCGCCGGAACCAGAACCTGGGGAGACTCCATCGGGGCGGTCACCGCGAAGCCCAGCAATCCGGTCAGGACACAGACGCAGGACACGGCGGCCACCACGGCATGACGAATTTGAACACGGACCAAGGACAGGTCAAACCGTACCTGCATGGGTCAACCGTGCACCATGCGGACATCGGACCGGGCCGCCCGGACGATGCGAATCCGGGGCGACAGGGAGAAGAACACCCTGGTGGTAACCACGCCCTGCACTTGCAGGGACCGGCACCCGTTGGAGCATGCAACGGACATCAGCACCGGACTGTGTCCCCCGGTCGCGAGACTGGATGTTTCCGAACCAAAGCGTTGACCTGCCGCTTGTTGGATGCAGGCGGACTTCAGCCTTGCCGTGCCCGTCCGGCTGAACCCCTCGAGGTCCAGGCAGTCGTTGACCGCCTGCTGGGCAGAGGCATCAAGCGCGCCTTGCAGGAGCGTGGCCACCCTGAAGTATTCGGGAACATCGACGGACAGGCTGGCCAAGGGCAGGAAGATGGTGATGAACAGGAGTGCGGACCACACCATGTCCGCCTTGCGGCCGCTGACGAACTTGACCATCCCGCCCCTACCATCCCTCCTTGCGATGGGAGGCCGAGGCGGTTCCACTGAAATCGCCCTGCGCGGATCCGCCCATGACTTGCAGGAAGCCGTCCATGTAACTGGGCACGGTCCAGGCCACAGCCACCGTGACCGTATCCCCCGGAGCGTTGGCAGCACTGACCGTCACCGCGTAGGTGCACAAACAGTTGGCCATCAGGCGTTCGGCTTCCTGCCTGGCGGCCGAGCCCGCACCGGACACGGTCACCGCACCGACCCGGGCCCCGTGGTTGGCGGCATTCTGCGCGGAGTTCCGGGCATGTCCGACCAGGGCGAAGTTGATCAGGGCGAAGGTCACCAGAAGCAGCAGGGGCATGGTGACGGCCGCCTCAACCATGTCCCCCTGCGAGGAGGAGAACAGGCCGGACGGCCGTCCAGGTCGGACGTTGGGTGCCGTCATGGCAGCCGACATCAGCCACTGCTCGTGATCTGTGTGCTGATGGCCTCGATCTTGGTTTTGATGTTGCCGCCCAGCGTCGTCCACGCCGCCATGGCGGTGGCCACGATGGCCGCCAGGATCAAGCCCCTTTCGACCATGTCGGCCTTGGTTCCAAACAGAAACTCCTTGAACATGACACATGCCTCCTGATGGTGAACACCAATCAATATAGTACATGTGTTCACAAATTAGTCAAGTGCGTTCCTGCCGTGATGACGGCTTGTGTCGACAGGACCAGTAGGCGAGGCAAGCGCCAGGGTTCCCCAGGTCGGCAGGTTGGGCAGTGAGGCGGGACTTGAGCGGGTTCCGGCGTACTGCCCGACGGTTGTGGTATCGGATCCCGGACAACGGACAAGCCTCGCTGTCCGGATCTTCGAGTGTTAAGCGATGCGCTTGAGGATGACCATGTTGGGGACGGCCTGTCCCGTACGGATGCGGCTGTCATCCTGGTGAAAGACGGTGTCCATAACCCCGTGATGGACTTTTTCGATGCTCCAGCACAGACGCACCGCCATCAGCAAGGAGGCAGACTCTACGGGCAGGTCGGAAGCCATGGATACCGGTCGTGACCCGGTCTCCACAGAAGCACTCGGCCTCCACCCGGACCATACTGGCCAGGTCACGGCCGGCACCGACAGGCTTTCAACAAAATTGGACTTGTGCAGCAATATCCGCAAGGCCCGAATCCCACGCTGTAGAGCGGTGATGGCCTATACGCGATCCCCTGACAAATTGCACCCGACGCGCCCGAGGCTGTCGCCTCTACTTCATCGGCGTCAGTCCGTGCTGCGCGCCCTCCAGTCCGAAGCCATGGTGCCAGTCGGCACTAGTCCGGGGTCAGGTCCCGGTTCGTCAGCAGGAACCAGTGGACCTTGCCGGCATCCACCAGTTCCTGCACTTCATGGTCGTTTCTCACGCTGGCAACGACGGCATGCGCAGGGGCGTTGGTGCACCGTGTCAACAAGCCCGCGTTGCGCAGGGCCCGGTCAGAGTCTCGCCGGTCGGCCGTGTAGGAAGCCTCAGCGGCCATGTAGTGCACAGTTCCGTCGTCGGCTTCGCACCGCATCACCAAATCGGCCTGGTAGAAACTGTGCCTCCAAGTCCGCTCGATCTCGGAGGCCTTGGGTCTCAGCATGGCTATCAACTCCGACCTGGAGAGAATGGAAAGGGGATGCAGGTCCAGTACCTGTTCCACGATCCTCTCGGCATTGTCACGCGTGGCTCGGACTGCCACATTGCCCTTGAGCATGCCTATGTCGTCGGCGATGCCCTGCAAGCGTTTCTCCACGCGAGCATTGATTGCCCGCTGTTCGGTGATGAACTCGTCCACGCGACTGGCGAAGACGGCAAACCGCTCCGGCAACTCGATCAGCTCCTGGCTCAGGATGCGTTGGCGCACCTGCTGCCGGAACTCGGCATTCTCGTCCAACAACCGCAGGAACTCTTCCTGGGTGGCAGTGCTCACTGCCATGGTTTGCACCCCCTGTTAACCGCCGGCGGCCATTGGGCAGCAGCGTTTTCCCTGAGCCCGGGCATCGCGCCCTGACCGGACCATCCCGGTTTCCAAGACGCCCCGAGCTTCAGGCCACGTGTTGGGCATGGGGCCTACGGCCACTCGCTGTTGCCCCGCAGCACCACTCGATTGTACTACCTGCAACACCACAGAGCGGGAGGATGATTGCGATGGGAGTTGTGCAGCAAAATGGACAGGGCTGCGCATGCCTGGAGAGCACGGACTGATGGGAAACCGAACGGTCCGGGTAGCCGTTCCTTGTTTGAGAGCCGCCGCCGACCGCCCGGGTCCTGCTGGGACGGCAACGAGGGGTGGGTGGCTCGGGGCCGACAATCCCCTTCCGGACCCAATGATCCAAGCCATGGGAGATCAGCTCCAGGTTGTCGTACACATGCGGTCGGACATCGCACTCTACGAACCACCGCCCCCTCGACGACAGGGGCCCCGGTGCAAGGGGTCCGCCTGTCCTCGCTGTGCCAGCGGTTGACGGACCCGAAGACGGCCTGGATACCGGGCCGCCAACACCATTGTTTCCGAAATGGGTTATGGCAAGGGTTGCTGCATGATCACCTGGCAGTCAAGCCACATCCGGAGCCTATTACCGGTCCCGGGATCAAGACGTTGCGGTACCAGCCCACAACGGGCCACAGTGTGACAGACGGACAGGGCACGGAGCAGGGCACGGCCCAGCCATGTCAATCGGATGCCCCGTTCGCTCCGTTGGCGGCTGGCCGCGCCGACTCCCGGTACCGGGCTTCATCCACGCCGGTGAGTTGCTCAATGACCTGCCAGTCCATGCCCTGGTCCAGCATCCTGGACACAACGGTGTTGATACCCTGTTCGATACCCTGTTCGATACCCTGTTCGATACCCTCGCGCCGGGAATCCTCCAAGGCATTCGTCAGCTTGGGACCGAACTTCCGCTTGGCCCCGTCAAGCAGGAACAGGTCGTACGGGTTCGTGCCGTCGAGCAGGCTCAGGTCAATGTCCCCAACGGCCTGTTTGTATTCGTCCTTCATGTCCTCCGTACCCGTCAAGTGATGATAGTTGTTCACAAACCCGCGATAGTTGTCGGGTGCCTCCTGCGACGGCAGCTCGTCCAGGAGCTGCCGCAACAGCGGCAGGGCTTCCCGCACGTGCCAGCCGAAGGCGATGGCCAGGGACAGTTCCATGATCCGGCCCCGGTACCCGCCGCGCACCTCGGCCGGTGCAATCCCCGTCTGATCCATCAGCACATGCGTGAATCTAGGCGTCGTTGCCCACCGACGTACCGCCTCCGGCAACAGGTCCTCGAAACTCGTCTCCGCGCTCCACTTCCGCCTACCCTGGTGAAATACAACCGGCACGATGGGCGTGAGTTTGTCCTCAGGCGGCAGGTTGGCCGCTTCCCGCTCCCAGATGCGGAGACAGTACCGCAACATCCGCAACGCCATCAACCGCTGCACGTCCGTCTGGTGCTCCACGAGCACATACAGCGACAGCTGTTCCTCGCCATTGTACTGAACCTCAAACAGGGCATCCACGGAGCCGTACCGCATCTCAGGGCGATTGCATCTAAATTGGGTACCGGGGCAGGTGGACGCAGGGCTACAATGGACGATTCCGGATTCAGCCTGCGGAGAGCCCCTCATGGACAGCCCGATGCCTTCGTCCCTGGTCGAAATCCTGGACGCCCTGGAGGATCCCCGGGTGGACCGGACCAAGCTGCACCCCCTGACGGACATCCTGGTGCTGTCGGTACTGGCCGTCATCTGCGGCGCCGACAGCTTTGTGGCCATCGCCCTCTTCGGCCAGCTCAACGAGGCGTGGCTGCGCACCTTCCTGGCATTGCCGCACGGGATCCCCTCGCACGACACGCTGGGGCGGGTCTTCGCACGGCTGGATGCGAGCGGGTTCGAGGAGGGCTTCCGGGACTGGGTGCAGGAGGCCTTCGAGCTGACCGCGGGCCAGGTCGTGCCCGTCGACGGCAAGAGCGTGCGCGGCTCCCACGACCGGGGGCGGGGCCTGGGGCCTCTGCACCTGGTCAGCGCCTGGGCCCAGGCCAACCGTCTGGTGCTGGCCCAGACGGCGGTGGACGACAAGTCCAACGAGATCACGGCCATCCCGGAGCTGCTGCGCATGCTGTGTCTGAAGGGTTGCATCGTGACCCTGGACGCCATGGGTTGCCAGAAGGCGATCGCGCGCCAGATTCGGCAGCAGGGGGCCGACTACGTGCTGCGCGTCCGGGACAACCACAAGGGACTCCACGCGCGTCTGGAGGACACCTTCGCCCTGGAACGGGCCGAGCACTTCGCCGACTATGCCCACGACTATGCGGACACAGTCGGCAAGGACCACGGGCGCATCGAAACCCGCCGCTGCTGGACGACCGGCGACCCCGCCCTGCTCGCCCATGCCGACCCCGACCGCGAATGGTGCGACCTGGCCAGCCTGGTCTGGGTCGAGTGCGAACGCCGCTGCGGCGACCGGGTCACGACCGATATCCGCATCTTCATCTCCAGCCTGCCGCCCCAGGCCCGGCTCCAGTTGCAGGCGGTGCGCGGGCACTGGGCCATCGAAAATGCCCACCACTGGGTCCTGGACGTGGCCTTCGGCGAGGACGACAGCCGCATCCGCACGGGCTATGCCGCCCACAACATGGCCATCCTCAAGCGCATCGCCCACAACCTGTTACGGCAGGACCGCACCCTGAAGGTGGGCATCGCCAACAAGCGGCTGGCGGCGGGTTGGGACAAGAACTACCTGTGTCAACTGATTGGTCTCAAGCCCAAACCAATTTAGATGCAATCGCCCTGTACCGCATCTCCTCGTCCACGAAGGTCTCGTTGCGGAAGGACAGAGTCGACCAGTCGATCCGGGAGGCCAAGTCGCGGGAGAGCCTAGCCTCCAACCAGGCCGCAGCGGCGACCTGCACCTCCATGGTCTTCAGGAAGAGCGCGTCATGGATTGTGGCGATCTTGCGCGGGGGCGACATGCACGGTTCCTGAATGATTGCGATGGGGCTTATATCGAATAGTTGACAGTCAAACTTTTGTGCTACAATTTCTGCGAAAGAGAGGACCCGACTGTGAATCGGGCCCTCGACCGGACACGGTGAAGGTAGCACCATGACCAGCACCCCGAAGTCTACAACGCAAGAGTCCCCAACCGTCATACGGACCTTGCGTGTGCGTCTGTATCCCGGCACGGCTGCCAACGGCCAGTACCTCGAACAACTGGCGGGTGCCTGCCGGTTTGCATGGAACCATGTGCTGGCCGGGCACGAGGCGGACTACCGCAAATGGAAGGCGTCCGGCAAACTGGGGCCGGGCCCGGGCGATCCGACCTTCTTCACGCTCGGCAAGCGGTTCACACAGTTGCGGAACGCGCCTGGCAACGAGTGGCTGCAGGACTACAGCTACGCAATCGTCCGCTATGTCTGCAAGTACATGGGCGACGCCTATGCCGCGTTCTTCGACCCGGACCGTCCGGACCACGGGCGTCCGCAGTACAAGGCCAAGCACTACACCAAGCCCGCCTTCACCGTCCCGTCCAACGTGCGTATCCGGAACGGGAGTCTATACATCCCCAAGATGGGCTGGACGCGTCTTGGTCCCATCCACCGGTATGCCGACGGCCAGCCGCTGACCGTGCGCATACGGCAGGAGTCCGAAAGCAAGCAGCCGAAGTGGTACGCCTACATCGTGTTCGAGGTGCCGGTCGACCATCCGGACGTGTGCCAGCCTGCGGCAGACGGGGCCGTCGGCATTGACCGCAACGTGGGGCAGGCCACGGACAGCACCGGAGCCGTACACGCTCTCCCCGACACGACCGTCGAGGACGCGAAGATCAAGCGGTACCAGCGCCGGATGGCCCGGCAACAGAAGGGCTCGAACCGACGCCGCGGGACCGGCGGGAAACTGCGCAAACTGCAGCGCAAGCGCGCCCGGCGCCGGGACAACGCCACACACCAAATCAGCCGCAAGGTTGCCGACACGGCCCACACCGTCGTGCTTGAGGACCTGAACACCAAGGCCATGACGCAGAGTGCGAAAGGCACGGTCGAGAACCCCGGCCGGAACGTGAAGCAGAAGTCCGGTCTCAACCGTGCCATCCTGGCATCCGGCTGGGGACAGCTGGAACGCAAGCTCGAGTACAAGGCCGGCCAAGTGGTGTATGTGGACCCGGCCTACACTTCGCAAGCCTGCAGCCGGTGCGGGCACACAGCCAAGTCAAACCGACCGTCGCAGGCGGTGTTTCGCTGCGGAGCCTGCGGGTTCCGGGCGAACGCCGACCACAATGCGGCGCTCAACATCCTGGTGCGGGCGGGACTTCCGTCCGCACCCGTTTCGGCCCGTGGGACTGGGGCTGCTGCACGGCGAGGAGCGCTCCCTCCCTGGTCGGCCTTGCGGCCGACCAAAGGGACTCCCGCGACCCGTGAACCGGATATGCGTGGTGTCAACCATCGTATATAAGTCCCATTGCGATTGGGTTCCGGACGCGGGAACGGCACCGATATGGATGGAACGACCAGGGACGCCAAGGACCTGTACCTCGCCCAAGGCGGATACGGCAGGGAATCGTAGCGGGGCCTTGACAGACCGTGTTTCGTGCCATGCCAACCCCACATGATTATGCTGCTTGAGGGCCGGCGGACAGGTCGGTCAGGATCTTCCGGATCCAGGCCCAGCCACGTCTTCAGGATCAATTCCCGCGCGTCCCGCCTGGCCTGCAGGGTCGGATGGACCCGGCCCTCGAGGGCTTGGCACAGCTTCCGAAAGAAGTGTTCGACCGGGTTCAGTTCGGAGGCGTAGGGCGGCTGCGCTACCTGTATAGCACCAGTGGTCGGTCCCGACCACCCCCCGCTTCCCCGACATGCCAAAACCACCGGCGCTATTCCCGGAACGCCTCCAGGACATCCCCCACTGCACCGCCTGAACACGGCCGCAACCAGGATGCGTCCGTGTTCCCTGCATCCCCAGCCCGGTGCCCGTCAAGGCTGCCACACGGTGCTCCCGCCGACGGTCCCCAAACCGGCTACTTGAGCACCGTGAATTGGGTGACAATCAACGTGCCGGTGTTGACAGCCGTAGTGTTCAAGTGGTCTTGGAACCCGGTCGCGGCGGAAAGCGCGACCGTCCTGTTGAGCAGATGCAGTTTGAGCGTTGCCACCGGACTGATGACGTCGTCGTCATCGTTGACGGCCCAGGCCGTGATTGTGTAGGTTTCATCACTCTGCAACGTATCGACCGGGAAATCGCGGTGCTCATCCGGCGGATTGGCGAACAGCTGACCCGGGTCGCGGTATTGGGATTCACCGTCGCCCGTCGTGCTGACCTTGACAATCGATATCGAAGCCGGTGTCACCATTCTTGGTTCCCCCCGATCAAGAACGTTCTCAGGGAGGTCGTGTGCCCCCACGTTGATCCTGAAACCGTCCACGACGCGCATGTTGGCCAGGGTGATGCCAGTGTCCCAGTGAGTGCCTGCCACAAATATAAAATTCGTTGTGTAATCCAGGGGTGATCCATCCGCGTTCCTGATGATCGTGCCGGTGGCGGAAAAGGTCGGATAATTCGGGAACTGCATGTCATGCACGAACAGCTTGTTGGGCGTCTCATTGGCGGTGTCGGTCAGGCTGTTCTGTCCAAGCCCGTAGTTTGTCGCGATCGTCGCCATGTCGTCACCTTCAGGCACCACATCGCCGTCAGAGTCAACAATGCGAATGATGTAGGCATCGAAGTCAACGTCATCACGCTCGCCATCGGTCTCGTTGGCGGAGTGGGCCAGACCAATCCTCAGCCGCGAGGTCAAAGGCCTGTGGGTGTATACGGCGGTTCCCTGCCGGTAGTTCGCGAAGTTATCGTTGTAGCCGACGTAGTACATCATGCCGCCGGCGATCTGCTCGGTGTCGTACTGATGTCCGGCCGTATTCGGATCGGCATCGTTGGTAACGTCATTCGATCCCGGTGTGCCCTCAACAAGTTGATGCCACCGGCCGCCGAAGGAAGGCTTCGTCAGGCTCTGGTTGATACTCGTCTCCAGAATGTCGCTGATGACGTAGTCGCCATCCGCGGCGGCAACCACGATCGCCAGCTGCACCGTCACCGCGGTACCAGTCTTGACCTCGTCGAAGGTGGTCTTCCCCGAACCGAGAGACAACGTTTGGGCCACAGGGTTGCCGTGGTTGTCGTCCAGGATCGCCACGAGGCGCGCACTATAGGCGTTGGGACCCAGACCCCAAGTCGCAGGATTGGTGGTCGCCCACGCGACGTTGACTTCGTCCGCCTCATCGGAGACGCGGGCTACGGTCAAGTCGGAAATCTGGTCGTTCCGCAAACGGGTGCGGGCGGGACAATCCGAGTAGTCGGCGTCGAACAGATCGCCGCCCGCGAAGCTGCTTTCACTGATCACGGCCAATGCCAGAAGCGCCAACAAGACGCTCCCGAGCAAACGGGCTCCTTTGGTCACGGTGTCCCTCCTCGGGTCGCAGTTCACGCATATGCTTTCCGACACCTCTATTCAAAAAGGTAGCGCGTCCACATCCCACTGCCAACCGAATCGGCAGGGCAATTTCATTTTGTTTAAAGTCAAAGCCAAGCGGATAAATATATTCAACGATACGGGTGCAACAATCAGGTACCAAATACAGTAACAGAATACGCCGACTGACCGGCACTTCCCACGTAAATTAAGTTATACAGTGTCAAATTTGACGGTGATCGGGGCCACATGGATAACATAGAGAAACTCTCGAAACCAAGCGCGGCAAATGGGGTATCAGGGCCAAGGGAACCGAATGCAGGCTCACCGCGAGGGCCTGGCCGACGGGGGCAAGATGAAACCAGGCAGGGACCCGGCAGCCCCCAGGGCGTTGACAAAGTGGCATATCGCACGACCGCAGCCGCCCCCTGTTCCACCGCTCAAGGTTGTACAAGGTCCGACTTGGTGCCCATGTAGAATGGCGACCTCGGAACCTTGCCGACGAGAGGTGTGCACATGGCAACCGATACGGCGGTCCTAGAACGGGAAGTCGCCAGGGCCGGAAGCGCCCCTGTGGCGGTGCCCAGCGCGGACAGCCCGGACACGGAGTCCACCATGGCCGCGGCACCCGCCGCGGTGCCTTGGCCTTGGGACTGGGACTGGCGCGACCCTCCACACCGCGGTGACACGGATGCGGCCGTGGCCCGGGCCGCGCGGCAGTGGCGCACCGCCTGGCGGGTCGCCCACCCCGAAGTGTGGCAGCGCGAACTGGAAAGCCTGCCCCACTACGAGCCCGGCTACACCTATAACGAGAGCCACGAATACGGCGACGACTGGACTACGGATCCCGACTACGCCGGCGGTGAAATCCACCAGGCCTGTTTCGACAAGGACGACTTTGTGACCCCGATTGGTCCTGATCACAATCCTGTCATCGGTATCCTGCGCACCGAAATGCGCCGCCGCCACGGCAGCAGCCAGGCACTCCGCGTCCTGAACGAGCCCGACTACTACTTCCCACCGGAACTGGGGGAACGCCTAGGCCTGATAACCCCGGGGGGCCACCCCAGCACCATGGTGCGGCCGGATTTGGTGGTGTTGCCGGCGGACTGGGACGACGGCAGGCTGCCCGAATCCCGCGTGCTGCATACCGACGACGCACATCCCGTACCGGTGTTGATCGCCGAAGTCCTGTCCCACAGCACCGAAGACAAGGACAAGGCGAACAAGCGCGCCCTGTACGAGGCCCTCGGCGTGCAGGAATACCTGCTGATCGATCCCGGCAGTCCGGCCGACGGCCAGGACGCGGTGCGTCCGCCGTACCTGGAACTGCATCGTCTGCAGGCCGACGGGCATTACGACCTGGTCGCAACGGGCTCGACGGTGCACAGCGACGCCTGTGACACGGACCTGCGCATGCTGCCGCCCCGGGACACGAGCATGGCCCCGATGTTCCAGTGGCGGGACCCCGAGACGGGACGCTGGCGCGACCAGGAATCCGACTATGCCTTCGGCCTGGCCGAAAGTCGTGCGGAGGGCCATGCGGAGGGCCATGCGGAGGGCCGTGCCGAAGGCCATGCGGAGGGCGCGCTGAGCATGGCCCTGAACCTGCTGGCGCAGGTGTTGCCGGCCGAGGAACAGGACTCCATCCTGACACGTGTCGCGGCCCACTGGACATCGACGGGCCTGCCGAACGATGTTACGGAACTCGTGTTCGCGGTCCAGGCTGCCCCACACCTCTGGGAGGAAATACTCGGCCTGCGCGACGGACCATCACAGGCACGCGATGACGTCCCCCACCCTCGGGAACGCCTCTGACCCGTGCCGCCCCGGCAATACCATGGCATCAAGGCCTCCAGCCGACCATGAAAAGCATGACCACCGGGCCATGTCGTATCTATTGACCATAACGCAAGGGGAACAGGGGCAGCGCCTCCGGAAGTTGAATGAGGCAACGCTGCATGCAAAAAGCCGACGTGCTTATGCAAGTCCTTGAAAGCGTGCGCAATGCTTTCCCGGGACCTGTGTCCGGCGTTGGCGACATCCGGTCGCGCGGCTTGGCCGCGGGCCGAGTCTGCCGGGGATCCGCCGCCTCCTGTGCCACCTGATCCTGCGCGTGCCAACCGCTGGACCGGCGAATCCCCTTGTGCGCGGTCCCAACCTCCTGCTGTTCCCGGAACGCCTCCGGGCCATCCCCCACTGCACCACCTGAACACCACCGCAACCGGGATGCGGCCGTGCGCCCTGCATTCCCAGCCCGGTGCCCGCCAAGTCAGGCAGGAGCGCCTTGTGCAAAGGCCCGCCAGGGCTGCCACACGGTGCTCCCACCGACGGTCCCCAACCGACTACTTGAGCACCGTGAATTGAGTGGCAATCAACGTGCCAGCGTTGACCGCAGTGGCGTTCAGGTAGTCCTGGAACCCGGCCGTGACGGAAAGTGTGACCGTTCTGTTGAGCAGATGCAGTTTGAGCATTGCCACCGGACTGATGATTTCGTCGTCGTCGTTGACGGCCCAGGCCGTGAGTGTGCAGGTTTCGTCACTCTGCAACCCATGGCGGCGCTTCGCGCGGCGGCGAGACGAGCAATTCCCGCCAGGCATCGGTATCGGTCGCGGCCCTGGCTTCCAGAACGGCAATGCGCACAGTTGCGTCGGCGGGCGGGCCGTGGCGCAACCAGTTCCTTTCGATCCGATCCAACGTCGCTACCGGCACCAACCCGTCGCAATTCGTGCGCAGCCTGTTGACCATCCGCACGTGATCCACGGGCACGGTGCCCCAACCGGCGAGCGGCCCGTCGTCAATCCACAATTCGGCGTCATACCGCACATCGCGGACGGTTTTGCCCATCAACTCCAGAATCTCGCTCTCCATGCGGCCGCAGGCTTGCTGCACGGTGAGCACCACATCGTGTGCGTTGTCGGACAGGCCCTGCCAGGCAGAAGTGTCGCCTGCGTACATGCCGGTTTTCCTGGCAGCCGTCATCTGTCCAAACTGATCGCTCGTGAAGATGTCCACCAGCCAGCGCTGGTCACGGGGCAACCGATCGACCAGTTCTTCCATTTCATGATGCCTGTCGAACTCAACCGCCAGCGCGGTAAGTCGAGCCTTGATCACATTTTCGAGTGCGCCCTGAGCGAAGAACACATCCGCGTCGAGCAAGCCGGGCTGCACCAGGGCGTATAACGCCTTGGACAGATTTCTGACACACGAATGCAGCAGCCTTTGAACTTCGGGCCACGGCTTGTCTTGAGGCATGGGGGGCAGATGCTCTCCTGCAGGTGTGAGGCCGTAGCGTTGCACCTGCCCGGCGATGTGGGGCAGTGCGGTGCGGCAGCGAACGAACTCTGCCATCGTGAAGGTAAATACCTGCACGTAGGGTGCAGCATCACCGTATACGACCTTTGAGTGAGGCTTCGCCTGATTTCTGAGCGCAGGCGCGGTGCTTTCTTCCACACCAATCACCGCCAGATCGATGTCCGATCGCGGTTGCCAGCTGCCGGTCGCGCGCGAGCCGAACAGCAGCACCTGGGCGTCGGGCAGGTACCGCTGCAATGCCGCCGCCACCGCGAGGGCGCGGGGATCGGGCGCACCGTTGCCGGCATTCAATGCGGGTGCGACAGCGTCCCGGTCCTGTTCGAGTACCGCGACGTCCGCTCGGGTTGCGGTTGGGTTCGTATCGGCCATACGTCCATTGTAGGAGTATTGGCCTTTCAATGCGCCGAACCTGCCCACAAGCGGCACAGCCCAAACCAGAAGGCGATTGCCCTGGAGCCAGGCCCAACCGTACAGGCATCACACCCGCGCCGAACCCGCCTGTCACGCCTTCAGGATTGGCTCCAAGGGGCCTTGGCGGACTGCAGGGTGGGTATACCCATCCCTCAACGGCCCTGTTCCCGGAACACTTCCGGGATTTCCTCCACTACACCACCTGAACACCACCGCAACCGGGATGCGGCCGTGCTCCCCGCATCCCCAGCCCGGTGCCCGCCAAGTCAGGCGGGAGCGCCTTGTGCAATGGCCCGCCAAGGCTGCAACACGGTGCTCCCGCCGACGATCCCCAACCGGCTACTTGAGCACCGTGAATTGGGTGACAATCAACGTGCCGGTGCTGACGGCCGTGGCGTTCAGGTAGTCCTGGAATCCGGTCGTGGCGGAAAGCGTGACCGTCCTGTTGAGCAGATGCAGTTCGAGCGTTGCCACCGGACTGATGATTTCGTCGTCGTCGTTGACGGCCCAGGCCGTGAGTGTGTAGGTTTCGTCACTCTGCAACGTATCGATCGGGAAATCGCGGTGCTCATCCGGCGGATTGGCGAACAGCTGACCCGGGTCGCGGTATTGGGTTTGGCCATCGCCCGTCGTGCCGACCTTGACAATCGAAAGCGAAGCCGGAGTCACATTCGGGGTGCTATCCCGATCCAGAACGCGCTCCGGGAGGTTGTGTGCCCCCACGATGATCTTGAGCCCGTCCACGACGCGCATGTTGTTCAGGGTGATGCCCGTGTCCATGTGGGTGCCTGCCACAAGTGCGAAATTCGTGTTGTAGTCCAGGGGGGTTCCGTCCACGTTCCCGATGATCGTGCCGGTGTCGGAGAAGGTCGGATAGTTCGGGTACTGCATGTCATGCATGAACAGTTTGACCAGCGTCTCATTGGCGGTGTCGGTCGAGCTGTTCTGTCCAAGCCCGTAGTCTGTCTTGACCGTCGCCATGTCATCAGCTTCAGGCACCACATCGCCGTCGGCGTCAACAATGCGAATGATGTAGGCATCGAAGTCAACGTCCTCACGCTCGCCGTCGGTCTCGTTGGCGGAGTGGGCCAGGCCAATCCTCAGCCGCGGGGTCAAGGGCTTGTGGGTGTATACGGCGGTTCCCTTTCGGTAGTTCGCGAAGTTCTCGTTGTAGCCGACGTAGTACATCATGCCGTCGGCGATCTGCCTGGAGTCGTACTGAAATCCGGCCATATCCGGATTGGCATCGTTGGTAACGTCATTCGATCCCGGTGTGCCCTCGAGGAGTTGATGCCACCGACCGCCAAAGGAAGGCTGCGACAGGCTCTGGTTGACGCTCGTCTCCAGAATGTCGCTGACAACGTATTCGCCATCCTCAACAACGACCACGATCGCCAACTGCACCGTCACCGCGGTACCGGTCTTGACCTTGTCGAAGGTGGTCATCCCCGAACCAAGAGGCAACGTGTGGGCCACAGGGGCGCCGTCGTTGTCGTCCAGGATCGCCACGAGGCGCGCGCTATAGCCGTTGGGACCCAGGCCCCAAGTCGTAGGATCGGTGGTCGCCCACGCGACGTTGACTTCATCCGCCTCATCGGAGACGCGGGTTACCGTCAAGTCGGAAATCTGGTCGTTCCGCAAACGGGTGCGGGCGGGACAATCCGAGTAGTCGGCGTCGAACAGGTCGGCGCCGGCAAAGCTGCCACCACTGAGCACGGCCAATGCCAGAAGCACCAGCAAGGCGCTCCCGAACAAACGGAATCCTTTGGTCACGTTAATCTCCTCGGGTCACAACATCAGGGTGTCTCCGGTGTGTCCTCGGGTCGCAGTTCACGTATTTGCCTTCCGGCACCTCTATATCAAAAAGGTAGCGCGTCCACACTCCACTGCCAACTGAATCGGCCAGAATGATCACATCCTGATAACTGAGGGGAACCCTCGAAGCCGGAGGGCGGCCAATGGGATATCAGGACCGAGGGAACCGCGGCAGGCATGCCACGAGGGTCTGCCGGCGGGAGCGAGATGAAACCGGGCAGGGGCTGCAGGGCCCCTGCCCGGACACGGACCCAACGCCACGACAACGGTCGCGGTGGCCCCGGCTCCTGAGCCACCGCGAACTTTCAAGCAGACAAGCCCAACTCCACGCCCACTGGCCCGTGCGCGCCTGGCCGCGATGCCTCCGTGGCTAACGGCGCGCCCCTCTCACCCACCCCACAGATTCCCTAATCTGTGGGTCAATACAACATACAAGTTGCTGTCAAGCCCGCCTTGGCCGACGATCTTATGGCCTAAAGCCCCTGTGCCGGGCCCCTTGCCCAGTCAACCGGTGCTGGGACGGGAACGGACACAATGCAAGAAGATTTCTTGTGGATGTCGAGGCCCCCCGCACCGGCTTGCCGAATCGGCCGCCCACGCGCCGGGAAGCGACTTTCAGGCGGCCGCCGTGGCCGATCTGCGCCGACTGGCGCAACTGGCAGCGGCGGCGATGTGTGCGCCCAAACGATGCTGCCAGCGATCACAGGGGTGGATTCCATAGCCTGGAGCGTGGTCAACGGACAGGCGGATAACTGCCGCCGCACTGCGCGGCCATCGGACGAACAACCCGCAGGTCGCCCACAAGCCCATCAAAAACCTGCGGACGCGACAGCCATATTCACAAAGGCCGTGCCCGATGGCCGACAACCCGAACCGGGAACGGGATACAATCGAACCCCGACACGCAGCAGGAGGACGCGCATGGTCACAGTTGCAAGCGAAGCCCAGCGGCCGGTTGCCGGACCCGCGCAGCCCGACCCGCACTGGGACTGGCGGGACGCGCCCCGGCACGGCGACACCGATGCGGTCACGGCGCGCGCGGCATGGGAACAGCGCGTTGCCTGGCGGCTGGACAATCCCGAGGCCTGGCGTGCCGCACTGGCGGAGTTGGGGTACTTCGATCCCGGCTACACCTACGACGAGGCCCACGAGTACGAAGCCGACTGGACCACCGACCCCCACCTGGGCGAAGACGTTCGCCATAAGATTCTGGATGAGGACGGCTTCGTGAGCCCGAAGCACTTCAAACACCCGGAACTCCTCGTGGCCCTGCTGGGCGTGCTCCGCGCCCTGCTCGGCAACCGCGTGGAACGCGAACCGGAGGTTCACTTTGATCCCGAATATGGGGCGCGGGCGGACATGCGCACCGAGGGGGGAGCAGTGCGCACACAGGTGGAGCCCGACTTGGTGGTGCTGCCAATCGAAGAAGAGTTGCCGGCCCGTACGCTGCGAGGCAAGGAAGAACGCACGCTGCGGGTCGGCCCGGGCATTCTGGTTCCCGAACTGGTGGTGGAGATCCTGTCCCCCTCCACCAGCACCAAGGACCTGACGGAGAAGTGGCGACTGTACGCCGATCTCGGCATCGCCGAGTACTGGACCATCGATCCCGGCGGCGATCCCGAACCCGATTCGCCGGCCATCCTGCGCATCCACCGCCTGCAGCCCAATGGACACTACGCGCAGGACCCGGAGGCCGACGTCTATTTCAGCGCCGTGTGCGGCACCCAAGTGCGGCTGCGGGAACCCGCTCCCGACCCGGGGCCGTTGTCCGACACGGAGCAGCTGCCCCCCCTGCCCCGCTTCCAGTGGTGGGATGCGGGGCGGAACCGCTGGCGCGGTCGGGAAGCCGATCTGGAATTCAAGTTGCGGGAAAGGGAAGCCGCCGGTGAAGCGCGGGGGCGAACGGCGGCCACCATTGACACGATGCACGGCCTGCTGGACGGCGTGCTTCCCCGGGCACAGCAGGAGCGCATCGCGGAGAACTGGCTGCGCCACGGACTGCCCGACGATGCGGTCCCGCGCCTGCTGGCCGTGCGCGACGCGCCGACGACCTGGCACGATCTGCTCGACCCCGACGATCGCCCGCCGACTGGGGATGGGTAGATCAGAGGTTGTGTCCACAGCGGGTGAGATGTCGAGCATCGCAGACGAATCCGCTGCGGAGCGGCACGTACGCCGGGGCGAACTGCGCGCCCACCTGCGGACCGAAGGCGTGGGCAACATCCCACCCGGCCTCCTGCGCAATCCGGTGCCCAACACACCCCACCCAACCGGAAGTGCCGCTGATCGCGTACTACGACGACATCAAACAGGTGTCGCTGAACCAGCACACCCTCAAGGACTTTATCACCGTCCTGCTGGCCGTAATAGGTGCTTTCGTGGCACGTCCTGTTGGCGATGTAGCTGGTTTGGACAACCAGCAATGGCCGTGGCTGGAATGGCCACTGGTCATCGTGCTGGTTCTGATTGGCATCGGCGTCGGAATACTGCTTGGGCAGTTCGTACTGGGGCTCATCTTCAACGCAATGACGACGACCAGAGGGACGTTGGGCTTGAGTTGCGAAGAACTCAACCTGACTCTCCCGGGTCGGGGCCTACAGACGCACTGGTGCGACGTGTACACGGCCACCAGCGTTCGAAAACCGGTTCTTGGGCAGACACGATTCTTTTGCCGGACCTACGTGCGTGTGGAACTCAACAACGGCCTGTCCGCCCGGTTGCATGTGGACAAGGATGACTGCGCACCGTTGGCTAAGACGATGCGCGCATTGATCGTCGGCCATCGGACGGACACCACCGCGCCGTCCGACACGTAGAACCAGGGTCGCATCGAGACGCGCCGCGGCTGGGTCATCGGGACACCGGCATACCGCCGGTATGTGAACCCCGACGGAGCCTGGCTCGACCTGCACAGCCTGGTCCTGCTCGAGGCCCAACGGCGGCAGGGGAACCAGGTCACCGCGGAGACCCGCTACTACATTTCCAGTTTGCCGGCGGATGCGCGGAGCCTGTTGCAGGCCGTGCGCTGCCACTGGGGGATTGAGAACTCCCTCCACTGGGTCCTGGACATGGCCTTCCGGGAGGACGCAAGCCGCATCCGCATCGGCCATGCCGTCCACAACCTGTCCATCCTGCGGCGCATGGCGCTCAACCTGCTACGCCGGGAGACCACGGCCAAGGGCGGCATTGCCGCCAGGCGCAAGCAGACCGGTTGGAACGATAGCTACCTGCTTAAGGTCCTGTCCAATTAGCATGCGATTGCCCTGGCGTTCTGGCCTGTGCCTCGGACAACGCCCGATATACTGGTGCAAGGGTTAGCCCCGCTTCGGCGGGGGTGTTTCCTTGCCGAATCCCGTCGGCCGACGTCTGATTCCGTTAGCCCCGCTTCGGCGGGGGTGGTAGTCGGCGGGTCAGGACTTCGCCCTGCTGTGCCCAGAGGTCGTGCAGCTGCCGGCCTGCGTCGTTGACGCAGGCGCTTGCTGGCCATGGAGATCCGCCAGGCAAGCGAGCCGGTCGTCGTCGTGGTGGAGATCGTTCAGGGGGTGGCTGGCCAGGGTGTCCTCAAGGCTGCGCAGCACCACCCACGCCTAGTCCGGATCCAGGTCCTTCTCGGTCAGCCGATGCCAGTGGACAGTGCCGGCATCCACCAGGGCCTGCACGTTCCGGTCGTTCCGCAGGCTGGCGACCACGGCGTGCGCCGGCCGTCCGGTGCAGCGCGTCAGGTACCCGGCGTTGCGCCGGGCCCGGTCGCTGTCCCGACGGTCGGCCGTGTACGAGGCCTCGACGGCCACGTAGCAGACGCTGCCGTCGGCGGCTCTGGCCTCCACCACCAGGTCGGCCCGGAAGAAGCTCTGCCGGTCGCCGGCGGCAATCTCGGAGGCCGCCGGGGCCAGCAGGCCCACCAGGTCGCGCCGGTCGAGAGTGGCGACGTGGGCGAGCCCCAGCAGGTCCGGGAGGGTCTCGGCGTGGTCGCGCACGGCGCGGCCGGCCGCGTGGCCCTTGAGGTCGCCCAGGTCGTCGGTGATGGCCTGCATCCGGGCATCCATGCGGTCGAGGCGTTGGTCGATCCCGTCGAACCGCGTGTCCATGCGGTCGAGACGTTGGTCGATCCCGTCGAACCGCGCGTTGTGGTCGGCGAGCTGCTTGTCAATGCCGTCCAGCCGTTCCGTCGCGCGGGCGTTGAAGGTCTGCTGGCCGACGATGAACTCGTCGACGCGGCCGGCGAAGGCCGCAAATCGCTCCGGCAGCTCGATCAACTCGGCGGTCAGGAGCTGCCGGCGCACCTCCGTGCGGAAATCCGCATCCTGCTCGAGCAGCCGCAGAAACTCGGTTCGCACCGCCGTCTCAAGCGCCATGGTCCAGGACCTCGAAGGTGTCGGCGTTCATCGTGCGGTGTACACTGCGTTCGGCCACGGGAGATCCTCCTCCTGTCGGCTGGTTCGGGGGCGGACTCCACGACCGCCCGTGAGCAGGAAGCCTCGGCAGCCTCAGCGCCGGGGCTTTCGCTATTGTAGGTGATCCGGCGCGGGCACCCGGTCCTCGTGGCGTTCGCTTTCCGCGGGCGGTTTCGGCCCCGCATTTGCATAGGACATCAGGCGTCCCACGGTACAACTTCGCCCAAGAGCCTGGGAATCAACCCGTACACCCAGTGTTCCGTGTCCGGATGCACGTAGACTCGTTCAACCAAGTCACCGGGCTGCACACCCAATTCATACCTGTCCAGGCCGACGAGTTGGCCTGCCTGCGGCGGGTCGGATGGACCCCGCCGCAGAACGCGCAATTCCTGTTCGAACGCATACGCCTGTTGCTTGCAGCAGAAGGGCAATCGGTCATCCTCTCGCCACACACCCGACTCCGGAAATCCCTCCGGCAGTTCCCTTGCTCGCGGGTGACAATCGAAATACCCTACCTTCACCAAACTGTATGGGAGGCCTGCATCCTCAACGGCCGCCTGCAGGCGGCCAACTGTGGATTGGACCGCGATCCCGCGGCGGGGTAGTTGCAGTGGACTGCAACCTATGACAATCCATCCCAATCATGGGTAACAGGCTTGTCAAAAGCGGCAAGGCAGCGGAGATGCCGGGGACCACCCCGGAGGTTCTGCGCAAGTGGGAAAAGACCGGCGAACTGCTGCCGGCCCGCAAGACCCGCGGAGGCACGCGCTACTTGGCGGACCTGCTCGGAAGTGCCAACGAGGCTGCCCCCACCCTTTGCCATGCCCGTGTATCCGGGCGCGACCGGAAGGCCGACCTGGACCGGCAGCAGGCGGCCTTGGAAGCCTACTGTGCGGCCAAGGGCTGGCAGGCGGAGACGATCCGGGACCTGGGGCCCTACCGCAAGGCCGGGTTGCCGTTCAACGCGGCACCGGATCTTTTACGGGGCGACTGCCGACGGCCCCTTGTCCACTTGCAACCGACGGCCCGTGGGTTTCACATTTGTTCGGTGTCTTCCATCCTGGTCTGCACGACCAGCATTTCGGGGACGGCTCCGGGCGGGCCCTTCTCCGGCATCAGATCCAAACCGGCAGCTTGGCGGGCCAGGGCCGTCAATACGCCCTCAATCCAACACGCCGTGCCGAACTCCGAATCGGGGCTGTCCGGCAAATTGAAGGTGGCGGGGCCCAAGGCGCGGCGCGCTATCGCATAAAACCGGAACAGGGCCCCCGCCAAATGGGCAGCGGGAGCGGCCTGAGCTTCCTGCACCCACTTCGCGACGATGTTCGGCATGGCGGCGGGCTCCCCCCGTCCGGCGACCCGCAGGGCCTCGTCCAGTGCTTCTTCCAGCGGGGAGGCCGCATCCTGCACCACGGACGTGCCGGCGCGGCGCGTAAGCCACGCGTAGCGGAATAGAACCTTGGGTTCCCCCCTGTCCACCAATCTCCGCACCACGCCGCGCACGAGACAAAGATCATGCCCCATGTATAGGATTAGTTCGGATCCGCCACCAGCGGAGGTGGTCAGCACAGCGTCCGCACCATCATCCCGGCTTCCAGCGAGAATTTCCTCCAGCCGGTCCTCAAGGTATGCCAACTGCCTTACTGCGGTCTGGCCCGCGGCCTCCGCATCGGTCGGATCACCGGGGAACCGCCCTTCATCCACCAAGCGGCCCTTGGCGGGGTCCATGGGGGCCGCTTGCGTGCGCCGACCCCTGCGCTTCTTCCGGGACATGGGGAACCTCCGGGTGGACGGGGGGCAGCTGATCCGACTCCCTGTGATGCGGCCACCTGCAACGTGCCAGGTCTTGTACCGATTCATTGTGGTATCGGTATGCCGAAAGCCGGAACGAATCGCTGATGGATGGAAACGCAACAACACCCACACTGCCCTGAACCGTAACGCAGGCCGACGGGGCATACGTCCGCAATTCGGCTCGCATGTCGTCCATCCGCCAAGCCGCGCCGCGGCGCGCCATTTCCCACACGCCGGGCAACACGTCCGGCGGCGGGGCGGCGGGCCAGTTGTCCAGGGCCCGTTCCAGTTCCGCCGCTTGGCACCGAGTGTGCTCGTACTCGCGTTCGTTGTGGATCATGGCAACTCCTCCAAGTACAAAACCACGATGCCCTTGGGCTCGCCCGCGCGCGTGGACTGGTAAGAAGTCCAAGGGGTCCCGCCCCCGGCCGGGGATGTACACGTCGGGAAACACCTCGCCCCCATAGCGCGCCTTCATGTCCTCCCGGTTGTGGGTGTACAAGGGGGTTTCCAGGAGATGCATGTCCGCCTCCTCAGCCGGATAGCAACCGTCAAAGTCGTTGGGGTGTGGCTTGTCGGTCACAAAGCTCCCGTTGACGTAGAGCCGGCGCACGCCGGCCCGTTTCAGGTGGCGCGCGACCTTCCGAAGGCCCTTCAACTGCTTCCGGCGAGTTTCATGTAACCGAACCGCTCCTGCAATTCGTCCCAGGCAGCCACGTGAAGGCCGGGCGGCAGGTCCCCCCGGGCGTGAAGCCCGGAATCATGCAAGCGGCTCCACGTGGGCATTTCCTCTCGGGGCCATCCGGCAACGTTCCAATTTGGCAGGGCAATCGCATTCTAATTTGGGTAGTGTCGGCCATGGGTAGGATGGAGTGCCTCATCCCGTCCCGGAGTCTCCCCCATGGCCGCCACCGTCCCCGTGCCCCTGGTTTCCCTGTTCACCGAAGTCAAGGATCCGCGTCGGCCCCAGGCCCGGCGGCATGCCCTGGAGGACATTCTCCTGATTGCGACCCTGGCCGTCATCTGCGGTGCCGACAGCTGGACCGAGGTCGAGCTGTTCGGTCGCCAGAAGCAGGTCTGGCTGGCTACGTTCCTGACCCTGCCGCACGGGATCCCCTCGCACGACACCTTCGGCCGCGTCTTTGCGCGGCTGGACCCCGCCCAACTGGAGGTCTGCTTTACGCGCTGGGTACGGTCGCTGGCGGAGAGTCTCCAGGACCAAGTCGTGTCGGTGGACGGCAAGGTGGCCCGTCGCTCCCGCGACGCCGTCCGGGGGGTACCGGCCCTGCATCTGGTGAGTGCCTGGGCGGACGAGGCGCGCCTGGTCCTGGGTCAGTGTCGGGTGGACGACAAGTCCAACGAGATTACGGCCATTCCGGAGTTGCTCGCAATGCTGGTGCTCGAGGGCGGCATCGTGACCATCGATGCCATGGGCTGCTACACGCGGATTGCGCAGACCCTCCGCGACCGGGGGGCCGACTATGTGCTGGCGCTCAAGGACAACCAGCCGCAGTTGCACGCGGCGGTGGTCGAGACCTTTGCCGTCGAGCAGGCCGAGGGTTTCGAGGGCTGCCACCACGACTTCCACAAGACCGTAAACAAGAACCACGGCCGCATCGAGACGCGCCGCTGCCGGGTCATCGGGACACCGGAGTACATCCACTACGTGGATCCCGACGGGCTCTGGCCCGACCTGCGCAGCCTGGTCCTGATCGAGGCCCAGCGGCGACAGGGGGACCGGGTCACCTCCGAAACCCGCTACTACATTTCCAGCCTGCCGGCAGATGCACAGCTCCTGTTGCAGGGCGTGCGCAGCCACTGGGGCATCGAGAATGCCCTGCACTGGGTCCTGGACATGGCCTTCCGGGAGGACGAAAGCCGCATCCGCACCGGCCACGCCGCCCACAACATGTCGATCCTGCGCCGACTGGCACTCAATCTGCTGCGCCGCGAGACCACGGCCAAGGGCGGTATCGCCGCCAAGCGCAAGCAGGCCGGCTGGAACGACAGCTACCGGCTCAAGGTCCTGTCAAATTAGAATGCGATTGCCCTGTCCAGTTTGGCCGGTGATCGCGCAGAGAAAGATCTGTGTGGTATGAGGCAATTATGCACACAACATCGCGGCAACCTCATCGCATGTGGTCTCCGTCGACGGCCGGCAAAGTTCTTCGCGGGGCCGACGGGAGTTTCCGGGGTCTGCAAGCTGGAAATGAAGATGCGGACATCGGTCGTTACCCGGTCACCGCAGTGGCGTCCGGATTCGACCCAGACCAGGCTGGCCAGGTCACACCATGCGCGGTCGGGGTCACCCGTCGCCCAGCAGCGGCGGGTTTCGATGCGCCCGTGTTCGCGTAGTCGTGGGCATCGCCGGCGAAGTTTCCGGCCCGTTCCAGGACGAAGGTGCCCTCTAGACGCGCGGGGAGCCCTTGTGGTTGTCCCAGACGCGCAGCACGTAGTCGGCCCCTTGCTTCTGAATCTGGCGCGCGATGGCCTTCAGGCAGCCCATGAAGTCGAGAGGGACAATGCAACCCTTCAGACCCAGCATGCACAGCGGCTCCGGGATGGCCGCAATCTCGTCGGACTTGTCGTCCACCGCCGTCTGGGACAGACCCAGGCGCTGACCAAATGCAAGGGTCCCAGGCCGCGCCCCCGTTCGTGGGAGCCGCGCACGCTATGGCCGTCAACGGGCACGACCCGGCCGTCGGTCAGGGCAAAGGCCTCCTGCACGCAGTCCCGGAAGCCCTCCTCGAACCCGCTCACGTCCAGCCGTGCAAAAACCCGCCCCCGCGTGTCGTGCGAGGGGATCCCTTGCGGCAACTCCAGGAAGGTGCGCAGCCACGCCTCGTTGAGCTGGTCGAACAGGGTGATGGCCACAAAGCTGTCGGCACCGCAGATGACGGCCATCACCGACAGAACCAAGATGTCCGTCAGGGAGTGCAACTTGGTTCGGTTGCCCCGGGGATCTCCAGGGTGTCCAGCAACTCGACCAGGTACGAAGACGTCGGGATGTCTATGAGAAGCTCTCCGCAGGCTGAATCCGGGATCGTCCATTGTAGTCCTGCACCTACCCCGTTAGCCCACCCAATTTAGATGCAATCGCCCTGCTGCGGCACACCCATTCCCCTCATCGTGGCACCGCCCCAATTAGAATGCGATTGCCTTGGGATGGGGCCGAACCTACTCGTTGTAGGTTAAGCTATAGGCTACAGACCACATCCCGGCCTTGCTGCATCATCCATGACATTGGAGATCATGACATGACCAATTCCCGCGATTCCGACCTTCACGAATCGGGTATCGTCGCCCAAGCGAAACGGGGTCTGGCATTCGACTTCAACGCTGCTTCCGAAGGTCGGCTTATACCCATCCGTCCGTTGGCAAGAGAAGAAGAAGGCGTCTATACCGTCGCACAACTAACAGCCGGCCTGCATCGTGAGTCAAGCGATGCCGTGCGGGATTCGCTGATCCGCGCCCGGAACGGCGATCCCGAAGCACAGTGGGTCATTCGGGACTTGGTCAAGCTTCTCGTTGTCCAAGGCGGATTGCAGGTCCGATGCACCATCCTGATGAGCGACGAGACGCAGGAACCACTCCTTGAAGTAAGCACCCGCGAAACAATGATGTGAACAGTTTTCGAGATAAGGAAGCCCGCGGTCCGGCCAGGGATTAATCCCCATATTTTTACTTGCGGGAGGCACCGGCAGATGCAGGAAGAGGCATGGCTCCTGCTATGGTGTGTTCCGTTACAAACCCCATGCCAAGAGGCGTTCCATGCCCCTGCTGTTCACTATACTGGCCTCCCTGCCCGGCGGCAAACCGCAGCGGGACTACCTCGAGACCCTGCTCACCCTGCCGGTCCGGCCCACGCACCGCAACCTGGCCCGTTTCGGCGGTCGCTGCCCCCACACGCACGGTTGCTAGGCGGTCCGCGCCTACGACTTTGCGGCCCTCAACCTGTCCGGCCTGTGCGCGGTGGTGCCCTACGCCCACGACCTGGCTTGGGCCGGGGACAGCGCCTGCCTGCCCAAGAGTGGCCACTACGGCTGTGCGCCCATGGTCAAGGGACTGCGGGAACGGGACCTGTACCTGGTCAGCAAGCTGCGCCGCAACACCGTCCTATGGGCGGCCCGCCCGCGCCCGCATCCCCGACCTGCCGACGCTCGACCTGGAGGACGAAGGCCGGCGGCTGCACCATGCGCAGCTGCACTACAAGCCCTTTAAGTTTCTGCTGTGGGTAGTCTTCGTCCTGGACATCGATGCCGACCCGAAGGAGAAGGCCCGCCCGGTGACCCTCTTCGCCACCGACCCGGAAATGGCGCCGGAGCGGATCTACCACATCTATCGCGACCGCTTTCAAATCGAGTTCAACTTCCGCGATGCCAAGCAGCACCTGGGGCTGGCCGCCTGCCAGGCCCACACCGCCGACCGCCACCACTTCCACGTCAACGCCGTGCTCGCGGCCCTGGCCTGGACCCGGCTCGAGCTGCGCCACGCCGCCGACTGGGCCTTGGACCGCTTTTCGATGGCCAACGTCAAGCTCAAATCGTTCCTGGAACTGGTGTAGCAGCGGCTTTTCGACACGGACAGGCTGGGCCGCACCCTCAAACAATACTCCCAGGCCCTGCAGGCCCTCCTGGATCTGGGCCAAATCGAGCCGCAACCGCCGTCCGACCGGGCGGTGGCGGCCCCTGCATATCGCAAAAACTGTTCACACCATTGGCGAAAGGATGCTGTGACAATCAAATCGCCTAACGCTCCCGGTTAGTCGTCCGTGTTCGGCACAGCTTCTTCAGCTGATTCAAGCCTTCGGCCATCGTGGTCATGTCATTCCGCATAGCCGTCTGCTTCTCCTGTACGGATGCCAGAACCTACGCGTGGTATCACAAACGGCTACGAATCACGGGGCCGTGGCATCCGACCGGTTGGGATCTTCCGGTTCCCGCGTTCGGCGCCTGGCTGCGCCTGCAGATCGGACCACGGCTGCAACAGGACCCGCGCCAGCCGTTCGGGCATCGTGTTCTGGAACTTGTAGGTCTTCTCGCGGGGCATGGTTCAATCATCCTTTGAAAATTCGATGGAAGGACCCCTAACCGTGAATTCGCCAAGCATGAGTTCGACATGCGACATGCGTTCGTCCAAGTCAGCCAAATCTGCGATCACGCGCTGATGGAAGCTATCGAAGTCCTTACGAAGGTAGTACATGTGCATGGCCGCATATGACATGCGTTCTTCAAGCGACAGGGCTTCGCTGCGTTCAGGATCCAACATCGGTGGTACGGTACGCGTATCGGATTGATTGCCGGGCATGGTTCACGTCCTTCTGATTTCAACTCAATTGGTCAACCGGCAACCCATCTTATATCAATTGGCCAATCAGGCCGCAGGTTCCAGCCGGGCTGCTGTATTCAGGCCGGCCTGCCCCATCCGGCAGCGGATGTCGGGCTGGGACACGGTGGCGGTAGCCGGGAACATAGCAAAGCGGGGACTGAGCTCGGCTTTGTACAAAGTCGAGCTGAGGGATCCCGGCGGCGTGGTCATGGTCGACGAGACGGGCTTTCCCAAGAAGGGACCACACGCTGCTGGACCGGGAACTGTACCTGACCGAGGCCTGGACGAAGGATCCGAATCGACTGCAGGCGGTGGGGCTGGACCCCCGACACGCCCTTTGCGACCAAGCCGCAGCCGGCCCGGCGCATGCTAGCGCGGACGCGCGACGCGGGGCTGTCCGTGGCCCGGGTAACGGAGGTCACAGCCTACGACCACTCCCGCGCCCTACGCAGTTGGCTGGAGGACCAGGGCCTGTACCACGTGCCGGCGGTGCCCCGCAACGAGGAGCTGTGGGCTGGCCGCGACCGATGGCGCGTGGACGAGGTGCAGGCGGTCTCCGTGGACCGTGCGTGGCACCGGATCAGCGCCGATACCGGCAGCAAGGGGGGACGGTGGTACGACTGGCAGGGCTGGATCCGGGCGGAGCCAGAGGACGCGGACGGGGACCACTACCCGCTCTTCCGGCGTTCCGTCACGGATACGGAGGAACGGTGCCTCCCGTGCCATCCGGACTTGCGCGTGCCGCGCGCTGTGGGGAGCATCCTGGCCTGATTCCACTGGCGACGGTACCACCAGTGAGTGGCTCTGTGTTGCCACCACCGTCGGCGACAACACCAACTGCAACATGTACAACCGTAGCATTAGAGACCATCGAGACGACGCGCAAGCCAGACCCCATCCTCAACACCGACGATTCGGAATCAGGGCCCCCGCAAGCTAAGCCGCGTGCCAATGGCACATGAGGTCTGTCCCTCAATGCCGTTGCCGAACCGTCAACAAACAGGCACTGAGCCACAACCATGTTAGACTATGCTCAACCCTCACGAACGCCATCATTAGGGTGCAGCACAACCAGATTTGAAGACTCAGGAATCCTCAAGGTAAAGTAGCAAGCCACAGTGAAGCTCTTTCCAGTACAGCTAAGGCGTTTGAAACAATCCATACATCCGCATGCCACAAAAGAGATTCGCCAACAATGAGCATTGAAATCATTCAAGGAACCAACCAAAAGCCAGCGGCAAGTTCCGCCCTAAGCAATCTGCTTTCCCAGCGACAAGATTTAAGTGGCCAGCTCTTCATCGGTTACCCGATCATCAATACTTCGGAAGGGCCACACACCATCGACGCACTCTACGTGTCCGAAGATAGAGGGTTCGTGATAATTGAATTGATAGAGGGAACTCAACCACAAGACTACGATCTGCGTCAGGATGACTCTGCAAACCGACTTGAAGCCAAGCTCACCCTGAATCGAAGTTTGATGCGGCGCAGGGACTTAATCATCCCTATACACACTGTTACTTTTGCACCTGGAGTTAGCCAGCTGCAGGCACACCGGAAGCAAGGTTACCCCTTAGCAAACAGCGACACCTTGGTAAATGAATTGTTGCGTTTTGCGTGGTCAGACTCTGATCATACAGTTTACGAATTGGCACTGTCCGTAATCGAAAGAGTTTCAACCATCCGACAGACAAGAATTCGACGTGTGACAAAGAGGGAAGATTCCCGAGGTTCCAAATTACAACAACTCGAAGCGTCAATCGCAACTCTAGATAAAGTCCAAAACAAAGCTGTGATCGAAACCGTCGAAGGTGTACAACGAATTCGCGGACTTGCTGGTTCAGGAAAAACCATTGTATTGGCACTGAAGGCAGCATACCTCTATACCCAACACCCTGATTGGCGCATTGCTGTAACTTTCAACACCCGATCGCTTAAGGGTTTTTTTCAACGCCTGATCAATTTCTTGGTCGTTGATCAGACTAGCGAAGAGCCCGATTGGGAGCAACTAAGAATCGTCAACGCATGGGGAGCCCCGGGAACTTTCGAACGAGATGGAATCTACTACGAGTTTTGCCGTGTCAACAATGTACCCTACTTAGATTTTCAATCCGCGAGAAACAAATTCCGTCGCGGGAAAGAATTTTCGGGCGCCTGCGCGCAAGCAATGAGACACGCCCAAGATTCAAGACCGGCATACGACGCAATCCTCATCGATGAAGCACAGGATTTCGATCAGGAGTTTTTGCGTCTTTGTTACACCTTACTCAGACCCCCAAAAAGGCTGATATATGCATACGATGAATTGCAAAATCTTTCACAAGAGTCATTACCGCCACCAGAGATCATATTCGGCAAACATGTACCTGGAACTCCGCATGTGCCCCTGAACGTCTCCAATACCAACTTTAGTGGCGTTGAACCACGACAAGACATTATACTAGAAACATGTTACCGTAATTCGCGTCCGGTTTTGGTTACAGCTCATGCACTTGGTTTCGGCGTATACAGAACTCCTCCGAAATCAGGCAACACCGGCCTAATTCAGATGTTCGACAATGCACACCTTTGGACGGATGTAGGATATGAGGTAGCGGAGGGAGAATTAAGCGATGATCAGCCAGTGTGTTTGAGAAGGAACAAGAATACCAGTCCTGAATTTCTCGAAACACACTCACACATTGACGACTTGATAGAGTTCGTCTCCTTCGACACCGAAGAGAAGCAAGCTGCTTGGTTAGTCAAGTCCATCAAAGAAAATCTTGAACAGGATGAATTGCGTCCTGACGACATCATGGTCATCAATCCTGATCCAGTTACAACTAGAGAGAATGTTGGGCTGCCGCGCCGTCTGTTATTTGACATGGGTATCAAGTCCCATCTTGCTGGCGTGGATACTGATCCAGACACATTTTTCTTGCCGGGGGCTGAGTCCGTGACCTTCACGGGGATATATCGTGCCAAGGGCAACGAGGCAGGAATGGTGTATGTCATCAACGCGCAAGATTGTCATTCATCAGCAAGAAATCTGGCGACAATACGCAATCGTCTTTTTTCGGCAATAACGAGAAGCAAGGCATGGATTCGCGTGCTCGGTGTTGGTCCGGAGATGAAGAAACTTATGAGAGAATATACAACACTAAAGGAAAGAAGTTTCGAACTGCATTTCATCTATCCAGATGCCATGCAACGTGAACAGTTGCGTGTCGTACATCGAGACATGAGTATGGGGGAACGTAGGCGTATCGAAAACCGTCAGCAAAGCCTGAATGACCTCATCAAGGACTTCGAGTCTGGCAGTGTCCATGTAGAGGATTTGGGCGAAGATACGATCGCCAAACTTATGCAGATTTTGGAAAGCAGGTAACAAAGAATATGTCTATTCCCAGCCAGATTAAGAATCAAATCAATCTCATCATTGGATATCTAATTGAGGTTGGAATTGCAGATGATCAGAACGGAGCGTTCCAGCGATCAGGCAACGGTGGATTCATGGAAATCACATTTCAACAGTCTGCCCACGCATCTGCAGCATTGAAAAATCGGTCTTATACAGATATTTACCTGCACTTCCTGCAAACCCGTTCGTACAATGTAAGGCTTCTGGATGGGGCGATAGTTCAAATGATGTATGAATTCTCGGGCGAAATATTGCAGCGTCACCGGCTTGCATTCTTTTCCTCTCCTTATCTAGAAGAATTCCAAAATAATCCTGACATCTATCTTTACGATGAAATCTATGCTGACGTAGTCGCAAAAAATATCGTTTCGTTTCCAATACGTTTTGACTATGACGATCGCAAAGACGCTCATCAAGTGTTGGTGCACCCCAAGTGCCATATGACTCTTGGTCAATATGAATCTTGTAGAATTCCGGTTACAGCACCATTGATGCCGTTTCGGTTCATCGATTTCATCCTCAGGAATTTCTATCATACTGCATTTTTGAGATTTGCGGAAAATCTCCCTGTATGCGATGAATCAATGGTGTGAACAGTTTTTGCGATAAAGGCTCTCTTGGCCTGGGCAGGGATTAATTCCCATATTTTGGCTTGAGGGGGGAGCACCTGCGGAAGCGGGGGGCACGGCTCCTGCTATGGTGTGTTCCGTTACAAACCCCATCCCAAGAGGTGTTCCGTGCCCCTGCTGCCCACTATACTGGCCTCCCTGCCCGGCGGCAAACCGCAGCGGGACTACCTGGAGGCCCTGTTCGCCCTGCTGGTGGGCCTGCCGGTCCGGCCCACCTACCGCAACCTGGCCCGCTTCGGCGGAGGCTGCCCCCACACGCACAGTCGCCAGGCAGCCCGCGCCTATGACTTCGCGGCGCTCAATTTGGCCGGCCTGTGCGCGGTCGTGCCCTACGCGCACGACCTGGCCTGGGCCGGGGACAGCACCTGCCTGCCCAAGAGCGGGCGCCAGCTGCCGGGCGTCGGCTGGCGCTGGCACGGCGGCGAGGGGCGGGTGGCCTGGGGCCAGCAACTGGAACTGCTGTCGGTCCTGGACCTGGAGGAGCACTGTTCGTATCCCGTCCATGCGCGCCTGCAGCCTGCCAAGGGCTCCCGCACCCGCCGGCGGGCGCGCCGCGCGCCCGGGCCGCCGCGGGCCGCGGTGGCGGTCATGCTGGAGCTGCTCGACGAGGCCCTGGCCGTGGACCACCGCCCCGACATCGGGGTCTTCGTGGGGGACGGCCACTACGGCTGTGCGCCCATGGTCGAGGGGCTGCAGGCGCGGGGTCTGGAACTCGTCAGCAAGCTGCGCCGCAACGCCGTCCTGTGGGTGCCCTGGACCGCGCCGCCCACCGGGCGGCCGGGCCGCCCGCGCAAGTATGCCGGCCGCTTCGACCGCGCCGACATCCCCGCGTTGCCGGCCGTCGACCTGGAGGACGAGGGCAAGCGGCTGCACCATGCACAGCTGTACTACAAGCCCTTTAAGCGCCTGTTGCGGGTGGTCTTCGTCCTGGACATCGACGCCGACCCGGAGCAGGCCCGCCCGACGACCCTCTTCGCCACCGACCCGGAGATGGCGCCGGAGCGCATCTACCGCATCTACCGCGACCGCTTCCAAATCGAGTTCAATTTCCGCGACGCCAAGCAGCACCTGGGACTGGCCGCCTGCCAGGCCCGCACCGCCGACCGCCACCGCTTCCACGGCAACGCCGTGCTCGCGGCCCTGGCCTGGACCCGGCTCGAACTGCGCCATGCCGCCGACCGGGCCCTGGACCGCTTTTCGATGGCCAACGTCAAACTCAAATCCTTCCTGCAACTGGTGTTGCAGCGGCTTTTCGACACGGACGGGCTGGGCCGCACCCTCAAACAATACCCGCAGGCCCTGCAGGCCCTCCTGGATCTGGGCCAAATCGAGCCGCCACCGCCCTGAAGCCGCCGCGCAGCCGCTCGCGATGCGCCCTCACCACCCCCATTCCGGCCTCCGCCACCCCCGCCCGACCGGGCGGGAGGGCGGCCCCTGCATATCACAAAAACTGTTCACACCATTGGATGAATCGTTCCCAGAGTCGATAGTATCGGCTGAACGAGGTGTAGTGCATGTTGCTGTTCCTGCATGATTGTTTGTGTAACTGATCAGCAAATGGGACGTTGTATTGTCCCGGAAAATTCCCTAATTTTTGGGGCTGAGTGAGAGGCGTGTGCCGTTAACCACCGGGTACGGTAAAGGCTACTTCGCACAGCGCCGCCACACATGAGGATAGCCCCAGGGCAACCGGAAAGTCGCGTTTAGGCCTGGATTGGGGCCAGCAGGGCGGAGACGTGGTCCGGCCGCGAGCGGCCGTCGTCTTCCCAAAACTGCACGTCCAAGGTGCGGTGCAGGCCGGGCCATGCGTCGGGGTCCGCCACCCAACACCGTTCAGGTGCGCCGTTCGGTCCGTTCCGCGTGGTGCTCTCGGATTTCGCAGTGGTCCTGCGCCGTCAGCCTGAAGATCTCCCGCTCGGCGTCTTCGAAGGCTGTGTGCACCTCTGTATGCAGGGCGTTCCGGGGCAGGTCGATTGCATCTAATACCAACCAAGTATACTAGCGGCGTTTAGTGATTGCACCCGGTTGCAAGGGGGGGGCATGACCCGCAAGGTTGTCATCACATGGGCCGCCGAGGACACGGCGGACGCGCTGCACCGGCAGTACCGGGCGGCCAAGGTGCCTGAGGTGCGCACGCGGCTGCATGCGCTGTGGCTGTTGCGGCGGGGCGAGCCACCGGCGGCGGTGGTGTCCGCGCTGGGCGTGGGGCTGCGCAGCGTGCACCGGTGGCTGCAGTGGTACCGGGAGGGGGGCCTGGCGCAGGTGTGCGGTCGGCGCAAGGGCGGTCCGGGCAAGCCCTCCTTCCTGACGCCGGACCAGGAGCAGCAGGTGGTGGCGGCCGCGGCCGCGGGGATGTTTGCGACGGCCCAGGCGGTGCGGGACTGGATCGAAGCGCAGTTCGGGGTGGTCTACACCCGCGACAGCATGTACACGCTGCTGCCGCGGCTGGGGATCCGGCTCAAGGTGCCCCGGCCCCGGCATGCGAAGACGGATCCCCAGGCCCAGGCGGCTTGGCAAAAGGGGGGCTCGGGGCCCGTCTGGCCGAAGCCGGCCTGAAGGCGGGACAGGGCATCGTGTGGGGCGACGAGATGCGGCTGGGCCTGTGGAACGCGGTGCGCCGGGTGTGGGCCCCGCGCGGGGTGGCCGTGTCCCGGGAGGTGCAAATCGGCCGGCGGTACACCTATGTGGCGGTGGCCCTGGATCCGATGACAGGACGGCTGTGGTGGGCCTGGCAGGAGAGCATGAAGGGCGCGGAGATGGCCCGCATCTGGGGGGCCTGGGCCAAGGAGCCGGGCATCGACGGCTGGGTCTGGGACGGGGCCGGCGGCCACAAGAGCAAGGACCTGCAGGCCCTCGCGGCCCCGCAGGTGGTGCAGCCACCCTACGCGCCCGAACTGAACCCGGTGGAACGCTTCTTCCAGGAACTGCGCCGGGCCCTGGGGGACCGGGTCTATCCCACCCTGGAGGCTAAAAAGGAGGCCTTGGAGCCGATCCTGAGAGCTTGGCAGGCGGAGCCGGCGCGCGTGCGGCAACTGTGCGGCTGGGGCTGGATCCGGGATACCCTGACGGCCCTGCCCGCCGACACTGTAACGCCATAATCATTCTGGATTGGTATAAATTGGGCGGCGGCCGAGTAAGTTTAGGGGTGGCTACAATGGATCGGTTCCGGATCCAGCCTGCGGAGATTCTCCTCAGGACGGCCCGATGCCCCTGTCCCTGGTCTACATCCGGGGATCCGCGTTTCGACCGGACCAAGCGGCACAACCTGACGGACATCCTAGTCCTGTCGGTGTTGGCGGTCATCTGAGGTGCCGACAGTTTCGTGGCGACGGCCCTGTTGAGCCAGCTCAACGAGGCCTGTCTGCGCACCTTCCCGGGCTGCCGAACGGAATCCCCTCGCACGGCAGAACGCGTCCCGGTTCGAGGAGGTCTTTCGGGACTGGGTGCAAGATGCAAGACGCCTTGGCCCTGACCGACGGCCAGAGTGTGCGAGGGTCCCGGAGCCGGGGTCCGGGGGCCTGCACCTGGTGAGCACATGGGCGCAGGCCAACCACCTGGTGCTGGCCAAAATGGCGGTGGATGGCAAGTCCAACACAAGCGCGGCCATCCCGGAGCTGTTGCGCATGCTGTGTCTGGAAGGCTGCATCGTGACCCTCGACCGGGTACCCTCTGGGTAGGGTTGCCGGAAGGTCATTGCCCGCCAAATCCGGGAGCAGAAAGCCGACTACATGCTGCGCGTACGGGCCAACCACCAGGGTCTCCACGACCGTATGAAGGATACGTTCGCCCTGGAACGGGCCGGGCACTTCGCCGGCTGCCCCCACGACTACGCGGACACGGTCGGTAAGGACCACGGGCGTATCGAGATCCGCTGCTGCTGGACGACCGGCGACCCCGACCTGCTCGCCCCTAGTCGCCCCCAACCGCGAGTGGTGCGACCAGGCCAGCCTAGTCTAAACACTTCGCAAGACCTACTTGACAGGTTCGGTTAGGATGCGGGGTCGCTGTTCCCTCACCGGCCCCGGTGCTGCCATGTCCGCGCCCCTGCACGCTGCCTTGACCCCCGACCAGCGCCAGGCTCTGCGGGACCTGCGCCACGACTCGGAGCTGCGACCACGCGTGCGGCTGCGGGGGGAGGCCCTGCTGCTCTCGGCCGGCGGTATGAAGGTCCCGCAGCTGGCGGCCCACCTCGACTGCTGCGAGGCCACCGTGCGCACGCTGCTGCACCGCTTCGCGGCCCAGGGCCTGGCGGCCATCCGCAGCCGACCGGCTTTCCGCCCGACCTGGCGCGCCGGCAGCGGATTGAGGAAGTTCTGGACCGCCTGCTGGGCCGGCCGCAGGCCTGGACTGTGACCACCCTCTCGCAAGCCCTGGCCGCCGAGGCCGACATCCACCTCAAGCCGCGCACTGTGCGTCTGTACCTGAAGCGCATGGGTGCCACCTGGCGACGCACGCACCCCTCCGTGCGCCACCGGCAGGATCCGGAGTTGGCGACCGCGGCAGGGGTCACGCTGGCGGGACTCAAAAAAAGTGCCGGGACGGGCAGCTGGACCTCTTCTTCCTCGACGAAACCGGCTTCAGCCCCTCCCTGCCCCCCACCTACACCTGGAGCCGAGCGGGCGTGCGTCCCGTCGTCCCCTACGAGAACCCGCAGGGCCGACGCGTGAATGCCCTGGCGGCCCTGGCCGCGCCCGGAACCCACCGGCATGCGCCCCTGACCTGGCACACGGCACCCCACTACGGGAAGGGCGAGCATGTGCTCGCCTTCCTGCGCCAGGCCCTGCGCGGGCGGCCCGGCCGCCCGCGCGTCGTGGTCCTCGACAATGCCGGCATCCACCGCTCCCGCAAGGTCCGGCAAGCCCGGCGCGCGTTGGCCGAGCGCGGCATCTGGCTCTGGTACCTGCCGGCCTACAGTCCGGAACTGAACGACATCGAACGCACCTTCACGGCCACCGAGACCCTGACAGCGGCCGTGGAGACCGCCTTCCGGCAAATCAACACACAACTGACGCCTTCAGATAAAGTCTTGCGAAGTGTTTAGATCGAATCGGAACGCCACTGTGGCGACCGGATCACGACCGACACCTGTAGCTTCATTGCCAGCCTGCCGCCCCAAGCCCAGCGGCAGCTGCAGGCGGTGCGCAGTCACTGGACCGTCGAAAACGCCCACTACTGGGTCCTGGACATGATATTTGATGAGGACGACAGCCGCATCCGCACGGGCCATGCCGCCCACAACAGGGCCCTCCTCCGGCGTATCGCCCACAACCGGCTGCGGCAACCTGGAACAAGAACTACCTATGCCGACTGATGGGCCTCAGGCCCAAGCCCATTAAGATGCAATCACCCTGCCCCCTGTCGCTCCTACGGATGGGGTTCACGCCGGTGATCACACGCAGCGGATAGTGCCAGTGGCCGCCCCTGGCGGAGCAGCCGCTCAAGGATCAGCGGCACGGCCACCTCGCCCAAGGCGACAATCGCCTAGTGAGCCGGATGGGCGATCTTCCGCGCCGAGTTGGACAGCAGCCAAGTCTCCTCCTCCCACTGGTTGGCCAATTCGTCGAACCGTTCGCCCAGAGGCCGGGAGGCTGATGAACGCGGGCCCAAGGGCAGCAGGGACCGACGTGGAGTGATCGAAGCGCCAAGGTACATCGTCTGTATAGCCCATGTCAGGCCCCATTGCGCTCCATTCCCCTCGCCCTGGGGCCCGGTCGAGGTCCGGGGCACACGCGAGGGATTGCCCCCTGTGGTAGGCCGATTGGAATCGTCACAACCGTGCACGGCCGGAGTGTAGCTGACGGAGTGACCCATGGTCCTGCACGACCAGTCTCTCACCGCTCGGAACTGGAAGGTCTGGAAGGACCGGACCTCTGTCGGCTTCAGCCGCGTTAACGGAGTTGCTCTTCCACGTAGATAAGCGCAGAACGATCGATGCGGTATGGAGGTGTGCCCGAACTGCTTGGATCGAATACCGCGATCCAATCTTGGTCCACTGCGTGACGCTGAAGCTCCAACAGATCGTTGTCATTACAGCAACCACCAGTCGCCATCAGTAAATCCTGGTTGGGTGGCTGGCCGGCATCAGCACAGCGGATCAATTCGCGCAGGTACGACAAGAGACGATCCGAGAGCGAAGGTGTGCGATCCCGGTTGTCTGCCACCCAGGCCTGGTCCAGGACAAGCAGATTCTCATCCCGGAGATTGCCGGGTTCGTACAACCGCTTGTCAAGGTTGTGATGGCAGATCCAATAGCTCAGGTTGACCTTTTGCTCGTAGGTCAGCGGGTTCGTTTTGAGTAGAACCGCACCGGACATTTCGAGCACGAAGTAGCCGCCGGCGCGCGGGTTGGTGCAGAGTTGTGGCGAGACCATTACCGCTCCCAGGTAGTTGTCGTTCACTCCGTCCCAGATGGGACACGGGTATGGCATGGAGAACTCAGACATCATCATTTGCCTCTCTTCAAATTTGGCCAACACTTTCCGGTGGACGGAAGTTGCCGGAATTGGTCCTGATCCCCCCAATCCAGACGATCAGACTGATCCGATACCCTCTAATCTTCGCTTCCCGGGCAGATTCAAGCGTCCCGAGACCTATGGTCGCCGGAGAATCGGGCGACTTGAACTGAAGCCCCTCCCCCACTACTGGTCCGGGAGGGGCTTGACAAGGGTATTCACACAAAATCTGCCAGGGACAACGGGAGCAGCAGTTGGCCGTCGGAGACCTTGAGGTCCAGCCAGTCGGCCAATCGCTCCAACCTCGATTCGGAGCTGTACCCGACGCAGACCGCGACTCGGCGCTGCCCGACCACTCCATGGCACATGAAGCTGTCAACCGAGGCCGACCCGGTGTTGTCCACGAAGGAAAGCGGGGCTTGTGGATGACCATCGGCCATTGTTTCAGTCCGTTGGGGCTCCGGCAGGACCTTGCCGGTATTGCCATGGTCCGTTGACGATTTGACAGTTCCGGTTGGAACTCCTACCGGAATAGGCCACTGACCCGATTCCATAGGAGTCCAACAATCACTGGGGTACCGACCAATAGCACACAATCCAGCCAACAGGGCAGCACCTGGAGGCCGAAGGCATGGGGCAGTGCGCTGCAAATGTCGCAGCCGGACGGCATTTCAATCCACCAACCGGTCGGTCGACGGATCGCGCGGACCGGGTCCCAAGACTTCCTCAATGAGTTCTTGGAGCTGCTTCCGCAGGTCGTGCGGATCCTTCCACTCTATGCGATAGAGGTGGGTCACGTCGAAGTGCACGGTGTTCTTGCGATCCTTGCGGCAGGTGTAGATCACCGGAATGTCGAGTGCGTGGGCGAAACCCGCCTCGAAATAGACACCCCCAGGGGCACCGGTTTTCTCGCATTTCTCGCAGGCAGTGCATGCCTCACAGCCGGTGACGTCGGCCACGACGAACTGCGACTTGCGGATTTCAGCCAGAATTTCATCGGCCACCGGACCCAGGTATCGCTTGCGGTCGATGCGCTGGGGGTTGTAGCCCGAGGCATGGATGGCGGGTGCGATCCCACACTCGTATGCCGGTTTCATGCTGTCATCGAACCACATCGCCACAAACACCTGCTCGCGGGAGTCCTGCTCGCGGAGTTGCTTGTTTGCCTCTCGGAGCTGCTCTTCCACATGGATGCGCGCAGAATGGTGGATGAAGTACATCAACGGGATTCCGTTCTGATCTGTTACCGCCCTCACCCAGTCCTGTTTCCGTGCGTGCTGGTAAAGCGCTGCCAGGTCGTTGTAGTCTCGGCAACCGCAGGCGGCCATATGCAGCTCCTGTTCCTGGAGTAGTTCGGAAGCTGATTTACCGGCGTCGTCTCTGCGGATCAACTCACACAGGAATGCCAACATCTGGTCCGAGGATGAAGGCGTGCAATCCCGGTATCTTTCCACCCACTCCTTGTCCAGGACAGGCGGCGCCTCGCCCGGTTCCGGAGATTCATCGAACAGGCCATAGTCGAGGTTGTGCCGGTAGATCCAGTAGCTGAGATTGGCCCTCTGTCTGTCGGTCAGCGGCCGATAATTCGGCCTGAGTTCAAAGGCACCGGAATATTCCAAGGTGAAGCGACCACCGGCACGCGGTGAGTTGTAGGGCTGTCCGAAATGCCCAATTTCCGCTGGGTATGGTGGATCACCCCAAATCGGACAGGTAGGTTCGTGGGACGACATGAACGGCGTGCCTCCGGCATCTTGGGGATCGCGTCGCGACCGAAACCGCCGGAGCGTAGCACCCGACAGCGGGCGGGTCCAATCCGAACCCGATTCAATACGGATCGTGATGCCGAATTGGACAGCCGTCAGGCGCGGCAACTTCAATGCCAGCCAATCGGGACCCCAGGACTGTCACAGCAAGTTCTCGTTGTGGGCTGTTCGAAGACGGTGCTACCAACTGGTGTAGGACCGACCTGCAACAACTCGCTCCAGACGTGGGCAGAAGGCGATCCGGTCCCACGGCCATGCTGACCGTTCCGGGGCGCTGTAGCACTCCAGGCATGGGCGGGCAGTCCCCACTGGTGTCCCGATTTGATCCAGGAGCAGGGCCTTGACGGCCTTGTAGGGCAAGTACGGCATATTCCCGTCGTCGTACAGGCGCGCCTTGCAGGCGGCGTTGGTGTCCGCATCCAACACGACTCCGTCCAGGCCGTAACACCGGTCCCCGCGCCGCGTGCCCTGCAGGAGCCCGGTGCGGGAATCGATTGGCGACGCGTAGGCGAGGTTCACCAACACCAACGCCGAACCTCGGCGTCGGGAGATTGCGGTTTGGGTATCCGCCATCAGGTCCCTGGTCCAAACACGCAAACGGCGCTGGATGTTCCGGGGCCCAACCTTGGCGGACTTCATGGAGGCCGCCGAATCCTCGCAGGCGATGGTGCCGGGCGACGACGCCGTGGGCGGCTTGGCACAGATGCCCGCACACCCGGGCGTGGTGCTGCTTCCGTCGGCGGTCCCACTTCCGGTGGTCCAGGTTGTTGTGCCGAATGTTGTCGGCCTTGTGCCAAGCCCCCGGCTCACGGTGCTTGGCTTTGAGGGCGCGCAGTTGGGTTGCGCTTCCTGCCCTTGGCCTTGACCTGGTCGCTCTCCGCGGACAGCAGGTCGCCCGGATCCTCGCTGTGGCGTTCCCCGTCGCGGTCCGTGGAGGCTTCGGTGCAGCCCTTGTCCACGCCGAGGGTCTCCGGACCGCAGGGTTGGGTGCTGCAGGCCGTGCCTTCGTCCACGGCATGGTGGAACGCCACCCGGCCGCGGTCCTGCAGGATGATGCGCAAGGTACCGGAAGGCAGGTGTGTGCCCTTGAGTGGAATGATGATGCGTTGGCTGCGCGCCAGGTCCTGCAGGCAGACCCAGGCCCGTCCATGCCAAACCTTGGTGGTGCAGGAACCTGAATCGGCCACATTCCGGTTGGTCCCATGGGACCGTCCGCCCTGCCACTGTGTCCGCATCCGCCGGTGCAGAAACGGATCCTCGGTCCAGCGGTTTCGCGTGAGCAGCACGTAGAGCCGCGCGCGTTCGGTGCTGTTGCCCCGGATGCGGTACCCCACACGGCGCGCTGGACCGGCACCTTGGTCACCTCCCGCGCCGCGGCACTGTCCCCCAGGGCGTCGGCCAGCGCGGCCTTGCCCGGACGCGCCGGGAGGCCGTGCCAGGCACAGCCCCCGGCCATCCAGGCATCGCGGATGTCGCAGGGGGCCTGGGGGCCTTGGACACCCCGCTGCACCTTTGCCAGGTGTCCGTCCGCACCTTTCCGCACGGGGACGGTGATCCGCGCCAGGCGGTCGTGCTTGTCCCCGGTTCCGTCCCTGGCTGTGCAGGCTGTGCACAACCTTCCCAACCATCGTCAAGGGCTTCCCGACCCATGCAGGGCCTGCCGTGGATGGGATGAACGATGCACGCGTGCTCCGCACCGGGAAAGGCGGTGGCTCCTGTCCCTGACCCGCGTGGGATACCCCGCCCACAACATGGCCATCCCAGGCGCATCGCCCACAACCTCCTGCGGCAGGACCGCACCCTGAAGGTAGGCATCGCCAACAAGCGGCGGGTGGCGGGTTGGGACAAGGACCATCTATGCCGTCCGATTGGCCTTGACCCCAAACCCATTTGGATGCAATCGCCCTGGCCGGGTACGCTCCAAGGCTTGGGTCCGGCTCTTCTCGTCGACGCACAGGACCATGGCATGCCCGGGCGGGTTGAGATACAGCCCGACGATGTCACGGACCTTCTCGACGAAGAAGGGATCGGTGGAGAGTTGGAAGCGTACTGCCTCAACGCCGGCTTGGCCGTGGATGAGTGGCTGACGGAGATTGGCGGGGGCCCGGACTGCAAGCGCAAGCTGTTCCCGAACCTGATGGAGCGCATTGAGCAGCGGGAGGTTGCGCACCCGCTGATTGCCCACAGAAACCGTCTGTCCCGCTTCGGATGCGGTTGGTTCGAGCCCTGTGCCAAGCAGCATGGCTGCACCCTCACTGTTGTCAACCAGGAAGGCCTGTCGCTGCAGGCCGAGCCGGTCGAGAACCTGACGGCGGTGGTGGACGCGTTCGCCTGTCGACTGCCGGGCCTGCGGACCTGCCGCAGGCAGATCAAGGATGCGGCCGATGGCTCGGGCCAAGCCCGTCAAGGTCACGCGCATCGTGCACAGCCAAGGCCTGCACAAGGCCAAGTCCGAGCGTCTGGAACACATCGCGGAACAGGCCGACGCGTGGCAGGGATGCAGTGGCCTGTCCACGGCGCCACAGACCATCCCCGACATCCGAGACGCATGGCCCTGTCGTCGGACCGAGGCGAGTCTCCTGCAACCCGCAGGACCGCGGCTGCCTTGACCACCAACACTGGATCCCGTTGTCTCCGAGGCAACGGCCCCGTGATCAACCCATAGGGTCTCGGGAATACGGGATTGATATCAGTCCAAGGGGTCTTGGGGGGCATGGCCCTGCCGGTGCAGCAGGACCTGAAGCCGTGCAATCTCCGCCTCTGCTTGCCGCGCCCGTATGGCTTCCTGGTTTGCCCGTGCGGCTTCCTGGTCTGCCCGTGTGGCTTCCTGGTCTGCCCGTGTGGCTTCCTGGTCTGCCCGTGTGGCTTCCTGGTCTGCCCGTGCGGCTTCCTGGTCTGCCCGTGTGGCTTCCTGGTTTGCCCGTGCAGCTTCCCTTTCGTGAGCCATCCCGGCTTCCTGCACCGCCAGATACCACCTCCGCTGCACCGGATCCCACAACCGCAGGCTGCCGGTGGCCGTGTCCAGCCCCCAGTCCGTTTCCAGGACGGCACTCCACCCGATCAACGCGCCGCGCGCGCGGTCAAGCTGCAGGGGGATGGGGACATAGGTGCCGTCCCGCAGCTGCCAGCCCAGCAAATCCTCCGTCAGATACCGGTGGTGGGGGTCGTGCTGCCAATATTCGGGTATGCCCATGGCGGCATAGCGTTCCCGCTTGAGGCCACTGTCCTGGGCATGCGTGGAGGGCGAAGCCATTTCCATGACCAGGTCCGGCACTTTGCCGTACACCCAGGGCGCATAGCCTTCCTCGCTTGGCACCGCCACGCCGTAGGCCAGCAACACGTCGGGCGCCACATAGGCCGTCAGATTGGCGGCATCGTAATACAAGGCGCAATTCCCCCGGACCGTGCCCGTACGGCCCACCTGCTGCAGATGCCTCTCCAGGGCAAAGACGGCATTGGTGATGGCGTGGTACTGAAGTTCGGTATCGGCCATGGGTTCGTCATCGTCGGACGGGTACCGGATCCCCGGCACCTGTGGGGGATCGCTCAGGACCACGCCGTCCCAGCCGTTCCGGTCGCGGGTCAGTGCCATAAGTGTTGTGCCTCCTGACGCTCGATTGTAGCAAAGGGCGTTGCTGCCCTTTGCAGGCGAAGGCCGGGACGGTTGCCGGGCGCGCGGGCAGCGGTGCCGCGGTACGCACCGGGGAACGGCGATCTGCGCGTATGCACAGTCATGAACCGGTCTCCGGAACCCATGAATTTCTCAACTTCCCGGGCAAAGCGGAAGCGGATCGTCCGTCCGGTGGACGCTGCGCCGACCGTGCGGGCCGGCAGTCCGGTCCGCCCCACGGGTCTCCGCGTCGGCGCCGGCCCACCTGGTCGCCGTGGGGAACGCCTGGAGGTTGCGGCGGCGTTCGCATCCCGGTCCCACTCGAAGCCACAGGCCACGCAGCGGCAGGTGCGCTCCGACAGCATCAACGCCTGCTTCCGGGCCCCGCCACAGCTGCAGGTCTTCGATGACGGGTACCGGCAGTCCACCGGCACGAACGCGGTCCCGTGCCAGGCGCACTTGTACGCCGGCAGCCGCAGGAATCCGCCCATGCCTACGTCGGGGACGGCACGCGCCAGGCGGCTGTTGTGCGCTATCTCCGAGAAGTTCAGGGTTTCCACCTTCACGATCCTGCCCCGCCGGGCGATGGCGGTCGTGACGTGGTGATGGTGATCGTTGCGGATGTGCGACACCTGGGCGTACAGGGCATGCCGTCAGTTGCTGGGTTTGTGCCTGCCGTACACCTTGCGCGAGCGGGCAAGGGCCTGGTTCACGCGTCGCAGTTCGGCTAGGGCGGCTGAGAGGGGTTTCGGATTGGTTGTCTCCGTGACCTCGTCGCCGTCCCGGATGGTGGTCAGGTGTTCAGCCCCATGTCGAGACCAATCACCGGGCCCGGTCGCAGGACCGGCTTGCGGTCGGCGGTCTCAACCGGCAACGACACGGTGGCGCTCAGGGTAGGCTATTACTTGGCGCGTTGCGGGTGTTGAAGGCGTGTCCTGCCTTTTGCCGATGCTCGAACACTTTTTGTCATCCTGGTCTGCTCTGCGAAACCAGCCAAGGGCCAGTTCCGAGTCTCTTTGTCCCATGTTTCTGCGCTGCAAGGTCTGCCATCGACGCCATTTCAGGCCGCGCCGTCGATGCCGACAGGTGCTGGACCGCTTGGTTGATCAAGCAGTTGAGGCTGTAGCACAGAGGCAGGACGGTAGCAGCGAGACATGGACTGTTCTCGTTGATGCCACCAAACACTCCTACCTGGTGCAGAAGCGCGGCCTAAGCCACCAGGATGTACTGTACCGCATCTATGAAGAGATTCTTCTTCAGTGGTATGAACGGGCTGACACGGATACCTTCGCGCGCTGCCGGCCACATCTGGATCAGTTCGTGTGCCAGGCCAGGATAAAGGGGCCAACCGGCTTGAAGCACGACGATTACCGCCAGTTGTACTTGCTTTCGTGGCTCCAGCGAGCTGGTCCAGGGCCTATACCATCCATGTTTCTGGCTAATTCGGACCAAAGCTGTTACCAATTCCAGCCGGTTGTGGCGACTACCGGCTGGGGATGGCAAATGGTGATACGGGAATGTTCGATGCACCGTCTGCTCTTGGCCATGACAACCTTCTGGATACTGCTAGGTGGTTGGACGGATATCCCCGTACCCGTGTTGCTGGACAAGCTGAGCCCCGCAGGTGCACCGTGGCCGACCTACGTCATGCTATTGATCGTATTCATCCTGTTCTTTACCCATATATACAAGGGCACTGTGGTCCTGGATGCAGGGGGGATGTGTTCTGGCCTCTTGGTGTGGAAACGACATGTCCGGTGGGAGGAAGTGTCCAGGGTCTGGACGTGGCGCCGGAATTGTTGGCTACGCCTGACCTCGGAGTGGTGGTGGTTTCAATCCCCCAAGCGGGATCGCAGGTGGCTGGAGAAGGCCCTGCTGCAGTTTGTGCGCCGTGCTCATGCCGCCGATTTCAAGTGACTCCTCAGCCGGATTTTGTACAACCATCCACCTGCGGCCCTTGAACAGCGACCGCAACGCTGGAGAAGCCCGGTCCATCCTGGACGACATCCAGTCCAGATCGACACGTCCCGACAGCGCGCAGGCGGATACGCCATTTCCTGTCACCACCTTTGGCTATAGATGCCAAAGGCGAACGGTCGCGGAATCTCTACAGTTGCTGAACAGTTACAACGACAGCCAGGCCCGGTCGCAGGTCAGGCTGTTCATTTTCTGTACTGCCTGATCCGTTTGAACCAAGTTTTCACCTGCTGGAATTCCTCTTCGAGATTGGAAATTCGCGGCGGGACATAGTTCACATGCACACTCTTGTCATGACGCTTTGCCCACTTTGACACTCGGCTATAGCTGGCATCAAACTCCCGGTAATCTTCATCGGTAAAACAGGCCAAGATGCGTACCATCCTCGGGCGAACCTCAAGGCCGCCTTCCGCGAGAATCAAGCCGACAATCTCCTGGCTGAAGATGCGTTCCCAAGTCTCGGACAAGCGCCCAGCCCAGAGTGCCGCTCTTTCCTCATAAAGCGTGATGGAACCTTCTTTTGCTTCTCTCTTGAGGCGGGCCAGTTCGCTTTCAAGTTCTCCCAACCTCGTCCCGACATCTTTGGCCTTCCACGGATGGCCCGTGGTGCAGATACCAGGCTTGCCCTCGTCAATACTGCTCCGCTCCACGGAACGCTCCGCTACCCGTACATCCCGCGCGGCGGCCGAACCCTTGAGATCCGCTACGAATGCCAGATCGTGCGTAAATACGATAACTTGGCGTCTGGCGGCAAGCCTTGACAAACGAGCGGCCACCAACTCGCGGCGATTGTGGTCAAGCGAGGTCACCGGATCATCCAGGATGATGGCCGATTGTGAGCCGTCGAGCTGGACTTCGGTGAAGAAGGCCGCCAAGCCGAGGGCCAACCGTTCGCCCTCACTGAACACGCGCGGGAGCGGCACCGCTTGTCGTGCGCTGACCAGCTTGGGCTTATGGAGAACCGATCCTTTTTCGGCGCGCGTGCGTTCCAGGGTTACCCGTTCCAACCGGAGCCGATCAGTTTCCCGAATGAAGCGATCCCGCACCTCCTCTGTAATGGCTGCTTCCGTGAATTCAGTGATCTTCCTTGTGATGGGTCCGGTAGCAGCGGCCGCCTTGGCTTCTTCCAGCGCTGTCCGCTCCTGCAGCCGCTGGATCTCCTTGACGAACGCCTCCCGGGCATGTCGGATCTCCTGCAGCAGTTCCAGTTCCTGTCGTCTGACCACCACTTGTGCCAATTGCTGTTGTACAGCCTCCGGATCGCCCAGAGTAGCGGCTGCTTGTTGGGTACTGGCCGCTGCTTTGGCCAGTTGGGCCAAAATTCCCGCCGGTTCAATATCGGTCAAGGCCAGTGTTTCCGTCCCGGAGAGGGCGTCAAGCGCATTCTCTTGGACTTGTTGGTACCTTGCGAGTAACGATCCACACCCCTGCATCAGATCCGCGTGACCGGATTCAAGATCTCTCAGATGGTTGGCAACGGCCTCCGTTGAAACATTCGCGCGGGCGAGTTCTTCCGTCAAGGATTCGTAGGCTTGGCGAGCTTCCTCAAACTGCACTTGCGTGTCTTCCTTGACAAATTCCTCGAATCGGCGCAGCCGCGCGCGTCCTTCCGCCTCAAGGGTCTGCTGGCACAGGACACAGCGACTTTCGTCATCCACGAACGGAAACGACCGGTCAGGATAGGCGTGCTCCACGGAAAATCGTTTCGCCGCATCCCAAAGGACTTGCCAAGGCGAGCTGCCCACTCCCGGCAAGGGCTCCGATGCAAAAGCCCGGGCCAATTGGGCAATCGCCTCCCGACCTTGCCCGAGTCTGTCGCGGGCGACTTGCAGTTTGGCCAGGCCGTCAGGGCCCAGAAGTGCGTGGATCCCTTCGATATGGCGGTGCAGGTCTTCAAGTTTCGCCGCCTGCCGCAGGAGATGCCGTTGCTCCCGGCCACTGTCAGCATTACGCAGACGATGTTCCTCCATCCTGACTTGGTCGAGGGTTGCGGAAGCGTCATCCAGGGATGCGATCAGTTCGTCCAGACTTTCAATCGAAGTACGGTCGGAGAGTTGCTCCAGGAACCGGCCTGCTGCGGTGTCGTTCACCTCTTCCCCGACGGTGGGCAGGCGCTCCGCCGCCTGGGCGTTTGCAGCCAGTCTACGATCTATCCGTTCGCGCACAGCGACGCAGGCATTGATCAGACCGTGCATGACGTCGAGTTCTGCCGGCCGATAGGGAAAGTGTGCTTCCGTGGAGATGTAGGCATTCATGCAGTCCCGATCATAGAAATGCATGCGCTCCAATTCCGACCGGGACGATTCGGGCCACGTGACGGTCCTGTCCCGGTCTCCCATTGAGACATCAAGGCTGGCAGAGGGTTTGTCCCTCGCCGTGTCTCTGAACACGTCGGAGAGTACCTCCTCCCGGTGGCGCGCCTTGGTGATCCGCTTCAGCAACCGTGCATAGCCGGACTTGCCGCTTCCGTTGTCACCATAGACGATGGTCAGGCCACATGGGCCAAACGTGAGTGGCTGAGGAGAGGCGAGAGCGTTGACGTGTTCAATCCTGGCTATGGACTTGAGCCGAACCGCGGGGGCTTGGTCAGGGATGTCCGGCAGGTGTTCCAGACCGAATTCGACAGCCGGCTCGGGGGGTGGGTCCACAATCTTGTCGATGAGCCTTTCGTAATCATGGTCCGCGAGGATGTTGCCTTGAGCGACCCGCAACATAACCTCGCGTTGCCAAGAGGGCCGTTGCCCAACCCACTCCACGATCTGCTCTGCCAGTGCCACAGCTTTCACCTCTTGACGAGTCTGGTCTTCAAAATCCTGTCTCATTTTCGTCTCTGCGCACCATCCCTACCAAAAATGCCATTATTCGGATACCCCTTGGGCCGGGCCGCTTGTCGGCATGACACGCGCAGGGGTGGTGTGCAGGTCATGCCCGTATCGTCCGATACCCTGTCGCCAAACCGTCCCCGGCCCTCGCTGATCGCCTAGCCCTGATGGCCACCGACCCTGGTACACAATCAACGGACTCCGACCATTCCGGCCAGCACCCACCGGCTGGAAGTGGACGAAACCTGGCTGTCGATCGGGGGTGCAAAGCGCTCCGTGGCCCTGGGTCCCAAGAGGGAACGGCTGGATCTGCGGATGAGCGGTCCCGGCTTCGACTGGAGCGACTGGTTCACGGTCCTGGCAGCGCGCGGAGTGCAGGGTCTGACGGCCGATGACGCCCCCGTGTACGGGCCGGCCCTGGAGGCGTCGGGCCTGGACCGGCAGCCATGCGCCGTACAAATGCAGCGTACCGTGGGCCGCCACATCCGAGGCCTCGACGAAGACGCCCTGACCCACCTGGACCGGGACCTACTGCCTATCCTGCAACGGCCGGGCCCATCCTGCTGACCCTGTGGCAGGCGGTGGCCTAAGGGCGGGGTGCGCCTGGACTCGGAGGTGTGCAAGCGGCTGTGGCACCTCGTGGCCCGCTGGCACGACCTCGTGCGCAGCCAGCGTCACCCGGACATCCCCGCCTCCACCAACCGCATCGAGGGCTGGTTTGGCCGCGTCAAGCTCCGGGCTCGGCTGACAAGGGGGCTGAAGACCGATGCCTCCATGGCGTGTGCTCCCGGCTTCGAGGACGGCTTCCCGGAGACCCGCCCTGTGCCCAAGGGCCACGGCTCCAATCAGCATGCGATTGCCCTAACTGAACCGGCGGGAGGGGATGACCAAGGCATCGCAACTGTTGCCCAACCTTGTGGGGTTCCGGGAATTCAGCTCTCGGCCGTCAGAACAGTGCAAGCCGTCCGGCGGGCTCGAGTCCGGGGCGGGCAGTCCCCACCGGTGTCCCGATTCGATTCCGGAGCCGTCGTTTGACTTCCCTGTGGGGGCGTGTACAGCGTGATCGCGTCGTCGTACAGGCGCGCCAGGATGTTGCGGGCGGCGTTGGTGTCCGCATCCAACACGACTCCATCCAGGCCGCAACACCGGTCCCCGCGCCGCGTGCCCTGCAGGAGTCCGGTGCGGGAATCGACTGGCGACGCGTAGGCGGGGTTCACCGACACCAACGCCGAACCTCGGCATCGAGAGATTGCGGTTTGAGTGTCTGCCATCAGGCTCTGGGTACAACCACGCAAACGGCGCTGGATGTTCCGGGGCCCACCTTGGCGGACTTCATGGGGGCCGCCGGATCCTCGCAGGCGATGGTGCCGGTCGCCGACGCTGTGGGCGGCTTGGCACAGATGCCCGCGCACCCGAGCACGGTGCTGCTTCCGTCGGCGGTCCCACTTCCGGTGGCCCAGGTTGTTGTGCCGAATGTTGTCGGCCTTGTGCCGAGCCCCCGGCTCACGGTGCTTGGCTTCGAGGGCGCGCAGTTAGGTTGCGCTTCCTGCCCTTGGCCTTGACCTGGTCGCTCTCCGCGGACAGCAGGTCGCCCGGACCCCCGCTGTGGCGTTCCCCGTCGCGGTCCGTGGAGGCTTCGGTGCAGCCCTTGTCCACGCCGAGGGTCTCCGGACCGCAGGGTTGGGTGCTGCAGGCCGTGCCTTCGTCCACGGCATGGTGGAACGCCACCCGGCCGCTGTCCTGCAGGATGATGCGCAAGGTACCGGAAGGCAGGTGTGTGCCCTTGAGTGGAATGATGATGCGTTGGCTGCGCGCCAGGTCCTGCAGGCAGACCCAGGCCCGTCCATGCCAAACCTTGGTGGTGCAGGAACCTGAGTCGGCCACAATCCGGTGGGTCACATGGGACCGTCCGTCCTGCCACTGTTTCCGCATCCGCCGGTGCAGAAACGGATCCTCGGTCCAGCGGTTTGGCTTGAGCAGCGAGTAGAGCCGCGCGCGTTCGGTGCTGTTGCCCCGGATGCGGTACCCCACACGGCGCGCTTGACCGGCACCTTGATCACCTCCCGCACCGCAGCACTGTCCCCCAAGCCACCCACCAGGCCCGCCACCACCCACCAGGCCCGCCACACGCCGGTGGACACGGCACCTACCGTAGTGGGGGAGGACCTGAACACGAAGGCCATGACGGCCTCCGCCAAGGGCACGGAGGTGAAACCCGGCCGGAACGTGAAGCAGAAGGTCGAACTAAACCTACAGCCTTCCGGCGAGCGGCGGGAGCGGCCTGGAACGAAAACCGGCCCACAAGGCCGGGGAGCCGGTCAAGGTGAACCCGGCGCACGCTTCAGCAGAATTTCAAACTGGATTTGTCCATCGGACTGCTGCGGGACAAGATCGGACGCAACCCCGCTACAGGTCGCCCATTGCGCGCCACCACACCGATCCCTCACGCATTGCAACAGTCCCAACTTACGTCGGTGGTACCAAGCCACCTATGTTACAGTTTTGACATGAAAGTGCCGCCTGAAATTCGTGAGTTAGTCGCTCGAGTTGGCTATGCTGTGCTCTTATTCTTGGGCTCACTGGTTGTAGTTGCAGTTTTCATTGGATCCAATGTCCTGCTGGAATGGCTCATCGGCTTCGCCGTGAACAAGGAGACACGCACCTACGACGTAGTCAAGACCATATTGGATATACTGCTGATAGGATTTGCCCTGGTGGGGACAACCATCGGGGGAGCAATCATTGTACTCAAGGAGATCTGGTCTTCGGTCAAATCGTTTTGGAACCGTACAGAGGACTGACACATGATTGCCCGACTTTCAACCTTGGTCCGTGTCCACTATCCCTTCAATTGGCAGATCCTGGGTATTGGTGCAGCCATCGGCGTGTCCAGGGGCCTGATACAACTCTTGTTGGGGGAGTCAGTTGATCTCGCCACAGCCGCGGGCATTGCCAGCTTTGTCGCTGTCACGGTCGGGGGCTGGTTGGGTAGGGAATTGGTTCAGTTGTACCTCAGTTACGCTGGTCGGCAGATTGCCGCCATGAACACGCGTTTGAAAGCTTTGCGCGGCAGTGAGGCAGTCCCACTGGAACAGGAGACGGAAACCGAACGTTCCCTGGTCCGCAGAGTCTGGGTTTGGTGTCTGGTACGCCTGCCTCTGTACCTGCTGGGCATTGCGCCACTTGCTGTTCTCCACGCTCTTCTGGAACCGCAGGTGGGACTGAACGATTTCCGCTTCTGGAATCCACTTGCGATAAGCCTCGGAGTTGTGATCCTGGTGATTTTCTCTGTACATCGTGTGTACTTCTGGCGCTTGGAGCACCAGATCGGCTGCTTGGAGCAGGCACAGGGAACGAAAATCCCGCTGAGTCAGCTTGCGCAACAGACCCAGTACTGGCAACGGTTGGTACGCACGATCCCCAAGTGGTTCGAACGGATCACCGGATTATCGACGCCTCAGTTGGAGCGAGGCCGTTCCGAAGGCTATCCAGGCACCGCGGCTTGAAGCCGTCCATTCTTATCCATGCTCCGAGACTCACGCAATGTCGTGTTGTGAGCGTAATTAGAGTTGGCAGCAAGGCACTTACAGCAATACGGAAGACAATCGTGCCGGCGCTGCCAGCGGCAGGTGTCGGCTACATCCTGGCCGTCAAGCACAACTCCCCCCGGTAGAAGCAGGTGGCCTTCGCAAATGCCGAGCGGAGTACATTCACGCCGGGGGAAGGCCGCTGCCAAACCTGTGAACCAAACAGCGGACGAACCGAGTGGCGCATCTGCATGTTTCAGATCTCTACGAGTAGGTGACGGAATGGCTAGCTCTGCAACGAGAGATTAGGGTGGCTGTTCCGCGCGGCGGCGTTCGTGGGAACGGGTGGCCGCGGCATTGCGGGCCGAGACCGACCGTGCCCGCCTGCCTGGCCTCCTACCGGAAACACCTGCCGAACGAGACCGACCACGGCCTTTGCAACGCCCACCTACTGCGCAACCTCGAGGAGATCGTTGAGCTGGAGAAGGAGCACGACTACTGGGCTGCGCGCATGCAATAGCTACTACGCGCGGCCCGCAACACGGCGGCCTGGGACGCGTGCCTGGCACAAACCCTGGACCACTACGATACCCTGTCCCCGCGGGCATCGCCGCGGCCACAACCTGGCCCCGGCCCTGTGGAAGGAAAGGGACGCCTGTCTGCTGTTCATGGCCGACCCGGCCGTACCCTTCACCAACAACAAGGAGGAGTGGGTCCTGCGCATAGCCAAGCTGCAGATGAAGATCTCGGGGTGCTTCCGCACGCGGGCCGGGACCGAGGGCTTCGCCCTCATGCGGGGCTTGGTCGAGACAGCCCGCCAGCGGGAATGGCACCACCTCGACCTGCTGCAACGGGGGCCAGACGCCATGAGGCCGCCGCCCGTCCCGCACTAACTTGGCACCGCCCAATCCGTGGCCATCCAGCGAACAGTACCGGGGATACCTAAACAGTTACTTGGATTCTAGACACCAAAGGAAATGAGTAATGCTATTTGCTGATACCAAAACGCTTGCAGGAAAGATTCACTTCGGTAGGTTTCATATCCATTCCGAAGAGGACCATGTGGGTAGACTCAACTTGGACAATCCAAAACGACCAACCTTGCAGCTTCTCCATAACGACCCGACATCGTGGGTTGGTGTCCAACACCCACCTGCTATTATCCGAGGTGAGCTAACTTGTGGTACGAAAGTAACTTTGTTTGTCAGCAATACACAAGTGAATTCAGTGTCCGTGTCCCTTGATTATGTAGTTGGCGGCCGGCAGCACTTGCCTGAGAGTGATAGTATTGTTCAAATCCAGTTCACTATCGACGACGCTGGATCTCTGAAGTGGGATCCCGTTTTCCTTGGATCAGCTGAAGGTGACCACAATGATCAGACCGGCACTATCGAGTGGAATTGGTTGACTGAAATTTTCCAGGCAGACACAGTAATTGGCCGCGTGTCCGCAGGTTATCGTTGGGATGTACCGTCCCCGCGCATGTTGCCGCCGCACCCGTCCGACCTCCACATCCAGGCAGATGTCATCATCACATTAGAGTTTTCGTCAGATCAATCCCTCGAGTCAGCAGTCAACAGCACAAGGAAAGTCGTCAATTTCCTAGCAACAATTTCGGAAGCTCCGACTGCGATTGTTCAAATGGCACTAGGCTTGGAATCGACATCTTCTTCAAAGCTGGAATTGATTCCGCCGCCATATTATTTGCCAGTCTATGATAGGGTATCAACCGAACGCGTGGTTGAGCCGATCGTAAAAGATGGAGCGTCCATGTCGAGTCTAATCACCAATTGGATCGCACTAGGTGAAGGAACCATAGTAGATGGCAGTGCGCAAGATAGGCGGTGGAAAGCGCGGAAGCACTATCACACAAGCTGCCTTCTCAAGAATCATGTGTATGATGAGGACCGTCTCGTCTCGGCAGCAAACCTGTTTGATTTGCTCCCAAAATCTGCCGTGGTTACCGATTTTGAGTTAAGTCCTGAGGTTGAAGCGGGGATCGACGCGGCACGATGTGCTTTCAAGAATTTGGTCAAAGAGGACGATGTCTACCACACTCGCAACAGATGTTTGTCTGCTCTCACCAGGCTCAAACACCCAAGGCTCAAAGACCGGGTTCGCGCTAGGGCTAAGATTGTCCAAGATGAGGTTGATCTCGAACTAGAGAAAATTGGACTGATCACCGACAGGGCGGTCAATTTGCGCAACCTGTATGTCCACGAGTCTGATTCGGATGCCGAAACACCTTTAGGCTTACTGGTTGTTTGCACGGCGACTTTAGAATTCGTGTTTGTGGTTTCCGAATTGATCGAAGCCGGGTGGGATGTCAACGCTGCTCGCGAATTCTATAGGTCACGACACCCAGTGAAAATGTATGCCAATTACTATAAAGAGTATTTCACCAAATTTTGTGATGTAGCCATATGAGCTGGCTAACCCCGCGGTTCAACGGAGTGTTCCCTGGTGACAATATCGGGGTGTAGAAGAACGTGATCCGGATGAGAGCGGCAGGGAAAAACGGGCAAGGTCGCCCTGGTGGCGGTCATGCGCAAACTTCTCCTGCACCTGAACGCGGTGGCTCGCCGAGGGACCCCTTGGTTGTCACAGGAGGAGTGGCAATCTAAACCTTCCATAGCTTGACTCTCAACACAGTATCTGTGTTGAGAGTCAAGTCTCCAGGACAGGCTGCAGGTCTGCCTGCTAGAGAGGCTGGTCGCGCATGACCTCGTTGAGGAGGATCAGCAATTTGTGCATGGCGGCCGTCAGGGCCACCTTGGGTGGTTTTCCCCGGGTACGTAGCCGGTCAAAAAAAGTCTTGAGGGCCGAATTCCATTGGACGACAGCCGCATCCGCACGGGCCATGCCGCCCACAACAGAGCCATCCTCCGGCGTATCGCCCACAACCGGCTGCGGCAGCCTGGAACAAGAACTACCTATGCCGTGGGCCTCAAGCCCAAGCCCATTTGGATGCAATCGCCCTGCCCCCTGTCGCTCCTGCGGATGAGGTTCGCGCCTGTGATCACACGCAGCGCATGGTGCCAGTGGCCGTTCTGGAGCGCGGGCCGGGCGATCCGTCAGCCGATAGGGATGGCAGGGCCAGCAGCGCGTTGATTGAAGATACACAGCCCCGGAACGGTCAAAACCGGTAACGGAACAGATTCTGTGTCAATCAACCCCGGCTCAGTTTTCACCCACGCGAGACCTGCTATCCTTGAAGCGTCAAGATGCTCCAGGCATGGTCATGCCGAAGGGGAGGTTACAAGTCGTGACTTACGAATATGGTGATCCGATGATCGGGATGGCATTAGGCGATCAAGGACTGCTTTCAGGTGACGACGCCGTTTGGGAGCCGTCGGAATCGGATGTAACCGCCACGCTTTGGCGTTACATGAGCTTCGCCAAGCTTTGCTCCCTGCTGGAACGTCGGGAGCTATTTTTCGCCTTAGTCGGCGATCTGGAGGACAAACACGAGGGCTTCATTTGCCCACCACTACACGGCCCGGAAGATCGTCTCCGACAAGCAGAGTCCATGGGTGTCGAAGTGTTGCACAAAATAGCGAGGACCGCTTTGGTAAATTGCTGGACAGAATCCGACCATGAGTCCGCACTCATGTGGAAGACGTACGCTGACACGGAAGGAGTAGCGGTCCGTACCACCTTCCAGGACTTGAAGAAGTCAATTCGCTGCTGTGCTGAACATCCGGTCACCTTTGGGCAGGTCAAGTACGTCAACTACCCCCAACAGGGAGTGCCTAGGTTTGAGTTGGCTCCGCTTTTTCATAAGCGGACCGAGTACAGTGGAGAGAAAGAGGTACGCGCGGTGCTGCCGGGGCCGCCTTGGGACACTCTCTTTGATCCAAAAGTGCTGGCTATTCGCCTCGATCCGGACGTGGCGGAACAGCGAGGCCGATACGTGACTGTGGATCTAGACATCCTAGTAAAGCAGGTCGTAGTGTCGCCGTATGCCGCACCGTGGTTCGCTGAGGTCGTGGAATCGGCAGTGCGGCGGTCAGAGATCGAGGCGTGTGTAATTCTTTCCACTCTCTAAGCTAGACTTTGTACAACTTTGAGTGAGGTGAGTAGGCCAGAGGCGGTTGCGGTCCTGGTTGTGCTCAGCCGGTGTAGGTGAGGAACTCCCAGAGCCGGAACGAGTCCAGCGGCGGGGTTTTTGCCTGTCAGGGGGCGGCCGGGACCACGAAAAAGGCGGCTTCCCGGTCCAGAGGGTAAGACACACGAGGGCCAAGGGGGCGGCGAGGGTGGGCCGGGTCTTGGGATACCAGGCAGCCCGACGCGGCACCAGGGACCGGCCCTGCAGCAGTCGGTGGGCGACCACGGCAACCCAGCTGAAGAGTCCCAGCAGGACGGGCGTGGTGCAGGCGATGGCGGGAGCCGACCACTGCCGTTGGGGCTCCCCGCCCAGGTGGGTGCTCACAGCCTGAAAGGGGGCCCCACCTGCCAGCGGCGCAGGAACCAGGCCACGATCGTGTGCGGGGCGCGCTGCGGGTCGGTGCAGAGCAGGACCGTCGACACCCGGACCCCTGCAATGGGTGCTGCTGCGGGACCCATCAGTGACGATCCGAGAGCGCCCGGGCCGCGCAGTCCGGCGGGAAGTTGCCCATCCAACCGGTCTACCACGCTTCGATCCAGGGCATCCCGCCGGTTGCCGGGTTTGTGCCTGCCGTGCACCTGGCGCGAGCAGGCGAGGGCCTGGTTCACGCGCCGCAGTTCGGCCGGGGCGGTTGGGAGCGGTTTCGGATGGGCTATCTCCGTGCCCTCGTCGCCGTCCCGGAGGATGATCAGGGTTTGCAGCCCCATGTCGATGCCCATCACCGGGCCCGGTCACAGGGCCGGCTTACGGTCCGCGGTCTCAACCGGCAACGACACGGTGGTGCTCAGGATGTCACCGGTGAAGTGCAGGGCCTGCCGGCGGTGCTGCGGGAAGCCCACGCGCCGGCCTTGCGGGCCTAGCCGTACGGCCCCCGGCGGTTGAGACCCTCCGCCAGATGGCGGAGGCCATTCTTGCCCACATACCGATACAAGCCTGCGGACCAGACGTATGCCGTGCACTTCACCGCATTGAACGCCTGGCGCCCTGTCCGACAGCCACTCGCCGGAGGTGCTGGACGCGGTGAACCAGGCCTCCCGGAACGAGTCCAACACCCCGTTACCGGCCACGCGCGCAAACCCGCAGTGCGGCAGACACAGCGTGGCCTGCCGGTCCGTCGGGTCCTACACGATGCGATGGGCCTGGTACAGGGCTGCAGGGCGGGGTTGCGGGCAGACGTGCGCCGGGCAAGCATGGAAGGTTCCGTTCCCGTCGGCAGCCCCGGTGCACCGCCGGGGCTGCACGCGTTGCAGGGCCGGGGCAGGACCGGTCAGGGGTGGATGGGTTGGGGCCGGCCCGGGGGGTCAGCAATCCACAACCGGTTCCATGACACCGGGTTTCAGCACACAACCCCCGATTGCAGCGAGCAGTTGCCAACCCCGCCAAGCATGCGGGTCCGGCTGTGCTCCGGACGTGCGGCCGGACCCAGAAACCGGACTTCCATGCCCCACAGCTCCGCGGCCACGGCACAGACCGTGGAGACCGTCCAGCGCACAGTGCGCATGCCCCTGGATCCGGGTGACACGGCGACGGGCATCCTACCTCCGGCCCTCGCGGACTCATGCCGACACGTGTGAAACCACATGCCGGGTGTCTGCAAACGCCGGTATGCGCTGTGGCATGCGTACAACAGTCCCTATCCGTCGGGGTTCGCGTTCACTCTGGACAGGCGGTGTACGGTCCTGCGCAACGATCCCGCGCAGGCGCGGCTCAAGGACTACCCGTTTGCCTGTGTGCGCCACAGCCTGAAGTACCCGGCCGACGCCGGCAAGCGGTACCCCAGCTCGCCGGACCGTGGGCATGCCCACGTCGGCCATGAATACCCCAGCTTGATAGTTCTCAATCTTGCCCAGCCAACCGCAGTACTACCGAGCCACCCCCACCGAGTGCATCCCCTGCTTAGCTATTCACCCAATGGTGCAAACAGCTAGATCTGTAGTGTTTCACTGATCTTGATTTGTCAATTTGTCCAAGATGGAAAAATCAACTTTTTCGACAAGTTTCCAGACAACCAGGCCATCCCTTCTTCTGCAACGTGGGCAAGATGGAAACAAATCCCCTTTGCGGATAGGAATAACATCCCTAGCTCCACATTGTCGTCTGCGTTTGCAAATGACTTGGTAAATGCCATCTTCCGGACATGTCGTATCACATTGATACATGCTATCTCAATTTCCTTAATTTATGTAACAAGCCGTGTGGCGATCCCTTCACCAACACGTCGACCTGCTCACGGTCAGACCGCTCCTCAAGCGGAGTGAAGACCGACCACAACTCGTCGTACATGGCTTGAAGGCGCTCGCGCAATGGGAGTTCCAACCCGCCCTTCCCGGCTACCAGCGCAAGCAACTTCACGATGAGAATGGTGTGCGCACGGGCACGTAGTTTCGCTGGGAACGCGAGTATCGCAAGTGCAGTCTGCTCAGCCTCAACGCTTGTGCCCAACGACAGCCATAGGTATCCCCAGTATATGAGTGTGTCGAAGTCGCATCTCCTTCCCTCTTCAAATCGACCCGATGCGATGGAGGCCAGTTCGGTGACGAATGTCTCGTCCAAGTGAGTTTCTGCGCCCCCATCCCCAATACGTTCGATTCTGAGCCTGCTTTGATCGACCACTGCCCACAAGTAACGCGCCCCCGCTGCTGGGTGTCTAGCAAGGTCAAGTAGCCACCGCATGCTTGCATCTCCGAACTCAACGGCGTAACGGACTACATACTCAGCCTCGTTCGATGACGCAGGATGTTTGAATGCATGAGGTTGCACGTAGTGGCAATGGTCAAGGAATGTCTTAGTGAGGGAGTGCACCGCCGCCGAATCGATTCTCCTGCCAAGTTCCCCGAGCGGTGAAATGGCATGGAATGCCACGAGAAACCAGTGCCGAGCAACTTTCTCAGCCGTATTGAACGTTTGGAGATCCTCCTGGTCGTCCGCATCCCAAGCACTCAGGGGCAATTGCCGGCAACGGCCCACGACCCATTCTTGAAGGTCGCGGGTTTGATCCGCCACAGCAAGGCAGAACCCTAAACTGATGTTCCACTCCCGACGTTCCCAGTCCTTCTCATCCAGCATTGGTATGTTGTGCTTCAGCACTTGTGCAATGTAGGCTTCGTGACTGCAGAGAGCCGCTTGGGCGATTTGAGCTGCATGCTTCGGTGCCGATCCGCGCAGAGCCCAAGCAAAGGCACCCAAATGCCGCGTCCACGTCTCGCGAGGAGCGGTACGAAGCCCTCCACTTAGACTCTCTGTCAGATCGCTGGACCAAGACTGGCGAGCCAAACTCACGAGGACCTCGATGCACGCTGTCTCAAGCTGCTGGACGCGGGCTGGTTTGCCATTGCCCTGCGATTCCAGGGAACTCGGTGCAGTACTGAGCAATTCACCTATCCACCGGACGCACTCCGGCGGGTTCAACCGCAACAAGCTGTCGACCAATCCAGTCAGGAGGTTTGCAGCCATCTTGTCGAGATCGTCACAAGAAGGGCGGAGTTCCGTAGACCACTGGTGAGTGGCATCATCGTGCCCTGTGAAGGGACGGATGTCTCTGTCCCAGCGGACATCGTAGTCCAAACAGTTGACGGTTTCGAGCGAGAGCACAATTGCGATTGCAGTCTGTGCAGGGCACGAATCGGCTTGAATCCAATCCAAGGTCGCCTGATGGTTCGAGCGCCGGGCATCCCGGATCGCGCAGATTGCTGCTCTGGCCTGGACAACCGGATGCTCAATACTCTTGACCATGTGGTTGAGCAGGTTCGGACGCAGCATCATCGACAAGTCAATCAGATTTCCGACAACAACATGCAATCCAAAGACTAAGCTGAGGTCCTGAACCAGAAGATTCTGGAAAGTTTCGACCTTCACTTCGAGAGAGAAGGCATCCTGAGGGATTTCGACCCTGGCAGCATCGAGATCCGAGCCAAGGATACTGCTCGCATCGAGAATCCTGTTTCGGTTGCACGCTGTTTTTAGGGATTCGAGTGTCGCATCTACAAAGCCGTCGATTGTAGCGGCGGGCCAGTCGGCCTGAATCAGACTAGCCGCCAAGTTGGCATCGATGGAACCGATTGCCCACACTGCAGTCTCCGACCAATCCTCTGCCTTGAGTTCTCCCACAATGACAGTCGCTACCGGACCCTCCATCTCGGACCGGAGCCAATGGCGACTCCCATGCGAATCGAACCACCCTTGAATTTCGCGCGTAACCGCCCGTTGGTCGGCGACCGGGACAAAACTCTCGACTATCGGACGAATGAGTTCGTAAGAAGACCGTCCCGTGAGTGGGGACTCACCATTGCCGAAGACGCGCCAAACCACCCTTCTCGCTTGATCAGATACAGGGGGCGCGAAACCACTACCATGTGACATCAGCACAATTCCTCCACATAAGCGTCCGCTGTGCCGGACTTAAGGTCCATCTCCCAAAACCGTTCCGCATCGGCACGGTAAACACCCTCGGACTGACTTGAAAATGTGACTCCGTCACCGGCCCATCCGCTGACCGAGTTTGTGATGAGCACCTCGCGTTTGGGTGTGATCAGGAAACGATCGTGAAATGCCGATTTTCCGTCACCATGCCTGGTGAAGATCCGAACCTTCACATGGGAAGTTACCGACTTGGGACAGCTCAACCACCACCGAGGTAGGCCTCCACCCGCCCTATCTTTGCCGCACAGTAGGTGAAGCGGAGCTCCCGCCGTAGCCCCAAAAACACTGAGCCAAAACTTGGTTGCATTTGGCTTCTTCACTGCATCCAACAGGTAGGGATCGGCGAAGTAGATTGGCAGTGGTGGCTCGCGGTCCATTGCGAGGATTCCAAGAACATGATCAACCGCCTTCTTCCACTGGCCGAACCTGAAACGGACGAGGTCTCCCTTCCTCCGAACCGAGGACTCCCGCCAATGGCTAAGGTGATCGAGCCATTCCTGCCGGATTCTCCTGTCAAATTCGGGGTCTTGGTCATCGGCGGGTACTCTGATGGTGGAAACATGGTGATACGGATTGACCTCGTGAGAGAAGCGACGCTTCCGGTCCTGCAGGTGCAGTGTAGGACCCCTCTGTAGGGTCAGTCGTATAGGAGGAGGCTCCAACATTAAGTTCCCACCCATCCGATCGACACACTGGCCGTCGGTACCCCGGAACACTGCAAACCCGACGCTGTCAACCTCTGACGCGAGCGGGATCGGGGTCTTGCCGGGGGTGATGTCAATCTGCTGCCGGTGTACTTCATCACCGCTGTAGCTTGCCCACACTGTTCCGCTATAAGATCCCGATGGGCAGTCATTGGCTTCCACACCGAAAGTGAGCGTCCGGTCACGATGCACCACGAGATCGCAGGTGAGCGCGTCCTCGGCACGTGCAATCATGAGGTTGCCAACTTTGTTCGAGTGACCAACCAGCGGGAATCCCAGCCGCGCCAATCGCGGTTGCCTTTGGCTCAAGAATGGTTCCAATTCCTCCCGCCAATGCTGCCGAGGTCCGGATAAAAAACTCCAGTACTCGTGGATTTCCGCGCTGTGTCTCCTGAACGGCGAAAGCAGGGAGTGGTCGTGTGTTGGGCGCCTATCGCGATACGCCCAGTGACGACGGTACTTGGATTCCTCCAAGGCATATTGGACTTTGAGACCCTTGACGTGCAGGAACCCCGAATCCAGGATGCCCTCGATGATGGGCTCGTAGCCTTGCCAAGACACGTCACAGGAGAGTAGATGCAGATCACCTGTGAGCTCCTCGATCCGCCAATCCCCGTTGGGCTCACACCACCAAGGTCCCATTGCGTCCTTGCGGCGGTGCCGTACCAATGTAAAGAGATTCCGATGCGGTCCATCCGGGTCTGTCCAGACCAGTACGGTCATCCGAAACGTGCGATCCGGCATGGGTGACAAGGCCGTCACGGCATGACCGGGCGACCGGAATCGGATGCCTCGCTCCTGGGCCCACCGGTGCGCTTCATTGACATTGACAAACACCCGGCTCCCCTCCTTGACCACAGCCAGATGTTTCCGGTGAATGTGCTGGCGGATGTATGTCTCGGTCCGATCCACAGCAACAGCCAACTCTGCAATCGTTAGGTGCATGACAGTCAGTCCTAGTGTCGAAGTGGTGTAACGGATGGCTACAAATCGTAATTGACAAACGTAATTGTACACCATGTCCAAGCCGATCAGGCCAATCCGACGGAGACAAGCGGCGCTCCTGGCACCCAACACATCCCGTGACAACACGCCGCAGTTGGTACAGCGCATGCTGGTAAGGGGGACAGAGGACAGCGACCAAGGTCACTCAGGAGACTGGCGGCAGTGCCTGATAAGTAGGGGAAGTCGCTACATGTGCTCTACCGTGCTGGGAGTGGACTGATAGCCGCGGGTGTGACACCCGTCAAGCGGTTGTCCTGCAATTGGAGTTCCTGCAACTCGCCGAGCCGCCCCAACTCCGCCGGAATGAATCCGGTCAACTCATTACCCGCCAGATCCAGCACCCGCAGTTGCGTGAGCTGGCCCCACTCCGCCGGGATCGGGCCCTGCAACCCGTTTTCGCGCAGCGTGACATATCCTGTGGCGATCCTTGGCAGACCCCACGTCCGTCCACGCATCCCTGCCTCCCGTGCGGAACCCGTTCCGAGACCTGCCGGCGCCTACAGGCCTACATGAACGGTCGGCGATGCCACCCTCTACGACTTTCATCACTTGCCGGGGAGCGCGGCCTAGTCGGCCAACGGCGGCGTGGACTCGCCATAAACGTTGTTTCCCCAGCAAGTCACGGAGCCGTCGCTCCGTATGGCGCAGGTGTGCCAGTGCCCGGCACTGATGGTGGTGAAGACGCCGGCCGGCGAATCGGTTTGGCCAACCCTGTTGTCCCCCCAGCAGGCTGCGGTGCGGTCGATTCGCAAGCCACAACTGTGCCATTGCCCGGCGCTAACGGTGGTGAAGACGCCGGCCGGTGAACTGGCCGACGATTTGTACGGACCAACCTCGACCCGATCCCAGCAGTACACGGAGGCGTCTGCCAGTTCTCTGCAGACGTTGTTGTGGCCCCAGCAGGACGCGGTGCCGTCGGTTTGTACGCCGCAGGTGTGCCAGGTCCCGGCGCTGACGGTGGTGAAGGTAGCGGCCGGCGACTTGGTCTGACCAACCTCGTTGCTTCCCCAGCAGGCCAAGGTGCCGTCGGTTCTCAACCCGCAGGCATGTCTGCCTTCGGCACTCACGGATTGGAAGGTTCCACCCGGTGGCATGGACCGGCCATAACCAATACCCGGTCCCCTTTGACTTCCGGAATAGTAGGGGTGGAAAGTGCCACCGGGCGGCGTGGACTCGCCATGGTGGTTGAGACCCCAGCAGGCCACGGTGCCGTCGGTTTGTACGCCGCAGCTGTGCCAAGTTCCGGCACTGACGGCGGCGAAGGTGCCGGCAGGTGACCTGGTTTGGTGATTCGCGTCAAAACCCCAGCAGTTCACCGAGCCGTCGCCCCTCACCCCACAGGTGTGCCAGCCCCCGGCATCCACGGATTTGAACGTACCCTCCGGTGGCGTGGACTGGCCATGGTCGTTGAGGCCCCAGCAGGTTACGGTGCCGTCGGTCCGCAATCCGCAGGTGTGTCCGATGCCGGCACTGACGGTGGCGTAGGCGCCGGCCGGCGACCCGGCTTGTCCGGCATCCGCAGCGGGTTGAGGAATTCGGGGCACCGGGGTGGTCGCCGGCTCAGGGGCTTTTCCCCCTGAACTGAGAGGCAGATTGTTGTGGTAACGCCACCAACAATTCTCCCGGTCCGTTTGGACGGTGTAGTAAGCGTTGCAGTATGTACCGTCGACAGAAGGGGTGGGAAGGGGCGCGAGCGTGAACACAGGTATGGCTGTGGGAACGGCCGCCGCCGTGGCGAAAAGGGCGGCCAACTGCCTATCCTGGTCGGTCTGCCGGTCGTTCCAATACCGCCACCAGCAGGCCGACCGATCCGCTTCGGTTGAATAGTGATCGTCGCAATAGTGCGCCCGGGCAGGGATGGCTCGCATCGCGAACAAGGCGCACACGGCCAGGCAAACGGCCAAGAGAGACAGGACTGCGGATTTCCGAAGCATGAGTCTGATACCAATCCATCACGATTGAGTTACTTGAGTATCGTCGGCCAGGGCCGTCAGGGCGTCCCGGAGCCAGCCCCAGCCGCACAGTTGCCGCACCCGCGCCGGGTCCACCTGCCAGGCCCTCGGGATCGGTTCCAAGGCCGCCTGCTTGGCCTCCAGGGTGGAATGGACCCGGTCCCCCAGGGCCCGGCGCAGCTCCCGGAAGAAGCGCGCCACCGGATTCAGTTCGGGCGCGTAGGGCGGCTGCACCTCCTGCGGTGCTGCGATGGCCTGCACATCCCCGCTCTTGTGGCCGCCGGCCCCGTCCCAGACCCAGCCGTCGAGGCCCGGCTCCTCGGCCCTGGCACCCCAGCGGGCCCTCTCCGTGCTCTTCCTGTGGGCCTGCCACTCCCACCACAGCGGTCCCGTCAGCGGATTGAGGGCCACCGCCACGTAGGTGTGGGTCCGGCTGACACCAAACTGTGGATTGGACCGCGATCCCGCGGCAGGCACTGTACAACCGCCACATACCCGCACTTTCGTGTTCACTGATGTGCCGGCAACTGACAGACCAGTCTGTCTTATCACGGGCTGCGGCTTGGTCCTCGGGGTGACGACTGTCGATTGCCGGAGGCAGAACGCCTTCCCGGACATCGTCCAATACGGATATGGGAGCCAAGGTCGACCGGCACGTTTTCACCATGTGGAGGAATTGGCCCGGATCCATGCAGCACCGGATCCGGATATCGGGGTTGGCAGAGCAAAACAAGAGAAGTCTTCCAACCGGTCTGTCATAATTTTGTGATCCTCGTTGGCGTGCGCGGTCTCGTGAAGTCCACTGCCATTCGGTTCACCATGATCCGCTTCCGGCTCGAATGCTGTCGGGCGCGGCAACTCCATCAATGACATTCACCGCGGATGCAGCGGCATTGATGAAGGCGTGGGCCGAATAGGCCATCCCCTGCCCCTGGTTGTACCAACACGCTTCGTGGAAGGCCGGCGCTCCTTGGCTTGTGAACACGATGCCGTGGGGATCCAGGACGATGAGCAAATCATCAGTCACAGGAGCTTTCTCCCAACCGTGCGGTTTGGGTACGGACCCAGCACCATTCTGCAGAAGTACTGCGCTTCATGCCAGTAGGCGTACACCCAGCACGAACCGTTGTTCCCGGTCAGGCACTTCTTTCCGACTTCCGGTCAAGGATTGCTGTCCGGTAGATCTCTCCGGCACCTGTGTCTGTGTGCAAGACAGATGCCGACAATCACGGCCCACTGATCCCGGGAAACCCACGGGCGGGGAGGCAGCCCGGCTCCCTGTTGATCTGCTTTTATTCTGGAACTTGAGTTGTTGCGAATGTTGACGGCCTCGAAGCCAAGCCCCTGCCTCACGGTGCTTGGCTTCGAGGGCGCGCAGTTGGTTGCGCTTCCTGCCCTTGGCCTTGACCTGGTCGCTCTCCGCGGACAGCAGGTCGCCCGGACCCTCGCTGTGGCGTTCACTGTCGCTGTCCGTGTAGGCTTCGGTGGAGCCCTTGTCCACGCCGAGGGTCTCCGGACCGCAGGGTTGGGTGCTACAGGCCGTGCCTTCGTCCACGGCATAGGGGAACGCCACCCGGCCGCTGTCCTGCAGGATGATGCGCAAGGTACCGGAAGGCAGGTGTGTGCCCTTGAGCGGAATGATGATGCGTTGGCTGCGCGCCAGGTCCTGCAGGCAGACCCAGGCCCGTCCATGCCAAACCTTGGTGGTGCAGGAACCTGAGTCGGCCACAATCCGGTTGGTCCCATGGGACCGTCCGCCCTGCCACTGTTTCCGCATCCGCCGGTGCAGAAACGGATCCTCGGTCCAGCGGTTTGGCTTGAGCAGCGAGTAGCGCCGCGCGCGTTCGGTGCTGTTGCCCCCGGATGCGGTACCCCACACGGCGCGCTTGACCGGCACCTCGGCCACCTCCCGCGCCGCGGCACCATCCCCCAGGGCGTCGGACAGCACAGCCTTGCCCGGACGCGCCGGGAGGCCGTGCCAGGCACAGCCCCCGGCCATCCAGGCATCGCGGATGTCACAGGGGGCCTGGGGGCCTTGGACACCCCGCTGTACCTTTGCCAGGTATCCGTCCGCACCTTGCCGCACAGGAACGGTGATCCGTGCCAGGCGGTCGTGCTTGTCCCCGGTTCCATCTCTGGCTGTGAAGGCTGCGCACAACCTTCCCAGCCATCGTCAAGGGCTTCCCGACCCATGCAGGGCCTGCCGTGGATGGGATGAACGATGCACGCGTGCTCCACACCGGGAAAGGTGGTGGCTCCTGTCCCCAACCCGCATGATGCACAGGAATCGTCAGGCAGACGGTGGCTTTGTGCATGCTCCCGCGACTTCATTGCCGCCGAAGGCTCTCACCTTCGTCGACGTCCCGCGCCAGCTGCCGGAAGGCATCCACCTTCCAGGCCTCCTCACAGCCCGCTTTTGGGATTTGACCCTATTCGGGACGGTTGCCTTCAAAAACTTGGGATGTCCCGGTGCGACGCAGAATCTCCTTCTTAATCGGTGTGCTGTTGGGGAATTCAGGTCCCACGCACAGCACAGAACCCGGGACTGCCTCCAGCGACCGCGGGACCGAAATCCGTCCTGCGGGCCTTCACGCTCCCTTGCAAACGAATGAACCCTCCACCGCGCACGCCATACCGTGTCCCGGCTTGCGGCCGGGGTCACTCGACAACCGTGGGTTGCCAGTGCAATGAAGGGGGAAATCCACTCGCGTCAGCAGCTGCCGGCCGGCATCGAATGCTGCAACTCGTTTCGCCGACTGAAACCCGGAGGTCCTAGCCCTGTTGAAACACGGCCGACCCAGGTGTCGGGAGCTGTCTTTCCCGACCGGTATGCGGTTGAAGACCAGAAAACTGCCAGGGTTGCGGGCCATCTGCCAGCAGCAGGGACCGGATACGGCCGGTGGGAGCGCCCACCACTGGCAGACGGACTTGACAGGAGGCAAGTGCGAAGGATGACGGTGAGTTATCAGGAAGGATGACGGCGACACCGCCACGATCGGGCGGCGGGTGTACTTGCAGGCGGTGACAGGACGGGCAAAAGGCAATGGAACGTGGTGAGGAGGGGGTACGGAGCACCTGGAGCGCCAATGCGGCGGAAGCGGTCACTGGATGCAAAGTCGCGAGCGGAGGACCGGTACGGCGAGAGTGTGCATGAACCATCGGGAGCTGTAGACGGGGTTCCTGGGGGTGGACGAGGGGGAGTTCAAGGCCGTGGCTGCCGCGGCCTTCACAGTGGATGAGTGAGTGGAGTGGGTTTCGGCCCCAAGGGCCGACCTTCACGGTGACGAGCCGGCTTTCTGCACGGACGAAGCTTGGCAGAAGTCCGGGAAACCTGTGGGCTGTGGGAAGCCTGGTGGTGGCAGACCAGGGCTCGCGACAGAGGAGGCGATGCGAACAGCGGGAGAGGCCGACGGAGTGGCAGGTACGGGGTTCGCCGGACGGCACGGGTACAGTATTAAGTAGTGTGTCTGGTGACGGGGTGTTCCGTCCCGGAACCATGGTCAACGACGAGGTGCGAGAGCGGCGTCAGAGGCGGTCTCAGAAGGGTTTACAGGGGCTGTCCGGAGGGGTCGCGGCGGTCCGCGCAGGCGCATCGCAAGAGGCCACCATCGACCCGGATCCGAGTGCGATTCGACGCACGTCAGATAGCAGTCCGAATTAGGTCTGAAACCCTCGGTCTCAGGGCAGGAATCAGCCGTCGGCCGACGGGATTCGGCAAGCTGCCTGTGATAGAGTTAATCTCATGCGGGTCACATGACCCCAGCGCGTCGTTATCGTGCTTTGGCGACTACAATCGCCGCCTAAATCGGAGAATCGCCATGGGAGGCTGTGTGATATGAAGGGATTGAGAGGATTGTTCAGGCTGGGCACGTTGACGCTCTTGGCCCTGACGCTGATGGTGGCCATGGCGCTGCCGTCCTCGGCGGCCGATGTCTGCAGCTCCAGCCAGATGCTGGATGAAGTCGAAATCGTCAGTGTGGCGGCCAAGGAAGCTCCGTCCACCTGGAGTGCCCAGGACCTGGTTGGCTTCGACTATGACGGCGACATCGAGAACGGGCTCCTGGAAGTCAGCTTCAAGGACATTCCCACCGACTTCGACTTCGATGGCTACGTCATCGTTGCCGAGCCCGGCAACGATGATCCGGGCACTTCCGACGCGTTGGGCGTGCCGAACTACAAGTCGTCTTCACTGATCGCCCGGCCCGCGGTCGTAGGTTCCACGGTAACGGAAGTCCTGAACCTCGAGCCTGGCACCAAGTACTACGTGACGATCTATGCCGTGAATCACAACACGGTGCAGATCAGCCCGGATCAGCGTGCGCAGGACAGCAGCTCGGCCACAACCTTGCTGAGCGCGCCGTTCCTGGGTGGGCTGGAGTGGGACCTGGTCCAATACACGCCTTTAGACACCACTGCCACCCCCAACACGCCCCCGAGCTATGGTGGCGCAGTTGGTGCCTGCACCGTTGAGACACCCGGGACAGCTGGGACACCCCTTTCCGGTTGCCAGTACGGTTGGCGTTCGATCGGCTTGGCCGACCCTGAATTCGAGGGGACGCACTTCAGCTTTTACACTGCTGAGGACGAATTGGGCCAGCACACCTTCCGATGGCTGAACCCCACGGTGTACGGACCCTTCGACCATGTCACGAACCTCACAGGTGCCGAAAAGCAGGCTGACATGCTGTCCCTTGACAAGGACGGTGATGTGGAGGACCTCTGCGACGACATTGGCGGCGACTGTGGTCACACTCACTATCTGTTCAAGGCTGTGGACGAAAATGGTAAAACCATAGCCAGTCAGCGAGTGGAGACCGGGGGCGATTTCCAATACGCGAGCGACGAATTCAAGGGCGACTACTACCGAGTCGTATACAGTTCCGAAAGTGGTGATGTGACCCTGTCCGTCGCGCTGGGCCGTATGGTTGGTGGAAAGTTCAAGGCCATGAGCGACACTGCCTCCGTGATGTTTGAAGCTCCGGATGATCTGAAGGCTCTTGACCAGACGTTCGCTGAATACCAGGATGCAGTCCACGAAATCGTCGGCGACTACGACGAAAACGATGACGCCGTAAGGTGGCTTGGTGAAGACAACACCGGCGACGATCGTTCCATCTGGAACGCGGATACTGAATCATCGTTCGCAGACGCGTTCTATGGTGGTGACGGAGCGGTAGGCGGCTTCTCTGATCCCGCAGCTACTCCCCCATCGACAGCTGCGGATGACAGGCAAGGTATCGTTATCGCTCACCTCAACAATCAGTTGAAGTAATCCCCGAAATCCGAACCAGGAGACAAACAGCAATGCGCACTTGGACAAAGCCCGTATTGGTGAAGTTGGACATCGCCGAGACCCTGAGGGGTTCCGGTCCTTGTCCCGATGGCGACGGTGGCTCCGAAGCCATGTAGCCATGACTATTTGACCTGAACCCTCCGGAGGACGGTCAAGCTGAACAGCCCCGGCAGATGCCGGGGCTGTTTTGATTCACGTTGTTTGTGGGTTGCGAAGTCACACTACCCCAACTGTCCCCGTGCAGATTGTGGTTGTGGGTCCAAGTTCTGGCTCCTGGCGGATCCGGAGCCAGAACTTGGACGACTGGCAAGCCGACATCGCTTTCGCACCACGAGGGTGCAATCTGGTGGCCGGCACGCGCGGGTGCATTGAGAGCAGTTTCAAGACGACCCAAGCAAGAGGTGGGGGCTGGACGAATACGAGGTGTGCAGTGCAGCCATCCGCTTCAGGTACAGGCGCACGGTGCGCGACTTGAGGTGGATGTCCTTACTCCGCGGCCAGTGCTTTTGAGAGGGTGGTTACGGTCCAAGCCCGCGGCTGGCGCAGCAGGCGATCCAGGGCCTCCTCAATCTGTTGTCGCCGCGCCAGGTCGGAAGGAAAGCCGAGCAGCTGCAGGCTGCACAGCCTGCAGGCCGTGCGCCGTAAAGCCGTGCAGTAGGTAGCCTCGCATCAGTCGAGGGGCCGATGCCGGAACAGCGTCACAGCAGGATAACTGCATATGTCAAGTAAGTCGTGCGAAATGTTGAGCGTATACGACCGTTAGGAGAATCCTTCTTCAACTTCTGCTACATGACCCGTGCATCCGCTTCCTTGTAGGTCAGTGGACGATCACTGCGGCTGATCCTTCGGGCGGAGGATCAAGCCATAAGGTCGTACTCAGGAGAGTTGTGCCTTGTTCAAGGAGTTTCTGCTCGGAACCCAAGCCGACATGGTTGAACGAAGGTTGATCTGGCAATAGGCAGGTTACAAGCATACTCTGGTGCCGGCTGGCAGTCGGCACCAGAATCCATGCACGGTCCGTCCTTACTGGCTTCCTCCTCCAAGAGAAACACATCACCATACTCCTGCGGGCTTTTGCACTGAGCACGGCCATGCAACCCAGTGCAGAATGTCGCCAACCATAGGGCATGGATCGGTTAAGTGACCGCGTCCGGCGCAGGTGCAGTCATCAAGCAGGAAGCTGAACGCCTGCGAGCTAAGCACCTCTGTACTTCCACGATGGCGGTCAACAACTATCCGGCTCTCAAAGGATTTAGCAACACAGGGATGTCCACCGCTTGCTGGATGCAGGCGGTGGACTAATGCTCTCGTTCGGAAACATCCAGTCGCTCGGCCGCAGGGTAGGGCGATTGCATCTAAGTTGGTTGGGCCAACCGAATGGGTTGTGGTCCGTGGCTACAACAGGCAGGTTCCGGATTCAGCCCGCGGAGAACCCCTTGGACAGCCCGATGCCCTCGTCCCCGGTCGAGACTCTGGGAATCCTGGAGAATCCGCGGGGCAACCGGACCAAGCTGCACCACCTGACGGACATTCTGGTCCTGTCTGTGCTGGCGGTCATCTGCTCTGCGGTGCCGACAGTTTCGTGACCATCGCCCTCTTCGGCCAGTTCAACGAGGCTTGGCTGCACACCTTCCTGGAGCTGCCCCACGGCATCCCCTCGCACGACTGGACGCGGCCTGGTTCAAAGAGGGCTTTCGAGATTGGGTGCAGGACGCCTTTACCCTGACCGAGTGTCAGGTCATGCCCATCGACGGCAAGAGAGTGCGCGGCTACCACGATCGAAGCCGGGGCCTGGAGTCCCTGCGCCTATGCGGACACGATCGGGAAGGATCAGGGCCGGATTGAGGATTGAGATCCGCTGCTGCTGGATGATCGGTGACTCCGTCTATCTCGCCCATGTGGACGACCGCGAATGGTGCGACCTGGCCAGCCTGGTCCGGGTCGAGTCCAAGCGCCGCTGCGGTAACCGCATCACGACCAATACCCGCTGCTTCATTTCCGGCCTGCCCCCCAAGGCCCTGCTGCTGCTACAGACGGCGTAACGGTACTGGAGCATCGAAAATGCCCACCACTGGGTCCTAGACGTGGTCTTTGGCGAGGGCAACAGCCGATCCGCACGGACCATACCGTCCATAACATGGCCATCCTCAAGCGCATGGCTCCACAATATGCTGCAGCAGAACTAGCCCCCCTCAAGGTGGCCATTGCCAACAAGCGGCTGGCGAAGGCCTGGAACAAGGACTATCTGTGCCAACTGATCGGCCTCAAGCCCAAACCCGTTTAGGTGCAATTTCCTTGGCTGAAGGGCACAGTCCGTTGCCGACATCAGTTTCCCGCATCAACAGATGCCAGCGGTGAGGCGAAAGGTTGAGCCAGCACCTGCACTCCCTGCTGGTTGCTGGATGCCCAGAGGGTGTCGCTGGGCATCCAGCAACCAGTACGACACAGCACGCCGGGAGCCGGACGGCCCGTTGGCAGGAGGGTCTGAAGGTCTGTGCGGCCTTGGCCGCGGAGCGTGAGGGGGTGCAGCCGGTTGCCGTCATGGACCGGGAAGGGGACATCGTCACGCGGTTTCGGTACCAGCAGGACCAGGGGACCTACGACCTGCGGGTGCATTTCCAACATGACCGGTTGCTGGGTCCGGACCAGCCCCGGCGTACCCTGGCCGTCCCCCGCCAGTCGGCCCGGACCGGCAGCCCGCGCCGCGCGCCAGGCCTGTGTCGGCCTGCGTTGGCGGCCCCTGACCACGGTGCCGATCACCTGTGAAGCCGACGTGGTCCAGGTGCTGACCTGGTACCGGCTGCGCTGGCGCATCGAGGACTGGCACCGTGTGCTCAAGACCGGGTGTCGGGTCGAATACCTGGGCCACCGCACGGGCGACCGCCTCGAACGGGCGGTGACGATGCAAGCCGTCATCGCCTGGCGCTTGCTCGGACGGGAGACCCCGGAACGGCCGGCCGCCTTCCTCTTTACGCCCCTGGAATCCAGGTCCTCCAGGATCGGGCCCGGCACCAGCACTGGGAGGTGCCCGCCACCCTGGGGGCAACTGCCCTGAACCTTGGCACGGCTGGGAGGCTACCTCGTGCGCAATCACGATCCGGCACCGGGTCCGCCGACCATCTGGGAGGGCTACCTGCAACTGGGAGAACGGGCGGCCGCCTACGAAACGCTCAGGGACCTCCAAGTGCTGGCCCTGCGCCACGACCCGGAGCTGTGGCCTGCCCATGCCCCACATCTTTTTTGTTCGTTCTGTCCTGTTTGCCGGCCGTATTGGGAGCCGGCCGGGTGCGGGGGCCGGGGCGCCACCGAGGCCTCATGGATTCCGTCGGCGGGGTGTTAGGGGATCATGGCACCCCGACCTCTGGCATCCGGTGCGGGTCTGGATAGCGCTCGCTGGGCGGAGCAGGAACTGGGGGACGCCCCGTTGGAGGATGTGCGTCTGAGCCGGCACCTGGTGCGCTGTGCCCGGGTCCAGGCTCAGGCGCCCCAGGCCTCCTTTCCCGGGGCGGCGCAGCCCGACCGGGCCCTGGTCAAGGGCTACTACCGCCTGATGGACCGGCCGGACGACACGCAGGTGACGCCCGGCCGGATCCTGGCCCCCCACCGGGCGCGCACCCTGCAGCGCAGGCAGCAGGCCAGACGGGTGCTCTGCGTACAGGACGGGACCGCCCTCAACTGCGCGGACCATCCCGGCTGTGCGGGCCTGGGCTTGATCGGTCGGAATCGGGCGGCGGCAGGCACGCAGGGCCTGCACATGCACTTCCTGCTGGTGCTGGATGCCCATGCCCGCTGGGGGTGCCCCACATCCAGTACGACACGCACGCCGGGAGCCGGACGGCTCGTTGACAGGAGGGCCTGAAGGCCTGTGCAGCCTTGGCCGCGGAGCTGGAGGGGGTGCGGCCGGTCACCGTCATGGACCGGGAGGGGGACATCTTCACGCTATTTCGGCACCAGCAGGATCAGGGGAACCTACGACCTGCTGGTGCGTTCCCAACACGACCGGTCACTGGGCCCGGACCAGCCCCGGCTCTGGGCCACCTTGGCCCGGCGGACCCTGGACGTTCCCCGCCAGTCGGCCCGGACCGGCACCCGCCGGCAGCCCGCGCGGCGCGTCAGGCGCGTGTCGGCCTGTGTTGGCGGCCCCTGACCGTGCCGCCACCCCGAAACTGTGCAGACCGCCATGCGCAGTCCGTCACCCTGTACGGTCTGAGCGTGCGAAGACACCCACTGCCGGGGGTCAAGCCGCTGGTGTGGCATCTCCTGACCACGGTGCCGATCACCTGTGAAGCCGACGCGGTCCAGGTGCTGACCTGGTATCGGCTGCGCGGGCGCATCGACTGGCACCGCGTGCTCAAGACCAGGTGTCGGGTCACATACCTGGGCCACCGCACGGCCGGTGACGATGCAGGCCATCATCGCCTGGCGCCTGCTGGCCCTGACCCTGCTCGGACGGGAGACCCCGGAACGGCCGGCCGCCCTCCTCTGTACGCCCCTGGAATCCAGGTCCTCCAGGATCGCCCGGCACCGGCAGGCACTCGGAGGTGCCCGCCACCCTAGGGGCGACCGTCCTGACCCTGGCCCGGCTGGGAGGCTACCTCGCGCGCAATCACGATCCGCCGCCGGGTCCGCCGACCATCTGGGAGGGCTACCTGCAGCTGGGAGAACGCGCGGCCGCCTACGAAACGCTCAGGGCCCTCCCGTGGCTGGCCGTCGCTTGACTTGTAGGTAATGGGCAGGCCGCGGCCGCGCGTGCGGCTACGGGTGGAGGCCCTTCTGCTCTCCGCCAGCGGCCTGAAAGTCCCGCGGCTGGCGACCCACCTCGACTGCTGCGAGGCCACCGTGCGCACACTGCTGCACCGTTTTGCCGACCAGGGCCTGGCGGCCGTGCATCCGCAGCCGACCGGCTTTCCACCCGACCTGGAACGCCGGCAGCGGATTGAAGCGGTGCTGGATCGCCTGCTGGGTCAGCCGCAGGCCTGGACCGTAACCACCCTCTCGGAAGCCTTGGCCGCAGAGGCCGACATCCACCTCAAGCCGCGCACTGTGCGCCTGTATCTGAAGCGCATGGGGCCCAGTGGCGACGCACGCATACCAGCGTGCGCCACCGGCAGGACCCGGAACTGGCGACCGCCGCGGGGGCGACACTGGCGTGACTCAAAAAAAGAGCCAGGACGGGCAGTTGGACATCTTCTGCCTCGACGAAACCGGTTTCAGCCCCTCCCTACCGCCCACCGGGCGTACGGGGTGCCCGCGCATCATGGTCCTCGACAACGCCTCCATCCACCGTTCCCGCACGGTCCGGCAGGCCCGGTGGGAGCTGGCCGAGCGCGGCATTTGGCTCTGGTACCTGCCGGCCTACATCCCGGAACTGAACGACATCGAACGCACCTTCCGGACAGTCAAGCACGGGGGCCATGCCCCAACGCACCTTCACATCCACCGCGACGCTGACGGCCGCCGTGGAGACCGCCTTTCGGCAAGTCAACGCACAGCTGACACCTTCAGATTAAGTCCTGCGAAATGTTTAGTGGACCCCGTGTAGAAAGCGCCAGAGCTTAGTGTGCAAGTCTACCCGGACCACAGGGCCCCTATTGCAACCAGCGGAACCTTGAATTCAATGGTGCACAGTGCGTGTCGGACCATGGCAAGAAGGCTGTCAAGAGGAGTGCTACGTGGGCACGATGATAGGCCCCGGCATCAACGACCTTTAATTCCTTGTCCACAGCTAGTTTGGTCCCAAACCCAGACTAGCACAAGGAGGGCTTGCCCATCATGGTCAAAACATCTCAAGTCTTGTCCGCGGTTCGTTCGGACACATCACCACCCCATGTAATGTGAGGCAATTCCTCCAACAAACAAGACAGCCACCCGTTTTGGGTGGCTGTCTTCACACTTCTGTGTGTCAGAAACCTTGGATGGCCTTGGGGTTGTCTCGCACCCCGTCCCACTTCAGGCTGCTGTGTGTTTCAGACAATGACTATCCGTCCTGCCCTCTAATCAAGCACCGTGAACTCAGTGGCCAATATCCTGGTGCCGACCCCTGCAGTTGTAGGATCGCCATTGGTGCCTACGTAGTCTGTCAAAGCTGCTGTCAGAGTCACCCTCTCGTCGATCGGACGCACCTTAATTTTGGCGACCGGGCTGATGACTTCGTCGTCGTCGTTGATGGCCCACGCCGTAATCGTGTAGGTCACATCACTGGAGAGCGCGTCGGTTGGGAAAAGCCGATGCTCGTCCGGAACCGGTGCGAAGAGGGTGTTCACAGCAGTACCGGCCGCAGGGGCGATAGTGGACAGACCCGCATCAGCAGGGGCGAAGGTCGCTCCTGTTTCTGCATCTGGGTCGTAGGTACCGGCGACTGGCGGATCAGCATCGGACTCACCTGCCGGCACGGTGCCATTATCAAAAAACGCAGCCTGAGCATCATCGTCAAGCCTGACGTTTTGGAACTTCACGGAGACAGTGGCGGGTTGATCCAAGGTCCCAAAAACCAGTCTGTTGGTAGTGCCATAGCTGGTTGGCTTGGAAGTAACATCGTCTCCTTCAGAGACCACATCGCCATCTTCGTCGGTGATCCGCAGGACGTAGGCCTCAAAGTCCACATCGTCCCGATCGCCGGACTTCTCATTGGCGGAGTGGGCAAGGCCGATGTTCAACCTCGCCGTCTCTGGTCGGGTAGCGATGCTGTACGTGTCATCCTTGTAGTTACCGAAGTTCTCGTTGTAACCCACGTAGTACATGGAACCGCCGGTTGCCCTCAGCACTTCCGCGACGGTCTCGTCGGTAGCGGGTGTGCCAGGGTCATCTGCAACTGCAGCAGTCGTGATCTGCTGTACGGTCGCCATGAATGACGGCTCGGTCAGGCTCTGGTTGATGCTCTGCTCCAGAATGTCGCTGATGAGGTATTTGCCATCCGCGGTATCGACCACGATCGCCATCTGGACCGTCACCTCTCTGCCGGTGGCAACACCGCTAAAGGTGGTCTTCCTCGAACCCAGCGACAAGGTCTCGGTATCGAGGTCGCCGTCGTCCAGGATTACCACGAGGGACGTGCTGTAGGCATTAGCTCCCAAACCCCAAGTTGCAGGATCGGTAGCCGACCACGCAACGTTGACCTCATCCTCTTCTTCGGAGTCGCGGTTTACGGACAAGTCTGCAATCTGACCGTCCCGCAGACGGGTCTTGTGGGGGCAGTCCTTGTAGTCGTCGTCGAACAGGTCGCCAGCCGCCAAGCTGCCTCCACTGATCACGGCCAACGCCAGAAGCGCCAGCAAGGCACTCCTGAGCAAGTGAGTTCCTTTGGTCACAGTGCGTCTCCTCGTGTTACAGGTCATGCGGACGCGTCTCGGCGCCTCCTCTAGGGTAATTGTAGCGCATTGGCCCCTCACTGCCAACTGAGTCGGCGTGAGGGAAATGGGCAGGTCAGACCCCGAATCCCATCTTCGCGCTTGGGGGCATCGTACACCAGGGTATGGCCTGTTTCCACACGAAGACGCCCGCCCAAAATGGTGGAGGTTTCGCGGTGGATTTTGGAGGTTCTCAACCCCTCTGTCTCCACCTCCACATCCCTGAGTCGGTTCAGTACCCAGAACCGGATCGGTACACCGTGTATGCCGACTTCGGGGCATCCCCCAAGCGAGTATCGCAACGCCCCAAACCCTCACATCACATACACCTTCTGCCCGGTTGCGCCAAGCACCTGCGGCCGCCAAGAGAGCTTCCCGTCAGCCTCGGATCATCCCTGCCTCCGAACTCCCCCTCCGCCCCGGTTCAGACCAACCCGTGGCCACGGCCAACAGTACAGTCCCAATCCCCAAGTTCCACCCACACCAAGACACCCCGCCGCGACTGCCAACCTAGCCGCGGCAAGCACACAACCTGGTCGGACCTTATTCGTTGCAGCCGTCTCCCCAGGTGGCCGCACAGCGCACTCAACGGCAGTGGCCATCACCGTCCACACCCCGCTCCGCCTCCACCGATCTCCCCCACCAACCCAAACCCACGACAGCCCCAAATACAGCCCTGACACCCCCTCATCCATGAAGACATTCGAAGTCCCAACAACGCACACAACTTCAATGGAAAAACCATCAATACCAGAAAACAGTCGTAAATCTCTTATGGAATCGGTACAAACAAGCCTATTTCAATGGTTTGATGCAGATCCGATCTGTTGGCTCGACACTGGGCCGGGAAGCCTGTTCCCGTCAAATCCAATGTCAACCAGGACCAGTGGCGAGGGTCCCGCGACCTTGGCCTCCAAACCTTCTTGCCCTGTCCCGGCTCCCTGCATCCACACCGTCGGTTCAAGGCCTTCCGGCACCGCCAACAGGAGGGCGGGCAAGGCCCATCCGTCGTTGCATGGGCCGGCGCGCAGCGACGTTGAGTCCCTCTCCGCGATGTCGTCGCATTGGAAGGAGCGCACCTCCTTCACCGCCCCAACGACAGCTGCCGGAAGCCTTCGTCCTCCGGCTTCTACTGGGCATCCTCATCCACCGGTGGGACGTGCTCCGTCCCCGTCCCCAAACCCCACAGGGACGCCTCCCTGCACCATGTTTCCCATGGCCCGTCAGGCACAGGGATTCCGGCGGATGCCGACCCCATGCTTGGCACCGGTCAAGACCTCGTTAAGGAAGGATTCCACTGTGTCGATATTGGAAGCGATTCCCTTCCCACAGACCCCCTGCAACGGCAACCGGGAACCCTCCCCGCGCCAGGCCGGACTCACCTCCCCATACTGGCTGACAGCCCGGATTCGTCCATTTGACCTTCCAAACAGGGCTCATTTTGATTCGGTCTCAATTCGGACTGCAAACTACCAAAACAACGGGATTCTCCGATTCGACGAGGAATCCCCTTCCGAATGGTCGCGCCGACACCTCAATTCCGCGCCAGGCGTCGCGCTGAATCTGCCGGTGGCCTCGCCCCAAACTGGAGGCGACTCTGGCTCCTGGACAAGGACCGGTACCGATCACCCCTAAACCAGGGCTTTGACACGCGACTCGATACAGGACACGCGGTGACAACGGCCGCACGGCTTGACGGAACCAACATCCGGCCAGCCCTGCGTCATTCCGTCGTTGCCCACCTCCGTTGCATTCCCATCCGGATCCTTCTCCCGTCAACCTCAACCACCGAACTTCACCCAGGACCTGCATGTTGCCTGGCAACCCCTTCCGACAGGACTACCCCTGCTTTGGCGCCTCGGATACCGGATCGCAGGGTGATGACGAAATCGCGATCCGGCATCGGTCTCCAGCTGTACGGTGTGTTGGCGGAACCTGTCCGCAATCCGCTGTAATGAATACCGGACAGACTGAAACCAACCAACAATCCACTATGCCCGGGGGCGATAACACATTGGGATGGTCCACCGGCAAGCCGAACAATACCTGCTTCGTCCGTCACCAGGGAATCGGATGGATCCCTGCCATCCCGTTACAGCGATGGGTTCGGGACGAATCCACCCCAATCGACCAACCTGCCTTGGTTCTGACAGATACGTGCATGGCCGGTCCGTGCCGTGAAGGTTCCGGCGCGCCGGAACCTTCACCCGCCTGGCCACATGGCATGGTGCACGGCATTCGGCCTGGCGTCCGGGGACCCGGACGCCGGTGGTATACAGATATTAAGGCGGCCCAGTGCGCAGCGAACGGGCTTCCTGTAAGGATCTCGAGTACGGATTGTTGTTTCGTTGGTTCCTGGACATGGACTTGCTGGAGTGCAGCTTTGATGCGACAGCCTTCACCAGGAACCGGGCGCGGCAGCGGGCGCACAATGCGCGCCGAGTCATGTTCGACGAGGTGGTGTTGGCAGCACCCACGGAGGGTCTGCCGTTCGACACGTGTTTCAGTGTGGCCTCCTGATCGAAGCTGCGGCCTCAATCAGGAGCTTCCGTCCCAAGGAAAGACCACTGCCTCCAGCCACAAATGACGCTCCCGGCTATCCGTTCGTGGAATCTCGGAGTACGCGCCGGAGCCATGCGCCCCATGCCGGCACCACGGCCCCCGAGGCGCGGCAGCGCAAGGTCCGGTGTCGAGAGACGAAGACACCTGCCCGTGCGCGGGATTGCCCGCATCGTGGGCGTGTCCGGCAGCACCCTCTACCGCTACCTGACGCCGGACGGCGAACGGCGGTCGGGCACACCGACCCTGGCCGGGTAATGGGTTCAAGGACAACGGTTGGGGCTGGAGGGGTGTGACGGGGAATTGACACATGGGCATGCAGACTACTTTGGGGCACCGAGACACCGGCATCGAGTTCTTGCCCGTGGGACCGTTGGCGGCACAAGGCATCGCCGCGGCGATGCAGGCACTACTGTCCTGCATGACGCAAGCAACCGAGGCCGCGGAGTACCACCGGTTCCGGCATGTGGCCATGCTGGTTTTCAGGCCAGGATTGTTCCCTGTGACAAGCTTCCGGACATGAATTGGGAGGTTGTCTTCCATCCGGAGTTCGAGCCGGAGTTCGAGGAGTTGTCAAGCCCCGTGAGGTTGAAACTTCTGGCTGCCACCAACTACCTTGCCGAAACCGGTCCGAATACGGGCCGTCCCCACGTGGACACGCTGAAGGGCTCTCGGCATTCCAACATGAAGGAGATTCGCTTCAACGCCGATAAATAGTGCCTGGAGAGTCGCATTCGCGTTCGATCCCCAGAGAACGGCCATCATTCTCGTGGCGGCTCACAAGTCGGGGAAATCCCAACAGTTGTTCCACAAACAGTTGATTGATACTGCAGACCGGCGATTTGGCGCACACCTGGAACGGTTGCAACAAGGGAGAGCGGCATCATGACAACCCTAACCGAAATGCTGGAGGCCCTGTCGGAGGAAGATCGCCAGCAGGTCGAACGGCTCACGGAAGAGTTTCGAGCCGAGGCTAGGACGTGGCAGGCGGATGCAAACAAGAAACGGGCTCTGTCGGCCGAGTCTTCGCCTCCGGCGACCGTTGCCGAGCCGCACAGCGACCTGCTGGAAAAATCCCGGGCGGGCCCGGGCACGCTGGCATCCGATGGTCGGTTGGGGGCTGAACGCCCTTGATGGCAACGTAGCCAAGCTTCGAGAAGACCACCTTCGGCGGCTAGGAACTACCTGGTGGTCACTCCTGCGCGGCATGCCGGGTTGAACGAATTGGCCAACCTGGAACGTTACTTCCTCTTGTCCGACCTCCGCGGTTCCCCCAAGATGCGCGACGAGTTCATGGAGGCGATCTTCAACCACGGTCTGCGCATCACCAGGTTCATGGCATCCGCACCCAATCCTGGGAACTGACTCCCTGTCGGAAGGGCTAAACACTTCGCAAGACTTTATCTGAAGGCGTCAGTTGTGTGTTGATTTGCCGGACGGCGGTCTCCACGGCCGCCGTCAGCGTCTCGGTGGCCGTGAAGGTGCGTTGGGGCATGGCCTCGTGTTTGAGCGTGCGGAAGGTGCGTTCGATGTCGTTCAGCTCCGGGCCGGGGCCGGCAGGTACCAGAGCCAGAGGCCGCGCTCGGCCAACGCGCGCCGGGCTTGCCGGACCTTGCGGGAGCGGTGGATGCCGGCGTTGTCGAGGACCACGATGCGCGGGCGGCCCGTACGCCCGGGCAGGGCCTGGCGCAGGAAGGCGAGCACATGCTCGCCCTTCCCGTAGTGGGGTGCCGTGTGCCAGGTCAGGGGCGCATGCTTGTGGGTTCCGGGCGCGGCCAGGGCCGCCAGGGCGTTCACGCGTCGGCCCTGCGGGTTCTCGTAGGGGACGACGGGACGCACGCCCGGTCGGCTCCAGGTGTAGGTGGGCGGCAGGGAGGGGCTGAAGCCGGTTTCGTCGAGGAAGAAGAGGTCCAGCTGCCCGTCCCGGCACTTTTTTTGAGTCCCGCCAGCGTGGCCCCCGCCGCGGTCGCCAACTCCGGGTCCTGCCGGTGGCGCACGGAGGGGTGCGTGCGTCGCCAGGTGGCGCCCATGCGCTTCAGGTACAGGCGCACGGTGCGCGGCTTGAGGTGGATGTCTTCCTCGGCGGCCAGGGCTTCCGAGAGGGTGGTCACGGTCCAGGCCTGCCGCCGGCCCAGCAGGCGGTCCAGAACTTCCTCAATCCGCTGCCGGCGCGCCAGGTCGGGGGGAAAGCCGGTCGGCTGCGGATGCACGGCCGCCAGGCCCTGGGCCGCCAGCTGCGGGACCTTCAGGCCGCCGGCCGAGAGCAGCAGGGCCTCCCCCCGCAGCCGCACGCGTGGTCGCAGCTCCGGCTGGATCTGGGACGGGGCCGGTGGCCACAAGCGCAAGGACCTGCAGGCCCTCGCGGCCCCGCAGGTGGTGCAGCCGCCCTACGCGCCCGAACTGAACCCGGTGGAACGCTTCTTCCAGGAGTTGCGCCGGGCCCTGGGGGACCGGGTGTATCCCACCCTGGAGGCCAAAAAGGAGGCTCTGGAGCCGATCCTGAGAGCCTGGTAGGCCGACCCGGCACGGGTGCGGCAACTGTGCGGCTGGGGCTGGATCCGGGAGACCCTGACCGACCTGCCCGCCGACACTGTAACGCCATAATCATTCTGGATTGGTATTAGAGGGCTCCATCCCTCCGGAACTGGGTCAACTGGCGCGGTTGGAAGTCCTGGATCTGGGCGAGAACCTTCCCCCTAATGTCCTACGCAAACGCGGGCCCGAAACCTCCCGCGGAAAGCGAAGGCCACGAGGACCGAGTGCCCGCGTCGGATCACCTACAATAGTGAAAGCCCCGGCGCTGAGACTGCCGAGGCTTCCCGTTCACGGGCGGTCGTGGAGTCCGCCCCCGAACCAGCCGACAGGATGAGTATCTCCCGTGGCCGAACGCAGTGTACACCGCACGATGAACACCGACACCTTCGAGGCCCTGCAGGCCGCCGGCTTCGACATCAAGCAAGCCACCGTCCTGGCCACCGCCATTCCCGACATCGAACCGCCCCTGGATCGGCTACGGGTCGATTTGCGCGGGGAAATCCAGGATCTGCGCGCCGAGATGGACACCCGCTTTGCGGACCTGCGGGCCGACATGGAACGCCGGCTCAACACGCAAACTTGGACGATCGTGGGCACGCTGGTTGCCCTCGGCGCCCTGCTGACCGCCACCAACCTGTGGGGCGGTTGATATCCGGATCATCTAGTCCGCGGCCCAGGCCAGGAAGTCCACGCCGCGGACCGATCGGTTTGATCCAACGAACCAGGAACGACGCCAGATCCCGGGGTGGGTAGTACCCGCCGCGCAGCTTCTGCTCGGTTTGGTGTTCCCTGAACTTCACCGTGCGGTCCTGCCGTCCCCTTCCCGCGTACGGTGCGGTGCTGGGGATCCAACGATTTCGGTCAGGTGGTCGCACCAACCGGATCGTTCCATGCAGTGAGCGCCGGTGGAGCCCATACCTGTGGCACGCGCCTGGACAATACGGTTCAGTGCTGGGGGAACAATGAATTCGGCCAGGCCATGCCTCCAGACGGATCATTCGTCGCCGTCAGCGCAGGGTGGGGCCATACCTGTGGCCGGCGGGAAGACAACACGATCCAATGTTGGGGCCTCGCCGGCATCAGGAGTTCCTGGCCTTCCTGCGCCAGCTGGCCCGGCGTTTCCCCACCCAGCAGGTGCACCTGATCCTGGACAACTACTCGCCCCACAAGCACCGCAAGGTGCAGGACTGGCGGGAGGCCCATCCCCGCTTCCACTTCCACTTCATCCCCACCTATGCCTCCTGGCTGAACCTGATTGAGCACTGGTTCAGTGCCCTGCAACGCCACGTGTTGGCCCATGGCTCCTGGGACAGTGTCCCGGCCTTGCAGGCCGCCGTGGGCCGCTACGTGCGGGGACGCAATCGCCACGCCGTGCCGCCCCCGCTGGCAAGGGGACGCGGACGCCATCCTGGCCCAGCTGGCACAGATCCGAAGAACTTATGAGACTGTGCACTAGGGCCGCCTGTCAAGGCGGAAACGGGAACTGCCCGCCTTCCGCGACGTGCCGGAGACCGTGCTGACGCAATTGGAGGCCTGTGTGCGGGATGCGTACGGCCTCGACCCGGAGCAGGAGGCAACCGATGGAGCCGAGCCCGACACCCCGGCAGCCAAACCGCCGCCGGACCGGCCCAAGCCGTATTGGCGTTGGCGGATCGCCGAGTGCGTAATCGGGGTTGAACGGCGGGTCGGGCGGGTATGCAGGCTCCGGCGACGATTCGGCCGGCCAGTTAACCTCCCGCAGTCGCGGGACTTAAGCGGCTCGCACTGGACGTAATTTCCACACCCTCGTCGCTGTGTGCGACCACAGCCGCGATGCCCGTAAACTCGAACAGGAAGCGATATTCGCCGAGACCGGCAACACCGGCGGTCTCCCCGTCAACCGCTGGGTGCCGCCGTGCGGTTCATTCCGACCGGGACACGTGCGCGCAGACCGACGGACCGACGGCCGTGTAGTCGATGTGGGGCATGAGAAGGGCGAGGTGTGGCCATGTGGAGTCCAGCCAGGCGTCCGCACCGGCGTGGTCGTTGTCGCCGACAAAGCCGACCACGCCCATCGTTTGGGCCAGCACAATGTTGACCGCGCCGTCGAGCCAATGGCCGGGTTGGCCCCAAAGGGGGTAGACGTCACAGGCAATCGTGCCCGTATCGGTGCCGAAGCGGGCATCCATGTGTACGCACTCCGCGCCGGCGACCGCGTGCCGGTCGCCCACCGTGGGTTCCCAATCCGGCCAAGCGGTGAGATTGAAGGCGTGTTCGGTCTCCGGCTGTGCGTGGTACCGCCAGGCAACGAAGTCGCCGGGCGCATGGCCGGTCAGGTTGCGCGCAACCGGAGGGTCGGTCAACGTAAGCACGAACTGCGCGATGCCGAACCGCTCCGGCAGTTCGTCGAGCAAGATGCGCAGGCCGGTATGGCAGTCCGCGCCGTTGGACAACTCCCAATCCCACTGTGCGCTCCCATCCCTCCAGACGACCTCAAATTCGGAGCTGTTGGCTCCCACGATACGCGGCATCATATAGGGTGCCGACCATTCGACGCGGGGCCACAGTTCGGGCGCGACATCGGCCAGGGCGGCGGTTACATCGCGCACCGTCGGGGCCGTCCTCGCGGAGAAGTCGAGCAGCGGGGCGGGGACCCACACCAGGTCGGCGGCCGGATCAAAGGATATCGGCGGGCCTAAGTTGAGGATCTGGATCCAGCTGCTGTCCGCGTTGCGGCCCACCACAAGCAACAAGTCGTCGGCGCGCGCCTGGCCGACCTGTGCGTATTCGGTGCCTGGGCCGTCCCGCACGTCAACCACCGTGTCGATCACCCTCGCGCCCCAATGGACGAGAAGCGCACCCCGTAGGGCGAGAGATTCCTCCAGGGTAAGTTCCTCGCGCTCAGGCGGGAGGGTGGCGACGGTGATCGGTTCGGTCATGGCCAACGTGTCCACGATCGCCCCGTCGATGTCGGTCAGCGGACGGTACACCCAGGCACGTTGGCCGGTATGCGGGTCGAAGACCTGCAGCCATTGGCCGTCCGCGTTGCGGCCCGTGACGTGAAGTTCGTCGCCGGCACGCACCTGGCCGGCCGGTGCGTGTTCGGTGCCCGGCTCTTGCCGCAGGGTGACGACCGTGCCGACGACGGTCACGGTTGGCAAGGACGGCTCGGGTTCGGGCGCGGGTTCCGGAGTCGGCTCGGCCGGCGGCGCCTCCGCGGGCAGCTCCGCAACCTCGGCGGCGACGTCCGTCAGGGCGGCGAAGATCCAGCCGGGCCGGTCGGCGTGCTCAATCCGCAGCCAGGTTGCGTCCTCGTTGCGTCCCACGATCTTCACCTCCGCACCGGCCGTCAGCCAGTAGGCGATCGCGGAGTCCGTACTCGGCCCGGTGCGCACGTTGGCATCCTGGCTGACAATCGCGATCAGGTCCTCTGCGGACATCTCCGGCGCGGGTTGGTCCACCGGCGGTTCGGCAGGGGGCTGCGTCGGGGCCTCCTCCTGGCGGGCCGGCATGACGCAGCCGCCGAGCAGTAGCCCCAGGACCAGCATGGGGATCAGGGTGCGGAGGAGGACGCGGGAAGGCCACATGGGGGTTCGGTTGGATGGGGGACGCGGGTTCGCAGTATGCCATCCGCTTCTGATCAATGCTCCGTGGTCCATGAACCCTGCGCGGCCGCCTATGCGATCTGCCCCAGTCACACAGGTCCCGCCGGCCATGCAACGACGACGAGTGCTGCCTCGTCGATCTAACCTATAAGCCATATTGCCATATAGCAATATGGCAATACTGTTGTATAGCAATATTGCTGTACGGCAATATATAACATTAACAAGTTGGCATATTAGAACTAAGATGGATGCATGGTGATCGCATTTCTCAACCGCAAGGGCGGGACCGGCAAGACGACGCTGGCCGTCCACGTGGCGTGTGAACTGGCGGAGACCAGCGCGTCGGTGCTGCTGGTCGACGCCGACACGCAGGCCTCGGCGTCCGAATGGGCGCAGCTGCGCGCGCGGCCGGCCTGCGCGGTCATGACCTATGTGCAGCCTGGCCGGAACAAGGACCTGTACGCAGACCTGGCCGAGAAGATCGCCGCCCAGGACCGACGGTTCGACCACATCGTGATCGACGGCCCGTCGCGCGGCAACGCGCTGCTGCGCAGCTGCCTGGCAGTCGCCGACCTGTGTGCAATCCCGATCGAGCCGTCGGGCCTCAGTGTGCGCGCCGCCGACCGCATCGTCGCACTGGCCAACGAAGTACGCGCCTTTCGGCCCAGGCTGATTGTTCGCTTCGTGGTCAGCCGCAAGCTGCCGGTCACGCTGATCGGGCGCAACCTGCGCAACCTGGTCGACGGCCCGCCCGTCCTGGACACCGAGATCACCCAGCGCGTCGGCTTCGCGATGGCCATGACGTTCGGCCAGACGATCGCCGAACGGGAGGGCCGCAGCCATCCGGGCACCGTCCGAGATCGCCAATCTGACCGATGAACTGTTGCGGACCCAAACCGAGGAGCAGACCGCATGAGCAAAAACGAACTGACGTCCATTCCGCGTGCGCCGCAGGAATCCAAGGCGGCAACCTCGCTGAACGAATGGGTGGCGGGCGACGAGCAGCCCGGCGCGCCGCAGACGATCATCAGGGCCATCGTCACACCCGAACAGAGGCGCTACCTGGCCTTCGACCAGGAGAAGTCGGTGTCGAAAATCATCCGCGAACTGATCGACCGCCGCATGGCCGAGGACAACGCGTAGCGCCGACTGGTGATTGGCATCGAAGGTGCATGCATGAAACCGAATCTTCCCCAGGAACCACCCCCGCCGCGCCACGGTGGCCGCGAACCGGAGGGGGAGACACGCTACACCGACTGGCAGGGTATCCAACCCCTGTCGGCCGCCGACAAAAAGCACACCTTCGATCACGAGGAAATTTGGCACCGGCGGTTCTTTGATGCCGCCATTCGCCAAACGAACAGGACCGGATCCAGAGCGGGTATGTGCGGTTTGTCCACAGCCTGGCGATCGAGACCGGTGCAATCGAGGGGCTGTACGACCTCACCGACGAAGTGACGGAAGTCCTGCTGCGCGACGGTTTCGGCATGGAGCACACGCGGCTTTTGAACCCGGAACGTACGGGAGGAAACCTAGACGACGCCTTAGCGGAATCCATCTCCCTGTTGGAAGTTCTGTGGGACCACGTTAAGGCCCACAACATGGTGCTCAAACTTGCGGTAGAAGATCGTCCGCTCACCAAGCACGCCATCCGCGAGTTGCACCAGTTGATCACCGCCCGCCAGGAGACGCACGATGCGGTCAACAGCTTCGGCCAGCGCGTGCAACGGAAACTGCGCAAGGGGGCGTTCAAGCAATGGCCCAACAATCCGAGACAGCCGGACGGTACCGTTTACCTCTACGCACCGCCTGAACAGGTAGAGCCACAGCTGGACCTGTTGTTGGAACTCTACAACCAGTACCGCGATGCCTACCACCCGCTGCTGGTTGGCGCGTGGCTGCACCATCGCTTCATCCAAATCCATCCCTTTCCTGACGGCAACGGCCGTACAGGCCGCATGTTGTTGAACTGGCACTTGTGGCGAGCTGGCTGGTATCCCGTTTCGGTGCACCGAAAGGATCGAGACAAATACCTGGATGCCATGGACCAGGCGGACGCTGGTGACCTTTCGGTGTTGACGAACTTCTTGATCAAAATGAACCGGGAGGCGATCCGCATTGTGATGCACGAATTCTCGGTTGAGGAACGCCTTCGGGTATTGGGTTCCGGAGTGTGGCGATGGCACAAACCCGTGCCCACAGGTCGCAAATTAGGTAACTCGGCCGGGATTACCCACCAGTTTGACAAACAGGCCGTCCACGCGCCGGGAAGCGGCTTTCAGGCGGCCGCTGTGGCGAAGCTGCGCCGACTGGCGCAGGGCTGCGCGCAGCTGGCAGCGAGCACAGGGGCGGAATCCACAGCCTGAAACGAGGTCAACGGACAGGCGGGTAAAACTGCCCGCCGCCCGGCGCGGCCGTCGGACGCACAACCCGCCGGTCGCCCCCCAGCCCATCAAAAACCGGCGGACGCGTCGGATATAGTCATAAGCAGGATTGCCCAACCTCATGGATTTGTGTGTGGCCAACCTGCGAAGCACCCGGCGCATCTGGCGATGGACCGTCGGCCTGTGGCTGTGCCTGACCGCGGCCGGGTGTGCGGCCTACGTGGACGAGGCGCTGCAGGCCTACACGGACGTCAGCGCCGGCAGCGCGTTCACCTGTGCGGTGCAGCGGAACCGCACCCTTTCCTGCTGGGGCCATGACGACCACGGCCAGGCGTCGCCGCCGCCCGGGCGGTACGTGGCCGTCGATACCGGAGCCCGGCACGCCTGCGGCCTGCGCACCGACGATCGGCTCGTCTGCTGGGGCGACGACACCTACGGCCAGGCCGCGTCGCCGGGCGGGACCTTCGCCGCCTTCGGCACCGGGGATCTGCACACGTGCGGCATCCGCAAGAGCGGCACGCTCGCCTGCTGGGGCGATAACACCTACGGCCAGGCGAGCCCGCCGCACGGCACCTTCATGGCCGTCGCTGCCGGAGCCACCCACACCTGCGCCCTGGACACAAACCGTGCCGCCACGTGTTGGGGCCTTGATCGGTTCGGCCAGGCAAGCCCGTTGCGCGGAGCTTTCACGTCGGTGAGTGCCGGCCGCGGGCACACCTGCGGCCTTCAACCCGACGGCAACATCGCCTGTTGGGGCGCCCACCTCTACGGGGAGGCGTCGCCGCCGCCCGGAAAGTACTCCGCCGTCAGTGCCGGCCAAAGGTACGCCTGCGCCATACGGACCGACGGCAGGCTTGTCTGTTGGGGCGACGCCTACGCGGGCCGCGGCACCCCGCCGGACGGAACGTTCACGTCCGTCAGTGCCGGCGGCCTGCATGCCTGTGGGGTGCGGACCGACGGTTCGCTCGCCTGCTGGGGTGACAATGCGTACGGACAGGCTCCAGGACCGCAGCCGCAGGCGGCTGCGGTCAGCGGAGACAGGGCCTGGCACGGGCGAGGGCGAGGGGGCGACTGGTACGGTGGGACCATGCCGCCGCGCGGCACCTTCGTGGCCGTTGCGGTCGGCGGTCATTCCTGCGCCATCCGCACGGACGGCACCCTCGCCTGCTGGGGCGATGATGGATACGGGCGGTCCACGCCGCCGCCCGGCCGGTTTGTCGCCGTCGGTGTCGGGCTCTGGCATTCCTGCGGCCGGCGTGCCGACGGCCGACTCATCTGCTGGGGTAGGACCAGACGCGAGCTCAAAGGTCCGCGGGAGAGCATGCAAGAGATTAAGGTTCCGGGCGGGGACTTCGTGGCCGTCGATGCCCAAATGGGGTACGGCTGCGGCCTGCGCGCGGGCGGCACGCTCGCCTGCTGGGGCGATGACTACTTCCGTCTGAACGCGCCGCCGGCCGGTGCGTTCGTTGACTTCAGTGTTGGGGGCGAAGGCTACGCCTGCGGTCTTCGGAAGGGCGGCACGCTCGCCTGCTGGGGCCTGTTGGCAGAGGCACCACCGGCCGGAACGTTCACATCCGTCAGTACGAGGACTCATCACGCCTGCGGCCTGCATACCGACGGCACCGTCGTCTGTTGGGGGCCGGAGGCCAACCAGCCCGACAGGCAGGACCGTTTTACCGCCGTCAGTGTCGGGACCTGGCATGCCTGTGGGATCCGCACGGACGGCACGCTCGCCTGTTGGGGTTCCGACTGGGAGCGGCAAGCCACGCCCCCGCCCGGCACCTTCACGGTCGTCAGTGCGGGCTACGTATACTCCTGCGCCATCCGCACGGACGGCACCGTCGTCTGTTGGGGCGCGGTCCCGGTGCCCCTGCCGGCAGGGTGAGGAATGCGACCGCTTGCGGTGGCCGATCTGCGCCGACTGGCGCAGGGATGGACATACCCGCGGGTTGTCGATCGAGGTCGGTCAAGACGCCGGAGGTGGCAGGCCCCCGAGGCTACGATGCCGGCCAGAAGGTCAAGGGGCGCAAGCACCATCTCGTGGTCGACACGATGGGGCTGCTGCTGGCCGTGGCCGTGCACCCCGCCGACCTCCAGGACCGGGACGGGGCCCGGCGGGTCCTGGCCCGGCTGCGGCACCGCTTCCCGCGCCTGCAGCACCTGTGGGCGGAGGTCGGCTACGCCGGCCCCAAGCTCGGGGACTGGGTGCGGGAGACCACGGACTGGACCCTGGCGATCATGCGCCGTGCCGAGCCGGGCGCGGGTTTCCAGGTGCTGCCCCGACGCTGGGTAGGGGAACGCACCTTTGCCTGGCTGGGACCGGTGGCCTTTTAGGCGCGGCGCCTCAGCCAGGATTACGAAGGCCTACCCGAAACCTCACGGGGTCGGAACGGAACAGCCGACAGGTGGAGCATGGGCTCCCTGCGAATCCTTTCGGGCTTTCACGCGTAGGTGGCTCCCCGCACTTGCAGGCAATGGACAGAGCACAGCCGAACCGCGCATCCAAAACGGAGGCCAAGGTACTCAAGGTCCCGCACTGGATGACAACTTCCACGGCCTGACGCATACACACAGAACTTTCGTCTCCCGTGCGGACATCCAGGATTCCAACGCATGGATCGAGCCAAAGTTCACTGGACCAAAACGAAGCCCTGATGAACAGTGACCTACAATTCCCTGGGCATCATGGCACGGGTGGTACCTGAACGACGGAATTCGGGGACAGGAATGAGATTGGGACGGCTCCTGCTGGTAGTGGGCATCGTGCTCACCGCAGTCAATGCCCTCATGATCCTATTCCTTATGTGGTGGGACTGGGGCTTGTGCACAGCTCCTTTCGACTGTGAAATTTATGAAGGGACACGCGAGCATTCGCTGGAAACAATTTCCATGCAGATTGCTGTGCTGCAGACGGCCATGGCGGGCATCGGTCTGGGATTGGCTGTGGCCGCGATCGTGGGTTACTACGCGCTTGAGAAGGTGGCAGAAGATCGGGCAGTCGAAGTAGCCCAACGCGCGGTCCAGCAGTACATTAACAAACAGAGAGATTCAACGGACAACCAGGGTGTGAAAACTCCCCGATCCGACCAGGACGCGTTTGTGCCGCGAAAAGACATCGACAAGGAAGAGGATTGAGGTGCTCCCATGCGCTATGAGGAAGCCTTCGCGATCATCCGACAGTTTCAGGTGGCACCCCCAGTGAAGGTGGTGTCCTTGGCACAAGCCTTGGGAGCCGAAGTCTATCGTACCAGGGAGTGGCCGGATGAGGTGTCGGGCATGATCTGCAAGGATCGGAAGCTTGGCGGCAGCCGCGAATTCGTGATTTACGTGAATGCAGCGCATCACGTCAACCGACGGCGGTTCACTATCGCACACGAAATCGCGCACATCGTGCTGCACGAAGACTTGGTGGGGGACGGTATCACCACGGACGGCCTCTACCGCAGTGGGTTCAGCAGCTTGGTGGAAACCCGGGCCAATAAGCTGGCGGCTGACATCCTGATGCCTGTTCACCTGGTGGATACCGAGATCACGCGGGGCGCGAACACGGTGGAAAAACTGGCCGACATCTTCCGTGTGTCCAACAGCGCCATGTCCATCCGGTTGGGCATTCCCTTTGGCCCCTGGTCGGAATCTCCGGGCTGGACACCACCGTCGGGAGCCAACCAAGTATCGCAGGAGACTTCCTGGGTTGACAGCTGCTGACGGGCACGAGTTCGAATTCCACGAACAAGAAACGGGGCTGCAGGAGAAGTGCCGCATTACCACGCGCTACGAGCAAACAGCGGCCAGTCACCAAGGTTTTGTCCTGTTCACCGCGGCTCGTCATTGGCTACGCAACCCATTTGCTTATGTCCACAGACCCAAGGAAGCGCCTGTGGCCGTGAACTTCATCAACCACTGGATACCCGGCTTCACTTCACCTGCAATCACTCTCCTTGGAACAACGACGGTCTTGCCCCGGCCCATGCCATCGCGTGCTGTGTGGAAGATACGGAGGCCATTGACGTGAAGAGTCTGAACCCGCGACTTTGACAGACATCAGCCCCGGATGACGCCATAATGACACTTTCGTCATAGTGACATCCATCGGGACGAAGCTAAGTGAAGAGTCCTCCCCTTGTACCTGACGACATCCGGACCTTCCGGAAAGGGCTTGGCCTGACGCAACGCGAAGCGGGAGAACTCCTTGGTGGAGGCCCCAAAGCCTTCGCCAAGTATGAAACGGGGGAGAGGACCCCGTCCACCGCCTGTAACAACCTCCTCAGGGTCCTCAGGGCCAATCCGAGTGCACTCAACACCCTCCGGCCCGAGCGGGCGGACCATGTCCCGACTGCACTGCCGCTTCCGTTTGAGGTGACCAGTCAGCACTGGGCTGCCATTACGAGGCAGAAGTTTCCGGAGTTCATCCGTTCGCTGCTGTGGACGGAAGCTTCCAGCTATGGAGTGCAAAACCCTGACATCCACGTCGCCGACAACATTGATGCTCCAGATGGGGGAGAGGACGGACGCATCAGCTGGGAAGAAGGCCCTGCGCAAACGCCCTTCCTGCCCGGCAGATTCTGTCAGTTCCAACTCAAGACCGGAGCGTTCAAACCATCTGACGCGGGTAAAGAGGTACTAACAACCGAGGGTGAGATCAAACCAAGGATCCGGTCAGCCCTCGAGAACGAGGGACACTACATCATCCTGGTGACAAACCCGTACACGCAACAGCAAATTGAGGACAGCAAGGGCCGCATCCGTAGAGCACTCCGAGGTGCTGGCCTGGATATTGGTGATGACCGGATTCACTTCTATCCAGCCGAAAAACTCTCCGATTGGGTTAACTGCCATCCAACAATGGCTCACCGGTTGCTGGAAATCGCGGAGCCTGGACTGCGCGGGCCGTTTCAATCCTGGGGCCACTGGAACATTGAGCACAAGTCCTCGCCTTGGGTGGGGGATGAGCGTCTTGACAAACTCCGCCAATTTCTCCAGGAAACCGTTGGGATTGCACAGCCGCGCAGTGTTGCCCGTGTCGTGGGACTGGCCGGGATCGGGAAGTCCCGCCTTGTTCTTGAGGCGACAGGCACTCTTGGAAACTTGGTGATGTACGCAGTCGAAGGCGTGGCCGGTTCCGAAGACATCAGGAGCACTGTCTGGAAACTGGCCGCCAGCGGGAAACGGGCAATTGTGATTGTTGACGATTGCGCTCCCGAGACCCACCGGGTACTTGCTTCAATGGCCTCGCTGGAAACCAGTCAGTTGTCTCTTCTCACCCTGGACAGTGAAGTGCTGACCGAGACACAGAGCGGATCCCCTGCACTCCATGAGGTTGAAGAAGCATCCTTGTCCGTGATCGACGACATGGTGTCCAGGATTGCTACCGACTTGCAGGATTTGGACCGCCGGCGGCTGGTTCGATTTGCCCGCGGGGTCCCCGGCATCGCGATCACTCTTGCGCAGGCATGGAATCGATCCATGTCGCTTGCCCTCGCCACCGATGAGGAGCTCATTGACCCCTATGTCTTGGGACGGACCCGGCGCGAACCCGAACTCTTGCTCAAATCAGCTGCTCTGCTTGCAGCATTTGGGCTTGTTGGGATCGACATCGAGGCGGATGACCAACTCACGAAAATCGCTGGACTGGGACGCCATCTGAGTCCCGACGATCTGCGGGTGGGGGCGAAACGGCTGGCTGCACGGAAGCTTGTTGCCCAACGGCGGGGAAGATACGTTGCAATCAAGCCCAGCCCCATCACAATGCGATTGGCCGAACGACAGTGGGCCGAGGAATGGAGCAAGGACACTTGGGACACGGTTTTGGCCGACAACTCCGCGTCTACCTCGTTCGCTGATGACCTAAGGCTCAATGTCCAGGCAGCGAAACAGCTCAGGTCCCTGAATTCGTCCGATGTCTCCAAAGCCGTGGTGAACCACGTCTGCCGTTTTGGGGGTCCCTTCTTTGGACCGGACAAACTCCTGGTGGAGGGGTATGCCGAGGTTCTTTCACTGCTGGCTGAGATTGACACCGGCATCATTGCAGACCTGTTGAAGTATTCGCTGGTCAAGGTTGAAGACCTGTCGAGCATCGTTGGGGAAACCCGGATGCACCTTGTCTGGGCCTTAGGGAAAATTGCCTTCAAAGCCGACACCTTTGACGACGGTGCACGTCTCCTGCTGTGCTTGGCTGCCGCGACCAAGGCAGACGAAGACAACGCCACCGAACAGTTTGTATCGCTCTTCCCTCTGCGCCTTGGAAATACGGAAGCTGATGGAACGCAGCGACTTGACCTTCTGGATAGCCTGTCCAAAACGGATGACACCCTCCGAAAGGAGATTGTTATCAGAGCACTGACAGCAGGGCTGGAACTGGAACACTTCACGCGCGATGTGGGTCCGGAAGTGCATGGAACTCGCCCTGCACTCTCCTCCTGGTGTCCTGAGACAAGGGAAGAGGCTTGTGCCTATGTTCGCGGGTGTGCCACTCAGCTCATTGCCTTCGCAACACAGAGCGATGATATCGGCGCACTGGCACGCAGCTGTTTGGGGCCAAATCTGGCAGCGCTAATCCAAGTCGACTTTATCGATATTGCCGAACTCGCTGTCGAGCAGGTAGGGGCTGCTGTTGAGCATTGGCCAGAGGCACGCAATACCCTTGGCTTGTACCTCTCGCGCTGCTGCACCGATGAACCCAGTGAACTGGTAGACAGGATTCAGGCGATGATGGACCGGTTGACACCCACAAGCCTGGAAACACGAGTGCGGTTCCTGGTAACCGATACACCTTGGGAATACTTGAACACGGGGAATGACAGTTACGAGGAACAACAGCAGCGCTGGGAGAAAGCGGTACGAGAGCTTGCAGCCGAGGTCGTCCAGCAACCGAACACCCTCCAGGCACTGTTGCCGCAACTGAGCCGCGGGCATCAGCAGATGGTCCGTGAATTCGGGCGAGGAATCGCGGACTTCGCGGGTTCGTGGGACGACTGGCTGGAGCCCATCATTCTGGAAGTCGAGAAAACACCGGAGACGGAGCGAGACTATGGCCTGCTCATGGGTTACGTCCAAGGATTCGCAGACGATCAACCGGATGCAGTGGAGGCATTCAAACGACGAGCAGCAAAGTCGTCCACTCTTGCCCCGGCACTTCCCTTGATATGTTCAAATCTGGGGCTTTCTCCCTCTGACATCGCCCTTCTGGTCGACGCTCTGGAGGACGGGTTGCTGCCTCCAGAATGCCTGACTTGGAATTCCCTCGGCATGGGCTTGAAAAGGATCCCGCCTGTCGAGATGTTTCCCCTGCTTGACGCCATGCTGGATCACAGCCGCGAGGGATTCGCAGGTGCCTTGGAACTCCTGGGACTCTATGTCTCCGGAAATCTCAACGGGCTGGAGGACTTCTGTCTGCAGATCAGAAAGATTGCCGACAACGCTCTACGTTGGCCTTGGCGCAATCTATCGAACTTGAACAATGCTCGGCATTACTTTGACGACATCCTTACATGGATGTTGGAACGGGGACCGGACGACCCTGAGGCGTCTGCCACAGCGCGCGCTCTTGCAAAAGCAGCAGTGAACGTCACAGACTACAACCACACTCACACGCTGGCAACGGTACTCCCCATTCTCCTTTCCAGGTTTCTGGGAGTCGTCTGGCCACTCATCGGCTCGGCCATTGTTGGGGATGACCCGCGTCAGCGTCTCTTCTTCGAGACGATGTTGCGCTCACCCTCTTGGTTAGACTGTGGCGAGACCTGCGCGCCCATCCTGAAACTCCCGGAAGACACCCTGTTCGCATGGTGCCGTACCCATCCGGAACGCGCCCTCGTCTTCGTGGCAAAGACGGTGCCTTTCCTTCTCTCGGATGGCAATACCGACGATGGCTTCCGTGTGCATCCGGTCATGATGCAGCTGATCGAAGAGTTTGGAAGCCGTGAGGACTTGATTGATGCAGTTGTCACAGCCATGTGGACTAAGGTTCGACCAATGCCGGAGGAACATCTGTGGATAATCTGCCGCGAGCAAGTAACCAAGCTGCTACCGCACCCACACCCCAACGTTAGGCGTTGGGCAAAGGTCATGCTTCGAAGACTCGGAGAATTGATCGACCAATCCCGCGTTAGAGACGCAGAGGTGGAGGCTCGTATGGAAGACTGACACTGTACTGCGATTCCGGGCAGGCATGGAGAGTGAACCTTCGACGAATACACCGTCTGTAGCTGGTACTCCAGCGAGAGAGACGGGTTCGGCCTTCTCCGGCCATCCTGATGCCATTCGCCTCGAGCTGTAACTCGCCCTGTTCGATGTGCTTGGCGAGAACCAGAACCAAACACTCCAAGCCGGTGTCAACTGCTTGCGCGTAGACCGAATGGGCACCGACCAAGTACCAGTGATCAGGACTGGCGCCAAGTGGCCAAACATCGCCTGCGCCAGACGCGCTATCGGGAGCACCTCAAGACCGAAGCCCAACTCCCTCCTGACGGCGACCGTAGCTCATCTCACCCGCAATGGGCCTAAGCCACTGCCTAAGGGGCGCTGTGGGCCCCACACACAGCCCCGATCCGGGAAACCACCCGTTGGTAGCCACCATTGGGCCGGATCACGAGCGTCCCGGGTGCTGGCCGGACCCACATTTGCGATCGCGGTTTGTCGCCGGGGATACCGTCCACCGCGCTGCTGTGCCGGGCTCAAGGATCTCCTGAAGCCCCCCTTTCCGTTGGGACTTCTAGGCAGAGGCGCGCCACACTGGTTGGCGGCTATAGGATGCACCCACAAGGCCGACTGAACGGCCTACGATTTGGTACACAGGTATATAATTCCCAAACGTTTGGTGGTCAAGGTCGTGGAGTCGGGCCGACAGGACAACAATCCATTCGTTGACTCCAAATCCCCACAGAATTTTCAGAGATTCTTCAAAAACTGCAGCAATCGATTTGTTTCTTTTCATGGACCTCACCTCCTTGTTTTTTTCGGCCTTTCGACCTAGCTTCGAGACCAAGTCCTTCAAAATAAAGGACATGCACTGGTAACCAAGCACCGACAAAGTGGGGATAATGAAGCCACCGAAAATATCCGAAAACAGATCGAGTCCTGGGCCCCCTGTCGGCCCGACGCCACAACCTACTCGCACAGTATATACGATTCCGGCACAAGAGTCTACACCTCAAGCGTGGATGGTTATCCGTATCAACGAGATTGGTTCCGGGCCGTCATGGGCACCCTCTGTACAAGCGGGTGTCTGGCCTTGGTTCAAGCCATGCCTCGGGCCATCAGTCACACGAAGTTGAGAGTACTGGTTTCGGTCTTCAGCCCCCGCGTCAGGCGGATCGGGGCTGGAAGCGTCCACACCAACCCTCGAGCCAGTTGGTGGAGACGGGTACGGTCGGGTTCCCGTGGACCACGCACCATGACGTTCCAGTAGCCACAAGGTGCCGCCGCAGCTCCTGCTACCTCCGGCGTCTGGCGCGCCCACACCTTTCCCACCACCTTCCAGAGCGCCAGCAGGACGGGGCCGGTGGCCATTCCCAAACCAGGCGCTGCAGCATCGGCAGCAGGACCCAGTCCAGCATGACGCCCTTGCCCCACCCGTTCAAACGGCGGGTTGTGCCCTTGTGGCGGTACGAGGCCGACTTCATGGGTGCGGACAGGTCCTCGCAGGCGATGGTGCCCGCCCACGAAACGTTCCTAGTGGGCTGGTATGAGTATGTGGTGGGGGAGGTGCATGTGGCCCTGGCTGAGGAGGACTGGCATCGGCTCAGTGCCGGACCCGGCAGCAAGGGCGAACGGTGGTACGACTGGCAGTGCCTGGTGATGGCCGAAGGAGCCGACGCGGACAAGGGCTACTACCTGCTGTTCCGGCGTGCCTGCACGCAGCCGGAGAAGTGGCAGGCCTATCTCGTGTGGGGCCCCCGGCCTGCGACCTGCCCACCCTGGTCCAGGTGGCCGGCAGCCGCTGGCGCATCGAGAACGCCTTCAAGTTGGCCAAGCAGGAGGTGGGACTGGACGAGTACGAGGTGCGCCCCCCCCCCCGGGGCTGGGACCGCCACATGATCCTGGCTCTGCTCAGCGTGGTGCGGGCCGCTTCCCTACCCCCACCGGACCCCAAAAAAGGGCTGCGGGACCGGGCAGCCTGGCTGGGGACTGACCGTGCCGGAGATCCGGCGGCTGTGGCGGCGCCTGCTGCGGCCCGTGGTCACGGACCTCGATCAGGTGCTGGCCTAGTCGTACTGGCACCGGTGTCACCAGTGGATGGCCCTGCACTGCCACTACCGGCAGCAGCAGGCCACCACCCTGTGAATTACCACTGTGGTATTGGTATTGGCAGTGATTGCCGCACTCGGCTCAATTGCCTGCCTGCTCGCCGTAGAGTGTCTTCGCGTGCGAGCGGTAGGGCAGGAGCTTGCCCAGGTCCGCGCCTGGTGGCCGGTGGGTGTGGCAGTCCAAGTGGGCGGCGACCTCAGGGCTTCTGGGCCACGAACTCGTTGTCGCCCCAACAGACGATCGTGTCGTCGGGGCGCAGCGCGCAAGTATGCCAGGCACCGCTGTCCAGGGCCACGAAGGGGCCGGCAGGGGGCGTGGCCTGTCCGGATTCGTTGTCGCCCCAACACACGGGGGTGCCATCGGTTTGCAGCGAGCAGGTGTGGAGATAGCCGGCACTGAGGGCGGTGAAGGTCCCGCGCGGAAGAGGATCCTTCTGGCCCAGGGTGTCGTCGCCCCAGCAGACAACGCTGCCGTCGGTGCGCAACGCGCAGGTGTGGAAACCGCCTGCACTGATGGCGACAAGACGTTCCGCGGGGGGCGTGGCCTGTCCGAATTCGTTGTCGCCCCAGCACACGGAAGCACCGTCGGTTTGCAGCGCGCAGGTGTGCTTATGGCCCGCACTGACGGCAGCGAAGTGACCGGACGGAGCCGTGGACAGCCCGTACCTTTCCTGGCCCCAGCAGGCGATGGTGCCGGCCGGCGACAGCGCGCAGGTGTGCCAGGTGCCGCTGTCCAGGGCCACGAAGGTCCCGGACGGGCGCGAGTTGTTCTGGTCCAGTCTGTCATCGCCCCAGCAGACGACGCTGCCGTCGGTTTGCAGCGCGCAAGTGTGCCAATGGCCCGCACTGACGGCAATGAAGGTCCCGGACGGGGACGTGGCCTGCCCGAATTCGTTGTAGCCCCAGCAGTAAGCGGTACCATCGGTCCGCAACGCGCAGTTGTGGAAATGGCCGGCGCTGAGGGTCGGGGACGGGGAAACGGCTGCCACGGCTGACAGGATTGGCATCTCCGGATCCGGTAGGTCGGCCGGCAGACAGAGCTCCGTGCCAGCTGTCAGGGGTGCGTCAGGAGCAATGCCGTTGAGGGCCGCCGTCGCGGCCAGGTCCAAGCCCAACCAGTCGGTGATCTGCTGCAAACGCGTCTCGTTGGAGTTGACGGTGTGGTGCCGTACACAGTCGGCGGGAACGGTCGGAGCCGCAACACTCGGGGCTTCGGGTTCCGGCTGCGCAACCGGCTCCGACGTGGGAACCGTGACTGCCGGTTGCGCTTCGACCTCAAGCTCGACGGCAACGGCGGTGACTTCGGCCAACGTCTGCACAGTGGTGTCGTTGATGTCGGTCAGGGGACCGAAGATCCACACCAGTTTGCCGACCGCCACGGGGTGCAGGAGCTGCAGCCAACTGCCGTCCGCATTGCGGCCGGTGATACGCACCTGATCACCTGCATGTACATGGCCGGCCGTCGGATGGTCGGTGCCAGGTCCAACGCGCAGGTTGACGAGCGACCCGGTTACGGTTGCGACCACGTGCTCGGAAACCGCGGTTTCGGACTCCGGCGTGGGTGCGACGGTCTCCGGAGTAGGCTTCGGCGCAGGCTCGGCCGCGGTCGCCTCCGGGAACGCAGCCTCGGACAGCTCTGCCATCCTCTCCGCCACCGCCGGCTCGATGTGCACAGGCGCTTCGTCTTCGGCGGCCGACATGATGCAGCCGCCGAGCAGCAGCCCCAAGACGAGGACAGGGGCTAGGGTGCGCAACAGGACGCAGGGATGGAACATGGCGCTGTGGGTGGACTGGGGACAATGAACGCGGGTGCGCAGCATGCCACCCGCATCGAATCACAGCCCAAGAAACGCTGCCCGGCCCGGCAACGTGCAACCCACGCTTCCAGGCCGGCGTCCTTAAAGCTTCAGTGCCCCACAGTATGGACAATACAAAGGCCGCAGAGACGCGCGGTGTCCCCGGCAATCCAGTTTCCCGCAGTACGGACAGTACCGCGCGCCCGGCACCACGTGGGCTTTGGCCCTATGCGACAGTGGGGACAGAGCGAACCGCCACTTGTGGGTTGACGACCGTACGGCCCACGCGCGCCACCCACATGAATCGGATCAAGCCGTCGCATGATTTTTGTGCGCTTGGCTGGATCGTCGCGTGGTCCTATCCAGAAGGCGTGCCGGTGTGCGCGCCGACAGTGGGGTCGCGGGCTCTGCCGCGTTGTCCTGGCAGAGGTTCGTCTACGGACGGGCCGACGAAGTTCGGGCGGGGGCGGCAGGGCTTCCTCCCGTCTCCAATGGTGGAGGCGAGTGAGAACAAACACGGAGATCGCGAGACACACCCAAACCGCCACCGCGGGCTGCACACCGAAGGCGGTGAGGATGACGGCTACGAACAAGTAGACAGCGAAAACCATCCACAACCAGACTTCCAATTCATGCTTGTTGCGCGTGCACGCCCTTGTCTTGGGCTTGGAATCGTGGCAGCAACCCTAAAGGGCATCCTGTTGATCCACACACTCGCCTGCACCATCAGGACTGGCACGGCCATGAAATGGGCAACTCATTGCCAGGGCCTGCTGTAATCACCCCAAGCCTAAGCCCGCGTCCCGCAAACGGCCACAGACGAGCACCGCCCTTTGTGTTTCAATCCGGCAAAGGTCCGGGGGCCCTCGGTCCCGGGGAACCCTAAGCCCCTCTTCAGCCCGAACAGCACCCCATGGTCGATACCGGGGCCAGCATGCTCGTCGGCGTCTGTCGTCACCCCCAGGTCGATAGTGCAGGTAAACTGTTTTGGGCCAGCGATTTGCACCAACCCCCAACTCGTATCCAAGACTCTGTTTCCAAGGACGCCGGGAGATCGCCAATGAGCCGATTCAAGGCCGCCATGCCCATCCTGGCGGCAGCCGAATACTGGAAGCGGCGGTGTCTCCTGAAGGAGAAGTCGCTGTTCACGGAGCGATCCTTGTGGACACGTGAGGGTTTTGACGCACTGCACAACCTGTATGTGGAGAGAGTCAAAGACGGTTTGTCTGTGGCTTTGTATCTGAGTCAACTTGAGCACAAGCTCAAACTCGGGCCACCAGATGCCAGTTGCCTTTGGGCCGAAATGACATGGGCGTACCATCTGATTCAACACTCGAGCTCCATGGGAGCGGCCAAGAAGCGAGACCGAATCCACAAGATCTGGAATTGGTCGGAGCGAGACCTTCCGGCCGACCACGACCTGTTGAGCGACGCCGTGCTCGGAGCGGGTGTCGCCAACACGAGTAGAGCGTACAACACGTATATGTGGAAAGAATTCCGCTTCTTCGCGTACACCATGTTCCGATGGTTCTCGCTGGAGATTGATGAGCGCGAATCCCTCCTTCACAACCCATGGGAATGCGCGTCATGGCTGGACGCGGGAAAGTTTGAGAAGAAGTGGATGTTCCGCCACGTGCTGCTTTTCCTTCTCTTTCCGGACGAGTTCGAACCGATCGTGACAGGCAATATTAAGAGCGAGATCGTAAAGGTCTTTGGTGGCGACAACGGGTTGAAGCCCACCGATACAGTTGCCATCGACCAAGAACTCTTTGCAATCCGTCGGCGTCTGGAATATGGGTATCCCGGTGAGATGCACTCCTACCGCTCACCGATCAATGAACACTGGCAGGACACCCCCCAATCCGATGAGAACAAGGAGAGTCCGAGCCACGGCAGCTACTCAGCGGCGCAAGCCTTGCAAGACCTTTTCCTCGATCCCGATCACTTCGACCGCCTTCTCACCTCCATCAAGTCTGATAAGAACCTGATCCTCCAGGGGCCGCCCGGCACCGGGAAGACCTTCATGGCGCGTCGAATCGCCTGGTGCCTGATCGGCCGCCAGGACGATGGCCCTATCGAAATGGTCCAGTTCCACCAGTCCTACGCCTACGAGGATTTCGTTGAGGGCTTCAGGCCCACCAAAGAAGGAGGCTTCGACCTGAAGCCCGGTGTTTTCCGGCAGTTCTGCGAGCGCGCGCAGGCCAACCCGGACATCCCCCACGTCTTCATCATCGACGAGATCAACCGCGGTAACCTCTCCCGCATCTTCGGCGAACTCCTCATGCTGATAGAGAGCGATAAGCGAAGCAAGGACTACGCGGTCGCTCTGACCTATTCCGACGAGCCATTCTATGTACCGGAGAACATCTTCATCCTCGGCATAATGAACACCGCCGACCGATCGCTCGCGCTGGTCGACTACGCGCTCCGCCGACGCTTCGCCTTCGAGGCGCTGGAACCAGCCTTTGGCCACTCGGCGTTCGCGGAACATCTCACCGAGAAGGGCGCGGATCCCGAACTGATTCACCGCATCTCCGAGCGGATGTCACAACTCAACGAGACGATCCGCAACGACCAGGAACTCGGCCCCGGTTTCCAGATTGGTCACAGCTACTTCGTGCCTGGCACAGGTGACGAACCCTCGGACGACTGGTACAAACACGTTGTGGATACTCGGATCGCGCCCCTTCTGCGCGAGTACTGGTTTGATGCGCCGGAGAATGTCGAGACGAAAGTGACGCAACTCCTCGACGACGGCTGATCTTGAAGGACATCCCGATCCTCAACGTCTACTACCTCCTCTGCTACGCCTGGGGACGGGTTCAGGAGCGGGACACCAGCCGGCTGGCCACACTGGGTTCCCTGGCGACAGTCCAGGATCTGCTGGGCAAGGTGCTCGCTGGCGGAGTTAACCACCTCTTCCGACGCGGCATCGACCGCGGGTACGTGGAAAGGCGGGAGGACCTTGCCGGAATCCGCGGGAAGCTGGCGGTCAGCGAGACGGCGAAGCGGGCACTCCGGGTGCAGGGCCGGGCCGCCTGCGACTTCGAGGAGCTGTCGATGGATGTCCTGCCGAACCGCATCCTGCGCACAGCGTTGCATGGGCTCCTGGACAGGCGGATTAGGCTTGACTGCGAGGTCCGCAGCGAGGTCCGCTCCGCCTATCGGAGGCTCGACGGCGTGTCGCGCACCCGACTGAAGAGGAATACCTTCAGCCAAGTCCAATTGGGCGGCAACCGGCGGCTCTACCAGTTCCTCCTCTCGGTGTGCAGGCTGCTGTACGAGAGTGCCATTGTCGACGAGAACACAGGCCGCACGGTGTTCCGCGACTTCCGGCGGGACGAAGCGACCATGTGGGCACTCTTCGAGGAGTTCGTCACGGGATTCTATGGGCGCGAACAGCGCGTCTACAGTGTGAATCCGGGAGGGCGCCGAATCGACTGGGTGAACGCCGACGCCAAGACCGATGCCGACCGGTCACGAATTCCTGCTATGGAAGCCGACGTTATCCTCGAATCGTCCGAGCGCCGGATTGTCCTCGACACGAAGTACTACCGGAACGCGCTGGCGCGCGGACGCGGTGCCGGCACCGGCAAACTGCACTCCGGCAACCTGTACCAGCTGTTGGCCTACGTGCGGAACCGTCAAGGGACGAACCCGGGACGGCCCGTGCACGAAGGCATCCTGCTCTATCCGGAGGTCCGCGAGCCGCTCAGAGTCGACATCAGACTCGAGGGGTTCCGCATCCAGGCCCGGACGGTCAATCTTGATCGGGACTGGCGTCACATCCACGGGGAAATGCTGGACACCATCGGACTGTAATGCTTGGCGATGAGCATATGTTTTGGTTGCATGTCCGCTGGCGCGGCCCGGTCGGCAGGCTAGTGGGTCAACTTCACTCAAATGTGGGGTACAGATGCAGGAGCTTGATGCGGGCGTCCGCGGTCGTAAACTGCCAGTTCACGGGCTCGCCCAGGGCGTTGCGGTCCTGCACCCAGGCCGCGATCTCGGATCGCAGCACGGCTTCGCTGGCGATGCGCCGGTCCAGGCACTGCGCGGCCAGGGCCGCAAACTCGATTTCGGCGATGTTGAGCCAGCTGCCGTGCTTGGGCGTGTAGTGCCACTCCAGCCGCGCGGCGATGCGCCGCGCCTCGGCCGGGGCAAAGGCCTCGTACAACACACTGGGGTGGTGCGTGTTGAGGTTGTCGCAGACCAGGACCACCTGCTCGGCCTGCGGGAAGTGCACGTCCACCAGGTCGCGCAGGACCGCGGCAAAGTCCAACTTGGTGCGCCGCGCCGTGACCTGGACCGTGCGCCAGCCCTGCTGGGGTGCGGTGATCATGAACAGGTTGCACACCCCCTGGCGTCGGTACTCGTAGTCGTAGCGGGTCGGCTGGCCGGGCGCCGGCGGCTGCGGCACACGCCTCTCCGACACCAACTGCTTGCTGGTCTCGTCCACGCAGACCACCGGGCAACGGTCGTCCGGGGGACGTTGGTAGACCTCGAGCACATCCTCCATGTTGTGCACGAAGGCGGCGTTGGCCTGCGGGGGGATGCACCAGCATTGTTTCCGCCACGGCTTCAACGCGTTTTTTTGAGGGTCCGGCGTACGGTCTCGGGCGCAATCGCGTCCACCACCTCCAGGGCCACCAGCTCGGCCGCCAGCAGCTTCAGCGTCCAGCGCGCGCGGCCGGGCGGCGGCGTCGAACAGGCCAGCCGGGCCAGCTCGGCCTGGGCCGTCCCGTCCAGCTTGGTCGGGCGCGCGGGCTGCGGCTTGCGTTGCAGGGCTGCCTCCATGCCCTCCAGGACCAGGGCCTGGCGTGTCCGGGACACGGTCATGGCGGTCACGCCCACGGCCTCCGCCGTGCGCTCGTCGGTCCAGGCCGGTCCCTCCGGACCCTGGTCGCAGAGCAGCCAAATCTGGGCCCGGCGACGGGGCAGCGTCTTGGGCGAGCCGGAGGCCACCAGCTGTTGCAGGTACGTTCGTTCCTCGGATGACAGTTCCACCAGGAAGCGCTTGTGGGACATGGGGTGCTCTCGGCGACAAGGGATGGATGCGCAGCGCGTGGCCGGCACCTTCACCGGTGGGCCACCCACCTATGTTATACCTCACATTTCATCCAAGTTAGCCCACTAGCGCTGCTTTTGTGCGAACGTGGATCTGTGCCGGGCCTCTACGGCCCAATGTCGCTTAATACTACAGTGGTAAATCACAGGGTGGTGGCCTGTTGACGGCGCGCGCCTCTCACCCAACCCCACAGATTAGGGAATCTGTGGGTCCCACACAACATACAAGTTGCTCTGAGGCTTCTTGGCACCCCTGCGGGTCAGCACCCGGGCAACGCCGCCACGGGTCATGTTCACCTTGGCAGCGACGGGTTGCGAATGCACTACACTCGTCCCTTGGATCAAACTCACCAACCGGAGGCGGTTGTCAATGCGGCAAGGCAAGACCAGCGTTTTTGTATACACAGTCGCGAAAGATACGGGCTTCGCACCCAACGCCTTTCACGGCGTTTGTACACTGGCCACGTGCAAACCGGATGTCCGCAAGGCGGCAAAACCCGGCGACGTCATCATCGGCAAGGCCGGAGCACCACGCGGCACCACGGCTGTGTTTGTCATGGAAGTGAACGAGAGCATGACCTTTGACGAGTATTGGCGCGAGCCCAAATTTGAATGCAAAAAACCTCGTCGCAACGGCGATCCGATGTATGCCTGTGGCGACAACATCTACCATCGCTCCCCCGATGGTAGATGGGTCCAAGCGCCCTCCTTCCACAATTGCGACGACATCACACACGACACCGGAAAGACGGACCGTGTCCTGGTGGCACGGAACTTCACCTACTTTGGGGCGGAGGGACCGGATCTTCCGGATTTGCATGACAGGCCCCTGAAACCGGGGATCGGGCGTGTGTGGCGCAATTTCTCGAACCGGGACCGCCGGGAACTGGACGCATGGATCCGTTCACTGAACGGTCAAGGGCGCATCGGGATGCCGACCGACTTTCGGGAGCAGGGGAGCGACAAAGGCTGTGGTCCTGTTCGATCCGGATGTACGGTGATTTGCCACTAAATCCCGCGTGTTGGCCAAGCCGGCCTGATGCTCTCTCCTTTTGAGCTGGCCAACGTGCCTTGCCACCGGTTCCTGGCTGCGGGCCGACAACTTCGTGACGGGGTGGGATACCGCGCCGCCGCGGCCGGTCATGGATACGCTGGGGGGCACCGACTGGATGCGGGTGGAGGTCCCGGCCGCCAACCTGCGGAACGCCCTCAAAATCACCTGCACGATCGGCAATGCGCCCCAACAACAATGGGTGGGGGTGCACAGCGTGGCCGTGAAGGCCACGCACACGTCGGGGGGGGGAGCGAAACTTTGTTCGGAACTGGCTGAACCAAATGTTCCGGGGATCGGACATCCGCGGCCACAGTCCCTACTGTCTGTCCCTGCCCTACACCGGCGCGGATCTGCAATTCGAGTGGCGTCAGAGTTCGGGCGACTTGGTTGATCCCGGCGATTACGATGTGGACGTGCGCGTGTGCGTGGCGGAGATGGTCGGCTCCCAGAGGGCCTGTCAACAGGTCAGGTCCGGCACCACTTCGCCGCCCGGCATCTACATCCGCACCCTCACCACCGCCAATGTGTCGGAGTAGGACCAGGCTGTCCAGGTAGGCCTGGTCCCGCGCCTCCAGCCAGGACCGCAGCTTCCCCGAGTGGCCATGGACCGTGCCGCCCACGACCCAGGCCAGCGAGATGCCGGCCGCCTGCGCCCGCGCCAGCAGCCGTTGGGCCGGTTGCGGCTTGGTGGCAAAGGGCGTGTCCGGCACCATACCCACGCTCTGCAGCCGCGCCGGCTGGTCGGTCCAGCTCTTCTGCGGCAGGTAGAGTTCCGCGTCCAGCAGCGTGTACCCCTGCGCCCCCACGTAGGCCAGGAAGACCCCACTTGGCAGTTCCCGCCCCGTGCCGCTGTACTGCCGCGCCACTCCGGCCGAGTGGGCGCCCTTCTTCAGGAATGCGGTCTCGTCGATGATGCCCACGGCCCGGGCATCGCCCAGATGATCCTGCCCGGTAGCTGCAGAGGGCGGTGCGGGCCGCCGCCACCGACCAGCGCGCCCGGTTGAGCAGGTACTGGATGCCGTAGGAGTCGGCGTCACCGTTGGCTTCCGCCAGCTGCCAGCCGTTCTTGCGCTCCGCCCCGCTTAGCAGGCCGTCCAGGTGGCGATCGTGGCCGGGTCCATGGGGTTGGGAGCGGGGACCGGAGGCGCGGCGGGGACGATGGACATGGGACGACTCCACAGGTGGGGCAGAGGTCCGACCATCACACCCCACATTTACCACTGTAGTATTAGTTCGCCAGGGTTTTGTGCAAAAGGTCCGTTATGTCGGCCTGCCTAATCGCGGCGGTTTCGGTTGTAATCCGCAATCTCAAGCTCATGAACTCAGTATGGCGAGTGGCGAACACGACCTGCGCGCCTACTCGTTGCGTTCCAGCACCGTGATCTGGATCGGGTTGTTCGCCGTCAAGCGGCGGTACCGCTGGCCGCGCCCTACCACGCGCCTTTGGGCGGTGGCCGATCGTCGCGCGCAGGCGGTGGCTGCTCGGTTGCGTCGTGCCCGTCGGCCGGTGCGTCCAACAAGGTCCGCCAACGGGACGGATCATCCCTTACGGCCAATGCCTGTTCGACTGCATCGGCGGGCAGGCCGCCGGTTGTCCAAACCTGTCCGATCCGATCCATCTGTTGGGGGGTCAACACGGTGCGCAGAATCCGGTTCACCGCCGCCAGTTCGGTACTTTCCGTAGCCCGTTGTGCGGCCCGGGCCTCGATTTCCATCTGTGAATAGTAGTCAAGGGGCAGGGATTCCCAACCGGCAAGCGGTCCGTCGGACAACCACTCCGCGTAGCCGACCTGGCGCGGCGTCTTGCCCATCGTGTCCAATATCCAACCGGCCAACCGACCGCTCGCCTCTTGTACGAGGGCGACGACCGTTTGGGGTTCAACGGAGGGCCACGGGATCGTCAGATCCCCCTCGTACGAGGAGTTGTGTCGGAACTTGGTCAACTGCCCCAGCAATCCGGGGGGCAGCAATTCGGTGACCATTGCGGCCTGGGTGGCGGGCAGCAGGTCGACCAATCCATTGAGGATGTGGTCGCTGGGAACGTTTCGGAAATTCCGATGCGCCGCGCCGCACGCAGCCTTGAGCGCGATTTCAAGTGACATCTGCGCGTTGTAGACCGCACCTACGAGGTCTTCCGAACCCAGATCCTTGAGCGCACTCGCCAGATGGCGACGGCAACCTTGCAAACGCTGCTGAACACCCGGCCAGGGGTTGTCTTGATCCATGAGGGGCAGATGTTCTCCCGTGGGTGTGAGGCCGTAGCGCTGAACCTGGCCGGCCACATGAGGCAGCGAAGTCCGCAGTTCAACAAACTCAGCGGTCGTGAAGTGGAACAGCTGTGCGTACGGCAGATCGTCCGGCGCGGCGGCGTACAGTTGTGCGAGTGCTTCCTCAGCCTCATCGCTGTCGCCGCCGATCACCGCCAGATCGATGTCCGAACCGGCGCGCCAGTCGCCGATCGCCCGCGACCCGAACAACAACACCTGGGTGTCGGGCAGCAGCCGTTGCAACCGGCCGGCCAATTCGAGGGCGCGCACATCGGGGCCGTTCCCCAGACCTGCGACCTGTGGGAATTGCGGGTGTGTCGTTGTGGCAGCCATGCGGTTGAAGCTGGCGGTGCGGAATATGCCGGGGATCCCACACTGCGAAGAGATGCGGGATCGGTAATCTGCCCCGGCGGGCTTGATCGTACACCAACGCCAGCGCCAATTTTCCGCCAAGCGGTACGGGAAGCGGCGGCTGTACGCCGACCTTCGCATTGCCGAGTACTGGATCTGCGATCATGGCGGCAACCTGCCTTGGCCTTGGAGGCGTTTCGGCCCGCGGCCGATCGTGCGCCCATGCGTTTGTGGATTTCCGCCTCGAAATTGTGGCGCTTGAGATTGCGCAGGGAAAAGGCCCTCGCGGGTCCCTCGCCTGAAGCCGAGCCTGCAGGCGAGCCCGGAAGAGGGCGGCGAAGATCAGGTTGCAATGAAAATGCAGTTTGTCCTGCGAACGGGCCTCGCCATCGTTGAGGCCCAGGTGCTGCTTGGCATTGCGGAAGGCAAACTCGATCTGGAAGCGGGCTCGGTAAAGGCATGCCGGCACCCACTCCGGGTCGGTGCTGTAGAGGAGCACCCCCTCCTTCGTCTGCGGGTCGGCCCCGCGGGGCAGGATGTACACGACTTGCAGCCAGCGCTGCCAGGCTTGGCTGTGCAGTTCGACGTGGTACAAACCTTCTCCTTCTTCAGGGTTGTGCAGGCCATGCGCCCCAGGTCGCGGCAGTCGAAGCAACCGTCGAACTGCCGCTTGTGACCCGGCCGCCGCGCGTGGGGGCCGGTGTAGCGGAAACGCAGAACCGAGTCCTTGCGTAGCCGCCCCACCACGTGCAGGCCCAGAGCCCGCACCCCTCCACGAAGGTCCGGGAGCCGTAGCCGCCGTTGGCCGCCACCCAGCACGCCGGGAGAACATCCCTGGCCCCGGCGGCGACCGCCTCCCGCAGCAGGGCCAGGCCCGCCTCGACGGTCGTCTCTCGGCCCGTGGCCGCCCCACGGCATCAAGCGCAATATGAGCAACTACCCCATCCGGCGGGACAGGGAGCTGGCCCTCCGGCGTTACGCCTGGATGCCCGTAATCCTGGCTCCCGCAAGCAAAATAGACAGTATTGGGTTTAGCGCGGATTCCCGTTCAGTCCGTCCTGTGCGTGTCTGTGCGCTGCGGCAACAGGGTTCGCATCCCGCGCAAACCCTTCTTCCCCGCGCCGCACCATGAAGGTTCAATATGATGCAAAACTCAGAGGCTCCAAGCGTCGTCACGCCCGGACTTGCCTTGCCAGACTCGACACGGATATGGCGGTACATGGATGCGGGAGCCTTCATAGCCCTGTTGCACATGAAGGCATTGAACTTGGCGCCCGTGCTGAAGATGCGTGACAGATGGGAAGGCATTCTGCCCCCGAACTTGGATGCGAGGCTTCCGTTCTTCCAACAGGACGATGTGCGCCGGGTGGGAAAGGACGTGTATGTCAGTTGCTGGCATGCCAGCAACCTTCCAAACGATGCTATGTGGCGTCTGTACAGCGCACGGCGGGGCATAGCGGTGGAAACCACATTGGGGGAGCTGGCTCATTGCGTGCAGGAAGCTGGCCCCCGATTCCGACTGGCGGCGGTCGAATACAGCAACCTTGGCAATAATGTTCCGCATGATGGTCCGCCTCCATCAGAGACGTCCAAGCATGAAGACCACCGGTTTACCTTCAAGCGGCCCGAGTTCTCTTTTGAATCTGAAGTGCGCATCCTGGGTGTCGGGGCTGACAACCCGCAAGCCGGACAACTGGGCTCGCTTGAACGTTGTACGCTGCCGGTAGACTTGGACAGGTTCATCCAGTGCGTGCATGTCCACCCCGACACGGAGCCTTGGGTGTTTGGCGCATTGCAAGGCATTCTGGGGAAGAGACTGCCGACAGGCATGCACTGGGTGCACCGCTCCAACATGGAGTTGGTCGACACTGTTGCGACATCCATCATCGCCGGCGAAGACCTTGAGCCCGGCATCGCGGTGTACCAGCACTCCGATGGCAAGGGATATCGCACACCTGAGAAACTCCCAGATGACGTTCGTACTCCGGTCGCGGGCGAATACCTGCCTCCACACAGCACAGCGTACCTGCACTCCGACGGCAAGGTGTATCGGACACCCGAGGCAGGGGGTCATGTGATTGATGCAGGACACGGCCATCTGAGAGGCGAGTACGAAGAGGATGGCGTTGTGGACCTGGGCAGTGTCCAGGTTGTTTGCCACGAGGGTTTTCGTCAGCCCAGCCCAGACCGGCGCGGCAAAGGGGGACACTTGCATTTTCGGGCTAAGCCTACATCGGAGCTGTCGACGAAGATTGAGAACGAGTACAAGTCCGAGCGTTCCATTCACTGGCAACTGGCAATGGAAGGGGGCATTACCTATACGTTCAGGGGATTCGTTGTTTCGCCTGGCAACACCGTTGCCGACCCTGATTCTGTGACCGTACTGACGATTTCGGGAGGAATCAAGCGGGAAGCGGATTGACCGCAACCTTCCACCATGCTGCGGAACATGAAAGCCTTGGGTAAAGCGTCCATTCATGTCCACTAAGGCCCCTACCAAGGCTATGCACTTTCAGAGGACGGCTGACTGACCAGCCTAGTGTTCTCGACGGCGTGGTCGTGGGTGACCCGCCCGCGTGCATACCGAATCCAGTAGGTGTTGTAGAGGACTCCCGCTCCCTCCAACGAGCGGCGCAGACCGTCCGGGTTAGGGAAGTCCAGCGGAACCGTTTCAATCAGATCGCCAAGAGGGTTCCACCAAGTGACTCAGGCTCCTGACACAGATGCTGCGGTCGATCAGCCTCCGGGCCACGTAACCGCCCGCGTAGCCGAAGGCACCGGGAAGATAGCGGCTCAGTTTCCGACCTCCTATTGATCGGGGCCCCACCGCGGAAACGTCTCAAGAATCTGCCGAACAATCAATTCAGGCGCGTGTGGGTACAACTCTTTGACGGTCGCAGGCTCCACCTTCCTCAAGCTGCCAACGTGTCCGCGCAGCCGTCGACCGAGCCTCACGATGTCGTCGTCTATGGCGGCTGCCAACCGCCTGGCCTGCTTGTAGTTCTCGGAAAGTTCGCAGCGGTCCAGTCCAGGACGACCGAACTGCTTCTCTGTCACCTTCAAACTGAACGCGACCGCAACAGCCTCCTCAAGGAAGTTTGCTCCATTGTTACAGGGGTTGAGGCAGTACACCGCTTCGTGTCCCGCCTCGAATACGTAACCGATCCGTGAGCGACCTGCGGTGAGATTGATGCACATCTTGCCGGGGCCAACCACGACGGTTTCAGGGTAGGGTGGGGTTTCTCGCAACTCGACCTTGTAATCCCAACCTGCCTCCAGTGCACCGAAGGCCTCTCCGGCTGCCGCGAGACAGTAATCAACCATCACTCGGATTTCGTCTTCGGGGGGATTGCATTGATGTATGTGAGGTCCCCATTGAACGTCGTGACCATGCCACTCCTCCTCGGACGGATGCTACCCAATCTCGGCCACTGCCAATCGGTCCCTTGAAACTGTGCCCAGTTTCAGGCTCGTTGATTTGGCCCCGAACGTGCCAACGGCGATGAGTACCTACAATGGTGTTGTCTGCCTCCCAACACCGGCTGGGTAGGGCCATCCGAAGCGCGTCCACCGGGAGCATAGAAAATCCGGAGATCGGTCTGTGTTTGTGTTGCGTTACGGAATCGCCGCGCCCGGTCGTCAGCACAGCATCCGGGCCAGGCGCGGTAACGGCAGGAGTGCGATCAGCAGACAGCCAGCAACGGCGTGCCAATACGGCATGGCAAACATTGCCACCGTCCAGCCGACGACAAACGATCCGCTCCCAACCGTGAACACGAACAGCAGGCAGCGGATTGAAAATCCACGTTTGTGCAACCGCGACCAGGATCTGCCCATCACCGCCGACGACGCTTCGGCCCATGCACCCTCGCCGGTCCCGGCCACACCGCGCGGGGGGAATGCTGCGGGCTACAAATCGACGAAAAGAAACGATCATTTTGGTAGATGCCCAGAGGCGGGTCGGTTTCCGGGCGTGGGGCCCATACGGCGGAACCAACCCCGGCTGAACCGGAGCCAGGGGAACCCGCAGTCGTACCCGCGCATCCGATCCCGGGTTCCGGGGAAGAGCGGCACCCGCTGCGCGCACGGGCGCCAGTCTGTGGCCGCAAGGCCGAAAGGCCCCGTCCGGCCTGAACCGGTGGCCCCGTGCAGGGGGTCGCCAGCCTCCCGGAGCGGACGTGAGCGCCAGCTCAACGACCAGGCCAACGGGCTCAGGCCAGGGTCCTGGGCTAAACTCGGGTGTGGAAACGTTCGTCGAGCCCGTACCCGACAATCACGCCAACCGGGTGACGACCCTGGGATTGGGGGTTGGGCTCGCCCTGTTCCTGTTCCTGTTCCACGTGCTCAAGGTGTTGCTGCCGGTCGTTGTGCTCGTGGACGGCTTCGGCATCCTTATCTTCCCGGTTCTGTCCGCGGGGCCATGACCGGATCGGTGTTGCAGACCTGCGGAGGTCCCGATGGACATATCACCGAATTGGCCAACTGATGAAGAGGCCCGCAGTGACAGCGCTTGGAAGGCGGTCAACGGACTTTGGGAACTCGTGCCCTCTGTCCTAGGCGACGGCCAATCGAGGCCTTGGAACAAGCCGACATACAAGCGCATCACGGTGCGCAAGTTCCTGGAGGCCGTCAATCTGCCCGGCACCCCGCCCCGAGGGCAGGAGTTGACCAAGCTGGTGGAAGCCATCCTGAGCGATATGGAGCAAATCTGGATCCGGACCCAGGGTGCGGAGGTCAACGTGTGCGAAGTGGAGTCAATCCTGTGCGAAGGTGGAGAGATCGATCTTGACGCAACTGTCGAACTCTCAATCTGCCTGCGGCCGGCCGCCCCCCACTCGATCTACTGGCGTGAGCGACACCTGGTCTAATCCTGAGCTGGCTGTGGTTGGTGGCACGCACCTTCCTCCAATGGTTGAGTTTATATTGGGCGGCCGCGCACTCTGTGGGGCTATCCCCCGGAGCGCAAGCACATCGGGCGTGGCCGCTGGCAACGGTACCGCTGGTGGTCCAAGGCCCTGTTCGGGGACGGATGAAAAGGGAGACAGCCATGACCAGCATCTGTCCGCGTGAACAGGAGCGACGCGAGCAACTGCTGCACCACCTGCGCGCGGGGTCGTTGGAGGAGGTGCCCAGCAACCTTCTGCTGGAGCCCTCGCCCGACACTCGACCAGCCGTAATGCTGGTAGCGGAATATCCGGAATCCTGGCAAGTGTTTCAGAAGTTCCGCTCCCCGCTTGAATGGTTCAAGGCTATCGCCAAGTTTGGGATAGGGCTTGTAACCCTGCTTGCAGCCTTGTCCTCAATCCCAGAAGTCGACTTGGCCTCGTTGTGGACAACGGCTTGGGGCTTGTTGGGGTCCGCTCCCGCTTGGCTGAAGATTCTCTTCCAAGGAATTTTGGTACCTGTGGGTATGGTATTGACCCCAACCGCAATTTTCTTGCTCACATTTTTCCTCTTGGGGCAACTGTCCTGTACGCGGGCAGCCTTGCGCCTGGATCTCAATCGCTTGCGTTGCATATCGGTCAACGGTCCGAGACGTGTGCAGTGGAGGGACGTGATAACGGTATCTCCCGAGCGCAAGGCCTGGATTTTCGTGTTGATGGAAGACCACGCGGGTCTGTCGGTGCGCGTGCCTAAGGCCGACCGCGACACGCTGGTTGCGATCATGGGGGAACTCATCCGCCACCATCACCCGGACCTGCATGGGCTAGAGCCAGCACCGCGGTCCGGTTCTGAATCGACCGGGTTGGCTACCGAGCACGCGGAATAGGGGAAGTACCGTAGGGCATTGACAAAGTCGTCACAGGGCCATGATCGGCTCCAGTTGAGCGGGGTTGCGGGCCACCATCTTGCGCAGTCGGCGAATTGACATTTTTGGCCAGAGATACTGTTGCATTAGGGCATGTGGACACAAGGCATCCAGTGGTCACGGGGCCGGCAAATTATCATCACGGGCCTGTTGATTTCCCGCTTCACGAAGCCCCCGCCATGTACCGCCACACGCTGCGCAACGTCGAATTCCAAGCCATGTACCGTCACTTGCGCCGGGATCCTCAGGTCCGCACCGGCCACCCCGACCACCTCCGCCTCTTCCTGAACGGGGTCGTGTACCTGGTGCGCACGGGCATCCCCTCTGGCGGGACCTGCTGGCCCGCTTCGGCCACTGGAACAGCGTCTTCCGCCGTTTCCGCCGCTGGTGCCAAAACGGAGTCTGGGAGCGCATGCTGGCCGCCGTGGCCGACGCACAGGCGGACCTGACGCAGGTGCATCTGGGACTCATCCCACGTGCGCAGCCATGTCAGTGCGGTCTCGGGGCGGCGGGCGGTTCGGCGACCCAGGCCCTGGGCCGCAGCCGGGGTGGTTTCGGCACCAAGCTGCACGTCCTGGTCGAGGCCGCCGGGCGGCTGTTGCGCGTGCGCCTGACCCTGGGCCAAGCCGGCGACACGCCCCAGGCCCGACCGCTGCTGGCAGGCCTGCACCCCGGCCACGTGATGACCGACCGGGCCTACGACGCCGACCCCCTGCGGGACTTCATTGTCGAACAGGGGGGCACACCGGTGATCCCGGACCGGCACCACTGCAAGGCGCCGATCGAGCACGACCGGGAGCGCAACGTCGTGGAACGCGGCATCGGCTGGCTCAAGCAGTGTCGCCGCCTGGCCACGCGCTTCGAGAAGACGGCTTCCAGCTACCTGGGCCCCGTCATGTTCGTGGCCGTGCGCCATTGGCTGCAAAACCCCTTCGCCCGCTAATGTCCACACGCCCTAACGTTTCAGTTCTGAACTGATGGCCTCAAAGAGCACATACCATGCGTCGGGTTGCGGATACTGCCAGGGGAATAGAAGGGCAGGCCGTGGATTCGACCGCCCGCACGTAGTTTCTCCGGTCCTGAACGCTGTTAGTAGCCATGGGTGTACCTCAGCCCTCCGAGAGTCAGTTGATCATCGTCCTGCGTGTTCAGTCTGTAGGGTTGTCAGCCCATGTTTCGACAGCGCGCTGCAGTCGCCACAGCCAGGTCAGACCACCGACCAGCCACGGCCAAGCCGGGACCTTGAGGAGCAGGCGGCCCCTGATTGATTTCAACAGCGCGTGCCCCCGCCAGGTCAGGCGCACCAAATATGGGTAGGGAGCCCGCGGCCCTCTCTCTATCGGTCTGGAGTGGTGCCACCCACCGGCCGGCATGGTGTGGAAAGGATCGGCCTCGACCAGTCCTTCCTCGTCCAGCAACTTCAGGTGCGCTTCCGCGCGTGCCAGCAGGCGACGGTCCTGTTCGTCGTTGACATTGCGTACGGGGATGCTGAAGACTGTCCGCAGATCCAGCAGGGGGCGATCCTCCTCGTGGTCGTGCACATCCTTCAGGATGTCCCTGTCCAGCATTGCGTCCCGCCTCATGTTGTGCCTCTGTCGTTGACTGTAAGGGATGGTTTCAGGTTGACACACGCCACCATGCGAAAGCCATCATTCGGGCATGGGGTTGCTTCATGACAAGCCGGTCGACTCTGTCCGTCAGGTTCCGGCAGGCCCGAGGTTGTAGCCGCCGAGCGATTTCGGTGTGTGTTTGGCCTTCGGCCAGGAGGAACCCAATGGCCCGGTCGCGTGGCGGGGTCCGGATCGTCGATCAGCCGGTGGAGGACAAGCGCGTCCTCGAGTGTGCGCAGCAGGTCCCGGGTCTGGCTCAGCTCGCCGGTCAGTTGCAGGGCCAGGGTCGGCAGATCGAGTACGACAGCGCTGCTGTTGGTGGCAGTCATTTATTGGGTGTTGCTCAGGCCGATGAAGTTACGCACAGGGAGTCTAAGCCTAAACTTGAAAGAACTGAACCTGTCGCTGCCCGACGGAAACCGGCACACACAATGGCGTGCCGCGTACTCGGCGTCTGTCGATCAAAGGAGAAGGTGGTTCAGCAGGCAATGGCCTTGGGTGGGCAAGAAGGAACCTTGTGTCAGGGTGGAACTCGACGATGGCGTGGTGGTTTGGCTGTACCTGTGTGCAGCTGAGTGCCGACCGTTGGCCGATCTGATGACCGACTTCCTGTTCTGCGCATAATGCAAACCATTTGCTCAAATCTCGGCGGAGTCACCCACTGCAGGCCGGGCATCGAGTCGGGTCCTGGCAACGGCTTGATCCAGACGCGAGCCCAGAGGAAGTGGCACCTGCATCGGCAACACTAGTTCATATCGCCCTCAAGCTGGCACAGAACAATCCGCGCGAAGGTCTTCGCGCCTTGGACAGCAGACCCTCGGCGCAGGTGCCGACGGTGGTCCAGGCGGGCCTGCGGGGAGGGCTTGAGCTGAATCAAGTCATCGCGGGTCAACTGCGGTGCAGGGGAGGTGGCGGCCATGGCGGGATTCCGAAGCCGAATTAGCCCCTTGGACTGGGCAATCTTCTATAATTTTCGCTGTTGAAGGAGTTCGTGGAGTGTCTGGAGTAAACAACAAATGGCTAGCCCTGCAGCAGTCGAAGCACAAGTTCGTTATGCCCTTTTCCACTTGTCGGCCCACAATGCCCATCACGAATTTGAACAACTCTGCCGGCACCTGACACAGCAGTTTATCTGTACGAATATCTTACCAGCAACTGGGCCCGTGTCTGCAGGTGGCGATCAAGGTCGTGACTTTGAGACGTTCCGCACTTATCTGCGTGAAGAACTTGGTCCGCATGGAGCATTTCTAGGTTTGGTCAGTGAAGGAACCATCGCTTTCATTTGCACGATCCAAGCGACTGATCTGCTCGGCAAGCTGAAGCAGGACATCAAGACAGTCTGTGATTCCGGGCACCCAGTACACGAAATTCGTGCATTCACTCTAGAGTCGGTTACGGTTGGAACTCGCCACAAACTGGAGACCGAGTCTCAAAAATCATACGGAATTCGTCTTGAATTTCATGACGCGGAATCCATTGCCAATCTCCTTGCTACACCCGAAGGATTTTGGATTGCCGAGCGATTTCTATCCATTCCAGCAGAAATTCGACCAGAAACAGATACTGTCAATAGTGAACATTCTGCTGATCACTTAAATCGAAGGCAAAGATGGCGTGAGAAAAGTTTTTCAAATCATACCCTTGGCGAATTTGTGGACTTGAAAACAGGCCTACGACATTCAGTGTACTACAAGGAGGCGCGTGGAGAGCTACCCTTTTGGATTGGGCATATACGACAGTTTTTAGCAATCCCAGAGTTGCCGGTTCACATTCAACAACGTGCACGATACGAGCTTGTGGTGGCAACATTCCGTGGCACCAATACATTCCAGCCAGTTGAAGACGTAGCACGTGCATATCTCAACGAGTCGCTGAACGAGAGCGATCCCGCCCGTCTGGACGATGCAAGCACTCTCCTCCTCTACATGAATACTGCAGTCCGCGTTGGATTGTCTTCGATCACACCGGCTGAACTCCAAGATTGGAACGCCCATCTGGCAAGTCGAATACAAGAACTTGCTGCACATGAGGAACCACATCGTCGCGCTTGGCTTTTGCTGACACTCGGACATCTCGGTTTGCATCCCGTGCTGTCGGACACCAATTTCCAAGGCCTGGGTCACGAACCTCCTGTCCTGTTGAGCCGGGATGAAGTTGCAAAGGCTGATATCGAATTATCAGAAGATCTTGATCTTACTGATGAGTCACGAACTCTTTCGGCATGGACAGAATTAGTGGACAGCCTCGAGGAAATACCACTTTTCCCAATTCAGACCTTGGCCGATCTTATTCAGTTGCTTGTCCCTCTTTGGAGCAGACAAGCAGAATGGCGGAAGTTGCTTGATCGAGTTGACGAGGCTGTCAGTGAGCGAATAGGGAAACACACCCTTGCAACTCGCGCCCGGGATCGAGCAATGAAGTTATTTCGGAGAGGATGCCGTCTCGATGCGTTGGAGGAATTCCACCGTGTGAAGATTGCATGGTGGTCAGGAGAAACGGTTCGTGGGTCGTTACTCGCAATGATAATCATTGCGAAGCTCTACCTTGAACTTTGGCTTCCTCAAGCGTCGAAGTCTTATTCTTTGGCAGTTGCGTACATTGCTAGAGTAAGTGGAGACGAGGAACTTGCGGACCTGATTCCTACAGGTCTACTCATGGCGGCTGATGCAGACTTCGCTGCGGGGGCTTGGTACAGTGCTGCCGGGTTGTGCGAGCTGAGTCTGCTTGCACAATACGAACTCATTGCACATGATATAGATTCAGAAAGATACAATAAAACAACCGAAAACACTCTTTCGAATCTTGCCCACGTCGCTGCATGTGCTCGAAGCGTCGATCCTGACTTAGCCACGCATATCAACAAAATGATAGACCGACTCGGTGTTCAAGAGATCATTGAAGGTGCAATCAATGTGCTTGATGAGAACGACAAGAACTTCTGGGAATCTGTCGGCGACAAATTGCTAATCGCGCGTCCATTTTCTGATCTTGGCGAAATGCAATATATTCACTTCTCTGCTTTGGGTATTGACTGGTCCTTGATCGCCTCCAACGACATTGAATCAACACGAGCGGCTGAGCGATTCGCCGCTGCTACACAAGTAATGCTTGTGGCACTTGCCCAAGAGGATCTGTGTCTGGTTCAATGGTGTGAACAGTTTTTGTGATATGCAGGGGCCGCCCTCCCGCCCGGTCGGGCGGGGGTGGCGGAGGCCGGAATGGGGGTGGTGAGGGCGCATCGCGAGCGGCTGCGCGGCGGCTTCAGGGCGGTGGCGGCTCGATTTGGCCCAGATCCAGGAGGGCCTGCAGGGCCTGCGGGTATTGTTTGAGGGTGCGGCCCAGCCCGTCCGTGTCGAAAAGCCGCTGCAACACCAGTTGCAGGAAGGATTTGAGTTTGACGTTGGCCATCGAAAAGCGGTCCAGGGCCCGGTCGGCGGCATGGCGCAGTTCGAGCCGGGTCCAGGCCAGGGCCGCGAGCACGGCGTTGCCGTGGAAGCGGTGGCGGTCGGCGGTGCGGGCCTGGCAGGCGGCCAGTCCCAGGTGCTGCTTGGCGTCGCGGAAATTGAACTCGATTTGGAAGCGGTCGCGGTAGATGCGGTAGATGCGCTCCGGCGCCATCTCCGGGTCGGTGGCGAAGAGGGTCGTCGGGCGGGCCTGCTCCGGGTCGGCGTCGATGTCCAGGACGAAGACCACCCGCAACAGGCGCTTAAAGGGCTTGTAGTACAGCTGTGCATGGTGCAGCCGCTTGCCCTCGTCCTCCAGGTCGACGGCCGGCAACGCGGGGATGTCGGCGCGGTCGAAGCGGCCGGCATACTTGCGCGGGCGGCCCGGCCGCCCGGTGGGCGGCGCGGTCCAGGGCACCCACAGGACGGCGTTGCGGCGCAGCTTGCTGACGAGTTCCAGACCCCGCGCCTGCAGCCCCTCGACCATGGGCGCACAGCCGTAGTGGCCGTCCCCCACGAAGACCCCGATGTCGGGGCGGTGGTCCACGGCCAGGGCCTCGTCGAGCAGCTCCAGCATGACCGCCACCGCGGCCCGCGGCGGCCCGGGCGCGCGGCGCGCCCGCCGGCGGGTGCGGGAGCCCTTGGCAGGCTGCAGGCGCGCATGGACGGGATACGAACAGTGCTCCTCCAGGTCCAGGACCGACAGCAGTTCCAGTTGCTGGCCCCAGGCCACCCGCCCCTCGCCGCCGTGCCAGCGCCAGCCGACGCCCGGCAGCTGGCGCCCGCTCTTGGGCAGGCAGGTGCTGTCCCCGGCCCAGGCCAGGTCGTGCGCGTAGGGCACGACCGCGCACAGGCCGGCCAAATTGAGCGCCGCGAAGTCATAGGCGCGGGCTGCCTGGCGACTGTGCGTGTGGGGGCAGCCTCCGCCGAAGCGGGCCAGGTTGCGGTAGGTGGGCCGGACCGGCAGGCCCACCAGCAGGGCGAACAGGGCCTCCAGGTAGTCCCGCTGCGGTTTGCCGCCGGGCAGGGAGGCCAGTATAGTGGGCAGCAGGGGCACGGAACACCTCTTGGGATGGGGTTTGTAACGGAACACACCATAGCAGGAGCCGTGCCCCCCGCTTCCGCAGGTGCTCCCCCCTCAAGCCAAAATATGGGAATTAATCCCTGCCCAGGCCAAGAGAGCCTTTATCGCAAAAACTGTTCACACCATTGCTGGTTCAAACTCAGATCAAAATCCATATTGAGATCAATAGTAGAGTCTGTGCATCTGACACGAACCGTATTGAGTCGCTTCCAAGCAACGGAGACCGAGAGTGGGTGATTCGACTGACACCTGTCGAAAATTCTGAAAATGTAGATCTTGAAGAAGAACTATTGACAATGTTCATGGCTATTCTCCGTGAAGTTTCTCTTATTCCTGATAACGATTTTGCTCAAAGCCTGGAAAGGGCTTTTGAGAGGGGGCTGGGACACAAGCTTTCACCTGGTAGACCATACGACCAGTTGGTTGCAACGTTCGCCGCGGACAATGATCCTGAGATGCAAAAATCCCAAATCATTGTCCCTTGGGATTGCAGTGATGGGTTGTTTGCAACACACGACGAACTTCGTTGGCAAAATGGGCCGGGTCCAACTTATTCATCTCAACGAGCCGAAGAATTGCTCCAAGGCCGCTATAAGAATCTTGTTTCAAGCCTCCGATTTACTATTGTGAAGCTCGCCTCGTCCGAAGAATTTCGATTGATTGTGTTACAACTCCGGGCAAAAGGTTGGCTTGACTGGCATATCTTAACTGCGGTCTTCAACATAGTGATGAATTATCGCTTTTCACTCAACCTTTCCGATCCACTCTCAGAAAAGAATCAGAGGGAGATGTTAGCATCAGGGAGGCAACCCGAGAGCGCGACCGCCGAATCTGTTCCTGCGGGTCGCTTTACATTCGACCAAATGAATGACAAAAGGCAGCTTGCTATGTTGTCATCCCTGCGTCACTGGGGATTGGAGCTTCACCAATCGATTCCAGACTATACGTCAATTGAACTGTTTTTGAAAGAACGGTACGGATACTGGGATGACGACGTTCCACACTCCAATCCGTTCCCAGATCTTGAGATTGGGTAGGAGTATTTGGCAGGCTTCTGAAAGATGCGGCCGGCTGGAATGGAGGTACTCCCCGATGCGTGGTCGTCCCAATCCCCAACGCAGCATGCTGGCGATCGTTGACCTGGAGGAACGGATTTCCCGGGACCATCAAGGCCGTTGCCGTTGCCGCCCTGGAGTTGCTGACCGTATGACGACTTGCCAGCAGGTAGTGCCTGCGGGCCGTGTTGTGCTACAAGCACTGGGATGCTTGCATTGCTGTTTCCTTGCTACGATTCCGCATTCCATGCCAACCGGCTGGAGAGCTACTTCAAGCCCAAGGCCCGACACTGGGTCTGACTACCGAGGCTGGCACTCGCCACCGCGTGGGCTGATGGCCCGCGGCATGGCCTGAAACGACCAACGGGAACCCACTTGTAGGGAGGTGGACCCATGAAGACCCAGAGCCACTATCAACGAGATTGAAACCGTGCCCTCTGGTCAAGGAGCCTGTCACCGTCTGGATCCGATCGGATACAATCGGCGTAAATCGACTTGAGAACAAGTTGAAACGTGAATCGACACTGGGTAGGAGACCGGGATCCATCACGGATTGATCCATGAGTACGGCGGCTGGACGACAAGTCGAGCCCGGAAGACTTGCGGCTCAAGCTTGATGGCACAGGACCCGGGAGGGGTGCCGGATGCAACCAGAACGTTCAGACGTGCTCCTCGCAGCCATGGCCGCCGGAGGTGACCACGCGGAGTACACCCCTGTACAAATCCAGAAACTGATGTTCGTTGTGGACAGGGAGATCCCATCCTTGGTGGGTGGACCTCATTTTGCTTTCAAACCCGATGTCTTCGGTCCGTTCGATGACGGTGTGTACGATGTCATCCGGGATCTGGCAGACCGGAACATGGTCCGGATTGAAGCCTCATGGGACTCTCCAATCTACTCGTTGCACGATAATGCCCTTGAGCTGGGCCGCTTGATTCTTGCCCAGCTGCCAGCAGAGGCATCCAGATTTATTCAGGGTGCCGCCTACTGGATCCGCACATTGTCGTTGCGACAGTTGGTGATGTCAATCAATTCCATCTATCCCGACATGGCCGTGAACAGCGCAGTCCCAAAACGAAGGGACCTCTGCGCCAATGTTTATGCTAATTATTTTGACTTTTCCCAAAACTGCACGCAAAGTCAAGCGTTTTTCAAAGGTTTCCTGCGGGTACTGGACGGTTGGGTCAAAGGGCCTGACGAGACAAAGACATTTCAGGCGAGTAATTTTGTCTTTCGGTCCAGCTTGCCGACCATCGGCGAAATCTGGAATGATGTGGGAGACGATCTGCAGAGCGCGACACAAGACTACGCAGCCGATCCAAATCGCACCCCGCAATGAACGGGGATATTTACCTCGGGCATCGATCCGCCGGATAGAAGTAGTGATGGCACTGCCAGTGAGGCTGAACAGTTCAGTGATGTCCATGAACCTCGGGCTCCATTGCTAGAGGAAAATACTGGCCTCGAGTTGTCTATTCATCATCGTCGCGGTCCACTCCCGTCCCCAGAGGACTTGGCCGCATACGAAGCGGTTGTTCCCGGTGCTGGAGACCGCATTTTGTCGATGCAGAGCGCAGACTGGAAATGGCCGGGAGGGACCGGGAACTCCATCACAAGGAATTCATCAGGGTTGTTGAGACCAACTCGGGCACAGAGCGATTAGGCCAGGTGACCGCCGGCGTATTCATCGTCTCGGTGATTATTGTATGGGGTTTCATCATGTTGTCAGACCTCGAACAGAGAATGAAAATCGCGTCTACCTTGTTTCCTGCAATCATCGCAGGTGCCAACGCGTATCGGGCGATCAGGAACATGTGGAAACCTGAAAATGAGCGCGCCGACCGGAGCCATGAGGGGATCCCGCCGGAGTTGGATAGAGCTCCAAGCCACGATCGCACAGCGCGCGATTGAACCACGAATACTACAGTGGTGGATGTCCAGGGTTTGCTGCTGGCCGTAGCGGTGCATCCTGGCCTGGTCGCACTGGCGGCGGTACCACCAGTGGATGCCCCGAGGCTGCCACCGCCGCCGGCAACACCTCAAATTACAACAAGTGCAACTGTAGTATTAGGACTTGTGATGTTCGGTACCGTTCGCCATTGGCTGCAGAACCCCATTGCCCGTTAATGTCCACACACCCTAGTCAAACAGCGGCACCCCTTCGGCCAGAGCCGTCCTGCCCAGCGCCCCGTCCAGTGTGGCAAGCATGGCACTCTCCCTCTTGGCCAACTCCAAATAGAGGGCGTCGTAGATGGTCAGCCCATGGGTTCGTGCCAAGTGGAAGGCTCCCTGAAGGTCAGGGGCCACATCGGTTCGGATGGGCAAGCTCTTCAAGGCGGCAAGCCTCTCCTCGACCCCACTCATGGAAAGACGACCGCGCCGCTCAGCCGTGAGCAGGGAGTTGCGCGTTTCCAAGTGCCAGAGCTGCGGTACCAGTGCCCCTTCCTCTACGAGTCGGTCCAGTACCCTGTCTGCACGCGGCTCGTTCTCGTCATCGAAGAGCCACGCTACAACCACCGACGCATCGACCACCAGTCCGCTCACAGGCGATGACCCTCATGGCGCGCGGCGAGTATCTCTTCGGTGGAGAAGTTCACGGGCTTCCAGCCGGCGCGGAGCTTCCGGAACCGTGCCACCGCCCTTTCGCGATGGGCACGATCCTCTGCACAAGCGGGAACCAGATGCGCAACCTGCTTGCCGTGCCGGGTGATGGCAACGGTCTCTCCGTGCTCCACGGCCCGCAGGAGTTCAGGCAGCCGCGCCTTGGCTTCAGTGGATCCAATCTCACGCATACGCTATTCCAACCAGTTGTTTTGACCATACTATTCTACTGGAATCTGTACGCATTGACGTAGGAGTCCGGTGTGAGCTCTTCCATCACCGTTCCGGGCTTCCCCAGGCCGGCACACTCATTTGCTGGGGCACCCTCTCGGTGCCCGTGCCGAGAGGGTGAGAAACTCGCCGACGCCAAATTTCGGCGACCGTGTAGCAATCTTCAAAGGTGACGACTCTTTGAGGCTGATCACCGTATATGCAACTGTCTCCCACACAGCCGTTTGCGGGACAACGGCACCTGCATGGGTCGGAGCTGCCATGCCACCCCCAAGGTGGGTTCGGCGCAACCGTTCCGAGGCACGACCCTGTGGCACTGCTGCCGGTTCAATCCTTTCGGTTCGGAACACGGAGGATTGGATTACAAACGAGGGTCCGATGCCGTGCCCATGGCAGGATGACAGCTCCGGCATAACCTCAGTCTGCCGTCGGAAACCCGGTGTGGATGCCGCCCCAGGCCTCACTCCAGGCACAGATCCAGGAAGGACTGGTTGGAGGGTTCCGTACCGGACCTCGGACTCAGGAGCCAGTGGTCGAGTTCGACAGGGCTCAAACCGCACGCGAAGGGATAGATTGATTTTCGTGACCGACTTTGGAACCTTGCGTGCCAGCCTGTTCCAGGATGGGCTCCATGAGATCCCGGTTGATGGCGCGATTGGGATCAAAGCCGCCCAACTTCCCGACTTCCACGGCGATCCGGCCGACCGCATCATCGTCGCGACCGCGTTGGACGACCACCAACTCGTAACTTCCGATAGAAAGATTCTGGATGGGAACGGCAACCTCGGTTGCCTGGATGCGAGGCAGTAACGACCTCCGACGGGGTCAACCAGGCGCAGGCACACAGCCCACGCACAGGCGGCAATCTGCCCATCCTGTGATGCCGCACCTGTGCCAAAAACGGCTGTTTGCGGGACGGGGACTGCGCGCGGCTCACCTACACTGAGGGGCCGAAACGTCGGTTGCTGCCATGCAATGCCGACCTTGAACCGACAACCGGGAACCTGCCTCATGCGGACCCACGCCGCCCGCCCGCGCCGGGTCTGGCTGCTGTTGGCGGTCCTGCTGCCGCTTCTGTGCCTGGCCGGCTGCGCCGGCCGCGCGTCGCGCAGCCCGGCCGCGGACCGCGCCGTGGCCACAGCCCCGACCCCGGTGGCCACGTTCACACCGGTCCCCACCCCCTCGCCGACCTTCACGCCCACGTCGACTTCGACACCCACCCGGTTGCCCACACCGACCCCGGCACCCACATTGACACCAACACCCACGTTGACGAGCCCGCCCACACCGACGCCCTCCGCAACCCGGTCCGGAACCTACGACAACCTGACGGAAAACCACAACGGCACCTTCCACCTGTGGCTGGAAGGGAACGCGGTGTACGCGACCTTCCGGACCGACCGCTCCCCGGTGCAGTTCCTGGCCCGGGACCAACCGGAGGTGTTGTTCACCGTGCCCGAGGGCTTCCGGCCGGTCCGGCCCGTGACCTGGGAGGTCAGTGCCGAGCCGGTCCGGACGGACGGCACGCTCCATCCCGATCAGACCGAGCGCCGGGTGTTTCGGATGCGCGTGGACACGGAGGGCCGGGCGCGCTACGTGGACGATGCGGGGGTGGACGGGGTGGGATATCTCGGGTACGACACGACCCTGGCTTGGCCGCTGGCCGGCACCGAACCCCAAGTGTGCGATCGCCATCGGAATATCCGGGAGGCCATTCTGGCGGCCGTGCAGGCATTGGACGACGTCCGGGTGCCCTGCTCGCTGGTGGACTGGGAGCATCTGGCCCGCATCCGCACCCTGTCACTGTACCTGGCCCAGCTCCCCGTCGCGCACACGGATATTCTCGCGGCGCACTCTGTGCGGCAGGCCCTGCTGGGACTGACCAACCTCGCCGCCTTGCAGGTGGCGACCCCGAACCCCGGCCTGCCCCCCGATCTGGTAGGCCACACCCTCCCGGACCCCGGCCTGCCCGCCGGGTTTCTGGCCCACACCCCCCGGCTGGAACGGCTGGAGGTGGATCCCACCAATTTCCTGGTGCTGTCAACGGGGTTGTTCCGGTACACACCCCTGCTGACGCATCTGTCCCTCGGGTACGCCCGTGACAATTTGGCTGGAGGCTCCATCTCCAACGTGAGTCTGCCCGCCGACCTGCTGGCATCGGTCCCCCATCTGGAGTCCCTGGCCATAGCGAACCGCCTCCCTGTGAAGGAGCTCGTCCCACTCCTGGCCCACCTTCCCCGCCTGACCCACCTGGACGTGGGGTCCTACAGTGCCTTGCCGGAGACCTTGCTGGAGGGCGTGCCCCGGCTGACCCATCTGGAACTATTCTCCTCCGATTCCTTGCCGGAGACCCTGTTGACACCCGTACCCCACCTCACCCATCTGCTCCTGTACTCCCCCAGAGACTTGCCGGAGACCTTCCTGGAAGGCGTGCCCCGGCTGACCCATCTGGAACTCAGAGACATCCATGATCCGGACCTGCCCGCCAACCTGCTGTCGCCGGTCCCCCAACTGGAGTCCCTGCATCTGGAGTCATGGCGCTCGCCGGGCTATTCCGGGCCTGCCTCATACTCGGCTTCGGCGCCGGGCCTGGTCCTGCGGCTGTCCCATGTGCCCCGCCTGACCCGCCTGACCGTGGACAGTCGCACCTCTTTGCCGGAGACCTTCCTGGAAGGCGTGTCCCATCTCACCCATCTCACGGTGACCGTCCGGGACGGTCTGGACCTGCCCGACGCCCTGCTGGCACCGGTTCCCCGGCTCACCCATCTGACGGTTCATGGCAGGGACGGCCTGGAGCTGCCCGACGCCCTGCTGGCGCCGGTTCCCCGGCTCACCCATCTGACGGTTCATGGCAGGAACAGCCTGGAGCTGCCCGGCGACTGGCTGGCACCGGTCCCTGCTCTGGAGACCCTGCACCTGGAGGGCCAATACCCGGCGGCGGTGCTGGCCCGCTTGCTGGCCCACAAGCCCCGCCTGACCCGCCTGACCGTGTCCGCCGCCTCGCCCTTGCCGGAGACCTTCCTGCCGGAAATGCCCCGTCTCACCCATCTCACCCTGACGGTGGCCGGTATGGATGGCGCGAGCGCGCTGCCCGCCCGCCTGCTGGCCCAGGTCCCCGCCTTGACCCACCTCACCTTGAAGGGTGCACACTTGGCGTTGCCGGACGGTTTCTTCGCACAGACCCCGCATCTGACTTCCCTTGCCCTGGACGTGAACGGCACGAACCCCCTGCCCGCACGGCTCCTGGATCCGGTGCCGCAGTTGACGGAATTGCGGATCGGCATAGGAGGCGCGACATCCCTGCCCCCGGACTTCCTGGCCCACGCACCCCATCTGGAAGCCCTGCACCTAAGTGCCGGCAACCTGGACGCCTTGCCGGCGAACTTCCTGGCCCAGGCACCGCGGCTCGAAACCTTGGTCCTTGGCATCGCAAGCCTGGAAGCCTTCCCGACGGGTTTCCTGTCCCATGCACCGCGGCTGGTCGAACTCTACCTGCATTTACCCTGGCTGCAGGCGTTGCCGTCCGGCTTCCTGGCCCATGCCCCCCGCCTGGAGAAGCTGGAACTGGATTATTCGCGATATGAGCGCAGCTACGGCGGGAGCAATATTCTCAATCTCACCAAAATAGTAACGCCCTTGAGTCGTCTTCCCCAGGGCTTCCTGGCCGATGCCCCCCGCCTGCGGCATCTCAAGCTGGAATTGGGTCTGGTTGAGCGATTCCCCGAGGATTTCCTGGCCCATGCCCCGCAACTCCGGCACCTGAGCCTCGATGCCAATGGCGTGTCCGGCCTGCCGCCCGACTTCCTGGCCCGCCATCCCGGGCTCGAGACGGTCCGGCTCCTGGCCAACGGCATTGCGAAATTGCCACCCGGCTTCCTGGACGGCTCCCCCCGCCTGCAGTCCCTGCTGCTGGATCTGCAGCAGGTGGACGCCCTGCCCGAGGGTTTTCTCGCGCATGCCCCCCACCTGGAGAAGCTGGAACTCGGGGTGAATCGGGTCGAAACCTTCCCCGCGGACTTTCTGGCCCAGGCCCCCCATCTGACGCATCTGAACCTGCGCGCGCTCAACCTGACGGCCCTGCCCGCGGATTTCCTGGCCGATGCGCCCCACATCCACACGCTCGGGCTGGCCATGCCCCTGCTGGAACCGACGCTGACGCCGGAGCACCGCCTGTGGGACCTGCTGCAGACCACCAGCCTCCGCGTGAAGGTGGTCCGCCCCGATCCGACCTTGTTCCTGGTTCCCGATGCGGATGCCTTGTGTGAGGGCTTTCCCCTATCCCATTTTGACGTGGCGGTCGGAGACATTTTGGAGGTTTGGGAACGCACCCGGGACGACCGCGACCGCAGTCTGTTGAGGGTAATAAGTTACTGGCGGGATCGCGAGCTCTCGGTGACCTTCTGGGGCTACGCCTGCCCGTACCTGATCGACGCCCGGTTTACCGAACCCACCCTGGAAGTCTGTGCAGCCGACCCCGAGCCGGACGCATGCGTCCCCGTCAGGGATCGATACGACCTTATATTGTCTTCTCCGTTCCGCGGTTGAGAGGCGGCCGCGCGTGTCCTGTCCGGTGGTGAAGCCTCTGTCTGCCCATCCCCGAGCGGGGGTTCCTGGCCAGTCATTCCCTCAGTGGGCGTAGAGGATGGCAGATTCAATGCGTAGTCCGGAGCGAGGTTCCCCACTGATCCGAGGCCTGTGGTTAGCGCTGGCGTTCGGGTTATGGTTGGCCTTGGGGGGATCGTCCGTTGAGGCCCAAATCCAGGGCGATTTGGCCTATGCAAGCGAAACCTGGACTCAGATTAGCCCAGCGGGCAAGGTCGTTCTGGAGCGTACCGGGCCCATGGTGCGGGCGACAGTGCGGCTGCCACTGGCCTCCGTACACCCGGTGATCCCGCCTGCCGCCTCCCATCTCTTGACGATGCCGCGGCGTTTTCGACCGGCGCAGACGGTGCAGCAGACGGTGGGTTTCCGGGTTACTGCGAGGGACGGGACCCAACCTAAGAACCCAAGGCCTCCCCTGTATCTCCAAGTCGGGGTTGATCCGTACGGAGCAGTTTCCTTTCAGCCTACGGAGGGAGGCGGTTTCCCCGCAGGTTCGGGTGCAGTGTGGGTGGAAGGGGTGCTGCTCTGGCCGGTCTTCGGCACTTCCCCCCTGGTGTGTCAGCGCGGTGGGGGGATCAGAGATGCGCTATTGCACCAGTTGGCGGACCAAGGCCTGGCCCTGTCCTGTGAGGAGGTGACCTGGTCCCACCTGGCCTCTATCCGCTTTTTGCCTTACGCGCCTCAGATTGGACATGTGCGTGACCTGTATGGGTTGGTGGGCCTGCAGGAGGCGGCTCTGCGCCTGCAACCGGAGATGCGCGCCGCGGGACTCCGTGGCGTCTTGACTCACCTGCCCCGGCTGCGGACCCTGCGCGTGGAGTTCGATCATGTTCAGACCTGGCCCACCGACACCCTGAGCCCTGTGCCCTGGCTGTCGCACCTGACGGTTTCCGCGGCCCGGCTGGCACATCTTCCTGCCCGTTGGCTGGCCCCTGTCCCGGGGTTGCAGGAACTGTCCGTCTCGGCACCCCGATTGGCCACCGCCCCGTCCGACTGGCTGGGGACGGTACCCCGCCTGCGTAGCCTGCGCCTGGCAGTTGGGGCGATGGAGGAATTGGCCCCGGACTGGCTGACGCAACTTCCTCGTCTAAGGAGTCTCCACCTAAGCGGCGAAGGGTGGGAAACGCTGCCGGCGACCTGGCTGTCGCATGCGCCGGCCCTGGAGCGGCTGGGGGTGACGGTCCAGGCCTCTGCCTTCGCCCCGTCGGCAATCTCACTGGAGGAACACTTGGCGCAGGCACCGCCATTGAACCATCTGTACGTCGGTGCGGATACGGAGTTCTTGCCGGCAGGCTACCTGCCTCAAGCGCCGCGCGTGACCCGCATGACCATGGACTCCAATACGTTGACCCACATTGAGGACGAGTTTCTGGTTGAGGCCCCACACCTGACCCAACTGGATTTCGCCTCTTATTCCGTGACGGCATTGCCGGACGGTTTTCTGGCCGACGTACCGCACCTGACCCGGCTGACGATGTGGATACGGAAACTGCAGGCACTCCCCTCCGGCTTCCTGACCCGGGCCCCCCGATTGCAGGAACTGGAACTGATAGCGCCTCCAGCCGACACCCCCACAGTGATGGATGTGGCTGCCGTTCCCCCGGACTTTCTCACGGCCACACCCTCTCTGCGGCGACTGCGCATGGATGCGACCCGGTTGCAGGAATTGCCCGCCGGGTTCCTGTCCCACACGCCCCGCCTGCTCGAAGCGCGGTTGAGGATGCCGCACTTGACCGCCGTGCCGACCGGCTTCCTGTCCGATGTGTCGCAGGTAGAAGCCTTGGACTTGGAATTCAGCCAGGTGACCAGCTTTCCCCCGGGTTTTCTGGCCCATGTACCCCAGTTGCAGGTCCTGAGGTTGGATGCCCGTCGAGTGTCAATGTTCAATCCCGACTTTCTGGCCTATGCCCCCCGGTTGCAGGTACTGGAATTGCGGGCCAGTCAGGCTGTGTCCTTCCCGCCCGGCTTTCTGGCCGACATACCGCAGTTGCAGGTTCTGAAGCTGGAGGCGAACCAGGCTGTGTCCTTGCCTCCTGGATTTCTGGCCAACGTACCCCGGTTGCAGGTGCTGGAATTGCAGGCCAGTCAGGCTGTGTCCTTCCCGCCCGGCTTTCTGGCCGACATACCGCAGTTGCAGGTCCTGAAGCTGGAAGCCAACCAGGCTGTGTCCTTGCCTCCAGGCTTTCTGGCCCATGCGCCGCAGGCAACCCGGTTGACTGTGGAAACGGCAGCCCTGGGACCCACTGTTCCCCCCGGCTTGTTCAGCCGGCTGCCGGCAGTCGCCCACTTGCAGTGGCGGGCAGGGGGCGTGACGCGCTTGCCGCCCGCTTTTCTGCAGACGGCACCCAACCTGGAACACTTGCACCTGTGGTTGCCACAATTGGACCCTCCGCCCACGCGGGACGGACATCTGGGGGCCTTGTTAATGGCGCACAGTTCCTGGGTGGCGGCCGCCGGCGGCACTCCCTTGTATGGCCAAGGCCCCGAGGACCGGGAGGAGATGATTGCCGAAGTCCTGCCCGCCGGCACCTTCCTGTGGGTAGGTGCTCGGCTGCGAGACGAAATCGGTCGCGAGTGGCTTGAGGTTTGGGTGCCGGTTGGTGAGTGGAGTGAATACCGCTGGGTGCTGGCCGACACGACGGTCCCGACGGTCCAGGTCCGTGAGGAGGAGGGGCCGCCTTATCCCGGGGTGGGGTGAACCGACACTGAAGTGTCGTGCCGTCGCTCGCCATTGCCCCTGTTTGCTTCACTTCGGCTGCCATCGAGTACAAAGTCGGATCGCACACTGCCTTGAAGGCGTGTTCCGATTCCTCTGTTGCCCGCCGGGTCCCGGACCGCGGCCTGGTGGTCGGCCCGGCGGCGGTGCCTGACAAGTCCTACGAGTTGACGGCCATCCGCCAACTCTTCCCCGCCCTGGAGTTGGAGGGCCGCGTCGTGTCCATCGGTGCCCTAGCCTGCCAGCCGTCGTCGCGGTCGATGTGCGTCAGGTACTCCGTGTAGCCCCGCGAGGGATCTACCCGCACCGGCACCTGCCGCGTGTCCCGCGCCCGCAGGAAGGGCGACTGCGGCAGGTCGCGCGCCTGCCGGTCCCGGTTGGGATATCCCTCCACCGCCGTCAGCGGCCCCCAGCCGTGGACATGCCCCGACGCCCGACCCGAGGCCCTGCGGATGCCCCGTGCGCCTTCAATCCTGGCAGTACAGCTGTGATGGAGATGCCGGGCAGGCTGAAACCAACCAACAATCCACTATGCCCAGGAGGCGATAACACATTGGGATGGTCCACCGGCAAGCCGAACAACACCTGTTTCGTCCGTCCCCAGGGAATCGGATGCATCCCTGCCATCCCGTTATAGCGATGGGTTTGGGACGAATCCACCCCAATCGACCAACCTGCCTTGGTTCCGACCGACACGGGCTCCCTACCGTATCGGTTTCGGCGCGCCGAAACCATCGCCCGCCTGCCCCCATGGCATGGCGCACGGCATTCGGCTTGGCTCCCGGTCCCCGGACGTCGGCTTTGCGCAAGCAGGAGGCGGCCCGCAGGCTGGCTCCGGGTGCGGATTGCGGTGTGCCAAAGGGCCGGCTTTTTGCCCAGACGACCCATGTACAATCCCACAGGTTCCCGCCGCAGCCGGGAGCATGCTCCCTGCCATGCACACACTTCCGCCCCTGCACCCCACCAATGCCGACTTTGCCGGCATTCGCCGGCAGGGCGGCTTCTATGTGGATAAGACTGGCTTGTTCCGGGACCTGCTGGAGACGTATCCAAGCACCCTGTCCAGTCCGTCGCTGATCCGCAGCCACCAGTTTTTGGCGCGCCCGCGACGTTTCGGCAAGACGCTGCTGGTCAATACGCTGGAGGCCTGGTTCCAGGGATTGCCGCCGGGCCACAGGACCAATCCCGAAGGCGGCACCGCGCCCCTGGAGGGCCTGCCCGCGGGCTGGACCGCGCCGTCGTGGCTGTGGGAGGGCCTGGATGCCGAGGACTGGCACGGAACGCACGGCTGGCATCCCGTGATTCGCCTGGACTTGTCCCAGCTGGGCAGCCCCGACCCCGCCGGCACGCGCGCCGCCCTGCGCGACTACATGGAGGACAGGGTATGGCAGTGGACCGCCCGCGGCGCGCCCTGGCCCACGCCCTGGCCCGCCTCCCTGTTGGCTTCGGGACCCGAGCGGATCCTGCGCAACCTGATCCAGCGCCTGGACGCCGCCTACAACCGCCAGCCCGTGGTGCTGGTCGACGAGTACGATGCGCCGATTACGGAGCATCTGGGCACGGATGCGGACCCGACCCCGGCGGTGGATGTCCTGCGGCAGTTCTTCCGCGTGCTGAAGGACGACGAGGGCCTGCTCTACGGCGTGTTCGTGACGGGCATCACGCGCTTCGCGCGCCACCACCTGTTCTCGGCCGCCAACAACTTCGTCGACATCTCCGACCTGCCCGCCTACGGGGCGCTCTGCGGCTTCACCGAAGAGGAGGTGGACCGGGATCTGGCCCCCTATCGGGCGCGCCTCGCGGAACGGGAGCCGGGGCTGGAGGCGGCGGCCATCCAAACAGCCTGGCGGGCGTTCTACAACGGCTACCGCTTCTCGGAACTGCCCTCGGCCCCGCGCGTCTACAACCCCTTCACCCTGACCCATGGGCTGGCCAACGTGCTGGCGGAGCCGGATTTGCGCCACCGGGCGGTGGTCGGCATCTGGCCGTCGGCCTGGAGCGAGTCGGGACACCCCGGCCTGATCGCGCGCCTGGCGGCCGATACGCGCCAGGCGCTGCCGGCCGGCGGAGCCGAGGACGCAGCCAATGCCGGCCTGGGATCCCTGACCCGTCCCGACTACACCACCCTGATGCTGGAAACCGGCTACTACACCTGGCACGGGGGGCACGATGCTGCGAAGGCCCATCTCGACTTCCCCAACCGGGAAGTCGCGGCGTCGTGGACCCGCGACATCCTGGGACTGGCCGCGCACGCACCGGCGCTGAACGAAACCCTGATCCCCGACCTGAGGGCCTGCCTGGCGACCGGGGACGTGGACGGCTTCGGTCGCCGGCTGGAACACTTCGTCTTCAGGATGGCACACGAGAATCTGCAACAGGAGGTCGGCTACCGCGCACTGTTGCAGGCCCTGTTCCTGCTGATGGCCGTCCCCACGCAGTCGGAGCCGTCGAACTGGGGCGGACGCGCGGACCACGAGGTCCAGATTGGCAATCGGGTGTACGTCTTCGAGGTCAAGTACAACCGGTCCCAGGACGCGGCCCTGCGCCAGATCCGGGACCGGCAGTACGGACGCCAACACCTGGGGACCGGCCGCACGGTGACGGCCGTCGGCCTCGCCTTCCGCCGGGACCTGCAGACGGGGCCGTGCCTGCAAGTCGCACAGGCCGACCTGGCCCAGTTGCTGACGGCGGGCGCAGAAGACGACCCGCGGGAACGTTAGGTGCGGTACCCGCTTGATTGAGAGTGGTTGCTGCGCTGCGTGCTTCCTGGAACCAAGTCGCTCGACCTGCTGCTCATCGGCCCCGGTTCCACGGGTCGGCCCTGGACGCGTCGGGTCTGGACCGGCAACATGTAGGCATGCCACTTCGGCTGCTTGCCGTCGGCATACCGATGGATGGGACCGGGACGGGTCCAGCCCATCTTCGGGATGTACAGACTCCCGGCTTGGATGCGCACATGGGACGGGATGGTGAAGGCGGGTTGGCTGGCTCCTGGCCGAGCCGGAGGATGCGGATTGGGGGCACTACCTGCTCTTCCGGCGGACCTGCACGGAGGCAGACGACTGGCAGGCCTATGTGGCCTTATCGGATGGCGGAGGCCCGGGACGCCGTGCTGGCCCTGTTTTGCAATCTGCTGCGGGATGGACGCGCGCGGCCCGCAATGCGACCGCCGCCCGTTTCCGCGAACAGCGACGCTTGGCGCAGCAGCCACCCTGACTTCTCGTTGTAGTGCCGTTCATCTCGGCGTAGTCCTGCATGCCCAGATCCGTTACCACGCCGGTTTCCGGATCGTACTCGGCATAGGACATTGGCGCCTTGCCCCGATAGTGGGCGTCGAGAATGTCAAGACTCTCCTGCATCTCCGCTTCGGTGAGGTCGAAATCGCTGGTCATGGCTCCCTACCCCTCTTGTTTCTTGATCCGTTCCAGCAGTGCCGCCGGTCCGGCCACCTTCAGGATGCATGACCGGTCCGCATCTGGAACCAGAGAGGATATCCTCCTGCGCGTATGGCTCACGAGGGCGCCCTCGAGTCCGTGGACCTGTCTGGCTGCTTCCTTACCGTGAACACCGAGCCGGGCTCCCCTGCGACCGGGACCACCCACGACTTTCGGCACCATCAGGTCGACCTGTGTTCCGCCGTCCTTCGTGAAAGTCCCCGGCGGATGAGTCAGTCGAAACCCGCCCCACTCATTACCTCGATGATCTCGGGACTGTCTTCCAGCCGTTTGGGATCGAGCGCGATGTCTGCGTCATGGGTAAACGGAGAGACAGCGAAGCTGTCATATTCACTCGCTGTATGTACGTATACCGCCTGGGTGCCCACCTGGATGACCGCATCGCTGTGCGGTCCCAGTGCCTCGACCGCGTCGAGCTGCGTCTCCCGGGCTTCTACGTAGTAGTTTCGGTCAAAGGCAGTTTCCATGTGTCCTCCTTGTCCCGCATCCACGCAAGAAGGACCTCCGCCTCGGCTGGTCCGCGCCCCGGCCCTGTCATGAGGTCCAGCAGGACTTGGGTAACGCGGGCGAAGGTGATGCCGTCGTCGTACTCGGCCCGTTCGAACGCCACGGGGTCGAATGGGCGCACGAGGAGGACATTGCCTCCGGTCTCCGCCGGGCGGAGCCCCAGCGACCGGGCGGCGGTGTCGGGGTCGTCGACGTAGAGGGCTGCCAGGCGCGGCTCCGCAATGGGCGCCAGGCGATGCCCGGCAAACGATCCGGTGACGGCGTACCGGATGCCCGTGTCGCGCAGCCGGGAGAACAGCGCCCTTGTTCCTCTCGGTTCCAGCCATGTCGTCAGGGCGTTGGAGGAGGCGAAGTCGTAGTCCATGGCCCATCTGCGGGCCAAGGCCTCCCAGTCCACCAGGACAATGCGTCCCCGCGGGCTCTCCTTGGTGACGATCTCGTCCGGTTCCAACAGGTTGGCTACCCTCGAAACCATGGCCGCCGAGCTTCCGGTCTTGCTGGCCAGCTCCCGCGTCCCGAAGGGAGGCCGGTAGTCCAGGAGACCCCTGGCCACGCGGGCGGCGCGGCCACCCTTGAGCGAGTGGAGAGGACGGTTCTCCCGGAAGGGGTTCCGGTCCGCCCCTTGGGTCTCGATGTATACCGCGGGTCGGTCAACGGTGAACCTGAGATTGCCGGTTAAGTCGGCGTAGTTGATCCCGGCTTCCGTCAAGCGCGCCCTGGCCAAGGGGCTCACGTAGGGCGAGACCAGCAGGCAGGATGGCGCAACCCCCGCCTGCCCATATCCCGCTTCCGACAGTGCCTTCAGCCAGGCTGCCACTTGGTCGACCATCCTGGGTTCCACTGGCTTCACCTTGATCTCCACGAAGATGTCGGATGCGAGTCCGTCGGGGCCGCGGAGTTCCCAGATGGCGTCGGCCATGCGGGGGACATACTGTGGGAACCGCACGGCTGTCTCTCGCGCGCGGTCGATCAGGAACCACCGTGGAGGCAGGCGCGTGCCTATCGCCTTAACGGCCGTGTCGATGAGCTTTGTTGCAGATATATAGCTGTTCCGCATCACGTGAAACAGTATAAGTTCTGCACCAGTTCTAGTCAAGGACATGCCGGCACGGCATTGCCGCCGCAGCCGGAACCGAGGGAGATCTACCGTCCGCGGGTTACCCAGCGCACCGGTCCACCCCAAATCAGGCGATTCTCCAGTGACCTGTAAGTCGCAGAACGACTGCTTCCGGCCGACGCCAGCCCGTGGGACTGCTTGAAGGCCTCCAGGCTGTGGGTGCGCTTCAGGAGGTCGAGTTCCTGTGGCCGCTCACGGGTTAAACCCCGCGGGCTCTACTCATCGCCTTTGGGCGGGGACTGCTCCCGCGGCGGCGGCTGATCGGCGTCCCGTGCGCGTCCTTCCGCATCACCGAACAGGTTGCGCCAGGTGTCGGGGTTGGCCATGACTTCGCCGACGCGCGCCATCGCGTCGGCCGGCAAGCCGTGTGCGCGCCAATCGTCGGCAACCCGATCGATTTGGCGATCCGTCAAGCGGTTGCCGAGCAGAACGCGCAAGGCCGACACGGAGGCACTGAGTTCACCTTCCCGTCGGGCGGACGGGAGTTCGCCGACCACATCGGCCGACACGTCCTTGAGCAGCTCTTCGAACACGTGCTTGTTCTCATTCCGGTGATCTACACTTGCCGCAAGGATCGCAAGAACACCGTGCACTTCGACGTGACCCACCTCTATCGCATAGAGTGGAAGGATCCGCAGGACCTGCAAGAACAGCTCCAAGAGTTCATCGAGGAAGTCTTGGAACGCGGTCCGGGCGCTCCGCCGACCGAACGGGCGGTGGATTGAAATGCCGTCCGGCTGCGACATTTGCGGTGCGCTGCCCCATGCCTTCGGCCTCCAGGTGCTGCCCTGTTGGCTGGATTGTGTCCTTGTTTTTGGCGCCGCCGCAATTGTTGGATACCTGTTGAAATGGATCGATGGCCCATTCCGGTAGGAGTTCCAACCGAAACTGTCAAACCACCCATTGGCGGACGATGTGTGGCTGGAACTGCTCAACAAGGCCGCGCCGGCCGGAATGAGCAAGCGGCACGCATCGCCCGGCAGGGCCGACAGCCGTCGAACCTGCCGTTCGGGATGTTGGGATTGCCGCTGGCAACCTGTGACGAACCTCTGTGCCCAAGTCCCATCCGCTTGGCTGCCGGATCGCTGGGAGCCCGGTAGCCGAGGCACCCATGTGCACACGACAGAAATGGGAACGGCAGTAAACTGCTGCGACCGCAAGGTGGTACGATTGCCGACAAGCCCGTGGGCTGCCAGGTGTACGGGCATCCCTGCAACTGCCGCACACGTCCAAACATGGAAATTTCCCTAGCAGATTGGGGCACGATCACCAGCATCGCCGTTGCGGTGATCGCCCTGGGCACGGTCCTGTTCGTCACCGGCCGGTGGGTGGGTAGCGTCAACGAGCACAGGAACACCGTCAAAGACACCTTGGCCGAGATACGCGAGGACGTCAAGAACATTCTCAAACGCATACCGCCGTCTACAGTGGCCAGCGAAAGCCCATTGCGCCTCACGGACTTCGGCCAGGGCATTTCCGAGCAACTGGATGCCAAGGCCTGGGCACGGCGCACCGCGGCTCAACTTCATTCCGAAGTTGAGGGGAAACAGGATTTTGAAGTGCAGGAGTTTTGTTTCGACTACGTTGGCACGCAGTTCAAGCCCGACGATGAACTAAGGCCGCAAGGTTGGCAAGATCGCCTACGAGCACGGCATTGACCGTGAACAGGTGCTGAAGGTACTGACGATTGAGTTGCGGGACGCGCTGTTGGAAATGCGCCTGCCCGATGCCCCCGACGCCTAGAAGTCCGAACGGAAAGGGAGTTTTCGGGAGGCCATTGCGTCCGGCGCAGCGCGGTGAACGATGTCCCCGGCGACTGGCCGGCGGCCAACGGGTGGTTTCCCGGCTCGGGGCTGTGTGCGGGTCCCACGTTGCCCCTCCGGCCGACGCCAGCCCGTGGGACTGCTTGAAGGCCTCCAGGCTGCAGGTGCGCTTTAGGAGGTCAAGTCCTGTGGCAGCACCCAATTAAGCCCCGCGGGATCTACCGATCGCCTTTGGGCGGGGACTGCTCCCGCGGCGGCGGCTGATCGGCATCCCGTGCGCGTCCTTCCGCATCACCGAACAGGTTGCGCCAGGTGTCGGGGTTGGCCATGACTTCGCCGACGCGCGCCATCGCGTCGGCCGGCAAGCCGTGTGTGCGCCAATCGTCGGCAACCCGATCGATTTGGCGATCCGTCAAGCGGTTGCCGAGCAGAACGCGCAAGGCCGACACGGAGGCACTGAGTTCACCTTCCCGCCGCGTGCGCTCGTCGCGCTCGGCCTGCGAGTAGTAGTCGAGCGGCAACGTGGCCACGCCGCCCAGCGGTCCGTCGGACAGCCACTCCCGGTAGCCGACCGCGCGCCGCGCCTTGCCCATCAAGGTCAGGGTTTCGCCTTCCAGCCGGGCGCACGTGCGCTGCACGGACGCCAGCAACCGGGATACGCTCGTCGTCGGCATCAGATCGTCGGGGTCGGCGTACATGCCGCGCACCCGGATCACCGACAGGTCGGCCAGGTCCTGGGCGGACGGCAGATCGCCGACCACATCGGCACACGTCCTTGAGCAGCTCTTCGAACACGTGCTTGTTCTTGGGTTCCAGGCCTGCAACGAACATGCGTGCCTTGACCGCCACTTCGAGTGCCGCCTGGGCGTAGTACAGGGTCGTGATCGGCTTCCCGCCTTGACCGTATTGCTGCAGCGATTCGATCAGATGCCGCTGGCACGCCTTGAGGAGAACCTGGATTCCCGGCCAGGGGTCGTTTTGGGCCATGGCCGACAAGTGTTCTCCCTCGGGTGTGAGACCGTACCGCTGCACTTGCCCGGCCATGTGGGGCAGCGATGTGCGCAAGGCGTCGAACTCCGCGGTCGTGAACGTATGGGTGCTGATGTCCGGACACCAGTCTTCGTACAGGCCGTCCACGCGGTCGTAGACCTGTCGGCGTGCCGCATCCACGGTGCGCCGCTCCGCACCAATGACCGCCAAATCGATGTCGGAATTGGCCCTCCAGCCACCCCGTGCGCGCGAACCGAACAACAGTACCCGGGTGTCGGGAAGCATCTCCTGCAGGGCGGCCGCTACGGCCAATGCCCGCGGATCCGGAGCCTAGTCGGGTTCCGGGTCAACGGCAGGGCTGGACACTGCCTGCCGGTTGACGATGTCCGAGGATTTCATGCAGCCGCCTGTTGACGCGGTGAACCATCGGAGTTCAGATACCGGTAGGGCGTCGTGCGGGAAACGTCGGCGATGCGGGAGATTTCACCAATCCGCAGGCGTCCTTCGCGCATCAACTGTGCGGCCCGTTCCAGAGCCGTACCGATGAACTGGGCCGGTCGTCCACCCTTGCGACCGCATGCTTGAACTGCGGCCAGTCCCGCCAGCGTGCGCTCGCGCTCGACCTCCGCCAGCGCCCCGAAGATCTGGAACACCAGCCTGCCCATCGAGTTCGAGGTACCCATCCGTTCGGTGACGGAGGCGAACTGCACGTCCCGTTCCTTCAGTCGGCCGACAAACTCCAGGAGGTCGCGCAAGCCGCGGCCAAGTCGATCCAACTTCCAGACCACCATGATGTCGTCCGGCCACAGTTTCAACGCACTGCAACTACTCCGACGCGTCACCCAACCATAAGTGGGCGGAACATGCTGGAACCACCCTCCAAGTGTTGAGTAACAGTCGCTTGCCCAACCGGTAGGGATGCCTGTTTGTGATCAACACTGCCACGAAGTTCCTCCGGGCAACGGACTTCCCTCAGCCAGAATTGGTTCCCACACTTCCGCATCCCTGTCTGCGCGCAACTCCTTATGTGCGGCCGCGATGTGCAACGCTCCTCCCTCATTTTTTCGCCAGAGATACAACGCAAGCCGAGTGACCCGATCGTGGGTGGACACAAAACCGCGTCCGTAGTCCCGCGCATCGGCCTGTCTGTGCGCTGCCCCCATCCGCACATGATCCTCGCCATACTTCATCTCGACGGCGCAGGCATGATCCGGATTCAAGATGGCAAAGTCCGGCCGGCCGCCCCCCTCATGCAACTCAACGGTGTAGTTCAAACCCAGAAAACTGCAAAGGGCCTGAAACAGGAGTTGCAGGCTCGTCTCGTTGCGTAGCTTCTCGCTCGGGAATTCGTGAAACCATGTGACCAAGGGCACGAGAAGCCCTTGGAAGTCCATGGAGACTATGGCCTCCTTGAGGTGTCGAAAGGCAACGGGATGCCCGGCTTCCCCATACTCCCTCTCCAACTCCTGCAGAAAGGCCTGCTCCACCTCTCGGTTGGGATAGGTCGCGTACGGCGACTCGCCGTTGCCTGCCGGCTTGACGGTCAGGTAACCGGTTTGCAACAGCAGATGGCCCAGCTCCGTCTCCTCGCTGATGGCATCGTGACTCAGCCGGCGTTCCCGTTCCAGAACCCCCACCAGTGAATCGGGACTCCTGCGCAGGCTTGTGGCCAGGCGACGGGCCGAACCGGATTCGACCCAGGGGCTGGGCCATCCATCTGCCTTGACATCCTCCGCACCTGTTTCGGTCTCCAGCCGTTTCAGCGCCGTGACCAGGGACCAGGGGTTGTAGACGGCCGGTCCGCGCCCCCGCAAGTCAAAGTGATAGCCGTTGTAGTACTCCCGCAACTGTCGGCGCAGTTCGACCTCGGATATCCCCAGCACGCGCGCGCCAGCCGCCACGTGGCGGCCCAGGCCACGTTCCCGGCTCTCGAGATCCAAGTCGCCAAAGCCACACACCAACGCGAACCTGGAATCCCACGTCAGATCCTCGGCGTTGTTGAGACCGGACAGAAGATGGTTGTAGGCCTTGCGGGTAATGCCGGTCATGATGACCTTGTGCAGGCTGCCGGATTCGCGCTTGAAGCGACGAAGGAAACCGCGTAAGGGTCCCAGATTGACATCGGTCAACGCCCCGGCATCGCGCAGGGCCATCAGCGGAGTGTCGAACTCGTCCACCAGGATCACCGGCGCGGATTTCGATCCCTCGTTCAGGGCTGCAATCAGTCGACTCAACAGGCCACCGGGGCTTTCGGGACATTCCGCTTCCCCGTCAAGCCAGGCGTGTGGAATCCCCGTGGCCTCGCCTCGAGCGCGCCAGAGGCGCGCCTGTGCCAACACCATGCTCACCAGTTGCATGGTCAACTCATCCCGACTGGCCGCCTCGATGTCGCCCATGTCCAACCGAAGCACCGGATGCGAATCATTGTCCTTGGGATCGCGCTCGCCCCAGGCAGTGCCCTCAAACAGCACGTCGTAATCCACCTGCGCTTGACCTGGTGCCGGCAGATGTCCCTGATACATGCACTCGATGGTCGACAGCATGAGGGTCTTGCCGAACCGACGGGGACGACCCACAAAGAGGTAGTGTGCCGGGTGGGCAAGCAGACGTGCTATCTCGGCCGTCTTGTCAACATAGGCCTCTCCTTGGCTCCGCAACTGCGCGAATTCCGAAGTCCCTGTCGCCAACGCAGACAAGGTTCCGTTGCACGAACCCGATTCCGGTTGGAACTGACTCGCCACCGTCTCACACTTCCCGATCATCGGCATCGTTGTTGACTATTGTAGAAGGCAACACAGCTACTATCAGGTCGTCGTTGATCACCAGTGCCCGGTCGGCCCCTCAAACGGACGTTTGCGCGACGGGAACTGTGAGCGCGGCTCACCCACACTGAAGGGCCAAACCATCCGACGTGAAGATGAAGCGCCGACCTTGACCTGACAACCGGGAACTTGCCTCATGTGGATCTGCACCTATCGCTCGCTGCGTCCCCGTTGCCTTGGGAGCCTGCTGCTGTCGCTTCTTCTGATGCTGTCGTCACCATCGGTAGTGCAGGCCGCAGGGAAGGAGGTCACGGCTCCGGACTGCGCACTTGCATCGCAGTCGGTGGTGGTCCAGTTGATGCGCAGCGCAGAGCAGGTGCAGGCGACCCTGCACTCCGCACCGGGTGACTTGCCGGCCGCAGGCTGCAGGGTCCCTCTCCAATTCCCAATCCCCGAGGACGCCCGACCGTCCCAGGCGGTGTGGCGCGATGTGAAGGGCCGGGCCGTGCACATCGACGGTACCCCGGATCCGGCCCATCCGAACCCCCTGCCCCTGCGGCTGTGGATCCACCCCGATGGAACCCTGCAATACGAGGTGCGGGAAGCTGGCTTGGAGGCGGTGCACGCAACCTTGGATCTGGCAGTCGCCTGGGGCACGACTCCTGCGGCCAACGACCTGGCCGTGCTGGACATCCTCGGTACGGCCCTGGGGCTGGAGGAGTGGTCAAAGCCGTGGGACCTGAAGGCACAGGTGGATGGAACCGGCCGCGTCTGGCGGGTGGAATGGAATGCCAGACATCCATATGAAACTGTAGGGGCGGAGTTCAGACACACTGCGTGGGGAGGGGGGAGCAAACCGGATCCGGCGCGCGGCATCCGCCCTCCCGGGGTCAGAAGGACTTGGCAACTGCCTTCGGAACTGGGGCAGTTGACCCAGATGCGTAGGCTGGTGTTGGGAGGCCCCTTGTTGACCGGTACCATCCCGCCGGAGCTGGGGCGGTTGACGAACCTGGAACTGCTGACCCTGGCCGGCAGCCGGCTCACCGGCTCGGTCCCGCCGGAGCTGGGGCGTCTGACCAGGCTCCGGACACTGGAACTGCACCACAACCGGTTGACCGCACTGCCGCCCGAGCTTGGCCGGCTGAACCGGTTGGCCCATCTGAGCCTGGCCGGCAACCGGTTGACTGCGCTGCCTGCGGAGCTGGGGCGGTTGACCCAACTGGAGAAGTTGGGCCTGGCCGGCAACCGGCTGACTGCACTGCCTCCGGAACTGGGTCGGTTGACCAGTTTGGTCGGGCTGGGTGTGGCCGGCAACCGGCTGACCGCACTGCCCCCGGAGCTGGCCCGGCTCCCCAACCTTCAGGCCCTGGATGTGCAGGACAACCAACTCGCCCAGCTGCCGCCGCTGAATGGGCTGAGCTCATTGGGGTACCTGGATCTGAGCGGCAACCGGCTGGCCACCTTGCCACCGGGCTTGCTTACACATGGCAGCCTCCTGCATTTGGACGTTGGTGACAACCAGTTGAAGGAACTTCCACCGGAAATCTTTGAGCCAACCATCTCCATCATTTCCTTGGCCGATCCTTTCTTGCAGAAACTCTTACGGGAATACCAAGAAGCCCGGCAGCTGCCGGATATACAAACTGTGGGCGTGCTGCGCTCCCTGGACTTGTCGGGCAACCAGCTAACCGAGCTGCCTCCCATACTGGGTCTCCTCCGACCGCATCGCCTCGATCTGTCCGACAATCAGCTGTCCACATTGCCTCCCGCACTGGGCCAGCTCACACATCCGGTTTACCATCCGCTCGCCGCAGGGATCAGCACGACCTTGGCGCTCAACCTGTCGGGCAATCGACTGACCGACCTGCCGCCCCGGTTGGGGCGGATTCCTGCCTGGCAACTCGACCTGTCCGACAACCTGTTCACGTCCCTGCCGGAGGCACTGTTTCAGATGGACCGGTTGCACACGCTCAACCTGTCCGGCAACCGGCTGGCAACCCTGCCCCCGGAGCTGGGCCAACTCCTGCCACTGTCCTCGCTGGATCTGTCCGACAATGCCCTGGCCCTTCTGCCGCCGGAAATAGGGCAACTGCAAGGCTTGCGGACCCTCAACCTTGCGGGGAATGAACTGGTCGCGTTGCCGCCTGAGCTGGGACAACTTTCCCAACTGGCTTTGCTGGGTGTGTCCGAAAACCGATTGGCAACCCTGCCCCCGGAACTGGGGCGTCTTCGCCGCTTGCTCTCGCTGGACCTGTCCGGCAACCAAGTGACGGACCTGCCTGCCCCTGTGGTCGGCCAACTCCTGAAGGCCTTGACGGGGAGTGGCATCCCCTCGAGGACATTCACACACCTCACGCCGCATGTATTCCGCTCCGACAGCCTGGACCTGAACCTGTACCACTCCGACAGCCTGGACCTTGGTGACAACCCTTTGACGGCCTTGCCGGCCTATCCCCCCAGCGGCGCAGGGATGCCGCCGCATGAACTGCCGAGGTTGCGCCTGTCGTTGGCGGGACTTGGCCTGAACGACCTCAACGCCGACCTGGAACGGATGGTGCAGTGGCCCCATCAGGTAATCCACCTGGATTTGAGCCACAACCAGCTCACTGCGGCACCGTCGGCCCTGGCGCTGTTTCACGACCTGACCCACCTGGACCTGAGCCACAACCAACTGTCCGACCTGTCCCTGGACCCGGACCAACTGGCGCACCTGACCCACTTGGACCTGAGCCACAACCGGTTCTCGGAGATTCCTCCGGTGCTGTCCCAACTGCACCCCCTGCTGTCCCTGGACCTGCGCGGCAACCCCTTGACCACCTGCCCGTTGCCCCTGCCCTGGCACATTGACCGCTACATCTACCCACCGGATTATGACCATGTCGAATTCGACCACTGGTACCTGAGTCCGCCGCGCCGTACGGAACACCCGGATCTGCCCTTCCTGGAACTGTGCCCGGAGTGAGGTCTGGGCGACACCAAAACAGGTCTGCTGACGGCAGAGGCCATGGCGGGAGTCGTCACCCGCCATGGATGCGGCATCGGACCCTCCTCTATGAGCCAACCCGCCGGCTTCCGAACCGGACAGGGTAAGCCAACAGCACCGCAACAGGGTCGTGCCCCTGAACGGTCGCGCCGAGCCCGCCTTGGGGATGGCATGGCAGCTTCGGCCAGGGTGGGTGCCGTGGTCCCGGATCCCGGCCCTGAGTGGAGACCGCGGCGACCGGGGAAGGTTGCTTGGGACGCTGTCGCCTGCTCCTGCCCGGCCCTTGCCTATGGTCTACCCCATGGACTGATGATAAATGTAGTCGACGTGAGGACAGGACGGGAGATCGGTTCTGGAGTAATATTCCAGGTTGGGAAAATAAATCCAAGGAAAACAACCGGTCAGTTGATTGTCCCGTAGGTCGAGGTGCTGCAGACTAGCCATCCGGACCCACTCCATGGGCAGGGGCCCCGTCAGTTGGTTGTCGGTCAGGTTGAGCGTCCACAAGCTGGCGAGTTGACTCCATTCGAGGGGCAGGGGCCCCGTCAACTGATTGTCCTCCAGGTTGAGATATTCCAAGCTGGCGAGTTGGCCCCATTCGGAGGGCAGGGGCCCCGTCAGCCGATTGTCCTCCAAGTTGAGCGTCTGCAGGCTGGCGAGTTGGCCCCACTCGGGGGACAGGCGTCCTGTCAGCTGGTTGTCCTCCAGGTTGAGCGTCTGCAGGCTGGCGAGTTGGCCCCACTCGGGGGGCAGGTGTCCTGTCAGCTGGTTGTCCTCCAGGTTGAGCGTCTGCAGGCTGGCGAGTTGACCCCATGCGGGGGGCAGGGGTCCCGTCAACTGATTGTCCTCCAGGTTGAGCGTCTGCAGGCTGGCAAGCTGGCCCCACTCGGGGGGCAGGGGTCCCGTCAACTGGTTGCCATACAGGTAGAGCGTCTGCAGGCTGGCAAGCTGGCCCCACTCGGGGGGCAGAGGTCCCGTCAACTGGTTGCCGTATAGGTAGAGCGTCTGCAGGTTGGCAAGCTGGCCCCACTCGGGGGGCAGCGGGAGTCCCGTCAACCGGTTGTGCCCCAGGCGAAGCTTTTGCAGGTTGGGGAGTTGGCCCAGTTCGGGAGGCAGTGCGGTCAAGTCGTTGCCGCTCAGATTGAGCGTCCGCAGGCTGGCAAGCTGGCCTAGCACTCGGGGCGATGTGTATAGCCGGTTGTACCCCAGATTGAGATGCTGCAGGTGGGCCAGCTGGCCTAGTGCGGGAGGCAGGGCGGTCAACTTGTTGCTGTTCAGGTCGAGGGTCTGTAGGTAGGCCAGCTGGCCCCACTCCGGAGGCAGTGCAATCAACTTGTTGCGGCTCAGGGCGAGGGTCTGCAGGTGGGCCAGCTGGCCCCACTCCGGGGGCAGTGTGGTCAACTCGTTGCGGCTCAGGTCAAGGGTCTGCAGGCTGGCCAGCTGACCCCATTCCGGGGGCAGGGCGGTCAACTCGTTGCGGCTCAGGTCGAGAGTCTGCAGGTGGGGGAGTTGGCCCCATTCCGGGGGCAGGGCGGTCAACTTGTTACGGCTCAGGTCGAGGGTCTGCAGGCTGGCCAGTTGGCCCCATTCGGGAGGCAGGGCGGTCAAGTCGTTGCCGCTCAGGTCGAGAGTCTGCAGGTGGGGAAGTTGGCCCCATTCCGGAGGCAGGGCGGTCAAGTCGTTGCCGCTCAGGTCAAGGGTCTGCAGGTGGGGAAGTTGGCCCCATTCGGGGGGCAGGGCGGTCAACTCGTTGCCATGCAAGTCGAGGGTCTGTAGGTTGGCGAACTGGCCCCATTCGGGAGGCAGCATCGTCAACCTGTTGTAGTACAGGCTGAGGGTCTGCAGGTGGGCCAGCTGGCCCAGTGCGGGGGGCAGGGGCCCCGTCAGCCGGTTGGTACTCAGGTCCAGGTACTCCAGGGAGACCAGACGCCCCATCTCCGGCGGCAGAGGCCCGGTCAGCAGATGTCCCGACAGGTCCAGGTGGCGCAGACGGGACAGCTGCCCCAGTTGCGGCGGGAGGGCACCGGTCAAGGCGCCGTGTTCATCGGCCCGCTCATGGTCTTTGCTGAAGAGCGCAAATTCGAGGAATTCCAGATCCAGACGCTCCAGCCGGTGCAGTTGGCCCAGTTCCGCCGGGAGGGGGCCGTTGAAGTGGTAGATGGGTGCCCCCGCCCCAACCTTGAACTGGTTGGTGGGGGCACCCAGTTCCGTCACGCGCCCATCCGCATCGAACGCCACGAATGCGCCCACGCGGGCGGCCGGCCGCGTCTCCTCATAAGTCGGATGTCTATCATCAACATCCCAATAACTCCATACATGCGCAGGAACCTCGAACTGCACGGGAGGGGGCACGGTGGACAGGAGGGTCTCGCCGAACCAGTGAGCGTCCAGGATCTCCAGGACGGCGCGGTCGTTGGCGGCCGGAGTCGTGCCCCAGACCGTGTCCAGGCTGTAGGCCAGATATCCCACTCCCTCCACATGGTCGTCGTCCACGTAGTGCACGGCTCCGTCGGGGTTGATCTGCAGCAGGAAGCGGCGGGGTTCGGGGTGGTCGGGGGCCGGCGTGCCGTTGGCCAACACCGGTGTCCCCTCCGCGGTGCGCAGGATGGGATACGGCGGTCGGAAGCCCTCAGGCACCGTGAACAGGGGTTCCGTTACTTCCTTTGCCCAGTGCTGCACGGGGGACCGGGACGTGGCGAAGGTGGCCGTGACCCGCAGCCCGGACAGCTGCAGTGCGTAGCGCCCGTCGGGATGCTCGGTCAGGTTGTCGTAGGCTCCGGACCGCGTCAGGGTGGGTGACAGGGTTGGTGTCGGTATCGGCGTCGACGTGGGCGTGAAGGCCGGCGAGGGGGTGGGAACCGGTGTGAACGTGGCCACCGGCGGCACCAGGGTCGGAACTGCGACCACGGGGCGGTCCGATGCCAGGCTGTGGGACGTGCGGGCGGCGTATCCGGCCAAGCACAGTAGCGGCAACAGGACCGCCAACAACAGCCAACCCCGGTGAGGGCGGGTGGCGTGGATCCGCCGCATGAGGCAAGTTCCCGGTTGTCGGTTCAAGGTCGGAGTGTCATGGTAGCGGCCGACGGTTCAGCCCCTCAGTGTATGTGAGCGTTCGGTCACACTTGGAACTGCCACAGCAAGCCGGTGCCTGTTGGCCCGGGCATGGAGTCGGCCAACTCGCATGCCCGGGGAGACCCTGGCACTGGCACCAAGGCCTTTCGCATGGTGGACTGAGCCCGGAATGCAGCTGTCGGCCATTTGAGAGCCTGCTGCCACGGCGACGCCGTATACGGTCTAATCTATTGTCGCGGATAAAGGACCAGATGATCGCCCGGGCGGCATTTGTCTACCATGGAGCCGCGCCTGCAATGGTCTGAGGATTACTGATATGAGAACTATTGCTCTTTGCCTTCTTGTTTGCCGTTACCTGGGCGGCCTTGGGGTCGCTCTGGGGCTCTGGGCATCCCTGATGGCTACTCCCGCGTGGGCGCAAGGGTCGGCAGTGTCGGATTCGGTATCCCAAGTCCTGCTGCAGAACGAGTATGACAACCTGATGGTCCATGCGGAGGGGCAGTATCAGCTTTGGCGGGATGGGAGCCGGGTGATTGCCGTCTTCCGCAGTCAGGGTTCGGCCGTGCAGTACGCGGCGCGGCAAGATCCCCAGGATTTGTTTACCGTGCCCCTGGGTTTTCGGCCCGAAGAGCCCCTGATCCTTGAAGGCCATGGCTGGCCCCTTCACCCGGACGGCACGGTGAACCGGGAGGCCGAAGCGCCACAGGAGTTCCGCATGGCCGTGGGCGTCGACGGGACCGCACGCTATCTGGACGGGCCGGAACTGGACGAAGTGGGGCATCTGGCTTATGTGCTGACCACCACCTGGTACACCCCGGAAACGTCCGGCCCCTACGCCCTCCGGACGGAGCACCATCAGAGTCGGTTTGCCCTGCGTCGCACCGAGGAGACCGTCACGGGTGTCCTGTCCACCTCGCGTTCGCCGGTACAGCATTTCGCGCGGCAGGCACCCGCGATCCTGTTCAGCGTACCGCCGGGCTACCGGCCCAGGGAACCCGTGATCATCGAGGTTAAGGATGCGCAGCACGTGGACTGGTCAGGGCAGGTGTTGGACGACCAACCGGAGAGCCAAACGTTCCGCCTGCAGGTAGACCCCGACGGCGCGGTGCGCTATGTGGATGACGCGGGAGTGGACGAGGTCGGCTACTTGGCCTATGCGGTGGCGGTGGAGTGGCCCACGGCCGAGTTGCCCTTGTGGCGTCCTTCAAGCGCCTCCGACCAGGCCGATGTTTGCCATCGCCATGCAGTGCTGCAGACTGAACTGCGCTCTTTACTGGAGGCCCAGGATGGCCGGGAGCGCACCTGTGCGGACATCACCTGGGCGGAACTGGCCAGTCTGACCACATTGGCGGTGGATTTTGGCTTGGGCCATGCGACACCGACAGCCCGGGATTTGGGTGGTCTTCTTGGTCTCCGGCAGTTGACCCTGTTCTGGCCAGTGCTCCGTCCTCTGCCGGGTGACCTGTTGAGCCGTCTCCCCCAGCTGCCGAGCTTGCATCTGGAACTGTATTACACGGATTTGTCCGATACGTTGCTGGAGCACCTGGGTTGGCTGCAACACGTGGAGTCCCAGCCCTATGACTATCACCGATGGTCTTCGCAGGCGCCTCTGCCGGCAGGTTTTCTGACCCATAGCCCGCAACTGGAGGAATTGACGGTCCAGGTAACCGGGCATCCCTACGGCTATTGGTCGCCGTTTGCATTTCCGACCGGTTTTCTGGCCGGCAATCCTCGGCTGCGGCAGTTGACAGTCCAGGTCCAACCCCTGAATTCTTCCATCGACGGACTGTTGCCTCTGGCCCTGTCCGCCGACCTGCTCCGCCACAATCCCCAACTCCAGGTCTTGACCTTGGAGGCGGACCGGCTGGCGGCTTTGCCCCACGGCTTCCTGGCCCACAACCAAGCTCTTGAATCACTATCAATCCAGTCCGAACTCCTACGCCCCCTGCCAAGGGATTTTCTGATGCGCAACCGGAATCTGGAGGAAATCTCGATCCGGTATCTGTCAATCACTCAACCGGCTGTGCGTTTGGCAGACCTGTTCGCACACAAACCTCGGCTCAAGAGTGTGGAAATCGGCGGTTATGTAGAGCCGGAGTTGCCCTCCAATCTGTTCGTCCACAACCCGCAACTGCATCGCCTGGTGTTGGAAGTCCACAAACTGCAGACGATCCCACCGGATCTGCTGGCGGCCAACCCGTTTTTGCGGGAAGTGGTGCTTGACACCTATGACTTGACGGAACTTCCGTCCGGTCTGTTCGCCCACAACCCCTGGCTCCGGAATGTGAAGCTGGAGGTCGACCAAGTCACGGACCTGCCTCCTGACCTGTTCGCCCACAATCCCCATCTCCTGCGCCTGGAATTGCGGACACGCTACACGGATGGCTTCAAGTTGGCTCCGTTGGCCGATCTCTTGAGCCGCAATCCCCAGTTGCATGATTTAACCCTGAATGGCAATTGGTATCGCCTGCCTCCAGGCTTTCTGGCCCGGAACACCCAGTTGCAGCGTCTTGCGATACATGTCCCGTATGCAGAATTGCCGTCCGATCTCCTGGCCCACAACAAGCAACTCCTGGATCTGCAGGTCTGGGGTTTTTCAGGCCCGATTCCCGGTGATCTGGTGGCCCGGAATCCCCTCTTGCAGCGATTGTCGATCTCGGCCCGTCACCTGCAGTCCGTTCCCTCGGAACTCCTGGTCCACAACCCGGACCTCCAACAGTTAACCCTGTTCCTGGATGAGACCGTGGATGAGCCCACTGAAATCTCCGAGGACTTGTTGGCTCACAACTCTCGGCTGCAACATCTGCAAATCCATGGCAGTGTTCTGATTCCGGCTGATTTTCTCCGCCACAATCCCCGGCTTGCCTATTTGGACCTGAGCCGCTTCGAAAAAGCCCTCCCAGCAGGTCTACTGGAACACAACCCGCTCCTGCAGAAACTCCTGCTTTACCATCCCGACATGACTGAACTGCCGGCGGGTCTGCTGGCGCACAACCTCCAACTGCAGCATCTGGCCATTGGTGGAGCTCGCCTTCAATCCCTGCCGTCAGGTTTCCTGGCGCACAATCCCAATCTTCTGAGACTGCAAATTACAATAGGGCGACTCATAAACCCCGCTGCGCAATTAGCCGCGTTGCCAGACGACTTTCTGACACACAATCCGCAACTTGAGGTCCTGGCACTCATTAGTCCAGCCCTTGAGGTGTTGCCGGCCCGATTCCTAGGGCAGAGCCCCAGACTGCAAGAGGTGCACATCGAAGCTCCCCCACTGAAGGGATTGCCGACCGGTTTCCTGTCGGCCAGCCGTCGGTTGCGACAGCTCACGATCCACTATGCCCCTTTCTTGACGCAAGTGCCCTCTGATTTTCTCACCGATCATCCCCAACTCCGGACCGTCAGCATTCAGAATTCCAACCTGTCCAGGGGACCGCGGGCGTTTCTTTCTCAGTCCCCCAACTTGAGGCAAGTCAGGATTGTGAAGGTTACGTGCAAACAATACGTACCCAGGACCTGTGAAGAAGACTTGCTGGCAGCATGGTTGAGGGCTGAAGAGGCAGAAACGGGATAGCCTGAGCGTAGTGAGGCTAGGCTTCCTGGCGGGTGGCCGTGCCTGGTTTGGCCCGTTGACGGACTGCACGGGAAACTGTTCGGCAACGGGATATGATCGGATACAAGGGCTGCGGATGGTGGCGGACAATTCAAGGTATGGACAAGATTCTGCTGGCACCGCAAGATGTGCACCAGCGTCTCGCCACCCGTCCGGCAAACGGCCGTTTGCGGGACGGGGACTGCGCGCGCGGCTCACCTACACTGAGGGCTGAACCGTCGGACGCGAAGATGAAACTCCGACCTTGAACTGACACCCCGGGAACTTGCCTTATGCGGGTCCACGCCTCCCGCCCTCTTCGGGGCTGGTTGTTGCTGGCGATCCTGCTGCCGCTCCTGTGCCTGGCCGGGTGCGCCGCCCGCACGGCGCGCCGCCCGGCCGCGGACCGCGCCGTGGCCGCAGCCCCGGCCCCGGTGTCGACGGTGGCCACGTTCACACCGGTCCCCACCTCCTCGCCGACCTTCACGCCTACGGCTACACCGACATTGTTGCCCACATGGACACCAACGCCCACATGGATGTGGCCGCCCACGCCGATCCCCTCCCTAACGGTGTCCGGGACCTACGACAACCTGGTGGAGCACGCGGACGGGCGCTACGAACTGCAGCTGGCCGGGGCGCGGGTGGCAGCCACCTTCGCCACCTCCCGTTCCCCCGTGGCGTATTGGGCGCGGGAGGTGGCCGCGCCCCTGTTCACGGTGCCGGATCCGCTCCGGCCGCCGTATCCCGTCCTGCGCACCGCGGTGGGCCGGACGGTGCAGGCCGACGGCACGCCGGACCCGGACCACCCCGAGCCCCGGCGCTTCCTGCTGCGGGTCGACCCCGACGGGACCGTGCATTACGTGGACGATGCCCTGGTGGAGGGCGAAGACCGGCAGGCCTATTGCCTGAACCTGGTGGGATTGACGGGGATGGGCATCGCCGGTGGGGGCCTGCGTCCGCCCGCGGGCATCGCCACCGGGACCCTGCGCGCACCCGCGGGTGCTTCGCAGCCACCGCCTCCCTCACGTTGCGCCGCCTCGCCCGGACACGCTGGTCGCTTCCTGGCCTACAGCCTGCACACGACCTGGGGCACGACGCCGGCCGCCAACGACCGCGCCGTGCTGGAGATCCTGGACGCGCACTGGTTCCGCAAGACCCTCCTGTCCGCGGACCCGCCCCCCGTGCAGTGGGCAGTGCCCGAGCACAGCCAACACATGAGGGGAACGTTCCCGGCTGCGCGTGTGGGTGCGTTCGTGACGTTCGATGCCGACGGACGCGTGACGGCGCTGGGCGCACCCAGCAACGAGCCCAAAAAGGAGGTGGGTGCCCCCGTCTACGACTTTCACGGCCCCCTCCTGCCGGAACTGGGACAACTGCACCACCTGGAACATCTGGACCTGGGCTACCGGACCATAATCGAACGTGACGCCAAACACAGATCCGTTGGGCGGGGACCGGACTCCCTGACGGGCGCGATCCCGCCGCAACTGTGGCGGCTCCCCCGTCTGCGCCACCTGGACCTGCAGGGCCAACTGCTGGCCTGGACCCTCCCGTCGGACATCGGACGTCTGGCCTCCCTGGAGCATCTGGACCTGGGCCACAACTGGCTGTCGGGTGCCCTGCCCCCCGAACTGGGGCGCCTGGCCTCCCTGAAGTACCTGGATCTGGGCGGCAACGACTTCACCGAACCCCTGCCCCCCGAACTGGGGCGGCTTGCCAACCTGGAGCAGCTGGATCTGAGCCACAGCCAACTTACCGGATCCCTACCCCCCGAACTGGGCCAACTCGCCCGCCTGCAGAGGCTTGACCTGTCCGACAACCAACTTTCGTCGGACACCCTCCCGCCGGAGATTGGGGACCTGGCCTCCCTCGAGACCCTGGACTTGAGGGAAAACCGGTTGACCACGCTGCCCCCCGCACTGGGTCGGCTTAGCCGTCTGAAGTGGCTGCATTTGAACAGCAATCAGCTTACCGCCCTACCCCCTGAACTGGGTCGGCTCGTCAATCTGGAGCTGCTGAACTTGCGCTCTAACCAATTGACCGATCTGCCCTCCGCACTGAGCCAACTTGCGAATCTGGAAGATCTGGATTTGGCCTACAACGAGTTGACCGCCCTGCCCCCCGCGTGGGGCCAACTCGCCCGCCTGCAGCGGCTCAATCTCGAGGACAACCAGCTGACGGGGCCCCTGCCTCCCGAATGGGCCCAACTCGCCCGCCTGGAAGTTCTCCACCTGAACGGCAACCAGATGACGGGGCCCCTGCCCCCCGCGTGGGGCCAACTCACCAGTCTGCGGACGCTCGACCTGGGTTACAACCAGCTAACGGGAGCCCTGCCTCCCGCGTGGGGTCAACTTGCCAACCTGCAAAACCTCTTCCTGAACGGCAACCAACTGTCGGGGCCTCTGCCCCCCGAATGGGCCCAACTCGCCAGTCTGGTGGGACTCCTTCTGCAGAGCAACCAGCTGACGGAACCCCTGCCCCCCGCGTGGGACCAACTTACCAACCTGCAATATCTCGACTTGGAAGACAATCAACTGACCGGATGTTTTCCTCGGATTTTTCTCAAACTGGATAGGTATACCACCGACCTTCCGCACTGCCCCTACTGAGTTCATTGTCTTGCCTACACCCTCCCGGTTGGTGCTCGGGCGCGGACCGGGCTGTCCACCAGCCGTCCAGCCTTGTTATCGCTGCGCACGCATTCTCCGTCGACAGATACATCCCTATGTGGATGGGTCCTTGGTGAGATGACTTGTGCCGGGAGGTTGCATCCGTGACCTGTTTGTTGTCGGCGGTCCGACCTTCCTGCAGAACGGACCGCAGCCACCGCCGGTCGTTGCCGGTGTCGGCTCCCGGGATTGCATCGGTTCCGATCAGAGGTCGTACACCGACGGATGATTACTTCGACTGCGCCTCATAGTCAGCTTGGGGGCTATCAGCCATCCGTCGCGCAAACGGCCGTTTGCGGGACAGATCCAGGCTAGCCCTTCGGTTCCTCGCGGACTTCATGTGCAGGTGGCCGTTCCGGCCTACCACGCGCTCCCGGCATTCCTTTCGCGGGGAGCGGGGACTGCATCGTCCCGCTCGCGCAAGTGATCGGCAACCCAACGTCCGCGGTCCGCATCCCATTGACCTCGAAACGCAGGATCGGTTCCCGCGGCCTTCACTACGGGCATGAGAAATGCCCGGATGCCCTTCACCAAGCTGGGAAATGCCTCCGGGCCGCGCTGGCTGCCTTGCAGTCTCTCCCTAAACGCTGTCCACACAGGTTGCTTGTCCTGCGCGAAGGTGTCGGTCAGTCCCACGGGCGGTACGGAAGGCAGGGGGATGTTCCGGTTGTTGAACACGGCTCTCAGCGCAGCCGCCAGGTCATGCCCGGACACCGGCAACTGGTTGGCCACATACCAAATGTCGTAAAAATCCTTCATGCGGCTGTTGCGATCGCCAAAGTCCACCAGGGCGTGGAATTTCTCGGCCAGCGAGGTTTCCAGTCGGTAGCACAGCAGGACGGGGCCGGGGAGGTCCAACAACGAGGGAATGGTCCGCTCCACGGGCGGAGGGGTCGGTCGGTCGCCGTAGACAATGTCCACCCGCATGGGGTATCGGGAGGTACCCAGCCGCGCTTCCAGCATTAGCCGGTAACCGACCCCTGCCCGGAGGGGTTCCACCCGAATCGAATTCTGAACAAACCGCAAGCCGTCCGGATGGGCCGACGTGTCCTGCTCCAGCACATCCCGGAAGTGTCCTTGGACATCCTGTGGTTCTGCGCGGAGTTGCCCCTGCAGGTCAACGTCCCTGGTTTGGCGGTAGGCGGACTCCGCCAGCGTTTGCAGCACAACGGCTCCCTTCAGCACATAGTCGTTCCTGTAGGGCGACAGGCTCAACCGATACAAGAACCGTTCCAGCACATAGCGGGTCCGCACATCGACTATCGAACGGTGGTCCTTGCCGGCCAGATTGCGCAGTCTCTGGTCGACCGAGGCCGCAACATTTTTCATCACCCGACCCCGGTCCACAGCGCGGTGTCCAGATAGGGGCGCATCACCGTCTCCACGCGACAGATGCGCGCCTGCCGCAGCAGTTCGTCCACGCGCCGGGGCCCGGCACAGTAGTCGTGGATGGCTTCGAGCACGATGTCCATGCCGATGCGATTGCGGAACTTGAAACAGTCGGCCAGGGTTTTCTCGCGGGAGTAGATCTTCACGTCCACCCCGTCGATCGTATGCGTCTCGATGCCCGACGCATAACTCGCGGGGGAAAAGCTGTAGCACTTGACCGGCGGCCACGAGCTGTGTGGACGGTGGTCGCCGCGTCGGACCGCCACATCTATGGTGCTGGGGATTTGAGTGGTCAGATCGTGGAACCACAGGGCGGAAACCAGACACACCACGGCCCTGGGAGCGCGCAGACACACCACGGTGAAGTCGGGATTTTCGAGTAACCGACCGGTGGCCACGAACACGCCGCGTGCCAAGCGTTCGACCTCGCCCCGTGCCTCCATTGCATACAGTTCGACGGGCGCGATTCCATACTCCCGCACCGCCTCCGACACGCGCAGCGGACGGTTGAGTTGGCGGATCGCAGCTTGTGCACTGGACATGGAGTTTCCAAAAACCTCTACACTTATTATTATCGTGACATGATAATACACTGTCGTCCTGTTGACCCGGATGTGGCCAGAGGGTAGACCGCGGGCATGGGCCGGACAAGCCGTGGCATGGCAGCTTCGGCTTGGACAGGTTGTGTCCCGCAAACGGACGTTTGCGCGAGGGGAACTGTGCGCTCGGCTCACCCGCACTGAGGGACTGAACCGCCAGCCGCTACCATGAAACTCCGACCTTGACCTGACACCCCAGGCACTTGCCTCATGTGGACCTGCACATTCGCCTCCCTGCATCCCCGTTGCCTTGGGATCCTGCTGCTGTCGCTGCTCCTGCTGCTGATGTCACCATCGGCAGTGCGTGCGGTTGGGGAGAACGAGGCAACGACGCCGAATTGTGTCCGGACTGGACTTGAACCCCAACCGGTGACAGTCCAGCTGAGGCTTGTCAACGGGCAGGTAGTGGCTACGCTGCATTCGCCTCCGGGTGCCCTGCCTACGGCTGGCTGCAGGGTGCCCCTGCAGTTCCAAATCCCCGAGAACCACCGGCCACGTTATGCCGTGTGGCGGGATGTGGAGGGCCGGGCCGTGCGCATCGACGGCACCCCGGACCCGACCCATCCGGACCCCCTGCCGCTGCGACTGTGGATCCACCCGGACGGTGTCCTGAACTACGAGGTGCGGGAGGCCGGGACGCAGGCAATGCACGCGTCCCTGAACCTGGCGGTGGCCTGGGGCACGACCCTCGAAGCCAATGACTTGACCGTGCTCGATATTCTCGGGACAGCCCTGGAGCCGGGGCGGGAACCGAGTTTTTTCGATCGTGGACAGGCGCAAGAGCTGGGGGCCCGGTTGCATGGCGGAGGCCGCGTGACGGAACTGGATTGGCATGCCACCCACCCGGATGAGTATTGGGAGGGCAGCATTCCGAGGTTTATGGCTCCACCGACGAAGCGTTCCAAGGTGGGCATTCATCCACCGGGGGTGCGGGCGACCTGGCACCTGCCTTCGGAGCTGGGCCAGTTGACGGCCCTGTCCCGGCTGGCACTGGGAGGCCCCCTGTTGACCGGCACCATTCCGCCGGAACTGGGGCAGTTGGCGAACCTGGAACAACTGACCTTGGCCGGCAGCCGGCTCACCGGAGCCGTCCCGCCGGAACTGGGCCAATTGACCAAGCTCTGGAGGTTGGAACTGCACGACAATCAGTTGACATCGCTGCCTCCGGAACTGGGGCGGCTGACCAAACTGGTTGGGTTGGGTGTGGCCGGCAACCGGCTGACGACCTTGCCCCCGGAGCTGGGCCGGCTCCGCCAACTTAAGTTTCTGGATGTGCAGGACAACCAATTGACTTCCCTGCCGCCGCTGGCAGGTTTCGACCAACTTTATTACCTGGATCTGAGCGGCAACCTGTTGACCACGCTGCCAACGGGCCTGGCTCAACTCGTGCACCTCGGGGAATTGGACATGAGCGACAACCGGCTGACGGCACTTGCGCCTGAAAGCCTCGTGGAACCCTTCACGGTTGCCTCCATGACAACCTTGGACCTGAGCGGTAACCTGTTGACCACGCTGCCCCCCGAACTGGGTCGGCTGCGGCTGGAACGGCTCGATCTCTCCGACAACCGGTTGACCACACTGCCTCCCGAACTGGGCCAGCTCCGGCCCGCGACTCGGTCCCTTCTCTTTTTTCATCTTGGTTTCAAGACCTTGACACTCGACCTGTCGGGGAACCGGCTGACGGACCTGCCGGCCCAGCTGGGCCGGCTTTCGCACCTGGTCCATCTGGACCTGAGTGACAATCGACTGACGGACCTGCCCCCGGAACTGGGTCAACTTACTCAACTTCTCACGCTGGACCTGTCCGGCAACCGGTTGACGGTTCTGCCAGCGGAGCTGGGCCAACTGTCGCAACTGGACTCGCTAGACCTGCGCGGCAATCCCTTGACCACCTGCCCGTTGCCCCTGCCCGGGCAGGCTGATAGGTATATCTTTCCGCCGGATTATGAGTACCATGTCGATTTCGACCACTGGTACCTGAGTCCGCCGCCCTCTACAGAATACCCAGGCCTGCCCTTCCTGGATCTGTGCCTGGAGTGAGGGACAGGGCGACATCAACACCGGGTTTCTGCCGGTGGACGTGGCCCTGCCCCTCATCGACTTCGCGACCGCGCCGGCGCCATCGTGGGCTGCCGCCGGGCCCGCAACGCGGCCACCCGCCGTTCCCATGCCCAACGGAACCCGTCCCGGATGGAACTGCCGCCGCATCCCGCACGGGGTCCACTGCCTCCGGCGCACGGAGATCCCTTCGCCAGACCGGCCCCGCCGCGTCGGACACGGGAACAGTCTCCTTCGCCGCTATCGACGCTGGTGCCAAGCCGGGGTCCAGGCGCGGTTGGCGGCTGCCTGTATCCACGGTCTATCCTCTGAATTCATGGTAAATGTAGTCGAGGGGAGGACAGCACGGGAGATCGGTGGCGACATACCCGCGGGGATAGGTCAGGTTGGGGAAATAAATCCCGGGATAACAACCGGTCAGTTGGTTGTCCTCCAAGCTCAAGTACTCCAGGTTGGTCATCCGGGTCCACTCGAGGGGTAGGGATCCCGTCAGCAGGTTGTCCTGCAGGTCAAGCGCCTCTAGGCGGACAAGCTGACCCCACTCGGGGGGCAGGGATCCCGTCAGCAGGTTGTCCTGCAGGTTAAGCCACTCCAGGAGGGCAAGCTGGCCCCATGCCGGGGGCAGGGGGCCTATCAACTGGTTGTTCTCCAGGTTGAGACCTTCCAGGCTGGCAAGTTGCTCCCACTCGGAGGGCAGGGGCCCCGTCAGTTGGTTGTTGGACAGGTTGAGACCTTCCAGGCTGGCCAGCTGGCCCCACTCGGGGGGCAGGGATCCCGTCAACTGGTTGTTATGCAGGAAGAGCCCCTCCAGGCTGGCCAGATGGTCCCACTCGGGGGGCAGGGGCCCCGTCAGTTGGTTGTTGGACAGGTTGAGACCCTTCAGGCTGGCCAGCTGGCCCCACTCGGGGGGCAGGGATCCTGTCAACTGGTTGTTATGCAGGAAGAGCCCCTCCAGGCTAACCAGCTGGCCCCACTCGGGGGGCAGGGATCCTGTCAATTGGTTGTTATGCAGGAAGAGCCCCTCCAGGCTGACCAGCTGGCCCCATTCGGGGGGCAGGGATCCCGTCAGCCGATTGCCATTCAGGTGAAGCGTCTGCAGGCTGAGGAGTTGGCCCCACTCGGGGGGCAGCCGGCGCTCCGGCAGCCGGTTGTGCTCCAGGCGAAGCTTTTGCAGGTTGGGGAGTTGGCCCAGTTCGGGGGGCAGTGCCGTCAACTGGTTGCCGCTCAGGTTGAGCGTCCGCAGGCTGGCCAGCTGGCCTAGCAATCGGGGCGATGTGTATAGCCGGTTGTACCCCAGGTTGAGGGTTTGCAGATTGGCGAGTTGGCCCCACTCCGGGGGCAGTGCCGTCAACTCGTTGCCGGACAGGCTGAGGGTTTGCAGGTTGGCGAGTTGGTTCCACTCCGGGGGCAGTGCCGTCAACTCGTTGCCGGACAGGTTGAGGGTTTGCAGGTTGGCGAGTTGGCCCCATTCCGGGGGCAGTGCCGTCAACTCGTTGCCGGACAGGTTGAGGGTTTGCAGGTTGGCGAGTTGGCCCCATTCCGGAGGCAGTGCCGTCAACTCGTTGCCGGACAGGTTGAGGGTTTGCAGGTTGGCGAGTTGGCCCCACTCCGGGGGCAGCATTGTCAACCTGTTGTAGTACAGGTTGAGGGTCTGCAGGTTGGCAAGCTGGCCCAGTGCGGGGGACGCGGGACCCGACAGCCGGTTGGTACTCAGGTCCAGGTACTCCAGGGAGGTCAGGTGCCCCATCTCCGGCGGCAGAGGTCCGGTCAGCAGATGTCCCGACAGGTCCAGGTGGCGCAGGCGAGACAGCTGCCCCAGTTGCGGCGGGAGTACACCGGTCAAGGCACCGTGTTCGTTATCCCGCTCGCGATCCGTGCCGAAGAGCACAAATTCGCGGAATGCCAGATCCAGACGCTCCAACCGGTGCAGTTGGCCCAGTTCCGCCGGGAGGGGGCCGTGGAAGTGGTAGATGGGTGCCCCCGCCCCAACCTTGAACTGGTTGGTGGGGGCCCCCAGTTCCATCACGCGCCCATCGGCATCGAATGTCACGAACGCGCCCACGCGGGCGGCCGGGCGCGTCTCCTCATAAGTCGGTCGTGTCTCCTCGAAAGGCGTATAACTCCATACATGGGCAGGAACCTCGAACTGCGCGGGAGGGGGCACGGCGGACAGGAGGGTCTCGCCGAACCAGTGGCGGTCCAGGATTTCCAGGACGGCGCGGTCGTTGGCGACCGGGGTCGTGCCCCAGACCGTGTCCAGCGCGTAGGCCAGGTACTCCACAGCCTCCACAGGGGCATCGTCCGCGTAGTGCACGGCCCCGTCGGGGTCGACCCGCAGCAGGAAGCGGTGGGGGGCGGCGTGGTCCGGGTCCGCGGTGCCGTCGGCGCGCACCGGGATTCCTTCCGCGGTGCGCAGGACGGGATACGGCGGCCGGAACGGCTCCGGCACCGTAAACAGGGGGGCGGCCACCTCCCGGGCCCAGTAGGGCACGGGGGAGCGGGACGTGACGAAGGTGGCAGCGACCCGTGTCCCGGACCGTTGCAGGGCGTAGCGCCCGTCGGGGTGCTCGGTCAGGTTGTCGTAGGCTCCGGACCGGGTCAGGGAGGGTGTCGGTGTGGGCGGGCCCGTCAACGTGGGTGTTGGTGTCAATGTGGGCGGCAACGTCGGTGTCGGTGTGGGCGTGGGCGGCAAAGTTGGGGTCGGCGTCGACGTGGGCGTAGCGGGGGGCCGGGGTGGATCCGTGGGCAGGGGCGGGGCCGTGGGGATGGGGATGAGCGTGGCCGTGGGAGTGAAGGTGGGCATCGCGGCGCGTCCACCGTTCGGCGGCAAGTTGCGGAACGGGGACGCTGGACAGCCCGCCAGGGCCAGCGCGGCCAGCAATCCCAGGAACAGGCGCAGGCAGGGCAGGGAACGTGGGCGGTTGGGCATGGTCGGTTATCCGGGGTGAGGATGCCAACCCCACGATACCCGATGCGGCGGGGACGTGATTGCGCTTTCGTTGATATTGGTTGCAGGCGCACAGACGGCGAGGGGTCCCTACAAGGGTGTTGTCGAGACCACCAAAGAGGATCCCTCGTCGTGGACTGCATCCCAGCCACTGCCCATCCTTGGCATCTGCCAGTGCCTACCTGGCCGGATAACCATCCCGCAAACGGCCGTTTGCGGGACCGATTCCGGCCGTAGGTGCCCCGGCGAAGTAGTTACCGTACCGAATCATTGGTTGGTCCACAACCCAGAGCATCCAACGGTTCCTGCAACCGGCGGGCGGGACGCCGCGCATCTTCGGGACAGAGTGCCAACCGTGTTCGAGGACCTTGGTGCCCTAGCCGGGTTCAGGTTGTGGCGCGCCGGTGCCTGCCGACAGTTCACCGACCCGTTGCGTGATGCGCCCGGTGAAAACCGCAGCCACCTGATCCACATCCACAATTTCGTGCCCCCAGTGTTGGCGGTCAACACTGGCTGCAAGTTCCGGGATTGGCTGGTTGTCGATGATGGCGGAACGCGACAGCGTTGCACCGTCGAGGCGCCAACGTATGGAGAATTCCACCTTGAATCCGCCCTGCCCCTTGCCGGTATATCCCTCGAAACGATAGGTACGCCAAAGCTCCAAGGGCCTTGTATCACTCAATTTGAACCCGCCTACAACAATGTAGTGCGATTTCGTCCGTGGCCAACTGCGGGCCGCCAGGAGATCATCGCCGGACTGGGTCGTGGTGTTGTCCATCTTCACGAAGGAGAAAGAGGAAGCCGTGCCGAAGAGCCCTGCGACACTCCTGCGCTCCGTCTCCAACTCGTCCAGTACAGGACGGATAAATCTCCTAAACGAGAGATCGAGATCCCTGATATCAGACTCATCAGGTTCCGGTCCTTGATTCTCGTCCACGAAATCATCGAACTCCCGGCCCACTTCAAGCCTGGCCAGAGTTCCGCCCAGGTTGGCCAGCGGTATTACCGTGCCGGCGCTGCGCGGCTGGCGTTCCGTGCCGCCATAGACTACGAACTTGGACGTTGCGTTGTGCACCACTTCAGCTACCCGATTGAGCGATCGGAAGTCGTCTGCGCCGGTGGTCGCGCCCGACTTGACCTCAAAGGCGGCTATCTCTTGCCCGACCGGATAGAGCAGGTCGCACTCCAAGCCTTTCGCATCCCGGAAAAAGGAAAGGGTATCGGATCGTTTTCCTCGGTTGAAGCGATGCTTGAGCGCCTCCACCACAACCGCGTTTTCAAAGAGGTGGCCGCGCAGCGGGTGGGTTGCGATCTGGCCGGCATGTTCGATTCCGATCAGGTAGGCGGCCAAGCCAACATCATGGAAATAGAGCTTGGGTGCCTTGACCAGGCGCTTGCGGATGTTGGCAAAGTACGGTCGTAGTCGGAAACTGATGAAGCTCCTCTCCAGCAGTGCGAGCCAGGCGCCGGCCGTGTGATTCGACACCCCGGCGTCACGTCCCAAGGAACTTAGATTGACAAGCTGGCCTACCCGGCCGGCACACAGCCGCACGAAGTTCTGAAACAGGGGCAGGTCCTGGAACTCTGCCAGCTGGCGTACGTCACGCTCCACGTAGGTGTCAAAGTAGTCGGCCAACGCCTCGGTCGGATTGAGCTTTCCGGCAATGATCCGAGGATAGAAACCCGAGTAGAGAATATCGTCCACCGCGCTGCTGGCCCCCGCCTGGCGGCGTTCCGTCAACGACAGGGGCAGCAATCGAAGCAAGGCCGTGCGGCCGGCCAGTGATTGAACCTTGTCGGCGAGCTTGGACTGCGCACTTCCGGTCAGAACGAACAAGCTGTTTGAACCCTTTTCGTCCACGACCACCTGGATGTAGGACAGGAGATCAGGCACACGCTGCACTTCGTCTATGATGGCGCCGTTTTGCAACTGGGCCAGGAAGCCCCTGGGATCCAACTCGGCAAATTGCCGCATGTCCGATGCTTCCAGGTTGGCGTACGCCAAGCCAGGGAATGTGTCCCGACAGAGTGTCGTTTTCCCGGATTGCCGGGGCCCCAGCACGGTGACGACAGGACATTCCTTGAACCGCCGCTCCAGATGCCGGGTTATCTCTCGTTGAATCACTGCAGTTGTGGTGCAAATTGGAAATAGCAGTTCCAATTGTATCCTGATTGGCTTTCGCCCACAGGTTGTGCATACACCGCCGAGGAGCGGTTGGGCCCGACGGCGCGCCGTTGGATGCGCATCACAAACGGCCGTTTTTGGTACAGGCGCGGCATCGCAGGATGGGCAGATAGCCGCCGACGCGTGAGCCGTCGCTTCAGGTCGGGTGGGTCCAAAGGCACTGAAGCGGGGCTTCGGCCGTCACCTCAATGTTCCTCACCAATCGGATTTCCCCGTTTGCATGCGACTGCCAGGCCACCGGCTCATCGCCCAACCGCATTTCCCGCACCTCTGCATTTGCCAATCCCGGCAGTCTCACAATCCGCACCGGCAGCGAACCCTGCACGACCTCAAGGCGGAATGCGCCCGGCTCCATGACAACCTGTCCCCAGGCCGGGTCCAGCGACCAAAGACAACGGAAACCGGAGCCAAACCCTCGCACGGGGTTGAAGCCCACCAAACCCAAGCGCATGTCGAACTCGAACCCGGCGAACATGTTCAGCAGGGCGAAGGCCGCCATGGAACGCGCGTAGTTGCTGCCGCACTCGATTTCGTTCCACGGGTTGCGTTTGGCCCCGTCGTAGCGATCCCTGATCGCGGCTACGACTTCAACCCCTTCGGCCACCAGACCGGTGCCGATCATGTGCAGGGCGGCCGCATATTCGTAGCCGTTCTGGGTCTCCTGGGAATAGGGCAGCGGAATCACCGGCTGGCGACGCCCTTCGGGCCAGGTCGCGATCTGCAGGCCGGCTTCGTCGTTGAGCGTGTAGACGCGGCAGGGGTTGTAGTCCTCGCGACTGTTCCGCTTGAAGTTGTATGCATACAGATGGGTCAGGGCCGATTGCACCTTCTCCGGATCCAGCAAATCCCCCAAGCCGTACAGGTTCGCATGCCACTGGGCCAGAACCTGATCGATTTCGCACCCTTCGCCGATCTGGTACTTGATCTCCCCGTACTCCTCCGTCCAGTAGGACTCGAGCACGGAGACGCTGTCGGAAGTGTGCACGGATTCGACGAACGGCTCCAGAACCGACCGGTCCGTCAAATCGATGTGTTGGTGGTAGTACTCGCCGTCAAACAGGTTCCCGTCGACCCAGGCCCGACCCCGATCGAAGATCGCCCGGAACTCCCGGGCGCACTCCTGCTCGCCGAGGGCCTCCGCCATCTCGGCTCCCGCCTTCAAGGCACCGAGGTAGAAACCGGTCATCCAGGCGTTGGGGCCGAACAACTCCACATCCAAGGTGTGGTGCTGGCGGCCCTGGAGCACGCCGGTCCTGTCCGGATCCCAGCGATCGGGATTCTCCGGATGCCAGGCGTACTCGATGGACCGGCGCACACCTGGCCACAGCTCGCGCAGCCAGTCCGTGTCCCCGCAGATCTTCCAGTCCCGGTAGATCTTCATCACACCGCCGAACTGACCGTCGCAGCAGGGCCGTTGCATGCCCGTCAAGTGCCGGGGGGTTCCCAGGGGCAGTTGCAGGCGGAACGGCATGGCGCCGTTCGGCAGCAGGTTGTACTTGTAGTCGGCCGTGCGCATTGAACGCTCCAGTCGCGGAAACAGGAAGGGCACGGTCTGCTGGTAGTTCCAGACATGCGTGCAGCTGCCTTCACAGCAACCGGCATCGACATGCGCCCCTTCCCAGCCATACAGGGTCCCATCCTCCAATCGCTTCACGACCGGCGTCTTCAAGGTGGACAGATTCGCCGACACGGCCTCCAGGGCAACCGGTGGCAGGTCGGATGCAAACAAGGAGTCGTGGAACAGGGCGGTACCGTCATGCAACCGGTCCCACTCCCGCAGCGCAAACGTTGCACTGTCGCGTGAATCGGCCCAACGGGTGGCGTACCAGTTCCGCCATTGGTTGGGCGTCCCTGCGGCCGCGGCCTCGCGTATGGCGTCCTCGCTCCAGTCGTTCACACAGTTGGGAAAGTTCCAGGCGATCACAAACCGCACCCGGCGCGTTTCGCCGGGATTGACGGGAACATGGACAGCCAGCAATGCTTCGTTGCCGGCACCGGCCGCCTCCCCTTCATAGCGGCGGTTCGCGAACGGTCCCGGCCGGGTCAAGTCCTGCCAATACACTTCCAGGTTGTCGAACCATGCCCCGCGAAACCAGTATTCCTGCCAGCTGACCGTCTGGCCGGGATCGTGTCCGGTGTCGGCACCCAAGGTTAGGTCGCCGTGCACAGGGGAGTCCGGATCGGACTCGGTACTGGAGAGATGCATCAAGTGCAAGCCCTTGTCGGCCATCGATGCATCCATCCGGTTTCGGTTCACGGCTGGTTGCGGGTTGGCCAGGACTCCAACCAATGTGTAGGTCAACTGACGGTCGTCTGGAGCACTCATCTCGAACTCGAAGAAGGCGGACGGCAGGCTGCAATCGTCTTCTTCAAGGGGAATCAAGGGCGAAAAGGCCCGCAAACAGACCTCGCCTGGGAAGGTCTCATCGACGAACCGCAGCGTGGCCAAGGGAAACTCGCCCCTGAATTCCACATCGCGGAAGTGCGGCAGGCCGCTCATGTATTCCCGTCGCGGCCCGAACCCGAACCCCTGAAACATGCCTTGGCTTATGTCACCCATGAAGGGCGGGGTCAAGTCGCCTTGCAATATGCGGGCATCCACCGTGGCTCCGGCTTCCTCCGCCCTGATCGCGAAGTGGGAAAAGCCGTTGACGCTGCCCTTGTTGGGCTTGTTGAAAATCTCCCAGTCGACCAGGTGGCCGTTGCCGGCCAGCCCGATCCCGCCGGCCCCAATCCCTCCCAGGGGAAAACTGATATGGCGCGTGCGTTCACCGGTGTAAAGGAAACGATCCATGATTGTCTCTCTGGAACGGGAAATCCGGATGCCTGTGGCATCCGAGACTTGGCCAACAATGGAAAACCTCTAAAGTCCCTGGACGAATGCGCGCAAGGGGTTGAACGCATCGTGGTTCAAGTCCCAGACACCGGCCCTGACCGACACCCCGGTGAGCAATCCGGGACGAGATCGGGTGGCACCGCGACACCCGTCGCCCTCCACCTTCAACGGGGAACTGGCAAGATATGCGTAGACGCGAGCTTTGTCAACCCAACGTTCGGCAAGTGGGCCCCGTCCCCAATCGTTCTCGGTACATGTGAGAAATTCTTTTACGCAAGATTTCTGGCCATCTGGCACTGTGGACCACAACAGGGTTTCCAAGGTACCCCTGTGCCGATTGTCGGGAAACAGGAATTGCGATGTGCGAAGCGAGGTTGTTTTCTGTGCACCATTCTCAAGTCTGCGGGTGAATGCCCGCAGCATCCCGGTTGCCGATGTTTTGGCGGCGGTAACATCAAGGTCAGCGTCGCGAACCACCGCAAGGCTGCGCAGCTGTGACAAATTTGGGGCTTCGGGTAACAACAATTGCAGAAACTTGCCGAAACTATCTTTGCCTCCAACCTCCTCAATCCGAATGTCTGGAATGCCGCAGAAAGCCAGGAATTCTTTCAAAAAATGGAGATCGTCAACACCCTCGACGAGAATAAGCGTCGAAGCTTCTATGCTGACTCGTCGCAAGCCGGACCGCTCGGTGGTTGTCATCTGACCTCAAATCCCTCATCGAGGGCATATTCGATTCCTTCGTACCCGTATGTCTTGGCGGTAGGTACGCCTTGTTCCATGTCAATGCGATGCAACGCGATGCCGATGTCGCTGGATGACTGGAAGGCTTGATGGGCCGCCGCAATACATTCACGGCTATGGGTCGTGGCAAAAACCTGAACGTTGAATCGGTCCGCCAACGCACGGATCTGTTGCCATACAGCGGCCAGTTTGGTGTAGTGCACCCCGTTTTCCACCTCGTCAATGAGCATCATTCCATCTTGTGCAACTTGGAACCGAAGGACCATGGAGAGAAATCGACTTGCGCCGTCCCCCAACATGGCGACGCTGACCAAGCGGTCGATTCCGATGTTGACGTGCAACATGGGCGACTTGATCACAGCAGCAGTAATCCGCTCAATGCGCCCGTCAATCTGACGCAGGGCCTGCAGCACGAAGTCGCTCTGGCCCTTGACCTCCAGACTGCTGTACAAGGAGACATCCTCTTGTGCCAGTTCCCGGAGACTTGAAGGCGGCAAATAGACACTGGCCGGCAGGTTCACGGAGGTATCCCGTTGGGCCTGGATCCCTTCCTGGAATACTTGTGCTCCCAAAAACATTCCCATCTGCGGCAATGTACCCTGAAACTGTAGCCAATGCCCCGTCGAAGTGTGCAGGTCGTCATTCTCATCGGTGTAGTCAAATACGATCTCCAGTGGAGAATGTGTGGTCAGGTAGTTCTGAGCATGATCCTGGGGTCCCGATTGCCCGTTTTGATCGGCGAGGCTCGTGGATGTTGAATGCTCTCGCTGTCTGATTGCCAGGCTCCTCCGACCGTCCCCCCACGCTCCCATTGCGGATATGAACGCGGGCTGACTGGTATCGAACCCATGAAACAGATCGCTCAACAGGTCCTCGGGGTCAAGGTGCTTCTGACCGCGGATGGCGGACAGATTTCGTGCGAGTTCAGGCTGATTGGGGGTACCGAGCAACCAGAGCGCCTCGAGCACAGCCGATTTGCCAACATTGTTCTCTCCGGCGATCAGGTTGACCCGTTGCAAGTTGTCGAACGCGATCTTGGGAAAGCAGCGGAAATTCTTAATCAACAGGCTCTCATACACGGTGTTCACCTCTGCGAAGCCGCTGCGTCGCGATTGTCTTCCTGCCCGAAGGCTAGCACACAGGTACAGTTGGCGTGTGCCTGTGTACTCACTAAGAAATGGGGTGCAGTCCACCGACGAAGGGGGTGAATTGGGTCCCGGAACATGCTCGCACGTATCCGATCGAACCGGAATGATGTTGGCTTGGATGGTGGAAACCATCGTCTACGGTTTGGCGGATCTCCCCACAAGGGACGAGACCAACGATCCCGTCCCTTGGGCGCGGTATGGCAGAGGAGGTGAAAACAGGAATCCGAACGATGGTTGGGGTGTGAACGCAGGGCCAACACAAAGCCGCGTGGAGAGGGTGAATCGGGGTTGACGGAGACCCGTGCGGCACCCTCAGACAACGGGATTACACAGAACCAGGAAACGGGATTTGGGGTTGAGTGGTACATGCAGTCCACATCGGCTGTCGTTCCCTTCCTGCCTATGGTGCAACGAAGTGGATTACCGAGCGTCTCATGGAACCCATTGCCGCATGCCACGACACCACCCAGCCCTGTACGCTGCCAGATCGTGGTCCAGGTACTTGCCTGAGGATGTTCAAGCGGTTTTTGGGTGTTGGAGCGAGAAAGGTTTGTCAAGCTTAATCCCGACAGCGGCATGGTGTTGACAAAACGCACACATTAGGCGACAATGTATCCATGCGCAACGCCTTCGACTGGAGTGTGGAGAAGAACCGACAACTCATCGAGCAGCGAGGCGTCTCCTTCGAGACCGTGGTATCCGCCATCGAGCAGGGCGCACTGTTGGATGTGTTGGTTCATCCGAACCAGGACCGCTATCCCGGACAATACATCTACGTGGTTGCCATCCAAGCGTACGTTCACCTGGTGCCGTTCGTCATACAGCCCAATGGCACCCGGTTTCTGAAAACGATCATTCCCAGCCGCAAGGCTACGAGGGAATACAGCAGGAGACAACCGTGACGCACCACGACATGGACACGGAAGAGCGGGACATTCTGGACCGCTTCGAAAGGGGTGAGTTACGCACGGCACCCGGTGCTGACCGAGAGATGGAGGATGCCCGGGAGGCAGCCCACAACACTTTCAAAAAGACCAGACGGGTCAATCTGCGCGTCACGGAACGCGATTACATGCTCGTGCGCGCGCGAGCGCGGGAGGAAGGGATTCCCTACCAGACGCTGCTGTCGAGCATCATCCACAAGTATGTGTCTGGGCGGTTGAGTGAGAACAGTAGATGAATTGAGTAACTTGGCAGCGGACCAGCCAAGAAAAACTTTGGCGTGGCGCGGATTCCCAAAACCTGGCAGACGGTGGTGTACGGCCGTGTGTCCCGCCGTGCCTGGCAGGATGACCTGTGGTCGCAACAGCAGGCAATGGCGACGTTCGGCCGGGGCGCGGGCTTTGCGGTGGACGCGTGGCTGACCGAAATGGGCGGCGGGCCGCGTTCAGACACCAAGGGCAGCCTTCGCCAACGGAAAAGGAGCGTCCCGCGGCCATGGACCAGTACGACACAGTCCCGCGGACGGTGACTGCCACGTCCAACCCTCGGCCGCTCGCCGTACAACCCACGCAGACAGAGCGCTTGCGGAGGCGACGCAACCCTGGACAGCAAGGGGGTCTTGCCGGCACCCGGGAAACTCTCCCAGGACAACGAGTCTGGTCATTGGCGGTCCTGTTCCATTAATCGGCACACTTCGGTACCGATGCCGGTAATTCGCTCTCGGTTGATGGGGGCGTGGTTGCAGGCCCCCGCAACTCGAGTCCGGGTGGAGCAGTCCCCACCGACAGCCTGGTTCGTTCGACGAGCAGGGCCTTGACTGCCCTGAAGGGCGTGTACAACGTAATCTCGTCGTCGTACAGCCTCGCCAGAATATTGCAGGCGGCATTGGCGTCCGCGTCCAGCACAGCCCCGTCGATGCAGTGAAACCGATCCCCTTGACGACGGCCCTGCAACAGGCCGGTGCGGGAGTCGATTTGCGATGTGTAGGCCGGATTGACCAAGGCCGGCGCAGAACCTCTGCGCCGAGATATGGCAGTGAGTGTGTCCGCCATCACGCCCTTGACCCAGCCGTTCAGGCGACGGTGGGTGTCCCGGTGGCGATACCGGGCGGACGGCATGGGCGCCGTCAGGTCTTCGCAGGCGATGGTGTCCGCCTTGTCGACCACGGCGTGGGCGGCCTGGCACAGCAGGTTGCGCGCCCTCTTTTGGTGTTGGCGCGTGCGCTGGTTCCACTTGTTGCGGCCCAGGTTGTGCCGTCGGATGTTGTCGGCCTTGCGCTGGTTGCCCTTGGCCTCGTGCTTCTCCGCCGTCGACCGCAGGTGGTTGCGACGTTGGCCCTTGACCTTTTGGTGATCGCTTTCCGCAGCCAACAGGTCTCCCAGACCCTGGCCGTGCCGCTCGCCGTCGCTGTCCGTGTAGGCTTCGGTGTAGCCCTTGTCCACGCCCACGGTGGCGTCCCCGCAGGGGCGCGTGCTGCACACCGCGTTTTCGTCCACCGCGTAGTGGACGGCCACCTGCCCGTTGGGTTGCAGGATGATGCGCAGCGTGCCGCATGGCAGGTGCCTACCCTTGAGCGGAATGGCGATGCGTTGCCCTCTCTCCAGGCCTTGCAGATACACCCAGGCCCTGCCGTTCCAAACCTGCGTGGTGTAGGAACCGCTGTCGGCCATGATCTGGTTCGTCACATGGGAACGACCGCCCTGCCAACGGTTGCGCATCTGGCGGTGCAGGAACGGGTCCTCGGTCCACAGATTCCGCTTGAGCAGCGAGTAGAGGCGTTTGCGTTCGGCCTCGTCGTTCCGGGTGCGGTGCCGGATGGCGCGCTTGACCTGCACCTTGGCCGCCTCCCGCGCCGCGGCCATGTCGCCCAGCGCGTCGGTCAGCACGGCCTTGCCCAACCGCGCCGGCAACCCGTGCCAGTCGTAGCCCTCCGCCATCCAGTCGTCGCGCACGTCGTAGGGGGATTGCCGGACCGTGGACACCCCGCTGCATCGGCGCCATGCGTCCGCGCGGACACACCCACACCGGATGGCCATGTCGGACAGCCGGTCGTACTTGGACCGGTTCAGCCCCTGGCTGTGCAGGGTGCGCGTGACCTTCGCCGGCCTAGCCATCGGATACGGCCTCGCGTATCTGCTGCCGGTACCGGCGCAACCCGGACAGGCGACAGGAGAAGGTATGGACCACGGCCATCAGGTCCTCCACCAATTCCGCCTGCGGCGACAGGGACGGCTGGTTGACCACGCGGATCTCGCAGCCGTGGCTCTCGGCAAAGTACTCGAACCAGTCGAACCCGAAACGGCAGAGGCGATCCTGGTGGGCGACCAGCAGGAGACCCAGTTCGCCTTTCTCAATCCGTTCCATCAACGCACGGAACACCGGCCGCTGGAAGTCCAGGCCGCCGCCGATCTCGGTCAGCCAATCGTCCACGGCCAGGCCGCCCCCCAGGCAGAAGGCTTCCATCGCTTGCTGCTGGGATCGCAGATCGTCCCGCTGCGACCGGCGGGACACGCGGCAGTAGACCGCGGTGCGGCCCTGGGCCTGCGCCCGCGCCACGCCGAAGTACCGCTCCACGTCCGCGTCCGTGTAGTAGCGGTGGCCGGAAGGGGTGCGCCGCGCCGGCAGCTTGCCGTTCAAACTCCACGCCTTGACCGTGTTCTTGTGAACCCCAATCTTGGCCGCAAACGCAGCTGCACGGTAAATCTTCATGTCCGTATAATGCCATATCATGCCGTTCAATGTCGAATTACTGCACTAGCCGTGCTCTGACACCCTGTCGGTCTCCGCCTCCAGACGCTGCCCCCTTAGGCACAGCAACAGGGAAGCCGTCACCACAAACGGCTGCAACAAGGCCGGTATCAACAGCCAGGTTGCGCCCCCGGCCAGGCGCGCCCCCAAGATCAAGAGCCACGTCAGGGCCAGGAGACCGAACGAAACGGTCGGCCAGCGCAGTGTCAGGGCCAGACCGTATTGCAACGAGCGTTGCACAGGCAGGTCAAAGAGAACCTGCATGGTCAAGGCATGCAACGTCACAACCGCCAGGACCAATGTCACGCCCAGGTTGGCGACCACCCCGGCAGTCACAAACCAAGGCGGGTTTGAACCTTGCAGGTTCGCGGCGGCCGCCCAGAGGTTGAGGGCCAGCAACAACGGGAGACTCGTCAACAGGGCTTGCGGATATCGGGTGAAGAATGTGCACAGGACGTCCAGCCAGGAAGTCGATCGGCCTGTTGCCGCGCGCCCCACCGGATAGCTGAAAGCCATCCACAGGGGGACCGGGAGCAGCCAGGCCAACAACGCTGCGACCGGCACGTGACCCGAATTCACCATCACCCACCACGCCGGCAGCGCGAACATGATCAGGAGCAGTCCCTGGGCGGCCAGGCGCAAGGCTTCGGACCAGATTAGTTCGGCGGTGAATCGGACATACGTCCGTTCATCGATGCGGACATCCTCCAGACGTATGGGCACGGGCATGGCTATCCGACTGAAACCGCCACTGTCAACAGTTGGCCGTTTGTAGGGACAGGGCCGTCGGCCACACCCGTGGCCTCGCCGTTGGCAACCGGTTTCGGATCTTCCTCCACCAAGGGGATCCCTCTCGGCACAGGTTGGGGATGGGACGGATATCGCAGGAACGAACCGTCAATTCCATCCGACCGGAGGAGCCCTTCGGCATGGGGAACCGTCCCTATTTGATGCCGCCGGTGAAGCCGATGCTTTCGATCATGCGCCTCTGCAGGACCAGGAAGGCCAGCAGGACCGGCGCCACGCCCAAGGTAATCCCGGCCATGATCACCGTCACGCTGTTCTGGGAGTATTGGCCGCGCAACATGGTCACGCCCAGGGGCCAGGTGAACTTCTGCCAGTCGTTGAGGAAGATTAGCGGGAAGAAGAAGGCGTTCCAGGTGCCCGTGAACACCACGATTGCCAACGTGGTCAGGGCCGGGCCGATCAACGGCAACATGATTTGAAGCAGGATCCGCACAGGTCCAGCACCGTCCATGCGCGCGGCGTCCTCCAGTTCGTCCGGGATCGTCAGCAGATACTGCCGCAACAGAAAGACACCGAAGATGTTGGTCAAGGCCGGCAGGATGAGGGCGGCATGCGTATCGATCAGCTTGAAGAAACGCATTTCGATGTACAGCGGCACAATGGTGACCTGCGCCGGCACCATGAGCGCCGTCAACAGGATCACAAACAGCACCTCGCGGCCGCGAAACCGCAATCGGGCAAACGCATAGGCGGCGGCGGTGCAGGTGACGAGCTGGCCCAGCGTCACCAGGACGGCGATGTTCAGGCTGTTGAGGAAGAACCGCGGGATCGGCACCGTGGGGTGAAACAGAACCTGCTGATAGTTTTCCCATCGCCATTCATGCGGCCAAAGCTGCGGGGGAATGCTGAAGGCCGTTTTGGGCACCTTGAGCGAAGCGCTCAACATCCAGACAAAGGGAAAGGCCATGAAGAGCGACAGCAACAGAAGCGCACCCACGGTCAACACCGTGGATGTGCGCAGATAACCTCGATTCCAGCGCAACCTGGACGCTACCAGCGGCTTGGCCGTCACGACTGCGGCCTCTTTCGCCGGTGACTTGGCCGCCACGCCCGGGACAATCCTGATCGGCGGCACTCAAGCTTGACTTGCACCGACATCCCCTGGTCTGAACGCATGCGGCAATCGGGCGCACTCATCCGGCGCCGGGTTACCGATAGAACACCCAGCGATCGCTGGTGGCGAACTGTACTGCCGTCACCGCCAGAATGGCCAGGAACAGAACCAGACCGATGGCGGCAGCGTAGCCGAAGTCGAGAACCTGGAAGCCTTTCTCCCAGATGTACATCAACACGGTGCGACTGGCATCCCCGGGCCCGCCCTTGGTCAGCACAAACGGCGAATCGAACAGCTGGAACACGCCGATGGCCCCCTTCACCAAAATGAAGAAGATGACGGGCGTAAGCATGGGCAAGGTGATGCGGCCAAAACTGGCCCAGCGGCCGGCTCCGTCGATGCGGCCGGCTTCATAAAGCTCAACCGGAATGTTTTGCAGCCCGGCCAGCAACAACAGCATGTTGAAGCCAACCCCGTTCCAAACCGTCATGATGATGACGCTGTTGCGCACCCAGTCGGAGGAAATCAGCCACGGGACCCGGTCGAGACCCAGCTTGACCAGGTACCAGTTGATGATGCCCAGGTCCATGTTGAACAGATAGAGCCAGACAATCGAGATGACGGCGCCGGACACCAGGATCGGGAAGAAGAAGACAGCCCGGAAGAAGACCTTGAAGAACCGTGGGATAAAGCTGTTGAGGGCCACGGCCAGGATCAGGGCCCACACCAGGTCCAGCGCAATCATGCCCACTACGTAGTAGACGGTGTTGCCGAAGATCTGCAGAATGCGCTGATCCTCAATCATCTTGACGAAATTTTCGCCCCCCACGAAGGAGGGCGGCGTCAACAGGTCGTAGCGCATGAAGCCCAACGCCAGACCCCCGACGATTGGGCCTATGACGAAGGCGAGGAAGCCCACCACGGTGGGCAGGATGAACAACCAGGCGGTCAGTGCGTCGCGCCGCCGCAATGACCGGCCTCCGACACCGTCGCCGCCTCTTTGAAGTACCTGTCCCGCTGCACCCATCGCGCGGCTGCCCTGCAACTAGGGGAAGACTCTGCCGGTGAGAAGACGCAGGCGGGCAGCGGACACCGCCCGCCTGCGATCCGGAACCGTCAGGCGAACTTGGCCGCCCAGTCCTCGGGGCGGCGCGCAACCATGTCGTTCAATTCCTGTTCGGTGCTGGCCAGGGCCTCGGCGATGCCCAACTCGTTGGCGAACACCTGCGACAGATACCGGTTGCTGATCTGCTCCATCTCCGAGAACTCGGGCGGCGAGGTAACGGACATCACGGGAATGTCGTCCCTGTCAATCGACTCGTACCAAAGCCGGCCGCTGCGATCGTGCAATGCCAGGAATTCCTCGGAATACCCAACGGACCGCAGCGAGGGAATGTTGGCTCCGGTGGACACGAAGTAGGCGATCGAATCCCGCTGCAGGAGCTTGGTTTCGAACTTCCACGCCGCTTCGGGATGCTTGGAGGCCAGGAAAATCGGCCAGGAACCGCAACCCACCTCGGTGACTCTGCGCGTTCCCTTGGGCCAATACTGGACATCCCAGTCCCTGAAATCGTTTTGCAGGAAGCCACTGAGCGGCCACCGGCCAGCCATCATCATGGCCTGTGTGCCGGCCTCGAAGTTGCCCGTGTTCTGGGCGTCGGGCTTCGGTACCGTTTCGTCCACGTACATCATGTCGTAGAGCAATTGGATCACCTCGGCGTAGGCTGGATCGCCTTGCAGCGGAACCGACAGGTCGTCGCCGCCCATGATCCCTTCCAAGCCGTTGTTGAACAGCCAGGGACACAGCCCGAAGGGGGCAGTCCAGAAGGAGAACCCGTAGTGGGTGGTGTTGGCGCCGTCCTTCCTGGTCAACGCCGTGGCGTATTCGCGGAAATCGCCGAACGTCCAATCCTCCGGCGGCATCTCCAGCCCTTCCTCGGCCAGCCGGGTGATGTTGAACCAAATCATCATGTTGTTGTAGTCGTACGGCAAGCCGTAGGTCTTGCCGCCATACACGAACACGCTGGCCAGCTCGGCGGACACATCGTTGAAGTAGTCGTCCAGTTCCGGGGTGGCCTGGATGTATTCGTCCAGCGGTCGGATCAGGTTGCGGGCCACGGCCAGCCGGCCGCCCTCCGTCGGGATCTTGCCCATGTCCACGGTTTCGCCGCCGGCGATGATCACGCTTAGCTTGTCGAAGTAGCCGCCCCAGCCACCGGCTCCCACAACCCCCAGGAATTCGATCTCGATTTCGGGATTCTCTTCCTGGAATTCCGTCTTGATTGGGTCGTACAGCACCGCGCTGGAGTCGGAGGATTCCGTTGTCACGAAAACGATCTTGATGCTCTCGGCGGCCGCTTCGCCATCCGCCGAGGGAGCGGCCGGCACGCACGCCGCCAACACGCCAACGGCTGAAGCCGTTGCCGCGGTCTTCAAAAAACTGCGTCTGCTAATGGACAAGGACATCCGGGCCTCCTGAGGCGACAGCCTCCATGGTTGGCAAGGCACACGCCCATCCCTCACCGCCCCTTGCGTTGATGCCAATAGGGTCGCTGCCTGACTGCAATGATGGTAGCAAAGGGAAATCCGCGTCCGACTCCGGTTCCTGTCCAGCATCGTCACGGTCTTCAAGACCCCATGCTCCATGTGCACAAACGAGACGGACCTCTGCCTTCACCTGGCCATCCACGCACCCGTCAATCCGAGATTCGGAGCTGCTCTGGCCTGAGTGCAACTTTGCGTTTGCCCTACCTACAGACCTACAGTCGGATCGACAGCCAAGAAGCAATCACACCGGAGCAGGAAGATCGGGTAGACAGGCCGACCACAGTCAGCGCGGCCCCGTGCAGTCTCACCGGTGTCCCAATCGTTCCTGGAACAGGGCCTTGACGTCCTTGCAGATCATGATTGGAGCGTACTGCTGCCACACCCTAGACCCAAGCCGGATGGACGCCTGCCCCCTCACTGCCAACAGACACCGGGCAGCCAAGTCCGGAGCATCAAGTTACCCTTGATCCAGACCGAACGGATTCCCTTCTGCTCTCTGTGCATTGATGGTATCCAGCACATCAGAAGCAACTTCCAGTACTTCCGGGGGAACGCTTACCTGTTCACGGTTCAGCAATCGCAACGCGACTATCACGGGCAACAAGCTCGCTCGTACTTTAGGACTTGCTTCCAACACCGACGGGATCCGATCCAAAAACTTTCCCGATGCACCGGCCCCCATCAATGCCATCGTCATTCCCTGTACGCAATATTCAACATCCGGTTCGAAATCCTCCACCATCAAACCAAGCACATCGATTGCCTCCATACTTTCCCTGAAGGTATAACACTGAAACAACACACACTCGGCCCACCACCACAGAAATTTGCCTCTATCGTCTTCAATCTCAGCGATGCCAAGCAACCACTCGTGCACAAGAGCCTCCGCTGCCTCAAAATCACCAAGCTGCACTAGACACACAGCCCGCGGGACGGACCTCATAGCAACCCACTTCAAGCCGAAATCCGTCGCAGTTGAAACCCAACGTTCCATTCCGAGTCGCAGACAAAGTTCCGCAGAACCAAAGTCTTGCTCGTTCACATGCCTGCCATACTGCCACGCGACGACACTCGCGGCCACCTTGCCCAGATCTTCGGATTGGCTACCCCCAAAACGTGCTAGGGCCAAATCGGCCACTTCCTCTGCCACTGTCACCAATGCCTTGTCCGCATAGTCGGAAGCATGATGAAGTATCCACAACATTGCTTGGGCAACTGTCAGTTGCAAGCTTCGATCTTGACTGTTGCCAAATCTGCGATCCAAGTCGCGGACCGCTCGTCCAGAGCACACTTGTCTGCCTAACTGCCATTCGGCTTGAACCAGAAACAACAGTGCTTGGGCCTGGAAGAAACGGAGTTCCTCATCTTCGGATTGACCATAGTCATCCAGGTACCTCCGACTCTCGCTGACGGCCCCTTCATAGGCCTCAGTGTCCACCAATGCCCGCTGCTTCACTAGAATGGCACCGGAATACAGGTACGTTCGGTCCGGCTCCGGAAGCCCAGTGCACACCTCTACGACTTGGTTGCAGCAATGCAATGCCGACTCGTAATCTCCAACGGAAACATGCGCACGAGCTTTCATCACCTTGGTTCGAGCAGCCCAAGAGCGGAATCCTGCATCCTGCGCAATGAGTTCGGTGTCCACCAATTCCAAGCAGGTTTGGCACAATGCAACAACCGCCGGCGGCGGGATTTTGCTTTCGTTCTCTGTCACAAAATTGGATAATTGAACGCACTCAAGTGGTCTTGATTCAGTGGCCGGCATGCGTCTCAACCGATGAACCAAGTCAACAAGCCGGTTTTTGTCTACAAACTCCTCATCTCCGCATTGATCCACTATGCACTGCATCTTGCTCAAGACTTCCGCCCAAAGATGGTGTAGTGACACTGCCTTGAATTCGTCATCCCACTGTTCCACCCAGCGGTACGCTGCGTCCTGGTCGACAAGGGCTTGAAGCAGCTGTTCCCGAATGACCTGTCCCACATCGGAACCGTCGTCCAGATCGGCGAAGACCTTCGTTGCGGCCGAAGGGTCGTAGAACGCCACCATAAACGCGATGAACCTTCGAATGACCGCAGGTGGGTTTCGCTCCCTCCGCAGGCTGTAGTAGAAGCAGAACATCCTCTCGGTTACGGAGTACCTGCGCGACCGACGGGTCGCCGAGGCGCTGACCGCACCTCTGTCTGTGAGTCTTCGCAGCATCACGGACGCGGTGCGTATGTCCATCCGGGCATGATCGGCTATCGCTGATGCGAGCGCAGGCTCCCACAGGTCGGCCAGGGCCAGAAACACACGTCGTTCACCCGACGGCAACGACTCCAGGCACTGGCGGAAGTACTCGGTGTGCTCGTCAATGAGGTTGACCATGTCCGCCAACAACTGTTTCAATGTGAGCTGGTGACCGACACCGGCCAGGAGCACCAACAGGCGCGGACTGCCACCGGTCAAAATCTCGAAGGGCCTGATTTCCCGTGCCGTCAGGTTTTGACGGGTTGCCATGTTCCAGAGCGCGGCGCATTCCTTGGTCGTCAACGGCCCTAGTTCGATCAAACGGAACAGATCAAAGAACGCGCGATCCGCGTCTTCCAGGCTTTTGAACCTGGTGGTCGCGGTGCCAATCAGCATGATCTCCGGCACCGTTTGCAAAACCCGTCTCAGACCCCATTCGTCATCGGAGTGCCAAGTTTCCGAGAGCGCCTGGAGGTTTTCCACCATCAACACCATGCGCCTGCCAATGGACGCCAAGCCGCGTTCGATGGCCACCAGCACCTCGAGGCGCAGATGTGTATCTCGCCACCGTGCACGGAACGAAGCATGGGCCGCGTCAAGCTCCGCGCCTGCGTCCAGGCCTTGCCTGCTGCATTCACGGCCAAGTTGGAAGAGCACCTCCAGCCAAAAGCCGGTGAGGTCGGCAACTTCGTAGCTCTCTTCCATGAACCGGACCGGAAGCAGATCGGATGCCAAGCTGCCGTCCAATCTCAGTTCCGCCTCCAGACGAGCCAGCAGCATGGTTTTGCCCATCCCGCGCGGTGCGACAATCAACGCATGCTGGCACGATTCGGACGCGAGATTGCGCTTGACCACCCTCAAGACGGTTTCCAATGCCTTGTGCCGGACTACAAACTGGTCCACGACCTCCTGATTGGACTGGAACACGCCTGGATTGAACTTGCGGATGGTCGGGACCGACGTTGGTTGGGACATTCCGTACTCCTCGGCCACTTCAGCCGGTATGCAGTGATCGGGTCGCGCCGTACCTGATGCGCCAATAGTCCCTGAGCCAATGGGACGGGAAGAAGAACAACCGCCGGTCCACGTCGTGTTCCAGGTACCCGTCATGTTCCAGGATATTCAGGATTGCATCGACCCGTTCGCTTGCATCGGGTATCAGCTTGGAGAACCTTGCGACCACCTGCCGTCTTGCCTTACCGGAGAACTCGTCCCACCTCGCCGTTTCGGCCAGGATCGTCATGGCGATCGCGTAATCGGCATCTTCGTCCAGGACTTGGCGGAGCCGCGTTTCGTAGTGCAACAGTCCGGACTGCCCCTCAGGGCCCAACAGCTGCTGCCGGTATACGGTCTCCACATCGTCCACCGTCACCATATGCCTGTCTTGCACTCTTGCGTGGTCGGCGATGCGGGCAAAGAAGAGCTGTACATGGTAGGGAATTCCAATCCCCAGCCTGTCGTAGACAGCCTGCGCGACACCAGGCTCTACGTGGATTGATTCGCTCTGGGCCAACGAATTGAAGCATCCGATGCTGGTGTCCAGGTCCCACCGACCCAACCGATAGGGGTACAGGTAGTTCACCCGGTCCGGCATGCCAAGCCTTGACACCAGCGGCATCAAACCGATGCTGCCGGTGACCATCAGCGAGAACGAGTCCCTGGGAACCTGCTGTACCGTACTCCGGAGCCAACTGAGAAACCCGTCCACCTGCTCGATTCCATCGTGATGCCGCAGGAGGCGTTGCAGGAATACGGGCACTTCATCAATTACCAACAGCACAGGTTGGTCGTGTTGGGCACCAAACCCGATCAATTCCTGTCCGACGGTTTTCCAATTTCCGCTGTGCACTTGCGCTCTGAACCGCACCGAGAAATCGTACAGTTCCACCTCTTCGACGTACGTGGTCCAGGCATGTCCGAAGAGCTTCTTCCAGCGTGCTCCCAGTGGGACCACTTTGCGCATCCCGGAGGCGAGCAACGCGATCACGTCTTCCACCGTTGCGGCCTCCTCCACGTCAATGAAGATGAATTGCCAATCCTCGCCACACAAACGACGCCCGAGTTCGCGGGCGATGCTTGTCTTCCCCATTCGCCGCTACCCGGTCAGCAGAACGTGATTGAAGCTTCGGACCAGCGGACCAAGCACCTCGAGTTCTCTCTCCCTGCCAACGAAGTCATCTCCGGTAACCCATGCACCTGTCGAATTGCGCATACCACCTCCGCCCCAGTGCTGCTCATCACCACACTGTACATAACAACCCACCTGTTGTCAACTATTTTGTTGACAACAGGTGGGTTGAACAAATCGGTTCGGTTTCATCGTGGCCCCATGCGCGAGAAATCCACCGTCAATGCCATGAGGCTTGTCGGGCTAGTTGAGGTGTACCAAGCCAACTGACAGCCGACGGCCTCTCCCGAGGATGTTTGATGCCGACAAATACACAGGACCTACCCCATGACCAGATGGAACAGACGAGATTGAGGACATGGGGAACGAACAGGTCTCCGCGAACAATGATCAGACCTCCGTATGCGTGAGCCCGGGCCCCCATCCCCAATGTCCCTGGGGCTACAACACGACTGAGCCCCTCGGGATCTTGGCCTCCGGCCAGCAGGTTTGCCCTGCCACCGTACGCAAACTCCAAAGGGCTGAACAGGCCTGTATTAGAATCGACCTGCTCCTTACGGGTGAGTGTCTGCCGGATCCGTGGGTTGGCTGCGACATCGGCTTCCCATCGACGAAGCTGACACCATTGCCGGTCCCATATGGCCACTTGGCAAGGCAACGGTTGCCACCACCCCGCAGGAGTGTTGGTCCCGGGCCCGGTTGCAGGTCACCAGCCGCAACCGTGCAATCACCGCAACAATCAGGCAGCATCCGGATGCTGCACCGACACGACCCGTCCAACATAGAGTACAACCGATGTTTAAGCCACACACCGGAATGCGATACGCAAGCCTCCTTCTGGTGTTGCTCATCGCACTTAGCCTGGCGTTGGCGGGATGCGCCCGGGACCGACGCAATCGACCGGAAGAACCAACCCCGGCACCGCCCACACCGGTGGTGGAGGACTCCGCACCGGTCCCAACCTTCACCCCGACCCCGGACTTGCCCCCTGAACCCACGGATACCCCCGTGCCGCCGGAGCCGACGGCAACGGACACGCCGGCACCGCCAAGAACCATCACCATCGTCCAGGCAAATCTGCGTCAGGGTCCCAGCACCTTCTATCCCATCGTGGGCCTGGTGGAGAAGAACGACCCGGTCGAGGTGGTGGCCCAGTCCCCCGACCTGCAATGGCTAAAGTTGGCCAACAATACTTGGATTTACAAGCCTTTGGTGGCCGGTGTCCCTGCGGACCTTCCGATTGCCACCGGTGTGGTGGCGACACCGCAGCCGACCGCAGTCCCGCAGCCAACCGCCACGCCGACTCCGCCCCCGACCCCCACACGCACACCCACTCCCACCCCGACCCCCGAACGCGGCGACTGGGGCAAGGAAGTTCCTCTTGGGGAGGCGTTCGATGCAGACCACAATCCCAGAACGGGGACCATGACACAGGACGGGTTGTCCCTCAAGGTGGTGGCAGGCATTTACGACCAATCCGAGCTGGACTTCCTTTTCGGAATTGCCGGTACCAATCGGTGCAACCAGTGCTTCGCCGTCAAGATTGCCCTAGAGAATGTTGGCGGCAACCCCGTTGAATACGTGGTCATGGAGGACTTTTATCTTGTCAAGCGTGTGGCATCCCACCAGGCTCCGGTCAGGGTGGCTTCCCCCGTGGAATGTGCCGAGGACGCCGTGCCCAGCCAAGCCAACCCCAACAATTTGGTCAAGCTGTCCAGGGGCGTAGGACAGGTCATCGAAGAAAACCTTTGCTTCCCCGGAGTGCCGGATGCAGAGACGATCATCCGAGAGACGCATTACCTGGTCTACGAACCGAAGTTCATCTACACGCCTGCGGGAACTCCAACGCCTACACCACAGACGGGTCGTGGTGATCGTGTCACTATCGTCGAGGATACTTCTGAATCCATCCAAGGCCATCGAACGGGTTGGAAGGTGTACTACGCCTTTCGGTAGCCCACGCGTTACATGGGACATGGGGCTATCTGCAGGGTGAGGTCATTCCTTGCCGTGATGGGAGTTGTCCGACCACGCCTTGGGTGCGATGTCCGGACCATGGCGAAGGCATCGTGGAAGCCGATGCCCTTCGCCGCAACCGAAGGTTCGCCGGCTCCAAGCTGGACACCGTTGCTGCCGCAAAACCGGCGCGCTAAAGTGCCGCCCTTTTTTCAATAAGGAAGACGGCAGGCGCGCCGCACCATGTCGGGCGCGCTACATGGCTTTCCGACTCGGGCTGATCCGGAGGAGTTGCAGGAAGCCCTGACGTGGCGCAGGGTCACGATCGCGGTGTTGCCTGGTCATCGCCATCACCCCGGGGTTTCCTGCAGCGCTGATCCGCTCATGGAACTGGCAGCCGAACGCAGAACGGGCAATCTGCTGCCTGGCACGAACCTTCTGTTGAGAGCGGTTGGCTGGCATGGACGGGATGGCAGCGGAATTCGTCCCGGGTCCAAGACGGACGGAACTCCCTGCTGCCGGCCTCAGGCCTTCCGCGGTTCGTTGTTGTTCCAAGGGTAGCCGACGCAGGATTGGCCGGCACCGAGAACTCCGTTCACAGTGCCCATCGTTGGGTTTGAGGCCTGTGGTCTTGCCGGGGATCGAAGCGCGAAGTCGGACGAGCCGACCGTGGAGCGATGCACGGGAGGTGCATGGAACTCGATGGGACGGATCGGGATATCCAATTCACTCCGGCAATTTTGGCATTTATTGCCATACGAACGTATGATTGAAATTTCAGTCGCCGATCCGGGCATCGATGCCCTGGGATTGGACGGCCACCGTCCAACGGAACAGTCCCGGCCATCGGGAGCCGGGGAAGCCAACTTCAGTGAGGGTCACCGTGTCGCCACCGTCGGAATCCGCACCGCCTCCCTTCTCCCACGATTTGACGGCCAAGTCCATCTTCGCGGAACCGGAGGCAGCCAGGGACTTGACTGCCTTCCTGGCGGCACGCGAGTGTCCCGAGCTGCAAGGCTGGACGCCCGTGCGCCTGGTGGCCGGGTCGGCCGTGACGGCCGACCTGGAACGCCACCCACCCCAGGCCGAGGGGCACCGGGACCTGGTCTGGGAACTGGCACGCGACGACGATGCGAACCGGATGCTGCTGCACTTGGAATTCCAGTCGCGGCGCGACGCCGACATGTCGGAGCGCATGTTCCTGTACGCGCTGCGGATGAGTCCCAGCCTGCGCGAACTGGAGGTCTGCGGGGTGGTGGTCAACACCGGCGTCGACCGCTTCGGGACGTGGTGGAGCCCGGGGCAGACGGTGACCGGAGTTCGCCGGTACGGCTTCCGGGCGGGCGCGCTGCTGGAGATCCACGACCATGCGGTACCGGGCTTGGAGGGCGGTGCACACGCGCTGCCGTCGGACAACCTGGCCTCCGGTTTCGTGGCCTTGGCGCGGGTGCAGGCGGAGATGGTGCGGGGGCGGCGGGCGGCGGCGGCCCTGGTGCTGCCGGTGCTGCAGGATCTGATCCTGCCGCGGGCGTTGGGGACCGCGCCGTCGCTGCGTCGGGCCCTGGGAGCCTGGTTCAAGACCTGTTTCGACGGGCTTTTGGCGGATCAACCCGACCTGCGCGCGGCGTTGCATGGAACTCACCTACATTGAGGAGGCGGAGGAAGTCATGTACACATTCGGCCAATACGTGGAAGACGAGAAGAAGGATGCCGAGGCCCGGGGCAAGGCAGAGGGTGAAGCGTTGGGTGAAGCACGCGGCAAGAAGGAGATCCTCCTTGCGTTCATCCGGCAGGTGTGGGGCGATGCGGAGGCGGACCGGTGCATCCGGGAGTGGGACACGGCCGCACTCGACGACCTACCCGACATCGCAAGTCTGCTGGCGGACCAGGCGGCCGGGCGTCGCCCGCGTCTGGGGGCCAACGGCCGCACCGAAACCTCGGCTTGAACCGCGACGCGGCCCAATGCACGCGTACAACCCCTACGGGCGGCTTCAGCTTCAGCCATTCCAGTTTGAACGCGGGTACTGACTGAACTGTTCCCTAATACCTGCAAGTACTTGACCCGCAGGGTTCTGGCGTTTCGCTCTCGGCCCGGCGCGCGTTAGGGCGGCCTCAGCCGTCCGGCGACGGGCTCGAGTCCTGGATGAGCAGTCCCATCCGTAGTCCCGCTTCGATGCTGCAGCAGGCGCTTGACCTCCCGGTAGGGCATGTACAACGTAATCCCGTCGTCGTACAGGCGCTGCAGGATGTTGCGGGCGGCGTTGGTGTCCGCATCCAACACGACTCCGTCCAGGCCGTAAAACCGATCCCCGCGACGCGTGCCCTGCAACAGGCCCGTGCGGGAGTCGATTTGCGACGTGTAGGCGGGGTTCACCAACACCAGCGCCGAACCTCGGCGCCGAGATATCGAGGAGAGGGTGTCGGCCATGAGGCCCTTGACCCAGCCACTCAGACGGCGGTTGGTGTCGCGGTGGCGATACCTGGACGACGCCATGGGGGCCGTCAGATCCTCGCAGGCGATGGTGCCGGCGCAGTCGACGACGCGGTGGGCGGAGTGGCAGAGAAAGTCGCGCGTCTGCGCCGTGTGCTTCTGCTGCCGGCGATCCCACTTCCGGTGGCCGAGGTTATTTCGGCGAATGTTGTCGGCTTTCTTGACGCGCCCGGCCTCGCGGTGCTTCTGCTCGACTCCCCGGAGTTGGTTGCGCCGTTGGCCCTTGACTTTGCGGGCATCGCTCTCCGCGGCCAGCAGGTCGCCCAGGCCTTTGCCGTGCCGCTCGCCTTCGCTGTCGGCATAGGCTTCGGTGTAGCCCTTGTCGACGCCGAGTTCACCATCCCCGCAGGGCTTCGTGCTACATACGGCGGTCTCGTCGATGGCGTAGTGGATCGCCACCTGGCCATCGTCCTGCAGGATGAGCCGCAGGGTGCCGGTGGGCAGATGCGTGCCCCGCAGCGGGATGGCGATGCGCTGGCCGCGTTCCAGGCCCTGCAGATGGACCCAGGCCCGTCCATGCCAGGCCTTGGCGGTGTAGGAACCCGCATCGGCCACGATCTGGTTGGTCACGCGTGAGGTGCCGCCCTTCCATTTCTTGCGCATTTGGCGGTGCAGGAAGGAATCCTCGTCCCAGCGATTGCGCTTCAACAGCGAGTAGAGGCGCTGCCGCTCTGCGGGGTGGCCCCGGGTCCTGTGCCGGATGGCCTTCTTGACCGGCACCTTGGCCGCGTCCCGCGCGGCCGCGATGGCTCCCAGGGCATCGGACAACGTGGCTTTGCCCAACCGGGCTGGCAGCCCATGCCAGTCATAGCCCTCCGCCATCCACGCGTTGCGGATCGCGTAGGCCGACTGTGGCGCCGTGGACAGGCCGCTGCAGCGTTGCCAGGCATCGGCCCGCACGCGACCACAGAGGGCCGCCATGTCCTGCAAGCGGTCGTACTTGGCCTTGTGCAACCCCTGGCTGTGCAGGATGCGCGTGACCTTGGGTTTACCGGCCATCGCCGGCGGCCTCCCGGATTGTGCGCTGGTACGCACGCAATCCGTGCAGGCGGCCGGAGAACGCCTGCACGATGGCCATCAGGTCCTCCACCATCTCCTCCTGCGGGGACAGGCTTGCCTGGTTGACCACCGTGATGGTGCAGCCGTGCCGTTGGGCAAAGTGCTCGAACCAGTCGAAGCCGAAGCGGGCGAGCCGGTCCCTGTGGGCGATGAGCAGGTGGGCGATGTCCCGGTGCTCGATGCGCTCCATCAGGGTCAGGAACACCTTGCGCTTGAAGTCGAGGCCGCTGCCGATCTCCGTCAGCCATTCGTCCACGGCCACGCCGGCCCCCAGGCAATAGGTTTCCATGGCCGCCACCTGGCTGCGCAGATCCTCCTGCTGGCCGCGGCCGGACACGCGGCAGTAGACGACGGCCAGCCCCTGCGGGGCTTCGTCGCCGGTCCCCAGGAACCGTGCGACATCGGCCTCCGTGTAGTACCGCTGGCCCGTGATTGTGCGGCGGGCGGGAAACACGCCGGTCCGGTCCAGCTTGCGCAGCTGGGTGGCGGTGCGGCCCACGCGGGCCCCGAATTGCGAGATGCGGAAGGGTCCGTTCCTGTTCATTGGTTGCCGTATGCCACATCAAGTTGCAGGAAACCGGGGGCTTATCCGTGTCTCCCGATCCCCTATCTGGTATATGAGTCCCAAAATGCCAGGTAGGGCCTTCCCGGCGACCGAATCCGGATCGAACACCCCTGGTTTGCAGTCGGCGTCGGCTCGCCGGCTGCACTGCGGAGGTAGCCGATTGTCCGCCTCTCCCCAGGCAGACAATGGGGCAAGTGTCTGCTTGCGTGCGCCTCGGGTTCTGGTGGCTTGAGTTTGCAGGACCTGGCTTCACCCACACCTGGACCGTGCCAGGGAAGAATCCCCCCGATGCTCCGTTGCAGCAGAAGACCGAACCGTTGCCCTCCGGACATCGAACGGCGCCTGATCCACCACGTGTAAGGACATTCCAATCTGCTCGGTGGCCCTGGCCGACCACTGTTGCACGGCCGTCAGGCCGGATTGTGCCCGGAGTTCGGTCGTCTCATGGGCAGACATCGTACGCGTCCGGCTGGTCAGCGGGTTTGGGCATTCCTTCAGGAAACCGGAGGCCCAAATGATGAACGCACCGGAACCTTCCTAAGCCTGTCTCTGTGTGCAACCACCATATGGTTGCGCTGTCCTGACGGCAGGTACTCGCAGAGCCAATTTGCGGATCCGCAAGGCAGGTCTGCCTTGCTTGGTCGGGTGCAGCACACCCGGGTGCTCGGAACCGTCGTTGACGCCGGCGTTCCCATTCGGGACAAACCCGACACCCCTGTCGTTCCCAACACTCGCTCCCTGCCCGGCAGATCCCGGACTGTCTGGCAAGGCTGGCCGCCGACTCTGTCTGAAACGGGCCGCCCGGTGATGTTGGATCCGGCCGGGCCGGCCATGCACTTCCGCATCCGCGCACGACCCAACCCGTCTCCTCGGTCCCGGCCGTCCTGCCGCCAAGATGTTCCGGCAGGAAGTTGGACCTGCCTTGACAGGCCTCCATGCCGATCCGCACTCCGGCTTCGCCCCCGTCATCGCAGCCAAACTGCCCTTGGTTGCGATCGCCCCTTCCATCACTCTTTGCAGAACATTTCATCCAATTTTCTTGACAAACAGTGTCTGACCCGTACAATACGAACATATGTTCTCTTTTGTACGAGGTGGGCAAGTGGTGGATCTGGCCGGACGCCGACTGGTGTTCAAGAACGGAAAGGCATGGTTGTGGGTCGGAACCGCCCTGCTCACGGTCCTGATCCTGGCGGCGGCCCTGACCCTGTTCCGGCTCGCGCCGGACCCGGACCCGGACACCATCCGGGTCCTCTCGCAGCCCATTCCCGCCGATCTTCTGGAACCGCCTCCGCCGGTGCCCGCGGCCACCCCCGCCATCAACTCCTCGTACCGCAGGGCCGTCGATGCCCAGATTGCCTCGATGGACGCGGAAGCCGTCCCACCCGAGCCCGCGTTGGCGCTGCCGCTCCCAACCTCGGCCACGATCCGGGTGCGCGTGGCCACGGTCAATGCCAGCCTTAACATCCGACAGGCACCGTCCCTCCAGGGCCGCATCGTCGGTTCCGCCGCGCCCGGCTCGGTTCTGCAGGCGTCCGGACGCAACGGCGATGCCACCTGGCTGCGCATCGCATCCTCCGACGGCCACACCAGGGGCTGGGTCTTCGCCGATCTGACCGAAACCCTGTCCGGTGCCGTTGCCAGCCTGCCGGACGTATCCGCACAAGCCGGCGACCGGTCCTGACCATGCGGGACCGCCAATACCGCAGCCGTCGCGCGGCGGCCGCGGTCACGTGCCTGTTGCTGACCGTGCTCGCGGCCTGGCATCTCGAACTGGACCGGTTCCTTCCCGCCCGCCTGGCCCTTCGGGACGAGCGGCCCCAGTCCCGTACGGTCGCGTCCGTGGGCACCGCGGAGGCGCGGATCACGATGGAACTGTCGGACCGGTCCCACAACTGGAGTTGGGACTGGACGGAACCCGACTGCCTTGAGGCGCTCGCGGCCTGGGCCCGCACCCGGAACGTCCGCCGCCTGGCACTGAACCTCGCCGATCCGGACCGGCATCCCTCGGGTTTGCCGGTCCGCTCAATCTACCCGGAACAGCACCCCGAATCGGCCGCCGCCGGGGCCTGGTGCGAGCCGCCAAGCTCCGGCAACCCTTCCGCTGCCCTGGCCTGCACCGTCGGCGTGCTGACCGGCCGGCATCCCCTGCACGTCACCGTGGCTGTCGCCGGAGCCCTCTACCAGGGCCTGGCCCTGGTCCGGGATCCGGGTGCGTTCACCAGACCCACCATGCAAAGCTGGAATTGGGCGCGCCTGGATCCCGTGGTGATTCCTGCCGACGGTCCGCACGGCTGGGACACCGCCTGTCCCCATCTGACCCCGGATCGGGGACAAGCCTCATGAACGTGGTCCTTGTCCGCGCCGGCTATGCCCTCCTGCTCGCGATCGCAGGCCTTGGTTTCAAGCCCTGGCTGTCGGACCGCCCCCTGCCCGGCTCCGCAGTCATTCCCCCACTGAACCTCCTCCGGACGGAGGCCGGCAGTCTCTGTGCCGGCGACTGCACCTGCAGCTACTGCGACCAGGTCATCAACGGCCGGTGCTACACCAACGGCAAGCGCGGATACGGTCTCTGCACCACGAGCTGCGACACGGACAGCTGCAACTTCCGCCCGAATGTCGACGGCTGCGGTCCCATCCTCTACCTCGGATGCGACGACGATGACTGTCGCGGAACACCGCTCCCGGTTCCTTCGCCGACGAAGGACCGGGTCATCGTCATCGGTCCGCCCAAGACTCCGACACCACAACCCGCGCCAACCGCCACACCCGCACCAACGCCGACTCCGGTGTCCCCGGATCCCGTCTGCCAGCCGCCCTTGGAGTGGACGGTGTTGGAGCCCCCGCAAATCACCGCGGTCACGCATTCGCCGCCGTTCCCGGTCCTGCAAACCCAGGAGTTCGGGCAGGGGATCGACCACACCGTGTTCTTTCACATCGATGTCGGGGGCGGCCGGGCCCTCGTCCACGCCAAGCGGGAGAAAAGGGTTTGCCGCACCGCAGGCGACTACCCCCAGGACTGCCCCGACGATTGGACGGCCGTCTGCGAAACCTACCAGAAAGCCGCCTACAACGACCCGGTCGCGGAAGTCTCCACCAACCTGCAACTGTCCGCGGCCTCCCGCGTCTGGATCACCGGCTACCTGCAATCCCGCTACCCGAAGGCATCCGTTCGGCAGCCAACGTCCTCGGGCGGCAGCTGGACGGGCTCGACGATGGGCGGCACTGTGGACCTGTCCGGTTGGCAACCCAAGGACCCCGGTGTGCACGAGGGCACTGCGCAACTGTTGACCGAGGGCACCGCCGTCAGTTCGCCCCAGTCCGCGCAGCTGGCGCACAGCGTCGAAGTCCACCTGCGCGACACCACCCTGACCCAATGACACAGATCCTCGAACAAATCCGGCTGCTCGGCCTGTGGTGGCTTAACGGCCTCTTGGCCGTGCTGTGGACGGCCCTGGACAACGGGGCCCTCCTGATCACGTTTGCGGTTTCCGTTTTCATGGTGCGCATGCATCCCTCGGAGCCCAGGCAGCATGCCTGGCTCTGGACGGCCTGCCTGCTGAGTGCCTTGGCTGCGGGTTTGGCACCGGCACCGGTGCCCGTCCTGATGGCCGTCATGGCCGTGGCCGGCGTGTTGGCCGTGCGGCTCGACCGCTTCAATCCCGAGGCCCTGCGCTGGCGCGTGGCCGGCGGCTTGACCCTGTACGCCCTCGCCTCGTTGGGCTACCTGGCCTACAGCCACTACCTGGGCGTCGTGGACGCCCGGCAATGGGCCGCCCAGCTGGGCGGCGCCACCCACGCCTCCCGCACCCTGGCACAGGGACGCGCCTTTCTCGATACCCTGGCCACCTGGGGCCTCTGGCTGATCCTCCCCCTGGGCTACATGTCGCTGCTGGTGCAGGGCCTGCTTGTCCATCCGCCGGCGTCGAGTCCAATCGAGACGATCAATACCGTGCGGACGCGCGGCCACACCCGGACCGGGGGACGGCCGCTGTGAGTCGCGACCTCCCCCTGCTGCAGGTTCAGCCCGGGTCGGATCATGGGGAGGGCCCGCTGGCCCTGGCCTTCGGTCCGACGCCGGGACCGGGTGCCGAGACCCACCGCGTCGTCCTGCTCCGCGAACTGGCCTACATCCCGCTGGAGGCCCGCGAGGACCCGGACATTCTCGGCAAGCAGTGGGCCGCCCTGCGCGGCCTGTACAACGCCGATGTGGACTTCATCTACACGGCCGCCGGCATGTACCGGCCGCGGCATGTGGGCCTGGTGCAGTTCTACGGCGCGGCCGCCGAGGATCCGAATCCCCGGGAGGCACACCGGCTGGCCTTGGACGGCCTGCGCGCCGTGGAGGCGGTGCTGGCCAACTTCGTCTACTCCCGCCTCGCCGATCCCGCGCCCGAACGGCTTCGGCAACTCCTGGACCTAATCCGCACACTGCCCTCCCTGCTGGCGATCCTGGGCCATCCGGATCCCCGCCATGCCCGCAAGGGGATCGGCCGCGACGACTTCACCGGGGTCGCGGACGAGGAATTGGCCTCCCAGCAGGGCGAGATCCTGATGCGGGGATTGGCCAAGCTGCGCGAAGACTTCGTGTTCCTGGTAACCGCCTGCCATGTGGAGCGCCTCCTCCTCACCGACGCCCTGGTTCGCATGTCCCGGGTCTCCAGTCAATATGCGTCACGGCAGAGGGGCAACATCAACATCGGCTTTTCCATGGCTCTGCCGCTGGCCGCCGCCCTGTCCAGCAGCCTGCAGGGAGCCGAAGCAGCCGGCACGTCCGTCTCCGACAGCGTCACCGACACCGATACCGAAGGCGGCTCCCGGTCCGCAAGCACCGGCTGGAGTGAATCCGGTGGCCGGAGTCAGGGCACCGCTTCCAGCCAAGGCACTGCCGTTTCGCAGTCAACCACCGAAACCACGGGCCAAGCCGCCTCCCGGAGCGAGTCCTGGTCCGCATCGCAGGCCCGCGGCGCCTCCCGCACGGAAGCCCTGGGAACCGGGGAGTCCGGCAGTGTCGGCACCAGCCGAACGGACACCGAAAGTCGCGGCCGGCAAACCACGGTTTCCTGGACCGAAGGCGCCAGCCACAGCCGAACCGTGTCCGAGGGCAGCAGCGAGCAATCCTCCTGGAGCGAGTCTTCCGGCAGTTCCTCCGGGTTTGGCCGCGCCGACGGCGGGAGCGTAACCGATACCGAGGGCCGGAGCCAATCATCGAGCCGGACCACCGGCACAACCCGGACCGACGCCACGCAGACCTCGGTCGGCACAGGTGTGTCGTCCGGCGCCGGAGGCCAATTCGGCGGAGGTGCCTTCGGCTTGCGCGGCAGTGCCAGCGGGCAGGGCGGCATATCGTCCAACACCGGCGCCAGCCAAACGGATACCACCGGATCTTCCAGCACCGCCACACAGGGCGATTCGCAGTCACGCACCCACAGCGAAGGCAGCAGTTGGGCACAGACCCAGTCCGAGGCCACGTCCCGGACTGCGAGCCGCGGTGCCGCGCGCGGTACCTCCGCATCCGTCGCCGAGCAGAGCGGCACAAGCCGTTCGGAAGGAGGTGCGGAAGGTTCCACCACGGGCACGGCCCAATCCCGTACGACGGGCAGCCAACAGGGGTGGAGCCGCACCCGGAACACGGCCGTCGGGCAGAGCCTCCAGGAGACCGAGTCCCACTCGACTTCCCAAAGCCTCACCGAATCCCGGGCCCGAGCCGTTCAGCAGGGTACCCAGGCCTCGGAAACCCGCACCCGCACGGAGACCACCTCCCGGCAGTGGGGTACCAGCGGCAGCACCGGCGCCAGCCATACCTGGCAGACCGGCCAGGCCCTGGCCCACACTCAAGGCGCCACCAGCCTCATGTCGCTGGGCCGCGGCTTCAGTGGCGGCTTCTCCTCCGGCATCGTGCCGGGCCTGCACATCGGGCGCGGCTGGCAGACCGAGGACGACACGGCCCGCGCGTTGACTTCCCTGACCCGCGGCCTGGTGTCCCTGCTGGACCGCGCCAGCATGGAAGGCGGCTTTCTCACCTCGGCCCTGCTCCTCGTGGGCGAGCGCGGCCAACGCGCCGCATCCGCCCTGATCCCCCAGGCCTTTCACGGCCCCGACGTGCCCACCCCGGTCCTGACCGTCGCCGGCGACGGCGACCTGCGCGCCCAGGCCCTGGCCTTTCGTCCCTCCCTGCAGGGCGCGGAGAACCCGTTCGACATCGACATCCTCTGGACGCGCTGGAGCACGCTGCTGACGCCCGGCATGTTGGCCGCCTACACCGCGCCCAACCTGTTTGAGGAAGGCGTGGCCCTGACCTTCCAGGAAAGGCTGCCGCCCTTGGCCTTCTATCCCGAGCTCTCCGGGGAAGTGGTGTGCGGCCACCAGATCAGTCCCGAGACCGGGGATCGCACCGACGTGCCCCTGCGCATCGCGCGCGACCGGCACTTCCACACCGCCTTCTGCGGCGACACGGGGTTCGGCAAGTCGGTGGCGGCCGAGCGCCTCATCCACGAAACCACCAACCGGTGGCATCTCAGAACCATCGTCCTGGACTTCGGCACCGGCTGGCGCAAGTTGCTCAACGCGCCGGACCTGCACGGCCGCGTGGAGATCCGGCAACTCTCGCCCGGAGGCGTGCGGCCGCTGCGCTGGAACCCCCTGCAAATCGGCCGCAACATCCTGCCGGAGGTGCAGTGGCGCACCTTCTGCGACGTCTTCGGGCAGATCGCCCGGCTGGGACAGCGTCGACAGGTGCACGAACTGCGGGATGCCCTGCGCCGCGTCTACCTGGCATCCGGCGTGCTGGTGGACGATCCGGTGGTGCAGGACAGCGACATCTGGGGCCTGGTCCGCTTCGAGGAGCAGGACCTGCTCGACCCGGCTCCCGGCACGCCACTTGCCGAACTGACCGTGGCCGAACGACAACGGCTGGCCGTGCACCGTTCCCGCAAGGTTGGTCTCAAGGAGCTGTACGCCCAAATCGAGGACACGCTCAAGACCGTTTCCCGGCGCGACATGATCCTGCGCACCGTGCTGGAGGGGATTCTCTTCCGCCTGCATCCCCTGGTGCAGGGCGCGGCCTCCCTGCAGTACACAGCCGGCCCCGAATGTATCGACATCAACGAGATCGTGCCCGGCGACTGGGGCGTGGCGGTTCTGGAGGGCGGTGCCTTCCTCGACGACTTCTCCAAGGGCTTCCTGCTGGGCTGGGCGGCCTGGCACCTCTATCACGACGCGGTGGCCCTGCGCCTGCAGCGCGCGGTCTCGGAGCCGGCTCGCATCCAGATTGTGTTCGAGGAGGCCAACAAGATCTTCTCCGGACTGGAACAGACCGGCGAGGAAGGCGGACGCTCCGTGGCCGAACAGTTCGAGGCCATGTGGCGCGACAGCCGCAAGTACGGAATCTGGCTGCATCTCATCACGCAGTCGCCGGCGGCCATCCCGCCCGGCATCCTCTCGTCCTGCAACAACATCTTCTGCGGCCAGCTGAAGAACCCGCGCGACCGGGATCTGGTGATCTCCGCCCTGCACCGCAGCGAAAAGGGCTTCGTGGATGAAACCTGGCGGCGTTTCCTGGCCAGCCTGCCCGTGGGCCGCAGCGTGGTCAAGCTGGGCTACGCCTTCGAGCGCGGGGAAATGGAACCCGCCTATGTCAACCCCTGGCAGCTGGACGTGCCGGAACCCGTGGACCGGGACATCGCGGAACGTCTGGGGGCCATTGAACTCAACAGTCCGTCACAGGAGAACCAGGCACAATGAAATCGAAGGGATTCGCGGCGGTGGCCGGCCTGCTGGCCGCCGTCTTTCTGGGGCTCGCCCTCTGGCCAAGGCAGGAGACGATGTCTCCCATGGTCGTGGCGGCCCGCGATCTGGGAGCCGGCACACAGCTGGTCGCAACCGATCTGCAGGTGCGCATGGTGCCGGCGGCGACGTTGCCGCCGGACGCCCTGACCGACCCGGAACCGCTCCTGGAACAGACCCTGTCCGTGGTGCGCTTCGCCGGGGAAACCGTGGCCCTGAACCATCTGGGTCCGGCCATTGCGCTGGCCCCGGACGAGCGGGGCATTGCCGTCCGCGTCAAGACGGACTCGGGCCTGGCCGGCCTGCTGCAACCCGGCCAGAAGGTGGGTTTGGTCGCGGTCGTCTCGGACTGGCGGGGACAGAACCAGCGCGGCTACGCCAAGGCCTTGATCGAGAACGTGCGCATCCTCTGGATTGCCCCGTCGTTCCGACTGCGCCCCGATTCGTTCCTCCCGGACAGTCCCGACACCGCACCGCAACCGGTTGCGAGGGAGGGAATCATCGTGCTGGCCGCCAGCACGCTGCCGGAACCGGTCCTCTACGACACCCAACACACCTTGCACGTCCGCGCCCTGCGGCGTGCCCAGGAGGCCCGCGCCACAGATGACGGCAGCGACCTGGCCGCGATCGATCCCGAACTCCTGGAGGAGGATCTGCCGGACGTGATCTGGAGCGTCCCCCTGGAAATGATCGCTTCGCTCAACCACATCGGAGCCGGCTTCATGCTGGTCCTGCAACCACCGAACCCGGAACCCTGGTCCACGCCCGGGTTCAGCATCGACCGCATGGTTGACCCCCTGCTGGACGGAGACCCTTCATGAACACCCTCGGTTCGCTCCCTGTCCAGGCTCGTCCGGTGGAAGGGGCCCCGTGGCCGGCCAACCCGGTCCCGGCCAGCCATCCCCGGCTGGGCCTCGTTTCGCCAAGTCTGGAACTCGGCATGGCCTTGGCCGGCCGTATGGCGCAGGGCCTGTCCATCACCGCCTCCGCGTCCTCTCCGGACAAGGCGCGGGAAGTGCTGCAAACCTGCTCCCATGTGGTGCTGGACCTGACCATTGTCGAGAACACGTCGCAGTTGACGGAGTTGCTGGCCTCGTGTCCCTCCCAGGTCCTGGTGGTCACGCCGGACGGACTGCTGCCGGACATCCTGGCCCAGGTGCAGTCGGTGCCCGGCGTGACACTCACCACTCCGGCATCGGAACTGCCGGACACGCTGCCGCAGTGGCTGCCACTGCAGGGAACGGCAACGGTGCAGGCTGCCCAGGCCGCGGGGACCGTCGGCCCCGTGCCGAACACGCCTCTGTCCATGGCCCACACAACGGGGGCCGTTGGCTGGCGCGGGTTGGCGGTCTGGTCGCTGGAGGGCGGTATCGGCAAGAGCCTGATTGCCTGGTCCCTGGGAACCGAATGTGTCCGGCGAGGTCTCAAGTGCCTGTTGGTCGGCCTCGGCGCACCGGACATCCTGCCCCTGCAGGCCGGCCTGAATCCATCGCCCAACCTGCTGCAGTGGCATCGGGACCCGCGACCCGGGACCGTGCGCGACCTGCTGCAGCACAACGGACAACTGGACCTCCTGGCCGGTTTCCCCTCCCCGCGCGATCTGGGAACCTTTGCCCCGGCGGCGATGGACGGTGACAGTTCGCTGCCGTCCCTGACGGTGGAAACCGCGCGCATGGGATATGCCGTTACCATCCTCGACGTCTCCGCCCAGGAACTGGCGGCGCCGGCCCTCAAGGCTGCCAACTGCCTGTTGCTGGTGAGTTCCGCCACCGCCCGCGGGGCGGTGGCGGCCGTGGAGGCCTGGCGGCTGGCCCGACAGGAGATTGGCCTGCCCGCCGCCGCCTGCCACATCGTGCTGAACCGGACCCGATCCGGGCAGATGTCGGCCCGGGAGTACGCGGCCACGGTGCGCTCCGGCCTGCGCGACATGCCGGAACCGGTTGCCGAGATGTCCGAGGAACCGGATCTGGAACCGGCGTTGGCCCAGTCCCAGGGTCGGTCACCCGACCTGGCTCCCTGGCAAACCTTCACGTCCCATTTGGCGGATCGCATTGTCGGCGTTTCCGCAGCCGGGGCCGGCACGGAACCAGCGGCCGAGACCCGCTTTGGTCCCTTGGTCTTTCGCCGGGAGCAGTAGCCATGCATTGGGAAACACTGACCGCGGAACTTTCGCCGGAACGTCGGCATCGGCTCTTGGACGAAGCCGGCCCCATTCTCCTGTCCCTGACCGGAAGCCATCCCGGCGATCGCAGCCGCCTGCCGGATCTGGCCCGCACCGCTTTGGAGGAAGCCGCGGGGCGGATGCGCATGGTGCCGCCCACGGACACCCAGTTGGAAGAGCTTGTGCGCGCACTCCTGTCCCGCGCGGGCGGCCTGGGCTTCCTGGAACAACTGATGCCGCCGGTCTGCAACCGCTACACCGATCTGGTCCTGAATCCCAGCGGCCAGCTCTGGGCGCGGGCGCGGGGGGACATGGATTTCACGCACTTGGCCGACCAAGCCCCCAGCCACCAGGAGGTTTGGCAGGCCATCGAGTCCCTGCTGGGGCCTCTGGGCCGGGCTTGCACCGAGGCATCGCCCAGCGTCGATGCCCGCATGCCGCGCGACGCGGCCTCCGGCTTTGCCGGTGCCCGTCTCAAGGTCCTGCACCCCGCGATTGCACCGGGGGACGGCTATCCCTCGCTGGCGCTGCGCTTCTTCGAGCCCAACCCGGTCGATCCCCAACAGTTGCTGGCCTGGGACATGCTCCCGGAGACAGTCCTGGCGCAGTTGCTGGAGGCGGTGGGAAACCGCACCAACGTCCTCGTGGTCGGGGGTACCGGCACCGGGAAGACCACGCTGCTGAGCGCCCTGTGCCACGGCATCCCCCAGTCCGCCCGCATCGTCAAGATCGAGGATCCCGAGGAACTGTGGCTGCCCCATCCCAATGTCGCCACCCTGGAGGCACGCCCGGCGCCGCCGGGCAGTTCAATCCCGGGCTACACCGTGACCAACGGGGTGGACGATGCCATGCGCATGGCTCCCAGCCACATTCTGGTGGGCGAGGTCCGCACCGGGGATGCCGCCCTGTCCCTGTTCCGGGCATTCATGAGTGATCACTCGGGCCTGGCCACGTTCCATGCCAACGGCCCCCTGGAAGCCCTGGTCCGTCTCGGCGTGATCATGTTCGCCGATGCCGGCGTGCCCTTTGAAGCCTCCCGCACCATGTTTGTCCAGGCGATTCAGCAGGTGGTGCACATCGGTTTCGCGGAAGGCCGCCGGCGCGTGCTCGGGGTCTACGGCGTGCGGCAGGAGACGGGCGCCACCCACGACGTGCGCTTTGAACCGGTCTGGCAATCCGAACATGCGGCCCCAACCCCGAGTTTGTCCACGGCTCCGGCCGCGACACCCAAATCCAAGGCTCCGCGCAAGGCCGCCGTCGGCAAGACCACTCGGCGCACCGCGTCGACTCGCAAAAAGCGGGAGGCTTCCGCAGACGCCAAAGTGACGGCCCCAACCGAAACCGGGGAGCAAGCCTGATGGATTTCCCACATCCCGAAACCCTGGCCTTGCCGTTCGACTGGCAACAGGTCGTCCTACTGGCCGGGTGCGCCTGCGCGGGCTTGGCAATCGCCCGGCTTTGGCCCCACCTGCGCTGGCCCGGCAGCCGACGGCAGCGGGAGTCCGCGCGCCTGGCTTCCTGGCTGGCCCCCTACCGCGGCCTGGACGATGCCGCCGGTTCCGCCGTGCGCCGGAACATCAGCGTGGACCCCGAACGCATCATCCTTGGTTCCCTGCACATTCGCTCGCCGCGCGTACGGCTTTGGCACCTGCGCCTGCTGGGATCCCTGCTTCCGGTGACTGCCCTGCTGCTGGCGCGCTTTCCCGTGGTCCCGGCCCTCATGGGCGGCCTCCTGGGCTATGCCGTGGCCGATGCCTGGCTGCGCGGCCGCTGGCATCGCTTTCAGACCGGGATCGAGGAGGAGCTGCCGGTGTTCGTCAGCCGCCTGGGCGCCATGCTGCTCCTAACCGAATCCATGACCGCCTGCCTGGACGAAGTGGTGGACACGCTGGATCCGGAATCCTCCGCCCTGAGGGTTTGGATGCAGCTGTATCAACAGGGCCTGCGGCATGAGGGCCGGGACTTTCTGGCCCATGCGCGTACCCAAGCCCTGCGCATCTCTCCCTCCCTGGCCCTGGTGGTGTTTCAGCTGGGTCGCATGGCCGAGACGGGCGGTACGGGGTTCGCACGCGCCTTTGCCCGATCGGCGTCCGGCCTCCAGGCCCTGCTTGAGGTGCGGGCCGTGGCCGCCGCCAAGGCCGAAAGCGCCCGCAACTCGATCGTGATGCTGCTTGTCATCATGGGTGTCGTAATTGCCCTTATGGCCCTGTCGCCCGGCCTGCGCGCCGGCTATGCCCTGCCCACATCGCAATTCGTGCTCGTGGGCGCCCTCGGCACCATGGCGTTCGGCTACTACTTTCTCAACGGAATGATTTCCGATGTCCTGGGATGAACTGCTGGGGCCAACCCTCCCCGAACTGCTCCGGGCCGACGGCGCCCGTGGCGTATTGGTTGCGGCCGGTGCCCTGCTGGCGGGCCTGGCCGTTCATGCCGTAACCGGTCTGCTGCTGGACGCGGCGCATCGGCGTTCGCTCAAGGGGCGGCTGTCCGCGTTTCTGGCGGATGGCGACGACCGCTTCGAAGCCCTGGGCAATTCGCTGCTGCGCCGCATGTCGACACAGCGGCAGGAACGGTGGTTCGGCCTGTTTGCGCACCAGCGCCGGTGGGCCGCCCTGGAAGGCGAGGAGCCGTCGCTCCCCCGCCTGCTGGGCATCGCCGCAGTGGCTTTGCTCTGTGGAGGCCTGGGACTTGTGAACCAGATGCCGGCCCTGATGCTCGTGGCCGCGGTGGCGGCAGTGGTGCCGTTTGTGCGCCTCCGGGCGCGCGTCCGCCGAGTCCGGAAGTCACTCGAGCGTTCGCTGCCGGAACTGCTGTCCTTGATGTCCGCCGAGATGGCGGCCGGGGTGCCGCCTGAGCAGGCGCTCGCGCGGGCCGGGGAGTTCGGCGGCCCCTTGGCGGCAATCATTCGTCTGGCCCTGCACGAATCGCGGCAGTCGCGGCGCCCGATGTTCAGTCACGGAGAGGCACAGGGGACCTGGCGCGAGGTGGTGGAGCGCTACCGACTGCCCAGTCTGCGCGCCTTCGCGTTGCAGATTGAAATCGCGGCGCGCAAGGGCGCCGCGGGACCGGAACTGATGGAAAGCCTTTCCCGTTCGCTGATCCTGTCCTACAAGGACAAGGCCCTGCGGGAGGCGGAGAAGTTCGAAAGCCGTTTGGCCGTCCCGTCGGTTCTGTTCTTCTTCCTGCCCCTGATGGCCCTGGTGCTGGCCCCGATGATGGTGCCGCTTCTGGACAGCCTGACCTGAGTGGCGCACCAGCGAACAATCGCCGGCCGGCTGTCCCGGTGCGTGGTGGAGCAAATTTGAACCATCCAGGTTCACAGGGTGGCCTGGGTATGGTGCGAGCGGTCTGCATGCCGTTTCGGATTCCCCTGAAGCCGTGATGGAACTTCCCTTCTGGCTGCAGGCGACCTTGATCTGGTGGCTTTTGCCTTGCGCCCGACAGGACTGGCGGGACCGGAGGGTCATGAACCTGTGGACGGTGCCACCGTTCCTGGCAGCTTTGCCGCTGGCCCACTGGCTGGGTGGTGCCGACCGCTTGGGTTTGGCTGTCCTGGTCCTGGTTTGCGTCTGGCTGATGTGGCGCGAGGGCCTGCTGGGAGCTGCCGATGCCAAGGTGGCCACAGTTCTGGCGGCGGTCGTGCCGGTCTCCCTGATACTGGGACTGTGTGTTCTTTGGTTGTGGCTGGCGTTGGGCCGGATCAGCCGCTGGATGCGGCCGGGCAGCTGGCCTTGGGCCGGCATTCCCGGGGTAACCGGCTTGTATTGCGGTTTGGTGTTGATGGTTTGTCTGAATTCAGCATCGTCAATCGCCATGGTAACTCTGTAGGACGACACTCAACCCTGTTGGTCTTGAACCCAAGGTATGTGAGGTACGGCTCAATACACCACCAGACCTTGCCATCCAGGGCCGGGGTCCTGGCACAGGTTGTCAAGAGTTTGTCATCACCTTGTTGTGTGCGGTGACAGGATCCTATTCATATTCACCGCGGTGTACCTGCGACGTTCTCGGAGATGGTGTCCAGATCCTGTCGAAGATCTTCGAGATCGTATTGCACCGCGACCTTTCTGCCCCGGATATATTCCATCATTTCCCAAAGGGACACGCCCGCATCTCGGGCCGCCCGCGCCATCGTGAGTTTCCCGTCTCCGTATTGCCGTGCGTAGTGCTCGAGCTTCCACTCCCGAACCGCCTTCGCGAGCAGCCGGCGCACAGTGGTCGAACGGTCAGCCTGCTCAACTTCCTCGATGAATTCCAGTTCACGAACCAGCCCCATGGGAAGTCGCGCTCCTACCATCTGCCCCTTCTTCATATCCTCGCCTCCCTCGCAAGTCTCAAGATCTCAGCGACTACAGCTGGCGAAATCCACAGCACCTGGACAAGGTCCTGAGTACGGCCTCCAGTTCTTCCAGATCAAGATACGCCCCAGACAGGCCTCGAGCAGCACACCCACCGTACCCACGATTTTGACTCCGGCGGCCACTGCCACGCTTCATGCCTCCTTGTCATCCACGATCAAGCGCAGGTCCCGCGTGCTCGCAAATGCGATGGCCTCGGCCTCTCCCCGATCCAACCGGGAGCGGCACACCAAGCCTTCCATGAAGCTGCGTTCCCCAGCGGGGACACGCCATTTGCAGCCCACCACTCGCCCGGGCATTCTCGATCTGTTCCACCCCTCGGGCACGGATGGCATGGCCGGCTTCAATGGTTTCCGCTTTCACGACCGGACCGATGAGCACCTTGCCGTAGAGATCGTACAGGAGTTCCAAGCGCCGCAGCTTGGCGAGAACAATCAACGATGATGCGTCGGCCAGGAGCACTCGATACATCTCCTGCGTAGTTCAAAATGGTGATCGTTCACCCAAACTGTCAAAGACACAGTTTCGCCACACTATGCGACCGCTGTGTTCAGGCCCCTGAAGGGCTTTGTCTGCGACAGGTCAAACACCTGCCCGGTCGCTACGTGGAATCCACCCAACCAATGGACTCAATTGAGTGTTGGAGACGGCACCGCTCAGCCCGGAAGAACCAGGACAGCAATGTGCAGGACGCGGGCATCTGAAACCTCAACGCACCGTTGGCAGGCATGGAAAAGAGTTGGTGTGAAATTCACATAATGACCATGGTCATGACCATGGTATGATTATTGTCACAAAGCCAGTCTGGAAAATCAGTGCAATGGAATCCGGCAACAACTCAGGTGGCACTCGAACCATGAAGGCGTCGGAGTTCAAAGCCAAGTGCCTTCAACTCATGGACGAGGTGGCGCACGAGGGCAGCGAGATCGTCATCACCAAACACGGAAAGCCGGTCTCCCGCCTCGTACCATTTCGGGATCCCCCCAAGTCGCTGTTCGGCGCCGGCCGCGACCGGATGAAGATTGTTGGCGACATCATCAGTCCCGTCGATGTCGAGTGGCAGGCCGAGGCCAATCCGGACAGTGTGCTGAATCCATGATTCTTCTGGACACGCATGTGCTTGTCTGGCTTTGGACCGGTGACTACCACCTGGGAAAGAGCGCCAGGCGGATGATGGATGTCGCACTTCGCGACCAGGAGCTGGCTGTATCCGCCATGACATTTTGGGAAGTGGCGATGCTCAGAAACAAGGGCCGATTGGACTTCACGGAGGATGTCGGGCTGTGGCGTCGAGAACTGCTTGGGCAGGGCCTCGCGGAGATTCCCGTCGACGGGGAGATTGGCATCCGCGCCAACGCCTTGCCCGACTTTCACGCCGACCCTGCCGACCGCATCATCGTGAGTACCGCCTTGGCAGGGCACCGATTGTTGACTGCGGATGCCGGCATCCTCCGGTGGAGCGGGAACCTCAACCGGCTGGACGCGCGGGAGTGATGGCTCCTGGCAACCACCATGCATACCGCAGATAGTGCCGGACGTCGCAAACCCGTGTATCCGTCTGCATAGCCTGCGCAACACGCCGGCAAGTACAATGGCATTGCCGGCTTACACCGGGGCACCGGTGGCTGAACCCAGCGATCCGGCTCCTCCAAGCGAACAAATCCACGGAGCCGGGCACCAAGCCCCCACAGACATCGGCGGCGAAGTTCGTTTACCCCACTCCCCCTGCCATGCCCATCACCCGACGCTTTTCCAAGACGGTGGACGCCATCTCCGACTTCGTGGGCGAGGTCGCGGTCTATCTCGTCCTGATTACGGTCGTGATTGGCGTCTACAACGTGGGAGCCCGTTTCATTGGTCGCTACCTGGGACTGCAGCTCTCCTCCAACCGCTTCATCGAGTTGCAGTGGTACCTCTTCTCCCTGGTGTTCTTTCTCGGGTTCGCCTACATCATGCAGCACGGGATCAACGTGCGCGTGGACTTCATCTACTCCAAGTGGTCGCTCAAACGACGCGCCAAGCTGGACTTCTGGCTCAACTGGATCATGATCCTGCCGTTCTGCGCCATCGGCGTGATCGAGACCTGGGATCCCCTGCTGACCAGTTGGGGCCTTGATGCCTCCGGTCATTGGTGCTTCGCCGGGGATGAGCCGGCCGCACCGGGTCGGCTGATCCTGTACTTCGTGGACTTCCTGGACTTGCGCGGAGCCTATTGCGGCGAGATTTCCCCGGACCCGGACGGCCTGAACCGGGCTCCCATCAAATCCTTCATTCTTTTGGCCTTCGCCCTGCTGGCCCTGCAGGTGCTGGCCGAGCAGGCGAAACTGTTCCGCGTTCTGCGCCACGGCGAGGATGTGGCAGGCGAGGAACTGCAGGAGGCCGAAGCGCCCCTGCGCCTGGAGTAGGCCGGTTACGGACCATTCGGACAGTCAACAGGAAAGGTAGCGCATGGGGTTTGAATGGCTTGCCATCGTGATGTTCGTGGTCTTCTTCGGACTGATCATCTACGGGTACCCGGTGGCCTACTCCTTCGCCGGCACCGCCTTCCTCTTCCTGGTCATCGGCCTGGCGGTGGGGGTGTTCGACATCCGCTGGCTGCGCCTCCTGCCCAACCGGTGGTTCGGCACGATGTCGGACTTCACGCTGCTGGCAATCATCTTCTTCGTGTTCATGGGGGCCATCTTCGAGAAGTCCGGCTTGGCGGAGCGCCTCCTGGACACCGTGGGGCAGTTGCTGGGACCGGTTCCCGGAGGCTTGGCCTTGGCGGTGGTGATCGTGGGTACATTGCTGGCCGCGGCCACCGGCGTGGTGGCGGCGACCGTAATCGTGATGGGTCTGCTCTCCCTGCCGATCATGGTGCGCTACGGCTACAACCACCAACTGGCCACCGGCATCATTACCTCGTCGGGCACGATGGCGCAGCTGTTGCCACCCAGCCTGGTGTTGGTGGTTCTGAGCGACCAGATCGGGGTGGGTGTGGGGGATTTGTTCCTGGGCGCCCTGTTCCCCGGCCTGATCCTGGCCGGCCTGTACGCCGTCTATGTTCTGGTGGTGGCGTTCATCAAGCCGGAACTGGCACCGCCCCTGCCACCCGAGGCGCGCACGCTCAAGGGCGGGGCCCTGGTGCGCCGTGCCTTCGTCGCGGTGGTCCCGCCACTGGTGTTGATATTCTCGGTGCTGGGCAGCATCTTCTTCGGCCTGGCGACTCCCACCGAGGCCGGGGCCGTAGGCGCGTTCGGCGCCTGCGTTCTCTCGCTGTTGAACCGGACCCTGAACTGGAACGTGTTGAAGCAGGCCGCGCGCTCCACGGCCAACATCACGGCGCTGGTGATCATGATCCTCTTCTGTTCGACTTTCTTTGGCCTCGTCTTCGACCGGCTGGGCGGACAGGACTTCGTTCAGGGCATCCTGACATCACTTCCGGGCGGCTTCTGGGGCTTCATCATCGTGGCCAACATTGCCATCTTCCTGCTCGGCATCAACCTCGAGTTCATCGAGATCAGCTTCATCGCCATGCCGCTCTTCGTGCCCGCCGCGCATGCGCTGGGCGTTGATCTGGTTTGGTTCGGGGTGATGATGGCAATCAACCTGAACATGGCCTTCATCTCGCCCCCGGTGGGCTTCTCGCTCTTCTATCTCCAGACGGTCGCGCCCAAGGAGGTGAAGGTCATCGACATCCACAAGGGGGCCTTGCCGTTCATGGCCCTGCAGGGGCTGGCGCTGGTCATCGTGATCGCCTTCCCTCAGACCGTGACCTGGCTCGTCAGTGCCATGGCGTAGTTCGATGGGGTTTCAACCATATGGCAGCGCTGGTCAATGAAGTTCGAGGTTGCAGGGATGTTGCGGCACTCTCGGGGTTCATCGCAGGCAGCAACTGGCCACGAAGGAGCAGGATTGACGCTTCCATTTGAATTCTTCATCGACGGTCCTCCGGTGTCCCGTCCAGCACGCCGTCACAGCAAACGGCGGGCGTGGAAAGAGGAATTGCAAAGGGGTGCCAGTCGATATCGGCAAGGTGTGTGCAAGTGCATCCCAGATATTCGACCCGGGATGCAGGAAGAGGGGCCGGACAGCAAACCTGCAGGTCCATGAGCCCTCACCGAGCTTGCGTGAATGTCTCACCAACGCAAAGCAGTTTCTCCGTCGTCAACGCACTGAACCTCAAAGTAGCGTTCTGATGGAAACAGCGACCAACGCCGAGTACTTTCTCCTGTGCAAAAAGGCCGACGAATATCGCGGCCAAGGCTACGAGGTTGCGCTGGAAGAAACCCTTGATTTCCTGCCTGGCTACCGTGCCGACCTGATTGCCCGGAAAGACGGCGAAACAAAGGTGGTCGAGGTCAAATCCCGGTCTTCACTGGCAGCGAATCCCAAAATCCGTGAGTTGGCCGAGATTATCGACTCCAAACCCGGATGGAGTCTCGAGTTGCTCCTGGTGGCTCAGCCGGAGAAGCTCGAGGCGCCCGAAGGTGAACGTCCGCTGGAACGCGGAAACATCCTCCAGCGGATTGAGGAAGCCGAAAACCTGCTCGCTGCGGGCCATTCCGATGCCGCTTTCCTACTTGCTTGGGTGGCCTGCGAGGCTGCGTTCAGGGTGTTGATCAGGGAACACGGAGAGCCGGGAAATGGCATCACCACCACGAAACACCTTCTCAATCAGGCGACTTTCCTCGGAATCCTGTCCAGGAAGGAATATCGCCATCTGACCCATGTGCAGAAGTACAGAAACGCCATAGTCCACGGTTACAGCCACAGTGGCATCGGTGAAGAACTGGTAACGGATCTGGTGGAGAATGTGCGGCAGATGACTGCTGGGCACGACACATGACGCCGTAAGGGTGCCGCGAACGAAGCCAGCCTTGGATTGCGGCCGGTACCGCGGCGTTCCCGGTCATGGAGTGGTTGCCCTCAGCCAATGGCGCCAACAGCCATCGCTGTCCCTTTGCCCACCACCGAACCGGACAGGGCGTTGAGATCCTCCACGGTCTGGCCGTTGCCGTGAACAACGACGGTTCTCACCGCGCACGCCTGTCACCAAGGTGGTTCATCAGCCACAGATTGCCCAGACTGTACTCTTCAAGCCAGTCTCCCAGTTGCGATTCGTCCAACCGGTTGAAAGTAGTCATTCCGTCCTCGGTCTCCGTAACGATGATGTCGGAGGGATCGAACTCGCTGATCAGATGGAAGAACCCAAGTTTAAGTTGCTCTTGCCGGATCCGTTGCCGCCTATGAGCACATTGATGCGGCCCAAGTCGAAGTTGGACAACTCCTTGATGGTCTTAACTCCACGAATGGTGACGCGGTCAAGGGTGGGCATTCCGGTTTCCTCTACTCGCACTCAACTGTTCCAAATGATGAAGACCTGTAGCAGGTTGCCAGGACTCCACTCGGGTGAAACATCCCCGGCTCGCGGACGGAGATGATATCCGGGGCTTTCTGTAGATTTGCCGGACAAAGGGCTGCTACTCGAACCTGCCTGGACATGCCAACTTCAACCGTCAACATGATGGTATCAGCGCATGGTGCAACGCCGTGCCACCTGTTCTGCTTCCCGTTCCCAACCACTCCGTCAGGAACCAAGGTGGTGGATTCCGGAGACTCTGCCTCCAATGACCAATTCCCCTCAGCTTTGCCATGTTCACCACTTCTACAGACCCATGACAGGCATGCAAATTCAACCGGCAATACCCCTGCCAAGACCAGCCTCCTACTCTCCCCAATGCCTGACCAGTTTGTGCACAAAGTCTTCACATCGGTCGCCAACACTACTTGCATGGAACCCGGGGTGGCATGCCTCCCCCCAACAGCAAGGAGATCGAGATGAACACATACGAACCGCGAGTGAAGCGTCCACGAGCTCGGCGCAAGGTTGCGCTGCTCCTGGCATTGATGATCGTCCTGGCCACAGCCGGCATTAGCGGTTGTGTCGTACCGCCACAGGGAACGGGCGAACATGGAGCCGGGGTGGCAAGCCCGGCCAGCGAGAGTAGTGAAGGCTCAGGTGGAGAACACGGAGCCGGCGGCGAAAGCGGCAGCGAGGGCAGTGAAGGAAGCGGAGGCTCGGAAGAAGGGTCGGGCAACCTCCTGACACTGGACCAAACCTTCGACCAGGTGCGCCTGGGCGCCCGGCTGATCATGGCCTACGACGCCGCCAGCAACGCCTTTGTCGGCACGGTCGAGAACACCACCAATGTCCCCCTGACCCGGGTGCGGGTGGAAATCCACCTCTCCAACGGCGTGGAACTGGGGCCCACGACCCCGGTCGACCTGGCCCCCGGCCAGGTGATCGACATCGTCCTGCCGGCCTCGGGTCAGTTTGACGGCTGGGTGCCCCACGCCGAAGTGGGCTCCGGCGAAGGCGCTGGCAGCGAAAGCGGCGGTGAAGGCGGCAGCGAAGGGGCCGGCGGCGAAGGCCACGGACCCGGCGGCGAAGGCGCCAATGAGGCGGCCATGGAAGCCGCCATGTCCAGCCCCGTCATTCCGCTCGACCAGTCGTGGAACGGCGTCCTCGGTGGCCTGGCGGTGTCCGCCCGGTACGATGCGGCCACCCAGACCGTCCACACCACGGTGCGGAACACGACCCAGCAGCAGCTGTGCTACGTGCAGGCCGAGCCGCACCTGAAGTCGGGCACGGCGACGGTGGGCGAACTGGGACCGGATCCGATGGGCGACCTGAACCCGGGCCAGGAAGCGACGTCGAGCCTGGCGGTGGCCAATGAGCCGAGCCTGGCCGGCGTGGCCTTCGACGGCTACGTCATCCACATGGAAGTATTCGACTGCGGCGGCCCCGGCCCCGTGGCCCACACGGGCACCGAGGGTGCTGAAGGTGGCAGTGGCGAAAGTGGCAGCGAAGGCAGCGAGGGCAGTGAAGGCTCCGAGAGTTCGGAGGAAGGGTCGGGCAACCTCCTGACCCTGAACCAAACCTTCGACCAGGTGCGCCAGGGAGCCCGGCTGACCATGGCCTACCGGCCTGTGGACAACGCCTTTGTCGGCATCGTGGAGAACACCACCAACCGCATCCTGAACCGGGTACGGGTGGAGATCCACCTGTCGAATGGCATCGAACTCGGCCCCACGCGCCCGGTGAACATTGCACCCGGCCAGATGTTCGGCATCATCATGCCGGCCTCGGGTCAGTTCGACGGCTGGGTGCCCCACGCTGAAGTGGGCTCCGGCGAAGCCGGTGGCGAAAGCGGCGGCGAACACAGTTCCCGTAGCGAAAGCGGCGGTGAGCACGGAGCCCGTGGTGAAGGCCGTGGCGAACACGGTTCCGGTGACCGGGGCTAGCCACAATACCCTGACTTTCTAACTTGGGACAATGCCTATGAGAGCTCCAATTCACTGACACAGACAAGCAGAAAGGCCCCGTTTTCACGGGGCCTTTCTGCTTCATGCTGCGGATGGTCGGGGCCATGTTTGCCCAATATGCCGTCCGATCGCCGGGCAGGAGACGAATTCGGATGCTTCCGCTCACAGGAGCATCGGGGCAACGACTTGGTGGGGGAATGAGGACAGTAGGGATGATTGCGCACATACGCAGGGAGTCGCCGACCTCAATCACCGAAACGACTTGAACATCCGTCTGGAAGATCTCCGATGGGCGACGGCCAAGCAACGCGGATGGATGAACCGTTCACTGCATACGCCTCTTGTGACAGAATTGCTTTATGCCTCCGACATCTGCCCGAGCACCCGGGCACGAACCTCTCCTCAATCAATCGGACCTCACGGCAACGGCAGGCCGCGTCCTACTGATCGCCTGCTACGAGTCCGGTCTGCAGCCCCTGAACCTGGCCCAGCCCAAGGCGGTTCTGGAACAGCGCGGGTTTGCGGTCGATGTGCTGGATCTTTCTGTCCAGACCCTCGCCGGCCTCCCATCCGCACCTCCCGATGCCATCGCGGTCTCCGTGCCGATGCAGACCGCCCTGCGCCTGGCGGTGTCCGCGGTCTCTGCCCTGCGGTTGCGCTGGCCGGACGTGCCCATCACCTTCTACGGCCTGTACGCAGGCTTGAACGCCCAATACCTGCTGGAAACGGACACGGCGGACCATGTGCTGGCGGGGGAGGCCGAACTTGCCCTGACGGAGTGGTGCCTACAGGCAACGGGTTCGCAGGCGTGTCTGACCACAGCAGCCGAGATCCCGCTCCAGGAACTGTCCCTGCGGACAAGGCTGGACCTGCCCCAACCGGACCGGCATGGACTGCCCGACCTGGAACAATACGCACGCTTCCAGGCAGCCGACGGCTCCCTCCACATGGCCGGGCAGGTGGCCGCCAGCCGGGGTTGCCTGCACACCTGTCGCCACTGTCCCGTGGTGCCGGTCTATCGCGGCCGCTTCTTCATCCGGGACTTGGAGTCCGTCACCGGTGACATCCGGCAACAAGTCGAAGCCGGCGCCGGACACATCTCGTTTGTGGATCCCGACTTCCTGAACGGACCCGGCCATGCCCTGAAAGTGACGGATTGGCTGCACCAAACCTATCCGGAGGTCACCTTCGACTTCACGACCAAGGTCGAACACCTGCTCGGACGTGCACGGTACCTGGCCGCACTCAAGGCCAACGGGGCCGCGTTCGTGGTCTCGGCCTTCGAGGCCGTCAGCGACAACATCCTGGAGCGGCTGGACAAGGGCCACACCGTACGGGACATGGAACGGGTCCTGCCACTGCTGGCGGAACTCGACCTGCCCGTCCATCCCACCTGGCTGCCCTTCACACCCTGGACATCACGTCGTGACTACCTGGACATGCTGGACTGGATCGAGGAACATGGCCTGATCAACGCCGTGCCACCCATACAGCTGGCTCTACGCCTTCTGATTCCACCGCACAGCTGGCTCCTGGACTCAAACCGGGGAGCACCGTGGCTGGAGCGACTGGAACCGGCGGAGTTCCAGTGGCGTTGGCATCACCCGGATCCCGGGATGGACGCCCTCCAGACCCAAGTGGAACAATTGGTGGCGGACAGGCCGGACTGGTCCGGCGAACGGCTCTTTCGGCAGGTCAGGGCGCTCGCCGAAGGCACGGGCGAGCGCCCGCTGGGGCCGCAGCTGCCTCCGCCGCCGCGGCTCACCGAAGACTGGTTTTGCTGAGCGGAGCCTACGGCCGACCAGTTGGGTCGGACAGTTCCCGCTTAGTCCTTGATTGCCTCAGTGGGAAGAATACGGAGAGATCTGGCTGCCTGCCTGCGGACACTCTGGCATCGAGCAGTGTCTGTGATGCATCCTCGTCTGCGATTGTCGCGAGTTCGGCCGAGTTGTCCACGAACTCGATACGGTCTCCGTAGCGGCGAAAGTCTGCTGTATTGAACGTTAGCAGCCTACGTGTCCCGTACGCCAGCATGGTTGCGACAATGTTGGCGTCGTGGGGCTGCTTGCCGCCCATGGGAATCGCGCGGCACAGCGCGATGAGAGTCTCGGTGACCACGGGCCCATCCTCAAGTATCTCGAAGCTGCGAGTCAGTCTGGCCACATCATCCAGCGCATCCTCAACCGTGATGGAAACCGACCGAGGCTGCGGCCGTGTCATTACCGACAGGTATTCCCGTACAACCTGCCGGCTAATTCTCAGCGATTCATAGCCATCGAGGGAGAGAGAAACACTCCCTGGCAATCTCGTGGTGAGGGGCCTGAGGGATGCGGGAGTCTACGAGGACGTTGATGTCCATGAACATCAGGGCGAAACCCTGTCCTCGTCCATGTCTTCCCGCCTGAGACTCAGTCCTTCCGGCCACACCGCAGTGGGATGGACAGGCCATACCTCGTCCAGCCTGGGTTTGCGAATCGCCTCGGGGCGACGATCTTTTCTGAAGAGCAGCTTCTCGTCATCCATATTCACCTCGGCCGTCTTCCAACCGGCGGCACCCCAGGCTAACCCTTGGCTGTGCACGTTGCCGCCGCCCTGATTGGACCACCAGGATCGATGACGGCGCGCGGACACAGGCAGCTCGAAGCCTATGATTGCCTCGATCTCACCGAAGGTGGTTCTCCACTCCTGGCCCGGAAGGCTGCATAGATGCGTGTACAGCTTTTGATACTTGCCCCGGATCGCTATTTCCCGATACTTCTGCTCTCGATCCATCACCATGGCAATCCTTCATTCACTTCGTCTTCAACCAGCACCCAACATCACTATAGGTTGTTGGTTCCTTACTGGACAGGCATGACTCTACCCGAGGCGCTGTTTCCCTCACATCGATGCGGGAGTACACCCACTGGGGACGGGGCGGCGCACTGCATCTCATCGCGTACGGTACCGACTGCTATGACGACATTCGGATGCCATGCCTATCGCCTTCAGCGGCCACCCAGCGCACCTTGAGGATGTTCCCGGCCGCAACCGCCTCCCGCAACAGGGGCAGGGCCGTGTTAACAGCCGTCTCCCTACTGGTGGCCGCTCCGCACGTCTGTCGGCGCGGCCGGATAGCACCCGGGGATTGCCGGGCGAACCAGCCCGAATGGGTGCGCGCCACTAGGCCGCCGCAGTGCTCGGACTTGGGTGAAGTTGACGCGCTCCGGCAACCACCGCGGCAGCCCCGCCATGTGGGCAATGTAGGCCGCCTGCGGTTTGCCGCCAGGCACCAATGCAAGTATATTGTGCAGCAGTCGCACGGGAAACTCCTATCGAAGACGTGTTTGTGTCCATCAACGATGGCAGGTCTTGTGCAGTTCCCTTGGGGGCCGGAGCCTCTCGCTTCACCCTCCAATCATGCCGGACGCGCCGCAAACCGGAAAGAAAGCGTGAAACCGGTTCCAAGCTGTCCAAACCATGAAACAGCACAAGGCCAACACATTCAGTGAGAATCGATAAACTCTTGCAATACGTTGAACAAACGCTCACAGCTGGGACAACGTCCCCCAACAACCTTCGGATTCAACCTCTCCAACAACTTTCTGGCATGCTTGATTTTTTTGTATTCGCCCTTGGTGGTGCTCCTGGTGGCGCTCGCCAATGCCGTTTCAATATCTCTTTTCTGCGTATCTTCCAAGTTGACCGCACGCGGCAGCACCGACTGTCGAAAATTATTGCCGTAGAACTCGGCAAGCGCGTTCACGTCCGAGACTATCCATGTTTCCATCATCTGAATCATCAAATGAATGTTGTCTTCGCTGACTCCTGACAAATCCCAATGATCCCTTTCCTTCAAGTGCAGCCGTGGAGGTTTGCGCACCGGACCCTCCGAATCGACCAAGAGGACCACAAAGTCGGATGCCGACCGTTCAATTTCGTTCATGAATCTTTTGAAGGCCTCGTCGCGACCGCCGCAAGCCGTCAACTGCCATTTGATCCTTTTGCGGCGTGCGTCCTCCTTAACTTCCTCCAAGAATCCGTCCATTCCGTTGCGAATGGCCGCCTTTCCGTCTTTGCCGTCGCCTCCTCCCTCCACAAAAATTTTGATGTGGACCTTCGTCATGGATTGGCCCCCAATGCGCCCATGCGCCACACATCACCCAACTGATAGCTTTCCAGCCAATGGTCCAACTGCCGCGGATCAAGCCTGATGAGTTCAGTGCCCCGATCCGACCACTCGCACGCCACCACCGCATGCGGCCTGTCCGACAGGGCCGACACCAGTGCATCCGAGTGGGTGGTCACGACCAATTGCATGCGGTCCGATGCTTCCAGCATCAATTCACCCAACATGGTGATGGCATCCGGATGCAGCCCCAACTCCGGTTCCTCGATGCAAACCAGCGGCGGGGGAGTCGGATCCAACAGGATCACAAGCAGCGCAATGAAGCGAACGGTTCCGTCGGACAGGCGCGTCGCGGGAATGGGCATGTCAAACCCGGCCTCGCGTAAGGCAAACTCTATGTGTCCGTTGGAGACCGGAGTCAGCAATCTCTCGTAACGGTGAAGGAAGCGTTGGAGCATCCGGTCAAAGTGAGTGGATCCTTGGGACTGCAGCCACCGGTTGAGCACCATGCCCAGATTTTGATTGCCGTATAAAAGATAGTCTTGGGGTAAGTTGGCAGGTTGGGCTTGCCTAAGGGGGCCATAACGTCCAAAAGTCCACTCCCGAAATGTAAAAATTCTGCCGAATTCACGTCCGAGCCAAGCTACTTCCGGATACCAATCAGGATCGTTCCGCTGTGCCAGAACCGACTGATCAGGCAGCAAATCCTGCCGTTTGAGAAACCTTTGTGTTCGATTCGAAGTGTTGTTCTCCAGATCGCCGTCATCCGCCTGCCTGACATTGATCACGGGATGACCTTCCTGAAAGCGATAGTAAAAATAAGGTTGACGATGATTATCAAAGGGTTCGGCTTCTTCAATGGCCTCGTCAAGCACTTCAACCCTGCGATCGACATTGGTGAATTTCAATGTATGACGCAAGTCACGTTCTGTCGGCGTGGCTGAACTAGAGATTACACTGTCAATGACCGCGGGTCCCGACGGGGTCCTGCCCTTCCACAGCCACTCTCCGGCTCCGCCACCATCGCGGATGGCATCCGCGAAATTTGTCGGCATGGAACGAAGCAGCTCAAAGGTTTCGATCACGTTCGACTTGCCGACGCCATTCGGTCCAATCAAGACATTCAAAGGTTCCAGTTCAAAGGTTTGGGATCCGGGTGCAAATGAAAGCAGACCATCCAATTTGATTGATTTGATGAACTTCACTGGTGATCCTCCATCCTGCGGCACATTTCCCTGACCGACTTCCACCGTTCAAAAGCAATTGCGCGGACGAATTTTGCCTCAGACCGGGGTGACTTGCCAGACACCGGGACGCCGGCCTGTCGGTTTGAGAGGCGATGAGCCGGTCTAGGCGGGGTCAGGCTGACTCGGCCTCCCGCACCACCGCCAGCATCTCCTCCACGGAAGTGAACTTCACGCGGGGACGTCCCTGTTCCGCGCCGCGCGCCGTCTCCAGGGCATCCAGCTTCTGCCAGTCCTCCCAAGTCACCACCTGCGACTGCCGACTCCGGATTTCCTCGTCTATCTGCTCGGAATGCGGACGCACGGGAAACAGGTGTCTGCCTTCAGCCACGTCCGCCACCAGATGCGCCACGGTTTCCTTGGCGTCCGGCCGGTTGGTTCCAATCACGCCGGACGGACCCCGCTTGATCCAACCCGCCACGTAGTGGCCGACGATCTGGCGGCCGGTATCCATGTCGACAACCCGACCCTCCTCGTTGGGGATGATGCCCCAGTCCTCCCGGAACGGCACATCCGGCAGCGGCACGCCGTAGTAGCCGACCGAACGAAAGACCAGACCGACATCCAGCCACTCCTCAAACTCGGTGGCACTGGCCCGCAGACCGCCGCGGCCGTCGTCGACCAATTCGTTGTGCACGAGCTTCATGCGCGCAACGCGGCCGTCGTCGTCCCCTTCCATCGCCGCGGGCGAGGTGAGGAAGCGAATGGTCAGCGTCCGCGACTTTGATGCATCCACCGGATGGGCGAAGGACTGGATGATGTCCAGCTTGGTGGCCAGCGTCCGATCGTCGGACTGCTCCGCGAACTTCACGCTGAGGGGGTCCAGTTCCACTTCCTCCGGCAGGGTCACCGTGCTGCAGTCGTCCAGCCGGCCCAATTCCCGCGCCTCGGGCACGGTGAAGGCCGCTTGGGCCGGGCCGCGCCGGCCCAGCATGTAGATGTTCCGGACCCGGCTCTCCCGCAAGGCCTCCTCGGCGTAGGGAGCCATGTCGGTTTCGGCCAGCCGCTCCGGGGTATGCGCCAGGATGCGGCAGACGTCCACCGCCACGTTGCCGATGCCGACCACCACCACGTTCTCGTGCGACAGGTCGAAGGTACGGTCGGCATAATCCGGATGGCCGTTGTACCAGGCCACGAATTCGGTGGCCGTGTGGCTGTTTCTCAGGTCGATGCCCGGAATGTTGAGATTGCGATCGGTTTCGGCCCCGGTGGAGTAGAGGATGGCGTGGTAGAAGTCCGCCAGTTCGGGCGCCCTGATGTGCTGGCCCAGGGTGATGTTGCCGTAGAACCGGAAACCGGGCCGGGCCGCCACACGGTCGAACAGCTTCGTGACCGCCTTGATCTTCTGGTGGTCCGGTGCCACGCCCGCCCGCACCAGACCGAACGGCGTGGGCAACCGGTCGTACATGTCCACCTGTACGGTGCGCTGGTCCCGCAGCAGGAAGTCGGCGGCGTAGAAACCGGCGGGGCCGGAACCCACCACGGCCACGCGGATGGGGTTTTGAGGGGTGCCAAGGTCACTCACGGAACACAATTCCCATATAGGGGCCGGCTGGCCGCATCAATGCCGACTGCATCCATTCTACCTGCCGGTCGCTCAGCACGGCGATGCAGGTTCGCGGCACAGGGCGGCCACGACCCGGTCCGGAAGCCGGCTGGACCGTCCCTTCAAATCCACACAGACATGCTCGGTGGCTCCGGTGCCGACCAGGTTGCCACTGTCCCGGTGGTGGAGTTCATAGGCGAAACAGACCTTGCGGCTGCCGACCTTGTCCAGCACCGTGGTGATGCGCGCCACGTCGCCGAACACGAGCGGCCGGCGGATGCGGAGGCTGACTGACACGACGGACAGATGGTGGGTCCTGGCAATCTCAGTGTAGGGCAGGCCGCTGCCGTCAATCAGCGCCAGGCGTCCCATCTCCAGCCACGTTACCCAGGCGGCGTGGTGTGCGACACCCATGAGATCGGTCTCCGAGAACCGCACGGCCACATCAATCTGCGCGCTGCGTGCCATGGCAAACGTTGACGGAAACCCGGGGCGCGCCCGCCGGGCCTACGGCGATGCCGGGGGCGGTTCGTGAGCAGCCACCACATCGGCCCGGCGCTGCCAGGCGGCCGACCGGTCCTCCTGGCCCCGGTTCTCCGCCTCCTGGGCCAGGGCCTGGAAGTCGCTGCTGCGGAACCCGCCGGCCAGCAGGGACTGCTGCCAGTGCTGTTCGGGCGTGCGCATGGCAAAGGCGGCGCTGGCCGCGCTTTGGAACGAAAGGTCGGCCCAGCCCACGGCCGGACCGAAGGGCGCCGCGCCCAGACGCAACCGGACTGCGGTTCCCGCCCAGCGCCCCAGATCCGCCTGACCCGGAATCCACCCGGTGGACTGGCTGTCAGGCGGCAGGACCACCTCCGACACCTGGGTCCAGTCGGACTGGCCCTCGCCCTGAACGGCGATGGTCAATTTGACCCCGGCCGGCGGGGGCGGCGAACTCTCCGGATGCACCCCGGCCAGAAACACCAGCCAGGACGCGGCGGGCGGCACGGGCACTTCGATTTCAATGGGCTCCGCACTCAGGACCGCCAACAGCCTCCCTTCCCGAATCAGGATCGGATCCATTCCGTGCACCGGCAGGGGGACGGTCTGGTTGATCGCATCGCAGTCCGTGGATCGGTCCAGATAGGCGCACACCCGATCGGCCGCCGGCCGCAGCAGCCATGCCTGCTGATCCTGAACCGCCTGCCAAACCCCCTGGCCGGGATGGGCGGCCAGATAATCCATCATCTGCTCGTGGATCAGCACCCGGTCGAACTGCACCAGCGGATTGCGTTCGGCTCCCGCCACCGCCGCTTCGATGGCGCGCTCCGCGGCCAGCCAATTGCCTTCCGCCATGTGCGTAACGGCCTCCATGCGGTGGGCGTGGAAATGGTTGGGACGCCAGCGTCGAGCTTCATCCAAGTGCCGGCGCACTGAAGCCAGCGGCGTCGGGTCCTGCAAGATCGGCAGGACATCGCTGTAGCGCGGCTCGGGCCAAGCCACCGCCTCGTCCAATTGAATCCCGGCCTGATGAATGTGCCAGGTCCAGAACGCCAGGGGCACCCCCAGCACCACGCCGGCCACGAGCAAGCCGACGGTCGTAACGAGGGCCAGGCCAAACAGCCACTTGCGGCCCGGCGCAACCTCCTGCGTTTCCGCGGCGGCGAGTGCGGTTTCGGTCGTCATGCGTGCAACGGCTGGCCTTCGACCGCGGCAGCGGCCTCCATCACCACTTCACTGAGGGTGGGGTGGGCATGGACGGTCTGCGCGATTTCCACAGGTGTGAGTTCCATCATGTGGGCCAGGGTCAAGGACGGCAACAGCTCCGTAACCTCGGCGCCCACCATGTGCACGCCCAGGATTTCACCGTAGGGATCGCCGGCCAGAATCTTAACGAAGCCGCTGCCGGCGCCCACGGCCCGCGCCCGACCGTTCGGGAACAGATTGGACATGCCCGCATTGTAGGGGATTCCCTCTGCCTTGAGTTGTGCCTCGGTCCAGCCCAGGCTGGCCACCTGTGGCGAGGCGTAGGTGCAGCGCGGCATGAAGCGATACCGCTCCTCCGTGAGTGGTTCCGGCTCCTGGCCAGCCATGGTCTCGGCCGCCGCCACGCCCTGGGCAATGGCGACATGGGCCAGGGGCAGACGCCCGGTGCAGTCTCCAGCCGCATATATGTGGGGTACCGACGTTTGGAGCCGCTCATCAACCTGCACGAATCCCTGAGCGTCCAGGGCAATGTCCTGTTCGACCAGGTTCAGGTTCTCGGTATTGGGCCGAATTCCAGCCGCCACCAGCACGAGATCGGCCGGCAACCGGGTTGCATCGCCGTTGTTCCGGTCCCGCACCGACAGTTCGCCCGCCCCGGCATCCCAGCCGTCGGCGGCATATCCGGTCAGCACCTTGATGCCGCGGCCCCGGAAGCGCTTGGTCAGTTCGGCCGCGACATCGGCGTCCTCCTGCGGCAGCAACTGGTTCTCGAACTCGACCACGGTCACGGCCACCCCGAAGGAGTGCCACAGCCAGGCGAACTCCACACCAATGGCGCCGCCGCCCACAATCACCGCCCGGTCGGGAAGCTCCGACAGATCCAGGGCATGCCGCGACGAAAGCACGGTCTCGCCGTCGAAGGGCAGCCCCGGCAATTCCCGGGGCCTTCCACCCGTCGCCAACAGGATGTGGTCGGCCGTCAGATCGGAGGCGGAACCGTCAGCACCCTCCACCCGGATCGTGTGGGCATCCCGGAGCGAAGCCCGGCCTTCCACCACATCGATGCCGTTCTTGCGCATCAGAAACTGCAGGCCGCGCGCCTGCTTCGTCACGATCTGGCGGCTGCGGGCATGCGTGCGGCCAAAGTCCAGGACAATCTCACCGATGCCAATACCCAAGTCGGTGGCGTCCTTGAGGCTCTCCAGCACGTCGGCTGCATGGATGAGGGCCTTGGACGGAATGCATCCCCAGTTGAGGCACACGCCCCCCAGGTGCTCCCTTTCGACCAAGGTGGCCTTGAACCCCAGTTGCGAAGCGCGGATGGCTGCGGCATAGCCGCCTGGTCCACCGCCGATGACTGCGAGTTGCGTATCTCTGTTCATGACGAAATTGTCGCAGACGAACAGCCTGTCAGGACCACTGCTGCAGGCTCGTGTGCACCGCGGTCATGAACTCGTCGGCCACGGCCCCGTCCAGGAGACGGTGGTCGAAGGACAGACTGCAGAAGGATACGGGCCGAATCACGATGGCATCGTCGGCGTCCGGCAACAGGTGACTACTGCCGCGCACGACCGGCCGCTTGACCACGGCCCCGAAGCCCAGGATGGCCGCCTGGGGCTGGTGGATAATCGGCGTGCCGGCCACGCTGCCCCCGGCCCCGTGGTTGGTGATGGTGAAGGTGCCTCCCTCCAGATCCTCGACCTTGAGTTTCCTGGCGCGGGCTTTTTCCGTCACCCCCGCCAGCGCGGCGGCCATGTCCTCCAGTGACATGGTCTGGGTATCGCGAACCACGGGCACCACCAGACCGCCCGACACGGCCACGGCCATGCCCAGGTGTACCGCCTCAAACTGCCGGATGCCGTCCGCGGTCAGACTGGCGTTGACGGCGGGCACCTGCAGCAGCGCCTCCGTCGCGGCCTTCATCAGATAGGCCAGAAGCGTGACCCTGAAGCCGCGCTCCTCCCATGCGACCCGGTGATCGGCCCGATGACGAACCACGGCTCCCATGTCGAACTCGTGAATCGTGGTCACGTGGGGACTGGTCCGCACGCTGCGGCTCATGTGTTCCGCAATGGCGGCCCGCATGGGGGTCAGTGGTTGCGGTGCGGTGTCCGGGTCGCGCGCCGCAGTACCGGTACTGCGGTCGGCAATGTGCCTTTCAATGTCCTTGCGCGTGATGCGGCCGCCGCGGCCACTCCCCTGGATGGCATCCAGGTCCACGTTGTGTTCCGCAGCCAGCCGGGCCACCACGGGCGACAGGAAACCCGTACGGCTGCCTGCTGCGCGCTCCCGTCTTCGCTCGGGAGAACGAACCGGTTTGGACTGGTCCGGTTCTTCTTCCGCTACGGGCTCCTCTGTCGGCGGAGCGGCTTGGTCGGGTACGGCTTCCCCGGCCTGCCCCACCCAGGCCAGAACCGTGCCGGCGGCCACGGTCTCGCCTTCCGCCACGCACACCCGGAGCAGAACCCCGGATTCGGGACACGGCAGGTCCGTGTCGATCTTGTCCGTCGAGATGGTCAGCAGGCTTTCGTCGCGCTCGACGGAGTCACCTTCGGACTTGAGCCAGGCGGCCACCGTCCCTTCGGTGACGCTCTGGCCAAACTGGGGCATTGCGAGGGAAACGGGCATTAGAAAACCGTCCCCGCATCTGCGCGCCGATGTTGCGGCTCCGGTCGAGCCCGGCTGGACCGGCCTACCACCCGGCTGCCATTTCCTGTCAGCGGATTGCCAGCCGACTTCATGCCCCCGGTCTCCCTTCGCACTTCACAAGGCTGTTGCATGCCATGAGTCTGACACAGACCGTCCCTGTTCCTTGGACACGGAACCGAACAGGGCCACCGCATCGTATTCGGACAGGACCTTGAGCAGATGGCCCTCCCATGGTAGGTGTCGCCTATCAAGTCGAGCAGGGACATCAGCACAGTGCTGAACAGGCGATAGCCTGATCCGGGGCCGGTGGGGATCATCCGGAACGGGTGGCGTCAACAACACTCAGCTTGAATGTAACCACCGGCAAGTCGTTATGTAGGCTCCACAATCAGAATCTCGCTTGCCCCGTGGCCAAACGTTTCGGGAGCATAAATTTCCTCGACCCGAGCCGGCGGCACGTGAAAGGTCCCGGCGGTCGTGGCCCGGGCCACTGCACCATACTGGTAGACACCGCCCCACAACCATGTGGTCACGGCCTGAGCCCGTTCATTCAGCAGTTGTTGATGATCGAACCATGGCCAGTAGTACCAACCACGAGCATTGGGGTCGTCGAACGACTCCGTCCCCTTCAAGGCCGGGTTGAGAAATTCCAAACCGGCAGGCAAAGGGCTGACGAGCTTCACGTGATGGCGCGTACCCGGCGCTGTCACCGTGACATTGATTTGAACCCGCGCGCCCAGCTTCACATGCCAGCGGCCTTCGGCGTCCAGCCAGACATCCTCTGGATCATCAAGACCACTGTAGACCCGCTGAACCGTGAATCCCCGCTCCAAAGCGTCGATACTTAGGTCGTCCGGTACATAGTCGAACCCCAACCGGTAATACAGCCGGCCCTCCCCTTCACGTTGAATGTGGATGCGGGAAGGATCTTCGGCATACAGCCAGTCCATGGGTAGCGACACCTGCCGCAACTCTGTCTCACGACCTTTGAAAGGCGTGTCCATGACCAGCGTGTCATCCATCCAGACACGAACCAGAAAGTCGGGGGTGGTCGCTTCAAAGGCATGGAAGTATTGGTTCATGGCCTGCATGACAAAGAGATTTTCCTGGGAGTTGCCCCAGTGACCATATCGATTCCGGGCTGCCATCAGGCTCCGCACGACTTTCGGGATGAGGTCTGCATCAGGGCGAACCGTCATCAACATGCGCAGCAGCAAGGCGTCGGAACGCCGGTCGGAATGCAGAATCAGATGCCCGTCCTCCTGGTACGCATGTCGGGCAAACACCACCTTGCCTGTGGTTTCGTCCGCTCGATTGAGTACGTACCGATACCACTCATCCACTGTATCCTGGACCGTTCCGTCAGCCTGCAATACCAGCAGACTCCAGGCGATCACGTCCAGTTCACTCGTCTGATGCGGAAGCTGATCCAACAGGCGGACCGCGCGTTCCGTATCAACATCATCCAGCAATGAGCGAACATACAGCGCATAAGCGGTAATGTAGCGTCGAGTAACCGGTGAATATTCAATTGGATAGTGGTGTTCAATGTCCTGAAGGTATCCAAGCCCCCTTTGCAATTTTTCATCAGCCACGTGATATCCGTCAGCCTGGGCAGTTACCAGGGCATGCATGGCATGAACACTGACAAATGGCCAAATATCCCCTGTACGCCAAACAGGCCATCCGCCAGATGATCCCTGCAATTTCAGCAAGTCCCTTATGTCTGCCCGTATGTCACGGTCAAGTCTGTCAGGCGCTGGGAGGCCTGGCAACTGAAAGGCGTACAGGACATCGCGCAACGCGAGATTCGCCAACATCCGTGACGCCAAAAACTCCGGATACAGGTACTCGCGAGCGTGTCCCCTCAATACCAGGAAACTGTCCAGCAGCGACTGCAGCAATGTCGAAGACGTTGTGACCGTGAGCTGTCCGAATTCCTGATGAACACCGGTGGGCAGATCCAGGCCCTGCATGACAGGCAACTCGTCCGCGGTTCCGTATGCGGCAAAACCTTCTTGCGCCGCCGGTATGTAAACCGGCAGGACACCCAGTACGGAATCGTTGAACTGCTCATTGAACACGGTGACCAGCATCTGTCCGTCTCCGGATTCCCTGGCGTGGGCGGGTACCAGGACCTGCCGGCGACTTCCGGCGGGCAAGCTGATGCCAAAGGCGTCGAACGCGCGGTCTGCAGTTTGGTATGACAACCCCAGACTGTCGGATTGGGCGATCAAGGTCAACTCCAGCTCTTCATCGGTCTGGTTCTCCACCAGAACGGAAAAGTCAGCTTGATCACCGAAGTTCAGAAACCGAGGCCACTGGGGCCGCAGCGACACCGGCAAGCGAACCGTATAGAAACTCTCTGACAGACCGAATAAGCGTGCACCCGAGCTGGCCATCGCCACCACTCGGTACCGGCCGATGGTGTCTGGAACATCCCAGGCTGCACGGTAGATGCCGGATTCGTCGGTTATGCCCGAAGGTTCAAAAAAGGCCAAAGGATTGAAATCCGAACGCACAGGGAACAGTTCTGAAAGAGCCTCCTCCATGCCCCCATCTCCCCCTCCTCCTCCTTTGCATCCGTGCCAAGGCACATAGAAGTCTTTGGATTGCAGGTAGCTGTAAAGGCTGTTGTGGAACAGGTACTTCTGTCGCGGCGGGTAGAAGGTCTCCAGCGGATGGGCATGCCGGTACCCGGCAAGTGCCAACACAGCCTCGTCCACCGCCATCAACACCACTTCCGCACCAGGCACGGGCTGTCCGGATGGATCGGTGATGAGCACCGATACGAATGCCTCGCCTCCAGGTGCAACTACCTGCGTGGCCACCTGCAAGTCCACCCCCAGTTCACGCGCGGAAGTCGGAATCGAAAGATTGATGTGCCCTTCTGCCTGATTTGTGACTACCAGACCTTCTGGAGACAGAGACTCCAATGCCCCCGTCAGAAACACGGACACATGCAGATTCGGCACATGCGCATCCTCAATGGGAATCGGCAACACCTGGGAAGCCGACTGAATGTGAATGGGCTCATGGCGGACAATGCCTGATCTGTTGAGAATGACGGTACCATGGGCTGGCACGATTGGCGACTGAATTTGGATCTGCGCGACATCCCCCGGCTTGTATGAGTCCTTGTCGGGAATCAGTGTCACAGCGGTGTCTTCCACCCCTCGTGCTGAGATGTTGCGGTCACCACCGGCGATCCACCGCACAAGACGCGTTGAGCTCTCACGACCCGTCGCGTCCTCAATGGATATTTCGATGCGCCACAGTCCGCCCTCCGAAAAGACCAAGCTGCAACTGACGGGTTCAGAAGCGGAACGAAGCTGGCATCCGGAAGAATCGGCGTTAGCCTCTCCTGCGGTCTTGGTGCCATATACCTGGTGAGTAGTGACTCGGATGTCCTGCCCTTCGACAGGAACGCCGTCTAGGTTGGTAACCACCACATCCATCGCAAACGGCACCCCGGCCTTTCCCACGTTGGAGGGGGTCTTGCCACCAACGTACCATTGGGCAGGATGGACCAGAACGTTACTGGAAGCTGACATTGCCTGCTGCGACAAGTCTTGCACAGTGGCTTCAACCTGCAACACATAAGGGGTCGCAGTCCGACGTTCACGGACCGCAGTTAGCACTGCCTGATGCCTACCTTGAACGTCTAGCTCCGCAGACAGCATCTGCTCTTCAACTGTATCGTCGCTGGGAGAGTGCCACCACCACCAAGGGACCGCATCGCCAAAGGAGAAGTCATGCCATCCAGGAGGAACATAATGGCCTCGCCGCGCAGATACCTTCCAATTGACCAGAGCGCCCTCCAGGACACCGCCCCCGTAATATTTGGCTTGGGTCGTCAGCAGCACTGGATCCTGAATCAGGTGATGCCCCTCACCAACCGCGAGCGAAACTTCGAATTCAGGCCTGCGGAATTCCTCAACGCGGAATTGCACTGACTTGAAAATCGACGAAGCCAACGTAAACGTGGCCGTTCCAAGTCCGGAATTGGCATCCAGAGGCACTCGAAACCCAATGTCGAAGGCCCCATGAGGGGATAGGCCGGTTTGCCCTTGCTTCAGCAATACACCCCTCGCGTCTGAAACGCTGTAAGCGACATCATCCAAATTGGCACTTGCCCAAGACACATCCCCGGTAGGTGTAATTCCGACTTCACGTACCCAGCCTTTGATCCGCACTTCCTCACCAGGCTGATACAAATACCGGTCGGAAAAGACATGCCAGCGATGGGAGACGTACATCCGGTTCCTAAACTGGTAACCATACACGGGCAACACGGCTGAGGCACTATTCTGCTGACCGACGATCCCTACATAATTATAGTATTCAGGTTGATAGGACGAACTAAAGGAAGCATATCCTTCGGTGTCTGTGGCGATTGGAGGGATAGAGGTAATTTGAATCGGGAGCTGCACGTCCAGATCGGCAATTGGCTCGCCCGAGGTCAAAGCCGATGCCCTAGCCAATACCGTTGTGCCGTCCGTGTGAACATCCAGCCCCACGTCTGTAACTTGCAACCAAGCAGCGATATTGAAGTCATGTCCGCAAAAAATTGATCCACGCGCTTCTTCAGGAATCGCAATTACCAGTACTAGGTGTCCGCGTCCTTGCACCAAGAAAGGATTCAGGTCCAATATGGTTTCGTCTATGTCCGAGCCGGGTCCGTTGTTTATTGACAGAGTCGTCTCCAGTACAGGCTTCCGGCCTAGAAAATCACCGGTAAACGACATAAATTGCCGCTTGCTGTTAGGCCCTGTTGTTCCCCAACTTGCGCCCCAAAGACTATGTCGCGCAACTAGGTACTTATCCCAGTCCTCAGGTGAAGCCTGATAGAGGCGAATTTTCAATTCATCCAGATCGCGCGTAAGCAGTGAGTATTTGCCCCCATCGTCCGGGTGGAGGACTTCCAAGAAGTTCGGCACATGCAGGTGGCCCGCTGTTCCAAGGATGCCTGTCCGAAATTTCAATTCCTGAACCGAATCCAGGGTCTGACCATACACATCAGTCAACCCCGGAGCGATGCGCAGGGTGTAGTCCGTGTTTGGAGCTGTATCACCAGTCAACCGGATTCCACCAGGACTGATATGCATCTTGCCATCCGGCAGGTGGGGCCTAATGCTGACCATGCCCGTGATCAGCGAATCGGGATCCAGACTGTTGCTGAAACTGATATGAAACGGATCACCCTTGTAGCAACCTGCACGCCGACGACAGCCGGTCGAAGTGATCTTCAGCGGACCATAAGTTCTCCACTCAGTTTGTTGCTTCTCCAGGGTGCGCAATGGGCCTTCAGCGGAAGGAGCGCCTTGGGCAACGGAGAAGGTGTAGCTGGTGTCCGGAGTCAGTGGAGTTGAAGGCCTTAGCAGTAAGGTGCGCTCGGGTGTTCTACGCGACAACACGTCCTGAACCTGTTGTGGCAGCGACGGATCGTCCAAGGATATTGCGTCAAGGCCAACCAACCTGGAGGCTGAGTTCAACGAAAGGGAGGGAAGCAATGCCTGGGCGTCTATGGATTGGTTAAATCCCAAAACCAAATAGGGCTCCAGCAGCAGGGGTGTGCTTCGGTAAGGCCACGAATGTTCCAGACGCAACCGTGGTGTTTCAAACTCACCCGTATGGCCGGTCTCCAAGGTCGAGTTGTCCAACGCCTCAATCCCAGGTGCTACTTCGACTTTGTAGCGGGTCGCTCCGGCTGGAGTTTCGGAGAGTTGGAACAGGAGTGTCTGCGTGCCCTGCCAACGCCACTCCCCCTCCAGCGGAGGCGACACGGTCACCTCAGGCAGGCGTTCAGCCAACGCTGCGTGACTGGACAACGGAACCATTGGCTTTGAGAAGACAATGTGAACGCGGGGCACCCAATCCACAGGCCCCGAGGGAGTGAAGCGGACCACTTCCAAGTCTCCCGGTTGAGGCGCTTGCGGTGCTTCATCACCCCTGGGCTGAAACGCCTGAACTTCCAACCCGCCTGCGGGCGGCAGGTCCCTTCTTGTGACTGGCAGCTTGGGCGACCTGTCGGCGGTGAGGACTGTCAACTGGGGTACTTTGGCCAGCAATCCTGCTGCTGCTGACTCCGGCAATCGCCTGGCTTCACCCAGCGGTTGAGAGGCCTGCGGCGGTAGCGCTGTCGCAGATTCCAGAGCCAATGTCAGGCTGGGTCCTTCGGGTGTGTCGGATGCTGCAGGTTCCGGTGCAACATACGGAACTACCGGTAGCGACGTAAACCCGCTTCGAGACCAGGTCTCGGTCAGGACCTCTCCCAGCGCCGCGAAATGGGCAACCAGGGAGACTCCCCAGATCGTTTCCAAGGTGTATGCCAGGTAACCCACCCCGTCCAGGTCGGAGTTGTCTACATACCTCACCGCGCCGTCCGGGTCCACCTTTAGTTGAAATCGACGCGGATTTGGCTTTGCCGGATCCGGCGTGCCGTCAATCAGGACGTGATGACCATCAACTTCCCTGATGACAGGAACAGGTGGACGATAGTCGGGCGGCACGTAGAAAAGGGGCTCTGCGTATTGACGTGCCCAGTAATGCACCGGGGACCGCGTGGTCGTGAAAGTGGCAGCAACACGCTCTCCGGTGAGATTTAGCGAATAACGACCCTCGTGGTGCTCATTCAGATTCCCGTATGCCCCTACGACCGCAGTGCTTGGCTGGTCGGACTCTGCTGATTCGGCCTGCGCATGCACAGGTGATGCCGGCAACAAGGAGCCAATCAACAACAGCAATACCAAAATGACAGGCACGACGCCTTGTGACAAGTGGCTGGGACGCTCATTCATTTTGGTTCTCAATCATCCTGGACAGGTAACGGGACTGTGAGACAAGCATTGGCACACCACATGGCGCAGGGCCGGCAGGGCTGGACGCTGGTCCGGGGAGTGCGAAGGTAGGCAGGGGAGCGGTATGGCAGGGCCGGTGCAGGTGAAGGCGCAGCGGCGCCAAATGATAACCGAGCCTATCAGGTGGATTATGCGAAATGCCTAGGGGAACAAAGCTACCCGTAGGCAGCCCTCGCCGAACACACCGCGTCCCGATGCCTGCCACTCTGCGCGATCCCTGCCAATAACAGCCAACTGGACCGGAAATCTCCGGTTCAGCCGCCCAGTTCCGCCAGCGTCAGCCGTGGCGACAGCACACCCTTGCGCATGCCGCCCGAAATCCAGCCGTAGGTGCGTCCGGACCGTTCGCTGAAGCCGGCATGGCGGCCATCCGGAGCCAGCGCGACAAATCCGATGAACTGGCCGGGCCCGCGGGGCAGATCATCCAACTCCCGCAAGGCTTCCCGGCCCGCCGTCTGCAGCGTCGCGCCCCGGCGCAGGCCGTCCACCACGCACTTCGCCGTCAGCGTCCGCAGACACAACTCGCCCATGCCGGTGCAGGTAGCCGTCCCATATCGGTTGTCGCAGTAGTTGCCGGCGCCGATGATGGGCGAGTCGCCGACCCGACCCGGATGCTTCCAGCCCAGGCCCGACGTGGACACCACGCTGGCCAGGTTGCCGTCCGTGTCCCGCACCAGGAAGTTGACCGTCCCGGTCTCCGGATCGTCGGGAATATCCCGTTCGTCATCCTGCTCCGCCAGCAAACTCAACTGGCTCGTGAGCCGGTTCACGGCCGCCAGCACCTCGTCGTCGGTCAGGACATCGGGATCGATGCCGGCCCTGCTGAACCGCTTGCGCCACACATCCAGGCCGGATTCATGTTCCAGGGTCTCTTCGGCCAGGCCGCACGCCCGCGCCAGGCGATTGGCTCCCTCCCCAACCACCAACACATGGGGGGTCTCTTCCAACACTGTGCGAGCCAAACGGGCGGCCTGGCTGGTCCAGGTCAGGGCGGCCACGGCACCGGCTTGGCGGGTGCGGCCGTCCATCAGGCTTGCATCCAGTTCCACGTTGCCCAGAATGCCGGGTATGCCGCCGCGGCCAACCGAGTTGTCCGCCAAATCCTGCTCCACGTGGGTTGCGGCCGCCACGGCCGCGTCCAGGGCGCTGCGGCCCTGCCGCAGGAGCTCGATGGCCTCCTCGGCCGCAGCCAGACCGTTCTCCGAACAGACAATGACCGGAGTGGTGCCTGCCATGACGCGTTCCGCTTGCTAGATCTCGCGGTAGGCCGACACGTCCCAGTCGGCAAGCGGGCTGAATCCATCCAGGTCGAGTGAGGGTCCGTAGCCGAACGGAGCCGCAACCACGCTCCCCAGTTGCACCCGGCCGTCATCGATGGCGACAACCGGTGTGTCGCCGCCGGACAAGACGTGGCGCCGATACAGGTCCGAATGGTGATCCAGCATCGTCTCCTGGATCGAATCGGCCTGCATGGACAGGCCGGTGAAGTAGTGGTGTCCGTTGCGCTCGGCATGGGGAATGCCCAGCGAAGCCAGGACGGCCAGATCCTGAAGCAGGGCAATGGGGCCAACGTTCGTCAGATCCTCCCCGGACAGTACATAGGCCCGGTCCGGGTTTTCGTCGCGCAACTGTTGGAGGCGGCCCAGGTTGGCCACACTCTTGAACACCCCCTTGCAGTTCTTGTGGCTTGTGCCCTGATAGCCGTTCGCCAAGGCGCTGGACAGGCCCCCGATGTCTCCGTCCGATTCGTCGATGATCACCGGCGGATGGTCTTTCCAGGTCCGCAGCACTTCGGTGGTCTCCCGATCCAGGGCGATATCCCGGTGCAGGGGCTGCTCGATGAATTCCAGGCCGCTCCGGAACGCCTGCAGATCCGGATCCCGGGCCAGGGTTTCCCAGAACGTTCGGAACGTCCCAAAGTCCAGATACTGTTCGTTGCCGTCCAGTGTGTAGCGGGCATCGGGCCTCGAGCCGCCCAACAGAGTGGCAATCTGTCGGAGCCGCTCCAGATCCTCCTCGGCCTGGCCGCCGATCTTGATCTTGAACCACCGCACGCCATACACGCGCACCACCGCCTGCAGGGACTGGGGCAGGCCGTCGGTCAGCCTTTCCTCCCTCGGGATGTCGGCTGCCGTCAGCGGGTCTCCCAGCCCCACGGTGTGCCGGGCCTGCAAGGTCCGCAGCGGCTGGCGGGGCAGAATCCGGTCAGGTGCAGCCCCGCGCAGCGAGGCGTGGAAATAGTCCGCCTCGAACCCGAGTCCGTCTCCCCGCAGGGCGTCGGCCAAAGTCTGGCCGCGGTTGCGGCATACCCCGTCCAGCAAGGCCCGTTCCACCAGGCTTGTGCCCAGATTGGCCAGCAGTCCGGGTGTTCCGCTGTTGTCGGCCTCCTCGGCCCGGGCCTCGTAGACGCGGCGCCACAGCGCAAACGCGGAGGCTTGTCCGCCCGCCTCCCGGGCAGCAACAACGGCACCCTCAATCTGGGCCAGCATGTCCCGAATGTCGTCCGCATAGGGCGAATCCGGATCCTTGGTGAACCACTTGGGCACCAGGCTTTCGGCAGCCAGGCCGCGCGTACGGCGGCCGTCCGCCTCGAGTTCAAGTTCCACGACCAGGTGCGGAACCCGTGTCATGGCTGCGATGCCGTAGCGAAACGGCATGCGCGTCCGGATGTCCCTGACCCACAGGGCGTGGTCGACGACCCTCACACTCATGGCGTTACCTGTATTGTTGATGGACGGGGTTCAGGCAAGGTCGGCTTCGTAACGGCGCAACTGCCCGATTTCGTGCGGAAGGTGTTCCTGCCAGGGACTGTAGCCGATCCACTCGCCGCTCAGACAACCGTCGTAGTCGATTTCGCGCAGGCCCTGGATCACCTCACGATGGTCAATGGCGCCCGTGCCCATTGGCACGTACCGGATGCGACCCGGCTCCAACGTGGCATCGTGCATGTGCACATGCCGAATCCACGGTCCCAGCACCGCAAGCGACTCGGCCACCGAAATGTCCTCGGCCCGTACGGGATGGAGCACATCCCAGTTGGCCGCGATGGCGGGATGGTTGACGTTTGCCAGCACCGCGGCCACGTGATGGGGATTGCACCAGGCATCGTGTGTCTCCACACAGACCGTCACCCCAGCCTGCCCAGCCTCGTCCGCCACGCGGGCCAGGGCCGCGGACAGGTTGTCGATGGCGGCGTCCCGGTTAATGCCCTCCGCAATCTGCCCGCCGAACACCCGCAGGACCGGAACCCCCAAGTCGCCCGCCAGGTCGATCTCCCGCCGCGTTTGCGCCAGATTTTCCTCGAGGGTGGCCGGGTCCGAATAGCGCGAGGAGGAGGCGATGCAGCAGATGTCGGCCGCGCTGTCCGCCACCCGGGCACGCACATCCCGCCGTTGCGCCGGGCTCAGGGAGGTTTCGACTCCGTGGGCATGGTTGGCGTCCACGCGCGGTTCGATGCCGGCGTAGCCCAGTTCCACCGCCGTGTCCAGCATCGCCTGGAGCGACAGATCCGGACAGGAAAAGCTCATGAAGGAATAGCGCATCGAATACAACCTTTAGTTTCCACTTCAGACAGCGGCCGTGGGACCTGTGGATTATCATCGCAGATCCGGTTGTTCCCCTCTTCACAAGGCCTCTGCCATGTTCCTCCACGCACTGCGCAACGTTGCATGCCAAGCCCTGTACCGCCTGGTGCACACGGGGATCCCCTGGCGTGACCTGCCGCCCCGTTTCGGTCACTGGAACAGTGTCTTTCGGCCGCTGGTGCCAAGCCGGAGTCTGGGAACGTAGGCTGGCAACCGTGTCCGAGGTCTGGGCCAACCTGGCACGGGTGCATCTGGACTTCACCCACGTGCCGGCCGGGGCAGTGGGCGGTCCGGAGGGGCAGGCCCAGGGCCGCAGCTGGGGTGGCCACGGCACTAGGCTGCATGTCCTGAACGACACCGCCGGACGGGTCTTGCGCGTGCATCTGACCTCGGGCCGGGCCAGCGATGCACCCCAGGCCGAGCCGCTGCTGGCGGGGCTGCATCCCGACCATGTCCCGGCGGACCGGGCCTACGCCTCCGACGACCTGCGACGCGTGATTATGGAACAGGGAGCCGCACCGGTGATTCCGGGATGCCGCAACTACCAGGTGCCAATTGACCACGACCGGGTGCTGTAGCGGGAGCGCAACATCGTGAGTGCGCAGGCGAATACGCTATTCCCTGTTGTTGCCGTTGACTGCAGGCGCCAAAGGCGGAGACGGTCGCAGAGTCCCGGTTCAGCCCCACAGGTTGGTGGCCGCCACCAGGCCGCCGATCGCGACCAGCGTGCCCACGATTGCCCAGGTCTGCGCGTTGAGTCGACGCTCAAGCTCGGCGAAGCGATGGTCCATCTCGCCCCGCAGCTCGGCGAAGCGACGGTCCATCTCCCCCCGCAGCTCGACAAAGCGCAGATCCATCTCGCTACGCAGCCGCTCCAAGGGCGGCTCGATGTCGGGAATGGCAGTGGCCAGCACGGTGGCCTGCTTGCTGTCGAAGCCTGCTGCCTGCAGGGCTTCGAAGGTATCGGTGTTCATGGTGCGGTGTACACTGGGTTCGGCCATGGGAGTTTCGTCCTCCTGTCGGCTGGTTCGGGGCGGAGGCCACTACCGCCCGTGAACACGAAGCCTCGGCAGCTTCGTCGCCGGGGCTTCCTTCATTCTAAGCGATCCGCGGGGCCATCATGCGACTCGGAAACCGGGTCCCCCCGAACGGTCAAGTACGACGGTCGTGGTCTGTGTCCCCGCGGCCGCGCACGTTCCGTTTTGGCCCGAATCCCGGCCCTGCCGTCGTCCGATCCGCCGGAGACCCCGTCAATCGGGATTTCGGCCTTGCGCGGTCGCCATCGCCGTTCATTGCCGTGACCGCATCCTGCAGACGATGGCCGCTACCGGGACCACTCCAAAACGGCCGTCACGTTCGCCGAGCAGGTTTGCTCGGCTTATGAAGTTGCGTTGTCCTACTGGCCGTTGCGGGCGGCATGGGCCTTCAGGTGTTCGGCAATCTGCGCCGCAAACCGCAGCTCGCTGTTGTCCCGGGGTGCGTACCCGATGACCTTGCGGGCATTGACGATGCTCCAGAAGGCATGCGTGTTCCCGCTGATCCCGTAGAAGATCTGGAACGGAATTCCCTGTTCGTTGCGGATGTCCTCGTGCTCGAGGCTCTTCACGAACAGCTGTTGCATGTCCCGGTCGCTGATGTACACAGCCAGGGCGCGGTGCATGCGCCGCAGGTCGCCCGGCTCCACGCGTGCGATGTCGTCCTCGCGCGGGCCGCCGATCCGGATTTGAACATTCTCCAGCGGCGTGCCGTTCATGCGGCCGCAGGCAAAGACAAAGCCCAGGTGCTCGTACACTTCCTTGGCCCAGCCGTAGTAGTTGTCCGACAGGGCCTTGTCCGCGGGATTCACGCCGTCCCAGACACCGTCGAGGATTAGATCCTCGAAGTAGTCCGCGGCATGGTTCGAGGAAGCCATGACCACGCGGCCGACTCCCTCTTCCCAGGCCGTCTGCATGACGTTGTAGGCCATCTGGACGTTGGCCTGTTCCGCCCAGTAGTTGGCATCGGCCGAATTGTCGCCCTCCGGTGGCCGCACGAAGCCGAAGTGGACCACCCGATCGGCACCGCGGAAGAGATGCCGGTAGGCATCCCGGTTGCGGTCGACCAGGTCGGCCATCCGGATGCCCTCTACCCGTTCGCCCTCCCGGTTGATCTCCCGCACGTCGATCAGCACCAGGTCGTAGCGCTCCCGCAGGGCGGGCAGCACCTGTCCCGCGATCTTTCCGGCCGCGCCGGTCACCACCACTCGCATCGTCCCAATCTCCTTGTGTTTGCCGCCGATCCGTCCTGCCGTGCCACGCATGGGCTAGGCGTTCAGAGGACCGGCTCAACTTCCACCGAACAGCCGGACTCGGCCGACCGATACATTGCGTCCAACGTGGCCTGGACCCGGAACGAAAATTCCAACCCGGCCGCCGGCTCGGAACCGGACCGCACGGCCCGGCAGAAATCCGCCACCACGCCGCTGTGCAGGTCGGGCGCCCGGTCGGGATGGCACTGCACCGTCTCGGACACACGCCCCGCCACATCATCGCTGCGCCAGAGGGTATCAACCTGGCCCTGGTTCGGCACCATGGTCAAATCCAGGCTGCCGCGATCGCCGAACACCTGGAATTCCGCACGGCGCGGTCCCGGATGATACTCGCCCCTCTCGTAGGAAATCTGAAATCCGCCTTCGCACTCAATCCAAGCCGCGACATGAGTTTCCCCGTCGGAATCCGGGACCACGAAATTCCGGTAGTCCGGACCCAGGCCCCACATCCGGGCGCGCACCGTGCGCGGCACAAGCGGCTCCGGCCACATGCCCAGCAGATAGTCCAGGTCGTAGCAGCCCCAGTTCATGAGCACGCCGCCCCCGTTCAGGCTGGTCTGCAACCGCCACGCCGGCGGCAGGACCTCAGGTCGCGGCGGAGCCGGTGTCAGCGCCCGGAAGACCGCGCCCTGGGGCGTTCCCAGCTTCCCGGCCACCAGTACTTCGTACACCGGACCAAAGGCTCCGAGACAGCGGAACCGGGCCGCGCAGCAGGCCACCACCTGGTCGGGACCGCGCCACGACGCGAGCCGTCTGACTTCATCGGCATTCATCGCCACGGGCTTTTCAAGCAGAAGATGGCGGCCTGCCGCCAGGATCCGCCTGGACATCGGCATGCGGAAGGCGGCCGGCACGGCCATGACCACTGCCTCCACCTCCGGCAGGGCCAGCATCTCCTCCAGGTCGGCACACACCCTGGGCACCCCGTGGGCTGCCGCCAGGGCCTCGGCCCTGGCGCGCTCCAGATCCAGGACGGCCCGCGGACGGGCGCAGGGCAATGCGGAGGCCACGCGGACGTGTTGCGTGCCAATGACGCCGCATCCCACCACACCGATTCCAACCGGGGACGTCACGTCCGGCCCAGCCACTGTGCATGCCATGCCTCAATTTGGTCTCCGGACGGTTCGCCGTCGCACACCAGGATGCGATGCCGGCGCTGCAGGGTCCGGCCGGGATCCAGGGGCAGGTATTCGTCGAACGCAAAGGCAAAGCTGGCCAACGGAAAGGGCTGTGTGCGTACGAACCAGCGCAATGGAAACCGAACGTTTTCCGGATGGTCCAGGAACACCAACGTGGCCGTCCGGCCCGTATGGGCATGCGCCGCGGTGTAGGCCAGCCACGGACTGCGCACCCCCATCTGATCGTCGCCGCCCTTGCCTTCGGCGGTCCGCACGGTGCCGTGCAGCATGGCCAGCGGTCCGCGCCAGAACACCCCGCCGTAGCCGGCCATCTCCCGCCCTTCGGTGGTCGGGGAGCCGAACAAAAGGCCGGCCTCGCTCGTGTTCAGGAGTGCGATGTCGAAGTCCAAGGCCCAACTCCCCGTGTCGGGGTCGGCGTCGCCGATGGTCAGGAGCCGTTCCTCCGTCAGCAGGGGCTCATCCCGATCCGGGGTGAGCCAATCCAGGGACTGCCGCCAGGCCAGCTGCCCGTCGCCGGCAGAGACCTTGGCGATGGCCGTTTGCCGCTGCCGCCCGAGGTTGTCCAGTCGTTGGTAGCCCTCGCCGCGCACATAGGTGGGGCCACCCCAGAAGTTGTAGCCGGAAAGCCAGGGACAGGTCATCGAGATGCCGTTGTGCCACTCGTGGTCGAAGTGCTTTTCCTCGGTCACCACGGTGCCGCCGAGCGTCGAGACGGGATGCAGATAGGGCCGACGCCCTTGTATCTCCTCCATCAGGGGCCGCGTGTTGTAGCGGCAGAGCCGGCGCCGGCCATGCCAGACATCGACCAAATGATCGCCGCGTGCTGTCGTCCGAAGGTTCGTCATGGCATGCATCTCCGGGTGCCGGAACGGGGAAGTCCGTGCGGTTTGCACGGGCCTGCCGGAACAATCAGCCCGCAGTCTCGTCCAGAAGTTGGAACTGTCCGTTCATGAGCCGATACCAGGGGTCGCCGGGCTGGATCTCGCCCCGGAGCACCGGCCGTCCCTCAACCGCGGACTTGTAGAAGGCCGTCAGGAATTCGATGGTGCCCCGAATGTCGGCGCCACTGACCTCGGGCCGCTCGTCGCGGTCCCGACTGTCCAGGAAGGACCCGACCTGCGTGACATGGGACGCAGGCACGTCCGGCGGCAGGCTGCCCCACTCCTTGACCGCGTCCGCATGGGGCGATCCCTCCCAGGTGGAATAGCGCCAGTCCTGGTTGCCGTAGGTGTAGACATTGCGTGTCATCTCGACCGTGGCGTCGGCGAAGTCCAGGCGCAGCACGCTTTCCTGGCGCGGCGAGAGGATGCTGTTGGAGAAGCTGGCCATGGCGCCGTCCTCAAACCGCACGCTCGCCATGGAGACGTTCTCCACCTCGATGTCGTGGGCCAAGGTGGCCATCATGGCCCGGATTTCGCGCCACTCGCCGATCAGCCACAGGGCAAAGTCCATGATGTGGATGCCGTGCACGACCGTGCAGCCGCCCACGGCCGCCTTCCAGGTGGAGCGCCAGCGCACGGCGAAGTACGGATCGCCGCGGTACCAGGTGGTCAGCACATTGGCAACCAGCAACCGGCCCATGGCTTCCTTCTGGATCAGTTCCTTGAGATGGCGGCCGCCGGAGCCGAAGCGCCACTGGAAGACGCTGCTCGTATAGTTGCCCGTAGCCGCCTCCCCGGCCTCGATGCGGTCCATTTCGGCCAGCGAGGCACAGAGCGGCTTTTCGCACAGGACCCAGGCTCCGGCTTCCATGGCGGCCACGCTCTGTTCGGCGTGGAGGCCGGGCGGGGTACAGACATGCACAATGTCCGGCTGGACGCAGGCCAGCATCGCCTCGGGATCGGTGAAAGTCCGGGGGACGCCGTGCCGGTCGGCGAAGTCCCGGGCCCGGTCCCCATCGATGTCGACCGCAGCGACCAGTTCCACCCGATCGGCATGGGCCGCCAAGGCGCCGGCATGAGCCCTTGAGATGCCGCCGGTGCCGATGATGGCGGCCTTGTATCTTGACTCGCGCATGGGAAACGCGTCAGTCCCAGTCGTCGAGGCCGACCAGGCGCCGGCCCAGGGGAGTCAAGTGTGCCGGTTCGGGCTGATGTTCGTCCAGATGGCGCGGATCTGCCGGAAAGGCCCGCGGGCTCCGGAAATCCATGGGGGCCCGCCTGCGCCAGTTCTGGACCAATTTCTCTCGGTGCTTCGGATCGTCCGGTTCCGCGCTGCGCATCGCAATGTACTGGGCCAGTCGAGGCTTGTCCGTCCGGTTGGGGCCGTTGCCGTGCAGCAGGGCCGTGTGCCAAATCACCAGATCCCCGGTCTCGCCCGGGATGGACCGCACTTCCAGGTCCCCAATGTCGGGGTGCCGGTGGTTGGCCCCTTCCTCCTGCGCCGCCAGAATCTTGTCCACCTGCAGATGGGAACCGGGCACGCATTGGAAGCCCCCCTGCTCGGCACTCGTATCGCGGAGCAGAAGTACCCCCTGCACCATGAGCGGGATGGGCCAGGTTTGGGGCTCGAAGTCCCAGTGGATGAATCCCTCGTAGGCATGTTCTTCCCGAACCGGCGGGTTCATGTTGACCCGGTCCACCACTCTCAGGAGCAATTTCTCCGTGCCGAACAACTGGCTGAAGGCTGCATGAATGCGGGGTGTCTGCCGGTTGTCCCACATGGACTGGTGGTGGTACATCTCAACCATGCCCGTCCGGGCGTGCCACGGCGGCAGGCTGTACCACGTGGAGGGATCATCGGGGTCCATTTCCAGGAACTCCCACATGGCATCCACCACGGAGTCGCACTGGGCCTTGGGCACCGCCTCCTTCAGAACAATGTAGCCCTCCCTTTCCCAGGCGTCGAGTTCGGCCTGTGTGAACACGCTCATGGTTCGCTTCCTGTTTCGACTGGTGATCGGGGGCGGGATGCCGGCCGGACCGGTTGGCACCAACGCTCGACAGCCCCCAATCTTACGGCAGGCGGCCGCAGTCCTGCAATCCGGCTGGCTCCGCGGGCCAGCCGGTGCGGTCGGCCTTCCGCTCAGGCCGCCGCCGCGGCCCTAAACCGGGTCAGGCTCGCCTGAAACCGGGATGAATCCAGCACATCGCGATTGACGGTGGGTTCGGGAATGTCGCCGCGCAACACTGCCAGCACGTTGTCGACCGCACCGGTGCCGTTGAGCTCATACAGCTGATCGGTCCAGGCCAGCGTATGGGGCGTCAGGATGACGTTGTCCAGTTCGGTCAGGGGATGGGGCAGCGGCAACGGTTCCGGATCCTGGACATCGAGACCGGCACCCGCGATCACGCCTCGTTGCAGCGCCTTGACCAGCGCCTCCTGATCCACCACCGGACCCCGCGCGGTGTTGATCAGATAGGCAGTGGACTTCATCCGGGCCAAACGCTCCCGATTCATCAGGTGGTGGGTCTCCGCGTTGAGCGGACAGTTGAGGGCAACGAAATCCGACTCCGCCAACAGCTCATCCAGGCTTACCAGCTCCACGCCGAGTTCCGCGGCCGCCTCCGATGACACATAGGGATCGTGGGCCAGCATCCTGGCAAACCCGAACGGTGCCAACAGACGGAAGAGGTCGGCCCCAATGTTGCCCATGCCCACGGAACCGACCACCTTGCCTTCCAGACCGTAGGACAGCGTGGCGTTGCGCAGGCTCCAGTCTCCGGACGCGACCACGGCTGCGCGGGGCATGAGCTGCTTGGCCAAGGCCAGCAGCAGCGTCACGATGGCTTCCGCCACCGGCCGGCGCACTCCATCCGGGGTGATTGCCAACAAACACCCGTGGCGCGTGAGCGTTGGCACGTCCAGCCGGTCGTATCCCACTCCCCACCGGCCGATGACGGCCAAGGTGGATTCCTCCGTCAGGGACGATTCGGCAAAGCGATAGGCCAGCAGCACTGCGCCGTCCAGGCCCGCGATGTCGTTGGCGGATACATACGGCCCGGCCGCGTCCTCCCCGGTGGCCTCAAACCAGCGGTATTGAACATGTCCCGGGGCGGCGGCCAGCGCGCATTCCACCGGTTCCACCACGCTCCGGCCCAAGGTGTGGAAATCTGCCGAGACGCCGATTGTCAGCATGGTCAGCCTGTTGAATGCGGATTGAAACACGGTCGGTTCTGCAAACCGTCGCCCCTATTGTAGAAGCCAGTCTCACCCTCCCCATTCCACCGCCGACAGGTTTGGGCTCGGGATTCCATTCCCCGTAAACGATGGCACGGTGCTTGCCAAGCATCATCACCGGCTCCAGTCTGTCAGGGATACCGTTTCTGCCTCCGGGCTGGTTCGGCAACGGTTCCCCTGCGCTATTGACAGGCCTTGGAGGGCCGTGTTACCTTGCGTCAGACGCTCGTCCAGGTGCCCATCCCGGGAGAATATGGGAAGGCGGTGCAAATCCGCCGCGGTGGCGCCACTGTAAGCGGGAAACGGAGCTGAAGCCCACTGTCGGCACGCCGATGGGAAGGGCTTGGCCGAATCCGCCCGTAAGCCAGGAGACCTGCCTGGACGATCAGGTGACGACTCTCCGCTCCAGAGAGGTCACTCGGCGTCCGGGCACGCGCCCGGTCCTGCGAGTCATGCCTCCGGCGGAGTAGCGCTGGAGGTTTTGTCTTTTGGATGGACAGCACACACTGCGTTCCTTCCGCCGGTTGGGCGTTGGTACGCGACTGGCCATTGGCCTTCCGGTTCTGTCCGTGTTGGTTGTGGCGACGGGGCTGGTCTCCCTGCGTCTGGGGCCGGTTCCGATCAAGACCCTGGATGTAGCTTGGGCCGTGCTGTCGGCGATGGGCCTCGACGGACCTTCCGTCGACCGCACCGCGCAGCTGGTGATCGAACAAATCCGCCTGCCGCGCATCATCGTGGGAGCTGTGGTCGGCATGGCACTCGGTCTCTCGGGCACGGCCATGCAGGGACTGTTCCGCAATCCCATGGCCGATCCCGGCATCATCGGCGTCTCCGCCGGGGGCGCCGTGGGCGCGGTCACCGCCATCGCCATCGGGTTGGTCGACCTGTTCTGGCTGGCCCTGCCCGTATTTGCCTTCACCGGCGCGGCCTTGGCCCTGCTGCTGGTCTACGGCATCGCGGCCGTGGGCGGGCGCCTATCGATGGCCACGCTGCTCCTGGCCGGGGTTGCCGTCAACGCCTTCCTCGGGGCCGTAATCTCCGCCGTCATCTACCTACTCCCAGGCGAAGGGCCGTTGCGCGAAATCCTCTACTGGCTGGCCGGCGGCCTCGACTCGCGTTCCTGGGACCATGTTCGGATCGCCCTCCCGCCCATTGCCGTCGGCGCCGCCGCGCTGGCCCTGACGGCGCGCGACCTTAACCTGCTGGCCCTGGGCGACGACGAGGCCCGTTCCCTGGGCGTGCGGACGGGCGCGACGCGGACCGCGCTGTTGGCCGCGTCGGCCTTGGTCACCGGTTCCGCCGTGGCGGTCAGCGGCAGCATCGCCTTCGTCGGTCTTGTCACCCCCCACGTACTGCGCCTGGTGCTGGGACCGGACCACCGCGTCCTGATGCCCATGAGCGCACTCGGCGGTGCGCTCTTCGTCATGCTGGCGGACATGGCGGCCCGGACCGTGATCCAACCGGCCGAGTTCCGCGTCGGCGTCCTGACTGCCTTTGTGGGCGCACCGTTCTTTGTATTCCTCTTAATCAAGAACAAGCGACAGGTCTACACGCTGTAAGGCGGAGCCGTCGCAAGGAGAAGGAGATTCCATGATCCCGGAGAAACTGCGAGCCTTGGGTCTGGTCGTGACCCTCGGCCTGAGTCTGATCCTGACGGCCTGCACGATCCCGCTTCCGCCAACGGAGGACATCCCGTCCGACGACCGGGCCGCCCCGCGGCCCGAACTGCGCGACGTACCGGGGATCGTGGATCCGGACAACACCGGCTGGCCCCGCGGCGTAGAGGGCTTGAACGGGGTCGTGGACATCCCCGGGCAACCGGCGCGCATCATCACGGCTTCGATTGGCCACGACGAGATGGCAGTCGCCCTGGCGCCTTTGGAACGGCTGGTGGCGGTGGGGGCGGTCTCCAAGGACCCGACCTATTCCAATGTTGCCGGTCTGCTGACCGACAAGCCGGAGATCTCCCGCGATCCCGAGACCATCATCGCCCAGGATCCCGATGTGATCGTCACCAGTCCCTATTTTCCCGGCGAGGGTGTCGACGCCCTTGAGCGCGTCGGCATCCCAGTGGTGCAGACCGCGCTCCGGCACGATCCCAAGGCCCGCCTTGACGCCATCCTGCTCATGGGCTACATCTTCGGCGAGGAGGAACGGGCCGCCGAGTTCGCAGCGGAGGTGCAGCAGCGCCACGACGATCTGGTCGCCATCACCGGCACCAAGCATCCACGGCCTGCCGTGCTGGCACTGACGAGGTATTCGGATCAGATCTGGGTTGCCGGCGAAGGGTCCACCGAGGGTTCCGTAATCGAGGCGGCAGGCGGCGAAAATGCCGCGGCGGGCGCGGGCATCTCCGGCAACCAGACCATCAGCCTTGAGGGCATCATTGTGATGGCCCCCGAGACAATCATCATCGCGCAGCCGCTCGCCTTTGGGGCCGAGGAATTCAGGCAGGACCTGCTTGATGACGCGGCGCTGGCGGAGGTGCCCGCAGTCAAGACGGGCCGCATCCACATCGTGGACAGCAAACTCTTCACGACACTCTCCTTCTGGAACATCCGGGGAGCGGAGGAGTTGGCCCTCATTCTCTGGCCCGAGGACTTCCCGAACCCGCCGCCTGAAGGTTTTAGTCGCGCCGAATGACAGACGTGTCCAACTTCCGTCCGCCCGAGATCGACGCACGGGGACTCGCCTGTGCCGCCGAAACGCGGCCGCTGCTCAACAATGTGGACCTGCGCGCGGACAAGGGCCAGTTCGTCGGACTGATCGGTCCCAACGGGGCCGGCAAGTCAACGCTCCTGCGAACGCTCGCGCGGATCCTGCAGCGGACGGAGGGCACCGTTCGATTGGGGGGGCGGGATCTCGATGCCTTGTCGGCCCGCGAAGTCGCCGCCTTCCTCGCGCTGGTCCCGCAGGCGGCTCCCTACACGCAGGGCTTCCATGCCTTCGAACTGGTGTTGATGGGCCGCTACCCGCACCTCGGACCCTTCGCCGTGGAAGGAGCCGCGGATACATCCGCGGCCATGGCCGCGATGAGCCAGACGGAGACCGGCGCCTTCGCCGACCGGACCCTTGAAACACTATCGGGGGGCGAGCGCCAGCGGGTATTCCTGGCCCGCGCCGTGGCCCAGCATTCGCGCGTCCTGCTGCTCGACGAGCCCACGGCGAACCTCGACATCCTGCACCAACTCAAGATCCTGGGGCTGGTGCGCCGACTTGTCAACGAGGGCCTGACCGCCGTGGCCGCCATTCACGATCTGAATCTGGCCGCCCGTTACTGTGATCGGCTGGTGGTGCTGTCGCGGGGCCGGGTCCTGGCCGAAGGGGAGCCGTCGGCCGTACTGTTGCCCGAGGTGCTGGCCGCCGCCTTCGGCATCCGGGCCCGGGTCTACTCGGATCCGGTGACCGGATCCCCGGTCGTCAGTCCAATCGGCCCTGTCGGCGAGAAGCCGGACAATGCCCAATTCCCAGAAGGTGAAGCGCATGTCGAATGAAGAAAGTACCCGGACATTGGACGCGTCCACCCGGGAGACCCGGCGGCGCAGCCGCCAGCGCGGTCTCGTGATTGTCAACACGGGAGACGGCAAGGGCAAGACCACCGCGGCCCTGGGTGTGCTGTTTCGGGCGTGGGGCCGCGACTACCGCGTGCGCATGTTCCAGTTCATCAAAAGCAGCACTTCCAACTATGGCGAACACAAGGCGGCGAAGCGCCTGGGCATCCGCATTGAACCCATGGGCGACGGCTTCACGTGGTTGTCAAAGGACCTTGAGCGAACCGCCGCGCTGGCCGTGGAGCAGTGGGAGCGGTGCCGGGAAGTGCTGCGGACCGGCACCGAGGATGTCGTCGTCCTCGACGAATTCACCTATGCCATGTCCTACGGTTGGGTGCCGGTTGCCGATGTGGTGCAGGCTCTGGCACAGAGACCGCCGGCCATGCACGTCATCGTCACCGGCCGGAATGCGCCCCAGGAACTGATCGACTGTGCCGACCTCGTCACGGAAATGCGGGAAGTCAAGCATCCCTACGCGGATCAGGGCATCAAGGCGCAACCGGGCATCGAGTTCTAGCACTCCGCCCTGTCCGCGGGCACCGAACCGGGCACGGGCCGACGGGCCTCCATCATCCGGTACACGAGGTCCATGTCGAGGTGGCGGCGCACATGCACCGCCAGCCGGTCGTACTCGTAGTCGGGATCGAACTCGGGCAGTCCGTCCGGCAGCGTGACGCCCTTGCGACGCGCCAGGTTTTCCAGCAACCTGCGGCGCAGGTCGTGATTGTGGAACAGCCCGTGCAGATAGGTGCCCAGCGTAAGACCGTCTTCATCCAACCTGCCGTCCAGGAGATGTACCGGGCGGCCTGATCGGGTGCGGACGGAGATGGGGCACGCTTCCAGGTCTCCGGCGGTGTCGCCCTTGTGGCTTTCGTAGCCGGAGATCCGCATGTCGGTGCAGCCGGCGAGTAGACCGCGTCCCGTCTCAACCACGGCGGTGACTTGATGGGTTTTCTTCTCCGGCAGGAATGTCGTGGTAGTGGGTACAAGACCAAGGCCCGCGGCCTCCCTGATGCGCGATTCCACTCCGTCCGGATCCAGCAGGCGGGTTCCCAGCATTTGGTAACCGGCACAAATGCCAATGACGGCAGTGCCGGAGGCCCGGGCGGTGCGGATCCGCTCGGCCAGACCCTGGACTCGCAGCCAGTCGAGGTCGGCCACGGTCGTCTTGCTGCCCGGCAGTATCAACAAATCCGGATCCCCGAATTCAGCCGCGGAACCGACAAAGCGAACCCGCACACCGGGTTCGCGGCCGAGGGGATCGAAGTCGTCGAAGTTGGCGATGTGCGGCACGCGCATCACGGCGACATCCAATACCGCCCGGGAGTCGCCCAGGCCATCGGCAGGCAGCCCAACTCCGTCCTCTTCGGGGATCCGCACATCGGGCAGGAAAGGCAGGACACCGGCAACCGGCACGCCCGTGCGCGCCTCCAGCAGGTCGACCCCGGTCTCGAACTGCGCCAGGTCGCCGCGAAACTTGTTGACCACCAGGCCCTTGACCAAACTTCGTTCAGCGGGTTCAAGCAACGCCAGCGTACCGACCATCTGGGCAAAAACCCCGCCGAGATCGATGTCGCCAATCAACAGGACCGGGGCATCGGCATGGCGGGCCACGCGCATGTTGACGATGTCGCGCTCCTTGATGTTGATCTCGACCGGGCTGCCCGCCCCTTCAATCACCACGATGTCGAACTCGCGACGGAGACGGTCCAGGGCCCTGACAACCACGTCCCACAACTGTGGGACGCGGGGCTGATGGGAATCCGTTGCGGCCGTTGACAAGGGCCTGCCCATCACCACGACCTGCGTGCGGCCTTCCGTCTCCGGTTTGAGCAAAACAGGGTTCATTTCCACCCGGGCCGGGACACCGGCCGCGGCTGCCTGGGTGGCCTGTGAACGCCCAATTTCGAACCCGTCCGGCGTGGGACAGGAATTCAGCGACATGTTTTGTGCCTTGAAGGGGGCCGTCCGGAACCCGTCCTGGCTAAAAATGCGGCAGAGCGCGGTCGTCAACAACGACTTGCCGGCGTGCGACGAGGTTCCCTGCACCATGACCACACGGCCGAGACGTTTGTGATTCATGGATGGAGGGATGCCAAGCAGTGCCAATGAATATGCACGGTGCTATAGATGGTGGCCGGGTCCAGTGCGGACCTTGGCTGCCCGCCCCACATCAGACGGTACGGGATGGGCTGTTCAGGAACTCGCTGTCGAAGGCCAACGGACACCCATAATCTGCGCGCGGAAAGAATGGAGCCGTCAGTCGTCCTCTGTGGGGCAGAGGGTGTGACCGGACCGGGCAGGCTCATAATAATGGGTCGATTCACCAATCCACCCGCCAAGCGACCACTTTGTGCGGCAAAAGGAACCCATACCTGTGTCGAAGCATGGGACCGGGACTGTGAGTTCTGTATTCGCCATGCGGACACCTTGGCGCGGCATCGCAGGTGGGCGCGGACGTGGCAAGTTCGACACCGTCATGGCACGCGATTTCCGCGAGCAGCTACAGCGGCGGCGGGGCGCAAAGCGTTGCTGGCAGCTCGGTAATCCCGATGGCACCTGCGCTCCCAAATCAATGAGGCAGGCATCGTTCCGGCTCGCCCCCGGATCACCGTCCCCGGTACACGTATACTTGGTTGCAATGTCGGTATACCGAGAAACAAGGTCCTCAAGATCCAATGAAGCAAAAACTCACGATCACCGTGGAAGCCGAACTCATCCCGGTTGCCAAGCGGCATGCGCGCTCGCGGGGGGTATCCTTGTCGTCGCTCATTGAGCAGTCCCTTAGGGAAATCACAGGCGAGGATGGTCCAACCTTCAGTGCGCGATGGAGAGGCAAGTTCCGGGCCGCGGAGAGAGACGATGACCCGCGTTACAACGCACTGGCCAAGAAATATCTCCGATGATACTCCTGGACACTGACGTTCTTATTGATGTTGCCCTCGAACGACGGCCTCATTCCGACCCGGCCTCGGAACTCCTCGACCGGATTGAGTATGGCGCGGAAGCCGCGTACATCGCGTGGCACTCCATTTCAAATTTCTACTACATTGTTGCTCCCACGCGCGGCGGCTTGCGTACCCGCGACTTCATTGTCGAATTGACGCGGTTCGTGACCGTGGCAACCACCAACACTGCAGACATTCGCTACGCAGCCGAGCTTCCGATGACGGATTTCGAGGACGCGATGCAGGTGGCCGCGGCCCGCGCCTGCGGAGCTCGGCACATCGTCACAAGAAATATCAGGGACTATGTGCACTCACCCATCCGCGCGGTCAATCCTGAGGAGGCACTCGGCAAATTATTCTGATGGCTGACAGGAAGCCTTGACCCAGGTCCGTCCCTCCTTTTCCCACCTTCGACGGACTCATGATGCCCGGGTCCACAGATGGACCCGGAACATACCCAATCCCGCCGTCCATCCCTTGCTCAATGAGTAGCATGGTCAGGATCCCCTGCCCCTTTACAATGAAGCGCGGCTACCGCGTCCGTTGAGGCGGATGGTGGTCTCCGCGCCTCCCGCCCACTTTCCCCCAATAACCCCATGACCATCAACAAGGCCGTTGACCTGCTCAAAGCCGGACAGCCCGTCTTCTGTACGGGCGTGTCGGATCTCTCCTATGCCAGCGGCCAGGCCGCGGCCGGCACCTGGGCCGACATGATTCGCATCAACATGGAGCACGGCCTGTTCGACATCCGGGCCCTCGACGAATTCATGCAGGGACTGCTGGACGGCGGCCCCACGGCCTCGGGCCACCTGACCCCGGCCATCATGGTCGAACTGCCGGTCCTGGGCCACAGCGCCGACGCCGTCTACGCCAATGCCTGGCAGTTCCAGCAACTTCTGGCACGCGGCGTGCATGCCCTCCTGCTGTGCCACGCCGAGGTGCCGGAGGCGGTGGCCGCCTACATCGAATGCTGCCGCTACTCCTACCACAAGCAGGGCGTCGGCGCAGGTCTGAAAATGGGCACGCGGGGCGCGGGCGCGCAGGCCGGCGCGGGCGCACGGTGGGGCGTGTCGGGTCCGGAATACATCGAACTGGCCGATCCCTGGCCCCTGAATCCGGACGGCCAGCTGCTGCTGGGCATCAAAATCGAAAACCAGGCTGCCCTGGCCAATGCCGAAGCCTCGGCGGCCGTGCCCGGCCTGTCCTTCGCGGAATGGGGTCCCGGCGACATGGGGCTCTCGTTCGGGCACCTGGATGCCCACGACCCGCCCTATCCACCGGAGATGTGGGCGGCGCGCAACCGCGTCAAGGATGCCCTGGCGGCCCACGACGTGCCGTTCTTCGAAGGACAGTTCAGTGCCGAAAACGCCTGTGACCGGTTCGACGAAGGGGTTGTGATCTTTGCGTCGTCGGACACCCACAAGGACATTGCGGCAACCGTGCGCGCCCACGCCGGACGCACCATGCCGGTCTGACCGCCGGCCCGCGTACCACGGCCCGGCCCGACAGGTCGCCGCCCGCCGTTATTCCGGAACGGGGATGACCAGCTCCTGGCCAATGCTCAGGGCAACGGAACTGCCCAGGTCGTTGGCCGTCTGAATGGCCTCAACCGTTGTGCCGTAACGCAACGCGAGGGCAAAGAGCGTATCGCCGGCCTGTACCGTATGGGTGACAGGGGTGGGCGTGGCGGTGGGTTCGGGCTCCTCTGTGGCGACAGGCTGTGCCTGCTCCCCTTCCTGGGCAGCCTCTGCCGTCGGGGTGGCCTCATCCTCGGGCGTTGTGGACTCGGATTCTGTCGATGAGTCCTCGTCGTCCTCGACTGCGGGTGTCTCCTCCGCAGTTGGTTCGGGCGCGGTTGTGGGCTCCGGTGTCGATGTGGCCTCCGGTGGCGACGTGGGCTCCGTTGGCGACGTGGGTTCCGGTGTCGATGTCGGCTCGGGTGGCGACACTCCGGGTACCAGCAGTTCCAAGCCCACGGCCAGCTTGTCGGCGTCGCTTAGGCCGTTGGCCGCCATCAGTGAAGCCGTGCTGACCTGATAGAAGAGTGCAATCCCCGACAGTGTTTCCCCGGCCTGCACCACATGCACCACGCCTTCGCCCTGGGGCTCCGGCTGTTGCATGACCGCGCTGGATACGGAGGAGTGGTCCGGCAACCGCAGAATCTGGCCAATCTGCAAATCGTCCGCGGAGACCAGCTCGTTGAGCAGTACCAACTCGTTCGGATCCACGCTGTAGCGCAGCGCGATTGCGTTGAGGGTGTCGCCGGGCTGGACCGAATAGGTCAATCCTTCATACACCAGCTCCGGATCGGGCTCCGTGTCCGCCGGCACCGGGATCACGAGCCGCAGGCCAACCGGCACCTGGTCCAAGTCCACCAGGGGATTGGCTTCCCTGATCTGCTCCAGCGTGACGCCGAACCGCTCGGCCAGCGAGACGACCAGGTCGCCCTGCCGCACCACGTAGTAGAGCGGTTGGCTCGGCTGTTCCAACGGTGCCAGTCCGGCCGGAATGCGAATCTCGTCGCCTGGCAGCAGCCTGTCGCTCGTCAACTGGGGATTCAACTCCCGAATCACCTCCACCGTCGTGCCGTGTTGCGCGGCCACGGAGGCCAGGGCGTCGCCGTCCTTGACAACATAGGTGAGGTAGGCGGCGGCCGCCGCTTCCGCATCGGGTTCGGGACCAACCAACGCGGCCGGATCCACCGGATCGGCCTCCACTGTCAGGCCAATACCCTCCCCCCGGTCGCGGGTACAGGCACCGACGAGCAGTAGGCACAGGACAACAGGCAGCAACGTGTGCAGACGCGACATGTCCAAATGGCCTCCGGTTTCCGCAGAAGGCTGTAACGAGGGTCAAACCCGGCAGGCTGGGTCACCCCGAATATAGCACAGGGTCTTCTACCGCCCCGTGCCGGCCCGCAAGGCCTACTCCAATTCGACTTCGGTGGCGGGCCTGGCAATGGCCGCCAGGCTGAGCAGACCGGCCGTCACCCTTGAAATCTGGCGAATGGCCTGGGCGGCCGCATGGTCGGGCTGTTCTGCCACGATCGGCTGGCCCGCGTCGCTGCCCGCCCGGATCAGGCCGTCCAGCGGCACCCGGCCGATGAAGTCGACCCCCAGCTCGCGCGCCGCCTGTTGGCCGCCCCCCTCGCCGAACACATCGCCGGTCATGTTTTCAATGACTCCCAGGACCGGCACGTCCAGCTTGACAAAGGCGCCGGCGCCGCGCCGGGCATCGCTCACCGACACCGCCTGGGGCGTCGTCACGATAATCCCGCCGGTAATGGGAACACTTTGGGCCAGCGTCAACTGGGCGTCGCCCGTACCCGGAGGCAGATCCACAATCAGGTAGTCCAGAGGGCCCCAGTGCACGTCGGTCAGGAACTGCCGAATGGCACTGTGCAGCATGGGACCGCGCCACACGACGGCCTCCCCTTCCGGCATGAGGAACCCCATCGACATGACCTTCACCCCGTAGGCCTCATGCGGCATCATCTTGCCGTCCCGGACCGACAGCGGTCCCTCCAGGCCCATCATGATGGGCACGTTGGGACCGTAGACATCGGTGTCCATGATGCCGACGCGCGCCCCCTCCATGGCCAGGCTGACCGCCATGTTCACACTGAACGTCGTCTTGCCGACCCCGCCCTTGCCGCTGCTGACGGCCAGCACGGTGCGGATGTCCACATTCAGCTTCTGGGACACCCTCGGATCGCGCACCACCTGGTGCGTGAACTCGACCTCGACCGGATCGGCGTCGGGAAAGGCCTCCTTGACCGCGGCCAGGCAATCGCGCTCGATCTGGGCCTGCATCGGGCAGGCCGGCGTCGTCAACTCGACCTTGAAGGTCACGCCCCCGTCCTCAATCCTGATGTCCTTGACCATGTCCAGGGACACGAGGTCCTGCTTGAGCTCAGGCTCAATGACGTTGGCCAAGGCCAAGGTCACGGCTTCGACAGTTAGGCTGGAAATTGCAGGATCGGACATGGGTCTCAACTTTGGGTGCCGCGGGCGCGGAGCGTCATTAAGGCACAGCGGCAGGTACAGGGTCAATTCGTGCAGGCCCCGTGCAGCCGGAACCTTGCAGGAATCAGAACTCCAAATCAACCAGAATCCGCCGGGCGGCCTGCTTTCCCATCTGCACTGCGTAGTTGGTGCCCCGATCCCAGGGCCAGACCTGACTCATGGTCGCCAGGTACAGGCCGGGCAGGGGCGTATGCAACGGCAGGCGCGTGCGCCCGGAACCCGGCACCGGAATGGGCTGGGCCCAGGCCGTTCGGTTCAGCCAGCGCCCGCGCACCCAGGAACCGTCGAAACCGGGGTGGATGCGCGGCAGGCCCGCCAGCAATGCCTCGGCCACCTCGTGCTCCGGCAGGGACAGCCACGGATGATCCTGTTCGACGTACGTTCCCAGGTAGAGAATGTGGCGTCCGCCGTACCGTTCCTTTGGAATCATGGCGGTGTGTTCCACCAAGGCCAGAAACGGCAGACCGGCATCGGCCGGGATGCTCAGCCAGTAGACCCCGTTCAGCAGCGACCGGTCCAGCGCCGCCGTCAGCACCACGGCCCCCATGTGCGCCTCCCCGGCGAGGCGGGCGCGATAGGTTGCCGGAAGAGCGGGGGCAATGCGGCCCAGCAGGTTTGGCGGTCCGGTGTAGAGCACCGCCTGCACCCCTTCCCAGGATCGTTGGCCGGATTGGACCGCCAGCGTTCTGCCCTGCGGCTCCACCAGGGTAAGTGGCGTGTTGAAGCCGATTTGGGTGCCGCCCTGCTCAACCCTCTCCCTGACCGCGTCGGTCCACGCCTGGAATCCGCCTCTGAAATAACCCAGCCGGGAGGTCCGCTTGTAGATGCGGGCGGCAAACCAGGCCAGTGAAACGTCACGATACCGCCGGCCGAACTTGCCCTCCAGCAGCGACCGCCACAGGGCCTCGTAGGCCCTGCGCCCCATCCAGCGCTCCAGCCACACGTGGGCGGTCACGGTGTCGTGCCGGTGCCAGGGGGGTCGCGGATGCCAGCGCAGCCAGGCCAGCGCCATGCCCATCCGCACCTTGTCCGGCAGGGACAGGCCGGGCACCGCCAGCAGGCTGGCCGGACTGTCCAGCCGCAGCGGCCGGCCCCGATGCCAGTAGGCGGTGACCGGGCTGTGGATTTCCACCATGTCCTGCAGGTCCAGTTCCCGGGTGAACGCCAGGATGTCGGTGTCGTTGGTGAACAGGTGGTGGTAGTAGCGTTCGATGGCCCATTCCCACGTCTCCGCACCCCGAAATCCTGAGGCAAGTCCCCCGGACCGCGGCCCCGCCTCCAGAACCGCAATCTCCGGTCCGGGAATCCCGGCCTGCTGCAGGGAGGCCGCCGCCGCCAGGCCGGCCGGACCGGCGCCTGCAATCAGAATGCGCACGGCAGCGATGGCTGTCTACAGGGGATGGATGGGTTGGCCGCCGCGATCAGGCGTCGGCACAAACCTTTTGACCCGGTGTCAAAACCGACCGGGCCGGACAGGCTGAAGGCGGCCTTCAGGAGACAGGATGTATGAACTCGATGCGGTTCGGGGAGGGAGGAATCGGGGGGTACAGCGGCGCCACTGCCGGATACTCTTTCTGAATACGCCGCCGCGCCTGCTCGAATCGCAGCAGAAGATCCTCGTCACTGCCCTTGAAGCATCGAATCGTGCGCGAACCGCACACCGCACATCCCTGCATGAACTTGTAGCTTTCGCTGGAGCACTTGAGGCACTCCCCCAACTCCACCATCATCAGCAGGAAGGCCAAGCTGTCCGGATCCGTCTCGTCGAGCGACAGCACATGGTCCACGAGGTCGGCCCAGGCGGGCCCGCGCAAATCGCGCAGTTCGCCAATGAGGCCATGGGGAAACAGCAAATCGGCCGTCGGATGGTACACGCGCCCCTCCTGGTTGCAGGTCAGGTACTGGCAGTAACTGGATTGTGGGTTGCGGCGGGCTGGACCCGCTTGGCAGCGGCCGCCGGCCGCGGAGCCGACGGCAGTTTCGTGCGGCAGGGGGGCGATGCCCGGTCCCGCCCGGCAATGGGTTTAGAGGATTGTTTCCCCTCCGGCCTCGAGAATCCGGCACCCGATGCCCTCCGCCTCGAGCAGGTCGGCGAAACGGTTCGCGTCCTGTTCGATTCCGGGAAAGGTGTTGTAGTGCATCGGAACCACGCCCTTGGCGTTGACGAACTGGGCGGCTACGACGGCATCTTCAGGCCCCATGGTCAGCAGATCGCCGATTGGAAGCAGGGCCAGGTCCACTTCGTTGCGTTCGCCAATCATGCGCATGTCGTAGGTCAGGCCGGTATCGCCCGCATGGTAGAGCACTTTGCCGGTGTTGAACCGAATCAACAGTCCGGCCGCAACACCGCCGTAGCTGCCGTCCGGCAGCATGCTGCTGTGCAGCGCCGTCGTCATGTACAGATGGCCGAACGAGAAGAGCTTGCCGCCGCCCGGCTGCATCCTGACCTTGCGGTCGTCCGGAACTTCGGAGAGCCACTCGCAAATCTCGTAGCCGGCCACCACCGTGGCCTGGGTGCGCGCGGCCAATGCCTTCAACCCGGAGACATGGTCGAAGTGCCCGTGGGTAACGAGGATGTAGTTCGGCTCGGCGGATGTGGGCCGCCCGCCCAGATCCCCGGTGGAGCCGTCGACCGAACCGACAAAGTCGTCGACCGTGACCGGACAGGCCGGGTTGTCCGGCGCCAGATGGGGATCAATCAGGATGCGATCTTCGCCGGCCTCCACCAGAAAGGTTGCGTGACCGAGAAAGGTGACCTTGATGTCCATCTCAAAACTCCTGTGTTCCGGCCTGCGGCCGCGGCGCCTCGTCGACCCGGAGCGAGGATACCGGTACAGGGTGTCAACCCTGTTCTGCCCTGCGCTGGCGGGCTCGTTCCATGGCCTTTTGTTTCAACTCCTCCGCCCGGGACAGCTTGGCCTCGGGGGCCGGAGCCTCTTCCTCCTCCTTCTTAACGGCCTTGGCGGTCGCCCGCGCGGCCTTGGCTTCTTCCTTGGCCCGGGCTTCGGCGGCCTCCTGGGCTCTTCGTTCCTGTTCCTCGGCGTACTGGGTCGGCCACAGGGCGGCGTAGTAATCAAGCGGAACCGTGAGTTCACCCTTGTCGTAGACCAGGTGGGGGAACCGTTCGAACGATGCCAGTTCGGCATCGTGATCCATCTTGATGGCATCGAACGGACAGAACTCGACGCAATAGTTGCAACTCATGCAAATCGTGGCGTCGATGAAGAAATCCTGCGGGCGCGTGACCGGCTTGCCGGCCTCGTCCGTGGCGCGCGTGATCCAGATGCACTGCGGCGGACAGACCTTGGCGCAGATGCCGCAGGCCGTACAGCGCTCCTCGTCGGTCTCCGTGTCCCAAATCAGCATTGGGATGTAGCGGAACCGCTCCGGCAGCAGGCGGCGCTCCTCCGGATACTGGATGGTGAGCAGGCCCTCCTGGTCCACCGGCTGATCAATGACCTTGAGGCTCTTGCCGCGGTCGTCGCTGCCCTGGTAGCGGGCCGGGGTCGACTGCATATCGTCCTTATAGGTGTCCACCAGGTGCTTGAAGGTGATCCCAAGCCCCTTGAGCAGTCCCGTTCCGAACATGGCGTCCGTTTCTCCTCTGGCCGAATCAGCGATCCACTTCCCCAAGGACGATGTCAATCGCCCCCAGGATGACGATGGCGTCCGCCACCTTGTAGCCCACGGTCATGGGCGCCAGCGCGTTGAGATTGATGTAGCTGGGTGCGCGGATGTGGTAGCGGTAGGGGTTGGGCTTGCCGTCGCTGACGAGGTAGAAGCCCAGTTCGCCCTTGGGGCCCTCGACCCGTCCGTAGGCCTCGCCCTCCGGCGGGCGGAACACATAGCCGCCCTTGCCGGCCAGGATGTCGCCCTCCGGGAGTCCGGCCAGGGCCTGCTGGACAATGCGGACGCTCTCGCGGGCTTCCAGCAGGCGGATGTAGTACCGATCGTAGACGTCGCTGTGGGGCAGCGTCGGGATGTCGAAGTCGAAGCGGTCGTAGACCCCGTAGGGCTCGCAGCGCCGGATGTCGTACGGCACGCCGGCGGCCCGGATCATGGGACCGGTCACGCTGAGGCTGATCAGTTGCTCGGCGCTCAGATAGCCCACGCCGCGCCCGCGCGTGTTGACGATTTCGTTGCCGGACAGCAGGTCGTCCAGCTGGTCCAGCGCCCGCGGCAGCCGTTCATGGACCACGTGCCGGGCCCGTTCCGCCCATCCGGCCGGCAGGTCGCGGTGCACGCCGCCGAAGCGGAGGTAGTTGCACATCATGCGGGCGCCGCTGACCGACTCGAAGAGGTCCAGGATCATCTCCCGCTCCTCGATGGCGTACAGGGCCGGGGTCTGCAGGGCGCCCAGGTCGTTCAGGATGAACCCAATCGACCACAGGTGGTTCACGATGCGGGACAGTTCCGCCATGATGACCCGCAGGTACTCGGCCCGCTCCGGCACCTCCAGCCCCATGAGCTTTTCCACCGCCAGGGCGTAGCCCCAGTTGTTGCTCATCGAGTTGATGTAGTCGAGCCGGTCCGTGAACGGCATGTTCATCAGCCAGGTGTTGCGCTCGCCGATCTTCTCGTGGTTGCGGTGCAGGTAGCCCATGTCCGGTTCGAGGGCGGTCACGGTCTCGCCCTCGATGCGCACGATCATGCGAAACACGCCGTGGGTGCTGGGATGGTGCGGCCCCAGGTTGACCACCACGCTCTCCGTGCTCAGGTGATCGCCGGTGCCGTTCCGGGACCTCGGATCCTGGCTGACCGGAACGTAGGTGACGGGCTCCTGCCAGTCGTCCGGATCCCAGTCGGCCGGGTAGCGGGTGTTCTTGCCCCAGGGAACCTTGTCCTCGCTGCGGGCGAAGTCGGCCCGCGGATGGCGGCTGCGGAAGGGTTTCTGGTCCTCCTCGTAGTAGGCCTCGTGCCAGTCCTTGCGCATGGGGTGGCCTTCGAAACCCTCCCAGAGCAGGATGCGACGCAGATTGGGATGGCCTTCGAAGACCAGGCCGTACAGGTCCCAAACCTCCCGTTCCTGCAGATTGGCGCCGGGATACACCGGCGTTGCCGTGGGCAGGGGCTGACCGTCGTCCACCGGCACGTGCAGGACAACGCAGTCCCCGCCCTGGGCGGTGCTGTACAGGTGGTAGACAACCTCAAACCGGGGACCGTCCTTGGCCCGCGCCCGGCCCTGATAGCTCAGGTAGTCCGTGCAGGTGATGCTCGACAGCAGGTCGCAGTCGCCCTGGTCGCGCAGAACCTGCAGGGCTTCAATCAGTTGATCCGGAGCCACCTCCAGGTAGTCGGTGGGACCGGCGGACACCGGCTTGGCGTCGGGCAGGGCCTCCTGCACGAGGGCAAGGGCGCCGGCCACGTCCAGGGGGCCGGCCACGGTGGCGGTCGGGGCGATGCTGTCGGACATGGACAACCTCAACCCGCCAGACGGGCCGCGGCCCGTTCCTTGGCCTGGGCGATGCGGGCCTTGGCCTTCTCCCCCAGGTTGCGCAGGCCGCCCGGTACGCCGCCTTCGGCACGGTCGCCGCCGGTGTCGACAGCCGCGGCCTCGCCGGACATCGTCTCGGCCCGGATCAGGTCCGCCTGCCGGGGGTCGAAGATGTCGGGTCCCAACTGGGGCACGGGCACGAAGGCCGAACCCTCCCGCTTGTACCAATCCGCCGTGGTCACGCTCTGCGTGTCCACCTTCTGGTGCATCTTCATCAGGCCGAACATCAGTGCCTCGGGGGTCGGCGGGCAACCGGGGATGTAAACGTCCACCGGGACGTACTTGTCGATGCCGCTGACCACGTTGTAGCCCTCCTTGAAGGGACCGCCGCCGGTCGCACAGGCCCCCATGGCGATCACGTAGCGCGGCTCGGCCATCTGGTTGTAGATGCGGACGATGGCCGGCACCATCTTCTTGGTCACCGTGCCGGAGACAATCATCAGGTCGCTCTGGCGCGGGCTGGGCCGCATGACCTCCATCCCGAAGCGGGACAGGTCGAAGCGGCTGGAAGCGGTGGCGATCATCTCGATGGCACAGCAGGCCAGCCCAAACAGCAGGGGCCACATGCTGGACCGCCGACTCCAGTTGTAGAGCCGGTCGACCGTGGTCACCAGGACGTTGTTGTTCAGTCCTTCGGGCACGGAAACCGAGGGGTGCAGATAGGATTCAACCTGATCTGTCTTCAGGTCCGGGAAGTTGGGGGGAGCAAGACTCATGCGCGCGCAAAAAACAGGCCGAAATGGCACCGGACAGCAAGGGGAGAGCGGATTTTACCGCAGCCGGAGTCAGCATACAACAACAGCCCCCCGGCGCATGTGCGCGGACTCCAACCGCCGGCCACAGCATCCCGGCTTCCCGGCCGATTAGGACGCGCCATGGCCTACTCCCTCAACGACCCCTATCGCCTGTACCGCTACGTACTGCGCACCAACGCCCTGCTGTGCGGTTTGGGACTGGGCCTTCTCCTCCTGGGACAACCGCACTGGACGGCAGACCTGCTGGGCTGGCCCATGCCCCGGCAGGCCCTGTGGCCGGTGCGGCTGGGCGGCGCCGGCCTGGCCGGCATGGGCCTGCTGTTCCTGGACCTGGCCGCCCAACCGGTAATCCGGGGGCGGTCCTCACTGGTCGTGATTGCCTGCAACGCGCTGCTGGCCGGCGTGGTCCTGACCGCCTATCTCACGGAGGATCTGGTCCCCACGGCCCCAGTCGGCATCGGTGTATTGCTGCTCCTGTTCCTGAGCCAGCTCGTCTGCGTGGTGCTGCCCGTAACCTATCTCGGAGAGAACCTGAAGCCCTGAGCCGGGTGGCGCTTCAGTCTTCATCCACAAACTCGGCCACCGGGTTCTCGGTCCGGCCGTAGCCGTGCCAGATGCGGTAGCCCAGCATGGCCCGAAGATGCTCGTCGGCATTCGCCAGAACCTCGGGCGCGGTCCCCACGAAGTAGTTTTCCTGGGGGCGGTACTGCGGACCGCAGAAGGTGGTCAGCACGGTCAGGCGATCGTTGTCGGTGGCGTTGGCCCCGGTGCCGTGCCAGATGCGGCCGTCGATCACCAGGACCGTGCCGGCCTTGCCCGCCACGGATACGGTCTCCGTTTCGGGATGGTCCGCCGGCGGCTGGTAGCCGAACAGGTGACTGCCCGGCACCACGCGCGTGCTGCCGGTCTCCTCGCTGAAATCCCGCAGGTACCACAACACGTTGACACAGGCGCACGGCGCAATCAGGGCCGGTTCGGCCGCGGGCGGCACCGGCGCGGCGTCCCGCCGGATGGAACCCACCGGCATGGGGTTGACGTCGGCCTCGACCGGGGCCGGCATCCACCATTGATCCGTGTGCAGGGGCATCGGCACCCCACCCTTGCGTGCGATGTTGGCACCGTGGCTGGACAGTTGGAAGCATTCCCCCAGCAGGGCGCGCACCAGGTGCAGGACGGGTTCCTTGGACAGGAGGTCGACAAAGCACTGCCCCTTGTTGACAATCATCCAGACCCGCTGGTTGATCCCGCCGGCCGCCGCCCGGAACTTGTCGCGCGCCGTCAGGCCGTCCACCTCCTTGAAGTCCCCCCATTGCTGGCGGGGGCCGCCGTCCTGGAACGCCTCGCCCGCAGACAGTTCGCGGGCCGCCACGGATTGCAGGGTGTCCGCCAGCATCCCGGTTTCCTGCGGACTCAGCACCCCTTCCAGCAGCGTAAAGCCGTGCACGTGCAGGTCCGCCAAGGCCTGTTCGGGATTCCTTGTGGCTGCGGGCAGAACGCCGGTTTCTGTCTGGATCATGCTTCTTGACTCCTTCCGTCGTTCGACCACCGCCCACGCGGGCGGACGGGTGAATTCAGTCCTGGAACACTGTCGGCCCGTGGGTTAGCAACCGCACCGAATCTCCCGGCCCGGCCGGCCCGCCTCGCCGGCGGTGGCGTAGCCGTCGCGTTTCCACCAGTCGAGGCCGCCGATCAACTCGCGCACATCAAAGCCCTGCTCCAGCAGTTTGAGAGCCGTCTTGGTCGAGGCATTGCAGCCGATTCCGTCGCAGTAGCACACGCAAGTGCTGCCCGTGGGCAGGGCCGCGACCGTTTCGGCGCAGATTTCCCTGTGGGGGAGGCTCACCGACCCCGGGATGTGCTCCGTCGCGAACGCCTCGCGCGAACGACCGTCGACGACGACCACCGCCTCGCCGTTCTGCAGTGCCTCATAGAGATCCCACGAATCGGTTTCGTGGGACAGTTTGTTCCGGTAGTGGGCCAATTGCGCCTGTCGGGCTTCGTCCATGCCAATCCTTTTGATTTGATGCCTTGTCGGTTGTCGGCCAAGGCCGGCTGCCGGAATTCTAACTCTTGCGGTAGGGCCGGTCCTGCCCCGACACGCTGTCCACGCGGCGGAAGATCCGCCGCAGCCGCTCTGCGGTTGCGGACGGCAATGCGGGTCTGCGCAGACAGGCCGCATTGGCCTCCAGGTGCTCCGTCCGGCCGGTTCCGGACAGAACCACGTCGATGCCCGGTTCCCAGCGGCAGAAGCGATAGGCCGCTTCGGTCAAGGTTGCGGCATCGCCCTGCTGCAGGACAAAGTCCAGGGGCCGGTCGACTTCGACCTCGGCGGCATCCACTTCGCCCGCCGCGATCAGGTCGCGGACGATGCGCGCCAGCACGGCCGGATTGCTGAAGGCGTTGCGCACGGCGAACATGCAGGTCACCCCGATGCCGTGCGCCAGACAGAGCGGCAGCAGTTCCCGGCGCGCACTCTGGTTCAGGATGTTGAAGCCCACCATGAGCACGTCCACCAGTTCGGGCGCGGCCCGCACGACCTCCAGCAGAACCTGATGGGACGGATCCGTATTGAAGTGTTCGGAGATGGCTGCGGCCCTAATCAGGCCCTGTTCCTTGAGGCCCTGGAGGCCCGGCAGGATTGTCTCGAGGGCATGCCCGACATGCTCGACATACAGGCCGTGCACGTAGTAGATGTCCAGATAGTCCAAGCCGGTGGCTTCGAGCGAGTCGTGGACGGCCCGTTCGTAGTCCGCCCACGGCACGGGAGCCATGTCCTTGTGGCAAGAAAACTTGGAGGCAATCAGCAGGTCGCCGCGGGCCACGCCGGACCCGCGCACCGCAGTTCCAACAATGCCTTCCGTACCGTAACCGGTGGCGGTGTCGATGTGATTGACCCCGAGTTCCAGCGCGCGCCCCACGATGGCCGCGGACTCCTCCGGTGTAGCCCCGTAGCTCTGGCCAATGCGACTGTGTCCGCCACAGCCGAGTCCCATGACGCTGCTGGGGAGCTTGAGATTGCCCAGGGAGGTTCGGTCCATCTATGGGAGCCTTCGCATGCGAGCGGGGAAAGAGGACGGATACACAGCGTGCCGGCCGGGCAAACCAATTCCCTGCCGAGTCGGATCCGTCCGCCAAGGCGGCATTATACGCCTGCACCGGACGATTCGCCGACGGTGCCGCTTTCCTGTGCATGCCGCCAGGGTTGCCGGGTGGTTTCCGGCAATCCCGTAGAATCGAAGGTGCGGCGAATCCTCCTCTGCCATCGCCCACACCACCGTGGCTGGTTACGCCACGGCGTCATTGAACACCCCCAACCCACCGTGACCGCACACTCCCCTTCCGCGTCTCCGGCGCGGGACGAATTCCAAATCGGACAGATCGCGACCATCACCGGGGGACACACGATTCACGACGCCTTCAGTGCGTTCTTTCCTCCCCTGTTGCCGCACATTCAAACCCAACTGGGCCTGTCCTACAGCCAGATTGGACATGTCAACGCGATCATGCAGATTCCGTTTCTGCTCACACTGGTCCTGGGCTGGCTCGCAGACCGCTTCAGCATCCGCTACTTCGTCATTTTCACTCCCGGCATCACCGCCACGCTGGTCGTGTGCCTGGGCATCCTGCCCAGCTATCCCCTGCTGCTGGCCACCACCCTGCTGTTGGGCCTGAGCGTTGCCGCGTTCCATGCACCGGCGCCGGCCATGATCTCCAACGTGTCGGGACGCAGGGTGGGCCTGGGCATGAGCCTCTTCATGGGGTCGGGGGAACTGGGACGCACGATAGGACCGCTGGTCGCGGCCGTGGGCGTCGCGTGGATCGGTGTCCAAGGCCTTTGGCAACTGTGCGTCGTCGGCTGGCTGACCACCGCCGTGCTGTACTGGCGTCTGCACATGGTGGGCGCCAAGTCCCAGCAAAGGGCCACGCCCCACTCCCTGCGGGTGTTTGTGGCCCAGGCCGCACCCATGATGGCCCTGCTGACACTGATGGTGGTGGGCCGCACGTTCCTGCAAACGGCGTTCACCACCTACCTGCCCCTCTACATGCGGGATGTGCGCGGCCTGACCACCTTCACCGAGGGCGCGGTCACCCTCTCCATTCTCGAAGGCGCGGGCGTACTCGGCGCCCTGCTGGCCGGCTACCTGGCCGACCATGTGCCCCGCCGCGCCATCCTGCTGACGGCCTTCTGCTGCTCCACGCCGCTGGCGTGGTTCTTTACCCAAATCCCGACGGAATACATCTACTGGATACTGCCGGCGGTGGGTTTCTTCTCGCTGTCCACCACGCCTGTCATCTTCACCATTGTGCTGACCCGCTTCCCGCGCAACCGGGCCCTGGCCAGCGCCTCGTTCATGAGTATGGGTGTCGGCAGCCGGGCCCTGGCCAACTGGGTCATGGGCCTCGTGGCCGACGCCCATGGTCTGGAAGCCGTATACACCGTGTGCGTGGCCATCGCGGCCATCGCCATCATTCCGCTGCTGTTCATGCGCCGCGAGGATCTGGAACACGGATAGCCGCAGCCGGCCGGCCACAAAGGCTTAATTAGGCCTTAATGTTCCTTTGATACACGCGGGTACGCATGACCGTCTACAATTTGGCCCGCAGTCTCCTCCAAACCGCTGCCGGGCTGCACGGGCCGAACACAGCCCAGCGACTGCGCACGTGTCGACCGCACAACATGACAGTGCCGACGCAGTTGCACCTGGCAGCACCTCCTTTCCCCATTGACACGACATTCCAGCCGGACGGTGCTCCGGCGCGGGTGCTTGTCGAATGTCCCGAGAAGGCCGTCCCCGGCGTTGGCCAACCCTAAAATGTCTCCGAATTCCACCGGTGAGACGAGAATTGGCCGCATGTCGACAACCAGACTGGTCGGGGCCGTCTTCGGCCATACGGGCCGCGGAGACTACGGACACGGACACGATGTCTGCCTCAACCTGCATCCGAACATCCGGATAGAATCGATTGCGGACCCGGATCCGGCGGGCCGGGAGGCGGCCGTGGCACGTACCGAGGCCCGGCACAGCTACGCGGACTGGAGGGAACTGCTGGCTGCCGAGAAACCGGACATTGTCAGCATCGCCTGCCGCGACGTGCGGGATCACGTGCAACAGATTGTGGGCTGCGCGGAGGCGGGTGTGGCCGGCATCCTGTGCGAGAAGCCCCTGGCCGCGACCCTGGCGGAGGCGGACCGGGCCCTGGAGGCCTGCCGGGCCAGCGGAACCCGCCTGGTGGTGGCCCACCGCAAGGCCAGCGGCTACGAACTGCATGCGCGCGACATGGTTCGCAACGGCGAGATTGGAGACCTGGTGGAACTGCGCGGGCGCGGCAAGGGCGACCACCGGGCCGGCGGACAGGACCTGGCCGTCCTGGGGCCCCACATCCTGGACAGCATGCGCTGGATCGCCGGTTCCGATCCCCGGTGGGTGGTCGGCCACGTAACCCAACACGGTCGTTCCGTGACCAAGGCGGACCGCCGTGAGGGAGACGAGGGCATCGGCGCCATTGCCGGAGACGCGCTTACGGGGTTGTTCATGTTTGAGCGCGGTCTGCCCGCCACGTTCACCTCGTACGCAGTGGCACAGGACAGCGGGGCGGCCCATTCCCAATGGTTTGGCTACGAGGTGTACGGCACCAAGGGGGCCCTGAGCGTACGCAATTCCCCGGGCGGCCTCTGCTACCACTGTCCCACCGGCATGGCGGCCCCGGGCGAACAGGCACCATGGACACGGGTTCTGTTGGACTCGTGGGAGAAGAACGCCGACGGCTCGGTGCGCGACGGCCACGCACGCAACACGGCGAGCAACCTGATCATGGTCGAGGAGCTGGTGGCCGCGATCCTGCACGACCGGCCCGTCACCCGCGCCTGTACCGGACAGGATGCCCGCTGGGCGCTTGAAATGGCCGTTGCCATCCACGCGTCGCACCTGTCCGGTGCACGCCTGACCCTGCCCCTGGCCGACCGCGGCAATCCCTATGCCGACTGAACTCCGCCCGCGCCCGGTCCACGCCAATCCAACCCGCCATGCTGCTTGACCAACTCCGCCAGGTTGAGGAACGGTTCGAGGACCTGGCCCGTCAAATGGCCGACCCCGAGGTGGCCGCGGACTACGGACGCCTATCCGTTCTGGCCCGGGAACACAGTCGGCTGGAAGAGGTGGTGGACGCCTATCGCCTGCATCGGCGCACGCTCCGGGAACTGGAGGAGAACCGGGAACTGGCGGCCGACGACGAGGATCCGGAACTGGCCGCCATGGCGGCCGAGGAAGTAACGGTCCTGGAAGAACAGGTTGCGCAGCAGGAGACGGATCTGAAGGTTCTGCTGCTCCCGCGCGACCCGCAGGATGACAAGGATGTCATTGTCGAAATCCGGGCCGGGGCCGGCGGCGACGAAGCCGGCCTGTTCTGTGCCGATCTGTTTCGCATGTACACCCGGTGGGCCGAGGACCATCGATTGAAGACCGAGGAATTGAGTCTCAGTTCCAACGGCATCGGCGGCATCCGGGAAGTGGTCTTCGCCGTCAAGGGCGAGCGCATCTATTCGCGGCTCAAGTTCGAATCCGGCGTGCACCGCGTCCAGCGGGTCCCGGTCACCGAGAGCCAGGGACGGATCCACACCAGCACGGCCACCGTGGCCATCCTGCCGGAGGCGGACGAAGTCGAGGTGGAGGTGGCCCCCCAGGCCATCCGGATCGACATCATGCGCTCCAGTGGTCCGGGCGGCCAAAGTGTGAACACGACCGACTCGGCCGTGCGCATCACCCACCTGCCCACCGGACTGGTGGTCAGCTGCCAGGATGAGAAAAGCCAGCTGCAGAACCGGCTCAAGGCCATGCGCATTCTGCGCAGCCGCCTGTACGACCTTGAGCTCCAGAAGCAGCAGGCCGAGCAGGGGGCGGCACGACGCTCGCAGGTGGGCAGCGGCGACCGCAGCGAGAAAATCCGCACCTACAACTTTCCCCAGGGCCGGGTCACGGACCACCGCATCAACCTGACGCTCTACAAGCTGGAGGACGTGATGAACGGCGACATCGACAGCTTCCTCGAACAGCTGGCCACCCGCGACCAGGCGGAGCGGCTGGCGGCCGTAGGCTCGAATCCGGGTGGCGGCTGACTCACCCGACCTTCCGCACCTGATTAGGGAAGGCGCGCAACGCCTGCGCGGGTCCGGCTCGCCAAGTCCGGTGCTGGACGCCGAGCTACTGCTGGCCCACTGCCTGGGAACGACGCGCAGCGGCCTGTACGCACGACCACCAACGGATCCGGTTCCATCGGTGCTTGAACACTGGCACCGGTGCCTGGCGGAAAGGGAGCAGGGCAAACCCCTCGCCTACATCACCGGTACCAGGGAATTCATGGGCCTGGAGTTCCAGGTCGACGAACGGGTCCTGATCCCGCGTCCCGAGACGGAACTGCTGGTCGAACTCGCCAGCGCCTGGCTCGACCGCTGCCGCAAACGCTCGCCCACCGTCGCGGACATCGGGACCGGCAGCGGCTGCATTGCCTTGGCGCTGGCCCACAGGCATGTCCGGGTGTCGGTGTTCGGTGTGGACCTCAGCCCGGCAGCCCTGTGTGTTGCCGAAGCCAACCGCGCGCGGCTGCGACCCGCCGGCCGGGTCTCGTTGCTGTCGGGCCACCTGTTGGCCCCCTTGCCGCAGCCTGTCGACCTGGTGGTGGCCAACCTTCCCTACGTGAAGGTCTCAGAGTGGGCGCATCTTCCCAACGGGATTCGGCTCCACGAACCGGAACTGGCACTGTTGGCCGGTACGGATGGCCTGGATGTCATCCGAAGTCTGCTGGAGGACCTGCCGGACCGTCTGCTGCCGAATGGAGCCGTCATGCTCGAACACGGGCCGGACCAGGGCCCTGACATTCGGAGCCTGATGGGCAGGATGGGCTGTTTCACCGCCGTGTCAACCCGATTGGATCTGGCCGGGCTGGAACGCTGCACCGTCGGTCTTGGGCACCGCGCGAGGTAAGCCGCGTACGGTTGTCGGCAGCCAATTGCCGAACTCCCAGGACACGACCGATCCCTGCCGCCCTCCCGAACTGCCTGCGGTCTACGGCCGGTACAGGATTTCCCACTCGCAGTCGATGTCCGTCGCTTCCGTCCCCTGTGGGTCGCGGCGGAAATTCAGGTAGATGCCGATCACGGTCCTGGGACCGTTGAACCAGGGTTTGGCATAGCCCTTCCGCTCGACTTGATCGCGGGCCGCCTGGATGTTGCGGTTCAGCTTGACCTCGATTACATACACGCGTTCGGCCAGTTGAACAACCAAATCCGAATCGCCTCCCCAACTGGAATCTTCGCCCCGCTGGTCCATTTCCATCACGATGAGAAGGCTTTGCAGTACGGCGCGGTAGGAAGCCTCAGCCAGAAGATTCTGGTGGGCTATGGGTTGGAAACAGGCATGCAGGGTCTCCAGCCACTGTGTCTCGTCTCCTTCGGCCAGCGCGCCATGCAACTGTCTGAGGGTCGGTGTGTTGAAGTTCGCATGGCAGATGGCGAGCAGGTCCTCGGCATAGGTTTCGCGCACTTCCCGGTTCGGAAAATCGAGGCGCAGGGGTAGCTCCCCGCCATCCCTGAAGGTGAAGTAGCCGGTCTGCACCATCAACGCCGCGTAGTCGGGTTCGTCGAGGCGGTAACTGCTCAACGTTTGATGCGGCCACTCCTCGACATCCTCCGGCAGGTGTGCCTTTCCCTGCTGCACAAGACCAATCAGGAACGCCGGGGTTCCCGAGTCCGACCAGCGGTTCGGCCAACGACCCCGTTCGGCTTGACGACGTTCCGCCGGGGATTCCAGCAGGCGCATGCATTCGAGCAGGGAGTAGGGGTTGTAGACCGAAGGAAAATCAGGAGTACGCCCGAACCGGTACCCGTTGTAGTGTTCCCGCAGCCTTTGCAGCAGTTGGCCACAGGCGAACGCCGGGGTTGCCTCGCCCAACCAATCCAGGTATGGAGCCAGGCAGGCTTCCACTTCCTGTTCCGAGAAGCCGCACAACGCGCCGCAGGCCTCGTGTTCGGACCAATCGACCAGATTGTTGAGGGCCGAGAACAGATTGACGCGCGCGAACCGGGATATGCCCGTCAGAAACACTCCGTAAAGATGGTGCTCGGCGGATTTGAGCACGCCGTAGAAACTCCGCATGGCCGCCAACGCAGGAGGAAGGTGCTCGGGCTGTCCGATGAACTGTGTCAAGGGCGCGTCATATTCGTCGATCAGGACCACAGGCTGAACGCCGAAACACATGTGCAAGCCCTCAAGGATGTCTGCGAAAGCCAGCTCGGGTATATCACCGGGACCCGGTTCGGGAGCCAACCCGTCTGCACCCCAAGGCACACCCCGGCCCCTCCAATGACGTGCCAGCCGACGTATCAGGTGGGACAGGCCCTGCTCCAACCGGTTGGCATCATTTGTGATGAGGTCGGACATGGTCAGGTGGACCACCGGATGCCATCCGTGTGCGCCATGCCAACCTTCGCCATCCAAGCCTTCCCACAACCACTTGGATTCGGCAAGCAGATGCGAACCCCAATCCCTTCGATCGGAACCACCGGTGCCCCAGCCGACCATTGGTGCGCCCTGAAACCACGCTGCCAGTGTGGAGACCAACAGACTCTTGCCAAAGCGTCGTGGCCGCGCCAGGAACTGATACTTGTGCCTGAGACTTCTGCTCCCCCCGTCAAGAGGCTTCGGACCCAGTGACAGCAAATCGCGCAAGTAGCCAGTCTTGTCCACGTAGAGACCTTGGGACCGGCGAATGCTGACAAACGAAGCTTCGCTGGTATGCAGGGGGGGCAGGTGTGTCGGATACACGGATGTGGCTCGATGGGCTATTGCGACAGGGACCAAATTCCTGGTGGACGGAACCTGGAGCCCAAGCATGTCGATGCGGACCCGAATTGTAGCCATCGGTGCAACTTGTTGGTTTGCAGATGGTCCATCCCATCACACCGAGTTGCAGGATTACAACCAAGCCAAACCCCGCAAGGGCCATCCGATTACCGTTGGCCGTGACCGCCCCGGTTTCGGTTGGCATCGGCTGCGCCGGACAGACTGCCCAGCGCACGTCCGCCGAAACGAACCAGGATTTCCGAACCCCACGACGGCCATCCGACAAGCGTGAATGGCCCCTCCACCGTCTTATGTAAGGGAACCGGCAGCCCCAACGGGCACGATGCATGCGAACGGGATGCTCCGGCTTCGAGGCCAATCCGTGTAGCGAAAATCTTGAACTTGTCCGTGGCCTGCACTATCATGATCGACCGATCTGTTGTGGCACGGAAGGAGGAAAGCTGTCCCTGAAACTGGTCCGTCCCGGACTGTCCGCATACCGGCGCTCCGGCTTTCGGATCGTCGCCGCGCCTGGACATGGTTCGGGCCGACGTAGCTCAATCGGCAGAGCTCTTGTCTTGTAAACAAGTGGTTATCGGTTCGAGTCCGATCGTCGGCTCTGCCGGCTTCAGGGATGCCTACATGCCAAACAGGGGCGAGTGCCCGAGTGGACAAAGGGATCTGACTGTAAATCAGACGGCGATCGCCTTCGGTGGTTCGAATCCGCCCTCGCCCATGGCTCAGGCCCACATAGCTCAGTCGGTAGAGCACCTTCTTGGTAAGAAGGAGGTCACCGGTTCAAGTCCGGTTGTGGGCTTTCCAGCCCCGGTGCCGACAGGCTGTGGCCGGCCGGCACGGACATGCATGTATTGAACAGCTCGCAGGAAGCGGAAGATGGCCAAGGCGGTATTTGAGCGGACGAAGCCCCATGTGAACGTGGGCACGATCGGGCATGTGGACCACGGCAAGACGACGCTGACGGCGGCGATCACGAAGGTGCTGTCGCTGCAGGGGCTGGCGTCGTTCGAGGCCTTCGATGCGATCGACAATGCGCCGGAGGAGCGGGACCGCGGGATCACGATTGCGATTTCGCACGTGGAGTACGAGTCGGACGTGCGCCACTATGCGCACGTGGACTGTCCGGGGCATGCGGACTACATCAAGAACATGATCACGGGTGCGGCGCAGATGGACGGGGCGATGCTGGTGGTGTCGGCGCCGGACGGGGCCATGCCGCAGACGCGCGAGCACATCCTCTTGGCGCGGCAGGTGGAGGTGCCGGCCATGGTGGTCTTCCTGAACAAGGTGGACATGATGGACGACGAGGAGCTGCTGGAGCTGGTGGAGCTGGAGTTGCGCGAGCAGCTGGACGAGTACGAGTTTCCGGGGGACGACATTCCGGTGATCCGGGGGTCGGCGCTGGCCGCGCTGGAGAGTGCGAGCGAGGATCCGGAGGCGCCGGAGTACGCCTGCATCCGGGAGCTGATTGCGGCCGTGGACAGCTACATACCGGAGCCGCTGCGGGACGTGGAGCGCAGTTTCCTGATGCCGATCGAGGACGTCTTCTCGATCAAGGGCCGGGGCACGGTGGTGACGGGGCGCGTGGAGCGGGGGTTGATCAAGCCGATGGAGGAGGTCGAGATCGTGGGGTTGAAGGCCACGCACCGGACGACGGTGACGGGGGTCGAGATGTTCCGCAAGCTGCTGGACGAGGGGCGTGCGGGGGACAACGTGGGCTGCCTCTTGCGGGGGGTGGACCGGGACGAGGTGGAGCGGGGGCAGGTGCTGGCGCAGCCGGGCAGCATCACGCCGCACACGCGCTACCGGGCCGCGGTCTACGTGCTGACCTCGGAGGAGGGGGGGCGGCACAAGCCCTTCTTCCCGGGCTACCGGCCGCAGTTCTACATCCGCACGCTGGACATCACGGGCTCGATCACGCTGCCCACGGGCGTGGACATGGTGATGCCGGGCGACAACGTCGAGATGGAGGTCGAGCTGATCTCGCCCGTGGCCCTCGAGACCGGCTCCCGCTTCGCCATCCGCGAGGGCGGCCGCACCGTCGGCGCCGGCTCCATCACCGAAATCCTCGAGTAGTCATCCAAGGCGTGTAGCTCAATTTGGCAGAGCATCGGTCTCCAAAACCGAAGGTTGCGGGTTCAAGTCCTGCCGCGCCTGTTTTTTCTTCCCGTCTCCCAGCACGCCGAACACGCTCCCGATGACCCGATCCGCCACCGCCGCCGCCGGCGTGCCCAGCCGCGTGCTGCGCTTCTTCCGGGAAGTGCGCACCGAACTGTCCAAGGTCACCTTCCCGACACGCGAGGAAGGCATTCGGCTGACCACCGTGGTCATGTTGGTAACCCTGGCCGCCGCCGGCTGCCTGTATGCGCTCGATCTGGCCTTCAGCTACGTGATCACCTGGATCATCACGCTCTAGGCCGGCCCAGCCCCTCCCCTGCCACAGAACAGAGCAAGCCATGGAATCCAATTTCGACGCCGGGCTGCCGCCGGATCCCCAGGAAGACGGGCTCGACGACCTGGACACGGCCGAGGATTTGCTGCTGGAAGAGGAAGCCGCCGCCACCGGCTGGTACGTGGTCAACTGCTACTCCAGCAAGGAGCACCAGGTCAAGGCCAATCTGGATGCCCGCCGCCAAACCCCGGTCATGAATGAAGACGGCGAATTCATCGATCTGCGGGATTTCATCATTGATGTCATCGTCCCCACCGAAACCGAAATCGAGATTCGGGACCAGCAGCCCAAGGAAGTGGAACGGCAGCTCTTTCCGGGCTACATCCTGGTCAAGATGAAACTGGACGCGCAACAGAGACTGAACGAGGATGCCTGGCTTTGTGTGCGGGAAACCCCGGGCGTGACCGGCTTTGTCGGCATTGGCCACGAACCGACCCCCCTGTCCAACAGCGAGGTTGATCAGATCATGTCCCGCATCGAGTCGCCGGAGCCCAAGGTCAAGGTCAGGTTCCAGCTGGGCGAACGCGTGCGCATCACCAGCGGACCCTTCGCCGAATTTGCCGGCTCGGTGGACGAGCTGCAGCCTGACAAGGGCAAGGCCCGCGTGCTGGTCAGCATCTTCGGCCGGGACACCCCGGTCGAGGTGGAAATTGTCCACTTGGAGCAGCTGGGCTGATCCGGCCCGCCCCCATCAGCCACAGAACCACAGGTGAACTGACGCAATGGCAAAGAAACTCAAGGCGCTCGTGAAGCTGCAGCTGGATGCCGGCAAGGCCAATCCGGCACCGCCCGTGGGCACCGCGCTCGGCCCCCACGGCATCAACATCATGGGCTTCTGCAAGGAGTACAACGCCCGCACCCAGCAGCAGGCGGGCCAGGTGATTCCGGTCGAGATCCAGATCTTCACCGACGGCTCCTTCAGCTTCATCACCAAAACCTCGCCGGCCTCCGACCTAATCAAAAAAGCCATTGGCTTGGACAAGGGCAGCAGCGTGCCCCACATGGAAAAGGTGGGGGTCATCAAGCGGGATCAGGTGCGCGGCATTGCCGAAACCAAGATGAAGGATCTGAACGCCCGGACCGTCGAGGCGGCCATGCTCATGATCGAGGGCACGGCTCGCAGCATGGGCGTCACGGTCGAGGACTGACCGGTCCGCCCGCCCGAACCCAACCCATCCCTGCAGGAGATGCCCCATGGCAAAGAAGAGCAAGCGCTACCGCAAGGCCGCGGCCGACCTTGATCGCAAGACCACCCATTCCCCCGAAGAGGCCATCCGCGTCGTCAAGGAGCGCGCCAGCGCCAAGTTCGACGAATCGGTGGAGCTGCACCTCAGCACCTCCCTGGATCCCCGCAAGTCCGAAGAGCAGATCCGCGGCGTCACGACCCTGCCCCACGGCACGGGGCGCACGGTCCGCATCGTGGTCTTTGCCGGGCCGGACGGCATTCCGGTGGCCGAGGCAGCCGGTGCCGACGAGGTGGGCGGCGAGGAATTGGCTGCGCGCATCCAGCAGGGCTGGACCGACTTCGACGTGGTCCTGGCCACCCCGGACATGATGCGGGTGGTGGGCCGCCTGGGCCGCATCCTGGGCCCGCGGGGCATGATGCCCAGTCCCAAGGCCGGCACGATTGTCAACGCGGACCAGCTGGGCGCCATCATCGACGAAACCCGGAAGGGCCGCGTGGAGTACCGCGTGGACCGCACCGCCGGCATCCACTGCGGCATCGGCAAGGCCAGTTTCGAACCCCACATGCTGCACGAGAACATGGCCACCATCATGTCCGCCATGGTGCGGGCCAAGCCCTCCACCGTCAAGGGTACCTTCATCAAGAGCGTGGCCCTGGCCTCGACGATGGGACCCGGCGTTGCAGTCGACGTCAATCAGGCCATGCAGATGCAGGGGGACGGCTAGCCTTCCCCGCGGTTCGTCCGCGCAACCGACCCCGAATACCGGACAGCCGCATTCCGTGGCAACCAGGCTGGAGCAGGCATGGCCCGCTCCAGTCGGCCGGCAAGCGTGCCGGCACCTTCCCCGTGGCTCTGGCCTGCCGATTTGGCAGGTTGAGAACCACATTCCATGGGACGGAAATGTTGTGCGCCGCGTGGCGTACCCGGGAAGCAAACCCGACCAGCCACTCCGGCGACACCAACAACCCCTGTTCCGCGTATATCCTCGCCGCGGCGTGTCGGACGCTCCGGCTCGGTCCCACCGGATGGCTGCTTGATTGTCTGGACAGGATGGTCTGCGTCGACAATGGTCTGCATGTCCGACTGGACCGACTGTGCCGGATCCGTTTCCAGTGCCTGCGATGACGACCTTGCAAGCCGCGGCGGGCCGTGTATGCTTTGATCCCGGTATGATTTCATTTCCGCCATAACAACGCATCAGGCCCGTGGAGATCGCAGCTTCTTTATCCGAGCGATCCGCCCAGCAACTTTCCGCGGCCAATTTGCAACAAGCCGTGCAAGCCGTCCTGCGGGACGGATATGTCATCCTGCGGGATGTGATCGACCATGATCACTTGGACCGCTTGTTGCCGCGCATGACGGCCGATTCCCAGCGCTTGATCGCAGCGGAGCAATGGGGCGGTGCCGGACGCCTACCCGGGCACCTGCAACAGGCACCGCCTCCGTTGGCCCCGTTTGTCTTCCGGGACATCGTGGCAAACCCGTTTGCCATCCAGGTGACTCACAGCATCCTGGGCGACGGCATGTACAACCGGTTCTACAATGGCAATACGAACTGCCCCGGAAGCCCTATGCAACCGCTGCACGCGGACGCGGAGCCCCTATGGCCCAAACTCCGGACCGCGCATCCCCCGGCTTCCCTCATCGTCAATGTGTCCCTGGTGGATGTCACCGAAGACAATGGCAGCACGGAGTTGTGGCCCGGCACCCATCTTCTGTCCCTCGGCGGCGAACGTCGCGTGGACCCTGAGACCGAAGCCCAAAGACGGACTGAGGTTCCGCCGGTCAGGGCCAATACGGCCAAGGGCAGCTTGGTCATACGCGACGCCCGTCTTTGGCACAGGGGCATGCCCAACCCGTCGAATCAAATCCGACACATGATCGCGATGGTGTACAACATCCATTGGCTGGCCCGACCGGACCGATTATGGTTTGACAGCGGCTGCCAAGTGGAATTCCCCCAGGATGGACGCCTTGACCATAACGTGCAATTCACGGAGGGCCCGTTGGACTACCTGTTTGTGCGCTACGCCCAGCCTGCGAAGCAGGAAACCAATCAGTAGGGTTTGGGCCCTGTAAACTGGCTGGACACGCTCGCGAAAATCGCGAGCAACAATGCAAGGGAGCGAGAGCTAATGAAGACCGTGTACTTGGCCAATCCTTACGGATTCTCGAAACAGCAACGACAGCGCCTCTTGCCGGAGATAGTACAGGCGCTGGAAGCCATAGGCTTGGAGGTTTGGGAGCCTTTCTCCCGCAACAATCAGGAGGAGCGCGGCCAGGAAGGCTGGGCTTATCGGGTGGGACAAGCCGATTTTCGCGATGTCAGGGAATCCGACGGCATCGTCGCCATTGTCAATGGCTGGCCACCGGACGAGGGAGTCATGGTGGAACTGGGCATGGCGATCGCCCTGGGCAAGCCCACGTTCCTGTTCCGGGACGATTTTCGCGTTGGCACCGATTCAATTGAATACCCGCTTAACCTGATGTTGTTTACCGGGTTGCCCCAAAAGGGCTGGGAGGACTATTACTTCAATTCCATTGAAGAGTTGGCATCTCCCTCCAAGGCACTGGTTGCTTGGGTGAAGGGCGATTTGGTTCCCTGACGGGATCAGGAGAAGACAACTGTCTCCTGCGAAAGCCGTAACCGTTTAACAAGCCGCCGCAAACGCCAATCCAAACTCGGCGTCAAGCCTCGATTGCCCAAGCCTGCCGGCTGGAACGCACCGGCTGGCCCGTCCGCACCGACTCGTCCATCAACAGGCTCAAATACTGGTCCTGCGCGCCTTGGGCAAGGTCGTAGAACCGCTCACCGCTGCGCACGTTGGCCGACATGCGCAGCAGGCAGTCCGCCACCGCAATCTCGTCGTCGGCCAGACGGCCGGGCAGGGTTGGGTTGTGGTACACCCACTCGTCCCCCAACTGGATGCCCTTGTGGTGAAACCCCTCCAGATTGCCGCCGTGGCCCGCATCCACGCGCCGCAACGGCAGTGTGAGCGGTGTCCGGGAATCCGCCAGCCACGCAACCGTGTCCTGCAGGATTTCGCCGCGTGTGCCCCGGATCAGGACACGCGGGGCCCTGACCCAGGAGAAGTACTGGTCTCCGGTGAAGTCGAAGAGGCCAGTCTGTCCCGTGCTGAAACGAAAGAGAGCCAAAGTCTGATGGGAGGGATCCAGCCTGTCCGGCGGCGGCGGACCCACCCGTCCGCGCCCGGCCAGCAGCTGCGATTCCACCGTGACGGCATGGATTTCCGCGTCGGCGAAGCCGGCGCCCAGCATCAGACGCATCAGGCTGACTCCATGGTAGCCATGGGCCGCGGACACCTGCACCTGCGTGACATCTCCGATTAGGCCGCTGGCGGCCACCGCAATGCGCGCGGCGTGCATGGGTTGGAACTGGTACTGCTCCGCAACCTGAATGTGGGCGCCTTGTTGGGAAAGGGCTGTCAAGGCCTCCAACTCCGCAAGCGTGCGCCCAGGCGGCGTCTCCGTCAGTACCGGCATGCCTGCGGCAACCACATCGCCGATTACCGCGGCCGCCGCCGGCTGACTCACCGACACCACGACAAACTCCAGGTCCTCCACCGCCAGCAACTCCGGCAGCGTCTCCACCACCGGTACGCGCCAACGCGCGGCGTAGGCCTTGCCCTTGGCGGGATTCCGGACCTGTACGCAAGCCACTTCGAAGCGGTCCGGCATCAACCGGGCAATGCGCAGAAAAAAGTCGGAACGCCATCCGGCCCCAATCAGACCAAACCGAATCCTGTCAGTCATGGCCGGTTCCTCCTATGACAACCGGTAGCTGTCGCGGTGGAGACGGGGCGGTCCGGCCACGACCACCGGACATTTCTCGAATATGGTTCGCCAACCCAGGGGTGGTACAGTCGGTTCTCCGGCAACGGAACTGCACGCAGGCCTCCGGAAAAATATCCGTGACCGCCTTGCGTCCGGCCGGCCCGTTGGCCAGGGCCGCCAGACTGGCGCTGTCCGTGCCTGAACTCACTACAGAGGCGGTCAGCTTGCTGGTTCGCTTTGGTTGGGCAGTGGACATGGTCAATCCTACCAACCGGGCCCCGTGCCTCAAATCGGCATGCGACTGGAAATTTGGCGGCAGCCCGTGCTGTGGACTATATTGCCTGCATCAAACACTCTTACGCCCGACCGAAGACCACAGGCGGCGCACGCCATAAAGCCCCGAAGGCTGCCTGTTGAGGCCCGGTGCGGAACGGGAGCCCGGGATCCGCTGAGGATCCGCGGTCTGCCGTGCGCCAGCCCCGCTTCGTCAAGGACAGCGGGGTTTTTTGTTGGCCCTGCGCCACACAAGGACAACGACCATAATGGCTCTCAGCCGCGCACGCAAGGAAGAACTGGTCGCCCAGTACACCGATCTGGTGACCGACTCCTCCGCTCTGGTCTTCACCGGCTATCAGGGAACCAGCGTCCCGGAGATGCAGGACATTCGGCACCGCATGCAGGAAGCCGGGGCCACCTTCATGGTGGTCAAGAACCGCCTGCTGCGCATTGCCCTCAGTACCTGCCACCCCGATGTCGAGGTGCCGGCCTTCACTGGTTCCAGGGCCGTGGTCTTCAGCGGCGAGGACATTGGCCACACGGTAACGGAGCTGAAGTCCCACATTGCCCGGGAGTTGAGGAACAATCATCCGTTCCACATCTCCGGTGCCTGGATGTCGGGACAGTGGCTGGAAGCCCCCGACGCCGAGCAGCTGTCGGAACTGCCCTCCCTGGCCGAAGTGCAGGCCAAACTCCTGGCCACCATCTCCGCCCCCGCCCGCGAGCTGGTCGGAATGGTGGATGCGGTGCCCAATGCGCTCTACCGCGTCATCTCCGCACCGCCGCGGGATCTGGCCCAGGTCCTGCGGGCGCACAGCGAGGCCGCTTAAACCCGCCGGTTCCCTGCAAACGTTCAACCCCAACTCAACCCAATCAACTGTTCATTCAAAGAGGACACCATGGCTGACATTGAAAAGATCAAGCAGGATCTTGACGGCTTGACGCTGCTGGAAGCGGCCGAACTGGTCAAAATGCTCGAGGAGGCCTGGGGCGTCAGCGCCGCGGCTCCGGTCGCGATGGCGGCCGCACCGGGTGCGGTTCCGGCCGAAGAGGCGGCGGAAGAGGAGCAGACCGAGTTCGACGTGATGCTGACCGACATCGGCGGCAAGAAGATTCAGGTCATCAAGGCCGTGCGCGGCATGACCGACCTGGGCCTCAAGGAAGCCAAGGCCCTCGTGGAAAGCGCCCCGGTTGCCGTGCTGGAGGGTGTTTCCAAGGACGAAGCCGAGGAAGCCGCCGCCAAGTTCGAGGCGGAAGGCGCCAAGGCCGAGGTCAAGTAGCCAATCCCGGCGTCTGCCGGAACATCGCTTGTCAAGGCCCTCCGGCATGCCGGAGGGCCTTGTTGCTTCTGACTGATCGGATCCCTTCAACCCATCGGTCTGGCGTTGGGTTGAGGATCCTCGCGTATACACTGCAGCCATGGACACCAAACTGTCCGTGGGCCGGCCCCTGGTCGGCCACGACTGGGCTGTCGCCCATCTGATCGATGTGGCCACCCCCGGGCCCGGGCCCGCATGGTCCCGTTTGCGCCATGCCTATCTGCTGACGGGAGCCCGGCACATCGGCAGGAGTACCCTTGCCGGCCAGTTGGCCGGCGCCTTGCTGTGCCGCGAACCGACCGGTACGGCCTGCGGTGTGTGTGCCGACTGCACAAGCTTCGCCGGCGGCAACCATCCCGACTTCCTGCTGGTCGACCCGACCACAACCGACGGCGAGCCGGACCGGGACGGCGGTGTGCTGCGTGCGGAACAGGCGGATGCCGTCCTGCATTTCACCGTGATGAAGCCGTTCCAGAGCCGATTTCGGGTTGCCCTGATTCGGGAACTGCAACGGGCGACTCCGGCATTTACCAACCACCTGCTCAAGACCTTCGAGGAACCCCCCGCGGCCGCGCTGCTGCTGGCCACGGCAACGGACACCAGCGCCATTCTGCCGACGCTCGTGTCCCGCTGCCAGACCCTGAAGCTGAGGCCCTCCAGTCGCGACACCCTGCGCACCGCCCTGCAAACCCGGTGGGGAGCCGAACCGGAACGGGCCGACCTGTTGTCGCGCCTCGCACAGGGCCGCATGGGCTGGGCCGTCCTGCAGTTGGAGAATACCCGGATGTGGCAACGCCGGGATTGCAATCGGGCCCTGGCAACGGACCTGGCCGCAAGTTCCATCCCGGAAAGGCTGGCCCGGGCCGACGACCTGGCCGTGCGCAGCTCCCCCGTCCAGTTGCAGGAACAGGTGGACTTCTGGCTTTGGTGGTGGCGGGATGTCTGGCTGATCCAGCATGATCTGGCGGATGGCTGCGTTAATGTAGACTGTGAGAACGAGCTGGAAGCCCTCGCGGCGCGGGTACGCGCCGCCGATGTCACGACCTTTCTGCAACGGCTTGAACGCGCCGTCCAGCAGATGCGCGCCAATGTCAATGGCCGCCTGGTCATGACCAGCCTCATGATTCACATGCCGATGGCCGCCTGAAGGCGGGCCCATCCCATCGCCGGCCGCGGCGGACCGGGAGACCCGGTCCCGTGCGGAGGCAGGATTACAATCCATGACAACCGTCGTCACCGTACAGTTCCGGCCGGTCGGCCGCACCTACGACTTCAACGCGCACAACTTCGCGGACCTGGAACGCGACGACTACCTGATCGTCGAGGGCAAGGACGGCCCGGCCCTGGTACAGGTCGTGCAGCCGCCCCACGGCGTCCGGCCGGACCGCGAGCCGACCAAATCCGTATTGCGGCGCGCCACTGTCTGGGACCTGCTGGAACGGGAACGGCTGAAGGACCTGGAAGCCGAAGCGCTCGATCTGTGGCAGTCGGAAGTACGCGAGCGGAGCCTGCGCATGCGTGTGCTGGAATGCAGCTACGACCTCGACGGCGGCCAGCTCACGGTTTCCTACCGGGCTTCCGGCAAGCGCCGTCGCCAGCGCGAAATGCGCAATCTGCAACGGGACATGGCCCGCCGTCTCAAGGCGCGGATCGAGATGCGCGAGGTGCGGGACCGGGAAGCCGCCAAGTTGCTGGACGGTGTCGGCAAGTGTGGGCGGCAGCTGTGCTGCACCACTTGGCTGCGGGAGTTCCGCCACATCCGTCCGGAGATGGCGCGCACCCAGCAGTTGACGGAGAATCGGGATGAAATCACCGGGGTGTGCGGACGGCTGCTCTGCTGCCTGTCCTATGAGGACGAGATGTACCGCTCCCTCACCCGATCACTGCCCAAGGTGGGGGCCCGGGTGGTGACCCCACAGGGCGCAGGCAAGGTCCGCTACATCTTTCCGCTCAAGAAGTCGGTGACCGTGACGCTGGAGAATGACATCAACGCCGAGTTCGGGGTCGACGAACTGTTGCCACCCAAGCAGGACCCGTCGTGCGGCTCCTGCGGGGGCTGCACCGCAACCCGACGCGCGGAAGGCGAACGCGAAGCGGAGCAACGGGAACGGGATCGGCAGGCTACCGACGCCTAACCGTCCAACCCGTCTGCCATGCCGGCCCAACCGTGGCCCGGTTCGGCCTGTCCCACGCGCAAGGCGGTCGGCACGTGTGCCGAGGGGTCCGCATTGGCACTGCCGCGCCCTGCCGTCCCCGACTTTCCGCGAACCGGAAGATCACGGTGCCGCGCGCGACAACCCGCAAGGCCAACTTCTGTTCTTCACAACTCCTGCATTGGGTTTTGACGCCCGCGGGACTGCTTGGCCAGCAGAACTGCCAACGCGACCGCAGCGGTCAGGCACAGTGTTGTGGGCACTATGACATCGCGTTCCGACAGGGTCAGGGACAAGTCAAACTCGATCATCCCTCCCGTCGAAGCCAGTTCGCTCAAGAGAAAGCCACTTGTCCAGCCTATAGCGACAGCCACCGCAAAGCCTGCGGTCACCAACAGGTAGATCCCAAGTCCGGTAACCGCGGCGCGTTGCGCTCGTCGAGGCAAAGGCCAGCGGGATTGTGCCGCTGCGACGAAAACCCCAATTGCCACCGGCTGCAGCAGCATCAACATCGTCCTGTAGAGCACGGTTGTTTCCGTTGCGCCTGCAGCCACGAGTGCCAGCAGAGCGGTGATAGACGCCAGGACAACACCCAGCGTGACAGTGATCGGCCTGAGAAGATGTTTGGCCATATCGAGAACGTTGTCCGTTCGGGTTGGTGAGCAAGTCATGGATTAGCTACGCACGTCAAGCTTGCCCGGTTGCATGTTGACAGGACCAACCTTGAGTTGCTGTCAGGCCTGCCCATCCATCAACGCCGACACCTCGTCCACGAACCAAGGCGCCAAGGCACCATCAACTGCCGATCGGGCTGGCGCAACCCGGATCCGCGGGCGCGGATTGGCTTCATCCGGAGTGTGTGACGCTCCGGTAAGCGGTGGGTGAGGACGGGACCTGTCCCCAGGGTCCCATGATGCGGTGCGTCCCTATAGCCGTCACGAGCGGAATCGGCGCGCGTCGGTTGCACGCGCCGTCATCGTCCCTGTCCAGTGGTGTTCCGGCCGCAATGCGGATCCGGAACCCCCGAAGGTCAGTCCTTCAGGAACTCGCTGGGTGCGCGCTGGGACGGCAACGCGTCCTCGACCTCCATGTCGAGTTCCGGCGGTCGCTCCCCCTCCCACCAAGTCGGCATGGAGGGATAGGGAAACACGTCCCACCACTGCAACAGCAGGGAACGCCTGGCATCGGAACGGTTGGGGTGGGCCGCATGCAGGACCCGGCTGTCGGCTATCACCAAATCCCCCGCCTTGACTGCCAAGTCGATGGCGTCCGGATGATCCCGAAAGGCCGCATGGCTCTCGTCCGTGGCCTCGTCCTGCAACTCCTCTTCATGGGCGTCCGGCAACTCGTCGTGCAGGTCGATGCGGTGCAGGTGGGTGCCCGGAATGACCCGCAGGCAACCGTTGTGGGGCGTGGTGTCGACCATGTAATACGACAGGAAAATCTTGGTCGGCCACGGCAGACCGGACTGGGGATGGTTCCAGGCCATGCCGTCCTGGTGCCAGTAGAGGGCGGGTCCGTGGGCCGGCTTGCTCAGGATCAGGGCGGCATTGCCATGCGTCATGTTCTCTAGGCCCAGCGCGTCGCACACCTGCTTCTGCACCGGGTTGTCCAGGAGCTCGTCCGTCATGCGCGTGTAGAAGGGCCGACGCTCCTCCAGAAGCGGACGCTCCCCGCTCAGGTAGGCGTTGACCACTTTCTCATTGATGATGGGGAAGTCGCTGCCCTGAAAGCGGAAGCGGTGGGGAATGGGATGCGTGTCCAGGAAATCGTTGATGAAGTCCTGGGCGCGGGCCAGGGCATTCCCGTGCAGCACGCCGGGGATAATGCAGTAGCCGTCCCTGAGCAGTTGGTCGCGCATGGCGCGCGCGTCGGTGCTGGAGAGAATGGAATCGCCCACAAACGGCCTCCTGCTCGGGCTGGCAACTGGCTTGATCGGATTTCGGGAAGGGCAACTGTGCGGCAGGTGCCCCCGGTCTGACTCGAACAGACATGCCCATACGGGCACAGGCCCTCAACCTGCTGTGTATACCAATTCCACCACGGGGGCCCGGTACCGCACAGAATGCAGGCGTCAGTATAGGTTCGGCGCGCGTCAACGTCAATTGATGTGCTTGCCTTTGGGGTGGGTTCATCCCAGATGCAAGCGGTAAATTTCCTCCACCAACCGGATGTCGGTGCGGGCATCCTCACCGCTCGCCAGGAACGGCTCCCCAGTCCGGACGCAGTCCAGAAAGGCTTCCATTTCGCGGCGATAGGCCCAGGACCAGCGATCCCGGGGCAGTGGCCGTTCGTAGCTGTGGCGTGGGCCGCCCCGGTAAATCTCGACTTCCGCCGGCAGGTTTTCGTTCAGCAGGGGAGGAGCCCAGGTATGCACCCACCCTTGGCGGAAATACACCTGTGTATGGTCGTCCCATCGATGGTAGTCCAGCCTGCCGGTTTCCAGCATGCAGCGTACCCCGCCGATCCGGAAAACGGACACTCCCTGGTGACTGGTTGAGTCCAAGTCCACCGCGACCACCTCCGCGTCGTCGCCGGCATCCAGCAGGTAGCGCATGAAGTTCAGGTTGTGGCAGTACTGTTGCAGAAAATTCACATAGTGGGGCCTGTGGTCCGCAGGCAGCCAGTCGGGCCCCTCACGTGCCTCGGCCGGCAGCGGCAAGCTGCTGGTTTCCATGCGGTCGACGTCCATGCCGCAGAGCCAGTCCCCGCAGAACCCGTGGGCCCGCACGTACATCACCTCGCCCAACTCGCCCGATGAGCGGAACTCCCGCACCCGCTCCAGCGCCAGCTGGTTGCCGGCATCGTGCCGCTTCATGTAGCCCACCATTAGCCGCGCGCCCGGAGTCTGGGCCGCCTCCAGAATGCGGTCCGCCTGGCGCAGGGACAGGGCCATCGGCTTCTCCATAAAGACCGGCCGACCGGTGCGCAGGAAGTCGATCGCGATCTCGCCCTGGGTTGTGAATCCGGACGACACCGCCAGCACATCCAGGCTGTCGTCCCGGGCCAAACCCATGTGATCTTCATGGAAGGATGGGATGCCGAACTTGGCCTGCACCTTGCGTCCGAGATCCGGACGCACCTCGGCCAGGGCCGCCACCTCGCACTCCGGCAACGCCGTCAGGTTCGGCAGATGCACGTTTTGGGCCATGAAGCCACAGCCCGCATACCCCAGTCTCAATGCACTCACACATCCCTCCTTGGAGTTCCCTGCGCACCCGTCCCCGCAGGCACACGTCAACGTTGGCGCAGTTCCATCGTGTAGTCGATCGGAATCGTAACCTGCGGCACCAGGGGGGACACAAGGAGGAACAGCTTCTCGTTCGGATCCGGCCAAGTCTCCGGCTCAAGCTCCAGCAGCCCGTCCGCGTCCGCCACGGCCCGATGCAGGGCGCGCACGCTTCCGGCCCCCATGTCGATGACGACACTCTGAACCAGCCAGCTTACCGCCAGCGGTTGGTTGACGTGCAGCCAACCGTCGCGCCGCACGGCCGGCAGGGGCTCCGCCGGATCCAGCCGCCAGCCCGTCTCCACCACTTCCAGTCCCCCGATCACCAATCCCGGCTGCGTGTCGGCACTGTCCGTCACCATGCTGATGCGCAGCTGTACCAACTCGCCGGCCCACGGACCAAGATCCCAATCCACCGCCTGCCAACCGCCGCTGTCACCGGTCAGGCCGTGGCCCAGATTGTTCCCCGCGGGGTTGGTGTCCGTGGTGAAGTCGCTCTGCAGCAAGGACCATGCCTCCCCGTCCCGACTCACCATCACGTAGGCGTAATCCCAACCTTCCTCGATGACCCACCACAGACGCGATTCGAGTACAACGGAGCTGCCCGGTGTCAAGGACGTGAGGTCCAGATCCATGGTCAACGAGGCATGCCGGTCGCCCCAGCGGCTGCTCCACAGGACCGGTTGCGCCGGATCCAAACCCGGCAGTACCGCAACTTGCGGTGCACCCTGAAACACGATCGACTCCGGTGTCCCCAAGTCGTCCCCGACCACCTCCAGGTAACGAGTTGCATGGGGCCGCAGGGCATCCCGCACCGGCCAGTGGGGCCTCAACCGCCGGGCCGACCGCGCCTGCGCCCAGACCGGGTCCTGCGCTTCAACCAGGCTCCGGATACCCAAAGGGCCTCCGCTGCCGTACAGGTGCGGCCGGCCCAGGAACGCGGCCAGACTGAAGTCCGCGTACGTATCGTCGAAGGACAACCGGCATCCCCGGTCGCGCAGAAAACCGTTCACACCCACGGCACCCGGGTCGGGGTGGGTCAGCAGTTCCTGCGCCGCGTCAACGCCAAAGGTGTCTGTGAGCCAAGCCGCATAGCCAAGTGCCGCGCCGTAGTGCAGTTCACGGTCCGCTTCGTCCATGGACCAACTGGTCAATGAAATGCGCGGGTTCCGGCTCCAACGAACCAGCGAGCCGGGATGGTCCTCTCCGAACATCCCCAGTGCCGGCGGCAGTTCGGCCAGGCCCTCGTCGATGAACTCCTGCTCGCCGGGGCTGTTGGACCACTGGACCAAGTGGACATACTCGTGGGCCACGACCTGGGCGGCCCAGTCCGGATCATCCAGGGTGTTCGTGTGAATGAACAGCATTTCCTTCTCATTGGACTCCGGCACCGCCACCCGACTGATCGACTCCCGGCTGGAGAAGAAGCCGGCCACCGGCCCCTCGAGCTCCGCGAACAGAATGTGCACCCGCGGGTCCCGATCGAATCCGTCGTCGGGCGGCGTACCGAAAATCTCCTGGAGCGGAATCATCAATTCGTTGTCGAACCGAGACGCCAGCCTGCGCACGCGGTTGCGTTGCGGTTGACCAACTTCCAGCCACACGTAGCTCAGGTCGGATACGTGGACAAGCTCGGCCATCACGGGACGCACCTCGCCGGTCTGGGCATGGGGTACCTGAAATACGGTCTCGTCACCTTCCCTCCATGTCGGCAAGGGATCCGCCAGAGTGCTCGGCACATCCTCCAGATCCAGGTCGGGGTCCGTGGCGGCCATCAGGGCCGCCAGGTCCATCGGCGGCGGCAAATCGGACAGCATGGCCGCGGTGGCTTGCACCCGCGCCGCCTGTTCCGGTTCCATCAGGTCCGCGACGCGCGGCAGGGCCGCCTGTGCGGTTCCCGCCACACCGCAGGGCGCCGGTACGGCGGACCGTGTTTCGGAAGCCGGAAGCCCGTTCACACAGGCGGCCAGAAGGACGGCCGCTCCGGCCAGGCATGCAAGTACGAACCGGCGGCGCCGCCGGTTCCCGACTGGGCTACCCATCTACCGGTACTTCAGAGTCAAAGGCAAACAGCGACACCCGGCAGTTCCAGGCATCCGCCACGGCGAGCAGTACGCGGCCGTCCCCCGGCCGCACATCCACACCCACGGGACGGATCAGGGGAGTTTCGGGTTCCAGTTGCGTGAACCGCAGGCTTTCGGGTTCCAACATCAGAAGACGGCCCATCTCAGGATCCGTGAGCACGAGCCTGCCGTCCGGGAGGTCGGCCAGGTGCGGTCCGGCCATGGTGGTGGTTCTGGGCAGGCCGCCAATTCGCAGGTTGCTTCGCAAGTTCAGCAGCAACGCCGAGTCGGGTGACACGGCCCAGGTGCCGGTCGGATTCACCAGGGCATCGGACGGCTGATCCAAATCGGTCACCCCGATCCACGCCGTGTGTTCGTCGATGAATTGCCCGTCGGGACCGAACAGGGTGATGCGCGAGTGGCCGGTGTCGGCCACCAGAACCGATCCGTCCGGCATCACGTGCATGCCCCGCGGCCGGTAGTGGTCGGTGCCCTCGGTGAACACCTCCCAGCCGCTGTCGTCCTCGGCCAGGGCAAACACCTGCTCCCGCTGGTTGTCCAGCACCAACAGCCTGCCATCACCGGCCATGCCCGCATCAACCGGTTCGGGAAGTTGACCGTCGTCCCAGATACGGATCACCGTGCCGTCCTCCAGTTCCAGCCTGGCAATGCGCGGGGGTTCCACGCCGGTTGCGTAGACGTATCCCAATCTGCCGTCGATGGCCACACCCCTTGGTGAACCGAGAAGGGCATCCATCGTGCAGGATCCGTCCGTGTGCCAGAGCGTGGTCAGGGGCACGGTTTCCATCACCACCAGATGCACATGACGTGAATCGCCGGCCGCCTCGGGCAGTGGGGCCGCGGCTTCCGTATCCGGCACCGGATCGGGACCGACTCCCCGGTACTGGTCCACCAACAGCTGGATCGGATTGGCACCGAAGAACAGTCCGGGCAGTTGGGCTGCCGTCAGCACCCCGCAGAACACCAGAAGCTGGGCTTCGGACAGGTGTCCGTCGACTTGATCAAGCCACATGCCGACCTTGTGCAAGCCCAGGGCCAAGGCCGGCACGGCCAGCATCAGGGGCACGGCCATGAACCTGTGGTGCAGGGCCGTGAACGGTTCGGAGGAGGCCGACATCAACAGCAATCCCCCAAACCAGCCGACACCCACCGTCGCCAGCAGGGGTTGCCTTCGCCAATGGGCCAAGGCCAGCACCAAACCAACCAGGGCCAGACATCCTTCCAAGGGTGTAAGCAGCGTCAAGAACCAGGGCATCCAGCCACTGTGCGGTCGAAACCACATGTGGGCCAGCGCCATGGGATCGGGCGGGGATCCCGGCGGCATCCAGGCCGACACGCGGGGATCCCAGGGTTCCGGGGCGGCGAGCAGGAGCAGCATGACCGTTGCCACCAAGCCCAGTCCCCACGCGCCTCCCCGATGCAACCGCTCGAAGACAGTGTCGCGCGACACAATCAATTGCAGGATCAAGCCACCGACAACCATTGCCAGCAGCCACGAACCGGACCACAGATCGCCTTCCAGCCAGGCCAGCCCCGTCCACATGCCCAGGCACCAGTACCCCGACCGCTGTCCGGTGCGGGCAACCCATGCACCCGACCACAGGACACCAGCCGTCAGCAACGGGGCCAGCACCGAGTTGGCGGCCACGGACGGCTCCCAAATCAGGCTCGGTCCCAGAATGGCCATGACAGCGGCCCCCAGGCCTGCCTTTTCCCAGCCCAGGACACGGCCGGTTCGCCAAACAACGACCGGCAGGAGACAGGCACCGACAAAACCGACCAGAATGGCGCGGTCGGGTCCCGCCAGACGAAACAGAAGTCCGGACAGGGATCCGGCAACGGCAACGGCTTCAAAGTCCGGCGCCACCGGCGCCACGAACAGGACACGGGTCACAGCCGCAGCCGCGGCCAGACCCAACCCCACCCATACCGGTCCCGGCAGCGTGCCGGAACCCCGCCAACCACTGTGCCAGTAGGAGCCGTCAAGGACACGGCCGAGCAAGATGCATCCAAGCAGGCCGAACAGGGCCAGCCATGCCGCGGCCTCCGAACCTCCGGATATCAGCTTCGCAAACCACACCGGCAAGGACGCGCCCGCGGCCAACGCCCCCGTTGCAAGCGTTGTGCGGGACGACTTCCATCGAAACGATGCAGCCCCGTCGGCACCGTGCCCGACATGGGGACGTCCGGCCTGGACTGTGCGGTTGCACCATGCCCAGTAGGCAAGGCACAGCAGACCCACGGCGAGCAGGCCAACCCCGTCGACCGGTCTCAGTTCCCCGATAGGCGAAAGCCTGCGGACGAAGCGCTGGCCCAGGTAGAGGAGAGTGACACCGGCGACCAACCAACCGGTCCGCTGCCGCAGGGCGGGCAGGTCAAAGGTAGGCAATGCGCGAACTTGGTGTGAGGAGGCAACGGCAGCGGGAAGGGATCAGTTCAGGAGGGAGCCGATGTCGAGCAGGTACATCTGACGACCCTGTCCTCCATGGGCCGAATCGATGCAAACCCGGGTTCCATCCCGGTTGGAACGCGGATGGAGGTCCACGCGCCACTCGCCGTCGTACTCCGGCGGTGACGGAAAGGCACCGAGTTCCATGCGTCGATCCCGGTCCGCATCATAGAGGTAGAGTTCCTGGATCCGGTTGTCCAGCGGGTAGGTGTCGTTCAGTACCACATGCCGTCCGGGCAGGTAGGTGCAGTGGCCGTTGACCCGCATGGAGCCCCGTCCCTGTACCTCCACCCAATCCGATCGATCCCGAAACAGGTAGAAGGCCGCGGCATGGGACGGATGGCGGGTCCAACCCAGAATGTGATCGGGATCGCGCCAGATGAAATGGGACATGCTGCCCGAATCGTCGACCAGGTGGAGACCGTCGCCGTCCACCCCCACGGTGAACATGCGGGTGTGCAGATCCCCCGTGGCCACTCCGGTGGAGACATCCCGCCAGCGGTTGAGAAAGATGAAGCGGGCTCCGTCAGGACTGAACAGCAGGTGGTTGAAGTAGTGCTTGCCCGCGGCGTGCGACGGGTGGTCCGCCGGCACGGACGCGGCCTGTTCGATGCTGATCACCATGGAGCGCGTGTCCCGCTCCCAGTCCAGGAGCCAGGCGCCGCTGTCGGCCGGCCGCAGGCAGTCGGCGTTGCGATCCGGCACGCCCGGGTAGCCGTAGCCGGGCCGCATGGCCTGGATCCGTTCGAAATCCACACCCACGCCGCGGCGCCCGTCGGGGCTGAGGGCGTAGAACGGCCACGGCCAGGTGCGCCGGAAACCGGTGTCGATGTTCAATGAACGGGTCACGAAGTGATCCCCGTCCCGGTCGTTCCACATGACTTCGGCGGCGGCACCGGGCCGCCACTGCAGCATGCAGCCCTGCTGCCAGCCCCAGCTGACACTGTGGCCCAGGTCGAGCCAGCGGTCCCCATCCTCAAGGTCCACCATACCGATGCGAACCTCGTCCCGTGCCGTCGGCTTGCGGTTCTCAAAGTTGACCGCCATGCCCAGGACATACCGGCCATCGGACGAAAACTGGAGCTTGTCGTAGTAGCCGAACCAGTGGTGTCCGGGACCGTGGGTGATTTGCCGAATCGGAACGTGGCTGGTGGACATGCCTGAGCTTTCCTGATTGGTATACCCGATCCCGTAAGGAATCCTGTGGTCTTGGAAGCTGCGACCGGACTACGCGGTGCCGTCGGTTGATTCGGCCTGCCGGACCACGGCGTAGGCGCCACCCCGGGCCTTTACCTCCAGCAGATCACCGGGCACGGTCTGTTCCGGATGCGTCACCAGCACGCCCTCCCGGTTCCGCACAATGCTGAAGCCCCTGGTCAGGACCGCTTCGGGATCCAGGGCCCGCAGGGAAGCCTGCAGCCCGCCGAGTCTAGCCCGGGACTGGTCGAGGCGGCGTTTCAACCTGCCCTGCAACGCCTCGGTGGCATAGTCCAACTGCTGCATCCTCTGCTCCCAAATCCGGCGCGGATGCCGTTGCTCCGTCCGGTGCTGCAGGGAATCCAGCCGTGTGCGTTGCCGCGCAAGCAGGTCGTCCATGCGCCCGATCAACCGCAGCGCCTGCGCGTCCACCAGTTCCTGCACCTCAACCCGATCCGGCACCGCCGCCTCCGCCGCTGCGGTGGGGGTGGAGGCACGCAGGTCCGCCACATAGTCCACCAGCGTGGTATCGGGCTCGTGGCCCACGCCCGTGATGATGGGCAACGGACACCGGTGCAGGGCCGAGACGATGCGTTCGTCATTGAAGGCCCACAGATCCGTCATCGATCCGCCCCCGCGCACCAGCAGGACCGTGTCGATCGGCGTGCCCGCGGTATGGCAGTGCAATGCCTGTGCCAGGGCCGCGGCCAATTCGTCCGGTGCCTCCTTCCCCTGCACCAGGGAAGGGAACAGCACCACTTCCGCGGCCGGCCAGCGGTTCTGGAGGGTGCGCAGCACGTCGCGGAGCGCGGCGCCGGAGGCACTGGTCACCACACCCAGCCGCCGCGGAAACCTGACGATGGGCTTCTTGAGTTCATCGTCGAACCAGCCGCGGGCCGCAAACTCCCGCTTGCGCCGCTCGTACTCCTCGTAGATCCGGCCAACCCCTTGCTTGGCCATCCGGCTGGCGATCAGCTGGTATCCCCCGCGCGGTGCATAGACCTCGACACCGCCCTGGACCACCACCGCGTCCCCGGCCTCCGGCCGGAAGTCCAATCGGCGTGCACTGGACCTCCACATCACACAGTTCAGTACGGCGTTGTCGTCCTTGAGGCTGAAATAGGCGTGGCCGCTGGCCGCCTGCCTGTAGTCGCCGATCTCACCGGCGACCGATGCGTATTGCAGCGCGTCGTCCGATTCGAGGAGATCCTTGATCAACTGCGTGATCCTAGTCACGCTCAACGCGTTCGCGGGCTGTGTCATGAATATCTGAAGCGGACCAAATTGAAACGGATATGGCTTGTGCGTCGGATACTGTACTGTACTTCAACCGCCCGGCTGGCAGCCTGCGATCCGCGGACGGCATGCCACCCAGCAACTGCGAATGCCCATGGCTACACCCACCCCTTCCCGGTCCACCACACACCTGGTGCACGACACGTTTTCGGCGGTCGCGGAACAGTATGCCGTCAGCACGGTGCACGCCCAGGGCGAGGACCTGCCGGTCATTCAGCGACTGGCGGCTCTGACCGGTTCCGAACAGGTCCTGGACGCCGGTTGCGGTCCTGGTCCGGTGTCCCTGCTGCTGGCGCCGGCGGCCGCCCGGGTGACGGCGGTTGACCTGTCGGAGCCGATGCTGGACAGGGCCCGACGCACCGCCGCGGAACGTTCACAGACCAACATCGAGTTCCATCGCGGCAACCTGGCCGACCTGCCGTGGCCGGATGAATCGTTCGACCTGATCGTATCCCGCTATGCAGCCCATCACTGGCCGGATCCACAGGCCGTGGTGACGGAGTTGGCCCGGCTGCTGTCACCAAGCGGCCGGCTACTGCTGATCGATGTAATGGCGGATCCCGATCCGCTGCTGGACACCTTTCTCAACGCACTCGAAATCCTGCGCGATCCCTCGCATGTGCGGGATCATTCACAGGCCCAGTGGCAAGCCATCTGCCAAGAGGCGGGTCTGGTTGCCGTGCCAGAGTTTTGCTGGCACCTGAGACTGGAGGTCGGTCCGTGGATCACGCGTATTCAAACCCCGGAGGCTCGTGTCGCGGCTCTGCGGGAACTCCTGGACGGAGCCAGCACCGAGGTCAGTCAGGCTTTTCGCATCGAGGAGGATCACTCGTTCACGGTCCCAAGCGCGATCCTGTCCGCCCGGCCCGTCTAGCCCCCAAGACTGTTTGTCCCGACAAAGTCCTGGTCGGCAAAAACTGAGGCCGACAGACCATCCTGGCGAGGCCGTCTTGCCTATCACCACCAACCCGCCAAACCCAACCAGGCGCGTCAGGCCGTCAGGCAGACAAACCAGGGGTGGCCAAACAGGGCCCGTTGAACAGCAGGGCGATTGCATCTAAATGGGGTGGGCTGACGGGGTAGGCGCAGGATTACAATGAACGATTCTGGATTCAGCCTGTGGAGTACCCCTCATGGACCGCCCGATGCCTGCGTCCCTGGTCGGGATCCTGGACGCCCTGGAGGATCCGCGGGTGGACCGGACCAAACTGCATCCCCTGACGGACATTCTGGTGCTGTCGGTGCTGGCCGTGATCTGCGGTGCCGACAGCTTTGTGGCCATCGCCCTCTTTGGCCAGCTCAACGAAGCCTGGCTGCGCACCTTCCTCGAGTTGCCGCACGGGATCCCCTCGCACGACACGCTGGGGCGGGTCTTCGCACGGCTGGATGCGAGCGGGTTCGAGGAGGGCTTCCGGGACTGGGTACAGGAGGCCTTCGAGCTGACCGCGGGCCAGGTCGTGCCCGTCGACGGCAAGAGCGTGCGCGGCTCCCACGACCGGGGGCGGGGCCTGGGGCCCCTGCATCTGGTGAGTGCCTGGGCGCAGGCCAACCGCCTGGTGCTGGCCCAGACGGCGGTGGATGACAAGTCCAACGAAATCACGGCCATCCCGGAGCTGCTGCGCATGCTGTGCCTGAAGGGCTGCATTGTCACGCTCGACGCCATGGGCTGCCAGAAGGCGATCGCGCGCCAGATCCGGCAGCAGGGGGCCGACTATGTGCTGCGCGTCCGGGACAACCACAAGGGGCTCCACGCGCGTCTGGAGGACACCTTCGCCTTGGAACGGGCCGGGCACTTTGCCGACTATGCCCACGACTATGCGGACACGGTTGGCAAGGACCACGGGCGCATCGAAACTCGCCGCTGCTGGACGACCGGCGATCCCGCCCTGCTCGCCCATGCCGACCCCGACCGCGAATGGTGCGACCTGGCCAGCCTGGTCTGGGTCGAGTCCGAACGCCGCTGTGGCGACCGGGTCACGACCGATATCCGCATCTTCATCTCCAGCCTGCCGCCCAAGGCCCGGCTCCAGTTGCAGGCGGTGCGCGGTCACTGGGCCATCGAAAATGCCCACCACTGGGTCCTGGACGTGGCCTTCGGCGAGGACGACAGCCGCATCCGCACAGGCTACGCCGCCCACAACATGGCCATCCTCAAGCGCATCGCCCACAACCTGCTGCGGCAGGACCGCACCCTGAAGGTGGGCATCGCCAACAAGCGGCTGGCGGCGGGCTGGGACAAGAACTACCTGTGTCAACTGATTGGTCTCAAGCCCAAACCAATTTAGATGCAATCGCCCTGCGTTGAACAGCCTTGTCAAGAAAAGCGAAGGGTGCTACAGTGAATTCTCCGGAAGTAGACCACCGGACAAGACATTTTATTTCGATGGGCTGCTTCTGGGTAACCTCGCCAGAAGGAGGTCGTTATGTCACAAGTGTCTGTTAAGCGGTTAACTCTGCCCGCCATCCTTGTCTTGCTACTGCTGGCGGCTACGGTGAGTGGCTGTGTCGCCATCCCTGAGAGTCAACCCACCGAGGTTGAGGACGCCGGACCGGAACCGGTGACCGTTGTGTATTGGGGGCACAACTTCACCCCCAGGGTCGAACTGGATGAAAAGTACATCGCTGAATTCATGGAGATGTACCCCCATATCACGGTCGAATACGAGGCCATCCCGACCGACTTCGACCAGAAGCTGCGGACTGCGCTCGCTGCGGGTACGGGGCCGGATCTCTTTGCCCAATGGAACGGAGACATCGGCACCTTCTACGCTCAGGGAGCCATCTCGCCCGTGGCTTTTGAAGCCATTGGCTACGACTCGCAACAAGCCTTCATGGATGTGTATGTGGCCCCGGAAAACACGCTGCAGGGGGCCATCTTCGACGGGAAACTATACGGGATTCCCAATGAACTGAGCATTTACGGCTGCTACGTCAATAACCGCCTCTTCGAAGAAGCGGGCTTGGACCCGGACACCGACTTTCCCACCACCTGGGAAGAGATGCGGGTGGTGGCGGAGAGGCTGACCAAGCGGGATGACGAAGGGCGCCTTGTTCAACGCGGTTTCGACTTCAGCTGGAGCAACTCCGTCTGGATGTTCCTCGAGTACGGAGCCATGGTACGCCAGCTGGGTGGCTCTGAACTGAACCTCTTGACCCCGGAGGCCGAAAAGGCCATGCAGTACTGGGTCGACTGGGAAGCCGACGGGCTGGGCGGTCCGGCCTATTTTGAAGGCCAGATGAGCGGCTTCGTGGCGGAGGAGCTGGCCATAGAGTGTGACATGGGTTCATGGGCCCGGCCAGGGGTCTTGGAAGCCGGCATTGACTACACGGTCAAGTCCGTACCCATCTGGGAAAACGCGGTCAACCAGAATCACTTTGACATCTACGCCTATTTCCACATGGTGAACTCCCGTTCCGAACCCGCGGTGCAGGAGGCAGCCTGGCAGTTGGCGGAGTACCTCGATTCCCATCCGGCTGAATATTTGGCCCACACAGGACTGCTGCAGGCCCGGACCGAGGTCATCGAGTCGGAGACCTTCCAGAACATTCCGTTCCTGGACGTCTTCCTGGATCAGATGACCACGAGCATGTACTCTCCCCGCATCGCCCGCTTCACGGAAGTGGCCGATGTCCTGGCCCGCGTACGCGATCGAATCATCGTGGAGGGTATGGACCTGAAGGAGTCCATGGCCATAGGGCAAGAGGAGATTGACGCCATCCTGTCCGAGACGAATTAGGCCCTGCCGCGCAGCTTGCAACCAAAGGGGACAGGCGGACCGCAAGGTCGTGCCTGTCCCCCATCCCCTCCTTGGGACAGCAGGCCCTGTAACGGCCGGATCGGGCAAAGGTTGCGTTGAGGCCAATGCGCACTTGGATTCAGCGGGAATTCCTGTACCGGCGCCGTGTGTACGGAGTCCTCTTCGTGGCGCCGGCCATGCTCTTTTTCCTTGTCTTTAGTCTCTATCCCACGGTCAACGGGTTCTATCTCAGCCTAACCGAATACACCCTGCTCAAGCCTCCGGAGTTCGTTGGCTTTGAGAACTACACCAAGCTCGCCGGCAACGACCAGTTCCAGAACGGGGTGAAGGTAACCCTGTGGTTCCTGTTGGGCACGACCGTGCCCAAGTGGATTCTTTCCCTGGCCCTGGCCATGCTCTTCCTTGCCCCGTTCCGGGGCCGGGAGTTTTTCAAGACCCTGTATTTCACGCCCACCCTGCTGTCGGCCGTGGTCGTTTCCCTGGTTTGGAAGCTGCTCTTGGATCCCAACGGCGTGATCAGCGCCTTGGCCAAGCCCATCACCGGGGATCCGGACACCCTGTGGCTGTCGGACCGCATTCTGACACCGATCTCCCTGATCTTCGTGGATGACTGGGCGGGCATCCCGTTCTTCATGATCATCTGGATCGCGGGGCTGGTCGGGATTCCCCGCGTCTTCTACGAGGCGGCCCTGATCGACGGCACCACCCGCTGGCAGGCCTTTCTGCATGTCACGCTGCCACTCCTGCGTCCCACGATCCTGTTTGTCGTAGTGATTTCAACCATCAACTCCTTCCAGTCCTTTGCCCTGCAATATGTGATGACGCGCGGCGGACCCAGCGACTTGACCACCACAATCGCCCTGCTCGTCTACAACTACGGCTTCAATTACTTCCGCATGGGACAGGCGGCCGCCATGTCCGTCTTCATGTTCTTCGTCATCATCCTGATTACCCTGATCTACATTCGAAGCGTCCGGGCGGAGGAAACCAGCTACACGTGACAGCGATGCCCTAGTCCGCGTCGCGACCGGCAACGGGGATGCGGTGGGATATCGTGACACAAGACCGCAACTGACCATGGCCTCTTCCAATCGCGTTTCCGAATATTCGCCCGCGGCCTACACCGACGCCAGCGCCAGCTTCAGCGCGCAATTCCGCCGGAAGGCCAACGGCGCGGCCCTCTACGCGGCCATGTGTCTGGGACTGTTGTTCTTCTGTGTGCCCCTCTACTACATGTTCACCACCAGCTTCAAGGCCGAGCCCGAAGTCTTCGCCATGCCGGTGCACTGGATTCCGCAGTCGTTCCTGCCACAGAACTACGTGGACGCTTTTCTGGCAGCACCGTTTCCACGCTATTTCTGGAACAGCCTGCTGGTGGCCGTGATTGTGGTGGGAAGCACGGTGCTGTTCAGCGCCCTGGCCGGATACGGATTCGCCAAATTCGATTTCCCGGGGTGCCGCATCGCCTTCCTCTTTATCCTGAGCACCATGATGATCCCCTTTCAGGTGCTCCTGATTCCCTTGTTTGTGGTGGTGCACCAACTAGGCTGGACGAACTCCTACGCCGGCCTGATTATTCCGGGAGCCCTGAGTGCCTTCGGTGTGTTTCTCATGAGACAGGCGTGTCTCACGCTGCCGGATGAATTGATGGATGCCGCCCGTATCGACGGTGCGCGGGAAGTGGGCATCTTCATCCGCATCGTGCTGCCCCTGCTGAAACCCGCCATAGCCACCTTGGCCATCCTGACCTTTCTGGGCAGCTGGAACAACTTTCTGTGGCCCCTGATTGTGGTGACCAAGGATGAGCTCTTCACCCTGCCGGTCGGCATGACCGTGTTCCAGCAGCCAATGCGGGCCCCTTACTGGACCTACATCATGGCCGTCTCCACGGTGGCCACTTTGCCTGTCGTCATTGTTTTTCTGTTGCTGCAGCGATACTTCATTGAGGGTGTCGTGGTGTCAGGTCTAAAGGGGTGAAATCGCAAGACAGGGGGCAACCGACATGGCTGTTTTGAAGGCGGGATTCGGACGCGCGGACATCACTCCCCACAAGGGTGGGCGGCTGGTGGGGTATGGCGGACGGGATGAAGGCAATACCGGAGCCAACGATCCATTGTTGGCGCGGGCCCTGGTGATCGAGACAGGACAGGATCGCTACGCCCTGCTCTCGCTGGAACTCTGCTATGTCAACGACGAAACGGTCAAATCCATCCGGCAAGTGCTGGCCCGGCGCTTTGATTTGGTGGCGGAGCATGTGCATATGGCCACCACGCACACCCATGGGGGACCGGATGACCGCGTGGCAGATAACTGGGATCGCCCCGTGGCCGAAATCGTAGGGGATGCCGTGGGCGCTGCGATCGCGTCCCTGCAGCCCTGCCGCCTGGGCAGCGGCTCCGGCTTTCTCTATGGCTATTCCATCAATCGGCGCTGGCTGGATCGCCCGGTGGATCCCGCTGTGGCCGTGGTCCGCATCGATGATGTGCAGGGCCGTCCGCTGGGAGTCATCGCCAACTACGCCTGCCATGCCGTCGTCATGGGCTATGACAACCTGAGAGTCACGGGGGACTGGCCGGGCTATGCCACACGCTACATTGAAGAGGACTTGGGCCCGGATGCGACGTGTCTGTTCTTTCAAGGCGGTGCGGGGGATATCAATCCGCTGGTCGAAGGCGTGCGCCAACAACTGCAGGGCAAGCGCACTGTACGCGCCATTGGCGAGGTTAGCACCTACTACGGTGCCGCGGACGACGCGGATGCGTACAACGTGGGAGACAGGGGTGGCGGGACGTTTCAGGAGTGCGAGGAACTGGGCCGAGCCTTTCGGGACGAGGTCCTCCGAGTGTCGCGACGCATTGTGACAACCGAGTCACCCGGGTCCGTCTGGGCGGAGAGCATGCGCGTCAACGCCCTCAAGGGGTCAGACGAGCCCGCACCCGTCAAGGCCTACACCCCCTACCATCAGCTTCTGGCCGAGCGGCCGCTGGTAGGGGAGAGATTCAGATCGGTCGAGATCGCCCTGCTAGGCATCGGCGATACCGTTCTCATTACGGAGCCGGGCGAAGTCTTCAGCGAAACGGCAGTGCGTTTTCGCGCCGGTGCCCAGCTCATGGGTTACCGAACCGTGATGCTGGTCAGCTATGCCAATGACTGGCTACTCTACCTGCCGGAATTCGACGCGTTTGACGAGGGCGGATACGAGCCCGGATGGGCGGTGGCGTTGGATATCTCGCGTCGCTTTCAGGAACGCGTGTGGAACTTGATCGAACCAAGGCTGAGAAGCCGTGCTCCATAGCAGTCCGAGGTCATCTCTCGGTATGAGGCCACGGATCATGCCCGAGCCCTGAATTGATCAGTGGTACTTCATAGCAGCGTAGTGGCCTGCTGCCGGCGGTAGTGGAAGTGCAGGGCCGCCCACTTGGTGCCGGTGCCAGCCGGCCCAGGCCGGACCAGACCCTGTAGCCATTGGGCCGGGGTCGGCTCGTTGGTCCACCCTTCGGGCAGGTAGAGTTCCGAGTCCGGCAGCGTATACCCCCGCGCCCCGGTGTAGGCCAGGCAGAACCCCACCTGGCAGTTCTCCACTCGTTCCGTCGTGCTGCTGTACTGCCGCGCCACCCCGGCCAAACGGATCCCCCTTCTTCAGGAACACGGTTTTCTTCGACAATCCCCACCCCTCAGATGCTCCTGCACGTAGCCGCACCGGCGGCCCGGGCCTCCGCCACCAACCAGCGCGCCCGATTCAGCAGGTACTGGATGCCGTAGGGATCGGCGTCGCCGTTGATTTTCCAGCCGGTCTTGCGCTCCGACCCGCCGACAGGCCGTCTAGGCAGGTCTGGACCCGCCGCTGCGTGGAGGCCGTTCCCGGCGCTCGCGCTACATGCGGTCAAACGCCGGCTACACTGGCGTATTGTGGTGCGGTCCTGGACGCACTCAACACGAAGGGGGTAGGCAAGACCTACCCCCTTCGTGTCTGAATCAACCAGAGACAAGCGTTTCCGGTTGTGCCTATTCGTCGATGTACCACTCCTCCATGGAGTGCATGAACACGATGCCCATCTCTTCCACACGACCCTTGGGCACGTTCTTGATGCGGACCGAAGTGCTGGTGGGATAGTAGGAAAATTCGACCGGATTGAATGTCCAGTAGTTGTCGCGTTGATTGACGAATATCTCTTCCAAAATATCCTTGTTTTCCTGGGAACCCAGCGGAGCCCTCAAAAACCGGTTGTGCAAGTCATAAATCTCCTTGACTTCGTCCGGGGGTTCTTCACCGGTTTCCCCATCTGAATTCATGTACTGAACCCAGGCCCGGCCCCATCTATCGGGCAAATAGTCAAACCAGCCGACGCTGGGCCACATGTCCATGACATTCCATATGGCTGTGGCTTGCAGATCATTGGCCATGTATCTCTGATTAATCAAGCTCCACTCACCTGCTTTGACATCAGTGTCAATGCCCACTGCTTTCCAGTATTCGGCGATCAGTTCCGTCATGGGAACGTGATCCTGGGATAGCGGTCCCGGTTCGAAAATGATTTGGAATGGGTTACCGTCCGGGTCCAGCCGAAAACCGTTGGCGTCCCGCTCGGACATGCCCATTTCATCCAGAATCTGATTGGCCTTTTCGATGTTGAATTCCGGGTAGTTGGTATGGACGGGCAACTGTCCGAATTCCCCCAGGTAAAAGGTATCGATGATCTCCTGCTTGTTGATCGCCAGCGTCATGGCCTGGCGGAAGCGAACATCGTTTGTCACCTTGCGCCAGGCGGGATCCGGGTACGTGAGATTCATCATGAAATTGATCGGCGTACGGTGCATGCGCGGAATGATGACGTTGAGCACGCCCTCGGTCTCGGCCTGTTTGAGAAGCGGCAGATTGTTGAGTGAGCTCCGCTCTCCCAGGTAGTCAACTTCGCCACTCAGAATCTGCAAGACCGTGGACTCGCGATCCTGCATCAGCAACATCTGGACCTGATCGATGTAGGGCAACTGGTTGCCGGCCCTGTCCACCTTGAAGTAATAGGGGTTGCGATCAAAGGTCCAGGAGCCCCCGCCGAATTCCGTCAACACCCAAGGGGTTAGCACTGGATGGCCGAAACCCGCTTCGCCGATGGCACGCCAAAGATTGCCTGGCATCTGTTTGGCATTGAAGAGGTTGTACCACTGCCCTTCCTCTATGCCTTCCTCATCCAGTTTGGCGGCCAATTCATCCGCATCGGCATAATCTGCGTGGAATTGCTCCAAGTAGTGGCGAGGCTTCAGGAAATCCTGGTAACCGCGCCAACTGGCTACAGCCAACGCGGCGGGGAAACTGCCATACCGCCCGTCGAAAGTAACGGTATAGGTGTAGTCATCCAGGATTTCAATGGTGGCAAATCCCGCCTCAAGGTCCTGAGCCGTGTGGAGAAACGCCGGCTTGGAGGGCGTGATTTCGTCATGGAGCATCACATCGTTCACGGCGAAATCCACATCGGCGGTGGTCACAGGTACGCCATCCGACCACTTGAGGCCTTCCCTCATGTGGAACGTGAAGGAGTCATTGTCTTCATTGACTTCCCAATCCAACAGGACGTTGCCAACAATGCCCATGTCGTAGTTGAAAGCGCCAGGAGCCCAAAGCAGGTACTCGTTCGACCCAATATAGAAGTGGGGGTCGCCTCCCGGGCTATCCTGTGGCAGACGCATGGTGCCGCCGTACTTGCCGACCTCGGTGTCGTAACTCACGGCCAACATGCGATTGGAAACCACGAACGGCTGGACGGGCAGGCGCTCCTCTACGGGAGGAAGTTCGCCAGCCGCCACGCGCTCCGCCAGGATCGGCGACTCGCCGTACTGACCTTCCGGCATGGCCTCTTCGGCCGCCGGCTCTTCCATCATCGGCTCTTCCGCCGCAGGTGCCGGTGCAGGACCGCACGCAGCCAGCACGGCCGTCAGCAACAGGCCAAGCGCGGCCATCGCCAAACCCAGCCGCAACTTCTTCTTCAACATCCGACTTCTCCTGTCACAAGCAAACATCAACGTGCACAGGACTTGCCGCCGCAGGATCCGCAACTGTCCGCGCACCCCCCACAGATGCCACCCCTGAGCCGACCACACAACCCGCACCGGCACTGTCCGAGCAAATGAAACTGCACGGAGCCCACCTCCGGCACGAAATCGCAATTCGGCGGTCTACACAGGTGGATCCTAAAGCACTGAAGTAACCGCCGAATCAAGCCCAGCGCTTAGGTCGCCTGCTCGGCAATCCGGACCGCCTGGGCCAAGGCTTCCGCCTCGGACAGGGATGACGGAACTCCCAGTCCCACATAGCCGGTGTAGTCCGATTCGTCGATGACCTTGAAAACGGCCCGGTAGTCGATTTTGTTGTCCGCCAGCTCGTGCCGGCTCGGCACGCCTGCGGTGTGGATGTGGCCGATCAGGGGCAAGTAGGTCCGAAGGTTGGAGATCAGGTTGCCTTCGGTGATTGGCTGGTGGTAGATGTCGCTGTGGTCACCTCCGCTGGCAGATGGCGCGGGTTGCGCTTGGGCCAGCACCTGGTCGCCGGCGCTCCGTAGGGCCTGCACAATGGCCGTCTGACAGCCGGCGGTGTCGATTGTGACCGCGGCCCCCAGAACCATGCGGTCGCGCAGACCGATGCCATCCAGCAGCCGCAGGGCCACCTTCACGGCCGTCTCGAGCTCCAGCAGGCGCACGACCTGCCGCCGGCGTCCCACCAGCCCGCGCGGAGCCCGGGTTTCGGCCTCCGGCCGCGGCCGGATCGTCTCGATGAACCGGACCGGGAGTACCGCATCGATGGCATCCGTCCGGGCCCGGTAGCCCAGCGCGCGCCCGGCGTCCCGCTCCGGAACCTTGGTTCTACGTCATACCGGGTCGGCATCGGCATCCGCTTCCCGCGGCGCCGCGAGCAGTTCCGCGAGATCCGCCGTGCGGTACTGCAGGCACGGCCCGTCCTTCAGATCCTTGCGGAAGGCCAGGCCCATGGCCGTGGCAGTGCGGCCTTCCGCAAGGAGTGCGCGGCCGTATTGCCGGTCCCGGATTTGGCGCAGGGCCGCGTCCGGCGTCCGGTTGTACTTGACCTCGAAAACGTAGCTGCGGGTGCCGACAAGGACCTCGTGGTCCGAGCGTCCCTCCCCGCTCGACTTCTCCGACTGCGTCGCATCCGCCAGCAGCCGGAACAAGGCCTGCAGCACGGCATTGAAGGACTCCTCGCGCCGCAGGTTCTCGTGGGCCAGGCCGAAGACAAAGGATTCCAGGCGACCGGCAAAGTCCTGCATGGCGCCCCGGGCCAGACAGGCACGCAGGCCGCCCAACAGGTTCCCGTCCCCGTCCCTGTCTTCATGGTCCGGGTCGGCCCATGCATTGAGGATGTCGCGAAACCAGGATTCCGCGACTTCGCGGTTGGGGAAACCGAGATGCAGGCTGGCCTCGTCGCGACTCCCGTGCCAGGTGTAGTAGCCGGTCTCCAGCATGAGGCGCACAGGGTCCGGGCGCGTCAGGTCGCCCGGTCCGTCGTCCGGTGGCGGCACCTTGGCCCCGTACCACACGGGCATGGGCCGGGGCTGGTGCGGGTCGCTGGCCAGGCGCAGGATCAGGCCCGGATGCCCCGACCGGCTCCACGCGGAGGGCCAGTCCCCATCCCCGGCCGCGCGGCGCTGGATGGCGTCGCGCAACACGCGGTCCACGCCGGCGGTCAGGGTGAAGGGGTTGTAGACCCGCGGAGCCTCGGGGCCAGGCGCGAAGCGGTAGCCGTTGTAGTACGTTCGCCAGTCCGCCCGGACATCGCGGGCACGCAGGCGCGGCTCCAATTCCGCCAGGCGTGCCCGGTAGGGCGCGAAGTAGCGGTCCACCTCGTCCTCCGTGAAGCCGCAGAGGGCCCCGTAGGCGGACTCGTCGGAGATGTCGATGAAGTTGTTGGCGGCGGAGAAGAGGTGGTGGCGGGCGAAGCGCGTGATGCCCGTTACGAACACCCCGTAGAGTTGGCCCGTATCGTCCTTCAGCACGCGGTAGAAGTCCTGCAGCCCTTCGACCGCAGGTTGCAGGTCGCGGGGCGTGCCGACGTGTTTCACGATCGGTGCATCGTACTCGTCCACCAGCACCACGGGCCGGCGGCCGTAGGCCGCCTCCAGGCCCTGGATCAGGGCGGTCAACAAAGCCGCCGGGGGGGAGGCCGGAGTTGGGGTTCCGGGCGCGGACGCGTCCCAGGACAGGCCGCGGCGGTACCACACCCCCACCACCTGCCACAGGTAGGCCTGCAGGGCGGCATGCGTGCCGGCCGGGTCGGGGCTGCCCGGTTGGGACAGGTCCAGGCGAATCACGGGGCGCCAGCCATGCACACCGTGCCAGGCCTCGGCGGCCAGCCCAGCCCACAGCCACGACGGCGAAGTCCAGCCCGCGGGCATGCCGTCCAAGGCCGCGGTGTCGCCTTCGGAGTTGGCGCGGTGGCCCGGTGGCAGCCCCTGGAACCAGGCCTCGAGCGTGTTGATCAGCAACGTCTTGCCGAAGCGGCGCGGGCGGGCCCAAAACTGGTGGCGGCGCGCCAGCGGAGGAATGCCGGACGGGACCGGGACCGTCTCAAGCAGATCCCGAAACAGCCCGGTCTTGTCCACGTAAAAGCCGGCCATCCGGCGAATGGCCGCAAAGTCCGCATCGCTGGGATGCAGGGCGGGCAGGGGTTGCATGCGTTCCTCAATGCCGCGGCGGGCACCGGCGGCATTGTACATGGATGGCCGGGACTGGAATCAGGCTCCGTCCGGTGCAAATACCCATCGGCCGGAACCGGGTCGGGTTCCCCCGGACAGATGCTTCGGATTGCAGATTGCCGGGCTCCTTTCAGCCAAGGTTCTGCCCGATGCACAGGTATGGGCGTCCCGAAGGCGAACAGGACAGTGCCGGCGGCTCTGTGTCGGGAAACCCGGGAGGGGTGCGTTGATCCAGCCGGAGGCCGGGCCGCACCGCTCCCGGCTCCTAAGGGCCAAGCGGACGGCTTGGGTCCTAAACCGCTTCTTCGGCAATCTGGACCGCCTGGGCCAGCGCCTCCGCCTCGGTCAGGGACGGCCGGAACTCCAGTCCCACATAGCCGGCATAGTCCGATTCGTCGATGGCCCTGAAAACGGCCCGGTAGTCGATTTCGTTGTCCGCCAGTTCGTGCCGGCCCGGCACACCTGCGGTGTGGATGTGGCCGATCAGGGGCAGGTAGGTCCGCAGGTTGGAAATCAGGTTGCCTTCGGTAATCTGCTGGTGGTAGATGTCGTAGAGAATGGTCAGGGCCGGGGAATTCACTTCGGCCACGATGTCCGCCGCCTGCGCCATCGTGGTCAACCAGTAGCCGTGGTGGTCCACGACCGGGTTGAGCGGCTCCAGATAAATCTTGAGCCCGTGGTCGGCGGCCACCGCGGACAGTACCTTCAGACGGCGCACCACCCGTCGCAGGGTAATGTCCCATGCCTCATCGGCCAGGATGTTGCCGGTGGTCACGATCATGCCCGGGCTCCCCAAGCGTTCGGCAATGGCGGCCGACTTGGACACCCCCTCCACCAAGGCCTGTTCCGTCTCGCGGGCGGTCAGGGCAAACGGCGGCTCCAACAGGTGTCCGGCGCAGGCCAGGCCGGTCTCGGCCTGGGCCTCGGCCACGGCATCCACATCCTTGTTGCTCCACGCCCAGAATTCGTAGGCCCCGATCCCGGACTCCTTGACGTTCCGGACCTTGGCCGCCGGATCCGTTTCGTCGAGCCAAAACATTTCGATGCAGACAGACAGATTGACCATGGAAGATTCCCGCATGTGTAACTGACAGAGACAGTGAATGATGCGTGAAGTCTATACGGGTCCCTGCACAGCCGGACCTGAACCCAAGCCCCGGTCCGGCCCACAGCGGTGAATGAAGACGAAGTCGGACGCGCCCTTCCTGCATCCGATGGCAACTCCGTGGTCCCACGCATCATGGAAAGGACTCTGTTGGTCCGCCTGAGGCATGGACATCGGATTGGGACCGGAATCAGCGATCCTGAAACGGTGCCGCGCATGGTGGTTCAGTGCACAACAAGTACGATACTCCTACCATACGCCCTCATCCACAGACAACTACTTCTGCCCCAAGTTCCTTCCTGCAAGCAGACGGTGCCGGTGGGTGCAAGCCACCGGCCAATATGTACCTTGAAGAGCGGTTGCCCCTCAAGGAAGTCATGCCGCCCCTACAGCCCACACCAGTGTGAAGATGCCAACACTGCGATTTGTCCATGCCGCCGACCTGCATTTGGATAGCCCGTTTGCAGGCATGCAGGCGAACGCGCCCGACCATGTGGCGGCCGCACTGCGCGAGGCCACATTCCGCGCCTACAACAACATCATCCAGCTGTGTCTGGACGAACGTGTTGATGCACTCCTGGTGGCGGGAGACGTGTACGACGGCGCCGACCGCAGCCTGCGGGCCCAGTTGCAGTTCGTGGAGGGTCTCGAACGTCTGGCTCACGCCCGCATCCGCTCCTTCGTCTGCCACGGCAACCACGACCCGTTGAACGGATGGGAGGCCCGCCTGGATCTGCCATCCGGATGTGTCCGCTTCGGAGACAAGGTCGAGGCCGTGCCCGTGTTCCCCGACGATCCGGAACGGGCCTGCGTATACGGGTACAGCTATCCCCGGCGCGATGTGAAGAGGAATCTGGCGCACCTGTTTCCACGGCAAGGACCGGACAGCCGGGGTTTTCGGATTGGCCTGCTCCATGCCAACGCAGGGGGCAATCCGAACCATGAAGCCTATGGTGCCTGCAGCCTTGCCGATCTGGAGGAAGCCGACATCGACTACTGGGCTCTGGGACACGTCCATACCCGCGATGTACCAAAGGCGGAAGAACCGGCCATCGTCTATCCCGGCAATCCCCAGGGACGCCATCCCAACGAAGCGGGAAGCCGCGGAGTGTATTTGGTGGAGGTGGACGAGGCCGGCAGCCCGCGGCTGGAGTTCAGGGCCGTCGACGTGATTCGCTGGCAGCACATGGACTTGGACATCACCGGCCTGGCCACCGAGCAGGCGGTACTGGACGGCATCATCGATCTGGCCGAATCCATACTGCATGACGAAGGACGGTCCGTGGTGTCGCGGTTGACTCTGACCGGCAGGGGAGCCGCCCATCCATGGCTTCAACAGGCCGACACCGCCCAGGAAATCCTCGATCTCCTGAACGAAACCATGGTGGACCGCGAGCCGTGGCTTTGGTGCGAACGCATCCAGGTGCGAACCGCATCACCCGTGGACAGGTCCCAGGTTCTCAAGAGGGAGGACTTCATCGGTGACTTGGCCAGATTGGCCGATGAGTTGCGGCACAACCCCAATGCACACGAAGATCTGCAACAGGAACTGTTGACCCTCTACGGCTCCGCCGGAGCCCGCAAGTACTTGAAGAATTTAATCCCCACGGAAGATGAACTGCTGGCCATCCTGGACACTGCTGAGGAGGAATGCCTGTCGGCACTGACAGGAGACGAAGGGGCATGAGACTCGAAGAATTCCACCTGGACGGTTTTGGGCGGTTCCATCAGCAGGCCATCGGCCCCCTGCACGCACCCGTCACCGTGATTTACGGTCCCAACGAAGCGGGCAAGAGCACCTTGTTGGCATTCGTTCGGGCCATTCTCTTCGGCTTTCCACTGCGGAAACGCAATGAGCACTATCCCCCTCTGGCCGGGGGCAACCACGGTGGCCGGATCAGGCTGACCAGCGACGCGGGCGAATCCTTCACCCTTGAACGGTACAACGGTCCGAAAGGGGGGTCTTTTGTTCTGCGCAACGAAGCCGGCCAGGAATTTCGCGCCCCCGGCTCGTTGGAACAACTCACGGGTCGCGCCCCGTCCGACCTTTTCCAGAACGTTTTCGCGTTCGGCATCGATGAACTGCAGGACACGGGGCTGCTGGAAAGCCCGGATGTGGCCGACCGCATCTACAGCGCGGGCATGGGGGCGGCCAAGCTGCCGTTGTTCAGCCAGTCGCTGGCCAGGCGCAAGGACGAACTTTACAAGCCGAAAGGCAGTGCACAGCGCATCGCCAAACTGCTGCGCGAACTCAAGGACACCGACCAGCGGATCAGGCAGGTGCAGACGAACGCCGACCGGTACGGACAGCTGCTCCGCCGACGGGACGACATCAAACGGGAACTGGACCGGTCGGATTTGGAGCGCGGTGACCTGAGCCGCAGACACGCCGAAGTGCACAGAATGCAGGATGGATGGGAGGACTGGGAAACCCTGGAAGAGTGCGGAACACGTCTGAGGGACATGCCCGAATACGAACAGTTGCCGGAGAACGCGATTGAGCGCTTGGACAACCTGGAACAGAGGATTCATCAAGCCAGGGAAGATCGCGACGATGCCGGGGAACAGAACAGAAAATCCCGCGCGGCCGCCACCATCGTCATTCCCGGGGAGACTCTGCTGCCGGATCGGGATCGCATCGAGGCCATCCGCCGCGACCGAAGCCGCTACGACAATGCCGTACGCGATCTTCCGGAACGGCGGCAGGAACTGAGGGACATGGAGCAATCCCTGGAGGAGAGATTGCGGCAACTGGGTCCCGACTGGAATGAAGCCAATCTCGACCGCGTCGACACCTCGCTCGCCGTTCGCAGCGAAGTGGAGCGTTGGCAGAAGCGCATTCGCAAAGCGGAGTACGAGGCCAACGAAGCCGACACGCGCCTGGCACAGGACTCGGAGCAGTGGGAATCGCTCAAGGTGGAGGAAGCGAATGCCCGGCGGCTCCTGCAGGTGGATGAAGACACCGGCTCCGCGACTCTGCATCCTCCCTCGGGAAGCCTGGAGGCATTACTGGAGGATCGGGAACCGATTGAAGCGGTGCGGCGTGGACATCAGGAATATGGCCATTCAGTGGCGGACTTGCCGGAACGCCAAGCCGAGTTGAATGCACTGGAATCCGACCTGCGGAACAAGTTGCGGGATCTTGGAGCCGGCTGGGATGAATCCCGCCTGGAGGGCTTTGACACCTCCATGGTGTTCCGCCAGAAGGTTGAACATTGGAGAAATGTCCTCAGCGAGCACGGGGAACGGACGCGTCAGGTCCGGCAGCAGCTCGAATCGGAGAAGTCCGCGCTGGAGGAGCGGAGCGAAACCGTGCGTGCCGCGGAAGCCGGCATGGCCGACCCGGAACCGGACCTGGATGGCCCGGCCTTGGACCGGCTCAGAGCAACCCTGCGCCGAGCCCGCAGCCGTTTGGGAGAATTCGAAAGGGCACACCACAATCAGGAGAACCTTGAGGGCCAGGTCGATGCCCTGCGTGGCCGCCCGGCATCCGGGCTTCCCGTTGCGCAAGGTCCGTCCCCGATTTGGATCGCGGCACCGCTTCTGGTGATTGGAGCAGGCCTGTTGTTGTATGGCATCTTCGGTCCGGAGGGCGCCATGGGGCTGGGCCTGGTGGCGGGCGGGTTGTGCGTATTCCTCGCCGTCGGCTACCTGCTGTTCGGGCGCGGAACCACTGCCAAGTTCAATGTCCCCCCCCAACTAGCCGCGCTTCTCCAAACCCTCGATGCTGCCACCGCTGCCACCGGGGAGGCTTGGTCACGATTGGTAGCGGAAGCCCGACTGCTGAATTTGGATGCAGCTCCCTCGGCTGATGCATTGGACGAGGCCGAAGCCCGTCTGGATGCAGCAACCCAGGCCCTTGCCACATGGATCGGGCACAAGGCACAACTCGACCAAGCCCGTGCTGCCTGGAGCAGGCAGCAGCAACGCCATGCCGAAGTTGTCAAGCAACATCAGGCCGTCACTGCATCGGCACATGGCAGCCATCGGGAATGGCAGGAGTGGCTGGAACAGCACGACATGGACTCCGGTCTCACCCCGGAGACGATGACGGAGTTCACCGGTCGCATAGAGACGGCACGGGCGATCCTGAATCAGGTACAGGATCGGCGCAATCGGGTCCGAGCCATCCAGGACGACATCGAAGAGTACCAGGCACTGATCCGCCCCCTGGCCGACAGATACGGGGGAGCCTTGGACGATTCAAGCCACCCGCGCATCATGGAAACGGCCAATCTGTTCGTACAACAACTGGACCACGTCCGTGAGTTGGTCAAAGCCAGGAACGATGCTCTTCGCCGCCGCGGGCAGCAGGAGCAAAAGCTCGCGGCCAGCCGACAGCAGTGTGAAAGGACCAGCCAAAATCTGGTAGCAGTGCAGACCCAATGGCAGGACTGGCTGTTGGCGCACCACGTGCCTGAAGGACTTTCGCCCGAGGCCACACTGGAATTCCTGGCTCAGGCGGAGACGGCACGGGCGTCTCGCAACGAGGTGGAACGGATGCGAGTCCGCGTCAAGGCCATTGAGCACGACATCACCGAATTCCACGATCAATTGGAACCGCTGGCCACGGCCTACGACATCCCGCTGGATGGCTACAACCGGGGACGGTTGGGGACTCCAGCGGACAATCTCATCCAAAGGTTCGACTTGGTTCAGTCCCAAGTCGCCGAACGGGAGCAGGCCCACCGCCAGAACGCACTGGACTTGGAGCAACTGCAGCAGCGGGAACGGCGCCTCAAGCATCTGGAGAGGGAACACAGGGATCTCCTGAAGGCAGGGGACACGGAAGATGCCGAAGAATTCCGAAGACGGGTGCGGCAGCAGAAAGAACGATTGGCATGGGAGGGAAGACAGGACGAGTGTCTGCGGAATCTGCGGCGCCTCAGCGGCCCCGATCGTTGTCTCGATGATTTCAGGGCGGCCCTGGCCGCCACCGATCGCAGCCAACTTCGACAGGAAACCCTGGACCTGAAGGAGACGCAGACCGAACTGGAAGAGCGCCGCAATGCATGGCGGGAAGAGCTTGGAGGAATTGACAACGAGTTGGAGCAATTGGCCGGCGAAGAGGAGTCTTCCCGTCTGCGCATCCAGCGGAACATCCTGATGGAACAGTTGCAGAACTGTGCCGCGGAGTGGTCGAAACTCACGCTGGCGGAAGTGCTGCTGGACCGTACGCGCCAGAAGTTCGAGAGGGAACGCCAGCCCAACGTCATCAACCATGCCAAAACCTTCTTCTCCGGGATCACGGGCCGCCGCTACTCCGGATTGTTTGCTCCCGTCGGCCAGCGGACCATCACGGTGACGGATGCCTCCGGCCAGGCCAAGCTGCCAGCCGCTTTGAGTCGGGGCACGCGGGAGCAACTGTATCTGGCCCTGCGGTTCGGCCTGATCCTTGAGTTCGGGGAACATGCCGAGCGCCTTCCCGTGGTGGTGGACGAGGCACTGATCAACTTCGATCCGGAAAGAGCCCGTTATGCAGCCGAAGCCTTCGCCCGCCTCGCCGAAACCCACCAGGTGCTGGTGTTCACATGCCACCACTTCATCGTGGACCTGTTTGAGTCCGTGGGAGCCTCCACACTGGACATTGGTTCGGCCGGTTCGTCACCATAACCGCGGCAGGGCAGGGCGCTGAAGCGCAGCAGTTTGACCGCGCCGCGACTGCCGCGTGTCCTCCGGACACTACCTCCCAAGTGGAAACGACCGATGTGCCAGCCCAAATTGCGCATCGGACACGGCAGGGCTCTGTTCCGTGAGGCATTATCCCGGCTTTCCGCGGGAGGGTGCCCAACACTCGCGTCCCTGCACCTGAAGGAACGGTGAAGCTGTCCCGACCTATTCCACGGACAGCAAGAGCACCTCGTTCATGTAACCAAATCGAAGGTTTTACGTCTTACATAGTAGGGGTCTTGCGGGCCGACATGCCTTTGTTACCCCCTTTACCGGCCGGAATGTCCGACACACACCGGTCGGATGTGGCCGGAATCCTGCCGCGCCGTTGCCTGCACCACCTGGATCCAGCCATGCCTTCGATGCCCTTCCCGCTGCCGGACCCCAGCGCTGTCGCCCAGGAACTGGCGCTGCTTGCGCGCACCGGCGACCATCCCCTGTTCGCTGTGGTTGGCGACCGTTGCGGACGGGAGCCGGCATCCCGTTCACTGTGGCAGCGGTTCATTGCCCGGCCGGGCAGCCAAATGGCGGCGTTGGCCACGTGGCTGCAGGCCGAATTGGACCGCCATCCCGGCTTCGCACGCGACATGGCATCGCTTTGGCACCAGTTGCAGCTCAAGCAGGGACAGCTCCCCAGTCCCGCGCATCCAACCCCGGCCCTGCCCGCGGGCACCCGCAGCCGGGAGCGCGACAACGGATCCGCCATGCCGCTCCTTCATGCCCTGCCGGCCGGAATCCGGAACCTGTGGACGGTCGGCATTGGCCCGGAGATCACCGACTCCCTCGTGGCATTTGTCACGCGGGAGCACAGGGAACAGGAGCTTCCCGCACGCGGCCGCATCCTGGCCGAACACATGGCGAACTACCTGCGGCTCTCGGGCCAACCCGACTCCGGCGACGATCAGACTCCCCGCTACCATGACCGCCTCCTGCTCGACCTGCTGGAGGAGCACTTGGCGCTGGACACGGAACCGGCACGCGTGCGCGGCACGCGCAACGACAAGCCGGCCCCCGTTCCCGAGCCCGCCCCGGCCGCCACGCAGCCGCGGAAGGACACCCTGACCCGCCACGCGGAACTGGAGTGTCCCGACCGGGTCTGGATCGGCACGCCCCTGGTGCCGATCATGGTCCGTCTCCTGGCACCGGATCCCGATGATCCGGCCGCGCGCCTGGCCATGGAACTGCAGCCGGACCTGCCCATCCACATCTGGCTGACGGCGCCGGGCTTCGACGTGCTGGGGTCCCAGCTGTACACCCTCTGGCTGGAACCCGACGCGCCGCGGCAGGAGATCACCTTCGAACTGCAACCCCGAACGGCCGGCGCGGCCCACCTGATGGTGCAGTTCCTGCAGGAAGGAACCCCGCTCGGCTCGATCATGGCGCGCATCGAAATCGAGGAACAGGTCACCACCACGGTCAATAATCGCTTCGTACGGGCCGATCACCTCGCGGTCGGGGACAAGTCCGAGTCTCCGGACCTGACCCTCTTCGTGCACTACGACACGATGCAGGCCCAGCCCCGACTGATCTTCAACCTGTACCGGGACGGCCAACTGTCGGAAAGCTGGCCCCCCGCCGTCCTGCACGCGGACACCCGCAGCTACCACGCCGAGATCTACCAGCGGCTGTCGGACCTGACCGATGTGTTCGACATCCAGCGGGACAGTCCCGACACCATGGAGGCGGTGGACCGCCAGTTGCGCAGCCTGGGACAAAGCCTGTGGAACGACCTGATTCCCGACGGCCTGCAACAGTTGTACGCCCTGGAACGGGCGGAATGGCACGGCCGTTCCCTGCTCGTGGTGACCGACGAGCCCCACATCCCCTGGGAACTGATGTGGCCCTACGGCTATCAGAGCGAAAGCTGGGAGGACGAACAGCCCTGGTGCATGTCCATGCGCATGACCCGCTGGCTTCACCAGGACGGCGAAGGCGCGGGCCTCCATGGACCGCCGTCCCAATTGGAGATTGAGCGGTTTGCCTTCGCAGGTCCGAGCGACATGTCCCTGGCGGCGATCGAAACGGAAGGCCGACAACTGCGGACCCTCATGCAAACAGCCGGCATCGCGGATGTCGGCCCGGACCTCGGTTCACTCGTCCGTATTCAGGCACTACTCGAAAGCGGGGACTACGACTGGCTGCACTTGGCATCCCACGGGGAATTTTCGGCCGAGCGGCCGGACACCGGGTCGGCCATCCTGCTGGAGGGCGGAGAAGCCCTGGCACCCGACGCGCTGATTGGGCCTCAGGTACAGGGACACATCTTCCGGCAGCGGCCGTCGTTCGTGCTCAACGCCTGCCATGCCGGTCGCCAGGGCTGGGCCCTGACCCAGCTGGGCGGCTGGGTCAACAGACTGGTGGGTTCGGGCGCCGGTTTGTTTGTAGGCCCCCTGTGGACGGTTACGGACAGCTCCGCCCAACTCTTTGCCGTTCAGTTCTATGAACGGCTGCTGGCCGGCCACACGGTCAGCGAGGCCCTGCACGCGGCCCGCAGGAAAATCCGGGAGCTGGGCGACCCCACCTGGCTGGCCTACAGTGCCTATGCCCATCCGAACGCGCGGCTGGCGCGCGCCGACGGGGCCGGATCAGACCACGGCCAGGCTCCGTTCATGGACGAGACCGGCCACAGCCTCCCCAACGGCGGCAATCTGGGCTCCTGAAGCCGGAGACATCGGCGAACGCGGAAGGCCCCCGTCACGGCCCTGCAGTGCCATCACAGCCCTTACGGCGGCCGGCAGGTTGTCACCCTCGATGGCGTTCCAGACCGGCAGCAACTGGTGATGCAGGTCCAGAGCCTGCTCGTGGTCGCCGGCCCGAACCGCGTCCCACAGGGCCACGCAGGTGGCCGGGGCGGCGGTGAGGATGGCGGCGATGGCGCCTTGGGCTCCCAGGCAGAAGGACGGATACAGCAAAGCGTCGACCGCGGACAGGATGGTGTCGTCCGGATCCGACAGCATCAGCAGATCCGCCAGCAGCTTCATGTCGCCCGCGCTTTGCTTGACCCCCTGCACCGCGGGCACCTCGCGCATGATGCGCGTCAGAAGCTGCGGCGACAGGTAGATGTGCGGCACCACGTTGTAAATCAGGATCGGGATGTCCACCACCTCGGCCATCGAGGCGAAATGGCGGAGGTGCATTTCGTCAGTCGGCTTGAACAGATAGTGCACCGGTGTGACTTGCAGGGCGGCCACGTCCAGATCCGCCAACAGCCGCACGCGATTGCGGGCTTGCCGCGTACTGTCCACAATGACCCCGGCGATGACGGGCACGCGGCCCGCCGCGGCCTCGACGGCCGTTCCGACCGCCGTGCGCAGTTCCTCGTCGGTCAGGGTGTGGCCTTCTCCCGTGCTGCCGCCCACGGCCAGTCCGTGGACCCCGGCGCCTTCGATCAGGTACTCCACGTCGGCGGCCAGTGCCGCCGCATCCAACTCTTCCCGGTCATCAAAGGGGGTGACCATGGGCGGGATGATGCCAAACAGGCTTTCAATCATGGTAGCGGTTCCGATGGTTTAAAGGGTTGGGGGTTGGGGCAGATCGTTGTCAGGCAGTCAGCAGGCCTGCGGCAATCTCGTCCCATTCGTCCGTCAGGGATGCCTCCGACGGCGGTTTGCCGGCCCGGCCGTACCAGTACCGGGCATTGGGCAGATCCCCTTCCTCGCGGTGCAGCCAGGCATGCACCCAGGCGGAGCCGTTGGCATCGTCCTGGTCCTGCAACAGGTCGTGGGAGCGGTGCCACTCTCCCTTGCCACCCCACCACAGCGCCTCCAAGGGCACTCCAAGTCCCTCCGGCGGGGCTGCCTGCTCAAGTGATGCGCGAAAACCCTGGGCGTCCATGGCTGTGTCCTGCTGGTTGACGGAAAAGGCACCGCGCCTGGGTTCAGGCCTCGGCCCACAGCTCCGCAATGCGAAGGCAGGTGCGGACCGCCAGTGCCATGTCCTGGATCGTAACCCACTCCAGGGGGCCGTGCACATCGTGCATGCCGGTGAACAGGTTGGGGGTGGGCACCCCTTTTTCGGTGAGCCGGGAGCCGTCGGTGCCGCCCCGGATGGGCTCGTCCACCGGTTCCAGACCGGTGTCGCGCATGGCCTGCCGGGCGATCTCCACCGGGGTCATGTCCTCCTGCAGCCACTGCCCCATGTTGCGGTACTGGGCCTTGATGTCGCAGCGGATGCCGGCGCGCGGATGGGCCGCCTGCATGGTTTCGGCCAGCAGGGACAGCACCTTCCCGTGTTCCACCAGACGATCGTTGTCGAAGTCGCGCAGGATGTAGCGGAGTTCGGCCTCGGCCGCGTTGCCCGCCATCTCGTACAGGTGGATAAAACCCTCTCTGCCCTTCGTGGTCTCCGGCGTCCGCGCATGTTCCGGCAGCGCGGCGTGGAACTTGGCGGCCAGCGTGCAGGCGTTGACCAGATCGTGATAGGCCGTGCCGGGATGAACCGAGACGCCGCGGAACGTCACCACGGCCATATTCGCCGAGAAGGTCTCGCTGGATATCTCGCCGGTGTTGCCGCCATCCAGCGTGTAGGCCCAGCGCGCATCCAGATCCTCCGGCGTCAGATGGTCCACGCCCCGGCCGATTTCCTCGTCCGGCGTAAAGCAGAGACGGATGCGCCCGTGCTCAATGCCGGGCGTCTCCAGCAGTCTGCGCGCCATGCTCATCACGATCGCCACACCGGCCTTGTCGTCGGCCCCCAGCAATGTGTCCCCGCTGGCGGTCACGATGTCCTGGCCCATCTTGGCCTTCAGATCGGGGGAACGCTCCGGTGACAGCACCAGGGACCCGTCATTGGGGAACGTGATGGGAGAACCGTCCCAGGAACGGTGGACACGCGGTTCGACTCCCAGGCCGGGAAATGCTTCCGTCGTGTCCACATGGGCCATGAAGGCGATCGTCGGGACCTCGCCACCACCCGCGGTTGCGGGGATGGTGGCCAGCACGGTGGCGTAGTCCGTCAACTGCACATCCTCGGCCCCGAGTTGTTGAAGTTCCACTTCCAGCATGCGCAGCAGATCCAACTGTCGTTCGGTCGAGGGCACGGACGTCGAGTCAGCATTCGACTCGGTGTCCACCTGCACGTAGCGGAGGAAGCGTTCCTCCAGATCCCGGTGTAAATCAAAAGCCATAGGTCCTCCATTCATGGCTGCAAACAGGCTGGGGTGCCAAGTATGGCCTACCCTAGAATAGACAATGGGCCGTCCTCGGAGGGGCGGCCGGAGCAGAGAAAAGCAAAGGATCGGACGGCATGAATGACCAACAACGGCAACTTGGGGAAGCAGTGGCACAGCGTGACTGGATCAATGGGGTGACCCGCTATCCGGACCCCGCCGTGGAAATTGTGGACGACAGCTTCCGGCACTACATCAATGCCAACGCCGCCTTGGAGCGCCTCTGGACCGGTGCCAGGTGGACCGAGGGGCCGGTCTGGTTCGGCGATCGGAACTGCCTGCTGTTCAGCGACATTCCCAACAACCGCATCATGTGCTGGCATGCGCCATCGGGCCAGACCACTGTCTATCGGGAGCCGTCCAACAACACCAACGGACACACCCGGGATCGCGAGGGTCGCTTGGTTTCCTGCGAGCACCGAACGCGCCGCGTCACACGCACGGAGCATGACGGCTCCATCACCGTACTGGCCGACTCCTATCAGGGAAAGCGGCTCAACGCGCCCAACGACGTGGTGGTGAAGTCCGACGGCAGCGTGTGGTTCACGGATCCCGGCTACGGCATCCTGCACAACTACGAAGGCGGAGTGGCGGAATCCGAGCTGCCGACCAATGTGTATCGCCTGGATCCCCTGTCGGGACGGCTGGAAGCGGTCGTCACCGACTTTGCCAAGCCGAACGGCCTCTGCTTCTCCCCCGATGAATCACTCCTCTACATCAGCGACACGGCCACCAGCCACGATCCGGATGGCAATGCCCACATCCGGGTGTTTGAGGTGGACGGCGACTCGGTCCGCGGCGGCCGGGAGTTTGTGGACATGCGTCCGGCGGTGTCCGACGGGTTCCGGGCAGACATGGACGGCAACATCTGGACCAGTTCCGGTTGGGCCGGCCCGGGCCTGGACGGAGTGCAGGTATTCAACCCGGCCGGAGACCTGATCGGCCGCATCCACCTACCGGAAATCTGCGCCAACGTCTGCTTCGGCGGTCCCCACCGCAACCGGCTGTTCATGATGGGCAGCCAGTCGGTCTACCACCTGTGGACGGAGGCGATCGGGGCTCAGCGTCCGTAATCCGATGAACATTGCCGACAGTACCGGCAGCCGTTGTCACCAAGACTATGGTTCGACCGCTCCGAAGGCCAAAGCTGTCTATACATTCTTGAGCGTCTTTTCTGGAGGATTTCATGTTCAAGACCAACCCCGTTCCATTGAAAGATCTGCTTGCGGACGTCGATTGCGGCAAGATCCGATTGCCCGATTTCCAACGAGGCTGGGTGTGGGATGACGACCGCATACGCGGGTTGTTGGCCAGCATCTCGCGGGGATTTCCAGTAGGTGCGATTATGACATTGGAAGCCGGGGGAAACATTCGGTTGAAAAGCCGGATGATTGAAGGAGCCACTGAAAACCCAACAGTTCGGCCTGATTTCTTTCTGCTGGATGGCCAGCAGCGGCTGACATCTCTTTATCAATCACTTCAGCATGAGAATGCAGTAGAAACACGTGACAATCGAGGACGGCGTATTCGACGTTGGTACTACATCGATATGTTAGCTGCGATGGATTCGCATATCGACAGGGAAGATGCAATTATCAGCGTTCCCGAAGACCGGAAAGAGATCCGGTTCGGACGCGATGTTGTCAGAGACCTTTCCAGCCGCGAACTTGAGTATGATCAGCACATGATGCCCACGGAGCAACTGTTGAGCGGAAATTTAGATTGGGTGCTTGGTTACATCAGCCATTGGAACGGTCGAGATCACGAACACCCCGAAGGTGACGGAAGTGCTTTTTGTCAAAGATTTAATCAGACATTAATAAGTGAGTTCGGAGATTATGATCTTCCGGTTATCAGTCTGGACAAAGAGACACCTAAGGAAGCAATTTGTACTGTTTTTGAAAAAGTAAATACCGGAGGTGTGACCCTTTCGATGTTCGAACTGGTTACAGCATCATTCGCCGCCCAAGACGAAGACTTCTCACTGAGGGAGGACTGGGACGCTCGGAAGAGTCGTTTGCATGACAGCTACGGGGCTTTACAGGGCATCGAGGGTGATCAATTTCTACAAGCAGTAACATTGCTAACCACCCAGGAACGGCGCAGACAGCTAATTGAGGCAGAACATCCACCAAACCGAATACCGGCAATCAATTGCAGGAAAGTCGACATTTTGAATTTGAATGTTATTGATTTTCACCATTGGGCTGACCGTGTTGAAAACGGCTTTGTCGAAGCAGCGAAGTTTCTTCTCAACCAGTATATCTTCACTAAGAAAAATGTGCCCTATACATCTCAACTTGTCCCACTAGCTGCCCTACATGTGGAGTTGGGTGAGGAATTGGAACCGGCCAAGGCGAAAGCAAAGCTTGAAAGGTGGTTCTGGTCCGGAATATTCGGAGAGGTCTACGGGGGAGCAGTGGAAACCCAGTACGCCAATGACTTGGCTCAAGTAGCTGCGTGGGTGCGGGGAGGTCGAGAACCCACTCTGATAAACGAAGCCAACTTCGTACCGGAACGGTTGCTGTCTCTGCGAACCCGGAACAGTGCGGCCTACAAGGGACTGTACGCCTTGCAAATGAAGAGCGGAGCGGCTGACTGGCGCACCGCCAACCCACTGTTGTCCGCCACTTGGTATCAGGGCAACATCGACATCCACCATATCTTTCCCAAAGCTTGGTGCAACCGATCAACGCCGCCTATACCACCCAGGTTGTACAACTCCATCATCAATAAGACTCCTATTGATGCGACAACCAATCAAAAGATTGGTGGGAGTGCCCCATCAGTGTACTTGCGCAGGTTAGAATGGGATATCGATAAGGAGATGTTGTACGATGTCTTACGGTCCCACTGGCTTGAGCCCGAATTGCTAGCCGCCGACCAGTTCGCGGATTGTTTTGTGGAACGGGGAGAAGCAATGCTCGAATTGATTGGGAAGGCGATGGGAAAGGCCACTCCCAGTGGCAGGGAGTCCATCTCAAGTGCGTTGTCCTCGGTAGGGATTGAACAACAGCTTGACGAATTTGATGACCCAATTGACGAACCTGACGTTGCTGGTGAGTGGGTTTACCAGGATACAGACATTGCCGCGAACCAAGCCCCCATGGACAAGCCTGATGATAGGGCTCACAGCCAATGACGGCCGGTGGTAGGGCATGACACTGCCGAGGTCTTCGCGTAGCACATGGTGACACAGCGATACCACCAGTCAGCGCAGTAGTTCCGATCCATTGCCATGACCATAGGCGGAATCTTGTCAGCATCCCATCATGGATCACGATCAAAAGTCCATTGAAAGATGGAATGTATCGATTGCTTTGTTCAAACTGTCCAGCAGCTCATCCACCTTACTAGACCACGAGCCACGACCCGAACGGCAATTCCGACATCATAGTGTTTGGATGTGGACAAAGACTCAGTGCACGGTAACCGCCTCTTTGTGGACATAAGCCACACGGAATCCGATGGGGTCAGAACAGACATGGACGGCAACAGCCAAACTGGGCCAGGAAAGCAAAGATCGGCAGGAGTTAGCTCATGGTTTTTCACCAACTTCACAGAGGGCCCTGACTAGCGTCAGGCGGCAGTCAACTTAGTGTCTTGCTCACACTCCCACGATCTCCGCCGAGGAATCAACGCTAACACCGCTACGCTGTTTCTCCTGAGGCGAAGTTCTCATTAATCTCGAACAGATCAGGTGTAGTACGACGAACTCCGATACCGTGCTTCATCAGAAGTGTCACAAGCTGTTCGCCGTTCATGAGCGCGATGGGAGTCTTGTCGGCCTGCTGGGCTTCCTGAATCGCTCCTTTACTAAAATTGCTGGTTGTGATGATCAGGCCCTGCTCATGGGCACCCAGACTGCCGCGGACCTGCTGCACTACTGGTGACTGGACATTGCCCTGCCACCTCTTGACCTGAACCGCCAGACGAGTGCGGATCACCTCCTCCACCACCAGAGTTCCTCGTACATCAATTCCCCTGTCGCCCCCCAGCTTCGAGACCTCGACTCTTTCGAACCCCATCGCCGCCAACAGCTGTGCCATTAGCTCCTCAAATGCTTGTGGCAGCAGAGCCAGAAGCCGCTTCAGCAAAGCCTGTCGCACCTGCTGGTTGTGCTGCTCGATTAGGGAGACCAAGCCCGGATCCTGTCTCTGGTTCAGACTGAAATAACCCTGACCATGCTGGACAAAGCGCGGCGGTTCCCCTCGCGCCTGTTGGCGCTTGATCGCTGTGATAATTTGGGCATACATGGTGTTCTCGGGCGTTTTACCCGCGGTGACCAGCCAACCTTGCTTACGCGCCTGCTCCGTGATGTCCTTATAGTGCAACGACTGATCATCACCAAATTCTTCCAGGACCTTCTGGGCACAGTCCAAGAAGGTCAACCCACCGTTAGCTGGGATCATCGGCACGGGTGTTTTGTCGGACACGTGGGACACTCCCATGGAATTCCGTAGGGCAAAGGTTTGCAGGCAACCTAGCAAAATGGGGAATTAGTTTCGCTCTGCTTAATGCATCGGTTACGCATCTTTGGCCACCTTGAAGATGCCCGATTCGGTAGTTATACGGAACGCGCCCTTGCATTGAATTTCCTTGTCGAAGTAGGAATACAGCTCAACGGCTTCCCCATCGGATAGGCATATATAAGACATAATATATTCAACCAGTGGTACTGCCTCGGTTACGACCAAGGTGCCTTTCTTGCATTCGACCTCGACTTCGGCAAACCACTGTGCCAACTCTCCGGCACCATTGTCAAGGTTGAACTGAGCAATCGTTTGCTCACTGCTATCCAACGTTCCGATCCCCAACTTTCGTGGCACTCTTCTGAGTTCGGCCATGTGATTTAGTCCGACTGTAGTCGCGTACAAGCTTCCTTCCGGATGTAGCACCCGACGAATCTCTGAGAATGCCTTGGCTAAATCTGGAACGTGGTACAGCATGTGGTTGGCGATAACCACATCAAAGCTGTGCTCCTCATAGGGAATTGACTGGGCATCAACCACTTCGAAGGTGAACTGCAAATCGGTGTGGAACAGACTCTGCTCCACTTCCTGGACCATCCCATGAGAAGCATCGGACAGAGTCACCGCCCAGTCGTGAGGTATCCGTCCCAGATTCTCACGCCACAGCAATCCTGTGCCGCACCCGAGTTCAAGTACTCGCCCATTCTCCGGAATGTCTAAATGGTCAAAGACCCAGTGAAACCAAGGGTACTCTTCGGTACTGAAACGCGCGTGCAGACCAGCCCTGGCACTCAGATTGGACGAGTCCCTGTATTGTCTGCGCAGGTATTCCTGATTCGGTAGGGTATCCATGAAATGTCAGTTTAGCATGGTTGCGCATCATGCTCGCACGCTGTCGCCCTGCAGCAGTTCCCACCTTCCGGCTGAACCAAATGGGCCGCTATGCTCAGCAAGTGCCGCTTCCGGCTGGCAACGAAGGCACGTGACCTCGATGCCGGGTATTGGCTTCAAATTGCATCTGGCTTGTCTTGAGCTGGATAAACGCTGCCCTCGGCATATTCACAGTGTTCTCCAGCAGCGAGTTGGGAGATCTGCGGTTGCTCCAAGCCAAGAGCACAACCAACACGTGGAGGCTGCAGGGAACTGCTTCAGTCCACGATGTTCCGCCAGGGCCACCTCCCCGGCACCGCAGTTGCTCAACTACGGCCTGCTTCGGCTCAAGCTCTCCTTGCAGACCTATCTGGACTGGTTTCTGCCCCTGTTCCCATGCCGCGATCGGAGGGCGTCCTTCCTCGTCTGCACCGGGGCTGCAATCCGGAGAGCAGCACAAGTCGATCAAGCGGATGCTCCGGCGGGGGCTGGACGGTGACATGGGCCAAGTGCTCCGGCCGTTCCCATGTCCGGCAACGCCAGGCGGAACACCCCTCTGACTTCTCGTTGTAGTGTTGGTCATCCCTCTACATTGCGGCTCAATGCCCAAGAGTCGGCCCAGCTCTCAGGAATCGGAAAACCACAGGCATAGATAAAATTGATTAGTTGGCCATGATGGTGGGCTTCGTGTTCCACCAAGCGCAAGTATCCCATCAAGGGCGAAGTACCATTACTGAACACTTTAAGCCAATCAACTTGCTCGAAAGTCGCCTGTAGTTGCCCATCGGCCTTTATCATTGCCTCCCGAATCCTCTCCATGGGCACCGCTTCGCCTGGTTCAACAGGCTGCAAACTACAGTCCCATCCTCTCATTCTTCCTTCCAGCAGTACCGGTGCCCAGCTTTCCTGCGTACCCAGCATACAGCGGAACTGATACAGCACGTCTTGGGAATCCTGGAATGGCAACCGGGCTTTCAAGTCGGCATCCGACAATACATCCATCAGATCATAGGTGCGACCTCGCAAGTCTTGCCAATGCTGCTGAACACCTTCCAAGATCGTCTGCATGATTAAGCCAACTCCCTGTTCAGAGACAATTGATATATATCATATCGCAATTCAATCTGGTTCCGGATCGTACCGGGATCGGCGACACTGTTTCAGTTTCGTTGACATTGGTCTGGGCCGGCATCGGCATCTTCCGCGTATGAAAAACGCTCTGTTCGCCCAGGTCCAATCATAACGCTTGCCATCAGCTGTAGGAAGTTGCGTGCTCCCAACGGTGGCACCGGACTAGGGCAGGACAGGATTCGGCTGCGGCACCAGGGTTAGGCTGTGCCTTTCCGATTATCGAACGGTGTGCACTTCAAGCTGGACGCCCTCGTGCTGCTGAATGCAACTGATGACCTCGAACAGATTGCGGGAGTGGGGGTTGCCGGCTGGTCCGAACATACGCATCAGGCTCTTGGGGGACTTGTTCGTGAGAGTGCCAAGCTCTTCGAACCCCATGGTGGCATTGATGTAGTCGCGCAGCACGATCTTGCCCGCGTCGACATCCCCGGCCAGCAGGCACTCAACGCCTTCCTTCAGCAACCTCTCTCTGAAAGCCGGATCGCGCTGGGCGCGGGCCTGTACAGTCTTCTTGAAATCACGGGTTAGCGGCATGTTTCACATCCCTTGTTGCTTGCGTCGTCTGTACTCTTGCCAAAGCTCACGGGCCTGCTCAATGTCTCTCTGCTGGCGCGCCTTGGTCCCTCCTCCGAGCAGGACTATCAAGGTGTCCCCATCCGGGTCGTCTGACAACCAGGGCCTGGGAGTACGCGAGTCAGGTGGCTTTGTCACACCGCGGCGGTAGCGATGTCCTGATTCAGCAACCGTCCTCGGGCATCAGTTTGTCAGATGTCGGAATTAGTGGTGGAGCCCCATGTGCTGAGGACGGTCATGGAAGTAGAAGGAAGAAAACGACCATGTGCTCTACGAGCCTTCCGTAGCCTCGCGGACGGAGCCAGCAAGGTGCACTGCCGCATCAAGCAGGACCTGACATCCCGCCGCCAGGTCCTCGGGTGTTGCACTCTCGATCTCGTTGTGGCTAATGCCATCCTTGCAGGGCACGAAGATCATGGCCGTGGGTGCAACCCGGGCCACATAACAGGCATCATGGCCTGCGCCACTCACGAGCTCCATGTGGGCAATGGCATTGCCCGCGGCGGCCTTGCGCACCGCCGCAATGCACTCCTCGTGGAACGGAGTGGCCGGAAAGTGCCAGATCTGTTCAAGTTGCAGTTGGAGGCCAAGGTCTTCGGTGACACCGGCACAGTCCGCCTTGAGCCTGGCATCCATCAGGGTCAGATACTCTTCATCCGGATGCCGGAGATCCACGGTGAAGAAAACCGTTCCCGGAACCGTGTTGGGAGAGCCGGGATGTACCTGCATCTTGCCCACCGTGGCGCGGGCATCCGGATGTCCAAGGCCCATTCGATGCACGGCTTCCACCATCCGCGCCGCACCGACCAAGGCATCATGCCGCATGTTCATCGGCGTAGGTCCGGCATGGGCCTCCATGCCGGTTACAGTGACCTCATACCAACGCTGGCCCTGTGCTCCTGTCACCACCCCAATCGTCTTCTGTTCTTTCTCCAGAATCGGGCCCTGTTCAATGTGGGCCTCCAGGTAGGCTGCGACCTCGTGCCCTCGTACCGGTCTGGCACCGGCATAGCCGATGCGCTCCAGTGCGCCTCCCAGTGTTTTGCCGTCCGCATCGGTGCGACCCAACACGAAGTCGAGATCAAAGGTGCCGGCGAAGGCCCCCGAAGCCAGCATCGGAGGCCCGAACCGAACCCCTTCCTCGTTGGTCCAGGACACAATCTCAATCGGGAACTCCGTATGCAGGTTGCTGTCGTTCAATGTCCGAACAACCTCCAGTCCTGCCAGTACTCCGAAGGCACCATCGTATTTGCCGCCCGTGGGTTGGGAATCCAGGTGGCTCCCCAGCAGTACAGGGGGAAGTTCCGGGTTCAGTCCGTCCCTGCGCGCGAATATGCTGCCCAACCGGTCCACTGCAACCGAGCATCCGGCTGCTTTGCACCAGCGGACAAAGAGTTCTCGGCCCTGCCGGTCGAGCTCAGTGAGGGCCAAGCGGCACACACCCCCCTTGGGTGTGGCACCGATTGAGGACATGCGCATGAGGCTATCCCAGAGTCGCTCGCCGTTGATCCTGGGGCTGTTCATTCCGTTGTGGTCTCGCGTCTGTCTGGAGATCCTCTGATCCTACAGGGAAACCGGGTGCGTAACGTCGGAAAGCTTCTTGGAACGGGTCGCCCCTACTTTGGATAGCGTCACTGGTGGACCCGAAGGGATGCCGGAAGTCGAAACTCCGTCGTTGTGTCGAGTGAACCCGCAGCGGAACCATCTCGACTACATGTAGGTAGGACAATTGAGTAGGGAAATGCCAGCTCAAGACCCCATTCCGAGGGAATACGATCGCTCTTGAGGCATAACGGGCGACAGCGTGTCGGTGTCGGCTTCATGTTGGTACTTTCTGAAGATGACGAACACCTGTGGCCAGTGCGTCAGGGACACGCAGTTTCTCTGCCCTGCCAAGAGCGCAACAGGGTGAAACCATGGTCGAACCGGCACGATCTGTCACACATCGAATTCCTGCCCGATGTGGTACCCCGCTACACTAACTAGGAGGCTCGACAAGTCGATTTGGGAGTGCGGGAAGCCGGATGGACAAGGATTGTCCCTGAGAGTACGTCTTGACAGGGGAAGGAGTGCCATTCCTTGGTTGGCCTTCCACTGCATTGGGGACCTCATCACGTTCAACATCGTCTTCGGCTCGAGGATTGCAGCCATGACCATCAACACGAACTTCCTCGTCCGATGCATCCATACCCTGGAGGAAGCCTTTACACAGCTTCAGGAATTCGAGGCCGACCATTCCTTCTACGACATCTTTCGAGCAGCCTCCGTCAAGGAATTCGAGCTTATCCTTGAACAGTCCGGGAAATTGCTCAGGAAGCGACTGCGTCCCTTCTTTGTCAGCAACAGGCAAGTGGACCGCCTGACCTTCAAGGACGTGTTTCGACATGCCGTCAAGCACGACCTCATCTCAGTGGCAGCCTGCGAACGTTGGTTCGCCTACCGCGAACACAGGAACGACACTGCCCACGAATACGGCGAAAGGTTCGCTGAGGCCACCTTGGAACTCCTACCTGGCTTCATCTCCGATGCAAAGGAGCTGGCTCGTGTCATCGCGGAGGGCGGCGATGACTGATCGATTGGACCTCCCACAGCGCTACCGACACATGGTGGAGACCTTGTTGCGTGAGCATGTACCCGATGCCGAAGTATGGGCCTATGGCAGCCGCATCAATGGTGAGAACCACGAAGGCAGCGATCTGGATCTGGTGTTGCGCAGCCCAACCCTGGAACCCTTGGGCACTGCCTTCACGGACCTCGTTGAGGCATTCCGCGAATCGAACATTCCCATCCTCGTCCAGGCCTCTGACTGGGCGATGTTGCCCGAGAGTTTTCGTAGGGAGATTGCTCGGGGCTATGTTGTGTTGCAGAAAGGCCCACCCCAATCCTGACCACCTCCACCGAGCGCACCAAAACGGAATCCTTACAGGCAATCAGGACCCGAGCATGCCTGTCACGGAAGGGCCTTCCACGCCTTGTGTTTCGCCGAGACTTGGCTCTGTGTGGAGTTTTAGCATTGAATCAAGGCTCTGGATCGAAAGGGAGCGAGCGGATGAAGGGCACGGCTCCGTAGCGGCCGGCAAGATAGGAACGTTCCAGATTCTCCACTCCCTTTCGGGGTCGAAAGTCGCTCAAGGGATACAGATGCGTAGCCAGTTGTTCATCCCGCTCACAGAACCAGATCTGATCGCGCCGAAAGATCTCCTGGCTCAGGATGCTGGTGTCGTGAGTGGAAAACACCAGCTGGGCTCTGCCGGTGTTAACCCTCGGATTATGGAACCGATCCAAGATGAACCTGACCAGTGAAGGATGCAGGCTGTTGTTCAGCCCGTCGACAACAACCACCAGTCCTTTCCGCAACGATTGGAGCAAAGGTACCGAAAGGTCGAAGAGTTTCCGCGTACCTGCGGATTCATCAAGGATTTCGAGTTCAATCGATCCCAAGACAGTATTGTGACTCATGAAAATGCTGACCTCTTGGACATTGCCTTCATTTTTGAAGAACTCCTTCAGTGCTGCCGGCATATTGGAAGGTAGGTTTTCCGGATTGAATTCATGCTTGACGACTTGAAAGTCTGAAATGGCCATGTCCGCTGCCTGCAAAAAACCAATGATCTCATCCTTGTGTCGGTCCAGAACACCTACGGGGATTTTCGTGGGTTCGGATCCCTCCACGTGCAACTTGTGTCTGAACCATTCGAAAAGTGGTTTTAGCTGCTGACTATTGAGTGAAGCAGCCGTGGACAGAAACAAGGCGTTGGGACGGGTCGCGCGTTGCCAGACACTCTTGTCGCTTCCCAATCTGTCATTTAGCTTCCAGTTCTGACCGTCTCGCTCTACCCATCGTTGTACTCTGCCCTGCGGCCAAGCGAAGAGCCACTCCTGGGACACGTGTTCGGAATTGGCCGTGAAACCATACTGATACCGGACTTCATCCACGACACAGAGTACTTCGAATGTCGTATTGTCCCGCACGCTCTCTGGATCAAATTTGAAAGGCTCGATCGGGAGGGAGTCCCCGGGTTGGCTGGGCGCGGTCACGATCCCCTTCATGGTGTCCAAGGCGTCAATGAGATTGGTTTTGCCGGCTGCATTGGCACCGTAGATCACAGCCGTGCGCACGAGAGGATTGGATGGAACCCTCCCATTTGCTCTTGGTGCCAACAAGTGGGAACTCTCGTGTTCCTTGCCAGTACCAGCAACCATGCTCAAACGAGCCTCGTCCCTGATGGACTTGAAGTTGGATACTCCGAACTCAATCAACATCGGGTTCTCCCCGCTTTATTAGCGGGTTTTGTCAATATCTGTCGGTTTTAGCACTTAGCTCCGGCAACAGTGGGACCAACACGGTGAAGTTGCTGCCCGGCAACACCATGTTGAGTGTCAAGCCATGACCATGGGATTTGGGTCTTGTTGCCAGCGTGCCTGGCCCCACGGCACCCAGGCTCCGATCATGCCAACGTGAAATGCCAGATCCCGGCCGCCGAGGAAACCGGTTGCAGCGGCGCACAACCGCCCTCTACGAATTCGCCCCCTGTTCGTCCAGCAGATTGGGAACCCTCGGCATCGGATTGTGGGGCATCACGATGGCCCTCCGCCGGGGAGTCAGGCGGGCCAGCAATTCCGGGCTCACCTGATAGGGATGCCGAAACATTCCCCAGGACGGTCCGTACCGGTAGACGGCAATCCGCCTGTTGCCGGGCGTGGTTCGGCGCGCCGAACCGTGGCTCAGCGCATCCACGAACAGCAGCACGTCCCCCGCCTCCATCTGCAGTTCGACGGCGCCCTCCACCTCGTCCACCGAGTTCGCCGAGTCGGCGGTGAGCTTGTGCTGCTCGAACTGCGGGTGCTGGAAGTGGGCCTTGTGGCTGCCCGGTATGACCATCGTGGCGCCGTCGCCGGATCCGATGTCGTTGAAGGCCATCAGGATGTTGATTTGGCCGCAGTGAAACTCGCCCTGGTAGAACCGGAACTGGGTTCGCTTGGTGCCCGTATGGCCGCCCGAGTGCAGGCCGATGGCTTCGCCCGGCCCGCGCAGGTTGGCAAAGCACTCGTCGATGAACAACTCGCCGTGGTTGTAGTCGAATGTGTCTGCGCCACCCACGAAATGGCACACCTTCTCAATCCAGGCCGGATGGTCAATCAGCTTCTCGAAGGGTTCGCCGGCCTCGTAAATCTGCTGCAGGTTGAGCCCGTCCGTGGGACTGAACTGATGGGCGTGGACATACCCGTACCACTCGCCGATCTTCATCGGCGGAATCGAGTCGAGACAGGCATTGATCTCCTTCAGATCCTCCTTGGAGATCGCGTTCTTGATGTGCAGATACCCCCTCAGGTCGAACAGGTAGATCTCCAGGTCCGTCGGGGCGCCGGGCCGTTGCTCTGACATGCGAAGTGCTCCTTAGTACAACAGAGGGATGTGAACCGATATTCAATGGTCTTGATGGTCGGCCGCAGGCGGCCGGAACGGATCCTATGCGCGGGCCTCGGCCCAGTAGAACCCTTCATGCAGGCCGAAAGTGAACTCCCCGCCTTCCGTGCGCGGCTGCAGCAGGCCCCGGGCCTCCGTGGTGGCCGCCATCAGCATCGACTTCAGGAAACCCTGCATGCGCTCATCGTGGCGGGAGGCCCAGGCCCCGAACTTCATGCGCTTGCCCAGAATCTCCCGATGCCGGAGTTCGAACCCGGCCGCGTTCAATGCCTCCCGCCACTGGCGGTCGCTGAGGCAGGCCGCATGGCTCGGATCCCGCAACTTCTCAAAGGCATTGACATAGTCGCCTCCGGACCCGTCCGGCACCAGATTGTCGATCACCACCAGTGAACCGCCCGGCTTGAGCACGGCCCGCGACCGCTCCAGGAACGCGGGGATGCTGTCGAAGTGATGGGGAGCGATGCGGCAGGTCACCAGGTCGAACCTACTGTCGTTGAAGGGCAGTTCCTCCGCCCGTGCCAGTTCAAAGTCCACGTTGGAGATACCCCGCTCGGCTCCCAATTGGCGCGCCTCCGCCAGCATCTCGGGAGTCAAATCCGTGGCGAGCACCCGCCTGACGTGGGGGGCCAGGGCAAAGGCCGTATGACCCGCGCCGGTGGCCACGTCCAAGGCTTCCCACCCCGGCTGGAGGGGCAGGACCTCGACCAGCCGGACCAGGCTGGCTCCCTTGGCATGGGTCTCGTGGGTGACGTAGAAGGCGGCATTGGCCCCGAACTGGGCCTGTACGGATGAATCGGACAAGGGGACCTGTTCCTCGCTGGGATGGAAATCCGGATGCAATCTGGCTGCTCGTTACCTGTGCAGCGAAGCCCAGAACCGTTCCGCCCTTTCCAGGTCGGCGCGGTCAATCGCGACTTCCCCGCGGATCGAGGACGGCAGACGTTCGGCATCAGGCACGTCGGGACCGGCCCGCAGGTGGTCGTTGCGGAATTGGCCCCGCGCGTCCGGGTTCCGGAAGTCCGGCACAGCCACCGACTGCCCTTCGACCAGGGCACTGCGCCAGGCCAGCAAGCCCACGCTGCTCATGGCCACACTGCGGTAGACATCGAGAAACGGCGGTCGTCCCGACCGCACGGCCTCCACGAAATGATGGACCACCCAGAAGTCCGCCCCACTGTGGCCGAACCCTGCGGCAGCCGCGCCGTGGTCGGGCCACTCAGGCACGAAACTGCGTTCGGTCGGCTGGTCGGGCGGACAGTTCCACGGATCATGCCAGACCCGAACCTGGCCGGGTCCGAAGTAGCCGGGCCCGCGCACATTCTCCATGGCGCCACCGGTGCCGTGCAACCGATACCAGTTGCTGTGGCCGGGAATGCGGATGCCGAACAGCCGAAACACCGCGTTGTTGTCCATGCGGCACAGGATCACGGAACCCGGATCGTTGACCCGCACCTCCTGCGGCCCCAGTTCGGGAGCCGGAATGGACAGCGCGTTGACCGCCACCGGCCAGGTGTCGGTAATCGCCATCAGCGGCCCCAGGGCATGGGTGCAGTAGTAGGTTGACGGCAGCCAGTTGCGCCAGTGGCCGCGTGCCGGAGCCAGGCGCAGCATCGTCTCCGGCGGCATCGGATGGTTGTATTCCGCCTCGGCGTAGAGGACGCGGCCGATTTCCCCCGATGCGTACAGTTCGGTCATGGCCTGGTTGAAGTCCGTGTAGGCGGAGTTCTCCCCCATCATGTAGATGCGCCCGGTTTCCTCCACCGCCTCACACAATGCCACCCCCTCCGCCATGGTGGCGTTGGCCGTGATTTCGCTCAGGACATGGAAACCGGCCCTGAGGGCCCGGATGGCCAGCGGGGCGTGGGCGTCGAAGTAGGTGGCGATGACCACGGCGTCCATGTCCTGCGCCAGGAGCTCGGCCTCGTCCGTCAGGCGCAGAACCCCTTCGGGCAGGTCCAGGTTCGCCAAGCGGCGTTCGCTTGCATCACAGACCGCCACCAGTTCAAGGCCCATGTCGAGGCGGGCGGCGCGGAGATAGGCGGCCCCGCGTCCGGCACCCACCACACCGATGCGAACCGCTTTCTTGGTCATGTGTCGTTTCCGCGCTGCCTGGCGCCCGCTGCGAGTCAACCGTCCCTGGAAACATACTCGATCACGCGGAGCGCCTCGAACTCCCAGTCCGCTGCCACCCGATACCTAACATCCAGGGCACGGGTCACCAGTCTCTCGGGATCGGTGTACCAATCGTGGGAATAGACAAGGAACAAGCGCTCCCGGCCGATGAGTTGCTCGTGCATGTACGGCAGGTAGGCACGGCTCATCTTGGGTTCCGCCACATCGCCGGAGAACACCGGTTCAGGCAGGGGAATCTGCTCGATTGCAGGTGCTCCCTCCACGGTGGCGTAGTGGTAGGCAAAAGGCAGTTGGGCCCAATTGGCGTGGAACAGGACCACGTCACCTTCCCCGGCCCGGGTGGCAACGAGGGTTGCCGCGTCCCGCCAACCTTCCCGTTCACCGTCCCGATAGTAGCCGCCCAAGGCGGTTACCTGCCCCGCGCACAGGAGCAGGATCGCTGCAATTTGCAGTGGAGCCTTCAGCCTGTGCCATAGGCGTTGCCACGCGTTGCCCGGATCGGATCGGGCACCGGAACCGGTCTTGAGTCCGCATATCCCCACAGCCGCGGTCATGAGCAGCGGCAGATGGATCCAGTTCAGGGAGCGGATGTGCCAAATGGGCCTTACCATCTCCGCAGCCGCAGCCATCAGGGGCGGTGCCAGGAAGAGACTCAGCAACAGAAACCCGCGTACCGGAGACCGGCGCAGGTGCCAGACGCCGAGACCGGCCAAGCCGAGGAGAAAGCCAAATCCCACAAGCTGCAGCACGGGCGCATCCAGCCAGTTGAACCCTGTCAACCGCAGATAGGTCCAGGCCACGGTCTCCACTGTCAGGGGCTGAACCCAGAATTCCCAGACAATGCGGACCGTCTGGGCCCAAAACGCCGGAGCCCAGGGCAGCCACATCAAGAACGCCAGACCAAGCGCGGTGATCCAGTTGAACGTGAACCCCCTGGCGTTGAGGGCGGGATATTGCGGGAACCTATGGCCGCGGCGCGCCATCCAGCGCCAAGCCAGTACCGGAAGCGTGAGAGCCACGGCGAGGAACGGACCACCGGTGTTGTGGGTATAGGACGCACCGGCGAGGCATACGGCCAAGCCAAGCCAGAATCCGCGCGCCGAGTCCATGGCCTCCCGTCGCAGCAGGTTCACCATGCAGACCAGGGCGCCGCACACCCAGAGCGTGAGCAGGGCGTACATGCGCGCCTCCTGCCCGATTTCCACCTGCATGGGCGCCAGGGCCAGCAGCAGGGCCGCCACAAACGCGGTGCGGCGGCGGCTGAGCTGCATGACCACGATGTAGTAGACCGGCACGGTCAGGGTGCCCGCCAGCACGGACGGCACGCGCAGAGCCGTCAGGGATGTCCCCAGGAAAGTGGTCCAGATGTCCAGAACCTGGTAGTAGAAGGGCGGGTGCATGTCCCACCGCCTCAGGAACGACCACAGGTCGGCCGGTGAATTGCGGGCGGCGGTCTCCAGGCTGATCGCTTCGTCCAGCCACAGGGAGTGGGCCTCCAGCAAGACCAGGCGGGTCAGCAGCGCGACCGCGGTCACAATCAGGAGCTGCAGCAGCACCTGGGTCACGTGCCTGACATAGTGTCGGCTGTAGGCTGGGCCTTGCATGCCTCTCCAAAAACGTCGGCGTTCAGCGCGAATCTGGTTACGATATAGTGCTTTGATTGTGCCCGGTTTGCGTCATGGCTCCGGGTGCTGTGCGCATCCCGAACCCGCATCCCCTGTCCGAGCCTTGAACACCCAGGTCCGGTTCACCGCACCCGGTGTCGCCGAACTCGTCCACTCCGAACTGCCCGTCTGCGCACCGAACCAACTGTTGGTTCGAGCCGTCGCCTCGCTGATCAGCCCCGGCACCGAACGGGCCTTCCTGTTGGGCCTCGAAAACACCGCCCGCAACTATCCCATGGGAGCCGGCTACAGCATGGTGGCGGAAGTGGTCGAGGTCGGCGCCGAGGTCTCCGGCTGGGCGGAGGGGGACCGGCTGGCCGTGCCCATCGAACATCAGCGGATTGCGGCCGTGCGGCCGGAACAGTGCACACCCGTGCCGGACGACCTCGCCAGCGAACAGGCCTGTTTCTTCTTCATGGCCGCCATTGCCCTTCAGGGAGTGCGCAAGGCCCGCATCGAGCTGGGGGAAGCCGTCGCCACGCTGGGCGCGGGCATCATCGGCCTCTTGGCCATGCAATGGGCCAAGCTCAACGGCGCGGTGCCCTCGCTAACGCTGGACGTGGACGACACCCGACTTGAACTTGCCCGGGAGTTGGGCGCCGATGCGGCCCTGCAAATGCAGGGCGACTACCTGGACCGAATCGCAGCCCTCTGTGACGGCGGCAAACCGCAGGTCGTAGTGGATGCCACCGGACACCCCGCCGCCGTGACATCGGCCTTCGATGTCATCGGCCGCCACGGCCGGCTGGTGCTGCTGGGCAGCACGCGGGGCAACACGCCGGACGTCAACTTCTACCGGGACGTCCACAAAACCGGCTTAACCCTGATCGGCGCGCACAACTCGGTCCGGCCCGCCGCCGACAGTGCACCCGGCTACTGGACGCTGGCGGACGACCACCGCCTGGTTCTGCGCTGCCTGGCCGCCGGCAGGCTCCGGGTGGCCGGTTTGGCGACCCACCGTTTCGCCTGGGAGGACGCGCCGGCCGCCTACGCCGAGCTGACCGCCTGGAACCCGGAGACCCTGGGCCTGATCCTGAACTGGGCGGACTGACGATCGCCCGGACCCGCTGCACCAGTGCTTTTCCATCCTGTCAACCACTCCCTTCACCACACCCCGCCCGCCGATGACCCTCAACTGGAACACTCCGACACCCGCGATATCCGTCCCGACAACGCCTCCGCCCGCCGACACGGCGGATGGTACCGGCCTAGGCCACATTGAGCGCGGCGCCGGGCGCGTCATGGTCAGCGAAAAGGCCATGATCAACGCCCAGGCCGATGTCAACCAGCTGCTCCCCCTCAAGTACCAGTGGGCCTGGGAGAAGTACCTGGCCGGCTGCAACAACCATTGGATGCCCACGGAAGTGGCAATGCAGGCGGACATCGCCCTCTGGAAATCGACTTCGGGCCTGACCGCCGACGAACGGCTCATGGTGAGCCGCAACCTTGGCTTCTTCGCCACCTCCGAATCGCTGGTGGCCAACAACATCGTCCTGGCCATCTACCGGCACCTGACGAACCCCGAGTGCCGTCAGTACCTGCTGCGGCAGGCGTTCGAGGAGGCCATCCACACCCACACCTTCCAGTACATCTGCGAGAGCCTGGGCCTCGACGAAGGCGAACTCTTCAACATGTACCGGGAGATCCCCTCCATCACGGACAAGGCAGCCTGGGCCCTGCAGTACACCCAGACCTTTGCCGACCCGGACTTCCGGACCGGCACGCCGGCGGCCGACCAGTCGTTCCTGCGCGACCTGATCGCCTTCTACGTCATCTTCGAGGGCATGTGGTTCTACACCGGGTTCGCCCAAATCCTGTCGCTGGGCCGGCGCAACAAGATGATCGGCGTAGCCGAGATGTACCAGTACATCCTGCGGGACGAATCGGTGCACCTCAACTTCGGCATCGATGTCATCAACCAAATCAAGATTGAGAACCCCCACCTGTGGACCCCGGACTTCCAGCGCGAAGTCCGGCAGATGTTCCTCGAGGCCTGCGAGTTGGAGATCGGCTACAGCCGGGACACCATGCCCAACGGCTTCCTGGGCCTGAACGCGCAGCAGTGCGAAACCTACATGCACTTCATCGTGAACCGGCGCTGCCAGCAACTGGGCATGGCTCCGCTGTTCCCGCAGCCGGCCAACCCCTTCCCTTGGATGTCCGAGATCATCGACCTGCAGAAGGAGAAGAACTTCTTCGAGACGCGGGTCACGGACTACAAAACCGGCGGTTCCCTGGATTGGGACTGAAGCTGGCGGTGGCTGGCCGAGTCCTGTCACCGGGACGCGTTCCGAATGGCGGCGGTCGGCCCCAATCGACGCGAACCGTGTATACTAAACAGCCCGACGATGCTGCGCGCGTGGAGCGCGGGTCGCGGTCTTGGCTGCCTCCAGCCGAATCTACGTTTTCAATCCAATCCAAGGAGATGTTTCCATGACCCGGAAACGGACTAGGACTCACGCGTTTTCGCGCCGTGAGTTCATTCGCTTCTCAGCGGTAACCACGGCCGGCGCGGTGGCTGTCGCCTGCGGTACCGGCGGCGAACCGGCCGCCGAAGAACCGGCCCCGGCCGCGGAGGCCCCGGCCCCGGCCGCCGAAGAAGCCATGGACATGGGCACCTACAAGGAAGCGCCGATGCTGGCCGACATGGTCTCCTCCGGCGCCCTGCCGCCCGTTGACGAGCGCCTGCCCAGCAATCCCGGCGTACTGCCCAACGCCGGCGGTTCCAACGGCAACTACGGCGGCGTGATGCGCCGCGGCTTCAGGGGCGTGTCCGACCGGTGGGGTCCCACCAAGATGCAGGACCGCGGCCTTGGCTGGTACGACCAGGACCTGAACGTCCAACCGCGCCTGGCCGAGTCCTGGACGATCAACGACGATGCCACTGCCTGGACCTTCAACCTGCGCGAAGGCGGCAAGTGGTCCGACGGGGCCCCCTTCACCTCGGCCGACCTGCTTTGGTGGTACGAGAACGACCTCCTCAACACCGACATCAACCCCTCCGTCCACCCGCGCTGGCAGTCAGGCGGCGAAACGATGGGTCTGAGCGCCGGGGACGACTACAGCGCGACCTACACGTTCAACGAACCCAAGCCGCTGTTCATCTACGAGACCCTGCGCACGACGGCCCGCATCTACCTGCCAGGCCACTACCTGTCGCAGTTCCACATGGAATTGACCGACGACGCGGACGCACTCCAGGCCGCCACCGAGGAGGCCGGCTTCAACGCCTGGAACGAGTACTACGTGGACCGCCGCTGGTGGTACCTCAATCCGGACCTGCCCTCCCTGGGCCCGTGGAAGGCCGCCAACGAGCTGTCCAACGAGCTCTTCGTCATGGAGCGCAACCCGTACTTCCCGTTCGTGGATTCCGGCGGCCAGCAACTGCCCTACATCGATCACGTCAACCACCGCCTCTTCGAGACGCCCGACGTCTTCGAGCTGCGCATTATCAACGGCGAGATCGACTTCCAGGGCCGCCACGTCTCCCTCGACAGCTTCACCCTGTTCAAGGAGAACGAGGAGAGCGGGGACTACTCCGTCTACCTGGGCTACGCCTCCGGCCACACGGCCATCCAGTTGAACCAGACCACCAAGAATCCGCGCCTGCGCGAGTTCTTCCAGAACACCGACGTCCGCAAGGCCCTGTCGGTGGCGGTCGACCGCGTCACGCTCAACGAGCTGGTCTTCGACGGTCTCCTGACCCCGCGCCAGTACAGCCCGCTCAACAGCTCACCGCAGGCGAACATGGCCCAGGCCAGTGCCTACATTGAGTATGACCCGGACATGGCCAACCAGCTTCTCGACGCGGCCGGCTACGCTGAAAAGAACGCCTCTGAACAGCGCCTCTGGCCCGGCACGGACGAACCCATCAGCTTCATCGTCGAAGGCACGGCCTCACCCGGCACGCAGGGCGAGGATGCCATCCTGCAAATCGTCAAGTACTTTGCGGATGTGGGCATCACCGCCACATACCAGTACTTCGAACGCTCCCTCTATACGGAACACTTCCGGGCCAACGAGATTGAGGCGGCCTTCTGGGGTGGCGACCGCACGGTCCTGCCCATCGTAGCTCCCTGGATCTTCGAAGGCACGATGATTGACCGTCCGTGGGGCGTGGCCTGGGGTCTGTACCGCAACACCGACGGGGTTGATCCCAACTCCGAGGAACCGCCGGCAGGCCACTGGATTTGGGACATCTGGGAAATCATGGACCAGATCGGCGTCGAGCCCTCCGGTGCCCGACGCGACGAGCTCTTCACGCAGGTCCTGGATATCTGGGCCGAGGAGCTGCCGATGATTGGCTATCTGGGCGAGGCTCCCAAGCTCGTGATCGTGAAGAACGGCTTCATGGGCTACCAGGAAGGCTTCCCGCTGGACGACACCACCGGTGACGAGCATCTGCTCCACACCGAAACCTACTACTGGGACAATCCGGCGGACCACTCCTAGGCTCCCGCCCGCGATTGCATAGCCGGCCGACGACGGCGGGGACCTGCGCCACAGCGGGTCCCTGCCGTCCGGCCATGATTTGTGGTTTCCGGCCCACCTGTGGACCGGAGTTGCTAATCCCGACTCGACATGCTGCTGTACATCATCCGTCGGATTCTGTTCATGATTCCGACGCTGATCGGGATCTCGATCCTTTCCTTCGCCATCATTCAGTTGCCGCCCGGCGACTTCCTCACCTCCTATGCGGCCCAGCTGGCCCAGGAAGGGGATTTGGTGGACGAGGCGGAATTGGAAGCCCTGGCTCAGCGCTACGGGCTGGGTCAACCGGTCTACGTCCAATACTGGAAGTGGGTCAAGGGCATCGCGGTTAAGGGGGACTGGGGACAGTCCATGGAGTGGCAGAAACCCGTGGCGGAGCTGATTTGGGAACGGCTGGGCCTCACGGTCGTCCTTTCCATGTCCGCGCTCCTGGTGAGTTGGTTCATAGCCATTCCGATCGGGGTCTATTCGGCCACCAACCAGTATTCGATACTGGACTATGGCATGACCGCGTTCAGTTTCATCGGACTGGGCATTCCCGGCTTCTTTCTGGCGCTGATCGTGCTCTACATCGTCCACTCCCAGTTCGACACGAACGTGGGCGGCCTCTTTTCCGAGGAGTACATGCTGGCCCCTTGGAGTTGGGCCAAGTTCATGGACATGCTGTCCCACATCTGGGTGCCCATGTTCATTGTTGCCATCTCCAGCACGGCCGGCAACATCCGCATTACCCGCGCCAACCTTCTGGACGAGCTCAACAAGCCCTACGTTGAAACGGCGCGGGCCAAGGGCGTCAAGGAGACCAAGCTCATCTGGAAGTATCCGGTGCGGGTGGCCATGAACCCCTTCTTCAGCACGGTGGGCTGGTCCCTGGCCTCGCTCATCTCCGGCACGACGCTGGTGGCCATGGTCCTGAGCCTACCGACCACCGGCCCCATGCTGCTGCGTTCCTTGACAGCCCAGGACATGTACCTGGCCGGTACCTTCCTGTTCATGCTGAGCACCCTGACCATCATCGGCACGCTCATTTCCGACGTGCTGCTGGCCATCGTCGACCCGCGCATTCGACTCGAACAGTAGACCGGCGACGACCGGATCCCTGCCAACTCCAGCCCCACACCAAGTTCCGTGTCCCAACAAGAGATCGCCTGGATCGACCGCACGCCGGACATCCCCGAGGGACCGCCGATCCTGGAGGAGGCAGTCACCGAGGACGATAAGCTGTTTGTGGCGTCCTACTTGCAGTTGATGTGGTGGCGCTTCATCAAGCACAAGTTGGCGGTCATCTCCGGCATTCTGTTCATCATCCTCTATTTCATCGTCGCCTTGTGCGAGTGGGTGGCGCCCTACCTGCCGGAAACCAGCTTCATCCAATATCAGCTGTCCACGCCCAGCCGCATTCGGTGGGTGCACGAGGGACGGTTGCAACGTCCTTTCGTCTACGGCATCAAGACCGAAAGGGACTCGGAAACCCTGAAGAAGATCTACATCGAGGACAAGGAGGTCGTGTATCCGATCCGCTTCTTCGTGCGCGCCGAGGAATACGAGGCCTGGAGCCTGTGGAACACCGATCGGCATATGTTCGGCATTGACGCCCTCATCGAGGAACGGTCACTGGGCGTGGTGCAGGGACAGGGCCTGTTCATCCTGGGTACGGATCGCCTCGGCCGGGATTTGTTCAGCCGGATTGTCTACGGGGCCCGCGTCTCGCTGACCATTGGCCTGGTCAGCGTCATCATCTCCCTGGTACTGGGCCTCATTCTGGGCGGCATCTCCGGCTACTACGGCGGCACCCTGGACAATGTCATCCAGCGGCTGATCGAATTCATCCGCTCCATTCCGGAGATCCCCCTGATCATGGCCCTGGCGGCCGCCCTGCCAATCGACATGGACATCATCGTCCGCTACTTCATGGTAACCGTGCTGTTGGCCTTCGTCGGCTGGACGGGCCTGGCCCGGGTCGTGCGCGGCCGTTTCCTCTCCCTGCGCGAAGAGGACTTCGTGATGGCGGCCCGTTTCTCCGGATCCGGCGAAATCCGCATCATCCTGCGCCACATGATGCCCTCCTTCATGAGCCATATCATCGCCTCGCTGACCCTGGCCGTGCCGGGCATGATCCTGTCCGAGACCGGGCTGAGCTTCATCGGCCTCGGCCTGCGCGCCCCGGCCATCTCCTGGGGCGTGCTGCTCCAGGAGGCTCAGAACCTGCGCTCGGTTGCCTTGGCTCCCTGGCTCCTGCTTCCCGGCGCCGCTGTGGTGCTCTCCGTCCTGGCCTTCAATTTCCTGGGCGACGGCATCCGCGATGCCGCGGACCCGTACGCCTGACCAGCTGTTCACATCACCGATCATGGAACAGACAAACAACGGCCAGGCCCCAGCCCCGGTCGACACGGACGAAGTCCTGCTCGAGATCAAGGACCTCAAGACCCACTTCTTCCTGGACCAGGGCGTTGTGCATGCCCTGGAGGGCGTTGACTTCACGGTCAACCGCGGCCAGACCATCGGCCTGGTGGGCGAATCGGGCTGCGGCAAGTCGGTGACGGCCCGGTCCATCCTGTCGATCGTTCCCTCGCCCGGCCGCATCGTGCAGGGTGAAATCCTCTTCCACCGCGCCCCGACCGCAAACCGACCCGGCGAGACCGTGGACATGGCCCAGCTCAATCCCAGAGGTTCCCTGGCCCGGTCCATCCGCGGCGGCGACATCTCCATGGTCTTCCAGGAACCGATGACCTCGCTGAGTCCGGTCCACACGATCGGGGCCCAGATCATCGAGGCCATCTCGCTGCACCGGGACTGCTCACCGGAGGAGGCCACGGAGATCACGGTCGAGATGCTGCGGCGGGTCAACCTGCCCCAGCCGGAGGGAGTCCTCAGGCGCTATCCCCATGAGCTGTCCGGCGGCATGCGGCAGCGGGTGATGATTGCCATGGCCCTGTCGTGCCAGCCCAGCCTGCTGATTGCCGACGAGCCGACCACCGCCCTGGACGTCACCACCCAGGCCCAGATCCTCACCCTGATGCAGGAACTCCAGGAAGAGTTCGGAATGGCCATCATCTTCATCACCCACGACCTGGGCGTGATTGCCCAGATGGTGGACTACGTGGTGGTCATGTACCTGGGCGAAGTGGTCGAGATGGCCGACGTCAATTCGATCTTCTACGATCCCAAGCATCCCTATACGCGGTCGCTGCTGCACTCCATTCCCAAGCTGGGCCGCAAGTCCGTGGAAGGCCTGACCAGCCGCCTGACCGCCATTCACGGGGTCGTGCCCGATCCCTACTCCATCCCCAAGGGCTGCCCCTACCACCCGCGCTGCCACGATGCCGTGCGGGGGGTCTGCGACACGGACAACCCGACCTTGCACACGCTGCCGGGAGACCACAAGGTCCGCTGCGTCCTCTATGACGACTGATCCGGGCCGGGCGGCGGAACCGGCGACCAGGACCCTGCTGCCGGCCCTGGGGCCGGACGAGCGCGGCTTCATCCGGGAATGGCTGTTCTGCGGACCCCGCCTGCGGACAGTGTCCGATTCCATTGCACCCGGTCTGTCGGAAGCCGAATTCCGCCGGACAGCGGCCGACCGGATTCACAGCACGGATCCCGGCATCCAGGGGCCCTTCGTCGAGTTTGCCAGCCCCTTTCCGGACGACAAGCCCCTGCGCTGGCAGGTAGTCCGGGTACGGGAGGACCGCTTCCTCTACGGCACGGTCTTTGCCCACACGCCGCACTCGGTCCACTGCTGGGCCATTGCCCATGCGGAACTGAAGGAGGACTGGTCGGGAGAGGTCCGACTTACATCGAACGGGCCGGCGGACGTCTGGATCAACGGCAGCCACGCCTGGCAAGTGAACCACTTCTCCCTGCAGGCACCGGTCACGGCGACCGGCCGCCTGGACCTGCCGGCCGGCCAAGTCGAACTTCTGGTGCGGTTTACCGCAATTGCGCTACGGGCCTCCCCCATGGTCATGGCCCTGCAGTTGCCCGATCCACCGGCAGCCGCCTGGTTTGTGCCGGCGGATTCCCGGTGGGCCAAGGAACACCGGGAATTCTCCGAGGTCCTGGATGACGCCTACCTGAACCGGAGCGCCTTCGACCGCGCGTCCCCGGTGACACTGCACTGGCCGGAAACCAAACCGCTGGAGCGCGAACTCGTGGTCCGCCTGCAACGGACCGACGGGCGCATCTACTCCGAGCAGCAGACCCAGGGTCGCAAGCTGCCTTTCATGACCCTGGGCAACACCTACCAGTACCCCCAGGACGAGTACGAGATTCTGGTGCTGCCCCCACTGGTGGAGTACTACACGCACAACCGACGGCACTTCCGCCGGTTCTCGGCCTGGCTCAACGGCAACGTGGCCTATTCGGATCGGCACTTCGGCACCTGGAGCCAACGGCGCGAGGAGGCGCTGCGCCATGCGGCGGCGGAAAAGGGTACCGTCTTCCACGAAATGGCCCGCCTGGAACTGGGCCAGTGGGACAAGGTGGACTGGGAGCAGTTCCGCGCAACCGCCGCCGAGATCGCCGGTCGGGCCGACTGCAGCGACTTCCACCTGACCGGCATCCTGGGCTGCCTCCTGCGCTGGGGGGACGAAGCGGAATTCCCGGCGGATCTCCGCACCGAACTGCGGGATGTAATCCTGGGTTTCCGCTACTGGATGGACGAACCGGGGCAGGATGCCATGTGCTTCTGGACCGAGAACCATCAGATCCTGTTCCACACCTGCGAAGTTCTGGCCGGCCAGCTCTATCCCCGCCACCGCTTCGGCAACAGCGGCCTGACCGGTACCGAACACAAGGCCCTGGGAGAACGACGCGCCCTGGCCTGGCTGCGCAAGCGGGCCGCCGGCGGCTTCCGCGAGTGGGACTCCAACACCTACTTCGAAGAGGATGTCCTGGCGCTCACGCACCTGGCCGACCTGGCGGAAGACGAAACGGTCCACGAAATGGCCGTGGTGGTGCTCGACAAGCTGTTCTTCGGCATGGCGGTCAACTCCTACCGCGGCGTGTTCGGTTCCACCCACGGGCGCAGCTACGCCCCCTATCTCAAGGCCGCCTACCGCGAGCCCACATCGGGCCTGGGGCGCATGCTGTGGGGCATGGGCATGCACAACGACCACGTGCTGGGCACCGTGTCGCTGGCCTGTGCCGTCAACTATCGCCTACCGCCGGTATTCGAGGCCATCGCCCGCGATCCGGCAGCGGAAATCTGGAGCCGGGAGCGGCATGCCGGGGAACTCGAGCCGGAACTGGATCGCGAGTCCGGTGCCTGGGAGGTCAACAAGGCCACCTTCCGCACCCCCGACTACATGCTGGCGGCCGCTCAGGACCACCGCCCCGGCGAACCCGGGGTGCAGGAACACATCTGGCAGGCCACCCTGTCCCCGGAGGCCGTAGTCTTCGTCACGCATCCGCCGCTGACCAGCGAGGACGGTTCCCACCGTCCCAACTACTGGCACGGCCATGTGCGGCTGCCCAGAGTGGCGCAGGACAGGGACGTGCTCTTCGCCCTGCACGATCTGGGCGAGGAAGACTGGATGGGCTTCACGCACGCCCATTTTCCGGCCCAGGCCTTCGACGCCTACTACATCCAGCGGAACTGGGCCTTCGGCATGAAGGGCAATGGCTATCTGGCACTGACCGCGTCGGCCCCGCTGCTCATGGCGCAAACCGGCCCGACGGCCCGACAGGACCTGCGGGCAGCTGGCTCCCAGGTGGTGTGGACGCTGCAAATGGGCCGCCGCGAACAGGACGGCGAGTTCAGGGACTTCCGCGCCCGCGTGCTGGAGCTACCGCTGGAGGTAGAGGGACTGGATATCCGCTTCGAGAGCCTGCGCGGCGACCGCTACGAGTTTGGCTGGACCGGCCCGCTGCTGAAGAACGGTGAGGAGGTTCCGCTGTCGGACTACCCCCACATCGACAATCCGTACACGTCCACGCCACTCAACGCCGAGAGCATGGAAATCCAGTTTCAGGATCTCCTGCTACGCTTGCACTTGATGTAATTACCCTCATCCCGGATGGGAACATAAAAACGGAGTTTTGGACAGACGGGTTGGCGATGTTCCTGCGGGAATGATTCGTGTTAACAGATAGGGTACTCCGGTTTTGGAAGACTTAACCTTGTAGAAATACCGAACAGATACACAACAGGATCCTTGACATGGAATGGTTGCAACCAACGATCGATTTCGGACAGGGACGCAGTGTAGGAACCATCATCGATCGAATCCGATCAGAAAGCAGAGATGAATCAGAGAAGGGACGTTGGTTTGAGCAGCTGTTCATGCGAGTTGCTCAGCAAGAACCCGAATTTGAGATTGCCAACATCCACCGTTGGACCGATTGGCCCGAACGGGAGGAGGTAACCGGTTTCGACGGTCGCGACTTTGGAATAGACCTTGTGGGTCAGCGCACAAGCGGAGAATGGATTGCAATCCAGTGCAAGTGCTATGACTCAAACCACACTCTTCCGAAGAGTGAGCTCGACAAATTCCTTGGTGCCTCTCAACAAGCGGTCTTCACCCAACGATGGGTAGTGGCCACCTGCCCGTGGGGACGCGCTGCAGAAGCAGCAATCCAACGTGCCCACCCTCAGGTTGCGCAGATCGACATTAATCGGTACCGCGACGTGCAGGTCCTGGAGGAGGAAGCAGCAGAACGGCCTATACGCGAACCATGGCCGTTGCAGGCAGAAGCCATTGAGGACACGGTTGAAGGCTTGCGCCACCATGCAAGAGGCCGGTTGACAATGGCCTGCGGTACAGGTAAGACCTTCACGGCACTACGTGTCGCGGAACAGGCGGTACCCAACGGTGGGCGCATCCTATTTGCGGCACCCACGATTGCCCTGGTGTCACAAGCTAGGAGAGAGTGGTTGCGCCACACAACACGCCCATTGGCATGTCGCGTCATCTGCTCGGACCCAACCGCGGGGGGACGGAACGAGAATGAAGACATGCGCATATCCGAACTCGAATGTCCGGTTACTACGGATCCCGAAGCAATCGCGGAGACCCTAACTCAACAGACCGACAACACGCGGGTGGTGTTCTGTACCTACCAGTCGCTACATCAGGTCCTGGACGCACAAGCGAAGTTTGGATCCCCTCCCTTCGATCTGGCGATCGCGGACGAGGCCCATCGAACCACTGGAGCTCTGGCACGACCGAACGCAAGGGACCGCAAAACAGACTTCCAAGCATTCCACGATAGCGACCGCTTGGGTGCAGAACGAAGGCTTTACATGACCGCGACTCCCCGCTTGTACACTCAGGCTTCCAAAGGACGCCTCAGAGACCGAGGCATCGACGTGGTCGACATGGGTGACTATGATGTCTACGGACCGGAGTTGCACCGCCTGCCGTTCGCGAAAGCGGTACAGAATGACATGCTGTCCGACTACCGTGTAATCGTTCTCGGCGTGAATCGTGGTGCCGTGACACCGCGGCTGCAGCAACGGCTGGAGGACCTCGACGACGAGGTCAGCAGAGGTCAGCGACCCGATGCAAGGGCTATCACCCGTGTACTGGGCACAATGCTTGCGGTGAATGGCCTTGCTGAAGGCGATGAGAGCGACCGTCCCGGACGACTCCGTCGAACGTTGGCTTTTGCTAACAGCATCCGTCGTTCGAAGTGGTTCGCCAAGGCATTAGGAGACTCCGAAGTCAAGCGTCGGACAACTCTCCGCCTAGCATCCGGCCAACGAGCCATGAACGTTGAGGCACAACACGTCGATGCGTCCTCGACTGCACTCGTCCGGAACCGCGAGTTGCGCAAACTAGCCGAGGCCGAGAGGGATGATACGTGTCGGATCCTCACCAACGTGCGCCTGTTCACTGAAGGGGTAGACGTTCCAGAACTCGACGCAGTAGCGTTTCTCGATCCCCGCGACAGCCAAGTCGATGTCGTGCAGGCAGTCGGACGCGTGATGCGCAAGGCGGAAGGCAAAAGGTTCGGGTACATTGTGATCCCGGTGATCGTGGAACCTGGTGCGGACCTGTCCGAGTCACTGGAGCAGGGCAGCGACGGTTACCACACCGTAGGACGCGTTCTCCGGGCGCTGCAAGCCCACGACGGCCGTTTGTCTCGGGAACCAGCGCGGTTCGTTAAGGTCTTCGTGCCGGAACCACTCCCGATGAACGGCCACGAAACCAACGGCGACGGTGACTCTGTCCAGTTGGCTTTCGACTTGAAAGATGCGGATCCAGGAATATTCGCTCACGTGGTGGCAGCGTCAGGTTTGGGACAACCGGGCCGGCTCGTGGCTGACGAAATCGCAGACTCAGTGCGTCGGGCAGCAGGGATCCTCCAAAATGAATACGCGGAGGATGCGATTGCTCAGGCATTGGCCATGACACCGGAAGCCGATGGTGGTGCAAAGGGAATCTGCACTGTTGGAGCCTTGTTACTGGCAAATGCCTGTCTCCTTCAGCGAAGGCTTCGCGACGAGCCAGCTATGCAGATGCTACTTCGCCTTGATCAGGTGGCAGGAGCATCCGATCCCAAACAGTTGCTCGAATTTGCTTGGGAGGTAATTCTCCAGAAGGACTACCGGCCTGTCTTTGAACCTGCGTTGAAGGCCCTACGCGCACTACCGCCCGGCCGACGGGTGGCCAACGCCGTACGCATTCTGGTTGAATGTGCCAATCGCACAGCCGATTCGCTGAGCGACTTAGGCTACGACCATGCCGGCCCCCTTTACCACCGTATCCTCGGCTCTGCCAAGAGCGACGGTGCCTATTACACCAAGAACCTCTCGGCCATTCTGCTGACGCGCCTCGCCCTCTCCGATGACCTGATTGACTGGTCGGACACGAACAAGGTCAACCGCCTCAGGATCATGGATCCCGCTTGTGGTACCGGAACGCTGCTGATGGGTGCCCTGCATACCATCAAGGCACGAGTGAACACACATACAGACCTGGATGAAACCAGTCAGACAGAACTACACAAAAATCTCGTTGAGGATGTCCTGTGCGGCATCGACATCAACCAGCATGCTGTCCAACTGGCGGCCTGCAATCTGACACTGGGCTCTCCCAGTGTGGATTACGCGCGCATGAATCTCATCACCATGCCGCACGGGCCTCAGCGTGATGGAACCATGGCGACTGGCTCCCTAGAGGTTCTCGCGGCAGCTGAGAATGAACATGATATGCGCAGCCTTACGGATCCGCAGCGCAATCTGGAAGCGATGGAGGGTGAGCAGATTGATGCTGCCACTCGCATCGAGTTCCCGTTGCAGGAACTCGATGCAGTAATCATGAATCCGCCTTTCACCAACAACGTACATCGCAGCTCCAAGTACACCAAGGAAACCAAGGATGCGATGCGCGCTCGGGAGCGGGTAGTCAAACAGGCAATAGAGGAACGTGACGGAACAGCTGTAGGCGTAGTTGATGCCAACAGCATTGAAACCTATTTCTCTCCGTTGGCAGATCACCTGCTTGGGACCAATGCAGGGACATTAGCCCAAGTCATGCCGACAACTGCGTGCACAGGGGCGAGCAGTGCAACAAAGCGGAAGTTCTTGGCTTCAAAATTCCATGTAGAAACGGTGGTAACGAGCCACGATCCCCGCCATCCGAACTTTAGCGAAAACACATCCATCCACGAATCACTCTTGGTCTGTCGCCGCCTCAACCCGGAGAATCGAGATGCACCAACACGATTCATTTCGATAGCGCAGATGCCCCACACCGCTGCAGAAGCGATCGAACTCGCGGACGCAATCGCTTCTACACCAGTTACGTATCAGAACGGCTCCGCCCCCCCCCCGCAAATCAGAACAAATTTCCATATACAACAAATCCAACTCGGTGCACGGTATATCAACAGCCAGCGATAAGGATGCGAGCCGGGGATTGGAGGCCTTGCCAGTTTCTGGACCCAGCATTAACGGAAGCAGCAATCCGTCTGGAGAAAACCGACGGATTGATCGAGTTAGCCGTTCGCTACCAGCTTGGACCAGCCGGACAACGCATTCACGACGCATTCAAACCGTCACTCGAAGCCGAAGGGGACATTCCCGGTACACGGGTGTTTTGGAGTCGGTCTTCCAAGTTGCGCACTTGCTTGGCCGGCGCACCGGAACGGCTGGTCAAACCCAAAGCCGCCAAGAAGGGCTTGGCCCAAAGGTATCTGGAACAGGCCGGTCACTTACTTCTGGCCGCGCGGTTCGACACGCACTCAGGCAGAGTTCTCGCCTTGTATACCAAACATCCTTCAGTTGGAGCCATGTGGGTTCCAGTGCAGCAGAAATACGCGAACCAAATCGAGTCAAGCGCGTTGTGCGCTTGGTTCAACAGCACAGCCGGAGCCTTGGGGTTTCTCTACCGAAGAGCGGCCAAACTCACAAATCCAGCCTTCAAGCTGGCACACCTCCGCTCGCTGCCGGTACCGGACTTCCAGCGGCTGGATCCGGAGCCACTGGCATCAGCATTCGACACCATACAGGACACCGCAGTCCTTCCTTGGCGGGAAGCGGCACGAGATCCCGTACGTATCTGTCTGGACAAGGCAGTAGCACAGACCACGGGAATGGACGAACTCGAACTGGAGGACTGGAGACAGCGTCTAGCGATGGAGCCGACAATTCGGGGGCGAGACCCGACAAGACCCTAACTCCCTCTGCCTCCGAGAACAGTGGGTACCAAGGGTTCAAAGTCTTTTGGCAATCAGTCACCCACATGCGCGAAGGTGACTGGCGTCCTTGCCAATTCCTAGACCCGGAACTGACCAATGCAGTCATGTGGCTGGAAGGCCACGCGGCACTACATCGCTTGGATGAAAAAATGCGCCTCGGATCGCCTGCCCGGGCGATCCGAGGCGCATTTTTTAAGGTTTCTGACAGCAATGACTTTCACTGCAAGGTGTTTTGGGGACGCTCCAAAAATCTGCGTACGACAATGGTGGCAAATCCTGAACAGCCCGTTGCGATCCGGCCAGGATATGAACGCTCAGCTACCCGATGTCTTCAGAATGCTGGCCATCTCCTTTTGGCGACTGTTTTTGACACTATCTCGGGCAAGTTGTTGGCTATATGCAGCGACCAACCGGGAGTGGGCTCAATGTGGGTACCTGTCACCGCCGAGAGCCTTCCACTTTCATCAGCACAGGCCCTCTGTGCCTGGTTCAACAGCACACCGGGAGCACTTGGTTTGCTTGCAAGAAGATCAACCAAGCTCACCAACCCCTCGTTTTCCCAGGCCGATCTGCGCACTTTGCCCGTCCCCAACTTCACCCAGCACACTCTGGCTGAACTCCGCTCCGCGTACGCAGAGATGCAACATGAGCATGTCCGGCCTTGGAAAGAGGCTGTCGACGATCCGGTACGCATCTGCTTGGACGCGGCAGCCGCTGAGGTAATCGGCCTCGATGTTTCAACCATAACCGAGTGGCGCCGACGAATCAGTCTTGAACCGACCATCTCGAACAACGCGTTTCAACCTGAAACCTCCATGTAGTGGTTCTTGACAATGCACAAGTTCCCAGTTTCATATTGTGGGCATGGACCCCATCCGATCAGGTGGCAGGCCTGCAGGCAAGCCGAAACGCGGGACCCGTCCGGGCCGATTCCTAGCTCCCTTACCGGGTGCCTAGGCCTTCCGACGGCCACCCAGGGACCTGGAAGTGAACGCATCCGGGGTTTCGGCGGCCAGATGTCCTACCACTAGACGCGGGTGCTAGAATCAACATCCGGGAGAGTCCTCAAGGGATGCCCGGGCCGGTAGACAATCCAACCACGGGTTTCGGTGCCGACTTGATCCGAGGATCGGGACGGTGCAGGCTTCCGATCCTCCCACTTGGAGGAAGCGTATGGACGGGAAGATGATGAACGTGGATGCCCGCGAGGCACTGATCGCCGCGGGGCTGCCCGCGGCGCAGGCGGAAACCATTGCCCTGCTGGTACCGGACTGGGCGCAGTTCGAGGCCCGACTCGAAGCCAAGCTGGAGACCGTTGCAACCAAGGACGAACTGCGGGAGATGGAGAGTCGCCTCAACCAACGCATGTTGACGTTTGTGCTGGTGCCCGTCGCTTTCGTGGTTGTGGCCTTCATGGTTTCGTACATGCTCAACACGTTCGTCGCATAGCTGCCCGCGGGACTGGTCCTCCGACCCGGTCCCAAGCCCTTCCTCAGCGCGCGGGTTCAGACCAAGACCAACGAAACTGAAACCGTGTCGCAACAACCCAACAGCTTGGCAATTCATGCTCCAATCATGCGGTATTCATGACATGGGCAATCTGCAAGTGAAGAACATACCGGGTACCCTGCACGAGCGTCTGCGCCTCCATGCCCGTGAGAACCACTGTTCTATAAGCGCTATCGTACTTACTGCCGTTGAGCGGGAGTTGGCCAGGCGGGATTGGCAAAAACGTTTGGCCCAGCGTCCCAAGACCAATCTGGGCGTGGAGGCATCGGCACTGCTCATGGAAAACGCTCCATCCGCGATTAGGAGACTGGATGAGCCGGTATGTTGTCGACGCTTCGGTCGCTGTCGAATATTTGCTGAGAACACCCTTGGTCTGACAGTGGCTGACACCATCGAGGACGCCTCGTTGGTTGTCCCCGAATTGATCGCGGAAGTGCTGTCGGTACTGCGGCGGCCTCGACTTCAAGCGCCCGGTGTTCCTGGCCCTGATGGCGCGCATCGAGCACCGGGACATCGCCCACCTGCTCATCGCCCACAGGGACCGGCTCACCCGCTTCGGCTTCGACTGGTTCGAGCACTTTGCCCAACGGCACGGCTGCACCTTCACGGTGGTCAACCAGGCAAGCCTGTCCCCGCAGGCGGAGATGGTGGAGGACCTGATGGCCATCGTGCATACGTTCTCCGGGCGCCTGTCCGGATTGCGTTCGTACCAGCGCACAATCCGGGAGGCCGCCGGCGATGGCCGGTAACCCCAAGGTCACGCGCATCCTGCACAGCCAGGGGTTGCACAAGGCCAAGTTCGAGCGGTTGAAGGACATGGCGGCCCTCTGTGGTCGCGTGCGGGCCGATGCCTGGCAACGCGGCAGCGGCCTGTCCACGGCACCACAGTCCGTGTACGCGATCCGCAACGCCTGGATGGCGGAGGGCTATGCCTGGCACGGATTGCCGGCCCGATTGGGCAAAGCCGCGTTGTCCGATGCCCTGGGAGACATCGCGGCCGCGCGGGACGCGGTCAAGGTGCCGGTCAAGAAGGCCATCCGGCACAGGACCCGGGGCCACCCCGACGAGCGGCAGCGCCTCTACTCGCTGTTGAAACGCAACCGCTGGGACGAGGATTCCTTCCTGCACCGCCAAATGCGCAGGAAGTGGCAGGGCGGCACCTCACGCGTGACCAACCAGATCGTGGCCGATGCGGGTTCCTACACCGCCAAGGTCTGGCACGGTCGGGCCTGGGTCCATCTGCAGGGCCTGGAACGCGGCCAGCGCATTGCCATCCCGCTCCGGGGCAGGCATCTGCCCACCGGCACCCTGCGGCTCATCCTGCAGGACGACGGCCAGGTGGCGATCCACTACGCCATCGACGAGACCGCCGCATGCAGCACGAAACCCTGCGGGGATGGCGAGCTCGGCATCGACAAGGGTTACACCGAAGCCTATGCCGACAGCGCAGGCGAGCGGCACGGCGAGGGCTTGGGCGACCTGCTGGCCGCGGAGAGCGATGCCCGCAAGGTCAAGGGCCAACGGCGCAACCAACTCCGGGCGGTCGAGCAGAAGCACCGCGAGGCCGGACGGATCAAGAAAGCCGACAACATCCGCCGCAACAACCTTGGCAACCGGAAGTGGGACCGCCGGCAGCAGAAGCACACGGCGCAGACGCGCGACTTTCTCTGCCATGCCGCCCACCGCGTCGTCGACCGCGCAAGCACCATCGCCTGCGAGGACCTGACGGCCCCCATGGCGTCGTCCAGGTATCGCCACCGCGACACCAACCGCCGTCTGAGCGGCTGGGTCAAGGGCCTCATGGCCGACACCCTCACTTCGATATCTCGGCGCCGAGGTTCGGCGCTGGTGTTGGTGAACCCCGCCTACACGTCGCAAATGGACTCGCGGACGGGCCTGCTTCAAGGCAGGCGTACCGGCGACAAGTTTTACGGCCTGGACGGAGTCGTGTTGGATGCGGACACCAACGCCGCCCGCAACATCCTGCAGCGCCTGTACGACGACGGGATTACGTTGTACACGCCCTACCGCGAGGTCAAGCGCCTGCTGTTGGATCGAAGCGGGACAACGGATGGGACTGCTCATCCCGGACTCGAGCCCGTCGCCGGACGGCTGAGGCCGCCCTAACGCGCGCCGGGCCGAGAGCGAAACGCCAGAACCCTGCGGGTCAAGTACTTGCAGGTATTAGGGAACAGGTAGGATGAAGCGATGACCACCCTCAAGGAAAAAATGGACAATCTGCCGACGGCCCTTCGGAGGGAAGTCGAGGTGCTAGCCAAGGAGCTGATTGCCGAAGAGTTGTCGCGGAGGAGCCCGCAAACGGCGTACGGGCAGGCTCAGGGACATGTTGCAGACGAGCTCGAGAGCAGCCACGAAAACGGTGCTTCGCCCCGAACAGCACAGGAATCTGCTGACCTCAATGCTTAACCACTTCGCCAGGAAGATGCGCGGAAATCGAGTCCCATGGTGCGGTAGCCCACGAAAACCGAAAAGTCACCTGCAGCCAAGGTCGGAACCAGAACTGAAGAATTGCACCTGGGCTTGCTCCTCAGTGGACTGGTGTTAACAGCTCCAGCCTGAAATTCTGCCGGACCGCCCTCACTATGTTCAGCGTGGCCCGACACAGGATGCCCCTCACAGTTAGGGCGTGGTCCCTGTTGAGGCAGTAATCGTCCCCCGAAGCCCCCTGAAATCACAGCGCAAGATGTGGTTCAGGCCGTTTTGACATCCCGGGCCACGCACGATCGATCAAGGAGCGAGTGCCAGCCACACTGGCTCTCTGCCGCCTGCCGATTTCGTTCAACACAGACAGCAGCCCCGACTCTCGCAGGATCGGGCGATTTCAGCCCCTCGCCCCGGCATCGGAAGAAACCTCGCTCCCTCAGCTGGACTTCTGGCAGGTTCCATCAGAACCGGGACAACGGCTTCGCCAACAGTTGGAACTGGAGCTCATCGACACCTCGCAGCAGACTGCGCAACACCCGACGCGCATGGCGCGAGCCGTCGGCGACGCGATGTGCCAGCAGTGCCAAAACGACCTGCACAGGCGACAGTTCCCATTCGCTCGCCGCCTCCTGCACTGTATCCCATTCCGCCAGTTTGTTGATGGCCTCGCGTACCCACGCGTCTTCCCTGTCCACCGTTCCTTGAACCAGATCGGAGGCATGGGCATCCCAATGAATGCTGTGGGCCACCGCGTCTGAGAGTAGTAGGGATGCGGAGGATGCCATCGGCGTATCATCCGTCCCTTCCGGCGGGGACGAGGAGGGGAACCGGTACTTGGCACGTGCCTGCCGGACAGGGGAGCGCAGGGGATAACTGACAGGCCCGAATTGTTTGCCAACCGACTCAAGATCCGACTGCAGAGCCAGGCCCCCGCCGTAGTTGAGCCGCGCAAGGATCCCTGAGGCGGCAACCACGGGTGGGGTGCCAGCCACGGTGCGCGGGGTAGGCACGGAAATCTTGACGGTGTCCGGAAGTCGGTCCCCGTCCACCACGCCTTCGGTGACCAGGACCAAGCTGGTCATATGGGTGATCAGCCCTTCTTTGACGGCCAGGTTCGCAGCCTCGTCTTCCGGCAGCGCGGGCAACAGGAGACCAGCGGACAGGGCTCCCACCGCGCGGCTGATCCAATCCACTGCCGCTGGTGCTTCCGCGGACGGTGCAATCCGGATGTCAACGCCGTTGCGGTTGGCCTCCAGAGAGACAAAACCGTCTTCCCCCGCGGCTTCGCGTTGCAATGCAACCCGATGAGGTTGGCGCAGAACCTGTGTCACCGTCCGTAACGCGGCACCGACGTCCACCCCTTGGACATAATGGAGATCCCCACCGGTCATGGCCGCCAGATGGCCCACTTGGGCTTCCAGGGAAGCCTCCCCCACGAGCAGGACGGAGATGCGTCTGCCCCGGCCGGCCAGGCCATGGACATCCAATGCGTAGCTCTGGCCATCGGTAACCAGAAGAAGATCCCGGGCTTCGGTGTTGCGCATCACGGTCTCAAGGGCTCCACCGATCTCCGTGCCTCCGCCCGGGCCCTGCAGTTGCCGTACCAGTCCATGCCAGTCCCGGGGCACCACCGGCTGACCGGTACCGACCGGGGTACAGGACGTGTCGAATTCCCATAGCGCCAGACGATCGTCCGAACGCAGCATCTCGCCCAAGTCCGCCAATCCCTGTTGCACGACGGCGTGGGTGGACGCATCCGACAATCCGGACCCTTCGCACAGACTCGCCATGGAGCCGGATCGATCCAGCAGAACGGCGACATCCAAGTCGGCCTGGCCTGAGGCCGCTGGTTGCAGGTTCATCGTCACGGACCGCCGCTCGGCAGTCCTGCCCGCCAGAACCCCCTGTGGCCAGTCGCTCACCTCAATGTCAATGGGAGCATCGGCCGGCACCGCGCCCGCCCAACCGGGTATGTCACCATCCGCTGTACCCGATCCGCGCACGTGTACGGCTCGGGCATTGCTTGTGACAGACAGAGATGTTGGCACGGCCTCGCCACCATGGGTGGGCTCATCCACGTCCTCGCCGGAGAACGTGCCGTACACGTCGCCAACCGTGAGCGGTATCCGGTAATGTCCGTTGCATCCGTCGGCATGCAGAATGTCGGTCCAACGGCTTGTCACCTCAATCTCGGCCCCTGGTGCCAGATTGGCGACCGACAGACTGTGAACACCTTTCAGAACTTCCGCATGCAGCACGGCCGTCCGGCCTTCATCGACTGCATCCTCGTATCTTTCCGCAGCCTTCACTTTGGCCAGCGCCTGCCCCTTGTAGGTCTGGTTGTCCAAGCGAACTTCCAAATCATGGAAGACCGCACCGACCGGCACCGGGAACGACATTACGGCCTCAATGGGGCGTTCGCTGTCGTTGTGGTAGGTGCGTACCGTCTCCGCGGCCACCAGGGCACTGACAATCTCCACCCGGATATCAATGGACTGCAGAGGCATCGTCTGCTGCTTCCCGCCATGGTATGTCGCCACAACTTGCTCAATCGGATTCAGTCGGGTTGGGGCTTTCATCATGTGTTGCTCCTTGAGCCTTGACATGCTGTTGCAGACACTGTTGCAGGTGCTGGACCAGCACCTGCAGGTCGGTATCGTTGTCCGCCAGAAGACCGGGGTCCACCAGCAGGGCCACGCCCGGCATGAGGGGAATGGGCACCCCGGCCTCCATCTCCATCAGAATGCGAATGGACGCCGGTGCAAAACCCATCTCCTTCAACTGCTGATAGCGCCGAACGGCCTGCACATGGCGGCCGTCGTACCGGGCATGGGCCCGCCCGCCTGTGGGCGGGGGCACGATGTTCTCGGATATCAGGTATCTCACCTGCCGGGCCGAGACCCCGGTCAACCGGCACAGGTCCGGCAGCTTCATGTCTCACCTCCTGTCCTGATTGTGGATCAGGAAGCTTGTTTTGTCAAACTATTTGTCGAAAGGGTGCTGTGGCAATGCAACCTGGCGCGTCCCCCTACCATTCCGGGGCGCGATACCCCTGATCGGCCAATGGCCGATCAGGGGCCGACTGGGGCAAGCTCAGGCCGCCAACCGAGCCTCCGTCCCCGTCTCCACTCGGCAACTCTGATGGGCCGAGTACCCAGCCGAGTGGAGACGGCTGTAATCACACCAGGCTCGGTTGCGGGCCCGGAGACGCGTGTCGCCCGGCCGCATCAACGACCTCGGCGCTGCCACATGACGACCGCAACCACGACAATCACCAGCCAGACCCAACCCGGGATGGCGGCAAACAGACCGAACACGGCGGAAATCACCCCGCCCAGGATGCCCAGGAACGCGCCGAAGGCGACGAGTACCACAAACGCAAGGAGCAGGGCCACGAAACAGGTGTTGCAGGAAAGAAAGGATTCGTCCATGTAACTCGGATGGGTGGTTTGCTCGTGTGCCCGATCGGCTTGGACCGCATGGCCGCCCCCGACTTCAACAGGCGGAAGCCAACGGCTGAACCTAATATACTTACGCCGGACGCACAGTGCAGGTTGCGTGACACCTCTCCAGGACCATGACCTGCCTTCGCTCTGTGACGTCCGCCCTCCCGCCCCAACCTGCCATTGATCCGCGGTGCCCATGAACGTCTATCAAGCTGTCGTTGAAATCCTCAAGCGAGAGAACACGGAGTTCCTCAGCTGCTTCCCCGCCAATCCGCTGATCGAGTACGCGGCGGCAGGCGACATACGCCCGATTCTGGCGCGCACCGAACGCACCGTCATCAACATTGCGGACGGTTTCTCCCGCATCCACAACGGCAACCGCATCGGCGTGTGCTGCATGCAGGCCGGACCTGGGATCGAGAACGCGTTCGCCGGCGTGGCCCAGGCCTATGCCGACTCCGTGCCGGTCCTGATCCTGCCCGGACAGGGTGGTGTCTCCCGCACCGATGTGCCGCCGGAGTTCGACGCCAGCCGCAACTACCAGCACGTGACGAAGTGGGTGGCCCGCATCAACACCCCGGAACGCGCGCCCGAAATGCTGCGCCGGGCCTATCAGATGCTCCGGTCCGGCACACCCGGGCCCGTCATGCTGGAACTGCCGGGCGACGTGGGATCCGCCGAGTTCGGCGACAGCGTGGACTACGAACCCGTGCGCCCGGTGCGCTACGGCCCCGATCCGGCGGACGTGAACCGGGCGGCCGACCTGTTGCTGGCAGCGCAGCGACCGGTCATCCAGTCGGGTCAGGGAGTCCTCTATGCCGAAGCCACCGACGAACTGGTGGAACTGGCCGAACTACTCCAGGCCCCGGTCATGACCACCTTGCCGGGCAAGAGCAGCTTCCCCGAGAACCATCCCCTGTCGCTGGGCTGCGGCACCTACACCGGCCCGGCCCAGCTAAAGCAAATGCTGGCGCATGCAGACTGCCTGTTCGGCGTCGGCACCAGCTTCACCAGCATGTTCCTGAGCACCCCGGTACCGTCCGGCAAGACGATAATCCACGCTGCCCTGGACGAACGGGACCTGAACAAGGACCTGGTCCTGGACCAGGCATTGATGGGCGATGCCAAACTGGTCCTGCAGGCCCTGCTGGCCGCGATCAAGGCCCGCGGCACCGTGTCGGAGAAGGATGCGGCGGCCGAACTCGGGGAGCTGCGCAGTGCCTGGGAGGAGGAATGGGGACCGAAGCTGACCTCCGACGAAACTCCCATCAACCCCTACCGGGTCATCCACGACTTGCAGGAGGCCGTGGACGTGTCCAACACGATCGTGACCGCCGATTCCGGCAATCCCCGCGATCAGATCTCCCCCTTCTACATGACCCGCAAGCCCAACACCTACATCGGCTGGGGCAAATCCACCCAGTTGGGGTATTCGTTGGGCCTGGCCATCGGCGCCAAGCTGGCCGCACCGGAGAAACTGGTGGTGAACTTTGTCGGCGATGCCGCCATGGGCATGTGCGGCATGGACATCGAGACCTCCGTGCGCTCCAAGGTGCCGATCCTGACCCTGTTGGTCAACAACTCGGCCATGGGCGGCTACGAGAAGCACCTGCCGGTCGCAACCGAGAAGTACGGGACCAAGTTCCTGTCGGGGGAATACGCCGACTTGGCCGCGTCCCTGGGTGCCTGGTCCGTGAAGGTGACCGATCCGGCCGACGTCATTCCCGCGATCAAGGAGGCGGCGGCACAGACGTTCGCCGGGCGGACCGCCCTGGTCGAGTGCATCACCTGCGAGGAACGGCAGTTCTCCCTGGTGCGTTGACCCGCCATGGCCTTCATCCCACACCGAAGGTGAATGGTCCGGCTTCCGCCGCACGGGGCTACAACGGATGCCAATGAGGTCCGCATCCGGTGCGCTTGATACGCCTGTCGGATGCGGACAGTGCGACAACACCAAAGGTTTCCGAGGAGGTCGTCGATGGCCCATATCCAACGCGTGAGCCGCCACGACCGACGCGGCAACCGGAAGCTGCAAATTCTGGCCGCGGTGGTGCTGGCGTGTCTGTTGGGACTGGTCGCCCTTCCGGGGACGGCCCAGGCCCAGGAACTGGCCTGCCAGGATGAACAATCCGTCCTCGGACAACTGACCACGCGCGCCCATGCCTGGACGTGCATTGCGGATCCATGGCACGTCTTCGACCTGGTCAGCGACAGCTGGCAGCCGATGTCCGACCTGTCGAACATTCAACAGGCTCAGTTGCAGGTCTATGCCAACAGTTTCAAGGCCGGGCGCTTTGACGACTTCGTGGTCGGAGACCGTCCGGCGTGGCAGGGATCAGGCAACCTAACGTGGCAGCGGGAATTCGCGGCCGTGGGTTTCCGCGATGCGGACAAGGGCAATCTGTTTGCCGTGGCAATGTGGGTGGACAACGCCGTCGATTTCGATGCCTTCGAGGCACAGGTGGCATCGCACTCCGGTTCCTGGGAGGCGCTCACACTGACCACGAGGAGCATTCCTTGGCTGGAGGGAGACACCGCACCGCAACAGCAGGCCTGGCTGCTGTCGGGCGACCAAGCCCGGAGTCTGCTGGACCTCGACGGGAACTTCGCCAACAACCGTTACCTGGTGGTCGAACCCACCCCTGCCCTGCGCGAACTGGGTGGGATGCCCATTCTGGCGTTCTTCTCCAGCACGTCCATCCCCACGGAGGATCTGTCCGGCCTATTGGACAGCCTGCACTTTGCCCCCAGCCTGCCGCCGGCGAACCCGGATCCCGACTTGGTCTTCCAATCCGAGGCGACCACCGGCCTGCTGGCGTTGATTCCGTCATTGGCCCAGGCCGGCCACGCCGCGATCGACAACCAAGTCCAGGCCATACAAGCCTCCGCCGTGGAGTTTGCACAGGAAATGCCGTTCACCGCCCTGCTGCCCTGGCAACTGATGACCGCAGCCAGCGACCTGTACTGGGCACCCTACGGCCTGCACAGCGGCCGCTTGATTCTCTGGTCCTACACCGGCGGCGCCCATGGCAACCTGTCCGTTGACACTTGGACCTTCACCGGCTCCGGCAACCCGATTGCCCTGACCGACCTATTGGCCGTGTCCGAGGACGAGGCACTGGCGCTGATTGTGCAGGCCGCCAAGGAGCATCGCACCGCGGCCCTCGACCCGGACCAGGATCGCGACATGACCCTTCAGTGGGTGGACAACGGGTTGCAGAGCCTGGACGACATATCGGGCTGGAATCCGGTCCGCCGACACGGCCGGCTTTGGCTGCTGATCACCTTGGAGCCCTATGTAATCGCCCCGTGGGTGGACGGCGTACAGGAAGTCTGGGTACAGATACCGCTGCAAGATCCCAGATGAGAAGACCAAGGCCGACCGGAGCGGCATACCGGTCGGTCGTCCGGCCTGCGGCATGAATACATCGCGCCAGCAGGCCCTGATCCTATTTGTCGCCGGCCTCTCCGCGATCGCCGCCGGAATCGCCTATCTTGGAACCTTGGACGGCTCGGGGCTGTGGCTGCGCACCGTGGTGGCCGCAGGCGTCCTCACAGCCATCCTGGCGATTCTATGGTTCAACCTGGACGCCAACCATCCGGTTGGGCAGCCCGATGCACCGTTTACGGGCCTGGGGCCTGGGAACACCGTGTCCGTTCTGCGCGGCCTGGTCCTGGCGCTGCTGGCGGGCCTGATCCCTCCGTTTGCCAACGGGGCATGGCCGCAGGCCCGGGCCGCGGCGGCCTTGCTCGTGGTCGTATTCATGCTGCTGGACTTGGCGGACGGCTGGCTGGCCCGACGTGTCAATAGGGTTTCCCTGCTGGGCGAGCGGCTGGATATCGAGACGGACAGCGCGGGCCTGTTCGTGGTTTCCCTGTTCGGTGCCTTTTGGCACCTGCTGCCGCCCTGGTACCTGGGGGTGGCCCTGCTGCGGCCGCTGTTCGTGGCGGGACAGGCACTGCGTGTGCGCAACAACCTGACCAACCATCCCTGGCCAGCCAGCGACAGCCGCCGCCGGGCCGCGGCCTGGCAAAGCATCCTCATGGTGGGATGTGTCTGGCCGGGCACCGACAGGCATCTGATCGAGTTGGGTGCCTGGATTGTGGCCCTACTGGTCGCGGCCGGTTTTGGCCGCGACTGGCTTTGGATGACCGGTATCTGGACAGCTGACGGCACCTTCAACCAACGCTGGCAAAGGGCTCGTTATGTGGTTCGCAGCTGGCTCCCGGTCTCGCTGCGCCCCGTAACGGTACTGGGTGGCATGACCATGCTGGTCGAGCCGGTGGTTCCCTTGGAAGGCCTGCCCGTGCAAGCCCTGGCGGCGGTGGCCGGGGTGTCCTTGCTGGCTGTCCTGACCGGTGTGGGCTTGCGGACAGGCAGCGCGGTGCTGGTGTGCGCCATGGGTTTCCTGAGCATCTGGCTGCCCTTCAATGCCTCCATGGCCCTCGCGGTGGGAGGCGGCATACTGCTCTTTGTCGAAGGCTGCCATCGATATGTGCTACGCGTACCGTGGCTGAAGACCGATTCCCCTCCCGTTGACCCTCGTCCCCGCCGGATCGCCCGTCGGTAGAACCCGATCCTGTTAAGACGCCGGTATGCTGTCCGAAACTTGACCAAGGCAAGGTCCAGCCGGAACCCAGCCCGGCGAACCGGCCATCCTGCATTGGCTGAACCGTCACGGGATCGCTCCCTCCGGTCTTCAGCCCTGAACAAAGATCGTGTCCACTTCCTCAATGCGTTCATCTGGTGTGAAGCGCCAGATGCCCACGTAGCCCCGGAGGAGATCACCGTTTTCGTCCCAGTCCAATGAACTGGCCGCCCCTTCGTAGTTAATCGCTTGACCGGACGCGAGTCGGCGCAGGCCGTCGCCGATGCCGGTAGGCGTACCCGGAACGATGTATCCCGGCGGGCCGCCAATTTCCCGCAGCCGGTCACGCATCGCCGGCCCTTCGACAGTGCCGGCGGCTTGGGCGGCAAGGACAAGTGCAATGGTTGCGTCATAGGTTTCCTTCACATAGGCCAGGACGGGCAAGGCCCCATAGGCTTCGATGAAGGCGGCTTCCCATTCCGAGGTCGCGTCATTGTCGGGAGCGGATGCTCCCCCAGTGCCATACATGCCGCCCAAGCGGGTACCTCCGATCTCCTGCACCAGACGCAAGCGCTTGGCTGCGTCGCCAAAGACGAATTGGTCGAAGAGACGCTCGTCCAGAGCCGTACGGATGAGGGCCAGGGCTTGCTCCTCGGGGGCCACCACAACCAGTGCCTGGGCACCGCTTCCGGCACTCTCCCTCAAAGCCGGGAGATAGGTCGTCTGGTTCACTTCCAAGGCAACGGACCGCAACGTTCCGTCCCACGCCCGGGCAAAGGCGGCAGCCAGTCCCTGCCCGTAAGCGTCATCGAGGTAGATGAACCCGACGTTGTCGAACCCGCGCTCCCGGGTTAGCGAGGCCAGAAGCGGCCCCTGGATGACGTCGGAGAGAGCCGTACGGAAGAAGAAATCGTTGTCAGGAACCGTCGAGAGTTGGGGCGAGGTGGCGGAGGGGCTGATCAGCGGAATGCCTGCCGGGCCGGCCACCGTCTCCGCGATCGGCAACGCGGCCGCACTGGCGTTCGGGCCGACGATGGCATGGACGCCCTCAACCTCGATCAGGTGCCGGGCGGCCGCCACGGCAGCCTGCGGATCGGAAGTGGCATCCGCCGTGATCCCGGTCACCGGTTGTCCAAGCACACCGCCACCGGCATTGACGTGGCTAATCGCCAGGTTGAAGGCCCGTTCCCGATCCGCGGACGCTTCCGGCGAGCCCGTGTAATTGAGCAGCAACCCGAGTTTCAGGGCCGTGGGAGTGTCCAGCGGTGGGGGAACCACCAAAGTGCACGAACAGACAACCAACAGCAGACTGGCCGTCACAACCAGCCGGATGAATCTTGTTCTGAGGATCAAACTCTTGTTTCTCCTGGGGTCCACGTAGGACTGGCAATCGGACAAGGCTCAAGGCAACCCGTCTGTGACACCGGTGTTGTTGTCATAGGTGGATTGAAATACAAACTTGGCCTGAACGTACTCCGAGAGGCGCAGATTGTCAACAGGATGCCACGAGTGGGCACATCATGACCGGGACCAACGTTGCGCCGGCAAAGAGGTTCCCCTGATACTTCCCGGAGGCCTGCATTCCGAAGTTGGTCCACAACCAGACGCTGCAGGCCGACCACAACCTCCGGGAAGTCCTACGCGCCTTGGCCGCCGAACCGGCCCGGAAGTACAGGTCGGAGTATCGACACCATGGCGGCCGTGGCCGAGTTCACGCGCGACCACCGGGACTGGTTCCAAGCCATGGCTGACCTTGGTCCAAGCGCTGTACGAGGCCGCAAACAACGAAATTACAGCCAGGCACCGCCTGCTCCCGCTTCAACACGCGTGTGGCCGTGGTCACGATGGCTGAAGCTGTGGACATCATCCGCAGTCACTGGAGTGTTAAGAAAAGGCTGCACCGCCGCCTGTGCGAGGCACCCCCTCGACCATGATGACCACTCTATGTCAACTGCCTGAGGAAGTTCAGGCAGTACAGGCAGCACCCGAACCGGATTTGTCAATTGGGCGGCCGGCAGGATCGGCTGGGTGCCGCCGATCCTGCCGGGATGTTCAACAGCGATCATCAGCCATCATCCTGAGACAAGGCTGACTCCACAACCACCACTTCGCTGGGGCCATACCCGAATGTCTCAGGAGTGTAGATTTCGTGCGCCTCGGCAGGGGGAACCTGAAAGCGGCCTGCAGTGGTAGCCTGGGCGGTCACCGAATACTTGTAGATCCCGGGATAGAGCCAAGACGTAATTGCCAGTGCGCGTTCGTCCAGCAGTTGCTGGTGATCGTACCAGGGCCAGTAGTACCAACCACGGTAGTACGAGTGGCTGTAGTCATTCGAAGACCTGTTCCCCTTCAGACTGGGATTCTCGAATTCCAATCCCGCAGGGAGCGGACTGGCCATTTGAACATGATGACGCATGCCCGTGGCCACCATCGTCACCTCAATGCGCACGCGCGCCCCCAGCTTGACGTGCCACACACCACTTTCGTCCTGCCAAACATCATTGGGGTCATCCAACCCGGAGTAGGTTCTCTGCAATGTGAACCCGCGATCCCGTGGTTCCAATTTGAGATCAGCGGGAACATATTCGAGTCCCAGTCGATAATAGAGCTTGCCTTCGCCTGCGCGCTGGACGAGAATGCGTTCCGGATCCGCGTCAAACAACCACGCCATCGGAATCGTGACGCTGCGATGAACGGTCTCCCGTCCCTGAAAGGGGGTGTTGGCAATCATGGTGTCGTCAATCCAGGCACGGGCGTGGAAATCCGGTTCGACCGCCTCGTATTGTCGGAAGTATTGATCCATGGCAAGCAGAACGAAGACATTGTCCTGCGAACTGCCCCAGTGTCCGTGGCGGGTGCGTGCCGCCAGAATCCCTTGTACCACTTTGGGAATCAGGTCCGACTCGGGCCGCACCGTCATCAGGGCACGCAACACCACGGCATCCACGCGGCGATCGGAGTGGAGAATCAGGTGGTCCTGGCGTTCCTGCATCGAAGTTGTGAATGAAGCCTTGCTTGTAGTCTCTGCCACTCGGTTCAGAAGGAAATCCATCCACTCCCCGGCGTCATCCTGTGTAGCATCGTCGGTGTGGAGGACAAGAATGCTCCAGGCCACCACTTCCAGTGGGTGTTCTGCCTTTGGTACCTGACTAAGCAAATGGAGTGCGGCTTGAGGATCTGAATCATCCAGCAAGGATCGTACATACAGTGAGTAGGCAGTGATGTATCTCCTTGTGCTTGCTGTGTAATAATAAGGAAAATGGGATTCAATTTGAGACAAATAACGCAACCCGGCGCTGACAGCGTCTTCAGGCACATCATAGCCGGCTCCGCGGGCCACTGCCAGAGCATACATACAGTGCACTGTCACGATGGGCCATGTTTGCCTGTTGCGTTGCCACAACGGAAACCCGCCACTGCCGTCCTGGAATCTAACAAGTTCTTTGATGTCACTCTGCACTTGGTCGTCCAAAACCACCGGTTCGGGCAAATCAGCCACTTGGAAGCTGTACAGGACATCACGCAGGGCAGCATTGGCCAGAATACGCGATGCATAGCGCTCGGGATACATCCAGTACCGAGGCTGACGCAAGTCGAAATAACTGTCAAGCAGAGGTTGCATCAGAGTTGAAGTGGTTGAGAGTTTCAGATGACCAAAGTTTTTGACAATGTCATCCGGCATCTTGATCCGCTGCTCCGCAACGTCTTCACTCACGACCCCGTACGCTGCGAAGCCTTCCTTGGATGCAGGCACATAGATTGGCAGCGACTCAAGGGTCGCGTCATTGCCCTCCTGATTGAACACAGACACCAAAATCCGGCTCTCGCCCGTAATCCGGGCTTGACCTTGCACCGTTACGTGCCGGCGGTTGTGTCCAGGCACGGTGAAGGAAAGAACATCATAGTTCCGCTCTTCATCCTTGTAAGCCAACTCGATGCCATCACTTTGTACAACCAGTGTAAGGTCTTGATCGGCTTCGGTCTGGTTCTCAATCAGTACCGACATTGCTGCCTCATCACCGAAGTTGAGGAAGCGCGGCCATTGAGAGCGGATTTGCAGGGGAAGGCGAGAGACATAGGTGGTTTCGGACTTGCCGAAGAGACGAGGACCGGCAGTCGCGAATGCCACAACCCGAAACCGGCCAATCGTATCAGGGAGTTGCCATGAGGCCTCGAAGATTCCATCTGCATTGGTCTCGCCGGAAGGGATGAAGACCGCAAGCGGGTCGAAATCTCGCCGAACGCTAAAAGCCTGTTCCCCGAAGTCTTCACTGAATTCCTGACCCCCTCCTCCCCTTCCAGGTGGCAACGGAACGAATTCGAACACTTCGGACTGCATGTAACGCCGTAGGTTGGACGTCCGCAGATGCAGACCACGTTCCGGGTAAAACGTGTACAGGGGATTGTCAAACTGGTAATCGGTGAGTGAGAGAATCGCCTCATCGACTGCCAGCAGGGCAACTTCAGCGCCGACTACCGGATCTCCTTGCTGGTTTGTGACCGACACGCTGATGCGCGCCGTGTCCCCGGGTTCCAAATCCCGATCCTGCATGTCCAGATCCAACTCCAGTTCCCGCGGCACAGGTGGGATCTCAAGATTCAGATCGCCACGTGCCGACGCAGGGATGGGTACACCACCGGCACCTTGATGAACCGAAGTTCCATTGAGCAACACTGAAACATGCAGATTGGGGACATACCGATCCAAAATCGGCACGTCGATGGCGTAGGGCAGAGTGTGAATTTCAATGGGTTCGAAACTCACGATCCCGTCCCGATTTAGCATCAAGGTACCATAAGCGGGCAAGAATGGTGGCTCCACCAGAATCTGGGCGACATCTCCTGGTTGGTACTGAAGCTGATTGGAGAGCAATTTCACAGACGCAAACTCAGCACCGCCGCTGAGACGCGTGGTTCTCGAACTGGCTATCGAAATGTAAGTCTGGGTACGTACCGCCTTCCCGTTAGGTCCATCTACATGGATGTCTATGGTCCATCGCCCAGGCGATGGGAAAGTCAACTCACAGACCACGGGGACACTGGCGGACTCCACCTGGCACTGGGTACTTGACCCATCCAACACCTGCAAACTTGGGTCTGCCGATCCTGTGGAACCGCTCGACAATGCGGTAACAAAAATTTTGTTTCCCACCAATGGTTCACCGCTAACATCGGATGCGATCAGCTCCAAAGCGATGGGTTCTTGGACCACACCCCGGTGAGCGGCAGGTTTGACACCCACGTAAAGGTCAACCGGATGAACCAAGGCCACGTCAGTGACCGTGCGAGTCTGTTGGGACAAGTCGGACACCGTCGCTTCAAAATGCAGCAAGTACGGCACCGGTTCCAAGTCATCAGTGAACTTTACTTCCAGTCTACCTCGCCCCTGCAGGTCCAACTCATCACCCAAATCGATTTCTTGCAACACGGGCGCATCGAATCGAGACCAACTTCCGAACACAAACCCGTCCCAACCTGGCGGACGATAATGTGTAGGACGCCCTTGAACTCGCCAATCCACCTGAGCGCCTTGCAGCGGTCCTCCTCCATAGTAATTCGCACTGGCATCCACGAATAGCGTTGAGGACTGGAAGTGCGGACCCACTGCATCCGATAAGGTCGCCTCGAACTCCGGGCGTCGGAACTCTTGGATTTGAAACAGGAGCGGATGCACTGTATCCGGATAATAATAATGTCTAGAATAGTATCTGAACTGCCGAACACAACCAAAATCCAAAATTTCAGTACTTTCAGTATTTGGTGCTTTTAAGCTGAGGCTGATGTAGCCATTGCCTAGGTTTGCTTGCTCAGGAAGTACAAAACTGAAGTCAAAAGTGCCAACTGTCCCAATATCTGCTGAACCCGACCCTAGGTAGACATTGCGTGAGTCACACATGGAATAGTAAACACGCTGGCTACCTGTAACGAAGCCCACATCACCAGTTGGATGATAATGGACCTGACGCAACCAACCTTTGACACTGACGGTTTCCCCAGGTTTATAAAGATTCCGATCTGTGATTGCATGCCAAAATGTTTTTGACTTAGGCGGAAAGGACGACTCCGCACAACCACCGGGTAGCACTGCGGAGTCGAAGCCTGACCTTGCGTATACTGGACTAGGCTGAGATGCTAGAGTCGAAAGGTCGAAGGAACTGTAACCATCCTCATCGGTTGCCACTGAGTGGCGTTGTGGCGACAACTGAATGGCAACACCCTCGACCGGGGCCCCTGTCAGCAGATCCGACACTTTCACAACACACAAGTTGCGGTCGCGGAAGGCTTCCACGCCCAAACGCGTCGATTGGATCCATGTGACAGTCCTCATGGGATGTGCCCGGGTTTCATCATGAGGCCAGAACGCAAATCTCTGCACGGCAGCTGAAAGCGGTAGCGTCAGCAGCAAGTGACCCGCATTGTCTACAAGATAGGGGTTCAAATCAATGCTGGCCTCACTACGTGCATCGAGTTCAGTCTCATAGGTGAGATTCGTGTCAAGTACCGGTTGGTTACCAAACAATCCCTTGGACGGCACCCTGCCGCCGTAGTGGCTTGAAGAGAGATGTTCGGGTGTCTGGAGAATGTATGCATTATAGCGGCTACTTGAAGGATCACTTCGAAAGTCGCGCCAGTTGTTCAAATCCACGTCATACAGCAATGCACGTTGGTCGCTTAGGTTCCAAGCGTGAACTTTGTATTGCCCATCGTGAAACGGGTTCAGAACCTCCATAGGCGCCGGAAGGTGCAGTTGGACACCAACTGGTTTCGCGAAGATATTGAAAGTCAAATCATTCACTAGCCCCAATTGCTGACCAAATTCATCGGAGATTTCCGGATCCAAACGGACCCGATATTTTGTATTTACCTCTTTAATGCCTTTGATCCGCAGACTCCCCCTCCACTGCGACACTTCAACTTGCCCCTTGGGCAAAGGAGGAGAAATCAGAATTGAATTGTCCGTGATTGAGTCCGGATCCAACTTGTGGTTGAAACCAATGATCAAGTCGGTGTCGGCTTGGCATCTGTACTGGTTGGGTTGGTAGGATGATGAGCCGCAATTGGTATAGTCAACTCGTAGTTTCCCGTAGGTTTGGTAACTGCGATATTGCTTTTTCAAGGTGGGTAGAGGACCTTCTGCTGATTGAGCACCTTTTTCTACCTCCACAGTTATCTTCGTGCCCTGCGGGAGATCAGTCTTAACTTGAAATGCGATGGTTCGCAACGGTGATTCGGTCACAAGACTTCGGATGTACGACGGGACTCCATCATCGAGTGGGTCAATCAGCTCAATCGGGAATTCTTCATTATTCGCACGGACAGACAGGAATTGAAAGACGTCATTGCGATCAATGTCCTGGTTGAACCGGAGAACAAAGTCAGGTCGGAGGCCCAACGAGCCCCAAGTACCAGGCCAAGCCGAGGTCAGTTGCAAGCGTGAGGTCTCGAACTCCCAGGCGCGGGTTTCGGTTGTGGTGGTGCCGTCGGCGGCTGCGGTGCCTTCCGGCACTTCAACCGTATATCGCGTGGATCCGGCTAAACGTACCGTTGGTTGGAAGAACAAGGTTTGTGTTCCCATCCAATACCATTCCCCCGAAAGTTCTGGGGTAACCAATGCCGGTACATTCCGGGCTGCCAAGGTTGTATGGCTTGTCAACGGAACCATGGGTTTCGAAAATGTGATGCTAATGTTGGGTGCAATCCCAACATCCTCGGATGGACTATGTCGAAGAATTTCCAAGGGTTGGGTATCGGTCTCCGGCGCTGGTATTCTTGGCTGCTCTGACGGTGGAAACGTCAATGCCTCCTCGCCTCCTGTTTGCGGAGGGTGCAAGCGTTCCAAGGGGAGATGCAGTTCATCTTCTACGCGTGGCTGGATTTCGAGGACGGGTACCAGTGCCAGTAGTTCACGAGCTCTGGATTCTTCAACCCTATGAACACCGACATCGGAAACAGCCTCGATTCTCTTGACAGCGGGAACTGATTTCACCATCAGCTTTGGCGGTCCGTCACTGGCACTTGGGGTTTGCACGTCCTGAGTAGTAGGTTCCCGGCGAACGACAGTCAAGGGCGCGAATTCGTTGCCGGTTGCAAATTCGGAAACAAGAGTTGATTCGTATTCAATGTGCGGTGCTGGTTCGAAGTAATCGGGATGGAGTCCCGGTAGGTCTGGCGGATGCACAGTTGGGGTGGGAGTTGGAATGGGAGTCGGGAGTGCCCTCGGCGTTGGTGTGGCTGTGACTACGCGCATTATTTCGCGAGTTTCGACCCGGACGGTTTCCCTGGTGACTTCAACCACCAACGGATCCGCACTCTCCTCTGATTTCGGTCCCAGGGCACAGGCCGACAAAACCATGAGGCTGATCAACAATGACAAAGTCAAGGAGAAGTAGCTGTTGCCGTCTCGATGCACTGTCACGTTTGGATGATTCATTAGATTAAATCTCATATCCGCCAATTTGATCACACAATACGCATATGCCGAATGGCATCAGATCCGAAATCATGTGCGGGAAAAGCATATCACATGGTCGGCAGGCTATCCCTGGCCAGGGAACCTGCCTTGCACCGGGCTGGCGGCGGTTCAAAGTCGCTCCGGAAAGACCCGAGTTCTGCTGGGATTTGGTGCTGAAAGGAGGAACGTACCACTTGATCTGTGATGCAGGCGACGGCAGCCTCAAATCGACCATCAACCAGTGGAATCCCAGCCGCGAGTAGGATTCCGTTGGAGGGGATGGACCCAGCCGAGCGCTGTGCTCGGGTCCCCTCAGGTCCCAAAAGTCCCCTCGCACTGTGTCCGCATTAACCACGCAGGACGCCAACGGAAACCCCATGCAGACCACACGTCCCCCCTTTCGCAGCAGAAGCCATCTCATCTCCACTGATCACTATCGGACCACCATGGCTGGCCTGCGGATTCTGGAACCATGGGGCCATGCCACCAATGCCGGTATGGCCGCGGGCCTGTATCTCAACGTGTTGTTCCGAAATCGGCGAACTTCTGCAGTGTTGCATCCACCATAGGAGAGTTGTATAGCAAAATCCGCAAGTGCCGAATCTCGCCATCCAAGACGGCCGGCGTACGGCCCCTACTCCACCACTGCGGCCATGAGCCCGTGCCTTTGGATGTGAACCGGTTGCACCGCGCCTCGTCGGATACAATGGCCGCGGATTGAACCAAGTCCAAGCCAGTTGGATACAGGATGAACAGTCGGACACCAAGTGAGCATGTGGAACAGATCATCTGGTGCCTCAAGGCGCACGGGTGGTACAACACCTCGGCTTCGGTAGCCGACGTGGCCCGCAATCTGAATGCCATAGACATGCGCACAACCAACGGCGAGCCTTGGAACGAAGCCAACCTTCAGGCGTTTGCCGATGAGCATGACTTCTCAAGGGATCCGTACGAGAACATGATCCCGAAGGTGGTCACAGTTGACGAGCCTGGGCTGTTCGAGATGGCTGCCCCCGAGATTGCCGGGGTGCTTGCGGTAACAGACGGTATGCGGCATGCACGCGTGATTTCCAGATACATTGAGAAAGGCGAACCGGAAAACAGGGAACGCCTATGGAAGGCCATCGAGGACGACTCGGAGGTTCGGGCGGAGGTGATTCGATTCGCGGCCTTGATGCTGGATCACCCATGGGCGGCCAAGGACTACCAGGCATTCCTGGACCACGCTCGTGCTGTCGAGGAAGGGAGGGGTGAGTCAGGTGTTGAACGCGCCATGACTTTGTGACATGCGGCATTGGGCACAGGTGGGGGTCTGCCTCTTCCCTTCGACTTGACGGGAGTGCTGCTGGATCATGCCAGTACCGTTGAGGCCCGAAGAACTGGCCCGTTGGGAAGCGGTTCTGGAAGCTGCATCCCGAACACAATCCGCAGTGGATGAGGCCCTCCTGGTGGGCGGGACTGCTGTGAACGTTCTGGTCCCCTATCGCACATCACAGGATGCCGACCACTTGGTCCACAATCTGGCATCCATTTGGGACAGTGTCCTGGAACGCCTTGACGGAATGGACGGCTGGAACTTTCATTCCTTACGGGAGAGGCACACCATTTTTGGAAACGTGGACGGAGTGCAGGTGTCCCTAATGGATGACGACATCGTCGGGCCGCACGGCGAACCGTTGGAATGGCACAACGCTACCGTAATGGGATTGCCCATGCGCTTGCCCACGTTGGATGATCTGATTCGCCTCAAAAGCTATTTGTTGCTGTTCAGGAACATGGCTCGAGACTACGCTGATCTCACCGTCATGACGAGAGGCACTCCCTTCAAGCGCCTCTATACGATTTTGATTCCATTGGAACACCGCTACGATGTGAGACCACATGCATCGTTCTCGCACGATGGCCAGAACCGGCCGTTGTCGTTTCTGGAAGAGATGGGCCTGCGCCTGCTAAACCTCAAACCGCGGGATTGGAAAAAGTCGCTCAACCACTGGGATCAGAGGTTTCGTCTGTTCCGCCCCGAGGAGTTGCCAAGCTGGGAATCCCTGATACCGCACTGCCAAGAGCTGGGAGGGGAGGTGCTGGAAGTCCACCAGATGATGACTGACCCGGAAGCCGATCCGAAACTGTCCGCCCGCTACGGTATTCTCCTTCCCAGGAACAGCGAGCCTGGAGAACGGCACAACGAAGGCAAACACTGTGCTCTGACCTGCAAACATAAGTTTCTGGCAAACCGACGGACCGTCCCCCGGCGAAGAGGCCGCGCCCGTCCGGGACTTCACACCGGTACCGAGCAGGCCCACGGCTACTGTAGGGGCTTTGCGGATTTAGCTGCACAACTTCCCATCATGTTCGGACTCTGCAATGGCAAACCGTAGAAACCATCAGTGGTCTGGACCGCTGGCTCCAAGCCACCAGTAGTTAGCACTTCGTGGCAACAAACATCAGAGCACGGCCCAAACCCAGCTCAGCACTCGGGCCGGAAGCCCCGTACACTGTCCCGTATTGACAGCGAAGCAAGCCAACGAGAATTCCATGGAAACCACACGTCCCCCCTTTCGCAGCCGAAGCCACCTCATCTCCACCGATCACAATCTGGCCACCATGGCCGGTCTCCGAATTCTGGAGCAAGGGGGCAATGCCGCCGATGCCGGTGTTGCCGCGGGCCTGTGCCTCAATGTAGTTGTGCCGGAGTCGGCAAACTTCGGCGGCGTTGCACCCATCATGTTCGGCCCCGGCGATGGCAAGCCGGTAGAGACGATCAGTGGTCTGGGCCGCTGGCCCAAGGCTGCCAGTATTCAGCACTTCATGGAACACCACGACGGGGACATGCCCGAGGGCCTGCCGCGGACGGTAACGCCCGCGGCTCCGGATGCCTGGCTAAGCGCCTTGGCCCGGTGGGGAACCATGACCTTCGAGGAGGTAGTGCAACCTGCCCTGGAATTGGCCCGGGACGGGAGACCCGTGGATGAACGGTTTTACGAGGCTCTCCAAAGCTCTGCCATCCGCACCTATGCCACAACGGCTTCCACATTCCTGCCGGCAGGGGAGCCCGTGCCGGTAGGCCAACTGTTCGCGCAACCTGATTTGGCCAATACGTTCCAGCGCATGATCGATGCGGAGCGCGGTCGCGCTGGTGATCGCACCCAGGGCATCCGCGCAGCACGCGATCTGATTTACAAGGGAGATATCGCGCGGGAGATTGCCGAGTTTCACGAACGGCAGGACAGCCTGCTGACCTATGAGGATTTGGCGGACTTCACGGTCTTGGTGGAAGCACCCGAAACCATCCGATATCGGGATCTGGAAGTCAACAGTTGCGGACCTTGGTGTCAAGGTCCCTCGCTCCTGATGGCCCTGAACATTCTGGAAGGGCTGGACCTCAAGGCGATGGGGCACAACTCAGGGGATTATCTGCATGTGCTGTTGGAAACGCTCAAGCTGGTCTTTGCCGACCGCGAGGCCTATTTCGGCGATCCCGGCTTCGTAAACGTGCCCATGCAGGGCCTGTTGCATGCCGAGTATGCCGACCGGCGCCGACAACGGATTGATCCTTGCCAAGCAACACCTTCCATGCCGCCCTGCGGCGATCCGTGGCCCTTTGAGCCCGACAGGCAGGGGGACCCTGCCCGGGAGGCTTCGTCAGGAAACTCCGATGCGGACGGAAAACTGCCCTGGGAGAGCGACACCACCTATCTCTGCGTAGTGGACGGACAGGGCAACGCCTTTTCCGCCACTCCCTCCGACGGTGTCGGCGGGGCTGCGGTAGTGCCGGGACTGGGCTTTCCCATATCCCACAGGGGCACCCAGAGTTGGCTGGATCCCAATCACGCCTCATCCCTCATGCCGGGCAAGCGTCCGCGCCTGACCCCCAATCCGGCTTTGGCCCGGCGCAATGGTCGTCCCTACATGCCCTTTGGATGTCCCGGCGGGGATGCCCAGGTGCAGGGCATGCTCCAGGTCTTTCTCAATACCGTTGAATTCGGCATGGATCCGCAGTCCGCCATTGAAGCCCCACGGGTCATCAGTCACAGTTTCCCGAATTCGTTTTGGCCCCACATCACGCTGGACGGCGTAGTGACCGTGGAGACGCGGATCGCGGCAGAGGCGCGCTCCGCCTTGCAAACCAAGGGGCACATATTGGAAGAGGATGGTGAATGGAGCGGAATGGTCAGCCGGGTGTGCGCCATTACCGTGGATGCCGAGGCAGGGGTTCTCACCGGCGGTGCGGATCCGCGCACCACGGCCTACGCAGCCGGATGGTGAATGCTGGTCAACTGTATTTGAGCACCAGCCGGCTCTATCCGGCCCTGAAAACGGGAGTGCGATGGCCCGTTTGCCAGTCGGTTGGCTGGCCTGGCAACGACCATGAACGCACCACAACGAGTCCTGTTGGACGCGATCAGTCGATTCCTGGGGTTGGATAGAATCCAGCCCCGCTCGGCTGCCCACTGCGAGATGTGCCTTGCTTCTGGTCAATCGGGCTCTGTCCATGGTTCGCCGCCAAACTGGAGACAATGATCATGAGCAAAGGCAAATTTACGCGTCGCACATTTCTGCAGATGACAGGGCTGGGTGTGTCCACCGGCCTGCTCGCGGCCTGCGTGCCGGTCGCGGCGCCGTCCGCCGAAGAAGCGGCCATGCCCGAACCCGTTACCGTAACCTTCATGGTGCCCGGAAGCACCAATGAGGATGCCGACTTCGCACCGGTGTTCGAGGAATTCAACAACCGGTATCCCGAGATTGACGGCCAGTACACGCCGGCAGGAACAGGCTACGGCCAGGCCTACAACGACAAGCTGTTGACCATGCTGTCCGGCGGCACTGCTCCGGACACCTTCAAGACCCTGTTTGGGTATTTCGGTTCGCTGGCGGAAAAGAATGTCTACGTCCCGCTGGACGACTATGCGGCACAGCATCCCGACGAAACCGTCTTCGACGATTTCTTCGATGCCCATGTCAACGCCTGCATCATCAAGGGACAGCTCCTGGCCCTGCCCAACGACGGGGCGCCGGAAGGCATTTGGTACAACGCCGACCTGTATGACGCAGCAGGATTGCCCTACCCCGACTGGGATACCACCTGGGCCGACATGTCGGCCGCGGGAACCGCATTGACCGAGGTCGACGGTGCCATTACCACGCACTACGGCATCGGCCACCCCAACTGGCTGGGCACCATCTGGAGCAACGGGGGCGAAATCCTCAACGAGGACGGCACACAGTGCATGCTGGACAGCGACGAAGCCATTGAGGCCCTGGAGTGGATGCAGTCCCTGGTAGTCGACGACGGCAGTGCCCCCGGACCCGAAGCCCTGAGCGAGCTCGGCATGTTCGATCGCTTCACGTCCGGCACACTCGGTTCCTTCTGGTGCGTGCGCGGCTGCCTGGGCGGCCTGCGTTCCATCGAGGACTTCCAGTTCGACGCCGCCCCGCTGCCCCTCAGCAACAGCGGCAGTCGCCTGACCCGCCTGCTAATCGGTTGGACCTCGATCTGGTCCGGTTCCGAGGTGCCGGACGAGGCCTACCTCCTAGCCGCCTGGATCTGCAGCCCCGAAGGGCAGCGCCTGCGCATCAGCCGGGGATACGCCCATCCGTCCCGCAAGTCGCTGGTGGAGCAGGACTGGTACAAGAACTACGAATGCGAACGGTGCAACAGCCACGCGGTCAACAATGTCTTCCCCGAGATGCTGCTCCGGGGCGAGGGCCGTGCCTGGCCGGCGCATCCCAACGAATCCGAAATCGTGCAGGCGATTACCACCGGCCTGGATTCCCTGTGGGACGGCTCCAAGCCCGCCGCCCAACTGGCCGCCGACTTGACGGCGGAAATCAACGGGATCATCGGCTGACCCCGCTCCGTTTCCATCCGCGTCCTGCGCGGGAGGAGTGGCCGCACAACGATTGTGCGGCCACTCTTTGCTCCACATGACCTGCAATCCATGATCCCGCCGTCCAGCCCAATGAGGCGACGCGAGGAGCGGGATGGCTGGCTTTTCGCGTCGCCCTGGCTCCTGGGGTTCCTGCTCTTCACGGTAGGGCCCATGATCGCCTCCGCCTTCTTTGCCTTCACGGAATACGATGTGCTCACCCAGCCCAAGTGGGTGGGCTGGGCCAACTTCGACAAGGCCCTGACCGACGATCCCAAGGTGGGACAGGCCCTCAAGGTCACCTCCATCTATGCGGTGGTCAGCGTGCCGCTGCAGATTCTGCTGGGCCTGTGCGTGGCACTGCTGCTCAATACCCGGATCCGGGGACTCCAGTTCTACCGCACCGTGTACTACCTGCCGTCGGTACTGTCCGGTGTGGCGGTGGCGTTGCTGTGGCGCTGGATCTACGCCCCGAACTTCGGCCTCATCAACTCCTTTCTCGCCCGTTTCGACATTGTGGGACCCGGATGGCTGGGCGACAAGGACTGGGCCCTCACATCGATGATCGGCATGTCCCTCTGGCATGTGGGGGGCGGCATCGTGATCTACCTGGCGGGTCTGCAGGGGGTGCCGTCCGAACTGTATGAAGCGGTGCGCGTGGACGGGGCGGGACGCGGGGCCGCCTTCTGGCACATCACGCTGCCCATGATCACGCCGGTGCTGTTCTACAACCTGGTCATCGGCATCATCACGGCCCTGCAAATCTTTACCCAGGCTCTCATCATGACGAACGGGGGACCCCACGAAGCCACGCTGTTCATCGTGCTGTACCTGTATCGGAACGCCTTCCAGTTCTTCAAGATGGGCTATGCCTCCGTGCTGGCCTGGATTCTGTTTGCCTACATCCTGGTCCTGACCCTGCTGGTGTACCGCTCCTCGGGCTTCTGGGTGTTCTACGCCGGCGAGCTGAAGTCGCGCTGAAGTCCCGCGATGACCGTTTCGGCACATGACAACCGGCAGCGGCTTCCCGCATGGGAGGCCGCACTGTCTCACCTCGTCCTGGTGGCCGGGGGATTTTTCCTCATGATCCCGCTGGCCTGGATGTTGTCTACCTCGCTCAAGAGCCTGGGGACCGTCATGTCCCTCCCCCCGGAATGGATTCCCCGGACGTTCCACTGGGAGAACTATGCCGACATCTTCCGGCTGGTGCCCTTTGGCCGGTACGTGTGGAACACGGTGGTCATCACCCTGCTGGATGTCGTGGGCAAAATCGTGTCCTGTTCGCTGGTGGCCTTTGCTTTTGCCCGCCTACGCTGGCGCGGCCGGGAAGTCCTGTTCCTGATCATGCTGGCCACCATGATGCTGCCGCCCCAGGTGACGATGATTCCCCAGTTCGTGGTCTTCAAGCACATGGAGCTGATCGACACCATTGTCCCGCTGGTATTGCCCAACTGGCTGGGCGGACCGTTCCTGACTTTTCTGCTGCGCCAGTTCTTCATGTCGATCCCGCTGGATCTGGACGATGCCGCCCGCATTGACGGCGCGTCCAACTTCGGCATCTACTGGCGCGTCGTGCTGCCCCTGTCCAAGCCGGCCTTGGCGGCGGTGGCGATCTTCATGTTCAACGGATCCTGGAACGACTTCTTCGGCCCGTTGATCTACCTGCACTCCCGCGACAAGTACACCATTGCCCTGGGCCTGCGCTCGTTTCAGGATCAGAACTACACGGAGTGGCACCTGTTGATGGCGGCATCGTTGGTGGCGATGTTGCCGGTGGTGCTCATCTTCTTTTTTGCCCAGAAGTACTTTATTCAGGGGATTGTGTTTACGGGGGTCAAGGGCTGAGTTTGGTGACAGCCCGACCCGTCATTGATTCGAATCGGACGCGGGAATTCACACATCTGCACTTGGTGGTCCCTATTCCAAGGGAGACCTGCTTGGCCTCCAGCACGCAAAGGGCAAGGGACCGGATCGGATCCCCCTCGGGATGGTGCATTGGTTTGCCTCATTCAACCGCCGGGGTGCAGAAGGTCCTGGGCTCATTCCGACTCCTGGAACTGCAAAACGCTGGACCGGGAGCCAATCAGGTTTCAAACCGATCCCTGATCCTTCAGTGTCTTGCCGGGACCGGGCCCAAGCAGGGCTTCAATTCGGGCCTGCAGTCGCCGTTCCAGGCTGGATTCGCCGTGCTTGATGTCGTCTCCCTTCAGGTGATCAGGGTCCCACAACAGGTGAAGATGCTGGCGGGTGTCGAAGGCCATGCCTTCGTGTTCGGCGATATCCCGCCGGCAGGTGAAAATGACGGGCAGATCCTGGCCGTGGGCAAATCCGGCCTCGTAGTACACGCTGCCGCGCTGGCCCGTTGGTCCACAGGTGAAATCCGCTACCGCAAAGCGGGATTGCCGCAGAGCGGCAATGATGCGGTCGTCCAGTTTCTGATTGTGCGCCAGATCCTTGTCCACCCGGTATGGCTGATAGCCTGCGGCTTCAATGGCCTCCACAATGACAGCACCAGCCGCTTCCATCTCCAAATACGCTGAATCCGTAGGCGATGGGAACCACATGGCTACGAAACCCTGAGCTCCCTGGCCTCGGACACGTTGCTGCTCCTCCAAATGCATGCGGGCGTCCAAGGTAACCCCGTCCCAGTAACTGCCCCGGGTCAAAGCCCGTACGGAACTTGTCGTCCGCAGCCAATGGCAACGTAGACAGTGATCCCAGAATTCGGCGAGTTCCCCTGCCTGAATACAACCGCTGGCTGCCAGCAGATATGGCTGCTGGTCCTGCTGCCATTGTGCAAAGTCTGTTGCCCGCGCCTCGGAGTCGGTTTGCCGTATCACTTCCTGCAGGAAGGACAGCAGACGATCGTGCAGGGAGGGTGTGCGCGATTGCCATTCTGCTACCCAGTCGGGGGTTACGGACAGGACTCCCGGGTGGTGACTCTCGACGAAGTCCGTGACCGGCAGAAGACCTTGTTGCCGATTGTGCTGGTAAATCCAATAGCACAGATTAGCCCGGTCTCGGTTAGTCAGTGAGAGGGCCGGCTCCCCTTCAGGCAGTCGAAATACACCCCCTGCTCGGGGTGAGACACAGACATGCCACCGCTGTCCATCCTGCACTTCCTCAAAACGGGTCACTTCTCCCGTCAAAGGACAACGACCGATACGCCAGTGACTGGTCATGGGGAACAAGCCAAGCATTGGCGTGCCGCAGCCGCGGCACGCGCAGTCCTGGATTACAGAAAGAAATTCCGAAAGGCAACCCTGCAGGCTGGCGGGTCGCTAAGCCGGTTCCACAACATTCAGGGTTACCGCCGGGAAACCCGTGCCGGGGGCAATACTCGGATGGAGGGCCGTCACCTGCACGAGGATGTCCCGGCCGCCTTCGCCAGCCAATGACACATCCGCGAGACAACGCGGCGATGCTTCCTCCAACGTCTGCCCGGTAAGGGTTTGCACGCTGGCCAGCGCGGCATCCACCGTCGTCAGCGTCCGGTACAACTCGAAACTGGGCCTGCCGCGGTAACGCACCCACACTTTGCCGTCACTGGCCAAGGAGACCAAGGCTACGTCATGGCGTGCCGGAGGCAGCAGATCTGCGAAAACATTCTGGGTGCCTGGAGCGGACATTCGGGACTTCCTCGCTGTATTGAATCAGCAACCCTCGTCGTCTCCGCCGAAGTGTACATGAAGAATCTGCACGCGATGGTTGGGACCTATTGAGGAGTGCCAGGCCAGACCCCTTTCGCCATGACACGACCGGCAGCGACCTGTCGTATTCCGGGTAGCGTGTCACTTTCGACTTCAAGCAGTCCAACGACGTGGTGCGCGATCCGGTCCGCTACACGTTCGCGGTACGGCCCTGCACCGACGAACCACCCATCGGCAGCCGCTACGTCTGCCACGAGGCCGACAGCGGTACGCATCTTCTTCTTTGCTCATAGGTACCTCATTCAGGGCATGGTGTTTACGGGGGCGAAAGTGAAACCGGCACCAACCCAACCCGTCCTCGACTGGCATAGGATACGGGCCCCCTGCCTGTGCCGGTCGACAGACAGGAGTTGTTTCGACGGAGAGGTCTTTCAACTGGGCAACCGGGGAGGTATGGGATGGTCGGAATCCCACCAGACAACCCCGCCATATGCAGGAATCTCGCACACCAACTCTGAGAACCCTCCAGCGGCCCGTTTGTCGTTCGAGATCACAATGCGGTCCCCGTGTTCGAGGGCGGCAACAACCAGATGCAGGTCCTTGCTGAGATTGGGCAGTCGTTCAGGTGCCAGACTGCAACTACCAAGTGCTTCCTCATGGCTGGTCAGCTGCAACGCGACCGGCCGGATCTTGCCTCGGCTGCTCATCGCAGTCCACCAAGTCTGAGCAAACCGGGAGGCATGCCTGTCCCACTCGGAACGGGCTTCCTCAGACAATAGGACCCGATGGCAGACCGTAAGAATCGTTTGCCACACCTCTCGAATGTTACTTGCATGTCCTCCCGAATGTCCCGCTGCACGCAGAATGTTGGCATCGACCACAAGCAGTAAGGATCCCCGATTGTCACCCATGGCTGCCGGCGGCATCCAAGTACTGTCGCTGGGCTGACATCTCCACATCCAGAAAGTCCACGGGCCAATCGCCAAAGGAACCATCCTTCCCAATATCGGCTTGACGGATGAGGGAATGGCCCTGTTCGTCAAGGGAGAACCAGTTCAGACTCACCTGTGCGGGATCCAGCCGCCCTTGGGCCACCATGGTCTGAACCCCCAACAGCAACAACTCACTGTGTGTCTCCATGATGACCCGCACTCCGCGGTTCACTGCGTCTACGATGACTTTGGCCAATTTGTGAATTCCTCTTGGATGCAGATGCAGCTCCGGTTGTTCCATCACGACCAAGTGATGGGGTTGGGCTACCTGCAAAGCCACCAGCACAGGCATGACTTGGGAAAGGCCCAGTCCTACATCCGCCAAACTGATCCAATCGGGGTTGGCATGGTTGCCATCTGGACGAGAACGACTCACCAGGACCTCAAGAGCTGTATCATTCACTGCTTCTACCGTAACCATCTCAGCCAATCCCAGAGAACGCAAGTCTTGCACCAACGCATCCAACGAGTCGCTGCCAGGTCCCCAATCGTAGACTATGCTAGCCAGATAGGAATGCATAGGACTTGGAAATTGTTCGGCAACTGGCATGAGTGGATAGGAGCGCACTGACGCGGGATCACGGAGGCCGGGAATATAAATAATGTTGGTAAGCAAGGGTCCTAGCCGTTGGCTAAATAAGAAGAAAGCGTAATCAGAAGAACGCACAGATTCTGCTTTTCCCACCTCAATTTTCAAATCCAGAAAGCAACGGGTGCGTACAACTCGGACATCTACTCCTGTCAGTCCCGACAAGAACAGTTCCATGCCAAGTTCCTTGAAATTTCCAATCCAATCCTGTTTCCGATCGCTGGCTGAAAAAAATTCGCCCTCCTTAAAATTGACCTCTGTACGCTTTTCCCAACTATTTTGTGAATCAACTTCACCTATTGCCTGCTGCAAAAGGGAAAGTCGTCCTTCAGGTGTGCACTTGAACTCCAATTCCAGAGTACGTTGGGGCATTGTCGCGGAAAACAAGGACTCATAGTGATGCTTCAACCCTATCTTCATGCTGGATGCTGTATCACCAACCAGACTCTGGGTAAACATCTGCTTGTTCCAGGAAAATGCCACATTGGGGCCATCGATTTTGAGGGGACCCGGGTCAAAGGGAGCATCCAAGGTCTGTTTCAGGAGCAGCAGAGGCTGGATCACACTGCTCTTGCCGCTGCTGTTGGCACCGGCCAACAGGGTAAGGGGTCGGATCTGCAGGTGTTGCTTCTTGCCGAACGACTTGTATCCTTCGATTGTCAACCCGGTTATCTGCTGGCCTGCCATGGGTATGCCTCCGTCCCATGATGCATCTGGCCCCAATCGTAGCAGTTGGTACGACCAGTGCCGATTGGGAGGCTGTCGATCCAGCAGGATGCCCATGCCTCCCCAACGGTGCCTCAAGCCTCTGGACGGATCTGCTTGAACAGGACCGGGCACAGCCTTGCCTCATGCCTCCGACCCCGACCCTCAAGCCGGAAGTCCTGCTGACGGGTGTTGCAAGCCACCGAAAGCAGGCGGTCTACCGGTCTGGATATACTTCTGTCAGGCAACGTGGCGCAGAACACGCCACCCTACCCATTCATAACAGGAGTGTCGTATGCATGACACGCGATTGACCCGACGGTCCTTCCTGCGCCTTAGCGCGGGCATGGCGGCCACAGCAGCAGTGGCCGCGTGCGCTCCCGCCGGCCAGACCGACGGCGACATGCCGTCCGATATGGGCCCCGTAGTGGAAATCGGAACGATTGAGGTTCCCGACAACGTCCTCGACCTGCCCAACGCCGCCACCGGCATCCCCTACGTCCAGAAGGACAGCATCAACCATGGGGAGCCGATCACGCTCGAATACTGGGAGTGGGCCCTCGACCGCTACGAGTACGAACTGGGCTGGGCCGAGGAATACATGAAGATGTATCCCAACGTCACCATCAACGTGTCCAACCAGTCCTGGGGCGAGTACTGGACCAAGCTCACGGTCAATGTGCCCGCGGGCCAGGGACCGGCGCTCTGGCACATGCACACCTCGCAGCTGACCGAGTTCTGCGACGGCGGCCTGATGGATCCGATGCCCGAGCACGTGGCCAACCGCAAGTTCCTGGACGACAACTGGGTCGCGTTCTCGGAAGGTGCCATGGACTGCCCCACCGGCACGCCGGGCAGCCGCCACTTCCTCCCGATGGGCACCATGATGCCCGTCATGTACATCAACACGCGCCTGTGGGAGGAGGAGGGCTTCTCGGTGGACGAACCGCCCAAGTCGTGGTCCGACCTGCGCACGGTCGCCAAGGCGCTGACCCGGTACGACAGCCAGGACCGAATCGTGCGGGCCGGGTTCCAGGCGGACTGGCCCACCTTTCACAAGAACGGCTGCTACCAGCAGGGACGCTACCTGTTCACGCAGGACGGCAAGCGGACCCAAATCAACAACCAGGAGAGTCGCAACGCCCTGCAGTTCATCAAGGACCTGCACGAGGTGGACCGGGTCGTGGATCCGGAGATGCCCAGCCGGCTGGATTCCTTCACGTCGGAGACCGCGGCCATCATCGCCGACTTCTCCTGGGTCACGTCGGTCCTGCGCCGCAACAACCCCGATCTGGAGTGGTTCGCCGCACCCATCCCGACGTTCGACGGCACCTTCCAACCTGCCTACGGCAACATCCGCTTTGCCGTGGAAGCCGTCGTGAACCCCTACGCCCCCGAAGCCGAGAAGGCTGTGGCCTGGGACTTCTGGCACTTCCTGTACAGCAGCGACCATCGGGTCGCGCACACCGTGGCCCTGCGCAACGGCTTCATTCCGCCCTACAACAAGCTGATCGACCTGCCCGAGGTCCAGGAGGACCAGGTGGCCAACGTGATTTCGGGGGCCGTGGAGTGGGGAATCGTGAACGACACCCCGGCGGTCTACAACGTCGGCATCGGCGATGCCCTGATTGGCCCAATTCTGGTGGGCGGCACGGAAATCGACGATGCCATGGCCCAGGCGGAGCAGTTCATCGACGCCGAGCTGGCCCAGAGGGAAGACTGGAACATCATCGAGCGCAACTACAAGCATGCCAACCTGATGATTCCGGACCAGCCGTAGTCTTGCACATGGACACGGGAAGGCAGCCGGTGCTCCCGGTTGCCTTCCCGTCCAGAAACCGCAAGCAATCCCATGGCCTTCCTTTCACGCCTGCGGCAGCCTCAGGCCGCCAGTCCCCATCGCATTCGGCTGGCCGGCCAGAACGCCATGATTGCCGGCGCCATTGTGCTGGCCGCCGCCTATTTCCTGATCTGGACCGTATTTCCCTTCATCTACACCTTCATCTACAGCTTCTTCGACTGGCAGCCGCTGCGTCCGACCCAGGAATTCCTGGGCCTGGACAACTATGCCGAGGCCCTGTTCCAGGACCAGCGCTTCTGGCTGGCCATGGGCAATTCGTTCGAGTTCGCCTTCGGCAACGTGGTCCTGGGCACCGTCATCTGTCTCCTGGTCGCCGTCATGATCAACTCGGTCAAACGGTTCCAGGCCTTCTTGCGGGCCAGCTACTTCATGCCCACGGTGACCGGCATGGTGGCCGTGGCTCTGGTGTGGGAGTTCATCTACCAGCCCCGGTTCGGGATCCTGAACACCTCCATCTTCGCCACGGCGGACTTCCTGAACCTGCCCCCGCCGCCGGAGATCGGCTGGCTCACACGCCCCCAGCACGCCATGAACAGCCTGATCCTGTTCGGATTCTGGAAGTTCCTGGGGGTGCGCATGATCATCCTGTTGGCAGGCTTGCAGAACATTCCGCAAACCTACTACGAGGCGGCCCAAATCGACGGGGCCGGGGCGCGGGCCAGCTTCTTCCGCATCACCCTGCCGCTGTTGATGCCGGCCCTTTCCTTCGTGGTGGTGGTCGGGGTGATCAACAGCCTGCAGGTGTTCGTGCCCATGTATGTGATGACCGCGGGCGGCCCTCTCTTCTCCACCACGACGGTGGTGCTGCTCCTGTACGAGAAGACCTTCCAGCTGTTCCGGTTTGGCTACGGCGCGGCCATCTCCTTCATCCTGTTCGGCATCATCATGCTGATGACCTTCGTACAGCTGCGCTTCCTGCGCAGTTCATGGGACATTGGAGCCTGACCGGACCATGACCGCCGCAACTGCCCGGCGCAGCCGGCTGCGCATCGATCCCGGAGAGGTGATCCTGTACCTGCTCCTGTTCATCGGGGCCTTCGCCATGCTCTTCCCCGTCCTCTGGATGGGGATGTCCACCTTCAAGGCGGAGGCGGAAATCAGCCAGTATCCGCCCTCCTTCCTGCCCAAGACCTTCACGCTGGAACCCTTGATTGCGGCCTGGACGAAGATCAAGTTCGGCCGCTACTTCATGAACAGCCTGCTGGTCACCGGGGTGGCCACGCCGCTCAGCGTGCTCACCTCTGCATACCTGGGCTTCGTCTGGAACAAGTACGACTTCCGCTTCAAGGAACCGATGTTCTACGTGATCATCGCCACCATGATGATCCCGGGCCCCATGCTGCTGATTCCCCACTACCAGGTGGTGCTCTGGGCCAACCTGCTCAACACCTACGCCTCCATCATCGTGCCGGCCGTGGTGACCCCCTACGGGATCTTCCTGATGCGCCAGTTCATGCACAGCGTGCCCAATGAGCTGTTGGACGCCGGGCGTATCGACGGCGCCAGCGAGCCGCGCCTGTTCGTGTTCGTCGCGCTGCCACTGGTGCCGTCGTCGCTGGCGGCCCTGGGCATCATCCAGTTCCTGGCCAACTGGGACAACCTGCTCTGGCCCCTGGTGGTCCTGACCAACACCGCCAAGTACACGTTGGCGGTTGGCCTGGCCACGTTCGCGGCGGAGTACGAGCGCAACTTTGCCGTCCAGAACGCCGGAGCCTTCATTGCCGTCTTTCCGGTGGTGGTCGCCTTCCTGTTGTTCCAGCGGCAGATCATCCGCGGCATTGCCCTTACCGGCTTGAAGGGATAGCGAGTCCGATGCAGCCCAACTTCCTTGTCGTCATCGTCGACCAGATGAACAGTTTCAGTCTGGGCTGGAACGGCAACGACGAAGTCCGGACCCCCAATTTGGACAGACTGGCCGCGGAGGGGGTCAATTTCGATCGGGCCTACCCCTCCAACCCGGTCTGCCAACCCTCGCGGGCAACCCTGCACACCGGCCTGACCCCGCGCCAGCACGGCCTGACCACCAACGGCTGCAACCTGGACGAAAATATTCCCACCGTAACCGGTGTGCTGGCCGCCAACGGCTATCAAACCCACTGCGTGGGCAAGATCCACCTGCAGCCCTTCAGCACGGATGCGCGGGACGACAACGGCCAGCCGGCCACTTGGGAAAGCCGGGACCTGTGGAACGACGGCACCATCAAGGAGCTGCCGCTGCCGTTCTACGGTTACGAAAGCGTGGACTACGTGGGCGGACACGTGAACTACGTCAACGGGGACTACGTCAACGACGTGGAGGCCAGACGGCCGGGCACCAAGGCCGAACTAAGCCAGGAGAAGTCCTATTACTCTGCCGGTCCGCAGACCTGGCGCATGCCCATCCCGCCCGAATGGCACTACAACGACTGGATCACGGAGCGCAGCATCGACTTCCTGCGCAGACGGGAAGACCGGCCTTTCTTTCTCGTGACCTCCTTCCCGGACCCGCACCATCCCTTCTGCGCGGCCAAGCCCTACAGCGAGATGTACGATCCCGCAGCCGTCTCGCTGCCCGACAACTGGAATCACCGGGAGGATCCGTGTGGCTACCTGGATCGGTTTGACATGCATAACCGGAATATGCACCGCAACTGGGATGAGGCTGTCCTAAGGGAGTCGATTGCCCAGACCTACGGCATGATCACCCACATTGACGACTGCGTGGGACGGCTGCTCGGTGCGTTGGACGAATCCGGCTTGACTGAGAACACCACCGTCGTGTTCCTCTCCGACCACGGTGACTACCTGGGTTCGCACCACCTGTTGTTCAAGGGCCCCTGGCCGTACGAACCCGTCGTGCGCGTGCCCTTGATCTGGCGCGCACCCGGAGGACGGCAAGGGGTACGGGTACCGCAGCCGGTCAGCCACCTGGACTTCGTGCCGACGGTCCTCGACTACGCCGGCCTGGACCAGCAGGATTTCGACCTGCGGGGAGGCCAACAGGCGCAACGCGCGATCCTGCCCGGCGAATCGCTGAGGCCCGTCATCGAAACGGGAGCCCGGCCGCAGCAGGACGGCAAACTGATGGAGTTCGACGAGGACGGCGTGTCGCAGGAGATGTGCCGCTACCGCATGCTGATCACGGAACGTTGGAAGATCTGCATCTATGGTGGCTTCGGAGAAGGCGTGCTCTACGACCTCGAAAACGATCCGTTGGAAATGCAGAACCTCTGGGACGATCCCAGGCACCTCCAGGTGAAGGCCGAGATGCTGGCGAAACTGGGCGATCGCCTTGCCCTGACCGACAGGATGGACAACTATCGGTACTGTGGTGCATGAGAGAACTGTCCAGAGACGCTGAAAGCGGCTGGAGAGCGCACGGGCCGCCGGAAACGAAACGGAGAAAAAAGCAACAGTTCTTCTCGTGGCCAACCTTGAGGCCCCAGTACACCAGCGTCCATTCACCAACCGGTGACGTGCAGCGCAGGTTAGACCGCCCGCTCCACCTACGCTGTGAAGAACTCCCAGCGGTGTGTCCGTCCACACAGTTTGGCCGCCGCACGGGGAAAGAGGTCAATGCCTTGTGGCTCTTCGTCACAAGCCGGCGCATCCACTGGGCTGGTAAGTGACGATTGCCAGTAAACAGACGGTCTGCCCCTAGAGGGACAGACCATACATACTTCACAGGATCTCCTTCACCTGCAGCGGTTGCGGGCCCGAATGGCCGAACTCCCGCTGTTGCAGGACACAGTCGCATGCATCCGGGCCGAGCTTGACTTGGAGGTGAAGGATTTCCAACCACTGCCAGTGTGGGTTCCTCGACTACAGCGTCTTGTAGTCGAGGACCATGGCGGTACCCGGTTACCGAAAGAAGCCGCAGGGGAGCGCGTCCCCGGGACTGCCGCGGGTACTGTGCAGTCTCGGCAACCGCTTCAGGACCTCTCTCAGGAAGCATCATCCTTTACAGTGGTGATGTAAGATAAATACTAAGGATTTCTGACAAATGTCTAGAGACATCTGAACACGGCGGGTGTGATCCGATGACAGGAATAGCCGACAAGATCATGCACAGGGTATCGGCACACGCCCGCGGAAGGTGGGTGTGCACACCGAAGGACTTTCTGGATCTCGGCAGCCGCGCAGCGGTAGACCAAGCCTTGTCGCGCCTTGTCAAGGCAGGGCGACTGCGCCGGGTAGGCCATGGCCTGTACGACATGCCGAGGATCAGCACGGTGCTGAATCGGCCCGCACCTGTTGAGCTGGATGCCGCCATCGAAGCACTGGCACGACGGGATGGTATGCGGTACATGCCGGATGGTTTGGTGGCCGCAAATCAGCTTGGCCTCACCAACGCGGTGCCCGCGAGGCTCAGCTACGTGACAGATGGATACTCGAGAACACTCAAGATAGACGGAAGAACCGTCCGATTCCGACACGCGGGTCCGAGCGTCATGCGGTGGATGGGAAGACCCTCAGCACCGGTGGTTCAAGCACTGCGGTGGCTAGGCCCCAGTGGGGTCTCGGACGACCACATCATTTCTACCCTGAGCCGTCAGCTTCCCAATACAGTGAAGCTCGATCTGTTGCACCACAGCCGAGAGCTGCCCGGTTGGGCATTGCCGCTGGCACGCAGAATTGCCAGCGATCAGGCTGCTTCGGCATGACTGAAGGCCACGAAACCTTCCTTGCCCTCTCGCAACGGGCCAGGCGGGATGTAATTGAAGCGGCGGCAAGCCGCCTCGACACGTCACCCAGCTACGTGGAGAAGGATTTTTGGGTCTGCCTTGTCTTGGACACGCTTTTCAGTCACTGTCCCCAAAGACATCCCAGACTGCTTTTCAAGGGCGGGACATCCCTGTCCAAGGTCTTCGGCTTGATCGAGAGGTTTTCCGAGGACATCGATCTCGTGGTGTTCCGTGACGATTTGGGCTTCGAAGGCGAGCGTGACCCGACCGCAGCCAGCAACCTGTCGAATAGGAAACGGAAAGCACTGTTCAAGAAACTCCATACAGCGTGCAGGGAGTTCATTCGAGGCGATCTGCGAACTGCGCTGGCAAAGCGGTTTGATCAACTTTCTGCTGGTTGTCAGGTTGTTCCGGATGAGGACGACCGCGATGGACAGACGCTGTTAGTCGAGTACCCCACCTTGTATCCGAGTTCCGAAGTTTCCTATGTGGCCCCACGAGTGAAGATCGAGGCAGGAGCCCGATCAGCCCTGGACCCCAACCAAGACTGCGCGGTGACCGCCTTTATCGCGGACGAACTTCCAGGCCGGCTGTTCAAGGTGGGAGGCATCCAAGTGATCACGCCCGAGCGGACCTATTGGGAGAAGCTGTTGATCCTGCACGGAGCCCACTGTGGATTCCGAGACGAGAGGCGTATTCCGAAGGACAACAACCATATCTCGCGCCACTACTACGATGCCGCCATGATTACGGCAACGGAAGTCGGCCGGTCGGCTCTGGCCGACACTGGCCTGCTTGACGCGGTCCGGAACCACAACCTTGTCGCCTTCCATCAGGCTTGGAAGCGGTTTGAAGAGGCCGTCCCCGGATCGATAAGACTGGCTCCCCAGATGGAACTGCGCGAGGTGATCGAACGGGACTACCAAGCTATGCAGGACATGATCCTCGGTGAGCCTCCGGATTTCGAATGGGTCACCGATCAACTCCAACATGCCGAAGCTGTGATCAACAATACTTGAACTTCGTAGGTAAAGGGTGCCGTGAACCATAGGGGACGACACACGCGCAGGCTGCGAGCCTAACTTGTCTTCCTATACTGGCTGGGACTAAGCCACCGGGGCATCGAAACGGTCCCGGCCCTGGTCGGCATCCAAGTAGACCGCATCACCGCCGAGCGAGACTTGCCGCAGCAAGCTTGGACATCCTGCTGCGGTGCCCACTGACAAAAGGGATGAAGATCCGCCTCTCGCTGGCGACGGTGGCGGTGAAACCGGAAGTGTATTCACTGCAGTGCTCTGGATTGCCCGGCCCACACTGAATCGCCTAGAACGGTTCGAGCAGCTGAAACCCGCGTGCGAGTGGCCCAAGGCCCAGACGCTAACCGGTGCCAGCCATGCCCCCGCAGTCAGCCACGTGCGCGCCTGACAGTTCGGGGACGAGGACCGCGCAGCCATCTTGGCACCGTCCTGCTACCGCTTTTGCGCGCTACCGTACTCAAACTATTGCTCATTCCAACAGTCCTCAAGATAACCTCCCACCGCGCCTCTGCGGTTACCCTGACGTGGGCGAAGCCCCGTGGTTCTGTGTGCCCCACCGTCTGCCTGTCATGCGAGTTGGAATGGGAAATGATGAGTCGATGTCAGATAGCCAGGAAGCTGTGTCTCTTGCTTGCCGGTTTCTTGGCCGCCTGTGTGGCCCCTCCCCCGGTGTCAACCGAAGAGGTGCCGCCGGCGAAAGTGTCCATCCTTTTCTGGGATCAGTTCATGGACGTGTCGGATCGCATGGATGCCATCGTGGCGGATTTCAACACCAGTCAGGACCGGATTGAGGTGGTACGCGAGCCCTATACCGTCACCGCCATGCGCGACATCGTGCGTACGGCACTCACGTCCGGCACGGGACCCGACATCATCTACTACGACTTGGGGCCCGGCATCTCCGGAGTGCTGGCCGACGCCGGACTGCTGATGCCGTTGGAGGACATTTATGTCGAACGGGGATGGGATCAGCGCATCTATCCGTGGACCTTGGATCGCAGCACGTTCAACCGCCATGTCTACGGCGTGGCCAACGAGCTGGAGTTCATCGGCTTCTACTACAACCAACGGCTCTTTGCGGAGCACGACTGGCGCGTGCCCGAAACCTGGGACGAGCTGATTGCCCTGTGCCCCACCATCCGGGAAGCCGATCTGGTCCCCATCGCGTTCACCAACGGACCCAGCTGGCCTGCCTTTCACATGTTCAGCATCATGATGAACAACCGGGTGGGCCGTGAGCGTCTGGCCCGGATGATTTCGGGGGAGGAATCCTGGGACCATCCCGACACTGTTGATGCCATCCGAAAGTTCTTTGTGGACATGCCGGCCGCGGGTTGCTTCCCGCAGGATTTCCATGCCATCAGCTATGAGGACGGCTTGGCGATAATGCAGACGGGGCAGGCGGTCATGCACCCCAGCGGCACCTGGAACGTGGCACTATTCGCGGACTCTGCCTTGACACCCGATCCGATCGGGTTCTTTTTCCTGCCTTCCCTGGATGGCGGCCCGGTTGTGGTGCCGGGCGGCATTGGCTCCGGCTGGGTCGTGAATGCCCACACTCCCCACCTGGAGGCGGTTCTGGAGTTCATTGACTACCTGATCAGCGAAGAGACCGGCAAGCGCTGGATCATGGAAATCAACGTGGTTCCCGCCTTTCCCGTGGACACCACGGACTTGGTGATTCCAGAGCTTCTGGAGCAGGCCCTCGCCATCATCGGGGAACAGGCGGACACTATGGGCTACAACATCGACGTGGTTGTGCCCGCCAGATTCAATCAGGTGCAGTGGGATGGCTTTGCCGCCATCTTCCAGAGGCAGAAGACCCCGGCGGACATAGCCGCTGAACTACAGGCAGCCATGGAAGAGGCGAAAGCGGCCGGGGAAGTTGTCAATCTCACCGAGTAACCAAACCGGCGGTCGCATCAGGGCCGCCATCTCGGCCAGCAGGTGGGCATCCATGCGGTCGGTCTTGGCCAGTCGGCCTGAGGCGCGCCCGAAGTCACGGGCCTGGCGCGGGTTGACCACGGCGACCGGCAGGCCGGCCGCCTACAGGGCCAGGGCCAAGGACCGCTCCAAGCCTCCGGTCGCTTCCACCACGATGCGGTCGGGAGCCAGGCGGGCCAAGTGCCGGCAGAGAGCCTCAATGGCCCGAGGTTCGTTGGCCAGGCGGTCATCCTCTTCGGGGTGACCCCAAAGCGCCACATCGAGCTGGTGCTTGGATACGTCGATGCCGACATGGGTCTGAGACATGGCCTGGCTCTCCTGTAGACTGGGGTGGCTGAATCCTTCGCGGTCCCGGCCTGGCACATGCGGACGGTAGGTCCAAGAAACTGTTCGGGTGGCTGCCAAGGCGAGGCGCAACGAACCTGGCTGTTCAACGGTCTCGGTGAACCGGACCTGGTTACAAACCGGTCTGTTACGCCCCGTCAGTAGGCACAGGCGGCCGCCTGTGCCTACTGAAGTTGGCCAACATACTAGTTACATTTGGTATTACGGAGTCTTTGCCTTTATGACATCCAACCCCGAATTTGAACTTGCAGACTTGGTTCCACAATACAAGGGGTTTACCCAAGTCACCGTTGGCCCCCGTCCGGGAGGAGGCTCATGGCAACTTCCCATTCTGTATGCAACCAGTGCGGTGCGGAGTCCAATCCTGGTAGTAACTGCCGGTGTACACGGCAATGAAATGGAAGGGATACAAGCCATTCCTCGTGTTTACCAACAGTTGGATCCCCACCACATGCGCGGCACAATCATCATGGTGCCAGTAAGCAATGTGCCGGCTTTCGAGACCCATACCCGCAACAGTCCTGTGGATGGACGCAATCTGGCTCGGGTTTTTCCAGGTTCCACCACGGGTACATTAACCGAACGCATAGCGGACGTAATGTACCGGCAGTTGATCCGCCACGCGGATTTCTATATTGATTTACATAGTGGCGGTCCGCAGTCTGATATCCCCACCCTAGTGGGTTACATCCACGAGGATACCCCTGCAGGTCAGCAGAGCCTGGAGGGGGCAAAGGCGTTTGGAACATCCGTCATCTGGGGACATCCCCCGCCGGTACCTCCAGGCCGGACCATTTCCGTAGCTCATGCGGCAGGCATTCCCTGCCTGTATACGGAAACACCGGGCGGCGGCAGAGCCGGACGTGAAGCCATCACTGTCTATGCACAGGGCATTCTCAACATCATGTCTATGTTACAGATGAGACCAGTACCCTGTCCCGTCAAGCAACCTACCCATCATCTATGGGGTGATGGCAACCTGGATTACCTTATCGCGGCCCAGTCTGCCGGACTGTTTGAAAGCGAGACGGAGCTATTGGCTGATGTCCAGGCCGGTCAGCGCCTTGGCTGTGTACGGGATGTGTACGGGCGTGAGCAGAGCGAAGTGGTCAGCCCTCGCGACGGTGTTCTCCTGCTTCTCCGACATACACCTACGGTGATGGTGGGCGAGGGATTGGCATTTGTCACCGGTCGCTTTGCCGCTACTTGAATACCCGTTCTAACAGGCTGGCGGGACAGGCCGGCGCCTGCCGCTTTGTCTGGAACCATTTCCTGTCCCGCCAGCAACAGGAATATGCGGCCTATCAAGCGGGCACCCGACAACGACGCCTTCGAGTTGCTGTCCCGAACCAGAGACTACAGTCCCGGGGACATCGATCGCTGATGTGCCTGTCGGTCACCGCCATCATCTCAGCCGTGCGGCGACTCATCGGTTCATCCGTGCTGTTTGTGGAATAATGGGCTAGACAGTCTAGACAGGAGAGCGCATGACCACATGGCAATTGCAGGATGCCAAGAACCGCTTCAGCGCAGTGGTGGATGCCGCCTTGGCGGGGGAGCCCCAACAAGTGACGCGCAGGGGCAAGCCCGCTGTTGTGGTGCTGGCCGTGTCAGAGTACGAGCGGCTGTGCCGGGACCAACCGAATGCACCCAACTTTGTGGACCACCTGCTGGCCATTCCCAAGGCACCCGACGACGATGCCTTTGAGTTGCCATCCCGAACCAGAGACTACAGTCCCAGGAAAATCGATTTCTGATGTACCTGTTGGACACCGACGTCGTCTCAGCTTTGCGGCGGCCCAAGCAGAATGTGGTTGTGTCGGAGTGGTTGCGCAATCAGACGTCCAGCAGTCTGCACATCAGTGTCATCACAGTGGGCGAAATCCTGCACGGTATCGCCCGGCAACGCAGACCCCAACCCGAGTTCGCAGCACAGTTGGAGCGCTGGTTGGAGTCGGTGATGACATTGTTCGGGAATCGTGTGCTCGTGTTCGATGAGGCGGCCGCCAGACACTGGGGGCTTTTGCACGCGGAACTCGGCTTCACCAATTCGGATCTGCTGATTGCGGCAATCGCCTGGACCCAGGGATTCACGGTAGTCACCCGAAACGTACGCGATTTCGACCGTACCGGCGTGCCAGTGCTGAATCCGTTCATCCCGGACAGCGATGCATGAAACACGCCTACCCCGCGATTCGTCCAACCCCGACTGCATGCCCCTAACTTGACCACCTGCAACCACAGCGAGTTCCCAATGCGCCCCAATTTCCTCGTCATCATCGTCGACCAGATGAACAGTTTCTGCCTGGGTTGGAACGGCAACGACGAAGTCAGGACCCCCAACCTGGACCGGCTGGCCGCCGACGGCGTCAACTTCAGCCGGGCCTACCCGACCAATCCGGTGTGTTCGCCCACGCGGGCCTCGCTGCACACCGGCCTGACCCCGCGCCAGCACGGCCTGACGACCAACGGCTGCAACCTGGACGAGAACATCCCCACGATCACCGGACTCCTCGCCGAACACGGATATCGAACCCATTGCGCCGGCAAAATCCACCTGCAACCCTTCAACACGGAGGCGCGGGACGAGGACGGCCAGCCGGCTTCGTGGGAAAGCCAGGAACTATGGAACGACCATGACATCACGGAACTGCCGCTGCCCTATTACGGCTACCAGAGCGTCGACTATGTGGGCGGCCACGTCAACTATGTCTTTGGCGACTATGTCAATGATGTCGAGGCCAAGCGCGCGGGAACCAAGGCCGAACTAAGCCGGGAGAAGGCCTATCACTCGGCAGGCCCGCAGACCTGGCGCATGCCCGTTCCGTCCGAATGGCACTACAACGACTGGATCACGGAGCGCAGCATCGAATTCCTGCGCCGGCAGGGGGACCAGCCCTTCTTCCTGGTCGCCTCGTTCCCCGACCCCCACGCCCCCTTTTGCGCGGCGCGGCCGTACAGCGAAATGTACGACCCGGAATCCGTCTCGCTGCCCGACAACTGGGACTGCAGTGAGGACCCCTGTGGCTACCTGGAACGGTTCGACCGCCCCACACACCGGGGTTGGGACGAGGGCGTCCTAAGGGAGGCGATTGCCCAAACCTACGGCATGATCACCCACATTGACGACTGCGTGGGCCGGCTGCGCCATGCCCTGGCGGAACTTGGCCTGGCCAATGACACGATTGTGGTGTTCCTCTCCGACCATGGCGAGTATCTGGGCTCGCACAACCTGCTGCTCAAGGGTCCCTGGCCGTACGAGCCGGTGGTGCGCGTGCCGCTGATCTGGCACACGCCACAGGGACGGAAGAGCGTTCGGGTCCCGCAGCCGGTTAGCCACTTGGACTTTGTCCCCACGGTCCTCGACTACGCCGGCCTGGGCCAGGAGGCGTTCGACCTGCGCGGCGGCCATCGCTCCCGCCGTGCCATCCTCCCCGGCGAGTCCCTGCGACCGGTGATTGAGGACGGCGCGCGCCCGCAGCAGGAAGGCAAGCTGATCGAATATGACGAGGACGGTATCTCCACGGAGATGTGCCGCTACCGCATGCTGATCACGGAACGCTGGAAGGTCTGCATCTACGGTGGCTTCGGCGACGGCGTCCTTTACGACTTGGAAAACGATCCCCTGGAAATGCGGAACCTTTGGGACGATCCCGCACACGTGTCGGTCAAGGCCGACATGATGGCCAGGCTGACCGACCGGCTGGCTCTCACCGACCGCATGGATACCTATCGGCACTGTTTGCACTGACATGGACGCAGATCCGCTGGGGCCCGAAGCTCCTCGATCCGACACCCCCGTCGGGCCGGCAGGCCGAAGATCAGGCCATGCGGATCTCCGGTTTGGGTGCGAGGGGCCGGAAGGCTTCACACCGGGTCATGTACCACCGGAGGCCGTACTCCCCCTGTAAATTGGAGAGGGCTTCCACCAGCACATCCCGCAACACATCGGGTGCGCCAAGGGCCCGAAGGTTGACCACCAGTTCCGCCTCCCTGGAATCAGGCGGGGACGGGGAATTCGGATCCCACTCCCAGGATTCGGCATGGGAAACCCGACTGCCGGCACGCGACCCTGTCGGTGTCCTGACCAGCAGCTTGAAGTGGGCCAGTTCCACGCCTTCCGCCGCAAGCCGATCCGCCATGCGATCCGCCACCGTCTCGGCGATTCGAGACGGGTTGTGCGGTTGCGAACTGCGCAGCTCGCAGGCGGCGTTCAGCCAACCAAGTTCGGCCTCGGCCTCCGCGTACGTCCGGTAGTCAATGTCCAGGACTTCGACATCGTCCACCGGCCTGCCCAGAACCAGATCGAGCCAGTCGTCCAAACCCTCTCCGGTGCGTCCGGACACCGGCAGGATGCGCGACACGCCCGGATAGAGGGCAGCCAACTCCGCGCGCCGCGCCTCCCGGTCCGCCGGTGCCAAGCGGTCCGCCTTGCCGAGCAGCAGCCAGTGGCATTCCCTCACCTGCTGATCCTGCAACCATTCGACCTTGGCCGACCGGCGGGCCGAGGGGTTGTTCGTGGACACGAGCACTGAAAGCGGAGCCAAGTCCAGGTTTGCCGGCCCCTGTACCAGCAGGGGACGCAGGACCGTGGCGGCCAGGTCGGTGCAACTGCCCACCGGTTCCGCCAGGATGACATCGGGTCTGCGGTCCGCCAGCGTCTCCAGGGCGCCGGCCAATTCCGACCAGCGGCAGCAGAAGCAGCCACCCGCCACTTCCGCCACCGGCAGTTCCGCCGAAACCCCCCGCGCGGTATCCACCAGGTCGCTGCCCTGATCATTGGTCACAAAACCGACCTCCAGCCCGCGGTCCTGCAACATCGAGGCCGCACGCAACAGAAGCGTTGTCTTGCCGGCACCCAGAAATCCACCAAGAAACACCAGTCTGGTCATTGGGAGTCCTCCTGCAACATGCGGGTCTCCGCTTCCGCCTCGAGGCGCTGGCCACGCCGGCACAGTAGCACCGTGGCTGCAACGGCACACGGGTGCGTCAAGCCCGGCAAGAGCAGCCAGGACACCTCCCCCACGACTCTGGCCGCCAAGGCCAGAAGCCAGACCCCGGCAATCAGGCCAACCGTGGCCAACGGCCAGCGCAGGGTCAGGGCCAGTCCGTACCGCAGCGACCTGCCGGTCGGCAGGTTGAACAGCACCTGAACCGTCAGGGCATGCACGGTGACAACCGCCAGCACCGCGGTCACACCGAGTTGAACCGCCATCCCCACGGCCACCGGAAGCGGCGGTTCGGTCCGCTGAAGATTGGCGACCGCCACCCACAAACCAAACCCCGCCACCGGTGGCAGGCCGATAAGCAATGCCGATCGCCAGTGGATCACCAGGAGCTGCAGGATCACGCGGCCATTCGCAGTCCGGCCGGCGGCGGCCTGCCCGACGGGGTAGCTCAGGGCGGACCACAGCGGAACCGTCAGCAACCAGGCCAGCAGCGAGGCCACCGGAACATGGCCCGAATTGGTCATCACCCACCAAGCCGGCACGGCAGCCACGCCCAGCAACAGTCCGTGCAGCGGCAACCGCAACCCGGCGGTTCGGAGCAGTCCCGTTACCACACGAACCGCGGACCGGTCCCCAAACCCCACCTGATCAAGGCGCAGCGGTTCGACCATGGCCTCAGCCTCAGCCATCCAGGGTCAGGGCCAGCCCGGCCTGTAGCAATTCGGCCTCAATGACACCCAGTTCCTCGCCGTTGACCACCAACTCCAGGTCGTCCGGATCCTCGTCCATCCACTGCCAGCCCCCGGCCAGGAGCACAACGTCCCTGGGACCGTTGTACGGGTGCGTCAGCTCGTGCAGTGAGGATGCCAGTTCCAACTCCACGCGTCCCTCCGTCCACGATAGGACTTCGACCCGCATCCCGTCAATGCCGTGGGCGATGCGGCGTGAGACATCGAGGAAGACGGAACCCAGATGCCGTTCCAGCCAGGCGCTGGCGGCCAGGCCGCCGGCGGCACTCCAGTTCATGCCGGACCACCCATAGCCGGTGTCGCGGCCATTGTGGTGGATGTTTTCCGGCGCGTAGCCCAGATGCAGGCCGTGGTCCGGCATCTCCACCGTGTTGATGCCGTTCAGGTGGTTCTCTCGGATGTCCATCAAGGCAAACGAGGCGCGGCAGGCGGCCACGGCCCGTTCCAGGTACTCGGTACGGCCCGTGGCCAAGTACCAGGCACCGTACGTGGACACAAACCGAGCCTGACGCCCATCGTTCCATTCACCGTCCGTGTTCATCACGCCGAACCCGCCGAACAGGTGGCCGGGCAGGTGCACGGGATTCCAAACCTGCTGGTACAGGGAGAGGATGTTCAGCAGGTGCGTTCCGTGCTCCAGCCACAGTTCCTCGCGCGTGCGCTTCCACAACTCCAGGTACATGTCGCAGGCCCATTGGATGGAGAGGTTGGTGTGCGGCGGGAGGCCCGACCAGTAGTCCACGGCATCCACGGGCTTGGGGCTGCAGGAATAGAAGGTCTCAAAGTCGTCGAACCGGAGGCGCGGAATGGCATGCTCGGCAATGAAGTAGCCGGCCCGCATGGCGGCCCGGGTATAAAGCGGATTCAGCAGCAGGTTGGCTGCCGAGGCCAGAACGGCTCCCGCTATGGCCGTGGTGGCGCTCTCCTTGAGCGGCGGCATGGGATCAAGATCTGCATCGAAGTAGGTGGGAATGGCGCCCGACTCAAGCTGGTTGCCAACCAGAAAGTCGCAGTAGGCGGTGAGAAGCTCCAGCAGCGGCTCCCGGTCCAAGTCGGGGAAGTCCTGTACCCACTGCAGCAGCCACCAGGCCGACACGGACATGGCCGCCGTGTCGAACCCGCGACGCCAGTCCGCACTGCGCGCCGTCCAAAACAGGGACCCCTCCCAGACACTCTCGTCGAAGTTGAAGATGCAGGGGAAGGCGCCTTCGGTACGCGGGGTATCCACGAACAGGTTGAGGATCCCCTGGCTTGTCTCCTGCAGCATCGTGTTGTCCAGTCTCCCCGCGTAGTGCCTGAGGCCATACCCAACGTGCAGATCGTTCTCCCAGGCATGGAATTGGGCACCGCGACGGCGGGGGTTGTCGATGCCAACGCATTCCAAGCCCCGGCGTTCAACCTTGCGAAGACTCGCCGGCAACTCGTGCCGGAAGACATAGCGCGTACCGTACTGAGGGAAGGGGAGAACCTGGGGCTCCGGCTCCTTGAGCAGGGGGTGTCCGTACGTCCGCCACTGCCACTGCACGACTCGATCGACGACCTGTCCGGGTGTCTCCTCCTGCCCGAACCACAGACGAAAGCCACAGGTCAGGACCTGGTTCTCCAGTACCGGTGCGAGGTCCGGGCCACTGCGGAAGTACACGTGCCCGTCCGGCTCCGAGGCACAGAAGCCGAAGGAGAGGCGCGGTGCTTCCAGACCGGTGCCTTCAATCCGCAGGTCCAGGGCCAGGGGCACGGGGGCATCCGCTTCCATGAGGGCGAGGTCCGGAAGCAGGGCCACATGGCAGCCCCGGGCCACGGCAATGACCGCCGGTGCGCGGAAAAAGTGATCGGCACAAATGTGATCCTCGCTCCGGTGCAGGTTCGGCAGCCAGGCGAAGTCCAGGGGCTCGCAGAACCGTTCCAGCCGGCCGCCCGGCGCCAGCCAGACATGGTGCATGCACCGGGCCATCCCAATCGCTGCCGCAATGCGGACTCTGGATCGGACCAGGACTCCGAACTTTCCGTCCAGTTGGATTCGAGTCTCGATCAGCGGACCGGTGGCGGCCTGTACGGATACACTGCGGGTCAGGACAAGCTCGTCCCCTTCCACCTCTGCGCTGTCCCAGCCACCAGCGTCGCGTTGGAAATCAGCACCGCCTTCCGGAGCCCAGATCACCTCCGGACTTTCGCTGACAGCCCGACGTTCCGCCTGCCAAATGGACACCGGAGCCCGCGCGCCGGTCACGGCCACATCCATCCAGTCGCCGCCTTCATCCCTGACCCGAAACGCCAGCCATTGCAGGCCCTCGGCCTGCCTGACATCCACGCGCAGGTGTTCATTCCCTATCGATATGCCGTCCATCAGAAGTCGTTCTCAATGCGTGTCAGCCGGGGATTGCGATGTCCTGAAGCACTCCATCCGCGAAACTTCCAATGGCTCCGGCAGAGAGACAGAGGAATGGGTCCCAGTGTAATGCGGAGCCATGGCATCCGTCGGATCGGTTAGCCGTCCCGCCGAGGTGAATGGCCCATGTAAAAATAGTATAATGTTCCCATATTTAGCAGGTGCGCTGCACTTGAACCAATTTCACAGCCACAACAAATCACGGGAGAACCGGCATGGCGTCCAACACAAAGCTGGAAAAGGACATGGCAGAAGCTTGGGCGCAACTTCAGGCCGCGGTCCAACGTTTGGCCGACCTGCGCAAGGAACTACCGCCGGAACCGGTGGAAGACTACGAACTTCAGGGACAGGATGGTACCGTCCGGCTGTCGCAAATGTTTGGCGACAAGGAGGACCTGATCCTCGTACACAACATGGGATCGGAATGTCCCTACTGCACGATGTGGGCGGACGGCTTCAACGGGGTGTTGCACCACCTCGAGGACCGGACCGCCTTCGTTGTCGTGTCCCCCGACCGCGTTGCCGTGCAGCAGACCATGCGGAAGAAACGCGGTTGGGAATTCGAAATGTACTCGGCGAAAGGCACCAGTTTCGTCAAGGACATGGGCTTCGAGGCCAATGATTTGAACTTCAATTCCAGTTCCATGCCCGGTGTCTCGGCGTTTCGTCGGGACCCGGATGGCTCGATTGTGCGCATCTCCAGAGACTTTTTCGGGCCGGGCGACATGTACTGCGGGGTCTGGCACCTCTTCGACCTATTGGCAAACGGTGCCGACGGCTGGGAGGCCAAGCTGGACTACCAGGTTTAGGGGATCCCCAATCCAGAAGGCCCATCTTCCAGGGCAATCGCTTCCTGTTTCGACAGATCTTTGAGCAGGCCGCTTGGGGGCCATCCGGTCCGTTCGCATGTGACCGCGAAGGCCCAAATGGTGTTTTCTGTCGGCGCAGCGAAGAGTTTCCGGTTTCCGGCACAACGATTTTCCTTACCGCGGTGCCGGCAAAATTGGAATGCGATTGCCCTGGCCCATCTTCCGACTTCGGTCACGGCTCCGGAAACTTGGCTTAAAATTTGGACTCGCCAAGACTGCCTGAACCCAATCCCTTGGCTACTGGCCGCGATGCCTGCCAAGGCACAGAACACCGAGAGTACGACATGTACGCATTCAACGACAGTTGGTTGGACCGAGGTACTTGCCACCTGTGCGGCAAAACCTATAAGGCCACGGCCTTCACCCGTCATCTGCACGCCTGCATTCCCAAGACCTTGGGCCTCAAGCCCGTGAAGATCGATTCCGGTGCCACGGCGGGAGCGCGGAAGGCCCGCTATATGATGCTGAACGTAAGGGCCTACGGGTCCAGGGACTACTGGCTGCACCTGGGTGTCCAAACCGACACCCACCTGAGCGAGCTGGATGGTTTCCTGCGCGAACTTTGGCTTGAGTGCTGCGGTCACATGAGTGCGTTCCGCATCCAGGAAACGTCCTATGAAAGCTCCAGTTGGGGCATTGACGACTGGGCTGATTCCCGCAGCATGGACGTGGCAATTGGAAAGGTTCTGCCCCACAAAACCCGCGGCGACTACACCTACGACTTCGGCTCGTCAACCGAACTGTGCATTGAAAGCAAAAATCTGTACTCCGTGCCGGACAACCGGAGGGATCTGGACAGAATCCGGGTGCTGGCCCGCAACATCGCGCCGGAATTCGTGTGCGACACCTGCGGCAAACCCGCTTCGTTCCTCCAATGGGACGAAGAGGACATGTGGGAACAACGCCATTATTGCACCGGCCACCAACCGGATGAGGACTTCGTGTATCCCCTCGTGAATTCGCCCAGGTGCGGTGTTTGCGACTACATGGGGTGATCGGCCGTTCGGGCGGATCACGCCTGTTTGCCTGAATCCCAGAGTCGGTTCCGGCCCAATGGCGGCATGGGTGTCCGCGTCCCACACAACCCTGTCAACGCAGTAAAACCGGTCCCCTTGACGATAGCCTGCAACAGGCCCGTTCGGGAGTCGATTTGCGAAGTGTGGACTGGATTGACCAAGACCCGCGCAGAACCTCTGCGCCGAGATATCGAAGTGAGGGGGCGCCATGTTCAGGCAAGCAGCATGAATGTGGCGAGCGGCATGCTGACAATGCGGGGATCGTCTTCCAGTGGGGTGTCGGTTCGGGTGATGAGCAGCCCGAAGGAAGCGCGGTTGGCCGACTTCTTGACAAACGACCTGATGCCCTGGGCGTCCCGGACCGGGTCAATCCGGCGTTGGTACTTCACCTCGACCGGCAACCGTCGGTCCCCGACGACAAAGACAAAGTCGATCTCAGGGTCCGTTCCGCGCCCAGGCACATGCGATAGGCGAAGACCGGGGATGGCGGATGCCGTGGAACCGAGCGTACACTCGGCGATATAGCCGGCCGACGTGTTGAGTTCCTGGCTTCCCTCCAGCGCTTCCGGAACCAGCGGAACCTGCTCCTGGAGCCAACTGGCCCGGAGGCCGTGGTCAACCAGGCACAGTTTGGGACTGCCCTGGAGCCGCCTGCGACGCAGTTCCAAGGGTGGGATTAGGTGGAGCAGCATGGTATCGGCCAGGAAGCGGAGGTAGTTCCTGGCTTTTTGAGGGGGCTTATATCGTTGAGTTAACAGCGCAAGCCTGCTGAAGCCTATAGGCGCGCCAAGGTGCTATACTGGCCCCAAGAACGAAGGCCGGGATTGGCACCCGACCTTCAACCGGACACGGTGGTATGAACACCATGGCCAGCCAGCCTCATTCTACAACCGAACCATCCCCGACGGTACACCGCACGGTGCGCGTGCGCTTGTATCCGGGCAATGCCGAGACCGGAAACCGACTGGCGGGCACGGCGGGCGCGTGCCGGTTTGTGTTCAACCGCCTGCTGGGCGACCAAAACCGCCTGTACGCCATGTGGCGGTCGCTCCATGTGCCGGCGTTGCGCTGGCCGGAAGTCCGCGGCCGCACAACCGAATGGGGGCGGGCCCAGCGCCAGGCCATGGGGAGCGGCCCGTCCACCGCGTACTTCACGTTCAGCCAGCGGTTCAAGGCACTGTGGGACGATCCCGAACTCGCCTGGCTGCACGAGTACTCGTACAAGGTGCTGCGCAACGCCGGCAGGGACTTGGCCTTGGCGTTCAACCACTACTTCAAGTCCCAGGCCGAGTTTGCGGAACGCGGCGAGCAGATGCCGGTGCGCAAGTCGGACGGCAAGCCCATCACGCATCCGCGCTTCAAGTCGCGACACCGCGGCGAACCGTCGTTTGGCCTACCGGACGGCGTATCCATCCGGGACGGACGCTTGCGCGTGCCCAAGGTCGGGTTGCTGCGCATGGGACCTTTGCGTCTGTACGCGGATTGCAAGCCCCTGACGGTGCGCGTGCGGCGGGAGACACACGGTGCGCACCCCAAGTGGTACGCGTACATCTGCTACGAGGTGCCTGCGGACCACGCCGATGTGGATCAACCCGCACCGGACGGCGCCTTGGGCCTGGACCGCAACGTAGGCCAGGCGACCGACAGCAACGGCCTCCGGCATGACATGCCGGACACGGACCGCACGGACGCGCAGGTCAAACGCCTGCAACGCGAACTCAGTCGCAAGCAGGGTTGGGGCCCCCGGTCGCGCGGCCAGCGCAAGTCGAACCGGGGCCGGCGCATCAACGGCCGGCTGCAGAAACTCCACAGGCAGCGCGCCCGCAAACGCGACGACGCCACCCACCAAACCAGTCGCAAGCTGGCGGACACGGCCCACACGGTCGTCGTGGAAGACCTGAACACCCAAGGCATGACGGCCTCGGCCAAAGGGACGGTTGAGGAACCCGGCCAGCAGGTCGCACAGAAGGCCGGACTGAACCGGGAGATCCTGGCGAGCGGCTGGGGCGGCCTGGAACGCAAGTTGGCCTACAAGGCGGGTGAGCTGGTGAAGGTCGATCCGGCCTACACGTCGCAAGCCTGCAGTCGGTGCGGGAACACGCACAAGTCAAACCGGCCGTTGCAGGCGGTGTTCAAGTGTGGGTCCTGCGGCTTCAGTCTGAATGCCGACCACAACGCAGCCATCAACATCCTGATGCGTGCGGGACTTCCGCACATGTCCGTTCACGGCCCGCGGGCAAGGGGCTACTGCGCGGCGAGGGGCGATCCCGCGAGGGACCCCTGTGACCCGCGAACAAGGTCGCGGGTTGATGCTGTCAACTCAGCGATATAAGCCCCAAGCAAATCATAGGACGGTGCCTGCCTGGCGTAGCGACAAGCCAGTCTGAAGAGTTCCTCCAAGAGAGAGGCGTCACGACGACGACCGCGTGCCCCCAAACGCAGGTCATGCCGGATCACCCGTTGGATGACGGTTTCGTTCAATTGGTCGGACAGAAGGGGCCAATCGGCCTGGGTCGTGTGGGTCAAGGGATACCCGCCGCGCTCCGAAAAATGCCGGAAGGCCTGGTCTCGGAACTCGGCGTTGCGGCGTCCGTGTTCAGCAAGTTCCTGCCAGAATTCCAAGTGCGGCAGATGTCCCAGACCGTTGTCGGGCAGAAACGGATCGGGATGGTTCAGATGCCGAAGCTCACCGATCTCGGTGAGCGAGAGAGTCCCGGCCTCAACGGTGTGAATGCGTCCGGCCAAACTGTCCTTGCCCCTTTCGATGCGCAGGGCGGAGCTGCCGGTAACAAGGACCTTGACGGCGAAAGTATCCACCAGAAACTTGAGCTGGTTACTCCAGTTGTCCAAGTTCTGTACTTCGTCCAGGAACAGGTACGCCTTGTGCCCCTGCCGGGCCAACGCATTGAAGCGATCGGTGGTGATGTTGTGTTCAAACCAGTTGGCGATGCGCAGGATGGGATCGACCAGCCCGGTGGTGGATGCCAGTTGGTCGAACTGGACCCGCATGATGCTGGTTGGAGGAACTCCCTCGTCGAGCAGGTCGGCAATGATTTGCGACTGGATGGTGGTTTTGCCCACTTGGCGCGGTCCGCGTACCGCCACGATGGGGGCGATTTCGGTATCGAGACGCCGGCGTACCCGGGCCACCAGATGACGGCGGGTGTCGGGTATCGGCACTGCGGGGGCACCCGTCCACCAGGGATTGAGGTCGTGGAGGTCGGCTATCAGATCCAGGGGGATGCCGATCCGAACAGCTGTGGGAACAGATGTATTCACAATGGTCCTTGCCGCGGTACCTGAACCGTACAGTGCTCAAACGCTGATCAGGTTGAAGTAGTCCCGGTACAGCCAGGCCTTGTTGCGCTTGCGGCCTCCGATCTCAACCAGAATGCCCAACAATGCCACCTTCAGGATTAACCTGCGGGACACATCATAGGAAATATCCAACATCCTCATCACATCCCGGATGGTGACAACAGGTCGTTCGAACAGGTTGTCCAGCAGGACATATCCAATTCCAGACTGGTGTGCCAGTTCGCGAGCTATCGTCTGCCGATGCTCCTCCCGAAGCTCAAGAATCGCCTGCGCATCCCTGACCGCCCTGCGTGCAACATCGGCGATCCCATCCAGGTGGAACGCGAGCCAACTCTCCCAGGAACCTATGTCCCGCACGCTCTGCAAGTGGGCATAGTATTCCGGTCTTCGCCGCTTGAAATAGTGCGACAGGTACAAGACGGGATGTTTCAGCTTGCCTTCCCGCTGCAGCAACAACGTAATCAACAAGCGGCCCAGACGGCCGTTGCCGTCAAAAAACGGATGGATCGTCTCGAACTGGACATGCACCAACCCAATCCAGATCAACGCCGGCAGGTCCTTGGGCACATTGATGTACTCAACGAGACTGTCGAGGGAACGGGCCACTGCGCTGGCGGGCGGGGGTACGAACGATGCCTGTGCAATCGGTGTATGACGCGCGCCGATCCAAACCTGCTGGTCGCGCAACTCTCCAGGCAACAGTTCGGAGCCGCGTGTCTCACGCAACAGGATGCCGTGCAGTTCGCGCAAAAGCGAAACCGAAATCTCCCGGCTGTCCAGTGCCCCCAGGCCGTGGTTCAATGCCCGTACGTAGTTCAGCACCTCGGATACGTCCTGAGGGGTATCCGGCATCGAAATCCGAGCTTCGGCTGCCAGCAGGTCCAGCAGCGAGCTTTGAGTACCCTCAATCTGCGATGAGAGCACCGCTTCCCTGCGCACATACATCATCACGAACCGATCCGGATTGGGAAGGGTCTGGATGATGCCGTCCAGGCGACCCAGGGCGAGGCTTGCCTCCTCCAACCGGGTTGACAGGGATTCCGACCAGTCTACAGGAGGATCAGGGGGTAGATCGGCCGGCAGGAATGCCCGAAACCCTTCCGGCTGTTCCTCATAGTGACCTGCCCTTGAAGCGGAAATCACAGGGTCGGCCATGTTGGCTTCTCGGTCCTGATGGTGGGGCGATATTCACCGGTAGGCGATGCCAGGTTGCAGTTCCTATCCGGCAAGACGACGAACGGGTAACTGAACCGACCCCCAGTCCGTTGTTGAAGTCCGTGGTCGGGCGCGATGACCACGCGATTGGACAGCATCGGTGCCAATTTCCATGGCCCTTGCCCACCACGACCAGCCATCCGCATCCTGACCAACCTGCATGCAGCACCACACTCGCCGACGCCGTGACCGGTAAGGATTGGAACACGGACTCGCTGTCCGGGCAGCCAACCGGAATTGGTCAACAGAAGGCTGGACCCTGTCCCGACCAGCCTCGGTACAAACGACGCATCCGGGGCTGTCGAGCCGGACCGTGGAGTGGATTCGAGCCGATCAGACCCTGGATGCGACATCGAAGCCTTGTTTGTGTCCGACGCAAACATGGAACACCACAGACCTGTTGCTTGCACGACATGCCACGATAACACATCAACGATCCCTTGTTTGGATTTGATGCCTCCATTTGCAAACAACAGGTGCATGTTTGCACGCGCTGCAAACATGGAGCCGATTCTGTTCCATGTTTGCGCGTCGGGGATTTCAGTACAAACATGGAGCCTCCTGACACCGGCCACCAGCGAGACGGTGGTTGCGGGATCGCCTGTTCAGCACATCTCCAAACCCCACATGACCCTGCCCCGTCGGACGCGGGACCGCTTGGCGAGTTAATCACGGCCCCCGCACTGCATGCCATCCGGCGGTGTCTGTCGAGAAGCCGGGTCGACCGGTGCGCGAGGCCGGCCCATGTTGTCCTTGAATGCCCCTAACAGCACAATTGCCGGCAATCGTGGGACGGGCACGGCGTTGGTTCGGTTCCTGCCGTGTACGGTCTTGCAGTTCGAGACACCGCGCACCCGGCCAACACCGGAATCCGGGTTCCCGGTCCGCAAAACGATGGCCCTCGCGTGGAGGGCCATGGCCGGATTCGGTCTCGGAACCGGGACACTCCCGGTTGGAACACCCTTCAAAGGGCTCGGGCGATCAGGCTAGCTGGGCCCTCGCCACGTCAACCAGAGCGGCGAACCCGGCTTCGTCATGGACGGCCATGTCCGCCAGGACCTTGCGGTCGATCTCAACCTCGGCCAGCTTCAGGCCATGGATGAACTGGCCGTAGTTCATGTCGTGCATGCGGGTCGCGGCATTGATGCGCGTGATCCACAGGCGACGGAAATCGCGCTTCCGGGTGCGCCGGTCGCGGTAGGCGTAGTGCAGCGAATGCAGCCGCGCCTCGTTGGCGGTGCGGAACAGGCGCGAACGGCCGCCAAATTGGCCCTTGGTGCTCTTGAGCACCTTCTTGTGCCGATTGCGCGCGTATACCTTGGGGCGGGAACGGGGCATGTGTTTCTGTTTCCTGGTACAGGTCCGGAGGGCGACCGACACCGACCGGTACGGGTCAGCTGCTGTCCACAACCGGAGCCATGCGCTGGACCATCTTGCGCATGCTCTTCACGTTGCCCACAACGTTCTTCTTGTAGATCCGCCGCATGCGGGAATGCTTGTTGCGCCGCAGGTGGCCCCCGCCCTGGGTGCGGCGGATGACCTTGCCGTTCCGTGTGATCCGGAAGCGGCTGGCGGTGGCTTTGTGGGTTTTCATCTTGGGCATGGCACTCGTCCCTACGCGGCCGGTACCCGCTGGCGGGCCGGCGCACTGCTCTTCTGGGTTGCCGGCAGCAAAACCATGATCAGCGTATTGCCTTCGGAGGAGGGTTCGGACTCAACCGTGGCGAAGTCCGCGACTTCCTGGGCCACCTTGCGCAACATCTGACGGCCCACTTCCTGGTTGAAGCGCTCGCGCCCGCGGAAGCGCACCCGCACCTTGACCCGCGAGCCGTCCGCGATGAACCGTTCAATCTTGCCCACCGCTATGGCCACGTCGTGCTCGCCGGTGCGCGGACTGAGACGGATCTCCTTGACTTCCACCCGCGACTGAACCTTCCGCTTGTCACGTTCCCGCTTCTGGCGGTCGAACATGTACTTGCCGTGGTCCATGATGCGGCAGACCGGAGGATTGGCGTTGCGGGCAACCTCCACCAGATCCAACTGGCGTCCCGTTGCCATGGCACGCGCCTCTTCCAAGGCGATCACCCCAATCTGTTCACCGGCATCATCAATCACCCGCACCTGGGGCGCGGTGATCTGCTCGTTCACGCGGATGTCCGGCAGGACGATCTGCGGACGTCGGTTGTTGTTGCGTCTCCCTCTTCTTATGGCTCTCTACTCCCTGTCAGGCATGGCTTCCGGCCAACACAACTTGGACTCCGTTGCCCGGACTCCAGAGTATACCCTAGCATTCCGACCGACCGAACTTCAAAATTGCATTCCGCCCCGCCCCGTCCGGGACCGGTCACGCGGCCAGCAGGGCCGGCAGGTCCGCGCTGCGTTCGGACACCAGGTCGGCGGCGCGCGCCAGGCAGGCGGCGCGGGGCATGCCCTGCCGCCGCTGGCCGCTGCGCAGCCGCAGGGACACGGTATCATCGGCCACCTCCCGGTCCCCAATCACCGCCATCACGGGGATGCGCAGAAGCTGCGCCTGACGGATCTTGGCGTTCATGCGCGCGGACGAGGCATCGACTTCCGCCCGCAGGCCGCGGCTCGCGCAGGCCGCCCGGAAGGCCTCGGCGGAGGCCACATGGTCGTCGGTGATGGGAACGATGCGCACCTGCTGGGGTGCCAGCCACAAGGGGAAGTTGCCACCGTAGTGCTCGGTCAGGAACCCAATCATGCGCTCGTGCGTGCTGAGCGGGGCCCGGTGAATGCAGAGCGGCGTCTCCTCCACGCCGTCCGAGTTGACAAACACCAGATCGAAACGGGAGGGGACCGCGAAGTCGACTTGGTTGGTGGCCAGCGTGAACTCACGGCCGATGGCACTCCAAATCTGCACGTCGATTTTGGGTCCGTAGAAGGCGGCCTCGTCCGCCACCTCGACATACGGCACCTCCCCCTCCTGCATGGTGCGCCGGACCAGATCCTCGGTACGCGCCCACAGCCGCGCATTGTCCACGTACTTCTTGCCCAGGCCCCTGGGATGGTGGGTGCTCAGCTGCATCTGGTACTGCTCGATGCCGAACAGCCGGAAGTAGTGCAGGTAGAGCTCGATCACACCCATGAACTCGGCCGCGAACTGCTCTTCCGAGCAGTAGATGTGGGCATCGTTCATCTGCATCGACCGCACGCGCATGAGCCCCATCAACTCGCCGCTCTTCTCATACCGGTAGCAGGTGCCGTATTCGGCCAGGCGCAACGGCAAATCCCGATAGCTGCGGGGCTCGCTGCCGTAGATCTTGTGGTGCATGGGGCAGTTCATCGGCTTGATGTAGTAGCGCACCCCTTCCATCTCCATGGGCGGATACATGGAATCCGCGTAGTACGGCAGATGGCCGCTGCGCTCGAACAGGCTTTCCTTGGTCAGATGCGGGGTCCGGACATGGCGGTAGCCGGCCGCCGTTTCCATCTCGCGGGCCAGTTGTTCCAGTTCGTTGATGATGACCTCGCCGTTGGGCAGCCACAGGGGCAGGCCGGGCCCCACCTCCTCGTCGAAGACGAACAGCGACAGTTCGCGGCCCAGCTTGCGGTGGTCCCGCTGGCGGGCCTCCTCCAACATCTTGAGGTGGCGCTTCAACTGCTTGCCGTTCGCCCAGGCGGTGCCGTAGATCCGCTGCAGCATGGGCCTGTGCTCGTCGCCGCGCCAGTAGGCGCCGGCCACGCTCATCAGCTTGACGCCTTCAATCGGAATCTGGCCCGTATGCTCCACGTGGGGACCGCGGCACAGGTCCTCGAAGGTGTCCTGGGTGTAGGTCGAGATGACCTGGCTGCCTTCGGTTTCCTCGCCGTACTCGTCCACCGTGCCTTCGACCAGGCCCTCGATCAGCTCCAGCTTGTAGGGTTCGTCGACAAACAGCTCGCGGGCCTCGTCGGCACCGACCTCCCGGTACACGAATGGATGCTGGCCGCCGATGATGCGGCGCATACGCCGTTCAATCTCCTCCAGGTCCTCCGGCAGGAAGGTGCGGGGTCGGCCCTCTTCCATGCCCAGGTCGAAGTCGTAGTAGAAACCGTCCTGAATCGGCGGCCCGATAGCCAGCCGGGCGTCCGGATACAGTTCGCGCACGGCCTGGGCCATGACATGGGCGGCGCTGTGCCGAATCCGGTACAGCCTGTCTTCCTGCGTGCCTTGCTGCTTGCTCACCGCGATCACTCCTGATCCATGTTCGGGACTGTCGACCGACAGTCCGCAGAATCAAAACGGCAGTGCCCTGTCGCCTGGACGATGCACTGCCTCGCGGTTCCACCTGGCTTGCGCCCCACGGGCGCCGCTCATGCGGCCGGTAACGGAGCCTGCCGGGGACGGTTGGATCCGGCCGCGCCGGATGTCCCGTCCCGCTCCCGGGTGGTATCCGGCGGCGATCCGGGCTCCCGCTTGCAGCCAGGGCGGGAACTCTCTGCATCCGGTCGGGATCTGCCGGACATGGCCCGATCCACGCTTTAAGGGCCAAGCACCGAGACCGGCCCTGAACTGGGCCGGGATTGTAGCAGGCGAGAAAGCGGAGAAGGGAACCGGGCACCAACGCAACGCAATCCACCGTCGGCGTCCCGGGTCGAGAAAGTGGGAGATACTGGACTTGAACCAGTGACCTCTACCATGTCAAGGTAGCGCTCTAGCCAACTGAGCTAATCCCCCGTGGGCCGACTAGTCTAGCACGCCTGTCAGTTCAGGAACATCTGACCGGTGGGGCCCAGACGCAAATGCTTCTGGCGGTCCTGGGAGTCCCTGACATACTCCAGGATCATCTTTTCGCGGGCCAGCAGCCCCACCTCGGCCTCCAGCATGGCGGGCAGGGTCTCGGCCTCGATCACCTTCTGCTTGTCCCGCAACTCGATTTGCATCGCAATCGCCACCAGCGAGGCCAGCGCCTCGGGTTCGTCCGGGATGCTGTTGATCTTCAATTTCAGGTTGGTCGCCTCGCTGAGGTTGGTCCGGTACTCCCCGAACAACGCCCGAACCCGGTCGCTCAGCCGTTCCACGGTGGACGGCTCGCCCGGGTCGATCGGCCACTCCGTGATGTCGGCGCTCGGCCAGGGCTGATCCTCCAGCATCTCGTTGATCTGGAACCGCCGGACACCCACCGCCACAATGTTCAGGGTTCCACTGGGTTCCTTGTCCACGGACTGGATCCGGGCCAGCGTGCCCACCCCGTATGGCTCGGCCGTCGGTCCAACCTCGCCGCCTTCGCGGATGAGCACCACGCCGAAGCAGCCTTCGTCCGACAGGCAACGGGCCACCATCTTCAGGTACCGGGGCTCGAAGATCTGCAACGGCAACACCATGCCGGGAAACAGCACCGTGTTGAGCGGAAAGAGCGGAATTTGCATGACGCTCGCTTAATCCTCTGCCAGGTCCGGATTGCCCACCTTCATGACTTCCCGCAGCACAGCCGTCGCGTAGCCGCCCTTCGGCAGCGAGAAGGACAGCCGGATGCCGTCCGCCGCCTCCTGCACCGACAGGTCCGAGGGCACCAGGCGGCCGGTGCGTCGGGTACCTGTTACTTTACCCCGTCGCCAATTGAAGCCGACCAGCTCCTGTTCGGCCAGGATCCGTTCCTCCAATTCACCGGCGGCGCCTTCGGCCGCCCACATCTTGTGGCCGTACATCGGGGCCGTGAAGGAAATCTCGCCGGCAACCTGCCGTTGGGAGTCCGCTGCCGCATCCTCCACCAGGAACATGCCGCCCGTTTCATGCTTGCGCGCCACGTCGCCGGCCAGACAGCAATCCAGCAGGCCTTCGTGCATGCGCAGGGACAAATAGCGGTTGCACAGCCAGGACTGGTAGGCGGACAGCAGGAGTTTGTGCAGCCAGCGACGGTGCGCGCGCCACCCGCGGTGCACAATCCGCCAACCCTTGATCACGTTCCGACCCTCGTGGCCGAAGCGTTGGGGACCGAACCAGTTGGGCAGGCCGTCCCGCCTCAGGGCGTCCGCGACGACTTGCGCACGGGCAACCGCCTCCGGCGGCGGCGTGTCGGGGTGCCGAACCAGGATGTCAAAGCTGTTGCCCCGCAGGTGTCCGGTTCGCAGCTTGTTGCCGTGGCACCGCATCCAGTTGACCTGCAAGGAGGTCTCGGCGGCCAGGCGGCGGGCCACCCACTCCTCGTCCGGGACAAACCCATTGGACGCCAACACACTGAACGTCTGCGTGGAGCAGGCCCGCTTGTCCTTGAGGCCGGCGTAGCCCACCGCACCTTTGTCCGCATTGAGGGCCTGCGCCAGGAGGTCCGCCACCTCCGGTGTGGTGTGGCCGGTCCGGGTCACCGACAGGTACAGATGGGGGCCGCGGCCGGCCGGTTCGTAGGCCGGGATCTCCGTCACCCGGAAATCCTCCGGCTGGACCCGAATGCGGCCGCCGATGCCGGACAGGTCCGGGGTGCGAAAGGGCAGGTCGGCCCCGGTCAGGGACTCGACACTTTCCTCCAGTCGCCGCGGCCGGGCTTCTTCACTCACAGGATGGTCCCCGGTTTCAGGTTCGGATCCCACTCGTCCCCATCGCGGTAGTACACCCCCAGCCAGTGGGTCATCTGCCGGATGTGCCCGCCGCGCCGAAACCCCGCGGCATGCAGGTGCATCTGGACCATGGCGGGGGGCAGGGCGCCCGGCATGAGCGGTTCCTCGTAGACGGCGAGTCGACTCCCGGGTTTGGCCACGCCGAACAGGGTCGTCAGCATGGGATGGGGATCGGGAATCTCCCCCAGCACGGAACCCAGCACGATCAGGTCCGCGGACTGCGGGTCAAGCGGCGCACCGGCCGTGTCGGCGAACAGAAACCGCACCCGGTCCGCCAGCCCGGCCTCCCGCAGGCGCGTCCGGGCACGCTGAATCAGTGCCATCTGAATGTCGAGCGCGGTCACGGTGCCCTGCTCACCGACGCGGCGCGCCAACTCCTCGGTCACGACCCCGGTACCACACCCCACTTCCAGCACATGCATGCCGGGCTGGACCCCGATCGGGTCCAGCAGGGAAGCCGGATCCAGCCAGCGGCGGCGCAGATCGCTGTCCAGCCAGGATGCCAGCTGCCGCGGCCAAGGCCGCGGCTGTCGAAACCAGTGCAGGCGCAAGCCCAACAGGGCTCCGCCCGCGAAACCCGCCAGGCGCAGCAGGCTGCGAGAGAAACTCATGAGAGATGAGACGTCGATGCAGGGACGGCGGCCGCCGTTGTGGCCTGTCGCCGTGGCGCGCCCCGGGAGGGGACAACACTGTGGGCCGAAAGGGGGACGCAGGATCCAACCGGTTTGAGATAATGACCCCCATGTTAGCACCGCTTGCCGCTGCTTTCCGTTGCCGGATTCTCCTGTCTTTCCGCGCCCCGGTCCTCCTATGCTGATCTCGGTTGTGGTGCCGTTCTACGACGAGGAACCGGTCGCCCGCACATTCTGTGAAACGCTGATCGCCACCTGGGACGGCGGGGATCAGGAGCCCGATCTCGAATGGGAACTGATTTGCGTCAACGACGGCAGCCGCGACCGCACCCTGGAAATTCTGGTCTCCATGCAGCAGCACGACCCCAGGATCAAGGTGGTGGACCTGAGCCGCAACTTCAATCAGCAGATCGCCATTTCGGCCGGCCTGGACTTCGCACGCGGCGATGCGGTCATCATCATGGATGCGGACCTCCAGGATCCGCCGGAGGTCCTCCGGGACCTGATCGCCAAGTGGCGGGAGGGATACCACGTGGTCTATGCGGCCCGGCGCAGCCGCGAGGGGGAATCGTTCTTTAAGAAGGCCACGTCCAGTCTCTTCTACCGCCTCATGCGTTCCCTGATGCGCGTGGACCTCCCACTGGACACGGGCGACTTCCGCCTGCTGGATCGGCAGGTGGTGGACGTGCTCTGCGGCATGGGCGAACGGCACCGGTTCATGCGCGGCCTCAGCAGCTGGGTGGGCTTCCGGCAGACGGGAGTCCGGTTCGACCGCGCCGAACGCTACGCCGGCGAAACCAAGTATCCGCTGCGGTCCATGCTGCGCATCATGCTGGATGCCGTCACCGGCTTCAGCTACCAGCCCCTCTACATGGCCTCCTATCTGGGGTTCCTGCTGGCCCTGCTGGCCCTGGCCGGCATCGTGGCCGTCATCATCCTGCGCGTGAGCGGCATCAACGCGCTGGGCGGCCAGGCCACGACCCTGGTCAGCGTCCTGTTGCTGGGCGGGGTCCAGCTCATCTTCCTCGGCATCATCGGTGCCTATCTGGGCCGCATCTACGACGAAGTCAAGGGCCGGCCCCTGTACATTGTGCGGCGCACCTGGGGAGTGGCCGGCCCCACACACGGTTCCGCGGCCCGGCTGGTGCTCAACGATGCAATTCGTGGACCAGATGGCGGAGTTCCGGAAGAATGAGCCGGGTCATGGCCAGACGCACGGCGTTGGACGAACCCGGCATGCAGAACACCAGCGTTCGGCCCACGGTCCCGGCCACGGCGCGCGACAGCATCGCCGCCGAACCCACCTCCTCCCAGCTCAGCATCCGGAACAGTTCGCCGTAGCCCGGCAGTTCCTTCTCCAGCAGGGGCCGGACCACGTCGCAGGTCTGGTCGCGTGCGCCGATACCGGTGCCGCCGCTGGACAGCACGGCATCCAGACCCAATCCACACAGGTCCAGGACGGCGCCCCGGATCTGGTCCGGTTCGTCCTGCACCAGCCGGCGCTCCGCCGTGTTGTGTCCGGCCTCGGCCACCAGATCGAGGATCAGTTGGCCGCTTTTGTCGGTCGACAGATCGCGCGTGTCGCTCACCGTCAGGACACCTACGGAAACCGCGCCAAGGCCTTCGGCCTGGGCCCTGTGCTCGCTAACCGATGACATGGTGCATCCTATTCCTGTGGACTCAGTGGACTGGGTGACAACGCCTGCAGGTATTCGGCCTGCAGGGCTTCGCAAAACCGCAGGGCCACGGCGTGCCGTTGCGCGGCCAGCGCGCGGCCGCTGGCCGTATGCATTGAATCGACCAGCCGGTCCAGCTTGGTGCGCCACTCAAGGGCCGGCGTGGACGGCCATGTCCCTGCGGCGAGTTCCGGTTCCGAAGCGGCGAAGGTGGCACAGTGCCACAGCGAATGGCCATGGAGGCCGGCATAGGCAAAGGCACGGACAATGCCAATCGCGCCCAGCACATCAATCTTGTCGGCGTCGTACAGACACTTGGCTTCAAGGCTGTTCCGGGCGGCGCCGCGGTTGCGGAAGCGATGTCCCTTGATGCAGTCCACCACCAGATCGACGGCCGCGGCCGGCACGCCCCGCCCAACCAGGTAGTCCGACGCCTGCTCCGCAGCGACCACATGATGATCCTCCCTCGCCGTCCCGGTGACGGGCACATCGTGCAGGAGGGCAGCCGTGCGCACAATTTCAGGATTGGCCCCCTCCGCCCGGGCCAAGTGCCAGCCGAGGGCGGCCACCCGCATCACATGGTCGAAATCGTGGATCGGATCGGCGTCGGCATAGAACGGACGCACCTCCTCCGCATCAAGCGGCAGTCCTTGCATGTTCATTGCAGGCACCGCCGGCCGGCTAGCCAAAGAACTGCAGGACCACGCCCACATAGATGGCCAGGAGGATGGCCAAAAGCAGAATCAGATCGCCGAAAAAGTGTCGCCACACGGATCCGTCCCCCTAGTCCTTGCCGATGGTCGCCACGGTTACACCCTCGCCGCCTTCGCCGGTCTCGCCGGACCGGATGCCGGCCACGTGGGGGTGCCGCCGCATCAGATCCCGAATCGCCGATCGCAGCTGCCCGGTTCCCTTCCCGTGAATGACCCGCACCCAGGGCAACTGACACTCCCAGGCATCGTGCAGGTACTGGTTTACCGTCTCCACCCCGGCCTCGACCCGCGCGCCCCTGATGTCCAGTTCGGTCGCCACATCGCGGACCGCCGTCCTGGTCGTTGTCATCACGGTCGCCGGTTTCGGCTCCTCCTCCTGTGCGCGGCTGCGCAATTCCAGTTCCGGCAGCTTGGCCTTGAAGCGCATGCCGCCGGCGTGCACCTCGGCCCGTTTGCCGTCCGGCAGCAGGGCCGTCACCTTGGCAGTGGTTTGCAGACGGCCCACCCATACCGTATCACCCACGGCGATTTGTCCGGGCACTCTCAGGGGCGTCGACCGCATGCCCACCGGTGCGGCCGCGGGCACCTTGGCCGCCAGGGCGGCCAGGTCCTTCTCGGTCTCGGATGCAGGCGCGGCTCGGGATCCGGTCCGTCTCCCCAATCCGTCCGGCGGCATTTGGTTGCGGGCCGTCCTGCGCAACCGGGACATTTCGCGCCGGGTTTCCGCCAGCAGGCCCTCCATTTCGGCCTTGGTTTCGGCCAGGACGGCTTGTCGATCCTCCTCGACCGAACTAAGGCGCAGCATCAGTTCCTTGCGCGCCAGTTCCGCCAAATCCCTTTCCCGCGCGGCCGCGGCCCGGGACTCGACGGCCTGCTGCCGTGCCTTGCGGATGTCCTCCAACATGGAGTTGGCACTGGCAGCATCGGCCTGCACGTGACCTTCCGCCTTGGCGACCACATCCTGGTCCAACCCCAGCCGCCGGGCAATCGTCAGGGCGTTGGACTTCCCGGGCAAACCCATGGTGAGCCGGTAGGTCGGGCGCAGGGACTCCACATCGAATTCCATGGCCGCGTTCGAGACGCCGCGCGTGTTGTGGGCGTACAGCTTGATTTCGCTGAAGTGGGTGGAGGCCAGGGTTGTGACGGACCGGTGCCGCAGGTGGTCCAGCAGGGCCAGGGCCAGGGCCGAGCCTTCCTCCGGATCGGTGCCGGCACCGATCTCGTCCAGGATCACCAAGCTGTCCGGGGCGGCGGCCTCGAGGATGCCGACAATGTTGGTCAGGTGACTGGAAAAGGTGCTGAGGTTCTGCTCGATGCTTTGCTCGTCGCCGATGTCCGCCCAGACGGATTGCAGGACTGTCAGGCGGCTGCCTGATCCGGCCGGGATCATGAGGCCGGCCTGGGCCATCAGCTGCAGCAGGCCCACCGTCTTGAGGGCCACGGTCTTGCCCCCGGTGTTGGGGCCCGTGATTACTACGACGTGGGCCGGGCGGTGGCCGGCCGGGGTCGTTTCCGGCCCCAGCTCGAAGTCCAGGGGCACCGCCTCGTCCCTCGACAACAGCGGGTGGCGGGCCTTGCGCAGCCAGATGCAGGTTCCGGGATGGCCCAGCGGCGGAGCTCCCTGCCCCCCATCTTCCACTCCGGCGGCGTAGGGCACCGTGAATTCGGGCGACGCCAGCAGCTCCGGCGCGGTGCATTCCAGATCCCAGGCATGCCGTCCCTTGGCCAGGGTGAAGTCCAGCTCGGCCAGCACGCTGTTGTTGTGGCCGATGTCCGCGGCCGCGTCGGCCACCTGGGCCGTCAGCACCGTCAGGATGCGCCTGATCTCCGCCTCCTCCTCGGCCAGCAGCACGCGCAGCTCGTTGTTCTGCTCCACAACCTGGAAGGGCTCCACGAACACCGTGGCGCCGCTGGCCGACTGGTCGTGGACGATGCCCCGCACCTTGCTGCGGTATTCGGCCTTCACCGGGACGACATAGCGGCCCTGCCGCTGGGTGACGATGGCTTCCTGGAGATAGGGGGCCAGTCGGGCGTTGGAGGCCACCCCCTCCAAGATTCGGGACAGCCGGCCCTGGGCAATCCGGATGCGGTTGCGCAGGGAGGACAACAGCGGCGAGGCGCCGGGCAGGATTGCCCCCTGCTCGTCCACGGCCTCCGCAATCGCGGCGCCCAGCCGCGGGCAGGGCTGCAGGCGGGCGGCCAGTGCAGCCAAGCCGGGATACTCCTCCGCCTGACTGCCAAACACCTTCTGCAGCGCGGCGGTTCGATCCAGCAGGATCCGAATGTCCCGCAACTCGGCACCCAGCAGAAGCGACCGGCGCGTGGCCCTGGACAACAACTCCGCCACATCCGTGACGCCGCCAAACGGAGGGGCGGGTTGCTCCGCCAGGAAAGCATAAGCCTCGCAAGTGAGATCCAACTGCGCCTGGATGGATGCCAGGCGACGACCCGGCTGCAGGGTGCGGGCCAACTCGATGCCGCCGCTGTAGTGGCACAGGTCGGCCAACTGCCGGCGAACATGGTCGAATTCCAGCAGCCGAAGCGTGTGGTCGTTCATGTCGGTTGGAACGGGAACCGGGTTCTGGCGATCCAAGAATGGTGCGAGGCGGCTAAATGGTACATGCCCACGGCTTCGAAACCGTGCATGGACCGCTCCGCACACCGCGTGCATGCGGACCCGACATCCGAACTAAGGTACACTGCCCGCGCTTCAGGCTGGTGTTGTATTTGGGGACGGCAAGGCCAACGCGATCACGGCCATGCCGAACCCGCCGAGGTGTTGTTGGGGCGGAACAGTTGCATTGTGTCCACCGGTGAGGCGCCCTTCGGATGAAAGTGCCGGGATTCGGGCCATTTCCTGTTGCCAAAAAAGGGAACCAGGCACAGTTGCACAAGCCGTGGTCGGGATGTGCGCGGTGGAGCAAGCAGAGGACTGTGAGGACTGCGACCACGACCGGACCGTGAACAAGGAACATGCACCATGGCTGCAGCGCGTTGGCCGGCTTGCGCGCCGCCCTCCATGGAACTTTTTGCACCTGAACTCCGACTCCAACATGGAGACGGTTCCCCTCCTCCAATTTCAATGGAACATTGCCAGCAGAATTTGTTTTCGATAAGTGCCGGCAAGTTGGCGAAACCCTATTCCACTGTGCATTTATGAAGGTCTGGAGGCGCGCGCTCCGCCATTGCCGCACCATACCCGAGTGGGGAGTGCGCAGTATCACGGTTTTGATTACGGCATCGTCCTGCATGTTGCTGGAGACCACATTGTGGCCCGAACCAGACATGGCGGCACCCCCCGGTTCCACGGGAAGCGCATCCTTGCCAACACCGACACCCATGCTGGCGGCCGCAACGGCACAACACCCCACGCCGGCGCCATTGTTTGCCGACCGCGTGCCTACGGAAGTTGTGCCTGCGGAAGTAGCGGAAGCGGTCAGCCAAGGGCCGGAAGGTTTTCCGCCTCTCTCGACGTATGCCGAGGGCCTGCGCCCCGGATTTCAATCCATGCTGACGGATCTGTCCCACCTGACCCGTTACGACATGTCTGTGCAGCTTTTCCCGGAACGGAGGGTGCTCGAAGGAAGGGCTGTCATTGCACTGCGCAACAACAGTGCGGATGCCTGGTCCTCAATCGTGTTCCGACTTCCTGCCAATCATCCACGGATGCACACCGACATGCACTTGAGTGAAGTGTGGGTGGACGGGGAGCCCGTCCAGTACGTCCTTTCGCCTTCGGCAACCGTGGCCGCACTGCCATTGGCAGCGCCTCTGGATCCAGGCCGGTGGGTTCGCGTTGAACTCGCTTGGCACCTTCACTACGCCCAGCTGTCAAACGAAGATGTCCATGTGCGCAATGGGGCCAATCAGGACATGATCAATCTGCCGCACTTCTACCCTGAATTGGCGGTGCATGCACCGGGAGCACCGGGTACCAATGCAGAGGGCTGGTGGATACAGGCGATTCCGTCCTATACCGACATACGGTTCCACGACGCCGTATTCATGACCGTGGCCGCCACGGCCCCTGCCGAATTGGTGCTGGTGGGCAGTGGCACTCCCGTGCACGAGGAGGCGGTGGCCCCTGGGCACACGCGCCGGCAGTGGGTGACCGGCCCGGTACGGGGTTTCGTCCTGCAGGCCAGTCCCCTGTACCAAATCGCCAGCCTGGATGTGGACGGTGTTCGGGTTCAATCCTTTTACCATGCCGAAGACGAGACGGTTGCCCTGCGGGCCCTGGACCAGGCGGCGCAGGCATTGGCCTTCTTCTCAGAAGCCTGGATGCCCTATCCCTATGCGCATTTGACCCTTGTCTCGTCTCCGCTCAGGGAAACGGCGATGGAATATTCCAATTTGATACAGATAGGCATCGCGCGATACCGGGATCATCCCTTTGATACGGCCTTTGCGGTGACACACGAAGTGTCCCACCAATGGATTTACCTCCAAGTGCACAATGATCCCATCCATTTTCCCGGTTTGGATGAGGGATTGGCTGAACTGTCCTATGTCTACATGATGGAAGCCATCGACCAGAATTTCAGCGGGTCGCAGTTCATTGCCTACTGGCGGCACCTCCATGAGGGTTTCGGAGACGAGTTTGCCGGAGATGAGCCATGGTGGCTGGACCAGCCCCATCACAACTTCGACCATTACCACGCCACCCACTATCGGCGTCCCGCGGTGCTGCTGGGCGAGATTTGGCTGGACATCGGCAATGAGGAGTTCACGGACAGACTGCGCCGTTACATGAACCAATACCGGTTCGGTGTGGCAGCCCCGGCCCATCTGATCGAGGCGTTCCGGGACTCGGTGCCTGAAGAGCGGCTGGCCGAGCTTGAGGAGTCTCTTCGCACGTCGGCCGTGCCGGCACGCTAATCCTGTTCGGCATACAGGGCTATCGGCCTTGGCCCAAGGCCGATGCCAACAGGGGTGGCGGAGGGTGGTTGCGCCTATTGAAGTGCCGGGCGCGAGCCAATCACCGTGACGGCGGATCGGAGGAAATTGAACGGCCCCGCCAAGGTTGAATCCGTCGTAGGCGGAGGGTGGTCGGCAACATCGATTTCGGCCGGACCGCGGCAGGGCGCGCAGGCAGGGCACTCCCGCCCCGATACAGGCCATTTGGAAGAGGCATCACCGAATGCGGGATTGTCTGACGCCCATGGCGGAAGGCCCTGCGGCCTCGTGGCTGCAGACCGGCGGCCACAAGCCCCAAACAGTGCTCCCTCCGGCTTCACAATCCCCCGGTCCGGCGGCGGTGGTGTAAAATCCGCGTCCTCTCGTCGGGGAGTAGCGCAGCCCGGTTAGCGCACAGCGTTTGGGACGCTGGGGTCGGAGGTTCAAATCCTCTCTCCCCGACCTGCAATTCGGCTTCTCCCGGCCGGATCGTGCGGGTATAGCTCAATGGTAGAGCATCTGCCTTCCAAGCAGAAAATGCGGGTTCGATTCCCGCTACCCGCTCTGCGGATCGGTAGCTCAATGGCAGAGCAAGGTGCTCATAACTCCGGGGTTACAGGTTCGAGTCCTGTCCGATCCACTTTGGCCGTTCCGGTGGGCCGCATCCGGCCCGTACCTCCGGTTCCGGACACCGGCGGCCGGGCCGCTACGCATTCCACGCAACCCCTGAACGACGAGGGCCGCCAAGAGGCGGCCCTGTTTTTTTCAGTTGCGCGGTTGTGCGGGCCGCATCAGCCGCCAGGCAGGATCAACTCGATGTTGAACGGGCTGCCCGTCAGGAAGGGCACAACAATCCCCAACACCTGAGGCGACAATTCGGGAACCTTTTCGGCCAGGTACCCGGAATCCGAACCCCAGGCCAGGACGTTGTCCAGTTCACCGCTGTCCCACAGCATGGTGGGCAGCTGATTGCCGTTGATGCCAACCGTCAGGCCCACGGGGCGCGTGGCCAGGGTCAACGAGGTGATGCCGCGCTCGCTCAGGCCCTCCAGGGCCGATTCGGGCAGGCCCACACCGGGCGGCAGCTGGGACAGCATGATGCTGACCAGGAAGTTGGACGTGCTCAGGCTCCCGTCCGGGGCCACCTGGATGGGCACCTCGTTGACGCGGAGGGACTGTTCTTCCCGCTTGATCCTGACCATGTCGGCGGCCGTCTTTCTCTTGTAGCCCCGGATGCTGGGCATGTCGCGCCGGGCAATCCCCTCGGCCACGGGGAAACGGAGGGTGACACCCATCCCGACGTTGCGCAGGACCGGCAGCATCGACTCCACCAGATCCGGTTCCTCGGACTCCTCCTCGGCGGCCGCTTCCTCGTCCCCGGCGTCATCGGGACTGGCCGTCAGGACTTCCAGCACCGGACCCAGGGTGTTCAGGACGTCGTCGTCGTAGAACACGGAACCGAAGAAGGGCTTGCCGTCCAGGAACAGGACCAGGCCGTTCGGGTGGGTCTCAATCTGCAGGTACTGGTTGCCGTTGCTGACGAAGGCCGCCACGATGTCTTCGGGCAGGGTAATGTCGCCGAGACCGGGAATCAGGTCCAGCGGGATTTGTTCGGAGGAGACCGCACCGGTGCTGTCGACGTCCAGAACGATGGACGGCAGGTCCAGCACCATGCCGCCGGTCTCGGCGGCCGCGGCCGTATCGCCGCCGAAGATGCGCGGTGCGCAACCCGACAGCATGAGCATCAACAGGATGGGCAAGAGGAGCCATCTAACTCTTGTCATGGAATCTGTTCCTTAATTCTTGTAAGTTCTTGACAAACAAGGGTAGGTAATTCGCTCTCGGCCGGTCAGGGCAGCGTCGGCTGCCTGGCAGGCTCGAGTCCGGGATGAGCAGTCCCATCCGGTGTCCCGCTTCGATCCAACAGCAGGCGCTTGACCTCCCGGTAGGGCGTGTACAACGTAATCCCGTCATCGTACATGCGCTGCAGGATGTTGCGGGCGGCGTTGGTGTCCGCATCCAGCACGACTCCGTCCAGGCCGTAAAACCGGTCCCCGCGACGCGTGCCCTGCAACAGGCCCGTGCGGGAGTCGATTTGCGACGTGTAGGCGGGGTTCACCAACACCAGCGCCGAACCTCGGCGCCGAGATATCGAGGAGAGGGTGTCGGCCATGAGGCCCTTGACCCAGCCGCTCAGACGGCGGTTGGTGTCGCGGTGGCGATACCTGGACGACGACATGGGGGCCGTCAGGTCCTCGCAGGCGATGGTGCCGGCGCGGTCGACGACGCGGTGGGCGGCGTGGCAGAGAAAGTCGCGCGTCTGCGCCGTGTGCTTCTTCTGCCGGCGATCCCACTTCTGGTTGCCGAGGTTGTTGCGGCGGATGTTGTCGGCTTTCTTGATGCGCCCGGCCTCACGGTGCTTCTCTTCAACCGCACGCAGCTGGTTGCGCCGTTGGCCCTTGACCTTGCGGGCGTCACTCTCCGCGGCCAGCAGGTCGCCCAGGCCTTCGCCGTGCCGCTCGCCTTCGCTGTCGGTATAGGCCTCGGTGTAACCCTTGTCAACACCAAGTTCGCCATCCCCGCAGGGCTTCGTGCTGCATACGGCGGTCTCGTCGATGGCGTAGTGGATCGCCACCTGGCCGTCGTCCTGCAGGATGATCCGCAGGGTTCCAGTGGGCAGATGCGTGCCCCGCAGCGGGAGGGCGATGCGCTGGCCGCGTTCCAAGCCCTGCAGATGGACCCAGGCCCGTCCATGCCAGACCTTGGTCGTGTAGGAACCGGTGTCGGCCACGATCTGGTTGGTCACGCGTGAGGTGCCGCCCTGCCACTGCTTGCGCATCTGGCGGTGCAGAAAGGAATCCTCATCCCAGCGGTTGCGCTTCAACAGGGAATACAGACGGTGGCGTTCCTCACCGTTTCCGCGGGTCCTGTGCCGAATGGCCTTCTTGACCGGCACCTTGGCCGCGTCCCGCGCGGCCGCGATGTCTCCCAGGGCATCGGACAACGTGGCCTTGCCCAACCGGGCTGGCAGGCCGTGCCAGTCATAGCCTTCCGCCATCCAGGCGTTGCGGATCTCGTACGCGGACTGTTGCGCTGTGGACAGGCCGCTGCAGCGTTGCCACGCGTCGGCACGGACGCGCCCGCACAGCACGGCGATCCGCGTCAACCGATCGAACTTGGCCTTGTGCAACCCCTGGCTGTGCAGGATGCGCGTGACCTTGGCTGTCTTCACGACCTACAGGATGGGGCAGAAAGTGTCAGGAAACACGGTGCTTATCGACGCTCCTTGTGCGAAACCACGGGCTTCAGCCAACCAGGCCTCCTAGTCGATTTCGGTGGACTGTGCGCCGAGTGTGGGACATGTTCGATTTCCGCCGGCACGCATGCACCCCGGCAGGGTAACCTGCCTGCCCACCTGTGAGTATAGGTTATGCGTCGAACGGCATTCAAACGACAAGTGGTCCGCGGACCCGATGCAGCCACGGTTTCCGCCGGCCGGATGCCGGCGGCCAAGTCCCTGGAGGTACCCCAAGGTTGTATATGAACTTCATATGAAAATAGGATCCGAACCCGCTGCCGCCCCCAGCCAACAGGGGTATGGCAGGGGACAGAGCCCCTGCGCGCCACGCCGCGCGGAAGGATCCGAGCCGTTTGACAGAGCCAAACGGGGTTAGTAGCATTGAAAGTATCCAGGGTGACGGGGTTGTGCTGATGCACCAATTTCCTCAGGATCTGTCCATTACAGAGTGCCGCCGGTGTCCGTCGCCGTCCACCACCCCGCCTCCTCTGCACACCCGGTTCGCAGCCGGGCGTATAATCACCCAGATTCGATGCGTGTCCCCATGCCGCATCCATGGAACGTGTCCTTACCCGTACCCTCGGGCATGCGCGCCAATCCTTTCTGGATGAACCTGGAGCGGTAGACCCGCAGCCGACTGTTCGAAGCCGGCGCCGCCACATAGGAACAGCCCCATGCCGGAGAAGAAGAAGGATCCCTTCCAGTATTTCACCAGCAATGCACGGCGGGTCATGTCGGTGGCCCACGAAGAGGCCGTGCGGCTGAACCACTCCTACGTCGGCACGGAGCACTTCCTGCTGGGCCTGGTGCGGGTGGAGAAAGGATCGGCGGTCCTGATCCTGCGCAAGGCCGGCGTGGAGCCCAAGCAGGTCATCCGGGCCATCGAGCACAAGACCGGACGCGGCGACCGTCCGTCCAAGTCCCAGCCCCGGCTGGCGCCCCGGGTCAAGAACATCATCGAGTACGCCTTCTCCCAGGCCAACCGGCTCAACCACAAGCGCATCCAGGTCGCGCACCTCCTGCTGGGCCTCCTGAACCAGCCGGACAGCACGGCGATGCTGATCCTCGAGGGCCTGGGGGTCAAAATCGATGAAATCCGCTCCCAGACACAGGCCATCCTGGCCCGTCCCCAGACCTCCCGGCGCAAGGGCGGCAAGGATTCCGAAAGCGCAACCCCCATCGCGGACCAGCTGGGATACGACCTGACGGCCGCGGCGGCCGCGGGCAAGCTGGATCCGGTCGTCGGCCGCCAGGTCGAGGTCGAGCGCATGATTCAGATCCTGAACCGCCGGAACAAGAACAATCCGGCCCTGGTCGGCGAGCCCGGGGTGGGCAAGACCGCCATCGTGGAAAGCCTGGCCCAGCGCGTGGTCGAGGGCAACGTGCCCGAAACCCTGATGGACAAGCGCGTGATCAACCTGGACGTGGGCGGCCTGGTGGCTGGTACCATGTACCGGGGCCAGTTCGAGGAACGGCTCAAGAAGCTTCTGAAGGAACTCACCGATTCCGGAGCCATCCTGTTCATCGACGAGATGCACATGATGGTCGGCGCCGGCGCCGCCGGCGGCAGCGTGGACGCCGCCAACATCCTGAAGCCGGCCCTTGCGCGCGGCCAACTGCAGGTCATCGGCGCCACCACCTCGGACGAATACCGCAAGTTCATCGAGGAGGATGCCGCCCTCGATCGGCGCTTCCAGCCCATTCGCGTGCAGGAACCAACCCTGGACGAAACGGTCGACATTCTGCAGGGCCTCAAGTCCCGCTACGAGGACCACCACCGGCTGGTGATTTCCGACGAGGCCATCGACGCGGCGGCCCAGATGGCGGTCCGGTTCCTGCACGACCGCTTCCTGCCGGACAAGGCCATCGACCTGATTGACGAGGCCAGCAGCCGGGTGCGCATGTACAAGTCGCCCATCAGTTCGCTGCAGGAAACCTACCGCAACCTCAAGGAGGTGGAGAAGAGCCGCCAGGAAGCCCTGGACAACAACCGCTTCGACGAGGCCATGCAGCTCCAGTACCGGGAAAACGAGCTCAAGTCGGAACTGCAGGCCAAGAAGGAGGCCCACAGCGAGAAGTCGAACCTGCCCGAGGTCACCGCCGCCGACATCGCCGAAGTGGTGTCCATGACCACCGGCATTCCGGCCAGCCGCATCGCCGGCGAGGAAAAGGCCCGGCTGCTGGAGATGGACCAGCACCTGAAGAGCATCATCATTGGCCAGGACGGCCCCATCGACTTCATCTGCCGCGCCATCCGCCGGGCGCGCACCGGCCTCAAGAGCGCCAAGCGGCCGATCGGCAGCTTCCTGTTTCTGGGTCCCACCGGTACGGGCAAGACCTACATGGCCAAGAAGCTGGCCGAGTACATGTTCGGCTCGGAGGATCACCTGATCCGGCTCGACATGAGCGAGTACATGGAGCGGCACACCGTCAGCCGTCTGATTGGCTCCCCGCCCGGCTATGTGGGCTACGGCGAAGGCGGCCAGCTGACCGAGGCGATTCGCCGCAAGCCCTTCTGTGTGATTCTGCTGGACGAGATCGAAAAGGCCCACTACGAGGTCTTCAACGTGCTCCTCCAAATCATGGAGGACGGCACCCTGACCGACGCCAAGGGGCGCAACGTCACCTTCCGCAATGCCGTCATCATCATGACCGGCAACATCGCCGCCAACCTGATCACCGGCGACAACCGCCTCGGGTTTGAACTGGCCGGCGACGAGGAGGAACTGCAACAACAGGAATATGAGCGCATGCGCGCCCAGGTCATGGAACAGGTGAAGAAGGTGTTCCGGCCGGAGTTCGTCAACCGCCTGGACGGCACCCAGGTCTTCCGGGCCCTGAGCCGGGACGAAATCTACAAGGTGGTGGACCTTGAGCTGACCGAGCTGCGCGAACAGTTGGCCGAGCTGGAACTGGAGCTCGCGGTGACACCGGAGGCCATCCAGGAATTGTCCCGGCGCGGCTACAGCCGGGAGTATGGTGCCCGGCCCCTGCGGCGCATCATCCAGGAACAGCTGCAGGACCCCATCAGCGACCAGCTCCTGCAAGTCGACGACATGCTGCCCGGCGGCCGCTTCGTGGTGGACGTCGAACCTGCCATGGGCGAGGGCGACGAGATGGAGCAGGAGTTTGACATCTTCCTGGAACACGAAGGCGAGGAGCCCGTGCTGACCGAGGAGGACGACTGGAATTCGGGCGTCGCCGAGGAACTGTTCTGATCCCGCCCCGCGGCCGGACGCGCGCCGGCCGCCCCCGAACTCCGTCCGTGCCCGCAGCTGTGCCCACCCCTTGGTGCCGGCGCGCGCCGATGTAGGCGGAACCACCCCCAAGAACATTCCCACAGGACAGGAGCAGGCAGCATGGCGGAGAAAATCGGCTTTATCGGTCTGGGCATCATGGGTCGCGGCATGGCGGCCAACCTGCTGGCCAAGGGCTTTGAGGTGGAAGTCTGGAATCGGACGGCCAGCCGCGCCGACGGACTGGTAGAGGCCGGTGCGGCCCGCGCGGAGAGTCCGGCGGCCGTGGCCCGGGGCTGTCCCGTTGTCATCACCTGCGTCAGCGACACGCCCGACGTTGAGGCCGTGGTCCTGGGTTCCGGAGGGGTGCTTGAGGGCGTTTCACCCGGTTCGCTGGTGATCGACTGCAGCACCATCAGTCCCCAGGCCACCCTGGAGATTGCCAAGGCCCTGAAGGCCAAGGGCGCCTCCATGCTGGACGCCCCCATCAGCGGCGGCAGCGAAGGCGCGGAGAAGGGTACGCTGAGCATCATGGTCGGCGGCCGGGCCGAGGACTTCGAACGGGCCCGGCCGTGCCTGGAGGCGATGGGCACCACCATCACCCACGTAGGTGCCCAGGGAGCCGGCCAGACCGTCAAGCTGGTCAACCAGATCCTGGTAGTCGGCAACTGCGTGGCCATGTGCGAGGCGCTGCTGTTCGCCCAGGCTGGCGGAGTGGACCTCCAGAAGACCTTCGACGCCATCAGTCAGGGTGCAGCGGGCAGTTGGATGTTCACCAACCGCGCGCCCCAGATCATCCAGCGCGACTGGTCGCCGGGATTTATGGTGTCCCTGCAGCAGAAGGACCTGCGTCTGGTCCTGGCGGCGGCGGACGAGATGGGCGTGCCCATTCCGGTCACGGCGCAAATCTTCAATCTGTACCGCACGCTCGAGGCCCGCGGCCTGCACGAGGAGGGCAACCACGCCCTGATCAAGGCCTTGGAGCACCTGTCGGGTATCGAGGTGGGCGCCGAGGCCTGAGCCCCGCCGGCGGCGGGGCCGCCAATCGAGTTGTCCCGGTCGCACGCGTCAAAAGTGCAAAGATCGCCTCAAGGGGCGATGCCGTCGGTTACACTCCCCTGCAACGGAGCCGACATCCGCTGCGTATATACATGCAGGACGGCCGGGTCGGTCCGAAGAGAATATGAAACAGGCGGTCCTCCGGGCCGCTTCCGATTAGGAACCTCATGGGCAAGAAAATCCTTGGTGCATTGGTGGTGGTTCTGCTCGTCGGAGCGGGAGTACTGGTTGTCCTTCAACAGCAGGGGACCATTGATTTACCCATTCCGCTGCCCCAGCGGGAAGACCCGAACGAGACCGCCTTCGAGAGTTTTCCGCTGTCCCGCGGCTCGATCGCCAGTACGGTGAGCGCCACCGGCAACATCGAGCCGGAAGCGGAACTGTCGCTGTCGTTCGACACCAACGGTCGGGTTCTGCAAGTCCTGGCGTCGGCCGGCCAGGCCGTGCGCGAGGGACAGCTCCTGGCCCAGCTCGACGTCGAGTCGTTCCGGCTGGCGCGCGATGAGGCGCTGGTCGGACAGAAGATCGCCCAATCCAAGCTCAACAAGCTGCTGACCGAGACGGAACAGGGTGACTTGGACCTGGCCGAAGCCAACATTGCCGTGGCCCAGGCCCAGATTGCTTCCGCCCAGGCCAACCTCACGGCCCGCCGGGCCGAATACAACGCCTTGGTCGCGGGCATGTCCGCGGCGGACCGCGCGGTGCTGGAGGCGGAGTTGGCCCAGGCGGAGTTCAACGAGGTGGAAGCCCGCTACAACCTGGCCTCCACCAAGGATCAGTACGGGGTCTCGGACGAGGAAATCGAGGCGGCCGAAGCCCGCAAGAACCAGGCCGTCTTCAGTGCCAAGGCGGCGCGCAGCCGCCTGGAATCCGCCGTGGATCCGCCCACGGAGGCCGAACTGACGGCCGCCCTGCACCAGATCGCCGTGGCCAACGAAGCCCTGCGGCAGGCCAACGCATCCCTGATCGAACGGCAGAACGCCCTGCGCGACCTGCAGAAGGGCAGCGATGTCGAGGACATCGACATCGCGCGCTCGGAACTCGAGCAGGCCCGCATCAACTATGCGATGGCCGAGCTGAACATCCGCAACGCCCAACTGCTGGCCCCGCGCGACGGGGTCATCAGCACTGTCAACGTGCGGGTGGGCGAGCAGCTGTCCGGCGGTAATCCGGCCATGATTCTGACGGACCTGCAGAGCTACCACATGACCGTCTTCGTGGATGAAATCGACGTGCGGCAGGTCCAGGTGGGCCAGGGCGTGAAGCTGAACCTGGATGCCCTGCCGGACGACGAGGTCTACGGCAAGGTGACCAAGATCTCGCCCACGGCCAACGAGGTCGGCTCCACCATCACCTATGAGGTGGAGATCGTGCCCGATGCGACCGACGCCCCCCTGCGGGCCGGCATGAGCGCCACGGCCAGCATCACCACGGCCCAGGTGGACAACGTGCTGTTGATCCCCAATCGCTACGTGCGGTTCGACCGGGAGCAGAACAAGTACTTCGTCTTCAAGGTGGTGAACCAGGAGCCGGTCCTGGCCGAGATCAACGTGGGGCTGCGCAACGAACGGGAAAGCCAAATCCTGGCCGGCCTGAACGACGACGACATGGTCGCCGTGCTTTCGGTTGATCGGGAGGCCCAACTGCGCAACGCCATCTTCGGAGGTTAGCGATGAGCGACGGCGCACCCAACGGACGGCGGGATGAGCTGAATCCCATCATCTCGATTGAGGGCATCACCAAGGAATTCAAGCTGGGGGACATCACCGTCGCGGCCCTACGCGGCGTCGATTTGCAGATCTTTCCCGGCAACTTCGTCTCCATCATGGGCCCCAGCGGCAGCGGCAAGTCCACACTGATGAACATTTTGGGCTGCCTCGACACGCCGACCGCAGGCAGCTACCTGCTGGACGGCGACGATGTGGCCAAGATGAGCGAGCGGCGGCTGGCCCGGGTGCGCAGCCAGAAGATCGGCTTCGTGTTCCAGAGCTTCAACCTGCTGGCCAGGACCACGGCCCTGGCCAACGTGGAACTGCCCCTGATTTACAACGGCGTCTCCCGTCGGCAGCGCCGGGAGAAGGCGCGCCACGCCCTGGAGCTGGTGGACCTGGCGGACCGCATGGACCACAAACCCAACGAACTGTCCGGCGGGCAGCAGCAGCGGGTCGCCATTGCCCGGGCCCTGGTCAACGATCCGGCCATGATCCTCGCGGACGAGCCCACCGGCAACCTGGACACCGAAACCAGCACGGACATCATGAACCTGTTCGCGGAACTGAACGAGGTGGAACGCATCACCCTGGTGCTGGTAACCCATGATCCGGAGACCTCGGAGTACACGCGCCGCACCATTCACCTGCGCGACGGTCTGGTCGAGGACATCACCAACTCTCCGGGCTACAAGGCCATGGCGAACCGGGTTGCGGCGCCGGTGCCGAATGTAGCCGATGCCGTTCCCGAGGCGATACCGGCGGCCTAGCCCGAGCCGGCCATGGCACTGACCTCCGTTCTGATCGCGCTGCGCGCGCTGGCAGCCAACCGGATCCGCAGCTTCCTGACGATGTTGGGCATCATCATCGGCGTGTTCGCCGTGGTGGTGCTGGTGTCGGTCGGCGAGGGTGTGGAGAACTATGTGGTCAACGTCTTCCAGGTGGCCGGCACCAACAACCTGTGGGTCGTGCCGGGAGCCCTTGAGGACGAAGGAGCAGGCGTCGGCGACCTGACGCTGGCCGACGCCCGCGCCATCGAGAACCCGTTCAACGTCGACGGTGTCAAGGCGGTGGCCACCGAGAACCGGGCCAGCCGCATCGCGACCCGAGGCGGGGAAAGCCTGGAAGTGGAGGTATTGGGGATCTGGCCCCAACACCAGATCACAGCCAACTGGTTTGTGACCGAAGGCAATTTCATTACCGACCGCGACATTGACGAACGGGCGCGGGTGGCGATCATCGGCACCGGCACCGCGCAGAATTTGTTCGAGCCGGATGAATACCCGATCGGCTCCTACATCAAGGTCGACAACCGCAGCTTTGAAGTCATCGGGATCATGAAGGAGATCAGCGGCGGCATCTTCGGCGACTTCAACGACACGGTGTATCTGCCCTTCACCACGATGCAGGACCGCATTGCCCGCCGCAAAACCGTCAGCGGCGAGTACCTGACAGGAACCATCATCGTGCACATGCACGACGCGGACATGTTGGGTCGGGCCCAGGTGCAAATCGAGGAACTGTTGCGGGACCGGCACCGCATCACCTTCAACGAAGACGACGACTTCACCGTCATCAACCAGCAGGACATCCTGAGCGTTTTCGGGGGCATCACGGCGGCCTTGACCATCTTTCTGGGCCTGGTCTCGGCCATCAGCCTCCTGGTGGGCGGCATCGGCATCATGAACATCATGCTCGTGAGTGTGACGGAACGGACCCGCGAGATTGGCTTGCGCAAGGCCGTCGGGGCCCGCCGCGGCACGATCCTGACCCAGTTCATCGTGGAGGCGTTGGTCCTGGCGGTAGTGGGAGGCCTGATTGGCGTTGGCCTGGCCGGACTGGGCATCACGGTGGTCAACAACAGCCTGGCGGGCCTGGACGTCGGGCTGGGCGTTGACGCCATTCTGCTGGGCGTTGGCTTCTGTGCGGCCGTAGGTGGGGCCTTCGGGATTTATCCGGCCTGGCGCGCCAGCCGCCTCAATCCGATTCAGGCCCTGCGCCACGAGTAGGTTCCCGCATGTTTCGACCCGTTCCGGCCTTGGCCGATCGCATTCCCGGTCTGCTCCGCGCCAAACCGACACCGCCGGCATGGGATGCAACAGGCTTTGGGCTGCGACAAGCCCTGCTGGCAGCCATCCTGTCGCTGGTGCTGGCCGGCTGCGGCGGGGGTGGTCCCCAGGCGGAACCCACCGCCATCCCGGCGGACTCCGTGATCCCCGATCAGCCCACCATAGTCTTTCCCACGTTCACGCCGATCCTTCCCGGCCCGACCCTGACACCGACCCCGCCGGCGGAGCCGATGGATGCGGCCGTATCCACGCCCGTACCCGAGGCCCGCGAATCCCGTGCGCCCAGCGCCTTCCTCGATTTGCTGGCCCTGCCCCAGCAGGATGTGCAGCTGCGCGAATCGCCCGGTGGCACCCTAATCGTCACCATTCCGGCCAACCAGACCCTGTCGGCCGTGGCCCAGTCGCCGGACGGCCAATGGATCGCGGTCTACACCGAGGATGGTTCCAAGGGTTGGGTCAACGCCGACTCCCTGACCCTGTATGGCGATGGAACCCTGCTCGTGGCCACGGAGGTCCCAGAGCGCAGCCTCAACCTGCTGGACACCGCAGCCAACCGCGGGTTCGACACGTCCGAGTCCGAAAATCCGGGCATGGGCGTGATTGCCGCCGACGGCCTGCGCATCCGCTCCGAGCCCAGCGTGGAGACGGGCCGGGTGCTGGGCAACCTGGGATTGGGCACAGAGGTGTTCGTCACCGGGCGCAACGCGGACGGTTCCTGGCTGCAGATCTATCTGCTGGAACTTGGCCTGGCGATACCGGAAACCAGCGCCTGGGTGTACGCGCCCTATGTGACGGTCGACTGGAACATCGAGGACCTGCCGGTTGTCGAGTGAGCCGTCCGCGGTTGCGGTGGCGCAGTCGGGGCAACCACGCACCCCAACCCGCACAGTACCTTGCGGCCGGTTGGCCCGGTTGAATCAACGGATGTTGAAAAGGGCCGGTCGTTGGATCGTTGGGGCCGTGTCGGTGCGGTGGGAACGTCTGTGCGAGCCGGCCAATCAGCCTACTGTGCCAACCGGTTGGCCCTTGCCTGAAGCTCACCACACCTGCACATTAGATCCTCGAAGGACTCACCAACGTCAAGGAGCATTCCGTCCGTCAGCATCCGCCCATAGTCTTCGGCCAGTTCCCTGCCAAACGCCCCTTCCGGCACGAGCTGCAGATCACCTGAGACCGCGGCCCCATAGTCAATCCAATTGCCGGCAGCGTCCTTCTCACGAAAAAACATGGACTTGTGCCGTGCTACCGAACCAGCCAGTTCTTGGTCGGCAATAGCCTTTTGGGCAATGTCCGCGTCGTCCAAACGGACCAAATCGTGCCAGTGCCTTGACAGCCGCTCCCCGCGGATACGTTGCTGGCGACAGAAGACATGCACTGCCGTGGCCTTCTCCCAGAATGTACGCTCTGCCGCCATGACCACGGGCCGGGCCACAGGAAAAGCTAACTCGGGCAGATAGAGTGCCGCATCGCAAGTGACCGTGTGTTCTGTACGAGGTTCACCTGTGGACCGTGCCCCGAACTCCACGGTTACCTCGGGTGCCACAAAGCCATACCCGCTGAACAACGGATCATAGCGAACTTTCAATCTGTCTCCCTCAGCATGCAACCGTACCAATGAGTCCACCTCGGACAGTTTGACCGTCAGTTGGGGCAAGGCCCAGGTTTCTGTCCAATCCGCCAACCTTTGTCTGATTTCCCGCGTCCATTTCCTCTCTTGGCTACGGTTGGGCGGCAATGCCTCGTCTCCGCTCCCGATCACAAGGTCGGGCGCAAAGGACCGAATGTCATAGGTGACATCAAGGTCTTCGGAAAATCGACGAATGGCACGATACACCTTGGAGAGCGAAGTACCTCCCTTGAACGTCAAATTTGCACCGACCGAACTCTCCCAAAGCGCGCGTAGCGTATACACCACCCATACGTCCTTTTCGAGGTGGTGTTCCTGTCGTCCGGTCAGACTGGCGATCGTCCTCAGGGCCAGACGACGATCCTCGGAGGAAAGCTCCTCAAAGAACGTGTTGGCCATCGGCAACCAACACACTCACGGATTGGGCCATCCACGAAGGCATCACGGCGCGCAGCTTTGCCAGTTCCCGCAAGTCTTCAGGTGGCAGCCTTCGCCCAACCTGCTCCAATCCTTTCTCAACTTCGCCTGGACCCAGCCAGGCCAAGGCGCGAACCACCGCGCCCGCAGGTTGGTGTGGAGCTGTCAGTTGCCAGCCGGGAGCATGGCGCAGTTCCACCATCTGTCTGCCGAACTTCAGTTTGCGATTGGGACCAGAGGTCAAACAAACCAGCCGTACCGGAACCTGATTGGTTAGCTCGAGTGCGTTCGCCTCCCTACCACCAGCGTCCACTATCGTCTCACCCCAAAGGGTGGACAGCGATGAGAGCACCTTTGGTATGGAGGGTGGGCAAGGACCGAATCGGGTCTGGACGGGTCGAACATAGACCCCCTGGCATATCCGCATGAGTTCGTCGCGCCGGGCGAGCCGCGACAGTGCCTGGTCCACGGCTGCCCTGGTGCCCAGATGCAACAGCGCGTTTGCGCACAGCGGAGTTCCCTCCGCCGACTCGTCGGCAAGTTGGAGAATGCGGCTTGGCAGGCCTGTCATGATGAAGGCTCCTCTGTCAGATGTCAGAAATATACTATAAAATCTGACAACAAACAGTCCATGTCCTCCGGTGGACAGAAGTCTCCGGATACCCCAAGAAAGAACGGAGGCTGACGGACGAGTGGCAGCCCCTCCCCCTGTATCCCACGGACAAACAGCAACCGTTGTATCCGCAGTCAACGGCCCAGCGACCACCCGAGCGGGAGAGCCAAGGGATGGATGGAACTACATTCCGCCACGCTTTGCGCCAAACTGTTGTCCCGCAGTTTGGCGGTGTCCGGGACCAGTCCGGACACCGGGCAACGTGCGCGTATGCTGCACCAACTCGCTATGCTACGATCGCGGTTCGCCTAAGCAATCGAACAGTCTCCCCCATCAGGAGTCCCAACATGCTTACACCCAAACAGATCGAGTTCTACCATGAAAACGGGTATCTTCGGATTCCCGAGGTGTTCACGCCGGCAGAGACGGCCGAGTTGTCGGACGAGATGGACCGCCTGGTCGAAGACTGGGCCTTCACCAGCCCAGGCTGGAGCGGGGCGTGGCGCAATGCCTATATGGACCCTGAGACCGAAAAAAAGTCCAAGCTGACGGCCATGCACGACCTCCACTTCTATTCGGATGCCTGGATGCGGGCCGTCACCAACAACCGGCTGACGGAGGCCATCGCCGACCTGATCGGCCCCAATGTGGAGCTTCACCATTCCACGCTGCACATCAAACCGCCGCAGACCGGCCATCCTTTCCCGATGCACCAGGACAACCCGTTCTACCGGCACGAGAACGGACGCTTCATCGACACCCTGGTCCATCTGGACGACACCTGCCACGAGAACGGCGAAATCCGATTTCTGGAGGGTTCCCACAAACAGGGATTCCGGGAGCACATCACGGAACTGGAGGACGGAACGCCCTGCACCCCGCACCTGCCCACCGACGAATACAGTCTCGAGGACACGGTGCCGGTACCGGCCCAGGCCGGCGACGTGGTTCTGTTCTGCATCAACACGGTCCACGGCTCCTACATCAACCAGACCAAAGAGCCGCGTCGCCTGGTGCGCGTCGGCTATCGCGATCCACAGAACAAGCAGTTGTTCGGCCAAAGCGTTGGACGCCCCAGCCTGATGGTCCAGGGATATCGCATCCGCGAGGAAGGCATGGAGTTGCTGCCCATCGGCGGTCCCGCCACAGAGGCCACAGGGGTCAACTGACTCTGCCAAACCCAGGTTCACAAAGAATAGACGGAACTATCTGTTCCGTCTATTCTTTTTCTTTCAACGTAAGAGTGTAGGCCGCAGTTCCAGTGAATTGACTAATTTTAACAAGCGTGGTGTCATCGGTTTCGTCAGTGAAACTCAATTCCAGGGTGATGTAATTGTGGGTCCCATCACTGACACCCGGATCATAGGCATAGCCTTCTTCTTCAGAAGCAGCCACAGTGTCAACATCCACATTGTCTTCCGGGGTAACTCTAATTCTTACGAACGATGTCGTGGTCGATGTCAGTTTGAACTCAAGAATACTGGTGGTGTCTACCGCGGCCGGAATTTCAATGGCGTCAAGACGATCCCCTTCGCTGACTTGCCCCCTGATTGTTGAGCCCATGGTGAGCCGGCAGGCGGTGTCGGGGCCACTGCTGCAATCCTGGCCATTGGCCTCAGGCAGCCTGGTGGGGGTGGGGGTCGGAGCAGCAGATGTTTGGCCCGAGTTGCCGCGCCGTCTGGCACGCGTAGGCGTGGGCGTGGCTGTCGGTCCCAACGTCGCCGTCGGTGACGGGGTCACCGTGGGCGTTGCGGTGGTCGTTGGGGTGGCCGTTGCGGTGGGAATCAGTGTCGGTATGGCTACAGGGGTGGCGGCAATGGGAGTCTCAAAGGGAGACAGGAAATCCGTGCCCCCTGGACTTGACATCTCAAATACTTCGGACCAGTCAGAGGGTTCGCCACCGCCATCGACCGCCCGCACCTGGAAGTAAAAGGAGGCGTAGTCCGGCAACTGTTCCAGTATGGCCCCGGAACCTTCCACCGCAACCGGAATTTCGGTTACAGGCAGTATCACCCACTGCGGATCGCCTGCACGCTCGTACCAGAAGCGCACATCGTAGGTCTGTGCCGAAGACACGTCATTCCAGTCCAGCCAGACGGCACCATCCGGTTTCCGCAGTCCCCAGAGTCCCTGAGGCACTCCCAACTCGAGGGCGACTTCCACCACTTTCGACCAGGGGGAAGTACTTAAACTATTGATCGCCCGTACCGCGAAATTCAGCTTCCCGTCGGAACTGAGCGGAGACAAATCCACCCTGGCCCCTGAGCCGTCAATGGATAGCTGGGCTCCCTCCACGGGCAGGACCGACCATTGGGCAGCCGCTGGAGTCTCATGCCAATACAGTACCTGATACGTGGCGGCGCCCGCCACGTCAAGCCAATCCAGCCTGACCAATCCGGGATCCCGGTACCAGCCGATAAGCTCCTCGGGTGCTGTCAGATAGTCCGGGGCCCGAACCACCTCTGACCAAGCGGAAAACCCAGCGCCGGTGAAGGCCCGTACGGCAAAGTTGTGGATGCGCTTGGGACCCTCCGGCAATTGACTCACAATTGCCCTCGATCCATCCGCCCAATCCATCAACACCTGAATGTCGTCCGCGGGCAGGATGACCCATGCATCCCCTTCTTCGGACACATGCCAGTAGGAAATCTGATAGGAATCGATCGGGGCTGCACCTTGCCAGTCCAGGGTCACGGATCCCAACTCCCGCTTCGTCACCCTGAGATGGGTCGGACGGATAGGCGGTGATGCTGCCGGCCAGGCCACATCGTACAGCGGTTCCGACCAGGCCGACCAGTTGCCGTTTGCGGTACGCATGCGCACCGCAAAGGCATACTCGGAACCACCGGGCAAACCGTGGACGACGGCGCTGGAGCCCTCAATCGTGACCTGCACATCCTTGTGCGGCAATGGCTTCCATTCTGTATCCCGGTACTGCAATTCATATTCAGCCGCGTCGGGAACATCATCCCAGTCCAGGGAGACAGCACCCATATCGAGTGCCGTCAGGATGGGACTGTTCGGTGCCAAGGCACCACCTGCCCGGCTGGAGACCAGGAAAAAACTAGATCCGGTGATCAGAACAGCAATTGCGAGCGCCACTATGGCATATAGGCGCGAGTTATTCATTTGCCATGCCTGCTCGATGAAGACTGCGACGAAGGGCAAAGGCACTTCAGGATTATGCCACAATCCGCGGTCAGCGGTCACTGGGAGATACAGTACCGTTTAACATTTCGTTGATTTGGCTCGGTACCGCATCCTGTTTACACACGAATCCATAACGCAAATCCACCGATACCGGCAATTGACAGTCAGTATCGAAGACAAAATAATATGACTTTATCATTCAAGGCAAAAGTCCCACTCTGCCATCAGCGACTGCAATCTAAAAGTATCAAGACAGCACAACCTTGCCGGCGACTATTACTGTTTGTTATGGCCAACCCTCCGTGCATGCAAATGATGCGAAGGCAACCCGACCGGTCACATTCCGCCTGATTCCCGTACCCCTGTTCGCCAACCCGGAACCGCCGCGCGGCCCGGATCCGGGCCAACCACTTACCGTTCGAGGCGGGAATTATGCAGACCGCGTCCGCCTGGCAGTCCAGGGGCGCGAAGCGGCACCACGACTTCAGACCGGCGAGGAGGTCGCGCCAGACCTGTCAACCCGCCGGTCTTGGCCGCCCCGGTTTTTTGAGGGGTCGGTTGGACTCCGCCGACCGGACCTGTTCAAAGGCCGGATGACAGAAGAACTCGTGCTTGCCGGGCAAGCTCATGGTGGGAAGGGAGCCCGGCACCAGGTGATCGTCGGCCAGGGCGGCGCGCACGATGGACTTGTTGAACTCGTGCACGTGTTCGGTCTCCAGATAGGTACGCAGTGGCATCCACTCGCAGCGGTCAATCTCCCGGTCTTCCTTCCGGATGTCCGTTGAGAGCGGCGTCAGACGGCAGACCATGTAGATGTCGGACTTGCCGTAGCGGTAGCCGTGCCAGTGGCGAAAGGCGGCCAAATGGCAGAAACGGGTCTCCACGCCCGTTTCCTCCCGCACCTCGCGGATGGCGGCTTCCACCAGACTTTCGCCTTGGTGCAGGGCGCCACCCGGCAGTTTCCAATGGGGCCAGGAATTGTCCCGTCGGTATCGTTCACTAACCACCAGGAGGCGCTCCTGTTCGTCGATCACCACGCCGCCGGCCCCGATGTAGTGGGACGCATAGTGGGGGACATAGGCATCCTCCACCAGGGACAGCGTCATCATCAGGTGGTCCGGCTTGCTGTGGTGGAAGACAAAGCCCTCCGCCACCGCGGTCGGGATCAGTGGTGCGCGGGCCAACGGTACCTTCAGCCAGACCAGCCGGCAACCCGCCTGCCGCCACTCCTGCAGGGATGTCGGCAACAGCTCGGCAAACCGGACCGCGGACTCCGGCAGGGATGCCGGATCGACCTCGACACCTTCATACTGGTTGATCGTGCCCGCGAGGCTCATGGGACGGTTTCGGGCGCCAGCGGCCACGGGGCCGGCGGAAAGAAGAATTCGTGCCGGTCCGGATCCGGATAGAAGGGCAGCACGGTCTCGGCCAGGGTCGGGTTGGCCACGGCCGCTTCGACAATCACGCGGTTGAAGCTGGCCACGTGCGGGCTGGCCAGGTACTCCTCCAAGGGCATCCAGCAGCAATCGTCAATTTCGAAGTCGTCCTTGCAAATGTCGAACGTGAGCGGGGTCAGGCGACACACCATGTAGAACCCGGACTTGCCGAACTGGTAGCGATGGTTGTGCCAAGCCACCACAAGCCTGTCGAACCGGGTCTCAATACCGGTCTCCTCCAGTACCTCGCGGCGCACCCCGGCCTCCAGATGCTCGCCGGGATCCAAAAGGCCGCCGGGCAGTTTCCAGAACGGCTCGGTCCGATTACCCCGGAAGCGCTCGTTTACCACCAGCAATCGTTGCCGGTCATCCAACACGACCCCTCCCGCACCGACGAAGTGCGTGGCGTAGGCCGGGATGAATGCCCCGGGCTCCAGCACACAGGTAAGCATGACGTAGTCGGCCTGGCTGTGGTGGAAGACGAATCCCTGCTCCACGGCAGCAGGGATGGCAAAGGACTTGGCCAGGGGCACCTTGATCCAGATCAGGCTCAGGCCCTCCTGCCGCCATTGCACCATGCTGGACGGAAACAGGGCGCGCAGTTCCGCCTCCTCGGGAATGGCCTCGCTGTCAATCTCAAGGCCGTTGAAGGCGTTCCTGCGCCCTTGCAGAGTCATGGACCGGGATGATAACGGGATTGGATGGGCATTCAGCGCCAGCGGCTGAACCAGTCCTTGGTGCGGACCGCGCTGCGAATGTGCCACTCGCGCAGTTCGTCCAGGAGGGACTGCTTCACCGCCTGTACCCCCGGATCATGCCAGAGGCAATGTTCCTCCAGGGGATCGTTCTCCAAGTCGAACAGCTGACCGAACTCCTCGCCCGTGAAGTGGACCAGCTTCCAACGCCGGTTGCGAACCATGGTCATGAACTCGGTTTCCTGCAGGATGCCGTCCCGACCGTGCTCCGCATAGACATGGTTGCGGCCGGCCCACGGCCCCCCTGACAGTGCCGGCGCCAAGGAAACGGCCTCCATGCCCGGGTCGGGTTCCAGGCCGGCCCACTCCAGGATGGCCGGGCCGAGATCCATCTGCTGGCAGAGTCCGTCCACCACGTGACCGGCCGCGGCCCGGCCCGGGGCCCAGATCAGCAGCGGGACGCGCACGATTTGCTCGTACATCGTCCACTTCTGACTGTGGCCGTGATCGCCGAGGCAGTCGCCGTGATCGGAGGTGAAGATCACCACGGCGTTGTCCAGGTAGCCGTTGCGCTCGAGTGCTTCCAGGATGTTGCCCACCTGACGATCGATCATGGACACATTGGCCAGATAGTAGGCGCGCTGCCGATGGCGCAACTCGGCCGGGGGATCCTCGATGTGCACCACCGAGTCGTGGTCGACCTCCGTATTGTGATGGCGCATGACCTTGAACGGGGGCGGTTGGTTGTCAAGATCTGCCTGCGAGACCGGTGCAATCGGCAGATCCTTCTCCAGGTAGGGCTGTACGGCTTCCGGGGTTGGATCGTAGGGCGGATGGGGACCGGGGAAACCAATCTCCAGGAACAGGGGCTGTTCGGGCCGGGGCTTGCTGTCCAGCCACCAGGCCGCCAGGTCGCCGACGAAATTGTCGGAGTGCATGTCCGCCGGCAGTTCCCAGTCGAAAGCCCCCAGGCTGCGTTCGTAATCCTCCCGCTGCCGGTACAGGACCCGCTGCTGCTTGGTCAGGCTCCGTGCCCGCAGAGCCTTGTCCCATTCGTCAAACCAGTAGCGTTCCTCCAGGAAACGGTCCTTGTTCTCCACCACATACCGCTCGTGGAACCCCAACGGCGTATCGTACGGCCACGTGTGCATCTTGCCGATGTTGATGCAGCGATAGCCGCCGGCCGCCAAGTCCTCGACCCAGGCGTGTTCCCAGTGGTCCGCGTTGCGATGGATGCCGGTGGTGTGGGGATACTGCCCGGTAAAGAGACTGGCCCGGGAGGGGGCGCACGAAGGCGCGCTCACGAAGCAGTTGGTAAAGACGGTCCCCTCCTGCGCCATCCGATCCAGATGCGGCGTGTCCATATGGGGAAAGCCAAGCGCGGCGATGGTGTCGTAGCGCTGCTGATCCGTGATGATCAGAATGATGTGGGGGCGATCGGAGGTCATCCGCGCAGGTCGCTTCCTGGGTAGGGATTCCATTGTAGCAACCAGTTCCTTTCGACGACCGCTCAGGTTCGATGGCTACAATCCAGCTCCTGACCCGTGAAGAAGGCACAAATCCATGCAGCGACCCAACATCCTCATTCTCTACACTGATCAGCAACGCTGGGACGGCCTGGGAGTCAACGGCAACCCGGACATTCAAACTCCCCATCTGGACGCGCTGGCAGCCGAGAGCGCCAACTTCGATCACCACTTTGTGCAGAACCCGGTGTGCATGCCCAGCCGCATCAGCTTCCTGACCGGCCGCTATCCCGGAGCCCTGCGCATTACCCACATGGGCGTGCCGGTGCCCGAAGACCTCCAAACCCTGCCCCACATGCTGGGCTCCGCCGGTTATGTCAGTGCCAACATCGGCAAGCTCCACTTCCTGCCACATGCCAACCGCGACCACCGGGCCGTCCATCCGGACTACGGCTTCGACCACCTGGAGGTGTCGGACGAACCCGGAACCTACGAGGATGCCTACCGGGCCTGGGTCCGCGCCCGCTGTCCCGAAGCCCTGGACAGCATCAGTCTGGGGCCACCGCCCACCAATCTGATCTGGAACCGGACCATGCGGGTCGAGGATCCGGTGCCGCATCCCCAAACCTGGGACCGCAACTCGAGTCTGGACGCCGTTCCGTTCGCGGGACCGGACGACATGACCCACACCGCCTTCGTGGCGGAACAAACAATCGCCTACCTGCAGCGATCGCGGCGCCGAGCCGAGCCGTTCCTGTGTGTTGCCGGCTTCTACAGCCCCCACAACCCCTGGGTGGCACCGCAACGCTTCCTGGATCTGTACGACCGGGACAGCCTGTCCGTGCCGGCCTTCCCGCCGGAATGGGACGAACGGGAGGCCGATCCCCAGTTCAGCGCCGACTCGCTGCGCACGGCCCGCCACGGCTACTACGCCATGATCTCGGAAGTGGACCACCACGTCGGTCGCATCCTGGCGGAACTGGACCGGCTGGGCCTGGCCGAGAACACCATTGTGGTGTTCACCTCCGATCACGGGGAGCGGCTCGGCGAGTACCACCAGTGGTACAAGGGTTATCCCGGGCGGGACGTGGTCAGCCGCGTGCCGCTCCTGATCCGGGCTCCCGGCCGCACCGTCGGCCACCCCGTGCACAATGTTGTGGAAGCCGTGGATGTCGTGCCCACCCTGCTTGAACTGGCCGGACTGCAGATCCCGCCGGAGGTACAGGGCCAGTCCCTGGTTCCGTGCCTGGGTGATCCCGACGCCGCACCGGCGAAACAGGACGCCCTGATGGAAATGACCGGCTGGCGCAGCCTGCGTACGGAGCGCTGGCGGTACATCTGCCATGCGGACGGCAGCGAAATCCTGTGGGATCTGGAGGCCGAGTTCGGCGAGTACCGGGACGTTTCCGACGACCCGGCCTGCCAGCCGGCCCTGGCCGAGATGAGGCGACGCCTGCTACAGCGTCTAATCCAGTCGGAACAGCCGCTGGCCCGGACCTGGACCTACTGACGCTGATCAGACCGGTAGTTCCGCTGGGGATATCCACCCAACATTCGGACGCGAACCTGTGTCCCGGCCGGCCTCATCCTCCATCCGGATCCCCAAACAGACCGCGCCCATTTGCCAGATGCTCCCAATCCATCCCACCAGAACTTAGGTCGCGCCCGTGCGCATGCAATCCAGACGAGATACTGGGGCCCCTGCTCAAGGATGTCCAGAAAATCAGCGCGCCATCGCGACTGCTGCCAACGATTTTCGTCGTAGTCACCATCCTGCCCTTCAACTTCGTGGGCGACGGCCTGCGCGACGCGGCGGATCCCTATGCGCACGTGTAGCCGGCCCCGAAGCACGGTCCGCGGACGCGGAGGGTAGGATTGACCCGTTCGCCTTCCCTGCCTTGCCGCCTTTAAACCCAATCCAGTTGGGAAGGATTGCGCCATGGAGCCATTCGTAGTTTCCAACGACCTGCTGAACAATCCGGATGCCCTGCGCGTTCGGGCGGACCACGACGGATACCTGTTTCTGTCGGACTTCGTCGCCCATGATCTGATCCTCAAGGCCCGCAGGGACATGGCCGGCGTACTGCAGGAGGTCGGCTGGATTGATGCCGGCACCGATCCGCTTGAGGCCGTCACCAGCCATCCCGCCCATGTCTCCGGCGATCCGGAGCACAAGCCGGTCTACGACCGCATCATGTGCCTGGAGTCCTTCCACACGCTGGCTCACGACCAGTCCGTCTGGGGCCTCATGGAAGTCCTGCTGGGGCCGGATGTCCTGCTGCAGCCGAGCAACATTGCAAGAATGATCTTCCCCTCCGCCACGGAGCACACCACACCGGCTCATCAGGACTATGTGCACATTCAGGGCACGCCCGATGTCTGGACGGCCTGGATGCCGCTGGGGGCCTGCCCCCACAGCCTGGGTGGCCTGAGCGTGCTGACCGGGTCCCACAAGCTGGGCATCCTGCCGGTTTCGCGTTCCCTGGGTGCCGGCGGCCTGAAGTCCCACACCGAGGATGTGGACGGAGAGTGGGTGTCCAGCCCGTTCGGGTTGGGCGACGCCCTGTTCTTCCACAGCCACACCGTCCACCGGGGCCTGCCCAACCTATCGGGGAATCGGCTGCGGCTGTCCGTTGACTACCGCTACCAGCGGGCCTCGGACCCGGTCTCGGACGTGGTCCTGACACCGCACCAGGCGCGCCTGACCTGGGAGGAAGTGTACCGGGGGTGGAAGTCCGACGAATTCCAGTACCACTGGCGCACGCACGACCTCACACCAGTGCCCAAGGTGCCCGTGAAACCGGTGGAGGAGGCCGGCTGAAGCCGCCGATTGCGCACTGCGGAAGTGTCGGAGCCGGGTTCATCGATTGGAACACGGGATGGGTTCCGTTCATTTACTGCCGTCAGGGGCGGACAATTTGCAGCGAAGGTGAGGAAACCGAAGGTCAACCGATAAGGGTTTGGACCTCTCGGGAACCCGGACTCTTCCCCCACCGGTGTGTTTTGGAACCTGCCGAGATTGTCACCGCGGCAGGGAAGTGGTCACATACACAGCAAAGCCCGCCTGTCCTTCTCACTCACGCTCTCGAATGCGGCCATTGCTGATACGGCATCTTCAATGGCGGTCAACACCGGCTCAATTACGAACCTCGCTTCCGGATCGTAATCGGCGGAATGACGCAACTTCTGCAACTGCACAAACTTCTCGGCAAAAAACCTGATCTCCGACGGAAACCGAATAATGAAGTTGCTGTTGCCGCAGCGGTTCCGAACCATCCCATGTTGCAATCCGCGGTAGGCCTGCACCCAAGCAGGTCTGCTCCGTTGATTTGGATCCTCGCCAGCGAAGAAGTCCGCGCACTGTTTTGACAACATGTGGAAGAGCGCATAGTAGGCACATCGAACCGCACAACGCAAGTTGGCTTGTTCTCCCTGAACCGGAACATCGCCCACCCGCTCGGAAATGAGCTGCCGTGCCAAGCGTAGCAAGTCGTCGTGCATCAACCTATCCATGCCTTAAGGCCCGGCCAAAATCCAGCCCACTTTGCCTTTGGCACAAATTCCTGCACAGGTACGCTGGGAAAGCCGAACTCAATCGAGTGAGGCCAAAGCTCCTCAGTGAATTCGAACCTGAAGTTCGAGTCCATTTTGCTGGCGTCACCATCGTATGCGATGTAAGCAAACAATGAGGGATGCTCAGGATCAGGCTCCGAAGCCGGATCCGCTCGGATCACGATTGGGTCGAAGACGATTTCGTCGCCGAACCGCTTGGTGAGCAGATCCTTGATGACTGCTGCGTATTTCTCCTTCACTTCGGCGTATTCGTCGTACATCACGCACTTCAATCATTCAACATTTAGTCAATAATTCTATCACACACCCGGTAGGAGACAGCGTGGTTCCACACCAATGGCGCTACGGGTTTCCGCCGCTGTCCCGAATCGCCCAACGCCTTCCGAGTTTGCACCGTGGCAAAGGAGGCGTTGAGTACACCGCAAACACGCGCGGATCCTTCACTCTGCTGATTTGCTCACGGTTGCGAACGCAACCTTCGCCGATGCCGTGTCTTCGATGGTCATCGCTGTTTCTTGAAATCAAACTGGACGAAGGAATCCCCGCCGGCAGCGTGGCGCGTTACCTGTGGCTGGGGGCAGAGGCGGTAGTCGTCCGCCTCGAGTGAAGATATCGTGATGTACTTGCGGTTGCCCTGTGGCAACACGCCCTGCACACGCCGATGCAAACCGCCGCACCTTCAAGCCTTGCTCCTTGTCTTTTTGCCAGGTGGTCGGTACCTGAGGGTTTTCAGCTGGGAACGTACATTGTGGCTGATCCGAGGGCCAATGCGCCTGGCAGTGTGTTGCATGGCCCCGCGGACAAGGGCGTCCCCCTTCACCGGCCGGATACCCAATTCGGCAGCGGCGGTCATGCCGGCCCGGTAGATTGTCGGGATCAGGTCCTCCAGATCCTGCTGGGCCTCGTGCACGCCTCGGACTGCGCCCCGCACCGTGCCGCGCAGAACCCGCCGCGAGCTCCGGCCCTGCAGGCGGTTGTCCATTTCCTGGGCGATACCCTTGAGGCTGTCCTGAACAATAATCCGGGGATCCAGACTGGTTTCGTCCATGGCCTGAGCCGCGGCCCGAGCCGCATGGTAGGCGATTGCCTCCGCGTGGGCTTCCAGGTTGCGCCGGCTCTTCAGAAGGTGGGCCAGATTGTCGCGAACCGAGCCCGTCAGGCTCCGCATGGACTGGGAGCCGGCCCGCGAAGTCGTGATGGCCAGGCGCATGGCCGCGGAAAATTGATACAGGGTCAGACCCAATGCGGTGTCGATCCCGGGCACATTCCGGATCACACTCACCGGGACTTGCAGGAACCGGGCGCCGGGGATGGAATTCAGGGCCCGTACCGTAGCCGCCGAGTCCTTGTACAGTTCGTCCAGGACGACGGAACGGCTGTAATCCTGGACTTCATGGATGCGCGCCAGCAGACCGGATGTGAACGCACCCAGCAGAAACGCCAGCAGGAACAGAAATTCATACCCCCCCAGATTCAGGCCCGTGAACCCCACCGACGAGCTGGGGCCAATCCATTCCACGTTGATGGTCAAGTGGCGTTGCAGCAGAACATCGATTAGTCGGCCGCCCACCAAGGGCCCCAGGCCTGCACCCAGGCTTCCCGCAATGGATGCCAGGGACAGATAGGCGCTGGTGCGCTGGTGCCCGGCCCGCTTCATGGTCAGGATCCCCGATGCAATGTTGGTCCCGGCCATGGCCAGGCCCTGCAGCACCATACAGAAGCCAATGAGCAGATAGACCAACAGACCGGCACCGCCCGTCCCCCGGTCCACACTGGACACCAGGGACCAGAGGGGCAGGAGCAGCAGCATGAGGGAACCACTGGCCATCATGACGGCCTTGGCTCCAAACCGGTCCGCATATTTGCCCCACACGGACAGAACCGACACGTTGGCCACCTGCGACAGCGTGCCGAAGACGATCACCAGCGACAGCGGGTACGCCAGTTTCTCCAGCATGTAGACGGCAAAGAAGGGCACCGCCAACGAGGCATAGAAGTTGCGCATGAACAGGAACCACAGGATGGGCCGGTATTCCCGATCTTGCAGGGGGGCTCCCAGACCAGCCAGGGGTGACCGTCCCGGCTGTGCCTCCCGCATACTCCGGCGTTCGGGGATGCGGGCCATGCACCAGGGACTCATGAGCCCCAGGGTGGCCACGCAGAACAGAAAGACAAAGGCATACCCCTGGAGCTCGGTCTCGGCATCCCCCGTGGTACGCCAATAATCCACAAACAGGGAGGCACACAAACCCAGCACGCTCGCCGCGATCGTGCCGTACGCCAAGCGCCGGGCAAACACCGTGCCCATGACCGGACCGGGTATCAGATCCCGCAGCCAGCTCTGCCAATTGATGGCGATAAGGGGACGCAGGATCCCCTGCACACTGACAACCACCATGAGGCCGGCGACCTGACGGGAGGCCGGCAGGTCCGAGAAGGGCAACAGGGCCACCGGAATCCACAGCAGGTTCACCAGGCTCCAGGACAGCAGGGCCAGCAGTTTGCGCCGACGCAGATAGTCCGTTACCGGCACAAACACCAGCTGCAACGGCTGGAAAACAAAGGGAGCCGCGCCAATGAAACCCACCTGAAAGACATTGGCCCCCAGCAACAAGGCATACGCGGTCAGAAATCCGCTCGCAACGACACCGCTCATTCCCATGGAGGCGATGCCTTCGATGTACAACCACTTCAAGCCGGAGCGGAGCTGGGCGTTGGACAGAGAATCGTACTGTTGGAACAGGACCCGTTTCATCGAACCAATCCATTGCGCATGCGCATCCAGGAGGTGGAAATGGCAGCCCGGTCTCGGTTCCCGCTCAGGAACCATGCCAGGTCCGCCACTGGGCCAGAATTCAGGCGGCCTTGCACGTCCGGAGCCGCCATCTGAAGCCAAGCGCTCCGCCAATGCAATGTCTCACCGTGCAAATCTTTGATGTGCGACGCACGAGCGGCCTTATGGCCGCTCGTGCACTTCCCTTATTGGTCCCTGTCGGGTATGGTTGCCGGGAGCCTGTGATGCCGGCCGGCATCACAAAAGGTCGAAGCGGTCCAGGTTCATGACCTTGTTCCACGCAGCCACGAAGTCGCACACGAAGGCCTGCTGCGAGTCGTCACAGGCGTAGGCTTCCGCGAGAGCTCGGAGCTGGGAGTTTGAACCGAAGACCAAGTCAACGGCCGTCCCGGTCCATCTGAGGGAACCGGTGCCGCGATCGCGCCCTTCGAACACCCCTTCGGCTCCCGAGGCCGCCTGCCACTCCGTATCCATGTCGAGCAGGTTCACGAAGAAGTCGTTGGTCAACGTCCCGGGCCGCTCGGTGAGAACGCCAAGCTCGGATTGGCCGACGTTGGCATTCAGGACGCGCAGACCGCCGACAAGCACCGTCATCTCGGGCGCGGTCAGCGTCAGCATCTGGGCCCGGTCGACCAACAGCTCCTCCGCCGACTTCGGGTGTCCGTTGCCGGCGAAGTTGCGGAACCCATCCGCGGTTGGTTCGAGCACGGCGAAGGAGTCCACATCGGTTTGTTCCTGCAACGCGTCCGTGCGACCCGGTGCAAAGGGAACCTCCACATCATGCCCGGCATTCCCGGCAGCCTGTTCGACGGCGGCGCACCCGCCCAGGACGATCAGGTCCGCGAGCGAGACCTGCTTGTTGCCGGACTGCGAGTTGTTGAAGTTCGTCTGGAGCCCTTCCAAGACCTGCAGCACCGTTCCCAGTGCGGCCGGGGAGTTGACCTCCCAGTCCTTCTGCGGCGCCAGGCGAATGCGCGCTCCGTTGGCACCGCCGCGCTTGTCGGTGCCGCGGAACGTTGACGCCGAGGCCCAGGCTGTCGTGACCAGTTGGGAAACGGACAGGCCCGACGCGAGGATTTGGTCCTTGAGGGCAGTGATGTCCTGCGCGTCGATCAATTCGTGATCGACATCCGGAACAGGGTCCTGCCACAGCTGCGGTTCCTCGGGCACCAACGGGCCGAGATACCGCGAGCGCGGCCCCATGTCGCGGTGCGTCAGCTTGAACCACGCCCTGGCAAAGGCATCCGCGAACGCGTCCGGATTCTCGTGGAAGCGCCTCGAGATCGGCTCATAGACCGGATCCACCTTCAACGACAGATCGGTGGTGAGCATCACGGGCGGGTGCGTCCGCGATGCATCATGGGCATCCGGCACCGTGCCTGCGGCAGACCCGTTGGCGGGAATCCACTGGTTCGCGCCGGCAGGGCTGGTTGTCAGCTCCCACTCGTGGCCAAACAGGTTGTCGAAGAATCCGTTGTCCCATTTCGCCGGCTCGGAGGTCCAGGCACCCTCCAGGCCACTGGTGATGGCGTCGCCGGCCTTGCCGCTTCCATAGCTGTTCTTCCAACCCAGGCCCTGCTCCTCCAGGCTCGCCCCCTCGGGTTCGGGACCGACGTGCTTGTCCGCATCCGCCGCACCATGGGTCTTGCCGAAGGTGTGACCGCCGGCAATGAGGGCCACCGTTTCCTCGTCGTCCATCGCCATGCGGGCGAACGTTTCCCGAATGTCCCGGGCGGCCGCGAGCGGATCCGGCTTGCCATTCGGTCCTTCCGGATTCACATAGATTAGGCCCATCTGGACGGCACCGAGCGGATTCTCGAGATCCCGGTCGCCGCTGTAGCGCTCGTCGCCCAGCCACTCGGTCTCGGAGCCCCAGTAAATGTCCTCTTCGGGTTCCCAGACATCCTCGCGCCCGCCGGCGAATCCGAGCGTCTTGAAGCCCATCGACTCCAAGGCCACGTTCCCGGAAAAGATCATCAGGTCGGCCCACGAGAGCTTGCGGCCGTACTTCTGCTTGATCGGCCAGAGCAGGCGGCGCGCCTTGTCGAGATTCGCGTTGTCGGGCCAACTGTTGAGGGGCGCGAAGCGGAGTGTGCCGGTGCCACCGCCGCCGCGGCCGTCGCCGATGCGATAGGTGCCGGCGCTGTGCCACGCCATCCGGATGATCAGCGGACCGTAGTGGCCGTAGTCGGCCGGCCACCAATCCTGGGAGGTTGTCAGCACCTCTTCAATGTCCTGATGCAGGACATCAAGGTCGAGAGTCTTGAACTCCTCGGCGTAGTTGAACTCTCCGCCCATGGGATCGGAGAGCGGCGAGTTCTGGTGGAGAATCTTCAGGTTCAGCTGCTTCGGCCACCAGCGTTGGTTCGGGGAACTCCCAAGTGCGGTGTTGGCGCCCGACATCGGGCATCGGCTTGCTCTGTCAGACACGTTGTCCTCCTGGTGTCTCTGGTCGGTTTCCACTTGGGGCATCCGGCAGAATGCGGAATCCCATCCCGGTTCCCGTCATACGCCTGCGCGGCTGTGCCGCGACCGGGGCGGCGGCAACCCATAGATCGTATATCAGATCGGCTGTCGATCGCGGGATCGTTCTGTGCCGATTGGGGCTGTCCGGCCGTTCAGCCACCTTGAGGAGTTTCGGTGGGATGGCAGGGGTTGGTTTCCATGCACGGCCGCGGTGATTGGATGGCCTTGGCCGCAACCCAAGAAATACGGTGTGCCATTCATGACAGAACATACAGGCTTGGATGGCAAACAACATGGCCCGTTGCGCCTCGCATGCTACTTTGCGCGGCCAAGGGACAATCCTTGAAACCGGTCCGTTGTCCGAACCGCAGTCTTTGATGCAAATGCGGCCCTGCCGGAACAGGGTGCAGCCGACTGGTACCCTCCCTGCCCAGGAAAGAGGGTGCTTGGCGAAACTCCCACCTCGGGGTTCGTTGTCCGAAAGCCCTCCAGATCCGGACATGGATGCGTAACAGCGTCTCGCAAGTGTCCCAATCCCTACTGTAACCGAATCGGGATACATCGACATCCAGTCCTATTCCTGCCACACCTCCCAACCACACCGCCCGCTGCTATCCGTCAGATCCCCGCTTGCGTGTGCTCGGACTGTCCTCATTGGGTGGCATCCAAGCGGTGCAGGTCGCCAGGCCATTCCAGGATCTTCTGGTCCGCCGTGACCAACACATGGCCGTTTAAGGCAGTGGCGACGATAATTCGGTCGGCGGGATCCTTGTGAAATCCCGCCAATTCGTTGGCACGTATGGCTATCTCGCCATCCACGGGAAGTTCAATCAGGCCCTGGTTCAACTGCTCCAGCCGCCACCGGAGCATGTCGTCGGGAAAGCTGATGCGCCCTTTCATGCGGAGCATTGCCATTTCCCAGAACGAGATGGCTGATATCGCAACGGCATCAGCTTCCCAAGCCCGTTGGATTTCGACACGAACCGCCGCTCCAAGCCGGGCATCACCACTTCTCAGCCACAGAGCAGCGTGAGTATCCAGCAGGATCACGGATTGAGCACCCGATCAGGATTGACATCGGCTTCCCACTCCACGTCGATCGGGGACATGATGTCGCCATGAATCTTCAGCCTGTCCTTGTCGATGCCAAAGAGAGACTTGGGCCGTTTCCGATAGGCAATCATCTTCGCAACCGGTTCGCCGCGCTTGGTGATGACGATCTCGCCGCCGTGCTCGGCAACTCCGTCCATCAACTTCAGGCACTTGGCCTTGAATTCCGAGGCTGTTATGGTGAGACTGTGGCCGAGGCCACCACTGTACGTGCTCATATCGAGGCACCTGTCAAGTGAACCTGTTTCGTTGTACTGCATGTAGTGTACACATCATACAGCAAACAGTGGTCATGACCATGGTCATGACCATGAAGTCATAACAAAAGCAACAAAGGGAGGACAGGTAAGCTCTGTACCATCCATGGGTGCCACAGCCGTGTTGTGGTCGTAATGCCGTGGTCATTGCCCGTCGTCAGCCTCCCCACCGGCCCGCCCGATCCGATGCAGGTCCACTCGACAAACTGCACACATCAAACAGCTGTCACTGTGTCCGGATGTCCCAACCTACCTGCTTGATCATCAATCTCCAGCATGTTGTGCAAGCGACGGGCATGCAGCGTACATGGCTCCATTCAATCCGAACAGCCGACCACGGGAACGTTGAGCCCCCATCAAGTGCTCTTTGGGCCTGCCCGGAACTTCCCGCTGGTTCAGGCTGGCCAACAGTCCGCGGCTGAAGCACTCTACTGTTCGGAGGTCCCGGTGCAACCCGGCCGTGTCCATCATCCCAGACCAACGTCAGGACCGTTGAACAAGCCTTTCACAGTTACAATGACGCAAGTTGGGGTGTGTACCACCGTGCGCTGTAGAGAAAATTGGATTAGGTCGTGAGCACCGCGTTGTTTCTGAACACCGCCTCCATTCACCAACCTCGGAGGGTGTCTCGTTGCGACCGGGCCGATACGTTTTTGGATTTCCGTTGCGCCTCTGGTTCGCTCATCACCAGGTGAGCAATCCTGAGTTTCATGTGACAAAGAAGCGACTTCTTGTCGCGCAGGTGCCTGTTGGAGGCTCGATATGCTGAGGTTTGCGGAAGAAGTGTTGCTGCTCCTACTGGACGAGGAACGCGGGGACATCACAACCCGCATCTCGACACACACGTTGAATGTCGTTTTGTCAGGAGCCGTGTTGATGGATCTGGCTCTCGAAGGCCATATCGACACGGATCCACGCCAGCTTGTCGTGACCGATTCCACTCCGACCGGCGACTCGTTGCTCGATTTCGCCTTGAACGACATGATGCTGGACACCGAAATCCATGACGCCAGCTACTGGATCCGGTACTTTGCGCGGCAGGGCAACGCCATCCGGCGCCGGGTCCTGCGCCGCCTGGTCAAACGCAATATCCTCGAGTCGGAAACCGAGGGGCGGATTCTGCTGTCCCGGCTGGTCTCCCTGTCCCGCCGCTACCCGATGGCCGACGGATCGTGGGTGGAGGAAGTGCGGCTGCGCATCATGCGGATCCTGTTCAGCGATGAAATTCCCGACCCGCGCGATGTCGCAATCATATGCCTGGCGGACTCCTGCAATCTGTTCGAAATCATCCTGAACCCCACGGACCTGTACAACCTGCGGGGTCGCATCGATCTGGTGAACAAAATGGACCTCATTGGCCGGTCGGTCAGCACATCGCTCCGCCAGGAGGCCTCTACAAACGGTACGTAATCGACCGGGATCGCCAATTCCGCTGCCGGACCGGCACCCGCGCATGACCGTTACGAATCCCCGCCGCCGATGCGGTCGGACACCTGAAGCCGGCGCTCCCGGCACCGACCGCCGCCACGAGGAAGATGCCACCGACAGGTTCCCGCACAGGTACACCTCCGACCCTTTACTCCCCCCATGGTCAGGCATGGAGGCATTGATCGGATGAAGAGTCAGCTGACCCGGCAGCAGAAAGAAAAATTTATCGAGAACGGGTTTCTCCACATTCCGTCCGCGGTGCCCATGAACATGGTCCACGCCGCGTTGCGGGCCATCAACCACTCGATCGGCGAAGTGGGCAAGACCGGGGCGGATCCCACCCGGTACCGGGTGGACAGCCACTGCCACGAACTGCGCCACACCCCGGTCCTCACCGATGTCTTCAACCGCACCGCCGTCCGGGACCTGACCGAGAACCTGCTGGGGCCCGGCAACATGCAGCCGGTGGAGGAAGTGCAGATTGCCGCGCGCTTTCCACTGGCACCGGGGATCGAAGCATCCCCCATCGAAGGCCACTTGGATGCGACCGGGACCGGCACCAACGGCGCCCCCGCGGGTTCGTACCTGCGCAACTTCACCGTCATCGCCGTCGTCTATCTGGTGGACGTGCCGGCTCCCTACAGCGGCAACTTCACGGTGTGGCCCAGATCCCACATCGAATCCCGCAACTTCTTTCGGCGAGTGGGACACGAAGTGCTGACCCAGGGCGATCCCGACATTGAGGACCTGACCGGCGAACCCGTCATGCTGACGGGCAGGGCCGGAGACGCCTTCCTGTGCCACCATCTGATTCAGCACACGGGCGGACCCAACCTGTCCCCCCATGTACGCCACGCGGTGATCAGCCGCATCAAGCACTGCAACGTGGACGAACTGGACCTCGGGGGCTTTACGGCCATGTGGCGCGAATGGGAAGGCATCGCGGACCTGACCGCGGCCTACGCCTGATGCGCGGAGTCGCCTCCGCGGACCAATGCCCTGAACTTCCTGACCGACCTGCAGCGGGAATTCCGGCCAAACGCGTCAATCCGGCGGTTGCACAAGATGGTGGCGCGGCATCCCGTCCGACCAGGGCCGATTATGGCTCCGTGACAACCTGGTCAACGCCCTGCTGTCCCTAGCCGGCAGAACGTTGCCCCAATACTGTTCACACTATGGTTGTGTGATTTTCCGTACATCAGACGGATGGATGTGTGATCCGGATGACTTGACGGTCAGAGGTATACCGGCAACGATCAGGTAGACATTGTCAGCCTGTGCCGCCAATTGTTGATGCAAATGCCCCATGTGGTCGCGAAATGCCCGGGCCAAGGCATTGACGGGAACGATACCCGAACCCACTTCATTCGAGACCAAAATCACGGAACAGGGACTGGAGGCCAGTGCTTCCACCAGGGATTGGCTTTCCGATGCAACATCCCTTCCGGCATGCATCAGATTGCTAACCCACAAAGTCAAACAGTCCACCACCGCCACCGTATAGGACGAATCGATGCGGGCAATGGCCTCCGCAATTGACAAAGGTATCTCCCAAGTCTGCCAGTGGGGGGAACGACGTTCCCGATGGCGCCGAATTCGATCGGCCATCTCTGCATCATCCGGCTGGGCCGTAGCAATATAAACCGGTTGGGCAGCCGGATCTGCGAGTTTTTCGGCAAAGGTGCTCTTTCCCGATCGAGCACCTCCCAAGATCAGGGTGGTGGCAGGCAATTTGGGGTTATGCATTGCTTGGTTGACACACCATAATCGGTTTATATCTGTCCCGATGACAAGGTCAACTCCTGCAGTCAGCCGCAACCAAGCAACCGTGTGGGAGGAACCCGCAATTCCCGGAACCGGAGGTTCACGATGCGCCACCACCAGTTCATGCGGCTTCCCGCGCTTGAAGTTGGGCCGGCTGCATTGTGAAAGGCCACCCGAAACACTTGGAAAACCGAACCATCCCCGATAAGCGCAACCTGCGCTGAGACCGTACGGGCCTGTGTTTCGCAAAAACAGGCCCGATTTGTCTTCAGTGCTTCAACGTCGGCGCAAGTGCGGCCCGACACGCGGCTACAGCACGGACTGGTAGTTGACCATGGCGGCCTCGGACAGGCCAAACCACTCCTGGATACTCATCCGGAAGGCGTTCCAATTGCGGTAGATGGTGTTGAAATCCGGATCACGCGCGGCAATCGCTTCGTAGGTGGCAAAGGACGCGATCTCGGCGGCTTGCATGAAGTCGTCCGGGAACGGAAGAATCTGAATGTCGTGTGTCTTCAGTTCCTGCAGTGCTTCCGCGTTCTTGGCATCGTACCGGGACGTGGTAATCACATTGCTGGCCAGGGCCGCCAGTTCCACGGCCGCCTGATACTCCTCGGGCAGTTCGTTCCATGCTTCGAGATTGATCTGGAATTCGCCGTGCGCGCCCGGCTCCCACCACGCGGGATAGTAGTAATATCTGGCAACCTGGTGAAATCCCATCTTCAGATCATCGTAGGGTCCTATCCAATCCGTGGCGTCAATGGCACCGGATTGAAGTGCCTGGAAGACTTCTCCGCCAGGCAGGACCTGCACCGTGGCTCCCAGTTGATCGATGACCTGACCACCGAGGCCGGCAATCCGCATCTTCAATCCCACAATGTCATCCAGCGAACGGATTTCGCGATTGAACCATCCTCCCATCTGGGCACCGGAGGTTCCGCCCGGGAACTGGATGATGCCGAACCGATCCGCGTAGAACTCGCGCAGCAGGGCCAGACCGTCACCCTCGTAGAACCAGGCGTTGTTCTGACGGGCCGTCAAGCCAAACGGCAGAGAGGTTCCGAACGCATTCACCGGACTCTTGCCGATGAAGTAATAGGACGCGGTCAGACCAGACTGGACGGCACCCTGTTCGACCACGTTCATGACTTCCAGGGGCGGTGCCAGTTCGCCGGCCAGGCGCGGTTCAATCCGGAATTTGCCGTTGGTCATGGCGGCAACATGCTGAGTGAAGGTGACCGACATGTCCACGATGATGTCGGCAATCGGCGGAAAACTGGTGGCCATCTGCCATGTAATTTCCGGCAGCGAAGGATCCTGCGCGGTCATTTCGGCAAGCTCCGCCGGCGTGACCGTGCACGCGGCAGCTCCCGCCGCAGCGGTAGCCAGAGCGGCTCCGCTCAGGAATTTCCTTCGGTTCACATTCATAGTGCCCCTCCTTCGGGGATTAGAGAAAAGCCCGGTACAGACCAGGAACCAGGACGGCACCGAGCAGAATCATGGGGATCGGCCCCTACTATGAATTGTAGTGACCAAAACACGGGGTAGACGGGACGACTTCCTCATGGGAGGGAAATCCGCACGCGATCCCGATCCTACTTTGAAGTAGTTGCCAAGTCCTACAACGCAGACACAGCGGGTTGGAAACAGGCACCTCCGACTGCCTGCAGGACATGGTGCGGGAACATGCGGCAATCCGGGATGCCAGACGTCACGGTGGGATGATAATGGCCGGTTCGACACGATCATCCTGCTGCCAACCGCGATGGGAACAGCCGCGAGCACTGTTCGATGCCAGGAACCCGCGCCGGCCTCCTTTGGCATCCGTGGCACGGATGCGTCAAGTGTTATCGGATGTCCACAACGAACAGGGGGTCTGATTCATTTGAAATCATATTTTCGCATATAATGGCAGGGTTGAGCCCGGCACAGGCCATGGCTAGGCTGATGCATCTCAAAGCGGACTCGCCGTGTTATCCCAGCCGGAACCGACCTTCTCCCACGACCTCACCCTGAAGTCCCTGTTCGCCGAACGGGACATGGTGGGGGATCTGATCCGGTACCACGCCTCGAACCTGTTTTCCGAACTGCAGGGTTTCGAACCCATGGAATTGGCAGCCAGTTCCACCGTGACGACCGATCCGGTGGAGCCGCCCCACCAACAGGGGCGGGACCGGGACCTGGTTTGGACCCTGGCGCGCACCCGCCAGGGAGGACCAAGTCCTGCTGCATCTGGAGTTCCAGTCGTGGCCCGATGCCGCAATGACGCTGCGGATGGTCGACTACGCCCACGGACTGTTTCAGCACTATCCGGAACGCGAGGTATACGGCTTGGTCGTCAATACGGGCAGCCGGCCGTTCGGCCCGTGGTGGTGTCCCGTGCAGGCCGTGGCCTGCACGCGCGGCTACGGCTGACCGATCCCGGATCCGCTTGGAACGTGGGGCGTCTCGGAGGATCTCCGCTTGGACTATTCAGCCATCATCCGCCAAGGGCAGATGCACAGGCATTCCCGTGGTGGCGGAACGGTAGATGGCGCGCACAATCTCCACAGCCTTGCGACCTTCATCCCCGGCGACGGCCGGGGCCCGATCACCGTGTATCGCCTCAATGAGATCCTGGATCTGCAGACGATGGTTCTCGGAGCCGACGCCCATGGGATCCTGTGAACCGCTTCCGGTAGCCGCCTCCAGGGACAGCATGGCCGCTTCCTCTTCGTCGGCGGCGTCGGCCAACTGCCACGTAACAATCCGCCCCTCCTCCAGCACAATCGTTCCTTGGTCTCCATACAGTTCGATCCGCGCCGCAGTGCCTGGCCAACAACTGGTGGCGCCTTGAATCACCCCCATGCCGCCGTGGACAAATTCCAACAGTGCGGCGGCCGTGTCCTCCGTCTTGATGTCGTGGCTTAGGGTCGCGGTGCGTGCGAACACGCAGTCCACCGGTCCGGCCAGCCATTGCAGCAAATCGATGCTGTGTATCGACTGGTTCATCAGCGCCCCGCCACCGTCCAGCTCCCAGGTGCCTCGCCAACCCACCTCATAGTAGGAAGGGGGACGAAACCATGTGACATGGGCATTGGCCATCGTCAGGCGACCCAGTCGCCCGGCATCGAGGGCTTGCTTGGCCTGGTGCACGCCTTTCATGAAGCGCAATGGGAACACACTCGCCAGGGTCACGTTGGCACAGCTGGCGGCGGACAGGATGCGATCCACCCTGGGCAGTGTGATGTCGAGCGGTTTCTCCACCAGGAGGTGCTTGCCGGCTGCAGCCGCGGTCTCGGCGATTTCGGCGTGCGTGCCGCTGGGCGTGCAAATGGACACGACATCTACCTCGGGATGCTGCACCGCATCTTGATAGTGCGGGATCCATTCGGCACCGTGGGCCTTCGCCAAGTCCATGCCCGCCCTTGAACCCCGGTTGCATACCACGGTCAGGCTTGCATCGGGGAGCCGGGCAATGGCGTCGGCCTGGATACGGCCGATGTTCCCGGCACCGATGATGGCAAAGCGGAGGGGTCTCATGTTCAAAGTCCTGGAGACTGGTTTGCCGGACTTGGCCCCACACAGTCAACCCGGCACGGTTGCAGGAGGTTGCGGGCCATGGGATCCCTAACGGGCATGGCACAGGGACCAGAATTGTTCGGGAGCAAGAATCGGAATGCCCCATTTGCGGGCGTTCCGGGCCTTGGTGGAGTGGCTGTCCGGATCCGCGACGAGCAACCCGCATCCCCTCTTGGTGACGGCTGCAACAGGCTTGAGACCGATTGCCCTCGCCATGGCTTCCAACTCGCGGCGCGGGACGGGCTTTCCATCGATGAACGCCTCGCCGGAAAAGCATACGGTTGTGCCCATGGCTATGGGACCGCCGGATCCGTTCGCTTCGTCGGCCTTGGGCAAATCCCCGGCCGGCAGCATCAGGGCGGCATGCACCTTTTTGAGCAAACGATGTTCCGCGGCGGTGATGACATTGTCACGTTGGGCAGCGTCGACCAGGGACTGGAAGTAGGCCGCATGAACTTCCCTGCGCTGGTGGGGTGTCAAGCCCAGCGTAGCCGCCAGTTCGTCCAGAGTGTCCTGTTCCGCCGCCTCTATCACGAAGTCATCCAACACATAGTCAAGGGCATTCAGATGGGGCTTATATCGCTAAGTTGACAGCGTGGGTCTGACTGAAGCCACCTGGGCGCGCCCAGGTGCTACACTGGTCCCAAGAACGAAGGCCGGGATTGGCGCCCGACCTTCAAACCGGACACGGTGCAGATAGCCACCATGACCAGCCAGCCCCATTCTACAACCGAACCAGCCCCGACGGTACACCGCACCTTGCGCGTGCGCCTGTATCCCGGCGATGCCGAGACCGGAAACCGGCTGGCGGACATGTCGGGCGCATGCCGGTTCGTATACAACCGGCTGCTGGGCGATCAGAACCGCCTGTATGCCATGTGGCGGGCGCTCCATGTGCCCGCACTGCACTGGCCGGAAGTCCGCGGCCGCGCAACCGATTGGGGCCGGGCCCAGCGCCAGGCCATGGGGTCCGCGCCGTCCACCGCGTACTTCACGTTCAGCCAACGCTTCAGGGACCTGTGGGACGATCCCGAACTGGCCTGGCTGCGGAAGTACTCCTACAAGGTGCTGCGCAACGCCGGCAAGGACCTGTCGCTGGCGTTCGCACACTACTTCAGGGTCCAGGCCGAGTTTGCGGAACGCGGCGAGGAGATGCCGGTGCGCAAGTCGGACGGCAAGCCCCTTGCGCATCCGCGTTTCAAGTCGCGGTTCCGGGGCGAACCGTCGTTCGGCATCCCCGACGGCGCATCCATCCGGGACGGACGCTTGCGCGTGCCCAAGGTCGGGTGGCTGCGCCTGGGACCTTTGCGTCTGTACGCGGACGGCAAGCCCCTGACGGTGCGCGTGCGGCGGGAGGCACACGGCGCGCATCCCAAGTGGTACGCGTACATCTGCTTCGAGGTGCCTGCGGACCACGCCGATGTGGATCAACCCGCACCGGACGGCGCCTTGGGCCTGGACCGCAACGTGGGGCAGGCGACCGACAGCAACGGCGTCCGGCATGTCATGCCGGACACAGACCGCACGGACGCACAGATCAAACGCCTGCAACGCGAACTCAGCCGCAAGCAGGGTTGGGGCCCACAGTCGCGCGGCCAGCGCAAGTCGAACCGGGGTCGTCGCATCCATGGCCGGTTGCAGAAACTTCACAGGAAGCGCGCCCGCAAGCGCGACGACGCCACCCATCAAACCAGTCGCAAGCTGTCGGACACGGCCCACACGGTCGTCGTTGAGGACCTGCACACCAAGGCCATGACGGCCTCGGCCCAGGGCACGGAGGCGGCACCCGGCCGGAACGTGAAGCAGAAGGCCGGCCTGAACCGGGAGATCCTGGCGAGCGGCTGGGGCGGCCTCGAGCGCAAGCTGGACTACAAGGCGGGCGTGTTGGTGAAGGTCGATCCGGCCTACACGTCGCAAGCCTGCAGCCGGTGCGGGTACACGGACAAGTCCAACCGGCCGTCGCAGTCGGTCTTCCGGTGCGGGGTCTGCGGCTTCCGCCTGAACGCCGATCACAATGCGGCGATCAACATCCTGACGCGCGCGGGGCTTCCGCACGTGTCCGCCAAGGGCCCGCGGGCAAGGGGCTTCTGCGCGGCGAGGGGCGATCCCGTGAGGGACCCCTGTGACCCGCGAACCGGATCGGTGGTTGGCGTTGTCAACTTATCGATATAAGCCCCATTCAGATATAGCCGGGTGGCTTCATCCGTCTCCGGGTACCGGGCACGTTCGATGATCCGGCCCAGGCGACTGGCGGAATCTCGATTGCGGCGCAGTGTGTGCACGGCCCGAGCCTGCGCACAAACCTCCGCCTGTGCGGAACCATGGGCGTCAAGGCTCAGCATCTTCCGCGCCAACAACGCCGTGGCGCGGGCATCCGCCAAGGCGGAATGTGCATCGGACAACGGGATGTCATGATCCCAGCAGGCGACGGACAGTTTCTGGCGCGTTGCCGCCAGAGTGCAACGGGGCGTACCAGGGTGAAAGACCCCTCCCGCACGCGTGAACTCCTGTGCCAGGAAAGGAACATCAAACCTTATGTTGTGGCAGACCAGGACCGCGCCGTGAACATATTCGGCCAAGGTCGCGGCCACCTCGCGGAAGGTGGGCGCTCCCACCACCATGTCGGGCGAGATGCCGTGAATGTGCTGTGCCCCAATGTCCCTTTCAGGGTTGAGCAGTGTGTCGAACTCATCGCATATGGACAGGTCCGGTAGGCTTAAGGCCACCACGGCAACCTCCACAACGCGGTCGCTCCGGGGACGAAAGCCCGTGGTTTCGAGATCGATGACCGCAATGCGGGATCCCCCGCCCACAGTCCCGGGTGCCTGTCGAGTCAACATGGTTCACGATTCCCAAGATTGCATTGGCAGGATTTGAGACACTGGCGGCAATCGTGGCAACACGTGGTACAGCCCTTGGACCTCCAGCCGGAGATGAAAGTCGAGGAAGTATCGGATGGAACCGAATGGAGACCCCACTCCGACAGCGTATGGAATGGCGGCATGGGCCGGCAACACCCCTACGCGACAACTGGTCAATCTGCCGACAGGGGACAGCCAAACCGTCCGGCTGGATTTCTACCATGATCCTAATGGAGTATGGGTATCGTTGCGAGAACCGAAGTCCCGCATCTTCCCTACATCACCGTTGCTCCCGCTCCTATTGAAACCGTCCCCAATCATGTCCACCATGCCCTTCGGCATGCCGCGCGCAGGGCGACTGTCGCGGGCAAGGTGGATGTCACATGCCTGGGGAAACCAGTGCCGTCCGCATACGGAAACCGGGTGCCCTGCCGGACACCGTCCAGGATCATGGCTGGACTGATATGGAAAGGCCCTCCGGGACGAAGGCGCATCCCGCCGCGTCAATCAGGAACCGGAACCACTATCGTGGCAACCACAAGGAAGGAAACTTGGACGCAAAACTCACGGAACTGACCCCGAAACAGTCAATGCGGTTGTTTGCCATCGCCTTGGTTCTACTGACGACCCACCGCGAATTGCCGCATCAGGCCACGATCGAGGACCTGCTGGTCGGCGGGCACGAAGCGCTTGGCCTGTCGCCGAACACCTGGGCGCAAGTGGAAGCGGCCAAAGATACGTCGTCCGCCGTCAAAATCCTTGTGACGGAACTGATCCAGCGCATGCCTTTGTCCGAGCGGGAAGAAAGGAAGTCGGAGGCCATCCTCATGGGAGGCGAATTTGCCGAGGCGGGCGCATGCGGCCGGGATGATCTGCCCTGCGGTGTGTGCGATGTGTGCATCGGGGACGCCGTGGCCTACGAACTCAACAGACTGTACCAGCAGTGGGAACACAAACAGCCGTGACCTGCCGCCGTCGTATCGGGACGGTTTCCCTTGGCCATGAATCGCACAACCTTGCACAAAGAGGACCGGTAGGGTGTGAAGGGTTGCGGTGTGGCAACCCTATGCTGGTCCCTCTCCACAACTGCCGTCTGCACTCATTGCCCAAGGTGTTGGACGACATGGGCAAGTGTTTGTCATGACATTCGAACGAATCCTTCGCGCGCCACCGCACCGCTCCGTACCGTCGACTAGAATGGGGCAACCGCCGACCTCTGCGGTCGGGAGGGGACTTTCTGCCGCGTACGACCACCGAGGAGGACAACCTATGCGTTTGCCCCTGCCTGCCCCGGCTCCGCCGCGGGCCCTCGAACACGCGGAACCGGATGCCCTCTATCCCCTGGAGACCGACGAGCCCATGGCCTCTTCCCTGTCCCACGGCCGCGCCATGCAGTACGCCCAACTGGCCATGAGCTACCACCTGCGCGATGTGAAGTGCCTGGTGGCCGCCGACTACATCTTCTACTACCGGGAACTGCCGCCCGGCGCCACAGGTCCGGCCCCGTCGGTGACGCCCGATGTCATGGTGGTCTTGGATTTCACCCCGCCGCGGGACAGGTCCTACCGGTTGTGGGAGGCGGGCAGGGCCCCGGATCTGGTGATGGAGATGTCCAGCCGCGCCACGCACCGGCAGGATCAGTTCCACAAGCACCACCTGTACGCCGAACTGGGCATCCGCGAATACTGGCTGTACGACCCGCACGGCGGCTACTTGGAACCGCGGCTGGAGGGCTGGCGGCTGGAGGAGGGCCTCTACCGGCCGATCACCGGCGAGTTGCAGCCGGAACTGGGGGCGGAGACGTTTTACAGCGAGGTGCTGGGCACCCGCTGGGGCCGCATGCTGACCACCGAGGCGTTGCGCCTGTGGGACAAGGAACGGGACGACTGGTTTCTGCCTCCGGCCGAAGCCGAAGCGGACCGCCTCCGGCAGACCCGCCGCGCCGAACGGGAGGCCCGACGTGCAGACCAAGAGGCACGCCGTGCAGACCGAGAGGCACAGGCCCGCGCAGAATTGGAGCAGGAAGTGGCCAGACTGCGGGCACAACTGAAAGGGTTCTCGGAGTCGGAAGAAGCCTGAACGAGCCCGGATCCGATTGGGATGTCAGGCTGTCTCGGAGGGTTCCCGCCTGAACGACTTGGTCATCATCCGCCAAGGGCAGCTGCACAGGCATTCCCGTGGTGGCGGAATGGTAGGTGGTGCGCACAATCTCCACAGCTTTGCGGCTTGCAGGCGACCGTAAACGGCATACGGACAGTACGCGTCCAGATCCAGGACCGACAGGAACTCCAGCTGCTGGCCCCAGGCCACCCGCCCTCACCGCCGTGCCAACGCCAGCCGCTCTTGAACAGAAAGGGGCTGTCACTGGCCAAGGTCAGCCTGTGTTTGTAGGAGATCACCCGTACAAACCAGCTAGGCTGAGTGCCGCGAAGTCGTAGACGCGGACCGCCTGCCAACCATGCGTGTGGAGGCAGCAACCACCCAAACAGGCCAGGTTGCGGTGCGCGGGCCGGGCCGACAGGAGCAGCAGGGCGCCGAGGTAGCGCCGCTGTGGGTTGCCGCCGGGCAGGACGGCCCGTATAGTGGACAGCAGAAGCAGGGAACATCTCCCGGCATGGTACTGTCAGTCTCATGCACACTCCATGACAGGAGCCGTGCGCCCCTGCCTCGGGCAGCGGCTGCCGCTTCCCCGAGTACCTCCGCAAGTCCAAACAGGGTGATTAATCCCTACCCAGGCTAAGGGACTCCGAAAACCGTTCACACCATTGTTGGGAGGAAATACCGTGTCGGAAACCAGACCCAATCTTCTCGTGGTGTTCTGCGACCAATTGCGACGGGATGCCATCGCCGCTTTCGGAGATCCCAATGTTGAAACACCCCACATTGACCGCTTGGCACAAAACGGGGTGTCCTTCACCAACGCCTGCTCCTCCTATCCCATCTGCGTGCCCTTCCGCTTCACCCTGATGACAGGAGAATATGCCCATTCCCGGTTCGTTCCCGGCATTGAATGGCGCATGTCTCCGGCGGAACGAACCCTGGCCGATGAATTCAACGCCGGTGGCTATGAGTCCATCTACCTGGGCAAGTGGCATCTCTACGGGGGGCATGCCCTGCTTCCAGGCCATTCCACGCGCAAGGCCAACCTGACTCCTGTGCCCCGGGTCCACCAGGGCCGCTGGCAGAAATGGCTGGGGTTCGAATTGCGCAACGGCCATTTCGACACCTGCTACTACGAAGATGACGATCCCACGCCGCGTCCCATTGAAACCTACCAGACGGATGGTCTCTTCAATCTGGCCATGGAGTACCTTGAGGCCCGTACCGACAAGGACAAACCCTTTGCGTGCGTCATTTCGGTGGAACCTCCCCATTTCCCCTATGAAGCCCCGGCGGCCCTGGAGGCGAGGTGGAAGGATCGGCCCATGTCCGTTCCCCCCAGTTTCCATGCCCGGGATCAGGAGGAACGGGAACGTTTCTTGACCTTGCGCCGTCTCTACTACGCCATGGTGGAGAACCTGGACATGAATGTGGGCCGCCTGCAGGCCTGGCTGGAAAAGACGGGCCTGGCCCAAGACACGATCGTGGTTTTTTTCTCGGACCACGGAGAGATGGGCGGCTGCCACGGAATTCCCACTCTGCACAAGCAGTACCCCTACGAAGAATCCATAGGGATTCCCCTCATCGTCCATGATCCCCGTTATCCGGAACGTGCCAATCTGCGGCTGCCAACTCCTACCTGTACCGAGGACCTGTTTCCCACCCTGCTGGGATTGTGTGGTCTTGAACCCGCCAACTCCCTGCCTGGGGCCAACTTGGCTCCCCTGATCCGGAATGAGGAAGCCGAGCCGGATCGTCCCGGCGTCCTGCTGGAATATGTGGCCGAAACACGAGCGAACAGCCTCTTTCACGTGGAGACCTGGCGCGGTTTCCGCAGCGAACGCTTCAAGTACACGGTGTTGGGAGATGTGAATGGCGGCGAACCCTGGCAGTTCTTCGATCTGGAAACGGATCCCCATGAAATGAACAACCTGATAGACGATCCTGCCTGGGAGGAAGAGATCCGACGCCATCACGGCTGGATGCGGGACCGAATGGTCGAGACGGAGGATCTTTACATCCTCAAACCCGCCTGGGGTATGGAAGGTCTCAACATTTGGGACGTGGATGTGCCACGAATCGATCCGGCGATCGTCAGTCAGGATCTCGACCTTTGACCTCCGCCCAAAATGATCACTCCCTGCGACGGCCAACGCAGAAGCTGTGCAAAGCCTTCCTCACCGCTATGAGGAAGGCCAACCGGGACAAACCTCCCCTCAGGATCAGACACTGGCCGGACTGTGACTGCACGCAGACGGATTCGGTGGGCATTGTGTCAATCTGGCTGACATGGGGACACTGTTTCACTTTCGTTGAAAGTGAAACAGTGTCCCGCCCGCGCCGACTTCGTACAAAGTCGAGCTGTACCGCTACAATTCACTGTTCCGACCATTGCGTCGGACCGGGCAGGGTTTCATCAACCAGTCCCAATTCCCCCGCGTTCCGCCGTTCCTCGTGTCTGCGCGCCCGCATCCCACCGTCATCGGACTCGTTGCCTAAGAACTCAAGATCCCGAATTTACAGGCTTCAACAATCCCGCGGCTTCGTGTCGCACTCCAAGGACCGGAAAACTGACACATGAACCTGTCAATACTCAGGTTGCACCTGCTCCTTGGTTTAACAATCCTTGTTGCCGGTGCACTCCTGACCGGCTGTGGCCGAGGTCAGTCCAGGCCTGGCCGCCAGCAAGCCCAGGCACCCACGCCATCGGCTTCCCAAGCACAACAGGCACCAGTAGCCGTACCCACCTGGACTCCGACCCCTGCCCCATCCCCTACACCGACAACTGTTCCCGCCACCGAAACACCGGAACCTTCCCCCGAAGCCATAACGGCAAGGGTACGAGTGCAGTCAAACGTGCGCGCGGGACCAGGCACCGGATTCGCCATCGTGGGAAGCCAGGGCGAAGGGGATACGATCCTTCCTGTCGGGCGGACCAGTGATGGGCAATGGCTAGAACTCGGCTCTGGACGTTGGATTTACGCCCCTTTGGTGGACGGTGAACTGGGCGGATTGCCAATAAGCCAAGACATCCCGCAAATCCAATTGGTGGAAAGTGCTCCTACCCCGACTCCTGCAGTGGAAGGTGATACGGGACCGTTGCCCATCGCAGCCGCATTGGGTATTCCCAATTCTCCTCCTGTGTTCGTGACCTATGTTGACGGCAATCCCAAGGAAGTCACGGAGTTGTCGAACTACGAAAACATATCCGAAAGCTCCGTAAGCGCCATGGACGAAAACGAGGAGGATACAGAGTTTGGGTTTGAAATCACCGGTGGCGACGATGCCAGCCTTTTCACCCTGTACCGTGTCGCCCAGAGCAAGAGCGTGATAGTAACTTTCGTAACCAAACCCGACTTTGAAGCGCCACACGACAAAAACGCCGACAACACCTACGAAATCCAATTGACTGTAACCAGCGGCACGGGAGACAGGACTCTGTCCACCACCACCAATTTCAAGTACCGCGTGCTTGACAGGGAGGAACTGCCCGGCATCCCCGTATTTCTTGAAGGTCGGACCGACTCCTCGGATTCCACCATCACCGTCCATTGGCGGCACGGTTCCGATACCGGGGCCCCCCCCGCCGACTACCTGCTTCGATATCGAGAGGAGGATTCGGACGGCGACTACAGAAGCGGACCGGATCTGAACGGGAGCGACACCGAAGCAACCATTGAAGGCCTTGAACCCGGAACCGAATACCGCATCGAACTCAAGGCTGTCGGCGATGACGGAGAAACCCAGTTCCGGGATGCCAGAACAAGAGCCTCCACGTCCGGCAGGGCTTTGGTCGGCCCGGCTCAACCCTCCTACAACAGGGATGCCAGAGAGCGGCTCTTCGATGCCATAAGGGAAGAAGACGCGGACACCGTCAGAAGCATGATAAGTGAACGCGGGTTCCCCATTTTCCTGTACGAAATTCGTTTTGAAAACATAACAGCCTTGCACTTTGCCGTGCGAAGCTCGCTGGAAACGTTGGAGGTGCTGCTGGCACATCCCGATGCCGAACCGGATTTGCGCTGCGACATTGGAATTGAGTTATGGGAGCGCGACATCACCGCCCTACACAGGGCGGTCCTTGAAGACCGCTTCAACATGATCACAACACTGCTCAAGCATGGTGCGGATCCGAATGCCCGAACCGTAGGAGGCCTTACTCCGCTGCACCTGGTTTCCAAGGCCCGATCGCCCGATGAGACTTTCATGGTGATTCCAGCCTTGCTGGAGCATGGGGCCGACCCGAACTCTCTCAACGACGCCGGGCTTACTCCCATGCTCTACACAATCATTGAAAGGGCTTCCCAACGCTGGACACTGAGTTTAGTTGTGTTGTTGCACCTGTTAGATGACCCGGATACGGATCCCAACATCAGCGATGGCGACGGGAAGACCGCGTTGTTCCATGCCGTGGGCATAGGCATTGTGAATTTGGTGGAAGCCATCTTGAACCACCCGGCTACGGATCCGAACAAGACCACCGGCACGGCTCCGATACACGCAGCGATCGTGCTGGGGCAGCAGGACCATGCCATTTTGAAACTGCTACTTGGGCACAGGGACATTGATCCAAACGTGAAGGATTCGGATGGTCGGACACCACTTCACTACGCGGTTCTATATGGCAGTCCGGACACGATCAACCTGTTGCTGAAACAAACGGGTATTGATGTTTCCATCCAAGACAACGAGGGCAGAACCCCTTTGGAATACGCGGAATTCCTTGGCGGAAGAGAGGAGAAAGTCGCTCTGCTGCAACAACAGGAAGAGTAATGAGAATCGGACCGATACTTGAACCGGACTGTCGGGAGCGGGAGTGCGATGCCGGAGGCAGGTTGCCGGGTGCGAATTTGGGCTCATTCGGATCCGGTCTCCATTGCATGACGTCGGACTTTGCCTCATGCCGCGAAAAACGCGAACTTTGCATGGATTCCGGCCATGTTTGCGTGCCCTTATCTGGACTTTGTACAAAGTCCGGGTAGGTGCTGAGGGATTGGGAGCGTGTCAGGCCGAGTAGCAGAGGGTGGCCAGAAGCGGTGCGGGCGGCGGCTGGGGCAGTTTCCGGATGTCGGGGGTGGCCAGGTCCAGAGGAGGTGGCGGACGGAGGCCAGGACATCGGCGAAGGCGGGGACGGTCTTGGCATGCCAGGCGGCCTGGCGGGGGCGGAGGGAACGCGCCCAGCGCAGATGGTGGGCGACCAGGAGGAGCCAGCTGAAGAGACCAAGCAGGACCGGGGTGGTACGGGCGATGGCGGCCGGTTTCCAGTCGGGGTCGGTGCAGAGCAGGGCTGCCCGCGGGGTGCGTGGCCGCGGGGCCGGTGGCCGGGATTGTGCGCAACGGAGGCGGGGCTGTGCGTCAGGGTCCGTGGGCCAGGGCGCGAACGGCCGGTGGCCCATAGGGCCCGGGCCCTGATAGGGGTAGTTAAAATCAGGAGCCGGGTCAATGTGCGACCGTTTGATCCAGTCCGGGAGGGTCCACCCACCGCAGCTCCCAAGGCGGATCCGGTCCGGGAAGGGCCGCGCTGGATCCGGGCCCAGCCATAGCCTCGGGTGGGCAGCCGCTGGACCCGGGCCAGGCCCACCTGGAAGACACTGAGCGGCCGGATGCCGAGCCCCAAGCCCTGCGCGCACTGGTGGGACGCTGGCGGCAGGTCGTGCGCCTGATCGCCCAGGAACGCACCGATCGCCACACGGCCGCACCCGACAGGCAGGCGCGCATTGACCGGCATTTGACCTGACTGACGGAGGAACGGGACCAGCTGGACCAGGCCATCGAACGCGTGTTGCAGGCCCATACCGTCTGGCGGGGACAGGTCGAGTTCCTCATGAGTGTCCCCGGCATCGGCTTCGTGGTCACCAGCGTCCTGCTGGCGGAACTGCCCGAACTCGGCCGGCTGTCCCATCGCGCACTGGCGGCCCTGGTCGGGGTCGCCCCCTTCAACCGCGACCGCGGCCACTTCCAGGGACGACGCATGATTGGGGGCAGCCGGGCTCCGGTGCGTCGGGTTCTGTACATGGCCACGGTCGCCGCCATCCGGGCCAATCCCGTGATCCGAACCTTCTACACGTGCCTGGTGGCCCGCGGCAAACCCAAGAAGGTTGCCCTGGTCGCTGCCATGCACAAGTTGTTGACCTTCCTCAACGCGGTGATGAGAGACCAGACCCCTTGGCGGATACCTCCCCAGGTTATGCCAGGGACTTGACGGTCCAGATGACCACTCCTCCTGTGGCAACCAAGGCGTTCCTCGGCGGGCCACCGCATTCAGGTGCAGGAGCAACTTGCGCATGACCGCCACCAACGCAACCTTGCCCGTCCTTCATCGCTCCCGTGCTGGTGGCGGTCATGGGCGAACCGGAAAACAGGCTGGCTTCGCTGCGCGAGGAGAACGTCGAGCTGCGAGGCCAGTTCAACCGCCGCCACCGTCTGTATGTCCTGCCACAGGGCGGTAACACTCACGCCGCAGTCCAGTAGGGCCAGGATCCGGGACAGGCCCCACAGGCTGACACAGTGCCCCTACAGCCAAGCCACTGTAGGGGCCCCTCGTTGTCCGTCCGCCAACCCCGCCCGGCCTCCACAGGCTGTTAGGCAGCCAGATCAGAGGTGTCCGAACAGCCACGATTCAAGGCAGTCGGAGCCCTCTTTCCACTTGGGTACAATCAGGCAGTCTTTTCGCTGAACGTTCTTGCTTCAGGACATACGCCGAGAGCCAGTGCTCGGTGTCTGCGCCTCATCCGCAGAAGGGCGGTCTCGCTTGAGCTTTCAGTTCGATTGATTTGGGGAGGAAAGCCATGAACGGTCGAGTAACGCGTCGTAGTTTTCTGAAAGTCGCCGGTGGGGGGCTGGCGCTATCCATGTTGAGTGCCTGTGCGGTGGCAACACCCGCCGCGCCGGGTGAAGATGGGCAAATGGCTGAGCCTGTCACCATTCAACTCATGTTCTGGCCGGTCGGAGGCGAACGTGGGATCGAAAGTATGGAAAAGGCGCTGGAACCGTTTGAAGAAGCCAACCCGGATATTGTCGTGGAACGGCTCGCCACGCCCTGGGGCGACCTGCATGACAAATTCCTCACTACGTCAGCCGGTGGCGTACCTCCGGATGTGTCCGCCGTGGACAACTACTATCTGACCCAGTTTGCCTCCAAGGGAATCCTGCTGGCCTTGAACGAACGTGTGGACGCAGACCCGGACGTGAACGATGAAGATTATTTCGAGGCCGCCTGGAATGAAGGGGTCTGGGAAGGAGAGCGCTGGTCCATGCCCTACATCGGCAGTACCCGCGTAATGTATTTCAACGTGGATCTGTTTGAAGCCGCTGGTGTGCCCCGCCCGGATGAACAGTGGGAGGCCGGGGAATGGACCTGGGACGCCTTCCTTGAATCGGCCGCAGCGCTTACGGATACGTCCGGCGATGTAATGGATACCGTGTACGGAGCCATGGCCGATTCTTCCATGTGGGGCGGACTGCAGCCCTGGATCTGGGGGGCGGGCGGCGATGAACTGAATGATGATCGCACGCAGAGCCTGTTGAATACCCCGGAAGCCGTAGCCGGCTTCGATTTTTGCCAAAACCTGATTCACGATCATGGCGTGGCCCCAACCCGCGAGGCCACCCAGGATGTAAATCTGGTAGCCACCGGCCGCATTGGCATATGGGCCTCCTGGCGAGGGTTGGTCATGGGCTACCGCAGCTATGACTACAACTGGGAGGTGGTGCCTTTCCCGATGGGCGCGGAAGGCAAGCTGACCCTCTACAAGGGCAACTCCATGGTGGTGGCCAAGGCGGGGGAGAATCTGGACCAGGCGTGGCAACTGTGCAAGTACATGTCCGGTCAGGAGGCGGATGCCATCTGGATTTCCAACGGAGGTGCCACTCCGCGCAAGGACAACACCGATGTACTGCTCAACAGCAGGCCACCTGAGAACAACGCCTATTTCTATCAGCCGTTGGCCGAAGGCTGGGCCAAGACGATTCCCTTTACGCCGCTGTGGGTCGAGTGGACCCGCAGCATGAATCCTTTCCTGGATAGGATTTTCCTGGACAACGAGGATGTCCAGACAGTGATGGACGAGGCCGTCGTTACCATCGACGGCATCCTGCAAGGGGAGTCGTAAGGGCGTAGGCTGTTTGCCCATTTCCCCGCACATGGTTGGCGGCAGCCGGTGTTCCTGGCCGACACCGGCTGCCGCCCCTTGCCTGCAGGACGATTCATAATCGGTTGTCCCGGATCGCATGTTCAAGTTACGGTACGCCCAGCTGGAGGAAATCTACGGCTGGCTGTTTGTCTCTCCCTGGCTGTTTGGGTTTCTGGCCTTCATTGTGGGCCCCATGCTGGTGTCGGTGTATCTGGCCTTCACCAACTGGGATATTCTGACTCCCGCCCAGATGGTGGGTTTTGATAATTTCGTCAAGTTGACCACAGGGGATCCGCTGGTGGGCCAGGCCCTGAAGGTAACCACCATCTATGCCGGCGTCTCCATACCCCTGCAGGTTGTCCTGGGACTGATCCTGGCCCTGCTGCTCAACGAAAAAATCAAGGCCATGTCCTTTGTGCGCACGGTCTTCTACTTGCCCAGTGTGGTCGCCGGTGTGGCGGTGGCCTTGCTGTGGCGCTGGATTTTTTCCCCGGATTTCGGTCTCCTCAATGCAGGACTTGACCTCGTGGGCATCGACGGCCCCGCGTGGCTCGCGGACAGTCGGACGGCTCTGTCCGCCCTGATCCTCATGAGCCTATGGGGCGTGGGCGGGGGCATGCTGATCGTGCTGGCCGGACTGCAGGGAGTGCCCACCACCCTGTACGAGGCGGCTGAAGTGGACGGGGCCAACAGCTGGGTGCGCTTCTGGAATGTCACCTTGCCCATGATTTCGCCGGTCATTCTCTTTCAGACCGTGATGGGCATCATCGGGGCCTTGCAGGTGTTTACCGAAGCCTACGTGATGACCGAGGGCGGGCCCAAGTACGCCACCCTGTTTTACATGCTGTATCTGTACCAGAATGCCTTCGAATTCCTCAAGATGGGGTACGCGTCGGCTCTGGCCTGGGTACTCTTTGCATACATCCTGCTGCTGACCCTGTTGGTCCTGCGGTTCTCCGCGGCCTGGGTCTACTATGAGGGTGTATCGTCCAAGGCGGGGCAGTAATGGACACCACAACCCGCCTGGTGGCCCAACCAACAGCCTCGGTTGGCTGGCGGACGAACCGGCGCGTGCATTATGCCCTCAAGATGACCGGGGTCTATCTGTGCCTGGCAACCGGCGGCTTCTTCGTCTCCGTGCCCTTTGCCTGGATGCTGTCCACATCATTGAAGACCTTGGGCCAAACCTTTATCTTTCCCCCCATCTGGATTCCCGTTCCGCTGCAGTGGGTCAATTATGTCAAGGTTTTTGAAGTATTGCCTTTCATGCGGTACTTCATCAATACCGTATTTGTCTCCGGGCTCAGCGTGGCGGGTATTCTCTTTGCCAGCAGCTTGGCCGGATTCTCGTTTGCCCGACTGCGCTGGCGAGGCAGTACCGTCCTGTTTGTTGTCGTATTGAGCACCATGATGCTGCCTCCCCAGGTCACCATGATCCCCAAGTTCATTCTGTTCCGAATACTGGAATGGATTGACACCTACAAACCCCTCATTGTGCCCTCGCTCTTCGGGACCGGGTTTCAGATCTTCCTGTTTCGTCAGTTTTTCTCCACCATTCCCCGGGAAATCGACGAGGCGGCCCGCATGGACGGCTGCGGCTTCGTGGGCACCTACGCCCGCATCATTCTGCCTCTGTCGGGGCCTGCGATCATCACCGGATTCCTGTTTGCCTTCCGGTACAACTGGAATGAATTCCTGGAACCCCTAATCTACCTCAACACCCATTCCAAGTTCACGCTGGCGCTGGGCCTGCGCCTGTTTCAGGGAGAGTTCACCACCAATTGGCCCCTGCTCATGGCGGCTTCCACCATTGCCATGCTGCCGGTGTTGCTTACTTTCTACTTTGGCCAGCGTTACTTCATACAGGGTGTAGTGATTTCCGGGGTCAAAGGCTAAGGTCCTGCCTGACCATCTCGGGGTCCACCCGCATACCCCTTCCGAATTCCAAATGCCACACTGCAGCCGCCACCTGTGGCAGACCCAAGACGGTCATTGCCGACTCTGGCAGTAACTGCCTGCCAACCCTGACCGCACCCTTCAGGCCGCCCGACGGGCGGAACCGGGCTGCACCGTACACGCAGGGATGTCAGCCAAGAGTGAAATCCCCGCCCTTTCCCGGTTTCGAGAGTAGATGCCCGTATCGAACCGACACGGGTGCGTTCCCATACGACCCCGGCACAGCCAAGTACAATCCGCATAGTCCGAAAGACTTGCGTTGAGTTCCGTTCTCGCTTTCCGACCATGGATCTGCCCTTTCTGCACCCGGATCAGTCCGAGTTCATCCCAATTCGGCGTGCTGGCGGCCTGTATGTGGACAAGACCGACCACCTGCGCAGGCTGTTGGTCCCGGTCGGGGGCGACGGCTCCCTGTTGCAGTCGAAGTATGTCTTTTTTGCCAGGCCCCGCCGTTTTGGCAAGACCCTGCTGGTATCCACCCTCGAGGCCTTCTTCCAGGGCAACCTGCCCAAGTTGGCAAGTCTCGACAAGGCTGCCTTCAATCCCGATGCCGGGGCACGGGCCGAACTGTTCCTGGATACCGCCATCGAGGATGTCGTACGCCAAACCCGACCCCATCCGGTGGTTCGACTCAACATGGCGATGACTGCCTCGGATACGCCCGAAAGGTTGCACGCGAAGCTTCTTGCGCACCTGGAAAGTGTGTACACAAGATGGCATGCCCGCGGTGTGGCAACCGGCATTGATCCCTGGACCGAAGGGGGTTTCATTCGGTTTCCGCCACCGGCCGCAGGTTCCGATTCGGTTCCTGCCGCCGGTCGTCTGGAAGGGCTGCTGCATGAACTTGAACGGCAATTCGATGCGCCACCGGTGATCCTGATCGACGAGTACGATGCGCCGCTCACACACCTGCTGGGCCGGGACATGGATCCTGAACCGTTCATCGCGGTCCTGCGCGAGTTCTTCGGCCTGCTCAAGCATCTTGAGGACCGCCTGCACTTCGTCTTCATCACGGGCATCAGCCGCTTTGCCCACGTGAACCTCTTCTCCGCCCTGAACAACCTGACCGACATTTCGTGGGAGCCCGAGTATGGGGACCTGTGCGGGTTTGGCGAATCCGACATTCGGGACTGCCTGCTGCCCTACCTGCAGACCGGAGCAGTGAACCTCGGCAAGCCCGTCGAACAGGTGGTACGGGAACTGCGGGAGCACTACAACGGGTACTGCTTTGGCCATCCCGGTTTCAGCGAGAACGTCTACAACCCCTATTCGCTCCTGCACTGCCTCCGGGACATGCAGGCCGCTTCCGCCGGCGACAGGTGGCGGTGGCGGGGTTGGCCCAACTACTGGTCCGAGTCCGGGACACCCCGGTTCCTGGTGCGGATGGCCCGGCACGGGGACCTGGCCCTGACCAAGGATCCCCCGCCGGTCCACCAACTGATGCGGACCACCTATGACCTGAACAACATCGACTACGGCAGCCTGATGCTGCAGACCGGCTACTTCACGCTGCGGCTGGACGGGGAACGGCTGCGGTACGACTACCCCAACAAGGAGGTGCGCCTGACCTTCGCCTCCAGCCTGCTGGAGAGCTTCGGTCGGTATGCCACCACGGACGAGTTGACGGGCCTGCACCGGGCCTTGGCCACCGAGGACTATGCGGACTTCCGCACGCGCCTGCACACGTTCATGGCCGGGATGCCGGGCGAGAAGATCACCGGGGAGACCGACTGCCACCTCATCCTGCATGCCCTGTGCCAGTTGATGCGGGTCGAGTTCCGGTCGGAGGTGCACCAGCTGGGCGGCCGGTCGGACCTGGAGGTGGTCTTCCCCAACCATGTCTGCGTGTTCGAGTTCAAGTACAACCAATCGGTGGAGGCCGCCCTGGACCAGATTGAGGCACGCGACTACGGCCGTCGGTACTTCGCCTCCGGACGGTGCGTGGTGGCCGTCGGCCTGAACTTCGTCGCCGACAGTCCCGAGGAACCACCCCGCATCGAATACCGGACTCGGGTTCGAGCACCGTCAAACCCCGAATCACCCCGAACCTGACTCGCCGGGGCCATCCGGCAAGACCGGAGCTGGGAACGTTGCGGTCCCGCGGCGGAATCTTGGACGCGTCCCAGCCAGTCTGATCGGTTCCTGTGTTTCGCTCCGCTGCAGCGATCGGGGTCGGGGAGCGGGCCAACCCTTGACGTCAGCCATCTGCCTCGATGCAGTGATTGGGGGCGAATGTCACTTCCTGTCTTTTCACTTGTCCGAGCCGGGAACCGCATTTTTAAGGCTTCCGGCGACCACTCCTCACTACGGGCTCGGCCCCCTGTGCGGCAAGGCAGGGCCTGAATGCGACGTTGTTCCGACCCGGACAGACAGTGGCACAATTCCATCGGGACCTCCACCTGTTGCCAACTGTTTCCGCGCCATTCCGGTCCGGCACCCGCGTTCCGGCCGCCCTTCCGACACAACATCGTTCCCCACAAGGATGTTCAAGACCATGCACGGTCTCATGATGTCCATGCCCATGACGGTGGGCAGCATTCTGGAGCATGCGCAACGCATCTTCGGGTCGAAGCTGGTTGTCACCCGGCAACCCGATCGTTCCCTCCATGTCATGACCTATCGGGACCTGCACACGCGGGTCAAGAAACTGGCCAATGCCTTGACGGCCCTGGGCATCCAACCGGGCGATCGGGTGGGTACGTTGGGTTGGAACCACCACCAGCATGTGGAGGCCTACTTCGGCATACCGGAGATGGGAGGAGTCATCCACACCCTCAACATCCGGCTGTCTTCGGACCAGTTGGCCTACATCATCAACCACGCCGAGGACCGCGCCATTCTGGTGGATGGCTCGCAGGTACCACTGCTGGAAGACATCAAGGACCGGATCCGCGGGGTCGAACACTTCATCATCTGGTCCGGCGCGGACCAGGTCGCCTGCAACCTGCCCGGCACGATGCACCGGTATGAAGATCTATTGGGCGAGGCCGACGCGTCCCATGAGTGTCCTGTCCGGGATGAACGGGCGGCCATGGGCCTGTGCTACACAAGCGGCACCACGGGACACCCCAAGGGCGTCCTCTACTCCCATCGTTCCATGTACCTCCACACCATGGGTGTCAACCAGGCCAACGCATTCGGCTTGACGGAACGGGACAACGTGCTGGCCGTGGTGCCCCAGTTTCACGCCATGTGTTGGGGATTGCCGTACGGTGCCGCGTTGGCCGGTGCCAATCTGGTAATGCCGGGCCCGTTTCTGGATGCCGCCTCGTTGGCCGAATTGCTGCACGACCGGCGGATCACGGTCGCAGCCGGGGTCCCGACCATCTGGAATTCCCTGTACCACGAGTTGAAGCGCAATCCGGTGGACATCTCCTCCATCAGGGCTCTCATCGTGGGTGGATCGGCCATGCCCCGTCCGTTGATAAAAGCCTACGAACAGGAATTGGGCGTCAATGTCATGCATGCCTGGGGCATGACCGAGACGTCACCCATTGGTTCCGTGTGCGTGCCTCTGTCCCGACACCGGGATCTGGATCCGGAGGCGGCATGGGACATCAAAGCCCGTCAGGGACCTCCCGTGGCCGGCGTCGACCTGCGCATTGCTCGGGATGAAGGGGAACAGCCTTGGGACGATCGCTCCGCCGGCGAAATCCAGGTCAAGGGACACTGGGTGGCGTCGCAGTACTACCGAACCGAACACCAGGCCGAACACTTCACTCCCGACGGCTGGTTCCGCACGGGTGACATCGCCACCATGGACCCCTACGGGTACATCCGGATCACGGATCGCACCAAGGACCTCATCAAGAGCGGAGGCGAATGGATCTCCTCGGTGGAGTTGGAAAACACGCTTCTGTCACACGCCAACATTCGGGAGGCGGCATTCGTCGCCCTGCCCGACGAGCAATGGGGGGAGCGTCCGTTGGCGGTCATCGTGCCGCATGGTCGGGACAAAGGCATCTCACTGCAGGACGTGCGCCGGCATCTGGCACCGAAGTTCCCCCGCTTCTGGTTGCCGGACGCAATGGCCCTGGTATCGGAAATTCCCAAGACCGGCGTGGGCAAGTTCGACAAGAAGGTCATCCGACAACGGATCCTGAACGGAGAACTTGAAATCGTTTGGGAGTAGCCTGGCTGTGTGGCAGGACGACAACACGAGCGTGGGAAGCAGCCGGTGCATGCCTCCCCGTCACGCGCCTGCATCCAGAAGACCTTTAAGACAGTCCGTTGGATTGCTTCCCTGATGCGCTCAATCCCAGAGGAACCCGGTCCCAATCGCCTGTTCATCGTGGGTGTCTCCCATCGTCGGGTTTACGAGCTGCAGGTAGTGCTACCGGTGCGGGATTAACATCGGGGAGCGGAACGTCTGCAACAGTGGATCGCCAAGCTTCAGAAGGCGTTCGACTACCAATTGCAGGAGGTCTGCCTGGTCTACCGGACCAATCGGTAGCACGATGAACGGGACGAGACAATCTGAAATACGCCCTACCCATCCACAGGCATCAAACTGCGCAGGACACCCAGACAACCGGAGCGGTTCAACTGGCCACCCCCCACCGGCTCGAGGGGCTGGAAATGCGTACTGACACGGACATCAGGTGGAGTGGAACGATCCTGCCGCTGGCCCCAATTGGAGGCAACCATCAGGGGCGCTACCTGTGTAAAGGGGATGTTACGTACACGGCGAATGCCCGGCGATGCTTCTCGCTGACCGCCTCGTACGCGGCAATCACCACCGCAACTTCCTCGACTGCAGATGTTACCGACAAACTGTCAAACTTCACTTGAGGATCATAGTCGGCCAAGTGGCGCCTTGATTGCATTTGTACGAATTTCTCGGCAAAGTGCATGATATCCGAAGGGAACTCCACGATGTATTGGTTGTTGGCACACCTGTTTCTCACCGTTCCATGTTGCAAACCGCGGTAGGCTTGAACCCACGCTCGAGTGCTGCGGTTGTCCGGATCCTGGCCGGCAAAGAGATCCGCGCACTGTTGTGACAGCATGTGGAACAGCGCGTAGTAGGCACATCGAATCGCGGCGCGAAGTTCGATTTGTCTCAACTGATCCTGATCGCTCTCCTCACTAATCGCAGAGTGCCGCTTCGCCAATTGAATCAGATCTCCGTAGATCATTTGAACCATATCTTGAACTCTGGCCACAGCCGATCCCAATTGGCTTTGGGCACAAACTCCTGTACCGGAACACTCGGAAATCCAAGTTCGATCGCGTGAGGCCAAAGCTCCTCGGTCAATTCAGTTCTGAAATCATAATCCAGTTTGCTGTCATCCCCATTGAATGCGATGTAGGCAAACAATGACGGTGTTTCCGGGTCGGGACAGACCTCTGGATCCGCCTTGACCACGATTGGATCAAAGACAATTTCGTCGCCAAATCTCTGGGTAAGCAAATCCTTGATGATCTCGGTGTACTTCTCTTTCACTTCGCTGTAGTCGACGCGCATTGCAACCCCCTTCCGGTTCCGGGTCAGTGATGCTATCACGCTGGGTTCACAGGTGCAGGAGCTGGCTTTGGGTCAGGAGACTGAAACCAGCGGCTGGACCCGCTCAGCCTGCATCGTATGACCGTTGTCCCGCCAACAGCCTCCAATTCGAAGACTGAATCCCGATTCAGCCACAAACCCGCTCATCCAAAATCCGGCTCTCGACCGTGCCAATTCCCTCGACTTCCACCTGCACCGCCGCATCCGGAGCCAAGGGTTGGTCGACAGGAACCATCAATGGTCGGGTCACCGGCCCCAGTGTCACCACATCCCCCGGAAAGAGCGTGATTTGTCCGGACAGAAAGGACAGGACGCGCGACGCCGGTTGCAGGTACGCGTCGGTGTTGCCAACCACGCTGCCAATCCCCGGAACCGACAGGGTCATGGCGCGACCCCGGACGGCTTCGGCAGACAGGGCCACAGGCCTGTCGCTGACGGCGTTGTAGCCGTCGCCCCAGCGTCCATACACCAGCGGCATATTGAATTCCTGGGGCGTGGCCGGCTCCCGCACCGGCGGCTGGAACGAGGCATCCAACAGCGCGGCCACCGCCAGGTAACCCAGGATGTACCGTTCCGCGTCCGCCTCGTCCACCTGCTTGGCCAGCCGATCCACGACAAAGGCCAATTCCGGGCCGAAGGCCAGCACCGTCGCCCGGGAACGGATGCGGATGGGTTCCCCCGACGGGCCCAACGCGCTTGCCGGGCCGTTCAGAACCCGCGGCCAGCGGCTGGCCGCGGTGCCGTACTCGGCGGCGGCCGCCGGGGAGTTGCCGTACACGGTCCAGAAGTGCCGAACAGCCGGCAACGACCAGTCCTGCGGTGTCGCCAGGACCGCCTGACCCTTGGCCTGCACGCTCCGGGCGGCCGGGGCCGGATGGATGGTTCGGGATGGATGGGCGGTGGGCCGCCAGTCTTCCCGATCGCCCAGCACCAGGCGGCTGCGCAGTGTGCCCACGCGCTCGATTTCGCCTTCCAGGCTGTCGTCGGGACCGAAGGCCATGGCAGGGGTCACGACCATGCCGTCCACGCCCATGGTGCCCATGTGCACCACATCGCCGGGCTGCAGCGTCATGAAGGACGACAGCCAACTGACCAGCCGCTCGATGCCGATAATCATCGAGTTGGTGTGAGAACGATCGCGCAGGACCCCGGACTGGCGCGTATGAATCAGGAGGTCGTAGGGGTTGCCGATTTCGTCCATCGTGGCGAGCCACGGCCCCATGGGGCAGAAGGTGTCCGTCTTCTTGTCCAGCCAGGAGGCGGTGGCATCGGCGAACCAGTCCGACGGCGGCTGGGGCAGCCTGTCAAACTTGCCGTGGTAGTGGCGCCCGGTAATGTCCAGCACCACGGTCATGCCGGCCACATGCGAGAGGGCTTCTTCAATGGGAATGTCACGGCCGCCGCGGCCAATGACGAAGGCCGGCTCCGGGTTCCAGCCGAAACCGCCGCAGTCGGGCGCAACCCAGACGGGATCGGATGGTCCCGCCACCGCACCCTGGGGCCGGGTGTGGCCCTGGGGCATGAGATGCAGGATTGCGCGGTTCGCGTTGTAGCGGATCGAACTGGGGCTGTTCTGCACCAGCCCGAAGTACAGCCGGGGACGCGGGATCGGAGCACACAAATCCACTTGGGCCAGCGGCCGGCCCGCCTGGTTCAGGAGCATCCGGTCGGCCTGCTCCAGAAACCTCAGCAGAAAGTCCTGCAACCTGCGCGCGGCCTCCATGCCGGCTTGGCCCCGTGCCAGGAACCCGGCCAGTGAATCGGGCCATGGCCGTTGGGCCAGAAACCGGGGAGGAGCTGCGAACGGAGCTGTGGGCGCCAGCGCGTATGTCGCCAGCAGCGCCTCCGCATCCTCCGGGTTGAACACCCAGGGTTCTCCGTCGGCCGGATGGTCAATGATCAGCCCGAAGGTCTCGCGGCCTTCAAATGCATAGGTTGCCAGTTTCATGGTGCCTGCCGCCTGTTGTGGACGGTCCGCGCGGCGGCGCGGAGCCGGATGCTTCGGAAGAGGCTGTCCCCGGAACCCCTTCGCCGAGTGCAGTTCGGATTAGGTGATGTGCTTGGGGTCCAGCGCGTCGCGCAGCCCGTCGCCAATGAAGTTGATGTTGAGAACCGTCAGCAAAATCATGAACGCGGGCGGCATCCAGATCCAGGGACCGTCCTGCAGGACATCCAGGCTGCGGGCAGTCTCCAGCATGTTCCCCCAGCTGGGGGTCGGCAAGGGGATCCCCACGCCTAGGAAACTCAGACCGGCCTCCAGCAAAATGCCGCCGTTGATGGCGAAGGTGACCGAAGCCAGCAGCGGCGCCACGACACCGGGCAGGACATGGGTGCGGATGATCCGTCCGTTCGACGTGCCGATGGCGCGGGCTGCCAGCACGTACTGCTGCTCGCGCAGGGAAAGCACCTGGCCCCGGACCAGTCGGGCCGTACCCATCCAGCCGAACAGGCCGATCAGCATGATGACGTTCCAGATGCTGGGGCCCAGGAAGGTCGCCACGGTCAGGATGATGACCACGCCCGGGAAGGTCATGACCACATCCGTGAAGCGCATGATGAGCATGTCCACGACCCCGCCGTAGTAGCCCGAGAGCACGCCTAGCAGGGTCCCGATGCCGATGGTCATGGCGGCCGAACTTACTCCGACCAAAAGGGAGACGCGGCCGCCGTGCAGCAGTCTGCTCCAAATGTCCCGGCCGACCCGGTCCGTGCCGAGCCAGTGTGCCGTACTGGGCGACAGGAACTTGTCGCGCAGGTTGAGCTGCTCGTAGGGGTAGCGATCGATGACGGGTGCGCTCAGGGTCAGGACCAGAACCACAACGAATAACACCAGGCCGATCACGGCCAGGGGATGGCGCCGAAAGCGGCGCATGGCGTGCTGGGCCGGCGAAACCGGCGCCACCTGCGACAGGTCGCCGGCTGCAGCGAATTCCGGCATGGCCGACGGAGCGCTTGAAGATGCCACTTACTCGTACCGAATGCGCGGATCGAAAACGGCGTAGGCCAAATCGGTCATCAGATTGGCCACCAGGACCACAATGGCCGTCACCAGCATGATGCCCATGACCATCGGGTAGTCCCGGGCGGCCACGGCGTCAACGAACAGGGATCCCATGCCGGGCCAACTGTAGATGGTCTCCGTGAACAGGGCGCCGGCAACCAGTTGTGGAATGCTGAGGCCAATAATGGTCACGACCGGCAGGAGGGCGTTCCGGAACACGTGCCGCCACGTGACGACCCGGTCTCCCAGCCCCTTGGCCTGGGCGGTGCGGATGTAGTCCTCGGCCTTGACCTCCAGCATGCTGAACCGCGTAAACCGCATGTAGGTCGCCAAGTTGAAGACGGCCAGCGTGCCGGCCGGCAGCACCAGGTGGTAGAGGCGGTCCCACAGGGTGGTCTCCTGGCCGACCGTGCCCATGCCGCCGGACGGGAACCAGTTGACCTGCACCGAGAACAGGTAGAGGCCGAAGATCCCGGCCACAAAGGCCGGCATGGAGATGCCCACGAACGACAGGCCGGTCAGGGTGAAGTCCCACACGGAATACTGCCGCAGGCCGATGAACACGCCCAGGGTGATGCCGGCCACGGCGCCAATCAGGAGCGACGTTCCCATCAGCTGGAAGGTGCGCTGCATGCGCACGACCAGCACTTCGGCGACATCGTCGCCGTTCTTGAAGCGGAACCCCAGGTCGCCGCGCAGAGTCGCACCCAGCCACTTGACGTAGCGGACCGGAATCGGGTCGTTCAGCCCGAACCTTTCCTCGACATGCGCGAGATCCTCGCGGGTGATCCCGATTTCCTCGTTGACGTAGAAGTCCACGACGCTGCCGGGCGCCAGGTTGATCAGTGCAAAGATGATCAACGTCACCGTGAACAGAATCGGGATGTTGATCAGGGTGCGGCGAATGAAGTACTGCATGTCGGCTAGGCAGCGAACACGCCTTCCTGGAGCCACCCGGTGGGTCGGCAAGGAAGGCACACGCGGCCCAAATGGTGGCTGCCAATCCTCGGCGCGAATGTCCGGGTCCTGCCTTCAGCCGTACGGCAGGGCCGGTGCGACTCAGGCGATTGGCGCGCTGTCTCCCGCTGCCGGATCAGAAAAGGCCGGCGGGCTGACCTGAACCAGCCGGCCGGCCATGGCAACCGACGGCTGTGCCTTGCCTTCACAAGCCAAAGCTTCGGGCAAGGCGGCAGCCGCCGGCTGCGGGCAACTGTCAGTCGATATACCACCGTTCGGCGTTGTCAACATAGGGACCGCCGCCCGGAGCCGGGAAGTAGTGGAAGTCCTTTACGTTGGCGCCGGCGATGCCGTAGCGGGTCGAGACCCAGAAGTAGGCGAACGTCTGCTGTTCGTTCTGGTACGCGCAGAGGTTGGTGCGCGCCTCGCGATACTCCTCGAACGAGAAGGCGCTCTCCATGGCCGCCACCAGGTCCGCGTAGGTCGGATCATCAAGGCCCCAGATGTTGTCGGCGGTGTACCAGCTGGTCCCGATCGAGGCCGGGCCCGCGCCGTAGCCGCGGTAGGTGAAGTCGAACTCCATGTTCTGCTCCACCACGTTGCGCCAGGTCGGCACGTCGACAAACGCCGGGGCGGCATCGATCCCGATGTCGGCCAGGTTGGCCTGGAAGACGGTCAGGATGTCCTTGGCCAGCTGGGAGGTGTAGTAGGTCGGAATCTCGAAGGAGAGACCGCTCAGGTCGATCCCGTCGGCTGCGGCTTCCGCCAGCAGCTCCCGTGCCAGGTCCGGGTTGTGCTCGTAGTAGTTGGCATCGTCAGGCCAAAACGCCGGATAGGGATCGTTGCAAGGAGTTGCCTGCGCCGTGCCGTTGAACACGTCGCGGATGATCGACGCCCGATCGATGCCGTACATCATGGCATGGCGGACGCGGACATCGTTCCAGGCGTCCTTGTGGTAGTTGAAGTTGAACAGATTCGTGACGAACGACGGGCCTTCATAGACCACGAAGTCCGGGTTGTCGGCGAAACGGGCCGCCAACAGCCATGCATCGACCTTCCCAAGCCCTCCGCTCGCCCTTGCCAAAGTGGCCAGAGGGAAGGCTCCGCGCAGGGCTGCCGAACTGATACCGAGCCATCCCTTGTTCCCAAGATACGACAACGTTCGCGAAGTGGGAGCCGGTGCACGGGCCCTTTGCGACCAGCTCTGCTGCATGAACGCGACCGGCATCGGATTAGCCGAGTACGAACCGAGCCTTGTTCTTCCGCAACATCTGAAATGGATTGATGCAACGAAGTCCCAAACCGATACAGGCGTTTGGAATCTTGATCTTCCTGATGGTGGAGGCCGGAATCTCATGTGTAACCACCACGCAATTGTGCGCCTGGGCATGTGCAACAAGCCAAAGGTCGGCAACCTGCAAAAACGTGGCCACGGCCGCTGGAACACAACCCTGACCGCTCGCCCAATTGCTTACCTGATTCAATGCTGTTGCCACGTCCACATCCGGCTTGAGAAAGAAACCCTCGCCTCGCTCTTTGGCCCACTCCGAGAGCTCGTCTCCTCCGACACGCAACTCATCGGCAACTTTCTCGACGCTTGCCACCTTTCCTGTCGAATTTTCCCAAATCAACCAGTCCCGGAAGGCAGGAACAAAGTCAAATCCGTAGTGCAGGTTCTTGGCCTGAATAAAAACGTTTGCATCCAGCAGATACATAATCAGCAAGGTATCCCGACCTCGCGCCCAAGCGAGTGGAAGGTTTCAGGCTTGGAGATGCCCAGCATTCTGAATGCGTCCCGATACAGGGTCTGACCTTCAAGCGTGCTGACTACCAGAGCCTGGGTGAAGCGGCGACTCACGCGTGCGAGGGTGGTCTTGTAAAAATCACCTCCGCCGCTGTTGCCTCGGACGAATCCTTGGATGCGCGTGCTCTCCGCACTCTACTGCGTCTCGAACGTTTCGTGTCCAATCCATCCGGCATCCAGCAGCCGCCGTAGGACAACAAGACGGCTGACTTTGAACGTACCTGCGAGGCGCACCATGGCTCGCGGTAATGGTTCATTGTGGCGCAACTCGTCTTGTAATTCATCGAGCGGTACGAGGAATTCTGCAGCCACGGCATTGCACCAGACCTCCTCGTGTCGGGAGCCGTGCACTGGTTTCGCGCCCATATCCGACAGGGCCGACGATCCGAGCCAAAGGTGTGCAAGTTCATGGGCCAGGGTGAACATCTGCGCCGCCTTCGAATCCGCCCCGTTGACAAAGACCAGCGGGGCCACAGGATCGGAGAGTGCGAAGCCGCGAAATTCAGCAGGATCGAGACGGCGGTGGTTGTTGCTCATGACAACCCCGCTCACCATCACGAGCACACCGGCGGCGTCGGCATGTCGAATGAACTGTCGCAGGGCATCCTCCCATGTCGGACTGTCCCGACGTACCGTGACTTGGAAGGAAAGTGTTTCCCGCATCTGAGCCGCCACGGCCTCGGGAGACATGTCACGCGTGACGCTCCCTACAAATGCCAGGGAGGACTGTCCGGCGATCCTGGCAAATTCCCGATACCAAGCCTGCCGTTCCTGACATGCATAGAGCATGGCCAGCAGGTTCGGACTTGGCCTCAGTACAGCCCGACCTGCAATTGTGCGAAAGTCGGGAATCGGAAGAGTCTCCTCCGGAGGCGTACTGAGGAACAGATAACCCACGGGAACATGTACGGCCCGAGCAAACGCCTCCACCTGCTTTAGGGTTGGCTGGACTTCACCGACCTCCCACGAACCCAGGTTCGGGAATTTCGTCTCAAGATCATGCAGACCGATATTCGCCCGTTCACGCGTCCACAGGAGCAGTTCGGGATTGATGGCCACACGAGTCGTGCTGTATCCCCAACGAGACAGTCACCGACTTGGAGCTTCCCCAACAACAGCCTCAACAGCAGTACATCTCCTTGCACACTGAAAGCCTACACCAGCCAACCTATGTGTTGGTGAGGATTGTCAGGTTCTCGAGCAGTTGCTGTCCTGCGCGCGCCGGTTACAGGCTGGTACGCATGACTCTGGTTTCAGCCAAACGCATAAGCCCAAGGATCTCTGAAGCACCATCATCACAGCATCGCGGCCTGGGATATTGACAGTGAGGGGCTGGATGCGGGTCCCTGGACAGACGACGCCCGCGAGCCCGATTCTTCGCAACACGGGCAGGGATCCTCTCGGTGGTTGCAGATGCCGAACCCTCTGTCGTACCGCCCAGACCCGCCAACTCAGTGCCCGCCGAGCCTGAATCGCAACAATCCCCATGACCGAACGGTCTGTCTGGGCGTTGGTAGCTGCCGACCGCCGTCAACGCACCCGAAATCGCGTCCGAGCCACGCGGCCGTGCAGCCACCCGCAAAATGGGCTACAATTACAGAAGTGGCCCCGTTGCCCTGCACGCAGAATTTTGGACGCGCCTCAGGAGGAGAGAACGTCACCATGCAGAAGTGGACCAAACCCGTGTTGGTGAAGCTGGACATCGCCGAGACCCTTAGGGGTTCGGGACCTTGTCCGGACGGTGATGGCGGCTCTGAGGCCATGTAACACTCACGAGACAAACGGCTGGCCGTCATCAACGGTCGGCGGAGACAGCCCCGGGTATCCGGGGCTGTCTTGATTCCCGGGCTTGGAAGCATCCGTTGTCCGGGGCAGTGGAGCCGTTCGGGATACGACGGACCCGTTCGAAACCGGATTGTCCAACGCCCCTCGGCACGGTCGGGTGCACTGGATCAGGAAGCAGCTACGGCCCGCAACAAGCTCCAAACGCCCATGTAGAATCACTTTGGCCTCCGCTCCGGCGGCAGGACCACCGCCCCTCCTTTCCCAACCAAGACCCCGAACCATGCAGCATCCACCGGCTGGCAAGCCCAATATCATTCACATCATGGCCGACGACATGGGCTGGGGGGATGTCGGCTGCTACAACCCGGATTCCCGCATCCCAACCCCCAACATGGACCGCGTGGCACGCGAGGGCATGCGGTTCACCGATGCCCATTCGCCGTCTGCCGTCTGTACCCCGACCCGATACGGCGTGCTGACCGGCCGCTTCTGCTGGCGTTCGCACCTCCGCAGCAATGTCCTCTACGGCTACGAGCCGCCCTTGATCGAGCCCACCCGGCGGACCGTGGCCCGTTTGCTCGGGGAGGCCGGCTATCACACGGCCGCCATCGGCAAGTGGCACCTTGGTTTGGGTTTCACCCCGCGTCCGGGCATCTTCTTCGATTTCAACCGCGCCCTGCCCTGGACCAATGCCACCCGCGAGATGGAGGAGCTGGTCGACTTCACCCAGCCGCTCGTCGGCGGCCCCAATGCCCTGGGTTTCGATTACTTCTTCGGCGCCTCCGGCTGCCCCACCTGCCAGCCGCCCTACGGGTTCATCGAAAACGAGCACTTCGTGGATCTGCCGTCCGAATACCACGAAGTGCCCGTCTTTACCAGCCGCCCCGGCATGATGGCGCCCGGCTGGCAGCACAAGGACGCCGATCCCCGCATCGCGGCGGAGGCGGTCCGCTACATCCGCGAACAGGCCGCGGCGGACGAACCCTTCTTCCTCTACCTCAACTCCGACGCACCCCATGAACCGTGCACGCGCGCGGATGTGCCGGAGTTCGCCCGCGACCAGTCCGGGGCCGGCCCGCGCGGCGATCTGGTCTGGTTGTTCGACTGGATGGTGGGCCAGGTCCTGGATGTGCTGGACGAGACGGGCCAGGCCGACAACACCCTGGTCCTGGTCACCAGCGACAACGGCGCCCTGCCGGGGGATCGGCAACCCGACGGAACCGGCATGGCGGCCTACAACACATACGGACACCGCTCCTCGGCGGACTGGCGGGGCTACAAGGCACACATCTGGGAAGGAGGTCACCGGGAACCGCTGCTGGCGCGCTGGCCCGGCCAGGTGCAGGCCGGATCCGTCAGCAACGCCCTGGTCTCGCTGGTGGACTTCATGGCCACCTGCGCCGACATCACCGGCCGGCCGCTGGACAATCTGTGTGCCGAGGACAGCGTCTCCTTCCTGCCCGTCCTGCGCGATCCGGACGCATCCGTGCGCACCGATCTGATTCACCACTCGCAAACGGGTGTCTTCTCGCTCCGCTCCGGCGACTGGAAGGCCATCTTCGAGTCGGAAGGATCCGGAGGCTGGGCTCCTCCGTCCGGCACTCCACCGGAGCCCCTCGCCCCGGGCCAGCTCTACAACATGCGCGAGGATCCGGGCGAAACCCGCAACCTCTGGGACGAACGTTCGGATGTCCGCGGCGAACTGGCCACGCGCCTGGTGCAGTACCGCCAGGCCGGCTGCACCGTCCAGCGCGACGCCCCCGCCTGAACCACACCAGTCAGCCAAAGGGAACCGGCATGTTCGACACCAGTTGGGATTCGCTGCGCACCTACGGGATTCCGGACTGGTTCCGGGACGCCAAGCTCGGCATCTTCATCCACTGGGGGGTCTACTCGGTCCCTGCCTGGGACAACGAGTGGTATCCCCGGTTCATGTACCGGGACGAGATGTCCCGCAAGGGCCAGAACTACTATCGGCACCATTGCGACACGTGGGGCCATCCGGGCACGTTCGGCTACAAGGACTTCATTCCCATGTTCAAGGCCGAGCACTGGGACCCGGAGCAGTGGGTGGACCTGTTCCAGGCCGCCGGGGCGCGCTACATCGTGCCGGTCGGCGAGCACCACGACGGCTTCCCCATGTACAAGTCGCAGTACACGAAGTGGAATGCGGCCGACATGGGCCCCCAAAGGGATGTGGTGGCCGAACTGGAAAGGATTGTGCGGCGGCGCAACCTGAAGTTCGGGGTTTCCTCCCACCGGGCCTTCAACTGGCGCTACTACACCTACCGGGACGACTTCGACACCTCCGATCCCGCCAATGCCGGCCTCTATTCCCCGGCCCACGCGGAGGATGAACCGACATCCCAAGAGTGGATTGAGGACTGGTACCGGCGCACGCAGGAGATGATCGACCGCTTCGAGCCGGACGTGCTCTGGTTCGACTTCGGCTGGCATGCCGACGAGTTCGCCGACTGGCGCCCGCAGGTCCTGGCCTACTACTACAACCAGTCGCGCCAATGGGGCCGGGACGTGGTCCTGCAGTACAAGGACAAGTTCCCGCCCGGTGTGGCCTGCTACGACATCGAGCGCGGCAAGCTGGACGACATCCGGGAGGAGTACTGGCAGACGGACACGGCCGTGTCCTACAAGTCCTGGAGCCACATTGAAAACGACGAGTTCAAGACCGCGACCACGCTGGTCCACGACCTCGTCGACATCGTGAGCAAGAACGGCAACCTGCTGCTCAACGTCGGTCCGCGGGCGGACGGTGTAATCCCCGACGAAGCCGCGGGCCTGCTGCGCGACCTGGGCGCCTGGCTCAATGTGAACGGGGAAGCCATCTACGGCACCCGGCACTGGCAAACCTTCGGCGAAGGCCCGACCCGGGTCACCACCGGCCACTTGACCGAACGGGAGAACGCCGGCATGACCGCCGAGGACATTCGCTTCACAACCACCAAGGACGCCCTGTATGCCATCCTGCTGGGCTGGCCCGGAAACACGGCCAGGATCAAGTCCGTCACCCCGGAACGGCTGGACCCGGCGCGTGTCGCCGACATCTCGCTGCTGGGCGGCCCCGGCGGGTTGAACTGGTCGATGACCGAGGAAGGGCTGACGGTTCAGCTGCCGGACTCGCCGACAGGGGCACATGCCCACAGCCTGAAACTCTCCCTCAAGCCGCACTAACTTCCTGTTGCAACTGCCGTCCTGGCGGCGTCTGCAACCACCACGACTGTCGGTCGCCGGTGGTGAAGCAATAGGGGTTGGGCCGCATGCCGCCTGACCGTCCCGACCGGCGGCGATACCCGTAGGGTTCCCGGTCCATGCCGGTGACTACAAGCGCGAGGAACTCGAACATGCCCATAAAGACCTTGACGTTCGACCTGTTTGGCACGATTCTGGACTTGGGTTCCAGCCTGAAACCCCATATCGGGGACATGCTGGCCACGCAGGACACAGCTGTCACGACCGAGGAATTCTGGGACAGGCAGCGCGCCCGGCAGCGATTGGAACAGTTTCAGGATTCCCTCATGTTGCGGGGACATGGCGGCTACCTGGAAACGGTCCGGCGCGCCTATCTGCACACATTGCGCAGCTTTGGCCTGGATCATGTCGCGCAGGACGGGAATCAGGTTGATGCCTTCATGGCGCAGTGGCAGGGGTTGCGCCCCTTCCCCGATGTCCTGCCCGCTCTACCGATCCTGCATCGGAGCTTCCGGCTGGTGGTCCTGTCCAATGGGGATCCGGCCTTCCTGGACCACCTGGTAACACATCAGGTGCCTTGGAACTTCGACGACGTGATTTCCGTCACCTCCGTCGGAATGTTCAAGCCCCACCCCACGGTCTACCAATACGCGGCCCATCGCCTGGGTGCAACCAGCCGGGACCTGTGCATGGTGTCCTCCAACTCGTTTGATGTGGTGGGAGCCGTGGCCTGCGGCTATGCCGGTGCCTATGTGAATCGCTATGGCATGCCCTACGAGGAGACTCCCTTCCGACCTTCGATGGAGGTAACGGACTTCTCGGAATTGAACAGGGCGCTGCAGGCCTTGCCGATTCGGTGATCGGCGGAAGCCCCAACATCGAGTCAACACGGGACAACTTTCCGGTTGCGCATCCTGCCCCGGGTCAGGTTGGAACAGACCGGAGATTGCAGCTTGCCCTACCCTCCGGACCCGATGGACAGGCCCGAACCGTGTCCCGATTGGCTGACCCGGATCGTGAAAGCCGGTCCGGACCAAGTGCGCTCAATGTCGAACAAGGCCCAACCGGCCGCGACCCGGGAACCTCAGCCGGGATTGGCCAGTTCCGGAAACATCACAGTCAGGTCACGGGTTTGCGCCAGTTGCCCAAAGAGATGACTCTGGTAAATGCTGCTCACGAGAAACCCGAAGGGGAGCGTCACAATCACGCCGATACCCAAGGCCAGAGCACCAGTCAGGGCGGCCGCCACCGAGATAAGCAAGGACATCAAGCCGGCGATTAAGCTAGCCAATAGGCACTGTACCCAGTTCCGGGCCACCCAGGCCAGTACATTCCCAAATTTGAAGGCATCGGCCAGTTCCATTCGCTGGGCCAAGGCAATCATAATGGCGGGACCAAGGATCCAGCCCATGACGGTGGGCAGCAACGCCACCAAGCTTCTACCAAAACCGATGCCGATGGCCCCCAGACTGTACGAAAACGCAGCCCCAAACGAATCCAAGCTGTCCGTTGCCGGAAGTGCTTCCTGATTGTTGCCAACCAGAACAACCCCGTATACAACCAAGAAAGGCAACAACCAAACCAAATAGGCCACGAACAGGAAGAAGCCATTCCACAAATCGGTCTGCCATTGATCCCATTCCGGCAGGGGGTGTTCCTGCTGGGTTCGGACATTGCGCAACAGGCGCAGACCATATCCGCCCACTATGAAGAAACCGACAATGCCGACCAGCACCACGGACAGAACCATACTGACCAGGACATACAAGGTGCCTGTCATGAGCTTGTTGCGAATTCTGGGATCCGTGGAGCGAAAGACCGCCTGAAAAGGCAGGCCGTATTGCATGATCATTCCCCCTTGAACGTGCCCCGCAATGGCAGCGGGTACAACCTCAACTGTATGGTGAATTGGTTTCATATCCACCAAGGACACTGTATGCCATCCCGCTGGATTGGTCCGGGCATACGGCCAAGGTCAGTCCGTCACACCGAAACGCTTGGATCCGACCCGTACCACCGACATCTCGCTGCTGGGCGGCTCCGATGAACTGGATTGGGAGACGAACACAGATGGGTTCACAGCTCAGTTGTCAGGCGCACCAATAAGAGGACGTGCCCACTGCCTGACAAGCTCGCTCAAGCCGAACCCACTCCCTGCTTTTCTCACTACTGGAATGGCTGTCGTTGCGGCAACCTTGGCTGTTGGCGGCATGCGGCCAAGCACACGGGTTGGGCCGCACGCATCCTGCTGTGCTGCCTGTTCGCACTGTCCATAACGGGTTGTCAGTCGATCCCTGAAGCGGACCGCTCCTTCGACTCCTCCGGGCCGGTGCTCCGGCGACTGCCGCATCGGCTGCCCTGGATCGCCGAGGACCATGTCCATGATCCCTCCAAGCTTGTGGTCATGGACGGACGGCTCATCCTGTATGCCTCCGGCACCCGCGGCAACGGCCTGGACCGCCACATGCTGAATCCCGAGACCGGTCGCTTTGAGAGGGACGAGCCGGCCTTCAGCCGGGAGAAACCGTCCTGGGTCTCCAGCGTACAGGTTTGGAATGCGACCGGCGAGTTCGATGCCCCGGACTTGTCCTCGCCGACCCGCATCTACTTCACGGTCTTCGACGAAATTCCCGGACGCATCCAGGACGCCATTGGGACCGCCGTACTGGTGGAGACCGGGCAGGGCACGGCGTGGGTCGATGAAGGCATCGTCCTGCAATCAGTCGGTGAAGAGAACCATCCCCGTGCCATGGATGCCAGTGTCTTCACGGACTTCGACGGCCGGTCCTGGATGGTGTTCGGCTCCCATGCCGGGGGCATTTACATCGTGGAGTTGGACCCGGCCACCGGTCGCCTGCGACATAGCCCGGATCAATACTGGACCAGCCTTGGCCAGGCAGTTGAACCGGAGCGCTTCACCCACCTAGCCTCGCACTGGGGAGCGGAAGGGGAATTCCATCGAAGCTCCCTACATTCATCCCCACAACGGTTGGTACTACCTGTTCGTGAACTGGGACGGATGCTGCAACTCCGTGGCCAGCACCTACAACATCCGGGTGGGCCGCAGCCGGAACCCGACCGGCCCGTACCTGGACCGGGAAGGTAGGCCGATGGCGGAGGGTGGCGGAACCCTGTTTCTCGGCCGCGAAGACCGGTTCATCGGGCCGGGCCATGCAGGGATTCTGCGCTGGTTGGAGTGGGGCGTACGGCCCCGCTACCTCTTTACCTTCCACTACTACGACAGCGAGGACTTGGGCAATGCCAAGCTGGGAGGACGCGAACTCACCTGGAACAACGAGGGTTGGCCGGAACTGGGCCAACTGCTGATTGGCCCCGAAGATTGACCCGCCCACTTTCTGCTGGGAACAGGAAGTCCAATTCCGATCAAAGTGGGTTCAACCGCAACACCGATCACGATCCCACAAGACTGTCGTCCCATGCGATAGGACGGCTTGCGTGTCCAACGTGATCACTCTCAACGCCGGGTGTGCATATAGGAGCCAGCCGCCGATCCAGCCAAGTTGTGGAGCACCTGCCTAATCCCACTCCAAGGATGGGATCTGCTCCGGTTCCGAGACGTCGGTGGATCCCCCCCTCCGATAAGCAGCCAAGTGCTCGTAGGCCCCAAGTGCGGCGGCGCGTTGCTCCTCCACTTCGTTGGGTTCCAACAACCGGGCACTATACCGGCGGTTCGCTTCGCATCCCCTGTCGCTGGAGTGCGCCACTTCTTCATCCTCTTCAGGTCCCAATACGCCCACCTGCAACTTGCCGCCTACTCCGCTCGCGGCAATCTCGATAGCGGTCTCCATCACAAAGGCAATGGCGAAGATGGCATCCACTACCGAAGGTTGCGAACCGGACCAAAAGACCTTGCGGACAAACGCCAAGAGCGGCATTGCAGCATTACGGCCTGAACCCAGTGCTATAAACGGAATGTCTTGAATGACCTCTACCGTTGTCGGACCGGGTTCCGAACCGAAATGGAATCTGAGCAATCCCCAATCCCCAACGCCATGATCCAAGCCCAATGCAACAACAGAGCTGCATTCACCCCTGATCCATCCTGTCGACTGGAAGTTCCGAAACGCCTTCACAGCAAGTTCGTTCCCCTCCTCAACCAGGGTACCGTCGGTGTCAAGGGCTTGATTAGTCCTGTAGCGCTCCGACACCACACTTAGGAACCGCTGACCCGGTCCTACACTACCTGCACAGGCAACCAATGCACAGTCGGCTACGGAATGGACTTTGGACATCCCCGGCAGCACGATCGGCCCCGCGGTAACTGCACTGTCCGTTCCAATCACAACCCCGTCGCTGCACGGGATGCCAACAATCAGCGTCAACGGACATCCTCCTCAAACGCGTTGAACATGCTCCTTACTCGCATCTCCGGGAACCGTTCGTAGATCGCGTTGACGAGGGACGCAAACGATTGTCGGTGGATCCATGCCGACAGGGTCTCGACGTAGTCACCCAGCCGAGAATCCAACTCATCACGGACCTTCTCCCCGGCTTCAATCCCTTGAGGAGTGAGGCTGAACTCCCGCATCCTGAAGCCCCCTTCCTCAATCGCAACCAGGCCTTCGGATTCGAGTTCCTCCAAGGTCACGTACACGTGCTTGTCGAACGGTCCATAGTGCCACGGAATGAAGTCGAAGCCGGTGCCGTCAATCTTGTCGCCAATCGTCTTCTCTATTAGGAATGCCAGCTTCTGAACCTGCACAGGCGTATGGGAGTCCAGCCCTGCCGGTGCCATCATCAGCAGCAACACATCTCGACGGTCCATGGCTCACCCCACTCCTTTGTGTTGCACACCCCCATGTCCGGGATGCGGCACCGTCGCGGTTCTACCGCACCGAAGATTCAGATGAGTACCGCATGCCATACCGTTCAGCAGCGCCACAAGACAACCAAGCTGTCAAGTTGACGAACAGGCAGCGAATGATTAATTGTAGCAATTTTGAATTCTTCTTCAAAGATCTTGTTCAGGGCACCTCGGCAGACTCAGCCTTGGAACCCGCCTTTTGGCCTTCCGCTTGAGGGCCAGCAGGGCCTCCAGTTGACGATCCCGGTCGCCTGCCCACTCCTGCACCGGACGGTCCCCGTAGGCCGCCAGCACCTGGTCCACGATCATTGTGCGAACGCTTTCGCTCAACTCCGGCTCGCCCAGTTCGGCCCAGCGCGCGGGATGCGTGTCGCCCAAGTGCTCAAGATAGGCCGCAATGCCGCCCGCACCTCCCCCCAGGTGGTACGTCAGCCACGGCCCCTGCAAGGCCCAGCGCAGGCCGGGGCCGTGGGTCAGCACATCATCCAACTCGGCAGCCGTGGCAACGCCTTCCGCCAACAGATGCACGGCTTCCCGAAACAGGGCCGATGTCAGGCGGTTGGCCACATGCCCGGTCACCTCCTTGCGGACACGCACCGGGAACTTGCCGACCGCACGATAGAAGTCCATGGCCCAGTCGACCGCGGCATCGTCGGTTTGGTGTCCAGCCACCACCTCCACCAGCGGCAGCAGGTGGGGAGGATTGAAAGGATGCCCGACCAGCACGCGTTCGGGATGCCGGCATCCGGCCTGAATGTCCGAAGCCTTGAGTGAGGTCGTACTGGAGGCAATCACCGTCCATGGCGGGAGGGTTGCCTCCAACTCCCGCAGAAGCGCCTGTTTGGCATCCAGCGACTCGGTTGCGTTCTCCTGAACAAACCCGACACCCTCCGGCAACGCGCGGAGCGACTTCGCAACCGTCACGTCTCCGGCCGCCTCCGCGCCGGGCATGTCGCTTTGCCGCAGTTGTCCCAGCTTGATCGCCACTGCATTCTGCATGGCCGCCGGTTCCCGGCCGGGGTCAACCAGGCACACGGGCAGTCCCCGGTGGCTGAACCAGGCTCCCCAGCCCGAGCCGATGGTGCCGACACCCAACACCAGGACCGGAAACGCGTCGGCGGGACCCGGCCGGCCGGTCATGGACACTTGGCAGGAGCAGGGACTTGGCTACCGGGGCGGCATCCGGGCAAACGGGGGACACGCATCGTCCGGTTCCGCATGCCGGGACGAGAGGAAGCCACTTCCGGTGAACGGCGCAAGAACCGACGGGGACGACGCCCCGTCACGAAACCGAACGCCAAGGCACGTCGATGGTCTGGTCGTCCTCTTCCTCGGACGGCGGCGACTGGGTGTATCCGTGGGCTGCCGCCTCCACCGCGTCGTCCGGAGCGAAATGGATCATCAGCTTCGGAAACACGAACAGGACCACGAACAAGTCGTCGAAGGGCAGGCCCGGCAGCAAATCCACCGGGGAGAAGTAATATACGACCGCCAGCAGGGGCAGAAGCAGCTTGACCCAGGGCGACACCGCTGGATTCTGCATGAGTCTCCAAGCGATGCCGATATTGCGTAAGATTCCAGGCAGGAAGTTCAGGGGAATGCGTGACATGACCGTGTGCCCAATAACTGAAACCGGCTGAGCTCCTTTCTCCAACAAGACCGTACGCACATGCCCACCACGGTGCAGATGCTCCGGGAGCATACACCGAAACTGATCGAGATTATCGCAGAACTGCGAAGTACCGATCTGGACCCCGGCATCCCGGTCGGCCAAGCCGCCCCCATTCTCGCCGATTCCATCACCAGCCCGGCATCGGTCGCCAATGTGCTGGAGGAACTGGCGGAGGAGTATCCCGGCACCATCGCGGCCCTGCAGCAGCTAAAGGGGGCCAACGGTGAAATCCTGGAATACCAGTTCGTGCGCAATCATGGTCCCCTCCAGATTCCGGGGGATGCCAACCTGACGGAAAGCGAGGCTTGGCTGCACCCGTCCTCGGTCAGCGAGGTGCTCTACTTCCACGCCCTGATTGGCCGCTACTTCAGCGGCTCCGGCCGCGAGGCCGCCTCCAAGATCTACATCCCGACCGACATCCTTCCGCTGATCCCCGAACCGGAAGGCGACGAAGACGAAAAGGGCCTGGACATTGAACCGGCCCGTCCTCCGGCCACCGAACAGATCTTCGACACCACGGACTACCTGCTGTCGGACCTCATCTCCTACCTGGCCGTCCTCTTCCAGAACGCCTGGCGTCTGCGGGACGGTGTGCCGCGGCCCGAGGACACCGAACGGCTCACGGAGCGCCTGCTGGTCATGCCGGACACGGATCTCCTGGCCGTGCGCCTGGAATTTCTCTGCCACCTGGCTGCCGAGATGGGACTGGTCGAGGACGGGCGCACCGAAGCCGGCCAGGCCATCCGCACCCTGCACGGCAACAACGTCCATCGGTTCCTGATGCTCGATCGAGCCGCGCAGCGCCAGGCCCTGTGGAACACGTGGTTTCAGTCCGGCACCTGGAGCGACCTCAGACACGTGCCAATCCTCGACTGCCGCAACCTGGAACGGTGGGGCGCCCCCGCCCATGCCGCCGGCACGCGCGGCAACTTTGGACAGGTCCTGGCCACCCTGCCGCTGACCCAGTGGTTCCGGCTGTCCGACGTGGTGGAGGCCGTCCACCGGTTCAACCCGGACTTTCAGCGCACCACCGGCGACTACGACAGCTGGTACGTCTGGCACAAGGAGAAAGAGGCCTTCGTGGGCGGCTTCGACAATTGGCGCCTGGTGGAGGGCGAACTGGCCCGGTTTCTGTTGGAAGGCCCCCTGTTGTGGCTGGATGCCGTCCGCCAAGCGGACCATCGCGGCGGACCGCCCATCCTGACGTTGACGCGCGAGGGCGCTGTCTGGCTCGGTCGGGACCTGGAACTGCTGCCGGTGTCGGCCCGTCCCCGGGTGACCGTCCATCCGGACTTCCGCGTGGAGGTGCCGGTGGCCATGGATCTGCACGCCCGGTTCCGGGTTGAGCGCTTCGCCAACTGGGTGCGTACGGACCAAGTCTATCGGTACCAAATCAACCAGCGCAGCCTGGATCGCGCCTTTGGCGCCGGCTTGACCGCAACGCAGATCGTGGAGGCCCTCAGGACCATGACCAACGACTTGCCTGGAACCATCGCCAACGGCATCCGCCGCTATGAAGAGCGCAAAGGCCGTTGATCGCCACGGAACTGTTGTGCTATCCTGACACCATGAACACTTGTCGCGCGCCCTTGCCGGAATCGAGGAGGAGGTCAGGCTTCTAGTACCCGGACTCTGTCTGGACGGACCTGACGCGCATTACTCCAATGGCAGTCAAGCTCTCCGGGCGGAGAGCTTTTTTTGTGCCCAATGGAAGTGAACCAATGATCAAAGTGGGAATTGCCGGTGCCACCGGCTACACGGGCCTGGAACTGGTCCGGCTGCTGGACCGGCATCCAAACACCGAAATCGCCTGGCTGACCAGCGAGAACAGCGCCGGACGCCTTTACAGCGATGTCGTACACGGTCCGTGGCCCATTGAACTGATTCCGCTGGCCGACGCCCTCGGGCGAACGGACGAGGTGGATGTCGTGTTCCTGGCACTGCCCCACGCCCAGTCCGTGGAGCCGGTACGGGCCTTCCACGCCGCCGGCGCGACCGTGGTCGACCTGAGCGCCGACTACCGCCTAACCGATACGGACGTCTACGCGCGCTGGTACGGCATCGAACACGCGGCGCCGGATCTGGTCGACAAGGCCGTCTACGGCCTGTGCGAGGCCTATCGGGAACAAATCAAGGGCGCAACCCTGATCGCCAATCCCGGTTGCTACCCAACCTCCGTGAACCTGGCGCTCCTGCCCCTGGCCCGCGCCGGCTGGCTGCCGCCGCGCGTGATCGTGGACAGCATGAGCGGGGTCAGCGGTGCCGGCCGCACCCCCAAGCTGCCCTACCATTACGTGGAAGCCAACGAGAACCTAACCCCCTACAATGTGGGCCGGCGCCACCGCCATCTGGCGGAGATGGAACAGGTGCTGGGCGAGGCCACAGGCCGGTTTCCGCCCAGCCACATTACATTCGTGCCCCATCTGACACCCCTCAGCCAAGGCATTCTCAGTACGATCCACGTGTCGCTGGAACCGGGTTGCACGGAGGCCGCGGTGCGTGCGCAAATGGAAGCCTGCTGGGGCGACGAACCCTTTGTTCAGCTGCTGCCGCCCGGTGCGTTCGCCTCCGTGCGGCACACCAGCCACACCAACCGCTGCGCCATCAGCGTGACGGCCATCGAACCCGATGATCCGGACTGCACCGACCTCGTCATCGTCTCCAGCATCGACAATCTGATCAAGGGGGCCAGCGGACAGGCGGTGCAGAACATGAACATTGCCCTGGATCTCCCCGAAACCGCCGGCCTGCTGTAGGCCTCGCAGATCCTTCCAACCCGGCAACGCAAGGCAGCCATGTCACAGGATCAGGACCAGGTCCGCCCCGTCGTCCTCAAAATCGGCGGAGGCGAACTGGACAGCCCGGAGTTCATGACCGAACTGGCCGACACGGTCGCCGCCCTGCAGGAGGCCGGCGAGGCGATCGTGGTGGTGCACGGAGGCGGCAAGACCATCGCCGAATGGCAGACCGCCGTCGGCCTGCAGCCCGAGTTCATTGACGGGTTGCGGGTCACAACGGTGGAAAGCCTGGCCGTGGCCGAGATGGTCCTGAGCGGAACCCTGAACAAGCGGTTGGTCCGAACACTGGGGAACCGCGGCCTGGCGGCCGTCGGCATCAGCGGCGTGGACAGTGCCACTGTCCAGGTGATGCCGCTCCGGAACCCCAAGGGGGATCTGGGCCGCGTGGGCGATGTGACCGGCGTGGACCTGTCCCTGATCTCACTGCTGTTGCGGGACGGCCGCATCCCGGTCATCAGTCCCATCTCGGTGTGCCCGGAGGACGGCCTCCACTACAACGTGAACGCCGATCATGTCGCCATGGCGGTGGCCGCCGCGCTGCCGGCCAACCGGCTGGTCTTCCTCACGAACGTGCCGGGCGTGCAAATCGCCGGACGGCCCGTCCGCGCCATGACGGCCGAACAGGCCCGGACCTGGATCGAGGAGGGACACATCCGGGACGGCATGGTCGTCAAGGTGCAGAGCGCCCTGGAGGCAATCGGGCGCGGGGTGCTCCAGGCCGTCATCACGGACCTGGCGGGCATTCGATCGGGCACGGGCACAGGAGTGCTGCATGCAGACAACGTCCAACGGTAACTCGACCGTGAACAACGTCCTGGCCGGCCGCCGCGCGGTCGTCACCGGAGCCAGCCGGGGCATCGGACGGGCCATTGCCGAAGGCTTCGCGGCCGCAGGGGCGGCCGTGGGCTGCCTGGCACGCAACGAGGTGCACCTGGCCGAAGTGGAAGCCGCCATCCGGGCCGGCGGCGGCACCGCGTGCCGGCAAGTCTGCGATGTCTCCGCAGTGACACAGGTCGACGACGCCATGGCATCCCTGGCGGAGCGGCTCGGCGGCCTGGACATCCTGGTTGTCAATGCAGGCATCGAACTGGAGAAGACCGCCGTGGCCGACAGCGATCCGGCCAAGTGGGCCGCGGTCCTGAACACGAACCTGATCGGCGCCTACCACTGCCTGCGGGCGGCGACACCCTTCCTGTGCGCATCCGGCGACGGACGCGTCATCGTGGTCGGCTCCGGCATGGGCCACAAGGGGGCCGCCGGCTCCGCGGCCTACTGCGTCTCCAAGGCCGGCCTGTGGATGCTGACCCGGGTCTTTGCCCAGGAGGTGGTGGACCAGGGCATCGCCGTCAACGAACTCATACCGGGGCCGGTGGACACGGACATGACCCGCTGGTCCGCCACGCAGGGGGAGCGGCCGGCCGCTTGGGCCACGGAGTGGTTCAAGCAGCCGGAGGAGGTGGTGCCCCTGGCCCTCTTCATGGCCGGCCAGCCTGCCGGCGGCCCGACCGCGCAAAGCTTCAGCCTGATGCGGCGCGACAACTGACTTCGTCAAACCTTTCGATCCGTTCCGACCACAAGGGGGAAACCGTCTTGAACACACAGCAGATCATTGACCTGGAACAGCAGTACGTGCTGGGCGTCTATGGCCGCCCGCCCATGGTCTTCGCCTCCGGCGAGGGCGCCACACTGACCGACGCCGACGGCAAGAGCTACCTGGACTGCGTCTCCGGCATCGCCGTCAATGCCCTCGGCTACGGCGATCCGGACATGAAGGCCGCCATCATGGAGGTGGTGGAGAGCGGGGTCTACCACGTGAGCAACCTGTACCACACGGCGCCGCATGCCCGGCTGGCGCAGAAGCTGTGCGAACACAGCTTTGCCGACAAGGTCCACTACTGCCTGACCGGCGCGGATGCCAACGAAGGCGCCTTCAAGTTCGCCCGGCGCTACGCCTACGACAAGGACTACGAGGAGAAGTACTGCATCCTGGCCTTCTCCGATGCCTTCCACGGGCGGTTGTTCGGCAGTCTGGCAGCCACGCCGCGGTCCAAGTACCAGGATCCCTTCAAGCCGCTGATGCCCGGTGTCCGCTTCGCCCTCTACAACGACCTGGACAGCGCCCGCGAGCTGGTGGACGAACGCGTGTGCGCCATCATCGTGGAACCGATCCAGGGCGAAGGCGGCGTCAACGTGGCCACGCCCGAATTCCTCAAGGGCCTGCGGGAGCTGGCCGACGAGTACGACGCGATGCTGATCTTCGACGAGGTGCAGTGCGGCATGGGCCGCACGGGCTCACTGTGGGGCTACCAGTCGATTGTGGGCGACGAGGTTGCCCCCGACATCATGACCCTGGCCAAGTCGCTGGCGGGCGGCCTGCCCATTGGTGCCATCTGCATGAACCAAAAGGTCGCCGACATGATCCATCCCGGCGACCACGCCTCCACCTTCGCCGGCAGCCCGTTGACCACCAATGTGGCCTGCACCGTCCTGGACCGCATTGCCCAGCCCGAATTCCTGGCTTCGGTCCGGACCAAGGGCGATCACCTGCGCGATCTGCTGGCCGAACTGAATTCGCCCCACATCACCGAGATTCGGGGGCGCGGCCTGATTACCGGCGTGGAGATGGACATCGACGTGACCCCCGTCGTGGATCAGGGCTATGAACAGGGTCTGCTGACCGTGTCCGCGGGCACCAACATCCTGCGCTACGTGCCTCCCTTCATCATCACGGAGGAGGAACTGGAACGGGCGGCCAAGATCACGGGCGACATTCTGAAAGGCCTTTAGCGGCGCGGCCCGCGACGGCATGTATCGGTTGGAGAAGGCGCGGGTTGAGGATGCCCCGCGCCTTCAGGCCCTCGTGGCACCGCACGCGGCACAGGATGTCATGTTGCCGCGTACCGTCGAGTCGATCGTCCAGACCCTGCCGGACTGGGTCGTGGCCGCGGCCCAGACCCCGGCCCGAGCGGGCCGGCAGGTAGTTGGAGGCGTTTGCCTAACCATCCTGGCACCGGAACTGGCCGAGGTCCGTTCGTTGGTGGTGGCCCCCGACTGGCAGGGCAAGGGGATTGGGCGCCGGCTGGTTGCCCGGGTTGTCGAAATGGCCCGTGCACGCGGCTACCAGCAACTGTGTGCCCTGACGCTGGCCCCGGAGTTCTTCCTGGGCATGGGTTTCCGGCCGGTGGATGTGGCGGACATCAGCCCCAAGGTCTGGGTGGACTGCCAGCACTGTCCGAAATACGAATGCTGCGACGAGTACGCCCTGGTGATGGACCTGGTGCCCAATCCGGTCCTGCCGAACTACCGGCGAACGGACCTCCCCCTCCCCAAGAAATCGCCGGACTGGATACCGCTGGACCTGGTGTCGTAGCCTCGCCTGCCACGGCACGACAGCTGGCACGTGGGAATCAATTCCCATTGTGCCGCGGCATTTGAATCTCTGCCGGTGGTGTGCAACCCACTCGCCGCAGCCAGGCCCAATCCGGATTCCGGCGCATGGGCGACACGGGTAAGATTCCCGGTGCCGTCAACCAACCATTGGCCTCCCCGTCCGGCGGACGGGCGGCCGGGAGAACACCATGCAGTCCGAATGGCTCAAGCACCAGTTGACCGACCAGGAACGGGAGGCGTTCGATCGCGACGGCTACTTCCTGGTCGAGAACGCCATTTCGGAGGAAACGGTGGCCCGTGCCAACGCCGCCGTGGATCGCCTGATTGCAGCTTACCGCGAGCAGGAAGGGCTGGACGAGAACGCCCGCCTCAACTACCTCGACTTCATCGGGCGCGACCGGGAGTTCATGGACCTGCTGGACTGTCCCACCACCTTCCCCAAGGTGTGGAACATCCTGGGCTGGAACATCCAGCTCTACCACTCCCACCTGATCTGGACCCCGCCCCTGCAGCCGGGCGAGCCGGACCCCGGCTACAACTGGCACAAGGACAGCGGCCGGCTCAACCAGGAGTTGGAGACGGATCCCCAGCCCCGCATCTCACTGAAGGTCGCCTACTTCCTCACGGACACGTCCGTACCGGGACGGGCCAACCTGTATGTGGTGCCCGGCAGCCATCTGACCAACAAGCTGGAAGACATCGTGGACGGGCAGCCGCGCGGCGGCATGCCGGTGCTGGCCAAGCCGGGCACGGCCGTGTTCTTCGACCGCCGGATCTTCCACGCCTCCAGCCCCAACACCTCCGACGTGACGCGCAAGGTGCTCTTCTACGGCTACAGCTACCGGTGGCTCCGGCCCCGGGACGACATGCGGATCGAGGAGTGGCTGGACGATGCCGATCCCATCCAGAAACAGCTGTTGGGCATCAGCCTGTCGGGCGGGCACGGATACTCCTCACCGCAGGAGGAGGACGTGCCCCTGCGCGCCTGGATGCGCGAGCAACTGGGGAGCGCGTCCGTACCCGCCTGAAAACAGGGGGGGGGAATCAATCGCGTCCCTGCAATCCTTTCTTGGCCGCGTTCAGGTAGTGGATTTCGGCACTGAGGATGTGATCCAGCGTCTCGCTTACAGACCAATCCTCCTCGCCGGTGGTCTTGTCGAGATCCGTGTCGTCCAGGCCGACCAGTTCGCCCAGGAGCTCGCCCCATGAGCGCTCGGCATCCGCCAGCTTGCGTTGCACCTCGGAATGTACAAGGCCGGTGCCGCGGCGCGTGTTGGCGATCTGGTTGGTGTGTTCGCGCATGTGGTCGCCGTAACGCCACATGAGATGGGCCATGGTCTTCCAGTAGTTCTCCGGGAAGTCGATGGAGTGAATGTCGTCCTGCTGGTTCTGCAGGAGTTCGACCACCTCATCCCGGGCGGCCCGAATCTCGGCCAGCTTGCTTTCGAGTCTCTCGCGTGCCATGTGACTGTTTTTCCTCCAACATGAATGAATGGGGCGAGTCTAGCCTAAGCACCCGCCGCGGAGCCGTCCGTACCCGAAATGGAAGTCGGAATTTTGGCGGCGCGGCGCGGCGGTTTCTACAATGGCCCTCGGCTCCTTGCGGGCCAGGCGGTCAACATGCAACGCGATGAACTGAATTCACTCCTCGCCGAGATCCGCAGCGTGCGGGACCGGACCATGGCGGAACTGTCCAACGTTCCGGAGTCCGACTTCGCCGTTCCGGTGGACCTGCCCCGGTGGGACGAGGTGCGGCGCGTCCTGCTGCGCTTCGGGGAACACATGCGGGAACACGCCAACCAGATCGAGAAGGCGCGCGAGGATTTGCAGCGAAGCCGCACCATGTCCCAGCACATGCTGGCCGAGGCCGAACGGGCCTGGGGCCAGGTGCTCGCGGCCACAACGGGCCTGGAGGACGACGACCTGGATACGTCGCCCGAACCGGGCTCCTGGTCCGTGCGCACGGTACTTGCCCACATGCTCGAATCCGAGCAGCGGTATCTGGACGCGGTCCGCCGGGCACGGGCGGACGCGTCGGACCGGGACTGACATCGGGAAGGCAGGCAACGTGCAGATTCTGGTCACCGGCGGCGCCGGATTCATCGGCAGCCATCTGGTGGACGCCCTGGTCGACACCGGCCACGACGTCCTCCTGATTGACAACCTGCACACCGGCAGTCAGGCCAACGTGAACACCAAGGCCATGTTCTACCGCATGGACCTGACGGACCACGCGGCCATGGGACAGGTGTTCACGCGCAACGAAATCGAGGCCGTCTTCCACCTGGCCGCCCGCGTCAACGTGCGCGAAAGCATGCAGGATCCCGTGGGCTATGCCGCGGTCAACGTCTCGGCCAGCCTGGCACTCATGGAGCTGTCGCGGGCCGCCGGCGTCGAACAGTTCGTCTTCATCAGTTCCGGCGGCGCCGTGTACGGCGAAGGCATTCAGGCCGACGGCAGCCACAAGGCCTTCACCGAAGAGGATCCGATCAACCCGAAGGACAACTACGCCGCCAACAAGCTGGCCATCGAACAGCATCTGACCCTATACCGGGAGGCCTACGACTTTCCCAGTGCCGTCCTGCGCTTCGCCAACATTTACGGACCACGCCAAAACCCCAAGGGGGAGGCAGGCGTGGTGGCCATCTTCACCGAGGCCATGCTCAAGAATCAGGAGATCCGGATCCACGGGGACGGCACGCAGGCCCGGGATTTCCTCTATGTATCCGATGCCGTCGACTCCTGCCTCTCCGCCCTGAAGCACCGCGCCCGGGGCGTCTTCAACGTGGGTTCGGGGCAGCCCACCACGGTCAACGAGATCTTCCAGAAGCTGGCATCGCTGACCCACTATCACCGGGCTCCGGTCAACATTGAACGTCCGGTGGGGGAAGTGGACCTGGCCTACCTCAATACATCCCTGGCCCGTTCCAGCTGGGGATGGTCCAACCGCGTAGACCTGCAGCAGGGCCTGACCAACGTGGTCAAGCACGTGCAGGCGGAACTTCAGAAGTAGCGACCGGCAACCAGCCGTCCTCTCGGCCCGCGTCAGACCGTCTGCAGCAGGGTCTGGGCCTCCACCATACGGGCGAAGCCGCCGCCCTGCGCCACCAGCTGGTCGAAGGTCCCGGACTCGAGAATCCGGCCGTCCTCCATGTACAGCACCTTGTGGGCATTGCGGATCGTCGAAAGCCGGTGTGCAATGACCAGTGTGGTGCGTCCCTCCATCAGGGTCTGCAACGCTTCCTGAATGGCCAGTTCCGTGAGCACGTCCACGTTGGAGGTGGCTTCGTCCAGGACCAGGATGGGAGCGTTCTTGAGCAGGGCGCGGGCAATGGCGATGCGCTGCCTTTGCCCGCCCGACAGGCGCACGCCGCGTTCCCCAATCACCGTTTCCAGCCCGTTGGGCATTTCCTCGATGAACTCGGTCGCGTGGGCCATCCGGATGGCTTCATGCAGATCCGCCACCGAGGCATCCGGCCGACCCAGAAGCAGGTTGTCGCGGATGGTGCCGTGGAACAGGAACACCTCCTGCAGAACGAACGACACATGGCGCCGCAGGGGTTCCAGTCGCCACTCCCGCACATTGGTACCGGCCACCAGCACCTGCCCGCCGTCCACATCGTACAGGCGCGGGATGAGCCGCGACACCGTGGTCTTGCCGGCGCCGGTCGGCCCCACCAGCGCCACGGTCTGACCGGGCTGCACGGAGAAGGACACGTCCGACAGGGCGTTGATGTCGGGACGGTAGGCAAACCCAACGTCCTTGAACTCCACGGTCCAGGGCAGGTCCGGGTTGTCGGATGAGGGATCCCGTCCGTCGACGGGACTCTGGATTTCGGCCTGGATCTGCCACGTTTCCTGAATGCGCTCGAGGCTGACGTAGGCCCGGGACAGGGTGTCGCCCATGTCCGCAATCTTCATGAACGGCATATAGATGAACGAGATGTAGGACACGAACAGCACGAAGTCCGCCACGGACAGGGTTCCCTGCAGGGCGCGGGCACCACCCGACCACGCCACCAGGATGAACCCCAGTCCGCCCGCAATCTCGACCACGCTGCCGGGGATCATCGACACCCCCATGGCGCTGACGGATGCATCCCGGAACCGACTGCTCCGTTCATGCACGCGCCGGTACTGGATCGCCTCGAGGTTGAACAGCTTGATCTCCGTGATGCCGCTCAGGTTGTCCTGCACCTGAGCAACCAACTCCGCAAGGCCGGAGCGCACCTGCCGCCAAAAGAGCCGAATTTGCCTGGACTTGCGATACACGATGAAGGAGGCGACCGGCAACGGCAACAGGGCCAGCAGGGCGACCCACGGGTCAATGGCCAGGAGAATGGCCGTCATGGTCAGCGGCCCGACCACGGCCAGGGTGAGTTCGGGGATGCCGTGGGCCACAAAGTCCTCCACCGCCTCCACGTCGCTGATGGAGCGGGCGATCAGCGCTCCGGTTCGTTGGCGATTCAGGTACCTGTGGCTGAGGGTTTGCAGGTGTTCGTAGGTCCTCGCCAGCAGGTCGTGCAGAACCTGGTAGGCCACAACATGGGACAGATAGCCGTACAGGTACCGGCCCAGCCCGCGCAGCAGGTACATTCCGACCAGCATTAGGACGATGGGCAGCAACTGGTCCACGGTCCCGGTTCCAGCCTCGATGAACTGGATCACGCGTCGGATCAGAAGCGGTCCGACAATCGTGGACACGGTGAACATCCCGCCGGCGAACACGCACAGCAGGATGTACACCAGCCGTCGTCCCTGGATCAGGGTCAACATGAACCGGAACGCGGACTGCGGCACGGTTGTCCCGGAACCGCCTTCCCCTATCGGCCGGTCCGCCGACAGACTTTCAGCTGCTGCACTCACGCTGGTTTCGAAGTCATTCCGGTCAAAGAGCCGATCCGCTGCGGACCGGTACACGGGGCCAAGTTTGCGGTGGCCCGTATCAGTAGCACGGGGCACGGCAGAGGCAGCCGATGGCCGACACTGTTCACCGCAGGTTGAACGGGGCCTTTCCGACTTGCAATTGTATGCAACTCCCGATGGGGTCGCGGCGGTACCGAAACGGTCCAAGAGCTTCCCACGGATGGCTGGAGTGCGGCGCGGCGCAAGAGCCGTGTTGCCCAATCAGAGTTAAACTGACCCAAGACAACCTCATTGTGGGGGCATCCCAAGTGCGGGGCCGTCCGACGCAATCCAAGCCTGCCCACGAGCCAGCATCTGCGGAGACGATTGGGGGGGTATGTCGATTCACGAGGAAGATACCGCCTTCTCGACCGGATGAGCTACCAGTATGCCCTCGCTCATATCAAGTGGGTTGGTTCCCGTAAAAAACATGACCTGTCGCTCCCGTGACAGTTGGGTGCGAATTGGCGTTGAACCGTTCGGCCCGCTTGCAACCAACAACAGGAAGACCCCGTCATGAGCACCATGAAGGCGATCCGATGTCCCGAAGACCTGAAAGCCGCCTTGGCCAGAATAGAGGAGATCTTCGATGCCGAGGAGGGCACACCGGAAGATGACGAACTGTCGGCTCTGTTCATGCTCGTCGAAGCCTACGAAGCAGAAGCCGTCTTGATCCCCCTGCCGGACCTGATCGCCGCAATCAAGTTCCGAATGGACCAGGCAGGGCTGACGCCAAAGGACCTAATCCCAATCCTGGGTTCGCCAGCGAACGTCTCCGCAGTCCTGTCCGGGAAACGCGATCTCACTGTGAAAATGGCGCATGCCCTCCACGCGAACCTCGGGATTCCGCGGGAATTCCTATTGCAGGACACCGCCACTCTGTGCGACAACTGATGCAGGCTCACGGAATTGAAGTTGTGACACCTCCGCCGAGGACCTACCTGGAAGGTGCCGCCATCCCGGATATCCGATGCCCAGATGGCATCGGCAACGAGCGCGGACAAGCCTACCTGGTCCCGCCTGCCGGACCACGGCATGGTGGTACAGATGCCGAACCTACTGGTTGGACCGTTTCACACACCAGAAACCAGGAGTTGTTATGCGTGATTTCAATGCATTATTCCCGGCAGCGGATTCCAACTATCGGGGAACAGCCCTGTCGTCCTGAGTGTGCAGACCGATCCAGAGCGCGTCCGATCGGTGATCCTGACAGGCATGACCCTGAACATGGGACCGGCGCGCATCCACCGGCTCCATCACCTCCACTTTCGAATTACGTCTCCGGAGATGCAAAAATCAACTTTAAATAGTTTCCGCCGACTTACTCCATGAACAAGCCTTCCGACAAGATCATGTCTACGGCTCCAAACAGAATCACACCAACAAAAACCGCACCCCCCCACACCAACAACATGACAACGCTGATCCACAGCAGCCTGTTGGCCATCGTCCTGTATCCAATGGTCCTGTAGACGATGCTGAGGCAGATGCCCAACAGTGGCGAAAAGACCGCCACCAGAAACATGAACAACCGCGCGCAGCCGCCCTCGTTCCGAGCAAACTCGGACTCCGCACCGGCCAACGAATGACCATCACGCGGCATCTCGGACATGGTTCCTCCCCTTTGTCAGTGTGGACGATTGTCCCATACCGGCAATCCCATGTGGATGCCCAAATCGGCACCAACAGGAACTGCGGTGCGCGTCACAACCCGTCAATGTCCGCGAGTTTGTCCAGCAGGATGCCAAACGCCTTCTGCGCCGTCGCAAAGCTGGACAGCCGGAAGAACTCATTGGGCGCGTGGATCTGCTCATCGCGCGTACAGAATCCGAACACTAAAGAGTAGATTCCCAGTTCCTCCAGCATCGCCGCGGTGACGGGGATGGTGCCACCGCTGCCGATGTAGAAGGGTTCCCGGCCGTAGATCTCGCGGTAGCTGTCGGCCATCGCCTCCACGCCGGGATGGTCCAGCGGCAACAGATAGGGATTGGCCAGGCCGCGCTTGCGGGAGACGGAAACCCGCACGCCAGACGGCGCGTGCTTTGCGACATGCGCCTCCAACAGTTCCTGAATCCGACCCGGATCCTGATTGGCCACGAGGCGGCAGGACACCTTGGCGTGGGCCTCCGACGGCACGATGGTCTTCGACCCCTCGCCCTGGAATCCGCCCCACAGGCCGTTTAGTTCCAGGGTCGGCCGCCGCCAAGCCCGTTCGTTGGTGGTATAGCCGGCCTCGCCATAGACGGCATCCACATCCAGCCCCGCGATGTACTCCTGCTCGTCGAAGGGCGCGCGTCCCAGACGTTCCCGGTCCTCATCGCCGACCGGAACCACATCGTCGTAGAAGCCCTCCACCGCAATGCGACCGTCGGCATCGTGGAACGAAGCCACCAGCCGGGCCATGGCGTGCAGGGGGTTGTGGATGGTGCCGCCGAAAATCCCCGAGTGAAGGTCGGACGACGGTCCCCGGACTGTGATTTCAATCCCCGCCATGCCGCGGAAGGAGCCCAGGATGGTGGGCAAGCCCACCCCGTACTGAATTCCGTCCGCGTTGACGCAGATGTCCGCAGCCAGCCGTTCCTTCTCGGTACCCAGCAGACCCAACGAAAAGGGACTACCGATCTCCTCCTCACCCTCCAGGAACAGCTTGATGTTGACCGGCAGGGACCCGTCGGCCTGCAACACGGCCTCGAGGCCAATCAGGGCGGCCAGCAGATTGCCTTTGTTGTCGGACGCCCCGCGTCCATAGAGGCGTCCGTCCCTGACCTCCGGGGCAAACGGTGGGGAATCCCAGGACTCGACCGGATCGGCCGGCTGGACATCGTAGTGCCCGTACAGGAGGACGGTCGGCCGGCCGGGTGCATGCAGCCAGTCGCCGTACACCACCGGTGTGCCTCCGGTCGGCAGTTGTGCCACGTTTTCGAAACCGGCGCCTTCCACCCTTGCGGCCAGCCAGTCGGCCGCGGTCTCCACGTCCCCGGCATGCTCCGGCAGCGCGGACACGCTGGGAATGGACACGAACTCGCACAGCTCCTCAAGGAAACGGGTTTGGTGGGCTTCCAGATAGGCAACGCGTGACGATCCCATGGCACTTTGCACCTCGTGGTGGTTGGACATCGATCTTACATTCGGGCGTACCGGGGAACCACCACCGTGAATGTCTACAGCGCCACCAGGCCTGTCCGGCAGCGTTTCGATGTCGGTGATTTACGATTAGCCTGCCGTTCAAACACCACCGTCCGGGGTACATCATGTCGGAAACACAGTTGCGCAGCCACCAGTGGTTTGGCCGCCATGACCTGATGGGTTTCACCAACCGCAGCTGGATGAAAAACCAGGGCCACGCCGAACACCTGTTCGACGGCCGGCCGGTCATCGGCATCTGCAACACCTGGTCGGAACTGACCCCCTGCAACGGCCACTTCCGCATCCTGGCAGAACAGGTCAAGAAGGGGGTCTATGAGGCCGGCGGCTTCCCGGTCGAGTTTCCGGTTATGTCCCTGGGCGAGGCCCTGATGCGCCCAACCACCATGTTGTTCCGCAATCTGGCCAGCATGGATGTCGAGGAAACACTGCGGGCCAACCCTGTGGATGGTGTGATCCTGCTGACAGGCTGCGACAAGACCACGCCGGCTACCGTCATGGGTGCCTGCAGTGTGGATCTCCCGACCCTGGTCGTGTCCGGTGGACCGATGCTGAACGGCAAATGGGGCAACCAGGACATTGGGTCCGGCACCCACTCGTACCGCTTCACCGACGACCTGCGCGCCGGGGCCATGAGCCTGGAACAGTACATGGAGGCGGAAGCCTGCCAGTCACGCAGCGAAGGGCATTGCATGACCATGGGCACGGCTTCCACCATGGCCTGCATGGTGGAGGCCTTGGGCTTGACCCTGCCCTCCAACGCAGCCATTCCCGCTGTTGACGCACGACGCAAGCGACTGGCGCACATGGCAGGCAACCGTATCGTGGAGATGGTCCACGAGGATCTGAAGTTGTCCAAGGTTCTGCAACGGGAAAACTTCGAGAACGCAATCCGGATTAACGGAGCCATCGGCGGCTCCACCAACTTCGTGATTCACCTGCTGGCCATTGCCGGCCGCCTGAACATCCCGCTGGACATGGACGACTTCGATCGGCTGGGCAGCCGCATGCCGCTGCTGGTCAACCTGATGCCTTCCGGCGAATACCTGATGGAGGACTTCTACTACGCCGGCGGCCTGCCGACCGTGATCGAGGCCCTGCGGGACATACTGCACATGGATGCCTTGACGGTCACCGGCAGGTCGCTGGGCGAGAACGTGGCCGGAGCCGTCTGCCACAACCCCAAGGTGATCGGCACACCGGACAACCCCGTGCAACCGGAGGCCGGTTTGGCCGTCCTGCGCGGCAACCTGTGCCCTGACGGTGCCATCATCAAGCCGTCCGCAGCTTCCCCCCACCTGCTGCAACATACCGGGACAGCGGTGGTTTTCGAGGACATCGATGACTACTACGCCCGTATCGACAGCCCGGATCTTGAGGCTGACGAAGACAGCGTACTGGTGCTCAAGAACGTCGGCCCCAAGGGCTACCCCGGCATGGCGGAGGTGGGCAACATGGGCCTGCCGGCACGCCTGCTGCGCAAGGGGGTGCGCGACCTGGTACGGATTTCCGACGGCCGCATGAGCGGCACTGCCTTCGGCACCGTGGTTCTGCACGTGACTCCCGAATCGGCGGTCGGCGGCAATTTGGCCCTGGTGCACAACGGGGACCGCATCATGCTTGATGTGCCGGGCCGTTCCCTTACCTTGGATGTGCCCGAAGAGGAACTGGTTGCCCGGCGCAGCGGCTGGACACCATTGCCAGCCCACACCGACCGCGGCTACGTGTCCCTCTATACCTCGCACGTGCAACAGGCCAACCTGGGTGCGGACTTCGACTTCCTGCGGGGAGGGTCCGGGTCACCGGTGCCCCGGGACTCCCACTGAGGTCGGTACAACCGCTCAGATACGGCGGTCGATACGGCCGACAACATGTTCCTGCTTGCCGGTGCAGCAGGGGCAACAATGCATGAGGAGACAACCCTGAAAGGGGGCTTGGGCTGTTACGCCCACCTCTGCGATGTCTTGGTTGTCAGTCCAGCTGTTCGATGGGACGGCGGTTGTTTGAAAGCCGAAGTCCCAAGGCACACACCACCTTCAGCATGGGAAGGCGGAACTGGAGGTGTCTGCAAGGTCACGGCCAAAAGCCTGTCGTCCGTGTCGCAGCGCGCCACGCTGTACACCGCGGCGCGCAACAGCCAACCGGGTTGATTCCGTGGACTGATCGTGATAACCATTGACACAGACATTGGATCGTCACTGTGTGTATTTGGACCACTTGAAGCCGCGCCGTGGTTGGGGAAGCCCGACCGCTCAGGAGCGTCTTGCCGGTGCCGTTTTCGTTGCTCGTTGCCAGCGGAACCGGCCTTGCCGCTGGCGACCTGTTCGACGACGGTCGACGCGCGCCACGCTGCACACCATGGAACGGAACAGCCAACCGGGTTGATTCCGTGGGCAGGTCGTGATAACAATTGACACAGGTGCTGAATCGTCGCTGTATTTCGTTGGACCACTTGGAGCCGCGCCATGGCCAGGGGAGCTCGACTGCTCAAGAGCGTCTTGTGGGCGCTGTTTTCGTTGATCATTGCCAGCGGAACCAACCTTGCAGCTGGCGACCTGTTCGACGACTTTACCGACTGTCCCGCCAAGGTCCGGTTGCGGGAAGGCCAGATTTCAGGTCTGACAGTAACCCGAGATACCGACACCGCGGACGAGGTCAACGTTTCGTGGACAGGCACCAATCCGGACACCTGGAGTTTGGGCTCCAACGCGTTCCGTGCCGCCCTCGTGGTGATCCTGGATGACGGCGCGAGGCACAACCGGGACTTTGCCCTGGATACGCGGAAGGCCACCTTCGACGGGATCAGGACCGGCGTCCAAGTCACGGCCGAGATGGCGGTCGTGGTTGACACCCCCAATGGCAGCTTTGTCGCCAGCGATATCCTGCGCACGTCGGTCAACCAAAGCCTGACGGAACCCTCCTTCGGAGGCAAGTGGCATCAACTCATCGAGGAAGTGGGTGGCAACCGCCATGACACGCGGGACCTCGACCCGGATACCCCCGGCCATCAATACGACACCGAAAGGCTCGGTGGCGGCATGATGTACTACGTTGGCTACAACGAGAATTTCGCGAACTACAGGAAGCGGACCGCTGAGTACACGCACAAGCCCAAGACGCCTCGATTGAGAATCGGTTTGGCGCACTCCGACAACGAGACCGATGGCGCGCGTGACGATGTTGACTTCGACGCCTATGTCATTCGCATTGTGGGCGCAGACGGCGATGTGGTGCCTGAAGGCGACGACATGTCAACGGTCGAGTCCTACTACGGCGTGGGGCGCAACAGCCTGATCGATCTTGGCATTCAGACACCAAACAAGCTGTTTGTCCATGATCTGAATCACATCCAGTACCCGACCTTCTCCGACAAGGGCACCATCATCATTAGAAAGGACCTTAACAATTTTTATTACGAAACCGATTTTGTTTATGACGCGAATGCCCACCAGGACACCGGCCTCGAGTTGAACAACGTGCGGGTTGTGGATGGATCCAAGATTACCCCGGCGATGCATCTGCTTCCAGCGACCGTTCTCCGCCGACGCGACAACAGGGAGGTATCTCCATCGTCAATCATGATTATGAAGGTCGACACCACGGGTGATGGCCAAACCGGATGGCGGGACGCGGGGCAAATATTCGCCAATCCGCCGGACGAGCATCGGGATTTCCCGATCGATACGCTGGAAAGTGACGAAACGTACACGCTCACGGCTTGGGCCGTCAACGAAGACGACGAAGTCATTAGTCCGGTGACGACGCTTGTCGTGCGCCCTCACGATAAGACAGTCACGCTTGCCGACAGTCCCTCTGCCAAATTCACGGATTACTTGAACCCACCGGGCTCCAATCCTGAAGTCACCGAAGGTACGTTGATTGTCACCGATTTCACGGTGTTCAAGTAGGGGGTCTGACACCGCCGATTGGTAAAGCCGTGTTGAAGTCTGGGAAGGGAAGGCGGCCTCCGTGCCAGCGGGTCCGTCCGCCCGATGGCCCGCGGCAGAGCCATCGGGCGGACAAATTTGAGGGCTCCCACTGAGCCGGTGCCGGCGTTCAGATCGATACGGCGGTTGACACCGAAGCCGACTGAACCTCCTCCGCCGTCACCTCGCGTTCCAGGCGGGAGGACAGGTAGATCCCCTCGGAAATCAGCATGCAGTTGAGCGCGATGTCCGCGGTCGGCAGCAGTTCCACGCGGCCCGGCAGGCCGGCAATTGCCGCCGATGTGGTGTCACCGTCCTTTTCTGCAACGGCTTGCCTTTCAGGCTAGCTGCCCGACGGAACGACGGTTGCCCGAAGTCGGAGGCCCAGTGCGCGCACTACCTTCAACACAGTGGCAAATTCAGGGTTGCCGTTGGTGGACAGTGACTTGTACAGGCTCTCCCTGCCCAACCCCGTCTCCTGTGCCACCACCGCCATTCTCTGGGCGCGGGCAATGTCGCCCAGTGTGGCCATTATCAGGCTCAGGTCGCCCTCTTCCAAGGCGACGTTCAGATAGGCCACCATGTCTTCCTCAGCCTCAAGATGCTCTGCCGGATCCCACGGCTTAGTCTGCACCTTTTCCATATCAGCCTTCTTCTACAGTCCTCGAGCCAATTCAAGTGCTCTTCGTATATCCCGCTTCTGGCTGTCCTTGTCACCTCCGACCAGAAGGATGACCAAGGTCTCTCCTCGTTGCACAACACTCGATAACCCGGTCCGTAGTCAATACGCGTCTCCGAAACTCCTTCGCCCACCGATCTCACGTCTCCAGGATTGCCTAAGGACAGCCGCCGGATTCGTACATCGATGCGGACCCTTGCCTGTCTGTCCCTAAGTCTCCTGAACCATCGAGCATAGACCTCTGTCTGCCGAATCTCGACCATGGCCTATTGTATCTTATAGGATACCAAGCCACACAGACAATATGCTGCCATGGTGACGTCTTACACGGATCGCAGCAATGTGTCCGTCTACACGTCGCAGTCTGGCAGACCAATCTGGGCATGGTCTTCGACTTCCTATGGGACAGGGCCAGCTTCAGGTTCCAAGAACTCCCACTGAAACTGGTACCGGCATTCAGATCGAAACCGCGGTCGACACGGACGCGGCCTTGACCTCCTCCGCCGTCACCTCGCGTTCCAGGCGGGAGGACAGGTAGATCCCCTCGGAAATCAGCATGCAGTTGAGCGCGATGTCCGCGGTCGGCAGCAGTTCCACGCGGCCCTGCAGGCCGGCAATCCAGTGGGACTGGGCATCGGCGTATACATCCCCGACCTGATGCACGAACCGCTGTCGGAAGGCCTCGATCTGAAGATCCGGCGTGCTGTCCACGGCCAGGTCGCCCTGGCTGTGGTACCAGCCGAAGGGTTCGAGCCGCACGCCGCCCCGGTCGCCCAACAGGTAGGCGCCCTCCAGCCCGTCCAGGTGCATGGCCCAGGCTTCCGTGATCTCCAGGGTGGCACCCTCGGCAAAGCGGACCATGCCCACGGCCAGTTCTTCGACGTCGTAGCCGCTTTCCTGCCGCCGCTGCTCGTCCATGGGCAGCTTCTGGTACGTCTGGCCCGCGATGCGCAGCGGATCCGGATTGTCCATGAGGTACAGCAGACGGCAAATGTGGTAGACCCCCATGTCATAGAGCGCGCCCCCGCCGGAGTTGCGCTTCTGCACGAAGGTGGGCGATCCGTAGCCGTCCACATAGGGCCGGCCCATGCGTCGGAATCCGGTGGACCGGCCGTGGTAGACGGAACCCAGCTGTCCCTCGTCCAGAAGCCTGCGGGCGGCCTTGGTCTCCGCCGTAAAGTAGAGCCGGTTCTGAATACCCAGTTCAAGGCCCAGGTCGCGTGCGGCCGTGCGCATGGTGTTGGCGTCCGTCCAACTGCCGGCCATCGGCTTCTCGCAGAAGACATGCTTGCCGGCCTCGAGCGCTGCCACGGTGGCCGGCATGTGGAAGTTGTTGTGCAGGCAAACGTCCACCGCGGCAATGTCGTCGCGGGCCAGCAGATCCCGGAAGGAGGTGTACCGGTGCGGCACCCCGTACTGGTCAGCCACCCGTTCCAGTTCGCCCTCGGCGATGTCGGCCAGGGCCACCAGCTCCACATTGTCGTTGCCGGCATGGTGCGCGATATGCTGCTTTCCAATCTGACCGCAGCCAATCACCCCCACGCGCACCCGTTCGGCGGTGCCGTTGTCCATGTAATGCTCCTTGCGGTCCTGAACCGCTTTGCAGGCGAAACGCGGCCGATTATGCCTGCGCGTCCCTGCCCTTCCGGAATCGCAGCGCAGGATGTCGAATGTCCGGTCCAAGTGCGAATTTTGCCCATGTCGGGACGTTCCCGCTCCGTGCTACGATTATCCTCCCCCTGAACAAGACATACAGACGAGGTGACATTCATGTCTCCAACTACACGATGGCCACAACTGCGATTGCTGTTGGCAATGTTGGTGTTATGCCTGGTCCTGGCCGCCTGCGGCGGACAGCCCGATACCGAGGCGGAGGATGCGGATGCCGCGCCTGCGCCGGAAGCGGCCGAGGCCGCGGACGACGGCATGGCCATGGGCACTTACATCAATGATCCGAACTCGGGCCGCGACTTCAATCTTGCGGACTTCGAAGCCGAATACGGCGTCACGCTGGACGAATTCAACGAGTCGCCGATGATGGCCGAAATGGTGGCCGCCGGCTCGCTGCCGCCTGTGGATGAACGGGTTCCGACCAACCCGGTCGTGCTGATTCCGCTTGAGGAAATCGGCACCTACGGCGGAAACCTGCACTGGGTCGAGTACACGATTGACTACGACCATTACATTCGCCACCTGAACGAGACCAACCTGCTGCAGCTGCGCCCTCAAAAGGGTGTGGCGCGCTACAAGTGGATGGGCGGCGAAATCACGCCCGGCGTCTATGAAGCCTGGAGCAAGAACGACGACAGCACGGTCTTCGAGTTCACGCTGCGGGACGGCCTGAAGTGGTCCGACGGCGCCGCGGTGACGACCGAGGACATCCGCTTCTATATCGAGGATGTGCTGCGCAACGAGGAGGTGACCCCGAACGAACCCTCCTGGCTCCAGTACCGGGGGCAGCCGACGGTGTTCGAGGTGCTGGATGGACGCAGCGTGCGGTTCACCTTCGCCGAGCCCAACGGCTTCTACCTGCCCCAGATGGTGAACTGGGCTTGGTCCAGCCATCTGCGCCCCGCCCACTACTTCAAGGAATACCACAAGGATTACACCGACATCGCGGACCTGATGCCGCTGATGGAGAAGGACGAGTATGTGGAAGAGGGGGACTGGGGCCGCTGGTTCGGCAGCATCCAGACCAACATCACCGGCGGCTCCTACTCGCGGCGCACGTCCGACTTCCGCAACACCCCGGTGCTGCAGCCCTACGTCTGGGACAGCGAGCCCCAGCAGGGCGAATTCATCATGTCGCGCAATCCCTACTACTACAAGGTCGATCCGGCTGGCAACCACCTGCCCTACATCGACTCCATCTCCCGCGCCCTGGTCACCGACCTCGAGGTCGAAAACCTGAAGATCATCGCGGGCGAAACCGACATCCAGGGCCAGTTCATCCGGCTCTCGGACTACCCCATGTTCTCGCAGAACCAGGAAGCCGGAAACTACCACCTGCTGGCCCTGCCGGCCTGGCAGGACCAGCTCCTGATCTTCCCCTTCAACTTCGACCCGGCCGACCCCGTGCTGGGCGAGATCATCCGTGACAAGCGCTTCCGGCAGGCCCTGTCGCTGGCTGTCGACCGCGAAGAGGTCAAGAAATCCATCTTCCTCGACTTCGGCGTGCCCAGCGCCTTCGCTCCGGTGGCGGGGAGCCCCTGGTACAAGGACGAGTTCCGCGACGCCTATGCGCAATACGACGTGGATGCGGCCAACGCGCTGCTGGACGAGATGGGCTTGGAATGGGACGAAAACAATGAATACCGGCTGCGGCCCGACGGCGAACGGCTGATTCTGCCCATCGACTACTACGACGTGACTCCGCCGGCTACGCCGGGAGGCGAACTGATCCGCGAGTTCTGGGTGGAGATCGGCGTGGACACCAAGGTGGAGCAGGTCAACGGCCAGTTCTACTGGCAGAAGCGCGGCGCCAACGAGACGGTGGGCACCATCTGGTGGGCCAACGGCCTGTCACCCGCAGATGCCGTCTTCGTGAGCAGCTTCCTCATGACTCCGTCCTGGTGGACCTGGTACAACGCCCAAGGTGCCGATGGCACCGAGCCGCAGATCCCCGAGGCGGTCGAACTGGTCGAGCTCTTCTGGGAACTGCAAACGGCCACCACGAACGAGGAGCAGGTGCGACTCGGCATCGAGATCTTCGAGAACCACAAGGAAAACGTCTGGAACATCGGCACAGTGGCCAGCGCGCCCCAGCCGTTTGTCTACAACCAGGGCCTGGGCAACATCTCCGTTGCCGAGGAGCGCGAGTACTACCACATCTCCTTGATGGAGCTGTCCGAGCAGTTTTACTGGAAATAGGTCCGTATAGCGGACCCTGAAGCTGGCCGGGGGCGCGCGGCGCCCCCGGCCTCTTGATCTGGCAGCCAGCCACCGGGACCAGCCCAGTGATCGCCTACTCGTTGCAGCGCTTTCTCTACATGATCCTGCTGCTTTTGCTGCTGAGCGTGACCACGTTCGTGATCATCCAGCTGCCGCCCGGCGACTACCTGACCATGTACATCACCCGCCTGGAAGCCAGCGGGGAGAAAGTGGACCAGTCCGAAATCGAGTCGCTCAAACGCCAATACGGCCTGGACCGGCCGATGTACGTCCAGTTCCTGCGCTGGTTCGGGGGCATCTTCCAAGGCCGCTTCGGCACCTCGCTGCAGTGGAACCGACCGGTCATTGAAATCATCGGGGACCGCATGGCGTTGACCCTCGTGGTCAATCTGGCATCCCTGGTCCTCGTCTACGTCCTCTCCATTGCAGTGGGCGTCTACTCCGCCACGCGCCAGTATTCGGTCGGGGACTACGCGGCCACTGCCGTGGGCTTCGTGGGACTGGCGACACCCCCCTTCCTGCTGGCTCTGCTGGTCATGGTCTTTTTCCACACCCAGTTCGACATGAGCGTGGGCGGCCTCTTCTCCAAGGAGTATGCCCATCAACCTTGGAGCTGGGCCAGGGTGGTGGACATGATCAAGCACCTGCCGGTGCCGGTCATCGTGATCGCGATTGGGTCGACGGCCGGCCTGATCCGCGTGATGCGCGGCGTGCTGCTGGACGAACTGGGCAAACAGTACGTGATCACGGCCCGCACCAAGGGCCTGACCCGGCGCCGAGTGCTCTTCAAGTACCCGGTACGGGTCGCCATTAATCCGATGGTGAGCACCATTGGCTGGGTGCTGCCGGGCCTGGTGTCGGGCGGTGCCATCGTTGCCATCGTGCTCAGCCTGCCGACCGTCGGCCCCCTGCTCTACCGGGCCCTGCTCAGTGAGGACATGTATCTGGCAGGCACGCTGGTCATGTTCCTGGGCATCCTGACCATCGTCGGCACCTTCATCTCCGATCTGCTGCTGATGGTGGTGGATCCCCGAATCCGACTGGACCGCTGACGCGGCACAGGTCCGATGCCATGACCGCCTCCACCGTGGCCCAGACGGCAACCCGCCGGGAGACCACCGCCCAGGAGCGCTTCTTCATGGCCTCCCAGGCCCAGCTGATGTGGCGCAAGTTTGTGCGCCACCGGCTGGCCATCGTGGGCGGCTGCATCCTGATGGTGATGTATGTCAGCGCCATGGTCTGCGAGTTCATCGCACCCTACGACCTGCACCGGCGCAATTCCGACTACATCTACGCGCCTCCCCAACTCCTGAGGTTCATGCATCCGGAGGACGGCTTTACGCTGCGTCCTTTCGTCTACGGGTACACGCAGGAGCGGAATCCGGAGACGTTCGCCTTGGATTTCGCGGTGGACCGGGAACAGATCTTTCCCCTCCGTTTTCTTAACCGCGGGGACGAAGTGAAGTTCTGGGGTCTGTTCACGACGGACCGCCACCTGCTGGGAGTGGAGGAACCGGGCTACGTTTTCCTCTTGGGCACCGACAAACTGGGGCGTGACATCTTCTCGCGCATCTTCTACGGAGCCCGCATCTCGCTCACGATCGGATTGGTGGGGGTTGCCATCAGCTTCGTTCTGGGCTGCCTCTTCGGCGGCGTCTCCGGCTACTTTGGGGGGGTGTCCGACACAATCATCCAGCGCCTTGTGGAGTTCCTGCTGGTGATCCCTACGATTCCTCTGTGGATGGCGCTGGCGGCAGCCATCCCCCGAGAAATGCCCCAATTGCAGGTCTACTTTTTGGTTACGATCATTATTTCACTGGTGGCCTGGAGCGGACTGGCACGCGTAGTGCGGGGGAAGATCATCAGCTTGCGCGAGGAGGACTACGTGCTGGCGGCCCGCATCGCGGGCGAGACAGACATGAAGATCATCCGCACCCACATGCTGCCCGGTTTCATGAGCTACCTGATCGTGAACATGACCCTGGCCATACCGGGCATGGTCCTGGCCGAGACCGCACTCAGTTTCCTGAATTTGGGCATTCGTCCACCGCTGGTCAGCTGGGGCACGCTGCTCACGGAAGCCCAGCAGGTTCAGGTCGTGATCTCCTACCCTTGGCTACTCTATCCCGGTCTGGTTCTTGTGATCACACTCGTCGCCTTCAACTTTCTCGGCGATGGCCTGCGCGACGCCGCGGACCCCTACAAGTGAACCGGTGAGGGGATGGTCGTGAGCGACATTGCACTGGAACTCCGGAACGTCGAGACCCACTTCTTCCTGCGCGAAGGGATCCTGAAGGCGCTCAACGGCGTCTCCTTCACGATCACGCGTCACAGCACGGTCGGTGTGATCGGGGAGAGTGGCTGCGGCAAGAGTGTCACGACGCAGTCCATCCTGCGCATCGTGCCCTCGCCCGGCCGCACCGTGAACGGCACCATTACCTTCAACCCTGTCGAAGGCGAGGCGGTCGAACTGCTGGAACTGCCGCCGGACGGACCGGGGATCCGGGCCATCCGGGGGCGCGAGATCTCCATGATCTTCCAGGAGCCGATGGCCAGCCTGTCGCCTGTGCACACGATCGGCAACCAGATCAGCGAAATGATCCTGCTGCACCGCACGCAGGACCGGCAGGAGGCTCACGAGATCACGGTCGACATGCTGCGCAAGGTCGGGATCTCCAACGCCCCGCAGCGCTTCGACGAGTACCCCCACCAGCTGTCCGGCGGCATGCGCCAGCGGGCCATGATCGCGATGGCCCTCTCCTGCAACCCGTCCCTCCTGATCGCCGACGAACCGACAACGGCCCTGGACGTGACGGTGCAGGCCCAGATCCTGGACCTGATGCAGCAGATGCAGTCCGAGATGGGCATGTCGATGCTCTACATCACACACGACCTGGCCGTGATCTCCGACATCGCCGACGAAGTGGTGGTCATGTATCTGGGCATGGTAGTGGAACAAACCGATGTCCGCTCCCTGTTCAAGGAGCCCCTGCACCCCTACACGCGCCTGCTCCTGAAGTCGATCCCGCGCGTGGGCCGCAAGGTGCGGCAACGGCTGGACGCCATCGAGGGCTCGGTGCCCATTCCGCTCGACCTGCCGACCCAGTGCCCCTTCGCGGACCGCTGTCCGGACGTGATACCGGATGTCTGCGACACGGCGATTCCACCGCTCTACGAACCCCGTCCCGGCCACCGGGTGCGGTGCTTCCTCTATGAAGACCAGGATGCGATCACATGACTCCGCCTGACCGGAAACCGATGCTCCAGGTGGAAGGGATCAAGAAGTACTTCCCCATCGAGAAGGGTCTCTTCCGACGGGTTGTGGGGCAGGTCAAGGCGGTCGACGACGTAGAACTGGAGGTCCGACAGGGCGAGACACTGGGCCTAGTAGGGGAATCCGGCTGCGGCAAGACGACACTGGGTCGTTGCATTGTCCGGGCCATCGAGCCCACCGAAGGCCGCATCCTGCTGCGTCTGGAGGGCGATCGGATGACGGATCTGTTGCAGCTGGGCAAGCAGGATCTGCGCGCCCAGCGCCGGCACATGCAGATGATCTTCCAGGATCCCTACTCCTCGCTGGATCCCCGCAAGACCATTTTGGACATCGTCGCCCAGCCGCTGCGCGCGAACCGCATGGGCTCCCCGTCCGAGATTGAGGACCGGGTGCGGGATCTGGTGGAACTGGTGGGCCTCAACGTCGAATCGCTGATCCGGTATCCGCACGCCTTCTCCGGTGGTCAGCGACAGCGGATCGGCATCGCGCGAGCCCTGGCCACCAACCCGCGCATCGTGATCGCCGACGAACCCGTCTCCGCCCTGGACGTATCGGTGCAGGCGCAGATCCTGAACCTGCTCCAGGACCTGCAGGCGGAGTTCGACCTCACGATGCTGTTCATCGCGCACGACCTGAGCGTGGTGGAACACGTCTCGGACCGGGTGGCCGTCATGTACGTGGGCAAGATTGTGGAGACGGCGGAGACCGAGGAACTCTACCTGCATCCGCTTCATCCCTATACCGAGGCCCTGCTCTCCGCCGTCTCGGTCCCCGACCCGGACATCGGCCAGGACCACATGATCCTGCCCGGCGAGGCGGCCAACCCCGCCGACCTGCCGTCCGGCTGCTACTTCCATCCGCGCTGCCGGTATGCCGAGGACCGGTGCCGGACCGAAACACCAGCCTGGACCGAGGCCCGGCCCGGCCACTTTGCGCGGTGCCACTTCGCCGGCGAACTGGAACTGACCGGCGTGGACGCCTAGCCGGCGAAACCCGTGGCGCTCTTCGTTCTCGGCTTCCTACTCTTCATCGTCGTCTTCACGCTGGCCGCGGTCCACGGCACGCGCCTGGCGGGCCGGGTCATGGGGACGCGCGTCAACGCCCTGCACCACGCGATCGAAACCATCCTGGAGACGGAGCAAATTCCGGAAGCCTGGCTCGATTCCCACCCCACCGCCGACCACCGATGGACCCAGAAGCAGCAACGCCGGGCATTGCGGCGTCTGCGCAAGGTCCGGGCCTACATCGAACGCACCCCCAGCATCTCGGACGTCGAATCCCGGGAGTACATTCTCTCGGAACTGGACCGCATCCGCGACCAGTGGCGGGCGGGCGAGTTGTTCCCGCCGCCAGGTCCGGACACCGAGGCACCACCGATCCCGACCGACCCGGCGCCTGCCGGCCGCATCTGATCCCCGTATTCCATCCCCGGCCCGCCGACCGGCCGCCTTCGGCGCAACCCGTATCGTTCAAGGAACCCGCCACACCATGTCCGCTCCCCGAGCCCACAACGTTGTCTGGCATTCCCCCAGCCACGATGCCCAAGGGTCCGTACCCTTGGGCAACGGCGAAATCGGCCTCAACGCCTGGGTTTCGCTGCAAGGGGAGTTGCTCTTCTACCTGGCGCGCACCGACGCCTGGGACGACAACGGACGGCTGCTGAAGCTCGGCCGCGTGCGCATCGCGCTGGATCCGGCTCCCAACCCGTCCCGTCTGCGGCAGACCCTCGATCTGCCCACCGGCACCTGGCACGTGCGGTACGGCCCCTCGCCGGATCACCGCGACGCGGCGCAGGTGGACCTCCAGCTGTGGGTTGATGCACACCATCCGGTTGTCCATGTCCGCATCGATGCCGAGACTCCCGTGACGGCCACGGCGCACATTGAGCTTTGGCGAACGGAACGCGAGGAACTGGAGGAACTGCAGATCAGCGATGTAATGCTGGATCGGGACCGCCCGGACCAGAAGCGCGAACCCACGATCATCGAACCCGACACGATCCTGGAGGATCTCCCGGACTGGATCGGCTGGCACCACCACAACACCAAGTCGGTGGGACCCGCGCTGACTGCGGAGCTGCAGGGATTGGAGGGATTCGAACGGGAGGATCCGCTGCTGGACCGGATCTTTGGTGCCGCCATCATCACTTCCGAAGGTGTCCGGGAGAGCGATGTCGCCCTGCAATCGCGGCGGGACCGCAGGGTGGAATTCCAAATCCCCGTGCTCGCCCTGCATCCCGAGTCGCCCGAAGCATGGCGTACAGCCATGGAGGATCTGATCACATCGGTGCGGGAAGCCGACGGAACCGCGCGCCGCGCTGCCCACAAGGAGTGGTGGCGGGTTTTCTGGGATCGAAGCTGGATTGAGGTGTCGGGTCGTAGTCCGGAGGCCGCGCGGGAGGCGGAACTGGTGAGTCGTTCCTACGCCCTGCAGCGGTATGTGCAGGCCTGCGCCGGCCGGGGCCGCTATCCCATCAAGTTCAACGGCTCGCTGTTCACCGTCCCCTACCCCGGCAAGCAGGGCGATGCCGACTACCGGCGCTGGGGGCCGGGCTACTGGTGGCAGAACACCCGGCTGCCCTACTACAACATGTGTGCCGCCGGCGACTACGAGATGCTCCGGCCCCTGTTCCGCATGTATGCCGAGGACATGCTGGAGCTTTGGCGCCACCGCACGCGCCACTACTTTGGCTTCGACGGCATCTTCTTCTCCGAGTGCGTCTACTTCTGGGGCGACGTCTTCACCGAGACCTACGGCTGGACGCCCTTTGCGGAGCGGGACGACCCGTTGCAGGAGAGTGGCTACCACAAGTGGGAGTGGGTGGGCGGCCTCGAACTGGCCTTCCTGATGCTCGACTACTGTGAACACACGGAGGATCGGCAGTTCCTGCGGGAGACGGCCGTGCCCTTCGCCGACCTGACGCTGCAGTTCTTCGCCAACTTCTATGACACCGACGAGGACGGCAAGCTGGTCATGCATCCCTCACAGGTCCTTGAGACCTGGTGGGAGAGCACAAATCCCATGCCGGAGATTGCAGGGATCCGGGCTGTTGCGGCGCGGCTACTGGCCCTGCCCGAGAATGCGGCTCCGGCGGGCCGGCGCGCGGCCTGGGAGGACCTGTTGCAAACAGTCCCGGAACTCCCCGTGCGCGAGGAGGAGGGCGTGTGCATGCTGGCACCGGCGGACTCCTACGACAACCGCCGCAACATCGAGAACGGCGAACTCTACGCCGTGTTCCCCTTTCGCCTTCTGTCCTTCGAGAAGGAGGATCGGGAGTTGGCACTGGCCGCCCTGCGGCACCGCAGCTTCCTCGGCCACTACGGCTGGCGGCAGAACGATCTATTCCTAGCCTATCTGGGCCTGGCGGAGAGTGCCCGCGATGCCGTCGTCACGCGGGCAGGGACTCGCAACCACGATTCCTTCGGCCACTGGAACCCGGAACTGGCCCAACAGAACCTGTCGCGCTTCCCGGGCTTTTGGGGGCCCAACTTCGACTGGTACCCGGACCAGTGCCATGGAGGTGTTTTGAACACGACCCTGCAAGCCATGCTGCTGCAATGCGACGGCCGGAAGATCTACCTGTGCCCGGCTTGGCCCGCGGACTGGAATGTATCCTTCAGACTGCACGCACCCTACCGGACCACGATCGAAGGGTCCGTGATCAAGGGCGAGGTGAACTACCGTGTCACACCTTCCGACCGCGCAGCCGATGTGACGGTCTGTTTGGGTTAGTGTGAGGTTTAGGCCAGACCGTGTCCCGGACCTGCCTAATGGTAGACGCGGCCCTACCCTGCACCGATTCTCCAGCCAACCGCACCACACCGCTAGGGGTACCTGAAGTTACCCAACGGCATATCGTCCTGTTGCCCAACACTCCCGTTGTAATATTGTGGGTGCGTAAACTTCCTTTGATTGGGGGTTAGTGCACCCAAGTGGTTACTTAACAACCATCGGAGCCGTCAAGGAATGGCTTTTGAGCCTCTGTATGCAAGGTTCCGAAAAGATTTAGCCTGGGAGTCAAGGTATGAGACACATCCGACAGCTACCCTTATTTCTGAAGATAGCCTCGGGTATTGTCCTGCTGGGATGGCTTGCCATAGGAGACCATACGTTTCACATGGTGCGCTACATAATCATGGAGCAAATAACATCAACGGGGCAAATAGGGTCCTTGTCAGACATAGATTGGCGATTGGTGGTTTGGCTAAGGTACACGTCGGTGATGCTGGTCTTAATCTTCCTGGGCATGGCAGGCAACAAAATGCTGCAGGTCCGGTGGGCCCGTGTGACCACGCCGTCCGCCGCGGGCGCGGAGAGCGGCCGCCGGAACCCCTTCCGCGTTTGGATTTGGATACTAGTCCAAATTCCCCTAGGCTTGTTTGTAGGTGTACTCGGCCTTATCTTTAACATCGCTATCATCATGGTCATTTATAAAAAAACCAATCTGCCTCTAATTTCGGCGGTGGACTTCCTCCCTGCGCTGGCCATCCTCCTTCTTATCTTGATATTGCGCCAGGAGTGACGGGGCCTACAATAGCGCGCCCTAACCGCGACTGCTTGTGACCCGGTCTGTCCCGACGGGATCCTTTCACGGACTGAATGCATAGCTAATCTCTGGTTCCCATACCTAACCGGCTGCTGAAAAATGCGGACGGCTGGAATGTCGGCATCCAGGAACGGAGGTATTCCCCGATGCACGGTCGTCCCAACCCCCAACGCAGCCTGCTAGCCATCGTGGACATGGAGGAACAAGTGCCCAAGGACCATCCGCTGCGGCGGATCAAGGCCGTGGCCGATGTCGCCCTGACGCGACTGCCCGCCGGTGCTCGACCGCATGTATGCCCGTGTGGGGCGCGCCTCCGTGCCGCCCGAGCGGCTGTTGGAAGCCTCACTAATGATCGCCCTGTACTCGGTGCGTAGCGAGCATGCCCTCTGTGAGGAGCTGGAGTACAGCCTGCTCTACCGCTGGTTCCTGGACATGGAACTGATGGAACGCAACTTCGATGCGACGGTCTTCACCAAGAACCGGCCACAGCTGATGGACCACGACGTGGGCCGGGCTCTGTTCGACGAGGTGGTGTGGACGGCTGATGAGGAGGGCGAGTATTTCAGTGTGGACGGGACTCTGATTGAGGCGGCCGCCAGCCTCAAGAGCTTCCGGCCCAAGGAGGGAGCGCCGCCGCCCACCGACGACGGTCCGGACAACCCGTCGATGGACTTCCGGGGGGAACGCCGCAGCAACGAAACGCATACCAACACCACGAACCCGGAGGCGCACCTGTTGCGCAAGGGCGGTGGCAAGAAAGCCAGGCTGGCCTTCATGGGCCATGTCCTGATGGAGAACCGCCATGGCCTGCTGAGGGACTTCACGATCCGCCAGGCCACCGGCACGGCGGAGCAGGAGGCGGTGCCGAAACTCCTGGACGGGATGCGGGAACGGGGCTACCGCCCGCGCACGCTGGGAGCCGACCGCGGCTGCGACACAAAGAACTATGTCAAGGACATGCGCAGCCGGTGGGTGACCCCGCATGTGGCCCGGAAGCAGCCGGCGATCGACGGTTGTACCACGCGCCCTGCCGGATATGTAGTGAGCCTCCGCATTCGCAAACGGGTGGAGGAGATCTTGACGGTGGGCGGCCTACGGCGCACCCGTTACCGGGTCGTGGCCCGTACCGGGTTCGCCGGCTACCTGGTGACCACCGCCTACAACCTTGTGCGCATGGCCAAGCTCGTACCCGAGCCGGAAGCCGGACCCGCGCCGCCCGGGTTGACCCACAGAGGGCTCTGCGCGCCCTTCAGGGGTTCGCGGGGCCCGTGAATCCCGCGCCTGGAGGCCATAAACGGGCTTCCCAGGCCCCATGCGACTGCCGCAACACTGAAAAATCCGATTCTTCCGCAGCCTGCTAGACCTGCACCGCCATCAACCGTGATCCCGCATCAACTGCCGCAATTCCACGCGTCCGGTGTCCGATCCGTCGTACAGGGCAACAAGATGATCCGGTTCCGACACAAACCAGACAAATGAGCGCCAGGCCAGTTCGCTCGCCGTACGCCGAAAAGCACCATCCGCACGATCGGCATAAGCTGTCAGAAACGCCACTTGACCTTCCTTGAAGCCGGCTTCCCTCGCGATTTTCATCAGAGCCATCCGACGGGCTTCGCTCATGGGGCCTGCCGTGGCCACCACCTCAACGAACACCAGCAGGGGATCCCCCGGGCCCAAGTCCGCCAGAACAATGTCCGGCAGATTGCGATCCGGCTGGATGTTCAAGCCAATCTCGTGTGCCAACTGGTCATCGCGCGCCACGACTTGATTCCGACTCTCGCTCAACCAGATGACACTCGGTTCGACAAGGAACCTGGGGGCGAACGACTCGATAACGGCTTTGGAAATGAAGGAACTCGGGCCAGGTTCCATCAATCGGGTTTCCCCGTTGGGGAATGTCACCAGAACCCGGTCGCCTCGGTTCGCGGCGGCACCGGCACGCATGATGGCGATGCGAGCCAACGCGCCACGGCCCAAGTGCGCTGCCTGCCAGGTTTGAATACGGGTTTGCCATTCCTTCTCTGTCAGCTGGGGGTCGAACAGCCCCGCGAAATCCGTTGTCAGGGCATATCGGCCCCGGGGCGATGTCGTCGGCAAGTCCGTACGCTCTGTCACGGCACCGGTCTGGACCAGACCCCAGCGCAGGGTCTCATCACGAATGGGCTCCCGCGTATTGGCCGCATACCACCGATCGGTCAACGCCCCGCCGGTCGGCTTTACGGACTCCCGTGCCCATTCCATGCGGTCTACATCCGCGATCAAGGCGGCCTGCGCATCGGTCATTCTTGTCACTTGATCCGGCCGCAGCCAGTAACCGCTGCCGTCGATGGCCCCCGCATACAGCATGACAAACACGGTCTTGGCTGCCATCTCCCGGGTCAAATAGTTCCGGTTGCCGGTTCCCTCCGGGAACACCTGTTGGAGACGTTCATGGATGACAGCCACAGTCGGCAAGGGAGCGAGTTGCATCACCCAATGTTCCGTTGGGTGTAGAGGCGTTCCACCTCACGTTCCAAAGTCTCGCGACCCGCCTGCGACCGGACCAGACGCTCCAATTCCTGCATGTCTTCGGGAGGTGGCAAGGGCAATGCCTGCAATTCGTAGGCCGACACCGCCACGCTGCCGTTGATGCAGCGGAACACCTGATCCACCACCTTACTGTTCAGGAGTGTGACCAAGGCGGCCGGAGATACCATCGGGCTGCCCTCCAAAGGCTTGATCATGTTGAGGTGGTTCTCGACCACCACGGCACCGTGCTCCGCAATGAACCAGGCCGGTAATTCGGCGGCCACAAGGCGCCGGACCTGTTCCTTGGCCGTGGTTCGCTGGACCAGGGCACAGGCACAGTCCGTCACCACCCAGTGTTCACGTGCGGTCGGCTGGAAGTACGGCTGGTGGTTGTGCCGTTCCGCCCGGAATTCAAAGACGCCCCCCGGTCGCACGGACTCGGCCCAGACCAAGGGGAACCGCCCCTTGCCCGGCCTGCGCCGCAGACTCGCCTTGTGCCGGTTCCAAACCAACGGGCCGGTGCTGACTGTGTACCCGTAGTCGCACAGGCGGAACGGCAGGCCCCGGGCTCGGTGCAACACCGACACCTGCGAGATCGCTCGAGGGATCAGCCACGGTTGTGCAGGCGGGTCCGGAAGCTTGAAGGATCCGATGGGCTCGGTTCTGATTGCACCGTCCGGTTCCGGAGACATGAGGTGGGCTTGTCCGGTTCCGGGGTCGCCACTGTGTTGGTACACAGCCAACATCGTTTCCTGCAGGACGTCGGCAAAGATCCCCTTGCGCTGCGAAATGAAGTCGATCGCAATAGGCGGCGCTTCTCGGCCCAGCAACCCGCGCAGTGCCTTGAAGTATTCACCGGACAGAAAGCTGGTGGGCGTGACATAGGCAATGACACCGCCTGGCCGCGTATGACGCAGGGCCAGGTCGGTAAACACTCCGTACAGGTTGGCATGGCCAAACAGGCTGCGTTGGTAAGCTGCCCGCAGTTCGGGAGACAGCTTCACGCGTCCATACGGGGGATTGCCGATCACCAAATCGAACTGGTCCTGCGGTTCGTGTCGCGCCAGGCTATCGCATACCTGTACGACCGGCTCCAATCGGATGTCCGGCCTGTCGCACAATTCGACCAGGGTCGCGTCAAGGAAGACCTGCGACATCCATGCCGCGAAGGGATCAAGTTCAAACCCGGCCAAACGGTCCTGTATATCCGACAGCATCGCTGCCGGTGGGCGACACCCCAGGGCCTCGACCATGCGTCGCGCCACCGGGGCAAGGAACGCGCCTCCTCCGCATGCCGGATCGAGCACCCGCGCCGAACGCCAGTCGACTCCGGCCGCCTCGGCCAGATCCAACAACCGTTCACATAGTGCCGGGGGGGTGTAGTACGCGCCGTGGGCCGCTCGAAACCGTCTCGGCAACAACCCTGTGTAAATTCCCCCGATCGCATAGCCAGCCTGCGTCGCATCCAGCCTGGCGGCTGACTGCCCAAGGGTTCGGGCAAAGTCATCGACCGACGATCCATGTGAGTAGGCGACATCAAGGTCAGGAGGCATCCCCCGCAGTTCATCCAAGCCACGGAAGACGGCGCGCAGGCCACTCCAGTAGTTGCAGATTACTTCCGAGACGACTGCCCGCGCGAAGGCAACGCGCCGTTCGGCTTCAACCGACTGGACGCACCGCCTGATCACAGCCAAGGCTTGTACGGCGTCCGAATCAGCCAACCCGTTCATAACCTCTGCCATCGGCACCTCCATGATCTATACCTGGGTCCTGAGAACCGAACTGTAGGCTGGGGTTCACCTTCTCATTGCCATGCAATGCGCTGCCCGTCTCGGCATCGCCGGAGTACAGCCGGTACCGGATGATCCGGTGAACTGTCTCGGTTGCGGTAGGACTGGTAGATTGCACAGTAGCAGGCATAGATGTTCGCAATTTCATGGCACAGAGTAGCACACGGCCAGCGAACCCCAAGCCCATAACTACTCATTCCGAAATGGCAAACAGGCTGCCTGTCTGCCGCAGTGAGGTACCGGACGAGGCCAATAGCCGCGAGAGCGAGATGGTAGCGGACATGGTGAGAACCGGGTAAGTGGGACACAACCGGGACTGGACTATTCCACCAAACCAGCCTCCGTCAGGCTATCAGGCAACCGGCCGCATTGATGGTGACCACGGCGCACCTGCACATTTGCCATTCCAATATCCCACGGGAATGCATAGTGTCGCAAGCAGCTTTCGCCATCATTGGGGCTGCTCGCGTTGCCCTGTCCTTGCGGCTTTCTCAGTTCCGAACCTACGCTGCCTTCGGACATCTCGGTCATAGCGGCACCGGAATTCAGTCCCCGAGGCACAATCCACCGCGAGAATCCCCAATGGCACGCTATCCCGTGGTCTGGGACGCGAACCGTTGAGGCCGATAGGGTCCCAGCACCGCATCAGCCAGCACACCGTCGCAAATCTCCTGTACCGCCAACTGGCTCAGGATGGGCGCAAGTGTCACACCGCTGTGCGTCAACACCACATACACATCGGGGACTTCCGTGGTGAAGCCGATGGCAGGGAAGCCATCGGCAGGCAGGGGGCGCAGTCCCGCCGGAACCGCCACCGCCCGAGCCTGCGCCAGTTCCGGGAGGTAGGAACTGGCGCGCGCCAGCAGTTCGTCGGCGTGGGCCTGACTGCCATCTTCGGCGTGGGTTTCCTGGTCGCCTTCCCCCACCATGAAGCCACCGTCCGCGCACTGGCGAAAATGCACCTCCGGCTCCCCCGTCGCAACGGGAGGTGCATAGATGACAGCGGCATGCCGCAACAGAGATGGCAGCGGTGTGGTCCGAATCACCACCCCCGAACTTTCCTCCTGCGGTACATGAACGCCTAACCGGGAGGCCAGCCGCGTAGTATCCGAGCCGGCCGCCAGCACCACGACATCGCAGCGAATGTCGCCGGAAGTGGTCTTGACAGCCTTGACGCGACCCTCCCTTGTCAGTGTGTAGCCCGTCACCTCCGTGTTGCGGCAAACATCGCAGTTCCTTTCCGCCAGCCGGCGCAGACAGGCTTCGATCACCAGTTGCGGCTCCACCTGTCCTTCGTTCTCGCTGTAGGCAGCAGCCGTCATGGAACCGACCTTGAGACCAGGCTCCATATCCGACAATTCGGACTCGCTCAGCAGACGCATGGGGTATCCCCAAGACTGCATCTGGCACACATGGGCCTCCAGTTGGGCCGCGGCATCGACATCCGACACCCAGGTCACCTTGCCGCCCCAGCGCAATCCGAGACTCGCGCCATCACCGTCCCCGGCCAGCTCCGCGGCAAACCGCGTCCACATGTCCTGCGACCTGCGATTCAGGTTGTGGTAGTGAAGCGGAAACTTGGCGTCGGAGTTGATCATGGCGAAGCTGTGGCTGGAGGCACCGCTGCCGGGATCCGACTTGTCGATGAGGGTTACCGGAAATCCCCTTTCGCTAATGCGCCAGGCAATGCACGCGCCGAGAATGCCGGCTCCCACGACCACGATGTGACGGGAAGGTTTGTTGCGGATTGTCATCGAGACTGCTCCAACTGCGCTGGGTCCCGCGGCGGGCCGTCGGGAGGCCATGCATCATCAAATCCGGTAGCGATGGACCGACTGCGTACCGGGCGTTGGACGAAACCGCCGCGGGCAGGATGGAGGCGGCGTGTTCCGTGTCCTCCATTCGCGCATGAAGAATTCGGTCTCGGAATTCACTGGCCCTGGTTTTGGAGAATCCGTGTCAGGGACAGCCGGTCTGGTCAATCCCAAGTAAACCCCACGCCCAGTTCTTCCGTCCGTGCCTCCCAAAGGGATTCATAAATGGTCGGCGCGTCGCTGAAGTGGGCCTTGCGCGTCATGAGGCGGGAGAGATCCAGTTCGCCGTCCAGGAGAAGATCAAAAAAGAACTCGGTGTGCCGCTCCCGGGTCCAGGGGTTGTCGGGAGTTGCAACGGGCGGATGCGAGCCGCCATGGGTCCCGATAATCGTATAGCTGGGGGAATTGCAGAGATCGTGGAAGTCGAACTCGGTCATCCCGCGGGGACTGCTCAGCAGAATGAAGCGGCCCTGTCGGCGTATGGTGCTCATCGAGTCAGGTATGGTCCGCGGCAGTCCCGTCACCTCGAAAGCACAGTCCACCAGCCGGTCGCGCGTCGCCGCCGCAATGGCTTGTCGAACGGCGTCCGCCCCTTGGGACGCATCCACGGGGTGGATGCCGGCCTCCTCCGGCAGCAAGGCCCGGCGTTTGGCAGCCGGATCCACGCCAAAGACCGGGCGGGCACCGCACAGCCGACAGAAACGCACGGCCAACTGACCCAGAATGCCGAGTCCGAACACCGCCACGGCCTCGCCCCATCCAACCCGAGACCGGCGTACTCCGTTCATCACGGTCTGGGCCAGCGTGAAGAAGGCAGCTTCTTCCGCGGCGATCGAGTCCGGTACCCGCGCCAAGGCATCCGTGTCCAGGACATTCAGTCTCTGGTGCCGTCCGCGGGTGGCGACGCGGGCTCCCATCCAGTCGGGATCCACGCCATCACCGATGTCCTCCACCACCCCGATATTGGCGTAGCCCGGTGTAAAGGGATACCGCGCCATGCCTGCCCACTTGGAATGCTCAGGGAATTCCCCACTGTACAGGGTCAGTTCGGTGCCCGTGCTGATCAGGGTCAACTGACTGCGGACCAGCACATGGCCGGGCAACGGCCAGTCGAGTTCCTGCTCCCGCACGGAACACTGCCGGGGACCGTCGAAGAATACCGCTGGGGTGGTGGTCATACCGATCAACCTTTGATGCCGCTGAGAACAATGCCGCGCACAAAGTACTTCTGTGCCACCACGAACAGCACGATGCCCGGAATGGAAACCGTGAGCGACGCGGCCATCAGGAGGTGCTCTCGGGGCGCGCCGCCGGCATCCGCCACCAGTTGGAAGAAACGCAGGCCGAGCGGCAGCGTGTATTTCTCCATGGTGTTGAGATAGATCAGGGGTCCCAGAAATGAATCCCAGTTCGCCAGGAACGAGAAGATGGCGACCGTGGCGAGGGCGGGCCGGGACAGGGGCAGAATGATGCTCCAGAGAATGCGCAGGGAGTGGGCGCCGTCCAACCGCGCGGACTGGTCCAGATCCAAGGGGATGGTCAAAAAGAACTGTCGCATCAGGAAGATGAAGAACGGTCCCGCACCGAAGTAGAAGGGCACGATCAAGGGTTTGTAGGAGTCCAGCCAACCCAACTCCCGGAATATTAGGAACTGGGGGATCAGCAGGACTTCAAAAGGCAGGATCATGGTGCTCAACACCACCATGAACAGAAAGTCGCGCGTTGGGAAGCGAAATCGCGCGAAACCATAGGCCACCAAGGTCGTGGACAGGATCTGGCCGGTGACCGCGGCTCCGGTGACGACGACGCTGTTTCTGACGAACTGGGCAAACGGCACCTGGATCCAGACTTCCCTCCAGTTGCCCCACTGCATTTCGTCGGGCCACAACTGCGGCGGGAATACGTAGATTTCGGAGGGATGCTTGAAGGAACTGCCCACAGTCCACAGAAAAGGCCCCATGAACAAGGCCCCCAGCAGGAGGACCGGCACGTAAAGCAGGTATGGATGTCGACGGGCGGACATTAGTCGGTTGGAAACAACACCAATTCAGCTTTGTTCACCGGCATAGAAGACCCAATGACGCGAGGCGCGTACTTGCAGGTAGGTGAAGGCGATGAGGATGATGAAGAAGATCCAGGCCAGGGCGGAGGCGTAACCCATGTTGAAGTACTTGAAGGCCTGGGTGTACAGGTGGAGGATGTAGAACCACGTGGCGTAGGCTGGCCCTCCTTCCGTGGAAACATAGGCCACGGTGAAGACTCGCAGGGCACCAATGATCCCCAGGATGAGGTTGAAGAACATGGTGGGGGAAATCATTGGCAGCGTGACGTGCCGAAACTTGAACCAGGGACCGCCGCCATCGATTTCCACGGCCTCGTACAGTTCCTGTGGAACACCCTGCAGGCCGGCCAGAAAGATCACCATCTGCCCCCCTCCCACCGTGCCCCATAGGGCCATGATAATCAGGGACGGCAGGGCCCATTCAATGCTGCTCAACCATCCCGGGCCATCGATGCCCACCTTGGCCAGCAGGAAGTTCAGCACTCCGAAATCGGGTTGGAAAATCCAACTCCAGAGCAGGGCCAACGCCACCAAGGGGGTCAGCGACGGCAGGAAGAACAGGACCCGAAACAGCGTGTTCGCCTTCAACCCCTGGTTCAGGAGCAGGGCACAGGCCAAGGAACCCAAAATCCCCAGGGGAACACCAACGACAGCGTAGGTAAAGGTGCGGCGCAAGGAGCCCCAAAAGAGGTCATCGCCCGACAAGGCCTCCACATAATTGGCAAATCCCGCGAAACGCGGTTCGGAGATGACCGTGTAGTCGGTGAAGCTGAGATAAAAGGACGCGAGAAACGGGAAGGCCGTGAAGGCCATGAAACCCAGCAGCCAGGGCGAGATGTAGACGAAACCCGCTATCGCCTCCTGGCGCTTGAGCGAGGTGGGTCTGCGGAGCCGTGGACGTTCCTGAAGATCAGGGGCGCTCTCGCTTTGCATGTGGACTTCGGTTCAGCCAGACCCTTGACAACTCTCAAAACACATGATGCCCGCGGCCCGGCATCGTCCGGGTCGGCGGGACACGGCAGCGGGACCTGCATTCGAGCCAGGCCCCGCTGCAACCAAAGGAACTTAGGAAGCCGGTTTGTCCAACACCTCTTGGATTTTGGCGGATACCAGCGGTACCTGGTTTTCCGGTGTTTCATTGCCCAGCCAAATCGGGTCCATCCCGTTGCTGAAGGCATCCCGCATTTCCAGACCTCGGAAATTGCCCGGTCCGCGGAACGGCAGCACGTTGTACATGATGTTGGTGAATACGTTGTGAATCGGGGACTTGGTCAACCGTTCGTTCTCCCAGACATCTGGACGCGAGCCGGGTACGGATCCCGCTTCCGCGATGCGGATACCGGTTTCCTGGTTGGCGAGCCATTTGACCCATTCGAAGGCTTCGTCCGGGTGCTCCGTGCCCGCAGAGATGCAGGCGGGATCGAATTCGTACATCGAACCATTGATGCCGGCCGGACCCTTGGGCATGGGCACCGCGCCCAACTCAAACCGGTCGCCGATGCGATTCACCCAGCTCTGCGCCCAGTACCCGCTCTGGGCCATGCCGATGCGGCCCGAGACAAACATGTCGGATGTCTGTTGATCAGGCGAGGGAGCCACATTGTGAGTGTGCATCAAGTCGTAGACAAAGCGAACGGCAGAGAGCGTTTCCTCCGAGTCCAAGAGGGAAGTCTTGCCTTCCTCGTCAAAGATCTCGCCACCCGATCCGCGCGCCCAAACCAAGAGGCTCCACGGATCCCGGCCCGGCTGCATGCCGAACTGGTCGATGTCCCCGTCACCATTGGTGTCCTGCGTCAGAACGGTGGCGTATTCCAGCAGATCCTCGAAGGTCCAATCCCCGTCCGCGGGCGGTTCGTCCAAGCCATTGTCGGCAAGCAGCTGTTTGTTGTAGTAGCAGCCCACCCGGCCAGGATGGCAGATCCAAGGCAAGCTGTACATGGAACCGGCATGGCTGGCTGCGTCAAGGGATTCGGGGAAGAAGACTCCCAGATCGTATTCGTCCGCGGCAATCAGATCATCCAAGGCCAGCAACACACCCTGATTGGCATAGCGATGATAGAGACCGGACAGCAGGACTGTCCAGAATGTATCGCCGATGGTCTGCCCCGCCAGCAGCACCTCCATCTTCTGGTGGTACTCCGCATGGGGGAACAGTTCCTCCTTGATCGTTATGCCTGGATTTTCCTCCTCGAAGGCCCGCGCGCGTTCAATAAAGTGATCGCCCTGGACCCCGGTACGACCATGGAATCGAATGACTACGGGTTCCGCGTCGGCACCGGTGCCAGCCGCTGGTGCACCAGGGGCGGGAACACAAGCAGCCAACGCAGCTGCACCGAGACCGGCACTGCTCCATTGCAGGAACTTTCGTCGAGAGACACCGGTTCTGAACATGATTGTTTCCTCCGAGTCCGCCCCCATGGCGCGAACTGTTTCAAGTTTGCAGGCCCAGTATAGAGGAAGGAAAAATGCTGTCAAAGGCCATTCGGAGGGCTCAGTACTGTTCGCCCATCCGGTGCCTGACCTGCATATTCGCGGCGCGAATTAACTCGACATGTTCCTGATCAGGCCTTTCCAGTTCGTCGAGCAGGCCGCGGCGTCGCGCCTTGTTGCGCTGGTAGGCGCCGCACAGGTGAAAACCAATGCAGCCGGGGTTGTCGAACAGTACCGCCAGTACATCCGCGTACCATTCACCGTCGTTGGGGACGAAGCCCCCGGGGGGAGCGGGATTCCTCAGCCCCGCCGCGTCGGCCAGCAGCACGGGTTTGCCGGTCTGCCTGTGCCATGCGTCGAGATGGGCCACCGGATCGCGGAAGTCCTGGAACGACAGCACATCGACGTACGGCAACGCGGCTTCAACGACCTCCATCGCAATGGCTTCGTTGGCTTCGTAACGGTCCCCCAGAATTAAGTGGTGGGGATCGTAGCGCCGAATGGCGTCGTGGGTTGTCCGGTAGTAGGCGCGGGCCAGCCGGGTGAGTTCCTGGCGGCCCGTTTCGGACTTCAGGCGTTCGGGGTCGAAGATCGGTCCGCGCCAGGCATTGTCGGCGCGCGTGTGGACCCACGTCGGGCAGTCGCTGTAGAAATACCCGATGAGATTGGGGTCTTCGCTGAGTTCGGCGCAGTGCGAGCGTGCGACGTAGTCGACCCATTCCTGCCACTGCGAACCTTGAAAGTCGAAGTGGCGGGTGTGCTGCTCCCACTGGTGCGATTCGGTGAACGGAAGCAAATGGCAAAAGGGCATGTCCAAAGCCCGGTACTCGTCGTTCGTGAATGAACGGGAGTGCCTCCACCGGAGCACGGTCACCTCCTGCACCCAACCAACGGTGTTGAAGGCCCACTGCCTGAGGTTGGGCGCCACGGACTCCCGGATCCAGCGCTCGGTGCTGCCCCCGTACTTGTCGCGCCAGATGTGGATGTTCTCGGGATAACGCAGGCTGGCGGGGTCGATATGGTTGAGTCCGAGCGAAAAGAAGGGCTCCCCATCGGGTGTTACGAACCACCAGTGGTTATCGCGCCGCCCCAGGGTGAAGAAGCCGTCGGGTTGGGCTTGGGTGGTCTTGGCCTTGGCCATCTCTGCAACGGCGGCATCGCCGGGAACTTGGCGTCGAGTGGCTTCCATGGCTATGTGCCCGCATCCTTCTTCAGAAAGGCAAATCGCTGTTCCATGACCCGGCGGTAGGCGGCCTTGGTCTCATTGTAGGCATCGTGAATCTCGGCCAGCGATGTTGCGTCCAAGGGGCTGCGCACCGCATCAAGGATCCGTTGGTTCGCGCTGCGCACCGTTGCGACAAGCCTCCGGTTCGGCTCGCCGTCGATGGTAAAAAAGCCCGGCTGACCACGGTCGTAGGCCTGTTGCCAATGGGACTGATCGTGGAGCACGGCACAGAACGACACGCCGATGAAATCCGGGTCGCGCGCGATGCGGCCGGCCAGCAGGTCGTACAAAACCCGGCGATCCACGTGATCCGGCACGGCACCGGGCGTGCCCATCCTGCCCTGAAGGGCGAGGGGATACACGTTTCCGAATTCCTGATCGCTCAGCAGTGCCGGCACACCCAGCGCTTCGACGCTGGGCTTGATGGGATTTACGTCACTGACATCCTGTGGACCGAGGACGTCGATGTAGGGCGCGATTCGCTTCCAGATCCCCTGTGTAAAGGTTGTGTGCTTAACGTAGGCCCCCAGCACCATGTGCTGCGAGTCGTGCCTGCGGATCTCGTCGTGGGCGATTTTGTGGACCCGTTCGACAATTTCGCCCAGCAGTGCCTCTGCATCGGCGAGGATCTCTTGTGAACCGGCCTGCTCAGGCAGCGGTGCGCCGGCCTTGACGGCCGAAAGCCAATGGGGATAGGTCAGGGAGCCATTCCGGCGCAGATCCTGGAACGAGGCGAAACCCGTTCTGTAGACGGTGTTCAGCTGCGCGATGTCACCGCGATAGCGCTGTTCGAGAACATCGAACAACCGCTCGCGGCCGGGGCTGCCGGGCGCGTAGGCAAGGGTCTGGTTGATCCAAAGGTCCTCGCGCATGAACGACCCGTAGCCATAGTAGTAGCCGAGGAGCCACGAATTATCCCGATGGGGTGCAACCCGTCGGGCGACCTCCTCGCCGACAAACCGCCGATACCGGGCACTGAAGACATCGGGACGCGTTTCGCCGGGCTTCAGCTCCACCTGATGCTTGATCAACGGAACATGGATCGCGTAGGGAATCCCGGCGTTGCGGTAGATCCCGTCCGCCAGGTCGGTGTCAATGTTGCCGGAAGGAACGCGCTCCAGGCTGTAGGGACCGGACCAGACGCAGTTGAAACCCAGTGCGCGCATCTTGCGGATGCCGTCGCGCATCCACTCCTCCTGACTGCCGCCGTAGGCGAACGTGATGGCGGCCTCCGCCATGCTTGTGATCGGATGACTGATGCCAATGCCGAAAAAGCCGTGCCCGTCGGGCGTGACCAGCCACCAGCGGCCGTTGACGCGCTCGGTGTGGAAGAAACCCGTTTGTTTGCCCTTGACATCGAGGAATCCGCCGTATCGATCGAGCTGTGGCGCGTGGGCCATACCAGTCCGATGAAGCCCAAGACCGGGGTCTTTACGGGAAGCTGGATTCTCATCGGGCTCAGGGGAAGCCGCAGATGGAGGGACGGTGTGTTGACACATCGGGCTGTTGACCAAGCGGCCTTGGTTCCGAGTGTAAGGATACTGAACCAGAAAAATCCCGATTGCCCGGAAGGGTCCGCCAACGCCAGGTTGCACAAAGTCCCGGTCAGTCGTCTTCCACACGGACCAGCCGTCCGAAGACTGGATCCAGCCGGTCGTATTCCCGCTCCAAAAGATCCAGGAAGCGGCCCGTCTCGTCGACGGGACACAAGGTGTGGGGCGGTGGCGGAAACATGACAACCGGTTCGCAGGAGCGATATCCGGCGGCCTCCGCGCCCCCGCGCCGCAATCGGCCTGCCCACGACACGGTAAGACGGCCCGAGTCGGCTTCCGCCCACAGGATCTTCTGCCGGAACTCCACGCGGTACCACAATCGTCCATCACCGTCCGTGAACTGGCCGGTCACGGGCACTGCCTGAGCCCGCACCGGCCGTTCCAACACGGGACAGGCCCGATCGGGACAGGCATGCAATGCGATGGTTCCATCGGCCGGCACGGCGAGCACATGGCCCACAGAGTAGGGCACGGTGCGCCACAGCTTCCCCCAGGGAGGGGTCACGGTCGGGACGGCCATGCGGTCACCCACGATCCAGTCGTCGGGCAACTGTCCCCAGAGAACAACGTGGCCCCACGGCGCCACATCGCCTGTCAAGCGGTACCAGTCTCGCTTCAGGAGCCACCCTTGGTGGCCGGACAGGTCGGCCGCCGCGGCGGTCCAGCGGCCGGTCACCTCCCATTCCGTGCCACCGGACGGACGAAGCACCGGCACACCGAACTTCTCCGGCGGCTGGCTGTAAAAGGTCCATTCCTTCGGCAGGCGTGCGACCGTGCCGGTCGCCGGCCCCGCGGGCGCGGGATCCAAGCGGGGCCGAGGGCCGTCCACTTCGGGAATCGCCCCGCCCACACAGGCCACCAAGAGCCAGAAGCACACCGCAAGCACGATCGGGACCGCCCACGGAGAGGGGCCAAGGAATCTCAACATGAACCAAAGTAAAGTGTATATATGCGCATTGAGGCGGCGGCGTGTTCCCGCCGTCCGCGCCTCTTCCTGTCAATGGTATGATCGGGCTTCCAGTCCAAGCACAATGTTGAATGGCCTCTCCGGGCCGGATAACAGCACATGACAACAGCCACCGAGACCGTCGCGGCGGCCTTTGAACGGGACGGCTACCTGATCGTCCCCGACCTCTTCACCGCGGACGAGGCGGCCCGCCTCAAGGCGGAAATGCAGGCCGTGGTGGACGATGTCGTCCGCGAGCGGCAGGCGGAGGATCCGGACGGTCCCGAACCGGTTTTGTCGGTCGGCGTCTATGTGGGCCTCGCCTACCGCAGCGCGCTCTTCCGCACCTTCGCGGGCGACAGCCGCATCCTCGATCTGCTGGAGCCAATCCTGGGTCCGGACATCGAGTTCCTCAGCGACAAGGCCGTCTTCAAGGACCACGACACGGACTTTGGCAGCCCGTGGCACCAGGACCACCCCTACTGGGTCGGCAGCCACAAGATCTCGCTCTGGGTCGCGCTGGACGAGGCCACGGTCGCCAACGGCTGCCTGAAGCTGGTGCCCGGTTCCCACCGGACCGAAGTTGAGCACGCAGACGTGGACGACGGCCAGGGGTTCGGCCACCGGCTGGGCGACCAGGACACGCTGGAGGCGGAGGCCGTGACCGCGCCCCTGCCCGTGGGCGGCGCCATCTTCTTCCACGATCTGACCCTCCACGCCAGCCACGAGAACGCGTCCGGCGCGGACCGCTGGGTCTGGATCCCCACCTACCGCTCGCTGCATCATGACGACCCGCCCTACCCCTGGGCTGTCGCTGCCCGCCCGGTGCGCACTGCCAATCAAACCTGAAACCGCTCGGCTGGCCGCCCTCCGGTGCGATCCCCAGCCCCTGACGGTCTTAATCCTTTCCAAGGAGTTTGTGAAATGAACGGACACATGCCAAGCCGACGCCGCTTCCTGGCGCTTTCGGGCACGTTGAGCGCCGCCGCGGTCCTGGCGGCCTGCGCCTTGCCGGAGCCCGGCGGTGAAGGTGCGATGATGGCGGAAGGTGTCACCCTGAGCCACTGGCAGCACCATTCCACCGGCCGCGCCGCGGCGGTGGAGGAGTTCAAGGCCCAGTTCGAGGAAGCCAACCCCGACGTCACGATCGACTTCCAGTCCATTCCCTGGGCGGAATACTGGGGCAAGCTGGCTGCCGGCATCGCCGGCGGGGAGGGTTCCGCACCCGACGTCTTCCAGATTCCGATGGGACTGATCGAGCAGTACATCGCCGGCGACAACCTGCTGCCGGTCTCGGATTCCGTGATCACCGCGGGCGAGATTGAGGAGAGCTACCTGCCCTGGACCGTGCAGCGCGGCAAGCGGGGAGGCGAGTACTACGGCCTGCCTTTGGACGTACAGACCCTGGTCATGTACCGCAACGACGCCATCTACGAAGAGGCCGGACTTGATCCCAAGGCACCGTACGCCGACCTGGCCGACATGTACGACCAAGCCGCCTTGTTCACCAAGCTCGAGGGCGGGGACGATGACCGCATTGGCATCCACACGGGCTACTACAGCGCCTTCCAGACCATCCTGTATCAGCAGTTCCTGCAGCGGGAACGGGACGGACAGGCTTGGGTGGACGAGTCCACCAACCAGTTGGTGTGGCCCGACTATCCGGAGATTCTGGAAACCTTCACGTGGTTCTGCGACCTGTCCGGTTCCTCGGATGACGATTCCTTCCTCAGCGGCCAGAACCGGTTCGCCCTAGGACGGGCGGCCATGCAGATCGGTCATCCGGTAACGCGCGGCTCCCTGCTGGCGCAGGCGCCGGACATGGCCTATTCCATCGTGCCCTTCCCGACCCGGTCGGTCGGCCAGGACCTCTATACCGCCGGTTCGCATTGGATGTGGGTCGTCGGCAAGTGGGTGCCCGACTCCGAGGCGGGATGGAACTGGGTGCACTACTGCACCAACCGCGATGCCCAGGTTATCTGGAACGATGTGGCGGGCGACCTGCCCAGCTTCCAGGGCCTGGGTGCGGATCCGATGTTCCGTCCCGACAGCAACGCCGAGGTCTGCCTCGACTCCCTCGAGTACGCCACACCCTGGGAATGGGTCGGCTGGGCCGAATGGGTCAAGGAACTGGGCGACGGCCGCGACCGCGTCGTGATTGGCGGCGAGGATCCGGCCGCCTCCTTCGACACCATGGTGGCCAACCTGAACGACGTTATCGCCGACAACACGGTCAGTTGACGGACGCTTGGGCAGGCACCGGGGCGGGCAATTCCGCCCCGGTGTCGTACCCGTCCGTCGCGGCAACTGCATTTTTCCGAACCACACCACCCAACCGGCCATGAAAAGAGGGGTTTCGCGCCTGCAGCTGCGGGAATACCTCTGGGCCTATACCTTCTTGGGCCCGGCCTTCTTCTTTCTGCTGGTGTTGGTCGTTTTTCCCATCCTGTTTGCGTTTTGGATCAGCCTGCACGACTGGAGCCTGATCCCGCGCGATTTCCCTTGGATTGGTCTCGCAAACTATGCGGAGGCCATTGAGGATTCCCTGACGCGCAAAAGCCTGCGCAATACATTGGTCTACACCGTCGGAGTCGTGCCGGTCGGCATGAGCCTCGCGCTGGTGCTGGCATTGATCATGAACCAGGACCGGCTCCCCCTGCGCACCGCCTTGCGCACGGTCTACTTCATTCCGGTGATCACCTCCTGGGTGGCGGTCTCCTTTGTCTGGATTTGGATGTTCGAGCCCCACTACGGGATGGTGAACAACGTCCTGGGGTTTTTCGGCATCCAAGGGCCCAAGTGGCTGGCCTCGCCGACCTGGGCGCTCCCTGCCATCATGCTCGTGGCCATCTGGAAGGGCCTCGGGTTCAGCATGGTGATCTTCCTGGCCGGGCTGCAAGGCATTCCCCGCGAGTTCTACGAAGCCGCCCAAATCGACGGCGCCAGCCGCTGGGCCCGTTTCCAGAACATCACCTTCCCGCTGCTGAACCCGACGATCGTCTTCATTACGGTAACGGGAGTCATCGGCTCGCTGCAGGTGTTCACGCCGGCCGTCATCATGACCACACGGCAGGGCGAGGCCGGTGGCCCCATCGACTCGACACGGGTGATGGTCTACCACATCTATGCCACGGCCTTCCGCTACAACGACCTGGGGTTCGGCGCCGCCCTGGCCTTCGTGTTGTTTGCCCTAATCCTGGTCATCACCCTGATTCAGCTCAGGGTCACGCAGCGCGAATTCGAGTACGGCTAGCCGCGGCATGACTGCAACAACCCCAACGCAAATCCCCACGGCCAACGGCCGCCTGCCATGGTTGGGCAAGGGCATCGGCCTGCTTGTGCTGCTGATCGGCGGCGTCTGGATGCTGCTGCCCCTGGGCTGGATGCTGTCCGCGTCCCTGATGCCCCTGTCCGAGGTCATCAAAGTTCCGCCGGTCTGGTTCGCCCCCACCAAGTACACCGTCGGCAACTTCAGCGAGGTCTGGTTCAACATCGGCTTCTGGCGCTTCTCCCTGAACAGCGCCTTCGTGGCCCTCACGATTACCACCTGCCAGCTGCTGACGAGCACGATGGCCGGGTTCGCCTTCGCCCGTTACGAGTTCCCGGGCCGCACCGTCATCTTCATCGTGATCCTGTCCACCCTCATGATCCCGTTCCAGGTGATCATGATTCCCCTGTTCATCATGATGGCCAAGCTGGGCCTGGTGAACACCTACTGGGGCATGATCGTGCCGGCCATCGTGACCCCGTTCGGCATCTTCCTCATGCGCCAGTTCATGCTGAGCGTGCCCAAGTCCCTGCTGGAGGCCGCGCGCATTGACGGCGCATCCGAGCCCTACATCTACGCGCGCATCATGCTGCCCCTCAGCAAGCCGGCCATTGCCGCGCTCACGATCTTCACCTTCCTGTCCGCCTGGGACGACTTCCTCTGGCCGCTGATCATTATCAACAGCAAGCAGAAGTGGACACTGCCCATCGCCATGTCCCGCTTTACCGAGCAGTACATCTCCCAGACCCATTTGCAAATGGCCGGCGCCGCAGTCATGTTCCTGCCGGTGCTGATCGTCTTCCTGATGATGCAGCGCAACTTCATCGAAGGCGTGGCCATGACCGGCCTCAAGGGCTAACCCGCACCACCTTTGGCATCTTTGGCAGGCCGGAATCTTCCGCGATACCCAGCCGCCCTTTCGCCCCCAACTCCTCGGTGCGACCCCGGTCGGCCGCGTCCATCCCGACATTGAACCCGCAAAGCCCATCAGGCACACCCCCATGCACAGAGTAGGCATCGTCGGGGCCGGCAGCATCTCCCGCATCCATGCAGCCGCGTGGGCGCGGTTGCCGGTGGAACTGGCGGGGTGGCACGATGTTGTACCGGAAGCCGCCGTGGCGGCGGCGGAACGCTGGGGCGGCCAGGCCTTCGATTCCCTGGAGGACCTGCTGGCCGCGTCCGACATCGTGGATGTCTGCACCAACGTCACGGCCCATCCGGAGCCGGTTCTGGCGGCCGCACACGCCGGCAAGGCCATTGTGTGCGAAAAGCCGCTGGCCCGGACCGTGGCCCAGTGCGAGGAGATCCTGGCCGTCTGTACAGAGCGGCAGGTACCGCTGTTTGTGGCCCACGTGGTTCGGTTCTTCCCCGAGTTCGAAGCCGCCTGGAGGACCCTGCAGGCGGGAACCATCGGCAAACCGGGCATGATCCGCACGGTGCGGGCAGGAGGCTTTCCCCGCATGGGCGGCGGGGCGGCGGCCCGGCGCTATGCGGACTTTGAACAGAGCGGCGGCGTCATCATGGACGTGGGCATCCACGACATCGACTTCCACCGCTGGTGCATGGGCGAAGTGGAACGGGTGTTCGCCCGGGGCCTCCTGGAAGCCGGCGTGCCACAGTGCGATCACGCCCTCCTGGTCCTGCGGTTCGAGTCCGGCGCCATCGGCCACATCGAGGCCAGCTGGGCACACACGCCCGGCCGCACACGCACCCACCTGGAAATCGCGGGCGACCAGGGCCTCGTGGCCTGGGACTCCCGGGATCCCGCCTCGTTGTCCTGGCGCACGCGGGCGGACGACATGCCCATGGCACAGAACACGCTGCAGGAGGCGGACCACCCCTACTTCGCCGAACTGGCGCACTTCCTGGATTGCCTGGACAAGGGCTGTGACTTTCGGGTAACCCCGCACGACGCCCTGATGGCCGTCAAGGTTTCGCAGGCCGCCCTCCACTCCATCCGCACCGGTCGGCCGATCGCGATTGCCGATTTCAGGGAGTGACCATGGCCATCCGCATCGGCCTGTGCAGCCTTGACCATCTGCACGCCATGTCCTACCTGAACTGCCTGGCCGAGGTTTCGGACATCGGCCTGGTCGGCATCTGGGACGACGACAAGGAGCTCCGGGAGGCAACCGCCCAACGCTTCAACACGCAGGCGTGCCCCTCATTGCAGGACCTCCTCGAGCGGGACCTGGACGGGGTCATCGTTTGTTCGGCCAATGCCCGCCACCGGGAACATGTGGAAGCTGCCGCCCCACATGTCGCACACATCCTGTGCGAAAAGCCAATCGCCACCTCCGCAGCTGACGGCCAAGCCATGCTTGACATTTGTCGGGAGACGGGCACCAAACTTCAAATCGCGTTCCCGGTCCGGTTCGCACCGGCCGTGGCCGAAGCCAAGCGCATGCTGGATGCGAACCGGCTGGGCCCGGTCTACAGTGCCGCCTGCACCAACCAGGGCTTCAACCCGGGCAGATGGTTCGTGGACCGGGAGCAGTCCGGCGGCGGTGCCGTCATCGACCATACCGTGCATGTAATCGATCTGCTGCGCTGGTTCTGGAATACCGAGGTGGTCGAGGTCTATGCCGAGATTGGCTACAGTTTCTTTCGGCCGGGCCTTGACATCGACGACGCCGGCCTCCTCAGCTTCCGCTTGGCCAATGGTGTCTACGGCACACTGGACACCAGTTGGTCCAGGCCGGAGGGTCACCACAGCTGGGGCAATGTCATCCTCGAACTGGTCGGTTCCGAGGGCGTTCTGTCCGTGGACGCCTTCCGTCCCCACCTGGATGTCACCGCCGGAACCCTGCGCCGTTCGCATTGGCTTCCCTGGGGCCGCACCCCGGACCACGGCCTCATCGACGACTTCGCGGACATGATCCGCACCGGGCGCGAACCGTCCATCAGCGGCCACGACGGCCTGCAGGCCCTGAGGGTGGCCCTGGCCGCCTACGAGTCCGCCCAAACCGGACAGCCCGTTGCCCTCGACCTGGGCTGATGCCCGCGCCGTACCGCCGGACGCGCCTTCCCTGAACCCCATCCAGCCACCACCTGCGAGCTCGTGCCATGCATCTGCGACTTGGAACCTCCACCTATTCCTACTGGCACTTCACACCGGACAAGACACCCATCGAGACCGTGCTCGAATCAGCCCACGAACTGGGCTTGTCCGGCGTGGAAATCCTCCACCGCCAGCTGGAGAGCGAGGAGCGGGACTATCTGCAGCGTCTCAAGCGGCGGGCCTTCGAACTGGGCCTGTCGCTGTACAACCTTTCAATCCACCAGGACTTCGTGTGGGCCGAACCGGAGGAACGGAAACGCCATGTGGAACACACGCTGCACTGCATTGATCTGGCCCATGAGATGGGCATTCCCTCCATCCGCGTCAATTCGGGCGGCTGGCGCAAGGAAGGCTCGTTTGACGACCTGATCAAGGCGCGCGGGTGGGTGGAACCCTGGCCCGGCCACACACAGGACGAAGGCTTTGCATGGGTGTGCGACTGCATTGGCCAATGCCTGGACCGCGCCGCGGAACAGGGCGTGATGCTGCTCCTGGAGAACCATTGGGGCCTGACCACCTTCGCCGACGGCGTGCTGCGCATCCTGGATACCGTCAACTCCCCCTGGCTGGGTGGAATCCTAGACATGGGCAACTACCTGTTCGAGGACGACATGTACAAGGCCATGGAGAAGGTGGCTCCCTATATCAACCTGGCCCACATGAAGACCTATCCCGGTGGCGGCTCGTGGTACAGCCTGGACTTGGACTACGCACGGGTTTTCAGGGCCCTGCTCCAGGCCGGGTTCTCGGGTTATGTCTCCATTGAGATGGAAGGGGCGGATCCACCGGAGACGGCCATGCCCTACAGCATCGAACTGGCCCGCAATACTTGGAACGATGCAGTTCACCGGGAATAGGCCCGGCGCGATTGCCGGGACCCCTGGACTTTGACAATAACCCGATGTACCAATACGCAACCAACGTAACTGTTCCGCAAGTACGTTGGATGCCAGACCAAGCAAGCTGGTCTCAAGCAACCGCACAGCCCTCTCAGCTGCCTCGCGGTTCAGTCTTTCAACAGTCGCAGGTGGGCATGCCGACGCGGCGGGGCTGAATTCCGTTTCCCCAGACTCATTTTTCTGATCCACCAACCTCAGGAAGTCACGATCAGGTCGAAAGAGCTTCTGGGCCTCACGTTGGAAAAGTAGAAGTCTTCCGCAACCGTCCAGCGGGCGTGCCACTGCGCGAGGAACTCTGCCTCCTCCCGTCGGGTGAGTCGGGCCCATCGCTCCGTCTCCGATGTTTCGACCAGAACCGTCAGGTCGACCAGATCGGCAAGCTGTGGCCCCGAGGAGTAGGCACCGTCAATGATGATGACGGAGGCTGGTTCAACCTCAACCGCTGCGGCTTTCATCCCGTAGGTGCCATCGGCTCTGGGACCGGTTTCGAAGTCGAATGGATGCCAACATGCCGCCTTCCCGGCACGCAGGGGTCCAATGGCCTGAGCACGGACTCTGGCCCAATCAAAGACTCTGGCACCGCGCTCCTCGGCAGTCATTCGATCCCATTCGGCATTGGGAATGGACGCGGCAAAGAAGTCGTCGAGTAGCACGACAGCCGCCCGCACCGACTCGGCCACCCGGGACGCCAGCGTGGACTTTCCGGCACCGCTGCGTCCATCGAAGGCCACTACAAGGGGTACCTGGCCGGACGCGACGGACCGTGTGACCAATTCCGTGATCGCGGCACAGGCTTCAGTCAGGGCCATGCGACGCTCAGACAACAGTGGCGATGTGTCTGGATGCAGTTACCGACTGGCCAAGTGTCAAACCCAACACAACCGTCCTCATTCAAATCGCGTCTCCAACTGCACCCCGGAATCGATTTGGGTGTCGTGCACCTGCTTCCTAACCTGATTCGGCATGCACCTTGCACGGATGCTCCGGTCCAAGTGCCAGGACATCAGCCGGTGCAGCATCAACCGGCAGACATGCTTCCGACGAGCTTAAACCGCCCGAGTCCGATTCAGATACGCAAACAATACGATTAGCAACGTCCCAACCGCGACCAGTGCCAATCCGATACCACGCACCATCACCAGGCTAACTGCCACCGGATTGGCAATCACCAGCACCCCGAGCCCCACGGCTGCAACTCCCACCGCAGCCCGACCCCATTGGATGTGTGCCTGGCCGTCCTGATCGCTAACGCGGAATTGGGACACCTGTACGACCCCGAACAAGATTGCCAACACACCTGCCACGATGAGCAGGACACCGGGAAAGACGGCCAGCGCAATCATCGGATTGGCAATGGCCGCGATGCCGGCCAACAGGCTTAGCGCCCCGCCCAGCAGCAGCCTGTTGCGGGACGGATGGCGGCGATGGCGCAGACCATCCCAAAGATTGGCCATCCCCATCAATGCCAAGTAGGCACCCAGGGCCGTATAGAAGACGGTGGCGCCCCAATCGGGGCGTATCAGGAGCAGAACGCCAAGCAGCACCGTGGCGGCACCGCTTCCACCCAGAATCCAGCGACTTGTCATGTCCAAGGAACCTACCTTAGGTGGCCACACCCAGTTCGCGCCGGATCAGTGCCAGCGTGCCCAGGACTCCGGCCGCCTCGTCACCATCCTCCGGCGTGCTTTCAATGCCCCACACCCCGGCGTAACCCGCATCCTTGAGCAGGCTGAAACAAAGCACCAGATCCATCGACGGGTCGTTGCCGGCTTCGTCGAAGCTGAAGGTCTTGATGTGCAGCGCCTTGGCGTGTCCGGCGCAGCTGCGCCAGGCCTCCTCGCGGCGTTCCGGGATCCAGTTGTTGGAATCGAACAGCAGGCCCAGTTCGGGCAGGGCCCCCAGAAGCCTGATGGTGTTGTCCGGGTCCTTGGTGGGCCCCCAGTGGTTCTCGGTCAGGATCTCGATGTTGCACTCCCGACCCCGGGCAATCAGGTCGTTGAAGCCCTCGACAATCACGTCAAAGGCATGGTCCGGCATGTCCTCCGGGCCGCCCGCATCAATGCGGACCTGGGGCGCGCCGAGTGCGGCGGCAATGTCGATCCACTGTAGGGCACAGGCCCGGGTCTTTTCCCGATCCGCCGGATCGTCTTCGTAGATGTGACCGCCGTCCACGGCCACGCAGCCCATGGCCAAACCGGCCTCCGCAGCGGCCCGGCCAACCCTTTCGGCAAAGCCGAGGTCCGTCTCGGCTTCCGTCAGATGCCGGTTCCACGGCTCGATGCAGTCGATGCCGTGCTCCCGGCAGAATTCGATGCAGCTGAAGATGTCCATGTCGCCGGCTTCGAAGGTTCGGCGAAAGCTGTAGGTCATGAGGCTGGTTTGCATGGGGCTGGTTCCAGAGAAGGAGATTGACTGGGAGTGACTGCGGATTGTAGCCCAGCGGAGAGCTGTCCCAGGGCTGTTGCCATTTCAGTGCGAGCGCGCCCTGAACTGGAAAACCCGGTGCCGCCATGGCAACGCGAACGCGCCCCCCACGGCCGTGAGGCGCGCACTTGGTTGACGGCTTGGAGAAAGTAACCGGCACCGACCACAACCCAGCGGCCAACATCCTGGTGCACGCACGACGAGGACGTTCTCGTGGAATCCCCCCATTGACCTGTGAACACCGTATGCCATCTGTCCGGTTGGACATCGATTCTTACGCGCCCCAGAGACCTGCCGTTTTCCCTACTGGAACCAGTCCTCCCAATCTCCACGGTCCCTGCCAAGCTTGTACACAAAATCTTCACAACGGTCATCAAGACTACTTGCATGGAACCCGGGAAGGCATGTCCCGCCTTCCCCAAGTGACAGCAAGGAGAATTGAGATGAACGCACGGCACACATGGAAGAACGGGAATTCCAGCACACATCCCTCATCCCGTAAGCGATGGACCCGCCGCCACATCCTGTCGATCCTGGTGCTGATGGCCGTTTTGGCGGCCGCCGGGATCGGTGGTTGTGCCGGTCGGCAGCGAGCGGCACCGAGCACGCCGGAGACCGGTGTGGAAAGCTCGGTCGGCGAAAGCCGCGAAGGCGGCAGCGAGAGCGGCGGCGAACACGGCGCCGGCGGCGAAAGCGGCAGCGAGGGCAGTGAAGGGTCGGGCGGCTCGGAGGAAGGATCGGGCAACCTCCTGACACTGGACCAAACCTTCGACCAGGTGCGCCTGGGCGCCCGGCTGATCATGGCCTACGACGCCGCCAGCAACGCCTTTGTCGGCACGGTCGCGAACACCACCAACGCCCCCCTGACCCGGGTGCGGGTGGAAATCCACCTCTCCAACGGCGTGGAACTGGGGCCCACGACCCCGGTCGACCTGGCCCCCGGCCAGGTGATCGACATCGTCCTGCCGGCCTCGGGTCAGTTTGACGGCTGGGTGCCCCACGCCGAAGTGGGCTCCGGCGAAGGCGCCGGCAGCGAAAGCGGCGGTGAAGGCGGTAGCGAAGGCACCGGCGGCGAAGGCCACGGACCCGGCGGCGAAGGCGCCAATGAGGCGGCCATGGAAGCCGCCATGTCCAGCCCCATCATTCCGCTCGACCAGTCGTGGAACGGCGTCCTCGGTGGCCTGGCGGTGTCCGCCCGATACGATGCGGCTACCCAAACCGTCCACACCACGGTGCGGAACACGACCCAGCAGCAGCTGTGCTACGTGCAGGCCGAACCCCACCTGAAGTCGGGCACCGCGACGGTGGGCGAACTGGGACCGGATCCGATGGGCGACCTGAACCCGGGCCAGGAAGCAACGTCGAGCCTGGCGGTGGCCAGTGAGCCGAGCCTGGCCGGCGTGGCCTTCGACGGCTACGTCATCCACATGGAAGTATTCGACTGCAGCGGCCCCGGCCCCGTGCCCCACACGGGCACCGAGGGTGCTGAAGGTGGCAGCGGCGAAAGTGGCAGCGAGGGCAGTGAAGGGAGCGCCGGCGGCTCCGAAGAAGGGTCGGCCAATCTCCTGACGCTGGACCAAACCTTCGACCAGGTGCGCCTGGGCGCCCGGCTGATCATGGCCTACCAACCTGTGGACAACACCTTTGTCGGCACCGTGGCGAACACCACCAACGGCATCCTGACCCGGGTGCGGGTGGAAATCCACCTGTCGAACGGGGTGGAACTGGGACCCACGACCCCGGTGGACTTGGCACCCGGGCAGGTGATCGACATCATCCTGCCGGCTTCCGGCCAGTTTGACGGCTGGGTGCCCCATGCCGAAGTGGGCTCCGGCGAAGGCGGCGGTGAAGGCAGCGGCAGCGAAAGCGGCGGCGAGCACGGATCCGGCGGCGAAGGCGGTGGCGAGCACGGGTCCGGAGACAGGGGCTAGCCTCGTTCCTGATGCCTTGGACACATTCGGTGGGCACTTGGGTCCTGTAGGCCTGAACCCACAGACCAGTGGAAGGGCCCCGTGAAAACGGGGCCTTTTGATTCAGACCCCCGGTAGAACAGCTCGCCTCCTGCTCGCTTGGCTGGAGACGGCGGTGGACCCGGTGGTGCCAGTACCGGCAACCACCGGCGTGCTTCCCGGAACACCGGAGCCAGGTGCCCGGCCGGTGCCAACTGACCGTAACAGGCCCTGTGCCACCATCTTCGGCCGGCCCTGTATCCGACCAATGTCAGCGAACGGGATCCGTCCCGAATCCCTGTGATACGATCCGCGTGAGGGTCAGATTCGGACGACGCGGCAAACACTTGAAGACCATTTCCGTGGCATCCCTGCAGCAGGGGATGAACATGCCGCTCACGCAGAAGGAGTTCCGCACGGACTTCGAGCGGTACCTTAAAGTCGCATCCGTGCGGCGCTGCGACGTGGTGGTGGGCAGCGAACTGGGCGCTGCCATGATCGGGTTGCCCTTCGTGGAGCGCAACCACCGCGAGGCCCTGGCTCGCATCCGGGAGGGACAGAACCCCAGAGCCGGCATCCTCACGCGGTTGCGGGGTTCGGCCACAAAGCTGAACCCGGGATGGACTGCCGGCCAGACCCAGAAACTGGTACTCAAGGCCCTTGTGGCCCACCGCAAGCAGATTTGGGAGTACTACGACAACACGTTCGGACGCCTGGCCAAGAAGTACGAAGTGGTCCTCGTGGCACCCAGTGCCTGGCTGTGGGACCCGGTGGACGGACGGATGCGCAACATCGCCTGCGTCTACGATCGCGACGGTACCCGGGTCGGCTACCAGGCGAAGGTTCTCGTCAACCGCAACGAACGGAAACTGGCCCGGCCCGGAACCGGCTGGCAGCCCATTGAAACCAGTGTCGGCAACATCGGGCTGGCCCTGGGCCACGATGCGCTGGTACCGGAGGTGGGCCGCCTGTTCGCCACCCGCGGAGCCTCGGTGCTGGTGTCCCAGCTGGCCTGCCGCACCGACCTGGAATGGGGCCGCGCGCACCGCGCCACCCTGATGCGCTGCATGGAAAACCAGTTGTTCGGCGCGGTCAGCTGTCTGGTGGGAACGGATCGGCTCGACCCGGATCCCGAAGCGGACGCGCCCTACCGCGGGCACTCCATGATGCTGGCCCCGATTGAGCTGTCGCCCAAGGGCAACGGCATTCTGGTGCAGACGGACCATCCCCAGCGGCAGGGCATGGTGGTGTGCACACTGGACTACGAGGCCCTGCAGCTGATCTGGGAGAGTTCCGAACCCGCCTTCCGGCAGGAATTCTCCCGCGTGTGGAGCCTGTACTCCCGGTCCCTGGTGCCGGAAGGGGACAGTTCCCGCCTGCTGCCGGAGCAGGTCCTGATGGATCCCGACGGCGACGCCATCGTGGACTCCGTGGCCGAACCGGTAGAGGCGGACGCCGACCCCGTTGTGGTGGTGCCGCCTTCCCCAGCCAACCACAAGGAAGCTACCGAGGATTCCAAGCAGGCTTCCAAGAATGCAGCGAACGCGGCCGACAATCCGGACACCGGTGCCGCCCTGGTGCACGGGGAGGAACTGGTGGTCGAAAGCACCACGCTCGATGATCTGCATGTCATGCAGTCCAGGGCCGTGCCCTGGGAACCCCATCCCGCCACCGGCCAGCAGCCGCGGCAGGCCTATGGTCCGAGCGGCGACCTGGAAGACACTCGCGAAATGGAGACCCTTGACCAAAAGGGGTGAGACGCGCCGGGACGCGGTTGTCCGTCTCAACCCGGGCTGCTTGACCGGTGACCGTTTCCGCTGAGGCACAACGACCCCGCCTGATTGTTGTGCGGCGTCTGTACCTCTACACCGTCGCGTTTGTCGGCCTGGTCGCAATCCACGGCAACCTGCGGTCCCTGACACGGGAGCTGACCAACTTCTGGATCAGCCTCGGTGACGACTGGCTCAATCCGCTTGCCTGGCCGGTTGACAACATCCTCGAACGCGGCAGCGTTCTGCTGGTGGCCCTGCTGTTCTTCGCCGTCCATTGGACCTTGATTCAGGGCTACCTGCGCGGAGACCGGACAGAGGCGCGGAGTTCCCTCCGGCACCTGTTTGTTTGGCTTTGCCTGGTGGTCAGTTGCTACTGGTTCGGAGCCGGCCTTGCGGACTTCATTTCCGTGCCGCTCCAGATGCTGCCGGGCCTCCAGGCCGTACCGGCCCGCACAGTACTGATCTCCCTGCCGATGGTAATGGTGCCGTTGGCGATCGCGGCCCTGTGCGTGGATCGGTTCGCGGGCATCTGCATCTCCGAACGAAACGCCAACCGGACGCGCCTGGTGCAATTCATCGCCGCGGTCTGTCAACTGCTGATGCCGCTGACATGCCTCCTGCTGATCATCGGCTACCTTCACGACGCGGCCTTCTTGTTGCTGCTGCCCGCACTGCTGGGCCGCGCCGTGCAGATGGGCGGCGAGCCCACCACCTGGATCCTGCCCGGCAATATCGCCGTGGTGCTGGCTGCCCTGTTGGTACTGACCCGGTTGGAACACCTGCGTTTCAACCGGCCGGAGGCCGGCGCGACCACACTGGCCGCGGCATTCCGAACCGGCTACCTGCAAGCCGGCATGTTCACGGGGGTAATCCTGCTTTTCGTTGCGCTTGGCCTCGCACTCCGGCCCCTGTTGCAGCCCCTCTTCACGGATCAGCTGGCGCCACCGTGGGTTCTGGGGCGGGTTCAGGTCCTGCAAACAGTGGCCGTGACACTCCCGATCGGCCTGGCCTGCTGGCAACTGTATGCCTGGCTCGGCCGTCGCACCCCGGATCGCCAATCTGCTGCCGAGTGGGCCATCGCCCTGCCCCGCTTCCGGGACTACGCTCTGGCCGCCGTCGGGTTGGCGGTGCTGTCCGCCGGTACGAGCTTCATCCTTCGGGACCTCCTGCAGGGTCCACTTGACCCGGATCTTGCGAACCTCGACGACGTTGTATTGGGCATGAAGACCAGACTGCTTCCTGTCTGGTTTCCCGGCAGTGCGGAGGATTGGAGTTGGACCCTGGCGTCCATTCCCCTGCTGGTCGCCGTCTGGCAGACCATCGGCCGACACGCCCGCGGGAATGCGCAATCCATTCTGGCCATCGTTCCCCGGCGCATCTACCTCTATCTGGTTTCGCTGGTCAGCGTCCTGTTCCTGCTGGTGCAGGGCGGTCTCATTCTCTACGCCCTTCTGCTGATCTGGACCGGCGGCGAGGACACCCAGTGGGAAATGCGGCTGACCGGCATCCCGGTGGCCGTGGTCGTGCTGATCTGGCACCTGGTACTGCTCCGACGGGAAGAGGACTGGCCCGCGCCGGAACCGGACGGGGACCGCGCCCGGACGCGGCTGGACAGGGAACTGGCATCCCTGGATCGCGAAATCAACGAATTGACCCTCCGCCGGGACAATCTGGTCCGCCAACGGGCGGAACTGGATGCCGCCGGGCACGGAACACCGGAGGAATCCCATGAGTGACACCACCGCCCCCGGCCGCTTCTGGCAGCTGGACCGCTTTACCATCAGCCTGCTGGTCCTAATCGGCACCCTGTTCCTGGTCGCCCTGGTTTCCGTGGTGACCAACCGCGACCAGACCGACATCGAGGCGCTGCCGCAGTACCGGACGGACAACAGTCCCGAGGCCGTGGTCTACAACGGCTACCTCGCCCTGCAACGGGGCGAAATGGACCAGTATGAAAAACTGTTTGCGCCGGAACGCTGGGAGGAATTGAATGAAAAGGACGGCGATATGCTGTTTGGATATTATTCTCCCGGCACTTTCGGCCTCAAGGTAGTCGATGCCGCCGTCGATGGCAGTGCCGCGGTCGTGACCGTGGCCGTCTACCGCACGGACGCTCGCGGCTTTTTCGGCCTGCGTTCAGTCCAGGCCAATCAGTGGACGGTCGATGTTGAACAGGTCGACGGCCAGTGGAAACTGCTCAACCGTCTGCCGCAAATTTGAGGCTTGTCGGTCATGGCCATGATTGATGTGTCCGGCCTGTCCCCAGGGCAGTCGCACCGGAACCCAACCATTGGTAAACCGAGCCGCTTGGCCTGGAGCCGAAATGGGCCAGGTTCGGACTGCCAGGTTGACCCGGCAGCCTGAACGGCACCCGTTGTCGCGGACCAAGGACACCTTCGGCCAGGCAAGCAGGCGGAATACGAGCAGCCGCCAGGAGATGTGGGATGGCAAATCCGGCTATTTCAGTGAAGGATTTGAGTTTCAGCTACGGCGACAACCTGGCTGTGGACGGCATTTCGTTCGATGTGGCGGAAGGCGAGGTGTTCGGCTTCCTGGGACCCAACGGCGCGGGCAAGTCGACCACGGTGAGACTGCTGACGGGACAGCTCACGCCCCAGGCCGGCACGGCCGAGCTGCTGGGCATGGACATCGTATCCGAGCGCAAGCAGGCACAGCAGGAGATGGGCATCTCCTATGAATCCACCAATCTGTACGAGCAGTTGAACGCGGTGGAAAACCTCAATCTGTTTGCGCGGCTCTATAAAGTGGCCGACTTCGATGCCATGGCGCTTCTGGAAAGGGTCGGCCTGAGCGGACGGGAGAAGGAGCACGTCGCCAACTATTCCAAGGGCATGAAGCAACGCCTCATGATGGCCCGCGCGCTGGTCAGCCGTCCCCGGCTGCTGTTTCTGGACGAACCCACGGACGGGCTCGACCCGGTGTCAACGCAGACCATTCATGCCTTGATCGAGACGGCAACCCGGGAAGGCACCGCCGTGTTCCTGACCACCCACGACATGGTGGAGGCGGACAAGCTGTCGGATCGGGTGGCCTTCATCCATGAAGGCCGGATCGTGGCCCTGGACACGCCTGCGACCCTGAAGCAGCAGTTTGGCATGCGGGCGCTCAAGGTGGAAGTCGAACTGGCCAACGGCCAGACCGAGCTGAGGGAAGTGGCCTTGGACGAATCCGGCACGGCCCAGGCAGTGCACGACCTGTTTCGGAACGAGCATGTCCTGACCGTGCACAGCGAAGAGGCAACACTGGAGGACATCTTCATCGACATCACGGGCCGGGGGCTGCAGGGATGATCGGCACGCTGGTGGCGAAGGACGTCAAGTTGTTCTTCCGCAATCGGTTCTTCGCCACGGTCACAGGCCTGGCTCTGGTCCTCTACCTGGTCCTTTACTTCCTGTTGCCCCGGCAGACGGAGCAATCCGTCGGCGTGGCCATTCATCTGGAGGATCCCGCGGCCTCCTCGGAGTTCCGCCAACGCCTGGCCGAGGATGAAGACTTCACCTTCTTCCCTTCCAAGGACGAAATGCTGGCAGCGTTGGAGGATACGAACGACTATTTCGTCGGGATGTCCGTGCCCGCGGCAGCTGCGCAGGCGGCCGCCCGGGGCGAGTCGACCACATTGCAGGCCTTCTACGCGCCCAACGTTCCCACCGAAGCCAAGCAGGTGTTCCACGAACTCCTGGTGTTCATGGCCAACGCAGTCAACCCGGACCTGCTGGCCAGACTGGCCCCCATCGAAGAGACCGAGTTTGTCCTGGGACATGACCTGTTGGGACAGCCGCTCTCCGTGCGGGATCGCTTCCTGCCCCTGCTCCTGCTCGCCATGGTCATGACGGAAGTATTGGGCCTGGGTACGCTGATCGTCCGGGAGATCGAGACCGGCACCGCGCGGGCGCTGCTCACCGGTCCCTTGAGGCTGCCAACATTCCTGGCGGCCAAGATCGCGACGGGGCTGGTGCTGGCCATGGGCCAAGCCGTAATCGTGGTCCTCGTCACCGGCAAGATCGTCGTTTCGCCCTTGCTGTTGTTGACGACCCTGTTCCTGGGCAGCCTGCTGATCGTCGGCATGGCCTTCTTCATTGCCGCCATTTCCCGGAACAACACGTCCGTCCTGGCCTGGGGCACCCTGACGTTGATCCTGTTCCTGATCCCCGCGCTTTCCATCGTGCTGCCGGGCCTGGCTTCGGGTTGGATGGAACTGGTACCTTCCCATTACTTCGCGGATGCTCTGCATCGCGTGCTCAATTTCCAAGCGGGCTGGGCGGATGTGGCCCGCGATCTGTCCCTGCTGGCGGTCGCCGGTCCCGCGGCCCTAATCATCGGCGGCGCCGTGTTGCGGAGGAGAATCTGATGGACGTGCAGCGCGTCTGGATTCTGATGGGCAAGGAAATCCGGCTGGGGCTGACCAGCTTCATGAGCATCTATGTGCTCGTGGCACCCGTGGTTCTGAGCCTGCTGGTGGCACTCATCTTCGGCGATCTGTTCGCGCAGACCCCGCGTCTGGGGATCTTCGACGCCGGCGGCAACGAAACCCTGGTGCAGGCCTTGGCCAGTCACCCCAGCATCAAGACCCGTACCTATGCCTCCCAGGCGGCCTTGGAAGCGGCGGTGGCCCGGGGCAGCGTGGAAGTGGGCATGAGTCTGGAGGCGGATTTCGCCAATGTGCTGCGGGAAGGTGGCGCGGTCGCCAGGGCAAACGTTTATCGGTGGGGCGAAGCGGGCGCCCGCAGTCTCATGCTCATCGAATCCGCCGTGGCTCGGGCCTTGGTGGAGGAGACCGGCCTGGTCTTCGATGAACTGCCGGTTGGCGTGGAAGTTGTCCAGCTGGGCGAGGCCAGCGCCGCCACCTGGTCGCAGCGCCTCCTGCCCTTGCTCCTGATCATGGCGATCGTCCTGAGCGGGCTCTTCATTCCCTCGTCGTCCCTGGTGGATGAGAAACAGAAGGGCACGCTGGTGGCCCTCACCGCGACCCCCGCGTCCCTGCTGGATGTGTATCTCGCCAAGACCGCCGTGGGTTTCATCCTGAGCGGCCTGATGGCGCTGATCATCCTGGCACTGAACAACGCGTTCGCCGGGAATTTGGGCCTGCTGTTGACAGTGATCGTCCTGGGTGGACTCATGTCCTCGATCCTGGGCGTGATTCTGGGCTCCCTGTCGCGGGACATGGAGACTTTCATGGGCATCATCAAGGTTCTGGGACTGGTCCTGTACGCGCCGGGCATCCTTGAGATCTTCCCGCAGGTTCCGCAGTGGATCGGCCGCGTGTTTCCGACGTACTACATCATGAATCCGCTGTTGGAAATCAGTCGGAATGCGGCCCGTTTTGCGGATGTCGCCCTGGATCTGGCGATTCTGATCGGGTTCATCGTCATCCTGGCTTTCGTTCTGGCCCGGGAAATCCAGCGACAACAGCAACAGCTGGCCGTGGAAGGATGAGACGGGGCCAAACTGCCGCAGGAGTGGCCCGCGCAGTCAGGGCAATGTCGTGACCGTAGCCGTCCACCGCGATGTCGAACAGGCCGACCACGGAAGCCCACCCGCCACCTGCCGCAATATTGAGGCTTGTCCGCCATGACCATGATCCAGGTGTCCGACCTGTCCCTGACCTACCCCGGAACCCGGAATCCAGCCGTGGACGGCATCTCCTTCGAGGTGGGGCAGGGGGAGATCTTTGGCTTTCTCGGCCCCAGCGGCGCCGGCAAGAGCACGACCCAGCGCGTCCTCTGTCGCCTCCTGCAGCACTGGTCGGGTTCCGTGACCGTCATGGACCGTTCCCTGGCCGATTGGGGACAGGACTATTTTGCCCACGTGGGGGTTTCCTTCGAGCTGCCCAACCACTACCTGCAGCTGACCGCCCGCGAAAACCTGAAGCTGTTTGCCAACCTGTACCCGCAGGAAGTGACCCGTTCGGAAGACCTGCTGGCCGTGGTCGACCTGACGGCGGACGCCGACACCCGGGTCGGACAGTTCTCCAAGGGGATGATGCAGCGCCTCAGCTTTGTGCGCGCCTTTCAGCACGAGCCCCGGCTCGTATTCCTGGACGAACCCACGGCGGGCCTGGATCCGGTCAACGCCCGGCGCATCACGGACCACCTGCAATCCCTGCGCGCGGACGGCTGCACAATCTTCCTGACCACCCACGACATGCATGTCGCCGATCTGCTCTGCGACCGCGTGGCCTTCATGGTGCAGGGACGGCTGGCGTTGATCGACACGCCGCGCAACCTGCGGCTGGCCCACGGTCGCAAGCAGGTGCAGGTCGAATACCGGACCGGGGAGGGTCGGCGGCAGGAACTCTTCGACCTGGACGGCATCGGCGGCAACGAACGGTTTGCCGAACTCCTGCGGTCCGAGGAAATTGAGACCATCCACACACAGGAAGCCACCCTCGAGGACATCTTCATCCGGACCACGGGCGAGCCGCTGTTGTGAGGATGCTGGCTTCGCTCCTGCGCTGGGAGTTGCTGATCAATGCGCGCCAGGGCATCTGGATGGCCGCCGTCTTCGTGCTGGTCTTCTGGTCCATTGCGCTTTCGCTGGTGCCGGCCGCCGCCAAGGTGATTGTCACCGCCGCCCTGCTGTTTGTCGAAGTCGGTGTCTTCGCCCTCTACCTGCTGCCGGCCAGTTACTATCTGGAGAAGGGCCAGCGGATTCTCGACGGGTTGATCACAACCCCCCTGCAGCCAAGCCTCTGGCTGGCCGCCAAGACAACTGTCTTCATGCTGCAGGCGATCGTCGTCAGCATTGTCATCACCCTGTTCGCGCTGGGCTGGGAGACGGTGCACTGGGGCTGGTTCCTGGTTGCGGTCCTGCTGCTGGCCCTGCCCCAACTGCTGTTTGCCTTCGTCGTGGCCACCCGGTACCACGGAATTTCCGAGTTCCTGTTCCCGTCCATTCCCATCATGTTCCTGCTGCAGCTGCCCCTGTTGGAATACGTGAACGTGCTGACGGGACCTTTCTGGTGGATTTTTCCCACCTTCCCCGGTCTTGTCCTGCTGGACCTCTCGCTGTCGGGAGGCGGGCCGGAACAGCCGTGGCTGGCCGCCCTGTGGGGCCTGGCATACGGCACGGTGCCCGTCTGGCTGTGGGCCGCCCATCGCCTGAAGGTCACGGCCACCCGGCAGGCGGGAACCTGATGAAACTGCTGCGAGGCCTGGCAACCGGGGATCTGGCGCTGATTGCCGGCGACCGCACGGCGCAGTTCCTCGTCTTCTATCCCCTCATCCTGGGGCTGGTGGTTCGCTTTGGCCTGGAACCGCTGAACCAACGCCTTCCAATCGACCTTGAGCCGTACTACCTGCTCATTGTCAGCCTGTTGATTGCGGTCATGGCACCCGTTGTGATCGGCACCGTGACCGGCCTGATGGTCCTGGACGAGAAGGACACGCGCACGCTGCTGGCCCTGCGGGTCACGCCCCTGTCGCTGAAGGCATACCTGGCCTGGCGCGCGGGCGTGCCGGTAACGCTCTACTGCGGTTCGGCCCTGCTGCTGGCCTACCTGCTCGGGATCCATGTCGCGCCGCGCGGGCCCGGGTGGATCGTATTGGCGGCGCTGGCCGCGGCACCGTTCATGGTTGCGAGCGCCCTGTTGATTAGCGGCTTGGCGGAAAACAAGGTGCAGGGGCTGGCCCTTTCCAAGGGTCTGGGTCCGTTCATCGTGGCTGCCATGGTGGCCTGGTGGGTTCCGGAGCCGTGGCAGTGGCTACTGGGGATTTTTCCGTCCTACTGGCCGGTCAAGCTGTACTGGCACATGACCGAGGGGGCATCGGTGCTGGTGCCGCTGATTGGAACGGTGGTGTGCGGCACCATTTGGATTTGGGCTCTGGCCCATCTGTTCCTGCGGCGCCTGGCACGGCATCTCGCATGAAATTCGGAGATCCGGCAGAAGTCCGGAGCAGTCACGGTCCGAGGTGCCGGCATGACACTTGACGATCTTGAATTCCTCATCCAGGAGGGGGAAGGGACGACCCTGGAGTTCAAGGAGAGGTTGTCGTCGTCGTTCGCGCGGGAACTTGTGGCCCTTGCCAATGCCATCGGCGGCAGGATTCTTCTGGGCGTACGCGATAACGGAACCGTGATCGGCGTTGAGGACTCCAACAATCTACGTGCCCGCATCCAGGACATCGCCCGCAATTGTGATCCACCGGTACAGGTACACACGGAACCGGTTGGCACCGTGGTTACGGTCCACGTACGAGAAAGTGCCTCCAAGCCGGTGCAGTGCAGCGATGGCTTCTTCCTGCGTCAAGGAGCGGTAACCCAAAAACTGAACCGAGACGAAATCCGAGACATGTTTCGTCTTGAAGGAACTGTCCGCTTTGATCTTGCGCCCTGCCCTCGGTTCCACTATCCGAGCGATTTTGATCGCGGGAAGTTCGATGCTTGGCTCGGTCTTTCCGGCATCACCGGCCAGCCGCAAGTCGAGGACGTGCTGGTCAACATCGGAGCGGCTGAACGAGCGAACGGTGCGTTGCTCTTCCGGAACGCCGGAGTGCTTTTCTTCGCCAAGAACCCGCGCCGCTTTTTTCCACAGGCCTACATTACCTGTCTGCTCGCAAGAGGCACCGACAAGGTGCACATCCTGGATCGCAAGGATTTCGACGGCGGCATCGTGGCCGATATCGAGGATGCCCTGCGCTTTGTGGAGCGCAATACTCGTACCGCATACCGCATCGAAGGCCTGAGGCGAAGCAACATCCCCGAGTATCCAACCAACGCCTTGCGGGAGGCCATCACGAACGCTGTTATGCATCGTGATTGGTTCATTGACGGAGCCAATGTTTTTGTCGAGATTTTCGCCGACCGCATCGAGGTGGTGAGCCCAGGCGGCCTGCCACGGGGATTGTCGCTTGCCGATCTTGGCAGCCGAAGCATTCGGCGCAACGCGTTGATCGCCGATCTGCTCCACCACATCGACTTCATAGAGAAGGCGGGAACCGGCATCCGGCGCATCCGGAACGAGGCGCGGGCCCAGGGTTGCCCGGAGCCCAAATTCGAAGTCAACGGTTTTTTCACCGCCACTTTCCGGCCTAATCCTGAGGTGCGGGCCAGTGTGGATGTCTCTTGGGTGCATGACGACACCATGGAAGATACCGTGGAAGACACCATGGAAGACGCGAAGGTGGTTCGCCTTCTGCAAGCAATCTCCGGTACCATGACCAGGCACGACCTCCAGAGCTCGCTTGGGTTGAAAAACGACGATTACTTTCGCAAGGCATACCTCCTTCCCACCCTGCGGGCCGGATTGATCGAGATGACCATCCCGGACAAACCGCGCAGCAAGCACCAGCGCTATCGCCTGACCGCGGAGGGTCAAGATAGGGTGCATGTTCGTTTGATGTCCAAAACCACCACGGAAGATACCGTGGAAGACACCATGGAAGTTGCCATGGAAGACGCGAAGATGGTTCGCCTTCTGCAAGCAATCTCCGGCACCATGACCAGACACGACCTCCAGAGTTCGCTTGGGTTGAAAAACGACGATTACTTTCGCAAGACATACCTCCTTCCCGCCCTGCGGGCCGGATTGATCGAGATGACCATTCCGGACAAACCGCGCAGCAAATACCAACGCTATCGCCTGACCTCGAAAGGACGAAAGGTTTGAGGAACACCTCGGAATTGCAACGAGTGGTAAAGCGGAAGTCCAATCCAAATCGATCCGGTCTCAGCGCAAGACAACGTCACAAACCTGTCTTCTTCCACTTGCCTGCACTGTAGTAGCTGGCCGGTTTGTCCTCCAAGGCTAGCGGTCAACTCCCCGAACCGTCCCCGAACACCCGTTGCAACAGCCGACGGGCCGCCGCGTGCGGCTCCTGCCGACGGACTGCCACGGCTTCCACCATGTCTTCCCACCCGGCTGTCTCGAGCATAGCCCGGCGCCGGGCCTGCCAGCCTTGATCCACAAGCAGGTTCAGCAAACGCGCCGCGCGTCGGCGTTCCGCGTCCCGCCGGACTCCGGACGCACACAGCCAGTCGCGATGTTCCGCAATGCGGGCCTGCAACTCATCGATACCGGTGCCGGCCAGGGCATTCGTCAGCAGGATCGGCTGCACCCATCCCCGCTCGGTGTCGTTGGCCTGTCCGTGGAAGGCATGCGGAGCCAGGCCGGTCTCCATGCCAAGGGCCAGCGTCTGCCGAATTCGGGCCGCCGTCCGGGCACTGTCGGGGCGATCGGCCTTGTTCACCACGACGATGTCGCTGACCTCCAGCATGCCGGCCTTGAGGGCCTGTACGGAGTCCCCCAACCCCGGAGCTTCCACCTGGACCGTCGTGTCGGCCAGATGGCGCACCTCGGTCTCCCCTTGGCCCGCGCCCACCGTCTCAATCAAAATCGGGTCGTAGCCGGCCGCATCGAGGACCAGAGCCAAGTCCCAACAGGCCAGGCTGAGGCCGCCGGCCGTGCCGCGGGTCGCCACGCTGCGCACAAACACATTGTCCGCCAGCGAAACGTCCGTCATCCGAATCCGATCCCCCAGCAGGGCTCCGCCCGAGACCACGCTGGTTGGATCCACCGACAGGACAGCCACGCGTTGGACGGTGCCATATTGCTCGGCCAGCCTGCCAATCAGCGTGGACTTGCCCGCACCGGGCGGGCCGGACACCCCCACCAGTTGGGTCCCTCCCGCATGGGGCAGCAGGGCTCCCAGCAGCGTCTCGAAACCGTCCGCCCGCCGCTCCACCCAAGTCAGGGCGCGCGCCAGCGAACGCATGTCGCCGTCCCGCAGGCCCTCCGCCAGGTGTTCCGGGTTCGACGCCCCGGTCGGGGCCGTCATTCGTCGCGGCCCAGCGCCGCCAGGATCCAGTCCGCCGTTTCCCCGATGGTGGTGCCGGGTCCGAAAATCTCGGCCACCCCCGCGGCCCGCATGACGGGACGGTCCGCCTCCGGAATGATGCCCCCCAGCAGTACCGGCACATCCGCCTGGCCCTGTTCCCGCAATAGATTGATCACCCTGGGCACAAGTGTGTTGTGGGCACCGCTCAGGATAGAGATGGCCAGCAGGTCCACATCCTCCTGCAGAGCGGCCCGCGCCACCATCGCAGGGGTCTGCCGGATGCCCGTGTAGATAACCTCGAAGCCCCGATCCCGCAAGCCCCTGGCAATGACCTTGGCCCCCCGATCATGGCCGTCCAAACCCAGCTTGGCCACCAGGATGCGGAAGGGAGTCGATCTGCTCATTTGGCATCCGATCGGTTGGCCGCCCAGGCATCCAGCATCGTCAGTGCCTCCCGGGCACTGAGTTCCTTGTTGCCCCTGCGATCGGAGGGCCACACTTTGCGTCGTCCCACCTCGCATCCGTCCGCTCCGGAAAGGTGCAGGTGCACCAAGCCCACCGGCTTGTCGGGTGTCCCTCCGCCGGGACCCGCCACGCCCGTGATGGCCACCGCGACATCCACTTCGTACAGTTCCCTGGCACCGGCGGCCATGGCCGCCGCCACTTCGGCGCTAACGGCGCCCTTGGCCTCCAGCAATCCGGCATCGACACCCAGGACCTTTTCCTTGGCCTCGTAGCTGTAGGTAACAGCGGCTCCCATGAAACTGGCGGAGCTGCCCGGAATCTCCGTCAGGAGATGACCGACCAGGCCGCCCGTGCAGCTTTCCGCCGTGGCGCAGGTCAGGCCCTGCGCACCGTAGGCTGCGACGACCCGGGCCGCCAGGGCCACCAACTCCTCGGTCCTGTCTTCGCTGTGTTCCATCAGGTGTCCCCCGTAGCCGGCCGCGGCCGGTAATAGCACAACATCACGCGTCCATAGCGGCGCTGATCAAACCGTTCCAGACGTTCCAGGGCCAACTCGCGGTCCTCCCCCGGATCGATTTGGACCACCGTCAAGCCGTCCGCGGTCAGGACACCCGCGGTTCGGTCCACCAAGGCCAGGGCGGCGCTCCACATGTCCTGGAACTGCGGCGGGGCGATGAACACGAAGTCCCAGGCCTCGCCGATCCCCCCGGCGGCCGCGGCCTCGAGATAGGCAAAGCTGTCCTGGCGAATGATCTCCATGCGCTCCAGGAAGCCACAGGCGGCGCCGTTGGCCCGAATCGTGGCCACGGCGCGGGTGCCGCGGTCCACGAAAGTCGCATGCCGGGCTCCGCGGCTGAGTGCCTCAAGGCCGACCGAGCCGGTACCGCCGAACAAGTCCAGGACCCGACGCTCCGGTATCCAGTCGTGCAGCTTTCCGAAAAGGGCCTCCCGCGCCCGGTCCGTGATCGGGCGCGTGCCTTCGCCCGGCACGTCCTTGAGTCTGCGGCCGCGGGCCTCGCCGGCGATGATGCGCATCCCCACTACGACCCGTTGACGGAGAACAGATCGCGCTGCCCGTTGTCGGACTGGACGGGCACCTCGGGTGCGATTCCCATCATCGCATGGGCCTGCCCCAGAATCTCCGCCACCGATTGGCGTCCGGATGCCGTGAACGTGCCCTGCATCGCGGCCAGTTCCACCAGCCGATCGGCCGGTCCCAGCATCTCGACCTCGGTGAGGGTGCGCTCGACGCCCCCTTGCCTGTGAATGGCCTTGCGCACTCCGAAGTGGGCATCGCCGAAGGCGGCCAGTTGCGGCAAGTGCGTGACGCACAGAACCTGGTGGCCGGCTCCGTCGTCGTTGTCGAAGCCATGGGGATGGGCCAGTTGCCAGAGCTTGCTGCCCACCACCAGCCCCATGCGGCCGCCAATGCCCTGATCGATTTCATCGAAGACCAGCGTGGGCGCTCCGTCCACCGCGGCCAGCGCGCACTTGAGGGCCAGCATCAGGCGGGAGGTTTCGCCGCCCGAAGCCACATCCACCAACGGCTTGACCGGTTCCCCGGGATTGGTGCCGACCAGAAACGACACCGCGTCGATGCCGGTGCGATCCAGGCGCACCCGACTGCCGTCCGGCAGGGGCAGGCCGTCCGCCGCCTCTTCCTGTTCCAGCAGCACCTCAAACCGCGGCTCCTTGCCGAACAGATGCGCCAGTTCCTCTTCGGTGTGCCGGGACAGGTCCCTCCCGGCCGCCTGCCGCGCCTCGCTCAACGCCTGGCAGGCAACGGCCAGGGCCTGCAGGAGTTCCGCCTCCTCGGTTTCCAGCCGCTCCGTCAGTCCATCCTGATCCTCCAGGCCGGCCAGTTCCGCGGCCGCCTTGGCACCCCATTCGATGACCTCCTCCACCGTCGGTCCGTACTTGCGCTGCAACTGGTCCAGGTGCGCCAAGCGCTCTTCGACCTCGGCCAACCTCTGGGGATTGACCTCCACCAAATCGAGATAGCGCCCCAGACTCCGCCCCGCATCGCTGCACAGTTCCATGGCCTCCCGCAGGTTCGCCGCCAGTTCGGCCTGGGAGGCGTCCGCCGCGGCCAGGCGGTCGAGCGCTGCCTGCACCAGACCCAGCTGGGACAGGAGGTCGGGGATCTCCTGGTCACCCTCCTCAAGGCGCATGCGGGCCTCCGCGGCCAGGGTGCGCAGGCTTTCGGCGTCGGCCAAGCGGCGCTGTTCGGTCTCCAGCTCGGCGACCTCGCCTGGAACCAGCCCGGCCGCCTCAATCTCTCCAATCTGGAACTGCAGCATGTCGATCCGCTGCATCACGGTCCGGGCATCCATGCGCGAACTTGCCAGCCGGCGCCGAACCTCCTGCAGGCGGGCATGCATGTCCGCCACCGCCTCCCGCTCCGACGCCAGATCGCCGTAGCGATCCAGCATGTCCACATGCGCATCGGGATTCAGGAGGCGCAAGTGGTCCGTCTGTCCGTGGATTTCGATCTGTGCCTGCATCACGGCCCGCAGCCGTTCGCGGGTTACCACCTCGCCGTCAAGCCGACAGACGCTGCGGCCGGAGTTGCGCACCATGCGTTCCAGGACATGGGTGACACCGGCTGTGTCCACGGTGGCGGTGACGCTGGCCTCGGCTTCGCCGGCCCGGATCAACGAAGCGGATGCCTTTCCGCCCAGCAACAGATCGAGGGAGTCCAGAATGATGGACTTTCCGGCCCCGGTTTCCCCGGTCAGGATGTTGAGACCCGGGGTAAACTCCAGCACCAGGTCATTGATGATGGCCAGGTTGCGGATGTGCAGGGAGCGAAGCACTGTGCCGTCGCAGAAAGGTGGACACGGTTCGGAATCGACCGCCGATGCAGGCGGTGGCCGGACCGTCAAGGACCCGAGTCAAAGGGAAGTCTACAGGAATTCGCGGCGTCTGCGGCGCGCGGTTCGGGCGCCTGCCGGGCGGACTCCTTTGCAGTGCCCGGTCCAAACCCCTATAATGGCCTGCTGACTCAGAGTGTATCCGTTCGACCGGCGGCGAGGCCAACATGCCCAATCTAGGACCCTTGGAACTGGGAATCATCCTGGTGATTGTGATCATGATCTTTGGTGTTGGTCGGCTGCCCGAAGTGGGCGGCGCGGTCGGCAAGACCATCAAGGAGTTCCGACGCAACATGGGGGGCTCCGACGAGAAGAAGGAAGCGAACCTGTTGGAGGACGACGAGGACAACTTCGAAGACGACGTGGACGGCGAAGTCGCCCGCGAAGAGAAAGCCAGCTCCTCCTCCGCCTGACATACGGCCCGGCCCACATCTGAGTATTGTCCTGAGGTTCCATCGTGGTGCTGCTTGACTTCATGCTGGTGGCGATTGTCGTGCTGGCCGTCGCCCTGGTCGCCATCATCCTGGTTCAGGCCCAGGATGCCGGGCTGGGCAGCATGTTCGGCGGGGATTCCTCCATTTACCGCACACGCCGGGGCCTGGAAAAGGTGGTCTTCAACGTGACCATTGCCCTGGCCACCTGCTTCATGCTGTTGAGCCTGCTTACGGTCATTCTGCAGAACCGCCTTTAGCTTTCCGGACCGGTGCGGCCGGTCCCGACCCGATCCATGCAAGAACCGCTCGCCGAACCTGCGGTGCGGGGGTGGATCACCGCCGTGATCCTGGGCGGCTTCCTTGTGTTGACCGCCACGTTTGGCCGGCAGGCGGCGGACGCGTCCACAACCATTCTGCCCAACTACGGCGGTGTGTACCGGGAAGGCGTCGTAGGGACGCCCCTGCACCTGAATCCCGTCCTGTGCAGCCTCAATGCAATAGACCGGGCGGTGTGCCGACAGCTGTTCCGGGGCTTGATGAAGTTCGACTCCCGGGGTGCCGTGGTGCCGGATCTGGCCGTGGCGCACGAGGTGTCGGAGGACGGTCTGGTCCATACCCTGCGCATGCGTCCGGATGTGTTCTGGCACGACGGCCTCAGGGTCACGGCCCAGGATGCGGTCTACACCTTCGAGGTGCTGCGCGACCCGGACTTCCCCGGGGACCCTTCCCTCGCCAACGCCGCTCGTCTGGCCTCCGTCAGGGCCACCGATTCGTTTACGGTCCAGTTCCATCTGGAGCAGCCGTTCACCCCCTTCCTGAATCTGTTGACGGTGGGGCTGCTGCCCTTCCACATCCACGCCAATGTCGCGGTGGCCGACATGATGGAGTACATGGATCAACTGCCGGTGGTGGGCAACGGTCCCATGCAACTGGATCGCGCGGAGGACGACTTTCTGCGCCTGGTGCCCAGCCGGTTTCGGGACAAGGCCGTGCCGTACATTCCGGTTCTGGAATTCAGGTACCACGCCAGCACGGCGAACCTGTTTCAGGCCTTCCTCGACGGACAGTTGGAAGGGCTGTCGGCCGGAGTGACCGAAAACCTTGAGCTGTTGCCCAACAGACAGGAGATGCAGGTGTTTGCCTCCGCCCAGCCCAGTCTGGTCATGGTGCTGTTCAACCTGCGCTCCGGGACCGTGCCGACGCTGGCTGAACTGCAGGTCAGAAAGGCACTCCTGCACGCCATCAACCGCGAAGCCGTGGTCAATGCGACCGACTTGGCCTGGGGAACGCCGGCCGACTCGCCAATCCCGGCCGGCCACTGGGCCTACAAGGAAGGCCTAACGCAATATCCGTACGATCCGGTGCGGGCCCTGGAGCTGCTTGGCGATTCGGGCTGGCGCGACCGCGACCTGGACGGGATGCTCGACCGGGACGGGATTCCGCTGACCCTATCGCTCGCGGTGAGCGACGACCGGGCCTTGCGCGCCTACGCCGAAACCATCGCCGCGTACTGGCGCGACCTGGGGATTGGCGTGGACCTCGTCGTGTTGCCCTTTGTCCGTTTGCTGGCGGAGCAGTTGGACAACCACAGCTTCGATGCAGCCCTGGTGCAGGTTTCCGGCCTGGAAGGCGACCCCGATCCCTTCCGGTTCTGGCACAGTTCGCAGACGGCTCCCAGCCAACTGAACTACGGTGGCTGGTCGAACCCCTACGCGGACGGCCTGATGGAACGCTCCCGCATTGCGCTGGACGCCGAGGAGCGGCACTACCTCCTCCATCGCTTTCAGGATGTCTTTCTGGCCGACCTGCCGGCCCTGCCCATCAGTTCACCGGTCTATGCCTACGGCGTGCACGGACGCGTCCGCAACGTTCAGGTCGGCCAGCTCAACAGCCCGGCGGAACGGCTGGACACCTTTGCGAACTGGTTCATCGCGACCACGCGCGTGACGATCTGGGAGGGTGCGGCCGGCTTCCCGCGCTGACCGGCACCGAGAATGCAGGACCATTGGCGACAGGTGTCGGACTCAACCCCGGCACCTGTGTCTGCGCTACAATGACTCCCGTGCAGCATTCGGCAAGCAGGTGCTTTGCAACCATTTCCCAATCCGCCTCGACAAGGCCCAGGAGAACTCCGATGTCCATCCATTCGCGTCTGGCTCTGGCAGCCATTCTGACCGTGCTGATCGGTGTGTTGGCAGCCTGTGGCCCAACCGGGATCATCATTCCGGAGCGTCCGCCGGAAGAGGGGATGATGGCCGACATGGACAAGGAAATGGATGCAGACATGTCCATGTCCGAAGAAGGGATGGACGACGGCATGATGGGTTGCACCGTCACCGTAATCGACGACGGTACGCGCTACCGGCGCGGCCCAAGCAGGGATGAAGGCGCGCTGGGCATGCTGGCCGCCGGCACAACCCTCCAACGGGTCGGGGTGACCGCATCGGCGGACGGTGTGTGGTTCGAAGTGGAGTACGCGGAAGGCTCGACTGCCTTCGTCCACAACTCGGTCGTGAACTCGAACTGCTAGGGCCAGGACGTTCGCACCGTACACCAACAAGGACGGTTCCGTTCCGGAAGCATCCCGGACCACAAAACAATCACAAGTAAGGCGCACTTCGGTGCGCCTTACTTGTCCTGCAGGGATTCAAACGAAAACGTGTGGGCGGCATGTTCATCTGCCGCCCACAGGGAAGCGCTTTCGCGGAACACGTCCCGCTTGTGCCCAATACCCTGTACCCGGTGGCGGCGGTACCAAGTCAAGGGGCCTTGGTCGACAGCATCCGGCGGGACAGGAACCCGAACACGCGTCAGGCGGCGAGTCCGGCTGCCTGCCTACATGAGATCGGCCACACTGAACACCACCTTGAACGGCCGGCACCAGATCACCACCGACTTGATCGCCGACAGATCCACATCGTCCGGAATCTCGTAGTTCTGGTTGCCAACGTTGCCCTTGAGAATGCCCAGGTCAACGTAGTCCCCCACGTCGCCGAAGGTGGTTGCTTCCGTCCCGGTTGTCAACAGCACGTGCAGTTCGGGTCCGTTGGTGGACTTGAAGTCCTCCAGGCGCAGAACGCGGGATCCGTCCGACAACTGGTAGATGGCCGCCGTGCCCTCGGCAGCGTGAATTGGGTCGATGCGGCCGAACTCGCCCATGCCCAGAAGCATGTTCTCCGGCACCATCTCCGGCATCGGCTCCTCCGCAACTTCGGCGTCCGGCATCAGGACGGCCTCCGTCGTTTCCTTGACCATGGCCGGTTCGATGGCCTCGTCCTCCGCCATCGCCATGAGACCGTCCTTCATCTCGTCCGGCAGGGAGTTGTAGGCGGTCTTCTGCTCCTCGGTCATGTCGTCGAACGGAAACTCTTCGTCCACCACGTCGGTTTGGAAGAACGTCCACGGCTCGAATATGGCCGCGCCTCCCGCCAGAATCACTACGCCAAGAACGATGACGACATAGACAAGAGTGCGGGACATGACGGTGCACCTGGGTTTGCTGACAGCGTTCGTCAACATTATGGTACCTGCTGCGACCGCGGAAACCCGGATGTTGACAGTCTTGCGGCATCGCCATTAACATTCCCCTTCGCAGGTTGCGCCGCAGTGGCGGAATTTGGCAGACGCGCTACATTCAGGATGTAGTGAGCTTACGCTCATGGGGGTTCAAGTCCCTCCTGCGGCACCTGCATCCCCCCGGCTTTCCCTCTCCGACGGCATGGTACGATTCGTGCCGTTGCCCGCCGCCGCTGTTTCCTCCTGCTTTGTTCCCGTCGGCCGGGCGGTTCGCATGTCTGCCACTCTTCCGGAGCCGGTCCCGCGCAAGCGCCACTCCGTCCGCAATCAGATTTTCCTGGCGATCCTGTTCGGGTTGCTGATTGCCTTCAGCGCCACCTATATCCAGTTGATGCTGGAACGGGCCGAGGTGAGGGCCGAACTGGACCGGTCCTCCAGCAAGTACGCCGAGGCCACGCAGCGGGGCCTGCGGCTGGCCCAGCAGCTGGAATACGTAAAGACCGATGCCTACCGTGAAACCGTGGCGCGGGACAAGCTGGGGCTTTCGCGGCCCGGCGATCAGGTGGTGGCGGTCATCCTGCCGCGCGGCTACAGCCACACCGGAAGCGGCCTGCTCCCCCAGACTCAGGAAACATCGGTTCTGGACCTGCCCATCTGGGAACAGTGGTTCGTCCTCTTCAACATTGAAATCGATCTGTCCTGAACCGGGTGGCAAGTTGTCCTGGCAGCCCACCGGCTCGGAGGAACCATCGTCGATGGCAGCCCCAAACCCAAACCAGGGAACGCGATTCGGCCCGCGGCAGACCGCTGTTGACAGCGACCCAAGGCCGTTGATACAATCCCCGTCCAGTTTTGACGCGGGGTGGAGCAGCGGTAGCTCGTCGGGCTCATAACCCGAAGGTCGCAGGTTCGAATCCTGCCCCCGCTACTGTCTTGCCGCCGACACTGCCCTGTCGGCGTCGTTTTGTCCGGCGATGTAGCTCAGACGGTTAGAGCGAGGGCTTCATAATCCCTAGGTCAGTGGTTCAATTCCACTCATCGCCACTCACGCCGACCGCACGCGGCAAGGCAGGCAAGGGCAACACTGAAACGGTGTTGCCCTTCGTTTTTGGAAACCAACCATTACCAACCCTGTTCGGTTCCCCATGCCCGTCGCGGTCCCGTGCCGTCGGCATCCCGGTGCCAGTCACCCACCTCCACACATGGGATGGCGCTTCGACCGGACGCATGTTGGTGCAGGCTATACGGCATGGACCGTGCCGTGCTCGTGGATGAAATCCCAGTTCAGGTCGTAGCCCAGACCGGGCCGGGTCGGCACGGTGACGTATCCCTCGTCGTCCATGGGGTCCCCGATTGAGTTCAGGTAGGGCGGCACCACCTCGTAGTCGAGGCCCGGGGCCAGCAGGCCCCGTTCGTACCAGCCGCAGGTGTCCTCGCTGCTGGCCCCCAGCAGGGCCAGGTTGCCGTGGCCGCTCATGTGCACCTCGCAACGGACACCGAAGCCCTCGCAGATGGCGATCATCTTGTGGCCGCCCGTGATGCCGCCCCGCAGCACGTCGATCCGGCTCATGTCCGCGGCGCCGCGCTTGATCCAGTCGGCCCGCGTGTAGATGGAGCCGTGGGCGATTTCCGGACTTAGGATGGGAATGGACAGCTCCCGGCTCAGCTTCTCGTAGTTGGAGACCCGGAACTCGTTCATGGGGTGTTCGTACCAGTAGAAGTCCAGTTCCTCCAACACCCGGCCAACCTTGACCGCCTCCTCGTAGCTGCGGTAGGTGCCCCAGGGATCGAAGCTGAGCACCATGTCCGGCCCAACCGCCTCGCGCACCAGGCGACAGGCCGCGATGTCCCAGTCGATGTGGGACGGCCGTCCCGGGCCCGGTTCGCCCGTCGCGGGATTCCAGAAGTAGTAGGGGTGGATCTTGTAGTGCCGGTAGCCGCGGGCCTGGCACTCCGCGGCATGCGACGCGTAGGTCTCGGGGGATCCGATGTTGGGGAATGTGCTGCCGTAGGCCGGAACCTTGTCGCGACAACCCCCCAGCAGCTTGTGCACCGGCACCCCGAACAACCGTCCCTGCAGATCCCAGAGCGCGCAATCCAAGGCACTGAGGATTTCCTCGGGGATGTTGGCAACCCACATCCAGTGCCAGATGCGCTCCCGATCGAACGGGTCCTGGCCGACGATCAGCGAGCGGATGCGTCCCAGCATCATGTCGATGTCGGCCGGTTCCAGACCATTGCGGTCGCCGTGTCCCTTGCCGCCGAGGTAGTAGCCTTCGGCCCCTGCATCCGTGTGGATGCGCATCAGGGTCTGGGTCGTGGGCGCATCCGGTACTACCTGCCCGTACTGGAAGGCCGGCTCCGTCACTTCAAAGGAGATTATCTGCAGGTCGGTGATCTTCATTGGTCGCCTTGCTCCATGCTGCGGACTGGGGAACCGAATCCTACCTGTGCCGCCCACAGTCCGGGAAACAACTCTGGAGCGGCAGTTCAGCCCGAAGGCAACCGATGCTATATTCGGGCTTGCGGGCGGAGGCGAGTTGGCGGTCATCCCGGCATCCCCCCCAGCCTCCCATTCAATCCCAACATTGCCCAGGGCAACAGCATGCAGGACTTCAACCAGGCCGAACTGGACCACTTCAGGGAACACGGCTACGTCGTCATCGAGAACGCGGTGGAGGCCATCGGCCTGGACCAAATCCGCGCGGCCTACGAGGAAATCCAAGCGGAGACTGCGCCCGCCTGGCAGGCCATGGTGAAGTCCGGCGTCATCAAGGGCGGATACGGCCACGGACCCGACGCCCATACCATGAACAACATCCACAACCACCACGACCTGTGGCTGGATCTAGCCATGAACCCGCGCATCACCTCGCTGCTCAGGCAGATCACGGGTCCGGATGTCCAGACCATGGAAATGGTCTGCCATTGCCACCATGCCGGCACCCAGGCCCACACCGGCTGGCACCGGGACTGGCCGGCCTGGACCCATCCCCAGTACACCCTCAAGACCAAGGCCTTCTACTTCCTGGACGACCAGACCGAGGACATGGGCTGCTTCTCACTGGTTCCGGGCTCCCACCACCTGCCGGACGGTCCCCCGCGCGATCGGTACACCGGCAACACCCTGGAGGACATGCCGGGACTGAAGAAAATCACGGGTTCCGCCGGCAGTGTGATCGTCTGGAACGTGCTCTGCTGGCACACGGGCCTGGCCAACACGAGCCCGCGCGACCGGCGCATCGTCATCTACGGCTACCAGCCGTTCTGGGTCAAGAAATGGGGCCACGAGCCGCCGCCGGAACGAATTGTCAGCTGGGCGAACACGCCGGCACGCCGCCAGTTCATGGGCATTCACGCGGTGGAGGGCCGGGCCTCCTGGGATCGCAAGGACGTACCCTACCTGCCGGAACAGCTGGAGCGGCTGAAGACCATCCGCTTCTAAACACCGGCTTCCGGCGGCCCACAGGGGACAGTGCCGGACCAGAATGGATGGCATCCGAACTCCGTACAGTGCCGGATTTCGGCCATCGGGTGTCCGAGGTTGCAATGTGTCCGAGGTTGTAACATCCTGCTACAGGCCACGAAACATCGGGGTGCCGTTATCGCCTTGACACCACCTTGTCAGGATGGGCCTGTCCATGTGTAATCCAAGTTCCACCGCCATTGGCAGGAAGTCAACCATGAAAGCTTTTGTCGGATTTTTGGGTCGTGAACGCCGACGCTCCCTGTGGGTGATTCTGTTCCTGGCCCTGGGCCTGTTGTTGTTCCGAACCACAACGGTTTACGCAGCCCCTGACGATGAGACTGCCTTCGTACTCAACACCTTTGCCTTCCTCCTTTGGGGGGCCTTGGTCATGTGGATGGCAGCCGGTTTCACCATGCTGGAGGCAGGTTCGGTACGTACCAAGAATGCCTCGATGATCTGTCTGAAGAACATCGGTCTTTACTCGATTGCCGGGCTGGCCTACTACCTGATTGGCTACAACCTCATGTATGTGGACGTCCAGGCAGTCATCGGCAAGTTCGGCTTCCTGTATGGACCCACGGCCGATGACCTGGCCCTGATGGCCGGTCAGGCTGAATCATCCGCGGCCGTGGTTGCAGGCGGCTATTCCACAATGTCGGATTGGTTCTTCCAGATGGTCTTTGTGGCCACGGCCGCGTCGATCGTGTCCGGCGCGCTGGCCGAGAGGGTCAAAATGTGGGCCTTCTTCGTCTTTGTCCTGGTGCTGACCGCCATCATCTACCCCATCGTGGGCGCATGGACCTGGGGTGGCGGCTGGTTGAGCGCCCTGGGTTTCCAGGATTTTGCCGGCTCGACCGTGGTGCACAGTACCGGTGGCTGGGCGGCGCTGGCGGGAATCCTTGTGGTAGGACCACGGCTTGGCAGGTTTCGCCGGGATGGTTCCGTCAAACCGCTACCGCCATCCAACATCCTAATCGTGACGTTGGGGGTCTTCATCCTGTGGTTTGGATGGCTCGGCTTCAACGGTGGATCCCAGTTGGCCCTGGGCAGTGCCTTGGACGCGGTAGCCATGAGCCAGGTGATTGTCAACACCAACCTGGCGGCGGCGGCAGGCGTAATCGCGGCCATTCTGGTATCGCGGCCCATCCTCGGACGGATGGATCTCTTTGCCGGATTGAACGGAGCCATTGCCGGACTGGTGGCCATCACCGCGGGACCCGACATCGCGGAACCTTATTGGGCGATCATCATCGGCATCGTTGGTGCCATCCTGTGCACGGCCAGCATCAAGTTGCTTGAAATCCTCAAGGTGGACGATGTCGTGGGTGCCGTGCCGGCACATCTGGGTGCCGGTATCTGGGGCACGCTGGCCACCAGCATTGCCGCGGGCGCCAATCTGGGCGTGCAATTGATAGGCATATTGGCTGTTGGCGCATTCGTGTTTGTACTGTCCTGGCTTCTGTGGATGCTGCTGGACAAGCTCATGGGTGCCAGGGTGTCCCGGACAGTGGAGCAACTGGGTCAGGATGTCGGCGAATTGGGTATTGAGGCCTATCCCGAATTTGTTCTCATGCCGGAAGACTTCGACGAATAGTGCCAACTGGCACGACATCCCGCGCCCATGCCTGGAAGCGAACGGAAAACCAGCCGCCGGAACTCATGTCTTCGGAATACAAATTCCTTCCCATGACAGCGCGTGCGGCCCCCATGTGACAGATGAAGAGCCGGAACCGGGTATCAACCACAGTTCGGTTGGCACCCGGTCCGCGGTGCAACGGCCCCCGTGGTCACCGCTTCGGCGGCCACATTGCCATTGCCAAGGTCCCCGGCGTTACGCAGCCTCCAGGCTGAACAGTTCCTCCGTGTTCATCAATGTGGTGAGGATCACGGGTTCATCCTCGGTGACCAGCGCCAAGTCCTCCAGGTGATACAGGAAGCCTTGCGCATCCTTGACCGCGGGCTCGATGTCGATCACCATCCCGGGGATGAGCTCGGCTTCGTTGCGGGCGTGCAGGACGGGATGCTCGTGCAGTCCGATGCCCAGGCTGTGACCAATGGCCTGGCTGGTTAGGGTCAGATCCCGGTCCGCCAAAGCCTGTTGCGCGCGGAGGTATATCTCGCCGGCCTTGGTCCCGGGGCGCAAGGCTGCAATGGTTTCGCGCTCGCATTCCCGCAGGCGCCGATACACCGAACGCTGTTCGGCCGAGGCGGAGCCCACCACGGCGGTACGGGCCACATCCGACTGATAGCCTTCGAACACTCCGCCCACGTCCACGCGCAGGATTTCCCCGGCAAGCAGCGGCTTGGCACTCGGCGACGGATGATTGAAGGCCGTATTGGCTCCCGCCGCCAATGTGAGCCAGAGCGATTCGGCTCCCTGGCGCAGGACGTGCGCGGACAGGCGGTCCGCCATTTCCTTTTCCGTGTGCCCCGCCCGGGTCTGGCGAAACGTGTCAAGGATTGCCTGCTCCGTGTCCAGTCCGGCCTGGGTCAGAAGAGCCACTTCCGCATCCGTCTTGACAGCCCGCGCCGCGTCGAAAACCGGATCTCCGTCCAGTAGGACCGCCGCCGGCAGGAGGCCGGCCAGCTCCTCGACATAGGTGCTGGCCAGGAAACGCTTCTCGATGCCGATGCGGGCCGTGGCGCCGTAGCGTCCACGAATGAATTGGGCCAACGCCTGCATGGGCGATTCCCGATGCTCCAGGTAGATCTCCAGATCCGTGATCCAGGATTCCTCCCGCAGCTGGGCTTCCTCGCTGTAACAGGCCATGATTCCGGGTTCCCGATCGCGCGCCAGCAGCGCGAAGCAGAGGCGTTCGGGAATGATCCGCTGCGAGAGGAGCCAGGCATCGGCGACATAGAAAAAATTCTCCAGGGAAGTGGCCACCAACACATCCAAGTTGGCCGCCTCCATGCCTGCCTGGAGGCCCTGCAAGTTGATGCGGGCAGGAATTGGATGGGCCATGGGTGAACTCCTGGATGATGCGGACTGTCGAATGCAAGGCTGTGCGGCTGCCGGTGACGGAATGCGCCGGCCCATCCCGTGTCCATCCGGCGCGGCAGAACGGGCTGCTGTCCCTTAGTTCTTCAGGTTGAGTTTCCGCTCCGGCTGCAGGCCCAGGGCCCGAATGTCGAGGCTTGGCGTTTCCCCAAGCGCCAGCTGGACCAGCAACTCGCCGATTAGGGGCGTGAACTTGAAGCCATGGCCGGAGAAACCGGCTCCGATGATCACATTGGGGATGTCGGGATGCCTGTCGATGATGAAGTCGTCATCGGGCGTATTGGTATAGAGGCAGGTCTCGGTGTGGACGTGTTGCCATCCGCGATTCGGAAAGAGGGCCTCCACCCAAGCCTGCAGTCTTGCCCTCGTTTCCGCATCCGGGCTGCGATCCACCTCGTTGGGATCGGTGAAGTCTCCCCAGTTGTCATCGGCCACGTTCAAGATGCCGCGCCACACGGGAAAGCCGTAGTAGTTCAGGTCGTAGTCGGTGTATACCGGTACCTGGTCCGGGTGCAGGTCTGCGACGTTGGAAGTGCGGAAGTGGAACTTCTGTTGCCGCGTAACCTTGAGATCCAGCTGCAGGTCCGGCAGCAGCGAGGCGGTCCAGGAGCCTCCGGTGCAGATCAGGCGCCGGCACAGAATCCGGCGGTCGGAAGTGGTTATTTCCAAGCGGTCGTCCTGCGAACCCAACCCGGTCACCCTCTGTGCGTCCCATACGTCCGCACCGGCCTTGCGCGCCTCGGAAACCAGGACGGCCAAGGCGTGATCGGGCTCCAGGAATCCGGCCCGGGGGACCCAGCAGGCGACGGCGTCCGGCGGCAGCTGCATCATGGGGAACCGCCGGGCCACTTGATCCCGGGTCGGCAAGTCATGATCTTCCCGCGCTTCCCGCAGAGCCTTCAGGCTTTCCTGAAACTTTGCATTGTCGGGCCGCGCCATTACCAGTTGTCCGCAAAGACGCAGCAACGGTGTCCGGGCTCGCTGTTCCAGTTCCTGCCACTGGGCCTGGGCTGCCCGGGCCATTTCGACATAGAGCGGGTTGGCATAGAAGGGGCGGAACACGCGGCTGGGACCATGCGTGCTGCCCCGGTCATGTCCCAGCTGAAACTGTTCCATGCCCAAGGCCGGGATGCCTCGCAGGGCCAGGTGGTACAGCGCCGCGCTGCCCATGGCCCCCAGACCCAGAACCACGGTATCGGTTTCGTGAAAGTCCATTGACGTTGCCCCCTGCATCATCTTCCCCGTTGCGGTGTCGGCCTGCCCAGCCTTGGCAGGCAAGAACTCCGAAGGATTTGCTCCTCTGAACTTTGCCCGGCTCCCGCGGAGTTCAACACATCTTTGAGGTTCCTGACCAACCGTCCAATTTACGTCTCCATCTCCAGTACATAGAGCAGGCACTCGCCCATCAGGACCTTGGGAACCGTCCGCAGAAGCATCACCCGTCCGGACTCCACGGCCGGTATCTCCGCCAGAACGGTCCCGTCGGGATGGCGCACCTCGCCCAGAATGTCCCCCTCGGAAACGATATCCCAAAGTTCCACCGCGGGCACGAAGAGCCCCGAGTAGGGACTGGGGTAGTTCACCTGCAAGTGACCAGCCTCCTCCCCCAAGGTCTGCAGGCTGAACTCGGGTTCCGCGGTGGGATAGTCGCCTTCCACAATGTCCAGGAACGCCAGGACGTTGCGGATGCCCTGCACTGCGTAGGTGCGCTGGGCGGAACGCAGCCTGCCTTCGCCGCGGTTCTCCACGTAAATGGCGGGCACACCCTTGATGCGAGCCGCGGACAGCGTGCGTCCGGGCAGGGCCTCCGTGCCCCAGACAAAGTCGAACCCGAAGGCGATGGCGGCCTCGTGCAGGCGCTCCCCGGCCGGGCCGCTCTGCACCTGGTAACCGGCCAGTTCCCTGCAGGCATACAGGTTGCCGCCGGCGTGCATCTCGAGCAGGAAGTCGGCTTGGACCACCAGATGCTCCTGAAAGACATGCGCGATGCGTTCCGTGGGGAAGCCTTGGGCACTGCCGGGGAAGATGCGAGCCAGATTCAGGTGGTCCCAGCCCCCTTCCCGGGTGCCATGGGCAAAGGCAGGCCCGTTCACCATGGGAATGCCAAAGAACGTGCCGCGCATGTCGGCCGTGTCCAATTCGGCGAAGACATCCTGTATGGCCACCGGACCTTCGTATTCATCCCCATGCACCAGCCCCGTCACCATGCAGACGGGCCCCGGGTTATCACCGCGGGCGAGCAGGACGGGGCAGTAGAGCGGTTCGCCCGAAGGCAGGGTGTTCAGGATCAGGCGCAGGCGGGTCTTGGTTCCCTCTGCGAAGTCGGCAATCCTGAAATCGGAATAAAGAATAGGCTGGGCTTCTGTTAACATCGGTTTTACCTCCGTATGGCGACAATTCGGCCAGGCTTGTGCGGCGGTGTCGTCCGCCGCGGCCCGGGTCCTACAGGTTGTTTCCTTGGTTCACCATGGTGGGATCAAGTACATCGCGCAGGGCATCCGCCAGGCTGTTGAGGCCCAGGATCAGGGATGTGATGAACAGGCCCGGAAAGAATCCGTACCACCAGGCACGACGCAGATGGCCGCGCCCGCTCAACAACATGGCCCCCCACGAGGCATCGGGCGGCTGCGTGCCCAGCCCGAGGAAGCTGAGGGCGGCTTCCACCAGGATGGCGAACGCCACGGCCAGCGTGAGCTGTACGAGGAGGGGAGCCAGCGAGTTGGGCAGCACAGTGCGGAAGATGATGCGGCGGGCGGTGGCTCCCACCGCTTGGGCCGCCAGCACGAAGTCCATTTCCTTCTGCACGAGGATGCTGGCCCGGGCCAGACGGGCGAATCCCGGCAGCCCCACGATGGCGACGGCGATCATGGCGTTGACCGAACCCGGTCCCAGCACGGCCACGATGGTCAAGGCCAACAGGAGCGCCGGGAATGCCAGCAGCGTATCGATGCACCGCATGATGACCGCGTCGAGCCCGCGTCCCGCGTAGCCGCTGACAAGCCCCAAGGGCACACCCAGGACGGCGGCGGCGAGAGCCGCGACCGCTCCGGCCAGCAGGGATATGCGTCCCGCATGCAGGGTGCGCGTATAGATGTCGCGTCCGAATTCGTCGGTGCCGAAGAAATGGGCCGGGCTGGGCGGCAGAAACTGGTTGCCCTTGCTGATGGCCAGGGGATCGTGGGTGGAGAGGAGGGGAGCCGCCACGGAGATGAAGAACATGACCAGAACCACCACCAGGCCCACCATTCCTCCCCGATTCCGGCGGAACCGATGCCACAGGCGGGACTGCGTGGGCTGCTCCACCAAGTCCCAAGACTGAACGGCCTCGTCGCCGCGGGTTGCGCGGTCCTTGGTGGTCTCACTCGACGACATGGTCATGGACGAAGAGGATGGTGGGCTCTGTCCCTGCAAGCAACCAGGTCACTGATAGCGGATGCGCGGATCAAGGAAGCCGTAGGTCAGGTCCGTAATCAGGGTTACGCAAACGAATGTGGTTACAACAAACAGGACGGTGCCCTGCAGGACCGGGTAGTCCCGTGTGCCTATCGCCTGCAGCATGAGGCGGCCCAAACCGGGCCAGTCGAAGATGGACTCGGTAACGACGGCCCCGCCCAGGAACGCACCCAGCTGCAGACCCAAAATGGTCACAACGGGAATCAGCGCATTCTTCAGGACATGGCGCGTCAGGATGCCGGTGTCCGCCAAGCCCTTGGCACGCGCCGTGCGCACGTAATCCATCTCCATCACTTCCAGCATGGAGCTCTTGAGGAAGCGCGTCAGCACCGTGGCGGAATAGAAGCCGAGCGTTAGGGACGGCAGGATCATGAGGCGCAGCGCCAGTCCCGGCTTCTGGCTGAAGGCCACCTGGCCGGAAGGCGGCAGCCACTTGAGCTGCAGGGAAAACACCAGCACCAGCAAAATGCCCAGCCAGAAGGTAGGAATGGCCTGGCCCAGGGCCACCACCAGCGATGTCAGGCGCTCAAACCAGCCGCCCCGCCTGACCGCCGACAGGATGCCCAGCGGCAGGGATATGCAGAGGGCAACCAGCAACCCGCCGGCCGTCAGTTGCAAGGTGGCCACGAATTTCCGCGCGATCAAGTCGAAGACGGGGTAGCCATTCAGGATGGATACGCCCAGATCGCCGCGCACCACCTGCCCCAGCCAGATCGCATACTGTACATGGATGGGCCTGTCCAGCCCCAAGCGGGAACGGACGGCCACGATCTGCTCCGGCAGCGCGTCGGGCCCTGCGATCAGCATCGCCGGATCGCCAGGAATGAAGCGAACCAGGCCGAATACCAGGATGGAACTCAGAAAGAGCACCGGCAGCGTCTGCACCAGCCGCCGCAAGGCGTAAACAACCACGGGAAATCACAAACGGGCGGGATGCCCGGAACCGATGCGGTCCTCTGCCCGCGAAGCCGGTGCGGCACGGATGTCCGAAGCTCCGCTCCTCACGAAGTAGAGCCTCGAACTTGCTCTCGATTGGTCGGGCAGGGGCCTCGAGGCCCCTGCCCGATCGAAAGCGGGATCTGCGCGGAAGAACCGGGGTTCTACTCGACCCAAGTGTTGCCCGCAATCAGCTCGTCGTTGACGGTCCAATCCAAGCCGTGGACATTGGCCTGGCGGGCGAACAGCGTGTACTTCCAGGAGAGCGGAATGTCGATGCATGAGTCCAGCATGATCTCGCCGACTTGCCGGAAGGCCTCCCGCCGCGTTTCGCGATCAAAGGTGGAACCGGCAATCGCCAGCTGCTCCACATAGCCCTCCGGGAAATCGCCATGCGGGAAGATGGGACTGGAGCGGGGACGGAACGGACTGTTGTCGAACAGCCCCATGGGATCCAGATGCTGCCTGCCCACGAACGTGACATCCAGGTCGAACACCGCGCTGCCGTTGGTCTCGGGGGTGCCGAGGTGCCGCGGGCCATAGGTGGCGCTGTCCAGCGGTTCCACATCGATTTCCACCCCGATCGTGGCCATGTCGGCCTCCAGGATGGTGCCGATGTCCGTGGTCTCCGGGAATGCCTGAATGGTGATCGTGTTCAGGACCAGCTTGACGCCGTCCTTGTCCCGGACCCCATCACCGTCGGTATCCACCCAGCCGGCCTCATCCAACAAGGCGGCCGCGGCCTCCAGATCGAAGCTGTAGTGATCGGCCAGTTCCTCGAAGTAGGCCACCGAGTAATCGGGGAACGGCACCACCGTGGCCCCGCCCACACCGAAGAGGGCCTGATCCACGATGGCATCCCGGTCAATGGACCAGCACACCGCCTGTCGCACCCGCTTGTCGCTGAGCGCGCCCTCCGGCTGATCCGGATCCGGGGGATTCACCGTGATGGAATAGAGCAAACCGCCCTGTCCGAATTCGACGGCGATGCCGGCATCCAACAGGCGCTGGTAGTCCTTGGGCGGAATCGCGATGGCGGCATCGATGATTCCGGTCTCCAAAGCCGTGACCAGGGCTTCCAGGTCATCGAAGGGCTTGAAGGAAACCTCGTCCAGGTAGGGCCGACCTTCTTCCCAGTAGTCTTCGTTGCGCGTGAAGGTCAGGACATCGCCCGGGATCCATTCCTTGAGCTTGAAGGGGCCCGTGCCGATGCAGGAATTGGTCAGGGAATCGAAGGACTCCGGCGCCATGATGCGCATCACGTTCAGGATGTCGAACATGTTGGGCGTCGGCGCGGCGAAATCGATTGTGACGCTGTGATCCCCGTTGGCCGTGGCTCCCGTCACCGTCTGTACCATGCCGTGCACGTTGGAACCCGTGTCCGGGACCAGGGCCCGGTCGATGTTTTGGACCACGTCGTCCGCCACAAAGGCCCGGCCGTTGTGCCAGACCACGTCGTCGCGCAGCGTCAAGGTGACGGATGTGCCCTCCGCGTTGGTCTCCCAGGCCGTGGCCAGGCGCGGCATGATGTTCAGTCGCTTGTCGTAGAGAATCAAGCTGTCATAGCACTGATTCTGCATGGGATAACTGACGAAGCCGAGCGAGAACGCGTCGAAGTTGATGATGTCGTCCGTCGTGCCCACCACCAGGGTGCCGCCGGTCTGGGGGCCCTCCTCCATGTCACCGGCCATTTCCTCGGTCGGAGGGGCAGGGGCAGGGGCACAAGCAACGCTGGCGGCGGCCAAGACCAGAAGGAGAGCCGCCAACAGGCCGATTCGCAATGGACTCAGGTGTTTGCAAGTCATAGTTCATCCACCTCGCCGAAGAACTGGAATCGATTCGATCGAAGCAGCATTCCTCTTCGCTGCACGATGCCCCTGCGCCGCAGTCCACCGACGAGCCACAGCCATGGGAGCAGACCAGTTGGATTTTCGGCAGGGGTCGATTGTAGCAGTGCGCGACGAACGCCTGACGCGGGGCCGGAGAGCCGCCAGGGTGGGCAGTACCGGAAGTCCGCCTACGGCACAGGACAATCGCATTCCAATATGGACTGTGGCACCCGCGGGAAGGGGAAGACCTCCATGCCGTAGGGACGCATGGAGACTGCTCACCGCACGGGCTGGCCTTCGCCGGAAGCCCTGTTGTGGAACCGTGATCAGCCGCTGACAGACCGAGTGTCGAAGTCGCGGGTGGAAACCATGCCGACTGCAACTCGCACAAACCGGGAAGTCTGTCGCGACCCCGGAACAGGGTTGGTTCCAGCTTTGCAGGCCTTGGGACAACAAGCCCGCCGCGTCTGCTGTCAGTCAACGTTGCGGTGACGGGAGCGACTGGTTGTGCAGTCGAGTCCCGATCAGGAACTCGGGCGGCGAAATTGTGCCTCAAGCTCCCGGACTCTCGCCTCAAGCGCGGCTCGTGCTCGGCGCTCCGCTCTGAGTTCAGCCTCGGTGGCAACCCGCTCTTCCCGCTCCTGCCTGGCCTGAACCTCCGCTTTCTCGGCGCGGGCCACCTGATCATCGTAGGTGGCAATATGCCGCCCCGTCTCCGGGTCGTGCCACCTCAGTTGCCCGTGCTCCCAGCGAAGGTCCAGATGCAGAACTGCGCTGCGGCCCTGCAGGATGTCCTCCTCCAACGCCTCAATCACAATCGGTCGGTAGACCCCGTCCACCAGCCGATCCCCGGCCAGACGCGCGCCGTGGCTTTGCCCTGTCTCGTCAAACCGCCAGTATTCAGGTATGCCCAAGGCCGCATAGTCATCGCGCTTCTCCCGTACGTCCACGCGTCCGGTGGAAGGAGAGCCGATCTCCAGCACGAAGTCGGGTGGTTTGCCCTGCTCCGAGATGATGTATCCGTTGCTCCGGTCGTAGGCCTCCGGATCCGCGTCGAAGGCGATCATCATGTCCGGATACCGGATCCCCGTCATGTCGTCGGGCGGGAAGAGGGCAAGGTAGCGGTCGCCCCCGAACACGGTGGTGGCGGGATTACCGAAATGCTTGGCCAGATGGAGCGCACAGCCGTTGATGGTCAGGTGTTTGAAGTTGGCCATCAGCTCGTCGGGATTGCGCCGGGGAGGATCCGGAAGCGGCAGCAGAATTGGGGCTTGAGGTTCCGCGACGACGGGTTGCGAAACGGTCATATCGCACCTGTTGGTTCGGCATGTGCACAGGGCTCCGATGGCACAGATTCGGCGAAAACCGTTGCCCCGCGCTTGATCTTCATCATACGCGATCCAACCAAGCCACAGAAAGCCGGTTATACCCAATGGACATAAGGTCAATGAACTGTATCCGACACACCAAGAATGCCCTGCCAGAAAGCATCCCGGGTTCTCAGTCCGGGAATATAGTGTCCCTGTTGGCCCTGACGAACTCCCTTCCGGCCGACAGCAGCATCTCCGCCTGGTCCGTCTCGACAAAGTAGTCCCAAGACATGCGCTTGCCGGCAGCCCGCGTGCGCGCCTCAATGTCGGCATGCACCCGGACCACTTCCGGGTGGTCCGCCCCCTCACCGGGCAAGCCAAGCGAATAGGCCAGATCAAAGGCCCCATAGGCAATGCCGTCCAGACCTTCGACCGCCAGGATGTCATCCAGATTCTCATAGCCGGTCTTGGATTCGACCTGGACCAAAACAAACATGTTCTCGTTGGCGAACTCAGCGAAGCCGCGGCGGTTGCCGTAGCCCGCCTCCAACAACCCATCGTCGTTGAACTCCGTGCCGCGCCCCCCGCCCCAGGACCGATGGCCGAGAGGACCGAAGTAGCAGGCGTTCACCAACGCCTGTGCCTGCTCCCCGGTTTCGATGTGGGGTGCCATGATGCCCTGAAGTCCCCGGTCCAGCCAGCGGTTGATCTCGTCCGCACTGTGGTTGGGCACCCGGGCCTTGACCGTCAGGCCGTGGGCATGGGCGACCGACACGATCCGGTCCACCTCGACCGGACTGTACGCACCGTGCTCGCCGTCCAGGCTCACGCAGTCGAAGCCGGACAGGGCGGCCAGCTCAATCCAAAACGGCTCGGCCGAAACCAGCCGTACGGACAAAGCCTTGCGGCCTTCCCGGTTGCACTTGAAGATCGTGTTCTCAAACATCGTGCGTCCTCCAGCAAACCTCAGGCAACACCACAGGGAATCCAGACTTCCATGGCTCCGGGCCCCCGATTGGCCCAGGCATAGTACGGAACCGCCACCAGGGTGCGGTCCCGGTTCGATTCGGGTGGGGGCCAGGTTTGATACAGGGAATCGGACCATGTCGCCGGCTCGGCAGCCCAGCCGCGGGCCGTGACCTTGTGGACACCGTCCAGCAGACTGGCCTCAAACATGTCATCCAGCGGGGCTTGGGGATCGATGCACAGATCCCCTGCTCGTTCCATGCCTTCGTTGTCCACCGCCTCAAGGCAGTACACCAGCGGTCCCCGTTCAATGACCACTGCACCGCGGGCGGCATCGACGCGGGGATTGGCCACGGTCAGGCGGGGCGACATGTCGAGCTGCAGGGTGATCCGATCGCCGGCCTGCCATACACGCCGGATGACGCGGTATCCCGTCTCGCCCTTCGACGCCTCGGCTGCGTCCCAGCTCCCGGCCACGCGAGCCCGGCCGCGCGACCACCCAGGTTCGCGCAAGCCGATATCGAACTCGTCCCCCGACGCCTCCAACACCGTGACCACAATCTCCCCGTCGTGGGGGTAGCCGGTCTCCACCCGCAGGCGGCAGCTGCCGAAATCCCCGGCACATGTGAACTCGCCGTCCACGTACTGATGCAGTTGCACCCCTCGGCTGTTGGTGGTCAGGGCGTAGTGGGCAATCAGTTCCACCAACCGCATCAGGTTGGGGGGACAGCAGGCACATCCGTACCAGGAAGGCCGCTCAATGCCACCGGGGCTGGACAGCGGGTTCTCGTAGAAGTAGCGGGACCCGTCCAGGGACACGCCGGACAGGACGCTGTTGTACAGCGAACGCTCCAGCATGTCCGCATACTTCGCCTCGCCGGTGGCCAGGAGCAGGCGCCAGTTCCACATCACGTTGGCGATTGCGGCACAGGTCTCGCAGTACGTGGTGTCGTTGGGCAGTTCATAGGCATCTCCGAACGCTTCGCCGAAGTGGCGCGCGCCGGCACCGCCGGTCACATGCAGCTTGCGGGTTGCCAGATCCCGCCAAAGCCGGTCCAGGACCACCCAAAGGCCCTCGTCCCCGGTCTCCAGGTACATGTCCGTCATGCCCGAGGTCAGGTAGAGCTGCCGGACGGCATGCCCTTCCAGTTCCTCCGCGTCGTACACCGACACCCGGTCCTGGTAGTACCCGTCGCTGAACATCTTGGGACCAATCAGCGAGCCCTGGCCGCGGCGTCCCAGGAAGAACAGGGCCAGTTGGGCATAGCGGGTCTCGCCGGTCTCGCGGGCCAGTTCGACCAGGGCCAGTTCGATCTCCGGGTGTCCCGGCGGACCGTCGCGCCGGCCGGGTCCGAACTCCCGATCGATGAGGTCCGCAAACTTGATGGCGATGTCGAGCAGACTCCGGTCTCCGGTGCCCCGGTGGTAGGCCACCGCCGCCTCGCACAGGTGGCCGGCACAGTAGAGTTCGTGCCCGTGCGCCAGTTCGAGCCACTTCAGGTCGGGCTTCAACACCTGGTAGTAGGAATTCAGGTACCCGTCGGACTCCTGGGCCCGGGCCATCAGCCCAATGACATATTCGGCCTTGGCCTGCAAACCCGCGTCGGGTTCGTTGGCCAGGGCATAGCCCACGGCCTCGAGCCACTTGTAAATGTCCGAGTCCATGAACAGGGGCTCGCGGTAGGAGCCCTCACCCTCGCCAGCCGCCAGCTTCAGGTTGTTGATGTTGCCCGAGGCCTCAAGCTTCTCGAAGGCGTGGTTCAGACTCGACTTGCGATTGACGGACTGTCTCTGCAACCAGAATCCGCCGACCACCTTGGCATCCGTCAACGCCAAGGTACGGTATTTCGTGAACTCGCTGGCCGATGTATCTACGTGCACAGGATGCCCCCGTCAATGTGTTGGGTGAATTGTCCTTGGCCGGCACACCGGCCAGCTTCATCCGGTCTCCCGCTCCAAACTGCCTGGCCAGGCGAGCGCGGAACTGATTCAGTCCTTGGTCCACTCACCGTCGACCAATCGCCACATGCCGGTCGGATTCCCGTCCCGGAGCTCCGGCGGCAGCCGATGGGGCCGCACTTCGTCGTAGCAGTGGAGCGCGGCGAACCGGGACAGGGAGGCCGGGATGCCGACCGCCGTGAAGCCCGGATGCCCCGTGGCCGGGAAGGGACCGCCATGGTTCATGGCGGACACGACCGCCACGCCGGTCGGCATCTTGTCGTTCAGCAGACGGCCCACGCGCGGTCGCAGCTCGGCGGCCACCGTATCGTAGGCTCCGTCGTCCTCGCCGTCGCCGTGGCTATAGATGCAACCGGTCAGGTTGCCTTCCATGGATCCGGCGATGGCGGCCATCTGGTCCTGATCGTCGGCCAGGACCAGCAGGCTTACGGTGCCAAAGGCTTCCGTCTGCATCACGTCCGGATCCTGCAGGAACTCCTCGCCCGAGACGGTCAAGAGCGTGTTCTCAAAGGCGTATCCCGGCACTTCGGCCTGACTGCCGCCGGTCACCAGTTCGGCCCCGGCATCGGTCAGGGTGGCCACGGACGCGGCAATGTCGCCCGGTCCTCCGGCACCCAACAGTACCTGGGGCGCGCCCTCGTCGAACAGTCTGGAAGCCTCCTTGATGAACTCCCGGCCCGTCTCGTCGGCCTGGAGAATGACCAGACCGGGATTGGTGCAGAACTGGCCGGCTCCCATGGCGCACGAGGTGTAGAACTCCGCCGCCAGTTCGGCACCCCGCTCGCGCAGGGCCCCCGGCAGGAGAAAGACCGGATTGACGCTGGACATTTCCAGGTAGATGGGCTTGCCGGCCTGGTCCGCGGCCGCCTTGAGTTGCAGGCCCGCGGCCTTGCTGCCGGTAAAGCCCGTGGCGCCGATGTCCGGATGCGAGACCAACAGGGCCCCGACATCGCGCGGAGTCCGGTACAGGAGCTGCACCATGGCGGACGGCAGGCCCAGGGCCTGCAGGATCTTCAGGGCGATGTCCGCGATCAGCCGGGTGGTGCCAGGGTGTCCGGTGTTGGCCTTGGCAATCACCGGATTGCCGGCCGCGATCGCCGCGGCGAAGTCGCCGCCGGAGGCGGAATTGAAGGCAAACGGGAAGTTGTTGGGACCAAACACCACCACCGGCGCATCCAACGGACCCAGGATCGACCGGATGTTCGATCCCGTGTCAATCGTCGCGCGCCGCCACGAACCGTCCCGCGCCGCGGCCGCGGCCTGCCTCAACTGATCCGTGGTGCGGGGCAGCTCAATCGAACTGAGCCGCGGTTCCACCGGCAGGCCGGTTTCGGCATGGGCCATCTCCACCAGCGGTCCGGACTGTTCCTCCATGCCGGCTGCCAGGGCATCGAGGAAGTCGGCGATCCGGCCGATCGGGATGTTGCGCAGTTCCCGGGCCGCAGCCTTGCCGGCCGCGATGGCATCCTCCACATCCAACCGGCCGGTAACCGGAAACACCTGGGGCAGAAGCTGCCTGGTGGAGGGATTTTCGTTCTGCAGGGTGCCCTGCGGGTCGCGCGGGGCGCGCCATTCGCCGGCAATCAGGACAGGTTCAAGAGTCATTGCCGGTAGGCTCCTTCGTGCTTGCAGGTTGCAGTCGTACCCGTTCTGCCGGCTGCCGCGGGACCCGCCGGCCGGTTCCGGGTCAAATCCGCTTCAGGGTGCGGTACACAATCTTGACAAATCCGAGCGCTTCAACACCCAGGGTGATGAGATCACCGGCCTTGAGCGGTGCGCCTTGGCCGTCTTCCTGCTCCGCTTCGGCCTTGACCTCGCCTGCATACCAGGCCAGCAGGGCCCCGAGCAGGGCACCCGCGCCGATGCCGGCCAACAGCCGCAGGCGTCCTTGGGAATCCCTGGCCCGTTCCGGTGCCAGTTCAGTGGAATCGGAGTCGCTCATTCAACGCTTGGCGAATAGGGAAGCCACCACCCGGCGGGTCTGTGCCGCCTTGGCCTCGGCTTGGACAACCGGTTCCACAATCCGCCTACCGGCCTTGTCCACAAACTCGGCCGCGGTGTTGACATGATGTCCACCGGCCGCCAGCCCCTGTTCGCTCCAGCCTCCGGCCAGCTTCACCAGTTGCTTCGTGTAGTGCAGGGCCACCAGCATCAGACCGAAGGTAATAAAGAGATTGACGGCAATCACAATCAGCGCGATGACGCCGGCAATCGCCAGGAACAGGTCCACGAGGGATGAGGCCGTCGGAAAGGCAAGAACAGGATTCTAGCACCGCGACCCCGGACCGGCCGTGGGAAACCACGCCGGGCCGTTGCCGGCATGCCGTGGAGGAGCGATGGTGTCGCGACAGAGGTTGTTCCGCCTACTTGCCGGCCTCCGTACGGCTGTTTTGCCGCAGGCGGGGGAGCCGTCCCGCGGCCTGGTCCCGCATCAGATCGGCGATCGCGGGGAATTGACTGTGATCCGCGCCATCCAATTGCTGCGCGAACCGTGCCGCCTCGTCGTCGCTCCAGAACTCGGCAACGAACTGCATGAGGATCTCCTTCCGACCAAGTTCCAGGCCTTGCGCTTTGCCGAGTTCCAAACCTCGTGCCTCGCCTTTCTTTTCCTTGGCCACAATGATGTTGCCGAATGTGTTCATGACCGCTTCCGCCAATCCAACGCAGGAGGTGCTGCGCAACACGCCAAGCGGCTGCGGACAGTTACCAAAGAGAATGCCGAATCCGCCACAAGACCAACTGGACACGGCCGGGAGGTGTGCAGGGGTTCTGACCCGGATCGGATCCCCTACTGACCGGGATCGGTACGACCATTTTCCCTCAGGCGGGGGAGCTGTCCTCCGGCCTGGTCCCGCATCAGGTCGGCGATCGTGGGGAATTGGCTGCGGTCCGCACTGTCCAGTTGCCGCGCGAACCGTGCCGCCTCGTCGGCGTCCCAGAATTCGGCCACGAACTGCGCGAGAATCCTCTTTTCGCCTCGTGTTTCGCCCCGCGCTTCGCCGAGTTCCAAACCTCGTGCCTCGCCTTCCTTTTCCTTGGCCGCGATGATGTTGCCGAACGTGTTCATGACCGCCTCCGCTTCTTCAATGTAGATGATTCTACGCAACTCCCGGCGCAGTTCGGGTTGGTCCCGGAGCAGGTCGTCGAAGGCCGCCTTGAACCAGGCCCCGTAGGCCTCGCGCAGGGTTTCGGGCAATCCCAGGACCCTGGGGATGATCCATGCCCGCAACAGCGGCAGAATTTGCTCCGCAGCTTCGTTCGCGCCCCGCCGGATGGCGGCCTGGATGCGCGCCAGGGCGACGATGCCGGTCACCAGGCTCTGCGGGGGGAGCGGATAGTCGGTGACCGGGAACACGGGCACCTCATAGTCGTGGATGTCCAGGAGGGCACCCTCCTCGAAACGGTAGCCGTGCGCACCGGTCACGGACTGCATGGGCTGCCGCCAGGCGCCGAAGTGCCGCGGACCGGTGCTGATTACCAGGCCAAACACCTCGAGTTCCGGCCGGTGCCGATTGAGGTCGTGGGCGTAGCGGACCATGCGCATGGACATGCGGGAGTCGCGTTGCGATTGGAACTCCAGGTGCAGGAGGACGCGGTCCCCAACTTCGCCTTTGCGCGCCAAGGTCCAGACGGTGTCCCGGTGCGTCTCCCTGTGGTGCGGCGGGCTGGTCGCGTCGGCGGTCACGGTGGAAGCGCTGACCAATTCCAAGGGTTCGAAGCCCTGCAGTTCGGGGAACAGATCGGCGGCATGGAAGTCGAGCAAGTCCCGCACCACATCCCTTTCGGCAAACAGGGACTTCAGCGTTTGGTCGTGGGCAAACCGTTTCCCTGTCGATTTGGATGGGGACAATGCGAACCTCTCGCTGTGACGGCGGCTGTTCCAACGGTCCTGAACGCACTCAAGCCCGGTGGTATATCAGTTTGAAGGACAGCACGTCACCGGACGAAAAGCAGAGTTGGCAGATGCCTGTTTTTCTGCCGGCCGGCGACGTGCACAGCGATCGCGAGCCACCCGGTAGCGGTACGCACCGGAAACCGTGGCGGCTGTCCGATCAAGGATCCGCTTGAAGCCGTGCGGTCCCGGGCCACCAGACACTTCCAGCAGGCGGGCTCTGTTCACGGCCCATTGCACTGTTCGCTTGCCGAAGGCAATGCCACCGGGCAGGCAGATCCTTGCCTGCCCGGTGGAAGCAATCACGGGAAGTCCTACACCTGTTCCGCGCCTGCGGCCGCTGCAAACAGTTCGACCGCATCCGTCTTCCGCGCCTCGAAACGCAGCTTGTAGTTGCCCTCAACCTCGGGATCGTGGTCGATCACGATATGGTCCCCGGCACTGAACATACCCGTCAGCAGGCCCTTGCTCAATTCGTTTTCAACCGACTTCTGAAGCACGCGGCGCAGCGGGCGCGCGCCATAGGCAGGGTCGAAGCCGATCTCGGCCAGATAGTCCACGGCAGCCTCCGTCAATTCCGCCGACAGGCCGATCTCGTTGGCCCGGTGGACCAGATCGGACATGAGGATGTGCACGATCTGCTTGATGTCGTCCATGTCCAGGCCGCGGAAGACGATGACCTCGTCGATCCGGTTCAGGAACTCCGGCTGGAACATGCGCTTCAGCTGGCTGCTGTACTCGCCCTTGACCTCTTCCTCGTTGAGCACCGGCGTGGCAAACCCCACCTTGCCCTTGCTGATTACGTCCGCACCCAGGTTGCTGGTCATGATGATGATCGAACTGCGGAAGTCCACGCGGCGGCCCTGGCCGTCCGTCAGGTGGCCGTCGTCCATGATCTGCAGCAGGCTGTTCCACACGTCCGGGTGGGCCTTCTCGATTTCATCGAAGAGGATGGTGCGGTAGGGGCGGCGGCGAACCTGCTCGGTCAGCTGCCCGGCCTGGTCATAGCCGACGTATCCGGGCGGGGCGCCGAACAAGCGGCTGATGGAGTGCCGCTCCGTGTACTCGCTCATGTCCACGCGGATCAGGGCATCCTCGTCGTCGAACATCTGCACCGCCAGTTCGCGGGCCAGTTCGGACTTGCCGACGCCGGTCGGTCCCAGGAACAGGAACACGCCAATGGGCCGGCGCGGGTCGTTGAGGCCGCTGCGCGCCCGGCGCAGGGAGTCGGCCACGGCCCCGATCGCCTCTTCCTGGCCGACAATCCGCTTCCGGATCTCGGCTTCCAGGTTCAGGAGCCGTTCCGTCTCGCTTTCCATCAGGTTGCGCACCGGGATCCCGGTCCAAGCCTGGACCACCTCGGCGATGTCGGCTTCCTCCACCACCTCGTCCAGTTCGGCTTCCTTGCGCCAGGCCGCGTAGCGTTCGTTGTAGTCCGCCTCGAGGCGCGAACGCGCAATCTTGTGATCCGCGGCCGCTTCGTAGTTGCGTTCGCTCCAGGCCTTCTCCTCCAGGTTCAGGAGATTGTCAATGTCCGCCTTGGCCTTCTTGAGTTCGTTGGGCTGCAGGTGCAGGGCCACCCGCAGCTTGGCCGCCGCCTCGTCGATCAGGTCGATGGCCTTGTCCGGCAGCTGGCGGTCCTGGATGTAGCGCTGGCTCAGCTTCACCGCCGCCTCGAGCGAGTCGTCCGTGTACTGCACGCCGTGGTGGTCGGCATACCGGTCGCGCACGCCGTACAGAATTTCCACGGCTTCCTCGTAGTTGGGTTCGTCCACAAACACGGAGGCGAACCGTCGCTCCAAGGCACTGTCCTTCTCAATGTTCTCCCGATACTCGTCCAGGGTAGTGGCACCGATGAACTGGAGTTCGCCGCGCGCCAGGGGCGGCTTCAGCATGTTGCTGGCGTCCAGCGAGCCGGCCGCGTTGCCTGCACCCACGACCGTGTGCAGTTCGTCGATGAACAGGATGATTTCACCCTTGCTTTCAATGACCTCGTCCAGGGAGCCCTTCAGCCGCTCCTCGAACTCGCCGCGGAAACGCGTACCGGCCACCATGGAGCCCAGATCCAGGGACATGACCCGCTTGTCGAGCAGCGGTTCGGGCACATCGCGGTTCACAATGGCCTGGGCCAGCCCCTCCACAATGGCGGTCTTGCCCACACCGGCTTCGCCAATCAGCACCGGGTTGTTCTTGGTCCGGCGCGAGAGGATTTGCAACACCCGCAGGATTTCCCGATCCCGGCCAATCACCGGATCGGTCTTGCCCTCCTCCGCCAGCTGGGTCAGGTCGGTGCTGTACTGGGAGAGGAACTTGAACTTGCTGCGGGGAACGGCTCCGCTCTCGACGTCCGCCTCTTCGGCCTCCTGAGCCTCGTCCAGACGCGCCTTGCTGGCTCCGGCCCGAGTGAGGATGGCAGCCGCATCGCTTTGGCCGACATGCACGATGGCCTGCAGAAAATGGGCCGTCGTGACCTCGCCGTCACCGCCCAGCTCCTTGGCCTTGGTGAGCACCCTCTGGAGCTGCGGGGTCAGCTGCAACTGGATTTGGCCGGCGCCACCGAACGAGCCAAAGGAACCCTTGGCCCGGCGCTCCAGCGCGATCTCGACCTCGTTGGCCAACTGCCGCGCGTCCAGTTCCATGCGCTTCAGCAGGCGCAGGGCCGATGTGTCCGACTGTGAAAGAAGGGCCAACAGCAGGTGCTCGGCATCCACCTGCACATGCTTGTAACGCGGCAGCAGTTCAATCGCGGCCCGGGCCGCGTCCTGTGCGTTTTGGCTGAAGGCCTGAAAGTTCATGCTCATCTGAAGTTACCTACGCGACTTGGCTCGTCTGGCTCTGTGTTTATGGTTTCGGTGAAAAACTTGGCGGCCGTACCGCAACCCATTCCCTGTACCGTTTACGACGAAGTCCAAGGACTTGCGTTGTATGGCGTTGTGACGCTTCAGGGAATTTCCGTTGGCGCTAACGGTGCAGCGTGGTGTTTTTTGACACTCTCCAATTTGGTTCGGCAGGCAACTTGCGCCTGTCCGAAAGGCAGGGTGAGTGTATACAAAGGCGGCAGGCGGCAGGGTGAAAAAACAGGGGCTCTAACCCAGTTCCAACATCATCCCGCGCGGGTTTTCCCTCCGATCCAAGCATCCGATCCCTCGACGTGTGGAGAACGCCCTTGCGGCACATCGCGGATACGTCCTTAAAGTCATCCGCGGCAATGTCCTACGATTGTGGGCATGGACCACATCACGAAACCCGTCGCCGGCATGGATGCAGCCGTTAAGCCGGACACCCCGGTGTCCGTGCCCGCGCAAGACGACGGCCTTGCCTCCAACCTCGAACCCGCCTCTGCAACGCCCCCATCCCCCGCGGCAGCACCCAACGGCGGCACGGCCACCGACGCCTGGTGGGCCCACATCAAGGATCTCCCTCACTACGACCCCGATTATCCCTACGACCCCAACCACGTCTACGGACCCGATGGCACCGACGACGACGCCTACGGCAAGGACGGGGTTCACTTCATGGCCGGCGGCGCCCATGGTTTCAGCATCGACAGCAGCGTGAACGAGGCGCGGCGCCTACTGGGCTTGGACCGCGTATTCAAGGACAGGTGCCTGAAGCTGCCCGATCTGGGCGTGTCCAAGACCAACCGCTACGCCAAAAGCGGCCAGGTCATGCCGGATGTCTTCATCCAGGAACACCCCCGTCCCGGCGACAACCGGCACGAAGTCGTCTACAACCCGAACAACCCCATCCTGTTCGTGCTGGAGGTGCTGTCCCGGTCCACCTTCCACTACGACCTCGGTCCCAAGGTTGAGATCTACCGAGCCATGGGCGTGCGGGAGTACTTTCTCTACGATCCGGAGCGATGGCATCGCCAGACAGACGAACTCCGACTGTGGGGTCTGCGCCTGGCGGACGACGGGGAATACCAGGACATTGAACTGCTCCGCCTGGCGGACGAGCTGCCCGTCTACCGCAGCGACACGCTGGGGGAGTTCCGCATGCTGGACGAGGGCAGGGATATCCACACCCTCCAGACCTGGGATGCGCCGCGCGGCGTTTGGCTGGATCCGGCAAGGGCCAGGGACTTGGATGCTGGTCAAAGTGCAACCCGCGCAACTTTCATTGCCCAGCTCAGGCTGCAGGTTGCACAGGGGAAGCTGGAGGCCCATGCAGCAGATACCTTGGCCGAAGCCTGGGAACGTACGCGGTGGGTGCCCGACCCTGCAGACGTTCTGAACGTACTGGTCGGCTCCAGCGACTGGTCAACCCTCCTGCCGCCCGGAGACCGCCCGACCTAAGTTAACCGTCGCCACACCTGTACCCCGGAAATGCGGGCAAGCCCTGCACCAAGTCCGCGGCACTCCCTGTCACCGGTCCCTCGATCGTGCTCGACCGCACATGCATCTGCCGACCGCGTCCCATGCAGTGCTGTCCGGTTGTGGATCGCGGTCTGCCGATGAGCCGCGCAAGGGCTACCCGCTGAACACAGCTCTCCGCCAGCCACTGAATTCAACCGTCACGGCTCACCGGGTAGCCACAAACCGGGCCAAAACCTTCAGGGTGTTCTCCAGCACCGCCAACTTCAGTAGTTCGTAGCCGTGGCTGTTGCCCCGCGCGCAGCCGAAGGTCAAGGCGCGGTCCACCCAGCCGGCGGCAAACGACATGGAGGCGTCGCTGGCCGCACTGGAATAGACCACGGTCTGCACCTCCACACCCACTTCCCTGCCCGCCGCCAGCAGTTCCTTCATGAGTGCGTGATCAAAGTGCGCGATGGTGTCCTTGCTCCAGGCAACGGGCTGGTCGTTGACGACGAGCGGAGCGTCGGGCGGAACCGGGGCTCCGTCGATCGCGATGAACGTTTCAGGCAGCAGCTTGCGCGTCAGGTTCTTGGCACCGAAGCCTCCAATCTCCTCGTTGTGCACGAACGAGATGGCCGTGTTGCGCCGGGGCTTGGCCCCGGAATTGACCAGATCCTGGAGCAGTTCCAGGAGGATCGCGCAGCCCAGTCGATCATCGAAGGTCCATGAACCCGCCATCGGATCGTCCGGGTCACCAAAGACGATTGGGCCCCTGACTGCGGCATGGGGAACGGCCGAGGATCCGGGCCGCACACCGCGGGCCAGCACCTGCTCCTTGCTCAGGCCGGTCTCGATCCAAGTTGCTTCCCATTCCACAGGCTTGCGCTGTTCCTGGGGGATGTGCAGGGAACCCATGCTGAGAACACCCAGAACCGTCTCGCCGTCCCCCAGGACCTCAACCGGGGTTTCGCCCAGCTTCCAGGGATACAGACCTCCATTGCGCGCGACCTCCAGATTGCCGTCCTCCCGTACCTTGGTGACGACCAGGCCGATTTCATCCATGTGGGCCGCATACAGCCACAAGGGCAGGGAGGAATCCTCGCCCTCCAGCTCGACCCAGACGTTGCCTCCGGCATCCCGCTGCGGGGTCAGGCCCATGGCCGACACCTGATCTTCAATCTCCGCGGCGATGGCCTGCTCCCGGCTGGACGGGGACGGCAGGTAGAGCAGGGACTTGAACCGGTCCAGGATGCCATTGGACACTGTCAGGCCTATCTGATGGTCGGACATGGAATTTTGTCTCCGCGTGTAATTGGGAATTGCGTCCTACGAGTCCGGCAGGCAGGATAATGTGATGTGCCCCGTCTGCCAAACACCGCACTCAGCCGGCGGGACGGCGGAACTCTGACTGGCACAGCCTGGCAACTGCAGTCGCGCCCATGCCCCACTTCCTGTCGCAAACCACGAAAACCTTCCGCTATCGCCTGCTTGGCCTGCTGGCGGTGTGCTGTCTGTGGGCGGCCGGCTGTACGGCCATCGACGGTACCGGACAACCACAACAGCCGCCAGCAGTCCCGGACCGATTACAGGTGGTGACGACGGTGGCTCCCCTGGCCGACATCATTGGCAACGTGATTGGGGATCTGGCGGACCTGCGGGCACTGGTTCCGCCGGGCATCAACTCCCACACCTACGAACCGACTCCGAGCGATGCCAGACACCTTGCGGCAGGCGAACTGATCTTCATCAACGGTCTGCAGTTGGAGGCCTTGATTCTCGATCTAGCCGAGGCCAACGTCGCGGAGGGTGTGCCGATTGTCGCCCTGGGCGACCGGGTCCTCGACCGCAGCGAATGGGTGTTCGACTTCTCGTTTCCCGAGAGCGGAGGAGCCCCGAACCCCCACATCTGGCTGAACCCGGAACTTGTGATGGCCTGTGTCGAGGTAATCGCCGACGAGCTGGGCCGGGCCGACCCTACTCAGGCGGAAGCCTACGCCGCGAACGCCGAGGTCTACCTTGACCAGTTGCGCCAGTTGGACAGCGCATTGGCCGAAGCGTCCGCCACGGTGCCGGAGGCGCAGCGGCAGCTCCTGACCTACCACGATTCGTGGGCCTACTTCGGTCCGCGCTACGGCTTCACCGTCACCGGCGCCATCCAGCCGGCCGACATGGCGGAGCCGTCGGCCCGGGAAGTGGCCGATTTGATTCGGCAGGTGCGGGAAGCAAACGTGCCGGTCATCTTCGGGGCGGCGGAGTTTCCCTCTCCGGTACTGGAGGCGATAGCCCGCGAAACCGGTGCCAAGCTGGAGGCCAGCCTGGCAGACGACGTGCTGCCGGGCGAACCGGGGGATCCGGAACACAGCTACATCGGCATGATGCTGTACAACACCCGCATCATCGTTGCCGCCCTGGGCGGGGACGTGCAGGCCCTGGACAGCGTGCCCCTAACGCGGAACCAAGCCGACGGCTGAACCATGGAGCCGCAAGTCGAACTGCGCGACGTTGCCTTCCGCTACGGGACCAAAACCATCCTGGAAGGAGTCAACATCCATGTTCACCAAGGCCAATTCCTAGCCTTGCTGGGTCCCAACGGTTCCGGCAAAACCACCCTTCTCAAGCTGCTGCTGGGGGTACTGCCGCCCTCAAGCGGAACCGTCTCCCACAACGGACAGCCGGCCCGGCGCGGGTCGGGACCCCACTGCGGTTACGTGCCTCAGATCGAGGACGTGGACTGGAGCTTCCCCGCCACCGTGCGCCAGGTGGTCTGGATGGGCCTGCGGCGTGCGGGGTTCTGGCCTCCCTGGCCGACGCGGGGGGATTCGGAACGCATCGAATCCACACTTGAGCGGCTGAAGATTCCGCATCTGGTGGATCGGCACATCGGAGAGTTGTCGGGCGGGCAGCAGCAACGCGTCTTCATCGCCCGCGCGCTCGTTTCCGACCCCAGCATCCTGGTGCTGGACGAGCCCACCAGCGACGTGGACGTGTACAACACGGAAACCATCCTGCATCTGCTGGCGGAACTGAACCGCACCGGGCAGACCATCATCATGAGTACGCACGACGTCAACGCCGCGGCCACACACCTGCCCTGGGTGGTCTGTGTGAACCGGACGATCGTGGCCCAGGGACCACCGGAGGCCATTCTGCAGAAGGAGATCCTGGACAGGACCTATCAGGCCGACCTGGTCGTGCTGCGGCAAAACGGCAAAGTATTCGTCTACGAGGCACCCCACTCCCATACCTGGACGGAACTCCATCCGAAGCCGGTTGCCGCCCACGCCCCCTTCGACACCGAAGCAGGAGCGGACATCATCCACTGAACATTCTGCTGGAGCCCTTCGGGTTCCTCTTCTTTCGCACCGGGTTCGCCGTAGCCTTGATGGTGGGAGCCATGTGCGGAGCACTCGGGGTCTACATCGTCCTCCAAGGCATGAGCTACATTGGGCACGGCTTGGCTCATGCAGTGTTCGGGGGAGCTGTTGTTGCCTTCATGGCGCGCTGGAACTTCTATCTGGGAGCGGGGATCTGGGGGGTGCTGTCGGCGTTGTGGATCAACAGCCTGTCCCGTCGGCCGGAGATCAAGGCGGATGCGGCGATTGGCATCATCACAACGGCCAGCTTCGCCCTGGGGGTGGCGTTGATCAGCCGGGCCCGGTCCTACACGCCCTCGGTCGAGGCGATGCTGTTTGGCAACATCCTGGGGGTGGACCGCACCGACCTGCTGGTTGTCGCGGCAGTTCTGGTCGCTTCCACCATCCTGCTGCTGATTTACTACCGGCCGTTGCTGTTCCACACCTTCGACAGCGAAGTCGCTCAAGTGCAGGGAGTGCCGACCGGTCTGGTTTCGATCGTCTTTGCATTCCTGCTGGCCGCGGTGATCATCTCCTCAATGCAGGTGCTGGGGGTCACGCTGATCTCCGCGGTGCTGATCATGCCGGCCACGATCGCGCGCATGCTGACGGTCAGCTTCGGTCGCATGATGATGCTCTCGATCCTACTGGGGTCGGTGTCGGCGGGGCTGGGCATCTATGTCAGCTTCTACTTAGACATCGCTTCCGGAGCATCGATCATCCTTCTCCAGACGGCAGTGTTTCTGGCCGTCTTGGCTTGGACGAGTCTCGGACGACGAGGACTGCGAATCAGCTTCTGAGAGCAATCACATTTACAATCCGGAACCACTTCCGGCAGATCCAGAGACCAAACAGCTTTCCGACCAGCACAGCACCGCAAGCGAATGCAAGACAGGGGGAACAGTTCGGGTACTCAAGGAGGCTGATGACTAGCCACCGCATCATCGACAATCAAACCAGCACCGTGGCCGAGTACCTGAAACGGGCCTTGACCAACGCTGACGACTTCAGCTTCGTATCCGCCTACTTCACCATCTACGGCTACGAACTGCTGGCTGACCAACTGAACCGTGTGGGTCATACCCGATTCCTGTACGGCGACCCTACTTCAGTGGAAGATCTGGATCCTAGTGAGGACGAACCCAAGTCGTTTGAACTCACCGAACACGGTCTGGTACCCAACCATGTACTGCACCAGAAGACCCTTGCCAGGCAGTGCGCCGAGTGGGTGCGAAAGAACAACGTTGATGTCCGCTCGGTCAGTCGTGCCAACTTTCTCCACGGCAAGATGTACCTTGCCCGGTCACCCCACGGATCCACGAGCGTAGTCGGTAGTTCCAACTTCACCAAACGCGGGTTGGGTGGCAGCGACCTACCCAACCTAGAAATCAACCTAGCTACCGCAGACTCCGCAACGGTGGCCGAACTATCGGCATGGTTCAACCGGTTATGGAACGACCAGCACCTAACCGAGGACGTGAAGCAACAAGTGCTGGCCACCTTGGAACGCATCGGTAGGGATTACGCCCCGGAGGCCGTCTATTACAAGACACTGTACGAACTGTTCCGCAGGAACATCGAAGCCCGACTAGATGGTGATGATCCCGCCACGGCCGCCGGGTTCCAAGACAGCCAAGTATGGAATGTACTGTATGAGTTCCAGAAGGACGGTGTCAAGAGTGTCATCGCCAAACTGCGGGAGCACGCTGGCTGCATCCTAGCCGACAGCGTGGGCTTGGGCAAAACCTACACTGCCCTGGCTGTCATCAAGTACTTTGAGTTGCGCAACGAGCGCGTGCTGGTGCTCTGCCCCAAGAAACTGCAGCAGAACTGGTCGCTCTACCAGGTTGGGAACAACCACATCCAAAATCCTTTTCCCCAAGACCGTTTTGCCTACACGTTGCTGTCCCACACCGACCTGTCCCGAGATTTGGGAATGTCGGGCAACGTTGACTTGGCCAACCTCAACTGGCGCAATTACGACCTTGTGGTAATTGATGAGTCGCACAACTTCAGAAACGATGGTGGGAAACGCTATCAACGATTGCTTGACGAAGTCATCAAGGCGGGTTCCAAGACCAAAGTCCTGATGCTATCAGCCACACCAGTGAATACCTCGCTTCTTGACTTGCGAAACCAGATTTACCTGATGACAGGGAAGCGGGAATCGGTTTTCGCGGACAGCCTTGGCGTGCATAGCATTCGCAGTACCACAGCGGCTGCACAGCGGGAGTTCAAAGAATGGGAAACTAAGCAATCACTGAGCGGGAGACGAGACAAGACACAGCTGTTGGAAAGTCTGGGTACCGACTTTCTGCGGTTGCTGGACGGGGTGTCCATCTCTCGTTCCCGCCGCCAGATAGAGCGGTTCTACGACAGCGAGATGGAACGCATCGGCCAATTCCCAGAACGCGCCAGCCCCATCAACAAGTATCCCCCCACGGATCTGCAGGGTCAGTTGTCCTACCGAGACATCGCCGACCGGATTGGCGAATTCAAGCTGGCCGTGTACCAACCCAGCGAGTATGTCATCGACCAAGCCAGGCTGGCCGAGCTGACCACCCGTCGCCAGAGGCAGAACTTCAATCAGCGGGACAGTGAACGTTTCCTCGTCGGCATGATGCGCACCAATTTCCTAAAGCGGCTGGAAAGCTCCGCCCATGCCCTGACATTGACGTTGAACCGCACAATCTGCAAGATTGACGCCCTGCTGGACAGCATCGACCGCTACGAACCAAACGGCCTGTGGTCCGCCACCACACTATCAGAGGCGGATGTATCCCCCGACGATGATGATGAAGACGAGGAGTTTTTTGTCAACCGGGGACGCAACCCGTACCGTTTGCGGGAATTGAACTTGCCTCGTTGGCGGGCCGACCTGAACGAGGACAAGGCCATGCTGTCGAATGTGCTAAGCCAAGTGCAGGTTGTCACACCGAAACGTGACGGTAAATTGAGGCAGATTGAGCAGATCATCAGCGGCAAGGCAGACAGTCCCACCTACGACCGCAACAGCCAGCCCAACCGCAAACTGCTCGTGTTCACCACCTTCAAGGACACTGCAAAATACCTGTACAGCAATTTGACCGCGTTGACTGCCGAGTTGGGCCTCAACATGGCCATGGTGTCCGGTGACGAAACCCACACCACGGTCGGGGTCAACGACTTCAACACCATCCTGTCCAACTTCGCCCCCGAGGCATGGAATCGTTCTCCGAACAACGAGACGGACGACATTGACCTCCTGATCGCCACCGACTGCATCTCTGAAGGCCAGAACCTGCAGGACTGCGACACGGTCCTGAACTACGACATCCATTGGAATCCAGTCCGCTTGGTACAACGTTTCGGGCGGATCGATCGCATCGGCAGCCGCAACCAAACCGTACAAATGGTCAACTTCTGGCCCACACAAGACATGGATACCTACCTCCACCTACAACATCGAGTCCAAGCCCGGATGGCCCTCGCTGATCTGTCTGCCAGTGGTGACGAGGACCCCTTCAGTGAGGATGATGCGAAGCGGGACCTAAGCTTCCGGGACGAACAATTGCTCAAACTTCGTGGTGAAGTTCCGGACCTAGACGACTTAGACGACGGCCCTGTCTTGGGCGACTTTACACTAGACCACTTCTTCACACAGTTGCTGCGCTACCTAGAACGTAACAAGGACGTGCTGGAGACTATGCCATATGGGGTGTACGCTATAACTTCCCCATCGGCAGCAGTCCAACCAGGGGTGATATTCTGCCTACGACAGCGCAATGCCAGCGCCGAACAACGCCAACGACCAGCTAGTCCGGTACATCCTTTTTACTTTGTGTATCTGCTTGACAACGGAAACATTCGCTATGGTTGTGCCAACGCCCGGCAGACACTGGAAGTATTCGAGTCTGCTACTGCTGGCAAAGCTATGCCCCTCGCTGAGCTGTGTGACCGCTTTGACCAAGATACAACCCACGGTCGGAACATGGCTCACTACGACAAGTTGTTGAATGTTGTCATGGCACATGTCCAGCAACGTCATGTTAGCAGTACCAAAGCTGCACTGTTCCATGGTCACAAGATACCTAGAATCTCTGAATCGCCTCAGAATAGCAGCGATTTCGAACTTGTAACATGGTTGGTCATCAAGGAAGGAAAAGGAACATGATCACGCAGCAAACCAAGAACGCCATCATTTTGGCGCTGCAGTCGTTGGCTGGTGGCGACCTACTCACTGCTAGCACAAACCTGTTCAGCAAAATGGGTTACAACAGCGAACGTTTACTTCCAGGCCAAACTGGTGCACTCAGCGACTTCTACGGATGGTTCGGCGGTTCTTACTCGAACACACAGGCAGAACATATTTTCAGGGCTAATGCGAAGTCAGTCCACATTCTCTTTCAGCTTACGGACCACGAAATCAACGAAAACATTCAAACTTCAGAGTTTGAAGCCAGCAATTCCAAGTGCTTCGTGTTTGCAGCTGTTCAGCTAAGTGGGGACTCTTACCCTCGTGGAAAATACGCAGACTTCACTCGTGAAGTCAACAAACGACTACCAAACATCCACACTCCTGTGGTGGTATTGTTCCGTACAGCTAGTCATCACATCACCTTGGGTTTGGTATATCGCCGACCTCATAAACGTGACAATGAACGAGCGGTGCTAGGCAGTGTATCCTTGATCCGTCACATTGATCCAACCAACCCGCATCGGGCTCATCGGGAGATCCTGTACGATTTGACATTACAAGAGCGTTTGCAATGGGTGAACCAAGAGGGCCTTGACCGCACTTTTGATAGTCTAAAGGAATCTTGGTTGTTCGCACTAGACACTGAGGAACTCAATAAGAATTTCTATCAGAAGCTCTATTGTTGGTTTGAACACGCGGTCGAGACTGCCAGATTTCCTTCAGAGCAGACCAAAATTTTGCAGAAGAAAGAGCACGTCATTCGTTTGATCACCCGAATGATGTTCGTTTGGTTTATCAAGGAAAATGGCCTTGTTGCCGAGGAGCTTTTCAACGAGACCCAAGTAGCCAAACTCCTGAAACACTATGACCGAGCGAGAGGTGACTCCTACTACCGAGCAGTCCTACAAAATTTATTCTTTGCCACACTAAACACTGAAGTATCCCAACGGGCCTTCAGTCAACAAAGTGTTGACGACCATCGAAACCCATCGTTGTACCGTTACGAAAGGGAAATGGCCAAACCTGACAAGCTGAAAGGGCTTCTCGATAAGACACCGTTTATTAATGGCGGCCTGTTTGATTGTCTGGACAGTTTCGATGAAACTCAAGTCGGTGGTTACCGGATAGACTGCTTCTCAGACATCACGGAACACCATCGCTTATTGAGCTACCCTAACCACTTGTTCTTTGGAGATGCAAACAACGAAGGACTGATCGACATCTTCAAACACTACAAGTTCACCGTTGAAGAGCACACTCCAGTCGAGCATGAAGTTGCGCTTGACCCTGAACTCCTTGGGAGGGTCTTCGAAAACCTTTTGGCCTCGGTCGATCCCGACACAAAATTGACTGCACGCAAAAAGACTGGTTCCTATTACACTCCTCGATCGGTAGTGGACTACATGGTAGACGAAGCACTCGTCACTATGCTAGCAGGAAAGGTATTCACAACTGACGACAACCGTGAAGGGCAGGAACGCCTGCGTCGCTTACTAGATCATTCATACGACTTTGATGAAGAGTCGAACTTCGCGGACGAGGAAAGGGTTTGTATCGTTCGTGTAATCGCTCATCTCACAGTATTGGACCCAGCGGTTGGCTCAGGTGCTTTTCCCATGGGCATTTTGCACAAACTGACACTGGTATTACAACGCTTAGATCCCAACAACACACTTTGGGAACAGATTCAAAGAGAAACATCGATTCAACGTGCAGCCAATGCATTTTCTACTGACGCCCAGAAGAAGCGAGACTCACAGTTGATCGAAATCAGTGCAACTTTCCAGCGTTACCGAGACTCAGACTTTGGACGTAAGTTGTATCTTATCCAGAATAGCATCTACGGGGTAGATATCCAACCCATCGCTATCCAGATTGCCAAACTGCGTTTTTTCATCACTCTAGCAATCGAACAGGAACCAAGCACCAACTCCAGGGACAACTATGGCATCAAACCGCTACCTAATCTAGAGACACGATTCGTCGCAGCCGACACATTAATGCCCCTATACGACTTGCAACGTAGTCTGATTTCAGATCGAATTCAACAGTTGGCTCAGAGTTTACAAACAAACCGCGAGCAACATTTCCATGCCAATACTCGGAAGCAAAAAGAAGAACATCGCAGGATAGATGGAAACCTACGCCAAGAACTTGCTGCCGAACTACGCGCTCAAGGTTTAGATTTTGACAATGCTAACAAAGTTGCCCAATGGGACCCCTATGATCAAAACGCTGCGGCTGCCCAATGGTTTGATGCCGCCTACATGTTTGGAGTTTCTGAAGGTTTTGACATCACCATCGGCAATCCCCCATATCGTCAAATTTAAAAACGCACATACCCTAAAACCCGTTTCCCTTTTTCGGAAGGTAAGGACAAAGGCAAACAGAACTTATACAAATTGTTTGTGGAACAATCATACAACTTATGCAAATCTAGCGGAGTTGCCACCCTTATTGTACAAAGTAGTTTGATGTGCGACCTGTCTTCGGCTGCTACACGTCTTCTATTGCTTAGTCAAACTCAACTGCACCATATAATTGAATTCCCCAAGACGGCATCAACCCCTAAAGCGCAAATCTTTCAAAGTGTCACACAGGGAACATGTATCTATCAATTTGTCAAATCTCGTCCAGGCAAGGGCACCGTCAAGATTTCGATAGGCAATGACGCCGACACTATTGACCACTTGCGTTTTGTTTCTATCACGCGGGCCATGATTGATCAACTCTATCCGTCATTGCATTGCTTTCCCCGAATAGGCCAAGGCAGTATTGGCATTTTGAAGAAAATTGCAGGAGATCACACCGTCCGACCACTGCATAATTTTGTTTCAGATATCACCCAAGGCGACCTAAATTTGTCGTCACATGCGGAGTATTACTCACATACTCCTTCATCCGTACGTCTTGTTCGAGGCCGTCACGTAGGACGTTTTGTTATAAACTTTGGAGCCTCCACTGAATATTGTGACCATGGTTTTCTGCCAAATAAGGTCAAAGCAAATCGAACAAGTGTATTTCTGATTTCCCAGCAAGTCACTGGCACTAACGACGTGCGCCGGTTACATTTTGGATTAGCCGAACACCCACCCGTTGACTATTTGTGTGGACATTCAGTAAACAAGACCAAACTTCGAATCCAGGAAAACAGCAAAGCGTTTCTGGCATTGCTCAACTCGAGGTTTATGGATTGGTTCTTCCGTATTACATCATCGAATAACAATGTACAAGGCTACGAGTTGGAGCAATTGCCGATCCCGGAATTGCATTATGATGATCGAATGAAGCTTACCAAGTTAGTTGACTGTATCTTGGAGGTGAAAGAGTCCGACCCTTCAGCCGAGACAGCAGCTTGGGAAGCAGCGATTGATCGGCGGGTGTATGCACTGTTTGGTTTGACCGAAGAGGAGATAGCGGTTGTGGAGGGAAAGGAGTAACAATCCTCTTGAACATTCAGGAGTGGATTGAGTACGCTCTCCTTGCTGTGCTTCACGACTTCGTTCAGGGCTGGTTCCAAACACGGCAGCTACGGTCTGTGTACCTTTCATCCAGTGCAAACCAAGGCCACCCCTGTTCCAAGATCGATTGAGACATGCATGGGGCCGATCCCAAAGCACCAAGGAGACTCTCCCACATGGTTGAAACACGCCAACGGGAACTCTGGGGCAGTCTGCAAGGGAAGAAAATCCACTTTCCGCACTTCCTGAGTGCAGTGACCATCGATGGACTTCGAGGAATCGGCCCTCTTCGAATCCCGCTGGACTATCCCGTGACCGTCATCGCGGGAGAGAACGGGAGCGGGAAGACCACAGTCCTCTCTGCAGCAGCCTGTGCATACCGAGTACCTGGTGCAGGCACAAAGGCCTTTGTGCCGTCCACCCTCTTTCCTGATTACCAACCGAGTTTTCCTGGTCGTGCCGATGCACGGAACGGGGTATCGCTGGAGTTCGAGTATGCGACTCCCGATGGGCAACGGGCAATGCGTTGGCGTCGAGCCAAGGGATGGAATCGGAGCTTCTTTGGTCGCAAAGGAGCCACACAGCCCTCAAGGCACGTGTACTTGAGGACCTTGAGCAACTTGAGCAACCCAGCTGAGGTACGGGGAGTCCTGAGCATGTCCAGGCTCAAGACGCAACCCGTTGAAGATGCCCTCAATGCATCGCAGATCACCTTGGCACACCGGCTCCTCCCGTTCCGGTACGCCCATGTCGTCAGATTGTCGAGCGGCAGGAAGAACCTGCTCTTCGCCGAACAGGATCTCGGCCCGAAGTATTCGGAACTACACATGGCTGCTGGTGAACGCGCCATTCTGCGCATTGCCCAGGATGTCGGCCAAGTGACAGATGCGCTTGTACTGATTGACGAAGTAGAGGCAGGCCTTCATCCATGGCTACAGGAACTGCTGATGATCGAACTGCAGCAACTGGCACTGCGGAACAATCTTCAAGTCATCGTCACCACCCACAGCCCTGTGGTATTGGACACCGTGCCTGCCAACGGCAGGATTTTCCTGGACCGGGATCGGAAAAGCGGCGCAGTGTCGATGCAGACTGGCTACAGGGATGTTGTGCAACACGCCTTGTATGGACGCACCAACGAATCCCTGAACATCCTGTGTGAGGATGAAGCGGCCGAGGGAGTGCTTCTGGGTGTGTTCGATATCGTGCTGCGCCGCCAATACATGCGCAACGACATCGTTCGCATTGGCCGGGACACCCGTGCCGACGAGTTCCCTGCCCATGCCAGGGCATTCACGAAGTTCGGGCGAATCCGCAACTTCGTCTTCGTGCTTGACGGCGATCAAGCCGAAGGGAACATTCAGCGCAGGATTGAAGAGGCAGGAGCTGGTGCCACGGTTGTCTTCCTTCCCGGGAAGGGTTCACCCGAGCAGTGGGTGTGGCAACGGCTTGAACAGGACCCCGATCTGGCAGCCAAACCTCTCGGGATGGGAACCGGGGCCCTGCAAGACAGGATTCAGCAACTGAATTCGACCTACGATTCTGCATCGGACTCGGATGCCGCCATCGCAAAGGAAAAGCTGTACATGCTTGCCGAAGAGGCCCGTTGGCAAACCAGGGATGTATGTCGCCTGGTCGCCCGTGAGGAATCAGGCCGGCGCGGCTCCGATATCCAGCCTCTCGTCGAGACTTCGGAGAATGCCCTGATCAGTTGGCGCGCCAGGTTCGAACCCGGGTAAACATTGGGGAGGCAGGGAGTTCGAGTCTTCTCGGTGGTTTCCCCGAACGCGGGAGCCAAAGAGCAGCCCGCGGATCGTGACGCGTATCGTGCGTGGGGCCGCGATCATTCCCGGACGGCGGGATATAACCGGAGTGTCGTGGTTGCGCCGATCAGTCCCCGCGCCGATAGTCGGCCGGGGTCACGGTCCACGGATCGAAGCCGCCCTTGGCCGCGCAGATGTCGAACATCTGTGTCACATCATGCCTGACGCACTGCACCATGTATTCCACGTCTTCATCCAGGTCCGGGGATTCACAGGCGGTGCCGCCGGCGAAGGCGGACAGCATCTCCAGGTTGGAAGTTAGGGTTAAGGTGGGCACGCTAACCTGTGCGGCTTCCAGCAGTTCCGGGAGCTTGTGGGTGTGTTCGTACTTACGACCGTGGACCGCAATGACAGCCTTGAGCGCATGTTCCAGTGCCCCTTGAGCATCCCGTCCCAGGAAGCGATCCCAGTTGCAGGAGATTTCCGGCCGGGAGATGCCTCTTTGAACGGTTTCTTCCAGAAAGAGCAGGTTGTCACGGGCGTAAGCAGTCCGTTCCATGGCTTCGCGGCGGCGCGTCTCGGGTAGGTGGTCGGGCGGCGGCTTGGGGGGCTTGTAGCGATCACCCATGGACGTAACGCCTTCGCGGGCCGCGTAGGCGGCCACATGGTTGAGGCCATGCTGCATGAAATCGAAATGGGCTGTGTCTAGGACCGTCACGTCGACCGCGGGCGGATCCGTGTAGACATTCCGCGCGGCCCGGGCCGCGACCCGGCGGCAGGCATCGGCCACCGCGGGCGTACGGTCGCCAACGACGAGCAGGTCGATGTCGGAGCCGGGGGCGTAATCGCCGCGGGCCCGGGAACCAAACAGCAACAAGCGCGTCACCCCGGACACCTGTGCCACAGCAACTGCAACCTGCCGGGCACGTGGATCATGGCGCAAATCGCGGCCGGGTTTGGGCTCGACGGTCCGAGTGGCCGGGAACAGTGCCGCTGGAGAGTGCTTATTGCCAGGGGGCGGGCGCAGTTTTACGGACATGCATCCACATGCGAAGCGGGGCATCGGCCTTGTGCCGATACCGAGGAGAGCCACAACGCGGATTGTAGAACCTCCGCCGACCGGACCCTGAGAGTCCAGACAGAGGAGGAGGCGCATAGCTCTGCATTCGACGTTGCGCAGCATGTGTAGGGACTGGCGAGGACTCAATGAAAGAACGACGTAGCCGGATAGTCCATAGGCTCAACGGCTGCTTGTTTCCTCATGCCCACATGCCTTGAACCACACGACATGACAACCGAACCTGCTCAACAGGCTGTACCAAGGGATGGGAGCTGTGCCAATTGACAAGTCCAGTCTGCGTTGTTGTTGAACTGTCCTCGCCATGTTCAGGGCGGGCCTGGCATCGCGTGGCCGTCCCCGCGGGGAAGCGGCCTTGGCGCATGCGGCCGTTGAGTTGGCAGACTTGGCTGACAGGATGGATAATTCGAAGTCAATCTGGAAAGGCAAGGATGACTGAGCAAATCACCGTATCCGTTGACTCCAAGGTGGCCAACGCGTACCGGGTGGCGTCGGACAGTGAACGCCGCAAACTGGATCTACTGGTGAATTTGCGCTTACGCGAGGCCACCGGCACCCGCAGGTCACTTCAAGAGGTCATGGAAGAACTCAGCCGCAACGCCCGGCAACGGGGGTTAACCCCGGAAATTCTGCGATCCATTCTAGATGAAGATTGACTCATTGTCTGTTTGACACAAACGTCATCATCAGTGCAGCGTTGTTCAATCGGTCAGTGCCGGGAAAAGCGCTGATTTGGGTTTTAAAGAATGGAATGATTCTGATGTCCACAGCCTTGAAGAACTTGCCGATGTACTCGGTCGGCCTCGGTTCGACAGTTACATCTCGTATCAAGAACATGAAGAGTTCTTGATGGCTCTGCTGGATGCATCGGAGTTGGTTGAAGTCGTCGATCAGATTCAAGTCTGCCGGGATCCCGAAGACGATAAAATTTTGGAATTGGCAGTTAGCGGCAAGGCAGACTACATCGTGACCGGAGACGATGACCTGCTGGTACTGAACCCGTTTCAGAGGGTATCTATCATTACACCGACCGATTTCCTGCTGGTGTCAGCCGCCTGAGAAGGAGAGTAACCTCCAGGTTGTCCAATCAGTCTTGGCGGTAACCAGCACTGAACTTCCGGCAAAGGCCAACGACGAGGCACAAGCTCACCTATTGACGGATTGGGGTTGTGTGGCCGACGCGCTGTGCTGCTTCATCATCAAGCAGGGGGCCGAACCGGTGCTTCCCGTCGGACGCAACCGCAAGGTCCCTATCGATCTCAGTTTGGATGCAGTGGAAGATCTCCGCAACCAGACCGTCTGGCGGTCTTCAAACAGTCCTGCGGCCTGACCGGGGGCAGTGCTCCGACACCAGCCAGGCGACTGGCACCGCGGGAGCCGGTGGAGGCGGCCCGCATCCTGGCCTGGTCCTGCTGGCATCAGCCCTACCCGTGGTAGGCACTGCGTTGCCACAAGCAATGCCAATTCAGTCAACTACATCATCTACCAATGTGATTTCAGAGAAGGAAGTCCTCCATCCGCAGCGCATACCCCCGTATCTGCCCCTTGGGTGCATCGTCAACGACGTAATTGGCAATGTAAATCTCGCCGTCGTCAAACTGCACCCAGCCGGAATAACCGGTATCGCTCTCGGACGAGCGGTCAAAGTCGATGGGCAGAATGCGGGTTTGCGTCTCGTCACGGGTGGGGGCCAACGCCGACTCCACATCGGTCAAGGCGGCGAAGAAGTTCTGATGCCCGCCGAAGAAGCCGCGCCTGCCGCCCTGGATGAAACGGTGCGTGATCATGATCTGTCCATTCTGTAGCCAGCCAGCGACGGGACGATGGCAGGCCGGCAGGGGAAACTTGATCAGCTCACCCCAGGTTTCGCCGTTGTCGCGGGAGATGGCCTTGAAGCAGTCCCATCCCTGGAAGGAGTTCTCGCGCATGAAGGCAACCAACACCTGATCGTCCAAGGGCAGAATTGACACCTCGCACAGGTTCAGCCCCTCCTGTCGTCCGACAACCACCGGCTCGGACCAGGTTGCACCCTGATCATCCGAATACCACAGCCGCTGCACCAGAAAGCCGAAGCCATCCTCCTTGTCGTGACAGGAGAGAATCCAGCGGCCCGAATCAAGTTCAAGCAGTTTGTCCGGCACGATGCCGCGGGCGGGGGTTTCGACGGGCTCACTCCAAGTTTGGCCTTCGTCCTCACTGAAGTACAACAGAATCCGGCCCCCACCTTCGCCGCGCTCGTACACCTTGTCAACGATGATCACGTAGCGGCCATCACTCAAACGCATGATACGACCGCAGTTGTAATAGGGCAACCCTTGCGTACCGTCGGTCAGAGGGCGTTTTGGGGCCCAGGTTCGACCACGATCATCGGACTCGGTCAGCATGATGCGCGTGTAGGACCGATCATGATGATGCGTACACTCAGCGAAAACACAGAGCAGTCTGCCCGAAGGGGTCAGGACTACATCGGGCCAGGCTTCATAGATGGCATCGTCCCGACTGATGACGAACTGCTGAATCATGGTCCGGCTCCGTTAGCTAATGGAATACAACCCGGCCACTTGACTGGCTTGAGGCAGTACCGATACCGCCGTCACCCGAGCTGCGACTATCAAGGCTTGACTTTCCACACAGTTGCTGAACAGTCATAAGGAAGACTGTGGCTCGTAGCGGTCGACCTCGACTTCATGCTCCCGTGCCTGGGCCTGAGCAACATCATAGGCCGCATGCAGACGTATCCATGATTCCGTGGTCGAGCCGAAGGCCTTAGCCAGACGAATCGCTATGTCGCCGGAAATCCGCGCATGGCCGTTGACCAGGTTCGAGAGGGCCTGACGGCTCACGCCCAAGACCCGCGCGCCTTCGGTGACACTGAGGCCGAGTGGCTCCAAGCAAGATACTCGCACCACCTTTCCGGGGTGCGGTGGGTTGTTCGTCGGCATCGCGGTTCCCCTTTCATCAGTGGTAGTCGACTCCACATCGTAGACACCTCCGTCCTCGAAACGGAGAATAATGAGCCAGTTGGAGCATCATGACTACGCTTGAACGGGTTGTTCGGCACTGGAGGTGCTTGTTCAAAAAACCTATCGAAACAGATGCGATTGTCCTGAGGACTGAACCGTCCCCGTGGGCATCGCCTTCACCGGGAACCGGATTCATTGCAGCTACCCATCAAGACCGATTATCAAGATCATCACCCTGTACGAACCTCAACCAACCCGATGGATCGACTTCAAGACAAGGAAAGGACGCCATGACTGAGAACAAACCATGGCAGGAAACCCTGGTGGAGAGGAAGGTTACGTACCACATCGAATTTCGGGGCCGTCTGTTCCTCATCGAACACGTCCCTGCGCGGATCAACCTCGAGACTGGAGAACGGCACTTCTCCCCGGAGACGGTTGAACGTCTGCACCAAATCGTAAGGGAAGAGGGTCTTCCCGTACGCACAATCGAGACTCCGGTCTATGAGTACGAGGCGGTACTGCCGGAGAGTTAACACCACGGGAGGAAATCCGGATCGCCCTCATCAAGCCTGAGGGCCTCAATGAGACGCGTCCAGATATCCAGTAGTAAACAGGCTAATTCCTTTGCCGTGCTGCATTAGCCTGAACTTAGCAGCTCACGCCGAACCTCATCCCAATCCAAAACCGGATCGGAAGGGTCAAGCAATCGCTCCACCGCCGCCGACAGGTCGTCAAAATCCTCCAGGTACTTCTCTACGGCTTGGCGGATCACTTCGGCCCGGCTGCGCTTGAGAGCCTTGGCCGCCGCATCCAAGGCTGCAACCTGTTCGTCCGGCAAACGCACAGTGATTTGGGGCAACATCCTGCACTCCCTGGACTATCGCTGCAATTCAACCAATAGCCAATGATCATTGGCAAGGTTAGAACAGGGCCGAGGCTGCTTGTCAACTGCCACCATTGCTCATCCCAACCACCGCAGCTCCCCCCGATCGTGGTTGGAACCGCCGCGCGTCCATGCAGAGCCCGCTGCCACCACCGTCGGTTGACAGCAACTCCAGGCTCAAGGCGTCGTTGGATTGCCCAGCTAGGCCTCAACCCTTTAGCCCCGTCAACGCCACCCCGGCGATGATGTACCGCTGAAACACCAGAAAAACACAAAGCAGCGGCACGCTGGCCAAACTCGCCGCCGTCATGATCTTCTCCCACTCGGTGGTCGACTCGCCTCGGAAGAAGGACAAACCCACGGGCAGGGTGTAGTACGCCCGTTCACTGGCCACAATCAGGGGCCAGAGGTAGGCATTCCAGTTGCCGATGAAGTTGAAGATGGCCAGGGCCGCCATGGCGGCCAGGGTCAGCGGCACTCCAATCTTGGCCCAGATGCCGAACTCGCTCATGCCGTCCATGCGGGCGGCGTCCAGCAGGTCGTTGGGCACACCGTTGAAGAACTGGCGCATCAGGAACACTCCGGCGGCCGTGATGACCCCGGGAAACGCAATGCCCCAGTACTGGGCCAGACCCGTGTTCCAGCTCCACCGCACGCTCATGTCGAACCACGGGATGATCAACATCTCGGTGGGCACCATCAACGTGGCCAGCATCCCGAGGAAGATCAGGTTCTTGCCGGGAAACTCGAACTTGCACAGCGTATAGCCCACCAGCGAGTCGAAGAGCACAACGCAGGTTGTGGAGAACAGGGCCACCACAATGCTGTTGAAGTACCAGCGCACGAAGTTGGAGGTGGTCAGCACACGCTGGTAGTTGGCCAGGGTGGGAGATTTGGGCAACCACGCAAACTCCACCAGTTCCGGGGCCGGCTTGAAGCTGGTAATCAGCATCCACAGGAAAGGTGTAACCATCATTAGGGCGCCCACCGACAAAAGGGCGTAGGTCACCCCTTGGATGCCCCAACGCCCCATGCGCCCGGAACCTGAAGCGGCAAGGGTGCCGCCCGATGAAGCCAGCGTTGACATACCGCTACGTCATCCAACCATCCGGCAGGCTGCGCGCACCCGAAGGTTCATTGGTAACTGCCGCAGGCAACGTCTCTGCCCATCGGCCTTGACCGCCATCACCCTGGGAATACATGCAGGCCACCGCACTTCGCCGACTTCAGTACTCGAATCGCCGTGTGAGGAACCGCAGCTGCACCACCGTGATCAACAGGATCACGAAGAACAGAACCACGGTGAGCGCGGCCGCATAGCCCATGTCATAACTCGAAAACCCCTTCCGGTACACCTCCAGCACGACGGTGGTCGTGCTCTTCAGCGGTCCCCCCGTGCCCTGGGGGCTCATGTTCTGTACCAAGGCAAAGAGCCGCAGGAACGAGATCGTGGAAAGGACCGTGAGATAGACGATGACGGGGTTGAGCAGGGGCAGCGTGATGTGCCGGAACAGCCGTACGCCAGCAGCACCGTCAATGCGCGCCGCCTCGTAGTACATGGCGGGGATCTGCTTGATGCCGGCCAGGTAGATGATCACCGAGTAGCCCAGGGTCTGCCAGACCGCCACCGCGGCGATTGAAGCCAGCGCCTGGTCGGGACTCTTGGTGAAGGGCTGCTCCGGAATGCGCAGCAGATCGAACACCTGGGCCAGCAGGCCGGTCTGGGGCAGATACAGCCAGTTCCAGACGAAGGCCACGGCCACAGCCGAGGTCACGTAGGGGGCAAAGTAGGCCACCCGAAACAGGGTGGAGAGTACCCGGATGCGGTCCAGCAGCAGGGCCACGGCCAAGGCCAGGACCATCTGGGCCGGCACCCCATAGAGGACATAGCCAAGCGTATTGGTGAATGCGGCCCGGACATCGCTGCGGGGCTTCCACATGTCATCCCAGATGGCTGCATAGTTCTCCAGGCCCACCCAGGGACCGGCACCTTTGAAGGTGTTCCAGTCCCGAAACGCGATGTTGAAGGACAGCAGGGCCGGATACCACCGAATGATGACGAAGAACACCAACGCGATGCTCAGAAACGCATAGGCCCACAGCACCTGCCGTTGCCTCAGCGTCAGTCTCATGGTTCCGCGGCTCCGGTCGGGAGGGGACGGGACGCAGATTGCATCCCGTCCCTGTGCCTCCCAAAGGGATCGATTCCGCTACTGACTGTAATGGGCGTCCAGGATGTCCTGGACGGTTTCCGCCGCGATTTCAAGTGCCGCGTTCTGCTCCTCCCCGCCCAGCACGACCATGTCGTAGGCATCAATGAGGGCCTGGCGCTGCTCCGACTCGTTCACGAAGAAGGTGGCCTGGGCATAGCCCAAACCCGCCGCGAAGGCACCGAGCTTCGGATCCGCCAGCAGTTCGGGATCGGATCCGGCGTTGAGACGCGCGGGCAGTTCGCCCACCATGTCCACCCAGATCGAGCCGGCTTCGTCCGACGTGACGAACTGGAGGAACTTGACGGCGGCATCCAGGCGCGCGGGGTCGCTGGCGCCCTTCTGCGTGATGCCGTGGGTCCAGTAGCTGCCGAACGTGCTCTGCACGCCGTTGTGGGAGGGCAGTTCGACCACACCGAAGTTCAGGTCGGGAGCATTGTTCGCAATCGTGCCCAGCCGGAACGACCCGTCGATGTGGAAACAGGCCCGGCCCGCCAGGAAGGCCTGGGTGCTGCCGTCGAACAGATCGCGGTCACCCGTTTCCAGCTCCGTCTTGAACTTCAGCAGGTAGTCCCAGGCCTGCTGTCCGGCCTCGGAATTCCAGGTTACGGACTGGCCGTCCCCGGAGAAGGGCTCGCCGCCAAACTGACGCACAAGCACTTCCCGGAACCAGTGGTGGTCCTGGGCCGCCAAATCCACGACAAACCCCTGCACCTCGTAGTCCCCATTGTCCGCCCGCACTGTGCAGGCCGCCGCCTGGGAGGCCAACTCGTCCAGGGTCGTGGGCGGCGATTCGGGATCCAGGCCCGCGTCGGCCATCAGATCCTTGTTGTAGAACATGGCCAACGCGCGCACGGCGGTCGGGATCGTGTACAGGGTCCCGTCCACGAAACTGGCCTGCACCAGCGGACTGAACTCGTCGTCAATCATGGCCTTGGGGAAGGCGTCCTCGGGCAGAGGCACCAGGTAGTCCGCGTCCAGCCAGACCGTCTGCCAACCGTAGAACAGGGTGGCCACGTCGGGTCCCACGCCAGCGGGTACGCTGGCGGCGATCTTGTCCCGATACTCGGCGTAGGGCACATCGGAGTTGTGCACCACCTTGATGTTGGGGTTCTCCGCCTCAAACATTTCAATGAGGCGGTCCATTGCCAGGACCCGGGCCTCGAAGTTGTACTGCCAGTACTCGATTTCCACTACCTCCGGCTCCGCCTCGGCAGCGCTGGGCGCTGCCGGTGCTTCGCAGGCCGTTAACCCAAACAGGACCACGGTCAGCAGTCCCAATATCAAAACCAGACGTGGCGTCTTCATAGGTGATTCTCCTTTCGTTGACACCGAATCAGTGGGAGATGATCAATCCCCCCAACAATCATCCTGTTTGTCCTGTACCCAATCCGGGAATGCCCAGCAGCCGCGCTGCGTTGCCGCCGAAGATCAGTTGCAGGTGTTCATCGGGCATGCCCAGGTCAACACAGTCCCGGAACTGGTCCTGCAGGTAGCGCCGGGCAAAGCCGCGCGGGAACCAGCTGGAGTCGGATCCGAACAGAATGCGCGCCGGCCCCACGGTCTCGTAGAACTTGCGGAACAGGTACTTGATGGTGACTTCGCCGGGCACCCACCGAATCCACTGCAGGCTACCGCTCGTGTCCACGCAGACATTGGGGCAGGCCCAGCACAGTTGCAGGGTTTCGCGCTCCCAGGCGCAGCCGAAGTGCGGTATCACGAACGTCACCTCGGGAAAGTCGCGGGCGATGTCGTGCAGCTTGAAGGGATTGATGTTCTCGTGGTAGGCAACCCCTCCGGGACCGCCCTGGATCCCGAAGTGGATGAGTACTGGAATCCCCAAGTCCCGGCAAGCCTCCCAGACGGGATAAATCGCCTTGTTCTCTATGGGTTGATCGATGCTGGGCGCCAGCAGCTTGTAGCCCCGCAGGCCCAGTTCCTCTACCGCACGCCGCAGTTCGGCCGCCGCATCGGGCCGGAAGGGATTGTGATGGGCAAAGCCAACGAACCGGTCCGGGTGCAGGGCGCAGATCCGCGCCAGATTGTCGTTGCCGCCGCCGGTGACGAAGCCCACCGCGCGGATGCCGTGGGTCTCCAGTTCCTCCAGCCAGCGGTCCGCCTGGACCTCGTCCCCCGGATGGTCCTCGGGAGATTCCGGGGTTGGGAAATCCCACATGCGCCGCCATTGCGCACTGTAGGGGCGCGACATCTCCTGAACCATCCGTCGCTTGGCCAGATCCGCGTCCGAGGGTGGCTCGGTTGATCCGGCCATGTCGCCGAACCAGGGCAGGTGCGACGGAAAATGGACGTGAAAATCGACGATGTCGATGCCGTGATACATGGCGTGTTGCTGCGGGGGGATTGCCTCGCGGTGCGAAAGACCGGATGTGGTGCAGGAGTTGTCGCCTTATGCTACTAAACCGGGCCGAGGCGATTCACACGGGGTTGTTGGCCGAGGCCGCGCTCCTTCCTGCCGGGACTCCGATCCCGTTGCGGGCAGTTCAGCCTGACGGTTCACAGGGGAAGCGGTTTCCGGCATGGAACCGGAAACCCCATCGCACGGAGCCTCCTGTTGGGTCGGGCAGTCCGGAATTCCGGGCCCGCGGGCACAAACCCGGGCGCGGAAGCCGAGAGGCGAACCTCACAGCCGTCTGGCGGCATCGCTGCGGGAGACTGGGAAAAGCCCATAGCGGCCGAAATCGATGCGACCCTGTTCGTTGAAGCGAACCCCCTCCTCCAGCAGGCGCTGCCGCTGGCGCTCCGCACCGGTGCCGGCCCGCGGACTGATTTCACCTTTGGCATTGATGACCCGGTGCCAAGGCACATCGGTATCGGCTTCAAGGCCGGCCATGGCATAGCCCACCATCCGGGCTGTGCACTGTCCGGTCAACCGGGCCACCTGTCCGTACGTGGCCACCCGGCCGTTGGGAATCTTGCGGACGGTCGCATAAATCCGTTCCCAGGTGGCCTTGCGCGGTGCCCGCATGCGAGATCTCATGGATGCTGCTCTGTGTCCGGTTTGGCGGCTGGTCTGTTGGCGAAGTTTCAGGCAGGACCGTACACAATCCGCACGTCTATGCCAAAAGGAGTACGATTCCGCAGGGACAGGACTGCCGAGCCTTCCTGCCGGCCACGTTTCGGCCTGCCGCGCATGGATGTGACCGTGCGGTGATCCCTACAATGAACGGTGTATCGTCAATCCCACACCTACTGAAAGTCTGCCACCAAGGAGCATTGCCGTGAGCCAGCACGAGTCGTCGATTTTCACCGATCTGGGCGTGGCGCCCGTGATCAACGCCGCCGGACCCCGCACGGTCATGGGCGGATCCCGCCTGTCGCCGGCCGTGGCGGAGGCCTACCAGGCCGCCAACCGCCATTTTGTGGTGATGAAGGACCTCCAGGCACGGAGTGGCGAACACCTCGCGCAAATGCTGGGTTCCGAGATGGCGCTGGTCACCTCCGGGTGCGCGGCCGCCCTTTCGCTGGCCGTGGCCGGCATCATGAGCGGCACGGACCGCGCGCGCATCGCCCAACTGCCGGACACCACCGGCATGAAGGACGAGATCGTAATCCAGGCCTGCCAGCGGTATTCCTACGACCGCGCCCTGACCCTGTGCGGCGCACGCCTGGTCGAGGCCGGCAGCCCGGAGGGCATCACGGAGGCGGAACTGGAAGCCGCCATCACGGACCGGACGGCTGCGGTCCACTACCTGGGGGTGGACTTCTGGGGTGTCCAGGAGCACTCCCTGCCGTTCGAAACCCTGCGGGATGTCGCCCACGCCCACGGTCTGCCCTTGATCGTGGACGCGGCCAGCGTGGTCTTTCCCCTGGAACGGATGACCTGGTTCTCCGAAAACGGTGCGGACATCGTCTGCTTCGGCGCCAAATACTTCGGCGCCTTCAACGGCAGCGGCATCCTGACCGGCAAGCGCAAGTACATGGAAGCCGCCATCGAGCACTCGTTTGTCAACTTCGAAACCGAACAGAACCGGGCGTTCGGTCGTCCGTTCAAGCTGGACCGGCAGGAGATCGTGGGGGTGGTGGCCGCCCTGACCGAATGGTTTGAGATGGATCACGAGGAGCGGATGGCCGAGAACGAGGCAAAGGGCAGGGTCCTGCGGCGCACGGTGGCCAGTTGTCCCGGGGTCACCAGCCACTGGGAAACGCGTCTGACCTCCATCATGGACACGGTGCGGCTGGACCTGGACGAAGATGCCGCCATGTCCGCCCAGGAGCTGAGTGAGGCGCTGGCCAACGGCAACCCCTCAATCGCCGCGCTGGCCAGCGGCAACAGCCTGGAAGTGGTGGTCAACCAGCTGTACGAGGGCGAAACGGAGATCGTGGGCGCCCGTCTGCAGGAGTTGTTGGGTTGACGCTGCCGGCACAACGGCAAGCAGGACATGGCCCACCCGGAAGTGCTCTCGTCAAAGCAGGCACGTTGCAGTCTGTTGCTGACGCAGGCACCGGTGTGAGTTAACGCGTCCCTCCGGCCCGGCAAAGGGGTTCTCCAGTGAGAACCCGGTCGGGCCGGGCCCGGATGCCGAAAGCCAGAAGTCTGTCTTTGAGAGGACATCATTGCCAAGGAGGGGCCAATGCGCATGTGGAGAAAAGGTTTGTCGTTGCTGTGCGGCCTTACGGCTTTGACAGTTGCGGGCAACTGGCTCTTCTTCGCCGTCGACCAGGAAGCCAGTCAGGTTATCTGGGACTATGTCGCGGATCCGGCGGTATTGGTTCTGCTGACGCTGACAGTCCTGGTGAACCTCAGGGATTCCCTGCAGGCTCGCAACAAACCGGGAACCCAATTGACCCAGTTGCCGCGGGATGTCATCACGGCGCTGGAGGCCATGGTTGGTTTCCGCTATCTGCTGCAGTATGTCGCGAAGATGGCGGCCGACCTGGAACCGGTTGACGGCCTGTGGGAATACCTCGATTCCATCGTGGTCATCATATTGGTTGCCGAAGCCATCGCTCTGTGGCGGTCCGCCAGGCAGGAGCCGCGTCGTGAAACCGGCTGAGTGCCAACGTGTCGCGGCAGGCAGCTATCCAAGTACTACACCAATTTCGAAGTAATCCGCTGGCCGTGGTGTCGGACCGGGACAGGATGGTGTTTGCTTGTATCAGCAAGCAATCCTCCCCAGGTCCAGGGAACATCCGTCAGGCAACCCAACCGACACAGCATCTGGTTGCCCTGAAACAAGCCCTCACGAACAAATTGCCCGACATTGCCAAGCGCGCCCCTCCTCACAAATGCATTCCCAACCGAGTAACATGGGGGACGGATGTTGCAATGAAGAAACCCCTTCCATGAGAACCTGCAAGTGGCCGTTGTGGTTGTCCGGCATTGGACGGCCGACAGGACCGGAACATGGCAATGACGGTGGACGGCTCCGGCATTCACGCCGCATTGCGATGGCCCTGTTCACATTGCTCGCCCTGGTGACTACGCAGGGCTGCAGCGCGAGCGATTTCAGCCAATTGGCTCGGCAGGCCACCGTGGTCACCGCCTTGGATGCCTTGGCGGCAGACTTGCTGGCGGATCGACCGGCTGATGCGGATGCGTACACGGAACGCCTGCAGGCCTATTTGGAGGCGCATCCGTCATTCTTTGGCAGTGCGGCCGCACTGCTGGATCAGTCCGGCACTGTCGTCAGCAGTCCCTACGTCTATCGCACGGCCGACGGCTACGCCACCAAAGACCTCGCCGCGCCCTCCTATGACATCGAGGCGCAGGATTGGTTGACAGTCCCCCTCGCCGCGAACGCGAGTGTATGGACAGATCCCTACTTTGACGCGGGCGGCGGTGAAGTCTGGATGATTACCCGTTCCGTACCGGTGCGCGATGCGGAAGGCGTTTTTGCCATCATCACCACCGATCTGGTCGTGGACGATCCCACCCGGTAACACCCCGCGTTGCAAAAGCCGGTGTGGCTGGCGAAGGTCTTCGTGTCCTCGCCGAGGCTTCGTCCGTTGTCCACGAGATGGCGCAGTTCAGCGGGGGACGAACGCACTTCGCTTGGCATGGGCGCCATAACGGAGACCTGGACGCATCCGCCGAGCGCGTGAGGGAATTGTCCCGCGCCACCCGGCCGGCCTCGGTAGTGGGACGACTGAAGGCCGGGTTCGAGCGAATAAAGCGCAGGCGCACCTGGTCTCAAGGCTGAGGACGCAGGCGGGAGTGCCCCACATCTGCGTATGACAGCTGCCGTTGAGCCGGTGCCATCGCGGCCCGACCAATGCAGTGGCCTACAGCCGGAGGCCGATCAAACCACGGCCCGGGCAAACCCCATGATTTCCGGGTAGGGAATGGAGGGATGCTGATGCATGTAATGGGGAGCGATTTGGCTCGGCAGCATGTTGTCCACCGACGAAAAACCACAGCCTTGCAGGAAGGCCGGCACCTCTGCGGGATCGTAGTCCGTCACCCAGGGTTCGCCGCGCTTGGCCACGAAGGCGGCACAACCAGCCCGCAGCTCCCGCCATTTCTCCGGGGTGTGCTCCTCGCCGGCCATGTAGTCCAGACACAGCACCGTGCCCGCGGCCATGTGGCCTGAGATCGTGGCGAGCGTTGTCTTGATCGCATCTTCCGTTAGGTAATAGGTCACTCCGAGCCAGACGAAAATGGCCGGCCGGTCCAGGTCCACACCGGCCGACTTCAACACCTCGTCGAGGGAATCCACTTCAAAATTGGCCTTCACATAATGGGCGTTGGCATGCCGTTCCAGGCCCTGCTTGTCCATGCGGCGGAACTTCTCGCGCTGGGTGGCCGCCTGATCAATTTCCCAAAGCTGGATACGCGCCATCAAATCGTGACGGCGCAAGGCGAACGAGTCATAGCCGGCACCCAGAACCACAACCTGATCGACGCCTTGTTCCACCGCCGATTCCACATTGTCCTCGGCCCAACGGGCCCGTACATAGATCTCGGGCATGATCGGATTCAGCTTGCCCAGGATCCCGTACACCACGATACGGGTCAGCAGCCGGTTGCGGATGACGGTCTTCCAGAACGACGAGCACAACGTGAAGGCCAGGTTGTCGTCGAACACCGGAGGCGAATACTGGCGGACGTGCAGGGCGCGGACAGCCGCGACCAGGTCGGCCGTGGTACTCGGTTTGTTGGCAGTCTTGTTGTCGGGCATGGGCTTCCTGTTCAGGCCATCCGGGTGAAACGGTTTTCTGCGCTGTCCAGCTTCTTGGCCACATTCGGGTCAAGCGACTCCAACTTCCGGAGCTGTCGTGCCAAATCCTCGTTGTATTCGTGGTACCAGCACCGATTCACCGCGGTGACGGTGGCATCGGGCAGTGACCGTTCCACGAGGTGCCACTCGTCGCCGGCCCTGACCTGACCCGGCGACAACACCTCGAGGTAGAAACCGGTACGCAATGCCTTGATGACGTGATCGATCCAATCCGGGCGCCCGACTCGCCAACTCTGCTTCTGGCAGGGCGCGCGGGGCTTGGACACCTGCACGCGCGCGCCGCCCACGTCGTAAATGTCCATCAAGCAGATTTCGGTTTCGCGCGCGTTTTCCAGCGTCCAGTTCTCGCCAACCCATCCAGGCGGCAAGTCCAGCTGGAGCGTCCGTTTCCAATACCGGTAGTCGTCGAGCGTATGGCAGCAGACGGCCATGTTGGGCCACCCATGGGCCTCCCGGTTGCCAACCGCGTCGCCCTCGAGGCCGCGCAGGTTGAGCTGTACGGGACCCGAAACAGGCGTCCGGCAAATGGACGTGGTCATCTCTCCTTGCAGGCCGTCGACCACGCGCGGCTGTCCTACATGGATGGAGTCAATCCGGATGGCGGAGCCAGACATTGGGAGGATTGTGGAATTGGGGGAATTTCGATGGAACTCGGATCTTAGCAAAGACCCGCGGCGGTGGCGGAAGCAGCCCTTGCGCGATCGGGTTCCGGGCATTTGCGACGTCAATCCCTACAATGGACATTCACCGGCCCGCCTCCGGGCACGGTGCGCGCTCCAATGCCGGAACCACCTACCCATGGGACACCCACGCCTGAAACTCAAGGTGGCTGCCAATGCGGCGATCGTAGCCCTGGCCTGCCTGTTGTCCGCCTGCACGATGCTGCCGGACACGCTTCAACCCCCCGCCTTTCACATTCCTCCCAGGGATCCGGTGGTGATGGCCCAGCTTCCGGAACCGGTACCGGTGGAGGAGTTGCTGCCGAGCAGCACGGACGAGGACAGGTGCGAACACAGGTTTGCCGTAATCCAGCGCAATGTCGTCAATCTGCGGGAGCGGGGAACCACCGAATCCGCCATTCTCGACAAAGCCAGGCGGGACACCCGCCTCCTCGTCACCGGGCACGAGCGCAACTGGATCAGGATCAGGCTGTTGGACGGCCGCGCGGATGCGTGGGTTCGGGAGGACTTGGTCGCAATTGAGTGCATCGCGGACTTCAGCCGCACGATCGCCGCGGACCGACTCGATCTCTTCTGGCGCAGCGGTGCCATCTTCAACGGCATGGGAATCGCCAGCCAGGCCGGCAACCTGTATCCACAGCCGTCCGCCGAGGAACCGGCGGTGGGGCAGGTCGATGCCGGACAGCTGCTGGTGATCGAAACCGTGGTCGCGGACGACCAGGAAGTTCTCTGGGCCCGGGTGCAGGCTCGGCAGCCGGATGAGCTTCCGGCCTGGATCAGGGCGGACGAGGTCCGGGTGTGGCCCGGCTACCTGACCGACTTCCATGGTTCAAATTCCTATGAACTGGGCAGTCAGGCGCAAATTGCCACCTTGCGGTTGGCCCTGGACCAACTGATCGAGGTTCCCGCCTCGGATGGCGGTCGCCTTTACGATCGAGACCTTTGGATTCCCCAAGACGCATCGGCTTCTGCACAGCAGGAGCCACCCTGTGATCTCACCTGCCGGTTGCTGGAGGCGGGTCGCCTGCCGGACGGGTCCTGGTACCTGCCCTGGGAGGATCGAACCGAGTCCGACCCATCCCGGCTGGTGGCGGAACCGGTGGTTCCGCTCTACGAAGCCCATCTGTCCGAAGGCTGGCGTTGGTCACCCTACGATCGGCATACCTATGCCGGCCCGGCCGACAGCCGCCGGGTCCACGTACTCATGAGCATTGAGCAGCGGCGACGGCGGGGCGCCGCCGATCCGGCGCTGTGGCTGCCGGAGACCCGCGTGGGCCAATGCCGCTACGCCGCCGATTGGATCCGGGTCAAGCACGGTTGGGGCATGACCGTGGACAACGCGGAACACACTGCGCTCCGGAACATTCTGGTACTGTGCGACGACCTGTCCCTGGTGCCTTCCCCCACCCTGGGCACCGGATCAATCCAGGCCTCCGGCTTCGCCGGGGGCACGGACGGCCTACGCGTGACCTGCGATGCCCGTTCCGAGCTGATCACCATCACCAACCCGTCGACAGAGGTATACAACCTGGCCGGCTGGCACCTGCACGACCACGGAAACCTGAACCGCTTCACCCTGCCGGAGTGGCTGCTGGTGTCGGGTGCCAAGGTGACTCTGGGTTCGGGGGACACGGAGGCAGACATCCGGCTGACCGACCAACTGATCTGGAACAACGATGCGGACACCGCCTACCTCTATGATCGGAGCTACAGGCTGATCACGGCCCGGGAGTGTTCCGATGGATCGGAACCACAGGTTGGAAGTTAAGTCTGGCAGGAACCAGCGGCCCCAATCGGACCAATCCCGAATCCAGGCGGTCTTGCACGTGCGTTTCCGCCCTGTTTCCTTCTCATAGCCCCAATCCCCCGCGGCAAATCCATAGCCCAGAAGGAGACTTGGGTGCCAAGCACTAAATGGAAATCCTTGACCAAAGGGGGTAACGGGGGACAGGGATCGGGCCACGCCAGAGACCGAAGCTGGAGAAGGAGACCATGACTGCCGAGGTACTGCAGCCCCGCCTGGCTGTGATCCGGCGCCTGTACCTGTATACAGTCGTCTTCGGCAGCCTATGCACAATCCATGTCAATTTACGGATTTTGGCCCGGCAATTGACCTATGTCTGGATAGGCCTCTCGGATGACTGGATCGGCCCGATATCCTACCACTCCGGCGCCACTGACAACGTATCCTTGTACAGTGCTTCCCTGCTGGTGGCCCTGGTGTTTTTTGTATTGCACTGGATTTTGATCCAGAGGTTTTTGGTTAGGGATCGAACAGAGAGACAAAGTTCCCTCCGCCATTTCTTCATGTGGGCATGTCTGGTGTTGAACATCTACTGGTTTGGTGCCGGCCTTGCAGACTTCCTCTACGTTCCGCTCCAGCACCTGACGGGCCAGATGGCTGTTCCGAGCCGTGAGGAATTATTGTTTCTACCGCCGTTGACATTACAATTTGCCATGGCAGCCCTGTGTGTTGCTCGATTTGCACGAATTTGCATTTCCGAAAGGCACCCCGGCCAAAATTCCAAAGTGCAATCAATGGCCGCGGTTTTTCAATTTGCGGTGCAATTCATCTTCCTTTTCGTGGTTGTCTGGTATCTCCGTCGCCTGATCTACATCTTGTTCGAGCCCTTTGACTATGACACTGTCAAACAGATACCGTGGTCTTCTTTCTCTGGCTACTTGGCCACTGTACTGTCTGCACTAGCAATCCTGATTTGGCTGCATCGCATGTGCCGCACATGGCGGCACCACACCCGAACCACACTGTCGGCCGCGTTTCACCTCGGCTACCTGCAGGCTGGAATGTTACTGGGTGTAATCCTGGCAGTTATGAGCCACCGTTACAGTGCTGCACCCTTGTTGTTGCGCTCATTTCTTTCAAGCCGCGATGCACATTGGGACAATGTGTACCTTTTGGCAGATCTGGCAGTGGTGGCACTCGGTTTGGCCTGTTGGCAGGTACACGCTTGGCTCAGCCGTCGCTCACCAGAGCGCAAACGTGCTGCCGAATGGGGTTTCGCGCTACCCCGATTCCGAGACTACGTGCTGGCCTTGGTTGGGTTGGCACTTCTGGGATCGGAAGTGTTTTTTATTTTGCACGAAGATATATTGCCCGTCCTTCACCGTGGCCTAGGGTTCATAGTGGCAACTAGGCACTTTTTGAACTCGATTCTTGATAGTGGCGGAATCCTAACATCCGTTCTGCTGCTTGTTGCAACATGGCTCACCGTGGCTCGTCATGAACGGTCGAGACCACATTCTGTGTTGGAAGTCATTCCCCAACGCATCTATTCTATGGTTCGGACAGTTTTGAGCCGTTTGGGCGCGCCATTTTCCGCCTAAGCGGGACTTGGGGCGCCATCGGAGGGGGTAATCGGAGGGGAGTCCAAAGTCGTTACCAGGCAACGCACGGGGCCTGCTATCGTGGAAGCGGATCAATGACATCCGCGATAGAGGTGTCCCGTGCGTCTGCTGTGCAATATACTCGCCTTGATGCCCTGCGGCAAACCGCAGGCCGACTTCATGGCCCATGTCCTGGCCCTGCTGCAGTGGCTGCCCGGACGGGTCAACTTCACCCGCCTGGCTGACTACGGGGGCCTGTCGGCACGCACCTATGCACGCTGGTTTGCGCGGCCTTTCCCCTGGGCCCGCCTGGCCGTGGCCGCACTGTGCGCGGGGCATCCGCGCGGGCACTTCTGCGCGGTGGCGGTGGACGCCACCTTCGTGCGCAAGAGCGGTCGCCAGACCTGGGGCGCGGACTGGTTTTGGAACGGCATGGCCCAGGTCGCGCAGTGGGGGCTGGAGGTGACGCTGGTGGCGGCCGTGGACCCGGAGGAGGGGGGTGCCTTTCCCCTCTGCGCGCGCCAGTCGCCGAGCCGGGAGGGGACGGAGGCGGCGGTCCCGGCCACGCCCGTGGCGGTGGCCCTGGCCCTGCTGCGGGAGGCGCAGGCGGCCGGGGCCGGGGCCTATCTCGGCGTGCGCTGGGTGGTGGCCGACGGGGGGTACAGCAGCCAACCCTTCGTCGAGGGGGTGCGGGCCTTAGACCTGCATGCCGTGGGCCGGCTGCGCCGCGACTTCGTATTGCGCCATGCCTACACCGGACCGCACCCGCGGCGGCCCGGCCGGCGCCGGCAGTTCGACGGCCGCTTCGACCGGCACGCACCGGCGCGCCTGGACTGCACCCCCTGGCCCGAGGAGGACCTGGACCTGTACCACGGGGTCCTGCACAGCCGCGCCTGGCAGTGCTGGCTGCAGGTGGTGTATGTCCTGCCGCGCGGGGCCAACCCGACCGCAGTGGAGGGGGTGTTGCTGTACAGCACCGACACGCAGCTGGCACCCACCCGCCTGGTCCGTCTCTACCGGGCGCGCTTCCAAATCGAATTCGTCTTTCGGGACGCCAAGCAGCACCTGGGCCTGCACGACTGTCAGGCCCGCACCCAGGCCAAGCTGCACTTCCACTTCAATCTGGTGTGCGCGACCTATTTCTGGATGCGCCTGCAGGCGCGGAGGACCCAAGCGCGGCCCCGGGACCGCTTTTCGCTGTCGCACATCAAGCGCCGCCATCACGAGCGGGAAATGTACCAACGTTTTGAAGCCTGGTCGGCCGCGGGTCGAAAGGCCGCCAAATCGGAGGCCGTGGACCCCGGAATCCCGGCGGATCCCCCGTGGCACCGGGCACCCCCTCTGCCAAGGGGCCCTTCCGGCCCCTGAAGCCGGCCTCCCAACCGGTGCCCTATACCGGTACCAACCTCAAAAAACTGTCCGAACCATAGTCTATTTGTATCTGGTTTCAATGGTTAGTGCCTTGATGCTGATGGGGCAGGGGGGCCTAATCCTCCAAGCATTGTGGCTGGCTTGGTCAACAGGTGAACCGGTAGTCGGACGGGAAGACGCGATAGCGCAAAGCGTCCTGACAGCCATTGTGCTGGCCTGGCACCTGATTATGCTTCGACGCCGAGAAGCCTGGTCCACGTCGAGCCCGAGTCGTGACCGAGCATCAACCTGCCCGGACAGGGGATCGGAAGTCCCCGATACGGTAGTCGAACAACCGACTCCTCGGCCTACCTGTCCCGCCAACGGGGAGCATTGCACGATGCCCACGAGTGACATGGACACCGCTGGGGATTCCTGGATATCAAGCCGATTTGCGCTCATCTTCTCGATATTGATTGGCACATTGCTCGTGGCTGCCTTGATCTCGGTCCTGCCCAGTCGCACCCGAGCGGGAACACAAGAAGTGCTGCAGTATCGAACGGACCATAGCCCCGAGGCGGTGGTCCACAATGGTTATGTAGCCCTTCAACGAAATGACATGAACCGGTACATACCACTGTTTGAACTGGAGCGATGGCAATTGCTTCGCAGACAAGAAGATCATATTCTTTACGGGCGCCAGGAAGAAGGCCAGATCGGAATCAAGTTGGTAGACAGCACCGTCACCGGCACCACAGCTTATGTAACCGTCGCCACACTTCACACGGGAGGCACATTTCCAAAGTACCCCAGAAGCGGCTTTTTCGCCATGCGTTTGTTTAGGACTGAGACGTGGAGAGTTGATGTTGAGCAAGTTGACGGGAAGTGGAAGCTTGCTCTCCGCCTACCCGAGAGCAGATCTTGAAGGGATAGGAATTTAGGCAAGGTCTCTCACCTGTCTCCAACTTGCGCGGGCGTCCTGTGCAGTATGGCCTATCGGAGCGCATCGATGCCACGCCGGAAGTGATTGCCGAGGCCATACTGGGCGCCAAACCCAAGGCACATTGGCGCTATGAGGAAGAAACAGGCCGCCAACGCACGCGCAAGACCGACTGAACGGCTTTCCACTTGGGTACACAGGTATGTAATTCCCCAACGAAAGGGTATCGGTTGAGAGGCACCCTTGACCAAACGCAGCGCTGTAGCTGCAACAGAGTCACACAGAGGAGGATCTTCGCGATGAATAATGACACAGTTGTGCGTGCACGGATCGATAGCGACACCAAAGCCCGCGCTGCCGAGGCACTGCAAGCCATGGACTTGACCATGTCTGATGCAATCCGTCTGTTGCTGCTGCGCGTGGCGGAGGAACAACGACTGCCCTTCACTGTCCAAGTCCCCAACTTGGAGACAGTCAAGGCCATGAGGGACTTGGACGAAGGTCGAGGCCAGGGTTTTGGCAGCGATGTGGAACTGTTCAAGGACCTCGATGAATGTTGACTGCTGTACTACATCCCGGTTCAAACGCGAAACTCGAAGGCACGAGGTAAGGACTTGACGAACCGGTAGTCACCGCTATCGTCCCTGATCAGGCGGGAATCATTGTCCGAGCACTATCGAGACCATCCACTGCAAGGAGGCTGGAAAGGGTGTCACGAATTGCATCCCGAAGCCAATTGGCTCGTTATCCATCGGATTCACAACGACGCATTGCACTTGGTGCGCACCGGAACCCACTCCGATCCATTCAAGGAGTAGTGCGTGCACAGGTCGCCCGCAACCCGGAACCGAACATTCTTCAGCCGGTCACGGAGGCTTGCCTTCAAAGTCAACCGCACAGTCGCGTCACCCTGGTCCACGAGTCACCTTCAGTCGGTTCGCACAATCGTATACAGATGATTCGGCTCCAAGTTCCGCAGCGTCTGGCTTTCCCCGTCAGGCCAAAGGATCTCCAACTGCCGTAGTTCCGCCTGCTCCGGGAAACCAAAGTGAACCAAGGGCGGCAAACCGGACAGATACCCGCCCGTGACCTCCAGCAGCCTCAATTGGGACCCTTGGTCCGTGTGCAGCACTAGTTGGGCGCCAACACCGTGCGTGTTGTGGGCATAGCGGTCCCGCAGCCGGATCTGGATTGACGCTCCCTGACACAACCGGTTCTCCAGCAGGACGGCCGGCGACAACAGGTTGCTGACCACGACATCCAGATCGCCGTCGAAGTCCACATCCCCGACGGTCATGCCCCGGCCCCCCTCGCGCAACCCCATGTTCCATTCCGGGGCCGGCACAAAACCCCGGCCCTGATCATTGCGGAAGACCCAGTTGGTCTCCACCAGTTCGTTGCCCGGCAGGTGGCTGAACAGTTCGACCGCATTCATGCCGTTGACCACGTACAGATCCAGGAAGCCGTCCTGATCGAAATCCGCCAGTTGCGAGGACCAGGTCCAGCCGGTCGCCGCGATGCCCGCAACCGGCGCTGCATTTGCAAATCCTCCTTCCTGGTCCTGTACCTGCAGGACGTTTTCCGTGATTTGCCGGTCGGTCGGATCCTCCAGCACCTTCGCCATCACCGGAGCCCACGCCGCCTGCACCGCCGGATCATCTGTGCGCGGCTTCATGTCGGCGGCGAACAAATCCAGGTGCCCGTCGTTGTTGACGTCGCCCACGCTGTAACTCATGGTGTTCTGGGTCGTGTGTTCGAAGGGCACACTGTCTTGCCAGCCTTCGCTGCGCCACTTCCAAGCTCCATCTGCCAGCAAAAAGTCGTTGCCCGCCACAACCACCGCGCCCTCGCGCGCGGGCAGGGCGGCGAGGGCCAGGGCCTGGGAACGACGCGCCAACATGCGGCTGTGGAAGCGGCCGTCGCGATATTCGTGCCAATAGACCCCCGAGTCTGTCTGGCCCTCAAAGCCTTCTCCCAGCAACGCCTGGAGTTCCAGATCGTAGGAACCGGTCAGCAGGTCCAGATCACCGTCCGCATCCGTGTCGGTCCATGCCATGCTGTAGGCAAGCTTCGCGATGCCCGGCAGAACCGTCCTTGAAAACGCCGAGGTCTGTGTCGCAAGCGAGTTGGCCTGACTCAGATACGCGATCGGCGGCTCCAGACGGCGGGTGAAGACAATGTCCAGCAACCCGTCGCCGTCGATGTCCACCGTGGCCGCACCCCGGGAGTCCATGTCGGACAGTTCCGTGCGCCGGAACTGCAAACCGCCTTGATTCCACAGGACCACATTGGGCTCCGAAAGGTTCGCCAAGATGATTTCCGGCAGGAGGTCCCGGTCCAGATCACCCAGGGCCACCCCCGAACCGTTGCTGTCGAACATGTACACGCCCTTCTCCCCGGGGATCAGGCTCACACTGTCCAGGGCATGACGCACAAAGGTGCCGGCACAGCCGGAGCGGTCCGCAAACGGAATTCGGGTCACGACCGTCGCGGGCTGCACGCCATGCACCGCCTCCCCACCGTGCATGGGGGCAATCCCAGGCGCGGCACAGGACGCGAGGGAGAAGAGAACACAGATCGTGCACAGCAGGGCCGGGAATCGGGACCGCGCGGGCAACCTGAAATCGGAGGCGGCAGGTGCCGGGGTATGGGAATTCATCTTCGCAGTTACTCCTGGTAGACCCACCGTCGGCGAATGGTCCAGTTGAATGCCGTCACCATGAAGGTCAGCAGAAACAGGATCCAGGCCACGGCGGAGGCATATCCCATCTTGAAGAAACGAAAGCCCTGCTGATACAGGAACATGGAAATGCTGATGGTGGTGTCGCGGGGACCGCCCTGGGTCATGATGTACATCTGCTCGAACACGGCCAGGCTGGAGGAGATGGAAATGATCAGCACAAAGAACAGGGCCGGGGACAGAAGGGGAATGGTCACGCGCAGGAACAGCTGGCGGCCGTTGGCGCCGTCGATGGTCGCGGCCTCCTTCAGTTCGCTGGGAATGCCCTGCAGGCCGGCCAGCAGGATGATGGCGTAGTAGCCCACCCAGCGCCAGACGGACATCACCACGAGGGCGAGCATGGCCCAGCGCACATCCCCCAGCCAAGCCTGGGCGGGCAGGTTCAGGAGCTCCAGGGCCCAGTTCAGGACGCCGAACCGGAAGTGGTAGATCCAGGACCAGATAAAGGCCACGGAGATGAAGTCGGTCACGATGGGCAGAAAGCACAGCAGCCTCACCACCGGAACGCCCCAGACCCGTTGATTGAACAGCAGGGCAAAGAGCAGGGCCGCCCCGATCACAAGCGGCGTGAATTCCACCGTATAGACAAGGGTGTTGCGCAGGGCCGTGAGAAACACCTTGTCCGCCATCAGTTCGATGTAGTTCTCGGCCCCCACCCAGCGTGCCCGGCTGATGCCGGACCAGTTGGTAAAGCCCATGATTAGGGAGAAGACACCGGGCCCCAGGGTCAAAACCAGAAACCCAATCAGGTTGGGGGCCAGGAAGAGCAGGGCGGCCAACGCTTCCTTGTGCTGGGGCCTGCGGAACCATGGGCGACGAACCGCACCGGGTGCCGTTGGCGTGTGGGTGCCGACAGCCATGGATCAGCCCTTGAGTCCGGACATGGCGACACCCTCGATGTAGTACCGCTGCAGCACCAGGAAGACCGCGATCACAGGCACAATCGCCATCACGGAACCCGCCATCAACTGGGGTATGTCCGTATGTCCCTGTTCCTGTTGAATGGCGGCAAGGCCAATGGGTACCGTGCGCAGTTCCCGCGTCCGAATGATGATCAGCGGCCAGAGGAAGCTCCGCCAGGTGCCTATGAAAATGAAAATGGCCGCCGTCGCCAGGGCCGGCTGCGACAGGGGCATGACGATCTGGGCGTAGCGCCGGACGTAACCGGCACCGTCAATCTTGGCGGCATCCTCCAGCTCGTAGGGAATGGTCAGGAAGAACTGGCGCAGGAGGAACGTCGTGAAGACACTGAAGAGGCCCGGCACAATCAGGCCGGCCAGGCTGTCGACCATCTGAAAGCGACTCACCAGGACAAAGGTCGGCACGATCGTGACTTCGGCCGGAATCAGCATGGTGGCCAGATACAGGAGGAAGAGCTTGTCCCGGCCGGGAAACTGCAGCCGGGCAAAGGCGTAGGCGCCCAGACTGGCCGTCACCAGTTGGGACACCATCACGGTGACGGCGACAAAGGCGCTGTTCAGGATGTAGCGCCCGAAGGGCTGAACCGTGAACACGCCCTGGTACCCGTCCAGCTCCAGGTACGTGGGCAGCCAGATGGGCGGGAAGACGGCGGCGTCCGTTTCCGTGAGCAGGGAAGTGCGCAGCATCCAGAAAAAGGGAAAGGCCATCAAGACGCCCAGAATCATGAGCATGCCTGTACCCAGTCCCAGGCGGTAGCGGGAGGCCGCCCCGCCCTGCCACAAAATCTGTCGTTGTTGTTGCATGGCCGCTGAATGCACCGACAGAGGACGCAAACAGGATGTCGGACAAGCGGGGCGGCAAGTTCCGGACCTGCTCCCCGCTTGTCCCTGATATCAAACCAACGCTAACTGTCAGACATCAATGGTCACGGCCGCCCACTTCTCGGCCAACGCCTCGTTGGTCTCCTCCTGGATGAGCTCCAGCGCGGCCGCGATGTCACCTTCGCCGGTGTCGTAGATGGCCCCGTAGTGGCGGGACCAGGAATCGTTGAACTGCGGGCTCGCCAGTGTGGCGCGATCATTGAACGCCCAGCTCAACTGCTCGACAAAGGCCCCGGGGTGTTCCGCCTTGCCACCTGCTTCCAGGTAGGCCGGGGTGGCACTCCAACGGGCCGGGATGCCCCGGCCGGGACGTCCCACCATCTCCGCCAACGTGTCACTGCTGGTGTAGCTGGCCAGGAATTCCCAGGCCGCATCGGGATTATCCGAGTCGTTGCTGCAGCAGAACCCGGAGCCGCCGGTGACGGTGCTCTGAATGGCGCCAATGGGCAGGAAGCCAATGTCGAAATCGAATTCGACCTCCGCATTCTTGGACTGCAGGGACCATTGGCCGTTCAGTTCCATGGCTACCAGACCGGACGCGAAGTAATTGATACCGCCGCTGCCGGCCAATTCGGCGGCCGTGGGCGCCACCTTGTGCTCGTAGACCAGATCCACTATCCACTGGAGCGCCGAGGCGGTCTCGGGGGAGGAGATCAGGCATTCACGGCCGTCGTCGTCGTAGTTGCGGCCGCCGGCGGAGTAAATGAAGGCCGAATTCAGGTACTGGCCGCCGTTGATCTGCGTTCCCCACTGTTCGCCGTCCGGCTTGGTGAGGGCGGTGGCCGCCTCCACGAATTCATCCAGCGACCATTGGGTCTGGCCCTCGGTCGGCGGGTAGCCTATGCCCGCCTCATCGAACATGCCCTTGTTGTAGTAGATGCCCCAGGTGGACTGGTCGTAGGGGAAACCCCACCAGCGTCCCCAGAAGTTGAACCCGCGGGACACGCCCGCGGCGAAATCGTCGACATCGATTTCGGGCATGGCGTCAATGTACGGATTCAGGTTCAGGACCAAGCCGACGGAGGCGACAGGCGGCACATGTTCGTCGCTGGCCATGAACACGTCGGGCAGGTCCCCGGCCGCGGCCCCGGCCAGAATCGTGCTGGTGGTGTCGCCCCAGCCCGCGTATTCGAGCTTCATGTCGACATCGGGCCGTTCTTCCTTGAACTGATCCAGGCCAATTTGCCAGGTATGCATGTCGCTTTCGTTGAACCAGTTCTGGAAACGCAGTTCAATCATTTCCATGGCCGGTTCTTCCTGCATGCCATCCGCCGGCGCCGGCGCGACACACGCGGCCAAGGCAAGGCCCATCCCGGTCAGGGACGACAATTGCAAGAAACGACGGCGACTGACACCGGGAGATATCCAACGTGACGAACCGTTCATGTTTCTTTCTCCTTGTCCCGTGAATTGTCCGGGACATGGCACTGGTTGGGAACAAACACAAGGCAAAAATCAGGTGGCGGCACCCATGCCGTCGCCTGGCACTTTACCGGTTTTCATGGCCTCCCTGGATGTGACTCCGATCTTCCACAGACCAGAGTAGAGTAACACTCGCGGATTCCCACCCAACATAGCTTTGGGAGCCCCTGGGCTGAGACGAATCGCGACAGCTCAGGCCTCGTGCCAGCCTACACCGGAGCCTGACAGCATGACGGGGCGTATGCGATGCCCACAGGACATGCGGCCGGCCCCAATGCCGGTGCCGGTCTATTCCTTCACGGCCCCCATGGTCAGGCCGCGCACCAGGTACCGTTCGGCGATGAACACGAACACCACCGTGGGGATGAACATCAGCACCCCCGCCGCCGTCAGCGGCCCCCAAGCCACACCGTATTCAAGCACGAACTTGGTCAGTCCCAGCGCCACCATCTCGGTCTTGATGGTGTTCGACAACACCAGGGTCACCAGCAGATCGTTCCAGGTGGCCAGGAAGGCCAGAACGGCCGTGGCCGCCAGGCCGGGCTTGATCAGGGGAATCACGATGCGCACGATGACACCCAGCGGGGACGCTCCGTCCACCCGCGCCGAGTCGTCCAATTCCCGCGGCAGATCGGTGATGAAGGCCCGCAGCAGCCAGATGGTGACCGGCAGCTTGAAGGCCGTGTGGGCGATGATCAGGGCAGCGTAGGAATTGAGCAACCGCAGTGTGCTGAAGATGATGAACAGCGGCAGAATGACGGCCACCAACGGGATCATGCGCATGAACACAAGACCGAACAAAACCGCCTTTTCGCCCCGGAACTGGTACCGCGACATGGCATAGGCGGCCGGCGGTCCAATCACCATGTTGGAGGCGATCACACCGCCGCACACGATCAGGGTGTTCTGGAGGTAGGCCGCCATCTCGTAGTCCCGGAACACCGCCAGGTAGTTGTCCAGCACCAGGCGGCGCGGTATCAGGATGAGACGGGTGGACGCAATTTCCACCAGGGGGCGGATGGAGGTCAGAATCAGCCACAGGATGGGCGTCATCATGATCAGGAGCACCACCGAGAGCACAACATAGGTGGCGGTGTCCTCCGCCAGCCGCCGGCCGGAGAACCGGGAGCCGCGGGAGGCCCGGGCCTGGGAAGTCATGCGTTGAGCTTCTCGCTTTCCGCGCCGGACCGTTCGTTGAGGAACAGGGGGATCAGCAGCACGATTGTGATGAAGACGGTGATCCAGGAAAGGGCCGAGGCCAGTCCAAACTGCGACTGGCTGAAGGCGGCCCGGTAGATGTAGAACGGCAGCAGCTCGGTGGCGTGGCCCGGTCCGCCGAGGGTCATGATGTAGATGACGTCGAACACCCGGAACAGGTCGATGATGCGCAGGGCCAGGGCCACCGCGATCACGGGCCGCAACAACGGCAGCGTCAGCAGGCGCAAGCGCTGCCACGCCGTGGCACCGTCCACGATCGCAGCCTCGAACGGGGGTTGGGGCAAAGCCTGGAGACCCGCCAGCAGCAGGATCATGACGAAGGGGATGCCCTGCCACACTGTGGCGATGACGATGGACAGCCGCGCCAGATTGGGTTCCACCAGCCACGCCTGCGGCGGCAGACCCACCGCGATGAAGATCTGGTTCATGAGACCGAAGCGGTCATTGAAGATCCAGCGCCAGTTGAAGCCTGCCAGCACCGGGGCGGTCAGCATGGGCAGCAGGAAGAACACCCGATAGATGGCCCGTCCGCGGAATTGGCGGTTGAGCAGGAGGGCGGTACTCATGGCCACGGTGAACTCCACGAGGATGCACACCACGGCAAAAATGATGTTCTGTGCCAGGACGGTCCCGAAAGACGCACTGGTGACAGCTTCTATGTAGTTGCCCAGCCCCACAAAGGGGCGCGCGCTGCGTGCCAGCTTGTAGTCGAGGAAGCTGATGTACAGGGCATGCACCAGCGGATAGAGCAGCACCGCCCCGATGATGCCCAGGGCGGGCAGGAGCAGCCAGTAGGGGGCATAGCGCGCCTGCCACGCGTCCAGGCGGGAACGCAGGGTGACGCGTTCCCGCCTGGATTCGATTCCGATGATGCGGTTCTCCGCCGGTCCCGCCATGGAGTTAGCGTTCGGCGCGGCCTAGATCAGGCCGGCGTTCGCCATAATCTTCTCGGCTTCCTGGGCGGCGAAGTCCAGTCCTTCCTGCGGCGACTTCTGATCGGACAGCACCTTTTCGATTTCACCCCACAGGATGGGCTGGATTTCGGAGAATTCGGGGAACAGGGGCCAAGTGTAGCCATTGGCCGCTCCGGCCAGCGAGGCCTGCAGATTCAGGGCGACGATGCCCTCCGCGGTCTCAATGGCCTCGTTGAGTGCTCCCAGGTGCGCGGGCCGGGAGCCCACGCTGGCGTGCAGATCCACCATCGCGGGTTGCCCGGTGAGGTAGTGGATGAACTGCCAGGCGGCCTCCGGTTGGGCCGAATGCAGATTGATGGCCCGACCATGACAGACCGCAGTCGTGATGTTGGTCTTGTTGCCGACAAGGGGCGCGATGCTGAAATTGTCCACGATCACGGACTGGTCCGGATCCATGGAGCCGCCGGGGCCCCACTGCTTGCTCATGGCGGCCTGGCCCGCGGTCCACAGCTGGCCGTTCTCCTCCCACCCGTAGCTGGGAGTGCCGGCCGGCACCACTTCATGGGTGTGGATGAGGTCGTACCACCACTGCAGGGCCTCCACGCCTTCGGGCTGGTTCCAGGCCGGCGGCGAGGGCTCAAGGCCGTTCTCCAGGAAATCGCCCCCGTTCTCCCACAGCAGATCGCTGTATTCGCGCAACGCGGGGTCGCCCTTGCCCACAATCAGATAGCCGTAGAGATCCGGCGGATCGTTCAGGGCCTGGGCGGTGGCGACCAGTTCGTCCCAGGTGGTGGGAGGCGCCTCGATGCCGGCGGCCGCGAAGAGGTCGGTGCGATAGTACAGGGCCCGCAAATCGAAGGTGTAGGGGATGGCCAGCAGATTGCCGTTGCCCGTAAACGCGTCGAATGAGCCCTCCACATAGTCGGCACTCTCCACGCCGTCGCCGGCCGCGAAGTCGTTCAGCGGGAACAAGGCTTCGATGAAACGTCCGATCTGGGCGTAGTGCGTGCCGAAAATGTCCACATCGGCACTGCCCGCGGCCACCAGGGTCAACTGCTTGTCCATGAGCTGCACGAAGGGCAGCGTGCTGTACTGGTGCTCGATCCCGGTCTGGGCATTGAAATCATCCGAGATCTTGTCCAGGTATTCGCCCCAGAGTGGACCACCGCTGGGATACAGGGCGTTCAGGACGATGGCCTCCGCCTCTTCGCCGGCTCCCGGCGCGGCAGGTGCGACGCAACTCGCAAGAGCCAGGCCGGCCGTGCCCAAGGCCAACGTTGACAGAAACCCGCGTCGGGATAAATCAAACGTACGCATGAGTGCCGTCCTGTGTTAAATGGTCAGGTGATTGCCCATTGTATCCACCGAGCAAAACCGCTTTAGTTTGGTTGATTTGGCTCGGAGGCCGATGCGTCCGAAAGCCTGTCTCCACTGCAAGAGCGGAGCTGACGGAACCACACTCGTGCGGCAAGTTGGAGGGGACTCGGCCTGGAACGCCGACAGTAACCGCGTGCGCGGGTTCAATCCTCCTGGACCGCCTCCGCCACCCTGATCGCCTCCATGCACATGCCCACGACGTGGTAGTCCAACTTGGTTTCGTGGCCCTTGGCCTGGCCGGCAGGTGAGGTTCCCGGCTCCCGAAAACTGTGCCAACCCCCATGCTGTGCATCCACAAAGCAGTCCTGGACGTACGTCACGGTCTGGTGCAGGGAATCCATCAAATCCGGACGCGCGTGCCGATTGACGAAACGCAACAGGGCTCGGATCGTCTCGCACTGCTCCCACCAGCCCTTGCGACGGTGGAGCAGGCTGCCGTCCGGCGCCACCGGGGAGAAGATGCCCCCTTCTTCCCGGTCATAGCCCAGTTGCATGCCGTACGCCAGGAAGCGGGCGGCTTCGGCGGCGTAGGTGTCGGACAGACCGCGTGCCGAGGCTTCCGACATCAGAAAGGCCCATTCGAACGCGTGCCCAATGTCGAGTCGGCCTTCCTGCGCGGCCGGCAGCGGCTTCCAGTCGGCGTCGTACACTTCGGGCAGGACAAGGTCTTCCGGTCGCCGCAGCCGATTCAGGACAAAGTCCGCCAGCGTGACGGCCTCCCTATGCAGTTCGCCCATGCCGGACAAGTCCCCTGCCGCCAGCAGGGCCTCGAAGAGATGCATCAAGGGATTCTGGGAACGCTGCGGATCCACCTCCCGGAAGTCCCGGCTCATGAAGTACCGGTAGCCGCCCTGTTCGTCCCGGAAGCGGTCGGTCATGACCGTCCAGGTTTCCTGCAACGCCTCCCGACAGCGCGGCGAACCGGTTGTGGCGCTGGCGTGGGCCAGACCAAACAGGACGAAGGCATGGCCGTAGCAGTCCTTGACATCGTCGACGATTTCGCCCGTGGGAGCGCAGGCTCGGACCCAGCCGCCGAACTTCGCATCCCAGAAATGGTCTATCAGGAAACGGGAACCAGACTCCACGGCGTCCCGATAGACCGCCTCCCCGGTCAGTGAGTAGCCCTGGGCGAAGTTGTACAGCAGCCGGGTCTGCGACACGAGGGTGCCGAACCCCTTGGCCTGCGGAGTCCAGTCATGATCGAAATGACAAGCGAACAGCCCCTCCGGCGTGATGGCGGCGCGCCAGGCGGGAAGGATTTCGTCCAGGAGGTGATGCCTGAACCAGGCGATATCGGCTTGATGGCGTTCATCGGAGGTTGGCATGCGCGTCCTGCTCCTTGAATTTGTGATGTGTCCAGCTCTCCCCACCGGGCATCTGCAGCCTGACGAGGGACGGGGTTGTATTGCTTGTCAACAGTTTCTGGTTGGCGGGAATGGAATTCCTTCCCCAAGTCTTCAAGACCGGCAATACGGCCAGCATAATCGCACTGCACAAACGCAATATCCCGATCGCCCGCGGTACAGGGCCAACAGCACGCGGACCAGTCGCAGGAAGTCAGGCTCTCTACTGGCTTGGCACCAGAGACAACACCCTGGGACCTGAGCGGTTGCGTATACCTCCCTGTCCAGACACCAGTAGGGGTGGCGGCATTCCCTTGATATGCAGGCCCGGGCCACCGTTACCCGGAAACGACTGCCTCCACTTCCGGCGCGCGGGCTGTCAACAGATAAGCCAAACCGGCAACCGGAACGATGGCCAGAATCAAACTCAGGAACCAGTCTCCCTTCGACAACCCCGTCAGAATGGCAATGGATATGCCGACGGCCCCGGCGACATGCAAACCCAGAACACCAATGGCCGTCCGCGACAGTCGGGGTGAGCCGCGGTGCCCGGCCAGCAATGCCGCCAACAGAAGCGCCACCGCCAACGGGTGCAGGACGGAGAGAAATCCCCGTTCCCACCAGGTACCACCATCGGCAAAATTGGCTACGCCAACCAGAAACAAGGCCAACACCATCTGTATGGATACCAAGATGGTGAGAATTATGCCGGCCACTTTGTTCATGGTTCCAACCTCAGAAAATGGTTCCACTTTGGGAACAAAAACCGAATTCAACCAGCCGACCGACGGCCCCACTCCGTCTCCAGGAATTCTTCCGGCTCCAAGCCCAGCGCATCGGCCACGCGCGTAATGTAGTTGAAGAAGGCAATAATCTGGACCGCGTCCATGACAGCCTCCTCGCTGAAGCCGAGGCGACGCAAGGTCTCCAGGTCATCCGCCGTCATATCGTGCTGGGTATGGGTTAGCTTGGCTGCGAACGCACACAAGCCCCGATCCGCCTCGGACAGATCGGCGGTCCGCCAATCATGCACAAGCCCGTGCAGGAAACCATCGGCATCCACCGGCGAACCCTGTAGTGTTTCGGCGATCTCTGCACGGAGATCGTGGGCATGGGCCTGTGTTCAGTAGGGGCAGGCCAGTTCGGCCGACACCACCGTGGCCAGCATTTCCCGCTGGACACGCGTAAGGTCCGAGGGCCCGTGCATCGACTCCTGATAGAACTGCATGGCCGCCTGCAGCGTACGGGGCCGCAGACTGCCAACCTTGACAATCTTCCAGATGCGGCCTGCCCGGCCCAGGGCCTCGTCGTAGATCCGCCGCAGCAGCCCCGTGGACTCCTCGTAGGGGATCTGTCTTATCCAGGCCAACTTCTGTCTTCTGTGAACACGAATGGACACGGCCCGAATGCCGTATGCCCATCGTACCGCACGCGGCTATGCCGCTGTCTCCGGTTCCGCCCGACCAATCAGCGGCCGCGGTCGGCGAGAGCCCAATTCCGTCCTACTACGAGTGGGACTGGCCCTTCAGCACCCAGCTGACCCTGACTTCGTCCAGCAGGATATCGGCGGCGAGGGTCCGGGCCTGCGCCAGAGCCTCGTCGGCGGACAGTCCGGCTTCAATGAGCAGCCGCGCGGCTACCATGCCGTTGCGCTCGTATCCGGACCGGCTGTGGATGGTTACTTTCTTGCCCTCGGCCAGCATCCCGCACAACACCGTGCTGTAGGGCGGCCAGAGGTTCTCAAACCATTCCCCCGGCACGGTGTGGTCCGCGATCGGGAGATGAATCCAAGTCATGCCCACGGCCATGGCCGTGCTGCCCAGATCCTGCACGTTCAGGATTTCGAACTCCACGTCCTCCAGCAGGGTCACCAACGCGGTCGTGCCCCAGTCCAGCAGATCCTGCAGATCCGTCACCAGGCGGTCCGCCGGCGACCGGGTATCGCCCGGCGTGGCCAGGATCCCGGGACAGGTTGTGACGCCGATGGTGCCGTTGCCGGCAGCCAGTTCCTTGATGACCATGCAGGACCAACAATGCAGTCGAGACAAAACAAACCGACAGGATAGGCAGTTAGGCCTTGTGTGCCTACGCAAAGCCGCGCCATTGCTCCATGGTACCTGTCCGAGGGCAACCACGGAAATCGCCGCCCGGACCGGCATCACAGCGGGTTTGGCGGCCGTCCGGCAGCAGGATGGCAAGCCGACATACCGGATCCCGCCTGGACGGCCCCTGCCGGATGCCGCTGCCGGCCCCGCGTACACTCGTGGTGCGCCGACACCAGCTGATCGCCATGTGCATCCAGGACGAAACTCGCCTAGACAGCGTATCCACCGCCATGCAGCATCGCGTTCGGGCCCATCCGGGACCGGCTGAATCCGAACTGGAACCCTTGAACCGGAAACGCCAGGACCGGCTGCGCAACCATCCAACTTGGCGTGGCCAGGCCGAGCTGCTGCAACGCGTGCCCGGGGTTGGCCTCGTAGCGGCCTGGATGCTCATCGTCGAACTGCCAGAGCTGGGGTATCTCAAAGGCCACATGGCGGCCGCTCCGGTCGGCAGACACCCCTGAACCAGGGCGGCCATCAGCAACGAGGATTTCGCCCCTACATGGCCACCGTAAACGCCTTCCGCCATAACTCCGCCATCCATGCCTTCCACAACCGTTTGTGCCGGTGCGGCAAGCCCAGGAGGGTGGCACTCATAGCCGCCATGCATAAGCTTCTCCTCATCCTGAACGCGGTAATCCGAGACCAGTTTCCCTGGAAGCCGAACCGCGTGCCCGCCGCTGCCGAGGTTTGACACGCAACTCAGCAGCCTGCTACAGTGTGTTTCACGACAACACGACAACCGAATACAGTCAAAGTCAGGTCATGAGAGCCGAATGCGTCGTTGCACATTGTCCAGCAACAACGTTTCGGGTGGCCCATTGAACAATTTTGTCAACTTTGTCATACATGTCTGGAGGCAATCACGATGACATCCAAACTTACACGGAGAGGTTTCCTCAACCTTGCGGGCACGACCGCTGGACTGACCGCACTCGCCGCCTGCGTCCCTGGTACCGCGGACCAGGCAGCAGCCGAGGAAGAGGGTGTGACGGTCCAATTCTGGATTTTCTGGAACCAACCCGGCCGCATTGCCGATCAGATCATGGCTGATCCGAATTTGCCGGATTTCATGGGAGACAATACCTTGGAATTCCGCACCGGCGTCGCCAATGAAGCGCGTCTGGCAGCCGTGGCTGGCGGAACCCCCCCGGATATCGGTGCTCTCGGCTACTACCTGGATTTCATGGCCCGTGACGTGGTTGTCGAATTGACGGATTACGTCGCTGCCAGTTCTGTGATCAAAGAAGAAGACTTCATTGAAACCAATTGGCAACAGACCCATTACGATGGAGTTCAAAAGGGCGTACCCGCAATCGAAGGTTTTGTGCGGCGCGGATTCTTCTACAATGCAGGCATGGTGGCCGAAGCGGGTTTGGACCCCGACGCGCCTCCGGTGACTTGGGACGAGGCTTTGGTCTGGCACAACGCCTTGACGCAATTCGACGAGAACAACAACCTGTTGCAGATCGGGCTCGATCCCTATGACGCAGAAGGGGGAGTCGGTCCAGGCAACGATGGTTTCTGCATCTCGGACTCGTTTGGTTTTCACTATTTTGACGAAGACACGAAGGAATTCAACCTGGACAATGAAGAATTCGCGGAAGGTCTGGAAGTCATGGGGGAATTCATTCGGATCATCGGCCCCGACAACCTCGTGGGCATGCGGGCCGTAGAGGGTCAAGGCACTTGGGGCGGATCCTTCAATGCCGAAGTCCAAGCCTGCATCATCGAAGGGTATTGGATGTCGGGCGAAACTTTCAACGAAGTGCCGGATGTGGCAGAACAACTGCGGGTGTCCTGGACCCCGGTCCCGGAAAGGCGCCGGGGTGTGAAGCTCCAGCAGGGCGGCGGCCATATGGTCCAGATGTTCAGGGACGGAACGTACAAGGACGAGGCCTGGCCTGTGGCGGAATGGCTCCAGAGTGACTACTGGTGTGACCAGATTTTCCACAACATCGGCTGGCTGCCTTCCTACAGACCCTATTTCGACAATGCGCCCAGCGATTTGTTCCCCGGTCTGGATTTCATCTTCAAGTCCGTTCAGGACGCCAATTACTGGGGACCGCAGATTCGCTGCGAGATTGAGGATTTTGTACGCGTGAAATACGGCGAATTCCGTGAAGCGGTGTACAGAGACGAAATCAGCGGTGCCGAAGCGGTGGCTCAGATGCAGGAACTCTGCACCAAGGAGTATCAGGCGGCAGGTTTCGCCTAAATCCGCCGATACGGCAAAATCCAGATTGACTGTTTAGCGGGCCGGTCCCGGGTACGCCAAGCCCGGGACCGGCCTGTTTGGATTCTTTTTGGAGCGTAGACACTCATGACTGTACTCCGACGGGCGCTTCCAGCCACACCGCGTGAGTGGCGCAACTTCCTGTTGGGTTTTGCTTTTGCCTCTCCTTGGATCATCGGGTTCCTGGGCTTTACCCTTTACCCCATCGGATCGGCGCTCTACTATTCCTTTACCCGCTACGACCTGGTCCGCGATCCGGTATGGCTGGGGATTCAGAACTACGTTGCCTTTGCAGACGATGCCGATTTCAGACTTGTGGCCGGCAACACGTTGTGGTGGGTCCTGTTGAGTTCCCCGCTGGGGGTATTGTCCGCGTTTCTGATGGCATTGCTACTCAACTCGCGAATCATATTCCGTTCGTTCTTCCGGGCCATCTTCTTTTTCCCCGCCATCGTGCCCGTGGTCGTGACCGCTTTCGTCTGGATCTTCCTGCTGAATGTACAATATGGAGCCATCAACTCCACTTTGCAGGCCTGGGGATTCAAGACAATCCCTTTTATTTCCAGCCCCGATCTGATGAAATGGTCACTTGTGGTCATTCACATGTGGAGCCAGGGCGCGGCCATGGTGATTTTCCTGGCGACCCTGCAGGATGTACCCAGGTCCCTCTATGAAGCGGCCACCGTGGACGGTGCCAACGCTTTCCGTCGCATGTGGAACATCACCGTGCCGATGGTCAGCCCGATAATCCTCTTCAACCTGGTCATGAGCTTCATCAGCGGGTTCCAATATTTCACCCTGCCTTGGATCATGACCCAGGGCGGCCCTAGCCGGTCTGCCGAGTTTTACGCCATCTATCTCTATCGGAACGCGTTCCAATGGTTCCGCATGGGCAAGGCATCCGCCTTGGCTTGGGTCCTCTTCGTCCTCATTCTCTTGTTTACGTATTTGATTTTCCGCACCTCGGGCCGCTTCGTGTATTACGCGGGCGCGACACGCTAACCGGTTCAAGACCATGGCATCACAGTTGACCGTAACCCATTATTCCCAACCTTGGCACGGGCGGGTTCTGGATCTGTTGGCCCAGATTCTCAAGTACGTCGTTTTGATTGTTCTGGCAGTCTCATTTCTGCTTCCTTTCTATTGGATGGTCTCTTCGGCGGTCAAGGATGATGCCCAGGTTTATGTAGTACCCCCCATATGGTTTCCCAGGCCCCAATTCTGGGAAAATTTCTGGAATGCGTGGAACAGCGAGACCTTCAATCTCTGGACCTTCAACACCGTAGTTCGCTATGCACTCCCGGCCACCATCGGGACCGTGCTGTCTTCGTCGTTGGTCGCCTATTCGTTTGCTCGCATTGATTGGAAAGGCCGGAATGCGATCTTTGCCATCGTGCTGGCCACGATGATGGTACCGGACTGGGTGCGCCTCGTACCGCTGTTCGTGATTTTCAAGACATTGGGCTGGATTAACACATTCAATCCCTTGGTGGTGCCTGCCTTCTTCGGCAATGCCTTCTTCATCTTCCTGCTACGCCAGTTTTTCCTGGCGCTCCCGCTGGAGCTTTCGGATGCCGCCAGGATTGATGGCGCCAGTGAGTTGCGAATTTTCGTGCGCATCATTCTGCCCCTGTCCAAGGCTGCCTTGGCGGTTGTGGGCCTCTTCACCTTCATGAATGCCTGGAACGATTATCTGGGACCCCTAATCTACATAAACCAAGTGGACAAATGGGTCTTGACGCTGGGTGTGGGGCGATTGCGGTCGGCGGTGGACGAGATTGGCAACACGAAACTGGCTTATCCTTGGCTGATGGCTGTTTCGTCACTGATTACTTTGCCTGTTTTCCTGGCCTTCTTCTTTGCCCAGCGCAGTTTCATTGAAGGAATTTCCCTCACTGGCCTCAAGGGGTAATTCCAGCCTACAGTCTGCCTGTACCCAAACCGACAGAATGTTCCGGTTCACTGGGGTGCCCTTCCAGAGCGACTGCATCTTCGCGGTGTGGGCTTGATCCCGACCAGCTGGCGCAGATTGTCCTAATTCCAGGCCGGCCGCCAGCCGCTGGTTGGCAATACCCTCCTTGGAGAGCGGTCCTGCCGCAAAAGCGCAAAAGGTTGTGGGGGATGCGCTGGGGACCGCCATGTGATAGGCGTCGTGGCCCGCGCGTGCGCGGGCCTTCGATGAGCACGACCTGCCTGTCGGTCAGTGCGAAGACGCCCTACACCCAGTCCCGAAACCCCTTCGACCCCGGTTGCATCCAGCCGCGCGAAGACCCGTCCCAGCGTGTTGTGCGAGGGGATCCCGTTCGGCAGCTCCAGGAAGGTGAGCAGCCAGGCATCGTGGAGTTGGCCGAAGAGGGCGATGGCCACGAAACTGCCGGCTCCACAGATGATCCCGGCACGGACAGCACCAGGATGTCCGTCAGGTTGTGCAGTTGAGTACCGGTCGACCCGCGGCTCCCCGGGATGTCCAGGGGTTCGACCATGGATGGGGGCATCAGGCCATCCCTAAGGGAGTTCTCCACAAGCTGAACCCGGAACCGGCCACTGTAGCCTTGCGGCCCACCCAGTTTAGATGCAATCAACCTGCCGTTCTCGACCGTTCCGCACAGACCCTATTCTTCCGACTGCGGCCGGAGGGAATGTCTCCTGCATGTACCGGACCCGGCAGACTACAATCACTCCAAGAACAAGCGCGTCTCTTCTAGGCCACTCAACCGGACGCAAGTGCATGAACATGGCCGCATCCAACTCCGAACCCGGTACCCGCGTGGATAGCAAGTCAACCGTGTCCGCGCCTGTGCTGCTGCCCGGCATCTCGGAGTACGCGGACTTGCGACGCGACGGATACGCCTACGTGGACAAGACCCGGGAACTGGGGCACTTGCTCGACACCGGCAAGTTTCTGTTTCTGGCCCGGCCGCGCCGCTTCGGCAAGACACTGATGCTCTCGACCATCGAGTGCATGCACCAAGGCCACCTTCCCATTGTGCGTGGTCCGGATGGACAACCGGTGCGGCCTATGCCCAAGGTTCCGGACGAACAGCTGTTCGCGGGTCTGGTGTGGGAGGATGAGTTCGCGATTTCGCCAAGGCGTCCGGTGATTCGGCTCGATATGAGCCATGTGACCGGCCGGGATGTCGCGCAGCTGGAGCAGTCCCTCAAGTTGCACATCGCCGAACACGCGCTTCTCTGGTATGAAAGGGGATACGATCCCGGTATTGAGTTGCGGTACTTGTTGGACTCGACGAGTTACCCGCATGCACCCCAGAACATGCTGGCTGTGCTGATCCAGTCGCTCCGGAGGAATTCCAATGATCCGCTGGTGCTGGTGGACGAGTACGACACGCCGTTGCTGTCATTGGCCAGGCTCAATCCTGCTGAAATCGAACCATACCTCAATCTATTCCGCGACTTCTATCGCGTGTTCAAGCAATACGAAGGACTGCTCCACAAGGTGTTGATCACCGGCATCACACGCAGGGCGTACGGCGATCAGTTCTCGGCCCTCAACAATCTTGAGGACTGTACTTGGCGTCCGGATCTCGGCAGTGTATGCGGCTTCACCGAAGAGGATCTTGACCAACCACCCTTGTCAACCTTCATTGAAACCGCGGCGGAGGGGTTGGTTCAGTCAACGGACACATTGCGGATGGCCTTGCGCGACCACTACAACGGCTACCGGTTTGACAGACGGGGCCGGTCTACGGCCGTCTACAATCCCTGGTCCCTGTGCAAGACGCTCTCCGACCTCATGGTCCCCGAATTGCGGGAAGAGATCAAGGAGCTGGGACTTCCTGCACATTGGTCGGAATCCGGAGTGGCGAAAGTCCTGGTGGACAGGCTGCGGCAGCACGGTGGTCGAGTGGACTCCAGTCTGTTGCGGGGTCAGGTGGAGTTGGATGTGGACCTCTTCAGCAACAAGTCAAGCAGCCTGAAGTCCCTGATGCTGCAGAGCGGCTATCTGACCTACCTGCCCGCGGAGGACACCCGACCTGCCCGGCTAGGCTGGCCCAACCGGGAAGTGGCATCCGCAATGCTCGCGAATTTGGCTCAGGCCCACGTCGAGGAATCACTTCCCGGTATTGAGCGTATACGGGCCTGTCTGGAGACACGGATAAGTCCCCGGTTTCCTGCAACTTGATGTAGTACACTGCAACCAATGAACAGGAACGGACCCTTCCGCATCTCGCAATTCGGGGCCCGCGTGGGCCGCACCGCTACCCAGCTGCGCAAGCTGGACCGGAGCGGCGTGTTGCCCGCCCGCCGCACGATCACGGGCCAGCGGTACTACACGGAGGCCGATGTCGCGCGGTTCCTGGGGCGCGGCGACGAAGCCCCGCAGGGGCTGGCCGTCGTCTACTGCCGCGTGTCCCGCCGCGGCCAGCAGGAGGATCTGCGCAGCCAGGTGGCGGCCATGGAAACCTATTGCCTGGGGGCCGGCGTGGCCGTGGACGAATGGCTGACGGAGATCGGCGGCGGCCTCGACTGCAAGCGCCCGGTGTTCCTGGCCCTGATGGCGCGCATCGAGCACCGGGACATCGCCCACCTGCTCATCGCCCACAGGGACCGGCTCACCCGCTTCGGCTGCGACTGGTTCGAGCACTTTGCCCAACAGCACGGCTGCACCCTCACGGTGGTCAACCAGGCAAGCCTGTCCCCGCAGGAGGAGATGGTGGAGGACCTGATGGCCATCGTGCAGGCGTTCTCCGGCCGCCTGCACGGATTGCGTGCGTACCAGCGCACAATCCGGGAGGCCGCCGGCGATGGCCGGTAACCCCAAGGTCACGCGCATCCTGCACAGCCAGGGTCTGCACCGGGCCAAGTACGACCGCTTGCATGACATGGCGGCCCTCTGTGGTCGCGTGCGCGGCGACGCGTGGCAACGCTGCAGCGGCCTGTCCACGGCACAACAGTCGGCCCATGAGATCCGCAATGCCTGGATGGCCGAGGGCTACGACTGGCACGGGCTCCCGGCTCGCCTGGGCAAGGCCGCCCTGGCCGACGCCTTGGGTGACATCCAGGCCGGTCGGGAAGCCGCCAAGGTGCCGGTCAAGAAGGCCATCCGGCACAGGACCCGCGGCAACCCCGCAGAGCGGCAGCGCCTGTACTCGCTGTTGAAACGCAACCGCTGGGATGAGGATGCCTTCCTGCACCGCCAGATGCGCAGGAAGTGGCAGGGCGGCACCTCACGCGTGACCAACCAGATCGTGGCCGACGCGGGTTCCTACACCGCCAAGGTCTGGCACGGTCGGGCCTGGGTCCATCTGCAGGGCCTGGAACGCGGCCAGCGCATCGCCATCCCGCTCCGGGGCACACACCTGCCCACCGGAACCCTGCGGATCATCCTGCAGGACGACGGCCAGGTGGCGATCCACTACGCCATCGACGAGACCGCCGTATGCAGCACGAAACCCTGCGGCCAGGGCGAGCTCGGCATCGACAAGGGCTACACCGAGGCCTATGCCGACAGCGCAGGTGAACGGCACGGCGAAGGCCTGGGCGACCTGCTGGCCGCGGAGAGCGATGCCCGCAAGGTCAAGGGCCAACGGCGCAACCAACTCCGGGGGGTCGAGCAGAAGCACCGCGAGGCCGGCCGCATCCAGAAGGCCGACAACATCCGCCGCCACAACCTCGGCAACCGGAAGTGGGATCGCCGGCAGCAGAAGCACACGGCGCAGACGCGTGACTTCCTCTGCCACGCCGCCCACCGCGTCGTCGACCGCGCCGGCACCATTGCCTGCGAGGACCTGACGGCCCCCATGGCGTCGTCCAGGTATCGCCACCGCGACACCAACCGCCGTCTGAGCGGCTGGGTCAAGGGCCTCATGGCCGACACCCTAACCTCGATATCTCGGCGCCGAGGTTCGGCGCTGGTGTTGGTGAACCCCGCCTACACGTCGCAAATCGACTCCCGCACGGGCCTGTTGCAGGGCACGCGTCGCGGGGACCGGTTTTACGGCCTGGACGGAGTCGTGCTGGATGCGGACACCAACGCCGCCCGCAACATCCTGCAGCGCCTGTACGATCCGGAGATTGATCTGTACACGCCCTACCGGGAGGTCAAGCGCCTGCTGTTGGATCGAAGCGGGACTGCGGATGGGACTGCTCATCCCGGACTCGAGCCCGTCGCCGGACGGCTGAGGCCGCCCTAACGCGCGCCGGGCCGAGAGCGAAACGCCCGAACCCTGCGGGGCAAGAACTTGCAGGTATTAGGGAACAGACAGGGGACTACGACAACCTGCCAACAACCCTGTTGGACTGCCTGTACGCCTTCCCCTACAACATCATGGAGGATAAGGACTCCTACCATGCCGCGCTCCACGGCCTGTTCTTTGGGATGAACATCCTGCCACTGTCGGAGAGACAGGAGTTGTCCGGTCGTCTCGACTTGGCGACCGTCTGTGGCGGGCGTGTCAGTGTGATTGAGCTCAAGTACAACCGCAGCCTGCGCGCGGCGCAGGAACAGGCGGACCGAAAGCAGTACGGACGCAGCTTGCTGGCCGAACTGGCGAATACGGAGGACGCAACCTGTATTGCCCTGCACGTGTCCAAGTCCCGGGACGGGGAAATGCGCATTGAAGGAGCCCGGCGGCCCGTGCAGGATGCGCAAGCCCGTTGGACCCCTCTGCACTCAGGACCACATTGATCCCGTCGGGGAAGAACCAAATGGAGCGACCGGCATCCGGTTGCCACACTGAAATTCACAGCAGGCCCGAGGCAGGGAGTTGCAGTCCGCCCACGGATTGGTGTCGCAAGGGCCGATGCGGGCGGCTGTTGTACAGGATCAAGCATTGCCTTCCGGCAGGTCAACGCACAACTGATACCTCCAAACTCATTGGAGCCAGACGCTTGGTCGTTAGTGCCTCAGTTGTCAACCACCAGGTTGAGGATCAATTCCGAAATCAGCCACGTTCGTGGAATCAATTGGTCCGTCTCAATGTGTTCGTGGATCGCGTGAGCCCCTGCGCCCGGTACACCCAGACCGTCCAGTGTCGGCACGCCTATGGCACCAGTCAAATTTCCATCACTGCCGCCACCGGTACGCCCCCTGGCCAGATCGATGCCCAGACGTGAGGCTATCTCTCTGGCCTTTTCGAACACCGGCAGCGTGACTGATTCCTCCAGTGGAGGTCGCCCTCGCTTACTGCCAACTTGAATGGAGGTACCTTGCAGCTTGGTTGAAAGGTTTCGGATGCGGGTAACTGCGGATGCAAGGTCTTCCCGAGTCCAGGCACGTACATCGACTTGCATGTCCACGTGCGGTGCAACCACATTGGAGTTTGTTCCGCCCTGAATGATGCCGGTATTAACGGTCAATCCAGCTTCGAGATTGGTCATCGCCTGAAGGGTCAGGACTTGGTGTGCAGCTTCTTCGATGGCCGAAACCCCCTTCTCGATTTCGAGACCAGAGTGTGCCGGGATGCCGTCAATGTGAATGTCAATCATCCGACTGCCCTTGCGTGCGGTCTTAATCACGCCACCGGGCAACGGGGGTTCCGGAACAAGGACGCAGTTGGCTGCTTTGGCCTCCTGTTCAATCAGCGACCTTGAAGTGACGCTGCCCACCTCCTCATCCGCGGTTGCCAACAGGACTACATGTCGGTTTGGTTCCAGATTCAGGTCCTTAAAGGCCCTAAGGATATGTTCCATCATGGCAATGCTGCTCTTCATGTCAAAGATGGCCGGACCATAGGTCTTGCCATCCTCATCCTGCCGAAATGGCATTCGTTCGAGCGTACCGACGGGCCATACGGTGTCGAAATGGGTAAGGACCAAAATCGGAGGCAGCTTCGGGGATTTGGCGTGCAACTGTACCCGGACATGGTTGCCGCCGTTGGGAATTCGGATGATTTCGGCCTGATCAACGATCGGCGCAAACAGGGAGCGCAAGTACTCGGCGCACGAGTCCAATTGACCCACATCCGTACTTGGGGTTTCCAGTTCAACCAGACTCTCGATGGACGAGAGAATCGCGTTTTCCGCCTGGAGGAAATACTGTCGCAGGGACTCGCTTCGAACCATGGTGTTTATTCCTGATAACGAACAATGGTGTGATCTTTCAGTTGTTGTGAGACAGAAAGGAAGGACAGGTTAAGGACCGACCGTGCACTGTACGCTGCTACATCCCGAGCCGATCGGTGGTTGCGGCCGCCCGGAACTTGGTGCGCACGGCTCAACAAAACCTCCGATCCCATGGGTTCACTGGCCTGTTGCGTGACCACATCGGACTCCAGCCGTGGAGCCTGGTCTCGAACCTGCCCTGATGCGCGGGTCGGTCAAGAAGTGCGGGCAGGCATCCCGGTGCGTCCACAACCAGGGCCAAGTTGTGGGCGCGGCGACGCCCGCGAGCGGGGGCGGGCCTGCGTAGTGGTCCAGATTCACCTGCAGATGGACGTTGTGGAGGGCGTGCACGACTTCCTGCCGCAATCGGTTCTCGTAGGCACTGAAGCAGTCGTGCATGGGTACGCGCCGGCCGAGGTACTCGATCGTGCCGGCATGGCCCGGCCGGCCGCAGTTGCCGCTGTGCCGGTGGCGCTGTCGCCGCCGCTCGGCGTTCTCCTCCCGCAGGGAGGCCAGCCCGGTCACGACTGCCACCCTCCGGATCGCCGTTCCCCTCAACCTCGACGGGCCAACGGGTGATGCGGTCGGCCAGGGACAGGGTGGACATGGCGGTGGGCTCAGGTACATCCATGTTGTAACACACGCCGTCCCGGCGCGCGTCAGACCGTCAGCAGGATTTGTGACTGGCACCAGGTGCGGAGATCGAAGAGATGAGCGAGGGCTTCCGGCAACGGTCGCTGGGAAGTGCCCAAATATGAAGTGCAGCCGATGGGTGTGCGGTAGCCTATTATGTCGGCTACGACCCTTTCCGGCACCAGCCGGGACAGCGTTTGTCCCTTCAGCATTTTGTTTGGAATCCCTGCCATGAAGATTTTGATCACGGGCGGCACAGGCCGCGTTGGAGCGAACCTGGCTCGTCGCCTGCTGGCGGCCGGACACGAGGTGCGCGCCTTTGTGTATCCGGGCGACGCCGGCCGCGCCGGCAAGCTGGCGGGATTCGAGCGGGTGGAGACGATTGAGGGGGATCTGCGCAGTTTCGCCGACTGCCAGCAGGCCGTGGATGGCATGGATGCCGTCTACCACTTGGCTGCGGCCTTCGGGGGTCCGTTCGACAACCGCGACTACCTGGCCATCAACGGCGGCGGGACCCTGAATCTCCTGGAGGCGGTGCGCGACCAGTGTCCCAACCTGCACCGCTTCGTCTACGCCTGCACCGAGGCCATCTACTGGCAGCTGACGGACCGCAGCCCCCACCTTGAGGGGCGCGAGAGCCGCTATTTCGCCAATGCCATCCGCGAGACGGATGTCTCCCCGTACCTGCAGATGCCCTATTTTCTGACCAAGCGCATCGGCGAACAGTTGGCGATGTCCTACCACCACCAGTACGGCGTGCCGTCGGTCTCCTTCCGCTTCACCACCATCATCGAACCGTCGGAGTTCCTGAACGCGGACGGCCTGCCGCCCCTGTTCCTGTTGAGTGAGGCCCACCAGGCCTGGGGGGGCCAGCACAGCCCGGATCCGACCGAGCAGGCCATGCTGGACCACATCCGCAACCTCTGGACGGGGGAGGAGAAGCTCCTGCTTTCCCTGAATCCCAACGGCGTTCCCTTCCGACAGCACTACACCGACGTACGCGACATCGCCCTGGGTTTGTCTCTGGCACTGGACGCGGAGGCGGCAGTGGGACAGGAAATGAACCTGGGCGGGGCTGCCATCCTGGACTGGGCGGACATCGTTCCGTGGCTGGCGGAACGGCACGGCATGGAATACGTGACCGCCAAAATCCCATCACCCAACTACTTCGAACTGGATCTCGGCAAGACCCGTTCCATCCTGGGCTACGAGCCGGAACACGACTTCCACAGCATCCTGGCCACAGCCGAAGCCATGGCCCGCGGAGAGCAAACCGATGTGATTCCGACCGGCGTACGCTGGCAGGCCAGGGCGGAGGCGTAGACCGGAGCGGTGGTCAGTCGCCCTTGGGTGAGCCACCGCTCAGTTTCCGGGCATCGCTAATGGCCCAGAACAGCAGGGCGCAACAGGCGATGGCCAGGGCCAGGGTCGGCACGAACAGCAGGCTGAAGGTGGCCTGCAGCGGAATGAGGGCCAGGATCAGGCCGACTACCAACACGGCACCCAGACGGAGGAGGTGCTGGAACAGGGTTCGGGCGGCCGGGATCGTCGTCCTCGTCCCAGGGGCGGAAGGTCTTGAAGCCGGCCGTGGCCTCGATAAGCGTTCCATCCACGGTGAAGTGGTGGTCCGACAACAGGTCCTGTTGGTACGCCATCCCGACCACTTCGTCGAACAGGGCTTGGCCCACCGCATGCGCCAGCCGCTGCTGGCGGTTCTTGGAGAAGACTCCCGGGTCGAAGCCGGATTCAACCACGTCCAGGAACCAGCGGAACAGCAGTGACTCAGCTCCTCGCAGAAGGCCCGTTCTCTGTGGACCGAAAAGAGGGCGATCAGGAGGGAGGCTTGGGCAGCTGTTCGGAGGGCACGGAGGGACGCCCGATCTTGGCGTACATGATGTCGAACTCGGGGGAAAGCCGGTCCAGGGCCTCGTCAACCAAGGCCTTGATCGTGCGCAGGGGAGGATCCGCCGGGACCCGCTCCCCGGGACCACTATCGCCGGCATTTGTTGGTTGAGGGTCGCATTGGCTGCACATCGGTTGAGGTCCTCCCCGGTTCGTAGTGGCATGTTGCAGCACCCGAGGTTTTTCCACAGCCTGCTAGCCCGGTATCAGGCGGTTCTCCACGCGCAACTAATGCCCGCAGGGCAATGGGATGAATTTTCGCGGCTTGTTGCCCATTCCAGGAAGTGGTACAGTCCCTACCATGCTTTCGGTGAAATCACCAAATTGAAGAGGTCCTCTTCAAGGAGAAGGCTACCATGAGGAAGCAACACGGTTTGACCCGGCGTCAATTTCTTCACACGACATTGATTGCTGGTGTAGGGGTCGGCTTGGCGGCATGCCAGCCCGTCCCGGCAACACAGGTTGCTACAGAAGATGCAGCTGCTCCCGAGGCAGTTACGGTCAGAATGTGGCACCACTGGGGAGGTGATCGCGTCCCCTTGATGGACACCCAGATCGCAGACTTCATGGCCGCGTATCCTCATATCACGGTGGAGGCCACGCTGCAACCCTGGGGACAGCGTCTGGAGAAACTGCTGGCATCGATCACGGCAGGTACACCGCCCGATATCACCATGCTTGCCCAGCATGACATGGCTCCTTTTGTTAGAGCAGAGGCCCTTTTACCCTTGGCAGAAAGGATGGCGGATGCCGACATCTCGCTGGACCAGTATTATGGGCCCGAAGCCGAAGCAATGCAGCGAGAAGGCAATGTATGGGTACTACCCAACACCATGGGTGGCGCTCAAAATCTCATGTTCTACATTCCTGCCGACTTCGAGGAAGTCGGTCTCGATCCGGAGAATCCTCCTGCGACCTGGACTGAGATGCTGGATGCCATCGAGAGGCTTGTGGTCTTTGAGGATGATGAGATCAAACGCCTGGGTTGCACCTTGTACGGTGGTCCGGACGGTTTCAGGCACTACATGGCCTGCAATGATGCTCCCATGATCAGCGATGACGGCCAAACGTCCTTGATCGACAATGAGTTAACGGTAGAGGCCGTGCAGTTTATGTTTGACGTGATGGAAACTCAGGGCGGCATTGAAAAGGTAGCAGCCTGGGAAAGCACCACTTCCGCCTTTGAGACCAACCCTTTCTACTCCGGATTGCAGAGCATCCAGTTTAGCGGAGGCTGGAATTACTTCTACGTCAAGGCGCAGGCACCTGACCTTGCCTATCTGTCCGCGGTCAGTCCCGTGAACAACGACAGCCCCTGGGTAGGCAGCTATAACTACAGTTGGGGTTACGCCATGCCAAGGGGAACCAAGGAGCCAGACGCTGCCTGGCAATTGCTCAAATGGCTCACCTATGATCTGGAGGGAAGCTGCAAGTTTATGACAGCGCAGCTTCAGGCACATCCGCTCAAGGCATGCTCGGAGACTCCAGCGTACCAGACAGCCCCGTTCTGGCCCGTGGTCGAAGAAGCAACTGAGCGCACCAAAGTGTACAGGAATTCATTCCCAGTTTGGAATGAAGTTGGTGATGTTATGAGAACTTCCTTGGAAGAGGTCTACTATCACCGCAAGACTCCCCCGGAAGCTGTTGCAGAAGTCGGGATCAGACTTCAGGAAATGCTGGACGAGTGGTGGGCTGAGGCCTAATCCCCAAAACCCTTCCTGCTGAGAAGGGACTGAGGATAGGGGGCGAAACGGGTTCTCTTGGGGGAATGTCGCCAGCATCCCAGTCAAGGGAACCCGTTCCTCCTGCAATGATTAGGGACCACATCCCGGACCGGAGGTTGTACCGCGGACCCGCGAGAAGGGCTCGGCAAGACATTGTTCTGTACGCATTAAGCCGGCTCCCGTGCAATGCGTTGGGGGCAAGGAAAGATAGATTGGGTTGGTTCTATGAGGTACACAGCCTCAACGCTGTCAAGAAATCGGTCAATGCAGCGTAGGGAAGCACTGTACGGCCTTCTTTTCATTTGCCCTGCTGTTTTGGGCATGCTCATCTTCAATCTGGGCCCAATCCTGGCCGCACTGTTTTTCAGTTTCACCAAGTACAGCATCATAACGAAACCCAAGTGGACGGGTCTGGCCAACTACCAGAAGGCCTTTACTGAGGAATTGGTGGCACAGTCCTTTGGGATCACGGCGTACTACGTGCTGGTGTCGGTACCCCTCGGGATTGGCTTGGCTTTTGCCGTTGCCCTGTTGCTGAACAGGATCAAGGGAGCCTACATCTATCGCACGGCGTTTTACGTACCCAGTGTCGTGCCCACCGTTGCCTCAGCGGTGATCTGGCTGGTGATCCTCAATCCCAGCGTAGGCCTGGTTAACTATTTCATCAGCCTTTTTGGCGTCAAAGGACCCGGGTGGCTGATTGATCCGGATTGGGCCACACCCGGCCTGATCCTGATGAGCCTTTGGAGCATCGGCACTGGTATGGTGCTTTATCTGGCGGGGTTACAAGGCGTGCCGGAACATCTGTATGAAGCGGCCGAAATCGACGGCGCCAGGGCGTTGCGTCGTTTCCTTGCCATTACCTTGCCGATGATGACGCCAACTCTGTTCTTTCACTTGGTCATGGGCCTGATCGCCTCGTTCCAAGCTTTCAATGCGCCTTTCATCATGACCAGAGGCGGGCCGGTCAATTCCACCTACTATATTTCCCTTCTAATTTATGACAACGCTTTTCGCTACTTCAAGATGGGTTATGCCTCGGCCACCGCCTGGATGCTGTTTATTCTGGTGTTGCTGCTGACCTTTCTTATCTTGAAGACGTCAAGATCCTGGGTATATTACGAAGGCAGAACAGGAGGGCGATTCTAGATGGTCGGCAACATTCGCTGGGTATTGGCTCGGCATCGGCTTTCCACTGTAGCTTGGCACCTGATCGCTCTGATCGGGGCGCTTGCCATGATCCTGCCCCTGGTTTGGATGGTCTCGGCTTCCCTGCAGACCATGTCGCAGGTTGTCTCCTTTCCCCCATCCTGGATACCCAATCCTTTCGCCTGGGAAAACTACCCCGCAGCCTTGACTTTCCTGCCTTTCGGACTTTATTTCAGGAATACCCTGTATGTGACCGCGGTGGTAATCGTCGGCGACTTGATGTCCAATGTACTGGCGGCCTACGGATTTGCGCGGTTTCGGTTTTGGGGGCGCGACCTGTTGTTCGCCTCTCTGCTGAGTATGTTGATGCTTCCCGGCATTGTCCGGCTCATCCCCACCTACCTGCTCTTTCACCAACTGCACTGGATCAATACCTTTGCCCCGCTCATGGTGCCAGCGTTTTTTGGTTCTCCCTTCTACCTCTTCCTGCTGCGCCAGTTCTTCCTGGGCATTCCCGACGACTTGACCGATGCGGCGCGCATCGATGGCGGTTCGGAACTGGATATCCTGTGGCGGATCGTCCTGCCCCTGGCCAAGCCGGCCCTGGCCACCGTAGCGATTTTCAGCTTTCAGGCCAGCTGGAATGACTTCATGGGCCCCATGATCTTCCTGACCGATGAACGGCTTCGCACTGTGGCCCTCGGACTACACAGTTTCCGGGGCCTACCCTACATGAACTCGTTATACAACCAACTGATGGCAGCCTCGACCGTGATGGTGATCCCTGTCCTGTTGGTCTTCGCCTTCTTCCAACGCCACTTCGTGCAGGGCGTCACCCTGACCGGTATCCGCGGATAGTCCCTGCACCGTCCCCAGATCCAAATGCCTTTGTCGTCTCTGTACTGTGGGATCTTGTTACACCGGAGGAACCGCCATGAGCAGGACTGATCCGATTATTGACAGCGATTTCCCGGGCGGCAATATTGTTGTCGATTCGGTGGATGGTGATTTGATTTCCCTGCATCAGGAATTGCGCGACACTTTCGTGGACTGGTTCTACTGGTACTTCCGCATCAGGGGAGCCGCCGGCCGCACTTTGGAATTTCGCTTCACCGCCAGCGATGCCATTGGGGTGCGGGGTCCGGCCGTAAGTGTCGATGATGGCGGACACTGGTCCTGGCTCGGGGCAGAAGCAGTTCAGGGGCAGAGCTTCACCTTCACTTTTCCTCCCCAGGCGGACTCCGTGCACTTTTCGTTCACAATTCCGTATCTGGAAGCCCATCTACAGGCCTTCCTGGCTCGGTATTCCCGCCACCCTCATCTCAGGCTTGGTACTCTATGTCGCACCAAGCGGGGGCGGGACGTGGAAATGCTGCATCTAGGACGTCTCGACGGGGCCCCTGACCTCCGGGTCCTGTTGATTGGTCGCCACCACGCATGCGAGGCGATAGCGACGTACAGCATGGAAGGAATGTTGGAAGCGATATTGACCCACACGGGACCGGGCGCATGGCTACGGGAACACGTCGAGTTTCTCGTAATCCCCTTCATGGACAAGGACGGCGTGGAGGAGGGAGACCAAGGCAAAAGGCGCAGACCCTACGATCACTGGGAAGATTACGGAGAGGAGAGCATTTACCCAACTGTGCAAGCTGTCAAACAGCGCGTTTCGGCCTGGAGCAAAGGAAAACTCCGGTTCATCTTGGATTTTCACTGTCCCGCCATCAGGGGCGGCTCCCACGAACGCATCCACTTTGTAGGGGGTCCCGACCAAGACAACTGGCGGCGCGTGGAACGCTTTTGCGCCATCCTGGAGCAGACCCGCACTGGGCCCTTGCCCTATCGGGTGAATAACAATCTCGCCTACGGAGATGAGTGGAATGTCGACTATGGGCCACGCAAGACCTCGGAGCGCTGGGGCGAAGCACTTCCCGAGGTCCTGGCCAGTTCTGTTGTGGAGATTCCCTATGCCAACGTCGACGGTAAGATGGTCACCCCTGAATCAGCCCGCGCCTTTGGGTGGGATCTGGCCACCGCATTGCATAAGTTCTTAGCGGAGCCCAGGATCTGAACTGGTCGGGAAATGAGCGCAGCCAAGCACCAACACATCGCTTGCAAACCGTGCCTCAAGACGGAAACGGGCATGGCTGGGTTAGGGTCCTTAGGAATTCCAATTGATGTACGGTTGCATCGTACGGATTGGTTCGTACGATTCTGCCTTCCCAACACGCGGATTTGCAGGTTCGCCGGACAGACCCGCTGGTAGCCTCAATTGCGAAACGGGGGCCAGTTGCTGGCAGGTGGCCAGCAACTGGAGTGTCGCGCAGGTCCTATCCCCGACGACCACTAGATCCCGGTCGGGGAGCCAGTGGCACAGTACACATGTGATTCCGACCGGTGTGCGCTGGCAGGCCAGGTCGGAGGCATGGTCAGGTGAGGTGGTCAATCGCCATCGGGCGAGCCGCCACTCAGTTTTCTGGCACCGCTGATCGCCCAGAACAGCAGGGCACAACAGGCGATGGCCAGGGCCAGGGTCGGCACGAACGGCAGACTGAAGGTGGCCTGCAGGGGAATGAGCGCCAAAATCAGGCCTACCCCCAGCACGGCGCCCAGACGGAGGAGGTGTCTGATTAGGTAGGCATCCGGGTCGATGGAGTCGGTCAGGCTGAGCATCCGCCAAGCCAGATGGTGCAGGTCCCAGGCGGCCAGCAGCAGCACAATGCACACCAAGCCGGTAAGCGGAGTCAAGTGACCCAGAGTGGCACCGGCCAGACAACACAGGCTGACTAGGATGAACATCGGGGAACCGAAGCCGTCCCTTCGCTGCTGCAGGGCCGCCAGCCAGACCGTCACCGCAGCCATCACACCGCCGAACAAGACCCAGCTTTCGGCAGCCGCCAACTGTGTGCCGGCAACAATCGCGACCGCGGTCAGGAGGACGGCAGCAATGATCCGCGCCAGGTAGCGGTCAATCAGGGCGAGGCAGTATTCGAACAGTGAGCCGGCTGCTCCGGCTTCCTGGTTGCTGTCCGGGTCGGACCCGAGTTGCATTTCGGCCATGCTGAAGATTGTTCTTGGAAATCCCGTCCTGATACGTCACCACTGGGAACAGCCTACAACCATGCCGCCGACAATTGCCGTTGTGGCTGCCCTTCCGCCCTCAGGACAGCAGGCTCGCCAAGGCCGCGGCCGGATCGGCTCCCAGTTCCAAGGTCAGCACCCTGCGTCCGCCGTTGCGGAGGGCCTCTCCGTCGCCCAGGGCCTGGGCGCGCTGCAGTGTGCCAAAGGTCATGCTCTCTGCTGCCCCCGAAGAGCCCGGTATGGGGAGATCCGCGGCCGGGTCCACCCGGCGCACCAGCTGCAAGTTCAGGCCGTTGGCGGCCCCCCCCTTATGCAGCTGTCCGGTGGAGTGGAGAAAACGCGGACCGAATCCAACAGTGACCGGAATGTCAAGATGGTGGGCAATACTGCGGCGCAAGGCTTCCAGGGCCTGCCGATGACCCGGATGGGCCGGCAGATAGGCCTGGATGGCCAGGTAGTCCCCATGTGCAGCCGACGCCAGGAATTCGGCCAGGACCGTCGGCGAAGCCGGGACGGCCTGTCCTTCCGGCAAGACACCACTGCGCTCGTAGGCGGCGACAAACTCCCGTGCCGCGACCTTGGCCGATTCGACGTCCGGTTGATCAAACGGATGGACACCCAAGGCATGGCCGGCCACGGCGGTCGCGAACTCCCAGAAGAAGAAGTGGCCACCCAAGTCCTCGGGTCCGGCGAAGGGAAGCACGGCGACCGGATGCCCGGCCTCCGCACAACAGTCCGCCAACGCGGTCATATCCGGATCCGGACTCCCGTCCGGTGCGCAGGGTACAACCACCACGCAAAAGCGATCGTTGCCGAAATGGGACAGGTCGTCGACACCCTCGCCCAGCACGGGCACGATGCCCCGGCCGGACTTGCCCAGACTTTCGGCAATCAACTGCTCGATCCAGTCGCCCAGGGACGCCAGAGACGGAGGAAGCAGGATGGTCAGCTTATCCCTGCCTGCCAGGGCCAGGCGGCCCATCAACATCCCAAACCGGGCCGCGTCGTTGTCGGTGGCAGGATGCTCCGCCACCTCAGCAAAAGGTTCGACCCCGGCCAGCAGACGACCGACATCGCCGCCCACCAGAGCCAGCGGCACCAAGCCGAACAGGGACAGCGCGGAGTACCGGCCGCCGATGTTGGGATCGTTCTCAAAGGTTTGGCGGAACCCCGCCTCCCGGGCCAAGTCGACCAGACTGCTGCCGGGATCCGTGATCGCAACGAAGTGTTCGCCCGGGGGCCGGCCCCCTTCCTGTTCTGCGAGCCTGACCCGAAAGTACTGGTAGCCGGAGAGCGTTTCGACCGTGCCGCCCGACTTGGTAGCCACCACGAGCAGAGTTGCCGCCAGATCCAACCGTTCTTCCAGCGAGGCGATCTGTTCGGGATCCGTAGTGTCCAGGATGAGCAGTTCGAGTCCCCGCTCCGAGCACTCGCACAGTTCGCTAAACACTTCCGGAGCCAGACTGGAGCCGCCCATTCCAATCAGGACGGCCTGACGGAAACCCTCGTCCACCAGGGATTGGGCCCACTCCGTCAGTTCCGCGGCCCGACCAGCCATGCGGCGGTGAATGTCCAGCCATCCCAGGCGGTCCGCGATCTCGACATCACTGTCAGCCCAGACCGTGTGGTCCCGAGCCCAGATACGGGGAACGATTCGCTTCCTTTGGAGGTGGGCTTTGGCCTCCGCCAACACCGGTTCCAGGGGGCCAAGTCTGATGTTCATCCGTTCCCTATTTCCATGTGGGAGGGTACCGCCCATATTGGGACTGGAACTGCAACTGCCTCCCCAACCGATCCAGTCGCTGGGCAAGCGGCATCCAGAGAATGTGTCACAGTCTCAAGTTCGAGGACTTTGGCTGTCGGCGGCAATCGCTGACAAGCCTCCACGCAGTCAATCAACAGGACCAGCCGGAGCCGCAGGAGCCGAAGCATCCATGGCAAGCGAACAACACCCACTACCAACGGGTGTCACGTAAGCGCCCGGCTATTGCCGCTCGGACCCGATGTCATCATCCTAGATCTGCAGCAGGGGATGCCACGCGTCGAGGTGGTCCAGCCTCCAGGCGGCCCGTGCCGCGGGCGTTCCATGGTCGGGTTGGTATCGGGATGCAACTCCTCCACGCGCCCGTTGGACACCGGATGCATGTCTTCCCGCATGACCGTCTTCATGGTCCGTCTCCCCGCTTGCCGAGACCCCATTCTACATTCCATTCTCACCGAATCCGGATGGCCGAACCGCCCTGTGGCGGGACCAACAGTAGGTTGGCCACCCCCTTGCGCGTCCCTGAATCCACTTTCGCACCGAGTCATGCCGAACCGCAATCCGCGGCACCTGATCGGGAACGCACGCTCCCACCATGACCACGGGGAACCATCCGCCTGGGACGGCTGGGCGTCGCCTGCGGCAGTTCCGCATCCACATCAACGGAACCGAGACAGTATCCGACTGCGCGGATTCTTGGTCTTGCTAGGGCGTGTGGGACGCAAGGCATGAATCAAGGTCGTAGGTTGTGGGTCTATCATCCTGGCCACGTAGCACGCCTCTTCACCACCCCTCTGCCATGGCCCGTCACGCACTGCGCACTGTCGAATTCAAGGTTCGCCTCCGTTTGCTGCAACAGGACCCCGTGGTTCGGATGGGCTCGCCTACCGCGCTCCGCCGCTTCCTGCACGGGGTCCACTACCTCTTGCGCACGGGGATCCCGTGGCGGGACCTGCCGCGCCGTTTCGGACACTGGAACAGCATCTTCCGCCGCTACCGCCGCTGGTGCCTGGCCGGGGTCTGGGAACGCCTGGTGGCCGCTTGCGCCGAGGAACGGATGCATCCGTGTCGGGTGCACCTGAACACCACCCATGTGCGCTCCCACCCGGTCTTCGCCGGTGCCCGGCGGGATCAGGACGGCCAGGCGGCACAGGCTCAGGGACGCAGCCGGGGCGGCTTCGGCACCAAGCTGCATGTCCTGGTCGACGCCCAGGGCGGCCTGCTGGCTTGCGGCCTGCCCCCAGGGCAGGCCCATGACCGACCGCCGGCGGAGGGGCTGTGGGAGAGGTACAATCCCGACTACGTGCTGGCGGACCGCAGCTACGACGATGATGAGCTGCGACGGTACATCGTGGCACAGAGAGCCGAACCGGTGATTCCAGGGCGGCGCGACCGCACGGTACCGATCGACTACGACCGGGTGCTGTACCGGGAGCGCAATGTCGTGGAACGGTCCATCGGCTGACTGAAGCAGGGCCGCCGCATTGCTACGCGCTATGAGAAGACCGCGGCCAGCTATCTGGGCTTTGTCCTGTTCGCCGCGGCTAGCCAATGGCTGTGCCATCCGTTTGCTTAATGTCCACACCCCCTAGTCGTGGCCTATGACGCACAATATGCGATCGGAACCGAGAGCCGCAGCCATGGCAAACGTCGGTTCCCTTCGGCTCGCGCCTCCGGCCAGAACGGTTGCGTCCGCCGCGCCTTTGTCCATCAGGAACTACCAGATAATTTCATGACTTTGCTTCGAATCTGTCTTTGGTTTGCCCTCCTGGCTCTTTGGGCCCTTCTGGCTGTCGGCTGTGCGGCACTCCCCGAGGGTCCAGGATCGCAGGATGCCCCGACATGCACGGACGCACTCGGCTGCGTTGCCGTGGCGGCCGACGAACCGGTGACGATTGGATCAATGGTGGTGCTGTCGGGTCCCAATGCCAACCTGGGACAGGACGCAGCCAATGCCATTGCGATCGCGCTGGCCGAATTCGGAGAGGTTCACGGCCATCCCGTGAATCTCGTTTCCGAGGACTCGCTGTGCAGTGCCGAGGGCGGCCAGACCGCCGCCACCAGGCTGATGGCCAATCCGGCCGTAGTCGGCGTGCTGGGTACATCCTGTTCCAGTGCCGCGACCGCCGCCATCCCCATCGTCACACCCGCCGGCCGCAGCATGATCGCGGCCTCCACCACCTCGCCTTCATTGACGAATCCCGACCGCGACACCGGCGGCGTCTGGCAGCCCGGCTATTACCGCACGGCCCACAACGACCGCATGCTGGGCCGGTTGGCGGCCGAATACGCCTTCAACCAGCTGGGCGCGCGCACCATGGCCACGATTCACGACGGCAGCATCTATGCGGATCTGAACCAGGCCATGACCGCCGCGGCCTTTGAGGAACTGGGCGGCGAGGTCGTGTTTCAGGGCGCGGTCAATGTCGGGGACCTGGACATGCGGCCCGTGCTGATCGAGGTCGCAACGCACGAGCCGGACATCCTGCTCTTTCCGATCTTCCAGCCGGAAGGCAACCTGATCGTCGCTCAGGCACGCGATATTCCGGGCTTGGAAAACACGGAACTGATGGGCGGCAACGCCCTCTTCTCGGAAGACTTCCTGCCCAATACGGGCGAAGCGGCCGTGGGCATGTACATGACGGGGCCCCGGATCGTCAATGACCGCTACGACGAACTGCGCCGCAAATATGTGGAGATGCACGGCATCCCGCCAACCAGCGGCTACCACGCCCACATGTACGATGCCGTGCGCATGCTGCTGCATGCCATTACGGCGGCTACCCAAGTGGATGCCGACGGCAACCTGTTGATTGGCCTCCAGGCCATCAGGGACACGCTGGACAGTCTGGAACAGTTCGACGGGATCACGGGCTCCCTCACGTGCAGTGAAACGGGAGACTGTGCCACCGGCGAGGCGCTGGCCATGTTCCACATCCAGAATCTGGACAGTTGGCCTCCGGCAGTCGCGTACCAGCCCTGACGACAGGGCAGAACTCAAGGCCGCCCGGGCTGCGAACTCCTGTCCGGGGCACAGGTCACCGCCGACCGCGGCCTCCGTGTCTTGTGGACCCGGCTTGCACTGCGGGGTCCGTCGGCAACCGGACCGGTTGCGAAGCATCATCAATCGTTGTCCTATGATGGACTTCCGATGGATCAAGGGAGACAAATGGTGATCCGAGCTCGGATGGGTTGCCTGCCGTAGGCATGTCCGCCAAGGACGATAGCGACGACATGAGCAATTATTTGGGCAAGGTGTTGCGCGCCATCGCGTGTCATGACTGACGCCCAATTGGTCGCGGTGACGGGGGCAGCCGGGCTTCTCGGACAGCATGTGTGTCGCAGCCTGCTGGGATGGGGAGCCACTGTACGGGCAATGGTGCACAGGGGCAGCGACCATACTCTGCCCGCCGACCTGGCGGCTACGGTGCAGGTACAAGCCGGCGACGTGCGCGACGCGGATTCGCTCAAGCGAGCGTTCGCGGGGGTGGGTGCGGTCGTGCACTGTGCCGCGCGCGTGATCTTGGAGACCGACCCGGAAGGTCTGGCCGATGCGACCAATGCGACCGGCACCGCCAACGTGATCGAGTCGTGTGTCGCGAGTGGCGTAAGCAAGCTGGTGCACGTAAGTTCGGTGCACGCTTTCGGTCCCCTGCGCGGAACCTGCCTCCACCGCGGTTCCCCTCTCGCCCTCGGCTCCCGCATCCCGTATCGCGCCAGCAAGGCCATGGCACACCAGCATGTGCTACAAGAGACGGCGGCGGGCCGGATCGACGCCACCGTGGTGTGTCCGGGGGCACTCGTCGGCCCCGGTGACACCGTGCCCACTCCGATGGGTGAGGTGCTGCTGCAGTTGGCCGCGGGCCGTATCCCCTGCTTCATCGATGAGGGGTTCTGGTGGAGCGACCCGCGCGATGTCGCGGAAGTGGTAGCAAGTGCAGCGAGGCGCAAGACAAGTCCAAATGCAGGACGCGTTTACTTCACTCTGGGGCGTTTCGAGAAACTCGCCGGCCTGGCCCGCTTGTGTTCCCGAATCCGGGGACGGAATCTCGAGCGCCCCGTCGTGCCCGTCGCTCTGGCCTTCGCGGGTCTTCCCTTCCTCCAGCTCTATGCCGCGCTTCGCCGCCAGCCGCCTCTGTACACGCGCAACTCGCTGCACCTGGTGTGCGAATGCCCGGCCGACGTGGACCATGAGGCTACCGAGATGGACTTGGGGTACGTCCGCCGCCCCTGGAACACTCCGTCCGGGATGCGTTGCACTCGTTTCAGGACCACGGGATGCTCGCATGAGCGGCTGGGCTCCAGCATTCCCGACTCTCGCATGGGTCTGGACCGCCCTGTCCCTGCCGATCTTTGCGGCGGGACTGGCAAAGTGGGATCCGGTCGAGCGCTTGGGCGTGAGCGCTCGCGGCCCGCGCATGGCCTCTCGCCAGGCGTGGTTATGGATGGAATTGCCCGCCTTGCTCGTCTTTCCGCTCATGTACGTTGCGGGGCCGAACCATCACACCGTCGGCAACATCGCGGTCGCCCTGTGGGTCGCCCACTATGTCCACCGAACCTTCGTGTGGCCATGGACCATCCAGCGGCACGACCGCACGGTTCCACTTGCGCTGTGCCTTTCGGGCGTGTCGTTCAACGTGGTCAACGGGGTGTTGTTGGGCTGGTTCATGGCGCGGATCGCCGCCTACCCTCCCGGCTGGCTGCTGGACCCGCGTTTCCTCGTCGGCGGGGCGCTGATGCTGGCGGGCGCCGCGCTCAATGTCTGGTCCGACTACCATCTCGCCCGTGCGCGACGGGCTGCCGGCGGTGCGTATGTGATTCCGCACGGCGGCGCGTTCGAGTACCTGTCCTGTCCGAACCTGCTGGGCGAGATCGTGGAGTGGACAGGGCTGGCCATCCTCACTTGGTGTGTCCCGGCACTGGGTTTCGCATTGTGGACCACCGCCAACCTGGTACCACGCGCCTTGTGGCGGCACCAATGGTATAGGGATACGTTCCCCGACTATCCGGTGTCGCGGCGGGCCATCCTTCCGCGGGTGCTGTGACGGAAAGTGTACATGCAGAGAAGACCCTGAAGAGAGGCATTTCCGAGGTGAGACGCGCCTTGGTACGCTTCCGTGAAGGTCTGATGGAACCACACAGGTTGGCCGAATGGCGCACGACATCACAGGGACCGCACAGCCGAGAAAGATGCTTCGCCAGGACACCCCTCGGTAGTGCAGCCCAGCCAATGAGAGCCGGACGGGATCCGAACCGTGCGAAAGCCCTTCCATCCCACTCCGGACCGGGCCACAGGCCGCGATCCATGCGCCAGCCGTGGGTGCCACCCGGCCGAAGTGCGGCTAAAGGCGCGGCAATCCCACCCTGTCTGTTTGTTGCCGCCCTACGGCCCCCGAGCTGAATCCAGTGGACAGGCGCTGGCTCCGAGCACTGGAAGGGGCGCGCCCATGCCTGGCCGACGGCCAAGAAGGACACATTGGAGACCATCCTGCGCATATGGCAGACCGGCCCGGCCTTGGGATGCCGCCTGTGTGACTGGTCCTGGAGCCGGAAGGCTCCCGCACTGCCGACTGGAGGTAACCGGGGGTACTGTCAATGTACGCTCCGGCCCCTGTCTGAATCACAAGATCCTGGGCGAGGTCAGCAGGGCAATGTGCCGAGTGATGGCAGTGGTTGTAATCCAACAAGGCCTGTTTGGTGATTACGCACTTTGATCTCCACCCGAACTCCGGATGTCTAGCTGTCCGTAGGGCCGACTTTCAAGGAAGCGTGCGTCTGGAGCTCCAGACTGCGCAAGGGGAAATTGTCGGCGAGATTGACAATATCTTCCTGCCCAACGCGCCTCGGTGGTCACCTGACGGGTCGCGGATCGCCTTCGGCAGCAACGACGGCCTTCTGTACCTGTACAGGGTTGGGGACGCTGCTCCGGACATTGTCTTCCAACACGAATCGCTGCAGGCTGGGTTCCCGGAATGGGCGCCTGGAGGAAGTTCGTTGGCGTTCTCGGCTTGGGACCATGCTGCTCAAGGTCCCCCAAATATCCATCTTCTTGACCTTCGGACAGGATTGACAACTCAGCTGACGGACGAAGACAACGCGGTGGACCGCTTTCCTGTATGGTCGCCCTCCGGCCGCTGGGTCGCGTTCCAGCGCCAATACCTCGACGAGGCGGACAGGCCGTCGTGGGTCTGTGTCGTCGATGTCGAGTCCGAGAACTGTCGCGCCATGGGCCGCGGGGAACTTCAGCGGTTCGGATGGAGTCCAAACTCTTTCCTCCTGCTGGTCAAGGATGGACAAGGTGACTCCACGAGGCTTCAAGCCATGCGCTTGGAGGACTCTGTGGCGGTCTGGACCCACGAAGCTGCACGCATTCACGGCGGAGCGTTCTCCGTCAACGGTGACAGCGTCCTGTGCATAACAGAAGACGCTCTCGCCTGGGTGACCTTCCCTGAGAGCGAGTTGAATGACTGCCTGCCACTGCCGGCACCTGTCGAAGGCTACTTCACCGGCCCGAACATCAACCTGGGCAACGAGGACTCCGTCTATTTCCTTTGTGAAGGTTCATCCATCGATCGATGGCAAGTCAGCGGCCAGGCCGTCACCGTTCTAAAGGAGGCGGCGGAAGCCAAACCACCGTTCTTTCACGAAGAGTACTCGGTCGTTTCCGGCGACGGCTTCCCGGTACCTGTTCAGCGGTTCATCCCGCCCAACGCCAAGGCTCCGGCAATCCTGTACATCCACGGTGGGCCGGGAGCGCCGATCAATCCGGACGACGCCACCATGCTCCGTCTCCTGGGGAAGGGGTACGAGTTTGTGTGCGCGGCGTACCGGGGCAGCGCTGGATACGGACCCAAGCATCGGGGTGCCAACCGTGGGGAGTACGGCAGAGCCGATGTCTGGGATGTTTTGGCCTGTGCCCGGGATTGGAAGGAGCGGACGGGCGGCACCCGTCCGCTGATCTTGGCCGGCTACAGCTATGGCGGGTTTCTCGGTCTCCTCGCTCTGTCTCGGACTGAGGACTTACTGGCAGGCGGGATCATCATGTGGCCGGTGACGGGGCTCCATCGGTTCCCTGGCCATGCTCACCGAGCCCTTCCCGAGGAGCGAGCAGAACGTCGCCAGGCGCTGACCGAGCGATCGCCCATGGCAAGAGCCAGCCATATTCGAGTCCCGGTCCTGATCTTCCATGGGGCACTGGATACTGTCGGTACGGTTGAGGAGCTTTCAGCGATTCGGCAACGCATTCAGGCGGCTGGCGGGGACTGCGCGTTGAAAGTGTTCGATGACGATACACACGCACTGCGCCGGCATCTGGACGAGATCCATGCCGACATACTTCGCTTCCTGGACAGGTTTGAACAACGGTGACATGACTGCAGGCAGTAGAGTGGTCGAGCCACACACCGGGACCGCCTTCCGTTGGATGCACCAAGCCTCCTGGATTCGGGCCTTCCACACTCTGCGCCGGGGGACTGGCTGACACCTTCCCTCAGCTATCAACGAAACAGGACGCCGGATCGATCTGCTGCCTGTGCGGGGCCGGTGATGCCACCGGGCGATCCGCCACAGATGAAGGACCATGGACCCCCGCGGGTCTAGTTCATTTCACATCCTTCCTTCACGTACGGCAGCTTGTGGCTGGTCCATGAGCCATGGGGGTAGACGGAACCTGTCACCACATTGCCCAGACAGTTGGTGAACAGATGGTAGATCCCGGGCTGTTTCACAAAGGCGAAGAAGAGGTTGTTGTCGTAAATCAGGTGGCTCTTCTCCCCGTTCGCCGTCCAACGGGTACCAAGCCTGATACAGGGGACCGGTGACCGTTGTCGGCAGATACTCGGGATAGGAAGGGTTGTGGAAGTACCACAACGGGAAGGTGTTCCAGATGATGTCCGACTTGTGCTCGTTGGCGGTCCGAGTCTGGCTCTTGATGCCAGATTCGAATTGCTGCGTTGGCCTTCACGCCCAGGTCCAGGCGCGACCGCCGCTGCACTTCGCCATCGCTCACCTTGTCGTGTGCCTGCGGCAGCAGCGCCGTGGCCAGCAGACTGGACGGTACCGAAGGGTGCCCGTTGTCCAGACCGTGGAGGGCGGCGAAATCCTCATCCCGGAACAACCGGTCCCGGGCTTGGCCCAACTGCCAATGGAAACTGTCCAGGCTCATCAACTCCTGGAAGTGGTGTTCGACATCAAACAGGCTTCGCTGTGACGACCTTTTGCCCAACAGGCCTTGCGCTCCCTGGCGGCACTCCCATGACACTCAGATTTACCCCCGTCAACCCCAACCTGGGAGGTTTCGATTGGGCTTCCAGCAGGCTGCTGAACAACGCGGCCAGTTAGGATAGGTCTCCTTGGCAACGGAGGAATCCCTGATGCGCGGTCGCCCCAACCCCCAACGCAGCCTGCCGGCCATCGCGGACCTGGAAGAACGGATTCCCCAGGATCATCCGCGGCGGCGGATCAAGGAAGTGGCCGACACAGTCCTGAAACGGTTGTCGCCGGAGTTCAACCGCATAGACGCTCCGGTGGGGCGGGCCTCGGTGTCGCAGGAGCGGTTGCTGAAGGCCTCCCTGCTAATCACCTTGTACTCGGTCTGGAACACAGGTAAGGGTGTGATTTTCGAGATCGCCGTCAGAGCGTGTAGGTCGCACTTTGACAACATTCATCCTGTTAGGCAACTGTTGCGGGTTTCGGCCATGCTGGGGATCACGTGGCTGTTGGCGGTTTCGATGCCGGGCGGCGTGGTATCCGCTTCTGGCCAATTGGAACCAGCAGCTTTGCTTTGCCCACCTCTATCCCGCCCGCCTGCGCTCCAACTCTATCGGGATCCCACACGGGATTTGGTGCATGCTGCGGTGCGCACTCCTGCCCAATTCAATCCCAATGCAGATTGTCCGTCCCCATTACCGGCGACTGTACCTCCTGAGTACCGTCCGCCATATCCTATATGGCGAGATGTAACTGGCACCGTACTGCAGGCAGATGGCACCCGCGATCCCAATTATTCGGACCCATTTCCATTCCGAGTGTGGATCCTGCCTAGCGGCACAATTCGTCACAGCACAACTCCGGAACTGGCAACAAACCGCTCCTTGGCTTATCAACTGAACTTGACTTGGGGAACGACCCCCGGTGCCAACGACGCCGCCGTCATGGCGCTACTCAATGCCAAAGGTGTAAACGTACTATTGGGCATTGATGTTGACTGGAGATCCGGATTTGATGTTCGTTTGCCGCTTTGCGGCAACAAAGAAGAGGTATTGATAGGTCTTTCAATTGATTCTGTGGATCCTTGGTATTGGAACTGCCAAAACGAGTCAGGCCAGCTGGTCCGCCTACGATTGGATGCCCAGTTCATCAATGACCGAGGAAGTCTGCCTTCCGAGATCGGCCAGTTGCAACAGTTGGAACAGTTGAAGTTCACCAACTCCCGCGGAGCATCCTTGCCTCCCGAAATCGGGCGGTTGGCGCGCTTGGAGCATCTGCTCTTAGACCACAACCAACTCACAATCCTCCCACCTGAACTCGGACGCTTGCAACGATTGTATCGATTGGATCTTAGCAACAACCAACTCGCCACCCTACCTCCCGAAATCGGCCAGTTGGCTAGCCTGGAGCGTCTGTATCTAAGCCACAACCAGCTCACCCAACTACCCCCTGAAATCAGACGCCTGCAAAGACTGCGTCGATTGGATCTTAGCTACAATCAACTCACCGACCTGCCCCCCGAAATCGGGCAACTGTACAGTCTGAAAGGACTAAGACTGCACTGGAACCAGCTCACCAACCTACCTCCTGAAATCGGGCAGCTACGCCAATTGGAGAGATTGTCGCTTTACAGCAACCGTCTCAACGCTCTTCCCCCTGAATTCGGTCAGCTCACTTTTCCGCCGTTGAGTTGGGTCTGGACTCCAGAAGATACACCTTTTAATTTTTATTACGATCCGGCCTTCTTGTATCTAAGCCACAACCAGCTTGGTTCTTTGCCCACTGAATTCAGTCGTTTGAGACTGTCCGGTTTGGATCTGAGCCACAATCAACTCACCAAGTTTCCTTCCGAAGTTGTGCAGAACGGACTGGTGTTCCTAGATCTGAGCCACAACCAGCTCACCACCTTGCCTCCCGAAATTGGGCTGTTGGGAACAATGGAGAAGCTGGATCTGAGCCACAATCACCTAAGAGCTCTGCCGCCTGAAATTGGACAACTGGCTTTTTGGCAAACCACCGACTCCAAACTCGGGATCTCCGAAAGCTACCTGGATCTGAGCCACAACCGGCTAACCACCTTACCCCTTGAATTTAGCCGGATCACATTCATGGAGCGCCCTCACTCAAATCACATAGATCTGAGGCACAACCAATTCGAGGTACCTCCTCCGGTAATCGGCAAGTTGGCTTGGGTAAGCGTTGACTTGCGACACAACCCCTTGACCTGTTGGCTACGCGCACCGGAAGAACATGGCCTGAACATTCATGACTCAATGCCGAAGAACGTCGATGACGTATGCCCCGATTGAATAATTTTCGAGTGGGAGTATGTGGTGGCCCGGCATGCGGCTTTCGCTGTCTTGAGCCCCCCGGCTACCTTCATCTTCATGTTCCAGGGAAATGGCAATCCCTAGTTCGCTTTCTGGTGGAGCTAGCCGGATTGAGCAGGACGTAAACCAACTAGCCAGTTAACTCAATCAGATCTGTATCCTAACAATCCGACGTGCCCGGTGCGGCCATATAACGTTGAGGTTTGGCTGCGCGCACATTGTGCCTCGCTTGCTTATCCAAGAAGACAATTCCCTGGAATGGCTTGACTTGACTTGCAACACAGTTGCCGAACCGCTACTGTTGCCATAGGCACCGACAGTGAGAGCAAGAAAGACGAAGACAGACGGTGCCCCCAACTGGACATTGAGAAAAGTCCAGCTTAGCCTTCTGCCTCTCCCACATCGGAGAAGTTGGTGATTGCCACCTCACCCTCAGGAAACTCGGCAATAATCTTCAACGTTCCACCTGCCGACTCGATGTAGGACCTCAGGCTTGATACGTACATGTCGGCCCGATGCTCCAGCTTGGACACCGCGGGTTGATTCACATTCAGCATCTTCGCCATGTCCTGCTGGGTCAGTGACCTCGCCCGGCGAAGCTCGTGCAATGGCATCTCGGCGAGCAACTTCCTCTTCATGTCATCGACTCGCCGACGGCGCTCCGACGTGAAGCCCTTGGTCAACTCACTGAACGGATGGTGTCCACTCATTCGATCAACCCCTCTTTCCGCAGTTCTTCCAGATGCTCGTCGTAGAGGCCGTCGGCCACTGGCACATACTCCTCGTAGAACCGATCGTTGCCTGTCTTGTCGCCACCAATGAGCAGGATGGATGTTCGCCTAGGGTCAAAAGCATAGAAGACTCGAATAGGTTTCCCGCCACTCTGCACCCGAAGCTCGCGCATGCCTCCGTGGCGTGAGCTCCTGATGTCCGAGGAGTAGGGGTACGGCAGGTTCGGGCCATGCTCCATCAGCAACTCCACTCTGGCTGCCACTGCATCTTGCTGGCCCTCCAAAAGTTTCTGCCACCACTGTCCGAACTCATCCGTGTACTCGACTTCCCAAGGCATACGTGCATTATATTCCATTCACGGAATTGAGAGGAGACAGCTACAGTGAGCGCGGACAAGGGTGGCGCGGCACGGGGAAGGTAGACGATCCGGAGCCTGGATGGCTGATGTTCCCGGGGTATCAGGCGCGTACGCAGCATTCCACGAAAAGAAAACGGCGCGCGCCGCTGTCCAATAGGCTCAGGCCATCCGACCACATGGTATCTACGGTCCCCGTCGTCCTTCAAAGCAGTTGGCACTGGGAGGGCATCCGGGGATCGACATCGACTACGCCGGTTGCACAGTTCCGGCAAGTGCTCCTGAATTGATCTTCGACAACCTCAACATGCACACACCCAAGGCTGTGTCGAAGACCTTGGACACGGCCACGGCCGCCCACGACCAAGCGCAATCAGGTTGCCCGGAACGGCAAATGCCAGCCGCGGGCAAACTTGCTCGCCCGCCATCCATCTGCTTGACATCCGCTGCAACGCCGTGAGTGGCAACAAACCCCATCAACTCCCGAGGTGGGTTGCAACCACCTCCCGATTAGGCAACCCGTTCCGTTCCAAAGACTACGCCTCCTTGATTCAGGTCACCTGCACGGTGTACCGCAAGCCTGGGATCCTCGTCCCTCGGCTGTTAAATCCTGACCGCCAGGGGCGTGGCTCGCAGCCATGCCCCCGGCGGCCGTTACGGATCGATCCGCAGTCTGTGCGGGACCGGTGATGCCACCAGGCCATCCGCCACAGACGAAGAGCCATGAGGCCCCGTGGATCTAGTTCATTTCACAGCCTTCCTTCACGTACAGCAGCTTGTGGCTGGTCCATGAGCCGTGATGGTACACGGGACCTGTCACCACATTGCCCAGACAGTTGGTGAACAGGTGGTAGATCCCAGGCTGTTCCACAAAGGTGAAGAAGGGATTGTTGTCGTAAATCCACTGGTTCCGCACCTGTTCCCATTCCACGAATTCGGGCGTTCCGAATACATGCTGGGCAAGGTTCTCATGGATGGTCAGGAACTCCTTAATCCAATCAGGCGGCTCTTCTCCCCGCTCACCATCCGACTGGTACCAGGCCTGATACAGGGGACCAGTGACCGTTGTGGGCAGATACTCGGGATAGGAAGGATTGTGGGAGTGCCACAACGGGGCAGTATTCCAGGTGATGCCCGCCTTGTGCTCGTTGGCGCTCCGAGTCTGGTTGTTGATGCCGGACTCGAATTGCTGGTAGTCGGTGCGCAGGCCTACGGCCTCGAAATAGTCCTTGAGGAACGGTGCCTGTTCAAAATAGCCGCCCCACTGATCCAGCGTGATGAAGATTTCGAACTCCTCGCCGTCCGGACCCAACCGGAACCCGTCGGCATCCCGTTCCGCCATGCCCATTTCGTCCAGCAGCGCATTGGCCCCGTCGGGGTCGTATACGGCCGTCTGGGTGGCGGGCAGGGATCCTTGGGCGAAGTAGAGTTCGTCCAGCAGTTCCTGGCTGTCGATGGCCAGCTGGAGCGCTTCCCGGAACCTCCCGTCATTTACCGCGGCCCTCCAGCCCGGATCATCAAAGCTCAGGTTGAGGTAGAACATCCGCGAGTCTTTGTTCGGGTAGATGAGGGTCGTGTAGTTGCCTTCCTCCTGCCGCTCCATCAACAGGGGCAGCACCGTCAGGTCGGTCTGCCAGTGGTAGTGGGCCTGCCGCGAGAACATGAGGAGTTCGGCCTGTTCCTTGGCCGAGAATCCGATATTGACGTACTTGCGGTAGTCGGGGTAAGGCAACTGGTTCCCGGCCGTGTCCACGGCGTGATAGTAGGGATTGCGCACAAGGGTGAACCGGTCGCCTTCGTGTTCGGTCAGGAGGTAGGTGTTGAGCTGGGGGAACCCGATGGAGTGATCAGCAGTGTTCTGCCACATCCGCATATCGGTCTGATTGAACAGATCCACCCAAGTCTCCAGACCTTCATCCGCCACCATGGCGTTGATTTCGTCCTCGTCACCGTGGGCCGGGTGGTAGCGGGACATGTGGTGCTTGGGCTTGAGCAGGTCGTAATACCCGGTGCCCAAGGCCGTGATGTTGTATTCCCAGGCCTTGTAGGGCTCGGGGTAGACCAGTCTGAAGGTGAAATCGTCCACCACCTCCAGGGTTGGCTCCGCCCCTCCCGTGAGACCGCCGGTCAGCAGATAGTTGGGCATGGAGGGATAGAGTTCATCATTCTGAAGCACATCCTCCACCGCAAAGGCCACGTCTTCGGTGGTCAACGGTGCACCGTCGGACCACTTGTGGCCTGCGCGCAATGTCAGCGTCACTTCCGTGTAGTCGTCGCTGATGTCCCAGTCGCGGTAGATGCCGCCCGCCTGAATCTCCGGATCGCGGTTGTCCGTGATGAACGGCGGTTCCTTCATTTCGACATGCACGACGGTGTAGATAATCTCGCCGCCGTAATCGCCAATTTGGACGTCCACCCAGTCCGGGTTGACGGCCAGTCCTTCGCCCAACACCAGGGGTTCAACCGGCAATCGTTCACAGACGCCCGGCAAGGTCCCGGCCGCCACCTGTTCCGCCAGCATCGGAGCCTCGTTGTAGGGGCAACCGTCGTCCGCGACGTCGGCCATATCCTCGGCCTCGGGTTCGGCCATATCCGCCGGTGCCTCGGCCGGGCCACAGGCTGTCAACACCAGCATCAGACACGCAACAAGTCCGATCCACAAATAGCGGGATCCCATCAATCTATACATCTCGTAGCTCCTGGATGATGTCAAGGACGTTCCGTACCACTCCGCCAGGAAACATGCACCAGGCACCCGGAAACGCTCCGGGATCTTGTGAATCAGCGTGTCAGGGGGATCCAAGTTCTCCTTGAAATGTCAACGGCCAAGTGGCATCGGCATTGTAGGAAGGCCGTTGCAGGGAGTCAAACCGACAAAATCCACAGCCACAGTTTTCAGTTTCGGGTTCGTCGATTGGGATCCGCGTCCGACATCGGTACGCCCGCGCGCAGGGGATAGGCCGATGCGTCATGTGTGTGTCAGGTTCAGGTGCTGGCAGTAGCACAGACAAACGGGACCAATTGCACGCGCGGAGCGGAGGTGTTGATGCCAGGTTCGGGCCTACATCAACGAAGCCGAAACTGTGTCTGTCAGGTCACGGTGCCATCGGTATACACGTTGCAGGTGCGCAACCCACCGACATTGACAGATGCTGCCGGCTCCTGCTGGAGGGTGATGGTGTCCACCCCCTTGGCCCAATTTCGAAAGTGCTGACAGATCTCGGCTGTCGACGTACAGGCCTTGGAGGTGAGCCACCCACAACTGGAGGAGCCTGGTCCCTGACGCGGCCGGCACTGAGGACACCAGAGCCAACGACTGGGCGTTCGGGATGGACAGGAATCGGAAGGAAGTCCACGCCCAAGGCCCCCTATTGGTGCAACAAAGCTTTGAGGAAGCGGAAGCCGCAGTGTTGGGATTCCCTCAACGTACGCATTGCCATGCTCCTTGCCGCCGGTACTGTGAGCGGCTATTCCAATGCTACGTAGGGTCGTTGCACTACGATGGGTGATACGCAATCCGGCATGGGACCCTTCACTCATTTCGGGTTTGGATCCTGATCGACGGGCACACTGTGCTGAATATCGTCAAAAAAGTCGCTACTGGTTGTGATGGGACGCAGGGAAACCGACCCCTTGACAGTAAACACGTGCCCGCATCAACGAACCTGAAACGGTTCCGAACACCGTATAGGCGTATAGGGTAGTCTGGCAGACATCCGGTCCAGAACGGTCAATCAGGCTATTGCAGGTCGGGAGCGGGAACGCCGCCGGTCGCGTTCGTCCCCGCTCCTGGCCTATGGGCGACATTCACGCGGCCCTGATCATGATGATTGGATGTCTCCGGCCTGATGCGAGGAATCGAATGGGCATGTTGTTGAGGAGGCCTCCGATGTTTTCCGTGAAGTCCCTGATCCGGGTCCTGGCCACAAGCCTATACCTGCTTCTGGCCGTGGCATCGCCCGGTTCAGCCTGGGAATCCCTGTCGGAGCACCTGCCGGTCGAGGCCAAGGCCCGTCTGGGTCTTGGCGAAGTTGATTTTGTGCAGTATTCACCGGACGGCACACTCCTGGCGGTTGCGGGCAGTTTGGGTATCTGGTTGTATGACACCCAAAGCCACGAAGCCGTTTCCCTGCTCACTGGCCGGCGCATCTCCCATATGGTGTTCAGTCCCGACGGCCGAACCCTAACCGGTAGAGACGGGTCTTCCACCATCCCGCTGTGGGACGTGACTACCGGCATACTCCAACACTCCTTGGAAGGCCACACGGATGCCGTCTGGAGCGTGAGGTTCAGTCCCGACGGCCGGATCCTGGCCAGCGGTAGTCGGGACGATACTGTCCGGCTGTGGGACGTAGCCACGGGTGTCCTGCAACACACCCTGGAACATCCGGATTCGGTCTGGACCGTGGCCTTCAGTCCCGATGGCCGAACTGTGGCCGGTATAGGCGGATCCTCCACCATCCGGCTGTGGGACGTGGCCACGGGCACCCTGCAACACACCTTGGAACATCCGGATTCGGTCACTAGCGCGGCGTTCAGCCCTGACGGCCGAACCTTGGCCAGTGGCAGCTATGACAACCGGATCTCAGCCAGTGGCGGCTACAAGAACCTCTACCTGTGGGATACGACCACAGGCACCCTCCGGCACACCCTGGAAAGCCATGATGATTTGGTCACCCGTATTGCCTTCAGTCCCGACAGCCGGACTCTGGCCAGTGCCGGCTACCTGCACATCCACCTGTGGGATGTGACCGCAGGTACCCTCCGGCACGCCGAGAGGTATGTGTGGAGCCATGGGGATCGGATCACCAACATGGTATTCAGTCCCGACAGCCGAACCCTGGCCACTACTCGGGTGCTTAACAAATTGGAGGATGACTACGTCCACCTGTGGGACGTGGCCACCGGCTCTCTGCAGCGTGAACTGATCCATCAGGACGGGGTCTTCCACATAGCGTTCAGTCCCGACGGCCAAACCTTGGCAACAATCGCGAAACTTTTCAACTCAAAGGTCGACACCGTCCACCTGTGGGACGTGGCCACGGGCACCCTGCAACACACCTGGAAACACCATGCGGGGAGACTCCAGCACATGGAATTCAGTCCCGACGGCCGGACCTTGGTCAGTAACGGCAAATACAACAATACCCTCCGCCTGTGGAATGTGCCTCCCGGCATCCTCCAACACACTCTGAAGGGCCATAGGCATTGGGGGGTCAAAAGCGTGGCCTTCAGCCCTGACGGCCGCACCCTGGTCAGCCGGGACTACGAGAACCTCTACCTGTGGGACGCAGATTCGGGCACCCTCCGACATACCCTCGACCATGCGGAGTCCATCGGCGTGACCTTCAGCCCCGACGGCCGCACCCTGACCAGCGGAGACAGGTCAACCGTCTGGATGTGGGACGTGGCCACGGGTACCCTGCATCACATCTGGGAGCACCATGCAGGGAACGAGCACATGGTCTTCAGTCCCGACGGCCGCACCCTGGCCACTGGCGGCGAGAGTGGGTTGGTACGCCTGTGGGACGCGGATTCGGGCACCCTCCAACATACCTTCAACCATGCGCAAGCTGTCTATAGCATGGCCTTCAGTCCCAACGGCCGGGCCCTGGCCACTGGCGGCGATTACAACACCCTCCGCCTGTGGGACACGGCCGCGGGAACCCTCCAGCATACCCTGGAGGGCCATACGCATTGGGTCATTAAAGTGGCCTTCAGTCCCGACGGCCGGCTCCTGGCCAGTAGCGATTTGGACGGCACCGTCCGCCTGTGGGACGCGGCCACCGGCATTCTCCAACACACCCTGGAGGGCCACACGTCTCCGAAGAGCGACCGGGATTGGGCCGGGAGCATGGTCTTCAGTCCCGACGGCCGAACTTTGGCAGGCATCGGCGGAGACCACACCGTCCGCCTGTGGGACACGGCCACCGGTACCCTCCAACATGCGTATAAAGGCCATGCGGATGAGGTTTATAGCGTGGCCTTCAGCCCCGACGGCCGCACCTTGGCCAGTAGTAGCCGGGACGCCACCATCCTGTTGTGGGACTTGACCCTGCGTTCGGCCTCGGGGACCTTCCGCAACCTAGCGACCAACCCGGACGGACGTTGGACGGTGCGGAAGAAAGGAACTACGGTAACGGCTAGCTTCAGCAGCCCGCGCGCACCTGTGCAATACCATGCGCACGAGGACCCGCAGCCGCAGTTTGTGCTGCCGGTGGAATTCCGGCCCGCGAGTCAAGTGCACCATACTGCGACGGGCACGCGGGTTCACGCGGACTGGACGCCGGTACCGTCCGCGCAGCCGGTAACCTTCGACTTGACCATCGGCACGAACGGCGAGATGCACTATGTGGACAGCCCAATGGTGGACAATCTGGGATATGTGAACTACCGCGTGACGCACTTGACATGGCAGACCCATGAGGCCTCAGGGATCTTTCACAATCTGACAACCAATCCGGGCGGACGTTGGACAGTGTGGAAGAGCGGAACGACGGTGACGGCCAGCTTCAGCAGCCCGCGCGCACCCGTGCAGTACCACGCGCGCCAGGACCCGCATCCGCAGTTCGTGCTGCCGGTGGACTTCCGACCTGCGACCCTGGTGGAGTACACGGTGTCGGGCTGGCAGGTCCACGCGGACCAAACGCCGGTGCCGGTGACCTTTGACCTGACCATCGGCACGAACGGTGAGATGCACTATGTGGACAACCCAAAGATGGACGGCCTAGGGTACGTAAGCTACCGTGTGACGCATCTGACATGGCAGACCCGCGAAGCACCTGAGACCCCTTCCACGACCGGGACGGGGACAACTTCGGGATCCGACATCGATCCCAACCAGTAGGGGGACCGGGACCGCGGCCAGATTCCACGGACCCGCAGCACACGTTCGCCAGTGGTGTCCCAGCCGCGTCGTAACGAAGCCTGCTCAGTGGAGAATGCCCAGCGGAAAATGCACAACGAATGGGCTTCCAGCTGACAGTGCAACCCAATGGGGAGTGTGACACGACCTGGTTGAAGGGTTGATCCGGAACGTATCAAGCCGCGGTCGCGCCTCGTCCACTCCTCACATCCTTGAACAGCTGGCCTCACCACGCTTGTTGCAACAAGCGTGGGAATCGGTGCGGTGGCACGCAAAGGGGTGGAGTTCCTGAGCGCGGCCCCGGCCCAGAGGCCTTCAGGCTCACACGTGGTGGCAACATGGAGAAAGTTGCCCGCGCCCTACTAAACCTCCCAAACCAGTGTGGCTGAGCAGGAACAACCCCTCACTGGCAAGCCGGATCCCCTGCCAGCGAGAAACCTGTCAGGAGTCTGCAGGAACTAGAGAGAGTAGGGATCCGCGGCGTCCCGGAGACCGTCTCCCAGGAAGTTGAACATCAATACGGTCACGATGATGAACAGCAGGGGAATCAACTTCCAGGTGTGATGCGCCAGCGCGGCAAAATTCCGGGTTTCCTGCAGCAGGACCCCCCAGCTCACACCTGGATCCTGCATCCCGATGCCAATGAAGCTCAAGGCCGTCTCACCCAGGATCATGCCGGGAATGGCCAGCGTGATCGACACAATGAGGTAGCTGGCGAAATTGGGCAGGAGATGGGTCAGGATCGTGTTCAGATCGGAACTGCCTCCAATCTTGGCCGCCGTCACGAAGTCCAGATCACGCAATGACAGCAACTTGCCCCGCACCACGCGTGCCAGACCCGGCCAGCCGAACAGGGACAGCACGACGGTAATGGCCAGGAAGGTGGCTTCCACACTCCAGTCGGTTGGGATGGCTGCCGACAGGGTAATCCACAGCGGCAATGTGGGGATGCTGATCATCAGGTCGATGAACCGCTGGATGACCTCGTCGACTATGCCTCCAAAATATCCCGACATCCCGCCAATCAGGCAGCCCAGCAGGAAGGAGATGAGCACGCCGGCAAATCCGATGAAGAGTGAAATGCGCGCCCCTTTCAATGTGCGCGAAAAAAGGTCGCGGCTGATGCTGTCGGTTCCAAACAGGAAAATGTAACGGTTTTCGCCGGACACACCGAACAGATGACGGTCGGAGTCGACGAGCCCCATGAATTTGTAGGGGTCGCCGCGTACAAGGAATTCGATGGGCACGATCTCGTCCGTGACCTCGGTATAGATCTCGCGGAACGTCTCGGGGTGGCGCCCGCGTTCGATGCCGTAGATGAACGGCCGCTGCCACGTTCCGTTTGTGTCGCGCACGCGAATGCGGGACGGCGGCACATCCCTGAAGCCCTTGAGCCGCGTGTTGGCGTCGTAGGGCGCGAGATAGTCCGACAACAAGGCCAGGGCATAGAGCACGATGAGCACTGTGCCGCCGATACGGGCCAGGCGATGTTTGTGGAAGCGGCGCCACATCAGCTGGTTGACCGATGTGTACTCGTAGGCCTTGGTGGCGGAAAGATCCTGGGCCATGGTGCTGATTTCCGAGATGCGTCGCCCAACCTATGCGTCGTAGCGGATCCTGGGATCCAGCCAGAGCAACCCCAAATCCGAAATCAGTGTGCCGATCACGGTCAATACACTCAGGATCATCAGGATGCTGCCGGCCAGCTGCATGTCCTGTGACAGCACGGCATCCAGCAGAATTGGTCCCACCGTCTCAAGGTTGAGCACGATCGCGACCAGCACTTCGCCCCCCACCATGGCCGGCAGCATCCAACCAATGGTGCTGACAATGGGGTTGAAGGTAATGCGGATCGGGTATTTCCACAGCAGCCGTCGTTCCGACAGTCCCTTGGCGCGGGCCGTCTCGACATAGGGCTGATGGAGTTCATCGAGCAGATTCCCCCGCACGACGCGGATCATGCCGGCGGTGCCCGCAGTCGCCAGCACCAACAGCGGCACCCACACGTTCTTGAGCAGGTCTGTCAGTTTGGCCAGGGACCAGGGCGCGTCGTGGTACTTGAGCGAAAACAGGCCGGTGATGCCAAAGCCCGTAAAGTCATAGACAAACCACATGAGGACAATGGCAAACAGGAAGTTCGGCACCGCCAGGCCGAAAAACCCCACAAAGGTGAAGAAGTAGTCCGCGGCGGAATACTGATGCGTGGCGGAATGGATGCCGATGGGCACGGCGATGGCCCACACCAGGATGGTACTCACGAGCGCAATGCCCATGGTCAGGGGAATTCTCTCCGCCAGGATGTCCGTTACCCGTTTGCCTGCGTACTCGGTGGCCATCGCCCGCCCCAAGTCTCCGCGCAGAAATCCGCTGATCCAACGGACATAGCGCACGTACATCGGTCGATCAAGCGCGTAGAGGCGCTGAATCCGGGAGATTTCCGCTTCGTCCGCCTGCAGGCCCTGACTCTCCAATGCGGCAATGTAGGTGGTCAGGTAGTCGCCGGGCGGCAGTTCAATCACGGCGAAGATGATCACCGACAGCGCAAACAGCATCGGGATCAAAATCATGATGCGGCGTGCCAGGACGTGAATCATATCCGGACCCTCTGGAACATGGACTGGCCCCAATGGACCTGGGCTGTGTGCGATCCCGCTCCAACCCGGCGCGACCGAATTCAGCCAACAGTGTGATGTCGGGGCCGCGTTCCGGCCCAATCATAGATCAGGGGAAAAACCCCGGGACTTCGCCCCCTGGGTTGGCAGGCAGTTCTGCAGGAGTTTCGCCACGCCGGCCAGAAAGGCGGCGGGACCGAGACCGCATGGCGAAACCCCGACACTGCCAAGCTTGGGCACTCCTCCCAATATCACGGATTGCCTCAGGCCGGATCCGCATTCCACGCCGCGGCCTTCACCGACTCGTCCTGGTGGGAAACCCTGATCGGACGCCGCTCGCCGGGATCGAGCCAGATGAAGGATTCGGCACAGCTGAACACATCCGTGATGCCCGGTGTCTGGAAGTGGACACCGACCGCGGGCAGGTCGCCGGTGTTCGTGACGACCATGGAATCGCCGTGCCGGCGCGTGTCCAGCGATGTACGCGGCAGTGAAAAGAGGGACCCCTGAATCTGGGTGTAGTTGAGCCAGTAGAACGAGCGATCCGCCAGCCGATTGCCCTTGATCACGTCCGCGACCACCAGCAGGGGAATGTTGAAGGTCTGATCGGCGTTCAGGGACAGGGTACCCAGCTCCCGGACCCGGCACCACGGTCCCGCCACCTCCCTGAATTCCTGCACCGCGACAGGTTTCAGGTGCTGGCTGAAGGCACGTATGCGTACCTTCCAGTCGCATCGCTCAAGGTCAAAGGCATCGTCCAACAGGAATACGGGCAACTCCACGGGCTCCCCGGCCAGGGACATGCGCGGAAACAGCACGCAGGCGTGCAGGGGTGCATAGGCCTGCTGGAGAATGTGATAGGCAATCTTGGGGGCGCCGTACCAATCGACGGTCGACCAGGCCGAAGCCGGATTGTTGTCGTTGAGCTTGTAGTAGCAGATGCCGGTGGCCTGGGGCCAACGCGTGCGATTCAGTTCCACCACATGCCGCATGCCGGTGGCCTGGGTCATCTGAATGCCCAGAATGAAGTTCTCAAGACCGTCGTTGGGCGCCCAGTCGCCGACGTATTGGGCATGGATCGACATGCCTGCCTTCTTGTTGAATACAGGCATGCGATGGGCCAGCGAGCCGTCCGCGCGCGGCGGCCAGACATCATGCTCCTCGGGTGGCAGGAACTTCAGCGTCGACTCCAGCGAAGGCAGGGAGGCAACCCCGAACTCCCCAATGAAAAGCTCCTTCATGGACAGCCACTTGTCCAGCGGCTGCCGCCCCCAGTACACATCGTAGTTGTGCATGCTGCCGCCCCAGGGTTCGGCCCGGTGGAAGGGACGCGTGCCGTCCAGCTCAATGCTGTGGCGGCCCATCATGTTGATGCTGGGGCCGAACGGCTTGCTGGATTCGTTGCCGGCACCATACATGACCAGCGACGGATGATTCCGGATGCGCAACGTGGTGTGGCGCACCGTCTCCTCCAGCAGCTCCAGTGGCTGGACGTCGTGGGAGTTCCAGGCGGTGGGCCACTCCTGCAGAATCATCACGCCGTGGCGGTCGGCCAGGTCGAAGAAGTCGTCCGTCTCCGGCATGCCGGACCCCCAGGCCCTCAGCATGTGGACATGGGAATCCCGCGCCATCTGGAAGAAACGGGCGTACAGATCCCGGTCAAAGCGCATCAGCGCGTCCATGGTGCACCAGTTGGCGCCCTTGATGAACAGGGGCCGGCCATTGATGACGAAGGTCCAGTTGTACAGTTCCGGATCGGGGCCGTCCGGCAAGGGGCGCATTTCAATCGTGCGCAGTCCGAAGGTGGTTTCCACCCTGTCGGTGCTGACCGGGGCATCACTTTCAAGGCCCAGGCAAAGGCGATAGAAGTCCGGATCGCCGTGATCCACCGGCCACCAGAGATGGGGGTCGGGAATGGTCAGCTCCAGGCGGACCTCGCTGGTTCCGCCCGCGCCTTCAACGTCATGGTCGAAGTGGAAGCTGCGACCCCTGAAATTCTCGGGAGCCACAACCCCCGACAGCCTGCCCTGCCAAGCACTGTCGGGACCCTCGATCTCGACGGTCAGCAACACCTTGCCCGCCTCCGCATCTAGGGTGGCCACGAACGGATGCCGCAGGCGCAGCGGGGATCGGGCCTCCAGGAACACCGGGCGCCAAATGCCCACGGTGGGCAGGTTGATGTAGTGCCAGCCATAGGAGTTGTTGAAGGTGGTGGTGTCCATCCAGCCCAGGTTCATCCCCTTGAAGAAGCGCCAATCCTCTCCTTCGCGGAGGTGAAAGGGAGCCGGTTGCAACCTCACCACCAGTTCGTTGTCCTCCCGCAGAAGTTCGTCCACCGGGAACTCGAACTCCCCGAACATGCCCCGGTGCACTCCCAGATGGTGGCCGTTGAGCCAGACGTCACAGGCGTCGAACACGCCCTGGAAACACAGGTGGGTGGCATCACCCGGATGCCCGAACCGCCTGCGCAACCACCAGGTGCGAAACCCCTCAGGATAGGCAACCTCGTCGTTCAGGCCCACATAGGGATCGGGGATGCAGCCTGCCTCCAGCAGGGCGGTATGTACGCTGCACGGCACGTTGGCGGCAATGGCATCGGGCCAGTCCGAGCCGAGGCGTTCTTCCGGCGACATCTCCGCCGCCATTTCCCATTCACCGCTGAGATCGATGGTGCCGGGCTCCTCAGAGGGTGCTCCGTCACCCGGCAGGAGGTCAATGGGCTGGCGGGGTCCTTCGAGCGGGGAATGACGGGGCGCGAATTCTTCCCTGTCAATCTGATCCAGGCTTTGAGGCGTGGGGGGCATGGTGCTTTGTCCCGTAAAGGTGAATGGAGAAACCGGATCGGATGGGAAGGGGTGGGCTCAACCTGCGACCACCCCGTCGAATTTGAGTGTGACCGGGTTGGGCCAGCTCAAGTCGTTGTACAGGCGCTGGGTGCGGCAATAGGTCACGACCACGCCTGTTGGTGTGGCAACCCAGCGTGGCCGCGGATCGAAGTCGGGCCGGTATTCGAGGGTCAGGCCCGAGGTACCCAGTACGTCCACACGGGCGTCGGCATGCAGGTGCAATCCATCGACGGCAACCGTGCGCCAGGCACCCAATGACAGCGGCGGTCCCAAATCGACCGCATAGACCACGGTGCCGTCGCGGCTTTGCGTGAAGACCAGATCACCCTGTCGGGAATGGAGCCAGGGACGGGTGGCCTCCATGGCCTCACCGTTGACGAACATCCAGAGGCCCAACTCCCGGACCCTGTCGTCCTTGTCCCGAGGCAGAACACCGTCCGCGTCCGGTCCCCCGATGGCCAGCAGCAATGTGCCGCCGCGCGAACGGCAGTCCACAAGCAGTTCGATCAGTTCCCGACCTGTCTTGTTGCGGTCGTTGCCGGCCCGATACTGCCATTGGCGGCCAATGGTGTAGTGGGATTCGAAAGGCCCCCGGACATCCTGGCGGGCTTCCTGTTCGGGCGTGGTGATCCCGCCCCGCGTCACCATCAGCCCCGGCTTCAGGTCCCAGGCGAACTCAACCAGTGAGGCCGTGGCCGCCTGATACCCGTCCACGCACAGGATGTCGGGATCGTAGACGGTGATGAGTTCCTCCAGCTGCCGCTGGTCATAGGCCAGCAACTCCGGATTGAACTCCGGATTGCAGTAGTCCCGGCTGCGCGTGACCTCGCGGCCCCGGCGCCACTGGAACCAGGCATCGTCCGGCGAAAAATAGATCCCGACCGGAATGTCCCGAGCGCGCAGGGCCCGGGTGTACTGGTGCAGGATGTCCCTGCCGTAGGCCGTGTTGGTGACCTTGAAATCCGTGGTGGCGGTATCCCACATGCAAAAGCCGTTGTGGTTCTTGGCGGTCACCGTGACATAGTCGAACCCGCAGGTTGCCGCCAGGCGCGCATACCAGGCCGCATCGAATCGCTGGGGGTTGAACCAGAGCGGCAGTTGGCGGAAATAGCGGTCGAGATAGGCCTGGGATGCACCTACCACGGAATGGGCGTTGACCATTCCGAAGACGGCATCGACCGTCCAGTACAGGTACATGCCCAAGGCCAGATCCTGGTACCAGGCCAGCGTCTCCGGAGAATTGGCCCGTTGGGTGTACACCTCCTGTGAGGCGCGATCCTGGTCCTGTGCACGGACCGGTTGGTTCGGGGCCATGTGGGTCCTGGTCTACACGCCCTGCAGTTCGATTTCCGTGGAGAAGTGGCAGGCGGCGCCATGGTCCCCCTCCCGGTCGACATAGGGAGGGTCCTCCGACCGGCAGATGTCCTGGGCGTAACTGCAGCGGGGATGGAAATGGCAACCGGAAGGAGGATTGGCGGGATTGGCGACCTCGCCGGGCAGAATGATGCGATCGGACCGTCGATCCGGATCCGGCTGGGGCACCGCCGAGAGCAGGGCTTCCGTGTAGGGATGCAGCGGCCGGCGAAACAGTTGGCGGGTAGGGCCGCTTTCCACAACCCGGCCGCAGTACATAACGGCAACGCGGTCGGAGATGTGCTCGACCACGCTCAAGTCATGCGCAATGAACAGATAGGTCAGGCCGAAATCCTGCTGGAGATCCTTGAGGGTGTTCAGGATTTGGGCCTGGATGGATACATCCAGGGCCGACACCGGTTCATCGGCCACGATCAGCTTGGGATTGGTGGCCAGGGCGCGGGCGATGCCGATCCGCTGCCTCTGCCCACCGGAGAAGGCATGGGGATAGCGATGCAGGTGCTGGGCCTCCAGCCCCACCACCTCAACCAGGGAACGGACCCGGTCTTCGGCTTCCCCGGCCTTGACGATCTGAAGCTTGCGCAGCGGTTCACTGACGATGTCCAGCACCGTCCAGCGGGGATCCAGCGACAGAAAGGGATCCTGAAAGATCATGGACATGTGCTGACGGTAGGTGCGCAACTCATTTTGGCTGGCCACCGCCAGATCGATGACGTCGCGTCCTTCAATGTCCAGGCGAATGGCCCCGCTGGTGGGCTTCTGGGCTCGCACCACGCAGCGTCCCAGCGTGGTCTTGCCCGAGCCGGATTCGCCAACCAGGCCAAGGGTCTCTCCGGAAGCCAGCTCCAGATCCACGCCATCCACAGCCCGCACCTGTCCCACCACGCGGCGCAGCAGCCCCTTCTGCACGGGGAAATACTTGCGCAGGGACTCGATTTGCAGCAGCGGAGCCGGGGTCGGGGCCCTTTCGTCGGTCATGGGCCTTCCACTTCCTGGCTGTGCAGAAAACAGCGAACGGAGTGGTTCGGTTGCAATTGGACAAGGGCCGGCATCGCCTGGTCGCAGACTCCCTCCATCTGATCGGGACAGCGGTCCAGAAAACTGCAGATGGCCGGCGGATCCAGGGGAATGGGAACCGTGCCCGCGATGGCATTCAGCCGCGAGCGCTCTTCACCAAGACGGGGAATGGATTCCATCAGGCGAATCGTGTAGGGGTGCCGGGGGTTGTGGAAAATCTCCCGCACAGGCCCCGCCTCCACAATCCGGCCCAGGTACATGACGGCGACGTGGTCGCAGGTTTCGGCAATGACACCCAGATCGTGGGTGATGAACAGCACGGCCATCTGATGTTCGGCCTGCAGTTCCCGGATCAGTTCCAGGATCTGGGCCTGCACGGTCACGTCCAGCGCTGTGGTGGGTTCGTCCGCGATCAACAGCGACGGCCGGCACGACAACGCCATCGCAATCATCACCCGTTGCCGCATGCCCCCGGACAGATGGTGGGGATATTCCTGCAGGCGCTGGCCGGGATCCGGAATGCCAACCCGGTCCAGCAACTCGTGCGACCGTTCCATGGCTTCCCGGCGGTCCACGGACATATGCAGCAGAATGGTTTCGCTGAGCTGGTTGCCAATCGAGTGCACCGGACTCAGGGAACTCATCGGTTCCTGGAAAATCATGGTGATCTCGCGTCCCCGGATGGAACGGATCTCCCGTCCGGTCGGGTCCATGGCCGTCAGCTCCACGGATCCCTGTTCCTGTGACTGGAACGTGATTGTGCCGGCCTCGATGCGCCCCGGCCGCGGCACGATGCCAAGAATGGAACGGGCCGTGACGCTTTTGCCGCAGCCGCTCTCGCCAATCAGACCCAGGGTCGAACAGGCAGGCACCGAGAAATCCACACCATCGACGGCCTTGAGGATCCCGTCGTCGGTGTGGAACCAGGTCTTCAGTCCCTGTACGGTCAACAGGGACTCCGCAGTGTTCGGCCCCGCTTGGGGCGCGCTCCCAGATGTGGTCATGAACTACCTGCAAACCTGACCTGTTGGTCGTGCTGCTTCACCTTCAGCGACAGGGCCTGTCCCAAGGCTCTGTGGGCGCTGTTCTGTCAATACGGAGCACTCTATTATTGAGCAGCCGCCGAATCGCAGCAACTCGATTTAACAGCGGCCTCTCTACACCGAGTCGGGTTGGGGGAGCCATACACGGCCCGGACAGGGTCAACCCAGTGATACGGCTGGTCATGTTTTGCATTCCGGACGGCTGATCCCCTGTGGTCGGGGAACAGGAAGCAGGGGTCCCGACGCAGAGCAAGTCGATGAAACCTAAACTTTCCCACAATCTGCCCCATGCGGTGCCAGTCACCAGTGGTGCTTGGCAACCCTGGAATCCGACCGGTGGACACGAACCACGCCCCCTTTGACGTGCGGGCAAGCCAGAACTCCCCGTACCCCGGTTTCAACCGATCGTCTCCGCCTCCCCATCCTTCCATCGATGAACGGCATGACATTCGATACCTGCCTGTGCACTTGGCGCTCCCGTCGGAACCAATCCCATGTATACTCAAGTTATCCGAAGTTATCAAAATCAGATAAGACAGGATAACTTAGGTATAATTCAGTCCATGGATCCCGTTCGCAACCCTTTCGCACCCGGTGCCGGCACACCGCCGCCGGAACTGGCCGGACGCGACGAAGTGCTTGAAGCGGCGCGCATCGCACTGGAACGATCCCGATTGGGTCGATCGACCAAGAACATGGTGTTGATCGGCTTGCGCGGCGTGGGCAAGACCGTGTTGCTGGACGCCATACGCGAACAGGCCGAGACAAGGGGCATGTACACCTTGAATATAGAGGCCGCCGAGAGTCGATCCCTGCCCTCCGTTTTGGCCCCCCGATTGCATGTTGCCCTGTTGCAACTTTCCCGCAGGGAGACGGCTAAGCAATTGGCGCACCAAGCGTTGAAAGGCCTCGCCGGGTTTGCCAAGGCCCTAAAGGTGACATATCAGGACATTGAAATAAGCCTGGAGCACGAGCCCGAGCTTGGGCTGGCCGACAGTGGCAACCTGGAAATCGACTTGCAGGCGCTGTTCGAGGTCGCCGGTGAAGCCGCCAAGAAAGGATCAACTGCTCTGGTGCTGTTGACCGACGAACTCCAGTACGTGCCGAAGGATCAGCTGGGGGCGTTGATTGCCGCGTTGCACCGCACCGCGCAACGGCGTCTCCCGGTGTTCATGGTCGGTGCCGGACTACCGCAGCTGCGGGGACAGATGGGAAACGCAAAGTCGTATGCCGAGCGCCTGTTTGATTTCCCGATGATTGGGCCTCTTTCCCGGGAGGATGCTCGCATCGCCATCGCAAAGCCCACCCTCAACGAAGGGGTATCGATAAATTCCGACGCGCTTGATGAGATTGTGGCCCAGACCCAAGGCTACCCGTACTTCCTGCAGGAGTGGGGCAAACATGTCTGGGATGTGGCGGAAACATCCCCCATTACGCCATCGAACGTGGTCGCGGCAAGCCAGCAAGCCACGGCCGCCTTGGACGCGAACTTCTTTCTCGTCAGGTTCGACCGGTTGACGCCATCGGAGAAACGATACCTGCGTGCCATGGCCCAACTTGGCGCCGGGCCACACCGTTCCGGGGAAATCGCCCAAGAATTGAACCGTCAGGTGCAGTCCTTGGCCCCCACGCGCAGCAAACTGATCGGCAAAGGCATGATCTGGAGTCCCGGCCACGGGGACACCGCCTTCACCGTTCCGATGTTTGATGAGTTCATGCGGCGCATCATGCCCGATGGCGAGTGAAGACTCCTGCTTGAGTCATCCGGAATCTCTGCAGCCTGATTGCAACGCAGGTCTCTTCTGCTTGGGGCTGTCCGGAGAGGCCACGCTCCCTGTGCGGCTTACACCATTGGTCCGCAATGATGTCGGTGCAAAGCGCACCGTACAGAAGGTCAATATGACAAACCGGTTAAGCGTACGACTGAACGACGAACATCGGCGGCGACTGGACGAGTTGGCCCAGGAGAAGGGAGTGGCCACCTCCGAAGTGGTCCGCAACATGATCGATGCCGCCTATGAAGACATGCTGCGTACGCGCCGCCAGCAAGCGGTTGAACGGCTGATCGGGTTGAATCTGGAAGACCCGCCGGATCCCGACACCATCTCCCGCGAGTTGGAGGCTACCCATGCGCCCGGCGGCCTTTGTTGACACCGACATTCCCGTCCACACCGCCGACTCTGGCCATTTCTTGAAGGGGCTGTGCGTCCGGATACTCCGCATGGTAGTCAAGAAGTCGGAGCCGTGCGTAATCGTCTCTGGAGTCCTTCAGGAATCGATGCACCGCTACCCAGCTTCGAGTCCCGGGCGCTTGCCTGCGGGAGGTTCTGCAGGCCTTCACCTAAGTCATGCGGCGTACCTCCCCACGGATCTCACTTCCATCCCTCAATTCGGATGGTCCAGGCATGCCTGGACCGCCGGGCCGGGTGTTTGAACCCCGATGCGAAGCAACACCTCGGGAATCATTCTCGGGACTGCTCGCTGTCCGCCGTCATGGCACACAGCAGTTCGAACATCACGGTGGCCCCGATGAGGGCTGTGCCTCCGGACGGATCGAAGGGCGGCGACACCTCCACCATGTCGGCGCCAATGATGTTGGTTCCCATTAGCCCTCGAACCGCCTGCAATGCCTGAAACGAGGTCGGTCCCCCGATCTCCGGCGTGCCGGTGCCGGGCGCATAGGCTGGGTCCACAAAGTCGATGTCGAAGCTAACGTAGATCGGGTCCGTGCCCACAATGCTGCGGGCTTCCTGCATGACCTCCGCCACACCGCGTTCCATGAGCTCCTCGACCATAACCATCCGAACCCCTTGGGCCTGGCCGAAGTCGATGTCTTCGGTGTCGTACATGGAGCCCCGGAGACCAATCTGGACTGTCCGCCGGGGATCCAGCAGACCCTCTTCCACGGCCCGGCGGAAGGGCGTGCCGTGGGTGTACCGGTAGCCACCGAAATGGCCCTGGTACAGGTCGGTGTGCGAGTCGAACTGGATCATGCCCACGGGCTCCCGTACAAGCCCGCGCAGGATGGGCAGGGCGATAAGGTGGTCGCCTCCGGCCGTGATCGGCACGATCCCGTCTCCTCTCAGCATCCGGTAGAACGCTTCAACCCGCTTCAGGGAATCGTCCAGGTCGGCCGGATTGACGGGCACGTCTCCCAGATCGGCACAGTTATGGTCGGCATACGGTGACCGCCTCCGGATGGGATGGACACTGCGTATCATCGAAGAGGAGTCCCGAACCTGCCGGGGACCGTGACGCGCACCTGGTCGGTTGGTGGTGCCCCCGTCCCAGGGAACCCCCGCAAATCCGAAGTCCAGTTCTGGCCAGCGCTCGTGTCCGGGCGGTACGTGCGGCAGCCGCATGAAGGTGGCCATGCCCGCGAACCGGGGCGTATCCAGACCGGAAATCGGCTGAAAGAAGTTGTTCATTGGATTCCCGTTGGGTTTTGACTTGGACCTTATGCAACCCGGGCAAATAGGTCTTTGTTGGTCCCTGAACACCAGCGATACACATTGACCCGGATGGACAGGACAACGCAGGCTCCGTGCCGGGCAACGTTCAGCCTACCACTCGCAACGGGTGGTTGTACCAGTGGCCGCGAGAGACACCTTTCTGTCACTTGGGCGGATGATGGCACCTGTCCGCTGTGTCCGCTGACCATCAACCAGTCACAATCAGCTTGGAGAGCCAATCCCCGGATGCTGTATTGGGCTGTGTGCGCTCCACACGATCAAGGCGGACAGCAGTGCGCAGTACAGCGCACTAGCCGGTGGGGTGCAAAATGCCCGGCTCGTCAGAACCCATGCCAGCCAGGCAGAGCAGCTGCCTGCCGGACCCACGTCGTCATCTGCTCCTCGTCAAACCCATCCTCGTAGATATCGACCCAGCGCGAGTCAGGGTCCTTCCCCGAGCCGGGCGGAACAGGATGCAGCGACACGCCATTGAGGAAGGTCACCTTAACGTAGCGCGTGAACACGTGGTAGCTCACAAACCACCCTTCGCCCTCGATACCGTACCAGGGCGAGTTCCACCTTACGGCCTTGCGCACGTTCGGTACAGTCTGGGCGATGAGGTAGTCCAGCCGGCGTCCGATATCACTTTTCCAGCCTGGCATGGCCGCAATGTAGGCCTGCACCGGGGTGTCGCCGTCGGCCTTTGGAATCTGTGGATTGCCACCCGCCAAGAGCCTCGGCTGCACATTGGACCGCGCGGCAACGTCTTTCCCTGTGACCTTCGATGTCTTGCGGGGCCTCTTTCCGGCCATTGCGTTCCCCCAATCCGTGCTTCACATCCTACCCAAAGGCCCTTCCTGGGCTGCCCTGTGGTCAAGTCAAGCCTCTGCTGGTCATTGCAAGTCCTATTGGCTTCGTGTTCGGACACCATGTCCATGGAGGTGTCGCGACATTCCTTGGCCGGAAAGGGTGGTTTTGCCCGCACAGGGCGCTTCTGCGCGATTTGTTGATGTTTCCACTGCATCCAATCCGATGTGGACCCTGCGTTCGGTAATGGGTGCCACCCGGACCATGAATCTGCAACGCGCGGAACCGCAAGGCGTCCGGAAACGGCACCGGTCCGGCTCGCGGGCAATGCCGATGTCTGCCTGCGAAAGGGCTGCCGCGGTCCTGGTTGGGTTGCCGCCGCGGTTCCGTAATGTGCGCGCCCTGTAACGCCGGCCGCGCCTTCCACACCCGGTTGTGTCGGCGGGGCAAACCAAGGCAGGCGGCACTCGACCACCCCTATGCGCGAACTGCTCTTCATCCTGAACGCAGTGACCAGGTCCCTGGGCAACGGCAAGCGGCGCCGCCGGCCCTCAACACACGTGACTTTCAACACCGCTGCCGGACGGCTGCTTCGCGGAAACCCGGACTGCCCGTGCCTGCCGAAGTCCCTACGACGGACCATCCGAAAGGTCATCGGTGTCCCTGTTGTCATCCATACCGAGAATAGTGCGCCACCGTTCGGGGTTGGCTTGGACAGCGAGAATTATGTCGTCCAAGTTTCCGGGGATCTCGGTGTCGGACCACTGCTTGGCAACTATGTCCGTGTCTGCGTCAGCCGGCAACCAATGCTTCAGCATCTTCAGCGCCAGGTTCAACTGCCCTTCGGCCTGCCCCTCCGCACGGCCCTCCGCGCGACCTTCGGCGTGCCCCTCCGCACGGCCTTCAAAGTGCTCATCGCTGAAGGTGTCGCGCCAGCGCCCTTGATCCGAGTCGTACCATTGGAACAGAGGCACCTCCACCTTGTCTCGAGGCGGACCAATACGCAGAGAGGTGCCGCAAACTTGGCTGTGGATGGAACGGTAGGGTGGTCCGCCCGTGGCTTCGCCGGTCAGGGTGTAGGACCCGTCGTCTTGAAGGCGGAACATTTCCAGGCGCAAGTCCGACTCTGATGGAATGTCCGCATCCCCCAAGTAGACAAGGAGATATTCAACTATCCCAAGTCTTGCATACAAACGAAACTTTTCATCGCGATCCCGCACCACGGAAGTCGGGGACACCACCTCGACTACCATGACGGGTATCTCTTCCCCCAAATCCGTGCGGAGCACGCGGTGCTTTGCATAGTCGGCTTGGGCAGACAGCACGGCCACATCGGGATTGACTTGGGTTTTGAAGTTGCCGCCATCGGTGAGCAGGAGCAGTACCCTGGAAGTTTCGGAGTCGAAATGGAGTTCCGGCTCCGAGACCGTAAGGTTGAGTCCCCGCCTAAAGAGTTCCTGCAAGACCAGCAGGATGGTGGTCAGGTACGCAGCATGCCAGCTATGGGGAGGCACCAGGAAGCCATCCTTATCGTATTCGCGGCGACTTTCAAAAGGGTAGTCCGGATCAGAGGTCCAGTCCTCGGTGTACTCGTGACCTTCGTCGTAGGTGTAGTCGGAATCGAAATGCGACAGGGCTTTCAACTGTTTCCGCCACTCATCGGGATTGGACAACCGCCAGCGAGTACGAAACTGACGCGCCCGGCGTGCCGTGACCGGATCGGTGTCCCCTCTGGACGGCGGTATGCGCCAGTCCCAGTCCAAAACGGATGGGTGCGGCCGGGAACGCGGCGTGTCCTGTACCTTGCCACTTGGGGTGCGTTCCACAACAGCCGTGTTCATTGATGCTCCTTGGTGTCGCAGCGAGGCCGCTTGCCCCGCATTCTACTTGAGGAGTTCTCGGCACCCCGTGGGCCTGCAAACACCTCAATCCGTCCCCGGGAAGGTGGTGTCGTCACCGCCCTGCGCAAGCTGCTCCTCACCCTCAACGCGGTGCTTCGGGACCTGCCTGGTCCCTTGGCAACAAGCTTCTGTGCCGACGGCCCTCAACCAGCACACTTCGGTACCGGTGCAGGCCCTTCGCTCTCGGTTGACAGAGGCCAAGTTGCAAGTCCCTGCAACTCGAGCCCGGATGGCGCTGTCCCCACCATCGGCCCGGTTCGGCGCAACCTGCGTTGCTTGCGGGCGGCACCGACAGTCGCCGGGAGACTGTGCAATGCCACCGCGCGCGGAGGCCTACTCCGGTCCACCCTCAATCATTTCCAGCTCGTGGGAGAGCGCATCCAGTTCGTCGGCACCGGACATCATCTGGACCACTTCCTCGCGCGTGATGTCAGTCTTGCCGAAATAGCCGAGCGAACGACCGCGCTTGAGAATCGTGAACCGGTCCCCCACAGCCCAGGCATGGTGGGGATTGTGGGTAATGAAGATGACCGCGATGCCCGCCTCGCGGGACTGGTGGATGTACCGCAGCACGGTGCCGGCCTGCTTGACACCCAGGGCCGCCGTTGGCTCGTCCAGGATCAGGACCTTGGCCCCGAAATAGACGGCCCGGGCAATGGCCACGGATTGCCGCTCGCCACCGGACAGGGTACCCACCGGCTGGGAGGGGTCACGGATGTCGATGCCCATCTTGGCCATTTCGGACCGCGCCAGCTCACTGGCCAGCTTGATGTTGAACCGCCGGAACGGTCCCCAGCCCAGAGTGGGTTCGGAACCCAGGAAAAAGTTCCGGGCGATGCTCATGAGGGGGATCATCGCCAGATCCTGGTAGACGGTCGCGATCCCCCGATCCAGGGCATCGCGGGGGGAGGTGAAGGTGACCGGTTCCCCCTCCACCAGATACTGGCCGTCCGTCGGCTGGTGCACGCCGGACAGGGCCTTGATCAGGGTGCTCTTGCCGGCACCGTTGTCGCCCAAGAGGCAGAGAACCTGCCCGGAATGAACCCTGAGCGAGACATCGTTCAGGGCAATCACGCTGCCAAAGTACTTGCTGAGGTTTCTAACCTCAACGATGGGAGTGCCGTTCGGATCAGACATGACTTAGCTCCGTGCCCGTTCGGCCGTGGTTCGAATGAAGTTGTTCACAAGCACCGCAATGATGAGCATGGCCCCCAGGAACACGTTGAACCAGTCGGCATCCACGCCGGCGAAGACGATGCCTTGGCGCACGATGCCGAAGATCAGGGCGCCCAGCACGGCCCCCACCGCGGAACCGTAGCCACCGGTCAGCAGGTTGCCGCCGATGACGGCCGCGATGATGGCAATGAACTCCTGCTGTTCGCCGCGCAGCGTGTCGGCCGACTTGACCACGGCCACTTGAATCGTGGCCACCAGCCAGGCGGCAAAGGCCGTCGTCATGAACAGTCCGATCTTGAGCCGTTCCACGGGCACGCCCACGTTGCGGGCCGCCTCCTCGGCGCCGCCCACGCCGAAGATCCAGTTGCCAATCTCGGTCCGCAGCAAGATCCAAGTGGCCAGAGCGGCAAAGACCAGCCACCAGAGAATGGAAATGGGGAAGCCAACCCCGGCGATCGGAATGTCCCGGCCAAAAAGGTTGAACAGCAGGCCGTAGCCCGGGGCGTCGTCCAGGCCGCCGATTTGCGTGCGGCCCGTGACGGCACGCGTGACGCCGATGGTCAGGCCCCGGATGATAAAGAGGCTGCCCAGGGTGATGATGAATGAAGGCAGCTTGGTCCGAATGACCATGAAGCCGTTGACAAAGCCCACGGCCAAGGCCACAACCAGCGCCACCAGGGCGCTGATGTACAAGGGAATGCCGAACTGGGTGGCCAGAATGGCAGTAATGGCTCCACTGAGGCCCAGCAGGGAGCCGATGGACAGGTCGAACTCGCCCCCGATCATCAGGAGCGCCACCGCCACCGCCATCAGGCCCAGGTGGGAGGACACTTCCAGATAGCTGGCCGTCCCGCGCACACTGAGAAACCCGCGCGGGGCCAGGATTGCAAAGAAGATCCAAACAATGATGGCTCCGCCCACCGCGCCCAGTTCAGGCCGGGTCAAGAGCCGCTTCAGCAGGCTGGCCTCCACCATCCGCTCATCGGATGTGGTGACCTGGGTTGATTCAGCCATGCGTCAAACCTTAACCTCCGTACAGTGGCGGGTTGGGCAAGAGTGACCGGGCCGGGAGACCGTACGTTGTAGACAGTTCTCCCGCCCAGTCCAGGAGGCGGCCCCTGCCAGTCGGCAAGGGCCGCCGAAGGCTCAGCGTGTGCCAGCCGCGCTCAGTTCAATGACCTGTGCAGCCGTATTCTGGGTCACAAACCCGGGACCGGTCATGATGACCTCGTTGGCCACCGTGTTCAGGTTCTCGGTATGCAGGGTCAACAGCACAACGGGCAGGTAGCCCTGCAGGTACTGCTGCTGATCGATCGCAAACAGCATGTCGCCGTCCCGCACCGCCTCCAGGACCTCGGGGCCGAGATCGAAGGTGGCCAGTAGGATGTCGCCCAGCTGGCCGGTTTCGTTCAGGGCCTCCATGGCTGGAGCCGCACCGGTCGGACCCAGCGTGAGAATGCTGTCAACATCGGGATTGGCTGTCAGACCGGCCGCAATGCGCTGCTGCGCATCGACCGGATCCGCCAGATCCACGGCCAGCACCTCGACCGTACCGCCGGACAGGGCCATGGCGTCGGTAAAGCCCTGACAGCGCAGATCAAGCGCCACATTGCCCACTTCCTGGTTCACACAAAGTGCCTTGGTGGCACCGGCCGCGGCCATCCGCCTGCCGCCGCCGTAGCCGGCTTCGTACTCCGTCTGGCCCACATGGTTGAGGATGCCCAGATCCGCGGCCACATCGCTGCCGGAGTTCATGGAAATGACCGGAATGCCGGCTGCCACGGCCGCCCGAATTGAATCGCCCAGCGCGTCGGGATCGGGAATTGAGACCACGAGGCCATCCGGGTCGGAAGCGACGGCCGCGTCAATCAGCTGGGACATGGCCACCATGTCAAAGGTCTGGGGAGCCTGATACTCGACCGTAACCCTCATGTCCGAGGCGGCCTGGTCCACGCCGTTCTTGACGACCGACCAGAACGGGTCGGAGGCCTGGCCGTGGCTGACCACCACGATGCGAATGTCACGCATGTCCTGCATGGCCGCAGCCGCAGCGTCCGCCTCGGAGACGGAAGGTCGGGCCGCGCAGGCGGCAAAAATCATGCTTCCCAAAAGCAAGGCAATCAAGCCAATGGTGAAATACCACTGGCGTCGATCCAAGGTCAAAGACATGCCAACACCTCCTTGGGTGGTGCATATTGAATTAGATTGCAGAGCCGGAATCGTACCAAAGTGTGGCGGGCACTGTTGCCGGGTTGGAATCTGCCAAACTCGGGCGCCGCATCGGCTCCTGGAAACCTGCACGGACCAACATAGGCCAAAAGGAAAATCCATGCAGAGCCGCAGCGGCCGGAGCACGTCACCGAGGCAACTGTCCGCCATATGGGGAACGACAACGGGGCCCCAACTTGACCTGCTCCTTGCCTGTTCCAGTCGGCGTAGAACCTCGCGGTACCGCCCGTTGCGCCTCAGGTCAACGCTGAACCCGACTGGATGCAAAGTTGGGCTCTGGTCCGTGTATCCCTTCAATGGTGTTACCATCCATCAGCACCGAACAAGCATAATTTTCAGAAGGAATTCACGCGTCATGATTGAACTCAAACAACTTGGAGACAAAAGCCTGCAACCCGCGGACATTACAGACGGGCAGGCGAAGGATGATTTGCGCCAACTGGCGAATGACATGATTGATGCCCAACTGTCCATGATCGCCAACTGCGTGGATGCCGATGTTGCCTTTACGCCCATTGACGACGCGGCCGATGATCCTCATGCGGTCTCGGAAGCGGAGGTTGGAATGGCGTGGACACTGGGTCATGTAATCGTCCATTGTTGTGCATCGTCCGAGGAGTCAACGTTTCTGGCGGCTGAATTGGCGAGAGGAGTCGAGAATCACGGACGGTCGCGGTATGAACCGCACTGGTCAACCATCAAGACAATCCAGCAATGCCGGGAGGCCCTTGAGGACAGTCGCAGAATGCGGTTGGCCAGCTTGGAAGTGTGGCCGCGTCAGCCGAATCTCGACAATCGCTATGAAGTCTGGCCCGGCGGTCCTGTGGCAAATGCCATGGAACTTTATGTAGTAGGCCACATTCACGAATATTCCCACTTTGATCAGATTAGGGAAATCGTGAGACAGGCGAATGTTGCTCGCACGTAGGGATCGGTTGATTGGTACCCTGCAGGTTTCAGTGAATTAGGTGGCCGGTACCATGGATTGAGGTTGGCAAAAATCCATCTTAGCCGTATCAATTCATTTGGAAGCAGGGATTTGGCGGGACTTTATGCAAGTTGGCTACAGAGTCCGACAGACAGAGCTGGACGGCAGCGTGCGCGAACGATACCGTCGAACTGTTATGGCTGGCCACAGACATACACCCGTACCCAGTCCACCTCCATTCGCTGCGGCCAGATCTCCGGATCCACACCGTGCCGGCCACCCCAACTGCCTCCCACGGCGATGTTGAGAATCAGGTGGAACGGCTTGTCGAACGGCCAGTGCCGGAAGTCGGCATCGGGATCCGTCAGCCTCTCGTTCTTGAACGTGAAGTAGTGGTCGTCGTTGACAAACCCCCGAATCTCGGACGGCGTCCAGTCCACGGCATACAGGTTGAACTCCGTGCGTGCCGTGGGCACGTTGATTGAAGCCCCCTGGTGGGTCCCCAGCATATGGTTGTAGGCCGCGGTATGCACCGTTGAATGCACCGTGTCCGGATTGAAGCCCACATGCTCCATGATGTCGATCTCTCCCGCCCTGGGCCACCCGCCGTGCTTTTGCAGGTCCGGCAGCATCCAGATGGCCGGCCAGGTGCCGCGCCCCGACGGCAGACGGGCCGCGACCTCGAACCTGCCGTAGGTCCATTCCTGTCGCGACAGGACGCGGGCCGAAGTGTAGCCGTTGCCCTGGAAGGTTTCCCGGTGGGCCTCGATGACCAGCAACCCATCTTCCACCCGCGCGTTTTCCGACCTGGAATCGGTGTAGAACTGGAGTTCATGGTTGCCCCAGCCGTGGCCGCCCCGGTCGTACCGCCACCGCTCCGGATCGGGCAGCCCCTCGTAGTCGAACTCGTCGGACCAGACCAGATCGCATCCTTCGGGTGCCGGCACCTGCAAACGGGTGACCTTTTCCGTCCCCATGTCCAACCAGGCAGGCAGTTGGTTGGACGTGCACGAACCGAGGGCCAGGAGACAGGCAGTCATCAACAGGGATACGCCGCGTCTGCGCACAGTGCGACGGGGGGAAGTTTGCATGAGGACATCTCGGTGACTGACGTCGGCAGGCCGCCTGCGGGAAACTCCCGTCTGGACTGTTTCGGGACCACCCAACCGTAGCAGGTCGGACGCGTGCGCGGCCCTTCGGCACTACACAAGGACCGCCCCAACTTGGGCACATCGGGACCGTTGCAGTCAACGGGCATGCTGTGAAGTGCGACCCCGACAGGGCCCCAAGGTGAACCGGATCCCGCCGGTCATTGACCTGTTGGCCCTGCGGTGTGGGATCATTGACATTCATCCACAGGGACATGCCGAAGGTTCCGGCCGAGTTCGGGCCCCGAAACATCAGGCATCGGCATGCAGCACACAGCCAGTCAGGTGAACTCCATGAGCCAGCGTGTCGTGATCGGCCATCGCAGTGTCTCTCCGAAAGACCCGGGGATCAAGGTTCTGCTTGATGCAGGCCTGGAAGTGACGGCACACTCACACTTCGACACCTCCGAGGCACGGACGGACCTCGAACGCTGCGACGGCATGATCGTGTCACTGCAGCCCATCGATGGTCCGCAGCTGGATCGCATGCCCAACTGCAAGGTGATAGCCCGGCTGGGCGTGGGCTACGACAACATCAATGTGCCGGCGGCCACCGCGCGCGGGGTGCGCATCACCTACGTGCCCGACTACGGGGTGCACGAAGTCTCCACCCATGCAATCACGCTGTTGCTGGTCATGGCCCGCAACATGGAGTCGCTGCTCAAGGCCAGTGCCAAGGGCCGGTGGGACTACGGAGCCATGGGCACGGTCCAGCGCATCCAGGATCAGACTCTGGGGATCCTCGGCCTGGGCCGCATTGGACGCCAGACTGCACTCAAGGGCTTGGGGCTGGACATGCGCGTTCTTGGCTACGACCCGGTGATTTCCGATGAGGACATCCGGGCCATGGGCATTGAACCGGCGGACATGGACCGGGTGCTGGCGGAATCGGACTACATCTCGCTGCATGTTCCCTCCATGCCGGAAACCCGCCACATCATCAATGCCGAAGCCCTGGCCACCATGAAGCCGACGGCCCGGATCATCAACACGGCCCGCGGACCCCTGATCGACGAGGTGGCCCTGCTCGCGGCCGTCCGTGACGGCACAATCGCGGGCGCCGCCCTGGATGTGTTCGAAACGGAACCCCCGCCGGAGGATCATCCGCTCCTGCACGAGCCCAACGTCATCGTGACTCCGCACGCGGCCTGGTATTCGGAAGCCGCCAAGAGGGACATGCAGGTCAAGGCTTCGCAGGATGTCGTAAACGTACTCTCCGGCAACGAACCCGTCTATCCGCTGAATTAAATCCGCCGTCCGTTCCGTCTTTGAGTCCCGCCATCAAGGAGCCTTGAATCATGCAGGCCACCGCCGTCTATGTAAACGAGGACAAGACCTTCCACGTGGGTACCTTTCCCATTCCCGACCTGGCAGGCGACGAAGTCCTGATCCGGACCCACTACTCCGGCATCAGCGTCGGCACGGAGTTCACGGCCGTGCGCGGCACGCGCTACTACGGGGAATTCCCCATGGTTCTGGGCTATCAGGGCACCGGCCGCATTGAGGCCGTGGGACCGGAGGCCGAGCGGTTCCAATCCGGGGATCCCGTCTATTTCCGGACCAGCACCATGCCCATGGAAGTCGACGGCAAGGAGGTCCTGCAGCGGAGCGGCACCTGGGCCAGCCACGTCATCCACTCGGAAAAGCAGAGGGTCGAACCTCTGCCGGAGGGAGTCGATGGTGCCACGGCCTCCATGTTCGTCATGCCTGCGGTCGGCCTCAATGCCGTGGACATGGCCGGCGTGCGCATGGGGGACTGGGTGGCGGTCCAAGGTGTCGGGTTGATCGGTCTGGGCGTGGTGGCCGCCTGTTTCCTGCGCGGAGCCAAGCCGATTGCCATCGACATGATGCCGAACCGGCTGGATCTGGCTAGGCAGTTCGGCGCCGCGGCCGTTGTCAATCCGTCCGACGGCGACGTGCTGGAGCAGGTCCGGGCGATTGCGGGTTCGGACGGCGTGGATGTCTCCTTCGAAGGCACCGGCGTGGGCTCCCTCATCGATCAGGCCATCTCCCTGGTGCGCATGCACGGCAAGTTCGTCTACCTGGCCGTCTACGGCGAAGCCCCCGTGGCCACGCGCTTCATGCCGGCCCATCACCGCCGCCTTACCGCCTACTATCCTTGCGACGACGGCCTGGAACCGTGTCGCGAAGCGGTCCTCAACCAGATGGCCCTGGGCGTGCTGCCCTGGCACAAGACCATCTCGCACAAAATTCCGGTCGAAGACATGCCGAATTGGTGTGCCCGCATCCTCAACCACCAGACCCCGGAACTGCTGGGTTCCGTGATTGACTGGCAGGTGCCAAATCCCGTGTAGACCCGACCGCGCCTCCGAGGCCGGAAAAGGGGATGCTCCCATGGCGAGCTTGGCTTGAACGACACCAAGCCAAATCACGTCGTGTGAAATCAGGTTCACTCCGCTGATGCCAACACAACTATCGAGAAGGCCCAGGCTTCGAGGATGGAGCCAACTCATCCAGGCTCCCGCGGGTTGCCGGACATCCACCCGGGTCTCCGGCCCGGACAACCAGTCTCAGGTTAAAACAGCCGGCAACAGTCAGCCGTACCAACATCAGGGCTGTTTCCGGTTCCCTGGCCAACCTGTTGGAAGGAGGTTTCCACCATCGACCGTCTGCTCGACGACTGGGACAGAACGAACTTCCTCCGGCCATCATTCATCTTCCAGCCATTTGTAGAGGCGGGGCAGTACTTCCCACACGGACGATAAGGGCGGAAGTGCAGATAGTTGATGCGCAAGCATGTTTCGCCATTCGGACGACAACTCCGTTCGGAGTGGAGATGACCGGATGGCATCGTAGGTGAAAACCTCCAACCCCTTGGCTCGGCACTTCTCTTCGTAGACTTGCCGAATGACGTCCGCCCGTAACGAGGCTCTCTGCCTTTCGAATATGGTGACGATATCGTACAGGTCCCTGGGCCGGGCTCTCTCGCCCATGGCCCGCAGTTTTTCGGCAAACACCTCCTCAAAGCTGTAGCAGCGCACTGTTGCCGGAGCCGGCAGCAGATCAGGAAACGGATGCGAAATCGGCCGCGGCACTGTGGGCAGCAGAACTGATTCCGCCGTCGTCAAGTCGAGCCTGAGGCTGGCGACCGAAGGAGCCTGTCGCGGACCTCGGTAGTAGATGCGTACCTCAAGGGACCGCCCGCCCGGCCGCGGCCGAACCACGGGATCCCGTCCCTGAAAGTCAATCCCGGACTCTTGGGATACACGGCCCAAGACAGTCATCAGGGTCGGGACCAACCGGCTGGCTTCACTCAATCCTCCGGGCAACACTGTGAAGTCCAGATCTTCGGAGAGGCGGCCAGTTTCCATGTAGCACTTCTTCAGGCACGTTCCGCCCTTGAATGCCCATGAGCCGGACAGGCACGCGTCCGAACCAATTCCCCACAGTGTCCAGCCAATGACGTAGTCCTTCTCCACCACGTCTTCGCGGATTCTCCACCCCCTTGCCCTCTCGTTCAGTTCGGCTCTGCTGATCAACTGACTGACCTCTCTGTCCAGACCGTGCCATTCACCCGCAGCTTCCAACGCCAGGCAATCGGGCCCTGATCGGGCAGACTGGGATCAAGGCGACTGATACCGGAACTCACACTCGCCTCACACGTTTGCAGAAGACGGGGGGCACGAATCCCAAGGGTCTCAAGCAAGTAGCCAAGCCGCTTGAAGACAACCCTGTTGCCTGCCTGGCCAACATAGTCCGCAAGCCGTTTGTCGTCACGGTACTCTCCACCGAAGTACGTATCCGCGACTTCCGCAACCTGGCGAATTCCCCCACCCAAGGAAGGGCCGTCAAGAATGTCGACGAGTGTGCGCGAAGGATCGGAGATGTTGACCCTGGTCCGTTCACGCCAAACCGAATTGGTGCCAAACACCTTCGAGTCAGGCACACGCTTGAGACGGTAGGGCAATCCTTGAATTATTGGATTTTTATTTCTTTTGTTGTGTGTCGTGACGACGATCGTGTCCAGGAATATCTGCTCCGTCAAGCTCCAGTGCTCGCACGCCGTCCAGCCTCCGATGTAGTAGTTGGGACCAAAGAGCTTGGCGGCCACAATCCACGGATCCTCCTGCCACGCACCGGGATCACTGGCGTCCAAGGGTACGGGTGCATAGAGGCCTCTACACACCCGCACCAGCCATCCGCCCTCGGCCAGATGGGCGAGCAACCTGTGGGTCCGCGGGATGGTGAGGGAAAGATGGGCCGCGGCTTCGCTGGTGGTGAACGGACTTGTCATACTCCGGTACAAGGAGGCGAGGAGCCGACGATTCTCGCTTGAGATCCCTCTGAATGTAACCGGCAAAGCAGACAACTGTCTATTCCTTCGGTATTGTTGAAGGTTTTACGTCTTTTATATTGTACTGTATGTAGGGCTCCTCTTCCGTATCAGTTGTCACGCGCGGCCTGACCAGCCTGCCGGAGCGTAGTTCGCATGGTTGACACACCCAAAACCGGTGGCTTTCGCAACCAATCCTGTCTGTGGCCGGACCGGTGGAAAACAACCGTCCGACACCGGCACTTGAGACTCGCAATATGCAAGGCGGAATTGCTGTGCTTGCCGATGCGGTAACCGGCAACTTGTCCGGGTTCTCACCGCGGGGGGAATGGGGTGGTCGGAGTCCCGACTGAACCTTGACACCCCTGGGGGACCTCAAACAGGCGAGGCCGGGCGGCAGGCCTGTTGGCAACATTCCCCAACAGGAGCTGCAGAGTTCCGGGGATGAGCTACCTTCGGTGTCTGCACGGTTCCGCCAGAGGGAGCAACAAGTCTGGCAGGCCGTCGTTCAGGGTGGCAGACAACCAGCTATGGCCACGTGGACGCGATTGGGACCACAGACGGGACTACAGAGCGGCTTCAGGTCCGATCGAACCAATCTGCAGTGCCGGATACTGCGAATTGAGCAGTGTGTGATCCCCGGTCTCCCTGATGCGTCCCCAAATCAGGGACAGCAGGCGGTCGGCCTCCGCCTGGACACCATTTCCGTCGACCAGCAGGTTCCGCTCCTCGTGCGGATCATCGGCCAGGTTGTACATCTCGTCGTAGGCGAAGCCGTTGAAGACATACTTCCAGTCACCGTCCCACAGGATCCGCTGGGTCAGTTGGAAGCGGGTGCCTTCGTACTCCGCATACCCGCACCGATCGTCCGTCAACTGTTCACTGTCGGTCCGGCAGAGATCCGCAAACGAAGAGCTGTCCGGGATTTCCGGGCTGTCCAGCCCCAGCAAATCCAGGAGCGTGGGATGCAGATCCTGCAGTCCTACCAAGGCATCGGATTCCCGCCCGGACTTGATGCCCGGCCCGGCCAGCACCATCGGCACCCGGTAAATCTCCTCACCGGCACTGTAGTTCTTGCAATAGAGGCCGTGGGCGCCCAGGGCCTCGCCGTGATCGGAGGTCAGGACCACAATGGTGTTGTCTGCCTGTCCCGCCGTCTCCAGTTGGTCCATTAGTTGCCCGAAAAGCTTGTCTATCTCCGTGACGGAGGCGTAGTAGCAGACCGCCGCGTTCCGATGGTCTTCCTCGCTCCAGTCGCGCCAAGGCGCACGAGCCCGCGCGTAGATTTCCGGGCGGCCACCCAAGTCGTCCCGCAACGTGGGCGAGACCGGCACATCCACATCGTTGTACAGGTCAAAGGCTTCCCGCCCGGTGAAAAACGGGTCGTGCGGCTCCAGGACGCTTACGAAACAGGCCCAGGGATCCTGCCCCGCCGTCACGTCGGCCAAGTAGGAAGCTGCGTTGGACACATGGATGCCGAGGCCCCTCGCTTCCGGCGGAACTTCGGTCACGCCACAGAACCGATGAGGTGCATATCCGGGCCTGGGTGTCAGCCAGCCCTCGTGTTGCCAGCGGCCCTCGGACATCCCTTGACGGGCCTTGCCCACTGCCTCGACCACCTGGGGCGAGGCCGCCGTGGCCGAGGTCTCCCAGCCGAAACGCCCCGGTTCCTCCGTGTGCTCGACATGCCACTTGCCGAAGTAGCCAGTGCGGTAGCCGGCCAGCCTCAGCTCCTCGACCCAGTGCCGCGCGGGGCGCAGGACGGCCCGATCCGGCCTGACCGTATGGGTCACGGTCCACACGTTGTGGTTGTGCGGCAACAGACCCGTCATCAGGCTGGCGCGGGCCGGCGAACAAATCGCGTTGGGCGTGTGGGCCCGCGTAAACCGAATGCCCCGTGCCTGCAGGGCCGCGAAGTTGGGGGTCAGACAGGGATTGCCGTCATCCAGCACGGCCGCCTGCATCTGATCCGCCATCAGGAACAGCAGGTTCGGCCGGCCAGGTCGAGCGGACGCCATGCGGATTCAGTCTGTGGGTTCGAAAGGACCGGTCATCGGACGGAAGCTCAGATCAGTTGGACGAGGACCGGGGACAACTGCACCAGGGTCGTGACGATGAATACGACGATGGTGGCAATGACGACACGCACCACCGAATGCACCACGCGCTGCTTCGACACGCTGGTACGCAGATAGTGTTCGGTCCACAGGGTTGCCACCAGCCAAGCCAAACCCAACAACACCAACCCGAAACGCTGGATGGCGGAAATGGTGAACCGGCGCACGCCGAGTACATCCAGCGTGGTGGCCATGGCCGGGGGCAAGATCAACAGAGTCCACACCCACGCCGCGGCGGCCAGCAACCAGACCAGGTACACCAGAAAATACTTGTCAACCCGGTTTGCCGATGTGTAGTCAATCAGGCGTTTGAAGCTGCTGCCCAACACTGCATCCCCTTGCAAGCCGGCGGTACATCCTTCGTAAAATGGCCCGACATTGTGACACAAACACGACCGTTCCAAGGGGACTTCGGCCCCCTGATCCCAGGCAATCGCATTCGGTCGGGGCAGGACCTCGGGCAAACATGCCCCAAGGCAGCTGACCCGTATGCACTTGGCCGTGATGGCCCTTTGACGGAGGTTTCGCGGAACAGCAGGTCGAGGGCAATGCAGCAAAGCAGGGACATATGGTGACGCCCCGCCAAGGCTCAGGCTGACGCCACGTTTTGCCTACACGTCCTCCCGACACCGCGGACAACGGGTATGTTCCAGGTTGGCACCCAGACCGGAGTCGTCTTCCCCGCAACGGATCCAGGAATGGGCAACACCACTGCTGTCATGGGAATTCACGTATAGCCAAGCTCCTCAAGGCATGGAACGCCAAGACACCGACACGTTCCTTCATCGTTCTACGACACATGTTGGACGACAGTCGCGTCAAGGCTGGGAACACTGCTCCCGGCACACGTGGCACCCATAGCTGTGGCAAGAGCGGACCGTGCGGTAGGGGGACTGGGCTGCAGATCAACGTCATGGCAATCATCACCCACTGACGTATACAGTCGGACAGCTTGAAGGTGTAGGCGTCGTAGTTCTGCGCCGGACCCGCGATGCCGGAAACGTGTCGGCATCGCGGGATACCGGCCCCGGTTCACTATCTGTGGCCACAGATCCCGGTGGCTCAGACCCTAGTCGCACAGGACGTTCTGGCTGTAGATCACGCTGCCGGACCTGAGTGCACAACCGTGCAGGGATTCGAATCCGCCTTGTCCCAACACCAAATACTGCAGTAACTGTCAGGTGCCCAATTCCCAGGGTAAACGCAAAGTCGCGATCAGGGCAGTACGGAAGCCAGAATCCAGGGCCGTCGTCCGATGCGGTCCCGCAGCAGTCCAATCGATGCATCCGCGCTGAGTTTTAGCTGAACCGTGCGCAGCATGTTCAGGGCAGTCCGGTGCAGGATACCCATGACGGCGGGACCGTTCCCGCTGCGCAAGCGGCAGTCGTCCTCCCGGAACTGCACGTCCAGGGTGCGGTGCAGGTCGTTCTCCACGGCCCAGTGGCCGCAGCAGGGCCTCGGCATCCACCGGCAGGCTGGAGATGTAATGGCGCACGGAGCGCTGTCGGCGGCCGCGGGCTCCCCGTCGTTCCGTGTGCACCCGGATCATGTGCGCAGGCCGGGCCACCAGTCGGGGTCCGCCACACGCGCGCAGAGGTCGGGACCTCCCAGCACCGTGCAGATCCGCCGCTCGGTCCGTCCGCCGTTGCGTTCCCGGCTCTGGCACCGGTCCCATGCCTCGGAGAGCCCGGCACCAAGCTCGGCCGCGGCGAAGGCGGCCATCACGTCCCGGTGGAGAGTGGGCTGGTTACGCTTGACGGCCAGCAGATAGTCGGCGTTGGCGTCCCGCAGGTGGCACACGATGGCAGTCTGACAGCCGGCGGCGTCAATCGTGACTACGGCCCCCTCCAGGACCATGCGCTCCAGCAGGCGGGGGATGGCCGTGATCTCGTTGCCCTTGGCTGCACAGGGCTCCTGGGCCAGGGTCAAGCCCTCCCGCACCAGGAAGGCACTGACCAAGTGCAGGAGCCGGGTGCCGGCGGCCCGGTCGCCCGAACGGCGCGCGGTCTTGCCGTCCAGGACCAGGATCAGCTGCCCCAGACCGAGCAGGCTGCTCCCGTCCAACAGCCCGCATGGCTGTCTCGGGCTCCAGCCGGTGGACCAGGCGCAAGTAGGTGTCCCGGGAAGGGGCGGCAGGCCCCAGGAGCAGCCACAGCCGGAACCAGGCCCGGTGGTCGTGCGCGAAGGCGGCTACGGCCGCCATGCTGTTGGCACCCCCGGCCAGGGCCACCAGCAATGTGGCCAGGAACACGGGCAGGGCGTGGCGCACGCCACGCTGGTCCCGCGGCTCGGGGAGCGGGACCAGTTGGTCGGCGAAGGCGCACAGGGCCTTCAGAAGTTTGGGTTCGGAGCATGCGACAATGTATTCCATGAGGGCTGCGGCGTGTCCTGTGAGGTCGTCACTTCACCCCATAAGACGCACGGTGGTCCCCGTTGTTGCGCGAGGGATGGCTACGGCCCGTCAGCAGTGGCGGACTACCGGTACCGATTTAGTGCCAATCCGCGGTGGATTTGTTCTGTGCCATCGGTGTGCAGCCCACCTCCGGTACAGCCCCCGCACAGCCCCCCCTTTCACGCGACTTTGCGTTTACCCTGGATGACACCCGGGAACGGCAACCCATGACAAAAAAGGGTTGACGGAGGACTGGGCCGGGCAACATCAGAGACCGAATCTTGAGGACTTGACCATGACTGCTGACGAACTGCAAACCCGCCTGGTCGTAATCCGGCGCCTGTACCTTTATACAGCTGCCTTCGTCAGCCTGTTCACAGTCCATGTCAATTTGCGGGTCTTGGTCCGGGAAACGACCTATGTATGGATTGACCTCTCGGGTGAGTGGATCGGCTCGACGTTCTACTACTCCCCCATTGCCAACGCATCCATGTACGGTGCTTCCCTGTTGGTGGCCCTACTGTTTTTCGTTTTACATTGGAAATTAATCCAGAGGTTTTTGGTTAGGGACGATACAGAGGAACAGAGTAACCTCCGCCACACCTTCATGTGGGCTTGTCTTTTGTTGAGCATTTATTGGTTTTGTGCAGGCCTTGCGGAATTCCTCAATGTACCTCTCCAAAATCTGACGGGAAGCACGGTTGTTCCGACCCGAGTGGCACTATTGTATCTATCACCGTTGACATTCCAACTTGCGGTGGCGGCACTGTGTGTTGATCGGTTCGCACGAATTTGCATCTTCGAAAGACACACCGGCCGAAACTACAATGTTCAATCCATTGCCGCGATTTTTCAAGTTGTCGTTCAATTCACAAGTCTTTTCTTGGTTGTCCGGTATCTCCGTCGCCTAGCTTATGCATTTTCCCGGATCATCACCGAACAGATTTCCTGGTCTGAGTATTCCACAGACTTCGCCACTTTACTGTCTGCACTAGCCATCCTAATTTGGTTGCATCATATGGGCCGTACATTGCGGAACAACACCCAGAATACACTGTCGGCCGCATTACACATCGGCTACCTGCAAGCTGGAATGTTACTGGGGATAGTCGTGGCGCTTGTTAACCTCTATGACTTCCATGACAGCTCCGCATCCTTGTCGTTGCGCTCAATTCTTTCAAGCAACAATTTTCATTGGCGACGCCAGGACGTTTCGGAAGATCTTGCTGTACTGACACTCGGTTTGATCTGTTGGCAGTTTCACGCTTGGCTCAGCCACCGCTCCCTAGAGCACAAACGTGCTGCCGATTGGGGTCGGGCGCTACCTCGATTTCGAAATTACCTTCTGGCTCTAGTCGGATTGGTACTACTGTGCTTTGAAGTGTTTTCTATCCTGCACGAAGACATTTTGCCCGGTCTTCACCGTGGCATAAGCTTCATGGAGGCAACGAGACAGTTTTGGCACTCGGCTTTTGATAGCGGGGAGATTCTAGTATCCGTTCCGCTGCTGGTTGCAACATGGCTCACCGTGGCTCGTCATGAACGGTTGAGACTGCTTTCCGCGTTGGAAGTCATGCCCCGACGCATCTATGCGTACCTGGTTTGCCTGGTCAGTGGCTTGATTTTGATGTTGCAGGGAGGCTTTGTCCTCCACGCGCTGATGCTTGCCTGGTCAACAGGTGAACCTGTTGTTGGAAGGGAAGTCGAGATTGCGCGAAGCGTCCTGGCGGGAATCGTGCTAGGCTTGCACCTAGTCATGCTCCGACGCGGGGAGGACCGGATCGCGCTTGGCTCGAGTGATGACCGAACAAGGATCCTCCCAGACAACGAAACAGCAGGCGTAGATGAGGAAGTCGAGCAGCCAGCCAACCGATTGCATAGCTGGATGTCAGACCGATTCGCGCTCATCTTGTCGATGTTGATTGGTACATTGCTCGTCGCTGTCTTGATTTCGGTCCTGCCCAGTCGTACCCGAGCAGGAACACACGGAGTGCTGGAGTACCGAACGGACAATACTCCCAAGGCGGTGGTCCACAACGGTTATTTAGCCCTTGAACAAAACGACATGGATCGGTACAAACAACTGTTCACAGAGGAACGATGGGAAGTACTTAGCAGAGGTGGTGGTACCCTTTACGGACATGTTGAGAAGGGCAATATCGGAATCAAGGTGGGAGGTGCCACTGGCACCGGCACCAAGGCTGTTGTAAACGTATCCACAATTCACACGAACAGCACACTTCCTCCACATGGCTCGAAGATCGGATTTCTCGCTATTCGTATGTTTAGACCTGAGAGGTGGAAAGTTGATGTTGAGCAAGTAGATGGGAAGTGGATGCTTGCGCTCCGCCTGCCTGAGAGCAAACACTGATTGAAAGGAGTTTGGGCGAGGTTGCTCGCCTGTTTCCAACTCACGCGGGCGTCATGTGCAGTACGACCAATTGAGCGCACTGACGCCAAGCCGGAAGAGATTGCAGAGGTCGTATAGTGCGCCAAACCCTGGGTAAACGGAAAGTCGCGTGATGGAGGTGAATCGGGGCTGTCCAGGAGCGGTTCCTGGGGGTGACCGCGTACCCAAGGCATTGAAAAATCTACCGCGGAATGCAAATAAAACGGTACGGGTAGTCCGCGCCGGCTTCCAGGCTGCAGCAATCCCTTGCGTAACCAAGAGGGCCGCCGTGGGGCTGATGGGTTAACTGACCCCTCACATTACACGCCCCAGCACTCATGGAAGGAAAACGTTGCATGCTCCGAGGCCGAACTTCCGGGGCCGTGTGCGCCTTCGCCTACCAACTGGCCCAATTCCCGGTTACGCGCGACCCGCGCGGCGTTCACCACGCCCTCCTGGGACACCTACCTGCGCCTGGCCCGACGGCACCCCACCCTTCCAAATGGTCAGTGCCTTCCTGGTGCGGGGAGTAATTCACCGCGGCGCAGGAGCCCTGTGCAGCCGAGGTCAACAAGATCAACGCAACCCCTGGCTGCAGGAGCGCATGGTCCCGGTGGGCTGTGGTCACGATTGACACCGCCGAATACCAGACCGCCATTATGCGGACCCTGCGGGAGGCCCGCGCCGACTTTCTGCTGGCGGTCAAGGGCAACCAGCACACGCTCCACCGGGACGTGATAGCAGCCTTCGCCAAGACCGAGCGGGGACCTGTCCTCCCGGAGGCATGGGACCGCTGCGAGGGCCGGAAAAGCAAGGGCGGACGGACCCAGTGGAGCAGTTGCGCGGTGGCGGGCGTCCCGGCCTGCGCAGCGGCAATGGCCCCGCCGTTGCGGGAAGCCTGCGACGGGCCGGCCTGAATATGCTGTACACGCTTTCGCAGAATTGCACGGCGAATGTGTCAGTTGGCCTGCTGCGCGACCGCATCGGACGCCGACCCTGGATTCTGGCCTCCTCACTGCCTTGACCGCGACTTTGCGTTTGCCCTAGCCCAAATCCAGCCCCGGCAATGCAGATACTCGGCAAGGGCTGCCGCAAGCACCGGTACCCCAAAATGGGTTTGACAACCCCGTGCCAAAGCGGTAGGGTGACGAATTGGCAAACAGCAGGCTGCATATACATTGGGCCACCATGATTGAGCTCCACACACTTGGCGACGCAACCGGCCGCTGTCTGATCTTGTTGCCAGCCAATCCACAGATGTTCTTCGCACCTTGTGCACGGCATGGTCAACCACCTGCATCCCCATCTACAACTTGCTGGAGAGAGACACAATGATTATAGATAGTCATGCCCATGTTGGCCCCGTCGCAAATGATGCCCGGCAGCGAGCGATCGTCGCTGGCACTCTTGCCAATTCTGTGGAAGACTATCTTCGCGACATGGATGCGGCCGGTATTGACATGGGAGTTACTTTCGGCTATCTGGATTTGGACAACGATTATCAGGCTAGCATTCAGAACCAATATCCCGACCGGATCGTCAGTCTGGCCTGGTGCAATCCCCGCCAGCTCAACGCCGCGGACGAGTTTCGACGTTGTGTTGAGGATCTGGGGGTGCGGGGCCTGAAGTTGCACGGCTGGTGGCATCAACATGCCAACTCGGACCATGTGCTGCTTGATCCGCTCTTCGAAATCCTTGACGAACACAACCTGCCGGTGGTGATGCACACCTTGGGCGACAATCCCCTCACCACCCCATTGCAGACGGAGGAAATGGCCCGCTCGTTCCCCAACGTCACCGTCTTCATGGCGCATGGCGGCTGTGAATGGGCGGCTGCGGACGGACTGCTCGTAGCGGCCCGTACCCCCAACATCATTGTCGACACGTCGTTCATGCCCAGTTGGTGGATCAACAAATTCGTAGAGGAGATTGGGGCAGACCGCGTCTCCATGGGTTCGGATTGGCCGTGGCACCACCTGCAGGGAGTGGTCAAAAACCACGAAGTGGCCATTCCCGATCCGGAGGATCGTGCCTGGACCATGGGCAAGACCGCGGCGAGGGTTTACGGCATCCCGGTTTCGTAACAGGGTGATGCCTGTCTGATTCCGGACGTTTCGCCGCGGCCGCAAGATTCGGCCCATTCACTGAACCGCGTATGAGGGAACCAGGACGAGATCATGCTGTGCGGGAGGTGAAACGAGTTGATGTGAGCGCATTCCGACAAGCAGAACGCATGGTTGTCTAGCCTGCCGGCTCTGAATGGCAACTGTCGCTCGCCGTCGGCGGCAACCGAGATGTGATTGGGGGTTTCGGCCTCTCTTCTGTCCGCTCTTTGAAGTCAAGGGAGATTGACGATGTTGTACGCCAGAAATTGGATGATCGCCTGCTTCAGTCTGGTGCTGGTTGTGGTGCTGGCCGGCTGTGTGCCGGCGGTGCCCTCCGCTCCTCCGGAGGCGCCGATCGACACGAGCCAGTATGCCGACCGTTATTCGGACGAACTGTTGACCTGGGCCGCGGAAATCCGGGATGCCTATGCGGGTACGACCCTCAACATGCTCGGATTTGCCCATCCCACCCTGAATGCCATGAAGGCTATCACCGCCGAATGGGAGGATTTGACGGGAATCACGGTCGTCTATGACGAAACCGACTTGGCCAAGGTCAGGGACAAATTTGTCCTGGACATCACGTCCGGGGCCAACTCCTACGATCTGGTCATGACGGCCGAAGTCCAGGCGCCGGAATACTGGAACCTGGGCTACCTGGAACCCCTGGATGCCTGGCTCAATGACGAAATGGATGTGGCAACCGAAGCCTGGCTGGACTGGGACGACCTGCATCCCGGCTACACCATGATGTTTACTTCGGTCCAAGACGGCAGCCGTTATGCCGTGCCGATTAGCGGTGAAGTGGCCCTGCTGTTTTACCGGACCGATATTTTTGACGAATTGGGCCTGACGGTCCCGGCCACCTATGACGAAATGCTGGAGACCGCCAAGTTCATCAACGATCAGGGGATTGTGGAGGACGGGCGCACCGTCCATGGAATTTCCTTCCGCGGGCGACCGGCCCTGGGCGGCGGAAACTGGATTTGGTCCATTATTGTCTTCCCCTTTGGCGGACAAATCGTGGATTTGGACGACCAGGTGACACCTGCAGTCCTAGCCAAGAAGGAAGGAGCGGTGGCCGCGATCGCGTGGGAAACCGAGATAGCCAAGCATGGCGTGCCGGGGATTGCATCCTTCGATCCGTTTGATGCCATCAATCAGTACAAACAGGGCTTTGCGGCCATGTCCATCGAAGCCTCCGTGCTCTCGCCTGGGGTCCTGAATCCCGACGAGAGCGTCGTGACGGACCTGACCGGTTTTGCCCCGCTGCCGGCAGGACCGAACGGCAGTTTCAATCAAACTTTCGCCCATGGCGTGGCCATGACAGCCTCTGGCGAGAACAAGGGCGCGGCCTATGCCTTCATGCAATGGATGTTGGGCAGGGCCAACCAGGATTTGCTGCTGGAGAATGGAGGCGCTCCTGTGCGGCGCTCCGCCATGGAAGATCCTGCCAACCAGGAGAAGTGGCCTTACATCGAAGCTACCCTGTTGGGTTTGGACCAGGCGGCTGCAGCCTATGCAAACCGATACTTCGCCACGCCTCAGGTTGAATGGGTATTGGAGTACCTCAATGTCTGGTCCGTCAACGTCTCACGCGCGATCGCGGAGGAAATCTCAGCTGAAGAGGCAGTCGAGAACATTCAATCCGGGATGGACGAGATTCTGGCCCAGAAATAACTGAGCTGCCTCGATCAAAAACCTCTCCCTGTTCTCTCGGGCCAGGGGACCGGTACCGGTCCCCTGGCCCTTTTGTTAGCCGGATGGGCAACCCGTCAAGCGTGAACGACCTACGCGACACCGCCGCCAATGCGTTGGCGGCGACCAGGCCAAGTGCCGGCCGCCGACAGTCGCTCAGGCTGTGGTTGCCCTACCTCTGTCTTGTCCCGGCCATCATCGCCAGTTGCGGGGTCCTGCTCTATCCCACCCTGAGAATGTTCCAGTACAGCTTTCTCAACTGGTCGTTTGGGAAGAGCTACGCAACCGCCGAGTGGGATGGACTGGCGAACTACCAGTGGCTGATCACATCCCAGTCCTCGACCCTGTTCCACTCCCTCCGCCTGACCCTTGTGTACGCTGGCACGAGTATCGTGTGCGAGCTCGTCCTGGGGTTGGCAATCGCAGTCCTGCTCAACCGGCGGCATGTGTTCGGGCGACAGGTTGTCCTCACCGGTTTCATGATACCGACGCTGCTGATGCCCGTGATGGTGGGCATGATGTGGCGCATGTACATGTACCCCAATGGCATGTTGAGCTACTTTTTGGGACTGGTTGGCATCAGAATCGACTGGTACACCGCCACGTGGGCCATGCCGGCCGTGATCCTGATCGAGATCTGGCAGTTCACACCCTTTTTTGTAATCTCACTTTTCGCCGGGCTACGGGCGATTTCAGCCGAAATCCTCGAAGCTGCGGCCATCGATGGAGCATCCGGCTGGTATCGATTTTGGCACATTTCAATGCCCTACCTGAGACCCATCATTGTCGTAACCTCCATGATTCGGGTGCTTTGGATTCTCAAGTCGTTTGACATTGTCTACACGATGTTTACGGGCGGACCAGGTTCGGCCACCGAGATTCTGGGCATTAGCATTTACCGGGCTCTCTTCCTTTCACGCAACATTGGCCGTTCCGCAGCCCTCAGCGTCATTTTGGCGGTCCTGACCCTGTTGGTTACATTCGTGTTTGTCCGTTTCGCCTATCGATCGCGGGAAGTGATGGAAAGTGCAACGCCATGAACGAGCAACGCCACCTAGCCGGGACCCGCAGGCAGTGGCGACGCGGCTTGGACTCCGTGACGGGTTCCCTGGTTGTCTGGATCATCTTCCTGCTGTTTCTGGCTCCGTACCTATATCTGATAGCATGGTCATTCAAGCACCCTGGGGACATCCAGGCCTATCCACCCCGTTTCTTCAGTCCCTTTACACTCCAGAATTACAAACAGGTTTTTGAAGATGTAAACATCTCCTTCTATCTAAGGAACAGCACCATTGTGGCAACGGCCACCACTCTGCTCTCGGTGCTGCTGGCCATTCCGGCCGCCTATAGCTTTGCGCGCTTTCGCTTCCGGGGCCAGGACTGGCTGGCCTATTTGTTGATTGCCATCATGGTGGCTCCCCTCATTGCCCTCGTCTACCCCTTTCTGGTCATGGCCAACCAACTCGGCCTGAACGACTCCCACTTGGGGTTGATCCTCTTTTATCTCCCATGGAATGTTCCATTCGCCGTCTGGATGCTGCGTACTTTCATTTCCGACGTTCCGCAAGAGCTGGAGGAGTCGGCCCAGGCAGATGGGTGTACCCGGTTGGGTGCCTTCGGACGAATTACGGTGCCGCTCTTGCTCCCCGGCTTCTTTACAACGGGGATATTCATTTTCATAGGAGCCTGGAACGAATTTGTGATCGCATTCTTTCTGACCAGTACGAAGGCACGTACCTTGCCGACCACAATCGACTTTTTTCTAACCTACGGATCCTTCCAGTTCGCGCCCATGTTCGCGGCGGGCGTGGTCGGCACTTTGCCCATTGCGGTGTGTGCCCTTCTGGTGCGACGCTACTATTTGGCAGGCACGACCGCCGGTGCGCTGAAGGGATAACAACCGCATGGGCCCGCTTTGCCCGAGCAGGGAGGAAGGCGCAGTGTGCCAGTCCCCGACGGGGTGCTATTCCTCGTCGGGCAACCCGCAGTGCCTGCGCACCTCGGTCAGGAACTGCGGGCTTTCGGTTTCGGCCAGCCAGGCCATGATGAGACCGGTGTCGGGCAAAGACGCACCGGCTCGTTCCAGGAACATTCTCATCCGCTGTGCAGTGTCTTGATCAAAGGTGGCGGCGACCAGATTGAAAATCAGTGCTTCACGATCTGCGATTGCATCCCGGTAGCTCGTAGCCAGAACCTCATGGTCGGTCCGCAGTTCCTCATGGTCGGTCCGCAACTCCTCGTGGTCGGTCCGCAGCGTCTCATGGTCTTCAAGCATCTCTTCGTGCGAGCGCACCGGCACTTTCGTCTCAGGTTCCCTCAAGCGCAACCCGCCGTCCCGATGCCGGTCATGCAATTCCTGTGACAGCATCAGTTCATGACGCAGGACCGGAGAGTAGCCCACCCAGGCCCCTTCCTCCTCCCGCCAAGTCACGGACAGCGGCAGGTAACGACCGTCGGGCCCCAATTGCCAGCCTTGCAGCGGCCCTCCGTCCAGGATTGCTCCCATGCGGACAGTCTTCGTCGGTTCACTGACGGGATCCACCATCCAATACTCGGCAATCCCCATCCCGGCGTACCACTCCTTCTTCTGCACCAAATCCTTGTTCACTGTCTCGGGAGAGGATACTTCGAACACACATAGGGGTGCTACGGGCATGTCCCCGCGCCGCACCGCCCCATCCCCTTCCAACTCGAAGGGGAGGACCATGACATCGGGATCGCAGTGGCGCCACCTGCCTTCCAACTGGAAGTACAGGCCGCGCTCTGTCACCACCTCGAACGGCCGGTTCCACTTTCGCAGGATCGCCACCAGAGCATCGATTAGGTACACGACAATGAGCTGGTGCCGACCTGCGAGCATTTCTTCTTCCCTGGGCCGTTCAGCTGGAAATTCCGGCGTGTTCCAAGTGGGGACCCTGGCCGAAATTGCTTTTTCTGCAACGGATCCGGGGACGGGCGGCACCGCCGCTGTCATGGGAAGTTCACGCATGACCAAATTCCTCAAGGCACGGAAGCGCCAAGATGCCGACGTTTGCCTTCATCTGTCCAGGCACTAAGTAGAAGTGGGCTTCACTCTTGTTCACGGGTCTTCAAGGTCTCTCAAGAGATCGCCTCTCGCCGTGCAGCTTCCCCTGTGCCGCGGGCCGGCCGGACACGAGGGGGCTCTCCCTCATGCGATTCCGACAGGCAGCTTGTACCCAAGCCCGGTTCTACTTGGTGCCTCTGTCCACATCCGCTTTGTACCACAGTCGTTCCCGGAATAGGATTACTGCCTTCGTCTCCACAATGTTGGCCCGCCAACGACCAGGAACCTGTCTCGACGATCGGACGCTCAGCTCCCGCAGTGACGGCACGGGCCGAGCCTTGCCGCCGGGCCACCGACTAGCCATGGATGCCGGTCAGCTCGATCTCGTCCGCCAAGTGGCAGGCAACATGGTGACCGGCGGCGGTCTCGCGCAGAGGCGGTGTTTCCTCGGCACAACGATCCACCGCGTAGCGGCAGCGAGGATGGAAGTGGCAGCCGGACGGCGGCTGAGACGGATCGGGCACATCCCCCTCCAGCACGATCCGCTGGCTGCGAACCCGGGGATCCGGCTTGGGCACCGAGGACAGCAAGGCCTCGGTGTAGGGGTGCTGCGGAGTCAGGAACAGGGAACGGGTGTCGGCCAGCTCCACCAGCTTGCCCACATACATGACCGCCACCCGGTTGCAGACATAGCGGATGACGCTCAGGTCGTGGGAGATGAACAGGTAGGTCAGCTGCATCTCGTTCTGCAGATCCTGCAGTAGGTTCAGGGTCTGGGAACGCACCGAGACATCAAGGGCCGAGACCGCCTCGTCCGCCACCACCAGGCGCGGATTGAGGGCCAGGGCGCGGGCAATGCCGATCCGCTGGCGCTCGCCGCCGGAGAAGGCGTGGGGGTAGCGCCGCATGTATTCCGGCCGCAGGCCCACCATGCCCAGCAGTTCGGCCACCCGTTCCTCCAGGGCGGAACCGCGCAGGCCGCGGTTTACCTTCAGGCACTCGCCCACGATCTCCACCACGGGCAGCCGCGGATTGAGGGAGGCAAAGGGATCCTGGAAGATCATCCGGATCTCCTGACGCCACGGCAGCAATCCCCCGGTGTCGAGGCGGGCCAAATCAACCGGTTCCCCTTCCCGCGGGTGGTACCACAGTTCGCCGGCCGTGGGTTCCACAACACGCAGGATGCAACGGCCCGTGGTGGTCTTGCCGCAGCCGCTCTCGCCCACCAGGCCCAGGGTCTCGCCGGCCTGGATGTCGAACGAAACATCGTCGACGGCCCGCACCTCCCCCCTGTGCCCCTGCAGAAAGCCGGCCCGCACCGGAAAGAACATCGACAGGTTGCGTACGGAGAGCAACGTGCCGTTGGTCGAGCTCATGACAGGATCACCTCCTCGTAGTGGAGGCAGCGCACGGATCCGCCCGCCCCCAAACTGAAGGCCGGGGGGTTCTCGGCCTCGCAGCGTCCCTCGATGACCTCGTCGCAGCGGGGGCCAAAGGGGCAGCCGGCGGGCCGGTGGAAGGGATCCGGCACCATGCCCCGAATGGAGTCCAGGCGAATGTCCTGGTCGAAGTCGAGGTTGGGAATGGAGCGCAGCAGGGCCTTGGTGTAGGGATGGGCCGGGGCATGGAAGATGCGGTCCACATCCCCGTACTCGGCGACCTGGCCCAGATACATGACCACCACATCGTCCGCCATCTCGGCCACCACCCCCAGATCGTGGGTGATCAGCATCACCCCCATGCCGAAGTCCGCCTGCAGCTCCTGCAACAGGGACATGATCTGGGCCTGGGTCGTGACATCCAGGGCCGTGGTCGGCTCGTCGGCAATCAGCAGGGCCGGGCTGCAGACCAGTGCCATGGCAATCATGACCCGCTGACGCATGCCGCCGGACAGCTCGAAGGTGTAGGCGTCGTAGTTCTGCGCCGGACGCGCGATGCCAACCCGTTCCAGCATCTCGATGCCCTGCCGACGGGCCGTGTCCTCGTCCACCCCCAGATGCAGCTGGATCACCTCGGAGATCTGGTTGCCGACCGTGTGGATCGGGCTGAGGGAGGTGTTGGGTTCCTGGAACACCATGCCGATGTGGCGGCCGCGGATGGCCCGCATGGCCCGGCTGGAGGAACGCAGGCTTGCCAGATCGGTGACGGTGACACTCCCGTCCGCATCGTGCCGGTGAAACCGAATCTGCCCCTGGACAATGCGGCCGGGCCGATCCACCAACTGCAGGACGGACTGTGCGGACACGCTCTTGCCACAGCCGCTCTCGCCCACCACGCACAGGGTGCGATTGCGGTAGACGTCGAAGTCCACGCCGGCCACGGCCTTGACCGTGCCCTCGTCCAACGGAAAGTGGACGTGCAGGTCCCGGACCTCCAGCAGCAGGTCCTCCGCCGTCGGTGATTGTTGCTCAGCGGGCATAGGGATCCGCCGCATCGCGCAGGCCGTCACCCACGAAGTTAAGGGCCAGGATGGCAATGAAGACCGCGCCGCCGGTGGCGAACAGCCAGGGGGCGGTCGCCACCGTGCGGATGTTCTGGGCTTCCTGCAGCAGCACGCCCCAGCTCACAATCGGCGGGCGCAGGCCCAGGCCCAGGAAGCTGAGCGACGTTTCCGCCAGGATCATGTTGGGAATGGCCAGCGTCAGGGCCGCAATGATGTGGCTCAGGAAAGAGGGCACCATGTGGTGCAGGATGATTCGCAACTGGCCCACGCCGTCGAGGTGGGCGGCGATCACGAAGTCCTCGGTGCGCAGGGCCAGGAAGCGTCCCCGGACCACGCGGGCCAGTTCGGTCCAGCCGATGAAGGAGAGGATGACGGTGATGCCGAAGTAAATGCGCAGGGGCGGCCAGTCCGTGGGCAGGGCCGCCGCCAGCCCCATCCACAGCGGGATGGTCGGCACCGAGCGGATGAATTCGATGACCCGCTGGATGATGTTGTCCACCTGTCCGCCCAGGAAGCCGGAGATTCCGCCCAGCAGGATGCCCAGAACCAGGCTGAGGGCCACACCCACCAGGCCAATCGACATGGAGATGCGTGTTCCATAGATCATGCGCGTGAGCAAATCGCGGCCCAGCTTGTCCGCTCCCAGCAGGAACATGGGCGCCTCCGGATCCTTGGGTCCGACCAGATGGCGGTCCGTCTCGAGGAAGCCAAAGAGCGTGATCGGCTCGCCGGAGACGAAGAATCCGATTTCGTGGATCGTTTCCTCATCGGGGACGAACACCCGGCGCAGGGCCTCCTCCTCGATTTCCACCTTGTAGCCGTACACCCAAGGCTGGAAGCGCAGCCCGTTCTCCGTCTCCAGGAACAGGTGCAGGCGCTGGGGCGGCGCGTAGGTGTAGTCCGCCTGGAACTCGTCCGGGGTGAAGGGGGCCAGGAACTCGGCCAGCAGCGCGACCAGATAGATCAGGATCACGATCACCAGCGAGGTCATGGCCAGCCGGTGCTTGCGGAAACGCCACCACATCAACTGCCACTGGGTGGCGACGTTGACGGCCTCCTGGCGATCCGGCGCCATTGCGCGGGCGGTCATGGCAGACGGGCTCCGGAGAGTTCAGTCGTCGAAGCGGATGCGCGGATCCAACCAGGCCAACAGCAGGTCGGACAGCAGGGTGCCCAGCACCGTGATGATGCCAAGCAGCAGGATGAAGCTGCCGGCCAGATACATGTCCTGGGCAATCAGGGCCCGCAGCAGAAGGGGGCCCGAGGTGGGCAGGCTGAGCACCACCGAGACGATGGCAGAGCCCGAGATTAGGATCGGCAGGGTCAGGCCAATCGTGGACACGAAGGGATTGAGGGCCACGCGCACCGGATACTTGAGCAGCAGGCGCAGTTCCGACAGGCCCTTGGCACGGGCGGTCTTGACATAGGGCTTGCGCAGCTCGTCCAGCAGATTGGCCCGCATGATGCGGATCAGGCCGGCGGTGCCAGCCGTGCCCAGAATGACCATCGGCACCCAGAGATGGCCCAGCATGTCCTGGACCCGTGCCCAGGTCCAAGGCGCCTCCACAAAGTCCGGGGAGAAGAGGCCGCCCACGCTCTGGTTGAAATACTTGAAGGCCACGTACATGAGCACCAGCGCCAGCAGGAAGTTGGGGATGGCCAGCCCCACGAAGCCGAGGCCCGTAAAGAAGTAGTCGCCCCAGGAGTACTGGCGCACGGCGGCGTAGATGCCCACGGGGAAGGCCACGGCCCAGGTGAACAGCAGCGTGGCCAAGGACAGGGTGACGGTCAGGCCGAGCCGCGACCAGATCAGATCGCCCACCGGTACGTCCCATTCGAACGAGGTGCCGAAGTCGCCGCGCAGCAGAATGTTGCCCATCCACTTCAGGTACTGCACATGCATGGGCCGGTCCAGCCCGTACCGGGCCTTGAGGCCGGCAATCACATCCTCCTCGACCAGATCGCCGGCGGCGCTCAGCTGCGCGATGACCGTGGTCAGGTAGTCGCCGGGCGGCAACTGGATGATGATGAAGGCAATGATGGAGATTCCGAACAGGGTCGGAATCATCAGCACAAGGCGTCGCAGGATGTAGCGCAGCATGGCTCAGGGGCCGGGGGCCGGCGGAGCCTCCCCGTCAGTTGCAGGGATCGGGGACTGCGGGCGCAACGGCCCCCGCAGTCCCCGGCGGTGTATGTCCGCTTACTGTTCGATGTAGTACTGCTCGGGGTTGGTCTGGGCCGGGGCCGCCGAGACGTGCCACTGCCAGACGGTGTCCGGAACGTTCTTGAAGTTGTTCTTGACGATACCGTAGCCCTTGTAGTACTTGGTCAGGCCGAAAATCCAGAACTGCTCGGCAGCGATGTCCAAGATCTCGTTCATGATGCGGTCCTGCTCGGCCGATTCAACCGTGACGGCCAGTTCGTCGTAGAGGGCCTGCTGGCGCTGGGCTGCTTCCGGCGGTTCCACGCCCCGACTGCCCCCGGACCGCCACCAGTCGGCCCAGGCGACGCCGAACAGCGACTCGGTGCTGAACGGGAAGTAGGAGCGGGGATCCATGACCAGGGCGATGCCGTCGGCACCGGTCCAGACCGACATGTCGTAGTCGTAGGCCGCCTTGCGCTCGTAGAAGAGCGAGCGCTCCAGCTGCACCACGTTGGCCTCGATGCCCACGTCGGCCCAGTAGCCGGCCACCAGGTTCATAATCTCGGCCCAGGGCTCAAAGGCGGCAATGACGTTGATGTCAAAGCTGATCTCTTCGCCGTCGGGACCCAGGCGCACACCGTCCGGCCCCATGGCATAGCCCAGACCGTCCAGCAGGGCATTGGCCTGGTCCGGGTCGAACTCGGTGTACTGGTAGGCCAACTGCTCGTTGTACCAGGGGGATTCAGCCAGTGGCGCAGGCTGACGCGGTTCACCGTCGCCGACATAAATCACGTCGATGATGGCTTGACGGTCAAAGGCCACGGACAAGGCAATGCGGAAGTCCTTCTCCAGGAAGATGGAGCGCAGGTTCTCGTCGGGATGGGCCAGGTTCAGACCCATCGAGACGGGGGTTTCCCAAGCGTATTCCACAGTGAAGAAGTCGTAGCCCCCGGCCTCCTTGCCGTCGAAGAACTGTGCCTTGTTGCCGGGCGTGGCGATGTGCCGGTCCTGCATGTCCACTTCGCCGTTGAGGGCCTTGAGGACCTGCACCTCGACGCTTTCCACGATCGGATAGACCAGCCGGTCGATGTAGGGCAGCTGGTTGCCTTCCGGATCGACCTTCCAGTAGTAGGGATTGCGTTCGGCCACCATCTGCGTCGCGGAGGAGGCGGGCTGGGTCAGGTGCCAGCCGAACACCACCGGCAGGTCGACGTTGTTGAGGATGTTGCGCCGGTTGCCCCAAAGGGCCACCCAGTTGGCCAACTGCATGTCGTCCACGATGGCCTGCACGGCTTCGGCGTCGTCGAAGTCCGGATGGAACTGCGACAGGTAGTGGGCGGGGGCGAAGGTGCGCTGGCTGCCCAACTGCGACAGGAAGAGGCCATGCGGCGCCCCGAAGGAAAACTTGACCGTGTAGTCGTCAACCTTGGTGACTTCGCCCAAGGTGCCGCCCGGGCGCATCCACAACGGCTTCACCGGGCTGACCTCGTCGTTGACAATGTGTGCTTCGTACCAGAACAGGACATCGTCGGCCGTAAAGGGCTCGCCGTCGGACCAGCGCATGCCTTCGCGCAGACCGAAGGTGAACTCCGTGCCCTCGTCGTTGACCGCAACGGACTCCGCCACGTTCGGAATGGTGCCGGTCAAATCCGGATTCCAGCGCATGGTCGGCTCGTAGGCCATGGTGCGAATCACCCACGGTGAATCCGCCTGGCCCAGCAGACCGGAACGCCAGGTTCCGCCATACTGGCCGATCGATTCGGTCACCGGAACCACCATCGGATTCTTGGGCAGCCGTTCGTCCAGGGGTGGCAGCTCGCCGGCCGCGACCATGGCCGCCAGCGCAGGGGCTTCCTTGCTATCCTCCATCGCCATCGCCTCGTCGGTGTCGGCGGGCATGGCTTCCGGTTCTTCCGGCGCGCCACCGCAGGCTGCCAGGACCAACATCATCAACAGCAACACAGCCGCCAACAGCGGCACATGCCGGACACGGATTTTCATGAAGCACCTCCTGGTGCCGAACTGCACGCCCCATCCAGCGAAACCAAACCTTCCAGGGCGACATGCAGGAAGAAAACCGGAACGGGCCGGGACCGCCACCGCCCGTAACCAACAACGGGACTTGGGCGGCAATCGTAGCGGACCAACCTTCGCTTGTCGGCCTTGGATGATTATGGGGATCGGGCAGGATCCATTATCACACAACGGCAAAACCCACCGAAACAGACAGTCGCGGCTCTCAAGGTGGGGTCCGATCCCCAGCCACCGGCACGGGCCGGACTGCGAACAACCGCCCGGCGGTCCAGGGGGTATCCTTGGCCCAAGCGGATTCAGCACAGGGGCATGGTGCCGCGGGGGTTCCCGCCCTCCCATCAACCCATCGACTGGTCCATGTCACCCACCCACCGCATACGGAGGGAAACCCAACATGACGCAGGCTCTTTCCCTGGACGGCGACTGGCTGGTCATTTTCGACGACGACAACAAGGGTCGCCCGTTGCACTGGGAGCAGGCGGAGTCCTTTCTCGCCTACCCTGAAACGGAAACCGTGAGCGTGCCTGCCTGCCTGGAGGAGTTCCGGCAGGACTACGAGGGCGTGGCTTGGTACGGCCGCTTCGTGCCGGTTCCGGCGGACTGGGCGGACAAGACCGTCCGCATCCGGTTCGACGCGGTCAACTATCGGGCCGAGGTTTGGGTCAACGGCGAGGCGGCCGGTGCCCACGAGGGCGGATACGTCGGCTTCGACCTGGAAATCGGCGATCTGCTTCGGCCCGGCGAGGACAACTTCATCGCAGTGCGCGTGATCACCCCCCTGATCACGCGGGATGTCGTGATTGACGGTCTGGGTCGGGACGACATGCCGCACTGGCGCGGCGCCATCGCCGGCGGCATCTGGCAGTCGGTGTCCCTGCTGGCCACGGACTGCATCTACCTGGACAACCTGTTTGTGCGCGGCCGGATTGACTCCGGCGAGGCGGCCGTCGCCCTGGTCCTGCACAACACCTCCGAGGCAACCCAACAGGTGGACCTGACCTGGACGATTGGCTCCGCGGACGGTGAACCACCGGTCGCCGCACACACCCGGACCCTCGACGTGCACCCCGGCACCGTACCGGCCGCCTGTTCGCTGACCGTGCCCAACCACCGCCTGTGGAGCCCGGAGGAACCGAATCTGTACCGGCTTCAGGTCACGGTGTGCCTGAACGGTGCCGTATCGGATACCCAGACGGTGCGGTTCGGGTTCCGCGAGTTCACGGTCAGGGGCAAGCATTTCTACCTCAACGGCCGCAAGCTCATCCTCAAGTACACGTTCAACGAAGCCTTCTATCCGCACTCGCTGGCCTACCCACGCGACCTGGACCTGTTGCGGCGGGAATTTGAACTGATCAAGGAAGGCAACATCAACGTGGTCAGACCCTGGCGCAAGCCGCAACCCAGCTGCGTCTACGACCTGGCCGATGAGATGGGGATCCTCTTCTTCGGTGCCCTGCCCATCGAATGCATGGATAACTGGCCGCAAATCACCCCCTATACCCGTACCCGCATCGAAAACGAAGTCACGGAGATGGTTCGCCGCGACCGCAACCACCCCTCCATCGTGATCTGGGAGATGTTCAACGAGATCCTCCGCCACGGCCTCAAGCGCCTGCGCCACACCACCTCGCTCAAGGCCCGGGAACTGGACGAGACCCGGCTGATCCTGGCGGAGTCCGGCGGCTTTGCCGGCGTGTGCAGCCTTTATCTGCCCGGCTCCTTCGAACCCGTGCTCATCAACGATGTGCACGACTACCCGGGCATGCCCCTGGACCAGGAGAGTTACGACAACCTGTTGTTCCTGGGCAAGAGTGCGGAGCAGCTGGAGAGCCTGGGCCAGTCTCCGCGTCAGAACCACCGGCGCAGCCACATCGAACCGGGCCTCCTCACCAACGTGTCGGAACTGGGGTACGGCAGCATTCCCGATCTCGAGGACAACATGGAGCGCTACCTCCGGGAGGGCAATCCCCTGACACCGGACTACCGCATCCATCGGCGTCTGCTGGACAGCTATCGGCAGGTGTTGGCCGACACGGACCTGGCTTCCGTCTTTCCGACCCTGAAGGACTTTACCGATGCCTGTCAGCACATCCACTACGTCGGCAACAAGCTGATGGCGGAGGCCTGCCGCATCAATCCGGACATTGCCGGCATCGGCATTCATTCACTCAACGACGGCGACTGGATCGTGGGCGCCGGCCTGATTGACAACTTCCGCCAGCCCAAAGCCGCCTTCCATGCCATCAAGGAGGTGTTCGCGGACCGCTACATCGCCCTGCGGCCCCATGCCTACGCGCTGTACGCCGGGCAGGACCTGGAACTGACGATCACGTCAGTCAACGACGGAGAGCCCCAATCCGGCAGACTGACCGTGACACTCCAGGCACCCGGTGGCGACCTGGAACTGTTCAATGAAACACTCGAACTGCCCCGGAACATCGCGGACTTGAAGATCCTGGGCATTCCGACCGGAAACCTGGAAGGTCCCTGCCGTGCAACACTGGAGTTCCAACCCGACACCCGGCCGTCCCTGCACAACCGGGTGGACTTCCACGTCCTCGACCGGGCATCCTCCAGCCTGGCCGATCAAACGCTGTCCGCGGTCGATTGTGATCAAAGCCTAACGCCCTATCTACAGGCGGCCGGGGCCACCGTGCACGCCTTTGCCGAGGATCCGGACACACAGACACCGGTCCTCATCAATCTGAATGGCTGGGACGGACAGCCGCTGCCCGACTTGGCTCGCCTGACCGCCTGGGTTGAGTCCGGCGGCACCGCGGTCGTGCTTGATGCCCCGCCGCTCGACTGCCTGCAGGACATTGGACGCGGTCGCATGTGGCATGGACTTCAAGCCGGTCGGGCATTGCCATTTGAAACCACGTATTTCGAGGCCAAGGGCCTGTGGATGCCCTGCAGCCATGTGGTCCGGGACCACCCGATCTATCGCGGGCTCCCCGTCAACTGCCTGATGGATCAGGTGTACCGCAATGTCGTTGCACAACGGTCCCTGGCCATGCCCACAATGGACTGGATTGCCGGCACCGTCACCTATGACTGGTATGCCGGCCTGAAGCACAAGCAGAACTACCTCGGCGTAAGCGGTGCCTACCACGGTGCCGATCTCGCCTTGCTGCCCCATGGCAAGGGCCAATTTGTGCTCAGCACGCACCGCCTGACGGCCAATCTCGGCCAGGATCCGGTGGCCGACCGCATTCTGGCCAATCTCGTGCGCTGGCTGGGCTGAAACGCACGTCAATCACCAAACTCATCCGCTCGACGCATCCGGGAGGGAAGGACATGAGCGCCAACTGGGACGACCGCCTCTTTGAGATCTGCGCCTCCTTTGAACGGCCGACGGGAGGCGCGCCTTTGTTGTTCCGCCCCCCACCCGAATGGGCCGCGGCCGCCCATGCCGTCGTGGTGGAAGATACCGTCCACTACCTGTGGGGCCGGCGCAAGGAAGGCAACTTCTGGGTCCTCATGCACAGCACGGCGCCGTCACAAAACCCGGCAGACGTGACCCATGATCCACGCAATCCGGTGCTTCTGCCCTCGCACACCGGCTTCGACAACTACACCGTCGAATATCCCTTTCCGTTCCGCAACCCGGCAGACGGCCGCCACTACGCCTACTACCTGGGACGCCGCCGGCAAGTGCCCAAACAGACAGGCCTGCTGGTGAGCGACGGCGACTTGGGGCGCTGGACCCGGGTCACCGCGGAGCCGGTGATCACCGCGGACGCGCCCCATGAGCGCGACGGCTCCTCCCATCCTTCCGTGGTCGTGCACGACCACCTGATTCATATCGTGTACACGGGCGAATCGGAAGGGCCGCCGGTCATGTGCCATGCCACGGCGCCCGTCGACGATCCGGCCGCCGTAACCAAGAATCCGGCCAATCCGGTCTTTCGCGGCTCCGGTCAAGACTGGGACAGCCGGGGCGTACGGGAGGCGGAGCTGTTCCGGGGCGAGGCGTTCTTCCATATCCTGTACGGCGGCTTTGATGGGCATGTCTGGCGAATCGGCCATGTCCGCACGCGGGACTTCCGCACGTTCGAGCCCAACCCGGCCAATCCCGTCTTCGGGCCACCGGACGCCCCGGCGGCCTGGGACTGCGACGGGATCCTGACCCCGCAGGTGTTCGTCAGCGACGGCCGCCACTACCTGCTGTATGCCGGCCACAAGGAGGGCGGGTGGCAGTCCGGCATCGCCCGGGCAACGGTGGGCTGAGACCGGGACGCGCAGGGGATTCCCCATAACTTCGTCCCCGGTCCAAGCCAGTTCAGCCAATTTGACAAGGGTTACACGGTTTCTTAGTCTGTGAACACTTCATCCCTTTGATGCGACCACAAGTCACAGCCGGTGCATGCGCACCGGAGCGCCGGTCCTGCCGGCGGTTGCCGGAAGCGACATGCCGGTTGTCGGGTTGCATCTCAGACACCGGAGAGACTTCTCCCATGCATGCGAACAACCTGTCCAGAAGGCGCTTTCTGCGCAATTCGGCCCTGCTTGGTTCCGGAGCTCTGCTGGCGGCCTGTACGGCGATGCCGGCACCTGCGGCTCCCGCGGATGCCGACATGGCCGAAGCCCCGGTGGAGATCGAGTTCACCGTTTGGGGCTCCTGGGACCAAATCTACGGCCTGCTGATGGACCATCTGTACGCGGACACCAACATCGTGTTGGAAATCGGTTCCGCGCCGTTTGGCCAGTACCATGATCGGCTGCTGACTCGCTTTGCCTCCGGCGACCTGCCGGACATCGCCATGCTGGTCGACTTCGACTTCGCCCGCTTCCAGAACCGCGGTTTCCTTACGGATTTGACCAGCTACGTCGAGGACCACCCCGACTGGGACATCAATGCCCCCGGCTACAACCATTTCTATCCGGTCATCACGGACTTCTTCAAGTCGGAGGGCAAACCGTTCGCGATTCCGGCCGAGGTTAATCCGATGGGCATCGGGTTCAACATCGACATGTTCGAGGAAGCCGGCATCCCCACCCCGCACGAACAGTGGCAGGCCGGCACCTGGACTTGGGACGCCTTCGTGGAGACGGCCCTGGAAATGAAGCGGGGCGAGGGCGACGAAACCATCTACGGCTGGACCGGCGGCCCCGCGCGCATCTGGAACATCTCCAATCGCATTTGGCAAAACGGCGGCGATGTCTTCAACGAGGACAAGACCCAGGTGGTGGTCAACGAACCGGCCGGCCACGAGGCGATCCAGTGGATGTTCGACCTGTATCTGGTTCATGAACTCGGCCCGGCCAACCTGCGCTCCCCGGATGCGGGTGCCGGCGGCCTGTTCCAGCAGGGCCGTCTGGCCATGCGCGATGTGGGAACCTGGACCCGCAAGGGACTGGAGGAATCGGACATCAACTGGGGCGTGGCCCCACAGCCGAAGTCCGTCAAGCACGCCTCCTGGACCGGCGGGTTTTCCTATGCCATCCCCAAGGGTTCGGAAATCCCGGACGAGGCCTGGAGCGTGATCAAGGACACCGCCTCCCTGGAGAGCGCCAAGTTCCTCCTGGAGAACGGCGGGGCCGGCAGCTCGGTGGTCGCCGCCATGGAGTCGGAGTCCTTCGTCTTCGAACCACCGAAGCATGCCGAGGCCTTCCTCGACATGCTGGCTTCGGCCCACCCCCAGCCCTTCATTCGCCGCAACCAGGAGTTCCTGGAGATCTGGGACCGCGAGATGGATCTGGTCGCGATCGGCGAGAAGACGGCCCAGGCCGCCACCGAAACCATCAAGACCGAAGTCGAACCGTTGCTGGTCGAATAACCGGGCCGGCACTTCCGGTCCCCGGGGATCGGCCGCAGGCAGGACATATCGTCGTCCGGCGACATCCTGTCTGCGGCCGCTGTCCCCCGCACGGGTTCCCGCGGCAGCGGGTTTGAATCGCTCATGTCGACCACCACCGAAATCCAGGCCGGGACGGTCCCGGCCACCCGCATGCGCCCGGGCCGCCGTCGGCTCGGTTCCCGCACGCTCGTGGTGGCCTTGATGTTCCTGGCCCCCAGCCTGGCCGGGCTATTTGCCCTGCAGCTGGTGCCCATCGGCACCGCCCTGGTCCTTGGGGTCTCCGAGTGGAACATCATCGACCCGATGGAATTTGTCGGGCTGAAGAACTTCCGAGAGGTGGTCACCGACTCCACGTTCTTCAAGTCGCTCTACAACACGTTCTACCTGACCGTCGGCCTGGAAGTGCTCAACACGGTGCTCGGCCTGCTCGTGGCCCTGCTCCTGCGCCACTCCCTGCGCTTTATCGGCCTGTACCGCACCATCTACATCCTGCCCCTGATCACAACCTGGGCGGCCGTGGCCATTGCCTGGCGCTATATGTATAGCCTGCAGGGCCCCATCAACGACGTGCTGACGGCGATGGGCATGGAACCGGTGCCGTGGCTCTCCCGTCCCGAGTGGGCCATGCCGGCCGTGATCATCACCATCACCTGGAAGACCCTGGCCTGGAAAACGATCATCCTGCTCGCCGGGTTGCAGTCCATCCCCACCGAATACTACGAGGCGTCCAGTATCGACGGAGCCTCCGGCAGCCGACAGTTCTTCAGGATTACCCTGCCGCTGCTGTCGCCCGCCCTCTTCTTCGCGCTCATCATCGGCATCATCAACACGCTGCAGCTGTTCGATCCGATCTACATCATGACGGAAGGCGGTCCGGCCGATGCCACGCGGACCCTCAGCTACTACATCTACTCCCGCGGGTTCGAATCACTGCGGATGGGGTACGCCGCCGCGCTCTCGTGGGTCCTGTTCGCGATCATCTTCGTCATTACCCTGATCCAGTGGATATTGCAGAAGCGATGGGTGTTCTACCAATGAATCCCGAACACGGCCGGGGATGGGACAACTCCAGTGCCCGTGCCTGCGGAGTCACGGCCTGATGCATCCGAACCGCGCCCAGGCCACCCGGCTGCACATCATCCTGATTGGCGGCTCCCTGCTGATGCTGGCCCCCTTCCTGTGGATGATCTCCGCCTCGTTGCAGACATATGCGGAAGTTGAGGCCTTTCCTCCCGTGTGGATCCCGGCCGTGCCGCAGTGGGAAAACTACGTGACCTCCCTCACGGAGTTCCAAACGGCCCGGGCCCTGGTCAATAGTTCCATCGTGACGCTGATTTCCGTCGCCGGGCAGCTTCTGGTCTGCTCACTCAGCGCCTATGCATTCTCCCGTCTGCGGTTCCCCGGCCGGGATCCGCTGTTTCTGCTCTATCTAGCCACGATGATGATCCCGCACTATGTGACCATCATCCCCTTGTACACCCTGGTGTGGTCCTTCGGTCTGATTGACACCTATACCGCCCTGATTGTTCCCGGCCTCTTTTCCCCCTTCGGCACCTTCCTGCTGCGCCAGTTCTTCAACCAGATTCCCATCAGCCTAGATGAAGCCACCCTGATCGACGGCGGCAGCCACTGGCAGATCTTCTGGCGCGTCATCATGCCGCTGGCCCGGCCGGGCTTGGGCGCCTTGGGCATCTTCAGCTTTCTGGGCATCTGGAACACCCTGTTCTGGCCGGTGCTCGTCATCAACTCCAAGGAGCTGTTCACGCTGCCTTTGGCGCTGGCCATGGCTCAGGGACAATTCATTAGTGCGATACATGTACAGATGGCCGGTGCCGTGATTGCCTGCGTACCCGTCATCCTGGTGTTCCTGATGCTGCAGCGCCAATTCATCTCGAGCCTGGCGCTCAGCGGCATGAAAGGGTGATGCCGCGGGGCTCCTGCCGGTTGGGATCCCTTCCAAACACCGTCGGATCAACGCCGGGGGTACCGACGGCGCGTTCATGCCGGACGGCTGCCACCACTCCAGGAAGGGCAGGACGCGCCGCCCGCACGGCATTGGCAAGCCCAACGCCCTTTAGCCCTTCTGTCCAACGGCAATCAACCACATCCACTCCGTGTGCAGTGCTGCTTCACGCCGAAAGACCAGCCGTTAGCCAGTGACATGGAAGTCCCGGCAACCCATCCGGGATTGTGCCTTGGCCACATGGGACGATCAGGATGCCGGATCGTTCTCCGATTCCACCCACCTGCCGTGCAGGATCTCGAAGGAGCCGAAGAGAGTCAGGCCCGAGATGACCACACGCCGCGCCTTGGGGCCGTCGCCGTGGTTCTGGCCTTCGACCGCCCCCAACAAGGTCAGTCCCGACCAGTTGACATCCCAGGTCTCGGGTACCCGCAGCACCGTGGAACCGAAGACCGTGAAGACCTCGAGCAGGACCTCGTCCTTCTGCATCGCCGACTGGGTCAGGTCAATCTCGGCGGAGCCAAAGACGGTGACCGCGTTGCCGCCGTCAAACGACCGCGTCCGCTCCTTGTGTTCAGTGGATCCGAAAATCGTAAAGAATTTCATAGCAGTCCCGTTGCTGGAAAGCGGGACACCATGGCCCGCTCCGTTTCACCTGTCCCGGCACCCCTAATCACCTGGCGATCGGCCGGGACTCTCATCTCCATTAACGCAACTCCCCGCCCTTGAGTTGCAAATCCCGCGGCTCGGTGGCCGGATTTCGGGCATCCCCACAGGGTTCCCGGCCAATCCGCCTGCTAGAATTCGCGGATCGGCCGGAGACCACCTTTCTCCGCCTTAGCAAACCGGCAGGACACAAGCAATGGCACGCATGGACATTCCCTCCCCGCCCAGGGGCACCCGCAGGGCCGGCACCATTCTGCTGGTGCTGATCGTAGCCGCACTTGTGGTCTGGCTTCTGGGTTCGCGCTTCTACTACATCCTAGCCCGGGTGGAGGAACAGCAAGTCGGCGTCAAGTTCCGCGGCGGCCGCATCGTCGAGGTGGTCGGACCCGGCATCTACTCCGATGTCGGTCTCTTTGTGGAACTGAAGCGGGTTTCGTCGTCGGCCGTGCCGTTCCTGGTGGCCGACCCGGAAATCATCACCAGCGACAAGCAGCGCATCGGCTTGGCCGCAGCCGGCGACATCTTCCGCCCGCGCCTGGAGAACGCCGGTCAACTGCAGAGTCTTTGGGCTCAGTACAACACGCTCTATCTCAACGACGAAGCGGCCCGGGCCCACATTGTGCAGCGTGCACAACAGGCCATGAAGGTCTGCGTGGGCGATCGCACGTTTGATGACGCGGTCATTGGCACCGCACGCGATGACTTGCGGGCCTGCATTGACTCCGAAATCAACAAACTGGCACAAAACGTCGGCCTGGTCGTCGAGAACGTGGCCGTGCCGGAAGTGACCATTGCACCGGAAGCTCAGGCGCGCCTCGACGAAATTGTCCAGAGCCGCCTGCAGACGGAGAAGGCCGCCCAGGACGAGCTGCGGGCCAAGGCCGAGGCGGCGGCCGAACAGGCTCTGCAGGAAGGCCAAATTCGGGTTGAACAGAGCCGACTCCAGGAAGAGACCCGGCAGAAGGTCCTCCTGGCACAACTGGATGAAGAGCGGCTGGCCGCCCAGCAGAAGGTCATTCAGGCCGAACGGGCCAACGAACTGGCCCGGGTCGAGGCCAACCGCGCCGTGATCGAGGCTCAGAAGTCCAACGACCTGCTGGAAGCCCAACTGGATCTGGAGGTTCAGACTGTTCGCGCCCAGGCCGCCACCGAACAGGCGCGGGCAACGACCGCGGTCGAGGCCGCGTTGGGCCTGCTCTACACCGCCAACCCGGGGCTGCTGAACTTCCACATCGCCCGCGAGAACGCGGCTGCTCTGGCCAACACGGAGAAGCTGCTGATCACCCCGGAAGGCACCACGCCAACCCTGGTGATTCCCGGCGAGCAGATTCAGCCCGTAGCGGACATCACCCCACCGCAGTAGCACCTTCGGCAATGTCCAGGCCCGCGACAGGGCTTGGACGGACCCTGCAACAGGGGGCGGCCCTCCGGGAGCCGCCCCTTTTTGTTGGGGATCCACATGTCAATGGTGTGGACAGTTTCAGGAATGGTGTTGGGCAGGGACCGTCGCTCCAGTCAGTCCGACAGGAGGTTCGCCGCCGTTCCGGCGGCGGTCGGCACCGGGCAACGTGCGTCTGGTCTTTTTTGATGTGGGATAGAGGAATCGTGAGCGCTGGAGGATCAACCCGGCATCAGCCTCTTAACAGAATGTCCTCTGCTCCATCAGGCTTGATCGAGTTCCTGCAACGCAGCCTGAATGTGTCCCATGTATCGGGTTTCCACCCAAAGAATGTGATCCAAAGTTTCCCGTATAGTCCAGGAGCCATCTTCAGGCACTCGATCCAGGTCGTCGTCGGTCAGGCCTACCAAAGTACCAAGCAGATGACCCCAGTCCCGTTCGGCCTCTGCCAGTTTGCGTTGTGTGTCGGTGTAATTGGCCTGTAGTGTTTGGCGTGTGCCTGCAATCTGGTTGGCGTGTTCTCGCATGTGATCACCAAAGCGTCCGAATAGAACGCCCACTGTGGGCCACGTGCTGCTCCATTTTGTTGTGTCCAGGGAAGCATGAACGTCTGCCGTGTCCTGCAGCAATGCCAGTACTTCGTTACGGCGAGTGCGGATCTCTTCCATTTTGGTGTTCAGTTCGTCTCGCATGATGGCGGATTACCTCAAGGCGGAAATTGCAAATTATATTCTATTTTCCTGAATGTCGTCAAAATAGTCGGTACCGAATGCGATGGGACACAGAGAAGCCGCGCCGTTGACAGGGAGCGGATACCCGTGTCAACGAGATTGAAACTGTGCCGTATGTGGTTCCCTCCTGTTGTCGATGTACGTTCCGAAGCCCTGTGCCACAATAGCCCTAGGCGCCGAATGCGGCGCACACCACCCACGGTTGAAATCAGAGAGGCTTGTCGCCATGGCACGTTTGAGGGCAGCGGTTATCGGCCTTGGCCGCATGGGCAACACGTTCGACGACGAGATCCGATACGAGGTGGCCAGAGGAGGAGTTTTCTTCCTTCCCTACTGCCACGGCCCCAGCTACGCAGCCTCCCACCAGACCGACCTGGTCGCAGGTGCCGATCCCCATGGGGAGCAGCGCGAGGAGTTCGGCTCGCGGTTCGGGCTGGCCGACAGCCAACTGTATACCGACCACCGCGACATGCTGGCCGCCGAACGCATCGACATCGTCAGTGTCTGCACCTCGGCCCGTTACCGGGCACAAATCGTCCAGGATTGTGCCGAGGCCGGCGTCAAGGCCATCTGGGCGGAGAAGCCCATCGCCTTCACGCTGGAAGAGGCGGACGCCATGGTGCAGAGCTGTGCCGACCACGGCGTGGTGATGGCGGTGAACTGTTCCCGGCGCTGGCACCCGCTCTTCCACGAAGCCCACAAAATGATGAAGACCGGCGATCTGGGCGAGATGCTGCAGGTGACCGGCTACGGAACCTGTCCGCTCTCATCCAACGGCAGCCACCTGATCGACACCATGTGCTTCCTGGCGGACAGCAAGGTGGACTGGCTGTTCGGCGAACTCAACGAGACGGATGCGGCCACCGCCGACGAAGACCTGCAGGGCAATGCCTACCTGGCCTTTGCCAACGGCCTGCGCGGCTACATGCGGGGCATGAACTGCGGCGCGGCCAGCTGGGACTTCGAGGCCATCGGCACCGATGGCCGGATCCGCTCCTCCACCCACGGACTGGATTTTGAGCTGTACCGTCTGGTGCCCGGCGGGATCCGCGGGGCGGGGCTGCCGGTCAAGTACCCCTACCCCTGGCCGGTCTCCATCGAAGGCATGGGCGAAATCATCATTTCCGACCTGATTCACTGCATCGAGACCGGCGATAGCCCGCGCTGTTCGGGCGATGATGCGCGCCATGCCCTGGAGGTTGCGTTCGGCATCCATGCTTCCCACCGCTCCGGCGGCCAGCGGATCAATCTGCCCCTGGACGAACGCAGTCAGCGCATTCTGGCCTCGGAATCGGTGCATGACCACACCCCGGCCCGCCTCCGGCGCGAGGCCATGTTTCAACAAGCCAGCCGCTGACTCGTCCAACCCGTCCCTGCCGTGCATCCCGGTGCAGGCCCTTGGGGATGGGGCCGAGCCCAGATATCCGCCTCAGAGTCCAATCTCCGTTGATTGTCCCTGCCCTATTTTGATACTCCAACAGCCAAGAACCCACCATGCACATCACAGCTACCCGGACAGCACCCATTCCGGGCTGGGCCCTGCGTCAGCGCCACTTAATCTCCGTCATGAACGAGACCGCGCGCATGTACCAGGCGCGCTACACGCGCGCCGACGGCACCTTCGTCTGGCGCGATCGCTGGCCGGGCATGGACGGCTCGGACGACGGGTACGAGAGCTATCACAACTGGCCCCTGTTCTACACCTTGGGCGGGGCGGCGGATCTGCATGAGCGGAGCCGCATGCTATGGGATGCCGTGACCCGGCAGTTCACGGCCTACGGCCAAATCCACCGCGAGTTCGACGGCTACTACGACTGGATGCACCACGGGGAGTCGTCCATCTACTTCTACTACTTCGGCCTCGCGGATCCGCAGCGACAGCCGGATCGAGCCCGGGCCCTGCGCTTCGCCCACATGTACACGGGCGAGGATCCGGAGGCTCCCAATTGGGATCCCGAACTCCGACAGATGCGCTCCCCCATCAACGGCAGCCGCGGCCCGCGGTACGAGAACTCGGTCGAGGACTGGGAAACCCATCGCTGGGTCCTGTCCGCCTATCCCCTGCCGTACGAGGACCTGGATGTGCCGAGCCGGCAGGAGGCTTGGCACGGCGACGAGATGGTGGAGAAGGCGGACTGGTGCGACGACGAGGCCTTTGCGATCATCCTGGATGCCCTGAACCGGCGCATGATGCACGGCGACGTACCGCTCAACCTGACCGCCACCAGCCTGGTGACCCATGCCTATGCACTGACCGGGGACGACAAATATCGGACCTGGGTCCTGGACTACCTGGAATCCTGGACGGACCGCATTCGGCGCAACGATGGCATCTGCCCTGACAATGTCGGTCCCTCCGGTGCCGTCGGCGAGTGCATGGATGGCAAGTGGTGGGGCGGCTACTACGGCTGGTCGTGGCCGCACGGTTTCCCCACGATCATCGAACCCCTGACCGTGGCGGCCATGAATGCGGTCCTGCTGACCGGCGACATGGGCTACCTGGACATTCCGCGCGGCCAGCTGGACTTCGTGCAGTCGCAGGGCCGGGAGGACAACGGCCGGTGGCTGGTGCCCCACCGCCGCACCGATTCGGGCTGGCAGTCGTTTCGGCCGTTCCGACCCCAGCACCTGCTCCAGCTCTACTTCATGTCCTTTGCCGAGGAGGATCTGGCCCGCCTCGAGCGCGTGCCGGAGATGAGCAGCGAATGGAGCCGGCTGGCGCCGGGCCGCGGCAAGGGCGACGATCAGCATGCCGGCCCCTGGTTCCTCTACCTGCAAGGCCAGCTCTCGGACTACCCGTCGTTGATTCTGGAGAACCAGTACAGCGAGGTGCTGCGTCGCATGGATCTGATCCGCAACGACGACGGGGATCCGGAAACCTGGGATGTCCACCACTGGCAGGACCGCAATCCGGTCCACACCGAAAGCCTGCTGCAGCTAACCTGCGGGGGGCCGCAGATCGTGTACCACGGGGGCCTCCTGCACACCCGGCTCAGATACTACGACGCGACGGAACGACGGCCGGGACTGCCCCGGGACACGGCGGCCCTGGTAACCGCGATGGACGCCGATACGGTATCGGTCAGCCTAGTGAACATCCATCCCGGGGAAAGTCGCTCCGTGTTGGTTCAGGGTGGCGCGTTCGGGGAACATCGCATCACTACCGTGCAGGCGGACGGCAACCGGGATGACACGCAGGAAGCCGGTTCAGCTCGATGGGTACGCGTGGACCTGCCGGCCGGCCGCTCGGTGGATCTGACCGTACATCTCGACCGGTATGCCTTCCGGCCCTCCTACGCGCAGCCGTTCTGATGCGTGCTGCCCTATAGGCGGACATGCGGCCATCAACCAAGAGCGAAGGACCCAGAACCTACAAGGTTTGAGGAACAGGTGCACACCCTCCAGATCTTGGACGGGGAACGCCACCATTGGCTGGACCCGATATGATTCGGAACGGTTGATGTTCGGCAGAAGATGAGTTTGCCACTGAAACGGGCTTGTTGTATGACCACCGCCTCGCCAACCGGAACCTGTGGTTTCGTGGTCTTGGCCGCCGGTGGCGGAAGTCGCTTCGGTGGGGCCAAGCAGGTCGCGGTTCTTGGCGGCCGCGCCATGGTGGAACACGCCATCGCCCTCGCCGCGCAGGCCAGACGGCAGTCCTCACCCATTGTCGTGGTGACAGGTGCTCATCAGGCCGAGGTGGAACGGACAGTTGCTCCCCACCTCGGGAACTACGACGGCTTGAGCATGTGCCACAACGCAGGTTGGTCGCGTGGCATGTCCACCAGCCTGCGGACGGGCATCGATCACCTTGAAAGAACCGTATCGAATGTGGAAGCTGCATTGTTCATGTTGAGCGACCAACCCCTGGTTTCCCCCGACCTCCTATACGGTCTGCAACAACGGTGGCATCAAGGTTGGACGATGTCGGCACCGGTGCACGAAGGAAAACTACTGGGAGCTCCCGCTCTTTTCGGGCGAGTCTGGTGGCCCAGCATCAGGAGCTTGCAGGGAGATCAGGGAGCGCGGGGCATCCTTGAGACACACAGGAGCGAAGTAGGCGGGGTGGAAACGGATCCCGGACGACTTGCCGATATTGACACCCGTCAGGATCTCCGGCGCCACGCAGACACATTCCTCCCAACAGACTGTATGCCCTGATGACGACGGCCGGTCGTCGCCACCGTGGCATCACCGCCCCGACATCGCTTTGCCCGCCCGCATGTGACCACATGAACAAACAGGTTGGAGGCATCGCACCATGCAGGAAGCATTGCCAACAATGGGAAAGTTGTTGATTGGCCTGGGTGTCGTACTGATTCTCGCCGGTGGCCTGCTGTTGATACTGCCGCGCATTCCCATTGACAACATCCCGGGCAACCTGCGTTGGAACCGTCCCGGCATGAGTGTGCACATTCCTCTGGGCACGATGGTGGCCGTTAGCATTGTGCTGACGGTAATCCTGAACGCAGTTCTATATTTGTTCAGGCGCTGGGGTTGACGACTTCCCCCAGGCTCGACCGGAACCCGCCTGTCCCGGGCTGGCGGTCTGGAGGCGGCCTTCCGTCAGGTCAACACACAACTGCCGTCTCAAAATCAAGTGGTGCGAAATGCTTGGCCGGTCCGAGACCGGCACGGCGAGGCGGAACGAAGTTCCCTGTACACTTAATTTTGGTCTGCAAGTCCACACCCAGCACAGGACACAATCCAGGGAGCGGTGCCATGGCGAAATTCATCAATCTGGAAGACGGTGCCGTTTTTCACATGGGGCAGGGCTATTCGCGGCGCCTGATCAGCCCCGACAGCGGGGGCCGCAACATCACGCTGAACTATTCCGTGTTCCAGGGCGGACAGGAGTTCCCCCAGCACTTCCACGAAGTGTCGGCCGACATTTTCATCGTGCTGGACGGCAGCGTGTCCGTGCGCCAAGGCGAACGCTACACCCCCATCGTGAAAGGCGACTTCGCCTATATTCCCCCCGGCGAGGTCCACGGCACTGTCAACCATACCGACGGCGAGGCCACGCTGATCAGCTTTCAGTCACCACCCGATCCCGAACTGTATTCGGGCGACCGGGATCCGGCCAAGACGGGCGTGATGCCGCAGCCCGCGGCGGACGCGGAAACAACTGTGCGCATCGAGTCCATGTGGGATGCGGAAGCCGTTGCCGTGCAGGGGGCGCAGGCCCACGTGGCGGCCAGTCCCGCCCGCGGCATGGCCGAGATGACGTTGACTTGCCTGGAACTTGCTCCAGGCGGATGCCTGGAGCGTGAGGAGCAGGGGGGCGGCGAAACGGTGATCTTCATCTGGGAAGGCACGGCCCTGATTACCAGCGGCGGCGAATCGGGCCGTCTGGCTCACGGCGGCGCCGTGTTGCTGGAGACGGACGAAGCCTATGCCGTCGAGAACGTCGGCACCGACGTGCTCAAGCTGATTCGATGCCGGGCCAGTGCCTAGCGGTTTCGCCAGTCGATTTGCGGTGAGTGCGGACCGCACGCGGCCAGCCTCAGACGCGCATTCAACAGGCGGATATCCCCGTATTTCGTCCGGGACAGGGCAGATGATGCCGGAGTTCGACAACGCTGAAACGGTCAAGCGTGTCGGGGGGACGGTATCGGCATGGGAACCATAAGACCCGGTTGCCCCTGCGCCACCGCCTGCCCCAGCTCCAGCAGGACGGGCCCGGCCGCCACCGGTCGTTTCCGGGCCAGCCATGACAGGATGGGCAGCAGGATCCGGTCCAGGCGGGTTAGGGCGTCCCGGTCCAGGCCGCGGATGTGGCGGCTCACGGTACGGTGCCTGTGTACGACGCACGGCTGTCAGTCCAAGCCCTCCGCACACCACGCTGGGCCGGGACCGTGAACCAGCCGCCCCTATCGAAGCCCGGGCCGCTCAGGCACAAGTCCAGCCGTTCGCCCCTGGGCCCCAGGACCACCACCTGTCGCCGCGCACCCTCGATCGGGAACCGGGTCTCACCCACCAGGACAACGGACGGGCACCAAGTCTGTAGCCTGCGGGTCAACTAATACTACCGTTGTAAGTTAGCTGGTTGTCGTTGTCGGCGGTGCCGCAACGACCAGGCCAGGAGCGCCTGGACCGTGGCCGGCCCCTGCAGCCACAGGGTACCTGGATCCACGCCACCGCCAAGGCTCCAAAGTACCGTGGCCAGGCTCCCGTAGCTGACGCCCAGGACATACAGCCAGGCCACCAGCACCTGCAAGGTGTGCGTGCGCTGTCGGGTGGGAGTGATCACGTCCGACGGTGATCGGGTGACACAGCGAGGGCAGGTCCAAGGTGGTCCGGCATGGGATGCGACTGAAATCCACGACAAGGGACCCTGTTGGGACATTGCCACATCAAAATCAAGTGTACGGAGCTTCTTTAAATTTGTTATGTGGAATAGTGTTCAACAAGGCAAATAAAGTTGTAGTTGCACTCACGTTATACTTCCGTGTCAGATAAGGTGTCCAAATGGATAGATGTGGAAAGAAACTCATCACCGCTTTTGTGCGGAGCGTCCAGCAGCCGGAGCAGTACTGGCACCAGTATGAACTCGTGCTCTGGATCAAGTTGAATCTCTTCTTCCAAAACCTCGCTGTTGGTTTGGGGCACACGGAAGCGGAGCTCCTCATTCGTTCGTCTTCTTGCCCGAGCGTCCAATAGGACAGGGAAGTGGTCAGTGTCGAAGGGATCCCGCCGAGACGTGGACATCCAGCCTCCGCATCGCGGCCGAATATGGCACGCAGGATGACGGAAACCCTTTCCATCCAGCAGGGATGCTTGACCGCGTTCCGCCCGTTCCATCCGTTCGTACGGACGCGGGCACGCACCTCGGCCACCGGACGGAGCCAACGATGCTGAGGTTTGCCGAGGAAATCCTGGTTCTCGCCCTGGACGAAGGGCGGGGGGATCTGGCCGCCAGTCTGTCCCCGCGCTCACTCCACTTGGCACTCGCCGGAGCGGTGCTGATGGATCTCGCGCTCGAGGACCGCATCGACACGGATCTCGAGAGTCTGGTGCTCGTGGACGCCACACCTTTCGGCGACGACGTTCTCGATCCGACACTGGCCGAGATTGCAAGCGAAGGCCAGTCGCGCGACACGGGCTATTGGCTGGGACGGATCGCCGAGCGGGGAGACCAGGTTCGACAGGCCGCGCTGGCCCGTCTGATTGAGCGCGGAATCCTGAGATCCGAGGCTCAGGGGCTTCTGTCCCTGGTCCCCGCGGTGTCCCGGTCGCGGCGCTACCCCACCGCGGACGGGCGACAGGTCGAAGAAGCCAAGTTGCGCGTCATGCGTGTGTTATTCGGCGACGATATCCCGGATCCGCGCGACATCGCGTTGATCACGCTGGCGGACGCCTGTGGGGTATTCCACACAATCCTGTCGTCGGAGGAGCGGGAGCAGGTCCAGGATCGTGTCGACCTGCTCAAGAATCTCGACCTGATCGGCCGGACGATGAGCTTGGCGATCGAGGGACTGCAGGTTCCCGCCGAATCATCTCCGGAGGCCCTGTCCCCGAGGGAGATCCCGGTCGTGCCGGGCCTTCCGCTGATGGGCAACGGCCTGGCCATGAGAAAGGGCGTCGCGTCGTTCCTTGCCCGCCAATACCGCGACTTGGGCCCGATCTTCAGGATACGCCTTCCCGGACGCCGGTTCGTGTGCATCGCGGGACCGGACGCGGTCAACTTCCTGATGTCGCACGGGCAAGCCGTCTTTCGATCACTTGAGCCCATGGCGAGTTTCCATAGACAGATGGACGCGTCGCGTTCGATCCTGACCATGGACGGCATCGACCACACCACCACGCGGAAAGCCCAGGCCAGGGGGTACGCGGCCCGCGTCTTGAGGGAGCGGGCGAGGGAGGTCGTCGACATCACCCGCGACGAGATCGCCAAGTGGCCGGTCGGCAAGCCGTTCGAGGCGTTGCCGGCATTCCAGGGCGTCATTGCCGAGCAGATGGGCCATATGATGGCGGACCATTCGCCCCAAGGCTACACCCAGGACCTGTCCACGCTCCTCGGCGGGTTGCTCCTGAGCGCGGCCACGTTGCCGCATGTCATGAAACTCCCGCGCTTCCGGCGTGCCCGCACGCGAGCCTTTGAACTGGCCAAGCAGGTCCTCGCGCACAAGCGGACGGTGGGTCCCCGCGGAACGAGCCGGGACTTCATCGACCTCATGCTCGATTTGCGTGAGGCCGATCCGCAGCTTCTGCCCGAGACCAACCTGAACCTGACCGTGCTGGCACCCTACATGGTCGGACTGGACACCACGGCGAGCACCTGCTCGTTCATGCTCTACAACATGCTGAAGCGCCCGCAGCTCATGGAGGGCATGACCGCCGAGGCGGACGCCCTCCTCGGGCAGGGCCCTGTGTCCGACGAGGGACTGCGGCGGCTCGATGTTTCGCGCCGCGTGGTGATGGAGACCCTTCGGCTCCATCCGGTATCGCCGGCCGTGCTTCGGATGACCTCCAATTCCTTCGAGTTCGCGGGCCACACGGTACCTGCGGGGACCCAGGTCATGATCGGCACGGTCGTGGGACACACGCTCGAGGAATACTTTCCGGAACCGGAGCGCTTTGACATTGACCGCTACACCCAGGCCCGCGGCGAACACCGGCAGTCCGGTGCCTACGCCCCCTTCGGGGCCGGCCACCACCGATGTCTCGGCAGCAGTCTCGTCCCAATCCAGCTCTGCCTCACAATGGCGACGATTCTGCGGGAACTCGTGCTGGAGCCGCTGGTTCCGGATCATGCCCTGCGGGTGCGATCGTTCCCGACCATGCAGCCCGTCGGCTTCAGAATCAGCGTTCTGGGACGCCGGACGCACAACACCCCGGTGACCAACTGAACCAGGCATCAGGGAGCTTGGCCGGCACTCGGTCCCAAGTCACGATCCCGCGATATCACTCACTCGACCGGCTGCGTGCGGTCTTGATGCTCCTTGGGGTGGTTCGGCACGCCGCCATAAGCTACGAACCCATCGTTTTCGAGGCCTGGCCATACAAGGATGCCCAGGCCGACATCTTCGCCCACTGGGTGATCGTCTTCATCCGTGTGTTCCAGCTGCCGGTCTTCTTTGCGATTGCAGGGTTCTTCGCGGCGTACCTGGTGCAGACACGGGGCGTCCCGGCATTCCTGCGGAATCGATGGAGCCGGATTGGGGTGCCGTTCCTGGTGGCCTGGCCCGTACTGGCGGCCACGATGTACTTCGTCGTGCCGTATGCCTCCCGGTTCAGCTCCGTCCCGCCCACCCATACCTATGGCAGGGACGAACTGATGTCGGCGGACGCGGTGCGCTACATCTTCCTGCATCTGTGGTTCCTCTACCATCTGATGATCCTGTGCGTGATCGCGAGCGGGGTGCGGTTGCTCGCCGTTCGCATCCCGGAGCGGGTGCGTACCTGGACGCTGGACCTCTTTGAACGTTTGCTGCACCGAGGAGGCATTGTGGTGCTGGTCCTGATCACCGGCCCCATTCTGTACCGGATGCAGTCGTGGGCCATCGACTACTACGCCGGTCCGATCCCTACCCTGCGCCAGATGGCGCTGTGGTGCCCGTTCTTCACAGTCGGATGGCTGCTGTTCCACCGCCGAGGGACGTTGGAAGGCTTCAAGCGTCCCGCATGGCTCCATCTCGCTGCGGGCATCGTGTGCTTCTTCGGGTACCGGTACTTCGCCGACGCCGGCTGCCACGCCGGTCCGGACAGGATCTGCACGGGGACTTCGACGGCCCACCATGTGGGCGCGGTCGCCTTCCTCTCGCTGTCCATGTGGTTCCTGGCCTATGGCCTGATCGGACTGTTCCTCCGCTACATGGACAAACCGAGCCGCCGCTGGCGGTACATGGCGGACGCCTCGTACTGGATTTACCTCGTCCACGTGCCGTTCGTCATATTGCTGCCCCTCCTCTTGCGGGACATGCCCCTTCCGGGAATCGTGAAGCTCGCGCTCGTCTCGGTCACGGCAACCTGCCTGATCCTGGTGATTTATCAATACTTCGTGCGGCCGACGTTCATCGGGAAGCAGCTGAACGGTCGCCGCTATCCACGGGCCACGGCTTGAGAGTGGCGTCCAGCGAGGACGCCGGAGGCGGGGAGCGCATCCCGCAGACCTTGTAGACCCATGTGCCCGACACGCCGGGCGCGACCCGGCGTCGAGCCGACTGGACACTCGATGCCGTGGAGGTCTTGGATTTGCGCCCCTTGGGCTGTCGAGGCCTACCAGGCCTTGCGGCGCGTCACCGTGTGCAGTGGCTGCGGATCAGATCCCGCAGGATGATGGTTTCCGACACGTTGTCGCACTCGTTGCAGTGCTCCCAGTCGCTCCACACATACTCCACCGCATGCCAGCCCGGATAGCCGACCTCCTCCATGCGCGTCAAAACCCGTTCGTAGTCGATTGTGTTCTCCGCCATGGACGCCTGCAGGCGATCCTGGCGCGCGCCGCGGAAGTGGAAGTGGCTGGCATGTTCCACCAGAGGCTCGATCTCCTCGTCGGGCACACCCTGCCGGGTGAAATGGGTATAGTCCAGGGTCAGGGTCAGGCCGTCCACGCCCCGGGCCAGGGCCCGGGCCTTGCGCGGTGTGTCGACGATTGAACCCACGTGCGGTTCGATGCTGAACTCCAGCCGCAGCCGCTGTGCCCGTTCCACGCGCCAGGCCAACTCCTCCTTGGCCCGGTCCAGGGAGTCCCGGTGCGATTCCTCCGGGAAGCGCACGCCCGGCAGCGCGGTGACATGCCGGCTGCCGCAGGCGGCGGCATAGTCCAGTGCCCTCAGGAACTGTTCGCGGGCATGCAGCCGACGGGTGTCGTCCGGCTGGTTGATGGCGAACGGCACAAAGTCCAGGTCCAGTTGCAGGAAGATGTCCGCAACTTCCAGGCCCAGATTCGACAACCTGCGCTCCAGACGCTGGCCCGAGGCCACCGGATCCGCAAATTCCCCGGACGGCTGGATGTGGGACCGGCCTTCGAAGAGTCCAATGTCCACACCCTGGAAACCCATCAACTGAATCAGCTGCAGGGAGGCATGGTGCTCCAACAGCGGGAACGTGAAGTCGGCGCAGGCAAGTCGGGCACGCATTTCAGGCCTCCGAACTGTCCATGAATCTAGTGGTGTCGGTCTCCCACTCCGCCGGCGCGATGTAGCCACCGTCCACGACCAGGGAGGTGCCGGTAATTCCGGCCGAGTCCTCACAGCTCAGGTACAGCACGGCCCGGGCGATCTGTTCCGGCGTGATCACCACGCCGGTCGGCACCCGCTTGAGCCGCATGGCCAGCGTTTCTTCCGGATCCGGACTGGTACTGAGGTGGTAGCGAAGCATGGGGGTGTCGGTGATGCCCGGACAGACGCAGTTGCAGCGCAGGCCGTCCCGGGCGTAGTCCACGGCGATGTTGTTGCTCAGACCCAGGACCGCATACTTTGACGCGATGTAGGCCGGCGTGTCTCCCTGGGCGATGAAACTGCCCACGGAGGCGATGTTGACCATGTAGCTGCGGTCGAATTGCCGCAGGTACTGCATGCTGTGCCGCACGGACAGGTAGACCGACTTGAGGTTGACTCCCATCAACTGGTCCCAGTCCGACTCGGGATACTCGTCCAGCTTGGCCACATGGACGATGCCGGCACAGTTCACGATGATCGAGGGTGGTCCCAGGGACGCCGCGGCCCTGTCCAGGCTGGCCTTGACCGCGTTGCTGTCGGTGACGTCGCAGTTGTGGAACTCGGCCGTGCCGCCCGCCTCGGTGATTTGGGCCGCGACCTGCGCGCCCAATTCGGCCTGAATGTCCACCGCGGCCACCGCGGCACCTTCCTCAACGAACAGGCGCGCCACGGCGGCTCCCATGCCGGATGCCGCCCCCGTCACCCAGGCCGTCTGTCCAGCCAGTCTGCCGTTGTTTGTCATAAAGCCGCTGCTTCCTCGGCCGCAGCCATGAAGGAACTCAGTGCAGGGGGGCCATCGTCGCGATGGCTTCCTTGACCTCCGCCTGCAGGGCGCTGTCGGCGGGCGGGTTGAAGAACCCGCCTTCGCCGCCGGTCACGTCGCCGCCAATCTGGTTCAGGGCCTCGATCACGGCGGTGTAGTTGAAGGCGCGTCCGTTGCGAAACCGGATGTCCTCCAGCGCCTGGATGTACGCCTCCCACTCCAGGGCGCGGTCCCAGTCGCCCGCCCGTTGGGCGTTGTTGATTTCGTCCGCCGTGCGGGTCACCACCACGGCCGTGCCGGAGGTATGGCCCTTGGTGCCCTTTTGGGCCGCGGCCGTGCTGCGGTCGCCGATGCCCCACATCACGATCGTGTCCTCCGGGGCGCGCTCCGCCATGTAGGCGGCATCCGCCACATCCGTGCCGACCTTGACGCCCACAAAGTGCGGGGAGTCCGCCATCAGCTGCAGCACGGCATCCCGATCCCGGGAGGCCCTCAGGTAGTAGAGGAACCGGGCGCCCTCGCCGCTGAATTCCTCCGCGAGTTCGCCCAGGCCCTGGCAGAGGCCGTCCGGACTGAAAACCCCGGTGAGGGGCATGATCAGGATCACATCCGGCCGGCGCGCCAGGCCCAGGTGGGCGCGGATCTGGCAGCGCGCATCCGCCAGCGGGTTCGGCACCACGGCGCTCATGAGAATGCCATCGTCACCCATGACTTCCCCGGTGGCGTCGAAGAGCCGGTTCTGATCCTCGAGACACAGGTGATGCAGCAGGCTGGTGCCGGCCACGGAGACGACTCGTTCGCGGCCGTTGTCCAGATGGTTGTTCTCCATCAGGTAGCGGATGTTCAGCCGGTGGCCGTCAAAGTCCACGGCCCCGCCCCTGAGGGGCACGATGGGAATGGCGACGACGCTGTTCAGGCTGTCCAGAAGGGTTGCCAAGTCCATAACGGTGTGTTTTCTCCCGAATTAGTGATGCCAGGTTTGCTGCAGGACGCGGATCCAGTTGCCGTGGGCCAGCTTGCGCAGGTCCGATGCGTCGAAGCCGGTTTCCTCCAGCGATGCCATGAGGGCCGGCAGCTTGCTGCAGTCCGACAGATCGCCGGGCATGGTGGCACCGTCGAAGTCCGAGCCCAGGGCCACGTGGTCGATGCCGATGCGATCCGCCACATAGGCCGCGTGCCTGACGATTTCGGTGAAGGAGGTGGAGGTATCGGAGGCCCCGTCCGGCCGCAGGAAGCCCGTGTTGAAGTTGATGCCCACCAAGCCGTTGGTTTCGGCGACGGCGTCGAGCTGCAGGTCGGTCAGGTTGCGGGCGGAGTTGGACAGGATGTGCACGCAGGAATGGGTGGCCACCAGCGGATCCTCCGACAGTTCGGCCACGTCCCAGAAGCCCTTTTCGTTCAGGTGGGACAGGTCGATCATGATCCCCAGATCGTTGCACGCCTTGACCAGCGCCTTGCCAGGCTCCGTGAGGCCCGGCCCCTGGTCCGGGGAGCCGGGGAAATCGAAGGACACCCCATACCCAAAGGCGTTGGTGCGGCTCCAGACCGGCCCAATCGAACGCAGGCCGAGGTCGTACAACAGGGGCAGAAGCGTCAGATCCGGATCCAGCGGAGACGCATCCTCGATGTGGGCGATGGCCAGGCAGTGATCATTGGCCAGGGCCTCCAGCAACTCCGGCACGGTCCTGACCAGGGAGAACTCGGGGGACAGGGTCCGATCCAGGTCCAGCAGGAGGGCGAACATACGGAGCACGAAGTCCAAGGCATAGTCCTGGGGCACTTCCTGCCCCCGTGACGGCAGGGGCGCATCGCCCCGATAGTCCTTGTCCGGGGTATACATGGCGAAGAAACCACCGGCCATGCCGCCCTTGCGCATGCGCGGCAGGTCGAGATGGCCCTCCGTGCCCTCTTCATGGAACTGCGTTTGCCGTTGGCCGCGCACCAGCCGCAACAAGGTGTCGTTGTGGCCGTCCAGGATGGCGGGATAAGTTGTGTCGGCCGTCACGGCGCAGTCCTGTGGTTGATGCGGAAAGTCAGAGGCTTGACAAGCAAATCAGTATAAAGCCCCGACCTAACCGGGTGCACAGGCCGGAAGGCCGTCCGATCCGGTGCGCATGCAGGAAACCGTCGATGTTTCGGCATTGACGGACATGTGTCAGGATTCAGGCTGTCGCCAGCGCAGCACGGCGGGGCCACCAAGATCCCGGGCGCGCTGCCGCTCCCCCGACAAGGCACTCGACAAACGAATCCGCATGGCCGATACGCTGAGTCCCGAAGAACGCTCGCGCCTCATGGCGCGCATACGCAGCCGGGACACCAAGCCCGAGATGTATGTAAGGAAGGCGGTCTGGCGCGCGGGTTTCCGGTACCGGCTGCACTCGCGCACACTGCCGGGAAAGCCCGATCTGGCCTTGGCTCAATACAAGGTGGCCGTCTTCGTCCACGGCTGCTTCTGGCATCAGCACGGCTGTGCCAAGACCAGCCGGCCCTCGTCGAATCGCGAGTTCTGGGACCGCAAGCTGGACGGCAATGTGGCCAGGGACGCGCGCAACCGGGCCGCACTGCTGGCACTGGGCTGGACGGTCCTGACCGTCTGGGAGTGTGAACTTGAGGAGGGTACCGCCAAGGTGCTGGACGTCCTGAAGCCGTTGAGAGCCATGCGTTCGATGGAGAACGACCGGTCAAACGGCCGCCCAGGGACGATCACGGCCATTCCTCGCGCCACAATCACCCACGCCCATTGGGGTCCGGTTGCCGGGCACAGGCCAGACCTGCCGACAAGGTTTGACTGTGCGCAACCAATGCCTTGACCGTGCTTGCATCGGAAGTCCGATTGCCCCAAGGGTCCCAAGCAGGGGTTGGGATCCCAGACGTGCCGACCGGCCCCTATTTCAGTTCCAGGAAGACGCCCACAGCAGGGAAACAGCGAACCCGGGCCCTTGCGCCTTTTAGGTCTCCAAGTAAGTGGAGAACCATTCCAACGACTGTTGCCAGGCATCCTGGGCCGCTTCGGCATGGTAGGAGGAGCGGGTATCGTTGAAGAACGAGTGCCCGGCCCCTTCATACACCAGACGCCGGTTGGGTACACCGGCCGCCGTCAAAGCCTGTTCCAGTTGTTCGGTGCGCGGCAGTGGATAGGCCTGATCCGCTGCACCCCAGATTGCCAGCAGGGCCCCATGGACCTGTGCGGCCTCCTCGTCCGACAGAGGCGTCCCGTAGAAGGAAACGGCCGCGGCATTCAGCGGATTGTGGGCCGCGAAGGCCTGGGCGATTCGCCCACCGAGGCAGAAGCCAACGATTCCCACCTGGGTTCCCTTGGTGGCTTCCAGGTCCAAGAGGTACCGGGCTGCCACGTCGAGCTCCGCCAGGGCCGTGGCCTGATCCAGCGCCATGGCCAGCTTGCGAGCCTCCGTAGGCTCCGTAGCCACCTCCCCGTGATACAGGTCCGGCGCCAGCGCGACATAACCCGCCTGGGCTACGCGGTTGGCGACATCCTTGATATGCGGATTGAGGCCCCACCACTCCTGAATCACCAGCACAGCCGGCGCCGGACCGGATGCGGGCAGTGCCAGATGACCCTGAAGAGTCTGTTGATCGTGTTCGCCGTATTCCACCATGGAGGTGGTCAAGCCTGTGGCGGAGGCTTCTTCGTCGCCTTCCGACCCTACGCCTTCGGGAGCGGCCGGAGGTTCGGGTGGGGTTACGGTACAGGCCGCCAGCAGGGCCAAAGCAGCACCGGCACCCACGAGCGAACTGGCTCTTTGCACGAAACCACGTCGGGTAATGCGACCGTGTTCAAACTGATCAACGGCCGCCAACAATTCTTGACGCTTACTTACCCCCAAAGCTTGGGGGGCAACCGCGAAGGTGAGATCTTGGGATCCCGGGAGGAGAGAACGGCACATGGTTATCTTTTTTTGGGTTGGCTTCCCCGGGACTGGAATGGTCACCGGGACACAATTACGGGAAATGCGTCCCGAGTATAAGACCGTACGGCAGGCCGGCAAGTGGGAAACGGCCTCCAATCGTTCATTCGTCAGCCCTGGGACAGGGCATTGACAAAGTCGTCACAGGACCATGAACGGCATTAGGCAGGCAGGATTCCGGGCCGCCGGTTGGGATCATGTGTTCCGCCTTGTGGGCATCGACTGGCGTGGATGTTCTACTGTCTCGGATTCGGAAGGCCATGCCCCACCGCGCCGGAGGTTTCAGGCCCTTTCCCCCGCGACTGTGTCAACTTCCTTGGTCACCTTCCCCGCGTGCGGCATCGAACAACTGCGCGATCCTGTCAAGCTTGTCGTTGACCTCGGACGGGATCGAAGCGGGATCCAGAAACTCAATCAACCGATGCAAATCGGTTTTCCGGAGCAGCATGGGCCGGCCAAGGTGCGCCCCAAGCCGCCGGAAGAACTCTTCGGCAAACTCGCTGAGCTTCTTGGCTCTGGTGGCAGTCGTCCACAACAGGCCGGCCCCATCCGAATCCATGCGTTTCCAGACATTGAAGTCTGCTTCCACGCCATCAAACACCTTTTCCAACACCAAGGCATCAAGCACCCGTTCGATTTGGGACCTGTCAGGAGCGAACAGGGGAGCGTCGACCTCGCTGGCCTCGGCATGGGCGGTGAGTACTTCGGGAGTCACAATGTAATTCTCGATTTCGTAGCAACTCCAATGGGCAATTGAGAAGCCTTCACCTTCCCAGTCGGTTCTGCTTTGGCCGTCGCTGTCGAAAATGGCCAAGCCCTGCAATTGCGGCAACATGGAGCGAAGTGTGAAGTAGTGCTCCCTGGCAGGCAGGCCGTATCCACCTTCGGCCCCTTCGAGTCGTGCCTCGAGGCTCTGTTCGGGATAGTTGCTTTGAACATAGTACGAGTTGATCCTGCCATCCAGCAAGTCGTACACAGGGTGCTTCAACTTGCGGGCCAGGGCTTTCAGAATCTCGATGTCCGTACGGCCTTCCACGTACAGGACATACCCCGTCTGGCGCGCCCGTACGTAGTGATCGGCACCAAAGTAGGCCAGTGCCTTCCTCACGCTTGAGTCGGTGGGCAGCTCAACCGATGCGCCCCCCAACAGGAAAGTCAGGTTGTGGGCATCGGTGTCATTGGTGTCAAAAGCTTCGTCCAATACCACTTCCGAGTGAGTGGCCAGAATGACTTGGGAATCGGCCTGATCCGCTATTTCGGTCAACAGGGCATAGACCTGCTTTTGGCGCAGGATCTCCAAGTGGGCGTCCGGTTCGTCGATCAACAGGACACTGCGCCGATGGGCAAACAGATAAGCCAGGATCAGGAGCATCTGTTGCATCCCCCGACCGGCAAGTTCCAGATCGAACGGGGTTCTGGACCCTGTTTGCCGATAGACCAACCCAACACTGCCGCGCGCGACATCCTCCTCCGGGGTCTGAAGCTCCACTTCGAACAGCCGGCCGATCCACTGCACGATGCTGTGCCAATCGTCCGACGACTGCCTATAGACCATCAGACACAGGTTGCGCAGCACCTGTGCTGTCTGGCCTTGTCCCAGCAGGACATCAATGCGGCCCGGCTGCAGGACCGGTTCTTCGGTTTCCAAGCCCGACATCGGATACAGAAGACCGACATTGAGATTCGCAGCGGCTTTTATCAGCTTACGGTTCCCGATCGTGGCCTCATCGGGTGTGCAGTAGACCAGCTCGTCCTGTGTGTAGGTAAATGTCATGGTGACAGCCCGGACTGCCCCCTCATGCAGCAGGCCCAGGGAAATGTGAAACGCTTTCGGAGTGCGATCCGTCCTGACCGTTGCGTTGTACCAGAACAGTCTGGTCCTCCGCACAGGCACGGCCACGATGTTCAGGCGATTGAGCGATGTCGAAGTCCGTTGGGCAGGAGGCGCCTGCCCCTTGCTCTCGTACCAGGTCTTGACCGCCTGCGACCACAAGGCGATGGCCTGCAGGGCCGTCGTCTTGCCGCTGTTGTTGGGGCCAATCAATACGGATGGATGGTCGAGCTTGATGCGTTGCGATTCGCCAAATCGCTTGAAGTCGCGGACTTCAAGCCAGTGCAGCAGTCTCATGTGCTCGTTCTCCAAGGCAACCGGCTAAGGCAGCGCGGACAATTTTAGGCGTCGGTTCAGGCATCCACGGCAGTCCTCAACCGCCGGCGCACACCTGAGGCGGATCCCGGTCAACACCGCACCCATGAACAGTCGGATTGCCAAGCATCCTTGGCGGGTGGAACTCCCGGCCTCCGACAGACCGTCCGGAACGAGCAGCCGTCCACCGGTGGACCAACAGACCGCGCCTATAATCCATCGCGGAAGAGAGAAATCGGAGGGCGGACATGGCCCAACAGGTGACAACGCGGCCGGTGGAGGCGCCGGGGGTGGCCACGGGAGAGCCACAGCTCCCCTCCGGCAACGGAACGTCTCCGGAAACGGCCGTCCCCAAAGGGTTCAGCGCGGAAACATGGGAAGCCATCACGCGCCTGTGGCACTTCCTGCCCGACTATCCCTACGAACCACAGCATCAATACCTTGACGACCTAACGACCGATCCCGACTACCCCCTTGACGATTTCCCCGTCTTGACCAGCCCGGAACACCAAAGTCTGGCCCACAGCATCTATACCGTCTTGCGCGCTTGGATGCCCGACCATGTCCGGAAGGAACAGGGCCTCCGGCATATCGGCCAGGACTCGCAGGTGCAGCCGGACATCGTGGTGGCGGCGGACCCCGTACCGGCCGGGGGCCTTCTGGATCTCGAGGCGTCCTCACCCGGACTGCTGCTGGTCGTTGAAGTCCTCTCCGACACCACGCAGGCAAAGGACCGCGGGTTCAAAATGGCCTTCTACGCCGCTCTCGGCGTCCAGGAATACTGGCTCTGCAACCCCAACGCACTGGTTCCCTCCCGTGCGGAGGCGGAACACCGGCGTACCCGGGCCGACTATGCTCCCGGTGTCCCGGATGAGGCCCGGATGGAAATCTACACGCTCAACCCTGACGGCACCTACGATCCGGAACCGGTTCAGCCAGAGGCGAACACGTCGCGCTACGGGGACTGGCCGGCCTACCGCAGCCCCGTACTGAACCACGTAGTTCGCACATGGCCCCTGTCCCCGCCCGACCATGTCCTGCAATGGTGGGATGAGGCCCGCGGCTGGATGGACCTGGAAACATTAACCAAGGAAACAGCTCGGAGCGACGGCCACGCGGACGGTCTGCAACAAGGACGGCTGGAAGGCCTGGAGCAAGGACGCTTGGAAGGCCTGGAGCAAGCCCGACTGGCAAATCTGGAGAACTCCATCCACGAACGACTGAAGTTGCTTGCGGTGCTTGAACCGTCGGAGCGGGATCGCCTGGCTGCAAACTGGCGGCGGTTCGGGCGCGTTCCCGACATCATGGACGTGCTTGCAGTACATACGGCACTGGCCGGCGGCATTGAGCCGGGAGAGAAGGCACAGGTTCTGCAACGTCTGGAATTCACGACTTCCTGACCCTTCCCCGCAACTTCGCCTTGTCTGTACCGTAGTCCCGGATGTCGTGATCCTGTCTCGTTCAGGGGTTGGAACCGGCACAGACGCCGGCGGACAGGCCTGAAGCCAGTTCAGGTCGATCCCCCCGCGTCTCCCCAACGGCTCGCGCGGCCTTGGACGAGCCCGCGTACAATTCGGAACCTGGTTTCACCCTTCTCCCCAGCCCGCCATGTCCGGTTCCGCCAGTGCCGGCGCGGGTGCCGCCTGCATGGAGCTTCGTCATGACATTTGGTTTCGGACACTACACCTACGAGGTTGCCGAGGACTGGTTCAAGCCGCCCAACGGCTGGACGTTCGGCTGGATTGCCGCCGTTGCCTGCGATTCTCAGGATCGGGTGCACGTGTACTCGCGCTCGGAACACCCCATGGTGGTGTTCGACCGCGAAGGCAATTTCCTCGCCAGTTGGGGCGAGGATGTGCTCCAGGATGCCCACGGCATCTGGATTGATGGCGAAGACCAGGTGTGGTGCACGGAACGGAATACCCACTGCGTCCGCAAGTTCTCCCCCGCGGGCGAACTCCTGATGACGATCGGCACGCCCGGCCAGGCCGGAGCCGAGGACGGCGCGCCGTTCAATCTGCCGACGGACCTGGATCTGGCCCCCAACGGCGACATCTATATCTCGGACGGCTACGGCAACGCCCGCGTCCACCACTACTCCCCCGCGGGGGAACTGCTCAACAGCTGGGGTGACTGGGGCAAGGGACCGGGCCAGTTTGCCCTTTCCCACTGCGTGCGCATTGACCGCTACAGCCGGGTCTGGATCTGCGACCGGGAGAACAGCCGCATCCAGATCTTCGACCTGCAGGGCAAGTTCCTGACGGAGTGGACAGACCTGGCCAAGCCGGACACCATCTTCTTCCATCCAGAGGAGGACGTGGTCTACATTGCGGAGCTGGACCAGCAGATCAGCATCTACAACTTCGACCAGGAACTGCTCTCGCAGTGGGGCGGGAGGCAGCGCAGCGACCGTCCGGGCGAGTTCGTCGCCTGTCCGCACGGCATCTGGGTCGACTCCCACGGCGACATGTACGTGGGCGAGGTGCAGGCGGATTCAAGGTTGCAGAAGTTCATTCGACAGAACTGAAACACTCCCTCCACTCACTTTCCGGACACGCAACGCTCCATGGCAACCGACACCATCGAACTCATCGTCAACGGCGAGCACCACCAGGTCTCATCGCGCGCCGACACTCCTTTGTTGGAGGTGCTGCGCAGCGAACTCGGCTTGCTGGGGGCCAAGCACGCCTGCGGCGCCGAGCAGTGTGGTGCCTGCAAGGTGCTGGTGGACGGCGAGGATCAGCCCTCCTGCTGCCAGCCGGTGGGGGAAATTGCCGGCAGTTCGATACAGACGGTGGAGGGGCTGGCCGCGCAAGGACGGCTCGATCCGTTGCAGGAGGCCTTCATTGCAGAGACCGCCACCCAGTGCGGCTACTGTGTGCCCGGTTTCCTGATGGCGGCCAAGGGTCTTCTGCACCGCAACCCCAATCCCTCGGAGGAGGAAATCCGGGAGGCGATCAACCGCAATCTGTGCCGGTGCGGGATCCACAACCGGGTGGTGAGGGCCATTCAACGGGTTGCATTCGGAACCGAGACGGAACCCATCTACAGGGTTGTCCCGCCGGACGACGGTTTGGAGCCGCCCTCCCAGGAGCCCGGCGCGCCGTTGCCCGGTTCGCTTGCGCACCACCCCGACCTCGACGACTGGATCCGACTGCGCCCGGACCGCGGCGTGGACGTGTACACCGGCAAGGTGGAGCTGGGTCAGGGAATCACCACGTCCCTCTCCCAAGTGGTGGCGGAGGAGCTGGACGTGGACATCACCCGCATCCACATCCACACCGCGGACACGGAGACCTCCCTCGACGAAGGCTCCACCGCCGGCAGCATGTCCATGGAGATGTCCGGGGGAGCGCTGCGACAAGCTGCGGCCGAGTTCAGGTACCAGCTGCTGGCCATTGCGGCCGAAGAGTTCGAATGCGACCAGGAGGACCTTGAGGTCTCCGACGGCATGGTGCAGCATCCGGCAAGCGGTGCCGGGAAGGACTACTGGGATCTGCTGCCCGAGGGACGGCTCGGCATGGCGGCAACAGGCGTGGCCGTGCCCAAGCCGCCTGTCGCCTACAGCGTGGTCGGCCAGCCGGTGACCCGCGTGGACATGGAGAGCAGGGTGCGGGGCGAGCCCGTGTTCCTGCAGGACATGGTCCTGCCCAACATGCTGCACGCCAGGGTGGTGCGGGGGCCTGTCGCGCAAGCAAGCCTGGAGCGAGTCGACACCACCGGCCTCGACCTGCCGGACGGTGTGCGTCTGGTCCGGGACGGTTCCTTCCTGGCGGTCATGGGCGGCGACGAGATTGAAGTCCTGCGCGCCCGGGAACAGGTGGCGACCCGCTGCGCCTGGCACACGCCGGATCGCCTGCCGGACCAACAGAACCTGTACGGCTGGATGAACGCGCAGGAAAGCCAGGACTTTCTGCTCCGTGACGGACAGCCCTCTTCGGATCCCATCCCCGAACCTCCGGAGGGAGACGGGGTTGTCCACCGCACGTTCCACCGTCCCTACCAGATGCATGCGGCCCCGGGACCGTCCTGTGCCATTGCCCAACTGGACGAAGCAGGGAAGCTGACCGTCTGGTCCCACAGCCAGGGGGTGTTCAGTCTGCGGGAGGCATTGTCGCAGGCGCTCGACAAGCCGGAGGCGGAGATCCGGGTGACCCATGTGCCGGGACCCGGCTGCTACGGACACAACGGTGCGGACGACGTGGCCCTGGATGCCTGCCTGCTGGCCTTGGAAGCACCCGGCCGGCCGGTGAGGGTGCAGTGGATGCGCGAGGACGAATTCGTGCAGGAACCGCTCGGCACCCCCATGGTGGTGGACATCCGAGCCACCCTCAATGCCGAGAAGCGACTGGAGGATTGGCATCAGTCCAGCCTCGGACACACGCACTCGGGACGTCCGGAAAAGGCGGCCCCCGGCGAGGCCACGCTGCTGGCCGCCTGGGAGCGTGAACATCCCCTGGGCAGACCGCTGCCGCAACCGATGATGGGCCGGAACGTGGGTCTGCACCGCAATGCGGAGCCGGGCTATCGGATTGCCAAGCCGACCATCATCAAGCGGTTCCTGGCGGAGAGCGGCCTGCGAACCTCGTCCATGCGCTCCCTGGGGGCACTGGTCAATGTGTGGGCCATCGAATCCGTGATGGATGAGCTGGCCCGGGAAGCCGGGGTGGATCCGTTGGAGTTCCGCCTGCAGCACTTGGAGGACCCGCGGGGCCGGAGGGTACTGGAGGTTCTGGGCGAGGCCATGAACTGGAATGCCACCGGAGGTAAAGGTTCTGCAGACGGTCAGGGGAGGGGAATCGGCTATGCCCGATACAAGGGGGACAAGACCCTGGTGGCAGTCGGCGTGGACCTGACCGTGGAAAGTGCCACCGGGGCCATCGCCCTGGACGAAGCCCACATCGTGGCCGACACAGGCCAGGTGATTAATCCGGACGGCCTCAGTGCCCAACTGGAAGGCGCGTTCGTCCAGGCTGCCAGTCAGACGCTGTTGGAAGAGGTGAAGTTCACGCGCCAGGGGGTTTCATCAACGGACTGGGAGACCTATCCCATTCTCAGAACGGTTCAGATGCCAACCATCCACACCCATCTGATACGGAGGGATGGATTCCCGGTGCTTGGGGCCGGTGAGGCAGCCATTGGTCCTGTGCCGGCGGCAATTGGCAACGCACTCGCGCGAACCAGAGGCAAACACCCAAACATTCTGCCTCTGTAACCAAACGTGTAGCTGTTCTGCAACTGTGTTGGAAGTCAAGCCTCAATGGGTATTGACACAGGCCCCGCTGCCACAGGACCTGGTTCCAAACCATCGGGTTCAGGGTGAAGAGCAGCTTGTGCGTGGCTGAACACCATCTTCCTGGGCTTGTCCCGACGGCGGGAGATATGTGCCGGATAACTTCCTACTATTCATGGTTTGCGGCCATGGGCAAGGAACCAGCCCGTTACCTGTACTACAAGGATGTGGAATGCGATCCGCCGGAGGCCTTGCCGTGAGAGAAGACATCTCCATCAACGCCGAGCGCCTGCTCGGGGAGATCGAACACATCAGTCAGTTCAGCGATGTGCCTGCGCCGGCAGTAACCCGCATCCTGTACACCCCCGCCGACATGGCTGCCCGGCACTACCTCAAACAGTTGGCGGACGCGGCCGGCCTGCCTTGGCGGGAAGACGCGTTGGGCAATTGGTTTGTCCGTCTGCAAGGTACCGAACCGGACCTGCCGGCGGTGGCCACCGGCTCCCACATCGACGCGATCCCCCATGCCGGACGGTATGACGGCGTCGTGGGCGTGCTGGGTGGACTGGAAGCCCTGCGTGCCGTTCGGGAAGCGGGGATCACGCCGCGCCGCAGCCTGGAACTGATCATGTTCACGGCGGAAGAACCGACCCGCTTTGGCGTGGGCTGTCTGGGAAGCCGCGGCATGGCAGGGCTCATGGGATGGGATGTCATGCGTGCATTGCAGGACGCGAACGGCGTGTCCCTGGAGCAGGCCCGTGCCGACGCCGGTTATACCGGAGAACTGGAATCGGTGGAACTGTCCCCTGATGCGTACGCCTATTTCGTGGAGCTCCATATTGAGCAGGGACCATTTCTGGAAGCGGCGGACAGGGAGATAGGCATCGTCACCGACATTGTGGCCTCAACCACGGTGCGGGTGACTCTCACGGGAGAGGGAGGCCACGCCGGCACCGTCCCCATGCCGGAACGCAATGACGCGCTGGCAGCGGCGGCCGAACTTGTCCTGTTGGCCGAAAAGGCAGCCAGTTTTCGGTCCCGGGGTTTGGCCGTGACAACCGTGGGTATGCTGGATGTGCATCCGGGAGCCAGCAACAGCATTCCCAGTCGGGTGGATCTGACCCTTGATGTACGGGCCCGGGAGATGGGGGTACGCGACGCGATGCTGGAGGAGATACACACGGGGCTGAAGACCCTGATCCGGTCTCGCAAGGTCCAGCACGATTGGCAGGTGCTCAACCACGACCCCGCGTGTCAATCCGATCCCCGGATCCTGGAAGCGATCGCCCGGAGCGCCGAAGCCTTGGGCTATGCCCATCTGTCCCTTGTCAGCCGTGCCTATCACGACACGGTTTTCATGGCCCGGCACTACCCGGCGGCAATGATTTTCATCCCGTGTTACGAAGGCTACAGTCACCGACCGGAGGAGTTCGCGGCACCTGAGCATATTGTGGCCGGGACGGAAACCCTGACATCCACCCTGGTGGAACTGGCCGCGCTGTAGGCAATACGACCATGAGACCGGAGCCGGCAGCAATAGCGCCGGGATGTCCAGGCCTCAAGTCCTGGACCTGTGCCTGCCAGCCCCAATGCCCCTGCATCCGGGAAACTCGGATGACAATCCGGTTCAGCCTTGGTACACCTGTTCCCTGTGCCAACGCAGGAACAATGGATCAGGCCTTTGGTCGTCATGTCTTGGGGCGCGGATGGGCTTTCCCTTGTGGTCCAGAAACCACAGGTCGAAAGCCCGGTTCTGGCCGTGCAGATCGTCCGACACGACCAGTCTCAAGTCGTCAAGCAGGCTGATGCCTCCCAAGTCGAACGCCTTGTGGTGGAGGGTGCACAGGGCCAAGCCGTTGGCAACCTTGTCCGGCCCATCGTACGCGTGCCACTGGATGTGGGCCGCCTCCAACCCCACCAGGTTGTTGTCAAGACGGATGTCATAGTCACAGATGGCACAGCGATGCTCGTAAGCCCTGATCACTTCCCGCCTGAACTCCGGGTTCCGCTTCCTAGACTTCAATGCAGGTTGCATGACTCGGTGTATGCCCACCTCGGCGACAAGGTCGTCATGGAGGCTCTCAGCGAAGTAACGGTCCTGCAGATACTGAGTGCCCATCCATATCACCTCGGGATGTGCCACCAGCAAACTGTGCACCGCCTCGGGGAACCCGGCAGACACATCGCTCCTCATCAGTTGACCGTGACTTGGCACACCGGTTGCTCCCACCGTAGGCACATGTCCACAGAGTTCCCAAAGACCGTCCCTTGGCAATCTGCAAATCGGTTGTTCCGGATGATGACTGCGTCTGTAGGGGCCGAACCTGACCAGCAAGTCAATCAACCTTTCCGCGATGTTCCTGTAAGGCAACAGGCGCGGTTCTCCTCGACACAGATTGCCCATCGCCAACAGGATTAGGAGCGGCTTGTGCGGGGCTCGCTCGCCTGCCCGTGACCAGACTTGCAAACGCGAAAGCAGATACAGGAAACGCTCGCTGGTCATCAAATTGGCTCGTAACGGGTTTGGCACCGGTTGGTTCCGCCTCAAAACGGGCTGGTCGGCAGATTGAAGAACGCAGTTATATGGTCAGTGAACAGCCAGCGGCAGGACAACCCCAAGTTGTCATAACCGCTCCCCAATCAGTCGGGAATCCTGCCATACCCGGGAGCCGATGCCCGATGGTGCTCCGGCTGTCTTCCTTCAAACCGGCTGAGGCACGCTGCACACTGGCCGGAAACGCAAACCGTCCGACTGATAGAGTTAAGTCCACATGCGCATGAGTTGAACACCGTTCGTTCGGCAAACCTACCGAACACCTCACGCTCTCGAAGCACCACTGGAGAACCACCCGCCATGCCCTCAACTTCCCTGCCCACCGCCGTACTCGGACGCACCGGTCTCGAAGTCACCCGTTTGGGGTACGGCGCCGCCCACCGGCGCGCGCTCACCGACGACGAGATCGGCAACATGCTCAACCGCGTGCTGGATGCCGGCATCAACTTCATCGACACCGCCAACGACTACGGCAACAGCGAGGAGATGATCGGACGCTTCATCCGATCCCGCCGCGACGAGTACGTCCTGGCCACTAAGTGCGGCTGCCATCCCAGAGAGGGCCATGTCTGGACCAGGGAGAACCTGGAGCGCGGCCTGCACGAAAGCCTGGCCCGCCTACGCGTGGACAGCGTTGACATCATGCAGCTCCACAACCCCAGCGTGGCTGCCTGTGAAGAGGGCGACCTGGTGCGGTGCCTGGAGGACATGCGCAGTCAGGGTTATGTCCGCTGGATTGGCGTCTCCTCAACCCTGCCCCACCTGCCCACCTTCCTGGAATGGGGCGTGTTCGATGTGTTCCAGATCCCCTACTCCCTACTGGAGACGGAGCACGAGGAGGCCATCTCCCAGGTGGCCCGGGCGGATGCAGGAACCATCATTCGCGGTGGCGTGGCACTGGGGGAGCCCGGCCACGGCACCGGTACCGACCAGGCGTGGGAATCGGTGCAGAACGGCCTGCTGGACGATCTGACGGCACCCGGGGAAAGCCGAACCGCGCTCTTGCTGCGGCTGACCCTTGCCCACCCCAGCCTCCACACCACCATCGTGGGTACCACCAACCCCGACCATCTGGACGAGAACGTGAAAGCCACATTGGCCGGACCGCTGTCGGAGGACGTGGTGAACGAGGCGCGCACCCGCCTGGGTCTGGGCGCGGGCCCCGCCTGATGTCCGACGCAGGCGCATTGCGGGGAAGACTTCTGCCGGGGATTCCCGGCTGGGCGCGCCGCCAACGGCAGCTGATCGACCTGTTGCAGGCGTCGGTGGAACCGTTCCTGGAGCGTTATGTCGAAAATGATCGGCTGATTTGGCGCGATACCTACCCCGATACGCGCGACGGTGCCGACGACTTCTACGAAGCGGCTCAGAACTGGCCGCTGCTCTATCTGCTGACCGGCAACCCGCAGCTTCTGGAACACAGCCAGCGGCTGTGGGACGGCATCACGCAGCAACTCACGGACCTGGGCGTGGTCCACAAGGAGTACGAGCAGGGCTACGACCAGTTCCACCAGAGCGAAAGCTACATCTACTTCTACTTCCTGTGCCTGGCGGATCCCTCCCTAGAACGCAACCGGGAACGCGCCCGGCGCTTCGCCGGCTTCTACCTGAACGAGGATCCGGAAGCCCCCAACTACGATCCCGCGCGGCACCTGATCAGGGCCGCCCACAACGGCAGCCGCGGGCCGCGCTACGGGTACACCGATGTGGAACCCCCGGCCTACGGCTATTCGCCGGGCATGGCGACCTATGGCCTGCCCTTTGCCGATCTGCCGGGCATCGACACCTACGAGGACCTGCGCGATCCGGAGAAGGCCCTCCGCATGGGCCGGGCCATGCAGGACCGAATGGGCCGCGGCGACGTGGCCGGCAACCTTGGGGTGGCCTCCCTCATTGCCAATGCATTCCTGCTCACCGGCGAAGACCGGTATCGCACCTGGATCACCGAATACCTGTCCGCCTGGCAGGACAGGGCGGATGCCAACGGCGGCCTGATCCCGGACAACGTGGGCCTGTCCGGCGAGATCGGCGAATACCTGGACGGCCGCTGGTACGGCGGCCTCTACGGCTGGACCTGGCCGCACGGCTACTACAACATCGGCCAGGCGGCGGCTGTGGCCGGACAGGCGGCCGCCCTGCTGACGGGCGACACCGGTTGGCTGAACCTGGCCCGCGGCCTCTACGACTCCATCATAGACCTGGGGGAATACCGGGATCCGGGCCGTGAACACATGAGCCTGCGCGGCCACTGGGTGGACCAGCTCGATTCACCAGGACGCAAGGAGAAAGAATTCCTCGTTCCCTACCGCCATGGCGACGGCGGCTGGTTCGACTGGCAGCCCATGGGACCGATGCATCCCTTCGCGCTATGGAACGTCTCCGGCTCGGCGGAGGATCTGGCGCGCATTCGCAGGTTGCAGCAGGCGGAGGGTGGCAACTGGCATGGCGTTGCCTCCTACCGCCTCAAGGAGGACTCGGGCCACGAAAAGCCGTGGCTGACCTTCCTGGACGGCCTCAACCCGGACTACCCCGACCGGATCCTGGACACGGCCCTGGAACAGGTTCGCATCCGACTGCGGATGATCGAAGAGGACGAGGCCGATCTGACACAGGTCAACATCCACCACTGGCAGCAGCACAATCCGGTTACGACCGAAGCGCTGGTGCAGCTAACCCTCGGTGCGCCGCAACCCCTGTACAACGGGGGCCTGCTCCATGCTCCCGTCCGCCACTTCGACGGGGAATCGGGGCTACCGGGATTGCCGCCCGAAGTGGCGGTGCTGGTTACGGGTCGCGACGAGAACTCCGTCTCATTGATGGCGGTCAATACGGGGAAGCACCGCTCCCGCAGCCTACGGATACAGGCGGGGGCCTACGGCGAACACGCCTTCACCGGCGCAACGGTCCATGGCACGGAGAGCCGACCCTGGTCGGACACCAACGTTGCAGGAGAGTGGCCTGGGCGCAACGTGACCGTGGCATTGGAGCCCGGCCACGCCATCAGGCTGACACTCGGGTTGGAGCGGTTCAGGCACACTCCCGCCTGTTGAGCGAGCCACGGTCCGGCGCTGGACCAAAGATTTACGCGGCCTGCAGCTGCGTTGGGAACGATCCGGGAACACCCCCGATCTTTCCGGTTGTCCCAAAGCAAAAGCCGGGGTCCTTGGACTTCCAAGGACCCCGGCCGCACATGCGGATTGCCCTGTCCGCCCTATTGTTCTTCGAGCTGCTCGGCCAAGAATGCGTTGGCCTCCGCGTTCAGTTCCGCCAAGGTTGACGCGGCATCCGCGCCGTCCACGATGGCGACCATGGCTTCCCTGGCCATGTCGCGCACAAATTCAAAGCCGGGCACCGACGGTTCCGCCTTGCCGTAGGGCAAAAGGGAGAAGGCCGTTTCGAAGTTGGGATTCTCTTCGAAGTACTCGTCCAAGTCGGCTGCAACACTCTGGCGGACCGGGAAGTAGTTGCTGGCCCGCGCCCACTTGGCCTGCGCCTCGGGTGAAGTGAAGTACTTCACGAAAATCCAGGTGGCCAGTTCCTGTTCCGGGGTGGATCTGGGAATGCTGATACTGGCCCCGTAGAGATTCGTCACGGGGTCGTCGACACGGCGCGGCGGGGCCGCAATGCCCCAGTTGAATCCGGCACCGCCATCCACATTGGACGCCGCGAACGGCATGCCCGAGGTGGTACTGAAGAAGAAGAGCAGCTTGCCGCGGCCAAAGGCCGCGTAGTGTCCGCCGCGTTCAACCACATCGCTGGCACAGCCCGCGTCGTACACACTCCGGATGAATTCCAGAGCCGCGGCGGCAGCCGGGTCGTCATAGGTAAACTGCCTCGTTTCATAGTCGAAGATGTCACCGCCGAAGCTGAATGTCAGGGCGGCCAGGGACGCAGGACTGTGGCCCCACTGCAGGCCCAGGCTCGATTCATCGCTCACCCCGCCGCTGAAGGGCTCGTCAACGGCACGGCAGGCCATTTCCAGGAACTCCTCCGGGGTTGTCGGGGGACTGCTGTAGCCCAGCTCCGCCAGCCAGTCGATGTTGTAGTACATCACCTCGATCGAGCGGTTGGGCGGGAAGCCGAGCCGGGCACCGTCAAAGTTCGGGAAGACATCCGAGGCGTAGAACCCGGGAAAGAAGTCGGCCTGTTCCTCCTCGCTCAGGCCCCACACCGGATCGTTGACCAGGCTGTTGAGGTCCACCAGCCCGTCGGCCAGTTGGTAGCTGGCGGCCTGATACTGGTACGCGATGACCAGGCTGGGCACATCGGACGTCCCCAGCAGCGTCAGCATCTTGCTGAAGATCTGGCTGTAGTCGCCCTGGTGCGACGCCTCCATCGTAATGCCGTACTCGTTGGTGGCGTTGAACTCCGCGACCAGCGCATCAAGGGCCTCTGCGCGATCGCCGCGGTGCTGGTGCCAGAACGTGAGGGATTGACCCGATGGGTCTACCCCGGCCCATCCGGTCTCCGTCTCCTGATCGGTTAAGACATTCACATCTTCCGCCGGCGTGGTGGACGTTGGCACGGCAGTGCAGCCGGCAACGAACATCAGCAGGCAGAACAACACAAAAACCCAAGCCAAACGGTACGCCTTCATCTTGGAATACTCCTGATGATGGAAAACAACGGCAATCGTCGAATGGAACCGAGGATCACGGCAACCGACGGGGCCGCGAATAGCGTACTGGTACCGGTCTGGACAGTAAGTGGCTGCAAACCCTGTCTGTAGTTGGCATGGGCAACCAAGCCCTCTGGGGGACCTTTGTAAGCCCACACTCGGCTGGGCTCGGTTCAAGATCGACGATGCACCGTCTATCCTGCCCCGCGGGAGCCCGATTTTGAAAACTGTGAATCAGATCCGTTTCAGGGTGTCAAGTGGCCGATGTTTGTCATCGGTCCGCAGAATCCGAGGCCCGCGGGCACGGTGCCGGGCCGCAACTCGTTCCCCTGCGGCCATGTAACCGGGACCATCCCGGATTGGGCTTCGCGCCACAAAAGGCTGCGCTTTTTCCGAATCGATAGCGGATCGTTGCCTACCCGAGCAACAAGGCTACCGCCGCGTGCCGCTACTCCCCCAGCAGGAACGCACGCGCCGCAGCCATGGCAGCCTGCCGGTGGCTGATCCCCGACTTGAATTCCGGCTCCATCTCCGCATAGGTCCGGGCGTGGCCCTCGGGAATGAAGACCGGGTCGTAGCCAAAGCCGTATTCGCCTTTCATGTGTTCGGCGATGCGCCCGGTCCGCTCGCCGCGGAACAGCTCCGTCTCCCCGGTGGGCAGGGCCACGGTCACCACGCATACAAACCGGGCACACCGGGCGGCATCGCCCGTGTCCGCCAAATTGCGCAGAAGCAGTTCGCAGCGATCCCGATCGGACAGTCCCGGTCCGCCGTAACGGGCGCTGTAAACCCCCGGTGCCTGGCCCAGGGCCTCCACTTCCAGGCCACTGTCGTCCGCCAGCGTCTGCAGGCCGCTGGCCCGAGCGTAACCCCGGGCCTTGAGTACGGCATTCTCCTCGAACGTATTGCCCGTCTCGGCCACTTCGGGGATGTCGGGAAAGTCGGTCAGGAACCGTAATTCGCGCGGCAAGCCGTCCAGGTAGCCCCTAAGCACCTTGACCTTGCCCGGATTGCCACTGGCCACCAGCAAGGGACCTGTTGTCAACAGGCCGGAACCGTCACTCACGATTGCATATCCCGGCCCTGTTCACATCCCGGGACGCCGCAGGTCAATCGTCAAGGCCGGCCAGAACGTCCCGCAGGAACGCAACCGAGGTTTGCAGTGCAGCCGCCGAAACACCTCCCGACAATCCGCACTCGTAGGCCAGCCAGCCCTCATAACCGATGTCGCGCAGGGCCTGAAGACCCGCCTGCCAGTCGATGTCGCCCGTGCCGGGTTCCAGCCGGGTGTTGTCGGCCACGTGGATGTGGCCAATATAACGGCCCGCGGCGCGTATGGTGGCCGGAGTGTCCGTTTCCTCGATGTGCATGTGGAAGAAGTCGGTCAGCAGGAGGACACCTTCCGGATCCCCGGCCATTTGGATGACGTCCACCCCGTCCTGCTGCGTCTGCAGCAGGTGTTGTTCGTACCGGTTAAGGGGTTCCAGCAGCAGATTGGTGCCGTGTCGGTGAGCGAACTCTGCCAATTCGGCCACCTGGATGGCCAGCAGCTCCCGTTCCAGTTCCTCGGCAGTCTTCCAGGGGGAAAGATCGGGTAACAGGGCTGGACCGAAGATCGGAGGCACGATGTGCCCCGCGGCACCGAAATGGCCACAGAACTCCAGGTTGCGCCTGGTCTCCTCCAGTGCGACTTCCCTGCATGCGGGATCCGGATGCAGCCAGTCGTGGTGGGGCTGGGTGCAGACCGACGACACCACGAGCCCGGTCCCGGCCAAATCCCGCTCAATCTGCGGAATCATCTCCATCAGCGGTTCCCGGCCGGAAAGCTCCACGCCTTCCACCCCGAGTTCCGCGGCCACAGCCAGCCGTTCGGCCAGGGTGTCCCCCGGCAAAATCCGGTCCTGAATTGCGATCCTCATGTCCGTACCCCGGCCTCCCGGCCCTTAAATTGTGTGCTTCTCAATGTAGGCCCGGTTCAGTTCCAACCCCAGGCCCGGCTGTGAGGAAACCTCCACGAACCCCTTGTCGTCCATTGGATCAACCGGAGCGTTCAGCCATGGCGGCACCGCGTCGAAATCGATGAAGGGGTGCAGCAGCCCCCGCTCGTAGTACTGGCCCGGTATGCCCATGGCACACAGCACATGGAGGTTGCCAACACCGCCGCCGTGCACTTCCATGCGCATGCCGTAGGCCTCACTCAAGTGGGCAATCTTCATCAGGGGCGTGATGCCACCCACGTCCCCGATGCCTCCGCGCACCAGGTCGCAGGCACCGGCCTTGATCCACTCGGCCCGCACCTGCAGCTTGCCTTCGGCCGTTTCCGGTCCGCAGATCGGGAGGGCGGTCTGCTCGCACAGCCAGACGTAGGAGGACATGCTGTTCTCGTCCATCGGTTCCTCCATCCAGTAGTAGTCCAGCTCCTCCAGGCCGCGGGCCAGGGCCAGGGCCTCCAGGCGCGTGTAGTAGTGGAAGGGGTCCAGCATCAGATCGGCTTCGGGTCCGTACACCTCCCGCACTGCGGCGCAGGCCTCCAGATCCCGCTTGACACTGGGCGCGCCCTCGTAGGGCGGCTGCCATGTGTGTAGTTTGAAGGACGGGTACCCACGCTCGATGCACCACTCGGCAAACTTGGCGTAGGCGGCCGGCGTGTCCAGGCCCCCTTCGAGATCGTCGCCGCACATGGTGCTGGCATAGGCGGGCAGGCGTTCGCGGGTGGCACCCAGCAGATGGTGCACGGGCAGGTTGGTGTACTTGCCGGCGAAGTCCCAGAGGGCGAGGTCGATGGCAGCCAGGATGCGATCGGAGAGCACGCCCAGGTGCAGGCGCTGGCGTTCCTTCAGGCTCTGCCAGATTTTCTCCCGGTAGAGCGGATTTTGCCCGACGATATGGGGCTTGACATGGGATTCCACGACCGCCTGCGACACTCCACCCACGTAGATGCCTTCCACATCCGTGTCGGTCTTGATGGTCATGAGGGTTTGACGCGCCTCATGGGGCGGTCCGGGATGGCCGTGGCCCTCCGAATCCCGCACGGTATTGGACGTGTAGGTGAAGTGCTGGAAGGTGATGTCGGTGATCTGCATGGAGAAGCCTCTGGATCGGCCGCAGGTCGCTGGAGCCGGGTTGGTTCATGGCGGAAATGTCATTGTATCCGGAAAGCACACGATCCCGTCGCTGCTTCAGGACCACAACCGTTTCCTCGTGTCCCCGCGAAACATCAGGCAACGAAACTGCGGATTGCCGTTGCCCAGCAGTGCACAGGACAAAATAACGGTACTAGTTGGAAATCGTCCTTGTATCCACGTTGAATTGATATAATCAGACCAATATATTCAACTTACTGTGTTTATATATACAGATTTACACTTCCAATCTTGAGTACATGCCTGCATCCGATCGTCAGTACCGACGACTCCACCAAAGCCCTGCCATTCCCTATGCATGGGCCCGCGAAGCAGCCCGGCGGCTGGACTTGGGCCGGGTCGACCGCGCCTCCATGGCGAGACTGCCGGTCGGTCTGATCAAGGACGGCGGCCCGGGCAAGATGACGAATCAGGAACATATCCCGGACGCCCTCTGGAGCTTCAGCGCCGAGAAGTCGGATCTGGTCATGCTGGCCTTCGAGTTTCAGAGACAGGACCAGTGGTACTTCGCCTTGCGGCTGGCCTTGTACCTGTTCGTGCACATCGTCTCGCTCTGTGAAGCGCGCAAGTTGACACGGGAGTCGGGCATCCCGATCTTCGTTATGGTGGTGACCTACACCGGCGAACGGCAGTGGACCTTGTCGGACGGCAACGAGCTTTGGACCGAGACCGCACGTCGACACATGACCATGCCGGTCTTCCCTATCCTGTACTACGATGTGCGCCACTGCGAGTCGCAGGACCTGCCGCACACGGCCGAACTACGTATCATGATGGAAGGTGAGCGCAGGCTGCATCAACCTACAGAGTATGTGCGGGAGATTGCGCGGGAGCTACAGACCCTCGACGATCCGGAGAGCCGCGAAGTGTTGGCCCGATTTCTGGCGGAGTTCGTGGAGCTTTGGCCTAGGCACATCGAATTTGAAGGCGGTAGGCGGGATTTGATCGACATCGATTGGAGCAGTGTAAAAACAGCTGAGGAATTTGACATGGCGGCGAAGGTGTATGCCGACGCGTTCAGCGTTGTGCGCGAAGAAGGTTTCCAGCAGGGAGTCCAGCAGGGGGTCCAGCAAGGGGTCCAGCAGGGGATCCAGCAGGGGATCCAGCAGGCCGCCCTCAAGTTTCTTGGCACCGTGCTGGAGCCGAGTCAATTGGCGAGCCTGGAGAACGCCTGGCAGCAGGCGGACTGGTCCCCGGATCTGGATGCCGTGTTGGCGGTCCGGGACGGGACCCGATCCTGGACCTTGCTGATGCCGCCGACATCCCCAGCCTCATCCGACGACTGACACTATGGCTGAACCGGGCTTCCGGCGGCTCCCCAAGCGTTTCGTCGCTCGGCTCAAGTCTTCGGATCCGGACACATAGCTGACCACCGCGCCCCGGTTGCGCGCCGGGTAGGCATTCGGGCAGAAAGCAGACAAACCGAGTCCCGACAACAACTGAACCCTGCGGCACTTGGCTACGGTCGGGCAGGCAAAAAGTACCGGCGACCGATAGAATGACAGACACAGACAGACCACCGTACAATCTCGTCCCGGTGCGGTGCTAACCTGTCCAAGAACTCCCAGAGAACCCCGGAGATACCTGCCATGCAGCGGATTGCGATGCTCAGCTTTGCCCATGTCCACGCGAGGGGCTACGCCCGTCATATAGTGGACCATCCCGACTTGGAGATGACCTGTGTCTGGGACGACGACCCGGAACGCGGCCAAACCGCCGCCACCCAGTACGACGTGCCGTTCGAGAGCGATCTGGAGGCAACGCTGAACTGCGACGATGTGGACGCAGTGGTTGTCAATGCCACGACCAACATTCACCGGGACGTAATCCTGGCTGCCGTCAACCACGGCAAGCACGTCTTCACGGAGAAGGCACTGGCTGTCAACCTGGCCGACGCACGGGAAATCACGGCAGCGGTGCAGGCCTCCGACATCAAGTTCATGATCTCCCTGCCGTCCCGCGTCCGGCCGGAAACCCTCTTCGCCCGCGAGGCGATCGACAAGGGTTGGCTGGGCGACATCACCTTGATGCGCGCCCGCGTCGCCCACAGCGCGGCACTGGACAAGTGGTTCAAGGGCGGCAGCCTCTGGTTTGGCGACGAGGAGCTGGCCGGCGGCGGCTCCCTCTTCGATCTGGGCTGCCACACCGTGGACATCATGCGCTGGCTCCTGGGACCTCCGGCCTCGATGGTGGCCAAGATTCAGAACTACAGCGGTGCCTACGACATCGACGACCAGGCGATCGCGGTCGCGGAGTTCAAGAGTGGCGCCATGGGCATCCTCGATGTCTCCTGGCTGCATCGCGCCGGCCCGAACCACATCGAGATCTACGGTACGGAAGGCTACCTGGGCTGGGACCACAGGCCCGGTACCGTGCAAATCCAAAGCCGCAAGCTTGCGGCCGACGGCATTACCGGAACCATCACGCCCGATCGGCTGCCGAATGCCCAACCCATGCCGATGGATCAGTGGGTCGCCGCCATTGAGACGGATTCCCCCATGACCATCACGGTGGAGGACGGCCTAAACCTCAACGAGATGCTGGAAGGCATCTACGGCTCGGCCCGGAGCGGCCGCAACTGGGAGTTCTAGGATTCGGCAGAGCGTGCGGCGGTTCGCTCCAAGACATAGTCCCTGGCAGTTTCGCTCCTCAGGCTGATTCGCGTCCGCGCAAGAATCCAGGCTGTGAGGCGGTCTTGAGCATGCCCGCGGTTGCCGGCGCGCCGCGCGGTGCATCAGGACACTCCCCGAGACCCGCGGCGGCTCGCTTGCGGTCTTGCCATATGCGGACTTCCTGCGAATAGGGAAAATTGGGCAGATCCACCGCTCTGCTAGGCGCGCGGCCGGAGCGATTGGCGGAGCCGGGCACCAAACGCCCAGGGAGGGCAGCTATGGAAGACATCATGCTGGAGGATGGCGGCGCTTTCCCCGTCATCGGACTGGGCACTTGGCAAATGGGTGGCCGCCATAGTGCGGATTCATCCCGCGACACGGAGATGACCAGCCTCATTCGAGATGCCTTGGACATGGGGTACCGACACATTGACACGGCTGAAATGTACGGGGCAGGACATGCGGAGCAGCTGGTGGGGCAGGTTCTCTCCGGCCGTCCCCGAGACGAGATCTTCCTTACGACCAAGGTTTGGCACACCAATCTGTGCCGTCGGAACCTGTTGCGATCCCTGGACGCCAGCCTTCGCCGACTGCAAGTGGACTATGTGGACCTGTACCTCATCCATTGGCCCAATGAGGAAGTGCCGCTGGCGGAAACCTTCGAAGCATTGAATCTGGCTGTGGCCGAAGGCAAGGTGCAGCGCGTGGGTGTCAGCAACTTCGACCTGCCGTTGCTGCAGCAGGCCCGGACGCTTTGCACCACACCGATTGCCACCAACCAGGTGCGTTTCAATCTTCACACCCGCGACCCTGAGCAGAGCGGTCTCCTAAGCTACTGTCAGCGGCACCATATCGCCGTAACGGCATACTCTCCGCTGAAGGACGGTGTACTGGGCCTCCCCGCCGTGCAAGCCGTCGCCCGGAAGCACGACGCCTCGCCGGCCCAAGTGGCGCTGCACTGGCTGATTCGGAAGCCTTGGGTCGCCGCCATTCCCATGTCGACCAACCGCCTGCACCTGCGCCAAAATCTCGACGCAGGCCGTCTGGAACTGGATGAAGACGACCTAAACCAACTGGATGCCGCTTAGGCATCCGTCCAATCCCGACCCCGTTCCCCGCCCTGCCATGGGGCCCATGGGGTGGCCATGCCGGTGCCGCAACACCAAGGCCTGCAATTTCGGAAATTCGCCGCTTCGATCCAGGCGAGGCTCCAAGGATTCCCGCGGGGACGCCTAAACCCTCACGGTCGGAAAATCCACCGCTTCGGCAAAGGTTTCCAGGGCCTCGCTGTGGTCTCCAATGCCCAGCGCAATGTGGTGGGACGGCCCCTGCTGGCACCAAGCGTCGATGAACTCGTGCAGGGGACGTTCGATCCGCACCCGCGCATTGGGATTGCCGATGCCGAGAATGGTGCCCGGAACGATCTCACCGACGGCGTAAATCAGCTTGAAGGTGTCGCCGGCATCGTGCTGGGACAGGTTGAGCAGGGTCACCGGACCCTGTTGCATGTCGAAATCGATGCCCAGGCCATGCCCCGACTTGCCGTGATGGGTGTCCAGGTGCATCAGCCGGGGTGGTCCGCTGGCGACATTGATGTTGGCCGGGCCGTCGTGTCCCATGAGGATGGAGTTCTCGTTGAAGTCCATGGCGAAGAACTCGACGAACATGCCGCCGCCGCCCAGCAGATCCAGGATCTTCATGGCCATCGCGGTCTTGACATCGCCTTCGGTGACACCGGGCCGTCCCATGGCTGCCAGTCGGGACACGGCCAGGCCGGACTGGGCGCGCAGTTGGGTCATCAACTCGCGCTCGCCCCACCAGTAGTAGCCGAAGGCGGATATGTCGTGTCGGCGGATGACGGCATCGTAGGCCACCGCCGCCCGGGCCGAGAACCGCATGTGGGTGCGGGTCACGGTGGCATCCACTGCATAGGTCGTTTCGAAGTGGGTCAGCATCTCTTCCAGCTGATCGTCGGTGACCGCGTGGAAGGCGTTTTCGAACTCCTCGACCTCGGGCCGCACCAGCATGCGGCCGGTAGCCCGCAACAACCTTGATTCGTCGATGGGCATGTCGGTCATGCCGGGATACACATGCCCGATCAGCCCCACGTTCATGCCCAGGAACTCGCGGGCGGCCGCGGCACCGGTGAAGTCGGACCGGAGTTCATGCTGCAGTCGCAGGTCGTCAAAGGGACCGGTGCGAACCCGGAAACGGCGGCCCTGGCCGACCAGGGCCCCGGCCAGTTCCGGCACACAGCAGACGGCTTCGTGGTGCAGGTAGTCCGTCGTATCCGCCGTGGCGTAGTCGTAGGCACGGTCCTCATGGGCATTGAGAATGCGGACCGGAACGCGCAGGGACTGCAGGGCCGGCAGCATGTCCATGCTGGGCGTGTAGCCGAAGGGAAAAACCAGTACCAAGTCCACCTTTTCCCGGGCGAAGAGCTGGCCGGCCGCGCGCGACTTTTCCGGGGTGTCCACCAACTCGGGTGCCACGATGTCGGCCATGGGCTCCAGCATGTTCCGGAGCCGGTCGTACATGCGCAGCCCCATCTGCTTCAACCGCGGATACTGGTCCCAGTAATAGTGATGACCGGCGGGCAGCAGACCGATCCGGGCCCGGACGTTGGGTGGCATGGCAATTCTGGTTCTCGACGTGTCAGGTGTATTGCGGAAGTACTGCTAACGAGGGCGAACCGGGCTGGCCGTTCGACCGTGGAACCTGGACTACGCGGCTATCGGGGGCCTTGCGCGGGCCAGGGTCCGGTTGTTGAGGACATGTCCGAGGAGATGGCCACAGTGTGCCATCTCCATGTTCCGCCGGGCATGCTCCAGCAGCAGCGCAATCTGCCCGGCGTTCCGGTCAATCCGGTAGATGGACCAGGGATGGAAGATGGGCAGGTAGTAGGGGAAGTCCGTCCGCAGGCAGTAGTCGATACCCGGAGCGTACGCGTCGTACACCCCTCGGACATCGCCCGGCACGGTGGCCGGCAGCGACCAGGGCAGGACGGGAGGCCAGTGGGTGCTGGCGGGTTGACCCGTCAAGATGTTGTCATGCCAAGCGTGGGAGGGCATCTCAAGCAAATCCGGAAAGCCCTCCTCCGTGTACCAGAAGGGCTCGTTGAACGGAGCCGGCACGGTGCGCGCGGGGCCGGCTCCCACGCTGCGCACATATCGGTAACCGGCCTCCTGCAGGATGCCGAGGAGGCGGGGATGGCCTGCAAACCCGCGCGTGTAGCCGCCCGGGGCCGTGAGGCCGGTTACTGGTTTGCCGAACGTGTCCTCAATCAGTTTCTTTGAGTCGGCCAGCTCGTAGCGCAGGGCCTTGGCGTCGCCCCGGTCGTCCAGCGCAATCAAGTCCGGGTGGGTGAAGCTGTGGCACTGAATGTCGAACAGGGAGTGGTCCAGGATGGTGCGCAGCTCCCTTCCGGCCAGCTCCAGCATTTTGGCAACCAGGAAGAAAGTGGCCGGAACATCCTGTTCCAGATGCACATTGGCAACGGCGCGCACACCGGCCAGAAACTCTTGGATCCGCCTCGGGGTGTAGTCGAACCCAGAGAAGTCCCGCTCCCACCAGGGGTACACCGCTTCGGTGTCATAGGCGGATACATACAACGGCATCATGCATCTCCGCTCTGGACAAAGTCACGGTCACGCGGCCGTGTCGCGTTCCTGGCGCGACTCCGGCCCGGAGCCCGTAGAAGCCGGGTCCGCCTCCGGGAAATTCCGGGGGCCGGAATCGCGTGCGCCTGCGGGAAATCAGCCTCGGCCCAGATAGGCCTGGGTGGTCGGCAAAACGATGGTCTCCAGGACGTTGACATGGAGCGGCAGCATCACCATGACCAGGGCCGTCTCCGCCAGTTCGTCCACGGTCATCATGGGCTCCTGGTCCGTCGGGGTGTCGCTGACGGCCCGGCGCTCGGTCAGGATGTTGCCGGGGTGCAGCACGCTGCAGACGATGTCGTGGTCCCGGCCCTCCAGGGCAATCGACTTGGTCAGTCCGGTCAGGGCATGCTTGGTGGAGTTGTAGGGGGACGCGTTGGGCCGACACATCTGGGCCGAGATGCTCGCCACGTTGACAATGCGGCCGCCGCCGGTCTTCAACATGCTGCGGAAGGCGGACCGTGCGCACAGGAACGGGCCGGTCAGGTTGACGTCGACCACCTTCTGCCAGGTGGCCAGGGACAGTTCGTGGAAGGGACCGTTGTCGAAGACGCCGGAGTTGTTGATCAGGATGTCGACGCGTCCGTAGGCCTGTTCGGTTGCCTCGAACAGGGAGAGGACGCTGTCCTCCGAGGTCACATCGGTCTGGTGAACCATGACCTCGACGCCGATGCCGCGGCACTCCTCGGCGGTCTCGTCCAGGTTGGCAACCTTGCGCGATGCCAGGACAAGGGTGGCCCCGGCCTTGGCGAAGCGACGGGCGATGCCCTTGCCGATGCCGGTGCCGGCACCGGTGATGATGCAGATCTTGTCCTTCAGTTCACTCATCGAATTTCTCCTTTGCAATGGGTCGGCCGCTGTGGGCAGGTGTGGGAAATCCAATTCTAGATTGCCGGGCCTTCCGGCCGGCGGCGGGCGGTGACCTTCAGTTGGCAAACCGGGGCTGCATGGTCGGCCGCGCGCGGATGGCCAGCAGGAACACGGAACCGCACACTGCGGCCACGGCTCCGATGAGGAAGAGGGTCGGGTAGCCCCAGGCCTCGATGATGTAGCCCCCGAAAAGGCTGACAAGAGCGAAGTTGGTGCCCAGGGCCACGGACACCAGGGCAAACGCAATCGGGCGGTATTCCGCCTGCACCATCTCCATCTGGTACATCTGGATGACCGGCATCCAGATCGCCGACATCGACATGACGCCCATGCGGCTGATTCCCGCCAGGATCCAGGACTCGCCCACGATGACCGGTGCCACCAGCAATGCCGACACCAGCGAGGCCATGATCAGAACCGAACTGTTGTCCAACTGGTTGCGCAACCTAGGCACGGCAAAGGGAATGAACACCGCGAATACCTGGCCGATGGCGCTCAGCCAGCCGATGAAGTCGGCGCTCAAGTGCAGTTCGGTGTCCATATAGGCGTTGCAGAAGGAATGGCAAACCGCGATCGCGCTCTGGCTCAGCACGATGTAAACCAGCACCAAGCCCAGGGACAGTGCCGGGAACAGGCCTTCCCGGGCCACCGGTTCCTTGGCGGTGATGGAAGCATCCCCTTCCTGGTAGCGCAGTAGAACGAACAGCGCGGACACGGCCAGCAACCCGGATCCCAACAGGGCCACCCGGTACGGATCGGTGGTGTCCAGAGACCAATTCATCAAGGCTGCGATGCGGGTGGGCAGCATACCGCCGGCCACCAGGCCCACAAATACACCCAGGTTGCGGGTGGTGCTCAACAGGCTATAGGTCTTGGAACGGTTGTCCGGCCGCGTGGTGGCCATGATGGCCGGCGAGGCATTGACGGACAAGATCGAGTACCCCGCCGCCGAAATGAACTGGGCGGCCAGCGACCAGGGCACCCACAGTGTGTGCGGGGTGTATTCCACCAGCGGTCCGAGCAGATAGCCCACGAGGAAGGTAACCACGCCGAATACCATCGTGGGTTTCAGGCCAAAGCGGCGCCCCAGCAAGCCGGCGGGAATGGCCATGCCCGTGTATCCGAAGGCCGCGAATGCGTTGTAGACGCCAAAGAACTCCGTGCCCAGATCCAGACGCAGGATGAACAGGGTGCGCGTCACCGCGGCAATGCCCATCATGAGGATCGAGAGGATCATGGTGGTGATCATGAGCCTCAATGCATTCGGGTTCACTCCCTCCCAGAAGCGCAGGCGTGCTGTGACCATGGCGGTGAAGCTGAGTTCAAGCGGAGTGAGCCGCAGCGCCCAACCGCAACGGACCGGGGACTGATCCGGCGCCCGAATGCGGAGACTTGGCTACTGAAGGGGAGGTGATCCGTCCGGGCATGCTGATGCCTTTTTGGGGGAGCGGCAGGCACCGGCCTTGCCCGTTGTGATCATGGATCTATTATCCGTTCATTGATCCCCGTATTTCAACTTGGACGGACTCGGTTGGGGATGTCCGGTGTGCGTGGTGCGCAGTGCCAGCAAGTGACTTGCCAAGCTTGAGGCGTGGCGGATCCGACCAGAAGCCAACCAGCAGGGACCAGCTGTCAAAGGCACATCCAGTTCCCGTGTCTGCCTGGTAACAACCTCATCAAGGACTGGTGCCCGCGCAAGCCGCCCGCAAATCGCTGAGTGTGAAGTCCAAGCCGCAGTTGCGCCGAAGTGCGGACCTGGCGGCATGCCAGCCGCAGAGGCCGTGGACACCACCTCCGGGGGGCGTGGAGGACGAGCACAGGTACAGGTCCGGGGCCCGAAGACAGTAGGGATCCACCCAACCGGCCGGCCGACGCCACAGCTGGCCCAGATCCTGCACACCGCCGTTGATGTCCCCACCAATCCAGTTGGGGTTGTAGGCCTCCCATTCACTGGCCAGCATGACTCGGCGCGCCAGGATTGTGTCCCGGAATCCAGGAGCAAACCTCTCAATCTGACTTTCGATGGCCGGGCTCGCGTCCCCGTGCCAGCCCGGGGGCACGTGACAGTAGGCCCAAAGGGAATGGTTGCCGGCCGGTGCCCGTGAGGCATCTGCCACGGAGGGCTGAGCCACCAGCACATATGGCGCTGTCGCGGGCTTACCCGACCAGACCTGATCGATAGCAGCGGAAATTTCCCGGCCCGTGCCGCCAAGGTGCAGCGTACCTGCCTGCCTGGCAGGATCGGCGCACCAGGGCACTGGTTCGCTCAACGCGTAGTCCACCTTGCACACCCCGGGACCGTATCGAAACACCGCAAGCTTCCTCGCCAGTGCCGCAGGCAGTCCCTCACCGGCCAGCTTCGCAACCGGTCGGGGGCCGGTATCCAGCATGCGTATGTCGTACGGCTCCAACTGCGCTTCGTGCTCCACCGGCGAATTCGTGCGGATTTTTGTCCCCATGCCGGAAGCCAGGGATACCAATGCGTTGGTGATCGCATCTGCACCGCCGCGGGCAAACGGCCACCCGGTCACATCCGCCAGACCGGCCAGGACCAGACCGGCCGCAGCCGTAGCCGGCCGGTGCAGTGGGACCGCGGTGTGGGCCGCCACACCCGAGAATAGGGCACGCGTCCGTTCGGTACGAAACAGGCTTCGGCACAACCCGCGGCTGGACCGGACCGCGCGCAGTCCAAACCTCAACACCGTGGGATCCGGTTGCGGCACGCGCAGGGGTCCCAGCAGGTTGTCGGCGATGCGCTCCCAATGGCCGGACACTGATCCGACCGCAGCCTGCCAGGCGGCCGAGTCCTTGCCCAAGCCATCCGGAGCGTCCTGACCGGTGACGGGAACCACCGCCGACCCGTCATCCAGAGGATGGGCGAAGGGAATCGGCGGAACGGCCCACTTCAGTCCGAACCGTCCCAGATCCAAGGCCCTGAACACCGGTGAGGCCATGCCCAACGGGTAGACGCTGCTACAGACGTCGCGACGGAATCCGGGCAGAGGCCCTGTCTCGGAACGAACTCCGCCACCCAGCGTTGCCCGCGCTTCAAACAGGGTAACGTCAATGCCTGCCGCGCGCAGGGCTATGGCCGCCGACAGTCCGTTGGGACCGGAGCCAACGATGGCTGCGGACAACTCTGTGGGCTGACGCAAAGGGGACAGATTCCGAAACCTCCTCCCGAACCAAGCCGTGACTCAGTCGCAACTGCTTCGGACGTGGTTGTCCGGAAGATGGTGATGCCGAGGTGTGGCTCCGGCCAACAGCTTCTCGTTGAATACCTGCATGTCCTCCTCCGGGTCGGCAGGAAGCCAGTCGCCATGGAGCTTCTGCGGATACCGTCCGGTACCGGGATCCCGGTCCGTCATGTCACGAAACCAACGCAGGGACTTGGATGGCACCTTCACAAGCCTCTCAGGCTACCACCAGCCAATCCCAATCAGAGGCTGGACTTCGTCCCGATGGCATCCTGAGAATCCAAGTGCCGGTCATCGATTTGGGCCCTGGACAGGGCAAACATCCGCGCCGGAACACTGACACAGACGATCTGACCGTCAGGCATCCGGTACCGTGCATTGTCGAAGCCAAAACCGCCAAGTCTCCAGTCAATCGCCGAGACAATGTGCTACGATCTCCGAAACGCTGAGCAATCGTCAAAGTTCACAAGCGCAGCAGGCAACAGGGGACGGCCGGCATGTTGACTGCAACTTCAGGCACTTCGAACCACCTCTCCTTCGTGGGGATATACGACATCCCGGAAGCCGCTCGCTACTTGAATGCCGCCGGTACCTCCAAGCTCCCTGCAGCTTTTGGGGCTTCCAAGCTCATTCGGTGGATTCGCAGTGGGCTAATTGCGTCGGAACAGGCGGAAACCCCGGGCAACGAGCTGCTGATCAACTTCTACGAGTTGATTTCGGTGCGCGTGATCGCCGCCCTCCGACAGGCCAAGGTATCGGTCAAGGAAATAAAGGCAACCGAGCGCTGGCTCCAGGAGCAGTTCGGGGTGGAATATCCCTTTGCCACCCAAAATATTTTGACAGGTCAGGGCCAACTGTTTGTGGAATGGCAAAAAGTTCTTGTGTCGGGCAGCCGGCACGGCCAGATGGCACTTGAGTTCCTTCGCGGATATTTAATTCCTGTCCGTGATCTTGCATTTGACGAACATTCGGACCTTGTGTCGCTTTGGGAACCTAGCGAACTTGTTACACTGAATCCATTGGTACAATTTGGCGCACCTTGTGTCAAAGGCACAAGGATGCCGACACGGAGCGTTGCCGGCATGGTCTTCGCGGGCGAGCCGGAAGATGCGGTTGCAAGGGACTTTGAATTGACCATTGATGAAGTCCGGGCGGCTATGGCATGGGAACGGAAACTAAGTCGCGCGTGACATGAAGTATCTCATCGACGAGTCGCTCTCGCCGAAAGTTGCCAGGTCATTGGCGATCGTCGGCCATGTCGCTGAATCCGTACAGGGACAGTTCGGAAAGGGAGTGAAGGATTCCGAGATCATCCAGTGGTGTCGTGACAATGAATATATCTTGGTTCATGCCGACGACCGTTTGCGCAGAGCACATGGGTCCCAACTGCTGTAACTTGGCATTACAACCCTTTTGGTGCATCGAAGAGGTGGCCGCATGAACGTGAAAGATCAATTGAGATGCATCAGCTATGCCATCCCCAAGTTGGAACTGGAGATGACGAAGTCCAAACCAAGTCGTCACTATCGCGTCTCAATGCACACTGCAGTTGCAGACCCGAAGTTCAAATCGGTTTGACGCAACCCTTGCTGTACGCTTTTCGTTCCTTGGCTGAGCACCTTGTCTGGGACGATGCTTGCGGCTGTCTGCTCGATCTGCACCGGGCGGAGGGCATTCGGACTTGGCGCGGGTGCGCCCCACCGTTGTGGAACAGTGTCGGACTTGGACCGGCTTTCCCCATGGTGCGTCCGGATTCCCGGCCTCGGACGCGCCGCCTTGACAGGCCGGGCTATTGGGTTGTCCCAACGGTACCGCTGAAACAGGGTCCGGTCAGGGGATGAGACTGTTGCAAGTGGCGTGGGAATCGATTCAGTGGTGCGCAACGGAACCCGGTAGGATGTGGCTGTCTCCGCCATAACTCATGCCGGATCTCCCGTGACCTCGATTGCACCGTTGCGCGACGAACCGTTCTCGCACACCAGTCCCGTCCGGGACGCTGCAATCATTGTGCCGGCACCATCCAATCCGACGGGTGGGGACTGGACCGCGACCGCAAGGGGTGCACGTGACGGCTGCAGGCTGATCTCATCTGTCTGCACGCCTTGGGACCGGGCTGGCCTGCACCGTGCACTGCTTCTTCACCAACCTGCCGGTGACAGTGGGGGCGAGCGCATTGGTTCCGGCATTGGACCGCGAATGCAGTCAAAGCCTGTTCCAGCACGCAACTGAGCGTCATGACACAAACCTTCGATATTCGTTGGACCGCCGACAGGGCGTGGGACTGGTGCCGGTCGCGAGCCTGGCTCTGTGGTTTCAACTATGTGACCAGCACCGCGATCAACAGCACCGAAATGTGGCAGAGCGACACATTCGATCCGGGCACGATGGATTGCGAGCTCGGATGGGCAAACAACGTGGGGTTCAACACCTGTCGTGTCTTTCTCCAGTATTTGGTATGGCAGCACGATCCGGAGGGGTTGACAGACCGAATTGACCATTTCCTGCAGGTAGCCGGCAAGCACGGCATTTCCACGATGTTCTGTCTGTTCGACGACTGTGCGTTTGCGGGAAGACAACCTTACTTGGGCAAACAGGACGAACCGGTTCCCGGTGTCCACAACAGCGGATGGACGCCAAGTCCGGGCCACGAACGGGTAGTTGACCGGACCGTTTGGGCCGGGTTGGAGGACTATGTCACATCGGTTGTCTCTCGTTTCTCCCAGGATACGCGGGTTGTTGCCTGGGATCTCTACAACGAGCCGGGTGCCGCCGAAATGGGCGACAAGAGTCTGCCCTTGCTGCGCGAGGCTTTCCAATGGGCGCGTGGGGCCAAGCCCCGGCAACCGCTTACCACAGGTATCTGGCATCCTGACTTCGTTGCGCTGCACGAAGTCATAACGGAACAATCCGATATCCTGACTTTCCACAACTACGACGACTTGGAAACGCTGAGAAAACAGGTCGATGACCTAAAAGCGTATGGATATCCCCTTGTTTGCACTGAATGGATGGCTCGCACACGCGACAGTCTCTTCGAAACGCATCTGCCCTTCCTGAAACAGGAATGCATCGGGGGCTACTGTTGGGGGCTGGTAAACGGAAAAACCCAGACGCACTTCCCATGGGGATGGCCTCGTGGAGCATCTGAACCTGATCTGTGGTTCCACGACATCTTTCACCCGGATGGCACACCGTACAACGAGACAGAGGTCGAAGCCATTTGGCACCTTTGTCAGGCAGATTGAGAAAAGAGACCAAGGATCCGGCAAGCGATGCGCTTTGGCAGGTATCCGAGTTGGCGCCCAGGTATCCAGATACCGGTGGTGTTGAATTCTGACTCTTCCTCTAACCTGTACATTTCAGTACAGGCCGAAGTGATTCGCTCTCGGTTGATAGGGGCGCTGTTGCATGTCCCTGCAACTCGAGTCCAGGGCGGGCAATTCCCACCGCTGTTCCGGTTCGTTCCGCGAGCAGGGCTTTGACCTCCCTGTAGGGCATGTGCAACTTAATCTCTTCGTCGTACAGCCTCGCCAGGATATTGCAGGCGGCATTGATATTCCGCATCCAACACAACCTCGTCAAGACAGTAAAACAAGCGAAGATTGTGCGAAGATGACTTTCATCCCAGGGTTTCGTTCACCAGAGACAGACCGGCTTCCAACTTGCCCAGCCAATCCGATTGGGGATGGCGAATGAAGTTTGTGCACATCCTGAACAGACAAGCTGCTTCGCGGAAAGCAAGTTCTCGTTCACTCCATCGAAATCGTTCCAGCGCGGCGTGCCGGAACACAGGACAAAATGCCGCCCTTGCATCGTTCTCCCTCTTGCGCCCAAAGTGATACGCACCTTGCAGATGTGCCAGGAAGTTGCCCACATCCAGCATCGGGTCACCTGGACCCGCTTCCTCAAAATCCACCAGTGCTATTCTGCCATCGCCCAAGAGCAACATCTGATCATCGTAGAAGTCATTGTGGGCGATGCCGGAGGGGTGCCATGATCGAATGAATGGGTCCAGTGCCTTGGTAGCGTCATTGAAGCTTCGCAGAGCGGCACGGCTGTCTTGTATGTGGTGCATGAAGCTACGCCTGGCTCGCCGATAAGCCCGCGGCAGGTTGAATGGGCGATTGGTGCCTCCCTTGGGCGACACATTCCACAGGGTCTCCAGCCCGTCAAGAAGAAGTGTGGGATCCGGTGCCTTGCCTTGACGCAGGCCCCGACGCAGGTTTTTGCCGGGTATTTCCGACATCCACACGACACCGCCTTCCGCCCAATTTCCGGCAAGTCGCGGTACAACGAAACTTGACTGCCCCACCAATTCTTGGGCCTTGAGAAAGGGAGCGACTGCATTTGGCCGCATGACACGCGCATAAAACCTGACTCTGTTCACACTGTGACGCAGTACGGCCCGACTGGCGGGCCGGTAACGAATCAATTCGACACGCACACGGCGCGGCGGCATGGCCAAGATATACCTGCTGATGGGCCTGCGGGCGGTTTCGGGATCGGCGACTGTGCGTAGGCCCGGCAGACGGCTGTCCTCAGGATATCGAAATAGCTCGACAGGCTTGCCGCGTTCAATCTTGACCGTAAAGAGGCGCGACGGGATGAATTCGTCAGGGTGCCAATCCAACTCATAGCTGACGATAGCGATCCTGGAAACGTTGTAGCTGAACTGACGAATGCGAATCCGACAGGGGTCGGTCCCCGGCTTACCGAACTGCTGACGATACGCTCGCCACAGCCAGTCCGCATCGAAGAGCTGAGGCAACTCCCGTAAGCCAGGGTCGTCTGGGAAGTCGACCTGCGGGTACAGGGACACGGTCGTGGGCGAAGGGTGATCGCCCTCGACAGACTGTTGAAGAAGCAGTGAGTTACACAAGATGTGGAAACCTTGCATTCAGCCCGGCCACTACCGGCTGTGAATTGAGTGAACAGGCAAGGATTGGGAGCTCTATGCAAGCCTCAACCGATCTCCCACGCGGGTACGCAAGGACGCCGCGGGCCTTGGGTCGGGCCGATAAAGCTGACAGCCAAGCAGCCCATCCCCTTGCTCCATCCGAAGATCGATTCAATCCGCTCGCGATGGTGCAGGCTGGTCCGGCATACCTCACCAGTGGCCATGCCCAATGCCTGCAGGGCTTCCTTGGGCGTGGCATGCCCAACCCACAGCCAGGATTGCGATCGGAATCCCCATCTGCAGAACCGCGTCGCGGATGGCTATACCGTCCGCGACGGTCACCTTGATGTCGCAGCGCGGGTCGTTGGGATGTGACTTCACGGCCAAGACGGTGGATTGACCTCGGCCCTTGCACACCAGCAGGGCCTCTGGATCCGTGGTGTTGACATGGGCTGCATTCGCCCGTTGGGTACCAGCGAAGTCCACCCGGTCGTTGCATCCGGCGCCGGGCATCGGCGGCTCGTTTTCGTCGGTCAGGAGCCGCGTACATCACATCGAGGCGGTCACAGAGGCATCGGTAGGCACCGCCCGCCAAGCCCTTGATCGAGCACAAGGGATGACGGGATGCCCCCTCCGGACAATCGGACCCATATTCACAAAGGGCCACATCGATGGTGGGGAAGAGGATGTGCCTGCGTGCCTTGGGGGCCGTCCAACCTGTGTCAGGATTGATACTCAAGATTCCACCGGGCCACACTTCGGCGCAATGTCACAGGATGGACAGTGCAGCCTCGCCCAGGCCATGGTGGCATCGACGCGCAAGGGCAGATGGAGCACGGCATCCTCACTTCTTTAACAACCTGTTAGCTGCTGAAGTTGTCGCTGTCGGTGGCGGTAGCGGTGGCAAGGTTGCCTGTCGTGTCGAAGCCGTCGTGGTCCGTGTTGGCCGTCGTGTCGAAGCCATCGTTGTCGGTGTTGTTGGTCGTGTCGAAGCCGTCATTGTCCGTGTTGGCCGTCGTGTCGAAGCCATCGTTGTCGGTGTTGTTGGTCGTGTCGAAGCCGTCATTGTCCGTGTTGGCCGTCGTGTCGAAGCCGTCATTGTCGGTATCGTCGCCATCATCGCTATCCCCTCCCCCTGTGGGACGGTTCGCCGGTACTGGCGCGACTTGCGCCACTGGCGTGGGTTGAGGGATAGGATTCGATGTGGAACCGGTCCCCTGTTCCTGATGCCATTGCCACCAGCAGTCCTCGCGCTCTTGCTGGGTAGGGAGTGGATCGCAGGTCTGAAAGGGGTTGACAGAGGAACGGCTCGCCGTTCCTGGCGTGGGTTGTGGAGTAGGACTCGATGTGGGAGTAGGGACAGGATTCGATGTGGGGATACTGGAGATCGTAAGAGTTGTACCTACGTGTATCAGATTGGGATCGGAAATACTGGGATTGTCGGCCAGTATCTGGGCCACCGTGACGCCGTACTCCCTCGCGATCCGGGACAGGGTGTCTCCGGGTTGGACCACGTAGGTTGAACTGTCTTGAGACAAGACAGGCCTTGATATCACCCCCAGAAGCAATACCAACTGACCCAGGCCAAGACTCAACATCCTGGCACGGTATTTCCATATTTCAATGGCAGGAACTGTTGTTGGCATTGTTTCAACTCCGTTGATATCGGATCCGGGCGCGTAGACGGCGGATCACGGGAGAGTTTGCCGCGGATTCAGCTGGGCGGCTCGATTGACCCAGTGCGAACAGAACCTGCATTTGCGGGGAGCAACCCAGCCCGTCCGTTGCACAACGCCTGGCCACCAATGGTTGCAGGAAGGCCCTGAGTTTGGCGCTGCCCATCGAAAAGTGTTCCAGCGCGCGGGCGACGGCATGGCATAGCCCCATTCGGAACCTGGTCAGGGCTGCGAGCAGGGCGTTGACGTGGAAGTGGTGGCAGGCCGCGGTGCAGGTCTGGCAGGCGGCCCGCCCTAGATACTGCTTGGCGGCGCAGAAGTTGAACGCTATCCGGAGGCGGTCCCTGTGTGGTCCTGTTCCCCCTGTAGCCAGACCCGGGCCCGCCACTGCGGAAACGCCCGGCGCGCGCCCGCACCAGTTCTCTGCCCTGGTCCCTCGTCAGTGCCGCCATCTGGCACTTGGTGACCATGGCTAGCTCCCGTATGGCGATAGCATGCAACGCCAACATTGTATGACACTGTGCTTTTAATGTTGATGTTGGTTCCAAGCCTGGCAAGGGATGAGGGGGCCTTGACAATTGGTTTGCTTCAAAAAACCAAAAAGTTCCCCTCCCCGTGGACTTCATCCTTGCCCCTGCCCATCCCGAACACCAACTGGCCCCGCCCGACAACCCGGGCGTGTGCCTGGCGGCGCGACGGCACCTGTCCCCGCCACCTGATTGTCCGCGGCTGGCTTCGCATCCAGGGTCGGCAGCGCCTTGCACTGCCGGCCAACGTCCCCGGTGTGGCCGACCTGCACGTGCACAACGTCGGTTTCAGGGACCTGTCCGGCACGGTTGCAATGAGCATGGGAATAACTAAAGGGAGGCGCAAAGGGGTCCGAACTTCGACTGGACAGGTTGATTCACAGTCTGGAAAAGCGTGGTGGGGGGAGAGCACCACCGATGACAGCCAGGTGTATGAGCCGACCCTGAAGGAGACGGGCCTGGACCGGGAACCGTGTGCCGTGCGCAGGTCGCGCACCGTGGGACGGCACATTCGGGGCATCGACAAGGAGGCCCTGACCCACTTGGACAAGGTCTTGCTGCCGCGCCTGGTCCGGGTGCGACCGCCGGAGACGGAACCGGTTCTGCTCGCACTCCGGGAGGCAGCAATGCAGGGACGCGTGCGCCTGAAGTCGGAGCGGTAGGAACAAGCGGGATCGTAGTGCACCGGGGACCGGATATAAGTCCCATCACTCCTGCACCTCGTCGCCCTGGATCTGCGGAACCGGTGATTCCAGGACTCGCACTCCACCGGGCTCGGAACCCTCCGGCGATACAAGTCCTTGCCGTACTGCCATCGCGGTCCTCTCTCCGTCCAATTCGTCTTCACCGACCACTGCAGCTGGCATCGGACAACTGGCGGCAACGCGGAACCACATGGCCAGAGTCCAAAATTGGCGGCGGCATCCCATGGATGGCAACGCCAGGATTCCCGAAAGCATCGGGACAACCGGACAGTCCAATATCCCGTCCCGGTCACTGGCTCCTTTGGTGGACAGGCGAATCGATACCGGGCGCGTCATCCGAGACATCCGCGGCCGCCAAGACCGACTGCAATCGGTACAGGCTCTGGCCGCGGACAGGCACCCGCCCGCGGCATTCGAGAACATACACCGCGTTCAACGTTGCCAATCGCGCAGGTAGCGTCCCAACTCGTCCACGAACAGCTTCAACGCAGCATCATTCCGCCCAGCCCTACGCAGATCCATCTTCCGAACAATGTCCGGTGCGAACTCCAAGCCCCCCAGGATGGGCTCTATCCCTGCCTGCCGCACTGCTTCATCAAGGAACTGCTTGTACCGACCACGTTCACACTTGTGATCCGGAGCATCACACCCTTTGCCCACAACGTCCCTGAACGCAGAGCCATCCAACAAGAGCCATCGTTCGACATGAGGATCAGGTAATGCGAATGCCACCGGAAACTGGAATGGACCGATTGACTCGAGCTCCTTAACGCGAGTTGCCCGCCCCTGGCAATTCACATCCGTGGCGACAATCACCAGGTCGGGCAGACTAGAAGACAATTCACGCATATCTTTCGTGAACTGCCGAAACTCCCCCACTACTGCTCCGTGGCCGCCGCCAACACTGCGTTTGACAACCTGCACCTTGGCATCTTGTTCCTCCGCCATCCGCTCCACCAGACTGCCAATCACCGTTTCAAGTGCGGAATCCTCGCAGAACAGGACAATGCTAGGCATCAAAGTCTCCTCTCAGCATGCGTTCGGAGACCGGGAGATCGGATCCCTGGCCGGCAAAACCTGATTCGACGTCCTCACGGCGTCCAAGCGGACCCCAGGTTCTGAACGGATCGATGCGAGTCTGCTGGCCATTCCTCTTGACAAAGTACAGGTTGCCGTCGTCAAGCTGATCGGCCAGCCGGGGAGAGTGTGTTGTGACGATGTACTGGGTCTTGCCCGATCGAGCACGGGAATGCAGGAACTCCGCGATCAACTCCATGCGCCTGGGGTGGACACCGTTTTCCGGTTCCTCGAATCCAATCAGGCACGGCTGCTCCCCGACACCTATGAGTGACAGCAGCCCCAGAAGACGCAACGTTCCTTCGGACACCACGCTGGCCGGTATCGCCACACCGCGCTCTTTCAACCGGAGTTCCACCTCTCCAAGTCCAGTCACTTCCACCTCTATGCCGTCGATGTTGGGCACCAGCATCTTGAGTGCCCGTTCCACCGCGTCGAACTGCTTGGGACTTGCGCACTTGAGGGAATTGAGGAAAGCCGCAAGGTCTTCCCCCATCAGACCAATGTGCTTCACCTCCTTCACGGGATTGGCGGCACGCATGCGTTCACGCGGTTCGAAGTAGAAAAACATCCAGAGAGACAGTTCCCTTTGCACGGCCGCCACGTGTGGGTAGTGCGGGGGATACAGCGACAGGGACAGCAGACTGTGATCCAGATACCGATCATGGTAGGTAGGATGTGCTTGCCCCTCCCGGCGCAAATGAAGCCTTTGGCCCACCCGCTCAAAAAATGGTCGTCGACTCTTGCTTGGAGTCCCGTTTCTGTTCAAGGCCACTAGGGATTCGTCCGCTACACGGACTACGCCCGTGCGGGGATGCATCTCGACTTCAATCGTGTACCTCAATAGACGTTCCCGGACCCGAGATGGGGGTTTGTCGGCTTGTCCTTCGGACGGATTGCCACTTCGATGGCGCATTTCGGCAATTTGACGATCAACTTCGTCCGCGACCGAATCGGATATTTCCAGATCCGCCTTGATGGAGAACATGAGCCGCTCCTTCCTGACCAAGCCCGCCAGACCTTCATCGCCGATTTGAAACGATTCCAGCGCGGACCCCCGATAGGGCGGCTCAAATGCTTCCTTGAGCGTGCGCCCGGTTGCGATCCTGGACAGAAGCTGCAAGGCATCAAGGAAGTTGCTTTTGCCGGAGGCGTTCGGGCCACACAGCACCACCAACTGCTGAAGGTTGACTTCCACATCAGCCAAGGACTTGAAGCCTTGAATCCGAACTCGCTGCAACATGTTGATTCCCGGCTGGACCGATTGCGTATGGAAAGACGAAGGCCAATGGGTGTGCCGCGGCATGGACCCTTTGAAGCTCGAGTGGCTGCACGGATGCAGGTGTCGCTTGCGGGTCCCGCGAAGTTCACAGGTCACCGCGCAGCGATCTACCTCACATGCTCAGCTTAGGATCCAAGGCGAGTCCCACACCGCCAGTGCGGATGGGTGCTCACCGACCCGCCACGATTGTACTGGCGTTCGGTGCAACCGAAGCAGACAGGCAGCCACTGCAGCGATTCCGAACCCCGGCACCGCCCTTCCGTCGCACGCACCACCACTGCACAAGGGAGGCACCACCGCCTCAGAAGTGTCCAGACCACTGGAGTGGCAAACCCGCTCCAAAGCCGGTGCGGGTATTGGATCCTGACAGGACTCCGTTTGCGGCCCAGTTGGACTTTACATCAGTCTTTGGTACGCGGCGACGAATCAGCGAGCGACTTGCCAGATCTGGTCTGCAACCACACCGGAATGGGTCTCAACGGAGCCGTCCGGCCAGATGATGGTCACGTTGGCCTGCGCAGCGGAGCCCAGCCCGAAATGCAGGGACAGGTCGTTGCCGGCACCCAGACTGGAGCCGCTCTTGACTTCCTGCATCTGCACTGGTCCGCCATCCGTTGCCACCGTGACACGGGCCCCAATCGCGTCTCGGTTCACTCCCTGACCACCGATCAAGCGCACGGTCAGCCAGTGATGGCCGGTGCCTTCCGCGCCCTGATTGCGATAGAGCGTGAAGCCTTCATTCCACTCCGTGACGATGAAATCCAGCCAGCCATCCCGATCGTAGTCGGCGTAGGCCGCCCCCATGGTGGGACGGGGCTGCTCCTTCCAGATTTCGGGCGTCACATCCTGGAAGGAACCGTCCTGCTGATTGTGATAGAGGTAGTTCTGCCGCTCAAACAACATGTCCATCAATGCCCCTGGTTCCAAGGCTCGCGGCTTCACCGTGGTCGCCGCCAGGAACAGGTCGCGCCAGCCATCGTTGTCGTAGTCGAAAAACAGGGCACCCCAACCCGTCACACCGTTTTCGTGTACCCCGACGCCGGCCTTGTCCTCGGTGTTCGCGAAGCCGCCGGTACCGTCGTTGGTCAACAGGGTCATGGGACGGACCATGTTGGAGAAGTACATGTCCAAATCGCCGTCGTTGTCGTAGTCGTTGACGGCCAGGCCCATGCCGCTGGTGACAACCCCGGCCCCCGTCTCGGGCCCGGCGTCGTGCCAGCACCAACCTTCACAACCGGGCCCGTCGTTGCGCCACAGGACGTTGCCGATCGGATTGGCGTACTCGTCGTTGACAACATAGACGTCCAGATCGCCGTCGTTGTCGTAATCCAGGAAACTGCCGGCAAAACCAGCCCCCAGCAACCGGTCGCGCGCCATCGTGTTGGACAGGTCCGTGAAGGTACCGTCCCCGTTGTTACGGTACAGGCGGTCCTGATGCGTCTCGAAATCCACGGGCTTGCAGTCCGGCAGGCAGGTCCAGTTGACAACATAGAGGTCCAACCAACCGTCATTGTCAAAATCGCCCCAGGCGGCCGACTGGCCCTTGGCGGTATCACCCACGCCTGCCTCCGCCGTGACATCGACGAAGCCCTGCCCCGCCAGATTGCGCATGAGGGTGTTGGCCTCCTTGTTCAGGATGTACAGGTCCAGCCAACCGTCGTTGTCATAGTCCGCCCACACGGCCCCGCCGCTCACCTGTTCCGGCAACGCCAGCTGGTCGGACCACGGGGACTCGGCGAAGCGGCCGTCCTGTTGGTTGCGGTACAGCACGTTGGGCGCCAGGTTGCCGGTCACGAACAGGTCGACCCAACCGTCGTTGTCATAGTCGCCCCAAGCCTGTCCCACGCCCAGATAGCCCTCTACCCCGTCCATGGCGAACTCGCCTCGGTGGACCGCCTCGATTCCCGCACTGCGGGTGGCGTCCACAAAAGCACGGGAGGGAGGGCCGTGGACAATGCCAAACTCCGGCTCCGGCACAGGCGGAATCACGCAGGCCGCCAGTGCCAGTAGGGCGACTCCACCTGCCAGCAAATGCAGGAAACCTTTCATGCTGTCTGTCCTTCCTTCGGGTCTTGGGGGCGGTACATGCGCGGGTGCGCCGACACCGAGCCCTCGTAATGGGCCATCACCGCCTGCACGGCACGGCGCAGTTCGGAATTCCAACTTGCAGGCAGCGTCTGCGACTTCTCCACCATCTGCCGCCGGGTGGCTTCGGGCAGCGAAGGGAAGTCCGGCTGATACCACAGGGTAATGACCGTGCGCTCCTCGTCACTCTGGTTCCCGTGCGCCGCATGCAGCAAACGCGCATCCCCCAGCACCAGGTCTCCGGCCCGTACCGGCACGTCAATCTCGTCCGCCCGCGGCCGGAACTCCGGCCGATTGGCATCCTCCATGCGGTGCAGTTCCTCGGAGTGGGGCTGCCCAATCACCTCGTGCAAGGGATTGTGCCGGTAGTGCGAACCGGGAATCACGCGCAGGCAGCCGTTGTAGCGGGAGGTGTCCGTCAGGTAGTACATGGCGAACACCTGCTGCGGCGCTGGCTGAAAATCCTCCGGCTCCACCCAGGTGAACCAGTCGTAGTGCCAAAACAGTTGCGGACTCTGCGGCGGCTTGCTGATCACGTATCCGTCGGTGAAGGTCACTTCCGTGTATCCCAACTGCCGCAGGCAATCAAACAGGCCGGGGTACAGCACCAACTCGCCCCAGATTTCGTCCTCCACCCCCGAGAAGCCGAACATGCTGCCGGTGGACCGGTGCCGGGCCCGGTCGGCCGCGGTCCTGGGCGCTATCAACCTGGCAGTGGCCGCGCGCAGGTCCTGGAGTGTTGCTGCATCCAGGACACCGGGAAAGATACAGTAACCCTCCCGGTGCAGTTGGTCCCGCTTGTCCGACGCCTGGATGTCCATGGGCAGTTGTCCTGTGTTGGTGGAAGGTGTACAGGTCCCGACAGCAGCGGTCTAGCCCTTGACCCCACTGATGACCACACCCTGGATGAAATAACGCTGAGCGAAGAAGAAGAGCAGGAGGCACGGGGCCATGGTCAACAGGGACACGACCATCAAATGAGCCCAGGTACGCACAGGACCCCAGCCGGCACCCGAAGCGGATTGCCGGTAGAACTGGATGGCAATGGCCAGTGTGTGTTTGTCGGGGGAATTCAGGTAAATGATCGGTGCCAGGAAATCGTTCCACTGCTCCAGGAAGGTGAAGATGGTCACGGTGGCCAGGGCGGGAATGGACAGGGGCAGGATCACCCGGGCAAAGATGCCGAAATGGCTGCAGCCGTCAATGCGGGCGGCATCGTTCATTTCCGACGGGACTGTCATGAAAAACTGGCGCAGCAGGAAGATGTAGAACGCACCCAGGCCTAGCCAGTTGGGCACGATAAGAGGCAAGAATGTGTCAATCCAACCCAACTTCGTGAAAAGGATGTAGGTGGGAATCAGGGTCACGTGGTAGGGAATCATCAGCGTGGACAGCACCAGCACGAACAAGGGTGTGCGCAGCCGAAAACGCATGCGGGCGAAGGCATAGGCCGCCAGCGAAGTACTCAGTAGCCGGCCGACGATTACGGCGACGGTGATAAACAGCGTATTCAACAGCGCGCGGAAGAAGGGAAAGCTCTCCAAGGCATGCGTGTAGTTCTCCCAGCGAATGCGCTCGGGTATCCAGGTCGTGGGGATGCTGAAAATTTCGTGCTCGGCCTTCACCGAACTCACCACCATCCACAGGAAGGGCACCATCAGCATGGCGCCAACCGTTGCCAGAATCAGATAATACAGCGTATGGGTTATGACCATGTGCACACTGCGCCGCTGCCGCCAAGTGGGCAAGGATTGCAGTTGAGTACTCACGCAGCACCTGGATCAATTCTGGTTGAGAGATAACGGAATATCGATTGAGGACTGGCCGGACGACGTCTCCCACCTTTGGACGGCATCATTTGGATTGATCTGCTTGATCTGATTCGTAATAGACCCAACCCGATGTCTTGAAGACGACGATCGTGAAAATCAGGATGATGAAAAAGAGCACCCAGGCCAGGGCGGATGCATATCCCATTTTGTGGTACTTCCAGCCCTGGCGGTACAGAAACAGGACATAAAACAGGGTCGCGTTGGCTGGACCACCGTTGGTTATCACGAAGGCGTTTGTGAACACCTGCCACGAACCAATGATCCCAATGAGCAGATTGAAGAAAATCACCGGGGTGGTCATCGGCAGCGTGACATGCCAGAAACGGTTCCAAGTGCCGCCACCATCCAACTCGCAGGCCTCATACAGGTGCGTGGGTACGCCCTGCATGCCAGCCAGATAGACGACCATGCCACCGCCGATGCCCCACAGGCTGGTGAGAATCAGGGTAGTCAGGGCCCAGTCGGGGTCCGTGAACCACGCGGGACCTTCAATGCCTGCCAAACTCAACAGATTGTTGACAATGCCACCGTCCGGATCGAAGACCCACACCCACATCACGGCGACGGCTACGCCCGACACGACGGCCGGAAGGTAGAAGATGGTGCGCCAAACAGCCAACCCGCGCACTTTCTGGTTCAGCAACAGGGCGACCAGATACCCCAGGGTTACGATCAGCGGTACGCTGGCAAAGGTGTAGATGGCAGTAATGCGCAGAGACTTCACGAACAGCGGGTCGTCCATGAACATCGTCTGGTAGTTGGCCAAGCCCACCAGTTTGGGGGGCTGGAGAATGTTGTAGTCGGCCAGCGAGAAATAAAGGGAGGCCGCCAATGGCCCCACCAGGAAGATCAGGAAGCCGAGGATCCAGGGCAGGAGGAAGAGGTAGGCCTCCAGTTCCTCACGCAAACGCATGCTCATGATTTGCGCCTTTCGGTGCAAAAACAAACAGGCCACCGTCGCCCGAAGACTTCCGGGCGACGGTGGCTCAACAATGGCTTACCCTCACTTCAGGGTCCTAGCCCAACAATGGATCCGCCTGTGCCTTGACGTTGGCCAGCGTTTCTTCCACGGACTGATCGCCATTGAAAATCAAGGCGATTTCCGCATTGAGAATATCCTCGATTTCGGTGCCGTGGGGGCCCAAGGCATAGGCACGTGCCACGCCATCCTCAAGGGCCGCCTCCTGACGGGCAATGATCAACTTCCATACATTGGACTGTGCTTCGCTTTCGGCTTCCGGAATAATCCCATGGGGATTGTAGGCGGGAACAGTCCCCACCGCCACGAACTGTTTCTGGCCTTCCAGTTTGGTAGCGCCCCAACTGACGAATTCGTAACCTGCATCCTGGTGATCGGACGCCGCGTTGACAACCCAACTGTTGCCCCCGTATTTGTTGGCCCTGCCCTTCTGGAAGGGGGGTGTAATGATGCCCCAGTCGAAATTTGCCTGTTTCATCACGCCGTAGATGTTCCAATTCCAGGTAATGGCCACCTTGCCGCTGAGGTAGGAACCATCGGGTCCAATCACGGCTTCGTCGTCCGGGCGAGTGCCGACGTTGTGCTTCAGTTCGAAGTCCACCAGGTATTGGAAGGCCTCAACGACCTCGGGATCGGAAAAGAGGCTCACTGTGGGTCTTTCGTGGGTGGCATCGTCAAAGAATTCACCGCCATTGGTCCAGACCATGTCCCGGTAGGCACTGGAATGGAGGCGGCCCAGCGCTATGCCCCACTGCTCAAACGAACCGTCGTCCATGCGCTTGGTTGTGGCAACCGCAGCTTCCACGAGATCATCCCAGTTCCAGGTCATGAATTCATCATGGCCCCATTCGGGCGTTTCGATGCCCGCTTCGCTCATCAAATCCTTGTTGACCCACAGGTTGGCGCTGTCCGGGTGCCATTGCGGCAACCCGTAAGGCACACCTTCCCAGCCGGTGTCAAGGGCTGGATCGATTGCCCACAAATCGGCATCAATGTCCGGATCGCCATTGAGGTGTTCGGTCAGGTCCGCCCCCACGCCCTGAGGCAACAATTCCATGAACTGGCCGGCATTCATGAACATGACATCGGCAGCTGTGCCGGCGGCCACCGTGGTGGGAATCTTGGTGTGGTAGCCATCCCACGGAGCCGGTTCGTTGGAGACATCGTATTGCGGATGCTGCTCGGCGAAGGTGCTCATGGCGTTGTCGAAGGCTTCACCCCACCAATGGGTAATGCGCAGCGGTTCCGGGGCCATGGCGGCATCATCGGCAGCCGGGGCCGTCGGTGCGACACACGCGGCCAAGGCACCGCCCGCGACGGTCACTCCCGTCAACGACAGGAATCGACGACGCGACATTAGGGACATGCTGATCATGTTGTTGTCCTTGCAAGCTCCGGCTTGTATGGAATTAAGGCTGGATCGCCAGGCCGCGGATCATATCACCGCATAACCCACTGCCTGTCCATGGATGCAGTGACCGGCACTGTTTCAATCTCGTTGATATTGGCCCGAGTCCACAGGCGACGGGCATGGCATGCCGAGTGTCGCCAAAAAAGTCGGTGCCAAACACGGTGGAACACAGGAAACCGGCTCATCTACAGTGGGTGAAGGTCCGTAGCAACGAGGATGGCCCGCATCCAGGGGTCTGGGCGGAAGAGCCAGGGATTAACGGCTGGGTCCGGGACGGAGTCAGGGGCCATCAGGGCGTGGATGCCCCGAGGAGTGCGCCCTACGCCCCCGAACTAAACCCGGTGGAGCGCTTCTTCCGGAGTTGCGCCGGGCCATCAAGGGACGGGCGTATCCAACTCCTGCAGGCCAAGCAGGACGCGCTGGAACCAATTCCTGAAGTCTTGGCAGGCGCACATGCCCGTCCGGCACTTCACTCCAGCCCCAACCCCTTTCCGAAGGACCGGGGAGCATTGCGAACGCTCCTGCCGAAGCAGTTCTGGCCGAAACCGGGACTGACTGCAGCTACCGGTATTCCACAGTGATGTGCGGCGTCGTGGGCAGGGCCTGGCAGGTCAGGATGGTGCCGCGGGCCACCTCGGCATCGGAGAGGGCCATGCGGGCCCGCATGTGGACGCTGCCGCTGTTCAGCCGGGCCCGGCAGGCACCGCACACACCCGATTCACAGGAATAGGGCGGGGTGCCTCCGGCGGCGCGGACGGCGTTCAGCACTGTCTGCCCCGCGGGTGCCTCCACCCGCAGCTCCTTGCCGTTCAGCCACACCGTCCCCTCGACGGCAACCCCGGCAACGGAATCGTCCGGCGGTTCAAGCATGCCGTAGCTCTCGGTATGGATGCGGTCGTCCGGCACGTCCAGACCCGTCAACGCGGCGCGGACGGCGGCGTTCATCCCACCGGGACCGCAGATGTAGTACTGCGCGTCCTGGGCATAGGGCGGATGCTCTTCAATGAATCGCGTGATGGCGGCAGCGTTGATGCGACCCCGACGCCAGTAGGGGAAGGAGGACAGCAGCCCAGGCGCCGACAGGATGTGCCGCACGGTTAGACGCCCTTCGACCTCGTCCTCCAACCGGGCAAGGTCGTCACGGAAAATGATGGCTTGGGCGTTGACGTTGCCGTAGAGCAGATGGGCCACCGAATGGGGTTCGGCATACAGGACGGAGCGAATCATGGCGTACAGGGGAGTGATGCCGCTGCCGGCCCCAAAGAAGTAGCAGGTGCGCCGGCCCTGGGGTTCCGGATCCAGGCAAAACCCGCCAAAGGGCGGCATCACATCCACCTCGTCCCCGGCCGAGATGCGGTCGTTGATGTAGTTGGACGCCTGCCCGTTCTCGACCCGTTTGACGGTAATGCGCAGCGCGCCTCCCTCCTCCGGAGTGTCGGAAATGGAATAGGAGCGCCGCACCTCGTCCCCGCCAATGTCCAGGCGGAGCGTGATGTGCTGTCCGGCGCGCCAGCGGAAAATCCCCTGCAGCGACGGTGGAACGTCGAATAGCACAGTGGTGGCGTGCCGGGTTTCGGAACGGGCGTCCAGCACGCGCAGACGGTGAAAGCCCCCGGCGTCTGGCTGATTCTGCGACATGCCGGTTCACTGCCCCTTGGTTGGATTCGCGCTGTTGGGCATGCACATTTCCCGGACTTCCCGCCGCAGTCCCGCGCCCAGGCTCAGCAACGACATGGGACCGCCGGCACCCTCGAAGGTCCAAGGCCTGTCAGTGTCAGCCAGGGGAAGGGGATCAGATCGAACTGATCACCGACGGCGGACAGGGCCCCGCCGAACCACAGCAACCGGAAGCTTCCCGTGCGCAGCAGCTGTGGGAACCCGCCGGGCCGTGTCGCCTCTCCACGTCCACCGTCACCGGATCATGTCAAATTGGGCGCACCGCGCCCCGACGGGAAGCCATCCGTGCCTTCCACCCAATCCCGCACCAGTTCCTGATGCCGGCGCACGCCGGCCTCTCCGCGGGAGGAGGGACCGTGCTCGAAGTAGGGGCTGCGCAGCGATTTCTGCTGCTGCTCGCAGGCATGGATGTCCTCGGCCATGAAGTCGCCCGACGCCATGGGATCGTCGGCATCGCCCTCATACTTGCCGGTGATACGTCCAACCCAGAAGCCCCAGGAACGACTCTCCTGCCGGGCGAAGGCCCGCATGGGTGCGTTGGCCAGTCGGCTGCGGGTGACCACGCGCGTGCGGTCGGGGGCTAGCGGAGTGACATGAAACAGCGTCCACGAACTCTCGTCCTCGGCCAGACCGATGCCGGGGAACAGCATCGGCACCCAGGCGCCGGCCTGCTCCGGCGGGATCACCAGGGGATAGGGCGCGTTTCTTTCGATGTTCTTGGCGTAGTCCGCAGTCGGCGGCTCCCAGAAGGCAAAGTGCGGTCCCACGAAGCCCGAATGGATGCGCGAGTGGTCGTACATCGCCAAGGTACCGGAGTGTAGGTGGGCCAGATGGTAGCCGTCAATGTAGTTCTCCACCACGATCTTCCAGTTGGCGGCGACGATGTGCTCGGTGCGTCCTTCCGGGTACTCGATCAGCTCTTCCACCTTGTGCGGCCCCAGGTGCGGCTCCACCTCGCCGAACCATTCCATGATGGAACCGGCGTTCTCCTCGGGATGCACCCAGAGCATGCCCCGCCACAGATCGACGGAGGCCTGCTTCAGCCTGATGCAGGTCAAGTCCTGACCGGGGAACTGGCGTTCCTGCTCGGGAACGGAAATCAGGCACCCTTCCAAGTCATAGGTCCAGTCGTGGTAGGGACAGACGATGGCCCGCTGAGTCTGTCCTACGGCCCGAAGCAACTGTGTCCCCCGGTGGCGGCAGATGTTGTGGAAGGCGCGCAGCCGCCGGTCGCGCCCCATCACGACGAAGATGTTGTTCAGCCCGGCCTGTACCGACACGTACTGTCCCGGCTCGCTGATGTCCTCGGCGAACCCGACGCAGGCCCAAGTGCGGGAAAAGATGCGTTCCTGTTCCCGGTCGAACCACTCCTGCGAGGTGTATGCCTCGACGGGCAGCACGGGCATGGTCCTGCGGTCGCTCATGGAAGCACGCCCAGCCAATCCGCGGCGAATTGGGGAGCGATCTGGGGAAAGATGTCGTAGACGACGGTCATCACGGCCAGAACCAGCCACGACAGACTGACGACCCAGAACAGGACAGGATTCTCATCCCGATACACCATCTGCAGCACAAAGGCCTGTCCGCTGGCAATGCCTTGCACCGACCAGAAGAGGAAGAAAATGCCCCAGATCCAGTTCCAGCCCAGTGCTGTACCCCCCAGCAGCACAACCATCGCCACCACGGTGGGCCACTTGGAGCGCGCCGCGAAACTCTCATCAGACCGCATTGTCGTTACCGCCGTTTCCTCTTGTTCTTGCCAATGACTTCGATGAGCCGGCTGCCGTATCTGCCCGCGTCCTGCGGCGGCTCTTTCATTCCCGGCCAGGCATCGTACTGCCGGATTCTAAGCTGGACTTTGTACAAAGTGATCGTGATCCCGTCCATCCAAACGGGCGGCAGTCCGTGGAAGTAGGCATCCGTGAACGTGGGGGCGGCTTTGTGGGGAACCAGACGGTCCGGCACGGTGGCAGGCACCGGCACCGCGGCCGCGCGTGTGCGGTCACGGTGACCCAGTTGAACAGTCCCGGCAGGGCAAGAGTGGTGTGGGGAATGACCGGGGCCGACCACTGGTGCTGCCTCTGTCAAATTGACACTTGAATTGGTAGGGGATAATGGCTGTGCTGCCACTTTCGACAGCCAGAACCCAAGGAACACAAGACCATGGAACGTGCGGAACAGGGCCGCCAACTGGCCGAGGACGGCTATACGTTGCTGCCGAACATTCTCTCGTCCGAGATGCTGGAACGGGCCCGCCAGGTGTCCGACGAGGTGCTGGAGGCCCAAGACCAGGATCACTTCGAGCGCCAACGCTCAACTGGCAGTTTGATCAGCGTGGCAGCCCATCCTTGGTTTGCCGAACTGGTTGCCTGGGCTCCTGCCCTTCAGGCCCTCAAGGACCTGGGATTCGCCGAACCCCGTTTCACCTCTGGCTTTGTCATCAGCAAACCCCCGCATTCCCCGCCGTTGTTCTGGCACCAGGACTGGTACGGCTGGAACGAGCCCTGCAGCTATACCGAGCCGACTCTCCAGGTCTTCCTTATGTACTACCTGGTGGACACGACGCCCGACAACGGCTGCCTGCGCGTGCTGCGCGGCTCCCATCGCCGCAGGCACGAGATGCACGACCTGGTGCCCGAAGCACATACGGAAACCCTGCAAAGAGCCACCGATCCGGACCACCCGGCGTTCCATCCCATACCGGAGGACACCGCCGTGCCGGTCACCGCCGGCGATCTGGTGGTGGGTGATGCCCGGTTGCTGCACGGGTCCCATGCCAACAACTCGGATCATCGGCGTACGGTACTCACCCTCTGGTTCCACCGCTGGGAACGCTACTCCGAACCGCTCAGGGCTCATATGGCGGGCGAGGGGAACATGGTGGGCCAATGGCCGCCGGGGACCCAGGCCGGGATCGAGGGCTTGATTCCCGACTACACCGGCGATGCCGAACCCATCCTCCAGAGCCGGGTGCCCGGCCCCGATTTCCGTTGAGCCGGCCTGGTTCCAGCTTGGCTGTGGGTGACCAGTCGGTCTGGCGCACGCGTCCCAACGAAACCCACAAATAGCAAAAACGGGGAGCCGGCCTGAGCCGACTCCCCGTTGCTGTTGCCGGTGCATTCACCGGCGATGGCATGTCCGCTAGGCGGCGCCCAACAGCTCGTTGGTCTCGTTGTTGAGGCCGACCAGAGCCTCCTTGATGTTGTCCTTGCCCTCGACGAATATCGGATCCATCCACTTGCTCCACAGCGCGGACCACTCCTGGTACTTGGTGAAGTACTGGTAGTAGGTCGGCTGCTCCAAGCCCAGCGTCAGGAGGGCATGCTTGGCATTGGGGATCTTTTCCTCCCAGCCCTTGGGCAGGCCGTACTCCGCCAAACTGAGGCGCGGCGGATAGAGGCTGCCCTCGATGCCCAGCGTGGGCAGGATGTCCTCGTTGGACAGCACGTAGCGGGTCAGCTCGTAGGCCAGTTCCGGGAACTTGCTGCCGGCCGGAATCATCCACTGCGCACCGCCCTCGTAGCCGAAGCGGCCGTTGGGACCGGTCGGAATGGGCGCGATGCCCCAGGGGAACTTGTCGCCGATGGCGTTGTCCAGCCGGGCCGCGATGTCGCTGATGCCCATGTGCATGCCGATGCGGCCGGAGGCGAACAGGAACTCGCCGCCCAGGCCCATGGCCTGTTCGTCGCCGGGCGTCGGCGACGAACCGTCGGTCCAGCGGAGGTCCCAAAGATACTTGGCCGCTTCCTCGACAATCGGGTCGTCAAAGTTGCCGCGGGTGCGCTCCGTGTCGAACAGGTCGGCGCCCCAGGTCATGGACACGGCCCACAGGGTCTTGTCGAAAATCGGGATGCGGCAGCCGTAGATCTTGTCCATGCCCTCGCCCGACGTGGCCTCCTTGGCGATTTCCCGCAGGTCCTGCCAAGTCCAGTCGTCGGGGAAGGGGTACTCCTGGATGGAGTCGGTGATTTCCCGATTCACGAACAGGCCCCAGGTTACCCAGCCGTAGGGCAGCGAGTGCAGTTCGCCCTTGTAGGTGGACATCTCGATCATCTTCGGTTCCCAGTCGTCGGGCCAGCCGTCCGGCGGGTGGGACTCGACGTACTGCTGCATCGAATGGGACCAGCCCTTGTCCGGGTAGACCCAGCCGCGGCTCTGGTGCTGCCAGGCCAGATCGGGAGGGTCGCCACCGGCGATCTGCGTGGGCAGCTTGGTCCAGTAGTCGCCCCAGGGAACCCCGGACTCGATCTCCACCTCCATGTTGGGGTAGCGCTCCTCGAAGAAGCCCTCGATGAAGGGGATGAACTTGTCGATCTCCCCTTCGCCCTCCCAGGAAATAATGCGGAAGGTTCCGCTGATGTCCGGGTCCACCAGACCGGTGGTCCAGCGATCGACAAGGACCTCGGCATCCGCGGCCTCGTCGGCCGGTGCCGCCCCCGGAGGCGCGCAGGCCGCCAGGCCGGCCGCGAAGCCGGAAACGCCCATGAGGCGCAGCCAGTCCCGCCGGGTCATCTGCAAACCGGTTTTTCTTTCCTTCATCTTGACCAACTTCCTTGTTGAATTGACAGTGAACAAAAACCTACTGGGGACGCGGGTCAGGCCGCGCCTTTCAGGCCCGAAGTCACGATGCCGCGCACGTAGTACTTCTGCCCGATGATGAAGATCAGGAGGATCGGCAGCACGCTGACGACGGCCAGGGCCATCACCAGGTGCCAAGGGGTGTTGAGCGCCACCCTCTGCTGGAAGCCGGCCAGGCCCAGCGGCAGCGTCTTGAGGTCCCGCGAGGAGATCACGATCAGGGGCCACAGGAAGTCGTTCCAGAAACCCATGAAGGTGAAAATCGCCAGTGTGGCCAGGACCGGCTTGCAGAGGGGCATGATGATCGTGCTGTAGATGCGGAAGTGGCCGCAACCGTCGATTTCGGCCGCCTCCTCCAGTTCCTTGGGGATGCCCATCATGAATTGCCGCATCAGGAAGGTGCCCCAGGCGCTGAAGAGTCCGGGGACAATCAGGGCATACAGGGAATTAATCCAGCCCAGCATGCGCATCTGCACGAACAGCGGGATCATGATGACCGCAAACGGGATCATCATGGTCGAGAGGTACAGCAGGAAGATGGTGTTGCGGCCCGGGTAGTCGATGCGCGCAAAGGAATAGCCGCCCAGACTCGACGTCAACAGCACCCCCAGCGTGGCGCTGATCGCCACGGTCGCGCTGTTGGAGAAGAACCGCGCCACTGGCACCTGGTCCCATACCTCCCCATAGTTGGAGAACAGGAACTGATTCGGCAGGATTTGCGGCGGAAAGGTGTAGACCTCGTCCAGGCTCTTGAACGACATCAGCACCATCCACAGGAACGGCACCAGCATGATGATGCCGCCCAAGGAGAGCAGGCCCCAGGCACCGAGGTTGCCCAGCAGGCGCGAGCGCTCCGTCCCCATCGGACTGGTTCCGGCACCCAACCCGGCCGCGGGACGGCCCTGGACGGCTTCGGTGGAAATTGTGTTCACGAAACTTCCCGCCTCTCAGTTGTCCATGTCAAAACCATAGACCCAGCGCCTAGCCACGCTCCACTGGAACAGCGTGATCGCCAGGATGCACAGGAACAGGATGCTGGCCATGCTCGTGGCATAGCCCATCTTGAAGTAGGCGAAGCCGTTCCTGTAGATGTAGAGGACCAGCGGCGTGGTGGCGAAGGCCGGGCCGCCGTTGGTCATGATCATGAATTGGTCGAAGGCCTGAAACGCCCCGATGAACGAGGTGGTCAGGATGAAGAAGATGGTGGGGGTCAAGAGCGGCACCTTGACATGGCGCAGCTTGCGCCAGCCATTGGCCCCGTCGACGGTCGCCGCGTCCAGCAGCTCCGCCGGAATCCCCTGCAGGCCGGCCAGGAAGATCAGCATGGCGTAGCCGATCCCCTTCCAGTTGCTCATGATGATGATGGAGATCATGGCCCAGCGGCTGTCCGTGAGCCAGTAGGGGCCGTCGATGTTGATCTTGGACAGCGCCCAGTTGATCAGCCCGAACTCCGCCTGGAAAATCCAGGCCCAGATGATGGAGGCCGCCACGGTCAGGGTCACGTGGGGCAGGAAGTAGATGACCCGGAACGACAGCACGCCCCGCATCTTGCGGTCCAGGAGCAGGGCCAGCCAGAACGCTAGGAAGACCGCCACCGGCACAGCCACGAAGGTGTAGTAGAAGGTGTTGCCCAGCGTCTTCCAGAACAGGGAATCCCCGGCCATCAGGACAAAGTTCTGCAGGCCGTTGAAGACCGGGGTGTCCGACAGGTTCCATTCGTGGAACGTCAGATAGATGGTCGTGGCAATGGGGAACAGGCTGAAGGCGAGCACACCCAGCAGGTTCGGAATCAGGAACGCGTAGCCGGCAATCAGGTTGCGCCGACGGCGGCCGGTCATTCCGCCGCGGGACGCGACGGGGCCTTGCGGAAAAGCGGGAGCAGAGGCGGCCATGCTATTCGGGGACTACCGGCCCTGGGCGTCGTCCCACGCCCGTTTCCAGCCGGAACGCCGTTGCCAGTCGTCCTCCGGCCGGGGCGGATCGGGAATGTCCTCTCCGGTCGGACGCGGCTGGTGCTGCCAATAGCCCGACGGATCGCGTCCGCAGGCAATCACGCCCGTGCCCTCCGGCACCGTGAAGTTGCGCACGTCCGGCGACGTGAAGCGCAGGGTCAGGCCACAACGACGCCGGTCGGAGCGGTTGGCATCCGAACCGTGCAGCAGCCAGTCGGTGTGCAGCGACATCTGGCCGGCCCTCATTTCCAGGTGCACGGGCGGCTCGTCGAAGGAGTTGATGTCCACGGTGGACTGGTCGAGAACGTTGTTCTCCCCTTCCTCCGAGTATGTGAACGGCATCTGACCCAGCCGGTGGGTGCCCGGAATCACCTGCATGGCCGCATTGCCGCGGTCCGTGTCGTCGAAGGCCAGCCAGGCCGTGACGGTCTTGCTGGGGGTGAGGGGCCAGAAGGAGGCGTCCTGGTGCCAACTGACCTGCTTGCCGTCACCGGGCAGCTTGGTGAAGAAGTGGGTAGTCCAGCACACCAGGTCGGGACCCAGCAGATCGCGCACGGGTCCCAGGATCCGCTCCTCGGTCACGAAATCGTGGAGCCCCCGGCAGTGAACATGCCATCCGGCCTGCCCGTAGCTGTTCCAGCCCTTGGCCAGGGCCTTCGCCAGCAGGTCGTCGAAGTAGGCGCGGTTGGCGTCGGCTTCGGCCGGCGTGTAGACATCGATCGGGCAGAGGTAGCCCTTTTCGTTGAAGTCCTCGATTTGGTCCGGGATCAGGTGCCGCGGCCGGTCCGTGCCCAGCGGCACGAACTCCTTGACCCGTTCCGCTCCCGGATACGCTTCCAGGATTGGCTTCGACATCGTCTTCGTGACGGTTCCCCATGGATTGACGCAGACTGAAATTATAAGGGGGCCGCCGCGGGCGCGCGATCCGGCTTGGCAGTTTCGACAGATCCGGTTCAGACCAGAAGATTCCGGCGTGCGTGGTCAAGAAGGCTGAGAAACCCGTCGATTTCCTGCCGTGTCGTCATGCGGCTAATCCCCAGCCGGATGCAGGACCGCCCATCAGGAACCCGCATGGCCCGCAAGACATGGGATGTGCGCTCGGTACGCGCATCGCAAGCGCTGCCGGTCGAAGCCGCAACCGTGGGCATCCAGTTCAATAGTTGACGGGCGTCCGCTCCCAGCAGTTGCATGCATACGATTCCGGGGACACATGGCCCGCCTACCGGCTGGGCCTCTGGCCACCGGTCGCAAATTCCCCAAGCCAGGTGTTCACTCAGATCCGCAATGCGAGTAAGGTCTCCGGTGAGCGAGGTCTGCGCGGCGGCGCAGCAGGCCCCGAACCAAACACACAAGGCGGTCGGCAGCATACCGGAACGAAGACCCTGTTGCCGGGGGCAAGAAGGGCCTTGGTTAGTGCCAGGAGGCGTCAGACACCCTGCAGACCTGTCAGCACAACACCTTCCACGAAGTATCGCTGACAGAACAGAAAGAGGATCAGGGCTGGAATCGTTACCGTGGTCGCCGCAGCCATCAGCAATTCCCAGTTGGTTGAGTACAGTCCCAAAAAGGTCGCAAGACCCAGGGCGATCGTTTTCTTGGAATCGGATTGCAGGTAAAGCAAAGGGCCGATAAAGTCGTTCCAGTTGGCCAGGAAAGTGAAGATGGCAACGGTGGCCAGCACGGGGCGGGAAAGCGGCAATATGATCCGCCAGTAGATGTACAGGTCGCCGCAGCCGTCCATACGGGCTGCATCCGACAGTTCGTTGGGGATCGTGCGGAAAAACTGGCGGAAGAGGAATACGTTGAAGGGGCCGCCACCCAGGAGCGGGGGAATGATCAACGGCTTCAGGGTGTTGACCCAACCCAGATGCGTGAACAGGACAAACACAGGAATCATGGTGACAATCGCGGGCAACATCAGCACGCTGAGGAACACCATGAACAGGGTGTCCCTACCCGGGAACCGCATGCGCGCAAATCCGTATCCACACATGGAAGCCGTCAACAGAGTGCCCAGCAACACCGGTATGGTGATGCGCAAGGTGTTGAAGGTGTAGACATGGAAGGGCAGGCCGCTAAGAGCCTCAACATAGTTGTGCCACTGGACTGGGTCGGGTATCCAGTCGGGCGGGAACACCCACACCTGGCTGCGGGTCTTGAGGGAGGAACTTATCATCCACAGAAACGGCAGGATCATGGCGACCGCCCCACCGCACAGAATTACCCAGATCGCGATCCTGGTCGCGACGCGGCCTATGGCCTGCGTTGGCCGGACAGCGGGTGCAGGGCGGGTCGATGGAGTAGTGGCCGTCATGAATGCACGCCGGGTATGGTGGGACCCAGTCCCGGTCCCGCGACTATCCCGCTTCGTAATGAACCGCTCTGCCCAAGGAACGGAAAATGAAGATTGTCATGACCATGACAATCGCAAACAGGACCCAGGACAGGGAAGCCGCATACCCCATCTTCAACCATTCAAACGCGTTGCGGTAGGTGTAGAGGACATAGAAAAGGGTTGCGTTCTTGGGCCCGCCGGCGGTGAGCAGATAACCCGCCGTAAACACCTGGAAAGTGTTGATTAGACCAATGACCAGGTTGAAAAGAATGACCGGGGAGAGTTGGGGAATGGTTACCGCCCAGAGTTTGTGCCAGGCATTGGCGCCATCCACTTCGGCTGCTTCATACAGGGTGCGCGGCACACCATGCAAGCCTGCCAGGAAAATGATCATCATGGGCCCAATGCCCCAGAGAGCCATGATCCAAAAGGAATACATGACCACGTCTGCGGAAATCAGCCATTCCACTTTCGGCAGCCCAACGAAATCCAGGATGTAGTTGAGCAGCCCGAACTCGGAATTGAATATCCAGCGCCACAGGACCACGGAGGCAACCGCGGGAGTCATGGCCGGAAGGTAGTAAATGGCCCGAAACCCGGAGATGCCGCGGATGTTGAGGTCCAGCAACAGCGCCGCGGCCAAGGCTGCAACCAGGGTGAGGGGTACGGCTACGAGGGTGTATCGGACCGTAACGTACAGAGACACCCAGAACAGCTTGTCATCCAGGAAGGCCGTCCGGAAATTTTCCAGACCAACAAAAACCGGGGGCGAGATGATGTCCCATTCGGTCAGGCTCAACCAGAGGGAGTAGATCAGGGGTCCGACCAGGAACAGGGCAAGACCCAGTAGACCCGGGGAGATGAAGAAGTAGCCGGCAAGGGTCCGCTGGAGGCGACGCCGTCTCGCCGCATCCATTGTGGAGGTCGCGATTGGCGCCATCGCCCAACGCTCACTTGACGGTTTCTAACTGTCGCGTTGCCAGGTCAGGGGCACATAGCGATCATCATTCAGGCAGTCGCCTACTTGCAAATCGGTGTAGTACTCCACTGGCAGCGTGTCGAAGTTGCCGTTGTAGGTCAGCCCGTCGGGGAAAAAAGCCACCGTCATGGCCCGCCGCGGTTCCCGTGTCATGTTGGGTCCGGCGGAATGCGCAATCATGGAATTGTGCACCACAAGTCCCCCTGCCGGCACCGGCGCAGACCGGGCTTCCAGGCTCATCCATTCGGGATAAACCTGAAAAACGTCCCTCATGTTCTCCGTGATGGGTACCAGGTCATAGGTGGCCAGTTGATGGGTGCCCGGCAGGTACCAAAGACAACCGTTGTCCAAGGTCGCGTCATCCAGCGGAATCCACATGCTCACCGACTGCCTGGTGTGAAATGCCCAATAAGGAACATCCATGTGCCAAGTGGTCTGATTGCCGTAGGGTGGCTTGAACAGGGCCTGATCGTGCCAGATGCGGACGCCATCAACCCCCGCCAACGTGGCGGCCAGTTCACCCAGGCGCGGATCCCGTATCAGCCGCGCCGTATCGGCATGGCTGTCAGCCAGGCGCAGGCATTGGGTAAACACATTGGCATAGAAGGTCTCCGGATCGTCCTGATTCTGCAGCTTCAGTTCTTCGGAGCCGTACTTGGCATTGAAAGCCTGTTGCACTTCCGGATCCAGGGCCAATCGCTCCTGTACGGCATCCATGATGACCGTGCGCCATTCCTCGAGTTCCCCTTCGTCCAGGAACTGATCCAGCACCAGAAAACCATCTGTCTGGAATCGCGAGATCTGGTCCGGACTCAGATCGGTGTTCACGGCAGGTACCCTTGGTTGGCGGAAGTTCTTGGGACTCGCACAAGAAACGGGGGCAGATGCCAGGTCGAGTCCCGGCATCCGCCCCAGTGTTTCCGAGGCAAATCTACGAAGGTTTCCAGTTGGGATTCTCGGCCAGGAAGCCGTTGATTTCCGGCAGCACGGAATCCAATGCTTCCTGGGCGGTGGTTTCTCCTGTGTACACAGGCCCCAAGGCGGGTCCCAGCAGGCGGCCCTCAACCTCGCTGTGGCCTAGTCGCAGGGGCATGCGGCGGGAATTGTAGACGGCGGGAATGCAGCCGGCCGTGATGTGATCCTGCGTGTGAACGCCTTCGGTCATCCACTTGGCACGGCCTTCCTCGGTCAAAAGCAAATCCTCCCTCTGCGGTTGCCAGAGGCCGGTTCGACTCAAGGCCAGACTGCCTTCACCGAAAACCACCCACTTGTACAGGGCCCAGGCCGAATCGATGTCCGCAGTCTGCTCACTGACGCCAATTGCCTCGGAAGGCGCCCAAACCGTGTAGTGGGGTCCCATGATGGGCACCACTGCTTCACCGTAGTCAATGTCGGTATGGGACAGCGCTTCCAAACTCCAGTTCCCGGTCAGGAACATGGCTAGGCGGTCGTTTTCCATTAACTGGATGGAACTCATGCCCACCTGACCCAGGAATTCCGGGGATGCCGTCACTTTGTGCTGGACATAGGTATCGGCGGTTTTCTGCAATACGTCGGCCGCAATGTCCTGATCCGGGAAAAAGGTGTTTTCATCCTCGGAATAGACCTCGGATCCTTGTTGCCAAAGCCCGGGCGAATACACACGCCAGGAACCACCCCAGCGCGGCAGATCCACGCCGTAGGTCTGAATGTTTTCGGCATCGAATCCGGCATCCGCGGCGGTATTGCCGTTCTCGTCGATGGTTACCTGCTTGGCAACGGCGATGAAGTCATCCCAGGTCCAGGCCTCCTCCACGGTTGCGGGAGGATGGTCAACCCCTCGATCATCGAAGATCTTGCGGTTGAAAAACATCATGTAGGGTTCGGTGCAGGCTCCCGTGCCAAAGATCCGATCGCCGATCGTGAAACGGTTCACCTCGACAATCTGTTCGATGGCAGCTTCGGGATCGGACGCATGCCGATCGGTCAGGTCCTTGATTACGGCCTTTTGCGCCCAAGCCACCAGGAACGGGGTTGGAAGATAGAACACGTCCGGCAGCGTATTGGCTGCGGCCCGCGCCTGCATGTTGTTCATGTAGTCGCCATATGGCACATGGTGCTTCTCGTTCGGAATGCCTGTTGCCTCCGTGAACGCATCCAGCATATTGACAACGGTGTCCTTCTCGAAGGGGGATCCCCACCACGCGAAGGTCATTACACTGGGTGCCGCATCGCCTGCCATTGACTCCGTGTCGGAAGGTGCAGGTGTCGCCACGACACAAGCCGACAAGGCCAGGCCGGAGACCAGAAGTCCCGAAGAGCGAAGAAACTCGCGCCTACTGAAGTTCGTTCCTTTCATGGGAGCTTCCTCCTTTTTTGGATAGCGCACAGCATGTCAGCGCACTGATTGCACCATGGTAACGCAAGCAAAAAACCCCGCGAATTGGCTAGCCGGGGGCTGACCGGTCCCGCAATCCGGCGGCTGGGGCGGCATCGGCTCCTGCCCTTGGTGACGGACATGGCCCAGGACTGGTCGTACTGGCGCCGGCGCCACCAGGGTGGTGGCAGGCCACCACCCTGTGAATTACCACTGCAGTATTGGTGATCTCAGATGCTTTGATGCTCATGCACGATGGCTGAAGATCACCGGGTTGAGGTGGGTGGCGACCACCTCGCCCTCGCCGACCCCCGGCAGGAAGTTCGCCGCCTCGTTCACATGGGACGGCCGCACGGACCGCTTGCGGATCCCGTCCTCCATCATGATGATCGTCATCACACCCCGCATGCGGTCGGTGTTGTTGGGGCCAGCCCGATGGAAGACCCAGCCGCGGTGGAAACTGACGTCGCCCAGTTCGAAGGCGGTCTCCACGACCGGATAGTCCTTGAGGGTGCGCCCGATCCGCTGCTCGCTCTCGTCGCTGATCGACAGGTCGCGGTGGTGGTGGATGCGGTGGCTGCCGCGGCAGAAGGACAGCGGCCCCATCTCGACCGGCGTGTCCTGCAGCGGGATCCAGGCCGTAATCGTGTTGTCGTTGCCCAGGGGCCAGTAGTGCTGGTCCGCATGCCAGGGCGTGAAGCCGCCGCCGGGCTCCTTGAACAATGCCTGATCGTGGTACATGCGCGTGCCCGCGACCCCCATCAGGTCGGCGGCAATGCGGCCCAGGCGGGGTGCCAGGCACAGGGGCACGATGCGCTCGTCGCGGCGCCACAGCTGGCCGATCTGCAGAAACGCCTGGCCGTAGGTGTTGCGCTCCGCCAGATCCGGCTGGGAGCGGCCGTACTCCTCCACCACCGCATTGATCAGCGGCGTGAAATGGGCCAGGACCGCGCGCGAAAGCACTCCGGGCAGATGGATGAAGCCATCCGCCTCGAACCGGTCCCGCTGCTCCGCACTGACGGGATACTCGGCGGCCAACTCCGCCCGAACTGCCGATTCCACCGCGAACTCCTGATGTGCAAGAACTGGCAACTGCCCCATTCTATCGCCGCGGGCATCCGCCGGACTGCCGGCCGATTCTGGTGTTACAATCGCCATGCAGCAATGGCAGAACGGAACCGGTTCGCCGCGTCGGCGACACCATGAGCGATTCCCGCAATAGTTTCAACAGTACCGGTCCGGAGGGGCAGGACAGGCCTGCCCCCCTCGACAACGGTGCCCGCCCCCCGCAGGCCGACACAAACCGGGCCGAGGGTTTCGGCGGGCCCGGAAGGGCCAACGGACGCGGACCCGGATCCGGCGGGCCACCTCGCCGCCCCCGAGGGCGGCGGCGAGCCCGCGGCGGCAGACCAGGCCGCGGAGGTCCGGGAGGACCAGGCGGCATGGGAGGTCCCGGCGGTCGGCCGGGCATGAACCTGCCGGCCCTCAAACGGGCCCTCGGCTACTCCCTGCACCACAGCCGCTTCATGATGCTGGCCCTGGGCAGCATGCTGATCGGCACGCTGGCCCAGTTGGCCGTGCCCCAGTTCATTCAGGACATCCTGGACAACGTCACGCTGGCCCTGGCCGCCAGCGGCATGGCGGGCCTGAACTCCGCAGGCCTGGACAGCCTCATGGAGGAGAGTGGCTTCACCCTGGAGCAGTTGACCACCGCCGCCAACAACCCCCTGCAGCCGCTGGTCGTCTCCTCGGTCCTAATCCTCTTCTTCTCAGTCGGCCGCGGCGTCTTCGCCTTCCTCCAGGCCTACATGGCCGAGAAGAACGGCCAGTACGCCGCCTATGACTTCCGCAACGAGCTGTTCGCCAAGATCAGCAGCCTCAGCTTCTCGTACCACGACCGGCAGCGCACCGGCGAACTGATGGTGCGGGCCACGGACGACGTGGAAAAGGTCCGCCAGTTCATCTCCCAGGGCCTGCTCATGGCCGGCCAGGCCCTGGTCCTGATGGTGGCCTCCCTCTCGATCCTCTTCTACACCAACTGGCGGCTGGCCCTGGTGGTCGTGCCCATCCTCCCGGTCGCCATGCTGATGTTCATGTTCTTCGGCAGCCGCGTGGGACCGCTGTTCGCCATGATCCAGCAGCGGCTGTCCCACCTCAATTCAATCCTGCAGGAGAACGTGGCCGGCCTGCAGGTGGTCAAGTCCTACGTCCGGGAGAAGAGCGAGCAGGCGCGCTTCGGCAAGGTGGCCGAGGAACACATGCGCAACTCGATCCGCGTCTCGCGGTTCATGAGCGTCATGTTCCCCTTCCTCTTCCTGGTGGCCAACCTGGCCATCGTGGCGGTGACCTGGTACGGCGGACGCCTGCTGATCTTCAACGAGCTGACCCTCGGCCAGTGGTCGAAGTTCATGCTCTACATCACCTACATCTTCTTCCCCATCGGCCAGTTCGGCTTCATCATCGCCATGGCCACCCAGGCCTCGGCCTCGGCGGCCCGCGTCTTCGAAATCCTGGACACCGACGTGGAGGTCCGCAACCGCCCCGACGCGCGGACCCTGGACACCGTGCAGGGCATGGTGGAATTCCGCAATGTCACCTTCCGCTATTTCGAAGGCAGCGAACCGGTTCTCAACGACGTCTCCTTCGGTGTCATGCCCGGCGAGACCATTGCCATCCTCGGTGCCACCGGCAGCGGCAAGTCCACCATCATCAACCTGCTGCCGCGCTTCTACGACGTGTCGGACGGCGCCATCCTGATCGACGGCATGGACATCCGCGACGCGACGCTGGACTCCCTGCGCAGCCAGATCGGCATCGTACTCCAGGAGACGGTGCTGTTCAGCGGCACAATCCGGGACAACATCGCCTTCGGCCGCCCCGAGGCCACGGACGCCGAGGTGGAGGCCGTGGCCCGCGATGCCGCCATCCACGACTTCATCGTCAGCCAGCCCAACGGCTACCGGACCGATGTCGGCGAACGCGGTGCCACCCTGTCCGGCGGCCAGAAGCAGCGCGTGGCCATCGCCCGGGCCCTCCTGCTCCAGCCCCGCATCCTGATCCTGGACGACTCCACCAGCAGCGTTGACCTCCAGACCGAGCAGCGCATCCAGCAGGCCCTCGACCGCCTGATGGAACAGCGCACCAGTTTCGTGATTGCCCAGCGCATCAGCACCGTGCGCAACGCCGACCGCATCCTGATCCTGGAAAACGGCCGCCTGGCCGCCACCGGCACGCACGAATCCCTGATGGCATCCAACGAACTCTACGCCGATATCTTCTCCAGCCAGCTGGTGGACGACAGTGCCGCCCTGGCCGAGGCGCAGGCGGGATGGGCATGAGACAACCGGTGCGCGCCGGCGGCAAGGCGGCAAGCCATGTTTGACGGCGGCAGATTCATGATGGACCGGGAGGTATCCCGGGCCCAGTCCGTACCGCTGACCCTCAAGCGGCTGGGCGGCATGTTCGCCCCCTACTGGCCGTGGATGATCCTGGTGATGGTCCTGGTCCTGATGGTGGCCGGTGCCCAGGTCTACACGGCCGTCCTGCTGGGGCAGGCCATTGACTGTTATGTGAATCCGGCGTTGCTCAGCGGTTCGGGGACCATGGGCGACGCCGCGGGTGCCAACTGCTGGTTTGAACGGGCCGACACCCAGGGCTGGGGCGTGCCCGCGCTGCTCACGGGCCTGACCCGCCTGATGCTCATCACGACCGCCATCTACATTGCCTCGGCCGCCTCGCGCTCTTTGTCCTTCTACGTGATGGCTGCGGTGGGCAACCGCGTGGTGCGCCGGATTCGGGTTTCGCTGTTCAGGCGGATCCATTCGCTCACGCTCGGCTACTTCAACCGCCACGAAGCCGGCGATGTCATGAGTCGGCTCACCAACGACCTGGACACGCTGCAGCAGAGCATCAACTTCATGATGATCTCGGTGCTGCTGGCGGTGGTCACAGTGGTCTGGATCCTCGTCCAGATGCTGATCATCAACTACGTCTACGGGTTGATTGCCATGGCCCTGATCCCGGTCATGTACCTGGTGACGAACTGGCTGTCCGGCCTGGCCCGGCGCGAGTTCCGCAAGGCCCGCCGGGAAATCGGCAACATCAACGCCGACCTCCAGGAGAACATTTCCGGGGTGCGCGAGATGCAAGCCTTCGTACGGGAGGGGGCCTCGTCGGAATCCTTCCGGGAGGTGAACGCGGCCAACCGCGACGCCAACATCTCCGCCGTGAGCTACACCTCCGCGCTCAGCCCCACCCTGGAGGCCTTCGGCTTCCTGGGCCTGACCGTGGCCACACTGGCCGGCGGCATCCTGCTGCTCAACGGCGGCACGCTGGGCGGCCAGGCCGTAACCCTCGGCCTGGTCATCACCTACATCAACCTGGTACAGCGCCTCAACCAGCCGATTGGCCAAATCGCGGTCATGTGGACCAATGTGCAGAGCGCCATCGCCGGGTCGGAGCGCATCTTCGAGCTGCTGGACGAGGAGCCGGAGATCCAGGATCCGCCGCAGCCCGTGGCCGTGGACCGCCTCAAGGGCCGGGTGGAGTTCCACAACGTCAGATTCCACTACAACCCCGACGAACCCGTGCTGGACCGGATTTCCCTGATCGCCCGGCCGGGCGAGACCGTCGCGATTGTGGGCCCGACCGGAGCCGGCAAGACCACCATCCTCAACCTGATTCCCCGTTTCTACGACCCTATTTCCGGCTCCGTCAAGATCGACGGCGTCGATGTCCGGCAGATGCGCCGGTCCGAGTTGCGCAGCCACATCGGCATGGTGTTGCAGGACACCTTCCTGTTCAACGACACGATCATGAACAATATCCGCTTCAGCCGGGAGGGTGCCACCGATGCGGAGGTGCGCGGGGTGGCGGAACTGTCCTATGCCGACGAGTTCATCCGGCGCCTGGAGGACGGCTACGAGACGGTGCTGGGCGAGCGGGGCAGCGGCCTGAGCCAAGGCCAGCGCCAACTGCTGTCCATCACCCGGGCCATCTTGGCCGATCCCCGCATCCTAATCCTGGACGAGGCCACCTCCTCGGTGGACACCCGCACCGAACTGTTGATTCAGGAGGCCCTGGAGGCACTGATGCGCGGCCGCACCAGCTTCGTGGTGGCCCACCGCCTCTCCACCATCCGCAACGCGGACCAGGTCCTCATGATGCAGGACGGCCGCATCATCGAGAAGGGCACCCACACGGAACTGCTGGCCCAGGGCGGTGCCTACCACGCGCTCTACATGAGCCAGTACCAGGCGCTGGAGGACGAAGTTCCGGCTTGACGCACGGGCGCAATCCTCGTCCCGGGAAGTCTTTTGGCAATGACCCCGGACACGGACTGGCCAAATGCGAGGACATGGCCCGCCCCCGGCCGGCGGCTGAGTACAATGGCGGGAGGGTCCCGCTCCCCAGGGGGACCCCGGTCGGGCGCAGGTTTGGAACCTGTTCCCGCGCCGGCATCGGCAACAGGGCAGGTTCAACCCGGACATTCGGAGGGCAGGGCACATCCCATGCAGGACATTGTCAACACCCACATCCACCAGGAGTTGGAATCCGCCTACCATTACCGGATGCTGTCCGCGCTGGCGGACTTCGAGGATTTCCCCGGGTTTGCCCACTGGTTCGAAATGCAGCGCCAGGAAGAGGAGGCACATGCCCAGAAGCTAATCGACTTCCAGTTGTCGCAGCGGGCCTACATCGAATTTGCGGACCTGATGGTGGAAACGCCGGCGGCACGCCACCCGCGGGACCTGATGGGCTCGGCGCTGGCCTACGAAGAGGCCCTGCAGACCTTTATTCACGCACAGGCCCGCAAAGCCGACGAAATCCCCCTGGAACCCTACCGGGAACTGCTGGACTGGTTCATTGCCGAACAAGTCGAGGAAGTGGAGCAGTGCAAGCGGATCCTGGCGGATATCCGCCGGATCGGCGAGGACTTCACCGGGCTCCTAATCCTGGACCGCGAATTGGGACAACGGGCCGCGTAACGACGAGTACCGGCATCGTCAGTCGGAGTCCGGAGACCGACTGTAATCGAGAGGCGACTGTCAGCCCTGTGCTTGGGCTGCCTGTCGCCGGATCATGTTCCCGTGTCCACCTCGTAAACGGGGAACACGCCGACCGGTCGTACACTGACGGTCTGCCCCGGCAGGAACGGCTGAATGGCATCCCGGCGGACCAGCAGCTTCTCGCCGTTCTGCAGGCGGATGTTCAACACCTGATCGTGGCCGTAGTACTCCACGTCCAGCACGCGCGCCATGACGGACGCCTCGTCCTCCGGATAGGACACCTGGACCGATTCGGGTCGCAGCATGACCTGCACGGATCCGTTGCGCGCCTCCTGGACGGGGAGGCGGCCCAACACGCTGTCGACAACCAGCGATCCGTCCGCCGTACCCGGCAGCAGGTTCACATCGCCGATAAACCGGGCCACCTTCTCGTTGCGGGGCGACCAATACAGTTCCTGCGGCGTTCCCACCTGCTGCACCTCGCCCTCCAGGATCAGGGCCAGACGGTCGCACATCGACAAAGCTTCGTCCTGGTCATGGGTCACCAGAATGGTCGTGATGCCCGTGTCCTGCAGAATGCGCCGCACTTCCCGCCGCAGATCCTTGCGCAAGGCCGCATCGAGGCTGGAGAACGGCTCGTCCAGAAGTAGGAGATGCGGATTGGGTGCCAGGGACCGGGCCAGCGCGGTGCGCTGCTGTTCGCCGCCCGACAGTTCGGCGGGCCGGCGATTGGCCAGGTGCGTCAACCGGGTCAACTCCATCATGTCGCGGGCCCGGCCGGCCGAGTCGGCGCTCCGGCCGGCCAGCCCGAAGCGAATGTTGCCCTCCACCGTCAAGTGGGGAAACAGGGCGTAGTCCTGAAAGACCATGCCGACGTTGCGCCGCTCGGCAGGCACATGGATCCCGGGGCCATCCAGGATCCGGCCGGCCACGGCAATCGATCCGGATTCCGGCGGGGACAGGCCGGCGACCATGCGCAGGGTCGTGGTCTTGCCGCAGCCGGACGGACCAAGCAGGGCCAGGACCTCCCCCTCCACCACATCCAGTTCGGCAATCCGGATCAGCGAGGAGCCGTCAAATCCCTTGCGCAGGTTCCTGAGCGACAGAAATCCCGCACCCGACACACCCTCGGAGCGCGGACCGTGAGCGGTGGCAATGTCGCGGAGCGAGGTGCTGACGGACCGACCTATCAGGTCCATCCTGGTCAACAGCCCGATGCGTTCCCGTACGGTGGACAGTTCCGACGAGTCCAGGATGGCGCTGAACAAATTGCAGGCATCCGCCAGACATATGATTGCGATGTCGCGCGGGCCGGGGATTTCGTCGCTGAACAGTACCCGGATGACCCGCAGACGCACCTCCTCCAGCCATGTCCCGTCCTCCAGCGGATAGCGGCGTGAGAGAGAGATCATCCGAGACAACAGAATCCGGCCCTCGATATCGGCCTCGAGGACGCCGCGTTCGACCAGGCGGTTGACGACCTTGCGTCGGATGGTGTTGCCCTGCCGCGCGAAATGCCGGATCCAGTATCCGGTGTCATAGGTGTCGGTGGCCTGCCGGATGTCATCCAAGGCGTAGTCCAGCAACGGGTCGCCAAGCGGGTCCGCATCCGACACGACCAGTTTGTCCGGATCCGTGTCGATGCGGCCTTCCAGCGCCAGATCCATCAACAAGGCCCCGGCCAGGACAATGTTCAGCGTGTTGGTCGAAACGCGCGCAGAGATGTCCCCGCGCGCCTCGTCCAGCAACAACAGCAGAATCTCTTCCGCAAACCTCAGCACGTTGAGCCTCCAACAGATGGGTGACGGGCCATCACCCATCCTCCCCGGAAAATATCGCTGCGATGCCCAGGGCGGACACCAGCAGCAGGATCAGGGTCGGCGCCGCGGCTCGGGCATAGAAGGCTTCCTCGGTGGCGGACCAGATGCGGGTGGCCAGGGTGTTGAAGCCGGTCGGGGCCAGGAGCAGGGTTACGGGCAGTTCCTTCATGGTGGACAGGAACACCAGGGCGGCACCGGTCAGCAGGCCCCCGCGCGCCACCGGAGCGGTTACGCGCCCAAGCACGCGGATTTCGGAGAGTCCGAGCAGACGACCAGCCTCCTCCATGCGGGGATTGATGCGGGACAGCTGCGCGCGCAGGGGACCGATTGCCAGGGTCGCATAGCGAACCATATAGCCCAGAATCAACAGGTAGGTAGTCTGGTACACCCAGGGTGCATGGCGGGCTCCGAAGAAGACCAGACTCAAGGCCACCGCGATACCCGGCATGCCAAAGCCGATGTAGGCGGCCCGTGCGGGCAGGCGGGCACTCAGCACCCGGTAGCGTTCCGCAAGATAGGCAGTGGGCACGGCGAAAACCAGCACGGCCGTGACCGCAGCCAACAGGCTCACCAGCAGGCTGTTGGCCGCAGCCTGCCAGACCGGTTGCAGGGACGCGCCGGCCACCAAGCCCTTCGCGAGCCAAACCACCGACACGACGATCGGGTTGCCCATGCCCATAAAGACGGTTCCGCCCAGCAGCAGCCAGGCCGCGTACTTCCACCGTCCCAACCGCACGGGCACGACGGACCGGCTCGTTCCGGCATGGGTACGTGCAATGCGCGCCCGGCCCCTCAGGGCGAATTCCAGCCCCATCAGCACCAAGGTGAGAATCACGAGCACGAGCATGAGCAGGGCGGCGGCGCTGACATCCAGGCTGGACTGCCAATAGAGATAGATGGCATGGGTGAACGTTGTGTAGCGAAGCAAGGCGACGGCGCCGAAGTCGCTCAAGGTGTAAAGGCTCACCAGAATGGAACCGGCCGCCAGCGCAGGTCTCAATACAGGCAGCAGAAGGCTCCCAAACGTTTTCCATCCGCTCTGGCCCAACGTGCGGGCGGCATCCAGCCAGGACTGGTCCAACGACAACATGGCGGAGCGCAGCCCTAGGAACAGGTACGGGTAGGTGAACAGCGTGATCGCGATCAGGGCTCCCGGATAGCCGTAGAGTGAGGGCAGGCGCTCAACCCCCAGGGGTTCCAACCACTGTTGGAGCAGGCCGCGCGGACCGTACATGGCAATCAGGACGAAGGCGCCGATGTAGCTGGGCACCACCAGGGGTGTCGCCACCAGAACAGTCCACAGTTTGCGGCCCGGCAGGTCGCTGAAGACCACAAGCCACGCCAGTGGCAGGGACAGCAGCCACACACAGGCGTTGACGCCGAGCACCAGCATCAGGCTACGTCCCAGAATGCGACCCGTCGAGGCCGACCACAGCTCGCGCCAGACCGCGGGTTCGACTCCCGTGGCCCGGAACAGCAGGTAGGCCAGCGGCAAGAGCAGCAGGCTGGCCGCGAACACTGAAAGCAGCACAATGCCAACTGGCGGACGGGACCGTCCGGATCGGCTTTGTGGCCGCAGCCACATGGGAACGAAAAGGGACTTGTTCATGTGCGGCGTCCCTGCAGGAGGCCAAGGCAGGCTCGGCTGGGCCTGCAACAGGGTCTCGATCCCCCTATGAACGGCGGCCCGAGACCCTCACTATGTCTTCGACTATTAAAGATCGGTTGGCACCGCAGACGGTAAAAGCAGTGCAGGTGCCGCCGGCTGCGGCAGCCAGGGACCGGCTACTCGAGCGCGCCTACGGCGCGGAGCAGTGCCAGTGTCCCTTCAAGATCGTCCAGGTCACTCAGATCGATGTCCGGAAGTGCAACCGTATCCAGCGGCACCGCCCCCGAGGGCAAAGCCACATCACCAGCGACCACCGGGTATTCGTGTGTGGTTGACAGGAAGTAGTCCTGTGCCTCCTGTGACAGCAGATAGCGCACAAACGCCTCGGCCGCCTCGCAGTTGGCGCAAGAGTCGACAATGCCGGCTCCAGCCACATTCACCATGGAGCCAGGACCGGCTTCGGCAAAGTGGAAGTTGGCGGCCGTGAACTCCGGATCCTCGGCCATGAATCGCAACAGATAGTAGTGGTTGACCAGGCCGACGGAGATTTCGCCTGCACCAGTCGCCGCCACGATGGGCGTGTTCTTGGGATAGACCTGCACATCGTTGGCGATCATGGCCTCCAGCCAAGCCTTGGCCGCCTCTTCGCCTTCAATCACGCGCAAGGCGGTCACGAAGGCCTGGAAGCTGCCGTTGGTGGGGGCCCAGCCCACGCGGCCGCGCCACTGTTCTGCGGTCAGTTCGTGGATGCTCGCCGGGAGATCCTCAACCGTCAGTTCTTCGGTGTTGTATACCAGCACGCGCGCGCGCAGGCTGGTACCGATCCAACTGCCGTCTGTTGCCACCCAGGCAGGATCCACCAGAGACTGCACGTCATCGGGCAACACCTGCAGGCGTCCAGCCTTGGCCAGCGCGCCCAACGCGCCGGCATCCTGGCCGTAGAAGACGTCGGCGGGAGAGTTCGGCCCCTCCTCCAGGATGGTGGCCGCCATGGCGGACGTGCCCCCGTAGCGGACCTCCACCTTGATGCCCGTCTCGGCCGCGAACGACTCGATGACCGGGGCCACAAGGTTTTCGTTCCGTCCCGAATAGACAACCAGGGCCTGGCTCTCGGGAACAGGCATGGTGCAGGCTGCCAAGCCTGCCGTCAGGAACAAGAAAAAGCCGCACAATAGGCGGCTTGCAACGGTTCCTCTCAAGGAACCAAACTGGATTCGTGAAAGATAAACGTTCATTGTGTTGGAATGGAAACAGATGGTTTCTTGGTGATTTGTTGTTTTGGATGGGTCCACTGCACGACCCTTGCGGAATGTATAACGTAGTGGCGATCAGGAGTCAAAACGGATTCGTGCCAGTCCCCGGCATCGTCGGATCCCGGGCATCCGGGCACGGACAGACGAGGCTCCGGGAGGTGGTTCGTGGACTGGATTCAGGGAAACCGCACCACTTCGGACGATTGTTCCGCCTCCATCGAACCAACAGGGAAAGGCAACGCTTCCGAGCGGCCGCAAGACCTGTCGGTCCGGCGTGGAAGTCCAAGGACCGTCGGCAGACCCGACTACAATCCATGAACTGCTCACAATTCCGTTGAACTATCCACCAAGTGCTGGCCACAAGCCATGACCGAGCCCAACTTCCAATCCAGGGTTGACACGGGCCGTCAGCGTGCCGCCTCCGCACCCATGCTGATGCCCGGCATCTCGGTGTACGCGGATCTGCGCAGGGAGAACTACGCCTACGTCGACAAGACCCGCGACCTGAAGCTCCTGCTGGACAGCGGCAAGTATCAGTTCCTGGCGCGGCCGCGGCGCTTCGGCAAGACCCTGATGCTCTCGACCATCGAGTGCATGTATCAGGGAGACTGGCCGGAGGTCCGGGATCTGTTCGTGGAGATGGCCCACCCAGTCGCCAAGGTGCCGGACGAACTCCTGTTTGCCGACACCGCGTGGGAGGAATGGGTGGCGACCTCACCCAAAAGGCCGGTCATTCGGTTGGACCTGAGCGCGGTCACCGGCAACGATGCGGAAGAGATGAAGCAGTCCCTGACGTGGCATGTCGCGCAACAGGCCCTGGTCTGGTACTGCAGGGGCCTCGATCCCGGAATTGACCTGAAGTACCTGAAGGATGCAACAACCTATCCGCGTCTTCCGCAAGACATGCTGAAGCAGATGATCAGTACCTTGAGAAAGCAGCGTGGCAACCCGGTTGTGCTGGTGGACGAGTACGACACGCCGCTGCTGAAGCTGTTGGGACGCAGTTCGGCCGAGGTTGATCCCTTCTTCGAACTGTACCGGGAGTTTTTTCGGGTATTGAAGGTTTGCGAATCTGAACTGCACAAGGTTCTCATCACAGGCATCACGCGCCGGGCATACGGAGAGATGTTCTCGACCCTCAACAATCTGCGGGACTGCACCTGGAAAGCACAATTCGGGGCCATCTGCGGTTTCACCGAGAGTGACTTGGACCAATCCCCGTTGGCGGACTGCATCGAAACAGCCGCAGACGGCCTGGGTCAATCAGTGGGCCAACTGTGGGGATCCCTGCGCGACAACTACAACGGTTACCGATTCGACCCGGATGGCGTCGGACCGGCCGTCTACAACCCCTGGTCCCTGTGCAACGCTCTGGCCGACCTGTTGGAGCCACAGGAACGAGTTCGGATCCAACGCCGGGGTCTCCCGGCCCACTGGTCGGATTCCGGGGTGTCCAAGGTTCTGGTGGACGCGCTGCGCCGGCAGCCTCATGAAGTGAACTCAACGCCATTCGGTGATCTCGACGAGTTGGAAGGCAACTTCTACAGCAACAGGACCGACAGCCTCAAGTCGCTGATGCTGCAAAGCGGCTACCTGACCCACCATCCCGAGCAGGACGGCCAGCCGGCGCGCCTGGGATGGCCCAATCGCGAGGTCGCGCGGACGGTGTTGCGGGATCTGGCGCGGGCCCACACCGGGGAGAAACTGCCGGGCATCAAACGCCTGCGGGCCTGCCTGGAGACCGGCGCCTACGCGGAACTGCCCAACATCCTGCTGGACTGCCTGTACGCCTTCCCCTACAACATCATGGAGGACGAGTACGCCTACCATGCTGCGTTGCACGGCATCTTCCTGGGCATGCATGCAACGCCCCGTTCGGAGCGGCGGGAACTGTCCGGCAGGTACGATCTGGCAACCGTCTACAAGGGACGGGCCTGTGTCTTCGAATTGAAGTACAACGGAAGCCTCAAGGAGGCACAGGAACAGGCGGACCGCAGGCCGTACGGACGCAGCCTGCTGGTGGAGTTGGAACGGACACGGGACGCGACCTGCATCGCCCTCAACATCACCAAGGGGTACGACGGAGCGATCGGGATTGAGGGAGCGCAGCGGTCCGTGCAGGAGCCCGGCGGTGAATGGGTCCCGCTGTCCTCCAAAGGGCACTGATGCAGGAACGGGAGGCCGACAAACCGCCAGTCCCTACGAAACCGCCCTGCGCGGCCCCGGCCGCGGGCAGTGGCATAGGGCAGAGCGTGCGATCACCATGGCCGAGAAGGATGCCGTAAAACGAGCGATTGCTGGAGTGAGGCCCAAGGGGCACGGGTCGGAGGTGCCACCGGCACGCCTCCCGGACAAAACAGTGGTGGCTCCGCCACTGCACCCCGATGCCTGGCCGGAGATGACGCAGGCGGCACGGGAAGCGCGTGTCCTCAACAGGCTGGCAGATCCCCGGCCGTGGCGAGCCGAACTCAAACGGCTGGCACACCACGATCCGGAATACGTCTACGACATCGGGCACGAGTATGAAACCGACTGGACCACCGACCCCGATTACGCCACCGACGGCATCCACCTGTATGAATTTGACGGGAACGGTTTTTTGCATCCGCGCGACAAGCGACACGATCGCACTCGGGACACAGCCGAGGATGCAGCCGAGAGCGTGCTTGACAACCGCGTGGAAACCGAGGTGGAACTTACGATTCCAGAAGACATCGCGGAGATGCTGGAACTTAAGACCAAGGTGGGCAAACTGAAAGAAACCGTGCGGCCGGACCTGATGGTGCTGGCCCCGGGCTTCAATGTGCCGGTAGACGACCGTATCCTCCGCCTCGACAGGGGGCATCCGTCCCCCAAGTTGGTCCTGGAGATTCTGTCGAAGACCACCGCAGACAAGGACCTTGACGAAAAGTTTCGTCTGTACGAGGCTTTGGGCGTCAGTGAGTACCTGCTGTATGACTTGGGAGGCAAGCGTTCCGAGGACTCGCCGGCCGAACTGTTGATGTACCGACTGACGGCACCTGGGGTGTACGAAGAGGTGCCGTCCGATCCCAAGCTGTCCGAGACGGGCATGCCGGCCTTTGCAAGCGAGGTGTTTGGCCAGTTCATCCGCATGCAAGTGCGGACACGCGACGACGGGGAACCAATGGCCCCGCAACTCCAGTGGTACGACGAGGATTGGGGAATCTGGCGCGATCCCGGGAATGACAGGCTGCGAGAGGCAAGAACGGAGGCAAGTACACAAGGCGAAACCGCAATGGCCATCAAAATGCTGCACAGCTTCCTGGCAGCGGATCTGACTCCGGAAACCTTGGCCTATATCGCCGCAGCCTGGCAAACAAGGGGCCTTCCGACGGATGTGGCGGACCGCATGCGGGACACAGTGTGCAAACCCCGCGTGTGGCGTACCCGCCTGACACCACCTGGCGGCTGGCCCGACCGCGATCCGAACTGACAGCTTCCGCGCCGCGGTCCAAGCCAACCCTTGCACGGCTTCCGACGGATCGATCCCGCATCACGCGGAAGGCGGCAGACGGAAGTTGACATGAATGAAGTCCTGCTCTCTGTATTGGGCAGGATGATCGTCGGCAACATGACAGGCGTTGTCGGAAGACAAGTTCTTCGTGGAGCGTCGCGGAGACGGTGTTCCAATCATCCCGGCGTGAAACTCAGGAACTATGCGGCTCGCTTCCCGATTTCCGACTCGTGGACGAGGCGGATTTGTGCCTCACCGTTCCAGCGGCTGTATTGGACTTCACGGAGGCGAACGCCGTCATCTCTGTACGCAGTTCAGGGGAACCGTTGCCCAATGCCAATGTGCTGGTGTTGTTTCCGAACAGGACGTGGAAACACGGAGTTACCAACTCCTTTGGGGAAGTTAGCGTGAAACTGCACTCCATACACTTGCCGATGGTTGTGTTCGCCGCCGCTCCGGGCTTTGCCGCCGGACTTGAGACGGACTGGATTCCCGAGCACAGGCCACTGGCCCTTGAACTGGTTCCGATGCCGGGGTGGTCCGCCTTCTTCCCAGAAGCGATCGGGCACCTTCCAGGCCTGTCCGGGAAGCTGAACCCAAAGCGCGACGTCCTTGATCGGACGTATCTCTACACTTCCAACATCGCTACGGCGCTCCCTTAAACCGCCGGGTGTTGTGGAAGGCCGAAGCTCGCCGCGTCCGGGTACAATGCCCTCAACCATACGAGAGGCGACCGATGGCTATTTCCCAACCTTGGCCCGTGGTGGCTGAACCGCGCGAGGCCGAAGCCGCGCCGTCCGTGGACCTGTCCCGGCCCATCCCGTCCTGGAACACGCCGGAATACCCCGCCGAATGGCCCAGGGACGACGAAATGTCAGCGATCCCGCGACACGGCTTCATCCTCAATTACCTGATGACTGTCCTGACCCTCCTGCTCAGGCAGCGCGGGCGGCCCTTCGGCATTAATCAAGACATCGGCCTGCACTTTGTCGATGCCAATGGTGTTGCGCAGAAGTGCGATCCCGACCTGATCGTCATGCCTTTTCCCAACACCGGGAACGGCTCCCTACGTCGCCGGGACATGCCCTGTCCGCCCGACTGCGTGTTCGAGGTCGCATCGCCGTCCACGGTGCAACGGGACTTGGGGATCAAGAAGGAATGGTATGCCTGGATGGGGGTCCGGGAGTACTGGATCCTGGACCCGGTGGATTCCGGAGACCCCGCGTTGTTCAAATCCGGCATGCTGATGCCGGACGGTCCCCTGATGGGCTGGCAGCTGATGCAGGGACGCTACGAACCGCTCGAGGCGTTGTGGGATGAACAGGAACGCTCCTGGACCGGCCGTTCGCCGGTTCTGGACTGCGACATCCGCTTCTTGCAGGTTCTGCACCAACAGCACATGGACGGGGGCTACCGATTTGTCGACCTGCGGACCGGAACGCAACTGCCAAGCCCAGTGGAGGCAAACGATCAACTGACGGAGGAAAAGGCTCGAGCAGCCGTGCAGCAGGCCCAACTGAACGAGCAGCAGACTCTGTTGGACGAACAGCAAGTTCAACTGAACGAGAGGGCTTCCGAGTTCCTGGACATGGTTGCCGCCATGACGCGGTTCCGCTACGGCGACTCTGCGGCCGACGACCTGACGTTGATGGTGCAACAGCCCGGTGTACCTGTCCCGGAAGCGGACGCGGTGCAGGCATGGATGGCCGCCCCCACCGCCGAACAATTCTTGGACCTGGTGCGTCGGCATTGCGAAGTATCGGGAACAAACGAGTAGCGGCTTGGCGGCCGTTGCGCAGTGATGCGGCAAGGCCGGTACATCACCCACCTGCCGGTTGAGGCCGGACCGGACCGGAGCGAACCACTGGTGCGCGGTCACCGGTACATTGAACACAGCCTGCACTGGGTGCCGGACGACATCTTCCAAGAGGACCGCTGCGCCTGCACACGGGCCACGCTGCACACTGCATGGCGATCCTGAACATCCTGACCGTCCTCCAAGAACAACATCACCCCCAATAGGTCGCTGCAACGGTTGCACAAGATGGTGGTCCGCAATCCCGCCCGACCGGTGCCGAGCATGGCCCTGTGACGACTTTGTCAATGTTCCGGGATAACGGCGGATACTTTCCGGGTTGGGAAACAACCATGCAGGATCGACATCGTACGGTGCCTTGATCGATCTGCATTTGACAGGACCGGTTCCACGGGGTACGGCTGGTTGGTCATCGGCAGCAACCGGCCCGTTTTCCTTTTTTGCCTGGAGATAACAATTCAAGTTGTTTAGGGAGGCATGGGACAGGACAGTTCTGTGCCCACGCCTCCCGGCTTGTGCCGTGACCTTTCGATTCTCCTCCAAGCCGATCCGCTACAATCGGCCGCGCCTAGTCAAGCTGCATTTTCCAACCAAGGACAACCCGCATGCACAGCCTTCCCTTTAGTCAGACCGGCCGCTGGTACCGAGGCAATCTGCATACGCATTCCACTCGCTCGGACGGCCAATTGACTCCTGCCGAGGTCTGTGCCTTATACCGGGAGCAGGGCTATGACTTCATCAGCCTTACCGATCACTTCATGGAGAAATACCAGTTCCCCATCACCGACACCACGCCTTACCGCACCGCCGGGTTTACCACCATCCTGGGCGCGGAGTTGCACGCTCCGGCGACCAGTCTGGGGGATGAGTGGCACATTCTGGCCGTCGGTTTGCCGGGCGACTTTGCGCCGCCGGATGCCGAGGAGACCGGACCCCAACTGGCGGAACGGGCCAAAACCGCCGGTGCCTACGTGGCGGCCGCCCATCCCGCGTGGTACGACCTGACCGATCAGGATTTGCTCTCGGTACCCGCCGCCGGAGCCTTGGAGATCGTCAATACCACCTGCACCGTACACACCGGCAAAGGGGACAGCACCGGCTACATCGACCGGCTGCTGAGCCAAGGTCACTACTATCAAATCATCGCCACCGACGACGCCCATTTCCGCCCGACACGCCCCGACTGGTGTTCCAACTGGGTGATGGTGCGCAGCCCCAGCCCGGATCCCACAGCGCTGCTCGCGGCACTGCACGCCGGGCACTTCTACTCCAGCCAGGGTCCGGAGTTCCTTGAGGTAACGCCGTTGCCAAGCGGCACCGGACTGGCCGTTCGGACATCCCCGGTCCGTACCATTCACCTCACCGGCCGCGGGGCCTCCAACTCCACCGTTGCCGCCGACAGCGACTTCACCACGGCGGAGTTGGATCTGGAGTCAATCAAGGGACCCTTCGCCCGGCTCACCGCCATCGATCACCAGGGTCGCCGCGCTTGGACCAATCCCATCCGCCTCTGAGAAGCCGGTCGGTGTGGAGCACCGGTGACACTTTCCACCGGCTCCGGGATGCACGTCCGTGCTGCGGGACCGGTTCCCGCATAGCCGGGTGCTGGAGCCCCCCGGTGGTTTGTCAGGAGTGGGTGGCCTGGCGAATATAGAGCCGGGTGTCGGAGGTGTCCTCCGGTTGTTCATACCCTTTCCAGGCGTAGGGATCGACGCCCGCCACCGGAAAGACCCGGCGCATGTCGGCGCGGGCCACGGGACCGCCTTCCTGGGTTTCCGTCCAAGGCAGCAGGGACTCGCAGCTCAGGTAGTGATTGACCAGCACGCGCCGATAGCTGGTCTCCGTACGGTTCCTCAGGGACTGATGAAGCAGGTACCCGTTGAAGAAGACCACGCCGCCGGCCTTCACCTCCACCGGGATCTGGGGCGACTCATCGAACCCGTACGCCATGTCGTCATGGGTGTCGAACTCGTCCGGATCACCATGCTTTTTGGTGTGGTAGAGGTAACCCCGTTGCTGGGATCCCGGCAGCACCCACATGCAGCCGTTGTCCACATGGGCGTCGTCAATCGCAATCCAGGCGCCAATCAGGGAGCGGTCCCGGGTGGGAATGTAGTTCTCGTCCTGATGCCAGGACTGTCCCGGATAGCCCGGCGGCTTGATGAAGAACATGGACTGCATACACTTGACATTTCCTGACCAGTGGGCCAGATGCGCACCTGTAATCTGGCTCAACACCCCGCAGATCCGGGGGTGCCGGGTGTACTTCTCCATCACCGGACTCACGTAGTGCGGCTGGTGGATGGCCAAAATCCGGGAGACCACTTCTTCATCGCTGAGCTCGGCCGGAACGGGCTGGATGGTTTTGTTGGGATAGCCCCCGCGTGCAACCTTGATGATGTCCTGTTTCAGTTCCTCCAATTCATCCGGGCTCACCAGATCGGGTACCACCAGATACCCGTGCTCGACATAGAAGGCAACCTGCTCCTCATCCACCACCCGGGGTACGTTGATGCGCGGGCTCGCACACTGGTCTACGACCATGAAATTGTCTCCTTGGAAGATGGTCTGATAGCGTTGGCTATCCGGGTGCCTGCGGCCACACCCACGACAGTGTCGGCTCGAAGAATCCGCTAGACCACCATGGCGGTCAGGCTCGCCACTGGTTCGGGTCCCGGCACTCTCATCTCGTGCAACTGCCGGCAACTGCGCGCCTTGTAGTCCCTCAGCTCCTCCAGGCCATACTCCCGAGCCAGGGCGCGAGCCGAGACATCCGGATCCAGGCTGCGCAGCACAAACCACTGTTCCCGTTCAAGCCATTGCTCCATTTCGATGGTATCGGCGTGGTCCGCCAGCAATTGATCCCGCTTCTCGATGTTGAAGTTTTCATGATAGATGCCGCGATCGAGATCCAGGACCGTGCGGGTCACATGCAGGCCCTCCGACTTCTCATAGAGGATTTCCTCACCGGTGATGTCATACACAATGCAGTCCCGCGTGAACGTGGAGGTCAGGATGTAGTAGTGGTGATTCAGGGCGTGGGCCTGCAAGGCACGACCCGCGGAATAGGCACTGGGCCACACGACCAGATCCGCGCCGCCTGCCGCCAATGCCTGCCATACGTCAGGGAAGTTCACGTCGAAGCAAATCGCAATGCCCAGGCGGCCGAAGTCGGTCTCCACAACCTGCGGCACGGAGTTGACGACATCGACGGGCGGATTGGCATCGAATTCCGACCAGTACGGGTAGACCTTGTCGTAGATGTAGACGATATCCCCTTTGCGATCCAGCAACACGGCCGAATTCAGGCGAAAGCCAGCCTGTTGCCGATCAATGGGACAGACGATGTAAACGTTGTGCCGGCGGGCCAGCTCCGCCATGATGGCGACCGTGGGGCCTTCCAGGGTTTCCGGCTGATCCCTGCTCTGATCGTTGCAGGTTTCAGGCAGGACGATCAGGTCGGCGCCCCGCATGCCTTCCTCGTCAACCTGTTTAACGACACGTGCCCATGGGTCCTGATGGAATCCAAGACTTACCACCCGTGCCTGGCCCGGTTCATTCATGTTCGCTGCCCCTGTGTCGCTGGCTCAAATCCCAAGGGGAGATTGTACGGGATCCTCATCCACTTGTGGTTTGGACACGTTTGGGAGCCTGAGTCGGCGTGACGAGCTGTTCACCCCGATACCCGAGGGGCCAGTGCTGCCATAGGAACTGCGGTGGGATCCGGCTACGGGATTCTGCGGTGTAGCGGCATCTCGGCCCGCCGACGACAGGACAGCTGTTCGCACATGCATTTTCCGCTCGCCGTTGCGGTCCCTGATATCGCGTCGCGCAACAAGGCCGATGGGACGGTGCAAGGCGGGCCTGGCCACTGTTGAGAGCTCGTGTGTTGCATGGCACCTCGAAGGGCAAACTCATTTTGAATGGGGATGCCGTTCCGGTTCCAGCTTCAGGTTGGTGCGGCACGGAAAGCCTCTGTATCGCTTCAACTCCCTTGATTTCAGTCCGGGCCACAGGCGGCGAAGGGCACGCGGTACTGAAAATCGTCACTGTCGCTACTGGACACGTTGAAATGCAGGAAACCGGTTCGCCCACAGTAGGTGGAGGATTCCCGTGCCAACGCAAATGAAACCGTGCTGCTTTTTGGACGTTTGACGGATCCCGGGTGGAGTGGCACCATGCTTCATTCCGTCCGTCCGGAAGGGCAAGGAGACACATCATGAACGGTACTGTACGCTTCTCTCGCAGAAGTTTTTTGCGCGCCGCCGCTACATTGTCAGGCGGGGCCCTGTTGGCAGCCTGTGCCCTGCCGGACACCGGCACTGACATGGAGGCCGGTACAACGGAACCCGTGGTGCTGCAGGCATTGTGGGTCGCTCAGACGGCACTGGTGGAATATTTCGAAAACTATTCGGCCACAATCTTCAGTCCCCAAAACGACGGCGCGATGGTGGAGTTCACGCTGGCTCCCGGTGCCGAGATTCCCCAGAAAATGCTGTCGGGCATCGCGGCCGGAAATCCTGCGGACCTTTTCCGGGTCGTGAACGTTGCAGAGTTCACGCAGCTAGCTGCCAACGACATCATCCTGGCACTGGACGATTTGATTGACCGGGACGGGTACCAGGACTACATCGACACCTTCATCCCGGGCACGGTGGAAACCTTCAACTTCAATGGCATCCAATACGGCATTCCCTTCGGTGCCCATCCCAGTTCCCAATATCTCTTCTACAACAAGACCGCCTTGAATGACCAGGGCATTGTGTTGGACGATCCGGGTTGGTCGTGGGCCGATTATGTCGAAGTCGCCAAGACGGTCACCGACGCGGACAACGATGTCTTTGGATCCTGGGTGCGGGCCAATTTCGAAGGGTACATGTGTGGTGTCCGCTCCATGGGTGGCGACCTTCTCAACGAGGACGGCACGCAATCCCAGATCAACTCGGACGAAGCCTGGGAGTTCTGGAACCTGCTGTATGCGCTGATCAACGAACACAAGACCACGGTGCAGCCCACGGACATCCGGGACTGGAAGCCGCCCTTCGCGGAACAGAAAATCATGATGGCCAACGACAACGGCTACCGCGAATCGTTCCTGCGCGAGATGGTCCAGGACTTCGAGTTCGACACCTTCCTGATTCCCAACATGGGCGATGTGCCGCGCGGGGGACTGGTGGGCGACATCTCCGCCATTTCCGCAGCCTCCAGCCATCACGATCTCGCGTGGGAATGGGTGAAGGGCACCTTGGCCACGGAGGAGGGCATCAAGCGCGTGCAGAACGCCCGCTTCATCCCCCTGCCCACGGAAGCAGCCCTGCTCCATGAGGACGCCATGGTCAGTCACCAGTACGAGTTCTACGTGCGTCAGTGGATCAATGAACCGCCGCGGGCGGCCCCCACCGCAGGCAACGGGCGCACCAGCGATGTCTTCAGCACATTGCAACGCGGCATGGAAGCGGCCTGGCTGGCCACCGAACCGCTGACGGACGTCATCAACAGCGTGGACAAGGAGATTCAGGACATCCTCGACATGCCACCGGCTTAACCGGGGGAGGGCTCTCCCGGTCGAGGAGAAGGTTGCCGGCTCCAGCCCCCGGGACCCTGCGGTCCCGGGGGCTGGAGCCGCGCGCATCAACCTGCCTGGTCACGGAGAGTCAACGACCGACGATCGAGGGCCATGTCCCATCGCACCATGCACGACGCACCGACACGGGAATCCTTGGCCACCCGCATCTCCCGCCCTTTCCGGCTGGGGGTGCTGGGTTGGTACGAAGCCCGGTGGGGGCTGTTCTTCATCACCCCTTGGATTCTGGGCTTCCTGCTGTTCCAGTTCGGACCCATGCTGGCCTCCGTCTACTTCTCCTTCACCGACTACAACGTGCTGCGCCCGGCGCGGTGGATCGGTCTGGACAACTACCAATACATGGTCACGACCGATCCCCGGTTCTGGAAGGCCATCCAGGTCACCGTCTACTACGTGGTGCTGCGGGTGCCGCCGACCATCGTGGGGGCCCTGACCTGTGCCATCATCCTCAATCAGTCGATTCGGGGACGGGTGGTCTACCGCACCCTGTTCTTCATTCCTTCCATCACCCCGGGCGTGGCCGCCATTCTGGTGTGGACCTGGGTCCTCAACCCCCACTACGGCCTGTTGAACTACATGCTGGACCAGGTCGGGATCGAGGGCCCGTCCTGGCTGGGCGATCCGGATTGGGCCGTGCCATCGCTCGTGATGCTGGGCGTCTGGGGCTCCATTGGGGGAACCAGCGCCATCATCTTCCTGTCGGCCCTGCAGGACATCCCGGAATCGCTGGTCGACGCAGCCCGGGTGGATGGCGCCACCTGGCTCCGCGAGCAACTGCACATCACCATCCCCCTGTTGACCCCCGCCATATTCTTCGTGTTGGTCCTGACCATCATCGGCACGTTCCAGGCCTTCACGGCCGCGTTCGTCAGCACCAACGGCGGGCCCGCCTACGCCACCTACTTCCTGGTGCTGCATCTCTATGAACGCGCGTTTCAGAGCTTCCAGATGGGGTATGCGTCGGCCCTGGCCTGGGTGCTGGTGGCATTTCTGCTTGTGTTCACCTATTTGCAGATCCAGGGGTCCAACCGCTGGGTGCACTACGGAGGGGATTGAACCTCGCTCGCGCAGGCATGTCCGCGTCCCTTCCCGTCGTACGCAGCGCGCTGCGTACCTTCGCCATCTACGGTGTCTACATCGGGGCATCGATTCTGTTTGTCATACCGTTTGTCTGGGCCCTATCCGGCTCCCTGAAGAATCCGTACCAACTCGAGTTGTTTCCCCCGGAGTGGATTCCGGACCCGGTGTTGTGGCGCAACTATGCCGAGATCTGGACCATCGTGCCCCTGGGCCGCTTTATGTGGAATACCTTCTTCATCGCCGTGCTGTCGCTGGTTGGACAGCTTTTCACCGCCTCGATGGTGGCCTACGGCTTCGCCAAGTTCCGGTTTCCCGGACGGGATGTGCTGTTTCTGTTGATGCTGTCAACCCTGATGCTGCCCATCCATGTCAGCCTCATTCCGCGCTTCGTGCTGTTCTACAAGCTGAAATGGGTGGACACGTTTCTGCCCCTAATCGTGCCCAACTACTTCGGAGGCAGCGCCTTCGCCATATTTCTGCTGCGGCAGTTCTTTCGCAACCTGCCCAAGGAGATGGACGACGCGGCGCGCATTGACGGCGCGGGATACTGGCGCATCTTCTTTCAGATTCTGCTGCCCCTGTCCCGCTCCGCGTTGATCGCGCTGACAATCCTCGGCTTCCTGGCGGACTGGGAGGATTTTCTGCAGCCGCTCATCTACCTGCAATCCACGGAAAAGCTCACGGTCTCCATCGGACTCCGCTTCCTGGCCGTGACCGCCAGCTCCGACATCTCGGGGGATCCCACCACCCATCTGCTGATGGCTGCCTCCATCGTGTCGTCGCTGCCTCCGATCCTGCTCTATGTCGTGGCCCAGCGGCAACTGGTGCAGGGCCTGGTCCTGACGGGATCCAAGGGATGAGGGTGTTCATTCCGATCACCAGCGGAACCTCCCATCCATGCCCGGTCCCTCCACGTCTCCCGATATCGTCCTAATCCTCACGGACCAGTGGAACCCGCGCATGATGGGCTGCTACGGCGATGCCGCGGTGCACACCCCCCATCTGGACCGATTGGCACGCGCAGGGGTGCGCTTTGACAACGCCTATGCCTCCTCTCCGGTGTGCATGCCTGCCCGTTGTTCCCTGGTAAGCGGCCAGTTTCCCCACCGACACGGCTTCTGGAACAACTTCACGGGTCTCAAGTTCCCGGCCGACCGGGTGACGCTGTTCCACGCGTTGAGGGAACAGGGCTACACCACGGCCAAGATCGGCAAGTACCACCTCTTCAATGCGGAAGCGGGCGAAGATCATCGGGACCACGGGGACTACTACGACGCGCTGGGCCTGGACTGGGCCCAGGAGTTGCCCACCCCGTACATGGGGCCCTATCTCCGCAACGAGTACACCCGGTTCCTGGCGGAGAGGGGGATGCTCCAACCCTATATCGACGACATTGCCGAGCGGTTCGTCGGGGGCGACCATCATGTCGTGCGGCCTTCCCCCCTGGCCCCCGACGAGCACATCGACGGCTATGTGGCCCGGCAGGCGGAGAGGTACATCGAGGCCTGCACCCGGGAGCAGCCCATGTTTCTGTGTGTCAGCTTCCCCGGACCCCACACGCCCTTTGACGCCCCGCGGCCATATAGCGACATGTACGACCCCGAGGCCATGACCTTGGCCCCCAACGTACCGGCCACAACCGGCCAAGGCCATGATCACGTCCACATCCGGCGGATGCAGGCCAACTATTTCGGGAAGCTCACGCACTTGGACGATCGCGTCGGCGCGCTGCTGCAGGCACTGGACCGACGGGGCAACCTGGCCAACACACTGGTTCTGTTCGCCGCCGATCACGGCGAGTATCTGGGCAGTCACGGACGACACGGCAAGGGCAACTTCCACGAGGAATCCGCGCGCATTCCCTTGTTGATGCACTGGCCGGAGCGGATCCGGCCGCACCAGACATGCGCCGCTCCGGTCAGTTGGCTGGACCTGTACGCCACCGTGCTCCACGCCGCGGGCAGGGACGACCATTCAACCCCAAGCCGGGAGTCCCTGCTGCCCCTGGCCACATCGGCCGGTGGACCGGTGCGCGAGGCCGTGTTCTCCGAGATTGGGAACCGTCAAGGTTTCAACTTCATGGTGCGGACCGGAGACCACAAGTGGTTCCTCACCAACGGCCAGGAATCCCTGTTTCATCTGGCCTGCGATCCCTACGAGCAGCACAATCTGGCCGAGGAAGCCGGCACCTCCGCGCTGCGCCTCGACATGCGGGAGCGTCTGCTCCAATTCCTCATGTCGGATCAGGAAAACCACGCAGCGGGCTATCTGCCGTTGTTTCAGCGCATGGGCCTGCAGGTATCCGGACAGGAGGACGCCTACGCCTTTCTTCGCAGCCGGTTCCACCGGATTCACGGCCTGGAGCCTTGACCCGCCCTGTTGCCAAGCACGACCAATAGCCATGACACCCACGGAAGTCACCAAAATCCAATTTGCCGGGCCGGGCCGGGTGCAGGTGGTCACGGAACCAATGGATTTCGTCCTGGCACCTGACGAAGTGCTGCTGCAAACAAGGTTCAGTCTTGTGAGCACCGGCACCGAAACCGCCAAGCTGACCGGTCTGCAGAAAGTGGCCTACCCCTTCGACACCGGGAACCGCGCGTGCGGGACGGTGGTGGCCTGCGGCTCCGATGTCCGGAACGTCCATGTTGGCGACGTCGGCTTCAGCTACACGCCCCACTGGAGCCATGCCCCTGCCCGCCGTCTGTTCGTCAAGGCTCCCCGGGAAGTACCGCTGCAGCACGTTCCCTTCGCGGGCATGGCCTCCGTGGGCATGACGGCACTGCGCGTGGGCCAGGTGGAATTGGGGGATCAGGTGGTGGTCGTGGGCTTGGGTCTGGTCGGTATCCTGACCGCCCAACTGTGTCGGATCGCCGGTGCCCACACCGTGGGGGTGGACATGAAGCCGTCGCGCCTGCGGTTGGCCAAGGCCTGCGATCTGCCCGTTCCCGTCGATGCCAGTCTCCCCGATGTCAAGGCACGCATTCTGGAGGCGACGGCAGGTCGGGAACCGGATGTGGTGATTGAGGCATCGGGCACCCCCGAAGGCGCGATCCAGGCCCTGCAACTCACAGGATCACAGGGAGAGGGCAACGTGGTCCTTTTGGGTTCGCCCCGCCGCAGTCTGGACACGAATGTCACGCCTCTGCTCAATCGGGTGCATCTATGGCGAGGAGGCTCCGTGAATCTGCTGGGCGCCCATGAATGGCGCTATCCCCTGCACCGGGACCCGTTTCACAAGCACTCGATCGAACGCAACATCGAGGTCGTCTTCCAGCTGATGGCCGAGCAGCGACTGTGTCTCGAACCGCTCATCTCCCATGTGGCTCCACCGGAACGCGCACCCGAGGTGTTCGCGGACTTGATCGACCAACCGGACACGATGGTGGCGGCCCTGTTCGACTGGACAGCGACGGACTTTCGTCCCGAGTGACGGCGAACACCCACAGCGGATGCGGGGCGCGACCAAGTCCTGCCGTCGAGCATGGATGGTGCCCCGTCCCACCACCGCCCCGACTTGGCATGTGATTTTGTGAATTCCTCGGATCCGGGCCAGCCGGGCCGGAAGGTGGGGTCAGCCCTTGAGACCGCTGAAGGCAATGCCCTGGACAAAATAGCGTTGGGCGGCGAAGAACACAATCAGGACGGGGACCGTGACCACCACCGACGCTGCCATCAGCAGGTGCCACTGGGTACCGTAGTACCCCTTGAAATGGGCCAGGCCCAGCGCCAGTGTTTTCTTGGCGGGCGTGTTGATGTAGATCAGCGGTCCCATGAAGTCGTTCCACGTGCCCACGAAGGTGAAGATGACCGCCGTGGTCAGCACCGGTTTGGACAGGGGCAGGACGATGCGCCCGTAAATGCCCAGTTCGGAGCAGCCGTCCATCTTGGCGGCTTCGCACAGTTCGTCGGGAATGGTGCGAAAGAACTGCCGGAAGAGGAAGACGAAGAAGGCGTTTCCGCCGAAGAAGAGCGGGACCAGCAGCGGCCAATAGGTGTCAATCCAGCCCAGATAGCGGAAGATGATGAATTGCGGGATCAGCAGCACTATCTGAGGCAGCATGAGTGTCGCCAGAGCGAAACCGAACAGCAGCTCGCGTCCCGGAAAACGGAATTTGGCGAACCCGTACCCGCAGATGGACGCGCTGCCCACGGTGGCGATCTCGCCCACGACGACCAGGATGAGGGTGTTGCGGAAGAACAGATGAAAGGGATGCTCCTGCATCGCGCGCGTGTAGTTCTGCCAATGCAGGGGGTTCGGGATCCACTGGGGCGGGTAGAGCCAGATATGGGCCTCGTCCTTCAGGGAGCTCGTGGTCATCCACAGGAAGGGGGTGGTCAGCATGACGGCACCCAGCACGAGGACGGCATACAGCCAGACGCGGTGGATCCGGGCCTGGCGGCGCAGGGAGGCGCCGGCGGGCATCGTGCGGGTACTCATGACTGCCTTCTCACGAACCCAGGTAGTACACGTCCCGCCCGAAGTAGCGGAAGACCACGAGGGTCAGGGCCAGAATGATGAAGAACAGCACCCAGGCCATGGCGGAGGCATAACCCATTTTGAGGAACTCGAAGGCGTTGCGGTAGAGGTGCAGCACATAGAAGAGGGTGGAGTTGTTGGGGCCGCCGGCAGTGATGAGATACCCGGCGGTGAACACCTGAAACGAGGCGATCATGTTGATCACGAAGTTGAAGAAGATGACCGGGGTCATTAGGGGAATCGTGATGCGGAACAGCCGGTGTCGCGAACCGGCGCCGTCGATCTTGGCCGCCTCGTAGAGTTCCGGCGGAATGCCCTGCAACCCGGCCAGGAAGATGATCATCGTGGCCCCAAATCCCCACAGGGACATCACTATCAGCGCCGACAACGCGATGTCCGGATCCTGCAGCCAGAGAACCTTGGGCAGTCCGACGGCACGGAGCATCCAATTGACGAGCCCGTACTCGGTGTTCAGCAGCCAGGACCAGAGAACGGCATTGGCCACAGGCGGTACCAGGGCCGGCAGGTAGTACAGGACCCGTATGACATACATGGTCCTGGATCGGCTGAAATTCAACAACAGGGCGGTGGCAAAGGCCACAAGCAGATTCAGGGGAACCGCAGCCGCGGTGAAGATCAGGGTGACCTTGAGCGACTGCCCGACGATCCGATCCTGGAACAACCCCCGAAAATTGTCCAAGCCGATGAAGTTCGGGGGGCGCAGCAGTGTCCAGTCCGTCAGACTGATGTACACCGCGGCGAGCATGGGCACAATGAACCAGAGAACCGTGCCGAGCAGTATGGGGGAGACGAAAACGAACCCCCACAAGGCCTCCCGCCGGTTAAAGGAATGGCCTGGGCCTGCTCGACGCGATCCGCCGGCCTTGAGCATCATGGACTGGTAACGCTACGAATGCCGTGGACTCCGATGATGGATCCGGCCCACGAGGTCCTACGACCGGTTGCGCCAGTCTTCGATCACCACGTTCGCTTCCTCCACGGCCGCGGGCAGGGCATCGACGGCCTGGGCCTCGCCAATCCAGACGGTGTCCAGGGCACTGGAGACAATGCCGTTGGCTTCCCAGAACCCCGGCCCCATGTACATGGTGTGTCCATACTGGTTGACATAGTCGAGAGCAATCATTTCGTAGCCTTCGGGATGGACATCGGCGTTGAGCCAGGAGGCAACTCCCTCTGGCGTGGCCAAGCTGGTGTGGGTCGGCAACCACAGTCCTCCTTGGCACATGGTCTTCTGATAGAAGTCACCGGACAGGAAGGCTACAAACTCCCAAGTGGCATCGGGTTGCTTGCCTCCCGCCGCCATGACCTGGTTGTGGGCCTGGATATCCGTATACCGGGTTTGCATGTACGGCAGCACGCCGGTGCCATAGTTGAACTCCAGTGGCTGGATGCGCAGCAGATTCCAGGAACCGTCCGCGATCATGGCCAGCCTGCCGGAACCCAAGGCCTCCAGGTTGTTCATGCCGATCTCGGAGAAGAAGGCGCCGTGCGGGGCCACATGGTGGACATTGACCAAATCCGCCACCATCTGGACCGCCTGCATGGTTTCAGGGGAATCGAACTGGAGGCTGCCATCGGGTGCCGGCGCCGTGTACCGCCCGCCATTGGAGCCGATGGCCGCATGCAACGGAATGAACCAGGTGGGCCACTGGACCCCGTGTTGCTCGATGTTGTCGGCGTCGAAACCGGCGTCGTCCGGATGCCTGCCGTTCGCGTCAAGGGTCAAGGCCTTGGCTACTGTCAAGAACTCGTCCCAAGTCCAAGCCTCTTCGGGATTGTTGCTTGGCGGATCGATTCCGGCAGCTTCAAACACATCCAAATTGGTGTACAGATGGGGACAAACCCAGCAGGAACCAAGGCCGTACCATTGGCCTTCCCACGTGCAACGCTTGAGTTCCTCCTCGTAATGGGTCCAGTATTCGGGATTGCTGAATCCGGCGTGGTCCATGACGTACGGGGTGATGTCCAGCAGAACGCCCTGGATGACCCAGCTGAAGAAATCGCCCGAACCCGCGTACATCGTATCCGGGGGCGTGCCCGCGGCAATCTGCGTCAAAACTTTCTGGCCATAGGCCTGTGGTTCGGTTTGCCAGTCGATGGTGTAGTGGGGATACGCCTCCCCGAATTCGTCGATGGCAGCCAGGATTGATTCGGTTTCAAAGGGACTCCCGGGCCAGGCTTTGGCGACTATCGTGACAGGCTCTGCTGCGGGTGCATCCGCCCCATCACCCTCAGCCGCGGCCGGTTGGCCAACGTCCGCTGCGGGTGGGGTGCAGGCTGCCAGCAGCGTCGCACTGCCGATCGCACCGGACCACATCAAGAACTTTCGTCGGCTTAACTGTCTGGCGTTCATGGTGGTACTCCCCTTAAGTGTCCGGGATGGTTCCACCCGCGTCGGCAAGGGCACGGATGATATCGAATGCATGTCGATGGTATCACCAGCGGCGAATCCCTCTGAATCAGCACAAACGTGCTCTTTGTGGGCTGGTGACACATGGTGTCAGGCTGGTCCAGCCGTGCACGGAACCGATCTTTTCCGGTACCGAATACTGTTGGGAACTTTGGCCATCCCGGTCGGACTTCTGCCACGGGCTGACGGGGCTCCGAACCCGGTTGTGTGGAAGCGGTGAGGCAAAAAGCCTTCAGGAAGGCGGAGGACGAGTAGGGTCGGGTGTCCAAGTCTGCCCGAAAGGCCTGCAGGGCTGGAACTGTCCGGGTGCCGTAATCCCGCCGACCGGATTGCCCCCGGGTGGCAGGTGGAGGCACCACCCAAAGTTGGTTTGCCAAACGAAAAACTCCGGGCGACGGCGCATCGCGTATTGTCAAACAGAAACATCAAACAAAACAACTGATCCCATCCGATAAAATTCACAATATTAATTCGGACATTTCCGCCAACTTAAAACAGGGCCCTCCAATTTCTTCAATTGACAGCAAGGCACAATACTGCTACGGTCACTTCAATCCAGCCTGTAAGGCATTTCAAACCGGAGGCGATCATCATGAATGCTTCTCTTTCGCGTCGTAATTTCCTCAGGACCGGCGTTGGTTTGGGCGCGCTCGGCATCCTGGCCGCGTGCGAGATGCCGACGGCCGGAACGGGCGACGGTGCCGCCGAGTCCGCCGAACTTAGCGTATGGGTGTGGTGGCCCAGCCCCGTGCCTTCCTTGATCGAGATGGGCGATACCTTCATGGAGGCGCATCCCAACGTCACGGTCTCCGTGGAAGCCCCGTCGGACTACTGGACCAAGGTCCAGACATCGATTGCCGGGGGTGCCGGCCCCGACTTGTTCTTCATGAACAATGTCAACTACTGGTCCTGGGCGCACCGGGGCGTGCTGTACGACATGACCGAACTGGCAGCCGCCGACGACGCCATGCAGGACAACATCGCCAACTCCTGGCAGGGAGCCGTCGATTTCTACAACTACAAGGGCCAGCAGTTCGGCATGCCCTACATGTATACGTCCATCGTCCTCTACTACAACGAGGACTACATCGACAGCAAGGGCTTGGCCCTGCCGGCGGACATTGAAGATGAGATGGACTGGAACCGCTTCCGCGAATACGGCCTGGCCCTGCATGAGCAGGAGGGCGACAATGTCGGGATGTGGGGACTCTACTCCACGGCCGGCATCGAAACCGGCTGGCTGAACTTCGTGCGCGCCAACGGCGGGGACTTCCTGAACGACGACAATTCGGAGTGCATCATCGATTCCCCCGAATCGATCGAGGCCTGGAACTTCCTGGTGAACCTGCGGCGCGAGGACGGCATCTCTCCCAGTCCGGAAGCCCTGCAGGCCGAAAGGGCCAACAGCCTGTTCCAGACCGGCCGGATTGCCCTGTATCCATCGGGCAACTGGGAAATGTCCTTCCTGAACGAGCAGTTGAAGGACTTCACCTACAACATCACCCTGCTGCCGTTCTCCCCGCAGACGGGCGAACGCGGTGGCACCACCAACATCGTCGGAGTCGTCATCAACAACAATACGCCGGCCGAGGGTCCGGCCTGGAACCTGATGACGCACCTGTTGTCCAAGGACTCGCAGGACAAATTGGCCCGCGCCAACGTGCTGGCACCGGTGCGCCACGACTCGGCCGAACTGTACTACGACCCGGCCCTGGGGCCTGCCAACCGCGGGGCCGCCTTCGAGATGCAGGAGTGGACATCGGCCCTGCCCACCCACGACGTGGTCACGTGGGGCGAGATGATGCAACCCACGACCGAGTGGCAGACCGAGATCTTCGAGGGACGGGTCAGCGTGGAGGAAGGACTCGCCAACATGGCGGAGAGCGTCAACTCCCTGTTCTGATCCCCTGTCCCGGTTGTTCGTCATGATGAAACAAAGTCGCGGGGAGTGCGTGCGGCCGGGCGCTCCCTGCGACCGCGGAGCATGGGCCTGTTTGCCTGCCAGGCTCGCTTCGGGCATCTCCGGTGGCACCCGGGTGGACAAACCCGGAACCGGGCGGTCCGCCGGCTCGGGGCGGTGAGGTCCGTACTGCCCGAAATCTGGTACGCGTATGTACAAGGGCAAGTTGTGGCGTCGAATCCGGCCGCATGCGGCCGGCTGGCTGTGCGCCTCTCCCTGGATCCTGGGATTCCTGGTCTTCACGCTGGGCCCCATGATCTGGTCCATTTACTACAGTCTGACGGAGTACCCGTTGATCCGGCCGCCGGTCTGGGTGGGGCTGGACAACTACCGGTTCATGCTGCAGGAGGACAAGTTCTTCTTCAACTCGTTGCGCGTCACGACCCTGTACGCCATCGTGGCGGTTCCCCTGCACCTGGTAATCGGGTTCCTGATGGCCGTGATGCTCAATCAGAAGATTCGCTACATCGCCCTGTGGCGCACGGTCTATTTTTTGCCCTCGGTGGTGTCCGGGGTGGCCGTGGCCCTGCTGTGGCAATGGATTTTCAATTCGGACTTCGGCCTCGCCAACTGGCTGCTGGGCTTGGTCGGCATTGACGGGCCCAGCTGGCTGCTCAGCCCCACCTGGGCCCTGCCGGCCCTGATCATCATGAGCCTGTGGGGCGTGGGCGGCAGCATGGTCATCTTTATTGCCGGGCTGCAGGGCGTGCCCCAGGCCTTGTACGAAGCGGCCGAGATTGACGGGTCCAGCGCCGTGCAGCGCTTCTGGCACGTCACGGTGCCCATGGTCTCGCCCGTGATCCTGTTCAACCTGATCATCGGACTGATTGCCGCCCTCCAGACCTTCACGCAGGCCTTCATCATGACCGCCGGTGGACCCAAGCAGTCAACCCATTTCTTTATGCTGCACCTGTACAACAACGCCTTTCAATGGCTGAAGATGGGTTATGCCTCCGCCCTGGCCTGGGTTCTCTTTGCGTACATCCTGATCGCGACCCTCTTCGTCATTCGTTCCTCGTCCCTGTGGGTCTTCTACGAGGGCGAGATCAAGGGCAGGTAGCCAGGCATGGCCATACGGGTCGGTACAGCCACCAGGCATCGGGTGGACTTCAGGATCAGGGCGGGCCGGTTGTTGGCCCGGACAGGCCTGTACATGGTGTTGTCTCTGGGCGCCTTCCTGTTCCTGGTGCCGTTTGTGTGGATGATCTCCACGGCACTGAAGGAGGCCGGGGACGTGATGAAGTTCCCCCCGGAATGGGTGCCGCAACCGGTGCTGTGGGGCAACTTCGTCGAGGCGTTCACACAGGACTACGCCCCATTCGACATCTTCTTCAAAAACACGATCGTAATCACGGGCACGGCGGTGTTCGGACAGTTGCTGTCGGCCAGCCTGGTGGGGTTCAGCTTTGCCCGTCTCCGCTGGTGGGGCCGCGACTACCTGTTCCTGGTCGTGCTGGCCACCATGATGCTGCCCTACCAGGTGACGCTGGTGCCGGTGTTCGTGCTGATGAAGGTTCTGGGCTGGATCGATTCGCTCCTGCCCCTGATAGTTCCCTTCTACTTGGGCGGGGGCGCGTTCTACATCTTCCTGTTTCGCCAGTTCATGATGACCATTCCGCTGGAACTGGACGATGCCGCGCGCATCGACGGCTGCGGCACCTTGTGGCTCTATGCCCGCATCATCCTGCCCCTGTCGGGTCCGGCTTTGGCCACCGCGGCCATTTTCTCGTTCCTGGCGCACTGGAACGATTTCATTGGTCCGCTGATTTACCTAAACAGTGTTTCCAACTACACGCTGTCCCTGGGCCTGCGCATACTCCAGGGATACGGCGGCTACGGCATCCAGCGTTGGAACCTCCTGATGGCAGCCTCCCTGTTCGTGATGATGCCGGTGCTGCTGCTCTTCTTCTTTGCACAGAAGTATTTCATTCAGGGCATCGTGACCTATGGCGTCAAGGGCTAGTTCGGGAAGCGTCAGGGGAGACGGGCCACAGCACAGGGAATGCCGCACCCGCGGTCGGGGCCTCGCCCGGTCCCACCACCCAGGGACTGTGGGCGGTACAGCCGCCCTGACCTCTCGTGGCGGTGCTGGTCATGCACCTGTTACCCACAGTTATCATTGGGCATAGGTCATGCCCTTTGGCGATCGCGACACAAGCAAGGAGGACTGGAATGTTGACTGAGGCCAGGTACCATCGGGGCGTGCCCCTGGAAATGACGAATGAGACCTTCGGAGCTCTCCGGGTTTCGGCAGACATCGCCGAAGACGGTCCGGCGCTGCGGAAGCGATTGGCCGAGGACGGCTACCTGTACCTGCCCGGCTATCTGGACCGGGAACTGGTGCTGGAGGCCCGGCGCGGGGAGCTGCAGTTGTTTTATGACTTGGGCTACCTGGACCCGGACCAACCCTTGATGGACGGCGTGGTCAGCGAGCAATACCGGGGCGAGGCCGCCAATCCGTACGGCGAACCCGAACTTCAGAAATCGACCAAGCGCAATCAGGCGTTGCGGAACGTCCTGCACGACGGCCGGATGATTGATTTCTACCGGATGCTTTTCGAGGAAAAGGTACGGGCTTTCGACTTCATTTGGCATCGGGCCAAGACGGACAGCCAGGAAACAGCCTCCAATCCCCATTGCGACATCGTGTTCATGGGCCGAGGTTCCCATCGCCTCTGTACCAGTTGGACACCCTTGGGTGATATCCCCATCGAGATGGGTGGCCTAATCGTGCTGGAAGGCTCCAGCCATCTTGATCACGTCAAGTCCACCTACGGCACACTGGATGTCGACCGCTACTGCACGAACTACGACGATGCCGCCGAGATTGAGGATGGAAGCAAGGTGTGGCAGGACTGGGTGAAGAACGGGGCCTACAACGACAATGCCTTGGAAACCCGGCAGGAACTGGGCGGCCGTTGGCTGACCACGGATTATGAGGCGGGCGATCTGCTGGTGTTCAGCATGTTCACCATGCATGCCAGCATGGACAACCATACCGACCGCTTCCGCCTGTCCACCGATACCCGTTACCAACCCGCATCGGAACCCGTGGACGAAAGGTGGATTGGCGACGATCCCATCGCGCACGGTCCCGATGGGAAGATTGGTCTCATCTGTTGAACGAATGAGGCATCTGTAGCCGAGCCGGTCGCGGGGACCCGGCGTCCCATGGTCGCTCGGGTTCAACTTGGGCTAGACGAGGAGTTCACGTTACTGTTCCCTAATACCTGCAAGTTCTTGACCCGCAGGTATTAGGGAACAGGTCAGCTGGGCTACGAAACCGGAAAGGGACCAGGAATGTTACGCAGTCGCAGCGCGCGCCCCAGCGGCCGTTGCGGCCATCAGAATCGCGGGGGTACCGGATTCCAACCGAGTTCCGCGCGCCAGTCGGGCCCAATGTCCGAAAAACGGTTCAGCCCGAAGGCGCCAATGTCGATGTTTGTCTCGCCGTAGAGCACCAGGTCGCTTACCGCCTTGCCGGTGGCGGGTGCGATGCCAAACCCATGGGCCGACGCCGTTACAACCACGTAGTTGCTCGGGCATTCCAGGATGTCAATGATCGGCATCATGTCCGGAACCTGCTCCACCACACCGGCCCAACTTCGGATGACCGGGGCGTCCGCCTGGCACGGAAGCAGCTCGGCCAGCCGCCTGGCGATATTTCGAATGAGAGGAGTGTTGGGTTTGTCAGGGTCGGTGGCCAGGTCGACGTCGGCCCATTCGTGGGCGCCCCCGCCAAAGAGTAGATTGCCGCTGGCGGCCTGCCGCCCGTAGAGTCCGTTCCCCACAAGGGCGATGTCGAAGAGCGGCGGCACCGGGGCGGTCGCCAGTATTTCCACCCGTGCCGGTGCAACGGGAACGTGCACGCCCACCAGTTGCGTCATCAGCGCGGTCTGGGGTCCGGCGGCGCCGACCACCATGTCGGCGACGATGGCGCCGGCGGTCGTCTCCACCGACGTGACCCTGTCGCCGTCGACCTGGATGCCCGTGACAACCGTGTTCTGAAAGAGCCTGCCGCCCAAGTCCTGAAACGCCCATGCCAATGCCTGGACCGTCAGCTGGGAGTTGGCGTGACCGCCGTTGGCGAAAAAGAGCCCGCCAAGTGTCCGGTCGGTGATTCCGGGAATCATGTCCCGTATCTGCGACGGGTCGACCATGTCCGCGCGCAGGCCGTGACGCAACGCCTCGTCCCGCTCCGAGAACAGGTCGTCCATATCCTTCTCCGTCACGGCGACCTGGAGCCTGCCCTGCTGCGTGAACTCGGTGGGATAGCCCAACTCCTCATCCAGCATGGCCCATAGCTTGATGGCTTCCACGGCCATCGGTATCATCGCCGGCTCGTCGGTCCGCTCGCTGATCATCCCGCCGTTGCGCCCGGAGGCCTCGCCCCCGACGATCCCCTTGTCAACAACCACGACATCCCGACCAGCCCTGGCCAGGAAATAGGCTGACGTCAGGCCTGAAACGCCAGCCCCAATAATGACGACGTCTGCGCTGACCACGGGCATTAGATCACTTCCACGATGGGGCATCGTCGCCCATTTACCCAAGCACCTGCCTCGGTGGACTAAACCACTTGGGCCAGTCCCTGCGCACCTGCTCCGCCTCTTCGCGGGGCCACAGGACCTTCAGTGGTAGCGGCCGCACAGGCGGCCGGTAGGACATGATGGGCACGTCGGCTACGTCGCGACCGGTTTCGGCAGCCAGCATCATCGACACCTGCTCTCGGCACAGCCGGCCCTGGCAATAACCCATGCCGACCCTTGTCAGGCGCTTGACCTGGTTTGAGTCTGCAGGAGAGTCCTTCGCAAGCGTCCTGAGATTCCGGCGGCTCTGGCGCTCCGCCTCCCACTTCAGACGGCGCGGCGGATGAAGGTCATTGAGCTCAGCGCAAGTTACTTCCTCGCACGGACACACGAAGATGTCCGGCCCGCCGGCCGTCACGAGCGACTGAAGCCAGCTCGCCCAATTCGAGTTCACTTCGTTCGATGCCGAGTCGACCGCTTCTGCCTGCAGGTCGGCTCTCCGGGCCAGCGCCTCGTCCTTGCCGATGGCGCCGAGCGACTCGGCAGCGGCAAGCCCGGCCAGGCGCCCCTGGTTTCGTGCGATCTCGCTGTCAAGGACCATGTCTTCGTGGAAGCCGGCGACATCCCCCGCGACGAACACCGTTTCGACGCTGGTTCGCATCCAGTCATCGCAGTCCGGCACGTACCCGCCAAGCCCGGCCTCGAAGCGAAGGTCGCATCCCAGGAGACTGAGCAGCTCCACGTTCGGAACCAGACCGATGGCGAGGCACACGGTGTCCGCGGCGATGACTTTCTCGGTGCCGGCAACCGGCTCGCTGTTGTTGTCAATCTCGACCAGCACCACGGACTCGATATCGCCGAATCTACCTACCGCCTCCCTGACGGTGTGCGACGTGTATAGCTTCACGCCCTCTCTTTGCAACGCCGTGCGAAGGGCCATGTCGCCGCGCACGGCGTTGGACACGTCCACGATTGCAGCTACCTCGATACCCCTGTCCAGCGCCATCCTGGCGGTGCTCAGGCCAAGGTTGCCGGCGCCCATGACCACCATGCGCCGTGAGGCGGACGCCTCGTATCGATTCATGAGACAGAAGGCGCCGTTGGCTCCTACGGCACCCGCCAGATTCCACCCTGAGAAGGCGATGCCCAAGTCCCGGGCGCCGGTGGCCAGGATGAGCCGGTCGTACTTGATCATCCACGACCGCTCGTCGTTGGCCAGACCGAGCTGCGGGCCATCGAGCATCCTGCTGGCATCGGAATTCCGAAAGGCACCCCAGGCACAGGTCCCCAACTGTACGTCGACACCGGCAGCTTTAGCCTCTGTCACGGCTTCGCTCGCCGCGGCCACCCGCTCCAGCATCAACGCCCTATCCTGCAGGTCACCCGAGAACCGCTGGCCGAAGAATTGAGGAACATTCAGCCCGGCCATGGCCACCGGGACAGGGTTCTCATCGATGAGCGTGACGTGCACTCCGGCCTTGGCCGCTTCTGTGGCGGCAGCTGACCCCGACACGCCCGCCCCCACGACCACCAGCGGTCTGGACTCCATGTCAGATCCCTCTGCTCAGGCTAGAGCCCGTTCTCCATCGCATGTCCATGAACATGGACGGACTAGGCGACCTTTCGCGGCGATGTGGTCCCGATCGGCAGGGCGCCGCGCAGGGACTTGGTGTATTGGTGGCCGAACCCACAGCATGTGCCAATGACCTGGGCTCCCATATCGACCCAAGTCGCGGCCTCCCGCGTCAACTCCTCCACGGACTCTTCGTTGCTGACGGTGCTGTCCTGCCAAGTTTCAAGATAGTCTTCTCTGCCGGCATCCGGATAGACGACGACGGGCCCGGACCACTCGTCGAGCATGACCTGGAGCGCCGCCGTAGTCGCGTCGATCCGGCTGTGGAACACCCCGAGGACGTCGGGACCGACCGAGACGATTTCGTTGATGCCTTCGGCCAGGCTCTTGTTGTCGTCGACCGGCCGCCAGGTCTCCGTCCACATCGGCACGCCCAATCCGCTGCTGTAGTCACGTTCGTCACCGAAATTCATTCTGACCGCCTGCCCGTCTGGTGCCACCGAGGCCGTGAAAGCAACCCAGACCGGGAGTCCGGTGGCCTTCGCCGCTTCAGCGGCTATCGCCCGGGACTCGTTGTCGGCCCACAAATTCTCGATCAGGAAGAAGTCCACGCCGGACTCGGCCAGGATATCGGCCTGCTCCTCGGCGTATGTCCTCAGTTCCGCCGTCGAAAGGCTGGCGCCATAGCCGTAGCCGGTACCACCCAGAAGCGTCCGGGTTCTGTGGTCGCGGACGGGGGTGCGGCACGAGATTGAGCCGGCGACATACACCGGTCTGTTGACAGCTGCCCGGTCTATGGCTTCCAGCGCCGCGTCCACGGCACGCACGTTGACTTCCCTTACCAGTTCGCTGTACCCGGAGGCCTCCAGCGCGGGGCGCAGCGTGTTGAATGTGTTGGTGGTGAGGATGTCGGCACCGGCCTTGATGTAACGCTCGTGCATCTGCCGCACCGTTGCCGGGTGCGTGTAGCTGCCCGGGCCGCACCAAGAGGCCGGGTGCATCGGCACGCCCATGGCCTGAAGCTCCGTGCCGATGGCTCCATCAAGGATGATTACTTCACCTTTGTCTATGCGGCGCTTCAAACCCTCATAGTTGGCCATGACCAGATTCTCCGTTGTGACTCACGCTGGCAGGCAGCATCTTCCCATTTCAGACTATTCGGACGGCGACAGCTCATGGCAGCCCCAAAGGTTGGACCCGACTCCGAATCTAACCTGCTAGTGGCCTCCGAGTTGGACCTGACGCGTTCAATTTTGGTCGTGCGGGGGAGGACGATTGGATTGAAGTATATATCCCCCGCGAATGCGCTTCAGCGTCCTGTGCCGACCGGCTGCCGTTCCTGTTCCAACGTCCACTGGCAGTGAGACGCTGTTGCGGCTGTGGCTTCCGCTTACGGCCCTTCGGCTCAGTTGGCTGCGCGGCCATGAACTCAGCCTACGAGAACAGCATCCCCACACCGGTCGTTAGCCTCCTGCGAGGCGCAGACGCTGCCGAGATCGCGCCCAACGGACCGGCAGTGAAAACATCCTCCGTTGGTAGGCCTGAGGGGACTGTACTGCGAACTTTCCGACGGGAGGTCTCCCTGTAGAAAGACCGATGCAAAACCCCCCGCTTGTGGCGCATGGTGAGGACCATCGGGCTCATCGTCGCGGGTCTTGCCGATTCACCTTTTGATCCAAACCCCCGGAACTGCTCGACGCCTGGCTGTCACCGCGCGTCGGCCGTAAGGAGCGGCTGGATCGGCTGATCGAACTCATTGACTGGCGCCGCCGGGGACCGACCTCCACACCACCCACCAGGCCAGCCCCACGCTGGCGGACACGGCCCATACCGTGATCGTGGAGGATCTGAACACGAAGGGCATGACCCGATCCGCCAAGGGCATGGTGGAGGCACCCGGCACGAACATCAAGGCCAAGTCCGGACTCAACCGGGCCATCCTGGCCTCCGACTGGGGTGGATTGGAGCGCAAGCTGGCCTTCAAGGCGGGGGCCCTACTGAAGGTGGACCCTGCCTACACGTTACAGACGTGCAACCATGTGCACAGCGACAACCGGCCGTCGCAGGCGGTGTTTGCGTGCGGAGCCTGCGGGTTCCGTACGAACGCAGACCACAATGCGGCCATCAACATCTTGGCGCGGGCGGGGCTTCCGTCCCGTGCCCGTTTCGGCCCGCGGGACAGGGGCATCTGCACGGCGAAAGGCGATCCATTGGGATCCTCAAGGACCCGTGAACAAGGTATGCCGACTGCGTAGTCAGCAACTTGTATGTTGTGTGGGACCTACAGATTCCCTAATCTGTGGGGTTGGGTGAGAGGGGCGCGCCGTCAGCAACTGGGTGCGGCAGAGACTACTTCTGACCGGCACCGCAACACAGGAGGGCACCCCTCTCACGATCGCTGTCGCTCCGAACAGCAACTGTGTTGCTTTGTCAACTAGCCACTCCTGTTGATGCAGGGTGCCGTTGCCACGGAACCTGGTCCCGCATCATGGCATTCAGCATGACGAGCAGCTTGCGCATGGCGGCGACGAGGGCCACTTTCTTGGCCTTGCCTCGTTGACACAGGCGCTCATAAAAGGTGCGGATGGCGGGGTTCCAGCGCACGGCGCTCAAGGTGGCCATGTAGAGCACGTTGCGCACGGTGGCGCGGCCTCCTCCAATATGGCGCTGGCCACGCCATTGACCACTGTCCCGGTTCAGGGGTGCCACGCCCACCAGGGCTGCCACCTGGCGCCGACTGAGATGTCCCAGCTCCGGCAGTTCGGCGACCAGCACCGCGGCCGCGGCCGGCCCAACGCCCGGCACGCTGCGCAGCCGCGCGGCCTGGCCGGACCAGGTCGGATGGGTCTGCAGCCGGGCCTGGATTTCCTGGTTCAGGCTTTCCAAGGCCGCCAGCAGCCAGTCCAGATGGGCCTGGATGTGGGTGTGCAGGGAGGGGTCCGCACTGGCCAGATGGTTCTGCTCCTGGGCACACATGGCGGTCAGTTGCCGCCGGCGCACCACGAGCGCGCGCAAAGCCTGCTGGTCGGCGTCCGGCAGGGGCCGCACTGGCGGGCGCATCAGGGCCGCCATCTCGGCCAGCAGGCGGGCATCCATGCGGTCGGTCTTGGCCAGTCGGCCCGAGGCGCGCCCGAAGTCACGGGCCTGGCGCGGGTTGACCACGGCCACCTGCAGGCCGGCCGCCTGCAGGGCCAGGGCCAGGGGCCGCTCCAAGCCTCCGGTCGCTTCCACCACGATGCGGTCGGGAGCCAGGCGGACCAAGTGCCGGCAGAGAGCCTCAATGGCCTGAGGGTCGTTGGCCAGGCGGTCGTCCTCTTCGGGGCGACCCCAGAGCGCCACATCGAACTGGTGCTTGGATACGTCGATGCCGACATGGGTCTGGGACATGGCCTGGCTCTCCTGTAGACTGGGGTGGCTGAATCCTTCGCGGTCCCGGTCTAGCACATGCGGACTTTAGGTCCAAGAAACTGTTCGGGCGGCTGCCAAGGCGAGGCGTGACGAACCTGGCTGTTCGACGGTCTCGGTGAACCGGACCTGGTTACAAACCGGTCTGTCACGCCCCGTCAGTAGGCACAGGCGGCCGCCTGTGCCTACTGAATTTGGCCAACATACTAGATACAAGGGCATCAGGCCCGCATCTACAAGTGTGGAGGACAAGGATACCGACATTGTACGCAGGGAGGTCGGACCATGATGGTAACGGGTATCGATGTGTCAAAGGCCCTGTTGGACGTGTCCCTGGCGGAAGGTCCCGTGCACCGCTTCGCCAACAGCGATCCGGGCATCCGCGGTTTGCTGCGGTATATGGCCCGTGCGGGGACCACACAGGCGGTATGCCAGGCCACCGGTGGGTATGAACGGCTCCTGGTAAGCCGCCTCAGGGCCGCCGACACCTGCATCGGACCCAATCACAATGCGGAAGCACCCTGAACCGCTTCCTTTTCCCGACTATCCGCTTCCCAGCCGGCAGGCGTCCTTCGCCAGTTCGTAGGCGGCCGCGCGCATCATCTGGGCAGCATCCTTCACACCTGGGATCTAAAGCCCCACCGCATCCACTTCGGTGGATCTGGGATTAAGCTAAATGTCGTCGAAGAATTCCGCATTTGGTGTAACAACCTGCACGGTTTTCGTACTCACACCTAAGTTATGGTTCTTGAGGAGTTCACACAGTTCGCTCCCGTTTACAAGGTCAATCGCGGGCGCGCCGTCACGTACTGCCTCGTGTTGTGCATCTTTGGTAAACACCCCTGTGGTGATGAAAAGCCCTTTGTCAGCGCGGCCAACCATTGCACCGCGAAAGTCGCGAATCGCGGGCGCTCCAACAGGGCCTTTGTACCGCTTACACTGGAACATCACATGGAATGAAATTAGTCTCACCCGCAGCACGCCCGCGCCGTCAATGCCGCCATCACCAGCGCGTCCCGTTACTTCAACTCTCGTAAAGCCCTCCTCACGCAGGACGCGCTGGCAAAGCCGCTCAAAGGCGTCCGGCTTTATTTTTTGGAGAATTTTCAGGAGATCGTTTTCCCAATCCTGTGAATCATCTGAGCCAATCTCGTTGGATTCGAGGCCTGGGTCGCTCTTCTCTGCCTTCGCCCCAAAACGTTCCTTTCGATCTTCTTTGACTAAATCAAGTGTGTGCCTCGCACTTTCGATACTCCGTCCAGTTTTAGTAATGGTCCATACGCCCCGCGACGGATTCTCGATTGCCTCTATGAATTTAAGATGGGTGCGCGCCCATGCTGCACGGTAGTCCACTTCGGTCTGCGGGCCGTTTGAGTGCAGTTCATTCAGAATGTCGTCTGGAAGGGATAGGCGTGTCGAAACAAGAGATGATAATTCATGGATGGAAGCAGAACCTCCGCTGTCTTCAAGCGCTTTGAGTGTTGGCCAGAGAAGGTCCAAATACGTCGGCATCCGAGGTTTTGTAGCCATAAATCACTCCCTCAATTTGGCCTTTCGCAGGCTTTAAGATGATCAATTCCAAATTCAGTCAAGAGCCTTTAGGCATCGCAATCCATTATCCATGCCCTAAACGGTAGGCCTCCTTCGCTAGGCCGTAGGCCGCCGCCTGCATCATCTGTGCAGCATCCTCTTCATCGATGACCTGTCGCTCCAGCAGCCCGGCAATCCAGTTGGCGTCGACGCGCCGGGCCAGGTCGTGCCGGATTGGGATCGAGGGATAGGCCCGCGTGTCGTCGTTGAAACCCGCGGTGTTGTAGAGACCGCAGGTCTCAGAAACCAGCTCGCGAAAGCGCATCATGCCGTTCCAGCTGTCGAAGAACCACCACGGCGGACCCAAACGCATGGCCGGGTAATGGCCCGCGAGGGGCGCCAGTTCCCGCGAGAGGGTCGATTCGTCCAGCATGAAGACAATCAGGCAGAAGCCCGGCTCGCTGCCGAAGCGGTTGAGCAGCGGCTGCAGGTTGCGTGTGAATTCGGTCGCAATCGGGATATCCGCGCCCATGTCGGACCCGTGGTTCTCGAAGATCGCCCGGTTGTGGTTGCGCAGGGATCCGGGATGGAGCTGCATCACCAAGCCATCCTCGGTACTCATGCGCGCCATCTCCATCAGCATGTGGGCCGTGAAAGCCGGCGCGTCCTCCACGGATCCGTCCTTCCGCAGGGCCCGATCGAAGATCATCGCCGCTCCCTGCCGCGACAGGGATTCGACGTGCGGCACCAGCGCAGCGTGATCCGTGGCCGTGGCACCCAGTTCGCGGAAGAGCACGCGTTGCTTTTCCAAGGCCTCAATGAAGCTGTCGTAATCGGTGATGTCAATCCCCGCCGCAGCGGAGAGATCGTCGATGTGGCCCCGCCAGCCGGGCGTGTCCAGGTTGACCACCTGATCCGGCCGGAAGGTGGGGATTACGCGGCCCGACCAGTCCGAATCCCTCAGGGCCTTGTGGTGCTCCAGGGTCGACTGGGCCGGGTCGGTTGTGGCCAGAACCTCAATGTTGAACCGCTCGAACAGCGCCCGCGGCGAGAACTCGGGCCGAGTCAGGGCATCTTCGAGCTGGTCATAGATTGTTTGGGCCGAGGCGGAACTCAGCTTCTCCGGCACGCCGAAAATCTGCACCAGTTCCTGGTTGAGCCACATGCCGGTTGGGGTGCCCTGAAACAGGTGGTAGTGGTCCGCGAAAACCTGCCAGATGCGCCGGGGATCCTCCTCGACCGCGCCGCCATCGACACGGGGAATGCCCATCGCCTCCATTGACACACCCTGGGAGTAGAGCATGCGGAAGACGTAGTGGTCCGGAATCACCAACAGCTCCGCGGGATCGGGGAAACGGGCGTCCGGGTCGGCAAACAGGACCGGGTCCACATGGCCGTGGGGACAGATCAAGGGCAGGTCGCGCACAGTCTCGTAGAGGGCCAGGGCCGTGGCGCGCCGGTCGGGATCAAAGTAGCGGTCGGGCTGCAGTTCGGTCAACGGCAGGGTCATTGGCTTGTTCCGTGGGTTGGCCGGCAGACCGGCACGGGTTGAGATTAGAGGGTTACGAGGTCCGCGGTGCGCACCGCCTGCCCCGTGGCGATCGACTGGTTGGCGGCAATGCCCAACAGGATCGACGCGGTGCCGTCCACATGGCTGGCACTGCGATGGAAGGGATCATCGGGAGGTTCGGGGTGGAAGATCTGCTCCAGCATCACGGGATCGCCGCCGCCGTGTCCACCGACGCCCTCCACCCAATCAACCTGTCTGGGAATGCCGAACATCGGATAGTGGCGAATTTCCCTCACGGCAAAGTTGGATCGGGCCTGCGCCATCTGTTCCATTGTCTCCTCCGCACCCTGCACGAAGGTTCGGCCGATGGTTTCGCAGACATCCATTTCCACACGGCCCCGGTCCCCGGTAATCGCCACCCGGTAGCCCTCCCAGGGACAGAAGGCCAGCAACGAGTAGGTGAGCAGGACGCCATTGCGGTACCGAGCCGTGACGCTCATAACGTCCTCCGACGAGATTCCGTCGCCGAAGACGTTCCGGTCGCGCACGTAGCCGGAGTCCGCCTCGGCGTTCATGTACAGGCGTTTCAGGCGCTCGTCCTGGTCAAGGCGCAGGGCAAAGGGATCGCCCTGCGCCGCCTCGGAACCCGTGTAGCGGTCGTAGGTGTAGGCTTCGCCTCTGGCCAGCGCGTTTTCGCGGCCGTAGAACCCCAACTGCCCCATGGCATACACCTCGTCGGGAAACGAGGCAATCCACCAGTTCACCAAGTCGAAGTGGTGGGTTGCCTTGTGCACCAGCAGGCCGCCCGACTTGTCCTTTTCCCTGTGCCAGCGGCGGAAGTAGTCCGCGCCGTGGCTCGTGTCCAGCACCCAGCTGAAGTCCACGTGCAGGGGCTTGCCGACCGCGCCGTCCATGACCAGTTCGCGGACCCGCGTGGCCATGGGGGCATAGCGATAGTTGAAAGTAACCCGCAGGTTGCGGCCGGTCCGGTTGATCGCGTCGACGATCGCCTGGGCCTTCTCCGCATCGGTGGTCATGGGCTTCTCGGAGATGGCGTCGCAACCCAGATCCATGGCACGGATGATGTACTGGTGGTGCGTGCTGTCCATGGTGGTCACAATGACCGTATCGGGCCTGGTCTCGGCCACCATGGCATCGAAGCGGTCATCCGTGTAGGCGGGAACGGAGGTGCCGTCCCACCGGTCGGCAATGGCGTCGTTGTAGACCTGCATGCGGGTCGGGCTCAGATCGCAGATGCCGACCAGTTCGGCATGGTCGCGAAAGGCCCCGTGGATGGCATCCACGTACATCATGCCGCGGCCGCCGGTGCCGACCAGGGCGTAGCGGGTTCTACGGTTGCTCATGGATATCGGTCCTTGGACAGGGGTTGGTTTTGAGCCGTCCGACAAAGCCGGACGAGCCGCGGGAAGTTAGGCGGAGGTGTGCGTGGCCGACAGGATCCAGAGTTCCGGTTCGTCCGGCAGATCGGCCGGCGTCACCGTAATCACGGGTTCCGTGAACCGCCGGATGCGCGCCTCGGGGTAGCCGGCCGCGAACACGTCGACTTCCGTCATAGTCGGGAAGATGCAGCCCGGCAGTTCGTAGTGCATGGGAATCGTGACGCGGGGCTTGATAGCCGCCAGGGCGTTGTGCAGGTCCGCCAGTTCAATGGTGGGTGGACCGCCGGTGGGCACCATGACAATGTCGCAGCCCTTCATCAGGTCGACCTGCCAAGGCTCAATCGGATTGCCCACGTCGCCGAAGTGCACGATGTCGAGGCCGTCGGCCTGAAACCGGAACAGGGCGTTGTCCTTCGGCTCCACCTTGTGGAGCATGCTCTCCTGGGCCGGAATGGGGCGGAAGCGGAGGTCCAGCCACGCGTTGCCCTCGCCCGGCACCCGGGTCATGGTCATCACGTCGGCACCCGGGAACATGCCCGCGTTGGCATGGGCCGAGTCGTCATGGGAACTGCGGACCACAAGGTCCGCGGGTTCGGTGACGGGGAGGAAGCCCGACTTCTCGGGCGTGTAGGGATCCGTCACGAGGCTGAAGTCCGCCGTCTCCAGCCGGAAACAGGCGTGGGCGTACCACTGGATTTTCATGATGTCTTGAACCGATGGTGAAGTTGGGGTTGCGTACTGCGGGGTACCGCCTCCCTGCAGGTCTACCCGATGATTATAGGTTTGACGCCCGCCTTCAACCGCGCCACCGAGTCAGCGGAGGTACATCGAAGAAACCAATGGCGTTGGAGGAGACTGACTTGCGCCGACGGATGACCTCGGACCGCAGTTGCACAACGCATGGCTCTTCCACCAACTTCGGTTGCCCGGCAGGGCTTGCGGATGACCAAGTCCCGTTTTGAACCTGGAACGGAACAAGCCTTTCCGCAAATCAACTTCGATCATGACATCCAAAGGGTGTCGAGCATGGAAGTCCGTCGAAGCTGTGGAGACTATGCGGACCCACCAGTGAAACCCGACTCCGGTATTGGGATCGGTGTACCAAATGCTATCGAATCCCATCCAGGTCAGTGTTTTCGCAACAGATGGTCTTGTCACAGCCTCCCGTTGATTGGGCCAGGCAGACCAATCGGCGACAACACCTAAACAGGTCCTGGGCGGCGCGACTATAGAATTCCCTCCGCATGGCTGGCACAATTCACTTCAAGGTTTCCGGACAGATCATGGCCGCAACACAAGACACCATCATCGAGGCCTTTCCCGACCTGGATCGGGTCAAGCGCTTCTTCCCCCTGGGCGGCGACAACCCGGCCACCCTGACCGGTGAACAGGTGGAGCTCTTCAATCGGGAAGGCTTCCTGTCGCCCCTTGACGTCTTCTCGGACGAGGAAATCCTGGTCCACCGGGAGTTCTTCGACCGCTGCCTGACCGAAGCGGCCGCCCGCGGCTGGAACAGCTACTCCATCAACGGCTGGCACGCGCGGCTGCGCACCCTGTGGGACCTGGTCTGCGAGCCCCGCATCCTCGACTACGTCCAGGACCTGCTGGGCGAGGATCTCATCTGCTGGGGCACCCACTACTTCTGCAAGATGCCGGGCGACGGCAAGGCCGTGGCCTGGCACCAGGACGCCTCCTACTGGCCGATTACCCCCAGCAAGACCGTGACCGTCTGGCTGGCAATCGACGACGCCACCATCGAGAACGGCGCCATGCAGGTCATTCCGACCACCCATCTGGAGGGACAGATCGCCTACAGCGAAAGCGACGCCGCAGAGAACAACGTCCTGAACCAAACGGTCCACGGTGTGGAGCGGTTCGGCGTGGAGCCGGTCCCGCTGGTCATGCGCGCCGGCCAGATGTCCCTCCACACGGACTGGCTGCTGCACGGCTCGGAACCCAACAACTCCCCACACCGCCGCTGCGGCCTCACGATGCGCTTCGTGTCGCCGGACGTCCAGGCCAAGAAGGGGTGGAACCGGCAGGGAATCCTGTGCCGGGGCGAGGACCGCTACGGCCACTGGCCACACGTGCCGCGGCCGGAGAACGACGACATCCCGGACCGGCGCCGCGCCTGAGGCGGCGCGCCGGCCGCATTCCGATCCACGGACAGCCAAACACATGCGCATTGAAGCCAGCGACGTGGCCGACTACATCGACCAGTGCCCGGCCAAGCGAAGGGAGGCCCTGCGAACATTGCGGGACCTGGTTCTCTCCATCGACGAGGATATGGTCGAGAACCTGGAGTACGGCATGCCGACCTACTGGACCGGCGGACAGGTCCTGTGCGCCTTCGCCTCCCAGAAGCGCCACATGAGCCTCTATCTTGATGTCGACCTGCTGGCCAGCCACCGCGCGGCCTTCGGCAAACTCAACTGCGGCAAAAGCTGCGTGCGCTTCACCAGCCTCGACAAGATGCCCCTGGACACGGTGACGGCTATCCTGACGGAAACACGCAACCGACAGGCACAGGCCGCGGCCTGACCGGCCCGTTCCAGTTCAAACCGGTACCAACCGACGACTATTCCAACACCGACCACAAGCAAGGACAACACCATGGTTACCCAGGAACAGATCGATTTCTTCAGGGACAAGGGTTACCTTCGGTACGGACAGGTCCTCTCACAGGACGAGATCGAGCTGTACCGCGAGCGACTCGACCAGGTCATCGATGAGGAGAACCGGGGCGGCCGCGACGACGAGCTCGAATTCAAGTACGGTCATCGACGACCTGGCGAGGTTGAGGAGTTCGACCGGCCCATCACCCAGTACATCAACATGTGGAAGCGGGACGACGCCTACCTGAACCTGCTGCACCACCCCGTGATCACCGGTGTTGCCAAGGCCCTGCTGGGCACGGACCGCCTGCGTCTGTGGCACGACCAGATCATCTCCAAGCCGCCGCACGACAACGGCCACTTCCATTTCCACCAGGACTTCTACCTGTGGCCACTCATGGATCCCAACATCCTGACCTGTTGGCTGGCCCTGGACGATGTGGATCCCACCAATGGCAGCATGCATGTGGTTCCTTCCAGCCACCGCGATCCGAGGTTCGGCCTGGAGTCCTACGCAGCCGAAATGGAAGCAATCGCGGCGGCCGAAGCCCGGGGCGAAACCACGGAGCCTTCCGACCGGGTCAAGATGCGGGACGAGCCGGCCTCCATCGGCCTTTCGGTCGATCTCCCGGCCGGCGGCTGCATGTTCCACCACTGCCTCAACTTCCACGCTACCCCACCCAACGTAACCGAGCGCCAGCGGCGGGCCCACATCATGATCTTCATGGCGGACGGTGTCCGGGTGAACCTGAACCAGTCGGAGCAGCACCCGTTGATTCCGGGCTTCGAGGTCGGACACGGCGTACCCCTGATCGGCCAAGGCTTCCCCGTCTGCGACGCGGAGTTTTACAAGGCCTCCTGAACCCGCACCCCGCGCCACTCTCGACCTTCAGCCGACGATCCGAACCAATCGCCTGGCGGCCGTTGCACCAGGCCCGTCCTTGACCAACCCAATAGGGAAAGGGTTACCGCATGTCCCAGCCCAATGTGATTGTGTTCTTCACCGACCAGCAACGCTGGGACACCTCGGGGCTGCACGGCAACCCCTTGGACCTGACTCCCAACTTCGATGCCATGGCCATGGGCGGCACGCATCTGGCGCAGACCTCCACCTGCCAGCCGGTCTGCGGACCGGCCCGGTCCTGCCTCCAAACAGGCCTCTACGCCACGGAAACGGGATGCTGGCGCAACGGAATCCCCCTGTCGGAGGACGCGCGCACCCTGGCCCACTGCTTCCGGGAAGGCGGCTACGACACCGGCTACATCGGCAAGTGGCACCTGGATGCAGGCTCCCGGGGACCGGTGCCCGCGGACCGGCGCTTCGGATACGACTACTGGCTGGCCTCCAACACCCTGGAGTTCACGTCGGACGCCTACGACTGCGTCATGTATGACGGCGACGACCAGCCGGTCAAGATGCCGGGTTACCGCGTCGATGCCCAGACCGACGCCGTCATCCGCTACATCAACGAACATCAGGACAACCCGTTCTTCCTGTTCGTCTCCTACATCGAGCCGCACCACCAGAACCACCTGGACGACTATCCTCCACCCCATGGCTACCGCGAACGGTATGCCGGCCGCTGGACGCCGCCGGACCTGCTGGCACTGGGAGGCTCCAGCCAGCAGCACCTGGGTGGCTACTACGGCATGGTGAAGCGCCTGGACGAGGCCCTGGGCCGGCTGCGCGACGCCCTCTTCAGCCTCGACATGCTGGACAACACCGTCATCCTCTACACGTCGGACCACGGCTGCCACTTCAAAACCCGCAACGGGGAATACAAGCGCTCCTGCCACGAATCCTCGGTGCGCATCCCCACCATGCTGACCGGTCCGGGCTTCAGCAACGGCGGCCGGGTGGACGAACTGGTCAGCCTCGTCGATCTACCACCGACTCTGCTCACCGCTGCCGGTCTGCCGGTTCCCACCGCCATGCAGGGCCGCAGTATTCAGCCCCTGCTGACCGGACAGCGGGAGGGATGGCCCGAGGAAGTCTTCATCCAGATCAGCGAGGCGCAGGTGGCCCGGGCCATCCGCACCAAGCGCTGGAAGTACTGTGTCGAGGCACCGGGGCTCAAGGGTGGAGAGGCATCGGGTTCCGACCACTATGTGGAGTCCGAGCTCTACGACCTCGAGTACGACCCGTACGAGCTGACCAACCTGATTGGACAGGAGTCGCACCGTGCCGCGTGCGACGTGCTCAAGGAACGCCTCCTGCGACGTATGCAGGAAGCCGGTGAGGAACCTCCAACCATTGAGAATGCCCCTGTCATTCAGCGTTTCCAGCGCCGCGTGACCCAAGCCGAAGCAGAGTCCTGATCCTCGCGTCCGCGACATTGCGCGGTCTGCGATCCCCATTGGTGGCTCCGCATGCGCATCCTGGCCATCGAAACCAGTTGCGACGAAACGGCCGCGGCGGTGGTCGAGGACGGACAGCACGTCCTGTCCAGCGAGGTGGCGTCCCAGGTAGAGCTGCACGCCCGGTTCGGGGGCATATTCCCGGAACTGGCAAGCAGGCAGCATGTATTGGCCATTGATCCGGTCGTGAAACGGGCGCTGGCCGATGCCGGCATCAATGAACCGGCAGGATTGGACGCCGTGGCCGTGACCTGCGGTCCCGGCCTGGTCGGCAGTCTGATGGTCGGCGTCAACGCGGCCAAGGGGTTCTGTTTGGGCTCGGGTTTGCCTTTAATCGGTGTCAATCACCTGGTCGGACATCTCTACAGCCTGTGGCTGGAAACGGACCGGGCTGTGGGTTGCGACTGGCGCGATTTGGCCTTTCCCCATCTTTCCCTAATCGTCTCGGGCGGCCACACGGAGCTGATCCTGATGCACGGCCACGGCTCCTGGGAACGTCTGGGGGGAACCTTGGACGACGCCGCGGGCGAGGCCTTCGACAAGGTGGCGCGCATCCTGGGTTTGGGGATGCCGGGCGGTCCCGCGATTCAGCAGGCGGCCAGTGAAGGCAATCCGGCTGCGCACGACCTGCCCTACCCCCTGCGACGCGATCCGAAGCACGCGCTGGACTTCAGCTTCTCCGGTCTCAAGACCGACATGTTGCACCGGTGCCGCCGGGCCGGCCTTGATCCCGATGGGGAAAACAACGGGGTACCACCGGAGGTGGTCAACGATCTGGCCGCCGCCTTCCAGAGCCGCGTGGTGGAACTGCTGCTGGACCGCCTGGAAACCGCTGCCGTCCGCCATTCCGCGGCCAGCATCGGTATCTGTGGTGGGGTCAGTGCCAACGCCCTGCTCCGGGAGCAGGCGCAAACCCGATTCGCCGAACTGGGGCTGCCCATGCGCATCCCGCCCCTGGCTTGGTGCACCGACAACGCGGCCATGATTGGGGCGGCCGCGTGGTTCGGCCGGCCGTCCCGGTTCGAACCGGACCATGGACTGGAGCTGGACGTGGCGGCCCGCCTGCCGGTGGCCTGACAACCTTAGGCATGAGAACCGGTCACAAGCTCGCGTCGGTCACACTCTTCCAGGAAAAACACTCGCCAAGGTAGTTGGCGACCCAAAGTGGAAGAAACAATGAATCCGGGGACGGTTTCTTGGCGACTCCCGGACTGGCACGTGTCATCAAGGCAGCATTGTGGCAATTTTCGCTGCAACCGGAAGCCTTTCTGGGGATTTCGCCCGACATCGCCACCCGCGGGCATTGAACAGCGGTTCCTGTAGGCAGTAGGACAGTTCCACTGCACAAGATCGGATTGTCGGGAGAGACCTTGCCGCAGGACTCGTCTCCGTTGCACTCCGAGACCGACAGACCGCCTGGTCAGCGATTGACAAACCACCCTGAATGACTCCGTACCCAGTGCGGCGGCAGCTTACCGCAAGCTGAACGGACCATAACTGGAAACGAATGCAAATATTGTGATATGTTTGTGCTTATATTTCCGTTGCAACTACGCTTGCCGCATGAAGTGTCCCAACCACAGATTCAAACTACTGTTTGCAAACCGAAACATGGTGATGCCCTGGGTTGAGTTTGCATCCACACGATGGGCCTTGGGAGAGCCCGACTTGGAATCAGTCCGGATGATGCCCGTACAAGAACCGAAGTCGTTTGACCGCCTGCGGAACGTGGTGCTACATCAGCCTTGGCGCTTCAGCACCCCACAGGGCGAGAACCTGCTCCTGTTCATTGAGATTCGGACCGAACCGGACTTTGACCTGCTGATGCGTCTGCTGGTCTATGCCTTGGTTGTGTACATCACCCCGGACTTCATCGACAAAGCGTCCATACCTGACACTCGCTTCCTCCTGATTTACACCGGTTCCAAGGCCTGGACGCCGCCGGACACGGATGGATACAGCGACGAGTCAAGTCCCCAGCCTCCGCTGTATTACTACATGGACCTTCTCCATGGCGACTTCAGCTCTTGGGACTTGCCGAGGGAGTTGGAACTAATCATTCAGGCAGAACGGACACGGACTCCTTGGGAGCTACAGACGGGTGGTTTCCTGACAGGAGTCAAAGCCCTGCCGGAACCGCGCACGGAGCGTCCGCTCGTGGAATTCATGAACCTGACGATAAGGGGATGGGCCAACCACAGCGAGCATGACAAGAAAATCATGGACACCATACCCCGGGTGTGGAATTCGGCAACCACCACAGAGGAATTGGCAATGGCAGCACAGGCGTATCAGCGTGGCTACTTGGCAGTGAAGGAGGAAGGCCGACGGGAAGGTGCCCGGCAAAAAGAACTGGAGGTATTGTGTGAGGTACTGTTGCCGGTGGCTGGCCGGGAATTCGTGGGAGAGCTTCGGGAACGGCTGAACTCCCATCCACACTCCACTCGTCTCAACGTAAACACGGTGATTGACCTCAGGATTCGCTACGGTGCGGACGCATCGGGCCTCCGTCAGGCCGTTCGGAACCGTCTGGACCACGTCTGACACTCGTGTCCAAGCCAGCCCCGCCCCTCGTGGTGAGGAGCAATGTGCTCACAAGCTTGTTGCAGGAAAGGCGACAGTGCTTGGCTAATCTCTTGAACGAATGATCTGCACCCTGAGCCAATGGCTTTAGGCGAACAGTTCCCTGAACGTCCCCACGGATTCCCGGAACCCATCCGCGAACGTTCCGCCGGACGGACGATAGACACACTCCAGAGAAATGGAGCCGTCATAGCCGCTGGCGCGCAGAAACTCCGTCAGACCCGGCAGAGCAGGGGCCATGTCCCCCGTGCCCAGAGCTCGGCAGCTGACCGAACCCAGCGCCGGACGCACGACTGCATCCTTGATGTGGATGTGGCCCAAGCCGCCGTCGGCAAACGCCTCGCAGCCGTCCGGCCAAGCCGGTTCGCCGGCATAGAGGCAGTTGCAGGGATCCCACAGGATTTGCAGCGCCTCCGGGCGGCCCATCTCGTCCAGCAGGCGGCGGGCCAGGGCGGCGGAGTTGATCATGCCGCTGTTGCCGGTCTCCAGAACCAGCCGCTGGCCGCGATCGGAAGCCAACTGCACGGCCGGTTCCAGCAACTGTAGCGTTCTGGTCCAGGCACCTCGCGTCACCACCCATTCCTCGGCCCCGCGATCCCCAAAGAGAATCATCTCCTTGCGGAAGCACATGATGCGGACCAGGGGCACATTCCAGGCCCGGGCCAAGTCGAGGCAGCGGGTCAGTTCGGCCATCTGCCGGCTGTGTGCCGCGTCGCCCGGCTCCGTGTCCAGCACCGGCATCCCGCTGAACAGGTGGCGCGACAGGCAGGAGATCGGAAGACCCCGGACACGGGCCTCATCCGCCGTGTCGGCATCGACGGGAAAGTCCGCATCGCCGACTTCATGGGACCCAACGTACTGAAGCTCCGCCGCATTGAGACCATGCTCCGCGGCCACGGCCAGGGCCTGATTCAGATCGCGGCTGATGCCGTCGGTAATGACACCCAGGGAAATCGCCATCTCAATCCTCCTCCACACCGGCCAGGCGCTCCAGCACCTTGACCGCAGCCCAGTTGTCCTCACCGGGGAACGAGTGCAGGGTCGCCTGCATTAGCTGCATGGCCGCACCCGTGGTGAACATCGTGACACCGCTCTGCAGGGCCAGGTCCATCGTAATTGTCAAGTCCTTGTGCATGGTGGCCGCATTGCTGCCCGTTCCGACGAAACGGCGGCTCTGGACGAGTTCAACGGTGTTGCTGAGCAGGGGGCTGCCCACGTGGCTCGCCTCCAGCACCTCCCGCACGACCCGGCCGTCCACCCCGGCCTGTTCACCCAGTACCAAGGCTTCGAAGATCCCCGCGAACGTAGCGCCAATCACGGCCTGCAGAACGGCCTTGACCGTCTGGCCCTGACCGGCCCGGTCCCCTACCTTCATCACCTTGCCGCCCACGGCCGCGAACACATCCCGATGCTCCTCCAACAGGCCGGGCGGACCGGCCACCATCATCGAGAGCGTGCCGGCGGCGGCCCCCGACTGGCCGCCGCTGACCGGACTGTCCAACAGGCGCAGGCCCGCGTCCTCGCACAGGACCGCGGCCTCTTCCACTTCGCGGGGTTTGATGGTGGCACTCACCACCACGGTCGAGCCGGGTTCCATGGTCGCCAGGAGCCCGTCCGGTCCGTTCAGGATGTCGAAGACCTGGGTTCCATTGAGCACCATCAGGAACACGATGTCGACGCTGCGCCCCAACTCCGCCACGGAGCCGACGGCCGTGCCGCCCGCCTCGGCGAACATGCGTCGCCGTTCCTCCCGCAGGTCGTACCCGTACGCGTCAAAACCGGCACCCACCAGGTTGCGGGCCATGCCCAACCCCATGTCGCCCAAGCCGATAACTCCGGTGCGCGTCATGATGCTTGCGCTCCTCGACAGGCGGTGCTGCCAACGGATTGAAGAAACGGGTTTGAATGCGGGCGGGATGCAGCCTCAGGCCGACGGCGCAGGGGTGTCCAGCATCGAATCGGATGCTGGCAGGTCACTGGCAGTTGTGTCCTGGGGCCTCTTGGACGGTTGGGGTTCCTTGGAATCGCCCTCGGCTGGATCCGATGCCAATCCATCGGTCTCGAGTTCGTCCTTGTGGACCTGAATCGAGATCTCGGTGCGGCGGAAGGGGTGATTGGATTCCGTTTCCGGGAAGGACACCGGATAGTCCATCAGCTTGGCGAAGATGTACGTCCCCAGCACCCGCGCGCTGCCCATCAGGGGCGCCGCCAGAAAAGCGCCCACCACGCCGTTCGACAGGTATCCCACCGTGACCCCGATGATGATCAGGGTGGGATGGATCTGAACAAAGCGACCAATCAGGCGGGGCACCACCACCGTGTTCTCAATCTGCTGCAGGACGAAGTAGGAAGCGGCCAGAACCAGGCCGAAGACAACAAAGTTCATCTCCGGGAAGGTGCTGCTGCCGGTCGTCAGGGCCACAAGCAGGGTCGGTACCAGGGAGATGATCGGCCCCAGGTTGGGAATGACCTCGAGCAGGCCGGCGATCAGCGCCAGCACCAGGGCGCCCTGCACGCCCAGCAGGCGCAGCAGCACGTACACCGCCACGCCGATCGTGAACGACAGGATGATCTGGCCGAAGAAGAAGGCGCGCCACACATTGCCCACGCAGCGGATCAGGTCCTGCCACTCGGATTTGTACTTCCGCGGGAAATTGCCCTCAAGGAAGGTGCGGATATGCGGCGCATCCTTGGTCAGGTAGAAGCTGACCACGAAGACGAACAGCGTCGACAGCAGGACCTCGACACCCGTGTTGATGATGCCCAGGCCGAAGTTGAGTGTGCCCCGGAACACGCCGGAGGTCGCAGTGTAGGCGTCGTTGATCCGGTTCAGCACGCCCTGCAGCGTCGGCAGGCCGTCCACGGTCGTTTCCCCCAGCCACGGTTCCAGCACCTGCTTGAGGGGCGCGGTCTCCAGCGGCATGTCCAGCAGGTGCACCGTGTCCGGGATTTGGCTGACCTGCACCAGCAGGCTGGAGACGAAGCCGCCGCCGATGCGCAGCACGGTCTGGTACTGCGTGTCCAGGACCGGCAGCATGGCGTAGAGACCGAGTACCAGCGCGGTCAGGAGCAGCAGGTAGAGCAGGAAGGTCATCACCCCGCGCGGCAGGTGCGGGCGCGAGATGAAGTTCGCAACAGGGGTGAGCAGGTAGGACAGAATGCCGGCCAAAATGACCAGCGGCAGCACCGGCCGGGCCAGCCACAGCAGGAAGATCGCAAGGATCAGAATCAGGATCAGGATCCCGCGCTTCAGGGGCGTATCCCAATGCGCGGGCAGGACCGGAGGCGCGGTGGACGCGTCCGGCCCCCTGTCATCGATCATGGCAGCGGAATGGTTCAGGACACCGGCGGCGTCCCCGGGTCCTTGGGGGGTGGATGTTCAGTATGGCACAGGCCGACAGGCATTCCAACTCAGCCAAAATCGGCGGCCCCCGTTCCGGATGGACGGGTGACCCGCTTGCTGTTGGCCTTGGCGGACCGGGTTACGTTCTGGCCCAGCTCCTGGTTGGCCCACGACTTGACCAGGTTGTAGAAGACGCGGCGGTCGGCCGTGCTGAGGGTGGCCTGGCGATCGGCGCGGCTCAGGGCGCGCGGATAGCTCATGTTGCCCAGGACCACCTGCGCCCGCACCACATCCATGACCTCTTCCAGCAGGCCCTCCCGCTCCCGAATCCAAAGGGGGATTTCGACCCGGGCCGGCAGCGTTCGCTTGTGCAGCCGCAGGTAGACAATCCCCACCCTGCCGTACAGGAAGTCCGGTCCCTGCTCGAAGCTGACCCCGTCGTGGCGCGCGCACTGCATGAGGGGGGTCCGATCGCCCCAGCCGGGCAGCAGTTCGGCCACCAGGGCGGCGTCCGTGATCCCGTACAGGTCCGAATCGTCCAGCGTCGCCTGGCCTTGCACGGAACCGTACATATGGACCAGATCGCGGCTGTCGCTGGCGTCGATGTACCCCACCACCGGAATTTGCGCGGCCTCGGCCCGGGTCAGGAGGGTGTCCAGGGCTCCCAGGTAGCGATCCCGGAACTCGTCCGTCTGATAGGCCAGAAACGATGCAATGTAGGAGTTGTCGTAGAAGCAGACCGGCGTGTGTGCCATGGCCAGGGCCTTGTCGAGGAGCGTTTCGCACTCCTTGACGGAACGCGCCAGGTTGATTTGCGAAACGAACTCGGCGTCGTGCTCGGCACCGCCGTACTTGTCGGACAACTGCAGACTGATGTCCTGGTACTCCTCCGCGCGGCCGGCCAGGGGATCGTTCAGGTGCCAGCCAATCTGAATCGCGCCCAGGGTCAGGGACATGCCTCGCTCGGGCACCAGGTGGCTGCCGTCCACCGCCAGCACGGCCCGCCGCCGCAGGATGCCGTCCGCCCAGCCGAACAGGCCGGCAATGGACTGGAAGTCGTCCGTGTCGACGGGACCGGCGATGCGAAAGCCGTCGGCACCGTCCATGTCGCGCGTGGGGCGCGCACCCGGCCACGCAACCCCGCCCGCCTCCAGCTGCGCCTCCAATTCCGGCCGCCGAATGGTCCGGAACCAGTCGCGGACCGGCGCCAGATTCTGTTTGACCCCCTGATCCCGGTCGATGCGGGCCTTGAGCCTGGGCTTGATCCCGGTCAGTTCGGCATAGAGTTGATTTCGGTCGAGCACGGCTTGCCCCGTCCACGGGAACTGAAAAATTCCTCAGGATGCCGCCATTGTCCAACAGGCAGCCAAAATTCCCCGGTTCACCGTACAATTTCTTTCACCGGCCTACTGTCCCCACTTCCCCGTCGCCCGGCTTCCGATCGTGTCTCGCCTCAACCCTCGACCGGCACCGTCCCGCATCATGCGGCCGCGGCGCGGGGAACCCTGCTGGTTTCGTTGGCGGATGGCGGTCCTCCTGCTCGCGTGGCTGGTCCTGGCCGCCTGCACGACGGCCCCTCCCGGTCTCGCGGATGTGTATGCACCGGCCGTGCGTCCGGAATATGCACCGCTTCTGACGGAGTTGACGGGTGCTCCCCGCATCGACATGGAAGTCTGGTACCAGCCGACGCGCAACCATCTGGAGGGCCGCATGCAGGTCTCCGGCGTCAACCTTTCCGGGGACACTTGGACACAGTTGGTCTTTCGCCTCTACCCCAACCTAATCCATGTGGGCGGCCGCCTGGTGCTTGAACGGGGCACGGTGCACAACGCACTCGTGCCATTCAAGCTGGCAGCGGACGACACGGCGGCTGTCTTCCTGCTGCCACCCGAGGAGTGGATCCGTCCCGGACGGCCCTTTGAAATCGAACTGGTCTGGAGCCTGGACCTGCCCGTCTTCCCGGAGGTCTCGTCCGTCTACGTGCCGTTCGGCCAGATGCTGGGCTTCCACGCCGCACCGTGGTTCTACCCCGTGCTCGCCCACTACGTGCCAACCAGCCCTGCAGCCCCCGGCCACTGGTGGCTGGAGACGGCCCCCACCTTCGCCGATATCCTCTACAGCCCCGCCTCCTTTTTCCGCGTGCAGCTGTGGATGCCGGAGGGCTTTCCGCCCGTAACCCCCGGCGTGGAGCAGGAACGCACCGGGTTCATCCACAACTGCCCCCATCAGGCACCCTGGTCCGAGTGCGCGGAGGAGGACGTGGCCGCCTGTCCCGACCGCCTGGCGGCATGGGAATGCCAACCCCTGCCGCTGATCCGCTACAGCCTGCTGGCCGGCCCCGTGCCCGAGTTCTTCGTGATCACGCACGCCGGCTACGAATCGACATCCTTCGACGCCGGCGGGGTGCTGGTGACCAGCTGGTGGGTGCCGGCCTACGGCGACGCCGGCCTGGAGGCCCGGGACTTCACCGTGGCCGCCCTGCGCGCGTTCGAGGAGGAATTCGGCCCCTATCCCTGGCCGACCCTGACCGTGGCGATGGCGCCCTTGGCCAACTTCTCGATGGAATTGCCCCAGGTAAGCCTGATCGGCGTGCAGCTGTACCGCGCCTTTGCCAGCGATCTGGAGCTGGAAATCGCGTTTTCCGTGGCGCATCAGTGGTGGTCCCAGCTCGTTCAGAACGACCCGGTCAATGCTCCCTGGCTGGACGAGGCCCTGTCCACCATGGCTGTCCTGCTCTACCAGGAACGCCTGCACGGCGAGGAGGCGGCCGCCGTGCATCGCATCCAGAAGTTGGAGATTCCGGTGCAGCGTCTCCAAAGCCAGGACCGGGACGGACCCGTCGACCTGCGCGTCCACGACTATGTCACCGGCACCGACTACCGCGTCCTGGTGCGGGCCAAGGGTGCCCTGTTCCTGGACCATTTCCGGGAACGGTCCGGTGCCCGTGCCTTCCGCCGAATGTTGACCGAATTCGTGGAGTCCAACCGCTTTGGTCTGATAGACTCGGATGCCCTGCTGGACCGGCTCTGGGAGACCAATGCCACGGCCATGATCCTCTACCAGGACGCATACTTCGACCCGGTCCGACATCGCTGACCTCCCTCGCAGCGACCCGGCGCGGGTTCCGTCCAAGGGATGACATCGTGAAAACCACCCGACATGAGATCTCATCCAACCTGTATGGCGAACTGGTGGTGTACGGCGGCACCGCCAACCAGCCGCTGACCGAGTCCGTCTGCCATTGGCTTGGCATTTGCCAGGCCGAATCGACGGTCACGACGTTTCCCAACTCCAACACGTTCGTGCAGTTGGCGCACAGTGCCCGGAGCAAGGACGTCTTCCTGATTCAGCCCACATCGGCTCCGGCCAACGAAAACTTGATGGAGCTTCTAATCTTCATCGAGACCCTGCGCCGCGACAGTGCCGGCCGCATCACGGCCGTGATTCCCTACTATGGCTATGGCCGCTCCGACAAGAAGGACGTGCCGCGCTCCCCGATCACGGCGCGGCTGGTGGCGGATCTGATCATCACGGCCGGCGCCGACCGCATCCTCACCATTGATTCGCACGCCGGCCAAATCCAGGGCTTCTTCAACATTCCGGTCGACGAGGTGTCGGCCATCGACATCATCGCAGGCCACATCCGCACGCTGGATCTCGACCTGAACCAGACCACGGTGGTCTCGCCCGATGTCGGCTCGGTCAAGCGCGCCCGCAACCTGGCGGAGAAGCTGCACGTGCCCATGGCCATCATCGAGAAACGGCGCAGCCACCAAACCGGCCTGGCCATGTTCTCAATCATCGGGGATATCAAGAACCGAGACCTGATCCTGTTCGATGACGAAATCGATACCGGTTCCACCATCTGCAAGGCGGCGGAGTTCCTGAAGGAACACGGCGCTCGGCAGTTGTTTGCCGCGGCCACGCACCCGGTGCTGAGCGGCGGAGCCGTCGAATTGCTGGCCAACGGCGAATTCGCCGAGGTCATCGTGACCGACACCATCCCCATCCCGCAGGGGAACCGGACCGAATCCTTCCATATTCTGCCCATGGGTCGCACGCTGGCCGGAGTCATCGACCGCATCCACCGCGGCGAAAGCGTGGGCGAGTACCTCAACTACTGATTTCGGGCCGCTTCATGCTGCGCAGGTTCTACAACAAGGTGTTCGGCTCGCCCGACGAACGGGTGATCCAGAAGCACGGCCGGCTGGTGGAGGAGATCAACGGCCTGGAACCGGAGGTCTCGCGCCGGCCGGACGCGGACCTGCGCGGACGCACGGACGCGTTTCGGGTGCTGGTCCGGGAACGCACCGAGGCGGCGCGGGAGGGGCTGGCGGAAGCCGACCACCGCCTCGCTGACGCCGGCCTGGGCCGGGGCGGGGCGGTCCAACAGCGCCAGCGACAAGCCCGGCAACAGCTGTACGACGCGGAGCACGCGGTGCTCGACGAATTGCTGCCCGAGGCCTTCGCCATGGTCCGGGAAGCCTGTCGGCGCACCCTGGGCAAGCGCCACTACGACGTCCAGCTGCTGGGCGGGATTGTCCTGCACCAGGGCTCCATCGCCGAGATGAAAACCGGCGAGGGCAAGACCTTCGTGGCGGCCCTGCCGCTTTATCTGCATGCCCTGACCGGACGGGGTGCCCACCTCGTCACCCCCAACGACTACCTGTCCAAGGTCGGCCTGCAGCTGATGGGGCCGATCTACCACCTCCTCGGCGCGTCCGCCGCCGTGATCCAGAACCAGGGAGGCGGCGGGGAAGCCGGCAGCTTCATCTTCGATCCGGACTTCCGCACGTCCGACGACCGGTACCTGAGCCTCCGGCCCTGTTCCCGCCGCGAGGCCTACGCCGCGGACATCACCTACGGCACCAACAACGAGTTCGGCTTCGACTACCTGCGCGACAACATGGCCCGCGGCCTGGACGGCAAGGTGCAGCGGGAACTTCACTACGCCATCGTCGACGAGGTCGACAACATCCTGATCGACGAGGCCCGCACCCCGTTGATCATCTCCGGCGTGGCCCGCGACAGCTCCAGCCACTACCAGCGGTTCGCCTCGCTGGTCAGGCAGCTGCAGGCGGAACGCGACTATACCGTCGCCGAGAAGGAACGCACGGTCACCCTGACCGAGGCCGGCATCGAGCGCATGGAGACCGCGCTCGGCATCGACAACCTCTACGGCAGCGAGCATGCGGAGATGCTGCCGTACCTGGACAACGCCCTGCGGGCCAGCGTTCTCTACCGGAAGGATGTCGAATACCTGGTCAGGGACCGCGAGGTCGTGATCGTGGACGAGTTCACCGGCCGCATGATGGAGGGCCGGCGCTTCAGCGAGGGCCTGCATCAGGCCATCGAGGCCAAGGAAGGAGTGACGGTCCAGCGGGAATCGATGACGCTGGCCAGCATCACGTTCCAGAACCTGTTCCGCATGTACCCGCGCCTGGCCGGCATGACCGGCACGGCCAAGACGGAGGAAGAGGAGCTGCGGGGCATCTACGACCTCGACGTGGTTGCCGTCCCCACGCACAAGCCGGTCATTCGCGACGACCGGCCGGACGTGGTCTACAAGACCAAGGACCTCAAGTTCCGACAGGTTGTGGCGGAGATCAAGGCCGAGCACGAGGCCGGCCGGCCGGTGCTGGTCGGCACGGTGGCGGTGGAAACCAGCGAGCAGTTGAGCCGGCAGCTGAGACGGGCGCGGGTACCGCACGAAGTCCTCAACGCCAAGAACCACGAGCGGGAAGCAACCATCATCGCCCAGGCCGGCCGCCGGGGTGCCGTGACCATCGCCACCAACATGGCGGGACGCGGTGTGGACATCCTGCTGGGCGGCAATCCCGAAGGCTTGGCCCGCGATCTGCTGCGGAAGCAGAAGGTCGACCTTCTGTCCATTCCGCAGGGCGAATGGACCCGGGTGCTGGATTTGCTCGACCGCGGCGAGGATCCCCACGCGGCATCCGACGGCGAATGGGTGGACACGGTGGCGGAGGTCCACCGCCAGGTCGAACAGGAACAGCGGGAGGTTTTGTCCCTGGGCGGCCTGCATGTGGTCGGCACCGAGCGTCACGAGTCCCGCCGCATCGACAACCAGTTGCGCGGACGCTCCGGACGCCTCGGCGATCCCGGCAGCAGTCGTTTCTACCTCAGCCTCGAGGATGACCTGCTGCTGCGCTTTGGCGGGGAACGGGTGTCCCGGATCATGGATCGCTTCAAGATGGAGGACGCCCCCATCGAAGCCGGGATGATTGACCGGGTCATCGAAAACGCCCAGGTCAAGGTCGAGGGCTTCTATTTCGACAGCCGCAAGAACGTGCTGCAGTACGACGAGGTGGTGAACGAGCAGCGCACCGCCATCTATGAACAGCGGCAGCTCATTCTGGAGGCCGCCGACAGGGTTCCGATCGCGCGGGCCATGATCGCGGATTTGGTATCCGACCAGATCGCGGACGCCTTCGAGTTGGGCGAGGAGGAGGATGCGGACGAGGCCCTGCGGCCCCTCCGCGCCTTCTTCCCACCGGACAGCACGCGCCTGCCGGTGCCGCTGCTGGAGGTTCTGGAGGAGGATCGGGAAACCCTGCGCACCGAGACAGAGATGGAGACAATCCTCCTGGGGGGCATTGACGATGCCTTGACGGCCAAGCTGGAGCAGTGCGAAAACGACGATCTGTTCAGGCAGGTGCTGGGCGACGTGATGCTGGGCACCATCGATTCGCTCTGGACTCGCCACTTGACCGATCTCGACCATCTGCGCGAGGGCATCGGTCTCCGGGCAGTCGGCCAAATCCAGCCCATCGTCGCCTACAAACAGGAGGCATTCAACATGTATTCCCTCCTGCAGACGGACATTCTGGAGCAGACGGCCCGCACGCTGCTGGCCCTGCAGCTGCAGGTTGCACAGCCGATGGTCCGGAGACAACCCGCCTTCGACCGCGTCCACCTGAACCGACAGAACGGATCCCAGGCGGCCGCCCCGGTCCAGCGACGACGTTCGGCCCAGCCGGGGAGGAACGATCCCTGCCCCTGCGGCAGTGGACGCAAGTTCAAGCACTGCCACATGCGCAAACGACCGGTGCCCGCCGGTTGAAGAATGGGCATCCGCCTCGGCTCAACACCGGTGATTTCGCATAGGAAGCCATCGCCAACGCCCGGTTCCCACCGGTTGGAGAATGGGGAAAGAATGGGGAAAACTCATCGATTAATGGGGAAAACGTGGGGAAAACTCGGGCCGGAATGGGGAAAACTCGCCTCGGCCCAATGCCGGCATTTTCGCATAAGAAGCGAGTTTTCCCCATTAACCCCCAAGTTATCCCCATTCTTTCCCCACGTTTTCCCCACGATTCGGTGAGTTTTCCCCATTGGTGGACAGGTCCCGAATCCACCATGGACCGGCTTTTTACGAGGAAGAAGGGCTTCCGAGCCTTGCTGACGGTACCGAGTTTTCCCCATTAACCGGCTACCCTACGAATACAACGATCCAACTCACCCTCTATATACTTCCCTTTCGATTTGTCTTGTCCAGAAACCGTGGAATGGGGAAAACTCGGCCAGTCCCAGCCCGGGATCGGCACCCGCGGTCCAAACATCAGGTGCCCTGACATGCCCCTGTACGAGTTCACCTGCACGCACTGCTCCGAATACTTCGAGCAGATTCTGTCGTTTTCGATGACCGAAGCGCCGGCCTGCCCCCACTGTCGGTCCACGGCGACGCGGCGTCTCATGAGCATGCCCGCCATTCACTTCAAGGGCAGCGGGTTCTACAAGACGGACAACGACAACGGCAAGGACAAGGCTGAAGAGAAGGCCGACACCGATGTGAAGGCCGGTGCGAAGGATACCGACACCCAGGGAGGGAAGGACAGCACCAAGGGGGATGCGTCCGACAGCGGACCGCGAGAAACTGCAACCCCGCCCCAGGCAGCGAAGACGGCCGACAAGACGCGGCAGGGCAAGACCAAAGCCGCAGCCGGCTGATCCCGGTCCGGCCGGGAAGCAATCCGCCGACAGGGCACATGCCATCGGCAGACGACGGACGGGACGCTCCGTCGCGTCCTGCGGGGGGTACCCGCTCACTGCTGGGGGCGGCATCGCTGGTGATGCTCTTCTTCGTGCTGAGCCGGGTGACCGGCGTGGCGCGCGACATCGCCATCGCCGGTGCCTTCAACCTCTCGCCGACGCTGGACGCCTATCAGGCCGCGTTCCGCGTCCCGGACCTGATTTTCGAAGTAGTGGCGGGCGGCGCGCTCGGCAGTGCCTTCATACCCACGTTCAGTCGTCTCTCGCATCGCCGCGGTACGGCGGTGGCCTGGCGTCTCTTCAGCCAGACGGTGAACGCGGTCACGCTGGTGCTGGGGGTGCTGGCGCTGGCCGGGATTGCCATGGCACCATGGCTGATGCGGAATGTCCTGGCACCCGGGTTCGAACCGGCACAGCAGGACTTGGCTGCCGAACTCATGCGCTGGCTGCTGCTGGGCACTGTAGTCTATGGAGTCAGCGGCCTGTGCATGGGTGCCCTGAACACCAGGAGGCACTTTCTGCTGCCGGCGGCGGCTCCGGCCCTGCGCAATGTTGCCATTTGGGGTGCGGCCCTGTGGCTGGCGGAACCATTCGGTATCCGCGGCTTGGTTGTGGGGGCCGTGGCGGGATCCCTGCTACACCTGTTGATCCAACTGCCGGCCCTGAGGGAGCATGGTCTCCGCTACAGCTGGACCCTGGACTGGCGCGATGCGGACCTGCTTCATATCCTGAAGCTCATGGGTCCGCGCATGATCGGCCTCCTGTTCATTCACCTGAACCTCATCGTCAACACGAACCTTGTGAGCCGTCTGGCTCCGGGCAGCGTAAGTGCGTTCGACTACGGGTTCCGCCTGATGCTAATCCCGGTCTCGGTCTTTGCCCAGGCCCTGTCCATCGTCGCATTCCCCTCCTTTGCGGCCCAGGTCGACCGCGGTCGGTTCGACGACATGGCCGCATCCTTCCGCACAATGCTGCGGCTCGTGGTGTGGTTGGCTGTTCCCGCCACCGTCGGCATGTACCTGTTGCGCGTGCCGTTGATTGAACTCCTCTTCGAGCGGGGCAGTTTCGATGCCGACAGCACCCAACGGGTGGCAAGGGCCCTGCAGTACTTCCTGCCAGGCCTGACGGCCTATGCCGCGGTCGAGATTACCGTGCGGGCCTTCTATGCCCTGCACGATACCCGCAGGCCCATGTTGGCCGGCGTGATCATTGTCCTGATCAACATCGGCCTGAGCCTGTGGTGGGTCGGACCACTGGGCTACGCCGGCCCGGCCCTGGCCGCCAGCGTGGCGACCACCGTCGAAATTCTGCTGCTGCTGTGGTGGTTGCGCGCGCACCTGCCGCGGCTGGCCCCCGTCCAGTTGGCTTGGGACAGTGTGCGCACAGCCGTTGCGGCCGCGGCCATGGGCGGTGCCGTGTGGCTGGTGTTGGCCGGGATTGGCTCCGGTACGAGCCCCTGGGCTGAAGCCGCCTGGACCCAATTGCTGTTGGGAATCGCCGCGGGAGGAACCGCCTATGTCCTCTTTAGCTCGGTTCTGGGCAACGTGCGCTGGCTGGCAGGAGTGCGACGGGCCTCGGTCTGAAGGCACCGACCTATTTCAACAAATCCCTAACATATCGGGACCGCCAATCCTCTACAATCCAATCTGATCCCGCCCTGGAGCACAGGAGCGGATTCACACCGTACGATCCGAGGTCGGACCTATAGGAACGCGTGATGGGCATCTATATTTTACTGATTCTTCCCTCCCTGGTGCTGGGCCTTTGGGCGCAGGCCAGGGTCAGGCGCAACATGGGGAAATACTCCAAGGTTGCCAATATCCGCGGTCTGACCGGTGCCCAAACAGCCCGCCAGATCTTGGACAGCCAAGGCCTGTACGACGTTCCGGTTGAGGAATCCACCGGCTGGCTGTCGGACCACTACCATCCGGGCCAGCGCGCTCTGCGCCTAAGCCGCGATGTGTTCCACGGCCGCAGCGTGGCCGCGGCGGGGATCGCCGCCCACGAGGCGGGCCATGCCGTACAGCACCAGCAGGGCTATGGGCCGCTGCGGTTGCGCTCAGCCGCCGTGCCGGCTGCCAACCTCGGCGGTTGGCTGGGGCCCGGCATCTGCTTCGTGGGGGCTCTTATGCAGACGCCCGAACTGCTGGGCATCGGTGTCGTGCTGTTCGCCCTGACCACAGTCTTCACCCTGATTACGCTGCCTGTCGAGTTCAACGCCAGCACGCGGGCGCGGCAGTTGCTCGTTGGCCACGGCATCCTCTACGCGGAGGAGATGGAGGGTGTCAACAAGGTGCTCAATGCCGCCGCCCTCACCTATGTGGCCGCCGCCGTATCCTCGGTCATAACCCTGGCCTACTATGCCTTCCTGCTGCTTGGGCTGAGCCGAGACTGACTTGTCCATTCAACCGGTCGGACGGGGAATCCCGTTCGGCACCAATATCCATCCATGACACAGTACTCTCGTCCTGAACCACCCAGTCCGCGCCGGCGCGGACCGGGTCTTGCCACCTTCCTGCTGATTATTGTCGTAGTCCTGGCAGGCCTCGTGGCCTGGGACAACCTATTGGGTCGGGGGACGGCGCTGGCGAACCGCTTCGCACCCAATTTGCTGCCGGGCATCGGCACTGAACGGGTCCAGGTTGAGGTGCCGGTTGCGGAACCCAGGACGCTCAGCGTCACCGTGGATCCCGAATCCCTGGAAGCGGTCGAGGTGGACTATGAAACCGCGGTACTGATGGATATCTACGCCCGCGGCAACCCCTCGGTGGTGCAGGTCAACACGTTCGGCAATGGCAACAACCCGATGTTGGGCAACCTGGGCCAGGGTTCCGGCTTCGTCTGGGACGAGGAAGGCCACATCGTCACGAACGCCCACGTCGTGCAGGCCGCGGAGGCCATGCACATCACCTTCCAGGACAGGACCATGTCGGTTGGGAAGGTGTTGGCCACGGACCCCGACAGCGATCTGGCGGTGCTCAAGATCGATCCCGAGGGCTACGATTTGCAGCCTGTCACGATGGGCCGCAGTGATGAACTGCAGGTTGGCATGCGCGTGGCCGTGATTGGGACCCCGTTTTTGCAGGAGCAGACCCTGACCTCCGGCATTGTGAGCAACCTGGGCCGCACCATGAATACGATGACGCGGTACCGGATTCCGGACAGCATCCAGTTCGATGCCGCCACCAACCCCGGCAACTCCGGCGGACCCCTCTTCAACGACCGGGGCGAAGTGGTGGGTGTGGTCTCCCAGATCATCTCCGAGCAGCGTTCCTTCAGCGGCATCGGCCTGGCGGTTCCGTCCACGATCGTGAACCGGGTGATCCCGGCTTTGATCGAGTCGGGCCGGTACGAGCACGCCTACTTGGGCGTCCAGGGCGCAAGCTACAGCCCCATCTGCTCCGAGGCGTTGGACCTGCCCAAGAGCGCGCGCGGCGCGTATGTCACGCAGGTTGTGCCCGGCGGCCCGGCGGCCCGGGGTGGACTGGCCGGTGCCAGTGCCCGGGCCCGTTTCGATTCGGAAGAATTGGAATTCATTTGCCCCACCGGTGCCGGGGGCGACCTGATCACCCACGTCGAGGACTTCAAGCTCAGTTCGTTCGACGACCTCATGCTCTACTTGGAACGGTACTCGTCGCCGGGGGACGAGGTGAACCTGACCGTGCTGCGCAACGGCAGCAACGTAAGGGTCACGGTCAAGCTTGGCAAGCGTCCCAGCACGTCCCTCAGCTGACGCGCGCCGGGCAAGGGTGTACTTCACCGCTGGTGTGACATTCGTTCCGATATAGCCACATCGCCGAGGCTCAATATCGGAATCCGGAGTGGGTAAGAATTCACGGGGTGCCCGCCCAGCGACGGGCCTTATCCCATGACATGGACAGCGGGGACGCATGCAGTCCATGCGGCCGGGTTCGCGTTGTGGTTCAACGGGTCTGCCAAGTCCGGTCCTCCCAGGTCCGCGGGCCGCCATCCCGGTGAGCGACGGCGTAGGGTTATGCCTCGGCAATTTCGTCGTCCGGAACCGGAACCGGTGGTATGGGAATGCCCCGCTCGAGGATGCCCTGGATGCGGTTGTTGATGTCCGCTGGCAGTTCCATCTGCCTGCACGCTGCGCCGCACTCCAAACCATCCAGGTTCAACTCTGCACTCAACTCTGCACGCACTGCGGCAGATCGGAAGGTCGTTGCCCAAAAGACCAAGTGCGTGAACTTGGCAGGAGTCTTGATGTAGGTGGCCATTTGGGATGCCATGAGACGCTTGTCGTCCGGTCCCGGATCCTTGACCAGAAAGGGGATGCCGTCCTCTTCCGCAAACACCATGTTGTTCTTAAGGCAGTCGTTCACCACGGTCCGCACCACGGTTCGACGGGCTTGTGCAGGCAACTCGTTGTAACTGGTGATCATGGCCATAGCCAAGCCAACGGAAACTCCATAACATTCACAATCGCACGTGGCCTCCGGCAGGAAACTCAGGATTCCGTCCTCCACTCCCTGCCACTGTCCCAGCCAGAGTGTTGAACCCCACTGGGATTTCGGGTTCTTCTTCGCCATGAATGCTGTCCTCCTGCATGGTGGCTACAGCCTGTCGGACAAGGCGCCTGTCTCGGAAGCAGCAGAGAGGGGTCACAGTGTTCACGCTGAACGGTACTCTGTCTACGCTCGACGTGCGTCCCGACATGTCCCTCGGATGACGCGCGTAGGGTATGGGCTTCGCACGTCAGACGAGAGTGTAGGTTTCCTCTTCCTCGCCACTGGTGTGTTGTCCGTCCCGATGGCGGATGCGCCAGCGGCGCCTGACATGCAGTCTCCTGCCGGATATCGGGGGTTCTCCGGTACGGCGGACGACGGGAAGTCCGTCATTGTTTCCCGCCAGCAGTTGGCGTACCAGCGGATTGCGCAATAGGCTGCCACCCATCTTCAGGACCACCAGACTCACTGCCAGCAGGGCGGGTGCCGCGGCCACGGCCTTCTGTGCCAGCGACGATTCCGGTGTCGGTATCAGTTCTGCTTGCGTGTCCGACCCACAGGCGGGACAGAACTGGTCCTCGATTTGGACGGTGCCGTTGCACTCGGCACAGATGCGTTCGGTTCGCGCCATGGAGAAGGTTGGGCCTGCACGGGATCCGGGATGGTCAGCGTAGCACAGGCCCCGGGGGACGCGCCCGCGGGGCGGATGTATGGGAGGGTGGTCGTTCCCTCCGTCAGGGCGCGGACAGAAGGAGGCTCTTCATCATGTTACGCCCGGCACCGCGGCGGAAGTCGTCCGCGGCCATGGCCTTGCGACCGGCCAGTTGAACCATGGTCAACCGTAACAGCCCGTCCCCTGTCTGGACCACGAGTCCGTCGTCAGTCTCCAGTACCCGTCCCGGTTCCCGCGTTAGTTTCCCTCCTGGTTCGGGCAGGGCATCCAGTACCCGGAGTTGTTGGCCCTGCCACCAGCAGTGCGCGGACGGCCAGGGATTGCAGGCCCTGACCAGCAGGGCAATGTCCGTGGCCGACTGCATCCAGTCGATGCGCCCGTCCGTCTTGCGGATTAGGCCACAGTGGGATGGTGTGCCCGGCAGGCAGTCCTGGGGGCTGGGTCGGCATTCCCCTGCGAGCCAGGCTGGTAGCACGGCCAGCAGCCGTTCGGCACCCAGCTCTGCCAGCCTCGGTCCCAGGGTTCCGGTCGTGTCGCGGGGCAGCACGACGGTTTCGGCCCGGTCCACCACCGGGCCGGTGTCCAGGCCCCGGTCCATTTGCATGATGCTGATCCCGGTCGCGGCCAAGCCTTGGCGTATGGCACCGAAGACCGGCGAGGCCCCCCGCAGGGCCGGCAACAGACTCGCGTGGATGTTGAGGCAGCCGGTCCGGGGCAGGTTCAGGATGGAAGGCGGCAGAATCTGGCCATAGGCCATCACCACGACCGCGTCCGGCTCCCAGGCCGCCAGTTGGGCGGCGAACTCCGGATTGCGCCTAACCCGATCGGGTTGCAGTACCGGCAGGTCGTGGGATCCGGCCAACTGCTTGACCGGACTTGCGGCCGGCGTGCGCTTCCGGCCCCTGGGTCGATCGGGCTGCGTGACCACACCCCGTAGATGCCACGGGGGATTCGTGTTCCGTTGATGCTCCAGCATGCGCGCCAGCACGATGGCGGCCAGATCCGGCGTTCCCATGAACACGATGCGTTGAAGGTTGGACATGATGGACATCGTTCCCAGTTTGGGGCCGGTGCAACCCCGCTACCCGTCCCTGCGTACCTTGATTGGAGGTCCCTGCCGCGCGCAGGGGCATCGCGTGCCGTGCCGGAGATTGGGTGTGTCAGCCGACGTTTCGAAGAATCCGCCAGACGAAGGGAAAGACCCTCAGGACTCCTCGTCGCCCATGGATCGGGATGCTGCCGACTGGCCGGGAATCGCCGATGACTGGGATCCGCTGGCCGACGACGGCGACGACTGGGAGCAGGCGGCCGCCCCCGAACCGGTACCCAACAACAGTGAGCGCCTGGTGGCGGCCATCTGTTATGGATCCCTGCTGGTCCTGCCGTTCGCGATCCCGCTGATTGTGCTCGTGAGCCGCACGCGCACGCGCTTCCAACACTACCACGCTGTGCAGAGCCTGGCCCTGGCCGTATCGGTAACGCTCCTCTGGATCGCGATGTTGCTCGGTGCCGGGGTGTTTGGCTCAACCCTCCCTTTCATCGGCTGGCTGGCTGGCGGCATGCTCCTCTGTCTCATGCCGATTACTTGGATGATTGCCGTCGCGGTGGCCCTGTGGGCGGCCTGGCAGGCCTTGCAGGGCCGCACCGCGTCGATTCCCCTGCTGGCGGAGTTTCTCAGGTATCGGGGCTGGCTGCCTGCAGACGAGTAGGCAGCCGGCCCGCGCCTCAAGCCGCCTGGCGGCCGCCGTGGCCCCAGGTCTGTACCCAGCCGCCCACGGCCAGGATGTAACTGAGGACGATTACCACGGCACCAACCGCACTCAGAATTCCGCGTGCGAGGTCGGGCAGGCCGGCTCCGCTCGGCAGGAAGACCAGACGGGCCGCCAGGACCACAATCGCCACGCCTACCAGGATCATGGGCCAGGATGTCTGTTCCTCAGGCAGCGTACCCTCCAGCAGGCTGCCCAGCATGCGACCCGTGATCAGGGGGCTGAAGACCCAGAAGACGAACCAGATCAGCATTAGGAAGGCCCAGCTCATGATGGCCACGGGCACACCGAAGAACACGAATCCGAGGAAGGGCAACAGGCCCAGCATGAACGGCATGGCCAGGAGGGATACCACGCCCCAGACGACGGCCATTCCCCCCTGTGTGCGGATTTGGGTGGCTGCCCCTTCAAAGAAGGAGCGTCCGATCCGGTTGCTCAGGAAGACCAGCAGTGCGGTTCCCACCAGCACGGACAGGGTGCGGAAGATCCAGGTGCGCCAGTTCCCGCCGGAGCTCTCGGCGTGTTGGTCAGCCTGGGGATTCCACTCGTAGAACTGGGCCGTTGCCGGTGCCTGTGCAATGGGTGCCGGTGCACCATAGGCCAAGGTTCCCCCCACCGACAGGCCATCGCCGAATTCGAACTGCGGCGATTGGAGATCGGCATCGCCGGCGATGCCGCCTCGGATGACAAATTCGCTTCCCGCTTCGCCATATAGGTCTCCGGACACGGATGCGGTGTCGGTGAGGGTGATATTGGCACCTGCCGCGTACACATCGCTGCCGAAGTGTCCGGCCAACGAAATGTCCATGCCGACCGCTAGGGTGTCGCCACCGATCCGGGCGTCCGGGGCCACCACTACGCCGTGATCGGGACCGGCCATCCGGAGCTGCAGCACCGAATCCTGAATGAATTCCTCGTTTTGGAACATGCCTGCCATGTTGACGGGCATGCCCTGACCACCACCCGCGACGCGCAGGTCCTTGGCCACTGTGCCCTCGACGATGATCGTTGCGCCGGCCGCGTACAGGTCCCCCTGGACTTCGCCCGTCAGGAGGATGATGGATCCCAATGCGAAGACGTGTCCGGTGACCACCCCATCAATGCGGATGGTCTGCCCTGCGGCAAACAGGTCGCCGTCGACCGTGCCGCTAATCACCAGGGAATTGCCGGCAGCAAACAAGTCTTCGGAAATGGTTTGTCCGGCCGGCAGTTCGTACAGGTCGTCGCCTTTGAACTGAGCCGCGTGGACCGCTGTGGATGGCAGCACCCACAGCAGCGGCATCAGCAGCAGGGCCAGCCACAGCCTCGAATGGCCGGTTAGGGTGGATATCGGACGGAGCATGGCGGTGTCACCTATGAACTGACAGGCAGGGGCGTTAACTAGTACGTCACAGTCTCCGGTACGGGTTGCAACAACGGATGCCCCATGCTGCGCGAGACACGAAGTGGTTCGGGCCGCTCATACCATCTTCTAACACAGCACCTGCGAACGAAAGCACCACTCACTAATATACTGATTCCCGCCTGGGGAGGCGGTAGCCGCCCTTGCGGCAGCCAATGCGGCTTGAATTCGTACAAGAGAAAAATACATACATTTCAGAGAGACAATCATGGCAAAGGTAATCGGAATCGACCTGGGTACAACCAACAGTGTGGTGGCGGCCATTGAAGGCGGCGATCCGTCGGTGATTGCCAACGCCGAGGGCAACCGCACCACGCCGTCCATCGTGGCGTTCACGCGCAAGGGCGAACGCCTGGTCGGCATCACGGCCAAGCGCCAGGCCGTGGTGAACCCGGACAGCACGATTTACTCCGTCAAGCGCCTGATGGGCCGCCACCAGAAGGATGCCGAAACCAGGCAGATTGGGGAGTCGGTGCCCTACAGCATCGTGGCGGGCCCCAACCAGGACGCCCGCGTCCACGTGCCGGTCAACGACAAGCAGTACTCGCCCCAGGAAATCAGCGCCATGATCCTGAGCAAGCTGAAGCGGGACGCGGAATCCTATCTTGGCGACGACGTGACCCAGGCCGTGATCACGGTGCCGGCCTACTTCAACGACAGCCAGCGCCAGGCCACCAAGGATGCCGGCCAGATTGCCGGGCTGGAGGTGCTGCGCATCATCAACGAGCCCACCGCCGCGGCGGTGGCCTACGGCCTCGACAAGAAGAACGACGAGACGGTTCTGGTCTTCGACCTGGGCGGCGGCACCTTCGACGTGTCGGTGCTGGAGGTCGGCGACGGAGTCATCGAGGTGATGTCGACCAACGGCGACACCCACCTGGGCGGCGACGACTGGGACGAGCGCATCGTCGACTGGCTGACCGACGAGTTCCGCAAGGACACGGGGATTGACCTGCGCAAGGATCGCCAGGCCCTGCAGCGGTTGCGGGAGGCGGCCGAGAAGGCCAAGATTGAGCTGTCCACCACGCCCGAAACCCAGGTCAACCTGCCCTTCATCACCGCCGACAGCGAAGGGCCCCGCCACCTGGACCTTACCCTCAGCCGCGCGGTCTTCGAACAGCTGACCGCCGATCTGGTGGAACGCTGCAAGACGCCCTTCCGCAATGCCCTGAAGGACGCGGGCCTGACGGCCGGCGGCCTGGACGAGGTCGTGCTGGTGGGCGGCTCCACGCGCATGCCCATGATCCAGAACCTGGTCACGGAAATGACCAACACGGAACCCCACCGGGGCGTCAACCCGGACGAGGTGGTGGCGGTCGGCGCCGCCCTGCAGGGCGGCATCCTGGCCGGCGAGGTCCACGATCTGCTGCTGCTTGACGTGACCCCGCTGAGCCTCGGCATCGAGACCCTGGGCGGTGTCAACACGGTGCAGATCGAACGCAACACCACCATTCCCACCAGCAAGGAGGAGACCTTCTCCACGGCGGCCGACAACCAGACCATGGTGGACGTCAACGTGCTGCAGGGCGAGCGGCCCATGGCCAACCAGAACAAGCTGCTGGGCAATTTCCGCCTGGAGGGGATCCCGGCGGCACCGCGCGGCATGCCGCAAATCGTGGTCAAGTTCGACATCAATGCCGACGGCATCCTGAGCGTCTCGGCCAAGGACAAGGCCACCGGCAAGGAGAACAGCATCACGATCACGGCGTCCACCAACCTTGCGGATGACGAAGTGGATCGCCTGGTCAAGGAAGCCCGCGACAACGAAGCGGCCGACAAGGCCGTGCGCGACCTGGTGGAGGCCCGCAACGAAGGCGAAAGCCTGATTTACGGCACCGAGAAGGCACTCGAGGAGATGGGCGGCGCGGTTCCGGCCGAGGACAAGAGCCGCATCGAAACCCTGGTGGCGGATCTGCGCACGGCCATGGCGGGCGAGGATCTGGCCCGCATCAACGAGGCCAAGGACGCCTTGACCCAAGCCAGTGCGGCCTTGGCCGCCCAGGCCCAGCAACAGGCGGCGGCCGGGCCGGACATGGGCGGGGATCCCTCCGCCGCTCCCGGTGCCGAGACCGGCGGGGACGACGATGACGACGATGATGTGATTGAAGGCGAGTACCGGAGTGCCTGAATTCAGCAGGGCAGTCCCGCCCGGCGTGGCAAGATCGAGCACCTGCGTGTCGCGGTGTCCGTTGGCACGGTCGCTTTGCCACGCGGGCCGGGACTTCCGGCTGTCGCCCCCAATCATGCCTCCGACGAGGTTCAACGAGGACTGCGCCCGACGGAACCTGCGCGACGGCAGGGGACGGCAGACTTGACAAGGAGCAATGCACTGGGCCGTCTGGTATCGCAATGCAGCTAACGGACTACTACCAAACGTTGGGCGTTCGCCGCGACGCCGACCAGGAAACCATCAAGCGCGCCTTTCGCAAGCTGGCGCGCGCCAACCATCCGGACACCAACAAGGGGGACCCCGAGGCGGAGAGCCGCTTCAAGGCCATCAACGAGGCCTACACGGTCCTGTCGGATCCGGAGAAACGCCGGAAGTACGATCGCTTCGGCAAGGACTGGGAGCGGTTCACCAACGCCGGCGGCAATCCGCAGGACTTCAACTGGCAGCAATGGGGTGCCGGCGGTCCGCGCCGGGGCATGTCCCCGGAGGACATTGCCAGCATGTTCGGTGGCCAGCAGATGGGGGGCCAGGGATTTTCAACCTTCTTCGAGCACCTGTTCGGCATGGGCGGACCCGGGCCCATGGGCGGTCCGTCCGCTGCCCGCCGGGCTCCACCCCGTCCGCCCCGGCGGGAGGTCAAGGCCGAACTGACCCTGGAGGAGGTTGCGGCCGGCACGTCCCGCAAGGTCCGCCTTTCCGGCGGTAGTACGGTGGCGGCCGACATTCCGCGCGGCGTCCGGGACGGATCCCTGGTGCGGCTGCGAGGTTCCGGAGCGGAGGGCGAGTCCGATTTGCATGTGCGTATCGGCATCAAACCCCACCCCGTGTTCAAGCGTCAGGAGGACGACCTCCTGGTCGATGTGGACGTGGACCTGTACACGGCGGTTCTCGGTGGCGAAGTCGGGGTGCCGACCCTGGAGGGCCCCGTGCAGATGCGCATACGGCCCGGTACCCAAAGCCATACCCGCATCGCCCTGGCCGGCAAGGGCATGCCGCAGCTCAAGCAACCGAATCGCCGCGGGCGGCTGATAGCGCGCGTCCGCATTCGCATTCCCCAGGACCTGTCCCCGGAACAGACGGCGCTGTTCCGGCAACTGCAGGACGCCCAACAGGTCAAATAGGGGTTCTGGACGAACCGGCTTGGCCGCCGGAGGCCTTAGCCGGGTTGGTCGGAGGCCAACTGCTGCAGGATGGCCGCGGCCCGCTCGCCGCCGGCATCCATGCGGATCATCCGTTCCCGATCGGAGACGGTCTCGATGCGGATGTCGAGCCGATCGGCCGGCAGCAGCGCTCCCAGCCGTTCCGACCACTCGACCACCAGCACGCTGTCCGCATCCGCCAGCCATTCCGACCAGCCCAGGTCCTCGGCCTCCGCGCCGGCCAGGTTCGGGTGCATGCGGTAGCAATCCATGTGGCGCAACAGGCCGCCGTTGGGCTGGGAGTACTCGGCCACCAGAATGAAGGTGGGGCTCGTGACCGGTTCCCGGATGCCCAGGCCCGAGGCCACGCCTTGTGTCAGGGCGGTCTTGCCCGCGCCCAAATCGCCCTGCAGCGCAACCAGATCGCCTCGATGCAGGATCTCGCCCAACGCGCGTCCCAGGTTCTGCGTATCCCGGAGACTGCCCGAGTGGAATTGGAACCCGGCGGCCATACGGACGGGTTCCGCAACGGAACCGGAGGTGGATCCCATGTCGTCTTGGTATTGCCGGACCCGGAAAACCCCTGAAGATCCCGGGTTCGCCTCGGGGACGGCCCCTACACCGGCTCCTCTTCCGGGATCAGCGTCTGAATCTGCTGCTTCATGCGGTCCAGGAGAAACCCGGTGCGATCCGCCGACAGTGTGTCCACCGTGACTTCGATGGCGGCGTTTACCGGGCTGGGCTTCATTTGCACCCACTCGTCCTCGCCCAGCTTCACCTTCAGCCCTTCCAGGGTTTCGACACGCTGTTGCTTGAACCGGCTGTTCAACTCGCTCATGACCCGGCTTCGGGACATCCAGTTCATCTCCACCTGCCCCTGTTGGTAGTGCATGTCCGGCAAACCACTCATGACCCGGCTGATCGGCTCCCCGCGCGCCGCCAGGTATTCCACGAGCTTCAGGAGTGCCATCATGGGATCCGGAGCCGGATGGAAGAAGGGAAAGATGAAGTTGCCCCTGCCGTTCAGGGCCACCAGCACGTTGCCCTGGCCGGCACTGGCCATCAGGTTGTGCATGTCGCTCTTGGTGCGCAGCACGGTGGAGTGGTAGCGGGACACAATCCGGTCGTAGGCCTGCGGCATGTGGTCCGGATAGACCACTTGGCTGTACGGGTGGTGGTGCAGGGCCAAATCCAGGAACAGGGCGTCGCAGGTGATCGGACTGAGCCTGGTGCCCTGCTCGTCGACCAGGTGCATGACCTCGCCGGACACATCGAAGATCACGCCCAGATGGGCGTTGACGGCCTTGACGATGGACCCCATTTCGGTCTGTTGCCGGTCCAGCCGCAAGCGGTCCAGATGCTCCTCCTGTCCCAGGGTGTTGAGCGGCACGTTCTCGATGTGCAGACGGTTCAGGATGCGCGACATGACCCCCGCGGCGCGGCCGTTGGAATAGTCGACCACCAGCTTGAAGGGCTGCTGTTCCAGCAGTTCGGCATTGACCTTGGACAGGAAGTCGTCCACGTAGGCGGATACGAACCCGCGGGCGTACTCGATGCCGCCCAGACCACCCATGCCGGCCCGCCGGAAGGCTTCCTGGGCATAGGAGGTCTGCACCTTGCGCTCCATGGACTTGCCCAGGTTGCTCCCGTCGCCTTCGAGCAGTTGCACCATCAGCGTCTGGGGATGGGGATCGTCCGGATGAACGCGGACGTTGCCGCCCGCCTGCACGTCCGCGTTGTGGCGCACGAAGTGGCGCAGGACCGGCACGGCCACGTTGCCCATGTCCAGCACGTTGACCCCGGAACTGAGCAGGCCGCTGACCAGGCCGCGCTTGATCATGCGCGATGCCCGGTGGGTGTCGCGGTTGACGGCCACGGCGGTCCCGGGGTCCAGGGTTGTGCCCAGGGCGACCCCGATGCGCGCCGCGGTCTCCGGCGTCAGGTCCAGGTTGGCCTGGCCGCTGATGGTGTAGCCCCGGAACAGCTCCTGCCGCTCCTGCCGGCCCCAAATCACGTTGTTGCGGACGGTGGTGCCCCGCAGCACCCGTTTGTGGGGCCACAGCTTGACCCGGGGCATGAGGATCACCCCTTCCTCCAGGACCGAGCTGTCGCCCACGACGCAATCCTCCGCCACATGGGCATGTGCCTTGATGCTGGCCTGGCGGCAGATGATGGCTCCGCGCACATGGCTCGACGGCCCGATGTAGGAGTTGCGCCAGATCACGGACTGCTCGACCCGGGCATGGCTGTCCACAATCGTGGAGGGCCTGATCACGGACGGACCAATCACTGTGCTGTGGGCGTTGATGTGCACCCCGTCGCCCAGGAACACGGGACCGGTCAGTTGCGCCGTGTGGTGGATGGTGACATTGCGCCCGGTCCAGATGCCCGGACGGATTTCCTCGCCGATGTTCTCCAGCAACCCCACGCGCCCGCCCAGGATTTCCTGGGTGGCCGCCACGTACTGTTCGGTGTTGCCGATGTCGCACCAGTAGCCGTCCAGGGTCACGCCGCGGATGATGCGTCCCTGTCGGAGCATGCTCGGGAACAGGTCGCTGGAGAAGTCGAACTCGCGATCGCGGGGCACGAAATCCAGGACCGACGGGTTCAGGACATAGATGCCGGTGTTGACCGCGTCGGACTGCTGTTCCGCCGGCCGCGGCTTCTCCACGAAGTCGTAGATCCGCTGCGTCTCATCCTGCAGCACAACGCCGTACTCGTGGGTGCCTTCCACGCGGTGCAGGGCGATGGTCACTTCCGCATCGGAACTGCAGTGCTGCTCGTACAGGCGTCGGAAGTCGAAGTCGGTGACGCAGTCGCCCGTCACCACCATGAACGGCTCGTCCCAGTCCGCCACCGCGGTCTTGAGGGAGCCGGCCGTGCCCAGGGGCTTTTCCTCGACGATGCAGGTGGTGTCGAGGTCGTCGAACAGTTCACCCTTGAAGACGTCCTCGATCAGGGAGGCCATGTACCGCAGGGTCACGCGCAGTTCGGAGAGCCCGTACTGGCGGAGCTGCTGCACCATATGCACCAGCACGGGCCGGTTGACCATGGGGACCAGCGGCTTGGGGCGCTGCAGCGTCAGGGGCTGCAGGCGCGTGCCCTCGCCTCCGGCCACCGCCACGACCTTCATGTGTCCAATCCTGTTGGTGGCGAAACCGCGTCCATGTCTGCCAGCCGTTGGCAGGACACCATATTACCAATGCGCTGGAGCCAGCCGGCCGCATATGTCCGGAACCGACAGGCGATTTTGGTGAAGGCTGTTTTGATTTGAATCGTCAAAAAGTTGGAATGGCCTAGATCGGCGGCCAGGGGAAGTTGCGCCGATCCCGCCGATGACAGGGGTACCGGGGATTGACCAGCAGGCGTTCCATGCGCAGGACCAGGGCTTCCCGCTCGGCCGCGGACAACAGCGACTCCAAGGCCCGACCGATTCGGGAGTCCGGATCCGCCACGCGGTCGCGGCAGGTCTCCAGGTCCGCCAGGTGTTCCGGTTCAATGGCTTGGCCGGCGAACTCCCAGGTCACGGTGCGCAGCTTGTACAGGCTGTGGAAGCAGATCCCGTGATCAATGGCCCAGAGGCGCGGTCCCTCGCCGACCAGGCAGTGGCCGCTCTTGCGATCCGCATTGTTGACCACCCAGTCGAAGACGGTCAGGCGCCGCAGCGCCGCCGCATGGCAGGCCTGGTATCGGACGGTGAAGTAGTGTTCCTCGGGATTGTGGGGAATGAAGAGCTGCACGCTGCCGGTACCGTGCTCGCCCTCGCGCAGGCAGGTGGGAGGCACCAGGCCCCAGCCCAGGGCCTCGGAGATCACGAACGCCGCCGTTTCCCGCTGGCAGAGGGTGCCGTACGGAAAATCGCCCAGGGGGTTCTCGCCGTCGCGCGGCTTGTACACGCAGCGCAGGGATTGGTCGTTCAGGGTGATGTTGGCCAGGAAGCTGTAGTTGGAACTGTAGGGCAGGACCCCCTCGAGTTCCATGTCGCCCTGCTCCAGAATGGGCAGGATCAGGTCCGGCGCGGTTGGAACGGCCCCCGTGTCGGCCATGGGCGGACCACCCGTGTTCGGTGTCAGAGCACGATGGGATCGGCATGCCCGTTGGAACGCGGGCAGAGGTGGCCGTCGGGATCGATCGGCTCATGGCACAACGGGCACATGGGCCGGCCGGCCTCGACCACCCGCAGGGCGCGATCGCTGAAGGCCTGCAGCTGTGAACTGTCGGCCCAGAAGCGGACCAGCATCAGGCGCGCCTCGTCATCCTCTTCCTCGTCGTCAACGAACTCTTCCTCGGTATCCGAGGGGCGCACGCCCTGCATGAAGAGGGCAAACAGCTCCTCGGACTTCTCGTAGCCGAGACCCATCTGCGTGACGGAGAAGAGCGGCTCCAGCGGATGTTCCAGTTCCGTCATGGGCACTGAGGCGGGATCCGGTTCCGGCAGGTCCTCAATGTCCTGCAGAAGATTGGCGATGCTGGTGGCCAGGAGCGTCACCTGCTCCTTCTCCAACCGCAGCGTTACCAGCAGGTCGTCCTTGCGGCCCTGCATGTAGAAGACACGCCGGCCCGGTGGCCCCTCGGTACCGGCCACGAGCGCATCCACCGGTTTCAGATCGTGATAGGGATGCTGCATCATGTGCGACCACCTTCCGGTTGTGCCTGTGCCTCATCGCGTTTGTCGGTGGGCGGCTTCAAATCCGGCAGCGGGCCGGCGTCGTTGATGCGCAGGATGGCGCACCCCGCTTCACGCAGGGCGACAATGGACACGGAGGTCGGGTCGATCATGATCCGCTGGAAGAGGTCGATGGGCGTGCCCAGGTAGAACGCCAGTACGGACTTGATCGGATCGCTGTGGCCGAACACCGCCACCACTTCGCCGGGATGGTCGGCCCGAATGGTCTCCACGGTGTCCACAAGGCGGTTCTGCATCTCGCGCAGGGTTTCGCCGCCCGGAAACCGGAAGCGGCTGGGATGGTGCTGGACACGCTGCCATTCGGGGGTCTTGCCCAACTCCTTGAGCTTGCCGCCCTGCCATTCGCCGTAGTCCACCTCCAACAGGCCGGGATGGGTCCGCACCGGCAGGCTGCGGGCCTCCGCCAGCGGCGCCGCGGTCTCGCGGCACCGCTCGAGCGGACTGGAATAGATGGCTGCCACGGGCATGTCCGCCAGCCGCTCGACCACAGCCTGTGCCTGGCTGCGCCCCTTTGCGTTCAGGTGCACGCCGGGAGTCCGCCCGGCCAGTCGACCTTCGACCACATAGTCGTTCTCGCCATGCCGCACCAGTAGCAGGTGGGTCGTCGTTTCAGCCATCGATGCCTGCCATTTCGCGTGCCAGGGCGGCGGCGCCCACCGGTCCGGCATCATCGCCCAGGGCCGCGGCCACGATGTTGAAGCCCGGTTTGGCCATCAGGTTGCCGTAGGCGCTTTCGCGCACCAGGTTCAGCAGGCTGTCCTCCATCTTCTCGACCACGCCCCCGCCGAACACCACCATTTGAGGGTCGATGACATTGACCAGGGAGGCCGTCAGGAGGCCCAGGTGGCGGGCCATTTCCCGAACTTCCTCGACCACGAGCGGATCGCCCCGTTTCCAGGCGCGGCGAATGATGCCGCTGGTGAGGCGCTTGCGCTTTTTCTTGGCGAGCAGCTTGGTTATCGCACTTTTCTCGCCCGCGGCCAGTCGCTCCGCAATACGCCGTTCCAAGGCGGTGCGGCTGGCCAGCACTTCGGCACAGCCGTGGCTCCCGCAGGAACACAGCGGTCCGTCCACCTGCAGAATGGTGTGGCCCACTTCACCCGCAATGAAACGCGGCCCCCGACGCAGCTCGCCGGACAACACAATCCCGCCGCCGATGCCGGTGCCGACGAAGACGCCGATGACATCCTGCATCCCGCGGGCAGCACCGGCCACAAATTCACCGTAGGTGCCGGCGTTGACATCGTTTTCCAGCGTGACCGGGATGCCCTTGAGCTCCCGACTCAGTTGGTCGGCAAGGGGAATCGGATGGTCCCAGGCAAGGTTGACGGCCCGGTGCACCACGCCGGTAGCCGGATCCGCAGGCCCCGGCACGCAGGCCCCGACGGCGGCAATGCGTTTGAGCCCGACCCCGGCCTTGTCGGCAGCCTTGCGAATGGTGGCTGCCATCTGCGGGACGATGGCCTCGGCACCCCCCCTCACGTCCGTGGCGGTCTTGACGCGGCCCGTCACCTGGTGGCCCGGTCCAACGATGGCGGCCATGATCTTGGTTCCGCCCAAGTCCACGGCTGCGGCCAGAGGGGAAGTTTCGGACACGGCGGAATCCTTGGCGCGCGGAACCCTGCGCGATGGCCGGGCAACAACAGATTGATCAGCAGGAAGGCAAGTGTAGCACAGGGCGGCGGGGCCGAATTTGGCCTCCCGGCATGCCTGCCCCTATCATGCCCGCCCCATCAAGGGGAAAGGGGTGGAGGAACAAAGTGGTGTCCATAAGGGTCGACCACCTGACCAAGTCGTTCCGTACGCGGAGCAAGCAGGAAGGACTGGCCGGTTCCTGGCGCGCGCTGTGGAAACCCGAATGGCGGCAGGTGCCGGCCATTCGCGACATCTCCTTCCGGATGGAACGCGGGGAGGCGTTGGGCTTCATAGGTCCCAATGGCGCCGGCAAGTCGACCACCATCAAGATCCTGTGCGGGATCCTGCATCCCGATTCCGGCACGGCCGAAGTGCTCGGGCATGTGCCCTGGCAGGAACGTCAGCAACTCTGCTATGAAATTGGGTCGGTGTTCGGGCAGCGCCCCCAGCTCTGGTACCACCTGCCGCCCGTCGACTCCTTTCACGTGTACGGGGCCATTTACGGCCTGGACAGGGACGCCACGCGCCGGCGGGTGGACTTCCTGGTCGACGTCTTCGAACTGCAGCACCTTCTGCACACTCCGGTCCGCAAGCTGTCCCTGGGCCAGCGCATGCGGTGTGAAGTGGCCGTCTCCCTGCTGCATGCGCCAAAGCTCCTGCTGCTGGACGAACCTTCCATCGGCCTTGACATCGTGGCCAAGCAGCGCATTCGGGACACCATTCGCTACATGCGCGACGAGGAAGGGGTTGGCGTCCTGCTGACGTCCCACGATGCCGGCGACATCGAGGCCCTGTGCAACCGGGTGATCGTGATCAGTGACGGGCAACTGATCTTCGACGACACGATGGACGAACTCAAGCGGCGCCATCTGACCGCCAAGCAGGTGAACGTGCGCTATCTGGAGGAGGGAGAGCGCAGCCTGCCGATGGCAGGGGTGGAGACGGTCGCGGCCGGACGCTACGGGATGCAGATCCGGTTTGATCCCCGCACCGTTGGCGTCGATGCCGTCATCTCGGGCCTGCATGGACTGGGATCGATGGTTGACATCACGATTTCCGATCCGGACCTTGAGGACATCATTGGGGCCATCTATGCAGAGAACGCTCTCGACCCGGATGCTGCTTAACCGGTACGGGGCGCTGTTCCGCATGCCGCTGTCGGAGAACCTGGCGGAGGCGGGGAACGTTGTCTCCGCGGTTCTGGTGATGACCATGTTCATGTGGGTCTTCGCCATGCTCTGGCAGGCCGTCTTTGCGGCCCAGGGGACGGACCTGATCGCGGGCCTGACCCTGAAGCACACGCTCTGGTACCTGCTGATGGCGGAGCTGGTTGTCCTGTCCAAGCCCCTGCTGGCGGAGGAAATATCGGACTCGATCAAGACCGGCAATATTGCCTACGACCTGATGCGGCCCCTGGACTTCGGTCTGTTTCACCTGAGCCGCTATGCCGGCCACGTGGCGTTCCGCGCCTGCGTAAACCTGCTGGCGGGCGGGGCGGTGGTCTGGCTGCTGGTTGGGCCGCCGCCGGCCTGGCAAGGTCTCTTCCCGGCGGTTCTGGCCCTGATGCTGTCCTGGGGGCTGGAATTCTGCTTCGAGGCCCTGATTGGCCTGGCAGCCTTCTGGACCGAGGACATCAGCGCCTTTCGCTGGATCCACCAGAAGATCTCCTTTATTCTGGGCGGCCTGTTTCTGCCGCTGGACTTCTATCCGCCATGGCTGGCCGCCGTGGCCCGTGTCCTGCCGTTCGCCTCCGTCATTTATGCGCCGGGACGCCTCTTTGTGGATCCGGACGCCGGCCGCCTGCTGTCGACCCTGGCCCTGCAGCTGGGTTGGCTGGTCGTGCTGGGGCTTGCCTTCCGGCTGCTGTCCGGCCGGGCCCTGCGCCGCCTCACCATCAACGGAGGCTAGCCGTGGAGCGCAAACGGGGCCTGGGCTTTGTCGGCGCGCTGTGGCGCGTCAACCTGCTGTCCGCCATGGAATACCGGGTGCCGTTCATCATGCAGATCGGCGGGATGATGCTGAACAACGTCATCTACTTCGCCTTCTGGGTGCTGTTCTTCGATCGGTTCGAGGAAGTGCAGGGCTGGACGCTGCGGGACATGATGCTTCTGTTCGCGGTCGTGGCCTCGGGCCTGGGTTTGGCCATGATGTTGTTCGGCAATTGCCGCGCCATCGCCAGGATTGTGGCCGCCGGCGACCTGGACCGCTATCTGGCCTTGCCGCGTCCGGTCCTGCTGCATGTGCTGGCCTCGCGCAGCTCGGTCCCGTCCATGGGCGACTTTGTGTTTGGGCTGATCTGGTTCGTGCTGGCCGGCGACGTGACCGCGGCCCATGCGCTTCGCTTTCTGCTGGCGGTTGTGCTTTCGGCCTGCACCTTCACGGCCTCCCTGGTTCTGGCGAACAGCTTGGTGTTCTGGCTGAGGCGGTCCGAACTCCTGGCCGATCACTTCCTGAACGCCATGATCACCTTCTCGCTCTATCCCGGAACGCTGTTCGACGGTGCCGCCCGCGTGTTCCTGTTCACGGTGGTTCCGGCCGGGCTGACGGGCGCCCTGCCCGTGGAAATGCTGCGCGACTTCGACGCGGCTACGCTGGGCTGGCTGTGTGCGGGTACGATGCTCTTAGCCGCTGCCGCGCTGCTGTCCTTTCAGGTTGGCCTGCGGCGGTACGAGAGCGGCAGCGCGATCGTAGCCCGCATCTGACGCATTTCCCCCTGTCCTCGGCCATCCGTTGCGCCCGGGTTCTCTGCAATGTGTTGTACCGGGACCGGTCGGACGGGGCGGGTATCGGACCTGAGCTGCCGGTTCGGGGCCAGCTGGACACAAATCACCAGCTGGCCGACGGTGTTGAGCAGGGGCGTGCGGGCATCAATCCCGCCATGTGTTTGGCTGAGGTTGCAAAACATCAAATCCATGGGTTTTGCTTTTGGATGGCGGGTGGGGTTGCCATTGGCGCGCCTGGTAGTCTGACAGGAAGCGAGGTTGGCGAAACAGCAACCTGCCGAATACCCTAACCTCGATATCTCGGCGCAGAGGTTCTGCGTTGGTATTGGTCAATCCGGCCTACACATCGCAAAGCGACTCCCGGACAGGCCTGTTGCAGCGACGATGGCTCTGCAACAGGTTTTGCTGCCTTGACGGGGTTGTGCTGGATGCGAACGCCAATGCCGCCTGCAACATTTTGGCGTTGCTGTACGGCAAGGCGATAACGTTGTACATGCCCTACAGGGAGGTGCGCGCCCTGTTCGCGGAACGAATCAGGACAGTGGTGGGGACTGCCCGCCCCGGGCTCAAGTTGTGGGGGCTTGCAACGCCGTCCCATCAACCGAAAGCGAAGTCCCCGAACAGGTACCAATCGGTACCGGGTAACGGAACAGCCGCACCCGGCAACCACAGATCTACGGTTTGAAGTCAGTCCTCGTTATGGTCCAAGGATCGTAGCCTGCTTTCTCCTGGCAGTGGCGAAGCAGGTTGGCGACATCTGCTTGTGTGTTGTGGAGTAGTTGGTCTACATCCTGGTTTAGTTCGGGGGATTCGTAAATCTCACCCCCTGCGAAAGCCGACAGAGTCTTAAGTTCGGATCGAATCTCAAATGTTGCGGGCAAGACCTTGCGGGCTTCACCGAGCAGGATTTCCAAGTCGTGGATACGGGGATACTTGCATCCGTGCGCGGCCAGCACAGCCTTGAGCGCATGCTCAAGCGCAGCCTGAGCGTCCTCGCCGAGGCTGGTTTCCCAGCCGAACTGGGGGTCTGCGTACCCTTCTGTGCCCGACTTGTACTCGCGTTCCAGCCTGTGCAGGTTTCGTACAGAGTGAAATGCACGCTCCATTGATTCGCGTCGGAGCTGTTCTGTAGGGGTAGGTTCCGAAGGTGTTGGAGGTCGAAGATAGTGGAATCCCATGGGAGTAATCCCGTCCTGGGCGGCTTCTGCCGCCACATGGTTCAGCCCGTGTTGCATAAAGTTGAAGTGCGCCGGATCAAGCCGAACCAAGTCCACGCCGACAGAGTCCGCGTACACATCTCGAGCAGCTCGCTGTGCCGCTTCCCGGCAGGCCGTCTCGATATCCCGGTCGGATTTGAACGTGACCAACAGGTCGATGTCCGAAGTAGGTCTGTGGTCGCCCCGCGCCCGCGAGCCGAACAACAGCACCAAGTCCACCCCTGGCACCTGCTGGACGGCTTCGGCCACCCGCCGGGCACGCGGGTCGTGGCGGGTGTCCAGGGTCTGTGCCTGCATGTTGTTGCCTGTCCGCTCAGTCCTTCCGCCTACGGCATACATAGTCTACAGTGCAACAAACACAACGCACAGGACCTTACTGCGATCCTACGAACTACAGGAGCCGCCGGCACTCGCAACGGGGGGGAACTCGTCCCACGGTCCCCAACTCCACTGCTGTCGGCATAATCCCGTACATGGTGATCCCCGGCCCTGCATCGCTCTGTGGCAGGTGTACCGGGAGCCAATGGCCTCGTCGGTGCAGGCCCGGGGGGTGACGGTGCATTGGCCGGGATCGTTCACCTCGTCGTTGGACAACAGGATGTCAAGCTCCACGGTGTGTCCGGTGCCGGTGAGGTTTGTGCCGGAGTGGGTGCCACAAGGGCGTCTGACCCTGCACGGAAGCTATCGGACACAGCCGTTGCCGGCCGCCTGCGATCAGGTTCGCCAACTTGAACTTGACCACGACCTCCTTGATCGGCAGGGTGGTCCTCGCGGGGCCGACAATTTTGAAAGGGCTGAAGCAGGGGGCGAAGTCTGATGCTCCGGAGGGGCTGTCTGTCCTGATGGTGGCTCTGTGGGGGGCTAGGACCCAGGCGGAACTGCCCTAGTCCAAGGCAGTCGGCAAACGCCTGTGAGTTGGAAGGGGGTCAGGATCTGGAACTCAGCGACGACCTCTTTGTGGAGGTGTAGGCCAACGCCGATCGCTCTGCTGGCGCGGGACTCCTCCCTGCGCACGGTCTTCCCACTGGTATATACCTTGTTGACGGCCTTCCAGCGTGAACACGGACCTGAGGTACCGAAAGATGGCGTGAACAATCCGGTGCCAAGGCGGACCGTGGCGGGCAGGGGGAGTAGCCATAGTCATTTGGGTTGGGCTTGAATGCATTTTGTAGGGAGAACGGCGTTCAAAGCGCAACTCGCTGAACTTGTGGCCCACCTACACGTGCAACTGGCTGAATGATAGCAGGATGTTCAGATCCGTCACGGCCGGTATCAACTCGTGCATGGTACCCGTCTCAGTGTCGGCAATCCGGTTGCGGCGCAGGTCGTCCATCCCGTCCCGAACCGGGGTCTGTCCCCGTGCTACCCTGTTGCCAAGGCTGTTCGTGACGCAACCGGCAGGAGTGTGGCCGTATGGCAACAAGCGAGGTTTCGGCAGGGATGCGGGCAACGCTCCCCACCGCTCCCGACGCCGCGGCACGGCATTGGAGTTTGGAACCCGCGGCCCGGCCCGGATCGGAAGTACCCGCGCCGCCCGCGGCGCGGGCATGGCGCACGCGGGCCCGCCTCGGTCATCTGGGTGATTGGCGGGCCTTCCTGCAGCAGTTGTCCCATTACGACCCGGACTATCTTTATGATCCCGGGTACGAGTATGAGAGCGACTGGACCACAGACCCCGACTACCGGGTGGACGATGTCCGCCGGTACGGCTACAACGGAGAGGGTTTCTTGAGTCCTACCGGCAGCTTCCACAACCCCTTTATGGTGCTGATGCTCTGGAGCCTCTGTGAAGCCTTGGGGCACCGGGTGGCCCGGGAACCGGATCTCTATTTTTCAACATCAATAAGCGAAACGCTGGACTGGCGGACCGAAGAAGGGCATCTCCGATACATGGTGTCTCCGGACTTGGCCGTCATGCCCCCGTCTTGGACCCTCCCGGAACCAAGGGAACGCACCTCCGACGAACGCATCATCCGTCTGGACGCAGGCGATCCATCCCCTGAAATGATTGTGGAGATCCTGTCACCCTCCACCGGGTATGTGGACTTGGGCGACAAGATGGCCCTGTACGCGGCCCTGGGGGTGGCGGAGTACCTGCTGGTCGAACCAGGCGATCACCTGCGGGATTCCAACATGTGGCTGTTCCGGCTGCATCCGGAGGACGGATACTTCCCGGCCGGGGACGGCTCACAGCCCTTTGTTGATGCCTGCGGTGTATCCCTGCGCCTGTACCGTCCCGACTTCAAGGATGTACCCGTGTTGCAGTGGCTGGACACAGCCACCGGACGCTGGCGGCACTATGAGGGCGATCTCAAACGGAAAGGCGCCATCGAAGCCAATTTGCGCTTCCTGGACAGGATTCTCCCCGACCTTTCCCCGTCCGACCGGCAGCGGATCGAAGCCCATTGGCTGCAAACAGGTGTGCCGGACGATGTGGCGGATCGTATTTTGGATGCAGGCCAACGGCCCGATGCATGGCAGGCGATACTGAGGATTCCGGTGATGGGCGAGGGAGGCATCACACAGGAATCCAACTAGGGCGGACCACCTGGATTCATGTAGCGTCGCAGAGAACCTGTCCCGCCTGGCTCAATTCCTGTGGGCACAGGGGAATTAACTCCAGCGTCGCTCCCGCAGGCCGCATTGCCCTGGGCCAGTTCCGCCACCAGCCAAGTACCCGACTCGGTACAGGAGACCTGGCCCACGAGAGAGGCAGCTCTTGCCGGACCTGACTTCACGTGGCAACCGCTCTCGGCAACCCGCGTATGTCCCTTAGAATCGGTGCAGGTCATCGGATCGCTTCGGGAAAGCACGGAAAACCATGCGCGATTTTTCGATCATTCCAGCCACCATGAATCCCGCCGTGGATCCGGACGGGACGCCATTCGGGTGCATTCCCGGCCAAATCAATACCGGATACTATCTGGACGAACTGACCATGGACAACGGTCCCATCGTCGTGGTGCCCGGCAGCCATCGGGCACCCTTCAAGCCGCCTGAGGGGCACCCCCGGTTTCCGGACGAGAAGTTTGTCCTGGCCAAACCCGGTCAGGCCGTCATGTTCAACGGCTGGCTGTATCATCGGGGAGCGGCCAACAAGAGCGGGGCGTCACGGTGCACCTGTCTGATGTGCTACCAGAATGCCTGGATGAAGTCGCGCGAGCCGTTCGACGGGGCGCGCGTGTCCAAACTCAGGGATCACGGAACCCAGTTGCAGAAGCTCCTCCTGGGGGGCATCGGCAGCTGGTAGCGCGTTTGCCCCTGGGGAGCGGCGTCCATCTCATGTTCCAGGAAGACGTGGACGGTATTCCGGTGCTGTGGCATGCCCCGGATCCGAGCATCGACCAAGGTTCCCTTGTCATCTGGCTCGCCGGCTTTGGCGGAACCAAAGAGAGCTGCGAACCCCAATTGCGGGATTTGGCTGGACTGGGCTTTACGGCGCTGAGCATCGATGCCTGGCAGCATGGGACTCGCCGCATCGAGTCGGAGGAGGAACTGCGGGCGCGGGTTCGCGGCAACATCCGACGCTGGTTCTGGCCCATCCTGCACCACACGGCCCGCGATGTGGTCGCGGTCCTGGACTGGTGCGAATACCGTTGGGGCCTGAGAGGGCCGGCCGGCATGGGAGGCATATCGATGGGCGGCGACATCGCGGTGGTTGCGGCCGGTATGGACAAGCGGATTGCGGCCGTGTTCGCGGCTATCGCCACACCCGATTGGCTGCGTCCCGGCTCCTTTGAACCGCCGGGCATGCCGGATGCAGAGGCCTGGAGGGCATACCGGGATGGCAACCCTCTGTCAAACCTGGATCGGTACGCCCATTGTCCGGCCATGGCCTTCGAGTGCGGGGACGACGATCGGCAGGTGCCTCCGGACGGTGCGGAACGGTTCTGCACCGCCTTGGCCGAAACCTATCGCGCGTGGCCGGAACGGTTGCGCGTCACCCGGCATGCAGGTGTCGCGCACCGGTTTGCGGATGTCATGTGGTTCGCCGCGATGGATTGGTTCGACCGCCACCTCAACGGCGCGGACGGGACTGCCTGACGCGTTCGCCACTGTCTCCGGAAAGGGTTGGCAGGCCGGAAACCCGGCGGAATCGGTTGCTATAATGCCTCGTCATAGTCTCCTGTCATCATGGGATCCACAGTGTCCGAACTGCTGGCTCCGGAAGTCTCCGTTCTTCCTGCCGCCACATCCTGCCCCGAGAGCGAGGGGGTGTCCCTTGAGGTGCACGTCTGGGGGCCCGATGCCGATCCGGACGGGTTTGACGCCTTGGCCGATGTCTGGGATCAACTCGTGGACCGCTCCGGTTCCCGGGCCTTCTTCATGCGACTGGCCTGGCAGAAGGTCTGGTGGCGCAATCTGGGATTGGGCGAACGCTGGATTACCGCCTATCGCCGTCACGACACGGGGGAGCTGGTCGGCATTCTGCCCCTGTACAGGTTGACCGGGGACGATTCCCTGCACGACGGCCGGGACCAGCTCAGCATCGTGGGCTGCATCGAGGTCAGCGACTACCTGGATGTGATCGTGGCCTGTGGCTGGGAGGACTGTGTCTACCGGGCGTTCCTGGACTGGCTGGAGGGACCCACCGCACCCCCGTGGGATGTGGTTGACCTGTGCAATCTGCCGTCATCCAGCACCACTTGGCAGGTCCTGCCCGTCCTGGCCGAGGCCAGGGGCCTGTCGGTCAGGGTGTTCCAGGAGGATGTGGCGCCGGCCATCGAGCTGCCGGACACCTACGAGGACTATCTGGAACATCAGGTGGCGTCCAAGCAACGGCATGAGATTCGCCGCAAGCAGCGGCGCATCGAAAGGGAGGCCGAGGTGGGGGTCTACGTCGTGGGGCCCGAGCACGATCTCCGCCGCGAGGTGGAGGACTTCATCGCCCTGCAGAAGGCCAGCCAGTCCTACAAGCGGGAGTTCATGACCCCCGACATGGAGCATTTCTTCCACGAAATGAGCCGGGACATGTTCGATGCCGGCAAGCTGTCGCTGATGTTCCTGACCCTGAACGGCGAAAAGGCCGCCGCGCTGCTCGCCTTCAGCCAGGACGGCCATTATTTGCTCTACAACAGCGGGTTCCGTCCGGACCTGCACTACCACCTCAGTCCCGGCTGGGTGATCCTCTCCTACGCCCTGCAGTACGCCATCGTGTCGGGCCACAAGGTGTTTGACTTCATGCAGGGCGACGAGGAGTACAAGGGACGGTTCGGCGCGGTCGACCACCCGGTGATGCGCGTCATTCTGGAACCCTGACGCCGGGACCGCCGGCCTCCTGCCAATCCGGCTCCACCGCATCCACCACCACGGTGCGGGCCTTGCCCTTGCGGATCGTCACCTGCCCCGGCCGGGCGCGCGCGGGTTTCCGCACATGCCGCCGCTCGGCCACCATCACGCGCGCCCGGTTCTCGCCGCACAGGCCCGAGTGGTAGGCCGCCAGCCGGGCTGCACCTTCCAGGGTTTCGCGCGGCACGTTGCGGCCGCCGCTTTGGATGACGACATGGGATCCCGGGTGGTCCCGTGCATGCAGCCACAGATCCTTGGGCGATCCCTTGGCAAACGTGACCTGATCGTTCTGGCGGGCATTGCGGCCAACCAGAATGGTGAACTGGCCATGGCGAAAACGGCGGGGGCCCCGAGCCGGACGCGGCACCTTGGGCCGGGACTTGCGCACCTGCGACCGGCCGGCCAGGCCGGTTTGCTCCAATTCCTCCCGCACGGCTTCCAGTTCCGGCCGGTCGGCGGCCTGTGCTAGATCGAGCAGCAGTTGCGCCAGATAGTCCCGGTCGCGCTCGAGTTCCCGGATGCGGCGCGGCACTACCTCGGCCGCTCGTTCCAGCTTGCGGGCGCGCTTGAACATGGCTTCGGCCTGCTGGACCGGCGTCCTGCCCGACACCAGCGCCACGGGGCCACTGCCATCCGGTGGTTCCAGTTCGGTTTGGCCGGGCCGAATGGAATACTGCAGGGCCAAGAGCCATTGGGCTTGTGTGCGCAACCGTTCGGCGACACCCGGTTCGGGCAGGTCGCGGGCGGCCCCCTTGAGTCGGCGCTCCGTCCGGGTCCCGGCCTTGCCAATCTGGGTGCGCAGGCTCCTGCGCACTTCGGCGTAGGGATCCGGAGGCTGCAGGCGGGAGAGCAAGGGGGTCAGTTCGGGTTCCGACTTGGCTCCGGGCAGATGGCGAATGGGATAGGGTGCACAGGTGGTTACGCCGCCGTTGTCTCCAATGCTGCTGGGCGACCATTCCCCGCTGAGGATCGGCTGCCAAAGGTCCTGGATGGCGTTGGCCAGGACCGGCGCGTCCAGTTCACCTGCCGAGGCATCGGCCCGGCCGCAGGCCCTGTACACAATCTCCCGCGCCTGCATGGGGCCCATACCGGCCACGGTTGCCGTCAGGGCGCGCCAGCCCGGTGTATCGGCCTGGACCCGAAGTGCCGCCTCCAGCTTGGGTACGGGGCACTCCAGCGGGGAGCACATGTCCCTGCGCGGCAACGGCTGATAGGGTTGCCTGGGCCTCAGGTCGCGGGGGGTACCCGGCGGGACGCGTCGCAGGGAACCGAGGATGCGGTTGCCGTCCCCCAACAGGAACAGGTTGCCGTTGCGTCCGGTCAATTCGCACAGCAGCGTCTGCTCGCCGTGTTCCCGATGTGCAAGGGCAAGACACACTACGCGTTCGTCCGGATCGGGCAGGTACAGGGCCGAAGCCCCGGCACCCTCCGCGTACTTTCTCAGCAATTCCAGGAACGGTTGGTTGGGGCCCTCCCCCCGACGGGGCCGAATCTCCGTCAGGTACAGGCCGCACTCCGGGCCCCAGCCCGTGATGCGCAGCCAATGGCGCTGCCTCCGGCCGTACAGCTCAAGTATCAGGGAGCGCGGGTCCGGCATCACGATCTTCTGGATGCGGCCCGGCAACGCCCGGGCCGTGGTCTCCTGCACGAGGCAGTTGAGGGCAAGGGCATCGAACTGCATGGGAAGTCGTCTCCTCGGTTCCGGCCCAGCCTCAGGCGGCAGCGGCATACAGGGCCGCGTGCTGGTCGGCGATCCGTTCCCAGGAACGGTCCGCGGCGCTGGCCCGGGCAGCCGCGGCCGCGGCTGCCCGTTTCTCCGGGCTGGCGGCCAGGCATGCGATGCGGGATGCCAAGGCCAGGAAGTCCAGGGGCGGCACGGTCGGCACCCCCGGAGCCAACCAATCGTCGGACAGCGGCGTGCTGGTGATGGTGGCGCAGCCGTGGTCCAGGCATGCCATCAGGGAGCCGTGGCGCGTGCTGGCCCCTTCCGTATAGGGCTGTACCATCAGGTCGCAGGCGGAGAGGGCCCGGCTGACCTCTTGGTCGGACAGGGCTCCGGTCCAATGGACCCGATCCTCCAGGCCGGCCGTGCGGATGGCGTTTTGCAGGCTTTGCAGAAAGGCCGCGTTGCTGCGGTCGGAGGCTCCCGGCGTGCCGCCGATAATCACGATGCGCAGATCGGTGCCCCTGGATTTCAGCAGGCGCACCGCCTCGACCAGGGTCTGGAGGCCCTTGGTGCGACCGGCCAGGCCGAAGCATCCAATCACCGGCTCGCCTGGCCGAGCCTGCCAGGAATCACGCAAATCGGCCCGTTCCCGTGGCTTCAGGGGCGCGATGGGGATGTTGCTGCCAACCGGACTGACCTCCGCCCGGATTCCGGCCTGTGCCAGCCGGTCGGCATCCTCCCGATTGGTCGCAACCACCATGCGGCTGGCCCGCCCCGGGGCCAGGGTCACGCGCTGTCTCAGGTCATTCCCTGCCAGGGGAAAGAGATAGGGCGGCAGCAGATCATGGTAGGTCCAGGCTACGCGCAGTCCCCGCGCGGCCCAGGCTGCCGGTGACCGGTTCACCGCCGGGTTCATGCGGTAGGCCGCGGTTTGGTACTGCACATGGATCCAGCTGTCCGGCTCGGCCCGGGCCAGCCTGGCAATCGCCACTTTGTGGCCACGGGCCCACCGTTGCGGAAGGGTGAGGACTTCCGGTTCGTCCGCCGCGCCGCGGCCGACGGACGGCGTGCCCGTGGTCGCTGCAATCCTTACCCGATGGCCCTCCCGGATCAATGCCCGGGCCAGCAGGCGCGTGTAGTCGCCCACCCCGCCTGTCAGCGGGGGATACTCTCCGGTCACCATGAGGATGTCCATCACGCTTCGCCCTGCCCCAATCGGTCCTCCAGTTGCTGCCACAACCCGTCCTGATCCCGCAGGCGGGGCAGTTCCAACTGTTCGCGGTGGGATTCCCGGCGGCACTCCACCAGGATTGAACGGGTCACGCGCCCGGTCCAGCGAATGTTGGTAACGGCCGACCAGGCCACGGCCTGCCGGGTTCGTCCGATCCGGTGCAGGACCAGTCCCCGGGCATTGGTTTCAACGCGGCTGCCCAACCATTGCAGGTGCCACAGGGCAAGGCCGAAGGCCAGCAGGGCCATCAGGATGTTGCCGGAATCCGGCTGGCGTCCATCCTGCAGCACCAGCCAGACCGTCAAGAGTGCCAACAGTGCCGTCAGCACGGCGTACTGGGGATGGGCGTGCCAGGTACGGGCCTGTTCTTCGCACTCGGCCATCGGGCTGCAGGAGCATTGCTCAGGCGAAGCCGTCGAGGGTTGCGGCCAACCGCCGTGTGTGAAGGGCCAGGGCTGCGGCGAAATCCCTGACGCGGCCGGCTGTGCGTTCGTCGGCGAGCCGGTCGCCGTCGAACTGGCGGTAGACGGACGGCAGGCTGATTTGCTGCGGAATGACGTGGCCGTTGACCCCGCGTATCACGATGCGGAGGTGTCCCAGGGCGTTGACGGCACCCATGTCGCCCCCGGCAATGCCGATCAGACCGAACATCTTGTCGCCCAGCTGCTCGCTGCTGAGCAGATCGAGCGCGTTTTTCAATACGCCGCTGTAGCTGTTGTGGTACTCCGGTGTGGCCAGTACGAATCCCTGGGCTCGTTCGGCCCGCGCTACCAGGTCCTGTTTGCCGGGATGCTCGTCCGTATCCGTGGCGCTCTTGCACATGGGCAGTTCCGTCTCGGCCAAGTCAAGGAAATCGGTGCATGCACCGAGGGCGTCCAACTCCGCCATGACCAGGACCAGCAGGCGGCGGGTAAAGCTATCCGGCCCGCGCAGGCTGCCGCACAGACCAAGGATGCGAACGGGGTCGGAGGGATCGTTGGACAGAAGGCATCGGGGACTGGCAGGACATCCGGCGGGACCGCGGTCCGGTCCGCGGCGGCGATTATAGCCAACTGGTACCCTGACCGGTCGGGGTGCCAATAGGTCGACGCAGTTTCAGTCTTGTTGATGCGACTGCGGCATGGGTATCTTCTCGCGTCCAGACCCCTGGTACAGGCTGTGGCGGGTGCCATCCGCCGCACGCTGTCGAGGGCTCCTGTCACCGTCCGGAATCCCCGGGCCAGCCATGTCCGCGGCTTGAACCGCTCCCCCTCCCCACCGAGATGGGCACGGTGGGGTTTTCATCACAGGGTAGTCCTTGTGTCAATGACAAATTGGACATGGTGGGACAACTCGGGCCGACCAGTCCGGGACGCGTGATGCCGCCCGCGTGCAGACAGGCCCAACGTGGTAGTCGGGATGGCAGCCCCTGTCATCCGCACCCTATGGACAAGGGGGGATGGGATGCCCCGTGACCCGGACTTGGGAGCCGGGTCTGCGGGCCCGGGTGGTTGAACGGGGGCAGCGGAACGGTGCGGGAAAGCAGCGGTGCCATCTTGGAATTCTCGGAGGGGCGGGCCGCGATGTTCATCGCGGCCCGCCCCTCCGACATATACAATACATTGTGATGTCCATGCCCACTCAACGCCGAAATTGATGGTATTCCGTTATGTCTCCGATGTGGCCGGGCACGGCCTGATGCCGGTGCCCGACCCGCGGAATCGAGGTCGGTGCTGGACCCGGAATCTGCCGAACACGCTCGGCTTCCGTGGCGGTGCCGGGCGCGTTGGCGTTCAGGATGGGCGGGGGACCGGAACTGAAGTCCACGGTGAGGCCCCCTCTTGGGGTGTGTTGCCGATACCGTTGCAGGGAGCCCTCGCCATGTGCGCATCCGGGACTGCATCAACGAGATTGAAACAGTGCCGATAGATCCTGGAGCACGGCCGGGATGCCGGCCCCGGCCCGCGGTCTCGGCTGGGGAAATTGCACCACCATATTGGAAAGTATTTGCCATATTTTTCTTCTATACTAATCGGGCGCCTTCGCCCCCCACGTCATCGTATGCCAGGCGCGTGAGCCGGGAATTTGGGTCAGGCAAGGTAATGAGAGCGGTCGTTCAGTCAGGGCAGGCGGCGTCAAAGGAGTCCGAATCCATCCGGGTGATGGATTACGAGGATAGTGCCTACCGGACCGAGTTCTGGGAGAAGGTCGACCGCCGCTACGAGGACGTAGCGGAACGAATGGCGTTGCGCGTCCTGCTGCCTCCCCAGGGCTTCCGGCTGGTGGACATCGGTGGCGGCTTCGGGCGCCTCGGTGCGGAATACGCCGGCTATCAGCAGGTTGTCTTCTTCGACTACAGCCGCACAATGCTGGCGCAGGCCGTGGAGCGCTGGGGTCACGATCCACGATTTGTGTTCGTCAACGGCGACGTGTATCGGCCGCCCTTCCGGCCCGGAGTCATGGACACGGTGGTCATGATTCGGGTCATTCACCACTTGGAGCGCGCCGAACTCGCCTTGGAGCGCATTGCCGGGATGCTGTGCCCCGGTGGTTCGGCCATCCTGGAGTTCGCCAACAAGCGCAACTTGAAGGCCGTGGGACGCCATCTGCTGGGACGGCAGTCCTGGTCCCCCCATGCGCGGGAGCCCGTGGAGTTCGCGGAAATGAACTTCAACTTCCATCCGGAGTGGATTCGGGAGTGGATGCGGAGGTTGGATCTCGGCATCGACCGTGCCATGGGCGTCTCGCACTTCCGGCTGCCGCTTCTTAAGCAACTGTTTCCCCCGCAGTGGCTGGCCCGGCTGGACTTGATGGCGGGTTCGTTGACCGCGGGCCGCGAAGTGGCGCCCAGCGTCTTTGTGCACAGCCGGCGGCAGGGCGATCGGGCCGGAACAGGGGGATTCGGCGCGGCACCGGCGGAATGGCTCGCCTGCCCATCCTGCGGCACCGCTGCGGCGGGTCTTGGGATGCGGGGGGAGGATGCACTGGCGTGCCGATCCTGCGCGGCCGAGTATCGATGCATTGATGGCATTTGGGATTTCAAGACCGGCATTTGATTCGGTTCGCAAGCAATCGCATTGGTGGAAGAGAGGGCAACATGAAGGAAGGAGTGATGCAAATGGCCGAAGGGCACCAGTTGGCCGACGGCGAGTTCGACGCCGTCGGCTTCAGGGAACATGTGCTGGCATTGGGCGACAAGAATGGTGTCGTTGAATTTGACGACATCCTCAAGGTCATGCCCGATGTGGAGGAGAACGCGGAGTTGCTCCAGGATGTCTTCACCAGCCTGATGGAGAAGGGCATCGAGATTGGGGATTCCGGAAGCAGCTTGGATCTGGATGATCTCGAGGAGGATCAGGACGAGGACGCGGATGGGTTCGACGATCCCCTGCAGGACGCCGCCAGCGACTCGGTGGCCCTGTACCTGCGCGACATCGGCAAGGTCGATCTCCTGACCGCCACCGAGGAGGTGGCCCTGGCCAAGCGCATTGAGGCGGGCGAGGCCGCCAAGGAGAAGCTGGCGGAGCTCGATGCCGACCTGACGGACGACGAGCGGGATGAGTTGGAATGGGTGGTGCTGGACGGCCAGGCGGCCGTCGACCACCTGATCTCGGCCAACTGCCGCCTGGTGGTGAGCGTGGCCAAGAAGTACAACAACCGGGGCGTGCCCTTCCTGGATCTTGTACAGGAAGGCAACAACGGGTTGATGCGGGCCGTGGCCAAGTTCGACTACAAGCGGGGCTTCAAGTTCAGCACCTACGCCACTTGGTGGATTCGCCAGGCGGTCACCCGGGCCATTGCCGACCAGGGCCGCACCATCCGCGTGCCCGTGCACATGCACGAGCAGATCAACCGCATGATCCGCACCCGCCACCAGCTGTCCCAGGAACTGGGCCGGGATCCCACGGTGGAGGAACTGGCCGAGGGTCTGGAGGTCCAGACCCAGAAAGTGGAGCAGATCATCAAGGTCAACCAGCATCCGCGCAGCCTCGAACAGCCCGTGGGCGAAGAGGAGGACAGCGTGCTGGGGGACTTCATCCCGGACGACGACGCGGACAACCCGCAGGAGACGTCCAACATGACCGTGCTGCGGGAAGTGATCGAGGACATCATCCAGGATCTGACCCCGCGCGAAATCCACACGTTGCAACTTCGCTTCGGAATGGTGGATGATTACGCCTATACTTTGGAGGAAGTAGGCAAGAAATTCGGCATCACGCGGGAGCGCGTGCGCCAAATCGAAACCCAGGCGCTGGCTCGGCTGCGCCATTCCAGCCGCAGGAAGAGCCTGAACTGGTTCGTTTAGCGACGGACGACAGGACACTTGAGGAGAGTTGCCGGTCTCTCTGCAAAAAAACCGGCATCCTGTTCACAATCGAAGGAGGACGGCCGTGGCGCAAAACCCACACACCGAAGCCGTATCCGAGGCCTTTGCCCCGGGCATGAACAGCCAGTCGGTCAAGGACCACATCCTGGCCTTGGGTGCCAAGCAGGGGGTCGTGCAGTACGGCGACGTCCTCTCGGTCCTGCCCCGGGCCGAACTGGCCATGGACCTGCTGGAGGACCTGTTCGCCGCGCTCATCGACAAGGGCATCGACATCGGCCAGGTTCGGGACGACCGGCCCGAGGAAGAGGAGGAGGAACAGGATCATGTGGCTCTCGGCCAGGACGGCGTCAACGACTCGACGACGCTCTACCTGCGCGAGATAGGACGGGTGGCGCTGCTGACCGCCAAGGAGGAGGTCCAGTTGGCCAAGCGCATGGAGAAGGCCGAGGAGGCCAAGGTGCGCCTGAACAGTCCGGACGAATACCTCAGTGAGGACGAAAAGGACGATTTGCGCTGGCTCATCCGCGACGGCGAGGATGCCCAGAACCACTTGATCACCGCCAACAGCCGCCTGGTGGTGAGCGTGGCCAAGAAGTACACCGGGCGCGGCGTGCCCTTCCTGGATCTAATTCAGGAGGGCAACGTCGGTCTGATGCGGGCGGTGACGAAGTTCGACTACCACCGCGGCTTCAAGTTCTCGACCTATGCCACATGGTGGATCCGCCAGGCGGTCACCCGGGCCATCGCCGACCAGGGCCGCACGATCCGTGTGCCGGTTCACATGTACGAGCAGATCAACCGCCTGACCCGGACCAACGGCTACCTGTCACAGAAGCTGGGCCGCGAACCGACCATTGACGAATTGGCCGAAGAGTTGGAGGTGCCGCCGGGCAAGATCGAACACATCATGCGGGTGAGCCAGCGGCCGCTGAGCCTCGACAAGCCGGTGGGCGAGGAAGAGGACAGCGTGCTGGGGGACTTCATTCCCGACGAGGATGCCGACAGCCCGCAGGATTCCGCCAACCAGACCCTGCTGGGGGAGAAGATTCAGGATGTCTTCACCAGCCTGACCCCCCGCGAGACCCGCATCCTGGAACTGCGCTTTGGCCTGGTCGACGGACACAGCTACACGCTGGAGGAAGTCGGCAAGAAGTTCGGGGTGACCCGGGAGCGGATCCGCCAGATTGAGGCAGGCGCCCTGAATCGCCTGCGGCATCCGAGCCGCAAGCGGAAACTGAAGGGGTTTCTCTAGCGGTGGCGGGGGCCGGTCGTGAACCGACCCCCATAATGGTAGGTTGGCGGCGCCTGCCGGGAGACGGCAGGCCCCCGGCGGCGGATCATCAGTAGTCGGGTGTGGCCCGGTCCGAGTTCTGCTGGATGAAGCGCCGGCGCGGTTCGGCATCCGGGCCCATCAGATCCATGAACAGTTGGTCGGCATCGGCCGCATCGTCGTCCACCGTCACCTGCAGCAGGGTCCGGGCCTCGGGATCCATGGTCGTGGTCCACAGCTGCTCGGCATTCATTTCGCCGAGGCCCTTGTAGCGCTGCTCCAGCTTCACGTTGTCGTTGCCCATCTCCCGCTGCAGTTCCGCCAGCTGCCGTTCGTTGTAGACGTAGCTGGTCTGCTTCCGCCTGGTCTTGCCGTTGCTCTGTTCGGTCACCGCCACCTTGAATAGGGGCGGCTGGGCGATGTACAGGTGTCCCTCTTCAATCAGCGGCTTCATGTAGCGGTAGAAGAAGGTAAGCAGCAGGGTCCGGATATGGGCCCCGTCCACGTCCGCATCGGTCATCACGATGATGCGGTGGTAGCGCAGGTTGTCCAGGCTGAACTCGGACTTGATGCCTGTGCCCATGGCCTTGATTAGGGCCTGGATCTCCTTGTTCTCAAGCGCCTTGCTGTCCTTGGCCTTCTGTACGTTGAGGATCTTGCCCCGCAGCGGCAGAATGGCCTGGAACTGCCGATCGCGTCCCTGCTTGGCCGAACCGCCGGCGCTGTCGCCCTCGACCAGGTACAGTTCGGTCTCGGACGGGTTGCGGCTGGAACAGTCGGCCAGCTTGCCGGGCAGCGTCATCGAGTCCAGCAACCCCTTGCGGCGCACCATGTCGCGGGCGCGGCGGGCGGCCGTACGGGCCTCCGCCGCATTCTGGCACTTGTCGATGATGGCGCGCGCGTCGGCGGCGTTGGCGGTCATCCACTCGGCCAGTTCCTCGGCCACCACGGTCTCGACGTAGCCCTGAACCTCCTTGTTGAGGAGCTTGAGCTTGTTCTGCCCCTCGAACTGGGGCGACGGCACCTTGACGCTGACCACGGCGGTCAGGCCGTCGCGGGTGTCCTCGCCGGTGAAGTTGGCGTCGTTGTCCTTGAGGCGGTTGATCTTGCGGGCGTGTTCGTTCATCTGCCGGGTGAGTGCCTTGCGCAGGCCGGTCAGGTGGGTGCCGCCATCCGGGTTCTTGATGGTGTTGCAGAAGACAACCGTGTGTTCCTGGTCGGAGTCGGTGTACTGCAGGCCGACTTCGATCTCGTTTCCGTCAATCGTGCGATGAATGTAGATGGGCGGGTGCAGGACATGGCGTTGACGATTCATGTAGCGCACGAACGAGCCCAGGCCGCCCTCGAAGTAGAAGGTCGTGTCCTCGGCCGGGTTCTCCCGCTCGTCGGTGAAGCGAATCGTGACCCCGCGGTTCAGGAATGCCATTTCCCGGAAGCGCTCCAGCAGTTCGTCCGCCCGGTAGGCCACGCCCTGGTCGAAGATGGTCTCGTCCCACTTGTAGTGCTGGGTGGTGCCGGTGTCCTCCGGATCGCAGGTGTCCACGATCTCCAGGTCGGTGATCGGATGGCCGCGCTCGAACTTCTGTTGGTACACCTGGCCGTCGCGCTTGACCTGGGTCACCATCCAATCGCTGAGGGCGTTGACGGCGCTCACACCCACGCCGTGCAGGCCGCCGGAGACGCTGTAGCCGCTGCGTTCGTTGAACTTGCCGCCCGCATGCAGGGTGGTCATGACCAGTGTCAGGGCCGGCATCTTCTCCGTCGGATGCATGTCCACCGGAATACCGCGTCCATTGTCCGACACGGAGATGCTGCCGTCGGCCCGGATGCGGATGTCGATGCGGTCGCAGCTGCCCTGCATTGCTTCGTCGATGGAGTTGTCCACCACTTCGTAGACGCAGTGGTGCAGGCCGCCTTCGCCGGTGCCGCCGACATACATGCCGGGACGTTCGCGCACCGGCTCGAGGCCCTTCAGGGCCTGGATGGCGTCGGCGCTGTAGGCGTTGGTGTTCTGTTCGGCGTTTGGGGGCATCGGAGTGTTAGCCATCGCCATTCTGTTCCTTACAACTTGATTTATTGGTTTGCAGGTGATTCGCTCTCGGTAGACAAGGGCGCGCGGTCCCTTGCAACGCGAGGCCGGGTGGCGCAGTCCCCACCGCGGCCGGGTCCAAACCGGCGACACACAACGCCATGCCCTACGCTTCCCTTGGGGGTAACCGACGATCCGCGACCGTGCGGCCGTCGTTCGGTCGATTGCGATGCATGAGCATGGTCAGGGCCCCGTGCCTGCGGCAGGAAACCTTTCCCGGATGGTGGAACGAAATTTCCCCTGCCGGCTTGGATGTTCCAAGCCGCGGAGGCTGTGACGGTGGGCTCACAGCGAACCCCTGGGCGGCATTGGCTTTTCCTTCATCATCACGTTTCCACAAGGCACAACCGGCAGCTCATTCAAGCTCCATGGACTTGAACCAGGTAATGATGTCCACTCCGTCCGACATCAGGCAGCGGGAACGGTAGAAGACCAGAAAGGCCAGGGCCGTGCCGGTGCCGACGTAGGCAAAGGACATGGACGATAGAAGCAGTATGACCGGATTAAAGCCGGTATTAATGGAGGTATTGATTGAACCAAGCGCTTCCTCGATCCCGAACAGAATAAACCCGGACAGGAGCAGAAACGCGAGCGTGCTGACCACATTGTTGCGAATGAGGGCGACGCTTTGCCGGGCCGCCGCAACCACCTTCAGGCTGTCCAGCAGGATGCCGGGAATGATGTAGGTCTGGAGGAACAGGAAGACCGGCAGCGCCATGAGCAGGAACAGCATGTACAGTCCCATCAGGGGAAACACGGCTCCCGGCATGACCAGGGCGAGGGCCGCCATGAGCAGGCTGACCGCAAAGGAAAGCACCGTCACCAGCACCACCAATAGGACCAGATAGAGACCTGTTTGACGGGCACGAAACCAGAAGGCGTCCCACGGGTCCGGCGCCACCGTCTCATTCGTGCCCGAGGCGTCCCGTTCCGTCCATGCGCGCAGGGCTGTGTCCACCGTGCGCGCCAGTTGCCACTGGTACAGGGTGCCCATGACCACGCCGGCGGCCGAAAAGGCGGCCAGGACCAACAGGACGTCACCCACCGAGGACAGGCTGGGGCTCCAGTCGGTCAACAGCTGCTCCAGGGGCAGGGTCATCACCAGGCCGGGCACGCGCAGGAACGTGCGATTAACCAATAGTTGGCCCAGGGGCAGCGTGGAGGCGTTCAGGCTTTCGAGCAGTGCCTCGGGCGCAAAGGGGGTTGGTGCGTCGGCGGCGGGCAGGTCCGCGGCGGGGACCTGTCCCAGCGCCGCGTCCTGAGCCTCCGCAAAAATCGCTTGCAGGTCGGCAAACAGCAGGGAGATGTCCGCTGGAGGCCAGTACAAGGCCGCCAGACTCAGGAACACAGGGATAATGAGGAGGTCCAGACGAAGACCGAGGATTCTGAATCCAAGGGCTAGGCTGTTGATCAATGCCGTCTCCCAATTATCCGACCGACAGGTGGTCCGTGCACGCGCGTTTGTTAACTTAATGTACGCGTCCCTTTATCTATCATAGCATAGGACCGGCCCGGTATCGGTTTTTGACTGCGGACCGCACGGCTCCTGAAAGAAAAATGGAACCAATAGAAGCAATTTTGAAGGTTGATTGGGACAGTTCAACAAGATCTTTGCCGGTCCCGCAGGTCGGACCATCGCGGCGGAAACCGGCCTGTGCTAAACGTGTATCCGAAATCATGTTCGCAAATGAGGCCGCTGCGGGGTCTGAAACGTCCGGAAACCCCTCCCAGCGCGGCCTAATGGCTTGTCGGAGGCTCGCGGCCGGGGTTTCCCGGGCGCTTCGGGCAGGTCCAATCGGTGGGTTGGCGCAGGCCTGCGTGTCACAGGTATCGGTTTAAAATTGCGCAAGTTAGGTTTTGATCCATCCAGTTCGGCGAGCCGAACCCTGTGGAGGCGCGAACTATGGCGCGACTGTTGATTGAGGGAGGCCATCCCCTTGCCGGCACGGTGCGGCCGGCCGGGAACAAAAACGCGGCGATGCCGATGATCTGTGCCGCCCTGCTGACCGACCAGCCGGTCGTCCTCCACAATGTGCCGCGCATCGGAGATGTCGACAACCTGCTGCTGATCCTGCAGGGGCTGGGCGTCGATGTGGCCTGGCAGGGACCGAACACGCTGCACCTGCACGCCCGGACGCTGGCGTTTGCCGAGCCGGATCCCGCCTTGTTCCGCCAGTTGCGGGGATCGCTGACCCTGATGGGGCCGATGCTGGGAAGGACCGGCGCCTTTCGCGTGGCCGGCAGCGCCGGCGGGGACGATATCGGACGCCGCCGCATCGACACGCATCTGCAGATCTTTGGTGCCCTGGGGGTGGAACTCATTGGCGAGGGGGATACCTTCGCGCTGCAGATCGACGGCGATCTGCAAGGTGCGGATGTGCTTCTGGACGAAGCTTCGGTGACGGCCACCGAAAATGGCGTGATGGCGGCGGCCCTGGCGCAGGGCACCACGGTGTTCCACAACGCGGCCTGTGAACCGCACGTGTCCGACCTGTGCCGCCTGTTGGTTGCGATGGGCTGCCCCATCGACGGTATCGGCACCAACCGGCTGGTCGTCGAGGGCCGGTCGACCCTGGGCGGCGCGGAGTTCACCGTGGGACCGGACTTCATGGAGATCGGAACCTGGATTGGGCTGGGCGCCGTGACCCGCGGCGAATTGCGCATCGAGGGTGTGGTGGCCGAGGATCTGCGCATGATGCAGATGGTCTTCCGCGAACGGCTCGGTGTGGAAATGGCGTTGTCGCCGGGCGGCGCGGGTGAACGGGACACCCTGGTCGTCGCGGCGGAACAGGCACTCGAGGTGGCACCCGAGTTCGGAGGCGGAATCCCCCGCATTGCCAGTGCGCCCTGGCCCGGCTTTCCCACGGATGTGCTCAGCATTGCGCTGGTGGTGGCCACGCAGAGCGCGGGCACCATCCTGTTCCACGAGAAGATGTTCGAGAGCCGGCTCTACTTCGTCGATCGCCTGATCGCCATGGGCGCCCGGATCATCTTCTGCGATCCGCACCGCGTAGTGGTCTCGGGGCCGTCGCCGCTGTATGGCCAACGGGTCAGCACGCCGGACATCCGGGCCGGCATGGCGCTGATCCTGGCGGCCCTGTGCGCCGAAGGTGTGACGGAGATTGGCAACGTGACGGAGATTGACAGGGGCTACAGCGACATCGGCAACCGCCTGGTCCGGCTGGGTGCCTGTCTGGAACGGATTCCCGACTGAGTTCCGGTTTCCCGGTGGCATTCTGCGCGATACTGTAGAAGGGAAAGACGGCAATCGACTTGCTATGACCGACAGGGTTCAACGGAATATGCGGGACGACCGGGAACGGGTCGTCGTGACCGGCATCGGCATGGTGTCCGCACTGGGCCTGGATGCCGACACCAGCTGGCAGCGAATGGTGGCGGGTTGTTCCGGCACTCGCCTCATTGAGGTGCGGGAAGTCAAGGGGCTTGAGCGCGCCAGCGCGGCCGTCGTGGATTGGCAGCCCGGGGACCACATGGATCGCCGGGACGCGCGCAAGACCTCCCGCGCAACCCAGTTTGCATGGAAGGCGGCCCAGGAAGCCCTGGGTCAGGCCGACCTGGATCCGGGGGACGTGGAAGCGGGCCGCCTGGGGATCGAAATCGGTGACGCCTTCGGCGGGTGGGATCTGATTGAGGATCAGACGCGTGTCCTCTACAGCAAGGGCTTTCGACGCATCAATCCGGTTCTGTCGCTGGCGGCCCTGATCAGCGGCACGCCCACCTTTATCGGCATGCGACTGGGCGTGACCGGCATCGCCAACAGCCCGGTGGCGGCCTGCGCCACCGGAGTGGGTGCCGTGGGCGAGGCCGCCCGACGCATTCTATACGGCGAGGCCGATGTCATGCTGGCCGGCGGCAGTGACGGTTATGTCACCCCGATGACCGTGAGCATGTTCGGCCGCCTGGGCGCCATGTCGTTCGAAGTGGACAATCCGGCGGCAGCCTGCGCCCCCTTCGCCGGCAACCGCACCGGCATGGTCATCGGGGAGGGAGCCGGCGTTCTGGTGCTGGAGGGCTTCGCGCATGCCCGTGCCCGCGGGGCCCGCATCCTGGCCGAGTTCGGCGGCTACAGCCTGAGGCTGGATCCGAGCGATTTCGCCAATCCGGATCCCGAAGGCCGCGTGCCGGGTCGGGTCATGGCCGATGCCATCGCCGACAGCGGGTTGCACGCGGCGGACATCGACTGGGTTGTGGCCCACGGCACGGCGACCAAGGCCAACGACGCGATGGAGACGCGTGCCATCCACAGTGCCCTGGGCGAACACGCCCCGGACTGTCCCGTCACCGGTCTCAAGGGCATGCTGGGCCACGCCATGGGGGGCGCGGGGGCGCACAGCATTGTGGCTGCCGTGCAGGCCATGCACGACGGCCGCATACCGCCGACCATCAACTATCGGGAACCCGATCCGAAGTGCGATCTGGATTACGTGCCCAACCAGGCGCGGTCCCATGCCGTGGATGCCGCCCTGGTCAACGGGTTCGGCATGGGCGGCCAATCGGCCTCACTGGTCCTGCTCCGGCACGATGGCTGAACCAGGCAACCACGGAAGGTTGACATGAGACTCGAAAACCCCTTTCGCCGCGTCCAGCGGCTGCGTCGGGTCACCAACGTGCCGGAGGAGCAGGCCAACGCGCGGACTCCGCCCGGCCAGTTCCTCACCAGCAAGTTTCCGGTCCTGACCTACGGTCCGACCCCCACGATCACGGACCTGGACGGATTCAGGCTGAGCGTGTTCGGCGAGGTCGAGGAACCCAGGGAGTTCACCTGGAGCGAACTGATGGCCCTGCCCGCCGACACCCAAACCGTGGATATTCACTGCGTGACCCGCTGGAGCAAGCTGGACACCACCTGGACGGGCATTCCCTGGCGGCGCTTCCTGGAGGGCATCGCGCCCTCGGCCGCGGCCACCCATGTCATGGCGCACTGCGTGGGTGGCTACACGACCAACATCAGCCTGGAGGTCCTCGATGACGACGACACCATGCTGGCCTATCTCTACGACGGCAAGCCCTTGGAGCGCGAACACGGATACCCCATGCGCCTGCTTGTGCCCAAGTACTATTTCTGGAAGAGTGCCAAGTGGCTGACGGGCCTGGAGTTCATGAACGGGGACCGTCCAGGCTTCTGGGAACAGCACGGGTACCACATGCGCGGTGAGCCGTTTGCCGAGGAACGCTTCGGCTATTAGCGCGCGTCCGGAGCCGGCCGGCGCTCGGCATTCGACATGAAGGGCATCCTGATGGCGGGCGGATACGCCACTCGCCTGCATCCCATCACGCTGGCGACCAGCAAACAGCTGCTGCCCGTCTACGACAAGCCGTTGATCTACTACCCGCTGACCATGCTGATGCTGGCGGGATTGCGCGAGATCGCGGTGGTCTGCACGCCCGGCAGCCAGCCGCAGTTCGAGGCGATTCTGGGCGATGGCCGCAAGTGGGGCCTCGACATCGTTTACGTGGCCCAGGCGGAGCCGAGGGGTGTGGCGGAGGCCTTCCTGCTGTGCGCCGATTACATCGCCGGCGACAGTGTGTGCCTCATTCTGGGCGACAACTTCTTCTACGGCCACGGCCTGCCGGAAGTCCTGCAGGAGGCTGCATCCCTGAAAGTGGGTGCCCAGGTCTTTGCCTACCCCGTGGCCAATCCCAGTGAGTTCGGCGTAGTCGAGTTCGATGGCACGGGACGGGTCTTGTCGCTGGAGGAAAAGCCGTCACGGCCCCGTTCCCACCACGCCGTGACCGGCATCTACTTCTACGACAGCCAGGTGTGCGCCATTGCCCGGGGACTGAGGCCGTCCACCCGCGGCGAATTGGAGATAACCGATGTCAACCGAACCTATCTTGAACGGGACGAACTGAGGGTCACGGAGTTGGGACGCGGGGTGGCCTGGCTGGATACGGGCACCCACGACTCCCTGTTGGAGGCGTCCCGCCTCGTGCAGATGTTGCAGCAACGGCAGGGGCTCATGGTGTCGGCACCGGAGGAAATCGCATGGCGGCGCGGTTTCATTTCGCTTGCGCAGATGAAGGAACTGGGGCAGCGGATGGCCGGCAACGCCTATGGCCGGTACCTTGTGACACTGGCGGAACAAGTCGCCCGCAACCAGCCGTCCGCGCCGTCGGATACCTGAAAAAAGAAGCCCGAATCCGGGTATAATCTCCGGTCTGCCCCAGATTGGGCATGACCCGGAAACGCGCATTCGAGAGACTTGAACCCATGGACACAGATATCGCAGAGTTGGTAGCCCCGTACGGGGGCAAGCTGGTTGACCTGCTCGTACCGCCGGAGGAGAGGCAGGAACTGAAGGACTACGCCAACCGGCTCCCCTCCTTCCAACTGCACGAACGGGCCGTCTGCGACTTGGAACTTCTGGCCACGGGTGGTTTTTCGCCGCTGACCTCGTTCATGGGCGAGGCCGACTATCGAAGCGTACTGTCGGACATGCGGCTTGCGAATGGCACCTTCTGGCCGATTCCCGTCACGCTGCCCCTGAACCCGGTCCCGGAACTGCGTCTGGGACAGGACATCACTCTGCGGGATGCCATGAACAACATCCTGGCCGTGCTGTCCGTGCGAGAAATCTTTGCCTGGAACGCGGAGGAAGAAGCGTCCTGCGTGATTGGCTCCACCAATCCGCGCCATCCGCTGATATCCGAGATGGACCGCTGGGGTTCGGTCAACGTCGCGGGGCACCTGCGCGTGCTGGCCCTGCCGGCGCACTTCGACTTCGCGCATCTGCGCCTGACCCCGGCCGCCACCCGGGCCCGGCTGACCGCCTCCGGCCACGGCAACGTGGTCGCATTCCAGACCCGCAATCCGTTGCATCGGGTCCACGAGGAATTGACCAAGCGCGCCATGGCGCGCATCGACGGCTCCTTCCTCCTGCATCCCGTGGTCGGCATGACGCGTCCCGGCGATGTGGACCATTTCACGCGCGTTCGGACCTACCAGGCCCTGCTCGACAACCATTATCCGCAGGAGCGCGTGCATCTGGCCCTGTTGCCGCTGGCCATGCGCATGGCCGGCCCGCGCGAAGCCTGCTGGCACATGCTGATTCGGCGCAACTTCGGCGCCAACCACATGATCGTCGGCCGCGACCATGCCGGCCCCGGCAACGACTCGGAGGGCAAGCCCTTCTACGGCCCCTTCGACGCCCAGGAGCTGGCCGAGAGGCACAGTGCCGAAATCGGTGTCAAGGTGGTTCCGTTCGACAATATGGTCTATCTGGAGAACGAGCAGCGGTATGCACCGGAGAGCGAGGTCGCACCCGGTACCCAGACCCTGAACATCTCCGGCACACAGGCGCGGGAGGAGTATCTCGGCCAGGGCCGCCTGCTGCCGTCCTGGTATACCCGGCCGGAGGTGGCGGAGATTCTGAAGGAAAGCTACCCGTCGCTGGACCGTCAGGGAATCTGCATCTGGTTTACCGGCCTGAGCGGTTCCGGCAAGTCCACCACCGCCAGCATCCTGATTCCGCTGCTGATGCAGGAGGGCCGCAAGGTTACCCTGCTGGACGGCGACGTGGTGCGCACCCACCTCTCGCGCGGCCTCGGCTTCTCCAAGGAGGATCGGGACCTCAACGTTCGCCGCATCGGATTTGTGGCGGCGGAGATCGCCGGCCACGGCGGTTGCGTGGTGGCCTCGGCGGTCAGTCCCTTCCGCACAACGCGCAACGACGTACGGAACATGGTGGGGCCGGACAACTACGTCGAAGTGTTCGTGGATACGCCGTTGGAGGTCTGCGAGGCGCGTGATACGAAGGGCATGTACAAGGCGGCCCGGCGCGGCGAAATCAAGAACTTCACGGGCATCGATGATCCCTACGAGGCGCCCGAGCATTCGGAAATCGTGCTGGACACCGTGAACCATGAGCCGCTGGAGAATGCCCGGACCATCATGGACTACCTGCGCGGACGCGGCTTCATACGCTAGGGACTTGGTTCGGCTCCGGAGCGACCATGCACAAGGAACCACCGGCAACCACCATGCCAGACGCTGACCTCGCACAGGGGGATACGGCCGCGGAGGATCTGTCTCCGTTCGCGCTGATTTGGTCGGTGTCCAAGGAACTGCTGTTGGTTCTGGTCCCCGCGCTGGTGCTGGCCCTGCTGGTCAACCGGCTGGTGGCCGAAACCACCGTTGTCTTCGGTTCAAGCATGGAGCCGCTGCTGAGTCCGTATCAGCGTCTGGTGGTGGAGAAGGTTTCGTACCGCTTTGCCCCGCCGGCCGTGGGCGATGTCGTGGTCCTGGACATACCGAACCAGCGCGAAAATCTGATCAAGCGGGTGATCGCTGCGCCCGGGGACACCCTGGAAATCGTGGAGGGCGAGGTCTTGGTCAACGGCATCCGGCAACCGGAGGTCTATGTCCAGAGCAGAATGGAGGAATCGCTCCGGCCGCGGCAACTGGACGACGACGAATATTTCGTGATGGGCGACAACCGGCCCAACAGCCACGACAGCCGGAATTTCGGCCCGGTTGTCAGTGATCAGATCGTGGGCCGCGCCTGGCTGCGCTACTGGCCCCTGCCCGACATAACGCTCTTTCCATCCTGAGTTTCCATGCTCACCGGGACCCACTGGCCACCGGCCGTCAAGATTACGGTTGGCTCCATCCTGGGCCTGCTGGCAATTGGGCTGCTGATCGTCTTTCGGGCGATGATTGCCCCCACGGTGGTGGCGTGCCTGGTGGTGTTCATCCTCAATATCCCGGTGGAAAGGCTGGAGCGCCGCGATCTGCCGCGCAGCATTGCGGCGGTCATCGTCTATGCGCTGCTCATTGGGCTGGTGGCCCTGCTGTGGCTCGTCCTGGGGCCGTGGATCCAGAGGTTTTTGGTGCAGTTGCAGTCCGATCTGGATGCGCTGCTGCGCAGCATCAATACCTCCACCGTGCCCTGGATGGAGTCGATCAGCCTGCCCCTGGTCGGCGAGGTCGAGTTTCTCAGTGGCGATCTGATCACCCAGTTCAACCAGGAGATACAGACCGTCATCGTGAATGGTCTGGGCAGTCTGACCACCTACCTGGGCAGCCTGACCTCCGGCCTGCTGAGCATCATCTATGTGATCGTCCTCAGTTTCTGGATGCTCAAGGACTGGAACCGGCTCAAGGCGGTCTTCGCCCGCGCCATCCCCGATCCCTGGCGGTCCGAGGCGGTCGAACTGGCCAGCGAGCTGGATCGCATTTGGATGGCATTCCTGCGGGGGCAGGTGCTCCTGGGCCTGGTCGTGGGCTGCACGGTCTTCATGGCCCTGTTCATCGTCGGGGTGCCGAACGCCCGGGCCCTAGCCGTCATCGCCGGCGTGCTCGAGTTCCTGCCGATTGTGGGCCCCATCGCCAGCGGGGTGGTCGGGGTCACGGTGGCGCTCATCTCGGGTTCCAACTGGCTGAACATGCCCCACCTGTGGTTCGCGGCCCTAGTGGCCGGCCTGTACATCGTGATCGGCCAGGTCGAGAGCATCTATTTCATTCCGCGCTTCATTGGCCGGCGAGTCCACCTGCATCCGGCCGTGACCTTCACGGTCATCATCTTCGGCGCGCTCCAGTTCGGGGTCATCGGCGTGCTGCTGGCGGCACCAACGTTTGCCAGTTCCGTTCTGATCGTGCGCTACATCTGGAACAAGCTGTGGGATCGTCCCGGCGTGCCGCGCATCACCGAGGATTCGGCGGATCCGGCCTTGGAGTGGGAAGCGCTCCGGTCGAACGACATCAAGGCCGTGCTGTTCACGCTGGACGGGACACTGACACGGTTCAGTACCCGGCTGGCGGATCGGTTCCTGACACCCCTGGGCTGGATCCTGGGGGGCGAACGCTGGCCCATCTGGCGTCGCCGCGAAGTCCTGCTGCATGTGCAGGGTGATTTGGCGGGGTTTGTGGCGCGCTTGTACAACCTGCTGATTCGCCTGCGCGTGAATGATCGCCGCTTGCAGAAAATCCTGCATCCCACCCTGGGCCTGACCGCAGCCAGCAACCTGCAGTTGCACGAGGATGTGCTGCCCGCCCTGAATCGGCTGCAGGAGGAGGGTCTGCGTCTGGGGTTGATCACCATTCGGCCCCGCTCTGCGCTTGAAACGCAGTTGCGGGAGGCCGGCCTGCCCCTGGATGTGTTCGATGTGGTGGTGACTCGGGAACAGATGTCCAAGCTGCCTCCGCAGCGGGACGGCGTACGCCACGCCCTCCTCGGCTTGGACCTGGATCCGGAGCGCATCGTGCTGGTCAGTTGTCTGGACGTGTTTCTGGCCCCAGCCCGCACCCTGGGGCTGTCCACGGTGGGGGTGCAGCGCGAAATCAGCTCGGTGCGCAATCTCCGTCAGGAACTGCGGCTGCTGCGGACCATGACCGAACTGCCACTCCGTTTGCTGGGAAGGGAATGAGCTTTGACTTCCGGTCGCCCGCCGGTCGCCGACTTGCGCAGTTCACGCTGATTCACGTGGGCACCGCCCTGACCGTGGTGCCGGTCACCAGCGTCCTGAACCGCGTGATGATCGCCGAGATGGGGTTGTCGAGCACGCTGGTGGCGTTTCTCGTGACGCTGCCCTATCTGCTGTCGCCGCTGCAGATTTGGTTCGGCGCGGTTATGGATCGGCAGGTTGCCGGCGGCGGCCGGTTTGTGCCGTGGACGCGGCTGGGGGGGCTGTTGGCAACGGTCGGTGCCTCGCTGATGGCCTTCACCGTGTTCCTGATCCCGGAAGGCCCGGTCCTGGGACTGGCCGCCACGGCGGTGGTGTTCCTGTTATGGGGCGTGGGCATCAATCTGTCGTCGGTGGCCTATCTGGCCCTGCTGTCGGCACAGGCGGATGCGCAGGAACGGAGCCGCACGGTTGGGGTCATGTTCACCGCCATGATTGCGGCGAGCATTGGTACCGGCCTCTTTCTGTCGTCGCAGTTGGAAACCTACTCCCAGGCCCGCCTAACCGCGGTGCTGATTGCGGTACCGGTGATCGCCCTGGTGCTCGTGCTGCTGGGCGGCCTGGGTCTGGAAGGGCCGTCCACCTCAACGGAAGGCAAAGTGCAGGAACGGACCTCGCCCGGCCTGCTGCTGCGGTCGCTCAGGGACAATCCAGTGGCGCGCCGCTTCTTCGGCTACCTGATGCTAGTACTGATCTGCATCCACACGCAGGATGTCCTCCTGGAACCCTTCGGGGCGGAGGTGTTGGGCATGCCCGTCGCGGCCACGTCGCGGCTGGTCTCGATTTGGGGGGCCGGCTTCCTGGTTACCATGCTGGGCGGCATTCCGCTCGTGCGCAGGTACGGCGAACGAGCTGTGTCCGGCGCGGGATCCTGCCTGGCCGCCGCCGCCTTTCTCCTCATTTCCGGATCAGGCCTGCTGGGGCAGCCCTACCTGTTTATGGGATCCGTGTTCCTGTTGGGTCTGGGCGGCGGCTTGATGACACAAAGCAACCTGGCGTTCATGTTGCGCATGACCGTGCCCCGGGCCCGGGCACTGTATATCGGTACCTGGAGCGTCGCGAACTTCCTGGGCCAGGCCATGATCTTCGTTCCCGTGAGTCTGGGCGAGTCCCTCCGCCTTCTCAGCGGCAGTGCCTGGCTGGGCTACGCCGCAGTCTTCGTGTTGGAGGGTGCGGGTATCATCGGAGCCATATTCCTGTTGCGTTCCATTAGGGTTGAGGCCTTCCAGCGAAAGGCGAACGAGCAGCTGCCCGATCCGCCGGCCAAACAGGCCGAACCGGTTGGAGTGCCACTCGGCTGACGGCCCCTGACCGTTGCCGGTTTCGCCCGCCGATTTCCGCACACGAAGGTTTGGACTCCATGATGCTGTACAAACTCATCATTACGTTCGATGCCCGCGACGGAGAGGCCGGCGCCGGACAACGCTTCTTCGCCCAGAATATTGCGCCATTGGTGCAGGGGCACGGACGAGTCTATGTCGGCGAGATCTGGTGGACCATGTGGGGCGAGATACCCCAGTTCCTGGGCGGCATCATCGCGGAAGGCTCGGCGGATGCCCTCCGGGAACTGGTCCGGACCGACCGCTGGCAGAAGCTGTGGGAGGAGTTCAGGTCGCTGGTCGACAATCTGTCCCTGAAGTTGGTGCAGGAAGAGGTTTGATCGCCGCCGGTGCGGCCGGTGCCAAGGATCCCGCAGCATGGAGAATTCCATACCCGGGCGTCGCAGCTTGGTGGTGTTCCTGGAAAACGGTGGTGGATTCGGACACTTGAATCTGCCGCCGACCCTGAGCCGTGCGCTGGACTACTGGAGCGAACGCGGTGCCCGCACGATGCTGTCCATGCTGGGTGCGGATCGACACTGGCAGGAGATCCGGGTTCTGGAGGACCAGAGAGCACGTCCCGATGAGCTGCTTTCGACCCTCGTGGGGATCAGCCAGCGGGCCGTGGCCGACCTGCTGGTGCTCACCCACGGAACGCCCGAAGGGGCGGTTGGCTGGCAAGGCGCCTGCCTGGATCAGGGGTTTCTGAACGAACTGCAGGCGGTGCAGGTTGGGCACGGGTTGCCCGTGCATCTCGGATGCGTCTACACGATTGCCTGCCATTCCGCCAGCCAGGCATCGGCCTGGCTGGCGGCGGGAGCCCAGGCGGTGAATGGCGTACTCGGCGAAAACTGGTTGCCGGTGCCGACCCTGCCGCTGTTTCTGGCCCGATGGCAGAAAGGGGCCACATTCGGAGAGGCTGTGTTGACGGCCCACCTGCAGGCGCTGCACTGGGCGCGCGGTCTGGCGGGTCGCGACGAAACGTGGCGCGGCCGAATTGAGGCGAGCCGCCAGATGGTGGCCGGCCGGCGGGATGTCCGGTTGGCGGCGGGACTGTCGCAGGTCCGGATCTAGAACAGGCCGGGAACCAGATCCTGAATGAGGCTGAAGGCGGCCCATCCGACCAGATAGACGACAAGCACCGCCGTGAGAAGCGCCCTGATTTTGCCGGCGATGCTCATGCCGCCAAAGCCCTGATCGTCCCGCGTGCTGGATTTGCTGCCGGCCAGGAACGGATCCTGTTCCACCACCGGGGCCGGTCCCGGTGCGGCCAGGGGCGGGGTTCCGGCCGGTGGCGGCCCGAACGGGTTGACGGGTTCGGGCGGTTGCGAGGTGATCTGGGGACTGTGGGCCGGCGGCAGGCCGGAGGGCGGCTCTGCCAGACTGGGCTCGGTGGCAGGTCCCGAGGGAGTGGTTGGCGAAGGCTGAACAGGCGGCGGTTCGGCCGCGGCCGGCCAGGTAGAGGGAGGTGTCGCGGGTTGCTGTTGCACAACGGGCACCGGGGGGGCGCTGGTTTCCTGTTGGGCCAGGCTGCGGAGGTTCTCGTCAAACCGGGGTATCTCGGTGGCGAGCTGCCACACCCTTTCCCGCGGAATGAGGACGACCCGGATTTCCGTGGAGGCGAAGGCGTGTTCGGTTACGGGTGCCTGGGACAGGAGGCTGCCCAGACCGATGGCGCTGGTCGGTTCCAGATACCGTATTTGCCCATCCTCGGCCTCCAGCAGGACCTTGCCTTCCTGGAGCAGGTACAGGGCGGTGACGGTGTCGCCCCGCGTGAACAGTTGTTCCTGGGGATAGAAGACGACCGGTTGCAATTCCGTCTGAATGCGTGCCAGTTCCTGGCCGGTCAGGCCCCAGAAGACGCTGAAGCCGTGCAAGTCGCCCAGGTCACTCTCGGCGCGCAGACCGGTTGGCGGGGTTGTCGGCTCGTCCGCGGGCTCCGATGGGCGGGGGGCCGTGTCGGGAGTCAGGAGCCTGTTGATTTCGGGGAACTGTTCGGCCAGGCGCAACAGGTAGATGCGGGGCAGGACCAGCAGTTCCGTGTCCACGGTGGCGGTTGCCTGCTTGGTGCGAGGTGTCTGCGCCTGGAGGCTGTCCAGGCCAAATACGTCCTGCACTGCGGCCCGGCTCAACTCCTGGTTGACCCCGATGTCCGACGGGGTCGATAGTTCGATTTCGCCCGAGTGGACCACATAGAACTCGGCACTCGGTTCCCCGGGCCGGTAGACGACTTGCCCGGCCGATACGGAGCGGGTGGTGACCACCTGGGACACGGCCTTCAGCACCTGGTCCGGCAACGCTGCCAGTTCGCGGACGCTGGCCAACGAGAAGTCGCCGGCCGCCGGCGCGGGGGCGGCAATCGTATCCGGGCGCGCGGGTATAGCCGGCCGGTTAAGGGCCCGTTGCAGGACCGGGTGCACCTGGTTGATGCGGTGAAAGTCGTTGCGCGAAAGCTCCCAGCAAAGGGTGGGTTCCTCCGCCACGACCGTGTGGTTGTAGGGAATGTCGCTGGCCAGGTTTTCGCTGCCCAGCAGCGCACTGTCCTCGATCAGCATCGGGGGTTGGCTGTCCGTCATGCGGGACAGGCTGCCTTCCACTGCCAGATACAGGCCGCTGGGCTGTTCGCCCGACCTGTACAAGGTGTCGCCCAATTGCAGTTCCATGGGGGTCAGGGCCGCCGCCACCAAGGTCAACACGTCGGTTCCCAGGCCCGAGAAGGCCGGCAACTGATGCAGCCGTCGGCGCAGATGCTCGGTCAGGCGGGTGGAGGAATCGGTGCTGCCAAGGCTGTGCGCGAAATGGACTCCCAGCCGGGGCTGGGCCTCCAGCAGGTCCGCAAACGTTTCGGCCGTCATTTCCCAGAACGTCACCGGCGGGCTTTCGGCCCGGGCTGTCATCTGCGCCGGCGAACTGGTGAAGAAGTCCCTGACACCCAGCACATTGCCTGCAGTCAGGGTGACCATGGTGCGGCCATCGCTGTCGAGGAGGCCGACTCGGCCCGACTTGATGACGGCGAAGGATTCACTGTCCTCGCCCCGCCGGCAGAGCGACTGGTACTGTTCGACCGTGCGCTCCTCCATGCCCGACGCCAACAGGTGCAGTTCCTCCGGGGTCAGGTTGGCGAATTCGCTTTGCAGGTATTCAACCAGGGTGTCCATGGAGCAGTCGGGTGGCAGTGGGGGCAACGGCACAGGGAGCGTTGGAACCGGCCTATTCTAAACTACGATTGCTTCTTCTGGTTGGAGGAACCGGAAGGGGCGGGGGGAGCCCGGTCGCGTCTTCCCCCGGATTATGGAGAAACGGTGTATGTCGTCTGGACCCACAGCCGCAATCCACCGGTAACCTTGGCCTGCCCCGTGCCGGAACGACCCATGTCCGGAATGAGTCGGGTCCCGACGCGTCTGGCCGCGGCGATGCATCCAGCCAAGTGCAATTTCGCCAACCATCCCGCCGGTTTGGCGTCTTGTTGCGGCAAGGGCGGCCGGGTGTCGGTGCCGGATGCACATCGGGGTCTGAACTTCCCTGTGTTATCCGGCGGCGTCTGTAGAATATTCAAATGGTGCCCACCCGAATTTCACTGCACTGCAAGGATAATTGCATGGACGGACTGCAAGCTGTTGCTACAGCAAAAAAACAAGCACTCATATATTTTGCCGATGAAGGTATCCGGCGGCTGGGTTTGGAAGAGTTGAAGTACGATGAAAACAAAAACCGGTGGCATGTTACCCTGAGCTTCGATTTGTACTTGGAGGATATGGATATTTTTGAAGCACAACCCCGGAAATTCAAGAATATCATAGTGAATGATGAGAATGGTGAAGTGGTCGCGATTGAAGATGGAACATTGAAATTGTCAGGTGGTTGAATTATGCGTTGGCGACAGTGTCTTTTGGACGCGAACGTTTTGTGTTGTACGTTGCTGGACGCATCGACAAGGGGTTGATTGGATCACACAGGCGGCTCAGAGAATATGTTGAAGACGACTTTAATATTCTGATGTTGATCCTTAAACAGGGCAGAAAGATTGTAACCAAGATCAATATATGTCTAAAGCATCTAATTTACTTGAAGGCAAGGCTGTGGCGGGACCAAACCAACTGCTTGCGGAACTGCACCGCGTGGTCTTGGAAACCAAGGAAATCGTTGTGGCCAGTGCCGATGCCTGCGAAGTTGGCGGGTTCACCCGGATCGGACTAAGCGATGCCGGCCGTTGTCGCTGGCAGTCCCCGAATCTCCAATCATAACGGCTGATAGGGAACTATATGAGCGTGCGTGTAGGAACAATCCTGATTCGGATTTCAATTTCTGGCATCTGTCCAATCAGTATCACGTGCATCGGCGCATATTTTTGAATAACTAATCTGAAGTGAACGCGCTGTTGCATCTCCGGATGTCACACATCCGGACCGGGGTAGGAAGCAGATGGTATAGGCAGCACTGATGTTGTTGATCGAGCTCCTGCCGATTGATTCGGAGGCGTACATAAATAACACTTTGCCGTATGTGGAGGCATGGCCGGTCGCGTAGCCCGCGGTGCCATGGTGCCGACATCCGGGCTCGCCAATCGCGGAACCTGTTGAACCTCGGCAACCTTGTCGGATGCCTTCCATCTGCCCATTTTGAACAGGCAAGGGGCCTTGGTTGTACTTTGCACCACCCCAATTGGCTCAAGTCCTATAATGTCCTGCTGCCATCCAGCCCCTTCATTCTGCAATGTCCACCAAAGCCAGCCCTGCCACATGGGAACGCGTGCTCAAGTACGCGTCCATGCTGATCGTGTTTCTGACCATGCTGGTGATGGGCGCCCTGCCCAAGCTGCTGCCCGGGACCATGCCCGGAGACATGGATTCCGCGGCCATGTTTGCCGAGTTCGGCTATCCCGAATGGTTCATGTATGTGACCGGCGGCCTGGAGTTGTTGGCGGTTCTGCTAGTTCTGCTGCCCATCACCCGCTGGTACAGTGGCCTGCTGACGGCGGCCATCATGGCCGGGGCGCTGTTCACCCTGCTGCGTGCCGGCATGCTTTCCGAAACAGCGGTTGTCAATGTTGTCATCATGGCGGCTGCCCTGTATCTGGCCTGGCACGAGTGGAAGCACGCCCCCAACATCCTGTTGCTGCGTGCCTGACGGTCCGGGTACCCGGAGGAGCGCGGGTTCGGGACGCCGGGCAAAGGGGGCTTCCCTGGACGTTGTCCGGTCGCAGACGGTACGTGGGATCAACGGTGGGAGCCGCCCCACTTACAATGGTCCGCCGGCTCCGCATTCGGATCCTGTCAAACCTGCCATCCCGCCCATGAAAATCACCCGCATCGTTACCGAAAGCTTCCGGTGGCCCCGCCACAAGCCCATCACCAACGGTCTCCACACGTACACGCATTCGGGGCTGGGCGTGGTTCGGGTCGAGACGGACGGCGACCTGACCGGCATCGGCATTGGCAGCCTCGATACGGTCGTGAAGGCCGCCGTGGAACGCTTTGCCGCCGATCTGATCGGCAAGGATCCCCTCGACATCGAACGCCACTGGCACGAAATGTGGGTGCCCAAGCTGGTGGGACGCCGCGGGCTGACCACGCGGGCCATCGCGGCCATCGACATCGCGCTCTGGGACTTGAAGGCCAAGGTGGCCGGCATGCCGCTGTACAAGCTCCTGGGCGGGTACCGGAACCGTGTTCCGACCTATGTGGCCGGTGGCTACTACGAGGACGGCAAGGGGTTGGACGAGCTGGCCCGGGAGATGCTGGACAGTGTGGCCATGGGGGCCCGCGCCGTGAAGATGAAGGTGGGGGCGGTCTCCCAGCGCGAGGACCTCGCACGCGTACGGACCGTGCGGGAGGCGGTGGGGCCGGATGTGGCGATCATGGTGGATGCCAACTGCGCCTACCGCGCCCACGAGGCCATTCAGTTTGCCCGTTTGATTGAACCCCTGGACATCTTCTGGTTTGAGGAACCGGTTCAGCCGGACGACATGGCCGGCCACCGGCGCCTGGCCCAATCGACATCCATACCGGTGGCCACCGGCGAGAACGAGTACACCCGTTACGGCTTTCGCGACCTGATTCGGGAGGAAGCGGCCGCCATCTTCAACGCCGATGCCCTCGTGCTGGGCGGTGTCAGTGAATTCATGAAGGTGGCCTATCTGGCCCAGGCCCATGATCTATCGATTGCACCGCACGGACCGCAGCAGCTCCACATCCATTTGCTGGCGGCGATTGCCAACGGCCTGATCCTGGAGTTCTACCGGGAGTCCACGGACCCCATGCACGGACAAACATATGTCCATGACGTGGTCATCAACGAGGATGGTACGGTCAGTCCGCCCGATGTGCCCGGAGCCGGGCTGGAACCCAACTATCCGGCCCTTGAGCGGTTCCGCGTGTTCTGACGGATCACCGGCCTGGTTTCGTCCAGCCCATCTCCTTTAGTCACCCCAGTCCTTGCAGCGAATCAAACAACCCATGAGCAATCCCGGAAATTCGTCCCTCAACGTCGTGCTGGTGGTGGTGGACACACTGCGCACCCAGTACCTGGAGCCCTACGGCAACAACTGGATCCACACGCCCAGCATCGCCCGTTTTGCCGCCGAAAGCCTGCGTTTCACGCGGGCCTATCCGGAGTGCCTCCCCACCATTCCCACGCGGCGCACCCTGCATACCGGCCGCCGGGCCTTTCCGTTTCGCACCTACGACCCGGTGCCCTGGGACAACGTGTACCTGCCCGGGTGGCAACCGATGTATCGGGACGAGGCCACCGTAGCGGAGGCCCTCTCCCAGGACGGTTACCACACCGGTTTCTATTCCGACGTGCCGCACTACATGGTTCCGGGCATGAACTTCACGCGCGGCTTCCAGCAGTGGGAGTACATTCGCGGGCAGGCCGAGGATCGTTTCCTGGCGGGTCAATTCGCCGACGAGGCCTTGCTGCAACGGTACCGCGGCAATCCCGACCGCATTCGCAACCACCTGGTCAACGTACGGCCGGACCTCCCGGAGGAGGAGTGGCACACCGCCCGCACGTTCCGCAGCGCCATGCGCTTTCTCGAACAGAACCAAGGCTCGGAGAAGCCGTTCTACCTCTATGTGGACAGCTTCTCGCCGCACGAGACCTGGGAGGCCCCGCTGCACTACTATGACCTGTACGCCAGTCGCGACGTGCGGGAGCCCATTTGGCTGACGGTGCCCTATGGGCCGCTGCTGGACCAGAATCCCGAGTTGGAACAAAGCCTCGAAAGCCTGAAGGCGAACTATGCCGGGCTGGTGACACTCGTGGACACTTGGTTCGGGCGGCTGATGCAGACCTTGGACAACCTGAAGCTGCGCGACCACACGCTGGTGGTCCTGATGGCGGACCACGGCACGAACTTCGCGGAGAACCCGGAGAAGGTGGTCGGCAAGCCGGCCGGCTACATGTACCCCGGCACAATGCATATCCCGCTGATGGTGCGTCACCCGGACGGTGTCGGAGCGGGACGGACCTCGGACGAGCTGGTCTACACCCTGGATGTGCCGGCCACCGTCATGGCCGCGACCGGCGTTGCGCCGCAGGGCGGCATCGAGGGCCGCAACCTGCTGGCGGATTCAGGCGACGGCCGCGAGTGGCTGACCTGCCGCTACGGAGACCATGTGTGGTACCGGGATGATCGGACCTGGTTCTTCAGTTCGCTGGAGTTCGAGGGGCCGCGGGTCTTCGACCTGGAGGCGGATCCGGACTGCACCGTCAACATTGCGGCGAAGGCTGCGGATCGCATCGATCTGGCCCGTACGCGCATCCTGGCCGATGCCGACGGCGATCTGGTGCGCCATGCCAACCCGAGTTGGACGGATGCCATTGGGCGTCGTCCCGGTCCGTAGAGGCGGGGTAAGGAAGGGACGGTCGGAAGTTTGATGCCGGGGGTGGGACTCGAACCCACACGAGTTTTACCTCACACGATTTTGAGTCGTACGCGTCTACCAATTTCGCCACCCCGGCCCGTGCGGCAGATCAGTATAAAGAACAGTTGTAGCCAAGAGCAAAGCGAACCTAGTTTGTAGGCCAAGGCGCTGGCACAGGGCCGGAGTAAGGCATGGAAAGGCGGAGCGGCAACCGGCAGTGGCTCTGGTGGGTGCTGAGCCTACTATTGTTGGGCGTGGGATGGCTGTTCCACCCGCGGTCCACGACCGCCGCGGCCTCGGTCCCTGTCCTCCCGGTGGAGGGGACCTACACCAACCTGTCCTCTCACTGGGAGGGCACCTACCGCCTGACACGCGTGAACGATTGGGTGACGGTAACCCTTTCGACCACGCGTTCTCCGGTGCAATACGCTGCTCGACAGCGGCCCACCGTGCTCTTCACGATGCCCTCGGGCTTCCGGCCGGCACAGGCTGTGACTGCGGTGGTGCGCGAGGCCCAGCCTGTTGATGCACAGGGCCAGACCGTGGTCGCTCCGCCCCGGACCTTCGGCCTGCATGTGGATTTGGACGGCGCGGTGCGCTACGTGGACGACGCGCGCGTGGACGGCGTGGGCTATCTGGCCTACACCCTCACCCTGAAATGGCATACGGAAGATGCCGCCTGCGGCGACAGTCCCCTGCATGGCCGCACACAGGACGTGGCATACGCAGTGGCCGCGGTGGTGCCCGGTGCCGGTGGTTGCCAGCAGGTGACGGCCACTGACCTGGCACAACTTCAGGAATTGGATCTGTCCAGTATCGGCTCTTGGGATGACCCATTGACTATACGCCCGGGAGATCTCGCTGGTTTGGACCGGTTGCTGGAACTGGATCTGTCCTTCAATGCACTCGCGGCCCTGCCCCGGGGACTCTTCACCGACCTGTCCGCCCTGCGCGTCTTGGATCTGTCCGGCAATGAATTTGCCACCTTGCCCCAGGAACTCTTCATCGACCTTCCCGCCTTGCGCGTCCTGGATCTGTCCGGCAACTGTCTGGGATCCCCAAAGGGTTCCTTGGATCTGTTCGAACTGGACCTGACCGGTAGCAGTCTGAAGCCCTTGCCACCAGGGCTGTCTGACCTACGGGAACTGAACCTGTCCAGCACCTGTTTGACCACGTTGCCGCCCAACTTCTTCGCCGGCCTCTCCGCGCTGCAGTACCTGGACCTGAGAGCCAACCCCATGCAGGTTCTCCCACCCGGCCGCTTCGCCGGCCTGAACCAGTTGCGGAGCCTGTACTTGGGTGGCTGGGGCCGCGCCCATCCCTCTGGAGATGAAAAATTTGTTGAGAAATGGAACAGGATTGGCATGGGGTTGGCTCCGCTACCGTCCGACCTCTTTGCCGGCTTGGACCAGTTGCAGGAGTTGCACCTGAGTAAGTTCGCCCTGGACACGCTGCCCGCGGATCTTTTTGCCCACACCCCCCGGTTACGAGTTCTGGACTTGGGTAACAATCTGTTGGGAGAGTTGCCGTCTGGCCTCTTTGTCGGCCTGGACCAGTTGCAGACCCTGGATCTGATCGGATCCTTTTATTGGTATGGGGCAGGGTGGAATGGTGCAGACATCCTGGCCCCGGATCTCTTGGCCAACTTGCCCCACCTGCAAGAACTGCGCCTGTACTGGAAGGACGCAAGTCCCCTGCCGCCGGATTTCTTCACCGGCCTACCCAAACTACAGACACTACATCTGCGCTGGCAGGAGGCAAGTCCCCTGTCGCCGGATTCCTTCGCCGGTCTACCCAAACTACAGGCACTACATCTGCACTGGCAGGAAGCAAGCCCCCTGCCTTCGGACCTGTTCGCCCATAACCCTCGTTTGATGGACCTGAGCTTGGTATGGTCGAGTAGCGCAGTTCCCCTCCTGCCGCCGGATCTCCTGGCGGCTCTGCCCCGCCTGCGGCATCTGCAGTTGGGGCGATGGTTCACCGCCTACAGTCGTCCCGCACCGCCGCTGCCGCCGGATCTGTTCGCCCACAACCCCCAGCTGCAGACTCTGCATCTAGACCGCTACCAGCTGGAAACGCTGCCACCGGACCTCTTCACCCACACTCCCATCCTGGAGGTGCTGGACCTCTCCTCCAACAACCTGACCACGCTGCCATCGGACCTCTTTCTTCACAACCCGCAGTTGCGGGTGCTGGCTCTGGATGACAATCGGCTGACCGAACTGTCCCCCGGGCTGTTCGCACATACCCCCCTTCTGGAGGTGTTGAATCTGGGGGATCACACCTGGCGGGATCACGGCGACACCGAAAGCAACAGGTTGACTGAACTGCCCCCTAATCTCTTCGTCCACACGCCCCACCTGCGTTACCTGGACCTTTCCTACAACCAGCTGACGATCCTGGCCCCGGAGGCCTTTAAAGGACTCACCGGTCTCCAGGTACTGGATCTGGGATGCAACGGGCTGACGACGCTGGATCCGGCACTCTTCGCCCACATGGGGCAGTTGCGCAAGTTGTACCTGGGCCCTGGGCGGGACTCGCACTGGCCCTGCTGGAATACCCTCACTGCCCTGCCCTCGGACCTTTTTGCCAACCTGCCCCAGCTGCGGGAACTGGATCTGGAAGGCAATCCGCTGACCGAACTGCCTCCCGGTCTTTTTGCCCACAATCCCCACCTGCAAACCCTGGACCTTACCCGCACCCAACTGAAGACGCTGCCGCCGGACCTCTTCGTTCACAATCCTCGGCTGCAACTGCTGGACTTGGCTATCAATGACCTGAAGGTGCTGGAACCCGATCTCCTGGCCGGGCTTACCCGCCTGCGGCATCTGGACTTGGCAAACAACCCCCTGAGATCGCTGGACCCCGAACTCTTCCGGGATCTGATACGGCTTCAGAAGTTGGACCAGTGGGCCACGAGCCTGCCCTGCCTGCCCCGCCACCTCTTTCGTGATCCCCGGCGCTTTCCACCGCGGGGCGAGCCCTCGCATGCGTTACCCATCAGGGGGCTGCCCATCGACGAGAGGACAGGATGCTGACAGGAGCCACGGGCATGCATGGCCGGTACGGGATCGGGCTGGTGCTGGGTCTGCTGTTGGTGCTGCTGGGTCCGGACGCGGTTTTTGCCGCGGAGCTGTACCCGCAGCAGGGGCCCTATGCCAACCTGACCCTGCACTGGGAAGGTACTTGGCAATTGACCCGCACCGGGAACCGGGTCACAGCCACCCTCGGCAGCACCCGTTCGCCGGTACAGTACACGGCCCGCCAAGCTCCTGCCGTGCTCTTCACCATGCCTCCCGGCTTCCGTCCCCAGCAGGCGATGACGGCGACCGTGGCAAATGCCCGGCCAGTGGATGACCAAGGGCTGCCCCTGACAGTCCTGCCGCGGGCCTTCGGTTTGCACGTGGACACGGACGGAACAGTGCGCTACGTGGACGATGCGCGTCTGGATGGCGTGGGCTTTCTGGCCTACACCCTCACCCTGGGTTGGTGGACGGAGGATGCAATCTGCGGAGCCGGGCCCCTACAGGGCCGCACACAAGATGTGGTGGACGCCATCACCGCGGCAGTGCCGGGTGTGTCCCGCTGCGGGCTGGTGACGCCCGCCGACCTGGCCGCCCTCACCGCGCTGCAGGTGGAGAACCTGACCACTTTGCGCCCCGGTGACTTTGCCGGCCTGAGCCGATTGCAGGAACTGGATCTGGGATGCAACGCCCTGACGGACTTGCCCCCCACTCTGTTCGCGGACCTGCCGCAGCTGCGCGTTCTGGACCTGTGCCTGGATCCTTATGCCCCGTGGTATCACCACTACCAACGCTGGCTGGGAGCATTTCCGCGGTGCGCCAATGCCTTAACAGCCTTGCCGTCGAACCTCTTCGCCCACAATCCCCACCTACAGGCCCTCTACCTGGATGCCAACAACCTGACTGCGTTGTCCTCCAGCTTCCTGGCCCACACTCCCCGCCTACAGGTCCTGGACCTGTCCCACAACCGCCTGACCAACCTGCCGCCAGACCTTTTCATCCACACTCCCCAGCTGCAGATCCTGCAACTGGCCGACAATCGGCTGACGGCCCTGCCGCCGGACCTTTTCACCCACACGCCCCAGTTGCGCATTCTGGATCTGCTCCACAACCGGCTGACGGCCCTGCCACCGAACCTCTTTACCCACACGCCCGACCTGCGCATCCTGGACCTCGCCCGCAATCTTCTGACGGTGCTGCCGCCGGATCTTTTTGCCCACACGCCCCGGCTGCATACCCTGCATCTGGAGCACAACCAGCTGACTGCCTTGCCACCGGATCTTCTTGTTCCCCTGGTACAGTTGGCGCGTCTGGGCCTGATGGGCAACTCCCTGTCTTGCTGGCATCCCTCCCCCCTTGTGCCAAAACTGGCGGATCGCTGGGGACCCCTTCCCTCCGTCTGCCCCAATCCTGCCTGAGTTGCACACCCTGTGTGCGCTCTGATCGCGATATCCCCGATCATGTGCCCGCCATCCCGGATACTGACGTAGACGCCCAGTCCCGCTTATCCTCCCCACGCACGGGCTGACGTCTCCGCGGCACTCTCTTCAGCACAGCTGCTACCCCCTTCTCAGTTCCATATACATGGGGCGCTGTTTGAATGTCCGATGGTGGCGCCCGATCCCAATTCCAATGAGGTTCTGCCAAGATGCCTGAACTGCCCGAAGTCGAAACCCACATCGTGGAGTTGCGGCCCCTGCTGGAAGGCCGGCGCGTCGAAAGCGCAGAGGTTTCCTGGGCACGCACCATTGCGGAACCCGACCCGGACCGTTTCTGCGACCTGATCCGGGGCCGGCGGTTCGAGGATCTGCAACGACGGGCCAAGTACATGCTGCTGGGTCTGGATGCCGGCTGGACTTTGGTGGTGCACCTGCGCATGACCGGCACCCTGCGCGTGGTGCCTTCGGACCGGGAGATGCATCGGCATGCCCACGTGGTGCTGGGTCTGGAGGGCGGCGAGGAGCTTCGCTACCTGGATCCCCGCAAGTTCGGGCGGTTCTGGCTGGTGCGCGATTCGGACCGGGTGCTGCCGCCCCTGGGGCCGGAGCCCCTCTCCCGGCACTTCACCGGCCGCTGGCTCCACGGGGTTCTGGCCCGCCGACAGGCGGCCATCAAGGCCGTACTGCTGGACCAACGGGTCGGGGCGGGGGTGGGCAACATCTATGCCGACGAGGCCCTGTTTCGGGCGCGCATCCATCCGGAACGGCCCGCGGCGTCCCTAACCTTGAAGGAGTGCCAGACGCTGTGCCGGACTGTCCGTCACGTGCTGAGAACCGGCATCGCTTGGCGGGGCAGTTTCATCTCCAGTTATGCACCGCCCAGCGGCGTGCCCGGCCGCTTTCAGGCGCGGCATCAGGTGTTCCGCCGGACCGGAGAGCCCTGCCCGCGCTGCCGCACGGTGATTGAGCGCATTCGGGTTGGGCAGCGCAGCACCCACTACTGTCCGGCCTGTCAGCGGGGTGCGGCCTGACGCGTCCTGGCGTCCGTCAGGCTTGGCCGCGCGGCGCGCACCACCGCGGCGTTGGCCGAGTTCGTGGCCAGCTGTCCGGCCCGCGGATCGCCTTCGGGGTACAGGTCGGTCAGGTCCCGGACTTCGGCGGTCCGGATTTCAAGGCCGGGCAGATGGCACACGATGCGCTCGACGGAGAACAGATCCAGGTTGGACCAGCCCCAGGTCTCCTGCATGGAAATGTCCCATTCCGCCACTACCAACTCGCCGCCCGGTTTGACGAGGGCCGCAGCCTGTTGGAGCGTCGCGTTGCCGGCGGCTCCTTCCGGCAAGGCGAAAGTGCTGATGATCAGGTCAAACCGGCGCTCGGAGGTCCAGCCCGGCAACTCGCCAACCTCGAAGGCGGCGTCGAGCCTGCGGCGGGCCGTTTCCCGGCGCGCCAAGGCCACGGCTTGCGGTGAGACATCCACACCCAGAACGGACCAGCCGCGGGTGGCCAAGGCCAAGGCATTGGTGCCGCGTCCGCAGCCAAGGTCCAGCAGCGTGCCCGGCATCAGATGGGCCACTTCCGCGGCCAGGATCTGGTCCGGCACTTCCACGCCGTCCGGGTCCGTGCGCCAAAGCTCGTCCCAGAAGCCGGTTCCGTTCACGCTCGGCTACCGTCTGTCGGCGCCGGTTCAAGTTAGGGCGCGCAACGAGGCGTTGATGCGATCCAGATAGAACTCGTCCCGGTCGAAGTCCTCCCCGAACTCGTCCAGGATGTCGTAGTGGTCCGGATGTTCCGGGTCCTCGAACGCGCGCAGGAATTCGACATAGCCCTCAATGCCGCCCACATCGCGCGGCGGGCAGGCGCCCTCCCCGGCCACGCACATGGTATCCACATCCATTTTGCTGGAATCAAAGTGGTCGTTGGACAGGGTCAGCCGATGCTTCCAAGTGTCCTCAAACTGACAGATGTACTGAAAGATCATGCCCCGGCGTCCCACCAGGCTGCACAGGGCCACCTTGGCCATGTCGCTGTCCCCGGACAGCAGTTCGGTGTCCGGATAGCACTTGCGCCGGATGACGAAGTGCCAGCTGCGGGGTCTGTGCCAGCCCATCACGGCCTGCACGACCCTGTGCAGTTCCGGCAGCGTGATGGCGGGAGGGACAAAGAAACGGCGCCAGATCTTGGGACTGGCACCCTGCAGGTCGACGCGCAACAGGAAGGATGTAGAAGGCATTGTGTGCGGGTCTGCGAATCGGCCGAAAGGCCTGAAGAGCGAGCCGAATTATAGTTAACAGACGCCAAAGTGTCATGCCGCCCTTCAGGCAGGCGGGCCTCCAGCCGCGCATTTCCCGGGTGTGTCCCCATGCAAATCACCGGTCTATCCGTCCATCAGGTGGACCTGCCCCTCCATGAAGGCAGCTACAACTGGTCCGAAGGCAAGTCAGTGGCAGTCTTCGACAGCACCGTGGTTGGCGTACACACGGACGCCGGTCTGACCGGCTGGGGCGAGGTCTGCCCCCTGGGGCCCTTCTACCTGCCGGCCTATGCCAACGGGGCGCGGGCCGGCCTGCGTGAACTGGGGCCGTCGCTGCTGGGTCTCGACCCGCGCGACCTGGACGTGCTCAACCGGCACATGGACCGGACGCTGAAGGGCCATCCGTATGTGAAGTCCGCGGTGGACATGGCCTGCTGGGACCTGTTGGGGAAGGATGCGGGACAGTCTGCGGCCAGGCTCCTGGGCGGGGCCGAGGGCGAGGACTTCGTGCTCTACCGGGCGATTTCCCAGGAGGCGCCGGATGCCATGGCGGCGCGCGTGGCCGGCTACCGCCGCGAGGGCTACCGCCGTTTCCAGTTGAAGGTGGGCGGCTCGGTGGAGGAGGACATCGAACGCATCCGGGCAGTGCGGGCAGTGCTGTCGGAGGACGAAATCCTGATTGCCGACGCCAACACGGGCTGGCTGATGCACGAGGCGCGCCGCGTGGTGCGCGCGGTGCGGGACGTGGATGTCTACATCGAACAGCCCTGTGCCGGCTATGAGGAGTGTTTGTCCGTGCGGCGTGCCACGGATCATCCGTTCATCCTGGACGAGGTGATCGACAGCATTCCGGCGCTGCTGCGGGCGGCGGCGGACGGGGCCATGGACGTGGTGAACCTGAAGATTGGCAAGCTCGGGGGCCTGACCAAGGCCCGCCGGGCCCGGGATCTCTGCGCAGAGCTGGGAGTGGCGATGACCATTGAGGACAGTTGGGGCGGCGACATCGTGACCGCCGCGATTGCCGCGTTGGCCCACAGCACGTCGCCGGCGCTGCTGTTCACGGCCACGGACTTCAACAGCTACGTCACCACCAGCATCGCCGAAGGCGCGCCCCAACGGCGGCAGGGACGCATGGCCGCCTCGGATGCGCCGGGCCTGGGCGTCGAGCCGCGTCCCGAAGTGCTGGGCGCGCCCGAATTCAGGATCGGGAACTGAGCCAACCCGCGGACCGCCCGGCAGGGATAATGGCACTACTTCTATAATCTGGCCGGGCCACCATGTGGCCGCGCCCTGTCCTGCGACAGGACGCGCGGTCGGTGCACCGCCTCGAAAATCATCGGAAGTCCAACCTGAAGGGGGTCCTGCCGTGGAGTTGGGATTCGTTACCGCCATCCTGCCCGAACTATCCCTGGCCGAAATCCTGCGCTTTGCGGCGGCCGAGGACTTTGACTGCATCGAGGTCATGTGCTGGCCCAAGGGCAAGGCCGAGCGGCGCTACGCCGGCGTGACCCACATCGATGTCGGCGACTTCTCGCCCGGGGACGCAGCCGAAGTGGCGCGTCTGGTGGACGAGACCGGCGTCCGCATTTCCGGTCTGGGCTACTACCCCAATCCCCTGACTCCGGACGAGGATGCCCGGTCCATGCACTTCGCCCACATCCGCAGACTGATCGCGGTCTCGGCGGAACTGGGGATCGGTGTGGCGAATTCCTTCATCGGACGCGATCAGAGCCGGAATCTTGAGGAGAACCTGGCGCTGTTCGGGGAACTGTGGCCTCCCGTCATCGAGTATGCCGACTCGCTGGGGGTGAAGGTGGGCATCGAGAACTGCCCGATGCTCTTCACCAACGACGAGTGGCCGGGAGGGCAGAACCTTGCCATATCGCCCGCGGTCTGGGACCGCATGTTCGAGATCATCCCCAGCTCCAACTTCGGCCTGAACTTCGATCCTTCCCACTTCGTCTGGCAGCAGATGGACTATCTGGCGGCCATCCGCAACTACGCGGACCGGTTCGTGCACGTCCACGCCAAGGACGCGCGGCTGGATCGGGAGCATTTGAACCGGGTCGGCATCATGGCCACACCGCTCGAGTACCACACCCCCAAGCTGCCGGGATTGGGCGAGGTTGATTGGGGCAAGTTCTACTCGGAACTGGGGGATGCCGGCTATGACGGGCCCGTCTGCATCGAGGTGGAGGACCGGATCTACGAGTCCTCGCTGGAGCGGCGCAAGCAGGCCGTGTCCCAGTCCGGACGCTATCTCCGGCAGTTCATGTAGGCGGACGGCGGGAGGATTCCTTGCGTGGAGTGTTCGTCTGCCTGCTGGTTCCGTTGATGCTGTCCGGCTGTGTGATTCCACCCCGGGAGGAGGCTTCCGTGGAGGATGGCACGATGACCGGAACCGAGGCCGATCCCTGCCAACCCGGTTTTGCGCATGCCAAGGAGCCGCTCAGGAGTAATGAGGAACATGCCATGGCTTCGGAATTGTCGTTGCCGTCTCCGGTGGCCTACGAAGTGACCATGCACGTGTTCTGGAATGCTGCGGACCACCCCGCCGACTTCCCGCCCAACCCGCACTTCTCGCCGTTGGCCGGTGGCCCGCACAGCGAAGGCTTCCGTCTCTGGCAGCCGGGTGAACCGGCTTCTCCGGCCATCGAAATGCAGGCCGAAACCGGCGATCCGGAGCCGTTGGGGAATGCCTATCGGCAAGGCGGAACACGGGTGTTGCCAAACCAGTTTGCGGTCGGGGACCGGGTTGATTCACCAGGCCGCACCACCGTTGCCTTCCGGACGGACAGCGAGCACACCTTCCTGTCCGTCACCAGCAGGCTGGCCCCCAGCCCCGACTGGTTCGTGGGCGTTGCGGCCCTGCCCCTGACCAGTGGCGGAGCCTGGATCGAAGAGGTCGCCATTCCCCTGTGTGTATGGGATGCCGGAACCGACGACGGTCGCTCCTATGCCTCGGCCAACGAGCAGCCGGAGCATCCGCAGCCCATCCATCTTTTGAGGGGCCGGCCTTTGTCCGCAGGTCCGGAACAGGCCGCGCAGGTGGGCGAATTAGTCCTTCGCAGGACGGAATGAATGGCGGAGTTTGGCATGGACACGATTCGACCAACACTGCACAACCGGGAATGAATTGCCGATGGGTTCCACATTGACCTACCGGGATTTGGTGTCCCGCCTATCCGATTTGGAACGCCTGGCCGTGCCGCCCCTGGCCGGGGAGCAGTGCGGTAGCCAAACCAGCTATGACCGGCGTTCCGTGTACAACGCGGAGACCGGCCTGTACGAAAACTGGAATGCCAACCGCGATGGCGATGGCTACATCCGCATGGAGGACGGTCATCAGGTGGTGTTCGAGGCCGAGGGCCCGGGTTGCATCTGGCGCATATGGTCCGCCTGGCCCGGCATGGGGCATGTGAAAATCTTTCTGGACGGTGCTCCCGAACCGGTCATGGATTTGCCGTTCCTGCATCTGTTCGGCGGGGTGGGGCTGCTGGACTACAACCTGCCCTGCCTGTCCATGAAACTGTCCCGGGGCCACAACCGGTACATCCCGATTCCCTACAACCGCTCCTGCCGCATCCTGATGGAACCGGACTGGGGACGCTTCTACCACATCACCTACAGCACGTTTCCCGAAGGCACCGTGCTGCCCGCCTTCGAGGGCGAACGCGAGGACGACAACCGTATTGCCCTGGCGGAAAAGGATCGGGAACTGGCCTTCCGGGGTCGGGGCCTGCCGACCTCGGACGATACGGAGATCACGGATGTGCAGGTGACCGTGCCCGCCGGCATCAGCCTGGAGCTGGCATCACTGCCCGGCAACCGGGCCATCACGGGCCTGCACTGCCTGCCCGACCAGGGGGTCAGGGCTGAGGCCGAAACCGCCCTGCGGGAACTGGCCCTGTCCATCCACTGGGACGGCGAGACGGAACCCGGCGTCTGGTCTCCCTTGGGGGACTTCTTCGGCGCGGCCCCGGGGATTCAGCCCTACCGGGCCCTGCCCGCGGGCATGACCGACGAGTTCCTGTACAGCCACTGGTTCATGCCGTTTGCCCGGGGGGCCAAGCTGCGGCTGCAGAACGACGGCGATGTGGAACGCAGCCTCGCCTTCCGGATTGCATCCCGACCGTTGGTGCAGAACGCCGACGAACTACTGCGCTTCCACGCCAAGTGGCACCGGGATGCCTTCGTCGAAAAGTCCATGGGGAACGGGCGCGACATTGACTGGCCCATCCTGAACGTCGAGGGCAGGGGGCGTTTCTGCGGAGTCGCCCTGCATATCTGGAACCGCTGGGAGATTCCGGCGGAGCAGCCCTCCAGCTGGTGGTACGGCCGCGGCGGGGACAAGACCATCGACTGGTGGTGGGGCGAGGGCGACGAGAAGTTCTTTGTGGACGAGGAGAAGTTTCCATCCACCTTCGGCACGGGCTCCGAGGACTACATCGGCTACGCCTGGGCGGCGGAGCCGCCGTTCCCGATCTTCGACAGCCCGTTTGCCTGCCAACCCTTTACGCCGATCGACGGCAATGGCCATACTTCGGTCAATCGGTTCCACATTGCCGACGACATCCCCTTCCAGCGGAGTTTCGAGGGCTGCATCGAGAAGTACAAGGGCAACGGCTGGGGCGATCGGGGCCAAAACCACTGTCTGTACGACGCGGTCGCGTACTTCTACCTGGCACCCGGCCAAATGGATCCCTACGGACCGGTTCCCTTGGCGGACCGCGTCGGATACTATCGGGAACCCGGGGACTGAACGGAGACACGGTCGTGCATTGGGTTCTGTACGCAGTACTGGGCGGGGGTGCCGTGATCACGGTCGCGGCCCTGATCATGCTGGCATTCGGATTCATTACGGGGCAGTGACGGCTTTCGGCACTGGCCAAAAAACTTGAGGAGACGGGACATGGCTGAAATGGCAAGAGCGGTGGTGGTCATGGGCCAGGAGTTCGAGGTTCGGGAGTATCCGATCCCGGATCCGGATCCGGGGGCCATTGTGTTGAAGCAGGAACTGGGCGGCATCTGCGGCACGGACCTGCACTACTGGCAGCACGGCTTTACCGAGGAGAAGGGCCTGGGCCATGAGAATGTGGGCATCGTGGCCGCCCTGGGCGAGGGGGTGACCCACGATTCCATCGGCCGGCCCGTCAAGGAAGGGGACCGGGTTGTGCTGCAGCCGGGCATCCCGGCCGGATTCGGCTACGGCTTTCAGGAGCCGTCCAAGCTGTGCGGCGGTTTTGCCGAGTACATGCACCTGAACCTGCCCGGCACGGAGTGGTGGCGGACGGACATGCCGGCGGAAGTGGGGGTTCTGACGGAACCCTTCACGATTGGCGTGCACGCCGTGGACCGGTCCCGCATACGCATCGGCGACACGGTGGTGGTACAGGGGTCCGGAGCGATTGGCATGGTCACTCTGATTGCGGCCCGCCTGTCGGGCGCCGGCAAGCTGATCATGGTCGGGGGCCCGCCGGAGCGTCTGGCGATCGGACGCAAGTTCGGGGCCGACGTCACGATTGACATCGGCGAGGTGCCCTCGGTCGAGGAGCGCACGGAGCTCGTGATGCAGGAGACACCGCGCGGCGAAGGCGCCGACATAGTGTTCGAGTGTGCCGGCTTCCTGTCCGCCACGCCGGAGGGTCTGGGCTACTGCCGTCACAGCGGCACCTTTGTCGAGGTGGGACACTTCGTGGACATGGGCTCCATCGATTTCAACATCAACCGGTTGTTGATGCGCAAGAACCTGTCCCTGGAGGCCGTCTGGGCCTCACAAACCAGCCACTTCGTGCAGGCCCTGCCCATTCTGGAGCGGGGGGACATTCCGTTCGGCGACATGGTCAGCCATGTCATCCCCCTGGACCGGGTGGCCGAGGGCTTCGCCGCCCTGAACGGCACCTACCACCTGGGCGACGAGACGGTCTGCAAGATCGCCGTGTCCGGTTCCGCCTGACCCGGCCGGGTACTGGACCTTTGCAACTGCAACCCGATGAAGCGCTGCCCATGAAATAGGTTTGCTGATTGCCAAGGTTCATAGGCCCCAAATACGGTGTGTGGAGTTTCCAGCATCGTGATGGGGCCGCTCCCGTTGCCGCTTTGGGCCTTGATCTTTCCCAGTTGCCTACTTTGCACCCACCACCGCGCCCGTTGGCCGGGTCGCTGTTGATGCTGGTAAGGCATGGCGCGGTGCAGGACGAACTGCGCGCCTACGTGACGAGTACTTGGGGAGCCACGGGGGTGATCGCATTTGATTGGGGCTGGATCCTGGCAGATATCACACGTTCCATCCGGCTGGCCTACGAACTCCACATAGCAGTTTGCTCGCGGTGCAGTGAGTGGAGTGCCATGCAGCGTAGGAGGAGCAAGTTGTAGGCTGCGTGGCCGGTGCGGATGCGGCACGCGTCCTCCCGGAAGTCAATGTCTGGAACCGCGGCGCGGAAATCTGATGCCTCAGTGGCCGCGCACGGCTTACAGCAGGGTCCGGGTAGCAGGCTGGCAGTGACGGGTTTTGACTGCGGACTTCTCTCCCGCGCACCGTGTTGCCCGGAGCGTCACAAGGTCACACAAGCCAGGTCCACAACTTCTCTGCCCGTGGTCTGTAGTACGTTGCGGTCCCAAGACCAACGCGCCGTCGGTGGCCCCATGCTTCCCTCGCACTACCGGCGCTCATAGACGAAGAATGGGCACCACTTGGGCTTGCCGAATCTTTCTTGCCGCCTGATGGTCCTTGCATGGTGTCGCGACAGGCTTTCGGGAAGGCAACATCGCTTTTCCCAGGCTCAAATCTCCGTCAATAGAACAGCCCCGGTTCAACCGGGGCTGTTCAACCCAACCGAACATGGGAGGATTCGGTTCAAACATTCATGGCTACATGGCCTCGGAGCCCCCGTCGCCATCGGGACACGGTCCGGAACCCCGAAGGGTTTCGGCGATGTCCAACTTCACCAATTTTGGCCTGGTCCAAGTGTTCATTGCGGTATGTCTCCTGTTGTAAATTGGCGAGGGTTTACTTCCACTGGTTGTTGAGATGGGCACGCGTTATGTGCCTAATGTCGTTGCTGATTACGGAAAACCCACGCTCGGGTTCCCGATTCCAGATGGAGCGGTTGGCACCGGTTTTGTTTTCGCCAAGCCACCGCTGGAGTTCTTCGTTCTCGTCGTAGTCGGCGACAATGTCGAGGAGGACGCGGTAGTACTCCCTGTATGTTTGGTCCAACGCTCGCAGATCGTCCGGAGCTTCAAACGTTACGGACGCGGTGTCGCTCATGGCCTTGTACTTTCCGCCCACCATGCGGCCCAGGGAAACGGATAGGGTCAAGTCGCCCTTCTCGGCGGAAAATACCGACTGAAAGTAGTGGCCGCCGATTTGCAATGAACCCTGTGTCTCCACCAGTTCGCTGACCACGGTTTTGCCGTTGGCGTCCACGGCCTTGAACTGATAGTGGGTGTGACCGCAGTCACCATTGATGTCCTCGTCGGCGCAGTGGTCCTCGACACGGCCGTCCTTGTCCAGCGACAGCATGTCGGCTTGTTCGCCCGGGTCCCTTGTCCAGGCGGTGGGTTCGTAGTCCCAAACGACATCCGAGTCCAGTAGATGGTCCATTGGGCCAAACTGACGGGGGCCAGCCAACGGAAGTAGTGCTGTCCAGCTTCGTCCCTGGCTCCATACAGTGCGAAGTGCGTGCCCTTGAAGTCGTCGTCCTGCAGGCCAACTTGGCCCCAAGTGTGCCTGCAGGTGTCGGCATTGGTGTCATCAGGCGTACAGGGCGTTGTAAAGCCGTTGGCATCAACCGTCGTTATGAATTCCCCATTCACGACTGAGCCTTCCTGGGCATGATATACAAGGGGCTTATATCGATAAGTTGACAACGCCAACCCCCGATCCGGTTCGCGGGTCACAGGGGTCCCTCACAGGATCGCCCCTCGCCGCGCAGAAGCCCCTTGCCCGCGGGCCCTTGGCGGACACGTGCGGAAGCCCCGCGCGCGTCAGGATGTTGATCGCCGCGTTGTGATCGGCGTTCAGGCGGAACCCGCAGACCCCGCACCGGAAGACCGCCTGCGACGGCCGGTTGGACTTGTCCGTGTACCCGCACCGGCTGCAGGCTTGCGACGTGTAGGCCGGATCGACCTTCACCAGCACGCCCGCCTTGTAGTCCAGCTTGCGCTCGAGGCCGCCCCAGCCGCTCGCCAGGATCTCCCGGTTCAGGCCGGCCTTCTGCTTCACGTTCCGGCCGGGCTGCTCCTCCGTGCCCTGGGTCGAGGCCGTCATGGCCTTGGTGTGCAGGTCCTCAACAACGACCGTGTGGGCCGTGTCCGCCAGCTTGCGACTGGTTTGGTGGGTGGCGTCGTCGCGTTTGCGGGCGCGCTGCCTGTGGAGTTTCTGCAGCCGGCCGTTGATGCGACGACCCCGGTTCGACTTGCGCTGGCCGCGCGACCGGGGGCCCCAACCCTGCTTGCGGCTGAGTTCGCGTTGCAGGCGTTTGATCTGTGCGTCCGTGCGGTCCGTGTCCGGCATGTCATGGACCTTGCCATCGCTGTCCGTCGCCTGCCCCACGTTGCGGTCCAGGCCCAGGGCGCCGTCCGGTGCGGGTTGCACCACGTCCGCATGGTCCGCAGGTACCTCGAAGCAGATGTACGCGTACCACTTGGGATGGGTGCCGTGTGCCTCGCGCCGCACGCGCACGGTCAGGGGCTTGCAATCCGCATACAGGCGCAACGGGCCCATGCGCAGCAACCCGACCTTGGGCACGCGCAAGCGACCGTCCCGGATGGATACGCCGTCGGGGATGCCGAACGACGGTTCGCCCCGGAACCGCGACTTGAAGCGTGGATGCGCAAGGGGCTTGCCGTCCGACTTGCGCACCGGCATCTCCTCGCCGCGTTCCGCAAACTCGGCCTGGGCCCTGAAGTAGTGTGCGAACGCCAGCGACAGGTCCTTGCCGGCGTTGCGCAGCACCTTGTACGGGTACTCCCGCAGCCAGGCCAGTTCGGGATCGTCCCACAGATCCCTGAAGCGTTGGCTGAACGTGAAGTACGCGGTGGACGGCGCGGACCCCATGGCCTTGCGCTTGGCCTGGCCCCAAGCGGTTGTGCGGCCGCGGACTTCCGGCCAGTGCAGTGCGGGCACGTGGAGCGCCCGCCACATGGCATACAGGCGGTTCTGATCGCCCAGCAGCCGGTTGTATACGAACCGGTACGCACCCGCCGTGCCCGCCAGCCGGTTTCCGGTCTCGGCATCGCCGGGATACAGGCGCACGCGCAAGGTGCGGTGTATCGTCGGGGCTGGTTCGGTTGTAGAATGGGGCTTGCTGGTCATGGTGGCTATCTGCACCGTGTCCGGTTTGAAGGTCGGGCACCAATCCCGGCCTTCGTTCTTGGGACCAGTGTAGCACCTTGGCGCGCCAAGGTGGCTTCAGTCAGACCCACGCTGTCAACTTAGCGATATAAGCCCCATATACAAGGGTGCCCAGGAACGGCGCACTCAGCAAGGTTGTGGCGGAACTGCTGTCCTGCGCCCTTTGGTCCGGGCTGATCTGCACCGTGTTGTGGTTCACGGCATGGACCGTCACGTAGTGCTTCGTGCCGGGCTCGAGGTTCAGCACCTCCGAGACCGTGGAGCCGACCACTGCGGGCCGGGCGATCAGCGAAGGCGACTTGAAGTCGGGGACCCCCAGTCTGCGGGAGTCGCCAGGGTCATCGTCGCCGGGAACGGCTTCAATGATGTAGCCATCAAACTCGAAGTCGGTGGGGATATCCTTGAACTGGACATCCACGAGACCGTTCTCGATGTCGCCGCCATAGTCGAAGTTCACCAGTCCCTGGGCACTCCAGACGGCCGGTGATTCCTTGGCTGCGACACTGACAATCTCGACCTCGTCCAGCATCTGACTGGAACTGCACACGTCGGCTGTCGAGGACGGCAGGGCCATTGCTGCCGTCAGCGTAAGGGGCAAAATTGTCAACGTGCCCAGTTTGAACAATCCTTTCAATCCTTTTATGGTTGTCATACTCCTGGTGAGTATCTGAAAATCACGTCATCCGGTTGTTGAAGTTGGCGATCATGGCCTGCTTGGCCCAGTTGTTGGTGGAGAGCACGCGCGGGTCGGTCATGAAGTACAGGAAGTCCCACAGGGCCACAAGTTCAGTCAGCGGGGTTGTTGCTGGGAGGATGTCACGCAGGATTTCGATGGTGGTCTATTCGGACTTGGGCGGTGTCGCCTGACCATACTTGTTGCTTCCCCAGCAAAGGACGAAGCCGTCGGTGTTTACCCCGCACGTGTGCCCACCCCCGGCACTGACGGACTGGAACGTCCCGTCCATTGGCCTCGCCCGACCATCATTGCGCTGAGCCCCCTGTCCCCCCCAGCAGGCAATGGTGCTGTTGGTGCGCACTCCACATGTGTGACCGATTGTTAGATTAAAGCCGGGCTGCCCGCCCCCGGCACTGACGGACTGGAACGTCCCGCTCGGCGGACTCGCTTGGCCATAACTGTTCACCCCCCAGCAGGCAACGGTGTCGTCCATGCGCACTCCGCACGCGTGTAATTCCCCGGCACTGACGGACTGGAACCAATCGTCTGCCGGTGGCGCTTGCCCCAAGCGCACAATTCTCCACCAGCAGGCAACGGTGGCCTCAACGGCGGTGTTGTCGTCCATGCGCAACCCGCAATAGAGGCCATCCCCAACACTGAAGGACTGGAACCTCCCCGCGTAGGATTTCGCCCCAAGTCCCCAGCAAGTAATGGTGTCGTTCATGCGCACCCCGCATGTGGTGCGAGTCCCGGCACTGACGGACTGGAACGTCCCGCTCGGCGGACTAGCCTGGCCATCCCCGTTCTGTCCCCAGCAGGCAACGGTGTCGTCCATGCGCAACCCACACGTGTGGGTACTCCCGGCACTGACGGACTGGAACGTCCCGCTCGGCGGACTGGCCTGGCCATCCTCGTTCTGTCCCCAGCAGGCAACGGTGTCGTCCATGCGCAACCCGCACGTGTGGTGCCCCCCGGCACTGACAGAGGTGAACTTGTCGTAATCACCCAAGACAATCGACAAATACTGCTCGCATCTGTTCATATAATCACTGAGTTCTACATTCTTTCTTAATTCTGCACCCAATGGTCCCCCCATTTTGTAACCTAAGTCACCCATTTTGTACAAAAAATATACTTTCGCACCTTTTGAAACCACTTTCAATCCGCTGGCTATTCTTCCAGGCCCTACGATTCTTATCGCCTCTGTAGTAAGCACATGCAATTCAATCTCTTTTTTTATTAGATTAATAACTTCCAGTATATCGTGCCAGGCGTCTCCGTCCAAGTATCGAGTTTCATGTAAATTAATATACCCCGCGAGGCAGGGATAATTGTTATTGGCTGCAAAATTGGCAGGCTTGCCGGAAGATCGCGTCCCGCCCAGACGCACCAATACCGGTTCCGCCCATTCCCATGGATTTTCTTCAGCATCGGCGTTCGCTCCCTCGTTCAGCAACATGACTGCAAAATCCCAGTTCCCGTCCTCGGCAGCCAAATGCAGAGGCGTGATAAAGGCATTGTTCATGATGTTGAGCTCGGCTTTGCGCTTCAGGAACTGCTCGACCACCACCGAGTTTCCATTTCGCACAGCCACATGTAAAGGTGTGTTGCCCGCAAGGCCTTTATCATTAAGATCGGCTCCACCGTCGTCTATCAGTAATGCAAGAATGCCTTCTATTACGTCAGCCTCCAACGTCATTATTACACCCGAGCCAGCCACCTTATGCAGGGGTGTGTCACCAGTGTAGTCCTTCGCTTTGGGATCCGCGTCATTCTCCAACAGGTACTTCACCAGAGGCAGATTGCCCCAAAAGGCGGCATGGTCCAGTGGGGTTCGACCGTCTTTGTCCTGGGATTCAAGATCGGCTCCACCGTCGTCTATCAGTAATGCGAGAATGTCTTCCATCACGCCAGCCACCATCGGGGTTTTTGCACCCGACTCAGCAACCCTATGCAGGGGTGTGCGACCGTCGTTGTCCTTCACTTTGGGATCCGCACCGGCCTTCAACAAGCACTCCGCCAGAGGCAGATTGCCCCCCAAGGCGGCATGGTGTAGGGGTGTACTACCGTCTATGTCCTTGGAGTGGATGTCGACCCCCGCCAGAAGGTCCGTGCAGGGCTCCAGTGTTGGCGGCTCCGGTGTTGGCGGACGGGTCGGTTCCTTTTTAAACAAATCCACGATTGGCTTGACGCCTATTTCGTTCGCAATCTGCCGCGGAGTCTCTCCGTGGTCATTGGCGGCATCGGGGTTGGCACCGCGTTCGAGGAGTAGTGCCACGTTGGCATAGGCGGACCTTGCGACTGCGGCACCCAAGGGGGTGGTGCCGTCGTAGGTGTCGCGCGGATCAACGTTGGCACCGCTGTCGAGGAGCAGCCGTGCCATGTTTTCGCTGCCTGGATAGCTTCCGCTGACCTTGACCGCTTCGTGCAACGGAGTTTCGCCTCGGTCATCGCGGGCGTTAATGTCGGCACCGCGGCTCAGCAGCAGAATGGCCGTGGTCCGGCTATGTTCATCGGCTGCGTGGTGCAGCGGGGTCTCCCCATTGTTGTCTCGGGCATCGACGTCGGCACCTGCATCGAGGAGGCAGTCCGCGGTGTCGCGGTTGTCCTTGTTCGCCGCGGTATGCAGCGGTGTCCTGCCCCGACTGTCACCGGCATGAATGTCGCTGAAGCCACAGGCGGCGACCGGTGGTCTGGTGTCGGTGATGCCATCCTCATGCACCCAGCCTGAATCACCATTGGCAAGGCGGATCTCGACCCACCCCTTGGAGCGCCCAAGTTCGCACACGGGTTCATCCTTCTCCACATAAAGACCAGTGTGGTCAAACTCGGTGCCCGGGCCGGTGCGCACTCGGTAGCGAACGGTACTGGCACCCCAGGCGTCCCGACACGAGGTGGCGGTGGGAGTGACGGTGGGTGGCGGTGTGGGTGTGACCGAGGGATCCCGGTTGCGGAGCATGGCTGCCACCGCCGTGCTGCCGTGGCGGTTGGCCTCGTTCAGCAGGTCGTCGAGCGACTCGCCTTTGGATTTGAGGTAGGCCCCGCGGTCAAGTAGCAGGGCGGCAACCTTGGCCCGGTCGTAGCGGATCGCCTGCCACAGAGGCGGCACCCCGCCCTGTTGGAGGGCCTGGATGTCGGCACCGCGGTCGAGTAGCAGGGCGGCCATGGCGGAGTTGTCGGTACCGGCCCATGCGGCGGCATGCAGCGGGGTGTGTTGGGCGTTGTCGCGGGCATCGACCGCGGCCCCGCGGTCGAGGAGCAGTTTTGCCAAGGTCGTGTCGCTGTTGAACTGGGCGGCCCACAGGAGCGGGGTGCCGCCGGTGGTGGAGTCGCGCGCATCCGGGTCGGCACCTGCACCAAGGAGGCAGGTCGCCATGGCTTGGTTGTCGGCGATGACGGCCAGGTGCAGGGCTGTGAGGCCCTTGTCATCGACGGCCGTGACATCGATCTGCGCGCACACGGTGGTCGACGGCGTGGGCGTGACGGTCGGTGGCAGTGCGGGTGTGACGGTGGGTGGTGGTGTGGGGGTGACTGTGGCATCCCGGTTGCGGAGCATGGCTGCCACCGCCGTGCTGCCGTGGCGGTTGGCCTCGTTCAGCAGGTCGTCGATCGATTCGCCCTTGGAGTTGAGGTAGGCCCCGCGGTCGAGCAGAAGGGCTGCGACCTTGGCCCGGTCATAGCGGATCGCCTGCCACAGGGGCGGCACCCCGTCCTGCTGGAGGGCCTGGATGTCGGCCCCGCGGTCGAGCAGCAGTGCGGCCATGTCGGGGTTGTCAGTGCCGGCCCAGGCGGCGGCGTGCAGCGGGGTGTGCTTGGCACTGTCGCGGGCATCGACCGCGGCCCCGCGGTCGAGGAGGAGCTTTGCCACGGTCGTGTCGCTGGCGAACTGGGCGGCCCACAGGAGCGGAGTGCTGCTGTACGTGGCGTCATGAGCCTCCGGGTCGGCACCTGCGTCAAGGAGGCAGACCGCCATGGCCTGGTCGTTGGCGGCGGCCGCTCGGTGCAGTGCCGTCAGCCCCTTGCCATCGACGGCCGTGACATCGATCTGCGCGCAGACGGTGGCGGTTGACAGTGAGGCGGTTGACGGTGTGGGCGTGGATGTTGGAGTGGGTGTGGGCGTGTGTGTTGGAGTAGGTGTGGTCGAGGAATCCCGTTTGCGGAGCATGGCCGCGACCGCCGTGCTGCTGTGGTGGTTGGCGAGGTTCAGCAATACATCGATTGACTCGCCCTTTGAATTGAGGTAGGCGCCGCGATCGAGCAGCAGGGCTGCGACCTTGGCTCGGTCGTAGCGGATCGCCTGCCACAGGGCCGGCACCCCGTCCTGTTGGAGGGCCTGAATGTCGGCGCCACGGTCGAGCAGCAGGGCGGCCATGTCGGGGTTGTCGGCTCCGGCCCAGGCCGCGGCGTGCAGGGGTGTGTGCTTGGCACTGTCTCGGGCATCGACGGCAGCCCCATTGTCAAGGAGAAGCTTTGCCACTGCCGTGTTGCTGCCGAACTGGGCGGCCCACAGGAGCGAGGTGGCGCTGTATGTGGTGGTGGCAGCATCGACTTGGGCACCTCGCTTAAGGAGCAGTGCAGCGACTGCCTTGCTGTCGTGTCGCGCGGCGGAATGCAGTGGGGTTTCGCCGGGGCTGGAGTTGCGCGCGTGCAAGTCGGCGCCCGCATCAAGAAGGCAGGCCGCCATGGCCTGGTTGTTGGCGATGGCCGCCAGGTGCAGGGCCGTTCGCCCCTGGCCATCAACCGCCTTGACATCGATGTGCGAGCAGACGGTGGCGGGAGGCGCAGTAGGCGTGGCCGTGGGGGGTAGCGGCGTGGGCGTAGCCGTGGGTGGTACCGGAGTAGGGGTAGCCGTGGGTGGCACCAGAGTAGGGGTAGCCGTGGGTGGCACCGGAGTAGGGGTGGCCGTGGGTGGCACCGGAGTAGGGGTGGCCGTGGGTGGCACCGGAGTAGGGGTGGCCGTAGGAACCCGATTGCGGAGCATGGCCGCGACCGCCGTGCTGCCGTGGTGGTTGGCGAGGTTCAACAGGCTGTCGATCGACTCGCCCTCGGAGTTGAGGTAGGCCCCGCGGTCGAGCAGCAGGGCCGCGACCTTGGCCCGGTCGTAGCGGATCGCCTGCCACAGGGCTGGTACCCTGTCCTGCTGGAGGGCCTGGATGTCTGCGCCGCGGTCGAGCAGCAGGGCGGCCATGTCGGGGTTGTCGGCACCAGCCCACGAAGCGCCATGCAGGGGTGTGTGCTTGGCATTGTCGCGGGCATCGACCGCAGCCCCATTGTCGAGGAGGAGCTTTGCCACGTCTGTTTTGCTGCCGAACTGGGCGGCCCACAGGAGCGCCGTGGCTGTGTTGCCGCTTAACCCGGCGTCGACTTTGGCACCGCGTTTCAGGAGCAGGGCGGCAACCGCTTTGCTGTCGTATCGGGCGGCGGAATGCAGCGGGGTTTCGCCGAGGTCGGTGTCGTGCGTCTGCAGGTTGGCGCCTTTGTCAATGAGGCAGGCCGCCATGTCCTCGTTGTCGGCGATGGCCGCCAGGTGCAGGGCCGTTCGCCCCTTGTCATCGACGGCCGTGACGTCAACGTCGGCACAGACGGAGTCGTCCGACGAATCGGATTGCCCCCAGCTGACCGTTGTCGAGGCAAAGCCAGTCACTACAATCGCAACCATGACAGCGGTCGCAAGCATTGTCTTGATGTTCAGGGAGCTACCCTCACGGGTCTGATAAGAATCGCTTCTTTCATGCATGGGAAGACATCTCCGGAACGTCAAACGGCCAACGCGTTTTCCAAGCTCAGTCCGACTTGATCACCGTAAACTGCGTGACAGTGGACCCGGTAATGGGAATCGGGGGAAAGTCGGGCGAGGGGCCGCTGTTGAGTAGGTTCCTAAATGTTCCGGCGCCGTATCTGGTACTGTCAGTCCGGACCTTCAGAGATGCCTTCGTACTGAGGGACTCTCCGACATGGTTAACCGCCCAGGCTTGCAAAGTGAATGTTTCACTTGAATCCATGACATCAACTGGAAAGTCTGAATGTTCGTCTGGATTAGGCGCGTAGAAACCAACTGGGAAATACTGGGTGACACCTTCCACGTAATGACGGTTATAGATTTCGAAGAAACCTTCCGGCTGAGTGATACGGCACGGACGGCTAGTAGAAAAGGCTACACCCGGGACGTCCGCGCCGCCAGCGGTTAGTCTAAAAGCTAATTCGTCCCTATTACTATGGAACTTAAATTTGCCGGCTTCGGCATCGTATACAACACCATCGTGTAAGACGCGTACATTGTAAAACGTCTTGTCCGCACCCGATAGGCCATCATCCAATGAAAAGCAATTATGCAGTAATCCATCATCAATTACCACGCCAGGACTAACTTCCCCGATCCCCTGCCACACGGTTGTATAATCAGAACCGAGCCCTGGATCAGACCTGACGGTCGCGAAAGTCGCGACCTGATCACCATTTCCATCGAGGATGCTAATCCGATACGACTTGAAACCGACCATGTCCAAGGATTCCGCATCGGTGTTCTCTTCGTGCCTGAGTCCAATCCTGAGTCTTGGAATGTCAGGTCTGGTGACTATGTTGTCGCCCATAGCCAAATAGTTGACGAAGTCATGGTTGTAGCCAATATAGTAGAACTCACCATTTGGAATGTCTGGACTTTCGGTCGTCGCAATTCCCCAAAGGTCATCTTCACTACTGTCCTGGTATCTCCAACTGGAACTGAATGACGGCCTTTCCAGCGGTTCGCTCCGACTTGCGCTTAGACCTTCCACCAAGTCGACCTGCAAAATGTCGCTGGCGACAAAATTGTCCGATTCCCCTGCCACCACGACTGCCATCTGCACTTCCGCCTTGGCGTGGGTGGCAACGTTTTCGAAGGTTACGCTCCGGGTCCCAAGGGTCGCGGTCTTTTCAACCGGGTCCTTTACCTTGTCGTCCAGGATGATCGCGAACAGTGCGTTGTATGCGTTGGGCCCTAGCCCCCAGGTGTCGGGGTCGGTGGCAGTCCAAGAGACGTCGACCTTGCTTCGGGCCTTGGGATTCCGGGCTACGGTCAGGCTCGTGATCTGGCCTTCCGAAAGGCGAATCGCCGAGGGACAGTCGTAGTAGTCGTCATCAAACAGGTCGCCGCGTGCGAAGCTGGTGTCGATGACGAGGGTGAAGATGGCGACAGCCAGCAACGCCGCGCCCGCCCAGCGAATCTGAAGTTGCATTTGGTTACCTCTGGTTTGTGGCTAAATGGCCTCGGAGTCACCGTCGCCGTCGGGACAGGGTCCGGAACCCCGAAGGGTTGCGGCGATGTCCAACGTCACCAACGCGGGGCTGGTCCAAGTGCACATTGCGGTAGTGTTCAGTTGGCAGTTGCCGAGGGTGTTATTTCAACTGGTTGTTGAGATGGGCCTGCAGCACATTCCTGCCGTAGGCAGCGGATACGCCCTCGATTGCTGAAAACCCGCGCTCGGGATCCCGGTTCCAGATTGAGCGACCGGTGCCGGTATCGTTGGCGCCAAGCCACTGCACGAGATCCTTGTTTTCGTCGTATTCGCCGGTGAGGTCATTCAGGACCTGACGGTACTCAAGGTATGTCTGGTCAAGGGCCCGCAGGTCGTTCGGAGCCTCGAACGTCACGGATGCCGTGTCGCTCATGGCTTTGTACTGGCCGCCCACCATGCGACCCAGGGAAACGGACAGGGTCAGATCACCGGGTTCGGCGGCAAACACCACTTGGAAGTAGTCCAAGCCCCCGTGCGTGAAGTGGCCCAATCTGCCCTGCGTCTCCACCAATTCGCTGGCCACGGATTTGCCGTTCGCGTCCACGGCCTTGAAGAGGTAGTGGGTGTGACCGCAATCGCCGTTGATGTCCTTGTCGGCGCAGTGGTCATCGACATTGCCGTCCTCGTCAAGGGACAGCATGTCGGCTTGCTCGCCCGGGTCTCGGGTCCCCGGGGGAAGCTCAAGGCCCGCGCTCCATGTCCATGAGCCATCCGTGTCCAGTAGATGGTCGAATGGGCCGAACTGATGGGGCTTCAACCACCGGAAATAGTGTTGTCCGGCTTCGCCCCTGACCCCGTAGAGCGCGAAGTGGGTGCCCTTGAAGTCATCGTCTGCCAAGCGAACGTGCCACCAGGTGAACTGGCATGTAGCGGCATTGGTGTCATCAGGCGTACAAGATTGTGTGACGCCATCGGTTATCGTGGGTGCAAAGACCCCATTGGTCACTGTGCCCGTCAGGCTTGCGAATTCAACGGCCCCCAAGAACGGTGCGCTCAGCAGGGTCGTGGCGGAACGGCTGTCCTGCGCCCGTTGGTCCGGACTGATCTGCACCGTGTTGTGGTTCACGGCATGGACCGTGACGTAGTACTTGGTGCCGGGCTCGAGGTTCAGCACCTCCGTGACCGTAGAGCCGACGACCGCGGGCCGGGCGATCAGCGAAGGTGACTTGTAGTCGGGGACTCCCAGTCTGCGGGAGTCTCCGGGGTCATCGTCGCCGGACACGGCTTCGATGATGTAGCCGTCAAAGTCGAAGTCGGTGGCGATATCCTTGAACCGGATCTCCAGGAGGCCGTTCTCGATGTCGCCGCCATAGTCGAATTTCACCAGGCCTTTGGCACTCCAGACGGCCGGTGATGCCTTGGCTATGACACTGATAATCTCGACTTCCTCCAGCATCTGTTGGGAGCTGCAGATGTCGGCGGCCGAGGAGGGCAGGGTCATGGCCGCCATCAGCATCAGGGCCAAGAGCGTCAACGAGCCCAGCCTGAACAATCCCCTTGGATTCTTCATGTGCTGTGAACTCCACTGGATCAGATTCATCACAAAATCTCACTAATAAATTTTGTAGGAAGCCGCCGTGAATGTCATCTTGACATTCACGGCGGCTTCCTATGCCAAGTCTGGGTGCAACGAAAATCTCGGTGTGGTGTGGCACACAGCCACATCACTGGGGTTTGCCCTGTCCACCATTGACATGAATGCAGGAATTGGGAGATGTCGCGAACAGGACCCGACCAAACCCTCGCATGACGTGAAGAGAAGACAGCAGCTGTGTGTTGACCTGCCGGACGACAGCCTTCACGGTTGCCGTCAGTGGTCCGTCCCCGGTGAAGGGGCGTTAGGGCATGGCCTCATTAACCTTCCGGAAGGTCCGTTCGGTGTCGCTCAGCTCCGGGCTGGAGGCCGGCAGGTACAACAGTCGGTTGCCGCGCGCCGCCAAGTCTGCTCGGGTCTTCCGGACCGGTCAGGACTGGTGGATGGCTGCGTTGTTGAGAACCACGATGTGCAGCTGTCCCGTTCAAGTAGACAGGAATTAATATGTCGAAATGGTGTTGATGGATTGTGGCACGTTGTTCGATTTCATGATCGGCAGATCAGTGGAGCGCGATGCCAGCCTGGTCATGCCGCGTTGTGGGGGGTGGTCCCTTGCCTCGTGTCAAGCCTCCGGTGTCAGCCAGCTAGCCAACACCGGGTGAAATTTCCTGTTTAGCCTTCACAGCTCATGAGACGACACCTCTTGCCCCGAACTTTCCTGAAGTGGCTGTTGGTCGCGGCCGTGTACGTGTTGTGGCTGACAGTGGCCGCGCCCTTGGCCTCGGCGACGGAAACCACCGTGTCGTATGTAGTTAAGCAAGGTGACACGCTGGAAACCATCGCCGCCGCCCACGGCCTGACCGTCAAGGGGTTGCTGGCCCTGAACCCCAATCTGGCCGGTGCCGACGTGGTGTATGTGGGCGAGTCGCTCCAGGTTCCGTCCCGGACCGGTCCCCTGCCGACGGTGGAGGTCGTATGCCCATTGCGGTACGCCGTTCGGGATGGTGACACGCTGGCCGCCATTGCCGGCGCCCATGGCGTGGGTCCCGGCACGCTTGCACAAGTGAACCGCCGTGACCCGGGTGGGGCCCTGGTCGCCGGCACACAACTGTGCATCCCTGTGGTCTCCGAAGAGGTCTCGTCAATCGGTACAGCGACGCCGGTTGCGAAAATAGAGTGCGCAGACGAAGTGCAATACATTCTGGCCGGTTCACATTCGGCTACGTTTGCCTTCTCGAATAAGGCGCTTGCGCCCGGGATCCAGGTTTGCGTCCAGGGAGTCTCGGGGGCTGCCACCGGGTTCTCAATGTTGAAGGTGGTTGCGGAGACCGGCGAAACGGGTTGGATTGCCTCGCGCCATGTGGGGACTTGGTCGGCGTATCGGGCATCGATTGATCCGTCCATCCCCATTCCGACGGCAACACCGCGCCCCACGCGTACGCCCACACCGATCTCCACGGAAGGGAAGTGCCGGGATGCTTGGGGTGCGAGTGCGGTTGCCTACCGCGTGCGCACCGGGCCGGGTACGCAGCATGCCCATACCGGGCAGTATGTGGCGGCGGGTCAGGCGGTGTGCGAGCTGCGACGCGATCGGGGATGGGTGTTGGTCCGTCTGGCCAACGGAACAACGGGCTGGGTACACGGGGACGGTATCACCAACAGCCAACCGGCTGCGACCACGGTTTTCACGCCGACTCCCACCACACAGTCAGGTGGTTACTACACCCAGATCCTGGAGACCCGCGGCATCCTGGTCAAGGCGGGCAGCAACGTCGATCCCAGGGCCCTGCAAGTGGTGAAGGACACCATTGAAGTGCTGCTGGCGCCCGGCAGTCGCAGCGGCTTTCCCGAATGCCTGAAGAGGGCCGGCGCGTCGATCGTGATCATTCCCTGGGACGAGAAGATTTCCGTGCTGCCCGATTTTGCCCACTTCAAGGACATGAAGCATCCCTGGGACGGCACGCCGCTTGATGACAACCGGGGCAACTTCAAAAGCAAGCAGGATCCTGTGGCGGCGACCAATGAAGAGAATATCCTGGGTTTGCCCAGCAACATTGCCAAGGGCATCGACACCACGATGCACGAGTTGGCACATGTCATTCAGGAGGTCTGCTTTACGTCCGCGGAACAGTCCCGGTGGGAGCGTCTGTACGAGGACGCCAAATCCGCCCAACTCTTCCCACTGGATGAATACCTCATGGTCCACAACAACGGAGAGTTCTTCGCTGTGCTCACCACCGTCTACTTCAATAGAACCAGTGAGTTGAGCCGGTTTGGCATTCCGCGCAACACGGGACGCGAGGCCTTGAAGAAGAAACTGGAGGCGGAGGGTGTTTCGGAGATCTTCACGTTCATTGAGGAAATCTATGGGGCTCGTTGAACCATCCCGCGGGCTTTGTCGCGGCTGACCCCGCGGCATCTGGAATGTTCCGGCGCGCCGTGATCCATCCTCATTGCATTCCTGTCTCCTCCAATCCGCCATCTCGACCGGGAGCTCCGACTTCGGGTAGAACTCCAATGACATTCTTGAGCCCATGAAACAACAGCCTCTGGCCCATCCTCTCCGTTGGTGGTTGCTGGCCGCGATGGTCTGCGCCCTGGGTCTCGGTCTTGCCGCGAGAACCGCACGCGCCGCCGACAACGCCTCGACCTACCTCGTCAGGGATGGCGACACGCTGGAAATCATCGCCGCGGCCCACGGCCTGACCGTCACCGGGCTGTTGGCCCTGAACCCGGAGGTCGTGGCGGCCGGGGTCGTGTACATGGGGCAGACGCTTCAAGTGCCCTCCGACATCAATCTTGCGGAAGCACCGCGGGTGGTCTGTCCGTTGGAGGTTGTAGTCCGGTCGGGAGATACATTGGTCTCCCTCGCCAGTCCCCATGGCGTCGATGTCGCCACGCTGGCGCATGTGAATCATCTGGAACCTGCGGTTGTCCCCGGAACCGGTGCCCGGCTGTGCGTTCCGACAATCCCGGAGCCGGTGTCCCTCCTCGCATGCGAGGAGGGACCGGTGTACGTGATGCAACGCACACCGCCCGTGACGTTTCTGAATGGCTCCGAGGCACTCCCCGGCGGACTCCAGGTGTGTGTCGAGGCCACCTGGGTTCGGTCGAAGACCGAACATCACTGGGTGAAGGCGGAAGACGGACAAAGCGGTTGGGTTCTTGGCCATGATCTGGGAACTTGGCGGGAGTACCTGGTGTCGCGCGGTGCAACGCCCGTCCCGCCCACGCCGACAGCCACCCGCCGGCCGGCGCGTACTCCCACTCCGCGGCCTACGGCCACTCCCACGGCTGCATCGTGCAGGGATGCCTGGGGCGCGAGTGCGGTTGCCTATCGCGTGCGGCAGGGACCTGGAACCGGGCATGCCCATACCGGAAAGTATGTGTCGGCCGGGCAGCCGGTGTGCGAACTGCGACGCGACCAGGGATGGGTGTTTGTCCGTCTGGCGGATGGGACGACGGGCTGGGTGCATGCGGATGGGATCACCAACCAACGGCCGACCCCGACTCCGGTTCCCACATCCACACCGGCCGCGCCGCCCACACCGACTGCAGCCCCGCAAACTGCGGCTGCACCGGCACCCGCGGTCGTCACCGCATCCGGGATTGTGATCCAAAACCACGACTACGACTACGCCATCGACTTGTCGGTGGCATGGGTCAAGGAGTGGGGAGGGCATACGGAGGCATTTTGGACATCCGACAGTGGCAGTGTGCACATGCGGACGTACCTTCAGCCTGCCGGCACCCCGCTCGAACAGTTTGCCCAACGGATTCGGGATGGGGCACGGCAGGACTGGTGGGAGGACGCTTCGCTGTTCGAGATCAATTCCTTCGAGCGACGGCAGGTGGAGGGCCAAGAACGGTACGTCCTCAAGTACCGGGTTCAGGAAAGTCCCGAGTACTGCATCCTTGACGTGGAGGAGGCCATCATGCTGACACCCTCCCTGACAGGCCCCGCGCGGGGATTCCGGGTGCAGCACCGCATGTGCGATTGGGAAAAGTTCGACGCGGTCAGAAGGCAGGTGTTGGACAGTCTGCGCATCGTCCAAGTTCCCTCCTACTATGGCCAGTACCTGGATGTCGACGGCTTGGGGATTTGGGTTAAGGCGCCCGGCCGAGTGGATCCCAGGGCTTTGCACGCGGCCGCGGATACTATCCGCCGCATGCTGGCCCGCATTCGACCGGGGATTCCCGCCTGCCTGGCGGCTTCAGGCGCGGACCTTGCCATCATCCCCAAGGGCTCATACGTGTATGAGCTGCCGGAGTTCGCCGATTCGAAGGACACACCCGATATCGAGACGGTCAGTGGACTCGGTGGAGTCCCGGGTCAACCCGTGTCGTCAACCAGCGAGATGAACCTGCTCCGACTGCCCGGGGACCAACACGCTTTTGTCGACGTGGCGATCCACGAGTATGCACACGCCATCATGAACCTTTGCTTCAACGCTGCAGAGCGCGCGAAGAACAAGGAGCTGTACACCGAGGCGCAACGGGCCGGTTGGTTCACCGGGGAATACGCGATGACCAATGTCGACGAATTTTTCGCGGTGTTCACGACCATATATTTTGACGAGAACTCGGAACTGTCCCATCTCGGGATCCCGCGCCATGCGGGAAACGCGGTGCTACGCCGGAAGTATCCGGGGATCTATGCGTTCATGGAGCAGATTTACAACAGCCGCTGATCCTGAAGCATGGTTTCGGGGTCGGAATCTGGGCGACCGTGTCACGCGGCTTGGTCGGATTCCGACAACTGGGGGCATCCCTTCCATACTCGGTCCCAATCCCACAGCGCCGCGTGGTCGGCACTGAGACCAGTGGGGATAACGCTCACCTATTCAGGGGAAGGCGAATGGTCACGGTCACACCCTGTCCCGGACCGTCACTGGCCACGGCAACGATACCCCCGTGCGCTTCGACTATGGCCCGGGTGATGGCCAATCCCAGACCCGTACCGCCAATCCCGCGACTGCGGGACTGGTTGGTGCGGTAGAAGCGGTCGAAGATATGGGGAAGGTCTGCCGCGTGAATGCCGATCCCGTTGTCGGCGATCGAGATGGTCAACATCCCGGCCCTTTCCAACGCCGCCCCAAGCACGATACGCCCGCCCGTCTCGGTGCAATGAATGGCGTTGCCCAGGACGTTCCCCAATGCCTGGCTCATGCGCATCCGGTCAAGGTCCACGTCCGGGAGGCCGTCGGAAATCTGCAGCGACACTTGAATCCGGCGAGCTTGGGACTGTGGCGCCCAGCGGTCCACTTCTGCGGTGAGCAACTCGTACACCGAACTTGCTTGCAGGGAGAGCTTCAACTCGCCCTGGTCCGTTTCCGCCAGCCAGTCCAGATCAGTTACGAGACCGCGCAGCCTGTTCACCTCCTGGATGATGTGGTCCGATGCGCCTTCGGCGGTCTGAAGTCCGTCGCGCAGTCCCTTTGCCTCCAGCAGAATGACGCTTAAGGGCGTATTCAGTTCATGGGAGACATCGTTGATCAGCTGTCGGCGAAGCTCGCGCTGAGTTTCCAGGCTGGAGATCATCCGGTTGAATGCCGCACTCATCCTTCCCAACTCGTCCGAGGACGCGACCGGCAGACGGGCCGTATCTCCCTGGGCAATGGCCTGGGTGGCCTCCGTCAGAGCCGTTACAGGCGACGTGATCCGCTTGGACAACCATGTGGCCAGCAGAACGGCGATGCCGACCGTCAGTATCCCGCCGATGGCGGTGATGTACAGGAGCGTGTTGAGAAACCCCTGCGACTCGCTCGATAGGAACTCATGGTTCACGTTCATGTAGACGTAGCCCACGGGCTGGTTCGTAGCCAAATCGAACACCGTCTCGCGATGCCCATCCAGAGAAGGTGCGGTGGACCCGGGCGACTGTTTGGACAGGTTGTCCCTTACGACTCGTCCGTCCATGCTCACGACCACGACGCGAACCCGGTCGTTGTGGAAGAGTTCCAAGGACTGTTCCTCCCCCTCCGCATGCCCTTCCTCTCCCGTCCGGGCTCCATCGTAGATGTATCCGGCCTCGGACAACGCCCTGTCCACTGTTTCCCACCCACCGGCGGCGGTGTACTCCCGGCTCAGGTTCCGGGCCAGCTGAACCGCCTCGTCGGAGCCGATTCGGTCTACGAATACACCAAGGCGAGACTGGGTCGCGTAGTAACCCACGCCAACGCTGGTCAATACCGTGAGCATGACGACCAGGACGGTCGAACCCATGATCCGCCAGCGCAAGGACTTCATTCGTCCACCGCCACAAATCTGTAACCGCCTCCATAGACCGTATGAATGGGTTGGCTGCCCTCCCGATGGATCTGTTTGCGCAAACGGGCGACCTGGTTGTCGATGGCACGGTCGTACCCGTCAAAATCGTCGTTGAAGGCCAGGGAGATCAACTGGTGGCGAGTGAGCAACTGATTCGGGTGCCGCATGAAGGTCGACAAGAGGGCCATCTGCGCTTGGCTAAGCGTCACCGGTTCGTCGTTGACCAGTACCGTCCCGGTGGTTTCATTCAGCGTGATGTTGCCTCGTGTCAGGACGTTCTGCACCTTGCCTTTGACGCGCCGCAGCACGGCCTCGGCGCGGGCAATGACTTCGTCCGGATCGAAGGGTTTGATGATGTAATCATCCGCTCCGCTATCCAGGCCGACGATGCGTTCGACCGGGGCTTCCTTGGCCGTGAGCATGATGATGGGAACATCCGTCTCCCGACGCAGAATTCTGCACAGTTCCACGCCGTCGAGACTGGGCAGCATCAGGTCGAGGATGATCAGGTCCGGGGTCAGTTGACGGGCCATGGACAAACCCACTTTGCCGTCGTTGGCGATCTCCGCAGCAAATCCGGCGCGTTCGAAATACACCTTGACCCAGTTCGCGATCCTGAGATCGTCTTCGACTATCAATACCAATCTGCGCATTGTCAGTCCTCCGGGTTTGGCCCATTGCGTCATCGGCTAGGCCAGACCGGGTGTTAATTGCCTTACAGGCTTGTGCTCGCGATGGACGTGAGGGAACGAGGGGGTTGGTCTTGTATTCCCAACAACGTGGGAATCTTCCCAAACGAAACCGGGAACACAAAGTGGATACCGATTGATGGCGTCATTGTGTACCGAGTCGAGACAGCAGGTGAAAGGGGAACACGGTGCCTTTCAGAGGCACCGTGTTCCTTCGGCTGTGTTCCTTCGGCAAGACTGCCGCACTTGTGGCCATCTTCCTCCAGCCGGTTCCGGTTTACGTCAGCCACCTCCTTGTCCTTCGCCGCCGGAACCATGCTCACCACCGCTGCCGCCACCGTGTTCGCCGCCGGAGGAGCCGCTGGAGCCGTGCTCGCCGCCGCTTTCACCCCCCGATTGGCCACCCTCGGCCCCGCTGCCGACCTCGGCATGGGCTACCCATCCGGTGAACGGGGCCGTCGTCGAGGGCAGGTTGACCGGAACCATTTGACCGGGAGCCAGGTCTATCGGAGTCGTCGGGCCCAACTCCGTTCCGTTCGACAGGTGCACTTCAATGCGGACCCGTGTCAGGACGTTGTTGGTGGTGTTCTCCACAGTGCCCGTAAAGGCATTGCTGGCGGCGTCGTATCTCAGGATGAGCCGGGCGCCGCTGCGAACCATGTCGAAAGTCTGATCGGGAGTCAGCTGAGCGGCACTGGCTTCTTCACCGCCACTGCCTTCAGCTCCCTCTCCACCTGTGTGTGGCACAGGTCCAGGACCGGCGCAGTCAAACACTTCCAGGTGGATGACGTAGCCGTCGAAGGAGACTCCGGCGAGGCTCGGTTCACTGGAGACCGAAACACTGGAGGTCGCCGTTTGGCCGGGGTTGAGATGTCCCAACACGTCGGGGCCAAGTTCCCCCACCGTCTGTGTTCCGGATTTCAGGTGTGGTTCGGCCTGTACATAACAGAGCTGGTTGGCCGTGGTGTTTTGCACTATCGACACCACAGACTGGGTCGCCGCGTCGTAGTGTGCATCCACAGCCAATCCGCCGAGGTTGCCTTGCCAGGTCTGATCCAGGGGGATCGTCGGGCTTGACATGGCGGCTTCATTGAGCTCGGTGCCGCCACCGGTCTCGGCGCCTTCACCGCCGCTGCCTTCGGTGCCTTCACCTCCGGCTCCACCGTGCTCGCCGGCACCTTCACCGCCCGACTGGCCTTCCGCCCCGCTGCCAACCTCGGCATGGGCAACCCATGTGGTAAATGAGGCTGTCGTGGAGGGCAGGTCGACCGGCGCAGTTTCACCTGGAGCCAGATCGATTGGAGTCGTTGGGCCCAACTCGGTGCCGTTCGACAGGTGCACTTCAATGCGGACCCGTGTCAGGGTGTTGTTGGTAGTGTTCGTCACAGTGCCCGTAAAGGCGTTGCTGGCGGCGTCGTAGCTCAGGATCAGATGGGCCCCGCTGCGAACCATGTCGAAGGTTTCGTCCGGTGTCAGCTGGGCCGCGGCAGCTTCTTCGCTGCCTGCACTGCTGCCTTCGGAGCCTTCGCCACCGTGCTCGCCTCCCGACTCGCCCCGGCTCGATTCAGTGCCTGAATCATGTGCTTGCGGGGTTTGTCCGGATCCACCCTTGCAACCCGCCAGTACCCCAGCACCCAAGAGGGCTGTGAGGATGAGCGCCAGCAGGAGTACTCGTGTCATCTGCGTTTTTTGCTTGGTAACCATGTTCATTCTCCTTCCATAAAGGACTTTGATACTGATCATGGTAGGAATGAAATGTCTCAGAAATGTGTCAACAGCAAAGCCATTTGGAAGCGGTTTTCCAAGGACTTGATGCCCCCTTCATCAAGCGGATTGGAGTCGGGAGGAAAGCAGGCAGGCGAAGGATGCAGCTGTGGATTCCGAAAGAGACTGTCCATGCACTGCAAGAGTTCTTCGGACCTGCCGGTGTGATGGTGACTCGATGCAGGCCTTGGGGGCGGGTTGCAATGTTGAGGGCCGACCATCCGGCAACAAGCCGCCCTCCCCCCAGTGACAAATTTGCGTCGTCCAATATCGCCGCCAGCTGGTGGACCGTGCACACACGGTCGTGGTCGAGGGTCTGAACCCCCAAGGCGTGACGCGTTCGGCCAAGGGCACGGTGGAAGTCCCCGGCACGAATGTCAAGGCCGAGGCCCGGTATTTGCTGGTTTCCAGGGCCTCGGACGATGCACTGTCGGTGTCAACCGAGGTGATGAGCGAATATGGCAATGGTGGCTGGCAGTTGTGCCTCGGTCTGCCATGTGGCGGGGGCCTGCCAACCTTTGGACTTTCTCGGGATGACGACCAAGGTCGCAATCCAGCTGCCGTCCAGGGGCTGGTATCGGTTCAGCCCCTGACAGATTCTGCCTCTGGCTACAGGACCTTGCCATCGCTGGTCATGGCGGGAAAGGACAAAACCCAGTCACCGTGATTGGATCCCCTGAGGTTTCTCAACTTCATCATCCCGCAAGCTGTGCGCATGGACGGCATGTGGCAACGCCTTCGCGATACTCAACCTGGCTGGTCTGTGCCAAGTAGCCCCCTGCGCCACGAGGTGGCCGCCGCCAACAATCATCTTCCGGTCCAAGGCGGGCTGCACGTGCCCCGCCGGAACCGCCGGTGGCAAGCCGCGGGTGGCTTGGTTTGAGCATGGGATGTGTTTTCCGTACTGTGTTCCAAGCATGGCCCATGGCACTGCTTCAATCTCACCGATACCGGTATCGGTCCACTGTCATCGGGGCCCTCCCCTGCGTCCCGTCGCGTCCGGTGCCGACTGGTTGTGACGACATTCAGCACAGCATGCCTGCCACCGCCTGTGGCTGCTTGGCCAAAATCAACCAAAGTGCTGCCGGCCCACAGACCCAATTTGACAACACGGGGGCTTGGCATAGGATTCCCGGGTTGACTGCAGAGTGATGCTCGGGGCAATTGGGAGAGGGAAAGCGGTTCGGCTGTTGCACATGCCAACCTTGGGCTGATGTTGTCGGCACGACCAGGGTGGGGGCTGTCTGCAGGAGCTGACTGGCCATGCCGGCACTGCCGCCATCCGCCTTGTCGATGATACCGCCCGCCTCGATCAAAAGCATGTCAATCGCGTGCAGGCCCGCAACGCCGTTGGCAAAGACCGAAGTTTCCCCGCCCACATGCCATGCCATACAAGGCGCAAAAAACTCAAAAGGCAGGTTGGCAAGCAGGCAAACTCCGAGGTAGGCCCATGAACAACAGAATAATGGCTGTACTGGTTTTCAGTGCCTTGCTTTGGGGTCTCCTTCCCAGGATGCCTGAGGGGTCGATTTCGGCATCCCCGTCCGTGGTCCTTCAATCCTCTGCTGAGAATGCTCAGCATGATCCTCCTACTGCCGAGACCTTGGATCCTGATGAGTTGTTCAGAAATATTGAAAGCTACATAGATGAGGTTTACTACTTTGTCGGCGAAATCTCTTATGTGGAATTTATGCCGGATGGTTATGCCGACTCTTTGATTGTGAAGATGCTTGGAGATGCGCTGGAGCCGTCGCAGCTGCATTTGCATGTAGACATTGAACATACCTTGAACGAACGGGTCCTGGAGCGTGACATCATACGGTTCACGGGGCGCGTCGTGGGTCTTCAGGTATATGAGTCGCGTCCGATTCCCGCGGTAGTGCTGTTGGAATATCTGGGCAGACTCCAATGTGAAGGCGATCCTCCCACCTGCTCTGAAATGGATGCACTCCCACCTGCACCCGCTGTTGCGTTCACATTGAAGTATGCTGCTCCGGTGCGCTCCGGACCCGGCTATGGGAACCGGATTGTGGAGCGGTTGGAACAGGGCAGCACCATTAGGCCCATTGGCCAGACTGCGGATGGCCGATGGCTCCAATTGGCGGAGGGGCAGTGGATTCTGGCCATTTTGGCGGATGTCGGGGATGCATCCTTCCCTGTGACCACTGTGCCTGCGGCCACTGTACGGCCGACACCCACACCAAGAACCGTGGTGGCATCGATGCCGACGCCTACCCCGCAAATGGCTAGGGAGGAGGTTGCCGATGCCAACTCCAAGGCTGTGCAGGCGTATATCGAACAAGGTGTTGCCAAAGCCGAACTGGGCCAGTACGAAGAAGCCATTGCGGACTACGACGCGGCCTTGCATCTGGATCCCGACCATGTCGTGGCGCTGGTCAACCGGAGCCTGGCCTGGATTGGACTCGGTCGCTATGAAGAAGCCATTGCCGACTACGATGCCGTGCTGCGTCTGGACCCGGAACAAGTTGGGGCTTGGGCCAACCGCGGCGCGGCCAAGGCCAAACTCAGCCGCCATGAAGAAGCCATCGCGGACTACGACGCGGCCTTGCGCCTGGACCCCGACCATGTCCTAGCGTTGGCCAACCGGGGTCTGGCCCGGATTGCACTCGGACGCTATGCAGAGGCCATCGCCGACTTCGACTCTGTTTTGCGCTTGGATCCCGACAATGCCGGGGTCTATAACAACCGGGGTTGGGTCAAGGCTAGACTTGGCCGCCATGAAGAGGCCATAGAGGACTACGACGCGGCGCTGCGCCTGGATCCCAACAATGCCATGGCCTACAACAATCGGGAACAGGCCCGGGCGCAGATGGTCCAGGCATCCGGAGCGACCGCCAACGTCAACGCCAATCTACGTGAGGGTCCGGGGACAGTTTACGCGGTCGTTGGACATGTCATAAAAGGGGATCGCGTCCATCCCGTAGCCCAATCCAGCGACGGGACGTGGCTGCAACTGGACTCAGGGCATTGGATCTATGCACCCCTGGTGGACAATGTGCCCTCTGGTTTGGCTGTATCCACGCGTGTGCCTCCCACTCCCGTACCAACCCAACCACCAAGCACGCCTACACCGACACTCACTCCCAATCCCACACCGCAAACTCTTCTCACTGCAACCCCGACCCCAGTCCCACCGCTAGTCCCTGCTCACTACTGTCCTGACGTAGGGGATATCATGGCGGAGTATTGGTCGGACCGGCAATCGCTTCTCCAGAGGCGGCAGGACAAGGTCGTGTGTATGGTTGGTTTGGCCTGGGGGATTAGTGAGTTTGAGGATCAATTCTCCATTCGTCTTCTGCCTTCCAACGCGCTTGGTCCTGAGCCGAGGGGATGGTGGCCAGAGGCGCGTCTTCGGGATCAGGCGCAACAGGCAGGTACCGTTTTTTGCAATATCGATGGCACCAATATGGATGCCGCTACGACAAGTATCCTTGGGGAAATCCATTTGGACCCTGAGGCACAGAACGCTCCGGCCACGGATTCGAAGCGAGTTGACATCCTATTGGTCAGCGGCCGCATGAATATTGAATACCTCTTGAGTGCATTTCGGCTTTCCCTCAACGAGTGTCGGATACATGAAGTGTTACTCGAAGTCCCGTCTGACTGACCGGGGACAACCCTTGGTGAGATATCGGGTCCAGGCAAACCGTGTGCAGGAGACGGCCTTCGACTATCGTTGTTGTCCGTGGGGTTGGGTATTGGCGGCGGCAAGGGCGGCATCATGGCCTGCCACGAGCCGTGACATCCGTGGCACCGGGACAGGATTGTGCTTGACGCGCAAGTGAGTTGGTCGATGAATTCGGCAGGAGGCCCATCCGCGCGGCGAGAAGACGCAAGACGGACTTGTGTGCGGCAAGGTGCGACGCCTGCCGTACACCCGGCGGCGGCGACCTGGCCGCGGCTGGATGATTGACGCCCGGTATCCCACAGGCAAGCCTGGACACGGTTTCGGTTTCCGCGCAACGGTCCCGCATTGGCCCATTGAAGTTTGTTGTTTTCCGGCTCGGTGCCGCCGTTGTCTCGGCCGGAGACAACGGCGTGCCCAACCCCCTGGCAAAAGCCGACGACGGTCGCGGCATACAGCAGGGCGATGCGCTCCTGACCTCTGCCATGCACATGGCTTGGCTCCGCTGTGTCAGTGGACGACTAAAGAGCGACTACCGCTACTCCATCGGCCTCGTCTACAACACCTTCCCCGTGCCGCCGGAAGGGGCGAACCTGTCGTCTCTGGAACCGCTGGCCCAAGCGGTGCTCGACGCACGCGCGGCCCATCCCAATGCAACCCTGGCCGACCTGTACGATCCGGTGATGCCGCCGAACCTGCGGAAGGCCAAGCCCTCGACAGAGCGGTGGACCGCCTCTACCGTCCCCGTGGTTTCAACTCAGAACGGGACCGCCTGGAGCACCTGTTCTTGTTGTACGAACAGATGACGGCTCCGCTGACGGCGAAGCCCAAACGCAAGGCACGGAGCCGCACAACTCGACATTGGTGAAACGCCTGTGCGGTCTGTGACTGCAAGGATTCAATCCAGCGGCCAACTACCCGTCAGTGCACCCGGTACTGAAGCAAGCCTGCAACCCGCCAAACGACTTCTCGTTACGGTGTTTGACGTACTGGCGGCGTGCTTGGCTGCTAATCCCGGTATTCAAGGAAGGGCACGTTGGGGACGTTTGCACCTCGTTCTCGCTGGTTCTGCCCGACAACGAAAGGCAGGGCGTGCAATCCCGTAGCCAGATTGAATATTTGGGACTTATATGCCTGACTACGCGGTCGGCATACCTGGTTCACGGATCACAGGGGTCCCCAACGGGATCGCCCCTCCCCGTGCAGCAGCCCCTGTCCCGCGGGCCGGAACGGGCACGGACGGAAGCCCCGCCCGCACCAAAATGTTGATCGCCGCGTTGTGATCGGCGTTGGCTTGGAACCCGCAGGCCCCACACGCAAACACCGCCTGCGACGGCCGGTTTGACTTGTTGACGTAGCGGCAACGGCTACAGGTCTGTGACGTGTACGCCGGATCGACCTTGACCATGTGCCCCGCCTTGTACGCGAGCTTCCGCTCCAGCTGCCCCCAACCGGAGGCCAGGATGGCTCGGTTGAGCCCCGCCTTCTGCTTCACGTTGGTACCCGGCTCTTCCCGGGTACCCTTGGCACTGGCCGTCATGCCCTTCGTGTTCAGATCCTCCACGACCACGGTATGGGCTGTGTCCGCCAGCGTGCGGCTGGCCTGGTGGGTCGCGTTGTCCCGTTTCCGCTTGCGCTGGCGATGCCGCTTCTGCAACTGCCCGTTCACGCGCCGCCCACGGTTCGATTTCGGTCGCTTGTCCTGCGGCCCCCAGCCCTGCTTGCGACTCAGCTCCCGCTGCTTGCGCTTGATGTTGGCGTCCAGCTGGTCCGTGTCGGGCAGCGCGTACACGGTACCCTCGCTGTCCGTGGCCTGCCCCACGTTGCGGTCCAGGCCAAGGGCACCGTCCGGTACGGGCTGCTTGACTTGCTCCGCAGGCACCTCGTAGCAGACATAGGCGTACCACTTGGGGTTCTGCTCCGTGCCTTCCCTGCGCACGCGCACCGTCAGCGGTTGGCAGCCCGCGTACGGATTGCTACCCGCCAGCCGCAGCCAGCCGACCTTGGGCACGCGCAGGCGGTCCCCATCCAGCTTGACGGCATCGGGGATGGTGAAGGCCGGCACGGTGCGGTGCCGGGCCTTGAAGCGGGGTTTGCCCTCGGTTTGGGGATCCTTGAAGTACCGCGTGTAGGCGTCGGCTAGGTACTTCAGGCTGTAGCGCACGCAGGCATACGGGTAGTCCTTCAGCCAGGCGTGGTCCGGGTCGTTGCGCAGTTTCGTGAACCGCTGGCCCAAGGTAAAGAAGGTCGGAACGGGCTTGGGGCCAATCCTGTAGGCCTTCCACAGGTGATAACGCCGCTCGTGGTCGGCCAGCAGGTGGTTCCACACGTAGCGGCAGGCCCCGGCAATGGCCGTCAGCAGGATGCCCGTCGCGGCATCGCCGGGGTACAAGCGCAGGCGCACCGTGCGGTGGACGGTCTCCGGGCCCTCTGTTGTAGGATGGTGTGTGTCGGGCATGAGAGGTGCAATCTCTGTCCGGTGGAGAGTCCGATTGCCGTCGGGCTCTCTTGTTTGCAGGACACCATTATAGCACAGGTGTACAGGGTTGTGCCTGCCAGTTCCGCTGCGGCACTGTTTCAGTTTCGTTGATATTGATCCGACGTCTCAGGCAGCGATGGGCATGCTGTGCCGAGTGGTCGGTATCGGGCATGGTGGGACAGGGAACCGGGCCGTCCATGGTGGGGGAATGTCCATATCAACGAGATTGAAACAGTGCCTTCCGCTGCTTAGTCAGGTATATAAGTCCCTTTGGTTTCGTAGTCGCTGCCCATCAGGTTGGCAATCTGGTTGGCCATTCAGGATGTGTCCCCCTTGACTTCGGCCATGTCTTCCTTGAGCACGGTCACGTCATCTTCGACGCGCGTGAATCTTGTGGGTAGCTGGAGTAGTTCCTCGGCGAGGATTTCCTTTCTGAGGTCCCGACGGAGGTTGTCGTCCTTGCGGATAGCTTCCACCAAATGCTTATGGAACTCGTGTTGCAGGTTGGGATCCTGATCCAGGGCGGTCAGGATTTCCTGCATGGTTGTGATGCTTGGCTGACTCATGGCATTTACCCAAGCGGAATTATACGCGGACCGGAGTGCGAGTGGACCTGGGCTTGCGAAACGAAAAGCTCCACGAAGCCAGCCAGCGACCGCACAGGTCCTGCTTCCGCGGTTGGGTCATCGCAGCACCGGCTTCGCCCGCGGGGTGGTGAAGGACATGGCCAATTCGTCCCCGGCTGAATTGGACACGGCACAGGAGCAGCCAAACGCGCGGAAATCTTCCGGTTTGGAGCACAGGTCGGAGGCGTGCATTGTGCGCAACCGGTGTCCGGCTGTTGGACGGCCGGAACGGGGTACCTGTCTCGTAACCTGTGTCTGTTTTGCAGCATGGCGGCACCCTGCCAAGTGTCCCATCAGCAACTGCAGGTTCAGTGGGACGCCACCCATTCCTCAGCCGGAAGCTGCCGCATTGTCCGGCCCTTGGCAGAACTCGGCGGCGGTTGCGGCGTACAGTAGGGCGATTCGCTCCAATTCGGTTACGGGAACCTCCTCGTTCACTGTGTGGGCTCCCAAGGCGTCCGGGCCGTGGGTGACGGCCGGAATGCCCACCTCCGCGGTGTAGATGTTGCCGTCGTCGATGAACAGCTTCGGGCCATCGGGCAGCGGACGGCCAACGAGTTCGGTGTGGACCTCCTGCACCACCGGCACGATCGGGTGATCCGTCGGCAGATGGAAGGTGTCCCCCTGCTGCTCCCATTCCAGGGAGGTGGTGGTTCCGTGCCGGGCATCAAGACCGGCCAGGACTTCCTCGATTTGGCGGCGCGCGTCCGCACCGGCCTCGGGCTGTAGCCAGCGGCGCGTGCCCTCGACGATGCAGGTTTGAGGAGACTGGTTGTAAATCTCTCCTGTCTGCACCTTGCCGATGAACAGGGTTTCGCGTCCGGCGGGGGAATCCCTCGGACTATCCGGCAGGGGCAGGTTTCGGAGTTGGTCGACCAGATCCAGGCCGGCCCCGATCACGTCCGGCGTCTCGGGATCCGTGAGGATTTCATGGCTGGGCAGCTGCGACCGGCTGATTTCGATGCGGAAGATCGCCATGCCGCGTCCGTCTGTGGGCAGCCAGGCGGCTTGGTATTCGGGCAGCAGGACCGCGTCCCCGTGAATGCCGGCGCGGCACAATGCCACGACTTGGCGCTTGTCCCCCCATGGCCCCTCGTGGTGGTCGTGTCCGGTCAATAACACCGAGCCGCGGACCGGCAAGTCCAGTTCCTGCAGCATGCGCAGGGCCTCGACTGCGGCCGCGGTGCCGCCCTTCATGTCCGAAGCACCCGTCCCGAACAGCACGCCATTCTCGATGCGCGGCGGCACGAAGGGCAGGTGCACCGTGTCCAGGTGGCAGTCGAACTGAAGTACCGGTCCCGGTTTGCCCGAGTGGAGCCAGGCCACGACGGCCGGTGCAGAGGGCCAGTCCGCTTCCTCCCTGGACACGTCAAGGCCGGCCTCGGCCAGGATGTCCGCCAACACGTTCAGTGCCGCACCGGCATCCCGGGTGGGGCTGTGGACTTCCATTAGGCGAACGGCGGTCTCCAGCAGGCGTTCACGGCGAAGATGGGGACGGAGAAGCGGCAGGATTGGAGTTGAACCGTGCATGGATCCTCTGAAGTTTGTGTTCTGTGGAAAGTGGAGGCGGAATGGTGGTATGGTGAGTTGAACAACAATCTGGATTCTAGATTCGGTTCGCAACTGTTGTACAGCATCGCGGATCCCCCCTCATCAACCTAGGGAGTCAGCTGTACCCCCCTCAAGGAACCAATGCCATGTCCAACTTGCCACAAGGCGAACTCTGCAGCGTCTACTCCTTCGCCCAAGGGGAGGATCCGATCGGATCCGCAACCCCGTTTAAGCGATGTCTGCTGGTGGAACTGCCCACGCCCTGGGATCGCGATGTCTGGTCAACGTCCGACACGACCAAGGCCATCAAAAAGATAGCCGGGATGGCCAGCCGGCCCGGCGATGCAGTGCGGCTGCTTGCCTTCCAGCCGGATCCAAACCCGGACCCGATCCGGACGGGGTTGTCGCGAGTGTTTGTCTACCGGAGACCGGAGGCGGCCAATGGTGCTGACGGCTTCGCTGCCTATGCCAAGCGGGAGTATCTGGTTCCCTCCGGGGAGCTGCTTACCGTGCTGCCCGTGCTGCTGCAGGAACCTGCGCCCGCCTCCCTGCCGGCCGGCGTGCAGGAACTGGACGGGCAGACCCGGGATATTTTCCTCTGCACCCATGCTGATCGGGACATCTGTTGCGGCCGGTTCGGCAGGGAGCTGTTCGAGACCCTGCAGGCCTCGGACCAGGTTCGCAGCCAGCCGGACCTGAGGCTGTGGCGCGTGTCCCATCTGGGAGGACACCGCCTGGCACCGACCCTGATGGACATGCCCAACGGTATGGCCTTCGGTCATCTGACCGCGGACACGGCGTTGTCCCTGCTGGAGCGGAACGGGAACCTGGAGGCTGTGCTCCGCTGTTACCGCGGTTGGAGCGGAATGGAGCCAATGGCTCAGATCGCGGAACGGGCCGTATGGCGCGAGACCGGCTGGCAGTGGACCGAATATCATCGCCAGGCGTCCGTGCTGGGTCGCAACGAGGACAAGTCGGGCACCGTACGCATCGACTGGGCCGCGCCGGATGGCAGCTCCAGCGGCAGTTGGGAAGTGTCGATCGAGCATCGGGACCAGGTGCACACTCTCAACAACTCCTTCACGGAGAAGTACTTCTACATCGATCGTTTCGAGGTAACGAGCACAGTTCCCGTTTCGTCGTCGTACGGAGCCTGACCGGCTCGGGCTATCCGTGGAACCGGGGTGTGGTTTGGAGTCACATTGACCTGCTGAACCGACATCTTCCAACCGAACCGACCTGGTCGGCCAACTTGATGAATTTGTCCCCCGGACGGCAAGCGCACGGTGATGCATAACCCGATTGTGTGGAATGCGCCGACGGTCCGCCGATCACCGTAGGTAGGGCCGCCCACGGGCAATGACCGGCGTGTCGTAACTTGCGAACGTACAAGTTCCGATACATCTCCTAGCATCGCAATACCCCCTGTTGCGATCAGGGGTTTGTCAGAAAGGCTCGTGGCCCGCGGACAGGCGGAGCCTCGAGTAGACGGCAGGAGACATTCAGGGGAACTTGAACGCGAGTGGCCAACCACAGGTTGATTCGACCGGTACCGACTTCCTCCGATGCGGCTGCGCTGCCTTGTTCCAGCCCGAATGAACATGCTTGCCGTTCTGGCGGTTGCGTAAAGACCCAAGTAAAGGAGTCCCAATGATTCGTCTGTACAAGGTGTTGGCAGTCCTTGCCATTGCCGCCCTGATCCCGGTTGGGCTGTTGCCGGCAGTGCCGGTGTTGGCTGCCGAGCCCCTCAATGCATGCGCCAACCGGGAAGACTTCAGATTTGTGGTGACCATCACCAACGTTTCGGATCAAAGCGACACGCCCACACCGTTCGCCCCCGGTGTCTGGGCCCTGTCCGACAAGCCCGGTGCGCTCTTCGTGCCCGGTGCCCATCCCGGCATCCTGTTTTGGGATTTCGATCCCATCAAGACCCCCGGCCTTGAAGACCTGGCCGAAGACGGCAATCCCGGAGTGGCAGCTGCCACGCTGGCAGAGCACGGGGTCAAGCACGGGGTGTTCAACAGACCCGTCGGTGCCGAAGGGCCCGGGCCCTTGTTGCCGGGAGCCAGCTATTCCTTCATCGTGGATGCCGGTGCCGCCCCCAGGAACCTGACATTCGCCTTGATGTTCGTGCAGTCCAACGACTGGTTCATCGGCACGGACGAAGTTGGCATCTCCCTCGAAAGCCCGATGGGCGGCGCGATTTTGGGAGGCGACATCACCGATCAGTTCTATCTGTGGGATGCCGGCACCGAGGAGGACGAGCCCGTGGGCGAGGGTCCCAACCAGGCTCCGCGCCAATCCGGTGCGAACACCGGTCCCGTGGATGACGACAACACCGTGCGTTTGGTGTCGGGTCCGGACACACCGTCCGTTTCCGATCTGGTCAGCGTGTCCATCCGCCGGTCCTTCGACACGGTATTCGACGTCACAGTCGAAAACACCTCCGGTTCGGCCATGGTCACAACCCCGTTTGCGCCCGGAGTCTTCGCCGTGCACACGGATCCGGCCACCACCTACATGGAAGGGCATCCCCAGCTCTTCAAGGAAGGGCAGCCGAACCTGTACAACGGCCTGGAGGCCTTGGCCGAGGACGGTAATCCGGGTCCCTTGCACGAGTTCATCTCCACGGGCGGCTTCATGAGCGACGAGCCGGTGGGTGGCTCCTACGGCGTGTTCAACACTCCGGTGGGCGCCGATGCCCCCGGACCGCTGCTGCCAGGCGAGTCCTACCACTTTACTCTCCGGGCCAGCCCTCTTGCCCCCCACCTGTCGCTGGCGTTCATGTTCGTGCAGTCCAACGACTGGTTCGTCGCGACCGCGGACAACGGCATGGTCCTGTTTGACATTGACGGGAACCCCGTGTCGGGCCGCGTGCCGGTGTATCTGTGGGATGCCGGCACCGAGGAGGACGAGCCTGTGGGCGAAGGCCCCAATCAGGCTCCGCGCCAGTCCGGTGCAAACACCGGCCCCGAGGATGACGACAACACCGTGCGCCTGGTTGACGACATGGATGCGGACGAACTGGTTGCCGTGACCATCACGCCGCGGCAGGCTCGACATTTCCAGGTGTCGATCACCAATGTTTCAGCCGATCGGCCGATTGCGCCCGGGGTGGTCGTCCCGCACTGTGTCTGCGATCCGCTCTTCACGGAGGGCCGGCCGGATCGGGGCCAGGGTCTGGAGAGTCTGGCCGAGGACGGCAATCCCTCCGGACTGGCGGAAGTGCTGGCGCTGCAGGCCGTGCCGGTCCAGGTGCTGAATACCCCTGTGGGGACGGATGCGCCCGGCCCCCTGCTGCCCGGTCAGACCTACCAAACCACCGTGTTCCTGGAACCCTCGGAGCCGAACCTTTCGTTGGCGTTCATGTACGTGTTGTCCAACGACCTGTTCCTGGGTTCCCCTGCGGGGGGCATCACGCTGTGGGACGAGATGGGAAATCCAGTCTCCGGCGACGTGACCTCCAGCATCTCCTTGTGGGATGCGGGCACGGAACACAATCAGCCGCCCGGCGAGGGTGACGGCCAGCCCTTGATGCAGGCCGCGCCCGACACGGGCGATGCCGATATGGACAACACCGTACGCCTGGTGAACGACGGGTACGACTATCCGGCCGTGGCCGATTTGATCAAGGTGGTTGTCACACCCATCGATCCCGAATAGTTCGACCAAGGATTCAGGACAATAGGAGAGCCCCGCCTCGGCGGGGCTCTTGCTTTGCCAGCTTAGTCCCCATTGTGAAACGGGCTTTCTTCGCCCGAAAGCGGAACGAGCCAGGCTATGAGGATTGCCAACTGCAATAAGGGCAGCTTGGCCTACGTCGGTTTGGGACAGAATGAACCCGGTATCTGATGAAACGGTGCAGCGTTCAGGATCAAGCCCGGGTAGTGGACGATTGGCACCCGGCGGTTGCCCTTCTTGGTCTACGGTGCAAGCTGCACGTCTTGGTGAATACCTATCCCTGAACTTGGCTGCCTGTCGCTTGGAACCCCCAAGCGACAGGCAGCCAGACAGTGTATTAACCCACTATCACCAAATCCAAGCCTCATTCCGTCCAAGGCAACTGATTGCTCTTCAGGCTTGGACATCTTGATATTTGGCCAACCACACCTCATTCAAATGAAATATGGATATTGCCACCCTGTGTCTCCAAGGAAAGATCGGCAGCCCCGCTGCCCACAGCCATGCTAAGACGTCTTCCCTCGTCTGAGATTTCTGTCTCTGAAACCGAACTGGAATTCGAAACAGATTGGTCAAGGTGGATATTGCCAGCTATGTGAGTACTAGCCTGCAGTTCCACATTTGGTTCCTCAACCAAAGTAACTACAATGTCTCCGCTTGCTGTCCTAAAGCGATTGTCGGATTGGTCAGTGAAATTCCCTGTGAAACTTATGCCTCCGATCTCGGTCTCCAGTGAGAATTCCCCTTGGCCGCCTGCAACCGAAATGTCGCCAGCGGTGGTGCGGAGTTCGAACTCTCCCGCGACCTGGGCAGCGCTAATGCCTCCGATCTCGGTCTCCAGTGAGAATTCCCCCTGGCTGTCTACAACCGAAATGTCGCCAGCGGTGGTGCGGAGTTCGAACTCTCCCGCGACCTGGACAGCGCTAATGCCTCCGATCTCGGTCTCCAGTGAGAATTCCCCTTGGCTGTCTACAACCGAAATGTCGCCAACAGTGGTACGAAGCTCAGACTGTCCAATGAGATGACGAGCGGCGATGCCGCCTATGTTGGTGCGAACTTCCATATTCGCTTGCGTAGGCATTCTTACCTGGATGTCTACTTTGCGTGTCAACTCGTCACTCGATATACCGTTCCCGCTGTTCTTTTCCTCGGCTGTGATTTGAATAGTGTCACCGTTTTGGGAGACTTCATACTTTACACTGTCCGGATCGTGCACTGTGGCCGCAACTTGAATATTCGTAGCACCATCAACTCCCACGAGATCCACCGATCCTGCAAAGTTGTCAATGGTTAAATTGACAGGGGCTGAGATGGTAAATTCATCGACTACCTCTTCAGTTGTCTGACTTGCAGGCAAAACACATGCTGCAATGGTAGTGACGGTCAATGCGGCAACAAGGACAAGGAACGCGAGATGCCCAATGGCTTTGACCGAAGTGTGGCAAGCACTGCCCAAAGCCCCCACCGATGGCGAGGTGCGATTCGCTTTTCGCTCTTTTGTTCCCATGCTGTACACCCTCCCGGAGTGACCCGGATGCGAGAAAAACTTCCTATTTCTTCGGTTGTGGACGAGACCTGCAACCGATTCAAGTTCACCTTTACCTACGCCTTGGGTGAACCCAAGGTTACAGGATTGGTGAAAATGCCCACCGGCCTGCCTGCGGCACCTCGAGGCAGGTGCCAATCGGCCGGTGCCTGTCCACGGACCGCCCCTTGGCTGCCATCCCGAACAAGGTACCGGGCGGAAGTTCCACTAATCTCTGTCCAGGGGATGCGTGTGCCACGCCTAAAGTTATCGAAACGAGTGTTTCTGGCTGAACTTGGGCGCCCCATCGGACCCACATCCGGGATCAAGCAGAGGTGCAACGACTATCCAGATTGCGCTTCAGACCCATCGTTGCGGTTTTCTCCTTCGCAAGACACTGGGTGATAGGTGGCATCCTCAGCGGCATGAACCTCGTATTGGTTGCCGGAGTGGCGGAAGGTTAGCCTGAAACCCGGAACAATCACCGTGGCGTATGCCCGGTCCGGCTCTGGACATCCGAGGGAAGTGTCGGACCACTGCACCTCCTGTTCGCTGACGAACTCCAGACTGTCGGGTGCGACCGTAAGCCGGTCGGCCAATACCTGGCGCGCCGCCGCTTGGCGCTCGGCAGCTACATCGGGCAACGTGGTCTCTGCCGGTGTTGGGGTCGCTTGGAACCCGGACCCGTCGGGCAATGGATAGCCACTGCATGACACCGTGAATCCAACTACAACCGTCAACATTGCTGACGCAATCAAGAAGCGAAACGGCGCAGAACGCTTTCTCGGTCGGAGGCATGTTGGTGATGTGGGGGGCATGTAATCCTCCGGGAATGTGTTGCGCCTGTGTCGCGTCCGTTATCGAGAGGCCCCGTGCTGTGTGCAATGACTGGATCCGACCAGGTAGTGCGCAACTCGATCGATGACCACCATTCTAGTAGTGCAACGAAACTGCATATTGCCGGAACAGGTACGCGCGGCGTGCCGGAGGGCACGCCGGTCTGTCAGCGCCGCGCCGCATGGCTCGTCCCGAGACCCAGGCCTGAGACAGATACAGCCGCCGGTCCACTAGGGCCGCCGACCTGCGCCCTTGGTAGGCCGCGAAGACCGCCGCCTGGCAGTTGGCCTTCTTGCCCAGTTGGTCGCAGTACTGCCGCGCAACCCCCACCGAACTCTGCGCGAGGATCAAGGCGGCCCGGCGGAGGCGGGTGCCCGTCGAGCCAGCGCAGCCCTCCATGCTGGACGACCTGACCATCGACTACGCCCAGCCGCCGGGTGGAACTGACACCGACAGAGTACGGGATGCTGGCCGAGCTGTTGGCCCACGCCGGACGGGTGTTGACCTACGAGCGCCTGCTGGCACGGGTCTGGAGGGGTCGGGGCGATGGCAGCCTGCGGCCCATGCGTACCATGGGCCGCAATCTCCGTCGCAAGCTGAGCGACGACCTGGCCAACCCCACCTACATCTTCACCGAGCCCCGCGTCGGTTGCCGGATGCCCCAAGGAGAGTTCCAGAGTGAGGAATCCCGCGCTACACGAAGCAGCTTATGTGCGCGCTGACGCACCTCAGCGACTGGCATATGCGGGGCGCGATTCCTGGCCCAGCCCGGCAGCATTGCGAGCCTTCACCCGGTACACGTACTTGATATCGGGCACAGCAGTTGAATCGGCGTAAGCAGTCGTGATACTTCCCGTATCGTCCGCCAGAATCACGAAGTTCGCTTCCGTCGCCGTTGCGCGGCGCAGGATCTGATAGCCGGAGGGCGTGCCGCCCTCGGTGGGGGCTTTCCAGGTCAAGGCTATCGCAGTACCGGAATCGTCCACCTTTGCGGACAGATCGGAGGGCCGGCCGGGCATCACCGGCCTAAAGAAAATCTCCGCCCGATTTGATATCTCGCTCTGCCCGTGGGTGTTCACCGCCCTCACTCGATAGACGTACGAGGTTTTGGGAGTGGCGGTTGAATCGGTGTAAGCGGTGTCCGTGCTTCCGGTATTGTCCGTCAGAATCACGAAGTTCGCTTCCGTCGCCGGTGCGCGGCGCATAATCTGATAGCCGGAGGGTGTGCCGCCCTCGGTGGGGGCTTTCCAGGTCAAGGCTATCGCAGTACCGGAATTGTCCACCTTTGCGGACAGACCGGAGGGCCGGCCGGGCATCACCGGCCTAAAGAAAATCTCCGCCCGATTTGATATCTCGCTTTGCCCGTGGGTGTTCACCGCCCTCACTCGATAGACGTACGAGGTTTTGGGAGTGGCGGTTGAATCGGTGTAAGCAGTGTCCCTGCTTCCGGTATCGTCCGCCAGAATCACGAAGTTCGCTTCCGTCGCCGGTGCGCGGCGCATAATCTGATAGCCGGAGGGTGTGCCGCCCTCGGTGGGGGCTTTCCAGGTCAAGGCTATTGCAGTACCGGAATTGTCCACCTTTGCGGACAGACCGGAGGGCCGGCCGGGCATCACCGGCCTAAAGAAAATCTCCGCCCGATTTGATATCTCGCTCTGCCCGTGGGTGTTCACCGCCCTCACCCGATAGACGTACGAGGTTTTGGGAGTGGCGGTGGTATCGGTGTAAGCAGTGTCCGTGCTTCCGGTATCGTCCGCCAGAATCACGAAGTTCGCTTCCGTCGCCGGTGCGCGGCGCAGGATCTGATACCAACCAAGTATACTAGCGGCGTTTAGTGATTGCACCCGGTTGCAAGGGGGGGGCATGACCCGCAAGGTTGTCATCACATGGGCCGCCGAGGACACGGCGGACGCGCTGCACCGGCAGTACCGGGCGGCCAAGGTGCCTGAGGTGCGCACGCGGCTGCATGCGCTGTGGCTGTTGCGGCGGGGCGAGCCACCGGCGGCGGTGGTGTCCGCGCTGGGCGTGGGGCTGCGCAGCGTGCACCGGTGGCTGCAGTGGTACCGGGAGGGGGGCCTGGCGCAGGTGTGCGGTCGGCGCAAGGGCGGTCCGGGCAAGCCCTCCTTCCTGACGCCGGACCAGGAGCAGCAGGTGGTGGCGGCCGCGGCCGCGGGGATGTTTGCGACGGCCCAGGCGGTGCGGGACTGGATCGAAGCGCAGTTCGGGGTGGTCTACACCCGCGACAGCATGTACACGCTGCTGCCGCGGCTGGGGATCCGGCTCAAGGTGCCCCGGCCCCGGCATGCGAAGACGGATCCCCAGGCCCAGGCGGCTTGGCAAAAGGGGGGCTCGGGGCCCGTCTGGCCGAAGCCGGCCTGAAGGCGGGACAGGGCATCGTGTGGGGCGACGAGATGCGGCTGGGCCTGTGGAACGCGGTGCGCCGGGTGTGGGCCCCGCGCGGGGTGGCCGTGTCCCGGGAGGTGCAAATCGGCCGGCGGTACACCTATGTGGCGGTGGCCCTGGATCCGATGACAGGACGGCTGTGGTGGGCCTGGCAGGAGAGCATGAAGGGCGCGGAGATGGCCCGCATCTGGGGGGCCTGGGCCAAGGAGCCGGGCATCGACGGCTGGGTCTGGGACGGGGCCGGCGGCCACAAGAGCAAGGACCTGCAGGCCCTCGCGGCCCCGCAGGTGGTGCAGCCACCCTACGCGCCCGAACTGAACCCGGTGGAACGCTTCTTCCAGGAACTGCGCCGGGCCCTGGGGGACCGGGTCTATCCCACCCTGGAGGCTAAAAAGGAGGCCTTGGAGCCGATCCTGAGAGCTTGGCAGGCGGAGCCGGCGCGCGTGCGGCAACTGTGCGGCTGGGGCTGGATCCGGGATACCCTGACGGCCCTGCCCGCCGACACTGTAACGCCATAATCATTCTGGATTGGTATGATAGCCGGAGGGTGTGCTGCCCCCAGAGGGGGCTTTCCAGGTCAAGGCTATCGCAGTACCGGAATTGTCCACCTTTGCGGACAGATCGGTCGGTCGGCCCGGCTCATTGGCTACGTCATCGTTGACATTGGTCACCGTAACGGTCACGTCCAGCGTGGCGCTGTTGGAACCGTCGGAGGCACGGATTGTCACCTCGTACCTGTTGTCGCCATCGGCGTCGGCCGGGGACTCGAAGTCCGGCGACTGCCTGAACCTCAGTTCGCCTGATCCGCTGATGCTGAAGGTGGCCGCATCCGTTCCCTCCACCGTCCAGGAGACGCTACCGTTATTGGCGTCTGTCATATAGGTGGCGACGGCCGACGCGCCGTTCTCCTCGTAGACCGGCGCGACAGGTCCGGAGAGGCTGACCGTAATCGGGTCGCTCGCGGCAATGGTCGCATGGGCGCTGCCAGCACCTTCGGATTTCGCTACTTGTATCGCGTCGGAAAAGAAGCCGGGCGCCGAGATTACTCCGATATTGATGTAAATCACTTCCGCAGGCTCGGCGAGCTCGTCATCGTTGACCGGCACGGCAAATGTATGTGTAAGCGTGTTGGCGGGAATAGTAAAGCTGCCCTTTCCGTCTCCATTCCCGTAATCGCTGAATTCGGCATCGTCAACCCCTGCCATCCGGTCTGCACTCCACGCCACGGTAACTTCGCTGACAACCGGATCGCTCAAGGTGGCGGTGAACTTGGCATCGCTGCCCTCCGTCACCTCCTCCGCAGGCCCGCTGATGCTCAGATACGCTCTTTCACTAATCTGGGCGACAAGCGTGATGTCAGCCGACTCTACGCTAAGCTCCCCGGCACTCCCCGATAGCGTGATAATCTCGGTGAATTCCAAATTCGTGTCATCAATGGGAGTGAGTGTCAGAGTTCCGCTGCCGCTGCCGGAGTTCGCGGGGATGGTGATGCTGGACAGGGCGGTCGTCACGGTGTAGTCGCTGCCCTCCGTCGCCGTCCCGCTCAGCGCGATTGCCACCGGGATGTCGGCTGTCGCGGAGGATCCACCGCTCAGCGTTGCGGTTACCGTAAAGGTAATGGGGCCGTCGTTTTCCTCCATTGACGGAGGATTGACGCTGAGGAAGATGCCGCTGGCGGACACATCGTCGTTGAGAATGGTGGTGGTGATGGAACGCGTGCCAAATCCAGGACGGAGCCTGTCATCGTTCGGTCCCATTGAGAAAAAGCTTTCGTTTATGTCGAAGCGAAAGGTCTCGTCCTCCTCCACTCGACCGTCGTCGAATGTCGCCACGGACACTTCGATGCGCCCCGGACTGTCCGCAGTGAAGGTATGTATACCCGTTATCCGCTCGAAGTCGGCGACGTTCCGGTTCTTATCGCCGAGCTTGATGGCTGTGCCGGGCATGCTCAAGTATTCCACCACGAGATTCGCCCCGGTGGGAGGTATGACCCCTTCCGGCGACAGTGAAATCGTATAGCTTGCGGTCTCGCCCTCCGTTACGCTTGCGGAGCCGCTGACATTGATTGTAATGAGATCGTTCAGCCCGATGGTGGCGCTTGCGCTGCTCTCGCCCGACTTGAGGGACACCTGACTCGCCAGGTCCCCGGTGATGGCGCCAAGGCTTACGCTGAAGTCCTCGGCATCCTCGGTCTGCTTGTCGTCCGTGACGGGGACGCTGGCGGTCCGTGTCGCATCCGCTTCGCTGTCGGCGCTGAAGGTGACGGTCAAGGGAGCCGCGTCGAAGTCCGAACCGGCAGTTCCGCTGCCGGACTTGGCCGTCAAGGCGACGGTTACATCCGCGGCAACCGAGTGCGACAGAGTGACCGTGAACACTGCGTTGCTGCCCTCGTCCACCGCAGCCGACGGCCCCGTGATGCTAAGCCAAGCTTCGTCGTCGTCCTGTATGGACATGTCAGCCGCGCCTTTCTCGGCACCCTCAATTATGGCTACCAGCTCGAAGGTTTCCGTTCCCTCGACGATATCGTCGCTGAGGGGCGTGACGTGCACGGTGCCGGAGCCGCTCGTCTGGCCGGCGGCGATGGTTACCGAATCGCCCGTAAAGGCGTAGTCGGCGGCGGTGGCGGCACCATGCCTATTCTGGATACTGACAGTGGTATCAGTGTCCAGTGATGTCGAAAGGGTCAGGTGAACAGTTATCTCGGTCTGGCCGGCATTTTCATTGAGAGTGGACGTTCCAGGGTTGATGTCGACCGTAAAGTTCCCACTGGTTTGCGCTTGGACCAGGGAGCCGGGGGCGGACAATCCTGCCAGCGAAACCACTACAGCTGCGACTGCTAACATAACCAACTGTTTCATATGACATAAAGATCCTGTATCGACTTGGGCGCGGAGACATCCCGACTTGGGACATCTCAACAGGCCGCGCTCCCGATTTGGCAAAAAACCTCGCCAAAGTATCACAACTCATCGCTATTTTGTTACTTTCCGATCTAACGCTGCAGTGGTCATTCACAGGGTGGTGGCCTGTCGCCGTCGGTAGTGGCCGTGCAGGGCCATCCACGGGTGGCACCGATGCCAGTGCGACCAGGCCGGCACCTGTTCAAGGTCCGCGCCCGACGGCCGCAGCAGGTGCCGCCACTGCCGTCGGATTTCGGGCACGGTCGGCCCCCGGCCAGACCGTGGGCCTGTCGGAAAGCGGCCAGGCTGCCCGCACCACGCTGAGCAGGGCCAGTGCCCACAGGGCCAGGATCATGTGGCGGTCCCAGCCCCGCGCGTTGCGCACCTCGTACTCGTTCTGGCCCGCCTCCTGCTTGGCCATCTCAAAAGCCGACTCGATGCGCCAGCGACTGCCGGCAATCCGGACCAGGGTGGGCACGTCGCAGGCCGGGCGCCCCACACGGGATGGGCCTGCCACTTCTCCGGCTGCGCGCAGGAACGCCGGAACAGCAGGCAGTAGCCCTTGTCCGCGTCCGCCCCTTCGGCCAGCACCAGGCACTGTCAGTCCCTCTCGGCCAGGGCCGCATACACCTCCCCCGCCCCATGCGCCGGCACCGCCAGCAGGTAGGCCTGGTCCTGGTCCTCCAGCCAGGAGCACAGCTTCCCCGAGTGGCCACGGACCGTGTCGCCCACGACCCAGGCCAGCGACACGCCGGCCTAGTAGTGCCGAACCTTGGCGAGTTTTTGTTCCGGTTGTGACGTTGGTGTGCTGGTCCGGTTGGTCTTCCAGCTTTTACCAGCCAACATCAGTGTGCATGTGAGTACCTGTACGGCCACGACGCGGGTCTCTTTCGCCACTTTGGTTGCAGCAGGGCTAAGCCGCTCCACAACAACCTGACCCAAGCCTTTGGTTCCGTTGCCGCAGAGGTACTCGAGCACGGTTGTGGCGCGAGTGGCCTTCGGATCACAGGTTGCCGGCCGCTCTCAACCGCGCATCGTGCTGTCGCGAAGGTTGCCAACGGATTGCCCAACCCCGTCGAGTCCCTGTTGCGGGGACACGGGGCGCGAGCCTTGGCCAATGCCAATCAGGAGTGGATCCAGCCAACGCTCAACCCTTGACGCCGGTGAAGCTGATGCCCTCGATGAAGGTGCGCTGGGCGAAGAAGAAGACCACGATCATCGGCAAGGTGAACATGGTGGCGGCCGCCATCAGGAGGGCCCACTCCGCGCCGTACTGGGAGAAGAAGAGCCGCAGGCCCACCGACAGCGTGAACTTGTCCGGATCCCGCAGGAAGACCAGCGGGTTGATGTAGTCGTGCCACCCCCACATGAAATCGAAGATGGCGATCGTGATGATGGCCGGCTTCGACAGGGGGGCCACGATGCGCCAGAAAATCATCAGTTCGTTGGCCCCGTCCACCCGCGCGGCGTCGTCCAGGTCGCGCGGAAAGGTCAGCATGAATTGCCGGACCAGGAAGACGAAGAAGGCGTTGCCGAAGAAGGCCGGCACGATCAGCGGGGCGAAGGTTTCCAGCCATCCCCACTTGCTGTAGGTGATGAAGAGCGGGATGAAGCGCACTTGCGCGGGCAGCATCATGGTCGCGATCACGATGATGAACACGATGTCCCGGCCCGGCCAGTCGATGCGCGCGAACCCGTAGCCGATAAAGACGTTGGAGAGCACCGCGCCGGTCATCAGGCCCACGGCATAGATGAAGGTGTTGGCCAGGTAGCGCAGGAAGCGGATCGATTCGATGGCGTCCGGATAGTTGGTGAACGCAAACGTCTTCGGGATCAGGCGCACCGGAATCTCGAAGATTTCGGCACTGGGCTTGAGCGACGAGCTGACCATCCAGAGGAAGGGCAGCATGAAGATGATCCCAAAGAAGATCAGGGACAGATGTGCGCCCAGCCGCTGACTGACGAGCGACCAGTCGGTGGTACTGCGGCGGGCCGCGGCGGCGGTCATGGGTCAGCGCTCGTAGTGGACGAAGTTCCGGGAGCCGTAGAACATGAAGATGGTCAGCACCAGGATGACGATGAACAGAATCCAGGCCATGGCGGAAGCGAAGCCCATCTTGAGCCGTTCGAAGGCCACGCGGTAGAGCTGGTAGCCGAACAGCAGGGTCGCCTTGTTGGGACCGCCCCCGGTCATGATCTCCGGCGCCGCGATGGACTGGAAGGAGAAGATGGTCATGGTGATCACGTTGAAGAGCATCTGCGGAGTGAGCAGGGGAAGCGTGATCGCCCACATCTTGCGCCAGGGAGTGGCACCGTCGATGGAGGCCGCCTCATACAGGTGCTGGGGGATTTCCTTCAGGCCCGCCAAGTAGATCAGCACGGCGCGGCCGCTGCCCCAGACCGAGACAATGACCAGCGAAAACAGCGCGGTCTTCTCCGATGCCAGCCAGTTCGGCCCATCAAGGCCGATCCGCGCCAGAATGCCGTTGACCAGACCGTGGCTGGGATTCAGGATCCAGACCCAGGTCAGGCTGGCCGCGACGACCGGCACCATCACCGGCAGGTAGAACACCGTGCGGTAGAGCGAGAGGCCGCGCACGTTCATGTTGAGCAGCATCGCGATGAAGACGTCGAAGACCGTGGCCAGGCCGACCAGCATCGCGACATAGCGAAATGTCACCCGCATCGACTTCCACGAGTCTTCGCGGCCCTGAAACAGATCCACGTAGTTGGACCAGCCCACCAGGTTGGGCGAGCGGTTGATGATGTTGAAGTCGGTGAAGCTGTAGTAGAGGGACGCGATCACCGGGTAGGCCGTGAAGGCCACAAAGCCGATCAGCCAGGGCGAAATGAAGAGGATGCCCCAAAGCAGGCGCCGACGGGTGACCGGGCTCATGTGGCGCAGCCCCGGCGCGGACCGGGGCTGCGCCGCCTGCAGTTGCGGAATGGCGGACACGTCCGAGGAATCCCTGTGGAAAGTTCAAAGGCGCGACCGGACGGGGCGGAAGCCGGCTTCCGCCCCGTCCAATCCCAAACGATGCAATCGGGTCAGGAGGCCGATGCCAGTTTGTCGTTGACCTCCTGCTGGACCCGTTCCTGGATTCCGGCCAGGGCGTCCGCGGGGCTCAGGCCCTCATAGCCCATGGCGTCCACGGCCTCGGAGAACTGGCCTGCCATGTAGCCAACACCGGGCATGGAAGGCACGGCCCAGGCATGCGGCAGGATTTCGTCGCGGGCGTAGGGCAACCAGTCGGCCGCCGCCGCCTCGATCTCCGGATCGGTGGCGTTGGAAATGCGCGACGGCGTCACGGAGTCGGGCACGGCCTTGTTGAGGGCCACCCACTTGGACGAGCTCATGAATGAGCAGAAGGCATAGCCGCCCTCCACATTGGCGGCCCCGGACGGGACGAAGTAGAGGTTGGCCTGCAGCTTCCCGGGTTTGCCGTTGGTGGCGGTCGAGGGGCTCGGCACCTTAGAGACGCCAAAATTCAGGTCCGGTCCGTATTCGCCGACATCGTTGTAGAGCCAGGAACCAATCTGCCAAGTGGCGATCTGTCCGGTGTAGTACAGGCCGTCGGGAGAGTTGCGCCCGAAGCCGTTGCCGCTGTAGGCGGTCCTGAAGGCCGCGATGTTCTCGATGCCGTATTCGTCGGCGTAGCCGTTGTACCACTCAAGCAGGGCCAGCGCTTCCGGTGAATCCAGCGTGACCTCGCCCGTGTCCTCGTTCCACACCGAGGCGCCGAAGGCGCCCAGCCAGTTGTGGGGATCCAAGCTGGGAATGTGCGGAATGAAGCCGATGCGGGTCAGTGTGCCGTCCGCCTCGGTCTCGTTCATGGCCCGGCCGATTTCCTCCCAGCCCTCCAGGGAGTCCGGGACGTTCTCGGGATCAAAGCCCGCCTCGGTGATGCGGTCCTTGTTGTAGAAGAAGAGCTGCACGATGGTGGAGATGCTCATGGCGTAGAAGCGGCCCTGGAACTGCATCTGCTTCCAGGTGGCCGGCCAGTAGTCATCCTCGGGCACGCCCTCGGCATGGACATAGTCCGTGATGTCCGTGAGGGCTCCGATGGGCGCGTCCTCGGCCACGATCCAGGCCCAGCCGCGGTACGAGTCCGGGGGCGTGCCGGCTGCGGTGTTCGTGATGACATTGTTGTGCAGTTCGCCCCATGGCACGATCACATGTTCCGCCGTGTAGTCGGGGTTCTCCTCAACAAACCGGTCGACGGCGCCCTGCATGGCATCCGCCATGCGGCCTTGGCCGAAGCCGGTCCAAATCAACACGCTGGAGGGTTCCATCATGCCGGAATCATCGGTATCCGCTGCTGCATCCCCCGCGCCCGGAGCGGCACACGCCGCCAGGGCCGCCGATACAGCCGCCAATCCCGAGGCCTGCAGGAAGCGACGGCGCGATACGAAATTCGAGACTCTGTCCGTCATGGTCAATTCTCCTGAAAGGATGCGCGCGCGCTCTCGTTTCCCCAGTGGGCATCCACGGGTGGTGACTTAGTCTGTGGAAAACAAGAAGCAGGGGCCGATTGTACAATGACACCCAAAGGGACGCGTCGGGTCGGAACGGCGAAGGGACCGCATGCGGTCCGCCTTCCTGCGAACCGGCCGGCAGCGGCTTGCTGCGGTTGTTGGGACGATCACCGGCAGGAGAACTTGCAATGACGCAAACGGTCACCCGCGCCCAGCGGGAACAATACGAGGAGGACGGGTACTACATCGCACGGGGTTTGCTGAAGCCGGACCAGGTGGCGCTGTTGTCACGGGAGATCAAGGACACCATCGCCAGTGGCAAGGACGGCATCAACTTCGACAACACGCGCATGGATGGCAAGACCCTGAAGGGGTCCGGCATGTACCGCAAGCTGGCCTTGCTGGGACGCCGCAACCCGTTGGTTTGGGATACCTACTACGCCCATCCCGGGGTCATCGCCATCAACCGGGAGTTTCTGGGCGACGAAGTCATGCTGTGGTTCGACTCAATCTTCACGAAACCCGCGCGGGTGGGCGAGGCCACGCCCTGGCACCAGGACATCGGCCTGTGGACCCAGACCCCGCCCCAGAAGAAGAACAAGCCCCACTACCGGGATGCGCTGACCATCTGGATGGCCGTCGACCGGGCCGACCGCAGCAACGGCTGCCTGCAGGTTGTGCCCGGCAGCCACAAGGGGCCGGTGGTGGAGCATGTGCGGTATCCAGACAGCATTCATGTCGAACTGCCCCGGGATCAGGTGACGGACATCCAGGTGGATCACATCGAGCTGGAGGCGGGGGACGCCATCGTCTGGCATGCCCATCTATGGCACTACAGCCCCGTCAACCTCAGCGACCGGAATCGGCTGGGCATTGCCCAGGTGACCCTGTCGGCCCGGGATGCCGCCGCGACCGGCAAGCACAACCTGCCGGCACTGGTGTGCGCAGGCACGGGGCAACCGGCACCGATGCAGGAAGCGGAGCGTTCCGCTCCCGGCTAACGAGGCCCGTTCCGGTCGCCGGGCTTGCGGGAGGTGTCCCTCCTGGGGGAGTCGGCATACGCGATCGCCGGGCGGAATCCTCTAGGATTAGGGCATTGGTCACAGAGCCGACTGCTGCATGAAACCTCTTTTCAGTCCTGTCAAGTTCCGATGAACAGCCGCCGTCTGCGCCGGTGGCAGGATTCCTGTTGCCATCCATGCACGGGCGGTCGGATAGGTGAGAGTTCAAGGTGTCCATCGTCAGGCACGAGTTGTCGTTACATACCTCGTTTTTCAAGTCCCTGCGCAAGCTGGGCCGTAACGAACAGGATGAGATCCCGGACTTCCTGAACAAGGTCCGGTTCGATCGGCACGGCGGCAAGCTCAATCTCAAGAAGCTGCGGCATAACGAATTCCACACGGCGCGGGTAACCAAGTCCGTGCGCTGTGTCCTACACTGGCCGCCGGACGGCGGTCACCTGTCCCTCTTCTACGTGGGGCAGCACGATCATGCCGAACGCTGGTTCAACCAGCACCGTTTGGGCACATCCCTGCGCACCGGGGTGGCGGGCAGGGTCGCGCCGGACCGCCGGATTGCGGCGGTGAGCGATCTGGAGAGCCTGCTGAATCGGGAGGATCGCCAGCACTTCTGGCATGTGGACGACGAAGACCTTCTGCACCGGATGCTTGAGACCCCGGACCAGTTGTGGCGGGTCTACCTGGACCCGCGCCAGCGGGAACTGGTGGAAACCGACACGGACGGTCCCATGCGGGTGTTGGGCGGCGCCGGCACCGGTAAGACGGTGGTGGCCATGCACCGGGCTGTGTGGCTGGCCCGGAACATGGTGGAGGACCTCGGGGACCGCATTCTGTTCCTGACCAACAACAGCAACCTGGCGGCCGAGATCGGCCGGGATCTGCGGACCCTGGTTTCCGACGCAGAGGTGTTGCAACGAATCGAGGTCACCAACCTCGACCAGTGGGTTGAGCGGTTCCTCAAGTCCCAGCGCAGCGGACTGCAAATCCTGAAAGGCCGCACCCAGCAGAAGGATCGGATCTGGAGGAAGGCCTGCGACAAGGTGGACGTCGACCGGTTCTGGTCGCAGGAGCTGCTGAAAAAGGAGTTCGAGCAGGTGGTCCTGATCCAGGGCATCCACACCCTGGAGGAATATCTGGAGGCGGACCGCAGCGGCCGCGGCATCGCCCTCACGGAGGCGCACCGGGTGGAACTCTGGCCTGCCTTCGAGTTCTATCGGGAGAGTCTGCGCAACCGCCGGCTGGTGGAACGGGAGGATGCCTATCGCGAGGCCAGACTGTGTGTGGAAGCGGGCCGGGCCGGGTTGCCCTACGTGGCGGTTGTGGTGGACGAGGCGCAGAACTTCGGCTACGAGGCCTTCAAGCTGTTTCATGCCCTTTCCTTGGCCTGCACCAAGGCCTCCGACCGGAATCGGGAGTGCAATCGGCTCTTCATCACCGGCGATGCCCATCAGCGCATCCACCGGGTCAAGGTGAACCTGGGGCGCTGCGGCATCGACGTCAAAGGCCGCAGTCACCGGCTTGAACTGATCTACCGCACCACCAACTCCATCTACACCGTGGCGGCCCATGTGCTGGGGGATGGGCGCTACGACGACCTCAACGGTCAGGTCGATACGTTGCTGGGATACCGCAGCCTCTATGACGGTCCCTTTCCCTATTGGGAGACCTACGCGGATGTCGAGGACGAAGGGGCCGGCATCATCGTGGACTGGATCAAGCACCTGCAGCACGAGGACGACCTGGGGAGGGATGACTTCTGTTTGCTGGCCCGGACGGTGTCCCGCGTGAAGACCTGGGAACGGGCCCTGAAGCAGAAGGGGCTCGACGTGTACTGCCTGCGCTCGGGCGGGGCCGACACGGGCCACGGCAGTTCCGTGCGTCTGGCCACCGCCAACAAGCTCGAAGGTCTGGAGTATCCTGCGATCGCCGTCCTGGATGCGGACAGTGCCAGCTACCCCCTGCATCAGGAGATGCAATCGGTGACGTCGGAGGCGGAACGGGCGGAGCAGTACAAGCAGGAACGCTCGCTGCTGCATGTGGTATGCACCCGTGCCCGCAATCATTTGCTAATCTGCACCCAGGGCCCGATTTCGCCGTTCCTGGAAGGCGTATTCGAGCCGGGCCGGCACGGATTCGCCCGGCACTGACGACTGTCTTCGGCCCATTTGCGTCCGTCCGTGCCTGTGGACGGGACGCTCCGCCGCCGGCTTGCCAATCGGCACGGCGCGCCTCTTCCATGACTGGCCTCCTGGCTTTCACTCTACTGGTGGCTTTGCAATGAAAAAAAACTCTCCAACGATCAGCTACCACAGAAGCTACTTGGGTAAAACCAGATGGACGAAAGAGGAATTAGTAGGAATCAAGGACACTCTTCTCCAACTTCACAACGATCCGGATACTCCGGGCTTGGATCTAAAGCCGATACAAGGGGCCAAACCTCTTTGGTCAGTCCGCGTCAACGGCGGTATTCGAATGGTCCTGTATAAGTGGGAAAACGATGCAGCGAACGACATCATCGCTCTGCGTGTGGGCCGTAAACCCAATATCCACAATTGGGCAAAGAGAAACAATCGCCGAGGCAAGCTGTCCAGCCTGATAGCCCAGGGCAACCTTGAACCGTATCAACCGGAGAGTGAGGAGCCATCAGACTTCCTGCGAGCCAGGACAGACGGTTCAACGGCCGCTGGCCACATCGACATTCGGAACCAGGCCGGCAAACCCAAGCCGCGTTCTGGATCGCATCCTGTTAGTCGGCGACGGCGGGACGGGGATGATCACGCTGCAGATTCCTCCTCAGTAAAGGATCATCTTCTGGATGCAGCATTGGATGTCTGGCAGGAACCGGTGGCTGATGTCTCGGCCATCAATTCACTGAACAATGTCCATGGTGGTCCTGTACTGGTGTTGGGCACAGCCGGAACCGACAAACAGTTCGCCACGATGATTCGCAGCCTGTACATGGCGGAAAAATTGGCAGAAGACGACGAGCATATTCTCCTGCTAACGGATTCCGTGCACGCGTGCGAAACGTTTGAACAGTTTCTGGAACGGGCCACGGAAGAGGAAGACCTGCAGCCAACCGTTGAAGCCGTAAAAGTGTGGCACTTTGACGACTGGCTGCAGCACCACACACAGGAACTGACGACGTGGGATGATGCCTGCTGTGTGGTGCGCCAAAGACTGGAAGACGGTTCCCTGTCCCCCGCGACCGCAGGCGTGGTGGTGCACGACAGCCAGAACCTTGGTCCACAGGCTGTGAGTTTGTGCCGGGCACTGGCACTCGCGACCGTTCCGAAGCATGAAAGGTGGCGTCCGACCGAACTCGAACGGCTGTGTCTGGTGGCGGATCCATTCCAACGCACAGACCACCTGCGCCTGAACATTCAGGAATGCGACGTCAAGCCGGCCAAGACCATTCGGTTGCGACAGAGCGGTGTCGTCACGCAAGCGGTCATCGATGTGGCCGTGTCGGCATTGAAGGGGCAGGAGTTCGACGACTTGACGGGCGGGATTGCCTCGACGGACGGCTATCGCAGCCTTGAGGCCGGCGAGAAGCCTGCGTTCCGCCGTTGTGCCAACCTTGGGGAAGGCGCACGCCAAGTGGCGGACTGGTTGCGCGAGGTGCAAGAGGCCGATGCGGAACCGCTCCCCGGCCGCTTCTGCCTGGTTGCCCGAACCAACAGCCGCCTCAAGGATTGGCGCAAGGCTCTCCGCAAACGGGGCGTGAAGACCCGTCGTCTCAGACTCGAGAGCGATCCTGCAAGCTCCACGGACAAGGTCTGGGTCGCCAAGCCCGAGGATTTGGATCCGGAGATGTACTTCAGGGGGATCGTCTTCCTGGACGCGGACCGCAAGTCCTGGCCCCGGCGCAAGATCCTTCGCCAGGCCGTGGACGAAACCGACAGGGACGCGGTTGAGCTTCGCGAGCGGTCCCTGTTCTACTTGGCCTGCACACGCGCCCGAAGGCACCTGTTGTTCTGCAGTCGGGGATCGTTTGCACCCTGGCTGGAGGAGTTGGCTCCTCCAGCACCCGTACCGAAAGCCGAAGTCCAGTCCCCTGCCCAGCCACCTGCGAGGATTCAAGCCATGAAGTACCCGGTATTGATCGATCAGGAAATCACCGATGCGATGCTGCAGGTCCTGCACGACCGGGGCTGCGACACCTACGATTGGAATCCCGGCGGGGAGACACCGCGCATGGAGGAGACCGTCGGCTTCTTCGTCTATGGCCATGCCTTGATCGACGGTCCGATCATGGATCAAATGCCGAAGCTGAAGGTCATCAGCAACATGGGGGTGGGCGTGGACCATATCCGGATCCCGGATGCAACCGAACGCGGCATCGCGGTCGGCAACACACCAGGATTTGTGGACGGTGCCACGGCGGACATGGCCTTCCTGCTCATGATGGCCATCGCCCGCAACCTGAAGAAGGGCATGGACTACGCCCGCGGGCCGGAGTTCCGGCACTTCGACCCGACGCTGTGGCACGGCCGGGAAATCAACGGCGCCACGCTGGGCATTTACGGCATGGGAGCCATTGGCAGCACGGTGGCGCGCCGCGCCGCCGGCTTCAACATGCACGTGATCTACCACAACCGCAACCGCCTGTCGGACACGCGCGAAGCCGAACTCAACGCCTACTGGGTACCGCGTTCCAGCCTGCTCGCCCGGTCGGACTTCCTGCTGTTGTCACTGCCGCTTAGCGAGGAGACGGAGGGTTGCATGGGGCTGGCGGAGTTCCGGCAGATGCAGAACGATGCATTCCTGATCAACATTGCGCGCGGCGGCCTGGTCCGAACGGAGGAATTGGTGACCGCCTTGGAGGAAGGCCAACTGGCCGGTGCCGCCCTGGACGTGACGGAACCCGAACCGTTGCCGCGGGATCATCCGCTGGTCGAGCACCCGGATGTAATCATCACGCCGCACCTGGGATCCGCCACGGTGGAGACACGGGAGGGCATGTTCATCCGCACCCTCGAAAACCTGATGGCCGGCATGCAGGACAAACCCCTGCTGAACCAGGTCTTACAGTAGATCGGCGGACGGCGCGTTTCCCGGCCCGATGCGCCATGGCAGGTTCCCAGCCATCTCCGGCGGAGACTGAACGCCCGGCCGTGCCGGCATCCTCAAGGACGGTGTTTTCCGGCGAGCGGACCCTGACGGCACCCGAACCCGATCTGGGGCCGGAACTAATACCCGACACCCGTCTCAAAATGGACGGGCTGGCATTCCTGACTAGCCTGCCGGCGAACTCCATGCCCGCGGCCTTTCTGGATCCGCAGTACCGGGGCGTGCTGGACAAGATGGCCTACGGCAACGAGGGCAAGTCCCGTGAACGGGCGCGCGTCGCCCTGCCGCAGATGACCGAGGACCACATCGCGCGCTTTGTGGCCGGCATCGATCGGTGTTTGATGCCCAGCGGCCATCTGTTTCTCTGGATCGACAAGTTCCACCTGTGCACGGGCATTGGCCCCTGGCTTGAGGGAACCTCGCTGGAAACGGTGGATCTGCTGACATGGGACAAGCAGCGCATGGGCATGGGTTACCGAACCCGCCGACAGGCCGAGTACCTGGTGGTCCTGCAGAAGTCCCCGAAGCGGGCCAAGGGGGTGTGGGCCGTGCACAACATTCCCGATGTTTGGGGCGAGAAGGTGCCGCGCGGCGGCCACGCCCATCGCAAGCCGGTCGGGCTCCAGGCGGAACTGATCGCCGCCGTGACCGGCGAAGGGGACATCGTGATCGATCCGGCGGCCGGCAGCTTCTCCGTGATGGAGGCCTGTCGGCGCACGGGACGCCGTTTCCTCGGTTGCGACATCAACGGCTGACATTGCCCTACAGTCCCATGCCGCGGTGCAATGTTGGGGTCAGAAGCCACACCGCGCGTCAAGTAGAATGCAGGTCAATGACCTCGCTTCGAGACCAAGGGGCAACACTGATGAACACAGTTGTTGCAGAACGCACGCAACGCGGCAAGGTACAAGGGCCAGGTTCTCGGAAGCACCCATTCGCATCGGCCTGGGACTGGCGCATACCGCCCTTCAGGGGAGACACTGATTCGGCCACGGCACGCCGGGCGCGCCAGTTGCGCATTCGCTGGCGGTTGTCCAACCCGGATGCGTGGCAAGAACAGTTGAAAGCCCTGTCGCACTTCGACCCCGACTACACCTATGACGAAGGCCACGAGTACACGGAGGACTGGACATCCGACCCGGACTACCCTTTTGAACATCGCCTCGAATTCAACAAGGACGGGTTTCTGGTTCCTCCCCACAGTTGGCATGCCACCTACCTGACCACCATCTTGCTGGTCCTGCAAGAACTCTTCAGGCGCGGCCTCAACCTTACGGTCTCCGAGCCGGAACTCCACTTTGACTCGGAGATGTCCCGGAATCTGCTCTTGCTCACGGATGGCGGCAACTTCAAAATCCAAGTCAATCCGGATGTGGCCGTGTTGCCCACCAACGCCGACTACGCGAAACACCGCGTGCTTCGTACCGACTTGGGGGAAGAAACACCCGTTATGGTGATTGAGGTGGTCTCCCCAACCTCCGTGGAACGGGATCGAGACGAGAAGTTTCGCTTGTATTCCAGCCTTGGCGTATCCGAGTACCTTCTTGTTGACCTTGGGGATGCGGACGACACGCCGCAAGAGACCGACTTGCGCCTGGAGATGTTCCGTCTGCAAGACAACGGGACCTATGCCTTAACCGGCGAAGCATCCGGTGGGCCGCCCTACCGTTCCATCCACAGCCAAGTTTGCGGCACCTCTCTGCGCATTGGTCCGCCACGAGACAAGGTGGACGTGCCGCTGTTCCAATGGTACGACCCGGATCAGGAGCGCTGGCGTGACACCTTCAGCGATGAGCACGCCGCAGGCCATGCCGAAGGGCAATTGGACTTTGCCCTGAAGATGTTGAAGCGCTGGTTGCCGACCGACGCAGACATGGATCTTGTTGCCAAGCAATGGTCTGACACGGGGATGCCCGAGAACATCAACGACATGGTTATCGCCGTCCAGGCCGATCCCGAACAGTGGCGCACTATTCTCGGCATGCCCGACAACAGGGCACACTGATGTCCTGTCGGGAAACCCTTCGCCATTGAGCTTCGGCATCCTCGCAAAGGGATTCATCCTCCTGCCTGAACCGCCGGCCTAGCGTGTTCACGGGTCGTTGGGTCCCCGACGGGAACGCTCCTCACTGTGCAGAGGACCCCTGCCGCGCGCGGGCTGTCGTTTCTTGGGGCGTGACATCAACGGCTGACCGCCGAATCCGCGGCACCGGACTCCGGCTTGGCCGGCCTGTGCCACCGTCCCAAGTAGAATTGGACATCCTTAAGCAGCCTGTGCCTCCACCGCTCGTCTTCACGGATGGGTAGTTTCCCCATGTCCCAGACCTCCGCGTTAGCCGATCCCCCACCCTTGACCCCGCCCGAGCGGCTCCCAGGCGAACGAATCGTGCTGCGCCGCTCCAGCCTGGTGGATGCCGAGGACATCTTCCGGCACTACGCAACCGACGAAACGGTCACGTACTTCCTGCCCTGGCATCCGCACCCCGATGTCAATGCCACGCGTCTGTTCCTGCAGAAAGCCAACGAGGACTGGCGCAGCGGAACGGACTTCGCCTACTCCATCATCCACAACGATTCGGACCAGGTGATCGGCATGATTTCGATGCGGCCGCACGGCCACATCGTGGAGATGGGCTATGTCTTGGCCCGCAACTTCTGGGGTCAGGGCATCATGACGGAGGCGCTGACTACCCTTTCCGACTGGTGTCTGGGCCAACCCGAAATCTGGCGCGTGGAAGCCTACTGCGACGTGGAGAACAAGGCCTCGGCCCGGGTCATGGTCAAAGCCGGCATGCGGGAAGAGGGAGTGCTGGCGCGTTACCTGCTGAATCCGGGCCTGGACGCCAGACCCCGCAATGCCTATCTGTACGCACGGACCAAGGACCGCATCCGATCCTGAGACCAGGTTTCCGTGAAGGACCTGCCGATCTGAACTTGCAAGCCAGCGCAGGACGTCACTCCCGACCATAGCCTCGGGCAGAGAGTTTCATGACGCGACCCAGAGGTTGGTTACGTCAATGTTGATGTGATGGAGATCGGTGACGTTGCGGGTTGCGACGCAGAGACCATTGGCCTTGGCAGTGCCTGCCATGAGGGCATCGCCTAACTCCAGTTTGTGCAGCACGATCGTGGACAACCAGAGGTCGTCATGCTCGGTGAGGAAGGTGACTACCTGTAAATCTGGAACACGGTGCATCGTCTCCGACACCACATTGGTATCCAGAAGGTAGCCACTCATCCGACTTCATCGTCCGTGAACGGGATCTTTCGAGTAGATCTACGGTCCGGAAGCTCAAGATCGATTCCGCGCGGCATATTCCCGATCAGCCACCGGCCGAGAGGCTTCCGCGGAGACTGTTGCTCATCCCATATATGAGAAGGCACTACCACGAACGACTTGCGGGTGCCGATACGCTGCGGCCCTTCCGATTCAGCGAGGCGCAGAATTTCGGACAAGCGCGCCTTGGCCTCGGCGATGGTCCAGACGCGCTGGGATTGGGCGGTTCTCACGAGCAAGACTCCCGGTGCCAAGCGTGTACTGGCCCAGTATAGACAGGAGTCTGCGGGGCAATACCAAGTCAACCTGAAAGCCGCCACAGTCCAGGAGCGGAGCCAGCATTGCCGGGTTCCATCCGTTCTTGTTTCGCAAGCAGCCAGATTGTTGTTGAATCGTCCTGACCATGTTTGGGGTGTCCCTCGCAAGATGCCCATCACGGCAGGGCATCGCCCCATCCACCCGCGGTTCAGCTCGAAGGTTTCGCACCTTGATTGGAATGGGGCTTATACCGAATAGTGGACATCCATGTGCAACCCTGACGGAAGCCGTGTGAGCTGGACCTTCGGCACGACTCCCTGACAGACAGGTTGAACATGCCAACCTGGACTGTCGTCGCGGATTCTGCAACCGACACCGTGATCCGCAGCGAGCGGTACCGAATTCGCTTCGACAGCCCCAGACATGCGCAGGCCTGTGCGGGACTGGCCGGAGCCATCCGCTTCGTGTGGGCGACTCAACCTTGTCCGGTTTTACAGTGACGCGTATGCCAGGTACTGCTGGCCGGTGACGTCACTCGCTGATATTCAATTGGCGCTATTTAACCTGCTTGCGAGCGAGGGCCAGGTGTACACCGACAACGACCACCTGTGGCATATGGAGGCCGCGCGCCTGCACAAGGCCGATCCGGCATTAGTTCCGGAAGACACGGTACAAGGTTGTACGTCTGGACAACGAGGATGAAACAGAGATCACGCGCTGGTGGGAGGAACTGACGAGCCAGGGCGGCGGAGGCACGGTTGTCAAGCCGATGGCCGTTGTCGCGAAGGGCAAGCGGGGTCTGATGCAACCCGCTGTGAAGTGCAGGGGTGCCGAATACCTGCGCATTATCTACGGACCGGAGTACACAGGACCGGAGAACCTGGAACATCTGCGCAACAGGGGCCTTTCCAGCAAGCGTTCACTTGCGCTTCGGGAGTTTGCGCTGGGCATAGAGGGCCTGCGGCGTCTTGTGGAGCGGGAGTCTCTCTACAGGGTCCATGAGTGCGCATTCGCGGTACTCGCTCTTGAGAGCAAACCGGTTGATCTCAGATGGTGAATAACTTTCCGCGGATGCGATAAGGTCAGGTTCTCCGCCCTACCAGTCAAGAGAGACACGCATGCAACGCTATATGGTCTGTGGCTGGGTTGCTCTGTGTCCGGTCCGTCCCCTGATATTGCTGGTTCTACTGTTCGGATTCTGGTTGTCCCTGCCACCGACGTGGAGTTTTGCCTGCTCGTGCCCTGAACCGGGTCCGCCCCTAGAGGAACGTGAGAAGGCAACGACGGTCTTCCGGGGGGAAGTGGTCTCAGTACGGGAATTTCCCATCCTTTTCGGAATCTGGGGCAGCAGGGATCCAACGACCATCAAATTCAAAGTCCAGACCGCTTGGAAGGGAGCGGCTTACCCCACCCGGTACGTGACCACGGCGCGTAGCGGAGCCAGTTGTGGCTATCCGTTCGTGGCGGGCACCGAGTATGTGGTGTATTCCCAAAGGGGATGGCAGGTGAGTCTCTGCAGTCGAACTCGTCCGTTGGCGGAAGCCACCCAGGATATGGTGGACTTGGGGCCAGGAACCCCACCGTCCTCATGGAACCGGGCTACCTTGTCGCTTCTGGTGTTGCTGCTTGCGGTTGTCACTTGGTTCGGGCGACGTCAGCGATACGCCACTAAGCGGTGAAACAGTTACGACCATGAAGCGGATCCGCGGTTGGATTATCCATCTTGAACATCACGACGCCCGAACTATCCGACACCGGCGCTCAATGGTGTGCTGGGGAGCCGGCACCATGGTATCCGGACGGGGGACTAAGGTCGTGACTGGATGCCTGGTCCAGGATGCCCCGTCACTTATATGTATATTAGAGTCCCAAGGCAGAAGTCTGCCTTGGGGTTGTGTCGGCGAGCCGCCAATTTGGGAGTCCAAGAGATACAGGTCAAGGAACCTGTTGAGGAACGGGAAGAGAGGATTCAATGCAGATTACCCGGAGAAGATTCCTGGCCGGTGCCGCGGGTGCCTTGCTGTTGGGACAACTCCCGCTCGGTTGCACTGCCGGCGCATCAAGGCTGCCGCCTACCCCGAGCCACGCACCCGAACTGAGAGCCCAGGAGGGATCTGTCCAACTGACACCGCCCGAGTACCCCGAAACCCCGGTATGGGGTTATGGGGGAAGCGTGCCGGGTCCGCAGATTCGCGTGCCCCAGGGAGCGCGTATCTCCCGCCTCTTCTTGAACGATCTGCCCCAGCCCTCAACCGTGCATTGGCATGGTGTGCGCATCGTCAACGCCATGGACGGCGTGCCGGAACTGACGCAAACAGTGGTACCGCCGGGGAAGTCCTTCCTGTACGAATTCGATGCACCGGATGCCGGGACCTTTTGGTACCACCCTCACGATCGCGCCTGGGAGCAAATGGCACGCGGGCTTTACGGGGCCCTCATCGTGGAGGAGCCCGAGCCACCCTTCGTGGATCATGACGAAGTCCTATTGCTGGACGACTGGTACCTGACCGCCGAGGCAGACTTTCACCCCAGTTTCGGGGATGTCCATGACTGGGCACACGCGGGGCGTTTGGGAAACTGGCTCACCATCAATGGAGAAGGCAACTGGACACGTACGACGCGCCAACACGAACGTTGGCGGCTGCGCCTGGTAAACACGTCCAACGCCAGGGTGTTACCCCTCCAAACAAAGGGGCTTGCAGGTTGGCTGGTGGCCCTGGACGGGCAACCCCTCTCCTCCCTCCAGCAACTGTCCCACTTGCAATTGGCTCCCGCCCAACGGGCCGATCTGATCGTTGATGTGGTGGCACAGGAGGGGGAGGAAGCCACGCTGACCCTCCTGCAGCAGGATAGTGAGATCCTGTTCGGGACTTTCGCGGTGAAGGGAGTGAGCCGGGCGGAGCGGCTGCCCGAACCCGAACCCTTGCCCGCCAACCCCGTGCCTCCCCTCGGTGATTTGGAGGAAGCCCGTTCCGCGAGCCTCCTGATGGAAGGAGGGGCCATGGGAGGGATGCAGCAGGCCATGCTGGACGGCCGCAATCTGAAGTGGCAACAACTGATCAACCGGAACAAGCCCTGGGCCATGAATGGTGTGGCCAACGTGCCGGACAGTCCCCTGCTCAATGTCACGGTTGGTGAAACGGTCCGTATACACATCATCAACGATACGGTTTGGCCGCATGCGATGCACCTGCATGGGCATCACTTCAGAAGAGTCACGGCTGAGGGGCCCCACGGACCGTTGCGGGACACGCTCCTGCTGGAGCGGGAGGAGTCAGCCGAAATCGCCTTTGTGGCGGACAACCCGGGTGACTGGCTCCTGCACTGTCACATGCTGGAGCATTCCGATGGGGGGATGAAGACCTGGATCCGCGTTGCGTGACCGTGGTGTTCCCGGGCAACAGGCAGGGCTGGCCATTCTTGGGGAAAACCTTTCTGTCTTGCGCTGTCAAGTCTGGTTGGTACCGAAGTCAGCAGCTCTGAACACTTACGCCAAACATCGAAGACATGGTCCAGTCCCGGACTCCGAATCCTGACTCAACCTTATAAGGGAACGGCCACGGGCCGCGCGGATGGGTCATGCACCAAGACAGCCTAACCACAAGGTAGGTCGGCTCTGCTCCGGGCTAGATAGCCTTACCTGATTCCACTTCGCTCCCGGCGGCCGGATCGTGCGTGATATAGGTTTCTCCTTCCAATTCCTCCCGGTCCCGCAGTAGGACGTAGTCGGGATCCGGTTCGACTGCCGGCCAGCCCCTCGCCTCCCATTCGCGCCGGATGGCGTTCAACTCCTTCAGCACCATGTGGCGCGTCTCTGGAGTGTCGTAGGTGTTGGCGTTGGAGAGGAACTTGATGATCGCCTTGAGGTTCTTGATGCTGATGCGGACCGCCTGCCGTTGCAGGCGCGCGGCTCGGTCGGGTGACGGGTTCTGCGCTAGGCCCTCCAGCTGCCGCGTCAGCCACAGTGTCGGTGCCCTGCGCGTGTTCATGATGAGTTCCGCCAGTTCCAGACGGTGCCCGTAGTGGTCCAGGACCCGCTTGAAAATGCGGGGCACAGTTACCTTGATCAGAAACAGGATTACGCCCAGTCCGATCGAGGTGATCAGGAGCAGGATTAGGATGGGCGTGCCGCTGTCCATGACGGGGCCGAGTGTGTTGACAAGGGAAGGAGGGACGAAGTCAAAGTTCCGCGACGGCCGTCCCGCTGCCGGTGCGTTCAACCTCGCGCATGGCCGCTCGACGGTCCAGGAAACGGATGATCAGTATATACAGGAGCAGGATCGTCAGGGTGGACATGCCCCATTGCACCATATAGCTCAAGTGCATCGACGGCTGGGTTCGCAGGCGGTACATCGTCGGAACGGGCCCATCCCCGGCACTGGGAATAGCCCCTGCGGGTTCCAGATGCAGGTAGTACGGCCGCAGGTTCCAGGGGATCTGCTCCTGCATGGCCTCCAGGTCCATGCTGGACCAGAAGAGCACCGGACGTTCCTGGGTCTCCAAGACCTCGGGATCGGGCACCGCGCGGCCGGGCACCAGCAGACCCTGCAGCGAGTCCGCGGCGGGCAACGGCAGGGCACGCCAAGCGGCAGGAGTGTCGTGGACCGCGCTGATCCAACCACGATCGACCAGGATGGCATCGTTGTCGCCAAGCAGCAAGGGAGTGACCAGGTGGGGACCGGCCTCCATGCGGTCCATGGGGCCTACCCACACCAGTTGGTGTTCGAGGTCCCACGTACCCGTCGCCCTGACCCTGCGGAAGTGCAGGTCTTGGTCTGCGGACGGTAGTTCGGAGGCCGTGGTCAAATCGATCACGTCCTGCCGCAGGGCAGTGGTCAGCTGGGCCTGTTCGGACAGTCGGAGTTGGTATCGTTCCCACTGCCATTGGCCGAGTGAAAGTTGGAAACCGGCCAGCGCCAGGACGACCAGGGACCAGAGCCAGCGGCGGCCCGTTACATAGGAGCGCAGGGTCATGGTTACGGTACCGGAAGCGGAGCCAAAGGCGAACACGGCCGGGATTCGGAATCCCTGTGCTATATTCGTGCGCCTGCGCGGGCCCCTAGCTCAATTTGGCAGAGCAACGGACTTTTAATCCGTGGGTTCTGGGTTCGAGTCCCAGGGGGCTCACTGGAGGCGCAGCGGCGGCCGCAGAGGACGCGGGCGCGGTTGCCTGCGCCGGTCTCAATCCCTTACCCGCAACATGACCTTGCCGATGTTGCGGTTGGCCGCCATGTGGGCCTGGGCCTCCTCCGCCCGCTCCACCGGGTAGACCGAATCGATGATCGGTTTCAGGCTGCCGTCCAGCAGGTTGCCTAGGAACCGGCGTTTGAAGCTCTTCATGATGGCCACCTTCTCGTCAACCGAGCGCGGGCGCAGAACAGACCCGATCAACCGCAGCCGCGGCCGCATCAAGTGTCCCAGGTGGATGGAGGCCTCGGCGCCGCCGAGCGTGGAGATGATCACCAGTCGCCCGTACGTGCGCAACAATCCCATGTTCCGTTCCAAGTAGGGACCTCCCACCATGTCCATGACGACATCCACCTCCGCGCCGCCCAGGTGGCTCCGGATCCGTTCTGCAAAGTCATCCTCCTTGTAGTTGACGGCCAGTTCCGCACCGAGTTCGCGGCACGCCGCCAGCTTGGCCTCGCTGCCTGCCGTGACCAGGACCCGGCACCCGGCCAGGCGGGCCATCTGAATACCGTAGGTGCCGACGCCGCTGGCGCCTCCGTGGATGAGGACCGTCTCGCCGGCCTGCAGGCCGGCCTCCATGAACAGGTTCAGGTAGGCCGTGAGCACGGCCTCCGGCAGGGCGGCCCCCCAGATGAAGTCCTTGTCGTCCGGCATCGCGATCAGCATGCGGGCCGGCAGGACCACCTGTTCCGCATAGCCGCCTCCGGTCAGCAGGGCCCGGACGCGGTTGCCCTTCTGCCAGCCCAGCACACGACTGCCCCAGCCGGCGATCGTGCCGGCCATTTCCAGCCCCAGGATTTGCGAGGCCCCGGGCGGCACCGGATAGCCGCCCGCCCGTTGCATCAGATCGGCCCGATTGAGGGCCGTGGCGTGAACATCAACCAGGACGTCGTCCGGTCCACATTCCGGATCCGGCACGTCCTGCCACACCAAGGGGCGTCCCGGTTGATCTTCCTGGACTACGATCGCGTTCATGGATGTGAGTTCCGTTGCGGGGTGGAGGAGGGCTGGATCGGGGCTTTGGACCTCGCCTGACAGCCGATTGCCAAGTAGGGCCAGATTCGGGATTCTACTACCGGTATGGCCGGTCCGGTTGGGCTGTGCCCATTCCTGTGTAATGGTTTACGCGTACACGGGCCGATCAGATCTAAACTCCCGGCCATGATGGCCTTTCTGACCGGTGCCCTGCGCGGGCAGGACCTGAATCTACATGTAGTCCGGGCGCGCAGCCGGGTGCGTTCCTGCTGGCGGTTTGTCCACGGGTATCGGGCACTGTATCTGACGGCACTCCTCCTTCTGGCGGTGGCCGCCTTGGCGCGGTCCTCGTTTGCCTGGGTGATCAGAACCTTCACCGACGATGTCCTGCTGCCGGGGAATTACGACCGCATTCTCCTGATGGGACTGTACTTTCTCGGCTTGGCGGCCGCGGCCGGCCTGTTGACATTCCTGGGGGGCAGGCTGGCTGCGCAGACGGCGGAAGGGGTGACCCGTCGTCTGCGGGTATTCCTCTACGATCATCTGCAGCATCTGCCGTTCTCCTATCACGATCGCATGCAGACCGGGGACCTGATTCAGCGGTCCAGTTCCGACGTGGAGGAGATCAGGCGGCTGTTCGCCGAGCACCTGATGGGGTTGAGCCGGATCGTGTCGATATCCGGCATGGCCTTCATCGCCATGTGGCAGCTGTCGCCCCGACTGGCGTTGGTGTCCGCGATCGTGATTCCCATCTCGGTGAGTGTGTCCTTTGGCTTCTGGTCCTATCTGGCCCGCATCTACGACCTGTTCCAGGATCAGGAGGCGCGGCTGTCCTCCCTCCTGCAGGAGAACATCTACGGGGCCAGGGTGGTGCGGGCCTTTGCCCGCGAACAGTATGAAATTGCCAAGTTCGAGCGGGAGAATGCCATTCTCCTGAACCGGGGACGCAACGTGGTCCGGTTCCACAATATCTTCTGGCCCAGCATGGATCTCATCCTGGCCAGCCAGATGGTTGGTTCCACACTGTTCGGGGCCTGGATGGCGATCGACGGCCAGATTTCGACGGGAACCTATGTGGCGTTTACCGGGTTGCTGGGGCTGATGGTGGGACCGGTACGGCATCTGGGACGCATCTTCGCCTTCATCACCCAGTCCCTGGTCTCCTACGATCGGGTGCTGGCCATCATCAACGAGGACCGGGAACCCCTGGATGCCGGCCTCCTCGACATGCCGCAGGAACTGGCCGGGGACATCCGTTTCGAAGACGTCTCCTTTGTTTATCCGGAAGGCACGCAGGATCGGCCGGGGGAATCCACGCTGCCCGGGGTCCTGCACGGCATCTCCTTCCACGCCGAGCCGGGGCAGGTGCTCGCGATCCTGGGCCCCACCGGTTCCGGCAAGACCTCCATGATGAACCTGCTGCCCCGCTTCTACGCCTATACCGGCGGCCGCATTCTGCTGGACGGGCGGGAACTGACGGAATACCCGCGGCGGCAGCTGCGCCGGCACATCGGGGTGGTCCAGCAGGAACCCTTCCTGTTCAGCCGCTCGATCCGGGAGAACATCACCTACGGCACGTTCAGGAAGGTGTCCGAGGCGGAGATCGTGGCCGCGGCCGAAGCCGCCAACATTCACGAATCCATTCTCGACATGCCGAGGGGCTACGACACCGTGGTGGGCGAGCAGGGGGTCACCCTGTCCGGCGGCCAGCGCCAACGGGTGGCGATTGCCCGCACCATCCTCAAGGATCCGCGCATCCTAATTCTGGACGATGCCACCAGTGCCGTCGACACCTCCACGGAGAAGGCGATCCGGGAGGCCCTGCGCAACCTGATGCGCAACCGCACGACCTTCGTGATTGCGCACCGCATTTCATCGATTGCATCCGCCGACAGGATTCTTGTCCTCGATCAGGGACGCATTGTGCAGACCGGCACCCATGAGGAACTGGTGGCACAGGCCGGCACCTACAGCGATGTGTTCCGGCTGCAGACCAGCATCGAGGCGGAACTGCAGGCGGACATTCAATCTACGCTCGAGGCGCAACCCGCCTGAAACGGACGGTTCGGAACAGCATCATGGCACCCGACAGCCACCAGTACGAGGAAGAAGAGTACAGCGCCGCCCTCAGCGGAGCGGCGCTGCTGCGCCTGCTCCGGCTCACGCTCAACTATCGCGGGTACCTGGCCGGATACCTGGTGGGCGTGATCGGCATGGTGCTGGCCGAGGGCGCGCACATCTACCTCGGCAAGCGCATTCTGGACGAGGGGGTCCTGGCCGGCGACCTGGGAGAGGTGAAGTCCCTGCTGTGGCTGTGGGCGGGGGTGGCTGTGCTGCTCGCCGGCTGTGTGGCGTTGTTCATCTTCTGTGCCGGGTCCGTGGGGCAGGCCATGAACTACGACCTGCGCAAGACCATGTTCGGCCGCCTGCAGGAATTATCCCTCGCCTACTACGACCGCACACCGGTCGGCTGGATCATGGCCCGCGCCACATCCGACTCGCGGCGGGTGTCCGAACTGGTGTCCTTCGGGTTCCTGGACATGTTCTGGGGGACGATGTCCATCCTGGTCTTCCTGGGCTTCATGACCGCCATCAGTTGGCGTCTGGCCCTGGTCATGCTGGCCATCGTCCCGGTCATGGTGGGCTCCGCCCTGCTGTTCCAGAAGCACATCCTCGGCAACTGGCGCGATGTGCGGCGGCTGAACTCCCGCATCACAGGCCACTATGCGGAAAGCATCCACGGGGTCCGGGTCACGAAGTCGCTGGGACGCGAGGATTCCAACCTGGCGGAGTTCGCCGAACTGGCCACGGGCATGTACCGCTCCAGTTTCCGGGCGGCTTGGCTGTCGGCCGCCTTTCTGCCGGTGGTGCAGGTCCTGGCGGCGGTGGCCGTGGCCCTGATCATCCAGGTGGGCGGTCTTCAGTTCCAGACCGGAATGATCACCCTGGGCGGCATCCAGGCCTTCATCCAGTACATCTTCTGGATGCTGTTCCCCATTCAGGAAATGGCCCGCGTCTATGCCCAGCTGCAGCAGGCGGTGGCCTCGGCGGAGCGGATCTTCTCCCTGATCGACTCCCTGCCGGAGGTCCAGGATCAGCCGGGGGCCATGGAGGAACATTCCCTGCGGGGCACCATCGAGTTCGATGCCGTGGACTTCGCCTACGAGCCGGACAACCCCATTCTGCAGGGGTTCAACCTGAGGGTGGAGGAAGGCGAGACCATCGCCCTGGTGGGGCCGACCGGCGCCGGCAAGTCCACGGTGGTGAACCTGCTGTGCCGGTTCTACGAGCCCCAGGACGGGCGCATCCGCATCAATGGCCAGGACCTGCGCGGCATGACCCTGCATGCGCTGCACTCCCGCATCGGCATGGTGTTGCAGTCGCCCTACCTGTTCTCGGGTTCGGTGATGGACAATCTGCGGTACGGACGGCTGGACGCCACCGACGCAGAGGTGTGGTACGCGGCGGAACTGGCCGGAGCCTCCGACTTCATTGATACCTTCGAGGAAAGTTATGACACCGATGTGGGGGAGGGCGGTTCCCTGCTGTCCGCGGGACAGAAGCAGTTGATTTCCCTGGCCCGGGCCATTTTGGCGCGTCCCGACATCTTCATTATGGACGAGGCCACGAGTTCGGTGGACACCATGACCGAGGCGCGCATTCAGCAGGGGATGGAGCAGTTGCTGGAGACCACCACGAGCTTTGTGATTGCCCACCGCCTGTCCACGATCCGCAACGCGGACCGCATCCTGGTGATCAAGGACGGCGGCATCGCCGAAATGGGCAGCCACCAGGAGTTGATTCGGGCCGGCGGCTACTACCACGACCTCTACCGCAGACAGTTCCGCGACGAGAAGAGCCGCACAGCGGATCCGTTCTTCGGGTCCCGCCTCGTGCATGCCTGATGCGCACCGGTACAGGTGGTTGACCCAGACTTTCCCTTGGCAGCTTGGCAGCAATGACTGGCTGAGATTTCAGGGTCACAGGCAGGGAATCTGGGCAGTTGCCGCGCGACCAACCTGCACGGTCTGACATGTGGTGTGCTATTATCGACATTCCTACAGCCGCGCGGCCAAATCCTGGTTCAATGACAGGGGAGAATGCCTGTTGTTGTTCAAAATAATCATTATTCTTCATTGGGGCGACGAAGGTTCAGGGAATATATGAACAATCTTGAACAAGCCTTTGCAGGGACCGAAGATTCAGCCGCAGCCCTTCTTAAGACCGCGCAGCGCATGGCAGCACAGGCCAAACGATTGCAAAAGGCGGCCCAAGAAGGGAACATCGCAAACTTGAAGAAAATCTATGCGGATCTTGATCTGGTCATGGGCGACTTGAGAACGGCGGTCGTGAATGCCCAAGAGTCCTGGCACTATTCGGACGAAGATGTGCTCCAGTACTTGGACGAGGGCTATGTCGATGAACTGTTTGAGGTTGCTGAAGGTCACGACTTGACGATCTACGAACGGGACGGGCAATTGATAGCCTATCCCTCCATTCTGAGTATCGTCACAAGTGATCGTTCGGTCCGGATCGACCGCAAGAAGGCACCCGGGATACGTCCCTCCAGCCTTGTGGCACTTCTCATCAAGAACCAGAAGAAGAAGCCAAGGTTCAGGTCCAGTGCGTTTCTCAGGGCGTTGCACGGGGTGTACCAGGATTTGACCAGGGACAGGGACAAGCGCCCTCTGGCTCCCTTGGATACAAGGTCGGGACGAGTGGTCCCGCTTGATCTCGTCTACCGAATGTTCACTTCAATGCCTGGTGCGAGCCGCGATTACACCAGAACCGACTTTGCCAGGGACATCTTCGAACTGGAACGAAGCGGTGAGACGGTGACCAGAACGGGTTTTGAAGTGTTCTTTCCTTCATCCACGGGTACCAGGTCAGGAAAGGGAGTGTTCTCCTTTATTGGACCAGACGGCTCGGAGGCCAGCTACTACGGCATGCGGTTTGACAAGGTGGACCAGTGAACACGATCTCGCTCGACAGGTGGCTGGATGTCATCGATCAACAGTATCTTGACGATTACGTGGCAAGTGGTGGTGCCTCAGTCAAGGTGGCTGTAACCACTGACGACCTGCGCAAGGAGCTGATGGGTGCCGTCAGGGATCGTTGCGTTCGGCGAAACTTCCTCTCTCTGAAGTTCGACGCGGCAGAACGGCGCGCCCATATGCCGCAGGACATCTTCTTCACGATGGCGGAACAGTTGGATTGGCGGGAGTTGGCCCGACGGCAAATCCTCCATCTGGCCGACCAGGAAGCCGGTCTGATTGTGGACGGGGTGGATCCATCAGAATCGACCAACATCTACGAAGCCATTGGTGATGCCAACGGTTTGCCCCGCAATGCGATCCTCAGGGACTTGAGGCCTTCCTTGGAGAGAGGCATTGTCCAGAACCACCGCATGGCCAAGGACTTCCGTGTGGCGATGACGCATCTGTGCTTGTCCGAAAACACCGCGGACCCACGCTATTACATGGGCGAACCCCTGCTGGAGTGGTTAACCGGCAGGAATACACGAATAGGCAATGTTCGCCATTTCTCGGTCTCCACTCCGATCAACCGCAACACGGCCCGGTATTTCATCGAGTCGGCCTGCTATTGGATCAAGCATGTGGGTTTTGCTGGTACTGTGTTGCAGTTCGACATCTCGCGAGTTACCCGATCGCGCAGGCCCAGTGATGGAAGCCGCTACTACACACGGGCCATGGCCATGGAGCATTACGAACTGCTACGTGAGTTCATCGACGGAGCGGATCGGCTTGAGAGTACATTGATCCTGGCAATGGCCCGTCCGGAATTCCTTGAAACCGCGACCGATCGCCGTTCGCGGGGTTTCTCCATATACCAGGCTTTGCAGACCCGCATCATGGATGATGTACGCGACCGCCATTTGGTCAATCCCGAAGCATCCCTGGTGCGCTTGTCAAGTCAAGAGGCAGATTGATGACCAATCAGCTAGAGACCCTGAACTGCCGCAGAGCCCTCGAAGCCCTGCGCAACGGTGTACCCAACCGCTATGCAGTCGAGATGCTGGGCTGCGGACAGCCGGTAATAACGGAAAGGTTTGAAGCCATTCTGGGGAGGCTCGCAAATCCCGAGGCCGACCAATCTCCGTCAGCCTCCAACAGTCTTCTGGTGTCAGGTGATTTCGGTTCCGGCAAGTCCCATTTGTTGACCCATCTGGAACATATTGCGCTTGAACAGGGGTTTGCCTGCAGCAAGGTGGCGATCAGCAAGGAGACTCCGCTCTACGACTTGGGCAAGGTATTCAAGTCGGCGGTCGATCACGGGCGTCTCCCTGACCGCTCCGGCATGCTGATCGAGGAGTTGGGTCAATCGCTGAACCCGGATACAGAAGAGTATGCCCGTTTCTTCAGGTGGGCCAACGACACCGAAGCCAATGGCTTGAGCCCCATTTTCCCCGCGACGATGCTGATTTACGAGCGCTCCCACGATTTCGAACTCAATCGGGAAATCGAGTACTTCTGGGCAGGAGACAAGATCAAGGTGGCGCGTGTCAAGGAAGGTTTGCGGCAAATCAATATGCACCGCGCCTACACTTTCCGCGCACCAAAAATAAGAGAGCTGCCGCCTCAACGATTGCTTTTTTTCAACAACTTGATCAAAGCAGCCGGGTTCAAGGGCTGGGTTGTGTTGCTGGATGAAATCGAGCTAATCGGCTCATATTCGCTTCTCCAGCGCGGGCGTTCCTACGCTGAGTTGGCCCGTTGGTGTGGTCAGGGACAAGGTCCATTCTACCCGGGACTGGTTACGGTTGGCTCGGTGACCGACGACTTCGCCGCCGCGGTGATCGATCCTACTGGCACCAAGCAGGATCGCGACTACGTCGAAGGCAAGCTCCTGGAGCGCAACGCGCATCTGGTTGGGAGTGCAGTGATTGGTATGGACATGTTGGAGCGCAAGACCATGGCCTTGAGACACCCCGACGGCTCCGAGGTTCAGGGCACGGTCGAGCGACTACGGGACATTTACAGTACAGCCTACGAGTGGGATGCACCAAGCCTATCCTTGGATGACATGGGCTCCGGTGGTTTTCAAAACCGGATGCGCTACAAGGTCCGGGCTTCCATTAACCAATGGGATCTGATGCGGTACTATCCGGATCAGATCCTTGACACGGAAGGCGATGAGTTCCACCACACATACGATGAAAATAGGGATTTGGAGATAGAGTCCAAGGATGAAGGTGAAGGTGTCGCGGTGGCCTAACGGCACCGGAACCGATCATGGGATGCCATGTCTTCCCTGTTGCACGAACCGGATGGTGTAGTACAGGACGGGGTGGCCGGCTGGCTGAGATTCGTGCCGACACCGGGTGATTCAGTCGTTCGCGCTGCCTTGTTGTTGATTTCCTTCGAGCCTGAGTTCAAGGAGTTCAGCTTTACCCAACTGAGTACCGGTGTGGAGAGCGATCCCTTCCGCCGGGTCCATCCGGAATTCCTGTGTGAGTTGGCCGAGGTCCTGATCCGGTTCACCAGGTTGGACCCTTCCCTGCTGTTTGCCTTAGCTGAAGAAGTGCCGCCCGGTCTTCTGGAGCGCAGCTTTGGCCTCAATCCCTTGAGCTGTCGCATCAAGGGGTCTGTTCCAGTCGAAGATAGTCGATTCGGCTCAACGCCTAGAACATCCGAAGCGTTCGAGTTGTTGTGGGAGACGGGTAAACCAAGTCGGAAGTCAGGTGCCTTCAAGCTACTGAAGGTCATACATGATCGGTCCTTGGTCATGGAACCGTTCCGCTTGGCGGCTGCGGGTTTGGAGGAAGCCTTTCAAGATCCCACGGTCAAAAACCTGTATGTCGAGGGATTGGAGACCGTTGTCCGGGTTCCCGAGGCCGATAAAGGCGGCATGTTCGGCCACACCGTTGCGGGCGGAGGCCGGATTACCTTGTCCGAGCGCATATACAGACGGCTGGCCTTGCCCATGGCTGCCTCGATGCCGCAAGCACTGGACTGGGCTGGTGAGTTAATGCCGTTTCAGCAGGATGGTGTTGAGGCTTTCCTACAGAACGAACGGCTTCTCCTGGCTGATGACATGGGGCTTGGCAAGACTATCCAGGCCATCGCGGCCCTGCGCATCCTGCATGCCCGCGGAGAGCTCGTCTCCTGTTTGGTGGTGGCGCCTGCCAGCGTGCTGAGGCAGTGGCGGGCCGAACTGGACAAGTGGGCACCGGAAATGTCAGCCATCATTGTTCGGGGCTCAAGGAATGAACGCGAATGGCAGTGGCGCATGCAACGGGATGTCAAGATGGTCAGCTATGAAACTCTGCGATCCGAGCATGGCTACAGGTCTCCCATTTTCCAGAGGAAGTGGGATGTGGTGATCGCGGATGAAGCCCAACGGGCCAAGAATCGCAACCCCACCAGCGCGGCGCTCAAGGGGTTGTTGCGTGCCCGTTCCTGGGCACTGACGGGAACACCCATCGAGAATGATGAGGACGAACTGGCCTCCATCATGGAGTTCATCGACCATGACGGCGAGGGTGTCAGTCCCCGATACTTTCCCGGCGCAGCCTTGCAGGCTCGCCACAGGACACTCCAGTTGCGGCGCAAGAAGGGCGACGTGCTGGATGATTTGCCTCCCAAGCAGGTGGCCATGGTGCCCATGGAACTGACTCCCAGGCAGCGCTCAAGCTATGACCGGGCGGAACGGGACGGCATCGTCTACCTGAAATCGCTGGGAACCGAAGTGGGCGTTCAGCATGTGCTGGAGTTGATTACCCGGCTCAAGCAGATTTGCAACGCGGATGCCCGGACCGGTCAATCCTGCAAGCTGGCGGATATCAAGGAACGGATGGCCCAGCTCTCGGCCCAAGGACACAAAGCCCTTGTCTTCTCCCAGTACACGAGCGAAACCTACGGTGTGGGGGCCGCGCTTGACTACCTGCGGGAATTCAATCCCCTGGCCCTGACCGGCGACATTCCCTTGGAGGATCGGTCGGCCGTGATCAACCGGTTCAGGAACAGCGATCGGCACCGGGTCCTGCTTCTCTCCCTTCGGGTCGGCGGTCTGGGCTTGAACTTGCAGGAGGCCTCGTACGTGTTCCACCTGGATCGCTGGTGGAATCCGGCATTGGAGCGCCAGGCGGAAGACCGTACCCATCGCATGGGTCAGACGGTCAAGGTGAATGTAACCAAGTATTCCTGTGTGAACACAATCGAGGAGCGCATCGACGAGATCCTGCGGCAAAAGCAGGCCCTGTTCGATCAACTGGTGGATGATGTTACGCTCAACCTCTCAGCCAGGTTGTCCAAGGACGAGCTGCTCGGCCTGTTCGGTCTCAATTGACAAGGCGGACTTCGGATTCGCCGACGGGCCACCTGCAAAGTTGCCGTTGACGGTTGCCGGCCCTCCGGCACCGCGCGGACGGAATCGGTTGCCTTTCCTCAATGGCAGAACGGAAGTCTGCCATGGCCGGTTGTTGCAGCACTCGGTTCTGGATTTGCCAACGTCGAACTGCAACAACACGGACCTGGTTCACAGGGCCTACAAGACTCACTGGCTGCGTCGGTTCGTTCAGGTCTGGCTGTTACCCGGAGGCAAGAGTGCGGTCCAGTCTTCGGTACCGAGCAGCACATCCGCGACATCCGCGGTGTCGGGCACCCAGCCGGCGCGTTGCCAAGCCTCGAAGAGGGTGTCCAGCATGTGGGCTTCCAAGCCCCCGCGAGCCGCATGCCGTTTCAGTAGGGAACGGATGTCCGCCATGCGGGTCTCCCTCCGGGTCCTGGCAGCAGTTTCCTGTATCGCCAACCGCTTGGCTTCTTCGGCCTCCTGCTTGACTGTTTCGGTTTCCCGCTTGGCTTCTTCGGTCTCCAGGTCCCTAACCCGCATCGGGTCCAGCCAGACACTGCGCTCCTCGTCCCAGGTCTGGAGGGTGTGGACCTCCTCGTCCTCGGGCAGCATGCGGAACTCCCCCAGCACCTCACTGCGGTAAACAGGCAGTCCGTCCGCCATGCGGACCGGTGCCATGTCCTCGTAGTTCCCTGCGGCTGTCAGCCGCAGGCCCCACAGCAGGGGTTCATCCTCCTTGCGGTGCCACCGCTCCGGGTCGTAGCGCCAAAACTCCCGCACGCCCAGGGCCCGGTAGAGCTCGACCTTGGGGCCGAGGTCGCGGTGGAAGGTGGACTCGGACAGCACCTCCAGCACGAACAGGATGGGGTTGTCGGGGTCGAAGGCGACCTCGTGCCGGTGTTCGTCGGGGCGGGGATGCTCCTGGATGAAGATGTCGGGGATGACCTGTCCACTCTGGGCATAGTGGTTGGTCTCGGGCACCCTCAGGTCGGGCAGCCTCAGGCACCGCTCCTGGAAGACATGGCCCCGTCCCATCCGGCGCCGGGCTTCGTCATGGCAGCCGCGGACACTGGTCTGGTGGGCGGGGGTGGCCATGAAGGTCACGCCGTCCTTGCCGTAGGCGTCGTCGTCGGTCCAGTCGGGTCCGTAGACGTGGTTGGGGTCGTAGGGGTAGGCGGGGTCGTAGTGGTCGAGCGCCTTGATGTGGTCCCACCAGGCCTTGGAGGCCCTGCCGCCGTTGGGTGCCGTCGCGGGGGACAGGGGCGTTGTGGTGCCGGGCTCGAGGCTGGTGGCAAGGCCGTTGTCTTGCGCGGGCACGGACACCGGGGTGTCTGGCTTGACGGCTGCGTCCATGCCGGTGACAGGTTTCGTGATGTGGTTCATGTCCATAATCTTAAGACATTCCGGGTACCGCCTTCCGGCCCATGGTCAGGCAAGCAAGGAGGGATCGGGTTCCACCCCTGCGGCTCCTGAAACGGGTCCCTGAACACCCAGGGCCAACGCCTCCCTGCGCCGGTCTCCTCCCACATGGCAGGTGCCGGGTTCACAGCCAGGATCGATGCCATGTCGCGGCATTCACCGGTGGTGTCGGTTGATTCAACTCCAGCTGTCCCCCGGCGGCAGGAGGGTTGACCAGTCGCGCTCGCCGCTCGTTACCCGCAGGGCCTCGGCGAAGTCGGGCACCCACCGGGCCTTCTGCCAGGCCGCGGCCAGGGTGTGCGGCACGTCGGGTGCCAATGCCCCTTGTGCCACGTGTTGTCTGAGCAGGGCCAGGAGGTCCTCCATTCGGGTTTCCAACCGGGTCTCCATTCAGGTTTGGACCTGGGTCTCCAGAGCGGTGGCCCGTATCGGATCCAACCAGACAGCGCGTTCACTGTCCCAGGTCTGGAGGGTGTGGATGTCACCGCCCTCATCCAGCATCCTGAATTCCCCCAGCGTGTCGCTGCGGTAGACCGGCAACCCGTCCGCCATGCGGAGCGGTTCGATATCCTCGTACGCGCCGGCGATCGACAGGCGCAGGCCCCATAGCCGAGGTTCGTCCGCGCGGCGATGCAGCCGGTCCGGATCGTAGCGCCAGTATTCCCGCACGCCCATGGCCCGGTAGATGTCGACCTTGGGACCGAGGTCGTAGTGGAAGGTGGACTGGAACAACACTTGGAGCACGAACACGATGGGGTTGTTCGGGTCGTACGCGACATAGTGCCGGTTGTCGCCGGGACGGGGACGTTCCTGGATGAACACATCCGGTACGACCTGTCCACAACGGGCGTAGCGGTTGGTCCGGGGTACGCCCAGGTCGGGCAGCTTCAGGCATCTGTCCGTGAACACGCGGTCGTGGCCCAGCAGGCGTCGGGCCTCGTCCACGCATCCATGGGTACTGGTTTGATGGGCGCGGCCGACCGGGAAGTGGACCCCGTCCTTGCCGTAGGCATCGTCGTCGGTGCCGTCGGGTCCGTAGGTGTGGCGGGGGTCGTAGGGGTAGGCGGGATCGTAGTGGGGCAGGTCCTTGATATAAGCCCACCAGGTACCCGCGCCGTCCTTGTCCTCGGGCATCTTGGGGTACCACGGACTTGAGGGACCGGTTGTCAAGATGGCCTCCTACTCGTGATCTGGAACGGATTCGGACCGCGGGGCCCCCTGTTGCCGGTCGTATCCGTGGAGGAGATGGGATTGTGGCTGCGCTCCATATCCCCGTTCCTAAGTTGTGTCAGCGAATGCCCTCGGGAGGTGGTGTTCGCATCAAGTGCCGGTGTCTCCCCTGTTGCCCCTGAAGTAGGCATCGGCATACCCCGGATCAGCGCATCCCAGACCCGGCGTCCGTTCTTATGGTGGGTGCCGAGTTCACAGGCAAGGCCGTTACCGTGTCACAGCGTTCATCGGTGTTGATGGCCGATTCAGGTCCGACTGTCGTCATCCGGGGGTAGGAGTGATGTCCAGTCCTTGGCACCGAGAAGCACATCCACGACTTCCGCAGCATCAGGCACCTTTCCGACACGTTGCCAGGCCGCAGCCAGGGTGTCCAACACATGGGGTTCCAAGTCACCCAGGGCCGTTAGACGCTCCAGTTGGGACAGGGCATCCGTCATGCGGGTTTCCAACCGGGTCTCCATTCGGGTTTGGACCTGGGTCTCCAGAGCGGTGGCCCGTATCGGATCCAACCAGACACCGCGTTCACTGTCCCAGGTCTGGAGGGTGTGGATGTCGCCGCCCTCATCCAGCATCCTGAATTCCCCCAGCGTGTCGCTGCGGTAGACCGGCAACCCGTCCGCCATTCGGAGCAGTTCGATATCCTCGTACGCGCCGGTGACCGACAGGCGCAGGCCCCATAGCCGAGGTTCGTCCTCTCGACGATGCAAGTGCTCCGGGTCGTAGCGCCAGAACTCCCGGACGCCCATGGCCCGGTAGATCTCGACCTTGGGTTCGAGGTCGTGGTGGAAGGTGGACTCGGACAGTACCTCCAGTACGAACAGGATGGGGTTGTCCGGATCGTAGGGGATTTCGTGCCGGCGTTCGTTGGGGCGGGGATGCTCCTGGATGAAAATGTCGGGAATGACCTGACCGCTTTGGGCATAGCGGTTGGTCTTGGGCACGCCCAGGTCGGGCAGTTTCAGGCACCGTTCCTTGAACACCCGGTAGGTTCCCAGCAGGCGTCGGGCCTCCCCGGCACCTCCGTCGATGGCGAACCCGTGGGCGCTGCCGGCCAGGAAGTGGACCCCGTCCTTGCCGTAGGCGTCGTCGTCAGTCCAGTCGGGTCCGTAGACGTGCCGGGGATCGTAGGGGTAGTTGGGGTCGTAGTGGTCGAGCGACTTGATGTGGGCCCACCAAGTCTTGGAGGCTTCGCCGCCGTTGGGTGCTGCCGTGGGGGGCAGGAGCGTTGCGGAGCCGGCCTCGAGGCCGTTGTCTTGCGCGGGTACGGACACCGGAGTATCCGGCTTGACGGCTGTGTCCATGCCCGAGACGGGTTTCGTGATGTGGTCCATGCCCACAATCTTAGGACATTCCGCGTGCCGCCTTCCGGCCCGTGGTTCAGGCAAGCAAGGCGGGATCGGGTTCCACCCCGAAGCCGGGTCGGTCGGCAACGTGCAGGCGTCCGTCCGCCAGCTTCGGGAATCCCTCCCAGGCCTGAACGGTCCCATCCTGCCGATCCGGGCCCACAAGCTCCGCCAGGGCCAGGCAGTTGGAGCCGGCAATCAGATGCAAGCCCCATGGTTCGCCCCCTCGATGCAGGCATACGGGGATGCCTTCCCTATCCGCCAGTTCCAGAATGGCCGAAGCTCCGGTCAGGCCGCCGCACCAGGTCACGTCCGGCTGCCAAAGATCCAGGGAGCCGGCGGCGGCCAGGGCCCTGTATCCGTCCAGCGTAAATTCGTGCTCGCCGCCGGCAGAGAGCACCGGAGCCAGCTTCGGCCTGAGTTCCGCCAGTTCGCGCTTGTGGTCGGGAGTGAGAATATCCTCGAACCAGTGCACGTTGTACGGTGCCAGGCACTCCCGCATCTCGACGGCGATCTCCGCGTCCCAGCTCATGTAGCAGTCCAGCATGACCAGGGCCTCGGAACCCATCACCTCCCTGGCCCTGGCAATCACCGCCTCGGTCCGTTCGTAGTCGGCCGGTTCCCGCCAGTGGTGAAAAACCTTTACCGCCTCAAAACCCATGTCACGGTAGGTTTCAAATGCCAGACCGGAGGCGTAGGCACGCACGCCGGATACCCTCCCACCGCCCAGGAGTTCGCACACGGGTTGATTCCGGGCCCGGCCCAACAGATCCCACAGTGCCAGGTCGACGCCGCTCAGGGCCATCATGGCAATGCCTCCGCGACCGTACGGCAACGAGGCGCGATACAATGCCTGCCACGCTGCCCGGATGTCGTCCACCCCTTCAAGTGTGCGCCCCTTCAGGAAGCGGCTCAGGTGGCTGTTGACGACTTGCACGGCAGGCTCGCCCCCTCCGCCGTAGCCGTACCCGGTGTGTCCGCATTCCGTGGTGATCATCACCACGATTTGCCAGAAGTGCGACTGCCAGGCATCCGACAGCGGCCTGTTCCAGCGTGGATAGATGGCATTGACCGTCCTGATCCGCATATGGCTCATCCTGTTCCTTCCGCTTTGGCCACATCCTAAGCCACCGGAACCATCCAGCTTTCTTTCCACCCGCCGGCGGTCCTTGGAGCCGCCCTTGTTCCCTTTCCCCATGACCATACCCAGACCCGAACATCCCCGTCCCGATTTCCGGCGCGCAGCCTGGCTGAACCTCAATGGCACTTGGCACTTCAGCTTTGACGCGATGGCCCATGGGGAACAGCTGCGCTGGCACCAAACGGGCACCGTGTCACGGTCCGGAGCCACGATCACGGTTCCCTTTCCGTGGGAAAGCCGCCTGTCCGGCCAGGGCCGCACGGACTACAAGGGTGCCGGCTGGTACGAGCGGGAGGTCACCATTCCGGCCGAGTGGACCGGGCTCGAGCCCGTGCTCCGCTTCGGGGCCGTGGACTGGAGCGCGCGGGTTTGGGTCAACGGCCACCTGGTGGCGGAGAACAGCAACGGTTTCCTGCCCTTCGAGGCCAATCTGGCGGAGCTGGCCGCGCCGGGCGAGACGGTGCGCGTGACGGTCCGGGCCTACGACATCGCGGATGCGGCCACGCTGGTGGGCAAGCAGGTGCCGCGGTGGTACACGCACAGCAGCGGCATCTGGCAGACCGTCTGGCTCGAAGGGCGACCGGCGGCCCATGTACAGTCAGTGCGGTTCAGCCCGGACATTCGCAACGGGCAGGCGCGGGCCGAGGTCCGGGTCGCGGCACCCGAGGGGACCGAGTTTGAGTTGGCGCTGTCCTCGCCGCAGGGACTGTTCGAGTCGCTGTCGCTGCCGGTGACCGGGGAGGGCCATGTCTCCAGCCACGATCTGGTGCTCGACATCCCCGGGGCCCGGCTGTGGTCCCCGGACGATCCCTTCCTCCATGACGTTGATGTGGCCCTGACAGCCGCGGACGGTGCCGCCGACATGGTCCACACCTATTTCGGCATGCGCGAGATCGGCCGCGGCAAGCACGGGGACAACGAGTACGAGTACATCTATCTCAACGGTGATCCGATCTACCAGGCGGGGGCCTTGGATCAGGCGTTCCATCCCGATGGCCTCTACACCTATCCGTCCGACGATGTCATACGCGGCGACATGGAACTGGCGCGCGCCATGGGCCTGAACATGCTGCGCTGCCACATCAAGATCAACGATCCCCGGTACTACTACTGGGCCGACCGGCTGGGTGTCATCATCCACTACGACATGCCCAGTCCGGATCTGGATTCCCCCGCCATGCGGCGGATCTGCGAGGAAACTGTGGCCGGCATGATCGAGCGGGACTTCAACCACCCCTCCATCATGCTCTGGGTCATCTTCAACGAGACGTGGGGCCTGTCCAAACTGGACACCAGGGATGGGCAGGAGTGGGTGCGCAGCATTGTGAACGAGGCGCGCGCCCTGGATCCGACCCGGCTGGTGGAGGACAACTCGCCCTGCAACTACGACCATGTCGAGACCGACGTCAATTCCTGGCACTTCTACATCAACGACTGGGCCGCGGCCCGCGCCCATGTGCAAAACGTGGTTGACCGCACGCATCCGGGCTCCGACTTCAACTACATCGGCGAAGGCAACGTGCAGGACACCCAGCCGCTGATGAACAGCGAGTATGGCGGCATCTCCGCCGCCATGGGCGACATGGACATCTCCTGGTGCTTCAAGTACCTGACCACCGACCTGCGCCGGCACGACAAAATCTGTGGCTACGTCTATACCGAGCTGACCGACATCGAATGGGAGCACAACGGCTTTGCCAAGTACGATCGGAGCGGCAAGGTCTTTGGCTACGACGCCCTCGTGCCCGACATGTCGGTTGCGGATCTGAACGCACCGTTGTTTGCCGGACTGGATTGTCCGCCCTGTCAGACGGTCAGGCCGCGCGGTAACTTCGCGGCCTGGGGGTTTGTCTCGAACTGGGGGCCCGAGCTGGCGCAGGCCACGTTGGAGTGGGAAGCCGTCTTCACCGACAGCCTGGGCTACACGCGTCCGTGGGCTTCCGGCACCATGCCGGTGGAACCGCGCCGTTTCGGCGTGGTGTCCAGTCCGGAACCGGTCTCATTCTCCGTGCCGGGCACCGCCGGCCTCTTGACTGTGGCCCTGCGTCTGTGCGATCCGGAAGGAACCGTTCTGCACCGGAACTATGTCAATGTTGAGGTGTGGGCCGAGGATGGCGGCGAGGAGCCAAGGACCCTGGACGAACGCACGCGCGTGACCTGGGATCCGCTGGACTATGTGCAGGCCAGCTGGCCCATCACCAGCCGGGGGGATGCCGGAGGCAAGCTGGCCGGCAACGGTCCCGGTTCGGTCTCCTATCGGATCCGGATCCCGACCACGCTGAGCGCCGTTAACGGCCTGGAGTTCCTGTGCGAGGTCGGTTCCCGCGCCTCCGGCATGGAGAAGCTTTCCTGGCCGCCGCGCAACTGGCGGTCGCATACGCCGCAAACCATGCAGGACCGGCAGTTCCCCACAACGGTGGACGTGTACCTGCAGGATGTGAAGGTTGATACCTGGGAACTGCCCGACGATCCGGCCGATGCACGCGGCGTGCTGAGCCACCATCGGGGGATGGAGCCCGGCTCCCATGGCTACCTGCAGCGAGTGTCCGTTCGCGGCGAGCGTCTGGCGGCTCTCAACTTTGAGCCCGGCACAAGCGACCTGGACCTTCGGCTCGACTCGACCGGTACCGGCTCCCCCCGCGGATTTTCGGTCTACGGCGCCCGGGCAGGCGCCTGGCCGCTGGGTCCGACCATTCTGATCGACTGACATTTCCGCTTTGCCGCATCAACCCGGTGTGTCCAACACCGGCAAGTGGGCCCTCTGGGCCCTGATGATCGGAACCGCCGGCCTGGCCACGGCGGCCCCGCGCATGGCCCTGGCGGTCATGTTGCCGGAGATCAGGGAACAGCTGGAGCTCAGTCTCCTCCAGACCGGCCTGATTTGGGGTGCCGATGTCCTGACCGGGGTGGTGTCCTCGGTACTGGGCGGCACACTGAGCGACCGCTACGGCGCGCGTACCTCGTTGGTGGTGGCCTGCGTAGGCACCGGGTTGTTCGGCATGGCGCGCGGCTTGGTCCCGGAATTCGGCTGGCTGCTGGCCTGTTCCTTTTTGACGGGGCCGTTCATCAACCTGATTCCCCTGAACCTGCACAAGGCCGGAGCCCAGATCTTTCCCCGACGGCAACTGAGCATCTCCAACGCCGGCGTGTCCGTCGGCATGGCGTCCGGATTCATGCTGGGTGCCATCACTGCAGCAACCTACCTCTCCCCCTGGCTGGGGGGGTGGCGCATGGTCCTGGCGCTGTTCGGCAGCCTGGGCATTTTGTTCGGGTGTGTCTGGCTTTTCATTCCCAAGCGCACCGGTGTGGACCGGGTGGCGGAGCATGCCGCCGGTCACAATTTCACGGCGGGGCTGCAGCACGTCGCCAAGCTGCGGGACATACGCCTAATGACCTTGGCCAACTTCGGCTACGGCGCATGTGTCAACAGCATGCTGGGCTATGTGCCGTTGTTCCTGCGCAATGTGGGCTGGGCGGGTCCGCGGGCCGATTTGGCCGTCTCGCTGTTCCATGTGGCCAGTTTGGTGGCCACCCTCCCCTTCTCGGTGTGGTCCGATCGCAGTGGCCATCGGCGATTCTTCATGCTGGCCGGCGCCATTTCAATGTCCCTGGCCACGTTTGCCATACCGCTTGTGGCCAATCAGTCCGTATTTGCCGTGATGGTGGTGGCCGGTCTCATGCGCGATGCCTTCATGAGCATCATGATCACCCGTCTGATGGAGAGCGAGGGCGTGGGTCCGGCTTATGCCGGCAGCGCCATGGGACTGTCCATGGTGGGCATGCAGTTGGGCGGGGCAGTGGCGCCGGCTGCCGGCAACGCACTGGCCGCGCTGGGTCCAGGCCGCCCGTTTCAGTTCTGGTCCCTGCTGGCACTGTCTGCGGCGGCTCTGTTCTGGCTGGTGGGGGATCGGCGCGGTCCTGAGGATTCCGCCTCCTGATCGGAAAGCACAGGATCTTGGGTCCGGAGGCCAACCGCTGCGAAGGACATGGAGCAGTCAACGCGTACCGAACCCGCAGAGAGCCGGATCCTGCAAGTTTCATCTTCGACAGTCAGCATCCTCAGGCTGTCGGCGATGCCGGAGGCGAGGCTGAGTTTGGGATGTTTCGATGGCAAATAATCCTTGTGATTTGCCCTGGGATAGAATCGGCGCTGTCAACCCCGCCGTGAACGGAAACCGGGAGCTTTCTCTTGCAAGATCTTCCCTTCGGCTTGTCCGGCAACTGGTATCGAGGCAATTTACATACCCATTCCACAAGATCCGACGGCCGCACGAGTCCTGCGGAGGTATGTGCCCACTACCGGGCACAGGGCTATGACTTCATCAGCCTCACAGATCATTTTCGGGAGCGGTATCAATTCCCCATAACGGACACGATCCCATACCACACCGATGACTTCACCACCATCCTCGGAGCCGAGTTGCACGCGCCGGCCACTAGTTTGGGAGACGATTGGCATATTCTGGCGGTCGGGCTCCCACCCGACTTCGCGCCTACGGGAGCCGATGAAACCGGTCCGCAACTGGCGGAACGGGCCGCCGCGGCCGGAGCTTACGTGGCGGCCGCCCATCCGGCCTGGTATGACCTGACCGATCAGGACATCCTCTCTTTGCCATCCGCCCAAGCCATAGAGATCTTCAACACCGGGTGCGCGGTCGAAACCGGCAAGGGGGACAGCACCGGCTATATCGACCGCCTCCTCAGCCAGGAACGTTACTACCAGATCATCGCCACTGACGATGCCCACTTCATCCCGGGCCATCCCGACTCTTGCCGCAATTGGGTGATGGTGTGCAGCCCCACACTGGAACCAGCAGACCTGCTCGCGGCGTTGCATGCCGGGCATTTCTACTCCAGCCAAGGACCGGAATTCCTGGCCGCCACCTCCAAGCCGGGCAGCGACATGCTGGCCGTGCGGACAACGCCAGTCCGCGCCATGTACTTGACCGGCCGCGGGGCCGCCAGCTCCAGAATTGTCCAAGATGCCGATTTCACCTCGGCGGAGTTGGATCTGAAGGCGATCAAAGGACCCTACGCCCGGCTCACGGCCGTCGATCATCAAGGGCGGCGCGCCTGGACCAATCCCTTCCGCGTTTGACTGAAACTGGACGGGTGGACCTGTGCAATGCTGAAGGCGGGTTCCCGCCCGCACACGCCAGCCGCGCCCCACCCCGTGCCGGTCTGCTGTCGCGAACTGCTGCTGATGCCCGGCAGGGCACCGGGGAAATCTGATTCTTTGTCACCACTATCCGACAGGCCATAGGGGCGTTCCACCGGCAGACTGCCGCGGTTCCACTGCAAAACCCTTACCTGCCCGTGGCCTCCAGGTAGATGGCGTGGTTGTGTATGTCTTTCGGTCTCAAGCCTTCGACATTCACTCCGTTACATCTTTTGCTGTTCCTAAGCCTGCAGCAACACAGGCCCGGAGGGGTCCGGCAAGGTGGCCGGTGCCGGCAGGCGGTACAACCGCCGTGCCGTTTCGCTCATCACGTTGCGACGCAGGTGCTCGGGAATGAGACGGGCCGCGAAATCGGGCATGTCGTTGTCCCAGTGGGGGAAGTCGGTGGCGAACATGAGCATGTGTTCGGCCGGGAACATGGCCAGCATTTGATGGAGGAAGCCAATGGGTTCCGGCTCCTCGATGGGCTGGGTTGTCAGCAGGACATGCTCAAAGACATATTCACTGGGCGGACGTTCCAGCCAGGGGGCAGTCTGGCGCAGGGCTTTCCAGTTCTTGTCCAAGCGCCAGAGAATGGGCGGCAGCCAGGACACTCCGCCTTCAATCAGGACAAACTTCAGGTCCGGGTACTTGACGAACACCCCTTCCGTCACCATGCTGACCAGATGCCCGATGTAGCTGCCCACCAGATCCGTGTGCCATTCCAGATAGTTGGTGGGATAGCCCACGGCGGTCGGAGGTCCTGAAATCCCCACGCCCTCGGAGCCCGGGTGAATGGCAATGGGTTTGCCCACCTCCGCACAGGCTTCGTAGATGGGATGGAACCAAGCTTGCCCCATGGGCATACGGGCACCGGACACCATTAGGACTTGGGGCATGCGCTCCTCATGGCCCAGACGGCGGATCTCCGCGGCCGCCGCTTCGGGATTGTTGGGCGTGACGGTGACCGAGCCGTAGAAGCGATCGTCTACCGGCAACCACTCTTCCACGGCGGCATCGTTGGCGGCCGTGGCCACGGCCGCCGCGTACAGGGGATCCGGGGACAGGCCCAGATTCAGGGCCGGGCCCGTAAAGTTGAGGATGCCGTATTCCAGGTCGTGGACATCGAAGAAGTACCGGGCCAGCAAGTGGGGATCACCTTCCACCCGGCGGCCATCCGGTGCCACCGCATCGCGCCGCATCACACCGTTGGGGTTCCAATAGCCCAGGGAGCCGGGGCCGCGATCACCTGTGGAGAAACGAAGTTTCCAGGGCTGTGGTAGTCGCTGCTCGATGCTGGACGCAGGTACCACGGCATGGATATCCGTGTCGATGGCGCGCAGGGCCATAAGTGTTTTCCCTCTTTCCAGCCTGTCGGTCCCAAGGCTGGGATCGGCAGTGCGACTCCATTGTAGGTGTATGCAGCCGGGACGGGCCAAGGCAAGCATGCGGACATGGATTCCAGTCGGTGGACTCGGCCGGCGATATGCGAACCGCGCCCAATAGTGTGCGGCGATTGTCCATAGTGATGCCCCACCAAGTGCGGCCTCCGGCGTCGGGAGTCTTGGGTCGGTGGAGTCTCCAAATGGATTCACGGAGAGGCCCGCCCATGTCAACCTCGTGAGCCGACGCGATTTCCATGGCTCCCAGCGCTATCCCGGGGTCGGATCGGCCTCCGGCAGACACCTGCATCCTCCCGCCAGAAGAGACCAGGACCAGGGCTTCAACTGTGACTGGTCGAGTCGTTGTCGAAATTCGTGTCGGATCCCGATCTGCCGTAACAAGCCGTGCCGTGCGAAGCTCACATTTGACATGCAAGTCCATGCTTGCGTATCATGAAGCCTCGACATGCAAGCGAACACTTGCCTTAGACTTAACATGTGGACATTTACCGCGCGATCGCTGACCGAACCAGGCGAGCCATTTTGGATGAGCTCGTCGATCGGGCAGGTCAATCGCTCTTCGAACTCTGCTCGCGTCTGACGATGAAGCACGGCATCAACTCCTCGCGGCAGGCGATCTCGCAACACTTGGACATTTTGGAAGCCGCCGGGCTGATTCGCACGAAGCGGGAGGGGAGGTCGAAGCTTCACTGGTTCGTGGGCACTCCGCTGAAAGCTATCGGGGAGCGGTGGCCAATTTCGACAGACAACAGCATTTCCAACCCAACAGAGGAGAGCATCCAGAAATGAGAATTTTCCTAGCCAGCGTATTCGTAGACGACCAACAGAAGGCACTTCGTTTCTATACGGAAACCCTGGGTTTTCGTGTGAAGCACAACATTCCGCTGGGAGAATACGCCTGGATCACCGTTGTATCCGAGGAAGCTCCTGAGGGAACGGAGTTGCTGCTGGAGCCTGATGACCACCCCGCAGTCGGTCCGTTCAGAAAGGCGCTGGTGGCGGATGGGATCCCCAGTACCTCCTTCGCGGTAGACGATGTTGGAGTTGAGCACGAGCGTCTCGTGGCAAAAGGCGTGCAATTCGTACAGCCGCCAACAGACCTCGGGACTGTAATTACCGCAGTTTTCGACGATTCGTGCGGCAACTTGATCCAGATCTCAGAGGTGAAGGGTCAATCGTAACAACCGCAATCGCCCCCATCGACCAACTCGCCCACGGGCACGATGCGGGAGGATTGCATCGACTGCTGCGCGTACCTACGCTACCCTCGCTGCAGAGAACGCCATCGGGGATTATGGAACGTGAAATTGCCTCCAAATCACCGACCGACGCCGATGGCCGCAGGTCTTGCCCTCTGTGTGCATCTCGGCTGCTAGCCAGACGCGGACCAAGGATCGGTAGATTGATCCGCTGGCACGGCGCGGCCCACTGCCCGTGGCCTCAGGACATTGCCGCTTGGGCCAGTACGTGGTCCCACTTCATTTCGCGCAGCACCGTTCCGTCCCGAAACACGGGTTCCAACAGGTTGTGATCCGATTCCCGAAGTGAATCGGCGCGCACCGTACGCAACGCGCCGGTAGAGGTGTCCTGGATCAAGGCTAGGCGTCCGCTCCGGCTGTGTTTATCGGGATCCGTGATTGGCTGCTTGTAAACGTCCCTTCCCTCTCCGTTTACGATGGCATGACAGCATTTCATGGCGATGCGGAGTGTGTCGCGCGTACATTCCTGCAACAACCCGCCTCCGGATCCGAACACCACGTTGTCGGTACTCCACCCGGCCTCCAGCAGCGCGTCCACGATGACCGGCAGGCTTGCCCGCGTGATGCCGTCTCCCTGAATCACGCGGACATGGTCCGGCAACAATCGATAGCCCTTGGCATTGCGCGGGGCGCCGAAGGCCTCTCCCAGCAAACGCAGGCACTCCAGCACCGTAGGGGCCGGATCGCCGCTGTCCGGGCGCACGACTACAGTGCCGGATCGTTCCTGGACCCGTTCCCGCAAGGCGGAGCCCCACAGTTCCCTGCATGCGCGTCGTATGTCCCAGGAATCACTGACGATACTCACGATGCCGGAAGGATAGGCTTCCAAAATGTGGGCGAAGGCATCCGACTCACCTTCTGGTCCCCAGGCCGTGATCGTTGAATGTTCAGCGGCGGGAACGGAAAACCCGGGCATGTCGGCACCGTAATACTCCTGCAGCAGGCGACATCCCGCCAAGGTGTCGGTGCCCCGGAAATGCAGCAGGTGGGCGGCGGCGCCCAGCGCGGCGGATTCCTCGGAAGTGGAGCCGCGATACCCGAAATCATGTAATTGGAAGGGCACGCCGGCCGGATCGCCGGACTGCTCGGCGGCTTTATGCAGGATGTCGTACTGGATGCGATCCAGCGAGGCGATCGTCATCGGGTACCAGATTTGCACCAGCATGGTTTCCAGATGGTTGGTTAGCCAGTAGCAGGCGGGATCCGTATTGCGGATGGTCAACAGGACCTGGCCCGTAGGTACGCGCCGGCCTTCGCGCACGGCGCGGATTTCCACGGGCAGGCGGCCGCCGTGGCGGTCCAGGATGTGCTGCCAACCGTCACGCGGCCACACATCCTGTCCGAAATGGGCTTGGCAGAATTCTTCAGCCTGTTGAATTTGCTCCGCCGTGACCCGGACGCCGGCCAGGTAGCGCTTGAGCAGGTACTGGAGACCAAAGAATACGACGTGGCGGTGTTCCCCGCCCCGGCGCGCCTCCATGTAGGACTCGATCTCGGACGTACCGGGCGGATACATGCGCCAGTGCGTCTGTTTGTAGCTGTCGGTCTGGAGCAGAAGGTTGTCTCGCATCGGACGGGGAACCGAAGTGTGACCTTGGACTCGGAATCTGCCTTGGGCAACAAGTGCGAGTATGAGGCTACTGCACTATTGTGAATCCCTCTGGCAACGACAGAAGCCGGCACAACTGCCATGGGCAATCAGGCGATCCTGATTCAAGGGGAGGAATCGTTTCAGTTTCGTTGATTTTGGTTCGGAGCGGTCACCGGGATCTCCTTGCACAACAAAGCCTCGTTCGTGTGCATCAGGCCATGGCGGCGGCCATCCAGCAGGTGTGCCACGCTGACAGGATCCGACTGACGCGGTCATGTTGCGTCCACAGCGAGCTTGGCATTGCATTGTTCCTGCTTGTGCCTTGGTGGGCGGATGGGTAGCGCAGGCGGGATGCTGGCCGGGCTCGCGTTTCTGAATAGGCCGAAATCCGTGATCCCGGCAGAATCGGCGCCTTGGTGTATCCCTGAGAGACCTGTAAACGGTCCCCCTCGCAACCTCTACACCCCTGAAAAACGGGCGGGTGGGCCTATTGGGACCCTGTGGTGGACGTGTGGTCGGAGTCGCCTGTGTTGCCGTTGTCCGGTTCGTCCGGCAGCAGCAGGGAACGCCATTCGGAGGGTGTTTGCTGCACTGCCAGGATGCGGTCCATCACATCCGGTGGTGGGCCATGCTTCCGCCAAGCCTCCTCAATCTGTTCCAGATGGGCCGGGACCAGCACCAACCCCGGGAGTGTGTGCAGTACGCCAATGGCCATCTCCGCCCGGCCGATGGCTTCGCCTTCCGCCAAACTCCGGGTTCGGGTTTCCCGCAGTTCCCGGTCGTGCCGCTCCCGTTCGACTCTCCGTTCGAACTCCGCGTCGCTCTCCCGGTCGCGCCAGCGGGATTCCGTAGCATCCCACCACTGGAAGCGCGGCTGCGGCCGGCGGAACGCCGGCAACCGGCGAAACGCCTCGGCATCCTCCCGCGGGTCCGGCAGGAAGCGGATGTGGGTGCCGAACACTTCGCTCCGATACGCGTCCGCGCCCGGTTGGGACCGATCGGGGTCGGGTTCCATCCTGTGGTACACCCCGCCCTCCAACCGCCACATCAGCAGCTCGCGCGGCGCATCCGCCCAGCGCTTGCCGCCCAGGTCGTAGACCAGATACTCGTCCACCCCCAGGGCCTCGTACAGCCGCCGCTTGTCGTCGAGGTCCCGCGCCACCGTGGTCTTCGACAGGACCTCGAGCACCAGCTCCGGGACGGGATCGTCGAACTGCGCGGTCCGGTCCGAGTCCCGGTCGTGCGCCGCCTGCAGATCCACTTCGGTCGGCATCACCAGCAGATCCGGCTTCACCCGGTCCACCGGGCTGCCCTGACGGGTGGCCAACGCCAGATGGGCGACCCGTTGCGGCACGAAGACATAGTACGCCTCGGTCAAAGCACGGTCGCCGATCCGCTCGAGTGCCGTATCGAGCATGCGCTCCTGGAGCCTGCTGGGTCTGGAGTCGCCGTCGATCAGCACGCCGTCCTCTGCGAATTCGCTGAAATGCACCCCTTCGGCACCGTAGTCGGGGTCGGTTGTCCAGTCGTGGTCGTACTCGTGGGCGATGTCGTACGGATAGTCCGGGTCGAAGTGGACCAGGCTTTCCAAGTCGTGCTGCCACGCCGCCAAGTGGTCCAGCCGCCAGGCAATGCGTGCCTCCCGCGCCGCGCGGGTCATGGTCGCATCGACGTACCGTTCCCGTGCGCGTCCGTTGGCATCCGTCTGAACCCATGCCCGTTCCGGTGCCCGCACTTCAACCGCAGCCATCTTCGTCTCCCGTTGCCGGCCACTCCGCACGACTCCTCCATTTTACCCGGCTGCAGCGACGGACCAACCCCCTGCCTCAACATCCCGGTCGGTGATGCCCAGGCGACCATCCGTGTCTCAAATACCTGAGTACGGCAAACGGAAACTGTACGAGGTCCTCGGCGTTACGGAATATGTGGTGTGTGATGTCCAATGCGGCCTACTCGATCCCAACGATGTGGGGGTGCCGCGGATGTCCGAGTATTGCCTGCAACCGGACGGCCGGTATGCGTTGGTGCCTGGCGACCCACTGCTGTCCGAAGCAGTGGCACCGGCCTACTACAGCAGGGCGCTCGGCACGTATGTCCGGCTGCAGGGACCATGTTCACTCTCCTGTTGCCTCCCCTGCCTCTCTTGGCGGTTGTCGGTACCTTGGCCATGTTGATGCTTGGGTTGCTGGTTCAGTGGCACTACGGCTTTCCCATGGCCTTGATCCAGACTCGCAGAAGCAGACCGCTCTCATCCGTCGTTGCTCGGTAATTGTGTGGAAAGTCAAGCCTCGATGGCCGAAGGCACAGGAATCTGCTGCCAAGGGGATCCGGCCTCGGATTACTTCAGGTCGAGGATCGGTTTGCCCATGGCTTGTTCATCTTCGAAAACCGGAAGCGTTTCTTCACGGAGTAGGCCTGACGCCTTCCGATACCTTATGCCCTCTGAACCTCCCGGGTCGTTGATTGCCATGGCCTCCGCCGTATCCGGATCGGCCATGCCGACAACGTGCGCGACGGCACCTGTCTGCAGGTGGAGATTGCCGGCCGTTCGCTGAGCCTTTTCCGGGTTGGCGCGCAGTTCCGTGCGATCCTGAATCACTGCCCCCACGAAGGAGCCCCCATTGGCCGGGCCCTCTTCCCATGGTCAAGGCGTGGCTGCGAACCGTTACGATAGTTGCGATCCGTTTCGTCCAGCCTGTGCCCTGTCTTCAGGAGAGGCCTGCAACATGATCGTCGACTGCCATTCCCATGTGATGTGGCATCCGGACCATATATCGCCGGAGGTGGTGCAGGATGCCGCCCAGGCGTGGCAGGCCAACATGGGGCTGGCCGCCGAGACCTTTGACCGCACCATGCCACCGCAGGATCTGTTTGATGCACGGCCGGAACGCCATTGGGCTGCGTCTGCGGAAGCGGACAAGGTGGTGGTGTTCGGCATGCAGGCCCCCGCGACCGGATTCGACATCCCCAACGAAGTCATCGCCGCCTACGTGCAGCAGCATCCGGACAAACTGGAGGGCTGGGCTTCCATCGATCCCAACCGCCCCGATGCCGTTGAGCAGCTGGAACACTGCGTGCAGACCCTGGGCCTGAAGGGGTTGAAGCTGGCACCGGCCTACCAGTGCTTCGATCCCATGGACACGAGTCACTACCCCCTTTACCGGAAGTGTCAGGACCTGGGCCTGCCGATCCTGTGGCACCAGGGCACAACCTTTCCTCGGAAGGCGCGGATTCGCTGGAGTCTGCCCTTGCAGCTGGAAGACATCGCCCTGGCGTTTCCGGATCTGAAAATGATCTTGGCCCACCTGGGCCATCCCTGGGAGGCCGATACGATTGTGCTCATTCGCAAGGCCCCCAATCTCTTTGCCGACATTTCCGCCATCCACTTCCGCGCCTGGCGGTACTGGCAATCCCTGGTCACGGCGATGGAGTATGGCGTGGGACACAAAATCCTGTTCGGTACCGACTTTCCCTTCGACACGGTGGCAGGCACAATAGAGGGCCTGAGACGCATCAACGATCTGGTGGAAGGTACCCGCCTGCCCCGTGTGCCCAAGGAAATGCAGGACATGATCATCTTCGAAAACTGGAAGCGGTTCTTCACGGAGTGGGTCTGATCCCTTCCGGTATCTTGCCACCCCTGAACCTCCCGGGACGTTGACTGCCATGGCCTCCGCCTCTGCCCTCCGGCGCCACCGCGTCGGCCATGCCGACGACGTGCAGGACGGTGCCTGTTTGCAGGTGGAGGTTGCCGGCCGTTCGCTGGGCCTTTTCCGGGTTGGCGGGCAGTTCCGGGCAGTCCTCAATCACTGCCCCCACGAAGGAGCCCCCATTTGCCGGGGCACGGTCCGGGGCACCACGCTGCCCTCGGTCCCCGGCACGTTCCGGTGGGGACGGGAAAACGAGATCCTGGTCTGTCCCTGGCACGGCTGGGAATTCGCGCTCGACTCGGGCCGGTGCCTGACGGACCGGCGTCGTCTCGCCACGTTTCCCACCGAGGTCGCCGAGGATGGCACCCTCTACGTGCTGATGCGGGGACAGGCCCCTCCCGAGCCGGCCAGCCCTTCCACGGACGGCGGCCCGGCCCCACGCCGGCATCCGGCATCCACCGGGACCACGTTGCCATGAACGCGGAGCGCGGTTCGTTTCGTCAATTGCTGGGCACCCTGCTGCGCAACCGGGCGGCGGCCGCGAGCTCGGTTTTCCTGTTCGTCCTGATTGTCTGTGCGGTGCTCGCGCCCGTCGTCGCGCCCTACGATCCGTTGGCCATCGATGCCGACAAGGTCCTGCAACCGCCCGGACCCGAACACTGGTTCGGTACGGACGACACGGGGCGCGACGTTCTGAGCCGCGTGGTCTGGGGCGCCCGGATTTCGTTGCGCGTAGGCCTAATCTCGTCGGGCATCGCCACCATCTCCGGCCTGATTCTGGGACTGCTCAGCGGCTTCTACGGCGGCGTGGTCAGCTTTGTCATCCTGCGCGCCATGGATCTGCTGCTGGCGTTTCCGGGCGTCCTGTTGGCAATCGTCATCGTGGCCATCCTGGGGGCCAGCCTGGAGAACGTGATGATCGCCGTGGGCATTAGTGCCATACCGGCCTTCACCCGCATTGTCCACGGCAGTGCACTCGCCCAGAACCAACTGGACTTCGTCGATGCCGCGCGCCTGATCGGCAGTTCCAATGGGCGCATCGTGTTGCGCCACATCCTGCCCAACATCCTGGCGCCGGTGATTGTCCTGTCCACGCTGCAGGTGGCCAGCGCCATTTTCGGCGCCGCCTCCCTGAGCTTCATCGGGCTGGGAGCCCAGCCGCCCACCCCGGAATGGGGCGCCATGGTCAGCCGGGGACGCTACAACCTGCGGGAAGCCATGTGGCTGTCCACGTTCCCGGGGCTGGCCATTGCGCTGGTGGTGGTCGCGATCAACATCCTGGGCGACGGCTTGCGGGATGCCCTGGACCCGCGCATGCAGGTGCGTTAGGCGCCGTGGATCCGAGCGGCGCGCCCGGGGACCGGCGTTTCGCGCCTGCCGACGCCTGCCATCGAGCTTGGTCACCTTGACCCCGCACCTTGGGCGAATCGGCCCGTTGGCACGGATTTTGCGCTGCTGTAAGATTGTGGATTGAGCCGCAGCAGTTCCTCCGCCCGATGGACGGGCAACAGTAACCGTCGGCGGGGTTGCTGCCGCGCGGCTTCTCTTGCCGAAATTTCGGGAGAAATACCATGTTGAAAAACAGATTGCGTACGCCTTGGGTTTGGCTGATAGCCGCCGTGGTACTGGTGGCAGGCTGCGTCGCGCCCTCGGGCGATGCCCCTGCCATGGACGAAGACGCCGCCATGGAATCCATGGGTTCCGGCACCTTGACCATTGGCATTCGCAACGTGGACTACGACACGTTCGATCCGCACGCCAGCGCCTTCACCCAGGCCGCCTACGTGTTCCGGAACATCTTCGACCGTCTGATTTACCTGGACGATGATGCCAATTACGTGGCCGGGCTGGCCACGGCCTGGGACGCGTCCGACGATGCAACCGAGTGGACCCTGACGTTGCGCGACGACGTGACGTTCCATGACGGCAGTGCGCTCACGGCCGGCGTGGTCAAGTTCAATTTCGACCGCATGAAGGATCCGGCGACCGAGTCGAAGCAGGCCGGTCCCCTGCTGGGTTCCTACACGGGCTCCGAGGTCATTGACGACACCACCCTGAAGGTGACCTTCGAAACCCCCTACGCGCTCTTCCCGTTCGCGCTGTCGTCGCCCTTCATGGGCATCGTCTCCCAGCAGGCGGTGGAAGAACACGGCGACAACTTCAGCGATGCGCTGATTGGTTCGGGACCGTTCAAGTTCGTCAGCGAGATTCCGGGCAACGAGGTTGTGCTGGAACGGAACGACGACTACAACTGGGGCCCCTCAATCTTCCATGAAGGACCGGCCCACCTGGAATCGGTGGTGTTCCGCTTCATTCTGGAAGAGGAAGCGCGTCTCTCCGCCCTGGAGACCGGCGAAATCCTGATCATCGACGAAGTGCCGCCCGCTGCCGTGGACCGCGTACAGGGGAACCCGGACACTTCGGTGCTGGGCGCCCCCAAGGTGGGCCTGGCCCGGGGCATTCACTTCAACACCACCTACCCGCCCACGGATGACATTCGCATGCGGCAGGCCTTCATGCACGCCATCGATCGGGAGGAAATCGACCAGATCGTGTTCAAGGGCGTGTATCCGGTGGCATATCAGCTGCTCACGCGGGGTGTGAAGTTCTACGATTCCAGCTTTGAGAACATGTTCCCCTACGACCCGGAACGGTCCGTGGAACTGCTGGAGGAAATGGGGTACACCGAAATCAACGACGACGGCTACCGCACCAAGGACGGTGAGGTCCTGTCCCTCTTCCACGCCACGTTCCCCGGCTATGTCGCCGAACTGCCCGCCGAGGTGATCCAGGCGCAGCTCAAGCGCGTGGGCATCGAGTTCCTGGTCAACGTCATGACGGGCACGGCCATGATGGACGGCATGGCTTCCATGGACAGCACCTTCAACACGGCCTTGATTGGCACGTACAGTCCCGATCCGGGCCTGTTCCTGGACCGCATGTACCACTCCAGCACCCTGGGCACCCGCAACTGGTCCCACTGGGCCAACGACGAGTTGGATGCCCTGTTGCGCCGCGGCCTGGAAACCGGGGATGAAGCGGAACGGGCCGAAATCTACGCGGAAGTCCAGCGCATCATCAATGAGAACGCCCTGGGCGCCGGCATCTATGCCAACGTTTCGATCTTCGGCGTCAGTTCCAACGTGGAGGGCTTCCGGTTCGACCCGTACGCCCATCCGGAAATCTTCGACGTCTCCCTGACCGAGTAGTTGTACCGTCTCCGACACGGAGCGGGGGCCTCCCCGCTCCGTGTCCTCCTCCGCCACAGCCTGCGCGGCATCGCGCCCGGAGCTTCAGCATGAAATATCAAATCAGCGATCAGGAACTGGAGCGGCGCGTCGGCCAAATGCGCGCCCATATGGAACAGCAGAACCTGGAAGGCCTGGTGGTGTTCGGCGCCACGCGCACGTTCTATCTCAGCGGCTTCCACCATCTGGCCACGGAGCGTCCGGTGGTGCTGGTGGTGCCCTTGCGGGGGGAACTGGCCCTGTTGGTGCCCCACCTGGAGGAAGAGAACATTCCGGTGCGCAACCCCAACATCAAGGAGATGAAGGTCTATCGGGAATACCCGGGCCTGAAGCATCCCATGGTGTACCTGGCCGAACTGCTGGGCGACAAGGGGCTGGCCGAAAGCCGCCTGGGCGTCGACAGCTCGGGCTGGGGCGGCGGCATGGGGTATCGGGGCCCGGACCTGCCCGAGGTCCTGCCCAAGGCCACCCTGGTCAATGTGCGGGACGTGATTGACGACATGCGCGCGGTCAAGTCGGCCGAGGAGATTGAACTGATTCGGCTGAGCGCCATGTTCGGGAATGTGACCCACGGCTTCCTGCAGGACTACATCGAACCCGGCGCCGTGGAGGTGGATGTCGGCCAGCGGGCCAGTCGCGACGGCACCGCGTTCATGATCAAGGCACTGCCCGAGGCATGGGAGCCCTTTGGCCGGACCGAAGGCGCCCACGCCAGTTTCACCTCGGGTCCCAAGACCGCGTTCAACCACCGCCGGGCGGGTGGACGCCGCCTGAAGCCGGGGGATGTCATCCTGACCTACGCCGGCGCGGAAGTGGGTGGCTATACCAGCGAACTGGAACGCACGCTGATGATCGAACCCCTGACGGACGATCATCGGAAGTACTTCGACCTCGAGGTGCAGGCGCAGAACGTGGCTTTCGACGCCATTCGGCCCGGCGCCAGGATGTGCGACGTGGAGAAGGCGGTCAATGCGTTTCTGGAAGAGAACGGTCTCTACAGCCTGACGCGCACCCATATCGGCCACGCCATCGGCATCGAGGGCCATGAAGGACCGTTCCTGGATCTCGGGGACCAGACGGAAATCCAGGTGGGCTTCTGTCTGACGGTCGAACCCTGCCTGTTCCTTCCCGGATTCGCCGGTTTCCGTCATTCGGACACCGTCGTGGTTACGGAGGACGGCATCGACATGATCACCTACTACCCCCGGGACATCGAGAGCCTGACGATTCCCGCTTAATCGGTTCTCCCGCAACCGGGCACGGAAACGGACCATGGCCGACGGCCTTGTCATCCTGCAAGCGCAGGTGGGGCTCACGGATCCCCACGTGGTCAATGACAATGCCGACAGCCTTAACATCCTGAACAACCTGTTCGAGCCTTTGGCCCGACGGACCCGCGACGGGTTCCGGCCATGCCTGGCCCGGTCGTGGCAAGTGGGGGAGGATGCCCGGACCTGGGAATTCACGCTGCGCGACGGAGTGAAGTTCCATGACGGCACAACCCTCACCGTCGAAGATGTGGTCGCCAGCCTTGAACGGGCCCGTTCCCCGGATGTGGGCGGGGTACTAGGTACGGAAGGCCTCTTTCACGGCTATCTCGGGGCTGCGGTCATTGCGATTGTCGATCGCCATACCGTGCGCCTGGTCACCGCGGAGCCAATGGCCGATGTGTTGGATCTGATCGCAAGCATCCCGGTTCTGTCGGCGGGCGCCATGGATGCCGTCCTGGAGGAGCTCATCGGCACCGGTCCCTACCGGCTGCTCAATGATTCGGGACAGGCAGCCACGATGGTTGCCCACGGGGATCATTGGCAGAACCGGCCACCCGCATTTGACCGGCTTGCCTGGAAGGTTGAATCCGACCCCGCGCAAAGGTTGCGGCAACTACAGCTCGGCGAAGCGGATATTGTCACGGGGGTGTCCCATGAGATGGGGCTCTGCATGGAGGCCGACGAACGAACCCGGCTGCGGACGGCTCCCAGCAATGTCTGCACCGTCTTCATGTGCAACCTGCTGCAGGGGGTCTGCACCGATACCCGGGTGCGGCAGGCGCTCAACTACGGCTTCGACCAGGCGCTTCTGATTGATCAGGTCACACAGGGATCCGCCCTGCCCTTGGCCGGTCCCTTGACCGTCAAGCATACGGGGCATGATCCTGACATCGCGCCCTATCCCCACGATCCGGGCAAGGCGCGCGAGTTGCTGGCGGAGGCAGGGTGGGGCCAGGGTCTGTCGCTGGTCCTGGATGTTCCCTTGGAATTGCCGGACGAGGCTGTGGAACTGGCATCGTTCCTGGCGGAGCAGTACACGCACATCGGCATCGAGACGGAGATTGCAACCCATGCGGATCGGCCGGCCTATGCCCAGCAGGTGAAGACCAAGGCCATTCACGACGCATGCTGTTTCGACTCTTCCCCCATCAGTACGTTTCGCGCCCTGCGGGAGAAGTTCCACGGAGGCCTGAAGGGTCCCTGGTGGCTGGGCTATGGCAACGAAAGTCTGGACCGGATCCTGGATTCAGCCCAAGCCACCGTGGATCCCGACCGGCGACGGCAGCTGTACCGGTCCGCCTACCGCACGCTGCACGCGGATGCTCCGTGGATTTACCTTTACAACCAGCTGGATCGATGGGGCCTTTCGCCGAGGTTGGCAGATTGGCAGCCCACCGTGGATGGACTGATATCCATCGCGTGATCTCCATGCCGGACGGACATCGGCCAGAGAGGCCGGAAGCGGCGCTTGTGACCGACACTGCCGACTGCACACACTCCGGGGCCCAGTGATGTACGTTTTCATCCTGCAACGGGTGATTGCCCTGTTTCCGCTGTTGCTGGGGGTTTCGCTCCTGGTGTTCCTGATGACCCAGCTCGTGCCCGGCGATCCGGTCATGATGATGCTGGGCGAGTACAGCGTGGCCTCCGCGGAGGACATCGAGAAGCTGCGCACCCAACTGGGGTTCAACGATCCGCTGCACGTGCAGTACGGCCGTTATCTGAGCGGTTTGGTGCAGGGCGATCTGGGCGATTCCATGCGGTCGCGCAAGCCCGTGGCCCAGCTCATCCTGCAACGCCTGCCCCGGACCATCGAACTGACGGTCAGCGCGTTGCTGTTTGCCATCCTGTTCGGTACGGTCATGGGCATCACGGCCGCGCTACACCACAACAGCTGGCTCGACTACCTCACGGTCACCATCGCGTTGCTGGGGGTGTCCGTACCGGGCTTTTGGCTGGCCCTGCTCTTGATCCTGTTCTTTTCCGTTTACCTGGGGTGGTTGCCGGTTCTCAGTGATCCCGGCATCAAGGGACTGATCCTGCCCATGCTGGCCCTGGGCCTGTGGGCGGGCGGCACCATTGCCCGTCTGGTGCGGTCGGGCATGCTGGAAGTCATACGCCAGGACTACATCCGCACGGCCTATGCCAAGGGGTTGGCGGAGCGGTCCGTGGTGTACCGGCATGCCCTGCGCAACGCGCTCCTGCCCGTCGTTACGGTGGTGGGTCTGCAATTCGGCCAGATCCTGGCCGGCACGGTGATCATCGAGGCGGTGTTTTCCCGTCCCGGCCTGGGTTTGATGCTGGTCAACGCCATCATTGCCAAGGACTTTCCCCTGGTACAGGGCATTGTCATGTTCGTGGCGGCGGCCTACATCATCGTCAATTCACTGGTTGAGATCCTCTACGTGTGGGTTGATCCGCGCATTCGCTATGGGTGACATCCCTAGCCAAGCGAGTTCCTCAATTCATCTGACTGCTCGGATGCCCCTGTCCTGGACCCCTAATCGGTTGGCGGGATACGGGACCGACAGCACGGCATTGTTGTACCCAACTGTCTGAGGAGCGGTAGCCGGGGATGTCCTCCATCCGGGAAGTCCTATCTCCACTGTTGCATCTCCCGGAGGTGGGGTCAACAGGCCTGCGCTCCTCGTGGTGTGGAGCAGCGGTCCGCGGGACTCTATGGTTTTGCCTCTGTCAGCTACTTCTCTTGTCTCCGGTTCTGGCCCAGGGCGACGATCCGGCTTCCGGAGCCGAAACTACAGGGACCTACCTGAACTTGGCGGAGAATCACGCAGGAGAGTTCCATTTACGGCGCACAGAACGGGCCGTGCATGTGGCGTTCGGCAGCGCGCGTTCCCCGGTCCAGTACCTTGCGCGCGGACAACCGGAAGTGTTGTTCACCATTCCGGAGGGCTTTCGTCCTGCAACCGACATTACTTGGGACGTCACAGCCTGGCATGTGCAGTCGGACGGCACCCCGCATCCCACCCTCCGCGATCCCCATGCCTTCCGGATGAGCGTAGACACGGAAGGCCGTGTACGCTACGTGGACGACCCGGGGGTGGAGGGCGTGGGCTACCTCCGCTACCACACGGTATTGGCATGGCCCCTTGCGGGAACGGACCCCCTGGTGTGCGAGCGTGGCCGGGAAATTAAGGAGCGCATTCTGGCGGCCCTAGTGGATTTGGAACACGGGGTATTGTCCTGTGACCAGGTCGACTGGGATCATCTCGCGCACATCCGCACCTGGTCGTCACAGGAACTGATCACCATCCAGTATGCGTATGAAAGACCGACGGTTTGGCGGGCAGTACCGGAACTGGTCTCCCGGGAAGCTCCGGGTGGGCAATACCGTTATCGGGACCAATATCTGTGGCCGCCGTTTCCATATTGGAAAACTAATCCACCCTTGCCCCGCGAATATGGGATTGTTCGACCTCATGATTTGCTGGGCCTGACCAATCTGACCGAGTTGCATGTGCAAGTCGGTTCAGATTTCCCCTTTTCTCCGGGTTTGTTGGCACACACGCCTCGACTGTTGGCGCTAAGCGTGGCTGAAGAAGACCTTCGGGGTTGGAGTGACCTACCCTCCATACCTCGGGATTTCCTGATGTATACGCCCCTTCTCCGCCATCTGTCCCTGGGTAAGTTCAGTGACACTCTTCTCCTGGACTGGGCGGAGGACGCGTTTGCCCACACACCACATCTGACTTCCCTCCATCTGGGGCTCCGCAGTCCCACGGACAAGGTCTTTGCGCTGCTGCAACATGCTCCACAACTGACTCGCCTAACCCTGGACGGCCTTGTCGAGCCCTTGCCCGCCGACTCGCTGGCACACCTATCCCGCCTCACCCACCTGACGGTCGAGGGCGGGTTCAATTCCTGTGAAGCACCAGCCTTGCAGTTGCCGGCTACACTGACCGACTTCGCTCTGCGGTTGGCAGTGGAAGGATCCCAGGTGGCCTGTCTGGACGATAGTCTGGCCGACCACTGGCTGACACATGCCCCCGCCTTGACCGGGCTAAGTGTTGATCTTTACGGGTTGGCAAACTTGGATACGGATGTGTTGCCCAGCTTGCCTGCCTTGACCCGTCTGACTCTGGATGTGGCAGGCGTGACTTTCCTGCCTCCCCGCTTGTTGGCGGACCTGCCCCATCTGACCCACCTGCAGTTGCATGCAAGCTCTGGAGAAAGGACCGATCCACCCCTGGACTTGCCGGCCGAATTGCTGGCCGGTTCCCCACACCTGATTGAATTGTCGTTGGATGTGCCGCGACTGCATCATGTCCCCGCGGATTTGCTGGCTCCCGTACCTAACCTGCAGCGCTTGTACCTGAACGTCCCGCACTTGAAATCCCTGCCCAATGGATTCATGGACAATATGCCCCAATTGACTGATGTGAGCGTGAGCATTGGACGATATGGTTTGGCATCTCTGCCCGACGACTTTCTGGTCCATACGCCTCAGTTGAGATCCCTTTATCTGGGTACGAACATTCAGTTCTTGCCTGAAGAGTTTCTGTCGCATACTCCAAAGCTGACACATCTTTGGCTGACTCTTTGGGCCTTGGAAGCGTTGCCCTCATCGTTTTTGGCCCATGTTCCTCAATTGCAGCACCTAGAACTAGATCACACAGATGGAATGCCAGGCAGAGCGGTGTATCCCTTGCGTTCGCTTCCCAAGCACTTTCTGGAGAATGCTCCCAATCTGACCTATCTCAACCTATGGCCGGTAGTACAGGTGTCGGATCTGCCCATGAACTTTCTGGCCCGTTCGTCCCTGCTCCAACACCTGTACCTGGATGCCAACGGGGTGTCGGTTGTTCCGGACAGCTTTCTCACCCAAACCCCACATCTGCAGTCCTTGGAGTTGGACCTGAGGCAGGTGGCTGCACTTCCGGATGCCTTCCTCTCCCATACTCCTTGGTTGCGGCATCTGAAGCTGAATGTGGATCGGGTCAATGCAATTCCGGATGGATTCTTGACGCAGACCCCTCAGCTTGAAGACCTGTACATGCGGGCAGAAAACGTGGCAGCCTTGCCAGACGGCTTTCTGGCGCATGGTCCGCGTATCGAAACCCTCGGTTTGGGTATGCCCAATCTCGAATCACCCCCCGGGCCGGACGACGCGCTCTGGGACACGTTGCAGTCCGCCAGTTTTCGCGTGAAGGTGAACAGTCCCAATGCTGAAGCCATTTACTATGAGTACAGCGAATTTTGCCCGCCTTCTCTCAAGATTGAGCCAGGGGATATTTTGGAAGTCTTTAGACGCGAACGGGACAGCGATGGCAGCATGCTGCTGGTTGTATCCCCTTGGTGGGCAAGGGACCTGTTCTTCTCATTCTACGAAAGACGTGATTGTAGCTTCAAGGTTGACTCCCGATTTACGGAGCCTACGTTAGACGTTTGAACAATTCGAATCCAGATTTCCTGTTCCTATCGTAACTGTTCCGGTATCTCCGAGTCCGGGTTGCCTGACGGTCTGACGAATGCTGGTTTGGCGGGTTGACTGGACCGGTACAGAATGGGCTGCAGCTTAATCCGCGCCCTTCCCCTCCACCCCCGGCTTGCCTTGACCTCTTTGGCCGCCTGGCTGTCAACCCCGCGCGGGCTGGTCATGTGCTGGTGGCGCATCAGGGTGCGGAGGCGGGTGAGCAGGAAGTCGAGATTGCATCGCCGCGCGAGCAGTCGGCGGTTTGCCGGACCATCCGCGCCCCGATAGCAGGTGTTCTCTGCGCGGGTCAATGTCTGTGTCGGTTACTGGCCGGAACGCTGTGATCGTTGCGGTGCCACTCTGCCCTCTGGGAGACAGAGCGCCTGCGCAGCTTCTGGGGCGATCGCACCTCCATGTGTGCGATCGCCTGTATGACGACTACACCGTGACCGCCATCCAGCACAACCTCGCCATGAACGCCTTTTGTTTCCGTCTGTATCGGTGGGGCAAATCCGGAAAGGCGGCACTCGTGGCAGTCATGCCCAAGTTGTTCTCTCATCCTCAACGCGCGGTAACCCGGAACCATGTCTCTTGGCGACAAGATTCTGTGCCAACAGCCATCAAGGCTTGACCACCCATACAGTTGCTGAACAGTTGCCGTGAGTTTGGGCAGCCGCCTCGTTGCGGGCCACGCGGTCCATCAGGGAACCCAGGACAACCTTCCGAATCCGGTTCCCTTCTCACACGGAAATGCGTGGTGGGACGCTACGCTTGGGTAATCTTCCCCGTGTTGGAAGTCCTGTATCGAAACCCAACGGAGAAAGGACTATGGAATATGCGATTCATGGATCCACCATGCAGGCAGTTGTGCTTACGTTGCAGCCCGGTGAATCCGTGATTACGGAGACCGGCGGCATGGCTTGGCAGACAGGCAATGTCAAGATGGATACCAACATGCCCGGCGGGTTGTTTGGCGGCCTCAAGCGCAAGTTCACTGGCGAGTCCTTCTTCATGACGACCTATGAGGCCCGCGAGGCCAATTGCCAGGTTGCCTTCACACCTTTTGCCCCGGGCAAGGTGATCCCTGTCCAGCTTGGCGGTGGACGGGACGTCATCGTGCAGCGCGATGCCTTCATGGTGGCTGAAAGCACGGTTGACTTGGAACTGCATTTTCAGCGCAGTCTGGGAACCATGCTTTTCGGTGGTGAAGGCTTCATCCTGCAGCGACTGAGTGGTCAGGGCCTTGCCTTTGCCGAAGTGCCCGGGGAAGTGGTGGAATACGATTTGGCCCCGGGCCAACAGATACGTGTGGACCCGGGCCATGTAGCCATGTTCGACAGCTCCGTGAAGTTTGACATCGAAAGGGTGAAAGGCGTCCGCAACATGATCTTCGGGGGCGAAGGGTTGTTTCTGGCCTCGCTGCAGGGTCCCGGGCATGTCTGGCTGCAGACCATGACGCTCAGCAATCTGGCTGCCAAACTGGCCTCCTATATGCCTCAAGCCAAGGGACAGGGCGGAGGCGATGGCAACGGGATTGGCTCTCTGTTCGGGCAGCAATAGGACAACCACTGCCAGCGTGAACAATCCGTAGACAAGCACCATGCAGTTGCATTTCCCAACGGCTTCGTGCAGAGGCGCATGCTCATGAACAGGCCCCTGATCACGGTTGTCGGCAGTTTCGTGGTGGGCATGACCTTGCGCACCCGGCGCATGCCGATCTTCGGCGAGACGCTGATTGGCTCCGATTTCGACATGGGGCCGGGCGGCAAGGGATCCAATCAGGCGGTGGCAATTGCCAGACTTGGGGCCCAGGCCACCTTTGCCGGAATCATCGGCACCGACCAGCTGGGCGAAATCGCCACCGACCTCTACGCCCGGGAAGGTGTTGACACCACATACTTGCAACGGACAGGCGCGGCATCCACGGGCGCTGGCTTCATCATCCTGAACCAAGCCGGCGAAAACGGCATTGTCATAGACATGGGCGCGAATGAAGGCATGGACGGGGCCTTCGTCGATCAATTGGAAGACCAGATTGCGCGCAGCGAAGTGGTCATGTCGGTCCTGGAAATCCCGGTGGAAGCGGCGGCCCGGGCCATGGCCTTGGGCAGAAAGCACGGGGTGCGCACGATCCTGAACCCCGCTCCGGCCACACATCTCGATGAGACCGTGTTGCGCAACGTGGACTATCTGACGCCCAATGAAACCGAACTGCGAATTCTGCAGGGTCTGCCTGCCGATGATCCAACACCGACCCTTGAACTGGCCAAGCAGTTGCAGATGCAAGGTGTCAGGAACTTGATCGTGACCCAAGGGGAAAGGGGCGCCCTCGTCCTGTCCGAGTCCGGCATGTTTGAAGAAGCCGGTATAACCCTGTCAAGGGAAATCGTGGACACGACGGGAGCCGGAGATGCCTTCAACGGGGGTCTGGCGGTCGCCTTGGCTGAAGGGAAGACACTGCGCGATGCGGTTCGGTTCGCCTGTTGCACTGGCCGCTTGGCCTGCGACAAGCTTGGAGTGGTTCCAGCCCTCGCTCATCGCGAGCAGGCCGACGAGTTGCATCAAATGATGTACGGGCAGTCCGTATAGGCCCGCGAGCCGGCCGGCAAGCATGACCGGCGTCCTTGCCATCCCAGTGGCCAGCGGTTCCTATGCTGGAGGCTGTTCACTTTTCGTTCTAAGGTTGGCACCATGAAACCCATTGATTCGACTGACTGGCGCGCCAGTTCGTTCATTGACTTCTCAGCTCATGTTGGCCGCCCAGGGACCGTCGACGCCGAGCTGGAGCACATCCGTGAGCAACTGCGTCGCACGCTGGACGGCCGTATCTTTGAGCGCGAGGGCTTGGCCTGGTATCGCCGGGCCTACGTCGAGGCCTTTCTGTTCATATACGACACCTGTTTCTACGATCGGGAAACGGGCCGCTACCGCATCGACGAGGTGCTCGACGACGGTGAACGCGAATTCGGCGGCTACGACTTCATCATGCTGTGGCAGTCCTACCCGCGCCTGGGCATTGACGGGCGCAACCAGATCGACTTCTACCGCGACATGCCGGGAGGGTTGCCGGGTCTGCGCGCCCTGACCGCACGCGCTCACGAACGGGGTGTGCGGGTATTTGTGACGTACAACCCGTGGGACATTGGCACCCGGCGCGAGGCGGGGGCCGCTCCCAGTACCGATCCCCGGGGATACCGGTATACCTTTCCAGACAAGGGAGCCCCCGCTCTTGCCGACGCGGAAGCCTTGGCCGCGTTGATCGAGGCCATCGGGGCCGACGGGGTTTTTCTCGACACAATGGCTTTCGACGATCCGGGATTCCGCGCGCCTCTGGAACGAGCCAATCCGCATGTCGTCTTCAATCCGGAAGGCGTGCCGCCGTTGGACGCGCTCAACTCGATCACCGGCAGCTGGCTTCCGCCTTCCGCGCTTACGCCGCCCAAGCTGTCGACCATCCGCTGGCTGGAGCCCCGCTTCTCGTTTCGAGCCATCAACCGGGAGTCGCTTGATCGGCGGGCCTACGTTCAGGAGGCCTTCTTCCACGGCTGCGGACTGGTCGTATGGGAGAACATCTTCGGCTGGTGGAATCCCTGGTCCTCGGAGGAGTGCTCCCTGCTGCGTCGCTGCGTCCGGTTGCTGCGCGAGTATGCGGAGGCCTTTCAGGATCCGGGCTGGCAGCCCTATGTCACCACGCATGTGGAAGGCGTGTACGCGCACCGCTGGCACTCGGGAGACATCACCGTGCACACCTTGCTCAACGCGTCGGGCGGTCCGGTCGATGCGCCGGTGTTGACGGTCCCGGCCGCAACGGAGGGTGGCCTTGAACTCCGCCACTACGACGTCTGGCAAGGCATGGAGATCCAGCCGGAGGCACACGCAGACCTCCATCGGCTCGTCCTATCGCTGAAGCCGGGCGAAGCCGGCTGCGTGGTGTCCGCACCGGCCGACGTAGCCGTGGCGTTGCCACCGGCTCCGACGACGAAGCCTTCCGCGCTGGAAGGCACCGGCATCGATCGCGCCCGTATCACCCTGGCCAACCTGAAACTGCGTGCGGTGGCTCCCTCGACTCCGGTCACCGACGGGGAAGTGCCGGAGGGCATGTGTCGTGTGCCGGGCGGACACTTCCGTTTCGTTGTCCGCCACAACACCTCGACTGTTATGGAAGGGGCTTGCTATGGCGGTATTGCTCACCACCTGGACAAGAACCATCCTCTCCAATATATCGATCTGGCCGACTACTGGATGGATGAAACCGAAGTGACCAACGCCGCCTACCGGGAGTTCCTGGCGGAGACCCATTACATGCCGCGGGATCCGACCCACTTTCTGCGTCATTGGTTGCGCGCAGTGGGCAGGGAGCGGGAACCCTGGACTTGGTCCGTGCCGGCGGGGAAGGAGCGGCATCCGGTGGTGTGGGTGGACCTGGATGACGCGCGGGCGTATGCACGCTGGGCGGGCAAGCGCTTGCCGCGCGAAGAGGAGTGGCAGCGCGCGGCGGGGTTCGCCGTGTGGCCCTGGGGGGATCGCTTTGACCCCTCCCTGTGCAACAGCGGATCCGACGACACCACGCCTGTGGATCGGTATCCAGGCGGCGTCAGCTGCTACGGGATTCTGGACATGGCCGGCAATGTGTGGGAATGGACCGAAAGCGAACGTGACGATGGCCACACCCGTTACGCCATCATTCGCGGCGGTGGTCATCTCAAAGTAGAGGGCAGCATCTGGTACAACGCCAGCGGCGCGCAGCCCAACGATTGCCACGAGAAGATGCTGCTGATGTATCCCGGCCTCGACCGCTGTGCCACCATCGGCTTCCGCTGTGTGAAGGATATCGCCTGATCCAGTCTGAGATGCAGGCAGGCGGTGGAGCCTGCTCCATCCGAATTCGAGTTGCAGGGGCATGCAGCACGGCCCCTCTCAACCGATAACGAAGCCCCCGAAACTACTAGGTCTTAAGGAACAACGGCTTCAAGCATTGGGAACCGTGCACCGACGACGTTCGGGCCTACAGGAGAATGTCATCGGCACTGTTGTGTGCAGTTCGCTGCAAGAGCGTGATATCGACGACGCCGTCCTTCTCCTGGACTGCGTCCGATGTGCCTTTGAGGCTGCCCGAGTCGACACGGTGGTCATCGAATCGGATGAAACGGTCTACCAGCCTAGTCAGTACGGTCCGAACCCTGACTCGGCTCTGGATGTCGGCGGTGTGGACGACGAGGGCCGGGAACAACCCCACAATATTCCCGCCAGGGTTCACGGGCCAGCATGAACCAGTGGCGGAACGGGAATCTAGAAGTGGATCACCTGTTTTGCCCATCCATCATGAAAGGATTTCTTGAGTGTCGGCGGGTAGGAGCTACAGGTCCGGATAGACCTGTTCCTCAATGGCCCGCCGCAACTCCCGGAAGAAGCGCTCGACCGGACTCAGCTCGGGGGCATAGGGCGGCTGCACCACCCGGGGCGCGTCCACCACCTGAATGTCCTCGCCCGTGTGGCCCCAGGCCCCGTCCCAGACCCAACTGTCGATGTCCGGCCCCTTTGTCCAGACCCCTAGATGTGGGCCATCTCAGCGCCCTTCATGTACTGCTGCCACGCCCACCACAGTCGTCCCGCCATGGGGTTGATGTCATCGCCACATAGATGTGCTTCCAGCCGATTGGCACGACCTGGGACACCGCCACCCCGCGCGGTGCCCACACCTTGCACACGCGGCCAAGCAGCCCCAGCCGCAACTCGTCCCCCCGCACGATTCCTTGGCCAGCCTTCTAATCGGCCGTGGCCAGCCAAGGCCCGAGCCCCCTGTTTCAAGGTGGCCTGAGCCTGGGGGCGACCTGCGTGTGACGGGCCGCGGGGTCTTGAGGCGGATCCCCAGCCTCGGCAGCAGCGTATACAGGCTGCCATGGGTGTAGACCACTCCGGACTCCGTCCCAATCCAGTCCTGAAAGGCATTCCGGCTGCCCCCCACAAAGGCCGCCACCCCGTCGGTCCCTCGCCCAAGCGCAACCGAGACAGCGCATGCAGCCGCGTATGCAATTCAGCCACGGCTTCGGCCCGGTACTGGGCATTCAGCGCGTCCGCCGTGCCCTCCACCGCTCAGACGATAGCCGTCTTGGGAGCCATGGTCGTCCCTCCCGGCACATCCGTCAACATGTATAGTCATAACATACTGGTTCGGAATTACGGCAGACCTCCACTAGATCGTCGTCGCCCCAGCTCCAATCCCGTAGACCGTCGGGAGGCAAATAGATGTTGAACAAGTAGTGAGGAGCCACATAGGCAGCGAGCGTTGACGACAGAGATGCACATCTCTTCGAACCCGGACTAAAATTAGCACCGAAGACGATGGTCTTGAGCTGAGGTGCATGCGATAGGTTGACGCTGCTCGAATCAAGGCCGAAAACGCCGCCCGGTTTCCTGGTTCCCCAAAGGAGATCCATGTACCGTAGTGTCGGCATGCCTTTGAGGAAGTTTTGCGACAATACAAGGTCGTATTCGCGGGCCACCAGGGTCAGGTATTCCAATTCAGGCAGCTCGAATTCGTAATCAAATGAGTTGCCGGCGAGATACAGGCGCCGGAGCCCGCGGGCATGGGAGAGGAGTTCCGGTGGCATCGGGTCGCTCAGCACCAGGTGCAGGTGGGTCAATGCGGAGACCGTCCGAAACAATCCGTCAGGCAGGGGCGAAGTCGGCGCGAGTCTGACGTGGGTCAGACTCGGCGTGTCTCCAAGCAGGTTGGGCGGGAGTTCGCCGTCAGCTAATAGTTCGAGCTGACGCAGGTTTGGCAAGGACAGTACCATTTGCTCTGGAAGCCGGCCGTCCACGTGGAGTGACAGTCGTTCGAGGCGCGGCAACAGGCTGAAGAGTTCCCCATCCACGGGTTCCGGCATTCTCAGATCGAGCTCCTTGAGTAATGGAACGTGCATGAAAAATCGTCGGTCCAGTGCAGTGTCCGACGATAGCTTGAGTGCGGCCAAATCCGGAGTTGAGGCCAGCAGATCGACTGGCGCAGCATGGAAAGTGGCGTCCAAGATTAACCGCCGCAAACCACGCGTGTCGGCCAGCAACCGTTCGGAAACGACCACAGAATTCGCCTTGACTTCGAGCGAAACCAGCGCAGCCGTATTCGCGAAGAACGAATTGGGAAACGTCAGGTCGGTATAGGCGAAGTCCAACGACAGGGTTTTCAGCCGGCGCGTATCGGCCAGCCATTCCGGAGGGAGACTAAAATTCTCTGCGCCATCTTTCGCCGTTCCGGTACTGCATCCGGGTGTCTTCCCATCCGAGAAGGTTAGTCCGCAGGGAGCCCGGATTGTCAGATCGGTCAAACCGTGCAACCCCTGAAGCAAGTTGGACGGAACGATCATCGAACCGTACAGTTCGAGTTCAAGCCGTACGAGCCGGGGCGTGTGTCTCAGGAAACCCTCGGGCACCTCGCGGCTGGCCAGATACAAGTCGGTTAGGCGCCGGGTTCCCGACAACATCCCGGGTGGTAGTTTGTCTGCTGTCACCCGCAGACGCTGCAATTCGGGAACCGGGGCCAGAAGATTGTCCGGCACGGACCTTGACTCCAAGTTCAGTTCGAGGTCCGTCAACAAACGACTGTGCCGCAGGAAGTGTGGAGGGACGCTCGACCTGACACTTAAGATGCGCAATCGGGGCACGTTCACGAGCAATTCTGCCGGGAGGCTCCGCATGCCGGCGAGGTCCAGCGTTTCCAGATTTGGCACGTGTGCCAAGAAGTCGACCGGAATGACGAAGTCCTCCAGCCCCCAGGTTGCTGTGGGCCGAACGGTCAGCGAACGCAGTTGCGGCGCTCCCGCCAGGATGTCGGGATGGAATTTGTGCACATGAAGGTGCAGCGTCGAGAGGTTGGGCACATGCCTGAAGAACTCAGGGTTCCCCACAACCGTGTTTCTGTTCTTGGCGCCTAGGATCAGGTCCAGTGTCTCCAGGTTCGGGGTGTGGGCAAACATGCCACCTCCGACTTCATCGGCAAGCACAAGAAGGCGTGCGCGGTTCAGATGAACCAATCCAGCCAGATCGTCCACCTGCCCGACGAAAGGGAGCCGATAGTCTTTTGCAAATTGTTTGGGGGGGAACTCAAGGGCTCGGATCGCAGCCAGATCCTGCCAACCGACATCCTGGCACCCGTAATCCCGCCGATAGCCCAACTTGCGCAACTCGCTGAGTATCGCCCGTTGGATTATGGATGTTCGAGCGCACACTGCAGGCGAGGCTCCGGCAGCAGGATAGACCACCGTTCCTCGAACGCGAATCGGGAAGTCGCCGATGTCCGGGAGCCGGCTTATCAGGTACGCGTTGCCGTTGGCGGAAATGCGCACTTGGACCGTGGCTCGCTGTTCGGCCGTGGTGGACGTGCCGTCGGCCGTTTCGGTCCTGACGGTCACCTCCCGTACATGATCGTTGTCGGGCCTTAAGGTGTCAGGCACCTGAAACAATGGCCGATCGACACCGGTTGCGCTCGCGCCTTCGTCCTTGATCGTCACATCGAATGTGGCCAAAACACTTGCACCGACCACTTCGTACTCTACGTCCGCGTTCCAGACGGCTTCGGCTCCGACTTCGGTAGGTAGGAGTGCCTGATGCAGTTCGGTCGGACCAGCCGGGTCCGGGACATAACTATCGGTGCATGCGCCGGAAAGGCACACCAGTACGGCCAACGACACCGCAAGACACCAAGACCGGGCGCGCTTGAGTCTGCCGATCGTGTGCGTTCGGCCGTTCATCGCGTCTGTCGGGGCATTAATCCATCTAGGCAGGGGGTCGTACTGCAGATTACGAAGTGAGACGACCTGTGCCACTCCTCCATGTTCCCGCACGGAGGAGATAGCAGCACCCATGCAGACAATGCCACCTGTTTCTAAACTCGCAGGAGGCGCTCCGGATTGGTTTTGATCATGGTATGAATGTCGTCGGCGGGAATGCCCAGATCCAGCATGCAGGCGATGAACTGGCGTAGCCCTTCCAATGGTGTGGACAGTGCATAGCGGCCAAAGTCCGTGGACATGACGCAGTGTTCGGCTCCGATGGCTTCGATGTAGCGGGCCACTTCCGTAATGCCACCCTTGGGGCCTTCGCTCATGCCCTCGTCGATTGAGGTGTATTCCTTTTCCACGTAGTAGTGCGTCAGGGGAATGGGCGTGGCCGCCGTGTAGGCCGCAAAGGAGAATTCGATAAGTGCACCCTTGGCCGCCATGGCCTGCAGGGTTTCGATGGAAGCAATCTTCGTGACGGAACTGGACACAATCACATTGCTGTACCCGTAGCGGTCCTGCAGATCCACCAGGCGCACGGCCTCTTCCACGGAGACATGTCCGGTGTCCATGTACACCTGCGGGTTTTCGGCAATCAGGGTCAGGATCTCGTCCAGGTGTTCGTCGGGATCTTCATCGATCGGGATGCGAATACAGCGGTCCAGCTCCTCCGTCTTGAACTTGGGGTAGATCTCCGACAGGGGGCGGAACTTGCCGTCGATGAACCGTCCTTCGCGGGCCGCCTGAAAGTAGGTGGAATGGGCCCCGAAGCTAATGTACTTGGCACAGTCCCCATAGTGGAGGGCTGTCTTCACTGCCCGTGGGTTCATGCCTCCGTAGACGGTGTTCAGAATCAGGCCGCCGTAGGTCTGGAAGTCGGGCACGATCTTGTTGACAAGCCAGGAGACACCGTTGGTCATTTCAAAAACGTCCAGCAGGACGATGGCCTGCATGCCCGCGGCCTTGGCTTCCTGGGCGGCTTCGAAGGGATCGACGCGGCGGGGACTCGATGTCAGATGCGGGCCGGCGTGGACATGGATGTCGATCGCTCCCTGCAACAGTTCGTAGGTCTGGGCCAAGGAACGCCCTTCCGGCAGTGGCTGCATTTCAAATCCCCTTGTCTGTTGCGTGGAAGAAGCCGGGTGTCGTCACCACAGGTCATCTGCGTCCGTGGCATGCACCTTGCCGACAGGACTGATTCTAAATGACGGCTCCGGATCCATGGTTCTGTATTTTGTAGGCAGCCCCGGTGTCACCGCTCACCGGCCGAAGATCCTGGTCGCGCCTTGTCGTGGCGGACATGGCCGAAGACCGAGTTAGTCAATCAGCCGAATCCGGCCGCTGTGCCCATCTACGCGCACGCGCTGGCCGGACTGCAAACGCTCCGTCGCGCGGTCCACGCCGGCGACGGCGGGGATTCCGTATTCCCGGGCCACAACCGAGCCATGGGTCATCATCCCGCCCACTTCCATCACCAACCCGCCGGCTGCCAGGAACAAAGGGGTCCAGGAGGGGTCGGTGCCCGGGCAGACCAGGATCTCCCCGGGTTCCAGCCGGGCGTCGTTTGGATTGAAGACCACGTGCACCGTCCCTTCAACGGTACCGGGCGATACACCGGAGCCGACAATGGTCCGATCGGATGCCTCCGCGGCATCGTCAGAGGTGCCATGGATGGCCGTGCCATCGCTGAGGAGAAGCCGCGGGATCATCCCGCGGTGCATTTCACGGTTGTATGTCGCCCGACGGGTCTCAACCAGCCGCATCCAGTCACCGCTTGTGCACATGGCCAGCACTTTCAGTTCATTCATGTGCAGGAAGAAGAGATCGTCCGCCCGCTGGATTACCCCGGCATCCACCAATTCCTGTCCGCTGGCCAGCAGGGCTGTCCGAGCCACGTCCATCAATCGGATTAACAGGAACTTGGGGCTTTCGCGGTGACCGGCCAAGGTGCGCACCCGTCGGGTCAGCCAATGCACCAAACTGCCGGCCAAAGGCGTGCCCAGACCCGTGATGGCTGCCTCCGCAAGGTGTTGCTCCGCCTCCCTGGCTGCCCGTTGACCGCGTTGAAATACTGCATCCGGCGCCACTTTTGCATCCTTGATGGACAGGTAGCTCTGCAGGGCGCGAATGAGGGCGATCGGTTGTTCCCGCCAGCGGGGACGGCCCACATCGATCTCGGCCAGACCACGCATTCCGTACTGCTCCAGGAATTCCACCAAGGCCGTTTGGGCGGACTCCGGCAGCTTCCGGTCGTGGAAGTCGCGGGCCAGCGCTTCGGGACTGGCAGTGGAAAAGGCCGCGTACGCCTGGGCATCGGCCCGGATGCGTTGGGCTATCCGCCAGAGCTGCAGGTCCATTTCGGTCGTGACGTTGTTGGCCAGGCCCCGCGTCACCTCCATGAACAGCCCGGGGGGCAGATCCGGATTGCGGGCTTCCAGTTTGGCTGCCAACCGGCCCAGCGTGTGCAACGATGCGTAGCCAACGCTAATCAAGGGCGCAAAGAGGGGAAGGGCCACAGGGAGCATGATCTGGTGACAGAGCCATTCCCACAAGGCAAGGCATTGGTGTAGCGTGCCTGCGCGTTGGGCTTGTTCTTCGGTCAAGGCGATGACCTTCTCGATCGAGGCTTGAGCCCGGCGCTGCGCCGCTTCCGGCTGCAGCCACGCAAACAGGATCGCACGCAGGAACCTTGCGAGCACAGGGGCGGCCCGGGCGAGGGTTGACAAACGAAAGATGCCGCTCGGCAGACGGGGATCGCGAGTCAGATCACGTATGGACCGGGCCACAACCGGTTCCACCAACGGCAGGGCCTTGTGAAATATGCGGCGGCCAAGCGGATTGCGCAGGGCCGCCGTGACCGCAATCCACGGCCGTTCACCGGCGATATGAACCAGCGGTTGGTCGAAGATCGTTGCCTCAAGCCTGAAGATGCGGCAAATCCCTGCGAACAGGCCCTTGATCATGTCCTGTCCCAGGGGCGTGAACGGATCGAGGACCCCTTGCAACGCTCCCAGTGAGATATAAACCCGCAAGTCTTCCGAACCGTCGGTTTGCGGCAACGGGTACAGCGTGGTGATGGGTCGGGCCTGGAGAAGGAATAGACGGCTGTCGGCGAAGGCCCACTCAATGTCCTGGGGCGTTCCATACAGGGCTGCCACACGTTGCCCCAGATCCACCAATGCACCAATCTGAGCATCCGCGAGGGCCTGTTGCCGACGGTCTGCCTGCACCGTTTCGGTTCCTCCGTCCGCCAGACCATGCATCACGGTGGCCTTGGTGCCCACCGTCGTTTCAAGCACCTGGCCGGTAGGGGTGTCAACCACGTAGTGATCCGGTTCCACCATGCCGCCGACCAAAGGTTCGCCCAGGCCGAAGGTTGCCTCGATGACGGACTCGGTACGCTTCCCCGTAAGGGGGTTGGCGGTGAACAGGACGCCCGAGGTTTCACTTTGCACCATCTCCTGCACGATCACGGCCAGGGAGACCGCGGACTGATCGATGCCGTTGCGGGCCCGATAGCCGATGGCGCGTGCCGACCAGAGACTGCTGAAGCAGTCGACTACGGCGGTGAGCAGATCGTCGTCGCCCAGCACGTTCAGGAATGTGTCCTGCTGGCCGGCAAAGGAATGGTCCGGCAGATCCTCGGCGGTGGCGGAGGAGCGAACCGCCACCCGCGGTCTGCCCAGATTGTCGTAGGCGGTACGGACTTGGGTCGCCAATTCCGGCGGCAGGGAGCCTGCCCGGAACCGGGTGCGGATGCGTTGGGACAGGGAAGTCAGGTCATCCGGATTCGATACGGCGACCTTGGAGGTCTCCTCAGCCATCCAATCGGTTATGCCGGCGTGTTCGACAAACGCAGCATAACCGTCGGTTGTGACGACAAATCCCCCTGGTACGGGAAATCCCGCTTGCGCCAATTTCGCCAGATTCAGGCCTTTTCCACCAATGCGGGTCAGGGAAATCGCGGAGTCGTTCAGAGGAATGCACAAGGGAAGAGCAACGGAACGATCGGGACCTGCGCGGGATTGCATGGGAATTCCTCTCAACGGGAGCCTGTGGACCCGGCATTCTACGAAGTAGCAGTCGAGTCCCCGCGGCAAGCCGCCACATTGATGGTTTGCCCGATACTTCAGGGCCCTGAACCCGGATGGCCAGGGGTTGCCACCTGTCACGCCGCCTGGTTCCGCTCAAGATCCGGTGACCAAACTGTCCAATCCTCACCCGAGCCGGTCCGGACAACTGCAACCCGGTAGCGGAATGAGGATCAGGTTATGTGCCAGAATCGGGTGGGAGGGCCACACTCTCCAGTCACAGTGAGGATCGGATCCAACGATGCCCAGGCAACCATCGCTGCAGATAGACGGCGACCAACTGGTACGCGATTTGGAAACTCTGGCCGCCATCGGTGCGGATGCACACGGGGGCGTGACGCGCATTGCCTATAGCCGGGAGGACCGGGAAGGCCGGGAATGGGTTAGGGCCGAATTCTCCGCGCTGGGCCTGTCCGAAACCACGGACAGTGCCGGCAATGACACCTGGGTGTATCCGGGAACGGAGGACAAGTTGGCTCCCATTGCCCTGGGTTCCCATACCGATACCGTGCCCAACGGAGGCCGGTACGATGGTGCCTTGGGCGTGTTGTCGGCCTTGGCCGTCGTGCGGGCCCTGCATCAGGGGAACCGTCGTTTGCGCCACCCCGTTGAAGTCGTCAACTTCGCCGCCGAGGAAGCAACGATGTCCGGTGCCACCTTTGGCAGTCGGGCCATGGCGGGAACCCTGGCCCCGGACGTTGTCAACCACCGGGCATGGGACAGCCGCACCGTGGCGGATCACCTGCGGGATGCCGGATTGGATCCGGATCGGGTCACCGCGGCCCGGCGCACCGAAGGCCCGGCCGCCTTTCTGGAACTGCACATTGAACAGGGCCGGCGTTTGGAAACCCAGCGAAAGCCGATAGGGGTTGTGGAGGGCATCGCGGGCATTCGCCGGTACGAGGTCACGGTCAACGGGTACGCCAACCATGCCGGCACCACCCTGATGCAGGACCGGCAGGACGCCCTGGTCATGGCGGCACCCTACATTCTCCAGGTCAAGGCGGTGGCCGAGCAGCATGGCATCGTCGGCACCGTGGGGAAGATGGACATCCTGCCGGGCTCTCCCAATGTCATTCCGGGGCAGGTGATCATCAACCTGGAAATCCGTGGTCTGGATGAGAGCGTGCTGGATCTGGCGGAACGCCAGTTGGAGGAAGAGGCGGGGAAATTGCAGGCGGCCTTCGTGCAGACCTCGAACAAGCCGCCCGTGGATTCGGATCCCCTGCTGGTACAGGCCCTGGTGGCAGCCTGCGAGGACAACGGGTATGCCTATGCGCGGATGGCCAGCGGAGCCGGTCACGACGCCATGTGCATGGCGGACCTTGCCCCGCAGGCCATGCTGTTTGTGCCCAGCCACAACGGGGTGAGCCATTCCCCCGACGAATATACGCCGTCCGAGGACTGTGTGGCCGGCGCCCAGGTTCTGGGAACCGCCCTGTTGCATCTGGACGGAATGCTGGATTCCGACAATTGAAGGTTTCACCAAGGAGGGCCATGGCATGGCCGGCGACTTTGACTTGACGATCACCGGTGGCCAGGTGGTGACGCCGGAGAAGGTGATTCCGGCTACCATCGCCGTGGCCGAGGGTCGGATTGCCGGCCTCTTTGATGCCCGGGAACGCCCCTCATCCCGTGATCACATGGATGCCCGGGGACTCCATATCCTGCCGGGACTGATCGACACCCATGTGCACATCCGGGCACCGGCGCGGCCCGACCGCGAGGACTTCGTGTCGGGCACGAGCGCGGCGGCGGCGGGAGGCATCACCACGCTGCTGGAAATGCCCATATCCGATCCGCCCGTCAACTCGGCGGCCGTGTTGAGTAACCGGATGACGCAATTGGAACCGCACGCCCTGATCGACTTTGGCCTGTACGGTTCCATATCCCCGGACAACATGGAGGAAATCCCCCGCATGGCGGAGGCGGGGGCCATCGCCCTCAAGACCTTCATGACCCTGCCGCCTCCGGGGCGGGAAGAGGAATTCGTGGGCCTCTGTTGCCCCAATGTTGCCGACTTGTACGACCTGATGCAGGCCGTGGGCCAGACCAACCTGCTCCACTGCTTCCACTGCGAACACGCCGGCCTGCTGGATTTGTTTCTGCGCAAGGTGCAGGCCAGCGGCGAGACCAAGGGGATTGCCCATGCCCGGAGCGCGCCCCCGATTGTGGAGGACCTGTCCGTGGCCGGCATCCTGGTCTTTGCCGAACTGTTCGGGAATCGGGTGCAGATAGTGCATCTGTCAAGCCACAAGGCGGCCCAACTGGTGAAGGAGGCCAAGGCCAAGGGTGTCAACGTCTCGGTCGAAACCTGTCCCCAGTACCTGTTTCTGACCATGGAGGAACTGAACCGGCACGGACCCTTTGCCAAGTGCAACCCGGCCCTGCGCACGGCCGACGAGGTGGAACAACTGTGGCCCTACCTGCTGGACGGGACCATTGATGTCATCGGCACGGATCACTCGCCCTACATCCCCGCCGAAAAGGAGGTGGGGCAGGACGACATCTTTCGGGCCACGGCCGGGGTTCCCGGCCTGGAAGCCATGCTGCCCCTGATGCTGACCGCCGTGAACCAGGGGCGTCTGACCCTGCCCGCGTTGGCCCGGCTGATGAGCCACAGGGCCTCACAGCTGTTCCGCCTGAAAGGCAAGGGACAAATCGCTCCCGATCATGATGCGGACCTGACCCTGGTCGATATGAACCGGGACTGGACCTTCAACAAGGACCGGACTTTCTCCAAAGGGGGACGCAACATGCATGCCTATCACGGGCGCAAGTTGCGAGGCCAAGTGTCAACCACCATGGTCCGGGGACAGGTCGTGTTTACGGATGGCCAAATCGTGATGGAACCAGGGCATGGTCGTTGTCTGCGGCCCGAGATATAGCGGAAAATCCGGGTTCAGCGGCGATGTCTCCTTCATGCCTTGAGCACAGTGTCGTTGGGTTGGTCCTGCGTCCGTAGCCAAGGAACTGTTGCATCCAACGGGTAGGTGTTGGCATCCCAATCGGGACGCTGCGGATTTGCGTCCGCATTGTTCCAGGTGGGGTCGGAGCTGCCCCCCGCTACGGCCGTAGCGAAATCCAAGCTCTCGGCCAGACATGCCGCCAGGAAGTTCCGTAGGGGGCGCACCACCGCTTCCTCTGCCGGCACATTCCCCGTCTGCATCCCCGACAGGGTCCCCAAATAGTCGTCGCGTTGCTCCAGTGTGATGACCAGCGGCGGATAACCGGTGTTTACGCGCATCCAATTGACCAGCCAGCGCGCCAGGTGTCCGTTGCCGTCATCGTAGGGATGGATGGCGATGAAGTCCCAGTGCAGGGCGGCCAGTTCCGTGGCCTGCGCGTCCACCGCCACGACCAGCCCCGCCACCACCGGATGGCCGGCCCAAGTGAGGTCGGCGGCTACAACGGCCAGATGGTCGGAGAGAGGCGGCGTGGACATGGCGGGCACCGCCTCAGTGTGGCGCAACCCCGTGCAGCCCTCGTCAGGCCGTCAGACAGCCCCAAGCAGCGGTACGTGAAGGCACAGTTTCAATCTCGTTGACATTGGTCAGAAAAGCCACGAATGATAGCGATAGGCGCGCTGTACCAATCACCATCAAATCAGTCGGTCTGGAATTCAGGCGAGCCGGCCAGTTGACAGTGAACGGATACTCAAAATCAACGAACGTGAAACAGTGCCGTACGTGAACAGTCACCGTTTTTGTCCATGGTAGGATCACTACCCATGGAGGTCTCCAAGCCTTTTGGCGATCAAAATCCATCAGTATGGAATGGAGAAACCGACCCTATGTCGAACACAATTTTGTCACGTCGCCGCTTCCTGCAGGTATCCGGTGCGTCTGCCGTCGGTTTGGCCTTGGCCGCCTGCGAAGCCCCCATGCCGGCCGCTGACGAAGCGGCACCCACCATGGAGACCGTTACCCTGAACCATTGGGGCTTTGGGGGACCTGTCTGGGAAGCCCAGTGGGAAGCTGTCCCTGATTCCCTGCCCCATATTGAAGTGAATTCCACGGAAATCGGGGATATCGTGTTTGGGGATCAGAAGTACCTGACCGCGGTCGCCGCCGGAACGGGACCTGATACGGCCATTCAAGGCCGACACACGTTCCTGCAGTTTGCGGCCAAAGGACTGTATCAGGATCTTACCGACCAATTTGCTGCTGCTGGTCTGGGCCGGGGAGACTTTTCGCCGGTTCAGCTGGACGAATCCACATGGGAAGGCAGGACTTACGGTATGCCCTGGGACACCGATGTCCGCTATCTGTATTGGAATAAGGAACATTTCGCGGAAGCAGGCCTGGATCCGGATCAGCCCCCCACTACCTGGGCCGAACTGGAAGAATACACGGCCGCCCTGGATCGCCGGGAAGGTGATGAAGTAGAGCGCTACGGTTTTGTGCCGTATCTCTGGGGCAACTCGTGGATGTGGCTGTACGGTTTTCTGGCCAAAGCTCCGGCCATCAGTGACGACAAGCGGACCATTCTCTGTGATGATCCGAAATGGATCGAGGTCCTGACCTGGCTGGTCAACTTCTACGACAATTATGTGGGGGACTTTGAGGCGGCCAATGCCTTTCAGCAATCAGTCAATTCGGCGGGCCTGGGGGATCCCTTCATTGCCGGTAAAGTGTCGATGTCCGCTACCGGTAACTGGGTGGTGAGAGATATCCTGCGGTCTCCCGGCATAGTGTGGGATACGGCGCCAATGCCTATTCCCCCGGGGGGCGAGAAGAGCACTTGGTCCTGTGGATTCAACATCGTGATGGCACCGGATTCGCAGCATCCCGCTGAAGCTTTCGAGGTCATGCAATGGTTTACGGGTATTGATGGCTGGGATGCCTTGGCAGCTGCGGATCTTGCAGATGCGAAGCGCACCTGGGAACGGGAACAACTGGAAGGGGATCCCCAATTCTGGCCACGCCTTGCCTGTTACCTGCCGGCCGTGGAAGCCATGGAGCAGAAATATATTCTCCAGTTGGGAGAGACGGAACAGCGCACCTGGGAACTGACTGTGGATGCTCTGCAAAACTGGACCCACGGCTGTGGAAGCGTGATGGGATTGGCCGCTCTGCAATACTGGGTAGAGATGGACAATGCAGCGCGGAACGCGCTGTCCAAGGTCATGACGCCCGAAGAGGCCATGTTGAACTGCAAGAAACTGGTACAGGAAGCCACCGACCAGGCTTGGGAAGCCATAGACAACGCGTAAGTCAAAAGCCAGAGAGGCCCTGTCCCGGGTCTCTCTGGCTAGGTATGATTGGGGACTTTTATACCTGACTCAGCGGGAATATCCTGTTCACGGGTCAGGGCTGTCTCCCTGAGAACGCTGCTCACCGTGCCGTTGCCCCTGTCCCGCGGGCCACAGCACGCAGATAACGTATCAGGATGTTGATCGCCGCATTGTGGTCGGCGTGCATACGGAGGCCGCACGAGACGCAGTGGAAGACGGCCTGTGATTTCCGGTTTCGTTTGGGGCCTATAGCGAGCGGTTGACAGCCAGTCCTGTGCTTCAGGGGCCAGGGCCGTTTCAAACTTGCGCAAATTTGTGCGCTTGCAGCATAATGGCACGCATAAACATGAGAGCCCGGCGGACACCGGACTCTCCGCCGGACAGGGAATGCAGCTCCCGTGCCTGACAGCCCCGATTCTACAGTGCAGGCCCCGGACACCTACGGTCGAGGATGCCGCTTGCCCTGCCCCCGTACCTTTCACCTTGGCCGGTTTCTGTTGCGCCATCGCCGTGCCCACGTCAGCGCCACACTGGCCGCCACTGCCATTACCGCGGCCAGGCCATTGAAGAGGATGTCGCGGGAATCGAAGACTCGGTTGGGCAAGAAGGCCTGGATGCACTCGTCGAGCAGACCAACCAAAGCCGTGGTCAGGATCGCGAGCAAGGCAGGTACGGGAACGCGCCGACCCTGACTGGCCCGTTCGGTCAACGCCTCCTTTACAAAGATGGCCACCACACCGTACTCGATCAGGTGGGTGCGCTCCTCCGGAATTGCCATACGGACAAATACCAGGAGGTAGGTGGCCACGATGCCCAGAGCCACCCCAATCTCGGTTCCGTGCGGCCGCACCTTCAGTGCTTGTGTGAGGATGGCTGCACCGATCAGGAGCAGACCGAGTACGAAAAGGCCGTCGAGCAGACCGCGATCGCGCAGAAACTTGGCTAGGGCGGGTGCCCAGCCAAGTGTGGAGTAGATCGCCGCCACCACGGCCAGCGTCCAGCCCCAGAGGCGCCGCTCCCGACGGGAGGTGAAGAAGGGCCTGGCGTTCAATTGCTCATCGGGACGGGGATGTCCCGCCAACACCGGCACGGCCCGCCGCGCTTCGTCTCAGCCCTTGATCCCGCTGAGGGTGAAGCCTTCGGTGAAGTAGCGCTGTCCGTAGTAGGCGAGCACCATCATGGGCAGCGACATCAGCACCGACATGGCCATCATCTGGCCCCAGGCCGTGTCTTCGCGGATGCCGATGAAGCCTTGCATCGCCAAGGTCAGCGTCTGCATGCTCTTGTCCTTGAGGTAGAGGAGGGCAAAGAGCAGTTCGTTCCAGGCCCAGGATGTGATCAACACAATCTGCAGGGCCAGGATCGGTCTGGACAGCGGCAGGACGATGCGCCAGAAGATTCCCAAATCGTGACAGCCGTCTATCCGGGCGGCATCGGACAGGTCGTTGGGAATGGCGCGAAAGAACTGGCGCAGTACGAAGACCATCGCCGGATTGAGGGCCAGCATGGAGGGCAAAATCGCCGGCAGCCAGGTTCCCACCCAACCCATGCGGGCCATCATCACGAATCGGGGTACGAGCGTTACCTGGTCCGGGATTAACATCAGACTGATGTTGATCAGCATCAACGCTTCGCTGCCGGGGAACTTCATGCGCGCAAAGGCGTAGGCGGCCAAGGTGCAAGAAAGCATGGTGGGGATGCCAACGAATACGGCTAGGAACACCGTATTGCGCAGATAGTGCAGCCAGTCGCGTGCAGCCCAGCCCTTGACATAATTCTCGAGCGTTACCGGGTTCGGGATCCACTGGATGGGAACGGTGATCCGCATCTGATCCAGCGTCTTGAAGGAGGTGCCGAACATCCATGCCAGGGGCATCAATGCAATGACCAGCATTGCGGCGATCAGCAGGTAGGCAATGGTGTGTTGCAGGGCTCTTCGGGATCGCATCCCGAGGTAGAAACCACCCATCCTCTGGTCCCGCGTCGTGGAAAGGCCGGCCATGGCCTCAGTTGCCTCCCTCGTAGTAGACCCAGCTTGCCGACGAGCGGAAGACCGCGAACACGATCACCACGCAAATGATGAACAGGATCCACGCCAACGCGGCCGCGTGCCCCATCCTGAAAAACTTAAATGCATTTTCGTAGATCAACTGGGCATAGAAGGTGGACCCGCCGGCCGGACCGCCGCCGGTCATCAGCATGGGGGCCGTAAAGTACTGGAACGCCCCAATCAGGCTGGTCAGCAGGTTGAAGAGGGTGTAGGGGGTCAGCATGGGCAGCGTGACACTGAACAGGGTCTGCACGCTGTGGGCACCGTCCATCTTGGAAGCGTCGTAGAGCTCTTGGGGCACGTTTTGCAGACCGGCCAGGAAGATCAGCATGCCGATGCCGCCCTGGATTGTCATGAAGATGAAGATCCACTTGACCATCACCGGATCCGTGATCCAACTTTGCCGCCAGGGCAGGCCCAACCATTCCAATATGCTGTTGATCAACCCCAGCCCAGGGCTCCAAATGAAAACCGACACGGCCGCCGCGCCTGCCGCGGGTACGGTGCCGGGCACGATTGCCAACGTGCGGAAGAGCTGCAGGCCGCGCACCTTGACGTTTAGCAGGAGCGCCTGCAACAGGCCGATTATCAACCCCCCGGGAACCGAGACCGCGACGTACAGCAGCGTGTTCAGCAGCGCCATGCGCGTGTAGGAGTTCTCGAACAGATTGCGGTAGTTGCGCAGACCGGCCCACTTGGCGGGTTGGAAGACGTCGTAGATGGTGAAGCTGTGGTAGAAGGAATCCAGGATCGGGTAGGCCTGAAAGAGGAGCACGCCCAGGATCCACGGCAGGATGAAGAGGAAAGGCAGCATGCGCCGGCGGAAGCGTCGGCGTACGGCTTGGCGGTGGAGAAGCGCCTCCCTCTCCGGCATCCCCGGTTGTTCTGCGCTTAGACCGGTGGATGTCATGGGGACCCAAGGGTTTGAACCCGAATTCAGGTACCCCGGTTCGAAAGGGGCAATTGGAAGACGGGTCGCACCCGCAGACGCGGGTGCGACCCGATGCAATCAACCGGAATGCAGAGCTAGCTTTGCGTTTCCCAATACTCGTCCAGGGACAGCTGCAGTTCGGTGTTGATGTCGGCAAGGGCGTCGGCGGCCGGCTTGGCACCCACCATGGTCTCCTCAATGGCCCGCTGCCACAGGATTTCGACCTGGGACTGGACGGGGGTGAGGAACTCGTTGGGGCTCCAGAGCCTGTCCGCTTCCAGCGGCGCATCGAAGAACCACTGCAGGCCGGGCACCGAGGAGAGATCAATCGCGTCCAGCAACGGCCTGCTCCACATGGCCGCGGCGCGGATCTCGAACTCGACCAGGGCCACCTCGACACTGGTCATGTGTACCATGAACTTGAAGCCCTCATCGGCCACTTGGGTACTCCGGGGCATGAAGAGCGTATGGCCCGTGCCGAAGTCGATGGCCTTCAGGCCCTCGTTCAAGTTGGGATGGAAGCCGTAGCCGATCGAGTCCAGTTCGACACCGGTCTCTTCGACCATTCTCCGCATGGCACCCGGCATCCAGTTGCCGTTCATGATCATGGCCCGTTTGGCATTGTTGAAGCCGCTGGACGGGTAACCGGTCCAGTAAGGCCACTGGTCGGCGAAGGCCTGCATCTTGTCCACACCGACATCGGTCCAGAACGCGGCAACGATCTCGAGACCCTCCGCCCAAGCCTCCGTAGCGAAGGTGAAGGTCCGCTTGTCCGCGGTGATGTAGTTCTCATCGAAGACGACCGGCCAGGCAATGACGGTGAACCCATAGGCATCCTTGGGATCGTAGCCAGCCTGCGTCAGGTTGCCGTCCTCGTCGTACTGGAGAAGCTTCCGGGACCAGTCCAGCATCTCATACCAGGACCTCGGGCCGACCTCCGGATCACCGCCGATCTCCTCAATCAGGTGCTTGTGCCAGCAGAGGGCCGGCATGGAACCACCCTCGAGCACGGGAATGCCGTAGGTCACATCGTCCCATTTCCCGTTGTCCCACTGGGTGCCCAAATAGATGTCCGGGTCGAAGTCCTCGTCGCCGGCAATCAGGTCGTCGAGCGGGAGCATCACGCCGCGTGCCATCAACTCGGCGAAGCCGCCGATGTAGCGGTGGTACACGTCCGGTGCGGTGCCGCCGGCCACCGCCGTCATTGTGTCTTCCGGGTTCACCGCAATGCGGATCATGTCGATCGCGATGTCGGGATACTTTTCGTTGAACATCTCAATCGACGGTGTCCAGATGTCGCAACCTCCCTCGGTGCACCAGCCGGACTGAACGCTGACCGTTACCGGTTCGGCGGCGGCGCCCGTTTCGCCGTCGGCCGGGGCCACTGCACAGGCGGCGAGCAGGGCGGCGCTGCCCGTCGCGCCCGCCAATGACAGGAACTGGCGGCGACTGAAACGTTGTGTCTGCATAATGGCCTCCTTGACGATTCATTGATCGATCGATGCGCAAACGGAACGGCGCGCGAATGGGAATTCAATTGCATCACGCCCGACAATCGGTAGCGTAGCACACGCGTGACAGGACACTGTGTCAGGGTCCGAACCCGCCTTTTCGTGCCACAAACTCAATACAACGTCTCGTTAAGGCTCCTGACAGGTTTCCTTCGGCTTCGATTATGTTCCCGTGCCCCTCCGCACCAGCTCCGAGGTTTGGGGCACCGCATCGTTCAGGCCCGTGCCAGTTCGGATTCAACGAAATCGGCCAGTGCCGGCCACTGCCGTCCCCGATGCGGGATGGTAGCGGCGGATACGGCGCTGGCGGGCAGGGACAGGATGTCGCGTTGCGGCAACAGGGCCGTCATGACGATTGACAGAAACGCGTATCGGACTTCGTCGTCGGGGACCCACGGCATCCGTTGCAGCGTAATGGAGTTGCCGTCTCTCACGGCAGCCCGCGTCACGCCGGTCCGGTTGTAGAGGATGTTGCCGTCAACGAACTGGATTTGATCCCAGGGTCCGTTGTACGACGGCTTGGTGACGGCGTCCACGGGGCCGTAGGACACGGTGACGTCCGGCTCCGCGGCGTGGACCGGGAGCATCTCCGGACAGGGAAACGGCGTCGCGAAAACAAGCCCGAAGGCTTCATGGAAGTGCTGTCGTTGGTCCGGGTGCATCGGCAGGTGGCTGCCCCGGTGGGGATCGAAAAGTGCCAGGCCGTCGCGCCCGCGGGCGATGCCGTCAGGCATCGTTGCGGCTAGCTCCCCCTGCCTGATTCCTGCACCGTTACCAAGCACAAAGGAGGGGGTGGCACACGCGGCGAGGATGGAGATGCCGACGGCTGTGCCTGTCAGGCACAGAAAATTGCGTCTGCTGATTTCCCCGCCACCATGGGTCTTCGCCGAGTGGGAACTGTTTGACTTGATCATGGATTGGACTCTAGATATCAGGCTGAAGCGGTTGTCCGGGAACAATCGCGGACTCGGGCAGGTCCTGTCTCGATTCTACAGAAGGAGGCGGCGGGGTGTGGCCCAAGGGGGCCGTTTCCCCACACCCTCTTCCATGCCCATGATCCGCGGGATGCGCCTCAACTCGCAGCGGGTTGCCAGCCAAACCGCCAGGTTGCCGGCGGTTTGGCACCGGATGCCGGCGCGAGTATATTGCGCAGCAATTGTGCCGGACACTCCCATCGTTGTGTCGTCCTGCATCAACCACAGTCGGGTCTCGTGCCTTGTTCCGTTCCAAGCCCCGAGCCCACTCCCCGACATGTTGTGGCAAGGCAAGAACACCGGTCCAAACATATCCAAATCCTTGACCTATGTCCCAGCACTCGGTAAGTCGCCATCTCCGATTGGCAATCGACGACTACGACGAGACGATCCGCCGTTTTGCGCCGGGCTACGATGCAATGCTTGCGGCCGTGGCCCGCGAATTTGCACTGGTCCGTCCGAGTCGGGTGCTTGACCTTGGGGGCGGGACCGGTTCGCTGACCCAGGCACTGCTGAACCATGGCGGAGTCGGGCACATCGACCTGATCGATGTCGATCCGGAAATGCTGGCCCAGGCCCGGATCCGTCTTGCCCGTTTTGGAAAGCGCGTGCGTTTGCGGGAGATGTCCTTTTTCTCCGAACTCCCCCCGTGCCATGGCGTGGCGGCTTCACTGGCACTGCACCATATAGCGACCAGGAACGAGAAAACCGATCTGTACCGGCGGATTCACAAGGTGCTGCCCCTGGGCGGTCTCTTCGTCAACGCCGATGTGACCATGCCGCGGGACGAACCTGGGCGACAGGAGACCTTCCGCCAGTGGATCGACCACATGGCGGCGTGCGGGATCAACGAGGAGCGCGCCCGGCAACACCTTGCGGAATGGGAAGAGGAAGACACCTACTTCCCGGTGGAGGAGGAGTTGGCCGATCTCAACACTGCAGGGTTCCGTAGCGAGTGCGTATGGCGTGAGGGCCCCATGGCCGTGATGGTGGGACGCAAGGAACCTTCCGCATGAAGTCGGATTTTGCTCGGCAGCCCTGATCTGGTCTTTGTCCAGACAGGCAGCACGTCCCGGGCGGCAATCCGTCGTTGAGCCTGCAAGGGTGTCCCGGCACCGAACGGAGTCTCCGACCGCGGAGATTGGACTACAATACTGCCTTGCATCCGCCGTGTTTCGGCATTGTTGAACCAGACAGCATCGACCGTCCCCAGACCGGGAGTCGGTGCCCAGCGCGCGGCCACCGTGTCGCGCAAGGAATGATCATCATGTCCATACCGCTGCAGCCTTTCAGGGAGTCCAACGACCTGCTGGGGAACGGCCCCGCCTTGCGGGACCGCATGGCCGAAGAGGGGTATCTCTTCATCCGCGGCCTCATGGATCAGGACCGGACCATGGAACTGCGCCGCCAAATTCTGACGGTGTTGCAAGCCAACGATTGGCTTGTCCCCGGCACCGAACTGATGGACGGCATCGCCAACGTGGACAAGCGCTGCACGGAAGGCGACCTGGACTACGCCGAGGTGTACTACCAGGCCTATCGTCTCGAACTGTTCCATCGGATACCGCACCAGCAGGAGATCATGGATGTCATGTCCGCGATCATGGACGGGGCGGAACCTCTACCCCATCCCCAGAAGATCATCCGCATGTGGTTTCCCAAGTACACGGAGCACACCACCCCCGTGCACCAGGACTTCGTCCACTTCCAGGGAAACTTCGAGACCTACACCTGCTGGTCGCCCCTGGGCGCCTGCCCCGTGGAGCTCGGCCCGCTCGCCTTAATCCCCGGCTCCCACAAGGTGGAGAGGGTGCTGGACCACCACTTCTCGCTGGGTGCCGGCGCGCTGAACGTGGAGGAGGATTCCTACGAGGGCCAGTGGCACAGCACGGACTACGAACCGGGCGACTGTCTCATGTTCCACAGCCTGACCCTGCACCGGGCCCTGCCCAACGTGACCGAGGACCGGCTGCGCATCTCCCTCGACAATCGCTACACCGCCCGGCAGGCACCCGTGTCCGAGCACATGCTGACCCCGCACCTGGGGCAGCATCGCGTAGACAATCCCCATACTTGGGAGCAGGTGTACGCGGACTGGGGCGAGGAATCCGACGACTTCAAGTACTACTGGGAGCGGGACGACCTGGTTGTCATTCCCACGGATCTGCAGTACACCGATACGGGCATGGCCGAAGCCCTGGAACTGGCCGCCCAGGGTGATGCAGACGCCCAGCTGCATTTGCTCAAGGCAATCAAGCGCGACCCGAACACAGACGTGGCCCGCAAGGCGCAATCCATCCTGGAGATGGAGCCCGTCGCCTGACCAACAGGCCCCGATCCTGCGGCGCAGGGGTTCGTTCGCGATACAATTTGCCCATCTGTTTGTCCGGCAATCTATCAAGAGAAAGGAATACTGACCATGTTGAAATCCCTGCTCGGTCGGCTGGAAAGCCGCCGCCCGGCCCTGGACGTCTCCGCCCACTGCGACGGACCCTGCGGCGTGTACGATCCCGCCGACGCGCGCATCCGCGCCGAGGCCGTGCTCTCCATGACCAAGAAGATCCTGGATCTGGAGCAGCCGTCCAAGTCCGAAGGCAATGCCGAGGCCGTCGTCGCCTACCTGAACACCACGGCCCGTTTCATTGCGATCAAGGAGCAGGAGGCGCAGGGCGCCAAGGACCAGCTCCTGATCCTCTGGACGGACTACTTCAAGCCGGAACACCTGGCGGACTATCCCGACCTGCACGACACCTTCTGGCAGGCGGCCAAGCTCTGCTCCGCCTGCAAGGTGGGCGTCGATCTCGAAGCTGCCCAGAACCTGCTGGCCACCGTGGAGGAGATCCATGGGATCTTCTGGGCCACCAAGGGCCGCGATGTCGCTTTCTACACCGCCAGCTAAGACCGGGACCGACATTGGATTGGCGGAGCGGACCGCTCTCCCGGGCGACATCCGCTCCGCCGAGCACGAACCCCTGCCAACGGCAGGCCGCCGCGAACTGATCCTGCGGCTTTGCAACCTGCGGCGGAAGATCCGCGTGCGGGGCCCCTCCATGCTGCCGGAGTTTGCCCCCGGCGACGAATTGTTTCTGGATCCCCGGGCCTACCGCCGACGTGCGCCGCGCGTCGGCGATGTTGTAATGGCGCGCCATCCGCTGGCACCACAGGAGATCATTCTCAAGCGCGTGGCCTCCGTGTCCCCGGACGGCCGGGTGTTCCTGCGGGGGGACAATCCACAAGCCAGCACCGACAGCCGCACACTGGGCCTGTTTCCGCCCGAGCACATCCTGGGTCGGGTGACCAGTAGATACCTGCCCGCCTAAGTTGTCGGTCCCAGATCTTCGCGGTTTACTGTTGTCCCCGCGGCAGTTGACGCGGGGGAATCCCCACGAACTGGATGCTGGTGTAGTCGCGGCGCACGCCCTACATCCCAGTACATGTTCCGGCACACCCTGGGAATGCGTCCCGGCCCGTACGGGTTGGAGGACCGGAATCCCGAACGTCTCCGCCCGCGCTCAACTCGTGGTGCGCGGTGGTTGATGGAGGAGCACTCGGCCATGAGCGCACCGGCAACGGGGTTCGAGGGATGACTCCCCGGTAGCAGCGCGGGAAGGTTGCAGGTTAAAAGGGGGACACAGTTCCTTGGTCGGACTGCAATGTTCATCGACGATGCATAGGCCGGCTTCCAGTTCGGTCGGTGCCTCCCCTTTGGCGCGGACCGCCGGTTCAAAGTCGGCTGCGCGACGATCAAAGCTCGGAAACCTGCCAACCAAGGGCCTGCCCGTTATCCATCGCGCTCGCGGCATTGACCGTCGTTACGGCACCGCCCTCGTTCATCCGAGAGTTTTCTTCATCGTTGATCCTCCCCGTCCTTCGGTTCGGCTCCTGAGCCATCCGACTGGTCCAGCTTTTCACGTACGGTCTGGATCAGATCGAGGATGTCCGAACGCACTTTCTCCACCTCCTTCTGCTGGGCCAGGTCCTCCAATGCGTCGACGAGCCGCGGATCGCCGAAGTCCACCAGTTGCAGAATCGCCTCCATGTGGGGCGGTGATGAGTAGAAGGGATAGCCGTCTTTATGCTCCTTCGGGGACCTTATGATGTCCAACAAGTGCTGACGGATTTCTTCGGTGTCTGGTGATGGCTGCCAGATCTCCCGTACACCGTCTGCGTTGCCAGTGTATACCGGTCCGATGGGTATGGTGGCGCGATCGGGTCGGCGGTATGGGTGATTGGCGCAGTAGGTGTAGCCGGGATCCGGGATGGCGAGGCCGCGGATCTCGCAGAAACTGGGGATCCTGGGGTCGGTATTTATGATTCCAGGTGTGCCGTTGTTTGCGCGGTTGAACCAGCAGGAAGCGCAACAGTCTGAACCTCCATTCGGCATGGGTCCAATCTCCTCCTCTCAACTGGGCTTTGTACAGCTTGATGTCGGTGCCTGGCAGTCACCCCGGGCTGGCGCCATGGACCAAATCACAGCCAAAGGTTCATCATGTCCGGCCTGCCGACCGCGATTGTACTCCTGCTGTCCCCCCTGCGCGTCGCGCTTGGGTCATGTGCACCTTGAGATCGCTCCGGCTCATCCCAATCGATGGTGCCGCCAGACGGCTGGACCGGACCACTCAGGATTCTCCCAGAATCTCCGCGTAGAGCCGGTTCAGGGCTTGCCCCACCGGCTGCCAGCCGAATTGTCCACGGGCGCGTTCCCGGAGTTGGCACCTGAGTTCGCGCAGCCCGTCGGGCTCGCGCCGGTGGCGTTCCAGCAACCCGCAGATGCATTCCGCCAGGCCGGCTGCGCTGCCTGTCTCGGCATAGACGCCCAGGTTGCCCAGGTACTCGCGGGCCGCGGGCACATCGAAGGCCACTGTGGGCAAGCCCATGGCCATGTAGTTGAGGAGCTTGCCCAGCCCTTCCGTCTTGGACACCTTGGGGGCCACCGCCACATCGCCCAGGGCCAGATGGCGCGGCACATCGGCGTAGGGCATGCGTCCGGTCAGCGTGACGGCTTGGCCGATGCCCAGTGAATTCGCCTTGTCCCGGTAGCGGTCCACGAAGGGATAGCCCATCAGCAGGAGGTGGGCATCCGGTTTCCGGTCAAGGATGCGCGGCATGGCTTCCAGCAGCAGGTCCGTGCCTTGATACGGAGCCAGCAGTCCCAGATAGACGATGAGGGGCCCCGCATTCGGCAGTCCCAGTGTCCTGCGCAGGGTGTGCCTGTCCGTCGGCGGAAACTGTTCCGGCTGGAACACATCGGTGTCCACAAAGTCGCCCAGCTGCTCCATCCGTTCCGGCGGACACCCGTACCGCTCCACGCACAGGCGGCTGAAATGCGCGGTGCTTGCCACCACCCGGTCGCCCTGACCGACAATCCACTTCTCCAAGGCCAGCAGCGGTCCGAAGAACCGGCTGTCGCGGGACAGGAACCCGTGGTCGATCATCTCCTCGGTCAGGCTGCCCTGCAGGTCCAGCAGCATCGGCTTGTGGAACAGCCGGCCGGCAATGGCGCCAATCAGGCCGCCTTCGTGCAGGTGGGCGTGGATCAGGTCGAAGCGGCGGGTGGCCAGCAGCCGGAGGACGGTCAGCCCCAGCAGCAGATCGAAGGCCACCTTGTGCCGGCTGGAGCCGACCTCCCAGCCGCGCCGCCAGGGGATGGGCAGGGTGCGGTGGATACGCAGTTGGTTCGCCGGACCGCCGTTGCGGTAGGTGGCGATCTCCACGTGATGGCCGAGCCGTTCGAGGATGCGCACTTCCTCCAGGATGCGCACGTGGCAGCCGGTGTCGCTGAAGAAGCTGGTGGGTGCAACCACCAGGATGCGCAGCGTGCGGGATCCGGTCGGCATGGCGGGTTCGCCGGCGGAAACCGGGCGCGGGTTGCTCAGGCGTCGCGGTCTTCCCGCACGTAGGCCCTGCCCAGCGCGGCGGGAGCGCCCCAGCGGCGGCCGATGTCGCCGATCGACACGGTCAGCAGGGCCACAATCGTGAACAGGTAGGGGAGCATGCCGGTGAAGTAGCCGATGGATGGATTGGCGCGGAACCGGGCGAAGTTCTGGAGATCGATCGGCAGGCGGCGCAGGGCACCGAACAGATAGGAGCCGAACATGGCCCGGATCGGATCCCAGCCGGCGAAGATGACCAGGCCCACGGCCACCCAGCCCTGGCCCGAAATCAGGCCTTCCACCCAGGTCGGGGTCAGGGCCAGGGAGAGCGTGGCGCCGCCCAGGCCGGCCAGCACCCCGCCGAAGGCAACATAGAGGATGCGCTGCCGCATGACCTTGATGCCCTGGACATCGGCCGCGGCCGGATTCTCGCCGATGGCGCGCAATTCCAAGCCCTGCCGCGTGCGGTAAATCCAGAACCAGCAGAGCGGCACCAGCAGGAAGCCGATGTAGACGAGGAAGTTGTGGTCGAACAGAATGGGACCGAGCACCGGAATTTGGGACAGGAAGGGCACGGGCCAGGTCGGGATGCGATCAACCTGGCGCACTTCGACCAGGGGCGAACCGAGCACGGCACTGAGGCCGCTGCCCAGGAAGGTGAGGGCCAGGCCGGACACCACCTGTTCCGCGCGCAGAACCAGGGCCACGAAGGCGTGCAGCAGGGCCATCATGCCGCCAACCACCATCGCCGCCAGGATCCCCAGCCAGGGGTTGCCGGTCAGCCAGGTGACGCCGAACCCCGTCATGGCGCCCATCAGCATCATGCCCTCGACACCCAGATTGAGGACGCCGGCCCGTTCGGTGAAGAGTTCGCCCAGCGTGGCGAACAGGACGGAGGTGCCGGTGCGCACCCCGGACGCCAGCACGGCCGTAAGGAAGGCGATCATGCCAGCGTCTCCGGTTCCCGCAGGCGGATCCGGTACCGGATCAGCAGATTGCCGCTCACCATCACAAAGAGAATCACCCCCTGCAGCAGCGAGGAGATGCCGGCCGACTGAATCTCGTCCGCCCCCACGATCAGGCCCCCGAAGAGGAAAGCGACAACCGCCACCGCCAACGGGTTGAAGCGGCCCAGCCAGGCCACGATGATGGCGGTGTACCCGTAGCCGGGCGAGATGTGTTCCAGCAGCCGGTGGACCACGCCGGACACCTCGTTCATGCCGGCCAGGCCGGCCAGGGCGCCGCTCAGGGCCATCACAATGATCATCGTGCGGCGCAGGCGCACGCCCGCGTACCGGGCCGCGTCCGGATTGTCGCCCACCATGGCGATTTCGAAGCCGAACTTGGTCCGGTTCAACAGGATCGCCAGGAACACGATTGCCACCGGCACGGCCAGGATGCCCAAATGGAGCGTCAGGCCGCGCAGGGCGGACCACTGGTCGGCGTATTCGGTTAGGCGGGGCAGCCATGTGTTCCGCTCGAACATCGGCGTCAGGCCGAAGCCGCGTTCGCCCCAGGGCCCGTAGACAAAGAACTGCACGATGGACAGGGCAACATAGTTCAGCATCAGGGTGGAGATGATCTCGTTGACCCCAAACTGGGCGCGCAGCCAGCCGGGCACGACGCCCCAGACGGCGCCGCCTGCGGCTCCGGCCGCGGCCATCAGCCCCAGTGCCAGCGACTGGGGCATGTCGGGCGGCACGGCAAACAGCGCGATGCCGGAGGCGGCCAGGGCACCCATCAGGAGTTGGCCTTCGGCCCCGATGTTCCACATCTTCATGCGGAAGGCGAGCGCCACCCCCAGGCTGGCCAGGGCCAGGGGCACCATCTTGACCAGGGTGTCGTTCAGGCCCCACTTGCTCCCGAAACCGGCCCCGAACATGCTGCGGTAGACATCCAACGGGTTGCCGCCGGCCACCGTCATCACGACCCCGGCCAGGAGCAGGGCGACTACCAACAGCAGCAGCGACACGGCCAAATGGGTCAGCAAACCCGGCTGATCGCGTGCTTCCAGCCGCAGCCGCAGCCGACCGGCAGGCATAGTCCCGGACGCGGTGCTGCCGGTCATGTCGTCATATCCTCGGGCACCACGCCGGCCATCAGCATGCCGATGGTGTCGGCCTCGGCCCTGGCGCGCGGCAGGATGCCCATGATGCGGCCGCTGTGGATTACGGCCACCCGGTCGCTCAACGAGAGAATCTCCTGCAAATCCTCGGACAGAAGCAGGATGGCCACGCCGCGGCTCCGTTGTTCCATCAGCAGTTCATGGACGGTCTGGATGGCGCCTACGTCCAGGCCGCGGGTCGGCGATTCCGCGACCAGCACCCGCAGTTCGGTGGACAGTTCCCGGGCCAGGATGACCTTCTGCAGGTTGCCGCCGGACAGGAGGCGCACGGGTTGGTGGCGGCCGGCCGCGGCCACCCGGTACTGGGCCAACAGCGCCGCGGCCCGGCTGGACTGACCCGCCCGGTCGAGGAACGGCCCCCGGCGGGCCGACCGGTAGTGCTTGAGGTCGAAATTTTCCTGGATGGAAAGATTGGGCGCCGTGCCGGTGTGCTGCCGATCCTGCGGCACCCAGGAGATGCCCAGATCGATCATGCGCCGCTGATTGGAGCCGGTCACGTCGAATTCGTCCAGCTCGATCGTGCCGGCCTGGAGCTTGCGCAGGCCGGTAATCGCCTCGGCCAGTTCGCGCTGGCCGTTGCCGGCCACCCCCGCCACCCCCAGGATTTCCCGCTGATGCAGATCCAGAGACAGGTTGTCGACGGCGGTCTGGCCCCGATCGTTCTCCACCCTCAGGCTGCGCAGGGACAGCAGTTTGCGGCCCTGTTGCACCGGTGGCACGGTGACGTCGAAGAGAACCGGACTGCCCACCATCATGCGCACCAGTTCGCGGTGCGAGACCTGAGCCTTGGGGACGGTGTCCACGACCCGGCCCTGGCGCATGACGGTTACGGTTTCCGCCAACTCCATCACTTCATTCAGCTTGTGGCTGATGAACAGGAGGGTGCGGCCGGCCCGGGCCATGCCGCGCATGCGGTCAAAGAGGGTGTCCGCCTCCTGCGGTGTCAGCACGGCCGTGGGTTCGTCCAGGATCAGGAGACGGGCGCCCCGGTGGAGCATCTTGACGATCTCCACCCTTTGCCGCTCTCCGACCGACAGCTGCCAGATCAGGGCGTCCGGATCGATCTCGAGTCCGCTTTCGCGACCCAGTCCGGCGACGGTCTCGCGGATGGCCGCAGGATCCATGCGGAAGCCCAGCCGACGGTCGCCCAGGACCACGTTTTCGGCGACGGTCTGGGTTTCGACCAGCATGAAGTGCTGGTGCACCATGCCCACGCCGGCTCGGATTGCGTGCAGCGGGGAAGCGAAGGAGACGGCCCGATCCTCCACCTTCATGGTTCCCGAGTCGGGCCGGTACAGGCCGCTCAGGATGTGCATCAACGTTGATTTGCCGGCTCCGTTCTCCCCCAACAGGGCATGAATCGAACCGGAGGCCACATCCAAGTCCACCCGGTCATTGGCCAGAACCCCCGGGAATCGTTTGGAGATGCCCCGCATCTCCACCATGTTGGGTCGCGGAGCGGCCGCCGCGCGCGGCCCGGTTTGTCTGCGGGGTCGGGGCTTGGATGTGCGCGGCATTGGGCCGTGCCGGCGGAAGGTGCCTTCCGCCGGCATGCGCCGGGCGGCGTCCCGGGACGCCGCCCATGGTTTCAGGCTATTGCGGGACCTGGGCGTCGGCGACGAAGCCTTCCGCCAGCCAGCCCATGCAGTAGGTGCAGCCGGGGCGTCCCAGCAGGGCGCCCAGTTCATCGTCGATCCCTTCCAGATCGGACTGGGTCAGGGACTCGCCCTCCGGAACCACCAGGTTGCCGGCATTGTCATGGATGGGGCCCGTGAACATGTCGAAACGGGTGAACTCGCCGTTGCGCATCTGCTGCAGGACGTCGTCCACTTCCGGAATGACCCAGTCGGGCACGGCCGGCTGGGGCACTTCGCCTTCCATGAAGCCGGCAAACCCGACGATGTTGTCCGGGGCGCCGAGGTAGAAGTCATCCGGCTCGAAGGTGCCGTCCATCACGGCCTGGGCAATCTCGACATAAGCCGGTCCCCAGTTCCAGTAGGGCACGCCCAGACAGGCCTCGGGCGCCGCATCGCAGGCGTTGGCGCTGTTGCCCGGCACGCCGGTAAAGCCCATCTCCCCGGCCACCTGCACGGGGATGGCGGTATCGGCACCGGTAATGATCACGGTGGCGCCGGCATCGATCATGGAGACCGCGGCTTCGCGTTCGCCTTCCGGATCAAACCAGCTGAAGATCCAGCGCACGTCCATCACGCACTCGGGGCAGGTGCGGCGCATGCCCATCGTCATGGCATTGCCCAACCGGACGATTTCCGGGATCGGGAAGGGAGCGACGTAGCCGACCCGGTTGGAGCCGTCCTCGGCAGCCCTGGCACCGGCGACCATGCCGGCCAGGTACTTGGCCGATTCCATGGAGCCGAAGAGATTAGCAAAGTTGTGGTCGTTCTTCTTGAGGCCGGACACGTGGACGAACGCCTGGTCCGGGAACTCCTCGGCCACGATCGCGGTCGGATCCATGTACCCGAAGGAGGTCGTGTAAATCAGGTCGAAGCCCTTGCGCGCCAGGCTGCGGATCACGCGCTCGGCGTCCGCGCCTTCGGGCACGCTTTCCAGATAGGCCGTGTTGACGTTGTCGAGGTTCTCCTCAAGATAGAGGCGGCCGTCGTTGTGGGCGTAGGTCCAGCCGCCATCACCGATGGGGCCCACATAGACAAAGGCCACGTTGAACATGCCCTCTACGATGTCGGGGGTGGTCAGGGTCGGTTGCTCCTCCACCTCCGTCGGCATTTCCTCCGGGTAGGTGGAGGGCTCGGGCAATACGCAGCCAGCCAGCAATGCGGCCAGAAGAAGAATCGAGGCCAATACAGCAAGTCGACGAAGCATGAGGTTCATCTCCTGGGGCCGGCACCCGTGGATCAAGTTGACAGGGGCCGAATTCTACTGTACCGACTGGATTCGGGGCCTGATTTGCCCTGCCGAGATCGGCCTGTGCAGCATGCACAAGTCCCCTTCCGGACTGCTGGAAGCGGTGGGTTGCCTGCCGGAAACGGCCGCCATTGCGGTGCCATGGGCAACGGCGTCGGATCCGACCGTGGGCAGTACCCTGTGTCCGTTTAGGAAACCGAGGGAGATCGAACTCTACGTCGTGCCGGTGGTGGTGACGTTGGGGCGCCGTTTCAGTTTGGCCTTCAGTTCCTCATGGTAGGCCCTGGTGATGGGATAGTACCTGATTACCCAAAGCGATGCGGCAACCATCAAAGTGGGCAGAATGCCAATGATAAAGCGCAGGGCCACCACCACGGTTTGTGGTTGGACGATATCCGTTCCGGCCGTACCCTCAATGAGGCCTGAGCGCGCCAGGATGAAGTTTACGATCAACACCGCCAAGGCAGATCCCAGTTTTCGGAAAAACGTCAGGTAGGCTGTAAAGATCCCTTCTCGTCGTTCACCGGTTTGCAGCTCGTCATGTTCCATGACGTCGGGCAACATGGCCCCCGGTACCGTAATGCCGGCGCCATAGATGAAACCCAACCAAAAACAGTAGGGTACAAAGGCCCTGAATCCACCGGTCGGGAACATGGCAGCAAGCGGAATCGACACTATCCAGGCCGCACCCACCAGGAGATAGGAATTGCGCTTGCCAAATCGGGTTATCAGGAGGTTCGTCAGAGGCATTGTGACCAAGGCGCCCAACAACAGTAGGCCTGCCAGGGTGTCATCCATGCCGGCGGGAGCCTGCAACACGAATTGCAAATACCAAATGAAGGAAACGACTACGAATTCCAGACCCGTAAACGCCAGGAAGTAGGATGCAGACAGAGCGCGGAAAGGCTGATTTCGAAATACCGCTTGAAAGGCGCTTAACGGATTGATTTGCTTGGGAATCCGTACATGCGCGGGTTCCCGGAGGCGCCAGAATATGAGAACGGGCGCAATCATCAGGGACAGGCCAAACAGCCAGCCGGTCACCATATACCCCTGCAAGATGTTGTCGGCCCATCCCCACGCGATCGTGAAGTCTTCGGCAACCCTCTTGAACATGGCCGCCGTGATCAGGGCTCCCAGCAGGTAGAAGGCGTTGCGCCAGGCCACGATCGAGATACGGTGACTATAGTCATGCGTGATTTCGGCCACCAGCGCCGTATGGGGCACGGCGAATACGGTGTACACCGTGTCCAGGGCCAAACTGACTATCACGAAATAGACAAACAGCCACGCGGTACTGGCTGCGGGTGGGCGGAACCACAACAGGGCAAACAGCAACCCTAAGGGCAACGCCGCCATCAACATCATGGGGCGCCTGCGTCCCCACCGTGTGTTCAGGCGGTCGCTGATGACGCCAACCAGGGGATCATTGACTCCGTCCCAGATGCGGCCCAACAGCAGGATCAGGCCCACCATGTTGGGGACCAGCCCTACCACACTCACCAGGAAATAATTCAGGAAGAGTGATCGCGTTGTGCCGGCAATGGCGGAAGTCCATTCACCAGAGCCATAAATCACTTTGTCCAGGAGCGACAATCGTTCTTCAACAGTCATTTGGGAGCTAGGATGTCAATGATCCAACCGACTGGTTCATTCGGGCCGATGTCTGCCGGAAGCACAACTCGTCCGCACACTGTGCGGGAGCTCGCGTGGGCGACACCCTGAACTCATCCATCCATTGGTGGTTCTGGACCGAATGCGACAGCGACGATGTTCTCCGATGGGAGTGGCAGAAAGGGGGATCATGCACCTGGTGGAATAGGACGTCATCGCCCCGGGTGTCGTTCAAATGATCAGGTACATGCAGGCAGCCACGAGTATACAGGATGTGTTAGGCCATAGGCTGCCAGGAACTGGGCGACTGGCATTGCGTCCCAGATTTTCGTCTTGATGGCAAAGGGATATGCTGTGCGCATACCACAACTTACCGACTCACTGAGATTTCAAGATTTTTCCTTGACAATCAACATTGCAGCAAATGGAGAACGCAATTATTGTTATTCCTATCGGGTTGGCTAGGCTAGGAACACTCTCCGGATTGTTATCGGTCTACTCCCCTGAACAAGGCCGGATCGCCGTGGATGACAGGGCAGATGTCCAGATTGTCAATGTGTCGCGCGAGCCCCTCGCGGTCGTCGTCAGCGGGGCGGGAACCTTCGCTGCGCATGTGAATGGCTAGGCTGCGGCGCGGGCGACCGGACTGGTTGGGCCCCGAACCATGGAACACCAGGTGGTGATGGGTGTTGACACCGCCGGGCAGCGGCAGGGGTGAGACTTCCTCCCACCGTTGGCCTTCCGGCACGGTGATCATGTCCTTGGTTGCTTCGAAGTTCGTGGTTTGGAAGGTCCTTCGCCGGTGAAGCTCCAGTGGTGGGATCCGCGCACGAGCTGCATCGGGTGGGACGCCTCGTTCACAATCACGTGTCAACCGACTCCAAATTCCAACCTGAACCACGCCTCCAACTCAACTGTCTCGTTTGCTGGAAGCGTCTGGATAGGTTGATGATCCTGGTCGACACCTTGACGTGGATAGGCCATCTACCCGGACAGGAACGGATGGCAACCCTGGAGGCACGACCAGTAGAGGCGGTTGAGGTCAGTTCTGTTCGCGCAAAGGCCTCCTACTCCGGAATCCGTGCATCGGATACAAAGCCCTCCGCCAGCCAGTCCATGCAGATGGTGCAGCCGGGCCGTTCCAGCCGCGCGCCCAACTCGGGGGCGATGCCTTCGAGATCGGACTGTGTGAGCGCAACGCCAGCCGGCACGACCAGGTTGCCCTGGTTGTCGCGAATGGGACCGGTGAAGATGTCGAAACGGGTGAACTCTCCGTTCTGCATGGCTTGTAGGACGGTCCGCACTTCCGGTACAACCCAGTCCGGGACCGTCGGCCGGGGAACTTGCCCCTCCATGAAGCCGTAGAGGCCCAGCATGTCCTCCGGGAATTCGTAGTAGTGATTGCCTGATGGGAGGGTTCCGTCCATCATTTCCTCGACGATCCGGACATAGGCGGGCCCCCACATCCAGTAGGTGGCGGTCAGGCAGGCGTCGGGCGCGTCTTCGCAGGCACTGGCGCGCTTGTCCGGAATATACGTGAACCTGCGTTCGTCTCCGGTCAGGAGTGGAAGCGGCGCACTGGTGGCACTCGCAATCACCGTGATGTCATCGTCCAGCATTGAGGCTGCCGCGACAGCCTCCGCCTCCGGATCATCCCAACTCATGAGCCAGTGCAGGTCCATGATGCAGTCGGGACAGGTGCGTCGCATGCCCAGGGCCAGTGCGTTGCCCAGCCGCACGATTTCGGGGACGGGAACCGTACCCAGATATCCGACCTTGTAACTGCCATCCTCCGCAGCGCGAGCACCGGCCACCATGCCGGCCAGGTACTTGGCCGCTTCCATGGCTCCGAAGAGGCTCGCGTAGTTGGTGTCGTTGCTTCGTTGGCCGGAAACATTGACGAAGCCTTGGTTCGGGTATTCCCGAGCGACGGTGGCCGTCGCGTCCATGTAGCCAAAGGATGTGGTGATGATCAGGTCAAAGCCTCTTTCGGCCAGATCGCGGAGGACGGATTCGCCCTTGACACCGTCCGGCACGTTTTCCACATGGGCAGTGGCTACACCTTCGACGGTCCGCTCAAGGTAGAGGCGGCCCTCGTTGTGGGCATGGTCCCATCCACCGGCGGCAACTTCACCGCCGTGGACAAGGACCACGTTGAACGAACCATCCACGGGATCCGGCAGGGTGGAAGCCAGCTTGGCCCCCTCTGCCGCCGGGGCCATGGCGGAACCACTTGCCGGCGGCGGCATCACACAGCCGGTGAGCAGCGTGGTCAGGAGGGCGAGGACGATCAGTGGCAAGGGCGGCCTGTTCATGGGATCGTTTCCTTGGTGGTGAACCTGTGACGCTCTGGATGGCTGCTATTGTGGCCGTTCAGGGGGGAACGGCTTGCCGGAGATGTCGGGATCCTGCATCGGTTCGGCGCGCAGGGCCAGTGCCGTAGGGCCACCGTCCAGCCGTCAGCTGACAGGGAGTGTGGTGACGCGACCGATATTCTGTTTTGCATCAGACCAATGGGTACAGCTTCGGATTCGTTGACATGTCAAGGCTGGAAGGGACGAAGAGTCCCATTGGGCTCCGATGAGGCCAATCCGGCTCCCTAGTGTTGTTCTTGGCAGGCCATTGGGAGTTATACCAATCTTGTATATTAGAGGCATTGTAAAGGGATTGCATCTGGTCGCAGGGGAGGCCTGCCATGGCCCGCAAGGTGGTGATCGATTGGGCAGCCGAGGACACGGTCGACGCGCTGCACCGGCAGTACCGGGCGGAACCGGTGCCCGAAGTGCGCACGCGGCTGCATGCCCTGTGGCTGTTGCGGCGGGGCGAGCCGCCGGTGGCGGTGGTGTCCGCGTTGGGCGTGGGGTTGCGCAGCGTGCATCGGTGGCTGCAGTGGTATCGGGAGGGGGGCTTGGCGCAGGTGTGCGGACGGCGCAAGGGCGGCCCGGGCAAGCCCTCCTTCCTGACGCCGGACCAGGAGCAGCAGGTGGTGGCGGCGGCGGCCACGGGGGTGTTTGCGACGGCGCAGGCGGTGCGGGACTGGATCGAGGAGCAGTTCGGGGTGGTCTACACCCGTGACAGCATGTACACGCTGCTGCCGCGGCTGGGGATCCGGCTGAAAGTGCCCCGGCCCCACCACGCGAAGACGGCCCCCCAGGCCCAGGCGGCCTGGCAAAAGGGGGGCTCGGGGAGTGCATGGCCGCCGTCGGCCTGACGGTGGGGCAGGGGATTGTGTGGGGCGACGAGATGCGGCTGGGCCTGTGGACCGCGGTACGCAGGGTGTGGGCGCCGCGCGGGGTGGCGGTGTCCCGGGAGGTCCAAATCGGCCGGTCCTACCTCTATGTGGCGGTGGCCATTGATCCGCGGACGGGGCAACTGTGGTGGGCCTGGCAGGCGAACATGAAGGGCGCGGAGATGGCCCGTGTCTGGGGGGCCTGGGCCGAGGAGCCGGGCATCGACGGCTGGGGCTGGATCCGGGACACCCTGACCCATCTGCCCACCGACACTGCAACGCCATAATCATACTGGATTGGTATTATTGTCCTGCACTGGTTAGCCTGGGTCATTCTGATGGCCCTGCGTCTCTTGACCTAAACCGTGTCGCCCACTCTGTACAAAAAGCCCAATTGACTAGAATGTGCTTTAAGCCAAGGTCAGGTCCGGCTGGGTAGGGGAGTCCAAAGGGGATGAAGCATGGTGCCGAGGACTATGCCGGAACACTCGTTGTTCACAGCGCGTCCGGTTTCACCCTTCCTTGAAATGGGTGCCTATGAGGCACTGTGGTCCATGCGCGGAACCACGTTCAAATCACTGTCGGAAAGGTTTGCCCGGCATCCCGGCAGCGTTCCGTCGGACTTCGTCCCGCAAAGCGAGGCGCGCGACTGTGCGATGTTGGTCAAGCGACGATTCGACGCGGCCGAAGCCAAGGGATTTGGAGTACACGTCCACGGCGCGGGTGAATACCCCATGCAACTGCGCGATGCCGTCCACCCTATTGCGTTGCTCTACTACAAGGGGTGGTGGGACTTGGCGAACTCGCGCTCGGTCGCGGTTGTCGGCTCCCGGAAGCCTTCACTCGAAGGGTTGTCACGAGCACGCCGCCTCGTTCGTGAGTTGGTAGCGGACGACTTCACCGTCGTCTCAGGTCTCGCCGCAGGCATCGACCGCGTCGCCCATGAGACGGCCATTGAGGAAGATGGCCGTACGATTGCAGTCATCGGCACGCCGCTGTCACACGTCTACCCCAAGGAAAACACCTCGCTGCAACACCACATTGCGAGCCACTTCCTGGTCGTCAGTCAAGTTCCTCTCCTTCGGTACGAGGCTCAAGACTACCGCCTCAACCGCTTCTTCTTTCCCGAGCGCAATGCCACCATGTCGGCATTGACCGAGGCAACGATTATCGTCGAAGCAGGTGAGAAGTCGGGTACGCTCGTCCAGGCTCGCGCTGCACTGCGGCAAAAACGCAAGCTGTTTGTACTTGATAGCTGCTTCCGCAATCCGCGGCTGACATGGCCGGCCGGACTTGCGAAGCAAGGGGCCATCAGGGTCAAGGACTACGATGAAGTTAAGCAGTGCCTTTCCGCAGCGTCTCATTAAGGTTGACAACCTAACGCTGTCGGACCACTCGTATCTGAACCAAGCAGACGAAATTTACTTCATCTAAGAGTACACGGCGCGCCCTACAGTCACACCAACAGTCTGATCCTGAATTTCAAGAAGTCAATGGCTCGGCACGGAATGCCGGATTGGCACTATAAGGAGGCAGCCATTCGAACGGCTGCCGAGGAATTTCGATTGGCGCTCCATCCCGAGGCACTCGATAGCCTGACCTTTGTGCCAATCCCGCCATCGAAGGCCAAGGCTGATCCGCTCCATGATGATCGTCTGATACGGATGCTGAATGCCATTCGACCCGAACCGCTGCTTGACATCCGCGAACTCATCATACAGACCGAGAGCACCGAGGCCGCTCATCGTCAGGCGAGACGGCCGCGACCTGAAGAGATCGAAAGGCTGTATCGTGTCAACGAGTCCCTGACCAAGCCTGCACCCCGCCATATCGCACTGGTTGACGACATGTTGACTACGGGTGCGCACTTCCAGGCGGCACAGTCGATCCTGTCCAACCACTTTCCGCGAGCCGACTTTGTCGGTTTGTTCCTCTCGCGCCGGGTGCCGTATACCTCCGACCCGGAGGACTTCTCCGGTGGTTCCTTCTAATAAAGCAGGTCGTTGATTAACCACTACATACCCATGGGTGAATCATGGATGGTAACCTTCAGAACCCGATGGCTGCAACGGAACTGCGAAGAGTCCGACAGGGCCATGCGACAGCAGGAAAGGATGTCGGCCCAAGTACAGCACTCGTGTCACGCAATTCCATGCAGTCCCGCGATTTTCAGACGGCAGGCAAAATGCGGGTCACGAAACCGCATCGCTTGAAGGGAGACACACAAGGAAGGTGGTCCATACACCTGATGGGCCGGTGGCGTCTCATCGTGAAAGAAGGATCTTCAGGGAAGAGCATGCGATCATCGAGGAAGTGAGCAGTCACTATGATCAGCAATCGATCAAGCACATGGTCGGACATGCCGATTCCTCCGGGCGAGATCCTGGCCGAGGAACTGGAGCCTCGAGGCATGACCCAAAGAGAGCTTGCCGCCAGCCTCGGCAGGCCCGTACAGGTGGTCAACGAAATCGTCAATGCCCAGAAGGCCATTACGCCGGACATCGCCCTTGAACTGGAGATGGTGCTGGGCATCGATGCGCAATACTGGGCCAATCTGGAAAGTCGTTATCGGATCCCTTGGCGCGGCAGTGCGCACAGGACGAACAGGTACGACTCGGAACAAGGAGTGGCTGAGGGCTCCGGATGATGCTCGGGCCATGTATTCGGGTTGGCAGCCGGCCACCAACCGCCGGGTGGCGGGTAGTTGAGGGGGGACTTCAGTCCGGATATCCGAGCTGAATCATTCAGACAAGGACAGCCAGGAACAATTCCGCCGACTGGTCGTCGGGTTAGTTGAACAGACCCGGATCGCCGTGGATGACGGGGCAGATGTCCAGATTGTCGATGTGCCGGGTCAGCCCCTCGCGGCCGCCGTCGGCGGGGCGGGAGCCTTCGCTGCGCATGTGGATGGCCAGGCTGCGGCGTGGGCGACCGGACTGGTTGGGTCCCGAACCGTGGAACACCAGGTGGTGATGGGTGCTGACACCGCCGGGTGGCAGCAGGGCCGAGACTTCCTCCCACCGTTGGCCTTCCGGCACCGTGATCATGTCCCGGGTCGCTTCGAAGTCCGTGGCCTGGAACGTGCCTTCGCCGGTGAAGCCCCAGTGGTGGGAACCGCGCACGAACTGCATTGGTCCGGACGCCTCGTCCACATCGGACAGGGCCACCCAGGCCGTGAAGAGGTTGGATTCATTGGACCAGATGCGCCAGAAGTAGCGATCCTGGTGCCAGCCGATCACCGGGGCTGAGGTGGCGGTTGCCGACGGCTTGTAGAGCAACTGCGTCCACCACACCTGGACCGCTTCCGAACCCGTGACTTCGGCCACATGGGCACCCAGGCCGCAGTCGGACACCAATGCCCGGATGCCCCGCGAGGCCATCTGCGGCATTTCGATCTTGCAGAGGGCGTTCGGATCGTCGCCGGGCTTCCACTGGGACTCCTCCGGCGGTTGACCGGTGTCGTAGTGGCCCTCGCGGATTTGATCCATGCCCTGCACGGCCGCGGCGACGGTGTCCGCCGCCAGAACCGGTCCCGGCTCCAGCTGGAAGCCGTCGGCCTTGTAGGTTTCGTGGCGGTTGCTCATGGGGTCTGGGGTTCGTGGTGCGAATTGGGGTGATGGCAAACGATGGCCGGGACCGTATCAGCCCTTGAGGCCACTCATGGTGATGCCGGTCACGAAGTGTTTCTGGGCGAAGAAGAACAGCAGAATCACGGGGGCCACCATCATCGTGGAGGCGGCCATCAATAGGCCCCACTCGTTGCCGTAGGCATCCGTAAAGACCTGCAGCCCCAGCGACAGCACATACTGCTTCTTGTTGCTGAGGTAGATGAGTGGGCCCATGTACTCGTTCCAGCTGGCCATGAAGGCGAAGATGGTCACCGTGGCCAGCACCGGCTTGGCCAGGGGCAGGATGATGCCGGTGAAGGTGCGCAGGCGACTGGAGCCGTCGATGAACGCCGCGTCCTCCAGTTCGCGGGGAATGGTCAGGAAGAACTGGCGCAGCAGGAAGACAAAGAAGGCGCTGCCCATCAGGTAGGGGATTACGAGCGGCTTGAAGCCCCCCACCCAGCGCAGCTTGGCGAAGAGGATGTAGGTCGGGATCATCGTGACGAAGGCCGGCACCATCATCGTGGAGAGCAGGACAATGAAGATGGCGTTCTTGCCGGGTGCCCGCAGCCGGGCAAAGGCGTAGGCCGCCAGCGAGGATGTGAAGACCGCACCGAAGATCGCCGGCAGCACCAGAAAGAGGGTGTTGACGAAGTAGAGGTGCATCGGCGCGTAGTGGAAGACCTCGGGATAGTTCGCCCATAGGACCGGATCCGGAATCAACTCGGGCGGGAACAGCGCGATCTGCCGCAGGGCCTTGAGCGACGTGGACACCATGAAAACCAGCGGAATCACGAAGAAGACCACGCCCGGCAACAGGATCACGTGCCGGAAGACGGCCATGAGGCCGGATCGCCCGCGCAGCGGCCGCGGCTGTGCCGCAGCTACGGTGGGGGCCGGCTGGACCCGGGTGTCGGTGGCCATGGTTCCGGACTAATCCATTTCCACTTCGGAGTAGACCCATCTGCCAGCCAGGCGCACGTTGGCAAGGGTCAGCACCAGGATGATCAGAAACAGGATCAGGGACAAAGCCGAGGCATAGCCCATCCGGAAGAAGACAAAGGCGTTCCGGTACACGTAGATCAGGTAGACGAGCGTGGAGTTGAGCGGCCCGCCCATGCCGTCGGTCAGGACAAAGACCACGGAGAAGACCTGGAACGTGCCGATGATGCCCATCACCAGCGTGAAGAAGATGGTCGGCGTCATCAGCGGGATGGTCACGTGCACCAGCTGGCGCAGCCAGGAGGCGCCGTCGATGGAGGCCGCTTCGTAGAGGGTGTCCGGGATGTCCTGCAGGCCGGCCAGGTAGATGATCATCGTGCCGCCCGAGGCCCAGACCATGAGCATGATGATGGACGGCTTGGACCAGGTGGTGGAGGCCAGCCAGGTGGGGCCCTTGATGCCGAACAGGTCAAGGAAGCCGTTGACCAGGCCCCATTGGGGTTGCAGCAGGTAGAGCCAGAGGGCGGCGGAGGCCACCGCGGGCACGATCGAGGGGATGAAGTAGCCGGTCCGGTAGGCCGCCATGCCCTTGACCTTCTGGTTGAGCAGCAGCGCAATCAGGAAGGAGACCACCATGCCCAGCGGCACGGCCACCAGCACGATGTAGACCGTGTTCCCCAGGGAGATGCGGAAGAGGGGATCGGCAATCAGATCCTGGAAGTTTTTCAGTCCCACCCACTTGGCGGGCAGGATGATGTCGTACCGGGTAAAGCCCAGCACCAGCGAGGCCACGATTGGCCCCAGGATAAAGGCCAGGAACCCCAGGGTCCAGGGCGCGATGAAAAGGTAGAAGGAAAGCGCTTCCCGCCCTCTCAGGGACTTCCAGAAGCCGCGGGGCGCCGGGGCAGACAGGGCAGGAGTGGTTGCAGCCACGGATGGAGGTTCCTATGGGTGTGCCGGCTCCTTGCGGCCGGCCGGTCCGGCCGGGGGCGGCATTCGCCCGCCCCCGTACCGGATTCGTCAGACGTTACGCGTTGTCGATGGCTTCCCAAGCCTGATCGGTGGCTTCCTGTACCAGGGTCTTGCAGTTGAGCATCGCCTCTTCCGGCGTCATCTGCTTGGAGAGGGCATTGCGGGCTGCGTTGTCCATCTCCACCCAGTACTGCAGGGCGGCCACGCCCATGACACTGCCGCAACCATGGGTCCAGTTGCGCAGGGCGTCCAGGGACAGGGTCCAGGTGGAATTCTCAATCTCGCCCAGTTCGGGCAGGTACTTCTGCTCCATGGCTTCCAGGGCCGGCAGGTAGCAGGCCAGGCGCGGCCAGAATTTCGGCTCGCCTTCCAGCTGCTCCCGCTCCCAGGTGCGCTTGGTTTCGGCCACGTCGGCCGCGGCCAGCGCCTCCCAGCCGGGGGTGCCCGTGAACCAGCGCATCAGTTGGAATGCTTCGTCGGGATGCTCGGAGCCGGGGGCCATGACGATGGAGAAGCCGCAGGACCAGGTGCTCTTCATACCGCCGGGGGGAATCGGCATCGGTGCCGTTCCATAGTCCACACCGGGCGAACGCAGCAGATCGCGGACGTGCCAGTCGCCCGTGGCCGACATCGAGGTCTTGCCGGCCACGAAGGGCAGGCCCAGGCCGGCCGACCGGATGCCCTGCTGGAAGGAATTGGCCAGTTCGAAGTCTCCCACGTAGTTGTCGTAGAAGTTCACCATCCACTGGAGGGTGTCGATCCAGCGCTGGTCGTCGCAAAGGATGGTGCGCTTGTCGTCGCTGAGGGAGGGTGCGCCGGCCAGGAAGCCGTACAGCCACATCCATGAGTTGCCGTAGAGGTAGGGCACGAAGCCGTAGCGCACCACTTCGTCGCCGTCGCGGATGTTGAGCTTGTCCGTGTACTCCTCAAGTTCCGCCCAGGTGGTCGGCGGCTGTTCCGGGTCCAGGCCCACTTCAGCGAAGTGATCCTTGTTCCAGTAGAGGTAGCGGACGTCCGTGCCCCAGGGCAGGCCGTACATCTTGCCTTCCCACACGGTCTCGTTGAGCTGCACCGGCGTGTAGTCGTCCCGGTTCAGGTCGGAGGCGTCGAACCGTTCGGACACATCCTGGTAGAGGCCCTTGGCGGCGAACTGCAGGAAAGTGTGGCGGTTCTGCATGGCGGTGTCGGGGCCGGTGCCGGCCGCAACCGCCGTGGTGAACTTCTGATCGCCGAAGACGATGTCGCCGATTTCGGTTGGGTTCACGGTCAGGTTGGGGTAGGTGTCGGGAACGGCATCCCAAATCGTTTCCCAGACCGGGCCGGAGAAGCCCCAGTGGTTCAGTTCGATGGTTTCCATCATGGGCTCGGCTTCGCCTGCGGCCGGCGCCGCCTCGGGCGCGACACAGGCCGCGATCACGGCCGATGCGGCGGCTGTGCCCGAAAGGGCCAGGAAGTGGCGGCGGGACAATGCGCGTGCGGACATGGACAGACTCCTCAACGGGTCATGTGGTGTACAAAGATTTGGGTCGGGTACTGCCCGACCACGGGGGTTGCCCTGTATTGTGCCTTAAGGGAATGAGGGATCCAATCGGGACCACTGGTCACTTGTCGAGTTGCGGCAAGGGACTGCCCACTCAAAGACATCCGACGGAACCAGTAAACATGCCCGCCGGGACGATCAATTCGTACTACGCGTCCTCGGGCGGCATGAGCGTCGACCAGTCGCGGGAGCCGACCAGAACATTCAGGACATCTGCGGCATCGGGCACCCATTGGGCTCTCCGCCAGGCCGAGGCCAGGGTGTCCGGCACATGGGATGCCAGTTCGCCCTGTGCAGCCCGCAGTTTCAGTTGGGAGAGAAAGTTTGTCTGGGAAGTGGTCAATGCAGTGTCCTGAACCGCCTCCTGCTTGTCTTCGTCGGCATCCACGTCCCTGGCCCGCCTCGGGTCCAGCCAGATGCCGCGCGTCGCGTCCCGGGTCTGGAAGGTGTGGATGTCCCCGCCCTCGTCCAGCATGCGGAACTCCCCCAGCGTGTCGCTGTGATAGACGGGCAGTCCGTCCTCGTGGCGAGTCGGTTCAATGTTCTCGTATTCGCCGTCAGCCGACAGCTGCAGGCCCCACAGCCGGGGTTCGTCCCCTGTGTGGTGCAGCCGCTCCGGCTCGTAGAGAAAGTACTCCCGTACGCCCATGGCCCGGTAGATTTCGACCTTGGGACCGAGGTCGTGGTGGAAGGTGGACTCGGAGAGCACCTCCAGCACGAACAGGATGGGATTGTCGGGGTCGAAGGGGACCTCATGCCGGTGTTCGTCCGGTCGGGGATGCTCTTGGATGAAGACATCCGGCATGACCTGTCCACAGCGGGCGTAGCGGTTGGTCCGGGACACACCCAGGTCGGGCAGCTTCAGGCACCGATCCTTGAAGACACGGTAGGTTCCCAGCAGGCGCCGTGCCTCATTCACACTGCTGTCGATGCTGAACCCGTGGGCACTGTCGGCCATGAAGTGGACCCCGTCCTTGCCGTAGGCGTCGTCGTCGGTCCAGTCGGGTCCGTAGACGTGCCGGGGATCGTAGGGGTAGTTGGGGTCGTAGTGGTCGAGCGACTTGAGGTGGGCCCACCAGGCGTTGGAGGCTTCGCTGCTGTTGGGCACTGCCGCCGGGGACAGGGGCGTTGCGGGACCGGTCTTGAGGTCGGCTGCGCGGCCGTTGTCCCGCACGGACACGAACACTTGTGGTGTCCACGTTGGTGTTCATGTCGTGCAACTCTATCAAGTTGAGGCATTTGGTCTTTTGGCACATGCGCACATGTGTGCTCATTGTATTTCCGCCCACCGTGCGCCATATGTGCGTCGAGCCAGGGCCGAGTTGAATTGAGGTCGCCAAAGCCAGTCACACCCATGGAGAGCCCGGTTCTGCAACCGGGCGCGAGGCCCGGAACGCCCCCATCTACACCGAAGCCGGGCTGTTTGGGACTTGGTGGGAGACATTCCTGGGTTTGTCGTGCCATGCTTCTGAGTACGACATCTCCGGTCGGGTGCGCGCGGCTGGATCCCAACCGCTGGAAGCCACTTTGCAGTGTGGGAGTAGACGTTGACCTCGATGCCCCGGAACCGGAATGTGGCCGGTGACGGCAAGGCAGTCCGTTGTTCATCGCCGCCTCCTGCTGGTGGAGGCGGAATGACGGGTGGGAGGCTGGGGTCAGTGTCGAAACCCGCTACTTCATCTCCAGTCATCCCCCCAAGGTTCGACACCTGTTGGCGACGGCGAGGGCACACTGGGGCATCGCGACTTGCCTGCACCGGGTCCTGGACGTGGCCTTCCGGGAGGACGAGTGCCGCATGCATACGGGCCATGCCCCCGCAACCTGTGCCTGCTGCGGCGCATGGCACTCAACCTGCTCTGGCAGGGCACCACCGTCAAGACTGTTTGGCCATCCGGTGCCGCCAGGCCGGCCGCAATCTCGCCTACATGGAGCAAGTCCTGGGTCTCGCACAACCTTGCGATTGCCCTGGCCCTTGGGGGAAGCCAGTGGTGCCGGTCTTGCTCTATAATCGATGCTCTCCCCGGATGTTTGGCACCTTCGCGACGGAATGCGGTGACCCGCTTGGTACAGGTCCCGTATGAAATCGGAACCGGTTGGTTGCGGACTTCCCCCATGGGCAGTCCCGATTGACTGGAGAAGGGACTGCGGCGAGGTGTGTAGCTTGGAAGTTGTAGGCATTCGATTCACGACAGCAAGGAACATGCTATGTCTGACATGAAGAAACTCACGCGAGTCACCCTCAGGGCACCTGTGGTCGCCTTGTTGCTGATGGCCCTGGTCGCCCTGTTGGCCGCCTGCGCAGCCCCGGCTGCGACTGACACCGCAGCTCCAGCTGAGCGCGATGACAAGGAACTCATCATTCTCTACTGGCAGGCCGCCTCCCTCCCCGGTCCGTTTCTGTCCGGCGGCACCAAGGATCAGGATGCCGGCGCCATTACGCTCGAGCCCTTGGCCAGCGTCGATCCCGACGGCGTGCTGATGCCGCGCTTGGCCGTTGACATTCCCACGGTCGAGAACGGTGGGGTGTCCGAGGACGGCCGCACCATCACTTGGACGCTGCAGGAAGGACTGCTGTGGTCGGACGGCACGCCTATGACGGCCGACGACGCAGTGTTTACCTGGGAGTACTGCACCCATCCCGAGACAGGCTGTTCCCCCATCGATGTCTTCGACGGGGTCGTGAGCGTGGAAGCTCCGGACGACACCACGGTTGTGGTCACCTTCGACAAGTTCACCCCCTACCCCTACACGGCCTTTGTGACGGCGCAGTCGCCGATCATTTCGCGGGTGCAGTTCGGCGAGTGCGTGGGTGCGGCAGCCCAGACCTGCAGCGAGCAGAATCTGGCCCCGCTGGGTACCGGGGCCTATCGCCTGACCGACTTCAAGGTCAACGATGTGGCTACCTATGAGCGCAACCCCCATTACCGTGGGGAACCGGCCTACTTCGACCGGATTGTCTTCAAGGGCGGCGGTGATGCGGCTTCGGCAGCCCGCGCCGTGCTGGAAACCGGCGAGGCGGACTATGCTTGGAATCTGCAGGTCGAACCCCAGATCTTGGCGGAGATGGAAGCCAAGGGCGGCGGCGAGATCATCGTGGCCTTCGACAGTCTGGTCGAACGGCTGCTGGTGAACCAGACCAATCCGGACGAGGCCCTGGGCGACGATCGCTCGGAGTATCTGGACGGCACCAACCCGCATCCGTTCCTGGTCGGCACCCCGGTGGCTCAGGCCATGTCCATGGCCATTGACCGCTCCGTAATCGCCGAGAACCTCTATGGCTTCGCCGGCCAGCCGGTCTGCAACGTCATCCCCGGCCCGAAGCACTACGTGTCCACGGCCAATGACGGCTGCCTGGTGCAGGATATCGAAGGCGCCAACGCCCTTCTCGACGAGGCGGGCATCGTGGACACGGATGGCGACGGCATCAGGGAATACAACGGCATGCCGCTGTCGGTGCGCTACCAGACCTCGACCAACAGCGTGCGGCAGAAGACCCAGGCCGTGATCAAGCAGTGGTGGACGGAAATCGGCATCGAGACCGAACTGCTGAACCACGATGCCGGCGTCTTCTTCGGCGGGGATCCGAACAGCCCCGACACGTACCAGAAGTTCTACACGGATATCCAGATGTACACCACGGGTCCTTCCATCGACCCGCAGATTCACTTGTCCCAGTGGCAGTGCCAGTACATTCCGGAACGGGCCAACACATGGGCCGGCGGCAACATCTTCCGCGGCTGCGATCCCGAGTACGACGAACTCTTCCAGATGCTGGTCGAGACGCCTGTGGGGCCCGAACGCGAGCGGCTGGTCAAGACCCTGAACGACATGAATGTCCAGGCTGGCATGCAAATCCCGCTGGTCTACCGCGGGCGGGTAGCCGCCCGGACGAATTCCCTGCAGGGTGTGTGGATCAACGGCTGGGATACGGAGCTGTGGAACATCGGTGATTGGAGCAGGGAGGAGTAGCGACCTACGCCGACTTGAAAGCATTGATCGTTGCTGGAATGGCGGACCGCGGGCACCGTATGGTTGTCTGTGGTCCGCCGTGATAGGTTTGTTTCAAACCGCGTAAGGCCTGTCTGGCGTCCTCGGCCATGCTGGTACCGGCCTCAGACATGGGACGTGGTTAACACGGCGGCGGATGGCACGTGAGTAGGTATCTGGCCCGTCGGCTGCTGACCGCCGTTCCAACCCTGCTGGCCATCAGCATGGTGATCTTCGCCGTGCTGGATCTGGCACCCGGTGATCCGACCGGAGCCCTGCCGGAGACCATCCGCCCGGAAGTGCGCCAGATGATCAGGGAAGCCATGGGCCTCGACAAGCCCATGCACATCAAGTACCTGCTCTGGCTGCGGCAGTTCTTCTGGAACGAGCCGCTCGGACTGCTGGAGGGCGCGCTCGGCATCGAGATCGGTGATTCCGAGTCCCGTTTGCGCATCACCTCCTGGGGTAGCCGTGGTACTCCGGTCTTCGACATGATTGCCCAACGGGTGCCCCAAACCCTCTGGGTCGTTGGACTCGCCTACCTGGTATCCGTCCTGATCGCCCTGCCGGTGGGAGTCCTATCGGCCGTTCGCCAGTACTCCGTGTTCGATCAGCTGGGCACGCTCTTCTCACTGATCGGCTATTCCGTGCCGACCTTCTTCACCGGCCTGCTCCTGATCATTGTCTTCAGTGTCAACCTGAACTGGCTGCCGTCCATCTACGACACCAACCTGGTGGTCCGGGACTGGCAGTCCCTGGTGGCGCAGCTGCGGCAGATGGCCATGCCGGTGGCGGTCCTGGCCTTCTTCCAGACGGCCGCCCTGGTGCGCTTCACACGGTCGTCCATGCTGGACAATTTAACCCAGGACTATGTGCGCACCGTCAAGGCCAAGGGCTTCCGGGAACGCTATGTGGTGATCCGTCACATCCTGCGCAATTCCCTGATTCCGGTCATTACCCTGGTGGCCCTCGGCGTGCCCACCATCTTCAGCGGAGCCATCATCACCGAGCAGATCTTCCGCGTGAACGGCTTGGGGGCGTTGCTGATTAGCGCGATCCAGGTCAACGACATTCCCCTGATCCAGACGGTCACGTTCATCTTTGCCTTCCTGATCGTGATCTTCAACCTGATCGCCGACATCATCTACGGCGTGCTCGATCCCAGGATCCGCTATGCCTGACCCGCAGACCCGCCGCCGGGACCGTCCGCCCCGGAACCTCGCATGACCGCCACCGCCGCTGTGCCGGCCGCGGGAGTGCTGAACCGGCGCGCCCCGCGCACACTCTGGGGCGATGTCTACCGTCGGTTCATCCGCCACAAGCTGGCTGTCACCGGGCTGGCGATCCAGGTACTGTTGATCCTGGGCATCCTGGTTGGGCCCGTCATCTACCCAGAGGACGCAGAGTACATCGATATCCTGCGCGCCGACGAACGGCCTTCGTTGGAGTTTCCCATGGGCACCGACGATCTGGGCCGCGACACCTTGGCACGCAACATGGAGGGCGGCCGCATCTCCCTGGCGGTCGGGGTCGTGGCCATGACCGTGGCCATCACTCTGGGTACCCTGGCGGGATTGTTGTCCGGCTACTTCCGGTCGCTGGACAATCCACTGATGCGCTTCACCGACATGATGCTGGCCCTGCCCAGCCTGCCCCTGCTAATGGTGATCATCATGCTGTTCCGGGACAAGATGCGCAATCTGCTGGGGCCGGAGCTGGGCATCTTCGTGCTGGTGGTCTACGTCATCGGCGCGCTGGGCTGGATGCCGACGGCCCGCATCGTGCGCGGGACCGTGCTCTCCATTAAGGAGAAGGAATTCATCGAAGCGGCCATCAGCATCGGCGTGCGGCAGCACACGATCCTGTGGCGCCACGTGCTGCCCAACATCCTGTCGCCCATCATCGTCTCGGCCACCCTGGGCGTGGCCAGCGCCATCCTCATCGAGTCGGCCCTCTCCTTCCTCGGGCTGGGCTTTCCGCCGGATGTGCCCACCTGGGGCCGCCTCCTGTTTGAGAACAAGGATTTCATCACCTACAACCCGGCCCTGATCATCTTCCCGGGCCTGTTCATCTCCCTCACCATCCTCAGCATTAACTTCATGGGGGACGGACTCCGGGACGCCCTGGATCCCCGCCTGCGGCTGTAGGCCCATTCAGTCAGGAACGCGCCATGACCGATGCCCTTGTCCTGGGTCTGGACATCTCGACCACCGCCACCAAGGCCATACTCGTCGATTCCACCGGCCGCGTTGTGGCATCCGCCGCCTCGGAGTACGACTTCCAGACCCCGCAGCCGCTGTGGAGCGAACAGGATCCGGACCTGTGGTGGCAGGGCACGCGCCACAGCGTCCGCGCGGTTCTGGCACAGGAGGGCGTGCAGCCGGAGCAGGTGGCCGCCATCGGCCTTTCCGGCCAGATGCACGGCCTGGTTCTGCTGGATGCACGGCGGGAGGTGCTGCGGCCCTGCATTCTCTGGAACGATCAGCGTACCGGGAGCCAGTGCGACACCATCCGGGCAAGGTTGGGTTTTGAGCGCCTTCTGGAGATCACCGGCAACGATGCCCTGACCGGCTTCACGGCCCCCAAAATCCTGTGGGTGCAGGAGGAGGAGCCGGAGATTTGGGAACGCACCCGGCACATCCTGCTACCGAAGGACTACGTGCGGTTCAAGCTCAGCGGCGAGTTCGCCGCGGACGCGGCGGACGGCTCCGGCATGCTCCTGCTGGATTTGCAGGACAGGACCTGGTCCCGCGACATGCTGGCCGCCCTGGACATCCCCGAGGCCTACATGCCCGTGGCCTGCGAAGGGACCGCCGTCTCGGCCCGGTTGTCTTCCGCGGTAGCCGGGGAGTTGGGCTTGCCGGCCGGGATTCCCATTGCCGGCGGGGGTGGCGATCAAGCGGCCCAAGCCGTGGGCGTGGGGGCCGTGCAGGAAGGCATGGCCGCAGTCACCCTGGGAACCTCGGGAGTGGTCTTTGCCACCAGTGCCAAGCCGCGGGTTGAGAAGGAGGGCCGGCTCCACGCCTTCTGCCATTCCGTCCCCGGCCGCTGGCACTTCATGGGCGTCATGCTGAGCGCCGCCGGCAGTCTCCGCTGGTTTCGGGACACCTGCGCACCCGGCCGCGACTTCGGTGAGCTCACGGCGGCGGCCGCAGCGGCTCCCGCGGGGTGTGACGGCCTGGTCTTCCTGCCGTACCTGACCGGCGAGCGCACGCCCCACCCCGATCCCCTGGCCCGCGGAGCCTTTGTCGGCCTGACGGTCCGGCACGACCTGAACCACATGACCCGGGCGGTGCTGGAAGGTGTGGCCTGCGGCCTGAAGGACGGGTTTGACCTGATGGACGGTGCCGGTTTGCCCGAACTGCAAACCGTGCGCCTGTCGGGCGGCGGGTCCCAAAGCCCCCTCTGGCGCCAAATCCTGGCGGACACGCTGGGCAGGGAACTGGTGACGGTTGCCGAAGGCGAGGGGGCTGCCATGGGGGCCGCCGTGCTGGGGGGCGTGGCCGGCGGTGTCTGGCCCGATGTGGACACCGCCACCGCTTCGCTCGTGACGGAGACGGGTTCGGTGCAGCCGGACCCGGACACGGTCGCTACGATGAAGGAAGTGCATGCGCGGTACCGCGACCTGTACCCGGCTTTGAGCCCCTACAACCGGAGCGTGGCTCCTGATTGACGCGCCGCGGGCACATGGAACGCGCCCCAGTCCGGTATCGGCATCACAGGACCGATGATTCATCTTCGCTCCGTGGCCTTCAGGCCACCTGCCGCGCGGCAACGGGTCGAGTGGCCCTTCACGGTGCCGGTGATCGCAGAATGGTCGGCACCGCTTGCGTTTGAGCATCCGGTAACCTTTCTGGTCGGTGAGAACGGCTGCGGCAAGTCCACGCTGCTGGAGGGAATTGCCTGCCATGCGGGCCTGCCGGCCGCGGGCCGGGAGGAGCTGGATCGGGATCCGTCCCTGGTCAAGGTGCGCGGTCTTGCAAAGTGCCTCAAGGCCACCTGGAATCAACGCAGCCACCGCGGGTTCTTTCTGCGTGCGGAGGACTTCTTCGGGTTTGTGCAGCGGATGGGGGCCATGGCGCAATCCCTTCGGGCCGAACTGGAGGAGGTGGATCGGACCTACGCCGGCCGCTCGGCCGCGGCCCGCATGTATGCGCGCACTCCGTATGCCAACGAACTGCACGGCATCACGGAGCGCTACGGCGGGGACATGGATGCCCAGTCGCACGGCGAGGGCTTCCTGGCCTTCTTCCAGGCCCGGTTTGTGCCCGACGGCCTGTACCTGCTGGACGAGCCGGAAACGCCCCTGTCCCCGTTGCGGCAGCTGGGGCTGCTGTCCCTGCTGCGGGAAATGGTGGAGGAGCGGGGTGCGCAGTTTGTGATTTCCACCCACTCGCCCATTCTGATGGCCTACCCGGGCGCCTGCATTCTCAGTCTGGACGAGTCTCCCTGGCGGCAGGTCGCCTGGGATGAACTGGAGCATGTACGGTTGACCAGGTCCTTTCTCAACAACCCGTCAACGTACACGAAGCACCTGTAGTCACGCGCCCGCGGCATCGCGCGGACCTCCGATGCGGATAATTTCACCGGAGACCATCCGGATCCGTCCAGCGTCGGCAACGGCGTTCTTCGGGCTCCGCGATTGCCTCCCCGTCCCGACCGAACACGGTTTGCTCACAACCCCACACCATGATCCCTGTTGCCGAACTGCTGGCCGACATGCGGTCGGATCCCTACTACGAGGCCCACGTCACCCATGCGGAACGACTCCCGGCCGGATCTCCGCAGTGGACCGACGTGCCGGAATGGCTGCACCCCCATGTCCGCCGCATGCTGGCCGGACTGGGCCGCGAGCGGCTCTACAGCCATCAAGGCCAGGCCCTGGAACTGGTTCGATCCGGCAAGGATGTCCTTGTCACCACCCCCACGGCCAGCGGCAAGTCGCTGTGCTACCAGCTGCCGATCCTGGACCGCCTGGTCCGCGACCCGTACGCCAGGGCCATCTACATGGCTCCGACGAAGGCGCTGGCCCGCGATCAACTGGTCGAGTTTCAGGACATGGCGGCCGCGCTGCCGACGGGCAGCCCCCTCAAGCCCCATCACGTGGCCGCCTACGACGGCGACGTGCCCATCGCGGAGCGCGGCGAACTCCGCAACCGGGCCCGCCTGATCATCACCAACCCGGACATGCTCCACCATTCCATCCTGCCCTGGCACAGGCAGGACTGGGGAGCCTTTCTTTCGGATCTGGCCTTTGTGGCAGTGGACGAAGTCCACTACTTCCGAGGCCTGTTCGGCAGCCACGTGGCCAATGTCCTGCGCCGCCTGCATCGGTTGTTGGCACTGGCCGGCAACCGGGATGTCCAATACATCTGTGCCAGCGCGACCGTGGCCAATGAGCAGGATCTGGCCCTACGGCTGCTTGATCGGGAAGTGGCGGTTGTATCGGAGAACGGGGCCCCCACCGCGGCCCGCCACTGCATCTTCTGCAATCCGCCCCTGGACCCGGACGGCGTGCGGCGCGAAACCATGGAGGCCACGCTCTGGTTCGAGAGCCAACTGCGGCGGGAGCGGCTGCAGACCCTGATCTTCAACCGTTCGCGGCGCGGCGTCGAGAACACCATCCGCTGGTTGCGCACGCATGCCATCGAAAGCGGCACCCGAGGCCATGAGGCGGCACGGCTGATCCGCGGCTACCGCGGGGGCTACCTGCCCAAGGAACGGCGCGAGATTGAATCCGGATTGCGCAACGGCGAAATCCTGACCGTGGCCACCACCAACGCACTGGAACTGGGCGTCGACATCGGACAGTTGCAGTGTGTGATCTCCTCCGGCTATGCCGGCACGGTTGCGAGTACGCGACAACAGTGGGGACGCGCCGGCCGGCGGGGTGAGGAGGCGGAGGCCCTGGTGGTGTTTGTCGCTTCGGCGGATCCCCTCGACCAGTACATGATCCTGGACCCGGAGTTCCTGCTGGCCGGCAGTCCCGAGCATGCTCGGCTGGACCCGGACCACCCGACCCTGTTGCGGCAGCACCTGCCTTGCGTGCTCAACGAGGGTCCGTTGCGGGTGCGGCCGCCGCGGAAGGAACAACCGCGCCGGACCCACGCCATCTTCGCGGGCCTCCAGGAGTTGGAGCGCGCCCAGCGCGCCTTTCACCGCAACTTCACCTGGGCCTTCTGCGGACAGCCGCAGGACCTGCGGTTCGGCCTGCGCAACATGGAAGGTTCGGTGGACATCGTGCTGAAGTCCGGACGGGGCCGGCCCGAGGTCCTGGGCACGGTGGACTTCGAGAGTGCGGACATGATGGTGCACGAAGGCGCCGTCTACTGGCACGACGGCCGCCGCTATCTGGTCAAGGAACTGGACTACGCCGACAAGGTGGCCAGGGTCGCGGCATCAAGGTCCGGAAGCTACACCACGGAACCGGTCCAGGATGTGGATGTGGTGGTCACCCGCATTGATGATCAGGAGCCCAGGCAGGGAGCCCTGGTCGGCCACGGTGAACTGAAGATGACCTCCCAGGTGGTGGGCTACCGCAAGATCTACATGGACCGGGACAACCGGGGCGTACCCGGCTGGGATCCCACGGACCTGGTTCCCTTGGAATGTCCGGAACGCACCCTGAACACCCGCGGCTACTGGATGCAGGTGCGGCCGGAAACCCAGCGGCAACTGGAGGCCGAGGACGCGTGGCGGGACAGCGAAAACGACTACGGACCCAATTGGGACAGTCAACGTCTCAGGGCCATCGAACGTAGCGGAAAGATCTGCAGTCACTGCGGCAAGGCTCCTTCGCCGGGCAGGCCCCTGCACGTGCACCACAGGAAGCGGTTCCGCCAGTTCGGCTATGTGCCGGGCCACAACGACAACTACCTGAAGGCCAACCGCCTGGAAAACCTCCAGGTTCTGTGTCCGGCCTGCCACAAGCTGCTGGAGCCCATCGCCGGACGCGGCCTGCACGGCATGGATGCCCTGGGCGTGGCCTTGAGTCGCATCGCACCCCTCCACCTGATGTGCGATCCGGGCGACCTGTCCGTGCACGATGTTCTGGCCAAGGCCGGAGGCACCAAGCTGAAGCCCGTGGAGGATCCCGCCTGCTTCCAGCCCCACCTGGCCACGCTCTTCATCCACGAGCGGTTTGAGGGCGGCCTCGGCTATGGCGAAACCCTTTTCGGCCTCCACGATCAGTTGCTGGGCAAGGCGGCCCAACTGATTAGGCGCTGCGACTGCGTTACTGGCTGTCCCGCCTGTGTTGGTCCATCGGCGCAGCCGGTGGACTACGCGACCGAAAGTACAAACCGCAAGAGCTTGGCACGGGCGCTGGTGGATGCCCTGTGCTGACGCAAGGGAGCCGTTGTCCGATCTGCGGGTAGGGCACTGTGGGTTTTCGGACAAATGCTGACGGCGTGAACAGCCGGCAGGTCTATAATTCAGCAGAGTCAGGCCCGTGTATCCGATCGGGCATTTCCTGTCCGGAGCCCGATCTCCCACCCCGTCAGGCAGGTCGCCCCGAGGGGTCAAGGCATTGCCTTGACACGGGGGTTTCGTGTCGTCCGGGCCGGCTTTCCTGCCCAACCCATCCAGAAGGAAGAGCTGCATGAAAGTGCTGGTAACCGGCGCGTCGGGACGACTGGGAGATTTTGTTTTTCATGAACTGCTGAGGCGCGGCCACGAACCGGTGCTCTTCTCCCGTTCCAGGCCCACCACCGACTACGGCGATCTGGAGTGGATTCAAGGCGACTTGGGGAACTACGACGACTGTCTCAAGGCCGTGCAGGATGTGGAGGCCGTGCAGCACTTGGGCGCGCGTCCCAACCCGACCGACCATCCAGCCCTGCGCCAGCAGAGTTCGCAGTCCTTCGACGCCACTTTCAAGACCAACATGCTGGGCACCTACTACCTGATGCAGGCCGTGGTCGAGGCCAAGGTGGGTACGGTGGTCATGGCCGGCAGCAACTGTGCCCTGGGACACGGGTTTCGCATCAGCGACTCCCCCTTTCCACTCCGATACCTGCCCATTGACGAATCGCACCCCACTTTCGTCGAGGATACCTACAGCTACTCGAAGCTGGCCGGAGAGGAAATGCTGGCGTCCTACACCCGGGCCTTCGGCGTCCGCACGTACGTGACCCGCATCTGTGGGATCTTTCCGCCGGAGCGCAGGGCGGAGTTGGCACGCACCGTCAAGCCCGTCAACAGCTGGCAGGACTATCTCTGGTGCTACGTGGCAAGCGAGGACGTGGCCACTGCGCACTGCCAGTTGATGGAGGCCAGCCAGGATCTGCCTCCCCACGATGTCTACTTCCTGAACGCGGACGACACCACCGCCCTTGAAGTGTCCAGGGACCTGGTCGAAACTTTCCGTCCCGATCTGCTGCCCGTCACCGGGCGGCTGGACAACCACCAGTCGTTCATCAGTGCCGCGAAGCTGAAGGCCGCGGTCGGGTGGTACACGAGCCCCTCCTGGCGAGAGTTACTGTAGGGCGAAGCCGCAGCGGTGATCGGGAGGCGCAGTGTCCACGTGGATGGCAGGGCAGCGACTGGCCAATTAGTCGGGTTTCGGCGATTGTCCAAACTTGGGGCGTGTTGCACGATAGTGGATCTCCTGAAACACCTGCACCGAGAGCGCTAGGTCTTCAGCCACAGGCAGATCCAGGGCAACGGCGCGCTGCGTGCCTCTTCAGGAGCCCGGTAGGCCGCGTACAGAAGGATATGGGTGTTGACAAACCGTGTTGCGGCTAGATACTTCTTTCGTCGTCTGAGGGATTTGCAGGGGGCCTTGCAGTATCGGTCCTTGCCCTGCTCCGGTCGTAGATGTCATCGCGACTGAGATTGTCCACTGCCCGGAACCCGGGATGGGTTGCCCAAATCTCGTCCAAGACTTCGTACATGCGAATCCGGAGCCGCTGAGTCTCCTGGCGGGTCGTTCGTTCCGGGAAGCTCACCGTTCGGACGTTAACGTCCGAATCCATTCCCCGATGTCGGCGGGCCCCGGATTCTTCGACCCCTGTTGCCGCATCTGCCGCGCCGTTGGTGGGGACATCCATGCCGCCACTGACGAGATCGCGCAGGTATTGTCGCACCAGAGCCGAAACCGACGTATCAAGTTCCGCGGCGCGAAGGCGAGCCATCCTGTAGGTTTTTTCGTCAATCGATACCGTAATATTCTTCATTGGCCGGGCTCACAAAAACTGTGATTCACAGTGTACGGCAGCTGGATCTGCCGACACCAACACATCACTGCTGTCCAAACGGTCGTCCGAGAGATGGCCGCAGACCCCTCGCTGGTGCCGATGCCGGTCCTGTTGGTTAGGGATGCAGGCATCCCGCGCTGCATCCTTAAGGGTCGCCACGATCCCGGACCAATCCAGATAGGGTGGGTATCCTACCCATCCTCGGTTCGCCAGCAAGTTGTACCGTGAGATGGATCGCACGAAGGCAATTGAAATTGCAAAGGCAGCCATTCAGGAGACATTCGGCCCTGAAGGGCACAGAAGTCACCGCCTTGAAGGGTGGGAAGATGTCCACGATAGTTGGCTTGTGCTCCTGAGCACGGCGTCCTTTCCGCCTAAAGGCAGTGCAGGCTACACCTTGTCGCAGTTGCTTGGTGGTCATCGGGTTTACCACAAAGTCGCGGTTGAAAAGCTCTCAGGGACTGTCCAAAGCGTGCTACCCGTCCCCAACCCTTATGCAGTCACCCAGTCAACTGGTACTTGACACCGGCCCCTTGGTATTGCCGGTCCCTTCCGGGTTCCACGAACAAACTTCGTCGGATGCGTCGTTGCCCCTGCAGGGGCGGGTTGGCAAGCAACTACACACTTGAACAATCGGAAACCCTTGAATTGTCACTGCCGGATGAAGCTCACTTGTCCTGTCGCGGTTGAACGGACCCTGAACAACCATGCTGCACCTCGTACGCGCCGGAAGTTCCGGGATGCTTCAGTACCCGGAAGACTTGGGACGAGATGTCGGTGGTGATCCGAGGGGCGCCCACGTTCCCCATCGAGTTTCTGATGGAGCTGGGCCGAACCCGTCCCGGAACCCAGAATATCCGTCAGCGAAGCCATCAACTTTCACAACGAGGCTCTCGCCAAGAAAGGAGGACAGACGCCCGTCGTCGATGGTGGTACCAGCCCCCACAGTCAACTAACGTACATCTAGTAGAGGTGCCCCACGCTCCAGTCAATCGATGGAGTTTGATGCTGCACCGATACGGGCCAAGTTGGACTGTTCCAAGCGTTCCCGGGCGCGGTGGCTCTTGTCAGCCTCTTTCGAGAGCAGGCTAAGGGCATAGAGGGGTACGTTGGCATCAACGAAGCGCATCGGGACCGTTGATCGCCTCGTCGTAGAGTTCGTCGCGGGCCAGTCTTTCTGACACGCCCACCTTGCGGGTGTCAAAGTTTGCCAACACCTCCCGGAGCCGCTGACCTCGACGGACCAAGGCCGTTTCCTCCTCCTTGCCGTCCGTGAAGGTACTTTCTCCGCTATTGCCCAAGCTGCGTAGGGACTGCCGCTTCAGCACCGAAACCGACGGGTCGAGTTCCACGGTGCTCTTGCTTGTCAACCTTTTGGTTTCTTCATCCGCAGATACCCTGGTGTGCTTCATATGCTGCCCTCTCAGGAACCGTGATTCACAGTATATGGCTGCTGCCACGCGCGGGAGGTCAGGTTTCGGTGCGTGAACCGCGATGTGTCTCAGAAGGCCTGACCCAGCAGCGGACTGCAATGGGCCGTCTTGGTTGGCGATACTTGGTTAAGTCAGGCTTTCTGATCCAGGACAGCCTGCTTGGTGGTTCCAGCCCTGCATCGGGGCTGTGTAGCACGGTCATGGGAAAGATGGTGTCCCGCGGTCCTTGCCACGCCCATGCGTCGTACCCGTATGGCTGGGTTTCAAGCTGCTAACAGTGATAGATGTCCTGTTGGCAGCAGTGGCCTCTGACATTCAGGATCGCGGGAAACTCGGACAGGTGCGCACTTTGACTTCATGTATCGTTATATGATACTTTCAACGTGCTGTGCACACGTGGCAGACATCCAGTCGCCGAAGGACTTCGTATGCCGACTGTGGCAGTGGAAGGCCGGTTCCGCTTCGTTGTGAATACCAGAGAGAACGGTTTCGAGCCGCCCCACGTACATGTCTGGGTGGGCAAAGAGGACGTATGCCGCGTGGAACTCAACGGGGGCTCCTTCATGGAACAACCTCCCCCTGGAACTTTCAGGAACATCATGAAAGCCTATGCAAAACACGCAGAGGAAATCAGAAGGGCGTGGGACGCCATTCACGGGAGGTAAGGCGATGGAAGCCACCTTGGTCAAGAATGCCCATCGGATGATGACGGTTGCCAGTCTGCTGGAGGATTCCATTGCACTTGGTTTTGCGGACGGGGCCAGGGGCCACATTCCCTACGCGGACATACCCGAGATTAAGGAACCCGCAGCCGTGTCCAGCATGGCATTGCCGAATCCGTACGAATTGGTTCTGGAGACAGTCGATGGCGGGGTGGTCGAGATTCCCTGGGATTTCGCTCGCCACTACTGCGATGCTTCCTATCGACCCGCGATCGAGGCCCTGGCCATGCAGGGTAGGCGGACCCTCGGCGACCGCGTCCGAAGCTTCCGTAAGGCTGCCGGGTTGACGCAGGAGACACTCGCCCAAGCGGCCAACATTGGACGGGTGACTCTGGTACGGCTGGAGAAGGGAGAACAATCGCCCCGGTTCAGAACCCTTGACGCAGTCGCCAAAGCCTTGGGCCGACGTCCCTCCGAATTGCTGGTAGAGCCGGAGTTTCTTTCCCGGACGGCGACAGGAAATCCCGGAGAGACCATACAGCCACCGGAACAGTGCAGGGTCCGGGTCGAAACGGAAGTCGGTAGTTGATGTGCTTCGGATGGAATGGTTGTCGCCTGTTCGATGTTTGGATGCCCGTGCCAAAGGGCTTGGCGACACTCAGGCCTGGAACGAAAGACCAGCGCAACTTGGTGATGCAGGAGTCTGAGCGGCTATGAAGAAACTCACTTTGGATCTGGTCCCAGCCTTTCAACAGCGGCTGAAGGTCGTCGCTGCGCGAAAGAGCATGAGCGCACCCCGATATTGCCAGACGGTCATGGATAGAGTGCCAAGGAGCGAAGAAGCCAGTGGTGTGTCTGGATGCTTCGACCGGCAGGCCTTTGAACGGGTCGTGGCACGCCGAAAGGAACTCTTCGGGAACAACCCGTTTTCCGGGGATTCGGTTGATCTGATTCGAGAAGCCCGCGAGATCAGGGATGCAGAGATCAAGAATTGGGCCTGAGCAAAATTCATGACCACGTTGGCAATTGCCAGCTTATCCTGTACGACTCCACAACCAATCTGCTAATGCTACCGCCGCCGGCAATGACTGTACGTTGACTTACAACTGTTAGGCGGCGGTGCCCCAGTCCTTTGCGGAGGCCTGTTGCCGGCTGTCTTGTGCCAACGCGGTCCGGTTCTGGGCATCTTGGCCCGGCTGTCGGCACTATAGTCCGCCGTGGTGTGGTCATGCTTCTGCACCGCTGGCTGGCACGCGGCATGTCCGCGTGTTCCACGGCCCGCGTCTTCTTCAGATGGTTCTGGCCGGCCCGGTTTTGCCAGGCGGTTGAGCGAGCTTGGCATCTGTGGTCCCCGACAGTCACGTTGGCGCCAAGCAGAACCGACCACGCCAATCCATGTAGGTTGGGAACCCATATCCTGGCCGCTGCGACAACAATTGAGTAACGACACTACACAGGTTGAACGGGAGGTGTGCCATGACCACCGTGTTGAATGAAAGCAACGCGGGCAACGATCCCTTCGGAATGTCGAGGTTCAGTATCCGACGATATTCGGTTCAGCACTTTCTGCTGATCAGTTTGACCAACGGCCTGCTAATTGGCCTTACGGTAGTGGCGTACTCGCAAGGCTATGTTCCGTTGATTGCTCTCTCGGCCGCGACGCTGGCCGTGGTGTTGGTCAAGACGGCGCTGGTCGTCTGGGTTGGCATAAGGACTATCGCTGTCGAAGCTTGGATTAGACGCCTGGGCATGGGCGACCTGGAATACCGGATTGAGCCGAGGGGCAATGACGAGGTAGCCAAGGCGTGCCAGGCCCTGGAGGCCCTGCGCCAGAATTCCATACGGGCCATGCAGCTGGACTTGGTGTCCCAGCTTTCCGCTGAGCTCCAGGAGCGAAACGGGGAATTGGAGCAGGCATTGGCGGACCTGCGGGAAAGCCAGGACCGGATCATTAGCCAGCAGAAGCTGGCGGAACTTGGTGAACTGGCATCGGGGGTGGCTCACGAGATGCGCAACCCGTTGCAGTTCGTCCGCAATTTCACATCGTTGTCTCAGGAACTCGTGGCGGAGTTGCTGGAACTGCTGGGGCAGCCCGGCGAGGTGGAGCGGCAAGAAGCCAAGGGTTTGATCCGGAATCTGACCGGCAACCTGGATCGGGTGGAGCATCACAGCGACCGGCTGAACAGCATCGCATCGGCCATGATGATCTACGATCGAAGAACCGGAGGTGGGTTCCAGCCGGTGGAGCTGAACCAGTTGATCGTTGAACAGACCAACTTGGGGTATCGGGCAATCCGGGTTTACGAACCCGGTTTCAGTGCCGAGGTCGGCATGGAACTGGACCCAGCCCTGGGTGAGGCAGTCGTAGTGCCGGAAGACGTGGCACGGGTCATCTCAAATTTGGTGATGAACGCCTGTGAAGCCATGGCGGAGAAGCTTCGGGCCAAGGGGAATGGTTATCGGCCGCGACTGACGGTGGCCACGAAGAATTCCGAGGAGACCGTAACCGTGATAGTTCGGGACAACGGGATGGGCATGAACCGGGAAACGATGGCGCGGATGTTCAATCCCTTTGTCACCACCCGCAGTACCGGGAGGAACATGGGCTTGGGCTTGAGCTTGGTTTGGGACGTAATCCGGGAGCACGGCGGCAGCGTCGAGCCGGAGTCGGAGCCGGGCCGGTACACCGAGATGAAGGTGCAGCTGCCGAAGCGTCCCGCTGAAACAGAGTGAACTGCTCAGACACCTGCCGGAGTTGGAACGGTCCGATTGCTCCGGTGTGGCTGGTTTGCACGATCTTGGCGATCTGTACCCCCGGTAATGGTGTGATTGCCAATCGGGTCGTGTTGGGGAAGAGGCTGGGTCTTGAGGCCCCGGAGTACCAACGGCGTTGCAGTTTTGCTGGTGGGCCCTGTCCAAGAACACGGTGGCGCGATTGAATGGTATGGACTTGGATCGCCGGTCTTTCCCAATGAGAGCGTGTGACCATAGAGACTCTTGAGGTCCTGGTTTTTCCAGTCCGTTCGGTCGTTGGAACTGCGTTTTCCGGCACCGTTGCCGCTGGTGCCGGACCGGGGGCTGGAACTGGTCGTAATTGAGGAACAGACGGATCTGTGTCTGGCACACGTGGATGGAGTCCATTTGCACTTTCCCATCAGCATTGCTGGGGCTGCTTTGACACAAGTGTCCGTCTTGGTCTCCTAGCCGGTCGACTGCTGGCCTCCATCCGAGCCGGCGACTTGATGCCTCCACTAAAGCTCGGAACGAAGAGAAGGGAGTAGCTGCCAATGAATCAGGAGGCATCTTGAGTTTCGGACTGTCACTGCATAACCATGTTGTACACTCCCTTGACAGTTGAACTCAGCAAACTTGGAGGAGCGAGCCATGCCGGAAACATGAACTTAGCTCGGCTTTGTACAAAGTCGAGGCAACAGGTCGAATCCATACAGAGGCATAGCTACCATGCACCCCCAAAATAAAAGCAAAATAACACCTATTGGCATTGAAAGACCTAATTTTGAAGGAGGAAATAAAAACGCAGGTCGGAATTCGGGTCGAAGACGGAGGTCGATTCCGCCCGGTAAGACAGTGCTGGAGACTCTGATCACGGTATACCTACCAACAGGTCCCCTAAAGGTTAGGGATGCGATTCGATACTTGGAGCGAGATGGCTGGAGCTGTAAGAGAACACGGGGAAGCCATCGGCAGTTTTGCCACCCACACAAACCTGGCACAGTCACGATTCCGGGCCATCCGCGGGATGACCTGCCAAAGGGTACTTGGAACAGCATTCAGAAGCAGGCGGGTTTCCGCCTCTACGGCCACGTAGAGTACGTGAGGTAAATGTGAGTGATCCCATGCCCCCGCGACTCAATGAGCGGGGGCATGGGCCTAAGGCCTTGGTAGAAAGCCCCAGTGTTAGGTATGTTTCAGTTATGCCAAAGCTCAGGGATGCGAGCCGACTCGTGGAGGACGATGGCTGGTACCATGTGAGAACATGAGGAAGCCATCGGCAGTTTTGCCACCCGCACAAGCCTGGCACAGTCACGATGCTGGGCCACCTGCGGGATGACTTGCAAGAGGTACTTGGAACGGCAACCAGAAGCAGGCGGGTCTCCGCGGGAAGGCACAGTGAAGCTTACGTACGCAGTCGTGGTTGAACAGACCTCGAACAACTATGCCGCGTACGCGCCGGAAGTTCCGGGATGTATCAGTACCGGCAAGACTTGGGACGAAATGCTGGAGATGATCCAGGAAGCACTTACGCTTCACATCGAGTTTCTGATGGAGCGGGGTGAGCCTGTTCCAGAATCCGGGATGTCCACCAGCGAAGCCATCAATTTCCACAACGAGGCCCTCGCCAAGGATGGCGGACAGGCCCCTGCTGCGGACGGTGGTGTCAGCCCAACGATTTCGACCAAAGTACATCTGGTTGAGGTTGAGGTGTCCGCACACCAGACGAATGACGGAGTGTGATGATTGGTTCCTGTGGCGGTTGATAGTCAAGGGATGGTGTAGCCATGAGTGGCTGCGGCAAACCAGAGATTCCCGAATAGCTGGCCGCGGCCTTCGCTCCCATGATTGAACGCTGACCGCAAGCCTTGGGTTTGACGTTGTGGATTGTGAACCACACCGACCGAAGGTTCGCGGGGCGGTCACGCCAAGCGTTGGCTACATGCGATGGATTAGTGGATTCAGTCAGCGCGCTTAGGTAGCAACCGAAGTCCGGGCACTGCATGTCGACAAGGAACTGGACATGATGCTTCCACACTCGGGTCCAATCATCAGGTCATGTCCTGCCTCAGCCGGTCAAGCCAAACTTCGGTTCTCAGGCTGTTGGCGTTGTTGCCGCCAATGCCTCCCAGGTTGTTGCCCCGCGTCCACATGACATGAGGCTCGGAAACGCGGGCATGGCGATTGTTCGGCATCCAGTCCTCCACCTGTGGCAGCCAGCCTGATACTGCTTCATCCACTTCGGTCAACAGGCGTACCCGGGTGTTGTCCATGCGGTTGGGATCGATGAAGGCCACATGCACCTCGTGGCTGGGATCAAACCAGAGGGTCTCGGTTTTGTCCGGGTTGGCGGCAAAGGCCAAGAACAGCCGGTTGGACGGATCGAAGGCCATGTCCATGGCACAGCCGCCGCGCAGGTCATAGGCAGCCAATTCACCTCCCGGCTGGTGCTCTACCGGCCCTGTCTCGGTGAACTTGTACAGGTAGCCAGCAGGGTTGTCCGGGTGCACCACATGCACCCAAGGCCGGCTGTGGCAGTCCAGGACCGCGCTGTTTAGGCGCAGGCCGCCCTGCGGTGCCGTACTGAAGGCCTGGGCGCTCTCCGCAGTCACCGGCTCCGTGACCGGTGTTCCGTTCTCCTGCAGCCAAGTATTCCCGCCGTCATCGGACACCAGACGCACTGCGGAGTAGGTCGTGCAGTCCGCGGCCGAACCGGACGCCGCATAGTGAAACTGCAGGAAGAGATGCAGGACTCCGTCCTCGGTTGCGGCAAAGGAGTGCATCCAGTTGCAGTAGCCGGGCTCCGGGTTCACCGCCAGCGTCACGGGTGGGCTCCACATGCGGCCGCGACACATGTTCCGATAGACAAGGATCCAGCGATCGGGTCTCGACTCGCGGCAAGTCAGGTGGAGGGTTCCATCCACGTCGCTGACCAAGGCCGGATAGGAAGCACGTTCACCTACTGGCTGAGGCGCCGACCAGGCGGCCGGCTCCAGAAGATCCGCCGAGTCGGTCCAGCGGTGGACAAAAGCTCCGTGGTGGGCACCGGACATGAGGTGCAGTCGCTGGTCCGGATCCAGGGCCAGTGCCGGACCGCAATGGTTGTCGATGCCTTCCGCCAGACAGACGGAACCTCGTGGCCGGCCGGTGACTGGATCGGCCGTGCCCAGCATGATGCGGGCCGGGCCGCCTTCCTGCTCCGGGCTGTCCAGCCAACCCGTCACCAGGTCGCCGCCGCGCCGCAGCAGCTTGCAGCTGGGGTCGTAGGCCGTGGCCCGGTCCGAACCGGTCCGCGACAGACAAACGGGCAGCGTCATTCCTCGCCTTCGATGGCGGCCACCAGTTCCATGGTGTGCACGGTGTCGCGGATGTCCGTCAACGGCTGGGTATTGCTGTGGATGCACTCGATGAAGTGCCGGTGCATGTCAAGGGTGCCGTCGTAGGCTGCGGAGTCGGACCGTTCCACGCCGGCCAGGTCCCAACCGTTCAGGTCGTTCCGCTGCCCGTCGTTGGTGAACAGCGTCAGCCGGGAGGGAATGTCGAAGTAGCAGCCGACGGTGGCCGCATGGAGCTGGCCCCCCAGGGTGCGGCCGCCCGAGGCCCGCGTGGCCTCGATGATGCCCGTGGCCTCGTTGTCGAACCGAATCAGGGCCCCGTAGACATTCCAGTGGGGACTGCCGAATTTGGACCGGTGGGCATGGACCTCGGCCGGTTCGCCTCCGGCCATGAAACGAACCATGTCCACAATGTGGCAGATGTCGTTCCAGAGAGTGGTCGTGAAGCCGCCGGCGGCTTCGCCCAGCAGCTGCTTGTGGAAGATCCCGACGGCCATTGACACCGGTCCGCCGGCCTGTGTGCGGGCCATGGACTCGCGGACCACGGCCGCATGCCGGCGCTGGAACCCGACCTGGACCCACACGTTGTTGGCCACCGCCGCGTCCCGGATCTGCCGTACCTCGTCCACATTGGCGCCGGGCGGCTTTTCGATGAAGACATGCTTGCCGGCGCGGATGCAGTCCAGCACCGGACCCAGCGCCCACTGCTCGTTCATGACGCAGTAGACAACATCCGGGTTCGCGCTTTCCAGCATTTCCTTGTGGTGGGTGTACACCGAGGGGAACCCGTACTGGTCCACCACCATGTCGAGGCGTTCCTCGTCCAGTTCGCAGACGCTTTCCATGGTCACGTCGTCCAGTCGGGCCACGTTCGGATAGTGGGCACTGCGGCTGCGGGGGCCGGCTCCGATGAAGGCTGCGCGAAGGGAGTTGGTCATGGGACTGTCCTGCCTGGAAATGGTTGGGAACGGGGTCAGTTGCCGGCCCGCAAGGCGTTGATGAAACGCACATCGCAGGCGGCCAGGTCAATCACGGTGGGCACCGGTTCGCCGGCGTATTCGCTGTGGAAGCTGACCGGACCGGAGAAGTCCATGGCTTCGAGCGCCTCGATGGTGGTTTGCCAGTCGACCAGGCCTTCGCCCATGCGCACGCAGCGCGTGGCCGGCATGGCGCGGCCGTTGCGCTGGACCGTTGTGTGGACCAGGTCCTTGAAGGCGCAGACCCGGAGGTGGGACCGCATGATGTCCAGGGCCATGTCGATCGGTTCGCCGCAGATGGACAAGTGGCCCGCATCGGCGAAGAGCGCCACGTGCGCCGGATCGAAGTCGCGCACGATTTGCATGGCCGCGCTGCCGTTGAGGCCCAGCGAGCGTCCGGAGTGGTTGTGGACCACGGCCGTCACGCCGTGGCGGCCGGCAAGTTCGGCAAATCCCTGCAGCCAGTCGTTGACCCGGGCCATGGTGTCCCAGTAGTGCTCCTCGGGCGACCAGTGCCAGTAGCCCAGCTTGATGTACTTGACCCCGGCCGCGCCGCAGGCTGCGAACAGGTTCTCCGCGTCGGGGTTGTCGGGGGTCTGGAAATTGGTCGGCGTCGTCACCAGCGGAATGTCCAGTCCAGCGTCCCTGAACCGGCGCATGGCGTCGGGCAGGGCGGTCGCCGCGTTCTCCGGCGTAACCGGATAGCCGGGCCGCACGCAGAGGTCGGCTCCCTGGACCCCCACCCGTTGGAGGGTGGCGATGATTTCGTCCAGGTCCTGCCCCTCGAGGTGCTTGGTGAACATGATGTACTGCATGCTTGGTCTCCTGTGCAGTCGAACGCGACCGGGTGATGGGGCCTGCGCTATTCCCAGGTGTAGTCAATCCAACCTTCGTCCCGCACCCGCAGGGCGGACTCGAACATGGCTTCCACCGTGCCGCGGGGCCGGTAGTTGATCAGGCGCTTGGCCTTGCCGATGGCGTGGTCGTACCGGTACCACACCGGTACCTGGACTTCCAGGGCCGTTTGGCCGGTGAGTTCCGCCAGCAGTGGCGAGGCATGGGTGTAGTAGAAGGGCGTGGGGGCTCCGCAATTGAAGCTTTCGCCAATGGCGGCCTCCTCCTCCACGGCGCAGACCAGCATGTGGGCAATGTCGCGGGCGTCATTGGGCTGGTAGAGCCAGGAACGTCCCTCGCCATCCCGGACGCTGCAGGGCTGGTCGGGATCGGTTGCCTGCGCCTCCACGTCGTGCCACAGTTCGGTGCCGTCGGCCATGTACAGTTCGCCGCGGGGGTTGGCCTGTCCGATCTTGAGAATCTGGATGACGCGGGCGACCGTGAACTGACTGAGGATGGCGGCCCCGGACTGCACATGGCTGGGGCGCACGATCACCGTGCGCAGGCCGGTGTAGTCGGCCGCCATGTTTACAAACTCCTCGCCTATCTGCTTGGACAGGGAGTATTCGCCGTCGGGGTGGCGGGGATGCTCCTCGTCGACCGGATGGTAGGCGCAGGCGAATTTTTCGCCGTTGTTCGGGAAGACGCCGGAGGAGCTCACGTAGACCAGGCGCTCGAGCTGGTCGGCGCGTTCGCCGCAGACGCGGGCGATGAGGCGGTTGATCTGCAGGTTGTTGTCGAACTGCGGCCCGACGAAGTTGGCGGTGTGCACGACCCGGTCCACGCCCTCAAGGGCGCTGTTGACGAAGGCTTCGTCGGTCAGGTCGCCCTTGGCCAGTTCGATGTCGAGGCCGTCCAGTCGGTCCAGGCACGGATCGTCCGGGAGCACGGTGCCCCGCACGTCGTGATTGTGGTCGAGCAGCTGGCGCACCAGGCGACAGCCCACTTGGCCGGCCGCGCCGGCAACCAGGATTTTCATGGCGTTCGGGATTTCCTGTGGGTTGTTGAGATCGCGATTTTAGCCCGGCCGTTCTCGGGACGAAGACGACAGCACGGCATCTGCATAAGGGTACTGGTACCAGTCGAGGAACCCTTCCTTGGTGGCGGCCGCGGCGAACAGGATGACGGACGAATAGGAATCGGCGAACGACCGCCCGCCGCCGGTACCGGCCACCACGGCTCCGCCCGAATCCACAAACTTGGCCCCGCCCCGTCCATCGACGGGATTGGCCGTCAGGGCGGCAAACTGCCGCGCCGCGATCTTCAGGTAGGTCCGGTTGCCGGTGACATGGAAGGCGTGCGTGAGCGCTTCCAGGAAGTGGGGCGTGGGTGAGGTGCGGTTGAGGCTCGGCAGTTCCTTGTAGAAGGTGATTCCGTCGGGACCCAGCGTGTGTTCCACCAGGTCGTCCACCACTGACACGATGAGCCGATCCACCCGTGCATTGGCCTTGATCAGGCGGAACCGGGCCAGGGAGTTGACCGTGATCGAGATCATGAACGGCACGCGCGGCATGGTGTGGCTGGTGTAGGGAGCCAGCAGGGCGCCAAACTCGTCGTGCCAGTTGAGGAACATATGGGTTAGGCGCTCGGCCTCTGTTCGCCAGGTCTCGCCGCCGGTGGCCAGGTGCAGGCCGATCATGGCGCGCAGTGCCCAGCCGCCTTCGCGCACGGCTGCGGCGCCGGGCGTGCGCATCCTGGGCAGTTCCATATGCCGCATGATGTTGCGCCCGATCGACTCGGCCGCTTCCATGCCTTCCGCGCGGCCGGTCAGGCACCAGTAGTCGAGCAGACCCTCGGTCCACTCGTGGGACGGGACCACCCCACCCGTGCCGTGATGGGCGGTGTGGATCTTCAAGCCCCCGTCGATCAGGGGGTCGGGATGGTGGTGGCAGAAGTCGACGTCCAGCCAGTGCCGGGCACAGACGAGTGACGAGTCCAGGAGATGTCGCTGCCCGGTCAGGCCGTGGAACAGCAGGCTCATGTGCGGCCGATCGTACTCGTTGTTGACCCAGACCGACTCGCCGCGCCCGCGGCCCTGATCCGTGTAGCCGGAGTCCGGCGCATCTCCGAAGTGCAGCATGCCCAGGGCGGCCGGACGACCCTGGTGCAGGTCGTTGAAGCGGGACACGAGGCGCCCCGGCACCTTTTCCGGGAAGAAGTCCAGGCCCCAGGGATTGTGCTCCCGATACCAGCTGCGGGGGAGGGAGGGCACGTCCGGCAACTGAAACTGGAGGCTGCGGACGCTGAGGGTCTCCAAGTCCGCCGAGCCATTATGGAATTGCAGCAGCAGCCGGTGGGTCTTGCCCATACCCTGCAGGATGCGGGCCGGCTCGGCCGAAGCGGGATAGAGATCGGCCCGGATGCCCTCTGCGGCGGCGCGCAGGCCCTTGGGATAGTGCTGGTGGGCCTGGTAGTGGGAGACGGCCAGGCCGCACCCATCGGTGCGCCAGTCGACCCAGAAGTCCCCGTAGAACGACTCCGAGAAGTGCTCGTTGGACTGGTACAGGAGCGTTTCCGCGTCGATTTCCATTTCGACACAGTCGGACGCCTGTTCGATCCGGGTGGTGTAGTAGCCCTCGCCCAGGGCCAAGGCCACCCGGTCCGGAGGCGTGGCCGGGGCAATGTTCAGGGACAGGGAGGCCAGCCGTGTCTCCGGGGCGTCGCCGTCGTGAATGAACTGGTGCTCCAGTTCAAGCCACGGCTTGCCCCGATGGACCGTCACCTGTCCGTGGAAGGCCGGCTGCAGGTCCGCACCCGGTCCGGTGTGGCGTCCGAACAGCCGCAGAATCCAGCGCAGCGGACCGCTCTCCACTTCCTCGACGCGTTCCACCACCGGTTGCAGTTCGGGGCCGTCCTCCAGGCGCAGCCTGAAGAGATTGTCCAGGGGCAGCGGGAAGGGCCTGCCGTTCACGGTCAGGTCCGTCAGGGACAACGGTTGTCCTTCCGGAAGCGCGAACGAGAGGATGCCGTGCTCATGGTACGGGGCGGTGGGAGGAGCCAGGCTCGGGTTGACACCGAATGCCAGCGTATGGGACCGGTTGCCCGGCAGGTCGACCTGCATGTGGACCAGGGCCCAGCGCACGCTGCCGTCCGGCCATCGTCCCAGGGCCCGCGTTTGGCAAGGCAGGTTTGAGTCTCCGTCCCGCACCCAAAGGTGGTGGGGTTCCGGCAGGGCTCCTTCCCGGAACGGGATGGAAACGGTGACCGGTTCCGCCGCGCGGTCGAACCGGGACAGTTTGGGAAAGTGCAGGGTGGACATGGCGGCAGTGCCCGGTGGGGTCGGGTAGGTGACCGCTCAGCGGCCAATGCGGTAGGCGAGTGAGCCTTCCCGGGAAGGCTGAGCCAGCGTGAAGACGACCCGGTACAGTTCGGTGCCCCAGCAGGGTCCCATCCGCACCTGATCGGGAATTGGCACTGTTTCCACGGAGGCCGTCAACCGATCGGCATTGAACTCCACGGTGCCCTCCGCCGCAGTGCGGTCGTCCTTGTAGTTCCGGGCGGAGATGCGAACGGTGCCCGCGTCCAGTTCCACGCGGCCCGGGGTCAGGAGACTCAATTGCAGGGAGCCGGGCGCGGTGTGGAACCGCCACCGGTCCTCGACCTCGACGCACTCTCCTCGATGCAGGGTCAGGGTGCGGTGCCAGCTGTCCAAACCTGCGTCCTCGCCCCAGGCTCCGGCGATCTCCAGTGCCAGGCGCGCCGTGTTCTCGTCGGCCGCGTATTCCACTTGGCTGGCCCCGTACCGCTCGCCGGGTTGTTGCTGGCATCCGTCGATGGTTGGCAGCAGGGTGTGGTAGTCGGACTGCATCGTCCAGATGTCGTAGCGCTGGGCACTGAATGTCTCGGCGGTGTAGTTCTCGACCCCGGCGTCCACCAGCAGCGGCCGGCCGTCCAGGTAGACGACAAAGTTGCCGATGTCGTTGTGGTTGTGGCTTTCTTCGTTGTGGCCGCCCTTGATTGCCACGTAGAAACCGTCCCGGGAGCCGGCCGCATCCCGAGCCGTCATGACCTCGATGTCGGGGAGCCAGACATCGCGCGGCAGGGGGGCCTGTCCCGGCCGGTCCAACACCTCGTCCAGGGCAAAGATGGCCATCAGCGACCGGCCCAGGCTGGAACCGCGGCTGCTCACCTGGCCTTGGGCATGCAGGCCCGGCTGTCCAATCCCCTGACGGTGGGCCAGCCACCGGGCAAAGGCCTGCATGTCCGCGTCCCCGATGCGGCTGCCGTAGGCGTGTACCAAGAGGGCTTCGGGTTCGACGAGGGCGGAGGCGTCCGCGAAGTTCAGGTAGTAGCTGTCGGCGATGTGGGCCCGGTGCAGGAAGCGGCCAATCTCCCCGATCAGGGGTTCCCCGAACACGTCGACGGCACCGTCGGTGGCCACGTACAGGAGCTCGAGGTTTTCAAAGAGGGAGGCTCCGGCCCGGCCCCAGTAGTTGGGACCCTCGTCGCAGCCGCCGTCTTGGGGATAGGTGTCGATGAAGTTGTCGACGGTGCGCAGGACCCGAAAGACATCCTCCGCCCTGGTCTCCGGATCGTCCTCGACGGCCAGAATACAGGTCAGCCAGTTGGAGCAGATCCACGGATTCCAGTTGTTGACGCGCCGGCCGCCCAGCCAGCCCATCCAGAAGAAGTCGATGCGCACCTTGAGCACGTCCAGGATCCGCCGTCGGATTTCCCATTCGATGCGTCGGCGCACGAGCGGCGAGACGGTGTCCAGCCGCTCGTGCAGCAGGTACAGCGTCCAGGCCAGCAGCGCACCGGTTTCGGCCGCAAACAGGTCGACGGTCGGTTCCTCCACGTCCGGCAGGCCGGAACCGGCCTTCTGGACGCCGATGTGGGCCGGCACACCCCAGTAGGTTTCCTCGCAAAGGGCCCAGATGCCGTTGACGCAGTCGTCCAGGAACCGGCCCTGCCCCTCGGCGCATTCGGCCAGCACCAGGTCGGCCAGCGCGTCGCGCCGGGCGAAGCTCAGGTCCTGGTAACGGGTACGGTCGCCTGTCCGGGAGAAGTCCAGGAACCGCGCGGCCGGCAGGTGGGGCCAGGCGAAGTCCAGCCGATCCTCGCCGGCCTCGATCAGGGACCGCCGCAACCCGTCGGGAATGCCGTTCCAGGCGGACCGTTCGTCGATACGGGGAAAGGGATGCCAATCCTGCCGGGATCGCAGCAGATGCTCCAACCGGACAACACCGAACCGTTGGCTGAGCATGTCTGGGGCTCCTTGTCCTGAACGGGAATCGGGTGGTTGCCTGCAGTCGAAGAGGGACCGCCCCGGCCCCGGCGGCTACCGGCGGGCGCGCCAGGATTCGAACTGGGCCTTGGTCTCTTCGTTGGGCGGGTAGAGGCCCTGCAGGGGCCGTCCGGTCTTCACCTGTTCGACCACCCAGTTCTCCAGCTCTTCCTGGTCCGCCGCCTCGTCGATGACTTCGCGGGCCATGGCATTGGGGATCACCACCACGCCCTCGCCGTCGCCCACGATCAGGTCGTCCGGCATGACCGCAACGTCGCCGCATCCCACCGGGACGTTCATGTCCACCGGATGATGGTGGGTGTGGGAAGGCGTGGCCGCGGCGCCGCCCAGGAAGATGGGAAAGTCCATGGCCCGGAGGGCCGGCGTGTCGCGCAGGGAGCCGTCCGTGACCACCCCCACACAGCCCCGTTCCCGGATGCGGTGGGCCAGGATGTCGCCCATGGTGCCGGTCGCGATCACCCGGCGGGCATCCACCACCAGCACCTGGTCGGGACCGACGGCTTCCATGGCCAGGCGCTGCACGTTGGTGGAATTGTCGTAGCGCCGGTCCACCAGGTCCTGTCGGCTCGGGATGTAGCGCAGGGTGAAGGCGTGGCCGGCCATGGTCAGGCCCGGCTTGATCGGATGCACCCCCTGCATGAAGCAGCGCTTGATGCCGCGCTTGATCAGGGAGGCGGTCAGGGTGGCCGTGGAGATATGGGACAGGGTCTCGCGATCGGCGGCGGAAATGCGGTAGTCGGACATGCAGGGGCTTCCAGGAAGGGGTTTGGACTGGTCAAAAAGGGGATGAGACGCGGGTCAGGCCTGCCAGCCGGCGGGAAGGGCATCCCGCTCCAGCTCCAGCAGTTCGGCCAGGATGGCATCCGCGTCGGCAATCGAATTGACGATGGGGTCGGTCAGCATGGCCCGCCGCAACAGGTTGCGATCATCCCGCGCGATGGCCTCGGCAGTCAGTTCATGGGTATCGAGGATCAACTGCTGCTGGCCCAGCAGCCCGCGCGGCATCTCGCCGACCGGCCGCGGCACGGGGCCGTCCATGTCGATGTCGCACAGCAGTTCCAGGAAGGCGTCGTCCGCCATGTTGGTGACGGCGCCGCGGTTGGCACAGTTGACGAAGAAGGGCCGGTCCAGGCCGCCCACCATGTTCTCGATGATGTCCGTGGCGTGGTCCGGGCCCAGCAGGGTGGTGTAGTCCTCGATCGGGATCGTGCCTTCCAGGAAGCTGTCGATCTGGTGCCACATGGCCTCGTGCCGATCGTACCGGGTCTCCGTGTCCCAGATGGCCAGGGGCGGCGTGCCGTTGCCGGACCGGCCTGCCTGCTGGTAGTAGGGAACGTACTCCTTGGTGTGGGAAACGCAGACCGGCACCCGGTCGAAGACGTCGTACAGTTCCGCCCCGATGGTCTGGTTCAGCCAGCCCTTGGCTTCGCCCTCCACCGTCGGGTCCTCGTAGGCGGCGCCGGCCCGCAGGGACTCCGCGATGGTATCCGACACGTCGGTGCCCTGCCACTCCGCCCGGAGCAGCCAGGTGAAGTGGTTCACGCCGGCGATGCGCATGTCGAAGTCCCGGTCCAGCTCCTCGGTCAGTTCGCCTCCGACCGCGGCCTCGATACCCGCCATGCCGGCCAGTCGCACCTTGATGTGCGGCATGTGCAGGCTGTCGCAGAGGGCGAAGCTCTTGATGCCGGGGGCGTAGCGCATCAGGCCAATGCCGTGCACCGTCGAAGGATTGATGTAGTTGATGACCCACGCATCCGGGCACAGGCGCTCAACATCGGCGGCGCATTCCAGGATGCGGGGAAACTCGCGCAGGGCGCGGAAGATGCCACCGGGACCGATGGTGTCCCCGGAGCACATGCGCACGCCGTACTTCTCGGAAATGGCGCAGTCGATGCCGCGGTACTTGACGGTCTGGTTGGCAAAGCTGAGGACCACGAAGTCCGCTTCCGGCAGGGCCGGCACCCAGTCCGTGTGGCCTTCCACGCCCAGGGGCACGGCATTGGCGTCGCGCACCATTTCCGCCAGCCGGACCAGTTTGGACAGCCGCTCCTCGTCGGTGTCCACCAGCACCAGCGTTCCGCGTTGCAGATGGGGTGAATGGACCATTTGCCAGATGGCCTGGCGTCCGAAGAAGAGGCTGCCGGCTCCTACGACAACGACCCTGGGGCCGGATTTCTGCGCGCTGGTCATATCGGAAGAGGTTGTCTCCTGAAGAAACAAGGTTCGCCGGCGACCCGGCGAACGAAACCGCCGACTACTGCTCGTCCGGTACGTAGGGCCGCTCGGGCAGGTTGGCGTAGGCGTCCTGGACCAGATCGCCGTAAATCCACTCCCCGGTGTCCAGGTGGTACCAGATCCCGTCCGGATTGGAACCCAGTGTCCAGCCGTCGAGCAACAGGGCCGTGTCCGGCCCCAGGAAGCCCAGCCGTGCGGACCCGCTGTCGGGGGCGGCCCGGAGATTGGCGTTGGAGCTGGTGGTCGGGTGCCGCAGGACCGGCAGGCCGTCCGGAATGTTGGCGATGGCTGCGGACGGGATCCAGTGGAAGTCGTCCATGAAGGACCACGAGCCGTCGGCGCTGGTCCCGAGCAGGTTCACCTCGCGCCCGGCCGGCAGGATGCCGCGCGACTCGAAATCGTCGCCGGGGCCGATGCGCACGTCGACATCCTCCACAAGGGCGGTCCGGTCGTCGGGTATCGGTTCGGGAGTCGGCTCCGCCGGGTCCTGATCGCCCGTGTCGGCCACCGGTTCGGCCTCCGGTGTCGGCGTCTGGAGAAACTCGACCGGAATGTTGGGGAGGTCCGCCTTGTCGATCAGTTCCAGCTGATCCACGATCTCCGGATTGACCACGGTCTCGGCCAGGATGAAGAAGGTATCCGACATCTGCAGCCAGATCTGATCACCGTCCGCCACCCGCCTGACCAGGATCACGCCGCTTTCCGCCTCCCGCGGCGGCTCAATGGTTTCCGCTGCGACGTCGGGCCACATGTACACCTGGGCGGTGGTCGCCAGGAACACATAGCCTGCCACCGGCGTGGAGGTGGGGGTGGGCGGCACCGGTGTCGGTTCCGCGGGTTCCTCCACGGCCTGCGCCGGGATTTCAGTGGCGGTGGGCGCGGCCGTCGCCACGCTCTCCTCCGGCTCCGGCGTGATGGCCAGGGCACCGTCGATCCCGCCTTGGCTGGTCAGGTTGTCAAGCCAGGCCGGACGCACCACGACCAGGGCCACGATGCCGACGCCCACCAGGACCATGAGCACCATGAGCAGCATCTGGCCCAGGCCCTGACCGGGAGCTTCGGTCTCCGCCAGGGCCTCCGCAATCTCCGCATCCGGGTCCTCCGTCTCGGGTTCCTGTGCATCCCGGGCATCGACAAAGTCCGGCTCCGTGTCCGGTGCCACTCCCGTGGTTCCATCCGCCGGCAGGGGTTCCGGTTCCCACTCGGGCTCGGGCGGCGGCGGTTCGGGCAGGTGCCTGGAGGCCACGTCGACCGTCAGATCGCCTTCGTCTTCCGGTTCGGCCGCGGGTTGGCGCTTGACAGGCTCGGCCGGTTCGCTGTTCGGGAAGAGGACCGTGCCCTGTCCCCCGTCCGGCTGCGGATCGGCCGCAGTCGGCGTCTCCGTGTCCGGTTTTTCCCGGTCGGCGCCACTCGGTATCCTGGGCAGCGGGTTGCGACGCGTATTCACGGGTGTGATGCCCACCAGTTCCCCCAACTGCGCCAGTCTCTGGGCATCTGCCGTTTCGGCCGTCGCGGACCCTGTCTCCCCCATGCGCAGCAGCTCGCGTATCACCATCACCATGGTGGCGAGGCAGGCGCAACAACGTATGCGGTCCTGGCTGGCGTCCAGGATGTAGCGTCCAACCACCTCCTCGCTGGCCAGGGTTTCCAGCAGCTCGACCTCCGTGGTCACGTCTTCGCGGAAGGAGGCGCCGCCCAGCATCTCCATGCGTTCGCCGATGGCCCGCAGCGTGACCGTGGTCAGGTCCTGCAGGTTGGCGAACCCGCCGCTGACGGACGCAAAAGAGGTGAGTCCGCCGGAGCCTACGGCGAGGCGATCGGCCAGATCCTGGATTTCGTCCGCCACGTCCCGCAGACTGAAGAATTCGGCCAGTTCCCTGAGGCGCTCCAGGTCGCACAGTGTGGTCTCAAGGGTCGGCTCGCAGGCGCGGGTTGGCAGGAGCAGGTGCAGCTGGAGGGCCCAGTGGGCCAGGAGGAAGGTACGGGAATCGTGGCCGTAGTAGCTGTCAATCTCCGAGATGATGGCCTGCAGACGCACGGTGCGGTCCTCGTCCGGGCGCGACTGATCCTCGCTGGTGAGCAACAGTGAACTGAGACCGTTCTCCAAGGCGGTCAGGCCTTGCAGGACGAGATCGGCCAGATTGTCTGTTTCGTTCATGGCATCAAGTGAAACCCGCGGACGGACGGGGACATCTTGGGAGAGGCGCGAGAGGGCTGGAGACCTGTCTGGATGACGGTACCACTAGAATCCTATATTACAGGCGGCATTAGCCGACGGTGTCCCAAGCGGTTCGGGTACGGGGCGCGCCGGAACTCCTGCGGTTCGCGTCGGCAGGCGTGGCCAGCCCGCGGGCCGGCCCGGCACACAGGACTGCGGTGGAACCCAAGGTGCCGGCCGCTGTCCGGAAGCCGGCCTTTCAACGTCGTGATCCTGTATCGTATATGCGCGTGAACCCAACTGAATAATAGATTTTGGAGGTATTCCGAATGGCCGAGCGATTAGTGGGCCGCCGCGTCTTCCTGCGTTCAACGGGCTTTGCCATGGGCGCCGCGGCACTGGCCGCGTGCGCGGCACCGGCCGCGACCGGGAGCGACGACGCAGCCGCGGCTGCCGAACCCGCCGTTGTGACTTGGTGGTATGCCTGGGGCAACCTGGATCCGGCCGTGGAGACGATTTCCGGCCTGGAGAGCTTCCGGGACCATATGGGTGGAGACACCACCCTGGACTTCCGGGGCAGCACCAACACGGAAGCCGTCCTGACCGCTCTGGCGGCCGGCGATCCGCCCGACGGCGGTTCCAACATGGACTATCCCAACCTCTGGACGCGCGGCGTCGTCTTTGCCTGCAACGACTGGGTGGACGGCAGCGACGTGATTGATCCCGACGACGTGGTGGATGCCGTCTGGCAGGGCGGGTTCTACGACGGCAACCTGATTGGCGTGCCGTCCATCGAATCGTTCCTGTGGTACGGCCTCAACTACAACGCCCAGCACGTCGCGGAGGCGGGCCTGGATCCGGACGATCCGCCCCTGACCTGGGAAGGTGTCTTCGAGTGGCACAAGGCCCTGTCCAAGTTCGACGACGGCGGCAACGTGACCCGCATCGGCCTCGATCCGATCGACGCCATGGCCGGCGAGCCGGACTTCATCTCCCTGTCCTACGGCCATCAGTGGTGGAACGACGAAACACAGGCCATCGACCTGAACCACGAGCTGCTCGTCCAGGGCATCGAAATGCAGGCCGAGTTCTTCCGGCACATCGGTCCCGACAACTTCGCCGGCTTCCGGTCCGTGGAGGGCCAGGGTACATGGGGCGGCGCCTTCAACGCCGAGGCGCAGTCGATGATCATCGAGGGCTACTGGCACGCAGGCGAAACCACCATCCAGCAGCCCGAGGTCGCGGTGCACAACCGGGCCACCTGGGCACCCGTGCCGGCCTTCCGCGAAGGCGCCAAGATCATGGCCACCGGCCCCCACATGGTGCAGATTTTCAGGGACGGCCAGAATCCCGAAGGGATGTTCAAGGTGTCCGAGTTCCTGCACAACCATGAAGCCTGCCAGATCATCTTCGATGAGGTCGGCTGGATCATGGGCATTGAGTCCTGGCTGCCCACCATCGATGCGGACGCCTATCCCGGCCTGCGCTTCTACATTGACGGCATCAACGACGTGACCGACTGGCTGGTCGGGCGCCGCTCGCCCCTTCACTGGTACATCAACACCCAGCTCTGGGAGTTGCGCGAGCAGGTCTACCGCGATCTGATCACCGCCGAGGAGGCAGTGGCGGAGCTGCAGACGCGCGCCGAGAACGAATGGGAGGCCCAAGGCCTGTCCTGACCTTCCAATCCTGAGCAGGAGCGGGACAATACACTCGGTTGTCCCCCTCCTGCCGCATCCCCTCCCTTCTGTGGCCCCGGACATCCAGATGGCCGCTGTCACCGCCAAACCCTCCCGCTATACGCCCCGCGAATGGCGCAACCTGCGTCTGGGGCTGTTGTTTGTCTCACCTTGGATTCTGGGTTTCCTGCTGTTCACGATCTATCCCCTGCTGGCGTCCGCGTACTACAGCCTGACCCGCTACGACCTGTTGCGGCCGCCGGTGTTCCTGGGCGTCGAGAACTACACGACGCTGTTCACCACGGATCCCCACTTTTGGAACGTGATGTACAACACGATCTACTACGTGGGTTTCAGTGTGCCCCTGGGGGTTGTCGCTGCCTTTTTGATTGCCAACCTGCTGAATTCCCGCATCGTGGCCCGGTCCTTCTTCCGGACCGTGATCTACGTGCCCGCAATCGTGCCGGCCGTGGCTTCGGCCATGGTCTGGCAGTTCCTGATGAACGTGCAGTACGGTGCCGTCAACGGCGTCCTGCGTTCGTTCGGCCTGCCCATCATTCCGTTCCTGTCCAACCCGGCCTGGGCCAAGCCGTCCCTGATTCTCGTGGCGATCTGGGCGCAGGGTGCGGCCGTGGTCATTTTCCTGGCCGCCCTGCAGGACGTGCCCCGCTCCCTGTACGAGGCTGCGACCGTGGACGGTGCCGGCGGCTGGCGCAAGTTCCTCAACGTCACGATTCCGCTGACGTCGCCCATCATCCTGTTCAACCTGATCATGGGCTTCATCACCGCCTTCCAGGAGTTCACAATCCCGTGGCTGCTGACGGAGGGCGGCCCCATGAACTCCACCGAGTTCTACCTGGTGCACCTCTACCGCAATGCGTTCCGGTTCCTGCGCATGGGCAAGGCCTCCGCGATGGCCTGGATCCTGTTCCTGATCATCGTGGCCTTCACCCTTGTCATCTTCCGCTCCTCGGCCCGCTGGGTCTACTACGGAGGCGACAAGTGATCCGCGCCGCCTCGCCCACCCGCCCCCCGAGCCCCGTCCAGGTTCGCCTGCAAGGCGCGGCCGTGACCCTGGTCAAGTACGCCATCCTGATTCCCCTGACGCTCAGCTTTGCCTTTCCCCTGTACTGGATGGTCAGTTCGGCCCTCAAGATCGACCCGCAGGTCTACACGATTCCGCCGATCCTGCTGCCGATGCCCGTGCATCCGCGCAACTTCATCGAAGGCTGGCAGGTTCTGCCCTTCACCCGCTACGCGTTCAACTCAATCGTGCTCTACACGGTTCCCGCCGTGCTGTTCACGGTCCTGTCGTCGACCATCGTGGCCTACGGCTTCTCGCGCATTCGCTGGCCCGGCCGGGACACGCTCTTCTGGTTCGTGGTGATGACCATGATGCTGCCCTGGGCGGTCACCATGGTGCCCCTGTTCATCACCTTCAAGTGGTTGGGCTGGCTGGACACCTATCGGCCGCTGGTCGTGCCGGCCCTGTTCGGGCACCCGTACATCATCTTCCTGCTGCGGCAGTTCTTCATGACGCTGCCGGAGGAACTCTCGGATGCCGCCCGCATTGACGGCACCTCGGAATTCGGCATCCTGTTCCGCATCATCCTGCCGCTGACCAAGCCGGCCCTGGCGGTCGTGGCGCTGTTCCGCTTCATCTGGGCCTGGAACGACTACCTGGGGCCCCTGATCTACCTGCGGGACGAAACACGCTACCCGTTGGCCCTGGGCATTGAACAACTGAGGCAACGGGCCAACGACATCGGCAACTTCAGCAACGGCATTCCCTATCTGATGGCCGTGAGCACGATCGTGGCGCTGCCGATCATCGCCACCTTCTTCCTGGCGCAGCGCACCTTCATCGAAGGCATTTCCCTGACCGGTCTGAAAGGCTAGGAGGCTGCAGGTGGGCGGCAATTCCGTCGGTCCGGCGCGGCGATTGCGGCGGCCGTGCCTGGCGTTCTGTCTTTGTGTGATTCTGTCCCTGCCCTTGGCGGCCTGTGTCGTGTCGCCGGTGGCGATCCGGGTTGACGTGCAGCCCTTGCCGGCGCACTCTCCCTGCGGCGGCTCCTTTGTCGAGCACGAACTGCCCCACGTCACGGGTACCGCCTTTGAACGGGTGACCTATTTCGCCAGCAACGGCGCGGGGCTGGCCATCGGCGATCTGGACAACGACGGCGACGAGGACTTCGTGCTCGCCAATCTCCTGGGCCCCAACCATATCTTCTGGAACCAGGGCGGCATGGCATTCCGGCCGCAGGTGCTGTTCGACGGCAGCCTGCGGGCGGTGGCCCTGGTTGACGTGGACGGTGACAATTGGCTGGACATCACCGCAACCAGTCGCAGCGGCAGCGTACTGGTGTGGCACAACGTCGGCGGCACGGATGCCGAGCTTCCGTTCCAAACCGACCAGCGGCCCGCACGCCTGCCGGGCGTGGAAGGCTATGCCTACTCCCTGCAGTGGGCGGATTTGGACCGGGATGGCGATCTGGACCTCGTCACCGGTTCCTACGACGCCTCCATGGAAAAGCAAATCGGCCGCCGGGCGCTGGATGCCAGCAACCTGGGCGGGGTGTTCGTCTACATGCAGGCCGACGATGGGCGCTTCGAAGCCGAGCGGCTTGTCTCCCGGGCCCAGGCACTGGCCCTGCACCTGCTGGATGCGGACGGCGACGGCCTGCTTGACATCCTGGTCGGCAACGATTTCGACATGCAGGACCTCCTCCTGCTGGCCACCAACGATGGCCGCTGGCAGTCGGCCGCTCCCTTTGCCAGGACCACATTCAGCACGATGAGCTTCGATGCGGACGACATCGACAACGACGGTTCGCTGGAACTCTTTGCCGCGGACATGCATCCCTACTCCGAGGAGTCGGGGATCATGCGCCAGTGGGAGCCGGTCCTGCAGACGATGCCGCCGCCCGATCCCGCCCACGCGCCCCAGACCATGGCCAATGTCCTGCAAACCCGGACCGGCGACGGCGGTTGGGTCGACCGGGCACCCGATTGGGGCATTCCCTACAGCGGCTGGAGCTGGTCGGCCCAGTTCGGCGATCTGGATCAGGACGGCTTCCTGGATTTGTACATTGTCAACGGCATGACCGCCCAGGAACTGTTTTCCCACCTGCCCAACGACGAGTTGGTCGAGGAAAACCAGGCCTACCGCAACGAGGGCGGTCGTCGCTTCGTGCCGGAACCGGCCTGGAACCTGAACAGCACGGCCGGCGGCCGCGGCATGGGTCTGGCCGACCTGGACGGTGATGGCGATCTCGATGTGCTGGTCAACAACCTGCGGTCCCCGGCTCGTATCTTCGAGAACCAACTGTGCACCGGGCAGTCCCTGGTGGTGCACCTGAGCCAGGCCGTGACGGGCAACACCCGCGCCTTGGGTGCAGAGGTACGCTTGCAGACCTCCACGGGCATCTACCGGCGGCAGGTGCAGGCTGCCAGCGGGTATCTGTCCGGCCGCAGTCCCGCGTTGCACTTCGGGTTGCCCGAGGGCAGCGAGATTCTGGCCTTGGAAGTCCGTTGGCCGGATGGCACCGCGTCCTTGATCGGCGGTCAGTCCCTGCAGCCGAACAGCCGGGTGGCCGTCTCCCGCTGACGCGCCGTCGGCCGCCGGGCCACACGGCGCGGCCCATGGGTTTTACACGACGGCCCTGCTCCAGCTCCGGTTATACGAAGCGGTTCAGTGCCAAGGCGGCATCGTCCGGGCTGGCCGGGGTGCCCGTGATCCGGCGCGCCACCAGTTCACCGGTGGCCGGGCCCAGGGTCATGCCAATCTTGTTGTGGCCGCAGGCCAGCAACAGGTTCTCGTACTTTGTGCTCCAGTCAACAATGGGCAGGCCGTCCGGGGTCATGGGGCGGAAACCTATCCAGGGATGTCTGTCCTCGGGACGCGGGTCCAAGTCCAGCAACGCACCGAGCGCGCGATGCAGTCCTGCCGGGCGGTGCGTTCCACCTGCACTCGGATCAGGCTGCGCAGGCCCGGGCCACAGGTTGGGGTACCCATTCACAGAGGCCAGGACTGCCCGCCCCCATGCCGATACGCCGTTCGGTTCGCAGGTCTCGTACCGACGCTGCGCCTCCGGTGTGAAGGTGCCCTTCTCCGCGTCCGCGCAGGCCGCGGCCACCTCTGTGTGTAGACCGGGTTGGTTGTTCTTGATGGCCAGCAAGTAATGGGTTATCACCCCCGCCGGACCTCCATCGAGCATGACCACGATATCCCGCGGGTCAATGTGGATGCGCCGGCGGAGCATGGCCGAGATCGTGTTGCTCTTGGCCGCTCCGGGGTTTTGAGCAACATCCGGTGCTCATTTGTGGATGGGATGGTTCCAAGCAGCAAATTGTGCCTCAGATCCAAGTGTCGTCGCCAGACGAATTGGTTCAGTTGCGGAGGAGTTGTCTGATCAAACCATGCAGGAGCAGTCACCCCTTCTGTTCCACGCGTGTCCGCCGATCAGGCCTTCGGGCCTGACCAAACACCTTCCATGGCACGCCTCCACTGGACCGTGGGTCTGCACCGCGACCAGCGGTACGGTTGCCTGACGCCGGAGGGGGGACGGTGCCAGACGGCGCGCTCGCTGATGGAGGTGTGCAGGTTTGCCTGCCGGCCCTGCACTGGTCGAAACTCTGGGTTCCTGCGAGAGAACCGGAAGGGGTCCTGCATCGGTCGTCAGCTCTGCCCATGCCTTGGAACCAGATGATGAAGCACCTATCGATTTACCGCCTACCAGCAATTCTGTGTCTGCTGGTGTTGTCCGGGTGCATGTCGGCAACGAGTTCGCGTTCGTTGGAAAGCGCGGAACCAGTTGGTAGTCCACCCGTTCCCGCCCTGTCCCCGATCCCAACGTTCACGCCGTCACCCACCGCCGGGCTCCGGCCTCGTGACGGAGGCCAACCAACGACGGCCGCCACCCTGGTTCCAGCGGCAGCGGAGGCAGAGGCGTGTCCCGCGACTGGCCCATCCCCCAGCTTGCATTGTGACAAGGAAGTGTTGCTGGCCGTGCGGGACTGGCTGCGGGGCGAACATCGGGAGCTGCTCCGCAGCTGGCACCCGGACAATTCGATTTACAACTTTCAAGGCGTCGTCGTAACGTCCGGCGCCGACTCGCCGCGGGTTGTTGGTTTGCAGTGGATTGGGTGGTGGGCCGATCCCAAGTTGCGGCTGGCCGGCTCGCTCCCCCCGGCGTTGGGCCGGCTCACGCAACTGGAGGTGCTGGATCTGGCGGGCAACGAGTTGACAGGACCCATCCCGGAGGATCTGGGGCAGCTCGGGCAGCTACGGGAACTGTATCTGAACGCCAACAAGTTGACCGGTCCGATCCCGGCGGCGTTGGGTCAGCTCGCCCAACTGCAATACCTGAGGTTGAACAACAACCAATTGACGGGTTCAATCCCGCTGGAGCTGGGGCAAGACACCCAGCTGCGGGAACTCCGATTGGGGCAAAACCGGTTGACGGGTCCGATCCCGCCGTGGCTGGGGCAGCTCACTCACCTGACGATGCTCGATCTGGGGCACAACGAGTTGACGGGTCCGATCCCGGCGCAGCTGGGGCAACTCGGGGAACTGCAGGAGCTTTATCTGCACGCCAACGAGGTGACGGGCCCGATCCCGGTGCAGCTGGGGCAACCGAGCCGACTACGGTGGCTGAATTTGAGCCACAATCGGTTGGCGGGTCCGATCCCGACGGAGCTGGGACAACTCGCGGCCCTGCGGGCACTCTATCTGCACGCCAACGAGGTGACGGGCCCGATCCCGGCGGAACTGGGGCAGCGCGCGGCACGACATGAACTTTTTCTCCATCTGCATGCCGATGAGGTGACGGAGAACCAGCAGGGGTGGTCGGAGCCGTGTCCTGCGGTCGGCCCGTCTCCCAACCTGCGCTGTGACAAGGAAGTGCTGCTGGCCGTTCGGGATCGGCTGCGGGGCAAGAATCAGGCAATGCTCCGCACCTGGCACCCGGACAACCACATTGTCAACTTTCAGGGCGTCGTCGTAAGGTCCGGCGATGGTGTGGCCGAAGTCGCCGGTTTGGCGGTGATTGGGTGGTGGTCCGATCCCGAGTTTCGACTGGTCGGCTCGCTACCCCCGGAGTTGAGCCGGCTGCCCGAGTTGGCATTTATCGTCCTGCGCGAAAACGGGTTGCGGGGTTCGATCCCACCGGAGTGGGGCCAACTCACGCATCTGGAGGTGCTGGATCTGGTGGGCAACGAATTGACGGGCACCGTCCCTCCGGCTCTGGGGCGGCTCGCTCATTTGGAACGCCTGGATCTGGGTGGCAATCAGCTGACGGGTCCGATCCCGGCGGAGCTGGGAACGCTCAGGAATTTGCAGGAGCTGAACTTGAGTCGCAACCGGCTGTGGGGATTCATCCCGGCGGAACTGGGGCAGCTCAGGAATTTGCAGAAGCTTTATCTGCATGCCAACGAGTTGACGGGTCCGATCCCGGCCGAGTTGGGGCAGCCTTGGTGGATCCAGGATCTCCGTGTAGAGATGAACCGGTTGACGGGTCCCATTCCGCCGGCCTTGGGCCATCTGCTAGTCCTGGACGGCAACCGGCAGCCGGCACCAATTTCATCGGTGGCGGAGCCGTGTCCCGAAACCGGGCCGTCCCCCAGCCTGCGCTGCGACAAGGAAGTGTTGCTGGCCGTGCGGGACCGGCTGCGGAACGAACGTTTGGACCTGCTCCAAACTTGGCAACCGGACAATTCGATTGAGGCCTTCGAGGGTGTCAGTCTGGGCGATGATCCGCGCCGGGTCATCGGTTTGGAGATTGTCGGGGAGCTGCCCACCTCCTCCCCTTCTCTTTACATGGGAGCTGTGCCCTGGCAGTTGAGTCGGCTGCCCCAGCTGGAAAGGCTGGTGCTGCGCGGGAACGGGCTGTTTGGAACGATCCCCCCGGAACTGGGACAGCTTCCCCGGTTGCGGAAGCTGGATTTGAGCGGCAACAATTTGCGGGAGACCATCCCGGCGGAATTGGGGCAGCTCAGCGCACTGCGGGAACTCCACTTGCAGGACAACATCTTGTGGGGCTCCATTCCCCCGGAACTGGGCCGGCTCACGCAGCTGCAGGTGCTCGATTTGGGCAATGGCCATAAGTACCACACCACCAGCGGGTTGACGGGTCCCATCCCCCCGGAACTGGGACAGCTCACCCAACTGCAGGTGCTCAAATTGGACGGCAACAGTTTGACGGGGTGCATCCCGCCGGCCTTGGTGCCTGCCTGCGAGTGTCCAGGCCGGTCCCGGTGCGAGTGAGCCGGTGCCGCCGGGCAATCAGATCCAGGTTATGCCGCCGGCGATGTCCGATGCGGCCCAGCCCTTTTGGCAGGAACCACCAAAGTCGTGGGTTCGTATTGGCCGGGCGCAAGTGTGAGTGGCCATGGCCCCACCGCATCACGGCATCGGATGTGTGGATACCACAGCAAGCGGGGCCCATGGGCCAACGCTACAGTGGTAATTCACAGGGTGGTGACCGTGCAGGGCCGCCCACTGGTGGCATCGGCAGGCCAACCCACTTGAAGTCCGCGACCACGGGCCGCAGCAGATACCGCCAAAGCCGCCGGATCGCTGGCACGGTTAGCCCCTGGCCAGGCCGCAGGCCTGTCGGAAAGCCGCCAGGCTGTCCGGTCCCGCAGGCTTTTTCTAGGTCCGGCGGGGACAGGGAAGCGGCCCGCACCACGTTGAGCAGGGCCAGGATTATGTGGCGGTCCCAGTCCCGGGCATTGCGCACCTCGTACTCGTCCAGGCCTACTTCCTGCTTGGCCATCTCGAAAAAACGGTCAAGTAAGCAACGGAGGCAGGGCGGGTTGCCCGGAATCGACTGCAAAATAAATACTGGGCAACCGACCCTGCTGCCTCAGTCCACATGCCATTCCTACGCGGCGTGTGCTGCCATAAGCCCGGCTTTGTGCCCAGCCCGCAACGTGATCATGCAACTGGTGTGCCCTACAAGGAATCCCGGGGCCGGCGCGTGAACGCTATGGCCGTGCTGGCGGCCCCAACTTGATGAACTGATTTGGCTCGCTGAGGGTAGTGCATCCAACGAGACCTTCCCCACCTTTTAACTTTGGTAGGGGAGGTCTACCTGGCTCCGGGAAGCGAGCAAAATCTCTCCCGGGACTTTATGCCAACAAGAATCTTCACCGACCAGCCTCGCCGGGTGGTCCGCAAGGCCGGGCCACCCCCAACCCGGAACGCAATCCCGCGCTGTACTTCGGGCAGACTGAAGACAGCGAAATCCCGGTCTTGGAAAGTTGCTGACCAGACATCACCTTGTCCCGCTGCCGGGTCGCACAACCCGGCAGCCAGGAACCTGCCTTCGCTCCGGTGTCGTCTTGATGGCGGCCTATGCAAAGCGGTTCAGTGCCAGAGCGGCATCGTCCGGGCCGGCCGGGGTGCCCGTGATCCGGCGTGCTACCAGTTCGCCGGTGACCGGACCCAGGGTCATGCCAATCTTGTTGTGGCCGCAGGCCAGCAACAGGTTCTCGTACTTTGTGCTCCAGTCAACAATGGGCAGGCCGTCCGGGGTCATGGGGCGGAAACCCATCCAAGGCTGTCCGTCCTCGGGGCGCGGGTCCAGACCCAGCAGGTCACGACTGGCGCGCGCAACTTGGGCTGCACGCGCCCCGTCCACGCGGTCGTCCATGCCCGTGAATTCCACCCGGCCGGCGATTCGCAGCCGATCCCCTATTGGGTTCACGGCCACACCCTCATCCATCAACTGGACCCCGAAGTCCGGAAAGCCTTCGGGTCGTGCCATGGTGTAGCTGTAGCCCCGCCCGGGCACGACCGGCACGTCCAGTCCCCAGTCCCTGCCCAGTGCACCGGACCAGGCACCCGCTGCCAGGACCGCGACATCGAACTCGATGTCCTCCGTGCTCGTGGTCACGGATGTGATCTGACCGTCGTTCATCCCCCCGATGCCGGTCACGGTCACATGCGACCGGAACTCGGCGCCGTGTTGGCCGGCTTCACGCGCCAGACTTTGGACGAAGGCCTTGGGCGACAGGCGTCCATCCTCCGGGAATAGGACGGCTCCCACAATCTTGTCCGCGGCCTGAGGCAGATAGTGGCGGACACCGGACCGGTCGAGCAGAGCCGCAATGCCACCCATGCTTCGGTGCCGCAGGGCGTGGGTCGCGCCCTGCCGGAAGCCGGCCTGTGTGGAGAATACGTTCAGGGAACCATCCATGCGGAAATGGTCCTGCAAGGACAGTTCCCGGTGCAGTTCCCGGTACAGCTCCACACTACGCCCGGCCAACCTGTGCAGCGCGGCCGTGGTCTTGAGCCACTGGACGGGTTCGGCGGCCGCGCGCAACCGCCGCCGCCAATCGGACAGGTGGGGATCGCCGGCGGCCGGCAGATAGATCGAGGCCTCGGGATCCTGCCACTTTTCGAGCAACTGCTCGATGCCGTTGTCGGCGGCCATGGGCAGCCAGGAACTGGGGACCAGCAGGCCGGCGTTGGCATGGGAGGAGCCACTGGCCACCTCGCCCCGGTCAATCACCAGGGGGCGGTATCCCGCCTGAGTCAGATACCAGGCCGAGCATACGCCTACGATCCCCGCACCGATGATCAGGATGTCGCACTGGCGTGTCATGGGCAGGGCCGGCACTGTGTGCCGAACAAATCGCTAAGGCTGCGAATTATAGGCCCGCGCGGCCGGCTAGGGCTTGCAGTGATGTTCAACACTATTTCAATTCCGTTGATTTTGGTCCGAGCCCGGCCTCGTATCCCCGCGCGCAAAAGCCTTGTCGGTGCGGCATGGTGCGTCGCGATCGGGACCTTGTATGGACTGCCTGTACAGTGAATTGAACCGACGCAGGGCATCCTCCGGATTGAGCCCGGCCTCGCTGGCCTCGGCTACCAGGCACCAAAGGCGTTGGCCCAGTTCCAGTTCGGGATCTGGTTTGGTACTTTCGTTGATGGCGGCGGCATGTACATCGGGCTCGGTACCGGTCTTGCGGAAGCTCGATTGCATCAACCTTGCACCTTCAAGTGCTGGTAAACCTTTGGTGATGCCGTCCAGTGGACTTCGCTTCCTGCCCTTGGCCCGATACTCGGTCTGTTTGATTTGTTCCCACATCTTGCGAATCGAGTCGCTGTCCGCAAGCTGCAAATCCTCGAACACGTGCGGATGGCGCCGGATCATCTTGCGGCTGATCCCGGACAAAACGTCGTTCAGGTGGAACCGGCCCTGTTCATAGCCAATGGTGATCAGGAAGAACGTGTTCATCAGCAAGTCTCCCAGTTCCTCCTCCAGGTTCTCATCGTCCTGGAGGTCGATTGCCTCGATGACCTCGTGAACTTCGCTTGCCACATGAAACCGCTGCGACTCCAAGGTCTTTTCCCGATTCCGTGGGCATCCGCCCGGTGCCCGAAGGCGGGCCAGAATGTTGGGCAACTGCGTGAGGCTGCAATCCTCGGCCAGTGGAGGCACCGCGAGGATATGGTCGCCGCCACCTTGAATGGCCTCCCCTGCGTCTGCCAAGCTGTACAGTGCCGGTCGGCTCTCGGCATGTGCAGGTTCCCGAGCCATGATCCAAACCCCATGGCTGGCAGGATACGCCCGCGTAAGGGCTGTCGCCACCGCATGCCCGTGGTTCGGTAGGACGGCATCGACGATGAGCGGTATCGCCGGATCCGTATGGGGGAACCAACGTGCGGCTAGCACTTCCGCCGTTGTGTATTGCCAACTCGATGGCGGCATGCCCAGCCGTTCCAGGAGGCCCGGAATCATGGCTGGTGACATCAGGCCGATAGGAAAGTTCATGTGCGGGTTTGCCTGATTGGAGACGGGGACCTGTCCGTGGTCAAATCGGCTTGGCCTCAGGTTGCCTCGGTCTGGTTTGGCAGGAACGTTTCCAGCAGGCCAATCAGGAAGAGGATAGAACCGGCAACGGCATTTCCCGGTACCGCTCTAGGCTGCGTCCGACCAACCCATGCAGCGCGGCCGTGGTCTTGAGCCACTGGACGGGTTCGGCGGCCGCGCGCAACAGCCGTCGCCAATCGGACAGGTGGGGACCGCCGGCGGCCGGCAGATAGATCGAGGCCTCGGGATCCTGCCATTTTTCGAGCAACTGCTCGATGCCGTTGTCGGCGGCCATGGGCAGCCAGGAACTGGGGACCATCAGGCCGGCATTGGCGTGGGAGGAGCCGCCGGCCACCTCGCCCCGGTCAATTACCGGAGGACGGTATCCCGTCTGGGTTAGATACCAAGCCGAGCATACGCCGACGATTCCTGCACCGATGATCAGGATATCCCACTGGCGTGTCATGGGCTGGACAGGCACAGCGTGCCGAACAAAATCGCTAAGGCGGCTGATTATAGGGTCGTGGCAGTGCATTCGGAGTCGGGCAGTAGAGCTTGTGCACCGCATGCGTCACGCGGGTTGGGTCCCCGGCATTCAACAGGCGTCGGTTCGAGTGCATCATCCGGACCTTCGCCGGTCGCGCACATTGGGACGCCGGCATCAACGATTCGTCCGGCGATCATCCTTGGACCTGTCCGGTGTGCCGCGGAATCCGCCTCCCGAACTGCCCTGCGGGCACGACTCGGTCGTACAACGTCACGCTCGGCAGCAGGCTGTCTGACGCGGAAAAGCCACTGTTGCGAGCGCGGATTTTCTTCACCACTTCGTTGACCGTCCGACAGCGAAGTTCGGGTTCACCGTCCGCCGGTATTCCCTCTGCTGTCAGATGGGACGTCTGGTCCACGCAAACAGTGTTGTTCCTCACAGGGCCGGCCTCACGGTTTGAGGGCTGTGCGCGTACGGCGAAGGCAGGGAAGTGCCCAAGGTGCGGAATTGTTGACTCGGCACGCGCCGCACCCTAGAATTGGCGGCGATTTCGCCCGAGGCGTTCGCAACGCTGGCGGGCTGCAGTTACCGATTCCCCCAATATGATGAAGTCCAGCTGGCAGCAGGTGTTGCTGGTGTACGGCGGCTGGCTCGTTCTTTTCACGCTGGCACTGGTGTTGGTGTTCCTGCTCCAGCGCAACGTGGTCGAGGACATTCTGATTGGCCGCATGATTAACCCTTGGCGGCTGCGGTCCATCGGCCAGTGGTCCGTCTACGTGCTGGGAATTGGCTGGATCGTCTTTGTCTTCCTGATCGAAGGCTATTTGCGCAACGGGGCCGCCCGCGGGCTGTTCTGGCAGCGCATTGTCAGGGTCGGAGCGCCTCTCCTGGCGCTGATCAGCCTGTCGTATGCTGTCAATCGGTTTTTCTAGACCGGTAGCCAACGGAGATTCGCGCGTGAGCAGCAGTCCAAACTCCTCTGCCAGAGGTTCCCAGGAGGTGCTGCTGGACGTCAAGGACCTCAGGAAACACTTTCCCATCAAGCGCGGCCTCCTGTCCAAGACGGTCGGCCACGTCAAGGCCGTCGACGGAGTCAGCTTCTACATCCGGCCCGGCGAGACTCTGGGCCTGGTCGGCGAAAGCGGCTGTGGCAAGACCACGACGGGCCGCGTCATCATGCGCGCCTACGATGTGACGGACGGTGAAATCTGGTTCCGGCGCAGCGAGGAGAACAACCTCAACATCGCCGAACTGTCCTCGGCGGAGGTGAAGGACCTGCGCAAGGACATGCAGATGGTCTTCCAGGATCCCTATTCCTCGCTCAACCCCCGCATGAACCTCCTGCAGAACGTGGGCGAGCCGCTGCTGGTCAACGGCGTGGCCTCCGGCGACGAACTGGAGGAACGGGTATCCGATCTGCTGCGCGTGGTGGGACTGCGGCCGGAATACCTGAACCGCTATCCCCACGCCTTCAGCGGCGGCCAGCGGCAGCGCATCGGCATCGCAAGGGCCCTGGCACTGAACCCTCAGCTGATCGTCCTCGACGAGCCGGTCTCCGCCCTCGACGTGTCCGTGCAGGCCCAGATTCTGAACCTCCTGCAGGACCTGCAGGAACAGTACGGCCTGACCTACCTGTTCATCGCCCACGACCTGAGCGTGGTGGAACACATCAGCGATCGCATCGCGGTCATGTACGTGGGCATGCTGGTGGAACACGCGCGCACCGAAACGCTGTTCACGAATCCCAAGCATCCCTATACCGAGGCGCTGCTGGCCTCGGTGCCCAAGCCGGACCCCAGGGACCGCAGCGAGCCGATTGTGCTGGAGGGCGATGTGGCCGATCCGGCCAATCCCCCCGCCGGCTGCTACTTCCATCCCCGCTGCCGGTACAACGACGGTGATCGCTGCGAGACCGAGACACCGGCCCTGGAGCAGGTCGAGCAGGGGCATTTTGTGCGCTGCCACTACGCGGCGGAACTGGACCTGCACGGCGTGCAGGCCTGAGTGCCTGTTGTGGCCGTTTCCCCAGTCATTGCCCTGAACGCACGGCGGTTGGCCCAGGCCTCCCCGCGCCAGGAACTGCCAAAGGTCGCGGATCTGCCGCGGCCACCGCGGGTGGCACTGCTGTTCCCGCCCAACTGGACTCCGACCATGCCCCACCTGGCGCTGCCGTCGCTGACGGCCTACCTGCGTCAGAAGGGGGTCGCGGTGATGCAGCGCGATCTCAACGCCGAGGTTTTTGATTACATCCTGACCCCGGAGTATCTGCGGCGTTCCGTCGCGGCGGTGCGCCGCCGGTGGGGTACCGGTTCCGCACGGGGCCGAGGGGTGCTGGAGGCACCAAGCCGGGAAACGGTGGACTGGGCCCTGGCACGCGGCCCGGAGCTGGTGCGCTCCGTGGCGGCCGCCAAGGATGTGGTGCGCAGCCCGGCCTTCTACGACGGACCGGAAGGCTTCGCCAACTTCCAGATCCTGGCCGACTGTCTGGAACTGGCCTCCCTGCCCTTTCATCCCGCCCATCTTCATCTGCAGAGCTACGAGGCGGCGCGGCCGGTGGACAGCAGCCGCAACCTGCTGTTCGGGGTTTCCGACCGGGACCACAACATGTTCCTCGACATCTACGAGGAAATCGTGCTCGAGGACCTGGAAGCCTTCGAACCGGATGTGGTCGGCATCTCCATTCCCTCGGAAGCACAGGTTCTGGCGGGGTTCACCCTGGCCCACCTGGTGCGGGAGGCGGGCATCGACTGCCACGTCACCGTCGGCGGTCCCCACATCAGCATGCTCCACGATGTCCTGCCCAAGCAGCCGGCGCTGTTTGAGCTAATCGACAGCGCGGTCGTGTACGACGGGGAGATTCCCCTGTACCAGCTGGCCTGTGCGGTGGTGGACGGCGGCGACCTGGACAGGGTTTCCAACCTGATTTACCGGAAGGGCCGGACGGTGCAGGTGACGGAGCGCAAGGAGCCGGAGAAGATCCGCAACCTGCCACTGCCGGACTTCGACGGCTTCCCCCTGGACCGCTACCTGGCGCCGGAACTGGTGCTGCCGCTCATGACGGCGCGCGGCTGCTACTTCGGCCAGTGCGCCTTCTGCAACGTGGGCTACGGCGAGGCCGAGTCCTTCAGCCAGCTGACGGCCCGTTCGCTGGCCGACCAGATGCTGACCCTGAGGGAGAAGTACGGCACGCGCCACATCTTCTTCGCCGACGAGGCCATCACGCCGCGCAACCTGCGGGGCCTGTCGGCCATTCTGCGGGAGGAGGACGAGCCCATTCACTGGGGCGGCTGCGTGCGGTTCGAGAAGGTGATCGACCAACCGTTGCTGGATCAGATGTGGGCCGGCGGCTGCCGGATGATCATGTTCGGCCTGGAAAGTGCGTCGCAGGCCATCATCGACCACATGATCAAGGGCACCGAACTGCCCCACATGAGCCGCATCCTGAAGGAGAGTGCCGCCGCGGGCATCTGGAACCACACATTTTTCTTCTTCGGATTTCCGGGGGAGACCCTGGACGACGCCCAGCAGACTGTCAACTTCATTTACGCCCACGGCGACGAGATCAATTCGGCTGCCATGGGCACGTTCCTGATGGAGCGCCTTTCGCCGGCCTATCGCTATCCCGCCTCCTTTGGTGTCTCGCGCATCATCGAGGACCCGGCACGGGACCTGGCGATCTACTTCCCCTACGAAGTGTCGAACGGCCTGGACGAGGCCATGGCCGAACGGGTGCACGATGGTGTCCTGGACAGTCTTCCGACCAAGCCGTTCCCCCACTTCTATGTCAGCGATGTCTATCGGTTCCTGTATGCCGGCCGGCTGAGTCTGGACGGCCGGCCCAACCCGGCCTGGCTGGCTCCCGCCGCCGCTGCTTGATCCCCGCGCCGCGGCATCCCTGTTGCCGCGTGCCGCCCTGCATTGTTCCGAGGTGTTCTCGTCATGTCCGAAGCCATCGCCCTGCGTCAGGCTGCCACCGACCGGTACAGGCCCGATCCGGTCAGGATCCTGTTTGTGGCCGAGTCGCCGCCCGATGTCGAGGACCGTCACTTCTACTTTCCAAACGTCCCGCGCGCGGACACGCTTTGGGTGGAACTGACCAAGGTGCTCTACGGCGACGACTTCGGCGTGACCAAAAACGAACGGGCCCGCAAGGCCGAGTGGCTGGCCCGTTTCCAGGCCGACGGCTATTGGATGATCGAGGCCGTACCGGAGCCAATCCACAAAAAACGGCGGGAAGCGCACGTCCTGGAGCACAAGGACCGCGTGTTGGAAGCCATCGCGGACTGCAAGCCCTCCCAAGTGGTTCTTATCGCCACACCGGTGTGGCGCGCCCTCGGGGAGCCTCTGCGGGCGGAGGGTGTGCCGCTCGTGCAGACGGGACCCGTGTCGTTCCCGGGCCATGGCCAGCAGGGCAGGTTCCGGGAAGCCATGGCCGCCATCCTGTCCCAGCTGGCGGACTGAAGGTCCGCCGCGTTGCATTAACCTTCCGCGATCGCAGATCCAACACACCGCAGACGTTTTTCCGCCCGGCCTTCTCCCACAATTCCGGCAGTTGCAAACCGCCGAACCAATCAGAGGGAGAAGGCAAATGTACAAGCTGATTCACCGACCGAGCCTCTTCAACGCACCGCTCCGCCGATCCTTGGCCAGCAACGTGTCGATGGGGTTCCCCGTGGATGTTGCCGAGGAGAGTGGACGGTACCTGGTGCAGGCTGCGCTGCCCGGCGTGTCCCCCGAGGACATCGAGATCACGCTCGAGGGCAGGACGCTCACCATCGCCACCGAAGAGGACAAGGAACAGGACGGCGAAGGTGCCAACTACACCTGGCGCGAACTCATGCGGGGTGCTTGGCAGCGGAGCTTCCGCCTGCCGCAGGCCGTGGACACGGACGGCGTGGAGGCCGAGATCGATCAGGGCATCCTGACGGTGTCGATCCCCAAGTCCGCAGTGGCCAAGCCCCGGCAGATTGAGGTCAAGACGGCCGACGGCTAGACAGGCCCCGAAGAGCCAAACCGGCAAGGCCCCGGCAACTGCCGGGGCCTTGGTCTTTGCTGTGACAGGGAGATCCCGCATCGGCTAGCCGACGGGCTGCATTGGGCAAGCTGGGCCGTGAAGCCGACGTTCCGGAGCCGCGTCTCCTGAAGTACCGGGCAGGGAGAGCTGGGTCCGGCGAGCCCAACCATGCGCTCATGAGCCTTGGAGCAAGGCCAAATCCAAAACCCTTCCTCATTGCGGCTGTCCGGCCACATGCAACGGGAGGGCTATAGAATCGGGTGTTATACCAACCAAGTATACTAGCGGCGTTTAGTGATTGCACCCGGGTGCCAGGGGGTGGGCATGACCCGCAAGGTTGTCATTCAGTGGGCTGCCGAGGACACGGCGGACGCGCTGCGCCGGCAGTACCGGGCGGAAGCGGTGCCCGAAGTGCGCACGCGGCTGCATGCCCTGTGGCTGTTGCGGCGGGGCGAGCCGCCGGCGGCGGTGGTGTCCGCGCTGGGCGTGGGGCTGCGCAGCGTGCATCGGTGGCTGCAGTGGTACCGGGAGGGGGGCCTGGCGCAGGTGTGCGGTCGGCGCAAAGGCGGCCCGGGCAAGCCCTCCTTCCTGACGCCGGACCAGGAGCAGCAGGTGGTGGCGGCGGCGGCCACGGGGGTGTTTGCGACGGCCCAGGCGGTGCGGGACTGGATCGAAGCGCAGTTCGGGGTGGTCTACACCGTGGGCAGCATGTACACGCTGCTGCCGCGGCTGGGGATCCGGCTCAAGGTGCCCCGACCCCGGCATGCCAAGGCGGACCCCCAGGCCCAGACCGCCTGGCAAAAGGGGGGCTCGGCGAACGGCTGGCCGCCGTCGGCCTGAAGGCGGGGCAGGGGATTGTGTGGGGCGACGAGATGCGGCTGGGGCTGTGGAACGCGGTGCGCAAGGTGTGGGCCCCGCGCGGGGTGGCCGTGTCCCGGGAGGTGCCAAGCGGTCGGCGGTACACCTATGTGGCGGTGGCCCTGGATCCGATGACGGGACGACTGTGGTGGGCCTGGCAGGAGAGCATGAAGAGCGAGGCCATGGCCCGCATCCGGGGGGCCTGGGCCGAGGAACCGGACATCGACGGCTGGGTCTGGGACGGGGCCGGTGGCCACAAGAGCAAGGATCTGCAGGCCCTCGCGGCCCCGCAGGTGGTGCAGCCGCCCTACGCGCCCGAACTGAACCCGGTGGAACGCTTCTTCCAGGAGCTGCGCCGGGCCCTGGGGGACCGGGTGTATCCGACCCTGGAGGCCAAACAGGAGGCTCTGGAGCCGATCCTGAGAGCCTGGCAGGCCGACCCGGCACGGGTGCGGCAACTGTGCGGCTGGGGCTGGATCCGGGAGACCCTGACCGACCTGCCCGCCGACACTGTAACGCCATAATCATTCTGGATTGGTATTAGACAACGCAGCAGGTGGCAATGGACATGAATGGCGTGCTCGGGGATCGGAATCCGGAGAGACGCGACAGACGGGGGCGATCATCGCGGGCCGAGGTCGAATCAGCCATGACGCAGCGGGCGCGCAGGGCGCGCGCCAAGCTGCGCCTGACCCACCTCGCGGAGTGGCAGCGCCACATCACAAGTCTCTTTCACCACAATCCGGACTACCCCTACGACATCAATCACGAATACCTGGAGGACTGGACATCCGATCCCGACTACGTCGTCGATGCCGTGAGCATCCGTGAATACGACGGGAACGGGGTGCGGCTCTACACCAGGCCCGAGGATCTGTCGGGAATCCAGACCAGTGCCCAACATGCGGTTAACACCCTGCTTGGCAACCGGGTGGCGTGGGGTTTCAGGGTGTTCTTCGACGAGGAGGTTGCAATGGACTTGGATTTGATCACCGGGCAGGGAATCCCGAAGAATGTGGTGGTACCCGATCTGGTGGTGTTGCCGCAGTCAATGGAACTGCCGCCGGACCAGGAGCGGCCCTTCGACGACAGGTCGTTCCGGATTGACCGGGGCGATCCGGCCCCGGAGCTGGTGATAGAGATCATGTCGCGAGGCACGGCGGACAAGGATCTGGGCGAGAAGAAACGGTTGTACGAGCTCTTGGGAATCGGCGAGTACCTGGTGTACGACACCGGCGGCCAGCGCGCCGACGACTCGCCGGCCGAACTGCTGGTGTTCAAGCTGGAGGACGGTGCCTACCGGCAGCTCGAGTGCGATCCGCAGATGTCGGAACCGGAGAAGCCGGCCTTCTTCAGCGACGTGTTCGGTACGCATATTCGCATGAACGGGGTGGATTGGGAGATGGCGCGGTTTCAGTGGCACGACCCTGTGGAAAGCCGCTGGCGCGACCACGAGACCGACAAGGAGGAGCAGTACCGGGCCGAAGGCACCCTGGAGACCACCATCGCCGTGCTGCACAAGTTTCTACGGACGAAACTGGCCCAGCCGAAACGGAAGCGTATCGAGGCGGTCTGGCGGGAACAGGGCCTGCCGCCGGATGTGCTCGACCGCATCCTAGCCGCGCAGCGGACACCCAAGGAGTGGCGTTCCCTGATGGCGGCCCCGGACGGATCCTGAATCGTGGCCGAGGAGTGCCCGTGCTCCGGCAAACTTTCCACCAAGCTGGCTGAGGGCGGTGTCAAGGGCCGGCGTCCTCCCTCGCATCTGACCGCCGGCAGGCGTCTGGCCTTTGGCTGGCCGGAACCGGCGGGCTCTGTCTGATTGGGGTCGGAACACCCGACTGCCGAACCAACACCAACCGGCCAAACCTGCCGGGATCCTGGCATTCTGCGCGCGGCACCATCAACTTGGTACACGTGTCGCGCGCGCAGGGCCCATTGGGGTGAATCCGGCACCAGATCCTGTCCGTTTTGTCTTATCGGAAGCTGTTCGGCGCGTAGAGAGAACCTACACAGTCGGAAGATTCCGGACCGGCATCTGACGGCGCAGCCAGCAGGGCGCGCGGGCTCATGGGGACTGCTAGAATTTGATGAATACCGGCTGTAGGTCTCCTTCCGGATCTGCAACCGGCGGGGTTGCCCTCGTCCCCCCTAGTTCGACCCGGGATGGGCACGCGGCAACACATCACACCACTCGTCGCAGTACACCAGAGCCGCCGTCCCCCGTTGCTATTGTTGAAAAATGTAGAACTTTTTTGCTACCATGTGTAGTGAAGCAGCGGTGCCGGTGCGTGCCTGGGGTACGTGATGCACGAACCACTTGGTTGAAAGGGCGTAGTCATGAAAGTCGGACAGATGGGAACAGGCCAACTCGGGATCGATCGTTTCGGAGGTGCGGTTCCAACCGTGCAGGCCGTCGTCGACCTGGATGCCGTCCGGGTGGCCAAGCGCGACCCGGCGGACGGCATGGTTCCCTATGACCGACAGCGGATCCGCAACGCCATCATGAAGGCCTTCCTGGCGGAACAGCGCAGCCTGCAGGGTGAAGCACTCGACCACAGGGTGGATCCCATTGTGGATGCAGTCGAGCAGCGGGTGGCGCAACGAGCCCTTGGGCGCCCCTCGTTGTCCGTGGCCGTCGAGGAAATCCAGGATCAGGTCGAACTGGTCCTGATGAAGTCGGACCATGAGGAAGTGGCCCGGCGCTACATCATCTATCGCGAGGATCGCGCCCGGGAACGGGCGGTTCAGGCCGAGACGACCTCGCTTTTGCTGCCCGTGGAGTTGATGGTGGCCTTGCCCGACGGCACGCGCGAGCCTCTGGATCTTGAGCGCCTGAAGGTGCAGATCGAAGAGGCTTGCCACGGTCTGGACGGCGTCTCCGCGGACGATGTCCTTGAGGTTCTGGCGCGCGACGTGTACAACGACATCACGCCGATGGACCTGCGCACGGCACAGGTTATGGCGGCGCGCTCCCTGGTTGAACAGGAACCCGACTACTCGAAGGTGAGCGCACGGCTGGTCCTGCGCAAGCTCAAGGATGAGGTGTTCCCCTTCATCTGCCCCGATGTGGCGGGCATCCGGGATCTGACCGACCGCCAGCAGTACCGGGCCTACTTCCCGCGCTATGTGCGCACCGGCATCGACTGCGAACTGCTGCAACCCGCGCTGGCCGAAATCTTCGATCTGGAACGGTTGGCCGAGGCCTTGGCGCCGGAACGGGACCAGCAGTTCCAGTTCCTTGGGCTGCAGACCCTCTACGACCGGTACTTCCTCCACTCGGGCGGCACGCGCATCGAACTGCCGCAGGCGTTTTTCATGCGCGTGGCAATGGGACTGGCGCAGCAGGAGGCCGAGCCGGACGCGCGGGCCATCGAGTTCTACGAACTGCTGTCGTCGTTCGACTTCATGTGCTCAACGCCGACCCTCTTCAATTCGGGAACCGTCAACCCGCAGCTTTCGTCCTGCTTCCTTTCGACCGTGCCGGACGATCTGGCGGGCATCTTCAAGGCGATCAAGGACAACGCCCTGCTGTCCAAGTTCTCGGGTGGCCTGGGCAACGACTGGAGCCAGGTACGGGGGTTGGGAGCCCACATCAAGGGGACGAACGGAGAGTCCCAGGGGGTTATTCCGTTCCTCAAGGTGGCCAACGACACGGCCGTGGCCGTCAATCAGGGCGGTCGCCGCAAGGGGGCGGTCTGCGCCTACCTCGAGGTGTGGCACATCGACATCGACGAGTTCCTCGACCTGCGCAAGAACACGGGCGACGACCGGCGCCGCACCCACGACATGAACACCGCCTGTTGGGTGCCCGACCTCTTCATGGAACGGGTCCAGGAGGACGGGAACTGGACCCTGTTCTCGCCGGACGGGGTGCCCGACCTGCACGAGGTCACCGGTCTCGAGTTCCGGGACCGCTATCTCCTGTACGAACAGCAGGCGGCCGAAGGCCGGCTGGAGGTCACCAAGCGCATCCGCGCCCGCGATTTGTGGCGGCGCATGCTGACCATGCTCTACGAAACGGGGCATCCCTGGATCACGTTCAAGGATCCCTGCAATCTGCGCTCGCCCCAACAGCACGTCGGCGTGGTGCACTCCTCCAACCTGTGCACCGAGATCACGCTGAACTCTTCCGTGGATGAGGTTGCCGTGTGCAATCTCGGGTCGGTGAACCTGTCCAACCACGTGGAGAACGGCCAGCTCCTGCACCAGAAGCTGGAGCGCACCGTGACCACCGCGATGCGCATGCTGGACAATGTCATTGACATCAACTACTACACCATCCCGGAAACGCATACCAGCAACCGTCGGCACCGGCCGGTCGGCATGGGCATCATGGGTTTCCAGGATGTCCTGCACAAGCTGAACATCGCCTATGCCTCGGACGAGGCCGTGGAGTTCGCCGACATCAGCATGGAGGCGGTTTCCTGGTATGCCATTTCGGCATCCGCCGCCCTGGCCGAGGAACGCGGCAGCTACTCTTCGTTTGAGGGTTCGCTCTGGGCCCAGGGCAAGCTGCCCTGGCACTCGCTCGATGATCTGGACAAGGCGCGCTATCGGAAGCTCGAGGTGGATCGAAGTGCCACGCGGGACTGGGACAGCCTGGCCCGCCGGGTTCAGCACACGGGCATGCGCAACTCCAATGTCATGGCCATTGCGCCGACGGCGACAATCGCCAACATCTGCGGCGTCAGCCCATCCATCGAGCCGGTATTCCGCAACCTGTACGTCAAGGCCAACATGTCCGGCGACTTCGTGGTGGTCAACCCCTATCTGGTGGACGACCTGAAGGAACTGGATCTGTGGGATCCGCTGATGATCAGCGATCTCAAGCTGCACGACGGCAGCCTGCGCGACATTCCGCGGGTTCCGGACCGGCTGAAGGAGCTGTATGCCACGGCCTTTGAGATCGATCCCACCTGGCTCGTCAAGGCGGGAGCCCGGCGCCAGAAGTGGATTGACCAGTCCCAGTCCTTGAACCTGTACGTCTCCACCACCAGCGGCAGGGAATTGGACGAGCTGTACCAGCTGGCCTGGACACAGGGTTTGAAGACGACCTACTACCTGCGGACGCAGGGTGCCACCCAAGTGGAGAAGAGCACGCTGCAGGGTACGGACGGCCGGCTCAATGCGGTTCCGGTGGCTCCGGCTCCGCCCACGCTCTACAGCGAGATCGAGACCACCATGGACGGATTGGTCTGCGACCTGGACGACGAGGACTGCGAAGCCTGCCAATAGGTTTGGCTTGCTGCCGGACAGCAACTACACAGGCAGTGAGCGGGATGGTCGTCGGTTGCCAATCGACGACCGTCTCGAATGTTTTGGTACGTCCGATAACGGTGGTCGCGTCGGGCCAGCCAATGGAAAGAGTGCCATTCGCTGGTTAAACCCGGACGTTGTTGATTTGCCGTTGGCGGCAGCTGGGAGGCTGTACAGTCGGGCTCGCATCGCCAACTGACGACAGCTCTATTTCCCCTTGACCATCCCGGAACAATCGAAGGCGGTCCGCATTGCTGAAGCGACGGGTGTGGCTTGGCGGCTGTCCGGCATGATCTAGGCTTTGCACTCTCGGTACCGAGTAGAATCAATGCCTCGAATGTCACAGGAGACATGGTGTGGATGCGGTGGAGGCCCTGAAGCAAGGGCGCAAGGTTGCCGGCATACCGGCCCGGAAGCTGAATGGGCAGGGCACTCCGGACCAGCGGACGCAGGACGACGCGCGTTGGTGGACGGCGGACGCTGTGGCGGATCCCGTTGCCTGGCAAGCACATCTTGAGAATCTGTGGCATTACGATCCAGCGTATCCCTACGATCCGTGCCACCTGTACGATGAAGACCGGACTACGGATCCGGACTATGGCGTGGACGGGGTGCATCTGATGGCCGGTGACGTTCACCGGCTGCTCCAAGCGGAGGCCCATCGGACGTTGAAATCCATCTTCGGCGATCGGTATATCACCAAACTGGCCATGAAACCGAGTGCTGCATGTGCCGAGCAGCTACAGACTATCGGCAGACGGCATGGGTTCGCTGCTGTCCGCTTTGCTCCCGACATCGCCGTTGTTCCACCGTCTGTGGTAGCGCAGTACCCGCCGTGGTCCGACAGGAAGAGCCCGAATCGGCAGCAGATGCTCGACCTGGATCGCTTCCCGCTCCCTCAGTTGGTCATTGAGATTGTCTCGGAAGACTCGGTGGACAGGGACGATACGTTCAAGCTCGAAGCCTACGCGCTTATTGGGATCGGCGAATACGGGGTCTACGATCCCGAAGGCTTGACGGAGGCAACCCCTTGGCGTCTCTTCCGGTTGCAGGGAGACAGCTACCGACAGCTCCAGCCGGATCCGGAACTGTCGGAGGCTGGGGTGCCAGCCTATTGGAGCGATGTGTTCGGCATGTTTGTGCGCATGCTGTCGGAGACAGCCTGGGACATCGATGATCCGGATCCTCTCGGTCACAGGTTGCAGGTTTGGGATCCGGATCTGGCCAAATGGAGGGATCACGCCACCGACGAGCGGGATGCCCTTGCTCAAGCATGGGAACAGACCACGCAGGGTCGGGAGGAACGCGCATTCGAATCCGGACTGCGGCAAGGAGAAGCCAAACTCCTGGAAACACACATTGATGCTGTTCGTGTTCTTCTGAGTGACAAGGTCTCCGAAGAGGCACTGATGCAAGTCGAAACCGACTGGCGCACAGCTGGACACTATCGCTCTCTTGAGGAAATTGCTGCAGTTCAGGCAGGCACGTGCAGTTGGCGCACGTTGCTGTTCCGTGTGTGACCGAATGACGGTCCCGGCTCAAGTTGTTCTGCTGGCGACAGCAATTGGACCGTCTGGGCGGAGTGCTGATGAGCCGCCGGAGCCGCGTCTTGATCCGGGATGGATACGGAGGGCTGGACCGATGTTGAACGGCCGGTTCTCAATACGAGCGAGCACCTGGTACTTGGGTTTGGGCAAGGCGGCTTGGTATCCCAACGGGTCTTTGCGTCACGAGCCAAAATCGTGAGCGGCCAAGCCCCTCTGGCACACATAGCACACAACTTTCCCACATCACGCCTCCCGGCCGTCAATGTGGCTCAGGTGCCCCAGCGCAGTCCCCTGCGCTATCCCGGGGGCAAGACTTGGCTGATCCCACATGTACGTGACTGGCTGCAACAGGTGCAGCCTACGCTGCTCGTGGAACCCTTTTGTGGTGGCGGCATTGTGTCCCTAACCGCGGTAATGGAGGGTCTGGTGGAGCAATGCGTGATGCTGGATCTGGATCTCGATGTGGCTGCCTTTTGGCACGCGGTGCTGCAGGATGGCGAGGCCTTGGCCCAACGGATTGAGGCCTTCGAGCCGACCCGGGAGCGGGTGGAGGCCCTGTTACAGACGGTGCCTGTCAGCGTCCTGGACCACGGTTTCCGTACATTGGTGCTGAACCGTACACGCCGTTCGGGCATCTTGGCCTCTGGCGCGGCCTTAATTCGGCAGGGGGAAAATGGCCAGGGCCTCGTCTCGCGCTGGTATCCGGACACGTTGGCGCGCCGCATCCGAGCCATTCAACCGTACGCGTCGCGGATCGCCTTTGCCCAAGGGGACGCCTTGGCCCTGTTGCCGCCTCTGTTGCACGGTTGGGGACGACGTGCGGCCCTGTTTGTCGATCCGCCCTACACCGCCGGTGGCAAGCGGGCTGGTCAGCGTCTCTACGCTCATCACGAACTGGACCATGAACAGCTTTTTGATCTCCTGGCTTATGGTCGGGGCTCCTTTCTCCTGACCTACGACGCGGCTCCTGCCATCGAGCATCTGGTACTCCGCCATGGTTTCCACGCCGTACGGGTGGCCATGAAGAATGCCCATCACGCCTACTTGCCCGAGCTGGTAATAACGCCGGAGCCTTTCTTTACGTGACTCGTCCTCCCGCGCCGCGGTACGGCATTGCGGAATGGTATGGTCAGTCCTTCCGTGACCTGGATCCAACCCAGCGTCAGACTCTGGCCCGGATTGCCCGCGGGGGTACCGTTGAAGCACCTCCGTGCCCCTTTCAGCATCAGCAGTCCTGCAGCAAGAGGGGTGGTGTCTGCTCCTTGCAACGCGTCCAGTAGGCGGCTCCGGACCGAATGGGGGAGTCGGTGGGACCCCAAGTTGTCACTTGTACTCACCGCTTCTCCACTCGCGCCACGGAGGATTCCAGATGGGCCTCGGCTAACATGCAGCTTGATTGCAGAGGTTGGCGAAGAGCTTATGAACACAATTCAGAATGGCTCCGCACTGCCCACCGAACCCAGTGAGGCGAAGCTTGAAGACGGAAGGGACATCGAGAGCTCGAAGGTGAATGGTGTTGAGGGTACCGAGGACGGCGATCTGTCCTTCAGACAACAAGGCCGTACGCTGGAGGAAATCCTCATCGAACGCGGTAGGAAGGTGCCCCGGGAAGAGTGGGATCGGCTTCCTGCTGATCTCATTGATCGACTGGACTTCTATACGTCGGGTGCAGATGTGTGACCCGTGTGTCGCCGAAGCTGCCTATTCCCTCTGCGCCCGGTAGCCACAAGGCTGGACCACTCTGCCTGGCAAGATCGGAGATCCAGTGCTCGACGGTGCAACCATCCTGAATCCCACGCTCAGGAATCCCGGAAGATGGAAGGGGATGTCCTGCTTCCGGCGAACCGGTTCAAAGAGTCCAGGTGGCAAGCCTACGATAGAGGTTTCCCTGGGGTGTGGCTTTCGTCCGGTACAGATGCACCTGCCGCAACCCGATCTTCCGTTCTTGTAGTTGGCAGGGGACCTCACTGGGCATCAGTTGCAACCCCTTGAGTTCGGGGCTGCGTTGAAACCGTTTCCGGACCCGGCCGAGCGTGATGTGCGGTCTGAAGGGTTTCGCGTCAAAGGACAGGCCAACTTCGTCAACGGCTGGCAACAGGGCGTCATGCAACTGTTGCAGGCAATCCCCGGACTCGCTCACCGGACACCAGAGACCGCGCGGGCGCGTGGGTTTGGGGAAGAACCGGGGCGGTCGAATGACCGTGTCGGGGGCCGACAGGCCTGTGAACCGCCCGGCCAGCAAGTCCTGTAGTCGTTGGCACTCGCGATCCGGCATCCGTCCCAGGAAGAGCAGAGTGAGGTGCAGGGACTCGGGACGCACCCAGCCCACCGCCCGTTCCAGCCCGGCCTCCGCCAGCCGTTCCCGCAGATGTTGTTGCCAGGTGCAGAGCCAGGATGTGGCTTCGTCGGGGATCGAGCAACCCAGGAAACAGTTGTCGGAAGTCACTGCCGGGCCGGTTATCTCTGCTTGGCCAGTCGCCTCAGGTCGGTGGCCAGATCCTCCGCCTTCAAGTCGCTGGCATAGGTGAGGGCCATGCGGCCTTCCCGATTGAGGACATAAACCCGGGCCGTGTGGTCCACCAGGTAAACATCGTCTCCGGCCGACTCTGCACCGGAGTCCACATACACCCCGTAGCCGGAGGTCACGTTGGCCAACACTTCGGGATCCTCAAGCCGAATCCCCCTAACGGAGGGATGGAACTGGTTGACGTAGGCGTCCAGGCGTCCGAGGTTGTCCCTTTGCGGGTCAACCGTGACAAACAACACGTCCACTTCCTCCTGGACGGCCTCGGACTGGGCCGACAGGGCATCCGCCACTTCATACAGCGTGGCGGGGCAGATGTCCGGACAGAAGGTGTAGCCAAAGAAGACCACCTGCAGTCTGCCTTCCAGCGAGCCGCTGTCGAACGGGTCGCCCCGATGGTCCACCCCGGCAATCGCCGGCACTTCCAAGGGCGGCTCAAGCACCGTGCCGTGCCAAGTGCCCGCACCGCAGGCTGCACACAGCAGGACTGCAAGGAACAGAACCGCGGCCAAGGGGATGGAGTTGGGTACGCGGGCAGAAACTCGCATTGGGAACATGATCCGACGGAAGTTGGGGGGACGGTCGGCAGTCTTGGATACGGGGGCGGGTACCGGCCCGGATTGCAGCCCGTTTGATGCGTGTGTGCTTCTTGCAATTGGGCTTGGTCAACGATCGGTTGGGATTGTACGCCGGTTGCCGGACCGCGTCCCCAGTCTGCCCCCCATCCGGTTGCTTCGGGTTCCCATGCCGGTGTGATTTTGCATTGTCCCGGACCAGGGACAGGTACGATTCGTCCTCTTCATGACCAGTGCAGTCAACCCCGGAGTTGCTACCCCATGCCCCAGCCACGCCAGTCCAATGGATGGCTTGATCAGGAAGTGATGGATGCCATCTGCGCGGAACAGAACCGGCAGTCGGAAGGTATCGAACTAATCGCCAGCGAGAACTACGTCTCGCAGGGTGTGCTCAGGGCCATGGGTAGCGTGCTGACCAACAAGTACGCCGAAGGCTATCCCGGCAAGCGCTACTACGGTGGCTGCGAGCATGTGGACACCGTGGAGCAGCTTGCCATTGACCGTGCCAAACAGCTGTTTGGGGCGGAACATGTCAACGTGCAGCCCCACTCCGGTGCCCAGGCCAACGCGGCCGCCTACCTGGCCGTGCTGGAACCCGGGGACCGCGTACTGGCTCTCAAACTGGATCATGGCGGCCATCTGACCCACGGCTTCCACCTGAACTCCTCCGGCCACTTCTATCAATTCGAGCACTACGGCGTCAACACCGAGACGGAGGTGATCGACTACGAGGAGGTCATGGACGCGGCCCTGAAGTTCCGGCCCAAGCTGCTGGTGGCCGGAGCCAGCGCCTACCCGCGCCACTTCGACTTCGAGGCCCTGCGCCGCATTGCGGACGCCACCGGTTCCCTGCTGATGATGGACATGGCCCATGTGGCCGGCCTGGTGGCGGTCGGGTTGCATCCCGATCCGGTGCCCTGGTGCGACATCGTCACCACCACCACGCACAAAACCCTGCGGGCGGCTCGTGGCGGCATGATCCTGTGCCGCAAGGCGCATGCCAGGACCATCGACCGGTCCGTGTTCCCGGGCCAGCAGGGCGGTCCCCTGATGCACATGATCGCCGGCAAGGCCGTAGGCTTGGGGGAGGCCCTGCAACCGGGGTTCCGCACCTACCAGGAGCAAACCGTGGCCAACGCCGCCTGTCTGGGCGAGTCGCTGCGGGAACAGGGGCTGCGCCTGGTCTCCGGGGGCACCGACAACCACCTGTTGCTGGTGGACCTGGGCAGCCTCAACCGCGACGATGTGACGGGCAAGTCGGTGGAGACGGCCATGGACAACGCCGGCCTGCACTGCAACAAGAACATGATCCCCTTCGATCCCCGGCCCGCACGGGTCACCAGTGGCATCCGGCTCGGTTCGCCGGCCGCCACCACCCGCGGCATGGGCGAGCCGGAGTTCAGGCGGATCGGCGCGTGGATCGGTGAAATTGCCCGCGATCCGGCCGACACGGACCTGCAGCGGCGCATCAAGGGTGAAGTCCGGGAGATGGTCGGGGACTTCCCCGTGCCGGCCTGAACGGGACGCAGCCATGAACGCCGCCCGGATTCAGGCCCACATTGCGGAGTATCGGCGCGGCTACGCCTGGCTCTGGTCCCTGATCCGGACCCCGGCCCAGGTGGCCGCCACGCCCCAGGCCAAGGAGCCCCTGCCCACCGAACAGGGTCTGTCCCTGCGGCGTCTCAAGTCCTTTTTGGCCTCGGTCGGAGCTCCCGAGGAGAGTCTTCCCTATATTCACGTGGCCGGTACCAGCGGCAAGGGATCCGTGTCCCATCTGCTGGCGCGCATCCTGACGGCCGGCGGCTGCCGCACCGGCCTACATATCAACCCCTACCTGCAGCTGCCCCACGAGAAACTCGTGGTGGACGACCGCTGGATTACCGTGCCGGAACTGAACGAGCTGTTCAACGACTTTGCTCGCCGGTACGGCCTGTGGCAGCAGGCACAGGGAGAGTTCACGCGCCTCAGCTACGGCGAAGCCTGGGTCGCCCTGACGTTTCTGTTCTATGCGCGGGCCGCCGTGGACTGGGGCATCGTCGAGTGCGGCTCCGGAGGGCGCTGGGACGCATCAAACGTGGTTCGACCCCAACTGGCCCTGGTCACCAACATCGGCCTGGACCACGTGGAGACGCTGGGCGGCACCTTGGAAAGCATCGCCTGGCACAAGGCCGGCATCTTCAAGCCGGGGGCGCCGGCCCTCACCGGAGCCGGGCAGCCGGAGGTGCTGAACGTGCTGGAAACCGAAGCGCGGGAGGTGGGCACGGACCTGCACACCGTGGGTCCGGCCGGGGATTCAACCCGGGACTGGACCTTCCGCTGGCACGCCCGTACCCATGGCGACCGGTTGGCCCTGACAGTGGAGAGTCCCTTTGCGGTTCACCGCGATCTGCCCATGCCCGGTTTGGCCCCCTTCCAGGCGGCCAACGCCGCGGTGGCAGTGGCCGCTGCGGACCTGTTGCAGGCCGGGAGCGGGCTGCACTTGGCGGAGGGAGCCGCAGCCAAGGCCCTGGCGGGAGGTGCGGTGGCCGGCCGCCTGGAGCACATCCAGACCGAGCCGGACGTCATTCTCGACTGTGCTCACAATGTGCCCAAGGCGGAGGCCCTCGTCGCTTCGCTGCAGCAGAGCTGGTCCGACCGCCGGTTCCTGATCATCACGGGGATGCTGACCACCAAGGACGCGGCCGGCATTCTGGGCGTCCTCTGCCGGTTGGACGGCGACTTCCTGCTGACCGAACCCTACGTGTTCGGCAAATCCACCTGCCGCCCCGGCGACCTGGCCCAATGCCTGCCGCGCGGCGAACGCCACCGGCTGCGGCACCTGTTCAGGGATGTCGGCTTTGCCCTGCGCCATGCGTTGCGGACGGTGGAGCCGGATACGGTCATTCTGGTGACGGGTTCGGTCTATCTGGTGGGCGAGGCCCGGGATTACTGGCATCCGCGTCCCCGTCTGCTGGAGGAGCTGACGGTCCAGCCGCCGGTGGCTCCCTGTCGTCCCGGCTAGCCAAAACCGGCCACACCACCCACAGGCACAGCGCACCGAACACAACCAGGCCAACCGCCAGGCGCAGCAGGCTGGCGGCATCGAACAGGTCCGGGCTCGTCATGCGCGGGGGCGGCGGCCGGGGTCCGGTCCGTGTGGCCAGAGCGCCACCAGCGTGCCGATCACCAACACCACGCCGCCGATCCACAGCCAGACCATCAGCGGATTGAGAAAGAAGGAGAAGGTGGCGGAGGCGGCTTCGTCCTGCCAGCCGTTGAGCACCACATAGAGGTCTTCGCGCAGTGACATGTGCAGGCCGACCTCGCTCGTGGGCGCCTCCGGAGTCTTGTGGTACACGTTGCGTCGCGGTTCAAGGCGGGTCACTAGTTTGCCGGCGTCGTCATGCACGGTCACATAGGCCCTGTATTCCGTCAGGTTGGCCTGTTCCGTTTCCGTCAGGCCCAGAAAGGTCACGGTCCAGCGACTGAACTCGGCCGGCCGGCCCCGTTCCAGCGTGATGTGGCGCACCTCCTGATGGAACTCGTTGCCGACGATGGCAACGCCCATGCAGACGATGCCGACGTGTACCAGGTAACCGCCGTAGCGACGGCCTTGGCGCACCAGCAGCTGCTGCAGGGACACCAGCGGATGTTCGGTGCGGGCGCGCCGGCGGGCCCGGATGGCCTCCGCGAACTCCTGCAACACTCCCAGCAGCGCCAGGAAACAAACGAAGAGGCCGGCCGCGGCGAAGGGATTGGGAGGCAAGAGAAACAACGAGGCCAACGCCAATAACAACGCACCGGCGAGCGGCATCCGCAGTTTGCGCCAGATCTCCGGCAAATGGGTGAAGCGCCAGCCCAGGAGAGGCCCCACTCCCATGAACAGCAGCAGGAGTAGGAAGAGAGGGCCGTTCACCTTCTGGAAGTAGGGTGCCGCCACCGCGATCTGCTCCTGCGTGAGGAGTTCGCTGAAGACGGGAAAGTAGGTGCCCCAGAGCGTGGCGAAGGCAATGCCGCCCAGCAGCCAGTTGTTGGCCAGGAAGGCGGTCTCGCGCGAAAGCCAGGCGGCAGGGGCGGCCGGTTCGGTCAGGAGCGCGCGCCGCACCCACAGGAGAAGGGGAAAGCCGACCGCGGTCAGGACCATGAACCCCACGAAGTACAGGCCAATCGAACTGCGCGCAAACGTATGCACGCTGGCCACGATGTCGCTGCGGGTCGTGAACGTGCCGAGCAGTACCAGGAAGTAGGTCAGGCCGATCATGACCATGTTCCACAGGCGCATCGTGCCGCGCTGCTCCTGGACAACCAGGCCGTGCAGGAAGGCGGTGGCCGTCAGCCAAGGGAGCAGGGAGGCGTTCTCGACCGGATCCCAGGCCCAGTAGCCGCCCCAGCCCAGTTCCAGGTAGGCCCACTGGCTGCCCATCAGAATGCCGACCGAGAGGAACAACCACGGCACCAGGGTCCAGCGGCGCAGCATCCGCAGCCAGGCGGTGTCCATGCGGCCGACGGCCAGGGCCGCCACGGCCAGCGCGAACGGAACCGTCAGCCCGACATAACCCAGGTAGAGCATGACGGGGTGGATGACCATCCAGTAGTTCTGCAGCAGGGGGTTGAGACCCGCGCCATCCGCCGGCGGGAAGGGGATGCGCTGGAAGGGATTGGCCGGCACCACTACCAGCAGCAGAAAAAACGCCAGGTTGGCGCACAGGATGGCCGTGGTCCAGGGTGTCAGATCCGGCAGTGTCCGCGCTACCCGGCGCACGGCGAGAAGGGAACCGCAGGCCAGAATGAAGGCCCAGAACAGGAGGCTGCCGGCCTGGCCTCCCCAAAGTGCCGCGAACTTGTAGAAGAGCGGCAGGGCGGCTTCCGATGAACTCCAGACATAGAGGACTTCGAAGCGGTCCTGCATCAGCAGGATCCAGAGGATGACGGTGGCACCGGCCACCAGCAACACCGTGGCCCGCAGTGCCCGGTCGCCTGCCATCCGCCAGGAGCCGGTGCCGTGTACGCCGGCATGCAGGGACGCGGCCACGCCCAGACAGGCCGTCGCCAGCGCGGCCGCCAAGGCCAGGGCGGCAAAGTCGGCGATCATGGTGCGGGCTGGATCAGGGGCAGGAACTGCTGCATGGACTCCTCCGTGAGGGGACCTCGCCAAACCCCTGCCAGATTGCCTGCCGGGTCAATGAAGAAGGTTTCCGGCACTCCTTGGATACCGTAGGCGCGGGCAATCAGGCTGCCGGAGTCCCGGCCGTTGGGGTAGGTGATGCCGAATGTTTGGATGAAGCGCACGGCCGCCGCCTTCTGGTCCAAGTGGGCCACGCCCACCACCGTAATGCCCATGTTTTGGTTCCCCTGCCAAGTCTCTTCCAGGAGCGGTGCTTCGTCGCGGCAGGGATCGCACCAGCTGGCCCAGAAATTTAGGACAACCCCTCGACCCTGCAGGTCCGCCAAGGTGAGGGAACCGCCTTCGATCAACTGCAGGTGGAAGGGCGGAGCCGGATCGCCGACAGCCAAGGCCACCGGCTGGGCGCGCAGGACACGCCAGGCCAGTAGGGCCAGCAGGACGAGCATGACCGAGATCGCGACCACAACCAGCAGCAGTGAACGCGACACCAGCGGCGGCGGACCGGCAACGGACTCTGTCGTGCTTGGATGGTCGGACACGGCCTCATGCCTTCGGGAGCGGTTGACTGCGGATCCGGGGAACGACTGCGGACCGCCGTTGCCGCACGGCCCGACGGGTGCGGAGACCTGCACCGATGCCCAGGCCGACCACGGCACCAGCCGGCACCAGCCAGGCCAGGGATTGGAACCCTCGAAGGGGGGGCTGGCCGTGAACCTGCGGACCGTACTCCTCTTCGAAGTAGGCGACGATCCATTCGGGATCCCTGCCTTCCGCCAACAACTGGCGGATCTCCGCGCGCATCTGGACACAGGCCTGCAGTTCGCAGGCATCGAGCCGGACGCCGGAGCAGAGCGGACACCAAAGTTCGCGTGCAATGTCGTACATGCGGTCATCCAGCTCGGTCTGGGCCAGAGTGGGCGCGGATGGATGCAGGAAGGTGCCGACGAGCAATAGGATGGCAGTCAGACAGGGCCGGAGGTACGGCATCAGGCACGTCCTTCTCGGCGTTCGCGCCGCAGTCCGGCCAGCAGCAGCGATCCGCCGCCACCCAGCAGAATCAGGGCGAGGGCGGCCGGCAGCCAGCGGGGCATCAGGTAGGCGGGTTCCGGCAGGACCTGGATGGCAGCCGCCTGTTGCCCTGTCGCGTCGGTCCGGGCGGCCGCCGGTCCGGAGAACCCAATGTCCAGGAGCCCGTCCGCAAGATCGGTTGCCTGCCAGACGGTGAACGTCCGGCCGTCCAGTTCGCGTTCACCGAGTTGCACAAATCCCGCGGGTTCGGACTCCAGGCCCGGCACCTCGGCAATCAGGAGCGTTGCCTGACGGACGGGATAGGGCCAAGTCTGCCGCCAACGCTGATCGGCCAAGGGCCATGGCAGGGAGTAGCCCAGCACAGCCTGGTGGCGACCGGACACCGGATGAATCGGTGCGGAGTCGAGGACAAATCCGTCTCCGGCGGTGAACCGCGTGCGGCCGAAATCGGCCAGTGTCACTTCGTCGGCCGCCGGATCGATGGGAATACGGGCCGTGACCGGAAGCGTTTCCGGCGTCTCCACCTCTCCCGTGAACACCCAGGGCAGCGTGTTGACCAGCAAAACGGTCTGGCCCACCAGCAACTGCCCGCCGGACAGGGCCAGAACCAATTGCAGGGACTCGACCTCAAGATTCCCATGGGTGGCGGACGGCAAGTACAAATCCAGCGTCAGTTCCGGTGTCCGACCGAGTTCGTCGAATCTGACGGACGGCGATTTGAAGTCGAGATTCGCCTGTTCCGCCTGTGCAGTCCAGAGGATGCGCGGGGCGGGTTCAACACCCTCCAGGACGAAGGTGCCGTCGGCGGCCACAGGTACTGTATAGGCGTCCAGAACCGTCTCTTCCACTTGAGCCAGCAATTGCACTGTGGCCGGGGGAGCCGTAGGTTCGCCGGGGCTCAGTTGCCGGATCCGGCCCTTCAGCACACCTGTGCCGGGCCGGAGCGGAGGGGCCCAGTCGGGTGTCAGGGTCAGGGACTGCAGGTACCGCTGGATCAGCCGGAGTTCCTCCGCCGTCGGAACCGGATGCTGTTGCTCGCCCAGGCTTGTCGTCACCGACTCCGCCCAGGCCTGGTGGTTGGTGGTCAGGGCCAGGGTTTGCCAGTCCCGGTCTCCGAGCGGTGTGGCCACCGTTGCCCAGAGGCGGGCACCTTCGTCAAGCTCATCCGGATTGGTGGACAGTTGCCAAATCCACGCCACCACGTCCCCGATCTGTGCGTCCGTCATCTGGTTGCCCCAAGGGGGCATGAGGTTCTCGATGCGTCCATCCCGGGTGGTCCGAAACCAGTCGGCGGGGCTGCCCAGGGCAACCCGTTCCGGATCGGACAGACCGGGCGCGGACAGATTCTGTTCAACCATGACGGGGCCGTCGCCGGCGCCGGTCGGTCCGTGGCACGGAGCGCAGTTCTGGAGAAAGGTGGTCTCTCCGGCCGCGGCCCAACTCCGGTCGGGCATGGGATCCTGGGCTTGGACAGGGACGGTGGGCCATCCCAACCACAACAGCACGACCAGGGCTCCAAGCCAGCGACCAGGGAAATGTCCGGACGCGTCCGCGCCGGTTGCCGGCACTACAGAAGCCGTACTGTAAGGTTCAGTGCAGGCTGAACCCGCGGATGCGCAGGCTGTTGCGTACAACGAAGATGCTGCTCACGGCCATGATGGCGGCGGCGAACTGGGGTTCCAGTTTCAGGCCCAGCCAGGGTACGAATACGCCCGCGGCCAGGGGAATGGCGGCCACGTTGTAGGCGAAGGCCCAGAACAGGTTCTGTCGCACGACCCGCATGGTGCGCTGACCAAGCCGGATTGCCTCCGGAATGCGGCTGAGCCGGTTGTTGAGGATGCCCACGTCCGCGGTTTGCAACGCCAGATTGTGGCCCGCGGCCACCGCCAGCCCGACATCCGCCCGGGCCAGGGCGGGGGCGTCGTTGACCCCGTCCCCCACCATGGCCACCCGGTGGCCGTCCTCCTGGAATGCGGTCACGACAGTCAACTTGTTCTCGGGCCGCAGGCGGCTGCGCACTTCGCGGTCCGGGTCCAGTCCCAACGCGGCTGCAGCCGCGTTGGCTGCTTGATCGTTGTCACCCGACAGCATCTGGATTTCCATGCCGGACGCGCGGAGCGCGGCCACCGTGTCGGCTGCCTCCCGGCGCAGCGAGTCCGAAACGACGGCGAAGGCTTCCACCCGACCCTCGACCGCAACAAAGGAAATGCTGGCCGAGCCGGTCTCCGCCGAGGCCAGCAAATCCCCGAACTCGGCGGTGGACAACCCGTGCTGGTCCATGAGCGCCTGGCTGCCGATCAGAACCGCGGCACCTTCCACCGTGCCTTCCACGCCCAGCCCGGTCAGGCTGCGGAAGTCGGCCGCCTGCGGTACCGGCAGTTCCCGTCGCTCCGCCTCGGCGGCGAGCGCCCGGGCGACGGGATGGGCGCTGCCTTGCAGAACGGCGGCGGCCAGCGACAGAATCCGTTCCGGGTCCAGGGTGGCCTGTGGCGACGGCGCCAGTTTCTCCAGCTGCAGACGGCCTTGGGTCACGGTGCCGGTCTTGTCCAGCAATACGGTGTCGATGGTTGACAGCCTCTGCAGGGTACCCGCATCCTTGACCAGGATGCCGCGCCGTGCCCCGAGGGATGTGCCGGCAATCATGGCGGTCGGCGTGGCCAGGCCCAGGGCGCACGGGCACGAGATGAGCAGAACCGCGGACGCGAATATCAGGCTTACGGAGGCCGGCGCCAGGTTCGGGTAGTACAGGGAGGCGCCCCAGAAACCCCAAATCAGTCCGCAGATCGTGGCCAGGACCACGATGATGGGCACAAACACGCGGGCGATGCGGTCTGCCAGGGATTGGACCGGAGCCTGGCTCATCAGGGCTTGGCGAACCGTGTCGGCAATGCGTGCGGCCGCCGTCTCCGAACCCACCGCGTCGGCCCGAAAACGCAGGGTGCCATCCAGGTTGGCGGTGCCGCTCCAGACCGCATCGCCCGCATTCTTGGGCACGGGCAGGCTCTCGCCGGTGAGCACGGCTTCGTCCACCGAACTGCTCCCGTCAAGTACCGTGCCGTCCACGGGAATGGTGTCGCCGGCGCGCACCAGGACCGTGTCTCCGACTGCCAGTTCGGCCAGGGGCACGTCGTGGTGCCGGCCGCCGCGCTCGACGATTGCCTTGGCCGGCTGCAGGGTCATCAGGGCCGAGATGGCCTCGCCCGTCTGGCGGCGCGCACCGGCTTCCAGGTAGCGCCCGAGATAGATGAACGTAATGATGAAGGCGGCCGATTCGAAGAACAGGGGGAACAGGGCCCGGTCCAAGTCCAGGAGCAAGGTGGCCAGGCTGGTGCCCCATGCCACCAGGGATCCCAGGGACACCAGAAGGTCCATGCCGGGAAAGCCCCTCAGCAGGGATTGGACGGCCCGCACATGGAATTCGCGGCCTATCGCCAGCACGACAATGGAGCCCAGGACCGCCACGGTCCATTCCCGCGCGGTGGTCGACATCCACTGCAGATCGGGCAGGAACATGGCCGTCATGTTGAGCAGCATGATGACGGCGCTGCAGGCGATGGCAATGGTTAGCCGACGGCGCCGGCCGCGCAGTTCCGGATCCGGTTTTACCGCCTGTTCGCCGTCTTCCGTGGCTACGGCCGGTTCGCCCGCGGGTTCAGGCTGGGCCGCTTCATACCCGGCCCGGTCCACGGATGTTGCCAGGGCCTCCGGATTGGTGGCATGGGGTAGATAGGTCACCGTGGCCAGGGGCGGAGTCAGGCTGACGCGGGCCTCGATCACTCCTTCCGTGCCGTTCAATGCCTGCTGCACGGCTTGGACGCAGCCCGTGCAGGTCATGCCCCCAATGGTGAGTTCGGTTTCCGATCGGGGGACGGTGTAGCCCAGGTCCGCAACCGCGCCGGCCAGCGAACCGAGTGAAACCTGCCGCGGGTCGAACTGCACCTCGGCTTGGCCGGCGGCGTAGCTGACAGCCGCGGAGGCCACGCCCGGCACGGTGCCCAAACCCATTTGTATGGATTGGGCGCAGCCGGTGCAGTGCATGCCTTCAACCGGCAGGCTGGTCTGTGTCAGACCCTGGTTGGATGGCGGCGAAGTTTGAATGGCGGCAGTCATGGGCATTCAGATGAAGACGGCCGCGAACCGGCCGCGGCCCTGAACAGACGCCTATTGTATAAGGCACCCCACTGTCACACCGGACAGGGGGTGCCTGGTTGGATTGGGTTGCGGACCCGGCTGACGGCGCGGGGCTCTGTGGATGATCAGCCGTGGACCCAAACCTCGGTGCCCAGATCGACGAACCGATAGAGCCGTTCCGCGTCTGCTTCCGTCATGTTGACACAGCCGTGCGACATCGGCTGGCCGAATTTGTTGTGCCAGTAGGCCCCGTGCATGGCGTAGCCGCTGTAGAAGTACATGTTGAATTTCACGTTGGGCAGGCTGTATCCCGGGCCGCTCATGGTCTGGCTTTCGTTCATGTGCCATATGTTGTAGTGGCCAACCGGGGTCGGGTACTGCACGAGGCCGCTGCTGATCTTCACATGCATGAAAAGGTCCTCGTCGTCCCAGGCGGTCAGGGTTTGGGACGACAGGTCGATCTCGACCCAGCGCTTGCCCATGTAGCCCTGCGCCTGTGCCGCCCGGCGCGGGATAAGCAGCCGCTGGCCGGGCACGATCAGATCGCGCGATGACAAGCCGTTGTAGTCGCTCACCTGAAGGGCGGTAGCCTTGAAGCGTTGGGCGATGTCCGACAGGGTCTCGCCCCGCTTGACGATGTGGACAAAGCTGGCCGGGAGCTGGGGCAGGCCTGTCTGGTCCGGGATCGGCTCGACCACAGGCAGGGGAGGCTCAGGAGCCGCGGCCGGCTCCGGCACCGCAGCCGGCACAATCAGCGGCTCGGACCCGTCGGCCCGCTGCGGCAAGGCCAGGTTTTGTCCCACCCAGATCAAGGACGCGTGGTCCAGGCTGTTGAGCAGCATGAGGTCCCTGACGGTCACCTTGTACCGGTTCGCAATCGAGTTCAGCGAATCGCCCAGGGTTACCGTGTGGATGACCGAGGAGGACCGGGGCATGGACTGGGACGTGCCGACCGCCGGAGCCGTTGGGGGGTTTCTGGGCAGCGACAGGGTCTGGCCCACAAACAGCCGTCCGATGTCCTGCAGGCGGTTGTGGGTGGCCAGGGTCTGGATGTCCACGCCGTAGGCGCGCGAAATGGAATAGAGCGTGTCGCCTTGCCGCACCTGGTGCGACGTGGCGTTGCGATCTACCACAATCGGTGCCGGAGCGACCGCCGAAGGCGGTGGCCCGGGGGTTGCGGGAACCGGTACCAGGACCGGCTGGCCGACCCAAAGTGCGGACGGCGAGTCCATCCCGTTGAAGAACAGGATCTTCTCCAGCGGAACTCCGTAGAGGGCGGCAATGTCGGGCAGGGAGTCGCCGACACGGACCGTGTGGATGCCCAGGGACGGGATCAGGGCGGTCTCGGAGGCGGGGACCACCACCCGCTGCCCCACAAAGATGTAGTCGCTGTTGTCGATCCCGTTCTGGGCGGCCAGGACGGAGATGGGGACATCGTAGCGGCGGGCGATGGACGACAGCGTCTCGCCTCTTTGGACTACGTGGACCTTGTTCAGGGCCGCCGCCGGTGCCGCGGCCACTGCCAGCAGTAGGATGCCTGCGCCCAGCAAGCGGGCCAACGGGCGCAATTTGTACCAGACTTTCATGAGCTCCCTCGCGACCTGTTCATCAGGTTCCGAATGCCAGTCGCAGGGGAGTGGAGCGCAGGTTAACAACGACGGTGCCGAGGCACCGGCCTGCAACAGAACCTACCAGGATGATTTTGTGACCTTAATGATATACCAATTTGACCGTTCATGTCGGCAACCCGCAGGGCAGTCGCAAAATTGCGTTGTGGGAGGCTTGTCCGGATCGGGATCCCCTGTCGACCCTATGGGGCTTCGCGATGGCCTCTCGCATGGCATCATCCCTGCCTGGCAGGCGTACCCGATTCCCGGAGTCTTCATGTTCCGCAGGCGCCCGCTTGTGCCCATTCTCTTCTTGGCCCTGACCGCCCCATCGGCGGTATCGACACCTGGTCGAAGCGGGGGAGTTCGGTCGGGACCACCGCGACTGGTTTGCGCAGCGGGTGCAGATCCCGCCCCGGCCTGCTGTCCGGTCAGGCAGTGGCCTTGGACGGCAAGACGGCCCGGCATGCACGCGACCGTCGGCCTTGCACACGGTGAGCGTCTGTGCCTGTGAGAGTCGGCTGGCGCAGACGGCCGGAGCGGCCAAGTCCAATGCAATCACAGACATCCCCAAGGTGCCGGACCTGGGCGGTACGACCGGCACCACTGATGCCATCGGTTGTCGGAAGGCATTGGTTCATATCCGGTTACAGCCGTCCGACTATGGGCTGATGGTCAAGGACCGCCAGTCGACACTGCGGCTGCACCGGATGTGACTTTCACCGTGGAACGCGCAAGGTGTGGTTTGGAGGTTGTCCCCATGCCACCCACGGATGCCGCGGGTGCATCGAGATCCGTCGGAGCTGGGTTCTGGGCGACCCGGAATACCGGCAGTATGTGGACCCGCAGGGGCACCGGCCCGACCTGCACAACCTTTTGCTGGTGGAGACGGAACGACGGGTGGGAAGCCAAGTCGGTGTCGCTACCCGCTATTTCATCCCGGCTATTCTCCCCTAGGGGCCCGGCACCTGTGGGCAACAATGAGGGCGCACCGGAAGATGGCACTCAACCTGCTTCGGAGGGAAACCACCACCCAGACCGGCATGGCCATCCGATGCCGCAAGGCCGGACGCAATCTCGCCTACATGGAGAATGCGCCGGGCCTCGCACATCTTGCGATTGCCCTGCAACCCGGTACGGCTGGCAGGACGGCGGTCCGATCGTCGGGCCGCTGGGAGGAGTCAGATGGCCTGTTCGTTTTCCTCGGCGGTGCGGATGCGCACGGATCGTTCGGTGGGCAGGACGAAAATCTTGCCGTCCCCGACCTGGCCGGTGCGGGCCGATGCCATGATGGCGTCCACGGCGGTATCGGTGTCCTCGGACCGTACAAAGATCTCGATCTTGACCCGCTGCAGCATGTCCGAGGCGACGCCCCTGCCGGCGCGCCCGCTGTGCACCATGGTCCGCTGCTGGCCGCGTCCGGTTACCTGCGATACGGTCAGGCCCTTGATCCCGGCTTCGGACAATGCGTCCTTGACGGCGATCAGCTTTTCCGGCCGGATGATGGCTTCGATTTTTTTCATGCGATTCCCCGTTGGTTGGATGGCGTCAGCCGGGAATTGTCCGGATACCCCCAATCATTACACAGCGCCGCCTTCCTGTTCACCATGCTGCGACGCATCGAGCCCGATGGCCTCGTCCGCTTCTGAAACGCGCACCTTCATGACCACGTCGACGAGCTTGAACAGAATCCAGGTCACGATGAAAGCATAGGCCCAGGTCGCCACGGTGGCAATGAGCTGGCTTACGAACTGGTTGGCGTTCCCGGTGAAGACCCCGCCGTCGGAGAGGGCGGTCGAGGCGAACAGGCCCACTGCCAGGGCGCCCCAGGTACCGGACATGCCGTGGATGCCCCAGACGTCCAGCGAATCATCCAACTGCCGCCGGATGCGGAATTCGATGGCGGCGTAGGAGACGATGGCGGCGACGATACCGATCAGAAGCGCCGGCATGGGTTCCACGAAGCCGGCGCCGGGGGTGATGGCCACCAGGCCGGCCACGGCACCCGAGGCCGCACCAATGGCCGAGGGCTTGCCGCCGCCAAACCGCCAGGTGATCAGCATCCAGGTTAGGGCGCCGGCGGCTGCGGCCGTGTTGGTAGTGACAAAGGCGTTGACGGCGATGCCGTCGGCCGCGAGGGCGCTGCCGCCGTTGAAGCCGAACCAGCCGAACCAGAGCAGGCCGGTGCCCAGCAGGACCAGCATGATGCTGTGGGGTTCCATCGGTTCCCGGGAGAAGCCCATGCGACGGCCGATGATTAAGGCTGCCGCCAGCGCGCCCACGCCGGAGGTCATGTGCACGACGTTGCCACCGGCGAAGTCCAGGGCGCCCAGCGCGCCCAGCCAGCCACCACCCCAGACCCAGTGGGCCACGGGGGAGTAGACGAGCGAGGACCAAAGCACGACGAAGACGAGGAAGGCACTGAACTTGATGCGTTCCGCGAAGGCACCCGCCAGCAGGGCCGGCGTGATGGCGGCGAACATGCCTTGGAACAGCATGAAGAGCATCGGCGACAACTCACCGTCCGCACCTTCGAGGGCCACGCCCTGGAGGGCAAAGTGGTTGAAGCCGCCAATGAAGCCGCCGATGCTTTCGCCGAAGGCGAGCGTGTAGCCCCACAGGACCCAGACCACCCCCACGACCCCCATGCAGATGAAGCACTGCATGACCGTGGACAGGGCGCTCTTGGCGCGCACCAGGCCGGCATAGAAAAGACCCAGGCCCGGGATCATGAGCATGACCATGGCCGTGGAAATCAGGACGAAAGTAGTGTTCGCGCCATCCATGATTGGAAGTCCTTCAGCGTGTGATGCGGGCCCCAAGAAGCAGGTCCGCCCATCTGAAATTGTGCAACATAGCCATATTGTGCACCAAAACCGGCGCGATCTCAACCGATCGAGTGCCGCGAAAGGGCTTTGGGTTGCGGCAGTTTGTATGTTTTGCTGTAGGTAGGAAGGGTGGGATTCGAACCCACACGAGGAGTTACCTCAGCGGATTTTAAGTCCGCCGCGTCTGCCGTTTCGCCACCTTCCCATCCTGGCGATTCTAAGAATCGGGATGCTGCGGAGTCAAGCGAGCCGTTGGCTCAGCGTCAGCGCCAGTAGTCTTTCACGTTCGCCAGGTGTTCAGCGTAGGTCTCGGCGAATCGGTGGTGTCCGGGTCGATCCCGATCGGCCACGAAGAAGAGGAAGTTGTGGCTTTCGGGCTGCAGGCTGGCTGCCAGGGACCGCCAGCCGGGATTGGCAATGGGGGCCGGGGGCAGGCCTGCAAAGAGATAGGTGTTGAACGGGCTTTCTTGTCTGAGGTCCGCACGCGTCAGGACGCGGCCCCACCAGGTTTCCCCGGGAGCGGGAGGTCCCAACCCGTAGAGGACGGTCGCATCCATTTCCAGCGGCATGTCGCTGCCCAGCCGGTTGTGGACCACGCCGGCAATCGTGGCGAGTTCCGCAGGGCTGACCGCTTCCCTTTCCACAATGCTGGCCAGGGTTACCAGTTCCAGGAGGGACAGTGCGGTTGCCTGTTCGGACCGGGCCTTTTCCCATTCCGGCACGACCACACTGCCAAACCGGGACAGCTGCAGCCGGATCAGATCCGCGGCCGCCTCGTCCGTGTCGGGTATGTGGTAGGTGTCCGGAAACAGGTAGCCTTCCAGTGAGGCGGTTTCGGGTGTGGTCGGCAGGAATGGAAACACGCGACGCCAGGTGTCCAAGGCATCCGCGGTACCGGTCAGGCGCAGGTAGTCCGCGCCGGTGCCCGGCCGCAATGTCTCCAGCAGTTCCGCCGTTTGTTCGCGGCGCACACCTTCGCGCACGGTCACGACGAGGATCGGTAGCTGGCCGCTCTGCAGCCTTGCGGCCAGCTGTGGGATGGTCAGGCAGGGGCAGAGCCGGTACTCGCCGGCCTGCAGGGATGTATCGAGGCCGTGTGCGTCCACCCAGGCCATGAACAGCCGGGCGTCGTTGATCAAACCGGCTGCGACCAGGTCGTCGGCAATGATGCCGGCATGGCTGCCCGGGTGGACGGTGAACGGTTGCCAGGACTGGACTGCGGTTGCCGGCGTGTTGAGTTCCAGGCTGTGGTCGTTCAGGTACCGCTCCGACGCCATGCGGCTACAACCCGCCAGACATACCGCCAGGCACAGCACCGTCCACGCTGGCAGGGCTGTGCCAGTGTGGACGCGGCACACCGCGGCCTGCACCGGGGCGCGTCCGGCACCGGGTTTGGCGGCCTCAGCCTTGAAACGCCGGCTCCAGTTCATGGAACCGCTGCAGTCCGTCCTTGAGTGGGACCCGAGGCTTGAAGTCCAGCACGCGGCGTGCCTTGGACATGTCCGCTACCAGCCGGCTCACACCGGGGGTGGTGTCCTGGTTGTGGAGGACATGGGGCTTGCGACCAACGGTTTGGCCAATCAGGCCCACCAGTTCATTGATGGTGGTTTCGCAGCCGCTGCCGATGTTCAGGACATGCCCGTGAATCCCCGGCTTTTCCGCGGCCAGGACCAAGGCGCGCACCACGTCGTCGATGTAGATGAAGTCGCGGGTCTGGTGGCCGTCGCCGAAGATGACGACCGAACGGCGGTTGAGGGTATCGTGCATGAACCGGGGGATGACCGGGGCGTGGGCATGGGGCACGGGCTGCCAGGGACCGTAGGTGTTGAAGATGCGCAGCGCGACGGCTTCGAAGCCGTTGAGCCCGGCAATGCTGAACAGGTAGTTCTCCGCCGCGACCTTGGAGACTGCGTAGGGCACGCCGGGCTTCAGCGGTGCGTCCTCGGATACGGGTTGCCTGGACTGGGCACCGTAGACGGTGGCGCTGCTGGCCAGGATCACGCGGCCGACCCCCACATCCCGGCAGGCCTCGAGCAGGGCGACGGTGCCGCCGGTGTTGACCGTGTTGTAGGCCCGGGGGTAGTGGACGGATTCCGGCACGTTGGCCAGCGCGGCGAGGTGGAATACGACATCAACGTTTTTCAGCAACCGCCAGAGGAGAGGCAGGTCGTTGACATCCCCTTTCTGGAGCGGGATGCCCCGGTCCAGGAACTCCGGCTGGCCGTTGCTCAGGTCGTCAAGCACGCGAACCGGCCAGCCCAGGGCGTGCAGACGGTTCGTGAGATGCAGTCCAAGGAACCCGGCACCGCCGGTTACAAGCGCGCGCATGGCCACAAACTGCGGGGTGTTGATGCAAATACCGAGTTAAGGAGTGTGTCGGGCATGGTCGCGGCCGGCATTGGTCGTGCATTGTAGGTCAGCACACGGCATGCGCCGTTCGTTCGCTGTCTTGGCGTCTGACATTGAATCCTGCCCGCGGTTGGCTTGCCGCCGATGGTGGTCCGGTGCTTGTCGGGCAATGCCGACTGTGGACGGATGGCTCGAACCGTGTCGGCTTCTAGGGTTGCTGCGACTCCGGCGGGGGCTTCGGCGACACCGGTCTGGTCTTCCCGCGCAGGGAGCCGTCGGCGTTCACATGCCGGTAAATGGTCGGCGCGCTGACCCCGACGATCCTGGCGATCTCGACGACCGGCAACGAGCCCTGGCGCCTGAGTTCCGCAGCCAGTTCAAGCTTGTCGCCGGACAGCTTCACCGGCCTTCCGCCCTGGCGTCCCCGCGCCAAGGCCGCGGCGCGTCCGGGTTTCGTGCGCTCATCGACCAGATCCTTCTCGAACCGGGCCAACGACGCGAACAGCCGTCGCGCCTGCTTGCCGGGATCGGCCTTCGTCGTGAGTTTGTCGCTGACCGAGAGGAGTGACACGCCTCTGTCCTTTAGTAGTCCGACCTGGGCCACGAGGTCCGTCAGCGAACGGGCCAGCCGATCCAGCCGCCAGATAACCAGGGTGTCGCCCTTGCCCAGCATGGTTAGGGCTTTCTGCAGCTGGGGACGTTCCGCGGCGGGGACCGATCCGCGGCAGCGGTCAACGAAGATGCGTTTCCGGCGGCATCCCTGCTTTCTGATGGCCTTTATCTGGCGTGTGTGTGTCTGCTCGTCAGGTCCCACACGCACATAACCGACTTTCATGCAGTGGATTTTAGCAAAACCCCAATAGTGTCTTTTTGATAGATTTGATTATGAAAGTGGCTTCGACAGAGCGGGGCCGCGCGGACTACGTCCGGTCCCGATACTGCACATTTCTGTTCCGGCCGAACCTTGACGACTTTGACCGATAAACGGGCCTGTTTCACGGTTGATTCGGTTACGCTGTTGCTTGACTCGCCTCTTGTTGCCGCCGGTTTCACACGATGAGCCCCACTCCTGCCCACACCACGACCCTGGTGACAGGCCTTTCGGGATTCATCGGGCGCGAATTGGCTCGGGTACTGCCCGGAGGCGCCCAACACGCCCTGTGGGGCACGGCCTGGCGCAATCCGGTTCCGGAGGGGCTGGAGGCCCGAACCCTGCGCGGGGACCTCTCGGATCCGGAGTGGGTGGACCGGGCCGTGGCCCGAATTCGTCCCGACCGCGTCTTTCATCTGGCGGGACAGAGTCGCGAGAGCCTCAGTTGGCATGATCCGTGGGGGACCTACCAAATCAATCTGCGTTCGCAATTGAACCTGCTACAGGCCCTGGTCCGGCACGCTCCGGGCTGCCGGGTGCTCCTGGCTTCGACCAGTGCCGTCTACGGCTTCATGCAAGGGGCGTCCATTGCCGAGGATCATCCTGTCCGGCCCGTGTCGCCGTACGGGGTCAGCAAGGCTGCGGCGGAGATGATGGCCCGGCAGATGTCCCTGGCCGCCGACCTGAACCTGTTGGTGGTGCGTTCCTTCAACGTGATTGGTCCGGGTCAGAGTTCGGACTTTGCGCTCAGTTCCTTTGCCCGTCAAATCGCGGCCATCGAGGCGGGACAGCAGCCGTCGGTGGTGGAGACCGGCACCCTGGCGGCCAGACGGGACTTCCTGGATGTCCGCGACATGGCTTCGGCCCTTTGTCGTGTAATGGATCAGGGTACATCGGGCGAGGTGTACAACATTGGCAGTGGGGTTGTCGTACAACTGCAGGATGCATTGGAACGGCTTGTGGCGTTCGGCCGCACTGCCATCGAGGTCCGGACCGCCGCACAGCGCCTGCGGCCCAACGATCCACCGGTCATGCGGGCCAACATTGCCAAGCTCCGATCGCTGGGTGGTTGGCGGCCCGTGGTGCCCCTGGACGCAACGCTGCAGGACATGTTGAACAGCTGGCGCGCCGCCTTGGCATCCGATCCAGCTCCAGTCGAACACAAGGAACAACAATGACGCAACCGGTGGCCCTGATCACGGGCATTACGGGTCAGGACGGCAGTTATCTGGCCGAATTCCTCCTGGCAAAGGGTTACAAGGTCGTGGGCATGGTGCGGCGCACCAGCGTCTTTCACCACCACCGCATAGAACACCTGTTGGACCAGGTGGTGTTGGAGCAGGCGGATCTGCTGGATCAGACGAGTCTGCATTCCATCATTCGCAACCACCGACCATCGGAGATCTACAACCTGGCCGCCCAGAGCTTTATCCCCGCCAGCTTCGAGGCGCCGGTCCTGACCGGCGAGACCACGGCCCTGGGGGTGACGCGCATGCTGGAAGCCGTGCGCGAGGTGGATCCGTCCATTCGGTTCTACCAGGCAAGTTCCAGCGAAATGTTCGGGAAGGTCCGGGAGGTTCCCCAGACGGAGCAGACACCGTTCCACCCGCGCAGTCCCTACGGCGTGGCCAAGGTCTACGGACACTGGATCACGGTGAACTACCGGGAGGCCTACGACCTGTTTGCCTGTTCCGGCATCCTGTTCAACCACGAGAGCCCGCGGCGGGGCATGGAATTCGTGACCCGCAAGATTTCCTACCACGTCGCGCGCATCAAGCAGGGTCTGCAGCGCGAACTGGCCCTCGGCAACCTGGACACGTCGCGCGACTGGGGGTATGCGCCCGACTACGTGCGGGCCATGTGGCTCATGCTGCAGCAGGACGAACCGGACGACTATGTGGTGGCCACGGGCGAGACCCATCTCATCCGCGAGTTTGCCAAGGCCGCCTTCGACGTGGTGGATCTGGATTGGCGCAACCATGTGGTCCAGGACGAAAGGTTCATGCGCGAGGCGGACGTGGATCTTCTGGTCGGCGATGCCGCCAAGGCCGGCCGCAAACTGGGCTGGGAGCCTTCGCTTGACTTTGCAGGGCTGGTCGCGACCATGGTGGAGGCGGACATGGAACTGGTGGCCTCCAAACGCGCCTGAATGGCAGGCTGCGCGTTCCTGGTCACGGATGTCAACTTCCATGACCCGTGTTGGTGCCGACCATCGGCCGAGTGGAATTCCGGTACCGTTTCGCGATCTTTCATAATTCAACCCTCAAGGCCGAAGCCACGGCACGGTTAGGCTTTGCCATGGACCGTGCGCAAGCCCGGCTCAACGCCGATTCCAACACGGTTGTCATGACCACCACACAGTCCGTCGTTACGGCACCACAGATCAACTCCCTGCTGCCGATGCCGGATCCCCCCGAACGCAGGCCCGAGGAGATATCTGGCTTCAACCACCTTGGTCTCACCGGCAGCACCTACCTGTTGACCAAGTATTTCGGTCATCCCGACACGACGCTTGTGGCAGGAGAGCATTACATCGCGCCCTTTCCCACCCGTGACATGGCGGGCATCAAGTTTCCGGATTTGATGATCGCCTTCAAGGTGAATCCCGAGGCGTACCGACGGAGCAATGCCTACATCATTTCGGAACAGGGCAAGCCGCCCGATTTCGTGCTGGAGATTGCCTCCCGCGCCACCGGGTACCTGGACGTGGGAGAAAAGCGCGACGCCTACGCTGCTCTGGGCATCCTCGAATACTGGCGCTTCGACGACACGGGCCGTTACCACGGATCCATGCTGGCCGGCGACCGGCTTGAACACGGCACATACCGGCCCATCGCCATTGAGGAACTGGAGGCGGAAGTTCTGCAGGGTTACAGTGCGGTCCTGAATCTCCATCTTCGCTGGGAGTATGGGAAGCTGGGCTGGTACGACCCGACTACGGGACGGCACATTCCCACATACGATGACCAGGTTGCCCGCGCCGAAGCAGCCGAGTGGCACGCGCTGGAGGCCGAAGAACGCGCCGAGGCAGCCGATGCCCGAGCTCGCAAGTCCGAAGCAGAACTGAGAGAAGAGCGTAAAGAACGCGTCGCATACGAAACCCGCGCTTACCAGTGGGAAGAGCGGGCCCGCGAGCTGGAAAAACAGCTCCGGCGGCGGAGGTCTTGACCGGATAGTGGGCTCCAGTGTTGGTGAGGTCCGGGCCGACGCCATCTTGTGCCGATCCAGACGTGGTCGAGTTTGCCCAAGCTTTCATAACAAGGCCAACATCAGCAGGGCCAGTTGCAGGCAGGGGACATCCATCGGCGGGTCCATGCGCCTGTTGTCGGTACACGGCGGCGGCATCGCGTGGCAGTCGTTCCGGGATCCCTTCGCCTTTCCCCTCTGCATGCGACGACAGGGGCGAGTAGCCGGAAATCGCCCGGCGATCCCTGTGTTAAAATCCGCTCTCGCCGCCGTCGCCAGAGCAGTTCAGGCGCTGCGCAACGGATTGGCCTTCCCTGTTCCTCCCGACTTGTCCCCGCGCCCATGGCAGAAACCCTGCGCCTTTTTGTAAGCGCCACCAACGACTTGGATGCCGAACGAGGAATCATCGCGACGACCTTGGCATCCCTGCCTGCCCACAACAAGGTTGAAATCCGGCGCACACCGGCCGGTGGCGACATCTACGACAACATTTTCGAGAACATCGCCAACTGCGATCGGGTGTTCTTTCTGATGGGTCAGGACATCACGGCTCCGGCCGGACAGGAGTGGTACCTGGCCCTGGACCTGGAACGCGAAATCGTGCCGTTGCGCAAGGAGACCGCCCTGACCCCGGCCGGCCGTTCCTTCGTTCACGGTTCGCTGGTGCATTGGGACACCTTCCGGACCGCGGGGGAACTGGAACGCCTGGTGGGCCGCGTACTGGTCAAGACCCTGCTGCATCCCCGCAACCGCTACGGCTTGACCTGGGCGGAACGGGACTTGCTGCGCCAGCACAGGTTCCATGCTTCCGAGAAGACCATGGCCCCGGATCCGGCCGGTGCGGAAGGGGGTGGCATCCTGCTGGACGAGCGGGATCCCGACACGCGCGTCGGCGTGTTGCTGGGCGAGGACGAAGAAGACTATTGATCCCGGGCGGGATCCGGCCTGCCCACCACCCACGGAGACCGAGCATGTTGGAACTCAGGCACTTGGCAGTCCGCTGCCGCGATTTGGACAAGGCCCGCACCTTCTACGAAAAGGGGTTGGGCTTTTCCTGGGTGGACTATCGGCCGGAAGGCATCTCGATGGATCTCAGCGACGGTCATGTGAACCTGACCCTGCTGCCGTTTGAGACCCAGCCTGCGCCCCCGCACGAGGAGGGTGACGAACACATGCACTTCGGCGTGTACGTGGAAAGCCTGGAGCCGATCTTCAAGCGGCTGACGGACATCGGGGCCCACATTGTCAAGGAAGACGTGAAGCAACGGCTTGACTACGACCGCGACACCGTTCCCATCGGCTCCTTCAAGGTTCTTGATCCCGACGGCAACGTGGTGGACATCACCGAACGGCCCGCGGAGTGGCGCACCTCGTCCTGACAAGTGGCGCGGTGTCCCGCCACGGTTTGGATTCGATACCGCGGACCACCTGGTAGGGATCGAACACTATCGAGCGTTCCGGTCCTTGAATTGCGGCGCGCGCGTGACGGCAACGTCGTCGTTGGCATTGTGTGGGTCGCAGATGCGGCATCGCCCCAACAATACGGACAACCGGCGCGCCCGCGCCAGTGATCGGAATAGGGCTGTCCGGCGGAAAGCAGGCCCGATCTTCAACGCGTGGTCTGGCGGCAGAAGACGGGGATCCCGCCTGTGAACCGATTGCGCGCCGAAGCGCTCAAGCCCTTTTTCGGTTCGGGTGAGGGATACATCGCAGGCAAGCGGGACCTGCGGCTGGACTACCTGAGGGGATACTGCATCTTCGTGATGACCCTGACCCACTTGGGTCTGGCTTCTCCCCTCATCTTCGTGACGGGCGGCTCGCGCTTTCTGATCAATGCCGCCGAGGTGTTCTTCTTCATCTCCGGCTTCACCATCGGTCTCATTGCCGTCGGCCGGCCTTTGGGACAACAAGTGACCAGCCGGCTTACGCGCGCCTGGCTCATCTACCGCTATGTGGTGCTTTTCAGCTTCCTGCTGACGGCCCTCCTCAGCCTGGAGATGTTCCGCGAATACTCCCGGGGCGAACTGACGGGGTGGATGATTGGCATTGTCACCCTCAAGGAAGGCGCGTTCGACATGGACATCCTGATCGCCTATGTGATCTATGTCGCCCTGGCGCCGCTCGCCCTTTGGGGTCTCGACCGGCAGCGAACGCGGCTGGTGTTGGGCACGGTTCTGTGCGTGTATGTCATGACCCAGTTGCACCCCGACGCCACGAGCCTCGAAGTGTCGGCTTTCAGGCACCTGGCGGCGAACAGTCCATTGTTCTTTGGAGCCGTGGTACTGGGCTACCACCGCCAAGTTGTGGGCACCTGGTGGCAGTCCCATCGCGCCGGCCGGGTTGTGGATGCCGTCGTCGTGGCTGTCGGGGTCGTGCTGTTCATTGGCTTCGTCCTGGATTACGGGGGTAACGAGGCCGTGCAGGAATTTCTGGGAAGCTTCGTCGTGCGGGAGTTCCTGATGCCTCCCCACAGCCTGCTGATCGTGTTTGTGTATCTTCGTATCCTGTGGCTCCTGACCACCCGTCTGTGGCCCCTGTTGCACCGGCTGGGCGGCTGGCTGTTCATGCCCTTAGGCCAGGACAGCATGTTCGCCTACTGCATGCAGGCCGGCCTGATCGTCTGGTTCTGGCAATTGGACGCGCCGATCGACGAGGACAGCCATGCGGTACTGCGTCTGGCCGGCGAGGCGGCGGTTGTGGGACTGATGCTCGGATCCGTCCTGCTGCGCCAGTGGCTGGGTCGGAGTTTCGGCACGGAGCCCCAACGGGCCTGGCTGCGTCGCCACCTGCTCAACATCCTGATTTGGGCATCGCTGGCGCTGATGGCGGCGCTGACGATTATCCTGTCGGAGCCGGGTGGCTGGTGGTGGCGCGCGGGTAATTTGTTCGACGACTGGTAGCCGCCATGTGCACGGTGCGCGGCCGGTTATCCGGGTTGGTGGCTTGCAGGACAGGTTGAAAGACTCTGTCCTTGTTGGTCACCACAACCGCTCCAACGTTCCGGGTCCCCAAACCAGCCTTCGCTGCCGGAGTCGAGCCCCGTCAACCCTTCGAGCGAACATCCGGCCTCGTCCTGAAGGACGAGGCCGGGGAAGTGCGCGGATCAGCTGCCAACCCCTCCCCAATTGTTCCTATTGCTTGGAATTGGCATCCAACAGACCTGGTAGCAATACAGAACTGTTACGAATCAGAGCGACATTCTTCAACCTCTATCACCACGTTACCATTCTCGTCAACGTGAACTATTAGTGTAGCCTCGTCGCAATCCGGCTCAAGCTTGTTCAAGGCGCTCATATCCACCTTTCCATCTTCAGAAACGCCTACATTAACAGGATCATGCCCGGGAACCCTTAACTCTACCTTTGGTGTCGGAGTCGGGGTTGGGTCGCCTGAATTTCCTGAAGCTTTGGCAGCCCTGCCAGATGTTGTGCCAGGTTCAGGGGTGGCGGTTGCCGGACTGATATTGTCCGCTGGAACCAGGGGCAGACCGTTCCAGTAGCGCCACCAGCAGTTCTCCCTGTCTTGTTGCTCTGTAAATAATTCATCGCAGCTCGTTCCGTCTGTTGCAGATTCAGAAGACGGAGTGGCGGTTGCTTGTGCTTCCTGGTCCGCATCCGTGGTCAAACCGTTCCAGTAGCGCCACCAGCAGTTCTCCCTGTCCTGTTGTTCGGAGAAATTGTCGTCACAGTAATGGGATTGCACTTCGCCTGTAGGCCAAATGGCCAACAAAAGCAGACAACCCAGCAATGTTCCCAATGTCCAATACCTGTATTGCATGCCCTGCCTCTTGTCGTTGAACAGACCGACTGATACCTTCGATGACAGAATATCATGGGGATGGGCCGATTGACATTTTTAATGACATAGTGACATGCAAATGAGGTAATTTAAAATGACATGATGTCATAAAAAGCGATGCTTTGGGGATTATTTCAGACGAAACCGAATTAGTGTCCGGTCTGTCCCGGCTCGAGATGTCAGCATCGGATCGGGCACACGCACGGGCGTGGCCTCCGCCAAGTTCCGGGCAGGAAGGCAACGAACGGGCCCATACCGCGCGACCGCGGTTGGAGGTGTGGTTAGACAATGACGGCGAGGTTTGCGGGAGTGGCTGATGCAGGGGTCGGCGGACACCGTGTCTCGTGTCGCAATGGATGCGACCTGTCTGAAGATCAGAGGCAAGGTCCAGTCCGTGGATGCGGTGATTTGCCTGCAGGAGCACCTGCCGCAACCGGCCGGGCCCTGAACTTCGTGGCGTCCGCGGGGCATGTCTTGGCTTGAGGATGCCGGTCTCCCTGTTCCATCACGCTTTCCGTCCTTTGTGAGGCTATGGCCCCGATCCCGCATCGTCTGCAACAGTCTCGGGCCCCATCACCGGAATACGCATTGCCCTGCAGGTTGCCGGGCAAACCGGGGCGCCTGGCGCGAAAGCATTGCCGCCGGACCGCCGGACCGCCGGTTTCCAGCGTTCACGGCAACCGCGCCCCGTTGGCCCGGACGCGATTTTTTGTTTCCCCTCGGGGCCTGCCCTAGACTCAGCCGGAACAGGCCGCCCCATTCGGCAGGCGGTTGTTCACGAGCACGGGAATGGACTTTGATGGTCAGCAGGGAATCGGGGGACCCTCCGAATACCAGGCCCATGGTTTCCGAGGGGGAGGTTGAAGATTTGGCCGCCCTCTACGGTCGGCCGGTCCGGCGGCACTTCTGCATCGACTTGGACGATTATCTGCTCGATATGCGTGCGCGGCGCCGGGGGGACCGGCGCGCTGAGGTCTTGTTCGCCGTCACGCGCCCCAGCGGACGGGTCCTGATCCACTCCAAGCCGCGGTACCCACAGGGTGTGTACCGTCTGTTTACCGGTGGCATCAACCCGGATGAGTCCGTTGTGGACGCCCTGTTCCGGGAAGTAGCCGAGGAAACGGGCTTGGCCTGCCGGGTGGAACGTTTCCTGGCAGTATGTACCTACGCATTTCACCACCCCGACCCGGTGCGGCGCTATTGCTTTGCCTCCTACATGTTTCATTTGGTCATCAAGGACGAGGATGTGCCTGCCCCTCGCGATTTGACCGAGATTGGCCAGATTGGCGAGATTGCGCTGGAAGGCCTGCCCGCCATCGCAAGCCATCTGCGCAGTCTGCAGGGCAACCGGGCAGCCTGGGGCATCTGGAGGGCCATCGGCCACGACATCGTCTACGAGCAATTGACCCAACAGTCTTCCATGCGCCTGCAGGCGGCCGCAGCCTGAGCGTGTCGACAGGGCAGGCCCGCCCGCCTTTTTGCGAGACAACTGCACCATGCTGGTTCCCCTTTCCTGGCTGCGCGAGTACGTTGACTGGGATCTGACCACCGCCGAGCTGGACGAAGCCCTGACCAACTCCGGGTTGGAAGTGACCGGGATCGAAACCACCGGCGACTGGTGGGATCCCGAGGCGTTGCGCGTAGGCCGGGTGGTCGGGGTCCATCCCCATCCGGATGCGGACCGGCTGGTCCTGGTGGACGTGGACGACGGTCGCGGCGATCCGGAGCGGGTGGTCACGGGCGCCCCCAACTTGTTCCAGTTCCGCGGGACCGGGGAGCTGCCGGTGCTGAAGGTGGCATTCGCCCGCGCCGGTGCCACCCTGGTCGATGCCTACTCGGAAGAGCGTCCCCGTCCGCGCCGGAAACTCAAGGCGTCAAAGATCCGCGGAGTGCGTTCCGCGGGGATGGTGTGCTCCGAATTGGAACTGGGTCTCAGCGAAGAGCACGAGGGCATCCTTCTGCTGCCGGAGGACGCGCCGGTGGGGACGCCCCTGACGGAGTACCTGCGCGACGAAACGGTGGAACTGGACCTGACCCCGGACATGGCCCGCGGCCTGAGCATGATTGGCGTGGCCCGGGAAGTGGCGGCCCTGACCGGTGGCCGGCTCAAGGCCCTGCCCGACTGCTCGCTGCCCGACCCGGACGCCTCGCCCCAGGTGGAACTGGCCATCGAGGATCCGGAACTGTGCGCCCGTTACGTGGCCGTGGCCATCGAAGGTGTGCAGGTGGGCCCCTCCCCTGCCTGGATGCAGCAACGGCTGGCCCAGGCCGGCGTGCGCGCCATCAACAACATCGTGGACATCACCAACTACGTGATGCTGGAATGGGGGCAGCCCCTGCATGCCTTCGATCTCGACCTCCTGAGGGAACGCAACCGGGACAGCGCGGAGGAGTTGCCCTGTATCACCGTGCGCACGGCCCGCCCCGGGGAACAAATGCGGACCCTGGACGGCCAGCAGCGCGAGCTGACCGAGTCCGTGTTGCTGATCACCGACCGCGCCGGCCCCATTGCAATCGCCGGCGTCATGGGCGGCGCCGAGACGGAGGTGTCCGCCGACACCCGCACCATCCTGCTTGAGTCCGCGACCTTCGACGGTATCAACAACCGACGGACGTCCCAGGCCCTGCGCCTGCACAGCGAAGCCAGCCATCGATTCACGCGCGGCGTGCCCGCCCGCATGGCGGAAGCCGCTGCCGGCCGGGCAACCAGGCTCATCTGCGAACTCACCGGCGGTCGCATGGTGGGTCCCGCGGCGGACCTGTATGTGCGCCGACAGGAGGAGCCCAGGATCTGCCTGACCGCCGGCGAGGTCAACCGACAGTTGGGGATGCAGCTGGATCTCGACACGATTCGGGAGGCTCTGCGCCGTCTGGACATTGAGGCCGCGGTCCAGGACGACATTCCGGATGACATCGGTGAGGAGGGCCTCTTCGGTCTCTTCCGGGAGGCGGACGAGCCTGTGCTCGTCTGCACCCCGCCCTGGTTCCGGCTGGACCTGCGCATCCCGGCCGATCTGACCGAGGAAGTGGCGCGCATCGTGGGCTACGGGGACGTGGGCCTGACTTGGATGCGGGAGCAGATACCCGGCCACGAACCCAGCCACCTGCTGGACTCCGAGGAGCGCATCCGCGATCTGTTGAGCGGCATCGGTCTGCAGGAAATCGTAGGCTATTCCTACTCCAGTCCGGAGCACCACCTGCGCCTGTCCCGGCATGCCACGGAGGACCGGGAACCGGAGTTCGTCCAACTGGCCAACCCGTTGTCCCCACAGCGCAGCGTCATGCGCCGGGATCTGCTGGTGAGCGCGCTGGAACATCTGGTCCACAACTTGCGCTACGAGGACCGCCTGGCGGCCTTCGAGATTGGTCTCGAGTTCCGGCCCGAGTTGGGCACGGCGCCCTTTCCCGCGGAACTGCGCAAGCTGCAGTTCGTCCTGACCGGCACGCGCGAGGTCGGGGACTTCCGGCAGCCCGCCGGGGAGGACACCTGGGACTTCTACGACCTGAAGGGCATCCTGGAGCTGCTGTTCAGCCGGCTCAATCTGGACCATCGCATCACGTGGGCGGCGGCCCAGGATCATCGCTACGGACCCTATTGCGCCCGCATCGAACTGGACGGCGAACCCATCGGCCTGGCCGGGGAACTGCATCCCCTTGTGCGTTCCGCCTGGGATCTGGACGGACGGCGCGTGGTGGTGGGAAATGTGGAGCTGCCACCGTTGGCGGCACCCTCGTGGCAAGTCAAGCAGATGCAGGCCATCAGCCCCTATCCGCCGGTAATTGAGGACATGGCGTTCCAGATGGACATGGGGATCACGGCCCAGGCCGTGGTGCAGGCCATCCGGCAGGCCGGCGGCGAGTTGCTGACGAACGTCGAGCTGTTCGATCTCTATGCCGGCGAGCCCCTGCCGTCGGGAACGAAGTCGCTGGCTTGGCGGCTGACCTATCAGGCGGTGGACCACAGCCTGAACGACAAGGAGGTCGCGCGCCTCCGGCGGCGCATTGCCCGTACCGTCGAACACCGGACGGGTGCCGTCCTGCGGGAAGGCTGAACCCGGTTAGCCGGGGTCGGGCTGGCCTCCAGCCGGCTGCCGCGTCTCGCGCCGGCGCTTGCGGGCATCCGCCCAGCGCTCCCAGACCAGCGGTCCGCCGCGCCCGATGCGGACCAGGTCCAGGTCCGAAACCACAATGGTTTCGGAGAAGTGCCGGTGGGCCTCCGCCAGAATCTCGCGGACGGTGTAGCGTGGTCCCACATGGTGAATGACGAGGTGGCGCACTTGGGCGCGGGAGGCCAACCGGGCCGCCGCGCGCACGGTGATATGGCCGTTTTCCCGGGCCAGTTCCCGATCTGCGTGCAGGTAGGTGCCCTCAATGGCGAGCAGATCCGCGCCGTCGGCAATGTCGTGCAGGGGACCGGTGCGGTCGACATCGCTGATGAAGACCAGCCGGGTGCCGGCGATGGGTTCGCCCAGCACCTGGTCGGGATGGATGGTCCGGCCGTCCGCCAGCGTCAGCGGCTGTTCGTTGACCAGCACCCGCCGTTCCGGTCCGAAGGGCACCCCCAGGGCGTTGGCCTTCTCCTCCAGGAAGTGGCGGCGCGCCCGTTCCTGGAAGACAAAGCCGAAGGTAGGCGTATTGCGGTGGTCAACTGTGACGGCCTCCACGGTCATGTCCGCGGTTTCGAAGATTGGGCCGGCTTCGATTGGCACCAATGAAATCCTGCGATTGGACTCCCAGCGGGGATTGAAGACGACCTTCATCAGTTCCCGGACCCGCTGGAGCGTGGCCGGATGCCCCATGATCTGCATGGATTCCATCGAACCCCATCGTCCCAGCGTGCTGGACAGGCCGCCCAGCCCCAGGATGTGGTCCAGGTGGCGATGGGTAAGCAGGATCTTGTCCAGCCGCTTGAAACCCATGCCGCTGCGCAGGATTTGGCGCTGGGTGCCCTCGCCGCAGTCGATCAGGAACCGCTCGTTCCGATAGAGGACCGCGGCGCTGCTGAGACTGCGCTGCTGGGTGGGCACGGAGGCGGCCGTGCCCAGGAACCGGATTTCAAACATGTCCGACTACTCGTCCAGTGTCCGGAAGGACCAGGTTCGGCTCTCTGTGTCGAACAAACCCCAACTGGGCGCGCCGAGCCGCCCCATAATCTCGCCGGGATTGGCCAGTTGGCAGTTGCCCACCTGTTCCCAGTTCTGGAGGTGGTTGTGGCCGTAGCAAACCAGGTCGTACAGGCCCGACAGGGCCATCGGCCGCGCGAGTTCGGGGTAGTGGTTCATGCCGATGCGCACGCCGTCGATCTCCAGTTCGGCCCATTGGCCGTGCACGGTCAACCGGTCCCAGCGGCCGGCCATGTTGACGATCGAATGGGGATCGCCGTCGTTGTTGCCGTAGACGCAGTGGATGGGGCCGTCGAAGCCCTCGGCCAGCTGCTGCATGATGAAGGGGGCCACGAAGTCGCCGCAGTGGAGGAGATGGGTGGCACCGGACCTGCGCACGGCCTGCAGGGCCTTGTCCAGATTCCAGATGTTGTCGTGACTGTCGGAGAGAACGGCGATCAGGGACATGGCAGCCTCGTCTTGTGTCCCGCGCGGTCCAGAGTGTCGTCTGCGGGACCGGGGTTTCTATCATAAGTTCCGTTATGGATACCAAGAACAGGTCCGCTGACTACCGCGGTGGAATGCGGTTCCCGGCCAGCCGGTGGATTGCGTGTCTCCTGTTGGCAGCCTGTATCGGCGGCTGTACCCAAGAACGGCCGGACGAAGACAACGGTTCGGTCCCGGCAACTCCGGTGGTCGTTGCCGCAACACCAACACCCTACGAGGCGGTGCCCACCTACACGCCGACTCCAATCATCCACATCGATGTCCGGTTGCCACCCGGCACCCCGACCCCGACGCCCATGCCGCAACAACATCAGGTTGAGGCCGGGGACACGCTCATTGGCATCGCGGCCCGGTACGGAGTGACCGTCGAGGATCTCCAGGAACTGAACGGGATTGGTGATCCGCGCGGCCTCCAGATAGGGCAACGGTTGGAAATACCTGTCCGGAGAATTCCGGAGGAGGATGCCAATCCCGTACGCGCACAGCATGAATTGAGGCGCGTGGCGGTTGCGGTGGATGGCCTGGATACCGCCTGGGTCATGGGCGAGGTGGCGAACCTGGACACCGTGCCGGTCGAGCAGATTCGCGTGGCTGCGCGCCTGCAGACACCCGACGGTACGGAGATGGTGCGTCGGACCGCGTTGGCCGTGCGCCACATCACACCCCCCGGCAAAGCTGCACCGTTCATGTTCCGATTAGGTGAAGTGTCGCAGATGGCTCATGGATGGACGCTGGCGGTAGCCTCCATCAAACCTGCCCACATCGGCGGCTACGCGACCGAGCTGTCGGTTGGGAATTTGCGGTTTGAACCGCAGCCGTCGGGCACGGTCCTTGTCTCCGGTCTGGTGGTAAACCTCGGGGCAGTGGTCGTAGCGGACCCCGAAGTTGTGGTGACAGCCTTCGATGCCCAACGCCGGGTTACGGCCGTGCGGGCCATGCTGTCCGATGAGCGGACCTTGGTGCCGGGCGGCGAGGTTGCCTTCGAAGGCGTGTTGGTACCGCTGGGGGAGCCGGTGGCGGACGTGACGGCCTTTGCCCAAGGCTTCAAGGACGAATAGGCGCAGGACCCGGTTGAAACAACGGCGGTCCGGGTGCAACCGCGGTTGCACCCGACTTGCAGGAACCTGCACTGCATTTGGGTGCCGGCATCGTCAGGCCATCCGAAAAAGGTCGAAGTTGTCGGTGTGTCTGCCAATCATCTTGGTGCTGGACGGAGCCTGCCCGGCACAACGTGTCCAAAAATCAATGGTTTCAAAGATTTGTGCTATTGTTTGCGCTCTTAAACGCTGACGATGGCCTGCGCAATGCAACGCTCCGATCGCAGATACAAGATGTTGTTCGACAGTCACGGCATTGTGGAGGCTTTTGTCGGGTTTGCCTGTACACGGCTGGAGCTGGGCGAGCCCGACCTGGATTCAGTAGAAGTGCTGCCCACAGTGCGGGACGTGGACGTATGGGGCCAGTTGCTTGAGACAGTACAGGACCAGTGCTGGCGCTTCCAAACCCAACAGGGGGACGGCATGCTGCTGGCCTGTGAGATTCAGTCCAGCCGAGAGTATCTGATCATGATGCGGCTGTTGGCCTATGCCAGCGTCACGCTGGTTTCGCTGGACCGCAAGGAGCGGTTCAGTCGTCGCCGGCCGCCGCCCTTGCCATGTCTGTTCCTGGTTTACACGGGGGTAACGCCTTGGACCCCGCCGAGTCTGTCCGAACTGACGCGTGGGCACGTCTCCGTGCCGGGTCCCCTGTTCCCGTACATCTACATGGACGTGCTCCATGATGATTTCAGCGATTGGGGCTTGCCGCGGGAACTGGACCTTATCGTGCGTGCGGAACGGGCCCGTTACCCTGGGGATTATCTGACGAGTGGGTTCCCGGAAGGTGTCAGGGCCCTGAAGAACCCGCGTACGGCGCGCGCCTTGGTGGAGTTCATGAAGTTGACGATGCGCGGATGGTCCGGGCAGAGCGACCGGGACAGGCAGATATTCGATGCCATACAATTGGACTGGGACACGATCACCACGCCGGAGGACTTGACCATGGCGGCAGAGGCATACCAGCGCGGCTACGTTGCGGTGAAGGAGGAAGGGCGGCAGGAAGGTGCCCGCGACAAGGAAGTTGACTTTCTGTGCGAACTCCTGCTGCCGGCGGTCGGCAGGGCGTTTGCGGACGAACTCCGCGCCCTGCTGGGCGACGACGAACTTCGCGCGCGTCTGGATCCGAACATCGTTTTCGATCTCAGGCTCCGGTATGGCACGAACCCTGCGGGACTGCGGCAGGCCCTGCGGGATCGTCTGGGCCAGGCTTGATCCGGGGCCAGGGTGTTCCTGAAACTCCGCCGTCTTTTCGAATGGGGTTACCCCGCCATCTCTGCTGGATGGACTTGATGCGCGCGGAACGGGCAAGTCGCGGAGTGTCGAATGTTGCGCACATTGTCCGGGACGTGATCACCACATCGGAGGACTTGACCATGGCGGCAGAGGCATGCCAGCGCGGCTATGTTGCGGTGAAGGAGGATGGCCGACGGGAAGGTCTGCAGGAAGCGGCAGAGGCATACCAGCGCCGCTACGTTGCGGTGAAGGAGGAAGGTCGGCAAGGGGGATGGCTGGAAGGTTGGAAGGAAGGTTGGAAGGAAGGTTGGCTGGAGGGCTGGCAGGAAGGCTGGCGGGAAGGTGCCCGCGCCAAGGAGATCGACTTTCTGTGCGAACTCCTGCTGCCGGCAGTCGGCAGGGAGTTTGCGGACGAGCTCCGGGCCTTGCTCGACAACGACGAACTTCGCGCGCGTCTGGATCCGAACATCGTTTTCGATCTCAGGCTCCGGTACGGCCCGAACCCCGAGGAACTGCAGCAGGCCATACGGGACCGTCTGGAGGTCTGATTTTCCCCCGGACCGTTGCAGCGCGTACGGCATTGGAACCGACGATCTTGCCCCGCAAGAAAGCGCCAGGGACAGTCCTCGGATGCTTCGTGGGTTTTCCGGCCAGCCGCTCCCTGACAATCAGGAGGGCCAAGACAGACAGGCCCACCTTGGCTTCAGCGGCGTCGTTCCAGGAACATGGGCATGCCGCCCTTGGCCCGCAGGGAAACCAGGGGCAGCAGCTCAATCCGGTGGTTGGGGTCGTGGCGCATCGCCCATTTCTGTCCCAAGGTTGCCAGTATCAGCATCGCCTCCATCCACGCGAACCCGTCCCCAATACAGACGCGCGGCCCCCCGCCAAAGGGATAGTAGGCGAACCGGGGCAGCTGCTCCCTGAACTCCGCCGTCCAGCGGTCGGGGTGAAACTCCAGCGGATCGTCGAACCAGCGGGGATCCCGGTGGACGATCAGTGGCGGGGCAATCACGAACGCTCCGGCCGGGATTTCGTAGCCCCTTAGCGTGATTGGCTCGAAGGTCATCCGCCCGGTGGACCAGATCGGCGGGTACAGGCGCATCGACTCGGTGAGAATCCGGTTGGTGAAAGCCAGGTTGGGCATGTCCTCCGGTGTTGGTGTGCGACCGCCCAGGACACTGTCCAGTTCGGTGTGAAACCGCGCCTGGATTTCGGGATGAGTGGCCAGCAGGTACCAGGTCCAGGTCAGTGCCGTCGCCGTGGTCTCGTGGCCGGCGGCGAATAGGGTGATGGCCTCGTCCCGCACCTGTCGGTCGGTCATAACTGCCTCCGACGGATGGCTCGCTTCTTCATCCCTCGCGTTAAGCAGGAGCGAGAGCAGGTCCTCACTCTCCAGACCGTGTTTCCGACGTTCCTCGATGAGACCGTACACGGTCTGGTCCAAGTACGCCAGGCCTCGTCGGAAACGCCGGGTGAAGGGCAAGGGCAGCCGGTGAAGTAGGCTGCGCAGGGCTGGCGGCTGGTTGTCCCGCACCTTGATGTAGTCGTTTGCCAGTTCGAAGGCCGCGCCGATGCGGCGCACCGTGTCGGGAAGCTCCAGGCCGAACAGTGTCTTGACGACGATCTTTAGAGTCAGGTCGCTCATCTCTCCAGCCAGGTCAACCCGTGACTTGTCTTCCCACACGTCCATGTGGCGGCAGGCGAAGTCAGTCATGGACTCGGCATATCCGGCAATGCGCCGGTGGTGGAACTGGGGCTGCATCAGACGGCGTTGGCGGAGGTGCAACGGGCCGTCGGATGTGACCAGTCCGTAGCCCAACAGATACTGGAGCGTCTCGACAGTGCGACCCCGGCCCACGCGCCGATGATTGGTGACGAAGAGCTCCTGCACGAGGTCCGGATGGTGGATGAGATAAACCAGAGTCGGTTTCACCGACAGCGTAACCAGATCGCCGTACGCGGCGGCGCCATGTATGAAAGGCAACAGGTTGAACAGGTACTGGAAGGCCTGGCCCACGACGGGCCACTCCGGCGGTCCGGGCGGCAGGGTGGCCCGATCGACAGTGGGCCTGGGTGGGTAGGTGGCGTTTTGGCTAATCATCGTGAGCGGTCACCGACATTTCGTGCTGTGGCAAAACTGCACCGACCAAGGGCTGTCGGACACCGACGCATCGGAAGTTCGATAACGTTATCCCCACAGTTTGCGGCGGTTGCAAGCCTGTCCATGGCTATAGGATAACTGTACGCCATCCCATGTCCGAGTGGTTTTGTTTGCACCAGCCGGCGAAATCACAGCCGGCACGGTACCGCCGCGTTCGGGGAATGTCTGGAAGCGATTCCGTTATTTCTGCGCGGCCTTTCCGACCAGCCGCTCCTTCGCAACCAGGAGAACGAAGACAGGCAGGCTCAGCATGCGCCGCCATCGGGCCGGTTGCCTGAGAAGGCGGTAGAGCCATTCCAGTCCGCGGTCCCGCATCCACCCGGGCGCGCGCGGCACCTTGCCGGTCATGAAGTCGAAGGCACCACCCACGCCTATCGCCACCCGGCTGTGCAGATCGCCGAGGTGGCCGTGTATCCACAGATCCTGACGGGGATGCCCGAACGCCACCAGCAGCACGTGCGGTTGCGTGTCGGCCAGCAGCCGATGAATAACGGGCCAGTCGTTGTCGGCGGGGGATCCGGACCAGGTTCCGCACACTTCAAGACCCGGAAACCGTTTCACCAGCACATCCGCCGCGGCCATGGCCACGCCGGGGGCGGCTCCTAGGAGAAACATCCGCCAGCCCCGCGCGGCACACAGCTCCGCCAGCCGGGGTATCAGGTCGGTTCCCGTGACGCGTTCGGTCAGGCTGCAACCATGCAGGTTCAGGGCCCGGAGCACGCCCACGCCGTCCGGCACGTTGAGCCAGGCCTCGTTCAGTACCTGGCGAAACCGGCTGTTGTGCCGCGCCTCAACGATGAATTCGGGATTGACCGTGCAGATCTGCCGCGTCGACCCGTCAGCCTCGGGACCCCCTGCGTCCAGCCAGGCCTTCAGCAATGCCAGCGTCCCGGCATAGTCCACCGGATGGACCGGTACGCCGAGGATGTCGATGGGGGCCGGCCGCTCCGGCCGGCCGGAATTCATGGGGCCTTGTTCATGGCACGTTTCAGGACCGCCAAGGTCTCGCGGGCGGCTTTCTCCCAGGAGAAGCGCTTTACGTTTTCGTGGCCCTTCGCCACGAGTTCGGCCCTCAGCTCCTCATCGCGGCTCAGGCGCAGCATGGCCTGTGCGATTTCATCCACGTTCTCGGGATCGACCAGCAGGGCCGCGTCACCGGCGACTTCGGGCAGGGAGGAACGGTTGGACGTCAAGACAGGCACTCCTTGGGACTGGGCTTCCAGGACCGGCAGGCCAAAGCCCTCGTGCAGCGAAGGATAGCAAAAGAACCTCGCCTGTCGTCGCAGGACCGCCACATCCTCTTCATCGATATAACCAGGGATGTGTATGGCCTCGGCAGCCGGCGAGGAACGGGCCGCGGCCAGGATGGGTTCGGCCAGCCAGCCGATGCGCCCGGCCAGGACCAGATCCCACCCCGGATCCTCCCGGGCGTGCAGGCGGCCGTAGGCGTGGATCAGGCGTTCCGCATTCTTGCGCGGCTGCAGCGTGCTGACGAACAGGGCGAAGGGCCTCCGCAGTCCGAACCTCGCCAGCACGGCGCCGGGATCGCATGCCGGATCCGGGTCCGACGGCGGGGTCCAACCCAAGTGCACGGTGTGGAGCCGGCCGGGATCGGCCCGATGGAACCGGATCAGATCCTGCCGCGTGGCCTCGCTGTCGCAGATCAGACATGCGGCCCGGGCTGCGGCCCAGCGCGTAGTCAGGTTCAGATAGGTGCGTTGCCGCCAGGGATGGGCCTTGGGAAAGTGGCGGTAGCCAAGGTCGTGAATGGTCATGACCTGGCCCGGCATGTTCCGGCGCGTCCAGGCGAACGGCAGGACATGGGCAGGCACGAAGAGGACATCGGGCCGGCGGCGCCGCACCTCGGGTCCCAGGGAGCGATGGGTCCACATCCTTCGGTTGGGGAGAGGCGTCGGGACGACATTGGACCGGTCCGTCAGTTCCGCCGGCAGCGTATCGGCACCGGCCCTGAAATACAACCGCCACTCGATGTCCGCGGCTTCCGGCAACCGGAGCAGGTGCCGCAGGATTTCCCGGGCATAGTTCTCGGTGCCGGTTGGCTGGTCGGCAGTGCTGCGCGAAGCGTCCACGCCGACTACGGGTCCGTTCATTGCACGGACGCACCGCACTGTGCCGCAAACCGGCGCACGGCCGGCTCCAGGGAGCCTGTGCGCAGGATGTGGATTCCTTCTCCTTCCGACCTGACGATGGTGCTGGGGCGCGTATCCGGCGAGGCACCCCCGTCCAGCACCAGGGGAATCCGTCCCGCCAACTGGGTCATGACCTGGTCCGCGGTCTGGCAGTCCCGGCCGCCGGAACGATTGGCACTGGTCGTGGCCAGTGGCCCCGTGGCCAGTGCGATCCTGCGGAAGACCGGGTTGGCCACTACCCGTACGGCCACGGTTGTGCCGCCCGCCAGCAGGGCATCCGGCAGGCCCTTCCGCGCCTCCAGGATCAGGGTCAGGGGGCCCGGCCAGAAGTGTTCGGCCAAGTGCTCGGTCAGCGGCGGCAGGGGCATGGCCGCGATCTCGGGCAACTGGGCAAGCGAGCCCAACAGCACCGGGATGGCCTTGGACTCGGGCCGGCCCTTGGCGGCAAACAGGGACTGGACGGAAGCATTGCCGCGCGGGTCGGCGCAGAGTCCGTAGACCGTATCGGTCGGCATGGCGAAACAGGCCTGTGCGGCCAGGACCCGCCGCACCGCCGACAGGGCGTTGGGATCCTCGCTGTACAGTTTCGTCGTCATGTTGTAGGGGGCTTCCATTGACTGGCCGGAGGACATCAAATCGGCCCGCGACCGGATGTATACTCCGTTTGGCGGCCACACGCCTTTTCCTCGATGGTCATGTTACCGAAGCATTCGCGCCTGACGGTCCTGCTCCTGTCCGGATCCTTGGCGGCCAGCGGCGTTCTGCTGCTCCTGATCAACCAGGAGATGCTGAAGTTCGCCACGCCCAACCTGCAGTACCTGTTGTCCTCCCTGCTGCTGGCGGGGGGGCTGGGCTTCGCCTGGTTTTTTGTGCGCAACCGGTCCAACTGGTGGCAGTTGATCCCGACCTTCACCTGCATTTCGCTGGCGGCGATGCTGTACCTGACGACCACGGACAGCTTCGAGCCGCGCCTGTCGGCCGCCATCCTGGTGTGGGGCATGGCCCTGAGCTTCCTCCTGGCCTACGTCATCGATTCCAGCGAACGGTGGTGGGGCCTGGTCATGGGCGGCCTCATGGTCGTGCTGGGCCTCACGCTCTACGGCAGTAGTTTCCTGGAGTCGATCGAAACCCTCGGCGCCGTTCTGTTCGGCGGCCTGGGTCTGGTCTTCGTCCTGCTTTTCCTGCTGGGTGACAAGACCCATTTCTGGTGGGCTCCAATCCCCGGCTTCATCATGGGGCTGTTCGCCGTGTTTGCCTACATGCAGACCCAGGCCCGGTGGCTGCCGTACTGGCAGGACTGGTGGCCGGCCGTGCTGGTGCTGGCGGGATTCGGCATCGTGGTGAGCGCCTATCTGTTCCCATTCATGTTCCGCTTCTCGACCCAGCCGGAAGTGGAGGAGGATGAGGACACCTCCGAAACGACCTATCGCAGCACACCCGATGTCCTGCGCGAGCGGGAAGGGCCATTGCCCGGCTCGGCCGTGATCGTGTTGCACGAGTCCGATTGAACCCAAGGAAAAAGGGGGCTGTGCCGCATGGTTGACAGCGGGCACGGTGTCCGGTGTCAGCCTTGTCGGCCCCATCGGTGCCGGCAGGCTTCCCCGGGTAGAATGGGGCCGAACGCAGAACCAATGGAAGGATGAACATGGCTGGGGTTGCGGTGCGGGAACGGCCGCCTGCCGTGGCGAGTGCCCACGGTGGGGACACGGTCCCCACGATTGACATTGCCGATCCGGACATGACGCGGGAAGCACGTCGGGCACGGGCCGCTTGGCGACGGGAGCACCTTGCGGAATGGCAACGCGAACTGGAGACCCTGGGCCACTTCGATCCCGAGTTCATCTACGACCCCGCCCATGAATACGACCAGGAATCCACCACCGACCCCGACTACGACGCTGACGGGATTCACTTCGTTGAATTTGATGCGGACGGGGTTGTGAGTCCTCTGGAAAAACGGGCTCGGAAAGTCCAGGAGCGCGGGGCCGACACATCCTCCGACATGCTCGTCGGCACGGGCCTGGAGGGAGACTACGAGAGGCTGGTCCGTTTCCGCCCCGAGACCATCGAGCACGCCAACCGGGCCACCCGCATAAGCCACCCCGTCCGGAAAGGCGTGCGTCCGGACATGTTGGTGCGGGCCGTCATGTCGCCATCGGAGCGGGAACGGTTCATGCCCGATGGCGTCCTGCGTCTCGACCTGGGTGCCCCCGTCCCGCCGCTGGTGCTGGAAGTGGTGTCCGAAGGCTCGGCGGAACGGGATCTCAACTACAAGAAGCACCTGTATGCCGCGGCGGGGGTCTCGGAGTACCTGGTGTACGACCTGGGCGGCAAGCGCAGGTCGGATTCGCCCCGGGCACTCCTGATGTACCGGCTGGAGGGTGGCAGCTACCGGCAGGCTCCCGTAGCGAACGAGTACCGGAGTGCGGTGTTCCACACGCGTGTGCGCATCATGCCGGATGCCCGGGAACGCGAGGAGGCGCAGCAAGGGGTGCCGGAAGAGGACCGCTCACCACCTCGCTTCCAGTGGTGGGATCCCGCCGTTGAACGCTGGCGGGACCGCGAAAGCGACCTCAAGCTGGCGGTCAAACTGGCAGGAATCCAAGAAGGCCAGGTGCGAATCCTCATTCAGGCTTTGGATGCGTTCCTGCCCGACCTGAACGATGCAGACCGTGAGCGCCTTGTGGCAACGTGGTCTACGGATGGAATCCCGGACGATATGCTCTCCCGGATCATGGAGGCCGGCCGGACACCGGATGAGTGGGAATCCATTCTGGACGTGTTGTAGTCTGGACCTCCATCCTGCCGGGAACCTTTCCGGCCCCTTGATCATTCGGAGGGCAACCCCTTCGGGCGGCAAGCACCTGACGGACACAGTGTCCGCTGTCAACAATTCCGTACAAGCCCTGGAAGAAGCATGAGTACCATGAAAGTTTCCCTCCTGCAAATGGACTGCCGGATCGCGGATCCGGAGTACAACTTCCTGACGGCCCGCAGCTACCTGGAGATGGCGGCCCACGACAAGGCGGACCTGGCGGTGCTTCCGGAACTGTGGGCCTCCTCCTACGCGCTGGACCGGGTGGAGGAGTTCGCCGATCCGCTGGTCTCCGAGCCGACCCCCGACAACACCTTCGGCCGCTTCGCGGCGCTGGCCCGGGACATGAACCTGACCGTGGCCGGTTCGCTGCTCGAACGGGCGGACGACGGGATCTACAACACCATGGTCGTCTACGACCGCGAGGGACGGCTGCTGTCCTCCTACCGCAAGGTGCATCTCGTGCCCATGCTGCAGGAGGAGGAGTTCCTGGCAGCGGGGGGTGCCCTGTCAACCGTGGTCCTCGACGGACACGAAGCCGGCCTGGCCATCTGCTACGACCTGCGGTTCCCGGAACTGTTCCAGATTTACACGCGCCAGGGTTGTCGCATGCAGATTATGTCGGCCCAGTGGCCGGATCTGCGTCAATCCCACTGGCAGGCCCTGGTGCGCAGCCGCGCCATCGAGAACCAGACCTACATGGTCGCCTGCAACGGCGTGGGCGAGTTCGACAACATCCGGTTCTGCGGCCACAGCGCCGTTGTGGATCCCTGGGGCGAAGTGCTGGTCGACGCCGGCACCGCGCCCGGCGTGTACACGGTGGAATGCGACCTGGGGTCCGTGGACGGCATCAGGCAGGCGGTGCCGGTCCTGGCCACGCGAAGGCCCGAGGTCTACGCACAGGCGGAAGAACAGGCCGCGGCGGAAGTGCCGGCCGTCGCTGCGGTTTAACGACAGCTCCAGGCTGCCGGCCCGACCGGCACGGGAGACGGCCGGGATTCGGTTCAGTCTGCCTGCGCTTCCCGCGACTTGCAGAGCAGTTCCCAGTTGCCCCGCTGGCACTGCTTGCCTTCCTGGTTGATCACCTCCACCTTGAAGGTGATCTTGCCGCCATCCAGGCGCTTCATGGCGCGCAACTCGCTTACGGTCAGGCGCGTGCGGATGGTGTCGTTGATGAAGACCGGCCTCCGGAACTGCCAGTCCAGGCCCATGAAGGCAATGGTGGTGTCGTTCAGGAACCCCAGGCGCACCATCTGGCCGGAGCTGATGGAGAGCACCAGCAGGCCATGCACCACCCGCTGACCGTACATCTGCTCCCGCGCGTATTCGGCATCGGTGTGAATCAGGTTCCAGTCGCCCGAGAGGGCGGCAAAGTTCACCACGTCGGCTTCGGTCACGGTGCGGCCCAGGCTTTCCACCGCATCGCCCACGGCGAAGTCCTCGAACCAGAGGGAAGGGGACTGTTGCAGCATCCGCGGCTCCATAAGGAAATCCATACTCACTAAGGCGGCGCGGGCGGGTCCCGGCACGACCCGCCATTGTATACTTGGCTCCGGATTGGAGGCGCGGGAAACCCCTCCGCGCCACATCGAAATTGGCCTGAAGCCCCCGGTTGGCGGGGCGGGTACGGAGCGTCGGTCGATGACCGCGGCATCACTGCAGGGAGTCGAACAGCCGGGCGGCCGCGCCGCGGGGTCCCTGAAGGTTTGGCAGTCGCAGCTGACAGGCTACCTCTACATCCTGCCGGCCAGCATCCTGATCTTCTGCTTCGGCCTGTTTCCGGTCGGCTACGCCCTGTACATGAGCACGCGCCGCTGGCGCGTGGTGGACCGGGGCTACGTCGGCGTCGAGAACTACCTCAAGGCCATCGGCGACCCGTGGTCCGCACTCCTGTTCGTCGGCGGATTCCTCGGTCTCCTCGGAGCCTGGTATCTGTGGACACGGCCCGGCTCGAACCGCAATCCGGGGTATCGCGTGGCCCGCATCGCCAGCCTGGTTGTTGTGGCCGCCAGCCTGTGGCTGATTCCCACGGGCTGGGTCGGCATGCTAAGCGCCGGCGACGACCGCTTCCTGAATGCCATCCCCATCACCTTCTACTTCGCGTTCGGCTCGATCCCGGTCCAGTTGCTGATCGCGCTGTGCCTGGCCTACATCCTGTTCCAGAAGATCCGCGGGCAGGAGTTCTTCCGCATGATCTTCTTCCTGCCCTACATCACGCCCGTCATCGCAACGGCGCTCATCTTCCGCAACATCTTCAGTCCCCGGGAACTGTCCATCGCCAACCGGGGCATGCAGGCCATCGGCCTGCCGGCCCAGGAGTGGCTGTTCGAATCCGAGCGCCTGCTCAACCTGCTGTTCGGCACCGAGCTCGGCGGCTTTGGGGCGGGGCCCAGCCTGGCCCTGGTCTCGATTGTGCTCTTCGGCATCTGGACCTATGTCGGCTACAACACTGTCATCTTCCTGGCCGGCCTGGGCAGCATCGATCCGACCCTGTACGAGGCGGCCGAGATTGACGGGGCCTCCCACGTCCAACAGCTGCGCTGGATCACCTTTCCGCTGCTGTCGCCGGTGACCTTCTACCTTTCCGTGATTGGCTTCATCGGGACCTTCAAGGCCTTCAACCACATCTTTGTGATGATGGAGCCCTCCGCCCTGGGCACCGTCACCACGGTCAGCATCAACATCTTCAACACCTTCAACAAGGCCAACCAGTTTGGCTACGCCTCGGCGCAGGCCGTGTTGCTGCTGGTCATCATCCTGTACATGACCTTTGTCCAGTCGAAGGTCCTGGGGGAGCGGGTGTTCTATGGCTGACACCCAGGTCGTCAAACCGATCGGCCTCACCCCGCCCCGCGCCGTCGCGCGCAGGGGCCGTGCCGTGCGCTATCGCCTGGGGCGGCTGATGCTGTACGCGGCCCTGTTGCTGGGCGGGGTGATCTCGTTGGTCCCGTTCGCCTGGATGATGTCCGCATCCCTGATGACCCTGGGCGAGACGGTCACCCGGCAGCTGTTGCCTTCCGTACCCCGCTTTGAGAACTACGTGGAAGCCTGGCAGGAGGCGAACTTTACCCGGTACTTCCTCAACAGCATCGTAATCTCGGCGGTCATCCTGTCCGGCCAGCTTTTCACTTCCATTCTGGCCGGCTACGCCTTCGCCCGCATTGAGTTCAAGGGCAGGGGCCTGATTTTCTCGATCATGCTCAGCACCTTGATGATTCAGGGCATGGTCACCATGATCCCGAACTTCCTGGTGATTGCGAACCGGGTGCCCTTCCTTCCGTTGCCCGGCGGGTCCTGGCTGAATACGCTGCAGGGCATCACCGTTCCGGGCATGGCGTCGGTGTTCAGCATCTTTCTGCTGCGGCAGTTTTTTGCCCAGATTCCCTGGGAGTTGTGGGATGCCGCCCGCATCGACGGGTCCGGCCACAACCTTTTCCTGGTCCGGGTCGTGCTGCCCCTGTCCAAGCCGGCCATCTTCACGGTAACGGTGTTCGTCTTCATCGGGGCCTGGAACGAGTTCCTGTGGCCGCTGCTGGTGACCACGACCGAGACCTGGCGGCCGATCATGGTCGGCCTCTACCGGTTTGCCGAGGAGGCCGGGCCCCTCATGCACCTGATGATGGCCGGGTCGATGATCACGATCGTGCCCATCCTGATTCTGTACTTCCTGACCCAGAAGCAGTACACCGAAGGGATTGCGCTGACGGGTCTCAAGGGCTAACCCGTGCGGCCCGGTGGAAGCCTTGTTCTTGTTCGCTTGTTTGACCAACTCAGTTCGTTTTTTTCAGCCTCGCAGTGAATCCAAGGAGATCCACACCATGAAGGCTCGACTACTGGCCTGGAGCGCCCTGCTCCTCTGTTTGCTTGTTGTCCTATCCGGCTGTGCCGTGACCAGTGTGCCGACCGCCCCGGCCGCCGAGGAAATGTCAGAGGACATGGATGATATGTCCATGTGGGCCGATGTGGACCCGTCGGGCCAGACCGTGACGTTCTGGCACCAGCACTCCGGCTCGCGTGAAGAGGCCCTGCAGGAAATCATTGCGCACTTCAACGACACCAACGAATACGGGATTACCGTCGAAGGGTCCAACCAGGGCAGCTACGGCGATATCTTCAGCAAGATGCTGAACGTGATTGGCACGGAAGACGTGCCGAATCTGGTGGTTGCCTACCAGAACCAGTCCGCCACCTACCAACTGGGTGACGGCCTGGTGGACATGAACAGCCTCGTGTCGGATCCCAAGTGGGGTCTGTCCGAAGAGGAACAGGCGGATTTCTTCTCCGGCTTCTACAACGCCGACATCTTCCCGTCCTTCGACAACGCCCGGCTGGGCTTTCCGCCCAACCGCTCGATGGAGGTGCTCTACTACAACTCGGACTGGCTAGCCGAGTTGGGCCATGACGGCCCGCCCACGACGCCCGAGGCGTTCGCCGAGTTGGCCTGCCGGGCCGTGGAAGAGGGGTTCAGCGGCGCCCTTGGCGACGAGAGCAGCCTGGGCTACCAGTTCAAGTTCAACGCCTCCACGATTGCCAGCTTCACGTTCGCCTACGGTGGCGACATCTTCGACTATGAGAATGTGGCCTACACCTACGACGATCCGGCCACGATCGAGGCCATGTCGATGGTTCAGGGCCTCTTCGACGCCGGATGTGCCGGCGCGCTCACGGAGCGCTACGGCGACCAGGTTTCGTTTGCCAACGGCAAGCTCCTGTTCTTCATCGGTTCAAGTTCCGGCCTGCCCTTTGTGGCTGCCGGTGTGAATGATGCGGCCGCCTTCGATTGGTCCGTGGCCCCGCTGCCGCGGCATACGGAGGATCCGGTGATGAACATCTACGGCGCCAGCGTGAGCATGGGCCGGTCCACGCCCGAGCGCGAACTGGCCACCTGGATCTTCATCAAGCACTACACCTCGCCCGATGTTCAGGCCAAGTGGGCGCGTGCCAGCAACTACTTCCCGGTGCGCCAGAGCGTGGCGGACGGCTTGGGCACGTACTTCGAGGAGAATCCGGCCTACAAGGCCGCCTTTGAGCTGCTGTCCTACGGCACCACGGAACCGCCCGTGCCCGGCTACGACTTCGTGCGCGATCGGGTGGAGGAAGTGATGGCGGCCATTGCGGATGGTGCCGATGTGGCATCGAGCTTGGCGGAACTGACGGTTGAGGCCAACGAGATCCTGGCTGATCAGTAGGTTCCGGTCCAACATGAATGCCAGTTTGCACTGAAGTGCAGAGCGGGGGCCCATGGGTCCCCGCTTCTGTTTGGATATATCGCCAACTACTCGAAATCAGATGCGGATGTTTCCAGTGGGTGGACGTATGGTCGGGACGGTAGTGATCCGGTGAGATTGATGCAATGTTGGGTGCCCTACCAAGCTTTGCATCCCACAGGGAGATCTGAGGTGTCCTCGGGAAATAGGGACTATCGCAATGCGCGTGGAAGTAGGTACGATAACGGGCGGGACGAATTCCATTCTTCCATGTAGTCAGCCACGTGCGTGCCTGACAGCCTTGGGGTATGGGCTGTGCATCCCTTATGGTACCGGGTCTCCAACTTTTTTGTTTGTGATACTGCACCCATTCCCACGCGTATTGCAACAGCCCCCAGCCACAAACCGAGAACTACTTGCTCTCCATTACCAGGAAGGTCATGGCTCCATTGTTTCAATCCTCACCCAGCCCGTAGGCCGGGTGCAACATCGAGATAGCACCCGGTGCTCTGCCCCTGAATGTAGTTTCAATCCTCACCCAGCCCGTAGGCCGGGTGCAACGGTTCATGGTGGTGCTGATGTGACCGGTCGTGGGCAGGTTTCAATCCTCACCCAGCCCGTAGGCCGGGTGCAACGCCTCCGTGGTGCTGGCCAGCGCATGGTCGATGCTGATGTTTCAATCCTCACCCAGCCTGTAGGCCGGGTGCAACCCTTCGGATCGGGCAGGGCATGCACGCCCTCGCGCCAGTTTCAATCCTCACCCAGCCCGTAGGCCGGGTGCAACTCCGAACCGATCTTCACGTCCGCAATCCCGTGGATGTTTCAATCCTCACCCAGCCCGTAGGCCGGGTGCAACATCGAGATAGCACCCGGTGCTCTGCCCCTGAATGTAGTTTCAATCCTCACCCAGCCCGTAGGCCGGGTGCAACCGCGGTCGTGGCCGATCCCCAGGCCCAGCGCATGGCGTTTCAATCCTCACCCAGCCCGTAGGCCGGGTGCAACGCGACGCGTGCTTGAACACCGCCTTGGCCTCGCGCACGTTTCAATCCTCACCCAGCCCGTAGGCCGGGTGCAACGCGGGCCTGCCGGATCAGGGCGCGCCGGTTGGTCAGGTTTCAATCCTCACCCAGCCCGTAGGCCGGGTGCAACCATGGAGGCGTAGCCCATGCCGAAGATGGAGACCGGTTTCAATCCTCACCCAGCCCGTAGGCCGGGTGCAACGTGGATCTCGCCGCCGTCCAGCGCGTCCGACAACGCGTTTCAATCCTCACCCAGCCCGTAGGCCGGGTGCAACGTTCAATGCCCTTGGCGTAGGGGGCCCTGGCCACGATGTTTCAATCCTCACCCAGCCCGTAGGCCGGGTGCAACGCCGTAGGCATCGGACATGGTCATGCCGCCACTTCAGGGTTTCAATCCTCACCCAGCCCGTAGGCCGGGTGCAACATGACCCGTTTGCGCAAGGAACGGCGGGTGGCGAAGGTTTCAATCCTCACCCAGCCCGTAGGCCGGGTGCAACTCCGCCTGGCTCAGGGCCCAGTAGCGGGTGTCCAGGTTTCAATCCTCACCCAGCCCGTAGGCCGGGTGCAACATTGGGCCGCAGGCGCAGGCGCACCCGCGCATCGTTGTTTCAATCCTCACCCAGCCCGTAGGCCGGGTGCAACCCTACAAAACCCCACTTTGGAGTTCCGTACACTCGATTATCGCCGATCCGAGAGTGGAATTTCATGCTTGAAGATACAAGCCGGGCCCTTACTTCACCTGAATTTGCCGCTTCTGCCAAGAAAATGCGCGCGGACTCCTAGGCTGAGGATGTTCACGGACGGTTCGCACACACCTCGATTCAAAACACGAGTGTGTCGCGCTGGTCAAACGGAGGACGCGCCCCGAACGTCAAGAGGTATTTGGCTAACGGCTCACGAAGGCGGTAAATACGAATGCTGTCCACGGTTTCATCCATCTCTGCACGTAGCCGTGCCACAAGCATCTCCATGTTCGTGTCACTCAGAACACATTCAAACACTGAATTCTGGACCCGCTGACCGTACGCCTCGCAAACCTGCGCCACGCGCCGCAACCGCCGCCGGCCAGCTGCATCATCAGTCGCCACGTCGTACACAACCAAAATCTCCATCGCCGTCTGTCCCGCATCCAGTTGCCTTAGCGCGCCAGATAGGGTGGATAATGCCGTAGGTCCTCCCGCAGATGACGAGCCAGAAGCCTTGCTTGGATGTGAGGCAAAAGCCCCATGGGCAGACGCTCCTTTAGGAGCCGATGAGACACCAGGCTCTCTTTGCGTTTCCCGTATTCCGCCAGGGTAGTACGACGCCCCTGCTCAGTGAGGTGTACCGCACCTCCCGGCATCTCCTCGAAGTGCTCGCTGCGAATCTGGCGCCGATTGATCATCCGTAGCACGAGCCGATCCGCCAACGCAGGACGAAGCTCCTCCATCAGGTCCAACGCCAACGCCGGGCGTCCAGGCCGCAAAGCATGGAGGTATCCCACCTGCGGATCGAGACCAACTCCTTCCAGCGCCGCCTCGCACTCGGCCCGGAGCAGCGCGTAGCAGAACGACAGCAGTGAGTTGGTACGATCGCGCGGAGGGCGTTTGGTTCGACCGTCCGGAGCGAACACGGCCCGATCCACTCGCACCATTCTCTCGAATCCCTGGAAGTAAGCCCGCGCCGCGATCCCTTCGAGCCCCCGCAGAATGTCAAGGTCGGACGCATCGCGAATGTCACTGAGGCGTGAAGCAAGATTATCCGCGACAGCACGGAGTTCAGCTTCATCTTCAGAGCCCGTGCTGCCACGTGCCGCGCGGAGGGTGAGTGTACGTGCGTTCTGCACCTTACCCGCGACACACTGCCTGGCCAAGGCCAAAGTTCGACCAGGATCACTGAGTGCTTCGTGTTGAGCGCGGCGAAGCAGAACATTACCGAGTGTGCGTCCGGTCAAACGTGCACGGAACCGCCCGTACCTTGTGAGCCATACAATGCCTCTTCCGTCCTCGGCACAACGGTGAATTAGTGGGGTTGTGATTGTGACGCGACCAAAGACTACGATTGCATGCAACCGGACGAGAGGCAACCGTGCTAGGGTTTCGGCCTCTTCCACCACACGCACGGTATCGTGGTCAAGACGGAGCGTTGCGCCCTGCGTGGTAACGTAGAGCGTCTTGAGCAGTTCATGCACCGTCATCTACCAGTTTCAGTGGTTGGAAAAGTGTGCCCTGCATACCGCGCAGTCGATGGGGGTGTGCAACCACTTGGGGCAGGCATGCGTTGACAAGCGAGCAAGGCGGACACCGGGCATCGTCGACCGCCGGCGGTAGGATTTGCCGGCGCAGTTGCTCACGGACGTCACCCACGAGGGCGACGGTTTGTTGCCGTAGGGCGTCGGTGAAGAGAACTCGATAACGCCGCCGTTCGGCATGCGAGTAAACAGCTCCTTCCGGCACCTCTGTTTCCAGCATTTCCTCAAGACACAACGCCTGTGCACAAAGTTGCAGATCGGTGTGCGGAAAATGCCGGCGCCCCACTTTGTGCTCAACAGGGAAGGGAGGCTTGCCCGGACGCATTTCAACAACGTCCGCCTTGCCGCGCAGGCCGAGACGTTCGGACCAGAGCGGAATGGTGCGCAGCACACGAATATCGGGCCGGGTTTCCGTCTCGCCGCTGTCGACGCGTTCATGGGCAAGACTCCCCCGGACGGTGTACACATTCTCCTCAAAGGTCTGTTCAATGTGGATGAGGGCGCACTGACGCGGGCAGTAGGAGAAGTGCTCGAGTGCCGAGATGGGCACGTCGAGCGGATCCGGCTCGTCCCAGGGGGTGGCTTCGCGTCGCTGCGGGGGACTGTGGAACATGGTGGTGTCTTCCGTGCTGTTGCTGTTCATCCCACGAGCGTTGTCAACGTCACTCCCGGGACACCTTCAACGGAACCGCCGGGAGGGCATTCCACGGTGTAATCGGCAAATGAGCGCGGCGCGGCGGAAGAGCTTGGCGGTATCCGGATGCGCTCAAACAGGCGATGTGCCGCAGCATTGCCGAGCCTGCTCTCATGGCTGAAGACATGGAGACCGCGGCAAGCCATCTCCCCGCGTGCCGCGGAGCGACCAACATCCCACATCATCTCCAGGGCCCTCCAGAAAAGCTCAAGGTCGCCTGCATCCACGCCGGTGTCACTTGCAAAATGGGGGTTGAAGAAACCGTGCGCTCGGTACAAGCCGTAGGGCACGGTGGATTTGCGTCCCATCGTTCCAAAGGCGGTTTCCTCTTCGCCGGCATCTTCGCTTTTGGTGTCGCCCTGCTTCTGAGCCGGACCCACAATGCTCGAGTCAAGTGGAATGATGGGATCGATTGAGCGCGCGAATGTGAATTGCATGGGACCTTGTACTTGGCCCGCGTTGTACTCCTTCATCGACATCACGGCACCGAACATACGTACATCGAAGAACTCATCGCACATCACTTTCCTAGCATCGCTGGGATCCGGTTTCCGGGAGTTGCCAAAGTGCTTGCCGAAGATGCGTTTGCGCTGGTTTGTAAGGAACTGGCCGTGTTGAACATAGACCTTGAATCGCTGCTCGTTGCCATGGGACATGTCGACGAAGTCGCGTACTTTGCGCTTGATCGCCACATCGGTTACAAGGCCCTGCATGGTCTCTGGATCGACACGCGGCAGGTTGCCGGCGTCTGGATCGCCGTTGGGATTTCCATCTCGCACATCGAAGAGAAGAACGAAGTCGTGGCGGCGTGCGGGGTCGGTGGTGATGGACGGGGATGTCGACATGCTAATTGAGCTTCTCCTGTTCGGAATTGTTATTTGAGGCCGCGCGTTCGGCGCGCCGGGCGATGACTTCGGCCCGGTGGTGTGCACACTGGTGGTAGTACCCTAGGGAAAACAGTGCTTGTTCCTGTAGCGTCAACGTCTTCGGCCAGTCCCCGATCCGGCCCATGACATCCTCCAGACCGCGCTGTAAATTGACATATGCGCCACGTCGATCCCGCTTTAGTCGGGCAAGATGCGGTTGGGCTCCGCGTAGTAGCGTCCCGAATACGATTGCAGGCGTGGATGAGGCCGCTCCGTAATAGCGGTCGACGATGGTGGCGTTCACATTGGGCAGCGCAGTCTTCTGCACCTCTTCGATCACCGCGAGCAGGCGGCCACAGTGGTACGCGGGTGCGGGATGTTCGACTTCGAGGGCGACCATGAGATTCTCCTTAAATGGCTGGGCATCCCGGCTTAGCAAGACGAGTTTGATTAGGGCTGCACGGGGTCGGGTTACACCTCGCTCGGCGCGGCAGCGCCGCACGGCCTGAAAAGCGATACCCAACGGGACGGGTGTGTCGGACAGCGCGGCTCCGAATAGGGCACGGGGTGTGGTGACCGGAAGGTCGTCCGACTTGCGCACCGTGGAGACCGCGAGTTGGAACAAGCTAAGCGGCCGTGGTTGCATGCCCTGTGGATCCTCATCGCGCGGATCGGCAATTCGTTGGAGTGCAAACCATTTGGCGACACTCTTTCCGGCGCGACCGACAGTCGTGTCGATCCAATCACGCACGACAGCCCGGCCACCACTCGCCGAAAGTGTCGCTGCATGGAATGCCGTGGTGTCTCGCACAACTGCGCGATGTCCCTTGTTCACAGACTCCAGGAGCGCACCCACTTCAGCAGGGTCGGGTTGCTGCATGAAGTTCATGAGGTTGAATCCGGCCTCCTCGCGTGTCCAGAACACAAACGTCGTGTTCCCAACGACGATGTGGCTGCGCTCGTCCGCAAGCAGTTGATTCAGCCCGCGCGTAAACCCCTCGGCGCACTCTCGGCACGTCGGAGCCGTGCGCGATGCTTTGAGCCCATACGACTCGAACGCTTTGGAATTGGCAGAAATGATGGATGTGCCTGCGGACTGTCCGCCGCGAATGCCTTTGATCTTGGCTGGCAGGCGATCGCACACAGGCTTCATCTCGCCGCAGACAAGACATTGATCGAGAGCATCCGCATCAAACTCGTTGACCTCGCGCCAGAAGTTGCGTACCGAGGGCAAGTCGATTGGACACTCCCTGGTACCGTTCTCAAGGACAACCTCAAACGTGACCTTGAGATTGTCGTCCCAATCGTCGCCGAGAGCAAGCTGATCCGCGCCACCGCGCTCGTAGAATCTTTTTACTGCAAGGATGGCCGGTTCCCCGGTTGCGATGGCGCAGCGTTCCAATAGGTCGCGGTACCCCTTGTGTCTTTGACAGGCGCGCTCACTGGTTTTGAGCACTCTGCCAAATGTATATTCGCTGGTGTCGGCCAGTAGCAGAGGCCGGGTACCGGAAGAGCGCTGCACCTCCGGTGCAACCATGTCTCGGCCCCGTCTGCCGCGCGGGTTGCTGTCGTCGATGCGGGAATTCGGGTGTTGCGAGAGTACGCGTCCGTCAGAGTCGATCGAGACGATCCAGGCAATCGGGGTTGCAGCATAGAAAGCCGGGAGCTGTTGTTCGATACGCTGGTCAGCGTAATCCTTGAGCTTGGCTAGGAACATGACTCAATTTTGCCGAACCGATCCGGAACGCGCAGTACGCCCTGTTTGAGAGACGCTTCGAAGAAACGCGGAGTGCCTCGACCACTACTCCCCGGGGCGTAGTCGATGTCGAGCAGCATGAGGCCAAGATCTTCGGTACGGCTGATTGGAATGTCGTTGGACTCAGGCTCGCTGAACGCCGCGCTGAATTCTCGACAGCCGAGGTAGGGCATGGCAAAGCACTGTCCTTTGGCTACCCGTCGGCGGAACTGGTCTCTGAACCTCGCAATGTTGCTGTCAACACCAGCTTTCAGGACGAGTTGCGCACGCACAACGTAAGCCACATCGCGCAGCGCGAGAGTGTGGCGCTGGACACGGTTCCCTGATGCGTCAAATCCTCCTTCCTTGCTCGACCACTGGTACGCCGAGTCGTAACTCTGCCTTTTGTCAATCTCGTTGCGCAGGAGAGACGCGTACACGATGGGCTTGAGAACGTGTATCTCCTCAATGCACCACGTGACCTGCGGCTTCCAGAAGATCGCCTCCAGTGCTCCGCGCGCGGCAGACGGCGTCATGACGGGATAAGTTACTCGCTCCACCTTCATCTCCGGTCTGGTGAAACAGGCGTAGTCACCCCAGAACTTGGCTTCAAGGGGGCGGAGATTACGGTTCAATAACTTTTCTCCCAAGATGGAGGTGGACCATATCAGATGATCATATCAGGATCGGTGTCTGTGATACCGCGCACCGGATCGTAATAGCCTCGGGGCCAGCGTCCGACTCCCGGCATTGCTTCTTCCATGAACCCTTCGCGTACACGATCGTTGTACTCGCGCCGATAGAGCGAGACCATGTGGGGCTGAAGGTCGCGGAGAACCTCCCGGGCGGGACGCTTGCGGTTTCGCAACTCTTCGACAAGGCGATCGATCCTGGAGGCATCATGATCGGGATAGTCCACGATCACGTCGCAAGTATCATCGTCAATCATGCGAAAGTTCCTGGCAACACTTGGGAAATCAAGGCTTTTGCGAAGTCGCTGGATGCCATGCTGATCGGGGTCCACGGCTGTGTCAAACAGCCACTTGAAGTACCGTGTCACCACTTTAGGGTCGTTGGGATCGAAGTCGGGCGACGCACGTACGACGCGCGCGACATCTCGACCGGAGCGATAAATGCCAGGTGGAGAAGCCTCGTCCGGTGGGCTGAATACCACTACGCGACCCATCGTACGTTGCCCCTCGCGATTACAGCGGCCGGCTGCTTGGATGATTGAGTCGAGGGGTGCTTCGGCGCGAAAGACTACTTCGAAGTCGAGATCAACACCAGCTTCCACAACTTGTGTGCTGACTACCCGACACTGCTTTCCGGCTGCTAGCCGCCGTCTGATTTCATCCAATACTTCACCACGGTGCACACGACAGAGTAGTGTCGAGATGTGCAAAACCTGTGGGTCGTCGAGAGCATCAAGCAACTCCATCGCGTGGCGCTTGGTATTCACGATGGTCAGCGCACACTGTTTCCCACGCATCCACTCAGCTACATCTGACCACTTGTTCGGGTTGCCAGTCTTTGTAAAGTCGTACTCGACACGCTTCAGGACCTTGAAGTGGTGCCGGTAGTTTGGAACGATCTCGCGAGCCTCGACACCTCTAAACCCGTCGATATGGTCGAAGACAGGTTGTGTAGCGGTCGAGAATACGACGCTTACACCGTAATGCTTCGTGAGTTGGTGGAGGCTGTCGAGGATCGGAGCCAGCAACCTAGGCGGTAGTGCTTGGGCCTCGTCGAGGATGACGACACTCTGGGAGAGGTTGTGTAGTTTCCGGGTCTTGCCCCTAAGATTCGAAAAGAGGCTCTCGAACAGTTGGACCGTTGTGGTAACGACAATCGGCGCGTCCCAGTTCTCGGCGGCCAGCCGCTGCCAGACTGCGCTTGCGCCGGGGCTGCCTTCATCGGGGCTACCGGGGCCTTCCACACCTGCCGAGTGGTGCTCAAGCACGATGCGCTCGGCGTTGCTGTACCCGTGCTCAAAGATGTGTCGGTACACATCGGCTGTTTGTTGGGTAATGGTCGTGAAGGGAACGGTCATCACGATGCGTCGCATCCGGTGCTTTACGCCGTGTCGCAAGGCAAACGCCATTGCAGATCGGGTCTTGCCCCCGCCGGTGGGTACCGTAAGTTTGAACATGCCCCTTGGTTCGCATGCAGCTAGCAGGCAGGCTTCATGCACCTCATTGCGAACTCGGTTGACCGCCGTGTCCGCCACATGCTGTTCGCCTGCGAGGAAAGCCTCGTACCGTTTCCAGAGTTCGGCGAGCGTCGTTGAATTGCCACGATGAGCGTGTGTGCCCCCAAGGGCATGGGCTTCGGTATCGAGGCTGTCGGCATCGACCAGCACCGAGTACAGCATGCGCAGAAAGAACTCCCTCGCAAGGGGATCCTTCTTGATGTGAGGAGGTATTGCCGGAAAATCTTCCGTAGTGAGTTCCGGCATCTTTTCCTGCAACGCTTCGAGCGCCCCCAAAGGACCTGGAAGGGCACGATGTTCATTTAGCCAAGGGGCGAAATCCTTTGTCTTGTCTCCCAGTCCTCCATGGTGAGCGTGAATCAGGAGGCCAAGCCAATCCAGGCCGGCCTTTTCGGCGAGTAGCACCCCGGCACATTTGTGATCGGGCCCGGTTCCCCGTTGTCTTGTACCGGCCTCGCTTGCGCGAAGGTAGTTTTGCCATGCCGGATCAGCTTTCCCCACGTCGTGCCACAGACCGGTAAGGAAAGCTAAGTCTCCACCACCGAAGGAACTCGCCTGTGTCCTAGCGAGTTTGGCAACGTTCCTTAGGTGGTCAGCCAGCCATTGTCGCTCGCCACGGATGTTTACCGAATGTGCGTAGAGCGGAGGATGCTCTCCTCGTTGTACTTTCGTGATACCAGTCATTAGTCCTACAACTTTATCCTCGCAATTGGTACAGGGACACCCTCTGCTTTCGGTCGCACCACGCGCCATGTCGGCTATGGGGTGAGCCTGCGCATCCGCAAGCGGGTGGAGGAGATCTTTGGTTGGATGAAGACCGTGGGAGGCTTGCGGCGCACCCGTTTCCGGGGCGTGGCCCGTACCGGGCTGGCCGGTTACCTGGTGGCTACCGCCTACAACCTTGTGCGCTTGGCCAGCCTCATGCCCGAGCCGGAAGCCGGACCGCGTCGCCTACGTGACCCACAGAGGGCTTTGCGCACCCCAAAGAGGCCCACGGGGCCCGCGCATCCCGCGCTGGGGGGCCACAATTTGGGTTTCCAGGGCCCAACGAACTCCCCAAGCCTTGATTCCGAGCGCGCTCGCGGTTGCCGATTTCATCCAAATCCGATTCTTCCGCAGCCTGCTAATGCATGGCAATGAAAACCCTCCGCGCAAGCGGAGGGCTGGGGATCCAGTACTACGAAGAACACCGGATAGTTAAGTGCACCCCATAGACCCATTGTACGTCACAATGTCAACCTGTCATAAGCCGGAGGCACAGTTGGCACTGTTTCAATCCCGTTGAAATTGATCCGATCCCGCCATTGGCATCCCTCTCATCCAACAACCCGGTTCGCGTGCGTCAGGTCACGGTAGCCATGATCGGATTCAGGGAGCAGAACGCTCCCGTCTCCATCTTCTGGCCATGGACAGGTCTGGCCCGAGGCTTCATGTGCACCCCATGGACATGACCACGGCCAAATGCAGTCCAGGTGCGGGGCATCGGAGTGGCCGAAAGAAAACGCCCCGTCAGTTGACGGAGCGTCAAGCCGGCAATACTATCGCCGGCGGGGCTGCTGGATCATAGCAGCCTCCAGTTCTCCCAGGGTAATCGTATTTCCAAAGGGGTCGAGGTATCTACGTGCAAGATGGGTGTTGTCGCGGGTTTGCTCAGGAACAACCCTCGTGGCCGCCACCGCCATTCTTTTGGTTGTGAGATTGTCCTCAACTCCGGCTCTACTCGTCGGAATCCATCCTTGTGATTGCCATGCTGGCCGTGATCAGCCCCGTGGAAATAGGTTGAGACTTAGCTGTTCAGCAAGAGCAAGTGGGTTTGGCCGGAGACGTTCAAGGAACCTCCGCCAAGGAGGAACGCCCTCGGCAGTCGGACGGGCATGCGCGGCAACTGGATGCCGAACTGCGGGAAGTCTGCGCCTGCACACGGGCCGGAGCCGTGAGCGTCTCGACTTTCGATGGGTTGCTATCACTCGGCCTGCCCCGATTTGAGATGTCCACCCGGTCGGAATGATGTCTGTCGGCGTTCCCCGCTTCTTCGTGCGGAATGTTATGTGGTTGAGAAGGTGGTTGCCATGACATAACATTACAGTACATAGGGTCTGATTGCATGCGGTCCCGGTCGCCCGCCCACCTTCGCGGCACCCATGACCGGAACCGGGTGGCCGCGAGTCGGAGCAGGAGGAGATCACATGGACATGGCGAGTCTTTTTGTCGTGATTGGGTCCATTGTGCCAGCCCGCTTCTCCTCCCCTGTTCCGATGTCAAGTTGTACAAAATCCGGCTAATGGCCCACTGACGATGGGTGAAAAATGAACGCCACCACAGGCGGTAGCCACGAACAGGCGCAATCCACCCCGCACCCGGGGTGGATTGCCTACTTCGCGGGGAATCCGGTCGCCGCCAACCTCCTCATGGTGTTTTTTCTGGTGGCCGGTGTCGTGTCGGGATCCCGAATCGTGGTCGAGAACTTGCCCGAAATCGATCTGCGCACGGTCATGGTCACGGTGCACGCGCCCGGCGCGTCGCCGCAGGAGGTGGAGGAGGACATCGTCCGCCGGGTGGAGGAAAGCGTCATCGGTTTCCAGGGGGTTGATCGGGTTGTGGCCACCGCGATGGAGGGTGTGGGCAGGATCGACATTGAAATGACCCCGTTCGCGAATGCCGACAAGATCCTGGACGATGTCAGGCAGGCGGTGGACGGCCTTGAGAACTTTCCCCCCCTGAACGCGGAACTGCCGGATGTGCAACTGCAGCAGCTGAACTGGGAAGTGATGACACTGGCCGTGACGTCGGATGTGCTGAACGAGGATGGCCTGCGGCGCGCTGCCGAGGAGGTGCGCCTCGAACTGCTGCAGCTGCCTGGCACCTCGCGCGTGGAATTGTTCGGCACGCGGGATCGCGAGATCGCCATCGAACTGAATGAAGAGGCACTGCGGCGCCATGATCTGTCGCTTCAGGAAGTCGCCAACACTGTGCGGCGGGCTTCCCTCAACCTGACGTTCGGCGAACTGCAGACCGAGGCCGGCGGCGTGGTGCTGCACACGATTGCCAAGCGCACGGCAGGCCCGGAATTCGCGGGGATTTCCCTGATCACGCGCCCGGACGGCACGCATGTGACCCTTGGGGAAGTGGCGGACATCCGCGATGCGTTCGTGGACGAGGAAGTTGTCAGCCGCGTGGACGGTGTGCCCGCAGTCCTCGTGCGGATTGCGCTTACACAGGGCCAGTCCGTCATTGAGATTGCCAATGAAATCCGGGGCTGGCTGGCCGGTTATCAGGTGCCTCGGGATGTAACGGTGTCCATTTGGAACGACACATCCAAGATCATGCGGGCACGGTTTGCACGGCTCACCCAAAACGGCATTATCGGCGTGATTCTGGTCTTCCTCGTGCTGGTGCTGGTCTTTGACCTGCGCTCCGCGGTGTGGATGGCGATCGGTATTCCGTTCGCCTTCGTTGGGGCCCTGCTCTTCTTCGGGCCGGCGAACCTGACCATGAACTTGGCCACCCTGACGGCGCTGTTCGTGATGATCGGCCTGGTGGTGGATGATGCGCTGGTGGTGGGCGAGGGCATCGCGGCGGAACGCGAACGCGGGCTGGGTCCCTTGGCGGCGTCCGTCGCGGGCGTCAAGGCCGTGGTGAACCCGATCACAGTCGCCGCCGCGACTACGGTCCTGGCCTTCATCCCCTTTTTCTTCGTGACCCACCCCAGGTACCAGTTTGTCAGCGCCTTTCCCCTGGTGGCGTTCTTTGTGCTGGTGGTGTCCCTGATTGAAGCGGTCTTCATCCTGCCGGCGCATCTCGGACATGCCGGGCGGTGGAGCCTGTGGCCGCTGAGCACCATCCAGGCGCGGACCTGTGCCTGGATCGAGGAGGTCCGGGACCGGACGGTGGTGCCGGCGGTCTCGTGGGCTGTGCGGAACATCCGCGTGACGCTCGCCGTCGGTGTCGTGGTGATGGCAATCCCCCTGCTGTTGATCCGCTTCGAGGCGGTGCGCGTCATCATCTTCACCAGCCAAGCTTCGGATTCTGTTGGTGTGGATCTGCAAATGCCCGTGGGCACACCCTTTGCCGCGACGCTGGCGGCCGCGGAGAAGGCCGCCGCTGCGGTCCATGCAGTCAACGAACAGTTGCCGGGGGACTCCATACGCTCCGTCAGCGTTTTCGTTGGACACTTGGCCCAGAGATCTCTGGTGGGCATCGAGGGGCCCACCGGCAGTCACTTGGCAGCGGTGCACGCGCATCTCAACGAGGAGCCCCTGCGCCACTCGATGCCTTGGGAAATCGCGAGGGCCTGGAGGCAGAATCTGGGCTCGGACGCACGCTTGGAGAGGATTGATTTCTGGAATGAAACGATCCGTCAGAGTCCGAACGTCGCGTATGCCCTGATGCACGAGGACGAAACCGTGCTGGAACAGGCCTCGGCGGAGATGCGGTCCTTCATGGCGGACATGGCGGGCATCGTCGAGATCTCCGACAACTTTTCCCCGGGCAAACGTCACTTTCAGATTGAACTTACGCCCGTCGGCCTCGCCGCCGGACTCACGCCGGCCGCCATCGGCCGTCAGTTGCGCGCCAAATTCCATGGTGTGGAAGTCCAGCGCATTCAACGGGGCCATGAGGAAATCAAGGTCATGGTGCGATACCCCCCCGAGCGGCGGGCGAGTCTGCAGGAACTGGACGGGGAACGGATCCGGGGCCGGGGCGGCGCGGAAATACCGCTGTCCTCCGTGGCCCATGTGCACGAGAGCCGGGAGCCAGCCATCCGCACGCGCATCAACGGCACCCGGGCCGTCTTGGTGACCGCCTTTGCCGATACGGCTGTGGTGACCCCGAATCAGGCACGGCGGACCATTGACGAGAACTTTCTGCCGACCTTGTGGGAACAGTATCCCAACCTGCGCATTGAACGGGCGGCCGAGGTGCGCGACGAGCAGGCCATGTTCCAGACCCTGGCACTGCTGATGCCGATCGTGCTCATTGCCATGTATGCGCTCATGGCGGCTTTCCTGCGGAGCTACTGGAAACCGCTGGTGGCCGTGGCCGGCTTCCCGATTTCGTTCGCCGGTGCGGTCCTCGCCCACTGGATCCTGGGCTGGGATTTCGATGTCATGTCCCTCTTCGGCGTGATCGCGGTCTTCGGGGTGGTGGTCAACGATGCGCTGGTGTTGCTGGACCGCTACAACACGATCCGGCGCGAGAACCCGATGCTGCCGGCCATCGCCGCGGCTGCGGCCGCCACGCGTCATCGCTTCCGGGCGATCTTTCTCACTAGGGCCTGTTCACACTATGGGGTAGACTCAAGGGGTTGGTCACATCGCCGCCGGAGAGGAGCCCCATGGAAATCACGGAAACCCAGTTTCGCGAGCACATCGAGCCCCTGCTGCCGGTGCAACGGGGCAACGTCCGCGTGCCCAACCTGGATGTCCTCAATGCCATCCTGTATGTGGCCGAGAACGGTTGCAAGTGGCGCCAGCTGCCCGATCACTTCGGTCCTTGGCACACGATTTACATGCGCATGAACCGCTGGGTGCGGAAGGGCGTGCTGGATCGGGTGTTCACCTGCCTGCAGGAGCAGGGGCTGGTGCGCATCCGACTGGAAGTGGTGGGGCTGGACAGCACGATCGTGCCGGTGCATCCGGACGGCACGGGGGCCCTAAAAAAAACGGACCGCAGGCCATCGGCCGCTCCCGCGGCGGCTGGACCACCAAAATTCATCTGGTTGCCGCGGATGAGCGGACAGCGGTAGCCGGGGCCCTGTCGCCGGGCCAGGCCGGGGACGGTCCCCAGGGCCGGCAACTCCTGCGGCGGCTGGGGCCCCTGGCCGACCACGACCGGCTGCCGGACGACCTGGCCCTGGTCATGGACCGGGCCTACGAGGGCGACGAGACGCGGGACCTGGCCGCGGCCCTGGGGTACCAGGTGGTGGTGCCGCCGCGCGCCAACCGCCGGGAGCCCTGGGACTACGACCGCGAACTCTACAAGCGGCGCAACGAGGTGGAGCGGCTGTTCCGGCGCCTCAAGGGCTTCCGCCGGGTCTACACCCGCTTCGACAAGCTGGACGCGATGTACTGGGGCTTCATCCAGTTCGCCCTCATTGTGGAAGCCCTGCGCATAGTGTGAACAGGCCCTAGTCTCACTACCGTGGCCGGTTTGTCGCCGCTGCTCTATGAACGCAGGGATGACCTGCTCTTCATCGTGCCGTTCATTGCCAGCATGCTGGGGGGCCTCATCCTGTCGGGCCTGTTCATTCTTTTCATTCTGCCAACGCTGGTCATGGTGGTCGAGGGCTCCCATGAATGATCATCGAGCCAGGCTGCGGTACCAAGGGACTCAACTGTATTGTCCGCCGCCATTTCCGCCCTGCCGCTGGCCGGCATGGTGCAGCCGCTGCCATACCGTCCTGTTCCGGAAGGATGCTGCCGGCGTGGAGGGATCTGTGCTGTCGCCAATGAGCATCGGTTGTGAAAACCGATGCTGCAGGAGGGCAAGGTGGCGAAGGGTGCCGCGGCACTTGCCCTCCTTGCAAGTTGGGGTGCCGTGTCAAGCGTATGACGGAAACCTGTGTCTGTAAACGGAGGCAAGAGCCATGCAGGAAGATGGAAACGATTCTGTAGCCGTGTCGGATCAGCGGACTTGGCGCGGATACGCACAAATCGCGTTGGTCGTCATTGCGATCGCGACGGCTCTTTACTTCGCACGGGCACCTAACTTCAGGGCCCCCGTGGGTGATTCCGCGCCGGAGACGAGCAGTGCCCCACCGGTTGTTGAGGTCGTTGTCCCCTTGGCCGCCGAACAGGCCCTGACCATTGATTTGACCGGGACGGTTTTCGCGGAAGGCACAACGACCCTCATGACGGAGGTGGAAGGACGGGTTGTCTGGACATCACCGGATCTGACCAACGGTGGATTCATCGCCGCCGGAGAAACGATTGTCCGGATTGACCCTGCCCAATATGAACTTGAGGTGGAAGAGGCGCAGGCTGCCGTCGAGGAAGCCGAGGCCCGTGTGCGGATCGAAGAGGCGTTGGGTGCCGAAAACGAGCGGGTGTTCGAACTTGAGAATCCCGATGCGATCCCGTCCGAATGGGTCAGCAGACTGCCAAACATTGCACTGGCCCAAGCGGAACTCAAAAAGGCACAGGTCGCGTTCAAAATGGCGGAATTGCAACTGGAGCGGACCCGGATTTCCCTCCCTTACGACGTGCGGGTGATGGGTACGGATGCGGCCGTCGGCGAACTGGCATATCCGGAAGACCCTCCCCTTGCCCCCGCGGTGTTGAGTGCCACCTACGTCCCCTCGAGTTTGCTGGGTCTCGTCTACCGCCCCGAAATGCTGCGGGTGCGAGTACCCATCGAGTCACGCGAACTCGCCTACCTGGCTCCGGTCGTGGGGCGCACCGCACAGATAACCGGGCACATGGGGTCCTGGGAAGGGGAAATTGCCAGTGTCTCTGCCATTGTCAACCCCGTTTCGCGCCTGGCAACGGTGTTCATTGAATTCGCGGAGAACGAGAGCGCGGCCTCCCTGCCTCTTCCAGGAACATTCGTTGAGATCAGCATTGAAGGTCCCGTCTTCTCCGACGTGTATGTGCTGCCGAATACCGTTCTCCAGGAAGACGGCAGCATCTGGATCGTCAGGGATGGCAGATTGCAGCTTTTCCAACCGGAAACCTACGGAAGGACAGCCAATGGGTGGGTTGTGAAGGTCTTTGACGCCGGTGAAGGGGTTGTGGCCGGCACGTTGTCGGAGCCCTTTGAAGGGCTGGCAGTCTCGGCACAAGCCGTCCCGTAGGCTATTGAGGAGGGTTGGAACATGAACGCAACCACAAACGGAAGCCACGATCAACCGCAATCCGGCCCGGGCACCGGATGGATTGCCTACTTCGTGGGGAATCCGGTCGCCGCCAACCTCCTCATGGCGTTTTTCCTGGTGGCCGGCATCGTGTCGGGAACCCGGATCGCGGTTGAGGCAACACCCGAAATCGATCTGCGCACGGTCACGGTCACGGTGCGTTCGCCCGGCTCGTCGCCGCGGGAGGTGGAGGAGGACATCGTCCGCCGGGTGGAGGAAAGCGTCATCGGCTTCCAGGGGGTCGATCGGGTTGTGGCCACGGCGACGGAGGGTGTGGCCACGATCAACATCGAGCTGACCACGTTCGCGAATGCCGACAAGGTCCTGGACGACGTCAAGCAGGCGGTGGACGCCCTCGAGAACTTTCCGCCCCTGAACGCGGAACAGCCGGATGTGGAGCTGGCGCCAACGAACGACCCGGTGTTGACGCTGGCCGTGACATCGGAGGTACTGAATGAGGACGCCCTGCGGCGCGCCGCCGAGAACGTACGCCGCGAACTGCTGCAGCTGCCCGGTACCTCGCGCGTGAACATGTACGGTACGCGGGACCGCGAGATCGCCATTGAACTGAATGAAGAGGCCCTGAGGCGCCACAATCTCACGATCCAGGAAGTTGCCAACAGTGTGCGTCGGGCCTCCCTCAACCTGACGTTTGGCGAATTGCAGACGGAGGCCGGTGGCGTGGTGCTGCACACGATCTCAAAGCGCACGGCGGGCCCGGAATTCGCGGGGATCCCCCTGATCACGCGCGCGGACGGCACCATCGTGACCCTCGGGGATGTGGCGGACATCCGTGATGCGTTTGTGGACAGGGAAGTCATTGCCAAAGTGGACGGCGTGCCCGCGGTGTTCGTGCGGGTGGCACACACGAGAGGCCAGTCCCTCACCAGGGCCGCCAAGGAAATCCGGGACTGGCTGGTCGGCTACCAGGCACCGCGGGATGTGAGCATCTTCGTCTGGGACGACCGGGCGGAGCCGAACGGGGATCGGTTGGCGCGGCTCGGTCAAACCAGCATTATCGGCGTGATTCTCGTCTTCCTCCTGCTGATGCTGGTCTTTGACCTGCGCGCCGCGGTGTGGATTGCGCTCGGCATCCCGTTCTCCATCGTCGGATCCCTCATTTTCTTCGGGCCGGCAAACCTGTCCATGCATCTGGGCACTCTGACGGCGATGTTCCTGATGATCGGCCTGGTGGTGGACGATGCGCTGGTGGTGGGCGAGGGCATTGCGGCAGCACGCGAACGCGGGCTGGGGCCGCTGGCGGCGGCCGTGGAGGGGGCCAGGTCCGTGGTAAGTCCAATCACAATCGCCGCGGCGACCACGGTTCTGGCCTTCGTGCCCTTCTACTTCCTGACCCACCCCATGTTTCAGGTGGTCAAGGTCTATCCTCTGGTGGCGTTCTTCGTGCTGGTGGTGTCGCTGATTGAGGCGGTCTTCATCCTGCCCGCGCACCTCGGCCACGCCCGTCGGTGGAGCCTGTGGCCTCTGAGTGCCATACAGGGGTGGGTCTCCGAGTGGATCGAGATGGTCCGGGACCGGACGGTGGTGCCGGCGGTGTCGTGGTCCGTGCGGAACGTCTGGGCGACCCTGGTCATCGGTGTCGCAGTGGTGGCGGTGCCCGTGTTGCTGATCCGCTTTGAGGCGGTCAGGTTCATTGCCTTCTCCGTTCAGGCTTCGGATTATGTCCAGGCGGACCTGGAATTGCCCGTGGGCACGCCCTTCGCCGTGACGCGGGCCGCTGCGGAGGAGGTGGTGGCGGCGGCGCAAGCGGTCAACGAACAAATGCCGGGAGTACCCGTACGCTCCGTATCCTTCATCGCGGGCCAGATGATCGAGTGGCCTTGGATCGGTACGGCGATCCCGACCGACAGCCACTTGGCGGGGGTGCGCGTGTATCTCAACGAGCGTCCTCTGCGCCGCTCAATGCCTTGGGACGTCACGAAGGTCTGGCGGCAGAACCTGGGTTCGGACGCGGGCTTGGGGCAGATCCGGTTCTGGAGCAGCAATCTTCGCGAAAGTCCCACGATCGCGTATGTGCTGATGCACGAGGACGAGCAGGTGCTGCAACAGATTGTGGCGGAGTTGCAGTCCTTCATGGCGGGTATTCCGGGAGTAATTCAAATCTCCGACAGCTTCGTCCCGGGCAAGCGGCACTTCCAGATCGAACTCACACCGGTGGGTGAGGCCGCGGGGCTCACGCCCGCGACCGTCGGCAGCCAATTGCGCGCCAACTTCCACGGCGTGGAGGTCCAGCGCATTCAACGGGGCCATGAGGAAGTCAAGGTTATGGTGCGGTATCCGCTCGAGCGACGGGCGAGTCTGCGGGAACTGGACCGGGAACGCCTCCTCCTCCGCGGCGGCGTGGAGATGCCGCTGTCCGCGGTGGCACAGGTGCACGAGAGCCGCGAACTGGCGACCCGCACGCGCATCGACGGTGCCCAGACGGCTCTGGTGAATGCCTATGCCGATACGGCCGTGACGACGCCCAATCAGGCGCGGCGGATCATTGACCAGGATTTCCTGCCAACGCTGCGGGAACAGTATCCCAACCTGCGCATTGAGCGGGGAGCCGGTGCACGCGACGAGCAGGCAATGTTCCAGACCCTGGCGCTGTTGCTGCCGATCGTGCTCATTGCCATGTATGCGCTGATGGCGGGTTTCCTGCGCAGCTACTGGAAACCGTTGGTGGCCGTGGCCGGCTTTCCGATTTCGTTCGCCGGTGCGGTCCTCGGCCACTGGATCCTGGGCTGGGATTTCCAGGCCATGTCGCTCTTCGGCGTGATCGCGGTCTTCGGAGTGGTGGTCAACGATGCCCTGGTGCTGCTGGACCGCTACAACACCATTCGGCGCGAGAACCCGATGCTGCCGGCCATCGCCGCGGCCTCAGCCGCCACGCGCCACCGCTTCCGGGCGATTTTCCTCACGAGTCTCACCACTGTGGTCGGCTTGTCGCCGCTGCTCTATGAACGCGGAGACGACCTGCTCTTCGTTGTGCCGTTCATCGTCAGCATGATGGGAGGTCTCATCCTGTCGGGCCTGTTCATTCTCTTCATTCTGCCGGCGCTGGTCATGGTGGTCGAGGGCTCCGACGAGTGATCCGCGGGCCGGGGTCATTCCACCCCGGCCTCCAACCCACATGAGGTCGGAGGTGCGGAAGCCTCGCCTCGGACAGACGACGGTGTCATGTGTGGGTATCACACTGGATTGGTAGGGCAGGGAAGGCCCAGCTGGGCCTTCTCCACATGATGGCACGTTTGGCAGGGCACCGCTTCCTGTGCACCCCCCGGCACCGCGCCCCGCCACCGGCCGGGACGGTGCCTACGGGCGTGGTTGTCCTTTGCTATACAATCGGGCGACAGGAGGCACAGCACACTATTTTATGGCACTGACCCGCGACCGGAACGGCTGGGACGGCGTGGTCCTGCGCGATCCCCCACAGGAGTCGGGGATCCGGTACCCGTCCGACGATGATGAACCCATGGCCGACACCGAACTCCAGTACGATGCCATCATCGATGCCGTCTTTGCCCTGAAGATGCACCTGCAGCAGCGGGGCCGGGCGGGTACGGTTCGGGGAAATTGCGCCTTGTATTACGATGCCGCCAATCTGACGGCCTATGTGGCGCCCGACGTGTTGTTGGCCTACGGGGTGACGGTGCCGAGCGAGGAGGGCTACGCGCCCTGGGTGTACGGGAAAGTGCCGGACCTGGTCATGGAAATGGCCTCGCCCTCCACGCATGCCCAGGACAGCGGCTTCAAGCGGGACCGCTATGCCGCCCTGGGCATTCCCGAATATTGGCAGTACGACCCCCACCACCAATATCTGACGGAGGACTTGCTGGGCTGGCAGTTGCGGGACGGCGTCTATGTCCCCATCCCCCTGCAGCCCGACCCCCCGCGCGGCGCGTCGATCGGGCGGAGTGCCGTCCTGGATACGGACTGGGGGCTGGATATGGCCACCGGCCGCCTGCGGTTGTGGAACCCGGTGCAGGGCAGGTGGTATCTGACGGTACAGGAAGCCGGGACGGCCCACAGGAGGGAAGCCACACGGGCGGACCAGGAAGCGATCCGGGCAAGTCAGGAAGCCGCACGGGCGGACCAGGAAGCGGTCCGGGCAAGTCAGGAAGCTGCGCGGGCGGACCAGGAAGCGGCCCGGGCAAGCCAGGAAGCTGCACGGGCGCAGAAAGCAGAGGCGGAGATCGCACGGCTCCAGGTCCTGCTGCAACGGCAGGGACCTGCCCCCCGGGACCCCTTGGACTGATGTCAATCCTGTATTCCCGAGACACGATTGGTTGCTCATCGGGCCGTTGCCCCGGAGACAGCCGGCTCCGGTATTGATTGCCGAGGCAACCACTGTCCTGCGCGTCGCAGGAGACTCGCCTCGGGCGGACGCCAGTGTAATGTGTCGGTATCACACTGGATTGGTATCAGACCCGGCTACTCGTGGGGATCCACCCTCGTGACTGCCAGGCAGCCGTGATCAGCCGCGTGGACGATGGCTTGAGGTCGAGCTGTTCGGCGAGAGCAAGTGGACCTGACGGAGATGTTCCAGGATTTGTTGCAAGGTTTCCCAACGACAATATTGGGGGGCGCGCAGCCGATGGACAATGGAAGTCTGCGTCTACGCTGGGACTGGGTACGTCTCAATGGGTGGCCATCGCTCGGACTGGCCTGTTTGGTCCATATGCCCGGGACGGAATGACACCGGGGTTCCTGTCCCTTGGCGCCCGCCGAATCAGAGCCCCGGATGGGGATTCCGTACAATCGCTTGCCGGCAAGGCCGGGTTGGACCGGCCGGCCATCGTTGCAACAGGCCAACTTTGTCGCATGCTTGGTTTACTCAAACGACGCTGGCAGGCGCGGTCCGAGGGAGCCGATGCTGAATTCCCGCTGGTCATCGGACATGAATCGGAAGCGGAACTGGACCTCGCCTATCCGTTCCAGGCCTACTTCTTCCTGGACAACGTCAAACACGCGGTGAACCAAGCCGTGGCGGCCGCGGACCCCACGGTGGCCGCCAAGCCGGAAAAACCGGAAGGACGTGCACAGACAGAGACCATCCGCGTCGGGATTAATCTATCGGCACCGCCGATCTCCAAGTCATCCAAACTTCTGATCCACCTGTTGGATCGCATTGTGGACGATGAGCCTTCGGCCTTCCGACACACCTACCGGGGCATTGCCAGACTGTACCTGGGGCAGAAGCGAAAGGCCTTCAGGGACTTTGCCAAGGCTGTGAAGTGCGACCTGGGCTATGCACCGGTCCACGTGGTCCGTGGACTGGCACACCTTTGGCTGTCTGTGGAGTACGCCCCCTACATGGATCTGGAACGGGCCATGAAGTTGGACCCGCGTTGGCCTCGCACCGAGATCATAATCCCCATCAGAGCCGGTCATTGGAAAGCCGAGGACGCGGCCGTGAAGCAGTTCACCCAGGCACTTGAACTGGATCCCGAGTACGCACCGGCCTTGGTGGCCCTGGCAAGTTGCATGATTGGGGACGAGGAATACTTCTTGGCTGCCGGCTTGCTGGACAGGGCCCTGGAACTTAGGCCCGATTATGTTGATGCCCACTATCAAAGGGCGCGTGCAGCCATGTTCACGGGCAGTTACACGACGGCCCGGAAAGCGGTGGACCGTGCCGTCGAACTCGATCCGGACGGCGTCGATGCCCACCTCCTCAAATCCAACATCCTGTTTCTCAACAACAGGCATGCAGAGGCCTTGCAGGGCCTGAACCTCCTTGTGGAACGGTTCCCGGACTTCCCGTTCAATGTCAAGGTCCGACACCACCGGGGCCTGGTCAGGCAGGTGTGCCGTGAACTGGGCAAGGCCGAAGAGGATTTCAGCTACCTGATTGCGGAGCAGCCGCACGACATGACGGCTTACATGCAACGAGGGTTGGTACGACTGCTGATGGACAGGTACGACGAGGCCATGGCCGACTTTGACGCGGTCATTGACTTCAAGTCCGGTGATGCCAGCCCATATCTCGCCAGGGGAAGGGCCCAGTCCGACCGGCAGCTCTATGCGGAGGCCATGGAAGATCTCAACAAGGCGTTGCTGCTGGCTCCCCTCAACATGCATGCCTTGCGCGCGCGTGCCGCGGTCCACGCCGGGCTTGGCAACTTCGACAAGGCGCATTCCGATTTGGACAAGGTGCTGAAGCAAAGACCGGACAACCTTGACGCGAAGGCGCTCCGAGGAGGCCTTTGGGTCGAGCAGGGAGAATACGAGCAGGCGGTGTCCGAGCTTGAGTTTGTGTTGTCCCACAATCCCGCCGACTGCCGGGCAATCTGCCATCTGGCCGTGGCCCATGCGCACACGGGGCGTACGAACGCTGCCCGCAAGGGTTTTGTCCGGGCATTCAAACAGGCTGCACAGCAAGGGGACAAGATTGCCATGCAGTTGGTAAGGGAGCACTACCCGGAGATCGACCGGAAACCGCGGGGCTCGCGTTGACGGCGTTGACCGCCATCCGCAACGATGGTGACCGGACACATTGAACCGGGAACTGTGGCTTTCCAGGCGCACACCTTCGGAATCCGGGACGTGCGATTCCAGATCTCTCCGCACTGCCCGAAGTACCGGGTTCTTGCGTACAGCCCCTCGATCATTGGGCCAGGTGCCAACGACGGCAGACTCACGGTGCGGATTCCGATCTGCTGTCCCATGTTTCGGGCCGGCCGGGGAATCCTCCGCTGCTGTACCGGCCGACCAGGTCAAGTCGAGAGCGTGGCATGGTCCGTGCCTGCTCGCTCCCCGTGCCGTGGACAGGACGGCGGTTGGGTTCCGGTCCACCACGCTGTCCTCAATGTGGAGGTGGCAGCTATGCGGGGGGCGACGGGGTGAGGAACATGCGGAACGCGATTTGCATGGGTTTTGCCGGGAGCCCGGCGACAGAGGCGCTTCCTTGGTGTGTCCCTATGCAGACCCGCCAAAGGACTGTGCTCCAGCCGACCCGTTGGCCGATTTCCGTATGATGTACTTCGTTGCCGGGGTGTCGTGCAGGCAGTCGGTTGTCCTGTGGCCGGCGTGTGCCGAACGGGTCCGCCAATGACAGCCACACCCCGGATCATCACAGTTCTTGCCAACAGACCCCTGCGAGCATGGATCGGACATCCCAAACCCAATCCGAACCAGGCGACGAGCTTGTCCTGGAAGTCAGGCACGAACCTGTGTCGGAACTTGATCTCGACAATCCGTTCCAAGCCAGCCGGTTTTTTTCAGTGTTGGCTGACGCAATGGCCCATGCGGACAGGGGCCGGGGGACTTCGTCGAATGCACAAGGGGCTTCACCGGGCAAACCCTGCGCGGATGCGTTCACGGTCCGGGTGGTGCCGCCGGATCCCCGGCTTGAGGCACCCACAGGGTTCCCGATGCAGGCGCTTGACAACGTCGTGGCCGAGGAACCATCCGCATTCAGATACGCCTATAGGGGTGCCGCCAGGTGGCCTCTAGGTCAGCAGGAAGAGGCCTTCGACGATTTCGACAAGGCCATCGAGACGGACCCCGCCTATGTGCCCGCCTATGTAATCAGGGGCATCACATGGATGCACATGGACGGGCCGTATGCTCCCTATCAGGATCTGGATCTGAATCTGGCCACCAAGCGCGACCCGCGTTGGCCGCGCAGTGAAATCATGTCCTTCATTGGGCCCCATATGGCCGATTCGGAGGCCAGCGAGGATTTCAACGCGGCCCTCAAACTGGACCCTGACTACGTGCCGGCCATCGTGGCCCTGTCACGATGCATGATCAACGCCGGCCTGTACCAGCTGGCCCGAAAGCAGTTGAGCAGGGCCATCGCACTCAAGCCCAGGTATCGGGAGGGCCATGTCCAAAGGGCGCGTGCTTTCATGTTTATGGGCAAGTATCCCCAGGCCTTAGCCGACTTGAAGCGGGCCGCGAAAATCGATCCCGGTTCAACCATCATTCCCCGGCTTCGGTCGAACGTCCTGTTTCTGGCTGACAGGCACGAAGAAGCCCTGCGGGTCATGGACGGTGCCGTGGAACAGTTTCGGCATGACCTCGAACTGAGGCACCACCGGGGTTTGATCCGTCAACTGTGCAGGCGTCTCGACTTGGCGGAACAGGACTTCAGCCATGTAATCCAGGAACAGAGCATGCCGTACCTGGCGTTGATGCAGAGAGGCGTCTTGAGAATCCTGATGGGCAGGCACACGGACGCCATTGCCGACTACGAGGCTGTCATCATTTTCCAGCCGGACGATGACGCGGCCCACTTGTGCAAGGGCAGAGCCAAGTTGGCCCTGCGGCGTTACCCTGAGGCCTTGGAAGATCTTCACAAGGCGCTTGAGTATGCTCCCACGTCGATAAACGCCTTGCTGGCGCGTGCCGAAGTCCGCATGAGGATGCGCGACTTCGAGGAGGCGCATACCGATGTGGCCGCTGTATTGGAGCTGAGTCCGGACTGCGTCGATGCATACCTGCTGAGGGGATGCATCCGAATTGAACAGGCGGAGTACCAAATGGGGATCGCCGACCTCAAATTCGTGTTGTCCGAAATCCCCACCGACGGCATGGCCCTTTGCTACATGGCATTGGCGGACGCGCACAAGGGCCGCAGGAAGGTTGCGCGCAAGGGGGCGGCACGGGCGTTCCGCATGGCCGAACAGCAGGGGAACTGGGACGTCATGCGGTTGGTACAGGAGCACTTTCCGGGAATGGGGCCAGAGCCGCGTCGTCCGCGTTGACAGGTTCGACGGCATTCCCGGGGGGGCAGACAACGATCGGGCCCAGCGTGAGCGAGACAGACCGATTGCCGGGCAACAGTCGATGCAGAAGCGATGGTTTCGCGCTTCCGGGTTCGGGGCGGCCTACTGGTTGACAACAGCCGCATTCGGCTCTCCTGATCGCACCTGTCGTGCCCGTCTACTCCGGATTAGGGCCTTGCGTCCGATGCCACGGTGAACGAGCAGCATCCGCAGCGGTATGGAATGCAGTCGTAGGCGAGTTCCGGCTGTTTCCGTGCAAGAAATGCATGCGCCGGGAAGTTGCGCGGGCCGGCCTCTTTCTCAAGGGTTTCCAGGAGGGTTGACAGGCGCCGGCAACGGTGGAACATCGAACTCAGATGTTGGGCTGCGTGTCGGCAGGACGGCTGCAGCTGTGACTGGAGTGCCGCGCGGTTTGGCCGGTGGTCCTGACAGATTCCGAAGTTCAGCCCAGGTCAAGTGCCGGGCAGCCCTCCATCTTTGGCTTCCCACTCGGTCCAGGCATCAATGATCCTGGTGGCTGGACAACGGTTAACGGTTGTCGGTGGCTGTCTGGTGCTCTGAACAGGCTCGCCGGTGTCCAAGATGTGACGCGGGAAGCCGTGTAGAACAAGGCGGGAGCTGTACGGCTCCCGCTCTCGTGAATGTTGTTTGTGCGCGGGGCCGACGGGAGGATCTCCCCCGCATCCGGCCAGCTACTCGTCGGCGTCCTGCTCGCCCTTTTCCGCCTCGACTTCCCTGTCCGTGCGCCTGCGTTCGAAGCGCATGACCTGGAAGTGTTCCCAGTAGGTGCGTGTTCCGTCCTCGTTTTCCTCGCCCCAGCGGTCCATCCAGCGGCGCATGGCCTGCTGCTCCCGTTCCGCAAACTGGGACTTGTGGCAGAAAACGGCCTTAATCTTGGTTTCCGCCACCGCCGACACGTCGATGCGGGTGTTGGGATCGCTGAAGCGGGTGATGTAGAGCTGGGAAATCTTGTGGGGCTCGAAGCCCTCGTCCAGCATCTCCGGGAAGAACATGCGGTTGTCCGAGGCCGGGAAGATGGCCTCGAACGCGACCAGGCCGGCATTGCGGTGGTCCGGGTGGTTGATGTAGCCGGTGCCGGAGGTATAGGCCGTGGGATCCTGGCAGATCACAATCTCCGGCCTCAGGGTGCGGATGATGCGCACAACCCGTTCGCGCAACTCGCGGGTGGGTTGCAGGAAGCCGTCCTCCTCGCCCATGAAGATTACCGGCCCCAGGCCGCAGGTCTCGGCCGCGGCGCGCTGTTCCTTCTGGCGCATGAGGACCAGTTCCTCATGGGTGATCTCCGGGTTGTGGTTGCCCTTGTCGCCGTTGGTCAGGATCATGTAGCGGACATCGATCCCGGCCTGGGCCATCAGCGTGGCGGTGCCGCCGCACGAGATGTCCGGGTCGTCCGGATGCGCCATGATGACCAGACAGGTCTTGACGCCCTCCCAGTCAACCGGCTGCCATTCCTTTTCCTGTTCAGCCATAGCCTGCTTCCTCGGGTCAAAAAAAAGCCCGCCTGCACGCCATCCGTGCCGACGGGCTCAGCGACGCGGCCACCGTGCCGCCGGCACGGCGCCGCGCAGGGAATCGGTCACATGTCGAGCGCGGCGTAGCCGGGCCCTTCGGTGAAGTACATCTCGTTCAGCTCGGTGCAGTACTGCTGGTCCTCGGGCAGGTCCTCCTCGGGCAGGATGGCGTCCACCGGGCACTCGGGCACGCAGGCACCGCAGTCAATGCAGGTCTCGGGGTCGATGTAGAACCAGGGCCATTCGTCTTCGGGCTCCCCGGGGATGATGCACTCCACCGGGCAGACCTCGACGCAGGCACCGTCGCGAATGCACTCATCAAAGATTACGTGGGTCATCTGATCACTCCAATTGCCCCCGGTTTGAAGACTTCCGTCAATGGGCCAGGTGCCGGGATGACACCCTGGCTGCAGGATCGTTCGCAGTATACACAAAAAACCGCCGTCCCAAGGCCCTCCGTACCGGACAGGTAGACTAGACTGTGGAGCGGCAGTCGCGTCCCCTGTCCTTATGGGGATCCCCTTGGCTCAAATCCGGCCGTGGCAGGGTCGGCCCGCGAACCCCGACTTCTTCATTCGCCTGTCCCCAGGGAGGTTGATAGCAGTGGCACAGAACCAGGCCCGATGGCGCGCCGTGCTTGTGGGCTGCGGCGGCATCAGCCGCGCGTGGCTGAGGGCCATGCAGGGCCGCACCGATGTCGAAATCGTGGGCATGGTCGATCTCGTGCCCGAACTGGCCGAGGCCCGGCGGCAGGAGTTCGCCCTTGGCGACGTGCCCGTGGGCACCGATCAGGTTCGCATGATCAAGGATACCGGCGCCCAGGTCGTCTTCGACTGCACCGTGCCCGCGGCCCATCCGACCGTGACCCTGACCGCTCTGGAACTGGGTTGCCACGTCCTGGGCGAAAAGCCGCTGGCGCCGACGATGGCGGAGGCGCAGCGCATGGTGGCGGCCGCCGCCGAACACGACCGCACCTACGCGGTCATCCAGAACCGGCGCTACATGAATTCGATCATCCAGTACCGCGATATGGTGCAGGCACCGGCCCTGGGCAAGCTTTCCACGGTCGCGGCCAACTTCTTCCTGGGCCCCCGCTTCGGGGGCTTCCGGGCCGAAATGGACCATGTCCTGCTCATCGACATGGCCATTCACTCCTTCGACCAGGCGCGCTTCATCACCGGCAAGGATCCCGTCTCCGTCTACTGCCACGAATGGAATCCGGCCGGATCCTGGTACCAACACGGTGCCGCGGCCTTCTGCATCTTCGAAATGACGGACGACGTGGTGTTCAGCTACAACGGCAGTTGGTGTGCCGAAGGCATGAACAACTCCTGGAACTGCGACTGGCGGTCCATCGGCACCGGCGGCAGCGTGCTCTGGGACGGCGAGGAGGAAATCCATGGCGAACTCGTGACCGGCACGGAGGGCTTTTTCCGCGCGGTGGAGCCGATGGCGGTGCCGCCGTCGCCGGAACTGCAATACACGGTGCACGGCGGGGTCATCAACGAGTTCCTCACCTGTCTCGCGGCCGGCACCAAACCGCAGACGGTTTGCACGGACAACATTCGCAGCCTGGCCATGATGCTCGGGGCCGTGGAAAGCGCCGAGACTGGTCGCCGGGTGGACATCTCCTGGTAGGGCGACGCATTGGAAGCAGGGGCACCAGACATGCTTGAGATACCACTGGCCGGCACGCCGGCGCTGACGCCCGGAAGGACTCCCAATTCCTTCCACATCATGCTCAAGCCGAGCGGTGCGATCTGCAACCTGGACTGCACCTACTGCTACTTCCTGTCCAAGGAGGAGCTCTATCCCGGTTCGGACTTCCGCATGCCGCTGGACCTGCTGGAGGAGTACACCCGGCAGTACATCGAGGCCCAGAAGGTTCCGGAGGTCACCTTTGCCTGGCAGGGCGGCGAGCCGACCCTGATGGGACTTGACTGGTTCCGGGAGGCCGTGGCCCTGCAGCAGAAGTACAAGCGTCCGGGTATGCGCATCCAGAACGCCCTGCAGACCAACGGCACGCTCCTGGACGACGAATGGTGCGAGTTCTTCGCAGCCAACGACTTCCTGGTGGGCCTCAGCATGGACGGGCCGCCGGAACTGCACGACAAGTACCGTGTTGACAAGGGCGGAGCACCCACCCACGCCCGGGTGATGCGGGCCGCCCGCCTGTTCAGGGAGTACGGTGTCGAATTCAACATCCTGTGCACCGTGCACGCCGGCAACGATCATCATCCGCTGGAGGTGTACCGCTACCTGCGGGACGAGGTCGGGACGAATTTCATGCAGTTCATTCCGATTGTGGAGCGGGACAACGAGACCGGCTACCAGGAAGGCAACCGGGTCACGGACCGCAGCGTCACCGACCGGCAGTACGGCGACTTCCTGATTGCCATCTTTGAGGAGTGGGTGCGCCGCGATGTGGGCCGGGTGTTCGTCCAAATCTTCGATGTGGCACTGGCCGCCTGGACCGGCAACCGGCCCGGCCTCTGCATCTTCGAGGAAAGCTGCGGTACGGCGCTGGCCATGGAGCACAACGGCGATCTCTATTCCTGCGACCACTATGTGGAGCCGGACTACCTGCTGGGCAACATGGCGCAGCACTCGCTCCTGGAGATGGCCGGTTCGGAAACCCAGAACCAATTCGGCGACGCCAAGCGCGACACCCTGCCGCAGTACTGCCTGGACTGCGAGGTGCGCTTCGTCTGCAACGGCGGCTGCCCCAAGAACCGCTTCATCGAGACCCCGGACGGCGAGGCCGGCCTCAACTACCTCTGTGCCGGCTATCGGGCCTTCTTCAACCATGTTCGGGAACCGATGGAGGCGATGGCCCGCCTGCTGGCCTCCCGTCGGGCGCCGGCCGAAATCATGAATCTCTACCGGCAGCGCGATCAGGCCAGGCTGGTCCAACCGCAGGCCCGCGTCAACCGCAATGCGCCGTGTCCGTGTGGCAGTGGACGCAAGTACAAGGCCTGCTGCGGTCGTCGCCGGCAGGCGATGCGGTCCGTGTCCGGTCGCGGCTAACCGGCCGCCAGCCTATGCCTGCCAGTCCGGGTTGGGCGTCGGGATCCGGGCCGCGACGCTTTCGCGCCAAGTCTTGAGGCGTTGGTGCAGCGCCCGGGTGCGTTCCGGCTCCGCATTTGCCAGGTTGTTGTCTTCCCCGACATCCCTCGCCAAGTTGTACAGTTCCAGTCGGCCATCCTCGTAGAACTCAATCAGCTTCCAGTCCCCGCTGCGGATCGAAGAGCCGGGCGTGCCCCCCTGGTTGCCGTAGTGGGGGTAGTGCCAGAAGAGGGCATCCCGCTCCAGTGCGTCCCCTTCAAACAGGACCGGCGACAGGTCCTCACCGTCGATGAGCAGGCGGTCCGGCACGGGAATCCCGGCCTGGGCCAGCCAGGTGGGGAACAGGTCAATGCTGCAGACGGGCTCCGCGGTGCGGCTGCCGGCGGGAATGCGGCCCGGCCAGGCGGCAATCATCGGGACGCGTGTGCCGCCTTCGTACATCCAGCCCTTGCCTTCGGCGTAGGGGCTGTTGCAGGTGGGTGAGCTCTCCGAGGTGGACAGCCCTCCGTTGTCCGAGGTGAACACCACCAGGGTGTCGTCCGCGATGCCTTCCTCCTCCAGCGTGTCCAGCAGCCGGCCCACGTTCTCGTCCATGCTCTCCACCATCGCCGCGTAAACGGGATCGGACTGCAGGATGCGGCGCGTCACGCGCAGGTGCCGCTTGTGTTCCATGGGGAAGAACTCCCCCTCCACCAACGCAGTCTGCCGGTCGAGGCCCAGTTCGCGCGCCCGGGCTTCCCACTTTGCCACCCGGTCGGCCGGGGCCTCGATGGGAGTGTGCACCAGATAGAAGCACATGTTCAGGAAGAAGGGATCGTCGCCCCGGTTGCGGATCAGGTTGATCGCTTCGTCCGTCAGGACTTCCGGCAGGTACCGGCCAGGCGGACCGGGTGGCAGATTGGGAATGTCGAAGGGGCTGAAGTAGCCGCCGCGTCCCGGTGCGCCCAGGTAGCCGCCGCCGATGTTGACATCGAAGCCGTGTTGTTCCGGATAGGTCTCCTCGAAACCCAGATGCCACTTGCCGACATGCCAAGTGCTGTAGCCGCGGCTCCTCAGCAGTGAGGCGGAGGTGATCTCGGACCGCGGCAGCTCCCGGATGTAGGGCACATCCACCAGTTTGCCGCGCACGGGTTGGATGCGCCCTCCGAAGTCGATCCAGTCGGTCAGGCCGATGCGGGCCGGATAGCGGCCCGTCAACAGACTGCCGCGGGTCGGTGAGCAGACCGGGCAACTGGCGTAGGCATCGGTGAAAACGAGGCCCCGTTCCGCCAGCCGATCCAGATTGGGGGTCGCGTAGAAACTGCTCCCAAAGGAAGCCAGGTCCACGGCTCCCAGGTCGTCGATCAGGATGAAGAGGATGTTGGGCGGCTGTCCGTGCATGCCGGCTATTCTGCCAAATCGAACCCCTGTTCCGGTTGCTGCGAGGAAGAGCGGCGACGCGGGCCCGGGCGATCAATCAAAGGAGCATGCGGGCCTCCCGCGCAGTCGCGGACCGCCAGCCGCACGGTAGGTTGGGGTTGCCGGCACCTGCCCGGACGGCTTATTGCATGTCGGCGCACAGGAGATTGACATCGGCGGTGGTGTGCACGATCACGGAGCGGGCGGTCTCGTCAACCTGGCTGTCATTTTCGGCGGTCATGAAGCCGGAGCCATCGTCACCGGAGGTGAAGGCGATGTGGATTTCGTTGGGCGGCAGCTCCCCTTCCTTCGGATCAAACCGGTAGAGGGCTCCACCGCCGGTTGCACAGGGCTCCTCGTGGACATGCGACATGTAGTCGGTGTTCGGGAGCAGATCGGACAGCCTCAGGGTAACGGTGGTGCCGTGGCCGTGCACCGCCATGTGTGCCGTGCCGGTTGCGGAGCTGTAGTCCGCCGAGGCCGTCTCCATGAGCCCGAACGGTGCTTCCATGAGGTCGGCTCCTTCGACGGCATCGGCCGGCGTGGCATTGACATCGCCCACATAATCCCACGCGTGCTCGTGGTCATGGTCCTTGTGCGCCTCGTATATGGACTGACGAGCACATCCGGCCAGCAGGATCATCAATCCGGTGGCGAAGACCACGAACCGTAACCATCGAGTGAAGCGAAATCGATACATTGGGGGACCTCCCCATTCATGGTTGTCGGTGAGTCAGGAAGTTTGGATCAGATGCAGTCCAAGTGCACCCGGACAACCGGATGATCGTCTTGCAGGCTCCGCGATGGCGGCAGGCCCCGGGACCGGCCCGGCAGCTTCTGAATTCTGGACGAGTTCGGCTTCAAGCCGGCACCAAGCCTCGTGGTCGCGTGTGAACTCGGTCATGGCAGTCCTCATTGTTGCACAACCAGTGGTCCGATCTCCCAGCGGATCCATTCTGTGCCAATCAAGTGGACCATGGTCTCGAAACCGGTCCCGGACTGCCACGATTTGCTCTCTCCATGCGACTTTGCATTTGCCCTGCCCGCAACCCGGTTTTGGCTACAGACTCTTGATTTCGCAGTGTTATGATGCAGTGTCCAGCCAACGCGAGGGGGAAACATGGCGATTGAGGAGGTCGAGAAGGAATTTGCTGCCATCATCCGCAAAAGACTGGACGCGAAGTTTCACGGTGAGTTCGTGTTCGAGCCGATTCGCGTTGAGGCTGATTTGGACTTGGATGGTGATCTCTATTTGCATGCGTACATCGTATTTGACGGGGATCGGGAGAAGCTTGATCCTTCATGGACGGCGACTCTGCCTCGTTTTCTGTGGCCCCATGCGGAGAAGCTGGGATATCCCGGCTTTCCCATCCAATCGTTTGTCTGCAAGTCCGAATGGCCTAGCCTCGAGAAGAAAATTGCATGTGGGCCCCGGATCTTATTCTGATTGCCCAGAAACTGGCTACGGGTGTGGTTGGCAGCGGCAAGGGACGTCCTCGCGAAGCTGAGTTGCGCCGGGCCGTGAGTACTGCATACTACGCCCTGTTTCACACACTGGCCCGTTCGGGTGCCGATTTGTTGGTGGGTGGGACCAAGGGGTTTCGCAGCCAGCTTGCCTGACAACAGGCTTATCGGGCTCTGGACCATGAAGAGACCTGTAAGCGGTGCTTGAATACGCGGGTTTCCATCTGCGATCCAGGACTTCGCGGATGCATTTGTGGCCTTCCAGCAGTTGCGTCATCTGGCCGACTATGATCCCTTGGCCAAGTTCTCCCGATCCATGGTCCTTCAGTGGGTGGATGAGGTCGACAACGTGATCTCGGGTTTCAATTCGATTGAGCGTTCACATCGCAAGGCTTTTACTGCATACGTGCTTTTTAAGCGCAGAGCGGAAAGACCTTCACGACTTGACTAAGGATAAACCCCACGTCAAAATTAAAGAAGTCTCTTGAGTTTTGCTCGGCAGGGATTGCCGAATTGTCGAGACAATGGATCTCCATAAAGGTGACTAGGTTCTGGATTCAAGTCTGGAGAAGAGACGCTTAACGACTCTACTTGGACGCATGGGAACTCTATCATGAAACTTTCAATGAACCCCACGATTGCTGCGGCCCCACCATGTTGTGAGGCAAGTTGCGTCAGTGACCCCGAAACCCGGGCAGTGGGCTCGTCAGACTCAATTGTCCGATCGATTTATGGCAGGGATGTCAAGTTCCACGCAGCAACCAGTCGTGCTTGAGCGTCGTATTCGGGTTACTACGCAGGTGGGCGGATACCATGGCGATAAACGGGCTTGGCCCCTGTCGGGGCAGGAATGGGCGACATGGCCTGTCCGGTGGTCGGCTTGCGCCACGACCAATGGCGCGAGGCCTCACACCGGCCAGGAGTCTGTTTCCAGTATTGCCACCGATGCTGGACCATCACTGAATGTGCGTCTCGGACGCAGGTAACGGTGGCACCCCGCGGCTACGTCACTGGTTGAACCAGAGGGCACCTGGTCAAGTCAACTCACGTCCCCACTTTGATGCCTGTGACAGTCGGCTGTTTCGGTTCGGAAAGTCACTGGGTGACAATCAACGGCTGGTTTGCGTCCCTGCGACACATTCCGACCCCTGGACCACGTTCAACCGGCTATGCCTCCATGTCCATCAAATCCATCGCATCCCTGCTTGTCGCCTATCCGGAGCCCCACTACCGCAATGTCGAACGCTACCTGACACTGGTGCGCATTGAGGATTCCAGTGGTCAAGCGGGGTGGGGAGAGTGCATCTCGCAGTTTCCGGAAGCCACCCGTGCCACCAAAGCGCTCATCGATGGTGGCCTGTCGGAGCTTCTGATCGGACAGGATCCAATGAACATCGAGGGTCTGTGGCATGCCATGCTGGACCGATGCTTTTGGTACGGCAGCGAAGGCATTGCCGCGTTCGCCATCAGCGCCCTCGACATGGCGTTGTGGGATCTGAAGGGGCGCATCCTGGGACAGCCCGTGGCATCCCTGTTGGGGGGCCACGTGACAGACAAGGTGCCGGCCATGGCCTCGTTCATCCTTGACATGGATGATTTGGACTGGACCGTCAATGAATTCGCCATGCATCAACAGAGCGGATTCCAGATCCTCAAGGCTGGTTGGGGCATGACACCCGACTCCCAGTTCGGCACGGATCGGGAGAGGGATCTGTTGCTGGTGGACCGCATTCGGGCTGTGGTCGGCTATGACGTCGATGTCATTCTGGATGTGGCGGGCCACCGTCGCTTTTGGGATCTGCCCACGGCCATCCAGCGCTTCAATGATCTGGAGCCCTATCGTCTGCGCTGGATTGAACAGCCGTTGCCTTCGTATGATTTGGCAGCGCACGCCAAGCTGAGGGGTGCGGTCACCACCCCGATCGGAACCGGCGAGGACGAGTGGAACCCGGAGAGCTACAAGCGGTTGATCGAATCCGGAGGGGTGGATGTTGTCCAGCTGGATCCCGGACGGTGTCTGGGCATCACCGGTTGCCGACAGGTCCTGAAAATGATTGAGGCTGCCAATCTGGACGCCAGCGCCCATACCTGGAGCAGCGCCCTCAACACCGCAGCCAGTCTTCACATGCTGGCCAACTCGCCCAACCATGTGGGCATGGATCTGAAGCCGCATCCCTCACCGATGCAGCATGAACTGGTGACCGATCCTTGGGTTCAGGTCGACGGTTATGTCCATCTCCGGGACACGCCGGGCCTGGGAGTTACCGTGGACGAGGCGGCAGTGGCCAAGTATGCCTGGCGGTAGCCACACGCCATCACGGCAGTATCCACGCGGCATCCTGCAGTCTTGCGCCGAGGACAGTCCGCTTGCGGTCAATATCGAATGTCCACCGCGTTACCGTTCAACGCCGAGGCGGTGGCTGCATCTGCAATGAGCAGTGAGCGTCGTCCATCCTCCGGTCCGGGTTCGGGTGGTGAGCCCGTGGACACGGCCTCAACGAAGCGGTTCAGTTCGTTGCGAAACGCCTCCTCGAAGCGCGTGGGAAATCCGGTGTAGCGAATTCCGGCTGCCGGCGGCTCCAGCAGGTTGATTGGCGCGTTGGCCACTCGCAACACACCTTCGGAACCAAAGACCTCGATGCGGGCATCCGCACCTTCCACCGAACGGCGGCTGCTGGCGATGTGGCACAACGCGTCGCTGGGGAGCCGCAAATTGGCAAGCGTGGTGTCGTAGTCGCCTTCCAGGCCGATGCCCGGGTCGATCAGGCAGGCACCGAAGGCGCTGACGGAAACCGGATCCTCACCTATCAGCCAGCGCAACAGGTCGAAATAGTGGATTACCGAATCCCGGAATACACCCCCGGAGACTCGCACATACTCGAGCGTAGGCGGCGCGGGATCGCGCATGTGGACCATCACCTGTTCGATCCGTCCGATGGCCCCGGAACGCACAGAGTTCCGCAGGGCCACATAGGAGGGATCGTGTCGTCGGTGGAACCCGATCATGACGGGGCTTATATCGAATAGTTGACAATCAAACTTTTGTGCTATAATTAATGCGAAAGAGAGGACCCGACTGAGAACCGGGCCCTCGACCGGACACAGTGATGAGGACACCGTGGCCAGCACCCCGAAGTCTACAACGCAGGAGTCCCGGACCGTCATGCGAACCTTGCGCGTGCGGCAGTATCCGGGCACCGCGGCCAACGGCCAGTACCAGGAGCAACTGGCGGGTGCCTGCCGGTTCGCCTGGAACCACGTGCTGGCCGGGCACGAGACGGACTACCGCCTATGGAAGGCGGCCGGCGAGCTGGGGGAGGGTCCGGGCGAGCCGACCTTCTTCACGCTGGGCCAGCGGTTCACCCAGTTGCGGAACGCACCCGGCCACGAGTGGTTGAAGGACTACAGTTATGAAATCGTCCGGTACGCCTGCAAATACATGGGCGATGCCTACGCCGCGTTCTTCGACCCGGACCGTCCGGACCATGGGCGTCCGCAGTACAAGGCCAAGCACTACACCCAACCCGCCTTCACCATCCCGTCCCACGTGCGCATCGAGGACGGCCGCCTGTACATCCCCAAGATGGGCTGGACGCGTCTCGGTCCCATCCACCGGTATGCCGATTGCAAGCCGCTGACCGTGCGCGTACGGCAGGAGTCGGAGGGCAAGCAGCCGAAGTGGTACGCCTACATCGTGTTCGAGGTGCCGATCGACCACCCCGATGTATGCCAACCCGCGGAGGAAGGAGCCGTGGGCGTCGACCGCAATGTGGGACAGGCCACGGACAGCACCGGAGCCCTGCACGCCCTCCCCGACACGACCGTTGAGGACGCGAAGATCAAGCGGTACCAGCGCCGGATGGCCCGACAACAGAAGGGCTCCCAACGACGCCGCGGGACCGGCGGGAAACTGCGCAAACTCCAGCGCAAGCGCGCCCGGCGGCGGGACAACGCCACGCACCAAATCAGTCGGAAGATCGCCGACACGGCCCACACCGTCGTGCTTGAGGACCTGAACACGAAGGGCATGACGCAGAGTGCGAAGGGCATGGTCGAGGATCCCGGCCGGAACGTGAAGCAGAAGTCCGGTCTCAACCGTGCCATCCTGGCGTCCGGCTGGGGACAGCTGGAGCGCAAGCTCGAGTACAAGGCCGGCCAGGTGGTGTATGTGGACCCGGCCTACACTTCGCAGGCCTGCAGCCAGTGCGGGCACACCGCCAAGTCAAACCGACCGTCGCAGGCGGTATTCGCGTGTGGAGCCTGTGGGTTCCAAGCGAACGTCGACCACAATGCGGCGCTCAACATCCTGGTGCGGGCGGGACTTCCGTCCGCACCCGTTTCGGCCCGTGGGACTGGGGCTGCTGCACGGCGAGGAGCGCTCCCTCCCTGGTCGGTCGCAAGATCGACCACAGGGACTCCCGCGACCCGTGAACCGGATATGCGTGGTGTCAACCATCGTATATAAGTCCCATCATGACAGGGATCGGATGGTCTTCCAGAAGCCTGAGGCATTGTGCGACCCGATCAATGTCGATACCCATCGGCTTCTCACACAGGGCCGCCTTTCCGGACTGGACCGCAGCCTGCAGGTAGTCGATGTGGGTCATGGTCGGCGAACTGATGACCACGGCTTCCACACCCGGATCCGCGAACACAGATTCCGGCTCCGTGGTCAGGGAGGCCCCATACCGACGGGCTACCTCTTCCAGTTGCGGGGCGTGCGGATCGGCAATCGTGTGCAGGTGGGCCTGCGGATGCGACGCGATGTTGGCGGCGTGGATCCGGCCTACGCGGCCCAGACCGATCAGCGCGAAATTCATTAAGAGCTTGCCCTATCTCTCAATCGGGTTTGCAGTCTGACCATGCATCTGCCGGTACGGCAAGTTCGGGCTTGCCCAGGAGGCGGTGGGCTTCAGGGGAAACGCGGCCTGTGGTTCGAAACCTGCTGCGATGGTCCGGTCAGCCTTCGGCATCCCACCGGAACGTGAGCGGGGTCAGCACAAAACCCGCCACGCCCATCAGGGCCACCACCAGGGCCGAACCCCACAACTGGTCGAAGGTCTGGCCGGTCCAGACGGCAATCAACAGGTCCACCACATGGGTCATGGGATTGAGTTCGGTGGCGCGGAAGAGCCAGTCCGGGAACTGATCCCGGGGAATGGCGGAGCCCGAGGTGAAGTACATCACGAAGAAGATGATGGAAGCCACTGCCTGCGTGGTGCTGGCGGAGTTGAACAGGCCGCCCAGCAGGAACCCGATACTGCCGAACGAGGCAAAGCACAGCAGCATGACAAGCCCGAAGGGCAGAAGCTGCCCGAAAAACCGCAGGTCGAAGATTTGACGCGCCAGCACGAACATCACGGCGTAAGAAAAGACGAAGATCGAAAAGTACATCAACACCCGAACCGCGATTACCCAGGTCAGGGACAGGGGCGACAGCTGCAGCATCCGGAACCAGCCGGTGGTGCGCTGGCTGGCCAGGAAAATGGGTGCGCTCTGCAGCGCAAGGTTGGCAATAATGAAGGCTACGAAACCGGGAAAGAAGACCGACATGTAGGTGGTATCGACGGCCGTGCCGTCCGGCAGCGTGAACTGGTGCGGATACCTGCCAAAGATTTCCCCCAGAATGGACAACAACAGGACCGGGAAGGCGAACGTGAAGAAGGCGGCGGCCGGTTCGCGCACGTAGATCAGCAGGTCGGTGCGAAACAGCGTCCGCATCATCTTGAAGCTCATGTCAGTCTCCCGCGGACCGATAGGCGCGCCCGGTGGTCATCAGGTACAGGTCCTCCAGGCGGGCCGGTCGCATTTCAAGGAACTCCTGGCCGGTCAGCTGCTTCAGTTCGCCATACAGCCGATCGGTGGCGCCGAAGACGAACCATTCGTTCTCGACCTGCTCCACCTGGTGGGCATGGTCCAGCGCCAGCAGCTTGTCCCGGTCCAAGTCCGGCGCGTGCGGCACCTTGACCAAAATCCGCATGCGGCGTTCCTCCATCAGGCGGCGCGGATTGCCCAGCACCTGGATCCGTCCGTGATCCAGCAGGCAGAGCTGGTCGCAGTGCTCTTCGGCCTCGTCCATGTAGTGGGTGGATACCAGGATGGTGCCGCCCTGTTCCTTGAACGCGTTCAGGTTGCGCCAGATGTTGTATCGGGCAACCGGGTCCAGGCCGCTGGACGGTTCGTCCAGGATCAGTAGGCGGGGCCGGCCGACCTGGGCCAGGGCGATCATCAGCCGTCTGCGCTGGCCGCCCGACAGTCGGCTGGTACGTGCCTTTTGTCGCTCCCCGAGGCCGCACAGGGCAAGCGTTTCGTCCTTCGACAGAGGCTTGTCGTGGAAGGACCGCCAGAGGTCCACAACCTCACCGACGCGCAGGCGGGATGGCAGCAGTTCATTGTGCTGCGGCAGCACCCCAATCTCCCGGAACAGCTCGCGCCGGTGTTGGCGCGGCGGCCGGCCCAGCACCCGCACCATGCCGTCGCTGGGTGTGCGCAGCCCCTCGATGCATTCGATGGCAGTGGACTTGCCCGCGCCGTTGGGACCCACCAGGCCGAAGATCGTGCCCGCCGCCACCTGGAGGCTGACATCGGCGACCGCGGTGATGTCGCCGTAGTGTTTGACGAGGTTCGCAACCTCGATGACAAGGTCGGACACGGACTTTCCGGATGAGGTGCGGAAGAGACGGGATCGGCCGTGCGGTCCCACTTAACCAACGTGCATGACCGGGATTGGGTTGCAGGCGGAAAGCCGGGTTGGCGAGGGCGGGGGACGGCGGGTTGCAGGACTATAATGGCTGCCCTTGGAAGGACCGCAATTGCGGTATCCGTTCGCCAACGGAGTCCCACTACCCATGAAAGCGATCATGGTGATGTTCGATTCGCTGAATCGACGCCTGCTCCCGCCCTACGGCTGCGACTGGACGCACGCCCCCAACTTCAGTCGGCTGGCGGAGCGGACCGTCCGCTTTGACAGCTGCTATGTGGGCAGCATGCCCTGCATGCCGGCCCGGCGCGAGTTGCACACGGGCCGCTACAACTTCCTGCACCGCAGCTGGGGGCCCCTGGAGCCGTTCGACGATTCCATGCCGGCCGCCCTGTCGCGGGAAGGGGTCTACACCCACCTGACGAGCGATCACTACCACTACTGGGAGGATGGCGGCGCGACCTACCACACGCAGTACCAGTCGTGGGAGTTCCACCGCGGCCAGGAAGGGGATCCCTGGATCGGCCAGGTGGCAGACCCCGACATCCCGGACTGCATCGCACCGCGGGAGAGCGTCCAATGGCGGCAGGACTGGGTCAACCGACCGCACATGGCGCGCGAACAGGATCAGCCCCAGGCCAAGACCATGGCTTCCGGCCTGGACTTCATCGAACGCAACCATGATCAGGACAACTGGTTTCTGCAGATTGAGACCTTCGATCCCCATGAGCCGTTCTACACGAGTCAACACTACAAGGACCTGTATCCCGATGACTGGGACGGGGACCACTTCGACTGGCCGCCCTACCGGGAGGTGGAGGAGGACGAGGCCACGGTGCGCCACATGCGCCACCAGTACGTGGCGCTCCTGAGCATGTGCGACCGGTATCTCGGTGAGGTGCTGGACCAGATGGACCGGTACAACATGTGGGACGACACCATGCTGATCGTCTGCACGGACCACGGTTTCTTCCTGGGCGAGAAGGACTGGTGGGCCAAGCTGGTGCCGCCCTGGTACAACGAGTTGGCCAACACGCCGCTCTTTGTCTGGGACCCCCGCTGCCGCCGGGCCGGCGAAAGCCGCAGCCAACTGGTGCAGATGATTGACATGGCCCCCACGCTGCTCGACTTCTTCGGCGTCGACATTCCCGCCGACACCCAGGGCGTTCCTCTCGGGCCGGTGCTGGCCGACAACGCGGCCACCCGCGAGGCGGTCCTGTTCGGTCATTTCGGTGGTCAGGTCAACGTCACCGATGGCCGCTTCGTCTACATGCGCGGGAACCGTTTGGGGGACGACTATCCCCTCTATGACTACACACTGATGCCGACGCGCATGACGAACCGGTTCCGGCCTGAGGACCTGCAGGATACGGAACTGGCCCGTCCCTTCGGTTTCACCAAGGGCTGCCCCGTCCTGCGCATTCCGGCGGAGGCGTTCCAAGCCCAGCGCGGTCGCGCCCCGCATCCCAGCATGCTCTTCGATCTGGAGAACGACCCCGACCAGAACAGTTCCCTGCAGGACCCGGAGCAGGAGCGCCGCATGCAGGACCTGATGGTGGGGGTGATGCTGGAGTCCGAGGCGCCCCCCGAACAGTTCCGCCGCATCGGTCTCGACCACCTGGTCGATTTCTGATCCTCCTCCCGTTCGAGTCCTTCCCATGACCCATCTGCAGGGCGCGTGGCCCGCGCTCATGACACCGCATGCCCCGGACGGAGGGCCCAATCTGACGGCCCTGCGTGTCCTGGTGCGCCATCTCCTGACCAAGGAGATCGGAGGCTTCTACGTCAACGGCACGACCGGCGAGGGGGTCTTCATGTCCGTCGCGGACCGGAAACAGGTGCTGGAAACCGTTCTGGATGAGGTGTCGGGACAGGTGCCGGTGGTCAGCCACGTGGGTGCCATGGCCGCCGGTGACGCCTTCTGCTTGGCCGAACATGCAGCCGCCTGTGGCGCCAACGGCTTTGCCAGCATCATCCCGCCCCTGTACAACAGCCCCGCGGCTGTGGAGGCGTACTACCGACGGCTCGCGGCCGCGGCCCCGGACCTGCCGTTCTTCATGTATGTCATCAACGCCTCCGTGCCTATCCTGCCCCTGGTGGAGGCCCTGCTCGACATCCCCAACCTCGCCGGCGGCAAGTACACGGGGCCGGACATGTTCGAGTTCCGCAGGGTGTTGGATGCAGGGGCCGGCAGGGATGCCTGGAGCCTGTCGTCGGGCATGGATGAAATGTGCGTGGCGGCCGTGCTGGCTGGTTCCGTGGGAAACATCGGGTCGACCCTGAACTTCATGCCCGGTGCCTACGCCCGCATGCGGTCCCTGGCGGCCGAGGGCAAAACCGATCAGGCCATGCAGTTGCAGCTGAAGGCCAACCGGGTGACCGCCATCATGATCGACCATGGGTTCGGGGGAGCCCTGTATACGGTGGTGAAGCACCTGGGCATCGATGCCGGAAACCCGCGCCTGCCCAACCTGGAGCAGGATGCAACGGATGCCGAAACGATGCTCCGAAGCCTGCAGCAGGCCGGTTTCGACGACTTGGCCGCCATGTAGTCTCCACTCACGAATTGCCAGCAGCCGGAAGGACCATGTCCAGACCCAACATCATCTATCTCCACTCCCACGATACGGGCCGCTACATCAGCCCGTACGGCTACCGGCTGCCCACGCCCAACCTGCAGCGGCTGGCCGAACAAGGCGTGGTGTTCCGCAATGCCTTCAACGCCGCGCCCACCTGTTCCCCCAGCCGGGCCGCCCTACTGACCGGGGCCAGCCCCCACAGCAGTGGCCAGCTTGGCCTGACCAATCGGGGCTTCAACCTGCGGGATCCGCACAAGCACCTGTGCCATACCCTGAAGGATGCCGGCTACCGGACGGCTCTGTTCGGCGTCACGCACCTGCACGTGAACCATGATCTGCTCGGATACGACGAGCGGTACACGGACCGCAGCTGGGGTGGCAACGGCATCACCGACGAGGCGGTTGCATACCTGCAGCGGGATCACGACGAGCCTTTCTTCGTGGCCATCGGCTACGGCGAGACCCACCGGGTCTTTCCGGAGCCCGCCGCGGATATCAACCCGGCCTTTCTGCAGCCGCCCGCGCCGTTGCCGGACGTGCCGGCGGTCCGGGAGGACATGGCGGCGTACGCCACGATGGTGCGCACGCTGGACGGCTACTACGGCCGCATCCTGGACACCCTCGAGGAGCAGGGGCTGGCGGACAACACCCTCGTCATCGCAACCACGGACCACGGTCTGGCCTTCCCCCTGATGAAGTGCCGGCTGACCGACCACGGCATGGGGGTGTTGTTGATCGTGCGCGGACCCGGCTTTGCCGGCGGCCGCGCGATCGATGGCCTTGTATCCCAAATCGACCTCTATCCGACCCTCTGCGAGATTGCGGGCATCGAGCCGCCCGACTGGCTGGAAGGCACGAGCCTGATGCCGTTGGTGGACGGCTCCGCACAGGAGGTCAACGACGAGATCTTCTCGGAAGTCACCTATCACGCGGCCTACGAACCCAAGCGGGCGGTGCGGACGCAGCGCTACAAGTATGTGCGGCGCTACGACCCGCAGGACACGGCACCGATGGCCAACATCGACGCCAGCATCTCCAAGGATGTAATGGTGAACCACGGCCTGCAGAGCCGGCCCCCGGGACGGGAACAGCTGTACGACCTGATCTGGGATCCGCACGAAGCCTGCAATCTGGCCGAAGATCCGGACAGTGCCGAGATTCTGGAGGATCTGCGCGGGCGCCTGGACCGTTGGATGGAGGCCACCTCGGATCCCCTGTTGGACGGTTCGGTGCCGCAGCCGCCCGATACCTGGATCAATCCCCATGCCGATCTGCATCCGCACGAACGACGGCGGGATTGATCGGGACTGATGTTTGGGAAGCCGGCCGGACCGGCAGGGACGATTCGGTGGCAGACGGCAGTTCTCAATTTCCGCGAGCCGTAATCTGGTTGAAACGGCGGCCAGCCGTTTCAGGAAGATGAGGATCCGTTTTCTGCTTGGGATCCCGGGTCCGGATGCCGTCACGGTATGAGCCGTTCGGAACAGCCTCAACGTCCGTAGGTTCCGGTTGGGGGTGTGGCCGTGCGCCCGTGGCCAAGCCCCTGTTCACTCGGCCGGTGTATCCGGTGTGACAAGGGGACTTCGGTCCACCAGGTCCATCACCCGCAGCCCTTGCTGCAGACAGGCTGTCGCGGTTGCCTCCCACTCCCACGGATGGCCGGCACGCGATTCCAGCTTCCGTCCGTCAACATTTTCCAGGTCATCCGGCACCGGATTCACGAGATGCATGGCCAACCGGTAGAGAGGAGATTCCCCGCCCGGCTGGTCGAACGCGTAGAGCCGGTTGAACGGTGTCAGGGCAACCGCCAGATCCGCGTCGTCCAACCGTTGCAAAAGTGCGCAGCAGTCCACGTAGTCGCGGACCGCGTTGCGGCGGATCACCAGGAATCCCTTGATGCGCAGTATTTCTGCATACGTGGGCACGCGAATCGGCCGTCCTCGAAAGACAATCGTCTCCGCCTCCAGCGGATCGGGTCGGAGCAATTGGCGCAGGCCCATGCGAATTCCGTGCAGACTGCCGAGGATTAGAACCGGCTCTCGGATCCTTGCAGTGTGCCAACCCGGTGTGGCATCCAGCAGCTCCGTGATTTCGGCAAACCGATTCTCAAGGTCCGGCAGGACATGGTCCGAGTCGCGGGAATACCGGTGGCCTGCCGCCAGCGCGGCTGCCGTACCGCCGACCAATACCGAATCGCCCACCACTTCCTGCAAGTCAGCGGTTGCCAACAGAAGTCGATGCCACGCGCGGCGGGCAGCGTCGGGGACGTCAGGCGTGCTTTGCATACTGAAACCAGAATCCGTAGGAAAGGGCATCGTACGGATGGTTTAGGTTGTCCTCGGACACTCTGAGTACCAGGGCACGGACTGCGGCATCCCTGCGGATTCGTCGTCGCAGTGCGGCGTGCTGCGCGAGGTTGCCGTGCTCGATGCACCGGACAATCGCCTCGTAGGATGGCGTGTCGTCCAAGGCGCGCTCAGGGCTTCCATCCCACAGGGGCGGAGGGTCGACAGGGCATTCCTGCCTGGGGATCCCGTGTCGCTGCGTGTAGCTGCGTAGATTGCCGGCTGTCCACGGCTTGCCGGTGGCGGTGAGGATGCCTGCTGCATTGAGCTGCCGCGCGGCTTCCGCATATGTCTCCAATTGCCATGACCGCATCCGGAGCGCAGCCCGGATGCGGTCGGCATGGCTGATTTCCGAGACGTGACCGTACTCGCCCGGCTGGAATTCGAACGTTCGCATGTCGTCGGTCCTGGAAGGTTCGCGGTTGTGTTTGCCTGATGAATATCCGTAGCAGGGATCCGTTTCTCGGTGTCGCCATGGCTGGCCGCTGGTTGCGGCGGGATCAAGCCGGTTGGAATGGAAGTCTAATCGGTTGTTGGCGCGAGCCGTATCCAGCAGGCCATTTCAGTCACCCAGTCCTTGCCTGATCAGCACTGGCTAGAGGTTGTCAATAGGTACGGGCGCGCGGTGTCGGGATCGGGCGGGTCATGCCGTGTGCCTACGGTTATCCTCCATAGGCGGCCTGCCATCGACGGTCCGCAATCATGGTCAATCCCGCCTGCGCCTGTTCCCGCGCGGGAACGGCTTGGTGTTGATGCAGCCTGTCGGCACAGTTTCGATCTCGTTGATATTGGTTTCGGTGCATCCTGGACAACCTCCGTGTGCGGGTTCAGGCCATGTCGCGGGCCATCGGGCGCACGAACGGAAAGCGGGTCCCGCGCCGGGCCTATGTCTTTGAGGCTGCAGTTTGTGACGGCTGTCCCTTGCGACCGCAGTGTGTGAACCGCACCCGCATTGTCAGCCTGCATCCCTAGGGAAGGCCCAGGCCGCTGCCTGAGTAGCGCGCCGTGGGACCTGGAAACAGCCCCGATCCGGGCCTGCCACCTGTTGGCAGCCGTCCCAGGGCCGGATCCGAGTGTCCCGGCAAGTTGCCGGACCCGCGACTGCGATCGCGATCCGTCGCCGGGCATACCATCCATGGCCCTATGCTGAACTCGTTAAACTCCCGAAAACCCCTTTCCGTTTGGACTTCCGGGTTCGGTTCAACTAAATTCGCTCGAAATAGCGCTTCCGCTCCCAATCGGTAACAACTTTGCGGTGTGCTTGTGCCTCGGTATTGAAGAAGTGTACATAGTGTGCGACAACTTCCTCGCCGAATGCGGTACACGCCATGTCACTGTTCGCGAAACCGTCGACAGCCTCCTCGAGGCTTGCCGGCAGCATTTTCTCTTCGGATGCTGAATAAACATCTCCAACAAAAGCAGGGGGAGGTTCTATCTGCTGTTCAATTCCGGCCAATCCAGAGGCGATCACCGCGGCATATGCGACATATGGATTTACATCGGCACCAGGGATGCGGCACTCAATTCGTAGACTCGGGCCTTCACCCACCACGCGGAATCCGGCAGTTCGGTTGTCAGGTGACCATGCCATCGCTGTCGGTGCCCAGCTACCGGCCTCGAATCTCTTGTACGAATTTACTGTTGGTGCGTAAAACACCATTACATCCGGCACATAGCGCATCCACCCTCCCAGGAACCAACGGAACACTTCGGAACAAGCAATGCCGTTCAGATTGGTGCTGCCGGGAAACGCACTCGTCAATTCTCCGTTGCCGGTCCTCCACAGACTCACATGGAGATGGGAACTCGAACCAGCTTGGTCAGCATCCGGTTTGGCCATGAAGGTGACGCTGCAACCGCTTTGATCCGAGATCTCCTTCACCGCCTGTTTCAGTACCAAATGGCGATCGGCCATTTCCAGCATCGGAGCATAGCGAATGTTCAGTTCGTGCTGGCCCCTGCCGAACTCACCCTTGGTCGATTCGACGGGAACGCCAGACGCCGCAAGATGCCTCCGATAAGCCCCGTTAAGGTCTTCGGTCCTCGATCCTTGTAACAGGTTGTAGTCTTCCCGGTACCAGCCTGCCGGGGTCAGGTCACGATACCCCTTCTTGGCCGCATCCAGGTAGGAAGTCCGGAATTGGTAATACTCCAATTCCGAGCCTGCCAGCGCTTCGAAACCCTGGGAACGCAGCCGTGTCAGTTGCCTGTTCAGTATCGAACGGGGCGCTACCGTAACAGGTTCGTGTCCGGGTTCCAGCTGCGCGTCGCAGATCACCAAAGCAGTCCGATCGAGCCATGACAGCTTGCGAAGAGTCCCGAGATCAGGTGCCAGGTGCGCATCACCGTATCCGCGTTCCCAGTTCGAAAACGCATAACCGGAGACTGGTTCCATTTCCATGTCCACAGTAAACAGATAGTCACAAACGTGAGTGCCTCCTGCCACGTCGGTCAGGAAGAAACGGGCGTCCAACCGCTTCCCCATCAGCCGGCCGTACAAGTCGGGAAACCCGAGGATGACTGTGTCTATTGAGCCTTCGTCAATCGCTGAGCGCAGTGCATCAACGCTCAACATCCCTGGGATTGTCTTCTGCTCTGGTTGCATGCTCTTTGCCTCAAGCAAATGGTAGACCGCACGCTCCCGCGAAAGAACTCTCTGGGGAGACTCCGGGACGCCTAACTTCGGGTTGGCCGAATGCTCGTACTTTCGAGCCAGGTTGGCTGGGAGTTGGCCGGTTAGGGAAGGAGACGGTTCCGTCCTGCTGTTTGCCGGGGCGTGTGGACATAAGGCATGAATAAGGCCGTTGGTCGTGAGGCTATCATCCTTCCACGTCGCACACCTCTTCACAGCTTTTCGGGTATGGCGCGTCACGCCGGACGATAGGGGCGAAGTGCTGCCGCGGCAGGCCTTGCCCCTGCCAACGCGGGACTCGCAGCCGGCCGAGGCCGGCCAGGTGGCAGTCATAGGTGCCGTCGCGGCTCCAGGCGTCTGCCCCTGTTGCGGGACTTGCGTCAGGGACAGTTGGCGTGCGGGAAGGGCCGACGCTTGGATGAAGTCCGCGACGAGGGATCGCTACCATGGTGTTGTCTCGACAACCAAAGAGGAGCTCTCGTCGTGTGCGCGTCCGGAACCAGTATCAACGCAACTGAAACCGTGCCCAGCCTGTCTCATCCTAGAGCTTCCGCAGGGCCTATGTCAGAATCGCGTACTCGGTTCTGGGATTTGTCCTATCCGTTTATTGCCGGTAGGGGTTGCAGGCCCTGCTCCTCCCTTTGTGCCTCGTAGCGCACAGGAAGGAGGTTGCCAAACAGGCGGGATCGGCAGTGAACATCACCGAGAACCGTGCCCAGTCTTGAACCCACAGTGCCATGAATGCAATCCACATCGATCCGGCCCGCAGGGTGGATGCCATCCATCCCCATGTCTTCGGGGGGTTCGCCGAACACCTCGGCCGTTGCATCAACGGGGGCATCTACGATCCCGACCATTCGTTGGCGGATGACCGCGGCCTGCGCTCCGACGTCCGCCAGGCTCTCATGGAACTGTGCATGCCCATCATGCGCTACCCCGGCGGCAACTTCGTGTCCGGTTATCGCTGGCGGGACGGCGTCGGGCCCCGGGAGGCCCGCCCCGCCCGCCACGACCTCGCTTGGGCAGCCCTGGAACCGAACACCTTCGGCACCAATGAATTCGTCGACTTCTGCCGCGACATCGGGACGGAGCCGTATCTGGTGGTCAATTGCGGCGACGGCGACATGCGCGAAGCCCACGACTGGGTGGAGTACTGCAATGGCCGGGATGACACCGCCCTTGCCAACCTGCGCCGCGCACATGGCTGGGAGCAGCCCCACGACGTGAAGTACTGGGGTTTGGGCAACGAGGTGGACGGTGAATGGCAAATCGGCGCCAAGCAGCCACAGGAGTACGCCCGCGTCTGCAAGGAATTCGGCAAGGTGATGAAGTGGGCCGACCCGTCCATCAAGCTGCTGGCTTCGGCCACCTGCCACTGGCGCTCCGACTTCGTGGAACGCGCCCAGCTGATTGTCGAGGAGGCGCCCAGCCTAATCGACTACATGTCGATTCACTGGTACGTGGGCAACCGCAGCGACGACTTCAACGCCTACATGGCCACATCGGAGTTGATCGAGGCGCGCCTGTCCGGCTACGCCGGTCTGATGCGCGGCCTGTGCCTGGCCCACGGCCTGGACCCCATCCCCTTGGCCGTCGACGAGTGGAACGTCTGGTACCGGGCCTATCGCGACCAGGCCCTGGAGGAGCACTACAACCTTGAGGATGCGTTGGTGGTGGCCATGCAGATGAACGCCTTCATTCGGCATGCCGACACCGTCAAGATGGCCAACCTGGCCCAGATCGTCAACGTGATTGCGCCCATCCTGACCAGTCCGACCGGCCTGGTGCGGCAGAGCATCTTCCATCCCTTCCGCCTCTACAGCCAGTGGGCGCGCGGGGACGCCCTGGATCTGCATTGGGAAGGGGAGACCTTCGACGGGGGCGACCATCAGGGGGTCAGGGTCCTGGACGTGGCCGGGTCCCTGCAGGGCAGCCGCCTGGCCCTCTTTGTCGTCAACCGCAGCTTGGAACCCAGCACCGTGGAACTGAAACCGGCCGCGGGCGAACTGTCCAACCTGACATGCCATGTGGTGAACGGGCCGGACATCAAGGCCGCGAACAGCGAGGCGGAGCCCGAACTGGTGTCGGTGCAAACGGCCGCTCCGCAATCGGCTACGCACTTGGAGTTGGCTCCACACTCCGTGACGGTAGTTACAGGGCATCTGGCCTGATCGGGGCGGGTACGGCCAACAGGCCGTGGACCGTCTTGACCAAGGATGGTTCCGGGCGGACGTTCGGCCAACGGGGATTGGCCTGAACCGGATCCCGAACTCTCAAGTCGCAAACGAATCCGGGCACCGGTCAGCCAGTGGCCGCTGTCCGAGCCGTACCCGGCCTGTGGGTTTCGAGGGTGCGGTCCACTGGGACCGTACCGCCCAAGCGGTCAGGCGGGAACCTCGTCCCGGCTCAACCGATGGAGGTGGTCGAAGTGATGCACCTCGTCATGGCACCCGTCCGTCGTGTATTCCAGCTGCACTGTGATGTGGCGCAGGCTGTAGTCCCGTTTGGCGAGCTCCTGCACCTGTCCGCGCAGGAGCTTCAAGTCCTCGGTCTGCAACTCGGGATCCACCAGGATGTGTGCAGTGAGGACATCGTAGTCCGGGGCCAGCGACCACACATGCACGTCGTGCACGAAGGTTACGCCCGGCAGATCTTCCAGCGCCGCACACAACTTGTAGAGGTCGATGTGTTCGGGGACCCCCTGCAGGAGAACGTTGAACACCTTGGCCAGAAGCCGCCAGGCGCTGATGCCGATCAGGATTGAGATGACGACGCTGAGGATTGGATCCACGATGGTCCAGCCGAACGCCCACACCAAGGCCCCCGAGACGACGACCGCCACCGACCCCAGCAGATCGGCCACGATGTGCTGCAGGGCGCCCTCAACGTTCAGGTTGCCTTCCGCACTCCTGCGCAGGACGAGCATGGCCAGCACGTTCACGACCAGGCCCGCCAGGCCGATGCCCAGCATCAGTTCCCCCTCCACCTCGGGGACGGTGCGGAGGCGGCGATAGGCCTCCCAGAGTACGCCGCCGATGATGACGCACAGGGACAGGGCGTTGATCAAGGCCGCCAGCACTTCCAGGCGGCGGTATCCGTAGGTGCGCTCCCAGGAGGCGGGCAGGTCGGAAAAGTGCAGGGCCACGAGTGCCAGGACGATGGATGCCGCGTCCGTGAGCATGTGGCCGGCATCGGCCAGCAGCGACAGGCTTCCCGAGAGCACACCACCGACGACCTCCACCACCATGAATGTGGCAATCAGCGCGAGCGCCGTCTTGAGGCTGCGTCGGCTGGATCCCCTCAGATCATGGTCGTGATGGCGGTGGCCGTGACCGCCGTGGCGGTGATGGTGGGAGTGGTCGTGCCCGTCCTGGTGACTGGAGAGCGAGTCCGCGGCCTTCATCGGTGGGAACGGTTGTTGAAAGGAGAAGCCGAACCCACCCGGAGCCCGTACCTAACCTTTGCGGGCTTCCTCCCGCGACAACGCCGTCAAATGGTCGACGTGGTGGTTTTCCTCGTGGCAGTCCGCGGCCGAAAATTCCAACTGAAAGGTGGCGTGCCGGATTCCGTGTTCCCCCCGCGCGGTCTTCAGCATCTCCGCCCGCATGCGCATCAGATCCTCTGCCGTACTGTCGGGATCCACGATGGCGTGGGCGGTGAGCACGTTGTAGCCGGGCACGAGCGCCCAGACGTGCACGTCGTGGATGAGGGTTACCCCGGGCACATCCTCCAGGCTGCCGCACAACCGGTACACGTCGACATCGTCCGGGACGGCCTGTAGCAGCACCTTGACGATTTTGACCACCAGGCGGTAGGTGCTGAACAGGATGATCACAACAAGCACCAGGCTCAGGGCCCAGTCCAGGAAGTCCCAGTGGAACAACTCCACCAGGATGCCGGAGATGATAATGGCCACCGATTCAACCGCGTGGACCGAAACGTGGCGAAAGGCTCCTTCCACACTGATGCTGTGGTGCATCGATCGGTGCAGGATGAAGGCGGATGTCAATTGGATGACCAAGCCCAAGGCACCGATGGCCAGCAGGAAGAGGCCAAGGTGTTGATGGCTGTGGGCGTGGCCGTGTCCCACAATCTCGAAAACCTGCAGGAGGATGGAACTCGCCACGGTCCACATCAGGAGCACGTTGAACAGGGCCGCCAGGACTTCCAGTCGGCGCAGGCCAAACGTCCGCTCCGCCGAGGGCGGCAAACCGCCATAGTGCAATGCGGCCAACGCCACGATCAGCGCCCCTGCGTCGGTCACCATGTGGCCGGCGTGGGCCAACAGCGAGAGGCTGCCCGCGAGCACACCTCCCACCACGTCCACCGCCATGTGGACCAGCAGCAGCACCAGGGCTGCAATCAGGCTGCGCCGGCCCGCGCTGCTGTAGTCGTGATCATGGCTGCTGAACAACGAACTCGATTCCACGTGGTCGTGGTGGTGGGGATGGTGATGGTGATGGGGTGCGGAATCGGACATCTTGAGCGAAGGGGCAGGATGGGTGTGTGGAGACGGAGGCGTCTGATACCAACCAAGTATACTAGCGGCGTTTAGTGATTGCACCCGGTTGCAAGGGGGGGGCATGACCCGCAAGGTTGTCATCACATGGGCCGCCGAGGACACGGCGGACGCGCTGCACCGGCAGTACCGGGCGGCCAAGGTGCCTGAGGTGCGCACGCGGCTGCATGCGCTGTGGCTGTTGCGGCGGGGCGAGCCACCGGCGGCGGTGGTGTCCGCGCTGGGCGTGGGGCTGCGCAGCGTGCACCGGTGGCTGCAGTGGTACCGGGAGGGGGGCCTGGCGCAGGTGTGCGGTCGGCGCAAGGGCGGTCCGGGCAAGCCCTCCTTCCTGACGCCGGACCAGGAGCAGCAGGTGGTGGCGGCCGCGGCCGCGGGGATGTTTGCGACGGCCCAGGCGGTGCGGGACTGGATCGAAGCGCAGTTCGGGGTGGTCTACACCCGCGACAGCATGTACACGCTGCTGCCGCGGCTGGGGATCCGGCTCAAGGTGCCCCGGCCCCGGCATGCGAAGACGGATCCCCAGGCCCAGGCGGCTTGGCAAAAGGGGGGCTCGGGGCCCGTCTGGCCGAAGCCGGCCTGAAGGCGGGACAGGGCATCGTGTGGGGCGACGAGATGCGGCTGGGCCTGTGGAACGCGGTGCGCCGGGTGTGGGCCCCGCGCGGGGTGGCCGTGTCCCGGGAGGTGCAAATCGGCCGGCGGTACACCTATGTGGCGGTGGCCCTGGATCCGATGACAGGACGGCTGTGGTGGGCCTGGCAGGAGAGCATGAAGGGCGCGGAGATGGCCCGCATCTGGGGGGCCTGGGCCAAGGAGCCGGGCATCGACGGCTGGGTCTGGGACGGGGCCGGCGGCCACAAGAGCAAGGACCTGCAGGCCCTCGCGGCCCCGCAGGTGGTGCAGCCACCCTACGCGCCCGAACTGAACCCGGTGGAACGCTTCTTCCAGGAACTGCGCCGGGCCCTGGGGGACCGGGTCTATCCCACCCTGGAGGCTAAAAAGGAGGCCTTGGAGCCGATCCTGAGAGCTTGGCAGGCGGAGCCGGCGCGCGTGCGGCAACTGTGCGGCTGGGGCTGGATCCGGGATACCCTGACGGCCCTGCCCGCCGACACTGTAACGCCATAATCATTCTGGATTGGTATGACACCCTGCCTCAAGAATAGCACCGTCCCCGGGGCAGCCCTGCTCGTCCTCGTTCGGGCAGGGCGACAGGGCACTCCCGGTACTGCTAGAATCGGCCTGCCGGCAAAAATTGTCTCCTTGCTGCTTTGAGGTGCGATTCGGCAACCTGGATTGCGACCGCGGCAATCCACCCTGAAACAACCCGCTCCGTTCGCGCACAAGTCGGCACACATCGGTTTCCCACAAGGTGTACGGACCTCCCAACCAACGACAGGATCGATCCACACATGTCAGACAACACTCTCCGCATTGGTGTCATCGGCGCCGGCGCCAACACCCGCGACCGCCACATCCCCGGCCTCCTGGAGCAGGAGAACGTTGAAATGGTGGCCGTGGCCAACCGCACCCCCGAGTCCGGCCGGCGTGTGGCGGAACAGTTTGGTTTCGGACGTGTTGCCTCCCATTGGACCGAGATCATCGAAGCCTCCGACATCGATGCCGTGGTCATCGGGACCTGGCCCTACTTGCACTGCACGGCGACCGTGGCCGCCCTGGAAGCCGGCAAGCATGTCATGTGCGAGGCGCGCATGGCGATGAACGCCTCCGAGGCGCGCCTGATGTACCGGACGGCTCAGGCGCGGCCGACCCAGGTGGCCCAAATTGTTCCTTCCCCCATGACCCTGGGGGTGGACCGTGCCATCCAGCGGCTGGTGCGGGATGGATACCTTGGGGACCCGCTGGTGGTTGACATGCAGGTGGGCGGCACGTGGCTGGACCTGGATGGACCGCTCCACTGGCGGCACGACATGGACCGCAGCGGTCTCAACATCATGACGATGGGCATCTATTACGAGGCGTTGATGCGCTGGCTGGGCGAGGTCGTCACGGTGCAGGCCGCGGGCGCGGTGTTCGTGCCCCAGCGGCTGGACGAGGAGACGGGTGTGGTGCGCGCCGTGCGCATTCCGGAACACGTGGACGTGACGGGCCGCATGGCCTGCGGTGCCCAATACCATCTGCAGGTGTCGTCGGTGACCGGCTTGGCCGGTCCGCCAACGGCTTCGCTGTACGGATCGCAGGGCACCCTGCGGTTCAGCGATGGCCAACTCCTGGGCGGGCAGCGCGGCGACGCGGAACTGTCGGTTGTGGAAGTTTCCGACAGCGAACGGGGAGCCTGGCGCGTCGAGGAGGAGTTCGTCAACGCGATCCGGGGTCGCGAGGCGATTACCCATACCGACTTCGCGACCGGTGTCAAATACATGGAATTCACCGAAGCGGTCAGTCGCAGCCTGCAGGGCGGCGAGACCGTCCGTCTCCCCTTGCTGTAGGCCATCGATCGGGCCTGGCCATCGGAGTTGGCCTGCGCGTCGGATAGAAGGCAAGCCGGTTGCGCGGGTCATTGCGGTCGCGCCGGGTTTCGGCAGACGGGCCTGCGCGGCCGATGATACTGCCGCTTTCCACCCGTCACCCATATCCCTGTGCGTGCTCCCGCGCACATTGATGTTCCCCCTTTATGACCGAATCCGCATCCGTCCGGTACCGCAGGGTGCGCCACGATTCGTTCCTGGCCTGGCGGTCTCCCAGTTACCGGTTCTACGCGATCGGCTGGCTGGTGTCGATGATTGGCACCCGAATACAGGCCACCGCCTTGGCCTGGGATGTCTACGACCGAACGGGCGAAGCCTTGGCGCTCGGATTGACAGCCCTCGTCATGGCCCTTCCGGCCATGCTGTTCGCGCTCCCCGCAGGCTGGCTCGGCGATCGGTTCAACCGGATTCGGCTGATCATGCTGTCGCTGGCCGGAATGACCCTGACCTCCATTGGCCTGGCCTTGGCCGCGTGGCAGCAGGCTCCGATTTCGGTAATCTACCTGCTGCTCTTCCTGGATGGCACGGCCATCATGCTGGGACGTCCGGCACGGGTGGCCCTAATGCCGACCCTGGTGCCGAAGGAGAGCTTTCCCAATGCGGTCACCTGGACCACCGGCCTCATGCACTTCACGTCCGTGGCCGGCCCGGCCGTGGGCGGTCTGATCATCAACATCAACCTATTGGCCGCCTATTGGATTGCGGCGGCCTCTTCCGCACTGTTCATTCTCCTTCTGCCCTTTCTGAAACTGCTGCCCCAACCCCCTGCTCCGAAACAACCCTTCAACCTGAGTACGCTGCTGGCCGGCATTCGCTTTGTCCGACGGACGCCGATCATCCTGGCGATGATCACGCTGGACCTGTTCGCGGTCCTGTTCGGCGGCGCGGTCTACCTGCTGCCGATCTTTGCCCAGGACATTCTGCAGGTGGGGCCCCAAGGTTTCGGTTGGCTGCGAGCGGCCCCGGCGGTCGGGGCCGTGGCCATGTCCGTGCTGCTGCTCGTCCTGCCGCCCATGAGACGGGCCGGTCCGGCCCTGCTGGCCAACGTGGCCGCGTTCGGCGCGGTCACGATTGTGTTCGGTGTCTCGACCTGGTTCCCGCTGTCCTTCGCCATGCTGTTCCTCACCGGAGCCTTCGACAACGTCAGCATGGTCGTGCGGCAAACCCTGCAGCAATTGCTGACCCCGGACTCGATGCGCGGACGCGTGGCCGCCGTGAGTTCCGTCTTTGTGAGTGCGTCGAACGAATTGGGCGGGTTCGAGTCCGGACTGGTGGCCCAGTACTTCACGCCGTTGATCTCCGTGGTGAGCGGAGGCATCGGCTCCATGCTGGTGGTGGGCCTGGTGGCTTGGCTGGCTCCCGATCTGCGCCGGATTCAAAGGCTCGACCAGGTCAGGCCGGCATCGGTCCAGTGATCGGTGGGCCTGTTGCAAGGAGCGCGGGAATTGATGGGGTGCCGCGCACGGTGGCCGACCTCGGAGGAAGTGGACCATAACTGTCCGGCGGTACCACTGTCATCCCTGCAGTGGTACGGTAACCACGGCTCCCACGGGAGAATCACAAGGAGCACACGCGGCGGTTAACAATCCTGGACAACACGGAATCCCTCCGGGATTTCGCGGGCCTGCATAGCCATGGACGGGAGGGGGTATCAGGTGACCGGGCCGGTCGTACAGTATCAGGATCAACCGCCAGTGGCGGATTTGTTTTTGCTGGGAAGAGGAAGGACCGTACGACGTAGCGATTGTGGATTACCACCGCTGAGGAACTCAAGATGAAGATAAGCAACGGTGTGCGCCCGGTGCATCCGGGAGAGATTCTGGCTGAGGAACTGGAGGAGCTTGGCCTGTCGGCCAACGCTCTCGCCCATGCACTCGGTGTCCCCACCAACCGGATCACGGCAATTCTGAAGGGGCAGCGCGGCGTCACCGCCGATACGGCCCTGCACCTGTCCCGCTACTTCGGGACTACGCCGTTGCTTTGGCTGAACCTACAGAAGACCTTCGAGTTGCGTACGGCGGAGATCGAGGCCGGCGAGGAGATTGCGGGTCAGGTACAACCCAGGGAGCCAGTCCAAGTCGCTGGTTAGAGGAGGCGGTGGCAATCTGAGGATGGATGGCACTCGTCGAGTCCAAGTACAGGGATGTCCAAGCGGGCGGCGCAGTCCTGTTGCACCGATTCCCACGCTCGGTGCAACAGGTCCTAATCGGTCCGTTTGTTGCAGCCGGTGCAAGCCTATGCTAGTTTCCTTCCCTGGATTCCGTCCTGCACGCCAGTGCCCGCGGAGTCCCGTCTCGCTGTCCCAAGAGAACATCCGCACTGCCATGTCCCGCACTCCCGTAAACAGCACTCGAGCTCCCGCTCCCGCCGGACCCTATTCCCACGCAATCGTGGCCGGCGACCTTGTCTTTGCATCCGGTCAGACCGGCACGAAGGACCCGGCCACCGGGCAATCGCACGACACGGTGGAGGCACAGGCCAAACAGGCGCTGGCGAACCTCTCGGTTGTTCTGGAGGATGCCGGCACCTCGTTTGCCAACGTAGTCAAGACCACGATCTTCCTCACGGACATTGGGGACTTCGCCGCCGTGAATGCGGTCTACGGCGAGGTCATGGGCGACGCGCCGCCGGCCCGGTCCACGGTGCAGGTCGCAGCGTTGCCGGGAGGCGCCATCGTCGAGATCGAGATGACCGCGCTGCGCGGTTCCTGATGTTGGGGAGAGTGTCCGTGCCCCGCCCTTCGCGTCCTTGGAATGACAGTTTGAATGCCTTATCCGTTCGTCAATAGGTTTTGAGCAATTTTCCCATGATGAATTCCACCCTGTTTCCCCGTCCGGTGTTCCTCTTCGCCACCGACGAAACCGCGGTCGTGTCGGAACTTGAAGAGGACCTGTCGGGCACCGTGACCGAGGCCGATGTCACGGGCGAGCCGGTGCCCGCCGAGGTTGACGTCTCCGACATGCACCTGATGGACCAGCTGAACTGGGACCATGACTACGACATCTCGTCGGTGCGCCCGGACACCGTGGTCGAAGGGATTGTCCTGAAGAAGGCGCCGCGGCGCCTGGAATTGGACATTGGCGCCAAGTACGAGGGCGAGATTGAGGGACGCGAAATCGAGCGTCTCGGTGATTCCTACGCCGAAATCGAAGAAGGACAGACCATCGAGGTCTTCGTCTTCCGCATCGACGACAAGGGACAGCCGCTGATCAGCATCATCCGGGCGCGCCAGGAGAAGGACTGGCTGCGGGCCGAGGAACTGCTGGAGTCCAAGGAGATCGTGTCCGGCAGCGTAATCGACTACAACCGGGGCGGTGTCCTGATCGGCCTGGGCCTGATCCGCGGGTTCGTGCCGGCCAGCCACCTGAGCCTTGAGAGCCAGATGCAGCAGGACAAGGACAGCGCCAATCAGGCAGACCGCTTTGCGCCCCTGGTGGGCAAGACCCTGCAGGTCAAGGTCATCGACATTGAACGTCGCCGCAACCGCCTGATCCTGTCCGAGAAGGAAGCCATGCGCGAACTGCGCAACCAGCGCAAGGACGCAATCCTCGAGGAGCTGGAAGTGGGCGAAACCCGCAAGGGCGTGGTCAGCAGCCTGGCCGACTTCGGCGCCTTCGTGAACATCGGCGGTGCGGACGGCCTAATCCATGTCAGCGAACTCAGCTGGGCCATGGTCAACCATCCGTCCGAGGTTCTAAACGTGGGCGAGCAGGTCGAGGTCAAGGTGATCTCGGTCGAGAAGGAGCGCAAGCGCATTGGCCTGTCGCTGCGGCAGCTGCAGCCGCGCCCGTGGGACACCCTGGGCGAGCGCTACAGCGTTGGCGATCTGATTCGGGCCACCATCACCCGCATCAAGGATTTCGGGGCCTTTGCCAAGCTGGCCAACGAACCGGTCGAGGGTCTGATTCACATCTCCGAGATGAGCCACGAGCACGTGGAGAGCGCCAGCCAGGCCGTAACGGTGGGCGAGGAGTACGAAGTGCGGATTATCCGCCTGGACACCGAGCGCCGGCGCGTGGGCCTGTCGATCAAGCAGGCCGAGCTTGACTGGCAACCGGCTCCGGAACCGGAGCATGGCGAAGGTGGCGGCAGGCGTCGCAACCGACGGCGGCGGGACGAAGAACCCGAGATGGAAGACGAGTAATGTCAATGGGGCCCGCCCTATTGCGGTGATGTCCCGGATTACAGTCAAATAGGTGCAACAGTCCAGCGAACGCTGGGCTGTTGCTTCGTATCTCTATGTGTGCAGGGGATTTGTTGTACTTCGGTTTCACCAGTGTGCCGGCCTAACAGGCTGCTGAAGAAAGGGTTTGGGGAGGACGCCGACCACAATCTCGGAGCGCAGGAACCGTGTTGGGGGGCTGGAACGCCCTGTTGGGTCGTGCCCTTTTTGGGGGTGCGTGGAGCCCTCGGCGGGTCACCCGGGTGGCACGGCTGAGGTGTCCGGCTCGGGTCTGAGTTTGGCCATGCGAACCAAGTTGTAGGCCGTGGCTACCAGGTAGCCGGCCAGCCCGGTACGGTCCACGCTCCGGTAGCGGGTGCGCCGCAGGCCGCCCACCGTCTTCATCCAGCCGAAGATCTTCTCCACCCGCTTGCGGATGCGCAGGCTCACCCCATAGCCGGCATGGCGCGTCGTGCGACCGTCGATGGCCGAGTGCTTCTTCTTCCGGGCCACATGCGGGGTCACCCGCTGGCTCTGGAGGGTCTTGACACAATCCTTGGTGTCGTAGCCGCGGTCGGCCCCCAGTGTGCGCGGGCGGTCGCGTCCTGTCCAGGAGCGTCGGCACCGCATCGCGCTCGGCCGTGCCGGTAGCCGGGCTAACCGCGAAGTCCATCAGCAGGCCGTGGCGGTTCTCCATCAGGGCATGGCCCAGGAACCAGCGACAGGGCAGGTTGTACTCCCACTCCTCGCAGAAGGCGCGCTTGCTGTGCACCGAGTAGAGGGCGATCAGCAGGCAGGCCTTCAACAGCTGTTCGGGTGGGACGGAGGCGCGGCCCACCCGCGTTTTTCAGCAGCCTGCTAGTGATGCAACGAAGCTTTGAGACACAGATTTGTGGTGTTCAGGTCCCATCCTCGCATACTTCGCCATAGCACTCGCGGCTGCCTAACGTTCCCATGCCCCACTCCGCCGAAGGTACTGTAAGAGGCAGATCTAACAGAATGAAGGTTCGTTGCCCTACAAGGTTTCCTCCCCTGTTCGAGTAACTGAATAACAGGATCTTCGACTGCGGTCGGCATGGTTATGTGATACAAGTTAATGAATCCGGGCGTTGCCCGTCGTTCGCCTTGCGCCATGCCCCCTTCATCCCTAGCCCCCAAAAAACGCCCTTCTGCGCGCAGATCGCGGCGTTGGAAGAGCAGTTTCCTGTGTTGCAGGGTCGACCCGCGCGTGTCCTTCATCAACAACCTGGCATCTTGGCCCTGTGCAGGGTCAAGATGCAAATGAAAATCGCCGGTGGCTTCCTCGCCGCCGGAAGGGCTGCGCGCTGCGCTCGCATGTGGAGGTTGATCGAGACCACGCAAGCGGCAGCGCGCCGTTTTGGAGGAGCTAGCGCGTGCTCTGGGGCCACCGGTGCCTGGACTTCCGGGATCCCCGCACGCTTTGACTTGCAGGTCGGAACCCCACCGATCTCGTCAGCCTGCCACTCGATCAGGGACGGGAACCTGAATCGTCATGCTGGTTTCAGCTCAAAAAGGAAGTAACACAGGTGCTTTTATGCGTAGCCAAGGAATTTCCGTTTATCGCATTCTGTGTTTCGCCATGTTATTCCTTCAGGGCAAGACAACCACTGACGCAAGGAACTTCCTGGGGAATTCGCCGCCCCATCGCATGCGCAGTCGGGTGCGGTACTTGGGCCTGCTGTTGGCGGTCCTGTTGCTGACAACGATTCAGGGCATGGCAGTTGAAGCTCAGGGTTCACACCAAACACACATTGTCCGGACAGGCGACACTCTATTTGCCATTGCGCAACAATACAACGCGACAGTGGGTCAGATTAGGGAACTGAACAATCTGGCGGAAACCAACGTTCTGTACGTTGGCCAAGCGTTGATCGTGCCGTCCACCTTCCCCGCCGGTGCATCCACACCGTCCATTCCTCCTGCAAGTTCAACATCCTGTGCTGTTTCGCACACTGTCCAGAGAGGTGAGTTCCTAGCGGCAATTGCCACACGCTTTGGCGTGCCCATGGCCCAAATTGCCCAGGCCAACGGAATTTCGGATTTCACTCGCATCCGGGTCGGGCAGCTGTTGTGCATTCCGGGTGCCGCCGAGCTGCCGCCTCCCGTTCCCAGGTCTCCAGCCGCTTCGCCAACTGTTTCCCCATCCCGGCCGAGCGGGACCAGTTATACCGTTCTGGGAGGCGATACGCTGTTTGCCATTGCTCGGAAACATGGGGTTTCTGTCCGGGATCTCATGAATGCCAACAACATTTCGGACCCAAGGACACTGTATCCCGGCCAGACATTGCGGATTCCCGGTACGGGTGTTGTGGATGTAGTCACACCCGCGCCTGTTCCTGCCACAACGGTTGCACCCACCGGTAGCTTCACTGCGCAGTATTTCAACAACCTGGCTTTCTCCGGCACTCCAGCCCTCATACGGACAGAAGCTCCTGGCACTCGGCATGATTGGGGTTTGGGTGCTCCCGGTCCCGGTGTCCGTCCCGACAACTTCACTGCGTTGCTCGATGGGCAGTTCGCATTCGAAGACGGTCTGCACCGATTCACGGTGACAGTTGATGACGGCATGCGACTGTTTGTCGACGACAACTTGGTCCGCGAAGCATGGCATGATCAAGGGGCGACCACCTATGAGGTCGACGTGTACTTGACGGCCGGAACCCACCCGGTGCGCTTGGAGTACTACGAACGCGCGGCCGGTGCCACCCTTTGGCTGCGCTGGCAGCGGGTACCTCACGGAGTTAGGGCGCTTCCGCCTGTTGCCCCGGGGCCAAGGCCGGTTCCGGCACCGACGGCCGAGGGTTTTCGCCTGCAGTTCTTCAACAGTGTGGACTTGAGTGGTTCACCGGTGTTGACGCAAGTCGTCCCGGCTGGCAGAAGTTTCGACTGGGGGCGTGGTTCCCCGGGCCCCCAAGTACGCCAGGACGGTTTCAGTGCCCGTATGGAAGGACACTTCGACTTCGAGGAAGGACCGTACCGCTTCTATGCAACTATGGACGACGGTGTGCGGCTTTATATTGATGGAGCACTTGTGATTGATTCGTGGGCCGAGTATCCGGAGCGAACCACTTTCAAGGATGTTGAGATGACGGCCGGTTCGCATCACGTGCTCCTGGAATATTTTGAGAGCGGAGGCCTGGCCGTACTGTGGTTGCGCTGGCAACCTCTGTTTCCGACAACCATACAGGTTCCGCGGGTCCTGTCCCCTCCCACACCAGGGACAGGCTATTACACCGCTGAATCCAAGCGCGCCCTGTTCCATGCAATCAGCCAAGATGACACAGGCACGGTGCGCGAACTGATTGCGAGTTCAGGATTCCCACATTTTCACTTCGAGCAAAACCGGACAGCCCTTCACTATGCAGCCTTTTCCGATGCATTGGAAATCATGGCCTTGCTCCTTAGCTACCCCGAGGCCGATCCCAACGTACTTTTTGACAATCCCAACTCGAATACCTGGGATCGCTACCGAACGCCTTTGCATGAAGCATCCGGGCAAGGGAATGCCGGTATGGTGGAATTGCTGTTGTCGCATGGTGCCAATCATCGGCTGGAGGCCAGTGGTGGATTTACAGCGCTTCACTTTGCCGCATGGCACAATCACTGGGAGGCGATTAAGGCACTATTGGACCATGGAGCCAACCCCAACTTACGGACTGACGATACAGGTGACACGCCCTTGCACAAGGCCACATCCCCGTTTCACGGAAGTGAGGCGATAGACGCCCTTTTACGCGACCGGAGAATCAGACCGAATATCAGGAATTCATCTCGTGGACGCACTCCGCTCCATATGGCTGCTTCCTGGGGAAACCCTGCTCAAGTTGCGGCGTTGCTAAACCACCCGGATACGGATCCCAACGAACAGGATGATAGCGGTGCCACCGCACTCTACGTGGCAGTGGCGAAGGGCCACGATGAGGTAGTGGAGGAATTGCTGGACCATCGGGATACAGACCCCAACATTGAAGACAGGCGCGGTTGGACCCCGTTGTTCAGGGCCGTCTATGAGGATGATCTGAACATGGTAAGGGCACTGCTAAGGCATGATGACACCGATACCGAGATTAATACCAATGCCGGCATGTCGGGACTGTTTTATGCTGAAACCGAGGGATACGACAGAATAGCGAGGCTGTTGAAGAGGTATGGAGCCACTGGCGCGTTGGGCTAGACCATCAAATGATGGGATTTTGGGGGATCGAAATTTCGGTTGGGGAATGTTCCTCTACTTTACGGCTTCCGAGAACATTCCCAATTGAAAGGTGCGAAGTTTCGTTTTGCACCATGTTCCAACGCCTCGATCCGACGGTCTCCCTGCGTGTGCCAAGCACTTGGTGAACCCGAATGTCATCGCAGAGTAGCGTTTTCGGGTCTTCTGTGGCATTTGGCAGGCCGTGATCGTAGGCGAAACACGAAGTGTGAATCTCCCGCCCGGACACCAAGTGCCGGCGGGTGGGCCTGTCGATCAAGCAGGCGGAGCTGGACTGGCAGCTGGTCCCGGAGGTCACCCTTGCTGTTCTCCAGATTGTCGAGGCGTTCCGGTTTGGTGGGTGACGACTAGGTAGTGGCAGTTTTCACTGTTTCCTTCAATCAGTGTTGGCCGGCGAGGGTTGCGACTGCCACCATGGAGCGTTCCTGCGGGGACGCGGCGTTGAAGTCGATGATGGCCCGTTGAGCGCGGTCAATCCAGGTAATGACTTGGTTCTGAACAAAGGCAGCGTTGGGGTTGTAGTCGGCGTTCTCGCGCTGCCTCTTGATACCGGCGATGACGACGGCGAAATTTTGGATCGGTTGGCTGAAGAGATGCGGCCAACCGTAGAGTGGGTTCTCGGCACGGAAGTGCCGGAGGGAGCGGTAGGTTGTAGTGCAGTCGGATTGGTTGGCCTGTGTCCTAGCCCCACGATGAGGTCGGCGTTGCTGGTGGCCAGCGCGTGGAACATTGCGTAGTAGGTGGTGCTGATGGCACGGCGCAAGGCTTCCTGAGAAGGCTGGCCGCTAGCCAGGAGGCGGCTGGCTCCGATAAGTTCTATCCAATCCATGGGGCGCCAAGCTGGTCGGCTTCGCTCCGGGGGACATAGGAGATGGACGGGATGGCGTGGATGCCGGCGTTGCGCAGGGCCTTGATGAGGTAGGTGTCGAAGGAGTTGAGCAGGGCGGTGTCGAGGATGCGGGGCTCACCGTCGTAGATCACCCAGACATCGAGGAAGGGGACCTCATCGAAGTCTTGGGTCGGCTTGGTCCACACATCTAGGAAGGGCACACGGTGCTGGTGGTGAATGTTTAGGGAGTCGAGAATGATGCCTTTGGCTTGGTCCGCCTGTTCTGCCGTGATGGTCATGGGGCACGCTCCAGCTGGTGCAAGTGGTTCGTATGGACTGGTCAGGAGCTGCTTGTGCGGGTGTTCTGCCGGCGTCATCGTCCGGCACTTGTGACATTACCTCTTCATACTCATCCAGGCCCATTTCGCCCTTGGCCGCTCCAAAATGGCTTTTGCTACACCCGCGGGGGCCGGCCACCGAGACCAAGGTTTCCAAGAGCCCGTTGCTGTGTACACGTGGTTGCCTGCATTTGGATCGGATCTACTGGAGAGTATCGAAACAACACATTCCGGCTCTCCCTTTCACCCCAAGGCTAGGGCAGACTCGTTTCCCCCATCAGATAGCGGTCACACTCCCGCGCCGCGCCCCGGCCCTCGTTGATGGCCCATACCACCAGGCTCTGTCCGCGCCGCATGTCCCCTGCCGCGAACACGCCGGGCACGTTTGTGGCGAACTGCCCGTATTCGGCCTGGGCGTTGGAGCGCGCGTCCCGCTCCACACCCAGTTGCTCGAGCACGGGGTTTTCCGGCCCCAGAAAGCCCATCGCCAGCAGGACCAGTTGGGCCGGCCACACCTTTTCGGATCCCGGAACCTCCTGCAACTGAAATCTGCCGTCTTCGTCCGTTATCCACTCAATCATGACCGTATGCAGTTCCTTCAGCTTCCCGTGTTCGTCGCCCACAAAGCGCTTGGTGCTGATCAGGAACGTGCGCGGATCCGCGCCGAAGCGTTCCGCCGCTTCCGCATGGCCATAGTCCACACGGAAAATACGCGGCCACTCCGGCCACGGGTTGTTGGGGGCTCGGTCCGGCGGCGGCTTGGGCAGGATTTCGAACATGTTGACGCTTCGGCAGCCATGGCGCATCGAAGTTCCCAGGCAGTCGTTGCCGGTGTCCCCGCCGCCTATGACGATCACGTCCTTGTCCTCTGCCGAGATGAACGGATAGCTGTATCCTTCGCCCGGCACTGAACCGTGCTTGTCGTCCAGCAACTGCTTCGTGTTCCCGTGCAGGAATTCCATGGCATAGTGGACGCCGTCCAGTTCCCTGCCCTCAATCGGCAGATCGCGGGGGTTGGTCGCACCCCCGCAGAGGACCACCGCATCATTGTCCTCCCGCAACCGGTCCGCCGGGATGTCCTTTCCCACCTCGCAGTTGGTCTCGAAGGTCACGCCTTCGGCGCACATCAGATCCACGCGCCGCTGGACCGTCTCCTTCTCCAACTTCATGTTCGGAATGCCGTACATCAGCAGCCCGCCGATCCGATCCGCCCGTTCGTAAACGGTGACCGTATGCCCGGCCGAGTTGAGTTGCGCGGCGCACGCCAGCCCCGCCGGTCCCGATCCGACCACTGCAATCCGCTTGCCCGTGCGTACGGCAGGCGGCTGTGGCACGACCCAGCCCTCTTCAAATCCCCGGTCGATGATGGCGCACTCGATGCTCTTGATCGTGACGGGCGGCTCGATTAGGCCCAACGTGCAGGAACCTTCACACGGGGCCGGGCAGACCCGACCCGTAAACTCGGGAAAGTTGTTCGTGGCGTGGAGGCGCGCCAGTGCCTCGCGCCAACGATCCTGGTATACCAGGTCGTTCCACTCCGGAATGAGATTGTTGATGGGGCAACCGCCTTCCGGCATCGTCCCCGTATGGCAAAACGGGATGCCGCAGTCCATGCAGCGGGCACCCTGCTGCTGCAGATCCCCTGTCGACAGGTGCAGGTGAAACTCATCCCAATCCTGAATTCGTTCCAGCGGCGGGCGTTCCGGCACGGACTGCCGCTCGAATTCAAGAAAGCCGGTTGGTTTACCCATCGATGATCTCCTGACTGGGTATTGACTCGCAATACCCTGTGTCCAACTGTTCCTGCGCAATACTCAGTTGCCGCTGACCCGTGCCGCCAGGTCCTGACTGTTGCGCTCGAATGCCGCCATCATCGCCTCCTCGCCCTCAAGCCCGGTGGCTTCAACCTCGGCGAGACATTGGAGCATGCGCTTGTAGTCCTTCGGCAATACCTTGACGAACGCGTTCACATAGGCATCCCAATCCGCCAGAATCCTTCCGGCCACCTCCGAATCGGTATGGGCATGGTGTCGTTGGATCATCGCGCGCACCTCGGCGCGCTCCTCCGGATCACTCAGTTCTTCCACTTCGACCATCTCCGGGTTGACGCGGTTGGCGAGCCAGATGCCGTCCACCGGCTCTTCATCCAATACGTACGCGATGCCGCCGGACATGCCCGCGGCAAAGTTGCGACCGGTCGGGCCCAGCACGATGACCCGTCCCCCCGTCATGTATTCGCAACCGTGATCACCCACACCCTCAATCACCGCGTGCATGCCTGAGTTGCGCACGCAGAACCGCTCGCCTGCCATCCCGCGTATGTAGGCCTCGCCGCTCGTCGCGCCGTAAAAGGCCACGTTGCCGATGATGATGTTCTCTTCGGCCTTGAAGGTGGAGCCGGAGGGCGGGTAGGCGACAATCTTGCCGCCGGACAGTCCCTTGCCGAAGTAGTCGTTGCCGTCGCCTTCCAGTTCCAGCGTCATGCCCTTGGGGATGAACGCGCCGAAACTCTGTCCGGCTGCCCCTTGGAAATGCAGCCGGATGGTGTCCTCCGGCAGGCCCTGCGGGCCAAAGCGCCGTGTAATCTCGCTGCCGGTGATGGTGCCCACCACCCGGTTCGTGTTGGCGATCGGAAGCTTCGCCTTCACACTGTGCAGGGGTCTTTCCAAAACGCCTTCGTGGGCCCGTCGCACATCCTCGACGCTGTTGTCCAGTGCCGGCCGGCAACGTTCGAACAAGGTCAGATTGTCCAGCGCCTCGTCCAGGCCGTGATCCTGATCAATCTGGCAGTAGCGGCCCCAGTCTTCCGGCACGTCCGGCCGGTGCAGGATCGCTGTCAGGTCGATCCCCTGCGCCTTCCAATGCTTGATCGCCTGCTGCACCTGCAGCCGATCGGTCCGACCGACCATCTCGTCCACGGTACGGAATCCGAGCTGCGCCATGTATTCGCGCAACTCCTGGGCGATGAAGCGCATGAAGTTCACGACATGTTGGGGATCGCCTGTGAACTTCGCCCGCAGTTCCGGATTCTGGGTGGCGACGCCCACCGGACAGGTATCCAAGTGGCAGACCCGCATCATGATGCAGCCCAGGGCGACCAGCGGACTGGTCGCGAAACCGAATTCCTCGGCGCCCAACAGCGCCGCGATGGCCAGGTCGCGGCCCGTCTTCAGCTGGCCGTCGGTCTCGACGACGACGCGGCTGCGCAAATTGTTGATCAACAGGGTCTGATGTGTTTCGGCCACGCCCAACTCCCATGGCAGGCCGGCATGTTTGATGCTCGTCTGCGGGGATGCCCCCGTTCCGCCGTCGTGGCCACTGATCAGAATGACATCGGCATGGCCCTTGGCGACCCCTGCCGCGATCGTGCCCACGCCCACCTCCGACACCAGCTTCACGTTGATGCGGGCGTGGTGGTTGGCGTTCTTGAGGTCGTGGATCAGTTCCGCCAGATCCTCGATCGAGTAGATGTCATGGTGAGGCGGCGGTGAGATCAGACCGACCCCGGGCGTGGAGTGTCGCACCTCGGCAATCCAGGGATACACCTTTTTGCCGGGCAACTGACCCCCTTCGCCCGGCTTGGCCCCCTGTGCCATCTTGATCTGCAATTCCCTGGCGTTGACGAGATAGTAGCTTGTCACGCCAAAGCGGGCGGACGCCACCTGCTTGATGGCACTGTTCTTGGAGTCGCCGTTCGGCTCCAGGACGTAGCGGGCCGGGTCTTCCCCGCCCTCGCCGGTATTGCTGCGCCCGCCGATGCGGTTCATGGCGATCGCCAGCGTCTCGTGCGTCTCCTTGCTGATCGATCCGTAGGACATGGCTCCGGTCTTGAAGCGTCTGCAGATCGACTCCACCGGCTCCACCTCTTCGATGGGTATGCTCGGTGCGCCGTCCCAGTCAAACTCCAACAGGCCGCGCAGGTTGCACCATTCCCTGTTCATGAGGTCGATGTCCTGCGTGTAGGACTTGAACGAGGCGTAATCCTCGGTCCGAACCGCCTTCTGCAGCAGGTGTACCGTGCGCGGGTTGAACAAGTGCAGTTCGCCGTCCTTGCGCCACTGGTAGTCGCCTCCGGGTGCCAGCAGCTGGCCTTCCCCGTCTCCAGTCCCGTTTTCGGGCACGCGGGGCGCACTGCCGTTCATCTGATCCGGCGAAAAGAGGCGCACGGGATAGGCGCGGTCATGGCGCATCTTGATTTCAGCGCATATCTCCGGCAGGTCGATCCCCTCCACCCGACTCGCGGTCCAGGTAAAGTACTTGTCGACCACATGCTGGCTGAGACCGAACGCCTCAAAAATCTGTGCGCCGCAATAACTCTGGATCGTCGAAATGCCCATCTTGGACATCACTTTGACGACACCCTTGACCGCAGCCTTGACGTAGTTGTAGACCGCCGTGTCGTGGTCGATCCCCACCAGCAGCCGATTCTCAATCATCTGGGCCAGCGTTTCCATCGCCAGATACGGGTTGACGGCCGTCGCGCCGTAGCCAATCAGCAGGGACAGGTGATGCACCTCGCGCGGTTCGCCGGATTCGACCACCAGCGCCACCCGTGTGCGCGTCTCATTGCGAATCAAATAGTGGTGCAGTCCGGAGGTTGCCAGCAACGCCGGGATCGGCGCCGTGCCGGGGCCAACGCCCCGGTCCGAAAGGATGAGGATGTTGACGCCTTCGTCAATGGCCTGCGTCGCCGCCTGGAACAGATCCTCGAGTGCCTGCTCCAGCGCCTTCTCTCCATCGTGGATGTCAAAGAGCATCGGAAGGGTCCGGGCGCGGAATTCCTGTACACCGCTTTCTCCGACGTGGCGGATCTTGGCCAACTCGCGGTTCGTAAGGATCGGGTGGCGTAACTTGAGTTGACGGCAGTTCTCCGGCTTGGTTTCAAGCAGGTTCAACTCCGCGCCCAGCATCACCTCGGTGCCCGTCACCAGTTCTTCGCGGATGGCATCGATGGGCGGATTGGTCACCTGGGCGAAAAGTTGTTTGAAATAGTTGTACAGCAACTGTGAATGATTGGACAGGGCTGCGGCCGGCGTATCGTTGCCCATCGCACCCAAGGCCTCCACACCGTCGGTCGCCATCGGTGCCAGCAGGATGCGCAACTGCTCGAACGTGTAGCCGAATACCTGCTGCCGTTCGAGCAGCGTATCGTGTTCCACGCCCGGTACCTCGACATCGGGCTGCGGGATTTCATCCAGGCTGACCATGTGCTCGTCCAGCCACGCGCGGTAGGGCTGGACCTGGGCCATCGTCTCCTTCAGTTCCTCGTCGGAGATGATGCGGCCCTGATTCGTGTCCACCAGAAACATGCGCCCCGGTTCCAGGCGCGATTTCCGCAGGATGCGCTCCGGTTTCAGCGGCAGCACGCCTGTCTCGGACGCCATGACCACCATGTCGTCCTTGGTGACGCAGTAGCGCGAGGGACGCAGTCCGTTGCGATCCAACACGGCACCCACGACGGCGCCATCGGTAAAGACGATCGATGCCGGCCCGTCCCACGGCTCCATCATCGTGCTGTGATACTCGTAAAACGCCTTTTTGGCATCGCTCATTGATTCATGCTGCGGCCACGGCTCCGGGATCATCATCATCATGGCGTGCGGCAAGGAACGGCCCGCCAGATAGAGAAACTCCAGTGTCTCGTCGAACTTGGCCGAATCGCTGCCATCCGGGTGAATGATCGGCAGGATTTTCTTGATGTCGTCGCCAAACAACTCGCTCCGGAGCTGGGACTGGCGCGCGTGCATCCAGTTCTCGTTGCCGCGCAGGGTGTTGATCTCGCCGTTGTGAATCAGGTAGCGGTAGGGGTGGGCGCGCTCCCAGCTGGGGAAGGTGTTGGTGCTGAAGCGCGAGTGGATCACGGCCAGGGCCGACTCCATATCCTTATCCAGCAGATCCGGGTAGAAGCCCTTGACCTGCTCCGACATCAACATGCCCTTGTAGACCACCGTGCGCGACGAGAGACTGGCGATGTAGAACGCACCTCCTTCACGCATCCGCGAATACCGAATCTGATTCTCCGCCTGCTTGCGAATGACGTAGAGCTTTCGCTCAAACGCCAGGTCGTCGTTGCCGGTCAACCGCTCCGGATTGCGGCCGATGAACAGCTGGCGCACCACCGGTTCGCCCAGTCTGGCCGTATGGCCCAATTCTCCATTGGCGGTTGGCACGGTCCGCCAGCCGAGCACCGTCTGTCCTTCGGCGCGGACGATGTTCTCGAAGACTGCCTCGCACTCGAAGCGCAAGTTTTCCCGCCGGGGCAGGAAGACCATGCCCACCGCGTACTCGTCGAGGGGTGGGAGTTCGATGCCCGATGCCGCGGCGACCTTGCGCATGAACCGGTCCGGCATCTGCATCAGGACGCCGGCGCCGTCGCCCGTATTCGGCTCGCATCCGCATGCGCCCCGGTGCGCCAGGTTGAGGAGCACCTGCAGCCCCTGCGTCACAATGGCGTGGGACTTCCGGCCTTTGATGTCCACGACAAAGCCGACACCGCAGGCGTCGTGTTCGTAGCGCGGATCATAAAGGCCCTGTTTGACCGGCAGGCCGGGATTGGGAGTGGCATGATACGCATCGGAGGGGGCAAGGGTAGTTTCAGACATAACGATGTCTCCTCGGAATAGCCTCTATGTGCGAGTCATGCGTCCTGAACAGGCGGCCGATCGGTCGCGTTGTCCGCCTGCGAGCCACCGCGGCCGACAAGCCGATGCGCAGCAAGGGCGTCTGCGCGGAGGGGCTGACGTCGTTGCCTACCTTGTGTTCAGGCCTAAATTAGGGAGAATCCAAACTGACATCATATCAAATAACCGAAGGGGCATGCAAAATTGATCCAAGTTGTGGATTTGTCGATTCTTGTGAGTCTGTCGGTCTGGAATTCAGAATAAATTGCTGTCGTCGTGGAAAATCTTGCTCAACTTGGCGATTTCATTGATAGAGACCTTGCAGATGTACCGACATCTCGCCAGTCTGCTGTTGAGTGTGCATCATGCCTCCTCCTCGGACAGGGACATGGGATGGAACCGCGTCACATGGCCCGAGACGGCTTTACGGTGCATGGTCAAGTCCTTGACTCTATAGGCAAGAGGGCTGAGCAGCCAAAGACGCAATCCGACGGAATCGATGAACCTCAAGCAACTGGTCGTGATCTCCTCGTTGCGCGGGCTAAGCGTGGGCACCCCCTTGGTCAAGGAGGTCCGCACTATCCATGCCATGTCTGGACCGCTCGTTCAGGGCAGACAGGGTTTCCCACGTCCGGTGTTTCCAGTTCTGTTGCAGGCGGTGGGCGACCGGCTACCGGCAGAAGTCTTGCGGCTCTCCATCTTGTGGGAGATGGGCAAGGTTCCCAGGGCTACCACATGCTTTGTGGCGCGTAGTGGCCTGTTGATCTGCTGCACCATTGGCTAGTGTGGGCCGGCCGATTTGGGTTGGCCCATCAAGCAGTGCCTTCCAGATAGCATTCCGGTCCAGCGCGGCAGTGCCGTCGTGGGCTACTGCCAATTCCGCCTCAAATGTTGCCGGCGGCATTGCTGGTACCTGTTCGAACACCACTATTGGGGACCGGGACACTTTTCCGACGAAGACTCCATTCGAGCTGGAATGCCTGAACTGGTCAGTGTGCTTCGTCTCAAGTTCGGCACTGTTTCACTTTCGTTGAAAACGGTTTAGTTGGACATGCACGGCTCCTTTGGCACGGTCCTGGTGGGCCGGCGGGCTTCACGCCCGGTTGCCGGCCAGCAAGTGCAGGAAGGCCTGTGCCCCCTGCGGCGTCTTCAGGCCGCGGGCCAGCCGCGCCCGGGGCTTGAAGCGGCCAAACCAGCCCTCCAGCCGGTTGGTGCTGGAGGGGATGGCGGGGTCGCGCACGCAGCGTACGAGGTCGTTCCAGCGGTCCATGACATGCGCCACCAGGGCCAGCACGGGCGGCGACAGCCGGATCACGCCCTGGTGGGCCCACTCGCAGCAGACCAGCAGCAGCTGGCCGCCCCACAGGGGCAGGTGCCGCATCAGTTGCACCACCCCCCGCAGCACGGTTGCGTCCGCCCGGGTCCGCAGGCCCGTGCGCAGACGCTGCAGCCGCCGGCGCACCGTGCGCCGCATGTGCACCACGCACAGTTGACGGTCCAGCCCGCAGCCCTGCAGGGCCTTGCGGAAGGCCGGGTCGTCGTCGGTGACCAGCGTGTGCACGCCGCGGGCCTCCCGCTCCCGGAAATAGGCCGTCCCGTCGAAGCCCGACCCCGTGCGGCGCAGGTCGCGCAGGCGGCCGGCGCTGTCCAGGACCACGGCCACCGGCTGCCGCCGGCCCTCCAGCGGCAGCCAGGTTTCGTCCACCAGAACCACCCCGGGCAGCTTCGCCGTCGTGTCCCACGGTGCTGCCGCCTGCAGCCGCTGTACGTCCCGCCACAGGCTGGCGGGGCTTACGAAGCAGCCCCGCAGCTCCAGGCTGGCCGCGGTCGCACGCAGGCGGATACCGAGCACGTACAGGCGCATCAGGGTTTCCTGCCAGGACCGCGTGCGCTGCTGGCGGGCCACCCCCTCCGGCAGGCGCGAGTGTGTGCGTCCGCAGATCTGGCAGCGCCAGCGTTGCACGCGGCAGGGGCCCAGCAGCAGCCGATGGCGCTCATGGCAGCCGTTGCGCCAAAAGGCGCGCCGGCCGCAGTAGGGGCACGCCTCCGGCGGACCGGGGTCCGCGAGTTGACGCGCGGGATCTTCAGGGGCTACCGTGAAAGACATGGCGAGAGGTCCTTTCTTGGGTTGAATGCATCAAACCAAGGGTATAGGGCCTCTCGTCTTGTTCCGGGCCTGAACCGTTTTCAACGAAAGTGAAACAGTGCCTCAAGTTCACTCTCGAGTTCAAGGGTTCACTGTAGGATTGGAACTGCACACTGATGCTGACCGCCAACTGGTTCCAACCATCCACTGAAACTTTCAGAAGTCGCCATTCAAGGGTTGCGCTCTTAGTACTGCAACACTGCAACGAGATGTCAAGGCGGCCGGGCACGGCGACGGCTGTGGGAACGGGTGGCGGCCCCGTTGCGCTCTCGGCGGTAGGCCAGCAGGGCCTGTACCTGCCGCCGACCGGTGCCGGGATGCCGGCCCAGGATGCGGAGCGCGTCGCCCACCTGGCGCACGGTCAGGCCGGGGAGTTTTTTGAGGCGCGTCGCCTGCCGCACTAGGAAGAAGTGGGCCAGCAGGCAGAGGGTCACGTGTCGATGCCAGCCCTGCCAGCTGCGGCCCTCGTAGTCGCCCAGCCCCACGTTCTGCTTGCCTTCCTGGAAGCAGCTCTCGATCGGCCAGCGACGACCGGCCAGACGGGCCAGGGAGGCCAGGGGCATGTCGGCCGGGGCATGGCAGAGGTACGTTTTGAGCTCGTGGCGGCGGGGATGGCGGCGCAGCAGCAGCCACACCTCGGGGCCCGGCAGGCCCTTGCGCACCGCCACCACGCGCCGGGCGCAGAAGTCGGCCTGCAGGGGCCCGTGGCTCCCCTGCTGCAGGGTCAGGCGCCGCCAGGCGGAGGCCGGTTGTGCGGCCGCCACCTGCCGGACCTCGCGGGCCTGGGGCGCACCTGGGACCAGCCGCGTGCTGGTCGGCGGGCGGCCGTGGGCGGGCGCGGGCGGCACATGGGTGGCGGGCGTCTCCGTCCAGACCCGGGTGCTGTGGGGCACCCTATCAGCTCCTGCAGGCCCAGCGCATACAGGGCCGATGTCACCGTGCGCCGGCCGGGAGCCAGATTGCCCCCCGTCAGCAGGATCTGCACCTTGCGCCAGGTGCGGGCATCGAACAGCGATGCGAAGGGCGACAGCAGCGATACAATGGCGTCGGGCAGGCCGGGCATGATGAACCTCTTGTCACGATTTGGTTCATTCTGTCAGCCTGCTTTCTCCGTCCTGTTTCGACCTCAAGTTGTACAAAGTCGAGCTGAGCACAGGCCCGGTCTATCCCCGCGTGTGCGGGGGAATCCTCAGCCCATTTGCCTATAGAGTCCACAGAGGCGGTCTATCCCCGCGTGTGCGGGGGAACCGGGTGTGGGCGCAAAAACCGGGACTCGATAATGGGTCTATCCCCGCGTGTGCGGGGGAACCGGTGGTTGACAAGGGTATTTGCACAAAGATGCTGCGGTTGGCGGGGCGTGTACGAAGGCATGGCCGGGCCGGTACACTGGGAGTGTCTACCCACCCAGACCCTGGCGTGTGACCATGCTTCGCACTGTCTCATTGTATCCGCTGTGTCGCGAGTTCCAGCGGCACCTGCCCTCGGTCCCAGGGCAATCGCATTCTAATTTGACAGGACCTTGAGCAGGTAGCTGTCGTTCCAGCCGGCCTGGTTGTGCTTGGCGGCGATACCGCCCTTGGCCGTGGTCTCGCGGCGCAGCAACTCGGTCTGGCCTGACCAGCGCGGATGGCTCTGCAGGCGGTCCTGGAGTTCCTGGTTCAAGCGTTCCACTTCAGTCTGTAGCCAGTCCAGGTGAGCTTGGATATGGGGCGCATGGCGGCCGGTGCAGAGTCCAGGCGGGCCTTCTCCTGGGCACACATGGCGACCACTTGCCGCCGTCGCACCACGAGCATACGCAGGGGCCGGAGGTCGGCGTCGGGCAGGGCACGCTCTGGCTGGGGGCGAGCGCGGCCTTCGGGGAGCAGCCCCTGCCCAGGGCCACGAGGAGTCCTTGCTCCTGCTGACCGACACCCCACCGGACCGGACCGACGTCGACCCTGCGTCTGCCGCCACTGGATTGAACAGGGCTTCCGGGGCCTGAAGCGGGGTGGCTGGCAGTGGCGCCGCACGCGCCGGCGCGTGCCCCGTGCGCGTGGCCTGGCACCTGCTGGCCGTGGCCTACGACACCCGCCACGAGGAAACCCGCCTCCGCGGCCTGTGTCCGGGACAGTTGCGGTGTCCGCCCACCGAGGCCCGCCCGGCACCCCGTCGGCACCGCGTCAGCCTGCTGCGGCAGGGCTCGGCCTGTCTGCGGCGCCTGCTGGTCCGCAACCGTCTCTGGGCCCGGGTTTGGCTGACCCCGGTGCCGGGGTCCGACTTGGCCGGTGGCCTGCACTGTCTCTCGTCCCCTGGTGCCTGAAGTCGCTTCCCGTTCCACAATCCCGTGCCCCCGAGGCCGCGCCTGCTCGGATGCCCGACCCGGACCCAGTGTCCGGACCTGTAGGCCGGGTCCGGGTCGCTACCGATGCCCACCACGGGCTTCCCAACACCCCGGAATACCCCGACAGGACGGGAACCTGCACTCAATGCATCCAGAAAATTCCCCTGTCAAGGAACCATTGGAGGCCAGCGGGCGGCGATACGCCTATCGGGTCTATCCCCGCGTGTGCGGGGGAACCGCTACAGATGCAGGACTGGACACCTGGCGGGTCTATCCCCGCGTGTGCGGGGGAACCCCTTCCGGGGCTTGCCGCGCCGGTACAGGCGGGTGTAGAAATCGCGGATGGTAGACAGATTACTTGGCAACCAGGCGCAAGCAGCAGGGGCGAATGTTCATTCGCCCCTGCCCGGAAAAACCGCTTTGAACACACCGCGATGGCGCGGGCCTAACGTTCCGTGCCACCGGCCAATTCTTACTCGCCATCCGAGTCGAGCCTGGTCAGGAAAATCTTGTCCGACCCCTGATTGTCCCCAGGCCCATATTGGAGTTGGAGGCCGTCAATGTCGATGGATGTGGATTCACTGAACACATTGAGGAAGCATTCCCGGGTGACATCAGGACCGCACTCTTGCAACCGCGCGATAGCCAGACGTCCCGCGATATAGCCTTCCAGCGAAATGGCCTCGGGTTCTGCCTCGGCATCGTATGCGGCCAGGGCGGCGCGATACTCGGCAACAACCTCGCTGCTTTCATCACTGGGCAGAGGCACCACCTCGGTCACGTAAACATCTGCCAAGGATTGGTCGAGTTCCTTGAGCCGGACCTTGAGCGCGCTGCTGCCGACGAAGGACACGGCCATGAAGGTGGGATCATCCTCAAGCCTCAGGCGCGCGTACTTGATGAATTCGGCCGTTGGCGCGTAAGACCCGATGATGATGACCGCGTCCGGCTTGGCATTGGCGATACGATACGCCGCCGCCTTCACCGCGGTGGTGTTGCGGATGTAGTACCAGGATGCCACCAGACGCATGCCATCCCGCTCACGCAGCGCTTTTTGCACCCCTTCCAGCCCGTCAAGGCCGAAGGAGTCGTTCTGATACAGCACCGCCACCTTGGTTTTGCCCGTCTTTTCCAGGTAGTCCACCATCGTCTCGGTTTCATCGTAGTACGAGGCCCGAACGTTGAGCACGTTGGTTTGATCATCGCGTCGTAGCAGCTGCGCTCCGGTGAACGCACCTACGAAAGGAACATGGCCGATTTCCACCGACGGCAACGCCGCGCGAGCCGTCGGCGTACCCACTGAGCCGAGCAGCCCGAATACACGTTCCTGCCCAATCAGCCGACTGGTGCCGGAAAACGCAAAGAAGGTTTCGTAGTAGTCGTTGATCGTCTTAAGCGTCAGCTGTCGGCCATGGATGCCGCCCGCCTGATTCGCCTGGTGGAAAGCAGCCAGGATGCCGAGTTGCATCCCTTCGCCCAAGGCCTTCGAAGGCCCCGTCAAAACGGCCGACTGCCCAAACTTGATCTCACTGTCTGTAACGCCGGGCACTCCAACTTCGACCTCGGGCATTGTTGGCGGTTGCGGGTAGCCCTGTACATCGGCCGCCAGATTGTCAATTTCATCCAGCAACTGTTGCTGGATGTTCGCGATATTCGCAACCAGGACTCTTTCACGTGATATCAAGCTGAGTCGATGATACAAGCCGTCCCAGAGGTTGTTATCCCCCTGCCCAAGGGCAAACATTTGCTGAATGAGTTGGAGCACGTCCTCCAACTCGGGGCCTCCATTCTCGGACAGATATTCAATGTCTCGCGCAGCGGCGGCAGCCCTCCCGTCGAAGAATTCGTGGAGTTGCCCGGCCAATGCTGGATTATCCTGCGTGCTCGCCCCCAAGAGAGTGGGAGTTGCGAGATCCAACGTTGTCACCAAATTTTTCAAGTGGGCGTAGCGGAGGAGGGCATCCGTCGATAGATTGCCCAAATCAGCTGATTCTCCGTCATGATCGCTGCTCACCAGGTGATAGAACTCGTCGTCCAGGACAGTCTCGGCGGCAGGGACTACTTCTATGGTACTGGTGAGAGATACATGCTGCCTGTTTCTTATTCCTTTGAGCAGTTCGCTTAACAATGAGCTCCTTCCTTGTTGGATGAGCTGCGCGTTGGACTCCAAATCGTTGACCAATCTTGTGATCGCGCCGGCCCGTTCGTCATAGCCGGTTTCGGTCAGGATCTCCAGCTGCGCGGCCAAGACGGCCTTGTGGTTGGCTATCGCCGTCGCAGAATGGACGATGCCTTCCTGCGTCATCACAACGGTAGTGGGACCAGACAAGGCCACCAACTTGCCGGCGTGCCTGGAAATACTCAAGGCAGCGGCGAGAGCCTGAACGTCCGGGTTGATGTCTCCCTGTACGTTGGCGGGGGTAGACAAGCTGGGCTGGCCCTGAGCCGTGCCGGCGAATACGAAGCCGCCGCCGATTGTCAAGATGGCAGCGGCAATAACCGCGATGACCGGATGGGCAATGCGTTTCAACTTCATCCCAATGATCTCCACTGTTGCTCACGGTAACCAAACGATTCGCAATGCTAGCAGACTATACAGGCCAATCGGAAAGGCGTCAGCATCAAGGCACTGTCACTTTCGTTGATGTTGGCCCGGATCCGGGCCGCGCGGCGGTTCCGGGTTGGCGAACAGGGGTGCGGGCATCACGCGGGATGTGACCGGTTGGGTTGCTTCCACATCATTGACATGAGTGGAGGTCGGTCCATGACAAACAGTAACATTCTCAGGCAAAGTTGTACTGTTTTGAGGCTTTCGGATCGCAGTTGCTAATGGAAAGTGGGACTTTCACCTTGAATGGTAAAGTCACACTATTTTGTCGTCGATACCAACTACCACATACCGGTCTCGGTGGATTTGCGTTATGGATTCGTGCACGTGCCGGCCCCTGGGATGCAGACGAAGCCTACTGACCTGATCGGAGGCATGGCCTGGGTGGGCAGGTCTATCCCCGCGTATACGGGGTCCCTACCTGCTGCGCACCGACGGAATCTTGGCGTGCAAACACGGATGCTCGGCTCGCGCTCGTCAACCACCTTGGAGCGGCGGTGTGTCGGCATCGGTTTCGCGATAGCCGGTTGTGACGAGTAGATCCAGCCAAGTCGATGGGTCGGTCATTACGGCCACGATCCGCGCCACCACATCGTCGGGAGCGTTGTGGGTGTACCAATTCGATTCAACACGCGCCAACTGGGATTCCGTCAACCGGCTGCCAAGCAATGTGTTCAGAACGTTTACGCGTTCGGAGTTCACGATGTGTTGCCGCTCCCGTGCGCCCAGCTGGGCGTGGGCGTAGTGGTTGAGCGCGACGGTGCCGAATCCCCCCAACGCATCGCTGCCGATGCGATGTTCGTAGCCGACCTCGCGGGGTGTTTTGCCCAATATCGCCAAGGCGTGGTCGGCAAGGCCCAAGGATGCCTGTTGCACGGCTGCGAGCAACGTTTTGTTGTCGGTCGTCGGCCATTGCACTCGTTGGTCGTGATCGTACAAGGCGGTGTTTTGATACGCATCCAGTTGCCGCAGGTAATCGACCGGCATGACGTCTGTCAGGTTGGCGTACGGTTTCGCCGACAGCAACTCGGCCAGTGCGCACAGGTTGTGTTGCGCATCCCGATGGACATGCTTTCTGAAATCCACTCGCTCTGCACCCTGCGCGGCCTTAAGGCAACGTTCCAATGTCGCATGTGTGGACAATACGATCTCGCCCGTCAGCGGCTGCGTACCGAAGAGGATCAGTGCAGCCTCCAGTTTACGGCGCGCAGCGTGCAGGAGCCCTTGAACTCCCGGCCAAGGATTGTCTTGATCCGCAGGTGGTAGGTGTTCTCCTGCGGCCGTCAGCCCATGCGCCTGCACCTGGCCAACGATATGCGGCAGCGATACGCGCAGTTCGTTGAACTCGGCGCGTGTGAAATGGAACAGTTGGGCGCGGGCATGTGACTCCTGGGACTGAAGCTGCGCGATCGCTTCCTCGGCCGCATCGGGATCGCCGCCGATTACCGCCAGGTCAATGTCGGAACCTGGCCGCCAGTCGCCGATAGCGCGCGAACCGAACAGCAGTACGTCAGCTTCGGGCAGGTACTGTTGCAACGCGCCCACCAGCTCAAGGGCACGCGGATCGGGGCCGCCCTGTCCATATGCCGGAGCCAGAGTCTGTTGCTCTCGCGCCAGAGTTGTATCGGCCATGCTGCTTCCGGTTTGCGTTCGCACAGAGGTGCTTCGGCATTGTACGCCACACTAACCTGGCACGCTGGAGGCCGGCAATTTCTCTCCTCGCAGCACGGATATCGAATCCATCCTGTCGCCGGGTTGGGTCCAATCGTGATCGACCTGTGTGTACGAAACAATCACGCGTTTCGGCATGCAAGGCCTCGGGCAGGCGGGGTTTTGGTGTCGTGCCTGTGGTCACACTTGTGCTGGGAGTACAGGTACGCTTCCCATAAACCTCTTCGAACAAAGGGGCGCACGCTCACAGCTTGTTCGGACCAAGTGGTGAGGTTAGTCCCGCGCGGTGGTCGGACAGGGCCTCATCAGCCATGCGTTCCAGCAATTCCTCCGATTCAGGGCGGGAGAGCAACGCTTGCCAGTGACAGTTCGCTGCCAGTTCGGTCAGCAGAAAGCGAGCGAATTTGATTTGATCGGCTTTCGGCAACTGAGACGCCTTTAGAAAGGCTTGCTTCAGATGCTGGTTCATCTGTAGCTCCCCACTTCGCTCTTCAAGTAAGTGGATGGAAGCAATCTACCTGTCCTCACTTGGGCGTGTCTTGGGAGACTTGGAAGTGGTGTTGGCATTTGTTGTATCGCTCTTCGGGACATCGTTGGACGTTGGGTTTGTCACCGGCTGGGGACGCGGGAATGGTATCTGCGTAGTATCGGGCTTGTCCTTCTGGTCTGGCCATTGCCGCGTTCCGGTACTGAACTCTACAGCCCGCATTCTACTGAGCAGACCGGATAGCGTCTTGTCCCGGTCTTGCTGATGGGCCGCTGTGGGATGAAGGTCTGCCCGAAGGCATGCCGGCCACGAAAATCGCCACGGCACACCTTGTTGCCGGAGGCGATCCAGGTGCTCGCAGCCCATCATCGACCCTGCTCCGGCCTGAGCACTCCCGCGCGCAATCAAACCCGGATTTGCTGTGGTACGATCCCGCGGTTTCGGCAGAATTCAGGTTGATTCCGGTTCCTTCACCCCCACTCCAATGCCTCGCCGCACCGACATCGAATCCATCCTGATCATCGGATCAGGTCCGATCGTGATCGGTCAAGCCTGCGAGTTCGACTACTCCGGCGTCCAGGCGTGCAAGGCCCTCCGCCAGGCGGGCTTCCGTATCATCCTCGTCAACTCCAATCCGGCCACCATCATGACGGATCCGGAGATGGCGGATGCCACCTACGTGGAGCCGCTGACCGTTCCCTACCTGGAGAAGATCATCGAACGGGAACGGCCGGATGCCCTGCTGCCCACCGTCGGCGGCCAGACGGGACTCAACCTGGCGGTCGATCTGGCGGCGGCCGGCGTCCTGGATCGATACGGCGTGGAACTCATCGGTGCCCGTCTCGAGTCGATGCAGCTGGCCGAGGATCGGGAGCTGTTCAAGAACGCCATCACCGAATACGGGCTCGAGTCGCCCCACTCCTTCCTGGCCACGACCCTGGAGGAGGCACGCAGCCACGCGGAAACGATTGGTCGCTTCCCCATCTTCATCCGTCCCAGCTTCACCCTGGGCGGCAGCGGGGCCGGCACCGTCCAAACCCCGGACGAGTTCGATGCCAAGGTGGCCTGGGGCCTGCGCGAAAGCCCGGTCGGCAGCGTCCTGATCGAGGAGTCGCTGATCGGCTGGAAGGAATTCGAACTCGAGGTGATGCGCGACGGCGCGGACAATTTCGTCGTGGTCTGTTCCATCGAGAACCTGGATGCCATGGGCGTCCACACCGGGGACAGCATCACCGTGGCTCCCGCCCAGACCCTCACGGACCGGGAACTGCAGCGGTTGCGTGATCAGGCGCGCCTGGTCATGCGGGCCGTGGGCGTAGAGACCGGCGGGTCCAACGTTCAGTTTGCCGTGCACCCGGAAACCGGCCGGGTCGTGGTCATCGAGATGAATCCGCGGGTTTCGCGTTCGAGTGCCCTGGCATCCAAGGCGACCGGATTCCCCATTGCCAAGTGGGCCGCCCTGGTGGCGGTGGGCTACAACCTGGACGAGCTGACCAACGACATCACGCGGCAGACCGTGGCGGCCTTCGAGCCGTCCATCGACTATGTGGTCGTGAAGATTCCCCGCTGGGCCTTCGAAAAGTTCAGCGGCGTGGAGTCCAGCCTGGGGCCGCAGATGAAGTCTGTGGGCGAGGTGATGTCCATCGGCCGTACCTTCAAGGCTGCCCTGCAAAAGGGCATTCGCAGCCTCGAAATCGGTCGCAACGGATGGGGTCCCTTGGAAGAGCCGGTCACCGACGACGAACTGGAAAGCCTGCTGCGAATTCCCAACCGCGATCGGTTGTTTGCGGTGTATACCGCCCTGGAACGGCAGTGGGATCTGGCAACTCTCGCCCGCATGACCGGGTTTGACATCTGGTTCCTGGATCAGATGCAGCAGTTGTGCGAAACCGCCGGCCGGGTTTCCGGGGCGGATGCCGAAAGCCTCAGGGAGGCCAAGCGTCAGGGCTTCAGCGACGCCCAGCTGGCGGAACTGCTCTCGCGCAACAGGGCGGAATCATGGTCGGAGGTGGATATCAGGGAGGTGCGTCGGCAACAGGATATCCGCCCCACCTACCACCAGGTGGATACCTGTGCCGCGGAGTTTCAGGCCTTCACACCCTACCTGTACAGCAGCTACGACGAGGGCGACGAGGCCTTGCCCACCGATCGCCGGAAAGTGGTCATCCTGGGTGGCGGCCCCAACCGCATCGGACAGGGCATCGAGTTCGACTACTGCTGTGTCCACGCCAGCTTCGCGCTGCAGGAGATGGGTTACGAGACCATCATGGTCAACTGCAACCCGGAGACGGTGAGCACGGACTACGACACCAGCACCCGCCTCTACTTCGAGCCGCTGACGCGCGAGGATGTTCTGCACATCGTCCAGCGGGAAGCCGCCAACGGCGCTCTGGCGGGGGTCATCGTCCAGTACGGTGGGCAGACTCCGTTGAACCTGGCAACGGACCTGGAAAGGGACGGTGTGCCAATTCTGGGCACCTCGCCCGCCAGCATTGACCTGGCCGAGGACCGGGATCGCTTCAGCGACCTGCTGGCGGCACTGGACATCCCCGCGCCGGCCCACGGCCTGGCGCGCAATCTGGAGCAGGCCCTGGCGGTGGTGGAGACCATCGGCTATCCGGTGGTGGTGCGCCCCTCGTTTGTATTGGGCGGACGGGCCATGGCCATCGTGCACGACGAGATTGATCTCAAGACCTACATCCAGGCCGCGGCCCAGGTGTCCCCCCATCATCCCCTCTACGTCGATCAGTTCCTGAGTGGGGCGATCGAGGTGGATGTCGACGCGATTTGCGACGGGCGGCAGGTGGTGATCGGCGGCATCATGCAGCACGTGGAAGGCGCCGGGGTGCACAGTGGCGACAGTGCCTGCGTTCTGCCGCCGCATCGGTTGTCGGCCAACGTCCTGGACCTGTTGCGCAGTCATACGCACCGGCTGGGCATGGCCCTGCATGTGCGGGGCCTGATGAACGTGCAGTACGCCATTCAGGGTGAAGATGTGTATGTCCTGGAGGTGAATCCGCGGGCCAGCCGCACCGTTCCCTATGTGTCCAAGGCCACGGGTGTGCAACTGGCCAAAATTGCCGCCAAGGTCATGCTGGGTTCCGCGCTGGCGGAGCTTGGCCTGACGGAGGAACCGTCGGTGAACGGCTTCTTTGTCAAGGAGGCTGTGCTGCCCTGGAAGAAGTTCACCGGCGTGGACACCATCCTGGGACCGGAAATGCGCTCCACCGGCGAGGTGATGGGACATGCCCCGGACTTCGGCAATGCCTTCGCCAAGAGCCAGGAACAGGCCGGATCGCCGCTGCCGGTCCGCGGTGGCGCGTTGCTGACCGTCAATGATCAGGACAAGCCGGATGCCTTGTCCATCGCCCGCGAGCTGCACGAACTCGGGTTCCACCTGCTGGCCACCCGGGGCACGGCGGCGTTCTTCCGCGCGGCGGGCCTGGAAGTTCGAAAGTTGCGCAAGGCCGGGGAGGAGGGGCGCACCGTGTTGGAAGCCATGGAGGAAGGCCAGGTGGATTTGGTGATCAACACGCCCAAGGGACCGCGCAGCCGTCGTCACGGTGCCCGCATCCGGACCCTGGCCACCCGGCTGGCCATTCCCATCCTGACCACCATGCCCGCGGCCGCGGCGGCCGTGACCGGCATTCGGGCCCTGCAGGAACAGGATGCGGATGTGCGCAGCCTGCAGAACTACGCCATGGCGGAGCCGGTCCCGTGAGCGGACAGCGCGCCCATCTGGTGCTGTCGGACGGCACCGTGTTCGCCGGCCAGGGATTCGGCGCGGAGACGGTGGCGGTGGGGGAGGTGGTGTTCAACACCTGCCTGACCGGATACCAGGAGGTGATCACGGATCCCTCCTATCAGGGACAGATGGTCTGCATGACCACACCCCACATCGGCAACACCGGCATCAACGAGGATGACATCGAAAGCGCACGTCCCCGTCTGACGGCTCTGATCGTGCGCGAAGTCAGCCGCCATGTGTCCAGCTGGCGGGCCACGCGGTCCCTGCCGGACTGGCTGGCCGAGGCCGGCGTACCCGGCATTAGCGACATCGACACCCGGCTGTTGACCCGGCACATCCGCGAGCAGGGGGTGGTGCATGCGGCCCTGTGCACGAACGGTTCCCTGAACCCGGAACAACTCCTGGCCCGGGCTCGGGACTTCGAGGGGCTGGAAGGCCGGGACCTGGTGCGCGAAGTGACCTGTGCCGAACCCTACCCCTGGGCTGAAACGACCGCCTCCCCTTGGGAGCCGGTGGCTTCGGGGGAATTGCCGGAACCGGTCGAGATGGAACGGCAACCTCTGGTTGTGGCCTGGGATCTGGGCATCAAGTACAACATCCTGCGTCGCCTGGCCAGCCAGGGTTTCCGGGTCGAGGTGGTACCGGCCTCCACCTCCGCGGCCGAGGTCCTGGCCATGAATCCCGACGGCCTTTTCCTGAGCAACGGCCCTGGCGATCCCGGTGCCCTGCACTACGTGACGGAGACGGCCCGGCAGCTGATTGAGAGCAGGGTGCCCCTGTTCGGCATCTGCCTGGGCCACCAAATCATTGCCCAGGCCCTGGGCGCGGAGACCTACAAGCTCAAGTTCGGCCACCACGGGGGCAACCAGCCGGTCAGCGACCTGGCGGCCGGCAATGTTCAGATCACTTCGCAGAACCACAACTACAGCGTGCTGCACGACGGCCTGCCGGACAACGTGGAAATCACCCACTGGAACCTGAACGACAAGACGGTGGAGGGCCTGCGCCTGACGGACAGGCCCGTGTTCAGCGTTCAGTACCATCCGGAAGCCAGTCCCGGACCGCACGATGCGGACCGGCTGTTTGCGGAATTCGTGCATCTGGTGCAGTCCCGACAGCCGGCCACCGGCTGAAATTTCCCCTGACTCGCGTCATGCCCATGTCCGGCCTGCAGGTTGTCCGGAGCGAAACCAGCGAGCAGGCGCTGGCGGACATGGGAGAAGGGATCGACCGACTGCAGTCCGACGATCCCCTGACCGCGGTCTGGGTGCTGTTGCCACCCGCGTTGGAGGCGGAGTGGGGGAGGCGTCCCGCCCGGCGCCTGAACGTACACTCCTTCAACTTTGGACGGTTGACGGGCCAACTGCTGAACCGGGCCAATTCCGGTTTCGGGATCCTCCGTCCGGTAGACCAATCGCTGCTCGTGGAGACCATTGCCGGGGAGGTCCACGCCGAGGGTCTGGACAGCGAGATTCAGGATTCGCTGCTCCTGCCGGGATTCCAGCGCCGTCTGCTGGACTGGTTTCGGGAGATGCAGCATCAGGCCATCTCCCCCGACACCTTCCGGGCCTGGGCCGTATCCAGTGGCGGGCCGCGGAACCGGGATCTGGCCTTGCTGTACGACCGGTATGTTGAACATCAGGAGCGGACAGGCGCCCTGGATCCGGATGTCGCGCTAACCCGGGTGTGCTCACTGTTGCAGACCGAATCCGCCGACCTTGAGCTCGGTGCCGGCCTCCTGGTGGCCGGTTTCGCCGGGTTCACCCCCTTGCAGCGGCGTTTCCTGCATGCGGTGCAGCGATGCGGCACGGAGGTCCAGGTGTTTCTGCCCGTTGGTCGATCGCCGTTGGGCCACGCCCGGTCCAACGATTTGGCCAAGGAGCTTGGGGAACCCGGCAGTCCCGCGACGGCCCGCGCACCTGTGCCCCAACACGCTTTTGAAACGGCCGAGTTGTCCACGGCCGAGGACGAGGTGCGCTGGGTTCTGCGCCGCGTCAAGCAGATGCTGCAGGCTGGTGAAGTCGAGCTGCAGGACATCACCTTGTGTGTTCCGACCATGCACGACTGGAATTCTCTTCTGCGCCGGGTGGCGGAGGAATACCGGATTCCACTGGACTTGCCGCTGCCGCTGTCGGAACATCCGTTGTGCCTGGCATTCCGGCAGGCACTGGAGGCGGCACCCTTGTTCCCGCTGGCAGAGACCTGGGACCTGCTGCTGTCACCTTGGCTGCTCCACCCGAGCGTGGAGCACGATGGCCTGGAACACCTGCGTACCCTAATCCACGCCTTTGGCGTGATTCGGGGGCGGGAGCAGTGGCTCAGTCCCTTTCACGCGGATGCCGATTGGGATCGGCATCTGCTGCGGGACATGGGCCTGAAGGAAGAGCCGGCCGGGTTCCGACAGGACTTGGAGGGTGTCGCCCAATGCCTGTTGGACGGGTTGACGCCTCCAGACACCGAGGATGAGCGCAGCCTGCTGACCTGGGCGAGGGGCCTATTGCAGCCCGAAGGTGTTGGCGTCGGCATTCCCGAAGAGGTTGCACCCTCGGATCGGGTCTTGGCCAAAGCGGTTCGCCAGGCACTGGAGCGAATGGTCGTCGACATGCTGCGTGCGTCTTCGACCACTCGGCGCGTGCCATGGCCGGATTTGAGGCGTCGCCTCCTGGAGCGGATTGAGAGGCTCTCCGTTCCCCTGTACAAACCCGAAGAGTCCGTAAGGGTTCTCGATTTCGACAACGGCTGGATGGTGCCGACCCGGCATCTGTTTGTCATGGGCCTCAACGAACGGTCGCTGCCGGCCGGGGCCCCAACCGACTCCATTTTCTCGGTCCGCGAACGGGACAACCATGCACTTGACCTGCGCACCCATGATCATCGAACGGCCTGGCTGAAGTGGGACATGCTCGTGGCCGGATGCACGGGGCGGCCTTATCTGAGCCGCTCCCGCAAGGCCATTGCCGGCGGTGCACTGGAGTCCGGTCTCGTTCCGGCCTCGCCCTTTTGGCCGGACGGCGAACATGCCCGGCCGGAACCGGCACCTCCCGCCTCCGCACGGGAACTGCTCCGGTTCGCGGTCCGGGGCGGTGCCGCCAATGCGTCATGGGCTGTTGCAGCCGGCATTGAAGCGGACTTGGAACGGGTCGCGGACCTGATCCGTGTGGACGCGCTGCGCACCGACACCGCGGCTCCAACCTGTTACGAAGGCGTCCTGTCCAGCCCAACGGCTCTGAGGCGCCTGCGGGAGAAATTCGGCCCGAATCACCGCTGGAGTCCCAGTGCCCTCGAGAACTTTCCGGTCTGTCCCCTGGGATTTTTCGCCGAAAGGGTGCTGGGCCTGAAGCCCGACGAAACTCCCGAGGAAGGGATGCCGCCGGTCGTGGAAGGCAACATCTACCACGATGCCCTGGAAGGCATCTACGGCAGGCTGAAGGAAGGGAGCCTGGCGCAACTGGGCAGGGAACAGGTTGAGGCTCTGGTGTCTGAAGTGCTGGCCGAGGGCGAAGGTTCCCGGCATGTCCGGTTGAAGTACCAGCCCTACCCGCTGGCACACCACGACCTGGAAGAGATTCGACGGAACCTGATTGAACTGGTGCTCAGGGACCGCGAGGAGGCAGACCATCTGGCTTCGAACACGTGGATGCCCATGTACCAGGAAGAACACATGGAGTGGACCGAGGACAGCGACCTCCTGATGGAGACCGGATCCGTCCACCTGCGGGGCATTGTCGACCGCATCGATGTGGACGACGACGGCAACCTGCGCGTGATCGACTACAAGCGTTCCGGGAAATCCAAACGCGACGTGGCGGAGGGCAAGACCCTGCAGGCGGTCCTGTACGGACGGGCGGTGCACAACGAAATCGGGCCGGTCGCGTACAGTGCCTACTGGAATGTCCGCAACTTGGAGCCGCGGGGAACACGCAGCGGAACCCGCCAGACCAGCCCGGAGATCACGGAACCGCACAACGAGGGTGATCCGCTGGTCGAGACCGTGCTGGAACAGCTGGACAACATCGTGGCCGATGTCACGGCCGGCAGGTTCCCGGGCGCGCCGCGGCGAATGGACCGGGAGACGTTCTCCTGTGCCCCCTGGTGTCGCAAGGCCGAATTCTGCCAGCCTTCATGGCGGAGCCGCTACAAGGGGCGTCGCCGCCTGAAGTCCATATGAGCATCACGGCGGAACAGCAATCGGCCATCACCTCGATTGACCGCAACCAATCCGTATTGGCGGGAGCCGGAACGGGCAAGACCTTCGTCCTGGTCCAGCGGTTCCTGCATGTGCTGGAACACAAACCGGACTGGCCCCTGCGCTCGGTGGTGGCGGTGACGTTTACGAAGGCGGCGGCCATGTCCATGCGCCAGCGCATTCGCCGGGAGATCAGGATCCAGGCGAACTGCAACCCCGGGGTGTGGCGGCACCGGCTCGATGAACTCGATTCGCTGCAGGTGGCCACGGTTCACAGTTTCTGCCAGCGGCTTTTGACCGAGCATGCGGTGGAGGCGGGTATCGATCCGGATTTCGCGGTTGCCGCAGAGACGGAGGCGGCATCCCTGCTCGACGAGGCGGTGCGCCGCTACTGCCACGAGCTGGATCGCTCGGAGTCCCCGCAAGCGGACTGGTTGAGATCTTCCGGCCTGCGGTGTTCCGGCAGGTCTTGGCGGATTTGCTCACCAAGGAGCACCTGATGGCCCAACTGGACGCATCGGGATCGGTCGCGACGTATCTGCGTACGGCTTGGGCGGAGGCCCATGCCGAAGTGGAGGCGTCGGTCACCGCGGAGATCATGAGCCGCCAGTCGGAATTGGCGGACTCCCGGAGTATTTTGAAGACCGCGATGATCGATCCCGATGTCAAGGGGGTGTTGGGCATTCGGTGCGGCTGGGCGTTGGGGACGGTGGAGCCCCTGCTGAACGGCGATTGGATCGGGGCGCGGGCGGCTTTCAACGCCGAGACATGGCCCAAGTCCGTCCGGGATGTGGGCGGCGGCAAGATGGACCCGGATTTCAAGCGGCTTTGCAACAAGGCCTGGCGCCTCGTACATGCAACGTGTGAGCGCCTGGAACGTGTCCGGGCAGGTTCCGTCGGCGAGGAACCGGACAAACAGGACCGGGAGGCACTGCGGTTGCTGGGCCTTTGGCACTCGGCATGGAAGCGGGCCAACGGCCATCTGGACGACATCAAGCGCGAACGGAACCTGCTGACCTTCGACGATTTGGAACTTAAGGCGCTGCACCTGCTCAAGGTCCATGCAGCCCAGCCAACCTCACGGGTTCGCTCCGCCATCCTGGACATCAACCACCTGTTGGTGGACGAGTATCAGGACATCAATCCCCTGCAGCAGGAAATCATCGGATGCCTGGCGGCCCTGACGGGCAACGTGGTGGCTGAAGGCAGGCGCCAGGGCCGGCTGTTCGCCGTGGGGGACACCAAGCAGAGCATTTATCGCTTCCGGGGCGCCGAGGTGTCGGAGTTCGTGAAGCTGGCCGAAGACATCCAGAGGCGATTGGCCCAACCGCTGGGCACCCTGTCCGAATCCTTCCGCACGCACCGGGAGCTGATTGCGGCCACCAATGCGGTTTTCGGGACGATGTTTCAGCCGCTGGGTAAGAACGGTCATCAGGACTATGAAGCCAAACCCATGGCTCTGCGCTCCAGTCGGGAAGCTCCTGTGCGGCAACCGTCCCTTGAGGTGCATGCATTTGTGCAAGCCGAGTCAGGGGAACCGGAGAATGCCGGTGTCCATCGGGGGCGGTCGGACGATACCGCGGATGGGAAACGATTGGCCGAGTTCGACTTCATCGCAAGCCAACTCCGGCAGATCCGGGAATCCGGGCGTCGCGTCGTGGATTTGTCCCATCCGGTGGAGAGGAAAATCCGATGCTTCCGCTACAGCGATGCGGCCATCCTCCTGCGGGCCCGCACGCATCTCCCGCTGTTGGAGGAGGTGCTGCACGAGCATGGTGTTCCCTTCCGGGTGGTCGACGGTACGGATCTGAAGGTCCAGGCCCACATTCGCAGCGTGGCCGCCCTGCTGCGGTGGCTGCATCGGCCCTCCGATCAATTCAGTCTGGCAGCCGCCCTGCGTTCGCCTTTGTTCGGCATTAGCGACGAGGCCCTGTTGCTCCTGGCCGGGAACCTGGCTGCGATGGGAGCGGAGCATCTGGATGATGAAGCGCTTGCGGACATGGACGCCGACCAACGGGACAGGGTTCGGCATGCCCATCGGGTTCTGTCCACGCTGCGGGGCAAGGCATTGGTGCTCTCTCCGGATCGGCTGCTGGCGGAGGTCCTGTGCGAGACCGGGTACGAAAGCGTCCTGCACGGCAACAGTGACACACTCCGGGCAAGGGATTGCCTGGACGACCTCGAGTCGCTGCAGTGGCTGGCGTTCCAATGCCGCGCAGCGGGTATGGGTACGTTCCTGCGTCGGCTGGCAGCCCAGGAGCGGCAGGCCAACCAACGGGAAGCGGGCACCGAACCGGAGGACGGGGAAGCCGTTCAAATCATGACGGTCCACGGTGCCAAGGGGCTGGAATTTCCCGTGGTATTCGTGCCGAACCTGGAATACGACTGGACCAGTGCCGGTCCCCGCAACCGCCCGCCGGTCCTGGCCTTCAATCCGAACAACCTGGTCTGCAAGGTTCCGGATGAAAACGGGGAGCTGATCGAACCCTTCAGCTTCCAATTGGCCAAGGACATGGAGGCACGGAGGCAGCACGCGGAGAGCCGGCGCCTCTTCTACGTGGCCTGCACCCGCGCCGCGGACCTGCTTGTGCTCAGCGGTTGGGACACCAAGAAGAAAACTTCCTGGTTGATGGAGCTTGCAGACGCCTTGGCGCAGGCCAAGGAGAAGGAACAGGAGGATCTCCAGTTGCAATCGCCGACTGTGCCGCTGTTTGCTGCCACAGATCCGGTGATTCAGGAGCATGAACATGAGTGCGACTTGACCGACTACAGGGAAATCCGGAAGGTCGAAGCGGTTCCACAGTCACCCGCACCGCCGGAATCTTTGGACTTCGAGGCCGACATCGCAATTGACTTGAGGCTGGCGCGGGAACCGGCCGTGGCCGACAGCTTGACAATCCATGCCCAGGAGGCCGCGTCGGACAGTGCCCTGCCTGAAAGCCCGAAGCAACAACAAAGAGGCGAATTGGCCCATGAGGTCCTCGGCCAGTGGCACCGGTGGTTCCCCATGTCCGAGGACGACCTGATGCATTTCGTCGTCTCCAGGCTGCCGGGCCATTCCATGCTCGAAACCGCGGATGCCAAGGACATTCATCAGGGCCTGCTGCGGTTGCGGGAACTGCCGTTGAGCAAGCGGATCAATGCAGCACAGCGCCTGGTCACAGAGATGCCAATGTCCGTGGCGATGGCGGGAGAGGCCCACAACCTGAGGCTGGATCTGCTCTTTCAGGATGACTGCGGAAACTGGCATATTGTGGATTGGAAGACCGGGAACTGGTCCCGACGCCCCGACGCGGCGCGGAAGACCTTCCGGAAGCAAATGGGCGAATACACCAGGGCCTTTGCCGTAGCCTTTGACGGCGTTCAGCCAACGGCTTGGCTGGGTCTGCTGGAGCCGGAACCGACCTTCGTGGAGTTGATCCCGGAGGAACTGGAACTCGCAACCTGAAACGCGGTCCGTCCAGGACAGGGGACGGCCTGACAGAAACTTATCCCGGTATCTGAAATAGTTACGAGGAATCAATCCATGCAGGCAGTCAAACACGGTTTCGCTCAGATAATCAATGGTCCCAAGCAATTTGTGATTCCGGTATTTCAGCGGGATTACGCCTGGGGACCGGAGCAGTGCGACCGGATGTGGGAAGATGTCCTCAAGGCTTCAGCCGATGCAGCTGCCCAGCATTTCCTGGGGTCGTTCGTGTACGTGCAAGACCAAGTGGGTGCCGGGTTTGCGAGCTGGCTGGTAATCGATGGCCAGCAGCGGTTGACCACGCTGACGCTGCTCATGGTCGCGTTGCGGGATCACATGGAGGAAGTCGGCTGGGATGGCAACGTCCCCAGTGTCGCGCAGATTGATGACTTCTTTTTGAAGAACGGTTTTGAGACTGGGGATCGTCGTTATCGGGTCGCGTTGCGGCGGCATGATGATGCCACGTTGAGAGCCTTGGTCGACGGTAGCGATCCGGGCGAAGTACGCGATAGTTCCGAAGGCATCCTATTGGCATATGAGCGATTTCGGGAGCATTTGCGGAAAGCGGATGTCGATCCACAGGCCGTATACCAGGGTGTGTACCGTCTGGTCGTTATCGATGTGACGTTGGAGCACCCGGTCGACAACCCTCAGGAGATATTCGAGAGCCTGAACTCCACGGGTGTCGATCTGGCCCAGAGCGATTTGATCCGGAACTACCTGCTTATGGGCCTGAACGCAGAGGCGCAGACGCAACTTTATGAGCAGTATTGGAGCAAGCTGGAGGATGTGTTCCGCGCCGTTGGTTTTGGTTTCGAGGAATTCCTGCGGGATTACATCGCGATGAACGAAGGGTCCGCGAGCCAAACACGCCAAACACGTGCCGACCGCGTGTACGGCGAGTTCAAGCGTTACTGGCCTTCCGCGGGCTTTGACGAAGCGTCATCACTCCTGTCCGACATGTTGATGATGGGACGATATTACGCTTGGTTCCTTCATCCGTCGCTCTCGCCACACAAGGACTTGGCACCGGCCTTGAAGTTTGCTCGTTGGGGCGGTCTCGGAACTGTTCACGCCGCATTGGTTTCTCGGCTCTACAGGTTTTGGGACCGTAAGCAGTTGAGCCTTGGTGAATTCGCCGAGGCGATGACGCTGTTGAAGAGATACCTGTTGCGCCGTGCGGTTCTCGGTTGGAGCACGGGAAACTATTGGAACGTGTTTCAGCGGGTCGCTCACGCTCTGGAGGAAGATGCTGTTTTTTGAGACGTTCAAGGTCGCCCTGGTTAGAGAAAGAGTCGGCAACCGGTTCCCGTCGAATGAAGAGTTTCTGAAGGGCGTCCAGGAACGCGACCTCTACTTGATGAGGGTCTGTCGTCATGTGCTGGACACATTGGAAAACCATGGACAGGATGAGATCAGTCCCTTGGGCGACTATTCCATCGAGCACGTCATGCCGCAGACCCTTGACGAATCCGGGAAATGGGAGGCCATGCTGGGTGACGACTGGGAAGAGGTCCACCGGACGTGGCTTCACTGTCTGGGCAACTTGACTCTGGTCGGTTTTGGCCGCAATTCCTCATTGTCCAATCTACCGTTCCTCGAAAAGCGGGAACATCAGTTGGGATTCAAGCAGAGCGCCGTCCGATTGAACCATTACATCAGAGAACAGGACAAGTGGACCGCGGAGCAGATGCGGGAGCGCGGCACTGAACTGGCCCGGAGGGCTGTCGGGATTTGGCCTTACCCAGAGGCTGATCTGCTGCTGGTGCAGGACAAGAACGTAGCTGAACTCAAGGCGCGCTCGGCGGCCCGGGACATCGGCAACGTCAGCATGAGTGCCAAGACCCGCGCCTTGTTGAATGACTTGCGCAATAAGGTTGAAACGCTTGGCGAGGTGATCTCGGTTGTGGAAAGACGGTCGCTCTGTTTCTATGATGGCTCGGGCGATTTCTTTGCCGAATTCATTCCTATGGCAGAGTCCGTGAGAATCCTTGTGCCCGGTCCCTTTGAGGAATTGGAAGATGCAGATGGAATCGCGGCGGATGCGAAAAGGTGGTCGATTATATTTTTTGCTGTCCATGATTGCGGAGCGGTGATCGACGTGTGGACCAGCAATCAAGCGGAAAAGGCATTCCATTTACTTCGGGGCGTCTACGAACGTTTTCAGCCCTGAGGCCGCTTGTACCGAGCTGCCAACGCGGAAGGGGTTACCGACAAGCTGTCGAGGGCTGCTGCAGTTCCGGCAGGCAGGTACGGCGAAGGCACAGTTTCGGTCTTGTTGATATTGGTTCTGGACACGCAGATGGCAAGGAGTCCCTTCAATGGTGTTGTCATGACAACCAAAGTTGCAGGGGTCCGGTTCAGCCCAGCCCTCGCTGCAAACCTATCTGGAGCGCTTCCGGTCCTCCGACCGGTGGGCTTACTGGCCTGCCCCCGCGTTGTCGGGCGCGGTCCAATGGAAGATTTCTGCGGCCGCGACGGCTGCCTCGGCCAGTCCGGCCCGGGCAAGGTTTCCCAACCCCTTCGCAAACACCACCAACTGACCGGCTTCCGGGGTCAGTGGCACGATCAGGAATTGTTCTTCGTTGATGGAACCCAGCCGCGATCGCGCCCGGTGCGCAGCCTGATCCGACGGCAGGGCCGCCGCCAGGACGGAATCCAGTTCGTATAGCTCCAGAACGGAGGCTGGCGGCTCGGTTCCCAGACTGCCGCTGCTGTCGCGCCAGAGTTGCCACTGGCGCCCGGTGGCTCCGGTGGGCAGATGGTCCTGCGTGGCACCGGTGCCCCAGCCGGGCCGCCCGGAGATTCCCAAGGACATCTGCAGCTGATTGCCGTGCATGCGGACTGCCAATACGCGGGCAGGCAGGGGTTCGGCTGTCACGTCCAGGCCCACGGCGGCCAAATCCTCCACCACCCACTCCGCAATCCGGTGCAAACCCGACTCCTCCGCGTAGGCCAGCGTCAGGGCCGCGGTTTGGCGGTCGGGGCCCATGCGCATGCCCCGTTCCGTGCGTTCGGTCAGCTCCATCCCGTCCAGCAGGCGGTCGGCCGCCGCGGGATCATGGATGGTGCCGCCATCCGGTAGGGACAGGGACGCGGCCAGTTCCGGCCGGTTGATGGCCAGGGCCAGGGCTCGCCCAAAGTCGGACATGGCGACCAGGGCCTGCCAGCGTTCGCCCTCACCCGTGTGGTTCAGATGCAGTACAACCGGCTCTTGCGCGCTCTCCAGGATGCGAATGCCGTGTCGGTCGAACTCCCCCTGCGCAAGATAGTCGGCTCTCCTGTGCCAGCCGTCCGCCGGCGCGGCCAGATCGACCCCGGGAGCTGTGGTCGGTGACGGGGACAGCGGGTCCGCGGGCGGCCGCACTGCCAGCGTGTCGATGTAGGGCAGTTGCCGGCCGGCCGGGTCCACCTTGAAGTACCAGGGATTGCGTTCCAGGCGGACGGTGCCGTCCGGTTCCACTTCGGTTTGGGTCCAGGGCTGCAGCCCGGGAAAGCCGGTGCAGGCGTCCTGTCCCAATTCGCGGGGCTGGCAGTCCGCAGCCTGCAGCAACTCCCACGCGTACTTGGTGCCGGAGGTTTGCATGCGGGAGCGCAGATCGGCGGCGGCGGCGTAATCGGGATGGAAGTCTGCCAGGTGGTGAACCGGTTTGAGGAAGTCCGTGTAACCCGCCGGGTGCAACTCGGTCAAGGCGCGCACGAAGCCGCCGTAGGGTTCATCGAACTCCAGGTAGAAGACCAAGTCGTCCTGGATGTGCAGCGACACCGGCGTGCCGTTGCTGTCTCCGCCGGTGCGGATCACGTCCGGCATGCCCAGGAAGTTCATCTCCGGATCGAGCCAGAGATCGTTGAAGGCGAAGGCAACGTCGCGCGTGGTGACGGGCATGCCGTCGGACCAGCGCAGGCCGGCCCGGAGTTCGAGGCGGAAGTGCCGACGGTCCGGATGAACATGCCATCGGGCGAGGATGTTGGGCCGCGGGTCGGCAGGATCCCATACCGGTGCGCTCAGGAGGTTCTCGCGCAATGCCAGTGCCGGGACATCGATTCGCGCGTACGGTTCGCGCACGAGCACCAAATTCCCGCCAAACTCTCCCGGCCCCATCCCTTCGTTGGCCGGGGCTGGGAACAGGGATGCCGGATCCAGGACCACGGGGTCCGGCGGCAATCGGTCCCGGACAGCCTCCAGTTGCGGCGGCGCGGGCAGGAACGGAGACTGCTGGTAGGCCGTTGGCGTTTCAGGCCTGGACTGGGCTTCGGCCGTCGACAGGCCGGACAGGACCAGCACCACTGCCAACACGGCAGCGACGAGTTGGCCGCCGGTGCCTGATCGGACGGCCTGGGGTTTGGGCTGGAACACGGCGGAACGGGCCTGAGGACGGCTTCATCGGGAGTTCCCATTGCGGGTTCCCGGCACCCGTGCGGCCAAGCCCGGTCCGGTTGGCGGGATTGCGTCAGGCGCTGCTTGCAAGCACCTGGATCCTAACTGCAGCCGACGGAAGTTCCGCACACAGCCGGCCGGCTGTGCTAAAGGGCCAGATGGGTTTCGCCGTTGTGAATCCCATTGTTCACCACGGGATGGACCATGTCCTCTTCCTCATCCTCCTCGTCCAGTTCCGAGTCCAGCACGTCGGACTGCTTGTAGATGGCCATGTGTACGGCCGTCTTTATGGAACCGTCGATCTCGACTTCCGTGAAGCTGGGCACGGCCGCAAGATCGATGCCGTCCTCCTTCAGGTAGTTGCGCGCCGTGGCCAGAGCCTTGACGGACTGGTTTACGGCCCCGGCCCCAATGGCCTGGATTTCGGCATACCCACCCTTGCGCATTACGCCGGCAATGGCCCCGGCTACGGCCGTCGGACGGGAGGTCTTGGAGACCTTGATGAGTTCGGTCATTACTGCAGCCTCGGAGTAGGAGTGTGACGTACGGGCAGCTGACAAGGGCGGTGAATCGACCGCGGACGACTCATTCCCTCCTATATAAGACGCAGGCGATTGCAAACTGTTACATCAAATGGGAAAATTCCTGTTCCTTTAACCGGCACACTTCAACACCAGTGCGGGCAATTCGCTCGCGGTTGACAGGGGGCGTGTGCTCCTGCAACTCGAGGCCGGGCGGACCAGTCCCCACCGACGGCCTGGTTCCTTCCCAGAGCAAGGTTTTGACCTCGCGGCATGGCGCGTACACAACCCAACCCCAGAGTTGCCCAGCCACTCCCGGGGTTACAGGCGGCGTTGACATCCGCATCCAACGCAGACCCGTTGACGCAGCAAAACCGATTACCGCGGCACGTGCCCTTCGCAGCTATCGGTGACGGCCTGTTGGATTTGCCGCTTGTGCCTGTGCGGCCCGGGCAGGCGGCCGGAGAAGGTGTCAACGACGGATGTCAGGTTCTCAACAATTCCGCCTGCGGCGACAGGCTGGGCTGGTTGACCACGCGGATCTCGCAACCGCGGGTCTCGGCGAAGTACTCGAAGCAGTCAAACAAACCGGCCCGGACGGTCCTGGCGGGCCACCGCCGTCGATCTCACGCTCTTCGACCCGTTCCATCAACGCCCGGCACATGGGGCGTTTGAAATCCAGGCCGTGACCCACTTGGATCAGCCACTCGTTATTGCGTGCCGGTTATCGCTCCATTCCCGACTCGTCAGGACGCAACCGCCACGTACCGGGTTTCGCGGATCACGGTGACCTTGATCTGGCCCGGGTACTGCAGGGTGTCGTGGATCTGCTCTGCGATGTCGCGGCCCAGTTCCACGCAACCCTTGTCGTCGATGTCCTTGGGCTGCACCAGCACGCGCAGTTCGCGTCCGGCCTGCAGGGCGTAGCTCTCCTTGACCGCGTCGTAGCCGCGGGCCACATCCTCCAGTTCCTTGATGCGCTCATAGTACCGTTCGACCGAAATGCGGCGCGCGCCGGGGCGGGCTCCGCTGACGGCGTCCGCCGTGGCCACGATCACGGCCTCCATGGACGCCATCTCCACTTCGTGATGGTGGGCCTCAATGCAGTTGGCAATCTTTTCGTTGATGCCGTAGCGGCGTGCGATGGCCGCACCGACGATCGCATGGGGACCCTCCACCTCGTGGCTGACGGCCTTGCCGATGTCGTGCAGGAGGCCGCCGATGCGGGCCGTCTGCACGTCCCCATGCAGTTCCTCGGCAATCATGGCGGACAGGTGGGCCGTTTCGATGGCGTGGTACAGCTGGTTCTGGCTGTAGCTGGTGCGGTAGTTGAGGCGTCCGAGCAGCACCTGCAGTTCCCGGTGCAGCCCCGGGATGCCGACTTCGAGCATCGCCTTCTGGGCCGAGTCCAGGATGATCCGGTCCACTTCCCGCTCCGCCGCCTTGACTTCGTTCTCGATCCGGGCCGGGTGAATGCGACCGTCCTGGACGAGGTTGGCCAGGGCCTGGCGGGCGATCTCGCGCCGGATGGGATCAAAGCAGGAGATAACGATGGCTCCCGGCGTGTCGTCCACGATGATGTCCACGCCGAGCGCCATTTCCAGCGATCGGATGTTGCGGCCCATGCGGCCGATGATGCGCGCCTTCATGTCGTCCGAAGGCAGGGAGATGCTGGAGGCGGCCTGGTCCGGCACGCTGTCGTGTGCCACGCGCTCCATGGCCAGGGTGATGATTTCCCGCGCCCTCTGTTCCGCCATCTCCTGGCTTTGGGCTTCGATGTCCCGAATGGTCCGGGCCACTTCTTGGCGGGCCTCGGCCTCGGCGCGGGCAACGACCTCCCGGCGCGCCTGCTCCCGGGTCAGTTCGGCCAGGCGTTCCAACTCCTGGTCCTGGCGCTCCTTGTGACTGGCCAGCTCCCGTTCCCGGTCCTCGAGGCGCTCGCTGTGCTGTTCTAGCTCCTGTTCGCGCTGGTCGAGGGCCTCCTGCTTGCGCTCCTGGCTGCGGCTCCGGTCCCGCAGGCTCTGGTTCTGCCGGGCCGACTCCTGGTTCAGGCGCGACCATTCGGCCTCCAGCTTTTCGTGCTGCTGGATCTCGTGTTCGTTCAGCGCGAGCCGTTCGCTCTGAATGGCGGCGACGCCCTCCGCCTTCTCCTTGGCAATGGCTTCCCTTTGGAGCTGCAGTTCCTTGTGGATGCGCTCCTCACCGATGTCCCGCTCCTGGCGGCCCCGGCGGTAGGCGAACCAGCCAGCCACACTTCCCGCCAGAATTGCGCCCAGCAGAAAGACGATCAATACATGCCAAATCGTGAGGTCCATGTTGCTTTCGGGTTCTGCTGCACTCAGCGTCCGGATGCTGCGCGCAATTGCCCCGGTACCGGGGCAACGACCGGGTGGGTGCGGTAAGCGGAAAACGACTCCGCCGGCCGTGGACGGGCAGGGAGACCGCAACCGGACCGGTTGCGGCCGGTTCGCAGGTTAGGCGTCCGTGTCGTCGTCCGGGGATTCAGGCGAGGTCAATCCGACTTTCTGGCAAATCAGGTCGCGCAGATGCGCGGTCAGTTCCGGCTGCTCCGACAGACTGTTCACGGCCGCCGCCCGTCCCTGTCCCAGCAACTCGTCGTTGTACCGGAAGAAGGAACCGCGCTGATCGATCAGGTCGTGTTCGATGGCCAGGTTCAGGATGTCCGCGTCGGAACTGATTCCCTGATTGTACATGATGTCGAATTCGGCGATTCTGAAGGGTGGCGCGACCTTGTTCTTGCGTACGGTGACCTTCGTCTTGTTGCCGATGGTCTCCGTGCCGTCCTTGATGGCCTGCTGCCGCCGTATCTCCATGCGCACGCTCGCGTAGAAGCGCAGGGCCATCCCGCCGGAGGTGGTCTCCGGGTTGCCGAACATCACCCCGACGCGCTGCCGGATTTGATTGGTGAAGATCAAGGTGCAGCCGCTGTTCTTGACCGGAGCCGTCAACTTGCGCAGGGCCTGACTCATGAGCCGCGCCTGGAGGCCCACGTGGGCATCGCCCATTTCGCCGTCGATTTCCTGCTTGGGCACCAGTGCGGCCACACTGTCGACCACCACGACGGCCAGTTCGCCCGATGTGACCAAAGCCTCGGCCACTTCCAGCGCCGCCTCGCCGGTATCCGGCTGGCTGACATAGAGTTCGTTGACGTCGACTCCGATGCGCTTGGCATAGTCGGGGTCCAGTGCATGTTCAACGTCCACGAAGCCGCACAGGCCCCCGGCCTTCTGGGCCTCGGCGATGACGTGCAGGCAGAGCGTGGTCTTGCCGGAACTTTCATGGCCGTACACCTCGAGGATGCGGCCTACCGGCACGCCGCCCACGCCCAGGGCGATGTCGAGGGAGAGGGCTCCGGTCGGAATGGACTCCACCTTCAGGGCGGGGTTTTCGCCCAGCTTCATGACGATGCCGTCGCCGAAGCGCTTTTCCAGATCCTGCAGCGTGTGGTCGAGGCTGTTTCTTCTGGATGCGGATGCTCTCTTCATTGGGGTTTCCGTGCTCGCAGGCGGGATGGCAGCTCCCCGGGCCGGGTGCCCGGAGGACAGGGCAGGGCATCTATTGTAAGTTAATTAATACAAATAACCAGACTACAACGCAGTCCGGGCACTGTTTCATTCTCGTTGCTGCGGCTGCGGTATGGGCGCTGCTTCGCGTCCAGCCCCCCGGCACAGACTACGACCTGTGCCGTCAGCCGCACCCCATCGCGGGTTTCCGCCTTTGTCCAGCATCCCCGGGTCCTCCTTGCCTTCGGCTGGCACAGTCCCAACCAACCCTTTCACCGGGGCGGATGCGGACCGGGACAGCTGACTTCCGCCGGCCGCGTACCGGTGGACCCGCTGTACCGCTCTTCCGTCACCGCCTCCCGCAGGCACCCGGCGCAAACGCCGCCTGTGACGGTCGGTGCTAACATCGGGGCTTATAGCGAGCGGTTGACCGAGCGGTTGACAGCCAGTTCTGTGCTCCAGGGTCCAGGGTCGCCTCAGAGTTGCGCAACTTTGTGCGCTTATGGCATAATGGCACTCATAAATGCGAGAGTCCGGTGCCAGCCGGACTCTCCGCCGGACAGGGAACTGGAACTTCCATGCCCAACACCCTCAATTCTACAACGCAGGCCCCGGACACCGTCCACCGCACGGTGCGTCTGCGCCTGTATCCGGGCAACGTTGCCACCGGCATCCTGCTGACGGCCATCGCCGGCGCCTGCCGCTACGTCTGGAACCACATGTTGGCCGACTGCGAGTGGCGGTACGCCCGCTGGAAGGAAATGCACGTGCCCGCGGCCAACTGGCCGGAGGTCCGGGCAGGCAAAACGGCGTGGACCAAGGCCGTCCGCAAGCGCATGGGACCCACGCCGTCCGTCTCCTACTTCACGCTGTGCCGGCGGTTCATGGAACTGCGCAACGACCCGGACCACGCCTGGCTGAAGGACTACCCGTATGCCTGCGTGCGCTACAGCCTGAAGTACCTGGCCGATGCCTACACGCGGTTTTTCGCGGATCCTGTGAACGAAGGCAAGCCCCGGTTCAAGGCCCGGCACTTCACCGTGCCGGCCTTCACCATCCCGACCGATGTGCAGATCCGGGACGGCCGCCTGCGCGTGCCCAAGGTTGGCTGGCTGCGGCTGGCGGGGTCGAACCGGTACGCGGACTGCCAACCGCTGACCGTGCGCGTGTGCATGGAAGGCACGGAGCAACACCCCAAGTGGTACGCCCATGTCTGCTACGCCGTGCCCGCGGCGCAGGTGCAGCAACCCGCCGCGGACGGTGCGCTCGGCCTGGACCGCAACGTGGGGCAGGCCACGGACAGCGAGGGCACCGTGTACGCGCTGCCCGACACGGACAGGCTGGATGCGCAGATTGCCCGCAAGCAGCGGGAACTCAACCGCAAGCAGGGCTGGGGGCCCAAGGACAAGCGGCCCAAGTCGAACCGGAGCCGGCGCGTGAACGGGCAGTTGCAGAAGCTGCACCGCAAACGGGCGCGCAAGCGCGACAACGCCACGCATCAGGCCAGCCGCACCCTTGCCGACACGGCGCACACCGTGGTGGTGGAGGATCTGAACACGAAGGCCATGACCAAGTCCGCCAAGGGCACGGTGGCGAAACCCGGCAAGCAGGTCAAGCAGAAGTCGGGGCTCAACCGCGGCATCCTGGCCAGCGGCTGGGGCGCGTTGGAGCGCAAGCTGGCCTACAAGGCGGGGGCCCTGTTGAAGGTGGACCCGGCCTACACGTCGCAGACGTGCAGCCGGTGTGGCCATGTCCACCGGGACAACCGGCCGTTGCAGGCGGTGTTCGCGTGCGGGGTCTGCGGGTTCCGGGCCAATGCCGACCACAATGCGGCGATCAACATTTTGGCGCGGGCGGGACTTCCGTGCGTGCCCGTTGCGGCCCGCGGGACAGGGGCGGCTGCACGGCGAGGGGCGATCCCGTTGGGGACCCCGACGACCCGTGAACGAGGCAGGCGCGGTCCACCCGCACCTGTGGGGGCCGGACCCAAACCCGCCCCCGTACCGAGTGTCAACCCCTCGGTATAAGTCCCCTAATATCGGTGCCATGGCCTATTCGGTACCCCCCTTGGTGCAACGGAAGCTGGACGAACTGCCGCGTGCCCCCGGTTGCTATCTGATGCACGGCCCCGCGGGCGAGGTTCTGTACGTCGGCAAGGCCAAAGTCCTGCGGTCGCGTGTGCGCAGCTATTTCACGCCCAGCCAGCGGGACGATCCCCGGGTGGAGCGCCTGGTGCCGGAAATCGCGGACGTGTCCTGGTGGATCACCACCAACGAACTGCAGGCGCTCACGCTCGAAAACAATCTCATCAAGGAGCACCAGCCGCCCTTCAACGTCCTGCTCAAGGACGACAAGACCTTCCCCTACCTGAAGATCAACTGGCAGGACCCGTTCCCCAAAATCGAAGTCACGCGCACGATGCGCAGGGACGGGGCGCGCTACTTCGGCCCCTACACGAACGCCCGCGCCATCTATCGCACCCTGGAGGGCATCCGGCGCATCTTTCCCTATCTCGACTGTGACCGCCGGATCACCGGCGAGGACGAACGGCCCTGCCTGTACTACCACCTGAAGATGTGCGGCGGGCCCTGCATCGGAGCCCAGAGCTCGGAACAGTACCGCGAGAGCCTGCGCCAGATGATGCGGTTCCTGCGGGGCGATACGGGTCAGGTCATGCGGCAGCTCCGGGAGCGGATGGAACAGGCCGCCGAGAATCTGGACTTCGAGCGCGCGGCGCTGATCCGCGACCGGATCAAGGCCGCCGAACGCATCGTGGGCCAGCAGGTGCTGATCGGCGCCCAGCCGGACAACGAGGACTGCGTCACCATCGTGCCCGACCCGGAATCGGGCACGGCGGTGGTCCAGATCATGTTTGTGCGCCAGGGGCGGTTGGTGGGGCGCGACCACTACCGCCTGGAACTGGGCAAGTCCCGGGACTCCGGAGCCGCCGAGGACCGGCGGGGTGATCTGATCGGCTCATTCCTGCAGCAGTTCTACGCCAAGGCGGCCTATGTGCCCGCCCTGATTCTGGTGCAGGCCATGCCGCCGGAGCAGGCTTGGCTGGAGCAGTGGCTTGCGGAGCGGCGCGGCACCAAGGTGCGACTGAGCGTTCCCCTGCGCGGGCCCAAGCGGCGTCTGATGGAGTCGGGGCTGGAAAACAATCTGGAGTACCTGCGGATCCAGCAGGCCACGGCCCGGGTTGACACCAACCGGCAACAGACTGCCATTGCCGAACTGGAGGAAGCCCTGCAACTGCCGCGTCCGCCGGTGCGCATGGAGTGCTACGACATCAGCACGCTGCAGGGGAATCACACCGCCGGCTCCATGGTGGTCTTCGCCCGCGGCGTGCCGCGCAAGAGCGACTATCGCCGTTTTCGGATCCGCGGCGCTGGCGCCCGCGGCGTGCCGGACGACTTTGCCAGCATGCGCGAGATGCTCGACCGCCGCTTCGCGCGCGCCGGCGAAAAGAGCCTGGATCCGGGTCGCAAGGGGAAGACCGCCTGGAACGTGCTGCCGGATCTGGTGATTGTGGACGGAGGCAAGGGGCAGCTGAGTCAGGCCGTGGCCGTGCTCCGCAAGTACGACCTCCTGCATGTCGTCCCCGTCGTCGGCCTGGCCAAGCGGAGCGAGGAGGTCTTCGTGCCGGGACAGCCGGAGTCGATCCTCCTGCCGCGCGACAGCCAGGGACTGTTCCTGCTCCAGCGCATTCGGGACGAGGCCCACCGCTTTGCCATCACCCACCACCGCACCCTGCGGGGCAAGGCCATGACGCGTACGGTCCTGGACGACGTGCCGGGGGTGGGGCCGGCCCGGCGCAAGGGCCTGTTGGCTTTTTGCGAGGGCGATTTGGATCGTCTTCGCCAGGCGGATTTGGACGTTCTGGCCGGCCTGCCCGGCATGACCCGCAAGGTGGCGCAGGCCGTGCAGGACCATCTCGGGGCCGGCTCTACCAGCCGTAGCTGAGCCGGTCAATCAGAATCCGGGGCAGGCCGGCCTGCTGCATCTGGGTCTGGGTCAGTTCGATGGGATAGTCCGTCCGTTCGTAGTGCCAAATCAGTTCCGGTCCGTCCTGCACCAGCAGGGCGAAGGAGGCGCGCTTGTTCTTGTCCCGCGGCTGGCCCACGCTGCCCGGGTTCAGGATGACGCGGTGGTTCAGTTCGGGCTGCAGGTTGACCGGCGTTCCGGGCCGGGCCCGCATGCGTTCCACGCGGGCCTCCCGGCGGTCTGCATCGTCGGGGTCCACCTGAGCCACGCGCAGGCGGAAGATATCCGGCAGGTGGGTGTGCCCCACCAGGCAGAACTTGGCGGCAAACTCGGGCCGTCGCCAGTTGGCAAGTGCCGTGTCGATGCCGTCCATGTACTCGAAGACCGGATCGCGGGGCGAGGCATGGGTGGCCAACAGGTCCAGGCTGTCCACCGGGACCGGCTCAGGCAGCAGGGATTCCAGATAGGCGCTGTTGCTGGTGGTGAGTTCGGCGCGGGTCCAGTCAATCGCCTCCCGCGCCATGTCGTTGAACTGGCGGCTGGTGTTGTTGTCGAGCACGGCCCGGTCGTGGTTGCCCGGCACGCACAGACTCGCCTGCGCACGAATCAGGTCGACGCATTCGTTGGGACGGGGGCCGTAGCCGACAATGTCGCCCAGGCACCAAAGTTCGTCCCAACGGTCCCTGGTATGGGCGATGACGGCCTCCAGGGCGGCGAAGTTGGCGTGGATATCCGAAAGGACCAGAATGCGCATGTCGCGCCAACAGGGAGAAGGGCGCGGCCCCGGCGGGTCCGGGCACCAAGCATCGGCAAGTATAGCAACAGGGTCCGGGACAAACCCGGCGACCCGCCGGGTTGGGAGCAGGGCAATTGCGTTCTGGCTTAAGTTGAAGCCAAGCGGAAAATTTACTAAACGATTATGAGGTCCACAATTGGACACCCAATTCGGTAACGAAACAAGCCGATTGGTCAACGCGCGCCTGCGCAGAATGCATTGCACCGCGTCATAAAAACACGTGTCCGGAGGCCGGGGGCCATGGGGGTAACAGGGTGGCATTCCCGAAGCCGGGCGCGGCGAGTGCGGCATCGGGACGAGGGGGGCCGGATGCAGGCCCACCACGAGGACTTGGCCGACGCGATGGGTGAGACGACACCCCGCAGGGGTCTTGGGTCCCTGCCCCGCCGCGTGCCAAGGAGACGGGACTTCCGGCAGACAGGCCCGACTCTACCGCCCACGGGGCCGGACGCGCTTGGCCGCGATGCCTCCGTGGGCGCGTGTTCCCGGTGCCGAGGACCAGTTCCGGCTTATCGCAGGCCCGTCCTGTGCCCAAGTGCCATGTCCCCAATCAGAATGCGATTGCCTTGTAGATTGGGGGCCGTCCGGCCCGTTCGCATGCAACCGCGAAGGCCCAGTTGGTGTGTTCTGTCGGCGTGGTGATGAGTCCCCGGCTTCCGGCACAACGCTTCTCCTCACCGCGGTGCCGGAAAATTAGAATGTGATGGTGGGGGTGGGACAAAAACGGCACTCCCGTCAATCTACAATAGTTCGTCATGAGCGATGCGTTTCTCGACGGTCGGGCCGCGACCCGGTCCCCCTTCGCCGCCCCTTGGCGCAACATCTGCATACTGCATCATCCGCACAAGGCGGATGCGGCCCTGCTGGCCTCCGAGATTGGGGACTGGCTGACAATGCAGGGCCTGTACGAGGTGTGCCACTCGTCCAGTTGGGAGCCCGACACCCTGAGCCCGCGCCTGCCGCACGTCAATGTCATCGTTGCCATCGGCGGTGACGGCACCATGTTGCGGGCGGGCCGCAGCGGAGCCGCCTGGGGTGTTCCGGTCCTGGGCATCAACATGGGCAAGGTCGGCTTCTTGTCCGAAGTGCAGCCGGATCAATGGCGCCCCGCCATCGAAGCCATGCTGGCCTGGGACTGCTGGCTGGAGGAACGGCTCATGATCAGCGTGCGCGTGGATCGAAGGGATCCCGACACCGGCGACCTGCGGACGGTGCACACCTCCGCGGCGCTGAACGACGCCGTGATCAGCCGCGGCAGCCTGGCCCGCGTGATTGAGACCCGCATCCGACTGGACGGCGAGAACCTGGCTGCCATCACCTGCGACGGTTTGATTGTCGCCACGCCGACCGGCAGCACCGGCTATGCCCTGGCAGCCGGAGGGCCCATTTTGCCGCCGGAGTTGCGCAACATCGTTATTGTCCCGGTCGCGCCCCACCTGTCCCTGAACCGACCGCTTGTGTTGTCCGAGGGCACGGAGGTCCAGGTGCGTGCCACCTGGGATTACGAGGCCATGTTGACGGTGGACGGCCACTTTCACCTCGACATGGAGGAGGGGGACGAGGTGACGGTGGTGGCCAGCGAGCATCCGGCCCGCTACGTGCGCACCGGCAGCCGCCAGAACTTCTACCAGACCCTGGTCGGCAAGCTGGGCACAACCTACTGATGGCTGCCTCCCGCGCCCTGCAACCTCCGGTTGTCGCTCCGCTCCGTTGCAAGCGTCATCCCGAGGTCGAGACCCGGTTGCGCTGCAACCGGTGCGACGAACCGATGTGCACCCGCTGCGCGGTGCACACGCCGGTCGGCTACCGCTGCCGGGACTGCATCCGCGAACACCAGGATCGGGCCTACAATATGGAGCCGGGCGACCCATGGATTGCCATGGGCACCGGGATGGTGCTGGCGGCGGTCGGCCTGCCCGTGGCCGGGTTCGTGTCCGGTTTGGTCGGAACCTTCCTGGGTTTGCTGATTGCCTTTCTGACCGGAGGGGCCGCAGGCACCCTGCTGGCCCGGATTGTGCGACGGGCCGTGCAGCGCCGACGGGGCCGTCGGCTGGGCCTGTTTGCGGTGATTGGTGTCCTGTTGGGCTGCCTGCTGGGCAGCGCGGTGCTCTTTGTGCTCACCGGGCGCCTGTTCCTGAACCTGGCCCTGCTGGTGTTCCTCGCGGTGACGCTGGTGTCCGCCTGGCCGCTGCTCAAGTAGCGTCCTGGAGTGTTCCGGTTGACTTCCCATGGAGTTGCGTTCGGTTCGTTTCACCAGCCGCCGACGCTGGCGTGTCCCCCTGTGGGCCCTGGTGCTGCTGGTGCTGGCCTGTGTCAGCCTGTGGAACCGGCGCGAACTGCTGGTGGAACGGGCTACCTTCGTATTGCCGGATCCGACCCCCACGCCCAGTGCCGTGAATCCCCTGGCCCAGGCTCGCGTCCATGAGGCGCAGGGCAACCTGCTCCAGGCGGCGGAGTTCTACGGGCAGGTGGCCGCAATCGAAACCTGGAACCCGCAGCCGCTCGTGGACCAGTCGCGTCTGTACATCCTGCTCAAACAGGTGCCCAAGGCACTGGCCGCGGCCGAGGAGGCGGTTCGCCGGGACGACCGCCATGTGGACAGCCTGAATGCGCTGGCACGTGCCCTGGACTGGTCCGGGGAGTACGAGGAGGCGGTCAACACGGCGGTGGATGCCCTGGTGCTCTCCCCGGACAACAGCCGGACGCTGGCCATCCTGGGGGAGATCTACGCCGACGTCGGGAACTGGTACAAGGCCGAGTCCTACCTCGATCAGGCGGCCGAACTGGCACCGCTGGATATCCTGGTGTGGCGCAACAAGGCCCTGCTGCACGAATACCGCGGCGAGTACACCGAGGGCTTGGCCGCATTGGATCAGGGTCTGTCCGTGGATCCGTCGGCCTGGTACCTGGAGATCCACAAGGGGCGGCTCTACGAGGCGCTGTTCGAATGGGAGAATGCCTTGGACGCCTATGAACGAGCCCTGGAGCTGAACCCGAATGTTTCGCTCACGTGGGATGCCCTGGGCTACGGCCATTTCAAGGTAGGCAACGACCTGGAGGCCCGGCGCAACCTGGAACGGGCCGTCGAGGTCAATCCCCAGGACGGGCTGGCCATGGCCCACTTGGGCACGGTCTACTACCGCATGCGCAACTACGAGGGTGCGGTCGGCATTCTGTCCGAGGCCCTGGAACTGATCGAGGGCACGCCCCGCATCGAGTTCCTGTATCAGCTGGGCTTGGCCTATGTCTACAAGGATCCCTCCGAGTGTGACAAGGCCAAGCCCTGGTTGCTGGCCGCCCTGGAGATCGATCCCGAAAGCGGACCGGCCCTGGCGGGACTGGAGAGCTGTCCCGTCTGATACGCGGGTGCAAACGGCATGGCGCATCAGGTAATCCCGCCGGAAAGGGAAATCCGACACAACCTCGGCCTGTACCGGCTGCGGGGGTTCAGCGGCCGGCGTTCGGCCCTGCGCCAGCTGCAGGGACGGCTGGGCGATCCCGGAACCACGCCCGTGATTGCGGTGGTCGGCCCGTCCGGCGTGGGCAAGAGCGCCCTGGTGACCGCGGCGGTGTGGTCGGCCATCAACGAATTTCCGGATGGTTGCGTGTGGGCGGCGGCCGCCGGCCTGGAGCGTTTCCGCTTCCAGGACATCGTTCACAACCTGACGTCCGTGCTGGGCTTCGACCACTCCTGGCATATTCGGGCGCAGTGGAGCACTGGCATTCGGGAACTGCTCTACCGCCGGCGCCGGGTACTGGTGCTGGACGAACTCGATTCCGTCTCGGAGGCCGACCGCCAACTGCTTCTGCAGACGTTCCGGAACCTGGAGACCGCCGACACGCCGTCCCGCGTCGTGCTGGTTGCGGACCGACTGACCCCGGAAATGGAGGAGCTGGCCCAGGAAACGGTCCTGCACCTCGGCGGGCTGAGCCGATACGACACCGAGACGTTCTGGCAGGCGCTGCAGGCGCCGGTCACGGATGCGGGCACCGTGCATGATCTGACGGACGGTCTGCCCCTGGCCATTCGCCTGTTGGCAGGCCTGCTCAAGGCGCATCCGGAATGCCTGGAACAGGTGATCCGCGCGGTGGAGACCGGTTCGGAGTCGTCCCTGGATGTGCTCATTCGCCTGGCCGCGGACAGTGTGGCGCAGGAAAGTTCCGACGCCATGCAGGTGCTGGAGCGTCTCAACATGGCGGCGGGAGGCGCTTCCTACCTGGCCATCCGCGACCTGTTCTGGCCCGGCGACTCGGACATGGTTCTGCACGTGGCGGAGGCGCCCCAGTGGACCGTCGGTTCCCAAACCGAACTGGGGCCGGGGTTGCAGCGTGTTCTCGGATTGTTGCAGGACCGGGCGTTGCTGGAGGATGTGCCAACCCAGGCCCGGGCCGTAATTCATCCCGCGGTGCGACGGCGGCTGGAGGCCGACCGCCACGCGCCGTCCCGGGACTGGCGCAACGCCCATGCCCGTTACTACGTGCGGTTCGTGTCCTGGTTCGAGCGTCCCGATCAACTGTACTGGTCGGCACTCGAACCCGAGTGGGGCAACATTCGCCAAGCAGCGGACTGGTGCGTGCACATCATGCAGGAGGTCTGCGGCGACGACCTGGAGTCGATGGCCGCCTCCCTGGCCACCACCGCCGATCTGACCCGGTTCAAACTGGATGTCTCCCCGTCCCAATTGGAACTGGTCAGCCGCTATGCCCGTTCCCTGGTGCTGCACGCCCGATGGCGGCACATGCCGCGGGGGCTGTCCTGGACAGCGGCCGGCGCCGTGGCCTGTGCGGCCCAGAACCGCTACGAGGCCTTCGGGCGCCTGCTGATGCAGATGGGGCGTCTGCTCTACCACCGCGAGGAGCACGAACAGGCCCTGGTCTGGCTGGAGCGGGCCCGCGTGGTGCTGGCACGGCGCGAGCTGGTGACCCAACTGGCGATTGTGCACACCGACATCAGCACCGTGTACAGGGAGCGGGACCAGCTGACGGCCGCACTCGAGCATTGCGACAAGGCCTACGAGTACCTGTCCCAGGGCAGCACCCTGACCGAACTGGTGCGCGCCTATCGCAGTCTCGGCAGTCTCAACCTGGCCCTGGAAAAGTATCCGCAGGCCTTGGAACGGCTGCAGCAGGCGTTGTCGTTGGCGCGGCGCAACGACAACCGGCGCCAGATTGCCAATATCTACAACAGCATGGGGCTGGCCCTGGAAGCGTTGGACCGCACGGAACTGGCCCGCCATGTCTACCTGAACGCGCTGGAGCTGTACCGCTATCTGAGGCAGGTGGACGGGGAAGCGACCACGCTGACCAACCTCGGCACCCTGGCCTTCCAGGTGGGGGACCTGTCAGCGGCCGCGGATTGGTTCCGGCAGGCCCTGGCGCGTCATCAGGACCAGGAGTCGTGGCTGGATGCGGCCACCGTGCACCACAATCTGGGCCAGGTCTACCAAGGCATGGAGGCGTGGGAAGCTGCCACCTTGGAGTTTGAGACCGCCCTGCAGACGTATGCGGCCTTCCAACTGCCGGATTTCGCACGCGAGGAAGGCCGTTTTCGGGATCAGTGCCGACAACGGCTGGCCGAGGCCGCATCCCGTCGTCCGGACGGTGTGTCCGGCGAACGTTAGGGGCCGTATGCATGACGGGACAGGTGGATGCCTGCCCCGTCCCGAATCTTGTTTACGGGGGTGTCTGAGTCCCGATGGGAACGTCCCTCGCCGTGCAGAAGTCCCGCCCGCGACGGACGGAGGTTCTCGGCGGAAGGCTGTCCCAAACGCTTCCATGATGGTCGATTGGCAAATCGAGTGTCTGTGCGTGGGTGCTGACGCGGGCGTAGCCGATCTTCATGCCCGCGGTGTATCACAAATGGAGTCGGGGGACGAGGAATGGAGCATGGATTGTTGACACGGGTTGTGGGACACTTCCCGCCCTCGGCCGAATTGGATCCAATTGGCGGTTGTGCTAAGCGCGCCGCAAACGTTCGTTTGCGGGACACAACGCAACCCGCAGCGGCCGGAGCCGCCAGGCCACCCCCAGGGCAGGATCCGCGGGACCGTTCAGGGGCACGACCCCGTTGCGGAGCTGTCGGTTCAAACTTTCCGGTTCGGAAACCGGAGGGTTGGAGTACAGACGATGGTCCGGATGCCCTTGCCCGTGACAGATTGCTGGTCCTCAATAGGACTTGGAACCGCCCCGTCCCTCACTCCGGGCACAGATCCAGGAAGGGCAGGTCGGTGTACTCCGTTTTGGCAGGTGGACTCAGGAGCCAGTGGTCGAAGTTGCCAAAGAGCTCGTAATCAGGCGGAAAGATAAACCGGTCGATCCGCCAGGGCAGGAGCAACGGGCAGGTGGTCAGGGGATTGCCGCGCAGGTCCAGGGACAGCAGGGGGCGCAATCGGGACAGCACAGCGGGAATCTCGGTGAACCGGTTGTGGCTCAGATCCAGATGGGTCAGGTTCTTCAGTTGGGCCAGGTCCAGGGGCAGGTCGGTCAGTTGGCTGTGGCTCAGGTCGAGTTGCTTCAGGTTCTTCAGTTGGGCCTGATCCAGGTGCAAGTCCGTCAGTTGGTTGCGGCCCAGATTCAAGATCTCCAAACGCAACTGCGTGAGGGCGGGAGGTACCGCTGTCAGCCGGTTGTCACTCAGGTCCAGCCGGATCAACCGACGAGGCCACAGGGCTGCCTGTTCCGAATCGATGGCGGGGTCGGACAGGCCCGTCAACCGGTTGTTGGACAGATCCAGCGTGTCCAATTGCGAGAGTTGGCCCAGCCCTGCCGGGAGGCCCGTCAACTGGTTGCCGGACAGGTTTAAGTGGCTCAGGTTGGCTGCCTGTGCCAGCTCCGGGGGCAGGTGTGTCAACTGGTTGCCGGACAGGTCCAGCGAGACCAGTTGCGAGAGTTGGCCCAGTTCCGGGGGCAGGGTTTCCAGCCGATTGCCGGACAGATTGAGCATTTCCAACCGGTCCAGCCGGAACAGGACATCGGGCAGGGACGTGAACCTGTTGCGGCCCAGGTCCAGACGGAGCCGGTCAGAAATCTGGTCCAATTCGGGAGGCAGGCCCGTCAGCCGATTGCCCGACAGGTTGAGTGTCAATTGCGGTTGGCCTCCAAACCAGGAAACCAATTGATCCGAGGGTTGGATCCGGCCCAAATCGGGGGGTAGGACTGTCAGTTGATTGTCGGACAAATCCAGGAGGTTCAGTGGGAGCCGACCCAGTTCGGGGGGCAGGGCCGTCAATTGATTGTCACTCAGGTCGAGCCGGATCAGGTGCGAAATCCGGGCTAGGTGGGAGGGCAGATCCGTCAGTTGATTGCCCGACAGGTCGAGTGTTAAGGGCTCCTTGACAAAGGATGGGCCGGGGAATAAAACAAGATTGGACTTGGGCTGGATCTGGCCCAGTGCGGGGGGCAGGCTGGTCAACCGGTTGTAGGACAGATCCAGGTGCACCAGCCGGAGCCGACCGATTTCGGGGGGTAAGGTGGTCAACCGGTTGCCCGACAGATCCAGGGATTCCAGGGGCGGTGTCGGCAAGGCCCCGCGCGCCTTGGCCATTTGCTGCAGTTGCCGAAGGAGGGGGCCAGCCCCGGGTGGGAGTGTGAACGGTGGCGTGAGGCTTTCCACCAAGTTGAGTTCCTGCAATCGGTTACCGCTCATGTCCAGGTATATCAGCCGTCTGAACTCCGCCAGTGACGGCAGGGATGCCAGTTGGTTGTCCTGTACATCCAGGGCCCAAAGATTGGGGAGTTGTCCCAGTTCCGGGGGCAGCGTCGTCAGCCGGTTGCCGGCCAGGCCCAGTTTGCGCAACTGAGTGAGCCGGCCCAGTTCCGGGGGCAATGAAGTCAGCCGGTTGCCGGCCAAGCCCAAGTCGCGCAACCGAGTGAGCCGGCCCAGTTCCGGCGGCAACGAAGTCAATTGGTTGCCGGCTACGCCCAGATAGGTCAATTGGGTCATTTGCCCCAATTCCGACGGCAGCGCGGTCAGCCGGTTGCTGTGGAGTTCCAAGCTTGTCAGCTTGGTCAGTTGGCCCAGTCTCGGGGGGACGGTGCCGGTGAGCCGGCTGCCAACCAAGGTTAGCTGTTCCAGGTTTGTCAACTGCCCCAGCTCCGGCGGAATGGCGCCCGTTAACAAGGGGCCTCCCAGCGCCAGCCGGGACAGGGCCGTCAACTGCCCCAGCTCCGAAGGCAATTGCCACGTCACCCGCACCCTCGGTGGATGAATACCCACCTTGGGGCGATCCTGCGGCGGAGCCATAAACCATACAATGGTGTCATACTCATAGGGATGGTCGGCATGCCAATCCAGCTCCGTCACACGGCCACGGGCATTCAATCGCGCGCCCAACCCCTGTGGGGTTAGTTCCAACCCCAGGGCCGCACTGAGAATGTCCAGCACGGCCAGGTCGTTGGCCGCGGCGGTCGTGCCCCAGGCCACCGCCAGGTTCAAATCTACATGTGACGCCTCCAGACCGGCCTCCTGCACCTCGTATTGCATGGTTCCATCGGGCTGGATCCAGAGCCGCAGGGGCAGGGGGTCCGGATGGGCCGGATCCGGGGTGCCGTCCATGCTCACGGCGTGGCCATGCACATCCCGCCACACGGTCTGGCGTGGCCGGTGATCCTCGGGGATTTGAAACTGTAGGAGAGCCCTGCAGCCGGCGGCCGGCAAGTCGCCCGGTGGGGAGTGCAGGGTCGCCTGCACCAGCTCTGCGCTGCGCGTCAGCTGGACCGCCACCGGCCGGGATGCAGGCCCTGCCTGGACGCAGTCCGGTGCCGTTGCCTCGTTCTCCCCGGCCGCACGCACTGCAACCGGAAAAGTCAGCAGCAGCAGCAGCGACAGCAGCAGGGACCAAGTGAAACGGGGATGCAGGAAGGCGAAGGCGTGGATCCGCATGAGGCAGGTTCGCGAATGTCGGTTCAAGGTCGGGGTGTCATGGCCGCGGCCGACGGTTCGGCCCCTCAGTGTAGGTGAGCCGCGCGCGGCCGGCGTTCCCCAAACGGCCGTTTGTGGGACACCGATCACCACGCCGAGGTGCCGAACCGGCACCCTACAATGACGATGAGGAATCTCCGGTCTACGCGTGGCCGGAACCTGGATGGCCACTGCACCAAGACAGGCACACTGCGTTGTTCGCGCGCGAACAACTTCCATGCCATCGCTTTGGTGGACAACCCTACTTCGCGGCTGCTGCCTGGTCGTCATCGGATTGGTCATGTATTTCTGAGCCTACCGACAGACACCGCCCCATGTGCAGTTGCAGTTGCAGCTGTTGAGCATCTACTGGCTAATCGGCGGGGTCTTCGATTTGGTTGAAGGGGTGACCGGCCACGGGCTGCGAACCCGCCTGTGGATGCTCCTGAGCGCCATCGTTGGCGCGCCGGCCGCCATACTGCTGTTGAGCCAGCCGTGGCTGACCAGGCCTCCGATTCTGCTCATGGGAATTGCGGCTTTTGTGGGCGGTGCGATTCGCCTTGGACATGGACGTGACGGCACCCGGATGTGGCACAGTGTGCTGATCGGCGCCCCCTACGTCGTGCTGGGCTTGATCGTGGTGGTCCAACTGTTCGTCGTCATCGGGCAACCGTTGCTGTTCATGGTGCTGTTCGCCTGGGCGGTGGTGGCGGGTTTGTTGACCATTCTTGCATCCCTCCCACGGCGCCACCGTCAGAAGCCGGCCCACGCTGACTGACCTCGTTTCATCTTCACGTCGGACGGTTTAGCCCCTCATTGCATGTAAGCCGCATCCCGGTCCTGTGTGGCGACGTGGCGGCCGGGGTCGGTTGGTTGGGGTGCCGCAGCCTGCTCCGGCTTGGCTCTTGCCCACGGTCTATCCCCGCCAGGGATGAGTGTGGTAAATGTATTCGATGTGTGGACGACAGTGCGGGAAAACAGCGGAGCGATATCGTACCTGAGGTGGCCGTGGGCTTCATTCCGCCATCCCGCCACGGCTGTAATAACATCATCAGGAAGGAAAGCCCGGGGTGCTGCCTGGCGCAGCAGGATGGCAAGCACATGAAGTTCCGGTACGGCTGGTGGCGCGTCGGGCCGCTGGTCGCCGCCTTGGCCCTGGTCCTCAGCGCCGGCAAGCCGCTGCAGGCCGGAGGAGGGGTGCTCCCTACGTCCGCCTGTCCTGAAGCGGGGCCCTCGCCCAGTCTGGCCTGCGACATGGAAATCTTTTTGTCGTTCCGGAAAGCTGCTGTGCGCGATCGCTTCCCCACCTCCCACCCCGGGTGGTATCCCGTTGCCCCACTTTCCGACTTCACGGGAGTCACGGTGGGGGGGGACCCGCCCCGGGTCCTGGCCCTGACGTTAAACGATCAGATCCTAGGTAGTGATCGGCTCCTAGATGGCAAGATTCCGCACGCCTTGGCCCGGCTCAGCCAACTACGGTACCTGGATTTGTCGGTCAACTCTCTGACCGGGCCCATTCCGCCCGCACTGGGCCAACTCGCCCAGTTGCAAGAGTTGAAACTCGGCCACAACCAACTAACCGGCCCCATTCCCCCTGAGTTGGGCCAGCTCACGCAACTGCAGGTGCTGTGGCTCTACGGCAACGACCTAAGCGGGCCCGTTCCTCCCGAGCTGGGCCAACTCGCCCAGCTGAACGAATTGCGGCTGAACGGCAACCGCCTGAGCGGCCCCATTCCCCCTGAACTGGGCCAACTCGCCCAGCTGAACGAATTGCGGCTGAACGGCAACCGCCTGAGCGGCCCCATTCCCCCTGAACTGGGCCAACTCGCCCAGCTGAACGAATTGTGGCTGTATGACAACCGCCTGAGCGGCCCCATTCCCCCTGAACTGGGCCAACTCGCCCAGCTGAACGAATTGTGGCTGTATGACAACCGCCTGAGCGGCTCCATTCCCCCCGCACTGGACCAGCTCACGCAACTGCAGGTGTTGGGGCTTTCCGCCAACAACCTAAGCGGGCCCGTTCCGCCCGAGCTGGGCCAACTCGTCCGGTTGGAAGGCTTGGATCTGTCCTTCAACCAACTGAGCGGACCTATTCCCCCGGAGCTGGGCCAACTCGCCCAACTGCAGCGGCTCTACCTCCGCGGCAACAACCTAAGCGGGCCCGTTCCGCCCGAGCTGGGCCAACTCGCCCAACTGCAGCGGCTCTCCCTTCACGGCAACAACCTAAGCGGGCCCGTTTCGCCCGAGCTGGGCCAACTCGCCCAGCTGCGGTCCCTGGATCTGGCCCACAACCAACTGACCGGCCCCCTGCCACCGGGTCTGGGCCAGCCCATCTGGCTGAGGGAACTGGACCTCGCCGACAATCTACTGACCGGCTCCATCCCGCCACAGTTTGGGCAACCCAGCAGATTGGTGACCTTGCGGCTGGCCGGCAACCAACTGACCGGACCCATCCCACCGGGCCTGGGCCGGCTCATCTGGCTGGAGGAACTGGACCTCGCCGGCAATCCCCTGACCGGCTGCCTGCCTCCCGCTGTCCACGCCAAATGTGCCGCCTGTCCGGACTTGCCTCTCTGTCCGCTCCCCCCACTCCCGGACGGTGCGGCCGCCTGTCCCCCCCGGGGCCCATCCCCCAGCCTGGCCTGCGACAAGGAACTGCTGCTCGCCCTCCGCCAAACCTGGGGCGCCCCCCCGCCTTCCGCGCTCGAAAACTGGCAGCCGGAGACCCCCGTGCGCCAATTCCAAGGTGTCGAGGTCGGGGGCCAACCTCCGCGCGTGGTCAAGATCAGTCTGGAACTGGGTGCGGGGAAGGACCCGCACAGTCCGCAGCGCACCCTCACGCCACAATGGGGCCGGCTGACCTGGCTGCACACCCTGCATTTGCGCCGCAGCCACCTGACCGGTTCGATCCTACCGGAACTGGGCCAACTCTCGCAACTCTCGATTCTGGATCTGTCCCACAACCAGCTGACCGGTCCCCTGCCACCGGCATTGGGACTACTGCCACGCCTGTGGATGTTGCATTTGGCCGACAACCAATTGTCCGGACCCCTTACCCCCGTCCTGACGCAACCGACCGCGCTCATTTGGCTGGACCTGAGCAACAACCAACTGTCCGGATCCCTGCCACCGGAACTGGACCGGCTGACCGGCTTGAAGAGGCTGGACCTGAGCGGCAACCAACTGTCGGGACCCCTACCGCCGGAACTGGGACAGCTGACCGGCCTCGAGCAACTGAACCTGAGTGGCAACCAACTGTCGGGACCCCTGGCTCCCACCCTCGGCCACCTCCCACATCTCGAAATCCTGCACCTGGACGGCAATGCCCTGACCGGCTGTCTGCCTGCCACCTGGCAGGACCGTTTCAGCGTGACCACCCAGACCAACGGCGAACCCCTGCCCTACTGTCCCGACTGAATGTGGCCTCGTCGCCTGGTGTACAGGGCCTGCCGGATACTGCTGTTCGCTGCCTGCCATGGCAGGTCCAAGCCAAGACCACACCACCACATCGCTGCTGTCTGCATGCGGTCGGGCGCGTTGGGTTCACTTGCGGCCATCCGAGGTCGCCGCCAGCCAGTTCTGCGATGGCTCGACACGCGATGCGCGGCTCTGGCGCAAGGCCTTGTACACCGAACCATCCAAGCCCGTGCCTTGGAACTGGCATCGGGTACTGTCCCCAATCCCGGTTTTGAGCCGGAACACCGCCTTGTCCGCGTTGTCAACGACCACCGCGTCGGCTTTGAGGTTGTCGGGGATCCGGCCAACCCGGCCGCTGCCCCGAGCCCCTGCCGGGCAGTGGCCGGACAGGGGACAGACCCCGATCTCGTCTGTGGGAAACGATACTTGCCGGAGGGCATCCACATTCGGGACATGGTTGGTGCCCCGACTTCCTTGCCGGCCGCGATTAACAGGCTGTCGGTGGCAGGTGCCAAGGCCCCACCGTGGAGTTCCTGCCTGAATTTCCGCAACCGTTCGGGAGGGAGACTCAGGCTCGTCCTGGTGCCTGCCAGGCGTCTGCCGAATTGGTTTCAGTCGCAGAGAAGATCCGGTGGCGCCTGCCGGCTCGGCGGACCTTTGGCTCAGGGGGCGCAGCATCTCACCCGCCCGCCCGGCAAAAACACACCGCTGTCCTGCAGGTCCTGCTCGAACCGGACCCAATCGAGCCGGTACCCATTTGAATCCGCGGCACCTCCATCCCGGCATCCGCAACCCCGGTCAGGTCGACCGGGAGCCCTGCCCATGCCTATCTCAAAACTGTTCCTGCCATTGCTACTCTCTATACATCGAACAATGGTTAAAGGAACTTGCAATGTGCAAGGCGACTTCAATCTGGTTGTGTTCCATGGCTTGATCGAAATCGGAGTTCAATAATTCCAGGCTCGTAAGCTCGCCGACCATGGGCGGAAGGAGGGGCAAGGTGTTGCCCTGCAGGGCCAGGGCTCGCAACCGGGACAACTGACCCATTTCCGGGGGCAGGGCCGCCAACCCGTTGTAACTTAGGTCCAGGGTTTCCAACCGGGCCAGCCGACCCATTTCCGGGGGCAGGGCCGCCAACCCGTTGTGACTCAGGTCCAGGGTTTCCAACCGGGACAACTGGCCCATTTCCGGGGGCAGGGCCGCCAACCCGTTGTGACTCGGATCCAGGGATTGCCCGTTGTGACTCAGGTCCAGGGTTTCCAACCGGGACAACTGACCCATTTCCGGGGGCAGGGCCGCCAACCGGTTGTGACTCAGGTCCAGGGTTTCCAACCGGGCCAACTGGCCCAGTTCCGGGGGCAGGCTCCGCAACCAGATGTCACTCAGGTCCAGGGTTTTCAACCGGGACAACTGGCCCAGTTCCGGGGGCAAGCTCTGCAACCCGGTGCCACTCAGGTCCAGGGTTTTCAACCGGGACAACCGACCCAGTTCCGGGGGCAGGGTCTCCAACCGGTTGTGACTCAGGTCCAGGGTTTCCAACCGGGCCAACTGGCCCAGTTCCGGGGGCAGGCCCCACAACCCGTTGTGACTCAGGTAGCGGGTTTGCCCGTTGTGACTCAGGTCCAGGGTTTCCAACCGGGCCAACTGGCCCAGTTCCGGGGACAGAACCCACATCCCGTTGAAACTCAGGTCCAGGCTGCGGAGGTTCGGCAGTTGGCCCAGTTCCGAGGGCAGGGCCGTGAGCAGATTGGAGGCCACTTCCAGGATACACAAATTCTGGAGCTGTCCCAGTTCCGGGGGCAGGGCCTTCAACCTGTTGTGCGATAGATCCAGGTGCTCCAGTCGGAGCCGGCCGATTCCGGGGGGCAGCGTGGTCAACCGGTTGCTGGACAGATCCAAAAATTGCAGGGGGGATCCCCATGCGGATGGCAGGGCAGTCAACTGGTTGTAACTCAGGTCCAGCCGGGCAAGGTGAGGAAGTTCATCGAGGCCGGTTGGCAGCGTAGTCAACTGGTTGCCGGACACATCCAGTTCGCGTAAGCCGGTGAGCCGGCCCAGTTCCGGGGGCAGGCTCCACAACCCGGTGTCACTCAGGTCCAGGGTTTCCAACCGGGACAACTGGCCCAGTTCCGGGGGCAGGGCACTCAGCCGGTTGCCGGACACATCCAGTTCGTGCAAGCCAGTGAGCCGTCCCAGTTCCGGGGGCAGGCTCCACAACCCGTTGTGACTCAGGTCCAGGGTTTCCAACCGGGACAACTGGCCCAGTTCCGGGGGCAGGGCACGCAACCGGTTGCCGGACACATCCAGTTCGTGCAAGCCAGTGAGCCGTCCCAGTTCCGGGGGCAGGGCACGCAGCCGGTTGCCGGACACATCCAGTTTGCGCAAGCCGGTGAGCCGTCCCAGTTCCGGGGGCAGGGCACGCAACCGGTTGCCGGACACATCCAGTTTCCATAACTGGGCCAGTTGGTCCAGTTCCTGGGGAACGGTGCCGGTGAGCCGGCTGCCGGCCAGGGTCAGCTGTTCCAGGTTCGTCAACTGCCCCAGTTCCGGCGGCATGGTGCCGGTCAACAAGGGGCCTCCCAGTGCCAGCCGGCACAGGGCCGTCAGCTGGCCCAACTCCGACGGTAGCTGCCACAACCCAAGGCTGTCCTCCCAATACTCATCCGGATGGGTGGTATACCAATCCAGATACCGGACGCGCCCGCTGTCATCCAGCCGCGCCCCCAACTCCCACAGCTCCGTTTCCAACTCCGGGACCGGTTTGTGCATGTCCAGCTCCAACCCCAGGGCCGTACCGAGAATGTCCAGCACCGCCCGGTCGTTGGCCGCCGCGGTCGTGCCCCAGGTCACCACCAGGTTCAGGGCTACGTGCGGTGCATTCATCCCAGCTTGCCGCACCTCATAGTGCAGAACACCATCGGGCTGGATCCAGAGACGCAGGGGCAGGGGGTCCGGATGGGCCGGATCCGGGGTGCCGTCGAGCCGCACGGTCCGGCCCTCCACATCCCGCCACACGGCCTGGCGTGGCCGGGCGTCCTCGGGGATTTGAAACTGTAGGACGGCCTTGCAGCCGACGGACGGCAAGTCGCCGGCTGCGGAGTGCAGGGAGGCCTGCACCAACTCCGCAGTGCGCGTCAGCTGGACCGCCACCGGCTGGGATGCAAGTCCTGCCTGGGCGCAGTCCGGCGCCGTTGCCTCGTTCTCCCCAGACGCACGCGCTACCGATGGTGATGTCAGCAGCAGGAGCAGCGACAGCAGTAGGCCCCCAAGGCAATGGGGCTGCAGGGAGCGATAGGCGCAGATCTGCATGAGGCAGGTTCCCGGTTGTTGGTTCAAGGTTGACGCTTCATCTTCACGGCCGACGGTTCAGTCCATCAGTGTAGGTGAGCCACGCGCGCAGCCCGCGTCCCGCAAACGGCGGTTTTTGATACAGATGCGTATCCGGACGGCCCACGCCGCGGCCCCCAACCGCAACCGTTGCCAAAGCCCGTTCCGCGGGTGCTTCAGGGCGCTGCGTCTGCGGGGGATTCGGTACCGGGGGGCACCCCTCGCCGGCCCTTGGTCTCCGATTGGCGGCCGGGTAAGATGGAGCCATGCCCGTGGTGGTGTGGAGCGGACGGCAGGGAAAATGGACGCCGGGTACTTCGCGGGCCCCGATGCGACAAGCTCGACTCTGGCGCCGCTTCGGCGCCGGCGGTCGTTCGCGGGAGAGGGACAGGAGGGATGGGAAAGAATCCGAGATGAAGCCGATGGAACACTGGCGGTTGGGGACGCTGTGGCTACTGGCCCTGGGGCTGGTGATGGGGACGGCCCCCACCCCCTTGTGGGCTGCGTCCCCTTCCGCGGCGCCAGCCTCCACTTCCCCGGGCGACGCGCCGGTCGTAACCGTGCAGGTCACGGGCGACGTGGTAAACGTGCGGGAGGGCCCCGGTCTGGAACATGAAGTGCAGGGCCAGGTGCAGCAGGGAGATGAGCTCCAAGTCACGGGCATTAGTACAGATGGTCATTGGCTGCTGATTGAACAGGAGGGAGCGCGTCGCTGGATCTTCGCGGACCTGACCAACGTGGCGGTCGCCGCACGGCAGACCTTGGTGGTTGTGCGGCCGTTCACGGCCGAGATGGCGGGGATCGAGCCCTCCCGGACCTTCGAGGGGGATTATGGCAATCTGGAGGCGCATCAGGGGGGCGCCTACCTGCTGGAGCAGCGGGGTCCCACGATTGGGGCCGTCTTCACCGCCACCAGTTCCCCCGTCCAATATTTCGCGCGCCAGGCACCCGAAGTCCTGTTCACCCTGCCGCCGGAATTCCGGCCCGCGCTGGACATTGACTGGGATGTTGAAGGATGGCCCGTGACCCCCGAGGGCGGTCCAGCCGCCGACCGGGCGGGACCCACGGTCTTCAAGCTCCGGGTAGCCACGGATGGCACCGTCCGCTACCTGGACGGCGAATCCCTGGATGGTGTCGGCCACCTCCGGTACACGACCCGCCTGGCTTGGCCGCACGCGTCCGCGTCTCCGGCAGTGTGTGACCGGAGTCAAGATGTGCGCGACGTGATCGTGGCCAAGTTGGGCAGGCGCTGCACGGACATCTCCTGGGCCGATTTGGCCACAATGCAGACTCTGGGCACATACCCATTCGCCACACATCAGGGCTTTCTGAGGGTGGCACATCCCCACGACCTGGCCGGTCTGCAGAATGTCCGCGCCGTCCTGTTCCACACGTGGGGCGTGTTTCCGGAGGCGATGCTGGCGCCGGTGCCCCAGTTGCGTTCGCTGGAAGTGCACGCCGGTTCCGTCCACCTGGATGGCCCGCACCCCCGTCGGGGTGACTACGACTTGCCGGCCGACCTGCTGGCCTACACGCCCTTGCTCACCCACCTGGAACTGGAAGTCACCACGGTCGAGAAGTTGCCCCTGGGTTTTCTGGCCCAGGTGCCCCGGTTGGAATCTCTGCGCATAGTGGATCGGTTCCGACCATACGCACAGGCATTCTATTGGCCCTGGCGCAACAGCCAGGAGATGGCGCGGTTTCTGCAGGGGGCGCCCAATCTGGCGGAGCTGGAGCTGGAGCTGGTGAACATTGGCGAGCTGCCGTCCGGATTCCTGGTTCCCGTGCCCAATCTGAAGAAGCTGACCCTGCATGCCGAGAATGTGCGCACGTGGCCGGAAAACTTCCCGGCCGGGGTATCCCACCTGCGGCAGCTGACGGTCCATGCACCGTCCTCGGAGGTCCTGCCGGAAACCTTCCTGACCGACGTATCCCGGCTGGAATCCCTGGAACTGGACTTCGGCCATATGCGGTATCTCCCCCGGACTTTCTTGGCCGAGACACCCCATCTCAACCAAATCCGGCTCGATTTGTCCCTGAAAGACCCCTTTGAGTGGCTGTTGCTGTATGAACGGCTGGCGCAGTTGAACGAGGAGTGGCTGTTTGACCCTGCCATCCGGGTGGGCCACTACACTCAGGTATCCGTAGGTCGCCAACAGGTATGCGGATTGCGGCATGAATGGTGGATATCCCGCCTCACGTGCTGGCCCGGGACGGGCCGACCGTACGCCCTGCACAATCGGTACCGGTCCGTCAGCGCCGGCGACGGCCACACCTGCGGCCTCACCCTGGACCACCGCATCGAGTGCTGGGACCACAACGGGGTCCGGCACCTGGAGGCTCCGGTCGGGATGTTCAAGTCCGTGGCGGTGGGTCGTTCCCACGCCTGCGGAGTCCGGGCGGACGACGCGGTCGTCTGTTGGGGCGACAACGGGCATGGCCAGGCCGCCGCCCCGCCAGGGGACTTTCAAACCGTGACCGCCGGCATCGGCCACAGTTGCGGCCTGCGCGCGGATGGCACGGTCGTCTGTTGGGGCGACAACCGCCAAGGGCAGAGCGCCGCGCCGGCCGGCCAATTCGGGGCAATCTCGGCGGGCGGTCATTTCAGTTGTGCCGTGGATGCCGATCAAAGGCAGCTCCGGTGTTGGGGCGACAACAGTGCCGGTCAGACAGACCTGTCCGAAATCGGCAAAATTGGGGCACCCATCCTCTGGCTGGACGCAGGCTTTGATCACACCTGCGCTGCCTTCGCCTATCGGGGTGTTCGCTGTTGGGGGAGCAACGAGTTCGGGCAACTGGACGCGCCGTCGGGAGGTTTCAGCGGATTTTCCGCGGGCTACAAGGCCAGTTGTGCGTTAGTCGACGGTGAACGTCGCTGTTGGGGATTGCCTGTCCGCCAGCAGGTCCAAGCGGCGGGGGAAACGGGAACCAGACCCCGCGGTCTGGCCGCCACCGGCATACCGCTGGCCACCTACCGTGTCGGCGACGACACGCCGGCCACGGGGCTGCCGCCATCGGCCTGTCCGGAGCAGGGCCCGTCCCCCAGCCTGGCCTGCGACCGGGAACTTCTGCTGGAGATTCAGGAAGGTCTCGGTCTGTGGATCCATCCCGGCCCTGCAGCCCGTCGGTTTTGGCGGGCCCATTCCCCGGTGCAGGATTTCGACAGGGTCACGCTGGGCGGGGATCCGCCGCGGGTCACGGAACTAAGGCTTTCCGGTTTGCCAGACGTGGTCACCGACGGGGTGTTGCCGGCTGCCCTGGGCCGGCTCACCCACCTGCAGCACTTGAACTTGTCTGGCCGCGGGTTGACGGGGCCCCTCCCCCCGGAACTGGGCCAACTGGCTCGCCTGCGGTACCTGGATTTGGCCGGCAACCAACTGACCGGCCCCCTGCCGCCGGAGTTGGGCCGACTGGCCGACCTGCGGTTCCTGGACTTGGTCGGCAACCAACTGACCGGCCCCCTGCCGCCGGAACTGGGGCAACTGGCCAACCTACAGTTCCTGGACTTGGCCGGCAACCAACTGACCGGCTCCCTGCCGCCGGAACTGGGGCAACTGGATGGCCTGGAGAAACTGGTACTTGCCCGCAACCAGCTGACGGGGGCCCTCTCCCCGGAACTGGGACAGCTGGCTCGCCTGCGACACTTGGACTTGGCCGGCAACCAACTGACCGGCAACCTGCCACCGGAACTGGGGCAACTGGATGGACTGGAGCGACTGGATCTTTCCCACAATCAGCTGACAGGGGACATCCCCCCCGAACTGGCGCAGCTGAGCGACTTGCTGCAACTAACCCTCCCCCACAACCGGCTGACGGGCTCCCTGTCTCCGGATTGGGGACAGCTGTCCAGCCTGGAGCGACTGGATCTTTCCCACAATCAACTGACGGGCTCCCTGCCCCCGGAACTGGGACAGCTGTCCCGGTTGGAGGACCTGAATATCGCATACAACCACCTGACGGGTTCCCTCCCCCCGGAACTGGGCCAATTCCTCCACTTGCACACTCTGAATTTGGCCCATAACCAATTGACCGGTGCCCTCCCCCGGGAGCTGGCCCAACTCACGGGGCTGTCTGTGCTGAACCTGTCCGGCAACCAACTGACCGGCCCCCTGCCCCCGGAATGGGCGCAGCGGCGCCTGCTCACGGCGTTGCGCCTCGCCGACAACCGGCTGACGGGCTCCCTGCCTCCGGCCCTGGGAGAGCTCATCTGGCTGCGGGAACTGGACTTGGCTGGCAATCCTTTCACCGGCTGTCTGCCCCCGACCGTTAAGGCCAAGTGCGTCGCCTGTCCGGACCTGCCCCTCTGTCCGGTACCAGGCGCCTCAGTCTGCCCGGACCAGGGACCTTCGCCCAGCCTGGCCTGCGACAAAGAGATCCTGCTGGCCCTCAGGGACAGATTCTGGGGGCCGGACGTGTGGCACCCAGACACCTCTCTGGAAGAAGAATTCCAGGGTACCACGTGGGGAGAAGTCCTGGGTATCACGTTGAGGGGAGAGCCGCCGCGCGTCACGGCGCTGCGTCTGACACCTGGTGGCTACATTTACGAACACCCTCGCTTCAGTGGTCCCATACCTTCGGCCCTGGGGCGTCTGCCCTGGTTGCAGGAGTTGTCTCTGGAGGGCTACTCGAACCATGAACATCATCAGTTGACCGGTGCCATTCCGCCCGAACTGGGACAACTGACCCTCCTGCAGCATCTGACTGTCGAAGGCAACAATCTGGCGGGTCCCATTCCTTCGGAACTGGGGCGGCTCACGCAACTGCGGAGTCTGTCACTCCCCAACAATCAGTTGACTGGGCCCATCCCCCCCGAGCTGGGGCAGCTCCAACGCCTAGTGAGTCTGAATCTCTCCGCCAATCAGTTGAGCGGACCCATGCCCCCCGAGTTGGGACAGCTCCAACGCCTGCAGAGTCTGTATCTCTCCGCCAATCAGCTGAGCGGACCCATCCCCCCTCAACTGGGACAACTCCGGTCGTTGAGGCATGTGGATCTTCAGGACAATCCGTTGACCAGTTGCCTGCCCCCCGCCTGGAGCCTGGACAACCGTGTGGTTCTTACGGACCTTGGAGAAAACATTTACTGTACAGAGTGAATCCACAGACGCTACCGACCGAGGACCAGAAGGCGGATATATGGGCGATTGGCGCGGTCGTGGCGTTGCAGGTGGCCCGGCCACCTGCCATTGACTGCCCGCTACCGAACCAGTTGTGGGTTCCCCGTCCCCCAAACGGCCGTTTGGGGGATGGCGTTCCCGGCTCCCGGCCCAGTGTGGAGGCCGCGGCGGCCGTGGGCTTCATCCCGCCACGGCCCGCGGTACGATCATCCGGAAGGAAATCCCGGGGTGCTGCCTGGCGCAGCAGGATGGCAAGCGTATGAAGTGCCGGTACGGTTGGTGGCGCGTCGGGCCGCTGGTCGCCGCCTTGGCCCTGGTCCTCAGCACCGGCAAGCCACTGCAGGCCGCAGAAGAAGTGGTCCCCACGTCCGCCTGTCCCGACGCGGGTCCCTCGCCCAGTCTGACCTGCGACAAGGAAATCCTTTTATCGTTCCGGAATGCCACTGAACCCGGACACTTGCGCACCTCCAACGGCTGGCTTCTCTTCGACTCCTGGCATCCCGATGCCCCCCTTTCCGACTTCGAGGGGGTCACCGTGGGGGGGGGAGCCGCCTTGGGTCATTGAACTGCAACTGTATGGTGTTGTGACTTCTGAACATGCTGACCAGGTGTTGTTGTCCCGGCTCTCCCACCTCCAGGTCCTGAAAATCAGCGCTCCCGGTCTAGTTGCGCCCCTCGCTCCAGAACTGGGAAATCTCTCCCGGTTGCGGCATCTGGACCTGTCGCGAGGCGCGGATATCCCTGTTCTGATTCAGGAAGGTCCCATCCCCCCGGAATGGGGTCGGCTCAGCCAACTGCAGTATCTGGATCTGTCAGGCAACGAAATTGAGGGCCCCATCCCGCCGGAACTGGGCCAACTCGCCCGGCTGCAGTATCTGAATCTGAGCGAAACCTACCTCGGGGGGCTATTCCACCCCAACTGGGCCGGCTCGTCCGGCTGAACGAGTTGAACCTGTCCCACAACCAACTGAGCGGGCCCCTGCCTCCGGAGCTGGGCCGGCTGACCTTGCTGAAGTGGCTGAACCTGAGCGGCAACCAGTTGTCCGGACCCTTGCCTTCCGCGTGGGGCCAACTCTCACGGCTTGTGCTCCTGAACCTGTCCCACAATCAACTGATCGGACCCATCCCCCAACACTTTGCGCAACCCAAGGGCTTGGCGATCTTGCGGCTGGTCGGCAATCAGCTGACCGGACCCATTCCACCGGGCCTGGGCCAGCTCATCTGGCTGGAGGAACTGGAACTCGCCGGCAATCTCCTGACCGGCTGCCTGCCTCCCGCCGTCCAAGCCAAATGTGCCGCCTGTCCCGACCTGCCTGCCTGCCCGACACAGGGCCCATCCCCCAGCCTGGCCTGCGACAAGGAACTGCTGCTCGCCCTCCGCCAAACCTGGGGCGACCCCACACCCTTCGCGCTCGAAAACTGGCAGCCGGAGACCCCTGTGCGCCAAATCCGAGGCATTGAGGTCGCGGGCCAACCTCCGCGGGTGGTCAAGATCAGTCTGGATCCGGGTGAAGACGGGATGGACCCCTACAGTCCGCAGCGCACCCTCACGCCGCAGTTGGGCCGGCTGACCTGGCTGCATACCCTGCAACTGAGCCGTAGCCTGACTGGTTCGATCCCACCGGAACTGAGCCAACTCTCGCAACTCTCGAATCTGGATCTGTCCCACAACCAGTTGTCCGGACCCCTGCCCCCCGCGTGGGAGCAACTGGCCAGCCTGTGGGAACTCACACTGAACGGCAACCAACTAACCGGTTGTTATGCCCGTGCCCACGCAGATTCCATCCACACCGAGCTCCCGGCCTGTCCCGACCCGCCTGTGAACCCGGATGTGGGCAGGGGGTAGACCGTGGGCAGGGGCCGGGCAAGCCGTGGCATGGCAGCTCCGGTCGGGGCGGGTTGTGTGCCGCAAACGGCCGTTTGCGGGACGCGGAACCTACCTTGGTCTCAGTCTGCCGTCTGGAACCCGGTGTCGATGCCGCTTCGTCCCTCACTCCGGGCACAGATCCAGGAAGGGCAGGTCGGAGGGTTCCGTACCGGACATCGGACTCAGGAGCCGGTAGTCGAAGTTGACATGGTGGAAAAAAAGGGCAACGCCCCAATTTTCATCCGGCGGATAGATATACCGGTCGATCCGCCAGGGCAGGGGCAACGGGCAGGTGGTCAGGGGGTTGCCGCGCAGGTCCAGGGCCAGCAGGCGGCGAAATTGGGACAGCACAGGGGGAATCTCGGTGAACCGGTTGTGGCTCAGGTCCAGATGCTTCAGGAGACCCATTTGGGCCAGTTCCAGGGGCAGGGCCGTCAGCTGGTTGTGGCTCAGGTCCAGATGCTTCAGGACAACCAATTGGTCCAGCTCCAAGGGCAGGTTCGTCAGTTGATTGTGGCTCAGATTCAAGCTCTCCAAGCGAAACTGCGTTAAGAAGGGAGGTACCGCTGTCAGCCGGTTGCCGCTCAGGTCGAGTTGGCTCAGCCAATAGCGATGGGGCCACCGGGCGTTTGTTTCCAATTCGGCTGCGAGGTCGGACAGATCCGTCAAGCGGTTGCCGGACAGGTCCAGCGAGTCCAGTTGGCGGAGTTTGCCCAGCCCTGCCGGGAGTCCCGGCAATTGGTTGTGGGAGAGGTTCAAGAGTTTCAGGTTGGAGGCCTGTTCCAGCTCGGCGGGCAGGGCGGTCAAGCGGTTGCCGGACAGGTCCAGCGAGACCAGGTGCCGAAGTTGGCCCAGTTCCGGGGGCAGGGCCGTCAATTGGTTGTCGCCCAAGCCCAGGGTCTCCAGGGTGGACAAGTCTCCGATTTCCGGCGGCGCGGTCCCCAGTTCGTTGCCGGACAGGTTGAGCGCTTGCAACCGGTCCAGCTGAAACAGAGCAGCGGGCAGGTCCGTCAGCCGATTGTCACTGAGGTCGAGCTGGACCAGGTCGGCAATCCGGCCAAGATCGGGCGGCAGGGCAGTCAGCCGGTTGCCGGACAGATCCAGTGTCAAGTGCGGTTCCGCGCCATGGAAGAAAGCAAACCAAGCCGGGGGCCGAAGCCGGCCGATGGAGGGCGGCAGGGCGGTCAACCGATTGTCGGACAGATCCAGCCGCACCAGCCGCAGCTGGCCCAGTGCCGGGGGCAGGGCGGTCAACCGGTTGCCGGACAAATCCAGGACTTTCAGGGGAGACCCGGGCGAAAGCAGACCCGCGGTTCCGTGCTTGACGAGGTCCACCAGCTTGTAGACGATAAGCCCCTCACTAAACACCACGGTGCTCCAGCTCGGTCGGAGCCATGCGGAAGGCAGCGCGGTCAACCGGTTGTCGCTCAGATCCAGATGCGAGAGCACAGGGAGTTGCTCGAGCCCCGGCGGCACGCGTGTCAAGCGGTTGCCGCTTGCATCCAGGTATTCCAGTTGTCTGAGCCCTGCCAGTGACGGCAGGTTGGTCAGTTGATTGTCCTGCACATCCAGGGCCACAAGACTGGGGAGTTGGCCCAGTTCCGGGGACAGGACCGTCAACCGATTGCCGGCCAAGCCCAGTTCGCGCAACTGAAGCCGCCCCAGTTCCGGGGGCAGTTCGGTCAAGCGGTTGCCAGCCAGGCCCAGCCCGGACAACCGGGTCAACTGCCCCAGTTCCGGGGGCAGGGCCGTCAGCCGGTTGTCAGCCAGGGTCAGAACGGCCAACTGGCTCAACCGGCCCAGTTCCGGCGGCAACCGGGTCAGTCGATTGTCGTGCAGTTCCAGTTTCCACAACTTGGCCAGTTGGCCCAGTTCCGGGGGGACGGCACCGGTGAGCCGGCTGCCGGCCAGGGTCAGCTGTTCCAGGTTTGCCAGTTGCCCCAGTTCCGGGGGAATGGAGCCGGTCAACAAGGGTCCTCCCAGCGCCACCCGGGACAGGGCCGTCATCTGGCCCAGTTCCGAGGGCAGCTGCCAGGTCGTCCGCACGTCCGGTGGATGAATGCCCCGCTTTTCGGGCCCGGTGCCATGCGCGACCACCCAAAAATCCCTTTCCTCGGATGGATGGATTGCATACCAATCCAGACGCCAGACGCGGCCGTTGTCATCCAGCCGCGCCCCCAGGGCCCTCAGCTCCTCTTTAAACGCCCACAACTCCTCTTCCACCTCCGGGATTGGTTTGAGAATGTCCAACTCCAACCCCAAAGCAGTCCCGAAAACATCCAATACCGCCAAGTCGTTGGCCGCCGCGGTCGTGCCCCAGGCCACCTCCAGGTTCCAGGCTACGTGCGTTGCATTCGTCCCGGCTTCCCGCACCTCATAGTCCAGGTTTCCGTCGGGGTGGATCCACAGCCGCAGCAGGGGGGCCGAATGGGCCGGATCCGGCGTGCCGTCGGGCTGCACGCCCCGGCCTTCCACATCGCGCCACACGGCACGGGGTGGCCGGGCGTCCTCGGGGATTTGGAATTCGAGGGGAATCCTGCAGCCGAAGGCCGGCAAGCCACTGGGTGCGGAGTTCAGGGCCGCCTGCACCAGTTCTGCGCTGCGCGTCAGTTGGACTGCCACCGGCTGGGATGCAAGCCCTGTTTGACCACAGTCCGGTGCCGTTGTCTCGTGCTCCCCAGCCGCACGCACTACTGCCGGCGCCGTCAGCAGCAGGAGCAGTGACAGCAGCAGTCTCCCAAGGAAGCGGGGATGCAGGAAGCGATAGGCGTAGATCCGCATGCGGCAAGTTCCCGGTTGTCAGTTCAAGGCCGAAGTTTCATGGTAGCGGCTGACGGTTCCTCCCCTCAGTGTACGGGCGCAGTACTCGCAGTCCCCGTTCCCCTAGAGGCCGTTTGCGGTTGCCCCGGCCGAAGCTGTCATGCCACTCCCAAGGCAGGCTGGGCGCGACCGTTCAGGGGCATGACCCTGTTGTAGTGCTGTTGGCTTACCCTGTCCGGTTCGAAAACCGGCGGGTTGGATCACAAACGAGAGTCGGATGCCGCATCCATGGCGGGATGACAGCTCCCACCATGGTCTTAGTCTGCCGTCGGTAGGCGTGTTTGGGTGTCGCCCAGATCTCACTCCAGGCACAGTTCCAGGAAAGGCAGGTCCGGGTGTTGCGTACCGGACCTCGGACTCAGGAGCCAGTGGTCGAAGTTGCCAAAGAGCTCGTAATCAGGCGGAAAGATATACCGGTCAATCTGCCAGGGCAGGGGCAGCAGGCAGGTGGTCAAGGGATTGCCGCGCAGGTCCAAGGACAGTAGGGGATGCAATTGGGACAGTACAGGGGGAATCTCGGAGAACCGGTTGTGGCTCAGGTCCAGGTGGGTCAGCAACGTTCGTTGGCCCAATTCCAGGGGCAGATCCGTCAGTTGGTTGTGGCTCAGGTTCAGATGCTCCAGCTGGGTGAGCCGGTTCCGGTCCAGGTGCAAGTCCGTCAGTTGGTTGTGGCTCAGGTTCAAGACCTCCAGGTGAAACCGCGTTATGACGGGTGGGATCTCTGCCAGTTGGTTGTGGCTCAGGTCCAGGTGGCTCAGCCAAAAGTGATAGGACCTGATTGTTGCCAATTCGGCTGCGCGGTCGGACAGGTCCATCAACCGGTTGTCGGACAGGTCCAGCGAATCCAGTTGGGAGAGTTGGCCCAGCCCTGCCGGCAGGTCCGTCAACTGGTTGCCGGACAGGTTCAGGTGCCCCAGGTGGGAGGCCTGTTCCAGCTCCGGGGGCAGGATGGTCAACTGGTTGCCGGACAGGTCCAACGAGACCAGTTGCGAGAGTTGGCCCAGCTCCGGTGGCTGAGCGGTTAACAGGATGCTGGACAAGCCCAGGGTCTCCAGGGTGGACAAATTCCCAAGCTCGGGCGGCACGGTCCCCAGTGGGTTGCCGCCCAGGTTGAGCTCTTGCAACTGGTTCAGCTGAAACAGGGCATCGGGCAGATCCGTCAGCTGATTGCCCGACAGGTCGAGCGTCATGCGTGGTTGGGTGCCAAGGAGGGCATTGGGGAGCCTCGGGGGACGGATGCGACCGATTTCGGGGGGCAGGCTTGTCAGTTGATTGTCGGACAAATCCAAGAGATTCAGTCGGAGCCGCGCCAGTTCGGGCGGCAGCGTGGTCAACCGGTTGCCCGACAGATCCAGCATGGTCAGGGGGGAAACGTACGGAATGCCCTGCTCCCACTGCTGGGCCATTTGCACGAGCGTCTGGAGGAATGGGTTCGTCTTGGATGACAGGCTGCGTGGCTGGGTGAAGCTGCCGGGCGGAAGCGCCATCAACCGGTTGTCACTCAGGTCCAACCGACTGAGGTGGCGGAGTTGGGGCAGCTCCGGTGGCACGTTGGTCAACTGGTTGCCGCTCAGATTCAGGTAACGCAGTTGTTCAAGACCGGCCAGCGATGGCAGGGAAGTCAACAGGTTGTCCTGCGCATCCAAGGCCTTAAGCCTGGAGAGCTGTCCCAGTTCCGGAGGCAGCGCGGTCAGCCGGTTGCCGGCCACACCCAGCCCGACTATTTGGGTCAACTGCCCCAGTTCCGGAGGCAGTGCGGTCAACTGGTTGCCGGCCACACCCAGGAGGTGCATTTGGGTCAGTCGGCCCAACTCCGGGGGTAGTGCGGTTAACTGGTTGCCGGCCAGGCTCAGATGCGTCAATCGCAACAATCGCCCCAGTTCCGGGGGCAGCGCAGTCAGCCGGTTGTGGTGCAGTTCCAACTTCCAGAGCTGGGCCAGTTGCCCCAGTTCCGGGGGGACGGCACCGGTGAGCCGGCTGCCGGCCAGGGTCAGCCGTTCCAGGTTCGTCAACTGTCCCAGTTCCGGCGGAATGGTGCCGATCAACAAGGGACCTCCCAGCGCCAGCCGGGACAGGGCCGTCAACTGGCCCAGCTCCGACGGCAGTTGCCAGATCACCCGCACGTCCGGTGGATGAATACCTACCTTGGGGTGCCTCGTCGGTGGCGCCATAAACATGGGAATGCTTTCCTCCCAATACTCATCTGGATGGGTGTCATGCCAATCCAGATACATGACGCGGCCGCTGTCATCCAACAGTGCGCCCAGCTCCCACAGCTCCAGTTCCAACTCCTGGTCCGGATTGAGAATATCCAGTTCCTTTCCCAGCACCGTGCCGAGAATGTCCAGCACGGCCAGGTCGTTGGCCGCGGCGGTCGTGCCCCAGGCCACCGTCAAGTCCAGGGCCGCGTGCGTTGCCTGCGGCCCGGCCTCCCGCACCTCGTATTGCAGAAGACCGTCGGGGTGGATCCACAGCCGCAGGGGCAGGGGCTCCGGGTGGGCCGGATCCGGGGTGCCGTCGATGCGCACGGCCCGGGTGTCCACGTCGCGCCACACGGTTTGGGGTGGCCGGGCATCCTTGGGGATTTGGAAATGCAGGGAAACCCTGCAGCCGGAGGCCGGCAAGTCGCTGGGTGCGGAGTGCAGGCGACCCTGCACCTGCTCTGCGCTGCGCGTCAACTGGACCGCCACCGACTGCGATGCAAGTCCTGTCTGGGCGCAGTCCGGGGCTGTGGTCTCCTTCCCTGCGGCCTGCACTACCGATGGTGACGACAGTACCAGGAGCAGCGACAGCAGTAGGCTCCCAAGGCAACGGGGATGCAGGGAGCGAAAGGCGCAGATCCACATGAGGCAAGTTCCCGGTTGTCAGTTCAGAAGTTGGAGTGTCATCGTAGCGATGGGATGGACCTGCGCCAAGGACTGAACAAGAACACGCAGCGGTTATGGACAAGGCTCTGGATTGGAAGATTGCCGGGATCAACCCAGCCAGGCAGGATCGAATAGCGCTGCTCCTCCACAAGGACGCCTGTTTCGTTGTCGCCTCGTCCCTCACTCCGGGCACAGTTCCAGGAAGGGCAGGTCGGAGGGTTCCGTGCCGGGCATCGGACTCAGGAGCCAGGAGTCGAAGTTGACATGTTTCAAAAAGCGGACAGCGTTCCAATTGCCATCCGGTGGACAGATATACCGGTCGAGCTGCCAGGGCAGGGGCAACGGGCAGGTGGTCAAGGGATTGCCGCGCAGGTCCAGGGACAGTAGGGGATGCAGTTGGTTGTCCTGTACATCCAGGTAGACAAGCCCGCGGCGTGGCCCTGGCCCAAGGCGGAACCACGGCCACGGTCGCCGGACTGGTCCCCGAGGACATGCTGCTGGGACGCTTCCGCGTACAGGCTCGCAATGCGGCCGGCCTCTCGCTGCTCTCCCTGCCCGCCAGCGTGACCCCCACCCAGCCCTGAGGTACACGGGCTCTGGTTGGGTTCCCACAAGGGTTGCACAGACCAAATCGGGGTCTCACGAGTCTGTGACTGCTTTCGCCGAGGGCACCACGACAACGTGGGCCGGGTGGCCGGCAGCGACGGCTGGTACCGGGTACTGCGCTTCGGGGGGAGTGTCAATGGGCCCTACAGACTGCCGCCGTCGGCAGTCTGTGTGACGGGTGCCACCGCGGGTGTCCCGGAATTGGTACTACAGTTGTAAGTCATGTACATACATAGTCTCCAAACCCAAACGTTAACTAATAGTGCAACGAAACATTGAGAGGTAGGATTGCGGTGTCCGGATTCCCTCAGTCCCCGCCTTGCCATGTCCCCTGTCGCCGCCTCCGTGTCCCTGCCCGACGTCTCCGTGAGCCGCGCCGACATGGCCGCGGTGCGCGGACGGCTGCGGTCCTACCAGGCGCGCTACGCACCCTTCTTCGGCCGCCGCGAGCTGCGCGGCCACGCCCGCGCCTACCTGCAGGGACTGCTCAGCGACGAGCCGCGCAAGTCGATCGAGCGCATGGTCCTGCGCCTGCGCGGGGCCGACGCCAACGCGGTGCGCACGCAGCAGCTGTTCCTGCGCCAGGCGCGCTGGGACGACGCGCCCATCCTGGCCGCGCACCGGGAGCTGGTGGCGGCCACGCTGGGCGAGGAGGAGGGGGTGCTGGCCGTGGACGGCACCGACCTGCCCAAGGACGGGACCGAGTCGGTGGGGGTGGCGCGCCAGTACTGTGGCCAGCTGGGCAAGCGCGCCAACTGCCAGGCGGCGGTCTTCGCGGCCTACCTGGGGCGCGGGGCGGCGGCCCTGGTGGACCGGCGGCTGTATCTGTCCCGGGCCTGGGTTTCGGGGACGAGCCATGCGGACCGACGCCGGCAGACCGGGGTGCCGGAGGGTACGCCCTTCCGCACCAAGCCGCAGCTGGCCCTGGCGATGCTGCGCGCGCTGGTGGCGGAGGATTCGCTGCCGGTGCGCTGGGTGACCTGCGACGAGGGCTTCAGCGTCAGCCATGCCTTCCTCGACGGCGTGGCCGGCCTGGGGCTGGGCTACCTGGCCGAGGTGGCCCGCAACACCCATGTCTGGACCGCGCGTCCGGAGCAGGGCGGGTCCCCCTCGCGCCCGGTCTTCTCGGCCCCCTCGCAGGAGGTGGGTGCCGTGGCCGCCCAGCTGCCGCCCGCGGCCTGGCGGCCCTTCGTTCTGCGGGACGGGTCCAAGGGACCCCAGGCCGTGCTCTGCGCCGTCCTGCGCGTGGTGGCCCGCCGCGGTCTCGGCCCCGGTCCCGACGTCTGGCTGCTGCTGCGCCGCAACCCAGCCACGGACGAGCTCAAGTGCTATCTGTCCAACGGCCCCGCGGACCTGCCCGCGGAACGGCTGGTGTGGCTGGCCGGCCTGCGCTGGCCCATCGAGCAGTGCTTCCGGGACGGCAAGCAGCTCTTTGGCCTGGGCGACTACGAGGGCCGCAGCTGGCAGGGCTGGCACCGCCACGCCACGCTCGTCATGCTGGCCCACTTCTTCGTGGTGCGGGAGACGCTGCGCCTCCAAAAAAACGGCCCGGCCTGACCGTGCCCCAGACCTGCCTGCTGGTGGACGCGCTCCTGCCACGCACCGGTTCCCCGGCCGACCGCGCCCTGGCCATCGTGGACTACCGCCGGGCACGCAACGCCGCCGCCCGCCGCGCCCACGCCCAGCGCCGAAGGAGGTACTGCGCGTACCTATTCCGGCACTATGAAGTTTCGTTGCACTACTAAGATCCAACACACAACGGTCTAGGCCTGAAGTAACCTGTGGGCCTTGGAACACGCGCCCGCTCGCGGGTGGCGTCCGCCCACCGATTGTCGCCGCCGGAATCTTTGGTTCCGGGCCGGCACTTTGGTAACCTGTCCGCTGGCACTCGGACAGCGAGAGTGCCAATTCAGGCAAGGGCGGCACCGGGAGTGCGGCCATCAACAGGAGGCTAAGGAATGAATCTGAAACCGTTGGGCGACCGTTTGGTCGTTCGCCCGAACGAGGGCGAGGAGCAGACCTCATCGGGCATTTTCCTGCCGGAGACGGCCAAGGAAAAGCCTCAGGAAGGTACTGTGCTGGCGGTTGGACCGGGAGCCCGGGACGACAACGGCGAGCGCATTCCCATGGAGGTTGGTGTGGATGACACGGTGCTCTACGCCAAGTATTCCGGCACCACCATCAAGGTGGACGGCGAGGAAATCCTGATTCTCAAGGAATCCGACGTGCTGGCCCTGGTCGGCTAGCTTTTTCCGGCGGCCCGCGCGGCTGCCGACGGTTTGCAGAAAAGGAGCAAGACAACAAATGGCCAAACAGCTAGTGTTCAACGACGAGGCGCGCAAGCACCTCAAGAATGGCGTGGACGCCCTCTCCGAGGCCGTCAAGACCACTCTCGGTCCCAAGGGTCGCAACGTGGCCCTGGACAAGAAGTGGGGCAGCCCGACCGTCACGCACGATGGCGTGACCGTGGCCAAGGAAATCGAGCTGGAGAACCCCTTCGAGAACATGGGGGCCCAGCTGCTGAAGGAGGCGGCTACCAAGACCAACGACGTGGCCGGCGACGGCACCACGACGGCGACGGTCCTGGCGCAGTCGATCGTGACCGAGGGCCTCAAGAACGTGGCCGCCGGCGCCAACCCCATGCTGCTCAAGCGCGGCATCGAGGTGGGCCGGGATGCGATTGTGCAGGCAATCTCCGAAATGTCCACCCCGGTGACCGATCATGAGAAGATCTCCCAGGTGGCGAGCATCTCCGCGGCCGACGCCCAGATCGGTTCCCTGATTGCGGACGTGATGGACAAGGTCGGCAAGGACGGCGTCATCACCGTCGAGGAGAGCAAGGGCCTGGAGTTCGAGACCGAGTACGTCGAGGGCATGCAGCTGGACCGCGGCTACCTCTCCCCGTACTTCGTGACCAACAGCGAGCGCATGGAAGCCGAGCTGGAGAGCCCCTACGTCCTGATTCACGACAAGAAGATCTCCAGCGCCCAGGATCTGGTTCCGGTCCTGGAGAAGCTGATGCAGATGGGCAAGCGCGAAGTGGTGATCATCGCCGAGGACGTCGAGGGCGAAGCCCTGGCGACCCTGGTGCTCAACAAGCTGCGCGGCACCTTCAACGCCCTGGCCATCAAGGCCCCCGGCTTCGGCGACCGCCGCAAGGCCATGCTGCAGGACATCGCGATCCTGACCGGTGGCCAGGTCATCACCGAGGAACTGGGCAAGAAGCTGGAGAGCACCACGATTCAGGACCTGGGCCAGGCCGATCGCGTGATTTCCACCAAGGACGACACCACAATCGTCAGCGGCGGCGGCGACAGCAGCGAGATCAAGGGCCGGATCGACCAGATTCGTTCCGAGATCGAAGCCTCCACCAGCGACTACGACCGCGAGAAGCTGCAGGAACGCCTGGCCAAGCTGGCCGGCGGTGTGGCCATTCTGCGGGTCGGCGCGGCGACCGAGACCGAACTGAAGTTCAAGAAGACCCGTGTCGAGGACGCCCTGAGCGCCACGCGCGCGGCGGTCGAGGAAGGCATTGTGCCCGGTGGCGGCGTCGCCCTGACCAACGCCATCGAGTCCCTGTCATCCCTGTCCACGGACGAGTCGGATGCCGACACCGGTGTCCGCATTCTGCGCCGGGCCCTTGAGGAGCCCATGCGCCAGATTGCCCACAACGCCGGCCTGGACGGAGCCGTGGTCGTCGAAAAGGTGCGCACGGCCCATGCCAACGGCGGCGGCAGCGCCACCGGCTACGACGTGGTCGAGAACAACTACGTGGACATGCTGTCCTCCGGCATCATCGATCCGGCCAAGGTGACCCGCAGCGCGGTCGAGAACGCCTGTTCCATCGCCTCGATGATCCTCACCACCGAGGCCCTGATCACCGACATTCCCGAACCGGAGCCGCCCGCACCCGCCGGCGACCCGGGCATGGGCGGCATGATGTAGTCCACCCGGACCCATCAGGTCGACAGTTGGAAGAGGGGCGCCAAAGCGCCCCTCTTTTGTTGCCGGCACCGTATTCGGGGACGCGGGCACTAAAATGACATGGTCGAACGGAAGTCAATTGCAGGATGCGATCCCATGTCCCTGCCCAGCCGCACGGAAGCCAAGGCCCTGCTCGAGGAGTGGGTCGAGAACCAGAACCTGCGCCGGCACATGCTGTCGGTCGAAGCCGCTATGCGGGCCTACGCCCGCCATTACGGGGAGGACGAGGAGCTGTGGGGCCTGACCGGCCTGCTGCACGACTTGGACTACGAGCGCCATCCCGAAATGGAGGACACCGAGAACGGCCACCCGCGCACGGCCCTGCGCCTGTTCCGGGAGCGCGGCTGGGATGCCCGGCTGATTCACGCCGTGGAGGCCCATGCCACGTTTCTGGGGGTTCCCCGCGAGTCCAGGCTGGACAAGGCCCTGCTGGCCTGTGATGAGCTGACGGGGCTAATCCTGGCCTGTGCCTATGTGCGGCCGGACAAGGCCCTGGCGTCGGTCAAGCTGCGGTCCGTGCGCCGCAAGTGGAAGGACAAGGCGTTCACGGCGGCCATTGATCGGGACGAGAACATGGCCTACATCGAAGCCTTGGGAGAGCCCTTTGAGGAGCATGTGCAACGGGTCCTGACCGCGATGCAGGAGGCCGCCGCCGAACTGGATCTCACGGGCGTCTGACCCCTCCACCCTCCGGGCCGGCGGGTACTGGACACGGTTGCGGCGCGGGGGCGGCAGTCCTTAGCGTTTCGGTTCCGCTCCGTCGTCTGGCGGCAGGCGCCGGCGGCTGCCAAGCCGGCCTAGGAACATCTGGCGCATGACACCGCCTGCCGAAGCCTCCAACACCGGCGCGCGGTCTTCGCTCCAGTCCTGCAGCGAAGCACCCTTCAGCCATCGGGCACGGGCTTCGTCCTGAGCCTCCAGACGGGCCAGCAGTTCGTCCCCGTCCTCGGCCAGCAGCTGCTGCCACTCGGCCAGTTCGCGCTGCATGATCGTCAGCCAGGTGGAGACATACTCCCGGTTGGCCAGCAGCGTTGCCTGCAGATGCTGTGGGCTGAGTGTGCTGTCCGTGGCCTGGTGGAAGGCCCGGCCGGCCAGCTTGCGGGCGTCCGACCAGCCGGCGCCGCTGGCGGCCGCGTGCATGTAGGCTGCGGCCAGAAGGTGGGCCGTGTGTTCCACGCCGGCCACCAGACCATCATGCTCCAGAGCATCCACGTAGTGCGGCTTGGCGCCCAGGTGCTCAATCAGGTTGTGGGCCACTTGCATGGTTTCCGGGGCCGTGTCCCGGCCGGGAACCAGACAGAACAGAACATCCTTGAAGAGGTCCTCCCGTTCGCGGACAGGGGCATTGATGCCGGTCAGCACGGGGTTGGCCAACACCCAGGCCACCTGTTCGGGCAGGTGTTCCTCAGCCAGGGTCAGGGCCGGCTGCATGGCGGATGTCAGGATGACGACCAAGCTGCGTGGTTTCCAGGTTTCGTCCAGCAAGGGGAGCAGGTCCGGCAGTTCGGAGCCGGGCACCGCGAGCACGGTCAGGTCCGCCGGTTCCACCGTGCGGTGCAGGTTCCAGTGGGTCTTGTCGACCGCGCCCAGCTTGCTGGCCACCGCCAGGCGGCCCCGGTCGCGATCGTGGCCCAGCACGCGGAACTCCGTGCGGGCCTGCTTGAGGGCCAGGCCGAGGCTCGTCCCGGTCGTTCCCAGACCAACAATCGCGGCGGTCAGTTCGGACATGGCGGAGGAGGGGTTTGGGAGAGTACGGCGGGCTAGGCCAGCATCCGGGCCACGGTATTCATCTGGTCGTAAAGGACGTCGGCCGTGTCGCGGATGAGGCCGGGTGCAAACCAGACAATGAACATGATGACCAGGATGCCGTACTGGCTAAGGGCAAACTGCAGGTTGCGGGCACTGGCCGGCAACAGGGCGAAGAGTACATGCGAGCCGTCCAGCGGCGGGACCGGGATCAGGTTGAAGACGGCCAGCAGGATGTTGATCTGGACAAAGGCACTCACGACGATGGGTGTCAGGTAGGTCCAGGCACCGGTGCCCACATTGTCGAACACGCCTTCATGCAACAACACCAGGGCGACGAAGGCCATCAGCAGGTTGCTCAGCGGGCCGGCCACGGCGACCACGATGGTGCCGATTCGAATGTCCACGTTGATGCGGGACGGATTCCAGATGACGGGTTTGGCCCAGCCCATGCCCACCACGAGCAGCAGGATGGTGCCCAGCGGATCCAGGTGGCGGAGGGGATTGAGAGTGAGCCGGCCCTGTTCCCGGGGGGTTTCATCCCCCAGCCAGACGGCGGCCGCGGCATGCGCCGCCTCGTGCACGGGCATGGCCGCCAGAATGACGATCAGGGGGGCGAGAAAGCGGCCGGCCAACCGAATCAGCGAACCCTGTCCCATGGCCAGGGACGAGAAGCTGTCCCTGAAGAACCAGAATCCCAGGACCGCCACCACCAGAATCAGGATCCAGGTCCGCTGGGACCAATTGCGCCAGCCGCGCTCGGGTGGACGGCCTTCAAAAGGGTTGCTGGGTGGGGAATACATTGTGTTTTCGGGCGGGGGACGGGGCAGTATATCACCGGATCCGCCTTGGAATCCGGGCCTTCAGGCCGGCACAGGTCAATGACAATCCGCAGGAAGCAGTTGAGACAACATGCAATATCCGGGCTACTGGGCATTCACCGACGGTTCCTATCGACATGGCGTTACAACCTGGGGCGTGGCCATGGTCCGGGACGACAGGGAAATCGCCGTCCTGAATGGCCGCCTGGAGGATGCGGGGGATGTTTTCGGCCGCGACCTGGACGCGGTTCTGGCATCCGGCTCCCATCAGATCGGGGGCGAGGTGGCGGCGGTCTACCGCGCCGTGCAATGGTGTGTCCGGCACGGAGTGGTGGACGTGACCATTGCCCATGATCTCAAGGGCCTGCCGCTGTGGGCCCAGGGCAAGTGGAAGGCCAACGTTCCGGCAACCAAGGCCCTGCGCCGCGACGCCCCGCACTGGCCGGTCAGGATCAAATGGGTCAAGGTCAAGGCCCATAGGGGCAATCGGTTCAACGAAAAGGCGGACTCGCTGGCCAAGGATGCCTTGGGCGAGCCGCCCGCGAACCGCGGGCAGGATGCAGTTCGGGACATCCAGGCCGTCAAGGCGGAAGCCTTTCGCGAAATCCTGCGGCGTCACGGCCTCGGGATCGAGCCGGTTACGGTGCACGGTATCTATGCCCGGGTCAGACTGGCCGACCTACCCGGCATGGTGGACATTTACAACACCAAAAAACGGAACTGGCGCAACCCGTACCTGCACGGTTTCCGGGACCGTGCCCTCCAGCGCGACGTGGAGCGGCTGTGGCAGGAGTTCGCCGCGGCCGAATCCTGAGCAGCCGGGTTCAGGGAGCAACGGCCGGCTGTGCCGGCAACAGCCATTCCGGTTCGGGATGGCGGACCGATTGCAGGACAAGCCGGAAACGGTTGTCGGGGCTTGGCAGCGGCTGCATCTTCATGCGGACCTTGTGTCCAGGCGGATCCATCGCCACTTCATAGTGGCGGAACAGGGTGGCGGTCACGATCAGGAACAGAAGGTCCGCGGTCGACGCACCCAGGCATGTGTGCGGCCCGAGACCATATGGCACGAAGGCGCTGGGCTGCATGTGTTCCTGGCGTTCGGGACCAAAGCGCTCAGGATCGAAGCGGTCCGGGTCCTTGAACAGTTCGGGGAGGCCATGGGTAACGGTGTGGGCCAACATGCAATGTGTGCCGGCCGGAATATCGAAGCCCGCGAACCGGAAACCCTGGCTGACACTTCGAGACAGGACGGTTGCCGGCGGATACAGGCGCAGTGTCTCCATGGCAGCCTGGCGGACCCGGATCATGGATCGCAGTGATTTGCGATTGGGCACGCCGTCGGCAAACACGGCATCCGCTTCCTCGATTGCCGCGGCGGTCAAGTCGCGGTCGGCCAGAATGTGATAGAGCAGAAACGAGATGGTGCTGGCCGCGGTGTCAAGGCCGGCGATGAACGGACCGTTGAGGGCTGCTATCGCGTCCTGCTCGTTCATCAGATCGGGGTGTTCTTCGTGAAAGCGCCGCACGACATCCACGAAGTTCCCATCCTCCGGCACCATGTCGTCCGCGTGTGCGTGGTCCAACCAGATGCGCCGGGACATGTCGAGAATGGCCTGGCGCGATCGCGTGTACCTGGGTAGATGCTGCATGAACGACGGACGGGTCTTGAAGACGTGGATTTGCAACATGGCCTTGAGCAGGTAAATGAAGTCGTCCATGACATCTTCCGCCGACTCGTTGGTCGCCATGTAACCCAGCAGCATGGCCACGAGCCGCTTGACTTGCGGGAACACGGCCAACGGCCGGGCATGGGGCCATTTTCTCAGGAGGTCCAGCTGGCATCCGATCAGCTTGACCATGCGGGAGTAGAGAGGTCCCGCGGCGTAGCCGGGCTTGAGGCCGCGGCGTACGATTGCATGGCGGGGCCCGTCCAAGGCAATCATGGATGGACTCTCCCCACCCACAGCCTTGGTGACGCCATCCCAAACTTCCTGCGCCACGAAATGATCGGTGCCTTTCCGCATCACGAACTCGTTGGCCTCGGGTCCGGCCAGCACGACGTACCGATGGTTAAGGACCGAAATCCGGAAGACCGGGCCCAAGGTCAGGTACTGTTCGGTCAGAAACTTCCGCAAGTCGGTCGTGAAGGCGTGCAGGTTGCCAATTACCGGGGCGCCTGGTGCGTGGGGAATGTTGGGCATGGAACAGAATAAAGCTGAAGGGATAAGACGTAAGGAAGCCGGTCCGCGCACCCTGAATACCGGGATCAACCCCAACTCCGGGTTGGAAACATCGGACTCTCAGGTAACGACAGGCCTGCCCAAGGTTACAGGAGGAGACAGCCATGCAACGGGATTCAGTTACCGTCGGCATTGTGTCGGACACGCATTTTTGGCCTGACAGTCCCACCGGATTCGGCCGGCAGCTTCAACAACACACGCGGTACATCCAGGCCGTCCTGTGGGAAGAGATGCAGGCCGCCCAACTGGACATGGCAGTGCATCTGGGAGACATCGTTTGCGGAGGCGGCGCCTACGGCATGTCCGCGGCGGAGTTCAGCAGGGCCCTGGACTGGTTCCTGCGGGAACTGCAAGATCTGCCCTTTCCGGTTCACCTGCTGCCGGGCAACCATGATGCAGTGCTGGGCGAGACCTACGCCGCGGTGTCGCGGGCACTGGGCCTTGAACCCGGATTGGGCAAATCCATTGAACTGCCCGCAGTCGGGGCCCAGCTGGAACTGCTCCACAGCCAGGGGCACGATGCCGACATGATCGAGGCGGCCCTGCCTTCGGATCCAACATACGGATACGTGCCACCGGAGGAACTTGCGCGGTTTGAGGATGCCCTGTCGGCGTGCGGAAACCGGAATGTGCTTGTTTTCACGCACCAACTGCTAATGGACATGAGCCGTGAGAATTCGCCAACGGAGGCTTCCAAGGCAACTGCCAACCGCCGTTCGGTTCTCGACATCATGGAACGCCACGGCAACGTGCGGTCCGTGTTCCAGGGCCATGTACACGTCTACGATGTGCATCCGGTTGGCGGTGTGACTTTCGTGGTGGCTCCACCGATCATCGTCAGGCCCTATGCTTGGCTTGAACTCCGGTTGTCCCCTACCGACGCTACCCTGCAGCCGCATGCCCTTCCGCTGCCCGACTGGGCGGATCAAGGTGCAGGCAGTTCCTGGCCCGCGGAATGGTCGCCGCTGCACATGCCCTTTCCGGTTGTGAACTGACATCTCGAAACATGCTTTCCGGACAGTGCGGGATGCATGGATCGCTCGTTGTTTGTTGCGCGACGGTCGATCGCTGGACCGGTGCGGTCGCTCCCCGTGGATGACAGGTATCCGACGGCACGCCGTCGGACCGAGAGTTGGGAACAACCGGGAAAAAGCCGCCCGGATTGCTACCATGGTGCAGGGACAACGGAGGGCAAAGGTGCGGATATGGCTAATTCGGACTACCGACGCTTGCGGGCCGAGATGGACTCACAGGGCATTTCAGTCGTGGCAATGCTGGATTTGTACGGAGCCCTGGGACTACTGTTCAACGACTTGGATGAGCTTCAGGCCCTGGCGTCAAGGTTCGACGACTCGCGGACGCGTCGGAAATCCGAGGAAGTAACGGCTTCGGGATTGGTGGAGGCGTTCCGGTTCAGCGTCATGTACTTCCTGGAGGGACTTCTGCCGCTGTGGGACGACGACGAAGAAGACGCAGCGGACTTCGTTTACCCCAAGACGGCAAGGCACCTGGAGGCAGTCCGGGCCGAAGCGAAGGCTCAGGTCCTGCGTTTGGCGCGGTTTGCCGAGCAGGAAACCGACACCCAACTGAAACTAAAAGAGATCCACGCCGAGGAGCTGTGGGCGGCCATGAGCTTGGCGGAACTGATGCCCCACACGGAAGAACTGGACCCCCACACGGAAGTGGAGGAACTGACGGACGAAATTGCCCGGAAGTTGCGAGGCAACGATCCGTAGGAGGCATCGAGACCGGAACGGGAGCGCCGCGCGGTTCGGGCAACGTTCACGAAAGCATCCGCGCAGGTCCCTGGCGTTCGGAACCGCGCGGTCGGGTTTGGCGGGAACCTGTTTGCGCCGAGCTGGCTGTTCAGGGGGTCGCCAGCCCCTCGTACACAAGCAGCGACCGAACTTCGGCAGCCTCCGACAGGGCCGGTGCCGCGCCCGGAGCTTCGTCCGCGGGCGGGTCCCGCAGCTGGGCCACGACGCACTTGATGGGCTGCTCGGCTCGGATGACCATCGTCCCGTCGTAATTGTTGGGCAGGAGGTTCTCCTGCACCATGTGCCGTGTGATGGAGTGGCCTGGTTCGACGTACTTGATCCGGGCAAACCGCCCAACGTGTTCAAAAATAACCTCGGTGGCCCGGTCGCCGACATTCTGGCAGGTAACCATTGAGCTGAACCCGTCGCGCCGCCGCAGGATCAGCGGCGCACTGACCTTGGTGCCGGACTGCTCGGTGGCGGTCAGGACGGCGATGCTGCCGTTGGCGTGGCGCGTGTGCGCCTGCATGGCGATCGGATGCGAAGCGGTGATTACCACCGACGCGACGTAGGAACCTTTCGGCATGAACGCGGGACGGCCAATGGTGGTAACCCGTCCCGGGGTCAGTTCCCACTCCTGCGTGCCGAATCCCGGATATTCGACCGACAGGCGGACGGGTTCGGATCCCAAACCCAGCACCTGGAAGGTGGTGTTCAATTCCTGATAGTTCACCAGCATGGCCGGGTAGGCGAAGCGCGTTGCCGTTGCGTGGGAGGGCACAAAGGCGGCCCGGGGAAAGCGGAAGGCGGAGTCGTTGTTATCGTCGCCAACGTCATGGTGAAAGACCAGAACCGCGGAGGGGCCCGAACTTGCCACCTCGGCCCGCACGGTCTCATGATCGGCCAGGGCGGGGAAGTCCACCAGGTCGGCTTCAGCCGTTGACCAGGCCGGAAGCCCGGACAGGCTGATCGTGTGGAGCAGGCTGCCGTCCCTGCGGGACAGGAACCGGATGGTCAGGTCGTTCGGTTCCGCACCTGCGTTTTGAACGATGATGCTGGTGGCAAATTCGGAGTTCCCGAAGCCGGTGTAGGCCTCCAACACCTGCCATTCCCGGGATGTCTGCTGTTCGTCCGTGCCGGCATAGGCGGTATAGATGCGGTCGCCCGGTTCGCCGTAGATGAGGACCGTGGAGACGGCGTGGCTGCAGTCCAGGTAGCCGGCGTAGGCCCCGGTCGCCAGGTTGGGAAAGTCGTTCAGGTTCACAATCTCGGTGACGCGCGGCCTAAGGCGGACGGTGAGGGACTGGTCTGCTTCGGTGCCGACGCCGTCAATCAGAATCAGCTCGCACGCGACAACCTCGGCCGGATCCAAATTGTGGATGCGCAGTCGGGAGACGTACGCCAAGTCGGTGGCTGGCGACGCGGAACCGGTCTGGGCAAGGCCTGGACGCGACTGGAGCGACGACACGGTTGCGGCCACCGCCAGACACAGGACGAGCAGACCCGTCCAGCGCCAAATCGGATTGTGCCGGGCTTGTCCCGGTGTGATGGGGTGCGGGGGCATGCGCTTGGCAGGAAGGTGCCGGGCCGTGGCGGACCGGTCGCTGAAATTGCGGCGGATGGGAATTGGGGGCACGAATTCAGCCTACCAGATTGGGCGATCCGATGCCCATTGCAGCTCCGCGGATGGGTTCGTTCGTTGCGGTTGCCAATCCTGCAACCGCGGGGTCGCCAAGGGCGTATGTATAAATGAGCTTGCGTCCGGTACAGGTCTCAAGCGCAACCGACGATGGCGGATAATTGCCTCGCAAGCGGGATTTCCAGGGAAGGAGCATAGGATGGACACGAAAGAACCGATCGAGGAAAGTGCCTCGCAGTCGGTGGAAGAGAATGCGGCGAACCCGGACACCGCGGAAGAGGCCGGGGCCTCCGGACAACCTGCCGAGCAACCGGTGGAACCGGAACCTCGGACCACCGCCCGCCGTCGCTGGATGCGACACCCTCGCAAGAAGGTGTTTGGTGGCGTATGCGGGGGCATGGCCGACTACCTGTCGGTGTCGGAAGGCATCGTGCGGCTGATTTGGCTTGGCTTGATTGTATTCTCGATTGGCAGCGCCCTGCCCCTGTACATTCTGTTTTGGCTGTTCCTGCCGGTGGGAACGTCGGAAGAGGGCATCACGGCCCCGGCCACCGCCAGCCTCAAGGCGAAGCACGGCGTGTGGGTCGCATGGGGTCTGATTGCAGTCGGCATCGTGCTGCTGGCATCCAATCTCGGCATCTTCGACTTCCTGATCTCCGTGGGCAGCATGACCCTCGGACCGATCCTTCTGATTGCCATCGGATTCTATGCCCTGAAGAAGTTTCGCAATCGCAGCAATGGAGAGACCATGCGCGACCAGGTAGCGGACCTGGGAGCCGCCCGGCAAAAGGTCGGCGCCAAACTCCACCGCTTCTCCGGTCTGTCCCGTTCCCGCAAGGATCGGGTGCTGTTCGGTGTCTGCGGCGGCCTGGGGCAGTCGTTGGGCGTGGATTCGGTGCTGATTCGCATCGGGTTTGTGCTGCTCGGTTTCGCCACGGCCTTTGTCGGCATGGGCTTCTTCTACCTGCTTCTGGCCATTGTTATTCCGGTCGAGGATAATGTCGAAGTGCCGGTCTCAACGGAGAGTGACTCCGACTCGCCGGATACCAGTCTGGAGGGACTTACTGACCGGTTGCGGGCCGGTGCATGAATCATGAGAACCGTACAGTTTCTGTTTTGTGTGGGCGTGGGAGCGGCCGTGGGCTGGCTGGTAGGCCATGTGTTTGGGCCCAATCCCGGCACCGCCTACGACAACACCTATCAGTCAAGGCTGGACAAGGCCCTGAAGGAAGGGATTGAAGCAGCCAACGGCAAGACCAGGGAACTGTGGAGGGAATTCGACAACAAGCGTCGTCCAGCCTGACCTGCGTCCTGCCGGACTACCTTCGAGGAGACCCGACCGAGTCGGGTCTCTTTGATTAAGCTAGGTGCATGGACACCGCGCGCTTCGACTTCGAGCTTCCCGCGGGCTTGATTGCCCAGCAACCTGCGAATCCGCGGGATTCCAGTCGGCTTCTGGTGTTGGATCGCCGCACGGGATCCTGCCGGCACCTGCGGTTCAGGCAACTGCCCGATCTGTTGCGGAAGACCGATTTGCTGGTGCACAACAACACGCGGGTGTCGGAGTACCAGTTCCGCGCCCGCCGGGACACCGGCGGGCGCCTGTCGGTGACGCTGTTGGAGGCCATGGATCCGGACTGTCGGGTTTGGCGGTGCCTGATCCGAGGTTCGGTACCTGCCCGGGGTGGAAGCCTGTTCCTGATTGGCTCCGACGGAACCGAAATGCCGGCGGTAGTACAGGAGATCGGTGACGATGGCACGCGCATCATCAACGTGTCTTGTGCCCTGGACGCCGCTGTGCTGGCCAGGCATGGAACCGTACCATTGCCGCCGTACATCAAGGATTTCACCGGCGACCGGGAGCGCTATCAAACCGTGTACGCCCGGGAAGCCGGCAGCGTGGCTTCCCCGACGGCCGGCCTGCATTTCACCAAAAACCTGCTGGACGCGGTGGCCGAAGCGTCCATGGGGATATGTCCGGTGACGTTGCAGGTTGGCAGAGATACGTTTGCCCCGGTGCGAGCCGGCGACCTGACGCAGCACACCCTGTCGGGAGAACCCGTGGAAGTCCCGGTGGCCACCGCGCAGGCCGTCAACCGCTGCCGGGCGGTCGGCGGCCGCATTCTGAGTGTGGGCACCACGACGACCCGCACGCTGGAATGGGCGGTCCGGCAGGGCGGATCCGCTCCCGGAGCCCCCGGTCTCCGGCCAGTGGCCGGGCTGGCGGACACCTACATCTATCCCGGATTTAGGTTCCGGGCGGTGGACTGCATCCTGACCAACTTTCATCTGCCGCGGTCCACGCCGCTGTTCATGATCAGTGCCTTCATCGGCGAGGTGCATGCGGATCCCGACCGCGGCCGGACGGTGTTGCTGGAGGCCTACGCCGCAGCCATCCGCGAGGGGTACCGGTTCTACAGCTTCGGGGATGCCATGCTGATCGTGTAAGGGCCGACACTCGACGCGCACGGTTCCAGGGCAGATGCACGGATTTGGTTCGCCAGACCCCTTTCGGACCGCGGGTTTTGTTGTACAATCCCGCCCTGTCTTGGTCAAGGGTCACAGGGGGATGAACAGGCTTCGACGGGGCAACTGGATCCGCGAACCGCAAGCCGTGGAGCGACTCCCACGTAAAAAAGGCGCACACAACATACAAGTGCCAAGAACACAGGTATGAGCTTCAACTTTGGCTTCACTGCTGCTCCCGCCCTTGGCGGCGTGGCTGCGTAAGCCAGAGTTAGGCATCCGGCCCAACTCAGGTTGGGTCTCGGTCCACGGGAATGCCGCCCGCAGGTTTCCGTGAGGCCGTCAGACACTGGGGGATGCAGCAGCCGGACGTCGATAGGGCTGCCCAAGACCATCGACTCGCCCCTTCGTCCCCGTCGCCGGGGATACAAAGTCGGCTAAAACCCATAATCCGGCGACTAAGCTTGTAGACGTTTTCGGGACACTGTTTCGGACGCGGGTTCGATTCCCGCCATCTCCACCTGATTGTCGTACCAAGACAGGTTATCTGGGGCTCAATGGCCCGCGTCGCCGACCGGAGGAGACTCCGGTCGGTTTCGCGTGGTGCGATCTGGAACCGAATGCTCTCGGTTGTCGGGTGGCACAAGAATGTTGGGGCAGCCTAGCGCTGCTCAAGATGAGGATTTGACAGAACCGAGTCGATACTCGGGTGGCAACACGCTGTACCCGCGGATTGCACCAGTTGGCGGCAAGTAGTTTCCAGCGCCGGCGCCAAGCCCAACGGAGCAGTTGATGGTGTAGGGCTTGTGTCTCAAGGAATGGCTTGAACCGGGCCCCTTAGCCTGGACCAGCCACTCCAGTTCCCGGCCGGCTGTTTCCCAAGAGGGCGGCAATGCGTTGAGCACCGCCTCACTACTGCCGCACTGCGCGTAGAACGGTTGGGCCAAGGCGGCCTTGTCCGCCTGGTGTCGGAAGTAGCGGTCGGTTTCCCTATCCGTGCTCGGAATTTAACCCACCTGGAATTTGCCCGGCGCAGGCCGACTTTCCCCCGGCCTTGGCTCGTCGGCCAGGTTGGCGTGCTGGCACCCTGCCAACCGTCCCCTCAGGATTGGGCCGGGGGCCGCTGCTTGAGTCTGGACGGGGGGCCGGCCCTCGGCTTCAGACCGGTACCTATTGGAACGCGGGTGTATCCCCTGCGCAGCTAGTCCTGCCTCCCAAGGCCTGTTTATAGGTTGGTGGCGATCAAACGGAGCTTATGCGTTCGTTGCTGCCAGCGGTGGCATTACCATCACCGCGAATAGGGCTATGGAGCAAACTCAGATGTGTGCTCCCGACCACTGACAAGGACAACAGGTGTACATCGAGCCAGCTTCTGGTCCTGGGTCCGGGAAACCAATGGCTCCTGCGCGACTATCCGGCCGGCTAGGGCTATCATGCTGCCTTGGGTTTTGCTTGACTCGGCTACAGGGGAACTGGGTGGCCCGAGTGTCAGTTGAGAGGGAGGATCTGCAACCGTGAGGAAAGCCGGGGGAATCATCGCGGTGATTTCAGGGCTGTTGGCTCTGGGTGCTACGTTCTTGACAATGGTGGGAGATGCCTTTGCGTTGGGACTCGGTGTTCCGAACGCACCAGAGGGCGATATGGTTGAGATCAATTTTGTCAATGGATTGCTGTTCTCCTCCCTCGCCATTGTCCTTGGTGCGATCCTAATTGGGATTGGCGGCCGGCCAGCGAGACGTGGACACCCGTTGCTCGTGCTGGTTCTATTGGGATTCGGAAGGCGAATCCCCGGGTTGTTGCTGATTGCATGCGGTGTGCAGGAGTGGTATTACAACGAATTGGGATCCGGTGTTCTGTTGTTCCTGACGCTCGCAGCCATCGGGGGAATCGTCTCTATCCTGCCAGATTTCGGTGCATCACACCGGAAGATTGAAATTTGAGGGCAGCCCCTGGAATGGCAAACCAATTGCCGTCACGGGGGTCTCATTGCCGGATTGCTGCCTCGTGTTCTCCGGATCACATCCAGCCGCTGGTTCCTGGGGTGTAGAGCCGGCACCGACCAGTAGCGACCGGCAAGCCCTCGACCCTGCGCGGTTGCAGGTTCAAACCCTCCCTGTCACCGAGCGCGCGTCACTGCCATGCAAGGACCGAAGCCTGCGGGATCGCCGCTGCCGTTGTCGATGAGCGGAGCCATGTAGGCGTTGGCTTGCAGCTTGTGGAAGTTCTGCCGGTGATATTGGTTTGCCTTGGCCCAACGGGACATCTGGCCCGCCGCATCGGCCAGCAGAATGTTCACGGCCGCATCAAGGTGGATGCTGCCCGAGTTGCCCCAATTCGGGTAGATGCGGCAGAACACGTCATCGTCGGGTCGCCCCGGCGGGGTGTCGTAGCAGCGCATCCGGACCGATGCAAGGTCCGGGTGCAGTTTCCCTCGATCTTCGTAGGCCATCGTGCCCTCGAAGATGGGGCTCCAGTCGACATCCGGATAGGAGTAACTCGCCGAGAATTCCATATCCGCGAGACCTTCGCCATCCACTTCAACCGGGTCTGAGAGACGCACTTCCAGTCGTTTGAGGCCGATCTCCCGGGGGATTTCGGCCATGTGGGCGCGCAGCGCGTCGTAGCAGGCTGCCGGCTCGCGCATGCGCCAGTTCCACATCGTGGAGTCGTCGCCCAACACCAGTTCAAAGTCGTAATCGAGGCCCGGCAGGTTCCGGTTGTAGCTACCTGGCGCGTGATAGAGGATCGGCACGCCGGAGACAGGTTGGGTGGCCTGCTCCGGATGGTCGGGGATGTGGGGACAGGGATGTGGATTGCCCCATGGCGTAATGCAAGGTTGGCCACTAGCGACCGGAACAGGTTGAGGCTGTGGGACCGGGTCTTCCGCCACCGGTTGGGGCTGCACCTGCCCGGTGGTGGACAGGCAGATCTGCGCACCGGCCGTCAGGGGAGCTTCGGAATCCATTCCGTTCAGCGCTGCGACGGCCGGCAGGTCCAGGCCGAACCAATCGGTGATCTGCCGCAGGCGCGTCTCGTTGGGATTAACGGTATGCCATTGGACGCAGTGGCTCAGGTCGGCCGGCGTTGATACCGCAACTTCAACAGTGGCGACTTCGGTCACTTCGGTTACTTCGGTTACCTCGGCCACCTCGGTCAACGCCTGCACGGTGGCGGCATCAACGTCGGTTAACGGTCCGTAGATCCAGACGCGTTCACCCGCGGCCGCAGGGTGCATGATCTGCAGCCAGTCGCCGGCGGCGTTGCGGCCGGTCACGCTCACCTGGTCGCCTTCATGCACCAGCCCGTCCGCCGGGTAGGCGGTGCCCGGTCCCCGGCGCAGGTTGACAACCGTCCCGGTTACGGTCACGCTCAGCGATTTTGAAGTCTGCGGTGTGGGTTCCGCCACCTCCGGCTCGGCGGGGGCTGGAGTTTCGTCTTCGGCAGGCGGCACGATGCAGCCGCCAAGCAACCACACCAGAACCAGGATTGAGAGCAGGTTGCGAATCACTACCAGACGGGACATATGGCTTGAACTACTGCAGGACAGGATTCAGATAACTGCGGTTGGCAATATGCTACCCGCTTCTGATTAATGTTCAAGGGCCATGGGACTTTAAAGGTACTGTTTCAGTATCGTTGATTTTGGTCCGGTTGACGTACTAATCCATAACGTAAATCCACTGATATCGACATTTGGCAGTTGATATCGACGGCGAAATAATATGACTTTATAATTCAAGACGAAAGCCCCATTTCTATGTTTGAGATTGCAGGATTGCAATCTCAAAATAGTACAACTTTGCCGGATGCTATTACTGTTTGTTATGATGTGGGGCCGGATCATTTGCATGAGGGAAGGCAATCCGACCGGTCACACCCCGCCCGATGTTCTCACCTCTGTTCGCCAACCCGAAACCGCCGCGCGGCCCGGATCCGGGTCAACCACCACCAATACCCAACCAGCACACCGATGGTCAAGCGCCTTCCGGGTCTCGGACCAACATCAACGAAAGTGAAACAGTGCCGCTTTACGGCATGAGGTCTCTATAGGTCTACGGCCCAAGATCCCTGTGACCTCTGCTCGGTCAACCGGCGCTTGGGATGGGAACAGGCGCGGTGCAGGGGCTATTTTGTGGACGCCGGGAACTTGCTTCTCAGACATCAATCCGATCTTGGTCGAAGTTGGCGGCCGGACCCTGTCCGGCTAAAGGTTTTGTGTGTAGTCGCAACTGGGACAATTTGAACAACCCAGGAAGGGTCTAAACCTGCCGGTCCTCGGTCTCGGCCATCCGGTGCACGGATGCGTCCGGTAAGCCGCGCAGTTGCAGCCGGGCGTCGCCGACCAGGAGGCGCAACGATAGCGGTGCGCCCGGACCTACGTCTCGCAGAAGGGATCGAACAGGGGACCGGAGGTCCAGACCAACGTTTTCAGTTCCTCACCGGCCTTGTCCCATGGTTCGGGCAGCAAGTTCAGGACTGCCTCGATGCTGCCACACTGGGCATAGAACGACTTGCCCAGCAGTTCGGCCCATTCGGCCACTGCGGCCTGCCGCTGGAAGTAGCGGTCCATTTCCCCCACTTGGTCCCAGTCAATGTCGGCTTCGACCTCCACGACTTCACCCAGATGCAGGTCCCGATAGCGAAGCCGGGCGGTGACCAGCCATCCTTCCGGTTCCGCGTCCAAGGGCCGGACCTCATAGAGGGCGGTCACGTCGGAGCGAAAGCCGATCTCGCCGAAGTCCTCCGTGTCGTCGCGGAACGTGTCGTCAGCTTTGGCCCGGTTTTCGTAGCCCAACAGCCGGTACTTGCGCACGGTTTCGGGGTTGAACTCCACCTGGATCCGCGCATCCCGCGCCGTCTCGTGGAAGACGGCCTGCGCGGGTCCGGCCAGGAACGCCTGCTCAGCCGCTTGGTCCTCGATGTAGTGGTAGGTGCCGTTGCCCCGGTTGGCCAAGCGTTCCATCATGACATCGTTGTAGTTGCCACCGATCCCCACGCCCACGGTCGTCAGCGTGGCCCGGCGCTGGGCGTGCTCGTCCACAAGCTCCAGGATTTGCTCCGGTCCGGTCTCGCCCACGTTGCCCACTCCATCACTGAACAACACCAGACGCACGTCCCGGCCGCGCCGCATGTCGTCCGCCGCCAGTTCGTAGGCCATTCGCAGCCCTGCCTCGGCATAGGTGGACCCGTCGGGATACAGGTTGCGAATGGCCTGCTCCAAGTCAGGGGAGTCCTCGGTCGCAACAAACGGTTTCACCACCTCGGCCCAGTCGCTGTAGGTCACCAGGGCGACCCGGTCGGCCGGGTGGCTTTGTTCCAGCAAACCCAGCATCAGCCGCTTGGCCGACTCCAGGCGTGCATCGCCTTCCATGCTGCCGCTCACGTCCGCGATGAAGATCAGGGAGACCGGCTCCCGCTCATCGGGAAACGCCTGGGCCGACACGCCGACACGCAGCAGCACGTAGCCATCCGGTGCGAAGGGCGCGGGTGCGGCGTCCAGGTGCAGCGACAAGCCGTCGATCGAGGGGCCGTAGCCGCCCTCGAAGGCGTTCACATACTCCTCGATCCGCACCGATTCAGGTTCGGGCAGCCAGCCGTCATGCAGGTAGCGCCGCCCCAGCGCGTAGGCCGCAGTGTCGCCATCCAGGGCAAAGGTCGACAGTGGATCCTCGTCGGCATCGACGAAGGGGTTGACTCCGTAATCCTGGAAGTACATCAGGGGCAACCGCTTGTTGTTCGGGTTGGCCCTGCCACCGGCTTCGGGTGGCAGGGGAGCAGGTCCGCCTCCGCCTCCGCCTATGCCACCGCCACCCATGCCACCGCCGCCTCCACGTCCCAGCACCAGTGTCGGCGCTGGCGTGGGGGTTGCAGCAGCCTGGGCGGCCTCAACCACCGTCAACGATGCTGTGGCTGTGGCGTCCATGTCGGTCAGCGGACCGTAGATCCACACCTGTTCGCCTATAGCTGCAGTGTGCACGACCTGCAGCCAGTCGCCGGCCGCGTTGCGGCCGGTCGCCTGCAGCTGGTCGCCTGCACGCACCTGGCCAACTACCGCGTAGTCGGTGCCCGGCCCGCGGCGCAGGTTGACGACCGAACCGGTCACCGTCACGTGCAGGGAAGTCCCGGTCTGTGCCGGCAGCTCCGGCGTGGGTTCCGGCTCAGCTGTTGGCGTCGCCGTGACCGACGGCGGAACATCTACGGGCAACTCGGCGGCCGTCTCGGTCACAAGGTCCGTCAGGGCGGCAAAGATCCAGCCGGGCCGGTCCTGATGTTTGATCTGCAGCCAGTCGCCGGCCGCGTTGCGGCCGGTCGCCTGCAGCTGGTCACCTGCACGCACCTGTCCAACTACCGCGTAGTCGGTGCCCGGCCCGCGGCGCAGGTTGACGACCGAACCGGTCACCGTCACGTGCAGGGAAGTCCCGGTCTGTGCCGGCAGCTCCGGCGTGGGTTCCACCGTTTCAGGTGCGGATTCCGATTTGATTGTGGGCTCCGGCTCAGCTGTTGGCGTCGCCGTGACCGGCGGCGGAATATCTGCGGGCAACTCGGCGGCCGTCTCGGTCACAAGGTCCGTCAGGGCGGCGAAGATCCAGCCGGGCCGGTCCTGATGTTTGATCTGCAGCCAGTCGCCGGCCGCGTTGCGGCCGACCACTGTTATCTCCTCGCCAGCCGTCAACCCGAAGGCGATCGCATAGTCGGTACTCGGCCCGGTGCGAACATTGGCGTTCAAGGTGACCACCGCCAGCATGTCCTCTGCGGCCGGTTCCTCGGGTTCCTCGCGGTCAGGAACATTGCAGGCCGCCAACTGCAGGATGGCCAGCAGCAGCGAGATGGCCAGACGGGAAAGGCGTGGGCGCATGGTCTTAGTCGCTCGTCAAAAGCATCCCCGAATCCGGATCTCAAGGGGTGCTGCGAGTATGCCACACGCACCGAGCGGCGCTCCGCGCATTGCACGCGGCCAAGCAGGGCCTCGGATACAGGGCTGTAGGTCCCAAGGGCCTCAAGGACTTAGGGGCTGGTAGACCCAGGTGCCGGCCTGGGCAATCGCGGTACCTCGCTGCAGTGGTCGTGACTCGATCAATATACAGGGAAGAATCAGTACGCGGACCAGCTTGTCCATGGCCAGGGTGCGGAACAGGACGCGGGGATAAATGGGAGTTCGGTTGTATTCGGTGTTCGCAACAACCGCAGTCTCGCAGTCCGATCAATGCCCAAGGGCAACAGGGTGGTCCTATGGCCATGAGGCCCTATAACCCTTGTACTGGAACCCTTGCCCGGTCAACCGGCGCTTGGTACGGGAACGGGTGCCGTGCAAGAGTCATTTTGTGGATACCGGGGACGCCCCTCCCAGACGCCGACCCAACCGAAAACCCCCGAAACTCCGGCGTGCCATGGGGCGCCGGACGCCTGATGCCGTCAATGCCAAGTTCGATGCGGACCTTCGGCAGCGGAGTGTTGTCCACCGGATTGGCACGCCGGTCAAGTGCGGGCAATTCGGAGCCGATCCATAATGCTGTCAACGGATGGTCCCACAGTGTCGAAGTCTCGCCGGAGTTGCATTAGGTACCTTGTCGGTGGGGTTCTGATCGCAATCGCCGCCTGTGGTCTGGGCCTTGGATTCCCCTGGTCGACCGTGGTAGCGACCGGGGCGACGCCACCGGCCCCGCGGATGGAGTGCGAAGGCGAGTTGCGATATGTGCTGAAGGGTTCGATACCGGCGACGTTCAACTACTCCAGCCGGGAACTTGAACCCGGGCTTCAGGTCTGCGTGCTGGCGAGTTCGGGCGGCGGTGCCGGATGGACGCTTCTGAAGTTGAAGACCGAGACCGGGGACATCGGTTGGATTATGTCGCGCCACGTGGGGATCTGGCAGGCATACCTGGATTCGATCGAGCCGTCCATGCAGGTTCCAACCGCGACGGTGCGTCCTACCCGCTCGCCTACTCCCACACCAGCAGATGCGCCGGCGCGGGCGAGGTCCCCCGACAGCGGCATCTTGATCCGGAACCACGACTACGCGTTCACAATCGACATTCCGGCGGGATGGACACAGGAACGGTCGTACGTCACCGATGCGGAGTGGGTGGGTGACGGCCGATTGCGGATCCGTTCATATAGTTATCCAACCGGCAACACTCTCGACGACCTAGCCCGGACCATCCGGGACAGTGCGCGTGACGACTGGTTGTACCCGTTGGTGTTTGAGATCGAATCATTCGCGAAGCAGGACGTGGCAGGCCGGACACGGTACGTTCTGAAATACCGCGTGAAGGACGGGCCCGGTTCCTGCACGCTCGATGTCGAAGAGGTGATCATGCTGGGCGGTTCCCCGACCGGACCGGCCCGCGGCTTCCGGGCGCAGCACCGCATGTGCGCATGGGAGGAATTCGCAGCAACCAGGCGATCGCTGCTCGACAGTCTGAGAGTTGTCGAAGTCCTGTCCTACTATACGCAGTTCCTGCACAGGGAAAGCGTGTGGATCAAGGCACCCGGCCAGGTGGACCCGCGGGCCCTGCACGCAGCGGCCGACAGGGTGGATCGCATGTTGGCCCGTGTGCGGCCCGGTATTCCTGACTGTCTGGCGGATGCGGATGCGGCGTTGGCGATCTACCCCAGTGACTCCTACGTGACCGAGTTGCCGGAATTCGCGGAATTGAAGGGCCGGCACGACGACACCGGGTACCCGTACGACGAATTCCGCGGCCTCGGCGCGATCCCCGGCCAGCCCGTGTCCGGAATCCCGGAGGAAAATCTGCTTGCCCTGTTGAGCGACGCCGGCGCCTGGTCGGACGTGACAATCCACGAGTTCGCGCACTCCATACACAACCTCTGCTTCGACTCAGCCGAGCATCTGCACATCGAGGCCCTCTTCGACCGGGCCAAGCGGCTGGATCGCTTTGAGGACGCCTATGCGATGACGAATGTCGAGGAGTTTTTCGCCGTCTTCACCACGTTGTACTTCAACGCCACCTGGGAGTTGTCGGAATTCGGCATGCCCGGGAGTTGGGGCCGGTTTGCATTGCTGCAAAGGGCGCCGGATGTCCACGCCTTCATGGAAAGCATCTTCAATTCAGGCTGAACACCGCTATCCGGCCCAAAGCCCCTGCATTTGCCAAACAGAAGCCCGCACAGCGGCGGGGACTTCTGCGGTTGTATTGGTCCGGTTCGGGGTGCTCCGAGCGTTACCAAATTCCGGGGGGGGATGGTAGCGGGATCCGTAGTGTCGAGTTCTCAGATGCGGCTTTCGGTTTGACCGCCGCATAAAGCCACTCCTATGGCCCAAGAACCCTGTACCGGAACCCTTGCTCGGTCAACCGGCGCTTGGGACGGGAACAGGCGCAGTGCAGGGCCATTTGTGAACGCCGAGGACGTCCTTCCCTGGTGCCGATCCGCCTTTGGGATCCCTGCAAGCGGATACACGCCAAGCTCTACCTGATCCAAACCGCATCGAAAGCATGGAAGGACCTCGCAGGGAGTTCAACCAAGTGCTTGACGCTCATCGTCCACTTCCTGCGCACGGACCATGCCCCCGTGACCGCCTTCGTACGTAGCGTACAATCCTCCATTGGTCGGTATCCCCTCCCTGCGAACGTAAATCGGAAACCGCAACATGGCCGCTGCTTTGGAACGATTCACCACCGACTCGACGCAAGGTCATGGCGGCCCCGATCCCCGCGCCCTAGCGTTGGCGGGCGATCTGCAGGCAAGTTTGCCCGACGCGCAGGTGCTGCTGTTCGGTTCGCGCGCCGCCGGAAACTGGCAGTCGGGTTCGGATATCGATCTGGCGGTGATTGGCGGCGACAGGGATACCGCCGAGGCAGCATTGGCGCAAATCTGCGCCCAGGAGCAACCGTATGCGGAGTTGCCCTCCACGCAGATTTTCCACTTCACGCGCGCCGAGTTCGACAAGTGCCGCACGTCGCTGCCCCACATCGCCGGGCAAGTACAGCGACACGGAATGACCCCCGCAGGAGAACCGCTACCCCCCATGGAGCAAAACGACACTTGGGAAGGAGTCAGGGATCTGCTGCAAGCCGGACGGCGATATTTGAAATATGCGTTGGTAGCCTTCGGCTCCGACGAAGCCGAAGGCGATGCGGTCATGGCCGCACACAACGCGCTCGAACGATGCGTAAAAGCCGCGCTGGGTGCGTTGGGCATCGATGTCTTCGATGTCGTCAAGGACAATAGAGGTCGGCATACATTGACGACGCTCGCCGGTCTGCTGCCCGCCGATCCGCATGGCATCCTGCTCACTGCCGCGCCGGCGTCCCACCTGCGGCAGCTGGATGCCTATTACCAAACGTCGCGCTACAGCCAGGACTCGCAGGTGGAGTGGCCAACACTGCCTACCGAAACGTTGGTCGCTGCGGCGCAGGGTGCCTGTCTGGCGATGGCCGACCACGCGTTGGCAGCGACGGGCAAAACGCCCCGCGAGGTGGGTTACAGCGAGTATGTGGGCGATGATGCGCTGGGAGGTTTCGGCACGCTGCCGCTCGTCCACTACGCTCGCCACAAACTCAGTGACAGGGAAAAGCAACAGTTTCAGCAGGAGGTGCTTGATGTAGAGCGTATCAACGCACTGCGGAAACTGCTCGGCAACATCCTGACGGATGCCCAGTTGGCGCGCACTGAATCCCATTGGCACAAATTCGGTTCGCCCGCCGACACCATAGACCGGATCGCTGTCGTGATGGCCGACCCCGCGGCTTGGCGCTCCCTGCTCGTCGAACCCGAAGGTCGGGAGGTCGGCGCTGACCACAGTACCCCTATGTAGACTGCGTATTGCATCCAGGCCGCGGCTGTGCCCGTTCATCAGGCATAACCGCAGTCGACGTCTTCGGTACCCCAGACCGCCAGGTCGAGTTGGTGTTTGGAAACGTCGATCCCAACATGGGTGTTGGTCATGGTGGGGAACTCCTGTAGGCTAAGAAGGCGAAAGCCTTCGTGGTCCCAGCCCAGTCAATACAGACTTCAGACCCCGTCCAGTTTGCCAGTGCGCAAACGCCTAATCGTTTTCGACCCCCAACTCGTATCCAAAACCCCGTTTCCGAGGCCGACGGGAGATTGCCCAATGAGCCGATTCAAGGCCGCCGAGCCCATCCTGGCGGCAGCCGAACACTGGAAGCGGCGGTGTCTCCTGAACGAGAAGTCGCTGTTCACGGAACGGTCCTTGTGGACACGCGAGGGCTTTGACGAACTGCACGAACTGTATGTGGAGAGAACCAAAGACGATTTGCCTGCGATCTCATATCTGAGTGAACTTGAGGACAAGCTCAAGCCCGGGTCGTCAGATGCCAGCTGCCTTTGGGCCGAAATGACATGGGTGTACCACCTGATCCAACTCTCGAGCTCAATGGGAGCAGCCAAGAAGCGTGACCGCATCCGCGAGATCTGGAATTGGTCGGGGCGAGACTTTCCGGCAGACCATGACCTGTTGAATGACGCCGTGCTCGGAACGGGCGTCGCCAACCCGGGTGTACCGTACAACACGTTGGCGTGGAAGGAGTTCCGCTTCTTCGCGGACGCCATGCACCGATGGTTCTCGCTGGAGATTGATGAGCGCGAATCCCTCCTTCACCACCCATGGGATTGCGCGTCATGGCTGGACGCGGGAGAGTTTGTGGAAAAGCGGATGTTCCGCCACATACTGCTCTTCCTTCTCTTTCCGGACGAGTTCGAACCGATCGCGACGGGCCATATGAAGAGCAAGATCGTTGCGGCCCTGAGCAGTGGCAATGGGTTGGAATCCACCGATGCGGTTGCCATCGATCGAGAAATTCTTTCAATCCGTCGGCGCCTGGAACGTGAGTATCCCGATGAGGATGAGATTCATTTCTACCGCTCACCGATCGAAGAACTTTGGCTGGGCACTCCCCAACCCGACGAGAACAGTGAGGATCCGAACCACGACAGCTACTCTGCGACGCAAGCCCGGCAAGGCCTTTTCCTCGAACCCGACCACTTCAACCGCCTTCTCGCCTCCATCAAGTCCGACAAGAACCTGATCCTCCAGGGGCCGCCCGGCACCGGGAAGACCTTCATGGCGCGTCGCATTGCCTGGTGCCTGATCGGCCGCCAGGATGATGGCCCCATCGAAATGGTCCAGTTCCACCAGTCCTACGCCTACGAGGATTTCGTTGAGGGCTTCAGGCCCACCAAAGAAGGAGGCTTCGACCTGAAGCCCGGTGTTTTCCGACGGTTTTGCGAGCGCGCGCAGGCCAACCCAGACATTCCCCATGTCTTCATCATCGACGAGATCAACCGCGGCAACCTCTCCCGCATCTTCGGCGAACTCCTCATGTTGATAGAGCGCGACAAGCGGAGTGAGAACTACGCGGTCGCCCTGACCTATTCCGACAAGCGGTTCCACGTCCCGGAGAACGTCTACATCCTCGGCATGATGAATACCGCCGACCGCTCCCTCGCTATGGTTGACTACGCGCTCCGCCGACGCTTCGCCTTCGAGACGCTGGAACCAGCCTTTGGCCACCTAGCGTTCAAGAAACATCTCACCGAGAAGGGTGCGGATCCCGAACTGGTTCGCCGTATCTCTGGGCGGATGGCCAAACTCAACGAGACGATCCGCAACGACAAGGAACTCGGTCCCGGCTTCCAGATCGGTCACAGCTACTTCGTGCCCGGCGAAGGCGACAGGCCCTCGGACGACTGGTACAAGCACGTTGTGGATACTCGGATCGCGCCCCTTCTGCGCGAGTACTGGTTCGATGCGCCGGAGGATGTCGATACGGAAGTGGCACAACTCCTCGGTGATGGCTGATCTTGAAGGACATCCCGATCCTCAACGTCTACTACCTCCTCTGCTACGCCTGGGGACGGATTCAGGAGCGGGACACCAGCCGGCTGGCCACGCTGGGTTCCCTGTCGACAGTGCAGGATCTGCTGGGCAAGGTGCTCGCTGGTGGAGTCAACCACCTCTTCCGACGTGGCATCGCCCGCGGGTACGTGGAAAGGCGGGAGGATCTTGCCGGAATCCGCGGCAAGCTGGCGGTCAGCGAGACGGCGAAACGGGCGCTCCGGGTGCAGGGCCGGGCCGCTTGCGACTTCGAGGAGCTGTCGGTGGATGTCCTACCGAACCGCATCCTGCGCACGGCGTTGCATGGGCTCCTGGACAGGCGGATAAGGCTTGACTGCGAGGTCCGCAGCGAGGTCCGCTCCGCCTATCGGAGGCTCGACGGCGTGTCGCGCACCCGACTGAAGAGGAACACCTTCAGCCAAGTCCAACTGGGCGGCAACCGGCGGCTCTACCAGTTCCTCCTCTCGGTGTGCAGGCTTCTGTACGAGAGTGCCATTGTCGACGAGAACACGGGCCGCACGGCGTTCCGCGACTTTCGGCGGGACGAAGCGACCATGTGGGCACTCTTCGAGGAGTTCGTCACGGGGTTCTATGGGCGCGAGCAGCGTGTCTACAGTGTGAATTCGGGGGGGCGCCGGATCCACTGGACGGACGCCGACGCGGAAACCGGCGCCGACCGGTCACGAATCCCCATCATGGAGGCCGACGTTATCCTTGAATCGTCCGAGCGGCGGATCGTCCTCGACACGAAGTACTACAGGGACGCGCTAGCGCGGGGACGAGGTTCCGGCACCGGCAAGCTGTACTCCAACAACCTGTACCAGCTGTTGGCCTACGTGCGGAACCGTCAGGGGACGAACCCAAGAGGGCCTGTGCACGAAGGCATCCTGCTCTATCCGGAGGTCCGCGAGTCGCTCAGAGTCGACATCAGACTCGAAGGGTTCCGCATCCAGGCCCGGACGGTCAATCTTGATCGGGACTGGCACCACATCCACAGGGAAATGCTGGACACCATCGAACTGTCAGTCCCCGGCTGATAGTCTCCGGCGCGCTTCGGGCAGGAATTATGTGATGAGACGTGGAAGATCCCCAATGCTTGGCGACATAGCAACCGCACATCTCTGGGTTGGGGCTGCAAGGTTGACGTAACCCGTCGTGGTGTTCAAATTCTGGCCAGCGTGCTTCAACCTCACGTCGCAGGCAAACCCCGAGCACAGCTCGGAGAAGGCGCAAGGCCGCAACCCGTCGGACCGGTATGACCGCCGCGTCCTCCCCGCACTGGCTGCGCCATGCTTGTGCCAGCTACAGCCTGGACCGCGGCTCTCCGGTGCATATGGTGCAACAGACCCTGGGCCACGCCTCACTGGCCACTACCAGCCACTGTGCCCATGCTTGGCCCGGGTAGTTCGCCGGGGCCTACTTGGTAGCGCAGCTGGGCGGTGTTCACCACTCGGTGCGCAACCGTCACAGAGCTTCAGTGCAGTACATGGTTAGGTAGCACAAGGCGATCGGTTCCGAAGGCTTGTTCTGCACCTGCTGCATCTGCCTGAGCAAGGACCAACACTCCTTGCTCACCGGTTCGGTGGCTGAGACAGGGTGGAGATTGCAGTCGGTTGAGCCGACTGCAAAGCTTCCAACCTTGAGGTCGGACTCGGCGAAGGATTTGTGCTCAGGCTGTGTACAGGCGGCTATCACGGCTCAACCACCCAATCGCCGTAGGCGAACAGCCAACCCGGATTTGGAAACCGGACATCTTGGATCGTCACGCATTGTTTCAAGAGCAGCCACGACCTGCTTGACGCCGACAGAATGCCGGTATCAAGCAGGTTGTCGATGATCCACAGAGCATCCAGGTGGGCGATGCCCTTGGAGTCTGCGACGCTACGCATGGCCCTGTCTTCCGTAAGGAGGGGCCATCCCTGATGCGACGCCAGCGCAAGAGCAAAGGAATCAACAAGACTCAAGGCCGGTCGCTCGTCCTGATAGGCGATGGCAACTTCCACGCCTTTGGCATTCAGGGCCTCAACCCCTCAGGCCTAGATCAAGGAGATCCGACCGCGTGTGTGCGCCAAGGTCGATCAGCTCCTCATGGAACAGCAGATCCGGCACCGCGAATTCAAACTCGAGTTGGAACATCCTGCCCAACAGCCCTCGCTTCGAGAACTCGATCAGGATGGAACTGTCGCTGACGAGAACCTTCATCGACATTCCAATCCGGCAGTGGCAGTACCGGCCATGATGCCTTCGATCTCGCTAACTCTCAGTCTGAGCAACTCCGCAGCCTTGGACACCGAAATTTCATTCTCCGCCAGCGCTCTCAGGCAGAGGCGACGAAAACGGGTTGGGCTCTCGGTTCGTTTGAGAGGATATGGCTCCTTGGTTCTCCAGCCGCTTCCAATGCCGCGGAATATGTTCCGGACCGTGGCCTCTGTGATGATTCTCAGATCGCGCATGCGCATGACCAAAGCCGCCGTGCTGATGCCGAAGATGTGCTTGATTTCGATGAATTCATCGAAGCTGAAGTTGAGTCGGCGGCGTCCTACTTCACGGGTAAGCTCGTCCCCGGGTGCCAGGAACGCACCGGCAAAGCGCTGACAGGCTTTTTCTGCCGGTACCGTGGGCGGGATGTCCAGGACCAGATGGCCCAGTTCGTGAGCAATCGTGAAGCGCTGCCTTTCGAACGACTTCCCGGTGGAGCAGATGACAACGGGAACGTCGCCCCCTCCGACCCGATGCACCCGACAACTGAGCCCATCCACCGACCCGGGTAAACGCCATTCAAACACCTTGACGCCACGCTCTTCCAGCAGTTCGATGATGTCCGGGATCGGTCCGCCGCCAAGGTTCCACGCATCGCGAACCGACGCGGCTGCCCCCTCCGCCTCCTCCACCGCGTTGATCCTGTAGGGAGCCCCATCCGGTCCCTCCTGATTCGCGATGTCGAGCCCCAGAATCGCCTCGATCTGCAGGTAGCGGTCCACGCGATCGAGAACCTCCGCCTCAACCGCCGCCCGCTCCTTGGCCTTGGTCGAAGCCAGTTTCCTGAACTCAACACACTCCAGGGACACGCGGGAAGGACTCAACAGATAGCTCAGGGGCACCTCCAGGGCCTTGGCCAGAGCGATGGCCACGGTTGAGTTCGGCATCATCTCCGCCCGCTCGTATTTGCCGATCGCCTGGGCCGAGACGATGCCGTCCATGGTCGCGGACAACGCCCGCAGGGACAGACCACTGCGTTTGCGGGCAAGTTTGAGACGCTCGCTGAACATGGGGCACGCTCCTTCCGTGTGGTTTACAAACCATGATACAACTGCCTGATGTGTAAACTATGCACAACGGTTGCAGATGCAACCGTTGTGCACTGGCGTTGCCCCACCTGCTCAGCATCGGTTACTACACTCCATAAACCTGTTGGAGGCCCATATACCCATCCATGCCAGCCGACCTGTTCGCCCAGCCCAACGGTTCTGTCTTGCCGCCTGCTCATTTGCAGGTCGTGCGGGCATCCTTCCAAGCCACCGAACCTTTCAACTGGGAGCTGCTTCAGGGTTTTGATGTCCTGCGGGTGTTGACCTACACCGCAAGCGTGCAAACCGTTGCCCAATTCCTGGATTACAGCTATCGGGACTTTGAGTGCATCTTTGGCTGTGAACGGGTGATCGGCAATGTGAGGGACGTGGTGGCGGTCCAGAACGAAGTCGCGAAGTCGCTCGCAGAGTCCGCCCGGGGCATCATTCTCCAGGTGCCGGACGGTCGTAAACAGCGCATTATCAAGGCGATTCTCGACGAACGGGCCCGTTTCCGCGTCGTGCGGGATGAGGTTTCCCACACCAAGCTCTATTTGCTGCAATCCGACTCGGGCAAGGACGGCATCCACCAGCGCGTCCTGGTCGGATCGGCCAACTTCTCCGAACAGGGCCTGGGCGGACGCCAGCACGAGAACTTGGTCTGTTTCGACGACGATGACCGGGCTTGGAACTTCTATTGCGGCCTCTACGAGAACATTCGGGAGCAGTCCACCGATGAGCTAAAGCTGCGCGAATTGGAACCGTGGGTCGAGGAAAACCCGAAAGAGATCACTTGGCGCGATGTGCCAGTCCTGGAATCGGAGCAGGAAACCAGCGAGATCAGAATCCGGGCCGGTTTTGCGGACCCGACAGCCTCCGAGGCACCCGTATCGGATCAGATCGAAATCCTGAAGCAGGCAGCCGCAGACCTCCCGGCCGAATTGGACCTGCAGGCCCCTCCCGCTCGCCAGGGCCGCATCCCGCTACCACCCGCAGCCAAGACCCGCCTGCGCACCGTAAAGGTGGTGAACGATCCTGACAAAACCAACCACAGCAGTTTCAGGTTGGATGCCAATCGCCGGATGGCGTGGCTGGACGACAAACCCTGGCCCCTGGATTGGGACCGGGACGCGGCGGCGGGCGATGCAGTCCTCCTGCACGATTATTTCGCCGGCTTCGAGGAGTTCTCCGGCAATGCAGCCCACCTGCAAAAGCAGTACTTCATTCTCTGGGCCTGGTACTGGTTCAGCCCCTTGCTGTGCGACCTGCGCACCCGTGCCCAACGAACGGACGGCGACCTTTTCGAGTTGCCGCTCTATGCCATCGTCTTCGGCGCTTCCAACTGCGGCAAGACGAGTCTTGTTGACACGTTGGCCACCGCCATGTTCGGGCGGTCTTTAGTGGTCGACAAAGCCCATTTCACGCGCCGCCAGGTGCGGGCTTTGCAAGACAACTGGGGGCGGTTGCCCATTGTGTTCGACGATCTGAGCAAAAAAGCCTTCCGCGACCACGGCACGGATTTGATCAAGAACGAACTGATCAGGCCGGCCAGTGCACATCCAGGCCTGTTGCTCTCCATGAATGCGGACCTGACCTCGTATCCCGACGAGATTGTGAAACGCTGCCTCATGATCCATACCACCGCATCGTTGCCGCAGCACCATGAAGATCGCAGACGACGGCTGCATGCGCGCGTAGTTAGATGCCGCAAGGGCCTTACCACCCACCTCTACCGCCGCTGGCTGTGCGAAATCCTGGACAAACTGGCCGCGGACCCGCAGCCGGAGGACTGGCTGCGATTGGCCACCGACATTCTGGCGCAGCTGGTATCCGAGGGTGTCGACACTGTACCGGGCTGGTGTCGCAGCATGGGGTGGCTCACCGACTATGCCAATCATCGACACGACCAAGTGCGCAGGCGATTGCACGACCGCCTGCGGCCGGATCTGTACAGGGCAGAGGACGGGACCGGCGAAATGGGGTGGACGGTTCTGGACGACAACCGCCTCTCGGTCTGGGAGACGGCGGATATGTTCGGACGCGGCGATTTCAGTTGGGAGGATGTGCCTTCCTCCCTGATCGATCACGATACTTCCGGCCGGCGACGCACGATCCTTTATCGGCATGAGGTGGACGGGTTCCTGGGTGAACCTCTGACTGTCCCCGGCCAATCCCGCACCGGTTGGCTGGCACGCCTTCTGAATCGGCATTGACGGTCAAGTGCGGCCAATTTCACCAAATTTGCCTACTCCATGCTCGTGCCATGAACGGCCGTTTGCGGGGTACAGCCGACGGCGCGTCGTCGGACCCAACGGCCCCTCGTGGCATGTACGCAACAACCCATATCAACAATCTATATATCGACCGCTTCTCGAACAACGTTTGTGTTACACTGCGATCATGAAGATCGGATACGCCCGCGTCTCGCCCCACGAACAGACGCTCGACTTGCAAATCGACCAGCTGCAGGCGGCGGGCTGTGACTCCGAACACATCCATACCGACCAGGTGTCGGGCTCGAGTCCGGGACTGGAACGCCCGGGCCTCGGTCAGGCGTTGGCCTGCGCGCGGGCGGGCGATCAGTTGGTGATTTGGCGGCTCGACCGCCTGGGCCGCAGTCTCAAGGACCTGATCGACCAGGTGGCGAACCTTGAACAGCAGGGCATCGAACTGGTGTCGTTGCAGGAGAGCATCGACACCCTCACGCCGGCCGGCAAGGCACTGTTCCAGATCTGCGGCGTGTTCGCAGAGTTCGAACGCAACCTGATCTCGGAGCGTACGAAGGCCGGGCTGGCCGTCGCCCGCGCGCGGGGCCGCAAGGGTGGACGCAAACCCAAGATGACGCCGGAGACGCTCGACCGGGCGGCCAACCTGATGCGCGCCAAGCAACTGACGGTGCGCGAAATCGCACGTCTGTCCGGTGTGACGCCCAATACTCTCTACCGCTACCTGACGCCGGACGGTGAGCGGCGGTCCGGCGCACCGACCCCGGCCGGGGGATAGGTCCGTGACCGTAACGACCCTGCCTCTGCCCTTCGAGACCCCGGTCCCCGTGAAGGGCCAAAAAGGCCTTTACGAATTCATTCTCGACGATGCGTTCACCTGGCTTGAAGCAGCCGCGCCGCATTCCGTGCATGCGGTCGTGACCGATCCGCCGTTCGGGCTTGTTGAGTTCTCCTCCCAACAACTCCGGAAACGCCGGGACGGCCACGGCGGCGTGTGGCGGCAGCCGCCCGCCTTGGACGGCAACCTCCGTCAACCGGTGCCGCGGTTTACCGTGCTCCATGAGCGCGACAAGGAGACCATGCGCGCGTTCTTCGGTCGCCTGTCCGCATTGCTGTTGCCCGTGTTGGTTCCCGGCGCCCACGTTTTCATCGCGACGAATCCGCTCCTGTCCCACCTGGTGTTCGAGCCGTTCATTGCCGCCGGGTTTGAGTCGCGGGGGCTGCTGATCAGGGAAGTGCACACGCTGCGCGGCGGTGACCGCCCGAAGAATGCGCACGACGAGTTTCGCGACGTAACCGTGATGCCGAAGTCCTGCTTCGAGCCGTGGGGCATCTTCCGTCGTCCGTGCGAAGGGCGCGTACAGGACAACCTCAGAACGTGGGGGACGGGTGGGCTGCGGCGGTTTTCCGACAGCGAACCTTTCAAGGACCTTGTACGGTCAGCGCCGGCCCGTGGCCTGGAGCGGAAAATCGCGCCGCATCCGTCGCTCAAGCCACAGGCCTTCCTACGCTTGCTGGTGCGTTCGAGTTTGCCGCTGGGTACCGGTGTCGTGCTCGACCCTTTCGCCGGTTCGGGCTCCACGTTGGCGGCCGCCGAGGCCTGCGGGTTGCGCAGCATCGGCATTGAACACAACCCTGAATTCCACCAAATGGGCACGGTTGCGATTCCGAAACTGGCGCGGCTGTCGGTCTGACATGTTCGACCCGTCGGTCAAGCTTCCGGCCGGACTGGAGATCTCCGCCATTCGCAGGGCCATCGAATACATCGAGCGCGCCCTCAACGACAGGGACTTCATTGATCTCTACTACGAACAGGCCAATGTGTTCAGCGCCATCGTCGGGATGTTCGGCACGAAGGCGCTGGACAGCCTGAGCAACTACGAGAAGCACCGGCACAGTGCGACGGCGCAGACACGCTTTCCGGACCTGAGTCGGCGCGGGGCATCGACTCCGCTGCGTCCGGAAGACTGCCTGGAAAGCAAGGCCAGCCTGCGCGGGTGGCCCATCCAGTCCCATTACGATCACTCCGGCTGGTATATCGTTTGGCGCTATCTTGTGGATCCCACGAAAACCATAAAGCCCGATTTGCAGTTGGTGATGTATCGAAGCCGTCCTGGACCACGGTCCAGAGGATCCGCCTAACGATCCGCCCCGCCAACCGACGGCAGCCTAAACGGACACATTGAACATCGCCCCGGAGCTGCTATTGGACCCTCGGCGCGGCCACGAGGCTTCGGACGAGCCGGTACACGGCTACATCCGGGAGGAACGTTCCCCGTCACCGTACAGGCCGGACAGGCGACAATCCGCCCATCCCGCAAGGTGCCGCGCATCAATCGATCCGATCCGCCAGTCACCTTGTTTCCAATAGGCATACTGCAGCCCCGGACCCGGGATCCGTTCATCCACCCGAACCCACAGCGGGTACAGATCTTGTTCGAAGTTGCGGTCAGCCATCTGCGCCAGGGTGTGGATGTCGCCGATGAGGCCGCTGGTGTGGACTTGGAGCAGGTCGCGCAGTTGCGGGTGCATATTGCAAGATTCATGCTCTGAACAAGGCGTAGCCATTGTCGGGACGAATGTCCCGACTGCCGCATGCCCACCCACCCATTGGTAACTCCCATGCCCCATTTCGACAAGGCCCTGACCATCCTGCGCGACCAGGCCACCGACCTGTTTGGCATGGGCCGCTCCTTCGAACGTCTCATGCAGGCCGCCCTGACCAAGGAGCCGGGCATCCTGGGGGACCGCTTCGAGCGCGTATGGCTGTGGGGTGAGTGGCCGGACCGCGATGGACCCGATACGGGCATCGACTTGGTCGCCGAGGAACGGGAAGGCGGCTATTGCGCCATCCAATGCAAGTTCTTTGATGCCCACCGACCGGTGCCCAAAAAGGCCATCGACTCGTTCATGGCCGCCTCCGAGCCGCTGCAGTTCACCTCACGGTTAATTGTCAACACGGGTGGTCCCATCCAAGGCAACACATTGCGGCAACTTGAGGCCTCGCCCAAGCCTTGCCGCGTGCTGGACGCCTCGGAACTGAACGGCTGGGACGTGGACTGGCTGCGCTTTGTCAACGATCCCGAAGCATTGGAGTTTGCGCAACGCGAACCCCATACGCCCCATCCCTACCAGCAGGAGGCCGTGGACAGGGTGTGCGAGGGCCTTGCCGATCACGACCGCGGTCAGCTAATCCTGCCCTGCGGGACGGGCAAGACGGCCGTCACGCTCTGGATTGCGGAGCGGATGGTGGGCTTGGGCGGGCGCGTTCTCTACCTGGTGCCATCGATCGCGCTGATGGCGCAGACGATGCGCGAATGGAGCGCGCAGAAAACGTTGCGCCTGCGCTATGTGGGCATCTGCTCCGACACCCGCGCCGGTCGCGACGACGAGGATGCGTCGCTGCTCGAACTTGACTACCCGGTGACGACCGACCCGGTGAAAATCCAGGCCGGTTTGACAAAGGAGCGGCCGGAGGCCCTGACGGTCGTGTTCTGCACCTACCAGTCGCTGCCGCTGGTCGTCAACGCCCAGGCCGGCGGCGCGCCAACCTTTGATTTGGTGGTGTGCGACGAAGCCCACCGTACGACCGGTGTGGAGGACACGGAAGCCAACCGCGGGGACGAACGGGACGTGTCGCCGTTCCGACTGGTACATGATGCTTCCCGCCTCCGTGCGCGGAAACGCCTGTACGCCACCGCCACGCCGCGGGTCTATACGTCGGCGGCCCAAAGCCGGGCCGCGGCCAACCGGGCGATGGAAGTCTTTTCGATGGACGATGAACGCGTATACGGGCCCGTGTTCCATCGCATGCAGTTCTCCGAAGCCATCGAGGGCGGATTTCTGACCGACTACAAGGTTGTCATCCTGACGCTGAAATCCACACAGGTGGAGGTCGAGTTGGCCAACCTGATGGGTCGGGTGCAGGAGTCGGGGCTTGCTCTCGACGATGCGGTCAAGCTGCTGGGCTGCTGGGATGCGCTGGCCGATCCGGAAGGCTTTCTGTCCGACCGGGATGTGACCGGCGATCAGCACAACCCGTTGCTGCGGGCCATTACCTTCACGAACACGATCCGGAAGTCGAAATTGGTCGAGACCCACTGGCAGGCCGTAGTCGACGACGCGCGCGCCAACACGCACGGGATTGACCAGGCGGATTTGCTGCCGTTGGTGGTCGAGCACGTGGACGGCAAGCAGAACTCGCTCGACCGGCAGCGCAAGCTGGCCTGGTTGCAGGAAGAGGACACCGACGGCCAGGCGGAGTGCCGCGTGTTGACCAATGCGCGCTGTCTGACCGAGGGCGTGGACGTGCCGGCGCTCGACGCCGTCGTGTTCCTCGCCCCGCGCAAGTCGCAGGTTGATGTCGTACAGGCCGTCGGCCGCGTGATGCGGCGGGCCGAAGGCAAACAGATGGGCTACATCATCCTGCCGGTGGTGGCCGGCCCCGACCAGGATCCCGAACAGGCTCTCAACGACGACAAGACGTTCCAGGTGGTGTGGAGTGTGCTGCGCGCCCTGCGCAGCCACGACGACCGCTTCGACCTGGAAATCAATTCCCTGGACCTGAATCGCAGTCCGTCGAAGCGGATCATCGTTGTCGGTGGCAATGGGAACGGGAACGGACAGGACGTCAGGATCCAGCAGGCACTCGACCTGGTGTACAAGATCCCGCAGGGCGCGATCTACGCCAAGGTGGTGGAGAAGTGCGGCGATCGCAAGTACTGGCCCCAGTGGGCGGAGGATGTGGCCGACATTGCGGACCGCATCCGCATGCGTGTCACGGGCCTGCTCGCCAACCCCGAACGGATCACCCTGAAGAGGGATTTCGAGCGGTTCCTCGACGACCTGCGGCGCACCCTGCACCGCGAGCTGGACGAAGACGACGTGGTGTCGATGATCGCCCAGCACCTGGTCACGGGGCCGGTGTTCCGGGCCCTGTTTGCCGACTACGATTTCGCGGCCCTGAATCCCGTTTCCCGTGCGTTGAACCGTCTGGTCGAGTTGCTGGAAACCGAAGGCCTGGAGAATGAGACCCGGGACCTGGATCCGTTCTACGAGTCGGTGCGCCGCCGGGCACGGGCGCTCGACAACGCCGAGGCCCGTCAGAAGGTGCTGCTCGAACTCTACGAGCGCTTCTTTGCGGTGGCGCTCAAGAAGGAAGCCGAACGGCTGGGCATCGTCTACACGCCCGTCGAAGTGGTGGACTTCATCCTCCACTCCGCCGACCACGCCCTGCGGCAGCATTTTGGCCGCAGGCTGACCGACGAGAACGTGCACGTCCTGGATCCGTTCACCGGCACGGGCACGTTCATTGTGCGGTTGCTACAAAACCCGGAGCTTGTCCGCGACGCCGACCTGGTGCGCAAGTTCACATCCGAGTTGCACGCCAACGAGATCGTCTTGCTGGCCTACTACATCGCGGCTATCAACATCGAGGAGACCTTCCACGGTCGGCGCGGCATGGACAGTGACTATGCGCCGTTTGGCGGCATTGTCCTGGCCGACACCTTCAACCTGGGTGAAGGGGTGGGGCAGTTCCCTGCATCGCTTCCGGTCAACAGCCGGAGGGTGCAGAGGCAGCAGGATCGGGACATCACGGTCATTGTGGGCAATCCGCCTTATTCGGCGGGGCAGCGCAGTTCGATTGATGAAAACCCCAATGTGTCATATCCGCACCTGGCACAGCGGGTAAAGGAAACCTTCGTGGAGAGAAGCCAGGCGACGTTACGGAATTCCCTGTATGACAGCTACAAGCTGGCTCTTCGCTGGTCCAGTGACCGGATTGGGGAGCACGGTGTGATCGCCTTCGTGACCAACGGTTCGTTCATTGACGGCAATGCGGATGCGGGCCTACGGGCCTGCCTGGCCGACGAGTTCTCCCACCTGTATGTGTTCAACCTCAGGGGGAATCAGCGAACCCAGGGAGAACGATCCCGCCAGGAAGGGGGCAAGATATTCGGCTCCGGTTCACGGACGCCGGTGGCCGTGATGGTGCTGGTGCGGGATCCCGCGCATCAGGGCGCATGCCGGATCCACTACAAGGACATCGGCGATTACCTGTCCCGCGAGCAAAAGCTGCAGTGGGTCCGGAAGTTCGGGTCCATTGCCGGCATTGCTGACTGGCAAACAGTTCAGCCAGATGAACACCACGACTGGCTCGATCAGAGAGATCTAGCTATCGGAGACTCTTTCCGCTGGCTGTACCAGGGGAAAAAGGATCGCCATCAACTCGGGCGGTGGTTTCCCTGTATTCGAACGGCCTCAAAACCAATCGTGATGTGTGGCTCTATGCCTATGACTCAAAACGGCTGAACCAACGTATGCAGGATATGACAGCCTTCTACCGAGAACGTCTCCGATCAGTCGCTGATGGAACCATGACTGAAGCGGAAGCCACCACCAATGATTCTCCCGACCGGATCAAGTGGACTGTAGGACTACGAGACCATTTCAAGCGCGGACAACTCATTGTCCCGGATGCCTTCAATCTTCGCGTTGGCATGTACCGTCCCTTCAACAAACAGCACCTCTACTTTGAACCGAAGTACATTGAACGTACGCTCCGTATTCCCGTCATGTTCCCCACTCCGATGGCTCCGAACCAGGTCATCGGTGTCACGGGCAGGGGTGCCACCACATCGTTCTCCTGCTTGCTCACTGACTTCGTCCCGGATTTGGAGCTTGTCTCAAAAGCCCAATGGTTTTCCCGCTGGCGCTACGAGGCCCACAATCCAGACAGTCCGGATGCATGGGCACAGACCGACGACGGTGGTCTGGACACCGTGCCCGGCTATCGGCGCATCGACAACATCACCGACTGGTGCCTGCAGCAGTTCCGAACGCAGTACCCGAACCTTGCGATCACGAAGGACGACATCTGGCACTACGTCTACGGCCTGCTGCACGCCCCAGACTACCGGAAGCGATTCAAGGCCGACCTGAGCAAGGACCTGCCCCGCATCCCGTTCGCCCCGGATTTCGGCGCGTTCCGCGACGCGGGCGCCGAACTGGCCGCACTGCACCTGGGCTACGAGACTTGCCTGGAGTACGAACTGCCGGTCGACATCAACGGCACCGGGGACAGCATGTATTGGCTGACCGACAAGAAAATGCAGTGGGGCGGCACGCGCAAGGAACCGGATCGGTCCGTGCTGCACGTCACGAACGCAGTCACGCTGCGCGGCATTCCCGACGCTGCCCACGCCTATGTGGTCAACGGACGCACGCCGTTGGAGTGGGCGGTCGACCGGCTGCACATCCGCCGCGACAAGGAGAGCGGGATCGTCAACGACCCCAATGCCTGGTTTGCCGACAAGCCGGCTGGCCTGGTCGCACACCTGCGCCGCCTCGTCCACGTGAGCGTGGAGACGGCGCGTATCGTGGAGGGGTTGCCGCCAGCGTTGCGGGATTGAACAGAGTTGGCATTGATCCATCCGGGTCGGCTGTAGCCTCCCCATGTTGAACTAACCTTGGACGCATGGTGGCCGCCGACCTATCGTCGAGCTTCCCCAAGCATCGTGTTTGTGCCTTGGGGAACCAACCAACAGAGAGCAACGGCATGGAAGACCAGAGAGTGCGGATCCAACCTCCAGACCTCTGTATACCGGAGGACGATCCCTTTGGCTCTGACCGCCTTGGGCGCCAAGAGTCGGTGAAGGTGCTGACCCACATTGTGTCGCAGATCGAAGGGCCGTGTGTCTTGGCCCTTGATGCGCCCTGGGGCTATGGCAAGACCACGTTCCTCAAAATGTGGGAGTTCTGGCTACGCAAGCAAGATTTCAAGGTTGTTGCTTTCAATGCCTGGGAGACCGATTTCACCCACCACCCGTTTCTTGCCCTCTCATCGGAGGTGACAAAGGAACTGGAAGCCTGCTCCAAGACCACGCCAATACCGGGATCCGATACATTCAAAAGAGCAGCAAAGGAGTTGCTCCGGGTTGCTCCCCAGCTTGCGGGATCGCTACTACCTGTAGGTGGGGCTGCTGCTGGGGCACTCCTTTCGGCACTTTGGGCGGTGCTTTTCGGTAAGACCGTCACCCACAACGATTACCAAAAGGCGAAAGGCGCGCTCGATGCTTTCAAAGTCGCACTAGGGGGGCTGGCGCAAGGCTTGAACAAGCCGCTGGTCATCATGATCGACGAACTGGACCGCTGCCGTCCCTCGTATGCGGTCGAACTGCTGGAGATCGCCAAGCACCTCTTTGCCGTGGACAACGTTGTGTTTATTCTGGCGGTGAACAGAGACGAATTGGTCCATTCGGTCAATGTACTGTATGGTGCCGGCTTCGATGCTGAAGGCTACCTGCGTCGTTTCTTTGATCTTGATTTCCAGTTGCCGGAACCCGATAGAAAACCATTCGTCAAGGAATTGTTGAGAACCACCAAGTTGGCCTCAACCCTGGTTAGCCGGGAGGGCCAAACACAACAAGATGCAAAGGTCTTGCTGGAAGTCTTCTTGGACTCACCAAAACGCAGTCTGCGGGACGTTCAGCAGGTGGTTCATCGCCTGGGGATGGTGTTGGCACTCCTATCCACTGACGCTGCCCCACTAGCATTGTACGCGGTTATAGCCATCGTGCTACGAACCATCAACTTCTCGGTTTATCAACGCTTTGTGGCTGGTGAGGTCTCGGACAAGGAAGTGGCGGACGAGGTCTTTGGCCCACAGGGAACCGCCACCTTACGTTCAGAGACCCGCGGCTGGTGGATTGAGGCTCACATCATACTGGGCTCCCTCGATGCGGAGGTCGAAATTGAGGCTCGGGGCCGAGATTCGTCCGTGCTGAAATCACCTCTCTTGAATCGGTACCGAGAGTTGAGGGAACTGGGATCACCAGACGATGCGGATGTGAGGCGTGCCGATAGTATCCTGAGGTACACGGAGATCCTTTGGCAGGATGTGAATTGGCAGAATTCAGTTCCCCTGAGACAGAGATTTCTTGATTCGGTAAGACGATTGGAACTCTTATCCTCTGATCTGGGAAAAAGTGGCAGTGCCTGAATGAGGCCATGTCCAAAGGAGACGACATCGCGAATCGGATCGACCACAACTTCTGCCCAGCGCCCAAACATCTGAAGCTGAGACGTATGCTGATTGCAGCCTTTAGATGGGGTGGTGCGATCGTGCGGGTTTGAGGTGGTGGGATGACAGTGTAGCTTGGCGGGCAGTCGCCCACCTATTCGGCCACGCTTCGGATTGTCGGATCGTGTCCATACTCGCTGGCAGGAGTCTGATCGACCGCGCACACCCCGGTGCCTGCCAGTAACGGTTGGCTGGTACGCATTCTAAAGCGTCGTTGACAATGAACCTCTAGTGTTGGACCGGAGGATCGGGTTCTTTCCACTCCGGCCAGGTGAGGATCTCCGAACCGGACCACAGTTTGATGGCGAGAAATGCAGGAATACCCCGGTCGTCGTACATGTAGCTGGAGCCCAGATGATCTTCGACGAACGGTATCTCCATTTCCACTCTCTGGTGGAGCCAATCTTCCAAAGACTGCACATATTGGACGTAATCGGGTCTTTGGCGCACATCTGCGGGTAGACTACGACGGAGGATTCGCCACCGGTTGCGCGTACTGACATCCGCCTTGAACTGCAACTCTTCACTCCACTTGATGCGCAGGCGGAACTTCATGTCACTCTTTCCAGTCGGTGGTGTCATTCACGCTATCCACCTGATGCGAGGCTGCAACCCGCCAAGGTCGCTTGCAACCCTGGTGGGTTGTGTGCTTTTTGGGCGGTCCCGGCGTGCCGGAACGGCAATGGGCGCCTGTGGCCCGATGCTTGGCTGGACCATGTCGTGTGCTGTGGTCGTTATGGTCGATGCTTGGCTGTAACCAGGACCGTCAGGCGTTGCCAGGGAACGGTTTGGTTGCCCAGCTCCCGTTCCATGCGCAGGGACAACTCCGCCAGTTCGTCGGCTGACAATCCGCTGTGGCCTAGGACGGCTCCCAGTGCACTCTGCGGATTGAGCCAGGCCCTGATCTCCTTAACCGAGACAAAACGCCGGTCGACCGTCTCCAGCAGTTCGATCTCGGCTAACAAAGGAAGGCGCGCCAGCAGATCGCGGAGGGCCGCCTCGGTCCAGCGTAGGGAGGGGTTGGGATGGTTGGTCCATAGGTTCTCCTCAACCTCCCGCAGGAGCGTGCCCAGCTTATCCTCTGCCCGGAAGTCGAGGAGACTGTGAACTCGTTGGCCCATCAGCGGGAGGGACTGGCTGAAGACCATGCGGCCGCCGCTGGCCAGGACTTTGGCCAGAGCGGACAGGAGATCTTCGGCTTCCTGCGGGCCACCCAGCATGTCCATCCCCAACACGCGCTCGAACCGGAGTTCAGGCTCCAATTCCTCCAGGCTTGAGGTAAGCACGGGTTGATCCAGCTCGGGGAGTTCGCTGTAGCGGAGATTCAGTCCGGCAGCCGTCTTGGGAGACGAAACCTGCCCCCACACCCCGCCCTCCGGCACGGCGCGACAGGCTTCGGCCAAGAGCAGGCCGTTGTCTGCGCGCACAACAAGCACTCGGTCATGGCGCTGCATGCCGGCGCGCGTGCAGATCGCATCCCGCACCGTTCCCAAATGATGGCTGCCGGCGTTGCCGGCGCGGCGCAGCCAGTCCTCGCGGTCCGGATCTTCGGGTGAGTAGGTGATGCCTTCGGCAGGTGTATCGGCTTGTTCCGGTATCGCGGCCAGCAACTCCTCCCGACGGCGCAAGACCTGGTCCCGAATGGCAGCTTCGTGGCCAAGGGCTCCCGGTTCAAAGAAGACCCGGCCTTCCAACCCGGCCGGCAGGTATTGCTGGGCTACCCAGTGGTCGCGATAGGCATGGGGATACAGATAGCCGGTACCGTGTCCAAAGGCCGTGGCATCCCGGTTGCCGTCCTTGAGCGAGGTCGGAACCTCCTGGTCCTTCTCCTGCTCCACCGCCTCCAGGGCGGCAAACAGTGCCATCGCCGAATTGGATTTGGGGGCCGTGGCCAGGTAGAGAATGGCTTGCGAGAGAGGATACAGGCCTTCGGGCAGGCCAATGCGGTTGAACAGACTCCAGCAGCTTTCCACCACGGCGACTGCCTGCGGATCGGCCAGTCCGATGTCTTCGCTCGCCAAAATGGCCATGCGCCGGAACAGGAAGGAGGGATCCTCACCGGCATAGATCATCTTGGCGCCCCAGTAGAGGGCTGCGTCCGGGTCGGAGCCGCGCAGGGACTTGATGAATGCGGAGACGGCGTCGTAGTGGACATCCCCCTGCTTGTCATAGAGGACGGCCCGCCGCTGAATCGATTCCTCGGCCGTGGCCAGGTCAATCCGGATCACGCCGTCCTGGCCTGCGGCCGTGGTGTTCACGGCCAGCTCCAGGGCGTTCAGGGCACTGCGCGCGTCGCCGTTGGCCATGTGCACCAGGTGCTCGCGCGCTTCATCCTCCAACTCAACCGGCCGGCCACCGAACCCGTTGACCGGATCCTCGAGGGCGCGGGTCAGGAGCGTTGAGACCGCGTCGTCGTCCAGTGGCCGCAACTGAAAGACCCGGCTGCGGCTGACCAGGGGCTTGATGACCTCGAAGAACGGATTTTCCGTGGTGGCGCCGATGAAGATGATGGCGCCGTTCTCCACGTGGGGCAGCAGGGCATCCTGCTGGGCCTTGTTCCATCGGTGGACTTCGTCCACAAACAGGGTAGTTCGCTGCTGTCGATAGGCAAACCGGTGTCCGGCGGCCTCGATTTCCTCGCGCAGCACCTTGACCCCGGCCAGGACGGCATTGAGTGTGACAAAGGCGCTGCTGGAGGTGTTGGCAATGACACTGGCCAGCGTGGTCTTGCCGGTGCCCGGAGGCCCATAGAGGATCAGTGACGACAGCTGGTCGGCTTCAATGGACCGTCGCAGCAGCCGGCCGGGGCCGATGATGTGTTCCTGCCCAACATAATCGTCCAGCGTTAACGGACGCATGCGGTTGGCCAGCGGCGATTGCTGCTGGCGGCGTTCGGCGGCTTCGGCCTGAAAGAGGTCCTGGGGATCTTGGTTCATTGGCCCGGGAGTAACATCCGGAGTTTCGTCCGGCACGGTATGACGCCACTGTGCCTGCATGGTACGACAATGGCGGATTTTGGGGTGGCCGGGGAACCGGATAGCCCGGCTTGGAGCCCGCCCACCGCGCATGGTGATCAGGACCGCAGACGATGCATCTGACCGTGTCGGAGGCAGTGATCAACTCCACCGGCAGAATTCCGTGCCACCGCTCGGGAAGTGCTTCAACTTTGGCTCAAACCCATGTTGAGTCTGGCTCAGACCGGAAACATGCGCAGACTGTGTCCGAAGGGGTCCAGCCTGGGTCAGGGCGGGTCCGCGGCATCTGGGCTGTGTGCAGTCATCCAGTGTTCAGCGCGGCGTGCGATCTCCCTTGCCAACCCGCCAAATATCCAGGCGTGCACAGGGTATAGTCCGTACCAATAGGCCAGACCGGTCAAGCCCTTGGGTATGAAGGCTGCCGTTTGCTCCAAATGGGTTGTACCGTCTTGGGCTTCCCACACCTCAAACTGGAGCCAGGCCCGGCCGGGCAGCTTCATTTCGGCCCTGAGGCGGACCAAGTGGTCGGCTTTCAGATCCTCCACTCGCCAGAAATCCAGCGCATCGCCGATGCGCAAGTCATCGGGATGGCGTCGTCCCCTGCGTAGGCCCGCACCGCCCAGCAGGCGGTCTACCATTCCCCTAATACGCCACGTCCAGTTGGCGAAGTACCAGCCTCGCGCTGCCCCGATACCGGTACAAACCCTGTAGACGGCTTGGGCCGAAGCTGCCACCCGACGACGGCGCCGTTCAATGATCATCCCTTGGCGGGATTCCAGCCGGACGGGCTGCTCCCGCTCTGGGGTCGTGCCTGCGGCATCACTCCACGATGTGTCAATCCGCCCCTCGTCAAGGTCGTTGGCCACGACGCCGATGGCCGAGGCATAGTCCTGCGGTTCAATGTGCGGGAAGAGCGTGCGAGCGCGCTCATCGGTCACGATGACATCGTTGCGGAGGCCCTCAACGAGAGCAACGGTAATGTCGGATGGGATTGGGGTCAGCCAGTGCACCCAATAGGAAGAGAGTCGAGGCGTCAGGACAGGCACGGGCAGCAGTAGGCGCCGGAGCCCCCTTTTTTCGGCATAGCCAAGCATCAGCCCCTTGTAGGTGGTTACATTCTCCCCGCCAATCTCAATGGTGAGGCCCCGGCTTGCCGGTGTGTCAAGGGCGCCAACCAGGTATTCCAGGACGTCTTGGACGGCGATGGGCTGGATGCGGGAATAAATCCACCTGGGGCAGATCATGACGGGGAGACGCTCCACCAGATAGCGGATCATCTCGAACGAAATGCTGCCCGATCCCACGATCACCGCAGCCCGGAATTCCGTGACAGCAACTCCACCTTCCCGCAGTGCCTGTCCCGTTTCTTGCCGAGACCGCAGATGTTGGGACAGATTGCCCTCCGGGTCTCCCAGACCACCCAGGTACATGATGCGGTCCACCCCTGCCCTTTGGGCTGCCTGCCCAAAGGCCCGGGCGGCTTCCAGGTCCAAATTGTGGAAGTTCGATCCCTGCGACATACTGTGAATCAGGTAGTACGCCGAGTCCACCCCGGCCAACACTTCCGCCAGCGTTTGGGGCTCGAAGATATCGCCGGTCAATATCTCGACCTGGTCGGACCAAGGGCGTGAGAGCACCCGGACCCGACTGCGTACGAGAACGCGGACGCGGTACCCCTCCTGCAGCAGTCGGGGAACCAATCTGCCGCCTATGTACCCAGTGGCTCCGGTGACCAGGATTCGTTCGGAGCGGGCCATCTTACTCCTCGAAGTCGACCGTGCAGGAACGATGCTTCAATGCACTGCTTGAGGTATTGGCGATGATGCTTGCCAAGGTGGTCTTGCCGGTATCCGGTGGGCCGTCGCAGCATCCATCCAGGGCCGATGATGGGTTCCTGTCCCACATAGTCGTCCGTTGTCTGCAGGCGCATGCGATGTGAAGTGGCGACTGCTGTTGGCGGCGTTCGACGGCTTCGACCTGGAAGAGAACGTGGGGAGCTTGGTTCATCGGGTCGGCCGGATCGGATACAGCCCGCGGATTGTACGGGATGGAGCTTCCAGGGGGCGGTGGAATGCTCCGGTCATGCTCATGGCGCAACGCAAACGTCCCCACCCAACAGGCGAGAAGTCAATAAGCGCTGGACGGGGCTGTGTTTGTCCTTCTGCGGAACCATTGTTGCTGCTGGCAACTCCCCGGTCGGTCGTGTCCGTGCCGGCCGGTGGTTACTGCCACCTTCGGACCACACAAAGATCCCGGTTGGGTCACAGGGATGGTCGCACCGACGTGCCATCCCCGACCGTTGTCAGGCCTTGGACATTCAGGAGTATCTGTTGTACGACCTGTTTCGGCGTCTGGGTGACAGTTCGCGCCTGTACCTGTACTGGCTGGCGGGCGATGGGCTGGACTATGCCGAAGTCGCCCCAGTACGGTGGGCGGACTGACACCCGGCCGATCGCGGCGAGGTCCTGGACCGGGAGACTCGCATGCTGCCAGCCAAGGACCGGGGTGGGGCATTGGAGCCAACAGACGACACCGAGCATTGCCTGCAGTTGTAGGAACCGGCCCGGGAGTGCCCCTGTGCTGCCGGACTACCCCGGCCGAATGGACGCTCCTTGGAGAAACACCTTTCGTCAACAACGACCACGCCGCCGGGAGCCCCCCCAGGTGCTCCGCGATGTAGGCGTCCAGCTCGTCCCGCGCAGCGTCCGCCGACAGACGGCGCGGACCAAGAGGTGCTGCAGGCCGTAGGGGTGGCATCGCCCGGAAGGCCGTTTAGGTAGGCTGCCAGGGCCAACAGGTGCGGAACGAACTGCGCCAGCCAAGCCACGACCGGATGGTCGAGCAGGGCAGGGCCGTGGCCAGTTGGGCAACGCAGACGGAGCAGGACGGGGCGGACATGGCAGGCACCTCCTCAGTTTTGTACAGCCCGCCATCGATCGGCCCGCCAAACGCGGTCGGCTCCGCCAGAACGCAAGGTAGACAGAACTGGGGGACACAGTTTACTAGTGACATGACTCAGACCGTTGTGGGACCTAAGCCAACCTCTGGGGCCTTCGGAATTAGCGGGAAAGAGGTCCGGTCTAGTATCCTAAGGTAAAGTTTCAAGCAAAGGGCGCGCCTGACTTTGGGATCGAAGGCGGAGGCGGAACTGCACATCTCCCAAGCCGTCACTGTCACAGCCTGAGCTAGTACCTGTTGTTGCGAAGGTGCATTAGGGAGCTAAGACTAAAATAAGACCATCACGAGACTGTTATAACATGGATGTAATATTTGGTCAAACCGGCCAACTCGCAAAGGTTACAGCAATTAGTGCCAATCAACGTAAGGCTTTTTTTGACCTTCGCAATGGATTGACCGGTTCGCTAGAAGGTAACTGTCGAGATTTTGCAGTTGGCGACGTATTGTTAATTCCAGATGGTCCTGACAGCCAATCTGTGGAGTTAGTACCTGCCTGTGCATGGCCTGATGAATTTTGGGTAGGGGTTGTTAAGATCAAGCTTGACGATATAACTGTAATTGAGTCACAAGGCAAATTTCGCACTGTCCCTACCATAGATGATCCAGGTTACGATGTAGGGAATACAGTTCAGGCAAGTGAAGCTCAAGGGGTCGCAAGAGTATTATCCACGAAACCTGTAAAGTACATTGATCTCCCTGCCATCGACGAAGATGACATTGACAAATTTCGCTGGAATCCGCCAGGCAACGAAAGTTTGGATTTTGATGATTTTGGCGGTCTTTCGCATGTGGTAAAGCGAGCCCGTGAGTTGATTGAAGTACCTTTGCGAAAACAAAAAGAATTGTCAAATATAGGCGCGCGCCCTATTAAGGGTGTACTCTTCACTGGAGCACCAGGAACAGGCAAGACCTTGTTGGCCAGGATCATCGCATCGCAGTCTGGGGCTGCTTTCTATGAAATTTCAGGCCCAACAATATTTAGCAAGTGGTATGGCCAAAGTGAAGATCTGCTTAGGAAATTATTTAATAAAGCAGAGAAAGAAGGCCGAGCTATCATCTTCTTTGATGAATTGGATAGTGTCGCAGCACAGCGAGATGATACATCACATGAAGCTTCAAAGCGAGTTGTTGCTCAGTTGCTCACTCTGATGGACGGTTTTGTCTCCAGTACGAACATCGTCGTTATCGCAGCAACCAATCGTCCACAGGACTTAGATGTTGCCCTGCGTAGGCCTGGCCGATTCGATTGGGAAATCGAATTTCCCTATCCGAACAAGCTAGACCGCGAAGATATTCTGGTGAAAACAGCCCGTAAGCATCAGGCAAGCATCTCCATATCGCACAAGGTAATTGCAGATCAGACTCACGGATGGTCAGCGGCTGAGTTGTCAGCAATCTGGAGTGAAGCTGCACTTCTAGCGGTTGGAGACCAACGTTGTCTAATCCGTGATGAAGACTATATTGGAGGGCTTGAACGTGTTTCTTTTCAGCGAGAACGTTTCTAATGAGTGGTTCAAAACAGAGAAAAATCAATAGAATGAATAGGTTTCGAAATTGGCTATTGAAGCAAATTACCCGTCTCCTTGGTGGTCAGGTAAGAGATTCCGGCCCTCTTCGGGAGTTTGTATACTTAGATGAAGTCTCAGTATATAGCATGTTGGCATCACGAACAGGGAGCATAGCAACAGAATTTACCGAGAGCGAGAATGATTTTCGACACCGGGGTTCTTCCGGTGGACTTGGGGCTAGCTTCCATGGAATTCAAGCCAAGCTTGGTGAAACATCAAAATCTGGTTATTCTCTGGCCTCTCAAGTAGTACGCAAGGCTGTCATTCAGAGCAGTTTTAAGGAACTTTATGAAATCGAGGAAGCACATTTGGCCTTTAAGTCGCCAACTTCTGAGTCAGTACCCAAAGTTAAGTCAGTTGCTGATCTGGCAAAACATAAATCTCGCTATATGGGTGAGTGGCTTTGGGATCCCGATACTATCAAACGTGGTGACCTATTGGAAGTTGAGGTAGAAATAGGAACAGAACCATTTCTGCGCATGGCGGCAGCCATCACTACGTTCTGCGATCTCGCAGAGAACAACGAACTCCTATTAAGTGGTTCCGGTGGAGTCAATTTTGCACAGGGACGTGCTGTGGCACAGTTGTTGGATAGTCTACTTTCGGAGCTTGTCCCAATTCGGGGCCGTCTAGTGGAGTATGAAGCCGTACTCGTTGGTGATCGTGATGTGTTAGTCCACCGGAGGCTTCTTGACCAGTTGCCGAACGATATTCAACGCATTCCTGTGTTTGTTGTCGGTGTCGCCCAACAAGATCACTTTTGGAAAGACATCAGACAGATTTTGTTTTCGGAAAGTGAATATACAATATTTTGCCGACTTGCAAAAGCAGGTCTGGCTGATAATTGGCATCCTGTAAAAGCACTAGATGTGTTTACAGGAATCATCCCGGACTTGGATGATCAGCTTCAAGAGATGAATGAAGCGGCGCGCATGGGTATCCTTACAACGGCTGAAGACACGTCATCATATTCAGGTGAGCGGGACAGTCATCGTGGTGAGCGAGTTGTCAAGATTTACATCGAGATGCTTGCTCAATGCCATCAAGTGGAGTGCACGGCGACAGATACAGATTCCCTGCTCCAACAAATCACCTGCGATGAAGGATGGTTGGATAGTGTTGACGGTCGGCGCTCAGTGTTGGTCAATTTGACTCATCATTTTGATGAGAAGTGGAATGTCTCAACTTCTGGTGAAGTGGGTTACTCGATCCGACAAGCCGCACTGGAGAAAGTTGACAGGGAAGATCAGATCTCTCCTCAATCACAAGAGCCGGAAAATGAATCATGTGACTCTCGACCTGAAAGATTTTTGGATGCTGAAGTCGTTGCGATTTACTGGTGAAAGGTAAGGAGTTCCTATGGGGTAACTGTTCAGCAACTTGTAAGTTGTATGCGACCTGTAGGTTTGGGCGTGTGGACATTAACGGGCGAAAGGGTTTCGCGGCCAATGGCGCACGGCCAAGAACATCAGAGGAGCTAGGTAGCTGGAGACCGTCTTCTCGAAGCGCGTGGCCGGGCGGTGGCACTGCGTGAACCGGTCAATGCTGCGTTCCACGACGTTGTGTTGTCGGTCGTGTTCGATCGGCACCTTGCGGTGGTGCCGGCCTGGAATCACCGGTTCGACTCCCTGCTCGATGATGAAGTCCCGGAGAGGGTCGGCGGCGTAAGCTCGGTCGGCCAACACGTGGCTTGGATGCAGGCCTTCCAGCAGTGGCTTAGCTTGGTGTGTCGCTAGTCTGGCCCGGTGGCCTCGACCAGGATGTGCAACTTGGTGCCGGAGCCCCGTCCGCACTGACTTGGTTGCGTATGTGGGGGGAGTCCAGGTGCACCTGCGCCAAGTCCGCCTGTGCGTCGGCCACGGCGGCCAGCATGCGCTCCCAGACCCCGTTTTGGCACCAGTGGCGGAAGCGGCGGAAGACTCTGTTCCCGTGGCCGAATCGGGTTGGCGGGGGATGCCCGTGCGCATCAGGTACATGACCCCGTGCAGGAAGAGGCGGAGGCGGTTGGGGGGCCGGTGCGGACCTGGGGATCCCGGCACAAGTGGCGGTACATGGCGGGGGCTCCGTGAAGCGGGTAATCAACAGGTCCGTGATGATAATTTGCCGGTTCCCCGGCCACTGGATTCCTTGTGTCCACACTAGATTGTCGAAATCGCATGGACCCCGGCTATCTGATGTTTACGGCGTACACCAAACTGACCATGCCTGTCTTTGTGTAAACCCGGTGTCCGGTCAACGTCAACGCGATGCGCGCAGGTGGGTCGGATACGAGTGGAACACCTCCACCCAGCAGGATGGGTACGACACTGACTTCAACTGTGTCGACAAGTCCAACCTCAGCCAGACTGCGAAACAGGGACCCGCCCCCAAACAGCCAAATGTCCTTTCCTGGTTTACGTCGGAGCGACTGGACTACCTCTTGCCAGTTCTGACCGACGATCGTGACATTGTCGTAATCGCTCTGCCTGAGCGTGCGCGAGAACACGAAGGTGCGAACGCCGGACGTCCCTGCCTGATCATGTTGGCGCGTAATCTCGAATGTCTTCCGCCCCATCAGATACGTGTCGAATTGTGCGGATAGCTGGACAAAGTCGATATCCGGGTCGGCTTCGATCCAATCGAACTCGTGATTGGGACCGGCGATATATCCATCGAGGCTCATGGCGCAGTTGTAACGAATTCGTCTCATCGGGAATCCTCCAGACGGATCTGTCTGAACCCTTTTTGCGGATCATGGCAACCGTGCGCCTCCTGCCCTCACCGGTGAATTTCGGGCAGCAGGATGTGGGACGGATGTTCGCGGTCGTGATGCACCGTCTGGTCTGCCAGCCTGAAGGTCCGGTCCCTGCCCAGGACACCCCCGGTGTTGGGGTTGACGTCGAACCGTGGGAAGTTGCTGCTGCTGATGTCGAGCCGGATGGCGTGACCGGCCTTGAAGACGTTGGAGGTCGGATACAGATCGAACTCGATGCGGCAGATCTCGCCTTCCCCAACCGGCTCGGGGTTGGTCCAGCCGCGGCGATAGCGGAGCCGCAGGATGGAGTCCGTGAGATTGAATGCCAGACCGTCCGGGTCATCCGGCGTGGGCGGGACGACTTCGAGGAGCTTGGCAGTGAAGTCGGTGTCCGGGGCGGAGGTTGAGACATGCAGCACGACCCGGATGGGTCCTGTCACCTCCAGGTCGTTTGCCAGCGGCTCCGACTGGAAGCTGAGCACATCGCTGCGGGCGTTCAGGGGTAGGGAGTCCGTGCAGCCGAAGAAACGCGAACTGCCTTTCTGGTCGAAGGCGCCCGGCTCCATGATTGGATTCGCGGCGGAGATGCCGCCGCCGATGGTGGGTACCGGATCGCGCGGATCGAAGGTGTACCGGCTGGTGGAGGGTTGGGGGCCCGGTTCGGCGCGGGACAGACATCCGTCCGGATGCAGGTACCAGGGCGTGAACGCGGTGTCCGGCAGGGGGAAGTCCGGCTCCTCGCGCCAGAAGCCTCCATGCGATACATGTCCGGTGTATTGGCGCCGGTCGCTACCGGTCCCCATCGTGAAAATCCGAACCGGTTGGCAGTCGGCAAATTCCGTGGGCAGGTCCTTCAGGAAGTGGTCGAACCAGGCCAGGCGGAGATCGTGGTAGTGAATGTGTGAATCGATGCCGAAGTCCACATCGCCGGCAAAGGTTTCCTCCCAGCCACCGTGGGTCCACGGCCCCATCAGCAGCATCTGGCGCGACTGTTTCAGCTTGGCCAGGGCCACGAAGTTCTCGCACGTGGCGCGGGCATACGAGTCGTACCAGCCACCCAGATAGAGGGTGGGCACGTCGGCATGTTCGGCGTAATGTCCGGCGATGTCGTAGCCCCGCTGTTGCCAGTACGGGCCGTATTCGCCATGGGTCAGGATGTCCAGGACCCACTGTTCATAGGATGGGAGATGTCGCAGGGCCGACGCGCCTTTCTTGAACGGGACCCGGCCAAACCATTCGCCGACGTTGGCGTAGGCCTCTTCCAGCAGGGCGCGCAGGCCCGCGTCGGCCAGGGCCTCCCGGCTGGTGGTTGCCATGCGAAACGCATAGATGATGAACCGTTGTTCAAGGGCTCCGTTCTGGCGCATGGAGGCGTGGTAGTAGCTGGCCGCCCCCACGGCTACGACCATGGTTCGCAGGTGCGGGGGATTGAGGGTTGCCAGGGCCGACTGGTCGCTGCCGCAGTAGGAACCGCCCATCGTGCCCACCTGGCCGTCGCACCAGGGCTGGGCTGCCAGCCACTCGACCGTGTCGAAGCCGTCCGGGGCCTCCTTGGCGAACGGATACCACTCGCCCTCGCTCATGAAGCGGCCGCGCACGTCCTGGAGTACGCAGACGTAGCCCCGACGCGCGTAGTAGCGGCCCATGTCCGCATTGCCGGGTGCCGCCTTGTCGTACGGGGTCCTTTCCAGAATTACGGGAAATGGCCCCGGGTCCGCTTGCCCGGATGCTGCCGGCCGATAGATATCCGTTGCCAGGCGGGTGCCGTCCCGCATCGGGACCATCGTGTTGGCCTCCACCGAGACCTGCCAAGTCTGCGCGGAGCCGCGGTAGGGATGGTTCATGTTGAAGGGTTCCTGATGGATGGACCGGCCCGCGGCGGAGTCGGTTACAGTGTAGGCGTGGCCGGACGGCTTCCCGGCACCGGAAGTTCGTTCGCTGCCATTGTGCAATCCCGCACGCCGGAAGGATTTTAGTCATGGACTGGCGCGCCCTGCTGTTGCCCCGAGAGAAACCGGTGGCGGTCGGCCTGATCGGCCTCGGTAGCTTCGGGCTTTCGTTTTTGAGACAAAGCCTGCATGTTCCGGGCATGTCGGTGGTTGCCTTGTGCGACGCGGACGGGGAGGGCGGTCTGGCGGCGGCCGAGGCGGCAGGACTTCCCCGCCCGACGATCTGCGAAACGGCCGCAGCCGCCCAACGGAGCCTTGAACAAGGGAAGCTGCCCCTGCTGGCGGACGGTACCGAGCTGCCGTTTGCGATGCTGGATGCCGTTGTCGAGGCCAGCGGTGCCCCCGAGGCCGGCGCGCGCCACGGGGAGGCGGCCTTGCGGAACGGCTGTCATCTGGTCCTGGTCAACAAGGAAACCGCCTGCACGGCAGGACCGGCACTTGCGGCCATGGCCCGCGCCAACGGGCTGGTGTACTCCATGGCGGACGGTGATCAGCCGGCCATGGTACTGGAGATGGTGCAGTGGGCCCGGGTGCTGGGCCTGGATGTGGTGTGCGCCGGCAAGGCGGGCGAGGCGGATGTCCCCGCGGCAGAGGTTGCTGTAAGCGGGAGTGGTCCGGTTTCCACCACGAGCGACTCGTTGGTGACAACAGTGCGGAACCGTTCGGAACGCATTCCACTGCAGCAGAGGGTGCGGATTCCGGACATCGCGGAAATGGCCATCGTGATCAACGAAACAGGATTCGGATGGAACGGTCCGGGGTTGTTCGGACCGGCCATGCACTATGCGGAAATGGCGTCCATACTGAGGCACGTGAACGATGGTGGTCTGCTCGAGTCCACCCCGGTTGTGGAGATCGCCAACCTGGTTACCCATCCCCGGGCACCCAGCATGGCAGGAGGGGTTTTTGTCGTGATCCGGGCCCGGAAGGGGGATGACTGGAGCCAGTTGGCACCCAAGCGTCATCTCATGAGCCCGGACGGGCGGCACATTCTCCTGTGGCGGCCCTATCACCTGCTCGGTCTGGAAACCCCGTTGTCCGTGCTGGCGGCGGTGCTACTGGGTGTGCCGACGGGTGGCCACAACGTTGAACACAGGGTGGACGTGGTGGCTCGGACTGAAGCACCGTTCCATGCGGGGCAGGTCCTGTCCATGGACAGGGCTCACTGTGTGCAGGACCTGAAGGCGAAACTGGCTATCCCGCAGAGTGATGGCCTGGACACCTGTGTGCCGTACTACGTGGTTGCTGGCTGCAGCATGCTGCGGGATGTGCCGGCAGGCCAGCATCTGCGGTGGCGGGACGTGGATATTCCCTCGGATTCCAGCTTGCAGAGGCTGCGGCGCGGGGGTGTCTGAGCCTCCGGAGTGCAGCACGCAGGTCCGTCTGAACAGCGGTGGGTTTGTGGCAGAAGGTTGAAGTTCCGAACCTCAACCTTCAAGCCTGCTTCCGGCAGCCACCTTGGCGGCGGGCGGTTTGGGCACGTTTTTCGAGCCTGTAGGTTTCGGTCCAAGCCTGGAACGAGCAACAGGGTCCATGTCGGTGTTGCAGAGGGTTCCCGCTTCTGTAACCCGTTCAGTGGCAGCTTTGCCTACTTCCTTTCAAAAGGATTCCATTGAGCAGATACGTGGGACTACTCCACAGCCATCGGCACTCTAGCGGTGCCGTTGTCGTGGCGGCACGAGGTCGTCGGTCCGTGCTTCTGAGGTGAGAAGCAACTCCTTGAGGTTGGGCCTGGTCATCCGCTCCAGTCTTTGCCATTGGTCAATCGGAAGGAGTACCGCGGCTTCCACGCCTCTTCGCGTCACGATCTGCGGACCTTCGGCAAGGGCCGTGTCAAGAAGCTCGCTGAATCTTGACTTGGCGTCTTGGACCGACCATCTCTTGTTCATGGTAAGCACCAACTGGTTGAATATGGCTATAAGGCTGGTTTACAGACCCATTTAATGTCAAGTGGGCCAGGTTGTGTATAGGAGAGCTTTATGAGGGGTTAGCGGCAGTCAGGCATGGTTGGTCGTGGTGACCGACGATGGCTCCGATTGTGCTGACTACATAGGTGACACAAGCTTGGAACCTCGGAGATGCACGGTGAACATGCGGTACACCGTGACTGGTGTTGAACTCGGATAGCCAGGCAACGTGGCGAGGGATGCGGATTGACAGATGATGGCGTATCTGACAAACACCAACAAGACCGAGACCATGCCCTGCACCATACCGCGATTGCTTTTCTGCGAAGAGCAGCTGTTTGTTCGGCGTAGACATCTTCCAAGGACTGACCAACAAGGCTCTGTAGATGGAATCCGGGATCAATCATCCCATAACCAATCCAGTTCGGAGAAGGCAAGGTCGCGGCCAAAGTTGCGAATGTTGTCGCTGACGTTCAGTACGAGACACCGCTCGTTGCCGCCATTCTTTACTCCCCGAAGGCCCCGGCCTATCATCTGAAAGTAGAGGTTCGGGCTGTACACAGGCCGAGCCACGACAATGGCCCGGGTTTTGGGTGCATCGAATCCCTCGCGGAAGACACCGTAGTTGACCAAGACCTGGACACTGCCGGATCTGAATTCCTCAACAACTCGCCGCCTAACAGGCGTTTCGGTCTCTGTGCTGACCGCCCTCGCGGTGATTCCTTCCGAATTGAGCAATGCCGCCACGATTTCGGAATGCTCGACGGATGTTGCGAATATGAGGGTGGGCCAGTCCGGATCGACCCTGTGTAGGTACTCGTTCACGATACGCCGTGTTCGCACTGCGTCCCGCGCGATCCGATCCTCGACGCTTGAGGGTAGCCAGGGAGTCTGTTTGGCATCCTCAAGTTCCTTGTCCGTCAGGTGGACTTCGCCTCCGTCGATAGTGGCGTGGTCGGCCATTGCCAGGATACCCTCTAACTGAAGACTACGTATCACTGCGTTTGAATCCCGCGTTGGGAAGATCCCGTGGTCCAATCGTCGGTTTCCGTAACGTGATTGGAGCCACTTCGTCTCCTCTTCATTGAAGCCCCGGTAGGGAGTTGCAGTCAGGCCGATCAAGGTTGGTTCAGGGTCTTTGAACCAACGGGTCAAACCCATCTCCCGAAAGACCGAGGTATAGGAAGGAGCAATCGATCGGTGTGCCTCATCAACTACCACAAGGTTGAAGTCCGAGAGGAATCGATACTCTTTAGGTTGCCTTGAGAACCGACTGTGCAGGGTTTGGATCGAGGCCACGATGACATGCCTCTTGCTGGTAGGCAGTGGCCGCTTGTTTCCATCCCACAATCTCGAAATCCTAAGGGTGCCGGCCTGTTCCCCCTCGGAAGCCCAAACAGCCTGCCACGCTTCTACGGCCTGTTCGCACAATTCGTCCCGATCAGCCACCCATAGGATTCCGCCCTGTAGCTCGCCATCTCGCATTGACTCGACCAGTGCCTGCACCGCAACGCGTGTCTTGCCTGAACCCGTTGGCATGCTCAGCATTCCACGATGAAGTCCTGTACCGTTTGATGACACAAGGTTCCGCACGTTCCGCACAGCCGTCCGTTGGTAGGGGTGCAGACATGGCAGGGACCTCGGACCAATTACCTCGACATACGCATCGCGCTTTGTGTCCCTGTGTCCAGCCCAATCCTCGTCAAACCCAAGAGACTGCACAAATCGGATGGCTCTTTTGGAGCCTGCCCATCTTCGCGGAGGATTCAGGTGTTGGAGATCGTCCCTGTACGCCTTCAGGGCCCCGGTATGGAACTTGGCAATCGCTGCCCGAGCGATTGCCATACCCAAGGTGCTGCCTAGCTGCTCGGTCAACATCGATGGAAGGGATGGAGCCAGTTTCCTTTTCAGTCCATCGACACCCACCGCAGTTAACAGCCGTTCTTCATTGGTCTTGCACCGGCTGACCTCCTCTATTGCCTTTTGAATTTCAAGCGGGTCCGAACCACTCAGGATGTATTCCAGCAAGGATTTGGTGACCGACTTGCCCAATTCGCTGAGGACTGCGGCAAGTTCCTCCGTCTCATCGGCTTGCTGAGCCACGTACAGTGAATTGCCCATGCGGATACAAGGCAGATTGACCTGTGCCATTGAGTACGTTCGACGAAAACCTTTGCAGCGCACCAATTGGAGTTCCCTTTCGTCCGATTTCAGGTGCTCCTGCAGCAATGGCCATTCATCGACAATCGGTACTCCTTCTTCTTCGCCCACCGGTTCAATACCTGCCTTGTGATCCCTCCGGACATCGAATGCCTGCACAATCTGGTCACGGTTAGGATGACGTAGGAGAACGTCTACGACTTCCGGGTTGCTGGGTGTTTCACCAACTCCATTGTCGAGTCTGACAATTCCCTTTGTAGTTTGCACCATCCCAAATTTGAGTAGCATCTCTACTGCTGGTGACGGGAAGGGGACTTCCGGGTATTTCTTTTGTGACCTATGGCCCATCTCCCATTTTTGAAAGGTAGTCTTGAGATCAAGGAGTCGCCGCGTGTAACGGACTCGACCTTCGTCAGACAACAGCTGTAACGGTCCCAGAGGGCCGGAGCAGGTGTCGGTATGAAACACAAGATAGTCTCGTTGGGGATGACCTTTAACTTGATTCCGATACCTGTTCTTACAAGTATTTTGGTACTTGTACAGCCATTGAGGAGGCTCGAAAACTGACTCTGAAACTTTGGCAACTGGTTCTGAAACCACACCTAAGATCTTCAATAACTCCATGTCGTCATAGTGGAAACAGGTGTCAACCGCAACGTCAGCATCCCGACTGCCATCGGCCGGAACGATGTCACCTGGCAACAGAACGTCGGAGAAGGCACACCAGCCTCCACTCTTGACCAATATCGGTATGTCGTTTCGCCAGCAGTCTTCATTGCTGATGGCTTCGGCAGCCTCCTCTGGAGCCATAGATCTGGACATGATCCAGAGGCGTTTGCACCTCATTCTGAGGTCGGAAAGCTCCGATTCCAGAGCCCTTCCTAAGGAGTTGAAGGCAGCTCTTGCACTATTCACAGTCTCTTTGAAACCCCAACCTTTTGAACGTGGCCTGATGCCCAGTTGTTTCAAGGCTGCCCGTGTCAATGGACATCGTTCAACCTCCGGATGTAGTAGAAAGTCCTTGGACAGGCTTTCCAGTTCTCCAGCCAGAAACAGCTGTTCCGGATTCGGTTCCATCCATGAGCCGGTAGCTGTTAGCACTATGCGACCCAAGTTTTTTATTGGCAGTTTGTGGTTGGCAGCCTGGTACTCTTGAGCCTTCGCCGCAGCTTGGATCGCCAACTTGGATGCCTCAATTGCGTTCGATTGACCGCGAGCGGCTTGCACCAGTTGTTCCAGCCACTCACTGACTTCAGCCCTCAGCGTTTGCGTTGACCACCCGCGCGTAACCAGTTCCGGCTTAATGGCGGCTAGTCGGGCCAAGCGAACTCTCGTCAATGCACTGTGGTGAAGCCAGTGGGTAGGCCGTTGGTGAAATGTCTTCCAAATATCCAATGCCTCCAAGGCGAAGGGTTGTCCCAGCGTAAGGGCTTCTGGTTGGTAATTCAATTCGTCCAGCTTGCGAAGTTCGCCTCTTTGGTCGGGAACAAAAGACTGGTTTCTGAGCGCACGATTGATCAGGCCGCGCAGATGGAAGCTGTGCTCTCTATCTCTGTCACTGTCATTCCGCGTGCGAGGTAACGCATCTAGATGGCGGCCAGGATCATCTTGGGACGAAAGATCAGTGATGGACTCAGAGGCCAGTTCGGCGGCGGCCTCTATCAATTCCGTGTTGTACTCACCTTTCAGAAGATTCTGGCGATCTTCGTTGGTTTTCCAAGGCGCATTGAGGATTCCTGCGAGTGGACTGGCAGTCAGAGTAGGGAAGAAGGCCCAGAAGCTGCCTGATTGTTCGAGTTTCTCCAAGGGTGCTGCCCAAATAATTGGTACCTCCTTGGCATTGTCAAGACTACGGCTGTCATTCCTAGCTTCTGTAGACAGCTTGTGAACCTTGTCAAACACTCTCCATCGGGATTCCTTGGTTCCATCGAACAGAGTGTGAACTTCGCGTTGGCTTCTGACCTGGATTAACCGTTCGCCTTCACCGACCTGCTGGAGGGAGAGCATCGATACATGGTTGACGAACAAAAGGAACTCGGCTGGAAAGTTGTCGAACTGGTCCTTCAGATCCTCAAAGGCACCTGGACTTAAGGACAACCGCACAATGTTCACTGCCCAACTCATGAACTTGTATAGGTCGGGATCCTGGTCCATCTCGGGCCAAGGGTTCACAGGAACCGGTAGCGGTAATACTGGACACTGCTTGGCATCAGGGACATATGACCGAATTTGCTTTGACGCATTGGCCCGGTTCCACCTGAACGAACCTGAACGGCTGAAAAATTCTGGTGTGTCCGTCACTCCCAGTACGGCTTTAAACCCCTTTCCAAAGCGTCCAATTTCGGCAGTGTCGCGTTTGGGCGACATGTGTGAGAACATTAGCGCGCGGACACCCTCCTGGCTTATGGCCTGGCCGTCGTCGGCGCAGTACAAGCACTTGTCTGTCAATTTCAAGCTGATGCGGCCGCAGTTTGAATTCTTCAGAGTATCGGCGCTGTTTTGGACCAACTCGAACAACTGCCTGTGAGCGTATCCGCCACGAGCAGTGTCATGCTCTTCGTTGGCGTCTCGTTCAATCCAGTTGGGTTGTTCACGGTAGCCTTTCAGCGTCCTCCTCGTCTCATCCCGGATGTACCTTCCCAGACTGTCGTCTGGTCCTTTCCAAACAGATTCGTCCATGTCCACCTCGTCCGAGAACTGTGGCACACTTTGCTGTTCTTGGCGGTTTAGCTGTTTGCGCTGCTTGCGCAGGCGTCGTTTGCGTCTACTTGCTTTGGACATGTTGGCTGGTGAACTGATGGAATTCGGTGAAGTGTTCCTTGCCCTGCAGAACCTCGACACAGGCTCTACAATGCTGATGGAATTGTAGGGCCGGGAGCCAGAATCAAAGTCTTTCACTTGAGGTATGGAAGCCCATCTGGCTCGGACACCGGTTGTACACCGTTCTCACTTCAGTCCGGTTCCAACCCTTCCGATGTTGGCAAAGTCTGGGCAGGCGGTCCCGATGGCAGAGGATTGGCCGGTTGAGTGTGGCTAGTGGGCATGGCCGCGTATCTGTCCTGAGTTCCGGTTTCATACACTCCTGTTGGGATCCGGTCAAAAGAGGCTCGAATGATGTTTGACACTCTAATCTGTAATGGAACGCTGGTGGACGGTACCGGTGCCGAGGCACGCCAGGCCAACCTGGGTATCAAGAATGAGGTCATTGCCGACATCGGGGATCTGGGGGACGCGATCGCCGACCGGACCATTGATGCAACCGGCCAAGTGGTAGCTCCCGGCTTCATTGACATCCATACCCATTCGGATCTGACCCTGTTGGCGGAGCCCCATGGCCTCAGCAAGATCCTGCAGGGAGTCACCACGGAAGTAACCGGAAACTGCGGCTACAGCCCATTCCCCATCTCGCCCGAAAGAACGGACACGCTGCGTGAAACACTCAACAGTGTCTTCGGCGATGCCGTTCCGTGGACATGGCAGGACTTGGAGGGGTACCGGCAGGCGGCTGCGGAGATTGGTCTGGCTATCAATATCGCCCCTCTGGTGGGCCATAGTGCCGTACGGGGCATGGTCGTGGGATTCGAGGATCGTCCGGCCACGGCAGACGAGATCCGGGCGATGAACTACCAGGTGGATCAGGCCATGGCCCAGGGAGCCTTCGGTTTCTCAACCGGACTGACACTGCCTCCCAGCGCCTATGGCGACACGACCGAGATTATCGCCCTGACCGAGGCCATGGCCCGGTGGCCCGGACGCATTTACACCAGCCACATTCGTTGTTGGTCCGGTTACCACATTACAGGTGTCCAGGAAGCTGTGGATATTGGGTTGGCCACGGGGGTACCGGTTCAGGTGGCCCATATGGCCGTCAATGATCCCCGACATTGGGGTGAGGCGGATACCGTGATTGAGGTGTGCGAGAGTGCCGTCAAGTCCGGCCATGACGTGACTTTCGATGTTTATCCCTATGACGCCAGCAGCAGCGGTTTCAGCCAGTGCCTGCCCACATGGGCCCAGTCGGGTGGCCCCGCGGCCCTGCTTTCCCGTATTCGGACGCCGGCAACGCGTCGGCAAATCCGGGAAGACATGCTGGCAGAGGGTCTGTTTCGCGGTTGGCCTTGGCTCTGGGATCGGCTGCTGGTCAGCACAACCCACACGGAGGCGGCCAAACCCTACGAAGGGTTGACCATTCAGGAGGCCGCCCATGAGATGAATCTGGAACCGGTGGATGCCGCCCTGACCCTGATGGATCTTGACGATGCCCGTCTGACCATCATTTTTTTCTATCGCACGGAAGAAGACATGTGCGCCTTCCTTACCCACCCCTTGGGCATGATGGGTTCCGATGGCTTGGCCCTGACCCCTGGAACCCGAGTTGGCACCGGTCGCCCGCATCCCCGATCCTACGGAGCCCATGCCAGGGTATTGGGACGGTATGTGCGTGAGAAATCGATCCTCACGCTGGAGGAGGCCGTTCACAAAATGAGCGGGCAGGTGGCCGATCGTCTGCTTCTCCGGGAGCGGGGACGGCTGCAGCCCGGATACAAGGCGGACATTGCGGTGTTCGATCCGGAGACAGTCGCTGATCGTGCCACTTTCGAGGATCCGCACCAGTTCGCCGCGGGGGTTTCCCATGTATTTGTGAATGGTGCCTTGGCTGTGAGCAACGGCGCGTATGTTGGTTCCCTCACGGGCCAGGTGTTGGATGCAAGCCAATCCTGATTGACTCGACAGGCAGCGGCCTCGATCAGTGTCCCGTCAACGCCGAGTGCTCGTCCGACCGCTACCCCTCTTGGCCGGCTGCCCAAACAACCTCGTCGAACAGGGGTCGGCCAGCCGAGGCGTACATGTGGTCGAACTTCGATGACACGTTCCAAGGCCACGTCGGCCATGGCCTTGATCCGCCGCAACGGATGGTCCCGGGGCATCCGCACCTCAAGATCCACGATGGTCAGCAGGCTGCGTTGGGGGGGGGGACGACCGCGTAGCAGGGGTTCCTCTGTCGCCAAGGGCAACCTGTTTCAATTGCCCCCGTTTTTCAGCAGCTTGGCCCGAGGGCCCTTCCGTGTGCGATCTCAATCCGCTCTTGATTGCAAACGTCGGAGCTGGCCTTTGCCATGTTCCCGGATCCATTCGTAGCAGGCCTTGCACAGGTCCTTGGCGTAATGGTTCTTCTGCCGGTCGCAACTGGGACAGACAAATGCAGCGCTGCGCGGCCGCTTGCGGCGTAGCTCCCGCAGCGGTCGGTCGGGATGGCGGAGGGCCTGCTGGTAGTGGCCCATACAGACTGGATCACGGTTGCGTGGGTCCCGCAACCGCCCTCCGCGGTTACATTCGGGACCTGAGCAAGGGGGATGGTTGGCCACTCGATCACCCCATCTACAGGAACCACACCAGGCAAGCTACTTGCAGGATCAGCCAAAGTCCTGCAAACATCCATCCAGCCATCCAGATGTGGAAGAGGCTCCAGGCGCGGATGCCGAGAACCTGTGTCATGGATCCGAGCCACATGGCGGGCATGGGGGCAGAATCAGAACTGAACACCTGTTCGGCGTGAACAGCAACAGTTGCAGAAAAAGAGGCAATCAATGCCAAAATCAACCGATAGGCGGGATGAAGCCGGAAGATCGGACACGGTATAGTCATAGTGATGCTTTCAGCGCAACATTCGGCTCGTTCCAATATAGCATACAGCTGGCCTCCGTCCCGGGAAGCAGGCCGCCGCGGCCAGCTCCGTCTTTGGCCTCCAGGACCACGTCCGGTCGGCATCGTTGCAGGTTCATGCCCACAGCTCTCGGTGCACCGCCGAATCTTGGCAGCTGTTGTGTGAATACCCCTGTCAAGAGGCCGGTCTCCGCGGTCGTCGGCAGCACTTCGTGCGCTACTACATCCTGGCCGTCCGGTGGATACATCCTGCTGGACCTCGTGCTCAGCCACCGGCGGGGACCTTCTGGGCGGAAGGACGGCCGGCACTGCATCCTGGACGTGCCGTTCCAGGAGGACAATGGCCGTATGCGCAAGGGGAACTCCCCCATCGTCATGGGTATCCTGCACTGAGCTGCCCCTGAACAAGGGACGGACGATGCAACGGCATCTCGAAGCGGATGGAGCCATCGGCCTGCCGCGCTACCGCATCGGACGCCAACCGTGGATCCTGGCCTTCGCCCTGCCCTGAGCCCGACTTTGGTTTTGCTCTGGTTTTTGCCAACGTACGGGCCTCTGACGACAAGCCGCTTTCGAGAAGAGGATTCTCTGGCAGGGGCTTTTCACCTGAATGAACCCGCCAGTGCAAATGTCCCGCTTGCTACCAGGGGCATGGCAGGACCGGCAGCCAATTGAAGTGGTGGGAGATGTAAAGGCCGGTCGCGACGGGCGCGGTCATAGGGACCGCGCACGCCGTCATCATCGGGACAAAAGCCTCACCAACAGAGGGAAAATTTCATATGAAACGCCGTTGCTCATCATCGCTGCACTGCCATTATCGACAGGATGCCACTCTCATCTGACACCGCGATACAGCGATCATCCGGTGACCAGGCCAAGCCGGCAATTGGGGATTTGAATACAGCATCCGCCAGCAAAACGGGTTTCTTCTCGACTTTCCAGATTGTCAGCAGACCATCGTTGCCACCGGAAGCCAGCAGCATACCCCGGCGTTGAAACTTCAGGTGCTTGATGAGTTGCCGATGCCCTTCCAGCGTGATCGGTTGAGTGTTGGCCGGCCCCTTGCCGGAACAGTCCCAGATTACCGCCTGAACCCCGCCGCCGGTTGCCAGGTAGCGACTATTGAAGCTCCATGCCAGTTCCAGCACCTTTGTTTGGTAGCCCCACATCTGCAAATCCTTCCCGGTATCGGTGATCCAAAAATGCACCGTCGAGTCCTGGTCGCCAGTGGCGATGAACTTTCCATCGGGACTCCATTCCAGTGTGAGCGTCGATCCCTGCCATTCGAAACGGTGGAGCGGTTCCGCTTTTTGGGGGTCGTACAGCACGACTCCATTGTAGGCAGAGATGGCGAACTGTTTGCCATCTCTGCGCCACTTGATGTCGGTAATGGTGCTGTTCGCATCGGGATATTCGTAGTTAAGTGCCCCGGTGGCGTCCCACATGCGCAGTTTGCGCCCGGCGGCCGACACCAGCGAATCGCCCGCAGGGCTGAAAGCGACACGCTCCACCCAGCTGGCGCCGCCAGCCATTTCAGCGGTCTGCGTTCCTGTCCCGGCATCCCACAGCCGTACCTTGCCGTCCTGTCCGACGCTGGCGAGCAGACGACTGTCTTTGTGCCAGGAAATCGCCATCGTGCCGAGGGGATGGCCGGGTAGCTGGTGCTGTACCGCGCCGTCTGCACCATTGAACAATGTGATGGGGCCGGACACCCCCGCCACAGCCAACCTTTTGCCATCCGGCGACCATGCCAACGCAATCGGATGATCGTCAATGTCGGCACGCCATATCGCCTGGCGCGATGGCTGTGGCGGTTTGCGCTTGTTTTTGCGCTTCTTCGTTACACGAGGCATGCGCGGAAGCCTTCTTCCAATGCAGCCCGATCCAAGCTGCGTCCGATGAAAATCATCTTGTTGTGACGTGGTTCATTCCCCCACGCACGATCCGGGCGGCCATCGAAGAGCATGTGCACCCCCTGAAATACAAAGCGCTCATCCCAGCCGCGCACGCTCAACACGCCTTTCATGCGGAAGATGTCCTGTCCCTGCACGCGCAACAGGCGACTTAACCAACCATTGAGCTTCTCCAAGTCAAAATCACCGGGCAGAGCGATGCCAACCGAAGTCACTTCTTCGTCGTGTTCATGATCGGGCTTGTACTCGCGGGTTTCGAGCGGGGCTAGCACGGCATTCGTGCCGCACAAGTGCGCGTCGAATTCATCAGGGTGGTGTTCGGTGAACAGCATGTAAGGGCCCGGCTGTTCGATCGCGAAATTGAAGACGGTCTCGCCGTTTTGGTTCAGCACGAGCTGATTGTGCTGTCCCTTGCCGAGGTGCAGCGTTTGGCCTGCCTGGACTGCCTGCTCATCTTCGGAGTAAGTCAGCACGGCGTCCATCAACGTCTCTTCCTTCGCCGACACTCCAACATTGGCCAGCGGGAGCAGTGCGGCCCCCATTGCCGGATCAGGGCCTTCGCTCATCACCCATTCGTAGGTCCCGGTGTTCAGTTCATAGATGCCCGACCATTCAAACGGATATTCCGGCTCCATGAACTTCGGGTCGATTTCCAGCGCCCGGTCGAGGTTGAAGCCGCCCACATTGAGAATCTGATCCATCTCGACCACCGCGTCGCGGGTGCGGCAGATTTTCGCCATGCTGTTCATGCTTTTAATGCGGGCTTCGAGCCTGTCGAGGTCTTCCGGGGCAACCAGATCAACCTTGTTGAGCAGGATCACATCGGCAAAGGCAACCTGTTCTTTTGCTTCATCGCTGTCGTCGATGTGTTCCCAGATGTGCTTGGCATCCACCACCGTGACAATCGCATCCAGCAGCAGTTTTTGCTGCATGTCGTCATCCACGTAAAAGGTTTGCGCAACGGGACCGGGATCCGCCATGCCGGTGGTTTCGATCACGATGTAGTCGAACTTGTCGCGACGCTTCATCAGGTGACCGAGAATGCGAATCAAATCGCCCCGAACGGTGCAGCAGATGCATCCGTTGTTCATCTCGAAGATTTCTTCTTCCGCGTCGATGACCAGATCGTTGTCAATGCCGATTTCGCCGAACTCGTTTTCGATCACCGCGATTCTCTTACCGTGGTTTTCGGTCAGGATGCGGTTGAGTAGCGTGGTTTTGCCAGCCCCCAGAAAGCCGGTCAAAACGGTCACTGACACTCGGTTTTCAAGTGTGTTCATCATGTTCCTGTCTCCTTTATGCAACAGTTGTCTTGGGTAAATGGCGCTTCAATGAGCGCCCGCGTCAGCGCGGTCTTTGGTTGATGCAGCATCCCGGTGATGGCGAGCAACGGTATGGCTGGTCAGTCTCCTGCTGCGATGGCTTCATCCAGCGCAAACAACGGGCGATAGGCATCATGTCCCGTGCCATAGGTTCGATCCATCAAGGCAGCGTACTCGGCGGCGTAGGCTGGATTAACGCGCCAGCGCACACCGAGGTATTCCGCCGCTTTGACGATGCCCAGCACACCGTGTTTGATTTCCTCAAAGGTGTAATCCGGCCCCACCGGGACGCACAACCAGCGGGCAAGGTTCGCCGCCGTTTCCCGATGCTCTGGCGCACCGTCGGAACCCAGCGCGGCATAATGCAAAGGCTGAATCTGTGGCAGCCAGCGCACGGGCGTGTTTTCCTGCTCAACGTAGGCGTAAAATGTGGCGACATCGCTCTCTGGCGGAATTTGCACCGCGACCGCGGTCGCCAGTGCCAGTTCGTTCGGCTCGTGTGTCTCCAACCCGGCAGCTTCACGCAGACCTCGCCGCACCTCCGCCAGATTCTCGCTTTGGCGCTCCGCTAGTTCTGGCAGACGTTCACACTGGGCCAATGCCTGCGCTGCGTTCGGGCCGTCAGACGGCTGACGCAACGCTCTCACCTCTGCATAAAGGGCCTCATCACCGAATACCAACAGCGTACCGGGGCGGTCATCAGCATCAGGCAGATGTAAGCCGTACAGCGTCACCGCCGGGCGCTCTGCCGCGCCGGGGGTAGGCAGGGTGTCAGCGCAGTCGAGCCATGTAGCGTTCTGTGGTTGCCACAACCCGCGCACCACCTGTGTCCAGGTGAAGCGCGTACCGGACGGTGCGAGCCGTAGATGAGCGTCAAAGTCCAGAAAGCGCGGCAACGCCTTGTGATGCTTGACCGACTCTGCCAGGTCATGGCTGGCATTCGCTGGGACACCGACCCGTTCGCCTGGCTGAATCCCCGCCGCCTGATGCAGCAAGCGGCGAGCGCGGTAGGCATCGCGCACCAGCACAACCCACGCGCCGCCCAGGCGTTCCGACCATGCCGCTTCTGCCGTTTCAAGCGTCGCCTCGGTGTGTAAGGCGGCGTTGGCAGGCAGGGTCAGGAGATCATCCAGCTGTGGATGCGCGGCATAATCTGTGCCACGCACCGGCAAACCACCGAGCGCCTCCACCGGGCAGAAGCCCCCTAACCATAACGTTGCCCAATCAACCGGTAAATTCAACATCTTTGTCCTTTCTTGTTGTGCCAATTCAACATGACTATGCAGTAGGGGTTGTCACATACCAGGACAATCTTTTCGACCTTGGGGAAGTGCACGTCGACCAGTGCCTGGTCCAACCCGCCGGAACCGTGGCCAGCCGAGGTCCCGCAGTACACCAACGGTGCCGCCATCGCGCGGGTGGTTCCTATCGCCGTGCGGCCGCCACCGCGTAGGCCACCGCAAAGATGGCCGTCGCCACCAAGGCCATGGCCGGGCCGGAGGCCACATTCAGGTGGTAGGAGGCGTACAGGCCCACCACCGCCGCCGATACGCCAAACCCCGCACTCAGGATCATGGCGTGCTCAAACGTGCGGGCCACCAGCAATGCGGCCGCAGCAGGGGTGATGAGCAGTGAGATGACCAGAATGATGCCCACGGCCTGTAGGGCCGTGACCGTGGCTATGGCCAGCAATACCAGAAACAGGTAGTCCAGCCGCGTGGCGGACAGTCCCGCCACCTTGGCACCCAGCGGATCAAAACTGACAAACAGCAACCGGCTGTGCAGCCCGTACAGAACCGCCGCCACCACCGCGGTCAGGATCGCAGTCACTACCACATCCACCGGCGAAGCACCCAGCACCTGGCCCAGGAGGAGATCCTCCAAATTGAGTCGGACGTGGCGCACCAAGGGCAGAAGCGCCACGCCCAAGGCAAACAGACCGGCGAAAAGGATGCCGATGGTGGTGTCGGCACTGAGGCCTGTACTGTGTACCAACCAACCCAGCAACAGTGCGACGACAATGGCGGAGGGCACGGCACCCCACAGGGGGTGCAAGCCGACCAACACCGCCGCTACCACACCAGGCATGACAGAGTGGGCCAAGGCGTCGCTCATGAATCCGAGATCCCGGGTAACCACATGGGTGCCCAGAAGAGGACACATGACTCCCACCAGGACTGAAACCGCCAACGCCCGCGCCATGAACTCGTAGGTAAAGGGCGCGACCAGCCAGCTGTGCAGAATTTCCATCGGCTCGGTTGTTGGCCCGTGGGCCAGACGCGTTGCCCGTCAGACGGTGCCCACCAAATTCCGGATAACCCCGGATGCCACGAGGTCCCGGGTGCGGCCAAATCCGACCACTCCCCGGTTCAGGCACAGGCAGCAGTCGCAATTTTTCTCCACTTGGTCCACGGCATGCGAGGCCAGCAGAATGGTGCGTCCCTGATCGCGCAGTGCATGCAGGATTTCCATCAGGGACTCCCTGGATCGAATATCCACTCCGCTGAAGGTTTCGTCCAGCAGCAGAATGTCGGCGCCTTGCGCCAACGACCGCGCCAGGAACACCCGTTGCTGCTGGCCCCGGGACAGCGATACCATCGACTCCCCCCTGTGTGACCACAGTCCCGCCTGCTGTAGGGCCTGCTCCCCAATTTCGATGTCCGCGGGACGGAACCGTCGCAACCATTGATGCCCGCGGATGCGACCCTGCATGACCACCTGGAGGACGCTCAGGGGCACGCGCCAGTTGATTCGTTCCTTTTGGGGCACATAGGCCAAGGCTCTCGGGTTCCCGGAGGCCGGCTGGCCGTGAATCAGCACTTCGCCGCAGGCGAATGGCTGCAAGCCGGCCAAGACTTCAAACAGCGTGCTCTTGCCCGCCCCGTTGGGACCCAGAACCCCCACCATCTGACCGGAGTCGATCTGGAACGACACGCGTTCAAGGGCGTTTGTGTCCCCAAAGGCCACAGTCAGATCGCGAACTGCAATGGGCACGGAAGTCATGGTATTCGCAACTACTCCGTCACGGGGGTGACAAGGCCTCGGCCATCCAGATGTCGCGGATGGCCGAGGGAATGGTGTGTGCGCCTGCTCCGTTACTGGGTTGACAAGGCCTGAACCATCGTTTCGACATTGTGTCGCATCATGTCGATATAGGTCTCGGCTCCGCTGCCCGGTACTCCCAGCGAACCTGTGTACAGCCGCACGACAATGCCGACCCCGGTCTCCTGTGCCAAGTTGGCGGCCAGCTTGTCGGTCAAGGCTTCGGTAAAGATGGCGTTGACGCCATGGTCCTTGATGGTATCCACCAAGCGGGCGAGGGCCTGCGCCTCGATTTCCGCACTGGTACCCAGACTCGGAATGATGGTACCCACTATCTCAAAGTCATAGAGGTGGGCAAAGTACTGGAAGCTGTCGTGCGAGGTCACCAGCACCCTTTGTTCCGCCGACAGCATCGATACCTGCTCGATAATCCAACTGTGCAACTCTTCGAGTTCGTGATCGTAGCGGTGAGCTCGCTCGGCATAGATCTCTGCATGCTCGGGATCCGCAGCGCCCATGGCCTGCGCCAGACCGGTCACAGCTGCGCGTACCCGCAGCGGATCGAACCAGAAGTGCGGATCCTCCGAGCCATGTTCGTGGTGATCGTGGCCATGTGCATCCTCCATCGCCTCTTCGTGGCCGTGGGCATCCTCGTCATGGCCGTCTTCGTCATGGCCGTGGGCATCCTCGTCATGGCCGTCTTCGTCATGGCCGTGGGCATCCTCGTCGTGGCCGTCTTCGTCATGGCCGTGGGCATCCTCGTCGTGATCGTCTTCGTCGTGGCCGTGGGCGTCCTCGTCGTGGTCGTCTTCGTCGTGGCCGTGCCCTTCCTCGTCGCCATGGGCATCCCCGGTACCTCCCATCGGCAAGTAGGGCAGGGGATCGATGAACTCTTCCAAGCTAATCACAATCGCCTGGTCGGCCCGCGCCTGCTCGAACAATTGATCAAGCCAACCGGCCTCCAGTCCCATGCCAATCATGACCACCATATCGGCGTCGGCCACCCGCGCGACATCCTGGGGCCCGGGCTGGAACATGTGCATATCACCCCCGGGGGGCACAAGTGCCGACACTTCCACGTGGTCCCCACCAATCTGGTGGACCCAGTCGGCAACGATGCTGCCGCTGGTCACAATCCGCAAGGGTTGACTCTCCGCCGCTGGACCGTCACCGGTGACAGGAACCTCCGGTGATACGACACAGGCCGCCAGGGCACTGCCGATCACAATCAGAAGAATAGGCAGAAGCCGAAAGATCGAACGCGGTACAGGCATGGCGATGCTCCTAGGGCAACACTCGACTAGGGTATATTAATATAGCACAGCATACAGTTGGTTGGCTTCCTGCCAAGAATCGACGTGGGAACACTCACGTTATTAAATCGGGTGGTGCCGGCTCTGGGTAGGATGGGCTGTTGCATCCCGTTTCGGCGGCTCCCCCATGGCCGACACCGCCTCCGCCCCCTGGTTTCCCTGTTTACCGAAGTCGACGCTCCCCGTTGGCCCCAAGCCCGGCCATATGGCCGGGAGAATGTCCTCCGGAGGCAGCCTGACCGTCATCTGCGGTACCGACTATGTGCTGTCGCTCCAGAGCAACCCTGTCGCAGTTGCACGAGGCCGTGGCCGAGACCTTCGTCGTCAAGCTGGCTGAGGGTTTCGAGGGTTGCGACCACGACTGCCACAAGACCGTGAACAAGAACCACGGCCGCATTGAGACGCGCCGCTGCCGGGCGCAGGGGACACTGGAAACCCCCGGTATGTGGACCCCGACGAGGCCTGATCCGACCTGCGCAGCCTGGTCCTGAGCGGGGACCAACGGCGACAGGGTGAACAGGCCGTCTCGGAAACTCTCTACTACCTCTCCAGTCTGTCGGCGGATGCGCGGGCCGTGCGCAGCCACTGGCGTGTTGAGAACCGTCTGCACTGGGTCCTGAACATGGCCTTTCAAGAGGACGAAAGCCGCATCCATACTGGCCACGCCGCCCACAACATGTCGCTTTTGCGCAGGCTGGCCCTCCAACCTGCTGCTCCTGGCGGCGATGCCACCCTTGGCGATGGTCTCCCGGTGCAGCAGGCCCGCTGGAACGACGGGTACCTGCTCAAGGCGCTGTCAAATCAGAGTGCGATTGCCCTCCCCCACATCGGTTCTTGGCAGGAAGCCAACCAGCTGAATGGTATATTAATATAACCGAATGAAGTGTTGCCCTAGGAGCATCGCCATGACTGTCCCGCGTTCGATTTTCCGGCTTGTTCCCGTTCTCCTGATGGTGATCGGCAGTGCCCTGACAGCCTGTGCCATGCCAGCGGCCCCGACCGCCGAGCGCGAGCCGGCATCGACAGCGGCGCCTGATGATTGGGAACGCCCCATCCTGAAGGCGGGTGTCATCTGGCTCGACAGCCCCTTGGACCCGGTGGAGGGCGGCTACGTCTCCACCCAATCGGGAATGTCGGAGACCTTGTTCCGACTTTCAGGAACCACCCTGAGTCCCGAACCGTGGCTGGCAACGGAAGCCACTCAAATTGACCCCTTGACCTGGAGGATAGGAATCCGGAAGGGCGTCAAGTTCCACAATGGGAACGTGATGGATGCACAAGCGGTGAAGGCATCCCTGGAGAGGGCTATCCGATTGTCGGCGGCGGCGGCCGATACATTGTCCGTTGACACCATTACGGTCGAGGACGGGCAAACCATCACCATCAAAACGACGGTACCACAGCCCACCCTGCCGGGTCTGTTGATCTTGCCTGCCCTCGCCATCACCGACGCGCCGGCGGCATCCGCCGCCGGCCAGGGCAATTTCATTGCTGCCCGCGCCCTGACGGGACCGTACATTCCCACCTCGTACGTCCAGAAGGAATACCTTTACAGCGTGGCCAATGACGACTACTGGGATGGTACGCCTCCGCTGGCCGGCATCGATCACGTCGCCATTCCCGACACCAACAGCCGGGAGTTGGCCCTGCAGGCCGGGGACATCGACGTTGCCGTCAACGTATCACCGGATGGCGCCCGGGCGATCAACGCCCACTCCGGCACACATACCCAGACCTCCGGCATCGGCACCTCCCTGGTCCTGTGGTGGGTCAATTTCGAGCGCGGTACGCTGGCCGACCCGCTGGTGCGCCGGGCGGTGGCCCACGCCATTGACCGGGAGAGCATCGCCGGTCTGGTTACCCCTCCCGGCTCCGGATCTTTCGCTGAGCTGCTGCTCCCGGAAGTCCTGACGTCCTGCCCCGGCGTGAGCGCGCTGGGCTACGATCCTGACGAAGCCCGTAATTTGCTGGCCCAGGCCGGCTACAGCGACCGCGACGGCGACGGTATCCTGGACAAGGCAGGTCAGCCGCTGGAAATTGTTATCGGCGGTTATCCCGAGCGGTTCCAGTTGCCTATCATGGCTGAGGCCGCCCAGGCGATGCTGGCCGAGGTGGGCATCGATGCCGAGGTGCTCATAACAGAATGGTCGGTGGTCAAGGAACCCGCATGGGACCTCTTCGGCTGGTACAACACTGTCGTGCAAGGCGGGGGAGACCCGGTGTTCAATATCAGCAAGTTCGCCGGGTTGAAGGGCGACGCCAGCGGCAGCGGGACCAACAACTATGGGAACTACGACGCGTCCCGCCTGGTGGACATAATCGCTCCTTCCGTCTCCGTGACCGACCTGGAGGATCGAAAGGCGATAGCCTGCGAGGCCCTGGCGGTGGTCACCGCAGAAGCCGCATTTTTACCGGTGGCGCATGTAAATCATGTGTACGGCATCAGTGACCGGGTCACCGATTTCGAGGCCCATCCAACGTCCCACTATTTCTTCAACCACCGCGTCGGACTGAGCGAGTGAGCCAACGGGTACGGATATAGGCCCTCCGGCATGGGAGCATACCTGCTCCGAAGGTTGGTCACGCTGCCGCTGATGCTCCTGGGCATCTCGGCCGCCAGCTTCGCCCTGCTGAATCTGGCACCGGGCGATCCTGCCGAGATGGTCCTGCACCAGCGCAACCCCATCGAGACGCCCAGCCCGGCCGCAGTGGCAGCGATGCGCGCCGAGCTGGGGTTGGACGCTCCCCTGCCGGTGCAATATGCTCGCTGGATGTCCCGGGTGTTGGCGGGCGACATGGGCCTCTCCTACGTGACCGAGCGGCCCGTGGCCGCTCAGTTGGTCCGCCGCACCGTCCCGACGGCCCTGCTCACGGCGGTTGCTTTGGGCTTGGCGTTGCTGGTAGCCGTGCCCATGGGCATCCTGTCCGCACTGCGACGGGGCAGCATGGTGGATGCCATCGCACGCTTGGCCGCACTGGTGGGCGCCGCGGCGCCATCCTACGCCTTGGCCTTCGGACTGATCATCCTGTTTGCGGTGAGATTGTCCTGGCTGCCGGCCTTGGGCTACGGTTCAGCTGCCCAAGTCGTACTTCCGGCCATCGCCCTCTCCCTCGCACCCATGGCTCAACTGATGCGGCTGATACGTGCCAGCATGTTGGAGACACTGGGGCAGGACTACATCCGCACGGCGCGGGCCAAGGGACTGTCCGAACAGACCGTCGTCACCGGGCACGTCCTGCGCAACGCACTGCTGCCGGCCATTGGAGCCACCGGGGTGAACCTGGGCTACCTGCTGAGCGGTGCCGTCATAGTGGAGACCATCTTCACTTGGCCGGGTTTGGGGCAGTTGATAGTGGGCGCGGCGCTGACCCGGGACTACCCTGTGGTACAGGGGTTCGTAACTTACATTGTCGTGGTCGTGCTGCTGGTCAACCTGGCAGCTGATATTGCCCTGCGCATCGCCGACCCGAGCTTGCGCTTCAGTCAAGGCGAGATGTAGCAGCCAATGACGGGCGGTACTGCAAAGGCCATGGAACGCCTCCCCTTGACCTTCATCCACGGCGGCTCCCGGCGGCGCGGGCAGTGGGCCGGGCTGCTGCGGGAGCCGGGGACCGCCTTGGGACTGCTCTTGGTGGTGTCCCTGCTGCTGGCGGGACTGGTGGCGCCCTGGCTTCCCTTGGATGACCCAACGCAAATCAGCCTGTCTCATAGACTGCAATCGCCGTCCATGGAAAACCCTCTGGGCACCGACCATCTGGGCCGAGACACCTTCAGCCGCATCGTCCACGGTGCCCGCATGACCCTGCTGGCCGCCGCCGCCACGCTGGTTCTAAGCATGACCATCGCGCTGGCGGTGGGCATAGTTTCCGGTTACAACGGCGGCTGGATCGACACGGTGTTGATGGGGGTTGTGGACCTACTGCTGGCCTTTCCTTCGCTGATTCTGGCGCTGGCCGTGGCGGGAGCTTTGGGCCCCGGTCTGTTCAACGTGCTGCTGGCCGCCGGTGCCGTGTGGTGGGTGGGCCACGCCCGCATCATTCGCGGGATTACCCTGGGGACGCGAAATGTGGAGTATGTAACAGCGGCGCGGGCTGTCGGGGCCAGCCACCTGCGCATTTTCCTCCGGCACATCGGGCCGAATATCATCGGTCCGATCATCGTCATAGCCTCCCTGGATGTTGGCTGGATTATCCTGGGCATCGCGGGTCTCAGCTTCCTGGGACTTGGAGCGCAGCCGCCCACGCCGGAGTGGGGCGCCATGCTCAACGACGCCCGCCCCTTTTTGCAGACCGCACCGCGCCTGTTGCTATTGCCGGGGGCGGCCATCTTCGTCGCGGTGCTGGGGTTCAACCTGCTCGGTGACGGCCTGCGCGACCTGCTGGATCCCATACCGAGCGTTCAAGGGGCTGACTGACGGGGACTGTGGCGGGGCGTGACAGACCGCGCAGATACCAGGGTCCGGTCTTGCAGCGCTGGTCGAATTACTCGCGGCAACTAATCTTGTGGCAGTGCGGACTGGCTTGAATTGGCGTTGGCGTTCGCCGGTGGGGCACTGTTTAACGGCTTTGGGGCGTGATTTGGGGCTGGTCGTGCCGTACCGGCAGTTTCGGCCATCCCCTGCAGGATCATGGGGGTGTACTGCTTCCTTTGTCCATCCTGCAGCCAGAAGCTGCCTGACGTGATCGCAGGACTTGGGGCAGCCTGAGCTTTCTTCGGCTAAGCTGGACTTTGGACAACTTGATGTCAGTGTCCAGCTCAGTGTCGACATCACCATCGGCATCCTTCTCGCCGGTTTGTTTGCCTTGGGGTATGGCGCTTCTGTCCTTGGTGCGCCACGTCCGTCTCAATTTGGAAGATCTCCTGCTGGGCCAGGTGCTGGGTGTTGCGCAGGTGGACATGGTGGTGACTGTGCTTCTGACCGTGGTGGTGACAGCGGTTCCGTACGGGCTGGACCACCTGTTTCTGGTATTGCAGGCCGTGGGCATCATTCTGGTCATCTCACTGCTCATCACCCCTGCTGCGGCCGCACTGCCGGCGACCCGCATGTTTGAGCATGCCATGATCCCGAGTGCGGGGTTTGGCGCATCGACGGCGGTGGTGGGCCTGTACGCTCCTACCACCCGCATGTGGCCTCCGGCCCGGCCATGGCCCTGGCGGCGACGGCCATCTTCGCGGTGGCCTACGCGGTGGCGGTACCGTTGGTGTGCTGCGGGCCTCAGCCGGCGGCGGTGCCGGCAGGTTGGACCAGGGGCAGTCGCACGGTCATTTCCGTGAACTCGCCCGGCTCGGACTCGACCTCGATGGTGCCTCCGTGGCCCCGCACGATGTCGCTGGAGAGGGCCAGGCCCAGGCCGGTCCCCTCGTTGGTCGGTTTCGTGGTGAAGAAGGGGTTGAAAATCTTCTCCTTCACCTCGTCGGGCATCCCGGTGCCGTTGTCGTGCATCCGAATGGCGACGCGGTCTCCCTCCAGCCAAGTGGATACCTTGAGCGTCGGCATGTAAATCTGGTTGGTTGTCTGTGCCTCCACACGGCGCAGATTGGTCGCGTGGCAGGCATTGCTGACCATGTTCAGGAACACGCGGCCCAGGTTCTGCGGGACGACCTCCACGTCCGGCAGATCCGGGTTGAGGTCCATTTCCATGTGGAGTTGGAAGTCGGGATCCTTGGCCCGCGCACTGTGGAAGGCCAGGCGCGTGTGCTCGTCCACGATGTTGTTGATGTCGATCTTGACCCATTCGCCGGTGTCGCGGCCCATGCGCAGCATGCTTTCCACGATCCCGTTGGCCCGGTCCGCGTGCTGCCGAATGCGCTTCAGGTTGTCGGTCAGGTCGCCGTTGAGTTCCTCCAGGTAGCCCGGACGATCATCCTCTTCGGGGACCTCCGCGTCCGTCAGCAGATCCTGAAGTTCCTCCTGCATCTCGTCCAGCAGCTCCTCGGAGACCTCGGAGAAGTTCTTGACGAAGTTCAGGGGGTTGCGGATTTCGTGGGCCACGCCGGCGGTCAGTTCACCCAGGGCTGCCAGCTTCTCCTGCGTGATCACCTGGTCCTGCGCCTTCTCCAGTTCGGCCAGTACCTGTTCCAGCTGGTCGTTCTTGCCCTGCAGTTCCTCGGCCAGCTTCTCCACCAGGTTCAGCCGCTGAACCTCCAGGGCGTGGCGGCGAAAGACTTCGAGGGCGGCGGCCATGTCGGCAATCTCGTCGGCCCCGCTGATGTCGACTTCGCCCTCCAGGTCGCCGTCGGCCATGCGGCGCATGCGCCGCGACAGGATCGCCAGTCGCCGCAGCAGGAGCCGGCCCACGAACAGCCAGGCGATCAGCAGGGCGCCCACGATGCTGACGACGATCAACACCAGCAGGAGCGTGCGACCGGTGGCAATGGCGAGGGTCGACATGGCGCTGGCCGTGCGGGCTTGGCTGCCCCTGTCCAGTACCAGGTCCTCCACCGCCGACAGGAGGGCCACACCCAGTTCCTGGTTCGTTTCCAGCAGGGCCGCCTGGCGGTTGTCGCTCCCAATGATTTCGGCTACGAGGGCAAATCCGGTGTCCTCGCCCAGGGCAAGCTCGAACAGCCTGTCGAACATGGGCGACACCTGCAGGCTGGTCGGATCGCTCTGACCGAGGGCCTGCAGGCTGCGGTCAATGCGCCGCCGGGTGGCTTCCGAGCGCTCCCGCAGCGGCTCCAGCCTGGCCGCCTCGGTGACGGCGAAGGCGTTGGCCAGATCCTGGATGGCCAGGCTCGCGTTGGACTGAAGGTCGGTCAGGTGCCGGTACCGGGTAATCTGAATCTCGTTCAGATGCAAATCGCGCGCTGCGGGCGGAGCGTTCAGGGCGCGGTAGCCGGTTAGGAGAAAGAACAGTTGATCGTCGAGGGCTTCCACCAGGGCGGATTCGAGGCCGACCTGGAGGCTGGCCAAGTCGGCCTTGTCCACATCGGCCCGTTCCAGAAGCAGAAACCGGTCGTCCACTTCCTGCTCGATGATGCCAATGTTGGCTATCAGTGTCTGGGCATTGGCCTGAATGGCGGCGAAGTAGTCTTCCTCCCCAATGTCGCCGGCAGCGCGGATGGCTGAAAGTTGCTGCTCAAAGGCGTCCCGTTCCCGGGCGATGTCGGCCTTGATTTGCGGGAGGTTGTCGACGGTGGCCGCAGTCAGGAGCGGTGCTTGGGCAACTAGTGAACCACTTTGTTGGGCAGCACGCACCGCCGCGCCCATGTCCGGGATGCTTTCGTTGTTGACGACATCCTGAAGCAGGCCAACCCGGTGGAAGGAAAACCAACCGACAAGACTGGCCACAACCGTGAGCAGGACGGCGCCCCCGAGGCCCAGATAGAGCCGGGTACCGAGCCGTCGCAGGCTGCGGAACAGGGTGTTCATGGATCCGCCACTTGGAATGAGTCAACCGGAAGGTATTGCCCGTCGGGTCCGATCACGGTCAGGAAGACCGCATCGGAACCCTGGTTGTCCCAGGGTCCGAAGACCAGGCTGAATCCGCCCAAGTCCATCGTGGTGCCGAATTTGAACGCCCAGAGGAAACATTCCCTGGTGACGTCAATCCCGCAGCGCCGCAAGGCCTCAACCGTCATGCGTCCGGCCAGGTAGCCTTCAAAGGAAACGAAACCGGGTTCCACCTCCGGGGCAAAGTCGGCCAGCGCCTGATGGTAGGCAGCCGTGATCGGCAACGAAGCGTCGGTTGGGAAGGGCACCACCTGTGTCACGAACACGCCTTCACCGTCCCGGTTCAACTCTTGGGCCAAGGCGTTGCTGCCGACGAAGGAAATGTTGACGAAGACCGCGTCCATGCCGATGCGCCGCGCCCAGGCAATGAGGTTCGCGACCGGTTCATAGGCTCCAATGATGATGACGGCTTCGGGATTGCCCCGTTGCAAGTCGACCAAGCCGGTTTTGACCGCAGTGGTGTTGCGCGGATACACACCGATTGCCGCCGGCTTCTTGTTGCGTTTGGCGAGGGCTGTGACGGTGCCGTGATAGCCCGCCTGACCGTACGAATCGTCCTGGTAGACGATGCCGATGCGTGACAGGCCGAGAACATCCACCAACTGCTTGACCATCTCCTCGGTTTCCTGGTTGTAGGAGGCGCGCAGGTTGAGCACGTTGTCCCACTCTTGCAGGCGCAGGAAACCCGCACCGGTAAACGGTGCGATATAGGGGACCCCGGCATCCCGGGCCACCGGCAGGGCGGATCGCGACGTGGGTGTGCCTACCGCTCCGATCAAGGCGAACACCGCCTCGTCCTCGATCAACTGCTTGGTATTCGAGATGGCGGCTTCCGGTTCGTAGGCGTCGTCGAGGGAAAGGAGTTCCAGGCGGCGGCCGAATACGCCGCCATCCTGGTTGATTTCCTGGAATGCCGCCTCGATCCCAATCTTCATGTTCTTGCCCAGTTCCTGGGCGGGACCGCTGAAGGCGGCCGACTGGCCGAACAGGATGCGGTCGGGGGAAATACCGGGATCGATGTCCGTGGACGCGTCGGCTTCGGCGACCGGGACGGCTACCGGGGTCGGCGCAGGTTGCGGGGTTGGGGTTGGTCCGGCCGGCGCGCCGGGCTGGGAACACCCCTGGAGGATGAGGGCCGCGGCCAGCGACAGGACGGCCGCCAGCCACGGGGCTGGCCGCGACAGGACTGTGGGGCCGTGTGCCTTCATGGCGTCCGGTGCTTGACCAAGGTCAGTATATTCCTGCCGTCCTCCCGCCGGTAGTCGACTTTGTCCATCAGGGTGCGGATCAGGTGCAACCCCAATCCGCCGACCGGCCGGTCTTCAAGGGCGGAGGTGACATCGGCGGCCGGTGCATCCGCGGTGGGGTCGAACGCGATTCCGTCATCGACGACTTTGATGGTAACGGCTTGGTCCTGGGAGTCCAGGGTGACCATCATGTAGGTGCTTTGGGCCTGTGCACTGTGTTCGACGAGATTGTCGCCGATTTCGTCCAGCACCAGATGGATTTGGAAGGCCAGGTCGGGCATCCAGCCTTCGGTTTCGGCCATCTCTTCCACTGCGGCCGCGAGGCGCGGCAATTCAGGGGCGGCGAGATCGATTTGGATGGAACAGGTGGCGCTCATGGCACCGCGTCCGTGAAACGCAGGGTCAGACAGGTGATGTCGTCGAATTGCGGGGTGTCGCCGACGAAGGCCTGAAGGTCCGTCAGCACACAGTCGGTAAGGTCGTGCGCGTTCCGGTCCCTGGCGCCCGTCAGGGTTGCGCACAGCCGTTCCATGCCGAATTCCTCATCATCGCCGTTGATGGCCTCCGGGATGCCGTCGGTGTACAGGAACACCGTGTCGCCGGGCGCCAAGTCGATGGACTTGACGTTGTAGTCGAGGTCTGCCATCACCCCTAGGGCCACGCCGCCGGTCAGGGGCAGCTGCTCGGTCGTGCCGTCCGCGTGCAGCAGGACAGGGGGATTGTGGCCGCCGTTGGCATAGGTCAGGGAGCCGGACGCCGGGTCGAACACGGCGTAGAACATGGTGACAAACATGCCCGCGACGTTGGTTTCGGTCAGCAGGTCGTTGACCTCCTGCATGGTGCGGCCGGCATCGGGGGTTCTGGCCGCCGCCCTGAGCAAGGTGTAGCTGGCCATCATGAAGAGGGCGGCCGGCACGCCCTTGTCGGAGACGTCGGCGATGGCCAGGCCCACGCGCCCGTCCTCCAGCGGTATCGTGTCGTAGAAGTCGCCGCCGACGCTGCGGGCGGCCTCCATGCTGGCATGGAGGTGGAAGCCGGCTCCCTGCGGCAGCCGCGTGGGCAGGACGGACTGCTGGATTTGGGTGGCGATCGACAGTTCGTTCTGTACGCTGACCAGCTGGTCGCGGGCTTTCAGCACACTGCGCCATTCGGCCAGGTGTGCCAGGGTCCGGTCGATGGTGACCTGCAGGTCGGTGAAGTCGATTGGCTTGGTGATAAAGTCGAAAGCGCCCCGGTTCATGGCCGTGCGGATGTTGTCCATGTCGCCGTAGGCGGAGACGATGATGGCCCGGATGTTCGGGTCCACCGAGGGAATCTGTTCTAGGAGGGTGAGGCCGTCCATCTGGGGCATGTTGATGTCGGAGACCACCATGTCGATGTCCCCGACTGCCCTCAGGAGCTCGAGGGCCTCCACCCCGTTGCCGGCGAAGAGGAACTGGTACCGTCCGCGCCGGATGCCCCTGCGCATGCGCTGCAGGACCAGGGGCTGGAGGTCGGGTTCGTCGTCGACCACCAGTATCTTGTTGGGGCGCTGTTTTTCTTCCACCCGTTCCTGCTCCTGTGCCTGCGTATGGACTGCGATGGCGATGGACGCGCGCCGGGCCCGACGACCGGCGCAGCACTGTCGATACCGTATCGCCGACCGTCCCGGAGGGCGCGGCCGGCGTCAGCGGCGTGGTGTCTTCACCGCCTCAGAAACACGCACGGCGGCCGCCGCGGATGCCCGGTGGTGGAGCGAAGGCCGTCACAGTCGTTGGGCGGTGGCGCAGTGCGGATTCGGTCGGATTGCCCGCCAGTGCCCCGCTCAAGCTTCCATGGTCGCCAGCGCCTCTGCCCGCGACCCCTGGATGTTGATGATCTGATCGAAGCCACTGATCACGAAAATGTCCTGGATGGGGTTGGAAAGCGTGCAGATCACAAACTTGCGCTGGCTGGACTGCAGGCTCTTGGCCGTGGTGAGAATGACCCGCAGGCCGGCACTGCTGATGTACTGCAGGTTTTCGCAATCCAGGACCACACCGAGATCGCTGTCGGCTGTAGCGTTTTCGAGCGCGGCGTTGAATTCGGCGGCATTGCTGCTGTCCACGCGCCCATCGAGCGCGACGACAAGGCTGTTGCCGGAGGTTTCGGTATTGACGTTCATGGACCTGCCTGTTCAGAGAAAAAAGTACCAACCAAGCCTTTGCGGTCCGTTCGTACCCGGCAGTGCGGCGGTGGGACGGACCAGCCAGTCCGCACAGCGGGGACAACTCGAACCTGCGAAGGACCCTGGATCAAGTTTAACGCGTAAATCGCAATTACGGGTGAAGTTGCGCGAAAGTCAGAGCACGCAGCCTGCGAAGGAGCGGCCCTGAATGGGATAGTACACCGGGCTCTCCCCCTCCCCCGTGTAGCGGGATTGGGCCGACATGTAGGAAAGGGCGATGGCCCGACGCCAGGTGTTGGAGCGGTTCGGTGCCGTGTAGTGCGGCAGCAGGGAATGGAAGAACAGGCCGTCGCCCGCCTGCATCGGCAAGGTTTCCATGTCGTCGGGGTTGAAGTGGTCCGGATCCACGACGTAGTCGTCCCTGACCTCGATGTGTGGCAGGGCACCTCGTCGGTGGGCACCGGCAATCACGGACATGCAGCCGTTTTCCAGCGTTGCGTTGTCCAGGGGGAACCAGCAGGAGCACAACTCCATGGGTTCAATGGGCCAATAGGGGGAGTCCTGGTGCATGCCCTTGGCCGAGCCCACTTCCGGCGGCTTGAGCAGCAGGGCATTGCGAAACATCTTGATGTCGGGGCCCAGAATCGAAGTCAGCACGCCCAGGAGGTTTGGATGCTTGCCCAGGTGTTCGAACAGATCGTCGTTCTCGACCAGGCCGTCGATCTTGCGGATGCCGTCCCCCGGGTGCTCCACCGACAGTTCGCCGCGCGTCACGCGCGGTTCGATCTGAATCCGCAGCGCCCCCGTCGCCCGTCCGCCGTGTGTGTACTCCCTGAGCCGTTCCCCCAAGGCGCACACCTCCGCCGGCGGCACCAGGTCCCGCACGAGCAGGAAGCCGGTCCGGTGGTAGTGATCGAGTTCCGCGTCCGTGAGAGTGCGTGTCATGGGGTTGGTCCCGCCGGGCAAGGTTTCGGGCAACCTCCATTCTACCCGCCGAGCCGGAGGGCTCCGCCGGACCGCGGGCGGCAGGCGCAGGGCCCGATGATAGGATCGCGGGCGTTGGCATCCCTGTTCCCGCACCCCAAACCATTTATGGACACCAAGCGCCCGGTGGCAGACACCCACATCCACCTTTGGGATCCCGGTCATTTGACCTACCCGTGGTTGGAAACCGTACCGGCCATCGCGGGTCCGCACGGGCCGGCCGAACTGCAGGTCCAGGAGGCGGAAACGGATCGATTCCGGCTGGCGCAGATCGTCTTCATGCAGGCCGGGGCCGAGGACGCGGAGGCGGTTCCTGAGGCCCGTTGGGTGAATTCGCTGGCGGACACGTTGGAACCCCGCATCACGGGCATCGTCGCCTGTGCGCCCGTGGAGCAGGGCGAAGCCGTTCGACCCGTGCTGGAGGAGCTGGCGTCCCTGCCCAGGGTCAAGGGGGTGCGCCGCCTGATACAGGACCAGCCGGCTGGCTATGCGGCCACTCCGGCCTTTGCCGAGGGCGTGCGGCTGCTGCCAGGGTACGGGTTTTCCTTCGACCTTTGCATTCACCACCACCAGTTGGCCGAAGTGACCGGCCTGGTGCGCAGGTGTCCGGAAGTTGCCTTCATCCTGGACCACATCGGCAAGCCGGACATCGCGGCCGGCACCCTCGATCCCTGGCGCCGCGACCTGAAGGCCCTGTCGGAGTTGCCGAATGTGGTGTGCAAGATTTCCGGCATGGCCACGGAGGCGGATCATGCCAACTGGCAGCCGGACGATCTCAAGCCATACGTGGACCATGTTGTCGAGTGCTTCGGCGAGAACCGCATTGTCTATGGTGGCGACTGGCCGGTCAGCCTGTTGGCGTTGAGGAGTTGGGGCCACTGGGTCGATGTGCTCGACGACCTCACTGCCCACCTGAGCCCCGGGGCTCAGCAAAAGCTGTACTTCGACAACGCCGTCCGCTTCTATCGCCTACCGGCCTGAGCCGGCGCCGCGATGACCGCAGGCCCGCGGGGCGGTCCGGCCGCTGTGCCCCTGACACGGGGCCCGCGCCACCACTTCTTCGGCTACTACGAGATCTGTCCCTGGAACGCCACCGGGCAATATCACCTGTGCCTGGAAACGGACTTCCACGACCGGCCGCCGACGGTGCAGGACGAGGCGGCCGTTGGGTTGGTGGAGAGGGGATCGACAACCTTCCAACCGCTCGCCCGCACGCAGGCCTTCAACCTGCAGCAGGGAGCCATGCTGCATTGGCTCCCGACCAACCCAACGCGCGAAATCTGCTACAACGCGCGGCAGGAAGATCGCCATGTGGCCGTGCGCATGGACATCCACAGCGGCCACACGCAGGTGCTGCCGCGTCCGGTCAGCGGACTGAGCCACGGCGGCATTCTGGCGGCGAGTCTCAACTACGCGCGCCTCGCCGAGATGCGCCCGGTGGTCGGGTACAGGGGGCTGCCGGATTTGTTTCGGGGACAGGGGCAGCCCGAAGACGACGGACTGTTCATTCTCAACATGCTGACCGGCGAGGCTGACCTCGTCCTGTCCTATGCCCAAATCCGGGATCTGTTTCCGCAGTATCCCGCCATGGCGACACACGGTCTCTGGTTCAACCACACCGAGTTCAGTCCGGACGATCGCCGCGTCCTGGCAGTCGTGCGCTGGAACGAGCCGGGGATTGAAATCAAGCATACGATGCTGTTTTCGGTGGGCGTGGACGGGCGCGACGTGCGGATGCTGGCGGATCTGGGGGCTTCGCACTTTACCTGGCGGTCCCACCGGGAGGTGTTCGGCTGGCTGACGTTTGAGGCCGGCGAGTGGTACTACCGGCTGGATGCAGATACCGGTGATGTGTCCGCGCCCTTCTGTTCGGACTTGCTGACCCGGAACGGGCACTGCAGCTTCAGTGCCGACGGCCGTTGGCTGCTGACCGACGAGCACTGGCCCGAACATCAACAAAAAGGGCTGGTGCTCTTCGACATGCGGGACCAGCGGCGTGTGGAACTCGGCCGGTATGCGGCACCGGACCGCTTCCGCGGTGAAATCCGCTGCGATCTGCATCCCCGCTTCAATCGCAGCCAAACAGCCGTAAGCTTCGACTCGGTGCACGAGGGGACGCGTCAGGTGTACGAAGTGGATGTCGCACAATGGACGGCCGATCAGGCGGAGGTGGGCAAGTGAACGGACGGACGGATATTGGCACGGCCCTTGCACAGGCAGCGGACGGCGGTTCTCCACTGCTGTTGGACGGGGCCACCGGGACCGAACTGGAACGCCGGGGTGTGGAGATGGTTGATGGCCTATGGGATGCCTTGGCCACGGGTTCGCGCCCGGACGTGCTGCGGCAAATTCACGCGGACTACCTGCGTGCCGGATCACGAGTTGTTATCGCCAACACCTTTGCGACCTCTCGCTACGTGTTGGCGGAGGCGGGCCACGCGGACCAGTTTGAAAGCCTTAACCGCGATGCGGTCCGGTTGGCCGTGGAGGCCCGGGACGCGGTGCGGCCGGCCGCTTGGGTGGCAGGGTCCATTTCGACCCTGAACTTCGGTGTGCTGCCAACCTCACTGCAGACGGCTCGTCGGGACTACCGGGATCAGGCCGAGATCATGGCCGGGGCCGGTGCGGATCTGATCATTCTGGAAATGATGCGGGATGTGGACCTGACCGCCGCGGCGGTGGATGCGGTCAGGGCTGTCGATTTGCCTTGCTGGGTCGGCTACAGCGTCGAACAGGATGCCGAAGGGCGACTGGTCTCCCAAGGACAAAGTATTCCCCTGCGGGAGATGCTGGAGGGCCTCGACTTCGGGCTGGTGCAGGCCGTGGGGGTGATGCACTCCTTGGTGGAACCGACCAGTCCCGCGCTGGCAGAAGTCGCCGATTCCTGGACCGGCCCCCGCTTCGCATACGCCCATTCCGGGGGATTCACGATGCCGCACTGGCACTTCGACGACATCATTGCCCCCGACGCCTATGCCACCGCCGCCGCCGGTTGGACGGCCTCCGGCGTGGAGGCGGTGGGCGGCTGCTGTGGTCTGGGGCCCGAACACATCCGCGCCTTGGCAAAGGAACTTCTGTAGCTCGGCCGCGGATCGAGCCGCCGGTACCTGCCTGTGTCAAGAAGGTTAAGGGCTTCGCGGAATCGTCCAGGCCTTGCAGGCAAGGCTGCTTCAACATGGCGCTGCTTGGAAATGCATTGGGACGCGAAGCATCGCTGTTCCTGTTGGCCCTACAGTTCCTGACACGGCTGCCCCTGCCGCAGCATCTCGACTATTCACCGGCCCGGCTGGGGGCTGCTCGGCGTTACTTCCCCCTCGTGGGAGTCGTGGTGGGGAGCATAGGGGCGCTGGTCTACGGAGGCGCCGCCCTGCGCTTGCCACAGGTAATGGCCGCGCTGTTGGCGACCGCCGCAACCATTCTGGTCACGGGTGCTTTCCATGAAGATGGACTGGCCGACACTTTCGATGGCCTTGGGGCATTCAGTCGCGAGAGAATGTTGGCGATTATGCAGGACAGTCGGATTGGCGTCTTTGGGGCTATGGGGCTTGGCATGACACTGACCCTGAAGGCGGCCGCCTTGGCTTCCCTGCCTGTGGCCCTGGCCATGGCTTGCCTGGTGGCCGGACACGGTCTTTCCCGCCTCTCCAATGTCGTCGTTGCCGCCACTTCGCCCTATGTTCGGAACGCAGGGGCCGGCAGCCTGCTTGCCGGACGGATGGGCTGGGGTGGTACAAGCCTGGCAACGGCCACAGGCCTGGGTTGTCTGGCCGTGGTAATGATGTTCTCCATATCCAATGCTCTGGCAGGGATTGCCGGGCTGGTGTTGGGACACTTGGCCATGCGCGGCCTCTATGAAAAACGTCTGGGGGGACATACCGGCGATACGCAGGGGGCAGTTCAGCAATGGAGCGAACTGGGCTTTTATCTGGGAGTCTTGACGTGGCACTCACACTGATTCGGCATACGCGACCCGCAGTCAGCCCCGGCATTTGTTATGGACGCACCGATCTGGCTCTGGCCCACACATTCGCGGAAGAAGCCGGTGCCGTCCTGGCCGAGCTGGAACCGGCGGAGGCACTGGTGTCAAGTCCCCTGAACCGCTGTCGTGCCTTGGCCGAGCTGATCGGTTCCGCCTTGCACCTTCAGCCTGCCTATGACCGTCGCCTGCTGGAAATGGACTTCGGTACATGGGAAGGACGGGACTGGAACGACATCCCGCGCACGGAGCTTGACGCGTGGGCCGCCGATTTTCTTCATGCCCGGCCACATGGCGGGGAAAGTGTCCATGCTTTTGTGACACGCGTTCATGAAGTCCTGGCCGAACTGCGCAAGGACGGTGTTTCCCGCCTGGTGGTCACCCATGCAGGCGTGATCAAGGCATCCACAGTGGCAAAAGCCATCGACCTCTCTTCATTTCAGGCCTCGGTCGCCTATGGCGGTGTGCTGAAAATCTAGGGCCTGGTTCACGCCGTCAGAAACCTACCTGCCACTGCAACGACACGGAGTTCCGTCATGGTCGCTTCCTGCTTGGCTCCGCAGGTTGACCTGTGACGACGATCGGCTTCCAGGTAGGCAGCTGTTCGCATGGGCAGTTGTGAAAGGCGCAGCGCGTGTCGGTCAGGAGAGCTGCAGGGACCTCGCGGACCCGGCATCCGATGTGCAGTCAACACAGTTCGGCAAGTTACGCCCCGGAGGTAGCTTTGTTGCGCTTGCCTAAAGGACAATCACTATCGTTGTCCCAGTTGAACCGGGGAGGGGGTGGCGCATGGGAGAACGGGGAGGGATATCCAGTTCGACCCCGCCGAGGGGTGCGAATCGGGCGCGGATGGCGCTTGTCAGGTTCTTCTGTGGCGGTTGTGGGCAGAGTTCCATTCTTAGGATGTGTCGAACTTCTTCCTCCATGGAACGGCCATTCTTGGCTGCTCGGATTCGCAGTCGGCGTTTCAACTCATCCTCCAGTTTGCGCACAGTGATACTGGCCATGAAAGCAGGCTCCATCTGCGAGGTGACATAACATTACACCACTGATTGCATTGCCATCAGTGAATGTGTAGTGCGATGGGTACTGTTGCAGTTTTTTGGATGTTGGTCCGCGCCCGGTCCGCTCAAGGCCTGCCTTTACTGCAGCAGTTATGCGCGGTGGTGCATGGCATGTGTCCCCGTACCTTGTACCTTGGGTGAGGACTGCGGGAGCTCGACAGTGGAATGGCCCGAAGACGGGGGTGCCGAAAGTCCACGCCAGAGAGATGCATGGCTGGATGGCAGCCTTTTCCCCGAGGGTTGTCGGGATTGGGACACGTTGACCCCTCGGTGTGTCCGGGACGGGTCGGTAGGAACTTCGGGAACCAATGGTCCTACTGGCTGTTGGAAGGTGTTGTTGACTCCAATGAGACGAATTCCGTCCCCTTTCCCAGACCGGTGGCTCTCAGGGCAGTCAGCCTTGGGAGAGAAAGTGGTTCGCGCAGCAAGTTTTCGGTCCGGCCGCGCCCCAAGGTATACCGTCTGCGCTTCTTCTCCAATACCAGGCCGGCGAAGGCGATGTCCCGCTCCCGGCCGTGGAAACTGTGACGTGCCCTGGACTTTGGGGCACCGCAGGCGCAACCAGCTGGTTGCCCAATTCCCTCAATCCCCAAGGCTCGACGTGCCCTTCAAAGCCGGGATCATCCACATCCGAACTCCAGGGTAGCCCATTGTTGCCAACATGGGTTTTGTCCTCCGGTTACCCAAGCTCCGGACGTACGTGACAACGCCCACCGCGACGTGCGACGTCCCTTGCCGAGCCCCTACCGACAGGAACGGGTGATGCCCTGTCAGTCAATGCGCTGGCGCAGCTTGGGATCCAGGAAGTCCCTCAGGGCATCGCCAAACAGGTTGGCGGCCATGATGGTCAGGGTGATGGCCAGGCCCGGAAAGACCACCAGCCACCAGGGCGGCTTGAAGGCGGCCGCCGTCACCCCGCCCAGCATGTTGCCCCAGCTGGGAGCCGGCGGAGGGATGCCCAGGCCCAGGAAGCTGAGCGCCGATTCGGCGAAGATGGCTCCGCCCAGGTGCAGTGTGGCCACCACCAGGATCGGTGCGGCCACCTGCGGCGCCACATGCCGTACCATCAGGCGCAGGTTGTTGACCCCGATCGACCGGGCCGCCTCCACGTACATGGCTTCGCGTACGGAGAGCACCACCGACCGGGTGATGCGCGTGGCGGCAGGAATTTGGGTCGACGCGATGGCCACAATCACGGTTTCGATGCCCGCGCCCAGCACCACGAGCAGCATGAGAGCCAGGATGAGCGAGGGAAACGACATCAGAATGTCGATCACCCTCTGGCTGAACAGGTCGAAGCGGCGACCCAGAAAGCCCGAGATTACGCCCCAAACAAACCCAATGGCATCGCCCAGGAACACCGACGTTACGCTTACCAGCAGTGTGATGCGCGCACCGTGGATGATGCGGCTGAGGATGTCGCGGCCCAGGTTGTCGGTGCCCAGCAGGTGGGTGACCGACGGTCCCTGGCGGACGGCACTGTAGTCGGCTTCGTTGGGCGGATAGGGTGCCAGTATCGGTGCCCCAATCGCGATTACAAACAACAGGAACCACGCGACCAGGGCCACGGAACCGAGGGCCGAGACGGTTCGGAACCGGCGCACGGCGTTCCACAGGCGATCCCAGCGACTGATGTCCGTCAAGGGCCGAAAGGCGGGATTGGGCGTAGCCTGCACTGCGGATGGTCCTTGGCGGTGTTAGCTGTAGCGGATGCGCGGATCCAGCAGGCCGTAGCTCAGGTCGACCAGGAGGTTCACGAAGACGTAGATTAGGCCGTACACCAGGACCAGGTTCTGGATCATCATCCAGTCGCGCTCCTGCATGCCCTGGACCATCAGGCTGCCTAGGCCGGGCACCGCAAAGGCCTTCTCCACCGAGACGGTGCCGCCCAGCAGGCCGCCGAGGGCAAGGCCGGTCGACGTGATCACCGGCAGCATGGCGTTCTTGAACACGTGCCGCCAGATGATCAGGCTGTTGCCCAGACCCTTGGCCCGGGCCGTACGCACGTAGTCGTCAAACAGCGCCTCCAGGGCCGCCGAACGCGCCATGCGGGCGGTGGCCGCGCCCAACCCCAGACCCAGGGTGATGGACGGCAGGGCCACGATCGCGAAGTTGGCTCCGGGATCCTCCCAGAACTGGATGATGGTCAGGGGCGGGCGCCAAGTCAGCACCAGGACGGTAAAGAGAATGATTAGCAGGCCCAGCCAGAAGCTGGGCACGGCTAGGAAGATAGTGATCCCGGCCCGGGACACCTGGTCGGCCCAGCTGTTGCGGAACCAGGCGCTGAGCAGGCCGATGGGCACGCCGAAGAGCCACGACAGCACCACGGCGAAGATGGCGATCTGGGCGGAGATGGGACCCCGGCGCAGGATCATCTGGCTGATGGGATCCTTGGTCCAGAACGAGTATCCCATCTCGCCTCGGAACACCTGGCCCATCCAGGACAGATACTGCTGCCACAGGGGCTTGTCCAACCCCAGACTGGCCCGGACCTCGGCCAACTCCTCCTCGGACAGGATGTAGGCTCCGGTCGCTTCCGTGTAGATGGTCTGCAGCGGATCGCCCGGGATTACCCGCATGGCGAGGAAGATCAAAACCGTGACCCCGAACACCGTCGGGATCGCGATCAGAAGGCGCTGCAGGATGTACTGGCGCATGGTGTGCCCGGCCCCGTTTGGCCGGGCCGATCAGTTGAACATGCGGCCGGAGAGTCGGGGCAACCCGACTCTCCGGTCTCCAACAATGGCCCGTGGGGCCGTTTCAAGCGTTAGCTGTCGATCCAAACGGTTTCCATGCGACCCCATTCGGCAAAGATGCGATCGTGGAGTTCGATGCCCTTGACCTTGGAGTTCCACATGGGCAGGTGGTAGGTGTAGCCGATCAGGTATTCCGGCGGGTTGTCGTCCAGGATATCCTGGGCGTCGTTGATCTGGCCCTGCCGGGTCGGGACGTCGGTTTCGTCGTCGATCTGGTCCAGCAGCGCATCGAACCGCGGTTCGGAGTAGCCGCCGAAGTTCTGGGAACCGCCGGTCCGCCACCACAGGTTGCCGCGCGGCGAGATGTCGGAGACGCCGTGGCCGCGGGTGTGCACCATCAGTTGGTAGGTGCCCTGCTGCTGTTCCGTGCCCAGGCTGGCGCGCTCGATAATGCGGATCTTGGTGGGAATGCCCAGATCGCGGTTGAGCATGTCCTGCACGGCGGGGGCCAGCAGTTCGGCCTGGGGGCCGCTGGCCGCCAGGATTTCCAGTTCGGGGAAGTTGTCGCCGTAGCCGGCTTCCGCCAGCAGGCGCTTGGCTTCGGCAATGTCCTCGGTCTTGTCCTCGCGGTAGCCCGGCATGGAGGCCAGGTCGCCCGGGGAGGTGGCATAGGGATCGCCCTGCGGGACCCAGCGCGTGATGTTGATCACCTCCTGGGTGCCGAAGGCCGCCTTGAGGTTCTGCTTGGACACACCCAGGTGGATGGCCTTGCGCACGCGGGAATCGGCCAGGGGGCCGGACGCGTTGTTCATGAACAGCCAGTAGGCCCCGAAGTTGGGCAGCAGTTTGTTGTCGATGTCGTCGCGGGCCGAACCTTCCTGCCAGGTTTCGAAGGCCACGTTCCAGGACATGTCGGCCTGGCCGGTCAGAACCGCCGTGCCGCGATCGGACCAGGCGGGCACATGCAACAGTTCCAGCTGGTCGATGTAGGGCAGTTCCGCATCCCAGTAGTCCGGGTTGCGTTCCAGCAGCCAGCGCTCGGCCGGCTGGTGCTCAACGAACCTGAAGGCACCGGTGCCGGGGGCAATCACGTCACGCAGGTCGAAGTCGTTCTCCTGCAGCGAGGCCTCGGAATAGATGTAGGCGTTGGTGGCCGACAGCACGTTCAGGAAGTAGGAGCGCGGCGCGCTCAGGTGGAAGACGGCAGTGCCGGCATCCGGTGCCGTGATCTCCTCCACGAACGAGAACTCGGCCTTCAGGGGCGAGATCATGCCCTGGGGCGGATCCATGATGCGGTTGAAGGTGGCCAGCACGTCGGCCGAGGTGAAGTCGGCTCCGTTGTGGTACTTGACCCCCGAACGCAGGTTGAAGGTGTAGGTCTTGCCATCGTCCGACACGTCGACGCTGCGGGCCAAGTCCGGCACGACGGTGCGCAGGCCATCGACCAGGTTGTTGCGCACCAGATTGTTGTACATGTGGCTGAGCACGTGCGTGCCGCCGCCTTGGTGGGCGTCGAAGCTGGCCATGGTCACGCCGAACGCGGTCTTCAGATGGCCGCCGCGCTTGGGCGTGCCGGAGGGCCGCATCAGGCCGGGATCGTCGGCCGAGGCGGCCACATCCGCCTCCGACATGGGTACGGGGGTGGGCTCGTCCACCACGGCCGGCGCGGCCGGCGCGGCCTCGGCACAGGCGGCCAGGACGGCCAGGCCGGCGCCGGCGCCGGCCAATTGCAGGAATCTGCGACGGTTCAATCTCAGCATGGATTTCCTCCGATTGCAAGGGATGCACCAGACGCGCCCGCGACAAACGCGGCCCGTTTGGGCCGGCGGGGGTTCCGGTCAGCTATGGTCCCTGCAGGGACTGCCGACTTTGCCTGGACACTCTGGAAGCAACCCATTCTAACCCACCGACACGGTCCGATGTGTCCTGGTGCACAGTTGGGGCACAGTGTCTGTTTCGTTGACAGGCCAGATCCGCGGAACGGACGAGGAACCCTGTCACCGGCTCGGAGGAGGAGTTACCGTAGCCCGCAAGACGACGGTTGCCTTGGCAGTGTCGGCGATCTTGCGTTGGCAACGCTTGATCCCGGCTTTTGCAACCGCCGTATCCGTCATGCGGTCGCCTGGGCCACGTTGCTTCCAGGTCCAAGGCTCCCTACGGTGTGCCGCGGTACATGTATGCGTACCACGTGGGGTAGGACCTGCGTCGCTTCCATACACGCCCTGTCTATCCCGGATACGCGCAGTGCAGCCAGGCTATGGCCCGGGTCGTTGCGCAACACCGTACACCGCTTGTCCGGTGTGAAGAAGGCCACCGACGGTTGAGGTCCGGTTTGGTGTGCCCTGTGGTGTGCGTACCGGTGCTCGCAGTCGGCCAGCCTCAGCCGTGCCGGAATACAGACGTTACCGAGTCCGCCCAGTCCACCATCTCCGGTTCCGCCTTTGATGTGGAATGGGGCGTGTCAGCCATGCCGCAGGCCCCAGGCTGGACTTTGTATAGAGGCCAGCCTGGGTGCGCGTCGCGGGTGGGAGCCACGATCCTACGTCGGGACTCCCTTGCATTGAGGCGGAACCAAGTCCCCAACTACCAATTGCGCATCATTCTTCAGATGTGTGGGGGGTGTCGGGATGGGCGTGGCACCCGAAGGAGTGCCAATGGTAGCCGGCCCATGCGTTGCATTCTTGGGCATCGGCCATTGGCGCAGGCGAGGCCATGGGAGCCATGACCATGGTTTCGGTGGCCATGGATGCGTCGGCCATGGCGGGTTCAGCCATGGCGGGCTCGGCGGCCGGCGGATGGGGGTCGTCGGGATGGGCGTGGCACCCGAAGGAGTGCCAATGGTAGCTGGCCCATTCGTTGCATCCCTCGAGACCGTACACGGGAACAGGCGGGGCCATGGGAGCCATGACCATGGTTTCGGTGGCCATGGATGCGTCGGCCATGGGTGCCATGGCGGGTTCAGCCATGGCAGGCTCGGCGGCCGGCGGGTGGGGGTCGTCGGGATGGGCGTGGCATCCGAAGGAGTGCCGATGGTAGCCGGCCCATGCGTTGCATTCTTCGGCATCGGCCATTGGCGCAGGCGGGGCCATGGCCATGGATGCGTCGGCCATGGGTGCCATGGCGGGTTCAGCCATGGCAGGCTCGGCGGCCGGCGGGTGGGGGTCGTCGGGATGGGCGTGGCATCCGAAGGAGTGCCAATGGTAGCTGGCCCATTCGTTGCATCCCTCGAGACCGTACACGGGAACAGGCGGGGCCATGGGAGCCATGGGTGCCATGACCATGGTTTCGGTGGCCATGGATTCGTCGGCCATGGGAGCCATGGCGGGTTCAGCCATGGCGGACTCAGCGGCCGTCGGGTGGGGGTCGTCGGGATGGGCGTGGCATCCGAAGGAGTGCCGGTGGTAGCCGGCCCATTCGTTGCATTCTTGAGCCTCATCTGCCGAAACAAGCGAGGGAGTTCCGACAATCAGAACCAAACTCAAGAGGAAACCCGCTACAAGAACGGATGCCGAAGCTGAAATATATGAACGCATGATCTTTGGGAAGAGGAGTTTGGGCAAAGCGACCCGGATTATGCGTTGTAAGGCTCCCGGCGCAGGTCTTAAGTCGGCAGTATACCGCATTGCTGTTACCGCCCCAATGTCCGTGCGGTAGGGCATAGGGAGGTCTTCGAGAAGCCGGCACTCGTCCTTGGAGCCGGGCGTATCCGCCCATGGAGGCATCGCGGCCAAGCGTGCCCGGGCCCGTAGATGAAGAGTGGGGTCTGCTACCGATGGCGTGGCATGCAGCCCCTGTCTCTGGGGCGGGTCCAGCTCCGTTGACAGCGAGCGGCTTTTTCCGTCAACGAAATTGAAACGATGCCGTCTCGATCGCAGATCGTGCTCTTCGCGGCCCAATCGATAATGTGGGTGCCTGCGTCAGGGTCCACCCGCGGCACGGCGGAAACCCGAACCAGGCACCCGTTCCGACGATGTTTGCAAAAGGAGCGCATCATGGATATCCGTGAAGTGGAAACGGCAGTGGTGTACAAGGACGAGAGTCAGGCCTGCAATCAGGGCAGCATCATCCAGCTGGCCGACGGTGACATGCTGATGGCGTTCAATCAGGAACGGGGCCGCGTTCACTCCGACAGCGGCCAGTCCTGCCTGATTCGGTCCACTGACGGTGGGCGGTCGTGGGACCGGGACGGCATGCAGGTGGTCTGGCCCTTCACGGACCACGGCGGCAACTGGGACTGCGCCTTGAGCCAGCGCGCGGACGGTACGCTGCTGATGCACACCCGTGTGTGCAGTTTCATTGCACCCTCCGCCCTGCACCGCATCGACCTGCAGGGCCTGGGTCCCGGCGGGGAACGACTCAAGCGCCAGACCGGCTACGCCCTGTTTCGCTCCGCCGATGCCGGACATACCTGGGAGGGGCCAATTCCCGTCAACACCTTCCCGATTGCGGACTCGGGTAACAGTGCCTACATGTGCGGTGGCTCGGGTGCGGGCCATGTGGTGGAACTGCCGGACGGCGGCTTGCTGATGCCCCTCATGGGCGGCATCCACCGCGACGGTTTTACGGGTTCACGGGGCCTTACCGTCGGCGAAACGATGCGCTGCTTCCTCCTCCGCTCCGACGACGACGGGGACAACTGGGAATACTGGAGCACCATCGGCTACGACCCCGCCCACATCCGCGCCTTCCAGGAACCCTCGATGGTGCGCCTGGCCTCGGGGCGCCTGATTTGCATGATGCGGATGACGGTGCGGCCCGAACGCTTCGACAACATGTGGATCGCGCATTCCGACGACGACGGCATTACCTGGAGTTCACCCCGCCGCACGGCCCTGTGGGGCTATCCACCCGATCTGCTGCAGCTTCAGGACGGCCGGGTGCTGTCCGTGTACGGCTACCGCGCCGAGCCCATGGGTGTGCGCGGATGTGTGTCGGAGAACGGCCTCGACTGGGATCCGGTTGACGAGTTCACAATCTGCGGGTGCGTGGGCGGTCCCCCGGACGATCCCGTCTACTGGCACACCGGCTATCCCTCCGTGGCCCAGTGCCCGGACGGGACGCTGGTGGCGGCGTACCACGAATACAGCACGGATGACGAGCCGATTCAGTATATGCGGACCACACGGTTTCGGCTGGCCTGAACTGAAACAACCGGTCCACCGGTCCGATCCCGCAATCCGGTCCCGATGCTCAACAAGCCCGCATGTGACAACACGGGATCCGCCCGCGGATCCCGTCCACCGGTTTTTGAAGGCAAGTACAATGGGGTTGCAGTGTCGACAGTTCCCATAGCCTTCGCATTGGTGCGGGTGCCGACTTCGGTGTGTCTCAATCGGCTGCACGGTCCCTGCACTTGGGCAGGACGGAGCCGGGGTGTGGCTGCCCCCCTGAAGCAGGCGGGAACGTTTGGTCGGCGGTGCATCCGGCAGGGGTGCCGGGTACAAGTTCCGTCCGGGTCTGCGCCTCTCCTCCGCGGATCCATGGGGACGCATGCCGGTTCGCCTCGCCGACCATGGAAGAATCCATCAAGGAGGAATTTGGTATGAACGTCAAATTGAACAGGCGCAGTTTTCTGAAGATGGCAGGTGTCGCCTCGGGCACCGCCGTGCTGGCTGCGTGCGCGGCGGCCCCCGCGGCTCCCGCTGCCGGCGAACCCGCGGCCGAGGACTACATGGTCAACCATTGGACGTGGCTGAGTGCTTCGGACGCCGAGGTCTGGGGCGCGCACATCGACAACTTCAACGAAGCGCACGCCGGCCTGGGCATCCAGATTGAGAAGCTGGAAGTCTCGTCCAACGAGTACAAGACCAAGGTGCTGGCGGCCGCTGCCACAGGGCAGGCTCCCGACTTCGGCTGGGCCGATGCCGGCGAGCGCGCGGACTTCATCGCCGACGGAGTCATGATCCCGGTCGAGGAGCACTTGGCCGAGGCGGGACTTGACTGGAGCGACTTCACCGAGCTGTCCGTTCGCAAGGGCCGCTATCCCCAGTTCAACAACCAGCTCTACCACATGCCGCTGGACGCCATGACCTGGCAGCTCGAGATCAACCTCGATCACGTCGAGGAGGCCGGCTTGGATCCCGACAGTCCCCCGACCAACAACGACGAGTTGCTGGAGTGGGCCAAGGCGATGAGCGTGCAGGAAGGCGACACGGTTGTCCGTTCCGGCTTCCTGATGACGGGCTCGGGTTTGCATGTCGCGTTCATCTGGGGATTGGTGGCGCATCAGATGGGGTTCCGCATCACCGACGACGAGTTGACCGAAGTCTGCATCAATCCCGACGCGGCCAAGGAAGCGGCACAGTGGACGCTGGATCTCTTTGATGTCCACAAGGTCGCGACTCGCGACGTAGCCGACCGTTACAAGGCATTCGGCACGGGTGAGGGCTCCATGTTCATCACGGGACCCTGGACCCTGAACGGATACATCGAGCAGGGCCTCAACTTTTCCGTTGAATTCACTCCCAACATCGGCGGTGAACTGGCCACGCGCCTCAGCGTGGGGTCCCAGGAGATGTACATCCAGGAGGACGAATCCCGGTACGCGCGGTCGGCTGAGGCCCTTACCTGGCTGTCGGACGAGTCGTTCCTGTGGACCACGCAGGGCCGCGGTGCGGCCTGTCGCCAATCCATCCTGGACCGGGACGACTACAAGGAACATCGCTGGGAGTACCGGCGTCCCTTCGTCGAGGGCATGGAGTTCGCCACGTTCATCCCGCCCAAGCTGATAGCCGCCCCCGACTTCAAGTACTACACCAGCCCCAACCTGGTGCACCGCATCATCGATCCGGTCTGGCAGGGCGATAAGTCCGTGGACGAAGGCGTCGACGAACTGTGTGCCGCCTGGGAGGAACTGCTGGCGGCTGAGTCTGAGTAGCCGCGTCAACGGTTGCTGGGCAACCCCGGGGACGGGCCGGACCGAAGTTCGGTTCCGTCCATCGGTCAACGGCACTTCAATCCGGACGGGTGGAAGGAAACTTCCTCCACCCGTCCGGGAAAGGGGCCCCGAACCGTCGGTGTCCCGGGGTCGGAGCCCGGCTGTTTCGTGTGACGCCCAGTCGGGCTAACCGTTCCGAAAGCATCGGCATCCCCGGAGGCCGGTGCCATGCAACGAGTATGTAAATGACCACCCGACAGCTGCCGGCCGATACGTCGCTGCGTACCCGCCTGGGCAGGATGACCTGGAAGGGGGAGCGGATCGAATGGTCCGCCTACTTCTACGTGCTCCCCTTCTTTGTGCCCTTCGTGATTTTCACGATCCTCGCCATCATCTTCGGTGCCTACGTTTCCTTCACCGAGTGGCGCATCATTGGCGATCCCCTGTGGGTGGGGTTCGCCAACTACGTGCGGGCCTTCAATGACGATTTCGTACCCAAGGTCTGGGGCAACACGTTCCAGCTGGCCGCCATCGTGGTTCCGGGCACGACCATTCTGGCCCTGCTCTTTGCCCTCTACGTCAACCAGCGCCTGCGCGGCTTCACCGCGTCCCGGCTCGCCTTCTACGCACCGCGTGTGGTCTCCGTGACCGTGGTGGGCCTGGTTTGGGTGTGGATGCTCGACACCCGGTTCGGCGTTGTCAACCAGTATCTGCACAAGGTGGGGGTTCCCTACATTCCCTGGCTCACCAACCCCGACTGGGTTCTGTGGGCCGTGGGCATGACCACCATCTGGTGGGACCTCGGGTTTCACATGGTGATCCTGTTGGCCGCCCTGCAGGACATCCCCTCCGAACTGAAGGACGCGGCGTCCATCGATGGCGCCAGTGCCCTGCAGCAGTTCTGGCACGTGGTGGTTCCGCTGCTGCGGCCTGCCATCAGCCTGGTGATCACGCTTGAGATCATCAGCGCCTTCCGCATCTTCAGCCAGATCTTCGTGATGACCCAGGGGGGACCGGCCGGTGCGTCCTTCTCGATCATCTTCTACATCTATGAACGCGGCTTCATGAACACGGAACTGGGCTATTCGTCGGCCTTGTCCCTCATGTTGTTCCTGACCATTCTGGTGGTCACGCTCATTCAACTGCGCATCATCAGGGAACGGGCGTAGCCATGGTCGCCAGGCTCAAACTCGTGATGGGCGCGCAGGGCCGCCTGACCGTGGGGCGCGTCCTCCTGTGGATTGTCGGGCTGTGGCTGGCCTACATGTGGATCCTGCCCTTTGTGTGGATGGTCTCCACTTCGTTCAAGCTCCCCGGCGAGGTGATGACACAGACGATTGAATGGATCCCGCGGACCTGGACCCTGGACAACTACCGGGTTGTCTTCCAGAAGCCCATCGTCCGCTGGCTCTGGAACAGCATGGTGGTCACGACTTCCATTACGCTGGCCAGCATCATGCTTGGCGCCGCTGCCGGCTATGCCCTGGCGCGCATGAACTTCCCCGGCCGGAACGTCTTCTTCATGATGCTGCTCCTGTCGTTGATGATCCCGACGGAGATGACCATTGTGCCGCGGTTCATCGCCTTTCTCCGGCTACGGGCCACGGACAGCTACGCGGCCCTCATCCTGCCGCCCATCGCGGAGGTGTTCAGCGTCTACCTGTTCCGGCAGTTCTTCCTCTCCCTGCCCAGGGAACTGGAGGAGGCAGCCGCCATGGATGGTGCCAGCCGGTTCCGCATCTTCCGCGTCATCGCGTTGCCCCTGGCTCGGGCCACGACGATCGCGGCGGCGGTGTTGCTCTTCACCACCAACTGGAACGCCTTCCTCTGGCCGTTGCTGATCACCTTCTCGGAAGAGATGAAGACGCTGCCCATCGGCATGGCGGCCTTCGCCCCGGTGACCATGAATCGGACCCAGATCGAGAGCTACGCGCCCGGCATGGCTGCGATGACAATCCTGGGCGTGCCCAGTCTGATCGTGTTCCTCTTCCTGCAGCGCTACTTCATGGAAGGGGTGATCTCCACCGGTATCAAGGGGTAGACCGGTCCGGCTCGAAATCGGGAATGTGTGGCATTCCCAACAGATCCGAGGTTGATGTCACCCTATCGGGCAACCGGAAAGTCGCCTTGGATGGACAATCCGGGTATGGTGCTGGCGGCAAACGGATGTCTGGCTGGGAGCACAACGACCGCAAATGGATGCAACACCACCGCATAACGAATGGACAACGGTTGAGCATGCACTGACGTACTTGACCCTTGCCGATCAGGTTCCCCATCGAGGGGAAGCCGAAGCCATCCTGCGGGAAGTCATTCCCAAGGACGTTGACCGGATACTCGATCTGGGTACCGGCGATGGTCGCCTCCTGGGTTTGCTCCGGATTGATCGAGGCGATGCGGCCGGGGTTGCCATCGATTTTTCCCCTACCATGCTGGCCAAGGCCCGTGAGCGATTTCACGGGGACACGAAGGTTCAGGTTCTCGATCACGACTTGGAAAAGCCGCTGCCCGACATGGGCCGGTTCGATGCGATTGTTTCGAGCTTTGCGATACATCACTGCACTGATCAACGGAAGCAGTCCCTCTATTCCGAGATTCACGCTGCCTTGACGCCCGGCGGCGTCTTCTGCAACCTGGAGCACGTTGCGCCAACTTCGGACGAGCTCCACGGACAATTCCTGGAAGCGTTCGGCATCACCGAGGCGGACGAGGATCCATCCAACAAGCTGGTCGGTTTGGAGACTCAGCTCCATTGGCTGCGAGAAATAGGATTTGACGATGTGAGTTGCCACTGGCAGTGGCTGGAGTTGGCCTTGTTCAGCGGGACAAGGAAGGTCTGAACGCAACCATTCAAGCGAAGGACCAAGCAGCTTGTAGGCAATGGTGTCAAGTCAGGGTTGAGCGGTGTCTGGCACCGCGGCTCTCAGGTTGCGGATTGGTTCGTCCATGGTTTGAACCGGGGTGTCCAAGTCGCGCCAGCCTTGCTCACGAGGCCCCATCAAGTCCTGGCATTGTGGTTGTGGAATTGTAGTGTTGGGGGTGCGGAGGCAGCCGGAAGCTTTGGTCTGTTCCTTGGCCGTTTTGACGTTGATGGGTTCAGCCGAGGCGGTTGCGGTGTAGTGCCGCGCCGCGGTTCACAGTCCCTTGTCGCGCGTTCGGTGTTTGTCGCCCTTGTACGCGGCAACTTCAAGAGTAAGCAACGGACTTGGAGCCAAAGAGCATCGCGTTTACACCCGGAGATGGGGGATCATGACAGGCGGAGCCTTGTGGGGCTGCCCAGTTTGGCAACCACAGGGGAAGAAACGTTGTTGACCGAGGGCATCCTGGCGTTTATGGCGGGTTATCCTGCTGCCGAAAGGATTTTCCGTCGCTGCGAACTGTCGCATTTGGGGGCGGAACAGGACATTGACGGAGCCCTGCGGCAGCTTCAGCTCGCCCACCGGGTGGGCTCACCGGCCCCTGACATCTGGTTTCCTTTGACTCCCTGGACCGACTCCCAGGGAGTACTGCGCTACGCACCACCAGCCAGCCTCAAGGAACTGGGGCGCTCGCTGCTGTTGAGAGAGGGTGTTGGGCTGACGGAAAGCAAGGCGGAGCGGGATTATCGCCTGTCCTGGGAAACGGATCAGCGCGAGGGGGTGTGGGGAGTGCCGACCTTTGCCGAAATTGGTGTCGATACTCCCGAGCCCTTGAGACTTCGCTGGGGCCGGGCCACCATTCGTACGGAGTATAAGGATCGAATTCTGGACGCCTACAAACCGCCCTGCACCGCCTATGAAATCCTGGACCCTGTTGAGTTTCAGGATGAGGCGGCCCGCATTGGTGAAGATCCGGTGCGTCTGGAAAAGGATCTCTATATGAACAGGGCCATCAGTGTCCTGTCAGCAATGGACCTGCCTTATGGCTGCTTGGTGCTTGAAGGGGGGACGGCCCTAATCAAGGCTTGGGGGGTGTTCTCCCGCTTTTCGGAAGATCTTGACTTCCGTTTCCAGCCTTCCGGTGCCGCGACCGGGACCTCAATGGAGGTCAAGCACGCCGTCCATGACCATGTCATCGAGCATCTGACTGCAAATCTGCTGCCCCACCTGCCGAACGGCAGATTGCGGATGCACTACTCCCGGTTGAGGGACAAGGCACCGGTGCAGCGCATGATCTGCAACTATGACACTTTCCTGCCGGTGCGGTCGGATGTAGTCACGGGAATCGAGGTTGAGATTGCTTTTCCGAACGCTGATGTGCCTGTGTTTGACATGACCTGTATCAATAACCCGGCTGTGGTGCCCCACACCCTGGCAGTCGAACTGGGCACCTTGCCCTGTGTCCTGCCTTGGGTAACCCTGGCGGGAAAGGTGGCGGCCCTGATCGAACACGTGCCGGAATGGGAGGATGTGGAACTTCAATTGCGACCGGCGGACTTCATGCGGCATCTGGTGGACCTTGATCTGTGCCAGCATGTTTACCCCGCACCGGCGACGGTGGCCGACATGCGTTCCCAACTGGCACAGTCGAACGATGAATTGGCGAAACGGCTACACCGTACCTGCCACTGTCTGCGCGCCGACCCCTTCTATGCCCGTGCCTTCCAAGCGTATCAGGCACGCATGTTCCCCGGCCAATATGGGCCGCGTCTGTCTTTCGGGCTGGCGGTTGACAATTTCGAACGATTGGGTGTGTACCTGCTGGCAGTGTGATCCGCCATCACAGAGCGGATTAGGAGCCATTGGGGGGCTCATCACTGTCAGACAGGCGTTAGTACTTTGGACTTCAGGCTGGAGGCGCCTCACAGCCCGACCCGGCACGGAAGGTGTGCAGTAGCCGTGGCCAAACATCTCACCAGCAAATCCTCTTCCAAGGTTGTCCGTGTTCCTTGAGCTACTGCACCTGTCCTGACGAAGCAGTTTTTCCAAAGATGGGACCGAGGAGAACTGTTCCCGGTGCAGTCTCAGGTGCTATGTCATACTGTCATATGAAGCCCTGCCGCCTACCGGGCGTAGGGCTACCGGTATTCACTTGTTGGTAGAGTGTTGATCATGGTCTGGCAACGCATTCGGAATCATCCGGGACTGGCCGCGTTGCTTATCCTTCTGTTGGTGCTGTCGGCTCCCTTGGTCTGGTTGGGCTCCAGCATGGACCTGTTGGAGCCCGTACTGTATTCCGCAGTGATTGAGGCCGATGTGGAGTTCGATGCGGAATGCAACATGGTTTCGCGGCAGATCACGAGTGAATCTGGTCGGCAGGACCGTGTGGCGAAACTGGAGGCGTTGGCTTCCGAGGGAATGTATCTATCCAGTTGTAGAGATCACGCGGGTAAGGTCATGACGCGCTCCAAGCTCTGGCGAGGCTGGCTCAACCTCATGACCTTCAGTCATTTCAGTCATGAGAACTGGGAGACCACATACGAGTGGGTTCAGGGGTGAGCAGAGGCTTTTTCCTGCATCCGGCCTCGAACCACAGGCTTCACCAATGATGCGGTCGGGGTCGGTGCCGAGCTTGACATCGGATTTGGGGCTGTAGGCTCCGGGCGCGTCCGGCTTCGGATTTGGCAAGGTGGCCCAATGCATGAGGGCCTGCCGGAGTCGTTGCAAGCGGCAGGGGTGTAGACGACCCGGTTGACTTCAGTCCATCCGACATGGGTTCTTGTGTCTTGGCGGGTGTCCGATTCTCGACCAAGACCCCAACCGAAGGCTGGGCTAACGGGGACGTTGTCAATGGTGCGGTGTCAACTCGACACCGCATCCCGTTCGCGGACAGGCGGTCAGTCGCGTGGCACCATGTCGGTAATCCCGCGCAGGTCCAGGTCCTCCGCCAAGTGGCAGGCCACTTCGTGGCCCTCACCGATGGGGCGTAGCTCCGGGGTTTCGGTGGCGCACACGTCCTGGGCGTAGCGGCACCGCGGGTGGAAGTAGCAGCCGGAGGGAGGATGGGCGGGGTCGGGCACATCGCCTTCCAGCACAATGCGCTGGGACCGTTCGCGCGGGTCGGGGCGGGGCACGGCCGACAGCAACGCCTCGGTGTAGGGATGCTTTGGGTTGTGGTACAACTCGTCGGTGGCGGCCGTTTCGACCATCTTACCGACGTACATGACCGAAACCCGGTTCGCGATGTACTCCACCACGCTCAGGTCGTGCGCAATGAAGACGTAGGTCAGGTCGAACTCGGCCTGTAGATCCTGGAGCAGGTTCAGGATCTGCGCTTGGACGGACACGTCCAGGGCGGAGACCGCTTCGTCCGCCACGACCAGCTGGGGCGACAAAATCAGGGCCTTGGCAATGCCGATGCGCTGCCGCTGGCCACCGCTGAAGGCGTGGGGGTAGCGCCGCATGTATTCTGGCCGCAGGCCGACGCGCAACAGCATGTCGGCCACCCGGTTCTCCAGTTCGCTGCCGGAGGCGATGCCGTGCACCCGCAGCGGGTCCCCGATGATGTCCATCACCGTCATGCGGGGATTGAGGGAGGAGAAGGGATCCTGGAAGATCATGCGCAGTTCACGGCGCACGGGCTTGAGACTCTTGTTGTCCAGCAAATCCAGTGCCATTTCATCGCCATCACGGTTCCGATAGAAAATGGAACCGCCGGTGGGTTCAAAGGCCCGCACCAGACACCGCCCCGCCGTGGTTTTGCCACAGCCGGACTCCCCGACGACCGCCATCGTTTCCCCCGGATAGACATCGAAGGTCACGCCGTCCACGGCGCGCACGTGGGTCACGGATCTCCCGAAGAACCCGTGGCGGATTGGGAAGTACTTGCGCAGGTCCTCGACCCGGAGCAATGGCTCCTTGCTGGCGGCGGGGGCGGACGGGGTAGCCGTGTCAGCCATGGGATTCCTCGTGGAGCAGACAACGGACGGTGTGGCGCGGATCGAGCCGCGAAATTTCGGGGTGGACGGTCTCGCACCGGCCCGTGATGATCTGGGTGCAGCGGGGATGGAAGGGGCAGCCGCTGGGTCTGTGGTAGGGATCGGGCACGGAGCCCAGGATTGGGTTCAGGCGGCCCTCGTGGCTGTGGCCCAACCGCGGAATCGACTCCAGAAGAGCTTGGGTGTAGGGATGCTGTGGGTTGTGGAAGATGGTGTCCACATCGGCCTGTTCCACCACCTCGCCGAGGTACATGACAACCACTTCGGAGCACATCTCGGCCACAACCCCGAGGTCGTGGGTGATCAGCATGATGGCCATGCCGAATTCCTCCTGGAGTTGCTGCATCAACTCCAGGATCTGGGCCTGGGTTGTCACATCCAGGGCTGTGGTCGGCTCGTCGGCGATGAGCAGCATCGGGTCGCAACTCAGGGCCATCGCAATCATGACCCGCTGGCGCATGCCGCCGGACAGTTCGAAGGGATAGGCGTCGAAGCGCTGTTCGGGGCGCGGGATACCCACCGCCTGCAGCATTTCGATGGCCCGGTCGCGCGCCTCGTCCTTGTCGACGTCCATGTGCAGGCGAATGGCCTCCGTCATCTGGAAGCCGACCGTGTACATCATGCTGAGCGAGGTCATCGGCTCCTGGAAGATCATGCCGATGTCCTTGCCTCGGATCTGCCGGAGCTCCTCACTGTCGTGATCCAGTGCTGCAATGTCCACTCTGTTTTGGCCGCCGGTATTGAGGACAATGCTGCCCTCCTCGATGCGGCCTGGTTTCTCGACTAGTTGCAGGATGGAGAAGGCGGTCACACTCTTGCCGCAGCCGGATTCGCCCACGATTCCGATGGTCGTGCCGCGGGGCACCGTGAAGTCAACCCCGTCCACGGCCCGTACAGTGCCTTCGTCGAGGTGGAAGTAGGTCTTCAAGCCCCGAATGTCAAGCAGGATGTCGGTGCTCGCACCGTGGGTTCTGTCGCTCATGGATTGCGCACCTGCGTCAGCGCGAGTAGGGATCGGCCGCATCGCGCAGGCCGTCGCCAACATAGTTCAGTGCCAGGACCGCAACGATTACGGGCACGGCTGCAATGAGGAGCCACGGAGCCGTGGCGAGGACCTGGACCCTCTGGGCATCCCTCAGCAGCACCCCCCAGCTGACCACGGGGGGCCGCAGGCCCAGGCCCAGGAAGCTGAGCGACGTTTCCGCGATGATCATGCCCGGAATGCTCAGGGTCACGCTGGCGATGATGTGACTCAGGAACGATGGCAGCATGTAGCGCAGGATGATGCCCAACTCCCCGACACCGTCCAGCCGTGCGGACATGACGAAGTCCTCCTCGCGCAGGGAGAGGAAGCGGCCGCGCACCACCCGTGCCAGGCCGGTCCAGCCCAGGATGCTCAGGATTACGGTGATTGCAAAATAGCGCTTGAGCGCGTCCCAATCGTCCGGCAGAGCAGCCGACAATCCCATCCAGAGAGGAATGGATGGGACCGAACGGAAGAACTCGATCGTGCGCTGGATGATGTTGTCCACATTGCCGCCGGCCAGGCCGGAGATACCGCCCAGCAGGATGCCGAAGACCAGACTCAATGCCACCCCCACGAGGCCGATGGTCATCGAAATGCGGGTACCGAAGATGAGTCGGCTGTATAGGTCCTGCCCGAGTTTGTCGGCGCCGAAGAGGTAGAAGGGCTGGGTGGGATCCTTGGGGCCGAAAAGATGCTTGCGGGAGGGAATGATGCCCAGTACCCGGTACTCCTCGAGCCCGTCGACAAAGAATCCCAGCTCGATCACCTGCTCGGGATCCGGCTCGAAGACTCGGCGCAGGGCCGCCGCTTCGATCTCAACTGTATAGCCCAGGACATGGGGGCGGAATTCGCGGTTGCCGAACTCGTCTTCCAGGATCAACTTGATGCGCTGGGGTGGTGCAAACGTGTAGTCCGCTGCGTAGTGGTCGCGTGGCAGCGGTGCCAGAAACTCGGCAAAGACGGCCACAAGGTAAATCAACAAGCTGATCGCGGTAGCAACCATGGCCACCTTGTGTTTGCGGAAACGCCACCACATCAGTTGCCACTGTCCGGCAACCAACAGACGCATGTCCTCCCGGGATTCCGGGGTTTCGACAGGTGGCAGGGCGGAGGGGGTTGCCGCGCGGGGTGTTGCGGTCACGGGAGGCAGTTCAGCTGAAGCGGATGCGTGGATCCAGCCATGCCAGTAGGACGTCGGAGATCAAGGTGCCAATCACCGTCAACAGACTGACCAGGAGAATGAAACTGCCGGCCAGAAACATGTCCTGCTGCAGGAGCGCACCCAGCAACAGGGGGCCGGTGGTGGGCAAGTTCAACACCACGGATACGATGATGGAACCGGACACGAGTTCGGGCAGTGTCCAGCCCACCGTGCTGATGAAGGGGTTGAGCGCCACGCGCACCGGATAGCGCCAAATCAGCGTCCGCTCGGGCACACCCTTGGCACGGGCCGTGATCACATACGGCTTGTGCAGTTCGTCGAGCAGGTTGGCCCTGAGAATGCGGATGCTGCCGGCTGTGCCGGCCGTGCCCAGGATCACAATCGGTATCCACAAGTGGGCGAGAAAGTCAAGCCACTTGCCCACCGACCATGGCGCGTCCTGGTATTCCGGCGAGAAGAGTCCCGCCGGACTGAGGCCGAATAATTTCAGGGAGTAGTACAAAAGCAGCAGCGCCAGCAGGAAATTGGGCACCGCCAGCCCGATGAAGCCGAAAAACGTGGCGATGTAGTCCCCTGGCGAATACTGATGCGTCGCGGCGTATTTCCCGATAAACAGGGCCACGATCCAGACGAACACCACAGTTAACAGGGTGATCATCATCGTAAATGCGACGCGGTCCCAGATCAGATCGCTGACCGGTTTGTTCCAGGTGAACGAGCGGCCGAAGTCCCCCTTTGTAATGATGTTTTTCATCCACAGAAAGTACTGGACGTACCAAGGGCGACCCAATCCGTACTGCCGCTCCAGTTGGGCGATCTGGGCTTCCGGGACATCCTCTCCCTGTGCGCTCAATTCGGCCACATAGAAAGTGAGGAAGTCGCCCGGGGGCAACTGGATGATGCCGAAGCACAGAATGGAGATCCCGAACACGGTCGGAATCATCAACAGTAATCGGTGAAGGATGTACTGGAGCATGCCGCGTTCAGGGGTCCGAACGTCTCAGTCGCAACGTTGGCTTACGGGCCGCGCGGCGGGAAGCCCCGCCCGCGCGGCCCGGTTGGTGTCGGCTCGAGTGTGCTTGTCTTACTCGTCCAGCCACCACTGATGGGTGTCGGCCGGTCCCGGAGTCGGGTACTGCCATGCAAACGGCATGTTGTCCATGATGTTCCGCATGTTCTTGTTGGCCACACCATAGGGTGGCGCCGGAGTGGCGATACCCATACTGTAGAAATCGTCCGCGGCGATATCGAGAATTTCCATCATCAGCCGCGTCTGTTCAGCCGCGTCTGGTGTTGCCTGGATGGTGTCATAGATGGCCAGTGCTTGCTGCACGGATTCCGGCGGCACTTCCGCGAAATCGTCATCAGGGCCAAAGTTGTACCAGCGGTTCCAGGCGTAGCCCCAGCGGGAATGGCCATGCATCGCGGCCCAGTTGCGAGGATCCAGCAAGGTTGAGTAGCCAATGCCACCCGGTCCACCCCACGTCTGGGCGTCGAATTCCAAGATCTCCAGGCGCTGCTGGCCCAAAGTGCGGTCCAACACGTTGGGGGTCATCTTGATCCCGACCTCAGCCCAGTAGTTGCTGATCAGGTTCAGCATGTCAACGTGCTGCGGTGCCACGGTAATGACGTCGATTACGAAAGAGATGGGGTTGCCATCGGGGCCGAGGCGCATGCCGTCAGCGTCCCGTTCCGTCCAACCGGTGGCGTCCAGGTGTTCGTTCGCCTTGTCCACGTTGTACTCGGTGTACTGCGTGGCCAGCCGCTCGTGGTAGTAGGGGCTGGACGGCATGGGGGCAGTCTGCCAGGGAGTGCCCTGCCCAACCAGCACGAGATCAATCAATTCCTGCCGGTCGATGGCGTGGGAGAGGCCAATGCGGAAGTGCTTGTTGCCGAAGATTTCGTCCTTGACCGGATCCGGATGGGTCTGGTTGAAGGAGATTTCCATCACGTTGCTGCCCGAGGCCAAACCGTTGGTCAGCATAATTCCGGCCGACTCCTGGGCATCAAAGAACGCTGCCTTGTTGGAGAGCGCGTTGATGTGCCGCTCCTGATAGTCGATCTCGCCGGCCAGGGCCTGCAGCACCAGCGTTTCCGGATCGGCACTGAAGTTGAAGACGACCGCGTCCAGATAGGGAAGCTGGTTGCCCTCCGTGTCGACCTTCCAATAGTAGGGGTTGCGGTCGGCGCGGACGAAGGTCGTGTTCTCCCCAGCCGGGGTGGAAATTTCCCAGGCCCAGATCACGGGCAGATCGGCATCGTTGTAGTATCCGCAGCAGCCGCCGCCAATCCGGTCCCGGAACCAAAGGGTCCAGTCCTCAAATCCGTTGTCCGACGCATCCGCACCCGCTTCGTCATTGAAGTCCGCATGGAACTGCTGCACATAGTGGGAGGGATAGCTTACGACCGCAGGGCCGCCCGGAGCTGCCAGCCGCAGGGGCAGCACACCGTTGGGTTCCGCGTATGCCCATGTCAACGTGTAGTCGTCAACGGCTGTGAGAGTAGCTGGTGCATCTCCGGACTTCAGCCAGATTGGTACCGCCGGAGTCAGTTCCTCGTTGAGGATTACGTTGTCGAACCACCAGACAATGTCATTGGCCGTGTAGGGTGCGCCGTCGGACCATTTCATGCCGGGGCGCAGATGGAAGGTGTAGGTGGTGGAATCGTCGGACACTTCGAAGCTGGAGGCGACATTCGGTCGCACCCCGCTCCAGTCGCGGTTCCAGCTGAGCATCTGGTCATAGGCCACGGTGCGGTAGATCCAGGCGTTGTCGCTGCCGCCGCGCAGACCCGCGCGCCAGACGCCGCCGTATTGGCCGATGGACTCAACCGGTTCGACCACAAGCGGATCGGAAGGCAGCCGCTCGGAGAGGGGTGGCAGTGTGCCGTTGTTCACCATTTCCTGCAGCTCAGGAGCCTGGTTTGGGCTGGCCATGCCGGCATCCATGGCGTCATCGGCAGCCATGGCATCGTCCGCCGGGGCCTCGCCCGGTGCACCGCACGCGGCAAGTGCAAGCATCAGTATGGCCGTCAAGGCGAACCACAGCGTGGACCTCGACAGCTTGCGTGTCACAGTCATATGTCCTGACCTCCAGGAACCTTGGCAAAAAACAGCGCGCTCGCCCTCAAGACAACTCTGGTCATCGGCAGCGACCCGCCGAAAGGCGGGGAGGGGTGAGTTGACGCGCTTGGAAGGGCGGTTGGATTGAAACTCGAACCGCAGTCGGCTAAGTCTACCAAAAGCGATCCATCGGGCGGCCACATGCGGCTGGCCCGGTACTGTTTCAGCATTCGTTGAACTTGCTCCGAGCCCTGAATCGACAACTCCGCGGGTCCAGGTGGTTTCGTGCACCTGTCTCGGGCCATGGAGACCGCCATCAGCTCCGTGGACAAGGTGCGCCCGCGGCTTGAACTGAACCACGCGCTGATTCAGGTTGCTCCGTCGGTGCCCCACGAGAACCCTTGAGGTCGGCGTGCGCACACCATGGCCATGCTGTTTCGGCCACCCCGCGGACAGCTACGGTGCTGTTGAGCGGTTACAGGCGGTTTGCATTGTCGGCACCGTCGGAGCGACCCGCCCTGAAGCTGTTCTCCCGCTACGTACCGGTTATGACACCGGAGGCGGGCCTGGACGAGCCTCCGGATCTGATCATCTACCAGTGGTTCGGGGTTGTTGTCCTCATTACCATCGCGACTCGCGGGATTGTGGGTCCAGGCTGACAGGGGCGTTGGATGGCACCTGCCTCGTAGTGGGGATGGCGGCATCGGCCCAGTCCTGAGCAAATCAAGGATGGTCAGGAAGTCGATGAGGCTTCCTCCATGGCCTGTAGGACGATGCTTGGAGGGATCTGCGGCATCACACGGGCCAGTGCTGTGAGCTCCTGGGGCGCGAATTCCCACCCACTGTATCAAGGGGGCTGTTGTCGACTTCGCGCCGGCCTGTTGAGGGTGCCGTCAGTTCGGCCAAGTGTCCCCAGTGGGCCGTCTGTTGTCGACTTCGCGCCGGCCTGTTGAGGGTGCCGTCAGTTCGGCCAAGTGTCCCCAGTGGGCCGTCTGTTGTTGCAATGGCCGGTCTGCTGGTCTACCATGGTTGCGAACAAGACGGAAGCAAGACAAGCAGCACGCCGGGTTGGCGGGAGCCACAAGACACTCAATGTCCATATCCAAGACGGAAAAACAAAGGATTACGCGGGAGTTCCGCATCAACGAGTCCGACACGGGCTCGCCGGAAGTCCAGATTGCGCTGCTGACGCGCCGCATCGAGGACATGCTTGAGCACCTGAGGGCGCACACCCATGACGAAGGGTCGCGCCGGGGCCTGCTCAAGCTCGTCGGCCAGCGCAGGCGGCACTTGGCCTATCTGCGCAAGAAGGATGTGCAGCGCTACGCCACCTTGATTGATCGTCTGGGGTTGCGCAAGTAGCGCCCCTTTCCCCATATTCCCAATACAGGCTGCGGGCCATGGTCCGTGAACGCCTGCGCGAGGCAGCTCGGGCACCCTTGGTGCGCGCGGGGTTTGTCCGCGTTCTTGCTTAGCCCCTTGTTCGATTTTCTTCAGCATGCCAGTCCAGGTGTGGCCGGATGCCGCGCTGGGGGACGGAACGGCATGCGCGTTTTTTGCATTGAGGTGACATATGCAGATGTTTGATGGATCGTCCGTGTTCAGGGCCGAAGTTGGCGGCCGCGAGTTGATCCTGGAGACCGGTGTGCTGGCCCAACAGGCCGGCGGCGCGGTGACGGCCAGGACGGACGACACGGTGGTGTTCGCTTCGGCGACGATGAGCCGCGAGGTAAGGGAAGGCACCGATTTCTTCCCGCTGACGGTGGATTTCGAGGAACGGATGTACGCCGCCGGGCGCATCCCCGGCAGCTTCTTTCGCCGGGAGGGACGTCCCAGCGAGACGGCCATCCTGTTGTGCCGGCTGACGGACCGCCCCTTGCGGCCCCTGTTCCCGAAGGGGTTTCGCAACCCCGTGCAGATTGTGCTCTCGCCTCTGGGCTGCGACGGCGAGACCCTGATGGCGCCCTTGGCCATCACGGCCGCGTCCGCGGCCCTGTCGATCAGCGACATTGATTTCCAGGAACCGGTGGCGGCCGTCACGATCGGCCTGATCGACGACGAACTGGTCGTCAATCCGACCCATTCCCAGATGCAGGAGAGCCAGCTCAACCTGCAGGTGGCCGGCACGCGCGACAACATCCTCATGGTCGAAGCCGGTGCCGATCAGGTGCCGGAGGATGTCATGCTGGATGCGCTGCGGCTGTCGCACGATGCCATGCAGCCGCTGATTGACGTGATCGGCGACATGCAGCGTGAGCTCGGCAAACCCAAGTTCAAGGACTACAAGCTGTTCACGGTGCCGGAGCAGGTCTCGGAGCGCGTCTCCGAAATCGCCTCCACGGGGGTCGGTGGCCTGATCGCCGACAACCCGGATCGGGCCGCCTACGATGCCGGGATCGCGACCCTCAAGCAGCAGGTGCAGGACTCGCTGGAAGAGGAACTGGCCGACGAGGCGTCCGAGTACAGCAAGGGCACGGTCGGCGAGGCCTTCAGCGGCACGGTCAAGAAGGTTGTGCGCCAGCGCATCCTGGACCAGGGCATTCGCAGCGATGGCAGGGACACCACCACCGTCCGGCCGATTTCGATACAGGTGGGGCGCATTCCCAGGGTCCACGGCAGCGGCCTCTTCCAGCGCGGCGAAACCCAGGTGCTGACCGTGGCCACGCTCGGAACCCCTTCCGACGCCCAGCGTATGGACTCGTTCTACGAAGGCGAGGACGAGAAGACCTACATGCACCACTACAACTTCCCACCCTACTCGACGGGCGAGGCCTACATGATGCGCGGTCCCCGACGGCGCGAGATTGGCCACGGGGCCCTGGCGGAACGCGCCGTGGCTGGCGTGGTGCCGGACGACTTCCCCTACACCCTCCGCCTGGTATCCGAGTGCATGAGCAGCAACGGTTCCACCAGCATGGCCTCCGTTTGCGCCAGCACGCTGTCGCTGATGGATGCCGGCGTGCCGATTAGCAAGCCGGTGGCCGGGGTGGCCATGGGGTTGATCCAGGAGCCGGGTACCGGACGCTACCAGGTCCTGACCGACATTCAGGGCCTTGAGGACCACTTGGGCGACATGGACTTCAAGGTGGCCGGCACCGACAACGGAATCACCGCCCTGCAGATGGACATCAAGATCGAGGGGCTGGACTTCAGCATCCTGCAGGAGGCCCTGGCCCAGGCGCGTCGGGCCCGGCTGCACATCCTGGAAGAGATGCTCCGGGTCATTCCGGAACCGCGTTCCGACCTGAACGAGTTTGCGCCGCGCATCCGCACGCTGGAGATCAAGCAGGAGCAGATCGGCGGATTGATTGGTCCCGGCGGCAAGGTGATCCGCGGGCTGCAGGACGAGTTCGACGTGCGCATCGAGGTCAACGAGGAGGATGGCAAGGGCATCGTCATCATCTCGGGCGAAGGCACCAAGGCGGACAATGCCTTTGCCAAGGTGTCCGAACTCACCGAAGAGGTGGAACTGGGCAAGGAATACACCGGCAAGGTGTCGCGCGTGGCCGACTTCGGTCTCTTCCTCGACATTGTTGGGCAGCAGACCGGACTGATCCACATCAGTCAGCTGGCCGACTATCGGGTTGGCGAAGCCGGGGAGATTGGCCAGGTTGGCGACGAGTTGACGGCCATGGTCACGGGCATCACGCCCGACGGCAAGATCCGGATGAGTCGCAAGGCCGTGTTGCTGGACATGACGCTGGAAGAGGCCCAGGCGGACGACAGCCCCGGGCGCGGTGGCGGCGGCCGCGGCGGTCGGCGCGATGATCGGCGCGACGGCGGCGGCTTCCGGGATCGTGGATCCGGCCGGGACCGTGGTTTCGATCGGGATCGCAATTTCGACCGGGGTGGCCGGGGACGCGATCGAGACTGGGACCGGGACCGGGGTCGCAACGACCGGGGATCGCGCGGCGGATACCGGGGCAACGATCGGTTTGACGAAGGACCGCGTGGCGATATGGATGACGACTACCGGGGTGACCGGGGTGGCGGCAACAGCCGCGGCGGATTCCGCGGCGGCAGCTACCGCGACGACTATTCCAGGGACCGGGACGGCGGCCGCGGGCGCGGTTCCGACCGGGGCGGTTCCCGGGGACGTCGCCGCACCTACCGTCGCCGGGACAACTGAGCGCGGCGGGGACCGATCCCTGTTGCGACTGCGGTCAAACCGCTGACAGGAGTTTTCCATGGGCCGGGAATGCTTGGGTGGCGTTCCCGGCCTTTTCCCATCGGGATGATCGACCGTGTCGGGTAACCGGGCGGAAGGTGTTTCGGTGCTGGGCATCGGCGTGGACCCGCTGACCGTGCCTGAGTTGCACGGTCACATCGCGGATGCCGTACGGGCCAGGGGCCGGACAACGTTCCTGCACGTAAACGTGCATGCCCTCAATTTGGCGTGTCGGTATCCTTGGCTGCACGACTACCTGAACAGCGCCGATCTGGTGGTCTGCGACGGTGCCGGCATTCAGTTGGCCGCCCGCCTGTTGGGCAGCCGACTGCCCGCCCGCATCACCTATGCGGACTGGATCTGGCAGTTGGCGGCCTTCGCCGAACTGGAAGGCTTCACCATGTTTCTCCTGGGCGCCAGGCCCGGGGTGGCCCAGGAGGCTGCCCTCAGGCTTCGGGAACGCCACGGCCGGCTGAACATTGTCGGCTGCCACCACGGCTATTTCGACCACAGATCCGATTCGGCCGACAACCTTCGGGTGATCGAGGCCATCAATGCCGCGAAGCCCGATATCCTGATTGCGGCCTTCGGCATGCCGTTGCAGGAACGATGGCTGGCCGACAACCGCGTCCGGCTCGATGTGCGGGTCGCGCTGGCCGGCGGCGCCGTGCTCGACTACGTCTCCGGAAGACTGGCGCGCGGTCCGCGCTGGATGACGGACAACGGGCTTGAGTGGCTGGCCCGCCTGCTGATCGAGCCCGGCCGTTTGTGGCGTCGGTATCTGGTGGGCAATCCCCAATTCCTTGGCCGGGTAGTGCTTCAGCGTTTGGGGATGCGATTTCGTCTGTCACAATGACAGTGGGACTGCGGTCGGTTCAGCTGCGTGTCGCAGCGACGGTTGTTCCGGTCCGCGACCGTATTCGATTTGATCCAGCGGTACCTCCCGGTATTCGGCCGTGCTGAAACGATTTTCCGCCAACTACATGGCGATCCTGTTCCTGCTGGACGGATTGCTGTACCAGGCGGCCCTGTGGCTTGCGCCGCTGTTGACGGACCGCGGGATAGTGGCCACGCCCGGGCTGCATCTTCAGCTGGGATTGTGTTGGCTGCTGGCCTTTCTGGTGCTCGATGTCTACAACCCGAGCAAGGGTATTCGCTGGAGCCAGGAGGGCCAGCGGGTGTTCATGGCGAGCGTCCTGGCCGGGTTGCTGCTGGCCGGCCTGCTGTATTTGTCGGGTGGCGTCCTGCCGCGCGGGGTGTTCATTGTCCAGATCGGCATCGCGGCCGTTCTGATCTGGGGCTATCGGATTGTCCTGCGGCTGTGGCACCGCTGGCGGCGGTTGCGGCAGGAGCGAACGCACGGTGTCAACCGGGTCCTGGTCCTTGGTGCAGGAGACATCGGCGTCAACTTCGCCCGGGAGTTCATCAACGCCTCCTGGCCCGGCCTGGAACTGGCCGGGTTCCTGGACGACGAGCCGGTTCGGGATCCAGCAACTCCGGAACCGCTGCCAGGGTCCGAAATTTTGGGTAACATTAACGATGTGACGGGTGTCGTCACGGGGTACCGCATCCGTTCGATTGTGATCGCGCTGCCCCGCTGGGAATACAGTCGCATTGCCAGGCTGATTTCCGAGCTGTCCGAACTTCCGGTCAACGTGCATGTTGTTCCAGACTACTTCGACACAGCCTTCTTCAACTTCACGGTGGATACCCTTGGAGGCATCCCGGTGATTGGCCTGCGGGAACCCGCCATCGACGGATTCCAGCGCGTGGTCAAGAGGGTCGTCGACCTGCTGTTGGGTTCCCTGTTGGTGGTTTGTGCCGCGCCGTTGCTGGCGGTGGTGGCTGCGGCCATTTGGCTGGAGGACAGGGGGCCAATCTTCTACTGGACAGATCGCGTGGGCGAGAACCGCGAACCCTTCCGCATGCTCAAGTTGCGTTCCATGAGGGTGGATGCCGAAGCCTTGCAGGAAGACGTGAACGAGACGGACGAGGCCGGCAACGTCATCCACAAACAGCCCGACGATCCCAGGGTGACGCGTGTCGGACGGTTCATCCGCAAGTACAGCGTGGACGAGCTGCCCAACCTCTGGAACGTGCTCAAGGGCGAGATGAGTCTGGTGGGGCCGCGCCCGGAGCTTCCCTGGCTGGTGGACGAGTACAAGCCCTGGCAGCTGAAGCGCTTTGCCGTGCCCCAGGGCATGACCGGCTGGTGGCAGGTGACCGGTCGCAGCGACAAGCCGATGCACCTCCACACGGAGGACGACATCTACTACATCCAGAACCACTCCCTGTGGCTTGATCTCCAAATCATGTGGCGGACCATCGCGGTGGTGGTCCGGGGCCGCGGCGCCTACTGAACGGAAGGGTGTCGGGAACAGGCACTCGATTTGCAACCACAGGCATGACCGGGACATGGCCGGCCATGTTCCCAATGAAGTAGCACCGATGCTGGTCCTGAAGTAGGTCGGGGTACATGGCGCGGACAGTGGGCCAGACACTGTCGCTGCAAGTGATGTATCCTTCGGGTGCGCAGTCCTGCAAGGGATAGGTGCGGCCCGGTCAGCAGCGGATCCAACTGCAACGAATAGTGAGTGTTGACACGATGAAACCCGGGCACATCGAATCTCTGGAGATCAAGAACTACCGGATGTTTCGGCATGTCACGTTGAAGGACCTGCAGCCGATGACGGTGGTCATCGGTGCCAATGGAACCGGCAAGACAACCCTCCTCGACATCTTCACGTTCCTTCAGGACTCATTGCAGCAGAACGTGTCGGCTGCAGTGGCCAAACGAGGCGGTTTTGGTCAATTGGTGAGTCGGGGTGAACGCGGTCCGATCGAAATCACAGTCAAGTTTCGCAACGAAAGCCGGCAACTTGTCACATATGGACTTCAGATTGACGAGAGGCAGGGCCGTGCCATCGTTGCAGCCGAACAACTCAAGTATCGGAGGGGCCAAAGAGGCAAACCTTGGCTTTTTCTTGACTTTGCAAATGGAAAGGGAAAAGCAATCACGAACGAGTCGGCATATCGAGACGACGATACCAAGGCCAAGCGGCGAGAGTACACACTTGACGATTCGAGCATCCTTGCCATCAAAGGTCTTGGGCAGTTTGAAGAATTCAAGGTTGCCTCCATGTTCCGCAACCTCATCGAAAAGTGGTATGTGTCCGATTTCCATATCGACGATGCGCGCGTCGTGTCCGATACCGGTTACGCAGAGCACCTTTCCAAAAGGGGAGACAATATTGCGCAAGTGACGCATTTTCTACACGAAAGCCATCCCGAGGCATTTGAAAGTGTGTTGGAGGCAATGAGGCGACGGGTACCTGGAGTCAAGGATGTGACTGCACATGCCACCGAAGACGGCCGGCTGGCACTGAGGTTTCGGGACGACAGTTTCAAAGAACCGTTCAATGCACGGTTTGTTTCGGACGGTACTATAAAGGTGTTTGCCTACCTGACTCTCATTTACAATCCGGAGCTGCATCCCATCCTGGCTATCGAAGAACCTGAGAACTATCTGTACCCTAAGCTGATACCGGAGCTTGTGGAGGAGTTCCGGCACTACGCCGATCGGGGCGGCCAAGTGTTCATTACGACGCATTCATCCGATTTTCTGAACGAGGTTGAGTTGAAGGAGATCGTGTGCCTGTCGAAAGAACAAGGTTTTACGGTTGCCGAACGTCCTGTTGACGCGCAATTGGTAAAGGCTCTTGTCGCGGAAGGTGAAGTGCCCGGGCGACTTTGGAAGCAGGGCCTCCTGTTTGATCACAGGTTGCATGGTTGATGCGCGTTGTCTTCTTTTTGGAAGAGAATTCAATGGAGGAGTTTTTGAATGAATTCCTTGGACGTCTTTTCCCCGAGTTGGTTTTCCGGTGCGTGACGTATGACGGCTGGCCTGACTTGGAGCGCAGTGTTCCTGTAACGTTAAGGAGTTGGCATGTGCCTGGTGATCGATTCGTGATTGTGCGAGACAGCGATGGACGGGATTGCCATGCAATAAAGGAGCGGATCGTTGATTCCTGCAAAGAGATCGGCCGTGACGATGTATTGGTAAGGATTGTGTGCCAAGAGCTTGAAGGATGGTATCTGGGTGATTTCGCGGCGTTGGCAGAAGCCTATGATAGTCCTCAGGTACTTCGACACCAAGCGAAAGCCCGGTTTCGGAACCCCGATGCGGTCAGGAATCCATCCGATGAAGTGACTACATTGGTGGGGCCGTTTAGAAAGACGGAAGCAGCAAGGCGTTTGGGAAGCTTGGTTGATGTCAAGCGGAATCGGTCTCAAAGTTTCCAGGTGTTTGTTGAAGGAGTTCGGAGGCTCATTGCCGAGCCGGAGTAACTCAGGACGGGGTTGTGCCGTTGCAGGATGCGTCTCCACTGTAGTGTTGCGGTGAAACCGTCTGCCTGTTTTCGGGAGCCGTTTGAACCGTCGGACCAGGAACAGGGTTCAGGTCCATCGTTGTCAGGGGGTGTTGGAGCTGTCGGCCAAAGTTCAAACCGCATTCGTCAGCTCTTCGTGGATGAGTGTTGCCGTCAGATCCTCGAACTTGGCCTTGGAGTAGGTGCCTTCGCTGCGCCACACTACCAAGCCGTCCCGATCCACCAGCAGCACTTGGATGGTATCGAAGTCGGGGATCTCGAGAGCCGACTGCATGGCTTGGAGGTCGGTGTACAGGGTGATGGTGGTGGCCCTTGCCAACGGATCCTGGATACCGGTTGACATCCAGAAGTCCAGTTGCTTGCGCCGGAGCCAGTTCATCTCCCACAGTGTCGGCACCTCGTACACGCGGAATCCCTGCCACGACGCTTCGAGTTCGCGGACATGCGGTAGCCACGTGTTGACATCGTACTGGTGTTCCCGCGTGAACGCCATCAGGACCAAATTCAACTCGCCGGTGAAGTCCGTGGGCACCACGAAGTCATTGCCGTCAATATCACGCCCTGCCACCACGGGAAAGCGGGTGGTTGCCATTGGGGCTTCCTCCTCTTCTGATTCAGTCAGTCCTTCTTCCACTTCGCTCCAGTAGCCGTACATCTGTTCGGGTGTCCAGACACAGCCCGAGACGGAAACGACGACTGTGAGGCAGATTGCAACTCCAAGAAGTGCATAGAGTTTGGTCACTGGTCAACCTCGTCAGTTCCCGGGGTTTCCCGAACGCGTGTCGGACCCATTGCTCCGGCAAGCGGCGTATCGCGACACCGCTGCACTGTACAGGAAGGGCGCCGCATGGGAGGGGGCACCTTGCCCAATCGAGGTCGGCTTCGGCATCAACCTGCGGGCAGTCGCGCGGAAGGGTCGAATAGACACCCCATCCTGCTTGTTGCCTGTCAGTGCAGGGAGGGGAGTTGGCCCTGGAACCTGCCGGTGAGCGACGCAACCGGTTCGTCAGTGTTGACCACGGCCAACATCAGCTCGTCGATGACCTCCGTCACCTGCGGCCAGTTCGGCAGCCGCGGCAGTTCCCGGGCCACGGCGTGCAGCGACTCCATGTCGCGGTAGAAGGGAATCTGACGGTTGACCTCCGCATCCAGCCAGGTGGAACGACGACAGCCAATGCCACCGCCCAGGGTCAGGTTCCTGTCCTCGGCAGGCGACGCGCAGTGCCGCATGAACCGGTAGGCCAGATCCGTGTTCGGACAACCGGCGGGAATCGCCAGCACCCAGTAGATGTTCAGGGAAGTGCTTTCGTTGCCGGTGGCCGACGGCAGGCCCGTGACAGCCACATTCCCCTTGACCTTGGATTCGGGGATGGTCTCGCACATGCTGGCGAACCCGAACCAGTTCACCATCATGGCAATGCGGCCGTGCGCGAACTCCAGTCCGGAGGCCACGGAGTCCAGCTCGCGCGATTGGGGATGGATTAGCGAGTCGTCCTGCATCAGGTCCCGGTAGAAGTTCAGGGCCGCCACGGCTTCCGGCGTGTCCAGTTGGACGGCTCCCTCCTCTGTCAGGACGGATCCGCCCCGCGTCCACACCTGCAGGTGGAAGTCGTAGATCGTGTTGTGGGCATCCGGATACCCGGCCAGCACGGTGCCGTACAGGCCGGCTTCCGGGTTGTGGAAGTACCGCGCGGTATCCACGAAGTCGTCCCACGTCCGGGGCACGGTCAGGGATCGGCCGTACTCACTGCGAAAGGCTTCCTGGTGCACCGGATTCTCAAACAGGTCCGTCCGGTAGATCAGGCATTCGGGACCGTCATGATAGGGAAGGCCCAGAACTGCGTCGTCGAACACCTGCATTTGCAACAGGGACGGAGCCCAGCCGTCCGGGAAGTCCTGTGGAGGGGCTTGGGCAATGTAGGGAGCAAGGTCGATGAGGAGTTTGTCCGCATGCAAGGCGGCCAACCAGTCGGTGGGACAGAAGGCGATATCCCAATCCCCGTTAACGGCCCCTTTCTGCGTCACCAGGGATTCGTACAACGGGTGCAGATCCAGCGAGACGGCTTCCAGTTCGATGCCATCGATGCCTTCGGCCGCGCAAAAACCGGCCCAGGCATGTTCCATGGCCAGGGAGAACGGTTCAAACTGACGCACTGCGACACGGAACTTGCGGTTGCGTTCGGACAAGGTACACCTCCCGGTGACTGTAGGTTGCGAGGCCCAGGTTCCCGCACGGATATGCGGACGGTTACGCAGCTGTCGGCTTGACGGATCCCGATTCGCTGCTCCGGCACGCAGCATCGGCCACGGCCATGGTCCTGAACGCGTCCGCGACCGAGGTTGGCAGTTCCGTGGCCTCACCATTCACAAAGCGCATGAGACTGCCCATGCTTCCGATGAAGGCATCGGGGAACCAGCCGGCCTCCAGTTCCAGGGAGTGCCACTCGGGGTTGGCGGCTCCGGGCGGGGAAACGCAGTAGTCGAATTGGTCGGGCATGCCCTCGGGATAGTTCATGAGGATGCCCAAGGTGGCCTTGATGGCCCCGGATGTTCCCTCCCATTTCACATGGGCTTCCTGGTGCCGCAGGCCGTACCGGTGGAAGTGGTTGGTGTCGATGTGGGCGCGCAGCATGGGGTTGTAGGCCAGCGCGATCAGCGAACGGGAACTCGTCATGGCCGGCAGATCCGGATGCGAGACGGACACCCCCTGCACACCTGCGGGTTCGCCCAGGAAGGAGCGGACCAGGTCGAGGTGGTGGATGCTGTGGTAGTAAATCTCGGCATGTGGCAAGCCTTGGAGGAAGGGCCACATGTGCCAGGGGGTTTCGACGCAGACCCGAATCTCCAGATCGACGATGTCGCCAATCGCGCCCTGGTCGATCAGGCTGCGGGCCGCCAGTGTGAAGGGAGCCCACCGCATCTGGAAGTTAACGGCCGCGATCAGGTCCTTTTGGCTGCAAATGTCCCGGAGGATACGGGCCTGTTCCAGGTTGTCGCCGAGGGGTTTCTGGATGAGGACGGGGCTTCCGTCGGGCAGCTCGGGCAGGACCGACGCGATATGGGCCGCGGGCACGGCCACGTCGAATACGGCATCGGCTGGTGCCTTGCGGACCGCTTCGGCCAGGGAGGCATGGACTGCCGGCACCCCGAATTTGCCCGCCATGTACTCGGCCCGGTCGGTCCGGGGATCGAAGAGACCCGCTACCGGGTAGCCGGCCTTGGCATAGGCCGGATAGTGCGCGTCGTGCACGATGCCGCCGGCCCCGATGCTGACAATCGGACGCGGTGTGCGCGGCCTGGGTATGGATTGGTTGATGGTTGGCAACGGCATGGGTGTGGCTCCGGGTTTCGCTCGAATCTAGCAGATGGTTGCGGTGCTGCGCGCTTTCGCCGTTGCCCGACGGAAATCCGCGGCAGGATCCGGAAACCCTCCGGCCTGATGTGGGTTAAAATCGGCGGCCGGGCCCACGGGTCTTGGACACGGTCTCCCGTACGCCAGGACTGCGGCGGAACACTCAATTCCATTTTCCACTTGGCAATCAGCTTTGTACCGGTCCGGGCACGACCTCAGCCACAAGCGCCAATCATCCTGCAAGCCGGCTTCCCAATGGCCTTGTTCGGCTCCGCCGGCAAGCACCACCTTCCCTGAATCATGATCTTCGGTGAAATCATCCGCATCGCGCTGCGCGCGCTGACGGTCAACAAGCTGCGCAGCCTGCTCACCATGCTGGGCATCATCATCGGCATTTCGACCGCCACCGTCCTGATCTCCGCCGGCCAGGCCGTGGAGCGGTACATCTACGATTTATTCGCCGGAATCGGGACCAATGTCCTCTTCGTGGTGCCGGGCCAGTTGACGGAAAATCAGGATCCGCTTGCCGAACCGCGGTTTGGCGAGTTGACGCTGAGCGATGCGCGGGCCCTTTCCAATCCAATGCTCGTGCCAGACATGGTCATGGTCGCGCCCGAAGCCAATGCCAGGGGCACCGTCGTGCGCGGCGATGACTCCCTGGATATCGACCTGATTGCGATCGCGCCGCAGCACAAGGACATTCGGGGCTGGGACACCCAACTCGGGGAATTCTTCTCACAGGTCGACATGGACAGTCGGCGGCGGGTGGCTATCCTCGGCCAGACCGCGTTCCAAAGCCTCTATTCGCCCAACGAGAACCCCCTGGACACGCAAATCCGGGTGGACGGCGTGGTGTTCACCGTCGTCGGGGTCATGAACGAAATCGGCATGAGCCAGTTCGGCAACCGCGACAACTCGGTCTTCCTGCCGTTCACCACCGCCATGGACCGGGTCCTGGACTGGAAAACCACGCGCGGCGACTACAAGGTGACCCAGATTCTGGTTTCCATTGCCTCCGAGGACAGGATGGCCCAGGCCCAAATCGACATTGAGGAGGCGTTGCGCGAGCGCCATCGGATCGACTACTTTGAGGAGGACGACTTCTCCGTCATCAGCCAAACCGACTTCATTGGCGTGTTCGGAGACATCACGGCCGTGGTCACGGTGTTCCTGGGTGCGATTTCATTCGTGTCGCTGTTGGTGGGCGGCATCGGCATCATGAACATCATGCTGGTCAGCGTGGCCGAACGCACCCGCGAAATCGGTTTGCGCAAGGCCATCGGGGCGCGTCGCCGGGATATCCTGCAGCAGTTCCTGGCCGAGGCCATCTTCCTGTCCGTGCTGGGCGGAATTTTCGGCATGGCGCTGGGTGCCCTGGTCATGCGGGCGGCCGACTCCCAAATCACAACCCTGCAGTTGACCCTGCGGGTCAGCACTGTGGCGGGGGTGGTGGCGTTTTGCATGGCAACCGGGATCCTGTTTGGATTCTGGCCGGCCGTGCAGGCCAGTCGGCTCAGTCCCATCTCCGCGCTGCGTTCGGAATGAGCCCGCGGGCCGTTGGTCTGGCACGATAGGGACCGTCGGCCGACGGGTTTCCGGCCGCAGTAAATTGCACCTTCCCCAACGGAAGCATCTGTTGTGAGCACACTTCTTGAACAATTGTCAACCCTCCGCACGGAAGCCGCCGAGGACATCCGGCAGGCCCAGGACGAGGAGGCGCTGGCCTCCGTCTTCAGTGCGGTACTGGGACGGCAGGGCCGTCTGACCCAAATCCTGCGCGGCCTGGGTTCCCTGCCGCGCGAGGAACGGCCGGAGGCGGGCCGAGCCGGCAACGAGTGCAAGCGGTTCCTGGAGGATCTCCATGCCGAGCGGCGCGGCGAACTGGCGGATCTGGCCATCAGCGAGGAATTGTCTGCCGAGGGGATCGATGTCACGCTGCCGGGCCGGCAGTGGGCGCTTGGCAAGTTGCACCCGTCCACGGTGGCGTTGCGGGAGATCTACACGATCTTCCGGGGGCTGGGCTTTTCAATCTACGAAGGTCGTGAAGTGGAGAGCGACGAGTACAACTTCGAGCTGCTGAACATGCCGCCCGGCCATCCGGCCCGCGACATGTGGGACACGTTTTATACGACGGAACCGGGCATTATCCTGCGCACCCACACGAGCCCCGGGCAGATTCATGCCATGCGGGAATACGCCCCCAACCCCATTCGCATCATCCTGCCCGGCAAGGTCTACCGTCACGAGGACGTGACGGCGCGCGCCGAATCGCAGTTCTACCAGGTGGAAGGCTTGGTCGTGGGCCGGACCATCAGCCTCAGCGACCTCAAGGGCACCGTGCAGCACTTTGCGGACCGCATCTACGGCAGCGGGCGCAAGGTCAGGTTCCGCAAGAGCTACTTCCCCTTCACGGAACCGAGCGTGGAGGTCGACGTGGATTGCATGCTGTGCCGGGGACAGGGCTGCCGCATTTGCAAGTACACCGGCTGGCTGGAGATCATGGGGGCCGGCATGGTGCATCCCAGGGTGCTGGCCAACGGCGGCTACGACCCGGCCGAGTGGTCCGGTTTCGCCTTTGGCATGGGACCCGAGCGGGTGGCCATGCTCAAGTATGGCATCACCGACATCCGCCTGTTCTACACCAACGATGCCCGTTTCCTCGAGCAAATGGTGTAGGACCTGCCGAGGAAACCTGCAACGGGTGTCCGTTCAACCAGTTTGTCCAAATGGTCCGGTGCCGCGCGGTGCCGGACTCTGATCAAGCCAACCAAGGACCTGTAACCATGAAGATGTACATCGGCGGCGAATGGATCGACGGGGACTCCACGATGGATGTCCTCAATCCCTATGACGGTTCGGTGGTGGACACCGTGCCGCGCGGCACGGCCGCGGACGTGGACGCGGCTCTGGCCTCGGCGGTGCGCGGGGCGGAGGCGATGCGCGACCTGACCGGGTTCGAGCGTTACCAAATCCTGCACCGGGCCGCCGACTTGATTGTGGAGAACCAGGAGGATCTGGCCCGCACGATCACGATGGAGGAAGGCAAGATCATTGGCGAGGCTCGCATCGAGGCGGAACGGGCGGCCGAAATCATCTACCTCTCGGCGGAGGAGGCCAAGCGGCTGTACGGCGAGGTCATTCCGGTCGACGGCGGGCCGGGTGTGACCGGCAAGTTCGGTTTCACGGTCCGGGTGCCCTGCGGCGTGGTGGCCTGCATTTCGCCGTTCAACTTCCCGCTGCACCTGGTCTGCCACAAGGTGGGCCCGGCCCTGGCGGCCGGCAACGCGGCCGTGCTCAAGCCGGCCTCGGACACGCCGCTCGTGGCCCTGAAGTTCACGGAACTTCTGCTGGAGGCCGGCGCGCCGCCGGAATCCATCCAGTGCGTGACCGGCAGCGGAGCCGTAATTGGCGACGTGCTGGTCTCCGATCCGCGCGTGCGCAAGATTTCCTTCACCGGCAGCCGGGACATCGGCGAGCGGATTTGCCATCAGGCCGGGATCAAGAAGGTGACCATGGAGCTCGGCTCCAACGCCCCGGTCGTCATCCTGCCGGATGCGGACCTGGACAAGGTGGCGGCGGCCCTGCCCACGACGGCCTACAGCAACGCGGGCCAGGTGTGCATCTCGGCCCAGCGCGTGCTGGTCAGCAACGACATCTACGGCGATGTGCTGGACGCCCTGATGCCGGCGGTCGAAGGCTTCACCACGGGCAATCCCCTGGACGAAAGCACCAAGCTGGGACCTATGATTCGCCAGAGCGACGCGGAGCGGGTCAGCAGTTGGGTGAACGAGGCCCAGGACAACGGTGCCACGCTGCTTACGGGTGGCGGCCTGGAAGGGCAGATGCATCAGGCCACCCTGCTCACGGACGTCAAGCCGGAGATGAAGATCTCCTGCGATGAGGTGTTCGGTCCGGCCATGGGCATCACGAAGGTGGACACCGTCGATCAGGCGATTGCCATCGCCAACGACACGAACTACGGCCTGAGCGCCTCGATCTTCACCCAGGACCTGGACTCCGCCATGCAGTACATCCAGCAGGTGGAGTCGGGCAACATTCACATCAACTGGGGCACCCAGTGGCGCGTTGACCTGATGCCGTACGGCGGCCTCAAGGACAGCGGTTACGGAAAGGAGGGTCCCAAGTACGCGGTTGAGGAAATGACCGAAACCAAGATGGTGGTGATCCACCAGTAACCAGCCATGACGGCCGGCCGGCATGGGAAGGGGCCCTGCGTCGGTGTGGGGCCCCGTTGGTTCCGGGGTGGTCAGGGCAGAAACGGCAGTCCGCGGTCCAGGGCCAGGGCCACGAACACGAGGGCCAGGTACAGCATCGAGAACTTGTACACGGCCAGGGCATCCGGGCGCGCCACTTCCCAGGACGGTGCAGTCTTGGCGTACAGCTGCACCATCTTGACGACCAGCAGGCCGTTCAACAGAACGACCGCACCCAAGTAGGACCAGCCGGCCTCCCGGAGCACGAAGGGGGCCAGGGTGGTCAGGACCGTCAGGACGGTGTAGAGCATCATCTGGCGCAGCGTGCGCTGGGTTCCGATGACGGCCGGGGCCATGGGCACGCCCACGTCCGCATACTGGTCGCTTACCAAGAAGGCCAGGGCCCAGAAGTGCACGGGGGTCCACATGAAGATCAGCAGGAACAGAATCCAGGCCATCCGAGGGAGGGAGTCGGTCACGGCGGCCCATCCCAGCAGGGGCAGAACCGCACCGGCGGCACCGCCGATCACAATGTTCTGCCAGGTGGCCCGCTTCAGCCAGGCCGTGTAGACCAGCACATAGAAGAGCAGGCCGGCCCAGGCCAGCAGGGCCGTTAGCAGGTTGGTCGTCAGCAGCAGGACCACGAATGAACCTGCGCTGAGCAGACCCCCGAACACTGCCGCCTGCGGCACCGAGATGCTGCCGGTTACGAGCGGCCGGCGTTTTGTGCGCCGCATCCTGGCATCGATGTCCCGGTCCAAAATCATGTTGAAGACGCCGGCTCCGCCCGTGGACATGTAACCGCCCACCAGAACTCCCAACAGGGCCCATGGGTTTGGCAGGCCGCCGACAGCAACAAACATGGCGCCCACAGCCGTAAACAGCAGTAGGGACACCACCTTGGGTTTGGTCAGGGCGAGGTATTCGCGCCAAATGGCAGGCGGCGCGGCCGGGAGCGAAGTGCTCACGCGGAGACTGCCTCGCGGCTACGCCAAGGCAAGCCACTGGGAGTGTGAACGAGGCCTGGCGCGGTCAGGACGATCCAGGCCACCAGCGTCCAGAGGCAAAAGACCCCGACTGCCACGGCCAGGTGTGTCAACTGCAGCATGATCGGTCCCAGCAGAGACAGGTTGACGGTGCCGACGACCAGTTGCACGGCGTAGGCCCACAAAAGCAGGCGGCGCCACGGCCCTGCTTCGGGGACGGGCCTGAGCCATCCGGTCACGGCATGGATTGCCCAAAGATAGATCCCGACTGCGATGGCCAGCAATGGGTGGAGGATGCGCAGCCGGATGAGCGGATGGGACGCGGTGCTGAAGTCCTCGGACAAGCCGGCCTCCAGGGACTCGGGCGGAAACATGGTGTTGCCCATGGCCGCGATGCCGCCCGAGAACATGACCACCATCATGCCCAGGAGCCCCAACCCGACCAGCCACCCCAAGCCGGACCGACCGTACCAGCCCGGAGGCCAGGATCGATCAGCGTGGGCATGGTAGACCGCCAACGAAAGCGAGCCCATAAGCCAAAGGGAGTTCAGGAGATGAAAGGCGACAAGCAGGCCGCGGGCCACCGACACGTTGTCGCCCGTCAGGCCGGTCAACACCGTCGCGGCGCCAATCAAGGCCTCGATGCCCAGGAACGCGGTGGAGGCAACCGTCCAGGCCAGCAGGCCGGGATTTGCCTTCCGCAGACGGAAGGCGCGGATTAGCAGCCAAACCCCCATCAACAGGGCCACGCCCGACAGGGCGCGGTGGGAATACTCGATCCAGGTGGCGAATCCATGGTCCAGCGGCAGGAATTCCCCTTGGCAGCGGGGCCAGTCGCGTCCACAGCCGGCACCGGAGCCCGTGGCCCTGACTACTGCGCCCTGCAGGATGACGATTCCGTTGACTGCAAAGGTTGTCCAGGCGAGGGCCGCGGTCGTGATGCCCCGGAGCTGGCCTTCTTTGGCCGGCACGGATGGTCTGGACATAAAAAGGGTTTGCAGGGAATTGGCGCCGAGGATTCCGCGGACCCGGTATTATGCCCACAATTCCGGGCCGGACCGCCGTTTCCGCACCGGCTGCTTGGCGGCATCCGGTATCGAACGGCACCGGGTTCGACGACCCCGTCCGCGCACATGGGCATTGGAATCCGAAGTGGGTGTCAAACCGAAGCCCGCGTTTGCATCATGTTCCTTTCCGTATCCCCTTGACCTTCCCATGACGCTTTCCCTGGTGACCGGTGCCTGGTCCTATCTGGGCCGGAGCATCGCGTCCGAATTGCTGGCACGCGGCGGCCGGGTTCGCACTCTAACCGCCCGTCGCCGGCCGGAGCCTAATCCGTTCGATGGGGCCGTGGAAAGCTGGTCGTCGCAGTTCGCGGCCGGAACCGAACCCGCTCCCGGCCTTCTGGACGCGCTGGCCGGGGTGGATACGCTGTACAAGGGACATATATCGAATAGTTGACATGCACCAATCGATATCAGGTCCGGACCGTCAGGTTCCGGACCTTACAGGCGGGGCGGACCCCGTCTGCCTTGTTCACGGGTCTTCGGGGTTGGCTCAATGCCAAACGCCCCTCGCCGTGCAGAAGCCCCTGTCCCACGGGCCTGTCGGATCAGGGGCAGGCCCCTATCCAGAATGTTGACGGCGGCGTTGCGGTCTGCATTGGCAGTGTGTCCGCAGGCCGTGCACTTGAAGGTTGCCTGTGTCTTGCGATTCTCCTTGTCGGCATGTCCGCACACCGCACAGGTTTGCGATGTGTAGGCCGGGTCCACCTTCACCACCAGACCGGCCTTGTAGTCTAGGTTGCGTTCCAGGCGGCCCCAGCCGGAGGCCAGGATCTCCCGGTTGAGTCCGGACTTGGCCTTGACGTTCGTGCCGGGTTTCTCGACCGTGCCCTTCGCACTCTGCGTCATGGCCTGGGTGTCCAGATCCTCAAGCACCACGGCGTGCGCCGTATCCGCCATCTTCCGGCTGTGCTGGTGGGCGGCGTTCTCGCGCCGTCGCTTCTTCTTGCGGTGCAGCTTGTGCAACTGGCCGCACACGCGCCGCCCCCGGTTGGACATCGGCTTCCCGGACTGCCGGGAGCGTTCCCGGGCCTTGGCCGCCTGGCGCTGCTTGCGCTTGATGTTGGCGTCCAGCTTGTCCGTGTCCGGCTGTGCGTAGACCTCGCCGTGGTTGTCCGTGGCCTGCCGGACATTCCGGTCCAGTCCCAACTCGCCGTCCCGGGCAGGCGGCTTCAGGCGCCCAACCGGCACCTCGTACGCAACGGTGGCATACCACTTCGGGTGCCGGCCCGTACCCTCCTTCAACAGCCGCACGGTCTTGGGTACGCATCCCCGATACGGGTGGTTGGAGCCCCGCTCCAGCCGCACCCACCCCATCCGGGGGATGTGCAGCCGGTGGCCGTCCATTCTCACCTTGTCCGGGATGGTGAAGCCGTCGGCCTTGCGTCCCTGCCGGCCCTTGTGCCGCGGAAAATGCTGCGGCTTGCCATCGGACTTGCGCCGCGGCAGGAACCGGCCCTCCGCCTTGGCCGCGGCGTGCGCCTTGTAGAACACCTGGTAGGCGGCATCCAGGTACTTCAGCACGTGTCGGACGGGGGCGCTGGGCAGATCCCGCAGCCACGACAGGTCCTGGTCCGCGTACACGGCCCCTTCGGGCGCGGCCAGGAACGCCTGGAACTCGCGGTCGTACTGCCCGCTGCGGATCAGGGCGAACCGCTTGTACATGGATTGCCAAGTCGTACTTGGGTCCACCGCCAGCGGTCTTTGCTCTTCCGGGAAGTCGGTCCACTGCCCGTAGCCCCGGGCCTGGCGGCACACGCGGTAGCGCCAGTCGTTGTTGGCCAGGAACAGATTCCAGACGAAGCGGTTGGCCCCCGCCGTTTGGGCACACAGCTCCGCCTGCCGACGGCTGTCAAAACGCACCCGGTACCGCTCGCTGCGGACTGTGGTCGGGGTGGCGGTTGGGGAGGTGGTCATCCGGATGGCCGTGTTGCCTGGTGCCGTCTGGGGGAAGAAGGGCCGTGCCTAATATGTGTACGAGTTGCCTTATTTTACCACACAGGCACTCCACTCTGCGGCTTGTGCCCCGTTGTCAACTTATGGTTATAAACCCCAACAGGAACGTAACGCGGGATGCCTGCGGCCCGGAACAATACGCCTTCGACGACCTGGTTCGGTGGCTTGGCCATACCTTGACCGGCCGCGGCCGCGCCCCGATCGTGCTGCCCTTGCCGCCCAGGCTGTGCCAACCGCTGTTTCAAGCCACGGGGTGGGTGCTGGGTGACACCCTCCTGTCCTGGTCCGAGATCAAGGGGTTGGTCCTAGACCTGCTGAGTTCCGATGAGGAACCCCTGGGTTCCAGGGCCCTGTCCGACTGGGTGCATGAACACCGGGAGGAGCTGGGAAGGGAATTCAGGCTATATCCCTATCGGCTGCAGAAGCGTTGATAAGCCAAGCTCGCCGTTTGGGGTTTCCAAGACGGATAGGCACCGTGATGTCCGGGTACCATCAACTCTGGAATTTGCCCTTTGGTATAGAATTGCCACAGTGCACCGCCCCATCAATGAGGTGCAGGAACATAGGAGAGTCCGTAGTGCAGTTCATTCAAAGCCTGCGTCTGGACAATCTGTTGTCATTTCCACCTGGAACAGACGAATTTGATCTTCAGCCGCTGAATGTCCTCATCGGTCCCAACGGTGCAGGGAAGTCCAACCTGATCGAGGCTCTGGAACTCCTGCACTCCACACCTGTGGATTTGGCGGCCACCATTCGGGACGGTGGCGGAGCCCGGGAGTGGCTTTGGAAAGGAAAAGGCGCGGACAAGGCTGCGACTATTGAAATTGTAACGGGGGATATTGATGCATGTCCGGACATCCCTACCAAAAAGCCTCTAAGGTATAGACTGAAATTCACGGAAGCCGACAGTCGGGTTGAAGTACTTGACGAAGCGATTGAGGATTTCGAACCGTGGCCAGGTCATACCAAACCAATCTTCTACTATCGCTTCCAGCACGGGCGGCCTGCGATTAACATTCGGGAGTCTTGGAAGGACAATGGACGAGAAAACAGATTTCTACGGCGAGAGGATCTGGCTCTGGACCAATCCGTGTTGGCACAGCGCCAGGATCCACAAACTTATCCGGAGATAACTTGGCTGGGTAGGAAGTTCAGGCAAATCCAAGTGTTTCGAGAGTGGTCCTTCGGACGCTACGCGCCCTTGAGACAACCACAACCTGCAGATCTTCCTGAAGATAGTCTTCTTCCTGACAGTAGCAATCTAGCACTGTTGCTCAATCAAATAGATCACCGGGATCCGGTGATTTTCAATCGGATGCTGGGACGATTTTTTCCTAGATTTAAAAGGATGTCAACTAGAGTGTCTGGTGGTTCCGTGCAATTTTTCTTACATGAATCAGATTTTGGCCAACCGATTCCGGCGACGCGACTGTCAGACGGTACAATCCGCTTTGTAGCCATGCTGGCCCTGCTGTTGTCACCTTCGCCGCCACCCTTGGTGTGTATTGAGGAGCCTGAACTTGGATTGCATCCTGATGCAGTGGCACTGATGGCCGATGTGCTGGTAGATGCCTCCCGGAGGATGCAGCTTCTTGTGACGACACATTCGGATGCACTTGTTTCCGCGCTCTCAGACAAGCCCGATGCAGTTGTCGCATGCGAGCGTCCCGGCGCAGGCACCGTGTTGCGGAGGCTTGACCCTGAGAGGTTGGCGTTTTGGCTGAAAGACTATCAATTGGGCGATCTCTGGCGCATAGGTGAATTGGGGGCAAATCCGTGAACGGCATCACTATCTACGTTGAAGGCGGAGGAGATCAACGTAATCCTAGAGACGAATTCAGACGGGGGATGGATGTCTTCTTGAATGAACTCAAGCTGGTAGCCCGAGCCAAATCATGGCACTGGAAACTTGTGCCTCGTGGTGGACGTGGAAGGGCTTATGATGCATTTTGCAACGCCTGTCGCTATGAAGAGAACACTGTGATTGTGCTGTTGGTCGATTCGGAAGGACCTGTTCAAAGGGACACAACACCGCTCGTCTTTCTCAGAGACCAAGTTGGTTGGGATTTTTCGGAAATTGAAGAAGAGACTGTTCATCTAATGATCCAATCCATGGAGACATGGATTGTTTCAGATGCTGATGCATTGTCTCGATACTACGGGCGCGGCTTTCGTCAGAAGGCACTACCATCCGACCTCCAAAATCTCGAGGCCAGAAGTAAAGCTGATATCAAAAAGTCATTGACGCGTGCCACCGAGCAAACACAGAAAGGAAACTATTACGACAATAAACTCAACCATGCTTCGGATTTGCTCAAGAAGATTGATCCGCAGAAGGTTCGAGACTGTTGTCCTAGCTGCGATCGGTTCTTCAAGGTTATTGGCAGGATCATTGAGTCACATTGAACAGGAGTTTACAAGTGGGTCCCTGGGAAAGATCGGAATTAAATTCCGCGCGGGCTACTTGGAGGCGCGGGATGTAGGAAGCCCGTCGGTTACTGTGCAGATAGCCATTCGGTGTCGAACCGAGCCAGTGCAAGGGTTTCGTAGGGCCCGTCGTCCCCCTTTTCGTAAAGGCACAGGGCGATTCCCTCGGCCGAAACGGCCAAGTCGCTGTATGCAGCCGGTCCGGCATGGAGCAGCTTGGTTTGCGGCCAGGAATGCCCCTCGTTCGCGCTGAGCCGAACAGTCATACGGGTTCGGTCGGTGGCGGATGCCGGATTGGCGAACAGAAGGCCGTTGTTGGCCTGGGGCCAGCGTATGATGCTGGCCTGACAGACCGGTTCGACCAGAGCTTGGTCCCACCGAAACTCCTCGAAGGAGGAACCGAGGTCCCGGCTGATGGCGACGGCCCGTTGGCTGCGCTGCGCGTAGTTGCGGCAGTTGATCATGACGTCGCCGTTCAGCAGTTCGACCACCTCGCATTCGTTGGTTCCGTCCCTGACAATGCCGCCGATGTGCCAAGTGATGCCGCCGTCGTCGCTGTAGACAACATGGGAATGGTAGGGATCCTTGGTTCGGTCCAGGTGAATGCCCACCATGTGATCACAAGGCACCACCATCCGGCCCGATTGCAGCTGGATGCCGTGGCCCGGCCCGGTTGCGTACCAAGTCCAGTCAGGTTGCATCACCTTGTCGGTCATGTTGACCGGCTCGCTCCAGGTTTTCCCCTCGTCCAGGCTGTGCGTGAGCCAGACCGTGCGTTTGGCCTTGCCCTGAACGATCAACCCTTCCCCGCCTTCAGCGGTGTTCTTGCAGAACCAGAGCCAGATGGTACCGGTGGCACTGTCCTGGACCGGACACGGATTGCCACACGTCATGTCGTCTTCCTTGACCACGACCCGGAGGTCGGACCAGGAGGTGCCATGGTCGTTGCTGTGGCGCAGGACCAGTTCGATGGTGCCTGCATCACCGGGTCCGTGGACGCGACCTTCGGCAAAGGCCAGCACGCGTCCGCTGCTTAACGTCAGCAGTGCCGGAATGCGGAAGGTGTGGTACCCAAGGGTTCCGCTCTGGAACAGTACTTGCTCATCCAGCATGATGGCGTCGTCTCCGGACTTCGGTTGGGGGGTGGCCAGGATTCTGCCACCGGCAGGGACTTGAGAATCCTACAGGCATGGTCCGCCACACCGGACGGGATGGTCTACGCACCGTCCTGGGGCTCAAAACCCAGCGCCTGCCGCGAGGATGCCAGGTCAACCCAGCGATGCCGATTGTCCGAAATCCCGTAGCAGATGTGGAAACAGGGAGCCGCGGTCGCCTGCAGGGCGAGTTCAATGATGTTGGCTACGTCCCGCTGGCTGCACCAGAGGGAATCGGTCCAGCCAAACAGGCTGCGGTCCTCCTTGTTGACGGCCCCGATGCGCAGGCACACGGTGGCGATGTCGTGGGCATCGTGGTAGGTCCGGCAAATGCCTTCCCCCCAGACCTTGCTGGCCGAATAGGGTTCGGTGGGACGGGGCGGATCTGCAGGGGTAATGAGGGGAATGTCGTCCGGTACGTCCTCAAAGCGCTCTTCGCGGATGGCGTTGTAGGGTTCCTGATAGTAGAAGTAACCCATGGTGGCCATGACGGAACTGGCGTATACCAGGCGCTTGACCCCGGCTTCCCGACAGGCTTCCAGCACGTTGTAGGTTCCGACCACGTTGCTGTGCAGCACGTCCTCGAACGGAGCCGCGGGATCCGGCACCGCCCCGATGTGCAGTACGGCGTCCATGCCGGCGATGGCTTGCATCATGGCGTCGGCATCCCCCAGATCGGCCTGCACGAAGTGCGTGTCCGGCAGCCGGATGAGTGAATCGGCATCGGCACGGGTGGAACTGGCGGAACGTCGGCTGCTGCCATGGACGTCATAGCGGTTCGGCTGTCTGTTGAGATGGCCGTAGACAAGATTGCCGATGAGGCCGTACACGCCTGTAATGTGCACTTTCAGGGGATTGCTTGACATAAGGTTCTCCAATATGCAAATGGGCGGGTTCCGATGGGCGAGCCCCATCGGTTTGGGATCTGCGCGGCCGGGCAGCTACTGTCTTTGCTCCGGGATTGCGCGACGAGACACGGATCGGCCTCGTCGCGCAGGTGTCGTCCTTCCCGGTCAGGCGCGCACGCGCAGGAAGATGCTGTCCCCGCGCGCTTCGACGGGATAGGTTTGCAGGCTGCCGCAGGCTGGCGAGCGGACCGCATCGCCGCTGACGATGTCGAAGCGTCCGTTGTGGAGCGGACACTCGATGACGCCGTCGAAGACGATACCGTCGGTCAGGTCGGCGTATTCATGGGTGCAGAGGCCGTCGGTGGCATGGTAGGCATCCCCTTCCAGACGGCATACGGCGAAGAACCGGCCGCCGTGGTCCACGCGCACGACATCGTTTTCATCGAGTGCGCCGACGGGGCAGACTTCGATCCACTCGCTGTCCGCAGTGGCTGCGGCCATGGATGCCACTTCCGCGGACTTGTCCTGCTCCGTGGGGATGGGCCGCATGATCTGGTAGCCCTCGTCTTCCGTCGCCTGCTTGATCAGCGCCGGAATCATCTCCTTGTACACCGCCCATAAATTCGGGTAGGCGGGTGGCATCTGATCCTTCACCGCTTCATGGAACCGGCCCAACGCGTGGTAGGGAACCATCGGCACGGAGTGGTGCTCGATGTGGTAGTTCATGTTCATGTAGAGATAGCGGTAGACCGGGTTGACAAATACGGTGCGGGTGTTTTCCCGGTGGTCGAACGTGTCCTCTCCGAGGCCTGCGTGCTGCGTCAGACCGAGCAGTTGATGCAACCATCCTCCGTAGAACCGCGGCAGGAGGACGAACATCATCGGCAGGAAGCTCCAGATGGCAATCGACCAAATGGCGAAGCCGACGATAATCGCCACGTAGACGCGGCTCGACCAGTACATCTTGTTCCGTTCCGACTCCGGCACAAAGTGCCGCACGTCCGGACCGGGCCTGCCAAACGCATTGCGCACCACGCGCCAGACTTCGGGCGGACCGCTGCGCAGGTAGAGGAAGTCCATCAAGATCTTCAGGAGATCGGCGGGCCGCTGCACCTGAATCTCGGGATCGAGGCCGACAAAGTAGGTGTCCGTATGGTGGCGGGAATGACTCCAGCGCCACATGTACCCTTCCCGCAGGGTCAGGAACGAACTGATGTGATAGAAGAGTTCGTTCAGCCACGGGGTCCGGAACGGCGTGCCGTGCCCGCATTCGTGCCATCGGGCGTCCGACGAGGAATAGATCGTTCCGTAGATCAGGAACGCGGGGATGGCCCACCACGTCCCCCAGGCGGTCACCGCCCATGCGGCGCTGGCGGCGAGCAGCACGAACCAGAGGCCAAAATGCGCCAGGGCGGGGCCGTCGGTGCGTTCCATGAAGGCACGCATCTCCTGGCGCGGCAGCGTGGGCTTCCACCAAACGCCGTCCATCCGCGATTCGATGTCGAAATCGTCCAGGGGAACGGCTTGTCCGGCTGTTCCCGTGAGCGAATAGTCCCTTGGCATCGCCTGTACGCTCATGTTTTCCTGTCCTGATTCCCTGTGTTGTAGCTGTCCTGAATGATATGGCTAATGTGGTTCGCCGCACGGCCCCGTGCTTGGCCTGGGCGTGATTGGGTTGTTCAACACTTGTGGGTTCCGTTACCGATCCTAACCGGTCCCGTCAAGTGCCTTGCCATGCAGTTCAACGAGCGAAGTGGAACCGTGGATTCACGTGAATCCGCGGGGAAGTGGCAATCCGTCTTCCACACGGTACCGGTCCTTCCAGCCCTTGTCGTGCGTGGAGGCCTCGATTTAATCGCTCCGACCCCGCCGCCTCTTTGATCTGCCTTTGTTCCATGGGCGGCCCAAGAGCTACATGGACCGTGGCGACTCGCTTCCGCCATGACGGTGGCTTCGTCCACACTGCGTTTCCACCGGAGGCTTCCCTGGCAGCGTTCAAGCCCGCACTTCAGCCCAACCCATCGCAAGACTCAAAAATGCGACCTGAGGGCCTGCCGCCATTTGACCGGCATGCGCCTGCCCAGTTTGATGCGCTTTGCGCCCAGGAACGTTCCCAGATCCTGCATGGTCCGGGCAAGGCCGTCGGAAAGGTGCAGGTCCTGCTCCCGCCCCTCTTCCAGAAAGAGGGCCCGGAAGTGCAGTTCGTTCCGCTTGCGGTCCATTTTGGTGTCCACGCGCCCGAGCACGGAGTCGCCAGCCAGGATGGGAAGGACGTAGTACCCGTAGCGACGCTTGGCCACCGGTACGTAAATTTCGATTGTGAAGTCGAAATCGAACAGCGGCTGGTTGCGCTTGCGGTCGCAAATCAGGTTGTCGAACGGGGACAGCAGCACGGTGCGGCCCTCCCAATCCGAGTTGGCCTCCAAGCATTGCAGCGTCTCCGCATCCTCGGCGTGGACCATCCATGAGCCGGGTACGGGTTGGTTACCATCGTCCATCAATTCGACTGGCACGATGGTTCCGTCCGCTTCCAGGGTCGCCAGGACCGACTCCAGGTCGGGATAGGCATGGCGCATGAAGTGGTGCTTGATGTCTCGGGCCGTGCCGGTACCCAGCGCCTTCAGGGCGAGAGGCACGGCCTGGCGGCAGAACTCGTCCGGGGTCATGGGGGTGCGATCGGCCCACGGCGGCAGGAACTCGTCGGTCAGGTGCCAGACCTTGCGGTTGTTGGAGCGCTGCGCCACCATCAAATCGCCCCGGAAGAACAGGTGGTTCAGCATGCGCGGTACGCTGCGGCCGCTCGTCCAGCCGGTGGAGTGCCAGGGTACGTGCGGCACATCGATGGTGATGTCCTGCGCGGCAAGGGGGCCGTGTGTCTTGAACTCCTTCCTGATCTGTGCCAGCAGGGCTCCGTTCTCCTTCACCCATTGGGCCGTGCGACTGCCGTCCGTCTCGCTGGTCGCGGCATAGGCCTGCATCCGGTGGTAGAACAACGGGTAGTCGTCCATCAGGCAGATGGAAGCGCAGTGGGCCCAGTCTTCGAAGAAAAGCTTGTCGGTGTAGAGCAGTTCGTTGATCAGGCCCGGATCGAAGTTGCCCAAACGACTCCACAGGACCAGCAGCTCGGTTCGTTCCACCGCGCGGATCGGATCGATCTGGACGCAGCGAAGGGCCTCCAGTACCTTGCAAATCGCCTGCTTGTCGCTTGCGGTCCGAAGCAGCTCGTGGTTGTCCAGCAGTTGCTTGTGGATGGCGAGGCGCCGCGCGGCCTTGAGCGTGGCCTTCAACGGAGGAGGCATGCCGGGATCATTCCACCGGGCGAACCGAGTCGAGCGCTTCCAGAACCGTATCCACTTCGTCCTCGGTGTTGTAGTGGGCAAAGCCAATACGGAGTACGCCCCCGGACTGTTCCACGCCCAAGGCTTCGGCGACGGCCAGGGCATAGAAGTTGCCGTCCCAGGCAAAGATGTTGCGTTCGGCCAGATGGACGGCCAGTTGCCGGGGTGTGGTTCCTTCCCGCCGCAGGGCGAAGGTGGGTACCCGGTCGGTGGCGGAGGGCAGGCCGTAGAGCCGATAGCCGGCCAGGTGGCGGAGGCCCTCCAGGAAGCGGTTCATCAGGTTGCGCTCGTGCTCCTGGATCAATCTGAACGCAGTTGCAACCATGTCGCGCCGGGAGGCGGAGATGAGCAGATTGGGATCGCCGGCCGCCAACGACGAAATGTACTGGATGCAGGCGCAAAAGCCGGCCAGTGCCTCAAAGTTCGCGGTGCCGATCTCGAACTTTCCGGGCAGCGACCCGTCGTGGGCCCTAACCTGATAGGCCGGAAGGCGGTTGAGATGGCGCTCCTTCCCGTACAGGATGCCCAGATGGGGACCGAAGTGCTTGTAGGCACTGGTCACCAGGAAGTCACAGTCCAAGGCGCGGACATCCAACAGTCCGTGGGGCGCGTAGTGCACCGCGTCCACATATACCATGGCGCCGGCGGCGCGGGCCCAGGTGGCGATGTGGGCCACGGGATTGACGGAACCGGAGAAGTTGCTGGCCAGTCCCACCGCAATGAGGCGCGTGCGCCGGCCAATCAGGGACCGCAGCTGCTCCAGGTTCAGCGTGCACGTTTCCCGATTGATCCGCGCCCAATGCACAACCAGATTGCGCTCCTCGGCCATCTGCAGCCAAGGCGCGATGTTGGCCTCGTGGTCCAGCTCCGAAACGATGATTTCGTCTCCGTGGCTCAGGGTTCGGCCCACACTGCGGCTGATCAGATAGGTCAGGTTGGTCATGTTGGCGCCGAACACCACTTCCTGCGGGGCACAGTGCATGAAGTCGGCGGCCAGCCGATGGGCTTCCGCCACCACTTCGTCCGTGGCGATGCTGGTTGCGAACTGCCCTCCCGTGTTGGCCATGAAGCGACCCAGGTACTCCTGCATGGCCATGACCACGGATTCCGGCATCTGTGAGCCGCCCGGACTGTCGCAGAACACCGCGGGCGCGCCGTCATAGTGCTCCTGGAGCGAGGGAAACTGACTGCGGACATGGTTCAGTTGCAGAGGCACGGTCGGATCGTTTCCTTGGTTGTGAGAACAAATGCAATGCGGCTTTCGCACGCGAAGCGCGGACGATGCCGCTTCCCGGATGCCTTCATTGTGTCAGCAAACGCGAGGGCACGGGAACTTGGAACGGCCCGACGGACACGGCGCGCGGCCGTCGGGCGGATGATTGGGCCAGGTTTCCAGCCGGGGCACAGTCACACGCGCCAGGTCACCTGCGGGGTGTCGGTGCTGTCTGTCGGCCGGCGAACCGGGCAATCCGGCGGGCAACTCGTTGCCCCCACCACGCGAAATCGGCCGGCCGGAAAGGCCGCGATAATGGTAAGCGGCACTCCCGAGGATTTGGTTACGCAAATCGGGAAGCAGCCGTTCAGGCATTGTCTGCATTTTGACAGGAGAGAGGGGTCTGCCATGGCAAAACGAGTGTATGCATTTGGCATGGACGGCCTCATCCTGCCCATGGTCCGGTATTTCGCCCAAGAGGGTTCCCTGCCCGCGTTCGCCCGTCTGATGGCGGAAGGCACCCACAACCAGACCTTCTGCTCCTTTCCGGTCTGGACGCCCACCAACTGGGCCACGCTGGCCACCGGGGCGCACACGGGAACCCATCAGGTGTCGACATGGGAAACCACCTTGTCTTCGGGTGAGGACATTGACAGTTTCGATGGGCGCAGCAATCGGGCCGAGCGGATATGGAATGTGCTGGAACGAGCCGGTCTGAAGGGCACAGCCCTGCATTATCCGGGGGCCTTCCCTTCGGGTGCTGCGACCAGCACAATTCTGGACGGATTGGGTCATCCGGGACATGCCCACACCGAGTTTGAGGTGGCAGCCTGCCAAGCCTACGTAACAGGCGCCGGCAGCGACGACTTCATGATCGGCCATGACGGCGCCCCGGTGGCCGGTTCCCGGAGCATTCAGGGCATCGACGGATTGACCATGGCGGTCGACTGGCGGAATCTGCCGCCGAGTCACAAACCGCCGTTGGAGACGGAAGTCGAGATTGTGTCCAGGTTCGGCAACACAGCACAGTGCTATGCCGTGTTGGTGACCGCATCCGCCGAGGAGTACGACCGGGTTCATCTGGCGCACGGGAAGGACGGCAACCGCATCCTGGCCTCGGCGGGAGTCCGGGAATGGACGGACTGGCTGGTGGACGACTTCGCGGTTCCGGACGGCAGTATTGCAGCGGCACTGCGGTTCAAGGTCATGGAACTGGACCCCGGCGGCCATCACCTCAAGATCTATCGCAGCCAGATTACTCATGTACACGGCTACAGCTACGGGGATCCGGAACTGGAGGATCTGTTGCGGGAGCGGTTTGGCCCGTACCAGGAACATGCCTCGATGATCCCCTACACCTCGGGCATGACCGACTTCGCCACGGCCCTGGAGGAGTGTGCGTACCAGGGCCACTGGTTTGCGGAAGTGGGCCACTATATGCTGACCGAGAGGGACAGTGCCTACTTCACCTGCCATTGGCACCTGTACGACTACCTGAACCACATCCACCTGGCGGATGTCGATCCGGTCTGCCCCGGCTTCGACCCGGCCCGCAAGGAGGATCATATGGAGATGTTCAGGCAGGCGTACCGGGTCGGGGACGGGATCATCGCCCGGATGCAGGAGACCCAGGCGGAACTGGCCGGGGACGACGTATACGTCGGTGTGCTGGCCGACCACGGGGCCTACCCGGACGTGCGCGTGGTCAACATACGCAAGTTCCTCTGCGACACGGGTTTCCTGGTGTTGCGGGACGGCCCAGCGGCGGTGGCGGAGGATCAGGATCGGCTGGCGGACGATCAGATTGACTGGACTCGCACCAAGGCGTACCTGCGGCGGCGCGGCTTCGACATCACCATTAATGCCGAGCACGGCTCGGAGCGGTTCAACGCCATCGAGAGGGAGTTGCTGACGGCCCTTCGCACCTGGATGGACGAGGAGACCGGTCAGACGGTGGTGGCCATTGCCCTGCCCCGGCGGGACGCCTACATCCTGGGCCAGTGGGGCGACCAGTGCGGTGACGTGGTCTTCGTGTATGAACACGACTACGTCAGCGGCTACTATCCCCAATGGAAGGGCATTGTCGGCGGCGGCAACGTGGGGGCACCGCTGGAGTTCGGTGCCCACCACGGCGGCTTCCTGCCCACGGACAATGGATTTTCGTCAACCTTCGGGTCATTCCTACTCGCGGGTCCCGGGCTCAGGCAGGACTATGAACGAGATACGCATCAGCTGGGATACATTCATGCAGCGGACGTGGTCCCCACGCTGTGCCGCATCCTGGGGATAGAACCTCCGCAGCAGTCCCAGGGCACGGTTGCCCGCGACCTGTGGGAAGGTTTCGACATGTCCACCGGCGACGGAAATTAACCTGGCATGGGAGTTTTGGTTTGAGGCAGGTGTAATCCGCTCCGACTCAGGATTCGCCCCCGATCGACAATCCAATCCGTCGCAAGTTCGCGTCAAGCAACCCGTCGCCCACACCGGGCCGAGGCAATCCATGAATCCGAAACTCTCCTGCTGGTCCTCCCTTGACGACTCGGACCTTGTGCACAAGGTCCTTGAAACGTCTCTCTGCGATACCCATGAGCACCTGCAGCGCCATACTGATTTCACACCGGAGAGGGTGGACATTCTGGCGGCGCTCTTCGAGAACTACGTAATCGCGGACCTGGTCGTGGCCGGTGCCAGCCAGAAGGCCGTCGACGACCTGTTCAATCCGGAGGCCGGCTCGGTGGCGGAGCGCTTCCGCTCTGTGGAAGAAGCGTGGAGCCATTGCCGGCAGACCGGGTACGGTGAGGCGGTGCGGTTGGCCGCTGAATACTTCTACGGATTGGAGGAGTTGACTCCGGAAACCCTGACGGATGCGCAAGGTACTCATGCCGAGCTGATGCGGACCCGGACCCGGCTGCAAATCCTGCAGGAGGACGCGCATCTGGATCACGTCCAGATTGACGACTTCACGATGGAGATCGTGTCCGACGAAGAGGATTCGGACTTCTATCTCTACGATATTTCGCTGTGGGATCTGGTAGTCGGCAAGCCGGACATGGAAGCTCTGGGACGGCTCACGGGCGAGGAGGTTACGGATCTGCGGTCGGCGGAGGCGGCTTGCGAGGCCCTGTTTGAGCGCTTTGGAGCGGAGGCGGTGGCCTGCAAAACGCAGCATGCCTATGTCCGGACTCTGGCCTGGCAGAAGCGGAACAAGGATGACGCGGCGCGTCTGTTGGACCGATACCTGGGAACACCCGATGAGTTGACTCCCGAGGAACACAATTTGCTGGGTGACTGGTTCCTGGATGTTTGCTCCAATCTCGCTGCCAAGCACTCGCTGCCCATCAAGATCCACACCGGTTACTACGCCGGCCACAGCCGCATGCCGCTGGACTTCATCTCCTGCGAGCATTTGTGCGGATTGCTGGCGGCCCATCCGGACACGGACTTTGTGCTCATGCACAACTCCTATCCGTATTCGATGGAGTTGGCGGCCTTGGCCAAGCACTATCCGAATGCCTACGTGGACATGTGCTGGGCCTGGAGCATCAATCCGTTGGATGCGTCGAACTTCCTGCGCCACGCCATCCACTCGGTTCCGGCCAACAAGGTATTCGTTTTTGGGGCAGACACGTCCTGGCCGATTGCGTCCTATGCCTATGCCATGCAGGCAAGGTACTGGCTAACCCACACCCTCCGCCAGGAAGTCAACCAGGGGTACCTGTCGGAACAGGAGGCGATGGTCTACGCGGAACGGGTGATGCACTGCAACCAATATGACTGCTTTGCAAGACTAAAGAAGTGAGAAGTGATCCGGAAATGGATGCCGACAGCCATGGTCACCGAACGGGCAGACTCGAGCCTTTGATGCCGACCGGCTGCACCACCCCATTGTGGCCCGAGGGTCAACCCTTCGGTATAAGCCCCTAATGCAAATCGTGCGTCTCGCGGACGGCAGGGCGGTTGTCGCGCCTGACGGTTCGCAGATTCGCGAACTGGTGGCTGTCGCTCAGGGGAGCATGGTGCATTGCATGCTGCCGCAGGATGCCATCTCCATGGCCGTCGTCCACGCCACAGTCGACGAGGCGTGGTACTGCCTGGCCGGGACGGGGCAGGTCTGGCGACGGCGCGAGGGGATGGAGTCGGTACTCGACGTAGAGGCAGGCACCGCCCTGACCATCGAGTGTGGAACGCACTTCCAGTTCCGCAATACAGGCGACGAAGACCTCTGCTTCGTCATCTTCACCATGCCACCGTGGCCCGGGGCCGAGGAAGCGCGTCGTGTGGAGGATTACTGGGCGATACCTCGGCCGCCCGTTGCCTGAGTGCCCGGATGCGGTGCACCTTGGCTGTCGTCCACGTAAAGGACGCCGGCTTCATCCCCCTGGATGCCGCGCGGCCCGGTTCATATTGCACCGTTGAGGCTTGGGCTCCGGCTCGTTGCTTGTCGGCTGTCCGGCACCTGCTGTGGGAGACGCGTCTGCGCATCGTTCCCCTCGCCTACCGCTGCCTGGTCTGGCTGGGCTGGAGGCGGTACCGTGCCTGGGTGGTCCAGTGCTGTCACCGCTGCCGACGCATGCCCACGGCGTTGTTAAAACCGCCTGTAGCTCCCGGGCTTGGCCGAACCTTCACCATTCTGTCGGTCGCCATTGAGACGGTTCTGCAAGCGGACCCGGAATCTGCCCGCGAACCGATCAAAATCCTGAACCTGGCTCTTCGGTGTTGCCTGCCGCCTGAGGTTTACTGTTACGGGAAGGGGGCGCACTGCGGTCGTGACGGTCTGCCATAATGCACTATGCCCCATGCCTGTACGGTGCTGTCGCTGAACTGCAAGGTTCGGCATCTTCGAATCCTTTGGGGAAGGTTCTTGCAAGAGTTTCAGGAGATGTAATGAATACCAAGAGAATGTCAAGACGCGGTTTCCTGCGCGGGTTGGCTGGCGTCGGCGCCGCATCGGCGTTGGTGGCCTGTGTGCCGGCGACACCGGCCGCGCCATCGAGTGATGACGCCGGGATGGCACCGGCGGATGAAGCGGTCGTCGAGATCGTGATGTTCGACCGCAATGTGGTTCAGGATTTGGAATACCGCAAGGAATTGGCTGAACGCTTCAACGCGGACCAGGAAGGCATTCAGGTCACCGTGGATGTCATTCCGCAGGGGTACGACCAGACCATCATGGCCCGTATCGCAGGCGGGACCGCAGGCGACGCTTTCCGACACGCCTCCCACTTCGGGATGAGCAAGTTCACCACCCGCGGGCTGTTGCAGGAACTGGATGAGTTCGTGGCCCTGGACGACTACGACCTGTCCGTCTTCATTGAAGGGCCGCTCAGTTCCAACCGGGTGAACGGCAAGCTCTTTGCCCTGCCCGTGAACGGCCATGCCGGTCACGCCGGTCTCTACTTTGCGCCCGAGATTTTCGCGGACGCAGGCGTGGATCTGCCCACGGAGGACTGGACCTACGACGACCTGCGGGATGCCGCGGCCAGATTGACCCGGGACACGGACGACGACGGCAAGTCGGATAGCTGGGGCATTTGGTTTGGCGCCTGGTACCAGGCGAATCTCACGCTGGTTTCCGCCCATGACGGATGGCCCCTGAACGAAGACGGCTCCCAGGCCACCTGGGCCGAACCCGGCGCGGTTGCCGGCATGAAGTGGATTCAGGACATGTATCACGAGGTCGAAGCATTGCCGGTGATGGCTGATTCCGCAGCCAAGCAGCAGCTTTGGTCGTCCGGCAAACTGGCGACGGCCCTTTCGGGTGTGTGGGAAGGGGCCTATCTGGGCGACATTACGCCGGAAGGCCTGACCTTCAGCCTGGTTCCGGGGCCCAAGGGACCCACCGGGAAGCGCGGTGGATTCGCCGGATGCAACAACTTCCCCATCTGGAGTTCCAGCGAACACCCCTACGAAACCTTCCAGTGGATCAAGTATCTGTCGAGTCAGGAAGTGGGCGTCGAGGGTATCGGCCGCATCGGCGAACCCGGATTGAGGTATGACGTTTTTGAGGATCCGAGCGTAGCCAGCGATCCCCTGATCATTCCGCATTTCCAGGTGCTCAAGGATGTCAAGCCTTTCCCGGCCCCCCATAACGGACGTGATTCGGAAGTGATCCAGGCCACGGCGCCATTGCTTGAGGGCATCTATCTGAACGAACTCAGTGCCCAGGAAGGCTGTGAGCGGCTGCAGGAGGCGATCCAGGAAATCCTGGACATGCCGCCCGTCGAAGCTGCCTGATCGCCATTCCATTGGTTCACCACACCGGTTGAGGGTTGCTGCCGCCGCAAGGCGTGCAGCGACCTTCGGCTCTCGCTTAGGTGATTGATGATTGCCCGTTACCGTGCGCGCAGCCGTGTTGCACGCGTCGAGGAATTGTGGGGATTCCTGCTCATTTCCCCTTGGGTTCTCGGGTTTCTGCTGTTCACGGCAGGTCCGATGCTGGTGTCCCTGTACTTCAGCTTTACCGAATATGCCTTTCCCTTGAAGCCGGCTTGGATTGGGTTGGCCAATTACGTTAGGGCATTTGCCAAGGACGAGCTCTTCGGCATGTCGCTCTGGAACACGTTGTATTACGTGGGATTGGCCGTTCCTTTGGGCGTATGCCTGTCGCTGATGCTGGCCCTGCTGTTGGATCGCAGAATTCCGGGTCGCGCCATATGGCGGACCATCTATTACCTGCCTTCCATCGTGCCGGTGGTGTCGGCCACCTTCCTGTTTCTGTACATATTCCAACCCGACTACGGCCTGATCAACGGCTGGCTCTGGAAACTGTTTGAAGTCGAGGGCCCGGGCTGGTTCAATTCCCGCATCTGGGTCAAGCCCACCTTCATCCTGCTGGCCCTGTGGAGTGCCGGCGGTCCCACCATGATCATCCTGCTGGCGGGCCTGCAGAATGTGCCGGGCGAAATGTACGATGCCGCCAAGGTGGACGGCGCAGGCCGGGGCCGACGCTTTCGCCACATCACGCTGCCCTTGCTCAGCCCCACCCTGTTTTTCGTGTTGATCACGGGCTTGATCGCGGCCTTCAAGATTTTCGGGGCCGTGTATGTCTCCACGCAGGGGGGGCCCTTCTACGGCAGCTACTTCTACGTCCTGCACCTGTTTACCCAGGCCTTCAGCCACTGGCAGCTGGGATACGCATCGGCCCTGGCCTGGATTTTGTTCGTCATCGTGCTGGTGTTCACCCTGATTCAGTTCAGGTTCAGTGGCGGCTGGGTGCACTACGAGGGCGAAACGGACAATCGGGCGTCATGACCGCAGGCGACGCCGCGACGGCCAGAGGCGCACGCGGTCCCATCCAGGCATGGGACGTCTTCACCAACATCCTGACGGTGGTGTTGGCCTTCGTCTTTGGCTTCCCCTTGTTCTGGGCGGTGTCCAGTGCCCTCAAGCTGCCCATCGAGCTGAATGTCATTCCACCCCTGTGGTTTCCCCCCGCTCCTCGGTGGCTCAACTTCATGGAGGTGAATGATGTCCTGCCCTTTTTCCGGTTCATGGGCAACACCGCGGTCATCACGGTTGCCTCGACGGTGGGCGGGGTGTTAACGGCATCACTGGTTGCCTACGGTTTCTCCCACTTTCGCTTCCGGGGCCGGCAGGCCATTTTCATCCTCATGCTGTCCACCATGATGCTGCCCATGGAAGTGACGCTGATTCCCACCTATCTGATTTTCAATGAGCTGCGGATGGTGGATACCTTCTGGCCCCTGTTTCTACCCGACTGGTTTGGGGGCGGTCCGTTCGCGATTTTCCTGTTTCGACAGTTCTTCCTGAGCATTCCGCGCGATTTGAGCGATGCCGCCAAGATCGACGGGTGCCATGTCATGCGGTTCTATCGGAGCATTCTGGTGCCGCTGTCGGTGCCGGTGATGATCACCCTGTCCATTCTGTTCTTCCAGGGGTCCTGGAACGAACTGATGCGGCCGCTCATCTATCTCACGAGCATGACCAACTACACGGTATCGGTGGGATTGATGTTTCTGCGTACCCAGATCCTGGCCAACGTGGCCCAACGCGGCGAGCCCACCGAACATCTGCTGATGGCGGGATCCGTCATTTCCATGTTGCCTTCGCTGATTCTGTTCTTCATCCTGCAGCGTTACTTTATCCGCGGCGTGATCATGTCGGGTATCAAGGGTTGAGCCGGTGTGAGCGAATCTGGTTCGGACTGACATCCTTCAGGATGCGTGCAGTGTCCTGCCAACCGGAGTCTGATGTGCTCCGGTCCTTGGCGCAGGTGTGCGCCAAAGTGTCAACCATGAGGCAACCATGCAGCGCGCCGGCCAGGAGTTCCGCACGGAAACGCCACGGGAAGTCGAGCCGGGGGTTTCACCCGCTGTTGCCATGCGCGGGTTCGACTGGTCGCTGCCCTGCGGTTGCCCGAGTGCAACCACGGGTTGGTCGGCCGGGTAGAATGGGGCCTTGGCGCAGACGCGGGAGGTGAGGATGAGCACAGCGGTGCGGGAACGGACGCCGGCGCTGACGGTGTCCAACGGGCGTGTGTGGGAGCCGCACCCCGTCGCCGATCCGACCATGACACAGGCGGCGCGAGCCGCGCGGATCGCGTGGCGGCTGGAGCACCTCGACGAGTGGCAGCGCGCGCTGGAGGATCTTGACCATTACGAATCGTGGTATCCGTACGACGTCGCCCACGAGTACGAGGATGATTGGACGACCGATCCCAACTATGGCCCCTGGTGGAGCGTCCAACTTTGTGAATTTGACGAGGATGGCGTGCAGCACTTCGACGACGACCGACCGCAGGCCATCGAACTGTACATGCGCGATACCGCCCGGGACCGGGTCGGCTACCGCGTGACGTACCAGACCCGCTACAGTTTTGTGCCGGAGATCGCGGAGCGCCTGGGGCTGCGGACCCGGCAGGGCAGCCCGGCGAATACGGTGAAGCCCGATCTGACCGTAATGCCGTCCGAGGAGGATTTGGATCCGGCGCGGCAACCGGAGGACCGCCTACCACGTCCTGACGATGCCGTCCCGGAGCTGGTGCTGGAGATCCTGTCGAAGTCCACAGCGGCACGGGACCTAGGCAACAAGCTGCGGTTGTACGAGGCCTTGGGGGTCCATGAGTACCTGCTCTACGATTTGGGTGGCAAGCGCCGGGATGATTCGCCGCAGGAACTGTTGGTGTATCGGCTGGAGGGTAGTGCCTACCGGAGGGTGCCGGCCGATCCCGGGTTGTCCGAGCCTCAGGCACAAGCCTATTGGAGCGAGGTGTTTGACGCGCATATCCGCATGATGCTGGCCGAACAGGAGGCGAGTGGGGAGACCCACAGATCACCGGAAGGGCTCGGGCCGGTTCCGCGGTTCCAGTGGCGAGACGCGGCAGAGGGCCGCTGGCGCGATCGGGAGACCGACGAGCGGTACCGACAGGACAGGGAAAAACAGGAGGCTGAGGTACGCGGTCGGCAGGAGGGCCGGGAAGAGGGCCGGGAAGAAGGCCGGGAAGAAGGCCGGGTGGAGGGCATGGTCCTCGGCCGGGAGGCGGAACGGACGGATATGGCCATCGATCTGCTGCACAAACTTTTGTCCGACCGCTTGCCCGCGGAGGACTGCGACCACATCGCAGCACACTGGCGGGAACACGGTTCGCCGATGGACCCGGTAGATCGCATTCTGGCGGTGCGGGAAATGCCCAACGAGTGGCGGTCCCTACTGCAGGTCCCGGATGACGAATCCGGTCGCGGCCCGTAGGGACAGGGCCAGTAGCATAAGACGGACGTCGTCTTGCACGGTTGTTGAGATGGATCGTTAGAGGCTAGTCAGCAGATCCTGCACGGTGTGCACCGGTGCCTGGCAGGTTCGGTTTTGGCAGATCCAGGCCGCGGGTTGGCCATCCGACATCGATTTCCCGGCCAAGAGAGGCAGGTCGGATCCATGGTCCGGCTCCACCTCCACCACGATCCGGTTCGGGTGGTACATGCGCCGGGCCTGGTTTGCCAAGTCCGACTTGACAGGATCGGTGGGATCGCCGGTGATGACAATTTCCTGCGGGGTTGCCTGCCAGGCCTGCAAGGCGGCGAGCATACGACCGGCAGCAGTCGGATACCCCGACAGCAGACTTCCCGCAAACTGGAACACCCGCTGGGCGGCTGCCCGGTACCGGGCTTCGTCCGTGACCCAGGCCAGTCGGATCAGGAGTTCGGCCGCCATGCTGTTGCCACTGGGGATGGCGTTGTCCTGGATGTCCTTGCGACGCATGACCAGGGCCTCGTGGCTGTGACCCGTCTGGAAAAATCCTCCGGGATCATCCTGGTCCTCGAACTCCGCGAGCATCGTCTCCGTGATCGCACAGCAGCGTGTCAACCACTCCATGTTCCCTTCAGCCTCGAACAGGGCCAGCAGGGCGCGCCCGTAGGCGGCGTGGTCCTCGAGGTACCCGCGCAGGTGCGCCGTGCCGTCCTTCCAGGTGCGGAGCAGCGTGCCGTCCGGGCTCCGCATGTGGTTCCAGACAAAGTTCGCGGCATTGCGGGCCGCCTGCAGCATGTCCGGATTGCCCAGCACCGAACCGCATTCGGCCAGGGCGTGGATCATCAGTCCATTCCACTCGCAGAGAATCTTGTCGTCCGTGTCGGGATGGATCCTCTGCTCCCGAACCTCGAAGAGGGACTGCATGGCCTGATCCAGGATGGACTGCATCTTGCGCGGCTGCAGGCGCAGCCGCCGGCATGCCTCCTCGGGTGCCATGGGACGGTGGAGGATGTTGTGGCCCTCGAAGTTGCCATTCTCCGTAACACCAAATACGGTGGCGACGACGCGTGCCGCCTCCTCGGACAAAACCTCCTCGATTTCTTCCTGCGACCACACGAAGAACTTGCCTTCCTCGCCTTCGCTGTCCGCGTCCTGGGCACTGAAGAAACCGCCCTCGGGATGGGTCATTTCCCGCCGCAGCCATTCGAAGGTTTCGTTGATCACGCGCAAGTAGTCGCTGTGGCCGGTTAGCTGCCATGCGTGTAGGCAGGTGCGCAGCAACTGGGCGTTGTCGTACAGCATCTTTTCGAAGTGGGGCACCAGCCACACCGCATCCACGCTGTAGCGGTGGAAGCCGCCCCCCAACTGGTCGTAGATGCCTCCGTTCAGCATCCGGGTTAGGGTGTGTTCGGCCATGTGCCGGTCGGCAAGATTCTGCTGTTCCCAGTTGTAGGCAAGCAGGAAGTCCAGGGTCATCGGCTGGGGAAACTTGGGTGCGTCCCCGAACCCTCCCGCTTGGCTGTCGAAGGTATTGCGCAGTTGGCGAACAGCCTTGTCCAGGATGGCGGCAGGCATGTCCGCATCGCCTGCTGTCCGGTCCTGCGAAGACTGCATGAGCGCGACCAGCTTCCGGCCGTGTTCCGTTAGGTCGGCGCGGCGCTGGCGGTATGCATCGGATACGGCCTGGAGGACCTGCCGGAAGCTGGGCATGCCCTGATGGGGAATCGGCGGGAAGTAGGTGCCACCGTGGAACGGCGTGCCGTCCGGCAGGAGGAACACGCTCATCGGCCAGCCGCCGTGCCGGGTCATCAGCTGCACCGACTCCATATAGATGGCGTCCAGGTCCGGACGTTCCTCCCGATCGACCTTGATGTTGATGAAGCCGGCGTTCATCGCCGCCGCCGTGTCCGCGTCTTCGAAACTTTCCCGTTCCATGACATGGCACCAATGGCACGCACTGTAGCCAATGCTCAGGAAGATAGGCAGGTCGCGGGCCTTGGCGACCGCCAAGGCCTCCTCGCCCCAGGGATACCAATCCACTGGGTTGTGTGCGTGTTGCCTCAGGTAGGGCGACGTTTCGTGGATCAGGCGGTTGGTGTGGGTCACGATGTGGTTGTTTCCGGCGGAACTGGTGGTTTGGAATAGGTGGCAGGACGACAGGTTGCGACATGTTGGCCTGCCTCCGTACAGAATGCCTGACCCGGTCAACCGCTTGCGTTAGGCCCTGCCGTCCCGGCCTCTGCAAGGGCTGATGCCCGAATCCCCTGGCTTGAGGATGCAGGTCCGACTGGGCTAATTCAGTGCCTCGCAGTAACGGCCGTCCTTGTCTCTGTCGTGGCTGGCGGGTTTCTCCCTGCCGGCATAAAACGCCTCGTACTGGGCCCGGGTGTCGAAGTCGTTGCAGTACCGGCCCTGCCTGCGCGGGGGCGGGAAGTTGGACTGCGACGCGTCGGCCGGAGGGACCGGTGTGGCCTGGACCGGCACCGCCGGTTGGACCGCGGGCACGTAGGGTCGGCCGGTACAGGTGTCCAGCATGGACGACAGGGCGGATTTCTCCGCCTGGGTCACCAGCAGGCTGTACTTGTGCTTGACTTCAACCCAGTCCTGGGCATACCGACACCACGAAGCCTGCACGGGAGGCTTCCACTCGTCGGGCGCACCGGCACCCTTGGCTCGGTTGACTCCATTCTCCGTGGCCTGCAGCGCCGATGCCAGGGCCAGGTCGTTGGCGTAGGTCCGTTTCCGGTTCCTGCTCCAGGCATGGCCGCCGGAGATGTGGGCGTTGAAGAGGGGCACGTGGTGATCGATGTCCACTTGGCTGGCCTGGGTGAATGTCCGCCCGCCCCAAGGGCCCACCCAGAGACCCGTGTCGACGGTGCAGCCGTTCGCACGGTAGGTGACGGACCGTTGGCTTTCGGCAATCAGGACCTCGGCCCGGGCGTCCTCGCAGTCGCGGTCGTCATCGACCCAATGAATCCATTCATCCCTGTCATAGGTGTCGTAGTGGGCACGGTTCCCGACCGGAAGCTGTGCCAGCATGTTCCGGTAGGGGTCTTCGGTGGCGGGTGGCACCGTCGGAGCCTGGGTCGTGGGGGTGCTGGTGGGCGGAATCGGTGTTGGCGGCAGGGCGGCCACCGGCAGACCCGGTGGGACGTGATCCACCAACTGGGCCCAGATCCAGACCCCCGAGTCCAGTTGCAGCCAGGTCCCGTCGCTGTTTCGTGCGACCGGCCGGACCAGCGCGCCGGCCGCAAGCTGACCGGCGACGGGGAAATCTGTCCCCGGTCCGCGGCGCAGGTTCGAGGTGGTGTTGGTGACCGAGGCCGCCGGCGGTGGTTCGGGCGTGGCGGTGGGCAGGGGAACCGGTGTAGCCGTGGGTTGTGGCGTGACTGTGGCCGTCGGGTCCGGAGCTGCAGGGGTGTTTGTTGGCGGTGGGGGTGCGGGTGTGTCCGTGGGTTCCGGGGGCATGTCCGGGGTTGGGGTGCGGGTTGGTTCCGATTCGGCGTCCGCCGCCACCGGTGTGGGAGGCATGGGGGGCGGTTCCGGCGGTTGATTGCGATTGCCGTTGCATCCCGCCAACATCAGGACGAACACGATGAACAAGGTCAGGAGAAGGCTTGCGTATCGCGTTTGGGAGTGGATCCCGAGAAACATCAGTCGTTCCCTGGTTGCAGATGGAGGGATGCGCCCGGATTCGGCCGCACCATGGTCGCGCGTGTGGTTGGCCGTGCGGTTGGCCTTGTGCAGATCGCATGATCCCTCTTGGGCCGGATGCACAATCCATTTCGGCGGATGCTGTCACCATGCCTCAAAAAGCCCGGGGTCGAGGTTCGGACCCGGCCGGGCCGCGCGCGGCGGTCCGGATTTTAGAACCATGTGTCGGCTTGGCCTATACTGTGGGTATGAACGCCATGCATTATTGGTACGGCAATCCAACCCTCAGGCGGCTACCATCCGGTACCGCCGCGGCAGCCGCCGAGCTGTCCGCAGGCGGGTGACTCCTTGATTTAAGCCCCCGCACTGTGGACAGCGAGGTTCCACGGTGCAGTCAGCAGCGAACGAAGCACTGTGGGACCAGACCACGGTGCTTTTTTTTGGCCCCGATGACCACTTCCGACAACTCCCCCCATCTGGACCATGACACGGTCCGCGCCGTGGCCGACCTGGCCCGGCTGGAACTGACCGACGAGGAAGTGGTGCGCTTTGCCGGGCAGCTGGGCCAGGTTCTGGCCCATGCCGAGAAGCTGCAGGCCGTGGACACGGCCGATGTGCCGCCCACCCCCTATGTCCTGTCCTTGGCCAACGTGGCCCGCGGGGACGAACCCGCATCGGGTCTGTCCCAGGAGGAGGCGTTGGCCAACGCCCCTGAGCAGGACCGGGGCTTCTTCCGCGTCAAGTCCTTCTTTGGATCGTGAGCAACACCATGGCCACGCCCGATCTGACCACCCTGACAGTCAGTGCCGCGCGGGACGGGCTGCGTTCCGGTGCCTGGACGTCGGAGGAACTGACGACGGGATATCTGGAACGCATTCGTTCCGTCGATCCGTCCGTGCACGCATTCCTGCATGTGGCGGACGAACTGGCCCTGGCCAAGGCCGCCGAGGCCGACCGCGTACGGGCCGAAGGACACGGCGAACCACCACCGCTCCTGGGCGTGCCCCTGGCCGTCAAGGACGTTCTTTCCACGCAGGAAATGGATACCACCTGCGGCAGCCGCATCCTCAAGGGCTATCGGCCGCCGTTCACCGCGACCGCCGTCGAACGGCTGCAGGCGGCCGGCAGTGTGTTGCTGGGCAAGACCAACACGGACGAATTCGCCATGGGCTCCAGCACGGAGAACAGCGGCTACGGTCCAACCCGCAACCCGTGGGATTTGACCCGGGTCCCGGGCGGCAGCAGCGGCGGCTCCGCGGCAGCCGTGGCCTGCGGACTGGCACCGGGGGCACTGGGCACGGACACCGGAGGTAGTGTCCGCCAGCCGGCCGCCTTCTGCGGCATCGTGGGTCTGAAGCCCTCCTACGGGCGGATTAGCCGCTACGGACTGGTCGCCTTCGGCAGCAGCCTGGACCAGATTGGTCCCCTGTGCCGCAGCGTGGAGGATGCCGCGCTCCTGCTGGAGGTGATGGCCGGGCGGGACCCCAGGGACAGCACAACGGTGCCGGAGCCGGTACCTGCCTACAGCCGTGATTTGGACGGGGACGTGTCGGGCCTGAGGCTGGGCGTGCCCGAGGAGTATTTCATTGACGGCATGCAGCCGGAGGTGGAAGGCCGGGTGCGGGATGCGGTGAAGCACATGGCCGGGCTGGGGGCCGAGATTGTGCCCGTGTCGCTGCCGCATACGGACATGGCCCTGCCGGTCTACTACCTGGTGGTGACGGCCGAGGCCTCCGCCAACCTGAGCCGGTACGACGGCGTGCGCTTCGGCCACAGCGCGCAGGCCGGTTCGATGACGGAGAACTACCGGCAGACCCGCGCCCAGGGCTTTGGCGACGAGGTCAAGCGGCGCATCATGCTCGGGACGTATGCCCTCAGCGTTGGCTACTACGACGCCTACTACCTGAAGGCCCAGCAGGTCCGCACGCTGATCAAACAGGACTTCGACCGGGTGTTTGAGCAGGTCGACCTGTTGATTTGCCCGGCCACTCCGACCACGGCCTTCGAGATTGGGGACCGGGTTGACGATCCCCTGTCCATGTACCTGGCCGATGTGTTCACGCTGAGTGTCAACCTGGCCGGCGTGTGCGGGATCTCGCTGCCCTGCGGAACCGATGCGACCGGCCTGCCTGTGGGCCTGCAGCTGATCGGTCCCCACCTGGGGGAGCAGTCCCTCCTCAACGCGGCCCACGCCTACGAAAGCACTACGGACTGGCATGCACGCGTGCCGGATCCGATCGCCTGAATTACAGCCGAGACAGTTGGTGAAATAGATCGGGATCCTTCATGCAACACCAAAGCGCAACGCTCAACGGCCGCGTCGGTTCAGGCCGCATCAGTGCCCGGGCCGCGGCATTGCCAGCGTCCCCCATTCGCCGGTTCTTCGAGATTGCCAACACGCTGGACGATGTCATCAGCCTCAGCATCGGCGAACCGGACTTTGTCACCCCCGAGCCCATCCTGGAAGCCGGCGTGGCCTCCCTGCGGCGCGGCAGCACGGCCTACACGGACAATTCCGGCATCCTGCAGTTGCGGGAGGCCATCCTGGCACATCTTCGGAAGTTCTACGACTGCCCCGCATACGATGCGCGCCGGGAGGTTCTGATCACGGTCGGAGTCAGCGAGGCAACCGCCTTGGCCTTCGACGCACTCCTGGATCCCGGGGACGAGGTCATCGTTCCGCAACCGTGCTTTGTCAGTTTCACGGCCACCGTCGAACTGGCCGGCGGTGTGCCGGTGCCCATCGCGACCAAGGTCGAGGACCAGTTCAAGGTCACGGCCGCGCAGATCGAGGCGGCGATCACGGAGCGCACCAAGGTGCTGATGCTGAGCTATCCCAACAATCCCACCGGTGCCGTCCTGGACGAGGCGGACCTGCTGGCCATCGCGGAGCTGGCCGAGCGGCACGACCTGCTGGTGATTTCCGACGAGATCTACGATCGGCTGGTTTACGGTAGCCACCGGCACGTCATGTTTGCCGGCCTGCCCGGCATGCGGGACCGCACCATCCACCTGGGCGGCTTCAGCAAGGACTATGCCATGACCGGCTGGCGCATCGGGTTCGCCATGGGGCCGGCCGACATCCTGGGATCCATGCGGCGCATCCACCAGTATCTGATTATGTCGGCACCCACCATGGCGCAGGAGGCCGCCATTGCCGCGGTCACGCTGCCCGAGGCCGAGGAGCATGTCCTGCGCATGCGGGCCGAATACGACGCCCGGCGCCGGGTCATTGTCGACGGCCTCAACAGCCTGGGCCTGCCCTGCTTCGAGCCCCAGGGGGCGTTCTACTGCTTCCCCAGCATCGTCAACTCCGGCATGGACGACATGGAGTTCGCCGAAAGGCTCTTGGTGGAGGAGCAGGTGGCCCTGATTCCCGGCAGCGCCTTTGGAGCCGGCGGCGACGGCTATGTCCGCTGTTGCTATGCCGCCTCCATGGAGGACATCGAGGAAGCCCTGCGTCGCCTGCACCGCTTCATGCGCCGGCACGGTTGAGCAGGCGGGATCAGTTGTCGCCGGCCCCGGTGGCCGCCTGCGCGAGTTCGTCCTCGGGTTGCAGCGGCACCACTTCCAGCCGCCACAGGGGCAGTGCCAGGTTGAGGTCCCGGATTTGCCGGTTCAGGTCCGCCACCTCCCGGCGGACCCGTTCCGCCCAGTCCTCTTGCAACCGTGCCGCATGGGCATGGGAGCGGTCCAGACGACGGAATCGCTGCCGCCATTGCCCACGCCGGGACTCGATTTTCGCCAGCAGGGCGGTGCGGTCCTCAAGCCAGCTTGGCTGCACATTGGCATCCTCCATGATCTTGTTGGCCATGACCATGTCGGATGGCACGCCGGGAGGCGGGTCGAGATCCAGCTTGCGTCCCTTGCCCTTCAGGTTGCGCCATCCGGGCGAGTTCATGGCCTCGGCCAGCTGGCGGTCGATCAGCCTCTCCCGCTCGCTGGGGTACGCCGGGTGCTGCGGGCGCTGGGTTGACCCGGGAGCCTTGGGCTTGGATGATTCGGCCATGTCCGTTTGTCTGCACAGAGTGATTTGTCACCATTATGAACCGGGAACGGGCCTACGGGCCCCGGCCGGGACCCATGCCTTGACCCTTCTGCAGCAATCCGCGTGATGCCGTGAACAATAAATTGTGGGGTGGCCGCTTTGAGGGCGGCGTGGTTCCGGCGATGGCCGCCTTCAGTGATTCCATCGACTTCGACCGACGCCTGTGGCGGGTTGACATTCAGGGCAGCCAAGCCTACGCCGCCGCCCTGGGCGGGGCCGGCCTGCTTACCGCCGAGGAGGTGTCCGAGCTGCAGTCCGGTCTGGACCGCGTGGCTGCGGAGTGGGAGGCGGACACATTCGAGTTGCGGCCAAGCGACGAGGACATCCACACGGCCAACGAACGGAGACTGGGGGAGCTGGTAGGAGTGGTGGCCGGCAAACTCCACACCGGTCGTAGCCGCAACGACCAGGTAGCCACCGATCTACGCCTCTGGCTGCGGGAGCAAATCGACAACCTGTGCGGTGACCTGCGCCAACTGGTCGGGGTTATGGCCGACCGCGCCGAGGAGCATGTGGACGTGGCCATGCCGGGGTTCACCCACCTGCAGACGGCCCAACCCATCCGCTTCAGCCACTGGCTGCTCTCCCACGCCTGGCCGCTCGTGCGGGACCTGGAACGACTTGGCCAGGTCCGCGCCCGCGTGAATGTGCTGCCGCTGGGCAGCGGGGCCCTGGCCGGCAACCCGTTTGCGATCGATCGGAAGGAACTGGCTGCGGCCCTCGGATTCGAGGCGGTCTCCGCCAACAGTGTCGACGCGGTCAGCGACCGGGATTTCGCGGCCGAGTTCCTGTTTGCAGCATCCCTGTCCATGATCCATCTGAGCCAGCTGGCCGAAGACATCGTCATTCATTCTTCCCAGCCCTTCGGCTTCCTCCGGTTGGCCGATGCCTACAGCACCGGCAGCAGCTTGATGCCACAAAAGAAGAACCCGGACAGCTTTGAATTGATCCGGGGCAAGTCCGGCCGGGTTGCCGGTTCGCTGACCGGCTTGCTGGTGACCCTGAAGGGCTTGCCACGGGCCTACAACCGGGATCTGCAGGAGGACAAGGAACCCCTGTTCGATACCGTGGCCACCTGGCACGGTGCCTTGGAGATTGCGGCCGGGGCCATTGCCACCATGGAATGCCGCCCGGATCGCACGGCAGCCGTCATGGACGATTTTATGCTGGCAACCGACGTGGCCGAGCACCTGGTGCGGCAGAGCGTTCCGTTTCGCCAAGCCCATCATGTGGCCGGTGAGGCGGTCCGTCTGGCTGAAACCCGAGGACTGGTGCTCGCCGAGTTGGATGCCGCGGACTGGGAGTCGCTGCATCCGGCCTTGGCTGGCGGCATAGCCGGACTTCTGGACTTTGAAGCCAGTCTTGAGTCGCGCGATGTGGAAGGCGGCACCAGTGAACGCGCCCAACGGACCCAGCTGAACCACTTGAGGCAAATTCTGGAAACTCTGTAAGGGCAATGGGGGCAGGCGAACACCGATTTCGTTTGGGGTTGTTCGATCCGGGTCCGTGTGGACACTGGGCCGAGCAGCTTCTCGAACTCTGCCCGGATCGCGTATGATCACAGGGATACCTGCCTTGGCCGAACCCAACAAGTGCGATATGACCGTTTCGCCACCCGCTGTCGCGGAACTTCAGTCTCCAGTTCTGCTACCGCTCCCGGATCCCCCCCTGCGCAATCCCGACGAACTGATGGCCAATTTTCAACACCTGACCATCAGCGGCGGTGCACTCCATCTGGCCAAGCACTTTGGCAGTCCTGCCACCACTCTGTTGGGGGGCGACCTGTATCTTGCCCCGGTCCCGCCCGGCGACATGACGGGGATTCGGTATCCCGACATGCTGATCGCCTTCGATGTGGATCCGGAGGCCTACCACCGGCGCAACGGCTATGTCATTTCGGAGCAGGGCAAGCCGCCCGACTTCGTGCTGGAGATTGGCTCCCCCTCCACCGGACGGGTGGATGTGCAGGAAAAGCGCGACGACTACGCGGCCCTGGGCATCCCCGAGTACTGGCGCTTTGACGAGACAGGTCGGAGCCACGGTACGCATTTGGCCGGGGATCGTCTGGTGGACGGGGTCTACCAGCCAATCGCCATTGAGAAGCTGGAGGAGGACATCCTGCAAGGCTACAGTGAGGTTCTGAATCTGGACCTTCGCTGGGAACAGGGTCAACTGAAGTGGTATGACCCGGAGACGGGGCGGCACATCGCCACCTACGATGATCAGGTGGCCCGCGCCGACCACGCCGAGGTGCGGGCTGATGAGGCCGAAGCCGAACTCAGGGTTGAGCGGGAAGCACGCACTGCCCTCGAAGCAAGAGTCCGGGAGTTGGAAGCGCAATTGCGACAGCGTGATTCCTAATCGGGTTGAACTGAGCCGTAACCGCTCCGGTTGCCATGTCGTTGACCGACTACAGGCATGGCATGACGGTTGCAGGTTTGGTCGGCAAGGCCCGGATCCGGGCCTTGCGTTTTTGGGCCGGCCCCTTCTGAATACGGGCAATCAACTAGGATTGCAGTTCCCAACAGGGACTTCAGGCAGGATCAGGACTGAGCCGCCGCGTCGGATGTCCAGTCAATCAATGGAGATGGGGGCGCACAGGACCTGGAACCGTGCCCCGAAACAGTGCGGACACTCTGCAACAGCCTCTGCTGGTATAGAATCGAGCCATCCCCGCGCGCCGGTCCATTTTTCTGCAACAGTTCAAAAGAGCTGGTGGCATGGCATGGAACCGCCGGCCCCTGATCCGCGTCAACGGATGTCGGCATGAGCAAAACCCTACTGAACGTCAGGGATCTCGAGACCAAGTTCTTCACCCAGGACGGCGTGGTCCACGCCGTCAACGGAATCTCCTACCATGTGGATGAAGGGGAAACCGTCGCGATTGTCGGAGAGTCCGGCTCCGGCAAAAGCGTGGGCGTGATGTCCCTGATCCGTCTGATCGCGTCGCCGCCCGGAAAAATCGTCAACGGCTCCGTGGTCTTCGATGGCCAGGAGCTCATGGATTTGGCCGAGGAGGACCTGCGCCACATCCGGGGCAATCGCATCGCGATGATCTTCCAGGATCCGATGACCTCCCTGAATCCGGTGCTGACCATCGGGCGGCAGATCACCGAGTCGCTGGAACTCCACATGTCCATGAACCGCAGCCAGAGCCGGGAGCGCGCCATCGAACTCCTGGAGCTGGTGGGCATCCCGGCGGCCGCCAACCGGCTGGACGACTATCCCCACCAGTTCTCCGGCGGCATGCGGCAGCGGGTCATGATTGCCATGGGCCTGAGCTGCAATCCCCAACTGCTGATTGCCGACGAACCGACCACGGCCTTGGACGTGACCATCCAGGCGCAGATCATCGATCTGGTGGATCGGCTGCGCAAGGAACTGGGTATGGCCATCATCTGGATCACCCACGACCTCGGTGTCGTGGCCGGCATGGCCGAACGGGTGATTGTGATGTATTCCGGCTTCATCATCGAAGCGGCCACGGTGAACGACCTGTATGCCCAGCCGCACCATCCCTATACGCTGGGCCTGCTACGTTCGATTCCGCGGCTGGACGAGGCCCACAAGGAAAGGCTGGTGCCCATTGACGGCCTGCCGCCGGATCTGTTGGATGAGCCGTCCCATTGTCCGTTCGCGCCGCGCTGCGAATTCGTCATTGAAAAGTGCTGGCAGGAAAACCCCCCGCTTGAGACGGTCGCCGACGATCACCTGTCGGCCTGCTGGCGGGACATCAGCGAGATTCGGCTTGAACTGGAAGCCGGTCCGGCAGGAGGTGCTGCATGAGCGAAGCCGCCAACATGAACGGCAGCGGCGAGGTCCTGCTGGAAGTCCGCGATCTCAAGATGCACTTCCCCATCACGCGCGGGATCCTGATTCAGCGCCAGGTGGGCTCCATCCGGGCCGTGGACGGCTTGGATTTCGACCTAATCAAGGGGGAGACCCTGGGTCTGGTCGGCGAATCGGGCTGCGGCAAGTCGACTACCGGGCGTGCCATCCTGCAGCTGCACCGTCCCACCGCGGGCAGCGTGCGTTTCGAGGGCGTGGAACTGACCGAAACCTCGGGTCCGGATCTGCGCCAGATGCGGCGACGCATGCAGATGATCTTCCAGGATCCCTATGCCTCGCTCAATCCCCGCATGACGGTCGGCAGCATCGTGGGCGAGCCGCTGGACGTCCACCAGTTGGGCAACTCCAAGACCGACCGGCAGGAGCGGGTGCGCGAACTGTTGGAAATCGTGGGTCTCAACCCCTATTTTGTCAACCGCTATCCCCATGAGTTCTCGGGCGGGCAGCGGCAGCGGATCGGCGTGGCCCGGGCCCTGGCGGTCAATCCCTCCTTCATCGTCTGTGACGAACCGATTTCGGCTCTCGATGTGTCCATCCAGGCTCAGGTCATCAACCTGTTGGAGGACCTGCAGCGGGAACTGCAGCTGACCTACCTGTTTATTGCCCACGACCTGAGCGTGGTACGGCACATCTCGGACCGCATTGCCGTGATGTACCTCGGCAAGATTGTGGAAATTGCCGAGCGCACCGAGTTGTATGAGAACCCGCGCCACCCCTACACGGAAGCCTTGCTGTCCGCCGTGCCGGTGCCCGATCCCGTGGTGGAAGCCAAGCGTCAGCGCATCATTCTGGAGGGGGACGTACCCAATCCAGCCTCTCCTCCCACCGGCTGCAACTTCAGTACCCGTTGTCCCAAGGCCATGGACCGCTGCTTCCAAGAGGAGCCGGAGTTCCGCGACGTGGGCGACGGCCACTACGCGGCCTGCTTCCTGAACGAGGAATAATTATCGCCGGGGTCGGTATATTGTCGGTTCCGTATAACCCATTTCAATCCTCTGTCTCGGACAGAGGAGCACCGATAAGCACCGTGTTTCCTGACACTTCCTGCCTAATTCTGTAAGTCATGAAGGCCCCCAAGGTCACGCGCATCCTGCACAGCCAGGGTTTGCACAAAGCCAAGTTCGATCGGTTGATGCGGATCGCCGCGCTGTGCGGGCGCGTCCGTGCCGACGCCTGGCAACGCTGCAGCGGCCTGTCCACGGCACAACAGTCAGCCTACGAGATCCGCAACGCCTGGATGGCGGAAGGCTATGCCTGGCAGGGGCTGCCGGCCCGGTTGGGCAAGGCCACCCTGGCGGACGCCTTGGGTGACATCCAAGCCGGCCGGGAAGCCGCCAAGGTGTCGGTCAAGAAGGCCATTTGGCACAGGACCCGCGGCGACGGTGAGGAACGCCACCGTCTCTACTCGCTGTTGAAGCGCAATCGCTGGGATGAGGATTCCTTTCTGCACCGGCAGATGCGCAAGCAGTGGCAGGGTGGCACGTCCCGCGTGACCAACCAGATCGTGGCCGACGCGGGCTCCTACACCACCAAGGTCTGGCACGGTCGGGCCTGGGTCTACTTGCAGGGGATGGAGCGCGGCCAGCGCATCGCCATTCCACTCCGGGGCACACACCTGCCCACCGGAACCCTGCGGATCATCCTGCAGGACGATGGCCAGGTGGCGATCCACTACGCCGTGGGCGAAGACACGGCCTGCTGCACAAAGCCCTGCGGCACGGAGACCATCGGCGTCGACAAGGGCTACACCGAAGCCTATGCCGACAGCGCAGGCGAACGGCACGGCGAGGGTTTGGGCGACTTGCTGGCCGCGGAGAGCGATGCCCGCAAGGTCAAGGGCCAACGACGCGACCAGCTGCGTACGATTGAGCAGAAGCACCGCGAGGCCGGCCGCATCCAGAAAGCCGACAACATCCGCCGAAACAACCTCGGCAACCGGAAGTGGGATCGCCGGCAGCAGAAGCACACGGCACAGACGCGTGACTTCCTCTGCCACGCCGCCCACCGCGTCGTCGACCGCGCCGGCACCATCGCCTGCGAGGACCTGACGGCCCCCATGGCGTCGTCCAGGTATCGCCACCGCGACACCAACCGCCGTCTGAGCGGCTGGGTCAAGGGCCTCATGGCCGACACCCTCACTTCGATATCTCGGCGCCGAGGTTCGGCGCTGGTGTTGGTGAACCCCGCCTACACGTCGCAAATCGACTCCCGCACCGGCCTGTTGCAGGGCACGCGGCGCGGGGATCGGTTTTACGGCCTGGACGGAGTCGTGTTGGATGCGGACACCAACGCCGCCCGCAATATCCTGCAGCGCATGTACGATGACGAGATTACACTGTACACGCCCTACCGGGAGGTCAAGCGCCTGCTGCGGGATCGAAGCGGGACACCGGATGGGACTGCTCATCCCGGACTCGAGCCTGCCAGGCAGTTGGTGCTGCCCTGACCGGCCGAGAGCGAATTACCCAACCTTGTTTGTCAATAACTTACAAGAATTAAGGAACAGACAAAATGAAGAGACTTGCTTGGCGCCGGCTGTTGGCCGGTGCAACCCTGGTGGCGTTGGTGGTGCCGTTGCTGGCGGCCTGCACCACCGTGGCCGTGCCCATGGAGACGGAAGCGGTGCCGGCCGGCCCCATCCAAGGCGGAACCTGGACCGAGGCCAGTAGTGCCGACGGTACCATCCTGAACCCGATTCTGGCCTCCGACTCGGCCAGTTTCGACATGATGCCGTATTTCCCGGGCCTCCTAGGCACCAACCCCAAGACCGGTGCCATCGAGGCAACCGAGATGGCTGAAAGTTGGACTGTGTCCGAGGACTCTCTGGTCTGGACGTTCAACCTGCGCCCGGGCGTAACCTGGAGCGACGGCGAGGCCGTGGATGCCCACGACTTCAAGTTCACCTACGATGCGATCGCCAGTGAACTGGTGGAGACGCCTCGCAAGGCCAACGTAGCGAGCATCGAAAGCATTGAGGTCATCGACGACCTGACCGTTCAGGTAACGTTCTCCGACCTCAAGTGCGACGGCCTGCTTGACCTGGGTCTGGGCTGGCTGCCCAGCCACCTGTATGCCGAGGACTTCTCCGATATCATGGACAGTCCACTCAACACGGCACCCACCGCGACGGCCGAGGCCTTTGGCTTCAAGGAGTGGCAGCGGGACAACTTCATCGCCATGGAGAGCAACGACGGCTTTTGGAAGGGCGCGCCCAACATGGACGGCCAGATCATCCGTGTCATCCCGCAGGCTGGCTCCCGCCTGGCCGCCCTGGAGAACGGCGAGATTGACGTCATGGGCCTGGAGCCGACCCAGCTGACCCGGGTCGGACTCAATCCGGATCTGAACATCTTCAAGTTCAAGGACGACGGCTACAGCTACATCGGCCTGAACCAGGCCAATCCCGCCAACCCCCTGCCGGGCCAGGATGAGGACGGCAACCTCGTCGAGCAGGATCCCCATCCGATCCTGAGCGACAAGATGGTGCGGAAGGCCATGGCGCACAGCCTGGACTACGAGGCGATCATCAACAAGGTCTACCTGGGCCAGGGCTACAAGCTGGCCAGCAACGTGCTGCCGGCCGTGGGCTGGGCCCATGATGCGTCGATCGAACCCTATGCCTACGACCTGGAAGCCGCGGCCGCCCTCTTGGATGAGGCCGGTTGGACGGACAGCGACGGCGATGGCGTACGCGAGTGCAACGGTTGTGCCACCGCCGAGGCCGGCGTCCCCCTGTCCCTGAACCTCAAGACCAACGCCGGCAACTCCACCCGCGAGGAACTGGGCGTGCTGGTCCAGGATCAACTCAACAGCATCGGCTTCGACATCCAGTTCGAGGCGATCGAATTCGGTACGCTGGTTGGCGAGTTGTTGGGACAGACCTACGAGATGGTGATCATTGGCTGGACCGGTTTGGGCACGGATCCCAACGACGACTCCTTCTGGCACTCGAAGTTCGATACGCCGGGCAGCGGCTTCAACTTCGTCAGCTACCAGAACGCGCGGGTTGACGAGCTGTTGGAACTGGGCCTCGAAACCCCCGGCTGTGCAGCCGAGGATCGGGCTCCGTACTACTACGAAATCCAGCAGATCATTCACGACGAAATCCCCTACCTATTCGTGACCGGTAGCATCGGCAACGTCGGCTATTCCAACCGCTGGGAAGGTATCGATCCGGGGACCTGGAGCTTCTCTTGGAACATCCACGAATGGGCCCTGACGGAATAGGTCTTGCCTGACTTTCGATATGACGTTTTGATTTTTTGAGCGCGGCCGGGCTGACTTCCCACCGGGGAGCAGCCCGGCCGTCGGCACCACGGACCCCGGTTTGCAACGGTCCGCGACATGACCCGATACATCATCCGACGCCTTCTGCAGGCCATACCCACCCTGTTGGGCATCAGTCTGCTCAGTTTCACGTTGATCAAGGTGGCACCCGGCGACTACGTTCTCATGTCCACCTTCGACCCTTCGATCACAGCCGAGGTGCGTGACGAGTTGCGGCGGCAACTGGGTTTCGATCAACCGATTCCCATACAGTACCTGGAATGGCTCACCGGAGTTTCCCTGAGAGGCGGCGACATGGTTGATGCCATGTCACCCGTGTCCAAGAGCTGCCACTATTTCGGTCTCCCGGACTTCACCCTCTGTGATCGCGGCGGAGGGTTGCTCCGCTGGGATCTCGGCTACAGCCTGATCACCAAGGAGCCGGTCTGGAGCATGTTGCGTAGTCGCATGCCGGCCACATTCGAACTGAGTATCGTCGTCCTGTTCCTGACCTTCCTATTCGGTGTGCCACTGGGGTTCCTCAGTGCATTGTTCCGCGGCTCGGTAAAAGACCAAGGAATCCGGTTGTTGTCGGTGATCGGTCAGGCCGTACCCGAGTTTTGGATGGGGATCATTTGCATCTTCGTCTTCGCTGTCGTTTGGAAACTGCTGCCGGTTGGCGGTCGCATGACAATTTCACTGGACATGAAGTTCGACTTGGTGGACCGCATTCGGCACCTGATTCTGCCGTCCTTCGTGGCGTCTCTGGGCGGAGTGGCGTTCCTGACCAGACTGGTCCGGACCCAGGTGCTGGAGGTGGTCGAACAGGACTACGTGCGGACCGCCCGGGCCAAGGGACTGGCAGTGATGGCAGTTTGGCAACGCCATGTGCTGCGCAACGCCATGCTGCCGTTGGCCACGGTACTGGGACCGACCATTGTGAGTGTGCTCAACGGGGCCTTGGTGATTGAGACGATTTTTGCGTGGCCCGGCATGGGACGCCTGACCTGGTTCTCCGCCCTGCAGCGCGACTACCCCATGATCATGGGCGCAGCCATGTTCTTCTCCGCCTTGACGATTCTGGGTTATCTAATCTCCGATATTCTCTACGCGGTCATCGATCCACGCATTCGGATGCAGTAGGTCGGGTCGCGGTGCAGGAAATCCGGTAGTGTCCACCACAACGGCCGATCAAACCTTGTCCGGGGCGGTCAGCCGGGCGCTGCCGCTCAGGCCGCCCAAGACGTTCCTCACCATCACGCTTGAACGCATCCGGGCGGACGGGATGACGTTGGCGTCGATTCTGTTCATTCTCCTGATTGGCCTGCTGGCACTGTTGGCCAATCCCCTGGGCGATTTGCTGGTGGGTGTGAACCCCAACCGTACAAATCTGGATGCCACCCTGCAGCCACCGCTGCTTCCGTCCATGGCGCTCCGATTGGTGGGCCTCGACAAAGGCGTTGCCGATTCATTGTTGGACGTGTCGGACGGTGTTACCCATTGGCTGGGCACGGACAACCTGGGCCGGGACCAACTGGTGCGCCTGCTGCACGGTGCCCGGGTCAGTATGCTGATTGCCTTCTGTGCGGCCGGAATTGCTTTCGCCCTGGGCATCTCGATAGGCATGCTGGCGGGATTCCTGGGAGGCAGGGTGGACGATTTGATCCAGTGGCTGATCAACACGTTTGGTTCGTTACCCCCACTATTTGTCCTGATCCTGCTGAACTCCGTCTACAAGCCCAATGCCATCCTCTTAACCTTGTTCCTAGGGTTCTTCGGCTGGATCGGCGCGGCGCGGTTCACGCGCGGGCAGGTGTTTCAGATCAAGACCTTGGACTATGCAACGGCTGCCCAGGCGTTGGGTGCCTCCCGGCTACGCATCATGTGGTATCACATCCTGCCCAACACGATCCCCCTGCTCATTGTCCTGATCATGTTGAATGTCGGAGCTCTGGTGCTGACGGAGTCCGTGCTCAGCTTCCTCGGTTTCGGAGTCCAGCCACCACAGGCCACTTGGGGTAGCCTGCTGTCCAAATCCCAGGATTTCTTTTTCCTTCAAGACCCCACCACTGGCAATCGCGTGGCTTGGCACCTGATCTTCCCGCCGGGTATCCTGATTTTCCTGACGGCCCTGGCACTCTATCTATTGGGCGACGGCCTGCGGGATGCCATTGATCCGCAACTGCGCGTTGACCGGTAGCGCTGAAGAGAGTACACGTTGCGTGTCGGCTGCCGAGGAGGCTCTCTTTGCAGTCGACTGGAGACAGCTTCGCGCGCGCTGGCCGCAGGCGCACCGCAGCCATGTATCGCTGGAAGTGGATGATCCGTTTTTGACGACGTATCCCCAGAATTTGCTGCGGGATGGCAGAGCCGCGGAAGTCTGCTACCTTCTCTACCGCGGCCAACCGGAAACGGGTGTCCTGCTCCACACCAAGAGCTACTACCCGGAACAGGCCTACCGGCTGCCCACCGGCGGGCTGGCACCGGGAGAAGATCCGGTGGCGGGGGTTGTGCGGGAAGTGGCGGAGGAAACCGGCCTGGAGGTGCGGGAGGAACCGGCGGGGCTCAGTACCGGTTGCATCGCGGACTTCGCCGGTCTGTTGACCTACGGCTTCCGGCATCGGCGGCTGGAGCGGGAGTTCACCTTCGCCTCCTTCATATTCGCAATCCAAGCGCCAAGCGGCATGGAACCGCAGGTGGTCGACGAAACTGAGCAGATCACAGGCTGGGCATGGTGTCCTCCGGGCGATCTGCACCGGGTTGCCGCCAACCTGTGTGCCCTGAAGGAGCGGACACCCAGTTGGGCCGATTGGGGCCGCTTCAGGGCAGCGGTTCACGCCGAGGCGGCGCAGTACTTCGAAGCCCGTGGCCCGTCCGGTGTCGGCAATTGCAGGGCGGCCTGAGTTCGACCGGGCTGGATTTGGACGGCGGATCCCGCCGGTCCGCCGCGAACCCTGCTACCAATCCACGTCGGCGTAGAACTGATCCAGGTCGTCGAAGCCGTCCTCCAGGACGTGTTCTGCGGCAAAGTGTTCACACAGGGCAATCACCGAGTCGGGCTGGGCCATCCAGGTCCAGTCCCAAATCTGATCTATCTCGGTTGCGACAACCCCTTCCATGGACCGAATGTGCCGCATGGTGAACTCCGCCAAGTCCGCGCCCGGGGAGCCGAGCAGGAGGAGGGACAGGTCGTCGGCCTGGCCGTTGTAGGAATTGAGCGACCACACCACACGCACGGGATCGTCGGCCGGCAGCATCGCGCAACGCTCCTGGACGGATCGATCCTGACCGGGTGCCACCGTTACCTCCAGGAAGGCGGAACAGGCTTCGGTGTGGGGCAGGACCTCCATTTCAAGGTCCAGCAGCAGATCCAGGTCGGCCGAACCGCTGAAACTGAAGGCCGTGCGCGTTTCGCGCACGCCGGCCACGCTCCGAATTTGGTCCAGCATCAGGCTCTCGAAGCTGGTGAAGTTCTCCACCAGGCAGACCAGCCGGCAGTCGCCCCGGTTCCGGAAGGTGTTGAGCCACAGGGGGGTGGCCCCGCTGCTGTACCAGACCTGCAGATTCTCCTGCAACGCCTGGTGGACGGAACTGTCGCGGCCGCTTTCGACCACGGCGTCCACGAAGGCAACCTGGAGGCCGGTGCGCTTGTCTTCAAGCATGGCTTTCATGGATTCGGAATGACCGTCCGGCGGCGGCCGCCGATCAGCGGCTGTCCAGCGTCTGGGTGCGCACGACCAGCAGGTACTCGGTCAAGCGGGTGCCGAAACTGGATACGGTGACCAGAATCTCGCCGCCCGCGGGATCGTACCATGCGACGGTTTCGACCTTCGGGTCCATGGAGGAGGTCCGCCAGTGCAGCTCGTGGCTGTCCGGATCGTACCGGTTGCTTTCCAGATCCAGGTCCTGATCACTGAGCGAGACCAGGACAAAGGAGATCAGATGGGCGTCCGAAGGCACCGGGTAGCGCCAATGCTGGACTGTGCCCGGCTCGATCTCCCTCGCCACCACGCCCATCTCCGGCAGTCGCGCGGGCGGCTCGGCAATCCCAATGTCCAGGGTGTAGTAGCCAAATCCGTATCGCGTGTCAACACCGATGTAGTAGTCCCCGGCCGCCGGTGCCAGGAAGGTTACGGGGCTGGCCTGCATGTCGTCCCGGACTGGGCGTTGGCGGCCGAAGACGAGGCCGTGGGCAGCCACGATGGCGGGGGACTTGAGTTCAAGGGTGACCAGCTGGCCCGCAGCCGGAACATGGAAGCCGTGCAGGTTCAGCGGATCGTCCTCGCCCTGCGAGGCGGACTGCTGGCCTCCGGCATGGCTGAAGAACGTCTGCACCGGCTCCACTCCCAGTTCCAGGCGGAAGTGGGCGGTTCCCTGGCCGGCCGTGCGTGTGACCGTCACCAGGTAGGAGTCGGGGGTCAACAGGAGTTCCGCGATCCGTTCCGTTGACAGCGGTGTGGCACTGCGTGCCACCTGCCGGGTGGGTTCCGACAGGGGCTGGACGGAGAGGTCCAAGTCGCCACCGAAGTCCGAATCCAGCGCCAGGTTGGCAACGACCCCGTCGTCCAGCGTCAGGCGGTAGTGCAGTGTTTTGCGATTCGGTGCCAGCGTGCCTTCCGCCACCGAGTTCAGGTAGAGCGGAGTCAGTTCGGTGGCACTGGGCTGCAGCAGTGTGAAGGAGGGTGCAATCCCGCCCTCGGCTCGTTCCAGCACCATGTCGTACAGTCCGCCGGCCGACCAGAAACTCAGTGTGGTCTCCGTGCGCACTTCCGCGGTCAGGTCGAGATCGGCTCCTTGCAGGCGGAGTTGGAACGGAGCCGCCGGACCGTTCTCCAACCGCAGAATCCATTCGGTTGGGCCGGTTTGTTCGGGGATGCGCAGCTGGGCATGCAGGTTGGGCACGTCCAGGTTCTGGCTGGGCAGGTACTGGCCCGGATCGACGTGGCGGACAACGGCCGGGTTGACGGAGTAGGTGCCGTGGTGCCGCACGACCGCGAAATCGAAGGTGGCGTCGTCCAGGGCCGCGAAGGTGAATTCGTAGGTTCCGGGCCGCAGGGTCAGGTCAATGGGGGTGAACGGATTGGTGAAGAGCGGGTCGCCGCCGATGGCGGATATCGTTACCTGCACCTGCTGTGCCACGGGCAGAAGTCCGGTTGTCAGGCGATAGCGGCCCACCTGCTCCACATCGAGTTTGTAGACGGCCTTGTCCCCCGCCAGCATCTGCACCGCATGAATATCGCCCGGCTGCATGGGCAGCCGCGCGGATTCCGATACCGCCGGTGAGGTGTCCTGGGCCAGAACGCGGACGGGCAGAACCGCCGCGGTGGCGATCAGGCAGCAAAGGAGCAGGGCGGCGGGCAGGGCGCGCCGCCGCGGTGGGGAAGTGTGGGTCATGGGATGTGCCGGATGATGAGGTGCAGGCTGAAGTCGTTGCCTGTGGTTGGGATGGTCGCAGCCCCGAGGCCTGGTTCGGCAGGGCATCAGAGCTCGATCGGAGACCAATCGTAACGGGCCTTTTCGGCCAGGATGATGCTGCAGACTTGTTCCACGGTCACGTCCTGCAGGTTGTCGCGGTTGACGACCACGTATTGGAATTCGTTGATGCGCTTCATTTCCTGCCGGGCTTCGGCTATCCGCATCCTCAACTGGCCGGGCGGATCCGACTTGCGCTCCCTCAGGCGGGTCACCAGTTCGTCCTCGGACGGTGCCGTCAAAAAGATGGTGATGGCTTCCGGAATCAGCTTGCGAATGGTTTCCGCGCCCTGGACGTCGATGCGCAGGATGACATCCTGGTCCCTGTCCAGGGCCGATTGCACCTGTTCCTTGGGAATTCCCTTGTAATCGCCGTAGACGTTGGCATATTCGAGAAATTCGCCCTGTTCGATCATGTCGGCGAACCGACTCTTGTCGACAAAGTGGTAGTCGACCCCGTCGATTTCGCCGGGGCGGATGGGACGGGTGGTGGCAGTCACGATGAAGTGGGCGCCGGGCATCCGCTTCTTGAGGCCGCTGAGCGTGGTGTCCTTGCCGACGCCGCTGGGACCGGAGAGCACGACAACCAGCGGCCGCTGATGGCAGACCGCCTCGTAGATGTGAGACGGATCCTGCTCCTGCACCTCGTTGCCGGCATTGTCCTCAGGCATCAGCATGGCAGGAATTGTAGGACTCGGCAGGGCCGGATCCCAAAGATCGGTACCGGTGTCAGAAGCGATGGAACTCGTCAATCGACCAAACGAAGACCGAGGCTCCCCCCAACTGCTTCTCCACGGGATCCGGGAGATGCAGCTCGCCCAGTTCCATGACCGGGGGCAGGGGCGTGACGAACCGGGTGCGGGCCTGGCAGGTCTCCCGCACCAGGTCCAGGAGGCGCTGGACATCCTCGTCCTCGACGCCGCAATAGATTGTGGCATTGCCTTCATGGAGGTAGCCGCCGCGCGAATTGACAATGGTCGCGGTAAATCCCTGGCCGGACATCGAGTCGAGCAGTGCGCTGCTGTCCTGATAACGCACCACGGCCATGACCATCTTCATGCGACCCCCTTATGCATGTTCCGCGGCATCGGGAAGCAGGACGGAGACCCCGTCCCAAATTTGGGCGTGGACCGCGGCCGGGCCCCCTTTGGCATCCACGGTCAGCCAGCACTCCGGATTCTGCCCGGCCAGCTCCAGATAGCCGTCATAAACGCGTTGATGGAAGGCAAGGTCCAGGGCATCCATGCGGTTCCATTCGCGCGTACCGGCATCCGCCAAACGGAACTGTGCATCCTTGCGCCCTTCCGTCAGGCATCGAGCCAACCCGTCCGCCGGGGGAATGTCCAGGAATATGCGCAGGGACGGTTCCAGGCCGCCGGTGGCGTATTCGATCATGGGCCTGAGCAACGACAGATCCTGACGGTGGCCAAACCCCTGATAGGCAAGGGTGCTGTCGGCAAACCGGTCGCACAGGACGATGCGGCCTTGGTCGAGGGCGGGTTTGAGCACTTCCGTGACCAGCTGGGCCCGGGCCGCGGCGAAGATCAGGGTTTCGGCCCGAACATCCAGGGGCTGGCCGGGGTGGTTCAGCAACACGTCGCGCAAGGCTTCGCCCACGGCCGTGCCACCCGGTTCCCTGACCGCCAGAACCCGGTGGCCGGCGCTTTCCAGACGGCGGGCCAGCATCGCGGACTGCGTGGTCTTGCCACTTCCTTCCGGACCCTCGAACGTGAGGAACAAGCCCCTGCAGGACATTACGTGCGCTGCCGGAAAATCTTGACCCGGCGATGGGGTTCCCGTCCCAGGCTGTTGCTGGCGAGGTTGGCGGCCCGGGCCAACTGGTGCTGCTGGTCCCGCACCACCGAAGGCTGGGGCGACAGCTCGATGTTGTCCAGGCCGGCACCAACCTTGCGGATGGCGGCCTGTGTTTCGCGGATGGCGGCATCGTAGGGATCCAGGTCGGTGGAACCGAGGTGGAAGAGATCCACCAGCATGCGTTCCATTTGGGATGCCGTGTTGTTGCGCAGGACATAGACCGGAATGTCGGCGCGCTCCGACAGGGACAGCACGTGCGACTGCGTCCGATAGTGGTTGCGCAGGGTGACCACCACGTCCGCGTGGCTCAGGTCCGTGACGAAGGAGACGGGCACGTTCAGGTTGCGGGAGGCGGCCCGCAGCTTGTTCTGGCCGATGCCGAAGGGGAAAACGCGCAGGGTCTGATGGCGCGTGCCGTTGGTGCCGTTGGCCTCGGGGGACCGGGTTGCGGATGCGGACCGATCCCGGCGATGGAAGGTCTCCGCATCGATGTTCAGGTCCCGGGCGGTGCCTTGTCTTAGGCCGGCCGACCGCGAAAACTGCTCGGACGGTCCCTGGGTGTCCGTCAGTTGGTGCTGGATGGCGCCGGACTCGTCCACCTGGCGCAGTTCCGGCTTGAGTTTCCAGCCGCGCAGCAGGCCATCCACGGCACTGCCCACATCCTGGTGCAGGACCATGCGCTGGCGTTCCTGGATTTCGATCAAGACGTCGAAGGTGGGGGGCGCCCGCCGTTCCAGGACGGTCTTGCGGGTGCCGCGCCGCCGCGCCTCCTCGTCCGACAGGGTGACGCTTTCGAGGCCGCCCACCAGATCCGAGAGAGTCGGATTCATGATCAGGTTCTCCAGCGTGTTGCCGTGGGCCGTGCCAATCAGCTGCACGCCCCTTTCGGCGATGGTGCGGGCGGCCAGGGCCTCGAGCTCCCTGCCGATTTCGTCGATGATGATGGTCTCGGGCATGTGGTTTTCCACCGCCTCGATCATCACCTCGTGCTGCAGGTCCGGGGTGGCCACCTGCATGCGGCGGGCGCGGCCAATGGCGGGATGGGGAATGTCCCCGTCGCCCGCAATCTCGTTGCTGGTGTCCACAATCACCACGCGCCGGTCTTCGGCGAGGACACGGGCGGCCTCGCGCAGGAGGGTGGTCTTGCCAACGCCGGGCCGTCCCAGCAGCAGGATGTTGCGGCCGCCTTCGATCATGTCGCGGATGATCTCGATTGTGCCCGAGATGGCCCGGCCGACGCGGCAGGTGAGGCCGATGATTTGGCCGTTGCGATTACGGATGGCGGAGATCCGGTGCAGCGTGCGTTCGATCCCGGCGCGGTTGTCGCGGCCGAAGTCGCCGATGCGGTGAATGGTCTGCTCCAGATCGTTGAATCCGATCTCCTGGACACCCAGCGTGTCGTCTTCCTGGCTGAAGCGCGCCTCGGGCAGCCGGCCCAGGTCCATGATCACCTCCACCAGCTCCGGTGTCCGGGGATCGGTGTCCAGCAGCTCCCGCAGGGGAGGCGGCAGCACGGCCAGCAGCTGCTCCAGATTGTCGACGATGGTCAGGTGCATGCCGGCCGCGGGGCGGAGACGCCGCGTGGAAGCAAGGGAGGAGGGCCAGGCCGCGTCGGACGGCTGGCGGAGGGCAGGGGACTCAACACCTGGGCGCGCGCCGGCAGGCATGCCTCACGCGGGTCGCGCCGGCGGGGGAACGGGACGGAAACGGGTGCCGGGAGTGTCAAATACGAAGGCAGGGACTTCTGGATTCCGTACGCGCAGTATACAACTTGGAGCATTCCCTGATACTGTTGCGGTACCGGGAGCGGGTTGTTGCGGGGGCGGTCCCGTCCAGCGGCTTTGGGATCCGGATCGGGAATGGATTTGGGACAAGGTTCTAACATGGGGTTCCCGCGAACCGATTCGGACGCCTGCCGCCGCGTTCACCACCTCGAGGAGCCATTCCCGTGAGCGGACCTTCCCGCCTGTCGCAATTTGCCCTGCCGGTGCTGTCCGTGCTGATGTGTCTGCTGGCCGGCTGTACCGCCCTGCCCTTTGGTGCCCCCCCCATGGCGGGGAGCACCTGGCTGATGGAGGGAGGCAATCCCCAGCGCCTGCGGTCCTCCGGGAACGGTCTGGCACCGCCCCTGGTCCGTGAGGGGGAGATCGAGATTGAGGGTGCGGGACTGTTTGCCAGTCCGCCGTCCATCGGTCCGGAGCATCTCTATGTCGACATGGAAGGGGGCTTGGACGCGGTGGCGGCCGCCGACGGCAGCCGCGTCTGGCGGATTCGCCTGAAGGGCTTTTACCTCTCCCCCGTGGTGGACGGGGACCGCGTGTACGTGCGGGCCGAGGCGGGCAACCAGGGTGCCCTAATCGCCCTGGATGCAGGGAACGGCGATCTTCTGTGGCAGTTCGACTTTCCCGAAGTGGGCAGCAATGCGGAAAACATGGGAGGTCACGTGACGGCGCCGTTGCCGGCCGGCCGCAGCCTTCTGATCGCGAGCGGTCGCCATCTGCACGCCATCGACCGTGACACCGGCGCGGAAGTGTGGCGCGCGCGCCTGGCGGAGCCGGTCACGTCTTCAGCGGCGCTGGGTGACGGCTTGGCCTATGTCGCCGACTTTTTCAATATCTACGCCTTCGACACAGAGTCGGGGGCGGAAGTGTGGCGGCATGGTGACGAGCAGGTAGCACAGTTCTTTGCTCCGGTGGTGGTGGACGGTCAGGTTCACGTGTCGTTCCAGAACTCCTTTCGGGCCCTGGACGGCGAGACCGGCAATGTGGTTTGGGAGGCGGAGCCGGCGGCCAGCCCCGTGATCCCGGCCGGAGCCGCCGGGGACCGGGTCTACAGCAAGTCCGGGCATCGGCTGCGCGCCCACGATTTGCGGACCGGGGAGGTGCTCTGGACCTACGAGACGCTCAACTTCGTGTCGCTGCCGGCCATTTCACGTGGATACCTCTATGTTGTGATCCGCTTCGGGGAGGGCAGCCACCTGGTGGCTCTGGACTCCGGGGATGGAACGGAAGTCTGGCGGTCGGCGCGCATGGACTTGGCCCGCACGGCACCGGTTATCGCACTGGGCCGGGTATGGGTTAGGAATGGCCAAGGTGGTATAGTCACCTTCCATCCTGCCAATTGAAGTGAGCCCGACATTCGCCCGGTGCCCATGGGACCGGCGAGACAGGGACCCCTGCGATGCTCTCGATATTGCCGAGACCGAAGATGGCCCGCAACGAGGCCCTCTGGTTCTGGCTGTTCATTTCCCCGTGGATCGTGGGGTTGATTCTCTTCCGCGGCGGCCCGATCCTCGCCTCGCTGGCGTTGAGTTTCACCGAATACAACGTAGCCGATCCTCCGAGTCCGGTCGGATTCGAGAACTATGCGCGGCTCCTGCGGGACGACATCTTTTACAAGTCCCTCAAGGTATCGGGTCTCTACACGCTGATGGCCGTGCCCCTGGGCATTGTCGTCTCCCTGCTGATGGCCATGCTGCTGAACCAGAAGGGCGTTCCCTTCCTGGGAGTGTTCCGGACCCTCTACTACATCCCCGCGCTGGTGGCCGGCAGCGTGGCCGTTGCCCTGCTGTTCCAGTGGCTGCTCAACCCCAGTTTCGGCATCATCAACTTCCTCATCAGCCGCTTCGTCGGCGAGGAGGGGCTGGTCCCGCTGGGGCTTTCCGGTCCGCGGTGGTTCTTCGATCCCAATTGGGTGGTGCCCTCCTTTGTCCTGATGAGCCTGTGGGGCTTCGGCGGTTCGATGCTGATCTACCTGGCCGGTCTGCAGGGGGTGCCCACGGCACTGTACGAGGCGGCGCGGATTGACGGTGCCGGGGCCTTCCGCCGGTTCCGCAACGTGACCCTGCCGATGATTTCCCCGGTGATTCTGTTCACCTTCATCACCGGCATGATTGGTTCGTTCCAGATCTTCACGCCGGCCTACATCGTCAGCGGCGGCGTCGGCGGCCCCGCCTACGCCTCGATGTTCTATGTCCTCTACCTGTATCTCAACGCGTTCCGCCGCTATCGCTTCGGGTTCGCCTCGACGCAGGCCTGGTTCCTGTTCATCATCATCCTGATACTCACGATCATCGCCCTCAGGGCGTCCCGCCGTGCGGTCTACTACGAGTCGCCCGGCGACGACAAGATGATTTAGGCAGGCCCCGGAACAAGCCATGGCCGAACAGACAGCCGCCCAACCCTTTGCACCGGTCGCTGACCGCGTGCCGACCCGTTCCCTGTCCATACGCGGACAGGAGCGGCTCATGGCCGGAATTGCCACGGCCATTCTCGTATTGGGCTTGACCGTGGTTCTGTTTCCCCTGTTCTGGATGCTGTCCACCAGCCTCAAGGGTGAGATCGAGGCGCTCAAGATCCCGCCCAACTGGATCCCCAAGTCGTTTCAGTGGGTCAACTATCGGGATGCCTTGACCCACAATCCGTTCGGTACCTACTTCAGGAACACGTTTTACTTCGCCGGCATGGTGGTGATTGGCGAGGTCCTTTCCAATTCGTTCATTGCCTATGGCTTCGCCCGCCTGCGGGCACCGGGCCGCAATATTCTGTTCATCATGGTGCTGGCCACCCTGATGGTGCCGGCCGAGGTGACGATCATTCCGACCTACGTGCTGTTCGCCAACCTCCCCGGCCAGTGGCTGAACACCTACAACCCGTTGATTATCCCCGCCTGGCTGGGCAGTGCCTACCTCATCTTCCTGCTGCGCCAGTTCTATCTTGGCATTCCGTTCGAGTACGACGAGTCGGCGCGTCTGGAAGGCGCCTCGCGCTTCGGCATCTGGTGGCGCATCATCCTGCCGCTGTCCAAGCCGGCCTTGGGCGCGGTGGCGATCATGTCATTCATCTTTCACTGGAACACCTTCCAGGGACCGCTGATTTACATCAACGACAACGACAAGTTTCCCGTGTCCCTGGGCCTGTCCATGTTCCGTACGCCGTTCGGCGGCACCCCCCAGCACTGGTACATGGCGGCTTCCCTGGCCGTGATTGCCCCCTGCATCGTGGTCTTCTTCATTGCCCAGCGCTACTTCATTCAGGGCATCGTGGTCAGCGGGGTCAAGGGCTGACCGGTCCCATTCATCAAGGTACAGACTGTCGATACCGGCAGCTGACACATCGAATTGTTCTAAACACGGGCTTGTCCCGACAGGAGAATTGCAATGAATCGACGTTTGTTGACATGGTTGGGGCTGCTGGCAGTCCTGTCCGTGGTTTTGGCTGCCTGTGCCGCACCGACCGGCGATGCCGGGGCCGAGGAGTCCATGCAGCGCGAGATAGTCTGGATGGCCCGCACCAACGTGGTGGAGAACCCGTGGGAGCAGGATGTCGCCATTCCGGCCTTTGAGGCGGCGAATCCCGACATCACGGTCAACCTGCTGATTGTCGACCAGCCTGACATCGCCGTGAAGCGCGAGGCCATGATTGCAGCCGGCGAACCGCTGCATGTCTGGTCGCCGAACTGGGGCGGCAACGGGTTTGCCAGCGACCGCGTGCGCGGCCTGCTGTACGACTTGAGTCCCCTGATTGAGCGCGATGGCCTGGACACCTCCGTCTTCATTCCCGAAGTGCTCGCGATTTACGAGAACGAGGGTCGGCAGTACGGTTTCCCGTTCCTGACGACGGGCAGCTACACGTTCTACAACATGGATCTGTTCGACGCCGCCGGTGTTGAGTACCCGCCCGTGTCCTGGGACGACGAGACCTGGACCTGGGACCGCGCCCTGGCCATTGCCCAGGAACTGACGGTCAATCCCGACGATCCGATGAATGCCACCTACGGGTGGGTCGAGGGCATTTGGCCGGCGGAGGCCATCACCTGGCTCTTCGACGCGTTCCCGTGGCCCGACGACGCCTTTGACACCGGCTTTGCCCAGAGCATCGATTTCACGTCCGAGGGAGCCGTCAAGGCATTCCAGTCCCGGCACGATTTGACCTACAAGCACAAGGTGGCCCCGGATGCCGCGGCCATTGAGGGTCTGAGCGCCCTGGGCGGCGACTTCCAGAGCGGCAAAGTCGCCATGAAGACGACCGGCGGCTGGGGCTGGTGGGTCTACAGCCCGGTCACCCCCGAGGTCGAGGGCGGTTTCTGCTGGGGCGTGGCCCCGCTGCCCTTCGGCGCTCCGGGCGCCCCGACACGTGCGGTCATCTTCACGGATCCGTGGGTGATCACTGCGGGCCTGGAGGGTCAGGAACTGGAAGATTCCTGGACCTTCATCAAGTACCTCATTTCCGAGGATGCGGCCCGCGCCTACATGCAGGCCACCAACACGCCACCCACGCAGCACAAGCTGCTGGAGGAGTGGTACCAGCAGTTCGGCTGCATGGATCCGGCCGACGTGAAGGATGTCTACCAGGGCGCCTTCACCAACGGCCTCGAGTCCAGCAACCACCTGATGGTCGGCTTCGACGAACTCAACAGCACCTGGGACAACCTCCTGGGTGTTTTCTGGAGTGATCCCGAAGGGGATGCCGCGTCGCTGCTGCCCGATGTGGAGGCTGCCGTGGGCGAGGCGCTTCTGCGCATCGCCGAGGAAGAGGACTATAGCTTCGAGTAGTACCGTGTGGGTTCAACGGTCCGGCGGTTGGTTGCGTACCGACCGGTCGGCTGTCAGTTGAAACCAGCCCTATGGAAGGCGGCTTGGTTCGACCAGGCCGCCTTTTTTGTACAGGGGGACGGGGAGAGGCCGGGATCTGCTTCCAAGCTGAATTGTGGGACCGGGCGCGGGCGGCCAAGGACCGTCCAGGAGTTGGGTTGGGTGCGCGCATGGATGCGGCCAGTCGGGTGCCAACGGCTGGCAGGAGCGGAATCCATGGACTGAACGCAGTGGACTGAAGGTACATGGAGAATTCCAAAGGTGAGTCGGAGCGACGCGTCGGCAAGTGTACGCGATCACTTTTTGATAAGTGTATCGGTATACGGTACATTGGGTCATGAAGGTTCACAGCTTCACAACCGTCCATTGCCACCATGATTCGGAGCTTTCGTCATCGCGGCTTGAAGCGCATGTACGAGCGCGACGGCCCGAGCCGTGTGGGCACCGACATCGCGGATCGACTGAGGCTTGTCTTGGCGGACCTCGACAGCGCCAGCAAACCTTCGGATCTCGATTTGCCCGGATACCGCCTTCACCCTCTGAAAGGCAATCTGAAGGGGTTCTGGAGCATCTCGGTTTCGGGCAACTGGCGGGTGACTTTCCGCTTTGACAATGGCGATGCCTACGATGTCAATCTGGTTGACTATCACTAGGAGTTGAGTAGCAACATGGCGATGTTCAATCCTCCACACGCCGGACGCAGCATCCGTGAGAACTGTCTGGAACCGCTCGGCTTGAACGTGACTGAAGCGGCGCGGGTGCTGGGTGTTGCCCGTCATACGCTCTCGCGGGTACTTAACGGACACGCGGGCATTTCCCCGGAGATGGCCATTCGGCTGGAAAAGGCGGGATGGTCCAGCGCCGAGTTCTGGCTGCGTCGGCAAACCGCCTGGGATCTTGCCCAGGCGCGCCGGAACGAAGACAGCATCGAAGTCGAGCGATACCAGCCGCAACCGACGCGGCAACCTGCGGCAGATTGAATGCGCAAGCTAAATTTTGTTTGCCGCCCTGGGACTCCCGGATGTGAGAGCGCGTTGACGGGAATGTGCCAAGACGAATCCAATTGGAAACAACTCGTCGCTTCCGCCTCTGAGCCCGACTTGGGGGGCCATTGAGACAGTCTTGACCATGGCGGTTGGATGTTCCTGTTCTAGTCAGGGCATGGAACTGGTTTGCCGTAGGAGGCTGTCCGATGTTGCTCATGAAAATCCCGATCCAGATCCTAGTCACAAGCCTGTGTCTGTGTTTGGCCGCAGCATCGCCCGTCGTTGCCCAGGAATCCCCGTTTGAGCCGCTGCCGGTCGGGGCAAAGGCCCGTCTGGACCGGGGCAGTGCGGTATCCGTGCAGTATTCGCCGGACGGCACTCTCTTGGCAGTAGGGGGCAGCATCGGCGTTTGGCTGTACGACGCGCGGACCTACGAAGTTGAATTCTTGCTCACAGGTCATACGGACGAGGTCTGGAGTGTGGCATTCAGTCCCGATGGCCGGACCCTGGCCAGCGCCGGCCGTGACGACACAGTGCGCCTGTGGGACGTGGCCACGGGCACTCTCCGACATTCCTTGGAGGACCACACGAAGTGGGTCCGGAACCAGGCGTTCAGTCCCGACGGCCGGATTCTGGCCACCAAGGATTGGGCCTCCACCGTGCGCTTATGGGATGTGGCCACGGGTACCCTCCGGCATACCCTGGAGCACCATGGCGAGATCCTCAATATGGTGTTCAGTTCCAACGGGACCCTGGCCTGTACCAGCGAGTACGGGACCATCCGGCTGTGGGACGCGGCCACAGGTACTCTCCAGCACACCCTGGAAACTGGTGGCCTTTGGGGATTCAGTCCCGACGGTCGGACCCTGATTGCTGGGGGAGGCCTGTGGGATGTGGATACGGGGGCTCTCCGGCACACCCTGGAGGAATCCGGTAACTTTCAGGGGTTTAGTCCCGACGGCCGGAGCCTGGTCACTAGAGGTGGGGGCACCATCCGCCTGTGGGACGTGTCCACAAACACCCTCCGAAACTCCTTCGAGCACAAAGAGGATGACATTCGAATTGGGAAGTTCAGTCCTGACGGGCAAATCCTTGCCACTGGCAGCGAGGATGGCATCGTCTATCTATGGGACATGGGCACGGGTGCCCTCCGGCACACCTTGGACCACTCATTTCAGGTTGGCGACTTGGCGTTTAGTCCCGATAGTCGGATCCTGGCCAGTAAAGGAAACGGCATTCGCCTGTGGGACTTGGCCACAGGCACCCTTCAACACACCTTTGCACCATTTGAAACCGACTCTACGCGATATTCAGAGGGGATTCGCGGTTTGGCCTTCAGCCCCGACGGTCTGACCCTAATTGACAGAGTCGGGACCTCGACCCGATTCTGGGACGTGGACACGGGCATCCTCCAATATGCTTTCGAGCACCATGCGGATGTGGTCCGCAGAGTATTGTTCAGTCCCGACGGTCGGACCCTGGTTGTTCACCGTTCGCTCCCGTTGGTTGTTTACCACGGCGGCCTTGTTGGCCGGCGTGACAACAAGATCGGCGCGTGGGACATCGCCACGGGCATTCTCCTGCATACCCTGGAGGGCTTCGTAGGGGAAGGGCACGTCCTGATCATGGCGTTCAGTCCCGATAGTCGAACCCTGGCTGTAGGCAGTGAGTGGGGTCCTGTCCGCCTTTGGGACCCGGTCACGGGGGCCCGTCGGCACACCCTTCGGCACAGTTTGCAGAGCTCCGCATATGGGGTCAGGGTTTTCGCCGTGGCATTCAGCCCCGACGGGAGAATTCTGGCCATTGACCGTGACGACCATACTGTCCGCCTGTGGGACGCAGCCACGGGTGCCATCCGATACACGCTGGAGACATCCGGCGGATTTGGGGGATTCAGTCCCGACGGTCGGACCCTGGCCACGCAAAGGCAGGGCGTTGTCGACCTCTGGGACCTGGCCACGGGCACCGTACGGCATGTAGTGCGAGGTGGATTTGGGGGATTCAGTCCCGACGGTCGGACCTTAACCACGACAGGGAGGGATGTTGTCTGGCTTTGGGATGCAGCCACGGGGATCCTTCAACATGCCTTCGAGCACCAAGGGGACAACTCCCACATTGTGACGTTCAGTCCCGACGGTCAGGTCCTTGTGACTCGCATTTACGACGACCACAATCTGTACTTGTGGGACGTAGCTACAGGTGCCCTACGGCACAACCTGACCGACGATCACGGCCAGGTTCACAGCTTGGATTTTGGCCCTGACGGGCAAATCCTTGCCACGGGCATGGACGACGGTGCCATTCGCCTGTGGGATGTGGCCACAGGCACCCTTCGGCACACCCTGACAGGCCATGCGGATAGGGTCTCCAGTGTGGCCTTTAGTCCCGATGGCCGGACCCTTGCTAGTGGCAGTGACGACGGTTCCGTCCTGTTGTGGGATGTGGTCTGGGATGCGGCCGCGGGAGAATTTCACAGTCTGGTCGACAACCCGGATTGACGCTGGGAGGTGTGACGGCCGGGGACAACGGTGACGGCCCGTTTCAGCAATCCCCGCGCACCTGTGCTGTACGACGCACGGCAGAACCCGTAGTCACAGGTCGTGTTGTCCGTGGAGTTCCGACCCGTGACCCAGGTGATGCACACGGTAACGGGCACGCGGGTCCACGCGGACGGGACGCCGATCTCGAACGCGCAACCGGCAATCTTCGACCTGACCATCGGTCCGAATGGCGAAGTGCGCTATGTGGACACCGCGAAGGTGGGCGACCTTGACCATGTGGCCTACGGCGTAACGCACCTGACGTGGCAGACCAACGAGGTTCCGGAGACGCTGTCAATATCCGGAACGGCGATGTCCCCGGTGTCCGACAACGAAGTCTGGATAGTAGGCAGGTGCATCGGGGCCGGGCCAAGAGCCTGTGACACGGAAGCATACGGGTATGGGGCACATTCCCAAGTACACAACTTGGCTGAATGAAATCCCCACCCAAAGGTGCCCTTGGGGCTTGGGTGACTTGGCGGATACCTTACGTAGATGAGATTCCGGGAAGGGAACCTGGCAGCAGGCCGGATTTACCGGGGCCGGCGCGTGCGGCCGGGCGTTCGGAATGCCAGGTTGGCTGGCAGGCCACGAAGTACCCGTGTTCCTCATTGCACAGCAGTTGGCACCGGACAGTCCGCCCTGACTGTGGTTACGCATACCACGAATCGGCTGATTTCCGAATCCTGTCGGTATGGCTATCGAGGCTACCCTCCCCAACAGGCAAGGGTACCGTCGGTCCGTATACCGCAAGTGCTACTGATAGCGGTGAAAGTGCCGTCCGGCAGTGTGGCTTGCCCAATACCCCAGCAGACGAGAGTGCCGTCGGTCCGCATCCCACAGGTGCCACTGACAGCAGTGAAGGTGCCGTCCGGCGGCGAGGCCTGTCCCCTCCTGTTGTCGCCCCAGCAGGCGAGGGTGCCGTCGGTCCGCACCCCACAGGTGTGGACTTCTCCGGCACTGACGACGACGAAGGTGCCATCTGGCGGTGTGGCCTGCCCAATGCCCCAACAGGCGAGAGTGCCGTTGGTCCGCACTCCGCAGGTGTGGGCTTCTCCCGCGCTGAGGTCCGTGAAAGTCCCGTCCGGCACCGTGGCTTGCCCTCTCCTGTCATCGCCCCAGCAGGCGAGGGTACCGTCCGTCCGCACCCCGCAGGTGTGGGCTTTTCCCGCGCTGACGGCGGTGAAGGTGCCTGCCGGCGGCGTGGCGCGGCCAAAGCCGGCAGGAGTCCACCCAGCCCCATAGGCATCCCTCCCCCAACAGGCGAGGGTGCCGTCGGTCCGTATCCCGCAGGCGTGGCCGTCTCCGACACTGACGGCGGTGAAGGTATCGCCCGGGAAGGTCATCCGAGCAACAACGTCTTCCCAATCCCCCCAGCAGGCGAGGGTGCCGTCGGTCCGTATCCCGCAACGGTAGCCCCAGCCGACACTGATGGCGGCGAAGGTGCTGTCCGGCGGGATCATCCGAGCAACAACGTCTTCCCAATCTCCCCAGCAGGCAAGGGTGCCGTCGGTTCGCATGCCGCAGGTGTATCGGGCTCCCGCACTGACGGCGGTGAAGGTGCCGCCCGGTGGTGTGGCCTGTCCAAACGCGTCGTCGCCCCAGCAGGCGAGGGTGCCGTCGGTTCGCACGCCGCAGGTGTGTCGGGCACCTCCGGCACTGACGGCGGTGAAGGTGCCGCCCGGTGGCGTGGCTTGCCCCTTCCTGTTGTCGCCCCAGCAGGCGAGGGTGCCATTGGTCCGCACCCCGCAGATATGGTTGTAGCCGGCACTGACGGCGGTGAAGGTGCCGCCCGGTGGCGTGGCCTGTCCAAACGCGTCGTCGCCCCAGCAGGCGAGGGTATCGTCGGTCCGTACCCCACAGGCGTGCCCGCGCCCGACACTGATGGCGGCGAAGGTACCGCCTAGCGGCGAGGCTTGCCCCTTCCTGTTGTCGCCCCAGCAGGCGAGGGTGCCGTTGGTCCGCACTCCGCAGGTATGGTTGTAGCCGGCACTGACAGCAATGAAGGTGCCGGCCGACGGCATGGCCTGTCCAAATGCGTCGTCGCCCCAGCAGGTGAGGGTGCCGTTGGTCCGCACCCCGCAGGCATAGTGATAACCAACACTGACAGCGGTGAAGTCATCGCCCGGGAAGGTTCTCCGAACAACGAGGTCTTCCCAAATTCCCCAGCAGGTGAGGGTGCCGTTGGTCCGCACCCCGCAGGTGTATTGGGCTCTCGCATTGACGGTGGTGAAGGTACCGGTTGGCGGTGTGGCTTGCCCCTTCCAGTTGTTTCCCCAGCAGGCGAGGGTGCCGTTGGTCCGCACCCCGCAGGTATGGTTCTGGCCGATACTGACGGTGGTGAAGGTGCCGGTTGGCGGTGTGGCCTGTCCATCCCTGTTGTCGCCCCAACAGGCGAGAGTGTCATTGGTCCGTACCCCGCAGGTATGGTTGCGGCCGATACTGACGGCAGTGAAGGTGCCGGTTGGTGGTGTGGCCTGTCCATCCACGTCGTAGCCCCAGCAGACGAGGGTGCCGTTGGTCCGCCTCCCACAGGTGTAGTTGGCTCCCGCATTGACGGCGGTGAAGGTACCTTCCGGCGGCATGGCTTGTCCAAACGTGTCATCGCCCCAGCAGGCGAGGGTGCTGTCGGTCCGCACCCCGCAGGTGTGGTTGTTGCCGGCACTGACGGCGGTGAAGATGCCTTCCGGCGGTGTGGCTTGCCCATATGCGTAGTGGCTTGTGTCATCCACGCTTCCTGCGCCCCAGCAGGCAAGGGTGCTGTTGGTCCGCACCCCGCAGGTGTGGTTGTCGCCGATACTGATGGCGGTGAAGATGCCTTCCGGTGGGGTGGCTTGCCCGTATGCGTTCTCACCCCAGCAGGTGAGGGTGTCGTCGGTTCGCATCCCACAGGCGTGGTTATGGCCGACATTGATGGTGGCGAAGGTACCGGCCGGCGGGGCGGCCTGTCCATAAGCGTCGTTGCCCCAGCAATTGAGAGCCCCGTCGGCCGGCATCCCGCAGGTGTGGTTGTAGCCGGCACTGACGGCGGTGAAGATGCCTTCCGGCGGGGTGGCCTGTCCATAAGTGTCGTTGCCCCAGCAGGCGAGGGTGCCGTCGGTTCGTACTCCGCAGGCGTGGTTGTAGCCGATACTGACGGCGGTGAAGGCACCGCCCGGGAGGGTCATCCGAACAACAAACTCTTCCGGATCGCCCCAGCAGATGAGGGTGCCGTCAGTCCGCACCCCGCAGGTGTGGTTATCACCGGCACTGACGGTAGAGAAAGTGCCTTCCGGCGGGGTGGCCTGTCCATAAGTGTCGTTGCCCCAGCAGGTGAGGGTGCCGTCGGTTCGTACTCCGCAGGCGTGGTTGTAGCCGATGCTGACGGCGGTGAAGGCACCGCCCGGGAGGGGTATCCGAACAACAATCTCTTCCGGATCGCCCCAGCAGGCGAGGGTGCCGTCAGTCCGCACCCCGCAGGCGTGGCTATCACCGGCACTGACGGTAGCGAAGGTGCCGGCCGGCGGCGTGGGACGTCTGGCACCTCCGGCGGCCCAGTCCCGCCTATGGTCGTACCCGCCCCAACAGGTGAGGGTGCTGTCGGTCCGTATTCCGCAAACGAGTCGGCTTCCAACACTGACAGCGGTGAAGGTGCCGGCCGGTGTTGTGAACTGTCCGGTCAGGTCGCTGCCCCGGTAAAACCGGTCATTACCCCAGCAGGCGATGTTGCCGTCGGTCCGCACCCCGCAGGCGTATCTCTCGCCAGCACTGACGGTAGCGAAGGTACCGACTGGTGGCGTGGCCTGCCCGTAGTCGTTTTCGCCCCAGCAGACAAGGGTGTCGTTGATCTGCACCCCACAGGTGTAGCCGTTTCCGACACTGACGGCGGTGAAGGTGCCGGCCGGCGGTGTGGCCTGTCCATACGTGTCATCGCCCCAGCAGGCGATGTTGCCGTTGGTCTGCACCCCGCAGGTGTGGGTCGCGCCGGTACTGACCATGGTGAGGGCGGTGGGATCAATTTCCGACTTGGCGACCAGGCTTTGTCCGGTGCCGTCGTGCTCCTTCGTCTGATGGTCGGTGCCCAACGGCATGGTCCCGTCGCCGGATGCCGAGGTTGCTTGACCCTTGCGGGTTTGCCACGTCAGGTGTGTCACGCGGTAGTCCACATGGCCTAGACCGTCCACATTCGGGTTGTCCACGTAGCGCATCTCCCCGTTCGTGTCGATGGTCAGGTCGAAGTTCACGGGTGGCGTGTTCGGTACCGGAACCCCGTCCGCGTCGACCCGTGTACCTGTGACCGTGTACATCACTTGTCTCGCGGGCCGGAAGCCCGCGGGCAGCACAAACTGCGGCTGCGGGTTTTGCCGCGCGTAATGCTGCACACGCGCGCGCGGACTGTTGAAGGTGATCGTTACTGTTGTCCCGCTCCTCCACACCTGCCAGCGTCCGTCCGGGTTGTTGACCAAGTTGGGGAAGTGTCCCGAGGCTGAGATCTCCTCTCGATGATCTTCCAAAGTGTGCCGGAGGGTACCCGTGGCCACGTTCCACAGGCGAACGGTGTCGTCCCAAGCAGTGCTGGCGAGGGTTTGACCGTCGGGACTGAAGGCTACGCTCCAGACCTTTCCCCCATGACCTTCCATGGTGTACTGGAGGCTGCCTGTATCCGCGTTCCAAAGGCGGACGGTGACGTCTCCGCCACTGGCAAGAGTCCGGCTGTCGGGACTGAAGGCCACGCTGCGGACACTGCCCGTATGGCCTTGCAGAGCGTACTGGGGAGACAGGATATAGGTGTCCGCGGTCACCTCCCAGAGGTGGACGACATGGTCCGCACCGCCGCTGGCGAGGGTCCGACCGTCGGGACTGAAGACCATGCTCCGGACCCAGCCCCCATGCCCCATCAGGTTGTGGTTGCGGGACCCTGTGGCTACATCCCAAAGGTGAGCCGTTGTGCTCCAGCCACCAACGGCGAGGGTCCGCCCGTCGGGACTGAAAGCCACATCAAGGACCCCATCAACCCAGTCCGGCGGCGTGTGCCGGAGAGTGCCGGTGACTACGTTCCACAGACGGATGGTATCGTCCAGACTGCCGCTGGCGAGGGTCCGGCTGTCGGGACTGAAGGATATGCTCCGGACATTTCCCGCATGGCCTCCCAAAGTGTGTCGGAGGATACCGGTAGTCGGGTCCCAGAGGCGGACGGTTTGGTCTTCACTGCCGCTGGCCAGGGTTTGGCCGTCGGGACTGAAGGCTACGCTGGTGACTCGATCGACATGCCTTTCCAGTATGTGCCGGGGCGTGCCGGTGGTCGGGTCCCAAAGGCGGATGGCATGGTCCTCTCCGGCGCTGGCGAGGGTTTGACCGTCGGGACTGAAGGCCAAGCTCCAGACACTTCCCGTATGGCCCAGTAGGACTTGCTGGCGGATGCCGGTGGCCACATCCCAGAGGTGGACAGCACCATTGCGACCGGCACTGGCGAGGATCCGACCATCGGGACTGAACACCGCCCTGGGGACTGCCTCTGTATGGATTGTGGCCAGGGACACGACATCGTGGGAGTGGGCATTGGACAACCGGATGCCGGTACGGTCCCCAACCGTCAGACCGGAGCCGTCCGGTGAATACGGCATGCCCTGAATCGTGTCCCGGTGCAAAGGGGACTTGGCCTCGGCAGGCAGGTGTTCGGACAGAGGGGACTGGGCCACACCGGGCAAGGGCACGGCCAGAAGCAGAAACAGGCTTGTGGCCAAGATGCGGGCAGAGGACAACATCGGATGGTCTTCTCAATGGCACGCCAATGCGACGCCTTGAATTAGGGCAAGGGATTGGGATATCCAACCGCCATGCTCAGGACAGCCTGAACACCCTGAGGAGATGAGGTCCCAGGCAGGGGACCGGACCTGTGGCCGGGCCTTCCGTACCGGCCCGGTATCACCGGTCATGCAGAATGCCAGGCCGGCTTGTGGGACAGGAAGTAGCCGTGTCCTTCATTGCACAGCAGTTGGGGTTTGGCCGGTACTGTTTCCAGAATCTGGCGTATGTGATGGACATCCACGCGCACTTTGGCCTCGTTGGTTCTGATCCCTTTTTCGTCGTGCAGCCTTTGCATCAGCTGCGGTGCGGTGAGGGGCTCGGGATGGCTTTGGGCCAGAAGGCGCAGGATGTCCAGTTCCCGGGGCGAAAGCGAATGGGACGTGCCCTGAATCCACACACGCCTGCGGTGCGGGTCCAGGGTTAAACCCAAGGGAGGGATTTTCAGAATGTCCCTCACCCGTTGGACCAGGTGGCTGACATCGCAGGGCTTGGGCAGAAAATAGGCCACGCGCGTCAGGTGCGGCGTCACATAGCCGGGTACCGTTGCGGGCAGGCCGCCGGCCGTCAGCAGGATGGGGGTCGCCGTGTAGCGCCAGGGATTGTCGAAAAGCTGTCCACCGGCACCATAGGGGTCCACCGGTGGCAATTCCTCGTACACGAACGTTTCGTAGTGCATGCCCGTTGCCGACCGTCCATAATCGAGCAGGAGTACATGGGGCACCCAAGTCTGGACTTGTCCCAGCGCCGCCTCAAAGTCGGGTACACACCGAACGGTGATGCGATGGGTTTTCAGCAGGCGTTGGACCGGGTCCAGCGATTCCGGTCGGGCATCCACCCACAGTAGCCGGCAATCCGGCAGTTGTTCGTGCACAGGATTCATGATCCATTTTTCAAGTTGGAATATGCCAAGAATCCAGTATACGTAGAGATAACGTCGCATCATATACCGGCCGCGTACCCGCCGTGTACCCATGGCATGCCAAGAATCCAAGATATTGTCACTGGTTCCGCTTTTCTGATTCTGGAGTAGGGCAATCACATTCTGTTTTGACAGGTCCTCAAGCAGGTAGTCCCAGGCTCATCCGGCCTGTTCGCGCATGGCCGCGATGCCCGAATGGGCTTGTTTTCCGCCTGCTGCAGTGGCAAATTTCCAGCTTTCAAAACGCTGATTCAACCTACCGGTGCCACGACCCTGTCAGAATGCAATTGCCCTGGATTTTGGAGTATCCCCGCTTGTGAAAAAGCCCTGTCCGTTGGCGTTAAGCCAAGGCGGGCCGCGAGCCAGTGCGGTGAGTGGGGATTGAGGGGATCGGGATCGACGAGTTGGCTTGTGGGAAGGTAGCTGGGATGAAGTCCATGACGAGGGGGCCTTCAGGTTTAGGGTGATACTGAGATGGTCCTGATCATGACGGCTGGATGTTCCTATCCCTGGTGCAAGGTATGCGGTTGGTTTGCCATTGAGGAGGCTGTTCGATGTTGTCCGTGAAGATCCCAATCCGGGTGATGGCTGCATGTCTGTGCCTGCTCTTGGCCGCGGCATCGCCCGTTGTGGCTAGGGAATCTCCATTTGAGCCGTTGCCGGCCGAGGCCAAGGTCCGTCTGGGTCGGGGTACGGCTGCGACCGTGCGGTATTCGCCGGACGGTACCCGTCTGGCGGTTGGGGGCAGCATGGGCGTTTGGCTGTATGACACCCGGACCTACGAAGTTGAGTACCCACTCAAAGGTCATCCGAATGGGGTTGCCGGCTTGGCGTTTGGTCCCGACGGCCGGATCCTGGCCAGTTTTGGTCCTGATGTCTGGACCCCTGAAGGCGGTGGGCGTGCCGGTACGGTCCTCCTGTGGGACGCAGTCACAGGCACCCTTCGACACACCCTGGAAGGGCACAGGAAGTGGGTCACCAGTGTGGTCTTCAGTCCCGACGGCCGGACTCTGGCCAGCAGGGATGGGACTCCCACCGTCCGTCTGTGGGACGTGGCCACGGGCACCCTCCGGCACATCCTGGAAGGTCATGCGAGTGACGCCTATGACATGACGTTCAGTCCCGACGGCCGGACCCTCGCCATCAAACGGGGAGGAAACACCTTTTCCCTGTGGGACGTGGCCACGGGGACTCTCCTGCACGTCCTGGAGGACCGTGCGAGTGATCTCGTCAAGGTGGTGTTCAGTCCCGACGGGCGGATCCTCGTCACTGCCGGTCGTGACGGCCAAATCCACCTGTGGGATGTGGCCACGGGGACTCTCCTGCACATCCTGGAGGACCATGCGAGTGATCTCGCCAGCGAGGTGTTCAGTCCCGGCGGGCGGACCCTCGTCAGTGTCGGTCGCGACGGCCAAATCCACCTGTGGGATGTGGCTGCGGGCACTCTTCTGTACTCCCTGGAGGGTCATGCGAGTGGTGTCACCAGTGTGGTGTTCAGTCCCGACGGGCGGATCCTCGTCACTGCCGGTCGTGACGGCCAAACCCACCTGTGGGATGTGGCTGCGGGCATTCTTCGGCACACTCTGAAGATCCCGTGGGGCTGGGTCCGCTTCGTGGCGTTCAGTCCGGATGGCCGGACCCTGGTCAGTCGCGACGGAACCTCCACCGTTCGCCTGTGGGATGTGGCCGCAGGCACCCTCCGACACTCCTTGGAGCACCCTGAGAAACAGGTTGACAGTGTGGCGTTCAGTCCGGATGGCCGGACCTTGGTCAGTCAAGGTGGAGACCATGCCATCCGTCTTTGGGATGTGGCCGCGGGCACCCTCCGGCACACCTTGGCACACCATGCACCGGAGGTCCGCGTCGTGGCGTTCAGCCCCGACGGGCGGACCCTGGCCGGCAAAGGTTGGAGCGACGGCACGGTCCGCTTGTGGGACGCGGCCGAGGGCACCCTGCGGCACACACTGACAGGCCATGCAAAATGGGTTCCGAACTTGGCGTTCAGTCCGGACGGCCAAACCCTCGGTCTGGGTGGCGACGACGGCACGATTCGCCTGTGGGATGTGTCCACGGGTACCCTCCGGCACTCTTTGGCTGGCGATGGGAAGTTGATCGCCAGCGTGGCGTTCAGTCCGGATGGCCGCACCCTGGCCAGTGCCGAATATGCCGGTGCCATCCGCCTGTGGGACGCGGCCGCGGGCACTCTCCAACATGCCATGGATCACCGCGGGGAGGAACTCTACAGTGTGCAGTTCAGTCCCGATGGCCACACCCTGGCCAGTGGCGGTTATTCCAACAACACCGTCCGCCTGTGGGATGTGGCCACGGGCTCCCTGCGGCATACCCTGCAGGGCCATTCAAGGAATGTCGACGGCATAGCGTTCAGCCCGGATGGTCGGATCCTGGCCAGCAACAGTTGGGACCGTACCATCCGCCTATGGGATGTGGCCACGGGCTCCCCCCATCGTACGCAGGAGGGTTTTGAGGAGTCGGTTTGGAGCACGGCCTTCAGTCCGGATGGTCGAATTCTCGCCAGTGCCCTCAACAAACATGATTCTAGTTATTACAGATTTAATGATTCTGGTTTTAACGGCATCATTCACTTGTGGGACGTGGCCACGGGTACTCTTCGGCATACCCTGGAGGGCCCTGCAGCCCGGATCCGAAGCATGGTGTTCAGTCCCGACGGCCGCACTCTGGCCACGGGCAATGCTGACCACATTCGCCTGTGGGACGTGGCCACGGGTACCCTTCGGTACACCCTGGAAGGCCATGCGGACGAGGTTTGGAGCGTAGCCTTCAGCCCCGATGGCCGGACCCTCGCCAGCGGTAGTTTGGACGGCACCATCCTGTTGTGGAACGTGGTCTCGGATGTAGCCGCGGGGGACTTCCTCAACCTGGCGACCAATCCCGACGGGCACTGGGAGGCATGGAAGAGCGGAACAACGGTGACCATCAGCTTCGGCAGCCCGCGCGCGCCCGTGCAATACCATGCGCGACAGGATCTGCAGTCGCAATTCGTGCTGCCGGCAGTCTTCCGGCCCGCGACCCGGGTGACACACACGGTGACGGGTATGCGGGTTGACGCGGACGGGATGCCTGTGTCCGACGCACAACCGGCCATCTTCGACCTGACCATCGACACAAACGGTGAGATGCGCTATGTGGACAACCCGAAGGTGGATGGTCTGGGTTATGTGGACTACCGTGTGATGGACCTGACTTGGCAGACCCACGAGGCTTCCGAGACTGGGGAACCTCCTGCGTCCGGCACCGAATCTCCCGGTAGGTGAACCGGGGTCCGTGGTAGGAGTCCGCGGCGGGAGTACTGCCGACTGACGGTGCAGCCCTGTTGGGGGTGGTGCCCCCGGACGGGTGTCGGAGGTGCGATCTGTCGGCAGCATGCCGGGGTACAGGCTTCGCGTATGGGCACGTTTTGTGCGGTGGTGTGGCTGCGACTCCTGTGCCCAGGTGATGCGGGCGCCCCCGGCTTCCCTGCGGAACCTGCTGAGCCATCTGGGGGTACAGTCTCCGTTTCATCCAGGCATGCTATCGGTACCTCGGCGCGTAAAGGTTCCGTTCCCACGCCCACTCCGTCAGTAGCTTCATCTGCCTTGAACCAGGCACGCAACCGACTCCGCCGCCTACGATGCCAAGTTCATGTGGAACTGCTATTGGGCCACGGTGCATCCAATGTGGACCAGACACAACTGGGGCTCCAAACCGGGAACCTTGAGGAGTTCGGTAAAGGCGGTTGTGATCGGTTGCCGCGATTGCCACACCGCATCGTTCCGGGTAGGTGAACCAGTACTACCGGTCAAAGTCTAGCTTCGTCAACTGCACCTTGCCGGCAGTGGTCGGCACGCGACAGCCAAGTCTTGTCCACCAAGCCGGGAGTGAATGGGCCATGCCCCCGCAACCTGCACCTGCTGTGACGTATGACGCTCAACCTACTCCGGCAGACTACCGTCAAGGCCGGCCGCAACCTCGCCTACACGGAGATAGTGCTGGGCTTAGCATAATCTTGTGATTGCGAACTTGGAGTAGGCACCTGGATACTGAGGTGTTCCCGTATTCCTGCTCGCGCACCGTCCTTGTTATGCGACTGAAGCCGAGACCTCCGAGAAGCTATCCTCATGGGCCGAAAACCCCAAAATACTTGCCACACCTGCTGCATACCATGTCGCTGGAGCTGTTTGGGGACAACGGAATCCCTTCACCGGATATCGATAATTCCATTTCTGGCCCGTTCCCCTGATATCCCCAAAACCCTTTCCTGGTTCTTGTTGGACGCGCCGCATCGCCATTTCGAAGCACTCCCAAGTGAGTTCAGGTACGAACAGCGGTAATTCAGCCCCATTTTTTTTGACCGGAGTGCCTACCTTGCCCAGTTCCAAACTCGCTCCGGTAGGTGCTGCCGCTGCCATGACAGGCATCTGTGCCCTGATTCAGGAACTGATCTGGGTGCGTCAGGCGACGCTGGCCTTTGGCCTGAGCGTTCAGGCCTATGCGGCGGTTGTGGTGGCCCTGTTGGGAGGAACCGCTCTGGGCAGCTGGCTGTTTGCCCGGGCCATGGGAAGAATTCGCCGGCCGTTATTGTGGTTTGCCGGGATGCAGGCGGCACTGGCCGGACTGGCGCTCCTGACCCTCCTGGGCCTGGAGCAGGTTCGCCATCTTTATGCTGCATTGGCACCCGGCCTCGGCTTGGAACAGGGCTTTGTCCAGGTGCTGCGCCTCGGTTTGTCGGTGGCTGTGTTGTCACCGATTGCCCTGCTGGCGGGAGGGTCCCTGCCGTTGCTGGGCCGGTGGGCGGGCCAACAGGACACACAGCGCGGCAGCGCGCTGGTCGGACGCCTGTACGCTTGGGAAACAGTGGGCGCGGCGGTCGGGTGCGGCTGCACCGCCCTGATCTTCCTGCGTACGCTTCCGGCCGGAGCTGCCATCTGGATCGCGGCCGGCCTGCATGTCGTAGCCGGCCTGTTGGCTCTCTGGGCCCATCGAACGGCTCCATCAGGCACGAAGGACACCCCCGCCGTTCAGCGATCAAGCGAAACTTCCGTGCCCACCGGTCGAAGTCGTCGCAGCACATGGTTGCTGGTGGCCTACGGAGTCTCCGGCGCGGTTGCCCTTGGCTATCAGGTGGTATGGGGCCGCGTCCTGGCCGTGTTTACCCTGGATGCCGTCTATTCCTTTGCCATCGTCCTGACGGTGTTTCTGATGGGGTTGTCGATCGGCAGCGGCGTGGCCGCGCGGCGACTGAGGCGGCATCAACCCTCCCTGGCCGGTTTCGGACATCTGCAGCTGTGGCTGGCGGCCCTGGGTCTCGCGACCGTCTTTCTGTTCTACCTCCTGCCGCTGGTGGCCTACGAAGATCTCTTCGGCGTCTACAGCCTCGGCAGGGCCATCCTGTTCGAGTTTCTGTTGGCTGTGTTTGTTCTGCTGCCGCCCACCTGCCTCATGGGGTACCTGTGGCCGATCGTCCAGTATCTGGCGGCAGAGGACACGGACGGCAACCTGGGCGTCTCCACGGGTCGGGTCAACGCCGTCAACACGCTGGGAGCCGTCGCGGGAGTACTGGCGACCACCTTTGGGTTAATCCCGACCGCGGGGCTGCAGGGGTCTCTGTTCCTGCTGGCCACGGGAAGCCTACTGTTGGGCTTGGCCTCGCTGGCCGGATTTTCGCTTAGGATGGCCGATCCGGTCCGGAAGCTCCGCTGGCCGACCGCCGCGGCTGTTCTTCTCCTGGTCGGTTTCGTCCTGCGGCCCCCGGCGGTGTATCTCGGCTTTCGGCAGGATCCCGGTGAATTCATGGCCTTCTACGCCGAAGGCGTGGATACGACCGTGGCCGTCTTCGATGTGCCGGAGAACAACATCAAGGTGTCCTTCGTGAACGGCCGCATCGAGGTCCCGACGGACGCGATTAGCATGCAGGCGTTCCGTGCCCTCGGACACCTGCCGCCTCTGGTCCGGGAAGGTGCCCAGCGCGCCTTGATGCTGAGTTTCGGCAACGGTATCGCCACCGGCTCCCTCGACGGCCACGGAATTCCCCACGTGGACGCGGTCGACCTGTCCCGTGAAATGTTGGAGGCGGCCGAGGTGTACTGGGAAGAGAACCACAATGTTCTCCATTCGCCGCGGGTGCGGCTGCACGTGGAGGACGGTCGCAACTTTCTGCTGCGCACTCCCCACCGGTACGACATCATTACGGCGGACGCCACGCATCCGGCCAACACCAGCAGCTGGGCCCTCTTCACGCACGAGTTCTATGCAACCGTGGCCGATCGCCTGGCGCCCGGCGGGGTCTTCTTCCAGTGGCTGCCGTTCCACAGCATGTCCGAGGATGACTTTCGTCTCATCCTGCGGACGTTCAGGACCACCTTTCCCCATTCCGTTCTCTGGTATACCGGGGGCAGCCACTCGATTGTGATGGCCACACCCGAACCGTTCGGGGATGCGGATCTCCAGGCACTGCTCGCGCGCATCGACGCCATGCCGCGGGCGCGCGAGGATCTTGGCGGCAGCACGGCCGCGGCGGCGCACTTCGCACTGGACGCGGAACAGTTGGCGGCCTATGTTGGCGAGGGGGACATCGTCAGGGACAGGCAGGTCTTCTTCGCGCCGGTGGCGGACCGGGTGATTGAGATCGCCGAGTCGTTGGCGGTTGCCGGGATTCGCTGAGCCTGACTTGGCTGGGCACACGGGGCCATGCAGTTTGGGGTGGGGGACAAGTGTCCAACCGGACGGGTTCGGTACCGGGCGTCAACGGCTGGGTCTGGTACGGGGCCGGCGGCCACAAGGACACGGAAAAGCAGGCCATCGGGGTGCCTCAAGTGGTGCAGCCGCCCTACGCGCCCGATCTGAATCCGGTGGAACGCTTCTTCCAGAAGCTGCGTTGGGCCCTGGGGGACCGGGTGTATCCGACCCTATGCATTTCGCATGACTTAATCTGAAGGCGTCAGCTGGGCGTTGACCTGCCGGAAGGCGGTCTCTACGGCCGCCGGCAGCGTCCGGGTGGCCGTGAAGGTGCGTTGGGGCATGGCCTCGTGCTTGAGTGTGCGGAAGGTTCGTTCGATGTCGTTCAGCTCCGGGCTGTAGGCCGGCAGGTACCAGAGCCAGAGGCCGCGCTCGGCCAACTCGCGCCGGGCCTGCCGGACCTTCCGGGAGTGATGGATGCCGGCGTTGTCGAGGACCACTATGCGCGGGTGGCCCGTATGACCGGGCAGGGCCTGGCGCAGCGTTTGCGGAACCACGGAACCCGCCCCGGCCGGAGCTGCCATGCCACGGCTTGTCCGCCCCCTGCCCACGGTCTACCCCCTGGACACATCCGGGTCAACAGGCGGGGCGGGACAGGCCGGGAGCTCGGTGTGGATGGAATCTGCGTAGGCACGGGCATAACAACCGGTTAGTTGGTTGCCGTTCAGTGTGAGTTCCCACAGGTTGGCCAGTTGGCCCCACTCGGGGGGCAGGGGACCGGTCAACTGGTTGTCCCTCAGGTCGAGACTCCGCAGGCTGGCCAGTTGGCCCCACTCGGGGGGCAGGGGACCGGACAACTGGTTGTCCCTCAGGTCGAGACTCCACAGGCGGGTCAGTTGGCCCCACTCGGGGGGCAGGGAGCCCATCAGCTGGTTGTCCCTGAGCCTGAGAATTTGCAGGTGGTCGAGTTGGCCCCACTCGGGAGGCAGGGGCCCTGTCAACTGGTTGTCCCTCAGGTTCAGCCACTTCAGTAAGGTCAGCCGCCCCAGTTCCGGTGGCAGGGGGCCGGACAGCTGGTTGTGGGACAGATCCAGATCCGAGAGTTGCGAGAGTTGGCTCAGTTCCGGTGGGATCGAACCAGTCAGGCTACGGCTCAGTTGCAGGGTGTGCAACCAGGTCAGCCGGCCCAACTGCGGCGTGAGGGTGCGCTGCGGACTGTAGGGGTCCATCCCGCCTTCACCCGGATCCAGACTGATCTTGACCACGCGCGGGGGTTGGCCCCCGACCTCGACGCCTCGGAATTGGTGCACGGGGGTCTCCGGCTGCCAGTTTTCAAGCGCGGAAGGTGTGGGGTCACCCCAGGTTTGGCGGAGGGCGAGCAGTAGTTCCTTGTCGCAGGCCAGGCTGGGGGATGGGCCCTGTGGCAGGCAGGCAGGGACAGCGGCTTCAGGGAGGGCGGGTGGCGGGCAGGCAGGCAGGTCGGGACAGGCGACACATTTGGCTTGGACCGCGGAAGGCAGGCAACCGGTCAGGGGGTTGCCGGCGAGTTCCAGTTCCTTCAGCCAGATGAGCTGGCCCAGACCCGGTGGGATGGGTCCGATCAGCTGATTGCCGGCCAGCCGCAAGATCGCCAAGCCCTTGGGTTGCGCAAAGTGTTGGGGGATGGATCCGGTCAGTTGATTGCGGGACAGGTTCAGGAACACAAGCCGTGGGAGTTGGCCCCACTCGGGAGGCAGGGGGCCCATCAGCTGGTTAGCCCCCAGGTTGAGACCCCGCAGGCGGGCGAGTTGGCCCCACTCGGGAGGCAGAGGTCCGGACAACTGGTTGCCGCTCAGGTCCAGCCACTCCAGTAAGGTCAGCCGGCCCAGTTGCGGAGGCAGGGGTCCGCTCAGTTGGTTGTTAAACAGATTCAAGTAGTTCAGCTGGACAAGGTGGCCCAGTTGCGGAGGCAGGGGACCAGTCAGTTGGTTGTCATTCAGGTTCAACTCGTTCAGCCGGACGAGCTGTCCCAGCTCCGCAGGGAGGGGTCCGCTCAGTTGGTTGTAATCCAGGTTCAACTCGTTCAGCCGGACGAGCTGTCCCAGCTCCGTAGGGAGGGGTCCGGACAACTGGTTGCCGCTCAGGTCCAGCCACTCCAGTAAGGTCAGCCGGCCCAATTGCGGAGGCAGGGGTCCGCTCAGTTGGTTGTTAAACAGATTCAAGTAGTTCAGCTGGACGAGCTGTCCCAGTTCCGGAGGTAGGGGCCCGCTCAGTTGGTTGTAACCCAGATTCAACTCGTTCAGCCGGACGAGCTGTCCCAGTTCCGGCGGGATGGGGCCCTTAATTTCGTTATCTGACAGATCCAGATGCTGCAGCCGGGCGAGCTGGCCCAGTTCCGGTGGGATGGAGCCCGCAATTGCATTATCTGACAGATCCAGATGCTGTAGCCGGGTAAGTAGGCCCAGTTCCGGCGGGATGGGGCCCGCAGTTGCGTTATCTGACAGATCCAGATGCTGCAGCCGGGTAAGTAGACCCAGTTCCGGCGGGATGGGGCCCTTAATTTCATTGCCTGACAGATTCAGATACTGCAGTTGGCTGAGCCGACCCCATTCCGGGGGGATGGGACCTTCCTGAATCAGAACAGGGATATCCGCGCCTCGCAGGTCCAGATGCTGCAACCGGGTGAGATTCCCCAGTTCTGGAGCGAGGGACCCAAGTAGACCGGGAGGGATGATGCTCAGGACCTGGAGGTGGGAGAGCCGGGACAACAACACCTGGTCAGTATGTTCAGAAGTCGAAAAACCATCTAGGTGCAGTTCAATGACCCGAAGCGGCTCCCCCCCCACGGTGACCCCCTCGAAGTCGGAAAGGGGGGCATCGGGATGCCAGGAGTCGAAGAGAAGCCAGCCGTTGGAGGTGCGCAAGTGTCTGTGTTCAGTAGATTGCCGGAACGACAAAAGGATTTCCTTGTCGCAGGCCAGGCTGGGCGAGGGCCCTGCTTTGGGACAGGCGGATGTGGGGACCACCTCTCCCCCGGCCTGCAGTGGCCTGCCGGCACTAAGGACCAGGGCCAAGGCGGCGACCAGCGGCCCGACGCGCCGCCAGCCGTACCGGAACTTCATACGCTTGCCATCCTGCTGCGCCAGGCAGCACCCCGGGATTTCCTTCCTGATGATTTTATCGCCGCAATGGCTGGGTGGCGAGCTGAAACGTGGGGGACCTGTCGGTGGCCGCGGATTGGTTCCGGCAGGCCCTGGCGCGTCATCAGGACCAGGAGTCGTGGCTGGATGCGGCCACCGTGCACCACAATCTGGGCCAGGTCTACCAAGGCATGGAGGCGTGGGAAGCTGCCACCTTGGAGTTTGAGACCGCCCTGCAGACGTATGCGGCCTTCCAACTGCCGGATTTCGCACGCGAGGAAGGCCGTTTTCGGGATCAGTGCCGACAGCAGCTGGCCGAGGCCGCATCCCGTCGTCCGGACGGTGTGTCCGGCGAACGTTAGGGGCCGTATGCATGACGGGACAGGTGGATGCCTGCCCCGTCACGCCTCTTATTTACGGGGTGTCTGAGTCCCGATGGGAACGCTCCTCGCCGTGCAGAAGTTCCGCCCGCAACGGACGGAGGTTCTCGGCGGAAGGCTGCCCCAAACGCTTCCATGATGGCTGATTTGCCAATCGAGTGTCTGTGCGTGGGTGCCGACGCGGGCGTAGCCGATCTTCATGCCCGCGGGGTAACACAAACATCGTCCGGACGACGGACAATGCATGGTTTGTTGATATGGGTTGTTGCACACATGCCGCCGAGAGGTGGTTGGCTTCAAATGCGCGCTGTCGGATGCGTTCCCCAAACGGCTGTTTGGGGAATGGAGTGGCGCATATACACTGAGGGACGGCATCGTCGGCCGCGGCGAGTCGCACCGACATACAGAATCCTGCCCCCATGTGGAACCGCACCTTCGACGCCCTCCGTCCCCGTAGCCATGGAAGCCTGCTGCTGGCGTTGCTCCTGCTGCTGATGTTCCCGGCCACGGTACTTGCAACTGGGGAGAACGAGGCGACTGCACCGGACTGCGCCCGGACAGAACAGAATTCCCGGCCGGTGGCGGTCCAGCTTACGCGCACGCAAGAGCTGGTGCAGGCATCCCTGCACTCCCCATCCGGTGCCTTGCCGGTCGCAGGCTGCAGGGTTTCCCTGCAGTTCCAGCTCCCCGAGGATGCCCGGCCTCCCCAGATCGTGTGGCGGGATGTGGAGGGCCGGATCGTGCAGCTCGACGGTACCCCGGATCCGGCCCATCCGGAGCCCCTGCCATTGCGGCTGTGGATCCAGCCCGACGGCACCTTGCAGTACGAGGTGCGGGCGGCCGGGCCGCAGGCCACGCACGCGGCCTGGAACCTGGCGGTGGCCTGGGGCACGACCGCGGCGGCCAACGACCGGGCGGTGCTGGCCATTCTCGGTACGGCCCTGGGGTGGGAGCTGGACATGCACAAACCGGTCCCGGAGTTGGAACCGGAGCTGCGGGAGTTGGGCGCGCGGCTGGATGACAGCGGGCGCGTCCGGTATCTGGATTGGCATGCCGCCCATCCGGATGGGTATGGGGAGGACAGCCTTGGGTTGTGGCAGCTGCCCTCGGAGCTGGGCCAGCTGACGGCCCTGTCCCGGCTGGCGCTGGGCGGCCCCTTGTTGACGGGTGCCATTCCGCCGGAACTGGGGCGGTTGACGAACCTGGAAGCACTGACCCTGGCCGGCAGCCGGCTGACCGGCCCGGTGCCCCAGGAACTGGGCCAACTGGCCCGGTTGTGGAAACTGGATGTGTCCGGCAACCGGTTGCATGGCCTGCCCCCGGCACTGGGCCGGCTCACCGGCTTGCGCACCCTGGATGTGTCCGGCAACCGGCTGAGTGCCCTGCCCCCGGACCTGGGCCGGCTCACCGGCCTGCGCACCCTGGATGTGTCCGGCAACCGGTTGCATGGCCTGCCCCCGGCACTGGGCCGGTTGTCCCGGTTGGAAACCCTGGACCTGAGTCACAACGGGTTGAGTGTCCTGCCCCCGGCACTGGGCCGGCTCACCGGCTTGCGCACCCTGGATGTGTCCGGCAACCGGTTGCCGGCGCTGCCCTTGCCGGCGGGGCTCGACCGGCTGGAAACCCTGGACCTGAGCGGCAACCGGTTGACTACGCTGCCGACCGGTCTCGATGAGCTCCCCAACCTCGCCCGGCTGGACCTGAGCGACAACCGGTTGACGGCCCTGCCATCCGCATGGCCGCAGCCCATACGGCATGGAACGGCCGGGTCGCGCTCGCCGGGATCCCCCCTGCAAGTTCTGGATTTGTCGGGCAACCAGCTGACGGCCCTGCCCCCGGACCTGGGCCGGCTCCGGCTGGCGCACCTGGATCTGTCGCGCAACCGGTTGCGTGCCCTGCCTCCCGAACTGGGCCGGCTCCAGGATTTGCGTATCCTGGAAGCGGCCTACAACCCGCTCACGTCCCTGCCCCCGGAACTGGGTCGGTTGTCCCAACTGCACACGCTGAACCTGGCTTCCACGTGCTTGCGAACCCTGCCCCCGGAACTGGGGCAACTGTCGAACCTCCACAGCCTGAACCTGAGTTACAACAACTGGTTGGATTTCCTGCCCCCGGAACTGGGGCAACTGTCGAACCTCCGCAGCCTGAACCTGAGTCACACCGGGTGGACGGGCCTGCCCCCGGAACTGGTCCAACTGTCGAACCTCCGCAACCTGAACCTGAGCCACAACGTGTTGATGGCCCTGCCTCCCGACCTGGGCCGGTTGTCCCGGTTGGAAACCCTGGACCTGAGTGACATCTGGTTGGAGGCCCTGCCCCCCGAGCTGGGGCAACTACCGAACCTCCACAGCCTGGACCTGAGTGACAACGGCGACTGGTTGGCGGCCCTGCCCCCCGAACTGGGGCAACTGTCAAACCTCCGCAGCCTGGACCTGAGCCACAACGGGTTGGCGGCCCTGCCCCCCGAGCTGGGGCAACTGTCAAACCTCCGCAGCCTGGACCTGAGCCACAACGGGTTGGCGGCCCTGCCCCCCGAGCTGGGCCGGTTGTCCCGGTTGGAAACCCTGGACCTGAGTTGGAACCGGTTGGCGGGCCTGCCCCCGGAACTGGGCCGCTTGTCCCGGTTGCGAGCCCTGGACCTGCAGGTCAACGTCTTGCCCCTCCTTCCGTCCGTGGTCGGCGAGCTTACGCGCCTGGAATTGTTGATCTCCGATTTCGATCCAGCCATGGCACTCATCCGGATTGAAGACGACTTGCATACGGCCGGTCACGCTATCCCTTGTGAGATGTGGCGCTTTTAGCAAGGGCAGGAACAGTTTGCGCGATAGGCACGGGCAGGGCTTCCGGTCGGCCTGACCGGGGTCGCGGGTGCCGGGATGGCTGCGCCGCGGATTCGGGAGGGTACCGGCTCGATTGGGCCCGGTTCGAGCAGGGCCTGCGGGGCAGCGGCGTGTTTTTGCCGGGCGGACGGGTGAGATGCCGCGCCCTCTGAGGCAAGGGTCCGCCGAGCCGGCGGGCGCCACCGGCTCCTCTCTGCGACCGGAACCAAATCGGCAGACGCCTGGCAGGCACCAGGACGAGCCTGCGTCTCGCTCCCGGACGGTTCCGGAAATTCAGGCAGGAACTCCACGGTGGGGCCTTCAACACCGACACCGACAGCCTGTTAATCGGCCGGCAAGGAAGTTGGGCGCCGACCAGCCCCCGCCAGTGGATGCCCCGTGGCGACAATGGTTTTCCGCAGACGCGGTCGGGGTCCGGCCCCTGCCGGGCAGGGGCTCGGGGCATCCGCCGGGTTGACCGGATCCCCGACCACCTCACAGCCGACGCGGTGGTCGGGGGCAACGCGGACAAGGCGGTGTTCCGGCTCGGAACCGGGATTGGGGGGACGGTACCGGGCGTCAGTTCCAAGGCACGGGCTGGGATGGTTCGGCACGCCATCGCAGAACGGGCTGGCGGTGCTCCTGGAGGGCCGCAAGTGAACCCAACGCGCCCGCCCGCATGCATCCGGCCGCGACGCGGCGGTGTGGTCTGGGCGTGGACCCGCCCTGGCAGGCCGCACACAGCCGTATCCGGTCGGCCCGGCACCCCGGAAGTGGGTCCGCTGCGACGCGGCCGCAACAGGCTTGCGATGCCGCATTCAGTCGGGACAGTAGGGCAGGGGCTGGATCCGGGTCGTCACGGTGAAACGGTCCTGCCAGGCGGCGGGCAGGCAACCGGTTAGTTGGTTGCCGTTCAGTGTGAGTTCCCACAGGTTGGCCAGGTGCTCCCACTCGGGTGGCAGGGGCCCCGTCAACTGATTGTCCTGCAGGTGGAGCCCTTCCAGACGGGCAAGCCGGCCCCACTCGGGGGCCAGGGGTCCGGACAGCTGGTTGCCGCTCAGGTCCAGCCTCTTCAGGTCGGTCAACCGACCCAGTTCCGGGGGCAGGGGTCCGGACAACTGGTTGCCGCTCAGGTCCAGCTTCTGCAGGTTGGTCAACCGACCCAGTTGCGGAGGCAGGGGTCCGGACAGTTGGTTGCCGCTCAGGTCCAGCCAAATGAGCGTGGTCAGCTGTCCCAGTTGCGTGGTCAGGAGGCCGGACAGTTGGTTGCCGCTCAGGTCCAGCCAAATGAGCGTGGTCAGTGGCGCCAGGACGGGGGTAAAGGGTCCGGACAATTGGTTGTCGGCCAGACGCAACTCCCTCAGGCGTGGCAGTAGCCCCAATTCCGGGGGCAGGGGTCCGGTCAGCTGGTTGTGGGACAGATCCAGATTTGAGAGTCGCGAGAGTTGGCTCAGTTGCGGTGGGATCGAACCGGTCAGGTGGCTGCGGCGCAGTTGCAGGGTGTGCAGCCAGGTCAGCCGTCCCCACTGTGGCGCGAGGGTGCGCTGCGGACTGTGCGGGTCCTTCCCTGCACCCAGCCCCAGACTGATCTTGACCACGCGCGGAGGTTGGCCCCCGACCTGGACGCCTCGGAATTGGAACACGGGGGTCTCCGGCTGCCAGTTTTCGAGTGCGGAGGGCGGGGGGTCGCCCCAGGTTTGGCGGAGGGCGAGCAGCAGTTCCTTGTCGCAGGCCAGGCTGGGGGATGGGCCCCGGGGGGGACAGGCGGCCGCACCGTCCGGGAGTGGGGGGTGCGGACAGAGAGGCAAGTCCGGACAGGCGGCACATTTGGCGTGGACGGCGGGAGGCAGGCAGCCGGTCAGGGGATTGCCGGCGAGTTCCAGTTCCTCCAGCCAGATGAGCCGGCCCAGACCCGGCGGGATGGGTCCGGTCAGCTGGTTGCCGGCCAGCCGCAAGGTCTTCAAGCTGCTGGGTTGCCCAAACTGTGGCGGGATGGAGCCGGTCAGTAGATTGTCGGCGAGGTCCAGTTCCTCCAGCCAGCTGAGCGGGCCCAGACCCGGTGGCAGGGGCCCGCTCAGCTGGTTGCCGGCCAGATCCAGGGTTTGCAGTTGGGCGAGTTGGCCTAGACCCGGGGGCAGGGGTCCGCTCAGTTGGTTGTGGGACAGATACAACTCCCGCAGGCGTGGCAGTAGTCCCCATTCCAGTGGCAGGGGCCCGGTCAGTTGGTTGTGAGACAGATACAACTCCCGCAGGCGTGGCAGTAGTCCCCATTCCGGTGGCAGGGGCCCGGTCAGTTGGTTGTGAGACAGATACAACTCCCGCAGGCGTGGCAGTAGTCCCCATTCCGGTGGCAGGGGCCCGGACAGCTGGTTGTGGGAAAGCCAGAGGCCTTGCACCTGGTTGAGTTGGCCCAGTTGCGGGGGCAGGGGGCCGCTTAGGTTGTTGCCGGAGAGGTAGAGCCGCTGCAGTTGGGTGAGTTGGCCCAGTGCGGGCGGAATAGGCCCGCTTAGGTGGTTGTCGTGGAGGTAGAGCCGCTGCAGTTGGACGAGTTGGCCCAGTGCGGGCGGAAGGGGGCCGCTCAGTTGGTTGTAGGACAGATCCAGGTACTCCAGTTGGGCGAGTTGGCCCAGTTGCGGGGGCAGGGGGCCGCTCAGTTGGTTGTCGTAGAGGTCGAGCCGCTGCAGTTGGGCGAGTTGGCCCAGTTGCGAGGGCAGGGGGCCGCTCAGCTGATTGAGCCCCAGCCTGAGGGATTGCAACTGGTTGAGTTGGCCCAGTTGCGGGGGCAGGGGGCCGCTCAGCTGATTGTGGGAAAGCATGAGGGATTGCAACTGGTTGAGTTGGCCCAGTGCGGGCGGAATGGAGCCGCTCAGTTGGTTGCCGTGGAGGCTCAGGGATTGCAGTTGGGCGAGCTGGCCCAGTGCGGGCGGAAGGGGGCCGCTTAGGTTGTTGCCGGAGAGGTAGAGCCGCTGCAGTTGGGCGAGTTGGCCCAGTGCGGGCGGAAGGGGGCCGCTTAGGTTGTTGCCGGAGAGGTAGAGCCGCTGCAGTTGGGTGAGTTGGCCCAGTGCGGGCGGAAGGGGGCCGCTTAGGTTGTTGCCGGAGAGGTCGAGCCGCTGCAGTTGGGCGAGCTGGCCCAAGGCTGGGGGAATCGCCCCGCCCAGACTGCGGTCGTTCAGTTTCAGGGCCTGGACCCGGGGCGGCTCCCCCCCCACGGTGACCCCCTCGAAGTCGGAAAGGGGGGCATCGGGTTGCCAGGAGTCGAAGGACAACCGGGAGTTGTAGGGGTCAAAGGGTGGGATTTCAATGGCTTCCCGGAACGAGAGCAGGATTGCCTTGTCGCAGGCCAGGCTGGGCGAGGGCCCCGCGTCGGGACAGGCACCGGCTTTCACGACCGGCAGCACCCGGCGCTGTGCCGCTGCATCTGTCAGGTCCGCAAAGATCCAAAGACTTTCGCCGTCCGGTGCCACCTGCAGCCATTCCCGATCCTCACTGATACCGGTCACCGGCAGTGTATCCCCCTGCCGTACCTGATCCAGAACGGCATGATGCAGGTTCGGGCTGGCCCGCATGTTCACCACAGAGCCGGTGACGGTGACGGTCAGAACCTCGGGTTCGGAAGCAGCCTCGGCTGGCTGAGCTGGCCCAGCTCCGGGGGAATGGGGCCGGTCAGTTGGTGGTTCCCCAGGTGCAGATGCTGCGGCCTTCATCACGGTCGGTTCTGCCGTCTGGGGTTCGGATACCGTTCTCTCTGGCTGCGCACAGGCGACCAGCCCGAAGCCCAGCAACAGGGCACCCGGAATTCGAATGAGTGTGAACTTCATGTCTGTTTCTCATTGGGGTTCAGGCGCGGGGAATGGTTCTCTCCTGCCAGTAACGTCGGTTTCCGGAAGCTGGTGCCTGCACCAGGCTCCCTCTTTGGATCTGCCTGAAACCAGCTGGGCCCTGTCTCCATTTTGCCGGTTCACTGGCTGTACCCTACGGCCTCGCTGATTCTCCAATCCGGTGGTGGGAGCACCCATCCATCCTACTGCGCCAGGCAGCACCCCGGGATTTCCTTCCTGATGATTTTATCGCCGCAATGGCTGGATGGCGAACTGAAACTCACGGCCGCCCTGGGTACACAGCGGGTACACAGCCGGCATAGACAAGGGGCTTGGCGTCCGCCATCATGGTCCGCTCTGGGCCGCGGTTTGGGCCCGGTGCCTGAACAGCTGGCCGGCGGCGGCCCAAGGGAGACGTACCCATGACGACAGGACATGGCTTGCAGCCAGGAGATTTGGGGCCACCCTTTCCGGACAATGTCCAAAAGTGGCTATCTACGCATTTTGGCGAGGGTAAGAATGGACACAATGGCATCGACTGGGCTGTGCATCCTGGCACCCCCATTTGTGCCATGTACGACGGTCGGATCGAACGTGTGAACAACAGCTTTGTGCGCGGCGCCTTTCCTTATCAGTTGATAGGAATCACCTACGGACAAGGTTACGGCAATTTTGTTAGAATCCACCGGGTTCTTCTACAACCGATGAAGGTTGCTTTGAGGTGGTGTACGCCCATTTGTCCCAGGTGTTCGTGGCAAAAGGGCAGTTCGTAAGGAAAGGGGACCTGCTGGGATTGTCCGGCCACACGGGTTACACGTCTGGCCCCCATGTGCATGTGGAGATGCAAACCCCCGGCTGGCCAAATGGGGCTCAGGTTGATTTCACCAACTTACTGTCCACGATCGACTACAGCACCAATCCTTGGGCAGGGGAAGCGATCCCGCTGGCCACCGGCAGCGGCGCTCTGGAGTTGCGTGGCCGACCTGATGCCAACTCCGGATTGGAAGGTACCCTGACGGCCCCGGCGGCCACTTGGCTCAACAGCGCGGGGGACGCAACTGATAGTAAGGTGTTGTCAGTAGGATCAGACACTCTGTCGCTGGAGTTGACCGGCTCTACGGTCGAACTCGCCGTCAGCAACGTCACCTTTGCGGGGACGAACGGTAGCTACATGGCCGTGACGGAGGGTTCGTTGCCGGCCAACCTGCGGCCCCCGGTCCGGACACCAACATTATCAGCGGCCCTCAAGGCCCTCAAGGACAACAAGGAAAACGAGAGCCAAGAGGTCCAAAAGGCCCTCGAGGCCCTCGAGGGCCTCGAGGTCTATGTTTCTCAGAATGGGCAGATCTATTACCGAAACACAGCGGCGGGCTCAGTAACAGTTGCCGAAGTCCTCGATGCCACTCTGACATGGGACCTGGCCTACAGCGTGATCGGGACGGATCGCGTCTTTGACGGGAAAAACGCCGCGGCCAGCTGGTGGCAGATCGTGGTGCCGGGCCTGGATGAAGACGCTAACGGAAACCCGGTTGAGGGTGTGGTCGGCTGGGTGCCGGGCAGTGCGGTCACGGTCCCAAGTCCCGGGCAGGTCCGGATCACCTGGCCGCCGCCGCCGACCCCGTTTGAAGGCATTGGGACCTTGCACATTCCGTCGCCGGTTGTGCCGGTTGCGGTGCCGGTTTCCCTGAGCTGGCAGGCACCGGACAACTATGGCGGTGACTACCGCATTCTGCGGGGTTCCTCTCCCAAGACCTTGATCGGCCGTGACAAGACCTCCAAGTTGTCCTGGACGGAGAACATCCTGTCGAATGAGACGTACTACTATGCGGTTGCGGGGGCCGCGGGCACGGGCACGAGCGTGCGCTCGCTGGTCGCCAAGGTGGGGTCCGGGTCCTTGCCCCCATCTCCGCAGAAACCGATGCTGACGGTGATAGAAGAAATGGGGGTGCGCGTGCGCAGGGCCCCCGAGATTGCAGACAACATCATCGTCAGTCTTAGCAAAGGCACGTCGGTCGTAGTGTTGGCCCACAACGGCGGTGACGAAAGCAGGGCCCCGAATGACGGCGGTCTCTGGTGGGAGATTGAGTACGCGTGGAAAAAGGATGGCGAAACGGGCAACAGCGGCTGGGTGGCCCATCGCTTCGCCGCTTCCACGGATCCTAAGAAACCGGACGCAAATGTCCTCGTCAAGGTCAGCAAGGCCGATCAAGTGCCCCTATTCGTGGATACCGAGCCAGACGGCACAGATGCCACGGGCGGCATGGGCGGCCGCGGTCACGAGCTGTACATCAATCAACCGGATCCGGCGGGGCCGGAGCCGGTGCCGACGGCGGGCCGGCTGTATGCGCGGCAGGGGTTGTCGGCGGGGGGCGTGGGGGACCGGCTGCGTGCGTGGCCGGCCTCGGATGCGACGGAGCTGACGGCCTCCCTGCAGGCGGACGTGTGGTACACGGTGGATCGGCTCTTTGCGCGCACGGGTCCGGGGGACCTGTGGCTGGAGGTGGCGCCGCATTCGGCGATTCCGTCGGGGAGTGCCGCGGGCCCATCGGGCTGGGTGGCGGCGGGGCGGCTGTCGCTGGCGGCCAGCGGGACGCCGCCGCTGCCGCCGGCGGCGCGATTTGTGCGTTTGCGTTCGTGGGTGACGGCGGGGGCCAACGTGCGTTCGGGACCGGGCAAAGCCTATGCCCGCCGGACGACGCTGCGGGACCGGGCGGCCTGGCACCCGCTGTTGGGCCGGAATGCGGAGGCGACCTGGTACCGGATTGGGTATGCGACGGGTCAAACGGGCTGGATTTACGAGGGCCTGGTCGATCTGCTGGAGCCGGTGGCCATTCCGTTGGCGGCGCTGTCGATCCAGACGGTGTCGCACCGGCCGGCGGCGGAGCCGGGTCCGACGGGGGAGACCGGGGTGACGGAGACGGGGACGACGAGCGGCACGGGGCAGGCGAAGGGGGACTTTCGCAACCTGGCCACGAACCCGGACGGTCGCTGGTCGGTGTCGAAGACGGGTCGCACGGCGTCGTTGAGCTTCGACTGTCCGCGTTCGCCGGTGCAGTACTACGCGCGCCAGAACCCGCAGCCGCAGTTCGTGCTGCCGGAGGCCTTCCGGCCGACGCGCACGGTGACGCGCACGGTGACGGGGACGGAGGTGGACGAGCACCGGAAGGATCTGCCGAATGCGCCCTCGGTGACCTTCACGGTGCGGGTCGAGACGGATGGCGAGGTGCGCTATGTGGACAACAGCCAGGTGGACCATGTGGGGTATGTGCGCTACGGGGTGCAGGGGTGGTCGTACGCGACGGCCACGACCCTGGCGGAGCCGGAAGGACCGGCGGCGCCGGGGGACCTCGAGGACTCGGGCACGTACCACAACCGGCAGGTGAACTGGGGCAGCCGCTGGGAGCTGGAGCGCGAGGAGGACGATGTGGAGGGCAGCTTCACGACCACGCGTTCGCCGGTGGAGTACTACGCCAACCAGAACCGGGAGGCGTTGATCTGGCTACCGGCGGAGTTTTGGCCGGAGGAGGACGCGCGCTTCCAGGTGAGGGGTGCGGTGCGGGTCAACGAGGACGGCACGGACGACACGGACACGCGCACGGTGGACTTCTGGATCACGGTGCGCGCCAGCGACGGGCGCATGTACTACGACCAGGATGCGTCGCTGGCGACGCAGGGCGTGGGCTACCTGCGCTACTCGGTGAACGTGGACTGGGAGGCGTCGCCGCGTGTGACGGTGCCCTCGGCGCCGCGCAACTTGGAGGCGGACGACATCGAGGCGGACGCGGTGGAGCTGGACTGGGACCGGCCGGCGGAGGACGGCGGGGACTCGGTGGACGAGTACAAGGTGGAGATCTACCGCAACGGTCGCTGGCGGGAGGAGGAGGACGACATCTCGCGCACGCGCCACGACGTGGAGGGGCTGTCCGCCTACACCCGCTACAGTTTCCGGGTGTTGGCGCGCAACAGTGCGGGCTGGTCGGCGCCGAGCACGGCCCTGACGGTGACCACGCTGCGGGAGCAGCCGGGGCAGCCGCGCAGCCTGACGGCGGCGGCCACCCATGAGACGGTGACGCTGAACTGGCAGGCGCCGGCGTCGGGGGGGACGGTGACGGGCTACCGCATCCAGCGGCAGGAGGGCAGTGGTACCTGGGACACGCTGGTGCCGAACACGAGGGCCACGACGCCGGGCTGGACGGATCGCGATGTGCGTGCGGGCACGGGCTACGGCTATCGGGTCGCAGCCTACAACTATGGGGCGCTGGGCCGCTGGTCGGGGACGCGCCGTGTGAGCACGGCGGCCACGCCCACGGTCCCGGGGCAGGTGACGGCCCTGGCGGCCGGTCCGGGTGCGGCCAGCCGCCTGGAGTTGAGCTGGACGGAACCGGGCGACACGGGGGGCGGCGTGACGGGCTACCGTGTGGAGCGTGCGGCGGATGCGATGCCGCGGTCGTGGGCCACGCGGGTGGCGGACACGGGTACGGCGGCCACCCGTTGGGGGGACGATGCGGTGGCGGCGGATACGGTCTACCACTACCGGGTGAGTGCCTGCAACAGTGCGGGGGTGGGCACGGCCTCGGCGGAAGCGGAGGGTCAGTCGCGTCCGCAGCTGCAATTGCCGCGGCAGGTGCGCTACCCGCTGACGGCCCACAGCGAGCCGCGGTCGGATGCGGCGGTCGCGGCCACCTTCAGTGCCTACCAGCCGGGCGAGGCCTACGAGCTGGTGGGGCAGGCGCCGGGTCCGGAGGGCTGGTGGCGGCTGCAGTTGCTGGACCCGGCCTTTGCGGAGGCGGTCTGGCTGCCGGCGGCGGCCGGTCAGGCGACCGGTGCGACCACGGCGTTGCCGTCCCCGCCGGCGGCGGCCGGGGATTTTGTGGCCAGTCTGGCCAACGGGGAGGCGACCCTGAGTTGGAGTGCCCCCACAACGGGTGCGGCCGTCAGCGGCTACCGGCTGTGGCGGCAGACGGACGACGGGGCCTGGGCGCAGCTGGGTGCGGACCTGGCGGCCACGGTCCTGACATACACGGACAGCACCGTGGGCAACGGTCATGTCTACCGCTACCGGCTGCAGGGTCTGTCCGCCGAGGGCCCGGGCGTGCCCACGGCGTGGGTGGCCCTGGCGGTGACGGCCACGGTGGCGGCGCCGGAGGCGGTCACGGCGCTGACGGCGGTGGCCACGACCACGACGCTGGCCCTGAGTTGGACGAAGGCGAGTACGGGTGGCCTGGTCGGCGGCTACCGGGTGGCCTGGCGGGAGGCGGACACCGACGACTTCTACTGGGCGGTGACGGTGGCGGGCACAAGCCACACGCTGACGAACCTGAGGCCGGGCACGGGTTATGCCCTGCGGGTGACGGCCTTCAACCAGGAAGGGGAGGCGGCGGTGACGACGGGTCTGGGCACCACGGTGCAGGTGGCACCGGGTGCCCCCGACGCCCTGACGGTGACGGTGGCCGCGAATGCGGCCACGGTGAGCTGGACGGCGCCGGAGGCCGGGGGCCGGCCGGATGAATACCACCTGCAGTCCCGGTTGCCCGGGGCGGCCTGGCCGGCGACCCACAGGACCCTGAGGGGGACGAGCCACACCTTGCGCGACCTGGCCTACGAGACGGGGTACGAGGTGCAGGTGCGGGCCTCGAACACGGCGGGCGAGTCGGCCTGGGTGGGCACGAGCTTCACCACGGCGGCCGCGCCGCCCGTGCCGGGGACGCCCGCGGACCTGACCGCGGCCCCCGGCCCCGACAGCCAGATGGTGCTGGCCTGGACGGCCCCGGCCACGGGCGGCCCCGTGGCCGGCTACCGCATCGAGCGGGCCGTGGCCGCGGATCCCCTGGTCTGGACGGAGGCGGTCGCCGACACGGGCGACACGGCCACGACCTGGCGCGACGGCGGCCTGCCCGCGGACACGGTCCACCACTACCGGGTGACGGCGCGCAACGCCGGCGGCCTGGGCACGCCCTCGGCCACGGCGCAGGGCCGCACGCGGCCGCAACTGGCCCTGAAGGCGGACGCGACCTACCCGCTCACGGCGCACCGGTGGCCGGCTGCGGAGGCCCCGGCCACCCACACCTGGGTGGCCCACGACGCCGCGGCGGCGCTGGACGTGGTCGGGCGCGCGGACGGCTGGTGGCGCGTGCTGCGCTTTGGCGAGGGCGCCGGCGGTCCCTACTGGCTGCCGGCCGCGGCGGCCACCGTCACCGGCGGCACCGCGGACGTGCCGCAGGCCCCGGGCACCCCCGGGGCCCTGGCGGCCACGGCCACCGACAGCAGCGCGACCCTGACCTGGACGGCCCCCGCGACCGGGGGCCCCGTCACCGGCTACCGCCTCTGGCGGGGGACGGGCGAGGCCGACCTGGCCGTGCTGGGCGACGACCTGGCGGCCGGGGCCCTCGCCCACGTGGACACGGGCCTGACCGCGGAAACGACCTACCGCTACCGGCTGCAGGCCCTGTCGGCGGCCGGCGCGGGGCCGCGCACCGCGGCCGTGGCCGTCACCACGGCGGCCGCGCTGCCCGCGCCGGGGATGCCCGCGGACCTGACCGCGGCCCCCGGTCCCGACAGCCAGATGGTGCTGGCCTGGACGGCCCCAACCGCGGGCGGACCCGTGACGGGCTACCGCATCGAGCGGGCCGCGGCCGCCGACCCCCTGGTCTGGACGGAGGCAACCGCCGACACCGGCAGCGCGGCCACGACCTGGAACGACGGCGGCCTGCCCGCGGACACGGTCCACCACTACCGGGTGACGGCGCGCAACGCCGGCGGCCTGGGTGCGCCCTCGGCCACGGCGCAGGGCCGCACGCGGCCCCAGGGGCGCTTCGGCCCCGAGTACGGGAGCTATCCCCTGACGGCGCACGCCTGGCCGGAGGCGAGCGCCCCCGTCACCCACATCTGGCCGGCCGCCGACGCGTCCGCGGTCCACGACCTGGCGGGCCGCCGCAGCGGCGGCGACCGCTGGTACCGCCTGCTGCGCTTCGGCCAGGCCGCCGACGGCCCCTACTGGGTGCCGGCGGAGGCCCTGGCCACCACCGGCGCCGCCCGGCTGCCCGAGGTGCCGGAGGCGGCCCGGCGGCTGGCGGCGGTGGCGGCGCACAGTCACGTCCTGCTGACCTGGCAGGCCCCCGCGACCGGGGGCACCGTGACCGGCTACCGGCTCTGGCGGCGCACGGGTGCGACCGGTCCCTTCACGGTGCTGGGCACGGACCTGGCGGCCGCGGTCCTGCGCCATGTGGACGACACCGTGGCCGCGGGCGCGCACTATGCGTACCGGCTGCAGGCGCTCGCGGACGCCGGGGCCGGGCCGCGCACGGAGGCGGTGGCGGTGGCGGTGCCGTTGGCGGGGCCGACGGCCCCCCAACTTCTGGCCACGCCCCCGGACCTGCAGGGGGTGCAGACGGGGACCGGTGCCCTGCAGCTGCGCTGGGACGCGGTGGCCGCGGCCGCAGCCTACGAGGTGCGGCTGTGGCAGGCCTGGACCGATCCCGCCACCCAACGCCAACACACCCGCTGGGTGACGCTGGCCGCGACGGGCGCGACCCGCCTGCAGACCGGTCCCGACACGCACGCGTCCCTGACCCTGGCCCTGACCGGGACCCTGGCCACGGTCGCGGGCTGGCCGGCCGGCTATGCGCCTTGGCGCCTGGCCGTGCGCGCCACCGGCGCGGCGGGGATCTCGGCCTGGAGCGACAGCCTGGACGTGCCGACCGGCGCCGCACCCTACCGGCCGCCGGCTCCCGCCGGCCTGACCGCGGCGGCCACGGCCGCCGGCGCCGCGACCCTGACCTGGGACGCGGTGGCCGGGGCCACGGCCTATGTCGTGCAGCACGACTTCCCGCCCGACGCGGCCGGGCGGGGCGGCGGCTGGCAGGCGCTGCCCCACCGCGGCGCCACCCTGACCCTGACCGGGACCACGGCCACGGTCGCCGGGCTGCCCCCCGCGGACGCGCTGCGGGGACGCTTCCGCGTCCAGGCCCGCAACGCGGCCGGCCTCTCGCTGCCCTCCCTGTCCGCCAGCCCGGCCCCCGCCCGGCCCTGAGGACCACAACCCCCCCCGGCACCGCCTATGAGGAGGCGGTGCCGGGGGGATGGCAACAGTGGAAATTACATTGAGATTTGGGACCTGCCACCCGATTGGCAGGTCCCATTGTGCGTTATCCAAGTGGCGATTCGAACGTTGTCCCCTGACCTGCGCCGAAACCGGGAATCTCCTGAACCCGAAAACAGGATCGTGCATCCTTTACAGGCTCCTGACAGACACTCTGGGTTGTCACGCGGGCATTGGAATGGTTGCAGCCAGTTCGCAGGTTGTCAGGGATCGTGTGCGCTGTGGTCGTTCTGCATGGTGACCAGTTCCTTCCGCAGGCAGAGCAGTCGGACCTCGTCCACGCCGGTGAACTGTGCGATGGTCTTCCAGGACGCGCCTCGTTTCAGCATGTCCTCAATGGTCGCGATCCGACCTCGGAGCATGCCCTGCTTCAGCCCTTGTTCAAATCCCCGCTTAAATGCCTTTTCCCTGCTTTCACGGGCGTATCGCTTCTCCAGGAACTTCAGCAGCGTTACGTCCTCGGGGGTCATGCCTTGACTGCCGTACCGCTTTCGGTACTCTTGCACTTCCGTAGTTGGGGATTGCATCACTTTCGCCTCCATTTGTTGTGGGCCATCGGCATCCGCGCCTTGCTGTGGTTGCAGAGAGATGTCTCCATTACCAGGAACCTTGTTGGCAGACCAAACCATTCAGATGTGGATAAAGGGGGCCGGATCCTTTGAAACTGGGGGGGCATGCCATGCGTTCATTCACAGTGCGCGACCCGCAGGCATCGTCCGACCGGGAGCGTCCCCATCCTCTGGTTGACTGCGCAGCCAGGGAACTTCCAATTCCCCAACCCGGTGCGGGTCCAGTTCCCGATCCCGGTTGGAGAATGGTCCGTCCAGAGACACCGGGGCTGACGGCGATGCTCTCGAAGGATGTCAGGCATCGTGCGTGCCTCGACCTTCCTGCATGCCATCCAGCTCCTCCCGGAGGCGATTCAGGAGCTCCTTGTCCACGCCGGTAAGCTGTGTGACGGTTTCCCAGGACGCACCCCTTTCCAACATGTCTTCGACGGTCGCGATTCGGCCTTGGAGAATGCCCTGTTCCTTGCCTTCACGGGCATATCGCTCCTCCAGGAACTTCAGCAGTGTTACGTCCTCGGGGGTAATGCCTTGACTGCCGTATCGCTCCCGGTACTTTTCCACTTCCGCGGTCAGGACTTTCATCACTATGCCTCCGTACATTGTGTCGATGTAAGCCATGAGCGTCCGTTTTTTGTCTCTGCCGCCAGGCGTGGCCCACATTGTCAAAATCAATGGCGGCAACAACTGCAACAGTCGCTCAACCTGCTGGCGACGATGGTCCATCAACAGCATTTCCATCGCCCGGGCGTACGCGTCCCCTCTGGTCTCCTCCAACTGCATCCCGGTCAGTTCCACCAGGATGTAGCCGAATCGACAGAGGTCGGGCAAGCTGCGTACTTCCTCATTGTACAAATCCTCAAATTGACGTGACGGAGTCCAATCCCTGTCTCCGTGGTGTAGGACCGCACTCACGATCGGACTGAGGGTCGGTGTGTTCAAACGCCGCTGTAGGCGTTCCCGATCCCAAATGCGGTTGTGGTACTTGTGCAGCCGCAGCGGTAGCCACAGGTCCACCGTAGACTGGTGTTCTACCAGTATGTACACGTACACGGGTTTGCCGGACTCGTGTTGGACCTTGAACAACGCGTCGGTTTCCGACCTTCTCAGATTGGTATCGACGAAAGTTCCCGGCTGTTCTGTCAAGGTTGACAGGTTCAACTGCTTGACCAACTCCCGCGGCAGTCGCGCCTTCAGCCAAGCCTGTGCGGTCGCCGGATCTTCCAAGGCCCTGCGCACCAAGGCATCGTGTTCCCTGCCGGGTGGCTTCTCGTCGTCCATGTCGCGTGTCCCTGATGGTTGCCGGAGTTGGATCGATGGACAAAGAATACCGCGAATGAAACGGTTTGGCCATGAACAAAGATAAATTGTTTTTACAATTTATCTTTGATATCTTTGGAATAGGATAATTTGGGTTTTCATGTTTGATTTATCCTGGATTTGGCCTGTCCGCAATTCGTTGTCATCGGGCTGCAAGCGGCTCGGACCCGCTACCAGGGTGCGCAACCCATGTCGGAGACCGGCCCGCACAACTTCGGCATACGGGATGGCCGTCACGGATGTGCCTTGTGGCTTGCATCGTCTTCCGGATGGAGCCCGGTGGCGATGGCCGCAACACGCCTGCCGGACGCCGGCAGGCGCGGGCTTCTTGGCCGACTGTCTGCTCGGCTAGCCGAGCCGCAGGCTCAAGCACCGCGCCGGTTAGACTTTGGCGCAGAACTTGGTGAAGTCTTCCCGCCTGGTCATCACCAGGATGCTGTCGCCGGGCAGAAGCTCGGTGTCGGCAGTTACGTCGGGAACCAGAGTGCGGTCTGCCCGCATGATCTGCAGCACGCGCAACCCGTGCCGCGCGCGGAACCCTATGTCTCCCACTGTGCGGTGCGCAAACTCGGGCGAGTTCCCAAGCTGCACGGTTTCCAGCACGTAGCCCTCCTGGTTGCTGACCCGAAGCCACTCCCAGGCCTCAACCTCCGACGGCTGGGTCAGGCGAAAGGCCATCGAGTAGGCTGCGGCCGAAGTCGGACTGACAACCTCGTTGGCTCCAGCGAATTCCATCTTGGCCTCGTTCAGTGCGTCCTCCACACGCGTGGCAATGAAAATGTCGGGATTCAAGGTACGGGCGGTCAGGACGCCCAACAGGTTGTCGGCATCGTTGGGCAGACAGAAGCAAATACCGGCGGCCCTGTCGATGCCGGCCTGTCTGAGAACGTCTTCATGGTCCGCGCTTCCGGCTACAAAACGCAGCTGTTCCATCTCCGCTTCCGCCTCCGCTAAGCGCTCGGTATCAATGTCAACGACGACGACAGCCTGTTTCTGTTCAAGCAGCAGGCTGGCCACAAACGATCCGACCCGACCATATCCGGCCACGATAAAGTGATCTCGCATGCGATTGATTCTCCTGCGATTGCGGGTGGACCGCCACGCGCCCGACAGCTGTCCGGCCACGATTTCCTGTGTTCCAACCGTGAACGCATAGGAAATGGCACCGACACCTGACAAAATCAGAAGGGCAGTGAAGATACGCCCCTCCCGGGTCAGGTCCTGCACTTCGCCGAAGCCGACCGTGGACAGGGTAATGACGGTCATGTACGTTGCGTCCAGCCAGCTCCAGCCCTCCAGCAGCATGTAGCCGACGGTCCCCGCCAGGAGCACCAGGGCCGGCAGCAGCACCAGGCGCAGCAAGGTCAGAGCGGACGGCGACTTCATGGTGCCGGGAATCCTTCGACGGTTGCGCGCGGTCTATCGGTATGACAGGACACCGCGCCTGCGCCGCGGCGCAGGCGTGCGCGGTTGGCCGGTGACAGTGCCCAGTACCTGCGCGTGCCGGAGTTGTGCCACAAATCCCAGGTGCCGGTAAAAGGCCAGCGTGTCCTCATTGCTGAGCAGGGCATTGAGACTCACCCGGGTCATGCCGGCACTGTGCATGGCGTTGACGGCACCGGCCATTAGGGACGTTCCCACACCCTTCCGGTGCAGGGCCGGATCCACGCATACGCGGACTACGAAGCCCTGGGCGCGGCCGTCCTGCAGGACGGTTTCCGTCAGGATGAAGCCGGCCGCCTGTCCGTCTGCGTCGGCCATCAGGAGACGGGCCGATTTCGATTGGGAGAGTTGGTTGAGGCGCTGCGCGCCCATGTGCCAGAAATTGGGGAAGGCGCGGGCATCGATCGCCGCCAGTTGCGGCAGGTCTTCGAGTTGGGCCGGACGCAGCGTGTGCTTCGGCTCCAGGCTGGTCATCCGGTGCAGGCGATGCTCCAGGTAGGCCATGGTGTCCAGCCTGCGGAATCCGGTGGCCAGCGCACCGTCAACGAGCCACCGGTAACGGGAAGAAAGGTGGAAGAGGCGATCCGGCCACTGTCTGTCCAGGTCCGACATAACCTGCTGGAGCAAGTGCGTTGCGGCAGCCCGGATGCCCGTTTCGCCTCGCACCGCGATGCCTCGCCCCGTAATCCGGCTGGGCACACAAGAAGGAAGGGTTGGCGGCCGGTCTTCGATTTCCAGGACCGCGGCCCCTGCGACGCGTTGGGCCGCATCGCGCTGCGTCAGTATGCTCCAGTTGGACGGAGGGTTGGCCAACGCCTCCGGCGGGAAGTCCCGGATGTAATGATGGTGCCCGCTAAAGAGTTCAGCGAGGTCCTTGGCGCAGACAGGTCGGGCGGCAGCGGTATCGGGACTGTGCAGCCTTGCACCGGGTTCAGCGTACATGTTCCGGACGTCCCGCGTACTGCCGGGCGTAGTAGTCCTGGAATTCGCCGGCGCGCACCGGCTCCCACCATGCGCGGTTGTCGCGGTACCAGCAGACGGCCGCGGTGATGCTTTCCTCCACCGACATGGCCGGACTCCAACCCAGGTCCAGCATCTTGGAGATGTCCAGGCCGTAGCGCCGATCGTGGCCCGGCCGGTCCTGCACATGCCGGATTAGGGAACGGGGCTTGTCCAGGGTCTCAAGCAGGATGCGCACCATCTCCAGGTTCGTGATCTCCGTGCCCGTCCCGATGTTGTAGATCTCGCCCGGCTGCCCGTGGTCCAGAACCGCCTGTATGCCTGCACAGTGGTCGAGGACATGCTGGTAGTCCCGCCGCTGCTTGCCGTCCCCATAGACCGGAAGGGGGAGATCGAGCAAGGCGTTGGTGGCAAACAACGGCACTACCTTTTCCGGATACTGGTAGGCGCCGACGCAGTTCGCGCCCCTGGAAAGGGTGACCGGCAAACCGTAGGTTTGATGCCAGGCCAACGCCATCAGATCGCCGGCGGCCTTGCTGGCGGAATAGGGGCTGCTGGGATTCAGAACATCGCCTTCGGAACTGCGCTGTGATACGGGCACGGGACCGTACACCTCGTCCGTGCTGACCTGATGGTACCTGGCCACGCCCTGGTCGCTGGCCTGTCGCAGCAGGACGGCCGTGCCGTTGACATCGGTGCGGACAAACGTGTCCGGATCCGCGATGCTGCGGTCCACATGGGTCTCCGCGGCAAAGTTGACCACGATGTCGGGTTGGGCCGCCTGCAGGGCCCTCCCAACGGCGGCGCTGTCGCATATGTCACCGACCACGAGTTCGCATCGGTCCTTGAACCGTGCCAGCGGCTCCTCCAGATTCTCCACGCGGCCGGAATAGGTGAGCTTGTCGTAGACCGTGACCTTGGCATTCGGATACCCGGACAGTAGAAAGCGAACATAGTTGCAGCCGATGAAGCCGGCTCCGCCGGTGACCAGGTATCGTGTCACATCACACTCCTTCGTACAGTTCCCGGGACGCCGGTGCACACTGCACGGCCATCGTGAACGTGGTCAGCGTTTCCCAGGCCGGCAGGAGGCCGGACACCAGTTCCGGGCAGCCCGGTGTGTGCCAGGACGGGCGCCAGTTGAACATCTCCTCCTCGCCGTCGGTGACCACAAGGTAGTCCAACTCGTTCTTGAGTGTCCAGAGCAGACGCTGAGCCACCAGACACAGGTGCTGCCACCGGCGTGCCATTTCCGGTTCGACCTCGTCGCGGAACAGCTGCATGGCCGGGCTCTGCCGGTTGGGTTCCCGGCCCACGGGAAACGCCGCCCGATAGCTTGGGGCAAAGGTCTCTACGAAGTAGTGTTCCGCCAACTGGAACCGGGGGATCATCAGGTCGCCGAAAAAGGTAATGCGGGTCATGCGACCCGTTCCGCGCATATCGACCAGAACTTCGGTCTGTTTGGGATACAGGTCGAAATAGGCCCCTGCATCAAAGTCCTGCCACTCCGCATAGGCGTGGGACAGGCGCTGAAGGTGATCGGAGAGGCGTCGCAGCACATGTGCCATCGTGTTGGCCTCGCGGTTGAGCACCGATATGGACGGCCTGGCATCGAGCAACGCGTCCAGTTTGGACGGATGATAGGTTTGCACCAGTTCAGCCGCCGGACAGGCCAGCGAACTGCTGTCGTATACCCGTTCGCGCTGTACGTTGCGGATGTGTGCGGCCAGTGAAGGCACCGACCGAATGTATCGGGTGGCCACGGGAACCGGCCTCAACTCTCAACCAGGATCGTGCCAGTGGCCGTGATCCCGGCCTGGGCCAGGGTCCGCCGCGCCCGATGCACGCGGCTGCGGCGGGTGCGGCCGGGACGGACGGCCATCAGGACCGCGTCCGCGGATCCGGCCAGAAGTATGCCCACGGGTGATTGGTCAAGCGGCGGCGTGCGCCAAATCACGCGCTCTGCACAGGCCATCAGGGCAGGTGCGAACCAGCCGATGGATCCCGTGTTCAACCATTGCAGGGGGTCCTCGTTGCTGCATCCGGCCGCCAGGACCAGAAGACCGTGCTCGCGTGCCGTGGCCGGAGCCAAATCGGGTTGCCCTTTCTGTTCGAGCCATTGCCTGAGGCCGGGGGTCAAGTCCAGATTCGTCTTGAGATGCAGGCCGGGATCCGCCATGTCGGTGTCCACCAACAGGATCGGCGAGGCGTTGTCCCGAAAGGCAAGACCCAGGTTCCACACTGCGTCCGCGGTCGGTACCGAATTGTCCGGGGAGAGCAGCACCACGGAGCGGGCCGACTTGTGGCAGGCCAGTTCGATGCTGGTGCGCAAGGTCCGCAATTCGCGGGCCATCTGTTCCTGAGCGCCCTGTTGGCGAGAGCCGGGCTTGGTGTTCACGGGTCGTCGAATGTGATCAGTTCGACCGGATGCTGCCCAGGACGGGCTGCGGCACCGACTTCTCGATTGCCTGCCGGGTGAGCAGCCACTCCTCGTCGCGCCAGTGCAGAATCAGGACCAGAGCCAGGCCAGCGGCGAATCCGACGAACAATCCGGCCAGCATGTTGGTTATCACATTGGGTGCGATTTGTTGCAGTTCGGGTTCCCGGTTGCGGATTTCAAACTCGATGAACTCGATGAAGTCCTGTTCCGTGAACTGCAGGGTTCGCTGGCTGTGGAATTCGGTTGCGGCTGTCCGGGCCAGGGTTCCGGCGGTGGCCGCGTCGCCTGCGAAGGCCTCGATCGTAATGATTAGTTCCCCGTCGTCCCAACCTGCCTTGAGACTGTTTGCATCCGTCTGCAGGCCGGTTTCTTCCTGCACTGCAGCCAGAAGCTCGTCCGACGGAAAGGTGGCCACGGCGTTGCGGGCCAGTTCCTTCGTCAGGTCCCGCATGCGCCAGTCCATTACGCCCGGAATCATGCTGATCCGGATCCGTGCCCTAAAGATCGGCTCCTGCAGGGTGGCCAGACCCAAGGCCAAGGCACCGCAAACCAATGCTCCTGCCATCATGAGCCACCCGTGGCGCAGGAGTAGATGGCCGTATTCGGACCAGGTCATGCGTGATGTGAATGATGGCAGGCGGATGGAGGCGGGGAAAGTATATCGCTAGCCTACAAAGGAAGTTGCGCCTAGAGCCATGTAGGCGCTGTTCCAGTTTTGTTGATATTGGTTCCAGGCGCACGACGGCCACGAGCGCCAGCCGCAAGCAGGTGCAGGGCTCAGACCGTCCCGCCCACTGGATCTGGCTCAGCCACATTGGGCTGAGCCAGCGCAATCCCATGGTGTTGCAAGACCCGCACCGCGTTCCGGTACACCCCTCTTGGCCGCGATACGCAGGCCCCACGCTCGATGATTTCGTTCTGATCGAACACAAGGGGACCGGCATCCGCCCAGCGATCTGCAGGTGCGGGCGACGCTCCCGCATCCGCATCAGGATCGGCCAGGCCCCATCTGAATTTTGTGAAGTTCCAACTTCCGGAACCAGGCCAGTTGGCTCAACTCCAGGGGAACGGTGTCGGTGAACCGATGTCCGTCCGGACGAAGGCAGTGCAGATCGGTCAGCTGTTCCGGTTCGCGGGACACCGCACCAAGAAGATTGTTGTCTTCCAGACACAGAGTTACAGCAGGGACCGTTGCTCCCGTTCCAGCGGGATGCTTCCAGTCAACCCATGTTGTGAGGGTGCGGATGCGTTGTGTGTTTGCCTGCCTTCTAAACATCGAAACAATGAATTGAAAGGTTAATTTTACTGCGTTTGTATTCTATTGAATGATCAAAATCCGCACTCAAATATTTCAAGTCTGTAAGCTCATTGAGTACGGACGGGAATATGTTCAATTTATTTCCATGCAGGACCAGGGCTTTCAACCGGGACAACCGGCCCAATTCGGGGGGGAGGGATGCCAACCGGTTGTGACGCAGATCCAGGGTTTCCAACCGGGACAAGCGACCCAGTTCGGGAGGCAGGGCCTCCAACCGGTTGGAACATGCCCACAGCGTGTGGAGATGGTTCAACTGACCCAGTTCGGGAGGGAGTTCCCGCAAGTCGTTCCAACTCAGGTCCAGGGTGTGGAGGTTCTGCAGTTGGCCCAGCTCGGGAGGCAGGACCTCCAACTGGTTCCCACTCAGGTCCAAGGTGTGCAGTTGGGTCAGTTGGAAAAGAAATGAGGGCAGGGATGCCCAGCGGTTACCACTCAGGTCGAGGATGTGGAGGTTCTGTAGTTGGTCCAGCTCGGGAGGCAGGGCATTCAGATAGTTCAAACTCAGGTCGAGGGTGCGGAGGTTCTGCAGTTGGCCCAGCTCGGGGGGCAGGGCCTCCAACCGGTTCCAATGCAGGTTCAGGTGCGTAAGGTTCTGCAGTTGGCCCAATTCCGGGGGGAGTGCCCGCAACTCGTTTCGACTCAGGTCGAGGGTGCGGAGGTTCTGCAGTTGGCCCAGTTCGGGAGGCAGTGACTCCAACAGGTTGAGACTTGGGTCCCGAAAATGGAGTTCGTTCAACCGTTTAATTTCATCTGGGAGCCATGCCCTAATCCGGTACGCACTCCACGCACTCAGGTCCAGGTGGGTGAGTTGAGAGAGTTGTCCCAGTTCCGGCGGGACCGGCCCAAAGAGAAAGTGGTCGCTCAAGTCCAGGTAGGCGAGTTGTGTGAGCCGTCCCCATTCCGGCGGGATCGTCCCGAAGGCGGTGGGCGCGCTCAGATCCAGGCGTGTCAAGGCCGTGAGTTCCGCCAACTCCGGCACCAGACGGGCCAAGCGAGATGATCCCCCATCCCGGCCTTTCCATCGTAGGGCCGCAACCCGGCCCTCGGGGTTCAGTGTGACCATCCCCGGCGGAAGTGCTACACCATCGACCCCCAACCAGGTTTGCGCCAGAATATCCAGAACGACACGGTCGTTGGCCGCCGGCGTGGTACCCCACTGTGCATGCAGACGAAAGGCGGCCGGAAGTTCGGCCGGCTCGGGTGTAATCCACCTAATCCGGGAAGGTGGCACGGCCCTGTGCCGTACCGAGCCGTCCGGGGCGATCTGCAGGCGGCTCCAGGCCGGCGGGATGTCCGGATCCGCCCCTGCCCGGTGGGACCGGCCGGTCGGCAGCGCCTCGACCGCGCTCTCCCGCACCAAGGCGAAGGGAGGGCGCAGGGCCGGCGGCAGCACGAACAGTTTTTGCACGGGTGCGCAGGGATGCCACACCGGGTTCGGTCGGCGGGTGGCGGTCACCGTCAGGGTGATGCGGTCGCCGGCCCGCGTCAGCCGATAGGTGCCGGAGAGGCAGTCCGGCCACTGACCGAACGTGTCCTCCAGGATCTCCGTGGCGGGCGGCAGGGGTGATTGTGCCTGTTCGCCATCCTTGGTTGAGGCCTGTTCGTTCCCATGGGCCTTCGGATCGGATTCGTCCCCGGTCACAGCCCACAGCAACACAGTGCCGTCGTCGCTGCCGCTGGCCAGGATGCGCCCGTCGGGACTGAAGGCCACGCTCCAGACCCAGTCCGCGTGGCCCTCCAGGGTCAGCAGGGTGCCCGTGTCCGCATTCCACAGCCGCACGGTCCCGTCGTCGCTGCCGCTGGCCAGGGTGCGCCCGTCGGGACTGAAGGCCACGCTGGTGACCGAGTCCGCGTGGCCTTCAATGGTCAGGTACAGGGTGCCCGTGTCCGCATTCCACAGTCGCACGGTCCCGTCGTCGCTGCCGCTGGCCAAGGTGTGCCCGTCGGGACTGAAGGCCACGCTGCGGACCCAGTCCGTATGGCCCTCAATGGTCAGGTGCAGGGTGCCCGTGTCCGCATTCCACAGCCGCACGGTCCCGTCGTCGCTGCTGCTGGCTAGGGTGCGCCCGTCGGGACTGAAGGCCACGCTGCGGACCCGGTCCGTGTGGCCCTCGAGGGTCAGGTGCAGGACGCCCGTCTCTATATCCCACAAGCGCACGATGCCGTCGGTGCTGCCGCTGGCCAGGGTGTGCCCGTCGGGACTGAAGGCCACGCTGCGGACCCAGTCCGCGTGGCCCTGGAGGGTCTGGCGCAGGGCACCCGTCTCCGCATCCCACAGGCGCATTGTTTCGTCGGCGCTGCCGCTGGCCAGGGAGCGCCCGTCGGGACTGAAGGCCACGCTGCGGCCTCCCTGGAGGGTCTGGCGCAGGGCGCCCGTCTCCACATTCCACAGGCGCACGGTCTCGTCGTACCAACCACTACTGGCCAGGGAGCGCCCGTCGGGACTGAAGGCCACGCTCCAGACCTCCCCCATGTAGTCCTCAAGGGTCTGGCGCAGGGCACCCGTGTCCACATCCCACAGGTGCACAGTGTCGTACCAACCACTACTGGCCAGGGTGTGCCCGTCGGGGCTGAAGGCCACGCTGCGGACTCCGTCCGTGTGGCCCTGGAGGGTCTGCCACAGGGTGCTCGTCTCCACATCCCACAGACGCACGGTCTCGTCGGCACTGCCGCTGGCCAGGGTGCGTCCGTCGGGACTGAAGGTCACGCTGAGGACTCCGTTCGTGTGGCCCTCGAGGATCTGGCGCAGGGTGCCCGTCTCCACATCCCACAGACGCACGGTCTCGTCGTACCAACCACTACTGGCCAAGGTGCGTCCGTCGGGACTGAAGGCCACACTGGTGACTCCGTCCGTGTGGCCCTCGAGGATCTGGCGCAGGGCACCCGTCTCCACATCCCACAGGCGTACGGTGCCGTCCCAACCACCACTGGCACTGGCCAAGATGTCCCCGTCGGGACTGAAAGCCACGCTCGTGACCGAGTCCGTGTGGCCATCGAAGATCTGGCGCAGGGTGCCCGTCTCCGCATCCCACAGGCGCACGGTGTAGGCCCAACCATTACTGGCCAGGGTACGCCCGTCGGGACTGAAGACCACGCGGGTAACACCCTCGAGGGTCTGGCGCAGGGTGCCCGTCTCCACATCCCACAGGTGCACGGTCTCGTCGGTGCTGCCGCTGGCCAAGGTGCGTCCGTCGGGGCTGAAGGCCACGCTGGTGACATCATGCCCGTGGACCGTGAGCAGGGACACGGCCTCGCCGGTGTGGGCGTCGTGCAGCCAAATGCCCACACTGCCCCCAACCGCCAGGCGGGTACCGTCCGGCGAATACTGCACGGTTTTGATCGTGCCCCGGCCCAGACGGGCGACGGCTCCCTCGGGCAGGAGCATCGACACGGACTCTTGAGCTGCACTGGGCGATGACAGGAGCAGGTACAGACACAGGCCCATGGCCAACCACCGCCGGCCGATCCCCAGGTTGTTCACGCGCACATCCATGACGTTTGCAAGCTATCACATAACCGCACAGGGAATCACTGTGCTGCTGATTAGTGTTGGCTACGGTATTTTCAGTTCCCGCCAGCCGGAAACACCGGACCACTGTCGATCCGTCCACAGCCACGCGATGTCCGCGAACTCGGGGAGAGGGGCCGTCGGACAGGCTCTCCGGAGCCAAAGTGCGGGGAGTGATTCACGGACCGTTGGCCGCACGAGGTACGGATGTCCCAGCTGCACATCTGGTCCGGCATGCGTTGCGGCACATACAGGCTGGTATGGATTGGCACCGACGGGAACATGCCATGCAACACCTCGAGGACGTATTCCGCGCCCCCCACCTGATTGAGCCAATCGTGTACCAGTGCGGTTCGCCCGACAGGGAGGTGGTCGGTCATGCTGGTTGGATGCCGGCACTCCGCCGAAGGGGATGCAGCATGTGGGTATTGGGTTGCGGGATGGAATTTCCCGGTGTCTGTCACTGAAGTCTACTCGTAGCCTGTCGATGTCCATCGGCCCGGTGTTCGTTTCTTGGACATGGGTACAGGCTCGGTCTTGGCACATCCTGCGCGCGAAAAGGTTTCGTGCATCTGTGTTGTCGGTCTCCGTGTCAGGTGTGTCCGGAGTTTGAGCTGTGCCTGGAGAGCATCCGATCGGTCCTCCGGTTGGGTTGGTTTCGATGGGGATGGGCCCATTCCGCGGGCCGTGGACCGGTTCATGCTTGTGGCACCTCCGATGTGCGGAGTGGCATCGTTGAAGATGTTGTTGACGGCAACCGTCTCGGTACGGGCCGACGCAGACGCCGAATGCCGTTCGGTGTCGGCCCCATGGGCAGCATCGGCCCCGGTTTGAACACTCGGACCGTAGTGGGTACTGGCAACGGTCATGTTGGGTCATGTTGCCGTGGGCCGGACAGTGTTGCCTGGAGCTGAATGCGGTTCCCCAAACGGGAATGGTCCCCGGTCCGGGTCTCTGTCCATGCCCGCTGCCCGGGCGGTGCCTGCCGGGTACAATCCGGGATCGGCAGCGGACCGCTGCCCGTCGGCCACTGCACCATGTCCGTCCCCGCACCATCCTTCGCATCTTCCAGCACTCCATGGCGCCGGACGGGCCGACGGGCACTGGCCAGCCTCCTGCTACTCCTGCTCCTGTGTCTGTCCGGATGCACTTCCCGCACGCCCGGTGGACCCTTGCCGGACCGCGCCGCTGCCGAGGTCCCGTCCCCGTCCCCGACGGTGCCCACTGCCACTCCCACTGCCACTCCCGCTGCTACCCCCACCGCCACTCCATCGCCTGCCTTCACGCCCACGCCGACGCCCTCCCTGACGGTGTCCGGCGACTATGACAATCCGGCGGTGCACGCGGATAGTCGCTACGTCCTGCAGCTGTCCGGAACGCGGGTCGCGGCCACCTTCGCTACCTCCGGTTCCCCTGTGGAACACTGGGCGCGGACCGTGCCGCAGCCCCTGTTCACGATCCCGGAGCCGTTCCGGCCGCCGTATCCCATTCGGCGCACGGTGAAGGGCACCCCGGTGCATGCCGATGGCACCCCGGACCCGGCGCGGTCCGCTTCCCACCGCTTCTTCCAGCTGCGGGTGGACCCCGACGGGACCGTGCACTACGTGGACGAAGGCCGCGTGGAGGGCGTGGGCCACCTGGCCTACGAACTGCACACGGTGTGGGACACCGCGCCACCGGCGACTCCCACGCCCATCGTCACGCCCACGCCCACCTTCGTACCTGCGGTTCCGTCGCCGACCCCCTCCCTGACGGCGTCCGGGACCTACGACAACCGGGTGGAGCACGTGGACGGTCGCTACGAGCTGCAGCTGGCCGGGGCGCGGGTGGCGGCCACCTTTGCCGCGTCCCGCTCCCCCGTGTTGTACTGGGCGCGGGAGGTGGCCGCGCCCCTGTTCACGGTGCCGGAGCCGTTCCGGCCGCCGTACCCCGTCCTGCGCACGGCGGAAGGCATCCCGGTGCGCGCCGACGGCAGCCCGGACCCGGACCACCCCGAGCCTTGGCGTTTCCTGCTGCGGGTGGACCCCGACGGGACCGTGCACTACGTGGACGATGCCCAAGTGGAGGGCGAAGACCGGCAGGCCTACTGCCTGAACCTGGTGGGGTTGACGGGTGTGGGCGGTGCCACCGGGAGCCTGCGCCCGCCCGCGGGCATTGCCGCCGGGACCCTGCGCGCACCCGCGGCCGGTGGGCGGCCACCGCCCCCATTACGCTGCGCTGCCGCTCCTGAACACGCCGGCCGCTTCCTGGCCTACAGCCTGCACACAACCTGGGGCACGACACCGTCCGCCAACGACCGCGCCGTGCTCGAGATCCTGGACCGCCACTGGTTCGGTGAGACCCTCCTGTCCGCCGAACCGCCCCCCGTGCAGTTTGAGGTCCCCGCCTTTAGGATTATCAAAATAGGCACGATACCGGCTGCCATGATGGGTGCGTTCGTGAGGTTCGATGCGGACGGACGCGTGACGGCGCTGGGTGCGCCTATGAATGCTGTTCGGGTGGTTGGAGGTGCACCCATATACAACTTCAACGGCCCCCTGCTGCCGGAACTGGGGGAACTGCACCACCTGGAACATCTGGACCTGGGCTACCAGGCGTTTTATGCCAGCGACGCCAAGGAGAGAACCCTCGGGCCGGAACCGGGCTCCCTGACGGGCGCGATCCCGCCGCAACTTTGGCGGCTCCCCCGTCTGCGCCACCTGGACCTGCAGGGACAACAGCTGGCTTGGACCCTCCCGTCGGACATTGGACGCCTGGCCTCCCTCGAGTACCTGGACCTGGGCAACAACTGGCTGTCGGGGCCCCTGCCGCCTGAACTGGGGCGGCTGGCTTCCCTGAAGCATCTGGATCTGGGCGGCAACGACTTCACCGAACCCCTGCCTCCCGAACTGGGACGGCTTACCAGCCTGGAACGGCTGGATCTGAACAACAGTCAATTCACCGAACCCCTGCCTCCCGAACTGGGACGGCTCCCCAGCCTGCAGAGGCTTGACCTGTCCTACAACCAGTTGACGTCAAGCTCTCTTCCATCGGAGCTGGGAGACCTGGCCACCCTCGAGTACCTGAACCTGAGCAGCAACCGGTTGACCGCCCTGCCCCCCGCACTGGGACAGCTCATCAATCTGGAGCAGCTGAACTTGTGCAGCAACCAGTTGACCACCCTGCCCCCCGCACTGGGACAGCTCATCAATCTGGAGCAGCTGAACTTGTGCAGCAACCAGTTGACCACCCTGCCCCCTGAACTGGGACAGCTTGCGAATCTGGAGTGGCTGGACCTGAGTAGCAACCGGTTTAACGGGCCCCTGCCCTCCGAATGGGGCCAACTCACAAGCCTGCAGAGGCTTGACCTGTTTGGCAACCATCTGACGGGGCCCCTGCCCCCCGAGTGGGGCCAACTCACAAGTCTGGAGTATCTCTACCTGCGTGATCACCGGTTGACCGGTCCCCTGCCCCCCGAATGGAGCCAACTCGCCAGCCTGGAGACCCTCGATCTGACAGGCAATCAACTGACGGGTCCCCTGCCTCCCGAGTGGGGTCAACTCACAAGCCTACAGGACCTCATCCTTGGGGACAACCAGCTGACGGGCTCGCTGCCGTCCGAATGGGGTCAACTCGCCAGTCTGGAATCTCTCTACCTGGGCGGCAACCAGTTGACGGGTCCCCTGCCTCCCGAATGGGGCCAACTCGCCAGTCTGCGGTCGCTCAACCTGAGCGACAACCAACTGACGGGCCCCCTGCCACTCGAGTGGACTCGGATGACCGCCTTGGGAGGCTTGAATGTGTCAGGTAACCAACTGACCGGTTGCTATCCCAGGATTTATTTTCCAAACCTGCCCAGCGAATACTACGGTTTTTTGTACACCGATCTCCCGGACTGTCCTCCCATCGATGACAAACATCGTTATCGTGACACCCGGTCCAAGGAGTAAGCGGGAAGCTCCTGCAGTCGAGGGGACATGCTCCCGAACGCAGGCCGTCCCGCCCCATTACCGCTACGCGTATTTTCAGTCGGCTGCACCATTCGGGTCCGGTTCATTTTCTTGGGTCACTGTGCCCTCCAACCCGAACGTCGCGAAAGGTCTCTGTTACCACTTCCCCGGACATGGCCACTACTTCAGTGCCGACCACACATTCAAAGTCGATTCCGTTGCGCCCGGCAGCGCGAATGTAATACCAATCCAGTATGGTTATACGACTTGAGTAGCGGCGGGTAGGGCCTTCAGGGCCTTCCGGATCCAGCGCCAGTCGCACAGTTGCCGCACCTGGGCCGGATCGGCCTGACAGGCTTTCAGGATCGGCTCCAGGGCATCCTTTTTGGCCTGCAGGTCCGGATAGACTATCCCCTCGGCCCGACACACCTCCCGGAAGAAGCGTTCCACCGGGTTCAGTTCGGGGCGTAGGGCAGCTGTACCACCTGGAGCGCCTCAATGGCCTGCATGTCCTCATCCCTGTGGCTGTCGGCCCCATCCCAGATCCAGCTGGCAATGTCTGGATCCTTGGCCCCCAGATGCGGGTCATCTCCTCGCCCTTCATGCTCTTCTGCCAAGTCCACCACAGCCGCCCCGTCCGTGGCTCGAGAGCCACCGCCACATAGGTGTAGGCCCAACCCATCTGTACTACTGTTCGGGTCACCGGGTTTGGTGTGCCGAATTTGTACCAAACAATACCTGTCGATTCCTCGTTCGCACAGTTCTCTTCCAGGACGACATGGCAGGCAACTTCCCAGCCTCCTATATAGTGTGTTTGTAGGTCAGGCTCAGTTGATTGGTGCTGTACTCCACTCCACTGTCATAGTTTTCTGGTGGGTATTTGCTCTTTTCCCGGCCTTCGAACAGGGGATCTCAGCGTAGGCGTCGCGTGGATTCAGTACCTTGCGCAGGTTGGGCGGGAAGGATTGCTCGGTGATATCCGGTGCCTGGGTGCCAAAGTCAGGCTCCAGAAAACAGGGAAAGTTCATGCGCCCTCTGACCCGCACCGGGGGTTGCAGGAGATCGCTTTTGGTCCAAGGCCTCCCATCAGGATTGCGTTGTGTGGCACTGCTTCCCTCTATGAGGTTTTGATCGCCAGTGTTTCCTCCACTGTGAAAAGGCGCCAGATGAACATGCAGGTGGGAGGTAAAGCTCCGACAGACCAATTTGCTGGCCCTTCTTGACATGGTCGTCTTGGGCAACATCCACCGCGTTCAGCTGTAGGTAGGCGTGTACAAACCCGGAGTCGTTGTCTGGATTCGTGTAGGACTGGATCTTGACATAGTTGCCTGCCGATGTTGCATTAGGCTCTAAGGGCCAGTCGGGTTTGACTTCGATGACCACACCACCGTACATAGCCACCACCGGGGCATCTTCCCCGCTGTCGAAATCGATACCGGAATGGCCGGCGTAGCCATATAGCGCCGTAAAGTACAAGACTGAGGTGGCATCGTTGAAGCTGTTGGTAACGACGGCCACAATGTCGTGCTTCTTGTAGACCACCGGCCGCTGCAGCCGCTGGGAAACATTCCCATGGCCGCCCGATACACTGTCAGTCCATGATTATTGGTTGGACCAGGATTGTTGTTTGGTTCAGGCAAGTTGGTGGTCATGCGACTTGGCTCCCCGTGGGCTGCTGCGAGCCCGACCTGTGTTGAGTACCGCCCACGCGTCTGGCGGTACCTACAGTCTGTACGCTGGCAAACGCCCTGTCTATGCCGGCCTTGTACCCAACCTACCCAGGCCGGTGCTGCTTCGTCTATCGGGCGCGTTGTGCGTGGACCGCGCGGTGGGAAGCCCTTACAATGACCCGCGGCGCGTGGACCCGCCGCGCGCATTGCATACCCGGCACATCGGGACAGATACAGGATGCGGGCAACTCCGCCCGAGCGCACACCGGCCCTACGGTCTGGACCCTGGAAGGCACTGGTTCTGGGCCTGCTCGTCGCAGGGTTGCTGATCGCCGGTACCGTACGCGGGGTCGTCAACGCCAAACCCGCCACTGTGGTCCAACCCGGGGGCTCGACCACTCCCCAACCCCCTCGGCCAACCCCTACTTCCACAGCCCCGCTGCCTCCTGCCTGTGAGCTGGAACCGTTGGCTGTTACTCCCCGGAGCACGGGCTTTGCCACGCCGATAAGCCCAAGCCCAACCCCGTGGCCGGTGGTTAGCGATGCCCTGTTTCCCGGTCAGTACCAACTGGAGCGTAGCGGCGATCTCGTTACCGCCATCCTCACCACGGAGGCCGTACCCCTGCCGCCGCCACCAGTCCTGTTCACGGTGCCGCCGGCGTACCGTCCGCCCTCCCTGCTCTGGCGCGATGTGGCCGGGCGCGTGGTCCGGGCCGACGGCACCCCCCATCCCGCCTATCCGGAACCCGTGCCCTTCCGGCTGTGGCTCCACCCGGACGGCACGGTGCGCCAGGCCCTCCAGCTGGATCCCGCCGAGGAGGAGCGGTATCTGGCCTACGAACTAGTGGTGAGCTGGGGCACGACCCCGGCCGCCAACGACCAAGCGGTGTTGGCCCTGCTCGATGAACGCTGGTTTGGCACAAGCGTGTTGTCCCAATGGCCGTCTCCCTCGCTGGGCGGGGCCAACCATGAGGTATCGATCCCTGCCCACCCTTATTGGAAGCGTTCCGGCAAACAGACGCAGACGATATATACCTGGATGGCCTTCGACGACCGCCTCCGCGTGACCAGGCTGCATGTGAGGGACATGGCTCCCTTCGCTCCCGTCCCCTCGGAATTGGCACAGCTCGGCCAACTGGAAGAGCTGGTCCTGGATGGCATCGGGGTCGCCTACATGATGGAATCACGTCGAGGCCGCCTGGCCAGCAATGAACCGCTGCCCCCGGGACTGACCGGCCCCATTCCGCCCGAACTGGGCCTCTTGACCCGGTTGCAGCGGTTGGCCCTGCCCGAACATCAGTTGACGGGGTCCATTCCACCCACCTTGGGCAATCTCGCCCGCCTGCAGGAACTGGATCTGAGCCGCAACCTGCTGTCCGGGGCGGTCCCGCCGGAACTGGGGTCCCTTACCCAACTGCGCCGACTGAATCTGCACGACAATTGGCTGACCACACTGCCGTCGGAAATAGGTCAACTGGACTGCTTGCGGAAACTGGACATGGGGGAGAACTTCTTGTTGGCCCTGCCCCCCGAACTGGGTCAACTCGCGAACCTGACGCATCTTTCCCTTGGAAGCAACTTTCTGTCAGTCCTGCCGCCCGAACTGGGCCAACTCGCGAACCTGCGATGGCTTGAACTTTATTCCAATCGGTTGTATAAACTGCCGCCCGAACTGGGCCAACTCGCGAACCTGGAAGAGCTCATTCTTGAGGATAACCGGTTGTATGAACTGCCCCCCGAACTGGGCCAACTGCAGAAACTTGGAGGCCTGTACGCACAACGTAACCGGTTGACATCCCTGCCGCCCGAACTGGGGCAACTCCAAACATTGACCAATCTTGATCTCAGCCACAACCAAATTGCCACCATTCCCCCGGAACTGGGACCGCTCGCCGAACTGGATTGGGATGGTGTTTTGCATGGTTTTTATATCTCTCACAACCCACTGACCGGGTGTCTGCCGGCGGCTTGGTTGAACCGTTGGCCCAATTTCACCGTGACCGATGTTGATGCGATTGGTCAGCGCATCAAGAGGCAGCCATCCGCCTGTCCCGACTGATGCCGTGCGGCCTGCAGGGCCGTGTTGAGGACCAGCCGGCGCGTATGGAAGAACTAGTGCAGCCGGCCTTGCACTCCACACCGGGTGACTTGCCTGCCACTGGCTGCAGAGCCACCCTGCAGTTCCCAATCCCCGAGGACTCCCGTTCACCCAATACTCTGTGGCGCGATGTGGTGACACAGGCCGTGCAACTGGACAGTACACCGGATCCGGACCATCCGAACCTGCTGACCCTGCGGGCGTGGACCCAACCCGAAGGGAACCTGGGACCTGAGGTGCGAGATATCAGGGTGACAGCGACGCACACGGCCTTGAGCCTGGAGGCAGCCTGGGGCACAACCGTTGCAGTCAACGACCTGGCCGTACGGGACATTCTCATTACGACCCTGGGGTTGGAGTTGGATGTTGTTAATTGCCTGTCCCAGGAAGGTATCAGGATTTCAGACTAAATGTCCCTGTCGCACGGCTGCGCGACCGGATCGGACACCGGCCATGGATTTTGGCCTGAACGCGACTGTGCGCTTGCCATGGGTAAGCGGCGGGTACACGGCCGACATAGACATGCACCGCGGATACCGGCAGACTGGCAGGACCTTCCGACTGGGGAGTGCAATTTCACTCAGGCCCCGCACGGGATAACAAGGAGTATTGCGGCATGAGCATCACCGGTACCCACCGCGGGATGTGCCTCAATGTTCCGCTTTCCGCAGCGAATCCCATTGGCAATATTTTTCAACGAAGTCACGACCGACGACTATTGCTCAGGGTATCAGTCAGGTCATGAAGATATCGTTTTTGCCAGTCGTGCGCATGGACACCACGATGCAACTGACGAGGCTGCCCAGCGGCCACGGCAACTGGGACCGGTACCCGTGCGCGACCAATGCCGGGAGGCTCTGCCGCCAGTGGCAGGCAAATCACCCGTTGCGGCATGCAGGGCCGGCTGCACCAGTTCTTCCGCACGGGTCGACCGATCCCCCACCTGGTCTCGCGGGCCGCTCGGTGTCAGTCGGGACAGGCGGGAGGTCGCCTCTCGATGGGCCGACCATGCGCATTACGTTCGAAGATGGTGAAATAGGGCCAATGGTTCAACCAAGCCGCCGGCACACAGGTCAGTGGGTTGTAAGAGATATCAAAACCATGTAAGACTCCATCCCAATCCCGTTCGGCTAGCGGTCCCAATTCCGGGGGAATGGTGGCAATTCGGTTGTTGCTGAGACTAAGATGGGTCAATGCTTGGAGTTGAACCAGTTCCGGCGGCAGGGATGTCAACCGGTTACGGTGTGCGGCGAGGTTGTGTAGTTTCTGCAGTTGGCCCAGTTCGGGTGGCAGTTTAGTCAACCCGTTATCCATGAGAATGAGTTCTTCCAAGTTCGCAAGTAGACCCAGTTCGGGCGGCAGTTCATATAACAGGTTGGAAAACAGGTCAAGCCGTCGAAGGTTCGCGAGTAGACCCAGTTCGGGCGGCAGGACTGTCAGAAGGTTGCTGTCAAGGAAAAGATGCGTCAGGTTCGCGAGTAGACCCAGTTCGGGCGGAATAGCCAACAAAAAGTTCTCCCCCACGTCCAGTTCCCGCAAACAGTGCAGTTGGCCAATTTCCGGTGGCAGAGTGGTCAGCCAATTGTCGAACAGTTCCAGGCGGCGCAGTTGGGTGAGAGACCCCAGTTCCGGCGGGACCGCCCCGGACAGCAGGTTGCGGCTCAGATTCAGTTCCTGCAGGCGGACGAGATTGCCCAGTTCGGGCGGAATGGTGCCGGTCAGTCCCGGGGGCAACGGTTCATTGCTGGCCAGGCGGTGTCGACGTGAATCCATCACGTAGTCAAGCCCCCATCCGCGCAGGACAAGCTCTTCCAGTTGGCTGAGCTGTCCCAGTTCGGAAGGCATATCGGTAAAAAATGGCCCTCCAAGAGACAATTTGGCCACGCGCCCCTGATCGTTGAAGGTCACGCGCGCACCCATCGTGACGATTGGGGGCCAATCGTCTGGATTCTTTCGCCCTCGGTCCCGATACGGGTCGGGGGGGGCTTGCCACTCGTGTATTGCCTTTGGGGGCGTGGCGGAAAGCACCGCGGTGCCGAACCAACGTTCATCGAGCAGGGCCAACACCGCGTGGTCGTTGGCGGCCGGGGTCGTGCCCCAGGTCAGCGTCAGTTCGTAGGCCAGATGCTGCTCCTCCCCGGCGGAACCCGGCTGGAGGGCCTGGCGCACCGTGCCGTCCGGGTGGAGCCATAGTCGGAAAGGCACGGGTTCCGGATAGGCGGGATGGGGCGCGCCGTCGGCCCGGACCACGCGCCCGGCCGCATCGCGCCAGAGCAGGGAGGGAGGGCGGTAGGCCACCGGCACTGTGAACAGGACCGGTGGCGGCGGCAGGGGTGCAGCCCGCGTGGTGAGGATGGCGGTAACGAGATCGCCGCTGCGCTGCAGTTGGTACTGACCGGGGACCAGAGCATCGCCGACCACCGGCCCTGGGGTTGGGCTTGGGTTCGACGCTGTGGCGGAGCCCGTGCTCCGGGGAGCAGCGGCCAAGGGTTCCAGCTCACAGGCAGGAGGCAGAGGGGCTGTGGGGGTAGGGGTTGGCCGCGGGGGTTGGGGGGTGGTCGAGCCCCCGGGTTGGACCGCAGTGGCGGGTTTGGCGTTGACGGCCCCGCGCACGGTACCGGCGGTCAGCAAACCTGCAACCAGCAGGACCAGGACCAGTGCCTTCAAAGTGTAGGCCGTAGGCTGGGTGTTCGTCCGGGTGAGGTTGTACGCATCCTGTGTCTGTTCTGAAATGCTGGATTTCAAATGCGCGTGGCGGGTACACGCGCCTCGGGTCATTGTAAGGGCTTCCCACCGCGCGGGTCCACGTACAACGCGCCCGACAGACGTAGCGGCACCGGACTGGGTAGGTTGGGTACGCAGCGGGTACACGACTGGCATAGACAGGGCGTTTGCCAGCGGTCAGACTGTAGGCACCGCCAGACGCGTGGGCGGTACTCACACACAAGTCGGGCTCGCAGAAGCCCACAGGGAGCCAAGTCTCGTGACCTTCGACATTTCCAAACTAGACAGCAATTCTAGTCCAACCAACAATCATGGACTCAGAGTGTGTTCGGGCGGGCATGGGGATGCCTCCCAGCGGCTGCAGCGGCCGGTGGTCTACAAGAAGCACGAAAAGAAGAACGACATTGTGGCCGTCATTACCAACAGCTTCAACGATGCCACGTCTGTCGTTCCCTACTTTGGTATTTATAACTACTCCGGCCATTCTGGCATTGTTGCCCCGCGGCCTCTGTAGCTTGCCGGTAGGACGCAGGGCGATCCCATCGATGGCCGGCACCCCCGGGCCGTCGGGCGGCAGGAAGCTGGTGAAGTTAAGACAGCCATAGATCCGACGAGCGACCTTCGTGACTTCCGGTTTGTCTGCATTGCTCTCTTTGCCCGGTATGTCTTCAGAGGTCGTGGTGCCATCCGGCCCGAACGGCCTGAGGTGCACATGCAGGTGATTACTGATGTCGCCTTTGCCGGTATTGCCGGACTCGACGATCACTTGGCCCTTCCGGATTGGGTTGCCCATCTCGATGTCGATGCGGTTCAGGTGCGCATACGTGTGCTCGAAGCCGGCGCCATCGTTGGGGTTCGTGCAGGAGCGGACAACGACTTGCTTGCCTAGGTATTGGTCCTTAAGGCCTGCCGACTCCCAGTCGGTAACCACCTTGACTACCACACCGCCGTACATGGCCTTGACGTTGCCCATGTAGGAGAAGAAGCCGGCCGGAGCGGAAATCGTAGAGTTCTCCCTCGGTGGCGTCGTTGAAGCAGTTACTGACAGGTTCGTTCACCGGTCAGCGCAGGCGTTGGTTGTCGGCGGTGGCAGCTTCCGGGGTCGCATCGTACATCTCGTGGTGTGGTCGCTCAAACCATGATTGTTGGACATGACAGGGCTCTCCCGGCAACGGGCCGGTAGGTCCGGCGCGGAAGTGAAGGTGATCCCTGAACAGGAACGGTCCCCAGTATGGACACGGAATCGGACCGTGCCTATACCGGCCGCGTACCCACTGGATCGGGTATCGTGGGGTCGGCTTCCTCTCCCCGGAGAACCGACCATGCCCGTTTGTGCCGTCTGCCTGCGTCCCCTGTCCGTCCTGTGTCTCCTGGCCCTGCTCCTTTGCCTGTTGCCGGCCGTGTCCCTGCAGGCGGCCGCGCATGCTCCCGATACCTATCTTGTAGCCGGGGGCCACTACCGCAACCCGGTGGCACATGTGGGCGGCCGCTACCGCCTGCGGCGTGACGGGGAGCAGGTGACCGCCACCCTGACCGTCGACCGTTCGCCCGTGCCGGCCCGGTCCGGGGCCGCGGCTGTTCCCCTGTTCACGGTACCGGCACCGTTCCGGCCGCCGTATCCCGTCCTGCGCAGCGCGGAGGGCACGCCGGTGCTGGCCGACGGCACGCCGGATCCGGGCCGCCCCGAACCCCTCCGCTTCCTGCTGCGGGTGGAGGCCGACGGGACCGTGCACTACGTGGACGACGACTCCATGGAGGGGGTGGGCTATTTGGCCTACAGCCTGGACATGGTCTGGGGCACAACTCCGGCTGCCAACGACCGTTCCATCCTCGAGATTCTGGACGAGCACTGGTTCCGCGAAACCCTCCTGTCCGCGGAGCCGCCCCTCGCACAGTTCGAGATACCCGCCCGTAAGGTAGTCTTCGGCCATGAGAGGGAGACCCCGCCGGTTGCCATCCTGCCGGGCCCTTTCGTGACGTTCGATGCGGACGGGCGCGTGACGGCCTTAGACCCGCCGGCATACCACTTCCACGGCTCCCTCCCGCCGGAACTGGGGCAACTACACCGGCTGGAGCATCTCGACCTGGGATACCGCCTCAATGAGGCGCATTCCGCCTGGATCCTTTGGAACCAATGGAAGGAAGGGGTATCACTGGATCCGGACTTCAGCGTTCCGGAGGACACAGGCGCCCTGACTGGCTCCTTCCCACCGCAACTGGGACAACTGCCCCGCCTGCGTTACCTGGACCTGCAGGGACACCTCCTGACCGGGACCCTCCCGCCGGAACTGGGGCAACTGGCCTCTCTGGAATACCTGAACTTGGAAAACAACTGGCTGACGGGATCCCTGCTGTCCGACCTGGGTCAACTCCCCAGCCTGCAGCATCTCGATCTCAGCCGCAACGGGTTGACAGGCTCCCTGCCCCCCGAGTGGGGTCAATTGACCCGCCTTCAAACGCTCGACCTGAGTGGCAACGGGCTGACCGCGCTGCCCCCCGAACTAGGTCAACTGGCCCGCCTTCAAACGCTCGACCTGAGTGGCAACGGGCTGGCCGCGCTGCCCCCGGAACTAGGTCAACTGGCCCACCTTCAAACGCTCGACCTGAGCTACAACGATTTGACCGCGCTGCCCCCCGAACTGGGCCAACTCTCCAGCCTGCGGCATCTCGACCTGAGCCGAAACGGGTTGACGGGCTCCCTGCCCCCCGAGTGGGGCCAACTGTCCCGCCTGCAAACGCTCGTTCTGGCCGACAACTGGCTGACGGGCCTGCCCCCCGAGTGGGGTCAACTAGCCCGCCTGCAAACGCTCGATCTGAGTGGCAACGGGCTGGCCGCGCTGCCCCCCGCACTGGGCCAACTGTCCCGCCTTCAAACACTCGATCTGGGCCGCAACGGGTTGACGGGCTCCCTGCCCCCCGCACTGGGGCAACTGGACAACCTGCAGCATCTCGACCTGAGTGGCAACGAGTTGACCGCGCTGCCCCCCGCACTGGGCCAACTTCCCCACCTGCAGACGCTCGACCTAGGCTACAACTGGCTGACGGGTCTGCCCCCCGCACTGGGCCAACTGGCCAGCCTGCGGACGCTCGACCTAGCCGGCAACCGGTTAACTGTGCTGCCACGCGAACTGGGCCAACTCCCCAATCTGCAAAAGCTTCGCCTGGAGGACAACCAACTGACGGGGCCCCTGCCCCCCGAGTGGAGCCAACTGGCCCGCCTGGAAGTGCTTCGCTTGGAGGACAATCAGCTGACGGGGCCCCTGCCCCCCGAGTGGAGCCAACTGGCCCGCCTGGAAGTGCTTCGCTTGGAGGACAATCAGCTGACGGGACCCCTGCCCCCCGCGTGGGGCCAACTGGCCCGCCTGGAAGATCTCTACTTGGAGGACAACCAGCTGACGGGGCCCCTGCCCCCCGCGTGGGGCCAACTCATCAGCCTGCGGGTTCTCCACCTGGGGGACAACCAGCTGATGGGACCCCTGCCCCCCGCGTGGGGCCAACTGGCCCGCCTAGAATTTCTCGTCTTGGCGAACAACCAACTGACGGAACCTCTGCCCCCCGCGTGGGGCCAACTGGCCCGCCTGGGACTTCTCGCTTTGGGGGACAACCAGCTGACAGGACCCCTGCCCTCCGCGTGGGGCCAACTCATCAGCCTGCGGGTTCTCGACCTGTCCGGCAACCAACTAACCGGAGCCCCGCCCCTCGCGTGGACAGGGATGACCAGCCTGTACGACTTCGACCTGCAGGACAACCAACTGACCGGTTGTTATGCCCGTGTCTTCCAACGTCATTCTATCCACACCGATCTCCCGGCCTGTCCCGTCCCGTCTGTTGACCCGGATGTGTCCAGGGAGTAGACCGTGGGCATGGGCCGGGCCGGGGTAGGCAATGGCACCCCGACCAACCTGCCCCGGTAACCCGAACCTCGAACACCACGCCACCATACATGGCCTGTACATCGGTATCGACCACGCTTTTGAAGTCGGTCCCCTCGTGACCGGAGCGGTGCAGGTAGTATTCCCCTCGGTGGCGTGGTTGAAGGTGTTGGTGACGGAATCCTGTGGGCGATCCAACCGGGGTATGGGATCCGTCACGATCTCTGGGACAGGCCCCGGTCGGAGCAGGCGCCGGTTGTCGGCAGTATCGGCCCCCGGGAGCGCATCGTCCGTGGTGTGAGCACTCAAATCGTGGTTGATGGATGTGACTTGGTCGGATATGGCAGGGTTCCCTTGGCGCTGACCGGGCTTTCCAACCCGGACATGATGTGAATTGGGACTTATATACGATGGTTGACACCACGCATATCCGGTTCACGGGTCGCGGGAGTCCCTTTGGTTGGCCTTGCGACCGACCAGGGAGGGAGCGCTCCTCGCCGTGCAGCAGCCCCAGTCCCGCGGGCCGAAACGGGTGCGGACGGAAGTCCCGCCCGCACCAGGATGTTGAGCGCCGCATTGTGGTCGGCGTTCGCTTGGAACCCACAGGCTCCACACGCGAATACCGCCTGCGACGGTCGGTTTGACTTGGCTGTATGCCCGCACTGGCTGCAGGCCTGCGAAGTGTAGGCCGGGTCCACATACACCACCTGGCCGGCCTTGTACTCGAGCTTGCGCTCCAGTTGTCCCCAGCCGGACGCCAGGATGGCGCGGTTGAGGCCGGCCTTCTGCTTCACGTTCCGGCCGGGGTCCTCGACCGTGCCCTTCGCACTCTGCGTCATGGCCTTGGTGTTCAGGTCCTCAAGCACAACGGTGTGGGCCGTGTCGGCAACCTTGCGACTGATGTGGTGCGTGGCGTTGTCCCGGCGTCGGGCGCGCTTGCGCTGGAGTTTGCGCAGTTTCCCGCCGGTCCCGCGGCGTCGGTTCGAGCCCTTCCGCTGTCGGGCCATCCGGCGCTGGTACCGCTTGATCTTCGCGTCCTCGACGGTCGTGTCAGGGATTTCGTGTACGGTGCCGGTGCTGTCCGTGGCCTGCCCCACGTTGCGGTCCACGCCCACCGCTCCGGACTCCGCGGGCTGGCATACATCGGGGTGGCCGACCGGCACCTCGAACACGATGTAGGCATACCACTGCGGCTGCTTGCCTTCGGACTCCTGCCGTACGCGCACGGTCAGCGGCTTGCAATCGGCATACCGGTGGATGGGACCGAGACGCGTCCAGCCCATCTTGGGGATGTACAGACGGCCGTCCTCGATGCGCACATGGGACGGGATGGTGAAGGCGGGTTTGGTGTAGTGCTTGGCCTTGTACTGCGGACGCCCGTGGTCCGGACGGTCCGGGTCGAAGAACGCGGCGTAGGCATCGCCCATGTACTTGCAGGCGTACCGGACGATTTCATAGCTGTAGTCCTGCAGCCACTCATGGCCGGGTGCGTTCCGCAACTGCGTGAACCGCTTGCCCAGCGTGAAGAAGGTCGGATCGCCCGGGCCCGGCCCCAGCTTCCCACATGCCTTCCACAGGCGGTAGTCGCGCTCATGCCCGGCCAGCACGTGGTTCCAGGCGAACCGGCAGGCACCCGCCAGTTGCTCCTGGTACCGGCCGTTGGCCGCGGTGCCCGGATACTGACGCACGCGCAGGGTCCGCATGACGGTCCGGGACTCCTGCGTTGTAGACTGCGGGGTGCTGGTCATGGTGCCTCTACACCGTGTCCGGTCGAGGGCCCGATTCGCAGTCGGGTCCTCTCTTTCGCAGTAATTGCAGCACAAGAGTTCGACTATCAACTATTCGATATAAGCCCCTGTGAATTCGACTCCCAAACGGGAACGATCCCCTGTATGGACACGGAATCGGACCGCGTCTATACCCGCCCCGTATCCACCGCATCGGGTATCGTGGGAGCGACTTCCCCATCCCGGAGAACCGGCCGTGCCCGTCGTGCCCGTCCCCACCCCCCGCCTGCGTCCCCTGTACGTCCTGTGCCTGTGGGCCCTACTCCTGTGCCTGCTGCCGGCCGCACATCTGCAGGCGGCACTCCAGGACCCCTGTACCGGCCTGGAAGCCGGAGGCAACTACCACAACCAGGAGGCACATGCGGAGGGCCGCTACCGTGTGCGGCGCGACGGGACGCGCGTGACCGCCACCCTGACCACAACCAGTTCGCTCGTACCGCCCCGGGTCCTGGCACCTGAACCCCTGTTCACCTTCCCGGAGTCCTTCCGCCCCCCCTTGTCGGTGCTGCTTGGCGCGGAGGGCACGCCGGTGCTGGCCGACGGCACCCCGGACCCGGATCACCCCGAACCCCTCCGCTTCCGGCTGCGGGTCGACCCCGACGGGGCCGTGCACTACGCCGACGACCTCCCCGTGAAGGACGCGGCCTACCTGGCCTACACGCTGCATGCGGTCTGGGAAGCCGCACCGGTCGTCCAGGAGCCCTGCCCCGTCCTTGAAATCCGGGTCCAGTACCTCGACCGGGCGGAGCATGAAGAAGGCCGCTACCGTCTGCGGCGCGACGGGACGCGCGTGACGGCCATCGTGACCGTCGACCGTTCGCCCGTGCCGGCCCGGGGCGGGGCCGCCCCCGCTCCCCTGTTCAGGGTGCCGGTGCCGTTCCGGCCGCCGTATCCCATTCTGCGCAGCGCGCAGGGCACGCCGGTGCTGGCCGACGGTACGCCGGACCCGGACAGCCCCGAACTCCGCCGTTTCCTGCTGCAGGTGGAGCCCGATGGGCATGTGCGCTACGCGGATGACACCGCTGTCGAGGACGCGGAGCATCTGGCCTACAGCCTGCATACGGTTTGGGGCACGACCCCCGCCGCCAACGACCGTGCCGTGCTCGAGATTCTGGACGAGCACTGGTTCCGCGAAACCCTCCTGTCCGCTGTACTGCCCCCCGCACAGTTCGAGGTGCCCGCCCGCGAATTGCGCCAGGGGTATTTCCGAGAGACCATCCCGGCTGCCAACTTGGGCGCATTCGTGACATTCGATGCGGATGGGCGCGTGACGGCTCTGGGCGCGCCCACACGTGCCCTGGACTGGAGCCCGGAGTGGGACCCGGAGTCGCCCATATACCACTTCCACGGCCCCCTCCTGCCGGAACTGGGCCAACTGCACCGGCTGGAGCATCTCGACCTGGGATACCGCATCCTGAACTGGGGCCGCCCCCCGGAAGACACCGGTGCCCTGACCGGTGCCATCCCGTCGCAACTGGGGCAGCTCGCCCGCCTGCGTTACCTCGACCTGCAGGGACAGCGGCTGGTCGGACCCCTCCCGCCGGAGTTGGGGCATCTGGCCTCCCTGGAATACCTAAACTTGGACACCAATCGGCTGCAGGGTTTCCTGCCCCCCGAACTGGGCCAACTCCCCAGCCTGCGGCATCTTGACCTGAGCCGCAACGGGTTGACCGTACTGCCCCCCGAACTGGGCCAACTCCCCAGCCTGCGACATCTCGACCTGAGCTACAACGAGTTGACCGCGCTGCCCCCCGAGCTGGGCCAACTCCCCAGCCTGCGGCATCTCGACCTGAGTGTCAACGAGTTGACCGCGCTGCCCCCCGAGCTGGGCCAACTCCCCAGCCTGCGGCATCTCGACCTGAGCCGCAACGATTTGACCGCGCTGCCCCCCGAACTGGACCAACTCCCCAGCCTGCGGCATCTCGACCTGAATGGCAACGAGTTGTCCGCGTTGCCCCGCGTGCTGGGCCGCCTCCCCAACCTGCAGCATCTCAACCTGTACCGCAACGAACTGACGGGGCCCTTGCCCCCGGAATGGAGTCAACTCACCAACCTGGAGAGGCTCTCCCTGATGGACAACGAGCTGACGGGCCCCTTGCCCCCGGAATGGAGTCAACTCACCAACCTGGAGTGGCTCTCCCTGGGCCACAATCAACTGACGGGGCCCCTGCCCCCCGCGTGGGGGCAACTCGCAAGCCTGGAATTTCTCCATCTGGGGGACAATCAATTGACGGGGCCCCTGCCCCCGGAATGGAGTCAACTGGCCAGCCTGGAATATCTAATCCTGTACAGGAACCAGCTAACGGGCTCCCTGCCCCCCATGTGGGGCCAACTCACCAACCTGGAGTGGCTCTACCTGAACGGCAACCAACTGACGGGACCCTTGCCTCCCGCGTGGGGGCAACTCGCAAGCCTGGAATTTCTCCATCTGGAGGACAACCAATTGACGGGTCCCCTGCCCCTTGAGTGGACCCGGCTGACCAACCTGTATGAACTCGACCTGAGGGACAACCAACTGACCGGTTGTTATCCCCAGGTTTATTTCCCACATCTTCCAACTGGTATACCGGAACCACGCGATCCATACGTCGCAACCGATCTCCCGGGTTGTCCCCTCATTGATTACATTTATCGTTACCGTAGAAACTTGGGGTAGACCGTGGGCTTGGGATAGGCCGGAGCCGGCCCCGGCTCCCCAACCAACCTGTCTCGGCAGCCGCAGCCGCCACACAGGGTCGGGATCCGCATCCGCCGGACCACGGATGTACCGGAATACCCTGAAGGACGAGCCTGGACCACCTGGCACCTTCCGGACTCCGTTTCCGGTGGAAGGCAGTTGTGCGGCAATGCCTGGTTGCGCCGATCCGCCGGCGGGCACGCCAACGGCCTTTGCAAGTGTCGCCAGATCCCATGCCGCAGTTGCGTATGCAACTGTCGTTTGTCCGGAACTCCCAGGGTACGGTGCCGGCTGTTTTCCCACCCCGAAGGTCCCCGCCCATGGCTGCGAAGGAGATCCGGCAATGCCCTTCCAGCTTCCGGCCCCATCCAAGGCAGCCTGTCCATGAGATCCCGACATCCCCGAAGGTTCGGCAACCTCCTGCTCCGGCTGGGTGTTCTCGTTCCAATCCTGCTTGCGACCGCGTCCGGCACCGGTCATGCGCAGTCGCCCCCGCCACCCGCCACCGAGACCGTGGCGGGTACGTTCGGCCAGTGGCCGGACTGCCTCTCCGGCACCTATCGGCTCACGCGGGCCGGCGACCGCATCACCCTGACGGTGACCGCCACCCGCCGGCCGGACCCGGTGTGGCACCCCTGTGCCCCGGTGCAACAACTGTTCGTGCTGCCGCCGGCCTTGCGTCCTCCCTTCGCCCTGGTGCGGGAGAGCGCGGTGGAGGCGCTGCCGACCGGTGCGTCCCGCCAGGCAGGGGCAGATTCGGACATCCCGCCGGCCTGGAGCCGCCTACGGATCGCACCGGACGGCTCCGTACTGCACAGGGCCGTGCCACATCCCCAATACAGGCAGCAGGCCAAGTTCCCTGCCGCCTTGCGTCTGCATGCGCAGTGGGGTGCAACACCGGCAGCCAACGACCGTGTCGTGCTGGATATTCTTGCGCAAACCTGGTTTGCGGGCGATGGTCTCGCCTTTCCGCCGGGGATGGTCACGCTGAACACCGAGGGCCGGGTCGCGGCACTGCGATGGAACGACCAGGATCCCGGACCACCGGATGTGGCCTTTCTGGTGCCGGAGCTCGCTGAACTCACGGCCTTGACACACCTGGACCTGAGCGAGCCCATCGCCGTCGGGAAGCTCCCGCCGGAGTGGGGACGGCTCTCGCAACTCACCCACCTGAACCTTGGCGGCCACTATCTGTTTGAGCCGCTTCCACCGGAGGTGGGACAACTCTCGCAACTCACCCACCTGGATCTGAGCGCGTATCGGCTTGAGGGGACCATCCCACCTGAAATTGGCCGGCTGGCCCGACTCCATGACCGGGATCCGAGTCACAACCGGTTGGAGTCGCTGCCGTCCGAACTGGGCCACCTGCAGAACCTCCACACGCTGAATCTGTCACATGCCAGAATCAACAACCTGTTCCCCGTACTGGCTCGACTGCAGAACCTGCGCTCCCTGGATCTGAGTTGGAACTATCTGCGTGCCCTGCCCCCCGAACTGGGCCAACTGCACAACCTCCACACCTTGGACCTTCGGTGGAACCGGTTAACGTCATTGCCCCCCGAACTGGGCCAACTACAGAACCTCGACACCCTGGACCTTCAGTGGAACCGGTTAACGTCGTTGCCCCTCGTATTGGTCCAACTACAGAACCTCCGCACCGTGAACCTAAGCAGTAACCACCTGAGATCGTTGCCCCCGGAACTGGGCCAACTGCAGAACCTCCGCACCGTTAACCTAAGCATTAACCACCTGAGATCGTTGCCCCCGGAACTGGGCCAATTGCAGAACCTCCACACCCTGGTTCTGAGCGAAAACCCGTTGGAGGCGTTGCCACCAGAGCTGGGTCAACTGCAGAACCTTCATGCGCTTCTCTTGATTGACAACTACCTGAGTGCCCTACCGCCCGAACTGGGCCAACTGCACAACCTCCGCTCCCTGGAGGTGCGCAACCGCCATTGGCAAGGGCTAAGGCGCGGGGAACTGAAAACAACGTCTTTGCCTTATGAACTAGTGTTGCGTCTCAGAAATAGTCATGCATAATCGCTGGATCTTGTGGAGGATGGAATCGGCGGTGGCCGTCCACAGGAAGGGCCGGGCCCCGGGGTTGTAGTGGTCGGTGAAGCGAAGGATCCTCTCCTTGAGCTGGGTGACGGAGGTGAAGGAGCCGCGGCGGATGACTTTCTGGGTGACGATGTGGAACCAGATTTCGACCTGGTTGAGCCAGGAGGAATAAGTGGGGGTGAAGTGGAGATGGTAGCGGGGCCGGGCCGCGAGCCAGCGCCGGACGCGGGCGTGCTTGTGGGTGCCGTGGTTGTCGACAACGAGGTGGACATCGAGGTCCGGGGGCACGTGGGCGTCAATGTGTTGGAGAAAGCCCAGGAACTCCTGGTGGCGGTGGCGCGGCTTGCACTGGGCCAGGACCTGGCCGGTGGCAACGTCCAGGGCGGCGAAGAGGGTGGTGGTGCCGTGGCGGATATAGCCATGCGTCACGCCTTCGACGTAGCCCAGTCCGAGGGGCAGGAGGGGCTGGGTGCGCTCCAGGGCCTGGGTCTGGCTCTTCTCGTCGACGCACAGGACCAGGGCATGGTCGGGCGGGTGGAGATAGAGCCCGACGATGTCGCGGACCTGCTCGACGAAGAAGGGATCGGTGGAGAGTTGGAAGTGCTTCTGCCGGTGGGGCTGGATGCCGAACGCGCTCCAGATGCGCTGGACCGTGGCCTTCGACACCCCGGTGGCCTCGGCCATGGTGCGGCAGGTCCAGTGCGTGGCGCCGCCGGGGGGACGGCTCGCGAGCGTCTTCTGCAACAGCCGCATGAGGGTGTCATCCGAGATGGTGCGCGGCCGGCCCGGCCGGCGTTCGTCGTACAGGCCCATGAGGCCCTGGGTGCGGAAGCGCTCGCGCCACCGACCGACCGTCTGGCGGCTGACGCCGACCCGCTCGGCCACCGTCGTGTTGTCCAGGCCCTCGGCACACAGCAGCACGATGCGGGCGCGGCACACCAGGCCCGCGGGCAGGCTGCGCGACCGGGCCATCGACGCGAGTTCCTCACGCGCATCCTGGCTCACAGTCAGTGGTGGCAGCGGACGGCCTCGGGGCATGGTCTCCTCCTCGTTCCCGTGGATGAGAGGCAGGATACCTTGTCTTCGTCATTATGTACAAGAACTTCTGAGACACAACACTTAACCCACCTGCAGAACCTCCACACGCTCGTACTGGAGGGTACCGAGCTGCAGTCCCTGCTCCCCGGGCTCGGCCAAATGCACGATCTGCACACGCTCGTACTGCGCTTCTCCGGGTTGCAGTCCCTGCCCCCCGAACTGGGCCAACTACAGAAACTCCACACTTTGGATCTGGGTTTCAACCCGCTTACGTCGTTGCCGCCCGAACTGGGCCAACTGCAGAACCTCCACACCCTGAAACTGCCTCGAACCGCTTTCACAACACTCCCACCCGTACTATTTGAATTGCAGAACCTCCGCGCTCTGGACCTGAGTCGCAACTACCGTGGGTCGTTGCCTCCCGAACTGGCCCGGTTGCACAACCTTCACACCCTGAACCTGCGTGCTAACCGGTTGGAGGCCCTACCCCCCGAACTGGGCCGACTGACCCAACTGCACACCTTGGGCCTGAGTTGGAACGACCTCTCCTCCCTACCCCCCGAACTGGGCCAACTACAGAACCTCCACTCCCTGGACCTGAGTCAAAACCGGTTGCGTTCCTTGCCCCCTGAGTTGGGCCGGTTGACCCAACTCCGCACCCTAGACCTGAGTCACAACCGGCTGGAGTCTTTGCCCCCTGAATTGGGTCGGCTAACCCAACTCCACACGCTGGTGGCGTGTTACAACGGTTTGCAGTTTTTGCCCCCCAAGTTGGGTCAACTGGCCCGGTTGAAAACCCTCGATCTGAGTCATAACAGGTTGGCATCCCTGCCCTCTGAATTGGGTCGACTGGCCCAGTTGGAAACCCTGAACTTGAGTCACAACGGGTTGGAGTCGCTGCCCTCCGAGCTGGGCCAATTGGCCCAGTTGAAAACCCTGGGCCTTATGCATAATCAGTTGGTGACCCTACCCCCTGGATTCGGTCGGTTGTCCAAGTTGGAAATCCTGGGTTTGGACGGAAATGCCTTCACGATCATTCCAGCCGTGCTCAACGAGCTTACATCCCTGACAGGTTTGTACACGGACTTTCCGGAGGTCCATCCTTGGCCTCCAGGAGACTATCCCGAAGAACTGATCTACGCTGGAGACTGGTCCGGACCATGCCTTTTTGTTTAGAACATGGAGATACCTGTTGCGCATCCGCCTTCTCACGACAGTTCTTGTTTGGCTGGTTCCCGCCGGAACAAGGACTGTTGCGACCTTGATCCGTGCGCACGGACCCAATACAGTTGGTGGACTGTCTTCTCCTGCTTGCCAGCGATTGTTGCCTGGATCAGAAGGCAACCACGACGGGTGACGGAGAGGCAACGGATCGGGCTTTCCGGCGAAATTGAGGAGCAGGCCGGGTCTCAGTCGAGACCACGGATGATCACGACCGTTCATGGGAAGCTTGACTACCACGATTCCCCGTTGGCCCGATAGTACCCGGTCCAGAACAATGGGTCTGCCTTGGGCCGCGTGAGCTGTTCTGAAACCCACATTGGGTGCAATGACCTTGCCGAGAGACGGTGCCGAAGGCTCTAGCCGCCGGGGGCATGGGCTGTACATGCAGGCTCATGGGGCCCGGCTGAGGCTCAAACCAAGGGGTTTCATGGACACAAGCGAGGTCTCTCAGGCCTGTGTTTTGCCGAGGACGCCACGGCGAGGACATCCTTGGTAATGGGAGACACGAAAGCCGGTTTACAGAGCTCCTTGACCACTTGGGCGCGGCACACAATCAACAAAACTGAATTAGTTTCGGTTGGTGCATCCACGTTGCCTGATGACGGGAAGACACCCATCGGTGAGTAGTCCAACGGCGATCTTCGAGTTGCCAATCCGGCAGTTCCGCCTCCAAGACAATTTTGCTGCCACGGTGAGGGATTTCAGCTACGTGGTTGTCAGAAAGCGCTGAAACCGTTCCCTGAACAGCTCAGCGCTGAATTGATCGGCCTGTCGGTACAGGACCTCGCGGTCCCAGTCGGTGGCATCGGCTGTCTCAACGGCTTCGCAGAGGGCCTCCGGCTCGGACTGGTCGAAAAAGATCCCGGTTTGCCGGTCGACAACCGTGTCCAGGGCTCCGCCGACCCGCAGGGCCATGACGGGACTGCCCGCGCTCATGGCTTCCACCGGGGTGATCCCGAAGTCCTCCTCGCCGGGGAAGATGAAGCCCCTGCATCGCTGCATCAGGCCGACAACCTCGCGCCGCGGCAGGTGGTCGGTGAAGCGGATGTTGGGACCGGCCATGGCCTTGAGTGCGGCGGCATCCCGACCGTTCCCGACAATTACCAGGTTGCGGTCCGGCATGCGGTTGAAGGCGGACACGGCCAGGTCAATTCGCTTGTAGGGGATCAGGCGCGACACAACGAGATGGAAGTCTTCCTTGGGGACGGCTGTCCCGGGCCGGAAGGCCCCGGTGTCGACCGGGGGATGGATGATAGTGCTGGGCCGACCGTAGATGTCGCGGATCCGCTCCTGCACGGCCGTGCTGATGGCTATGAAGTCATCCACTCGGCCTGCGGCATCAAGTTCCCACCGTCGCAGGTGTTCCAGCAGCATCCGCGTGGCCAGTCTGGCCGGTCCCGAGACCTGCTCGCGTTCCATGTACTGGTCGAAGTGCCACAGGAACCGGGTCGGCGTAAGGCAGTAGCAGACGTGTCGTGCCTTGCTTCCGTTGGCGGCCGTGCGCACCCCGAGGCAAAAGGCGCTCTTGATGCTGATGACCAAGTCATGGCCAACCAGGTTCATGCTTTGAAAGGCTCCTGGATACAAGGGCAGGAGATAACGGGCGAGACGGTCGCGTCCGGGGATACGATTCAGCCATGAGGTGCGGATGTCCCAACTGCGCATCGCATTTGGCATGCGTTGCGGCACATACAAGCTGGTATGGATTGGCGCCGACGGGAACATGCCATGCAGCACCTCGAGGACGTATTCCGCGCCCCCCACCTGATTGAGCCAATCGTGTACCAGTGCGGTTCGGCCGGCAGGGAGATTGTCAGTCATGCTGGTTGGATGCCGGCACTCCGCCGCATGGGATGCAGCATGTGGGTATTGGGTTGCAGGATGGAATTTCCCGGTGTCTGTCACTGAAGTCTACTCGTAGCCTGTCGATGTCCATCGGCCCGGTTTTCGTTTCGTGGACATGGGTACAGGCTCGGTCTTGGCACATCCTGCGCGCGAACAGGTTTTGTGCATCTGTGTCGTCAGCCTCCGTGTCAGGTGTGTCCGGAGTTTGAACTGTGCCTGGAGAGCATCCGATCGGTCCTCCGGTTGGGTTGGTTTCGATGGGGATGGGCCCATCCCGCGGGCAGTGGACCGGTTCGTGTTTGCGGCCCCTCCGGTGTGCGGAGTGGCATCGTTGAAGATGTTGTTGACGGTAGTCTCGGTACAGGCCGACGCAGACGCCGAATGTCGTTCGGTGTCGGCCCCATGGGCAGCATCGGCTCCGGTTTGAACACTCGGACCGGGGTGGGTACTGACAACGGTCATGTTGGGTCTTGTTGCCGTGGGCCGGACAGTGTTGCCTGGAGCTGAATGCGGTTCCCCAAACGGGAACGGTTCCCGGTCCGGGCCTCTGTTCATGCCCGCTGCCCGGGCGGTGCCTGCCGGGTACAATCCGGGATCGGCAGCGGACCGCTGCCCGTCGGCCACTGCACCATGTCCGTCCCCGCACCATCCTTCGCATCTCCCAGCACCCCATGGCACCGGACGGGCCGACGGGCACTGGCCAGCCTTCTGCTGCTCCTGCTCCTGTGTCTGTCCGGATGTACTTCCCGTACACCCGGTGGACCCTTGCCGGACCGCGCCGCTGCCGAGGTCCCGTCCCCGTCCCCGACGGTGCCCACCGCCACTCCATCGCCTGCCTTCACACCCACGCCGACGCCCTCCCTGACGGTGTCCGGCGACTATGACCATCCGGCGGTGCACGCGGCCGGTCGCTACGAACTGCAGCTGGCCGGGACGCGGGTCGCGGCCACCTTCACCACCTCCCGTTCCCCCGTGGAACACTGGGCGCGGCAGACCGTGCCGCAGCCCCTGTTCACGATCCCGGAGCCGTTCCGGCCGCCGTATTCCATTCGACGCACGGTGGAGGGCACCCCGGTGCAAGCCGACGGCATCCCGGACCCGGCGCGGACGGCCCCCCACCGCTTCCTGCTGCGGGTGGACCCTGACGGGACCGTGCACTATTTGGACAACGGCCTAGTGGACGGCGCGGGCCACCTGGCCTACGTCCTGCACACGGTCTGGGACATCCGACCGCCGCCGCCCACCTCCACACCCACGCCCATACCCACGTCCACGCCCACGTCCACTGCCACACCGACGCCCACCTTCGCACCTGCGGTTCCGTCGCCCACCCCCTCCCTGACGGCATCCGGGACCTACGACAACCGGGTGGAACACGTGGACGGCCACTACGAACTGCAACTGGCCGGGGCACGGGTGGCGGCCACCTTCGCCACGTCCCGTTCCTCCGTGCGGTACTGGGCGCGGGAGGTGGCCGTCCCCCTGTTCACGGTCCCGGAGCCGTTCCGGCCGCCGTACCCCGTCCTGCGTACCGCGGAAGGCATCCCGGTGCGCGCCGACGGCAGCCCGGACCCGGACCACCCCGAGCCCCGCCGCTTCCTGCTGCGGATGGATCCCGACGGTGATGTGCACTACGTGGACGATGCCCAGGGGAAGGGCGAAGACCGGCAGGCCTACTGCCTGAACCTGGTGGGGTTGACGGGTGGGGGCGGTGCCATCGGGAGCCTCCGCCCGCCCGCGGGCATTGCCGCCGGGACCCTGCGCGCACCCGCGGGCGGACCACAGCCCCCGCCCCCATTACGCTGCGCCGCCGCTCCTGAACACGCCGGTCGCTTCCTGGCCTACAGCCTGGACACGGTCTGGGGCACGACGCCGGCCGCCAACGACCGCGCCGTGCTGGAGGTCCTGGATCGCCACTGGTTCCGCAGGACCGTACTGTCTGCGGACCCACCCCCCGTGCAGTTCGAGGTTCCCGCACATTCGGAAATCAAGAGGGGAACGATACCGGGTGCCACGGTGGGTGCGTTCGTGACGTTCGATGCCGACGGGCGCGTGACGGCACTGGGTGCTCCCACCAACGGGTTCAAGTTTCTGGCGGGCGCCCCCGTCTACGACTTCCACGCTCCCCTGCTGCCGGAACTGGGGCAACTGCACCACCTGGAACACCTGGACTTGCGCTACTGGAAGGGAAACTACATTATCCCGGCATTATTGACGGGGGCGATCCCGCCGCAGCTGGGGCAGCTTCCCCGGCTGCGCCATCTGGATCTGCAGGGCCAACAGCTGGCCTGGACCCTCCCGTCGGAGCTGGGGCGCCTGGCCTCCCTGGAATACCTGGACCTGCGCGACAACTGGCTGTCGGGACCCCTGCCGCCGGAGCTGGGGCGCCTGGCCTCCTTAAAGCATCTTTTTCTAAGCTACAACCAGTTCGCCGAACGCCTGCCCCCTGAATTGGGACAGCTCGCCCGCCTGGAAGAGTTGGATCTGAACCACAACCAACTTACCGAACCCCTGCCCCCCGAACTGGGCCGCCTCCCCCGCCTGCGAAGGCTTGACCTATCCCACAACCAGTTGTCGTCGGACGCCCTCCCACCGGAGATTGGGGGCTTGGCCTCCCTTGATTCCCTGGATTTGAGCTACAACCGTTTGACCGCCCTGCCTTCGGCACTGGGCTTGCTCAGCCATCTGAAGTGGCTGGATCTGAGCGGCAATCAACTCACCAGCCTGCCCCCGGAACTGGGCCTGCCTATCAGTCTGAAGGGGCTGTTTCTGAGCAGCAATCAACTCACCAGCCTGCCCCCAGAACTGGGCCTGCTTGCCAATCTGGAGACGCTGAGCTTAAGCGCGAACCGATTGACCGCTCTGCCTCCCGCATTGGACCGGCTCAGTCATCTGAAAGGGCTCAATCTCAGCGAAAATCAACTCACCAGCCTGCCCCCGGAACTGGACCTGCCTATCAGTCTGAAATGGCTGAATCTGGCCTACAACGGGTTGACTGCACTGCCCCCCGAGTGGGGTCAGCTCGCCAACCTGCAATACCTCCACTTGCATGGCAACGAGCTGACGGGGCCCCTGCCCCCCGAGTGGGGCCAACTCGCAAACCTGCGAGATCTCTCCCTGCGTGATCACCAGTTGACGGGCCCCCTGCCCCCCGAATGGGGCCAACTCGCCAACCTGCGGGATCTCTCCCTGTCCGGCAACCAGTTGACGGGCCCCCTGCCCCCCGAATGGAGCCAACTCGCCAACCTGCGGGATCTCTCCCTGTCCGGCAACCAGTTGACGGGCCCCCTGCCCCCCGGGTGGGGCCAACTCGCCAACCTGCGGGATCTCTCCCTGTCCGGCAACCAGTTGACGGGCCCCCTGCCTCCCGAGTGGGGCCAGCTCGCCAACCTGCAATACCTCCACTTGCATGGTAACCAACTGACAGGGCCCCTGCCCCCCGCGTGGGGCCAGCTCGACAACTTGCAAGCTCTCTACATGGAAGTCAACCAGCTGACGGGGCTCCTGCCTCCCGAGTGGGGCCAGCTCGCCAGTCTGTCGTGGCTCGACCTGCACGGCAATCAACTGACGGGCCCCCTCCCCCTTGAGTGGGTCCAACTCGCCAGCCGGCAGTGGCTGCAGTGGCTTGACCTGCGCGGCAACCAACTGACCGGTTGTGTTCCCACGTTTGCAAACCCGTATGATTCCTACATTGCGCATGACCTCCCGAACTGCCCTCCTCCCGTGGAGCAAAGGTAGCCGGGAAGCCCTGCAGTCGAGGGGGCGGTATGCGCCCGAACGCCGGCCGTCCCGTCCAGTCACCACTGCGCGCACATTCTCCGTCGGCAGATACATTCCTCTGCAGATGGGGCCGTGGTGAAATGATTCGTGCCGGGAGGCTGCATCCGTGACCGTTTGTTGTCGGCGGTCCGGTTTATTTGCATGGGTCCACTGTGCCGTCTGGCCCGCAGGCCTTGACGCGCACGTGCCAATAGCCTGCGTTGGTGCCGGTATCGTTCGAGGTGCCGATCGCTCCGCCCTTGGCCACAGAGCCGTCCCCCTTGAGACTTCCTTCCGTGGAATGCAGTGCGCGTTGGTGTGCTCGAAGCCGGCACCGGTGGCTGGAGCCGCGCCGGTGCGGGTGGTGGCGCGGTTGCCACAGGGCTTTCCAGAACCATTTGAAACCCATTGGGCCACCACGCCGCTGTACATGGCCCCGACCTCGGTGCCGACCACAGAGGCGAAGTCGATGCTTTCATGACCGGAGCATTGCATATGGATGGCAGTGTCCCGCGATCGCGTCGTTGAAGACGTTGTGGGTAAGAAGCGTCTCAGACACGGGCTGGTATAGGTACCGGATGTCGGCAGTGTCGGCCCCAATGTCATCATCGGTCCCGTTCAGGCTGTGACGGGTGCTGGCAACGGTTATGTTGGGCCTCCTTGCCGTGGTCTAGACAGAATTGTCCGGGGGTGAATGCAGCCCTGCAAGCGGGAACTGCATTCAGTTTGGAGCCGGGCCGAACCGGATCCAGACTCGCCGCATACTTGGAGCACGGCCAGGGTCCTGCCAGCGTACAATCCGGGATTGGCTTCAAGGTCCCCGTACATCGAATACCGCGACATGTCTGTCTCCGAACCGGCCGGCGCATTCCGACATTGCCTGAGCCGGCCGATGTTGGCGGGGCTGTTGCTCCTGTGCCTGGCCGGATGCGCCCCCCGGACGTCCGATAGCACGGGAACGGTTCGCGCCGATGTCGCGTCTCCAGCACCGGTATCGGCGGTGCCCACATTCACACCTGACTCTTCCCCATCTCCGACCTTCACACCGTCACCGCCGACCCCAGTGCCGTCGCCGACCCCAGTGCCGTCGCCGACACCGATACCTACGCCCACGTTGACGGGACCGCCGACGCCGACGCCCTCTCAGACGGTGTCGGGCGAGTACGGAAATCTGGCGGAACACGCGGCCGGCCGCTACGAACTACAGCTGTCCGGGGCACGGGTCGCGGCCAGCTTCTCTACCACCGGTTCCCCTGTGCAGCATTGGGCGCGTGCGGTGCCGCAACCCCTGTTCACCGTCCCGGAACCGTTCCGACCGCCGTATCCTGTCCTGCGCACGGTGGAGGGCCGGCCGGTACACGCCGACGGTAGCCCGGACCGGGAGCAGACCGAACTCCGTCGCATCCTGTTGCGGGTGGAGCCCGACGGAGCCGTGTATTACGTGGATGACCACCATGTCGAGGGGGTGGGGCACCTTGCCTATACGCTGGACACGATCTGGGGCACGACCCCGGCCGCCAACGACCGCGCCGTCCTCGAGATCCTGGACCGCCACTGGTTTGGCGAGACCGTTCTTTCCAGTACACCGCCTCCTGTGCAGAGGGAAATTTCCGAGCACACGGATCGCTGGGGAATCACCATACCCGCTCACAAAGTAGGCCCCTTTGCTACCGTCAACGAGGAGGGACGCGTGACAGCACTGGGAGCACCAAGGAGCATTTTCAATGGTGGTTACGTACTGGCAGAGTTGGGGGAACTTCAACAACTGGAAATCCTGAACTTGGAAGGAGACTTCCGCTACAATTTTGGTCCTTATGATTCCCATGACGAGCTTCTGGAGAAGGAGGGACTGCTTGGGCAGGGGGTGACCCGCGAACGGGCACGGGAACTGGGCTTGTTGGGACTGGTCGGGGAAATCCCACCACAGTTGGGGCAGCTCATCCACCTGCGGGAACTAAATCTGAGCCTCAACTTTCTGTCCGGAACCATTCCCTCCGAATTAACGAACTTGGCCTCCCTGGAAACCCTGCGCTTGTCAGGCAATCTGCTGACGGGAGGCTTATCGGGCGAGTTCGTGCAACTCTCCCAATTGAAGGACTTGGGGTTGGCTGACAATCAGTTGACCGGTCCCCTGCCTCCCGAATGGAACCGGCTTACCAACCTGATCGTGCTATCGTTGGCCCATAACCAATTCGCGGGTCCCCTGCCCCCCGAATGGGGCCAACTTGTACAGTTGAAGACCCTGTGGCTGTCTGTCAATCAGTTGACCGGTCCCCTGCCTCCCGAATGGGGCCAACTCGCACAGTTGCAAGCACTGTGGCTGTCTCGCAATCGGCTGACCGGTCCCCTGCCCCCCGAATGGGGCCAACTTGCACAGTTGCAATCACTGTGGCTGTCTCACAATCGGCTGACCGGTTCCCTGCCCCCCGAATGGGGCCAACTTGCACAGTTGCAATCACTGTGGCTGTCTCACAATCGGTTGACTGGTCCCCTGCTATCTGAACTCGGGCAATTGACCCAACTGACAGAACTCAAGCTGTCCCACAACCAGTTGACTGGTCCCCTGCTCCCCGAATGGGGTCAACTCACTACCCTGCAGTGGCTCGAACTGCAACATAATCAGTTGACTGGCCTACTCCCACCTGAATGGGGCCAGTTCACCAGCCTATGGTGGCTCGAACTACAACACAACCAACTTACGGGGTCCTTGCCCCCGGAATGGGGCCAACTGTTAAACTTGGAGATACTCTATCTGGGTGACAACCAGTTAACCTCAATCTCCCCCGAACTGGGCCAACTCGCCAAACTGCGGTCCCTCCACCTGAATGGCAATCAGTTGACCAATTTGCCTTGGGAACAAATCACCAACCTGCAGTCCTTGCAGTCACTTCGTCTAAGTGGCAATGGGTTGACCGATTTGCCCTGCGACCAACTGACCAACTTGTGGTCCCTGGATGTATGCAAAAACCCATGACAGGTTCTGTGCCCAAGGGCTTTCCAAAAGAAAACGAAACTTGACTGTCGACAGTCCGCCATCAGGTCTTGTACTTTGTTCTGACGGAGCATTCCCATCCACCTCCGCGCGCGGGAAGCACCGTCAAGGGTACAGGGATCTGTAGCAACGCACCGCCTGCCAAGCGATCGCCAAGCCCTGATCCTGGGTATCCGGAATGACGGCTCCGAACTCGGGGATGTTCGGTCAGGATGAGTTCGGCCCGGGAGACCAAAATGCCAGACAGGGTGGCAGCCCATGGAGTAGCCGTTCACCCCTGTTCGATCTCGGTCGGCGACCGGGCGCAGCCGGCGGGTGGCCCCCAGGTTTCCAGCAGTCGGACCGGTCGGGCGCGTCGCCCTCGGGCATCCGTCTGGTCCGGTTCCACCCGCGTTCCAGACGGTCAAGGTGGCGTGCAGGTCGGCGATGCGCTGCTTGACGGTGCTGGCCTTCATCGTCGGTGCCTGGGGATGTCGGACGGCAGGAAGCAGGCGAAGTTTGGACTGCCAAGAATGCAGGAGGCCGCATCTGTGTCCTGCATGTGGTTGGCGTGAACGCCCCGGTATGGTTCGTTTTTGTCGGTCACTGTGCCGTCCGGCCCGAAGGCCTTGAGGTACACGGTAGATGGGGCGGTGGTGGCGGACACTCCGATCCGATGGTTCTGGGACACCGGTCGCCCACCTTGATCGAGTATTTCTCCAGATTCCGGCCTTGGTCCTTCATCCCGGTGGCCGGAACCGACTGTCGGTGTCGGCTCCGTGTCATCATCGACCCCGGTGTAAACACTCAAGCCGTGACGGGTGCTGGCAACGGTCATGTTGGATCTCCTTGCCGTGGTCCGGACAGCGCTGTCCGGACCCGAATGCGGTCCCCCCAACGGGAACGGTCGCCCGTCTGTCGGCACCCGGACCCTCCCAACCATACCCAAGGCGTTCCCAAGGGTGGTCTGCCCTGCCGGTTGTCGGATGGGGTATCGTGAACCTGACCGTCACTCCGCCCCGCTGTATCGACCATGCCCGTCCCCGGCGTTCGCCTGGCCACCCTGCTCCTGCTCCTGTGTCTGGCCGGATGCACTTCCCGTACACCCGGCGAACCCTTGCCGGACCGCGCCGCTGCCGAGGGCCCGTCCCCGTCTCCGACGGAGCCCGCCGCCACGTCTACCGCCACCCCGACACCTGCCTTCACCCCCACACCGACGCCTTCCCTGACGGTGTCCGGGGACTATGACTACCCGGCGGTGCACGCGGACGGTCGCTACGAACTGCAGCTGGCCGGGACGCGGGTCGCGGCCACCTTCGCCACCTCCCGTTCCCCCGTGGAGCACTGGGTGCGGCAGACCGTGCCGCAGCCCCTGTTCACGATCCCGGCGCCGTTCCGGCCGCCGTATTCCATTCGGCGCATGGTGGAGGGCACCCCGGTGCATGCCGACGGCCCCCCGGACCCGGCGCGGACGGCCCCCCACCGCTTCCTGCTGCGGGTGGACCCCGACGGAGGCGTGCATTATTTGGACAACAGCCTGGTGGACGGCGCGGGTCACCTGGCCTACGTCCTGCACACTGTCTGGGACACCGCGCCACCGCCATCACTGGCTCCCACCTCGACACCCACACCCACCTCCACGGCCACAGCCACACCCACCTTTACACCCACTTTCACACCCACACCGCCTTCATTGCCCACGCCCACACCCACCTTCGTACATGCGGTTCCGTCGCCGACCCCCTCCCTGACGTGGGCCGGGGTGTATGACAACCTGGCGGAGCATGCGGACGGTCGCTACGCCCTGCAGCGGGCCGGGGCGCGGGTAGCGGCCACTTTCTCCACGTCCCGTTCCCCCGTGCAGTACTGGGCCCGGGAGGTGCCGCCACCCCTGTTTACCGTCCCGGAGGGCTTCCGTCCGCCGTATTCGATCCTGCGCACGGTGGTGGGCACTCCGGTGCTTGCCGACGGCAGTCCGGATCCGGACCAATGGGAACCCCGCCGCTTTCTGTTGCGGGTGGAGCCCGACGGTGATGTGCACTACGTGGACGACAGCCATGTGGAGGGAGTGGGATACCTGGCCTACCTGCTGGACACCGTCTGGGGCACGACCCCGGCCGCCAACGACCGCGCCGTCCTCGAGATCCTGGACCGCCACTGGTTCCGCAGGACCCTCCTGTCTGCCGAACCGCCCCCCGTGCAGTGGGAGGTTCCCGAACAGACCATCGTGGACGCGTGGGGGGACGAGAAGTTGGTGCCCGCCCACCGGGCCGGCGCTTTCGTGACCCTGGATGGGGCGGGACGTGTGACGGAACTGGGTGCTCCCGGCCATGCCCTTAGCGGGATCCTCCTGCCGGAACTGGGACAGCTCCACTGGCTGGAACAGCTGGACCTGGGCTATTTCCACCCCCTGTCGTACAAGGGGCGGGATGGTCGGTACGCAGCCCATGCCAAACGGCGAATCGAGTGTGACTATGGATGGGTGCGTTGCATTGGGATTCGGTCATTTCCGAAGAGGGCGGACATGACGACGAAGGACAACCTACAGGCCCTGGAGTGGGCGGACATGACGACGAAGGACAGCCTACAGGCCCTGGAGTGGTTATCGACGTGGTTGAGCCGGGAGGACGTGCCGGACCACTTGGTATGGCCGGAAGTGGGTCACCTGACCGGTGCGATCCCGCCTCAATTGGGGCAGCTGAACAGCCTTCGTCACCTGGACTTGGCGGGGCACCTGTTGACGGGGCCCCTGCCCCCCGCCATCGGGAGCCTGGTCAACCTGGAGTACCTGGACTTGCGCGACAACTGGCTGACGGGCTCCCTGCCTCCCGCCATCGGGCACCCAATCAACCTGAAACACCTGGATCTGAGCTACAACTGGCTGACGGGACCCTTGCCTCCCGCCATCGGGCACTTGGTCCATCTGGAGCATCTGGACCTGCGCGAAAACTGGCTGACGGGCCCTCTGCCTCCTGCATGGGGCCGACTCACCAACCTGCGCGACCTGCACCTAAACAACATCGGGCTATCCGGACTCCTCCCTCCCGAGTGGGGTCAACTTACCCACTTGCAGACATTGTTTCTTGACCTCAACCGACTGACGGGTCCCCTGCCTGCCGAATGGGGCCAACTCGCCAACCTGCAGACGCTCGACCTGTACGCCAATGGGTTGACGGGTTCGCTGCCTCCTGCATGGGGCCAACTCACCAGCCTGCATACACTCGACCTGTCCCGCAACCAGCTGACGGGTCCGCTGCCGCCCGAATGGGGCCAACTCGACAGCCTGCAGAAGCTCGATCTGGAATACAACCAGTTGACAGGTCCGCTGCCGCCCGAATGGGGTCAACTGGGCAGCCTACAGATGCTTAACCTGTCTCGTCACACGTATCCGCCACCGGGCCCGCCCGGCAACCAGCTGACGGGTCCGTTGCCGCCTGAATGGGGTCAACTGGACAGCCTGCTGTGGCTCTATCTTCACGGCAATCGGCTGACGGGTCCGCTGCCACCCGAATGGGGCCAACTCGACAGCCTGCAGAAGCTCGATCTGGAATACAACCAGTTGACAGGTCCGTTGCCGCCCGAATGGAGTCAACTGGACAGCCTGCAGCATCTCAGCCTGAGCCGCAACCGGCTGACGGGACCTGTGCCCCCCGAGTGGAGCCAGCTCACCAGCCTGCAGGTGCTGGGCCTGGACGGCAACCGGTTGACCGGTTGTTACAAGGTATCCCCGGCAATCGCTGTCAACATCGATCTCCCGCGCTGTCCCGACTGAGCCCTTTCCCCCATGCCGAGAAGGGCTCAGTCGGGTCTGGGGGTGTCCGTTCCGATTCGGTTTCGATCAACGGCCGGGCACCACCCGACGGTGGCACCCGGTTTTCGGCGGTCGGACCGGACAGACCGTACGCTCCCGGGAGGCGCCGGGTGGTGTGCCGGTTGCCAATGGTGGTCTACCCCTGCCGGTTGCCGGATGGGGTATCGTGAACCTGATGTCACCCCGCCCCGCTGTATCGACCATGCCCGTCCCCGGCGTTCGTTTGGCCGTCCTGCTCCTGCTCCTGTGTCTGGCCGGATGCTCTTCCCGTACACCCGTCGGACTGCCGTCGGACCGCGCCGCTGTCGAGGGCCCGTCTCCGGCACCGATGTTGCCCGCCTCCACGCCCGCGCTAACACCGTCCCTGACGGTGTCCGGGAACTATGACAACTTGGCGGTGCATGCGGACGGTCGCTACGCACTGCAACTGGCCGGAACGCGGGTCACGGCCACCTTCACCACGTCCCGTTCCCCCGTGGAGCAATGGGCGCGGCGGACCGTGCCGCAGCCCCTGTTTACGATCCCGGAGCCGTTCCGGCCACTGTATCCCATCCGGCGCACGGTGAAGGCCACTCCGGTGCATACCGACGGCACCCCGGACCCGGCACGATCCTCCCCCCACCGCTTTCTGCTGCGGGTGGAGCCCGACGGGGCCGTACACTACGTGGACGATCGCCAGGTGGAAGGCGCGGGCCATCTCGCCTATGCCCTGCACATGGTCTGGGACCTCGGGCCACCGCCGCCCACCTCCACGCCCACCTCCACGCCTACCGTCACACCCACACCCACCGTCACGCTCACGCCCACCGTCACGCCTACGCCCACCTTCATACATGCGGTTCCGTCGCCCACCCCCTCCCTGACAGTGTCCGGGGTCTACGACAACCGGATGGAGCACGCGGACGGTCGCTACGAACTGCAATTGGCCGGGGCGCGGGCCGCGGCCACCTTCGCTACATCCCATTCCCCTGTGCAGTACTGGGCCCGGGAGGTGGCCGCCCCTCTGTTTACCGTCCCGGAGGGCTTCCGGCCGCCGTATTCGATCCTGCGTACGGTGGAGGGCCATCCGGTGCTTGCCGATGGCACGCCGGACCCGGACCACCCCGAGCCCCGCCGCTTTCTGTTGCGGGTGGAGCCCGAAGGGACCGTGCATTACGTGGACGATGAGCATGTGGAGGGGGTGGGATATCTGGCCTACAGTCTGGACACGGTCTGGGGTACGACCCCAACCGCCAATGACCATGCGGTCCTGGAGATCTTGGATGGCCATTGGTTCGGCAACACCCTCTTGTCTGCCAAACCGGCCCCCGGGCAGGTCGAGTGTGCAGCCCGCGAGGCGCTGTATTGGGGCAAGCTACCGGCCATCCGTGTGGGTGCGTTCGTGACGTTCGATGGGGACGGGCGCGTGACGGGGCTGGGGGCGCATTCGGACGAGCATTGTTGGAGCGTGGACACCGAGTATCACTTCAACGGTCCCCTCCTGCCGGAACTGGGGGAACTGCACAGGTTGGAACAACTGGACTTGGGCTACCGCGAATATTGGTTCAAACCCAGTGGCCCGACCCGCAGGATGAAAGCTGCAGAAATTCTGGACCAAGGCGGCAGCATTCCGGCGGATACGGGTGCCCTGACCGGTACGATTCCGCCGCAACTGTGGCGGCTCCCCCGCCTGCGATACCTGGACTTGCAAGGGCAACTTCTGACCGGACCGCTCCCGCCTGAACCGGGACGCTTGGCCGCTTTGGAATACTTGGACCTGAGCGACAATTTGCTGTCAGGGCCCCTGCCCCCCGAGTGGGGGCAATTCACCCATCTGCAAACGCTCAACCTGGACGGCAACCGGTTGACAGGACTCCTGCCTCCTGAGTGGGGCCAACTCACCGGTCTGCAGACGCTCAACTTGGATTTCAACCGGTTGACTGCGATTCCCCCGGAGCTGGGCCAACTCACCGGTCTGCAGACGCTCAACCTGGGTTTCAACCGGTTGACTGCGATTCCCCCGGAGCTGGGCCAACTCACCGGTCTGCAGACACTCAACTTGGGAGCCAACGAGTTGACTGCGCTGCCGCCGGAGCTGGGCCAACTCACCCAACTGCAAACTCTTGACCTGGATTTCAACCGGTTGACTGCGCTGCCGCCGGAGCTGGGCCAACTCGCCCAACTGCAGACTCTTGACCTGGATTTCAACCGGTTGACTGCGCTGCCCCCCGAATGGGGCCAACTCGCAAAACTGCAGTCACTCAGTTTGTGGGACAACCAATTGACGGGTCCTCTACCCCCCGAATGGGGTCAGCTCACCAGCCTGCGGATGCTCTACCTGAGTGGCAGTCCGTACCATACCCGGGACGGCAACGAGCTGACGGGCCTTCTGCCCCCGGAATGGGGCCAGCTCGCAAACCTGGAGTATCTCAGCCTGGGCGACAACCAGCTGACGGGTCCCCTGCCCCCTGAATGGAGCCAGCTTGCCAACCTGGAACACCTCTACCTGGGCGGCAACCAGTTGACGGGTCCCCTACCCCCTGAATGGGGCCAGCTTGCCAACTTGGAATCACTGAACGTTTCCAATAACCGACTGACGGGACCCTTACCCCCCGAGTGGGGTCAACTCGCCAGCCTGGAGTGGGGTTACCTGGACAGCAACGAACTGACGGGACCCCTGCCCCTCGAGTGGAGCCGGATGACCAACCTGGAATCTTTGGATATCCGCAACAACCAGTTGACCGGTTGCTTTCCTCGGTTGTTTTTCCCAAACCTGTCCCTTAGCGTTGAGCTCCCGGACTGTCCCAGCGTGCCTATGTACACTGATGAACATGTTGTCTTTAGGGGGTAGACCATGGTTGCCGGTAGGGAAGCAGGAGGGACAAATCCCTAACCGTCCCGCCCTAAATCGTTGGTAACCACACATAACTGGGAGCCGGGACCTCAATCCCCCGGGCCAGAACCGACGGGTTGCCCGTCAATGCGAACAGGTGTCGAGATCAGGTTTGAGGCAATGCATTATTTCGGTTGGTGGCGGGACACATCCAAGCTTGGGATCGATGCTCCGTCTCGGACTTGGTTCGAATTCAACGAAACCGAAACGGTGTTTGTCGATCCCATTTGCATCGCATCAGGACCCGCGGGTCAACCATGATGTCCATAGATGCCAATCGGCCCCAGTCCATCATTTTCGTGTTCCTGGATGGTGTGGGCATCGGTCCGGAGAAAGGCAATCCGCTGGCGGAAGCCGCCATGCCGTTTCTGGATGCCATGTTGGGTGGTGTCCGGCCCACGGCCCGGCATCCCCTGATCGTAACGGACTGTGGGGCGGCATTCCCGGTGGATGCCTGCCTGGGCGTGGCGGGTCGGCCTCAGAGTGCCACCGGGCAGGCTGCCCTCCTGACCGGCTGCAACGTTCCGGGCGAATTGGGGGAGCACTACGGTCCCAAACCGAATCCCGGGGTACGCCGGGTGCTGGATCGGGGCACAGTATTTTCGACTCTGGTCGGAGCGGGAGTGTCAGTGGCGTCCGCCAACGCCTATCCCCCAAGCTTTTTCAGCGGCATCCAGTCCGGCCGACGTCTGCTGAGTGCCATACCGTATGCCCTGACTGCAGCCGGCCTGCCCCTGCACGGCGTTGAAGCATACACAGCGGAACAGGCCATCAGCGGGACCATTACCGGTCGCGACTGGCACCGCCATGCTGCCTTGGGGGATGTTCGGGTACATGAACCCGCCGCGGCCGGCCGCATTGTTGGGAATCTGACGCAGCGTGCGCGCTTCGTGTTCTATGAGCACTGGGTCACGGATGTATTGGGCCATCGGCGGACTCTGCGGCAGGCTGTGGACCACTTTGCCCTTGTTGACAGTTTTCTGGAGGGCTTGACCAACAGCCTGGATCTGTCTGCCACCCTGGTGATGGTGGGCAGTGACCATGGCAACGTGGAGGAATCCGGTCATGGCCGGCACACGCGCAATCCCGCGCTGGGACTCATGTGGGGTGCGGGATTCGCCGAGTATGCAGAGAGGATCAGCAGTCTCATGGACTTCCGTCCCTTGGTTGAGGATCTGCTGATGTAATGCCTTCATTCCGGAACAATCCGGATCGATCAGAATCGATGTAACCGTGGGATGCGACACGGCTCGAACCGTTGCCCAAATCGCGCGAATCCTGTTTCTGCACTCAGGCGCCCCCGGGTTTTGTTGTGTCGCAGCCACATCGTCACCGGTGCCTGGCGGCATTCTCCTGGCGGCATTCTGCCGGTGGATCAACGGAGCGGGGGCCCGCGCCCGGACGGTTGGGGGAGGGGTAGAATGGGCTCTCGGTACAGCAGGGGAGGCGAAGATGAACACAGCCGTGCGGGAACGAACGCAGGCTTCGGCCAACAGAGGCGTGCAGGACCTGCCGTCCGATACCGAACCGTTCATGACGCGGGAAGCGCGTGCGGAACGGGCCGCGTGGCGGCTGGCCCACCCGAAGGCTTGGCGCGCCGAACTCGCGGAACTGAGTCATTTCGATTCGGAGTTCATCTACGAGGTTGCCCACGAATACGATCATGACTGGACTACGGATCCCGACTACGGTGCCGAGTGTGTTGACCTTTGCGAATACGATGAGGACGGGGTCTTGAGTCCTCCTGAGAAACGGGCACCGAAAATCCAGGAGCGCATGTCCAACTCGGTCGCCGACGCGCTCACCGCCACGGACCGCGAAGTGGATCTTGAGGCGGACTATGAGGTGGAGGTCCGTTTCCACACCGACACCATTGAGTTTGCCAACCGCGTTGCCAGCGAACATCGTCCCGTCCTGAAAGGCGTGCGCCCGGACTTGATGGTGCTGGCGGTGATGTCGGTGCAGGAGCGGGAACGCTTCATGCCGAAGGGCGTCCTGCGCCTCGATTTGGGTGCGCCGGTCCCGCAGCTGGTGCTGGAGATATTGTCCAAGGGTTCGGCGGATCGGGATCTCGACTACAAGAGACACCTGTACGCGGCTGCGGGGGTTTTCGAGTACCTGGTCTACGACTTGGGCGGCAAGCGTCGGGCAAACTCGCCCCGGGAATTGTTGCTGTACCGGTTGCAGCCGGACGGGACGTACCACCGGATCAGGAGTGAGCCGGACGTGTCCGCCACGGCCCCGGCCGAGTTCTGGAGCGAAGTGTTCGACACGTACATTCGTTTCCTGCCGGATGCACGGGAGGAGGATGCGGAGTTTCGTGGACGGTCGGAGGAGAACAGGCCGCCGCCGCGTTTCCAGTGGTGGGACGCGGAACAGGGCCGCTGGCGCGATCGGGAGAGTGATGCGGTCTATGAACAGGAACGCAAACTGGCTCGCGTCGCGCAGGAGAACCGACAAGAGGGCCTGACGGAGGGCATGGCCATCGGCCGGGAGGAGGAACGGGTGGACCACGCCCTTGCGACGCTGCGCGGGTTTCTGAGGGATGTGCTGGTTCCGACAGACCTGGATCGGATCGTGGCTGTCTGGCATCGGGACGGTCCCCCGGAGAACTATCTTCAGTGCATCAAGGCCACGCTGCAGACGCCTTCCGCGTGGCGGTCGCTGTTGCTGTCGGTCGCACCTGACGACGATCATGACAACGGTGGCGGGCCCGACCGCACGCTGCCCCCGCGCGAACCAGGACCGCCCAAGGATCGCAGATAGCGCGACGCGGAGGCCCTGTACCCGAATCGCTGCCCTATCCAAAGCTGGAGAGAATCGGGCATCCCCGAGAAATCGTGCTGTTGCCAGAGAGACTATGGCAGGCCCGTGCCGAATGGCTGGCGGTGTCAGTCATGGACGACTGCACGATGCGGAAGTGGTGGGACTATGTGCGCCTATGTTGGGATTGTCACTCCCACCCCATCAAGGGCGATGCCCTTACCTGTCGGAATACCATGAATCTGTTGGCACCGGCCAGTCCTGTGGGACATCGAGCAGGTGCAGGGGCCATGTCGTCGCGTACGAGGCGGTGCATTGGCACTACCTCGGGCAAGTCGTCCGTCCGGAGTGCACGCTATGCATCGGTCGCCATGCACCTCCATGAAGATGGCAATAGGCGCATGGCATGCTGGATTATCTGAGAATGGGATAGGGTTGCGCACCGCATGGCCTTGTTCGACTGGATCGAGATACCTGTTGAGGATCTCGACCGGGCCGCCCGTTTCTACTCAGCTGTTTTGGAAACGGATTTGGAAGTTGTGGAGCTGCAGCCTGGCTACCGCGTGGCGTTTCTTCCCATCCCTGAGGATACGCCGGCCGGTCCCGGCGGTATGTTGGTGGAGACGGAAGGATTTGGTCCGGCCGGAGAGCAGGGCTGCCGCGTTTGTTTCGGAGCGGCAGCGGACATTGACGGTTTCCTGATGCGCGTGGAAGAGGCGGGAGGTCGGATTAGCCAACCGAAGACCCGATTGGACGATGGCGTCTCCGTCGCCTACTTGGCATGGTTCTACGATACGGAAGGGAATCTGTTGGGAGTCCACGCACCGGGCTGACCGCCACGCAGACACGTCCCAGCAAGTTCTAGGGAGTGCTCAATGGAACATATTGTTACTTGGTTTGAGGTGCCGGCTCTGGATATCGATCGCGCTGTCGCGTTCTACCGGAACGTGTTTGGCTACGACATGCAGCGCCATGACCATCCTGATGGCCAGCAAGCATTCTTTCCGTTTGATCAGAGCGGGGTGGCCGGTGCCTTGATTTGCGGCCTTGGCATGAAGCCGAGTGCGGATGGAGTGATTGTCTTCCTGGATGCCGGCCGGGATTTGCGGGGTCCGCTGGGCCGCGTGGAGGCCAACGGTGGCCGGATCGTCAAGCCCAGAACCGACATCGGCGAGCATGGATTCATTGCCTGGATCTTGGACTCCGAGGGCAATCGGGTCGGCATGTGCTCGCCCTTTTAGTGCGTTTGGGACGGAGCTTCGATCCGTCTTTGCCAGCCTGTTATCTGTGTGTTATCTGATTGCGGAGGCGCTATAGTTAATGTGAGATAGCCGGAGGCCATTCCCTCTCATCACCTTGATTCGAATCGTCGAAGTAGTTTGAGATGACCCTGTTGGCACGCAGATTCCTCATCCTGCCGGCGATGGAGCATCGCCGAATTGGGGTTTGGTTGCCGCTGGTCATGGCGGTCCTGCTGCTGTGTGCGCGGCCGACAGGGGGAATAGGGTTTCCGCTTGGCAGCAGGATATGCCCATCCTCGCTCCTGTGGCTGCCGGTGGAGATCACCGATCTGATAGTGGAATGGGACGGTCGGACAGAGACGCTGCGCGATGTGATGATGTTCGAACAGAGTGCAGTGGAGACTGGCCAAATGACCGTGGTCTTCAGGGATTTGGATCCGGCGCTGCCCTTCGATCACTACTTGGTGATTGCCACACCGGTGTCGAAATTGTCCGAGGACCTGAAGATTCCGGAGATCAGGGAAGGCCTTCGCCGCGCACGCGACCCGGACGGTCTGGTCAGACATCACCTCAACCTGGAACCCGGCACGGAATATGCTGTCGAGGTCTACGCCACCGCGCCGGGCTATGTCACGCTTCTGAGCGGCAAGCCGGACTACAAGGCAGCCACGACACTGCTGAGCCCCCTCTACTTTGGTGGATACCAGTTGGATACCGCTTGGGCGTGCAGCGAGGCGAGTGCCGGAGCCGGATGTGTCATCACCGCAGCGACGGAGGACGTCGTGGTGGAGACCGACTTGACACTGGGTGCCGAATACCGCAACACAGGCACACTGGATCTGGGCCCCCGCGACAATCCCAACCAGGAACGGACTGTGCGGATGCTTAAGCCGTTCTACTTTGGTCCTGGGGATCACCTATCTTCGGACCGGTCCGACAAGGTCACGCACTACCAGCTGCGGGTTACGGAAGTGGCGAGCAGCGGCAAGCCGGCGTTCTTCCAGCGTATCGATACGGAGGACTCGGTCTATCGGGTGGTTTCCGTAAACAGGTATGAGATTGTGTTCGGCGGAACCGGGACGGTACGCGACATGGATGGCAACCCGTTGCCGGACAGGAGGCCTTTCGTGTCGGGCCACCGCTTCGTGATGCAGTTGGAGGACGGCAAATACATCTTCGAATTGCACGCGGTCGAGCGGAAGGTCGACGCCGATACGGAACAGGTCACCTGGATCACCCACACGGCACCATCTCGCCTCGAGGCAACCATCGGTTCCTCAACGGTGGGCCAATTTACCCGGGACGAGTACAAGATCATTCTTGGGGACATCGAGCGTGACATCGATCCCAAGGATGACGACTTGGAATACAGCCTGTGGTTCGACGTGCTCTACCCGGACTGGAAAAACGGCGAGTATTTGTATTGGGCAGCGGACGACTTGGCCTTGAAGTTTGACCAGCTGCTGGACTGAAACCCCGGCAGGTAACCCTGGGGGGACGCATTGCCAGACCCGGTCGGCACTTTGGTTGGACCAGGGTCTAATCGCAGGACCGGTTCCGGAGCCGCTGGCCCGGGCGGGTGGTCTCGCTACTCCACGGTGTTGACCAGGGACAGGTCGCCGATACGGATGGTGATGACGTCGCCGGACAGGAGCGTGAACTCGTCCGGCGGCACGATGCCGGTTCCGGTCATCAGCAACACGCCGGCAGGGAAGTCCAGTTCCCGGCACAGATACTCCGCCAGTTCGGGAAAGGTGCGTTTCATGTTGGAGGTGGAGGTGCTGCCCTCGAACACCGCGGCGCCGTCCCGCTCGATGCGCATGTCGATTTCAAGTCCGACCAGTTCGTTCGCATCGCAGAGGTGGATGGCCGGTCCCACCGCACAGGAGCCGTTGTAGGTCTTGGCCTGGGGCAGATAGAGGGGATTGGCCCCTTCGATGTCGCGCGAGGACATGTCGTTGCCCACGGTGTAGCCGACAATCTCGCCTTCGGCGTTGACGACCAGCGTGAGTTCGGGCTCGGGCACGTTCCATTCCGAGTCCCGGCGGATGCGCACCCCCTCTCCGGACCCGCGGGTCCGCCACCCCTGGGCCTTGAAGAAAATCTCGGGCCGCGCGGCATCGTACACGGCTCCGTAGACATCGGCTGCCGCGGACTCGGATTCGCGGGCCTCCCGGCTGCGCATGTAGGTGACGCCGCTGCCCCAGACTTCCTGGTGCCGGTCGACCGGTGCCTGCACGACGGCGTTGGGCGGCAAGGGGGCGGACGGTTCCCCTGCCAGCTGTCTCAGCATGGCTTGGCGGCTTTGGCCCAGCAGCGTGGGCAGGTCCGTGTTCCGCGCCAATTGCCTGCCGTCAACGCTCCAGACAATGGCACCGTCAATCAGATTCCGCTGAAGCAGCATCGTTCACCACCGGGTTGTTTCGGAAGGAGGGACTATCGGCCGACCGGGGACGGGATGTGCCCTGCGGCCGCTCGTGGCTATGGTAGCATTGCCCCGCGTTCCTGCACCGCCAATCCAACTTCACCGATGGCTGGGGTCAATACCTCTGATTGATCCCGTCTGGGCCCGTCCTGCCGGTCTTGCCGACAGGAACGTCGTCGGGCGGCATCGAACGGAAACTCCCTGTTTTGCACATCTTCGAGGAGATGCACATGCGACATCGATTCATGCTGATCGGAGCCCTGCTCATTGCCCTGCTGGCCCTGGCCGCCTGTGGCAGCGGGCCGGCAGCCGAGGAGGAAGCACCCATGGCGGAGCCGGAGGCTCCCGCCGCGGATATGTCCGACAGTCCCTATGGCGAAGCTCCCATGCTTGCCGAGATGGTGGCGGCCGGTGAACTCCCGCCCGTGGAGGAGCGCCTGCCCGTCGAGCCGGTCGTGGTACCGGTGGTTGACTCGATCGGCCAATACGGCGGCACCTGGCACACCGCTTCGTGGTGGGCCGGCATGGGCAACATCAAGATGATTGTCTACGATCCCCCCGTGCGCTGGCGGGCCGACTACAACGGCTACCAGCCGGGCCTCTTCAAGGACTACGTCTTCAACGAGGACGGCACCCAGGTCACCTACCATCTGCGTGAAGGCCTGAAGTGGTCGGACGGTGCACCGTACACCACGTCGGACCTGCAGTTCTGGTGGGAGGATCTCGCCACGAATGCCGACTACGGCGACGTGGTTGTGCCGTGGTACGGCTTCAACTCCGACGGCGAGACCATGGACGTCGAGTTTGTCGACGACTACACCATGACCTGGACATGGGACGAGCCCCACTGGATCACCCCGACCATCCTGGCCCAGGGCTTCTGGGAATTCCAGGACCGCATCATGAAGCCGCGGCACTACCTCGAGCAGTTCCATCCGGCCTATTCGGACAACGAGGACTACTCGGCCCTGCTGGAAGCCACCCAGGACTACTTCCGGAACCCGGACCACCCGGTGATCACCGGGTGGGTCACGCAGTCCATGGATGCGGGCGTGCGCGCCGTGTTGGTGCGGAACCCCTTCTACTGGAAGGTTGATCCGGAAGGCAATCAGCTGCCCTACATCGACTACATGGACATCGAGGTCGTGGAGAACGAGGAAACCCGTCTCCTGAACCTGTCCGAGGGCAAGTACGACGCCTCCTTCCGCGACGGTTCCTCCAACCCGACCCACATCCCGTTCCTGACCCAGAAGATGGAGGATGGCGACTACACCCTCTACACCGACTGGGTGAACGGTGCGGGCGGCTGGCCCTGCTGGCTCATCAACCAGGACTACATCGGCGACGGCGAGGATCCCGACAAGGACGCGGAAATCCGTGCCCTGCTGCGGGATGTGAACTGGCGCAAGGGCGTGTCCGTGGCAATCGACCGCGAACGCCTGATCGACGTGGTCTGGGACGGCATCGGCATTCCGCAGCAGTCCACGATCAGCCCGCAGGCCTGGCATTTCCAGAGTCCCGAGGGACAGGCTGTCAACGAGGCCTGGCAGCAGGCCGACGCCGAATATGATCCCGACCTGGCAGCCCAGCGCTTTGAAGCGGCCGGCTTTACCGACCAGGACGGCGACGGCTGGCGCGATCTGCCCAGCGGCAAGTCCTTCCAGTTGATCCTCGATTCGGGCGACTGGGGCGGACAGGTCATTTCCGAGAACTCCAACATCGAGCTCAAGGAACAGATGACCGCCATCGGCATCGACGCGATTGTCAACGACCTCTTCGGCCAGCCGGAGTGGGGCAGCCGCCAAACCGAAGCCAAGTACATGTTCCGCAACTGCCACGCCTCCGAGCTGGACATCTGGACCTACCCGGACTGGATTTTCCCGCTGCGCGGCAACCGCGCCTGGCCGCTTCAGGGCCGGTGGCGCCAGACTGGCGGAGCCGAGGGCGAAGAGCCGCTGCCGGGCAGTCCCGCAGCCAAGCTCCAGGCCCTGTATGACAAGGGCATTGCCACCGGCGACCAGGAAGAACGACACAAGGTTGTGTGGGAAGCGGTGCAGATCCACATCGACGAGGGTCCCTTTACCCTTGGCGGCGCGGGCGATCAGCCGATGCCCGTGGTGATCAAGAACTACTTCAAGAACGTGCCGACGTTCGGCATCCTGGGCCCGTGGGCTCCGGGCAGCCCCGGCAACGTGCATCCGGAGCAGTTCTACATCGAACAGTAGATTGACAAGGTCCCCCCGGTTGCGGCCGCGGCCGCAACCGGGGGGAACATTCCGGGGCCGGCGCATGCGTCAAGGCGATTGCCTGCCTGCCGTGTTCGTCGGCAGGTTGCGCGCCGGCCCCCGCTTTAGGTAAACCGCCCCACTTGGTTCCGGCTCCCGATCGTGCTTTCCTACATCATCCGACGCGTGGGCTACTCGGTGGTCATGCTGGTGCTGGTTTCGTTCGTCGGGTTCGTGATCATCGAACTGCCGCCGGGCGACTTCCTCACACAGCTGCTGACGGAACTGGAGGGACGCGGCGACCGGAGCGCGGAGGACCGGGTCACGGAACTCAGGCTGCGGTACGGCCTCGACATTCCCCTGTTGCCCAGATACGTGAAGTGGGCCACCAATTTCGTACGGGGGGACTTCGGCGAATCATTCGCCCTTGAGAGACCGGTCCGGGAGGTAATCGCCCAGCGCTTCTGGCTAACCTGTGCCCTGGCGGTGGCCTCCATTCTTCTGGTGTGGATCGTCGCCATACCCATCGGCGTCTACTCCGCCACCAACCAGTACTCGATCGGCGATCAGATATTCACGACGATCAGCTTCATTGGCCTGGGCGTCCCCGGGTTCCTGCTCGCCCTGCTGCTCCTGTTCTACGTGGTGCAGTTCACGGATGTCGACATCCTGGGACTGTTCTCGCGGGAGTACCGCGATGCGCCCTGGAGCTTTGCCAAGTTCATCGACCTTCTGAAACACCTCTGGCTGCCGGCCCTGATCGGCAGCATCACGGGCACGGCCGGACTGATCCGGATTATGCGCGGCAACCTGCTCGACACGCTTGGCCAGCCGTTTGTCGAGTCGGCCCGGGCGCGCGGCCTCAAGAGCCGGACCGTGACCTGGAAGCACGCGGTGCGCATGGCCATCAACCCCCTGATCGTGATCCTGGGTTCCGAGGCCCTGCCCGGGATCATCGTGGGCAACGCCCTGGTGGCGACCGTGCTGAACCTGCCCACGATCGGACCGGAGTTCGTCCGGGCCCTGCAGCGTCAGGACATGTACCTGGCGGGCACTACCCTGGTCTTTTTTACCCTGATACTGCTGGTCGGCAACCTGCTGGCCGATCTGGCCCTGGCTTGGCTTGATCCGCGCATTCGCCTCGAGTAGCCACAGGCCCTACCGTTCCTTTTAGGAAGACCGGACATGAGCACTGCCGTCCCCGAACCGTTCGCAGAGGAGCAGAACGCCAAGGAGATCAGCCAGAACTACTGGGTTCTGGTCTGGTGGCGGTTCCGGCAGAACAAGCTGGCGATGTTCGGTGGCTTCCTGATCATCGCCTACTACTTTGTCTGCACTCTGACCGCGGAATTCTGGTCACCATACCTGGTCGATACAACCTCCGACTACCTGGAGGCTCCACCCCAGCGGCTGCAGTTCCGCCACGAGGGTCAATTTCAGGCCCGGCCTTTCGTCTATGGTCTGACGGAAGAGGTGGATATGACGCTGCGCAAGCGTTTCTTCGTGGTCGACAAAGACGTGCGCTACCCGATCCATCTGTTCGTGCGTGCCGAGGAGTATCGCCTGGCCGGCCTGATTCCCTCCAACATCCACCTTTTCGGCGTGGATCCGGAGGAGAGTCCCGATGGCTACGTGTACCTGTTCGGTACGGACCGCCTGGGCCGCGACTTGTTTACGCGCATCATTTACGGTGGGCGCCTGTCGTTGCTGATCGGCCTGATTGGGCAGTTTTTGACCATCACTTTCGGTGCGACCCTGGGCGTGATTTCGGGCTGGTACGGACGCCTGGTGGACTTGGTGGTGCAGCGCATCACGGAGTTCCTGTCGGCCTTTCCGGACATTCCGCTGTTTATGGCGCTGGCCGCCGCCATTCCGCCTGAGTGGTCTCCGATCGCGGTCTACTTCATGTTGACCATCATCCTGGCTTGCGTGCGCTGGGGCGGCCTGGCCCGGCAGGTACGCGGCTTGGTCCTCTCACTGCGGGAACGCGAATACGTTCTGGCTGCCCAGTCGTTTGGTTCCAGCGACTGGCGCGTGATGTTTCGCCATCTAATTCCGGGTGCCACCAGCCACATCATCGTGATTTCCACGCTGGCCATTCCGGGCATGATCCTGGCCGAAACAGCTCTCAGCTGGCTGGGTCTGGGCCTGCGCCCGCCGCTGACCAGCTGGGGCGTACTGCTCTACGAAGTGTCCGGCATCCGGACCATCCAATTCGCGCCTTGGATGCTGATCACAATCCCGTTCATCATCGGGGCCATTTGGGGCTTCAACATGCTGGGCGACGGCCTGCGCGATGCCCTTGATCCCTACGGAGGCCAGTAGTCATGGCGACGGCCGCCCTGGACCCTGATGTCCTGCTGGACATCAGGGACCTGCAAGTTCATTTCGACGTGCGGCGCGGCACGGTCCGCGCTCTTGAGGGGGTGAACTTCACGATTCGCAAGTCGAAGACCCTTGGGGTCATCGGCGAGAGCGGCTCCGGCAAGTCTGTAACGGCCCGCGCCATCATGCAGCTGCTGGCCAAGAACGGCTCGATTGTGAGCGGCGAGATGCTGTACAACCGGCAACGGGATGATTCCGACGACTCCGAACTCATCGACATTGCCCAACAGCCGTCCGACAGCCAACTGATGCGGGACCTGCGCGGCGGTGAGATCGCCATGATCTTCCAGGAGCCGATGAGTTCGCTGACCCCGGTCTACACGGCCGGCCTGCACATCGGCGAGTCGATTCAACTGCACCTGAAGCCGCGTCAGACCGTCGGCGACCAGATGGCCAAGGCCATTGCCAAGCAGAATCGGATTCCGCGCGAGGAAGCCCGACAGATCGCCGTCGAGATGCTGGACAAGGTGGGTATTCCCCGGCCAGAGGAACGGGTCATAAGCTATCCGCATGAGCTTTCGGGCGGCCAGCGGCAACGCGTCATGATCGCGATTGCCCTCTCCTGTGGTCCCAAACTGTTGATTGCCGACGAGCCCACCACGGCGCTCGACGTCACGACCCAGGCTCAAATCAACGATCTCATGCTCGACCTCCAAGAGGAGTTCGGCATGGCCATCATGTACATCACCCACGATTTGGGCGTCATCGCCGAGATGGCGGAGGACATCGCGGTCATGTATCTGGGCCGCATTGTCGAACAGGGCACCACGGATGCGATCTTCTACAACCCGCAGCATCCGTACACGCGGGCCCTGCTCCGATCGATTCCCCGCATTGGGCAGACCGAAGGGTCCCGCCTGGAGGTGATCGAGGGCATGGTGCCCGACCCGTTCTCCATTCCGGCCGGGTGCCCCTTCAACAACCGGTGCCCCGATGTGATGCCCGGCATCTGCGATGTGCGCATGCCCGAACTGCTTACTGCAGGCGACGGACAACGAGCTGCCTGTCTGCTGCACGATCCGGACACGATGCAAGAGGTGACCCATGCACGCGTCCATTGAGGATCCAGGCGTCCTGCTGGAAGTCCGGAACCTGAAGAAGTACTTTCCCATCCGCAAGGGACTGCTGCGCAAGGTGGTGGGCCACATCAAGGCGGTTGACGACGTCAGTTTTGAAATCCGCAAGGGGGAAACCCTCGGGCTGGTCGGGGAAAGCGGATGCGGGAAGACCACCGCTTCGCGCACGGCCATTCGGCTGTACGACCCCACTGACGGCGCGGTGCTGTTTCGTTCCCACGCCAACGGTTCCGGAGACGGGGAGGTCCATGATCTGGCCACTCTGCCCCTGCGGGACATGAAGCCGTTGCGGCGCGAGATCGCGATGGTGTTCCAGGATCCGATCAACAGCCTGAATCCCAGGATGAGCGTGTCGGACATCGTCAGGGAACCGTTGCGGGTGCACGGACTGGATCTTGGGCGTGAAACCGACGAAGAGGTGCAGGGGTTGCTGTCCGCCGTGGGTTTGCGACCCGAGCACATGGAGCGCTATCCGCACGAGTTCTCAGGTGGCCAGCGCCAGCGCATCGGCATTGCCCGCGCCCTGGCCCTGCGCCCCTCGCTCATCCTGTTGGATGAACCGGTGTCGGCCCTGGACGTGTCCATTCAGGCCCAGACCCTGAACCTTCTGCAGGACCTGCAGGAAGAGTTCGATCTGACCTACCTGTTCGTGGCCCACGACCTGAGTGTGGTCGAGCACATTTCCGACCGGGTGGCGGTCATGTACGTCGGACGCATGGTGGAAGTGGCGCCCAAGCGCGAGCTGTACACGAATCCCAGACACCCGTACACCGAGGCACTGCTGTCGGCCTCCCCCAAGCCGGATCCCCGCAATCCCACGGTCCGCATTCCGCTGATCGGCCAGGTGCCGGATCCGTCCAATCCTCCTGCCGGCTGCTATTTCCATCCCCGTTGCCGATATGCCGAAGACATTTGCAGGACCGAGACTCCGCCGCTGGTCTCCATCGGGGAGGACCATGCCTCGGCCTGCCACTTCGCCGACACATTGGAATTGCAGGGCATGCAATAGGCCTCGCGCGGGTATGACCCAAGCAGGGGCGGCGGGCACAGTTGTGTTCCGCAGATATCCGTGCGGGAACCGGAGGCCGGGGTGGGTATCGGCACCGCAGCCGTTCCCGACCTGCATAAACCATGAGCCTGTCCCGATCTCTTGAGCCGATCCTGCTGGGGTTGGTTTGGCTGTTGACCTCGGCCCTGGGGATTGCAGAGGTCGCGATTGGCGTGGATCTGGTCATGGCCGCCTATGCCGGCCTGCTGCGCCTCTTCAACGTAATTGTGGAGGAGTACGGGCGGGAATACTGGGTCGGCTTCAATGTCCAGACCATCTCGGCGATGGTCCTGGGCATCGTTGTCATTGCCATGTCGATTGTCAGCGGCGAAACCTACCTGCGCCATCACGGGACCCGGCGGGCCCGGCGCATGGCGGCGGTGATTGTGGCCGTTGAACTTGCCATTTTGTTGGTGGGCTATTTCTTCTCGTCCGACGCCTTTGTCATTCTGGGGTGGGTTACCGGTTCGGGTTGATCCCGGATCGGAGCGCGGAACGTTCCGGTCTGCTGTCGCGGGGAGGCACCATTTCCACGGGAGCCAACCGGAGGACCCATTCGGATGGAGGCAGCCGTAGTTGGGAGTCCTCGGCTTCCTGTCTCCGCTGGTCGTGCTGCGACTTGAACGGACGGGAGTTCGACACGCCCGGGAGTGCCAAGGAAGGGTTCGGATCAAAATCCGTCAAACTGAAATCGGGTTTTGACACGCAACATGGTTGTCGAGCAGCTGACGTGCGCATGGAGAGTAAACCGCTCTTGAACTTGCCGAATTAAACGGTCGGTTATCGATGGTAGGCTACCTTGCTTGTATCGGTTGTGACCGAGGGCGGACGTGCAACAAGGGCCTGGCTCCGGGTCAGGCGCTTCAGGAGTCGAGATGCCGCAGGAACATGCAGACATGACAATTCGAGAGGCCGAGCCATCGGATGCCAGGTCCATGGCGAAGATACACATTCAGACGTGGCAGACGTCGTATGCAGGAATAGTTCCGAACGAGTACTTGTCTTCCCTGTCCTATCCGGCAAGGGAAGCTTGGTGGAAGCAGGTCCTTGAAGCGAATTCGCCGGCCCTCTGCAACTTTGTCGCCGAAGATGCAGAGGGCGGAATCGTTGGTTTCGCTCACGGAGGGCCGGAACGCGATGGTAACCGGACGTATCTTGGCGAGTTATATGCGATCTACGTGCTGCAGCCGTTTCAACGCAGGGGATTCGGCCATTCCCTTTTCTCAGCCGTGACGGAACGGATGATACTGGATGGATTCCCTTCCATGTTGCTGTGGGTACTGCAGGACAATCGACCCGCCTGCCGTTTTTACGAAGCTCTGGGAGGCAAAGAGGTCGGCGAGAAAACCATCGAGATCGGCGGAGCCAACCTGGTGGAAGTTGCCTATGGCTGGAAGGACATTGCTGCATTGACTGCCACACCTGAAGCCTGACCTGTGCAAACAACAGGATTTCAGTGTCCCTGATATGCAACGGCACAGGGCCGACATGGGTGGCCTTGTGCTTCAGGCAGTCTTTGGTAGTGGAAGCATCAGGTTCAGGGCTTCCACCAGCATGTCGACCCGGACTACCGCATTTCGCGCAGGCTCCCATTCATCCTGCACAATCTCCACTCCTGCTACTTCGGAGCCGTGTTGTCTTGTGGGATAGGCGGCAATAAGGTCCAAATGTGGTCGGCAGGAACCCGTTCCGGGCCGCCACCCTCCCGGACCGTTACGAGGAGTAGGGCACCGTCGGGAATGTCGTCGAGATCGAAATGCATACCGCACCTGGCGGCTTCGACGATGCGGTCGGCGTGGATTTCGAGAGCTTCAACGAGGTGTCGAGCCAGGCCGCTGGCGGCTAGGCCGCGCCGGAAGCTGATCAGCATTCCTTCCACCATTCCCGCAGTTTTCGCTTGGGCCCGTTGTTCGGCCAACTGTCGAACAAAGCGTTCCTGTGCCGTTTCCACTGTCCTTTCGGCCTCGGCGGGTGGATCGTTGCTGTCCGTGCCTCCACTGTAGAAAAACTGTACCTGTTGCATGACGCTCTGATTCCAAACAAGCTGACGGTCGTTGTCCATTCGGATGGTGCAGACGGCCCCGCGGTCGCCCCGCAAAGAGCAACACTCGGTTTTCGAAATTCGTGGAAGGGGAAGCCGCGCTGTCGGGCAAACGGAGGGCTGTGCCTTGAATGTCGGCTGTTCGATTGGCGCAACCGTGCCGACGCGAATTCGCCCAGCTACTTCGGAGCCGTGTCCTCTTCCGGGATGTGGGGCAGGAGGGCCCAAATCCGTTCGGCGGGAACCTGGGTGGGGCCACCACCCTCCTGGATCACCGCCAGGAGCCGGGCACCGTCGGGCATGTGGTCGAGGTCGAAGTGCACACCGCGCCGGGCCGCCTCGGTGATTTGGCCAGCGTAGGCAGTGATGTCCTCCACCAGCCGACGGTCCAGACCGCTGGCGGCCAAGGTGCGTTGGAAGCTAACCAGCATCCCTTCCACCTGTCCCGCAGCCTGGCCTTCGGCTCGTCCTTCGGCTCGTTCTTCGGCCAACTGTCTCAGTAAGTGTTCCTGTGCCGTTTCCATTTCTTTCTCCACCTCGCTGAGTGGTCGGCTGTCATCCAAGCGGGCGACATCCAGCAGAAGCCTGCCCTGATCATCCCTGAGATTGCCCCACTGCGCTATTTTGTCGGCCAGGAACCGCATCAGAAGCGCGTGGGCCTCCCGGTCCTCCAGCCCGCGCACGGCCTGTCTGACGGAAGCCGTATCGCCCAGGCCCGCACATCGCTCGATCGCGAAGACCAGCCGCAGCAGGCGCTGTTCGGGATCGTCCCGGCGGTCCATGTGCAGAACATCATAGTACTGCACGGGAAAGTCGAACTGCATGAGGAGTCGCGCCAAGGGGCTGAAGAGGTCGTGCAGGGAGGGTGGCTGCCAGAGGTCGGGTCCGGTGTAGAGGATGGCCACAGCGACCGGCGGCAGGCCCCGGTCCGAGCCATGCCACGCCCGGTCCTCGCACAATTCCAGGAGACGGTCGACGACATAGCGAAGGATGCGGACCATGAAATGGCGCTGACGGGAACTCTGGGCCTCCACGATCATGATGACGGTGGGCTGGCGGTCGGTGTCGAAGGACCAGGTGCTGTCGGCGATGCGTTCGTGTTCGGACTCCCGGATCGAGCCGGTGGGGCCGGCCCGCAGGGAGTGCCGGTCGACGATGCCGAGATCGAACCGTTGGGCCAGCAGTTGGGCGACATCGTAGGCAAAGATGGAACTGGTGAGGATGCGCTTGTATCGCCGATCATGGGTTGCCATGTGAGCGTGTCCTACGACTTCTACAAAGATGTTCGCAATTCAAACTATCGCACAATGGTTTGGAAATACAAATGTTGGACTCCAAAATCCTGCAACGGTTGGAGCCCACACTGCTCCCCAACGGATACCGTGCATGGATAGGGGATGTCTTGTCGCTGTTCGAATCAGATCCACGGATTGGGTTGCAGTGCCGAGCAAACCCGTGCCTCGCGGCTTTCTTTGGTATCTGCCGGCCTGCGGGTTCCCAACTACCGATCTCCTGCGTGCAATGGGTCTCCGCAGTCCAGCCGCAAGTGATCAGAGGTTTCACAGTCGCTGATCGTAAGATTCCCTCGTCGTTGGCGGCATCCACGCCGACACGGAGCCAAGCTGGCGCTGGTCGCGCGGGAAACCGCCGTTCATTCCCCTTGTTGTTCAGTTCGCACAACCAAAACCACCCGGGGCTGTTTGATCATGCACACCATTTCGTCCGACACTCTCCAGAGCTTTGTCCAGGACATGTTCGAAACCGTAGGCGTGCGCACCGCGATTGCGCACAAGGTCAGCGAGTCCCTAGTGCTGGCAAACCTGCTGGGCCACGATTCCCATGGTGTCGTGAGAGTCAACCTCTATCTGGATCAGATCGAGCACGGGAGGCTGGATCCCGCCTCGGATCCGGAGCCGCTGGAGGAATCACCCTCCGCCTTCATCATGGATGCCAAGCGGAACTTCGGGCAGTGGTCCGCCTACCTCACGATCAAGAAAGCCATTGAAAAGGCCGAGGCCTGTGGCATTTCTGCCGGTGGCATCACCAACAGCGGCCACGTCGGCCGCCTTGGGGAATGGGTCACGATGGCGGCCGACGCCGGTTTCATTGGTCTGGCCTTCTGCAACGGAGGTGGCCAACGCGGCATCGTGGCGCCGTTTGGTGGCAGTGAACGGCTCATGAGCACCAATCCCCTGGCCGCGGCCGTCCCGCTGGAGGGCAGGGATCCCATTGTGATCGACTTCGCGACCAGCGTGGTGGCCGAGGGCAAGGTCAAGATTGCCCACAACAAGGGGACGGACCTGCCGCCTGGCTCCATGTTGGACAAGGATGGCAATCCGTCGGTCAATCCGCAAGACCTCTACGACGGGGGCATGCTCCTGCCGTTCGGCGGACACAAGGGATCCGGCCTGAGCCTGCTCAACGATGTGATGGCCGGGCTGCTGACAGGCAGCGGTGTTCCTCAGAAGGTCAAGGGTCCCATGAACAACGGCGCGTTCTTCATCCTGTTGCGCATTGAAACATTCCGGGCACTCGGCGCTTTCTTTGGCGATGCCGGCGACTACGTGGCGTTCTTCAAGTCCGTGCGGCCGGCCCCGGGGTTCGACGAAGTCATGTTGCCGGGCGAGCCCGAAGCGCGCACGGCCGCCGAACGGCGTGCACACGGCATTCCCGTGGACGATGTGACCTGGCGCGACCTTGTGGAGGCTGCGGCGGGAGTGGGCGTGGAGGCCCCCTGAGGTTAGCGCTTGCCGGCCACCAGGCAGGCCATGTCCCCTTGGCGGGCGATGCAGTCGGTCCAGGCATAGCCCAGAGAGCGCAGGACTTCGAAGTGACGGGCCACCGGCAACCGGCCCGGATCGTTCGCGTTGGGTTTGCCGGGTGCCGTGACGAAGTCCGCGTTGACAAAGAGGCCGTCGTCGTCGAGCAGTTCGAACGCCTTGGCATAGATCCGGACAACATTGTCCTGGTTCCCCAGGTCGTGTATCGCCTGCAGCGACACAAAGGCCTGGACAGGGGGCTGCAGGCGTCGGGTCCAGCCGTCCTCGTTGGCGTTCTCGTGCCACACCTCGGCGCGCCGCCCGAATCGGCTCAGCCGCCGACGGGCGAAGTCGCTCAGCGGCACCGAATAGTCCAGTCCTGTGTAGGTGAGGTGGGGAATTTCGCGCAGCAGATGCAGCGCCATCAGGCCGGGACCGGTGGCGATTTCCACCACGTGCAACGGGCCTTCCGGCCGGTGGGCGGACAGGATGGTGGAAACCGTATCGATCATCGTGTGGCGATAGGGCCACCTGCGAAAGATGCCGCTCTCCCAGGCGGCCACGGCCCCCCGGCTGGTGAAGCGGTGAAACCGGTTTGCGTGGTCTGAACTACCCATCGGCTGTATACTTGTCCTTGTGGTATCGGTATCGGCCGCAGCCCCGCTTATCCAGCCGACATGCGCACCCAGGGAGGTGGACAATGATAGGACAGGACACCTTGACGAGAACGGTGTCTGTGCTGGTCATCGACAGTTCCGGACCTTCCCGCCGACCCGCCGCCTACGGCTAATCGAACCGCGGCGAAAACAGCGACCTCCGGCCCGTTGCTGTCACTCGTCACCCCCACCCCACAATCCAGCACGGACCCCGGGGTTCCCGTGAATCCTGTCCCCGCTGTCGCGGGGAAGCCGAGCCTTCGGCCTGCGCGGGCACTTTAGATACCCTGAGGCCAATCCGGAGCCGCTGATCAACGCATGTCTGCACAATACCAAGACAACTGGAACGACTACGAAGAAGAGGAATGGGAGGTTTACGCCGAGGAGCACGATCCCGACTTTCAGCATGACCAGAAGCTGATTCGCAGGCCGCCCAAGGCCAAGTTCGAGAACAAGGTTCCCTACCGGGAAAACTGGCGCTACAAGATCGAGGAGGAAATACGCCGCAGCATCACCGGCGATTTTGAAACCACCTACCGGCCGGGCCAGGTTGAACGGCGCTGGCTGATGGGCGCCCTGCGGCCCTTCTTTGAGAACGGATTGGTGGATGACATCCTGAGCAAGGTCAAGGGCGGCAAGGACGCCGACGTCTACCGCTGCAGCCTGACTGCGCCGGACGGCTCATTGGACCTGTTTGCGGCCAAGACCTATCGGCCGCGCAGCCACCGCACCATGCGCAACGACATGGTGTACCGCGAGGGTCGCGACACGCTGGCGCTGGGCACCAACGTCAGCAGCCGGCAGGACAAGCGGCTGCTGCGGGCCATGCTGAAGCGGTCGGATTACGGCAAGCAGGCGCAGCAGACGTCCTGGCTGCTGTACGAACGCCACGCCCTCACCATTCTTCGGGAGGTCGGGGCCGACGTGCCGGAGCCGTTCGATGCCGCCGACAATGCCATCCTGATGGAATTCATCGGGGATATACAGGTGGCCGCGCCGACCTTGAACGAAGTCCGCCTGGACTCCTCCGAAGTGAGGTCGTCGTTCGACCAGGTCATGCACAATGTCGAATTGATGCTGACCAACGGCTTCATCCACGGCGATCTGTCCGCCCACAACCTGCTGTTCTGGGACGACCGGGTCGTGGTCATCGACTTTCCTCAGGTGGTGCCCGTGACCGGCAACAAGCAGGCCTACAGCCTGCTGGAGCGGGATGTCGAGCGGGTTTGCCAGTACTGGGCCCGTTACGGCCTGCGCCGCGACCCGGAACGGCTGACCAGGTCCCTGTGGGGCAACTGGTCCCAGGTGCGCCACGAGGATGTCATGGCGGACCTGTCCAAGGCCTTGGCCGAAATGGAGGAAGATGACGAGGATACGGATGAAGACTGGGAAGACGCCTGACTCCCCGCAGCACCCCTTCAGTTGATTTACCCACCTTGGAAAAACGCATGCCATGCCCTTGACATTCGACCTGTCCCTGGACGATCTGTACACCTACGAAGGCCGCAACCCAAGGCCGGACGACTTCGACCACTATTGGGACGAGGGCGTGGCCCGGATGCGGGCCGTGGACCCTAATCCGGAGCGCATTCCAGCGGTCTTCCAGACGGATTTCGCAGCCTGCTCCCACTTCTGGTTCACGGGCATCAACGGGGCGCGGGTGCACGCCAAGCTCCTGGAGCCAACCAATCCCGCCCCCGGCCATCCGGGCATTGTCATGTACCACGGCTACTCCGGGGATTCGGGGGGCTGGCTGGAAAAGCTGGGCTGGGTCGCAGCCGGCTTCACCGTCGCGGCCTTGGACTGTCGGGGCCAGGGGGGCTTGTCCGAGGATCCGGGCGGCACCAAGGGCACAACGTTGAGGGGGCACATCGTGCGCGGCCTCAGCGACAAGGGGCCCGAACACCTGGCCTACCGTTCCATCTTCCTGGACGCGGCCCAGCTGGCCGGTCTGGTCATGGCGATGGACGATGTGGACCCGGACCGGGTGGGGGTCACCGGCGGCAGTCAGGGCGGCGGTTTGTCCATTGCCGCGGCCGCCCTGGAACCCCGGGTGAAACGGGCGGCCCCGGTGTTCCCGTTCCTGACGGACTACAAGCGTACCTGGGAGATGGATCTGACGGTCAACGCCTATCAGGAACTGCGCGACTGGTTCCGCAAGTATGATCCGCAGCACAAGCGCGAGGATGCGGCTTTTGCCCGGCTCGGCTATATCGATGTGCAGCACTTGGCTCCGCGCATCCGGGCCGAGGTGATGATGATTACCGGTTTGATGGATCAGATCTGCCCGCCGTCCACGCAGTTTGCCGCCTACAACAAGATCACGTCGCCGAAGTCCGTCGAGTTCTTCCCGGATTTTGGACACGAGGCCCTGCCGGGCAGCAACGAGATGATTTTCGAGTTCATGCAACAACTTTGAACTTCATGAAGCGGATTGGCTGGACTGGTTTCGGGTCAGGTCTCGGGCCTCGGTCCCCGGTGCAGGCAGCCAAGCCGCTTCGCGTTTCCACCTGTAGGAGCCTCCCATCGACATGACTGAAGTTCGATCGTCGGAACCGCCGCCTCCCGCGGGCCGCGTCCGCATGGTGTTGGATACCGACACCTACAACGAAATAGACGACCAGTTTGCCCTGGTCCACGTGATGCTGTCCCCCGCCGAGGTGGATCTGCAGGCGGTCTACGCCGCACCGTTCCTGAACAATCGTTCATCCAGCGCCGGCGACGGCATGGAGAAGAGTCACGAGGAGATTCTGCGCCTGTTCGAGCTGTTGGGACAGGAACCGGAAGGCATGGTGTTCAGAGGCTCCGAGCGGTTCATGGACTCTCCCCGGGACATCGTGCAGAGTCCGGCCGTCGAGCACATGTTGTCCTTGCTCGCGGATGGTGACGAACCGCTGTATGTGGTGGCAATCGGGGCCCCCACCAACGTATCCTCGGTACTGCTGGCCGCGCGTGAACGAAATCTGGACATTGGCGATCGGATGCGTGTTGTGTGGCTGGGCGGGCAGCCGCCGCACTGGACCAACGCCCGCGAGTTCAATCTCATGCAGGATCCGATCGCTTCGCGGTTGCTGCTCCAACTCAGTCCCTCGCTGACCCTGTTTCCGTGCTGGGGAGTGGCTTCCCACCTGCTCACCACCGTTCCGGAACTGGAGCGGCATCTGGCACTTCTGGGACCGGTCGGCATCTTCCTGACGGACCGGTTCGCCGCCTACAGCGACGACCACTATGCCTGGGCCAAGGAGGTTTGGGACCTGGCCGCAACCGCCTACGTCATCAATCCGGACTGGACGCGCAGTCGCTTGGCCGCGACGCCCGACCTGGACACCGCAACGCTGGACTGGATCCCACAGCCGGAGGGTCCGCCCATGCGCGAGGCCACCATGGTGGACCGCAATGCAATCTTCCGGGACCTATTCGAAAAGGTGGCCGCTTTCCACGGCTGAAAGAAGGGGATTGGGCATGGGCAGGCACGTGCTGGTGACGGGCGCGCAGGGCAATCTGGGGCAGAAGCTGATTCGCCATCTCCTGCTGCAGCCGCTGGTGGATCGGATTACGGGCATCGATGTGATGCCGGCACCGGCCGAACAGGTGGCGGAGACCCGCGCTGAACTCGAGATCAAGGTTCGGGACCAGGACCACGAACTGGCGGAACTTGACTACCTGGAGGTCGATCTCAGGGACTGGAACGATGCCCGTTGGCAGCAGGCGGCGGCGGACTGCACCGAGGTTGTGCACTTGGCCGCACAGGTGCCCAATCCGGCCGCCTCCTGGGACGATGCCGCCGTCTCGATGGACATGAACGTCAACATCGGCCTGGCCGCGGTGGCTTCGCCCGCCTGCCGGCGATTGGTGTTTGCCACCACGAACCACACGATGGGCCAGTACAAGGACGAGCCCCTGGCCTCCACGGTGGGGCCGGGCGAACTGCTGCCTTCCTCGCCGTATGGCGTGGGCACGACGGTGCGGCTGGGCGAGGATGGTTACGACTCCCCGGCCTATGCGGCCGGCAAGTGGGCCGGCGAGCGGCTGTATCGAGGGCTGGCCCTGTCCGACCAGGGCAGGGGGAACACGGAGTTTGTCTGCATTCGGATTGGATGGTGCAACCACGGGAGCAACCATCCGGAAACCCTTACCCCGTCGGGCACGGCGGAGCCCCGCCGCGATGTGCCCGAAACCTTTAGGGAGGAGTACGACCGGACGGACCGCTGGTACAAGGAGATGTGGCTGGCGGACCGGGACTTCGTCTCCCTGTTTGAGCGCGCCGTCCTGGCCAAGTCCCATGGCTGGCCCGGTCCCTACCTCTGCGTCAACGGGATGTCGCTCAACACCGGCATGAAGTGGTCGCTGGCGGACACCCGGAAGTATCTGGGCTACGAACCACAGGAGGATGTCTACACCTGGGTACCGATGCCGGAATAGGGGTGGGGTCTCGATTCGGTCATGTGGCCGATGAGAAGACGAACTTCACAGTGTGCCGAACCCGCGCCAGCCGGGTAGCGCGGCCGCCGGCCGCATCCATCCTGCAATCTGGTCCTCGTCGAATGCATCCTCGTGGACATTGATCCAGCGCGAGGCCTTGTCTTGGCCTGAACCGGGTGGCACGGGACGCAGCAGCCTGCCATTGAGGATGGTCACTTTAGGCAACGGATGAAGATGTGGTGGCTCACGAACCACCCTTCCTCTCATCCGTGGCCTGCTCTGCCAGCAGGTAGGCGCGCTCCCCGTGTATTACGGCGTTCGTGATGCGGTATCTGTCGGGGCTGTCGCCCAGGCAGCGCAGCAATAGACCGTCGAGGTTGGTCCGCCAGGCGCGCGCCGCCATCAGATCCGTCTGTTGCAGGGCGGTCCAGTCGCGCGGAATCTCGATTGCCATCAGGGGACTGCCGGGCGGAATGTCCAGGTCCGTCGGGCCATCATTGGCTACCGGGCATGTCTTCCCCGGTACCACGGTTTCCTTCTGGCGGGTTCGGCGTTGACTCAGCGCGTTCCGTGAGGCCTCTCCGGCCAACGTCCACTCGATGCGCAGGCGGGAGGCCGGCAGGCGGTTGAGTTCGTTGCGGAACGGCAGGTAGTCGGGCAGGAATCTGCGGCTGAATGCGCCCAGCCGGCCGAAGTTGAGCAGGGCACTGCCCGCCTGCAACGGGTCCGCGGTCCAGCGGATGGCATCGATGCCCAGTGTTCCGGCCTTGATTGCCTGCTGGCGCTTGAGGTGAACGGCGATGCCCCGGTTCCGGTAGTCGGGATCCACGCCCATCACCTGGGATTCAAGCACCGTGGTTCCGTCCCGATCCGGCTGGGAATGGAATCCCAGCAGAAACCCCACCACTCGGTCCCCGTGGAGTGCAACGAGGGACATCGAGGCGGGACAGACGGGGGCGTACAACCAGGTTGGATAGAGGTTGTCGGGCGGGGATTGCCAGATTCGTCCTTGCAAATTCCTGGCTTGTTCCGCGTGTCCGGATCCCGGTTCGCCGATGGTGATCGAATCGGCGGCGAAAACGGGTTCCGGGGCCTTCCAGTTGGCGGGCAGGTCCACGGGGGTGCCGTCCAGTGCCCCGGGCTGGTTGCGGTCGACCAGGGTCAGCCGGATTGCATCAGGCTGGTTTGCGGCATGTCGGACCGTCAGGAGCATGGACGGGTCGCGCGTCGGCAGTGCAAACGCGGCATTCACCAACGCATCGGCATGCGACCGGGTGACGAGCATGCCCCCGATGCCGGTCAGTGCCGCCGCGACGAACTGGGGCGGCAACAGGGCGGGATTGTCGGGGGCCCCCAGCCAACTGCGGATCTGTTCCGCCTGGCGCGGGAAGTCGGGTTCGGAACCGATCCAAACGCGGAATTCGCCGTGTTCCATGGATGTGTCCCCGCAGGGGGCCGAAGAGGGGCGGTCCGGCGTCAGTGTGGAGGCAGCAAATCCCCAAACAGGACCTGCATCGCCCGCCTGAGGCCACTGAGCTTGCCGCGGGCCTCGGCGGTCGGCTTCACCACATGTTCCCCCACGAATTCCGCCGTGGCGCGTGTGGTGCGTGCCGCCTGCTGCGCATCCTCAAGGATCGGTGCAACGCCGGTCCGCAGGATGCGGACGAGGCGCAGGAGGTGCCGGATCAGCAGAATCAGAAGGCCCAGCACCGCGAAGGTTTCCAACGCGATCAGCACGAAAGTGATGTCGCGGATGATATCCAGGACCTGTTCCATGGCACCTCTGCCGTCAACCGGCCGGTTCCGGCTTGCGTCGGCTCAGCAGCAGGGCGAACACCGCGAATATCGTCGACTCAATTACCCGGACCTGGCCGATGCGGAACCAGTCCGAGTTGAACAGGGTGCCAATTAGCTGGCCCAGCCCGAAGCCGATCAGGGCGGCAACCACCGAGGTGATTAGATCCTGCCACGATCGGCCCTGCCAGAGGTGGAACAAGGCACCGTAGCCGACGGCTATGACAGTGCCGAGCATGAGGGCTGGATTCAGCCACCATTCGGATGTCATGGGGATGCAATCAGACCCCCGCCCAGACACTCGTCTCCCCGATAAAAGACGGCGGCCTGTCCCGGTGCAACCCCGTACTGGGGTTCCCGCAGGTGTACTTTCACGCCGTTGTCGCCGGTCTCCGCCAGCGTACAGGGAATGTCCCGGCCCCGGTACCGGATCTGACAGGACAGGTTGGGGGCGGAAGGAGGCGGCTTCTGTATCCAGTTCACATTGTCGACCGGGAATTCCAGCACGGCCAAGTCCGATCGGCTGCCGACAACCAAGGCGTTCTCTTCCGGCAGCTTGCCGATGACATATCGGGGTTCGCGGGAATGGACGGGGATATCGAGGCCCCGTCGCTGGCCGATGGTGTAGCGGTGCAGGCCTTGATGCGTGCCGACCGCGTTACCTTCCATGGTGACGATGGGTCCGGCCTGGGCCGGGGATGGGCTCCAGTCATCCAGGAAACGGCGGTAGTCGTCGTCGGCTACGAAGCAGAGATCCATGGACTCCTGCTTGTCCGCCACGGGGAGACTGCGTTGGCGTGCCATCTCCCTGAGGTCCGGCTTGGTGTATGTACCCACCGGAAACAGGCTGTGGCCAAGCTGCCTTTGGGTCAATACGCTGAGCACATAACTTTGGTCCTTTTGCGGATCGACGGCCCGCAGCAGGCTGTGGGAACCGTTCGCCTCCCGACGACTCCGGGCGTGGTGGCCCGTGGCCAGACGTTCGGCCCCCAGTCCCAGCGCATATTTGAGCAACCAGTCGAACCGAATGTGCCGGTTGCAGTTGAGGCAGGGATTGGGCGTCCGGCCCCGATCGAATCCATCAATGTATGGCTCCACGACCGCCTTGCGGAATGGTTCCTCCGCATTGATCAGATAGAAGGGTATGCCGAGGCGCTCGGCCACGGCCCGCGCCACATCCACGCTCTCCGCCGAACAGCACTTGTTCGTGGACCCGATCCCAGGTCCCTGTTCGGACCAGAGCCGCATCATGATGCCGATGCAGTCGACACCTTGTTCAACTAGCAGGGCAGCCGCCATGGAACTGTCCAGGCCGCCGCTCATGGCAACCGCCGTTACCGGGGAGTCAATGTTCATAAATGCTCGATCCTAGCACAGGGATTCGGTGGAAGTTGGTGCACTTAAGACACGGCACTGTTTCAATCTCGTTGATATTGGTTGCGGGCCGTCCCGGGCATAGTCTCCGTACCAACGGGTTCCGTGCTGACCGTCCGCGCCATGTCCGCCGCGGTTGTGGCAGGATGGCCCGCAATGACGGCTACGGGAGGAAGATGGATTTCATGGGTTGGCACTCGGAACACACACGGGGTGCGTGGTTACGGCGTGGGCTGAGCCTCGGCCTGTTGTGCCTGCTGGGGTGGGGCATCGGACTGGCGACGGCGGCGACCGGCGCGCCGCTCCCGGACCTGGGCAGTGACGATCCGCAGGTCTGTGTCCGCAGTGCTGACATGCGCGGGGCGTTGTTGGATGCCCTGACCCCGGCCGGGGGAGAGATGCCGGCGTGCGAGGAGGTGACGGAGACGCAGCTGGCAGCGCTCCGCACCCTGGGGAAGAGCCCATCGGAGACCGAGGTGGCCGCCTGGGATTTGGTGGGGCAGTTGACGAAGAAACAACCGCCGTTTGGGTTTGAATTCCAGGCACTGTGGGGCTTCGACATGGTGCCGTTCGGGCCCAGGGACGGCTACCGTACCTTGGGGCTGGACGCGCCCGTGCACGTGACATCCGCCCGGGATCTGGCAGGGCTGACCGGGCTGGAATCCCTGGCGCTGCGCTTTGAGGGCCGGGAACTGCCATCCGATTTCCTGGTCCCGGTTTCCCGGCTGACCCGCCTGGAGCTGGACACTGGTCATCTGACCGGGTTGCCGTCCGACTTCCTGGCCCCGGTGCCTCGGCTGACCGAACTGATCCTGATCGTGCCCGATACTTCGGGCCTCCTTCAGGCGGATGGCTCGGGGCGCATCGTGCTGCCGCCCGACTTCCTGGCCCCGGTGCCCCGGCTGACCAAGTTGATCCTGATCGTGCCCGACCCATCCGATTCGTACAGGAGGTGGTATTGGAGACATGGCTCGGGGCGCATCGTGCTGCCGTCCGACTTTCTGGATCCAGTGCCCCGCCTCACCCATTTGGAACTGCACAGCGTGAATCCAACCGCGCTGCCGTCCGACTTCCTGGCCTCGGTGCCTCGACTTACCCACCTGAAGCTGCCCGATACGAGTGCGACTAAGCTGCCGCCTGATTTTTTGGCCCCGGTACCCCAGCTCACCCATTTGGCCCTGAAACATGTCGGGCGTGCCACGCCCGACTTCCTGGCCCCGGTGCCCCAGCTGACCCACTTGACCCTCAGCAGTTCCGGGAGCACACCCGACTTCCTGGCCCATGTCCCTGTCCTCACCCATCTGGACATCGGGAGCTGGACCGAGACGGCCCTGCCGTCCAACTTCCTGGTCCATGTTCCCGCCCTCACCCATCTGAACCTCCAGAGGAAGGAAAGAAGCGATTCGCACTGGTTCATGCCGATGACGTTGCCACCCGATTTCCTGGCCCCGGTATCCCGGCTGACCCACTTGGAGCTGCGCGGCGCGGAGCCAACCGCGCTGCCGCCCGACCTCCTCGTCCATACCCCCCGGCTGACCCATCTGATCCTGGTGCCGGACAGTGTTCACCGCCCGGAGCCGGACACGCTGCCGGACACGCTGCCTCCCGGTTTTCTGGCTCCGGTGCCCCGACTCACCCACCTGGAGCTGGAGGGCTGGGCCTTGCGCAGCCTGCCGCCCAACCTTCTTGCCCATGTCCCCCGGCTGACCCAACTGCACCTGCGGCTCTATGGGGGATATCTTCTGTCCCTGTCGGCGGATTTCCTGGTTCCGGTGCCCCAACTCACCCACCTGAGCCTGCGGTGCGGCTCCTCAAGCACATCAGTACCGACGGATTTCCCGGCGGACTTCCTGATCCCGGTGCCCCAACTCACCTTTCTGGACCTGTGCGTGTGGAAACAGTCGTTGTCGGCGGATTTCCTGGTTCCGGTACCCCGACTCACCCACCTGGGATTGTTCCAGTCGGGCTCACTACCACCCGACTTCCTGGCTCCGGTGCCCCGACTCACCCACCTGGTCGGAGACACGCCGCAATCGCCCAATTTCGCGGCCCATGTTCCCCGGCTCGTCTACCTGGACGGATACTGGTCGGGGGATGTGCCTCTGCCGTCCCTCCCCTCTGTGACCCATCTGACTTTGTCCCTGGACCCGGGCCTGCCATCCGGTTTCCTGGCCCATGTCCCCAACCTCACCCACCTGCGCCTGAATGCCGATGGATTGCGGACCTTCCCGCCCGGTTTCCTGGCCCACGCCCCTCGTCTGGAGCGTCTGCAAGCCTTTGTTCTGGACCTGGACGAACTGCCGCCCGGTTTCCTGGTCCATGCGCCCCGCCTCACCCATCTGTACCTTAGCGACAACCACTTTGGCGAAGCCTACGGCCGCGGTGAAGAGTTCTACAACCATTTGACAACTGTGCCCGCGGATTTCCTGGCCCATGCTCCCCGCCTGCAGAGCGTGCAGCTGCCGCCCCGACCAATTGACCGGAACCTGCTTCCGGACCCGGCGTGGAGCCAAGTCCGGGACCACGGGATCCGTAGTTTCGCGATTGTGACGGCGCGGCACACTGCCCAATTGAGTTTCCCGGCCGACCCTCTGGGCGTCCCCCACGATATTCTGGATGGATACTAGGATTGCGAGAACCCACACTTGCAGGAGTGGAAGATCCGCACCGGGGCCGATACCACCGTCTGGCTGTCGCCGGCCGAAACCGAAAAGGTCCGGATTCACATCCAGACGGCCCCCCGCGCCGGGATGCGGGAACTACAGGGTCATGAAGCGGCGATGATGAACATCGTGGCCGAAACGGCTCCCCGCCCCGGCATGCTGCAGGGCCAGCCGCTCTACGATCGGCCCAGCCGGCAGGGAAGGGTGATTGGCTACATCCCCTGGGGCGACGCGCTGCGCGTCACGGCGCGCCATGGCGAGGGTGTGGATGCCTGGCTCCGCGGAGATGTGCTGAGTTACATGCTTGCCAACTCGAACTGCAGAATCAGCGGCTGGATCCCGGCGACTGCCATCTGGACCGTCGCCGATCGGGAACTCCACGACATCCTGGCTTCGCGCAGAGTCTTTCATGGATGAGACTGATGCAGCCGGGCCTGTCAGGCATCAACTGTGGCCCAGCCCATGGTGACCGTGGCGGGCGCACCGTGGACAGCCGGGGAGATCGAGGGTCCGATCGACAAGGGCTACCGTCTCGTCATGATGCTGGAAACATCCGGGGGCCCGTTGATCTTGGCGATCACTTCATATATGTCTACCTGGGCGGCGCATCCTTGTTGCATTGATCTCCACTTCAACGTTGGATGGTGTTGTGTCACCATACCCCACAGGCGTGTGCCAGTCGCATCGCTCAAGGCAAACCGTCCTTTGGTTTGCTGACTATCAGCCCCGACTTCCTAGTACTACAGCGGTAAGTAGATGTGGTAGCAGCATCAGTTCCAGTGTGGCCAAGCCAGGAGGTGGTATGCCGCCGTGGGTACCTGCAAGTACCTGCAACATGTGCCTGGTACTGCAGGCCGCAGGGCGTGACGTTGCCGAAGGTTTCGGTCAACTGCCGCGCGGCCTGGTCGTCATGCTTCCGTGTACAGCCTCATCTCGCAGACATGCTTGGACTTGAAGAAGGACACGGTGTATGCCAAGTTTTCATGTCCAGAGACAAAACGGGGATATCCGTAGCCTGAGCCAGACGTCTTGTCTCCCTGTTGCCGTCGGCGAGGGACAGTTCTGTCCCCCGCCGCGTGTGTCCGGGTCCGGGTTCAGCGAACGGGCACGCCGCTGACGTCGCCGTGGGTCTGGACATAGGTGGCGAAGACCCAGCCGGTGACGGTGCTGCTGAACTGGATTTGGTACCAGGTGGCCGTGGCCGCGTTCTTGCCCAGGATGTCATAGCGGGTGGTGGAACCGCCAGTGATGGTGCCCACGACACTGTGGGAGGTGCCGGGTCCGGAGCGCACGTTGAGGTTCTGGGTGGTGGTGGCCAGCAGGCTCAGCTGGGGTGGTGTCCAGGTGACGGTGAGCCCGGAGAGGCTGCCGTGGGTCTGGATGTAGTCCTTGTGCACCCAGCCGGTGACGGTGCTGCTGAACTGGATTTGGTACCAGGTGGCCGTGGCCGCGTCCTTGCCCAGGATGTCATAGCGGGTGGTGGAACCGCCAGTGATGGTGCCCACGACACTGTGGGAGGTGCCGGGTCCGGAGCGCACGTTGAGGTTCTGGGTGGTGGTGGCCAGCAGGCTCAGCTGGGGTGGTGTCCAGGTGACGGTGAGCCCGGAGAGGTCGCCATGGGTCTGGACGTAGGTGGCGGAGACCCAGCCGGTGACGGTGCTGCTGAACTGGATTTGGTACCAGGTGGCCGTGGCCGCGTCCTTGCCCAGGATGTCGTAGCGGGTGGTGGAGCCACCGATGATGGTGCCCACGATGCCGTGGGTTCCACCGGGGCCCGAGCGCACGTTGAGACCGGCCGTGGTGGTGGCCAGGAGGCTCAGCCGGGGCGGGTTCCAGGTGACGGTGAGCCCGGAGAGGCTGCCGTGGGTCTGGACGTAGGTGGCGGAGACCCAGCCGGTGACGGTGGGACTGAACCGGATCTGGTACCAGGTGGCCGTGGCCGCGTCCTTGCCCAGGATGTCGTAGCGGGTGGTGGAGCCACCGATGATGGTGCCCACGATGCCGTGGGTTCCACCGGGGCCCGAGCGCACGTTGAGACCGGCCGTGGTGGTGGCCAGGAGGCTCAGCCGGGGCGGGTTCCAGGTGACGGTGAGCCCGGAGAGGCTGCCGTGGGTCTGGACGTAGGTGGCGGAGACCCAGCCGGTGACGGTGGGACTGAACCGGATCTGGTACCAGGTGGCCGTGGCCGCGTCCTTGCCCAGGATGTCGTAGCGGGTGGTGGAGCCACCGGTAATGGTGCCCACGATGCCGTGGGTCCCGCCGGGGCCCGAGCGCACGTTGAGACCGGCCGTGGTGGTGGCCAGGAGGCTCAGCCGGGGCGGGTTCCAGGTGACGGTGAGCCCGGAGAGGTCGCCGTGGGTCTGGACGTAGGTGGCGGAGACCCAGCCGGTGACGGTGGGACTGAACCGGATCTGGTACCAGGTGGCCGTGGCCGCGTCCTTGCCCAGGATGTCATAGCGGGTGGTGGAACCACCGGTAATGGAACCCACTACGCCGTGGCTGGTGCCGGGTCCCGAGCGCACGTTGAGGTTGATGGTGGTGGTGGTCAGGAGACTCAGCTGTGGAGTCGGGTTCCAGGTGACGGTAAGCCCGGAGAGGCTGCCGTGGGTCTGGACGTAGGTGGCGGAGACCCAGCCGGTGACGGTGGGACTGAACCGGATCTGGTACCAGGTGGCCGTGGCCGCGTCCTTGCCCAGGATGTCATAGCGGGTGGTGGAGCCACCGGTAATGGTGCCCACGATGCCGTGGGTCCCGCCGGGTCCCGAGCGCACGTTGAGGTTGATGGTGGTGGTGGTCAGGAGACTCAGCTGTGGAGTCGGGTTCCAGGTGACGGTAAGCCCGGAGAGGCTGCCGTGGGTCTGGACGTAGGTGGCGGAGACCCAGCCGGTGACGGTGGGACTGAACCGGATCTGGTACCAGGTGGCCGTGGCCGCGTCCTTGCCCAGGATGTCATAGCGGGTGGTGGAACCACCGGTAATGGAACCCACTACGCCGTGGCTGGTGCCGGGTCCCGAGCGCACGTTGAGGTTGATGGTGGTGGTGGTCAGGAGACTCAGCTGTGGAGTCGGGTTCCAGGTCACGGTCAGCCCGGAGAGGTTGCCGTGGGTCTGGACGTAGGTGGCGGAGACCCAGCCGGCGACGGTGGGACTGAATTGGATCTGGTACCAGGTGGCCGTGGCCGCGTCCTTGCCCAGGATGTTGTAGCGGGTGGTGGAGCCACCGGTAATGGAACCCACTACGCCGTGGCTGGTGCCGGGTCCCGAGCGCACGTTGAGGTTGATGGTGGTGGTGGCCAGGAGACTCAGCTGTGGAGTCGGGTTCCAGGTGACGGTCAGCCCGGAGAGGTTGCCGTGGGTCTGGACGTAGGTGGCGGAGACCCAGCCGGCGACGGTGGGACTGAATTGGATCTGGTACCAGGTGGCCGTGGCCGCGTCCTTGCCCAGGATGTTGTAGCGGGTGGTGGAGCCACCGGCGATGGAAGCGATGATGTTGTGGCCGGTGCTCGGGACAGAGCGCACATTGAGCCCATCCGTGGTGGTGGCCAGGAGACTCAGCTGTGGAGTCGGGTTCCAGGTGACGGTGAGCCCGGAGAGGCTGCCGTGGGTTTGGACGTAGGTGGCGGAGACCCAGCCGGCGACGGTGGGACTGAACTGGATCTGGTACCAGGTGGCCGTCGCGGCATCCTTGCCCAGGATGTCGTAGCGGGTGGTGGAATCGCCGGCGATGGAAGCGACGATGTTGTGGCTGGTGCCGGGTCCCGAGCGCACATTGAGCCCGTCCGTGGTGGTGGCCAGGAGGCTCAGTTGGGGCCTGGCTGCGTCGGTATCGGCCTGGACCGAGGCCCAGGGCCCGGAACCTGCCGTGTTCACGGCACGCACCCGCACCTCGTAGGTCGTGTCCGGCGCGAGGCCGGACAGGGTGGCCACGGTAATCGTGCCGGCATGGGCATGAGTGGTCCAAGCCGCGGCATCCTGAATCCGGTACCGAACGTCATAACTGGTGGCGTCGCCGATGCCCGTCGGTGCCTGCCAGTCCGTGTGCAGCGCGGTGGGGTCGGTCGCTGTGACGGTCAGGTTGTGCACAGCCGTCGGCGCCGTCCCCACGACAGGCACGTGGCTGATTTCACCGTGGGTCTGCATCTGTGCCGCGTCGACCCAGCCAGTGACGGTGTTGCTGAATCGGATCCACCACCACGCGGGGGTAGCCGCGTCCTTGCCCAGAATGACGTATTGGGCGGTGGAGCCGTCGGGAATGGTGGCGACTGCGGCGTGATCGGTGCCGGGTTCCGCATGCACACTGAGCGTGGATGCGGCCGGAGCCTTCCGGCTCACGCGCGGTGGCCACATGATGGGCACACCACTGACATCGCCAACAATCCGTACATCGTCCTCGTGCACCCAGCCGCGGCTGCCGTCGTCCAGGTGTACCAGCCACCAGGTGGGGTTGATCGTGTACCGGCCCGCCAACTGCAAACCGACCGCGTCGCGCCCGGATAAGGCGGCCACGGTCGCATACGTGGCCGCGGGTCCCGCATGTAGGGTCACGTCCGCCGCGGTCTTGATGCGCGCCCGCGGCGGCCACTGGACCGGTACGTCGTTCAGGTAGCCGTCGGTCTGGACGTTGTTGTCGTGCACCCAGCCAGTGACGGAAGCACTGACGCGAATCCGCCACCACACGGGGCGGGTGGCCGACTTGCCGACAATCGCATACGACTGTGCGGCCACTAGAGGTCCCATGCTCGCCGCGCCCAGATCGGGCCAAGCCCGCACTTGGAGGGGCGTGTTGGCACTCGCCTTCGGTGGCTGGTAGAGAAGGTCTGCCACGTCGTCGCGCACCCAGCCGTCAACAGCCTCCGAGTTGACCGGGTTGGTAAGCGCTCTTGCCTCAATCGGGATTTGGAACCAACCGTGCTTATCCATGTCGTCGCAGGCCCAGAGGGACACGGTGCGCCAGTTCCGATCCCTGAGTTCGCCCAGTTTGCTGTTGCCGGTGGTTGTCGTGGTGCGACGCACGTTGATGTATTCGAGATTGTTGAGATTGGCTCTCAGGTCAATGCCCTGTCTGGCCTGTGGCACCCGGTTCCCGATGTGGCGGGCAGGCGGATGGGCGACCCGCACCCGGTCCGGATGGGTAACCATCGTCCGCGTGTCGTTCGGCACCCAGCCCACAGCTTTGCCGGGCACCACGATCCGCCACCATTGCGGATTTGGGTCCGCGTCCTTGCTGATGACGGCGTACATTTCTTCCTCGGTGTCTTCTTCTTCCTCGGTGTCTTTGTCAGCTGGGACGACTGTCTTGACCAGTTGGCCAGGTTGGCCATTCACCGTGGCATCGGCGGCATCGGCTCGCGGAGCCGTTTTCAGGGTGACGGCCTCCACGGCCTTGGCCGTGGGACAGAGGTACGGCAGATCTGGAGGTTGGACCTCAGGCAAAAGGGTGCTGAAGTCGACCGTCCCCAGAATCATGCGCAGGTGATTATTCTTGTGTAGTTCCTTGTTTCTATCGTCCTTTGAAATTGGCTGGTCCGCACCTTCGAGGAAGGTCTCACCTGACATCCCATGGGGATCTTTATCCGTAGCCGCGACCGCGCCGAAGGGCTTGAGATGCACGTGCAAGTGCGGGTTGGAACTACGGCCGGTGTCGCCGGACAAGCCCAGCAGCTGGCCCTGCGCCACCTCCTGTCCCACGCATACATAGACGTCCACCAGATGCGCGTACGTGAGCTCGTACCCGCTGGTGCCGGTTCCGGTCCGGACGCGCACCTGGTTGCCGTAAGGCTTGCCGGACGTATAATCGCTGTCGTCCAGGCCACCTTTCGTTTCTCCCGCATCCACCAGGCTCACGCGTCCCGCGGCCATGGCATGGATGGGGGTGCCCGAGCAGCAACCCCAGTCGATGCCCTCATGGCCGCCTTCGGGATAGTTAACCTGACCGGGCACAACCTTGTCGTTCTCGTCGAAAACCTTGTCGAACCCCTGGGTGATGGGCCAGTTCTCGCCTGGGGCGAAGGGCAGCGCCAAGTCGCCGCGTGTCAAATTGTGTCCCATGTTCGTTACTCCTTGGAAAGGGGGCGAATTTGATAGCCCGGATCCTGGCCCGCGCGGACGGTCTGCGCCATGTCCGCCGCGTCACGTCCGCGTGAGCGCCGCGTGAGCACGGTGCTGTGGCAGGATGGTCCGCAACGGCGGCCACGGGAGGAAGAGGAGTTTCATGGAACGGCATCCGGTCCGGACGCGGCCCGCGTGGTTCCGGCGCGGACTGAGCCTCGGCCTGTGCCTGCTGGGGTGGGGTGTCGGGTTGGCGACCGCGGCGGCCGGCGCGCCGCTCTCGGATCTGGTCGATGACGATCCGCAGGTCTGTGCCCGAAGTGCCGGTATGCGCGGGGCATTGCTGGACGCCCTGACCCCGGTCGGGGGAGAGATGCCGGTGTGCGAGGAGGTGACGGTGGCGCAGCTGGCCGGGATCCGCGAACTGGGTGCGGCACCGTCGGAGGCCGACATGGCCGTCTGGGATTTGGTGGGGCGGTTGACTCGTCCACGGCAGTTCGGTATGTACATCACTCATCGGTTCACACCTGATGGTGGATACGACACCCTGGGGTTGTCCGCGCCTGTGCGCGTGCAGTCCGCTCGGGATCTGGCTGGGCTGACCGGACTGGAGTCCTTGGCGCTGCGCTTTGAGGGCCAGGAACTGCCGTCTGATTTCCTGGCCCCGGTGCCCCGGCTGACCCATCTGGAACTGGACACCGGTTATCTGACCAGGTTGCCACCTGATTTCCTGGCCCCGGTGCCCCAGTTGACCCATCTAACCCTGAAACTGTCCAGGGCTGATTTGATTGAGTTGCCGCCTGATTTCCTGGCCCCGGTGCCCCGGCTAACCCGCCTGGAACTGCTTGGTGTGAATGCGACGCTGTTGCCCTCCAACTTCTTGGCTCCGGTGCCCCGGCTGACCCATCTCGAGTTGCACCACGGAGGTCCGACAGCCATCCTGGAGACTGACACGGTCCCTTCGGCGGAACTGCCGTCCGATTTCTTGGCTCCGGTGCCCCGGCTAACCCGGCTGGAGTTGCGCGGCGTGACGGTGGTGTTGCTGCCACCCGCATTCCTAGCTCATGTTCCGGCCCTCACCCACCTGGAGCTGGGCCGCACAGTTGCGAGACCGTTGCCGTCCGATTTTTTGGCCCATGTCCCCAATCTCGCCGTGCTGCGTTTTCGGTATTTGGGAGAAGATCCCGACTTTCTGGCTCCGGTACCCCGGTTGACCCACCTGTATTTTGCGGTTCCGTCGCAAACATGGCCTCCGCCAGCGGACTTCCTGGTCCCCGTGTCCCGGCTGACACACCTGAACATCAGCCTCGGTCACGGAATGGTGTTGCCCCCCGACTTCCTGGTCCCCGTGTCCCAGCTGACACACTTGAACATCAGGCTTGCTCACGGAATGGTGCTGCCCCCCGACTTCCTGGCCCCGGTTCCCGCCCTCGTCCATCTGCGCCTGTACCAGTCAAGCGGTGGCTTGGGTTCGGTTGAGCAGAACAGGTTGCCGTCCGGCTTCCTCGACCACACCCCCCAGCTTGCGCGCCTGGAGATACGTGGTGTGGAGCCAACCGCACTGCCCCCCGGCTTTCTGGCTCCGATGCCCCGGTTGACCCACCTGATCCTGGTAGCAGACGATCATTTGGGAACAGTGCATCCGGAGCCGGAGAATTTCCCGGACACGCTATCGCCTGGTTTCCTGGCTCCGGTCCCCAGCCTGACCCACCTGGAGCTGGAGAGCCAGACCTTGCGCGTCCTGCCCCCCAACTTTCTCGACCACACTCCCCGGTTGACCCGGCTGTACCTGAGTTCCGATCGGTCCACACACTACCCAGCAGATGTCCTGGTGCCAGTGCCCCATCTCACCCACCTGACCCTGCGATGCACCCCCACCCCCCTGGTGGATTTCCTAGTGCCAGTGCCCCATCTCACTTTTCTAAATCTGTGCATACGAGGTCCGTTGCCGGCGGAATTCCTGGTGCCGGTGCCCCAACTCACCCACCTGCGATTGGATACATGGGGGGGCTTACTGCCGGCGGAATTCCTGTCCCCGGTGCCCCAACTCACTCACCTGGTCGGAGACACGCCGAAGTCCGATTTCGCGGCCGACGTTCCCCGGCTTGCTTTTCTGGACACGAGCTGGGGGGATGCTCCGATATCGTCCCTCCCCTCTGTGACCCACCTGAGATTGGGTCTGTATGGCACGCTGTCGGACGGCTTTTTGGCCCATGTTCCCCAACTCACCCATCTCCGTCTACACTCTGTCGATTTACAGGCGTTCCCACCCGGTTTTCTGGCCCATGCCCCTAGGTTGCAGCGTTTCGAAGCCGTGGTCTGGAGCCTGGAAGAACTGCCGTCCGGTTTCCTGACCCATGTTCCCAGGCTCACCCATTTCACTGTGTCGGTACCCAACGAGACTCCTGTCGACACGTTCAAGACATTGCCCGCGGATTTCCTGGCCCACGCCCCCAGCCTGAAGAGCTTGCGGTTGCCCTACAAACTGATGCGCGAGCGCCGGGTCCGGAAGCCGGACCCGGTGTGGAACCAGGTCCGGGATCACGGGATCGAAAGCCATGTAATCGTGACCGCGCGGCATACCGCCCAATTGAGTTTCCCGTCCGACCCCAACGGCGTCCGCTACGACATTCTGAATACAGGCCTGGAATGTGGATACGACCAGCAGTGGCAGATCCGTACCGGGGCCGATACCGTCGCCTTGGTGTCGCCTGACGAAACCCGGGAGGCCCGGCTCCACATTCAGGAGGCCCCCCGCGCCGGCCTGCGGGAGCTGCAAGGCCAAACGGATCGGGAGGCAATTTTGCAAATCGTGGCCGGTACGGCTCCCCGTTTCGGCATGCTGCAGGGCCAACCGCTCTACTCCCGGCCCAGCCGGCAGGGACGGGTAATCGGCTATGTCCCCTGGGGTACCGAGTTGCGTGTCACGGCTCGCCATGGCGAGGGCCCCAATGCCTGGCTTCACGGAGTACCGACAGCTATCGATTCACTTTGTGCCGACGGTGGCTGGCTGCCGGCGACCGCCATCTGGACCGTTGACGATCGGGGACTCGATGTCATCGTGGGGTGGCTAAACGCTCGAGGATGATCCGGACGCGGCCCGCGTGGTTCCGGCGCGGACTGATACCAACCCATTATACTTTTAGTACTTGATGTGTTGACGACAGTACAGGGGGAGCATGACCCGCAAGGTCAGCATTGCTTGGGACTGCGAGGACACGGCGGCGGCCCTGCACCAGCAGTACCGGGCGGAAAAGGTGACCGAAGTGCGCACGCGGCTGCATGCGCTGTGGCTGTTGCGCCAAGGGCAGGGGCCGACGGCCGTGGCGGCCGCGGTGGGGGTCAGCCGGAATTCCATACAGCTGTGGCTGCGTTGGTACCGGTCCGGCGGGCTGGCCGAGGTGCGGGCCCATCGGCGGGGTGGGCCGGGCAAGCCCTGCTATCTGACGGAGGCGCAGCAGGCCCAGGTGGTGGCGGAAGCGGCCCAGGGGGTCTTTGCGACGGCGCAGGAGGTACGGGACTGGATCGAGGCGCAGTTCGGGGTGGTCTACACGGTGGGCAGCCTGTACACGCTGCTGCCACGGCTGGGGATCGGGCTGAAGGTCCCCCGGCCCCGGCACACGAAGGCGGATGCCCAGGTCCAGGCGACCTGGAAAAAAGGGGGCTCGGCGAACGGCTGAAGGCGGTCGGCCTGAAGGCGGGGCAGGGGATCGTGTGGGGCGACGAGATGCGTCTGGGCCTGTGGAACACGGTGCGCAAGGCGTGGGCGCCGCGCGGGGTGGCGGTGACCCGGACGACGCAGATCAGCCGGACCTACACCTACGTGGCGGTGGCTCTCAATCCGCTGACGGGACAGTTGTGGTGGGCATGGCAGGCCAACATGAAGAGTGAGGAGATGACCCGCATCTGGGGGACCTGGGCCGAGGAGCCGGGCATCGACGGCTGGGTCTGGGACGGGGCCGGCGGCCACAAGAGCGGGGATGTGCAGGCCCTGCCGGCCCCGCAGGTGGTGCAGCCGCCCTACGCGCCCGAACTGAACCCGGTGGAGCGCTTCTTCCAGGAGCTGCGCCGGGCCCTGGGAGACCGGGTCTATCCGACCCTGGAGGCCAAAAAGGAAGCCTTGGAACCGATCCTGAGGGCCTGGCAGGCGGACCCGGCGCGGGTGCGGCAACTGTGCGGCTGGGGCTGGATCCGGGACACCCTGACGGCCCTGGCCGTCGACACACAAGTAATACAAACATGATGGATTGGTATGAGCCTCGGCCTGTGCCTGCTGGGGTGGAGTGTCGGGTTAGCGACCGCGGCGGAACGGGAGCAGGGCGTCAGCTCAACGTAACGGCGCGGATGCCAGCCTCAATTCCCCGCCGGCGGCCGCGCGCACAGCCACCTGAAGCCCCTCGTTCCTCCGCGCTCCGGCCTTTGCGAAACGGACTGCGGTATTCGGAGCCAGGCCGCGGATCGGGACAGCAACGGGCAAGGCGGTTGTGCCGTGGGCCGGTATCGGACAGGGTGCATGTCCCGTGCCAACCTACGGCAGACTGGCGGTCGCGGTCCCATCATGGAGCCGCGGACCGATGGATGTCCGCATGGCCTTGCAGTGCCTGCCGCGGGGCCAAAGCTGCCCGCGTCACATGGGTGTCGGATCCGGCAACGCGGTTTGCACTCCGACATCATGCCGTGCCGCGGACGCGGGCCGCGGCTCCGTTCTCAGTCAATTCGATGCATCGGAGTCCACAGTCGGGGATGCCTCCGTCCCGGAGGTGGACAGTACCTCCGGAGCCTCGCTGGTCCGCCATATGAGGTGCGTCACGCGGTAGCCCACATAGCCCAGCTCGTCCACCTTCGCGTTGTCCAGGTAGCGCACCTCGCCGTTCGGGTCGATGGTCAGATCGAAGGTCGCCGGCGCCGAACGCGTCGCCGGCGTGCCGTCCGCGTGGACCGGCGTGCCCGTCACCGTGTGCGTCACCCGGGTTGCGGGCCGAAAGCCCTCCGGCAGCACGAACTGGGGTTGCGGGTCCTGCCGCGCATGGTACTGCACGGGCGCGCGCGGACTGCTGAAGCGGACCGTTACGGTCGTGTCGCTCTTCCACACCGCCCAGTGTCCGTTGGGATTGGTTGCCAGGTTGCGGAAGTCCCCCGCGGCCGCCTCCGAGACCACGTCCCACAACAGGATTGTGCCGTCCCAGCTGCCGCTGGCGAGGGTCCGGCCATCGGGACTGAAAGCCACAAACCAGACTCTATTCGTATGGCCTTCCAGGATATGCCGCAGGGAGCCGGTGTCCACATCCCAGAGGCGTACGGTGTGGTCGTGACTGCCGCTGGCCAGGGTTCGGCCGTCGGGACTGAAGGCCACAGACCTGACGCTATCCGAATGTCCTCTCAGTTTGTGTCGGAGAGTGCCTGTGTTCGTGTCCCAGAGGTGGACAGTGGAGTCGCCACTGCCGCTGGCGAGGGTCCGGCCGTCGGGACTGAAGGCCACAGACCAGACGCTATCCGAATGTCCTCTCAGTTTGTGTCGGAGAGTGCCCGCATCCGCGTCCCAGAGTTGGATGGCGTGGGACTCTCCGCCGCTGGCGAGGGTCCGGCCGTCGGGACTGAACACCACGCTGATGTCGTACCCGGTCCACAGTTTGTGTCGGAGAGTGCCTGTATCCGCGTCCCACAGTTCGAGCGTGTCCCGACCGCCCGTGGCCAGGGTCCGGCCGTCGGGGCTGAAGGCCACGCGCCAGGCGTAACTTTCGTCATCCAGGGTGTGTTGCAGGGAGCCTGTGGCCACGTCCAACAGGAAGGTGCCCAAGCCCCAGCCGGCACTGGCGAGGGTTCGGCCGTCGGGGCTGAAGGCCAGATCCAAGCTCCCGCCCACAGTATCTGCCAGCATGTGCCGGAGGGAACCGGTGGCCACATCCCACAGGCGGACGGAATCTCGCACCCGTTCCCTCCCGGAGGACCGAACACCGCTGGCCAAGGTGCTGCCGTCGGGACTGAAGGCCAGGCTGATGATCTCAACTTCGTGGCCTGTCAGAGTGTGGCGGAGGGTGTGTGCGACTGTGTCCCACACGCGGACGATATTGTCGGCATCACCGCTGGCGAGGAGCCGCCCGTCGGGGCTGATGGCCAGGCTGCGGACCAATGCCGTGTAACCCTCCAGAGTGTGGTAGAGGGTGTATGCGGCTGTATCCCACACGCGGACGACATTGTCGGCATCGCCGCTGGCCAGGGACCGGCCATCGGGACTGAAGGCCAGGCTGACGATACGATCCGAAGGACTTTCCAAGGTACGCCGGAGCGTGCCCGTGTCCGGATCCCACAGGTGGATGGTGTTGTTCCACCCACCGCTGGCCAATGTGGTGCCGTCGGGGCTGAAGGCCAAGCCGAAGTTGTGGCCGTAGGCCCAGCCGAGGATATGACCCGAAGGATCTTCCAAGACACGCCGGAGGGTGCCCGTGTCCGGGTCCCACAAACGAACGATATTGTAGTAACCACCGCTGGCGAGGGTCCGGCCGTCGGGGCTGAAGGCAACGCTGGTGATTCCATACGGAGGGCTCTTCAGGTTGTGTAGGAGGGTATCCGTGGTTACGGCCCAGAACTGAACGGTGCTGGTTACATCCCACAACTGAACGCCGTCTGTACTCCCGATGGCCAGGATCCGGCCATTGGGGCTGAAGGCCAGGCTGGTGATAGAACCCGAAGGACCTTCCAGGGTACGCCGGAGGGTGCCCTCAGCCGCGTCCCACAGGTGGACGGTGTTGGTCCGAGGGGCACTGGCGAGGATCCGGCCGTCGGGACTGAAGGCCAGGCTGGTGTCCCTACTTGAGACAATATCTGAAGGATCTTCCAGTATGTGGCGGAGGGTTCCCGTGTCCGGGTCCCATAGTCGGATGGTGTCGTCCCAACCGGCACTGGCGAGGGTCCGGCCGTCGGGACTGAACGCCACGTTCACAACCGCACCTGTATGGCCCGTGAGCAGGGATGTGGTTTCGTAGGTCTGCGTGTCGTACAACCAAATGCCGGCACTGCTCCCCACGGCCAGACGTGTGCCGTCCGGGGAATATTGCGCGTTCGTAATCCAACCCCGACCCAGACGGGCCTTGGCCCCGATGGGCAGGGATTCAAACGGAGCTTCCCGGGCGGCAACGGGTGATGCCACGACCAGGAGCAGGCACAGGCAGGTGGCCAGGGTCCGGATCAGGGTCTTCACGGTCATATCGGTCAGCTTCCTCACGGCACGTCAATTCGATGCATCGGAGTTCACAGTCGGGGATGCCTCCGTCCCGAAGGTGGATGGGGGCTCGCCGGCCTGCCAGGTCAGGTGCGTCACGCGGTAGGCCACATAGCCCAGCTCGTCCACCTTCGCGTTGTCCAGGTAGCGCACCTCGCCGTTCGGGTCGATGGTCAGGTCGAAGGTCGCCGGCGGCGCGTTCGGCACCGGCGTGCCATCCTCGTGGACCGGTGTACCCGTCACCGTGTGCGTCACGCGGGTCGCGGGCCGAAAGCCCTCCGGCAGCACGAACTGGGGTTGCGGGTCCTGCCGCGCATGGTACTGCACGGGTGCGCGCGGACTGCTGAAGCGGACCGTTACGGTCGTGCCGCTCTTCCACACCGCCCATTGCCCGTTGGGATTGGTTGCCAGGTTGCGGAAATCCCCCGCGGCTGCCTCCGAGACCACGTCCCACAACAGGATTGTGCCGTCCATGCTGCCGCTGGCGAGGGTCCGGCCATCGGGACTGAACAACAGGCTGGTGATGTAATTGGTATGGCCTTCCAGGATATGCTGCAGGGAGCCGGTGGTCATATCCCAGAGGTGGACGGTGGGGGCGTCCGTACTGCCGCTGGCCAAGGTCCGACCATCGGGATGGAAAGCCACAAATTTGACGCTGTCCGTATGTCCTTCCAGTATGTGTCGGAGAGTGCCCGTGTCCGCGTCCCAGAGGCGGATGGTGTGGTTCTCCCCGACGCTGGCCAGGGTCCGGCTGTCGGGACTGAAGGTCACGTCCCGGACGACAGCAGTGTCGTCCAAGGAGTGTTGCAGGGAGCCCGTGGCCACATCCAACAGACGGATGCCGTAGCCCCAACTGGCACTGGCGAGGATCCGGCCGTCGGGACTGAAGGCCAGGCTGGAGACTTCCCCGGTCCACAGTGTGTGTCGGAGAATGCCTGCATCCGCGTCCCACAGTTTGAGAGTGTACTTACTGCCCGTGGCAAGGGTCCGGCCGTCGGGGCTGAAGGCCACGTGCCAGACGTAACTTTCGGTATCCAGGGTGTGTCGCAGGGAACCTGTGGTCACGTCAAACAGGCGGGCAACAGACCCCCGGCCGGCACTGGCGAGGGTCCGGCCATCGGGGCTGAAGGCCAGATCCCAGACCCCGCCCACATCATCTGCCAGCATGTGCCGGAGGGAACCGGTGGCCACATCCCACAGGCGGACGGTATCTCGCACCTGTTTCCCTCTGGATTCCCAACCACCGCTGGCCAAGGTGCCGCTGTCGGGACTGAAGGCCAGACTCTCGATCTTAAACTCATGGCCTGTCAGTGTGTGGCGGAGGGTGTATGTGGCTGTGTCCCACAAGCGGACGATATCGTGCCCGTCGCCGCTGGTCACCATCCGGCGCTCGTCGCCGCTGGCCAGCATCCGGCTGTTGGGACTGAACGCCAAGCGGTGGACCGATGCCGTGTGGCCTGTCAGAGTGTGGCGGAGGGTGTATGTGGCTGTATCCCGGAATTGGACGGTACTGTCCCAACTGGCACTGGCGAGGGTCCGGCCGTCGGGGCTGAAGGCCACGCTGGGGATACCATCCGAATGCCCTTCCAGGGTACGCCGGAGGGTGCCCTCGGCCGCGTCCCACAGACGGGCGGTATTGTCTACACTGCCGCTGACGAGGGTCCGGCCGTCGGGACTGAAAGCCAAGCTGAGGATACTACCCGAATGACCCTCCAGCGTGTGCCGGAGAGTGCCCGTGTCCGGGTCCCACAGCTGGATGGTGTCGTCCCAACTACCACTGGCGAGGGTCCGGCCGTCGGGGCTGAAGGTTACGCTGCTGATTTCATCCGTTTGGCTCTTCAGGATGTGTAGGAGGGTATCCGTGGTTACGTCCCACAAATGAACGGTGCCTTCCGTGTTGCCAGTGGCCAGGATCCGGCCGTCGGGGCTGAAGGCCAGGCTGTCGATAGTACCCGAATGACTTTCCAGAGTGCGCCGGAGGGTGCCCTCAGCCGCGTCCCACAGGTGGATGGTGGTGTTGGGCCAACTGGCACTGGCGAGGGTCCGGCCATCGGGACTGAAGGCTAGGCTGTAGACAAATGGACCTTCGAGTGTGTGCCGGAGAGTGCCCGTGTCCGCGTTCCAAAGGCGGATGGCGCCGTCCCGATCGACACTGGCGAGGGTCCTCCCGTCGGGACTGAACGCCACGCTCACGACCGCAACTGTATGGTCCGTGAGCAGGGATGTGGTTTCATAGGTCTGCATGTCGTACAACCAAATGCCCACGCTGCTCCCCACCGCCAGGCGTGTGCCGTCCGGTGAATATTGCGCGTCCTGAATCTGACCCCGGCCCAGCCGGGCCTTGGCCCCGATGGGCAGGGACTCGAACGGGGCTTCTCCAGCCACGCCGGGCGACGGCATGGCCAAGAGCAGGCACAGGCAGGTGACCAAGGTCCGGATCAGGGTCTTCGCGGTCATATCGGTCAGCTTCCTCGCGGCAGTCAATTCGATGCATCGGAGTCCACAGTCGGGGATGCCTCCGTCCCGAAGGTGGATGGGGGCTCGCCGGTCTGCCACGTCAGGTGCGTCACGCGGTAGTCCACATAGCCCAGCTCGTCCACCTTCGCGTTGTCCAGGTAGCGCACCTCGCCGTTCGGGTCGATGGTCAGGTCGAAGGTCGCCGGCGGCGCGTTCGGCACCGGCGTGCCATCCTCGTGGACCGGTGTACCCGTCACCGTGTGCGTCACGCGGGTCGCGGGCCGAAAGCCCTCCGGCAGCACGAACTGGGGTTGCGGGTCCTGCCGCGCATGGTACTGCACGGGCGCGCGGACTGCTGAAGCGGACCGTTACAGTAGTGCCGCATGTCCACACCGCCCATGGTCCTTCGATGCATCGGAGCCCACAGTCGGGGATGCCTCCGTCCCCACGGTGGATGGGGACTCGCCGGTCTGCCACATCAGGCGTGTCACGCGGTAGCCCACGTGGCCCAACCCGTCCACCTTCGCGTTGTCCAGGTAGCGCACCTCGCCGTTCGGGTCGATGGTCAGGTCGAAGGTCACCGGCGACGCGTTCGGCACCGGAGTGCCATCCTCGTAGACCGGCGTGCCCGTTACCGTGTGCGTCAGCCGGGTCGCGGGCCGAAAGCCCTCCGGTAGCACGAACTGGGGTTCCGGGTCCTGCCGCGCATGGTATTGCACGGGCGCGCGCGGACTGCTGAAGCGGACCGTTACGGTCGTGCCGCTTTTCCACACCGCCCATTGTCCGTTCGGGTTGGTCGCCAGGTTGCGGAAGTCCCCGGCGGCCGCCTCCGAGACCACGTCCCACAACAGGATCGTACCGTTTTGACCAGCACTGGCCAGGGTGTGACCATCGGGACTGAACAACAGATTATTGATGGTGTTCATTGAGCCACTCATGGGATCTGCATGGCCTTCCAAGGCGTACTGCAAGGTGCCCCTGACCACATCCCACAAGCGGATGGTGCCGTCCCAACTGGCACTGGCGACGATCCGGCTATCGGGACTGAACACCACGCAGGTGACCCTGTCCTCATGGCCTCGCAGAGTGTACCGAAGGGTGCCCCCAGGCCGCATCCCACAAGCGGACGGTGCCGTCCCAACTGGCACTGGCGAGGGTCCGGCCGTCGGGACTGAACGCCACATTGGGGACATCACTGATATGGTCACTCAGGGTGTGCCAGAGGGTACCTGAGGCCACATCCCACAGGCGGACTCTGTCGTCCTCGCTGGAACTGGCCAGGATCCGGCCGTCGGGACGGAACGCTATGCTGTAGATTCCACCCGCATGGTCCAGTGTGTGCTGGATGCCCGTGGCGGTATCCCACAGTTGGATATCGGCGGACGACGACCAATCGTAACCGGCAAGGGTTCGGCTGTCGGGGCTGAACGTCAAAAAATAGTAGTGCCAACCATGGACCAGCGTGTGCCGAAGGGTGTTTGTGGCCGTGTCCCACAGGCGGACGGTGTGGTCATCCCCGCTGCTGGCCAGGGTTTGACCGTCGGGACTGAAGGTCAGGCTGACGATATCATCCGTAGGGCCCTCAAGCGTGTGGCGGAGGGTGCCCGTATCCGTGTCCCACAGGCGGCCAGTGCCACCCCTGTCGACATAGGCCAGGGTTTGACCGTCGGGACTGAACGCTACACTGTAGATTCCCCCCGCATGGTCCAGTGTGTGCTGGATGCCCGTGGCCGTATCCCACAGGCGGACAGTGTGGTCCCAATTGTAACCGGCGTCCCAACTGTAACCGGCCAGGGTTCGGCCGTCTGGGCTGAACTTGATATGGGTAACTTCACTCGCATAGCCCTCCAGCGTGTGCCGGAGGGTGCCCGTGACCACGTCCCACACGTGGATTGTTTGGTCCCCCTTGAAACTGACAAGGGTCCGGCCGTCGGGACTGAACTCGATATGGATAACCTCACTCACATAACCCGCATAGCCCTGCAGTGCGTGCCGGAGGGAGCCCGTGGCCACGTCCCACAGTTGAATGTCCAAGTGTCGAATGGCGAGGGTCCGGTCGTTAGGACCGATTACCCCTGTGGTGTACGCATAGTTCTGCAGCCGCAGAGTGCCTGTGGCTACATCCCACAATTTTATGCGGGCATGGCGGTCCCCAAAGTGAGTTTTCAAGGTTCGGCCGTCGAGACTGAACCCCAACCGCTTCAAACCTCTAGAGCCCTCGAGGGTGTAGCGGAGGGTGCCCGTGGTCGTGTCCCACAGGCGAGCGGTGTCATCCCAACTGGCACTGGCCAGGGTCCGGCCGTCGGGACTGAACGCCAGATGGGTAACCCCATCCGTATGGCCCTCGAGGGTGTGGCGGAGGGAGCCCGTGGCCGTGTCCCACAGGCGGACGATATCGTCCTCACCGCCGCTGGCGAGCGTCCGGCCGTCTGGGCTGAACTTTATGCTTCGGACTCTGCTTGTATGGCCCTCGAGGGTGTGGCGGAGGGTGCCTGTGGTCATGTCCCACAGACGAATAGTGCCATTCCCCCAACTGGCACTGGCCAAGATCCGGCCGTCGGGACTGAGTGCCACATCGGTAACCCCACCCGTATGGCCTTCGAGCGTGTGCCGGAGGGTGCCTGTGGCCGCGTCCCACAAGAGGACAGCATTGTCCCCACGGATGCTGACGAGCGTCTGGCCGTCTGGGCTGAACTCCACGCTGAAGGGTTGATCGCTCTCCGGGTTCAGGGGGGTAAGGAGGGTGCCCGTGGCCGTGTCCCATAGGCGGGCGGTATTGTATGCACCGCCGCTGACCAGAGTTCGGCCGTCGGGACTGAACTCCACGCGGGTAACCCGACCTACGTGGTCTTCCAGGGTATGCCGAAGAATGCCCGTGACCGTGTCCCATAGGCGAGCGGTGCCATCCCGACTGCCACTGACGAGGGTCCGGCCGTTGGGACTGAATGCCAGGACAGTGACCCTATCCGTATGACCCGTGAGCAGGGATACCGTTTCGTAGGTCTGGGTGTCATACAACCAAATGCCCACGCTGCTCGCAATTGCCAATCGAGAGCTGTCCGGTGAATACGTCACTAATGAAATGCTGCCCCGACCCAGACGGGCCTTGGCCCCGATGGGGAGGGACTCGAACGGAGCTTCCCGGGCGGCAACGGGCGATGCCACAACCAAGAGCAGACACAGGCTGGTGGCCAGGGCCCGGATCAGGATCTTTGCGGTCATGCAGGTCGGCCTCCTCACGGCACGTCAATTCGATACCTTGTACCGGAACAGGAACACGCCACCGCCATGATCGGGGCAACCTCAACAGCGCCCACCGGTCAGGCTTGAAAGCGGAAGCGACGGGTGGTGTCCGATCCCGCTTCACAGTAGGCCGATGGACACATCCGATCCGGATGTCTGCCGGACTACCCTACACGATGTTCACATTGTTATGGCCGTGAGTTTGAAGGATACTGCATTGGTTTTGTTGATGTTGGTCCGAGCCCGGCTTCGTCAGCCGTACTTCCAGTTGGCCGCCGGTGATGTCCAGGTCCTGTTGTCGGCAGCTTGTGATCCTTGATCGAGAGTTGGGTGGCGGTGTTTTCTCTCCTCCCGCAGCCCAAGGCCGACATACTGTCGATAGGGTCCAGTTATGGATAGGACACCCTACCAGAGGGAATCTTCGCTGCCGTCAGTGCCGGAGTAGCCCACACCTGTGGCGTGCGGACGGACGGCACTCTTACCTGCCTGGGTAACAACGACCGTGGGCAGACCATGCCACTTGACGGGACCTTCACCACCGGTCCTGACGGTATCTTTCAACCCTGCAGCGGAAAGACGGACGAGTTACTTGTCTGTTGGGTTGGTACTTGAGATTAATACCGACGGGGTGCGCACCCATAACGAACAGGCTTGATCTTGTTGGAAAGACACCCATGTTTGCGGCGGGTTGCCCCAAGGGTCCGGGGCAATACCTTCAGGGTTTGTTGCAATCAGGGTGGGAATTGGCTCAGTGGCGCGCAAAGGTCAATGGGCAGTAGCAGTGACACCAACACAGCCTCTGCCAGCCCCCTCATGATCATCGTTGCAGCGCGACGAACCGTTCATGGACGCCTGTTCTGCTCCGGGATGCCGAGACCGCGATGGTGCCGCGGACAGTTACCGTCCGGCGATATCGCTGCCAACCCTGTGGTCTCACGGTAACCCTAATCCTATAGTTGAGATTGTTGGTAGTAGTGGCATCAGTGCCAGTATGACCAAGCCAGGAGGTGGTGTACCGCTATGGGTATCTGCACTGCCTGATACTGCAGGTTGCAGGGTGTGGCGTAGCCGACGGTTTCGGTCAGCTGCCGGCCACGGCTTGGGTACTGTTCCACGCGGGTCTCGACCCGCTGCAAATCCGCTGATGCTGGTCCCGCAGGGGATTCAGTTCCGCCGGCAGTCACCTGCTCGATGAGCGCACGTGATACCACGCGCTCGTCATCGTCTGCCGGGGATGGCATGCCGGGTTCGGAGGCCGGTCGGCTGCAGGTGTGGGGATCGAGAAAACGGTGAGGGGCTTTGCCTCCCCGCCGGTTCCTGTCCGCGCCGTCTGCTCCAGCGTTGCCAGGCGCGTCTCCAGGGACGAGAGACTTCGGTCCAGGCGCCCGGCCACGGGGTCGGTCTGCGTGGTGATGAGGGGTACCACGACCTCTTCCAGCAGGCCCACAATCTAATCCGGGGTTATCACCTGGGGCTGCCAGAAGGTGAATCCCAGGGAGAGGATCACCAGGGCCGGGTGTGGGCGGCCAGGGGTATGCCCCTGGCCGCCATGCCGCCATCAGTTCGGGCGCCATGGTCACTGCACCTTCGGGATCGGGGCGTACATAGCGTTCCGCCAGGAGTTCCCGGGCCGATGTAGGCAGTGTGGCGGATGGGCAGCCAGTGGTAGCCGTCCGCGGTCACCGACGCGACCGCGTGCCAGTTGGGTGAGCACGGGATGTTGCAGGCCGGGGCCGGACCGTACGCGGACCCCCGGTTCCCGCACCCAGTACAGGCGCCCGTCCCGTGTCGTGCATGGGATGCCGGTCCTCCCTGCGTGCTCCTCCCGTTGTGTTCGTGTCCTGAAACATGATTGCTTCTTCTGAACAGTTGTCGTGGCCCTTGGGTTTGGGCTTCTTGGGTACAGCATGGCGAACGGAGAAGGGGCTGACCATGTCCGATGCGTAACGGCCATGTGTCTGCAATGTGACCCTGTCCCGGAGGCTGTCCTCTCCGTGGTTGAGGCCAACTTGTCCGATGCCTACGACTGTTCTGCAAACCGGTTCCTGATCCGGGTGTGGTCGCAGGCAGCCATGTGCGAAGGGCTGCCACTCGGGTTATTCCAGTGCCAGTTCACCGCTGAGGAATGGTGGCGAGGGCAGTCTTGCCCTCGCCGCGTGCTTGGATCGAGTCAGCGAATGGTGACACTGCCCAGGTGGCCGTGGGTCTGCACGTAATCCCGCGGCATCGAGGTGGAATGGACTCACTGCGGATGTCCACTTGCAACGGGACATCCGCAGTGCCTCAGTCGGAAGTCAGCGTGGGGAGACGGGTTAGGAAATAGCCGTTGCGCTGGTTGTCCACCAGCGATGGGAAGCCGTCTCCCTCCAGTTGCCGACGCAACGAGGAGAACGCCGTACGCACGGCGGTCTCAGTGGCGAGCACACCCCTTTCCCGTGATAAATGCTGAACCAACTGGGCCGCGTTGAGAGGCCTGGGATGATGCCGCGCCAAGGTCACCAGCAAATCCATGCGACGTTCGGACACCGTGTGTCGGCAGCCCTGCACTTCAACCCAACCGTGGTCCGGATCAAGGATGAGCCCGGGTTTGGGCTCCGGCAGCAGTTTGTCCACCAGCGGGAGCAAGCAGCTGGGTTCAAAGGGCTTGGGCACGAAGTGCGCGACCCGATGCAGGTGGGGTGCCACGAAACCGGGAATGGTAACGGGCGGTCCGCCGGACACCAGCAGGATGGGAATGGCTGTGTGCTGCCAGGGATTATCCGCCAGCGGACCGGTCATCCGATAGGGGTCCACCAGGGGCAACCGGACGTGGACGAAGGTCTCGTAGGCCATGGTCCCAGAGGTGTAGTCCAGCAACAGCAGGTGGGGGGACCAGGTGTCCATCTCCACCAGTGCCTTTTCAAAGCTGTCCATAAAGCGCAGGTCCAAACGGTGTGCCCGGAGGAAACGTCCGGCTTGGTCCAGGATGGACGGTTGGGCATCGACCCACAAGAGTCGGCGCGGAAGGAACTTGGCTGCGGTCATGAAAGTCCTTTTCACATTGACAACGGAACTGAAAGTCGGAGTGCAGCCCCGGTACCCATTCGGACGGATTGTCCGTGGTTCCCGAGACAGGTCACCCCCTGCAGCGCATGTCTTTCCTGATCTTCATTCGCATGCGCTGCAGGCGTGAGCGCCATCATGACAGCAGAGAGTCAGCCAGTCTATACCCGCCATGTACCCGCCGCGTACCCGCGACGTATCCAACAGTTGGCCCTGCACCGCCTCCTGTCCCGGACACACATAGATGTCCGCCCAATGGGCGTAGGTGAGCTTGAATCCGGTAGTACCGGTTCCGGTTAGGATGCGCACTTGGTTGCCGGAGGCCTTGCTGTCGGGAACGCCTGAACCACCAGCCGTTTCTCCTGAGACCAACTCGCTCACACGTCCTGAGGCCATGGCATGGATGGGAGTGCCTGAGCAGCAACTCCAGTCGATGCTCTCATGACCGCCGTCAAACTCCCATGACCGCCGTCAAAGTAGACGGGTACCACTTCGTCCGCTTCGTTGAGCTCGGTGAGTTTGTTGCCGAAACCCTGGGAGATGGTCCCAGTTCTCGCCGGAGGCGAAAGGCAGCGCCAAGCGCCAGGTCGTCGGGCACTAAATTGTGTTCCCTGTTGGTCACTCCTTGGAGACATGTGATGGTCCGTATCCTGGTCCTCGCGGGTCAACCACGCCATGACCCCGGCGTTACGTCCGCGTTATCTCTACGTCAGCATCGGAATCCGGCACAATGAACCGACGAAGCGACCGCGCATCATCTCGGGAGGATTGACGTGGCAAAGCAGCCAGCCAAGGCGTGGCTCTACTGTGTGTGGCTCCTGGGCTTGTGCCTGCTTGGAGGAGGCCCGGGACCGGCATCCGTTGCAGCTGGTGCGCAACTTCCAAGTTCAGTCAGCGACAGTCCACAGGTTTGCACCCGCAGTGTCGGCATGCGCGGGGCGATTCTGGATGCCCTGACCCCGGTCGGGGGCGAGACGCCGGCCTGCGAGGATGTGACCTGGACGCAGCTGGCCGGGATCCGCGAGTTGGGTACGACGCTGTCGGGTGACGAAGTGGCCGCCAGGAATTTGTTGGATCAGCTGGCGGGACCACTGACGATGGGCTCAAGGTATCCGTCCCCCTTTGCGTCAAAGGAGACCCCCTCCGGCTACGACCTTCTGGGATTGCCCGTGCCCGTACCAGTCATGTCCACACGGGATCTGGTGGGGCTGACCGGCCTGGAGGCACTGGCCATCCACATGGAGGGTCTGACGCTGTCGTCCGACTTGCTGGCTCCGGTGCCCCAGCTGACCCGCCTGGAGGTGAATTTCGGTGGGCCTGCCGAGGTAAAAGCCGATTTCCTGGCTCCGGTATCCCGGTTGACCCATCTGACCCTGAACCTGTCCGGCTCCGACATAACAAAGTTGCCAACCGATTTCCTGGCTCCGGTGCCCCGATTGACCCATCTGACCGTGATGACGGTGTCGAGGCCTGATGTATTTGAGCTGCCAACCGATTTCCTGGCTCCGGTACCCCAACTTTCCCAATTGAACCTGCAGGGGGTGAATGCGCCTCTGTTGCCATCCAACTTCCTGGCTCCCGTTCCCCAACTGACCCACCTGGAGTTGCGCAACGAAGGTCCTACCGCTGAGATTTGGAAGACCGACAAGGTCCATCGGCTGGAGTTGCCAACCGACTTTCTAGTCCCGGTGTCCAATCTGACTTATCTGTACTTGAACAAGATGACGTTTCAGTTGCTGCCGTCCGAATTCCTGTCTCCAGTCCCCCAACTGACCCACCTCCACTTGGTCAATGGCACCTATTCCGACCAGCCGTTGCCGTCCACATTGTTGGCCCATGTCCCCCAACTGACCCACCTCGATCTGGTCAACGTCAACTATTCCGACCAGCCGTTGCCGTCCTCACTGTTGGTCCATGTCCCCAATCTCGTCTCGTTGCGATTTGCATATGGGGGAGAAGAATCTGATTTCCTGGCTCCGGTGCCCAAGTTGACCCACTTGGTCTTTGCTGTGGAGAGTAAGACACCACCGGCGGATTTCCTGACCTACGTGTCCCAGCTGACCCATTTGGACATCGGCCTAAAATACCACTTGGAGCTGCCGTCCGAATTCCTGTCTCCGGTCCCTGCCCTCACGCGTCTGCGCCTGATACAATACTTGGATCCTCAGGGGTCGGTTGAGTTGAACAGGTTGCCCTCCGGCTTCCTCGACAACTCTTCCCAGCTTACGCACTTGGAGATACGGGGGGTGGAGCCTACCGGGTTGCCCCCAGGCTTCCTGACTCCATTGTCTAGGCTGACCCACCTGATTCTGGCGTCAGAGGCTCTTCCTTGGGTTGAGATGCCTCCGGGGATGTTTCCGGACACGCTTCCGCCACGTTTTCTGGAGCCGGTCCCCAATCTGACCCACCTTGAGCTTGAGAGCCGGACGTTGCACCGGCTATCCCCTAATTTTCTCGGCCACACTCCCCGGCTGACCAAGCTGAATTTGTGGTCCAATCACGGGGGTTTGGTTCACGATGCGGATTTATTGGTTCCAGTGCCCCACCTAACCGACCTGACCCTGGTATGCAGCTCCTCCACCACACCGCTGTCGGCACAGTTCCTGGTACCGGTTCCTCATTTAACGTTTCTGCGTCTGTGCACTGGGGATTCGCTACCGGTGGATTTCCTGGCCCCTGTGCCAAACCTCACCCATCTAAAATTGGGCTCGGGAGGCCCGTTGCCACTGGGTTTCCTGACCCCGGTACCCAACCTTACCCACTTGGTCGGAGCTACACCCCAGTCCGCCGACTTCGTTGCCAGCGTTCCCCGGCTCGTCTATCTGGACACCGCCTGGTGGGACGCGCCACTTTCGTCACTCCCCTCCGTGACCCACCTTAGGTTGAATTTGAAGGGTCCGTCGTTACCGCCTGGATTTCTGGCTAATGTTCCCCGCCTCACCCATCTGCTCGTTCACTCTAGGTCCTTAGAGGCGTTGCCACCCGGTTTTCTGGCTCATGCTCCTCGTCTGCAGCGTTTTGAATCACAATTCTGGCACTTGCAGAAGTTGCCGCTCGACTTTCTTTATCATGCCCCTCGGCTCACCCATTTCACTGTGTTGGTACCCAGTGGTGGTTTGGCACCTGTCGATACATTCAGGACGTTCCCCACGGATTTCCTGGCCCAAACCCCCAGCCTTCAGCACTTGGATTTGCCCTACTTGCTCATGGACGAACGTGGGACCCGGATTCCAGACACCGTGTGGAATCACATCCGGGACCACGGCATCGGCAGCTCCGTGATTGTCACCGCCCGGCACACTGCCCAGTTGAGTTTCCCGGACGATCCTGGTGGCATCCGCTATGACATTGTGAACGGATGGTGTTCGCTCAATTATCTGGAGTGGGAAGTCCGTACGGGGATCGATACCACGATCACATTGTCGCCTGACCTAAGCAAGGAAGCTCGGATTCACATCCAGATTGCGCCCCCCGCCGGCATGCGGGAACTACAGGGTGAGACAGATTGGGGAGCAATTAGGAAAGTCTTGGCCAGTACCGCTCCCCGTCCCGGCATGTTCCAAGGCTATCCACGCGACGATCCATTGCAGGGCCATCCACTATACGACAGACCCAACCGGCAAGGAAAGGTAATCGGTTATGTCAGATGGGGACGCGAGTTGAGGGTCACAGCACGCCATGGTGAGGGTCCCAACGCCTGGCTCCGCGTAGAACCACCGCCTCACTCCAATCAACTTTGTACTGTTGCTGGCTGGTTGCCCAAGTCCGCCATCTGGACCGTGAACGATCGGGAACTCAAAGGCATTGATGGTAGGTATTACGGCGAAGGATGAGGTGGATGCGGACGGGATGGACCAGAGTTGACAGTGTGGAGATGTCGCTGTTGGCATGTCAGAGTTCCTGTAGCAGTACTTGGTCTTGAGATAGTGATTGGGTGGATGCTTCTCAGCAGGGATTCGGCGAGACAAAACTCCCTGAAGACTTCGTGTTGGTTGGATCCTGTCACTTGTGGAAGACGACTTGCGGGATTGTGCCTGGGGGCCGCCGGGTTGATCGACCGACGGCAGTACCGACGCCCTTGTCCAGCCGGTTCCGTTCCTGGACCTGCTGATCGACCCGTGTCTGGCTCCTACGCAGCAGTTGTTGCAGCTCCTCACGTTCCTCCTCGCTGTCTGACGGACAGGGGGCTGAAGCCGGGCACACTGGACCATCGCGCGCGAGCACCCGGGCATCCAGGCGGTCCGTCTTGGCCCCGCAGTCACAGGCGCGCGCAATGGCGCGTACCCGTAGCGGATAGGCCACTTGCACAGTGATGCCGACACGGCCCTGAGGCGGCTCGCCAGAAGCCGTTCCTACCTGCCGGTGGCCTCACGCACAGCCTGTGCAGCCCCAGCACGGTCCATGTGCTGCAACCAGCGGCGAAGGCCCGGACCGCTGTTTTCGAAGCGGTACACGGGACCTTCTGCCATGGCTACGTCCCACAGGGCCTTCGACATATCGATACCTGTGACCACCATTGTCCGACCTCCATGCGTACCTTGCCGGGATCCTTGTCCTCCCTACTTGTAGATGCAGGCCTGGTGCCCTTGTATCTGCTCGGAGCGACATCGATCGTGAGAGGGGTGCCCTACTGTGTTGCGGCGCTGTGCAGAAGTAGTCTCTGCCGCACCCAGTTGCCAACGGCGCGCCCCTCTCATACAACATGCAAGTTGCTGTCAGGAAGCGGCAGGAGCACTCGCGTTGTCGAAAACGTAACCGCAACTATCCTCTAAAGTCTCCACCATTGTCGACCGGAAGGGCGGGAAGGGTGGTGTATCGATTCCTGATTGGTTCACACGCCTCCGGTTCCCGAAAGGCTGCACAGACATCCAAGGTCGGAGTCGTAAAACGGGCATCGATAAAGAATGTGCAATAGTGCCGGAAGTCAAATGCGAAGAACTCGCGATTCCGCCAAAATCGAACCCGCAACAGGTTGCGCCCTTCGTCGTCTTGTTCCCGTCCTTCAACCTCCAGAATGCTCCCTTGCTGAACGGTCGGTCGTCCCGAGCACTCCAACGGGCCGTCGGGATTCGTGAAAATCAAAGAATCCGGCTGGGACACTTTCACGCGATAGCTGGTGTTCTGAAGGGTTGGCCAAAGGTGGTGTTCCGGAGTCAATGTCGGTTCAAGCAGCGGCATGGCCAATCCCAGGGTCTGGATCCGGGGCGCATGGGTCAGCAAATCCGGGGGCAAGGCTGTCAGGCTGTGTGCGCGCAAATTCAGGAAGCGCAGATGGGGTGCGTGCGCCAAAAAGGTTGGAGGGAGTGTCTTGGCCTGATGCACGTCGATCTCCACCTCGTGGAGGCGAGGGATGTTTGCGAGAAAGTGTTCGGGCAATGCATCCACCTGCCGCAGGTCCAACGTTATCGAAACCAGGTTGGGGGATTGGGACAGAAACCCGTGGGGCAGTGATGAAATGCCGTTGGCTTGGAGCCGGACCGTCTCCAGCCCCGGATGCCGGGCGAGAAAGTCGGTTGGGAGCGCGGACATGCCGTTGGCATCCAGATTCAGGTACCGGAGTTTGGGGGCATGGGACAGAAAATCGGAAGGCATTTCATTGACATAACCGGCTTGCAAGTTGAGATGCCGAAGATTGGGAGCGTGTGTCAGGAAATTCACCGGCAGAGACCGAAGCGGCATAACTACCTTTAGCAGGCCTTCGTGCCCGTACCTGAAACAGTAGCCGCCGTAGGCGTAATCCACTTCCATTTTTTGCAGCAGCGGCGCATGGCCCAGGAAGGAGGGAGGCAAGGCCTTGAGCATCGGCACTCGCAGGGTTAATTCGACCAGACGTGGTGTATGGGACAGGAAGTGTTCGGGGAACTCCCTCGGCCCGGGTGGGTTTTGATTGCATTTGGCAAAGTTTCCGACGATACCGTGTCCGGCTTCGAGTTCCATGGTCTCCAAGAGTGGTGCATGGACCAGAAACGTTGGCGGCAAGGCCGGTAGCAAAGGCATGCGCAGGTAAAGATCGGTTAGACGCGGCGCGTAGGTTAGGAAGTTAGCAGGCAAGGACTTCCTGGTTTGGGCATTCAGGTGCAGGACTTCCAGGCGTTCCGCATGGGTCAGGAAGTTCTCCGGCAAAGCCAGGTTTTGGACATCGAGATGCAGGACTTTCAAGTGCGGCAAGCGCGTTGGGAAATCTTCTGGCAGATCCAGAAACCCCGTGTCCACACGCAACTCCGTCACCTGCTCCATGAACAAGGCTGTCAGGGAGGCCGAGTCCTGTGTGTCGATCTGCATCCGCCGGAGTTCCGGAATAGGTTTCAGCAAGTCGGGGGACAAATCGATAAGGCGAGTTATGTTCAAGGAAAGGGAAGTCAGGTGGGGTGTGTGGGCGAAGAAACCAGTGGGGAGCGCAAAGGTCGCCTCTGATCGTCCGTCATAGGTGTCGTCACGCAATGTGAGGTGGGTCAACTCGGGGGTCTTGACCAGCAGCTGTTGAGGTAGGGTGACCATGCCTTTCACATCCAGGGTCAGATGGGTGAGTTGCGGCAGGCTTGGCAAGATCTCGACGTTCAAGTCCCGTAATGTCAGAAGTTCAACTTCCAGTTCCTTCAGGTCTAAAGCCAGTTGGTCCAAGGTAGTACGCAGGCAGGCGAGCGCTTCGGTATCCGCGACCATGCGCACGGCCAAGCGCGTCAGGCGCGTCAGACGCGGGACTGCTGCCAGCAGGTTTGGCGAGGCACAGGGTGCCAGACCGTCCTTGACAGTCAATTGCGTCAAGCGGGGCACATGGTCCAGCAGCGGGACCAACTCCTTCCCCCAGCCTCCGAGATCCAGATGCAAGGCTTCCAATTCGGGGGTGAATTGAAGCAAATCGGCCGACACGCTCAAACCGGGGCCCTTGACGCTCAGTGTCTTCAACCTGGGAGTGTGGATCAGCAACTGGGTGAGGTAGGTGTCTTCGGCCACTGGCCATCCGGATTCCGACCATGACTGCAACTGCAACGTGGCGAGGTTGGTCAGGCCCAACAGAACATGCCACTCAGTATCCGTATCAAGGGGCACTGGTAGGGCAAGGGAGAGGGTCTGAATGCGGGCCAGATGGCTCCAGTCCACCAGCGAACAGGGCAGCGTGGCGTCCTCCAGGATCTGCACGGCTGCCAGGATGCCTTCCCTAATCTTTCGATGGCGTTCGCACAGCCGGGGTTCGGTGCCGGCCAGCGGCCAGGCCAACATCGTGTGATACCGGAGATAGCCCACTCTGTCCACGCCCGGATCGTCCACGTAGCGCACTCGGCCCTCCGGGTCCACGCGTACCCGGAACACTCGGCGGTCGACATGCTGGGGATGGGGCGTGCCATCCTCCTGCACCGTCTCGGCGCTGACCTCCCAGGTGACGGCCACGGGGGGGCGGAAACCTTCGGGCACGGTGAACAGCACCTCTGGCTGTTGCCGGGCAAAGTGCTGCACCGGCGAACGGTCCGTGCGGAACGTCGCGTACACTGCGTCCCCTTCCCGCTTCAAGTGGAAGGTGCCGGCGTGATGTTCCGTCAGGTTGCGGTAGGGGCCCGAAACTTCGGCTGCAGGCGAGGGGGCTTCGTCCTGGGCGACAACGGGGACAGCACCCCACAGCCACCCCAGGCACATACAGAGCAGCAGCGGTATTACCCTATGGGCCTGGAAGGCATCCCGGACCGCATCCGACGACCAGTTGGAACGATCCGGCGGGTGCTGGAAGTCGTAGGGGTTGGCTTCGCCGCGGACCTTGGTCAACTGCCAGCTGTTCTTGCGCGGCACCGTGTTGAACATGCCTTCGTCGTGGGCCACGGCCTGTCGGTGCGTCTTCCGAAAGGGGAACACCGCCTGCAAGCACTGCGCCATCTCTCCTGGATGATCGGACCAGGTGCCCGGGGGGCCTGACGCGATGGCTTCCGGTGAAGACGGCGGTGTGTGTACGGACATGGAGGTACCTGATGAGGACACAATCAGGTGCCGTCAGCATACTCCTATCGCCCCGGCCACTGCTGATCGGTACCGTACTGGCTCCCAACCGGCGCACGGCGTGCACCAGTCTGCGGGTGCCGGGACGGCAGGCCGAACCCGATTTTGCCCTGTACCATCAGTTGTCCCACCGCATCGTGGACCGACGGAGACAGGATTAGCCACTCCGTCGGAGCTGCACGTGCAATGAACGCGGCTGACGGTCTCCAGACCGGTGGACCACAAAGGAGGCCGGACTTGGACCCCGCCAACAAATTTGAAACAATGCCCAAGGTGTCAACTCCATTGGCATTGAAAGACATGGCGTTTCGGTGGCTGGAGGTCTCTGTACCAAACGGTTTCCGGTTGAGGAGGTTGTCCGTGAAGAGCCTGACCAGGGCACTGGCCGTGGGCCTGTGTCTGCTTATTGTCCTGGCATCGCCTAATTGGGCCGGGGCCATGCCGGACGGGGTCCCGGCTCGTCCGGATCGAGGTCTGGTTGCCTCCGGGCAGTCTTCATCGGAAGACGCTCGCTTGATGGTTGGGGACAATATGGAAATCGGCTTGTCTGATGACCACACCCGTGAAGGCGGGTTCCCTTTCGCAGGCCACAAGGGAACCATGACGAGCATGGCATTCAGCTCGGCCAGGCAAGTTTACGCTTGGGGCAGTGACAACCACATTGCCCGCCTGTGGGATGCAGTCCCGGAAATCCCGGGACACGCCTTGGAGGACCATATGGTGGAACGGGTCAGTTCCGCCGTCAATGCCAAGCCAGCCCACACCTGCGGTGTGCAGGCGGACCGTATCCTGGCCTGCCAGGGCGATGACGAGTATGGGAAGGTCGCGTTGCTGGATGGAGCATTCACCGCCGTCAGTGCCGGTGCCTATCACACCTGTGGAGTACAGTCGGACGGTACTCTTGCCTGCTGGGGCTGGAACGAATTTGGACAGGCTACGCCGCCGGCGGGAACCTTCGCCGCCGTCAGTGCCGGAGGGACCCACACCTGCGGGATGCGGATGGACGGTGCTCTTGCCTGCTGGGGCTGGAACGAATTTGGGCAGGCCACGCCACCAAGGGGAATCTTCGCCACCTTCAGTACCGGGGGATCCCACACCTGTGGGGTGCGGACAGACGGGACTCCTGCCTGCTGGGGTGATGACGCGTTTGGGCAGGCCACGCCACCGAGCGGAGTCTTCACCGCTGTCAGTGCCGGTGCCCATCACACCTGCGGGATGCGGCCGGACGGCACCCTCGCCTGTTGGGGCGATGACTTCTATGGGCGGGCCACCCCGCCGGAGGGAATCTTTGACGCCATCAGTGCTGAATATTGGCATACCTGTGGCGTGCGGGTGGACGGCACTCTCGCCTGCTGGGGTGATAACCGATATGGACAGGCCACGCCGCCGGGCGGCACCTTCGCCACCGTCAATGCCGGGGGATCCCACACCTGTGGGGTGCGAACGGACGGGACACCAGCCTGTTGGGGCTATAACGAGCATGATCAGTCCACACCGCCGGGCGGCACCTTCGCCGCCGTCAGTGCCGGGTTCCGTCACACCTGTGCAGTGCGGATGGATGGCACTCTTGTCTGCCGGGGTGATGACGAGTATGGTCGGGCCACGCCGCCGGGCGGCACCTTCACCACCGTCAGTGCCGGGTACTATCACACCTGTGGTGTGCGGATGGATGGCACTCTCGCCTGCTGGGGCCGGAACGCGTATGGGCAAGCCACGCCACCGGGCGGCACCTTCGCCGGCGTTAGTGTCGGATACGATCACACTTGTGGTGTGCGGATGGACGGCACCCTTGCCTGCTGGGGCAAGGCTGGACAAATCTCACCGCCGGGCGGGACCTTCGCGGCCGTTGGTGCCGGGTTCTGGCATACCTGCGGTGTACGAACGGATGGCACCCTCGTTTGCTGGGGCGATCACGAGTATGGTCGGGCCTCGCCGCCCGACGGAACCTTCACCCACGTCAGGGCCGGTACACGCCACACCTGTGGGGTGAGAACGGATGACACCCTCGCCTGTTGGGGCGATAACGAGTCTGGTCAGACCACGCCACCGGACGGAACCTTCGCGGTCGTTGGTGTCGGGGCCTATCACACCTGTGCGGTGCGGATGGATGGCACACTCGCTTGTTGGGGTAGCGACTACTCTGGTCAGGCCACGCCACCGGACGGAACCTTCGCCACCGTCAGTGCCGGAGATGCCCACACTTGCGGCGTGCGGACGGACGGCACCCTTACCTGCTGGGGCAACAACGAATATGGTCAGGCCACGCCGCCGGACGGAACCTTTGCCGCCGGTGCTGACGAAATCTTTCAACCCTGCAACGAAAAGACGGACGAGTTGCTTGCCTGTCGGGTTGGTGCTTGAGATTTAGCGCCAGCGGGATGCGCGCTCACAACAAACAGGCTTGAGCTTGTTTGCCAGACATCCGTGAACAGTCCCGCATCCGCAGGGAATGTGCGGTCCACAGAAGTGCCGAGGCATTAGCTACAGGAGTTGCATATCAGGTCCGCAGGTTGAGTTCGGTGTCCCTGTGGAAGAAATGCAGCTTGGCCCGGTTGAACGTCAGCCAGCCCTGCTCCCCGGCCCGGACATCCTGGTCGGGGCCCGTGCTGACCATGAGACGCTGCCGGCCCAGGGCCACCACCAAGATGTTCATGGAACCCATGGGTTCCACCACAATCACCTGGCAGGGCAGGCCGGAACCTGCGGTGTCGGTTTCCGCCCGGGGACCAAAGGCGATGTCTTCCGGCCGGATACCCAGAATAGCCGCTCCCTGAAGCCGGTCCCGGTGGGCCAGCAGATCCATGGCTTCCAGATCGGCTTCGGTCAGGGTCAGCGCCCCCTCCGGCAGGTCTTCTCCCTGCACTTGCCACAATCCCTCCCGGACATGCAGGTGGCAATCCAGGAAGTTCATGTTGGGACTGCCCAGAAAGCCGGCTACAAACAGGTTCCGCGGCCGGTTGTATACCTCCAGCGGAGGCCCTACCTGCTGCACCTGCCCCTGGTGCATGACCACCACCCGGTCACTGAGCGTCATGGCCTCGGCCTGATCATGGGTGACATAGAGTACTGTACCCTCCACCCGCGCGAAGAGTAGTTTCAGTTCGGCCCGCATTTGGATGCGCAGTTTGGCGTCCAGGTTGCTGAGTGGTTCGTCCAGCAGGAACGCCTTGGGGTTGCGGGTGATCGCCCGTCCCAATGCGACCCGCTGCCGTTGGCCTCCGCTCAACTGGCGCGGCTTCCGATCCAGCAGGTGGTCAATCTCCAGGGACTGTGCCGCCTGCTGCACGCGGCTCTCGATTTCCGCCCGCGGCATCTTGCGCACCTTGAGCCCAAAGCCAATGTTGTCCCGCACGGTCTTGTGGGGGTACAGCGCGTAGCTCTGGAACACCATGGCGATGTCCCGCTTGCCTGGCGGCACCGCATTGACCAACTGGTCGTCGATGTAAATCTCGCCTTGGCTGGGATCCTCCAGGCCGGCGGTCAGGTTCAGGGTGGTGGATTTGCCACAGCCACTGGGCCCCACCAGCGTCACAAACTCCCGGTCCTCAACGACCAGGTTCAGGTCCTCCAGCGCCTGTACGGCTCCGAAGCGCTTGCCGACATGTTGGTAACGGATCTGGGCCATGGTCGATATCCCGAATGTGCTATTCCTTGACGGCGCCGAACGTAAGGCCCCGGACCAGATACCGTTGGGTGAGGCCGGCGAAGATCATGACCGGCACCACCATCATGGCCGCCAGGGCCGACATCTCGCCCCAGCGCAGGAACTTGTCGGACATGTAGCCGGCGATGACCACCGGCAGGGTCTTGGCCGTGCGCGAGGTCAGCATCGAGGCGTACAGGAATTCGTTCCAGGAGTAGATGAACGTGAAGATCGCGGTCACGGCGATTCCGGGCAGGGCTAGCGGCAACGTAATCTGGCAAAAGCGCTGCCACAGCGAACAGCCGTCCATGACGGCCGCCTTGTCGATGGCATCGGGCAAATCCTGGAAAAAGCCCAGCATGAGCCAGATGACGAAGGGCAGCGTGAACGCGGTGTGGGTCAGGATCAGGGCCACATGGGTGTCGGACAGGTTCAGGCCGCGAATGATCACGAAATACGGAATGGCGGTGGTGATGGGCGGGAAGATGCGCACAATCAGGATCCAGATCATGATGACCTGCCGGATGCGATAGGCCATGTAAACCTTGGACAGGGCGTAGGCCGCCATGGAACCGAGCAGCACCCCCAGGCCGGTACTGACCAGGGCAATGAGGGCACTATTGAGAAAGAACTGCCCGATGTGTTCCACCCGGAGCACATCCGTGAAATTGCGCAGGGTACCGCGCAGGGGCAGGATGATCGGAGGCGAGACGATGGTATCGACTTCATATTTGAAGGCCGTGGTTACCAACCAATAGGCCGGAAACGCCACAGCCACCAGGACTGCAGCCGTGACCAGGTACAGCAGCAGCCTGCCCGGACGCTGCTGCGAAACAAAGGTACGTACGGCGGCCATTTAGGCGTCTCCTTCCTGTTCGCGTCCCTGCAGCTCGCGGATGAAGAAGATCGCAATCACAAAAATGAAGAGCAGGAAGAGCCAGGACATGGCACTGGCCTTGCCAATCTGGAAGAATTGCAGGCCATTCTTGTAGATCAGAATGGAGAGTACTTCCGTGACACGGCCCGGCCCCCCGAACGTCAGCGTGTAGATAACGTCAAAGATGCGAAAGGCATCCATGATGCGCAGGAGCAGGACCACCAGAATGACCGGCTTGAGCAGGGGCAGCGTGATTTCGCGGAAGATCTGCCAGGCCGAGGCACCGTCCACGCGGGCCGCCTTGTGGAAGTCCAGAGGCAGGGACTGGATGCCGGCAGCCAGGATGAAGATGACCACGGGCATCTGCTGCCAAATCTCAACCGTGATTACTGCCGCCAAGGCCTGTTCCGGGTTTCCGGTCCAGGTCTGGGGCGGGATGCCAATCAAGCCGATGAAGTAGTTGATGGCTCCATAGGTGGAATGGTACAGGGTCCGCCACAGCACGCCGGCCACAACGGGCGTCATCATCAGGGGCACCAGCAGGAGGGTTCGAATCAGGCCCACAACGCGGATGCGGGAGGTTACCAGCAGGGCCAGCGCCATCCCCAGCAGGAATTCAAGGGTGACGGCGGACACGACAAAGATCAGTGTCGTTTTCAGGCTGGATTGGAAGACGGGATCGGAGAAGAGGCGCGTGTAGTTGCGGAGGCCAACGAAAACAGGCTGGCTGTTGGGCACGCTCATGTTCCAGGAAAAGAAACTGAGACGCAGGCTGTAGAGCAAGGGATACACGGAGGTCAGAAGCAAAAACAGCAGGGCCGGGGCAATGAACAGCCACGACATGAGACGTTCGCGCCGATGGTCCTGTACCACCACGCCGGCCGGGGCGGTGTGCCCCATCAGGGCGCGCCAAACCGCCCGGATGCGCGGGCCGCCGGACGACGGCTCCGCACCCTCGGGGTGAGACGGAGCGAGACGGTTGGTCATGCGTGGCTTTTCCTCATCGCCTGTTGCACCTTGAACCTGCAGAAGTCTGTTCCGCTTCCAGGCCGCGGCGGATGGTTTGCCATATGCTTCCGTGTTGCACTGCGGCGATCCACCTTGGTCTCTGCGGGAAGTACATGGACCAGGCGATCAGAGTCTGGCACAGTGCCCGGCTGTCGGATCAGGAACCGGGACCATGCGCACAGGCGAAGGTATCGGCCAGCATCCTAAGAGCCAATTGTAAATGAGGGCTGACAGCTCCTTTTTCACCCGATCCTGCGGCAGCCGTTGATGTACCGCACGCCGCGGAAATCGGCCGTCCGAGTCGAATCCTCGCCGTGTTGCGCCAGTCACACCGGCAAGGCCGGGGCCGTTCTTGACGGCTGCCAAACGATCACTGTCCGGTGGTATGCCACAATGGGCAACCCCGCTGGAATGGGCTTCCGGCACCTCTGTTTGGGTCGCTCTCAGTTTGGGCGACAAGGCTTTTGCAGTCTCCAAGTAGAAATATGGGACCGCACTGGGTCTTCATCCGGCAGATGCAGGGGGCCCTGTAGCGCGGAGCCGCTGAATCCAGTCGAAAAAACGGGATTGGAACCGGCTGCGAAGCGGGGGACTCGGAATGACCGCGGGCCTGCGTATCATGGCAGAGGGCACCCGGAGGCATCCAAACGCGGTATCTTCACATAAAAACTGCTGAAACAGATCCCAACCCTCATGCAGAATTCCGGTCCGAATGCGGTTGCAGCCGCGGGCATGCCCGCCCATCGTCCCTATGGCCCGCCCCTGCCCACGCAATATCGGGACGTGCGCTTCCAGACGGTGTTCTTTCAGGTTGATCCGGCACGCATGCAGCCGTTCTTGCCGGCCCCCTTGACTCCGCATCCGACAGGTCTCTGTGTGGCTTTCGGCATCGACGTGCCGTTCTCCTCGTCCTACGGCCCCTTTCACGAATCCGGCATTCAAATCCAGGCCCTGTTCCGGGATCAGCCGGTATTTTTCAATTCCCACCTGTACCTGGACAACGTACGGGCCATTTGCGCGGGTAGGGAGCGTTGGGGGGCACCCAAGGAATATGCGGAGGTACACATGGCTCAGAACCAAAATCTACTGACCTGCCGCACCTGCCAGGACGGAGTCGAGATCATGACCCTGACCACTGCGCTGGGGACACCGGCACAGATGGCGGACCTGATACCGATGTTTCCCAGTTACCGGCTGAAATCCATTCCTCGTGCGGACGGACCGGGCGAAGCCGTCAGGCAATTGGTGGAAGCCGCCCCCGAGGATGTGACTACCCAACTCCTGTATCGTGGTGAGGGCACCGTGTCGTTTGCCGGCACTGCCAACAGTGACCTGCGGGCCTTTGCCCCTGTGGCCGAGGTGGCTGCGTTCTACCAGATAGCCAGCTACACGGAGACCTACGGCCGTGTCGTGCTTGACTACCTGGCCGAGGATGCCCGACTGCACAGGTGATAATCCGCGTCCGTTAAAGTAAGAGGCAGTTCGGTTACCGTCCAGCTTGGAGTGCCGGGCGACGAACAAGCTTTGAAATCTCACTCGTCAATTGCCGGGAGGCACCAACATGAGACATTCGCATCGATACAACCGCAGGGACTTTCTCAAGGCAGTGGGCATTATGGGGGCCGGCTCTCTGCTGGCGGCCTGTGGTCCGACGGGAGCGCCACCGGCACCTGAAGCTGCACCTGAGGCCGCGGACAGCATGGCCACCGGGGAGAAATACGATGGCGTTACGTTGCGCATGCTGACCCAGGCCGGAGGGGACTATGAGCCCGCTTTCCGTGCTTGGGCGGAAGATTTCTCGGCCGAAACGGGAGCCCAGGTTGAGTTTGAGTTTGCGCCCTGGGAATCCCTGATGCCCAAGGTACAGGCAGATTTGGCTTCCGGCTCCCCCCAGTTCGATTTGTTCTGCAACGACATCGAGTTCCAGTACACCATTTGGCCCGAGCTGGAACCCATCAATGACTTCCTGGACGCCAGTGGGTACGACATGGAAGGCTTCTTCGATCCCGTGTACCGGTATGGCGAAGGGATCGCCGGGAATACCGGCGTCCGCTATGGCCTGCCAGTGACGTGCGGTGTATCCGTCCTGTTCAACCGAACCGATCTGATCGACACCTTCCCCACCACGTGGTCCGACTACGATGCGTTGCTGGCGGCGCACACCAATGAGTCCATGTACGGGCTTTCCTTTGCCGGTGTGCCCGCCCAATTGGTCAAGCTGTTCCTGGCTCGTTTTTGGGCGTCCGGTGATCCCTTGCTGACCTCGGATTGGCAGCCTCTTATCAACGGGGAAAGCGGGGTGGCAGCCCTGACCTTGCTGAAGGAACACGGAGAAAAATACGCACCACCAGGACTGCTGGCCTGGGACAATCCCGATGCGGCCAACGCCTTTTTGGCCGGGGACGTGGCGGTCAATGAGGGCTGGGCCGGATTTATTCTGCCGTCCCTTGACGATCCGGAAAAGTCCAAGGTTGTGGGCAACTGGGCGATTGCCCCGTACCCGGAAGGCGGCACCGGCAACTTCGTACAGCACAACATTGTGATGATGAAGACCTCGGAGAGCAAAGATGCGGCGTTTGAGTTGATGGCTGCCCTCAGCAATCCGCAACGCGCCAAGGAAGGAGCGCTCGACTTTGGCATGACCCCGGCCCGCAGGAGCGTGTTCAGCGACCCGGACATCATTTCGGCCAAGCCCTACATGCCGGACTACGGCGAGGTATTGGCCCGGGGCCGTCCCTTCACACCGGGTGTGCCGCAATGGCTTGAGATGTTCATCGGTCTGGCGGAAGGGGCGTCGTCGGCCCTGTCGGATCAGGCCACGCCCCAGGAAGCCCTGGATCGGGTTGCGGAAGGCTGGCTGGAACTGCTGGCGCAGAACCCGCTTGACTTCGAGTACCAGGAATAGCTGCCGGCAACAAGCTGCGTGCAGCGTAATCCACAACCCCCTTCGGGATCCTTCGCCACCCCGGACCAGTATTGTCGGTCCGGGGTGGCGTTGGAATCAGTCGTCGAGGTCTAGGGAGTTCCCTGCACCGAACTCTGTATACCTGTTCCCTAATACCTGCAAGTACTTGACCCGCAGGGTTCCGGCGTTTCGCTCTCGGCCCGGCGCGTTAGGGCGGCCTCAGCCGTCCGGCGACGGGCTCGAGTCCTGGATGAGCAGTCCCATCCGCAGTCCCGCTTCGATCCAACAGCAGGCGCTTGACCTCCCGGTAGGGCGTGTACAACGTAATCCCGTCGTCGTACAGGCGCTGCAGGATGTTGCGGGCGGCGTTGGTGTCCGCATCCAACACGACTCCGTCCAGGCCGTAAAACCGGTCCCCGCGCCGCGTGCCCTGCAACAGGCCCGTGCGGGAGTCGATTTGCGACGTGTAGGCGGGGTTCACCAACACCAGCGCCGAACCTCGGCGCCGAGATATCGAGGAGAGGGTGTCGGCCATGAGGCCCTTGACCCAGCCGCTCAGACGGCGGTTGGTGTCGCGGTGGCGATACCTGGACGACGCCATGGGGGCCGTCAGGTCCTCGCAGGCGATGGTGCCGGCGCGGTCGACGACGCGGTGGGCGGCGTGGCAGAGAAAGTCGCGCGTCTGCGCCGTGTGCTTCTGCTGCCGGCGGTCCCACTTCCGGTTGCCAAGGTTGTTGCGGCGGATGTTGTCGGCTTTCTTGATCCGTCCGGCCTCGCGGTGCTTCTGTTCAATCGCACGCAACTGGTTGCGCCGTTGGCCCTTGACCTTGCGGGCATCGCTCTCCGCGGCCAGCAGGTTGCCCAGGCCTTCGCCGTGTCGCTCGCCTTCGCTGTCGGCATAGGCCTCGGTGTAACCCTTGTCAACACCCAGTTCGCCATCCCCGCAGGGCTTCGTGCTGCATACGGCGGGCTCGTCGATGGCGTAGTGGATTGCCACCTGGCCGTCGTCCTGCAGGATGAGCCGCAGGGTGCCGGTGGGCAGATGCGTGCCGCGCAGCGGGATGGCGATGCGCTGGCCGCGTTCCAGGCCCTGCAGATAGACCCAGGCCCGGCCGTGCCAGACCTTGGCGGTGTAGGAACCCGCGTCGGCCACGATCTGGTTGGTCACGCGTGAGGTGCCGCCCTGCCACTTCCTGCGCATCTGTCGATGCAGGAAGGCATCCTCGTCCCAGCGGTTGCGCTTCAACAGCGAGTAGAGGCGCTGCCGCTCTGCGGGGTTGCCGCGGGTCCTGTGCCAAATGGCCTTCTTGACCGACACCTTGGCGGCTTCCCGACCGGCCTGGATGTCACCCAAGGCGTCGGCCAGGGCGGCCTTGCCCAGGCGAGCCGGGAGCCCGTGCCAGTCGTAGCCCTCGGCCATCCAGGCATTGCGGATCTCATGGGCCGACTGTTGTGCCGTGGACAGGCCGCTGCAGCGTTGCCACGCGTCGCCGCGCACGCGACCACAGAGGGCCGCCATGTCATGCAAGCGGTCGTACTTGGCCCGGTGCAGACCCTGGCTGTGCAGGATGCGCGTGACCTTGGGGTTACCGGCCATCGCCGGCGGCCTCCCGGATTGTGCGCTGGTACGCACGCAATCCGTGCAGGCGGCCGGAGAACGCCTGCACGATGGCCATCAGGTCCTCCACCATCTCCTCCTGCGGGGACAGGCTTGCCTGGTTGACCACCGTGATGGTGCAGCCGTGCTGTTGGGCAAAGTGCTCGAACCAGTCGAAGCCGAAGCGGGTGAGCCGGTCCCTGTGGGCGATGAGCAGGTGGGCGATGTCCCGGTTCTCAATGCGCTCCATCAGGGCCAGGAACACCGGGCGCTTGAAGTCGAGGCCGCCGCCGATCTCCGTCAGCCATTCGTCCACGGCCACGCCGGCCCCCAGGCAGTAGGTTTCCATGGCCGCCACCTGGCTGCGCAGATCCTCCTGCTGGCCGCGGCCGGACACGCGGCAGTAGACGACGGCCAGCCCCTGCGGGGCTTCGTCTCCGGTCCCCAGGAACCGCGCGACATCGGCCTCCGTGTAGTACCGCTGGCCCGTGATCGTGCGCCGGGCGGGAAACACGCCGCTCCGGTCCAGCTTGCGCAGCTGGGTGGCGGTGCGGCCCACGCGGGCCCCGAATTGCGAGATGCGGAAGGGTCCGTTCCTGTTCATTGGTTGCAGTGTACTACATCAAGTTGCAGGAAACCGGGGGCTTATCCGTGTCTCCTCCAGGCGAACGAGAGCCGCATCCTCTTCGGATGTGGTTCGAGTGTGCCGGAACTGTGTAGGAGGGACCCGCGCGATCCCGGGGCCAAGCGTGCGCCGGGGTTCGGTGCGGCCGTCCTGCGGAAGTCGGGATCTTTTACACCGCAAAAGCCTGCGCGGCATTCAGCTGTTCGGTAATCCGCTGCATCTGCCCAACAACGTACTCCACGTCGGCTCTTGACGTGTCCCTGCCCAGACTGAAGCGAATGGCCCCGTAGCTGGCCGGCGGATCGATGCCCATGGCCGACAGGACATGGCTGGGCTGGTGGGCGCCACTGGTGCAGGCACTGCCGCTGCTGGCCATGATCCCCGCCATGTCCAATCCAATCAGAATGGACTCCGCTTCCAGGCCATCGAAAACGAAGGAGGCATGGTGGGACAGCCGATCCTGTCGCGAACCGGTCAGGTGCGCCCCTTCGATGTCCTCGAGCAGGTTGGTGATGAGTTCATCGCGCAACTCCTGCAGCCGCGTCGCTTCATCCGCGGCGTTCGTCATGCACTGGTCAAGTGCCTTGGCCATACCGACAATCAGTGGAACATTTTCCGTGCCGGCCCGGCGTCCGCCCTCGTGGCTACCGCCGGTCATGTAGGGCCGGAACGGCGTGTTGCGGCGCAAATACAGGAATCCCACCCCCTTGGGACCGTGGAACTTGTGGGCGGAGACGCTTAGGGCGGCCACTTTCAGAGCATCCACGGAGACGGGCACCCTGGTCAGGGCCTGCACCGCGTCCGTGTGCAGAGGCACGTCGGCGGCCTCACAGATTTCTCCCAGCTCTGCCAGCGGTTGCACGGTTCCGACTTCGTTGTTGGCATACATGCAGGAAACCAAGGCCGTGGGTTCCTGCAGGGCCTCCTCGAGATCGGACGGATCGACCCGTCCCTGGCCATCAACCGGCAGGAGCACCGGTTCGAAGCCGTGGAGTTCGGCCAGGTCCTCCAGCGTCTCCAGGATGGCATGGTGCTCGATGGCGGTTGACACGATGCGGTTGGCACCCGTGGCGGCGCGGCGGGCCAGCGAGATTCCGCGCAGGGCGGCATTGTTGCCTTCGGTGCCGCACCCGGTAAAGATGATTTCCGACGGTCCGGCCCCAATGTGTGCGGCGATCGAACTGCGGGCCTTCTGAAGGCCGGCATAGGCGCTGCGGCCGGCTGCGTGGATGCTGGAGGGATTGCCGTAGCTGTCGGCAAAGAACTCCTGCATGGCATCCACCACCTCGGGCCACACCGGCGTGGTGGCGGAGTGATCCAGGTAGATAGGCTCGCGGGTGGCAGGCTGCATGGAATCGGGTCCGGAAAGGGCTTGGATGACCGATTGTAGCACCCATCAAGGCCGACGATTTCGGTGTCAACTCCGGTTGTTGCGGACGGAACCAGACCTCTATGGCACTGTTTCAATCTTGTTGATTTTGGGGTCAGGCGGATCTGTGACACTTCTTCGTGGACGGGGACGGGTGCCGCTTCAGGCCAGGCCGCAGGCCCAGGGCTTGAAGCGGCCAAACTACCCCTCCGGCCGGTTGGTGGTACAGGGATGCCCGGGTGGCCTTGGCTGAGCACCAAGTCGTTTCAACGGGCCACGAGATGCTGCACCCCTAGTCTGCCTATCAAGCTGGATTGGTATTGATCAGGTATACAAGTCCCCTTCGTTACCGATCGGGCTTGAAGGTCGCCCTCCGCACCGTCCACGGATCGTAGTCGGCCTTGGCCTCGCAGATGGCGAATATCCGTGTCACGTCTTGCCGGGTATTGTCCAGCAGTTGGTCAACATCCAGGTTCAGTTCGGGAGTGCCATCGACGTACCCGCCCGCAAAAGCCGTCAGCACGTCGAGTTCGGAGTGCAAGGCGAGGTTCGGTACATGGATGCGTGCCACATCCAACAGTCTGCTCAGAACGTGATGTGTCGGATATTGGACACCGTGTGCGGCGATCACCGCCTTGAGCGCGTGTTCGATCGCACCCTGGGCGTGTATGCCCACGGCCCGGTCCCATTCGCGCGGGTCGTGGTAGGCGGGCGCGTCCGGGCCGGCTTGGCACAGAAGCGACAAGGTACTGAAATCGCTGCGGGCGTGAAAGGCCCGTTCCATCGACTCCCGCCGCCTCTGTTCGGACAGGCCTGGTTCGGTTGGTTCCGACGGCGGCCGGTATTTGTGTCCCATAGGTGTGATTCCGTCGTGCGCAGCCTTGGCCGCGATGTCGTTGAGGCCGTGTTGCATGAAGTCGAAGTGATGTGCGGTCAAGGGCACGATCTCTACGTTGACCGAGTGTCGGTATTCTTTTTTGATGGCGCGATCCGCTGCCCGGTGACAGGCTTTGAAGATGGAGTCGCCAAGCTTCACGTCGCCGACGACCAGTAGATCGATGTCGGATTCGGGCCCGTGATCGCCGCGCGCACGCGAGCCGAACAGGATCACCCGTTCGACGCCAGCCACGGCCTCAACGGCTTGGGCGACGACGCAGGCGTGGGCATCGTACGCTGGCGGCGCGGATGCGTGCGTGGGCTGGACCGCGGCTTGTGCTGTGGTTGTTGCGTTCATGGGGTTATTGTAGTCTCGCAGAGCGGCGGACCAATCTCGTTGACATTGGTTGCGGAGCAGTAACTGTCCGGCACAGTTTCCCTTTCGTTGATTTTGGTACAAGGTCACAGCCGGCGATGGACATGCTGTGCCGAGTGTCGTCAAAACAATCGGTGTCGGACGCGGTAGGACGCAGGGTGCCGGCCCATCCACACCGGATGAATTTCGTATCAACGAGATTGAAACAGTGCCGACCTCTACATGCCCGCGGATTCCGCCACAATCGTGGGTATAATGCGCGCCGTCGTTTTGACTGGGACCCATGGATTGCGCCGCCGCAGAGCGGTCCTCGGATTGTCGAACAGGCACCCGGTCCCCATCCCCGCCACTCCGGAGACTTCCGCCGGCCATGAGCAAGATTCGCAACGTTGTTGCCCGCGAGATTCTCGACAGCCGGGGCAACCCCACGCTGGAAGTGGACGTTGAATTGACGGATGGTCATGTGGGCCGGGCTGCAGTTCCCAGCGGAGCCAGCACGGGCGCGCATGAGGCGGTTGAATTGCGGGACGGCAACGCAGGCTGGTACGGGGGCAAGGGTGTTGGCAAGGCCGTCACGAACGTGAACGCGGTTCTGGGGCCTGCACTTGAAGGACGGGATGCGTTTGAACAGGTGGCACTGGACCGTCAGCTGTGCAATCTCGACGGCACGCCCAACAAGGGGAATTTCGGTGCCAACGCCATCCTGGGCATCAGTCTGGCGAATGCCAAGGCCGCGGCGAGCAGCGCGGGTCTGCCGCTTTACCAGTACCTGGGCGGCGCGAATGCCCATGTGCTGCCGGTGCCGATGATGAACATCCTAAACGGGGGGGCCCATGCCAAGGGCAGCACCGACTTCCAGGAGTTCATGGTCATGCCGGTCGGGGCCAATTCCTTTCGGCAGGGGCTGGAATGGGGCGTGGCCGTCTATCGGGCCCTCAGGTTGCTCCTGGAGGAAGGGGGGTATTCCACCAATATCGGGGATGAAGGCGGCTTCGCGCCGGCACTTGGCGGCAACGAGCGGGCCCTGGAGCTGATTTCCCGGGCGATCGCCAAGGCCAACCTGCGTGAGGGCGAAGACATCTGGATTGCGCTTGATCCGGCCGCCTCCGAACTGTACGATGCGGAGTCCGGCCGGTACCGTCTGCCGATCGAGGGACGGGACCTGTCCAGCGCGGAACTGGCGGACCTGTGGTGCGAATGGGTTGCGCGCCATCCGATCATCAGCATTGAGGACGGGCTCGCCGAGGACGACCTTGAGGGCTGGGCCCTGCTGCACGAGGCGGCCGGCGACAAGGTTCAGCTGGTCGGCGACGACCTCTTGGTGACCAATGTCGATCGCATCCGAATGGCCATTGAGCGGAAACTGTGCAACTCCCTGCTCTGCAAGGTCAACCAGATTGGAACCTTGAGCGAGGCCGTGCAGGCGGTTGAAATGAGCCACCGCGCCGGCTGGACCAGCGTCGTCAGTCATCGTTCCGGGGAGACCGAGGACACGACGATTGCCGATCTGGTCGTGGCGCTCAACACGGGCCAGATCAAGACCGGCGCGCCGGCGCGCAGCGATCGGGTCGCCAAGTACAACCAGCTCCTGCGCATCGAGGAGCAGTTGGGCGATGCAGCCGTCTATGCCGGCCGGGCCGCCTTTCAGCAGTCGCGGTAGCGTCCCGCCCCGATCGGAACAAGCACTTCGAACAACGCAGCAGGAAGCCATGAGCGAACCGAGACCAGTGGAGATCATCCCGCCGGAGCAGTACGGCAAGGAGTACAGCGAGGCGTGGGAAATGGACGTGTTCTGCGTCACCAACAGCCAGGGCGAGAAGTACTATCTGCATGCTGTTAATATCACTGTGGAAGGAGCGGAGGTCGCCACCCTGGCGTTTCGGCGCCAGATCCGCTACAAGGCCCAGTCCCGCCTGCCGGATGGGTACCGGGTGATTGAATCCACCAACGGATTGCCGGTGGCGCAGCCGGACCCGGAACTGGGTCCGGATCTGACCTTCGACGACTTCGAGTTTGACGGCTAGGCCGCCATCGTCCGACGGCGGCCGGACATCTGGAGGATTGAAATGATCCAGGCCGCTGTTCTGCACCAACCCCAAACTCCGTTGGAGGTAATGGGGTTTGAAAAGCCGCCCCTTGAGCCGGACTGCATTGAAGTGCGGATTTTGGCCAGCGGGGTTTGCCATTCCGACTGGCATGTTGTCAAGGGGGAGTGGACCCAAATCGAGACGCCCTTGATCCTCGGTCACGAAGGGGCCGGCGTGATCGAAAAGGTCGGCGACGAGATCTCGGATGTGGGGCCCGGCGACCGGGTGATCCTCTCGTGGAAGCCCCACTGCGGCTATTGCGAGATGTGCCAGCGCGGCCATCCCGCGGTTTGCTCCTCGGAGTACGACGACAGTCTGGAGCCTGTGTTCCCTGGATCGGACCGCACCATGTCCCAGATGAGCGGCATCGGCACCTTTGCCACGGGGACCACGGTGCACCGCACACAAATCGTGCCCATCGAAAAGGACACGCCAATGGGGCCGGCCGCCCTGATCGGCTGCGGCGTCATGACGGGCGTGGGGGCCGTCATCAACACGGCGGCCGTGGAGCCCGGCAGTTCGGTTGCGGTCTTCGGCTGCGGCGGGGTCGGCCTCAACTGCATTCAGGGTGCCCGCCTGTCCAACGCCAACCCGATCATCGCCGTGGACCTGCTGGACAACAAGCTGGACATGGCCCGCGAGTTCGGCGCCACCCATGTGGTCAACGCCGGGCGGGAGGATCCGGTGGATCGCATCCGCGCCATCACCGGCGGGGCCGGTGCCCACTATGCGTTCGAGGCGATTGGCCTGACCGCCGAGCCTTTCATCCAAGCTCTGGAGTGCACCCGGGCCCGTGGCGTGACTGTCTATGTGGGCCACGCTCCGGTGGACACGGAACTGAAGCTGGATGCGCGCATGTGGATTCAGGAAAAGACCGTGATTGGCTCCCTGTACGGCTCGGCACGCACGCAGGTGGACTTCCCCCGCATGGTCTCGCTGTACAAAAGCGGCCACCTGATGCTGGACGAACTGGTGACCCGCGAGTACGAGCTGGGCGGCGTAAACGATGCGTTTGCGGCCCTGGAGCGTGGTGAAGTGGCTCGCAGCGTATTGATGATGGAGTGAGATGCGATGTTTGACACAACAATCGTCAAGGTGGAATGGGCGGGTCTGCCCGGGGCGCGCCCGCGCGCGGCGGGTTCCAATTCGCGGCTGGATGTCCACGGTCTGGAAACTGTGGCCCGGTTAATGAGGATTACGACCGCCGACGGACACACCGGTCTGGGCTGGTCCGACTGTCCTCGGTCCTTCGGGGGCAGTCTCCTGGGCAAGTCGCTCGGTGATGTCTTTGTCGAGGGGATCGGGCCCGCGGACCAGTGGCAGCCCATGGAGTATCCGCTCTGGGATCTGGCGGCCCGGCTGGCGGGCAAGCCGGTCTTTCGCCTGCTGGCGGACCAGCGCGGGGTATCGCTGTCCGAGCAAGTATCGGTTCCCTGCTACGACACCTCGCTCTACATTGACGATCTGCACCTGTCCGACGACGATGAGGCTGTGGAGCTGCTGAAGTCGGAAGCGGCCTTTGGGAAGGATCAGGGCCATGTGAACTTCAAGATCAAGGTGGGCCGCGGTGGCCGCCACATGCCCTTGGAGGAAGGTACGGTCCGGGACATCAAGATCATCAAGGGCGTGCGCGAGGTGGCCGGACCGGACGGTCGCATCATGATTGATGCCAACAACGGCTGGAACCTGAACCTGGCGAAGCGGGTGCTGAGCGAGACCGCGGATGCCCGCGTCCACTGGATTGAGGAGGCCTTCCACGAGGATCCTGTCCTGTACGAGGACCTGCAGGAGTGGAAGCAGCGCGAAGGCATCGACACCTTGATTGCCGATGGTGAGGGACAGGCTTCACCCACGCTGATGGACATGGCCGCCCAAGGCTTGGTGGATGTCGTTCAATACGATATCTTCAGCCCCGGCCTGATGGCCTGGCTGGATATCGCCAGTCGGCTGGACCCGATCGGCGTAACCTCCTCCCCGCATCATTATGGACGGGTGCTCGGCAACTACCTGACCGGCCATCTGGGTGCCGTCCTTGAGCATTTCGGCTTTGTGGAGTGGGATGCGGCGGACACGCCGGGTCTGTACACGTCCTACACCGTTGAGGACGGTTGGATTCGTCTCCCGGAGACTCCGGGGTTCGGCCTGGAGATAGATGCGGGCCATTTCGAGGCGATGGTCCGGGAACACGGTTGGAGTGCAACCTTGAGTTGACCGGGGCCATGTGGCCGGTTTCAATCGCCCTGTAGCCTGACTAAACCAGTCGGGCAGGCCGGTTGAAATTATGTTTAATCTGTGCTCTAATTTGATACAGGTTCCTCATCCAGCCCACGAGGCGAATTGACCGTGCCTGTTGTGCAGTCGTACCTGGTTCATGTGTCCTGCCACGCGGACCTGAATACCACCGATGTACAGGCTGCGCACAACTTCTACAGGACATGGCACTTCACGGAGACGCAACTGGAGGGTCAGTCGGTTCACGACATGGGCCGGATTGACGGTCATGCCGTAGCCGGTCTGGCACAGTTGCCGGCCCAATGCCTTGGAGGCCGGCATGCGTCCCTGCTGGGCTCCGTATGTCCATGTGGCGGATGCCGTCCGGACTTTGGTAGACGGCGAGGCGGCTGGGGGCACTACTGTCATGCCGCCGTTTGCGGTGGAAGACTCTGCCAGCATTGCCGTGATGAAGGATGCTGTGGGGACGGAAGTTGCCCTCTTCCAGGCAGGCACACAGATCGGGGCCGGCATCGTCCGGCTGCTGGATCCGCAGGGAACACCGTTCGGCTTGGCCCAGGCCGATTGAATGGTCCATCGCCGAAGGGCAGCCGTAGGGACTTGCCCAAAGACACAAGGAAGTTTCAATGGACAGGTTGACGCTGAGTTCCGGACATGGCAACCGCAGGCAGGTTCTGGAAGTGGATCTGGACCACACCAGAATGGCGGACATCTACGACTGGTGTATGGGTGCGATCCCGGATCACGGCGAGAAGCGCTATCGGCTGCCCCAGGATGCGCCGGCATCGGTTCTCACACTGTCCCGCCGCGGCCTGGCCATAGATCTCCTGCTCACGGGCAGGGCGGAAGGCGCCGAACCGCCGTTTCAGTATGCGGGCTGCATCGGCCCGTCCCACTTCAGGCTGCCGCCGGGCACCTTCGAGCAGCCTTCCCTGCTGGACGGATTGGACTTCCGGTTCACCCCAAGCCTGTACCTTCCGGATAACAAGGCGGAGGAGGATCCTGTGATGCCGATGCGGGAAGCTCCCCGCATGACGTTCCGGGAATATCTGAACGCGGTTACGCGGCAGCCGCTGCTGCCGTTTCCGGCCCATCTGGGCTCCGGTTGAAGGAAGCCGTTACCGCACCACCAACACTAGCCTAGCCAACGGAGAATCCGCCATGCCGGTCGTGGAGCAACACCCTGTCGGTTCCTTCAGCTGGCTGGAACTGGCAACGTCCGGGCCGTCCGCCGCCGCGGATTTCTATGCCGGCCTGATGGGCTGGGAGTTCAAGGACCCGGACGGAGCCGGTGAAACCAGGCTGGTCTTGACGCCGGGTGGGAACGTTGTATGCGGCATGGGTTCAACGCTGCCAACCGGTGGGTTGCCGTCTTGGACACTGTTCGTGAATGTCCGTGATGTGGCGGCCACCGCCGCGCAGGCGGCGGCCTTGGGTGGAACCGTGGCGGTGGACGCGATGGATCATCTGGGTGCACGGATCGCCGTGGTCAGGGACCCGCACGGTGCTTCCGTGGGCCTGTGGCAGGCAGGCGACTTCGGAGGCCTTGAAGTCAACAACGAGCCAGGCGCCATGATGTGGACCGAATACTGCAGCCGGACCCCGGACGCGTCGCTGGAGTTCTACCGGGGTTTGTTCGGATGGGAAGGCGATGCCGACCAGCACAACAAGAAGTACACCCTGTTGCGGAATCCCCGCATTGAAACGGATGTGGTGGAAGCCAGATACGTTGGTGGCATGGTGGAGATGGACGAAACCTGGAATGCGGACGTCCCCCACCATTGGATCCCCTATCTTGAAGTAGACAGCCTGGATGCCTCGTTGGCCAAGTTCAAGGAACTGGGCGGGAATCAGGTGACGCCCGAGATGAAGATCCCGGAAGGCAAGTTCGTCGTAGCCAACGATCCGCAGGGCGCTGTGTTCATCCTGTGCATGATGGGCACTTGACCCGTCCCCGAGCATCGTTGTTGCCAGGGACCAAGCCGGGTTCGTGGTGCGGTGTTCAGTGTGCCGTCGGTACTGGCGGATCCAAGGCCAGGTTGGATCGACCGGTGTACTGCGCGCCCTCGGTCCGCCGATCTGAAGGGTAGCCACGGCGCCTCTGCGGATTTGTTTATGCAAATTGCAACTGCTCGGACCAGCCTAGGAAATATCAATCCCGTAGGGCTGGGTCATGGGCTTCCTCTCGGAAAACCCGGATGTCGAATGGCGGATGGCCTTTCGGGATCTTGTTGGCAAGGGTGCCCAGACGCGAGTAGTCGATGCGTCTGGGACGTAGCAGTACCGTGCGGGGATGTTCAGTTCACTGTCAGCACCGGCGGGTCCTGGGCCAGAAACCGATCTACTTCCGCTCTCATCGGTGCACTGCGTGCCCCTGATCCGCCAATCTGAAGGGCGGCTACAGCATGGCCCCTTCGGACTTGCTCGTGCAAACTGCGGCCGTCCAGGCCGGCCTGCACAAATCCGGCGTCGAAGGCATCGCCCGCCCCAATGGTGTCAAGCACCGGGACCCGGAAGGGCGGAATGGTGACCGCAGTCGAGCCGAACTCCGACACATGCGCGCCCACAGTGTTCTCCCGCATGATGGCAACGCATTCTCCCCGTGCAGCCAGGTGGGCCGTAGCCACCTTCATGTCCGGTTCGTCGGGCATCAGGTGGAACAGCTCCTCGTCCGCGGAGCCGAGGACGAAGTCGGCCTTGCGAATGGCTTCCCACACCGTGTCACTGTAGGCGGACGGCATCCGGCCGTCTTCCAAACCCAGTCTCAGGTTGAGGTCGAACGACGTTTGGGCTCCACTGCCACGCGCCAGGTCCAGGGCTTTGTGAATGGCCGCGCGGAGAGGACTTTGCACCAGACAGCCGCCGGACGTATGCAGCCAGTCGCGGGGTGACAGTTCCAGGCCGGCCAGCTGGTTCGCGTGCAGGTCGGAAAACGCCTGGTTGCGGTTGGGCCAGCCCAGGACGGTGCGCTGGCCCGTGTGGTCGATGAGGCCTATGACCAACATGGTGGGCCAGCGCCGCGAGACTCCAAGGCGGGAGATGTCGATGCCCTCCACCTCCATTTCGCGGCGTGCCTGGTCCCCAAACAGTTCGTTGCCGACAGTGCCGATGAACTGGGTGTCCACGCCCAGCCGCGCCAGGGCCACGGCCGTGTTGGCGACGGCACCGCCGCCGTGAACCTCGGGTTCGGGCTGCTGCCGGGCGTTGCCGGTTTCCTCCGGCACCCGGATGATCAGGTCCGCACAGATGTCGCCGACCAGGACGGCCCGGCCCGGACCGCGGTTCAACGAGAAGCCCCTTGTCGCCACACTCGCACACGTTCCGGGCAGGTCTGACCGACCATGCCAGCGGTTGTTTGCCCAAACCGGGTCCGGTCGTGATGGTCCGCAGATGGCATCATGGGCAATCGGGAACGCCTTGCGTGCTTGTTTCGGTTACGCCTATTCAACGAACGACTCGTAATGGGCCTTGGCCATGGTGTGTGCGTCGTGAACCGACTGCTCCGAGAACGCCGGGATGCCGACGGCACCGAGCATCACTGCCGCCGCCGCCGTGGCCTTGCAGGCTGCCATGGGCAGGTTCGGGTCGTCGATCAGGGCAGCTGCCAAGCCTCCGGCATAGGCGTTGCCGGCTCCCGTGGGATCCTGGACATCGACGTTCATGGCCGGAATGTGCATGGGCTCGTGCAACCCGGAACCTGCAATATACGATCCCGCAGCTCCTGCCCTGAGCGCCACCCAGGCCGGTCCCAGACTGTGCCAGTGCGCGGCTGCGGCTCGGGGATCATCGGTTTCGGCCAACTTGCAGGCGGTGCCTGCGTCCGGACACACCACATCCACGTGGCGAACCAGTTCCATCATATCGTTCCGGTTGTGCCACTGGTTCTTGTCGAACAATGGTTCCAGTGAAAGCAGGCCACCTGTTGCCCGCTTCCATTGCAGGGCAGCTTCAACCATCTGCTCCTTGGGCAACTCCGTAATCAGGTGGACCGCCCGCGCGGACTGGTAGGACGCGGGCCATTCGATCTCCTGGGCCAGGAGCTTCGACCAGTTGCCCTCCCACCGCATGACCTGCATGGGTTCGCCCTTGGCGTTGAGCATGTTCTGGTCGTCATCGTAGGCAATGTCCAGTCGAGGGGTTTCCAAGTGTGGATATTGTCGCCAGCCGTCCAGGTTCGCACCCAACCCGTGCAGTTCCCGCAAATTGGACTTGTCCAAATCGGCGCCGGTTCTTGTCAGGAAACCCACGTCCTCGCAGTACAAACGGGCACCGTAAACTCCTTGGGGACCTCCACCTCCCAACAGGTTGGACACCACCTCCCCGGAAGTGAGTGTCACGGAATCAAGAATGATCTTCCCGTAGACGGCCAGCTGCATGGGTGCTCACTCCAGTTTCCGGACCTCGTCCATATAGGCCTGGACTTGGTCCTCGTGGATGTTGGTTCCCCACCCGTCGGGTTGGAAACAGGTGCCCACAAATGCCCCGTCGGCATCGGCCAGCATTTCGCCGACGTTGCCGTGGTTGGTGTGGCCACCCAGCAACACCGGCAGGTCGGGTACCGAGTTCTTGATGTCCGCGATCATGGACCGGATCGTCGCGGGATCCGGCTCCGCGATTTCGACGGCATGGGCGCCGCAGCGCCAAGCGTACTCTGCCAGGCGACCCAGCGACAGGCCCTCCCGGGAGCGGTAGTGCATGCTGTGGATTTCGGCCACAATGCGGACGCGTTGCGCGCCCAGCAGCCGTTGGTATTGCAGGAAGTCGGCGGGATTCGCTTCGGCTACCCCATAGGGACTGTGTGTCGAGCCGACATAGGAACTGCAGCGGATGTATGAACCACCGCAGCTGTAGGCCACACCCAGGGACGCCTTTTGGGCATTCCACATGACCTGAACCCCAATCTGGAAGCTGTCGGGCAGTTCCATGGCCACGCGGGTTGTGATGCCCGCTACGAAGGCCAACCGGGCCGGATCCACCGTCTCCCCCACCGAATAGACACCGTCAATGGTCTGGATCAGGCCGCCCTGGGCTCCGCCGTCGTATAGGGCTCGGGCGTCCGCGAGCGCTTTGTCCAGGGCCAGGTCCAGGTTGTCTTCGGTGAAGTGGGGCGTGCCGGGAGACGCGGGCAGATGAATAAGGCCAAAGATCTGCCTGGACTCGCCAAGCTGGGTCAACTCTCTCATGGGGCGGTGGCAACTCCAGTGTCGATGGGATGTCGGGGTCGGGATGTTCCGGGAAGGCACTCTTCAGGCCGTGGCGCAGCCGAATTGCCGGTTCTCCATACTAGGGGATTATATGCCTGTGTACTACGCCGGAACCGAGGGTCCGGGCGGTGACGTTGGCATATCCGGTTCGCGTATCATTGGGGTTGGCTTGGTGCCAAACGCCCCTCCACGCGCAGAAGCCCCTTCCCCTCGGGCCTGTCGGATCAGGGGCAGGCCCCTGTCCAGAATGTTGACGGCGGCGTTGCGGTCTGCATTTGCAGTATGTCCGCAGGCCGTGCACTTGAATGTTGCCTGGGTCTTGCGATTCTCCTTGTTGACATGTCCACATTGCGCACAGGTTTGCGAAGTGTAGGACGGGTCCACCTTCACCACCAGGCCGGCCTTGTAGTCCAGGTTGCGTTCCAGCCGGCCCCAACCGGAGGCCAGGATCTCCCGGTTGAGTCCGGACTTGGCCTTGACGTTCGTGCCGGGCTGCTCGACCGTGCCCTTTGCACTCTGCGTCATGGCCTGGACGTTCAGGTCCTCGACCACTACGGCGTGCGCCGTGTCCGCCATCTTGCGGCTGTGCTGGTGGGCGGCGTTCTCGCGCCGGCGCTTCTTCTTGCGGTGCAGTTTCTGCAACTGGCCGCACACGCGCCGCCCCCGGTTGGACATCGGCTTCCCGGACTTTCGGGAGCGTTCCCGGGCCTTGTCCGCCTGGCGCTGCTTGCGCTTGATGTTGGCGTCCAGCTTGTCCGTGTCCGGCTGCGCGTAGACCTCGCCGTCGCTGTCCGTGGCCTGGCCCACGTTGCGGTCCACGCCCAGTTCGCCGTTAGCCGCGGGCGGTTTCAACTGTGCGACCGGCACTTCATACATAACGTTTGCGTACCACTTCGGGTGCCAGTCCGTACCCTCCTTCAGCAGCCGCACGGTCTTGGGCGCGCACCCCCGGTACGGATGGTTGGACCCCCGTTCCAGCCGCACCCACCCCATCCGGGGCAGGTACAACCGGTCACCGTCCATCCTCACCTTGTCCGGGATGGTGAAGCCATCGGCCTTGTGCCTATGCCGGCTCTTTCGCCGCGGGAAGCACTTCGGCTTGCCGTCAGACTTTCGCCGGGGCAGAAGCTTGCCTGCCGCCTTGGCCTCGGCGTGCGCCTTGTAGAACACCTGGTAGGCGGCGTCCAGGTACTTCAGCACATGTCGGACAGGGGCACTGGGCAGATCCTGCAGCCACGACAGGTCCTGGTCCGCGTACACGGCCCCTTCGGGCGAGGCCAGGAAAGCCTGGAACTCGCGGTCGTACGTCCCGCCGCGGATCATCGCGAACCGCTTGTACATGGACTGCCAAGTCATGCTTGGGTCCACCACCAGTGGTCTTTGCTCTGCCGGGAAGTCGGTCCACTGCCCGTAGCCCCGGGCCTTGCGGCACATGCGGTAGCGCCAGTCGTTGTTGGCCAGGAACAGATTCCAGACGAAGCGGTTAGCCCCCGCCGTCTGCGCGCACAATTCCGCCTGCCGGCGGCGGTCAAAACGCACCCGGTACCGCTCGCTGCGGATTTCGGTCAGGATCGGAAGTGTAGAATGGGGGGTGGACATCCTGGTTGCGTCTTCAACCGGCGTTGTCGGGAGGTCGTGCAGTGCCTCTAACACTCACGGCCTCCGCCATGATAGCACGTCCGTAGTACACCGGTATGTAGTTCCTTTCAGGGCACTGTTTCGTTGATTTTGGTCTGAGGCCGTCATCAGTATTTCCTGCGCGCAGGAAAGCCCTGTTCGCCTGCGCCAAACCATGGCAGATGCCGTCGGATGCAAGAAGTAGAATGCCCTGCCTTCGTTTTGAGGCCCCGGGGTCAGGCGTGCCCGCAGCCGGAACCGTCCAAACCAGCCATCCAACCGGCGGAGTCCCATAGAGGTGTCTGGGTTCCACTGGCCGCAGACCAGGTTGTGCCAGTGGCCCGTAGCCATCGTCTTGAACAAACCCATGTTGAAGTTCGTTGTCGGCCCACGACCAGGCTTTGTGCCCTGTCTGCCATGGCCTGCCGTGAGTGGTTGTACAGGCATTGTTTGCAACTACAGTTGTGTAGTGTGGAGAAGCGAGGTTGTGCTTGCATTGGACTTGGAATCAGGCCAAGAATGGGGCGGACCATCGGCCTGGTGGGGTACGCAAGTTGTGATGTCCGCACTTGATCTGGTTTCCATACAGGCATCAGGCGCATGGTATTCGCACGCAAGGAGACCAGACGTGAGACCAAGAGAGCTTATGAAGAAGGATGCTACAGCGTTGCCGTCGGACGTTCAGGCGCAGATATGGGGGGAAGCTCTTCCCGACGACCAAATCGACACAACTGATGTTCCGGAGATTCTCGACTGGTCCGATGCCCGGCGCGGGGTCTTCCACCGGCCGGTGAATCAGCCATTTACGCTGAGGAGCGATGCGGACATCACCGCTTGGTTCAAGGCTCGCGCGCGTGACGGCCGCGGTTACCAACATCAATGGCGCGCTCCGTGAGCATGTCCAGAGAACAGCCCGTTCCTCAAGCTAAACCCGATCGGTGGGGACACAAGGATCTTGAAGGAAATAGGCTTGGGATGGTGAGTGTTCAGTGCCATCCATCCCCATTGGGCACTGTCGTACCCTGATGTTGGTATACGGCATAGTGGTAGAAGCTCTGCCTTAGCTCAATGAGATACCAGCATGCATCTGGAAGGCAGAACCCGTGAGTACAATGGTGATCAGTACCATAACCCAATCAATGTGAACGTATGACTGACGACAGAAACCTATCCGTAGCCGATGTCCAGGCCCTGGCAACAAAAGATGGCGTGTCAGCCTTCTTCGCAGCCATGGGCTATCGCACAGACAGTCGACAGCCCCAGAGTGTGTCTGCGATGGGGATCACTGCCGGGTCACTGTCACGCCAGATCAAGCACATTGAACGCATCGCTGTGCATGACGACGGCGCGGAATCGCTGGACACTTATTTGATAGAGCTGACCTCAGTAACGATGGCGGCTATTCAAGGACTCGTTCGAGTTCTGCGGAACCGCGCCGGGAACTACCTACTGGTTCTGACAGACGACTACGAGCGCCTGGATTTCGTGCTATTGCAGCGTACACTGCCTGGTACGCCGGCCTTGCCTATGACGGTGAGTCAAGTCGCTGTACGTCCTCGCATCTTGACAATTAGCCGCCGGAATCCCACCCAGGTCCAGCTCCGGGTACTGCGCCGGTTTACTTACACCGAGTTGGACTCCGATGCTCAGTATGACAAGCTGCTCTCCGCGTACACAGTGGCTGAGTGGTCAGAGCCGTTTTTCAACAACCGTGCCTTGTTCTCTGACTACTACTTGAATGGGCGCCTGCCAGAGCTTGCTGAGTGGAGGGAGCGGCCGGAGGATGCGTATCACCACCTGTTGGAGCTTCTCTCTCAATTGCAGCGACATAAAAATGAGACAGGAGACAGAGCGACCGCTCTAGTCTCGGTGGAGTCAGCCATTGAGATTCTAGGCTTCAAGGCGTTCGCAGCTTCAGGAGATAATGAGCCAGACTACCGGCTGTACGCTCCTGACAACTTGGAAAAGCCAGTTGCCGTGTGTCTGTCCTATGCTTGGAACCGATATTTAGACGGCAGGGACGAGACCCGTGACATCCAAACCCCTGATGAAAACCCTAGTGCCCGCGTTGTCACTGTCCTCGAATCCGGTGAAGCTCCATGGGCCATCGTTACCAATGGCAAACTCTGGCGCCTCTACTCTGCTAGAACCCACTCTCGGTCCACCAACTACTATGAGATCGATCTGGGTGAGACCCTTGCCATGGCAGATCCCAACGAAGCATTTCGGTACTTCTGGCTCTTCTTCCGTCAAGAAGCGTTTGTCACCAAGGAGACACAACACGATGGCCAAATCAAGGAGTTGAGCTTTCTTGACAGGCTGCTAGAGGACAGCGAAAGATACGCTAAGGTACTTGGGGAGCGTCTAAAGGAACGGGTTTTCGAACAAGTGTTCCCCCATTTCGCGCGAGGCTTCATCGAACACTTGAAAGGCCAAGCAGGAATGGTAGGTCCTCGCCAAGTCTCGCTGCTGTCCAATTCAGAGCAGCTCGCTCTAAAGCGTGAGCCGGATGAAGAATTTCATCGCCAAGTCTTTAACGGCACCCTGACTCTGCTATATCGGCTACTTTTTCTCCTGTACGCGGAGTCACGCGACCTACTGCCGGTGAAGGAGGTGCGCGGCTATTGGGAGCGGAGCCTCACCAAGCTGAAGGAAGATATCGCAGAGAAGGCGGGCCCCATAGTGGATACAGTTCCGGAGCGGCTGGACAAGGCATACCGAGCTTCTGCGGATGCCACGAAACTGTATGATCGACTTCTGAACCTGTTCTCGGTCATAGGTCTCGGTAGCCGTGATCTGAACGTGCCGCGATACAATGGTGGCCTGTTCATCACAAAACCTCACGACAGTGATCACACCCTAGAGGCCGAGACTGCGCGGTTTTTGGCATCACACAAGATCCCTGATCGCTATCTTGCTTTGGCTCTCGACCTACTGGCCCGGGATCTGGATGACAAGCGCCAGGACCTAGTGTTCATAGACTACAAGTCCCTAGGTGTCCGGCAGCTGGGTTCTATCTACGAAGGGTTGTTAGAGCTCAAGGTGCGAGTTGCCCCAGAGAAGATGGCTGTGGTCAAGGGTAAAAATGCCGAGGAGGTCATCCCTTATGAAGAGGCAGTCAAATCTAGGAGGCGAGTGCTGACCATAGGACGAGGCCGCAAGGCCCAGGAACGGGTGTACCAAACTGGCGAAGTGTACCTTGAGAATGATCGACGTGAGCGGAAGGCCTCCGGTTCCTACTACACGCCCGACCACATCGTGAAGTATATCGTTGAGAATACTGTAGGGCCGGTGTTAGCAGGAAAGTTCGATAAGTTGCGCCCAAAGTTTCGGAATGCGCAGCAGGATTATAGGACAGCACTAGACAGGACGGAAGCCCTTAGAAAGCAGGGGATGAAGTCCGATGACCCAGCCGAGGTAGCTAATCGCTACGCAGACCTAGTAGACGACCTGTTCGACCTCAAGGTGCTTGATCCAGCCATGGGGTCTGGCCACTTCCTTGTGGAAGCAGTGGACTTCATCTGTGACCGAATCCTGGGGGAGCACGAGGGCTTCCTCAGGGCTTTCCCATGGAATCCGGTTACGAGGTTCCTCCAAGACACCCGTGAGGCGATCATTTCTGACATGGCGAGGCAAGGGGTCGCGGTCGACACCGGCCGCCTTACAGACATCAACCTTCTGAAACGGCACATCCTCAAGCGATGTACCTATGGCGTTGATTTGAATCCTATGGCGGTAGAGTTGGCCAAGGTGTCGTTGTGGTTGGACTGCTTCACTATTGGGGCGCCGCTCTCGTTTCTGGACCATCACCTCAAGCATGGCAACTCGCTCATCGGGACAACGGTGCAGGAGATAGAGTCCGAACTTGCCACACAGTCTGAAGGGCACTTCAACACCCTGTTCGGTGGCCCTTTTCAAGGCTTGCTGTCAGCCACAGCATCCATTGAACAATTGCGTCGCATCCCCGATGCCACCGTGGCAGAGGCAGAACGAAGCCAAAGCCTTTACACTGAATTCGAAATCGCGCAATCTCCCTACAAGGCCGCGCTGCACATCTGGGTGAGTTCTCATTTTGGTAACGCTCAGGCGCAGGGGTACCTGACCCTAGCTGGGCCAAACCTAGTAGATCAGATTCGCTCCGGAGGTGAGTCGCTGCCACCGGATTGCCGAGAAGCAATCGCTCAGGGGACTAAGATCGGTACCGAAAAGAGTTTCTTTCACTGGGACTTGGAGTACCCAGAAGCATTTGTCGATCTAGAAAAGGGCACGTGGAAGCCCAACCAGGAACAGGGATTCGATGCTGTAATCGGAAATCCGCCATATGTTTCAGCGTATTCTCGCCATTCTCAAAAACACGCAGTAAGTGAAGAGGGTTATTTCTTCCACAAATTTCGCCATCAACTAAGTGGACGGCTGAACACATTTCTTGTGTTCCTTGTATCAACGACACAGATACTCCGTCGTGGTGGCTACTGTGCCATGGTGATTCCCGACACTTTCATATACAACGAATCCTACGGAATCACCCGACAGCATCTCGTAAGCAATTTTCATGTCTGTGAGGTATTGAAATGTACATATCCTGTATTTGAAGATTCTACTGTGGGGTCAGCTGTGCCTGTAATCAGATGTTCCAGCCCCAACACCATGCGAATGATAGAAGCTCGTAAGGTGAGTGATGTCGAGCAGCGGCGATTCTCAGTTGACTCGGTACTTGACCCCAATGATGTCCTCACGTCACCTTCGGTCCGATTTCCTTTTGTTTCGAATGAAGAATTCAATTTCCTAAAACAAGTGGAAGAAAATTCCATTTCACTCGGAGAATTGTGCAACATAAGAGATGGAGTTAATCCTGGACCGAAATTCTTTCGTGAAGTCATTTTAGATCCATCAGGTCTGCCAAAGCCAACTTGGCGATCCTTGCTGGAGGGAAAGAATATTCACCGATATTCTATTTCTAATCCCACTCGAATTGTAGACTACGATTCCGAACTTCTCACTTCTGCACTGAAGAAAAAGGGGGCATCGTTTAGGGAGGCGTGGATATTCGAAGAAAATAAAATTGTCAGTCGCCAGACAGCAGACCGGATTATAGCTGCTTTTGATCATTCTGATGCAGTAGGCTTGAACTCTGCTCACTTCACACGGCTAAAAGTTGGCACTCACTACTCGCACTGGTATATCCTTGCGTGCCTAAACAGCCATGTCATGAATAGGTACTATCAGATGCAGTATCAAGAAACTCGGTCAACTTTTCCTCAAGTTCATATTTCCACATTACGTAAGTTGCCGATACCTGAAATCTCTGCCACACCTCTTGACAGAGATATGAAACAGATCATTTTGCAAGCCAGTCAGCAAATCTTGACGTTCAACTCCAGATCTGATCCATGGGAGCTCATAGATGTGTCTAATCTCCAATTGGCTACCAAGCGTCGTGCACTACATGATCTGATATCTATACTTGCAAGGCACAGAAGTCGCAGTGTGAAGCCCAGCAGCGAAAGTGTTGAGGCAGTGATGGAAATCCTGCTCGGTGACCTCTATGGATTGGAGGAAATTTCATGATGGGCAAAGTCGGATACAAATCTTGGTCAAGGGGTCGGCAAGTCGGACTACGAGTTTATGCGGATACAATTCGAAGCCTCCGCCACAAACTGCGATTCCCCTCTCAGGACGAAGCGTTTTCTGACCTTGACCAGTGGATGTGTGAATTGGAAAGTGGTGCTCAGCCTGCAAGGTACTCCCGGCCAGTGGTAGTCATGCTGCCGGATAAACAGATTCACCAATGTACTTTGACGATATCTACACTCCCCCCAAAAAGCCTTCAAGGTTACGTGACGGCCCCGGCAGGATCAGCCTTTGCCAATCTTGTTGCCAAAGAGTCTGGAAAAAACATAGAAGCTGACTTTCAACCATCGTTGAACGTTGATACCATAATACTGCATCCTCCATCGACAGATGACGAAATTCACAGACGACGCCGATATGCTGTAAGAAATCTAAGAAAGCTGTCGAGACCAGCTACCGTTGATTTGGTAGAACAGGGTATGTATTTTGAATGTTTGGAGTATGAGAGGCGGATGGCTGAGTTGAGTGATGATTTGGTGATCGACTGGCGAGCCCCGTCGATCCACAGCAATTCAACAATGTTGAGGGAGCATGATATCTCTTGCGACATTGACGTATTGCTCCCTTCTGGCACACCTCAGTTATGTATTGAAGTAAAATCGTTGTCAGGATCGCCAAATGGTACGTTCGTTTTGACACGGAGGGAGTTCGAATCTCGGAAGAAGTGTGTTGCTCTTGGTATTGAATATGAGATAGTGATATACGGATTTGCGAACACCGGAATCGAACACCGCTCGGCTGGAGCCGATATCAGAAAGGTGATCAAATTGTCCGAACCACTCAAATGTGAAACTAAGGATTATGTCTGCTGGTGATTCATTTGTGTCAATCCCTTACGTCATAGACAACCAACACCGCCGCATGGCCTGTGTACTTGGTAAAATTTTGGAAAAGCATGGCGGCAAATCGCTAGACATTGCTACAGCCTATTTCAACGTGCAGGGCTTCGTGCTTTTACAGAGCGGTCTGCAAAATTTGGGCAGCTTCCGTCTGTTGCTAGGTGAAGAGCCGCATGATGGATCGGAACTCGGATTGTGGCCTCGGTCTGCCACCTATCTGCTTCAAGAGCTGAATTCGGCTCCCTTCGATGAGATCACCCTTCGCTCGGTGGAGGACCTCATCGCCTTTCTGCGGCGGGACATGGTGGCAGTTCGCTCTTACCAACGAGGGTTTCTCCATGCTAAGAGCTACATTTTCTACAGTGACCCGCCTGTTGGTGGCATAGACCGTTTCCGGCCTATCGCGGCTATTGTCGGTTCTAGCAACTTTACCGAGGCTGGGCTTTCCAAAAATCGTGAACTCAATCTCTCTCATAAGGCGGTCTTCACGCGAAGCGAGGTGGCTGGTGCAGAGCCGCTTTCTGTTCAAGGAATGGATGAGATGAATCTGCGACTTGAGTTGATGAGCGGTGTGGGAACCCAGGCGATCACTGAACTGGATCGTTGGTTCAAGGAGCGATGGGAAGAGTCGCGAGACTTCAAGGAGGAACTCATCGAACTCCTAGACGCGTCCAAGTTCGGTCGGTTGGAATACAGCCCCTACCAAGTGTACATGAAGGCCCTCTTTGAATACTTTAAGGATGATCTCGAAACTACTGAGACTGGACCTGGTAAGTCAGCTGTGGAACTGTCCGAGTTTCAGGAGGATGCGGTGAAGAAGGCTCGTCGCGTTCTTGCTAGATATGATGGCGTTTTGATAGGTGACTCAGTGGGCCTAGGTAAGACCTGGATTGGAAAAAAACTCTTAGAGGACTACGCTTATCACCTCCGGCAGAAGGCACTGGTCATCTGTCCAGCCTCGTTACGGCAGATGTGGTCCAATGAGCTTCGGGAGGCCGCCATTGCCGGTACCATTGTGTCCCAAGAGGAATTGGGACAAGCAGGGTTTGATATTGGCCCAGCTAGCGACACGGATGTCATTTTAATTGATGAGTCCCATAACTTCCGAAATCGCATCACCCAACGCTATGAGAATTTGGAGCGTATTATCAGTGCCAACGGTGGCAAAGGACGAGACGGTAACCGCAAAAAGCTCATCCTGCTGACTGCAACACCTATCAATAACACCATTTTTGACCTCTACAACCAATTGACGCTGATAACCGGAGGCGACAGGAGCTATTTTTCCGGGGCCGGCATCGGTGACCTATATCGCTTCTTTTTGAACGTTCGCCGTACGGTGCCCGATCATGAAACTGGTATCGCGCTATATAACTTGTTGGAGGAAGTTGTGATACGTCGCACCCGTGCTTTTGTGCGGACGACCTATCCCGAAGCGATGATTCGTGGTGAGTTCATCCGTTGGCCAAAACGTTGTCTCAAAACGGTGCGGTACGACTTAGAGTCCACCTATTCTGGAATCTATGATAAGGTTGTGGAGACTGTTGAGAACCTGCAACTGGCACCATACCGGCTTGAGACTTACAAGAAAATTGGTATGGAGCGGGACGAGTTTGAACAGGGCAGAGAGGAAGCACTGGCGGGAATTTTCAGGAGCCGCTACCTGAAGCGCTTCGAATCCAGTGTGGATGCCTTCCGCATCACGGTGCGGCGCGCACTGGAATTCACTAGGACTTTCGAGAGCTACTTACTGGACGGCCAGCTTTTGGACAGCACATCCTTTCAGAAGGCTATGCGGTTTCTCGATCAAGAGGACGAGGACAGTGATGACATTCCAGTGAGCCGGGCCGATGAGATGGACGCCAGTGACGAGGCCAGAGAGGTATTGAAGTCTCTAGGTTTGTTAGATACCCAACAATACAACCTCAGAAGCCTGCACGAAGACCTCCAGCATGACGTTGACTCCCTGACCGAGCTTTGGCGGCTAGTGAACAGTATCACTCCAGACCAGGATGCCAAGCTTCAGACTCTCAAGCAGTTGCTGTCGAAAGACTTGAAGAGCCAGAAGGTTATCGTGTTTACCTACTATCGGGATACGGCCCGTTATCTGTATCGGGAGCTGGAAGGCGAAAAGGGAAAGGACTTTCGCAGTCAGGCTGATGAGCCGTTGATTCGCCGCATGGACGGCGGTGCTGCGCCTTCGGAGCGGGTTCGCTTGATACAGGCCTTTGCACCCCAATCCAACAACCGACCTGACCTAGTTGGTACTAGTACCGAAGTGGATATTCTTATCTCAACAGATGTCTTGTCCGAGGGCCAAAATCTACAGGACTGTGGTGTTTTGGTCAACTATGATCTGCACTGGAACCCCACTCGGATGGTCCAGAGGGCGGGACGCATCGACCGTATTGGTTCGGTGCACCCACTTCTCTGGGTCCACAATATGTTCCCAGAGGAAGGCTTGGAACGACTTCTCGGTTTGGTGGAGAGCCTGAGTCGCAAAATCACTGACATCGACCGCATCGGATTTCTGGATGCGTCGGTGTTAGGTGAGATAGTCCACCCGAGAAACTTCAACACGCTGCGCCGAATCATGGATGAGGACGGTGCGGTGGTTGAGGAGCAGGAGCAGTTTGCCGAGTTAGCCAGCAACGAGTTCCTGCTTCAACAGTTGAGGGACCTACTGAATACCGGAGCACGCCAGAGACTTGAGGATCTTCCAGATGGCATCCACTCCGGTCTAGCGCGAGACGGCGAGAAAGGGATGTTCTTTTACTTCACGGCACCTGGTCTGAGGGGCGAAGGGCGGCGACACTTCTGGCGATACTACGACCTCAACAGAAACCGCGTACTCGACAACAGGTTTCTCATTGCCAATCTAATCGCTTGCTCACCAGACATGCCGAGAGTGGTAGGCGATTGCAATGTCTTTGCCATCCAGGACAAAGTAATCGAAGACATACTCGGCGCTGTCCACGAACAGCAAGCTGTGGAATCAGCACCGCGAATCCTAGATCCACTGCAACAGACGGTCATAACGTTGCTGAGGGGTTACTTAAGCAATTCGGCCATCGATCGGACAGAGGTTAGGGAGGCTATGAAGCGCCTACGGTTTCCAATGACCCACACCGGAGTTCGAGACTTGCGGAGGGTCTACGGGCAATTCCAGCGAGACCACCAGATCGAGTCCGTCATTGGTCATGTCCGCGCTATGGATGCTTTTGAACCGGCATTGGTCTCATCAGCCTCTGATGTCCAGTCTCCGCTCTCGCGAGAAGATCTGCACTTGGTTTGCTTCGACTATATCTGGAGCTGATACAGGAATCCCTCCCCCAGGTGCCTTGGTGCTTTCCCTCCATCTTCTCAGTCATAGCACCAAGGCCTACCTCCAAGCGTAGGACTTTGCTCACGCATGGGGGTACAGTGACCAGTACGAGCCAAAATCAACGAAACTGCAACCATGCGTGTCGTGTGACCTTCAAGTGGCGTCAAGGAGGATGGTAGTCGGACAGTTTGGAAGTTATCTAGTTAACCAATGGTGTGAGCAGTTTTTGAGATAAAGAATCTGTTGGTCCAGGCAGGAATTAATCACCCTGTTTGGACTTGCGGGGGGGGGCTGCCCAAACGGCGGCCGCCGGCAGAGGCAGGGGAGCACGGCCCCTGTTATGGTGTGGGTACCAGTCCATGCCATCCCCAGAGGTGTTCCGTGCTCCTGCGGCCCACTATACTGGCCTCCCTGCCCGGCGGCAAACCGCAGCGGGCCTACCTCGACACCCTGCTTTCCCTGCTGGTCGGCCTGCCGGTCCGGCCCACCCACCGCAACCTGGCGCGCTTCGGCGGAGGCTGTCCCCATACGCACGGTCGGCAGGCGGCCCGCGCCTACGACTTCGCGGCCCTCAACCTGGCCGGGCTGTGCGCGGTCGTGCCCTACGCCCACGACCTGGCCTGGGCCGGGGACAGCACCTGCCTGCCCAGGAGCGGTCGCCAGCTGCCGGGGGTCGGCTACCGCTGGCACGGCGGCGAGGGACGGGTGGCCTGGGGCCAGCAACTGGAACTCCTCTCGGTCCTGGACCTGGAGGAGCACTGTTCGTATCCCGTCCATGCGCGCCTGCAGCCTGCCAAGGGCGCCCGCACCCGCCGGCGGGCGCGCCGCGCGCCCGGCCCGCCGCGGGCCGCGGTGGCGGTCATGCTGCAGCTGCTGGACGAGGCCCTGGCCGTGGACCATCGCCCCGACATCGGGGTCTTCACGGGGGATGGCCACTACGGCTGTGCGCCCATGGTCGAGGGGCTGCAGGCGCGGGGCCTGGAACTCGTGAGCAAGCTGCGTTGCAACGCTGTCCTGTGGGTGCCCTACACCGGCTTGCCGCGCAAGGGCCCCGGTCGCCCGCGCAAGTACGCCGGGCGCTTCGACCGCGCCGACATCCCCGACCTGCCGGCCGTCGACCTGGAGGACGAGGGCAAGCGGCTGCACCATGCGCAGCTGTACTACAAACCCTTTAAGCGCCTCCTGCGCGTGGTCTTCGTGCTGGACATCGACGCCGACCCGGAAGAGGCCCGCCCGACGACCCTCTTCGCCACCGACCCGGAGATGGCGCCGGAGCGGATCTACCGCATCTACCGCGACCGCTTCCAAATCGAGTTCAACTTCCGCGACGCCAAGCAGCACCTGGGACTGGCCGCCTGCCAGGCCCGCACCGCGGCCCGCCACCACTTCCACGTCAACGCCGTGCTCGCGGCCCTGGCCTGGACCCGGCTTGAACTGCGCCAGGCCGCCGACCGGGCCCTGGACCGCTTTTCGATGGCCAACGTCAAGCTCAAATCCTTCCTGCAACTGGTCTTGCAGCGGCTTTTCGACACGGACGGGCTGGGCCGCACCCTCAAACAATACCCGCAGGCCCTGCAGGCCCTCCTGGATCTGGGCCAAATCGAGCCGCAACCGCCCTGAAGCCGCCGCGCATCCGCTCGGGATGCGCCGTCACCACCCCCATTCCGGCCTCCGCCACCCCCGTCCGACCGGGCGGGATGGCGGACCCTGCATATCGCAAAAACTGTTCACACCATTGGTTAACCTGACGACGGTCTTCGGTTGTCAGCTTTTCGGCTCTGTGGTCTTCGTAAGGGGTTGCTTGTTGGATGCTGATGGGATCCCCCTGCCTGTACATTCAGAGTTCAACAGCCATCGGCCGGCACAGAGTGGCTGCTCTCAAGGAGATTCACTGTGGAGCAGTCAACTGGGCAGCTGCCTCCTCACTTCAATGGTTTTCTCGGTTAATCGGCGAGCACAACATCGCGCGGATTATGGAGCGCGAAGATGTTGCCGTCCCGTAGCACCTCGCCCTCCATTTGCAGAGTGCGCTGTTCCGCAAACGATTGAATCGCAGCGGAGAGCAGTTCTCCCGACAGCACAACAGTCACCTGGGCGGCAAACTGTCCCTTGTCCAATTGCAGCGTGGCGGTTCCCCGGAGTGTTCCAGGCTCGCGGGCCGGGCGCACCACCTGACCGGATACCGGGATACTGAACCTCGGCATGTGGCGGCGTAGGGAGTGTGCCAACCGGGTTAGGAGGGCTCCGGTCTCCGCATCGTAGGTGAAGCTGTGCCCGGGTTGGGTGTCGGTGCCGGTCTCGGCCAGCGTCACCGCGATCGAAACCTTGCTGCACATTGCAACCAGTCGCACCAGTGCATCGCAGAAATTGGCGCTTACTCCCTTTTGCACGACCGGATACAGCCGTTCCAACGGCTCTGTTCGGCGGGACGGCTCGGACAGGCCTGCCGCGGCATTCAGGGCCTGCAGCAACTGATCTCCATCGCAGTCAGCGCGAATTCCGCCGCTGACGCTTCGTTCGGACTGCCGGCATCGTTGACGGCGGGCACATGCAAAATCGACTTGCCGCGTTCCGGATCCTCCATAGGCTGCACTGCCGAGGACAGAAGAAGCTGTGTCTGTTGGCTTGGGATGCCGCGATACATGGGTTGGGAAGACTCGCTTGCCATCGCGGCGGCCGCCAGTAGGCTGCGCAACTCGCGCTGGATGCTGGCTTCATACTTCTCGATTAAGCTGGTCAGCCGGTCGGCATCCAAGGGTATCATCGCAATCGTGTAGCTGACCAGCCTCATCAATTGGGTGAAGATCTCGAAGGGGGCCAACTGCTCGGCTACCGCGACAACCGACCCCGCAATGATCACCATGTCGGCATAGTCGGATGCCGCGGGATCGTTTGGCACTTCCACATCCCATAGCCGTCCGTCGATGGTGTTTTGGTGTAGACCGTCGCCGAGCCGACAGTATTCTGTCCTGAGGATTTCCAGCCTTGAACCTTCAGGAAGCCATGCATGGCGGCGGGAGGCACCAGGCCGAATGCCCCGCAGCCTCCGATTTTGGAACGCCATGCGAGATTTCCAAACACGCCGTGCCGTGATATGGCAGGTGCCACGGCATCCTTCCCCGTGTGTCTGATTGTAGGCGGACACCGCGGAGCGCGAAACAGTCTTCGAGACAGAGCCCAAAATCGTATGCGCTACCGAACATTCGATTCCCGTGTGATACGCTGATTTCCGAAGCTGGCAGCCAAACCAAATCCGCTTGGCAGCCGGCGGAATTGCCGATGCCCTGTCTCCACACATGGTCTGAATTACATGCGCAAAATTCTTACTTTGGTACTGCTGGTTGTTGTTGCAATGTCGATCTCCGGCTGCTATCCCGCCATCGCCATGATGATGGGTATGACGCATGAGCTGATGCATGGTCGCGGCCATTCCTATGGCGACTGGTCCCCCAGAGGCAAATTCGACGACGATTACTCCAAGTCCTTACGGTGCGAAGACGACTTCTGGTATGAGGGTGACTACTTTTGCTGGCATGAGGACGACCACGAGGATGTCGGTGGTCACATGGTTGCCTCGGCCAAGTTGACGGCGCACTTTGTGGCGGCTGCCATTGCCGCGGGCATGACAACCGATGAGATCAACGCGGTGCTGGTGGAAGTCGCCGACGAGTCCGCGATTTCCGAGTTCTGGGTGACCGACGAAGAAGGGAACGTGGTGTACACCAACAACCCGGCAATCGAATTCAAGTTCCCCACGGATCCCGATGGGGATACGCAGGCAGCGCCTTTCGCAACTCTTCTTAACGGAGAAGAGACCGTTGTGGTGCAGGACATGCAGCCCCGGGAATCGGACGGCATGCTGTTCCGGTATGTGGGAGTGGCCGGCGTGGACCAGGCGCGCATTGTCCAGGTTGGGGTCGAAGGCGAGGAATATTGGGACGAGTAAGAGGCATATGACGCCGTTCCGGGTCTGCCGCAACCCGGAACGGCGTATCGGGTCGGGATATTGGACGCAACTCTGACGAGGGGTGGGTATCGGCTGTGGTCCCCTGTCACGAACAGGAGACCGCACTTCCGCAGCATCTATTGGCTGAGCTCGGGTCCCGCAGTCGCGGTTTCCCCTGTCCTGATCGTGGATGGGGTGTTGCTGGTCTGAAATGTCAAAAGCGCCACGCGGTAGTCCACATAACCCAGACCGTCCACCTTCGTGTTGTCCACGTAGCGCACCTCCCCATTTGGGCCAATGGTCAGGTCGAAGGTCGCCGGTTGTGCATTTGGCACCGGTACCCGATCCTCGTCGACCCGCTGGTCGACCCGCTGGCCCGTCACCGTGTGAGTCACCCGGGTCGTGGGGCGAAAGCCCTCCGGCAGCACAAATTGTGGTTGCGGATCCTGACGCGCATGGGATTGCACGGACGCGCGCGGACTGCTGAAACTGATCGTTACCGAGGTTCCCCTTTTCCACGCCACCCAGTATCCGTCGGGATTGGTTTCCAAGTTGCGGAAGTCTCCCGAGGCCGCGGGCGCACCCATCTCCGCGGCCACATCCCACAACAGAATGGTGCCATCAAGACTGCCACTGGCCAAGGTGCGTCCGTCGGGACTGAATACTAGACCGGTAATTCCAGCCGCATGTCCCTGCAGGACTTGCCGGAGGGTGCCCGTGGCCACGTCCCACAGCCGGATGGTGCGGTCCTCACCGCCACTGGCCAGAGTCCGACCATCTTGACTAAATGCCACGCTGGCCGGATCCCAGCGCGGGCCGCTGCTCGGATTGCTGTAGGAATACCTAGGGGTCGCGGCATGACCCAGTAAGGTGTGCCGGAGGGTGCCTGTGACAGCGTCCCACAGCCGGATGGTGTTGTCCTTGCCGGCACTGACCAAGGTTCGACCATCGGAACTGAACGCTACGCTCTGGACCCTGTCGGTATGGGCTTCCAGAGTGTGTTGGAGAGTACCCGTGGCCACATCCCACAACCGGACGGTATCGTCGTTTTCGCCAGCACCAGCCAGGATCCGGCCGTTAGGGCTGAAAGCCGCCTCGCGAAGATGACCCGTATGGCCCTGCCGGGAATCATGCCGGGCACCCGTAGCCACGTCCCACACGAAAATGGAGTGTTGTTGGTACACACCCCATGCACCACCACTGGTCAGGGTCCGGCCGTCGGGACTGAATGCCAAGCTCAGGACCCCGGTCACTTTGCCCCACGGACCCATATGGCCAGCCAGGACATGCAGAGGGGTGCCTGTGGTCGTGTCCCATAACCGGATGGAATCCCCCACATCGCCACTGGCCAGGATTTGACCATCGGGACTGAAGGCCAGGCTCCGGACCGCATTGAAGTGGTGGTCCAGGGTGTGCAGAAGGGTGCCCGTAACCATGTCCCACATGAGGATGTGGCCAAGGCCTCCAACGCCACTGGCCAGGATGTCGCCATTGGGACTGTACGCTACGTTTTTTACCTCCCCCCATGTATGTTGTGGCGGGAAGTATCGGGGGATGCCCGTGGCCGTGTCCCACAGGCGGACGGCGAAGTCTCCATCGTTGCTGACCAAGTTCCGGCCGTCGGGACTGAACACCATGCTCCGGACCTGATACGCATGGTTCAGGGTGTGCCTGAGCATACCCGTGGCCGAGTCCCACAGGCGGATGGTGTGGCCTGGTCCACCACTGGCCAAGATTTGGCCGTCGGGACTGAAGGCCAGGATGCTGCCCGAAGGTCGCAGGACGTGCCGAAGAGTGCCGGTGGCCGTGTCCCAATGGCGGATGGTGCGGTAACCGCCACTGACTAGGGTGCGGCTGTCGGGACTAAACGCTAGGCTGGTGAGCCAATTTTCATGGCCTCTCAGGGTGTGCTGAAGCGCGCCCGTAGTCGGGTTCCAAAGGCGGATGGTTTCGTGCCGGTCGCCGGTGGCTAGGGTTTGGCCGTCGGGACTGAAGGCCACGCTCGTGATATAACCCTGAGTACCTTGCAACGTGTGTTGGAGGATGCCCGTGGATGCGTCCCATAGGCGAACCGTGTTCCATTCGCTGGTGGCCAGAGTTTGGCCATCGGGACTGAACGCCAAGCTGTCGCGGGTCCACGTAGGGGCGGTGAGCAGGAACACGACATCGTGGGAGCGGGTGTCATACAACCAAATGCCTGCACTGCCCCCAACCGCCAGCCGAGTGCCATCCGGAAAATACTGTATGGCCGCCACCGTACCCCGGCCCAGACGGGCCTTGGCCCCGACCGGCAGGGGCTCCAACAGGGATTCGCGGGCGGCAACGGGCGATGTCGCGACCAGAAGAAGGAGCAGGCTTGCGATCAGGATCCGGGTTGGGATCTTTAGGGACGACATCGGAGAGCCTCTTTGACTGGGGACCAGTTCCATAAGCCTGCACGAGGGCAGCGACATCCATCGACCATGATTGGGGGTAACCTCAAACGTTGCCCACCGGCCGGGACTGAAGATGGTATCGACAGGTTGGGTCCGATCCCGCTCCGCACCGGCCGGAAGCTTCCATCCGGTCCGGATGGGATGCCGGCCGAACTGCCCTACTGGAACAGAGCAGTTCCTGTTCGACCAAACCCACGCCGGGCGGCCGAACCGTCTCAGGCTTGTGGCATGGGTCTGTCGGGGACAACCTCGACCGGTTCGCCTTTTTCCGCATACACCAGATAGCGGAGTGGCGTCAGTCCAATCGTCTGTTGTTCACGGACCTCCATTGACTTGGCCATGAACACCTTGACGGGTGCGGACGCGCCGGCCAGGGTCACCAGCACCTTGCGGTAGTGCCCCATGTCCATGGTCTGTTCCACTTCCCCGGCCCACATTCCCGGTTCGGAGGATTCCGTCACCTGAAAGTCCTCCGGTCGAATCGCCACGGTCAGGGAAGCGTTCCCCTGCACTCCCGGAGGTAGCGACAGAGTGCGCGGGTCAAGGCCGAGGGCGGGATCCGACGGATGGGTTGGCAGGAGGTTCATCGCCCCGATGAATTCGGCGGCGAACAGGTTGCGGGGATGCGCGTACAGTTCGCTGGGCGTGTCCAGTTGCACGATGTTGCCCGCCTGCATGAGGGCAATGCGGTCCGCCAGGCTCAGGGCTTCCTCCTGGTCGTGCGTCACGAAAATCGTGGTGATGCCCAATTGACGCTGAATGCGTAGCAGTTCTTCCCTGAGGCGCACGCGCAAGGCGGCATCCAGGCTGCTGAATGGTTCATCCAGCAGCAGGATTTTGGGCTCTAGGACGAGTGCCCGCGCCAGGGCCACACGCTGCTGCTGACCGCCCGAGAGCTGGGACGGCAACCTGTTTCCATATCCGGCCAGACCCACCAGGTCCAACCCATCCGCCACCCTCTCCTCAATGGCGGTCCGCGCCAGCCTGCGGAGACGCAGGCCGTAGGCGATGTTCTGGAATACCGACATGTGGGGCCAGAGCGTGTACTGCTGGAACACCATGGCGGTCGGACGGCGGTTGGGAGGCGTGCCCGTGACGGGGGTCCCGTCGACGAGAATGTCGCCTGCAGTGGGCCGCTCGAAGCCCGCGATCATGCGCAGGGCCGTGGTCTTGCCGCATCCGGAAGGACCCAGCAGGCACAGGAATTCCCCGTCGGCCACCGACAGGTCAACCCCGTTGACGGCGGTCACGTCGCCAAACTGCTTGACCAGTGCTTGCAGGGTCAGTGTGGCCATGGTGTCAGACCCCAAATCCCGAGGCGATGGTGTTGCCCCGCAGTACGCGCTGGGCAAAGATGAGCAGAAGCAGGGACGGCACCCAAAGGGCCACCGAGAGAATGGCGCCGTATTGCACGACCACCTGGTTGTTGATGAGTCGAATCATGACCACCGGCAGGGTTCGGACTTCGGGAACCCCGACCAGCAGCGCTCCCTGGGTCTCGTAGAACGTGCCGACGAACGTCAACAGGAGCGCGGCCGCCAAGGCGGGGGCCACCAGGGGCAGCGTGACCTGCACAAATACGCGCATGGGGGAGGCGCCGACATCCAGCGCAGCTTCCTCCAGGGCGCGGTCCACCCCCTGAAAGGCGGCTGTCGGGATCCAAATCATGAACAGCAGCGTGTTCACCAGTTGGATCAGGACCACTCCCGGCACGGTTCCGATGAGACGCAGGCGGAAGAAAATCACGGCGATTGTGATGTACAGGCCAAACCGGGGGAAGGCATTGGTGGCCAGGAAGGACAGCAGGAAGAAGGTTCGCCCGGGAAACTGTATGCGCGCGAAGGCGTAGGCTGCCGGCAGGCAAATAATCGCGGACAGGCCGGTCACGATCAGCGAAATCCAGACGCTGTCAATGAATCCTTCGGCGATGTCCGCGCGGGTGAAGGTGTCGTCCCAGAACTCGATGCTCCAGATCGTGGGCAGAAGCGAGGGATAGGTCCAGTTCCGCGTGAACGCCCAGAGAAAGACGTTCAGCATGGGGCCCAGCACGAACAGCGCCAGGAGCAGCAGCAGACAGATGCCAAACCAGGGTCGGCCCGCGACCAGGCGCAGGCCCCGTTTGGCTACGTTGCGCATGACTGTCATGCGGTTGTCCGTCGTGTGACGACGGTGTTCGGGATTGGAGGCTTCAGCTTTCTTCCTCCACCTTCTGGCTGACCACGGATCGCACGTACAAGAGGCTGACGACGCCGCTGATCAGGAACGTGATGACCGCCTGCACCTGGGCCCGGCTGGGCAGGTTGGCGTCGTAGAAGGTGCGCCGCATGTAAGGCCCCATCATTTCAGGCGATGCCGGTCCCAGCAGGTAGGGGATTGTGAAGGAGCCGAAGACCGTCAGGAAGTTCAGGGTCAGCACGATGAGCACGGAACGCTTCATCAGCGGCATGGTGATGCGCCAGAAGGACTGCCAGCGGTTGGCGCCCACGTCCGTGGCGGTCTCCAGGAGGGAATCGGGGATCTGGCTCAAACCCGCGGTCAGAATCAGGACCGTGATGGAGATGCCCTCCCAGGCCAGGCCCACGACGATCCCGGCCGGGCGCAGGTACGGTGAAGTGAATCCTTCGTAGCCGAACAGAAGCACCAGGAAACGTTCGAGCCAGCCGTTGTCCCCGATGAACCGGATCAGCGCGTAGGCGGCGATGATGCCCGGCACGAACAGGGGAAACAAGGCCAGCATCTGGATGAGGTCACCGAGGCGGCCCGCGGTGAAGCGCAGGTAGAGCGCGATGGGAAACCCCAGCAGGAAGAGCACCGCGACGGTCACCGCCGTGATGCGCAGGCTGAAGACCAAGTTGCGGACGGCCAGGGGCGTGTCGAAGAATTCGGCGTAGTCCGCCAGCGACAATTGCAGGGACCCGTCCGGGTTGCGGTCCGTGAGCGTGTCGGAGACGGAGAGGAAGGCGGGATAGAGAATCAACGTCCCCATCACCAGGAGAGGGAGAAGAATCAGGGAGTATCCCAATACGGATGGGGGAATCCGGAACCGGCCACGTACAGCGGCCGGTTCCGGCAGGGACCCGCGGGATCCCGTAACAGTCATGACGGTGGGACGGGTCTATTCGCGTTCGACGTCCGGCGCGACATGCGTGTACCAGCCATCGAACATGGCGGCGCGCCAGGAACTGCTGAAGGAAGGCACCGTATCCGTGATTACGTCGTTGAAGTCTTCCTGCAGTTCACTGGGCAGCAAGTCCCAGCTGATGGCCGGGAACCCGCCGATTTCCCGCACCACGGACTCCTGCATTTCCGCCGAGAGCAGGTAGTTGGCCAGGAGCAACGCCCCTTCCAGGTCGCTGGCGTTGGTGGGAATCGTGGAGGACGCGTAGCCGCCGACCATCGGCAGATCGTCCAGTTGGATGAACTTGGTCTGTTCCGGCAGCAGCCCCAGACCCTTGGCCTGCAGGGCCTGATCCGACCAGATGGTGATCATGGTGGTCAGGTTGTCCACCAGCAAGCGCGTCTCGGCCGAGGAACCCGAAGGATAGGCCCCCTTGTCGTAGAGGCACGGCTCGATGGCGTTGAGCTGTTCCCAAGCGCCGGCAAAGTGCGTCTCGTTGATGTCGGCGATCTGCTCCGCAGTCAACTCACCGGCCCCGTACTGCTCGGCGTAGGCCTGGGTGGAGAAGCGTGCCGGTTCCAGGTTGTTGGCCTGGAATATGGCGCGGGTGACGAACTCGCGGCCCGCACCCGTGGTGTCGGGTCGGGGATAGATGAACTCACCCGGAAATGCGCAGATCCAATCCATGAGTTCCGGCCAAGTTGCCGGAACAAACTCGGACGGGACCTCGGTGGCGTCGGAGCCGACCTCGCCCCTGTCCTTGAGAATCTGCAACAACCGTTCCGCGTTATAGGCCAACAGGACCTGGGAACCACGGTAGGGAACGTCGAATCCGTTGCTGCTGCGCCGCGCGGAATCGATCACGTTTGCCAGATTGGGAACATTGTCCTCCGTGATCTCCTGCCAGAGGCCGGCTTCCATGGCGCCAATCGGCTGCAGGGGATTGAAGGTCTCGAAGTAGTCGGAGCCCGGATCGTCTCCCGTTTCCAGGGCTGCCATGGCGCGGTCGGCGATGGGGCCGTTGCCGCCGCCACCCGATCCGGTGTGAATGATGTTCAACTCGTAGCCGGGATGGGCCTTGTCAAAGGCCGGCTTAATCGAATTGCCCCACCAGTCCGAGATGTTGGTGTCGGAACCGATATAGACATCGATCACCGAAACCTCGGTCTCGGATGCGGTCTGGCCGGGAACCGGCATGGCGCAGGCCGCGCTCATCAACAGAACTACCAACAGGATGCCGACAACGACTAGTGCGTTTCTCGGCGAACGTTTTTGTTGTGACATGGAATCCTCCAAGTCTGATGTCAAGGACAGGCTGACTGTAACCGCGTTGCCAATTGGCAACGGTGTGATTCCGCTTAGCGTTGCAAGAAGATGTTAAGGATTCAGGGATCGTGTGCGTGGCGCGGGCACCGGTAACGATACCAAATCCGAAAAAGCCCCATGGCTGGTGTCGCGGCCGTGCCCTTGCCCGGACAGAGCGCCTCCATTCTCATGGCCGGCTGCCGAACAGGGCCTGGGGAATGGTGAATTGTGCCATGCTTTCCGGGTATCGTTCCAAGGTCAACATCGTTGCCGGGCCGGCAACCGCACGACCGTAGCCGCATCGCGGCTACGTGTACATTGTTCCGACCTTTCTGTTCAACGGACCCACAGAATGGATATGACATTGCGATCAAGAACAGACCTCATCGAAGCCGCCATGGGCGACAGGCCGCTGGATCTGGCAATCCTCAATGCGAGTCTGGTGAACGTCTTTACCTGTGAAGTGTACGCCGCGGACATCGGCGTGCTCGGCAACCGGATTGCCCTGGCAACCCCGGCCGGGACCTACGATCTTGAAGCCGCGTCCAAAGTCGACGCCACCGGGCTGTGGGCCGCACCGGGATTTGTGGACACGCACCTGCACATCGAGAGCACAATGGTGACGCCGCCGGCCTATGCTGCCGGGGTGCTGCCCAAGGGAACCACCACCTCCATCATCGATCCCCACGAGATCGGGAACGTTCTCGGCAAGGAAGGAGTCCGCTACATGATCGACAGCAGCGAAGGACTGCCGTTGTCGGTCTTCGTCTGCATCCCGTCCTGCGTGCCGGCGGTTGAGGGTGCGGAGACGGCCGGTGCATTCTTTGGCCCGGAGGACGTGGCCGAGATGATGGCCTGGCCCAGGGTGATCGGTGTGGCCGAGGTCATGGACTTCCAGGGGGTGATCCACAGGGATCCCAGAATGCTGGGCATCGTGCAGGCTGGCCTGGAGGCGGACATGGTTGTCCAGGGCCACTCCCCGTTGCTGAAAGGGCGCGAGGCCAACGCCTATACGGCGGCCGGCATCCACAACGACCACGAACTGAGGGACGGGGCCGAAGGGCTGGAGAAGCTGAGGCTGGGCCTCCTGCCGTTGTTGAAAGTGAGCAGCCACGGCAACCACGTTCCGAACATCCTCCCGCAGATGCTTGAGGCCAGGCACGTGGACATTGCCCTGTGCACCGACGACATCGAACCGGCCGACTTACTGGAGAACGGCCACATGGATCGAGTGGTTCGGGAGATGATTTCCCACGGGGTCGAGCCGGCGCGCGCCATTCGCTGGGCAACCTGGATTGGTGCCCAGCACTACGGCCTCCGGGACCGCGGGGCCATCGCCCCCGGGTACCGGGCGGACTTCATCCTGCTGGACTCGCTGGAGGATGTCTCCGTACGGGATGTCTATGCGGGTGGGGAACGCGTTGTGGCTGCGGGAAAGATGACGGTGGAAATCCCGCTCGACACCCTGGAACCGCCCGGAGGCAACACGGTTCACCTCAACCCGCTGGCGGCGACGGATCTGGAACCGCGGACTCCGATCAAGAACGGCTCGGTTCGGATCAACACGATGCATCTGCTGCCGTCACGGCTGACGGAACTGCGAACCGTTGAAGCCGAGGTGCGCAATAGTCGGCTGGTCCTATCCTCGATTGCCGAGGATGCCTGTTTTCTGGCCGTGATTCCCCGGCACAGCCAAGCGCATGGTCCAGGACTGTCCATCCTCACGGGACTTGAACTCAACCAGGGCGCGATCGCGACCACGGTGGCCCACGATTCCCACAACCTGATGGTGGCCGGCCGCAACACGGAGGACATGCTGGCGGCGGTCCAGGCGCTTGAAGCCAGCCACGGCGGCATCGCCTTTGTCTCGGGCGGGGCAATCATCGGCCAGGTGGACCTTCCCATTGCCGGTCTGATGTCCGCCAAGTCCGTGGCCGATTTGGCGGTGGACATGGCCGAACTGAACGATGTAGCCGTGGAATTTGGCATCACCCATCACGCCAAGGCCCTGGCCACCACTGGCTTGGCGCTGACGGTCATTCCGGAGGTGTCCGCCTCGGACACCTCCGGGCTACTGGACGTGGCCTCACAGGAGGCGATTCCGATGTTCCCGTAGGCCGGTCCGGGGGGGGGACTTCAGGCTTGGTGCAACTGTCTTGGCGATGGTTACGGGACCATGTCCGCAACCGCCTCCACGTTGCTGGTGACGATGTTGTTGCCGCCGGTGGTTTGGGGATCGTAAACACCGGTGAACCCGCCGAAGTACCTTTCGCCGGTGACATCGGCCAACTGGGCCGCAAACAATTCGCCGGGCACGGCGTTCACCATGGGGGAGAACAACGGCGATACCCCTTCAGCGACCGGCAGGTGATGCTGGAACTGCGAAGCCGCCCCGTTCGCATCCGGTGCGATCAACACCATTTCCCGCCCGATCCGCTGCATGGGCGGCAGGATTTCCGCGGTCCGGGTGGTTCCGCGCCCCCCGTCGGCGATGACAAAGGTGGGGGCATCCGGCTCCACGCGGCTGAAGTATTGCAGATGGGCCCATTCCTCGGTGTCCTGGCCCCAGGCATCGCGCCCCACCGCTTCCAGGATCTTGGCCGCAGAGAACAGGGCCGTGGCATAGCCGGGCCCGTCTCCCACAAAGGTAAAGTGCTTGCGTTCCGCCATCTGTTCGGCCAGTTCCCGGGCCGGACCGGTGTTGAGTTCGATGGTTTCGGCAATCCGATCCGCGGTGGCGCGCAGATCGTCTCGGTGCTGCTGGGCTTCCTTGCCGGTGAGCCGGCCTCCGACCTCGCCCAGTCGGATCGCCATCAGCCACAGGGCCAGCAGGGAAATCCGGTAGGAGCGCACGCCCGGCGCATGCACAAAGTCGGGGATGCGGCAGTTCAGGATTCGTTCCGCGGTCTGGCCTAGGGGCGCCTCCGGATTGCCCGTCACGGCAATCGTCAGGAAGCCCCGTTCCTTCCCCGCAGCCACGGCCTCGCGCGTCCTGCTCACTGCTCCCGAGACGGAAATGCCGATGGTCAAGGGGTTGCGCCAGACCCGATCGGTGGCCTCCGGCAGGGCATACCTGGCCGCCCGCATGGCCGTGGCCGCATCGGTCGGGACGCCGCCAAGCCGCTCGAAGGCCCATTGGGTTGCCACCGCCGCCATGTGGGAGTCCCCGCATCCAGTGGTCACTATGCGCTTCACCGACAGCCATTCCTCATGGCTCAGGATCGTTCTGGCCCTCTCGTCCAGGCCCTCGAACTCGGTTTGGATCAATTCCGGCAGGCTTTCGACCTGCGCAATCATGGCGTTGGTGGTCATGTTGGTCCTTTCTTCTGGGCCACAACAATGGTGGCGGGATGTTCCGATAATCAGCCTGAAACTGCAAAGGATCGGTGGCTTGGTTCAGTGCGCTTCCGTTCCGTACCCCGGAGCGTGAGGCCAAGGCATACCGCGGCCCGCTGCGGGTTCATGCCCCTCGCTCGCTGAGGAACGTTTCGACCGTCGCGTGGTCCGGCAGCAACCCCCTCGGTCCCAGGCCGGTCACGGACAAGGCACCGGCCGCGTTGGCATAGGCCAGGGCATCCTTCAACGCCAGGCCGGACAGGGTGCCCTTGACAAACGCGGCATGAAAGGTGTCTCCGGCTCCCGTGGTGTCCACCACCTCCACTTTGTGCCCCTCCACTTGCAGCGAGGTGTTGGCGTTGGCCCCGATGGCACCGGCCGCTCCCCGGGTAAAGAGAACGGTTGAGGGTCCCATCGCAATCAGTTCGCGGGCCAGTTCGGGAGACGGTTCCCTGCCGGTCCAGGCTCGGACGCCGAACTGGTTGAAGCTGGCAATGTCCACGAGCTTGAGCACCGGCTTGAGGAATTCGGCATCGTCGTCGGCTCCCGGCTCGATGTCCGTCATTACCTTGGCCCCCTTGGCGCGGGCCAGTTGGGCCAGAACCGGAAAGTCCTTGCCGCGCGGGAGCATGAACATCACCCGGGTTCGTTCCAGGGCCGCGCCGATCCGTTCCAGGTTGTACTCCGGCTCGAAGGTGGAAATCAAGAGGATGACCTTTTCTCCGGTGGGATCGATCAGGATGACCGTGAAGGGTGTGGCGTCCCCCGGGCGCACGTCGCACAGCGACGTGTCAACCCCGTCCTTGCGATAGTCGTCCAGGAATCGCGCGCCGCCTTCGTCGTCGCCAACCTGACACACCGCGTGCACACGCAGTCCCAGACGACTGGCGGCGCACGCCATATTGCCGACCGGTCCGCCGGACTGCCAGCCTTCGAAACCTGCCCGAACCTTTTCGTCGTGCCCTGGAATGTGGGGGACCTTGAGCACCAGGTCCGCGTCGATCCCGCCGATGGCCAGGACATCGATGTCCCGTTTCTGTTCGTTCAAGAGCCGTTGCCTGCCTGTTGGATGCTGTCCCGCTGCGGACCGCCCCGCGGTCCGGGTTTCCCGATGTGTCTAGTTCCGGTCGGCTGGATGTTCCACGGCTTGCCGGAAGAGGGTGCGGAAGCGCTCCACATCGACGGCCGTGCTCACCGACACCAGGTTGCCCATGGGGGGCTGCCAGGCCGATTCCTTGTGCACCCAGGCGCCGGGACGCTGGTCGGCGACCGTCATCCCCCGGGTCCATGTGCCGGTCAGCTCCACGCGCATCGGCCACTGCCGCGTCTCGAGTCCTTCCGGTTCAATTACGCTGGCCACGGCGCCGGCATCGCCGATGGAGGTTTCGGTCCTGTCGTGGTTGCGCAGCATGAAGTCCATCAGCCTGCCGGCCAACTGCGCGCTGGGGCTGTCGCTGTCCATCATGCTCGCGACTTCCGTCGCCGAAAACGTCACCTGGGTGAAGACGTCCCACGTGTACAGCGTTACGTCGAGGCCGCTGGTCAGGACAATCTCGGCCGCCTCCGGATCCTGCCGGATATTGAACTCGCCCACGGCCGACGCATTCCCGGACCCGACGGCGCCGCCCATCAGGACAATCCGGTGAATGCCGCGGGCCGCCTCCGGCCGCTCCCGCAACAACACCGCGATGTTGGTCAACGGTCCCAGCGGGATCAGGGTCACCGGCTCCGATGCCGTGACGAGGAGGTTGGCCAGGAAATCCACCGCGTGGGTGGGTTCGGGGGCTCGGTCCGGGACGGGCAGGGACGCGTTGAGTCCCCCCAGGCCGTCCTCGCCGTGCACATAGGCTGCGCTGACAACCTTCTCCAGCAACGGCTGGTCCCGCCCTATTGCAACCGGAACGTCGCCGCGTCCCGCCACGGCCAGCACCTTGAGCGTGTTGTCCACGACCTTGTCCACGGCCACGTTGCCGGTGACGCACGTCGCGCCCAAGAGGTTGAGCGCCGGCGAACGGGCGGCCAGGAGCAGGGCCAGGGAGTCGTCAACCCCCGTGTCGACATCCAGGACCACAGGTATGCCAGTCATCGCGCGCCGCCTTTCGGGTTGAAGTGGGGAAATTTCATGGTTCCGTGACCGGGATGCCGCCGGATGCGGGATCGGAAGTGTCTAATACCGGCCCAGGGCATCTATCAGCAGATCCAGGAAGCCGGGTTCATCGATCTTCATGGCAACCTCGACGTTGGCTTCCTGGCGCAGAGGGCCCCGGTCCACCTGGGACGAGCCGAACCCCCGCAGGTGTCGGTAGTCGCACACGGTCATTCCGTAGGTCAGTTCGCCCCGGGTTTCCACCAACACGTGCATGGCTTCGAACTCAAGCAGGTCCGGTTGGATCAGGGCCGCTACGGCGCACGGATCATGCAGGGCCGCCTTGCGCACGCCCGTAACCCGTTCCCCCGCGTCCAGGTAGAACTCGAGCAGCTGGGCCACCACCTCGCCCACCTGGTTGCCATGGTTCCTGATTCGCTCAATCTCCCGGTCCGTTGCATTCGCCTGCTGGGTCAGGTTCAAGCCGCACATCTTAATCGGTGCGCCGGAGTCGTAGACGATGCGCGCCGCTTCGGCGTCGAACCAGATGTTGAACTCCGCGGTGGGCGTGGAATTGCCCGTGGTCAGACTGCCGCCCATCAGGCTGATGCCGGCCATGCGGGACACGATCTCGGGACACTGCCGGATGGCCAGCGCCACGTTGGTCAGGGGGCCGACCGGGGCCAGCCAGACATCATCCTCCGCCATCAGCGTCTGCACGATGAAGTCGACGGCGTGCCGGTCCTCCACCTCCTTGACGGGAACGGGGAAGTCCGGTCCGTCCAGGCCCGTTTCGCCGTGGATGTGACCGGCATGGATCGCCTTTCTGAGGAGGGGTACCTGCGCGCCGCGGAAGACGGGAATGTCGGTCCTGCTCATCAACTCCACGATTTTCAGGGCATTGGCCGTCACCTTGTCCGAGGTCTGGTTGCCGGCCACCGTGGTGATGCCGAGAATGTCCAGATGCTGCCCGGCCAGCAGGATGGCCAGGGCATCGTCGTGCCCCGGGTCGCAGTCGATGATCACCTTTGTCATGAGAGATTCCTCAGTGCTATGCGAACCAGTCCGTCCGCGATCTGCTCGATGTCGTGTTCGGCCCGGTTGGCCTCCGCGAACGTTGCATACGTGTCCTGCGGCAGGGCGTCGAACCCGCGCAGCGCACCGGCCAGGGAGCCCGCGATGGCCGCAATGGAATCCGTGTCGTTGCCCAGGCTGGATCCGGCCACGATGGTGTCCCACGGATCCCCTTGGGCATGGATGAACACCCCGATCGCGGCCGGAATGGACTCGCAGGCCATGACCGAGTTGCCAATCAGTGCTTCAATGTCGTCCAGGGCCTGTCGCAGGGATGTGGCTGCCATGCCGAGTTGGACCGCCAGCTGCGTGCGGCGTGCGATGGAGGGTCCGGGGGCCACGCGCGCCCGAGGATGGGTGCGCGCCAGTTCTTCGCCGCGCCGGGCGCCCCACAGGCAGGCCTGCACCACGGAGAAGGGGTCCGCATCCGGTTTCAGGCCCTCCGCACAGCCGCTGGCGATGGCGCAGGCTGCGGCAATCGCGATGTTGGTATTGTGGGTGGGAATGCAGGTGGCCAGCGTGGCCTGACAGGCGCCTTCAAGGTCGCCCGGGTGAATAAGGCCGGCCGGTGCCACCCGCATGGAGGATCCGTTGGTGGCGCCCATGCTGGCCACCTGCCGGTCGGAGGTGCCGACCAGTCCGACGCGATAGGGATTTCCTCCGGTTCGCAGGGCTTCCACCATCGGGCGGGTGGAGGGGCCCATGTTGCCCACGTGGGGAGAGTTGTCGGCCCATCGCAGGAGACAGTTCTTCCACACCTCCTCGTCCAGAACCCCGTCAGCCGCGATGATGTCCTCGGCCAGATAGTACATCTGGCTGGTGTCGTCCGTGATCTGGCCCTTGAGGTTGCCTTCCGCACCGGCAAATGTGTCCGGCGGCGGTTGGATAAGGGTGGCAATAGGTCCATCGTGGGCCTCGAAGATCTCCTCGATGGTCCACTGCTCGGTGCCCGCGCCCAGGGCATCCCCCAGGCCCGCGGTTGCCAGCGAACCAAGGATGCCGTTGCGCAGGGATGCTTCATTCATGCCTCGACCTCGTTGTGATGCAGTTCGGAACCGACGCGCCGGCAAGGCGGCGTCCGGTTGGTGTACGCGAGTTTACGCGAATCCCTGTATCAGGCGCTCGCGGTACATGGCCTTGAAGCGCTCCGCGTCAACGCCAAGGCACACGTTGACGACGGGTTCCGCCTGCCATTGGGCTCGCCAGTCCGGAACGGTTTGGCCCCTGGTGCCTTCGTGGCCCAGACAGACCCTTACATAAGCGGAACGGGTCTCGTACAGGGTGGGATCGATCGCATACATGATGGCGGACGAATCATGGACATAGATGCCGTCCACCCCCTGCCGGGTGTGAAACCGGTGGTAGAAGGGCACGATGCGGGCGATGAAATCCGTGGCCGGATTGCCGGTGGCATAGAGGTCGTCCAGGTAGGCCGACGACATGATCGTGGCTTGGGTGACGTCCAGACCCACCATGGTCAGGGGCCATCCTGCCTCGAACACAATCCGGGCGGCCGCGGCATCGTTGTGGATGTTGGCCTCTGCGACCGGGGAGGCATTGCCGGCCACGGTCGCGGCACCGCCCATGATGATGACCTCCCGGACCGCATCCGCAATGCCCGGCTCAAGGGACACCGCCAGGGCCAGGTTCGTCAGCGGCCCCACGGCCACCAGCGTGACTTCCCCCGGTGCCGCCATGATTTGCTCCGCAATGAATTGGGCGGCTCGCCCGTGCGCCGGCTGCAGGGCGGCCGGGGGCATGTGGGAGTCGCCCAGTCCGTCGCTGCCGTGGACCATGGCGCCGCGCCCGTCATAGGCGTGCAGCAGCGGCTTGGCCGCGCCCCGCAGAACCGGGATGTCGGGACGGTCCACGGTTTCGACCAGGCGCAGGGCGTTGGCGGTCGTGGTCTCGATGCCGCCGTTGCCAAAGACGGTGGTCAGGGCCAGCAGCTCGATTTCCGGCGAGGCATGCGCCAGAAAGAAGGCCATCGAATCGTCCACGCCGGGATCGGTGTCGTAGATGATGCGGTGGCGGGGTTCGGACATGTCCAGCGGATGCCTTGTGCGGATGAGGGACTGCGGCCCGTGCGGGGCGCTAACCTTTGAGGCCGGTCAGGGCGATGCCCTGCACGTAGTACCGCTGCAGGAACAGAAACAGGACGATCACCGGCAGCGAGGCCGTCACGGAGCCGGCAAAGGTGCGGCCCCAGAAGGTTTGGGTCTGCGTGGTCTGGGTGGCGATGGCCACCTGAATCATCTGCAGCTGGGGCGAACTGATCAAGATCAGGGGCCAATAGAAGAGATTCCAGATGAACTGGAACTCCAGCAGGGCCATGGTAATGATTCCCGGCATCGACAGCGGCACGATGATCCGCCACAGGATGTGGAACAGGTTGGCCCCGTCCATGACGGCGGCCTCGTCCAGGTCCGTGGGTATGTCGCGCATGAACTGCATCAGCGCAAAGATGACGAACGGGCTGGCGTACCAGGGAAAGATGAGGCCGTTGTAGGAGTTCGCCATGCCCAGGGCGTCGACCACGATGTAGAGGGGCACAATCGTGGCCTGGAACGGTACCAGCATGGTGGCGATTACGAACACCAGCAGCACATTCTTGAGGGGGAAGCGCAGGCGGGCGAAGAAATAGGCGGCCAAGGTGTTGAAGAACAGCGAACTCAGGACCACGCCGGCGGACACGAGAAAGCTGTTGCCCAGGAAGCGCTGGAACTGCAGTCCGAACTTTTGTCCGTCCTCGGAAATGCCGAAGATGTCGAGATAGTTCTTAAGGGACCATTTGATGGGCAGAATGGTCTTCCAGGTAAAGGGATACAGGTTGGCGAAAATTTCCGCTTCCTCCCGGATGCTGCCGAAGAACATCCAGAAGAAGGGGATGGTGAAGGCCAGGAACATGACGACGTAGACGACGATCAACACCGCCGTTTGCAAGCGGCCGCGCCAAGTTGCGCGCCGCAGTTCCGTGCTGGAGCCAGGGGTCGAGGCCGCCAGGTTGCCGGCTACGTTGTCGAGAATGCTCACGGCGCGGACCTCTTAGTAGGAGACATCCGAACGGAACAGGCGCATCTGGCCGACGCTGACCACCAGCAGGATAATCAGCGTGACGATCGACATCGCGCTGGCCGTGCCCATGTCCTGAAACAGGAAACCGTACTGGTAGATGTAGTAAACCACGGCCTTGGTGCGTTCCAGGGGGCCGCCGCGGGTCATGGCATAGACCGGCACGAACACCTGGAAGGAAAAAATGGTCTGGGTAACCATCACGAACATCATGACCCGGCGCAGCAGGGGCAGCGTGATGTGCCACAGGACCTCCCAGGGCTTGGCGCCGTCCACGACCGCGGCCTCGCGGTAGACCACCGGGATGCCCTTGAGGCCGGCCATCAGGATGATCATGGAAAACCCGACGTCCTTCCAGATCATCATGGCCGTCAGGGCCGGCAGGGCCCGGTCCGGGTTGGAGAGGAAGGCCTGGGGCGGCACCCCCACGATTGACAGGAGGCTGTTGATCAGGCCCAGTTGGGAGTGGTACATCATCGACCACAGCACGGACACGACGATCACCGATGTGACCACCGGGGTGAAGACCGCGCTGCGCACAAAAGCCGTGCCCAGGTTCTCGCGGGCCAGAAACAGGGCCAGGATCAGGGAGAACACAACCTGGAGCGGCACCTTGTACAAGGTGAACTTCAGGGTCACCCACAACGAATTGCGGAAAAAGGAATCGCTGAGGATCGCCTGGTACTGGTCGAGGCCCACGAAGTCGCCGAATCCGCCCAGCAGGCTGTACTGGTACATGCTGGCGCGCAGGGCCGCCAGGATCGGCAGGTAGCGGAAAACCGTGAAATTAATCAGTGCCGGCAGTACGAACAGGAAGGCAATCAGGTAGTAGCGATTGCGCCTGCTCCAAATCCGGCCCCAGCCCTTGGCCGGTGTTGAGATGGGGGTAGCGAGCATGGGATTGGGGGTGACAGGGCTCGGGCGCGGGGTTCAGACACCCCGCGCCACAAGCCCTGCCTGTCTCAAAACACTACAAACGCAAACGGGTTAGTTGTTCCACCCCGTGTACTTGCGGACCAGGCCTTCCAGGCGGCGGGCGGCCGCGCTGAGCTGCTCCTTGGGATCGGCACCGACGACGATGTTGCCGGCGGCCTCTGCAAAGAGCTGCTGGTACTCAGTGTAGCCGGGAGTCTGAATGCGCGGGATGCCGAAGCTGTTCATCGCATCCAGCCAAATCCGCTGATTCCCGTCCTCGGCGTACTCGTCCAGTTCGTTGAACAGGCCGATGTTGGCGGGCAGCTGGCGTACATGCTTGTACCAGATGCGGGCGCCGGCGTCGCTGGACGCGTAGCGGACGAACTCGAGGGCCTCTTCAAAGTGCTGGGTGTTGGGCGAAATCCCGTAGTGCCAGCTGCCGGTGTGGCAGACCGGGGTCTTGAAGTACGGAATGCCCGAGACGCCCCAGTTGAAGTTGCCTTCGCCGTGAATCCGGTTCAAGGCACCGATGCGGTTGTCCGGTGTGACCATGAAGGCGGCCTGCCGGCTCTCGAAGATCTCCGGAATGGCTTCCACCGGGGACACCTTGTACGTCTGGTGCAGGTCCTGGTAGAACTGCATGGCTTCGGCCGCTTCGTCCGTGTCGAGGTAGCCCTGGAAGGTCACCCCGTCCTCGCCCATGCCGGCGTAGGTGGCACTGCCGATTTCGCCGTTGGAGCGGCGGAAGATGCCGTGCTCATAGTCACCGGTCCAGGTGCCCTGGCCCCAGCGCAGACCCCAGACTTCGGGGACGCCGTCGCCATTCTCGTCGACGGTGGTGTCCTGCCAGGCGGCTACGGCCTCTTCCATGGTCCAGGCATTCTCAATGCCCACCGGCGGCGTTACGCCCGCGGCATCGGTGAAGTCCTTGTTGTACATGAGCAGGGAACAGGACTGCATGATGGGCGGTCCCAGGAATTCGTTCCGGAAGGAGCCTTCCTCGATGGACTGCGGGAACCACTGGGCCATTTCCTCTTCGGAGAAGTGGTCGGTCAGCGGCCAAATCACGCGGTTGAATCCGTAGTGCTTCATGTCCGGGCCATCGGCCTGGAACAGATCCCAGGGCAAACCCACGGCGACCGACGACTCGATCTTGGGGAACAGTTCGCGGAACGGGATCGTCTCGAACTCCAATTCCACGTAGGAATATTCGCCGTCGTTGAGTTGCTGGAACTCGGCCAGGATTTCCCGCCAGGCATTGAGCTGGTCGTCATCGGCCAGAGCCAGGAACTTCAAGGTAACCGGACCGGAAGGACCCTCGTCTTCCATGGCCATCGAGTCATCGGCGGGCATGGGTGCCGGAGTCACGGTACAGGCGGCCAGTACGGCAGCACACAGAAGCATTAACACAGTCAACACTTTCCATGTCTTCATGGACAGTATTCTCCTTTTCTGCAGGATGCCTGGCGAAACCCGCACCAGGCGGCAGTCAGCACCGGTTTGCCAGCCCTTGCGGGTTGGCCCTGCGGCGACAAGCCGGGTAGTTGTCAAAGCGCGAGGTGCATTCAACCCGGCCATTGTAACCCAACGGTTGAAGTGCTGCTTGAGACGGTTGGAGGATGGGCGTGGTTCTTATCACGATCGGCTTGCAGTCACTCCGCGGGCGTCGCGGCCAAGAGCAAACAGGTCTACTGCAACGGGGTTTGTCTGCCCAGGGCCCTGTAGAGCCATGACACCTGTCAAACCAGCACCGTGATGGCTTGGGGTGCCACGACAGCATCGCACCAAGGATTATTGGCTCATGGCCTGAACCCGATGCCTGGCCCAGTCCAGTCGACGGATTGCCTCCGGGGAACCGGGAACCAGGGTCTCGGGCACACCCACCTGCTCGATGGCAAAGCTGGCGCCCACCAGCCCCCTTAGTGCCGTCTCAAGGAACGGCAGTCCCTCCACCAACCCGGCCAGCAAGCCGCCGCAGTACGCATTGCCGGCCCCGGTGACGTCGACCACCTGTACCGGAACAGCCGGGATCCGCCACCGGTTTTCCTGCCTGTCCTGGACCCAAATTCCTTGTTCGGCCATCCGAATAACGACGCGGTCCGATCCCCAGTCCAGCAATGCGGAGGACATGTCCGCCGGGGATGTCTCTCCGGTGAGGGTCGCGGCTTCTTCCAGGTTGGGAAGGAACACATCGCACGCCTGCAGCAATGGGGTCCATGCTGCCCGGTCCAAGCCAAGGAAGGCGTCGACGGGCTCAACAACGACTACTGCGGAAGGGTTGGCCACCTTCAATTGCCGGACCAGGCGGGTGGTTTCCTCCATCGATCCGCCTCGCTGAACATGGAATCCGTACGACTGCTTGACTTCGACGTGCAACTCGTCAAAACGAACCTGATTGGCCGCGAACTCGGAGAGTGATGTCCGGAACACCTGGGTGCGTTGACCGTCGGCCTCGAACAACTGCCAAGCCCTCGGAGTGGGCAACCCGGCCCTATGGACAAGGCCGACCGGCGATACGCCCAGCCGCTGCAGGTGCGCCAAGAATGGTTCGGGTGCGTCGTCACCCACATAGCCGGCCAGGCCCAAGGGCGCATCGTTCCAGGTGCGCATGCCGACGGCGGCATGGCTTCCCGCACCGCCCAGGGTGCCCATGTAGGTGCGACCGTCCCACAGCACGATGTCGTCGATGATGACGTTGGAGACCGTCGTGCACTGGATGGGTTTCGGAGGTGAATTCATCGTCGGTTCAGTGTTGGGCCATGGCGCGCGGACGGAATCGTACCTGTCGCGGCCGCGGCCCATGGAACTCGCAGAGAAAGAGCCCCTGTGACCAATCCAGACCCAGTTGGCCATCCATTTTGGGCCCAGGCATCGAGTAGCCCATCAGTGCCGCCTGGACGTGAACGGCCGCGTAGGTCGGCGCGCCGAACCGATGTTGGAAGCTGGTGCGGGCCTGCTTCAACCAGTCCAGTTCATCGGGCAAGTTCAGGGGTGCCATGAAGGCCAGTCCGGCTGTGGCGTGTGGAAAGAGCGCTGGGCACAGGCTGTTTGCCTCATCCCGGGCCGGCACAATGCCGCGAGCCATCGTCGGACATGGACATCAATTCCTGCCATTGGATGACTTCAATGTTTGGTGTGAGACGCAACAAATTGAAGTTGCCCATCAAGAGACTGCCAACGGATACAGCCGACAAGCGGGCGCACGTCCCGGCCGAACCGCGCACTGCAGGATCATTTCATGTCCTGGACTTGGCCCCTGGCCCATTCAAGGCGACGGAATGCCTCCGGGGAACCGGGAACCAGAGTCTCGGGCACGCCCACCTGCTCGATGGCAAAGCTGGCACCCACCAGTCCCCGCAGGGCCGTCTCGAGAAACGGCAGGTTCCCCACCAATCCGGCCAGCAGGCCGCCGCAGAACGCATTGCCGGCACCGGTAACGTCGACCACCTGCGTCGGAACAGCCGGACTCCGCCACCGGTTTCCCTGCCTGTCCTGGACCCAAATCCCCTGTTCGGCCATCCGGATTACGACACGATCCGCTCCCCAGTCCAGCAATGCGGTGGCCATGTCCGCTGGGGAAGCCTGCCCGGTGAGGGTTGCGGCTTCTTCCAGGTTGGGTAGGAACACATCGCACTCCCGCAGCAGCGGGGTCCATGCAACCCGGTCCAAGGCCAGGAAGTCGTCGACCGGTTCATAGACGATTACGGCGGTGGGATTGGCCGCCTTTAGTTGCCGGACCAGGCCGGTGGTTTCCTCGATCGAGCCGCCCCATTGCACATGGAATCCGGACGACTGCTTGAGTTCGGTGTTCAACTCGTCAAAGCGAACCTGATTGGCCGTGAACTCGGACAGCGATGTCCGGAACACCTCGGTCCGTTGGCCGTCGGCCTCGAACAGCTGCCAGGCGCGCGGGGTGGGCAGCCCGGTCCGCCGGATCAGGCCGTCCGGCGACACTCCCAGTCGCTGCAGGTGCGTCACGAACGGTTCGGGCGCGTCGTCGCCCAGGTAGCCGGCCAAGCCCAGGGGCGCGTCGTTCCAGGTGCGCATGCCGACCACGGCATGGCTTCCCGAACCACCCAGGGTGCCCATGTAGGTGCGACCATCCCAGAGCACGATGTCGTCGATGATGACGTTGGAGATCGTCGTGCACTGGATGGATTCCGAAGACTGGTTCATGGCTTGTTCCGGGTCGTCGGAGAGACGGTCCGGGGACATTCAGGCGTTGCCGAGCAGGCAGACGCGGACTTGCCGTGACCGCGGCCCGTCGAACTCGCAGAAAAAAATTCCCTGTGACCAACCCAGGCCCAGTTGGCCGTCCACCACCGGCACGGTCACCGAGTGGCCCACCAGCGCCCCCTTGACGTGGGCGGCCGCGTCGGCCGGCGTGTCGAACTGATGGTGGAAGTTGGTTCGCGTCGGTACCAACCGGTCCAGTTCTTCTTGCAAGTCCTGAGCTGTGGTCGGGTCCAGCGGCGAGTTGAGCGTCAACCCGCCCGTGGTGTGCGGACAGAACACGGTGCACAGGCCGTTCGCCAGGCCGCTTGCCGCCAAGGCCTCGCGTACCTGGTCGGAGATGGGGATCAGTTCCTGCGGTTGATGGCTTTCAATGTCGATATGGCGTGTAAACACAAGGATGTGCCTCCTGAAGTGATTTCCGTCTGCGAAGGGGATGCCGGTGCTTGGCGGAACAGCCAACCAAGCGCGTGCGGATCCGCACGCGCGCCGGTCACGTGAAGGTTGCGCGCCAGTCGTCGGACTGCGTCACCATCCAAAGGCACGCCAGGGCCTTGGCCGTGTGCACGATGTCCGCCACATGCACCCGCGGTCTGCCTTGGAAGTGGGTAAAGGCACCGGGACAACACAGATGGACAATGTTGGGCGTGGCCATGGTCATCGCCACGTCGTCGTTCCGGTTCAGATAGCGTCCCTGCTCGAGGACGCACACGCCAATGGTCTCCATTTCGGCGAACAGATTCCGCATGGCGCCGAGGAGCAGGGGTGGGGTTGCGGTGCCCCGGGTGCGGCTGGTAAAAGCTTCCATGGCAGTCCCTCGGCCGAAGCAGGCGGGGTCGTCGACATCCACATCTGCAGCGAAATCGAGGTCCTGGATGTCGCTGACAAAGACGAGCTCCGGCATCCGGTCGAGCGGTGTGCGCAGCACGAGTCGCGAGGCGGCTCTGGCGAAGGTGGGCGGGCCCATGTCCACGACGCCTTCCTCCTCGTCGGTCCACAGGATGTTGACATTGGGCCGGTAGGGCCGGACCACCAGTGCCGCCAGCAACTGGGCGGAGGCACAGGCCGCGTTGTCGATGCAGCCGTACACCATGCCCGTGGTCCGGTCCCATTCCGCCGTGGAGGCGAAGCAGACCCTGGTGGCCAGCGGCAGGTCCGCACAGTCGGTCACGAACCGGTGTTCCGGCTCCAGGGATCCCGGAGATCGTTCCGCTGTCGCAATGTGGCCGGAAGCAACGATGCGCGCCGGTTGATCCGGATCGGTCAGATCGAGGGCCACTGCCGGCCGCTCGCCGGGAGTTAGTCGCGACTGGCAGAATGGAGTCAGCGGATACACGCCCTTCCGTCCGGGCCCGGTCAGAAAGCTGATGTTGTCAAGGTGGGCCACGGACCATACGGGCGACCGGGGTGCCGCTCCCAGGCGTGCCACCGCGACGCCGGTTCCCTGGCAGGAAGGAGTGAAGTCGATCGTGTCGGCATACAGTCCTTCCCGCATCGCCTCATCCAGAATCCGCTTCAGGACCGGTGCCCGCGTGCGGGAGACGGTCAGGGTGGGCGCATAGGTGTCCGCAATCCTGCGAAAGACGTCGAACGCGCGTGTTTCGGTGACAATGGAATCCAGACGTTCCCTGAATTCCGGTAGACTTGCGAGCAGGTCTGTGAGACTCGGTACTGTCATCAGTCTGTGTTGTGCGGCAGGGAAGTCGGTTGATAGTAGCACCGAGGCAAAGGGATGCTGGCACGAACTGCTTTTTGGGGTGCCGGTGACAGACGACAATTTGTCCGCTCTTCGCACATGCACGTGTCCAAGCCGATCTGTGGATTGATGCACCGCCGAATCTTCCCTCCGGCCGGCGCCGTCCCGGCCTCAAGAGGACATTCCAGCCATGGCTGATGCCATCCGTACGGACTCGCTGTCCAAGTCGTTTGCGGACTTTGAAGCGGTCATCGACGTGTCGCTGCGGGTTGAGGCCAATGAAATCTACGGTTTCCTGGGGCCCAACGGTGCCGGCAAGACCACCACGATAATGTTGCTGCTGGGCTTGGAACGGCCAACCCGGGGCGTGGCCTACCTGTTGGATTCGCCTTCCCATGCGCGCGAGTTCGCCGTACGCCGCAGACTCGGAGTGTTGGGTGAGCGTCAGGTCTTTTTCGACGACATGACGGCGCGCGAATACCTTCGGTTCTTCGGGCGGCTGTACAGCGTGGATCGGATCGAACAGCGAATTGACGCCTTGCTGGAACGCGTCAACCTGACGCACGCCGCCGACGCCCGGGCCCGGGACTTTTCGCGGGGCATGCAACAGAAGCTGGGTTTGGTGCGGGCCCTGCTGCACGATCCCGAACTCCTAATCCTGGACGAACCGGTCAGCGCGCTGGATCCGAGAGGCGTGGTGGAAGTGAGGGAGTTGCTGCATTCCGAACTCGGACGGGGCAAGACCGTGTTCATCTCATCCCACGTGTTGACCGAGGTGGAACAGCTGGCCGACCGGATTGGCATCATGAACAAGGGCCGCTTGATGGTTGAGGACACGCTGGACAACATCCGGCAGGCACTGCAGCCGGAAGCCCGCATCCAAATCGAACTGGCCGAGCCCGACCGCTTCCCCGCCGCGGCCCTCCTGGACCTGGACTTCGTCAGCCGGGCGGAGCTGCGCGACGGCCGCCTGTCCGTTCACCTGACGGGCACCGCCAGTCCCGTGGAGCGGGCTGGTGTGTCACGCGTCGTAAGCCAACACGGCGGGGTTATCGTCGACATGCATGCCGAACAGATGACCCTGGAACAGGCATTCGTCACGATTACGGACGAGGAAGTGGAGCGGCTTGCGGCCTGAGGTGCCGCATCGGCCGGACGAATGTATCCCATGGGAATCGACGGGAGACTGGGCAAGGGGCGGCTGCTGGCTGCCTGGCTGGTGTGCCACAGGGATCTGAGGGGACTTTTGTATTCCCCCGGAACGTATCTTGTGGTGCTGCTGGCCGGATTGGCGGCCCATCTGTTCCTGAACACCCTCGCACAGTCCATCACCGACAGCGGCCTGGCCGTGCTCTCGGGCACGTTCAACCTGCCCATCTATTCCGTGCTGTTTGTCACAGGCTTGTTTTTGGCCCTGGCCTCGGTGACATCCATTTCCCGTGAACGGGAGCAGGGCACGCTCGAGGTCCTGTTCTACGGACCGATCGACGTCGTGGCCTACATCGGTGGCAAGCTGGTGTCCTTCGGTCTGGCCTATCTGGGCCTGCTGGCCCTGTACCTGGTGTGCTATGCCTTGTTTGCCGGAACTACCGGATTTGCCTTCGCGGTGCCCACCTGGGCGGTGATTGGCCTTTCGATTCCGGTGGTGATGCACGTGGTTGCGCTGGGCATTTTTGTGTCGACGGCCACGCGCCGGGTGCGTGCCAGTCTGGCTTGGTTCCTCCTGATCCTGCTGGTGCTGTTGGCCCTGCAGTTCAGCCCGGACCTGCTTGAATTGGCTCCGGTTGGCAATCGCTTCTACCCTCCGCTCCGGCTGGCCCGCATTGTGTTGGAACGAATCAATCTGGCTTTTACCTGGGTGTCGCCCTTCGCACTGCTGATCAAGGGCACCGAGGCGGTGCGCAGAGCCGATGCCCTGCTCTACGCCTATACGACCGCGATTTCGACCTGTTCGGTTCTGGTGCTGGCCGCGGGCAGCATGTACCTGATGGGGAAGGGTGGGGTGCGATCGTGAGGCTGTCGCACAACCGCACCTGCCTCCTCTGGCTTGCGGCATGTCTATTGTTGTGGATCGTGCCGGCTGCCGTGGCCGCCCAGGATCCTGTGCGCCGCACCGAACTGGTTTACGGGGTCAATGCCTATATCGGCGGCCGGTACGAAGGCGATTTCTATCCACGCAGCGTGGACACCATCTACCTGGTGGCCGATGCCGTGTCCGTCGTGTCGCCGCGGCACACCGAGGTGTACTACTGGCCCATCACGAACCGCGAAGTCGCGGACTGGGCTCGCCTAAACGAGCCGGTGGAGGGTGTGCTCGAGATTCGCCGGCGGGGCCGACTGGTGGCCGGCATCGAGGCGACCGACTACGTGGTTCAGTATCCCGAGGGCCAGGACCTGAGTTCGGCCGTGGTGTACCTGGGCGAGGAAGCCCATCGGCAGTGGGACCATTTCGACGAGAGCCGGCGCGAGTTCCGGGAGCGGGTGTCGGCCTACTACAACGATCTGGTTACCTATCGGCAGGATTTGGACGATCGCATTGAAGCCGGAACCCTGGAAGAGGAACCGGAGCCTCCGCCCAGGGAGCCGGAACCCTTCCTCTACTCCAGCACGGAGGTCAACCGCGGCTTTCCCGTCGCACTGCCGGCCGGCAGCTATACCATCCAGGTCCGCGGCGCGGACGGAAAGGTACAGCCCGAATCGCGCCGTCGGCTGAAGGTATTCGATCCACTGTCCAAAGGCGTTGCCATGTGGGCCATTCCCCATGACCGGTACACATTCCCGGAGAAGAGCGACGACGAGGGTGAGGTGTTGTATCTCCGGCGCGGCACCATCACCTACCTGCAGCCCCATGCGCAGGAGGAGTACCGCGACATTCACCTGACTCGGCTGCTGGATCCGCAGGACACGTCCGGACGGCCGGACCTGTACCAGTGGCTGCAGACCGATGAAATCGAAGATGGCGTGCTGGTTGTGACACAGGGGCAGCGTGTGCTCGCCCGGCTTGAGCGGCGTTCCTACGCGGTGCGCCAGATTACGGGGGCCGCCCTGGGCTACGAAATCCACGATCAGGCCACCACCGATCTGGAACGACTGCGGGAGCGGCGTCCGGACTTCCAGGGATATCCGGTGGACACCCGGGCACTGCCCGCTTCGTTCAGGGTCCATCTGGAGGATGCGGATGGCAAGCCGGTACCGGGCAGCCGGCGGCGCATACGCGTGGTGCATGCCGACCGCGAACCCTGGCTGGCGGTCCTGCCCTATGTCCCGATGGTCCTGGCACTGGTCTTTGCCGGCTCCCGCCGCCGCCGGTTTGTGCGGCTGCCACGCGATCAGGAGTGACATGACGACTCCCTCCGGAATGGACCGCAGATGGGATCTGGCCACGCTGGGCGATCTGGTGGCCGACCTGATTGTGCCCATTCCGTCACTACCCATTGAAGCCGGCCGGCATCAGTTGGCCAAGTGGATGCAACTGGAGGCCGGAGGTACCTGCAATACCCTCATCATGGCGCAGCGGCTGGGCTTGCGGACCGTGCCCATCGGGGTCATGGGCGAGGATCCCGTCGGTGTCTATGTCCGGTCCGCCTTGGCGGAGGAAGGCGTGGACCTGACCGGTTTGCATCTGTCGCCGGAGGTCCGAACCAGTCCCGCGCTGGTCTTCGTGGACGATCGCGGCGAGCATGTGTTCATCGGCAGCCTCGACCGCGGACCACACCAGCCGTTCGCCGATTCCTGGCCGGCCATCATCCGATCCTCGCGCACGATCTTTGTGACGGGCTACGCCATGTTCATGGCTTCCATGTTCGGCCGCGACAACGTATTGCAGGGCCTCCGGATTGCGCGGGAGGCCGATTGCCGGACCTATTTCGATGTGGGACCGCCCGAGTACATCGGGGAGGGGGACAACATTGCCCGGGGCTTCGCGCTCACGGATGTGGTGCTGGCCACGGCGGAGGAGCTGTCGTCCTGGACCGAGGTGGCCGATCCGTTCCGCGCGGCCCGCGGGATCCTCGATCACGGGCCCCGCTGCGTGGTGGTCAAGGTCGGGTCCGACGGTTGTCACATCGTTGCGCGGGAAGGGGAGCAGCACTGCCCCGGCTTCCCGGTGCGCATGCGCGACACGGTGGGAGCCGGCGATGCCTTCGCGGCCGGATTCATGGCGGCGGAAACCGCGGGCTTCAGTCTGTACGAGGCGGGCATGATTGCCAATGCCGTCGGTGCCGCCACGGTGACCGCAGTAGGCACGGGGCGCCTGCTGCCACAGCGTGACCAGGTGGCCGAATTGTTGGGTACGCAAGGACTGGTCCTGCCTGATCTCACCGGTTCCGATACTGTCTGAGTTGGTGTGGCTGATGCCTGGACGGCATCAACGGATGCCAACGGTCCGGTGTTGTGCGGCCAGCTGTCGAGGGAAAAATCACATGGTTGGGGATTGGTAGCGAATTCCTATGGCCTTTCGTTTCTTTCGCAGGTTCCGTGTTGCTCCCGGCGTGCACTTGAACCTTAGCAAGGGCGGCGTTTCGATGTCGGCCGGGCCCCGCGGTCTGAAGGCCACGGTCGGCACGTCCGGGCGCAGGTTCACGGCTGGCATCCCCGGTACCGGCCTCCACTATACGAAGGTGGCCAAGCCGGGCCGATCCGGTTCCAGGGCTGCGGGAGCCGTTGTCCACAGCCCCGAGCGTACAGAGCCCATTCGCTCCGGCTTTTGGCGGACCCTGGGCACATCGGCCGAAGAGAAGGCCTTTGTTGAGGGAGTCAATGCCGTGGCACGCAGCGACGACCAGACCGCGGCCGGGCATCTGGCCAAGGCACGCGGCCTGCCTGACGCCGACTTTTTGGCGGGTGTGCTGCTGATCGGCGAACACAGGTGGGACGAAGCTGTGCTTCTTCTCCGGTCGGCCCACGGGGCCGGGGATGAACTGGGCAGGTTGTTCGGCAAGTACGATGTCAACGTCGGTGCCGGGCTGGCGATCAGCGACGAAATCTCGGTTCGGGTTGGAGCGGACCGAGTTGGCGTGCTCCTGTGTCTGGTCGAGGTGTACCAGAGTTTGAACCGGCAGGCAGATGCCATCGCCTGCCTGGAGGAACTGCTGCGTCTGGCAGGCAATGACGTTGTGGTCCAGTTGTCGCTGGCGGAATTTCTGATGGAAACCAGGCCCGCGCCACAGGACCATTGTCGCAAGGTCGTGTCGTTGACGCGGGAGACCGAAAACATCTCCGAACTGCATGCGGCCCTACTCCTGTACCGGGGCCAGGCCCTGCGGGATCTGGGTTTGCCCACGGCCGCCAGGGATGCCTTGACTGCCGGGTTGCGGCGCAGGAAGGACAGGCGTCCGGAGATTCTGAACGCGCTTCGCTATGAACGGGTCCTGGTCTACCTGGAACTCAGACAGAAGCAACGGGCGCGCCGCGAACTGGAGATGCTGTATGCCGCCGATCCCGATTACGAAGATGTGGCCGAGCGGCTGGGCCTGAAGCCGAGGGACTGATGTTGCAGTTCTGTGGGTTGTCTGTTCCAGAAACCTTCGGGGTTTCCAGCGATTCGCTTTCGGTGGATAGGGTCATGCGCCCTCCCTGCAACTCGAGTTCTGGTGGAGCAGGCTCCACCGTCAGCCGGATGTGCACCGGCGACACAGTACCCCCTGCCTGGCACATCCTCTCGGTCAACCGGCTTACGGGGCGGTCCGTGGTCGCGCGTCCATCGTGCGACCGCTTGCAACGCCGGGCATGGCGGTAGCCCTGTGCCGGCGACGGAACCTCTGCCTCAACAGTTGTTACAACCAAGGCTGTCAAGGCATTGACGGCTTATCCACGCTCCAGTGGCACTGTGTCGGTTTCGTGACTACGGGGCCGATCCGGCATGGGTGTTTCCGCACGCGACACAGTCCTGTTCACCGGCATCAAGCCATGGTGGACACCATCGCATGGGAGGCTTCGCCTCCGTTGTTTTTGCCGATACATCGACAGGGCACGGGTGTGACAAGCCTCCGTCTGGTGCGTACTACAATGGCGGACCGGCACCCGGAGCCAGCAGGAGTTCGGCTATGGCCACGCCGAAGGTACAGGAACAGGAACGGAGCACAACCAATGACAGGGCCGTGAACGGGACGACGGACCGACCGTTCAACGGGGCCGCGGCCGTCGCACGGCCACCGTGGATATCCGCACCGGCATCCGGCAGTCCGGCTTGGTGGGCGGCGATCCGGGCCCTGCATCAATACGATCCGACCTATCCCTACGACCCGACCCATGAGTACGACGACGAATACACGACGGATCCGGACTACGGCGTGGATGGGGTCACCTATTTGACCACTGAACCGCACAAGGAAGCACTTGCCTCCTTCAAGGTCGCCGCCGATGTCCGTCGGGGCCGGTGTGCACGGCGCGAATTCACGGTGTACCTGTCGGACGCGGTGCGGCAGGCCCTGGGACCCGACCACGAGTTCAAGGACAAGGGCTACCTGATCCCGGACGTGGCCGTGCTGCCGGGGGAGTTCCCGCCCGGCACCCCGTTCCCGGCCGACTGCCGACTGGAAACGGATCCGTCGCCGCTGCTGGTGTTGGAGGTCCTCTCCGAAGCCACGTGGCAGTCGGACCTGGGGCCGAAGCAGGATGCCTATGCCGCCATGGGCATTGCGGAGTACTGGCTGTACGACCCGGAGGGACATGCGCCGCCGGAGTACGCGGACGGCGTCTCCTTCTGGGGTTGGCGACTGGACGACACCGGAAGTTATGTCCGCATCCCGCGGCGGCCGGGGGGCGGGGCGTGGCCCGTGTACCGCAGCGAGGTGCTGGAAGCCGACATCCGCATGCTGCCGGAGGCGGCCCTTGGCCTGGAGGGCGACCGGCCGGACGACCTGGACGACCGGCACCGACTGCAGTGGTGGGATCCGGACCGGGGTCTGTGGCGCGACCCTGAAGTGGATGCCGAGAGGAGACACCAGGCGGAAACCGAGCGCCAAGTCCAGGAAGGCGAAGTCAGAGGCGCGGCCAGAGGCGAGGCGAAAGGCAAATTGGAGGAGCGCATTGCCAGCATGCACACGTTCCTGGAGGAGCAACTGTCCGACACGCGGCGGGCGCAAATCGAGGCCAACTGGCGCCGGGCGGGACAAGGCCGCACCGCGGCAGAAATGGCGGCCGTGTTGTCGGGCCAGGCCGACTGGCATTCATTGCGGTTCCCTGACCAGCCGGACAAACGCGGGAACGGATAGGTCCAGTTGCCGGGCCGGGACCGACACGACCGACTGGGAACGAAGAGGTCCGCCGACTGCACAAGGTTTGCCGGTGCTGCACGATCAAACACACCGGGAACGCGAGTTGATGCGGGTCGGCGTGGTTGTGCAGCCATGTCTCGTGCCCGTGGTGCGAACAGGTATCGGATGGGACGGGCTCGGCGAATGGACCGTTTGCAGGGACCGGGAGAAGTCCAAGACGATGGGGACGGAATTTAGTCAATGAAGCTGCATTGGCTCCTCCCAATGACCGTGTGCGGTAATGGCCGCGACGGCTGCCCATCCCGGTTGGTGGTGGAAAGACGCCGACAGCGAACGCATCCGGACGGCCCCGGATGCTCTTGTCCAGCCCCCGGGGTTCCGGGTGCCGACTTCACCCGCGGCCGCGCGTGATGCTCTACTGGCTGATTTCCGGCCGCTCGCGGGCCGTGTTGAACCGCAAGGCGCAGCCGGGCGGGACCGCGCTTGGTGCGTCCGACATCATCGAGTTGGTGCGGACCTGCCACACCTCCGGCATCGCGCCGGACGGATCCGCGGCGGACTATGCCGCGGTCGATGCGGTGCTGGCCCCGCGGCGCGAACGGCTCTACAACGGTCTGCTGGCCACGCCTCCGGACGCGTTTGCGGACCGGGCGCAGGCGTTCTCTTTCTGGATTAATCTTTACAACCTGCTGATCCTGGACGCGGTGACCACATTCCGCGTCCGCCGAGCCACGGTCGGGTTGTCCCAGGGGATCATGCGCTTCTTTGAGAAGGCGGCCTACAACGTGGGCGGCCTGCGCTTCAGCGCCAATGACATCGAGAACGGTGTGCTGAGGGCCAACGCTCCCCACCCCGCGGCGCGTGGATCCCACTTCCGGGACGGGGACCCCAGGTGTGCGGCGGTGTTGGAGCCGATCGACCCGCGCGTCCACTTTGCCCTCAACTGTGCCAGCCGATCCTGTCCGTATGCCAGGGTCTACGAACCGGTGCGGTTGGACGAACAGCTCGATGCGGCGACCCGTGCCTTTGTTGCCGGAGACGTGCAGGTGGACAGCGTGGCCCGCGAAGTGACCCTGTCCAAAATCTTTGCCTGGTTCGCACCGGATTTCGAGGATGCAGGGGGTGCCTTGGCCGCTGCCATCCAATACATGCCGGCGGATGATGGTGTGCGCCTCTGGCTGGAACAGCACCGGGAGAGCGTGACGGTGAAGTTCCGTCCCTACGACTGGCGCCTGAACACGTCCTCCTGACAATCCGGCTGCATCCCGGCACCCGTCCCAACCCGTTGTCGGGCGGCCCAAGGCGTTTGCCGGACTTTGTCGCCGTCGGCTCGCGTAGAATCCCGGCACCGGCACTCCACCCTCGACGAAGCGCCACCGGGAACCAAACCATGGAGATGGAGAAGCAGCATGTTGCACGGCTTGGAATGAGTCGGCGCGGTTTCCTGCAGGCATTGGCTGCAGGCGGTACGGTTGCTGTGTTGTCCGCCTGCACCGAATTCGATGCGGCCATGTTGTCGGCTCCGGCGGCAACGGACGCTGCACTCCCCTACTTCAAGGACTCGGTACCGTTTCGCGTGCATCCGGGTGCAGGCCTCGAGGCCCGCCTGGAGGCCATGCAGGGGGTTGTTACGCCAACGCGGCTTTTCTTTGTGCGCAACAATTCGGCCAGCCCGGGCCTGGAGGCGCGCGGCTGGCGTCTGTTGGTCGAAGGCGACGGGGTTTCCACACCCTTGGAACTTTCCTATCCGGACATCCGCGGCATGCCGGGGCGCACTCTGGTTTCCTATCTGGAGTGTGCCGGCAACCACCGGGCCATGTTCGATCTGGTTCAGGGACGGCCGGCGCAAGGCACCCAGTGGATGACGGGAGCCGTGGGCAACGCCGAGTGGACCGGTGTCGCCCTGCGCGATGTACTGACACGGGCGGGTATCCGGGAGGATGCCGCCAGTGTGCTGTTGATTGGCTTGGATGTCGACGCGCCCGAAGAGGGTTTCCGGCGCGTACTGCCGGTTGCGAAGGCCATGCACCCCGATACACTGCTGGCCTATGCCATGAACGGAGATGTCCTGTCCCCGGACCACGGTTTCCCGTTGCGGGCCGTCGTGCCGGGTTGGGTCGGCAGTTCATGCATCAAATGGCTGGGCCGGATTCAGGTTTCCACGGAACCTCTTTGGACGCGCAACAACTCGACGTCCTATGTGCTGATCGGCGACGACTTCCCCACCGACGGAGACCGCCTCGGGCCCGCGGTGACGACCCAGACCATCAAGAGCGCGTTGGCCTTGTCGTGGCCCGCGGAGCTGTCGGCTGGTCCGCATCGGATCCATGGCTACGCACAATCACCGTACGGTCCGATCGAGAAGGTTGAATGGAGCATGGATGGCGGTGTGACCTGGCGCGAAGCCGCCGCGGTGGAGCCGCAGTTCCAGTATTCCTGGGCGCGTTTCCGCATCGATCTCGAACTGCGGACGGGCCTGCACACGATCATGACCCGGGCCACGGATGCGGCCGGCAACACGCAGCCCGATTCCATCCCCTTCAACGCGAAAGGCTACCTGTTCAACCAGCCGGTGCCGCACCCGCTCCGAGTCGGCTGAATCCGCCGGAAGCATCCCGCCACTGTGGCGCGGTGGCGGGACGCCAACTTTGGGGCTGCAATCGCATGCGGCCTGTCACGGGGGAATCCGCAAGAGTTTGGCTGTCGGCGGGATGATGGCGAAGCCGCGCGGTCCGTTGCGCGATCGGAGATGCCCGCGGAGGAATTCCCCCTTGGCCTGTTGTCCGGCCGGCTTGGGACGACTGGTATTGGGGCCGTGAGGATAAGCGGTATCCCAAACCCGGAATGCGCCGGCCCGTCAGGCTCCGTTGTCTGCGTCTGCGCGGTTGCCCATGTCGCGATCCAGGAGCAGGAGTGCATCGCTTTGGCCGTCCACCTTGCGGAGTTCCGCCAGAATGTCCCTGAACTGCTTCTCCTCTTCCACCTGCTCTGTGATGAACCAGTGCAGCATCACCTGCGCGGCATGGTCGTCGTTTTTCACCGTGATGCGGTACATGTCGTGGATTAGCACGGAGACGTGCGCTTCGTGGGCCAAGGCCTGGGCAATGACGTCTTCGACCGAGTCGAATTCGGTTGGGGGTGCCTCGATGGGCAGCAGGCGCACAAATCCATCCCTGTCCTCGATGTGCTCCAGGAACCGCATGGCGTGCCCGTATTCCTCCTGGCTTTGGCCGCGCATGAAACGGGCGAAGCCGGGCAAGTCGGCATGTTCCAGCCAGGCGGACATGGAAAGGTACAGGTAGGAGGCGTACAGCTCCGCGTTGATTTGTTGGTTGAGGGCGTTCTCAACCATGGAATTCAGCACCATCAAGCCTTTCTGTTCCTTTTTTCCTACAAGTTCTTGACTCGCAGGGTTCGGGTAATTCGCTCTCGGCCGGTCAGGGCAGCGTCGGCTGCCTGGCAGGCTCGAGTCCGGGATGAGCAGTCCCATCCGTTGTCCCGCTTCGATCCAACAGCAGGCGCTTGACCTCGCGGTAGGGCGTGTACAACGTAATCCCGTCGTCGTACAGGCGCTGCAGGATGTTGCGGGCGGCGTTGGTGTCCGCATCCAACACGACTCCGTCCAGGTCGTAAAACCGATCCCCGCGCCGCGTGCCCTGCAACAGGCCGGTGCGGGAGTCGATTTGCGACGTGTAGGCGGGGTTCACCAACACCAACGCCGAACCTCGGCGTCGAGATATTGAGGTTAGGGTGTCGGCCATGATGCCCTTGACCCAGCCGCTCAGCCGGCGGTTGGTGTCGCGATGGCGATACTTGGACGACGACATGGGGGCCGTCAGGTCCTCGCAGGCGATAGTGCTTGCGCGGTCGACGACGCGGTGGGCGGCATGGCAGAGAAAGTCACGCGTCTGCGCCGTGTGCTTCTTCTGCCGGCGGTCCCACTTTTGGTTGCCAAGGTTGTTGCGGCGAATGTTGTCGGCTTTCTGGATGCGCCCGGCCTCGCGGTGCTTCTGTTCGACCGCACGCAGCTGGTTGCGACGTCCGCCCTTGCCCTTGCGTGCGTCACTCTCCGCGGCCAGCAGGTCGCCCAGGCCCTCGCCGTGCCGTTCGCCTGCGCTGTCGGCGTAGGCTTCGGTGTAGCCCATGTCCACTCCGAGCTCGCCATCCCCGCAGGGCTTCGTGCTGCAGGCGGTGTCTTCGTCGATGGCGTAGTGGATCGCCACCTGGCCGTCGTCCTGCAGGATGATCCGCAGGGTTCCGGTGGGCAGGTGTGTGCCCCGGGGCGGGAGGGCGATGCGCTGGCCGCGTTCCAAGCCCTGCAGATGGACCCAGGCCCGACCGTGCCAGACCTTGGCGGTGTAGGAACCCGCATCGGCCACGATCTGGTTGGTCACGCGTGAGGCGCCGCCCTGCCACTTCCTGCGCATTTGGCGGTGCAGGAAGGAATTCTCGTCCCAGCGGTTGCGCTTCAACAGGGAGTACAGACGGTGCCGCTCCTCGCCGTCGCCGCGGGTCCTGTACCAAATAGCCTTCTTGACCGACACCTTGGCCGCGTCCCGCGCGGCCGCGATGGCTCCCAGGGCATCGGACAACGTGGCTTTGCCCAATCGGGCTGGCAGCCCGTGCCAGTCGTAGCCCTCGGCCATCCAGGCGTTGCGGATCGCGTAGGCCGACTGTTGCGCTGTGGACAGGCCGCTGCAGCGTTGCCAGGCGTCGGCACGGACGCGTCCGCACAGGGCGGCGATCCGCGTCAACCGGTCGAACTTGGCTTTGTGCAATCCCTGGCTGTGCAGGATGCGCGTGACCTTGGCTGTTTTCACGACTTACAGAATTGGGTAGGAAGTGTCAGGAAACACGATGCTTATCGATGCTCCTTCGGTACGCAGCCTGCGCGATTCCCTCGACCACAGGCGAGCTTGTCAATCCAACTGGAACGAATCCCTTCGAATTTACTCATGGGATCGAAGGGACCGCCCCATTTGCAGGGGATAGGATGCTAGCACGCGCTCCGGGTATCGGCCCTTCTCCGCAGACCCAATCCTGCCGGTCCGATTTCAGCGAATCTGTTCCGGCATCGGGCAGGGAAATGCCGCGAATCAAGGCATGGGTGGTATACTTTTGTTCGCAATTTCAAGGACCGGGAAGCACGAGCGGCCCCGGATCTGCAAGCTGCCCGTAATCCATTGCCGCCCACCAAAGAGAGGCCAGCCGTGCCGCACATGACAGAGCATGCGTTTTCCACGTTCAGCTGGGTGGATGTGTCCAGCACCGATACCGATGGTGCCAAGGCGTTCTACGGCAGCTTGTTTGGCTGGGAGTTCGCAGACATCACCGCCGCCGACATGATGGGGGAGAACCTCGCTCCGGACCTGCCGGGTGAAACTGTCATGTACACCATGTGCAGCCTGCAAGGGAAGTTGGTGTGCGGGTTGGCCGGGACCATGTCCCCGGACATGCCCACGGTATGGAACGCCTATGTGAACGTGGAGGATGCAGACGCCGTCGTGACCAGGGCCAAGGCACTGGGCGGCTCCGCGGACATGGGTGTCATGGACATTGCCGACTCGGGGCGCATGGCATTCATTACAGACCCGAACGGGGGCATGTGCGGCATTTGGCAGGCGCGCAATCACCAGGGCATGGAAGTGCAGGGCGAGCCCGATACCTTCACCTGGGCCGAGCACAACACGCGCGACATCGATGCCGCGACCGGGTTTTACGGCACCCTGTTCGATTGGGAGGGTGGTTCCAATCCCGAAGCGCGCGACTACACCCTGTTTCATCGCGCGGGTACCGATGCCGGCGACTTGGTCGCAGGCTTGCGCGAGATGGATCCGAGGTGGCCGTCGGAAATTCCACCGACTTGGGTGGTCTGCTTTCGGGTGGCCAACCTGGATGCGAAGGTGCAGTCCGTGAAGGACTTGGGCGGTTCGGTCATGACTGAACCGGAGCCGTTCCCCTTCGGCCGCTTCTGCTGGGCGATGGACCCGCAGCAGGGAGCCTTCATCATCGTCGAACTCAACATGTGAAATCGAGGAATCCCGGCCGACCTGGTGGTCGGGTGCCTCCAGTCAATCAATGCCTAAACAGGTTCATATACCAAGTAAGGAAGGAAACACCATGCCAGAAATGACGAGACACGAGTTCGGCACCTTCAACTGGCTCGATCTCTCGACCACGGACATCGAAGGGGCCAAGGCCTTCTACGGCACCATGTTCGGCTGGGAGTTCGAGCCGCAGGTTGTCGACGGGGAACTGGTCTATACGATCTGCACCCTGAACGGTCTGCAGGTGTGCGGGCTGGGCGGAACCATGGGAAAGGACGACCCGCCGGGCTGGAATGTCTACACCTGTGTTGAGGATGCGGATGCCGCATCCAACCGGGCAGTTGAACTGGGCGGGAAAATCGAGGCCGGTCCCATGGACATCTTCAACTCCGGACGCATGTCGTTCATTTCCGATCCCCAGGGTGCCATGCTGGGTTTGTGGCAGCCGCGCGAGCACCTTGGCGTCCAGGTCATGTTTGAACCGGGGACATTCATGTGGGCCGAAATCATGACATGGGACGCGGAAGGCACCAATGCGTTCTACACGGGCCTGCACGGGTGGGATACGGTTGCGGACCACAACAACCCGAACTACACCCTGTACGTACCGGGCGGGGACACCTCCCGCTCCGTCTATCTGGCAGGCCAGCTGGCGATGGACGAGAACTTTGACAGGTCCATTCCCACCTATTGGGGCATCTACTTGCAGGTGTCCGACACGGCGGAGACGTTGCGCCGCTGCGTTGAACTCGGCGGCGAACAGGTGATGCTGCCAACGGAGATCGCCCAAGGCACCTTTGCCGTCATGAAGGATCCCCAGGGAGCGTATTTCAACGTACTGCAGCCCAGCCATTGAGCCCGCGGCAGCCGAGGAATCTGCGACGCCCACTTCGAACCCCAAGCGGATTGTTTCGGGCTCAACCATGCTGCTGTCCGGATACTGGCAGAATCGCTGATGGCCGTCGCAAGACTTCTGCACACTGGTGGGAGGTTACACCGGACGGGGCCGCAACCGGCGCAGATGACAGGGGGACTACCGGACAGGGTTGGGATGAAGTCCGCACGAGGGGGCCTGTATGGTTGACAATGTAAGTTCATCGTAGAGGCTCTTTGTCGCGTGTGTGTTTGGGTCGGCATCAGCGCGATTGAAATAGTGCCTACCTTGCACAAGGCTTGAGTTTGCAACGGGTCTCTTTGGCATAATCCGAGCCGATTGCACGCCCGGTGCGTGCGGTCCTGCCCTCCCCGTCACAGGCTATTCGTGCCCCCGAACAAAATGCACTCCGCGTACTTGCACCGTTCTCCGATCCGATGGGTGCTGTTGGCGGCATGCCTGGCACTGCTGGCCGGGTGTACCGTCGAGATAACACCACCGACGCCCGAACTGCCGCCGGTGCCACCGGTGCCGACGTTTACGCCCGTTCCAACGGTCGCCCCGGAACCTGCCCCACCGGCCGAAACCGCGGACTCACAGCCGGCCGAGCCTGAACCCGAAGCGCCGCCGGAGGCTGTCTCCGAGCCGCAGGCGCCGGAGCCTCCAGAATCCGTCGCCGCGGACCCCCTGCCGCCGGGATCGATTGGAACGGGTCTGGTGGTCAACGCGGCCGCTCTGAACGTGCGCAGCAGCCCCGATGTCAACAGCAGCCGTCTGGGTCAACTGCTGAACAACACCGTTGTGCAGATACTGGACGGCACGGCGGATCAGCAGTGGTGGCATGTCTGCTGCCTGCCGGATGGCGTCACCTCCGGTTGGGTGTACGGCCAGTTCCTGGACGTGAACCTGGAACCCGGGGTTGTGTTCGGCACGAACCCTGATCCCACGGTTGCGCAACCGGCCCTATCGCCCTGGGCGGTCCAACCCGCCAATCGGGCCGAAATGTGGGACTTGACCTGGGAGATCTCGGTCGGACGGCTTCCGGAGCACCGGTTTACCCATTCGCCGGCGGAGGCCGTGAGCCCCTTGACCGGCCTGCCGATTTCCCCCGAGCGGCTAACCCAGCGACCGTTCCTGGTCTGCATCCCCTCGGACATCCCGGCGCGGCCCCAGTACGGGTTGTCGCAGGCGGACATTGTGTACGAATTCCTGGTGGACGGATATTCCATCACGCGCCTGACCGGGGTTTTCCATGGACAGGATGTGCCCGACATCGGTCCAATCCGCTCGGCGCGGCTGGTCAATTTCTACCTGGGCTACCTGTACAACGGTGCCGTGATGTGCTCCGGCGCCAGCGACTTCATCCGGCGTCTGTTGCGCGAAATCGCGGAGTTCCCCTATTTCGACATCGACCTGGACAACAGCACCGGCCGCCTGCCCTACAGTTTTATTCAGGGTACCGGGCTGACCCGTTTCCACACGAATACGCTGGGAGTGCGCCAGTGGCTGCAGGATTTCCTGCGGGAGCAGCCCATCGACATCCAGGGATTCGTGTTTCAAGCCGACGTGCCGCCGGGAGCACCGGCCACCTACGTGAAGATTCCTTGGCCGGTCGTCTCCAGTTCCTGGGTGGAATACCGCTACAACCCCCAGGCGGGCCTGTACGACCGGTACATGGGGGGCGTCCCCCACGTGGACGCCAATACGGGCGCGCAGATCCAGACCGCCAACATCATCGTGCAGTACGTGACGCACCAAAACACCTTCCTGGTGGAGGATTCGCTGGGCAATCTCAGCCTTGACCAGGACATCTTCGGATCAGGTCGCGCCGTAATCTTCCGCAACGGACGCAGCTACGATGGTACTTGGTCGGTGGACGCCTTGGGCGGCCTTCCGCGCTTCACCGCGGACGATGGCCAGGCGATCCCCCTGGCCCCCGGCGCCAGCTGGATTGCGCTGGTACCCGACGGCTACCTTCTTACTGTCCAGTAGGACGGCCGCGCTCAGCCTTCGAACAGGCCGGCCTGGTTGGCCCCGTCGGTCGGCACGTCCAGTCCCAGGTGGTGGTAGGCCTGTTCGGTGGCCACGCGCCCGCGGTTGGTGCGCTTGAGGAAGCCCAGCTGCATCAGGAACGGTTCCACGACATCCATGATGGTGTCGGCCTCCTCGCTGATGCTGGAGGCCAGCGTCTCCAAGCCGACTGGTCCTCCCCGGAAATTGTCAAGCAGGCTGTGCAGCAGCATGCGGTCGGTGCGGTCCATTCCCAGGTGATCGATCCCCTGTAGTTCAAGGGCCTTCTGCGCAATGGCGCGGCCCACGGTGCCATCGCCCTTAACCTGCGCATAGTCGCGGGTGCGGCGCAGCAGGCGCAACGCCACCCGGGGTGTGCCGCGGGCCCGGATCGCGATTTCCATGGCTCCCGCCGAATCCACTTCCAGTTTCATCAGCCCACCTGCACGCAGCACGATTTGGCTTAGGGCCTCCGGGCTGTAGAAGTCGAAGCGTTCCAGAACACCGAAGCGGTCGCGCAACGGCGCCGTCAGGCTGGCCAATCGGGTGGTGGCGCCAATCACGGTGAAATGTTCGAGCGGCAGGGGCACGACGCGGGCTCCGGGCCCCTCCCCCACCACGTAGTCCAGGCGCCTGTCCTCCATGGCCGGATAGAGGGTTTCCTCCACCTTGCGGTTCAGGCGGTGGATTTCATCGATGAATAGGACATCCGAATGCCCCAGATTGACCAGGATGGCCGACAACTGGCCACCGTGCTCGATGGCGGGCCCGGAAGTGATGGTGAGCCGACTGTCCATCTCGCGGGCCAGGATTTGGCTGAGAGTGGTCTTGCCTAGTCCCGGGGGGCCGTACAGCAGGACATGGTCCAGCGGCTCGCTGCGCTGGCGGGCTGCCTGGACCAGGATTTTCATGTTGTTCTTCAGGTGATCCTGGCCGATCAACTCGTCCAGGCTTTGCGGCCGCAGGGCCGCATCCCGGTCGTCCCGCGGCTGGCGGTGGCCCGATACCAGACGCTCGGCTCCCTCCTGTTCGGCGCGTTTGGCGGAGACTTGGCTGCTTTGGCGGGCCATGGCGGGACCGGGTCCGTCAGGACCAGGACTGGATGAACTCCGCCGCTCTTGGCAGTTCGAGGTTCTCCCAGGGCAGATCCAGATCCGGCCGGCCGAAGTGACCGTAGGCGGCCGTCTGGCGGAAGATCGGACGGCGCAGGCCAAGGGTCTCGATGATCCCCCGCGGGGTCAGATCGAAGCAATCCCTGATCCGGTCCACGATTGCGCTGTCCGGCACGCTGCCCGTGCCGAACGTTTCCACGAAGATGCCGACCGGGTCGGCGATGCCGATGGCGTAGGCCAACTGGACTTCGCAGCGCTCGGCCAAATCCGCCGCCACTGTGCACTTGGCGAGCAACCGGGCCACGTAGGCGCCGCTGCGGTCCACCTTGGTCGCGTCCTTGCCGCTGAAGGCGCCGCCGCCGTGGCGGCCCATGCCGCCGTAGGTGTCCACAATGATTTTGCGCCCGGTCAGGCCGGCATCCGCGACCGGTCCCCCGTCCACGAACTCGCCGGAGGGATTGATGTGGACATTCGGCGGCTCCTCGAGATTGTATTCCTCCAGGACCGGTCCGATTACGGATTGCAGGACACCGGTCTCGACGGTCTCCTTGCTGGTTCCGGATCGATACTGGGTACTGATTACCACCGTGTCCACAACCGGGCTTGCGCCGCCGTACCCCACGGTTACCTGCGATTTGCCGTCCGCCAGCATCCACGGCAGATGGTTCCGTTTGCGCTGGTCCCGCATCGCCTTGGTCAACTGGTGGGCGAGCTCAATCGGCAACGGCATCAACGAAGGGGTTTCCCGACAGGCATAACCGAACATCATCCCCTGATCACCGGCACCCCCCTCGGCCGTCGAGCCGGCTAGGGCGTCGTTCTGTTCGGCCAGGTGGACGTGCAGGCAATGGCTGTGCGGGCCGAAGCTGTCCTCCTCCGGGTAGCCAATGCCCTGCAGTACATCCTTCACCACTTCGGCAACATCGACCCGGACCTCGTTCGCCTTCTCCTCTCGGACCCTGATTTCGCCCAGCAGAAAGATGTTCGTGCCCTTGGCCGCCGCCTCGCAGGCCACCCGGGCGTAGGGGTCCTGCTCCAGGTACGCGTCCAGGACGGCGTCGCTGATCTGGTCGCAAAGCTTGTCCGGGTGACCTTCCGTCACCGACTCGCTGGTGAACAGGCGGCTTGACTGGGATGGCATGGCTATCTCGCGATACTCGGGATGGGGGATTGGCTTGTTCAGGTGCCCAGCGACCAGCCGTGCAGGTAGTCGCTCTGGGCGGAAGTCAGTTCGTCGATGGAGACGCCCATGGCGGCCAGCTTCAGGCGGGCGATCTCCTGATCGATTTCGGCGGGCACATTGTAGACATCGGGTTCCAGGCCGGAACCGTGGCGGGCAACATGCAGGACGGCCAGGGCCTGGTTGGCAAAACTCATGTCCATGACCGTGGAGGGATGGCCTTCGGCCGCGGCCAGGTTGACCAGTCGGCCCTCGCCGGCCACGTACAGGCGGCGTCCGTCCGCCAGGCGGTATTCGTCCAGATTGTCGCGCACCCGCCTGCGGTCGCCGCTCATGTCCGTCAGCCCCACCAGGTTGATTTCAACGTCGAAGTGCCCGCTGTTGGCCAGGATCGCGCCATCCTTCATCACGGCAAAGTGGGGCGTGTCGAACACGTCCCGGTTGCCGGTGGCACTGCAGAAGATGTCGCCAATGCCGGCGGCTTCCAGCATGGGCATGACCCGGTATCCGTCCATCACGGCTTCCAGGGCCCGGATCGGGTCCACTTCGGTCACGATGACATTGGCACCCAGGCCCCGGGCCCGTTGCGCAATGCCGCGGCTGCACCAGCCATAGCCGGCCACCACGAAATTGCGGCCGGCGAGAAGGATGTTGGTGGCCCGCACGATGCCGTCGATGGTGCTCTGGCCCGTGCCGTAACGGTTGTCGAACAGATGTTTGGTGTCGGCGTCGTTGACCGCCATGACCGGGTAGCGCAAGGCTCCCTCGCGCGCCATGGCCTTGAGCCGAATCACGCCGGTGGTGGTTTCCTCGGTGCCACCGAGCATGTTTGGGATCAGTTCAGTGCGTTCGGTGTGCAGCGCGGCCAGCAGATCCATCCCGTCGTCCATCGTCAGGTGCGGACCGATGTCAAGGGCGGACGACAGGTGCTGGTGGTAGACCTCCCTGGATTCGCCGCGGATGGCAAAGACCGGCACTTCCAAATGCATGACCAGGGAGGCGGCCACGTCATCCTGGGTGCTGAGGGGATTGCTGGCACACAGGGCCACCTCGGCCCCTCCCGCCAACAGGGCCCGCACCAGATTGGCCGTTTCCGTGGTGACGTGCATGCATGCGGCCAGCCGCAGGCCGTCGAACGGTCGCTCCTTGGCAAACCGTGCTTCCAAGGCTGCCAGAACCGGCATCTCCTTGCCGGCCCATTCAATGCGGCCGAGACCCTGATCGGCGAGGGAAGGGTCCGCAATGTCGCAGTCGAGTGCGGCTGGTTTGGTCATGCAGGGTGGAGGGTGGTGTCGGATGCGATGTTGGCCCTGCCTGGCAGGTTGGTCCGGCGCAAGGGGGTGTTTGACAGATTATAGTGTCGCCTGCGCCTTAACCCCGCGAAATCGACGAGCCTACCGGGTCTATGCCCTCGCACCGCGAGCCACGGCTGCGGCCAGGGAGAGTCCATAGGGTGCGTGGCAGACCCCTTCCTCGGTCACGATGGCCGAGATGTAGCGTGCCGGCGTGATATCGAAGGCCGGGTTGTAGACCGGCACCGTTTCAGGGGCCACCACGGTTCCGCCCACCCGGGTCACCTCGGTTGCGTCTCGCTCCTCGATCGGAATGTGGTCGCCGGTTGGCGTGTCCAGGTCGACCGTACTGGTGGGCGCAACGCAGTACACGGGAATGCCGTGGGTGTGGGCCAGCAGGGCGATGTTGTAGGTGCCGATCTTGTTGGCCACATCGCCGTTGGCCGCCACGCGGTCCGCGCCAAAAATGACTGCGTCGACCCGGCCCTGCCGCATCAGGGAGCCGGAGGCGTTGTCGGAGATGAGGTGCATCGGCACTTCGGCCCGCATGAGTTCCCAAGCAGTCAGCCGGGCTCCTTGCAGGCGCGGCCGGGTTTCGTCCACCCACACGTGGATGCCCTTGCCCTGTTCATGACAGGCGTAGATGACCCCCAGCGCCGTGCCGTAGTCCACGGTGGCCAGGGACCCGGTGTTGCAATGGTGCAGCAGGTTGGCCCCTTCCGGAATCAGGGCTGCGCCGTTGGCTCCCATGCGCCGGTTGATTTCCACGTCGGCCTCCGCCAGAGCCTCTGCTTCGGCCAAGGCTAGGCTGCGGAGTTCCTCCGGATCTGAGGCGGGTGCCGCCCGTAGGGCGGATAGGATGCGGGCGGTGGCCCACGCCAGGTTGACCGCAGTCGGCCGGGCTGTATCCAACACCTGCTTAGCCTCCTTCAGGTCCTCAAGTAGGGCCTCCCGGTCTGTTGCCGGGCTCAAATGGGCGGACAGCGCCATCCCGTAGGCGGCCGTGGCACCTATGGCCGGTGCCCCGCGCACATACATGTCGCGAATGCTGGCGGCCACATCGGCGACCGTGTGCAGCGTGGCCGTTTCGAGCCGTGTGGGCAACAGCCGCTGGTCAATGAGTTGTACGGTGTTGTCCTTCCACCAGACGCTCGGCATATCGAGATCCTTCGTTCATTCTCGGGACGGACTGACCAGTCCGGGTTCCGCCAACTCCAGAATGGCATCCAGTTCCTGGATGTCCTCCGGGTCCAGGCGGGCGCCGGGCATGCGGCTCAGATTGGTGGCGAAGAGACCGCGCCGCCGCATGACTTCCTTGTAGGCGGCCACGCCGTGGGTGCGCTCGAAGGCAATGAGAGGCAACAGCTGGTTCCAGGCGGTACGGGCAGCCGCCTGCTCACCCGCCTCCAGCAGGTTCCAGATTTGCACATGGGCCGGGGACAACTGGGAGGCCGGCATGTTGCCGCAGCAGCCGCGCCGATGCTCGTCCAGCAGGTGCACTCCGCCCTGGCCCCCAAACACTCCCTTGCAGGCATCGCCCGTGGCCCGCAGGGCTTCGGTCACGGAACGCGGTTCAGGCAGTGTCTCCGCCTTGATGTACTGCACCATCGGCAGCTCGCGGCACAGTCGGCCCAACAGGGCGGAGGACATCGGCGTGCCGACCGGCCCGATGAAATTCTGAACCACAATGGGCACGGAAGTTTGGTCCGCCAGGATGCGGTAGAAGTCGAAACAACCCTGCTCGGCCGGATGCAGGACGTAGGGTGGCATGGCCATGATGCCGTCGGCTCCTTGTGCTTCGGTCCAGGCAGCCAGTTCGGCCGCCGGCCGTGCATGCAGGCCGTTGGCGGCCGCCACGAAGGGTACCCGGCCCGCGCAGGCGTCCGCGACCGTGCGGATCCAGTCCATGCGCTCGGCATCCGACAGGGTTGCGAACTCGCTGGCGTTGGCCGGTCCGACCACGCCGTGCACGCCGGCCTCCACACAGAAGTCGATTTGCCGGCGCAGGCTTTCATGATCCACCGACAGGTCCTGCCGGAAGGGGGTGATCAGAATGACAAAAATGCCGCGCCAATCGTGGTCTGCCATGCGGATCTCCTGTGGATCATGCTGGTTCCGTTTGCGACTGGTCCGGAACGCCGATCAGGCCTGGCCGTCCACGGAATGATCCGACCAGATAAGCGTAACGGAGTCAATCAGGCCGGTCGCAGGCGAAGGGCGGGACCTTTTGGCCGGTGCACTTCCGTCATTGCCGTCGTCTGCCGGTTCGGGCAGAGCCGCGCCGGTCGCTTGCGGCTTGAGGATCCGACGGCCCTTGGTCACGCGGCTGCTCAGTGGTATGTCGTCGGGATCAAGCGTGCGGACATTGCTGCCGGCTCCAATGGAAATGCGTGCGTCCGCTTGTCCGGTCGCAATCGCCAGGGCCCCGGCGATTGGCCCGGTCGCCTCGTCCAACTTGTGGGCGAGCAGACCGGATCCGCCGCGTGCCTGAAGGGTGAATTCCTCCAAATCCGTCCGCTTGGCCATTCCCTGTTCGGTCACGGTCAGGATGGTGCCGGTGGCCGGCGCCACCGCAGCAGCAGCCACGCCGTCGCCCTTGCCCAGACGAATGCCGCGCACTCCTTGGGCAGGAAGGCGACTGGGTCGCACTGCGTCTCCGTCGAAGCGAATTGTCTTCCCTTGGCGCGTAAATAGCATGAGCTCCCGACTTGAGTCGACGGCCACCGCCGCGATCAGTGAGTCGCCCTTGGCCAACGGCATGACCGTCACGTCGTCGCCCCAAGCCGCAGCCAGATGGTGTCCACTGATTTTCTTGACATTGCCCTGCGCCGTGGCCAGCAGGATCCATACCTCCTGGTCGGGCGCGACTTGCCGGGGCAGAGCTATCCCGGCCACAATTCGGTCGCGGCGGGTGAACCCGGTCAGGTCCGCGACATGCCCGGCCCGGCCGGTCTGCGGCACCTTGTGGGCCCGGATGCGCTGGGCGCGGCCGGAGGAACTGAACACATACAGGACATCCCGTGTGTTGGCGGCCACCGTCGCGATGCCGCCGTTGCGCCCGATATCCCTGAAACTGCCGCTTTGCATGCCCTTGTAGGCATAGCGACGCACGGTGCCGCGCCGGCCCACGCATATCCATACCGTCTGGTCCGGCTCCAGCTCCTCGGCGGTCGGTGTGCGCGCCTGGTCGTCCTTGACCTCGGTGCGACGGGAATCGGCGAACTGCCGTTGGATTTCGTCCATCTCGTTGGCGATCGCGTCCCGGATCCGCCGGTCGGAAGCCAGCAGGGCCTGCAGTTCCTTGATGCGGGCCGCCAGGTCCTTGAATTCGCTCCGCAGGCGACTCCGTTCCATTGCCACCAGTTGGCCCAGCGGCATGGCCAGCACGGCCCGGGCCTGTGCTTCGGTGAAACCGAACTCCCGGATCAGGTTGTTGCGCGCCGAGTTGGGGCTGCGGCTGTTGCGGATGGTGCGGATGACCTCGTCGATCTGATCAAGGGCCATCAACAGGCCTTCCACAATGTGTGCGCGCTGCTCGGCCCGGTCCAGGTCGAACCGGGAACGGCGACGCACAATGTCCACGCGGTGTTCGATGAAGTACTCAACGAGCGCCTTCAGGTTCAGGCGCTCCGGGCGCCCGTTCACCAACGCCACCAGCGAAATGGAGAAGGTCTGCTCCATCGGTGTCAGGGAGAACAGATCGGCGATCACCTTGTCGGTGTTGGTCCCGCGCACCAGGTCGACGCAGATGCGCATGCCGGCCCGGTCGCTCTCGTCGCGCAGGTCGGAGATGCCGGTGATTTGTCCGTTGCGGGCACAGTCCGCAATCCGTTCCAGGAGGGAGGTCTTGTTGGTCTGGTAGGGGATCTCGTACACCACGATGCGCTGCCGGCCCATGCGCGCATCCTCCACGTGCACCTTGGCGCGGACCGTCACCCGTCCGCGTCCGTTTTCGTAGGCTTGGCGCAGCCGGTCTTCGGGGGTGCGGCCGGCCCGGGCCGGTCCGCGGCGGAACAGCGTGCCGCCGGTGGGGAAGTCGGGGCCCCGGATGTGCTGCATCAGGTCCGTGACCGTGACCTCCTCGCGTTCCTCCCAACGGTCCAGGAGGTGTCTCACGGCGGCACAGACCTCGCCCAGGTTGTGCGGCGGAACCTGGGTGGCCATGCCCACGGCGATGCCGTTGGAACCGTTGACAAGCAGGTTGGGCAGGCTGGCCGTCAGGACCGTCGGCTCTTCCAGCGACTGGTCGAAGTTGGGTACCCAGTCGACGGTGTCCTTTTCGATGTCCGTCAGCATGAGGGCCGAGATGGCCGACAGGCGAGCCTCGGTGTACCGCATGGCGGCGGGGTTGTCGCCGTCAATGCTGCCCAGGTTGCCCTGTCCGTCCACCAGCGGATAGCGCAGGCTGAAGTCCTGGGCCAGCCTCATCATCGCGTCGTAGACCGACTGGTCGCTGTGGGGGTGGTACTTGCCCAGCACTTCGCCCACAATGCGGGCACTCTTGCGGAAGGGGCCGTTGGACCGCAGGTTGAGGTCGTGGTGCATGGCGTGCAGGATGCGGCGCTGCACCGGCTTGAGCCCGTCGCGCACGTCCGGCAGGGCGCGGGCGACAATCACGCTCATGGCATAGTCCAGATAGGACGTTGCCATCTCCTCCTTCAGGCTTAGCCGGGACTGTTCGGTCCGGGCGTTGTTGCCGTTTGCCATGTCAGGGCAGGTCCGTCATGGGTTCCCGGTGCCGCAGCTCGACAATCTGATCCCGCAGGTTGGCGGCCTTCTCGAACTCCAGCTGACGGGCCGCCTCCTTCATTTCCCTTTCCAGTTCCTGGATCATCCTGGCCAGGGCGTCCGGTGAGAGGTCGACCTCGTCCGCGGAGTCCGGGGCATCCTCGTCCGCCAGTTCCTTCGTCATGGCCTTGACCCGATCCGTCAGGTCCCGCACCTCCTTGACGATGGTGGTCGGTTCGATGCCGTGTTCCCGGTTGTAGGCTTCCTGCAGCGATCTGCGCCGGTTGGTTTCGTCCAAGGCGATCTGCATGGCGGCCGTGGTCTTGTCCGCATAGAGGATGGCCTTGCCTTCCACATGGCGGGCCGCGCGGCCCACGGTCTGAATCAAGGCGCTGGCGCTGCGCAGGAACCCCTCCTGGTCCGCATCCAGCACCGCGACCAGGGTCACCTCGGGCAGGTCAAGGCCTTCCCGCAGCAGGTTGATGCCAACCACCGCGTCATACACCCCAAGGCGCAGATCACGCAGGATGTCCACCCGCTCCAAGGTGTCGATTTCGCTGTGCAGGTAGTGGACCCGGAAGTCCAGTTCCGCCAAGTATTCGGACAGGTCCTCCGCCATTCGCTTGGTGAGCGTGGTGATGATGGAGCGCTGACCCTGATGCACGCGCCGGCGCACCTCGCCAATCAGATCCTCAATCTGGCCCTTGGTGGGTCGAACCTCCACGACCGGATCCAGGAGGCCGGTGGGCCGGATCAGCTGTTCCACGATCTGGCTGGACACTTCCAACTCCCAGGGGCCCGGGGTGGCGCTGACGAAGACCGCCTGGTGGACGCGCTCCCGGAACTCCTCGAACTTCAGGGGGCGGTTGTCCTTGGCCGACGGGAGCCGGAACCCGAAGTTGACCAGGGTCTCCTTCCGGGACAGGTCTCCGCGGTACATGCCCCGCAGCTGGGGCACCGTCATGTGGCTTTCGTCCACAATCACGAGCCACTGGGCCGGGAAGTAGTCCAGCAGGGTCCAGGGCGGCGAACCCTCCTCGCGCTGGTCGAGGTGGCGACTGTAGTTCTCGATGCCGTTGCAGTAGCCCACCTCGCGCAGCATCTCCAGGTCGTAGTTGGTGCGCTGCCGCAGCCGCTGGGCCTCGATCAGCTTGTTCTCCGCGATGAACCTGGCCTCCTGCTCCAGAAGTTCCGCCTCGATTGTCTCCAGGGACGCCTGGAGCTTTTCGTCCGAGGTTTGGAAGTGCTTGGCGGGGAAGAAATGGACCTCCTCCAAATCCGCCAGCACCTCGCCGGTCAGGAGATCGAAGCGGCAGATCCGTTCCACTTCGTCCCCGAAGAAACTCACCCGGTAGCCGAAGTCCTCGTAGGCCGGGTGGACTTCCAGCACGTCCCCCCGCACCCGGAAGCGTCCCCGGTCAAGGTTGCTGTCGTTGCGTTCGTAGCTGATGCTGACCAGGTGCCGCAGGACCGTCTGGCGCCGGGTCAGGTCGCCTGTCTTCAGGCTGCAGACGGCATAGCCGTAGTCCTCGGGGTTGCCCAGCCCGTAGATGCACGACACGGACGCTACGATGACCACATCGGGCCGCGAGAAGAGGGAACTGGTGGCCGCCAGGCGCAGCCGCTCGATCTCGTCGTTGACCATCGCCTCCTTCTCGATGTAGACATCCGAGCGGGGGATGTAGGCTTCCGGCTGGTAGTAGTCGTAGTAGCTGACAAAGTACTCGACCGCATTGCGCGGCAGGAATTCCTTCAGCTCGGAATAGAGCTGGGCCGCCAGGGTCTTGTTGTGGGCAATGACCAGCGTGGGCCGCTGTACGCGTTCGATGACATTGGCCATCGTGAATGTCTTACCGGACCCGGTAACCCCCAACAGGGTCTGGTGGGTCATGCCCTGTTCCAGGCCGGCCGTCAGGTCGTCGATGGCCTGGGGCTGATCGCCCGTGGGGCGAAACTCGCTGATGACCTCGAAGGGCTGGCTCATGGCTGATGGCGAAGCTGCATTCTCATGGCAGTGGGACCGGTGTGCGCCTGTCTACGCTGCAAAACCTGCATGTGTAGTCCAGCAGAGCTTCTCAAAACACCCTGGAGAATCCCGCGTGCGCTGTCGGTATCCCGATTAGGGGATGGGCCGTCCGATCGAGTGCGGGCGGAACAAGAATGGTGCCTCATCCCTGACTAATTATTGCACTTTTTTGCAGCTTGTCACAACAGTAAGTTCCTGCTTGTGGCTCAGTGGTGGCAATCCGCTGCCCGGTCGGCCGCGCCTGCGTTGGGGCTGCCGGCACGGGCCGGAACCTCAAGATCGGACTATAATGCGCCTTCGTTTCGGCTCAACCCGAATCTACCACCAAAACGTTGCAACTGCCGGCAGGGAGCCGCGGCGGATTCGGTGATGCTGTCGGCAACGGTGCCGGCGCGAGACGGTTGCGCACCCATGGGCCGGCTTCCGGCCTTCCGAGTTCAGCCACCATGCAAGATCCAACCCCTCGGACCAAGCAGCGGGAAGCACCGGGCCGCCTGAACATTGTGCTCGCCGTGGCGGTGGGCCTCCTGTTGCTGATTGTCCTCGGCAGTGCCCTGCCCGAACTCCGCATGCAGCCTGGTACCGAAAGCGGCTTGATGAGTCTCTTTACCGACACGTTTACCCGCCCCGAGACAACTCCTTGGTCATCCGAAGCCAAGGAGGGGCCGTTCGGACTGACCCGGTTTTGGCTCCTGGCCATTTGGGGCTGCCTGACGCTCTGCGTGGTGTACGCGATCATTTCCCCCACCTACCGCAAGGCGCTGGTGGGTGCGGTGATCACCACCCTGTTGCTCACCTTCGTGCTGATGCGCGTGTTGGAGAATCAGGAATCCCGTCCGGCGGAGAGTTCGGCAATGGGTGCGCCGCCGCAGGAGGAACTGCAGTTTGCGCAAGCCGAACCCCCGGTGCCGCCGGACATGGAGGTGCGGGACTGGTTGGTATGGGTGGTGACCGGAGCCGGCGGCCTCGCCATTGCGGGCCTGGGCCTGTTTCTGCTGAATCGGGCCAATTGGGGTCGCAGCGACACGTCGGAGTTGATTCGCCGCGAGGCCGGGGAGGCAATTGCAGCCCTGGACTCGGGACACGACGTCGGGGACACCATCGAACGCTGCTACCTGAACATGGTCCAATGCCTGGAGGAAACCCGTCGGGTTCGGCGCAGCCAGTCGATGACGCCGCGCGAATTTGAACAACGGTTGTCGGAACTGGGCATGCATTCAAGGCCGGTACGTCGGCTGTCGGCCCTGTTTGAGCGGGTTCGCTTCGGGGATCGGCCGGCCAGTGCCCGCGACCGGCAGGAGGCGTCCGATTGCCTGCAGCAAATCAGGGATTCCCGACTGCAACCGGCCGGGGCGTCCCTGGCACGCGGCTCCGGCCCCACCACCGCCTTCGATGTCTGACATCCAAAAGCGCGGGCTTGTGATGGCGGCGTGGCTGGCCGCCAGTTTTCTGTTCGCCGTCTTCTTCATCGAGGACTTCGTCCGGGACATCCTGATTCGTCCCATGATGTACACGGCCTGGGTGGCTGAACTGTTCGTGCGCAGCCTGCCCCAATACCTGTTCTGGGGCATGTTTGTACTCGGGGCTGCGATCTGGGGTCTGCGTCTGATACGGTTTCGCGCGCCCCGGCGTCCCCGCATGCGCACGGTGTCGATCGGCCAGCAGGGTCCGGTGGCCCGGTGGCAGGGACAGTTGCGCCGGGCTCGGGTGCTGGACTATGGGCGGTTCAATCTGAATCGTTCCCTTCGCAAACTGGTCTTGGATCTGACGGTCACGGAGGCCGAGGAGGATCTGTCCGGTCCGACGTCGGGCGAGGCCCCGCGCGAGCCGGATGTTCCGGAAGAACTGCGGTCCCTGCTGATTGTGCGCGGGGAGGAAGAATTCGGGCGGCGCAGCCTAATGGACCGTCTGCTCGACCTGGTTCCAAAGCCGCGCGCGGAACTGGCGGAGCATCGGCGTGCGCCGGAAGCCGTCGTACGGTATCTGGAGGATCGATTGGGTATGGCCGGAAGGCATCAAGGGAAAGGCTAATGGAACTCAACCAAGTGGCCCACAGGGCACGGGCTGTGACCGCGGAGGTCGCCCGCGCCATTGTGGGCAAGGATGAACTTCTGCGCCGCATCATGGTGGCGCTGCTGGCGGACGGTCACATTCTGCTGGAGGACTACCCGGGACTGGCCAAAACGCTGACGGCCCACAGTTTCGCCAACGTGCTCGGGTTGACCTTTCGGCGGATTCAGTTCACGCCGGACCTGCTGCCGGGCGATATTCTGGGCGGCTACATCTACAACCGGAACAGTGGCAGTTTTGAACTCCACCGGGGTCCCATCTTCAGCAACATCGTGCTCGCGGACGAAATCAACCGGGCTTCTCCCAAGACCCAGTCCGCCTTGCTTGAGGCCATGCAGGAACGCCAGGTTTCGCTGGAGGGGGAGACGATGGCGCTGCCGGATCCGTTCATCGTGATCGCCACCCAGAACCCCATCGAGTACGAGGGAACCTTTCCGCTGCCGGAGGCGCAGCTGGACCGGTTCCTGGTTCGGCTCAGCGTTGGCTATCCCGCCCCCGAGGAGGAGGCCCAGATCCTGACCAATCGCCGCGACCGCAGACAGGACGACGTGGCCATGACTCCCCGGGCCGATGCCGAAACCCTGTTGGCCATGCGGGCCGCGATCGAGGATATCCACCTCCATGACGACCTGGCCGGCTACATCGTGAGGTTGATCACCGCAACCCGCCAGGATAATCGCGTGGCCGTCGGTGCCAGTCCCCGTGGCTCCCTGGCCCTGTTCCGTCTGGCACGGGCCAACGCCGCCATGGACGAACGGGACTTTGTGCTTCCCGACGATGTCAAGACCTATGTGCACCAGGCGCTGATCCACCGTTTGATTCTGTCGCCGGACCTGTGGCTCCGGCAAGGCGCCGCCGCCCAAATCCTGGACGGCATCCTCGACTCCGTGCCCGTACCCCTCGTGTCCGGTGCCTGAAGATCAGGGCCTGCCCCGCCTCTTCGCCGTGGTTGTGGTGGCCACGGCAGCCCTGCTGGCCGGCTTGGCCACGGTCCAGGGGTTTGTGCTGGCCTTGGCCATCCCACTCCTGGTACTGGTGGGATGGGCCTTGTGGCAGGCTCCGCGCCGATTGAACCTCGACGTGCGCCGGCATCTGGATCAGGATCGGGTGGCCCAGGGCGAACATATCCGCACCGTGCTGACGGTGGAGGATCGGGAAGAAACCTTGGAGCAGGTCCTGGTGGAGCAGCCGTTTCCGGCCGGCTTGGGGAAGCACGACGGCGAACACGAGGGTTGGCTCAGGCTGGAACCCGGCCGGGCGAGCCGGCTCGAGCATCGCCTGGAGGGGGCCCGGGGCTATTACGTGCTGCCTCCGCTGCGGATTGCGGCCAGTGATCCCTTCGGTTTGTTCAACGTCACCGAAACGTATGATCCGATCAATCGGCTGTTTGTGCTGCCGCGTGCCATCAAGATTCCGACGATGGCCATCCAGGCCCGGCGCACACGGGTGTATCCCGGTCTCATTCCGGCCCGCAAGGGCGGTCCCGGTGTCGAGTTCTTTGGCCTGAGGGAATATCAGGCCGGGGACAGCTGGCGCTGGCTGAACCATCGAGCCACGGCTCGATCCGACACAACCCTGTTCGTCAACGAGTTTCAGCTGGAACGGGCCATCGACATCGGTTTGATTCTCGACATCCGGGCGGTGACCAATGTCTTCACCGGCGACCGGAGCATTCTGGAGTTCAGCATTCAGGCTGCCGCGAGCCTGGCCGACACGCTGTTGGGCTATGGCAATCGCGTGGGCCTCTTCCTCTACGGCGGATCCATCGACTGGACCTTCCCCGGCTCCGGCAAACAGCAGTACGAAAAGATTCTGCGCACTCTGGCCCGCGCCAAGGTGGAGACCAGCCAGATCTTCAATCGGCTTGACCATGTGCCGGCGCGCCTGTTCCCCCACCGGTCCCTGCTGCTGCTCATCAGTCCGCTGCATCCCGACGACCACTCCGAACTGCTGAAGCTGAGGGCACGCGGCTATCAGGTGATTGTTGTGAGTCCGGATCCGATCGCCTTTGAGGAGGCGCTGTTGGACGACGACGAGGAACGGGAGTTGGCGGGCCGACTGGCCGCCCTGGAGCGAACCCATCTCACAAGTCGTCTGCTGCGCGGCGGCATTCGAGTCACCACGTGGGATACGAGGCAGCCGTTCTCCGAGGCGGCGCGGGGCATCTTTGGGCATCCGCATCAAATCCAGGCCTTGAGGGTCTGACGAAAGTGCGGGGATTCGCCGCATCGGTAGTGCACCGCCGGCCGTCTGGAAGTGCTGGCGCGGCAGGCAAAAACATCGCGTAGCAGCCATAAGAACATTCGGGACGGTTCCGCACGATGGCAGTCCAGCAGCAAGACCCTCACCTTTCGCCTCGCAGAATCCGAGTTTTGCGGGCGCAGAATCTCATGCGCATCGAGTGGCAGGACGATTCCGTCAGCGAGCTGTCACTGACGTGGCTGCGCAGCAACTGCCCTTGTGCATCCTGCCGGGCGGCGCGCGGCGAATCCGGCGCGGAGCTCGATCCCCTGGCTCTATCCAGCGGTCCCATGCCAAGTGACCGGGTGGCGGCCGTCGAACTGGTGGGCGGATACGCGGTGCGCATTACCTGGGACGATGGCCATGACACGGGGATCTACGCGTTCTCCTGGCTGTGGGAACATCGGACCAGCGAAGATGGGACCGATGCCGACTGAGTGTCCCGGGCGCGCGGCATGCGAGCACCCGCGGATTCACAACAATTTGCACGCCTGGAAGATTTCCGGTTTCACCAGCCGCGACTGGCGTGCAACACCCCTGGGCGAAATCCAACCCTTGGCCGTCCGAACTTGGTCAGGATGTTTTTGGATTAAAGGGTGAAATTGTTGGGCCGTTTAGTTTCCGGATCGATCCGGGAAGCTCGGGTGTTGACAGGGACGTATCCCGCGGTTCCGGCAGCTACGGGGTCCCGGCAGCGGCCGCCTCGAGAAACGGGATTGCCTTGGTTCGCTTTTTTGCCCGTGCCCGGTCCAACGGAGTGAAGCCGGACGCGTCCTTCTGGTCGAGCCGGGTTCCGAAGTCGAGAAGGAGTTGAAGCATCTTGTTGCTGGCACCGTAGTGTACGGCCACGTGCAGGCAGTTCTCGTTGGCCTGGCTCTTGATGTGATTGGGATCCTGGCCCTGCTCCAGGAACCATCGGACGCCCTGAAGGCTGCGGCACGATACGGCGCAACCCAGCGGGGTGTAGCCGCCGTGATGTTCCGTACCCCGTGTGCCGTCGAGCCGTGTGCCGTGTTTCAGGAGCAGTTCCAGCATTTCAAACTGGCCGTCGCAGGCGGCGTGGTTGAGCGTGTCGTCGTCGGCCACGGAGGCCCCGGCTTCCAGCAACGTCTCCATGATCTCGAGGTTGCCGCTGTGGATGGCGTGCTCAATGCAGCCATCGGGGTCCGCCCCGTGGCCCAGCAGGCATCGGGCCGTAGTGGCCAACTCCGTGGCTTTGGCCTTGTCGTTCCTGCCCAGACAGGATCGGGTGCAATAGGTGAGAGCGGACCAGCCGCGTTCGTCCGTCCAGTTCCGCGTTTCCGGATCGTAGGACGCGGCCAGGGCAGGATTGTCCGAGAGCAGCTCCGCGACCCGTTGCGGACGGCCCAGAAGGGCGGCATGGAAAATATCCAGGTCTGCCGGGATCCGGTCCAGCAGGAGAGGCAGGAATTCGGTCGCATCACCCGTGGCGCACAGGGCAACCGCGCTGATGAGCCAGGGACTTCCCGGCAGCAGGGGATCGGCACCGGCATCGAGCAGGATCTCCACCACCTGCATGTGGCCTTCGTGCTTGGGCATCGTCTTCTTGTGTTCGACAGTTCGGTGCAGGGGCCGGTAATGGTGCGAGGAGCGTGACTTCACGTTCGGATCCGCGCCATGCTCAAGCAACAGCTTCAAGGCTTCCGGCCGGCCCCTCAAACTAGCTTCCATCACGGGTTGCCAGGCGGTGGCCAGCGCGCCATCCGCGGCAAGCATGGATCGCATGGTGTCGAGGTCGCCGTTGCCGGCGGCAGTTGCCAGTTCCTTGGCTGTGGCCATGTCCAAACTTCCTTTTGAATGCAAACGTGCGGGTCCGCCGTGGCGGGACGATTATGGTATGCGTGTTAACAGGCAGGCACAATATCCAACAGCATGTCCTGTGGCGCGAACGGACCGTGGCAACCTGCCGGCTGGGTTTCGGTTGTCGGTTTCGTGGCGAGGTCTGCCACAATTTACCAGGCGGCACCGTTCCAATCCGCAAGGCTGGTCGCAATAGCGATGGCTGCAATCCACCTGCTACCCTCCATCCTAACCGCCGACTTTGGCTGTCTCGCCGCATCGATTGCCGAGGCCGAGGCGGCCGGAGTGGACGGCTTTCACCTGGACGTTATGGATGGGGTGTTTGTGCCCAACATCACGTTTGGAGTTTCGACCATTGAAGCCGTCCGGCAGGCCACCGCGCTTCCCCTGGACGTGCACCTGATGGTGGAGGAACCCTTGCGCCTGTTGCCGGCCTTTCTGTCCACCGGGGTTGAAATGGTTACCGTGCACGTGGAGGCATGTCGCGATCCGTACCGGGCGGTGGACGACATTCGGCGCGCCCAATGCTTGGCCGGGATTGCCCTGAACCCTGGAACTTCGCCGGAGGCCGTGCGAGAATTGCTGCCGCATGTGGATCGTGTCTTGGTAATGACCGTCCCGCCCGGTTTCGGAGGCGCTCCGTTCATAGTCGGCTCGCCGGCCAAAGTGCGTCGGCTTGACTCGCTCATTGCTGCGGCAGGGCTCGAGTCGCCACCGGCCATCCAGGTGGACGGTGGGGTGGATGCGTCCACGATCCGTGCCGTGGTTGATTCGGGTGCCCGTTACGTCGTGGCCGGTTCGAGCATCTACAGCGCCCACAGGTCCGTGGCGGACAGTGTCGCCGCCTTAAGGGAAGCAATCGCTTGAAGAAACTGCGACCGATTATCGCCATCCTTGTGCTCGCGGCCGTTGCCGTCGGAATTTTCTTCCTCGTGCGGCTGATGGGGGAACCCGTGCCCGAGCCCGTGCCCGAGGCGATATCCACACCCACACCGACATCCACACCAGGGGCGGCCGACGGGGCCACCGGATCGGAGTCGGAAGCAGCGAGTTCGGATCAGGCCGCCGGGCCAACACCGTTTGAACAGTGTCTGGACGGGGTCTGCGAGTACCTTGCGCAACTGCCTGAATCCGGTGCCCTGGTGAGGATGTTGGACGAGAGTGCCGACTACAACTGGAGCGTGCCAAGTGCCGAATGCCTGGCCGACCTCGATACCTTCCTCACGGACCAGGAACTGTTGGTCGATACCTATGAGTTCAGGTTGCTCGACATGCTCTCCGACGACCAAGGCCCCGTGAGTTATCAGTTGCCCGCCACCGAGGATCCGGTCAATGATCCGGCACCGAACGAAGGCAGTGCCCTCTGCGCTTGGTCCGAGGATGCCGATCAGGAAGTCATCGCCTGCGACGTGGCGGTTACGCGCATCGAGGAGGGATTGACACCCGAAGTCAGGGCAACCCTGCTGCTGGCGGCCATGGATGGTGTACGGCGTGCCTGGTACGAGTATCGGCAGTTGGATCTGCCGCCTTTCTACCACGAGGACTTCATGAAGCAGTTCGAGCCGGTGGTGTCCGCGCCGGAACCGGATCAATACACCATGGCCTGTTGGGTTTTGTACGGTCGCCCGAACTGAATTCGGCCCGTTGCACGGACGGGCACCGCGATTCCAGCGGAAAGCCGGCAGGCTGTTTGGCAGGCAGGTCCCCGGGGGGCGGGGTAGTCGCGACGCGCATGGCGATTACCTGCCCCAACTCCTCAGTTCGTCTTGCTCACCGCAGGCATTGGGCCACGCGCCGCCGGTCACACCAGTATCAGAATCAGGCTGTAGATCAAGGGCGAGGTAAAGAGCAGCGAATCAATGCGGTCCAGCATACCGCCGTGGCCGCGGAACAGGGTTCCCGAGTCCTTGGTGCCCACATGGCGCTTCCACATGCTGATGGTCAAGTCTCCCAGCTGACCCAGGACCGCAATCAGGAACCCGACTCCCAATCCGGCCCACAGGTTGATGGGCAGGGGCTCGAAGTAGTGCGCCTCCAGCGAAGTCAGGTTGCGAAACCAGTCGGTGCGCACGAGCGGCCAGTCCGGCAGGGTTTGGGGTATGGACAGCCAACCCGGGTGCTGGGACAGGAGCACGATGATCATCGCCATCAGGGGACCGGCCACCAAGGCTCCCACCAAGCCTTCCCGACTCTTGCGGGGCGAGATTTCCGGTGCCAGTTTGTGGCGGCCCCACAGCGAGCCCACGAAATAGGCGCCCGAATCGGCCATGTAGGTGGTCCACATGAGCAGTACCAGCCACCAGAAGCCGCTGTCGACCTGGCGTATCGGCACCAGCAATGCCAGGCAGATGCCGATGTACATCGGACCACTGGCCGTCGTCAGCCAGGTCAGGAAGGGAGTCCGCCGCGAAAACAGGGCCGAGGCCAGCAGCACGATCATGCCCCAGGTGATGACCAGGCTCAACGGCACGCCGCTGAAGGCTCCGCTGAACCGAATGATCAGGACGGCGCACCACAGCAGGCCGAACTTGTGGTTGGTGGGATAGCCGCCCTGCCGGCACAGGCCGAAGTATTCATAGCAGGCCAGCATGGCCGACCACACCACCACCGCCGCCCAGATCAGGTCCCCCATCCAGATCAGGGACATGTAGAGCGGCACCACCAGCGCCAGCGTAAGCAGGCGCACCCCGAGAGCCGGGATTTGGATGCGCCTGCGCTTGCGCTCGGGCCGGGTCATCAGGTCGGACAGACACCGCCGAAGCGGCGTTCCCTCCGGGCATACTCGCCGAGGGCGGCCCTGAGTTCGTCCGGGCCGAAGGCCGGCCAGAAGGTTTCGGTGCTGTAGTACTCGGCGTAGGTGGCCTGCCAAAGCATGAAGTTGCTGAGGCGAAACTCCCCGCCCGTGCGAATGATCAGGTCGAGGTCGGGCAGGTCCGGCTGGTCCAGAAAGCCTTGAAAACGTTCCTCGTCCAAATCCTCGGGCTGCATGCCGGCTCGGATGACGCGGCGGACGGCTGCCAGGATTTCGGCCCGCCCACCGTAGTTGAACGCCACGTTGAGCGTGATCCGGTTGTTGCTGCGGGTCTCGTGCACGGCCCGTTGCATCTCCGCTTGGAGATGGGGGTTGACCCGGTCCAGGTTGCCGCTGTGGCGAATCTGGACGCCGTTGGCATTCAATTCGTCCAGCTGCGTGCGGATGGCGCTGCCCAGGAGGTTCAGGAGCCCGGAAACTTCGTTGTCAGGGCGGTTCCAGTTTTCGGTGGAGAAGGCGAACAGCGACAGGTATGGAACCCCAATCTCCACGCAGGCTTCCAGAATGGGCCTGATGTTGTCGACACCGGCCTTGTGGCCGGCCATGCGCGGTCGGCCGCGGGCCCGGGCCCACCGGCCGTTGCCGTCCATGATGATGCCGATGTGGACAGGGAGTGGCGGTTCCTGTTGACTCATGGTGCCGACGCGCGGTCTGAAGGGTCCGCGGTGAGGACTATAGGGTCATGATGTCGTCGACCTTGGCGTCCGCCAGGGTTTCGATCGCATCGATGAATTCCTCGGTTCCTTTCTGTACGTCGGCCCGCGAAGTGTGGAGATCGTCTTCCGTGATCATGCTTTCGCTCTCCATGTCGCGCAGGTCGGAAATCACATCCCGCCGGATGTTGCGGATGGCCACCCTGCCCTGCTCGGCGCGCGCGCCGACCTGTTTGGTCAGGTCCCGGCGCCGCTCCTCGGTCAGCGGCGGAATCAAGAGGCGGATCTGCTTGCCGTCGTTCTGTGGATTGATGCCCAGTTCGGATGTGGAGATGGCCCTTTCGATGGCTGTCAGGTCGTCGGGGTTGTAGGGTCGGATCAGGATGGCCTGGGCATCCGGCACACTGATGGAGGCAATCTGGACCAGGGGACTGAAGGCGCCGTAGCACTCGACCGGCATGCGCTCCACCAGGGCCGAGTTGGCCCGTCCGGTGCGGATCGTGTCGAAATCATTCTGCAGGGCCTTGATGGATTGCTCCATGCGCTCCCGCATGTCGGACAGAAGTTCGTCGACCATGGGGGTTTCCTTTGGCGTTGGGGTGTGCGACCAGGCGGCTGGCCGGGTTTCGGGCCGGGGGTTCGATGGGCCCGAATCCGCATTGTAACTGAAGGCACGGCAATCGCGCCGGGGCGTTCCGGACTGGGTCTCAGGAAATCAAGGTACCCACTTCTTCGCCCCGGACCGCTCGCAGCAAGCTGTCGGCGTGCCACAGGTTGACCACCGCGATCGGCAGGTTGCCGTCCCGGCACATGGTCAACGCCGTGCCGTCCATGACACCTATTTGGCGGTTGATGGCATCGTTGAAGGACAGATGACGGAAGGCTCGGGCATTGCGATCCAGCTTGGGATCCTGATCGTAGACCCCGTCGACCTTCGTCGCCTTGATGATGAGCCGGGCCTGAATCTCACTGCCCCGCAAGGCCGCGGTTGTGTCGGTCGAGAAGAACGGATTGCCGGTGCCGCCGGCCAGGATTACGAGGCGGCCCTTTTCCAGGTGGCGCACGGCCCGGCGCACAATGTAGGGCTCGGCCATCGTGCGCACCTCGAAGCCGGTCATCACCCGCACGGGCACATCCAGCCGCTCAAGGGCGTCCTGCAGGGCCAGGGCGTTGATGATGGTGGCCATCATGCCCATGTGGTGGGCCGGGACCTCGGACATGCCGGCATCGACGAGGGCCTGTCCGCGGAAGAGGTTGCCGCCCCCAATCACCAGCCCGATCTGGATGCCGAGGGCGTGCACCGCGCGGATCTTGAGCGCAATGGCACGGGCCTCGTCCGGGTCGATTCCGATGTGACCTTCGCCGCTGAGGGCCTCCCCGCCGATTTTGACGATGATCCGGTTGTCCATAATCCTGTGGCCGGCCCGCTTGATTGGGGACGGGTGGATCGGCCGGCCCCGGGCTCAGCCGCCGACGGCGATGCGGCTGAAGCGGTTCACCTGGATGTTCTCACCCAATCGGGCGATGTTGTCCTTGAGCAAGTCCTCAATCGTCAGGTCGGGATCCTTGATGAAGGACTGTTCCAGAAGGCAGATCTGGCCGTAGTACTTGTCCATGCGGCCGCTTACGATGCGGTCCACGATGTGTTCCGGCTTGCCTTCCTGCAGGGACTGCTCGCGGTAGATGGCGGCTTCGCGGTCCGACACGTCGGCGGGCACTTCCTCCCGGGAGACGTACAGCGGATTCTCCGCCACCACGTGCATGGCCAAGTCGCGGGCCAGGGTCTTGAACTGATCCGTGTTGGCCACGAAGTCCGTTTCGCAGTTGACCTCGACGATGCCGGCCACCTTGGCACCCGCGTGCACATAGGAGCCGACCAGGCCTTCCGACGTGTCGCGGCCGGCCTTCTTGGCCGCGGACGCCAGTCCCTGTGTGCGCAGCAGGTCGGTGGCCTGCTCGGGATCGCCGTTGGTTTCGGTGAGTGCTTTCTTGCAGTCCAGGATTCCGGCGCCGGTGGCGTCGCGCAGCGCCTTGATCATCGCAGTAGTGATTTCGGCCATGGTTGGTGCGTTGTCCCGCTTCAAATAATTGGCTCGGTTTCGGTGACTTCGGTGAATTGGCGGCCCCTGTCGGCCGGGATGGTCAGGTTTGGTCCTCGGGGCTGGCCTCGGTCGGTGTCTCGTCCTCGGTTTCCTCGGCGTCCCCCATCTCGGCGATGAGCTTGAGCGCGCCGGGCCCGAGCAGGTCCTCTTCGTCCGCGGCTTCCACTTCCTCGGCGATGTCGTCGATGTACTCCCGCGCGACTTCCGCCTCAAGCTCCTCGTCCGACGGACCCTTGGCCAAGTCCTTCAGGTGCCGTTCGCGTCCTTCATTGGCGGCGCTGGCGACCAGGGAGGCGATGTAGCGGATGGGCCGGTGCGAATCGTCGTTGCAGGGGATGACCAGGTCGATGGGATCCGGATCGCAGTTGGTGTCGACCAGGGCGATCACGGGAATGCCGACGCGTACGGCCTCCTTGATGGCCAGGCTCTCGCGCTGGGTGTCGACCACGAACAGCAGGTCCGGAAGCGACGTCAGTTCCTTGATGCCGCCCAGGCGCCGGTTCAGCTTGTCGATTTCCTTCTGGATGTCGAGCTGTTCCTTTTTGTTGAGGGCGTTGAATTCCCCCGCCTCGAACTGGGCTTCCCGTTCGTTGAGGTACTTGATCCGCTCCGAAATGGTCTGCCAGTTGGTCAGGGTGCCGCCTAGCCAGCGGATGTTGATGTAGTGTTGGCCACAGGCCTTGGCCGCATCCTCGATCGACTTGACCGCCTGCCGCTTGGTCCCGACGAAGATGATTTTGCCGTCCTTGGCAACCAGGTCGCTGATCCGTTTCATCGTCGTGAAGACGGCTTCGGCCGTGATCTCCAGGTCGATGACGTGCTGGCCCTCCTTCTCCGTGAAGATGTAGGGGGTCATCTTGGGGTTCCAGCTGTGGGTGGCGTGCCCGAAATGGGCGCCTGTCTTAAGCAGGTCCAACACCACCGGCTTGAGTTTGCTGCGGTCGATTCGCTTGCGCTCCGACATCCGGTTGCTCCTGTGTTCGGGTTGTGCGACCGGCACGTTCAACCCGGAACTACATCCCGCGGGACACCCTTGCTCCGGTCCGGCACCGTGATATTTGCCCGCGCCGCGGTGCGACGCCAAAGGCGAGTCGGCAGTCTAGCACAGGCGGTCGGGCGAGCCGGCATTGCCCGTCATAGGACTTCCGCGTCGGTACCGGCGGCCGGGACTTGACGGTTGCCTCTCCCCGGCCTATCATTCGTGTTCCATTCGACCCTGTCGGCGACATGCCGGCAAGACCCGTCGGGGCGTAGCGCAGCCCGGAAGCGCACTTCAATGGGGTTGAAGAGGTCGGAGGTTCAAATCCTCTCGCCCCGACTTTACGACCTGAAGGTCCGGCGCCAAGCCGGGCCTTTGCGCGGCCACACTTGTACAGCCGCCAGAGTCCAAGGCTTCCGCTCCGGTTGTATTCGGTCCCTCGCAATGCCTACGGAAGTCAAACATTTGCCGCCGACCGATCGGTGATCCCTATGCTACGATCGCCGATGGCCCGAAGGGCGTTTCCTGTCTCGAAACCACGTTCAAACCGCGAAATTCCACCATGTCGGACACCGTAGCACCCGGACCCGAAAAACTGCAGTACCAAACCGAAGTCAAGCAGCTGCTGGATATCCTGGCCCACTCCCTGTACACCGAAAAGGACATTTTCCTGCGGGAACTGATATCGAATGCCTCGGATGCCCTGAACCGCATCCAGTTCGAGATGCTGACCAACCAGGATGTGACGGACGCGGGCGCGGAACTGGCCATCTGGCTGGAGCCCGACCGGGAGGCAGGCTCCCTGCGCATTTCGGACAGCGGCATTGGCATGAATCGGGACGAACTGGTCACCAACCTCGGCACCATCGCCCATTCTGGCGCCAAGGCCTTCCTCAACGGCGTCGAACCCGGCGAAACCAGCGTGGAGGAGATCATCGGCCAGTTCGGGGTCGGGTTCTACTCGGTGTTCATGGTGGCCAAGGAGGTCAGGGTCACCAGCCGGTCCCATCGTCCGGAGGAGACAGCCTGGACCTGGATTTCGGACGGCGGCAGCGAATACGAGCTGGCGCCCGCCGGCAGGGAAGCCCGCGGCACCGAGATCGAGATTTTGCTCAAGGACGACTGCGACTTCGCGGACGGCTGGCGCTTGGAGGAAATCGTCAAGCGGCACTCGGACTTCGTATCCTTCCCGATTTACCTGGTGGAACCGGCCGCTGAAGAAGACGAGGATGCCGCTGCGGACCCGGAGGCCGTCGTCGAGGCTGCGGAAACCGACGTGGCAGACACCGGCGTCTCACAGACCAAAATCAACAGCCAGACTGCCATCTGGCGCCAATCGCCCAACTCGGTTGCGGAGGAGGACTACAACCAGTTCTTCCGCCAGTTGGCCTTTGGGGCGGACGATCCCCTGCTGCACATCCATTTGGTGACGGACTCGCCGGTCGACATCCGCACCGTGCTCTTCATTCCGGCCAAGCGGCCCGACGATATCTTCATGGCCCATCGGGAGGACGGCCTGCGCCTCTACTCCCGCAAGATTCTGATCCAGAAGCACAACCGGGATCTGCTGCCCGAGTACCTGCGCTTCGTGGAAGGGGTCGTCGATTCGGAGGATCTGCCCCTCAATGTCGCCCGCGAGACCATTCAGGACAATCCGGCCACGCGGCAAATCAGCCAAACCCTGGCCCGGCGCGTATTGCGGGAACTGGATCGGCTGGCCGGCCGCGACGCGGAGGCGTACGACCGGTTCTGGGACCAGTTCGGCATGTTTATCAAGGCCGGTCTGGCCACGGACTTCGAGCGCCGCGACAGCCTGATCGGCCTGCTGCGCTTCAAGAGCACCAAGAGCGGCGACGACTGGATCACGCTCGAACAGTACGCTGAGCGCATGCCGGCCAACCAGAAGTCCATCTACTACGTGGAGGGCCCGGACCTGGACGCGGCCCGGCGCAGTCCGCACCTGGACTACTACACGGCCCACGATCTCGAGGTTCTCTACTTCAGTGATCCCGTGGCTGACGCCTACCTGTCCATGTCCCTGATGGACTTTCGGGAGATGAAGCTGGTCAATGTGGACAGTGCCGATGTGGAGGTGCCGGACACGGCTGGCGACGAGGAGGCCCCCGCCGAGGCCGGCGAGGCGTTGCAGGGTCTGGTGGAGAGGTTCAAGGAAGTGCTGGGCGAACGGGTGGAGGATGTGCGCGGCTCCAGTCTGCTGGTGGAAAATCCCAGTCGGCTGGTCTACGCCGGCGAAAGCATGTCGCGCGCGTTTGAACGCATGAGCAACCTGATGGGCCAGGAAGCCCCCCAGCAGAAACGCATCCTGGAACTGAATCCGGATCATGAACTGGTCCGGAACCTGAAGGCCCGGCAGGAAGCCGACGCGGCGGATCCGCTGCTGACCGAACTTATCGAACAGGTGTACGACAACGCCCTGCTGCTGGAGGACATGCATCCGGACCCGGCAGCCATGACCGAGCGCATCCTCGCAATCATGGTGGCGGCCTCGCGCGCCTGACACCGGCAACTGGGACGACGAACCTACATCCCCTTCTTACTGCCGCCCGCCATCCCGGTCCAACCCGAATTCGAACGAGTCATGTCGCCCATGAAGATCCACGACCGGATCCTCGTGGGCGACGTTGTGCAGATGCGCAAGCCCCATGCGTGCGGCGGCGATGTCTGGACGGTCTACCGGGTCGGTGCGGACATCGGCATGGACTGCCAAACCTGTGGTCGCAGGACCATGTTGACCCGGCGACGCTTTACCCATCGCATGCGACGCATGCTGGAACGGGGTCCGGAACCACCTGCCGAAGGGCAGAGGCGGCATGACTCCGCTTGAGATCCACGAGGGGCTGAGCCGGGCCTGCCTGATCTTCACGGCCATCACGGGCCTTTGGGCACTGTGGTCGGGTATCCGCAACCAAACCCTGTCCGGGTCCTGGATGGGAACCGCGCTCGTGTGCGAACTCCTCCTGCTGGCTCAGGTGCTGGTGGGGGGCTGGCTTTGGTTCTTCACGGACTGGTACCTGCCGCGCCCGTATCTGCACGCGTTGTACGGCATCGTGGTGGTGATTTCGTTACCGGCGGCCTGGGGCTGGCTGAGCCGTCAGCAGGAAGAACGCGCCCGGTCGTTTGGCATGGCCGGGGTCTGTGTTTTTATTGTTTTTGCGCTGTTGAGGTCTATACAGGTAGCATAGCCGCGTTGCGGGCCGGGCAATCTGGCCTCGGTCTGTCCGTGGATTCTGGCCAATCCGCCAAAGGAAGGTCAAAAGCAGCGCCAAGATCATGCACCTCGACAGTTCCGTGCCGGGAACCGAGGCCCCTGTGACCCTGTCCCGGCGTGTGCTGGTTCTCAACGCCAGCTATGAGCCGCTGAGCCTGATCCCGGTGCGCCGGGCGATCGTGCTCCTGATGGAGCGCAAGGCGGAACTCATCGAGTCCGGCAAGCGAGTGATTAGGACGGTCAGTCGCCAGCTGCCCATTCCCCTGATCATCCGGCTCAGCCATTTCGTCCGCGTGCCGCGGCGGGAGTCGCTGCCCTCGCGCAACGCCGTTATGCTGCGCGATGCCCACACCTGTGCCTATTGCGGCCAGCAGAAGGCGCGCAATCAACTGACCATCGACCATGTGGTACCCCGCAGCCGGGGCGGCAGCCACACTTGGACCAACCTGGTGACGGCCTGCCAGCGTTGCAACCAGTTCAAGGGGCACCGAACCCTGGAAGAGGCCCGCATGAAACTGTTGTGGCAGCCATCCCAACCCAGTCATGTGACGCTGGTGCTTCTGCGCAACCCGGTTGCGGCGGAGCGGTATCGCTTGCTGGTGGCTGGCGAGACCGTGGCAGCCTGACCTTCGCCGTCGGCCAAACCGCCGCGTCCAATCCTTTTTCGCAAACCCGGGGGGCGCGGTCGGGAACCCGCACACCATTCCGGTTTCCGTGGTCTCCGCTCGGACGGACACTGCGGTTCTGTCCGACGTGCGGTTCCGGCCTGCGGCACTCAATCCATCGCGACATGGGCAGGCATCGTGACCCAACTCCAATCCGGATTCCCATTTGACCAGCCGGTTGTCTGGACGCCGACAACCGATCAGATCGAAGCCAGCAACCTGGTGGCGTTCCAGAACCGGATGGGCCTGCCGGATCTGGCGTCCCTGGAACGCAAGGCCGCCGGCGATCCGGCCTGGTTCTGGAGCCGGGTGTTGGCGGATTTGGACATTCGCTTCGAGCAGCCCTGGACACAGGTTTTGGACTTGTCGCAGGGAACACCCCATGCGCGCTGGTGCATGGACGGCCGGCTGAACATAACCGTTTCCTGCCTCGACAAGTGGCAGCAGGGGACCGATGTGAATCCCGAAGCCGACCTTGCCTTGATTTGGGTGGGGGAAGACGGTCAGGAGTGCTCCCTGTCCTACGGAGGGCTGTTCCGGAAGGTTGAAGCATGTGCCGCCGGCTTGAGGTCCCTGGGACTTGGGAGCGGGGACTCGGTCGGCATATGGATGCCGATGGTGCCGGAAACCGTCATCGCCTTTCTCGCCATCATCCGCATCGGTGCCATTGCCCTACCCCTGTTCAGTGGGTTTGGTCCGTCTGCGGTCGTGGACCGACTGCTGGCGGGCCGGGCGCGCGCGGTGGTGACAGTGGACGGGTATCGGCGGCGCCGGCGTTGGGTGGATGCCTTCCCGATCCTGCAGTCGGTGAGAGCCGAACTGCCGAACCTGGAGCATGTGGTGCTGGTACGGACCGATGATCCCGACGTCGAACCGGCGGACGTGTCTGCGGATCCGGCGGTGCACCTGTGGTCGGACTTGTGCGAGCAGACTCCGGGCGGGGGTGCGGGGGCGGCCGAGATCATGGGCAGCGAGGATCCCTGTCTCGTCCTCTTTACCAGTGGCACGACGGGTGCGCCCAAGGGGATGGTCCACACCCACTGCGGGTTTCCCGTCAAGGCCGCCCAGGACATGTGCCACGGCATGGACGTTCGGTTGTCGGACACTGTCTTCTGGCATACGGATCTCGGCTGGATGATGGGACCGTGGCTGATCTTCGGGTCGCTGCTTCTGGGCGGGACCATGGTCATTTACGATGGTGCCCCGGACTGGCCCGGCGCCGATCGGATGTGGGAAATCTGTGCTCGGCACGGAGTTACGCTGTTGGGAATAACACCGATACTGGCCCGGTACATGCAGGGCCAGGGCGGAGGGATGGTGAAGCGGCACGATCTGTCCGCCCTGAGGGCCGTCGCCTCGTCCGGCAGTCCGTGGGATCCCGCGTCGTGGATGTGGGTGTTTGAGCAGGTCCTGGACGGCACCCGGCCCATTCTGAATTATTCCGGCGGCACCGAGATCAGCGGCGGCATCGTTGGTTGTTCGGTGGTGAAGCCGCTCAAGCCGTGCAGTTTCAACGCCCCGTTGCTGGGCATGGCGGTTGACGTGGTCGACGAACGCGGCGAGTCCGTGCGCGATCGGATCGGCGAACTGGTGGTGCGCAACCCCTGGATTGGCATGACCCGGGGCTTCTGGCAGGACGGGGAAGGCCGCTACCTGGACACCTACTGGTCCGAGTGGCCCGACCTGTGGCGCCAAGGCGACCTGGCCGTCCTGGACAGCGACGGGTTCTGGTTCCTGCTGGGCCGCAGCGACGACACGATGAACGTTTCCGGCAAGCGGCTGGGGCCCGCCGAGTATGAACAGGTGCTGGTCAGACAACCGGATGTGGCGGAAGCGGCGGCGGTGGGAGTACCGGACCCGCTCAAGGGACAAAAGGCAATCTGTTTTTGTGTACCCTCGCCCGATTCCAACCCGGATCCGGAACTTGGGGAACGGCTCCGCGCAGTCGTGGCCAGGGACATGGGAAGGGCCCTGCGGCCGGACGCGGTCTGCATCGTGCCGGCCTTGCCCAAGACCCGGAATGCCAAGGTCATGAGCAGATTGTTGCGCGACATGTGGCACGGGGATCCGCTGGGGGACACCACCAACCTTGAGGATCGATCCATCCTGGCCGGAGTGGAGGCGGCCATACGCGCCTGCCAGGCTGCCATGACCTCAAACGATCCCTGAAGCGGGTGGAGGCAGGGCGATTGCATCTAAATTGGTTTGGGCTTGAGACCAATCAGTTGACACAGGTAGTTCTTGTCCCAACCCGCCGCCAGCCGCTTGTTGGCGATGCCCACCTTCAGGGTGCGGTCCTGCCGTAACAGGTTGTGGGCGATGCGCTTGAGGATGGCCATGTTGTGGGCGGCATAGCCCGTGCGGATGCGGCTGTCGTCCTCGCCGAAGGCCACGTCCAGGACCCAGTGGTGGGCATTTTCGATGGCCCAGTGCCCGCGCACCGCCTGCAACTGGAGCCGGGCCTGGGGCGGCAGGCTGGAGATGAAGATGCGGATATCGGTCGTGACCCGGTCGCCGCAGCGGCGTTCGCACTCGACCCAGACCAGGCTGGCCAGGTCGCACCATTCGCGGTCGGGGTCGGCATGGGCGAGCAGGGCGGGGTCGCCGGTCGTCCAGCAGCGGCGGGTTTCGATGCGCCCGTGGTCCTTGCCGACTGTGTCCGCATAGTCGTGGGCATAGTCGGCGAAGTGCTCGGCCCGTTCCAGGGCGAAGGTGTCCTCCAGACGCGCGTGGAGTCCCTTGTGGTTGTCCCGGACGCGCAGCACGTAGTCGGCCCCCTGCTGCCGAATCTGGCGCGCGATCGCCTTCTGGCAACCCATGGCGTCCAGGGTCACGATGCAACCCTTCAGACACAGCATGCGCAGCAGCTCCGGGATGGCCGTGATCTCGTTGGACTTGTCGTCCACCGCCGTCTGGGCCAGCACCAGACGGTTGGCCTGGGCCCAGGCGCTGACCAGGTGCAGAGGCCCCAGGCCCCGCCCCCGGTCGTGGGAGCCGCGCACGCTCTTGCCGTCGACGGGCACGACCTGGCCCGCGGTCAGCTCGAAGGCCTCCTGCACCCAGTCCCGGAAGCCCTCCTCGAACCCGCTCGCATCCAGCCGTGCGAAGACCCGCCCCAGCGTGTCGTGCGAGGGGATCCCGTGCGGCAATGCCAGGAAGGTGCGCAGCCACGCCTCGTTGAGCTGGCCGAAGAGGGCGATGGCCACAAAGCTGTCGGCGCCGCAGATGACGGCCAGTACCGACAGCACCAGGATGTCCGTCAGGGGGTGCAGCTTGGTCCGGTCCACCCGGGGATCCTCCAGGGCGTCCAGGATTTCGACCAGGGACGAAGGCATCGGGCTGTCCATGAGGGGCTCTCCGCAGGCTGAATCCGGAATCGTCCATTGTAGCCCTGCGTCCACCTGCCCCGGTACCCAATTTAGATGCAATCGCCCTGCGGGTGGAGGCCGGATCAGGGTGCTGTGCTAGAATCCTGAATCGGATGTGGGACTTGACCTCCCCTTCGCTGCACTCTCTGGATCCCACAAAATGCAGGTCACATGCCTCTACTGCGGTGCCGAAGCCGTAGTAACCCCCGAGTATCCCGAGTGCCGTCAGTGCACCGGAGACCTGTCCTCCCTCATTACTTCCGATCTGAAGGCCGCCTACTACTACGACAAGGCCCGCGATGCCGCCGAACAGGGCGCGCACTTTATTGCCCTGCAGCTGATCCAGCGAGGGTTGCAGGCCCAGGACACTTCGGAACTGCACCTGCTGGCCGCAATTTTGTACGCGGACCTGGACCGGGAGGAGCAATTGCGCGCCCATATCGGCGCGATTCCGGTCAACGATGTACTGCGGCCCGAGGCGGAAGCCCTGCTCAAGCGGCTGGTTCAGCGGCGAACCGGATCCTTGGCCCAGGAACTCGACAGCAACTCCGGCTCCCCGGAGGCCGCCGCGCCGGACGACGGCTCGTTTTCGGGTTGGGGACTGCGCAATGCGACCGTCGGGGCGATCGTGGTCTCGGTGGCCGCCATCGCGACCCTGGTCGTGCTGCAGAATCCGGTCGGAAACCTGCAGGCATTTGTCCCCGACTGGTTGACGCAGCGAGCCGGTCCCGCACCCTTGGTCCAGACCGAAGTTCCGGCAAGCGAGGCGGAACCGCTTCTGGCGGCCGCTGGCGATTCGGCACAGTCCGACCAGTCGCTGGCTTCCGCCGCGTCCGCGGAAGCTGCCCAGGTATCGGAGCCGGTGGTTGAGAGTGCCCTGGCGGACGGTTCCGAATCAGGCGACGCCTGGTCGCAGCAGGTTGCGCTCAATGTCCTGGAGCGCATCGCGCTGAAGCGCATCGATTTCGGACCGGTCCTGGGCCAGCTTGGCTATCCGGAACTGGAGGAGCGGGAGATTGTGGCCGTGGTCCAGGGCGATCAGCTGGTGCTGATGGGCACCGTGGAATCCCTGGCTGAACGGACCACGCTCCTGGATGCCGTCAGCGGCATTCCCGGCTTGGGCGAGGTGGACGCCGAAGCGTTGAACGTGGTGGTTCCGTCACAAACCCATATCGTGGTCAGTGGCGATTCGCTCTGGAACCTCGCCTACCGCTATCTCGGGGATGGCAATCTCTGGCCCCAAATCGTGGCCGCCAATCCCAATTCGGAGGATGGCCTGCTGGTCATTGGCCAGGAAATCCGGATACCGGAACGGCAGATTCCTGTCGGTTCCTAGCGGCGAGGCGACAGCGCCCAGCCGGACCCATTCGAAAGCACCCGCCGCTGCGGAGGCGCGGCCTGCCTCCCGGCAACCGTGTCGGTGACGCCGTCCGCCGACGCGATCCCTGGACCGCACCGTTTCCGGCGGCCGTGCGTCAGCGCGCCGAGGTCATCGGCATGATGACCTGGAGGAAGTCCCGGTCCTTGGAGTCTTCGGAGGCGGAAGGGCAAAGCTTGGCCGGCCGGTTGTTCTGTGTCATGTCCATGACCACGAATTCGGTCTGGATATGGGTCAGGGCATCGATCAGGTATTGGCCGTTGAAGGAAATGTCCAGGGCCTCTCCGGAAATCCTGGCCGCCAGCTTGTTTCGGCTGTCGCCGCGGTCGTTGCTTTCCGAACTGATTTCGATGCAGTCTTCCTCGGTGTTGAACTTGGCCGTGACAATGTTGTTGTTCTCGCGGGTCAGCAGGAAGGAAGCCCGGGTGGCCTGCAGCAGGTTGTTGCGATCCACGATCACCGAGGTGGCGCCTTCCTGCGGGATGATCCGGTTGTAGTCGGGGAAGTGGGCATCGACCAGTTGGCAGATGAGCAGGACCTCAACGAACGAGCCGCGCTCGTGGCTGAGGCCGTGCAGGTTGGCCAAAATCTGGCTGTGGTTGTTGGTGACGGCCACATCCACCGGCTTGGACGAGTCGGCGTCCGCCAGAATGCGCGACAGTTCGGACAGGGCACGGGCGGGCACCAGGATCTTCTGGTCCCGTTCCGCCTGTTCAAGGGTCGTGCGCCGCACGGCCAGGCGGAAGCCGTCCGTGGCGGCCAGGGTGAGACCGGCATCGGCCAGTTCCACTTGTACGCAAGCCAGGTTGGGACGATCCTCTCCGGTGGCGGCGGCGAAGGCCGTCTCCTCGATCATCGTGCGCAGTTCGTGGGTGTCCAGATTCAGGGTCGCCTCCATCTCATGGATGGAATCCTGGACATCGGGGAACTGGTTGGCCTCGATGGTGTTGAAGGCGGTGCGGAACTGGTCGCAGGAAACCTCCAGTTGCCGGGACTGGGCCAGATAGGTCAATTGCACCGGCTTGCCGGAGGGCAGCAGGTTGACGAATTCCGTCAACAGACGCACAGGGACGGTCAGGGCCCCTTCCTCCTCCACCGTGCCGTTGATCCAGACGTTGATGGACACGTCCAGATTGGTGCAAACCAAGCGGATGCGGCCGTTGTCAACGGCAATCAGGATGTTTTCCAGAACCGGCATGGTGACGCGCGAAGACGTCACGCGGCCGGCAATCGACAGGCCCTTGGCCAGGTTCTCCTGCAAACAACTGATGCGCATGGGGGTTTTAAGGCATTGGTGCGATTGGCCGGGCGGAAAGCGCCCCGTAATCATTCGCAACGAGAGTAAAGGGGAACAAAGTATAGCAATAGATGCGCGGCAATGGTCCTTTCGGACCACCGTCAACACTATTGCGGTTTCTTAATTTTGGCCTGGGAACGCAACAAACAAACACTCTGCGCCAAGGATGCCTATCTGTTCCCGGTCAGGTGGCAGTTCAGGTCGCGCGTCCGGATTGTCCGGATGACCTGCTTTGGCGCGGGAACAGGACCTTGGCAGGACAATGGAGTCCGGGCCAACTGGATAATGGTTCCCAACGCGTCAACTCGAGCGTGCCTGCATCCGGCTTCACCGCCGCCCGTAAGATCGCCGAGACCGAACCGGGACCGCGGTGGGAACGGCTCCACCCGGGCTCAAGTTGCAAGGGTTGCCGCACAGCCCCTGTCAACAGAGAGTGAATGACCTCCGGGCCGGTACCAAAGTGCACCGGTTTAAAGGAACAGGACCTCATCCGTTGTAACGGGTATCCAGATCATCGATCAACCGCCGGTCCGGCTGATTCAGTGCGGAGGCGGCGGTCACGTCCTGTTGGGTGGTGCGCCGGGTGGGCTGATGGGCGGCCATGGAGCGTGTTCCATGCAATTCGACCTCGCGCATGCGGTAGTTGGCGTCCGCCGCGAATAATCCGGCCCGTTCCCGCTGCTTCAGTCCCAGGTTGCCGACCAGCATCTTCACGCGCGTGAGCGTACCCACCAGATCGTGGACGGGCTTGGTGCCCGTACCCAAAAGGATGCCGGACAGCAGGACATCCCAGGCCACCGGAACCTGATCCAGAATGCCGTTTGCCTGCGGTTGCAGGTAGCTGAGCAACCGGATGTCCGTGTATCCGGTGATGGCGACCCCCAGGACGCCGGCCATGATGAGGCTGAGGCCGCTCTTGAGTTGCGTGTAGTCGGGGCGTTTCAGGTCCGCAGCCTGCCATCCGCCGACGCGCAGCAGGAACCACTCGACCAGGTTCCAGAACACCTCGATCGCCCTTTCCAGACTGGCGGAGGCCGCCAGCATGGGTACGAGCACGGGCCAGGCCTCGACTGCGTTGGCACCGGGAAACGTTTGGGCGGCCGATGCGGCCGATGCGGTCCGGACCGATACGAAGGCAAGCAATGCACCCAGGCCGGCGGCCCAGACTATGGTGGACCGCCAGCGTACCGGCGGCACGGTTGGGTGGTGTGGATGCGATGTTAGGGACATGAAGGCCCCGCGGTGTCGATGGCTGTGGCGGGGGGCGGGAATGGGCCCTGATTACTAATGATAGCGATTGCGGCCGGCATTGTTTCGAATGCGATCGAATCGGTTGCCGTTCAGATGGCGGTGGCCAGGGATGCCAGCAGTTGGACGCCGTACCCGGAAGCTCCCTTGGGCTGGCCAGGCTTGCCCTTGCCCTGCAACGCCATGTAGGCGATGTCCAGGTGGGCCCACGGGTAGTCCTCCGTGAAGTGTTCCAGGAACTTGGCCGACGAGGACACCCCTCCCATGCGGCTGCCTGCATTCTTGACCTCGGCCATGTCGCTCTTGATGTCTTCCTTGTACTCGTCGTACATCGGCATCGGCCAGACCCGGTCGCCCGTGGCGGCGGCCGCCGCCACGATGGCTTCCTGCAACGCATCGTCGTTCGCGAACAGGCCGGCGGCCTGGGAACCGAGCGCAATACCGATGGCTCCGGTCAGCGTGGCCAAATCAACCACGGCGGACGGCGAGAACCGCTTGACATAACCCAGGCAGTCCGCCAATACCAGCCGGCCTTCGGCGTCCGTGTTGATGATTTCCGCGGTTTTGCCGCTGATGCCGGTGAGAATGTCGCCGGGACGGTAGGCATCACCGTCGGGCATGTTCTCGACACAGATGGCCAGACCGAAGACCCGGCGGGGAATGTCCAGGGCGGAAATGGCCAGCATGGCACCGCAGACGGCACCGGCGCCACCCATGTCGGTCTTCATTTCCTCCATGCCGGAGGATGGCTTCAGCGAGATGCCGCCCGTGTCGAAGGTGATGCCCTTGCCGAGGAAGATCAGGGGCTGCTGTTCCGTGAGCCCCTCCGGTTCGTGGCGGAGGATGATGAGCTGTGCTTCGCGTCGGCTGCCGCGGGAGACCCCCAGGATCATGCCCATGCCCAGCTCGCGCATGGTCTCTTCGCCGAGTACCTCGCACTTGAGGCCGGTATCCGCCGCCGCGGCCCTTACGCGGGCCGCCATCTCCGCGGGGTAGAGCAGGTTGGGAGGTTCATTGACCAAATCGCGTGTGAAGCAAACTCCGTCAGCCAAGGCCCGGCCGGCATCCAAGCCGGCCTGCATGGCGGGAATTTGCTCGGCGTGGTACTCCACCAGCGTACAGGTGGACACTCCCTTCTTCTTGTCGTCGGCCGGGTACTTGCGCACCTTGTAGGCGGCCAGCAGGGATCCCAAGGCCAGAGCCTTCGCCATCTCCTCTGTGTCCTGGCCGCCAATCCCGGTTCCGTGGCAAATGGTGGCCACGGCCCGCACACCCTTGAGGCCGGCGGCCTTGGCCAAGCCCGCGGCTGCGGCCTTGCGCGCAGCCAGGAAGTCGAAGTCCTCGGCCTTGCCCAGGCCCGTTACGATGACTCTGGGTGCCGCGATGGCTCCGTTGGTGTACAGCAGCAGCGTGGTGTTCGCCTCGCCCTTGAAGTCTCCCGCCGCGATGGCGCTGGTGATCGCCCCGTTCAGGGCCCGGTCGACGAAACCCGTGGCACCGCCCGGGTGGTTGACATCCTCGAAGAGGTTGACGATGACGCAGTCCGCCTCGGTGGCGGCGATGTCGCCTTGCTGTATCAGGAGCTCCATGGAAGTCTGTCCTTATGAGCGGGTTGTGATTGGAAACTGCCGGTGTTCAGGCCTTCCGGGTCAGGGCCTGGAAACGCTCCCCGGCCTGATCCAGCGTCTCGTCGGTCTTGCAGAACGTGAACCGCGCCAGGTCCGCGACCAGGTGCCGGTTGTCGTCGCTGTAGAAGGCGCTGGGGGGAATGGCCACAACGCCGATTTCGCCGGTGAGCCAGCGGCAGACGGTCACGTCGCGGGGTTCGGACGGGTTCGATGGCACATCCAGGTGGCTGGTGTCAGAGAGGATGAAGTAGGAACCGTGGGGAACGCAGGAGGATAGGCCAGCGGCTTCCAGATAGCCCAGCAGCCGGTCCCGCTTGGCCTGGTACATCTCCCCCAACCACTCGAAATAGCCCTGTTGCGCGGCGGTGCGGAAGCCGGTGGCCACGGCTTCCTGGAACGGGGTGGAAATCGTGAAGGGAATCCACTGGTGGGCCATCAGGATGGCGTGGACAATCTCGGGCGGCGCGATGGCCCAGCCGATTTTCCAGCCGGTGACGGAGAAGGTCTTGCCGGAACTGCCCAGGGTGATGGTGTGTTCCCACATGCCCGGCAGGGTCGCCATGCGCACGTGTTCCACGCCGTCGTAGGTAATCCACTCGTAGGCTTCGTCGCACAGCACGTAGACGGGCTGGTGGCTTTGGCTGTGTCGCTGCACGATGTCCGCAATCTGCTCCAGTTCCTCCCTGCTGAACATCTTGCCGACCGGATTGTGCGGCGTGTTGATGATCAGCATGCGGGTGCGTTCGGAGAACGCATCCTCAAGGCGGTCCATGTCCAGCTTCCAGTCGGCCGCCGTCAGTGTCCGTCCCGGCGTCCGCCCGGGGATTTCCAGCGGCACGTAGACCGGCGTGCCGCCGGCCATGACGGCACAGGCCGGGTAGCTGTCGTAGAACGGCTCCATCATGATCACCTCGTCGCCCGGATTGACGACGGCCTGCACCGACGCGAAGATGCCTTCCGTGGCCCCCACCGTGGTGACCACCTCGGTCATCGGGTTCAGGGTGCGACCAAACAGCGGACCGTAGAACTCCGCCAGGGCCTCGACCAGTTCCTGATGGCCGCCGCTGCGCGTGTACTGGTTGAGATCCTGGGCGATGGCGTCCTGGCCGGCCTGCTTGATGAAGTCCGGCGCCGCGAAGTTGGGGAAGCCCTGTCCCAGGTTGATGGCGCCCCGCTCGTTGGCCAGGGCGGTGAACTCGGCAAAGACGGTGGCGCCGAAGCCGGTGACCCGGTGGGCAGGTTCGAACGGAGGGGCCTTGTACGGGGCGGTTGCGGCAGGCATGGACGGATCGCCGGATGGATTCGAATGGGAAACGGGGAGGACCGGGCGCGGACGGCGCACCAGATCGGGAAATTATAGCCACCGATTCGGGTTCCGGCCTTGCGCCGCGGTTGCGATCCGGTGTCTGGTAGTCTGGGATCGGGGCTGTTCAGAAGCACTGTCAAGGAGTTTGGGCGCCATGCTTTCGGATTTGCGCATCACCGCCATTGAACCGCTGCAGGCCGATGCGGCCTGGGCCGTCTATACGTTCGTCAAGGTGGAGACGGACGAGGGGATCACCGGATACGCGGAGGTAACCGACTGGCGCATGCCGTCCGCGGTGGCCGGTGGCGTGCGGGATTTGTCGGCATCCCTGATTGGCCGCAGTGCCCTGGCCATCGAGCAGCGTCTACAGGACATGCACCGGCAATCCTGCCAGGGGCCGGGCGGCGTCATCCAGCGGTCGATTGCGGGGATTGAGTGCGCCCTGCTGGATATCAAGGGCAAGGCCCTGGGCGTGCCCGTATACGAACTGCTGGGCGGCAAGGTTCGGGATCGGATTCGGCTCTACTGGTCCCACTGCGGCACCTACCGGGCCCGTTACCCGGAACTGTACGGCAAGCCCTTGAAGACCTATGCGGACGTGGAGGCCCTGGGCCGGGAGGTGGTGGATCGGGGTTACACGGCCCTCAAAACCAACGTGGTCGTGCCCGGTGAGCCGGCCCGGACCCTCAACACCTTCGATGCCAAGGACATGGATTTTGTGGTCTCCTCGGTCGTGAAGTTGATCGAGGCCTTCAAACGCGGTGCCGGTGAACGATTCGACACGGCCCTGGACCTGAACTTCCACTTCGGCACCTTGGATGTCATGCGCATTGCCAAGGCCCTTGAACCGTATCGGATGCTGTGGCTCGAAGTGGACTCCTGGGAACCCGAGGTGATTCGGCAAATCACCGAGTCTACGTCCTTGCCGGTCTGTTCCGCCGAGAGTGTCAACACGGTGCGGGAATACCAACGGTTCCTGGACATTCGGGCCATGGACGTGGCGATGTTTGATCTTCCCTGGGCCGGCATGAGCGCCTGTCTTCAGATTGCACGGGAGGCCGCGGTGAAGGAGATGCCGGTGGCTCCGCACAACTACTACAGCCACCTGTCCACCTTTCAGAACGCCCACATGTGTGCGGTGCTGCCCAACCTGAAAATCATGGAGACCGATGTCGACTCCTGTCCCTGGCGGGACGAGTACGTGACCGTGCTGCCGGACATTCGGGACGGCCACCTGACGGTACCCGACACCCCGGGCTGGGGCACGGAACTCAACGAGGAGGCGGTGGCCGCCCGACCCTGGACGGGCAACATCCCCTTCTAGCCAGCGCGGCGGCCGAAAGACTATGCCGACAGGGCAATCCCAGGCAGGTGGCGTTCGTCGCGGCCATGCACAAGTTGCTCCTCGCCCTGGCCGGGACGAGGTCCTCTGGCAGTCGAACCGCGTGCCCCGGGCTGGCGCGGCTTGACATTCAAGCCAGTTGCCGAACAGTTATATCCAAAATCTACTGGCCAATGATCGGCAGCGGCTTGACGTGTTCCTGCAGCCATGTATGAAGCTCCTCAAAGCGGAATGTGTTGTTCTCGAAGAGCCTCAAGAAGAACCTGTGGGCTTCGTTGTTGTCGCACTCGATGAAACTGCCGTTCTTGCGGAGGAAGACATCAGTGGCGTAGAAGGCGGTCCGCTTGTTTCCGTCCAGAAATGGATGATTCATCGCCAAGCTTTCCATGAGGGCTGCTGCCTCCTCGATGAGCGTATCGTAGTAGTCGATCTGCGGCCGCATGACGGCGGCGGCTAACGCACCTGTGTCGCGGATACCCAACGTGCCGCCGAACTCGTGAACCGCGGCATCGTGCATGACAACGATCTCCTCTAGCGTCAGGTAATCCCGGCTCACGAGTCGGCGAGGAGTTTACCGAGGCGACGGTTGCGCTCGAGACTTGCTCTGAAGTGGGCCATCACCTCGGGACGCACTCTCCCCTGCGCCTTGGCTTCCATGTAACTGCTCATAGCGTCTTCCAACACGGACTGAAAGTGGCGTCCTTCATGCTTGGCAATCGCCCTCATCCCAGCTAGTAGGTCCGGTGATGCCTGACTGGAGAACTTAACTCGTTTGACGGCCATGCGCTCCCTCCTCTTCCTGTTTGTGCTATTTTCCATCCAGGTAGGCAGAAACGTCAAGATACATCTTGATATATGTAGGTTGTAAGTGCTCGGTCACGCCGCCAAGTTGAATCGTTGGCGGCGTTTACACGGCAGGGATACCGGTTGCTTGGTGCCGCTCTCCAAACCCATTTCCGTTTGGATGCCGCGGGATACGGTTCGTGCGGGCGGTGCATCCCAAAGCGTGTATGGCATGGGATGGTGGATCAGGGATACACGGTTCTCAAGACCAACATGGTCGTGCCGGACGAGCCGGCTCGGATACTTTCAATGGTGATGCATGTGTCAATGTTCGATCTGTTCTGGATCGGCTGGGTGCCTGACTGCAGATTGTGTGGGCGGCGACCATGAAGGAGTCACCATTGCTACAGCCACCTGACCGCTTTTCAGAACGCCCACATGTGTGCGGTGCTGACCCACCTGAAGATCATGGAGACAGATGTCGACTTCTGTCCCTGACGGGACGACTACGTGACCGTGCAGACGGACATTCGGGATGGCCGCCTGATGGTCTCCGATGCGCCGGGATGGGGCACGGACCTCAACGGGGAGGCGGTGATCGCCCGTCCCTGGAAGGACAACATCCCCCTTTGCCTAAAGGCGGTGGTCGGAACTACGCGGGTTGGCCATTTTGACTTCGAGCCCAGCCCCTCTGTACACCACCATCTTCCTGTTCGGAAGGCGCTCGGTTGGGAGAGTGCCACAATCGCACTGTGGAAGCCGGAGGGAGATCGGAATTCCTGTGCCAGGTCACAACAAGGGCCAGATCCCGTATCCACATGCACGACCAGCACCTGTTCACCGGAGATATACTCTGCTGGAACCATCGGCGAAGCGAGTTCGACGTAATACCAATCCGGTATACTAACGGAACTTACGGATTGGGTTTTCAGCAGGGAGGTTGCGGCCATGGCACGCCAGACCGCCGTTGTCTGGGCGGCCGCAGCCCTACGCCCCCGAATTGAACCCGGTCGCGCGCTTCTTCCGGGAGTTGCGCCGGGCCCTCGAAAGCCGGGTGTATCCGACCCTGCAGGCCAAGCCGGAGGCTCTGGAGCCCATCCTGGAGGCCTGGCGGGCCGATCCGGAGCGGGTGAAGCAAGTGTGTGGATGGCGCTGGATCCGCAAGGCCCTAAAGGCCCTGCCCGCCGACATTCAAGTTTCACAAGCATAGCGAACTGGTATAACACCGGTGTGGACGTGGTACTCATGATTGGCACTCGTCGCCACGATGGACAGGGCGCGCCACTGTCGGTTGATCGGGTGTTTCCAGGTTACGGTGCGTGTCGGCGCGCCAACACCAAAGCTGAGTGGTGCAGTGGCTTGTCAGCACTGGAACCCGCGATGCGGAATGCCGATCAGAATGTCTGGGTTCAGCGCAGCAACAGCCCGTACGACCGGGGCCAGCAACTTGGTATGCTTGGACCAACACAAACCAAGCCAACTGTCAGCAGGATGTTCACGGCTCGCGTCCTTGCAATAACCGGGTAGTGTTCACTACTGGGCAACGTTGCCACAAGAGGCCTTGAGACAAATCCACCGCAAGTTTGAGGCTGCCATGCGATACGTCTTCAGCTTTCCCAATCCGGTCAACGAAGTAGCTGCCAGGGTTGTCGCGGGATTGGTAGTCGGCCTGTCCCTCGCGACCATGTTGACAGGCCAAGCATGGTTAATGTTCGTCCTTGCCTACGGCTTTTTGGCACGAGTGGCGACCGGTCCCACATTGAGCCCGATGGGACTCCTGGCGACCAGAGTTATTGCGCCGCGCATAGGCGAGCCGAAGCTGGTGCCCGGACCGCCCAAGCGTTTCGCCCAAACTGTGGGACTTGGCTTCTCGGTGACCGCATTGGTACTGCACTTCGTTGCAGGATCACCAGTCGCGGCGAATGTCGTCCTTGCCGTACTGATCTTGTTCGCCGCGCTTGAGGCATTTCTGGGTTTTTGCGCAGGCTGCTTTGTATTCGACCGCTTGATGCGTTGGGGGTTGGTGCCCCGGTCAGTTTGCGAGGAGTGTGCCAATTTTCGCTCGCCATGACCATAATCGGGTCGCGGGTCCGGCAAGCGACGACTTGCCGGGCGCGACGGCAGTTGCGTTGTACCAAAGGTGTAGAGAACGGACAGGGGCACGCTTTGACTCCCGGTACTGCCCTCTGTACAATCGCTTTCCCAAATCGAGGGGCTTTAGCTCAGTTGGGAGAGCGCCACAATGGCATTGTGGAGGTCATGGGTTCAAGTCCCATAAGCTCCATTCGGATACGCCGATGCATCGGCACGGGGCTGTAGCTCAGTTGGGAGAGCGCCACAATCGCACTGTGGAGGCCGGGGGTTCGAGTCCCCCCAGCTCCACTTTGATATCGTGCCAAGAACAGCCGGATAGGTCCAAATAGCCTGCTCCACGGATCAGAATCCTCTCCGGTCGGTTTCGCGTGGTGCCGTTCGGTACGCCGGTTGCCGGCGGATCTGGAAGCCGGGCATATGCTCGCCCGATTCGCCGGTAGTGGGTACCACTCTGCTGATGGCTTGCGGGACGGGGTACCAAGACACAAAATCGAGCTCTCGCCCGTGGGACCGTTGGTGGTACAAGGCCTGACCTGGCAGCGGGCGGGTGTCTGGCAGGCGATCCATGAGGCTCTGTGTTTCCCAGTCCGTCACGCGCTGGGCCGCCGGCCCAGTCCCAGCGCCGCGATCCCCGACAGCCAGTCGGTGCCAACGACGGACAAAGGGGCCCCGGGGCTACGACGCGGGCAAGCGGGTTCGGGGCCGCAAACGGCATCTCGTATTGAATACCCTGGGTCTGCTGCTGGTGGTGGCGGTGCATGCCACCAACCTCCAGGACCGGGACGGGACCCGGCTGCGGCACCGCTTTCCGCGCCTGCAGCATCTCTGGGCGGATGCCGGCTACTCCGGTCCCAAACTGGAGACCTGGATGCGAGAGACCACGGACTAGCCCCTGGAGATTGTCCGCCGTGTCGAACCGGGTGCGGACTTCCAGATGCTGCCTCGGCGCTGGGTCGTGGAGCGCACCTTCGCTTGGCTGAGATGGTACCGCCGCCTAAGCAATGACTACGAGGTGTTGCCGGAACCTGGATCCTCCCTGCCATGACCGGCCTCATGCTGCGCCGTCTGGCACGAACCCCATCTTTTTGACACCCTGCTTAGAGACTATGTGCCACATGGCCTATGGGGATGTCTCACCGGTGAGGGGATTCCCTCCAGTTGCAGATCCTCGCTTACGAACTTGATGTGATCGAGAACTTCTTCGTGCAGGCCGACGGACTCCGCCTTGCGGACACTGTGTGTCGAGTGGTTGATGGTGTCGGTGGCATACTCGCAGTGCCCTCGAAATCCGGATTCGGGGGCGATTTCAAAGAGCAGCCAAGACCATGCGCCCACGCCTTGTCCATCTGGTCATCCCCTTGGTGCTGCTGCTGACCCTCCTGCACCTGGCGGCCTGCAACATTCCCGACCGCGAGGAACCCGACCTGGGTGCCGCGAAGCCGATGGCAGAGCCCGTCAAGGAACCGCCCGTAGGGGTGTGGTTGGCGGTCGTCAACCAGAATGCCAACGTGCGGACTGGGCCGAGCACTGGGTTTTCGGTCGCCTTCTGGCTGACGGCCGGTACGAAGGTGAAGGTCGTGGCCCGCAACGCGGACGGCAGCTGGCTGCGGATTGTGCATGCGGATCGACCCGGCTGGATCTTCGCGACCCTGTTGGACGTGGCGACGGAGGGGGTGGCCGAAATGCCCGAACCCGTAGTGGAGCCTGAACCTGAATCCACGCCTGTATCGACTCCTGAACCAACTCCGGAGCCCACGCCGGAACCGGCCCCACAAACAGAGACCCCTGAACGCGTAACGGCAACGGTGACCGGGTCCGTGGTCAACCTGCGGCAAGGTCCGGGCACCGAGCATGCGAGGGCCGGCCAGGTGCGGGCCGGCGACGAACTGCACCCCACGGGCCGCAACGCGGACGGCAGCTGGCTGCAGGTGGAGGATCCGCGCAACCCCGCGGGGCGCGTCTGGATCTACGGACCGCTGACCGACCTCGACGCCGCGACCATCGGGACACTGGCCGAGGTGGCGGCCGTCGCGGTTGAAATCAAAGCGGCTCCCGCACCTACGCCGGTCGCTCCAACACCTACGCCTACGCTGGTCGTTCCAACACCTACGTCTGTACCGGTCGTTCCAACACCCACGCTCGCACCGGTCCAGGTGCCGGCCGCGGTCGTGCCCGCCGAGCCGGTCGTTCCCGCCGACTGCGCGCAACTCCACACCGTCAATCCCAATGAATCTCAACTGTCGCAAATCACCGACTGGTTCGGGCTGGACCTGCAGACCGTCGCCAACCTGAACGGCATCGACGCGGCAGCCCCATTGGTGTCTGGATCGCAGATCTGCCTGGCGGCCGGCAGTGGAGCCGCAACCCAAACCACAGCCGCCCAGGCACCGCCGCCGGCCGCGGCGCAGGCCACGCAGTATCTGCCCCCGCACTGCTATACGCGCACGGGCCGGCAGTTGCCGTGTCCCCACATTCCTAACCACCCCGAGCACGCGGTCACGGCCGCACCGGAGAGCAGTGCGATCCAATACCACGTGCCAGGCAGCTACGACCGTTCCGAGCACCCGGGCCTCAGCTACGACTTCGTGTTGCAGCTTGAGGATCGGTCCGGTATGTGGGACTGGCACATGCGCGACTTCGAGGGCTGCTACGACGTCCTGCGCGTCCTGTGGGGCGACACCCCCGCAGCCAAGGGCCTGACGCGCGTCGAAGTCCACCTCGTCGATCCTCTTTTCGGGAAGGAACTGGAGAAGGACGATCTGGCTCGCGAGCAGATGTACGGATTTAGATTTGAGAAGAACCCCCTCGTTCCACAGCCGCGCGACGATGGTTTCGCCGATCAAGCACGGGTCAAGCTGCGTTGTTTTGATGAACGCGGCCGGGATGCGGGCGACTTGATCTGTCGTATCTATCCACAAGCGGGCAACTCCGGCAGCATCCACCTCGACGCCGCGGTCAACCATGCGCTGGCCGGTACGATCGGCATGCTGTCGCGGCAGACGCGGGCCTATCAATACTTCTGGGACCACCGCTCAAACCGGCCCTACATCCCCTACCTGTACCCCATGCTGCCCGACGGCAATCCGGCCGGCCGGGGCCCGTGCTTCGAGATAACACGGGCCGGATAGTAAATCGGATCCCCACATGAGTTTGAACGTGCCATGCGCCAGCACTTCAAGACCCTGTGCGAACGCAACGTGAGTCAGCCGAATCGGCATCTGCTCCCCGAACGCACGGCGGAAGCCCTGGGCGTGACCGCCATGACCGTGTCCCGGGCGTGCGAGGCTCCGGTCCTGGAGGGAATGGAGGCGTTCCTGCAACGCAAGCCGCAGCCCGCGTGCCCGACCAAGCTGGACAGGGCGGCCCAGGCCGAGCTGGCCCGGCTGGCCTGTTCGACGCCGCCGCCCGGACGCGCGCGCTGGACACTTAAGCTGCTGGCGGCCGAGCTGGTGTCCCAGGAGGTGGTGGACGCGCTTGCACCCGAGACCGTACGCCGGGCCCTCAAAAAACGCATTGAGATCCCGGCCGCCGAACCCGCGGACGCGCTCGACCGCGAACCGGATTCGTAGGGGGTGGCCAAGGCGGCTCCGGCCATGCAGGAAGTCGCGTCAAGTGTACGGACCATTGGCATATATCGTGCATCAACAGGGAGCAAACCATGACCGCCTGCACCTTCAGCTATTGGTGGCAAAATCTCAAGACCGGCGAATCTCGCCTGTACACCTGTGGCTGCCCCACCCTGCCCTGCCTGAAGCCGCGCCGCCACGGACCGGACGGATTGCGCGGCTTGCTGGGGCAACCCCGGGCCGACGGCTGGCCGGCCAACCCGCGGGGGTATGCCCACGGCGTTACCACCGACAAACCGATCTGTTGGGATTGCGTCAAGCCGGTTGCCTACGTCAGGTTGGTCGGCCCGGATTGGGACCTGGCCCAAGTCTGCGAAGACTGCTTCGCGGACAGGCTGGCCGCGGCCGAAGCCGAACGGGAAACCGAAATCCGGGATGCTGTTGCCAGCGGCCATGTCAAGGACACGACGGCCCGCAAGGCCTGGACCTGCGAGCTGTGCGGCGAGCAGATACCGCCCGGCAGTCGCTACCGGCGAGTGACGGTGAAGACCTGGAATGATCGGTTTCACCGCTACCCAACCTGCAACGCGTGCGGGGCGGCCACGACGCCCTGACCGACCCCAACCATCAGACCAAACAAGGAGTGCCACCACGACCGTTATCGGGCAATTCCCCGACTGCCATAGGTCGCAGGACGACTGAATCCGGCCGTGTGGCCAATTCTGGGGGGCTCGATTCGGCTCCCAAGCCCGGATTCGCCGTTTTCGGGCCGATTCAGGCGATTTTCGGATGTTTGTGGGGGGCACTGGCACCGCGTTTTCGACGGCGAACTCGGCTTACCGACTCCACCTGGACGGCGGACATCCCCGGGACCGGCGATCACGTCGACCGGTTGCTCGCAGAGTTCGGACAGGATCTGACGGCAAACCCGGATGTGGTCCTGGGCGTCGGTCCACAGTGGGGCTAGGTCCGGATCGTCGTTGGCCGCATGGCTTCGTTCAGTCCGATGATGAACGCCCCGACGGCCGTCAGGTCGTCGAAGATCTCGAGGGGGTATTTGCGGAACGTCTCCGAGTCCATGACATACAACTGGGCCGCGGCCGTGCCGTTGTCGCGTTTGTGCCAGCGCAGGTGCATGGGGGCCGAGAGTTTGATCGTCTGTGGTCATGGGGTTCTCCTGTAGGCTGGCTGGGCCGAAAACTCGGAATCTCCAGAGTCCTGCAGGTCGTAGGACTCCTGAATCCAGCAGCCGGGAGGGGTGTTACTGCTGGACAGCAGTTCCCACCTTTGTGACAGGGCGGCCCAGCCTAGCCAATGTGGATTGAAGATCCCCGCACCTGTTCGGGCTTCGACGAAGCAAGGGCATGACGTGCCCAGAGGGCACCCGGCTGGTGAACAGTCTCGGTTGGCCGGCCCCAGGTGCTATCACGGTCTGTTACCCTCGAACAGCGTCGTGGGAGCGGCGAGCTGTCTTGTTGTTCACCGACACGACTTAGTTCCGGAGGGCCGCCGCCAGCGATGGCACCCAGCGCGTAAAGCAGACTTTCAGCTGTGCGGGATCCAGCCGCGCGAAGCCGTGCCCGAAGATGTCGTGTGAGGGGATCCCGTGCGGCAGCTCCAAAAACGTCTCCAGCCAGGCGTGCTTCCGGCATGTGAAGGGCTCGACCGCGGGACCGCGGTCGGCACCGCAGATGACAGCTAGGATCGCGATCAGGAGAATGTCCTCCAGGGTATGCAGCCGGATCCGGGTCGCGCACGGATTTATTATCTATCTTCATCGAATGACCTGTTTTGAAGTGTGTAAAATGACATATAACTGCTATGGGTTCTTTACAGTGCGCCCTTCCACCGGAAAGTTCGCAGTACAGCCTCTTTAGGTCCATAAGGCTTGGCAATATCAAGAACCTTCGCACAGAAGTGCACTTTGGTGCCATAGTTTGACAACTCTGCTTGCCCTCAGCGATGCATCCCATGACAACAGCCTGGAGTCGGGTTTCAGGAAGCCAATATGGCCGGCTGCGGGCAGGCCATTCCCAACCGGAGTCCGGTTCATGAAGCAATTGGTTGCCATGGTCGCGCTGGTGACCATGGCTGTCGCGTGCACCCAGCCACCGGTTGCCGCAGCCGGCTGGTCGTTCGTCGGCTCCGACCAGGGGCATACCAAGTACTCGGTGGCCGCGGAAATCACGGCCGTAAACGTCGATGAACTGGAGATCGTCTGGCAGTGGGAGCCGAACGAGGCACCCCTCGAGGAGTACGGCACGCGTCCGGGTCCCTTCCAGGCCACACCCGTCATGGTCGACGACATCCTCTACCTCTCCACGATGTACACGCGGGTGGTGGCGCTTGATGCCGAGACGGGCACCGAACTCTGGACGTTCGATCCGAGAGCCTACGAGGGTGGGCCAATTGGCGCGGGGCCGACCGGTTTCAAACACCGGGGCATCGCCTACTGGAGCGACGGTGACAATGCGCGCTTGTTCCTCAACAGCCGCGATCGGCTGTACGCGATCGACGCCGCGACCGGTGATCTGGACACGGACTTCGGCGATGAGGGGAGTGTCGTGCTGACCGAGGGGCATGGCCGCACGGTCAGCCGTTACGAGTTTGACCAGACTTCACCTCCAGTCGTGTTCGAAGATCTGGTGATTGTCGGGAGCCGCGTGCCCGACGGGGTGCAGCGCGAATTCGACCCGCCCGGTACGGTTCAAGCGTTCGACGTCCGCACGGGCGAGCGGCGTTGGATGTTCTTCACCATCCCGCAATCAAGCGACGACTTCGGGGCGGACACCTGGGAGGACGAGTCCTGGCGCTACACCGGCCACGCCAACGTGTGGGGGTTGATGTCACTCGATGCCGAGCGGGGACTCCTCTACGTGCCGACGAGCACGCCGAGCAGCGACTACTGGGGTGGGCGCCGCAAGGGGGCGAACCTGTTTGCCGAGTCGTTGGTGTGCCTTGATGCGCGCACGGGCGAGCGTCGGTGGCACTTCCAGACAGTGCACCACGGCTTGTGGGACTACGACCTCTCCGCAGCGCCGAACCTGGTGACGATCACGGTGGATGGACGTGAGATCGATGCGGTGGCACAGGTCTCGAAGCACGGCTTCACGTACGTGTTCGACCGGGTGACGGGCGAACCGGTATGGCCGATCGAGGAGCGTGCCGTGGACACGGTCACGGATGTTCCGGGTGAGGAGTTGTATCCGACACAGCCGTTCCCGACAAAGCCTCCGCCGTTCGCTCAGCAGGGTGTATCGCTTGAAGACGCAAACGATCTGACTCCGGAGATACATGCGCTCGCGGTGGCAGAGATGGAGAGGTTCCGACTAGGGCCGCTCTTCACCCCACCGAGCCTTCAGGGAACGCTTCAGCGCCCAGGCGCGAGCGGCGGCGCAAACTGGGGCGGAGCGGCGTTCGACCCCGAGACCGGGCTCCTGTACGTGCGGACGTCGGAGCAAGCCGATACAAACCAAATCTGCAAGAATTCGGGAGATGATCCGCGCATCGACGTCGAGTACAGCAACAATTGCCCCTATGGCGCGACACGCGTCATGTTCCGGGAGGCTGGCGGACCGGGCGCGGTACCGGCTCCGGAGAGCAAACTCGGCCCGCTCCCACTCACCAAGCCGCCCTACGCGCACCTGGTGGCGATCGACCTCAACGTGGGCGAGATCGCGTGGAAGGTGCCGTTCGGAGAAGGGAGCAACGAGATCCGCATGCACCCGCTGCTTCACGGCGTCGACTTGCCGGAGCGGATGGGTACGCTCGGCAACTCCGGCCCGTTGGTGACCAAAGGGGGGCTGGTATTCCTCGGTGGCGGCGACCCCTATCTGTATGCGTTTGACAAGGCTACGGGTGCCGAACTCTGGCGTGGCGCAACGCCGTTTCCAACCAACGCGAATCCGATGACCTATCGGACACGGTCGGGACGGCAATTGGTGGTTATCGCCACAGGTCGTGGCGCGGATGCGGCGCTCGTCGCCTTTGCACGACCTGGGCAGTAAGACGACGCGTGCAGAGGTGATCTCTTCAGCAGTTTGAGGACCGCTCGCCACAGTGTTGCACGTGGCGGTAGCGGATGCCATGCCTCACGATGAGGATGCCTTGGCGCAGGCATGGGGCATGCCCCATGACGTCCGACTGCCTTTTCCTTCCCATCTCAAGTTGTCCCAACGGAAAGTTCGCTGCACAGGGCCCACTCGCCCACTCGGACCATCCCAATCCTTGGCGCGGTTATCGCCCCAGCATTGAATCAGGCGCTGCCCTCGACCTGGATCGTAACGATATCCACACCGTGGAACTTCTGGTGACGCACAGTAGCGGCATGGTGTCTCAACAGCCGGAGCGAAAGCTGATCGAATGTTGGTACAGGGGCCTCGTCGGCCAGATACGCCAATTGGTCCTCGACGTTCTCCTGTCGCGTCGTGGCGACAAACTCCAATTCCACTATCGTTTCCTGTGGCCGTGCGTCGATGATTAGGCGCGGATGCTCCGAACCCTCGGCATAGTGCTCCTGCATCTGCAGGCTGGCGAGCGCTTCTTCGCCGGCGGCGCGCAACCTCAGCGTGGAGGTCTCATTCCATCCGAGCCTGGTTGCCACTCGGTTAAGGAACGCATCGAGCGCGGGGAGCGAGGCCATGTCCAGTGTGATCTCAAGGCGCGAGCGGTGACGGTTGATTGAAGCAAGCAGGAGTGTCATTCCGATGGCAACCGCAGCTCCAATCGTGACCCCATCATCAAGCAGTTCGCCCATCTCGTTGCCGAAGAGATCCCGCATGATGGAGTGATTGTGAAGTCCCAGGCCCAAGACGCTGGTGAGTGCGACCACCAGTACGCGCCTGGGACCGAGGCCGTCGCGCAGGATCGTCTGCCAGCCGCTGACGAAGAGCATCCCCATGGCAAGCATCATGTAGGCACCCAACACGGGTCCGGGGATCGTCAGCAGGACGGCGGCGAGTTTCGAGAAGAGGGCCAGCACCACCATGACGAGCGCCACGCCAACCCCGACTTTGCGTGCAGCGACGCCGGTGAGGTTGATCAGCGAGAGGCTGAATGAGGAATAGGCCATTGGGGGCAGCGTCCCCGTGAGGCCGGCGAACAGCGTGCCAATACCGTTGACGCTCACCATGCCCTGTATCTGGCGGAAATCGACCGCTCGCGGTCGGCGCCTGGATCCCTGCTGGATCGCAACGCCGTCACTGATGGTCTTGATTCCGATCACGAGCGTAAGAATCGCAAATGAAGGCAGATGCGCCCAGAACTTCCTGCCGAACGTGAGATCGAGACTCAACGCCGGTAGCTCGGGGATACCGAACCAACTGGCGCTGGCGATTTGGTCCCCATTGATCAGACCGAATGCCGCGGCAACGGCGCATCCGGCCAGAATGCCGATGAACGGTCCGGCCAGACGCCAGGGCCCGTTGGCCCACAGGGTCACGATCACCAGGACCAGGAGCGTCATGCCCGCAATTGCCGGGCCGGCGACCGGGGGCGCTTCCGCCGGCAAGTCCTGAACGCTGTCGAACGCGATGGGCAGCACGCTGACCGCGATCAGCATGGTCACCGTCCCCGTGACGACCGGCGTAAAGATGCGGCGCAGCGTTGGCAACCACCGGGCAAGCGCAACCTGGATCACGCAGCAGACGGCCACCAGGCTCGCGAAAGTCGATGGGCCGGCCGAGGTGACGGTCGTCACCATGACTCCGATGAAGAGTGCCGCGGGACAGGTGAGCACAATGTGGCCTGCGCCGAACCGCCAGAACTGGAATGCTTGCAACGCCGTGATCGCCGCGCTGATCAGCAGTGCAGCGAAGACGCTCCAGGTCAGATAGGTGTCATCGAGCCCGGAAGAACGGACCGCGATGACCACATTCAGCACCGTCGGCGCAAGCACGAGCGCGGCGCCCTGGAATCCGACAACCAACGCGGTCGATGGAGGACAGGCCTCCTCGGGTTCAAGTCGGATGGGCAGGTCGTTGTTTTCGGCAGTCAATCTCCTGCCTCCTTGTCGTACAAGCCGGTGGGGCCGGCCGGCGAGTTCTCACCCAACCGTCGAGGAACGTGCCGGGTGGGTCTGGAGACGCGCGTGTCGTCCTTGGGGCTCGCGAGCTGTTGCTCCAGCATGGTGAAGGCCTCAATCAACTCGGGGGCTTCAAATATGCGATTACGCCGACCAACGGTGACTTGTGCCAACACCCCCGCCTCCATGAGTAGATTTATCGCTTGGCTTGCTGCCTGGAACGACCGTCCAATTAACTCCGCAGCGGTGGAGGTTGTGAGGACCGGCATCGCCGGGAGTGCCCCGATGAGCAGGCGAGCCGCAGAATCGCGCCGTACATGTCCGGCCCGTTCATGCCAGGACTTCTGCAATGTGCGTACCTGCTCCTCAAAGCGGCTGGCGTCATCAACTGCCTGGTGGCACGCCGACGCGAAGAGCGCGATCCACTGGTTGACTCCGGCGTGGGCCTCGTCGGAGTCCGAGGGGCCGACATAGCGGGTCGCAGTCAGCCCGGCAACATAATCCCACGACCACGTAGCAAGGATAAGGGAAATTGGGGGCAGAATGTGCAGTCCGAGCCCCCGGCGGCGCATGATCAAGTGAAACAGCACCCGTCCGGTACGCCCGTTGCCGTCCACGAACGGATGGATGGTCTCGAATTGCGCATGGGCGATGGCCGCCTGCGCCAACGCCGGAAGCGAGTCATCGTTGCAGAAGGTGAACAGATCGTCCAGAAGGCTAGCCACCATCTCTGGCGGCGGTGGCACGAACTCTGCGGCGCAAGGATTGCAATTACTGCCGCTGATCCAGTTCTGCATGTCGCGAATGCGGCCCCCATGTTCCTCAAGACGGGTACCGGCCAGCAGACGGCGATGCACCTCCAGCAGACTCTCCACCGTTAGCATGTCGCCGGGCTCCATGCCGCTTACCCCCCAGACCATCGCGTCGATGTTGCCGAGCACTTCCGTGGCCGTAACATCCCTGGGGTCTTCACCCAGCTGGCGCGCCGCATCGGCGCGGAGCAAGCGCCGTCCGCCCACCTCCAAGCCTTCGATGCGGGACGAGGCGACGCACTCCGCGCGGAGTAGGAGCCGGGCCAGCGCCTCGGTGTTGGCAAGCGCGGATGCAGTAGTGTCAAGCCGCACGAGGGCGGCCTCGGCAATGGCCACATCGGCGGCCACGTCGCCATCGAGGATGAACCGGCGTTCGGACAATTTATCCGGCAAGTAGACCGCGTAGTTGCAGGGACGGCGGTCACGCCGAGTTGGCCCAGCGGCTTGACCCTCCCAGTAGCGCGCTTCCAGATGTGCCATAAGCCACTTCCTTATTCAAGGATACATAATATCCTTGAATAAGGAAAAGGTCTGTTCAAGGTTTTGACAAATGGCATCGGCGCACACGACGGCTCAGTGAGCCATGGCCTCACGCGGTGATCCCGGACGCGGGGCTTGAAGTCGTCGATGTGCAGGTTGGTGGTTTCCACCAAGTGATAGAGGGGTTCCAGCGGCCGATGCACCTCGGACCTGTTCCACATTGATGGTGCTCCACCCTTTGCCTCCGTTCCCGGGCAATGCCGTCCATCTTCACCACAAGTTGTACCCGGTCACCGACATTGGCCTCGGTCAGACCGTGCTCCCTACGGTTGTCGATGGTGAGTTGCCCGATCTACTTGGAGATGGAAATCTTGTCTGAGGCGTGGATGTAGAGCCGGATGTTTCGCCTTTTTCGATCATCGGCGGGTTCCACCATGACTCCTCCCTTCTGTACGGACCCGTTGCCCACATGCGCGGCAATGCCACCGGTTGGGTGGATCGAGGCAACGTCATGCGATTTCAACGTCGGTTAGGGCGAAGTCCTGGCCCTTGAACAGAAGGGGCTCCCGCGTGGCCTGGGCCAACGCATAGACGAAGCAGTCGCCGAAGTTCAGCCCGGCCGGGTGATTGCCCTTGCCAAATCGCCGCCAAGCCCTGCGAGCGGCCTGCGCCTGCTCAGAAGTCACCGGCTCCAACTCGATCTCCGCCTCTGCCAGGAATGCATCCAGTTCATACCCGGCTGCGGCACCACCGCGACTCTCGAGGACCAGGGTCGCTTCCACCAGCGTAGCGACCGACATGCGGCGAGACGATGCCAGCGCAATGGCCTTGGCGTAGTGTTCCGCGTCCGGCTCGCGGAATAGGATTGCCAGGATCGCCGACGTGTCGACGATCACTTGGGCAGTCCGTGCTCGTCATACAGGAAATCACCGTGCTCGACGGCCGAGGGACCGTCGCCCAGCATGTTTGCGCATCGGTCGCCGATGGCAAGAAGCCTCTGTACGCGGGTCTCGGTGCTGCCTTCCCTCCGCTTGCGCTCCAGGCGTTCCTTGAGAGCCACCGTGATGGCTCCGGTCATGGTCTCACCGGTCAGATGCGCCAATTCACTGGCCAGCCGACACGTCTCCTCGTTCTTGATGCTGAGACCCATTGCCTTTATTCTATACAGGTAGATTTACAATCTATAAATCTATCATATGCTGTATTGCCCCTTTGGGACACAGGGTGATTGCATCCAGACAGGATTTGGGCTTGTGGCCAATCAGCCGGCCCAGATGGTCCTTGTTCCGCGGATGGCAGGATGATGGCGGGTGGAGGTCACGGTGACCATGCAGGGGACTGTGCGCACGGAAGCGCGACCGCCCCAGACGCGGCATTGGTACCGATCGTTGTTCCGGTTCAGGGGGACACGCCGACCAGCGCAGCTATCTCATGCCCGTTGCGACGGCTCACTTCCAGCAACTCGGACATGAGCACGACCGCCACGACCGGACCCACCTTGGGCACACCGTGCTGCAGTTCAGCTGGGGATTGCTAGGTCGCGTGATCCTGCTGGCCACTATACTGTCCCCCTACCCGGCAGTAAACCGCAATGGGCGTGCCTCGGTGTCCGGCTGTCCTACCGGTGGGGTCTGCCGTCCTGCTCCGTGCACAGCAACCCGGCCCGTTCGGAGTGCGTCCACAAGGCCCTTGTTCCAAGGGCTTCTGTACGGTGAGAGGCGTTTCCGTTGGGGACTGCCAAAGCTCCGGGAACAAATCCCCCCTCGGGGTCGTTTGTGCAGAACTGCAAGGGCGAAAGGAGCTGAGAATCATGCGCAATCCCTTCCCCACACTGAACGAAGGGGCCATATCCGATTGGGTAGGCTCACAAAGCTTCCAACGCGGACACAGTTACTTCAAGGGTGGGGCCATCTTCGAGACGCGCCTTCAAGGAGACACCCTCAAGGCCTTGTGTCAAGGCTCGAGGCCCCAACCATACAGGTTGTGGGTTGCCGGCAGTGCCGAAGGCATCAAGGAGGCCCATTGTTCCTGTCCGGTGGGTGGCGGCGGACGTTGCAAGCACGTCGGAGCGCTGCTGCTAACCTGGTTGAACCAACCCGATGTCTTCCGGACTGTGGAAGATCCGGACGCGAACCTGGAGCGCCGCAGCAAGTCGGAACTGATTGCCCTCATCAAGCAAATGCTGGAGGTTCAGCCCAACTTGGAGACCTTGCTGGAGTCGTCTTTGCCCGGAGACAGCCGGAGCAGCACTTTGGTCGATCTGGAAAGTTACCGTCGGCAGGCAGCATCCGCTATCCGAAGCAGTGTTGATGGCTGGGATTGGGATGGTACCGGGGGCATTGGCGTTGTATTGGGCTCCGGTGACAATTTCCTGGCCAGGTCCGATTATGCCAACGCCGGTATCGTGTACCAGGCGGTAGCCCAGGAAGTTTTTGAGCATTTTGAGATGTTGCACGACGACTACCACGACAGCGATTACTTGTACGACGCAGTGAATCGGTGCGTCCAAGGACTTGGGAAGTGCCTGGATGCCGGTGACGACGATGCTGTGGCCAGAGAGAAAGCTCTGCAAGGCCTCTTTGCAATATACCGTTCGGAGTTGGATTATGGAGGGTACGGCTTGGGGGATGGCGCGGAGGACCTCATACTGGAACATGCCACCGAAGCAGAGAAGAGTCTCATTGCCGGTTGGGTACGGGCCGCCCTGCCGGCAGCCACAGGTCGGTACGATGGCTATAAACGCCAAGCATACGGCAGTCTCCTGCTGGACTTGGAGGCCGACCACCTGGACGACGATGCCTTCCTGGAGATCTGTCGTGAGAGCGGCCGCTTGGACGATTTGGTGGACCGCCTGCTGGCGCTGGGGCGGTTGGACGAGGCATTGGCCGAAGCCGATCAGGCCGGGGACTTGGACTTGCTGACCCTGGCGGGGATATTCAGCGCACATGGCGACGGTCGCAAGGTGGAACCATTGGTGGCCGGGAGGATCGAAACGACCAACAACCATGGTTTGATGGAATGGCTCAAGGATCAACACGAAGAACGCGGGGAACTGGCCGAGGCTTTGGTTCTGGCTCAACGGTTGCTCGAACAACGTCCCAGCCTTGCTGCGTACCAGGACGTACGGGAGCTGTGTCAGCGCCTTGGCATCTGGCAGACATCACGCTCGAAGTTGCTGGCCGAGTGGGCCGCCGCTCGGCAATACGGCCTGTTGACCGACATTTACTTGGCAGAAGGCAAAATAGACCTCGCGTTGAAATCGGTACGGCAATACGAGCAGATTTCTCGCTACTATGCCGGAGATCGGCTGCTTCAAGTGGCCCAAGCTGCTTCGGAGACACATCCCGAGGCTGCTGTTGAAATCTACCGGCAACAAGTGGAGGAGTTAATAAAGGCTCGCGGTCGGGCGCGGTACCAATATGCGTGTACCTACCTGACCACGATGCGGGACCTTTACCGCCAGATGTCACAGGAACCGGCGTGGACCGACTTCATGGCCGAGTTCCGGGAACACCACCGGCGATTGCGCGCGCTGCAGGATGAGTTGAACAAAGCCGGTCTGTAATCCTGCGCCGGCACCAGGAATACGGGCTGGATTGGAGACTGGTGTGACGGCTTTGGGATTGGCGTTCCCAAAGCCGTTACGCGTCCACCGGAATGCCGGTCCCCAGGCAGAACGTCTTCATCGACTTCGGTTGTGATCACAGGTCGCCCGGCAGGGTCTCAGAAGACCGCTTTACCAACTTATTGCATGTTTTCCATGGCTGGTCCCTGCCGGCCACTCGGTTCATCCACTGTTCTCGTTCAACCGCCCGGAAAAGTACTTGTGGATGACGCTCGACAGCAGCGTCTGGTAGGGTATCCCTTCTTCCCTCGCTCGCGCGCGAACGAGCATGTAATCGCGTTCTGTGACGCGCAGATTGATCCGTCTGGTCTTTTTGAAAGTGTTGTGGGCTGCCTTCCGGGCTTCCTCCATCTTCCGGTCAGCGTCGGGTGCCGGGCGTAACTCGCCCCTCTCGAAGCGGTCCAGAATGTCCCGCTCTTCCGCGTCCATGTCGTGGTGCGTCACGGTTGCCTACTGCGGTATTCCCTCGTGGCCTGGCGGCCGGGAGTGATCGTCTTCAGAAATCGGGTGCCATTGGGCTGTATGACGAACGGAACCAGATGAACGTACGCTTGGATGGAAACCACGTAGATGTATTGTCCGGTACAGCGGTCTTGTTCGGGTGAACCAACACATCCAACAGCGCACCCTGCTCTATGGCGGGTACCACATTACGGCATTCACCAAGCCCTCTATCATCCGTTCCTCCGCTCAGAATTACCTCCGAAGGTACGTAGCGTCGGATATCCCACCCTCACTACCCAAACATCAAGAACGGGATGCTGTTTTCGTAGGGCCTCTGCCGCAGCGAGACCAGTGTCGGCGATGGCGTAGTCACCGCTGTCCACGTCGATGGCAACTATTTTCCCGTAATGGGTCGCTTCGACCTTTGGCCGGATTTTTCTCTCGTAGACCTCTTCACCGAGTCGTCCTGTTTCCTCGATGGTTCGATGAGTTGACATCATCACCTCTGTTTTCCTTCCTGTCAGAGGCATTCCTCCCGATCCGGCATTCTAAGTTTCTTCAACTCTGACAGAGTCTGCAAGTGAAGGCCATTCGCTCTCGGTTAAAAGGGAAGGTTTGCACGACCGGCACTCGAGTTCTGATGAAGCCCCGTCCCTGCCGGCGATAGTCGCCGCGTCTCGGAAGGACGTGAGCCGAGAACTCCGGTCCTGCTGGAACAATCCAGGGAATGGCTCAAGCCAATCATCGAACGGCAGGCCAGGGGCGTCAACACGTGGCCGATCCCTGATCATGGGTCACTTCGTTGCAACACGCTGATGCATTCCTTACAGTGTGGCCCCCGGAAACTGTGAGGTTGTGGACATGAAGAACATAACCGTATCCGTTGACGAGAGGCCCATCAACTGGTCCGCATTCGGGCAGCGGAGTTGGACACGTCGGTATCGGCACTGGTGCGCAACTACCTGAGGGTGCTCGCTGAGGATCAATCCCAAGAGCCCATGACTATGGAACAAGCTTGTGAGCGTGAGTTTGAGGACCGTCGGCAACTCATGGGCGAAGTGATCGAGGACATTCGGGCTACACGAAGCGGATTCAGGGCAGCCGACAACCTGATCCGCGAAGAGTTGTACGACCGCGCCAGAGTCCGGGCAGAGGTCATGGGGACGGGTATGACGACCTGGATGAAAACCTCATACGTGTCCGCGAGATACGGCTGGATGTTGGCGAGCATTGGTGGGAAGGGCGACACAGACGGCAGCGTCACCAATGCCTTGGTCCTGCATCGCCCACTGAAGGACCAATGACAACGCAACGAGAGGCTGCGGACGAGGTGCAATCCACTCCGTTCAGTGAGACAGCAATCTCAAACCTGTCCATCTCATGCGGATGGAACACAAATCAGCCTTGCGTTGACATGGACGCCATGAATCCCGGGCAGGCATCTGCATAAAGGCCAGCATGGAGTTTCGTTGCTAGCGCGGCAGCGTTATAAGCTCCATTGTTCTCTTGGCATTGTCTGTACAACCACTGGCGTAATGCTGCTAACCATCTCCACCACACATCAGCCTGCCACCGATCTTGGGTTTCTGATATACAAGAACCCCAGCCGGTTTCAGTCGTTCAAACTCCCGTTCGGGCGGGCTGATGTCTTCTACCCTGAAGCGGAAAGCCACCATTGCACGGTGGCGCTTCTGCTGAACATCGATCCCGTGGGGCTTGTACGTCCAAAGCCCGGTGCGTCCAAGGTCGGCAGCTGGCTTGCGCAATACGTAAACGATCGGCCCTACGTCGCATCGTCACACCTGAGCGTGGCGATTGCCAAGGTGTTCGGCAGTGCTCTCGCAGGCACCAGCAGGGACCGACCGGATCTGGCGGACAAGGACATTCCGCTGGAAGCCCGGATCCCCGTCGTGCCCTCGCGGGAAGGCGCGGACCTTATTGGGAGGCTGTTCGAACCCCTTGGCTATGCCGTTGGAATTGAGAGCCATCCGCTGGACGAACGCTTTCCCGAGTGGGGCTCCAGCCCGTATTTCAGCGTACGCCTCGCGGCGACGACCCGCCTCCGGGACCTGCTCGCCCACCTGTACGTACTGTTGCCCGTCCTGGACGACCACAAGCACTACTGGGTCGGTGACGATGAGGTGGCCAAGTTGCTGCGCTTTGGCGAGGGTTGGTTGGACAGCCATCCGCTGCGGGATCTCATCTCGCGCCGTTATCTGAAGCATCAGCGCGGCCTTGTCGACCAGGCTCTGGTCCAACTGCTGGATGCCGGGCCGACGGATCCGGATGCCATGGCTACACGGCACGAACAGGCAGAGAAACAACTTGAAGCCCCGCTTCGATTAAATGAGCAGCGTATTCAGGCCGTGCTGGACGCGCTCCGCAGCCTTGGGGCTGCCAAGGTGCTTGACCTCGGTTGTGGCGAAGGTAGATTGATTGGCTCTCTCCTCAATGAGCCTTCGGTTCGCTCCATCACCGGCATCGATGTCTCGCATCGGGCCTTGGAAGCAGCGCGCCGCCGTTTGCGCCTTGACGCCCTGCCTCCGCTACAGCGGCAGCGTGTCAACCTGCTGCACGGATCCCTTGTCTATACGGACAGCCGGCTCGCAGGCCACGATGCCGCCGTAGCCATGGAGGTGATCGAACACATCGATGCCCCGCGGCTTGGCGCCTTCGAGGAGGCCGTGTTTGGGACCGCGCAACCCAATGCCGTCCTCGTCACGACCCCCAATGCGGATTACAACGTGCTGTTCAACGGCTTGTCCGCCGGAGCCTTCAGGCATGCGGACCACCGGTTTGAGTGGACGCGGGAGCAATTCCGCGACTGGTCGAGGCGGGTCGCCCACCGCCGCAAGTATGATGTGCGTTTCCAAGACATCGGTCCTGTCCACCCCGACCATGGGGCACCGACCCAGATGGGGGTCTTCACCCAATGAAGATCGCCATTCCCGAATTGTGTCTGGTGGTTCTCATCGGCCCCACGGGCTCGGGGAAGTCCACCTTTGCCGCCCGCCACTTCAAGTCCACGGAAGTGGTGTCCTCGGACACCTGCCGGGCCATGGTGGCGGATGACGCTACCGACCAGTCCGCAACGCCCGACGCCTTTGCGCTGCTCAACTTCATTGCGGCCACGCGTCTGCGGGCCGGCCGCCTCACCGTCATCGACGCCACCAGCGTGCAGCCGCGGGCGCGCAAGCCTCTGGTGGGACTCGCCCGGGAGCACGACTGCCTGTCGGTGGCCATCGTCCTGAACATGCCCGAGGCCCTGTGCCTAGCCCGCAACAAGGAGCGCCCGGAGCGCTCGTTTGGCCCGCACGTGGTGCGCAATCAGGCCGCACAGCTCAAGCGATCGCTGCGCCGGTTGAGGCGCGAGGGCTTCCGGTATGTGTTTGTGCTCAACTCCCCCGAAGAGGTTGAAGAGGCTTTTGTTGAGCGGATGCCCATGTGGGTCAACTTGCGCAACGAGCATGGTCCGTTCGACATCATCGGTGACGTCCACGGGTGTTTCGATGAACTTGCCATTCTCCTGAAACGTCTCGGATACAGGTTGGAGACCCGCGCCGACGACATCGGGGAAACCGGTTTTTCCGTCACCCATCCTCAGGGGCGCAAGGCCGTATTCGTTGGCGACCTCGTGGACCGGGGTCCGACCGTTGCCAAGGTACTCAAGCTGGTGATGTCCATGACCGCGGACGGAACCGCGTTTTGCGTAACGGGCAATCACGAAGCCAAGCTCGTCCGCAAACTCCAGGGCAGGAAGGTGCAGATCTCCCATGGACTGGCGGAATCGCTCGCTCAGTTGGAAATGGAGTCCCCGGAGTTTCAACAACGGGCGGCTGCGTTCCTGGATGGACTAATCAGCCACTATGTGTTCGATGACGGAGACTTGGTGGTGGCCCACGCGGGGCTGAAGGCGGAATACCAGGGCCGTGCGTCGGCCCGTGTCCGGGACTTCTGCCTGTATGGCGAGACCACCGGGGAAACGGACGAATTCGGTCTCCCGGTACGCGCCGACTGGGCGGCCGGCTATCGCGGGCAGGCGATGGTGGTCTACGGTCATACCCCGGTTGTGGAACCAGCTTGGCTCAACCGCACCATCAACATTGATACGGGCTGTGTCTTTGGCGGCAGGCTGACCGCGCTCCGGTACCCCGAGAAGGAACTGGTGTCGGTTCCGGCGGCGCAGGTCTATTGTGAACCGGTGAGACCAGCAGCCGAGGATGTCCAGTCTGAGGTTCCCGTCGTGTCGGCCGGGACCCGCGCGGCGAATGTCCTTGATATTGGAGACGTAATCGGGAAGCGCATTGTTGTGACCCGGCTCCGCGGCAATATCACTGTGCGGGAAGAAAACGCAGCGGCGGCGCTTGAGGTTGTGAGTCGTTTTGCCCTGGATCCCCGTTGGCTGGTGTATCTCCCGCCGACCATTTCCCCGTGCGAGACCTCCGCGCTCCCTGGCGTGCTCGAACATCCGACCGAGGTGTTTGCCCACTTCTGCAACAACGGCGTGTCCGAGGTCGTCTGCCAGGAGAAACACATGGGTTCACGGGCCGTAGTTGTAGTTGGGCAGGACGCCGCAGCCATCGAACGGCGCTTTGGCATCGCGGGTGAAGGCATCGGTGCCTGCTACACGCGTACCGGACGGAGGTTCTTTGAAGACCGTACCCTTGAGGCGCAATTCCTGGAACGTATCCGCAAGGGCATTGCGGACGCCGGTCTTTGGACTGAGCTGGAGACCGATTGGGTCGTTCTGGACAATGAACTCATGCCGTGGTCCCTCAAGGCGCAGGAACTGCTCCGCGAACAATATGCCGCCGTGGGTGCGGCTGCGCGGACCAGCCTCACGGCTGCCGAGTCCCTCCTTCGGCAAACGGCGGTTCGTGGCATCGACACCGGCGATGGCTTGGTCCAGGTCGCAGAGCGGCTGAACCTCGCCCAACACTACAGTGATGCCTACGCCCGGTACTGCTGGCCGGTGACATCGCTCGCCGATATCCAATTGGCACCGTTCCACCTGCTGGCGAGCGAGGGCCAAGTGCATACCGAAAAGAACCACTTGTGGCACATGGATATAGCCGGCCGTCTGCACGCAGCCGATCCGGCACTGTTCCAGGATACCGACCACAAGGTTGTGCGTCTGAACACCGAGGATGAGATTGAAGCCACAGTCTGGTGGGAGAAACTAACGGGCAAGGGCGGGGAAGGCATCGTCGTCAAGCCGATGGACTTTGTGGCGCACGGCAAACGCGGCTTGGTGCAACCCGCCGTGAAGTGCAGGGGTACCGAATACCTGCGCATCATTTACGGACCGGAGTACACCCTGTCGGAGAATCTGGACCGTCTGCGCAACAGGAGCATTTCCACGAAGAGATCACTCGCCCTACGGGAGTTTGCGCTGGGCCTGGAGGGCCTGCAGCGTTTTGTGGAGCGGGAGCCTCTCCACCGGGTGCACGAGTGCGCATTCGCAGTACTCGCGCTCGAGAGCGAGCCGGTTGATCCAAGGCTGTGAATGGATTCTCGTTCGAGTGGCCCTCGGCATGTCCGGAGTGTAGGAGTCACGGGCATTTCATCTTGGGAAGAGAACCGTGATGTAGAGCCTTGCCGGGGGCCAGCCGTCAGACTTTCAGGAGCAGATACGGGAATGGGAGGCCCCACCCGCCAACCGGATCGATACAACTTGACCTTGCGCTCGGCCCAATGCTGCTTCAGGCTGTCCTCCAATGGTGGCCAAGCACCCGGAACCTCCGGATCGCGCCGGGGATCCCGGGTGCTGAGGACTGCGCTGATTTCCTAAGTGCAACGTCCCCTTTCGTTCGGGAGCAAGGCCCCGGCAGCCCTTAGAACTGCCGGGGGAGGCCTCCGGCCGAGCACCGGACGGTCCCCGGCGCATATTCACCAGGACCGACACATTGGAAGATGCCCTGCATGCCGCCTTGCCGCATTTCAACACACAACTGGTGTCTGCGACGTTGGTTGTGTCAACTTAGTCCTTTGACTTGATTCGAACAGCCGCCGCGTGAATGTCGCTCAGATTCCTGGTACCCGTCGCGTCCGGTAGGAAGGTTCGGAATACATGGGTCAGTGTGCCGGTTGATCCCCCGTCGCCTGAGAGAGTCACCACCCCAAACCCGGGACAACTGCCCAAACCGGCGTGTTTCACAGTTATAGGGTTTGCTCCCCTGAAGGAGACAACAAGCATTCGGCCATCGGGGGAAATATCCACGAGGTCGGGCGCGGGATCATCATTGAATTCATACCCTTCGTCCTGCATGTTGACGAAGGGCTCCCCCTCGCCGACACAATATCCTGTTCCCGTGAGATCCAAAGTGCCTACGCGCGCTGCTGCCTGCTCTTCCAGCGTCGCGTCGGGGTCGTTGATCACCTTGTCCAGATCAAACACCTCCGCATTGTTTTGGATCCGATCAAACTGATACAGATACCGGCCATCCACGGAGACGGCAGCACCGTGCGCATCCCGGCGCTTGGACAACTCTGTTTCGTCGGTGATCTCCAGTACCTTCTCTTCGTGGAATTTCACCACCGGAGGTACGTTCGGGGTCGTATGCGGGTTTGCGCCATCGGGGTAGTCAAGCGGCAGACGGTACATGATGAACGTTGAGTCATCCGCACCCGCGGGGCTCGCCGAGACTCCCGCGTTCAGGTGCATGAAGCCTCTTCCTTCCACACCGCCACACCCGGCAACGCTGATGACGTCGTTGGTGTATTCCGCCACGATGGACATTGGCTCGGTTGTAATATCGACCACGAACAATCCGCCGCCGCCGAACGTGACATAGGCGTGCCGGTTGTTACTGCCGACTATGGGACACACCACGACGTTGTTGGCCCGCCCCGGACCTTCCTTGAGCGCGCCGCTTGGGGTGGTTGTCGACTGGAAATTGGCATACTCGCCGCTCACACCGCCGTCAGGCAGAGTCGCATCGGCTTGAGCTTCCATGGCGGTCAGATCCCGGCCGCCCACCAGATCGAGCGTGGCGGCCTTGTTGAACGTGAAGGTGTCGGACTCCGCATCGTAATCGATGCGTTCCAGCAACTTGGCCCCAAGATTGGCCACGATCAACTTGGTGCCGTCCGGCGTGAAGAAGGACATGTGATTCGAAGGCGATGAGCCTTCCGGGCCGGTGGTGCGAAACAGGGCCTTGCCCAGCTTCACAGCTTCCTCCGGATTGCCTTGAATCGGCTTGCATTTCCGGAGGCCATCGGCCAGCGGCTCGCATTGTCCTTCGGCATCGATGATGCCCACCAGTCCCGCGCCCGGACCAAAAAAGTTGGCGCTCATGTACCGGTGGTTCGAGGGCTGTGGCAACATGCCGTGAAGGCGTCGCACATGCACTCCGAGTTCTTCGAAAGCGGACGGGAACACATCGGCGGCTTCGATAACAGTTGGCCCGTACTCCGGATCGTCTTCGGCATACCAACCCGGAGGAGCAGCGAGAATGTCACTGCTTTCGTAAATGACAATGCGACTCCCATAGGTTCCGGCCGGATTGTCGGCACTGATGCCGGCACTGTCCGATTGATCGGACAACCACACTTCCCAGCCTCCCGTTTCGTTTCCGGCCGCACTGGCATCTTCAACCGTTTGCTCCACCTCCGGAGGAGCGGCGGTAAATTCCGCGTCACAGGCCACCATGAAGGCTCCCATTGCCAAGAATACCGCCAAGGACAAACCTAACCTTTTCATCTTCGAGACCTCCGTGTCTTGTCTGGTTGAATCGTCGTCAACGTTGCCCGTTGCCACGGACATCTGGACGAACCAAATTTCCGGCTCCTTGGGTCGTCGACTTCAGGCGGCCAAGGCCAGATTCTCGGGTTCGTTCTCCAACCGGGTGAGCCAGTAGCTGAGATCGAAGGTGTGGTTGCCGGTCAGGAACCGCCAAAACTTGACCCGGTTCACAATCTCCAGGCGGCCCACCGGGAACTCGTACCACGGCTCGGGCCGGGAGAGGATGGAGTAGATGTTCTCGTCCGTCCGGTTCCTGGCTTCCAGGTTGGTCACCGGATCGGCCTGCATCTGGTCGTCCAGGTCACCGGTGTTCCAAAGCCGATGCTGGCGCACCCTGGGGTTCAGCCGGATCTTGAACATGTAGCGGACCCGGTCTGTCTGGTTGCGGCGCCCGCAGTGCCAAATCCCGTGGTGGAGGGCCAGCACAGTGCCTGCCTCGCACACCATGGGAATCTGCCCCATGAAGTTCTGGTAGCGGGCGATGTCCGATTCGTTGATGCGGCGGAACTGGCTGCCGGGCAGCAGGAGGGTGCCGCCCATTTCCAGCGGTATGTCGTGGGGGAAGTACATCAACTGGATGTCGAAGTGCATCCGGGTGTCGATGATGGCGTCTCCGTGCAGACCCTGGGCCCGGCCCTCGTTGGGCTGGCGGATGTGGACAGCGTGGTGATCGAACATCGGATCCGGACCGACCAGGCTTTGGACAATGCCCTGGATTTTCGGCAGGTGCATCAGATCGTCCAGCGGTGATCCGGGTGCATAGACCTCGGACAGCGGCAGGCCCGCGGGCGGGCGCGCAACCGGTCCGGCATCGAAGGTGTCCATGACGCGTCGGTTGAGGTCGTCGGGCACCAAATTGTCGAAGCGCAGGAAGCCGCGTGCGGCAAACGACGCCATCTGGTTTGTGGTCAGCAACAGTTCGGGGCTCACGGTCGCGGTTGTCATGCTTCCACCTCCACAATCTTCTCGAAAACATACTCGAACTTGAAGAAGGACGTCGTGTATTCCAGATCCTTGTCCGGGGGGATCAGCTGGGGCATCTGGATCACGCGCCAGCCGTCCTGCATCGCCGCCAGACCCGTGGGATACGGCGGCGTGTCGCTGTCCCCGGTGGTGGGGTAGGTTTGGCCAGTCCCGTCATAGATGGTCCAGCCCCTGACATCGCTGTCCAGGGCGGAGTTGGACAGGTAGAGGATCATGATGATTTGACGCTGTCCGGACATACGCGATTAACCGTGGGGGTACACAGACGGCAGGCAGGATGTCCCTAAGCATAGGCCAACGCGCGATGTGCTGGCGAACGAATACATCTATGATGGCCAATGCGGACAGCCACGCTACGCTGCAAGCTGCCTGCGCCGTTGATATCCCAAATTCAGGGACATGCCGTCCGATCCGGTGATTGTCTTTCCGTGTCCCATGCGGGGTACGAGCCAAATGTGGTTGAAATGGTACTGGGAGGAAGGCTTGGCCGCAGTGCGGGCAGGCCGGTAGGGCGGGGTGAACAAGCCCTTCTTTGATACCGGAACAGGAGGCGGAGGTGGTGCAGAGGGTCCCGATGGGCTAGTCCTATACCTGTCTGGCAGCCGCTCTCAATCCCCTGATGGGCCGGTTGTGGTGGGCCAGGCAGGAGACATGGGTGGGAAGGTGATGGCCCGTATAGGGGACTGGACCGAAGTCCTTACATTGATGGCTAGGTCTGGGACGGGGCCGGAGGCCACTGGGTACCCGTCTTGGAGGTGCTCTTGGAGACTTGGCAGGCCGACCCGGCGCGGGTACGCTGTTTGTACGGCTGGGATCTGGTTGCAGGAGGCCCTGTCTCCAGACAACTCAAGTCGCTCTATCAATTGGGGTTATGGTGGATTGCCTACGTGCTGCCCACGCGGTTGCTATGGAGTTCTATGTTGGGTACGGGGTACAGGCGGTTCATCACGGCCGCCAGTGCTGTTCAGCCGAGCGTTGTTCAAGTTCAGCAGAAGCAGGTCCGCAGAGAAGCGGCAGGGGCATCCTGCGGTGTTTGTCAATCGCTCGCCACAGGCATATGAGAACGCTCGTCGACACTTGCCCTTTTGGGTTCAGGCTTGTTGGGCGTGAAGGCTGAACGACGTTCGTACTCGTGCAGGTCGGCCTGCAGGTCGGCCAATTGACTGGCCAGAGCGTCTTCATGGGCCCGGGCAAGCAGGGGGTGTTCATCGGTACCCTCCGCATTGCGCCGGCGGCGCGTCTCAAGGTCTTGGGCAAACCTGTTCTCCCACTTCTTGGTGATCTGGTACTGGCGCTCATCCTGGATCATGGGAACCTCCTCAAATCTACGCCTACTATACCTTTTGGCATTTCGGTGCTTTTGTCAACCTGAAACCAGTCCAAGTAGGTTCGCCCATCTGGATCCGCCCGAACACTCGACGGAAACAATTCCCCCATGTACTTGCGTTTTTGTGTCACTCGCCCGGAGTCAAAGGTCAACAGGACGGGATCTAGGTTCTCAAGGTCAACGCCTTCAGGTTCCCAACAGGCATCATAGTCGTCAGGCTCAGGCTTGGATGTAACGAAGCTTCCGTTGAGGTAGATAGTCCGACAACCTGCAGCTTTCAGGTTCTGTAGAGCTTCTTCCAGCCCTTGCAACTGCCTCTGTCTGTGTGTGTTGTAACCGAACCTGACCACAACCTCGTCCCAGACTGCCCAGTGAATACCGGGCGGCAACGTTCCATCCTCTCTAAACGAAGGCAGCATAAACCCGTCCTGACTGTTGCTGGGGTGTGTGGCCACTGGCCACGAAGGGGTTGCGCAGCTACTGGCGGACGGCTATGCACCTCACGCCCGGGTAGCTGGCGGCGGTCTTCTCGTAGCGGGTGGCGATACGTTGGTCCTGCTTGAATCAACTGATGCTCCGCTCTATCACGTTGCGCGTGCGGTACAGATCCCGGTCGAGGTCGATTAGCACCCGGCTGTGGCATCGCCCTGGAATCACTGATTTACCGCATTGTGGAACAGGGCGGCAGTGCCGCGCGTCGGCATCGTCCCCCCGGTTCACCAGCACCTGGCCGGGACGGAATCCTGCCGACAACGGCCCTGCGCCTGCCCTTCCTGGTCACCATGGACCTCGTGGCGCGCCGGCCGCGCGGACATGGGCGCACATAGGTGTCGAAGCCGGATGCATCCGGTTCAGGTCCGCCCGTTCGATGGTGATGGCCGTTGGCAGGCTCTCCCAGCTTCCGGCCTGGCACCAGTGGCGACAGACGCGGTTCCAGTGACCGAAGCGGGACAGCAGATCGAGCCAAGGGACGTTTGTGCGCACAACGTGCAGGACTCCGTGCAGGAGAGACGCAGATCATCGGGGCGTCCTACCACTGGGATTCTGGCACAGCAGGCAGTGCAGGGCCTTGCATGCATCGTTGCACAGCTCGCGGTGAGTCATGGACGGAGGAGGCTGAAACGGAGCGTGCGATATGGTCGGGATGATGGTCCACCGGTCCACCGGGTTTCGGACTTCCTCCGGCAGGCACTCCGGGAGAAGGGCCTGGGGTTGAACAAGATGCCCAGGGCCCGATCCCTGTTAGGGTGCCTGTCTGTGATCCTCTAGAATTCGGTATTCGTCACACCTTCTCTTTTCGCCCGGGCGGGGCATCGTCTTTTTGAAACCATGAGAACCTACATTCTCAAGCGGGTAATACAGGCGATTCCCCTCCTGTTCCTGATTTCCTTCATCGTCTTCCTGAGTATCCAGGCCACCGGCGACCCCCTGGCGGCCTACACCGTGGACGCGTCGCTCACGTCGGACGACATCGCCCGCCTCAAGGCCAAGTACGGACTGGATCAACCTGTTCCCATCCAGTACCTGAACTGGCTCAAGAACATGGTCACCGGCAACTGGGGCACCTCCTACTTCACGCGGGAGAGTGTGGTGGACATGTTCCTGGAGCGCCTCCCCAACACCCTGATTCTCTTCGCGGTGTCCTATGCGCTCATCCTGGTGGTGGCCCTGATCCTGGGCATCCTGACCGCGGTGCGCCAGTACTCGCTGTTCGATTACTCGGTGACGGCCCTGAGCTTCCTGGGGATTGCCACCCCCAGCTTCTGGCTGGGCCTGATGTTGATTTATCTCTTTGCCGTGCGCCTGAAGACCTGGGGCCTGCCCTCCCTGCCGGTGGGAGGGATGTACGACCTCAGCGAGGGCAAGACGCTGGCCGAGGTTTCGCGCCATGTGATCCTGCCGGCCGTCACCCTGTCGGTGGTGGTTTGTGCCCGTTACGTGCGCTATATCCGCTCGTCCATCCTGGAACAGCTGCAGCTGGACTATGTCCGTACGGCATCCGCCAAGGGCCTCCGGAGCCGCACGGTCCTCTTTCGCCACATCCTGAAGAATGTCCTCCTGCCCCTGATCACGCTCGTGGGGTTGGATCTGCCCAATTTTCTCTCCGGCACCATTGTCATTGAGTCCATATTCGCCTGGCCCGGCGTGGGCCGCCTGTTCTGGTCCGCGGCGGAACGAACCGACATTCCCGTGTTGATGGCCATCATGCTGTTTGTGGCTGTCATGACGGTGTTGTTCAATCTGATTGCCGACATCTTCTATGCGGTCGTGGATCCGCGGATTAGCTACTCATGACCGTATCCGGCAACGATTCCAAAGAGCGGGACGCGGTACCCATGACCAACTTGGGAGCGTCCGGGGCCCTGGTGCGTCCGGCCGAGACCCTGTGGTCAAGTTTTTGGCGGCGCTTTGTCCGCCATCGACCGGCCATGATCAGCCTGGTCGTGCTTCTGTTCATGGTGGTGACCAGCTTTGGGGTTTCCCTCTTCGTGTCCGAGGACGAAGCGAATCTCATCGATGTCCAGGCCATGCGCAGCGCACCTTCATGGGAACATCCCTTCGGCACGGACGATGTGGGACGCGACATGTTCCTGCGCACCCTGTTCGGGGGCCAGATCTCCCTGCGCATCGGTCTTCTGGCTGCCTGTATCAGCGTGGTCATCGGCATTACGGTAGGGACGGTGACGGGCTACAACACGGGATGGATCGACAACATCCTCATGCGCATCACCGATGCCCTGCTGAGCATTCCCACGCTCTTCATCCTGATCGTCCTGACCCGTGTCCTGGGAGATCACATTGGCGTGGGCAATATCGCCTTCATCACCTTGGTCATTGGCATGCTGTCCTGGATGCCCACCAGCCGCATCGTGCGGGCCCAGGTCCTGTCGCTCAAGGAGCAGGACTTCGTGCTGGCCGCCCGTTCGCTGGGCTGTCAGGCAGGGCGCATATTGGTGCGCCACATCGTTCCCAATACGCTGGCGCCCGTCGTGGTGGCCGCGACCCTGGATGTGGGCCGGGCCATCATTTTCGAGGCGTCCCTGAGCTTTCTGGGGTTGGGCATCCAGCCTCCGACGGCAACCTGGGGCAGCATGCTCAACCGGGCCCAGGCCTATCTGCTGAATGCTCCCTGGATTGCCCTGTTCCCCGGCGTCATGATTCTGATCACCGTCCTGTGTGTGAATTTCCTGGGTGACGGCTTGCGCGATGCGTTCGACCCTCATTCCCTCCACTGAGGTCCCTTCCATGTTGCAGTCAACCGTCAATGCCGATCTCCACGCCCATATCCGGGAGGCGTTTCCGGACCATCTGGAACGGATCAGGACCTACATGGCCCAGCCCAGCGTCAGCGAAGGCGATATCGGTGTCCGGGACTGCGCCGAAATGCTCTCGGAGCGGTTCCGGCAGATTGGATGTCAGGAGGTGGAGATTGCCGAGACACCGGATTTGCCGGCTGTTTGGGCACACCTGGATGCCGGTGCCCCCCACACCCTGGCAGTGTATGGGTTTTTCGACACCAACATCGTGGGCACGGGCTGGACCCACGATCCTTTTGACGGAGTCGTAACGACGCATTCCGACTTTCCCCAGGTGCTGTACGGGCGCGGTGCCTCCAACAAGGGCGGGTTCATGGCATTCCTCAATGCCATCGACACAGTCCAGCAGGTGCGGGGCGCCTTGCCGGTCAACCTCATGTTTGTGTGCGAGGGTGAGGAGTTTGTTGGCAGCCTGCATGTTCCCCAGTTGATTGAACGCTATCGGGAGCCGCTGTCCCGGGCCACAGGCATGCTGTCGCCCGGCCCCTGTCAGAATGCCGCCGGCGCCGTGGACCTGGCCCTCGGCAACAAGGGGTGCCTGCACATCGAAATGCGGTGCAGCGGGGTGGAGTGGGGCCGCGGTCCGCAGGGGGCGCCGACGCATTCCTCCACCATGGGGGTCGTGGATCATCCGGTCTGGCGCCTGGTGCATGCCCTGTCCACTTTGTACGACCCCGCCACCGGCGCCATTACGGTTCCGAGTTTCCTGGACGGCCTGCGCGAGCCCTCCGCCGTGGATCTGCAGCTGGTGGAGGAGCTGGCGGCACGGTATGCCGACAACGAGGCGGCGGGCATTCCCGGCATTGGGCAGCCCGAACTGGTGCCCTGTTTTGTCAACGACGCGACCGGCATGGAAGTGTTCAAGCGCTATTGCTTCCTGCCGACCATGAACATCAATGGCATACGCGCGGGGTTCACGGGGCCCGGCACCACGCTGTGGACCTTGCCGCACGAGGCGCGCTGCACCATCGACCACCGCCTGCCGCCGGACCTGGATCCGCAGACCTGCCTGGAACGCATACGGGAGCATCTGGATGCGCAGGGCTACACCGATATTCACATGGAAGTGCTGATGTCGGTCGGGGCCCAGAGCCTGGACCTGCACGACGATCTGGCCCAGTCGGCGCTTGCGGTGTTGGCCGACTGGGGCGTGGATCCCATGATCTGGCCCCGGCGTGGCGCCAGCGGACCCACCGGCTATTTCAGCCAGATGCTGGGGCTCAAGGTGCTGGGCAGCACGGGTCTGGGGTATGCCAGCGGCCATTCGAGCGCCGACGAGTTTCTCGTCGTGGAAGGCAACGAGCGCGTGGGAGGCATCGTGGAACTGACCGGTTCCTACGCCGACCTGCTGTGTGGCCTTGGAACCGACTGATCCAATCCCCAAAGACGGAACGAGGAGAATCAGGAATCATGACCAATGCCTTGCTGTGGTCCCAGTTGCAGGATCGTGTTCGGGATGGATTGGCGGATTGCCCGGGAGTTGCGGGGTTCTGCCTGCAGGATCTGGCCACCCGGGACACCATGGGCTGGCATGAGCAGGAAGTGTTTCCGGTGGCCTCCACCATCAAGATACCGATTCTGGTCACACTGTTGGCCCGGGCGGAAAAGGGAGAACTGGATCTGCAGGAACGCATCGCCATCACGCCGGAGGTGCTTGTGCCGGGCAGTGGCGTTCTGACCTATTTGGAAGGCCCGCTGGATCTGTCCGTCCTGGACATCGCCCAACTCATGATCATGGTGTCGGACAACACGGCCACCAACCTGTGCATTGATTGGGCCGGCATGGATGCCATCAACGAACTGATGGAATCCCTCGGCCTGAGCCAAACCCGGATTCGGCGCAAGATGCAGGACCACGAATCGGTGGCCCGCAACGAGGAAAACGTTTCCACTCCCGCCGATGCCGTGGGGCTGATGCGCGCCCTGTACGAGAGCCGGCCCAGTTCCGCGGTGGCGGAGCAGGCCTTGGCCATTCTCAAGAAGCCCAACCGCGGGCCCATTGAGCGGGCCATGGAGTCGGATGTGGCCGTGTCCAACAAGCCGGGCGGCATGGAACGCGTTCGCTGCGATGCCGGCATCGTGTGGCTGAAACGGCATCCCTATGCACTGGCCATCATGAGCAAGTTTGGCATGGAGAATCCGTATCGGCATGAAAACCGCTTGGTCGCTGCGGTGCAGTTGATCCACGAATACATGGTGGCTATCGATCGGTCCAGCGCCTGGGGCCAGGGGATTCCAGCGAACGTGCTGGACAGCTGACAGATAACTGTGAGAGGTAGAACAACACCCGGCCCGGAGGGAAGGAAACATCATGACCACTGACGTGACAATTATTCGTGCTCCCCGTCTGTTCGGTTCCGAGGGAACCGTCCACAACCATGGTGCCAGTCTCTGGATCGAAGGAGACCGGATCACCGGGGTATACGGTGGAGAGGCACCGGCCGTCCCCGAGAGTGCCCGCGTCCTTGACTTTCCCGAGGGCTGCATCCTGCCAGGGCTCATCGATTCCCATACCCACCTCATGTACGGTACGGGTGAGCGGATGAGCGGTCCCAGGTCCTACGACCACGTCAACGACGAGGATAACGATGGTCTGATGCTGCTGCGCAGTGTGCGCAACGCCTATCAACACCTGCTGAAGGCCGGCGTTACCTCGATGCGGGATTTGGGTGCACGCAATCGAATCACCTTCGATCTGAAGGACGGTGCCAGTGCCGATCTGTTCAAGGGGTTTCCCACCTTGCACGTGTGCGGGCGCGCTGTCACGATAACAGGCGGCCATTTCCACTTCGGGCACGAGGAAGCGGACGGGGAGGCCGAGTGCCGGAAGTCCGTGCGGCGCCTCGTGAAGGAGGGAGCCGACTTCATCAAGATCATGGGGTCGGGCGGCGGCACCTACATCACCGACAACCGGCGGGCCTCCTTTACGGTGCCGGAACTGCGCGCCATTGCCGACGAGGCCCATCGTCACGGCAAGCCATGCACCGTGCATGCGATTGCGACCGAATCCATTGCCAACGCGGTGGAAGCCGGGATCGATTGCATCGAGCACTATGAGTTTGTGGAAATGAACTACGACCGCAAGCTGGATCCCGCCCTTGCCGATCAAATGATTGCCAACGACATCTGGCTCAGCCCCACCATTCAAACTGGGTTTCGGAACAAGGAGAGTTTGCTGGCCCTCCGGGAAGAACGTGCCCTGACGCTAGCCGAACAGGAAGCGTTGGTCTACGCCCAGTGGAAACAGGAAGGGCAGCTGTACGTGACCGGCGCCCTATATGAAATGGGTGCCCGGCGCTTCCTCATGGGCACCGATGCCATTTCGCGGTTTGGCGACTATGCCGTTGGGCTCCGCCTGATGGCTGAATCAGGCCTTCCCAATGAAGAGGTGTTGTACGCGGCGACGCGCAATCCAGCCGAAGCTATGGGGATCCTTGATGACGTTGGCACTCTGGAAACGGGCAAGATTGCTGACGTGACCATCGTTAAGGGTGATCCCATGTCGGACATTCGAGCCGTGGAAAACGTGCAGCAGGTTGTCAAGGCCGGCTATGTGCTGCCCATGGACAGCCTGGAATTGTTCCCCGAAGGCGATGGTGCGGCCAAACGCCCTGTGGTGCGCAAACCGCCCAATCCCCGGGTCGTGCGCCTGCCCCATCATCACCCGCATCCACACCCCCATTAAGCCTTGGAATGACCAACCGCACGGACAGGCAAAGTCAATGGTGGATGCAGTGGTAGCAGGTGGTTTGGTTACGCTCCGCAATATTCACCTGCTGCACAACCTGTGAGCATCGGCCGGGTGGGAGCGCAGAAGCAGGGCAACTCCTCTGGCGTGTGGGCATGCAGTGATCGTTGCTCCAGATCCGCGGCAAGGACCATTGGGCATTACTTTCCGGACAGCTGGAACGCTGTGGTGTGTACAGAGGGAGACAGTGCTATCCTGAGGCGCGCCATGGCTATCCTCCGGGAGTCTGTCGTCGCCCCGGATCTACAACCGGTTTTCCTGCCGCGCCTTAGTCCGGACGTAGTGCTTTTCTCGGTACCAAACCCGGTGTTTGCGCTGTTTTGCTGATCCGACCACATCCTTCACAAACAATCTAACGGACCATGAGTGCTATCAGCCTTGACATTCCCACGCTGATATTTTTTGTCTTGCCTGGTGCTATCATATTACTTTTGAGATCACGATTTGGTGAAGGCAGAGATGTTGCATGGACCAGCATACTGGTTCTGTCTGCAATCTACCACATCATTTCTGAAGGGATATTTGCAACTGGTGAATTCGGAGTACATCGATTTGTTTTCGACAATGCCGAGCGAGGATTTGCCAATTTTGTGATTAGGATATTAGGCGTTCCTTTCATTATTGGACTTGGTTGGGGTCTTTGGAGTTCGTATTCTGACCGTCGCGATCGTGGCTTCTTTGTCCGGCTAAAGGAAGCTGCAGGAATTCAGAAGTACACTCCAATACACACAGCTTGGCACCAAATTTTCAGTCGTGAATTTGCTGCCAAGGTGAGAGTGACACTTGAAGATGGAAACTACATCGAAGGATGGTATACTGGTTCAGCGGCCGTGTCCAAATCAGAGTCTCACGATGTCTACATCTGTCGAGACTTCGAACAAGAATCAATGATTGGATGGTGGATTCCTAGGTCTAGAATTCAATCGATTGAAATGGAGGAAATTCCCGAATGTCTGATTCGAAAAGCCGAGAAAAAAGCGAAACTCGGAAATTCTATGGACAAAAAGTAACTTTTATTCGTGAAGCCTATTCGCCCAAAAAACTTCCAAAGGGTATGGACGAACCTAAACTCCAGGGGTTCGTAGGTCATCAGCGGCCTAACGATTCGAGTTCAAATCCATCCAATCCTCCTGGATCGCCCTCGACTTCTGGAAGCTCTGGCGAGTCTGTTGTCACAACACCAGATACGGCACCTGCCGATCAAGACTAGAGTGCTCTGGTGGGTTTCCGAGCTGTACAAGCAACACCACGGGTTGTCAGATGAATCGACCACACCACCCTTGGCCTACTGGTGTCGGTTCTCTGAACCTCTGCGGTTGACCAGTTGCCCGGCTGCAGGAGTACCGGAAATTCGGTTGGAGTTCGTCATGCGGTGTTCTTGAGATGCCCTTGGTTTTTGTTTGGTTGCTGCCCAAATTCGCCGTGGGCGATTCCGAACTTCAAACGGCGGGAGGCGTCCGGTGCACTACGGTTAGCAGCTCGACCTGTGCATGACAGGGGCTGGCGGCACACTTGATCCCGAGCATGCTGCACACAGGAGTTGGGTCTGGGAAGGAGTGTCCGGCCAGGTCGGTTGAACGGACTGGCATCGGCATTAGGCCGCTGCCGTTTGCAAGCGGCGACGTAGGACCGCTTCCCCTGCACAGACTAGGGTTATGGCTGCGGTAACAAGGGTAGCCGTCAGACAGACAACGGCAAATCCCTGCAATTGGGACACTTGTCCGGGGTTCTCGATACTGGCTGGAAGGGCTCGGTCCAAAAGGCGGGCCGAATAGACCCACAATCCACCCAGAGCGGCAATGCCCAGGCTGCGCGAGTGGATGCGTACCACCGCGGTCAGGCTGGACACCATGCCCAGTTCATTTTGGGGAATACGGCTGGTAATGATGCTGTTGGCGGCTGGCTGCAGCAGGCCGCCGCCCAGGCCCAGCAGGACCATTTGAATCGTGAAGTGCCAGATTTCCAGCGAACCGATGACCAATCCCAGCCATGCGTAGGCAACGGCCATGAGCCCAAGGCCACCCAGTATCAGGGGCCGTTTGCCAACGACCTCCACCAGCTGACCGGACACCCACGAGCCGATACCGAACGCCACCGGCTGTACGGACAACAGCACACCGACCGTCAGCGGATCCAGTCCCATCAACACTTCAAGATAGAAAGGCAGGATTAGGCCCACACCACCGTAGACAAAGAAGTAGAGGTATCGGGCCGACAGGTAAACAGAGAACGGCCGGCTCCGAAACAGATTGAGATTTAGGATGGGATTGTTGACGCGCAGTTCATGGAGGACAAATATGCCCAGGCACACCACCGAGGCGGCTATCAGATAGGGACTGAGAAACTTCAGGTCCGGTTCCTGGTTGAAGGTGGTTCCAAGCAGAAATGTGCACAGGCTGGCAAAGAAGACGGCTACTCCGAAGATGTCGAATTTGCTCCGGCCGGTTCCGGTGGATCCGCCCAGGTACAGGTGGGCCAGGGGCAGGGCGGGGAGCACAAACAGGAGATCGAACAGGAACACCAGACGCCAGTGGAACGCCTTGAGAATCACGCCGCCGGCCAGTGGCCCCACCACAATCCCGATCGACACCATGGTGCCGATGAACCCGAAGGCCTTGCCCCGATCCCCGGCCGGAAAGGTCTCGACAACGATGGCTAGTAGGAGGGCTCCGGACATGGTCAGACCTATCGCCTGGACCACTCGGGACAGAATCAGCCAGAGCAGCGACGGGGCCACGGCACTCAGGACATTGCCTACTCCGGCCAGAACGAGTCCCCAAACCAACACTCGTTTGTTGCCGAACATGTCGCCCATGGCCCCGATCATCAGGCTCAGGGATGCCTGGATCATGGCGGACACCAGCGCGACCCACTGCACCCGCGTGAACGGGGCGTCGAAGTCCTGGGCGATGGCAGGCAATGCCATCGCCACGATGCTGACATCGATGGTTTCGACAAACAGGGCGAATGCCACCGCCGCCAAGGCTAGGCGGTGGCGCGTTTGGGCGTTTGTCACGGATCAACAACCAATCAAGGAATTATGCGATGGGATAAAGATGCAACCGGCCGAAGCATAAGGTCGACAGGTTGGGTTCAAAGTGCCGATTGGGATGCGGGCAATGGATCAGGTTCGCGATTCCGTGCCAGCAACACGGAGCGGGTTTTGATGATGGGCTTCCGACCGGAAGAGTCTGCCCATGCCCCGAGCATTAACGGCTGAAGAGGCGCAGCCGTCCTTTCCAACGCATTGGTGCAGGGGTGGCACAAGCACAAGGTTAAGGGTTGCCAAGCCGGAGAGCCGGGGGCCGGAATCAGAAGGGGCATCCGACAGGATGCCCCTTCCCTCAATCCAGCCTCCCGCCAGGAGGCTGGACACTGGTCCTATTCACTGACGGTCCATTCGTTAATGTTGCCGTACCACACGGTGAAGGGACGGAGCTCAAAGCCCTGGACACGGGTGTTGACACCATAATGCCGGCCCGTGGCAAACAGGTAGAGGGCATAGGCGTCCTCATGCATGATGCGCTGCGCCTCCATGATGAGCCGTGTTCGCTCGTCGTCATCGAATTCCGTTTGGGCTGCAACAAGTGCGGCATCCACGTCGGCGCTGCAGTAGCGATGCCACTGGGAACCGCCCGGATTGTCTTCAGATGCAATTTCATTGCAAAGGAACCGGTTGGAGATTTCCGGATCCGGGACTCGGAGGCCGTGACTCCAGCCACCCATTTCGTAGTCGCCATGCGACCAGGTGCCGTTCTGGTCCCAGGTTCCGAACAGCTCGGCCGTGCGGCGGTTCTCGATGACCATTTCCGCACCGATTTCCTTGAACATCTGTTGCACCAGGAGCTGTACCTGCTCTCTCTGCAGAACGCCGGATGTGGTGCGGTGGGTGAAGGTCAGGCGTGTGCCGTCTTCGTATCCCTCCACGCCACTGGACTCGCGAATGCCGTCCCCGTCGCTGTCGGTCCAGCCGTTCTCTTCCAGAATGCTGCGTGCCAGATCGGGGTCGTAGTCGTAGGGAACGAGGTCGCGGTTCTGCCACGGTGTGCCGTGCCACTCCGTGCCCACATTGATTTCCGCCTGTCCGTGCAGGATGTTGTCGATCAGCGACTGCTTGTCCACGGCATGCTGCAGGGCCACCCGGACGTTGCGGTCGGTGAAGATCGGTGCCTGTGAGTTGTCGCCGTTCATGACGTACCGTTCACCGCCCGCGGGTGGGGCGTTGACCAGATTGATAACGCCCCTGTCCTGCAAATCCAGAAGAGTGGGCAAGTTGGCGGCGCGCAGGCCCCAGGCGATATCCACTTCACCGACTTCCAGGGCGGCCAGCAGGGCTTCCGTGCTGGGATAGATGACAATGAAGAACTTGTCCAGGCCGGGCCGACCCTGCCAATAATCGTCAAACGCCTCGTATTCGACGAATTCACCAGCTTTCCAGTCCACGATTCTAAAGGGACCGAAACCGACCGGTTGGCGCATGGCCAACGACTCGTCCAATCCGGGTGAATTGGCTTCGATCACCTCTTCAGGCAGGATGAAATCGAAGAGAATCTTCCAGGATGCAAACGGTTCACTGAAATTCACCACCACGGTGTAGTCGTCCGGCGTATCGATGGACGCGATCTTCTCGTATCCCAATCGGGTGATCGGCGTGTTGTCCGGACTCATGATGGCTTCCCAGGTGGCCTTGACATCCGAGGCTGTAGCCGGGGTGCCGTCATGGAAGGTGACCCCTTGCCGCAGATGATAGGTGACTTGTGTGCCATCCGGCGACACGTGTCCGTTGGCTACGCTGGGCACCTCCGTCGCCAGTTCACCGATCCAGTTGCCCTGTGCATCCAGGAACAGCAGACCGCGCTGTGCAGTCTTGGACGCCTGCAGCGAATTGCCGCCCTGGGTGTACATGACGTTGAGGAATTCCAGTTCCTGGTTCATGCCGAGCCGCACCACCGAGGGTTCCGCGGCCTCCATTTCACCGGCCTCGCCCGACGGCGCGGCAGGATCGGCACAGGCGATCAGGGCCAACGCGGCCAATAGCAATAAACTCGCCCGCAATAATGTTTTCATGTGATTTGCCTCTGCTGACTGTTGGAGGGCGCAACGCGCTGGGCTGATAATACCAGATGGGGAGCAGGCCAACGCATTGTGCAAATCATCTAAATTTTGGTTGGCATCCATGCACATTGGGAAGTGGCGGTGTTGACAGCGTACAGCCTCCTGTACAGTCCTGTCCGCTGGCCGGAGACACCGGTCATGTGCGTTGCTTTCGCTGTGCGGAAGGACCGAGCAGACACTGCCTTCCTGCCTTGGGTGCGATGGAAACCCGGATTTGCCAGGCCCGTTTGCCGCCCCCCTTGGATTCACCGCAACCTGCAAGGGACTTGCCATGGCTGCTTTGTCGTTGCATGATGGACTTGCCCGCCACATCCGTACACGCGACGTTTCCTTCCGGACCAGGCTCCTGGAAATGGCGGCGGACATTCCGGATGTCATCGCGCTGGGACGCGGCGATCCCGATTTCCACACTCCGTCCCACATTGTGGCCGCTGCCCACAAGGCCCTGGAGGAAAACCGACATCACTACACGGCGGTGGCCGGACTGGAAGAGTTGACGGTGGCGATCGCAGCCATGCTGCGCCAGGAACATGGTCTTGGCTATGCGCCGGAAGAGATTATTGTCACCAACGGTGTGGAAGAGGCCATCATGACCTGCATGGTGAGTCTGCTGAACCCCGGCGACGAGGTTCTCATGGGGAGTCCGCGCTTCACCAACTACGACAAGGCCATCAACCTGTGCCACGGAACCGTGGTCTCGGTCCCGACGCGCGAAGCGGATGACTTCGTGATGCAGGTGGAGGCGGTGGAGGCCGGGATTTCAGAGCGCACGCGCATGCTGGTGCTCGTATCCCCAGACAATCCCACGGGGGCGGTGACGCCTCCGGACACGGTCAGGGCCCTGGCCCGTCTGGTGCAGCGCCACAACCTGATTCTTGTCAGCGACGAGATTTATTCCCGCATCCTGTTTGACGGTGCCCGGCACCTCTCGCCTGCATCCCTGCCGGACATGCATGAGCGAACCATAACCCTGAATGGATTCTCCAAGGCGTATGCCATGACGGGATGGCGTCTGGGTTACATGGCCGGACCTGCCGCCTACATCCGCCAGGTGCTGGAAGTACGGCATACCCTGAGCATCAGTGCCAGTACGATTGCGCAGTATGCAGCGCTTGCCGCCTTGGCGCAGCCGCGGGCTCCCTGGTGGGATCCCATCCAGGCGGAACTGGAGGAGCGGCGCGCGTGTGTATTGTCAACGCTTGACGACCTGGGTTTCACCTACGGATTTCCCGGTGGCGGCTATTTCCTCTTCCCCAACGTAACGTCCCTCGGGATCCCTGCTGCCCGGTTCTGTGAGACGCTGCTTCAGGAAGGACGCGTGCTCGTGTTCCCTGGCAGTCAGGAAGGAATGGAACTGGAAGGCGAATACATTCGCATGAGCATCCTGCAGCCCTTGCCACAGTTGGAGGAAGCCATGCGGCGACTCCGACGTACCGTGGATTCCCTGTCCTGATTCCTCAAATGGCCCTCACCGGCGGACAGGTGGCCAGTTTGGGGTGGGTTAGGGGGCGAGCCGGAACCGTTGTTCAACCTGGTCACGCCCGGGCATCGAGTCCCATGGTGTGCAGGATGGTGCAAGGGGTCCAAGGTGGAGTTGTAGACGTTGCTTCAGGACAGGAGCGACACGATCCGGAGTACGACCATGAGCGACGGGTTGGTCGGTGACCTGCCCGTTGATGTCCTGCCGGTCACCAGACATCCCGCTACGGCCCTTGCAGCTCGGGGAAGTATGTCGCGTAAAACCCCCGATCCCGGGTCAGAAAGGTGTCGGCGCTGGCTACGGCATGGGCACCGATCAGGAAGTCGGACATGCTCCATGTTCTTGGCCCGCCTGCTTGCCGGTAGCGTGACCAGCGCAGCCCCGCTTCGTACGCGATAGCCGTATCGAGCGGGGAAGTCGTCGCATTGATTTGACGCAGTGCCCCATCCAATGCGGAGCGGTCGCCGAAAGCCGACACCAACTCCGCATAGACCACGTCACAGACCAGAAGGGCACCCCTATCGTAGGCACCGATGAGCCATGCCTGCGATTGAAAATGATGCGGTGCATCGGAGACGAATACATCCAACAGGACGTTCGTGTCGACCGAGGTAATCATTTTCCCCGAATCTCGTCAATGTACTGGTCCACATCAACAATGCCGTCAAGGATCCCGCTGATCCTCTCGACCGAATGCTTCGCCGCGGTTCGTTTTTGGATGAGCAGGCCGTGTTCGGTTGGTGTGATCTCGACCTCGACATCCTTATGCATGCCGAAGCGGTCCCTGAGTTCCTTGGGGATGGTGATTTGCCCTCGTTCGGATATTTTCATGTTTGTCCTGTATGAATTTCCGTTCTTGTTATTCATACCCTGCCCCACGAGCCGCCGAAGAAGCCGGACCCCGTGTCCTTGCCGTCCCTCGATGGATTTTTCCACAGTCAGCTTGCGCCCCGACCGGAGCTGCCATGCCACGGCTGGTCCGGCCCATGCCTGCGGCCTACCCCCTGGACACATCCGGGGCCACAGGCGGGGCGGGACAGGCCAAGATGTAGTTGAGGGACAACGAGGGGGGCCTGTCTGAAGGTCCGCGCCGTCATCCCTCGCGGCCGGCTTCCTGTTCGGTGCCGGGCTCCTCGCATACGGGCAAGGCTGGGCATTGGCAGACAGAGACCAGGGCCGGGGGGATACAGCCCGTGAGTTGATTCGGATGGAGCCACAAGGTGCGCAGGTGGGGCAAGGCCGCCAATTCCGGGGGGATGGGTCCCGTCAACCGGTTGACATGCAGATATAGTTCCCACAGCTGGGTGAGCTGGCCCAATTCTGCCGGGATGCCTCCCGTCAAGTGGTTGCCTTGCAGAGCCAGGCTGCTCAGTGACCGCAGCTGGCCGAGTTCCGCCGGGATGGGGCCGGTCAGGTAGTTGCTGTGTAGCAATAGCCAATCCAAGTGGCTGAACTGGCCGAGTTCCGGGGGGATAGCCCCCGTTAACCGGTTGTGGTGCAACTCCAGTCTAAACAGTTGGCGCAGTTGGCCGAGTTCCGCCGGGATGGTCCCCGTCAACTGGTTGTAGGATAAATTCAGCGTAGACAGGCGAGCGAGCTGGCTGAGTTCCGGGGGAATGGGGCCCGTCAACTGGTTGTCAGACAAAGACAGCCACCACAGTTGAGCCAGCTGGCCCAGCGCCGGGGGGATGGCCCCCATCAGCTGGTTGTGACCCAAAGACAGCAACTGCAGTTGCGTGAGCTGGCCCAAGGCCGGCGGAATGGGACCCGTCAGCTGGTTGTCCCGCAAAACCAGTTCTTGCAGCTGGGCGAGTTGGCCCAGCGCCGGGGGGATGGCCCCCATCAGCTGGTTGTCTTCCATACGCAGATTCTGCAGTTGCGTGAGCTGGCCCAACTCCGGGGGGATGGGACCCGTCAGCTGGTTGTCCCGCAAATCCAGTTCTTGCAGCTGGACGAGTTGGCCCAGCGCCGGGGGGATGGGACCCGTCAGCTGGCTGTCTTCCATACGCAGATTCTGCAGTTGCGTGAGCTGGCCCAACTCCGGGGGGATGGCCCCCGTCAGCTGGTTGTGACCCAAAGACAGCCACTGCAGTTGCGTGAGCTGGCCCAACTCCGGGGGGATGGGACCCGTCAGCTGGTTGGCTTCCAAAAACAGCCGTTGCAACTGCGTGAGTTGGCCCAGGAATAGGGGGATGGGACCCGTCAGTTGGTTGCGACCCAAAGACAGCAACTGCAGTTGCGTGAGCTGGCCCAAGGCCGGCGGAATGGGACCCGTCAGCTGGTTGTCCCATAACCGCAGCCTTCGGAGCTGCGCCAGTTGGCCCAGTTCCGGAGGCAGGGAACCCGTCAACCGATTGAACCGCAGATCCAGGACCTCCAACTGCGCTAGTTGGCCCAGTTCCGGAGGCAAGGAACCCGTCAGTTGGTTGCCCCGCAAATCCAGGACCTCCAACTGCGCCAGTTGGCCCAGTTCCTGGGGAACGGCGCCGGTGAGCCGGCTGCCGGCCAAGGTCAGCTCTTCCAGGTTGGCCAACCGCCCCAGTTCCGGCGGAATGGTGCCGGTCAACAAGGGACCGCCCAGCTCCAGCCCGGACAGGGCCTTCCACTGTCCCAGTTCCGACGGCAGTTGCCACGCCACCCGCGCCTCCAGTGGATCCATGGACCTTTCCATTCTGTCATTCTCGGACCGATGGTGGTCATGCCAATCCAGCTCCCTCAAGCGGCCGCTCTCATCCAGCCGCGTCCCCAGCACCTGTGGGGACAGATCCAGCCCCCATTCTGTACCGAGAATGTCCAGCACGGCCCGGTCGTTGGCCGCGGCGGTTGTGCCCCATGCCACTGTCAGGTTCAGGACCGCGTGCGTTGCATTCATCCCAGCCTCCCGCACCTCGTAGTGCAAGGTGCCGTCGGGCTGGATCCAGAGCCGCAGGGGCAGGGGATCCGGATAGGCCGGATCCGGAGTGCCGTCGCGGCGCACGGCCCGGCCCTCCCCATCCCGCCACACGGCATAGGGGGGCCGGTCCTCCTCGGGGACTTGGAACTGGAGGGGGACCCTGCAGCCTGCAGCCGGCAAGTCACTGGGTGGGGAGTGCAGAGACGCCTGCACCAGCTCTTCAGTGCGCGTCAACTGGACCGCCACCGGCTGGAAACCCACGCCGGCCGGCTCGCAGTCCGGGGCATTGGCCTCGTTCCCTGCCGCCGCCTGCACTGCAACCGGATACGCCAGCAGCAGGAGCAGCGACAGCAGCAGGCCCCAAGTGAAACGGGGATGCAGGGAGCGATGGGCGCAGATCCACATGGGGCAGGTTCCCGAATGTCGGTTCAAGGTCGAAGCTTCATAGTAGAGGCTGACGGTTCTGCCCCTCAGTGTAGGTGAGCCACGCGCAGGCCCCGTCCCGCAAAGGGCCGTTTGCGGGATGGGCCAAACTGGCCCTGCGCCGTGTTGTGACGGCTTTTCAAAGTGACGCCCAGTTCCGAGTCGCCCAGACGTTCGGTGGCTGGCACTGTCGCAGGACAGTGATCGGATAGGCGCGGGTGCGCAGTATGCCACCCGGTTTTGCTCGATGCCCGAGGAGAACCGGACCATAGGGCCATAAGCCCCCATGGCCCAAGAGCCCTGTACTGGAACCCAGCCCGGTCAGCCGGCGCTTGGGACGGGCACAGGCGCAATGCAAGGGCAGTCTGTGGATGCCGAGGACGTCCTTTCCAGGCGCCGATCCGACTGCAAACCCCCGGCTCCCCGGAGGGCCATGGGTCTCAGGACACCGGAATCAGCTCGGGCATCGAAGCACAGAGGGTGTGGAGATCAGCCGGTCGCACGGATCCGGGTGGTTTTGGACCAATGCGGGCACATCCCCCCTCGACTGCAGAGGCTGCCTGCCTACCCGCGCGCCGCGGGAGGCGGGCAGTCCGGGAGGTCATGGTAGATGTAGGTACCATACGGATTTGCAAACATGGGAACACAACCGATCAGTTGGTTGTCGCGTAGGTCAAGCTCCCGCAGGTTGGTCAGTTGGCCCAGTTCGGCGGGAATGGGACCCGTCAACTGGTTGTCGCGCAGGTCAAGCTCCCGCAGGTTGGTCAATTGGCCCAGTTCGGTAGGAATGGAGCCCGTCAACTGGTTGGCCGACAGATTCAACCATTCCAACAACCGCAGTTGGCCCAGTTCGGCGGGAATGGGGCCCGTCAGCAGGTTGTTTGTGAGCATCAGATGTCGCAGGTCGGTGAGTTGGCCCAGTTCGGGGGGAATGGGGCCCGTCAACTGGCGTGACCAGCCTGGATCGGGATTGGGACTGCCAGCCATGTACAGTTTCTGCAGCCAGGGTAGACGTCCCAGTTCCGGGGGAATCGTCCCCCTGGCTGTGGGAGTTGAGGTCATTGGACCGGCGCCGATATTGCCGGCCCAAAGGCCACTGACCCGCGGGGGATTGCCCACCACCTCGACTCCCGCGAACTCTTCCAGGGGAGTGCCGGGCTGCCAAAATACGGTCGGTCCCCAGAGGGTCTCTTGGAGAGCCAGCAATATCTCCCGGTCGCACGCCGAACTGGGCGACGGGCCCTGGTCCGGGCATGCCGACTCGCCCACCGGCGTGCGGCTCGGGCAGAAGGGCAGACTCAGATGGTCGACATCCTTGGCAACCAGCGCAACCAGCTCCCAAGGCAAACAACCGGTCCACGGGTTGCCGTCGAGGTGCAGATCCTTAAGCCAGATGAGTTGCCCCAAGGCCGGGGGAATGGGGCCCGTCAGCAGGTTGTCGGCGAGCCGCAGCACCTGGAGCGCGCGCGGCGGCTGAAAGAGTTCAGGCGGCAGGGGCCCGGTGAGCCGATTGTGTTCCAGGTTCAGCGACTCCAACCTGGGCAGCTGTCCCCGCGCCAGGGGGATCGGGCCCGTCAACTGGTTATGGGAGAGCGACAGATGCCGCAGTTCGTTCAATTGTCCCAAGGTGGCGGGCATGGAGCCTGTCAGGTAGTTGAACGCCAAGTTCAGTTCCCGGAGTTGGGCCAGTTGTCCCAATGAGGGGGGGATGGGCCCCGTCAACTGGTTGGCTGAGGCATTCAGTTCCTGCAGCTGCCCGAGCTGCCCCAACTCCGGAGGGATGGGGCCCGTCAGCCGGTTGTCGTGCAGGTAGAACTCTTTCAGGCTGACGAGTTGGCCCAGTGCACCGGGAATGGGGCCCGTTACCTGGTTGGCCGAGAGATCCAACCTGATCATCAACCGGAGTTGGCCCAGCTCACCGGGGATGGGGCCCGTCAACTGGTTGTCGGAGAGGGTCAGGGACCCCAGGTGAGAGAGTTGGCCCAGCTCACTGGGGAGCGAACCCGTCAACTGGTTGTCGGAGAGGGTCAGGGACCCCAGGTGAGAGAGTTGGCCCAGCTCGCTGGGGAGCGAACCCGTCAACCGGTTGTCGGAGAGGTCGAGATGCCGCAGGTGCGGGAGTTGGCCCAGTGCACCGGGGATGGGGCCCGTCAACTGGTTGCCGGAGAGGTCGAGATGCCGCAGGTGCGGGAGTTGGCCCAGCTCCGGAGGGATCGGACCCGTCAACTGGTTGTCGTGCAGGTAGAGCCCTTTCAGGCTGACGAGTTGGCCCAGCTCGCTGGGGATCGGGCTTGTCAACCGGTTGTGGGAGAGGTCGAGATGCTGCAGGTCGGTGAGTGGGGCCAGCTCACCGGGGATTGGGTCCGTCAGATAGTTGTGGGAGAGGTCGAGATGCTGCAGGTCGGTGAGTGGGGCCAGCTCACCGGGGATCGGGCTTGTCAACCGGTTGTGGGAGAGGTCGAGATGCCCCAGGTGCAGGAGTTGGCCTAGCTCACTGGGGATTGGGCCCGTCAACTGGTTGTGGGAGAGGTCGAGATGCTGCAGGTCGGTGAGTGGGGCCAGCTCACCGGGGATTGGATCCGTCAGATAGTTGTGGGAGAGGTCGAGATGCTGCAGGTCGGTGAGTGGGGCCAGCTCACCGGGGATCGAACCCGTCAACCGGTTGCCGGAGAGGTTGAGATACTGCAGGTGCGGGAGTTGGCCCAGCTCGCTGGGGATCGGGCCCGTCAGCCGGTTGGACCTAAGTGCCAAACGCTCCAGTTGGGCCAATCGCCCCAGTGCGGGAGGCACAATTCCTCCCAGATACGTACAAGGTTGGCACCAGGGCGCTTCTATCGACGGGCTCATAGCCCGGTGCTATGGGCTCAGCTCCAACCCAGTGACCCGCGGGGGCTCCCCGCCCACTGTGACTCCCCGGAAATCCCGTACCGGGACGTCGTCCTGCCACCTCATAAAACCCAAGTTGTACCCGGTATGGCTCCCGGCCAGAAGGTCATCCTGCAGTGCCAGCAGGATTTCCTTGTCGCAGGCCAGACTGGGCGAGGGCCCCACTTCGGGACAGGCGGGTGGGGGGACCGCCTCCCCCGCGGCCTGCAGCGGCGTTCCGGCACCGAGGAGCAGGGCCAAGGCGGCGACCAGCGCCCCGACGCGCCACCAGCCGTACCGAAACTTCATGCGCTTGCCATCCTGCTGCACCAGGCAGCACCCCGGACTTTCCTTCCTGATGATCGTACCGCGGGCCGTGGCGAGATGAAGCCCACGCCCGCCGCGGCCTCCACACAGGGCCGGGAGCCGGAACCGCCATCCCGCAAACGGCCGTTTGGGGGACGCGGCCCACCCTGGCTGAAGCTGCCATGCCATCTCCAAGGCAAGATTGTTGTTGCAATCCGTTCGGTGCCGGTGGGTCCGTCCGGCGTACGGTGGCTACAATCAACCGAAGTGGCGAAGCAGCCGTCGTGCCGTTGATGCAATCGGAGGGACCGGGCATGGACTGCCGGAAGTGGAAGCTGGCCGCGGCGCTGCCTACCGTCACCTGCCGGGCCGTGGCGGGCCCTGTTCCCACCGACGCCAAGGACCGGCGTTGTCCCCCAACCGAGCCCTCGGCCGGCCGATACTGCGACACGGAGGTGCTGCTGGGCGCCAATACGAAAGTGCTCCACACTTGGCAACGAGATCGTCCGCTTGGAACTTTTCGTGGGGTGCGCACGGACCCGTTTTCCGGCCGGGTGGTGGCGATCGAAGTCCGGTCGAAGACCCTGGCCGGAACCATCCCGCCACAACTGGGACAACTCGGCCAGCTGCAGGTCCTGGACTTGAGCTACAACGAATTGACGGGAACCATTCCGTCAACCCTGGGTCAACTGGACCAGCTGCAATTCCTGAATTTGAGCTTCAATCGACTAACCGGTGCCATTCCCCCGGAACTGGGACAGTGGCCAGCTGCGCGGCCAACGTCGCGTCTGGGGTGGCCGCGCCCCTGTGCGCAAGATCCTCTACATGGCCACCGTGACCGCCATTTCTCACAACCCTCCCATCCGCGCTTTTTACACGCGTCTATGCGCCAAGGGCAAACCCAAGAAGGTGGCTCTCGTAGCGGCCATGCGCAAGCTGCTCACCGTTCTGAACGCGGTGAGCCGGGACCAGGTGCCTTGGCAAATGGAATCCTTGTCAACGGCGATCCCTACTTGACAAACAACACAGATACTGTGTTGTTTGTCAAGACATGGAAGGTTCAGATTGCCACTCCTCCTGTGGCAACCAAGGTGTCCCTCGGCGAGCCACCGCATTCAGGTGCAGGAGTAGCTTGCGCAGGGCCTGCTCCGCCCGGTTGGGGAGAAGGGGGTGACTGGATCGGCCAGGAAGCTCAGACAGGCATCCCCATGCCGGCTCAGGGCCAAGGCCAGGTTGTGGCCCCGCCGTCTCGCCACGCGCTCTGAGAAACCCACCTCCAGCTATCCGGGCTTGTGATGTTCGTGGCCGTCCACCATTGGATGCAAAACCCCTCCGCCAACAATGTCCACGGTCCCCGATGTTTCCGGTAGCCATCTGCCAGTCAGGGATATCCCGGATGAACGGTGCCGGGAAAGTGACGCCCATCCGTTGATTGGGGGTGCCTCGGTCAAGGGGCGTTACCGAACGCCATGGGCAACCAGAGCGGGTACGATTCCCGTATCCGGCATCGGATATGGTGACCGCGCACCTGATGGGGGTGTCCGCCCCATGATCACCTCGCTACGACTCAAGGATTTCAAGAACTTCGTCGACGAGAAGCTTCACCTTGGTCCACTGACGATCATCGTGGGTGCCAACGCCAGCAGTAAGAGCAACCCTCGGGATTATCCGTGCCATGTCCTATCCAGGCCCATGGGCATTGCGACGGGGTAAACCAGGACAACACGGCATTCCGGTGGAACACTGGAACCCGGATCATCGGGGTGCCATAAAACAAAAGAGCCGCACGCCTGGTTTCAGGCGTGCGGCGCAGGCGGGCCTTGCAGCCTGTTGATTTTCAAGTCGGCTACTCGGAGGCTTCCGGCTCCAGGACCGACACCACATGGAAGCGGCTGAAATAGTCGGCCGCCACGCGTTGCACGTCTTCGGTGGTAACCGCTCGCAGCCGGTCCGGGTATTCGGCATCCAGCTGGATGCCGGCACCCAGCATTTCGTACCAGCCGATATCGAAAGCCCGGCTGGAGGAGGTTTCGCGTCTGCGGATGAAGGAACCGATCTCCCGGTTGACGGCCAAATCCAGTTCGTCCTGCTCCACCCCGTTTTCGGCGACGTCCTGCAGAATGGCACGGATGCCCGCAATCGTGGATTCCTTGTTGTCCGGCAGCACGATGGCATACAGGGCCAGGTGGCTGGTTCCGGACCGGGACGGGAAGAAGGATCCGGTCGAGTAGGCCAGCCCCTGTTCTTCCCGCAGGATTGTGAACATGCGGCTGGCGGCGCCGCTGCCCACGATGCTGTTGATGACCTTCATGACCGCATAGTCGTCGTCGCCGACGCCGGGAGCCGGGTATCCCATCACGATCCAGGCCAGGTTGGCGTCGGGACGTCCGACCGTGGGTTCGATGGTGGCTGCCAGATCGATGGTGCGCGAGCCGTGTTCAATCGGGTTGCCCGTGCCTGCAAGCGCCTCGAACGCCGACTCCAGGCGCAGGGCCAGCAGTTGGGGGTCCACATTGCCCGTGACCGAGATCACCATGTTTTCCGGCACGTAGTACCGGCTGTGGAACTCCTTGACGTTGTCCAGCGTCAGGGATTCGATCGTTTCCAGCGTTCCCAGTTCGGGGCTGCCGTAGCCGCTGTCGCCGTACAGCACCGCCAGCAGTTGGTCGTAGATGACCCCGAACTTGTCGTCGAGGCTGGCTTCGAGGTCGAGCAGCCGTTCCGTCTTCAGGCGGTTGAACTCCGCTTCGGTGAACGCCGGCCGTGTCAGCACATCCACATAGATTGGAAAGGCCTCGGTCCAGGTGTCGGCGGTGGCAACAAGCGTGACATTGGCCATGTCGGGCAGCTGGGACTGGCCCAGCGTGGCGCCCAGGTTCTCAATGTCGAGGAAGATCTCCTCTTCCGTCTGGTCCTCGGTGCCTCGCAGCAGGAGTGCGTTGGTGAAGGTGGAAATACCGGAGTTGGCCGCGGTTTCCACCGAGGTTCCGGTACCCACAAACGTCTGGAACGCCACGACATTGGTGGATGTGTCCTGGCGCAGGATCAGCCGCAGCCCGTTGTCCAGGACCATCAGGTCTTCGGCTGTATCCGCCATGGGCGCCTCCATGTCCATCGGCATCATGCGGACTTCCAGCTGCGATCCCAGGTCCACGTACTTGCGCGCCATCCGCACAATGTCGTCGACCGTGATCATGCGGATGCGATCGAGGTATTCGAACGCAAAGTTGGGCTGGCCCATCACAGTGGCGTAAAAGCCCAGCGTGTTGGCGATACTGCGGCTGCGTTCGGCCGCCCTGTCCCACTGCGCGACCAGCACCGTCTTGGCGGTCTCGACCTCCTCTTCCGTCAGGTCCCCGTCCAGGACCCGCTCCATCTGGTCGAGCAGTGCCGCTCGGACGATGCCGGCGCGTTCCGGCGGATACTGGGCGGACAGCTGGAAGATGCTGGGCAGCAGGGTCGTGAAGTAACCGGCATCGGCCGACGTGACCACTCCCAGATCCCTGACGATGTCGCGATAAATCCGGGAACTGCGGCCGCCGGACAGGACGTACAGCAGAACATCGAGCGCAATTTGGTCGTCCAAGTCCTGCGCCTCCGGCCCGCGCCACATCAACAGCATGCGTTCCTGTTCGATGTCGCGGGTGATTTCAAGGGTTTCGATGGCGGTGCGCGGAGCCAGTTCCGGCGGGTTGAATTCCGGCAGCTCGCGCGGTTCCATGCCGCCGAAGGCATTGTCGACGGCCTGCAGGGCCGCGTCCGGATCAAAGTCGCCGGCCACGATCACGGTCATGTTGTTGGGCACGTAGTAGGTGTCCAGCCACTCCTCGAACGTCTCCAGCGTGATGCCGGACACCGTCTCCGTCGTACCGAGAATCGGTTGCCCGTAGGGATGGTCGCCGTAGAAGGTCTCCCAGGACTGGTAGGCCAGGTAGGAATCCGGATCGTCGTTGCGCTGATCGCCCTCGCGCAGGACGACGTCCCGCTCGGACATCAGGTCCTGCTCCGTGTAGTGGCCGTTGATGAGCATGTCGGCCAGCATGGCGACCGCATCCTCAACGTGTTTGCTGGGCACCGTGATGTAGTACTGGGTCCAGTCGAAGGAGGTGCTGGCGTTGGACGTGCCGCCCCAACCCTCGATCACGGCATCGACGGTGCCTGCGTACTCTTCGGAGCCGTAGAAAATCATGTGTTCGAAGAAGTGCGCAATGCCGTTGTGCTCGGGCGGTTCGTGTACCGAGCCGACTCCGATCCAGGCGTTGACCGTGGCCACCGGAGCGCCGTCCTTGGGCGCCAGGATGACCGTCAGGCCATTGTCCAGCGATATCACGGTGACGTCGTCCCGAATCGAATCCAGGGCGAGCGCGCGCTGACCGGAAACGGGAGGCAGAAGGGCCAGCCACAGGGTTAGGACCGCCAGGGTGCACAATGACAGGCGAGCCGCGATGCGTACCGACATGGATTTTCCTCGTAGTATGGTTTGCAAGGGATCTTCAATCCTATTCTACTGCCCGCAGGGGTGCTGAGGGGAGGGAATCCAGAGCAACTGCATTCTAGTTTTAAGTCGAAGTCCAGCGAATAAATATGCCAAACGATTATGAGTGCAACCATGGGTCGCCAAATTCGGTAACGAAACAATCCGGCCAGGTGACACCCTCTCGCACAAGGTGCATCGCACAACGGCATGAATACAGGCGACCGGGGAATCGGAGCCCCATGGGGATAACGGGACGGAATCCGAAGCCGGGCACGGCGAGTGCGGCATCAGGATTAAAGGGGACCGGATGCAGGCCCGACTCTACGCCTATGGGCCCGGACGCGCTTGGCCGCGATGCCTCCGTGGGCGTGTGCTCCCGGTTCCGAGGATGAGTTCCGGCTTTTCGAAGCCCCGTTCTGTGTCCAAGTCCCAAGTCTCCAATCAGAATGCAATTGCCCGGGCGTGAATCCGGCACGCGGTTCTTAAGGCGAATCTAATGTTTGGCCGTACGAAGGCTTCACGCGGGCGCGGTCTTCCTGTGAGCCGTTCAGCCAGGTGCGCTGCGGATTGCCGGCCAGAGCCTCGGCGAGCGGCTGGTCCTTGGCAATCCGGTAGTGGGGCAGACGGGCACTGGCCAGTTCGGCAAACGCAGCCTGCATCGAACGGGCCGGATCAAAGGTTTGGCAGTCGACAACCAGGGCCAGGCTGCCCACTCCGCGCATGCGGAGTTCCCGCAGGGCCTGGACCCACAGCGGGTCGGGGTCGGCGGTGACCACCATCAGGGTCTCGTGGCGCGACAGGTGCAGTCCGTCGTTGAGTATGAACTCGGCCATCGACACGCTGCCTTCCGCTTCCAGCACGGCCAGCGACTCCAGCAGCTTGCGTTCCTGGCGCCCTCCCCGATCGGGCGGAAGCGTGATGCGCACCTGTCCGTAGGCCGTCAGGCCGACGGCACGGCCGCCCCGCAGAAAGTGGCGGACCACGCTGGCGCTGGCGGCGATCGAGTACTCGGTGGTGCTGGGGGGCAACCAGGTCGCATCGGCCCGGGATTGCCGGACCCAGCCGCCGAATGCCGCCGGCCCCGTCGCGGGCGGAGGGGTTGGCAGCGACACTTCGGGACCGGCAGCCAAGTCCAGAAACAGCTGCACATGGGCGGAGGGGTCGAGCTCGAACTCCTTGACAATCAGCCGGTTGCGCCGGGCCGAGGAAAGCCAGTGAATGCGATTCTGACCATCCCCCGGCGTGTAGTCCCGCACACTCGAGGCGTTGGTGGTGACCACCGGCGTGCGCAGCCTGATGCGTTCATCGCCCGAAAGGTCCGAGACCACCGGCGTGAAGTGGGGCAAGTCGACGGCGACCGGAAAGACCGTGATGCCGGTCCGGGCGGGCAGGCGCAGTTCCCGCATGAACAGCCCCAGGGGATCGCTGCTCCGCACGCGCATGGGGCCCAGCATGAAGCGGCCCCGCACCCGGCACTGGGTGCGAATCTGCCAGCGCCGCCGGCCGCCGCGCCGCAGGTTGGCCACCACCCGGCTGGATTCGTGGTGGGGCAGGGTCGAGTAGTCCGTCAGTTCCAGCCACATTTTGGGTGTGCGGCCGTGATTGCGGAGCTCGAACACCTCGTCGATGCGCTGTCCGACCTGGCTCGTGCCCGCAGACGGAAAGCGCCGGAGTTCGATGCCGGCCAGCACGGTGCGCGACCACAGCCAGCTCAGGATCAGGCCGCCCGTGCCCAGATACGCCAGATTGGAGAAGAACGGGTCGCCGGTATTGAATGCCAGCACCCAGAAAAGGCCGATGCTCCCGATCAGGAGTGCAAGACGCCTGTTCAAGTTAACTGTTTCCCGTGCAGGTCCGGTCAGGCCACGGCGGCATCGGCGCCGGGCACGGCGGTGGTGCCCAGGATTTCGCTGACAATGGAGGCGGCGTCCACGCCTCGGATGCGGGCCGAGGGGCTGGCGATCAGGCGATGGGCCAGCACGGGACCGGCCAGTGTCTTGATGTCGTCCGGGGTTACGAAGTCCCGGCCCTCCAGTGCGGCCCAGGCGCGCGCGGTCTTGAACAGGGCCAGGCTGCCGCGGGGGCTGGCTCCCAAGTAGATGTCGGGATGTTCGCGGGTGGCCCGCACGATGTCCACCACGTAGGCGCGCACCAGATCGTTGACGTAGACGTCGGTGAGGGCTCTCTGGGCTGTCAGCAGTTCCTCCAGGGTTGCCACCTGCTCGAGGGAATCGATGGGGTGGGCTTCCTGCTGCAGGACCATGATTTCCATCTCCTGCCGCTTGACCGGGTATCCCAGCTGAATGCGCAGCATGAATCTGTCCACCTGGGCCTCCGGCAGGGGAAACGTCCCTTCGTACTCAATCGGATTTTGCGTGGCCAGGACGGTGAAGGGCCGCGGCAGGTCGTAGGTGTGGGTGTCCACGGTGATCTGCCCTTCCTCCATGGCCTCCAGCAGGGCGGACTGGGTCTTGGGCGTGGCCCTGTTGATTTCGTCGGTGAGCACAATCTGGGCCATGACGGGACCGGGCCGGAACTCGAACTCCAGGTTCTTCTGGTTGAAGATGCTGACGCCCGTCACGTCGCTGGGCAGCATGTCGGGCGTGAACTGGACGCGGCTGAAGGAACAGCCGATGCTGCGGGCAATGGAACGGGCCAGCATGGTCTTGCCCACGCCGGGCACGTCCTCAATCAGCACGTGGCCTTCGCACAGCAGCGCCAGGATCGTGAGGCGGATTTGTTCGTCCTTGCCAACGATGACCTTGCGCACGTTGGCCAGGACGCGTTCCGTAAATGTCTGTACCTGCTCCATGGGACCTGTCTGCATTGTGGTGGCGGCGGAACGTCAGCATAACAAGCGGAGGCCCGGCTGCAAGGGGAATCGTCACCGCTTTACATACCGGGACGGCATCGGCCCGGCCTGACCGCCGGCATTCGGTTATAACAGGGGGGGGACCCGCCGGTGCCGTCGCACCGCCGGCAGCAGGGGTTTGGCCTTGGGGGGCAGGCAGACAATAAAGAAAGGGATGTCGGTCGCGACCCGGTCGCCGCCGCGGCGTTCGGACTCGACCAGGGACGGGGGCATCGGGCTGTCCATGAGGGGTTCTCCGCAAGCTGAATCCGGAACCGCCCATGGCAGCCACATGGCAACCAGCCCCGTCAGCACACCCAATTTGGATGCAATCGCCCTGCGGGGCCACGAACCGGCTTTGCCGGCTGTCCACTCGGGCATATGCAAGTCCCGTTTGTTACCATTTTGACGGCTCCGCCGTAACAGGGGGGCGGACGACCATCCTCAACCGGAGTGCGAAGGACTGACCATGGCGTTGCGCGTATTCAATTCCCTCGGCCGCAAAATCCAGCCGTTCCAGCCGCTGGAGGAGGGGTGCGTGCGCATGTATGTCTGTGGCCCCACGGTCTATGCCGATGCCCACATCGGCCACGCGATGAGCGCGATCGTCTTCGACATGATTCGGCGCTATCTCGAGTATCTGGGATACGAGGTCACCTATGTGACCAATTTCACCGATGTCGACGACAAAATCATCGACCGTGCCCGCGAGACCGAACAGGACCCGTTCGAACTGGCCGAGCACTACACCAACCGCTATCTGGAGCACCTCAGGGATCTGAATGTCAAGGAGGCAACGGAATACACCCGGGTCACCACGGAAATGCCCAACATCATCTCGGATATCAACGAACTGGATGAGGCCGGTTACGCGTACGAGTTGAATGGCAGCGTGTATTTTCGGGTCCTGCGGGACGAGGACTACGGCAAGCTGAGCCAACGGCGGCTGGAAGACGCGCGGGCCGGCACGCGGGTTGAGGAGGATCTGGACAAGGAGGATCCGGCCGACTTCGCCCTCTGGAAAGCGGCGCAGCCCGGCGAACCGTCCTGGGAGAGTCCATGGGGATCCGGCCGGCCCGGCTGGCACATCGAGTGCACGTCCATGTGCCGCCATCATCTGGGCGACACCATCGACATCCACGGCGGGGGCAATGACTTGGTGTTTCCCCATCACGAAAACGAGATTGCCCAGAGCGAATCCCTAACCGGCCAGCCGTTTGCCAACTACTGGCTGCACAACGGCATGATGCAACTGTCGGGAACCAAAATGAGCAAGTCGCTGGGCAATCTGATCACGATCGCCGAATTCTTGGAGGATCACTCCCCGGACGCCCTGCGCATGGTGGTGTTCCAGGGCCACTACCGCAAACCCGTGCAGTTCGCAGACGACATCGTGGCCGCGGCCGAGCGGGGTTTGCGCCGCATGCGCCAGGGGTTGCGCTTCGCTCAGGGCCGGACCACCGTGGGACCGGAGGCGGATGCCCTGCGGCAGGCGACCGAACGGGCGCGGACCGACTTCCGCGCCCACATGGACGACGATTTCAACACCAGCGCGGCCATCGCCTCGATCTTCGATCTGGTGCGGGCCGTCAATACGGCCCAGGCGGCCGACGTGGGCGGACTGTTCATGGACGCCGCCCAGGACACCGTGCGGGAATTGATGGGTGTACTGGGCTTCACGCTGGAAGGGCCGACGGAGCCGGACGAGGAGTCTTCCGGCTTGGCGGAACCCCTGATCGAGCTCCTGCTCGAAACCCGCTCGGAACTGCGGGCTGCGCGGCAGTTCGAGCTGGCCGACCGCCTGCGGGATCGGCTGGGCGAATTGGGCATTCAGTTGGAGGATGGGCCGCGGGGCACCACTTGGCAGCGCAACCGGGCATGAAGCCGGAACTGCTGTACGGGTTCCATGCGGTACGGGAGGCACTGCGCGCGGGACGGCGCGACTGTCGCGTCCTGTGGCTGCTGAAGTCCCAGGGCCGCGGCCGGCCACCGCGCCGGTTGACGGACCTGGCCCGGACGCGGGGAGTGGAGGTCAGAACCACTCCCGGCGGTGTGTTTCGCGGGTTGCAGGAAGCAGGCGTGCGACACCAGGGGATGGCCTTGGAGGCCGCTCCTTGGCGCTCGTCGACCCTGGAGGAAGTCCTGACAGGGGCCGCGGACAAGGGGGAGCCGCCCTTGCTGCTCATTCTGGATCATGTTCAGGATCCCCAAAACGTAGGGGCCATGCTGCGCATCTGCGACGCCTGCGGTGCCCACGGCGCCATTTGCGCCCGACGACGGGCTGCCCCCCTGTCACCGGCCGTGAGCCATGCCAGCGCCGGCGCCATGGAGCACCTGCCCGTGGTGCAGGTGGCGAATGTGAGGCAGGCCATGGACCGGCTCAGGGACGAAGGCGTCTGGCTGGGAGGCCTGGAAGGGAGTGCCGGCGATGCGGTTCCCATCGGGCAATTCGACCTGGACCGATCCTTGGCCCTGGTGGTGGGCAGTGAAGGTGCAGGATTGTCCCGTCTGGTAAGGGATGGCTGCGACTTTCTCCTGCGGCTGGCCATGCACGGTCAAGTCGAAAGCTTCAATGCAGCCAGTGCCGTTGCCATCGCCATGTACTTGGCCAGGCAGTCGCGATCCAGTGCACACTGAAGCCGCATCCCCGGTGTTGGAACGGGCCGTTGGCCCTGCGCGCGCAGGATGGTTGGGAACCGGATCGCGCTCGCTGTGCTACACTGCCCCGCGCTGGCAACATACCCTGTCCGGGACCTGATCAACAGTCTCCAAGTCCGTGAACAACCGTCCGTCGCGCTCCATTCGGCTGGGTTTTTGGGTTTTGGTCGCGGCCGCGCTTCTGGCTGCCTGCGCGCCCAACCCGACCGCCCAGTTGATCTCGCCCAACATGGTGGCCATCACCGAAGCCGGGATTGTCCTGATCGTCAAGGAGGTCCCCAAGCTGGCCGAGTTGACCCGCGACCAGGTGATGGCGGATGTGCCGGCCGAAATCGTGGCGGCCATCGAGGCCGGCGACATCGAGGAAGGGATGCGGATTTCCGAACTCCAGGGATGCGCCGGTTGCCACAGCCTGGTGGAGGACGAGGTGCTGTCCGGCCCCAGCTGGTACGACATCGGCAACACGGCCGTGGGCAGGGTGGACGGTGAAGGCCCGGCCCGTTACCTCTACAACAGCATCACCAGCCCCAACAGCTTTGTGGTCAGGCGGTTCGACAGCGGGGTGATGCCCGACAACTTTGTGGATACCTTGTCGGATCAGGAGCTCGGCCACCTGCTGGCCCTGCTTCTGTCCCAGGTTGAGAACTAAGCGGCGATGGCCCGTTCACGGGCCTTCCCCAATGCAAATCCGGGACGCGAACCCGGTCAAGGTCAACGTGCCGGACTCTTGACGCCGTTCGGCGTACCATTGCCTGCATGGCGGATCGGTTCCAGGAAGCACCCTGGCTAGAACAACGGCGGTGCCCACACTGTGGCACACGCGTGGCGCAGCAGGCCAAGACCTGCTTCATGTGCGGTCGCGAAGTTCGCATCAGGCCGCCCCGGCGCAGGCTCGCCCAAAGGATCAGCCCGATTTGGATGATTGTCGCCGTGCTGCTGGGCGTATTGGTCTGGCAGTTTGCCGGTCGGAACGGCCCCGGTCCCGGCGAGTCCGCTCCGGAGGTTGTGGTGCTGCCGCCCACCCTGCCGCCGCCCACCTACACGCCGGAGCCGACGCGAACCCCGACACCCCGGGCGCCAACTCCCACGCCCTGGGTGCCAACCCCCGTTGTCCACACGGTGCAGTCCGGCGAGGTTCTGCAGTACATTGCAACCCTGTACGGGATCACGGTGGACGAACTGATGGTGGGGAACGAAATGACCTCGACCATAATCCACACTGGTGACCGGCTGGTGATTCCGGGTCAGTTCGAAAACCCGCCCACACCCACGCCCGAGGGCGGGACTCCCCGGACCGGTTACTTCACGTACAAGGTGCAGCCCGGGGACAGTGTCATCAGCATCGCCTACAGGTTTGGGGCCGCGCCCGAAGAGATCTTCGATGCCAACAGCCTGACCCCTTCGTCCCTTCTCTACAAGGATGATGTCCTGCAGGTGCCCGTGCCGTTGTTTTCGGAAGACGTGGAGGCCTCCAGCGATCTGGCTCCGCGGGTGACCAATGCCATCTATGCCGCACCCAAACTGCTTCATCCCGGCAATGCCGCCCTGGTGGCACGCCAGGATCCGGTGAATTTCCGGTGGCTGCCGGTTGACATTCTGGCACCCAATGAATGGTATGTCCTGCGCATCTGGACCAACCAGGGGGATGATCCACCCACGATCTGGACCAAGGCCACGAGCCATTGGATGGAGACCGACATGGCTCCCGTGGAGGGCGGCAGCCGGGAATACTTCTGGCATGTGACGGTCGTGCGTGTGGTGGCCCCGACCCTTCCCGGAGCCCCCAGGGAGTTGGAATCGGCCAGCCTGACCAGCGAGGAACGTCGATTCACCTGGCAGTAGACGCTGCCGGGCGGACTTCAGGCTATGGGCCTGAGCCACTGGAACAGCCTGGCCACGCGCGCACCCAGACAACCCTGTGGTTCGCGCCGGTCCGGCACCTCCGCGGGGGAACCCGTTTCCTCGTCCGGCCGGGCCGGTACGGGTTCCGACCCGGGCAGTGGCTCCGGCATTAGGGAGTGAACGGCGGCCCACCCATCCAATTGGCCGGCGCCCTGGCTCGTGGTGGGAAGATTGAACGACCGGCAGTTCAACTGCAGGAGGGCCTTGATCTCGGCCGGGGTCAACTCCGGTTGTTGTTCCCTCATCAGGAGGATGAGGCCCGACACCAAGGGTGCCGCCATGCTGGTTCCACTCATGATTGTGTGGTTCTGGTCCACCACGTCGCCAAGCTGGCTGTCGGCCGCCCTGGCGCCGACAATGTTGTAGCCCGGGGCCAGCAGGTCCGGCTTGAGCAGTCCCTGCCGTGTGGGGCCCCGGCTGCTGAACGAAGCCACCATGCCCATGCCGTCCGTGGCGCCGACCGTAATCACGCGGGCGGCGCTGCCGGGGCTGCCGATGGACTGGGGCCTGGGACCCGAATTGCCGGCGGCGGCCACGATCACCGTGCCCTGATCGCTCAGCGTGTTGCAGAGTGCGCTGAGCGGATCTTCGCCGACCATGTTGATGTCGGTGCCCACGGAAAGGTTCAGCACCTGTGCGCCGCTGTCCACCAGCCACTCAAGTCCGGCCATGACTCGGCTCATGCGCCCGGCGCCGCCGAAGTTGAGGACCCTGGCGGAGAGAATGTGGGCGCGCGGGGCCATCCCGACATAGCGGTGGTTGCTGGCAGCGCCCGAGCCTGCCGCGAGGGAGCTGACATGGGTGCCGTGGCCGTCGGGATCGCCCTCCGCCGGGCGCGGCGTGAAGTCCCGGACCCCCGCCACCCGGCCCTCGAAATCCGGGTGTGTTTGGTCCAGTCCGGTGTCGGCAATGCCGACGACCGTGCCCGAGCCGTAGAGCCCCCAATCCTCCCAAATGCGTGGCGCGCCCAGTTCCAGTCCTGCGCGATCCAGGCATGTGGTGCACAGGGCGTCGTACCAGATGGAGCGCACCGTGTCGTTGTCGGCCAGCGCATGGACATCGGTCCGGCGCAGGCGGGTGGCGGACCAGGGCAGCACAGTGCCCAGATGGCCGGCGGACAGCCCGGATCGGCTGCGGGTTCCCTGGCGGTGGAAGGCCTGCAACTGGTCCCGGTCGCCAAACATGACGATTACGGGCACCTCGTCGCTGCGCGTGGAGGCTTGCGCAGTCAGGATGGCCGGGTCGATTTTGGGATTGAGGGTTTCCACACGCGGGCCCGGGAGAAGCAGAATGGCAAAGGCGGCGTGTGGCCCACGCACCAGGCTGAATCGAATTCTATCACCGGAAAGGCGAACCGGCTTGCGCAGCCGGTTCGCGGCATACAATGGGTTTTCGATCCCAAGCGAACCCGGTGCCGGTACCCGAACGGAATGCTGAAACGGAAAATTCAGGCGGTCTACTGTGGCAAGGTCGTGGTCCTGACAGGCGCGACGCAGGGCATCGGACGCCAGATGTGTCTGCGTTTGGCCGGTGCCGGCGCCCAAGTGGTCATGGCCGCGCGGAACCGGGAACGCCTGGACGCCTTGGCGGCGGACTGTTCAGACCTTCCCGGCTCGGTTCTTGCCGTACCCACCGACATTGCCTCGGAGCCGCAATGCCGGGCCTTGATGGAGGAAGCCCACCGTGCCTATGGACGCATTGATGTTCTAATCAACAACGCGGGCTTGTCCATGTGGTCGCGCGTGGACGCACTGGAAGATCTGGGCCTGTTGCGGCGCATAATGGATGTGAACTATTTGGGAAGTGCCTATTGTTCCTGTTATGCCCTGCCTTTTCTGAAGGAAACCCGTGGCCGCCTGGGATTGGTGGCCAGTCTGACAGGTCGGATTCCGGTGCCTACGCGGGCACCCTATGCGGCCAGCAAGATTGCGGCCGCCCGTTTCCACGAGTCCCTGCGGGTGGAACTTCACGGCTCCGGCGTCAGCGTCACCGTCACATTTCCCGATTGGGTGGCAACCACCATTCGGCAAAATTCCCTGGGGGCCGACAACAAACCCCTGGGCTACAGTCCCGCACAGGAGGAACATATGATGACTGCAGCGGCCTGTGCCGACATTGCCCTGACGGATATCGCCTTGCGTCGCCGGGGCCGCATTCTTTCCCTGCGCGGCAATGCCGCGGTGTTAATGAAGCAATTTTGGCCGGGCTTGGTTGAATTGATTGCACGGCGTGCCATCCACAAGGGCAAATAGTGAATGGCGCGATTCGGGAGAATTGGTTGGCGGGGCTGGCAATGTGCCAGAGCCAAGACTTGTGCCTGTTCGACTGGATGGAAGGACCGGTTTTGCCTGTACCACGGAGCGTTGACATGGATGTCTTTGGCCGAACAAATGCACAATGTCAAACGAGGCACTCGGCTGCCCGCGATCGCGTCGCGCCACCAGCATGCCGTGCCGATCAAGGGTAGAAGTCAATCCCGAACATTTCGGGTCGCCCATCAACTTGTCCAGGGCACCGAGATCGATGCCCGGAACTCTTCCAGGAATTACGCCGGCGCAGATTGCGCCGGCGTAATTCCGGATGCATGGCACTGTTATGGAAGGATCATTCCGCGTCGGATTCGGCAGGAGCGGCAGGAGAGTGGAACTCGTCGTACAGCTCGCTGACCTTGCGGCCGTTGAAGGTCCAGTATTGGCCTGCCGAAACCACGGCGTTGTCGTCCAGTCCCAACATCCTGCGCGTGGCAGGGGTAATGAACATCACCTCGTCCTGGTAGCTCACCTGACGATCGTCGTGGACAATCACTTCCGTTCCATCGCGGCCGACCAAAACCGAGCCTGGCCCGATGCCCAACTGCCCGAAATTGAGGTTTGGCCGACGGCGTCGGCGCTTGCGGCCGGAAGCGGATTTGGCCTGACCTCTCCTTGGTCGGCGTCTGCCATTGGCCGCCCTGCGCCGACCATTGGCTGCCCTGCGCCGACCGTTGGCCGGTGCCGGTGCAGCTTCGGCCGCGGCGGCGGCTACCGTACCATCCTCGCCCGGTGTTACATCCTTGCCCCCTGCCAGCTTGAGCACGGCCATCACCTGGTCGCTGGAGACCTTGAAGAAATCCCGATCGGGCGCAATCCGTGCACTTGCAAAAATGCTGTGGATCAAATCCAGAACCTCGCGCGCATTCCCAACACTTGCAGCCAGTTCGCACTTGAACGGCTCCGGCACAGAGGAAGTGTAGAGCTCTGCGATTTCCCCGCTGATGTTCTCCTTGCGCGAATACCCAATCAATACCGTTCCGGGCATTGCAGGGTTTGACAAAACATAAATGGTACTCATTCCATTCCTTCCTTGCAGTGACAGAGTAGTTCGGGGTTTGTATTAGGTTGGATCTTACAACATGTCGGTTGTTTTCCAATGTTTTGGAGAAACAGTGCGGATTGGAATTCGGGAATTCCCTGCCACACGGTCCACGCGCTCGCGGATGACAGTTACCCGCCCGTGGCCATCGGCCGGTCCGGATGCGAACTCCATTCACTCCACGAGCCGGGATACAAAAGCGGCCATGGCAAGCCGGCGTGAACCGCCGCCAGGATGTTGTGGCAGGCACTCACTCCCGAGCCGCAGTACATCACCGTCTCGGAGTTGACTCCGCCGGAGCAACTCCGTGCGAATTGTTGCTTCAGCTGTTCCGACGACAACATGGTCCCGCTTGTATCCAAATTGGACTGGTAGGGATGGTTGACGGCACCCGGAATGTGACCCGACCTCGAATCGAAGGCTGACTTGGTGCCAGTGAAGCGACCGTGGTCGCGTGCATCCACCAACAGGCGCGATGCATCGCCCAACAGCGACTCGACGTATTGCACATCCACCACCATGTCCGGATTTGCGCGGGGTTCAAAGGTCCCGGCGGCGGTATTCGATACGGCATCGGTAAGCGTTCCACCGGCTTGGCGCCAAGCATGCAGGCCCCCGTCGAGGACGGCGGCCTGCGGGTGGCCGACCCAATGCAGCATCCACCACAGGCGGCTGGCAAACATGCCGGGTCCGGCATCGTAGACAATTGTGAATCGGCCGGGGTGAAGACCCCAATTCCGTAGTGTGGTGCCGAATGCCGCGGGCGTGGGCAACGGGTGGCGACCCCGCGAGCCGTCTCCGACAGGCCCTGAAAGATCCGCGTCCAGATCGGCATGCACCGATCCGGGAATATGCGCATGTTCATACTGTCGGCGGCCCGCTGTGGGGTCGTACAGGTCGAATCGGCAGTCCACAAACAGTGGGGATGTGCCGGCTGCGTTCTGTGCCTCCCGTGCTTCCGTGGCGGAAATCAAGGTGGAGATGGGAGCAGGCATGTTTGGTTTCCTCCAGTTGGGGTGCAAGTGAGTTAGCGACAATATTATTCACAGTGGCTGCCATGGTGTGATAGATCAAAGCCGGCTTGTTTGGTTGCGAATGCCAGTGCACCCCTGTCTCGTTGGTGGTCTGCCGGGTCGGAGAGGTGCCCGTTGTCTGCCACGTCGCAGGCGGACACGACGTTGACAACCGGCGCAAGCCTACGGGCATCTCCGTGCCATACTGCCGGTCCGGTGGTATGGCACCACATTGGACAAGGCCGATTCAACATCGGGGCAAGGGATGCAAAAGCAGACGACAACGGCAGTGAGGGTTGGAATAGTCGGCCTGGGCCAGCGGGGGCTGCAGCATTTGAAGGCGCTGGTGCGGTTGCAGGGCGAGGGCCGTGCACAGGTGACTGCCCTGTGCGATGCCGTTCCCGCCAATCTGGACGCAGCCAAACTGAAGCGGTTCGTTCCCGCTCTCGATGCGGATGCCGTGTTCCGCACATCCGACTTCGACACGGTGTTGGAGGCCGACCGCTGCGATGCCCTCTTCATTGCGATTCCGCCCAGTCTCCACCGCGACGAAGTGGTGAGGGCCGCATGGGCGGGACTGCACCTGATGGTCGAGAAGCCGATGAGCCTGGATCTGGCGCAGGCGCTGGCAATGCAGGACGCCATCGAGGCGGCCGGCATCCTGTCGTGCTGTGGGTTCCAGCAGCGCTTTGATCCGCGGCATGAGGCCATTCATCGATATGTGCAGAACCAGCGTGTGGTCCTGGCTACCTACGCCTTCCATGCCGCCTTGGAACGGCACGACGCCAAGCATGCGGACACGGCAAGCCACGGTGGTCCGCACAACCGGGTGTGGACCGCCAGCCGGGCCTGGTCTGGAACCACGGTGGTGGAGGGCGGAATCCATCCCCTGGATTTGTGGCGTTACTGGTGTGGCGATGTGGACTGGGTACAGGCGGCCTACGTCCCGCGGGCTGAGGATGACATCGTCGACCAGGCGGACAATCCGTATGCCTACAGCGTGCAGTTCGGCTTTGCCAACGGTGCCGTGGGGAATCTGGTCTTGTCCCGGTTGCGACGGGTCTACAATCTGTTGGCCGATCACCGGATCTTCTGTACGGAGAGCCAAATCGAGGTCCAGCCGGACACCGTAACGGCGTATCGGTACGAGGGACCGTATCCGCCGCCGACGGAACCGGACAGGGAGGCCGTGGCCCGCCCCCTGTGGTCCGGGGAGGCGGCGGAAGGGACGTACGAGTTCGGCAAGGCGTTCGTACGGGCCGTCGCCGAAGGAGATGCCTCGTTAATACGCTCGCCGTTCCGTGACGGCATGAACAGCCTGGCCGCCGTGCTGGCGGCCAACGAGTCCCATGCCCGAAACGGGGACAGGATTCATCTGGCCGACTGGCTCGCGGCTGTGACTCCGAGTGGCTTCGACTGATCCCTCACCGGGCACGCCGGGCGCCGCCTGTCGTGGCTGCGTCGTCGTCGGAAACCTGTCCCCGTATTAGATCGGGCCGCATCCTGGACGCAGGTCCCGACAAACAACCGCGGCCGATGTCCAAACTGCGTGTTGGCGAGGGCCAGCCTGCCGCTTTCTGTATCAGGACGTGCGTCCGGCCAGAAGACCGAAGGGAGGCACGGGAATCATTGGGTTTCGAGGGCGGTGACCAGAAAGGCATAGAGGTCCTCAATGCCGGCATTGCTGGCCATGGCGGGCCCGAACTGGTGACTGTTGCCCAGATCGCCGCCTGTTCGCAGGAAAATCAGGAAGTCGTCCTGTGTCATGTCAAGGGCGGTCAGGGCTCCTGCCTGGTCGGTGCCCTCAAGTTCCGCACCGTGGCATTCCGCACATCGGTTCGCGTACACCCGGGAGCCGGTTTCGATGTCTTCGGCGTTGAAGTCTGCGGCCTCCTGATCCTCAATCTGGCTTTGGGCCTCCAACGCCTTTTCTTCATTCAGGCTGCCTGCCACGGGGGTGAACTGCGCCACGGGCATGGTGGGGGTCGGGGCAAGTTCCGCGGAAGTGTCGGAGGGACCGCAGCCAATGAGCAGGAACGCAGCCACAAGCAACCAGCAGGCTGCGTTCAGGTGCAATGTGACGGCGCGACGGAGACGGGACATGTTTCGCTCCTATCCTATTCGATCAGCCGGGGATCCAACGCGTCCCTGAGACCATCCCCCATGAAGGAGAAGCCGAGCATGGCCAGGGCGATGGCAATCGTGGGGAATAGGGCCAGGTGCCAGTACACGCGCACATAGGCGTTGCTGACACCCACCATTTTCCCCCAGCTGGGCAGGGGATCGTTGATGCCGATGCCCAGAAAGCTCAGTCCTGCCTCTCCGTACATGGCAGCCGGGATGCCGAAGCTTACGGCCACGAGCAGGGGGGTCAGGGCATTGGGAATGATGTGTCGGGCAATGATGCGGGGTTCGGGGGTCCCTGTGCAGACGGCCGCCTCCACGTAACCGCTTTCCCGCAGCTGCAGGAACTGGGCCCTGGTCAACCGGGCCAGGCCCAGCCAACTGGTGATGCTCAGGGCCACGATCACCTTGAACAATCCACCACCCCACAACGAAATGATGAGGATCGTGAACAGGAGGCCCGGAAAGGCGGACATGATGTCCACCACGCGCGTGAAAACGAAATCCACCTTGCCGCCCATGTAGCCGGCAATGCTGCCCACGGGCACGCCGATCACAATGGCAATGGCCTGGACCGCGAGGCCCACGAACAGCGAGGTCCGGGCGCCGTGCAGCAGGCGACTCAGATAGTCCCGGCCCACTTCGTCGGTACCCAACGGGTGGGAGGCATGCTCAAGCGGGAACAGCAGCACGCGGTCGAAGTAGACCTTGTCGTAGGGATGGGGCGCCAGCAGGTCGGCAAAAACCGCCAGGAAGACGAAGAAGGAGACGAGGCACAACCCGAGGATGGAGAAGCGGTTGCGCATGAACTGGCGCAGGGCGTTGTGCCAGAGGGTGCGATGGGACTTGGCGGTTCGGTCAATCAGCGATCCGGTCCGCGGTTTGGTGGCGGCGGCAGTCTGCATGCAGTGAAGGGATACAGGCGCGGCCAAGGGGCTGGGCTGGCGGTCGCAGGCCTTAGGCGGCCTGGGCACCGCCCAGGCGTACTCTGGGATCCACCCAGGTATAGGCCAGGTCGCTCAGCAGGTAGGTGAGGCTCCACAGGAACGCAATCAGCAGAAACAGGGCCATGATCATCGGGTAGTCCCGGTTGAAGACACTGGTGACGAAGTACTTGCCCAGGCCGTTGATGCTGAAGGTCGACTCGATGAAGATGCTGCCGGTCATGAGGTTCGGCACTTCGGTTGCCAACGCAGTGATCATGGGTATCTGTGCGTTGCGCAGAACATGGCGGAACATCAGCATCCGCTCGGACACGCCCTTGGCCCGTGCCGTGCGGGTGTAGTCCTGCCGCATAACGTCCACGACGCTGGCCCTGGTATAGCGGCCGATAACCCCCATGGGACCGATGCAATAGGCGAACACCGGCAGGATCCAGTCCGAGCAGAAAGCGACATCGCCGATTAGGCACTCCCCCGAATCGCTCCATCCCCGCATGGGCACCAGGTCCAGCCGGACGGCGAAGATGAGGATCAGCCACAGGGCCACCACGAAGCTGGGGATGACCACCCCGAGCATGGCCAGGAAGGTTACTGCGTTGTCCACGAGCGAATTCTGGTGGTAGGCGGCGAACACCCCCATCAGAATGCCGCCGCCGAAGGCGAACAGCACAGTCAGAATGCCCACTTGGGCGGTGACCCGCCAGCGGCTCAGGATGACCTCCGTCACCGTGGAGGTCGGGTTCGAGAACGGGATGCCGAAGTCCAGCCGCAAGGCGTTCTTCATGTAGTTGAGGTACTGCACGTGGTAGGGCTTGTCCAGCCCGTACTTGCGCAGGATGTTCTCGCGGGCGGCCGGCGGCAGCCGCCCCTTGGTTTCATCAAAGGGGCCGCCCGGAACCGCGTGCATCATGGCGAAGGTCACCATCGACACGATCCACATCACGAACAGAAGCGACAGGATGCGGCCTGTGACGTACCGGGTCACCTGAATCGATCCCGTTGGTTCCGGACGGCCTTGGGGTTGGGAGGATGGTTCCCGCTATTCCTCCTTGGCGTTGGAAATGTAGAGGTCGGAGATGGCGGTATCGTCACCCCAGTGGAAGCCGGCGATACCCTGGGAATCGGGTTCGCGGAAGGCTTCGCCCTGGATCCAGGGCTGGACCAGGTTGCCTGCCCAGCGATGGGCGATGAAGGCGCCGCCGACATCGTCCACCAGGATCTCCTGGGCATCCCTGAACATCTGGTCACGGCGTTCGGGATCGCCGACCAGGCTGCTGGCTTCGCTAACCAGGCTGTCGAACTCGGGGTTGAGCCAGGTGTGGCGGCCGGTGGAGACCCAGATGCCCAGCAGGTTGGCGGGATCCAGGAAGTCCATGCCGTAGGAGACGGCGCCCAGGGTCAGTTCCGTGGGCTTGGCGTTGAGGGCATCCATGTAGACCTTGCCGTCCTTGTTGGAGACCTCGATGTCGATGTTGAGGCACTCGGCGATGGAAGCGGCCACGGCCTGGAAGACGGCCGCCAGGGCCGGACCTTCATTGCGCAGCCACATCTCTTGCCGGGGGAAGCCCTCGCCGCCCGGATAGCCGGCGTTGGCCAGATGCTCCTGGGCCGCTGCGCAATCGTAGGCCTGGTAGTGGTCCAGGAGGCCCTCGGTGTCGGAGGACGGATAGCCCGGCATCAGCATGCTGCGGGCCGGCATGGCCTTGATGGAACCGAAGACGTTCTCCACGATGGGTCCGCGGTTGATGGCCTTGGCAAAGGCCTTGCGCACATCAACGCTGTCGAAGGGCGGGTTGAACGTGTCGAAGAGCAGGTAGTCGGTGCGGAAGTCGCCGAAGTGGCGCAGGTAGTTCTGGCTCAACACCGGATCGTTGATGACCAGGTCGAAGTCGGCGGGGGAGAGCACGTCGGCGCCGATGTTGTCGATTTCGCCAGCCTGGAAGGCCAGGAACTCGGTGCCCGGAGCCATGTAGACGTGTTCAATGCGCGCAATGCGCGGCGGTCGCAGGCCCTTGTACATGGGGTTGGCGACCAGGACCAGTTCGTTACCGGGGTCGTAGGACTCAAGCATGAAGGGACCCGAGGACACGGATGTCTCGGGAGAATTGTTGTAGTAGGGTCCGTGCTCGGCCACCGCATGGGCGGCAATCGGCCACGAGAACTTGAGGACACCGGGCAGGGGCGGGAACAGGTCCTCGGTGGTGATGGCCAGGGTGTAGTCGTCAACGGCCACCACGCCCAGTTCCTCGGGCGGCAGTTCGCCGGCGATGACCTGGTTCCAGTTCTTGATGCCGCCCGGTCCCAGGAAGCCGTAGAACCAGGAGAAGTCCCAGCCGGTTTCCGGGTTGGCGGACAGTTGGTAGGTGGCGACGTAGTCGTGCGCGGTCAGCGGCACGCCGTCGCTCCACTGCTGGCCTTCCCTAATCTTGATGTGCCAGGTCAGGCCGTCCTCGGTGGGTTCCCAGCTGTCGGCGGCCAAGGGCCGGACGTTGAAGTCCTTGTCCAGCGTCACGAGTGCGTCGCCGAACTGGTCCGAGCTGCAAATCCGCTGGTAGACCGAGACCGCAAAGTCGAAGGTTACCTGGGTGGCCGTGTTGCTGCAGGCCAGACGGTAGACCTGCTGGCTATAGGGCAGCGCGTCGTCGGGCAGCGTTTCGCCGAAGACGGTCACGTTGTCGGGACCCGCCTCTTCTTCCGGCATGGCCTCCGGTGCCGCCGCGGGCGGCGCGGCAACGCAGGCCGCCAACGCGGTTACCGCCAAAATGAAGACCAGCAACAGGGTCAGCCGACCCTGTGCCAATGGAGTACGCAACCAATGAGGTTTCATGTATTGATCTCCCGTGTGTCAAGCGTTTCAAAATGCGGTCTCCACACCTGCACGGCGGCACGACCGCTTCACTGGGATGCGATCGAGTGCCGACTGTGGAAAGTTACGTGTGGTGGCGCAACCGGATTATAGCCATTCGAAGGCTCGGATCGTCTTGAGTCACCGTCCGTTGGGTATCAAGTTCCGGGGTGGATTTCCGATACTTGCTGGGCGGACTGTTCCGGGAATCACAGGATGTTCCACCAATTGGGCGGCTTGCATTTTCACTCTGCACAAGCAGTGTTTGTGTGTGGAACCGAGCGACGGGTTGATTCATGCAGTCTTCAAGGCAGATTCGTTTACGGGTACGGAGGGCAACTCACTCTCCGAACAAGGCTTGCCCGCCAGTCTGTGACGATGATCGGTGAAGTGTTGGGAGACAAACAAAGGATGGATGCAGCCCGGATCCCGCCGTATGCCGGTCCGCCGCGTCGCGTAGGAGCAACAGGCGCCTCTGCCGGATGGTGGCGGCAGCCTGTCCTCCCCCGGAAGCCGCTGGCAACAGGTTTGGATAAATCGGTTGTTGCGCGAGCGTCGTCTGCAAGCGCCTATAGGTTAGGGAAGCCGAACCGACCACCAGACCGAACCGGCAGGCGAAGTCGAGGCCGAATGACCCCTTGTTCGCCCCCCCCCAACGATTCTGCGGGCGACATTCCGGGGCTGTCACGTTGCTGGCGGGTTGCCAAGCGGAACGTTCACGCACGTCAAGGGAAAATGCAATTCGGCCGGTTTCCAGCGCCCGATCGTAGTGCAGCGGATTCCATCCCCGCGCAAGCGACTGCCGCTTGCGCCGCCCTGCTTGTTCGGGAGTCCGTGGACGCCTTGGTTGTGTTCGGGCTTGATGACGACTTCACCCAGGCGATTCAGGCGGACTGGCAGCTGGCCGCACGGAAGGCCGCGCTCGGAGGCACAGGTCGCGATGGCTTGGCCGTGGTGCATGCCAGAGCTTTGGGGGCTCGCGACGCGCTCGGAAGCACCGCCCGCGGAGACTTCGCTGCCTCAGCAGGCGCGGCCTACGCACAGGGCTTGCCCCTGTCGATGCACAAACTGTTCGACGGAGAAAGCCGCCGCCGCGTAGGGATTCCGCTGTATCCGTTTGCGGGCCGGGGCTACTGGCTGCAGCACAGCACCGCTTGACTTGCGTTCTGCTCGACTGCCTTGTGCCCCGGAGGCGAGTGACACGGTGACTTGGTCGGACAGGCTGTTTCCGCGGGAATTGTGGCCCGCGCGCTACACATCCGCGGACTTGCGCAAGGATCTTCTGGGGGGTCTGATTGCCGCCTTCGTGCTCTTCCCGCTCTCAATCGGTTATGGTCTGATCTCGGGACTTGGCGCGGTGGCCGGCCTGTACGGGGGGATCGCGCTTTCGCTGATAGGCGCCGTATTTGGAGGTATAGCCGCCGTTGTACGCGGTCCCAATATCCTGATCGCGACAGCGATGGCGTTTCTGGTCGCCGAGTACGCGACCTCCGCCGGCGAGGCGTTCACGATTGTCGTCCTGGCGGGCCTTTTCCAAGTCGGGTTCGGAGTTCTCAGGCTGGGTCGGTACGTGGCCTTCGTTCCCCATCCGCTGCTGGCCGGTCTGTTCACCTCGCTGGCCATCACCTTAATCGTGTCCCAGCTCCATGTACTCCTCGGGGCGGAACCCGCGTCTTCCAGTGTGGCGGCGGCGATTGCCTCCTTGCCCCAGGCTGTGCGCGGTGCGCATCTGCCGTCAGTTGCGCTGGCAGCAATTTGCTTTGTGCTGGTGCCGCTGTGGAGAGGGAAATGGGCGGCGGCAGTGCCGGTGACCGCCGTGATGCTGGTGGCAGGCTTTGCAGCCGGGATATTCCTGTTTCCCGAGGCGGCGACGATTGGCACCGTACAGACCGGGATGCCCGGCCTCATGCTGCCGGTTCTGGTGCCCACCTATGTGACACGCGTTCTCCCTTCCGCCTTCGTACTGGCCTTGTTGAGTTCCGTAGTGATTCTGGTTGTGGCCTTCCTGGTCGATTCTCTGACCGGGTCCAGACACCTGCCCAACCGTGAATTGATCGGTGTTGGGCTGGGCAATGTCGCTGCCGGCTTCATGGGAGGCATTCCCGGTTCTGTCAGCCCGGGTACCCTCGCCAACATCCGGACGGGTGGACGCAGCCCCGTGTCGGGCGCGACGGTAGGTGCGGTCTTCCTGTTGATTGTCCTGGTTCCCGGCTCGGCGGTGGTGATTGAACAAATGCCGCGGGCCGTCGTCGCGTCGATCATTGTGGTGTCGGGTTCCACGGTACTGGACTTGCAGTTTCTCCGCGGTATTGCAAAAGTGGCCCGCCACGATGCCCTGCTCTTCATCGCGACGCTCCTGGCTGCCCTATTCATTGACTTTGTCAGTGCCGTCCTTATCGGCTTCGTCCTGTCCTCGTTGGCCACCTACATGCAATCCCAGCGGTTCGAGACCGATCATCTACGCTCGGTGCCGGTGCTGGACCGTGTTGTGTTTGGCGACATGCCCGGCATGGATCCCTTCGGTGCCCGGACCGGACTGGTTGCCTTTCCGGAACAGGTCACGATCGCGTCGGCCCGGGAGTTGTCCCGCATCGTCAGTCCGGACATCCGACACCACCGCCTCCTGGTGTTCGATTTGTCAAACACGCAGTTGGTCGACCTGACCGCCGCCGTGGTCATATCGCAACTGGTCAATGCCGCGCTGGCCGGCGGACGGAAGACGATCGTGGTCGTGGGCATGCGGCCCGAGGTGCACCGGACCTTCGACGCGTTACGGCTGCTGGCACGCGTGCCACCGGACCACATCGTGTCGGACCTTGTCGCCGGCTACGGCATCATTCGGTCAACGGTATCCGAGATGTAGGAGCCGGCGTGCATTGGCCGGATCCGTGTCGAACCGGGGTGGGCCCAATACGGGCTTTGTCGCCTGTTCCTCAAACCCTGAGGGTTCCTGGCACTTCGCTCCCTGACGGCTTTGGCAAAGGTCTTGCGCACGTCCAGGCTGTCGAACGGAGGGTTGAGCGTGTCCCAGAGCAGTAGTCGGTGCGGAATTCGCCGAAGTGGCACAGGTGGTTCCCGCGCATGGCTAGCGGGACCCGTTGTTGCTCTGGACCCAGAAACTCCTTCGTTGGAAGGAGTAGCCCGGGATGGCGATACGGCGACGCTTCTCTCCGGCAAAGAGGCCGGTGAACGCAACCGAAACGCCAGCTTCGTAGGCGGCTGCGACCACCTCGAGGAAATCCAGGACACCGTTTCCGGCTCCCGTGTCTGGACGCAGCCCGCCATCGGCCAAAACGACGGGCCGGTCGGAACGTGAGGCTGGGGACAGTATCGAATCCGACTTTGCTCGGGGGCCAAGCACCAATGTCAGGTCTGTTCCCGCTGCTGTCGTGTCGATGCCGTCCAGGGACAGGGCACTTGTGTTTGTTGCCAACTGCTGCCAGTAAGAGTTGTCCAGCATCTCCGTTGACCGCACCTCGCGCCCGGTTACGCTGCTGATCCAGGTCAGCTCCGGAGCAGTAGCCGTGATGCGAGACAGATCCTCATCCGGATCCGTCAAGGACATCGCCAGCCTCAGTCCGTCTTCCAGGGCAAGCGCTCCGGATGCCTGCGCCGCTGCAATGTCCCCAATGCCCTGTCCCAGCACCGTGTCGGGGCGTATGCCAATGCTTTCCCACAGGGCGGTGAAGGCCACCTCCAAGGCATATGTGGCCGGCAGTTCCCAGGCACGATCGCTAACGTCATCGCCGCCATCGCGACCGAACATGACATCCAGCAGGGAAGCATCCCGTTCCTCTCGTAGCAGTTGGTCGCATTGGTCAAGGACGGCGCGGAATACGGGTTCCTTGCGGTAAAGGGTCTGGCCCATGCCAACCCAGTCGCTGCTCTGGCCGGAGTAGAGGAAGGCCACGCTTGGTGTACCGTAATCCGGCCGGACAGGCTGTTCTTCGGAAGCGGTTTCGGACAACGCCTTCAGCTTGGCCTGCAAATCCGAAATGTCCTGGAAGACCAGGCCCTTCCTGTAGGCAAAATGGCTGCGGCCCGTGCTGGCTGTCCAAACTGCATCTGCCAGAAGCAATTCGGTAGCCGGTTCGTCCTCCAATTCCGTGGCGTGTTCCCCCAACCAAAACCGATACTGGTTGGCCACATCCCGCAGGGCCTCGGGAGTCTTGCCGGACAGGGGCAACAGCCGGACCTTTCGCTGTTCCATTTCTTCGATTGGCAGGGACAACCCCTTGAGGGCCGCCGGCAAGGCAGCCTCAACCGGCTGCGGGGGCCCCACCGGCCACAAAGCTCCATTCTTGAATTCGGGAGCCTTGGCATAGCCCTCCAGGATGACATGCGCATTGCTGCCGGAAAGCCCAAAGGCGTTGACCGCCGCCAGGGACGGCCTGCCGTTGGTGTCGGGCCAGGCGATCATCTCCGAGGCGACGCTCACCGGCATGCGGTCCCATTCGAAATTGGGGTTTGGGCTGCGGAAATGCAGGTGGGCGGGAATTGCTCCGCGATTCATCGCCATCACAACCTTGATGATGCTGGCCATGCCCGAGGCCCACTCCGCGTGCCCGATGTTGGTCTTGACCGATCCCAACAGCAGGGGCCGTTCCGCTGCCCGTTCCCTGCCGTACACCGCGGATATGGCCTGCAACTCAATGGAATCGCCAAGCTCGGTCCCCGCGCCGTGGGCCTCCATGTAGTCGATATCCGACGGGGCCACACCTGCCACGGCCAAGGCATCTTCAATGACCTGTTTCTGGGCCGGCCCTCTGGGCACGGGAAGATCGGCGCTGGCACCGTTCTGGTTGATGGCCGAGCCCCTTACCAGCCCCCAAATCCGGTCGCCATCGGATTCCGCATGTCGCAGACGCTTCAGCACCAACACGGCACAACCCTCGCTCCGCACGAAACCGTCGGCATCCGCATCGAAGGCATTGCACCGGCCGGCGTTGGACAACAGTCCCAATTCCTTGTGGAACCGCATCAACGGTAGGGATAGGACAGTGTTCACTCCACTCGCCAGGGCCAAATCGACTTCGCCCCGTTGCAGGGCTACCGCGGCCTGATGCACCGCAGTAACGGAAGACGCACAGGCCATGTCCACAGGCATGGCGGGTCCCTCCAGTCCCAGAACGTAGGCAATCCTCCCTGCCGTCATGCTGCCGGAGGTGCCGAAGTAGGCATCCGCCTGGCCGTGGGCGGCGAGCACGTCCCGGTATTCGCTGCTGCCCATGCCGGCATAGACTCCGGTGCGGCTTCCCTTGAGCGATTCCGGATCGATGCCGGCATCCTCCAGGGCCTGCCAGGTTGTCTCCAGCAATAGCCGTTGCTTGGGATCCATGGTCCGGGCTGCGATGGGGGCAATGCGGAAGAAGCGGTTGTCGAACTGGTCGAGACCTTCGATGAAGCCACCGCGCCGATAGGCAATGTCATCCGCATTGGGATCTCCCGCCACCCCTGCCCAAGGGCCCTGGCCAGGTCGACCATCGGTGATGGCGTCGCCGCCGGACTCCAGCAGAGACCAGAAGGAAACCAAGTCTGGAGCACCGGGGAAGCGACACGCCATCCCAACGATCGCGATGGCATCATCGTCGGTGGCGGGACTTTGGCGCGGCCGGGGAGTTGACGGTGCCGGCAGGGGCTCCGGTGTGCCGGTCCCAAGGGCTTCGCCGAGTTCTCCCGCCAGGTGATCGGCCAGGGAGTTGACATTGGGATAGTCGAAAACGGCTGTGTTGGAAACCGCATACGCCCCGGACAGGGCTCGGTTCAGACGGTTGCGGAGTTCCACCGACATCAGCGAGTCCATTCCCAAGTCGAAGAACCCCACCGTGGGCGATGGCGGGGAGGGCAACCGGAGTACCGCCTGCACTGCCTGCTGCACGAAAGGAACAAGCAGGTCCTTGGGACCCGCCGTCGGTCCTCGTCGCAGCTGGGCCAGCAGGTCATCCTGCGGGGCTGCATCCGGAGTGTCGTCCCTGGTGGACGTGGACAGGAGTTCTTCCAGGAAGAGGGGATGGTCTTCGACCGCCTCTTCGAATACCGACCAGTCCATCGACATGATTACGGCGGTGGTGGCATCCTTCCGCACAAGACTGTCGAGTGCCCGAATGCCCTGCTGTGGGGTAAACCAGCGGCCGCCGAGGGATGCTCGCCGCCATTCAATCCGCTCCCGCTGTTCCGCGGCTTCGCCAATCTCCGACCAGGCCCCCCACGCCATGGCTTGTCCCGCCAAACCCAAGGCGCGACGGTGGCCGGCAAGCTGGTCCAGAAAGGCATTGGCTGCGGCATGGTTCGCCTGGCCCGGATTGCCCATGACGCCGACCCGGCTTGAGAAGAGGATGAACAGGTCCAGATCACGGTCCACCGTGGCGCGATGCAGTTGCCAGGCTCCCAGAATCTTGGGACTTAGTACCTGCTCGAAACTCTCCCAGGTCTGATTGGACAGGGCCCGATCCGACAGCACGCCCACGCTGTGGATGACGCCGGCCAGCGGCGGCAATTGCGCGTCCATGCGCGCCATCATCGTGTCGAGCGCCGCAGTGTCCGTTACATCCGCCAGTTCCACCTCGACCCTGATCCCGCGTGCGCGCAGGGCCGCAATGGCTTCCACAGCCTCGGGATCGGGATCCCGGCGCCCGTTCAGCACGATTGTGCCCGCGCCCTGGTCCGCCAACCACTCCGCCACGGCGCAACCGATACCGCCCAACCCGCCCGTTACCAGGTAGGTGCGATCCTCCCGCAACCGGCCGCGCACCAGCGGCTGTGTCGTCAGAACGATCTTGCCGATGTGCCGGGCCGCGCGCATGTAGGCCAGTGCGGCCCCCGCCTCCGCCAGTGGCCAGCGGCTGTGAACAAGGGGTTTGAGCTCTCCCGCCGAGACCCGCGCCATCAGATCCCGCAGTACCGCGCCCACCCCTTCGGGATCGGTTTTCTTCAGAACATCCAGTTCCAGAATGGCGTAGGACACGTCGGGACGCACTGCCGCCATCTCCTCCTCACTCAGGATGTCCCTTCTGGCCATCTCGACGAAGCGGCCGCCGGGCATCAGACAGGACAGACTGGCGTCGATGAAGCCTTCGCTGGTGAGGCTGTTCAGCACTACATGAACACCTTCCCCCCCTGTGGCTTCCAGGATCTCGGCTCCGAATCGGGTTTGGCGACTGTCGAAGACGTGCTTGACGCCGACCGATCGCAGGTATGCCTGCTTCGGTGCACTGGCTGTGGCGAACACTTCGGCGCCGGCGGCCTGGGCCAGCTGGATGGCCGCCAGTCCCACGCCGCCTGCGCCGGCATGAATCAGCACCCGTTCCCCGGGCTGGAGCCCGGCGTATTGGAACGACAGTGCGGCGGATACGAATGCGCTGGGGATGGTCGCCAAGGCCGATGCGGAGATCCCCGTCGGCGCTGGCGCCACCAGTTCCCCGTGGGTCACCATTTCCGGCGCGAACGCGCCAAAGCCCAGTCCCACCACACGGTCGCCGACGGAGACGGATGGCACTTCGGTGCCTGCTTCAATCACGTAGCCACTCAGTTCCCGTCCCAGATCACCTTCTTCAATGAAACCCAGGGAACGGAATACATCCCAGAAGTTGAGGCCCGTGGCCTCAACCGCGATCCGTACCTCCCTCGGATCGAGGGGGCGCGGGGGAAGCGACTTGCTCTCGGGCCTTTCGAAGATGCCGTCCCGACTCGGGACGAGCACCCATTCCAACTCCTCCGGCAATGCCAGACGCCCGGATGCGCCGTCCACTGCCTCGGGGCGTACCAGGCGGGCTGCCTGGCGGCGTCCCCGCCGATAGGCGACGTGGCTTTCCCGGTCCGGATACATCAACTCGTTTACCAGGTCCGCCATGGAAGGGGGCGCGCCGGGATCCAGGTCGATCATCCGCGGTTGCAGTTGGGCCGCTTCCAAGGCCGCGACCTTGCCCAACCCCCAAAGGATCGCGCCAGCCAGTTCGCCGTCCCGCTCGCGTTCCAGGATCTGCGCCCCCCGTGTGACGAACCAAACACCCCGAACGGGAATCGCATCGGATTCGGCCACGGCCTGCACCATCGCCAACGCGCTGGCTCCGCTCTGCTTCACATCCTCCGCCAGTGCCGCCGTGGTGGCTTGGGGCCCGTGCCCCTCCAATGATCGGAGGTGGACCACGCCGTTGAATGGCAGGCCGTCGGGCAGGTCCTCGATCAGGGCACGCCACTCCTGACGGGACTGCGTATCCAAGGCGGTCTTGCGAAGTCCAGGAATGGCTTTTGCCGGTTCGCCGTTGGTTGCGGGTCCTTCGTACGCCAGTACCACGGTTTGGTTGCGGCCCACCAGTTCCGATGCCAGTTCCGCGGCCAAGCCCTCCGGGCTCCCGGACAGAATCCACGCGCCGGGCGGCTCAATGATCTGGGAGGGACCCTGGGCCACGATCACGCCTTTGTCCAGAACCTGGGACGCATCGGCTTCGTCAACGCCCAGGACTTCGGATTCCCCAAAGCCCGCGTGGGCAAGGGCGCGGCGCCACACGGAGGGGCCGACCAGGGCGTGATGCGGTCGGTATGAATCCGCAAAGCGCCACCAGCCATCCAATTGGCCAAAGGTAAGGTCCATCCAGCCCTGGCCGCGCAGGTTTTCCAGCGCCACCAGGTGACCCGACGGTGCGAGCAGGGCCAGGCAGTGCTCCAGGGTTTCCCCCAGGTAGCGGGTGGCGTGCAGCACGTTGGAGGCGATCAGCAGATCGTAGCGGTGGGCATCGAAGCCCTGGGAAACGGGATCCTTCTCGATATCCAAGGCAAGGTATTCAATGGCCCCGTCGCCGTCGCCAAACCGCGCTTCCGCTTCCGCAAAGAAACCCGCCGAGATATCGGTATAGACGTAGTCGAACCTCCCGTTGGGAAGCTCCGGCAGCACCGATGCCGTGGCCGAACCGGTTCCGGCCCCGATCTCGAGCACCCGCAGTCGCCGTTCCGGCGGCAACTGCGCGACAAGGGTCCGCACAACATCCGCCAGCAGCCCATTCGCGGCGCGCGCCACCGGCGCCTTCAGATAGAGATCGGCGGCAGTCGGTTCGCCGCTGCTGAACAGAAGTGTCAGCGGATCCATCCCGCCGCGCAGTACGTCCGCGAGGGCGTCGCCGGATCGCCGAAACAAACCGATCTCGATCAAGCCGTGGGCATACTGCTCGGTCATCCGGGAGGCGAACTCGACGGGATCGGAAGGGAACCCCTCCGGCAACGGATCGTCGGGGCCCACCTTCACGACGAACCCTTCGGAACTCGCTTCCAGGACTCCTGCATTGGCCAGCAACTCCAATATTCGCAGGAAGAGGCGCTGGTGTTCCTCGATGACATTCAAGCGTTGCCGCAATGCATCGGGATCCACGACCTCGTTCAGGCTTCGCCGCCACCCCAACTTTTCCAGGGTATGAAGGGCGTAGGCATGCGACCACCGCTCCAAGTCCGCGAGCAGGGCATTCCTGTCTGCGGGGTCCACGCCGGCGTCGGTGAGATATTCGGAAAACCACCCCATACCGGCGGCTACTTCGGCCGGAGCCGGAAAGAAACCGGCAGGTTGCAAGCCCGATTCGAGGTCCCGGTCCCGCCAAGCGACCTCGTACAGCAAATCCTTAATCCCTTCCTCCCCTGCCACCTCCGCGAGCAGGGCCGTCGGCGTGGCGCGCTTGACCGTGTATCCACTGAACCCACCGATGGGCATTCCATCCGGGTCGTAGATGAGCATTTCCGCGGTCAGAACTTCCGGTTGATCACCCGCGGCCGGCTCCTGGCTGGCCTCTCCCATTTGCACGTGACAGAACACCCGCGCCGGAAGGGGCCTCGTCAACCAGAATCTTTCCCAACCGAAGGGCAGATAGGTCGCCTCCTCCGGAGCTCCGGTGATGTTGCGCGCTATGCCCATCATCTGAAAGCAGCCGTCGAGTACCAGCGGATGCAAGTCCAGTTCGTTCCGGTCCGGGAGGGTTTCCGGCAGGAACACTTCGCCCAAAGCTTCGCCAGGGCCGGACCAGCACCGGCCCAGTGTGCGGAAGGACGGGCCCAAGTCGATGCCGGTGGCGAACTTGGCCCGGTAATAGGTCTGCACATCCGCAGGGGAAAGGGCGGCCGTCAGACCTTCCAGGTCTGCTCTGTCTCCGGCTGCCGGCAAGGGCGTTCCCGACGCCACACGACCCTCCACGTGCATCGTCCAATCTTGTTCCGTACCCCTGCTGAAAATCTGGACGCGCCGGAATCCTCCCTGCTCGGAACCATCAAGCACTACCTGCATCGTCCGGATGTCGCTGTCCTCGGAGTCCCTCTCGGAAAAAACCAACGGGTTGTGCAGCTGCATTTCTTCCAGTACCAGCGCGCCTTCGCCCTCGGCGTATCCGGCCAGGACTGCCATGGTTCCGTACAGTGCCCCGGGGGCCACCAGTCGGCCAAAAACCTTGTGATCCTCCAGCCAAGATGGGTTCGACGAGGACAATTCAGTCTCGAAGGTAATCTCACCGCGGGCAGATTCGTGCCGTGTGCCCAGCAAGGGGCGGTCGGTGCCGGGCCGTCGGCGCTTGGAAGGATCAAGCCAGTAGCGTTCGCGCTGGAATGGATAGCCCGGCAGCGAAATCCGGTGCCGCATCTCTCCTGTAAACAAGCCCTCGAAGGCAATCTCCAGGCCAACCTGGTACGCGCCCGCGACCGCATCAGGGAAGTCGTTTTCGGGTTCAGTCGCGGAACTGCCCCTTCGAGGGCGCCGCATGCTCGCCAGCACAAACGGGGGCTCACACGCGTCCCCTTCCGGCATCGCATCGGGCCACGCTTGCAGCGTCATCGGACCCAGCACCGCGTGGGGGCCTATTTCAATGACCAGGTCAATTCCCAGTTCGGCAAGTGTTCCGACGCCACTGGCAAATGCCACCGCTTCGCGGGCATGGTGTCTCCAGTACACCCCGTCCAGCGCCATGTCGGATTCCACCCGCCGGCCCGTCAAATTGCTGATCAGGGTGAGAGAGGGAGGCTCGATTGCCACCCCGTCCAAGGCAGCCTCCAATCCATCCAGAACCGGCTCCAGCAAGGCACTGTGGAAGCCCCTGCTCGTGTTCAGGCGAACAGTACGCACCCCTTCCGCGCCGAATCGCTCCGCCATGGCTTCGATGTCCGCAGCCAAACCACTTATCACTTGGTGTCCGCCGTTGTTTCCCGCAATGCTCAGTCCGATGCCATCGGACGCGGCGTTCAACTCCGCAACCGCCGCCGCTACACGCGACGCGGGCGCGAAGACGGCAAGCATGGCGCCGGGCGCGGTATCGGAAAACAAGGCCCCGCGCGTCGCCGCAAGCCGCATCCCGTCTTCCAGACTGAACACTCCGGCCGCCTGGGCAGCTGCCAATTCCCCGACGCTGTGTCCAAGCACCACGCTGGGTTGAATGCCAACACTGGACCAGAGCGCGGTCAATGCGCACTCCAACGCATAAAGGGCGGGCTGCTCCCATGCCGTATCGCTCAGGTCCCCCTCCACGCCCGCGCGACCGAACATAACACCGAGCAGCGATGCACCTCGTTCTTCCTGGATTACCGCTTCGCATCGATCCAGAATGGCCCTTGCCAGAGGCTCACCCTCATAAAGGGTTCGGCCCATGCCGATCCACTGGCTTCCCTGTCCCGTGTAGACGAAGGCCACTTTCGTGGCCCTGCGTGGTTCCACGCCTGTGCCGGTCTCAGCCACAACCCCAAGTTGTTCCCGCAAGGAGCCAACGTCTTGAAACACGACTCCCGCACGGTAGTCGAAATGACTGCGGCCAACACCGGCCGTCCATGACATGTCCGCCCAAAGCGCATCCAAGGCGGCACTTTCGGGGGACAGATCCTTGGTTTGTGTGTCAAGCCACGCCAGATAGCGCTGGGCAAGCTCCCGGACTGCGCCCTCTGTCTTGCCCGACAGGGGCAGGAAACGGGTTTGGCGGGAGGCTATTCCCTCCGTCGGCAAAGGCAGATCGGCAATGGATGCCGGCAGCGAAACCCGTACGGGTTGGGCTGGGCCTGGGGCCACACCTGCCTGGCCGACCGCGCCGTTGAATCCGCGGTACTCCTCCAACACAACGTGGGTGTTGGTACCGGATATGCCGAAGGAGTTCACTCCCGCCCGTCGTGGTCCCTGACCGTGCTCCGGCCAGTCCCTCACATCTGTGGCCACTTGCAGTGGCAGACGCTCCCAGTCCAGACTCGGGTTGGGATTCCGGAAATGCAGGTGTTGCGGGATCACGCCCAGATTCACCGTCAGCACTGCCTTAATCAGTCCGGCGATGCCTGAAGCCGACTCCAGGTGTCCGATATTGGTTTTGACAGAACCGACGAGAAGCGGAGTATCCGTTTCCCGTCCCTGGCCGTAGACGTTGGCCACAGCATTGATCTCGATGGGATCTCCCACGGCCGTCCCGGTTCCGTGGGCCTCCACGTACGCAACCTCCGACGGCGCAACTCCCGCATCCTCCAGGGCTGCTTCCATCACTTGTTCCAGCCCGGGCGTATTCGGGACGGTTAGACCCACACCTGTCCCTCCGTGATTCACCGCTGCACCGCGAATGACCGCCCAAATCCGATCGCCGTCAGCCTCCGCTTCCTTAAGTCGCTTCAGAACGACCACTCCGCATCCTTCCCCCCTCACGTAGCCGTTGGCGGACGCGTCGAACGCCTTGCATTGCCCGTCAGGCGACAACATCATCGAATCCGCGCGGAGTTCGTAGATGCGGCCGTTCAGAATGGCATTCACACCGCCGGCAATGGCCAGATCCGCCTTGCCCTGTTGGAGGTCTGCGACTGCGTCGTGTATCGACACGAGGGAAGACGCGCACGCGGTGTCAACCGCTTTGGCAGGTCCCATCAGACCCAGCACGAAGGAGACCCGTCCGCTGGCACCGTTCAGGTTGGTGCCACTGAGGGCGTACAAGCAACCGGCAGCCTCGGCGGGTTTGCTGGATTCCGCAACCAGCATGCGGTACTCGTCGGTGCTGATTCCGGTGTAGACACCCGTGCTGCTCCCGCTGAGCCTGGCCGGATCGATCCCTGCATCCTCGAGAGCCAGCCAACTCGTCTCCAGCATCATGCGCTGCTGCGGGTCCAGCAACTCGGCCTCGACCGGTGAAATACGGAAAAAGGTGGGATCGAACAGATCAATCCCGTCAACAAAGGCACCGAAACGGCATGCCGGGTTTTGAACTGCGTGATCACCGAAAAGATCACCCATGCGTCCCACGCCGGAACCGGGAACACCCTCGGACACCGAGTTCTTGCCTTCCACCAATAGTCGCCAAAAGGCATCCAAATCCTCCGCACCGGGAAACCGGCACGCCATACCCACGATTGCGATCGGCTCTCCGCTTGGGGCGGCATCCCGAATCCCGGCCATTGAGCGGAAGGAATGCTGGATCGAGGAACTGGCACTTTTTTCCGACGACATAGACATAGGGCGCTTGTCCTTACAGTTCCTTCAATCCGCAGGTTCTTGGCGAAGGTGATTTCGCTCTCGGTTGATGGGGCACGTTTGCGCGCGCCGGCAACGCGAGTCTTGGATGAACAGTTCCCACCGCAGTCCTGGTCCGTTCCGCGAACAGGGACTTGACCTCCCGGTAGGGCCTCCACAACGCGCTCTCGTCGTTGTGGAGGCACGCGCGGATGTTGCAGGGAGCCTTGGTCTGCGCGTCCAATACAGCCCCGCCCAGACAGCAAAACCAGCCCCATCGACTTCGGCCCTGCACCAGGCTCGTCTGGGAAGCGATTTGCGATGTGCAAGCCGGATGGACCAATGTCAACGCAAAACCTCTGCGTCGAGACATTGAGGTGAGGTTTCGGCCAATATGCTCCTGACCCAGCCGTGCAAACGGCGGGTGGTGTCCTCGTGGCGGAACTGAGCCGACTTCATGCGCATCGTCAGGTTCCCGTCGACGATGGTATCCGCCTTGTCGCCCAAGGCGCAGGTCGTCTGGCACAGCAGATTCCGCGTGCGGGCCCAGTGTTGCCGGTGCCGACGCGTTCGTTTCTGCGTGTCCAGGTTGTGCTTTCAATGTTGCGAGCCTTGTGGTGGCTGCCCTTGGCCGTGTGCCGGTCGCGGACGGCCGCCGTCTGTTCCGCCTGCTGCCCATGACAGGACATCCGGCGGTAGACTACGGTCAGCCGATGCTGCGACGCGCGCTCAATCCCGAAGCAATAGGCCATCTGCTGCACCGGCCACGCAGCAGATGGCACTCAACCTGTGGTGTCACATAGGGGTTTCGGGAGCTTGTGGATGAACACGAATATCAAACGGCAACCATCTGAACAGGTGGGAGCGATCAAGACGCTTGTGCATCCAGATACTCGACGAGCTCCGCCAGAGTCTCCAATTCGTTGCACTGTTCGATTCCGAAGGGAACATCGAATTCCTGTTGGATTATCCTGCCGAAAGCAACGACATCGAGTGAAGACACCCCCAAATCCTGCAAGCTAACGTTCAGATCCGCGGGCACGCTGACAGGTTCGCCGTCAACCTCCAAGTTGTTGGCGATCAGCTGCTTGACGCGTTCCTCTGTAGACGACATAACATACCTCCATCTGCTGATGTAAATCCTGACGACCGAATTGCTGGACTTCTGGACCTCAGTTGTCCCTGCAGTGAGACGACAGCCATCCGGCTTGCATTGTCCGTCGGGCATTCGGCTGCCACTATTGTAACCGCATGTTAGGTTACATGTTGGATTGGGACTTGAAGACGGAGACGGAGGGGTAACTTTGTATCCCCGATGGCCCACGGCCTGGCATGAGCCCATATCAACGAGATTGAAACAGTGTCCCGGCTGGCAGCGGGTGCAACGGCACCGGCTGCATCGCGGTACAATGCCCCCGTGAATCAAGCGTGCCCGACTGCCACCGGACCTGAGCCTGGACCCGGTGCAACGGATCCCAACCACTGTCAAGCGGGATCTGTACCCGTGGTCCCAGAAGTTGCCAAGAACGCCATCATCCACATCGGCAAGGGTCTCGCGGCGTGGGGCCAGTACCGCCAGTCGGTCAAGGCCAGGGAGTGTCCGCGCTGGGTCGGCTTCACGAAGTACCGCAAGCGCGGCAAGCATGTGTCCTTCACGCCAACCAATAGGCGCAACACGGTCCGACCGTCGGGAGCGGTTGTACGCCCAGCGACATCGGCGGTATGCCAAGGTCTCACATCTGCGCAACGACCACCATCACAAGATCGCCACGGCAATCGCCAAACGTGGCGGCACGGTGAAGGTGGAGACGCTGAACTTTGCGGGAATGAGTCGCAACGGGTGGTTGGGCCGGACCCTCTCGGATGCCGGCATGGGCAAGGTTGTGCGCATGCTGGCGTACAAGTGCGCCTGGTACGGTACGGCGTGCCAGCGTCTGGATCGCTGGTACCCGTCATCGAAGACCTGCAGCCACTGCAGAGCCGTGAAGCAGTCGCTGTTGCTCTCGGAGCGCACGTACCGCTGCGTGACCTGCAGTTGCGCGGGCGGCCGGAACGAGAACGCCGTCAGACGTGCCCCCGGGCGGCCAAGTCGGTCTTCGCCGACATGGAGACCCGTAAGACGGGCCGGACATCCGGAACGCACGGTCAGCGAAGCCTCAACCAGACAGGCAGTCCGCTTCCGATGTACGTCGGAGGTTGAGATTGCCATAGGTTCTGAAGACCGGTGTTCCGCTTCCACCACCAACCAATCGCCAACTGGCATCTGGCAACCTTTGGCAACCGCGGCCGTAAAGGCCCGGTTACCATCGACCACTCCGGCCGCGGCATATCCCCTGGTGGATCCGGACTTCCTGCCCTGCGTGCGCGCAGGCACCGATTCAGCCGTCTTCCTGCCGAACCGCGGGCCTCGGGGCCAGCGGCACGACCACGAGTGGTCCGTCACTCTCATCCAATACCAATTCCATGAAGAACACGTCATCCGTCCTGTGCCCTTCGTCGGCGCGCGACTCGTGTATTGAACTGCCGGAACCTGCTTCCTTGATCCAGGCAACGTCGGACGGAGACACGGTGATCCAAGTCAGGCGACACGGCAATCCCGCAGGCCCCAGGGTAGTCCTTAGCCATGCCAATGGACTGGCCATCGACGCCTACTATCCTTTCTGGTCCCTGCTGCTCAACGATTTCGACGTACTGGTGTTCGATCTGCGCAGTCACGGATGGAACGACCGGGGCTCCCAGCGCGACCATACCGTCGTATCCTTCGTGCGCGATCACGACGCAGTCTTGAAGGCGGTCGGAGAACGGTGGGGCAACAAGCCGGTAATCGGCTTGTACCACTCGGTTTCCTGTTTGGCGCCGCTCCTGTCGGAAGAACTGGGTACCCATTATGCCGGCCTGGTTCTTTTTGATCCTCCCATCGCCAGGAGGCTAAAGCCGACCTTCCAAGCCTTTGAGGAGGCCATCACCAAAGTCGAACGCGGCATTCGGCGCCGTGCGCGCCGGTTTGATTCAATCGAGCAGTTTGTCGAACTGCTGGGGTTTGTGCCGATGTTTCGGCATTTGGTGAGCGGTGGTCGCGAATTGATTGCGCGCACGACGTTGCAACCAATCGCGCACGACGTTGGCTATGAACTTAGGTGCCCGCCGGAATACGAAGCCCAGATTGCCGCCTATGCGGGCGTGTTGGCTGTCATGGTGGACTACACGACACTGGAGTGCCCCGTCAAGGTGCTCGGTGCCGATCCCACGATGCCCTTTGCCTACCTGCCGGCCACCCACGTCAGCGACTTCGTGACCGTGGACTACGACTTTCTACCGGAGACCACGCACTTTCTGCAGCTGGAACAGCCGGATGCGTGCCGGGATGTCGTGATCGAGTTTCTTCGCGAACGCAACCTTGTCTGACACGGGAGTACTTTGGTGGTTGGCATTGCCACCATCCCACATGGTTCTGCCTATCTCCGCGATGGTTTCGGTTTCGAGTTGGTCGCCGACAATGATGTGCGGCCTGGGTTCGCTGTCTCATTCCAAGGTGCGGCTTGACGCCCAATCCGCAGGTGTGCCTCGTACCGCGATACAGACGCGACCGTGAATTGGACAGGTAGGCTGTTCCCGCGCGAATTGTGGCCGACGCGCTACACATCCGCGGACTTGCGCAAGGATCTTCTGGGGGGCCTGATGGCCGCCTTTGTGCTCTTCCCGCTCTCGATCGGCTATGGTCTGATCTCGGGTCTCGGCGCGGTGGCGGGCTTGTACGGAGGCATCGCGCTGTCACTGGTGGGTACCGTCTGCGGAGGCGTGGCCGCAGTAGTGCGAGGTCCCAATATCCTGATCGCGACGGCAATGGCCTTTCTGGTTGCCGAATACGCAACCTCCACCGCCGAGGCGTTCACGATTGTCGTCCTGGCGGGCCTCTTCCAAATCGGGTTCGGCATCCTCCGGCTGGGTCGGTACGTGGCCTTTGTCCCCCATCCGCTGCTGGCGGGATTGTTCACCTCGCTGGCCATCACCCTCATCGTGTCCCAGCTCCATGTGCTCCTCGGGGCGGAGCTCACGCCGTCCGGCGTGGCGGCGGCGATTGTCTCCCTGCCCCAGGCCGTGCGCGGTGCGCACCTGCCGGCGGTCGCGTTGTCGGGAATCTGCTTTGCGCTGGTGCCGTTGTGGCGAGGCAAGTTGGCGGCGGCGGTGCCGGTGACCATCATGATGCTGGTGGCGGGTTTTGCAGCCGGGATGTTCCTGTTTCCCGAGACGACGAGAATCGGCACCGTACAGACCGGCCTGCCCAACCTCATTCTGCCGGTCCTGGCACCTGGCTATGTGACACGCATCCTCCCCTCCGCCTTCGTGCTGGCGCTGTTGAGTGCCGTAATGATTTTGGTTCTGGCCTTCCTGGTTGACTCGCTGACCGGGTCCCGACACCTGCCGAACCGTGAACTGGTCGGTGTCGGGCTGGGCAACGTCGCTGCCGGCCTCTTGGGCGGCATGCCCGGTTCCGTCAGCACCGGTACCCTCACCAACATCCGGACAGGTGGCCGCACTCCCGTGTCGGGTGCGACAGTCGGCGCGGTGTTCCTGCTGGTAATCCTGATTCCCGGCTCGGCGGTTGTGATTGAACAGACGCCGCGGGTCGTCATCGCGGCGGTCATTGTGGTGGCGGGTTTCGCGGCGTTGGACATGCAGTTCCTGCGGGGCATCGCCAAGGTGGCGCGCCACGATGCCCTGATCTTCACCGGGACACTCCTGGCCGCCCTGTTCATCGACTTTGTCAGTGCTGTTCTGATTGGCTTTGTCCTGTCCTCGCTGGTCACCTACATGCAGACCCAGCGGTTCGAGACCGATCATCTACGCTCCGTGCCGGTGCTGGACCGTGTTGTGTTTGGCGACATGCCCGGAATGGATCCCTTCGGTGCCCGGACCGGACTGGTTGCCTTTCCGGAACAGGTCACGATCGCGTCGGCCCGGGAACTGTCCCGCATCGTCAGCCCGGACATCCGACACCACCGTCTCCTGTTGTTCGATCTGTCAAACACGCAGTTTGTCGACCTGACCGCCGCCGTGGTCATTTCACAGCTTGTCAACGCCGCGCTGGCCGGCGGACGGAAGACGATTGTGGTCGTAGGCATGCGGCCCGAGGTGCGCCAGACCTTCGATGCGCTGAAACTGCTGGCGCGCGTGCCGCCGGACCACTTGGTGCCGGACCTCGCCGCTGGCTACGGCATTATTCGGTCAACGGTATCCGAGATGTAGAGGCCGGCGTGCACCGGCCGGATCCGCGTTGAACCGGGGTGGCACCGCCCCACACGGGCTTCGTCACCTCCCGAGGCCAGTTTCACCGGATGGTGCAGACTGGACCCAGTTGCCGAACTCCGACGCGTACCCCCCGGCTGTCCGCTGATAGCAACTTGTATGTTGTGTGGGACCCACAGATTCCCTAATCTGTGGGGTTGGGTGAGAGGGGCGCGCCGTCAGCAACTGGGTGCGGCAGAGACCAGAGCGACCTTCTTGGGTTTGCCCCGGGCGACTAGGCGCGTGTAGAAGGTCCGGAGGACAGGATTGGCCCGGGTGGCGGAGAGCGTGGCCATGTACAGGGCTTGACGCACCGAGGCTCGGCCGCCACCGATGGTGCGTCGCCCCTGGAATTGGCCACTGTCGCGGTTGAAGGGCGCGACCCCAACCAGGGCCGCCAGGGTGCGGTGGGACAACTGGCCCAGTTCGGGCAGTTCCGCCAGCAGGACGCCGGTCACCACGCAGCCGATGCCGGGGACACTCCTGAGGAGGTCGGCCTGGCCCTGCCCGTGGCCTGGCACCTCAAGACCGGGGGCCAACCCGGTCCCTGGATGCCGGATATCGCGGCCCTGCTGGATCGCCTGGCCCCTGGACGCGTGCGCCGGCCGCCCCTGACCCCGGCGGCCGTGGTCCGGGACCGGCCCCTGAGTGTGTTTCAACTGGGCTGGTTCCAGGCCCAGCGGCTGTTGCACGTCCCGCCACAGGGTGGCCGCGCCCACCCCGCAGCCCAACAGGTCCAGGATCCGGACCAGCCCCCGGAAACTGACGCTGTGCACATACAGGGACGTCATCAGTTCCCGGAAGGCCTGGGGCCGTTGGAGGGCGGTCACACCCGGCGGCAGGGGCGAGGCGCTGCCCAGGCAGGCCTTGCACTGCCAGCGCTGCACCTGCAGCCGCCCCAGGACGACCAGGTCGCGGGCATAGGTGCCGTTGCGGCGCCAGGCGCAGGCACCGCATTGGGGGCAGGCGGACGGGGCCGCGGGCAGTGCCCGTTGACGCTCGGGGTCGACGGGCGTTAGGATGTAGTCCACGACGAGGGGTCCTCTTTGGTTGTCAGCACAACACCATTGTAGGGACCCCTCGTCGTCTGTGCGCCACAACCAATATCAACGAGATTGAAACAGTGCCCAAAGGTTCTTAATGTTTTCAAGCTTGGTGGCATCTGGTAGACTACACTCAGGTACGCTTGTGCCACTGCGTTACTCGCAGACTCTTGAAATAGGAGATGTTGTTTTGATACACGGTCGACCAGAAGGTCGGAATAGATTCGGCTCGAGCGTCGGCAGTGAGATCCGCCGTGACGACCGCCCCGCACGGCTCGTCTAGAATACCCGGAACGCCAAACCGAAGCATCGCAGGGAGTGCTAGTTGGAGACCAAAGACTTAATCATCGACGACAGAGAAAAGGGTATTTTTCGCTATCACCGCTCAGCGTTGACCTCACCTAGCATCCTGGAACTGGAAAGGGAACGTATATTCGACCAGTGCTGGGTCTACATCGGACATGAGTCGGAAGTGGAACAGCCTGGGGATTACCGGCGCCGAACGGTGGCCGGACGGCCGCTCTTCATGGTCCGTGGTAGGGATGGGCAGGTGAGGGTATTCCTCAATTCCTGTCCCCACCGGGGCGCGTTAATTTGTCGCCGCGACACTGGGAATGCGTCAGTGTTTCAATGCTTTTACCATGCCTGGACATTCTTCTACACCGGGGAACTCATCGGTGTCCCCAGCGAGGACGCCTACGGGCCGGACTTCGACAAGGGCGATCTGGGATTAAAGTCGCCGCCCCGAGTTGACTCTTACCGGGGTTTCTATTTTGTGAATTTCAATCCGCTGGCAGACGACCTCGTCACTTACCTGGCTGGAGCCAAGGATGGTATCGACCTGATCCTTGACCAATCGGAAGGAGGCATGAAGGTAATTCCGGGCTCCAACCAATACACGGCGAAAGCCAACTGGAAGCTCATGGTCGAGAACGGAATGGACGGCTATCATTTTGTCCCGACCCACCTTACCTACATCGATTACATCAACAGTTTCGGGAGCGGTGACAGCGGGCCAACGACGCAGGCAGGAATCCCCAGTGTAGCGCGAGCGCTGGGCAACGGCCACAGCCAGGTTGAGATCAGCGCCGTCAATGGACGCGCCGCTGCTCACTGGCATCCCTCGTTTGGGCAGGCGGCCAGGGAACCGATAGCAGAAGTCCGAAAGCAATTGGTGGAGAAACACGGGGAAAGGCGTGCCGGGCAGATTGCGGACACCTACCGGGCTTTGCTCATCTATCCCAACCTGCTGATCAATGACATCATGGCAACCACCATCAGGTACATTAATCCGGTGGCTGCCGATCGGATGGAAGTAACCGCCTGGCATCTCGTCCCCAGAGAAGAGGCTGAGATACTTCGTTCCATTCGCCAAGATTCCTTTGTGACATTCCTCGGCCCAGGGGGATTTGCCACGCCTGATGATGTGGAGGCCGTGGAGTCCTGCCAGGCCGGGTTTGGTGCGACTGAAGTCGGGTGGTCCGACATATCCAGGGGGATGCTGAGTCCCCTTCCCTTGTGGACGGAGGAGCTTCAGTTGCGAGCATTCTGGCGCCAATGGCACGGCCGACTGATGGGTAAGGAAAAGGTCGAGACAGCGGACAGGATGCCTGGGGAAAAGGTGGTTGGCTCATGCAGCTAAGCGAAGCCTGGTCTCTAAGAGAAGAGGTGCAGGATTTCCTCTACAAAGAGGCGGCCTTGCTGGACGAGTGGCGCCTGGACGAGTGGGCGGCCCTCTTTACCGAGGATGCCAGGTACGTAGTTCCCACCACCGACCTGCCGGAAGGCGACCCGGGACAGGACCTGGTTTTCATCGACGACGATATTGTGCGCCTTCAGGCCAGGGTGAAACGTTTGAACAGCCGCCATGGTCACCGGGAGTACCCTTCGTCCCGCACCAGGCGCTTTGTCAGCAACGTTCGGGTCAAGGAGGCTGGCGACGGCGTACTGGCGGTCAGCGCCAATGCCCTGGTTTACCGTTTCCGAAGTGGCGAAAGCGCCCCCTACGTGGGCCGCTACGAGTACATGCTTAAACGGGTTGACGGAGGGTTCAAAATCAGCTACCGGCGGGCAGTGCTGGACAATGAATCCCTGTCCCAGCACGGAGCGGTGAGCATAATCTTTTGAAAGTCGAGTAGAGGCTGAGGCTCGATGCCCCGTACCCCGGCGCCAACTTCAGTCGGTGCGGGGTAGCGCATTGTGGCTTCTGCCATCTTGTGTCTCGTAGTTACCGACAGGCCGAGCTCACGGCGGCACCCAACTCTCTCATGAACCCCATTTGCTTGCCTGTTCCATTAATCGGCACACTTCGGTACCGATGCCGGTAATTCGCTCTCGGTTGATGGGGGCGTGGTTGCAGGCCCCCGCAACTCGAGTCCGGGTGGAGCAGTCCCCACCGACAGCCTGGTTCGTTCGACGAGCAGGGCCTTGACTGCCCTGAAGGGCGTGTACAACGTAATCCCGTCGTCGTACAGCCTCGCCAGAATATTGCAGGCGGCATTGGCGTCCGCGTCCAGCACAGCCCCGTCGATGCAGTGAAACCGATCCCCTTGACGACGGCCCTGCAACAGGCCGGTGCGGGAGTCGATTTGCGATGTGTAGGCCGGATTGACCAAGGCCGGCGCAGAACCTCTGCGCCGAGATATGGCAGTGAGTGTGTCCGCCATCACGCCCTTGACCCAGCCGTTCAGGCGACGGTGGGTGTCCCGGTGGCGATACCGGGCGGACGGCATGGGCGCCGTCAGGTCTTCGCAGGCGATGGTGTCCGCCTTGTCGACCACGGCGTGGGCGGCTTGGCACAGCAGGTTGCGCGCCCTCTTTTGGTGTTGGCGCGTGCGCTGGTTCCACTTGTTGCGGCCCAGGTTGTGCCGTCGGATGTTGTCGGCCTTGCGGTGGTTGCCCTTGGCCTCGTGCTTCTCCGCCGTCGACCGCAGGTGGTTGCGACGTTGGCCCTTGACCTTTTGGTGATCGCTTTCCGCAGCCAACAGGTCTCCCAGACCCTGGCCGTGCCGCTCGCCGTCGCTGTCCGTGTAGGCTTCGGTGTAGCCCTTGTCCACGCCCACGGTGGCGTCCCCGCAGGGGCGCGTGCTGCACACCGCGTTTTCGTCCACCGCGTAGTGGACGGCCACCTGCCCGTTGGGTTGCAGGATGATGCGCAGGCTCACCGATGAACCAGCCGAGAGGCCGAGCAGGGACGGTGTGGTGCGGGCGATGGCTGCTTCCGACCACTGGCGCTGGGTTTCCACGCCCAGGTGGGTGCGGACCTCCTGGAACAGGCCACTCGCGCCGTGTGGTCCGCGGTGGCATCCGGATTCTCAACGCCAGACCGCATTCCGCAGCGTGGCAGTCACTGCTGCTTGGCAGTGGAGATGTAAATGTTGGAAATGACGGTGTCGTCACCGAAGTGAAAACCGGAGATGCCGTACGAGTCAGGTACGCGAATGGTGTCGCCCTGGATCCACGGTTGAATCAGATTGCCCTGCAATCGGTGGGCGATGAAGGCTCCGCCCACGTCGTCCACCAAAATTTCCTGGGCATCCCGAAACATCCGGTCACGGCGTTCGGGATCGCCGACCAGGCTGCTGGCCTCGCCCACCAGCCGGTCGAACTCGGGGTTCAGCCAGGAGTGGCGCCCGGTGGAGACCCAGATGCCGAGCAGGTTCGATGCATCAAGGAAATCCATGCCGTAGGAGACTGCCCCAAAGGCCAAATCCGTGGGTTTGGCGTTAAGAGCGTCCATATACACCTTGCCGTCCTTATTGGAGACCTCAATCTCGACGTTTAGGCACTCGGAGATGGAAGCGGCTACGGCCTGGTAAACGGCGGTCATGGATGGAGGTTCGTTGCGCAGCCACATTTCCTGCTTGGGAAATCCAGTACCGTCGGGGTAGCCGGCTTGTGCCAGGTGTTCCCGTGCTGCCGGGCAGTCGTAGGCCTGATAGTGGTCCAGCAGTCCATCCGTGTCCGAGGATGGGAACCCGGGCATCAGCATGCTGTGGGCTGGAATCGCGCGGTTGGCACCAAACACGTTGTTCGCAATCGACGCTCGGTTGATGGCCTTGGCGAAGGCCTTGCGCACGTCCAGGCTGTCGAAAGGAGGATTGAACGTGTCCCAGAGCAGGTAGTCCGTGCGGAAGTCGCCAAAGCTCAACAGGTAGTTCGCGCTCATAACCAGGTCGGCAAAGATCAGCTCGAAATCGGCGGCGGACAGGAAGTCGTACCGAATGTTGTCGATTGCGCCCGCCTGATAGGCCGGAAACTCGGTGCCGGGAGCGAGGTAGACGTGCTCGATGCGTGCAAGGCGCGGTGGGCGCCGGCCGCGGTACATCGGATTGGCGACCAGTACAAGTTCATTGCCAGGGTCGTAGGCCTCGAGCATGAACGGCCCCGAGGACACGGAGGTTTCGGGTTTGTTGTTGTAGTAGGGGCCGTGTTCCGCCAGCGCGTGGGCAGCAAGTGGCCAAGAATATTTGAGCACTCCGGGAAGGGGTGGGAACAGATCCTCGGTAGTGATGGCCAGGGTGTAGTCGTCGACGGCCACCACACCGAGTTTCTCGGGCGACAGCTCGCCGGCGATGACCCGGTTCCAGTTCTTGATACCGCCCGGTCCCAGGAAGCCGTACAACCAGGCGAAATCCCAGCCGGTCTCCGGGTTGGCGGACAGTTGGTAGGCCGCTACGTAGTCGTGCGCGGTCAGTGGCACGCCGTCGCTCCACTGCTGGCCTTGCCCGATTTTGATGTACCAGGTCAGGCCGTCCGCGGTGGGTTCCCAGCTGTCGGCGGCCAGGGGACGGACGTGGAAGTCCTTGTCCAGCGTGATGAGCGCGTCGCTGAACAGGTCCGAACTGCAGATGGGCTGATAAGCCGAGACCGCGAAGTCGAAGGTTATCTGGGTGGACGTGTTGCTGCAGGGCAGACGATAGATCTGTTGGCTGTAGGGCAGCGCATCGTTGGGCAGTGTTTCGCCAAAGATGGTCACATTGTCGAGGGCTCCCGCTTCGGACGGTGCTGCCTCGGGAGACGTGTCGGCGCAGCCGACCATGGCGGCGCCGGTCAGCGCGCACAGCGTCAGGAATGCCAGGCCCGTGGCGAACCGGGCCTTCCAAAGACCTGCAACGGATTTCATTGGGGCGTTGTTCTTGTTGATCGCAACGATTTGGAATTTGCCCGGGGATGCACAGGCGACACCGCGCTGCTCAGGGACCGAGGCCGTCTGACGCACCCTTGGCCCGCGGATTGTGATCATGCCTCCAGCGTATCGATGAACTGCGGTTCGATTGACAGCTCCAGGTTGCGTTCAAAGCAGTCCGCAACCCGCAGCAGCATCGGTTCGCTGAACGGCCGCCCCACGAACGACAGGCCGATGGGGAGGTGTTGAACAAGGCCCATGGGCACCGAGACATGCGGGAAACCGGCGACCGCCGACGGCGAGAAGAAGGATCCGGTCATGCGGGTCCCGTGCAGGTGGTCCACCACTGTGGCTGGATTGCACGTGGGTGCCACCAAAACATCCACACCTTGGCCATCCAACAGGTGCAGCAGGTATTCGTCCCGGCACAGGCGGGCGAGGTCCTCCACCGCTTGCGCGTAGGCCGGGTCGGCGGGATCGGTCTTCTCCGCGTCCAGGAGAAGCTCCTGTCCGAACAGGGGCATGACATCGGTTGCGTGGCGGCGGTTGAACTCGATCAGTTCGTTCAGTGTCCGGAACGGCGGTTCGACCTTCTGTCCGGCCAGGAAGGACTCCAGGCCCATGCGGAACTCCGTCTTGAGCGCCAACTGCTCCTGTGTTCCCCAGCTCTCCACCTTCGCCACAAGACCCTCCACCATGCGGGCGCCCACTTGCCGTAGAAGTTCTAGGGCGGCTGCATAGACCGGTCCGGCCTGCGGCAGCAGCCAGTCCGGAGCGGCCATCGCCCCGATCCTGAGGCCGGTCAGGTCGGGGGCTCCCAGATGCCGTTCCAGCCGCGAATCGAAATCCTCCGGAATTCGTTCGGTCGCCGGATCGTCCGGATCCGGTCCGACCATGGCCGCCAGCATCAACGCCGCATCCTTGACCGAACGGGCCATGGGCCCTGCCGTGTCCTGGCGATGGGAAATGGGGATGATCCCCCGGCGGCTGACCAGGCCGACCGTCGGCTTGATCCCGACAATCCCGTTGACCGAAGCCGGCGAAGAAATGGAGCCGTCCGTCTCCGTGCCAACCGCGCCGGCACACAGGCCGGCGCTGACCGCCACAGCCGAACCGCTGCTCGATCCGCTGGGATTCCGGTTGAGCACGTGCGGATTGCGGGTTTGGCCGCCGATGCTGCTCCAGCCGCTGGTCGAGCGGGTGGAGCGAAAATTGGCCCACTCCGACAAATTGGTCTTGCCGAACACCAGGGCTCCCGCCTCCCTCAGTCCCGCCACGGCCGGTGCATCCTCGTTCGGTTTCCACTCCGCCAGGGCGAGCGAGCCGCCGGTGGTGGGCAGGGTGCCGGTGGTCACGAGGTTGTCCTTGATCAGGATGGGCGCGCCGAACAGCGGCCGATCCGGACCGGGTCCCTGCAGCTCCAGGGCGCGGGCCTGCTCTCCGCGTTCGGGGGCCAGCGCCAGCACGGAGTTGAGCCCGGGACCGTTGCAATCCAGTTGGCCAATGGCGGATTCGTGGCGCGCCAGAACGTCGGAGACCGTGACATCGCCCGCCGTCAGTGCCTGCAGGATGTCTGAAATGGAGCCGAGCGGCTTTGTTGACGGAGACATGGGGGCAATCCTTGTTGAATTTGGCCGACCAAATCGAACCGGATCCGCCGCAACGGTCGGGACGAAGTGTCCGGTGGCAGGATGGGTTCCGTGTCCGCGGAGCCGGAATGCCGGTTCCCCGCGGGTTTGTCGGATCGGGACTGTCAGCGGCCGCCGTAGTAGACCAGGCGTCCCGAAACGCGGAACAGTACCATGGTGAAGACCACGATGATGAGGAAGAGAATCCACGCCTGGGCCGAGGCATACCCCATCTTGAAGAACTCGAACGCCGACTGATAGAGGTAGATCGACATCATCAGGGTGGAATCGGCCGGGCTGCCCCGGCCGTCGGTCATGACGTGGACCTGCGTGAAGAACTGGAAGGCGGCAATCAGACCCACAATCACGTTGAACAGAATGACCGGGCTGATCATGGGCAGCGTGATGTTCCAGATCTTCTGGACGGTATTGGCGCCGTCCAGGGAGGAGGCTTCCAGCAGTTCGCGGGGCACGTCCTGCAGGGCCGCCAGGTATATCACCACGGCGTTGCCGACGCTCCAAATACTCATGAGGATCAGGGCTGCCTTGGCCCATTGCGGATCGCCCAGCCAGGCCGGTCCGTTGATCCCCACGAACGACAGCAGATAGTTGACCACCCCGCTGCGGGGATTGAACATCCACAGCCACACGATGGCCGCGGCCACAATGGGGGTGATGCTGGGCAGGAAGAAGATTGTGCGGAACGCGGACAGGCCCCGCACGCGCATGTTCAGCAACATGGCCAGCAGGATGCCGAAGAGCGTGCCCAGGGGCACCGCGCCCAGCGCATAGTAGGTGCTGTTCCAGAGTGAGGTGAGGAAGCGGGGATCGTCGAAGAGGTTGACGTAATTGTCCCAGCCCAGCCAGCGGGGACTGCGCAGAACCGGGTAAAAGGTGAAGCTGTAGTACAGCGAGGCCAGGAAGGGATAGACCCTGAATACGATGAATCCCAGGATCCAGGGCGAGATGAAGAGCAGGCCCGTGGCCAGACGTCTGCGGTCCCGGCTGCTGGAGAATCGGAATGGCGATGCGGCGGCGGTCATGGCGTCTTATCCCTTCAACCCGGTGAGGGCAATGCCTTCGATGAAGGTCCGCTGCGCAAAGAAGAAGAGCAGGATGATGGGCAGGATGCTCATGCACGTGGCGGCCATGATCCAGGCGAAATTGGAGAATCCGTAAGCGCTCTCCATATTGGCGATGCCCAGGGAAATCGTGTACTTGTCAACATCGCTGAGGTAGATGAGCGGCCCGAAATAGTCGTTCCAGCTGCCGATGAACTGAAACAGGGCCACCACGGCCAGGGCGGGGGTGGCCAAGGGAATCACGATGCGCAGGAAGATCAGCAGCTCGGACGCGCCGTCCACGTGGGCTGCGTCGGTCAGTTCGGCGGGGAGCGCCATCAGGAACTGACGCAACAGGAAAATGAAGAACGGACTCCCCAGGAAGATGGGCAGGATCAACGGGTAGTAGGTGTTGAGCCAGTTAAGGTCGCGGAATATCAGGTACAGGGGAATGAAGGTCACGAAGTCCGGCAGGATCATCGTGGCCAGCACGATGGCGAAGACATAGTCGCGCCCGGGCCACTGGACGCGGGCAAATCCGTAGGCGATCAGTGCGTTGGACAGGACGGCTCCAATCACCGACGGCACGGTGACCACCACCGTGTTCCAGAGGTAGCCTCCCAGGGAACCTTCCACGAAGGCAGTCACATAGTTGTCCCATCGAATTGGATCCGGGATCCAGATGGGCGGGTAGAGGGGCAGTTCCTCGGCGTTCTTCAGCGAGGTCGAAACCATCCACACCAGCGGAATCATGAAGAAGGCGGAGAACAGGGCCAGCACCAGGTACTTGCCGACTTCGCCGAGGGGTTGCATCAGGCGGCTGGCCCCGGCAGGGGCCGCGCGCTGGGCGCGGGGCATGTCCACGTTGCTGGCCATTGGGTTGGGTCGGAAGGGCCGGGCCTGCCCGGACGGGATGGGCCCGCGTTGGTGTCCGGCAGGACGCTTCCGGGTGTCCCGAAGCCGTCCTGCCGGACCGGTTGCACTCAGCTTGTCTGGTCAAGCCAGAGGTCGAGTTCCTTCTGTGCTTCCTCCTGCACGAAGTCGAGGGCTTCCTGCGGACTCTTCTCGCCCAGATAGGCCTTTTGCCACTCCGCCCCCAACAGCGAGTTGTAGGAGGAACTGGTGGGCACCTTGGGGGGATACAGGTAGTAATCCGAGTTGTACAGGTCGTCCATGAAGATGTCGGTGAAGCCCGGGCAGGCGCCAATCACCTCGTCCCGGAAGAGGGGGTGGTCCTTCATGCCTTCCGACACGGGATTGTTGACGCACAGCCAGGTGATGAAGAGCGATGTGTAGGTGTCGCGATCGCCGGTGGCACCGGTCATGACGCTGATGATTTCCCAGGCGGCTTCCGGTTCGGGCGCCGTGACCGGCACAATCCAGCCGTCGCCGTAGGTGTACATGCCGCGCGTCTCGTATCCCGTCGGCTTGGGGAAGGGCCAAACCGTGAACCTGAAGTCTTCGTTGGCGTAGTCCCGCATCGAGTTGAAGCGCCAGGGACCGGTGGTTTCGGTGGCCCGCAGGCCTGCCAGGAACGGAGCCAAACCGCGCGAGCGCCCGCCCGCGCCTTGCAGCGATGCCTGGTACGTCTGCATCTTGTCCACGCCAAAGCGTTCCCACACGGCCGTGTTCCACTCCAAGGCCTTGACATTGTTGGGATGATTGGCCGTGACCGTGGTCTCGTCCGCCACGAATTGGCCTTGGAAGCGTCCCATGATCATGGCGTTCCAGTTGAAGTCACCGCCCAGGACATTGATGTTGCCGTCGTCGTCGTAGGTGGTCAGTTGCTCCCAGACATCAACGAGTTCCTCAAGGGTTTCCGGGGGACTGTCCGGATCCACGCCGGCCGCTTCGGCCAGGTCCAGGTTTACGAACGTGCCCATGGACTGATTCCACATGCTGGCGTAGTAGAAGCTGCCCTGGTACGTGCCCAAGTCCCATATGGCGGGATGCATCCAGTCCCTGAGGGTCTGGACCTGGTCGGGGTCGCCCAGTTCATCCAGGGCCAGCAGCGCTTCGTTGGCCGCCAGCTGGTAGGCAACGGCCGCACCGAATACGACAGCCGTGGTGGGCCCTTCGTTGGCTGCAATGCCGGCCAGGAGTTTCTGGGTCATCCCGCTGGCCACGACTACGTGATGGGCCTGCACAGTCGACTGCGACTGGTTGTAGCCGTCCAGGATCTGTTCAATCTTGTCGGCGGCGCCCTCGGTCCAGCCGGTCCATACATCAATGTCGACCGGAGCCATTTCGGCGGAGGTGTCCTCGCCGGATGCCGGGGCGGCCACCGGTGCCGCGCAGGCGGCCAGAGCCAGGGATGCGGCACCCAAGGTTGTGCCCTTCAGGAATCCGCGGCGGGTCAAAGTGTGTTTGCGCATGGTGCAAAAGTCCTTTCCACTAATTGGGAAGTTGACCACTGTGTTCCTACGAGTTGCCCAAGCCGGGAACAGTGATGGGGAGAATCGGGCAGATATGATTGTAATTGAACACAGAAACCATCCGATGCCATTCCGATTTTTAGCCTCGGAACGGAGTTTCCGGCCGGCTTGTCAAAGTTGGCGCCGCGGACCATCACAGGGGGCCTCCCGACAGTACCGCGTTCCGGAAACCTGCCGTATCCCGTGACGCAGGGCCGCACGTGCCCCGCGATTGAGGACCAGGGTTGAACCCAACAATCCGGTATCCACATCCCACCGTCCATCGACAACGGAGTCTCCCGTGAGAATTGCCGCGGTGCGGCAGGGCCGACTGCCTTTGCACAATCGGCCATGCTGGACAGATCAACTTGGAAGTGGAGACAAACAGACTCCAATGAACCATCGCTGTTGTCGGACGCGATGTTGAGGCCTTTTGGGAGTCTTCGAACTCAATATGAAAGTTGTAATTTAGCTAATTAGTTCCAATTGGTGTACGCTTTGCGACATGACTTGAACGTGGTCCCCATCAGGAACGAGCGGCATGGCGGAAGCACAAATCATCGGCATGAGACACGATGCCTTGGTGCGCCGGGTCCTTGGCGATCCGGCCACCGCCCGCGCCTGGCTGAAGGCGCGGCTGCCGCGGGACGTGGCCCACCATCTCGACTTCACCGCGCTGCAACTGCAGCCGGGAACGTTTGTCGACGATGAACTGGGAAGGTCCGAGACGGATGTGCTGTTTGAGATCCGACATGAATCGGGCCGGCCGGTGTATGTGTATGTACTGGTCGAGCACCAGTCCACGGTGGACTTCTGGCTGCGCCTGCGGCTGCTCCGCTACCAGGGCCGCATTTGGGACGAGGAGCGAACCCGGCACCCGCGGGCGCGCTTCCTCAGCCCGATTGTCGGCGTGGTCCTGCACCACGGCCCGCGGGAGTGGTCGCCGCCCCTCCGTTTCGAGGATTTGTACAATGAGGAGGTGCGGGACCTGCCCGGTGCCTGCCGCTTCAGTCACGTGCTGGTGGAACTGACGGGCATGCCGTTGGAGAAGGCGCGCGGGGATGCGTATGGTCGGGCGATGGAGATGCTGCTGAGCGACCACCTCCGGGTGCAGGCCGAGCGCCTGTTGCAGCTGTTGCCGCCTTTGTTTCCGGCGATTCGGGCCACGCCCGGCGGCCGGTCCAAGGTGTTAACGCTGATGCGGTACTACACAATCGAGTATGGAGGAGCCATGAAGGACATCCTGACCGCGGAAATTGAAGAGTACCAGGAACAGCATGGGGATATCGGCATGACCCGGGAAGACGTGATCATGTTGAAAATTCTGGAGGCGAAACTTGCACAGGAAGGCCGCGAGGAAGGGAGGATACTCGAGCGGCTGGCAAACGTCGAAGGCATGCTGGAACGGGGGATCCCGTGGGAGACCGTCGAGGCAGTTACCGGCGTTGACGAGGTCGGCCTGCACAAGCTGCGGGAGGAGTTGGGCAGGTTGCAGGTAGTCAACGACAATGACCTTGATTGATCCTCCCCAAGGAGGCGAGGCCGTATCCCGTCAGCCTGATGGTGCGTGTGAGCCTGAACAACAGCCCCCGGGAATGGATGCCGTCACTCCATCTCGATGAATTGCACAATGCGGAGTTGCAGGATGGGCTTGGTTCCTGTCGCTTCCAATCACCCATGGTGGAACCGGCAGGCACGCGCACGAGGATGCCTGTGTCATGGCAATGGGGGTGCTGCTGAGCGGCCCCCTCCGGGCGCAGGCCGAGCGCCTGTTGCAGCTGTTGCCGCCTTTGTTTCCGGCGATTCGGGCCACGCTCGGCGGCCGGTCCAAGGTGTTGACGCTGATGCGGTACTACACAATCGAGTAAGGGGGAGCCATGAAGGTCGTTCTGGCCGCGGAGATTGAAGAATCCGAGATTGAAGAGTACCTGGAACAGTATCGGGATGTCGGCCTGAACCGGGAAGACGTGATCATGTTGAAAATTCTGGAGGCAGAACTTGAACAGGAAGGCTTGGAGCAGGGCCGAAAGCTGGGCCGAAAGCTGGGCCTGAAGCAGGGAAGGATCGAGGAGCGGCTGGCAAACGTCGAAGGCATGCTGGAACTGGGGATCCCGTGGGAGACCGTTGAGGCAGTTACCGGCGTTGACGAGGTCGGCCTGCACAAGCTGCGGGAGGAGTTGGGCAGGTTGCAGGTTGATCAACGACAACGACTTTGATTGATCGTCCGCAAGGCGATCGCGCCGCGCTCCCGGTCAGGTTGCGGAACGCCCGGCAGCAGGCAGGTAGCAGGCAATCCTGCCTGCGCCAAGCATTCTCCTCGAACAACGGCATCACGGGGTGCACGGTTCAGGCCCCTGTGTGCACCGCCACACCGCATGGTATGGGCGTGGCTCGCAAGGCGCCGCCAGTCCGTGCGCAAGGCATTCCCTCGGACGCAGCCGGGAGCGCCGGGTTGTGTACGTAGCACCTGCCACTGCGGATCCGGCGCATTCCAGGCCGTATGGACCAACCGGCGCGCCCGCGTCGGGTGTCTGGCAGATTCTGTTGCCCGACACGATCCAGTCCGTTGGTCCTATGGCCGTCCATCCGTGCTGTTTGGATGGGCGAAGCCGTCTCCGGCAGCCTGTGGCCGTTGTGCTTTCGCCCGATGCAACGCCAACCCCTGGCGGTGCCACAACACTCTTGTCTCCAATCCGGCGGTGAATGGGTGCGGGTTCGTCCATGAATCGCCAAACCTGTGGGACACGATCACCAAAAACCATGACGACAACCGGGGTGAAGGCAACAGCCAACAGTCGGCATCGGTATATCCGCTCCCGGGAACCGGCATATCCCGACCAGTAGCGGCTGTGCACCGTCGGACCATACAATGAGATGTCAGTCAGGCCTTGCGCAAGCCCTGTCTGCTGTTGCCTCAAGCCATTTACACCGGGACGGATCGTGATGACAACCCAAGAGTTGATGCAACGCTTGGAGGACCGCTATCGGGAGCGCACCCCGAAGTCGGCCGCGTTGCATGCCCGGGCCAAACGCGTCATGCCCGGCGGGGAGACCCGGAGTTCAACCTATTTCCGGCCCTATCCCCTGGTGATTGACCGGGCCGCAGGCACCGAGCTGGTGGATGTGGACGGCAACCGTCTGCTCGACTTCATGAACAATGCCACCACGCTGATCCACGGTCACCGTTTCGGTCCCGTCGAAGAAGCCGTGCGCGGCCAGGTTGCTCAGGGAACCGCCTGGGGAGCCCTGAACGAGCACCAGATTGCGCTGGCGGAAATCCTGTGCAGTCGGGTGGCCTCCGTGGAGCGCATCCGGTTTGCCAATTCGGGCACGGAGGCCACCATGATGGCCCTTCGGGCGGCCCGGGCCGCCACGGGGAAGTCGCATTTCGTCAAGGTGGAGGGTGGTTACCACGGCACGCACGATGCCGTCAGCATCAGCGTCTCCCCCGGTGTCGGCGGCGCGGGTCCGGAACAACGGCCACTGAGCAAGCCGGAAGGCGCCGGCATCCCCGACCATGCCCGGGAAGCCATGTACGTGGTGCCCTTCAACAATGAACAGGCCCTGGCCGAGACGGTCGCGAACCATCGGGACTCCATTGCCGCCGTGATTGTGGAACCACTGCTCGGTTCCCATGGCTACACGACGGCCACCCAGTCGTATCTGGAGGCGGTCCGTCGCATCACGGAGGCGCACGGCGTTCTGCTGGTGCTGGACGAGGTTCAAACCTACCGCCTCGACCAGGGCGGAGCCCAGGCCCTGTACGGCATCCGGCCCGACTTGACGGCCTTCGCCAAGATCATCGGTGGCGGTTTCCCCGTGGGCGCCTTCGGCGGGCGGGCGGATCTCATGGGCCGCTACGATCCCGATGCCAAGGAATCCATTGGCCACGGCGGCACCTTCAACGGCAATCCGGTCACCATGGCTGCGGGCGCGGCCGCCATGGAGCATCTGACGGCGGACCGCATCGCGTATATCAACGAACTTGGAGACCGCCTGCGCACGGGCATGGGCGAAGTTCTGGTTGAACAGGGCCTGAAGGGACAGATTGTGGGCCGCGGATCGCTCGTGGGGATCCACATGACCGACAGGCAGGTTCGCAACTACCGGGATGCAGGTTCGGCGCCGGCGGAAGTGCGGCGTTTCATCTTCCTGGCCTGCCTGAACCGGGGTCTGATGATGTCCACGGGCGGCTGCCTGAACACAACCACGGCCATGTCCCGGGACACCGTCGACCAGGCCATTGGCATCTTTCAGGAGGCGTTGATCGAGGCCTATCCGTTTATCGAGTCCGGGTATCCCCAACTGCTTCGATAGCCCGGCATACCACGGACAGGGGTTTGTCCCGCCCGGCACCGCATCCGTGGGACGCGCGCACTACCCCGGACCGGCGGCCAAACCCCGGAATTGAAACCATGGATACGGACATCCTGATTGTCGGAGGCGGAACCGGCGGCACGGCGGCGGCCATGCGGGCCGCCGCGATGGGGCTGCGCGTGGTGTTGACCGAGTCCACGGACTGGATTGGGGGCCAGTTGACCGCCCAGGCGGTGCCGCCGGATGAACATCCATGGATTGAGAGTCACGGGTCCTGCCACAACTACCGTCGTTTTCGGCAGGGGGTGCGGGACTATTACCGCAGGCACTATCCGCTTACAGCCGAAGCGCGGAATACCAGCCTCCTGAATCCGGGGAACGGGTATGTGAGCCGACTGTGTCACGAGCCGCGGGTGGCCCACGCAGTTCTCATGGAGATGGCCGCGCCCCACTTGGCGCGTGGCAATCTGAGGCTGCTGCTCGAACATGAACCGGTTGCAGTCCAAGCCGCAGGCGACCGCGTCGAGGCAGTGGAACTGCGGAATACCCGAACCGGCCAATCCCTGTGGATCAGGGCCGCGTACGTGTTGGACGCGTCGGAACTGGGTGATCTCCTGGAACTGGCCGGGATCGAACATGTAATCGGTGCCGAGAGTCAGCGGGATACAGGCGAGTTGCATGCTTTGCCCGGCGATGCCGATCCGATGGACCAGCAGTCCATCACGTGGTGTTTTGCACTCTCCCACCATCCGGACGAGGACCATGTAATCGCACAACCGGCCATGTACGCCTACTGGAAGGACTATCGGCCGGACTTCTGGCCCGGCCGGTTTTTCGACTGGCACGATTGCAACCCGACTACGCTGGAGCGGCGGTTTGCCCCGATTTTCCATGTACCGGACCATCCGGAGCGGTCGCGGGAACGATGGCGCTACCGCCGGCTGCTGGATGCCGGTCTCATGGACCCCGACTCCGGCATTGGTGATGTGTCGTTGATCAACTGGCCCCAGAACGATTATTGGGGGCGGCCTCTGCTGGGCGTGTCGCCAGCCATGCGCGCGGAGGCGTTGCAGGAGGCGCGCCAACTGAGTTTGTCCTGGCTGTATTGGATGCAGACCGAGGCTCCGCGGGTGGATGGCGGCACGGGCTATCGAGGACTCAGGCTCAGGGAGGATGTGGTTGGCTCGCCAGATGGCTTGGCCAAGCAGGTCTACGTGCGCGAATCCCGCCGTATCAAGGCGGAGTTCACCGTCCTGGAGGAGCATGTGGGCTTGGAACAGAGGGGGAAGTTGAAGGGGGCCGAGAATTTCCCGGACACCGTGGGCACGGGCTGCTACCGGATCGACCTGCACCCCAGTTCCGCGAACCGCAACTACATCTACGTCGGTTCCTATCCGTTCCAAATTCCCTTGGGTGCACTAATTCCCGTGCGGGTCGAAAACCTCCTGCCAGCCTGCAAGAACCTCGGGGTTACGCATATCACCAACGGCTGTTATAGGTTGCATCCCGTGGAGTGGGCAATTGGAGAAGCGGTGGGCACTCTGGCTGCCTTTTGCCTGCAACGTGACACTTCGCCGCGCAGCGTGTTGCATGGTGAAGGCTTGCTAAGCGAATATCAGGGGCTCCTGGTGCGTGGCGGTGCCGACCTGCACTGGCCGGACCACGCCCGCGAAATCGCGGTCTGACGGAGGCGAATGCCCTTGGTTCCGACACGGGCGGCGAGCGCACGACCCCGTCTGTAGGACCTTGATACGGTGACCGAAGATGCCATTCTCCATTGACCAGGTGATTCCCTGGGGGCGGACCCTCGATGAATACGAGGCCATGTTCAGCCTTTCATCCCGGGACATGGCCGGGCGCATCCTGGGATGTGCGGACGGTCCGGCCAGTTTCAACGCGGAGATGGCGGAGCGGGGCTGTCGCGTGGTGTCCGCAGATCCGCTGTATGCGTTCACACCGGATGCCATTGAACAGCGTGGTCGCGAGACATTCGATCTGGTCTTGGAGCAGACCAGGCGCAACCGACACGACTTCGTGTGGGACCGCATAGTTTCGCCGGAGGCGCTGGGTCAACTCCGCATGGAGGCACAGCATCGGTTTCTGGCGGATTTTCCCGGTGGCAAGGCCGACGGCCGCTACATTGACGCGGCCCTGCCGGATCTGCCGTTCGACAGCGGGTCTTTCGATTTGGCGCTGTGCTCCCATTTCCTGTTTCTCTACAGCCAGTGGTTCGATCTGGAATTCCACGTGCAGGCCATGTTGGAGTTGCTCAGGGTGGCGCGGGAGGTGCGTGTGTTTCCCCTGCGGCAGTTGGGCGGCGCGCCCTCCCCGCATGTACAGGGGGTTGTGGCAGCGTGCCGAGAGGCGGGGATGCTGGCGGAACCGGTAGTCGTCGATTACGAGTTCATGAAGGACGGCAACCAGATGCTGCGGGTTGAGGGACCCTCAACTTGAACCCGCCCAACATTCTTTGGATCTGCACGGATCAACAACGCCTGGACACCATCGGCGCGATGGGCGTGCCCCATGCCCGGACGCCGCATCTGGATCGGCTGTGCGCCTCCGGTACGGTCTTTCGGAACGCGTACTGTCAAAGCACGGTGTGCACACCCAGCCGGTCCAGTTTCCTGACCGGCATGTATCCCGGCACGATCGGTGCCGAACGCAACAACAATGACCGGTGGTCGGAACGCGCCGACCTGCTGCCCCGCCTGCTGCGCGATGGGGCCGGCTACGACTGTGGCCTGGTCGGCAAGCTGCACCTGGCCGGCGCCTATCAGCGGGAAGTCCCGGACAGCCGCGTGCAAGGCGTCCGGGTGTTTAAACCCGAGGTGCGGCCGCGCGACGACGGGTATCGAGTCTTCCAGTGGAGTCACAGCCCCTTCGATGACTGGGGCCGTCGGCATGCCTACGCCAACTGGGTCCGGGACAGGGGGTTCGATCTGGGGAAGCTGAGACATCTTGGAGAACCCATTCCGGCGGAGTGCCACCAAACCACATTCTGTGCCGACACCGCCATCGATTTCGTCACCGGGCAGCTCGACAGTCCCTGGCTCGTGAGCATGAACCCGTTTGATCCGCATCCGCCGTTCGACCCGCCGGCGGAATATCTCGCCCGGTTCGACTCGGCTGCGATGCCCGGCCCGGCCTTCAGAACCAGCGACCTCGATGCCCAGGCCAGGTTGGCTGATGTTGACTTCCAATCTTCGGCGCAGCCGCCGGATCCGGTGGCCGACGGCCCTCGGAAGGCTGCCTACCACGCCATGATCGAGTTGATTGACGAAAACATCGGACGCGTGATCAAGGCCCTGGAAGACTCCGGTCAAAAGGAACGGACGCTCATCATCTTCATGTCGGACCACGGCGACATGCTGGGCGATCACGGACTTTGGGGCAAGGGCTGCCGCTTTTATGAGGGCCTGGTTCGCGTGCCGCTCATCGTGTCATGGCCCGGGCGCGTGCGGGAGGGAGTCGTCAGCGATGCTTTGGTGGAGTTGACCGATCTGGTGCCGACCCTGATGGATGTCACCGGGCTTGAGGCCCCTGGCGGATTGCCGGGCTGCAGTCTGTGGCCGCTGTTGACGGCCCAGGGGGCGGTGAACAGCCATCGCGAGTTTGTGCGATGCGACTACCACGGGGCCCTCCACCTGGGTCGGGGACCGCAACGCAGCCACGGAACCATGATTCGGACCGAAGGCTGGAAGCTGGTTCGGTATCACGGCACTGGGCTGGGCGAACTGTTCAATCTGGAACAGGACCCGATGGAGTTCGACAACCGTTGGGACGACCCGGCTTGTGCCGATTTGCGCCAGTACATGACCGGTCTGGTACCGGAGTCATCAGGGCAAACCCAAGGTTGCTAACCGGCCTGCAAGCAGGATTGGAATTCACGGATTGCACTCGCCGGGTGCGGCAGTCGGGGCTGCACACCATATGGGCCCGGTGCTCCGTCACAGTCAGGGGCGGCGGCACTGGCAGGTCGGGCACCTGGCGTCGGGCCACAGGCGCGGTGTCCGTCCGGGGCAGGGCCGCGCCACAGCCGCCACACCGCGCCGGCCAGTGGTCCACACGGACATCGCGCCTCCGCCGCTACCTGCTAGTGGGTTGTCCCGGCATGGCCGCCGGACCGCATGCCCATGGCTGGCGAGACTTGACTTTCAACACAGATACTGTGTTGAAAGTCAAGACATTGAAGGTTCAGATCGCCACTGCTCCTGTGGCATCCAAGGGATCCCTCGGCGGGCCACCACATTCAGGGGGAGGAGTAGCTTGCGCATGACCGCCACCAGGGCGACCTTGCCCCGTTGCCGCAGGCCCTGAAAGAAGTGTTGGTGGATGCCTTCCTGTCGAATCACGGACAGCGCCGCCATGCCTTTTGCGCAAGCAGGGAGCGGTCCGCATGCGGATTGCGGTGTGCCAAAAGGCCTGCCTCTGGCCCCGGCGGCCCTTGTACAATCCCGCAGGTTCCCGCCGCAGCTGGGAATGTCCATCGCCATGCGCACACTTCCGCCCCTGCACCCCACCGACGCCGACTTTGCGGCCATTCGTGCGGAAGGCAGTTTCTACGTCGACAAGACCGGAGCACTGCGCGCACTGCTGGCCACAACCTCCACGTACCGGCTGGCCACGCGCCACCAGTTCCTGGCGCGTCCGCGGCGGTTTGGCAAGACGCTGCTAATCAACACGCTGGAGGCCTGGTTCCAGGGGTTGCCGCCGGGTCACAGGGCCAATCCCGAAGGCAACACCGAGCCCCTGGAGGGCCTGCCCGCGGGCTGGACTTCGCCGCCGTGGCTGTGGGAGGGCCTGGATGCCGAGGACTGGCATGGAACACACGGTTGGCACCCCGTGATTCGACTTAACCTGTCCCGTGCTGCGGCTTCATCTCCCGCTGGTACGCTCACATATCTACAGAACTACCTGCACAGCGTGATCCGGTTGTGGCGGCGACGCAGTGGCCGCCGTTGGATCGGTACCGAGGCTTCGCCTACAGCGTCACCTGCGGAACTCCTGGCCACCCTCGTTGAAGACCTTACGGAAATTTACGAACCGGAACCCGTAGTGCTGGTCGACGAGTACGACGCACCCATTGTCAACCACATCGGGACCGACCGCTCCCTGGAACCCGCGGTTGAGGAACTCCGAGAATTCATCCGCGTGCTGAAGGACGACGAAGGCCTGCTCTTCGGCGTATTCGTGACCGGCATCACGCGCTTTGCGCGTCACCACCTGTTCTCCGCGGCCAACAACTTCGTCGACATCTCCGACGAACCCGGCTACGGCGCGCTGTGTGGCTTCACCGAGGATGAGGTGGACCGGTATTTGGCTCCCTACCGGGAGGCCCTGGCAGACATGGAACCGCGCCTGGAGCCCCGCGCCATCCAGACCGCGTGGCGGGATCTCTACAACGGCTACCGCTTCTCGGAGTTGCCCTCAGCCCCGCGCGTCTACAACCCCTTCACGTTGACCAACGGGGTGTCCCGCGTGCTCGCAGAGCCGGATCGCCGCCGCGCGGCGGCGGACGGCATCTGGCCCTCCGCCTGGAGCGAGTCGGGCCACCCCGGCCTGATCGCGCGTCTGGCGGCCGATACGCGCCAGGCCCTGCCGGCCGGCGGGGCCGAGGACGCGTCCGATGCCGGCCTGCGGTCCCTGCCCCATCCCGACTACACCACCCTGATGCTGGAGACCGGCTACTACACTTGGCACGGGGGGCGCGACGCCGGGAAGGCCCATCTCGACTTCCCCAACCGGGAAGTCGCGGCATCGTGGACCCGCGACATCTTGGGTCTGGCCGCGCACGCACCGGCGCTGGATGAAACCCTGATCCCGGACCTGCGGGCCTGCTTGGCGACCGGGGACGTGGACGGCTTCGGCCGTCGGCTGGAACACTTCGTCTTTCGCATCGCACACGAGAACCTGCAGCAGGAAGCCGGCTACCGCGCCCTGTTGCAGGCTTTGTTCCTGTTGATGGCTGTCCCCACGCAGTCGGAGCAGTCGAACTGGGGCGGGCGTTCCGACCACGAGATCCAAATCGGCAACCGGGTGTACGTCTTTGAGGTCAAGTACAACCAGTCCCAAGACGTGGCCCTCCGCCAGATCCGGGACCGGCAGTACGGGCGCCAACACCTGGGGACCGGTCGCACGGTGACGGCCGTCGGCCTCGCCTTCCGCCGGGATCTGCAGACGGGGCCGTGCCTACAGGTTGCACAGGCCGACCTGGCCCGGTTGCTGACGGCGGGTGCAGAGGACATCCCGCGCGAACGCCGGAGGCGGTACCCGCCTAGTTGAGGGTGATTGAAAAGGGGCTTATATCGAGTAGCACCTTCATAAAGGAGTCGGAACTCTCAACGCCTTCACTTCGTGTTGAAGCACGGCTTTGACCTGCCACTTCTCTACGCCCGGGAACCAGGCGAGAAATTGTTCCATCGTGGCGCCGTTCTCAAGATTCTCAAAGAGGGCAGCGATCGGCACCCGGGTACCGACGAACGTCCATGCACCACTCAGCTTGCCGTGGTGGCGTTCAACGGCTGGGCAGTCTTTCCAATTTTCCATCTTGATCACCCCGCGTCCGCGTCGACGCAAAGTCTTGATCCTTTCAAATTTGGCAATAAGCTCCTGCGCACCATCGGTCGTCAGTCCTGCAGGAATCCGGGCAGAGGCTCACCAGCGGCAAACAGGGACAGGGCCTTGTCCGGATTGTCCAGATCGGTCACGTCGGTGTACCAGTAGCGCTTCCAGACTTCCGGGTCGGCCAAGCCGACAAACAACATGATGTTGAGCGGATACACGCTCGTGTCGCTGCAGTGCCGGGTGTCCGCGCGGTAGAAGAAGACCGGCCGCTTCCACGCGATCGCCAGGCCGACTTCCACCATGACCCCCTCGTCCGGCGGGGACCCGTCCGTGATGGCGAAGACGCCGTCGCAGTCGCGGACATCGTTCTTGTCGCACTGGCCCACCTGGTAGTAGAACGAGGCCAGATCGGTCCTGTCATGCTGGTTGTTGCGCTGGAACGGTTCCCACACCTCGAAGCCCATGGCCTCGAGCTTTCCCTGAATTTCCAACAAGGGACCTTCGGCCACCAGTCGGTTGAAGCCGTACGGGTTGGCCAGGTAAAGCGTCTTCTTCGGCATGTTTGGCACCTGCCTATTGCAATTAATCCAGCGCGGCTTCCAGTTTGGCAATCACGGTTTCCAGCACCTTGATGCGGGCGAACCGCTTGGACTCGGCCGGCACGACGGTCCACGGGGCGATGGCGGTATGGGTTTCGTGCAGCATGTCCTCGATGGCTTCGGTGTAGGCAGGCAACTTGGCACGGTTGCGCCAGTCTTCCTCTGTCAGTTTCCAGTTCTTCAACGGATCGCGCTCGCGGCGCTTGAACCGCGAGGTCTGTTCCTCCGGGGAAATGTGCAGGAAGAACTTGATCAGGAGCACGTCCTCCATGATGAGCAGGGACTCGAAGTTCCTGATTTCCTCATAGGCCCGGTACCACTCCGTACGCGAGGCAAATTCTTCCACGCGCTCCACCAGCACCCGCCCGTACCAGGTACGATCGAAAATGCACATGCCCCCGCGGCCTGGAACCGCCGGCCAGAAGCGCCACAGGAAGTGGTGCCGCTTTTCGCGTGGGGTCGGAGCCTGGTACTGATGCACGGTGAAGTGACGTGGATCCAGGGGCTGAACCAGTCGGCGAATGCACCCGCCCTTGCCGGCGGCATCCCACCCCTCGAACAGGATGAGCAGAGGCGGTCCCAGAGCGTTTCCGACCTGGCCTCCCAGTTGCAGGCGCAGGGCCAGAAAGCGTTCCTGAAGCGGGATCAATCGCTTTTCGTACGCCTTGCGCCCGAGCGCCTGGCTTAAGTCAACGTTGTTGAGAGCAGACGGAGTCATGACCCGATCGAACAGACATGGAACTGCGACTGGGCGGCCTCTTCGTCGGTCGGCTTGGCGGTGGCCGAATGTCTCGCAGGGGTGGGGAAGTATGGCGGCCGACCCGATTCAGCATGTGCGCCCACCCACGATCATAACCGCAGTGTACAGACAGTCAATGCGGCGGGCGTTGCCGCGGAGTCCGGGACCGGGCGAATACGTCACGCTGGCCGTTCCGCCCGACGGCCCAATTGAAAAATGGACAACAAAAAAGGAGGCGGTTCCGCCTCCTTTTCATCCCATCCCGCCGGACGAGGGCGGGAGGTTCGCTTGTTGTTTGGATTGGCTCCTACTCGGAGGAGGCCCGATTGTGAAGAACCTTCGGCAGCACGACCCACATGGTAAACAGGGCTGCAAATCCTCCGAGTGCAATGAGTAGGGCCATGTCAGTCTCCTCTTTGGTAACTAGTGCTCAACAATCAACGACTGAGCATCAGTATAGGCAGGTGCCGGAGACCGATGAATGGCTATCCCAACGAATTTGCCCCCAATATCTTGTGCATATTGCACAACCATGGTACAGGTTGCATGGTCTTCGTGCGGATTCGTTGGTCAGTCGGCCCACAGGGACTTCAGGTAGTCCATGCTGGCCTTGATCTCGCCCGCCAGATCCTCGCCCCAGCGACACTCCACCGAAAGCATGCCCTGGTAACCCGCCTTGTTGACCTCCGCCACGAAGTCGGCATAGGGATAGTCGCCGGAACCGGCATACAGCCGGCCGGTGTCGGCCGTGTGCATGTGGCTCAGCCAGGGCCCGAAGCGTGAAATGACGTCGGTTGGCTCGTCCTCCTCCTGCATGTGGTAGAAGTCGGCCAGGACGCGAATGCGGGGATGGGCCACGCGCTCGGCGAAGTTGACGCCCTCGCTGACGGAGTTGACGATGTTGGACTCCTTGGTGTTGAGAGGCTCGATCGCAATGGTGATGCCATGCTGCTCGGCCCAGTGACCGGCCAGATGCAGGAAGCGGACCACCTGTTCCTCCGCTCCGTCGCGGGCAAAGCCGTCCGGCACGTGTCGGGATGGGCCGCTGCCCCAAACCACGACGTCGGCCCCCACCTGGCTGGCCCGCCGCAGGGCGGTGTCCAGGTAGGCGGACAGTTGGCCCCACTCGACCTCGGGTCCGGTGACCTTCAGGTCGGCCGGAATGAAGCCGGCGAAGGCCTTGATCGGCAGGGCGGCGGCGGCGAACTCGGCCATGCGGGCCTCGACCTCGGCATTGTCGTCTTCGGGAATGAGGGGAAGCAGCTCCGAGACGCCGCACTCGAGGTAGTCGCAGCCGCCGGCGGCGGCCAGTTCGTGGTTGGCCAACGGGTTGCAGATTCCAAACTGAATCACGGGGAGTTGCTCCTTGCCTTGGTCCGGGGGACGGGTTCAGACCGTATACAAATTGTCTATGCGGCCCAACTGCATGGCCTGCCGGGCCGTTTGCAGACAGGCTTTCACCTCAAGGTGGAGGCGGGCGTAGCGCTGCTCGCGCGTGACACCGTCGGCCCAGCGCCGGTACAGCTGCTGCAGAATGGCGGCCAGCTTCAGGTTGCCGAACACGAAGTAGAACACGATGTGGTCAACGGACCGGCCGCTTTGGGCCGCATATTGTTCCACAACCTCGGCCCGGGCCGGGTTGCCGGGCAGGTGGGTGGGGCTGTGTTGCAGCGCTTGCATGGCTGGTGGATCGTCCGCGGTAACCCAGTAGGCCAGGCTGGATCCCAGATCCATGAGGGGGTCGCCCCGCGTGGCCATCTCCCAGTCCAGGACGGCCCTGATTTCGTGGGGCGGTTCCGGTGCCAGCACCAGGTTGTCGTGCTTGTAGTCGTTGTGGATTAGGGTGGGCGTGGGCGATGCGGGCAGGTTGGCTTCAAGCCAGGCGGCGATATCCGCCTCCTCCGGGGCATTGTCGGTGTGGGCCGCTGCGTAGCGGCCCTGCCAACCGCGGATTTGACGCAGGACAAAGCCGTCCGGATAGCCCAGGTCGGACAACTCGGTGCCGTCCAGGTCCAGGCCGTGCAGCCGGACCAGATTGGCAACCAGATGGCGTCCGATGGTGCGCATGGCGTCGTCGTCGGGTGCGGCGTCCGGGTCCGCGCGCAGGATGGCACCGTCCACCTGCTCCATCAACAGGAAGGGGGTGTCCAAGGGGTTGGTATCCGTACGGCAGGCCAGCGCGCGGGGCACCAGCGGATAGATCGGTTTCAGGCCCGAGAGGATGCGGTATTCGCGAGCCGGATCGTGGGCCCGGGCAATCCGACTCCCCCGCGGCGGCATCCTGAGGACGCAGCGGCGGCCGCGACCGTCGGTGACCCGATAGGTCAGCCAGGAAAATCCGCTCGGATACTGGTGCAGCCGAAATGGCGGTTCCAGGCCGGTGTCGGTCTCCTGCAGGGCTGCCGTCAGCCGGCCGGGATCAAGGTCGGCCTCCGACTGGACAGCGGCGGGAGTGTCGAGCGGCAGTATCGAACCCTTCCGGGAACTGGTCATGTCAAAGGCGCGCCGTACGACGGTTAGAAGCCAACCTGCAAGCCGTGCCGCGCCAACAGATCCCGCGCCACCACGGTTTTGTGGACTTCGTCGGTGCCGTCGTAGATGCGTGCGCAGCGTTCGTGCCGATACCACCAGGACAGGACGTGATCGTCGCTGACACCGGCGGCGCCCATGGCCTGAATGGCCGCGTCCACCACATCCTGCAGAACGGCTGCGGTATGGAACTTGATCATGGAGATCCGGCTGCGCAGCTCGCCGTGCCCCTGCCGTTCGATTTGGCGGGCCGTGTCCAGGACCAGCAGGCGGGCGCCCGCAACCGACGCCTCGAGTTCGGCCAGGACGTGCTGAAACGACTGCCGCGTGCCCAGGGCCCGTCCCGGAGCCACTTCCCGTGAAGCTCCGTAGGCCGCCATCATGTCAAGTGCCCGTCGGCAAATGCCGAGCCAGCGCATGCAATGGTGGATGCGTCCGGGGCCCAGGCGTTCCTGCGCCACGCGGAAGCCCGCACCGCGGGGTCCCAGCAGCGCGTCGGCGGGCAGCCCCACATTCCTGAAGCGCAGTTCCGAGTGGCTGAACCAGCTGGATCCCTCCTCGCCCATGATGCGAATCCGGCGCACATGCTCCACGCCCGGCGTATCCATGGGAACCAGAAACTGGCTGGCGCGGTTGTGGCGCGGCGCGTCGGGATCGGTGATGGCCATGACCAGCGCGAAGTCGGACCCGTGGGCGCTGGTTACAAACCACTTGTGTCCGTTCAGCAGCCATCCGTCTCCTTGCCGGGAAGCCGATGTGCTCATCCACACTGGGTTGGAACCGGCATGCTCCGGCTCTGTCATGGCAAAGCAGCTGCGGATTTCGCCGCGGGCCAGGGGCAACAGGAACCGTTCCTTTTGCGCAGAGGTGGCCTGCCGTTCCAGGATTTCCATATTGCCTGCGTCCGGGGCCTGGCAGTTGAAGGCGGCGTGGGCGAGGGGGCTTTGACCAAGCCGCTCGCTTACATGGGCGAACTCCGATAGGGACAGGCCGACGCCGTCCAGATGGCGGGGCAGCTGGAAGTTCCACAGGCCCTGCCGGCGGTGCTTCCGGCGCAGTTGCATCAACGACGCGTCCACGGATTCCGGCCCGCGTTGGAGCAGGTCCGCCTCCAGCGGCCGGATGTCTTCGCTCAGGACACGGTCCAGGCGCGCCAGGAGTTCAGCTGTGGCCGAAGCCGGATCCATGAACGAGGGATCCCGGTCGGTGCGGGTTGATCAGGAACGGCTGGCCGTAGCCGGCCGGCCGCGGGCCGCGCGCGTCTTGCTGCTGCCCGGACCACCGGTCAGGGCACGGCGCCATTTGATTACGTTGCGGCGAATTGGAGGCAGCCGCAGGATCAACATGAGAAGGGACAGCTCGATAAACATCCAGGGGCGGGACGTGAGCTGTTCCCCAAGAGCCGTCCAGTTCTGTTCCCCGATCAGGACCCAAAGATCCGGGCGTTTCTCCACGTACACGTAGTGGATGCCGCCCAGCGGGACAATCACGTAGGCCAAACGGTGCAGCCGGACCCAGTTTCGCTTTAGGCGCCGTTGCCAGGATCCGTAGGACGTGAAGGCTAGGAGTGACATCAGGAAGAAGGCGATGAACCCCACCTGGTAGATGAAAATGGTGGTGATGTCAATGAAGATGAACTTCCATTCGAAGAATGACCAGATCGAGACATACAGGATGACGTGGACCAGGATCAGCCAATAACCCCACAAGCCGAAGGTGCGACGCAGGCGCGTGAACCGGGACCAGCCCGTGACAAAGGCCAGAGGGGTGCAGGCCAGTGAAAAGACGAGCACCAGGAACCCGGTGAACCCTATGTTGTGGATGAGCCAAAGTGAGTCGTCGGCTGGATCGGAGACCAGGTAGAGGATGCCCAGGCCAATGAACCAGAGGGGCATGGCTGCGTGCACGGCGGCCCGTGACCAGTGCATGCGACGCTTCTTGAGAAAGGCTTGGACAGTTGCTACCGGAGTGCCGCGAGGGTCCGGTTGTGTGGCGGCTTGGGACATCGAATGGTTCTGGGCAGGTGGTCAATTGTGTGGAACGCGCATGCGACCCGGACAGCCGGGCCGCATGCGTCAGCCAATTGGCTCTTTGGGACTCAGTAGTTGGCCTTGAGGTCCATGCCCTCGTACAGATAGCCTACCTGGTCCTCATAGCCATTCAGGAAGAGGGTCTCCCGACGCCCGTTTTCGCCGATGCGGCGTTCCCGGGCCTGCGACCACCGGGGATGGTTGACGTTGGGATTTACGTTGGAGTAGAAGCCGTACTCATTGGGCGCGGCACTCATCCAGAGCGAGGTGGGTTGTTCCTCCACCAGGTCGATTTTGACAATCGACTTGATGCTCTTGAAGCCGTACTTCCAGGGGACGATCAGTCGGATCGGGGCACCGTTCTGCATTGGCAGTGGATCGCCGTACAGGCCCGTGACCAGCATGGCCAGGTCGTTTTTGGCCTCGTCCAGGCGCAGGCCTTCGGTATAGGGCCAGTTGTAGCCGCCCCTCTGGCCCGGCATGTTTTCGGGATCGAAGACCGTTTGGAAGGCCACGTACTTGGCGTTGGCCTGGGGCTGGATCTCGTCCAGCAGCTGACGCAGGGGGAAGCCCGTCCACGGGATCACCATCGACCAGGCTTCCACGCAGCGCAGCCGGTAGATGCGCTCTTCCTTCGGGAAGCGGTCCCAGTCCGCGAGCGTGTAGGTGCCGGGGTTGTCCACCAATCCGCCCACCTCCACGGTCCAGGGGCTGGTCGGATAGTCCGCGGCCAGGCCGGCCACCCGTTGCTTGTCGACCGTGAACTCGTAGTAGTTGTTGTAGTTGGTGATGTCCTTGAAGGAGTTGAGGGGATCGCCGAACTCGTCGGTCAGCGACGCATAGTCCTTCACCACCGCCGCCGCGGGTTCCGGGTTCGAAGCCGGCGCGGCGTCCTGGGCCGGCGCGGCGGCCTGTTCCACAGGTTCCGGTTCCGCTGTTTCCTCGGGCATTACCCGGCATGCGGCGATCAGCGAACCGCCCACAACGGTGCCGGCAGCCCGCATGAACCGGCGACGGTTCAAATAGACGTGTCGGGGCGTCACATCGGCATCGGTCAGATCTGGTTTGAACCTGTTCACGCAACCTCCTGGACCATGAATCCGGATTCTGGTTCGGCAACAACCTGGTTCGCCACAAATAGGGTTCTTGGGCCGCTGTCCAACCCTAGACTGCCAAGCCAACCCCCGGCGAAAGGTGATGCCTGAGAACCTTAGGGTGGAAATCGTAGCATACGGACTGGTGCCTGAATCGTGACATTCTCACCGTTCTCCAGGCAATCGTACTCGAATTCATGGAGCCCGGAACCATCGGCCAATCCTGGTGACCGGGGGCCAAGGGCGTTCAGTGCAACTGGCCACAACCGATGTTCCCACGGGGCCGCGAAGGCCGGAAACTACCTGTCTGCCTGCGTGGTGACCGGAAGGACGGCAACCGTTCTGTCCCAAGCTTTCACTTTGACCACTTTCCGGGGCAACAGGTAGAATGCGCTTGGATTCCCCGAATCAGCGAACGCATGCCGATTGATGATCGGCCGATAAGATGCGGCCTGCCGTCAAGTGAAGGGTTGCATGTTCCCCGACATCCCCGAATCCGTTTGGACCCATTGGTTTTTTGGAGTAATGCCATGAAACTGCGAACTCTCTTGGCAGCGGCCATGTCCCTGTTGCTGGCTTTGGCCTTGGCTACTGCCTGTGCCACGCCTGAACCGGAAGCCCCTGCCGAAGCCGAGCCTGCGGCGGACGAAGCCGCCGATACGGACAGCAAGTATTCCCAGTCGCCGTCACTGGATGCCATGGTTGCCTCCGGGGAACTGGCTCCGGTCGAAGAGCGGTTGCCGGTCAATCCTCTGGTGGTCGTGCCGGGTGTCATTTCCGAAGTCAACGATCTGCCCGAATTGGCCATTGGCGAGTACGGTGGCGTGATGAGGTTTGCCCATCCTTCTCCAGGTTGGAATCCCGACATTTTCATCATGCTCAACGAAAACGTCCTGGCAGCTCCGGGCATCGGCGTGACGGGCATCTACGGCAACGTGGTCGAGGACTACACGTTCAACGAGGACTACACGGTCTTCACATTCCACTTGCGCGAGGGTTTGAAGTGGTCGGATGGTGCGCCAGTGACAACCGAGGATGTGCGGTTTGCGCATGAGGAGGTCCTGCTGCATGAAGAATATACGCCGAGTGTTCCCAACAAGTTCCGCTCCGGGGGGTCTCCGGACGGCACCGTGGGCGTCTTTGACATTACCGACGATTACACCTTCAGCATTACCTTTGACGAAAGCTATGGCGGTTTTCTGCGCGAGTTGAGCATCAAGGGTTGGCAGGGCTACACGGACGTGTTCAAGCCGTCTCATCACCTGAAGCCGATTCACACGGGTTACGGCGATGCGGATGAAATCGCGGCCATGATTGAGGACAAGGGACTGGATTCGCCAAGAGCGCTCTTCACCTCCGTGGACTGCCGCAACTGGGACCTGACAAGGCCGCAGTGCGCCGGCTTCCCTGCGATGTGGCCTTGGATCAACGCAACCGAAACCGACGAACTCATGAAGTTCGAGCGGAACGCCTACTACTTCAAGGTGGATGCCGCGGGCAATCAGTTGCCCTACATCGACGAGGTGGTCTCCGCGCTCGTGGCCGACACCGACACGGTGAACATCAAGGTCTTCGCGGACGAAGTGGACATGCTGCGCGAGGATACCGCCCTGCTCAAGCTGCCGCTCTACCAGGAAGCGAAAGAGAGCGGATATATCAATTTCGCAATCCTTGACAACCATGTCGATCCGGTGGCTCTTTACTTGAATCTGACCTTTGAGGACGATGTGTGGCGCGAGGTCGTGGGCAATGTCGACTTCCGGCGTGCCGTAAGCCTTGCCATCAACCGGCCGGAAATCATTGAGAGCATCTACTACACCTATGCTTCCCTTCCCGAGTTGATTCCGAGCGACTACGATCCCGAAGCCGCCAATGCCCTGCTGGACAGCATCGGCTTGGATCAGCGGGACAGCGAAGGTTTCCGCATCGGGCCGGACGGCAATACGTTTGTGGTGCCGCTGGAGCATGCCGACCATGCGCCGGACTTCCAGCCGATGGGCGAACTGTTGGCCTCGTATTTGCAGGACGTAGGCATCAAGACCACGATCAAGCAAATTGATCCGTCGCTTTGGGGTCAACGTTGGAATGCCAACGAGATGCAGGCCACCATGATTTGGTCCGTTCAGCCCATGTGGAAGAACGGTACATGGACCGACTATTTCCCCACACCCGGATGGGCTGGAGCCTGGCGGACCTGGATGAACACCAATGGCGAAAGTGGTGAAGAACCCCCGCAGGCGGTCAAGGATCTGATTGACGCAGGCCGGGGCCGCGTGAGGGTCCCGCCGGCGTCGCCCGAAGACGTGGAGCTCACGAGGCAGTTGTACCAGAACCATTACGACAACATCTGGTTCATTCAACTTGTGGAAAAGGTTGGCTACGTGCTGGTCACGGACGCCGCCATGCGCAATGTGCCCATCGCGGGCCAGGCCATCGCCGGCAACAACTCCGGCGAGCAGATGTTCTACACGAGCGAATAGCTCGGTGACATGAAGTTCGGGGGATCCGAGCGGTTCCCCGACGGCCCGGCTGTCGGCACCCCTCCGCCGGCAGCCGGGCTGGATGTTTTCTAGGAGGGATGGTTCCCATCGAAGACCGGAGCGGAAACCCATGAACTGTGAAGTGACACAGGCACAGATCGACTCCTACCAGGAGAACGGATTCGTTGTGTTCGATGACTTTTTGACCCCCGACGAACTGGAAACCTGGCGGGATGCGGTGGGTGAAGCCGTGGGGAACCGCAAGGACCAAAAGCTGGTGGTGGAAGGCGCGGACGAGGACGACGATCGCTGGAAGGCGGGCGACTCGTACTACGACTACGTATTCGTGCAGCGGATAAACCTGTGGAAGGACAGTCCCGCCGTGCGCAAGCTGATCCTGGACCCGCGCATCGGCCGCATGGCCTCGCTCCTATCCGGGACCGAGGGCATGCGGGTTTGGCACGATCAGGCGCTGATCAAACAGCCGTGGGCCAATCCCACCGCCTGGCACCTTGACAATCCCTACTGGTCCTTCTATTCAAGGAACTCCACCAGCATCTGGGTGGCGCTCGACGATGCCACCTACCAGAACGGTTGCCTGTACTTCCTGGGCGGCTCGCACAAGAAGACGACCTACGACAACGTGGGCATCACGGAGAACATGGCGGACATCTTCCGGGTTTACCCGGACTTTGTAAACCTGCCCTCCATGGCTGCGCCCATGAAAGCGGGATCCTGTTCCTTCCACAACGCGCTGCTCGTGCACGGGGCCGGCGCCAACATGACGGGGGGCTGGCGGCGCGCGATGACCTGCGGTTTCATGCCGTACGGCAGCACGTTCAACGGCAATCAGAACATCCTCTCCGACGAGCAGTTCGCATCCTACGAGATCGGCGATGTGATCGACGACGACAATCAGAATCCCGTGGTCTGGCACCGCAACCCGGAGCTGATCACGGCCAAGCCCTGAACCTTGGGGTATTCTCCGGTGCCAAGCATGCCTTGGCGCATCATCTGCAAATCTGAGGACGATCCATGGCTCTCAAACACCTTCAACCCAATACCCCGGCACCGGACTTCACCGCGGTCAACGAGAACGGCGAAACCGTATCCCTGGCCGATTTCCGGGGTCGGAACCTGGTCCTGTACTTCTATCCCAAGGATGACACCCCCGGTTGCACCATGCAGGCCTGCTCGCTGCGCGACAACTTCGACGATTTGCAGGCCCTGAACGCGACGGTTCTGGGCGTGAGCCCGGACGACAGCCAGCAGCACACGAAGTTCATCGGCAAGTACAACCTGCCTTTTTCGCTGCTGGTCGACGATGACCACGCGATTTGCGAAGCCTACGGAGTCTGGGGCGAACGCAACTTCATGGGCAAGAAGTTCATGGGCGTTCACCGGAGCAGCTTTGTAATCGACGGGGACGGCAACTTGGTCGCGGTCGACTACGACGTCAAACCGAAGAAGACCGTGACGGCCGCCCTTGAAGCCCTGGGCGGCTGATCCGCGCTGCCATCCTGTACAGGTTCAGTTTAGACCGGGACGGTGAACCATGAAGTGGGCCTTCATTGCCGCCAACGACGCTGATCAACTGGCCCGCGACGTGGAGTTTGCCTCCCTCCACGGCTTTGCCGGTCTCGAGTTCAACCACTGGGCTGGCTTTGCCGACCTGACCGAGGCCGACATTGCGGCCGCAGCCGCCCTGCTGGACGGGCAGAGCATCCGCTGTGCCTCCCTCGGCCTCTGGGGCTGGAACCACTTGGCTCCGGATGCGGCCGAACGGGCGGAAGCACATCGCCATCTGGACCGTCTGCTGGCGTTTGGCCGTATTCTCGGTGCCGAGACGCTGGTGACCGGAGGCGGGGACTGGGGCGGTGCGCCCCTGGACGAGCAGGCCCGGGAGTTTGCCCGTGTCTTTCCTCCCTTCCTCGAGCAGGCGGCCGAAGCCGGCTTCGACGTGGCCTTCTACGGACTGCACGGCAATTCGTTCTTCGACGGACTGGCCGCCTTTGAACGCGTGTGGGAGTTGGGCCTGGACGTCCGCATCAAGTACGACCCCGCCAACTTCATGCATGCCGGACAGGACCCGGTGCCGGTGGTTCGGCAATACGGGCACCGCGTCGGCTACATGCACATCAAGGAACATGTGGTCATTGACGGCGAACTGGCTTCGCAGCCGGCGGCCGGCATGGGCGATGTGCCGTGGGGCACGCTCTTTGCCTTCCTGCACGAGCATGGCTACAGCGGTTGGCTGTCCATGGAGCCCCATGGACCCCTGTGGTCCCGCGAGCCGTTGCGCAGCCGCATGCTGTTGCTCAGCAAGCGCTATCTGGAGTCGTTCGTACTCTGACCACTCCGATCCGGGAATGTTCACAACTCCCAGGTCGGTCCCGTTTGGCTTCCCCAGCACCAATCCACCAAGGAATCAAGTCCGACCATGACTGATCCAACCCGAACCTTTCTGTACGTGGGGACCTACACGGTTTCCCTGCCGCATGTCCAGGCCATGGCCCAGGGCATCTATGTGTTCGAGCGTGCGGCCGACGGCCTGATGCAGGCCATCGACTGGTATCCGTCGCTGCCGAACCCAACGTTCCTGGACGTGCATTCCGAACACAACCTCCTGTTCGCGTGCGGCGAGGTGGACGACATCGAGGAATTCGGTGGCGGGGGCGTATCCGCGCACACCTTTGATCCCGAAACCGGAGCCCTCACCATGGTGGACCGGCATGCGTCCGGCGGGGAATGGCCCTGCCACGTAAGGCTGGATGAAGCCCGGTCGCGCATTGCCCTGGCGAACTACAAGAGCGGCTCCATTCAGACCATTCCCTATGGCGACGACGGCCGGTTCGTTGAGGGTGCCTTCAACGTGCAGCACGAGGGATCCAGCGTCGACCAGGAACGGCAGGAAGGGCCGCATGCCCATTCCACCACGCTCGATCCATCCGGCAGGTTCCTCATCGCCTGCGACTTGGGCATGGACATGGCGCGGGTGTACGAGTTGGACGGGGCCGACGGTCCCCTGACCCATCGCAGCGACTTGGTTGTCCGGCCCGGATCGGGGCCTCGCCACTTCGACTTCCATCCCAATGGCCGGTGGGCGTATGTCCTGAACGAGTTGAGCGCCACGATTGATGTTTGCAACTGGGACGGCGAGGCCGGCACCCTGACATCGATCCAAACCATCAACACGCTGCCGGACGACTGGGACGGCCATGTCTCAACCGCGGACATCCATGTCCACCCGTCCGGCAAATGGGCCTACAATTCCAACCGCGGGCACGACTCCATCACGATCTTTGCCGTGGATGCCGACGATGGGACGCTCACGCTCCTGGGCCACGAGTCGACGCGCGGCAAAACGCCCCGCAACTTTGCCCTGAGTCCGGAAGGGGATCGGCTGTATGCCGCCAACCAGGACTCGGACACCATCGTGGTTTTCGCACTGGACCAGGAGACCGGATTGTTGTCCGCCACGGGCGAGGTCATCGACGCGCCCACTCCGGTCTGTCTGAAGTTCGTGTTGCGCTGACGCGCCTCCCATTCCAAGGTTTCCCGAGGTGGCGTAGCCATGACCGAGTCAAAACCCAATGTTGTGATAGTGCTGGCGGACCAGTGGCGGGCCCAGGCCTGCGGGTACGCCGGAGATAATCAGGTGCAGACCCCGCACCTGGATCGGCTGGCGGCCGAGAGCATCAACTACCGCAAGGCCGTGTCGGGCATTCCGGTGTGCACACCGGCCCGGGGCTGCATGTTGACCGGCCTCTATGCCCAGACCCACGGATTGTTTGTGAACGACGTGCATCTGGCCGACGACGTCGAGAGCATGGGCAAGATCTTCGGCCGCAACGGCTACGACACTGCCTACATCGGCAAGTGGCATGTGGACGGGCGCGGCCGCGATGCACCCATTCCCAAGGAGAGTAGGCAGGGCTTTGAGTACTGGAAGGTCCTGGAGTGCACGCACTCCTACAATCGTTCCCTGTACTACGACCACGACAAGACGGAGCCGGATATTTGGCCGGACTACGATGCCCGCGACCAGACCCGGGATGCCTGCCGCTGGGTGGAGGAACGCAGCGACTCGGACAAGCCCTTCCTGCTGTTTCTATCCTGGGGACCGCCCCATGACCCCTACGAGACGGCGCCACCCGAGTTCAAGGCGATGTACGACCCGGACGCGATCGAGTTGAGACCCAACGTTCCGCCCGAGGTTGCCGACCTGGCCAGGGAACGAATTGCGGGTTACTACGCCCACTGCACTGCCCTGGACAGTTGCGTTGGGGAACTGCGGGACACGCTGCAGGCCAAGGGGTTGGAGGAGAACACCATCTTCCTGTTCCTGTCCGACCATGGGGACATGCTGGGGTCCCAGGGACAGCACATGAAGCAGCGTCCCTGGGAGGAGTCGATCCGGGTGCCGTTCCTGTTGCGCTGGCCGGCGGGCCTGGGCACGGAGGCCCGCACGGAGGACGCCCCCATCGATATCGTGGATGTCCTGCCCACGCTGCTCGGCCTGTGCGGACTCGAGGCCCGGTCCGAAATGGAGGGCCTGGACTTCAGCGGCCACCTGCGCGGCGGGGCGGACCCGTCGGGCGGACAGGCCCTGGTGATGTGTCTGCAACCATTTGGCCAGTTTGTGCGGACGGCCGGCGGTCGGGAGTACAGGGGATTGGTGACGGATCGGTACACCTATGTCGAGGACCTGGACGGACCTTGGCTGTTGTATGACAACGAGGAAGATCCCTATCAACTGAACAACCTGGCAAACCAGCCGGACCATTCCGATCTCCAGACGGCATTCCACAAGGATCTGCACGCGATGCTGGATGCGCGAAACGACAAGTTCCTGTCCGGTGACGAGTACGTGGAGCAGTTCGGATATACGGTGGACGAGACTGGCACGGTCGGCTACACGTTCCTGTACGGCCGTCAATCCTGAGTCCTGGAGCAGCCACCGGCCACAACTTCGTCGTCGGGCGGCCCGTGGAGAAACCGGCAACCGGATGAGCGGGACCGGCTCCAACGAGAAGCGCCCACACCAACATTCAATTGAGAGGAAGCATGGCTGGTTTCAGGGGCATCTTTCCGGTGGTGCAGACCCCCTTCGATGAACAGGGGGCGGTGGACGAATCCGGTCTGACCAGACAGGTGGATTTCTGTCGGCAAGCAGGGGCCCACGGGTTGGTCTATCCAGTCCTTGCGAGCGAGTTTCAGCTACTCACCGACAGTGAACGCCGTTCTGCCCTGGAACGCGTGCTGAAGGCCGCGGATGGACAGATTCCCGTGGTGGCCGGTGTGGCGGCGGCCAGTGCGCAGGGTGCAGCCGAGTACGCAGCCCATGCCGTTGGGCACGGGGCGGACGCCGTCATTGCCCTACCGCCCTACGTCGGCGTCCTGGGACCGGATGACATCTTCCACTACTACGAGGCGATTTCCAATGCCGCCCGGCGGCCTGTATTCCTTCAGGACGCGCCCCCCGGCCTGCCCGTTCCGCGCATCATGGAACTGCTGCAGCAGATCGAGTACCTGGCCTATGTCAAGGAGGAGAACGAACCCTCCGCCCACAACATTTCGGCCCTGATCGAGGGGTTGGGCGACGTCTGTCAGGGGGTGTTCGGAGGCGCCTGGTGCCGGTGGATGATGTCGGAACTGGACCGCGGGGCCCACGGCTTCATGCCTTCGGTCGAGATCGTGGACGTACACGTCAGGATCTGGGATCTCTTCCACGCCGGGGAGCAGGCTGCGGCCCGCGACCTGTACGACCGTCTGCTGCCGTTCATCAACCTTGGCTTCTGCCTTGGACTGTCCGTGATCAAGGAGCTGCTGGTGCGGAGGGGGATCATCGGTACGGCGCACACCCGCCGCACTGGCCTGCCCGCCCTTGATGGACAGGACGCCAAGGAACTAGACATAATTCTGGATAGGATCGACGATTTGCTCATGCCGGCAGCCTGACCAGATTCCTGTGGAGGCACTGTTTCAGCCTCGTTGACGCGGCTGCGGCTATAGGGGCCTCCTGGTGCCCAGCCCTCCGGCACAGGCCATGGCGTGTGTCATCAGCCGCACGCCGTCGAGGCCTCCCGTCTCCGTCCGGAATGCCCGGGCCGACCGTGCCAACCGTCCCCGATCCTCCATCACCGCCTCCCACAGGGCGGTCGGGACCAGGCCCGCCGCATCGGGCTCGGTAGGCGCGCACGGATATCACTCGGGCCCTGCGAACCCAGGTCGATGCGCCATGGATGCCGTGTCACCGAGAGCCCCCTCATTCGAGGGGGCTCTCAAATTTGAGTTGCATCCAAGACTCCCAGGGTGGGTGACTGACTGACAACCACGAGGAGACGCACTACGTTCTCCCTGCCATCACCAGCCACCTATCCTGGGAATCCGGAAGAGTGTGGGCCGGCGGTTTCCCGGGTCGGCCCACACGGCAGGGGTCGCTACTTGAGCACCGTGAAGTTGGTGGTCAACAACGTACCGGACGTGTGTGTGGACAGGTAGTCCTGGAAACGCGCGGCATCGGCCCCCAGCGTCGTGGGGGCCTGCTCACTCGGACGTACCTTGAGCGTGGCCTTGGGGCTAATCACCTCCTGGTCCTCGTTGACAGCCCAGGCTTCGATGGTGTAGGTCCGGTCCGAGGCCAAGGTATCGATTGGGAAATCCCGATGCGCGTCCGGTGCCAGCGCATACACTTCGCCGCCGTTCGGGACTGCCACCGCGAGCGCGACAACCTTGCTGAGCGGAGAGATTGCTTCTGTCTCCCACTGGAGCGAAGGATTTTGGTATAAGGCGGGCGCAATGCTCCCACCGTCGCTGATGCGGACATTGACGAGCGGTCCGTGCGAAACCAGGGTCGCCCGATTCGCCGCACCTGTCGCCCGATTTGCGGCAGACTGTTGCGGTTGGTTGGTGACTGGGAGAAAACTATACGCGGACCCGTATTCCAACTTCAGCACCAGGTGGTTATCGTAGTTGCCATCAGTGAAGTTGGCGACGGTAGCCGACTCGAAACTTTGTCCGTAGTCGGACTCCATTGTCCGCACGTCGTCGCCTTCCGGGACGACATCGCCGTCCTCGTCGATCAGGCGGATGAGGTAGGCATCAAACTTGACGTCGTCCCGCCCGTCGTCGTCCTCGCCCCCGTGGGCCAGGCCAATCCGCAACCGCGGCGTTGACGGCTCCGTGGGGATGGTCAAGTTCGCACCGGCCCGGTAGTTGCCGAAGTTCGCGTTGTAGCCGATGTAGTACATCCGGCCGATGTCACTGGCCAAGTCTTCCAGCGGGATGTCCACCAGATACGCGAAAGCGGCCCCGAAAGCGGGATGTGCGCCCTCAATGATCCAGCCGGTCGAGAAGGACGGCGCGGTCAGGCTTTGGTTGATGCTCGTCTCTAGGATGTCGCTGATGAGGTAGTCGCCCTCCGCCGTGTCGACCACGATCGCCATCTGAACCGTCACCTCGGTGCCGGTCGCGACCTCTTCAAAGGTGGCCTTCCGCGAACCCAGCGACAGGGTCTTGGTAGCGAGATCGCCACCGTCGTCCAGGATCACCACGAGGGACGTGCTGTAGGCGTTGGGCCCCAGCCCCCAGGTCGCGGGATCGGTGGCCGCCCACGAAACATTGACCTTGTTCTCATCCTCGGCATCGCGGGCCAGGGCCAAGTCGGCAATCTGGCCGTCGCGCAGGCGGGTCTTGGTGGGGCAGTCCTGGTAGGCGTTGTCGAAGAGGTCGCCGGCCGCGAGGGCGGTGCCGACCAGCCCGGTCAGGGCGAGGACGGCGGCTAGGGCCAGCAGGCCGATGCGCAGGATGGTGCTTTTCATCACCGGGTACTCCTTGGTGTCAATGACAAATGGGGCGGGGAGGGACCACTCGGACCGGTCGGTCCGAGACGCGTGATGCCGCCGCGCGCCGACGGGCCGGACGCGGTGGTCGGGAAGGCAGGGGGCTATCCGCACTCCTTGGACAAGGGGGAGCCGGATGCGTGGAGGGGGTGTCCTGTAGCCCGGGTTTGGGAGCCGGGTGCGGATTTCAGGCGGGGTGCGCCTGGCTGCCCTCCCCCGTTTACATAAATAACGGACAACACTGTGGCGGCCTGAGTAACGGTACGGGAAAACAGTGGTGCTATCCGAGAACTTTCGGGGGGGGTAGGCCGGCGCGGTGTTCATCTCGGCCAGCCTGCCACGGCTTATGTAATTTATAATGACATATTAGTAACAATATATCAACTCAATCCGAGTTTGGTGATGTTTCGTTATGGAATCGGTGCGGTCGTATTGGCGTTCGGGATGAGCAGGAGCCAGGTCTGAAGTCCATGGCGAAGGGCCCTCTTGGGCTGTGTCGCCGATACCACTACCGGGCACCCTCTCCCTGTGCGCGTCCGGGCCTCAACAACGAGGTTGAAACTGTGTCCCTGCGGGGGCTGTGACAGGTGGCCGCTTCCGCTGCCCTATAATTCCCTTCCGATCCGATAGTCCCCAACGCACGGGCAGGAATCTGCCGGAGCCACAGACCCAAGGAGTTGAATATGCTGTCGCGTCAACAGAAGGACACCTACGAGGAGAAGGGCTTCCTTGTGGTGGAAGATGTGCTGAGTGCCAATGAAGTGCTGGCCCTGCGCGAAGTCACCGACTACTTTGTCGAGCAGTCCCGCACCGTTACCGAACACACGGACGTGTTCGATCTGGAGCCGGAGCACACGCCCGAGGAACCGCGCCTGCGCCGCCTCAAGGCCCCGGTTGAGCAGCATCAGGTGTACCGGGATATCCTGAACCACGACGGCATCCTGGACATCGTGGAGGAGTTGATCGGACCCGGCGTGCGCACCAACGGCGACAAGCTCAACATGAAGTCGCCGCACTTCGGCAGCCCCATTGAATGGCACCAGGACTGGGCCTTCTATCCCCACACCAACGACGACCTGCTGGCCGTAGGGGTCTGCATGGACGATACGCTGGAGGAGAATGGCTGCATGCTGTGCATTCCCGACTCCCACCGGGGACCGGTTCTCGATCACCATCAGGACGGCTACTTTGCCGGAGCAGTGACCGAGGACGTTGCGGACGCCGACAAAGCGGAGCTGATGGAGGTCCATGCCGGTGGCATTTCGCTGCACCATGTGCGCACCCTGCACGCCTCGGCCAAGAATGTTTCGGATCATCCCCGGCGGCTGCTTCTGTTTCAGATGGCCGCCATCGATGCCTGGCCGCTGTTGGGAGTGTCCGACTGGGACAGCTTCAACGACAACATTCTGCGCGGGGAGCCGACCTACGATGCCCGGGTGACCGATGTGCCGGTGCGCATGCCGCTGCCACCGGCGCTCAAGGGCGGTTCGATCTACGAGAACCAGACGGTTCTGCGCAACAAGATTTTTGCAGTCTGAGACCGGTTCCGGCACAGCTGCGACAGCAATCTCGGATTTGCCGGCCTGCCGCGCGGGCTGGTGACACCAGTCAGCAATGGGATAGGCAATGGACAAGGTACGGCTGGGCGTATTGAGCCATGCCCACGGGCATGTGGGTGCCTACTGCGGGGTGTTGCGGGACTTTCCCGACGCCGAAGTGGTCGCCTCCTGGGACGACAATCCCGAGCGCGGCCAAGCCGCCGCGGCGAATTACGGCCATGAGTTCAGGGACCGCGCGGCCGCCGTGGTCGAAGATCCCGGCATCGACGCGGTGATGATCGGCATCGAAACCAACCGCCACGCCGACATGGTGGAATTGGCGGCGGCGGCCGGGAAGCACATCCTGCTGCAGAAACCCATGGCCACGACACTGGCCGACTGCGACCGCATCATCAAGGCCGTCAACGACAGCGGCGTCAAGTTCAGCATGGCCTTCCAGATGCGCCAGGATCCCTCCAACCAGGCCATCAAGCGGCTGTTGGACGAAGGGGTCGTCGGCAACGTCTCCGTGGTACGCCGCCGCCACTGCATTGGCGTGCTGCTGAATCCGCAGTTCGTCAACAGCCCCAGCCGTTGGCACTTTGATCCGGAGGCCAACATCGGCATGTTCTTCGACGACGCCAGCCATCCGGCGGACTGGTTCTACTGGCTGTTGGGGCAGCCGGTGTCGGTGATGGCCGAAATCGATCGCATTGTGACGCCCATCGACACCGACGATACCGGCATGGCCGTCTATCGTTTCGGCAAGGGTGAGATGGGTTTTTTGTTCAATGCCTCGACTACGGTGGCCGGGGTCAACACAACTGAAATCTACGGGGACGAAGGGACCATCATCCAGGATTACGACGATGGTCCGTCAACCGCCGCGCCGCGGCCTGCCAACGCCTGTGCCCTGCGCTACATTCGACAGGGAGACAAGGCCTGGACCGAGATCCCCATGGATATCCCCGATGCGCACGGAGCGCGCATCGGCAACGTGCCCAGGCCCTTCGTGGACTACGTGCTGGGCCGCACGGACGAAACCATCACGGCGGAAGAGGGACGGGTTTCGGTGGAGATGGTCCTGGCGGCCTACCAGTCCGCGCAGGAGGGTCGGAGAATCAGCCTGCCCCTGGGGGGTTGAGACAATCCAGTCAGGCTGCCATCACGTTGCCGGCATCCACGTTCAACGACTGACCGTTGATCATGGCCGCGCCATCGCCGGCCAGGAAGACGGCCAGGGGGGCGATTTCCTCCGGCACCATTCGTCGGCCATGGCCGGTCATCGTTTCTTCCTGCTCCTCGAAACTGCGGCCCAGGCGGTCCGCGTCGAATTGGATACGGGCATTGTTCAACTTGGACACGACCGGCCCGGGGCAAATGGCATTGGACGTGATGCCGTGCGCTACATTCTCGAGGGCAACCGACTTGGTCACTCCAAGCAGCCCATGCTTGCTGGCGGTGTAGGCCACACCGAAGGAGGTCGGCACCTTGCCGTTGATGGACGCCACGTTGATGATGCGTCCGTGTTGGCGTTCGATCATCTCCGGCAATACCATGCGCACGAGCTGGTAGGGGACGGTCAGGTTGACGTGCATCATCAGGTGCCAAAACGCATCGTCATATTCCGATACCAGCATGGGCTGCTGGCTGGAGCCGATGCCCGCGTTGTTGACGAGGATGTGGATGTCCCCGCAGGTCGACTTGGCAAAGTCGAACACGGTGGCCGCGGCATCCTTGAGCGACAAGTCCACGGCCCGGGTGTGGCAGGCGGGACCCATCCGCGTGACTTCGGCCTGCAAACTGGCCAGCTCTTCCTCATTGCGTCCTGTCGCCGCGATGTTGGCGCCGGCTTCCGCCATGGCCAGGGCGATGGCGCGTCCGATGCCCTTGGTAGCGCCAGTGATAAGAGCGTTGCGACCCGTGAGCATCATTTTTACCTGCCTTGAAGCTGCATTGTGAAGGTCCTGCACCACTACGGGGCGGACTGGGGAATCCTACAGGACGGGCACATCGTCGGCAGGCAACCAGGTGGGGTGTGGATGCGCATATCCCGCGGCAGTTTGGTGAATCACTATCCGAGAACACGCCGATGGCCCACGGTCCCACTTGTGTATGCTGATTCCTTCCGCGGACGAATGCAGTCCGGTCACGGCGCATGCCGGTGGCCAGAGACTACGGCTTCAACCTCGTCGCGGTTGTGCAGCATGGACCATACCGGCGCAGCGGACGGACACGGCAGACTGTCCCGGATTGCTCCGGGGGGATGCCGTCGCTCCTGTCACCGCTGCGCACGAACCGGCAAACCCTTGGACAGTCCACAGACAAAGCCAGCGATATGACCCCATCCAGTTCCCACATTGGACGCCCGCCCATCCGCGTGGAGTTGTCCGCGTCCGAACGCGCACAACTGGAGGAGCTGCTCAACAACCCGGCCACCGGCGAGGCGATGAGGCGCAGGTATCTGGCGATCCTGATGGCTGCGGACGGGCGCACCACCGGAGACATCGCCGGGCAACTGGGCATTTCGGCCAGTCAGGTCAGCGTGTGGCGTCGGCGGTTTGCCGATTTCGGCTTCGCAGGCATCCTGACGCGCCGTCTGCATGCGGGGCAATCGGGGCGGCGACCGCAACTCAGGGACTTGCGGCAGGCCTCGGTATCCAATCTGGAACTGCAAGGTCAGCGAGGCGCGGTCCGGGACGTGGACCTGACCGACGAGCAGGTCCTGGAACTCCAAAAACTTGCCCAGCAGCCGCGAATCGAAAACCGCCTGGCCCAACGGGCACGGGTGGTGCTTCTGGCCCACCGGGGCCTGAATGCACCGGCGATCGGCGAACGGCTGGACATGGCCAGCCCCAGGGTTCTGCACTGGTGCCGCCGATACCTGGAGGAGGGCATCGGAGGCCTGACCGACAGGCCCCGGTCCGGCCGACCGCGCAAGGACCCCGGTCCGGATTTGGAACGTCTGTTGCTCAAGTTGTCGGAGGCGCCGGCGGACGGCGGGACACAATGGTCCCGGCAGTCGTTGGCCCGTGAACTGGGCACCACGGTTGGCCAGGTTGGCAAGTTGCTCGACAGGGCCGATCTCGACCTGCGTTCCGGCCTGGAACCGCGCGGCAGCGCTGCCGCCAAACGCGCCGCCGGAACTGAACGCACAAGGCGGGTCCGGGCACAGGCTGCCCCGGGCCGTCCGCACGGATCCGATCCGAATGCCGCACCCAAGGATGGTGACATGTCTCAATTCCAACAAGGCGACGCGATCCTGATGCTGTCGGGAGACGAGGTGGTTCGCTGCCTGCCCATGAACAGGGCAGTCGGCGGCATGCGCACGGCATTTGAGGCTTTGGCCCGCGGCCAAGTCGTGCAGCCGGTACGCTCCCAGATCAATCCGCCCGGCACTTCCGGGATATCGCTCGTGATGCCGGCCTGGATGCGGGACGGCTCCTCTGCAGGACACACGTCGGTCAAGGTGGTGTCCGTCTATCCGGACAATGCCGAGCGCGGCGAACCGGTAATCCACGGGCTGGTGCTCCTGGTGGATGCAGCCACCGGGAAGGTGTTGGCCGGCATGGACGGAGGTGCCTTGACGGCCATTCGCACGGGAGCCGTGGCGGGGTTGGCCACCGATTTGCTGGCTCCTGCCGGAGCCGGTCGGCTAGCCGTGTTGGGTGCGGGCGTGCAGGCGCGGACCCAGGCGGCGGCCGTCAGCGAGATACGCCGTCTCGAAAGGATCAGTGTCTACTCTCCCACCACGGCCAACGTGGCGCGGATGATCGAGGACCTGCGGGACCAACTGCCCGCTGGCATTGAGTATCAGGCCGCGACCTCGCCGCGCGAGGCGCTGGCGGACAGCGACATCGTATGCTGCGCGACCACCTCCGCAACGCCGGTCTTCGCGGACAGCGATCTGGAGGAAGGGGTCCATGTCAATGCCGTCGGCGTGTTTCAGCCGGATCGCAGGGAGGTGCCGGCAGCCACCGTCGCGCGTGCGACAGTGTATGTGGACGACCGGGAAGCCATGATGGAGGAGGCCGGCGACCTGCTGATCCCGCTGGCCGACGGGACCATCACGGAGGACCATATTGTCGGTTCGCTTGGCGACCTGCTTACGGGTCGCTGTTCCGGACGCACGTCCGCCCGCGAGACTACGTTCTTCAAGTCGGTCGGCCTGGCTGTCCAGGACACGGTTTCCGCCGGCCTGGTCTATGCCCGGGCTAGAGAACTGGGCATCGGAACGTCGGTGCCGCTGTAGCGGACCCGGCCTGCAATCCGTGGTACGGAAGAGGGTTGTTGGCCCTGCCGGGAGGCTGGATTGCTGGATGCCAGGACGGGGCTGTGTCAGTGGTCAGCCCGGGCAAGGAGAAACCAAGTCGGAACCACAAGGTAGCCGCCGGCGAACACTTTGGCTCATCCGACCTTACCCGAGCAACGGAAGGCCGGATTGTCGGTGCACGCGCCCGAAGTGCAGTACTGGATCTCGAAGTTGGCGATGCTCGTCGCGGAGGTCGGTACCGTCCACGCCAGCTCCACACTGGTGTGGGGGCTGATGCCCGGGTCCGGCTCGGTGGTTGACGGTGCTGAGCATGTCCGTCCGGTCGCGGCCCCGCGACACCCGGACGCCGGCGGAGTCGGTGACGATCACCCCAGCCCGCAGGTCAACATGTCATCCCGGGACACCTGCAGCAGACTCCAATTCCGCGGGTGCGTCGAAGAAGACCCTGGAGACTGCTGTGTGGTGCATGCCACCGATAAGGTGCATGCCATCGATAATATGTCAATGCGACATAAAATGCAACTGTCTACATCTCGAAATGCTATCGCGCTTTTGTTTGTTCCGGGGACCGGTTCCCCGTCATGGGCACTGTTTCAATCTCGTTTCCATTTGGTGGCAGGTCATTCAGGGTGTTTTCCGTACAAGCGGGGGGTACCCGAAGCCGCGTCAAGCCCACAAAGTGGTCGGGCACCGGCCTCGGTCTTCAGCCCCCGCGTTAGGCGAGCCCGCAGGCCGCCCTGCCGCCGTGGCTGGAGAGGGACGAGGCCTGGCTGAGCTCATCGGGTACGAACGGCGGTCGTGGTCCGGGGACCGAAGGGCGAACGGCTGGACCGGCGGCTGAATTCCCGCACTCGACTGGCGCGGCTGGCTCCAGGGAGTGACGACCGACAACCCTGTCTACGGTCCTGCCCTGCGGACTGCACATGCAGCGCACGGTTCTGAACGCGGTGAGCCGGGATCCGGTTTCTGGGCAAACGGAACCCTTGGCGCGCGAAACCTGATCCACCAGATGGTTGCTGGTGCACCGGCAGCGGGATCCGGAGATCCGCGCCAGTACTTACCTGCTGGAGGGCTGGTTGGGTCGCTTCCCATCCCCTCAATTAATATATGACACTACGTGATAATTATACAATATTATATAATCTATGGTTCGGGCAGTTTTGAGCGGGTTTGCCGCGCCCTTTTCGGGCTTGGCGACGCCATCGGCATAACGGGAAGGTAAATCGGGGGGCATTCCGACTTCCAAAGGGAACCGTACGGGGCTTGCTTTCGTTGATGCAGCTTAGAACATCTTCGATAGGGGACCCGTGCGATGGCTGGGCAATATACGGCCCTGTTTCAGTCTCGTTGCTATTGGTTGCGGGCCGTCATGGGTGTCCGCCGGTTCCCGATGCCGTGTCAGGCCATGCCGCGGGCCATCAGGCCCACGCAGTGGCGGGCGCGCCGGCCTCGGTCTTCAGCCCCTGCGTCAGGCGGGTCCAGGGTTGGAAGCGGCCAAACCAGCTCTCGAGGCGGTTGGTGGAAGCGGGGACTTTCGGATTGTGTTGACCTCGCACGAGGTCGTGCCAGCGGGCCACGAGATGCCACAGCCGCGGGCATACTTCCGGAGCTAGGCGACCCCCTGCCACAGGGCCAGCAGAACCGGTCCGGCTGCCATCGGTCATACCCGGGCCTGCCGGTCCGGGAGGCGCTGATGCAATCAGCCCCATTTGTGTCAGTGATCGGCCCGGACAAGGTGGAACCAGCCCAGGACCACAAGGCAGCTGCCGGCGGACAGGATGGCCGTGACGAGCATTAGCGTTGCCTGGTTCAGGTGTGGGGTCGCGAACGGGAGCACAAAGGCAGCGGCGACGTAAAGGCCGGCACTGATGCCCGCACCCCAGAGCATGTTGAGGACCTTCCTTTCCACGGCCAGATCGCGTGCCCAAAACACAGCGTAGAGCCCCAGACAGGCAAGGAGGACCGCCAGCGAGCCAAGGAAGGACAACGGTGTCAGTGTCCAGCGCAGCGCGGGGGTGCGGTTGATCGTCGGACCGGGTTCCGCGGACGGCGACTCGGTGTTGGTCAGGGGCGTAACCGTGGGCTGCACCGTGAGGATCTGGGCCGCGCTTTCCTCCTCGACCCGAATCTGAAACCCGATGCTGGTCGTGCTTTCCAGGCTGCGCGCAGCCAGTTCAAGGGTGCCGGCGCGATCCAGAAGCAGATCCATGGTGGCACTGCCGTCCCGCGTGGGGATTGGATCAATGCGCAGGTCCAGGTTGTCGTTGGGATATCGGAGCAGAAACTCCACCGGGGTGCCGTCGGGAACCCGGTTGCCGTTGCGGTCCAGGATGGGGCCGGCCCGGATCTGCAGGGAATCCCCCAGCCGCACTTCCAGGGCCTGCAGATCCAGGGAACTGTGCTTGTCGTCGAACACTGTCAGGGGGATTACCTGGTTCGGGTCCGGCTCCAGCCGTTCGACCAGACTGCCGTAGGGCGTGCCCGGCACGTTGACCGGCGGCGCACCGGTCATCTCCAGGTCGTGGAACAGGCCGCGCACCGCGGTCTCCACAAACGGCGGGTTGGGGCTGTAGGCGGCGATGTACACCGACAGCTTGCTGATTTCAGTCTCGTCCAGCATGTACGGCGCGTCGAATGAGAGCACCGCCACCCGCTTGCCGAGGAGCAGGTCCGGCTTTTGCCGCAGGAACTGGTGGACGACCTCGCTGGCAGGATACTGTTCGGGATCCACATCCAGCATTGCGAAGATCACCCATGTGGCTTCCGTCAGGGCGCGATCCATGCGGAACTGAGCCACGGTGTTGGCAGTGCGGTTGAGCCAGGCCGCCACGTCATCGAAACCGTAGCTGGAAATGCGGTCGGGCTCTATCTGGGCCGTGGCATCCGGACCGAACAGGCGCAGGATGGTGGCCTCGACCTGATCGACTGCCAGGATTGTTTCCGGTTGGCACCCGGGACAGGTCGGGCGCGTGCGGTCGTCGGTGAATATGAGCAGGCGATCGTCCGGGTTGGGCACGGCCCGGACCTGATCCGCGGCCTGTTCGGCATCCAGGTGCAGGAGCGTGGCGGCATCCTGCGCAACCCATGTGATGATTCCGGCCTTCACGGCCAGGCTGCCTTCGCTGAGTTGGTCCGGCACCCCGCCCAGCATCTGGCTGGCCAGTGGATCAAAGCCCACGGCCACAACCTCTGGATCCGAAAGGCTGTCGCCGATTGGCGCCAGGCGTCGGATCGTCTGCATCGACAATGGGTTGTCGGCCTCCTCCAGTTTGGTCCAGGCGGCCCGATCGAAGAAGGCAGGAGGGTAGAGACGGAGCTTGGCTTGCAGGATGCGCCGCACGGCGTTGTCCACAGCCAGCGCGAAATCCGGCTTCTCCAGGTACTGGACATTGAAGAACAGGATGACCTCCTGCAGGACCGATGCCGTGTTCGGATCCAACGGCCCGGCACCGGCCAGCCACAATAGGTCGTTGCCGGCCTGGAAGGCATCGTTGGCGATGCGGTTGGCAAAGGTGGTTTGGCCCGACTGTCCGTAGTAGCTGCTCAGCGAAGGCACGATCAGCTTCCCGCTCATCAACAAGCCGCTGGCCTCCCGCCAACCGGCAAAGGCATCCAAGGCCAGGATTTCCTCCAGTTGCGGCGCCAGGCTGATGGGTGGCGTGCGTTCGCGCGACGACAGGAAGCCGCTGTACCGGATGTGGCTGGTCAGCAGGCCGGTCGTCGGACTTCCGGGACCAGCGGTCCCGGGCTCCCTTCGGACCTGTACGGCCCGTGCAAAAGGCAACAGTTCGTTCCGCTGAAGGTCCGTCAGCGAACGCTGGATGGTGGCCAGTTCCTGGTTGAGATCGCGGTCGCTGCCGCCCTGTCCCGGAAAGTGTCCTGCAATGGACAGGACCCGACCACTGCTGCCCTCGGCGATCCCCTGGATGAAGGCGGCACCGTTTTCGGCGACCCACCAACTGTCGCCCCCATAGGTGGATGTGGCGCGCACACCGGATGGTTGGCGGCCATCCGGTCCGAGTACGTCAAGACTGGGTCCCAGCAGCATGTTGATGCCCACGGCAGCCAGTTCCTGGCCCAGAATCGTGCCCAGGGCCTGGGCATAGGCGGGATCCCACGCAGCTCCCACGGCCATTTGGTTCGGCATTGCCGTGAACCCGCTGCGCAGGACCGGCGCCGATTGGTCCGGGCCGGTTTGCGACACCCCGATGAGAAGCGGGATGCCAAGTCCCGCCTCCAGCAACGGATCCGGCAGCCGCATCCAGTGGTCCGCCACAATGTCGGCCTGATCGGACGGCAGTTCGCCGCGCGGGGCGTACAGGCCCCAGGGCAGGGCCTGAAGCTGGCTGGTCAGCGCGGCAACTTGGCGCGGCGTGTCACTGTCGGGCGAATTGTCGATGTTGCCGTTCTGCTCCGTCAGCACCACGGCCCCCACCCGATAGTCGTGCACCAGTCGCACGATGGCATCGGATTGACGGATGGAGGATCCCTGGAACGGAATCACGAACAGCTGACCGATGCGGTCCGCCACGGTCATGGAGGCCAGGAGCGTGTCGACCGTGGCCTCCATGGACAGATGCCCGATGTTGTCGGCGGGTTCGGTGGCCGGGTCGGCGGTTTGGGCCCTGGCGGTGTCAGTCCCGAACAGTGTGCAACCCGCCCAAAGCAACAGGCAGGCCAGCCATCCGGCAGTGCGCTGATTCATGGGTAGGGGAGCGGGTTCATGTGTGCGGACGGTGCGGCCCGGTTGTCGGTAGAATGTACTTTAAGGGCGGTGCCGCTGCCCGGAACAATTCCTTGTCCACTGCGTCCCGGAGCCGGTTGTCGCGGACGGTGGGAGCTGTCACGATCCATGTCCACTGATGGAGCCGATGGGGGATCGCCGTGCCCATGCACTTGAGGTCGCTTTGGGACAGGCTGCTGGCCCAGGACGACGATGTTATCCCCGACGACGACGGGGTGGAAGCCGGTTCGGCGCGCGGTGGCGACCAGTTTGTGCTTGGCCGCAGCACACGTCTCACCGAGGATGATATCTTCGACAATCTGCGGCAACGGGTATCGGCGTTTGCGGAGCGGGAAGGGCTGGTGTTTCGGGAACCGGCCTGGTTGTACAATGCCTTCGTCCACAGTTCATTTGTGCTCGATCACGGGCTGGACGATCCCACCCTCCATTTCGAGCGGTTGGAGTATCTGGGTGATGCCGTGTTGGGCAAGATTGTGGCCGAGTATCTCTTCCGGGCCTTGCCCAACCATCTGGAAGGGGATCTGACCCGGCTGCGCTCGGAACTGGTGCGCAACGCGACCCTGACCGAATGGGCACTGGAGTTGGGGTTGGACGGGCTTGTCCTGACCGGGCCCAGTGTCAAAAGCCGGGAAATCCTGCGCAGTTCCCGTATGCTAGGCAGTGTGTTCGAGGCGCTGATCGGCGCACTCTATGTGGATCAAGGGGAACAGGGCGTGAGACGATTTTTGGCGCGGTGGCTCAATCCGGCGGTCGACAAGGCCGCCAAGGCGGACGGCCAGTCGCAGCAGAATGCCAAGAGTGCGCTGCAGGAAGTCCTGCAGCGGGACCTGGGAGCCACCCCCCGCTATGAGAAACGGTCCGCGACCGGTCCCAGCCATCAGCCGGAGTTCGAGGTGGCGGTGACCCTGGAGGGCAGGACCCTCGCCACCGGCAAGGGTCCCAGCATCCAGAAGGCCGGTTTCCGCGCTGCGGAAGTGGCGCTGGCCGACTATCTCGCGGCCCAGACGGAACCGGACCCCATCGACTGATCAGATTTCCAGTTCCTTGAGCTGGTCGATCATGTCCCGGCACACGTCGAAACCGCCCTGCCAGAAGGCCGGGTCGGACATGTCGATGCCCATCTCCTGCAGGATGTCGTCCGGATCCTTGGAGCCGCCGTACGCCAGCAGCTGCAGATAGCCGGGCTTGAACGCCTCACCTTCCTGCTGGTACCTGCGGTACAGGGCCAGGACCAGCAGCTGGCCGAAGCTGTAGGCGTAGCAGTAGAACGGCGTGTGGTAGATGTGGGGGATCATCAGCCATTCGTGGGCGAAGATGTCGTCCACGTCCACGGCGTCCCCGAACTGCTGTGCCAGCTGGCTCCGGTAGATCTGGCTCAGGTCCCCGGTGGACTTGTTCTGCAGCACCGCTTCGTGGGCCGCCTTCTCGAACACTACGAAATAGGCCTGGCGCATGACCGTGGCGTACATGTCGTCCACGGCGGTGGCCAGCAATTCGCGCCGGACCAGGGGATCCGTCTCCTCCTGCATGAGCCGGTCGGTCAACAGCATCTCGGTGAAAACCGAGGCGGTCTCGGCCAGGGGCAGGGGTGCATGCTGGGTTAGGAGCGAGTGGTCCTCCGCCTGCAGGCTGTGGATGGCGTGCCCGAGTTCGTGGGCCAGGGTGGCCACGTCGCGCACGCGGCCCGTGTAGTTCATCAGGATCCACGGCGTCTGCGAGGGCAGGACGGTGGCACAGAAGGCCCCCGAGCGCTTGCCCTTGCGGATTTCACTGTCGATGTGGCCGTCGCGGAAGACCCGTTCCGCCTTGGCGGCCACGCCGCTGTCAAAGGCGTCGACGGTTTCCAGCACCATGTCCACGGCATCGCCGTACTCGATCTGCTTGTCCGAGCCGCCCAGGGGCGCGTAGATGTCGAAGCGCCGGAGCTTCTCCAGACCCAGCCACTGGGCCTTCAGCTGGAAGTATTCCTGGAACAGGTCGGCGTTGTCCTGGCACACCTGCAACAGTGCCTCAACCGCATTGTCCGGCACGTTGTTGCCCAGGTTCTTGACGGCGATCGGCGAACTGTAGCTGCGCAGGCCCACGTTTTCGGAGTACCAGTCCCTGACCCGGGCTGCGTAAATCTGTCCCAGAATGCCGTTCTCACGCTCGTAGACCCGGAACAGTTCCCGATAGGCTTCCTCGCGCCGCGCCCCGTCCGGGGAATAGGCGTACTGCATCAGTTCTTCGCGGGTCAGGGTTTGGGTTTCGCCGTCCACCTCCAGCGTGAACTCCAGGCGGTTGGTCAGCATCGAGAACACCGTGATCAGCGAACTCATGCCGTTCGCATCCTTGGTGTTGATGATCTGCTCGGACTGCTCGTCCAGCGTAAAGGGACAGAAGCGGCGGTCGCTCTGTAGGGAATAGGCGTAGTCGGGGTACTGTTCCGGGTCCGGCAGGAGGGCGGCAGCCTGCTCGTCGCCAAGGCTTTTCCACCAGAGGTCGAAGAAAATGACCCGGTTCTGCAGGTTGGTGAGTTCCTGCTGCATGTAGCCCTCGTAGCGCAGGGCCTCTTCGGACTGCGTATCCGCCGAGAACCACAGGCTGCCGTAGGCTCCCAGGATGTACATGCGTTCCGAGATGTCCTCCAGCTGCTGCATCAAGGGCACAAGGTCCAGGTCCTGTTCGCCCTTGTCGAAGGCTTCCAGCGCCGCGCGCTGGCCCTCGAACTGTTCAACGGCAGCGGTCAGTTCGGCCAGGTGTGCCTGTACCGTGGCATCCTCGGCGTCCGGCAGCAGGTCCGTCAGCTGCCAGCCGCTGAGCTCGTATCGGTTCCCCATCGGTCTGTAGTTCCTTTCTTGAGTAGGTTTGAGGCTGGTGTCGCGGGTTTCGGTCGCACACCGGAATAGCTGTTTCGTCGAATCGGATCAACTGGACGGCGAGTGCCGGGATATTTTGGCGGCCAAATTTTGCAATGTCATGGTCTGCAGCCAGACGCGGCCCGGTCCCCGCAAGTGGGCCAGAAACAGGCCTTCGCCGCTGAATACGATGTTCCGCACGCCCTCGTTCCGCTTAACGTCGAAGTCGATGGTCGAATCGTACAGGGCTATGTGGCCCGGATCCACCTTTAGTTCCTCGTTCGGGGCCAGTTCCTTGACCACGACCTCTCCCGGTACCTCGACGAACACGATGCCGGTTCCGTAGATCCTCTGCAAGATAAAGCCTTCGCCTCCGAAGAAGCCAGCCCCCAGGCGTCGCTGGAAGTGGATGTCCCGTTCCACGGTGGTCTCCGACACCATGAAGGCGTCCCTTTGCAGGATGTACTCGTTGTTCCCGGTGAGCTCCAGGGGTAGCACCTTGCCCGGTGCATAGGGGTTGAAACTGATGACGCAGTTGTCCTCCTTAGCGGTATAGGTGGTTTGGAAGAAGGATTCGCCGGCCAGCTTGCGCTTGATGCCGCCGAACAGGCCGCCCTCGGCCTTGGTCGACATGTCCACTTCGCCTGAAATCCAGGCCATGCCCCCGGCTTCCGTGACGACGGCTTCGCCTGCTGCCAGCGTGATTTCGACCGCCTGCATGGTCGTGCCGATGATTTCGAAATTCATGAAAATCCTCTGTGGGATTAGCTTTCAGGTCGAGGTTTGCAGCTCTGGAACACCACAGCCCGGGGAGTATAGCTGTGCAGCCGCTGAAATTCCGGGGATCGGGGTCGGGGCCGGGTCGGAGAGATTTCGGGACAACGTGCCGGATTGCCGTTGGCCAGTGGAAGGGGCCTGCCCACATGGTGCGGGCAGGAATGGAGCTTGTTCGACGGCCCGGTGCGTTTGCGAGAGCGGTTGGACTTGGTCCGGGGCCGCGCTTACCTAAGGGGATTGCCGTGCCGACGACCATCCCTGCGGGAATTCGGTGCCGGTTTCGGGCACGGGTGCCGCCGCAGGTTCAAACGGTTCTGTTCAGGAGGTTCGCTGTTTGAGTTGTTGCTCCAGTTCCTGGATCCTGGCTTCAGCGGCGATACGGGCTTCGTGCTCGTCCCTGAATGTGGGAATGTGTCGTCCCGTGGCCGGGTCGTACCATCCCAGACGCCCCTCCTCCCAGCGCAGGAGCAGGTTGAGAACCTCGCTGTATCCCTGCAGGACCCCGTCCTCCAGTGACTGTATGGCGATGGGTTGGTAGACCCCTTGCACGAGGCGGTCCCCCTCCAGTCTGGCTCCGTGGTAGTGCCCGGTCTCGTCAAAGCGCCAGTATTCGGGGACGCCGAGGGCGGCATAGGCTGCGGGTTTTTCCAGTACGTCCGCGCGCACGGTGGCGCGGGAGGCGATTTCCAGCACAAAATCGGGGGGCTTGCCCTGTTCCGAAATGATATAGGCGTTGCTCCGGTAGTAGGCTTCCGGGTTCACATTGAAGGCAATCATCAGGTCCGGGAACTTGATCCCGGCCATGTCCCGCGTGGGGAAGGGGGCAAGGTAATGTTCGCCTGTCACCAAAGTTGTGTCGGAATTGCCCAAGTGCATCGCCAGAAAATGGGAATTGCCGGTGATGCTCAGGTGGTTGAAGCCGGACATTTCCTCAGGTGTGCGTTCGGGCGGATCCGGCATCGGCAACAGGGCATCCAGCTGTGGTACTGCCGCGCTCTCCTGCGTGGTGGTCATATCTCACCTGTTTGATTTGGCGTCCGCGCCGGGCGCGCTGCCTGTGCCCCCGGGCTTCTTTCCACAGTCCCAGCGCCACATCGGCATTCTATGCGATCCACAAGGCGTGTTGGCATCTCGGCAACCGAGAGTTCCGCGGGTTGCCTGAGCGCCGCCTGTGCTTGTGGGAAGGGTTGCCGAGGCCCTGTCAACGAATGTCGGCGACATTCATGGACCAGCCCGACAGCCGGTCCAGGACGGCTACGCCGCCCCGGCTCCAGGCGGCCACGCCCGTATCCCACAGATCCTGTCGGATTACGCGGGTGAAGGCCACGCGTCCTCCATCGGCAAACACCTCCACCACGCATCGATCCAGGAAGATGTGCAATTCGGTGTTCTCGTCGGCAAGCGGCACGGGCGGCTGTTCATCCACGACCAGGCCCGCGTCGGAGAGGCCAACGGCGACCCCGCCGTCGCCGTTGGCGTCCGCGCGCAACCGGATACCGCAGGATTCGGCGGACAGACGCTGCATGCGCACCCGCAGTTCCAGCTGGCTGCCCGCAACGTCCGGAAGGGGTTGGCTGGCGTTGTCCAGCAGTATGCCCGCAACCTGCCGCTCCGGTCCGCGCAGGGACCGAAGCTCCCGTATGGGCTGCTGGCGCAGGACCAGGTCGTTGTCCAGGGCCAACTCGCGGGGCAGGGCCAAACATCCGTTCCAGCCATGGCCCTCCTCAAAGCCGCGGACCCAACCGTGCAGGATTTGGCGGCCGTCCGGTGTGGCATGGACGTTGCTGGCATAGAAGCCGTTCCAGTCCCGGCAACCGTGATCCACGATGCCGCCATCCAGCTCGGTGAACGAAGGCGTGTCGGGATCGAAGTCCCCGATCCGGTACTCGACGGCATCGAAGGGCGAATACAGATAGACCCAGTGGCCGTCCAGGGGGAAGAAGTTGGGGCATTCCGCGCTTACCGGGCACATGGAGCCCCTGTATGTCCAATGCGTCAGGCTGCTGTCCGCAGCCTCGAACAGTGGCGAACCCGCCTCCGCGCCACCCATGCCGATGGTCATGAAGGTTCGTCCCCGATGGACCCAAAGGTAGGGATCGCGCCAGGTCGGGTCCATAACCGGCCCGCCGGGCAACCGCAGGCGATCGTCCAGCGCCAGGATGGGGTTCCCGTCGAAAGGCCGGAAGGAACGATCCTCTGCATCGCCGATCGCGGCCCGTTGCTGGAACGGGATCCGGCCCCGGTCCTGCCGGTCGGGCACGCTGGTGTACAGGAGCACGAGGTTGCCCTCGCCGTTTACTCCCACGGTTCCGGACCAGCAGCCGAATTCCCCCGAGGCGTGGTCGGGAATCAGGGCGAACGGCAGGTGTTCCCAATTCACCAGATCCCGGCTGCGGGCATGGCCCCAGAAATTCGTGCCAATCGGCTTGGTGATGTCCGTCAGCGGATTGGTCTGGTAGAAGATGTGATGCCAGCCCCGGTGAAAAATCGGACCGTTGGGGTCGTTCATACGCTGGGCTGGCGCCCGGAAGTGGAAGGCCGGCCGGCTGGGATCCGCTTGGGCGCGGGGGACAGCCAACTTCAAGGCATCCTGGGCCTGGTGCAATAACTCGCTTCGGTGCACGTGCGGTCTCCTGATGAGAATCCGTCCCGCGGTCCGTGGGGGGCCGGGAACGACCCGCGCGTTGCCAGCTTCGGCTGGTTCCGGTAGGGATGCCGTAGCCGGTTGGTACGGGTTGCAGCGACAGGAAGATCGTATCCGATGCCTGCATGGCCGCGGTTCGGTGAAGGTGCCGACAGACAACGGTGCAAGGACAACCTCCGGATGCGGCCCACAGCTCCATCGCCATCCAATCTATGCCTGCACATTTGGCAGCATCGACATCGTGTTGGCCGCCCGGAGATCGCTTGGCAATCTGCACCGCTTGAACGGACCCCTCGGCTGCCGAACCAATGGAGATTTGGCTGTAGTCTCCTCAACAATGTGGCCGGCCGTTGGCTACAATATATCTAGTATCTCGGCCCGCTTCCGGCTTGTATTACGTTTCGCGGGTTTCGCCCTGTGCACAGGAATGCACCGGGCAGCAACTCCCCATGCAATCCTCTGGTTCCCAACCACCTGAAAGCGGTCCCAATCCCTCGGTGCGCACCATGTGGCGCCTGTTGCGCGCCCTAGGTCCCTACCGCGGCCAGGCTGCCGGAGCCCTGATCAGCCTGGTGCTCATGACGGCCACCGTCCTGGGTTCTCCCCAGGTTATACGCTGGGTGGTCGACAACCTGGCCGATGCCCTGCAGGGCGGGGCTGCCGGCATCGCCGACTTCGACTGGCGGGTGGTTCGGGACGGCACGATTCTCCTGAGCGGCTTGGCGGTTGGGCGGGGCGTGTTCAACTTCCTCCAGAACTTCCTGGGCGAAAAGGCCAGCCAGAGCGTGGCCTTCGATCTTCGCAACCAAATCTACACCAAGGTTCACAACCTCAGCTTCAGTTACCACGATCGGGCGCAGACCGGCCAGTTGATGACCCGCGCCACCAACGACGTGGAGCTGGTCCGGCAGTTCATGGGGCAGGGGTTGTTCCTCATGATCACCTCCAGCCTGATGCTGGCGGGAACATTTGCCGTGCTCATTTACATGAACTGGCGGCTGGCCATCGTCACCGGGGTTATCTTTCCCCTGAACATTCTGCTGCTGGTCGTCTTTGTCAGGGTTATCCGCCCCTATTTCGGCAACATTCAGGCGACGCTCGACAAGCTGAACGCCCGGTTGCAGGAAAACCTGTCGGGGATTCGGGTGGTCAAGGCCTTTGCCCGCGCCGACTTCGAGATCGATCGCTTCGCGGTGGAGAACGAAAACTATCGACTCAATCTGCTGAAGTTCATCAACAGTGTTTCCAAGGTCTTTCCCGCCACCTTCCTGATGTCCAACATCCAGCTGACCCTCATTCTGGGATTCGGCGGCAACCTGGTCATGCGGGACGCACTGTCGATTGGCGACCTGACCGCCTTCATCACCTATCTGATCTTCCTCACCATGCCCCTGATGACGATCGGTTTTCTGGCGGGCATGATGGTCAGGGCGCTGGTGAGCGCCGAACGCATATTCGAGGTCCTGGACACGCCGTCCGAATTAACGGATGCCCCGAATGCCCGCGTTCTGGGGTCGGTGGCCGGCCGCGTGCAGTTCCATGATGTGTACTTCCGGTATGCCGGCCAGTCCACGGACGTACTGAAGGGCGTGAGCTTTCTGGCGTCGCCTGGCCAGACCATTGCCATCATGGGCAAGACGGGTTCGGGCAAAAGCTCCATCATCAACCTGCTCCCGCGCTTCTACGACGTGTCGTCCGGATCGGTCACCATCGACGGCGAGGACGTGCGCGCCGTGACCCTGGCATCGCTGCGTTCGCAGATCGGGATTGTCCTGCAGGAGGCGATCCTCTTTTCGGGCACCATCGCCAGCAACATTGCCTACGGCCGCCCCGAGGCGTCGCAGGCGGAAATCGAGCAGGCGGCCCGGGCCGCGGCCGCCCACGACTTCATCGCGGAACTGCCGGACGGCTATGAGTCCCGCGTGGGCGAACGCGGCGTGGGCCTGAGCGGCGGCCAACGCCAGCGCGTTGCCATTGCCCGCGCCCTGTTGATGGATCCGCGGATTCTGATTCTGGACGACAGCACCAGCGCGGTCGATGCCGAGACCGAGGAACGAATCCTGGAGGCCCTCAGGCTCCTGATGCAGGACCGGACCGCCTTTGTGATTGCCCAGCGCATTTCCACCGTGCGCGAGGCCGACCAGGTGCTGGTGCTGGAAGGGGGACGGATTGTCGACCGCGGCACGCACGAAGAGCTCGTGGCGAACAGTTCAATCTACGCGGACATCATCGCCTCGCAGTTCAACAAGGATGTCGCCCTGGAGCCGGTAGTGACCAATCGGCGGCCTCCGCTGGCGAAGGTCCTGAAGGAGCGCGTACCTTGAGCCGTGCCACCCGCAGCTTCGAGCTGGCTGCCCAGGTCGACGAAACCGATTCCCGTTCACTGCGGCACACCGCGTGGCGGGTCATGCGCCTGGTGATCGGCTACCGGCTGAATTCGGTGGTCGTCATGGCCACCATGGCCCTGGCCAGCGGCGCCATTGCCTTCGGCCCGTTCATGATCGGCTGGACCATCGACAACCGGATCCTGATTGAGGCGCCGACAGTCCAGGGTCTGTATCTGCCGTTGGCCATTCTGCTGGTGAATTACGGACTGCAGTATTTGGGTTTCCGCTGGCAGTTCTACACGATGGGGCTGTTGACCGGCAAGCTGATGACGAAACTCAGGGCGGACATCTTTGCCCGCATCCAGAGCCTGTCGCTCTCCTACTTCGACAAGAACGACGCCGGCGACCTGATGAGCAAGCTGGTCAACGACGTCGACGTGCTGAACCAGTTCCTGAGCCAGGGGCTGACCCAGTTGATCGGCGGGTTGGTGCGCATGCTGTTGTTGCTGGGGGCCATGGTGGCGCTCGACTGGCGCCTGGCATTAATCTCGCTGTGCGCGGTGCCCATGATCCTGCTGGTGTCCACGCGGCTGGCGGCCATGGCCCGGGTCGCCTACCGGAGAAGCCGACAGTCCCTGGGGGCCGTCTCCACGGAACTGGAAGAGGGCATTGCGGGGGTCAAGGTGGCCCAGGCCTTCAACCGGGTCGAGGCCAACCAGCGCCACTTCGACAGGTTGAACCGGGACAATCTGGAAGCGAACGTTGGAGCCGTCAGCATTTCCGCGGCCTTTGCCCCGGCCATCGAGTCCCTGAATGCCCTGACCACCGCGGCCGTGATTGGTCTGGGTGGTTGGCTGGTGCTGGAGGGTCACGTGACCCTGGGTGTCTTGATTGCCTTCCTGGAGTACATCCGCCGCTTCTTCTTTCCCCTCCAGGAGATTTCCCAGCAGTGGAACGTTCTGCAGGGTGCCCTGGCCGGTGCCGAACGGACGTTCGAGCTGCTGGATCAGCAGCCGGACCTGGAGGACACGCCCGATGCCGTTGAGATCCCGGCTGTCGAGGGCGATGTGGAATTCGACGGCGTCACCTTCGGCTACGACCCGGACGAGCCCGTGCTCCGGGACGTGAGTTTTCGGGTGGGCGCCGGCCAGACCTGCGCAGTGGTGGGACCCACCGGGGCCGGCAAAACCTCCCTGATCAATCTCCTGGCGCGCTTCTACGATGTGCAGTCCGGGTCCGTGCGCGTCGACGGCATCGATGTGCGCGATGTGACCCAGGACAGCCTGCGCCGGCAGATCGGGGTGGTCCTGCAGGAGAACTTCATGTTTTCCGACACGGTGCAGGAGAACATTCGCTACGGCCGGCTTGAAGCCACGGATGCCGAGGTGGCGGAGGCGGCTCAACTGGTCGAGGCGGAGCCCTTCATCTTTGAACTCGAGGACGGTTATCTCACCGAGCTTGGGGAGCGCGGCGGTACGTTGTCGCAGGGGCAGCGGCAGCTGCTCAGCTTTGCCCGGGCCCTCGTCGCGGATCCACGGATTTTGGTGTTGGACGAAGCCACGGCGAGCGTGGATACGCGCACCGAAGTCGTGATCCAAAACGTCATGCAGCGCATGCTGCGCAACCGGACCAGCATCGTGATCGCGCATCGCCTGAGCACCATCCGCAATGCGGACATGGTGCTCGTGATGGACCACGGCCGGATCGTGGAGCGGGGCACGCACGACGAACTGATGGCACTGGGCGGTCTCTATGCCGACCTGCACACCCGCCAGTTTTCGGATGTCGTTTCACCCAACGGGGTTCCGCCGGCGGAACCTGCAACCGCAGTGTGAAGAACTGCAAGGGGTTGGCCGTGGGCAAGCAGCCACCGGTGTCCGGCGATGTCGCGTCGGACAATGTCATGGACATGTTCGACTGGTACCAGGCGCAGTCCTTCGCCACCTGGGGCGTGATCGAAACCAATCATCCGATCGTCTATCCCACCCTGGGCCTGACCAACGAGGCCGGCGAACTGGCCGGCAAGGTCAAGAAGATATTCCGGGATCGCGACGGACAGATCACCGAGGCGGATCGGGAAGCGCTCAAGGGTGAGCTGGGCGATGTCCTGTGGTACCTGACCCAGATTTGCACACAGCTGGACCTGAGCCTGGCGGAGGTGGCCCAGGCCAACATTGCCAAGCTGTCGTCCCGTCGGAAGCGGGGCAAAATTAGTGGGGACGGCGACGACCGCTAGGTGCCGCCGAGAGAAATCCAAACAGCCACACAGGACAGGGAGCTTCCATGGACTTGACAGGGCGCGCGGTGGTCGTTACCGGACAGGTCTTTTCGGTGGAGCAGGGTCGGGTGCCCGACCCTGCGGCCGGAGGACTGCTGCTGCAACAGGAACTCGGTGGGATCTGCGGTACCGATCTCCACAACTGGCAAAACAGTCTGCCCGAACCCACGCTCTTGGGGCACGAGGCCGTGGGCACGGTGGCGGCGCTGGGCTCCGGCCGCAGCCGCGACTACCTTGGCAATCCCCTGCGGGAGGGCGATCGGGTGGTGTACCACCCGCGCAACGCCCTTGGCAAGCCGTTCGGCTATCGCGGTCTGGAGTCGCCGTTCTCGGGCGGGTTTGCGGAGTACATCCATCTGGACGATCCGGATGCCTGCGTGATCCGGACCGCAACGGACCCGCGTACCGCCGTGCTGGCGGAGCCGTTTGCCATTGGCACCCATGCCGTGATGCGGGCCGAGGTCCAGTTGGGCGACACAGTGCTCGTGCAGGGCTCCGGCGCAATCGGTCTGATGGTCATGATCTGTGCCCGTCTGAGCGGCGCGGCCCGGGTCATCATGATCGGAGGACCGTCCGGCCGTCTGGCCCTGGCCAGGCGTCTGGGAGCCCACGAAACCATCGACATTGCGGTCCATTCCGAGCAGGAGGCCCGCCATGCACTGGTGATGGACCTGACCCGGGGCGAAGGTGCCGATGTCGTGTTCGAGTGCGCCGGGTTCCTGCCGGCCGTCCCGGAAGGCTTCGGGTATGTGAAGCAGGATGGCAAGTTCATCGAGTGCGGTCATTTCGTCGATATCGGCGAAGTCCCCATCAACCCGGCCCGCCACATCCTGATCCCCAACATTCGGGTGGAGGGGATTTGGGGCAGTCGCTTCCCTCACTTCGTACGCGGGCATGCCCTGCTTGAGCAGTCGGACCTGCCCATCGGCGAGATGGTGAGTCACGTGTTGCCGTTGGAAAGGGTGCAATCCGGTTTCGATGCGCTGAACGGGACGTATTCCCTGGACGGCGAGGATGTGGTCAAAATCGCCCTGGCCCGCGATCCTGCGATGTTCGATTGAGCAGCGCCGGATCCCGCAGTGGTCCGGAACAGCAACTGATTGCCCTTGGCCGATAATGGAGTGCAGGGGGTAGGCATGGGTTGCGGCCCGACCGGCCGCAACGTTTGTTCCAAATGTCCGCCTTGCCGTTCCAATCCCAAATCACAAGGAGCATCCTCCCATGAAGAGCGGCCGCCTCATCGTAGCCAAGGGCCAGGAGTTCGCCATCAGGGAATACGATGTCCCTGCGCCGGCGGCGGACGCCGTGGTAATCAAGCAGGAGATGGCAGGCATCTGCGGCACCGACTTGCACATGTGGCAGAACGGTTTCGGAGACGAGATGGTGCTGGGCCACGAGAACGTCGGCATCATCACCGACCTCGGCAAGGATGTGGCCACCGACTGGAACGGTGTTCCGGTCAAGGAGGGAGACCGCATCATCTTCAAGCCGGGTACCAGTTCAGGCGCCTACGGCTTCTACACCCAACCGGACGCCGCGCCCCACTTCTACGGCGGGTTTGCGGACTACGTGTATCTGGACAAGCCGGATACCTGTTTCATCAAGACCGACCTGCCGCCCGAGGTGGCCGTGTTGACCGAACCGTTCACGGTCGGCGTGCATGCCATCATGCGCGGCAACATCCAGTTCGGGGACACGGTGGTGGTGCAGGGCTCCGGGGCCATCGGACTGGTCACCACCATCTGTGCCAAGGTGTCCGGTGCCGGCAAAATCATCGTGGTCGGAGGTCCGGCCGCGCGGTTGGATCTGGCTCGCAAGTTCGGCGCCGATGTCACGATTGACATTGAAGAAGTGACCTCCGGCGAGGAGCGCACGGAATTGGTGCTGGACGCCACACCGGGGCGTCGGGGTGCGGACCGGGTGTTCGAGTGCGCCGGCTTCCTGCCGGCCACGCCGGAAGGCCTGGGATACCTGCGGCACAGCGGCACCTTCATCGAGGTGGGCCACTTTGTCGACATGGGCACGCTGGAGTTCAACATCAACCGCTCGCTCATGGTCCGCAACTGCCGGGTCGAGGCGATTTGGGGCAGTGGCGAGGACCACTTCGTGCGTGCCATGCCGATCCTCGAGAAGCTGGAATTCCCGTACGCCGACATGGTGAGTCATGTTCTGCCGCTGGAACAGGTCCGCGACGGCTTCCAGGCCCTGAACGGCGACTACCGGCTCGGCGACGACACGGTTGTCAAGATCGTCCTCAGTTCCGATCTCTAATTCCGGGAGCGCAGTCATGACGAATTCAGCTCCCAACATTCTCTGGATATGTTCGGACCAACAGAGGTTCGACACCATCGGTGCCTTGGGCAACCCCCATGTGCATACGCCGAACCTGGACAGGTTGTGTGCCGAGGGCACGGCCTTTGATCTGGCCTTTTGCCAAAGCCCCATCTGTACGCCCAGCCGTTCCAGCTTCCTGACCGGGCTCTACCCGAGCACGGTCCATGGCTGTCGCAACGGCAACGATCTGTGGGCGGAGGCCGCGGAGCTGGTGACGGTCACACTGCGGGACGGAGTCGGTTACGACTGCGGCCTGTCGGGCAAGTTGCATCTGGCTGGTGCCAGCCAACGAACGGAGCCGCGGCCCCGGGACGATGGTTACCGGATGTTCGAGTGGAGCCACTCGCCCCGCGACGAATGGGGCGAGGATCACGCCTACCGGCGCTGGGTCCGCGAAAAGGGCGCCGACCTGGGTGAACTGCATGCGGCGGCGGAACCAATCCCGGCCGAGTACCACCAGACCACGTTCTGCACGGATCGGGCGCTGGAGTTCATGGCCGAGGAGCGGGACGGCCCGTGGTTGATGTCGGTCAACATGTTCGATCCCCATCCTCCGTTTGATCCGCCGGCCGATTACCGGGCGCGGTTCGACAAGGATCGGTTGCCGGGTCCCTGGTTCAGGGATTCGGATCTGGAGGCCCAGGCCAGGCTGGCCGGCGTTGATTTCCAAACTTCGCCGCAACATCCGGACGAGTTCGACGGCCAGGAGATCCATGCGGCCTACTACGCCATGATCGAACTGGTGGATGAGAACGTGGGGCGCATGCTGGACTGGCTTGATGAACGCGGTGAGCGGGAAAACACGCTCGTCATCTTCACGTCGGACCACGGGGAGGCACTCGGGGATCACGGCCTGGTCTTGAAGGGATGCCGCTTCTACGAAGGCCTGGTCAGGGTGCCGTTGATCATCTCCATGCCGGGGACCGTACAGGCCGGCCGCGTCAGCGACGCCCTGGTGGAGCTCCTGGACCTGACGCCAACGCTGCTGGAGGCGGCGGGGCTGGAAATCCCCCAGCGGATGCAGGGCCGATCCCTCATGCCCATTCTGGCCGGACAGGCCGATGATCGGGCACACCGGGAATTCGTGCGGGCCGAGTACTACAGCGCCTTGAATTCCGACGTGCCTGGCCGCGAGGAGTTCACCGGTATGTACGCCACCATGCTGCGCACCCGGACCCACAAGATCGTGAACTACCACGGTCTTGACGTGGGGGAACTGTTCGATCTTGAGGGCGACCCGCGGGAACACAACAACCTGTGGGACGATCCCGGCAGTGCCGACCTGCGGTTTCGTCTCATGCAGCAGAACTTTGATGCCCTGGCCCGCGCCGTGGATCCGGGAACCAGGCAGATCCTCTACTACTGACCTGCGGGCGGAAGCGGAGCCGCATGCGCTGCATCCGGTCGGCCCAATCCGTCGCCTGTGGTTCGAATGATGCCGGGGTCTTGGTGTCCGGTCGTGGTGGTCGGACCGGGCTGCCCGTATCCAGAATTGTTCATGGGTCCATAGGCTGGGAACAATGAATCCAGGCAACCTCGGCGAAGTCTTCCGGGTGTTCCTGCGGCTGGGTTTGACCTCCTTTGGCGGCCCCGTTGCCCACCTGGGCTACTTCCACGAAGCATTTGTACAAAGGCGCAAGTGGCTTACCGCGCGCGATTACGGGAACCTGGTGGCCATCTGCCAGTTTTTGCCTGGGCCGGCTTCCAGCCAGGTCTGCATTGGCATTGGCCTGGCACGTGCCGGGATGGCCGGAGCGTTTCTCGCCTGGATCGCGTTCCTGTTGCCCTCCGTTCTGGTTATGGTGGCCTTCGGCTATGGGGTGACGGTGTGGCGGGACAGCATTCCCCCGGGATTGTTGACCGCACTCAAGACGGTGGCTGTGGCGGTGGTGGCCCAGGCGGTTTGGCGCATGGCCAACCAGTTCTGTCCCGATCGCGTCCGCGTGTCCGTGGCGGCGGTTGGCGCGGCCGGCTCCCTGTTGATTCCCTCGCCCTTGGCACCCCTGGTGATGATGGGCCTGGCCGCCGTGGCCGGGCAGTGGCTCGCACTCGACGACAAGGAACCGCCGTCCGCAACCCAGGAATTCGGCGTTGGGCGCGGCCTTTCGGTGTTCTGCCTGGCCCTGCTCGCGGTGCTGTTGGCGGCACCGGCCCTGCTGTCGGGTATAGCCTCCGCGCTGGCGGACCACCAGTTGGTGAAGGTGTTCCTGAGCTTCTTCAGTTCCGGTTCCCTTGTATTTGGCGGAGGGCATGTGGTTCTGCCGTTGCTGCAGGCCACGGTGGTGTCCCCGGGCTGGGTGACGTCAAACGAGTTTCTGGCCGGCTACGGCGCGGCACAGGCCGTGCCGGGACCCCTGTTCAGTCTGTCCGCCTATCTGGGAACGGTGCTGGAGCCGCATCCCAACGGCTGGCAGGGGGCATTGTTCTGCCTGGCGGCGATCTACCTGCCGTCGTTTCTGCTGTTGTTTGGCGTGTTGCCGTTCTGGTCCGCCGTCCAGCGGCATCGGCCTGTTCAGAAGGCACAGATGGGCATCAATGCCGCGGTCGTTGGGGTGTTGCTGGCGGCTCTGTACCAGCCGATTTGGGTGTCGGCGGTGACGGATGCCCGTACCTTTCTGATGGCTCTGGCTGCGTTTACCGGACTTGTGTTCTGGCGCGTGCCGTCTTGGCTATTGGTGATTGTTGCGGCGATTGTGGGTTGGCTGTGGCTGACGTAAGCCCGGCACCGGACAACAGGGTTTGCCACGTCGGTTGGTCGGCTCCGTTCCATCCGGTAAAGCACCGGCTGCAGGCGGTTGACGCAATCATTCCCGGAGTTGTCCGGGATCAGGCGGAGTCAAGTGTCTTGGCTACCGGACTTTTTTCGTCCAGTGCCGCAATGCCCGTCAGGGCTACCGGCGGCCGACCAGGGAACTGCGCAACCAGGCTCAGCTTTCCGCCCATTGCCTCCACGTAACTGCTAACCGTCGAATGCAGCAGATCGCTGCACTGTTCGAGTCGGGACACGTTTGCCTGGTTGATCCCCAACTTCCCGGCAACGCTCACCCGGGTTTGGCCAAGAGCCTTTCTCAGGTCTCACAGCGACATTTCTGCGGCAATCAGTGCTTGGGCTTGAGCCTCTACCTTCTGTCGCCGCGCCGCTGGCAGCGTGTCTATCGCTTCCTTTAGGGTTGTCATTGTTGTTTCCTTATCTTTGCAATTGGCTCAGACACCCATCGAAGCGCTCGTCCGCCTTCCTGATCAGCCATATTGTGTCGCGTGCCGTTGGCACCTATGTCTGCATGTTCCCGGGATGGATGATTTCGGGATCCCAGATAGCCAGCCGCCGGACCATGATTTCGACGGCCTCCGGGCTGGAGTCCACCAGGATGGCGTGGCGTCCGTTGCCCAGGGCGGCCTCGCCGGTGGTGCCCGATCCGGCGAAGAAATCCAATACGGTGTCGCCCGGATTGGAGTGCACCCGGATGATCCGGTTGAGCAGAGCCAGTGGTTTCTGGCTGGGGTAGCCGGTCTTCTCCCGGCTGTTGGGACTGACGATGGTCTGCCACCAGCAGTCGGTCGGGGTCTTGCCCCGGCGCGCCTTGTCCGGGCCCACCAGCCCCGGAGCCATGTAGGGGATGCGGTCGATGTCGTCGAATCGGTAGGTGTAGCGGTCGGCGTTCCGCACATACCAGAGGATGTTGTCGTGTTTGGGGGACCAGCGCTTCCGGGATCGGCCACCGTAGTCGTAGGCCCAGATGATTTCGTTCATGAAGTTGTCCCGTCCAAACACCGAGTCGATCAGGACCTTGCAGTAGTGGACCTCCCGGTAGTCGATGTGGAAGAAGAAGGAGCCGTGGGGCCTGAGCAGACGCAGGGCCTGTTCCACCCTGGGGCCGATGAAGTCCAGATAGGCCGGGAACGAGTCGGCATATGAAAGGCGGCCCACCTCCGTGGTGCGGTACCGGTGACCCTGAAACCCGGTCCGGTCGCCGTGTTCTTCGTCGCGGACCGTCTGTAGCGTGGTTCGGGTTTGCTTGCGGCCGGTGTTGAAGGGAGGATCGATGTAGATCAGATCGACGGATGCCGAAGGCATGGCCTCCAGGATAGGCAGGTTGTCGCCAACGTGAATTTGCAGATTCATAGTGTATGCGGACATTGGTGGCGTTGCAGGTGGCGGAGCCGGTAAATGCTACAGAGATCGGGGTCGGACTGCCGCCCGCGGACTTCAGCGGAGGGCACAGTGCACGATGGGAACCGGATGCACGTCTGGACTGCCAGAGTAACAGTCCAGAGCGTGCCATGCCTATGGATTTGGGACTTATATACCTGACTCAGCGGTCGGCATATCTGGTTCACGGATCATAGGGGTCCCCGACGGGATCGCCCCTCCCCGTGCAGCAGCCCCTGTCCCGCGGGCCGGAACGGGCACGGACGGAAGGCCCGCCCGCACCAAAATGTTGATCGCCGCGTTGTGATCGGCGTTCAGGGCCCAGCCGCAGGCCTGGCAGGCAAACACCGCCTGTGACGGCCGGTTGGCCTTGCCGACATGGCCACACCGGCTGCAGGTCTGTGACGTGTACACCGGATCGACCTTGACCACGTGTCCCGCCTTGTACGCGAGCTTCCGCTCCAGCTGACCCCAACCGGAGGCCAGGATGGCGCGGTTGAGCCCCGCCTTCGCCTTGACGTTGGTACCCGGCTCTTCCCGGGTACCCTTGGCACTGGCCGTCATGCCCTTCGTGTTCAGGTCCTCCACGACCACGGTATGGGCCGTGTCCGCCAGCGTGCGGCTGGCCTGGTGGGTTGCGTCATCCCGCTTGCGCTTGCGCTTACGATGCAGCTTCTGCAACTGCCCGTTCACGCCCCGCCACAGTCCCCGGCGGCCGCCGGGGACTGTGGCTGTTGGTTAAACATACTAGGTATATAAGGCCCATAGATTTCTTTGAGGAAGCACTGGCCCAACTCACGACATCGTCCTGGAGTGCACAACGGACAACCTGGTCGAACTGCTGGGAGTACGCGGACGAGGCTCTGCCGGAGGGCGGAGGAACATTCCGGATCCTGGGATGACGTTGATGCAGTCCACTACGAGGGAGCCTTCTTTGGTCGTCTTGGCAACACCATGGTCGGGACCTCCGTCGCGGCCCGCGATCGGACACATCCGAGAGCTGCACGAGGAGGGGCTGTCCGAGCCCAGCGAAAATGCACTCCAATCTGCATCAAAAAGCTGTTTTGCGTATTTTGATGTACTATTGCACTTGGATCTGTTTGAATCGGCTGTAATGCATTTTCTCCTACTTGGAGGAGCGCCGTTGCCGTGCTTGACCTCCCGATCGGCTACCAGTTCGTTATAGAGGCCTGCGATTTGCTGCTGCCGCCCTTGGCGCGTCCGGGGCGGACAGGAGCCGTGCGCGCCGTGGCAAGCGAACACCCCGACGCGTACCGCACATCGGTTCTATACCCGAACACACTGTGGCCGGGCGACGACATCCTGGACCACTTGCGTTTTGCCTTGCGCCACGAGGGGGTACAGTCCGGCGTGTTGCATGCCTTGGCCGGCAGGGCGGACATTCCTCGTCTCCTGGTTGACGACGCCCAGGATGGAGTTCGCCCCCACCATCGCCGACTGGCCTTTCTGCACACGTTCGTGACGGGTGAGAGTGTTCCGCTGCCGCCGCACACGGAGCAGCGGTATGTGGATGTAGCCAACCCCCGTTTGCAGTTCACGATGGCAGGCGGGGATTTGAACCGGCAGTACCGTGTCCGGAACAATCTCCTGGGGACTTCCCTGTTCTGCCCGCAAGTATTCAAGCATCCGGCACTGCTCCACGCGGTGGAACACGACACCGTCGTGGGACATGACGCTTGGCAGGACTGCCCACCCGACCTCCGGGAGCGAGTGGAACTGCATCTGTATCAACAGGAAACCCGCGCCTCGTGGGAAATCGAGGCCGAGACACCTTCGGTCCGCGGACTGCAAGCCTTCGTGGGGTTGCTCCGCAGGGTGCGTCACAATGACTTCCTGTCGGTACCCGGCCTTGCCGAACTGCATGCCTGCATTCTGGGGAAACCTCGAGAGGACACCTACCCTTGGCGCACGGAGCAGGTCTGGGTGGGGCACCTCGATCGGCACTGGAACGAGGTCGTGAGTTTGCTGGGTGCGCCCCCGGATGCCCTACCCGACTTGATGTCGGGCCTGATTGCCTGCCACCAACGCGTGTCGGCGGAAGGCTCGTTGCCTCCCGTGATACACGCGGCTTGCATTGGTTTCCCGATGGTGTACATCCATCCCTTCATGGACGGCAACGGAAGGGCACACCGCTTTCTTTTCCACAACGTGTTGGCGCAACGAGAGTACGCCCCGCCCGGCACCCTGTTTCCCTTGTCGGCGTGGTTGCTCAACCACCGCCGGGACTACATCGGTTGCATGACCGACACCTGCCAGGGCATTCTGGGCATGGCCGACTTGCAGCGGTTGCCCGACGGGCGGCTGAAGGTGCGGAACAACATCAAGGCCGGCTTCCAATTCCAGGATCTCACCCTGGAGGCCCTCTCCCTTTGTCGCTTCGTGGAAGCTTCCGTGAGGGAGGAGTTGGAGCCCAACATCGAATTCCTCAGGCACTTTGACGAGGCCCTCCACGGTCTCGAAGTGCTGGTGGAGTGGCCCTATTCCCGACTGGCACTCTTCATCAAGCTGTGTGTACAGAACGATGGCAGATTGTCAAGGCGCAAGCGCAACCTGGAGGTGTTTCGCCATCTGTCCGCATCCCTGCTGGACCAAATGGAGAGGTGCGTGCAATCCGTCTACCACTTGCCGACGGCTCGGATGGACTGAACGAACCTGCTGTGGCCGCGGAGTCTCCGGTGCTGCCGCCCCCACATGGTGACAGTGCCTGAGTTCGGTCCGGGAAGTGTCCGGTACGAACAAGCCGCCGGCGCGTGGCGCCCGCCGGCATAAAGGGGATTGTCCCGCGTATGCGTGGCAACCGTCATTTTGGTCAATCCGGCCTACACATCGCAAATCGACTCTCGGACGGGCCTGTTGCAGGGCCGCTGTCGATGGGACCGGTTGTACTGTACCGATGGAGTTGGGTTGGACGCGGACACCAATGCCGCCGGTAACATTCCGGCGAGGCTGTGCGACGAGGAGATTGCGTTGTACATGCCCTACGGGGAGGTGCGTGCCCTGCTCGTGGAACGAACCAGGCAGGCGGTGGGGACTGACCGCCCCGGACTCGAGTTGCAGGGGCTTGCAACGCCGTCCCCATCAACCGAGAGCGAAGTACCAGGAACCTACAAGGTTTGAGAGCAGATGGCGAAGATTCGCCATGTTCGCCCCGGCCCGGGGGTATGCAGGGGATAGGGTCGATTTCGTTGAACTCTTGTAGCCAGTGTTGAAGAGAGATCGATATAGATCAAATCGACGGATGCCGAAGGCATCGCCTCCAGGATGGGCAGGTTGTCGCCAACGTGGATTTGCAGGTTCATGGCGTGTTCGGACACTGGTCGCTTAGTGGATCCGACCAATGCTACAGGGACCAGAATTTGGACTGCCGTCCACGGATCCCGGTGGAGCGAACTGTGCGAGATGGGAATCGGATTCACGTCCGGGCTGGTACAGTAACGGACTTCAAGAGCGTGTCATGCCTACAGATTCCTTTGAGGAGGCGTTCGGCTCCGCCTCTCCAAGCGGTCGGCCCGGATGTCGGGCCAAGCTCTTCAATTGCGGCTGCATCGTCGCGTTGGTGGCCGTGGTACTGGCGGTGGCTGCGGCTGTGCCTTGGTACGGGGCCTATGCGCGCATCAGGCAGGCAGTGCATGTGGGAACCGTGACACAGCCTGCCCCAAGGGACCGGTTGCCCCGGCCGGAAGACATTGCGCTCTGCAGGGAACCCCGCTATCTCCTGTGGACCTCGGCATCCTTGGCCGCAGGTTTGGACATGCCCCACTGGTTGTTTGCCGTGGACAACGTCCACGGAGACCTGTGGCAGGTGACTGGAGGTCCAACCGGTTATCTGTGGGACAGGGTGGAAACAGGCGCCGATACTTCGGCAGGGGTACTGCGCGCTGTCGGTTACGTATTGCCCACCGAGTGGTTTGCCGGCCTGGTGCCGGAACCGTCCACGACTTTGAATGTGTTTGCCGCCAGCCCCTTGTTCCGCGAGTGCGATCCAACCATTCTGTCCGATATGACTTCCCACGGTTCGCTGGCGATTGTTCCCGTGGCCGAGGTGCCCGCGGCGCCGAACAGTGCGGAGGCCCCGGATCCGACGCCGACCAACACGCCAACGCCCACCACCCCGGTTGAACCGACGCCCACGACGGAGATCCCGCAGCCTACGCCGACCGCACTGCCAACCAACACTCCGCTTCTTCCAACTCCCACCGCCGTGCCGCCTACGCCGACACCGGAAGGCCCCGCGGGGCGCATTGCAGTGGTCGTGACACTAGCCAATCTTCGCCTGGGTCCGGGCCTGGAACATCAAGTCCAGGAAGTGCTGGAACCGGGCACGAGGATTGTGGTGCTGGAACAGAGTGAGGACGGCGAGTGGTGGCGGTTGACCGCAGGTTCCTGGATTCATGGATCCCTCGTAGAGCTCGAGGAGGTGCCGGATGGGGAGGATCCGGACTCCGCCTGGGTGGATTTTCTCGACGATGTGCAGCGGCTGGTCCTTCTGAACCATGCCCTGGACCGCATCAACGAAGTACGGACGGGCAGGGAACTGAAACCTGTAACCCCAACCTATATCGGGGCCGCGCAGGCCCATGCCTACGACATGGTGCGCAATCACTACGTGTCCCATTGGAACCTGAGACTGGAAACCCCCTACATGCGGCATACGTGGGCCGGCGGACACGATTACAGCGCGGAGAATGTTGCCTACCTGGGGTATCCGGCGGCAGACAATGCGGCCTGCCTGCCGCCGATGTCCATGGACGACATCGACGAGATGACGGATTGGCTGTTGGCCAGCAGCCTGCACCGGGACAACCTTCTGAACCCCCATCACAGGGAAGTGAGCATCGGCCTGGCTTCCGGGTGCAGCCTTAAGACCATGGTGCAACTGTTCGAAGGCGAGTTTGTTCGCTTCGCGGCCGTCCCCCAACTGGTGGACGGCAGACTCGTTATGGAGGGCAGTCTGCTGGGTGGCGCAACGCTGGGAGAGGGTGCGGGCCTCCTGCTTCGATGGGAGCAGCCGCTGACGGGATCGTCCCAGTCCCTGCTGTGGCAGACCGGGTGCCGCTTTGAGCCGATGCCTGTTCTCGAACTCGTTCCTGTGGGAGCTTTGGGCCGTCTCGAACCGGATCGGATTGTCGAACGGGAATGGGTCCGTTGCCAATCGCCCAGGGAAGCGGATCCGTCGCTGCGGTTCCCGGAGGACGTGGAGCAGATGCTGCAACACAGGGCGGGACCGGGTTTCGAACTCCAAACCGAGACCGTGAACGTCATGGTGGCCGCCGCCGATATTTGGCACGAGGAACCGGGTATGTTTCGCATCGAGGCGGACCTCGGCCAAGTTATCGATATCCTGGGGCCCGGCATCTATACGGTCGAGCTGCAGGGCGACCTTTCCGGGACCGTCATCCCGCTGTCGCTCTACTCCATTTTCGTGGGGACGGGATAGACGCAGGGCCGCATCCGCCATCCTGTCGGGAAGGTCCGTTCATTCACGCAGGACCTTGGCGGATGATGGGGCCGAGTTGTTGGTCAAGGTGGTTGTTGCTGCGTCTGGAGCGGTAGGACCCGGTGCCGAAGTGCCGTTTCAGTGATATTTGACAATGGCAGGTACCCGTCGTCGCCCTCTCCGTCCCGGATGCCCATTGGGGTTGGGTTTTGGCATTGGGGCACGACGTTTCTGTGTTGTAGCGACTCATAGGCGATGGTGACCATACTCAAGACAATCCTGTTTAGCCTGAGAGCGCATGGGCATGTCCGGCGATTCCTTACCTGCAGCGTTGCTGTCCTGGTCGTGTTGCTGGCGATGTTTTCCTCTATTGGAGTTGCCTGGTACAGGGAATTCAGGCAGTTGAACGGGCCACCGGCCACCACCGCCCGGGACGCGGTGAGCGAACCGCGCGGTGTGCCGGCTTCCCCCGTTGGTCTCCGTTGCCGCCAGTTGCGGACCTTCATGGGTACCCAGCTGGGCACAGCCGCCCGGGCCATCCATTGGCACTACGTCGCAGACACCCGCAACGGAGGTGCGTGGCAGGTGGTTGCGAACGGTTCGGAATACTTGTGGATAGACATGGCCTGGCTGGCACTGCAGAACCCCGAGACTGCCTACCTGTCCGGGATTGCAGCTACTCCTGCAGCGGACAACAGTGAGGCCGACCACCCGGAGGAGGAAGGTTCCATCCCGGTTCCGACAATGTCTCCGGCCACTGGCATGGCGGTGATGGCTGCCAGCCCGATGTTTAGGGGCTGCGACTCCGCCAAGCTGCAGGAACTCGTGGCGAACGGCACGGGTTTTGGTCGGTTCCGGATGGGGCCGGCCGATCAGCCATTACAGGACCCCGCTTCCATGGAGGAAGGTTCTCCGGGCCAGTTGGAACCACCGGCCGATCGGCCACTCGCCGAGTCATCCTTCGGACTGTTGCAGCCAAGGACCGGCACAGTGTCGGCCAGGGCGAACCTGCGCGCGGGGCCCAATCTAAATTTTGCCGTCAGGGACGTCGTGGATGCAGGTACGGAGATCGTGGTTGTCCAACGCAGCATCGATGGACAGTGGCTGAAGACCGAAGGCGGTTCGTGGATACATCAATCCCTGGTTGTGCTCAATTCACAGACGGAGAAGGATCGGTAGGCGCAGATCCACCCCTGCCGGCCTTGCCCGAGGCTCGGGTTCGGGAACCTGCCCCGGAATGGAAAGGTTGGCAATCCCTACTACAATGCGAAACCATTTCCCACCAAGAGACTTCACCACATGTTGAAGCCGGAACTAGCCAGCGATGCTGCCGACATCACAACCGACTGGTTGAACCGCGCGTTTGCTTCGGGAGGCACCGGATTTCCGGCCGTGACCCAGGTATCGGCAGTCCCAGTCGGCGCTGGTCACGGCCTGGTGGGAGCAATCCTGCGTTGCCGTTTGGCGTATGCCGACGCGGATACCGATGCTCCGACATCCGTAATCGTGAAACTTCCGGGACACGATCGCCGCAGCCGCGCCATGAGCCGCCGCCTCGGACTGCACGAACGGGAATACGCGTTCTACACGCGTTTGGGAGACGACGTTGTCGTGCGTACTCCTCGGTTGTACTACGCCGACTTCGATCCGAAAACCGACGGCTTGGTTGTGGTGCAGGAAGATCTGGTTGGTCTGGTGCAGGTGGACCAGATAGCCGGCGCGACGGCGGAGCAGGCACACACCGCACTCCGCAACGTGGCGGCGCTGCATGCGCAGTTCCTGGGTCGATTTAGAGACGAGCGGTTTGCCGCAAGGGTCTGGGAGAAAAGTTCGCGTTGGAAGCTGCTCCAACTGCAGGCCATGTACTTGTGGTATCTACCGTTGGCCCGCAGGCGCTTTGGGGAGTGCTTTTCGCCGCAGTTGAGCCGATTCGCACTTGAGTTCGGCCGCTCGTTGACAAAGTACTGGCGACTGACTGTATCCCTGACGCCCCTCACCTTCACGCACGGCGACTACCGTCTGGACAACCTGTTTTTCGATCCGGACAACCCGTCGGAGCCGGCCGTCATCGACTGGCAGGTGTGTTCGATTGGGTCGGGCATGCGTGACATGGCCTACTTCCTGGCTACGAACGTGGAGCCGGGTGTCCGCCGAACCATTGAGCGTGATGTGATTGAGGAGTACGGCGAGGCCATGGCGCGCGTCGGTACCGATCTCGCATACGACGTCTGGTGGCATGCTTATCGGATACACATTTTGGGGAATCTGTTGACGGCTGTCATCGTCTGCGGGGGGCTTGAAGCCGAGGCCGGCCCGGCCCGCGAGCTTGTGCAGGCGGGATTGCGCCGGACTTTGGCGGCCCTTGAGGAACTCAATGCCGACGAACTCCTGCACTCCCTCGGGACAGGTCTCTCGACCCGGATGCTGTGGTCGGGGTTTCACGGCGCGGCCAGGGCCTTGACGGCCATGCGTCGAGGCGGATGAACATCTGCAAACCGTACAAACCAGGTCTCCGAGGCCGCGTTGGATTGCGATTGCAAGCCGCCGGCAAACCGATGCGGATATCCGGTGGATCATGTTTCCTGCCCACAGTCACCTAATTGTGGACGGGGAGCTTATCGAGAGCCATTGTCGCCAGGCGCGTTGAACTTCGCACAGGCACCGACAACCGGTTGCATTCCATGTACGTCACACCAGGACACGTTCCCCGTCGGCCCCGGCGGGGGTGCCTGTCGGGACCGTGTTCGTGCGGTTGCAGCCTGCCTCTGGTGGCAATCGTGCTCCTATTTGGAATCACAGCCGCGTGGTACCTGAAATACAGCGAACTCAGGATGGCCACCTCCGGGCGTCAGCCGGTTGTGGTTGCCGAATCCGGCCCGGCCCGGCCGTCTCCGGACCGGCACATCTGCCGCGAGGTGAGACCGGGCCTCATCGCGCTGGCGGGGAAGATGGATTGGGGACTGCCCGGTCCCAATCAGCGGTGGATATTGCTCCTGGACCGAAACTTTGCCACCGACTGGCTGGTGGTTGCCGACCCGCAACAGGGCATCATGTGGCTGCCCATGGAGAGTGTGGTCGGTCTTGCGGACATGGGAACATACGCGGGTCCGGCCGGGTCGGATTCGGCCACCTACATGCTGGGGCTGGTCACGTACGATGCCTCCACTGGTCAATTGACAGTTGATCCCCAGGCGTTTGCGGCGTTCGTGGCTGCCAGCGCTGCGTTCCGGGAGTGTCCGCCCGCGACGTTCTTGGAACTTGGGGCAGGCTGGCCTGACAGCACGCAGCCACAGCCTGTGACGCCACCCGAGATTGTCCCGGCCCAGGAGGCGGAGGCGGAAGCAGAGGCGGAGGCATCGGGCCCTGCTGGATGGTCCGGGGTTGTCAACGTCGGCGCCAACCTTCGTGCCGGGCCGAGCACTGATTTTGCCGTGGTGCAGGTTCTTCCGGTCGGCACCGAAGTTGTCGTTGTTGGCACAAGCCACGACGGAGAGTGGTTGGAACTGGATGACGGCAACTGGATTTACCATTCCTTGGTCACCGATGAGGGCAACGAAGTGGTGTCAGGGGCTTCGGTAGCGGAGAGTGCCGGTGCAGATACATCCATTGATCCCGTACCGGAGACGGGTTCGGCTCCTGCCACCGGTGCTTCCGTCACAGCGGAACCCGCAGGGAACGAACTTCCCGATTTGCGACCCGAGGCGGAAAGGTTGGCGGAGCTGCGGCTCCACATGCTGGAACTCATCAACCACGAGCGTTCGTCGAGGGGTCTGGCAGCGGTGGCCATGGCGTACAACGAGGGTGCCCAGCTACACGCGGAAGACCTGGTGGAAAATCGATACATGTCGCACTGGAATCTGCGCGGCGAGACTCCGTCCATGCGTCACACCTGGGCCGGGGGCCACGATTACAGTGCCGAGAACCTTTCCTTCAGGCGCGTCTTGGATGCCCCGGCTGACTTCTGTGCACCTCCCGTTTCCGAACAGGATCTTGATGGTGTGATGGCAGGCCTCATGGACAGTCCCGGCCATCGGGACAACATCCTGCGTTCCCACCACCGGGAAGTGAACATCGGCATCGCCAACAGCTGCCATGCCATGGCGGTGGCGCAAGTATTCGAGGGGGAGTATGTTCGGTTCAGCCAGCTCCCGGAGTTGGCGGGAGGCAGGCTGGCGATGGCGGGTCAGGTTGCATCGGAGGCCAATCTGAACGATCGGACCCATGTCGCGGTGACATGGGAGCCCCCATTGGCCGATTACACCCGGGGCCAAGTCTCCCAGACCTACTGCTATTCACCCGGGAGGCTGGTTGCCTACATCCTCCGTCCCTTGTCCTCCGGATTTTATAGGCCGGAGGAGGAGAGCCGAGAGCTGGACTGGGAACGCTGTCCGGCACCGTGGGATGCCGAGCCGAACCTGCAGCTTCCGCAAGACCGGGCCGTGATTGAGCAACTGAGCCACCGGATCAGGGATGGCTTCCTGATCCGCGAGAAAATTGATGTGGCCCTGGTGACCGCCGACATTTGGCAGGCGGAGGCAGGTGTGTTCCGTATTGAAGCCGATCTGAACCACGTCATCCACACCCATGGACCTGGTATCTACAGCATGATCCTGTGGGGCGAGGTTGATGGAGAGGCGGTAGCGTTGACCACGTACGCCATCAACGTGGCCGGATAGGGCGTCAACGGCGTGCGAACCTGCTTGCCCCGCAAGCTTCAATTGATTTTTGAATAAATATTTATATAATTGAGGTTCTGCTGCTGAACCGGCCTCTGTGCTCCCACTTGATCCTTGTCCGCGATCCCGGCCTACCGTCTGCTTCGGCTCATGGGTGCAACCGGATGCATCCGCAGTTGGCGTCTGGTGCGGACCGCGTGTCCGGACCCGGCGGCATGGACGGGCGGCGCATGCCGGGCGCAGTGGCGGCAGCTGGAGCAGGCGGGGTACATCAGGGCTGCGTCCTCGGGTGGTGCGCCGTTGCGCTGGCACTTCCGTCAGGGCCGGGGGCGGCCGCTGTACGACCTAACTTCGGCCGGCAGGGACTGGTACCGGCAACGGTGCGATGCCGAACCGGCGCAGTCGGAACTGCCATGGGTGCTATCGCATCATGTGTCCGTCCGCCATGCCGTGGCAATTCTGGAGGCCCGGGACCATCTCCTGTCCCTGGGCATTCCGGTGGATGACCAGCCTCCGCCTTGTCCCGAGCGCGCAACCGATCCGTGGGGCATTCGTTCCGAACCGGATCTGGCTGTGTATCACAGGGAGCGGATATGGCCGGTCGAGGTCCAACGGGACATCCGCATGGGCAACCTGTCCAAGTGGGCCAAGTCCCTGGAACTGTTCCAGCGGCTCGTGTTGGTTACCTTCTGCGTGGACCGACTTGAGCGGCAGTGTCGCATGTTGTCCGAGGCGAGAGCACAATGCCGACTGCCAGACTTTCCCGTGCTTCTTGCCTCTCTTGAGGGTTGGGAGGCGGGTGACAGGCAATTCCTGTCCGTGTGACCTGGTGTTGCACCACCATCGAGGGGTGGGCCGGACCGGACTTCGACCTGATCACGGAACAACACGTGCCTTGCGTGGCGGGATGCAACCACGTTGGGAATATGGCTTGGTCCATTGGTCTCCGGTGCCGGTTGGCGGCGCCAGAGCTGGAGTGCGCTCAAAACGTCCAATGCAAATGCAATCCGATCGACAACGATTTCCTGGGTGCAGGCAGGCTGGATGTGCATGTGCCGGGACGACGGGCAGGTAGACTTCTATGACCGATCATCGAGAGGATTGTTGACGCCATGGCCGACCAACCCAACATCATTTTGATTCTCAACGATGACATGGGATTCTCGGATTTGGGCTGTTACGGCGGGGAAGTGGACACCCCCAACCTGGACCGTTTGGCGGCCCGGGGCCTCCGCTACAGCCAGTTCTACAACACGGCGCGTTGCTGCCCGTCCCGCGGGTCCCTCCTGACCGGCCTGTACCCTCATCAGGCGGACATCGGCCACATGATGGGTACCCACGGATTGGACGGGTATCTGGGCGATCTAAGTCCCAGATCGGTCACGATTGCCGAGGCCCTGAAGGCCGGCGGCTACACCACGTTCATGTCCGGCAAGTGGCACGTGACTCGGTTTGTGGAGAGTCCCAAGCACAACTGGCCCTGTCAACGGGGATTCGACGACTTCTACGGCATCATCACGGGTGCCGCGAACTTCTACCAGCCACGCACCCTGACCCGCAACAACGAGCGCATCCCTGCCGAGGGCGACGACTATTTCATCACCGATGCCATTTCCGACGAGGCGGCACGACAAATCAGGGAACACACCGAGAAGGGCGAAGGCAAACCCTTTTTCCAGTACGTCGCGTACACGGCGCCGCACTGGCCGCTCCACGCCCACGAGGAGGACGCAGCCAAGTACAAGGGCCGCTTCGACGCCGGCTGGGATGAACTAAGGGGCCAACGCCAAGCCCGTCTGAGGGACATGGGCGTTCTGGATCCCGACTGGCAGCTCAGCGAGCGCGATCCAAGGGTTCCGCCTTGGGAGGCGGCCCCCGACAAGGAATGGGAGAGCCGCCGCATGGAGGTGTATGCGGCCCAGATTGACCGCATGGATCAGGGGATCGGCCGCATTCTGCAGGCATTGGAGGACACAGGGCAGTCCGACAACACCTGGATCGTATTCCTGGCCGACAACGGCGGCTGTGCCGAGGAACTGGACTCATCCATGGCGGAACGCGTGGCGACCGGTTGGGAGCAGATAGGCACCTCCACCACCCGGCAAGGGGAACCTGTGCGGTTTGGCAACAGCCCCGAGATCTGGCCGGGCGGGGAGGATACCTATGCCAGCTACGGAATCCCCTGGGCGAATGTGTCCAACGCGCCCTTCCGCCTGTACAAGCACTGGGTGCACGAGGGCGGCATTGCGACCCCGCTGATCATTGCCGGACCGGACATCCGGCACGAAGACCGAGGCCAGTGGCGACAACAGCCCGGCCAGTTGCCGGATATCATGGCGACGTGCCTTGAGTGGTCCGGTTCTTCCTACCCGGAGACCCGTCAGGGCCAAACCGTCAAACCGTTGGAGGGTGTCTCGCTTGTGCCCACGCTGTCGGATGGTCCATCCGCGCGGGAAGTGCTCTACTGGGAACATGAAGGCAATCGAGCTGTGCGCCGCGGACGCTGGAAGCTGGTGAACCGCTATCCGGACCCCTGGGAGTTGTACGACATCGAAGCCGACAGGACGGAAACCCGGGATCTGGCCTGTGAGTACCCGGAGCGCGTCAGGGAACTGGCGGCTTTGTGGGATGCTTGGGCTGCCCGTTGCGGCGTACAGCCGTGGGCCGCTTTGCCGCCGCCGGCACCCGGGCGCTGAACCGCCTTGAGGCCGTTTCGAAACCCAGCGCTGCCATGTTGAACACGCGGTTCCTTAACCTGCCGGACCGGGGAATCTCCCTGCATGTGCGTTGTGCGCACGCGGAGGGCGGCCCTGTCTTCCTTATGTCCCACGGCCTAAGCAGCAACTGCCTAACCTGGGAACAGGTGGCGCTAAAGCTGCACGAGGCCGGTTGCGCCGTGGTGACGGTGGACCAAAGGGGACACGGTCGGTCGGACAAGCCCGATTGCGGATACGAATTCGAGAGCATCAGCGCGGACATGGAGGCCGTAATCACGGCCCTGAAGCTTGAGCGCTCCGTGTTCCTGGGCCAAAGCTGGGGCGGCAACGTGGCCCTGCACCTGGCTGCCACACGCCCCGACCTCCTGTCCGGGGTGGGTTTCATCGACGGAGGCTTCCTGAGCCTGCGGAAGAGTCTGGGTTCCGACTGGGAAACGGTCAAGGAGCGCCTTGCGCCTCCGGACTTCCGCGGCCGGCAGGTGGAAGATATGAGGGAGGCCATCCAGTCCAACCATCCGGACTGGACACCGACCGGGGTTCAACACACGCTGGGCAACTTCTCGGTGGCGGACGATGGAACGGTGTCCCCCAATCTGTCCCTTGACAACCATTTGCGCATTCTACGGAAGTTGTGGGAGATGGATCCCGCGGACTACTATCACCGGGTGCGGATTCCGGTCCTGATTTGCCCAGCGGAGTCCTTGGACGATCCGGAACGGGCCGGATACAAGCGCCAACAGGTGGCTGTGGCCGAAGAAGGTCTGGCACGGTGCCGCACAGTGTGGTTTGAGGACACGGATCACGACATCCATGTCCACAGGCCGGACCGGCTGGCGAACGTCCTGCTGGAAGCCGTGTCGTCGGGGTTTTGGAGCGACTGATGGGCGAGCAGACACCCGGAGACATTGTCCTGCTGGGTTCCGGCGAGACGGCGCCATCCATGCAGAGGATTTACGACCGGATCTTCGCCCGTTTGGAGCAGAGGCCGCAGGTAGCCATCCTGGAAACCCCGGCCGGCTTCGAACCCAACAGCGAGGAAGTCGCCCGCGATGTCGACCGCTTCCTGAGAATCCATCTGCAAAATTACCATCCCCAAGTCACGACGGTACCGGTCCGCCGGTCCGACGGACCGTTCAGTACCAACAATCCCGACCTGATGGGGCCCATTTACGAGGCGAACGTAATCCTGACCGGCCCCGGCAGTCCCACCTACGCCGTGCGGCACTTCCGCGACAGCCTGTGCTGGGAGATCTGCCAAATCTGCCATCGTCTGGGGCGAACCCTGTTTCTGTCCAGTGCCGCCACGGTGGCGGCAGGGCAGCTTGCCCTGCCGGTATACGAGATATACAAGGTGGGATTGGACTTGTTTTGGTCGGAAGGGCTGGACCTGTTTGCTCCCTTCGGTCTGCAACTGGTGGTAATCCCGCACTGGAACAACCAGTCCGGTGGCAGCGGTCTGGACACCAGCCGTTGTTACATGGGCCAGAGCCGGTTCAATGAACTGCTCGAGCTTCTGCCTGCCGAGGATGGCTTAACCGTGTTGGGCATCGACGAGAACACGGCCGTGATCATGAACCCGGGATCCGGCCGGGCCCAGGTTCTCGGTCAGGGTAGGGCCACGATTGTGCGGAACAATGAGACCCTGGAGATCGTTCACGACCATGACTTCGCCCTTGCGGAGCTGGGGGCCTGGTCGCTCCCCGACGCGCAATCCGGTCTGGACCCTGAAATCTGGAGCCAAACGGTGCAGAAGTTGAAGGATCTGGAGATTCGGGCAACGGAGGAAGAGACTCCGTCGGCGGAGGTGAGGGATTGGCTGCAGCAAAGGGAACGCGCTCGCCAGGCCAAGGACTGGCCACTTTCGGATCGACTCAGGGACCGGATTCGCACGCATGGCTGGCAGGTTATGGACACGCCCGGTGGTCAGACCCTGACACGCCTGGATGACGTGTGAGGCATTGTTTCAATCTCGTTGATATTGGTTCCGGGCCATCAGGCGCACGCGGCTTTGCCTCACCACCTCCCAAAGCGCCAACAGGCCCGGCGGTTGCTTCCGGGCCAGGCGTTGCCGGATTGGCAGCAGGACCTGGTCCAGGTGGGTCAGGTCGTCCTCGTCGATACCCCGGATGTGCCGCCCCACGATGCGCTGCATATGCACGGCGCACTGCTGCCGGTTCAGGTCCGCCGTCTCCAGAGCTGTCCGTAGACTGGATCGTCGTCGGTCGTCAGCCCTTGCACCCTGCGCGCGGTCCCGCTCAGGGTTCCGCCCACCCGGAAGTGCTCGTCCGATAGCAAGCTCTCCGCATCTTTGTAATTCCCCTTGAGGTGGCCGACCACGCCCCGGATATGTTGCCGGTGGCGGAGCTGCTGGTGGAATACTTCCAGGCAGCAGGCATCAAGACCACCCTGAAGAACATCGAACCGTCTTTTTGGGGCGAGCTTTTTGGTGCAAACGAGCTGCAGGCTACTCTGCTATGGTCGGTTACACCCATGTGGCGGGACGACACCTGGGATGATTACACGGTCATCACCCGAGTGTCCACCGAATGGAGGAGATGGTCACAATCCAATGGTGAGAGCGGGGTAGAACCGCCCGCATCGATCCAGCGCCTGATAGAAATACACCAGGAACGGATAGCCGCCATTCCTGGCTCGGCGGAAGACATGGCGCTGGCTGATGAAATTTTCCAGATTCACTACGACAATATATGGATTCTCAATATTGCTGAAAAGGTGGGGTACGTGCTGGTGACGGATGCCGCGATGCGCAACGTGCCGATTGCAGGCCAGGCCATCGCCGGCAACAACAGTGGCGAGCAGATGTTCTACGCCAGCGAGTAAACTGGCGTCCAAGAGGTATTGGCAGGACGGGGGCTGTTCCGGTCGCGGAACAGCCCCCTGCCACGTTTGGCCGTTACGGAAGGTGACGGAAACACCTGTGGGACAAGGAGAGGTTATGCATACGGAAATCACCCAGGCCCAGATTGACGCCTATCAAACCCATGGCTTTGTGGTCATGGATGAATTCCTGACCCCCGAGGAGCTGGAGACCTGGCGCGACGCCGTCGACCAGGCCGTACGCGCACGCAAGGACCGCAAGCTGGTGGTCGACGGCACCATGGACGACGATCGCTGGAAGGACCGTGGTTCCTTCTACGACTACGTCTTTGTGCAGCGCCTCAATTTGTGGAAGGACAATCCGGCCGTCAAGGAGCTCATCCTGGATCCCCGCATTGGCCGGATGGCCACCGAACTGGCCCAAACGGAAGGCATGCGCGTGTGGCACGACCAGGCCCTGATCAAGCAACCCTGGGCCAATGCCACGGCCTGGCACCACGACAACCCCAAGTGGTCCTTCTACTCCCCGGATGCGATTAGCATCTGGATCGCGCTGGACGACGCCACCGCCCACAACGGCTGTCTCTATTTCCTGGCCGGGTCCCACCGGAAGACCACCTACGTCAACGTGCCCATCGCCGAGAACATGTCGGACCTCTTTCAGGAGTATCCCGACTTTGTGGACATGGAATCCATCGCCGCACCCATGAAGGCGGGTTCCTGCTCCTTCCACAACGGCTTGCTGGCCCACGGGGCCGGCGCCAACATGACGGCCGGCTGGCGGCGTGCCATGACCTGTGCCTTCATGCCCTACGGCAGCACCTTCAACGGGATTCAGAACATCCTGACCGACGAACAGGTCGCCGCGTATGACATCGGGGACGAATTGAACGACGACCGCCAGAACCCGGTGGTGTACCACAAGGACGAAGCCCTGATTACCGTGTAGGGATTCGGCTTTCGGATCGGCCAAGTACACAAGCAAGAGGTTGCCATGGCATCGAAAGGGAATTTAATTCCCTGCGCCGCATCATTCACGATCAGCACATAGGCCTGCCAATCGTCCGGGTGTCTAGGTGCCGCCTTCACACACGGCGGTTGCAGGCGACAACCGTCACAGACCGCGGCGGCGAAGGCCAAGGCCTGCCGCGGGACCTGCTGTCCGTGTCCTTGGCGGTCGCGCCTCTGGTAGTGGCGGTGGGTCGTAACCTCTCCGGCCGGACAGGTGCCACGGCGCGCCTCCAGGTCGATGTGGAAATCCTGCTTGATGCAAAACGGGCTGCGGGGTGGTTGGGGCACCTTGGCGATCAGGGTTCGTTTGGCCTCGGCCAACTGCCGGCGGGTGTCGCCGTCCCCGTAGGCGGCGTCGGCCACGGTCTCGCACACCCGATCCCCCGTGCTGCGCTATCTGGAGGACGTCCTGGCCAGACACCCGTTCCACGACGCCCACGAGAACGACCAGGCCCTCGATGCCATCAATCAGGCCCGCCGCATCGTGGATGCCAGCTGGGAGCAGCAGGTCGAGATCCTCCACCCCTTGTAAGGCTGCGGGAGGAACGGATGCGAGGTCCTGCGCCCGGTTGTACTACCAGTCCTTGGGCGGCGGCAGCTGATCGGTGTCCCGCGGGCGTGCTTCCGCATCGCCGAACAGGCTGCGCCAGGTGTCGGGGTTGGCCATGACGGCGCCCACGCGCACCATCGCGTCGGCCGGCGGGCCGTGGGCGCGCCAGGCGTCGGCCACCTGCTCGATTTGGCGCTCCGGCAAGCGGTTGCCGAGCAGGACCCGCAGGGCCGATATGGATGTGGCGATGTGGGCTTCCTGCCGCGTGCGTTCGTCGTGTTCGGCCTGGGAGTAGTAGGCGAGCGGCAATGTGGCCACGCCGCCGAGCGGCCCGTCGGACAGCCATTCCCGGTAGCCGACCGCGCGCCGCGGCTTGCCCCTCAGGGTCAGGATTTCGCCTTCCAGCCGTGCGCACGTGCGCTGCACGGACGCCAGCAACCGGGATACACTCGTCGTCGGCATCAGGTCGTCGGGGTCGGCATACATGCCGCGCACCCGGATTACCGACAGGTCGGCCAGGTCCTCGGCCGACGGGAGTTCGCCGACCACATCGGCCGACACGTCCTGGAGCAACTCTTTGAACACATGCTTGTTCTCGGGTTCCAGGCCCGCAGCGAACATGCGGGCCTGGACCGCCACTTCAAGTGCCGCTTGGGCGTAGTACAGGGCCGTGATCGGCTTGCCGCCTTGACCGTATTGCTGCAGCGCTTCGATCAGATGCCGCTGGCAGGCCTTGAGGCGAACCTGGATGCCCGGCCAGGGGTTGTCTTGGTCCATGTGGGGCAGATGCTCTCCTGCGGGTGTGAGGCCGTAGCGCTGCACCTGCCCGGCCATGTGGGGCAGCGATGTGCGCCAGGCGTTGAAGTCCGCACGCGTGAACGGGTGGGTGCTGATGTCCGGACACCCGTTCGCGTACAGGCCGTCGACGCGGTCGTAGACCTGTCGGCACGCCGCATCGACGGTGCGGCGCTCCGCACCAATGACCGCCAGATCAATGTCAGAATCGGCTCTCCAGCCACCCCGGGCACGCGAGCCGAACAGCAGGACCTGGGCGTCGGGCAGATGCCGCTGCAGGGCCGCCGCCACGGCCAAGGCACGGGGATCGGGCGCACCGTGGCCCGCATTCGATGCGGTTGCGGCCGCCTCCCGGTCCCCTGCAGGCATCGCGGTGTGCGCTTGGCTTGCGGTTGGGTTCACAACAGTCATGCTGTCCACATTGTAGGGGTTGCCGACCACCAGCCTGCCCTTGTATCCGCGGGCGGCCTGGCCAGCGGCCGCAGCCGCGACCGGAAGAATAGCGAACGCAAACGCCAGGAGGCGGCATTCGAATATGAGCCCAAACTACCGGAATCACCGGATGCGGCGGGATCGGGGGCCGATTACCAACCGAGGCCGAGGTGGGGCATGTCTGATGCACTGCAGCCCGAACACAGGCGATCGGCGCAACGCGCCTGCTTCGAATTCCTGTTTCAGTTGTGAACTGTTGCCTGTGTGCCTGGCCCGGCTGTCGCATGCGCGGGCAGTCCACCGGTGGTTCTTCAAGTGGCCAGTAGCCAGTTGGGATCGAAACCGGCCTGTCCCTCCCGCACTTCCGGCAGTTCCGTCTCCAGGAAGGACCGCACTTCCCGATACCGATCCTCCGTCCAGCCCAGGGACTTGGTCATGTCCAGCGCAGCGTGGCCGGTTCCGGCCACGAAATTGCCCTTGGTGGGGTGAAAGGACTGCACCACGAAGCGTCGCACTCCCGTGTCCAGCAGGTCGGCCACGAGGTTTCGCGGAGAGCGCACCGGCAGCAGAGGGGTCAACGTCACAACGGCTGGAAGCCTGGCCTCAACCACCTGCGCGGCGGCTTCCAGCCTTGTTGCAATGGGTTCACAGCGGGGTTCGAAGGCCCGGCGGACGTCCTCGCAGTCGGTTGTGATTGTTATGTTTACGCACACACGGCGAAACCGGACCAGCAGGTCCAGGTCGCGCACCACCAATGAACCGCGTGTCTGAACAACCAGTTCCAGTTCCCGTTCGGCCATGATGGGGAGTAGTGAACGCACCAGGCGCATATCGCGTTCCAGAGGCTGGTAGGGATCCGTCACACTGCTCATGTACACCCGTTTCCCGGCCAGCGGGGTGCGCATGCGCTGCAGTTTGTCCAAGGCGTTTTGCTTGATCTTTATCCAATGCCCCCAGCTGTCGCGCAGCTCGGGATCGCGCGGGAAGAAGGCTGCATAACAGTAGCTGCAGCCGAACGCACAGCCGCTGTAGGGGTTGAGCGTGTAGTCGAAGCCGCCGATAAACCCGGTGGCCTTCGTCAGGATCGATTGGCAGTCCTTGAACTCCAAGTCAAGCCGTTGATATCGTTGGCGCCACGGAGGGCGGCCGGGTGCAGGGCTGCCCTGCACCTTGGACGCGAGGTCCGACCCGGTCATCGGTGGGAAGCCCGGGTATTGAAGATCAAGGCTGGCACAGTGCCGTTCATTGACGGTTTGTGGCTCGGGTTCCGCGGGAGTCGGGTGGCCGGTGGTTGTTGGGTAGGGGTCTCAACCAAAGCCGTGGTGTGGTCATGACTACTGGGAGCGCAGGTGCGGTGTTGTTCCAGGCGTACTTTGGGTCTCGGAGCCAGTTTCCGTTGGCGTGGAGCTTCCCCTGTCGATGGCGTGCCGCAGGTGGCGATCCAACTCCCCGGGATGTGTCAGCCAGATGTAGTGTGCCGCGCCTTCAATTTCAACATAATGGCCTTGGGGCAGCAGGGCCGCCAGCTGCTTGGTGGGCCAGTTCGGCCGGATGTCGGCGGATCCGTTGATGAACGTGGCCGGCAGGTCCAGGTCGGCCACGGCCCGGAACAGGTTCGGCTGCCGAATGAAGTCCCGCCAACATTGGTTGCCGTCGCGGTTCACGCGCGGGTCGGCATGGAAGACGGCTCCGCCCGTGTCTTCGCCAACCTCCCGCAAGCCGCGGCGGTAGGCCTCGCTCCAACTGCGGTCGTTGACCAAGTTACCGCCGGCCATGCCGATGATCCCACAGGCGACGGAAGGGAATCGAAGTGCGTAGGCCAAGGCCGCGTTGGCACCGAAGCTGTGGCCGGCCACGAGGCAGGTTTGTGCGCCATGGGCCCGGCGTACGGCATCCGCGTCGTCAAGTAGGACATCCAGGGAATAGTTTCCGTCCCAGTCGGATCGGCCGCATCCCCTTGGCTCAAACCGGATGATTCTGGCCTTGTCTTCGACCAATGCGGAGACGGGGCTCAGATAGTCGTCGCAGCCGGGCCCTCCGTTGAACATGAGCACCGTCGGTCCTTGGCCAGCGGCGATGGACCACAGTGTGGCTGTCCCGGACTTGACCTGAAGCTCAAATGACCCGTTCATGCGGTATCCTGCACTGTTAACGGGAGTCTGTACACCCCCAAGCGTGGCTGAATCCCGAGCTACAACAAGGCCGGAATGGCGTGGGATTATGCCTGCGTGCGGCTTGCATCCGCCGGCAGGGCCAACCCGATACCCGCAGTCGCGCTGTGGCCGTCCCAGTGAAACCGCTTTCGGGAACCACACCCGGTCAGGTCGGTTGGACCGGACGCTACCGCGTCCGCCAATCCGGTCAGCGCTTGAAGTCCGTGATGGTGATGCCTTGGATGAAGGCCCGTTGCGAGAAGAAGAACAGAATCAGGCACGGCGAAATAATCGTGAGTGATGCCGCCATGTACAGGTGCCAGGGGGTGGTCCTGACAAAGGCGACCGAGAAGTTCGCCAAGTACATGGTCAGTGTGAAGTTCTGGGGCTTGGACAGAATGATCAAGGGTCCCAGGAAATCGTTCCAGAAGTAGACGAAGGCCAGGACGCCGATGGCCCCCAGCGCGGGTTTGGACAGGGGCACGATCAGGCGCGAGAAGATGGTCCAGTGGGTGGCGCCGTCGATGCGCGCCGATTCGTCGTATTCCAGCGGAATGGTCATGAAGAACTGGCGCAGCAGGAAGACGTTCCAGGCCGAACCGAACCAGTACGGCACCATGAGCGGCAGGAAGGTGTCGAGCCAGTTCAGGTTCTTCCACAGGATGAACTGGGGCACCATCAGGACCGTGAACGGAATCATCAGGGTGGAGATTACGCCCAGGAACATGGCCTGCTTGCCCGGGAAGTCCATGCGGGCGAAGGCATAGGCAATCAAGGCGCTCGAGAAGGTCGTGGCGATGACGCCGTTGACAGTGATGATGACCGTGTTCTTGGCGTAGTTGTAGACCGGGATCTCGGCCGCGATGTCGGTCCGTTCGTTGACCCAGGCGTCCAGATAGTTGCGGAACACGACCGGGTTCGGGTACCAGTCGGGCGGGATTTGGAATACCCGCAGCGGTTCCTTGAGCGAGGTGTTCAGCATCCAGTAGAACGGCAGCAGGAACAGCACCGCGTACACGAACAGGGCACCGTAGATGTAGAGGGTCTTGAGCAGCCCGCGGCGGAAGCGGTTGCCCAGGAGAACATTGCGCAGGGAGGTGGACGATGCCGTCATGACAGCGGACCGGTCAGGAGGACTGGCCCTCGTAGTAGACCCAGCGCCTGGCCAGGCCGAACTGGATTACCGTGAGCAGAAAGATGAGGAGGAACATGATCCAGGCCATGGCCGAGGCGTATCCCATCTTGAGGAAGTGGAATGCATTCTCGTACAGGTGCAGACCAAGGAACAGGGTAGCGTTGGCGGGGCCACCCTTGGTCATGACGTAGGGCTCGGCAAAGGTCTGGATCTGGGAAATGATTCCCATTACCACGTTGAAGAAGATGACCGGTGAAATCAACGGCAGGGTCACGCTCAGGAACTTGGTCCACTCACCGGCGTTGTCCAGGTCCGCCGCCTCGTACAGGTCCTGGGGCAACCCCTGCAGGGCCGCCATGTAGATGACCATGGGCACTCCCACGTTCCACAGGCTCTTGGCCACGAGGGAACCCAGGACCAACTGCTCGTCCCAGAGCCAGGCCTGCGGTTCCAGGCCCGCCGCCAGCAGCAGGTTGTTGAAGATGCCCAGTTCGCCGCTGTACATCCAGGCCCACAGCACGGAGCCGGCTACGCCGCTGACGACGGCCGGCAGGTAGAAGATCGTGCGCCAAATCCCGATGCCCCGGATGCGCTGGTTCAGAAGCAGGGCCAGGGACAGGGAGATGAGGTTGCCCAAAACGACGGAGTAGAGGACGAACTTGAAGGTCACGCCGACGGAATGCAGGAACAGATCGTCCGTCGTGAACATGGCCACGAAGTGGTCGAACCCAATGAACCGCGGCGTATTGATGACCTTCCAGCGAAAGAAGCTGAGGACAAAGGAGAAAATGATCGGACCGCCGGTGAACACCAGGAAGCCGATGATCCACGGCGCCACGAACAGGTAGGCCGTGATCGTTTCCTGGATTTTGGTCTTCCGCATGGTGCGGCCGGAAGCGGCAACGGCCATGGTCGAAACCCCGGGTGGCGGTGCGGCAACAAAAAGGGCGATCCGCCGTCCGGCAGCGGATCGCCCTGGGCAATGGCGAAGCGAAACAGTTAAATGTCGGAGATGACCTTGGTCACCTTCTCGGCCACCTCGGGCAGGATGTCCGCGGCCTGGGCCTCGCCCTTGTAGATCAGGTCGAGGGCATCGCCGATGAGCTTGAGCGACTCGCCCTCGTTGGCCGGTCCGGGCAGGATGCGGGCGTACTCCAGCGACTCCGGAATGGTGTGCCAGTCCACCTCGTATTCCACTTCGGGCGCGACCCACGGCTTGGGATCGATCTCGTTGGTGGAGCGGCGCGTGCCGGGGAAGTTGGCCTCGGAGCAGTAGTTGTAGATGCCCTGCGTGCTGCAGTTGGCGTTGATCCAGGTCCAGGCGGCGTCCTTGTGATCGGACGAGCTGGCGATGGCGTTGAAGGCACCGTGGGAGATGGTGGACTGCTGGGTCGCCATCGGTTCGGGCGCGATGTTGAACTTGAACGGGGCCGCCACCAGGCCGCCCGTAATCCAGGTGCCCATGCGCTGCATGCCGATCTTGCCGGCGCCCAGCAGTTCGGCCGCGGCGCCGGAGCCGCCAATGCCGATGATCTGGGACGGGGACGGCATGACGTTGCCGTCCAGCAGGAGATCGGCCCAGTACTGCAGGGCCTCGGTGGCGGGGGCGTCACCGATGGTGCAGGACAGGTAGTCGTCGCTGTAGTAGGAACCGCCGTTTTGCCACGTGAGCTTCACGCTCCACATGTGCCAGCCGACCGGAATGGTCTCGGAGCCCCAGATGCGGTTGTCCGGGTCGGAGATGGCCCGGGCCATCGACTCGTAGTCGGCCCAGGTGAAGTTGGCCGGGTCCGGGTAGTCCACGCCGTTCTCGTCGAACAGGTCCCGGTTGTAGAAGGTCATGTGCGTGGCGGCCGCATCGGAGATGCCGTACCGCTTGCCGTCGACCACCGGGTAGTTCCACCAGTTGGGGTAGAAGTCGTCCGGGTCGAAATCGGTCTGGGCGTCGACGTGGGACTGCAGGTCGATGAACTGGTTGTTGCGGCCCAGATCCAGCGCCATGGCCTCCCAGCTGCGCACCACGTCGGGCAGGTTGCCGGCGGCGGCCAGGGCGGGAATCTTGGCATGGAATTCACCGATCTGCTCGACCTCGACCGTGATCATCGGATGCTCTTCGTGGAAGGCGTCCAGGGTGGTGGTCACGCCGGAGGCCGGGTCGTGGCGGCCGTAGCGGATGGTGACGGGTTCCGCCATGGCGCCCATGTCGCCGCTGTCCGCGGTTTCCGGCAGTACGCAGGCGGCCAGCGCGCCGGCCGTGGCAACACCGGTCAAACTCAGGAAGGTTCGTCGCGACAAAGTACGGGAGTCGGCCATAATGCCTCCTTGGGAGTGCGGAAAAGAACGCAAATCGATTGCAGATCGAATCGGCCGGATTATATATGTTGCGCGGTTTTTTGGCCCCTGTCCGCGCTCCGCGCGAATCACTTCGTTCCGTCGCAGGCCCCGCCCTGTATCAGTTTCGTTGGTGTTGGTCCGCACCTGCCATTGACAACTCCGCGCGCCGGGTAAACCTGGTTCAGAAACGTCAGGCCATAGCGAGTGTGGGTGTCGCGGTACGCACCGGAGGTGCCGATCGCCTGGTCCTACATCTATCCGGTCGCCGCCATCGATCCGCTGTGGTGGTTGTGGCAGTCGAACACTCCGCGGTGAAAGTGGTTCGTGTCTGCGGATTTTAGGCGGCCGACCCCGCATTGACGGCCGGGTCTGGGACGGGGCTGTCGGCTACCCGGGTGCGGAGATGCAGGCGTGGGACCGGACTCGAGTGGTGCAGCCGACCTGCGCATCCGAGTTAAATCCGGTGGAGCGGTTCTTCCAGGAGCTGCGCTGGGTGTTGAATGGACACGTGTATGCTTGGTTGGTGGTCAAGCAGGAGGCGCCGGCGGCCGTCCTGCAGCTGTTCCAGGCCAATCCGGCCCGAGTGTGCCACCTGTGCGGCTGGGCCCGGCTCCGGGAAAACCTGACGGCCTCTGACAGCCTTGCCCGCGGACACTCAAGTCGCACCACATGGCCAATCGCTTATTGCATCCCAGTCGGGTTTCCCGCTGATCCATGGATTCCAGGAAATGTCTTGCCATGCGCCTGCCCTTGGTTGTCTGGTTGCTCCCGTGCTTGCTGCTGTCGGCCTGTGTCGCGCCTTTGCAGGACCCTGCCGTGCCGGACATGTACGCAGCGATGGCCATCGTCCGGCACGATGCATCCACCGGCCGTGCCGATGTATGGGCTGCGTCGCCTGATCCGTCAGCTCTTGATGCGCATGTACTCCGGAAGGACCTGCGCTCCGCCACTGGCGGCATCCCCGCGGAACCGCCGTTCGACGGTTCTCCGCCGAAAACGCGGTTGCACCAAACCGACGAGACACGCGCGGTGTCCTTCATGGCACTTGGGCACGGTCTCCAAGGGCCAATTGGAGGTGGTGCTCTTCAATCACAGTTCAATGGCTATGACCTCGGTGACTCAGGGGTTCCCAATTGGGACAGTGCTTCGATATGGCACACCGGGGATGTGGTGGGCAATGGTTGTGGGATGGCCACTGAGCAGACAGGCGGCTATGCAGATGGGGGATTCCTCCGTGCCCCTTGCCTGATTGTCAGTGCCGATTCTCTGCCGGTCGCGGCCGACCTGCACACCGGGGAGAGATTTTTCTCGGTCAGTTCCGGGGGCAATCACACTTGTGGTGTGCTGGCCAACGAAACTGTTCAGTGCTGGGGTTGGAACAACGATGGCCAGGCGACGCCTCCGGAAGGGCAGTTCGTCGTGGTCAGTGCTGGCGAAGACCACACCTGCGGCGTACAGACCGACAACACCGTTCAATGCTGGGGCTGGAACAGTGATGGCCAGGCGACGCCTCCGGCCGGGCGGTTCATCGTCGTCAGCGCGGGGACACACCACACCTGCGGCGTGCGCACCGACAACACCATCCAGTGCTGGGGGAGAGACCAGTACGGCCCAACGACGCCGCCGGCCGGATGGTTCATCGCCGTCAGCGCGGGGACATTCCACACCTGCGGGGTGCGGACCGACAACACCATCCAGTGCTGGGGGAGAGACCAGTACGGCCAGACGACACCACCGGCCGGGCGGTTCGTCGCCGTCAGCGCCGGGCATGCCCACACCTGTGGCGTGCGCACCGACAACACTGTCCAGTGCTGGGGTGACAATGAATTCGGGCAAGTGACACCACCGGGCGGACAGTTCGTCGCCGTCAGCGCTGGAGACGTCCACACCTGTGGCGTACAGACCGACAACAACGTTCAATGCTGGGGTTGGGCCAGTGATGGTCAGGCGACGCCGCCAAGGGGACCGTTCATCGCTGTCAGCGCTGGAGAAGCCCATACCTGCGGGGTGCGGACCAACAACACCGTCCAATGTTGGGGAGACAACGGGTACGGCCAGGCGGCACCGCCACCGGTTGCGGGTGCATCCGCGTCGTCGGACACCTCGTTCGCGTCCCTGCACACAGCGGCAGGCTACGGGGATGCACAGACCGTTGCCCACCTGCTGGCGAACGGTGTGGATCCCGACGAGGTGGACGGCAATGGCGATACGGCCCTGCACCACATGGCGCGGCATGGACATGTCCTGGTGGCTGACCGGCTGCTCGAACATGGCGCGGCCCTGGATGTGGTCAATGCCCATGGAAGTACACCGCTGCATCTTGCAGCCTGGTTCGGACACCATCATGTAGTGTCACGGTTGCTCGCATATGGCGCAGTGTTGGATACCGTGGACAGTTGGGGCAATACACCCTTGGACAACGCCGTTGTGCAGGGCCACACCTGGGTGGCGAGGCTGATCGAGCGTGCTGCGGCTCCGGCACCATCAGGCGGGCCGTTGACCTCCGTCGATGCCGGGAGGCACCATACCTGCGGCATGCGGGCCGACGATACCGTCCAGTGCTGGGGTTGGAACACGCAAGGCCAGGCGACCCCACCGGATGGGAAATTTGTCTCCGTCAGTGCCGGGGGGCTGCACACCTGTGGGGTCCGGATGGAAGGCACCGTTGAGTGCTGGGGTTCGAATGGAGACGGCCGGGCCACACCGCCGGCCGGGCAGTTCATCTCCGTTAGCTCCGGGCATGCCCACACTTGCGGTGTGCGGGAGAACAGCACCCTGCAATGCTGGGGACGGGACGACCAGGGCCAGTCGACACCGCCGGGCGGACAGTTTGTCTCTGTTAGCACCGGGGGCATACACACCTGCGGGGTCCGGGCTGACGGTACCGTTGAGTGCTGGGGTTGGAACCTTTATGGCCAAGCGATCTCGCCGGGCGGACAGTTTGCCTCCGTCAGTGCCGGGAATTTCCACACGTGTGGGATACGGGCCGGCGGCACCGTTGAGTGCTGGGGTTGGAACCTTTATGGCCAAGCGACGCCGCCGGATGGGAGGTTCGTCTCCGTCAACGCAGGTTACTACTACGTGTGCGGAGTGAGAACCGACGAAACTGTTCAGTGCTGGGGATGGAACGCGCACGGCCGGGCGACGCCGCCGGCTGGGAAGTTCGTCTCCGTCAGTCCCGGGTATTCCCACACCTGCGGCATGCGGGCCGACGCAACGGTTCAGTGCTGGGGCTGGAATGAGTACGGTCAGGCAACGCCGCCCAGCACAGACGCCGTCGTACCCGGTACCAACAGAGACGAACCTGTGAATGAAGGCCAAGCGACGCCGCCTCGGAGGTTCTCCCCGTCCGTCAGTGCCGGCGGGGCCCACACTTGCGTCGTGCGCACCGACGGCACCGTGGCCTGCTGGGGCTCCAACGATCAAGGGCAGGCCACACCTCCTGCGGGGTCCTTCACATCCGTCAGTGCCGGCGGCTTCCACACCTGCGGCCTGCGGACGGACGGTTCCGTGGACTGCTGGGGGTGGAACAGGGATGGTCAGGCAACACCGCCCGCGGATGCGTTTGAATCCGTCAGCGCCGGGGATGGTCACACCTGTGGGGTGCGCACCGACGGTGCCCTGGCCTGCTGGGGCTCCAAGGACCAAGGGCAGGCGATACCGCCCGCGGGTACCTTCGCATCCGTCAGCGCCGGTGGTTTCCACACCTGTGGGGTGCGCACCGACAACACAGTGGCCTGCTGGGGCTTGAACAACGAAGGCCAGGCGGCACCGCCCGCGGGTACCTTTGAATCCGTCAGCGCCGGTGGAGGCCACACCTGTGGGGTGCGCACCGACGGTGCCCTGGCCTGCTGGGGCTCCAACGACCAAGGGCAGGCGATACCGCCCGCGGGTACCTTCGCATCCGTCAGCGCCGGTGGTTTCCACACCTGTGGGGTGCGCACCGACAACACAGTGGCCTGCTGGGGCTTGAACAACGAAGGCCAGGCGGCACCGCCCGCGGGTACCTTTGAATCCGTCAGCGCTGGTGGTTTTCACACCTGTGGGGTGCGCACTGACGGCACCTTGGACTGCTGGGGCAGCAACTCGGACGGCCAAGGTCAAGCGATACCGCCTTTGGAACCGTTCACATCCTCCGGTACGGACGGTTTCGTCGATATTGGTATGCGCGAACCCGCTCCTGTCCACCTGTACACCTTGGAGGGCCACACAGGTTCGGTCGAGAGTGTGGCGTTCAGCCCGGACGGCCGGACCCTGGCCAGTGTCGGCTTGGATGGCACCGTACGCTTGTGGGATACGGTCGCGGGCACGTCCCTGAACATTCTGGAGGGCCACGCGGAGGAGATCTGGGAAGCGGCGAGCTGGGATGTGGCGTACAGCCCGGATGGGCACATGCTTGCCATTGCCCGGGAGGATGGCACCGTGCACGTGTGGGATGCGGTCGCGGGCACGTCCCTGTACATTCTGGAGGGCGACACGCGCGGGGTCTGGGACGTGGAGTTCAGCCCGGACGGACGCACGCTGGCCAGTGCCGGCTGGGACGGCACCGTGCGCCTGTGGGATGTGGATACCGGTACCCTACGGCACCTCCTCGAACGCCACGCGACTGCGGTCGCGAACTTGGTGTTCAGCCCGGATGGGGACACCCTGGCCAGCACAGGAGGTTTCAGCAGTGGCGGGGCCGACGGGACTGTGCATCTGTGGCACGTGGGCACGGGCACCCTCCTGAATATTCTGGAGGAGCACACAGGGCCAATCTGGCAAGCAGCGTTCAGCCCGGACGGGGAGACCTTGGCCAGCGCCGGCTGGGACGGCACCGTACGCCTCTGGGATGCGGACACCGGTGCCCTGCGGTACGCCCTGGAAGGCCACTTGGCGGCAGTCCTCAGTGTGGCGTTCAGCCCGGACGGGCGGACCCTGGCCAGCACCGGCGGGGGCGGCGCCGTGCACCTGTGGGACGCGGCCACCGGGTCTCCCCTTCAGGTCTTGGGGGGCGACACGAACGGAGATGGGAGTGTGGTGGTCGCGTTCAGCCCGGACGGGCGGACCCTGGCCAGCGCCGGCGGGGACGGCAGTCCGTCTGCCCGTCATCTGATCCCGACATTCATGATCCTCGCCTTTGGTCCCCATAACGGCAGTGGCACGGTGCACCTGTGGGATGCGGCCACGGGTGCCCTTCGGCACACCCTGGAGGATCACACGGGAATTGTGCGGAGTATGGAGTTCAGCCCTGACGGACGCACGCTGGCCAGTGCCGCCACGGACGGTACCGTGCGGCTCTGGAATATCGCCACCGCAGCAGCCTTGCCCTTGCACGAAGCATCGGCGTACGGGGACACCGAAACCGTCGCCCGCCTGCTGACGGTAGGGACGGATCCCAACGCGGCGGCCCCCAACGGCGACACCCCGCTGCACTACGCAGCACGGCGCGGGTATACGCGGACAGCATCGCTGTTGCTGCAACATGGCGCGGACCCGCATGCAGTCAACATGGAACAGAGTACGCCGTTGCACCTCGCAGTTTGGTTTGAACACGCAGAAGTAGCGGCACTCCTGCTGGAGCATGGAGCCGCGGTCGATGCCTCGGACCGTTGGGGCAATACCCCGCTGGACAACGCCGCGATCCGCGGCTATCCAGAACTTGCTGCGCTGCTGTGTGCCGGAGTGCCGAGTTCGGCTCCATCGTCGGCCTGTCCCGATGCAACCGCGGGCATCCTGCGGCACACCCTGGAGGGCCACACGGATGAGGTCGAGAGTGTGGCGTTCAGTCCGGACGGGCGGACCCTGGCCAGTGCCGGTGACGACGGCACTGTGCGCGTGTGGGAGGCGGACACGGGCCTCCTTCGGTACACCCGTGAGGCCCACTTCGGTTGGGCTTCGAGCGTGGCGTTCAGTCCGGACGGGCGGACCCTGGCCAGTGCCGGCAACGACGACATCGTGCGCGTGTGGGAGGCGGACACGGGCATTCTGCGACACACCCTAAAGGGCCACACGGGTTGGGTCTTCAGCGCGGTGTTCAGTCCGGATGGTCAGACCCTGGCCAGTGCCAGTGGGGACGACACCGTGCGCCTGTGGGATGTGGCCTCGGGCGCGCTCCTGTACATTTTGGAGGGCCACAGGGATGCAGTTGACAGCGTGGCGTTCAGTCCGGATGGTCAGACCCTGGCCAGTGCCAGTTGGGACGATACCGTGCGCCTGTGGGATACGGTCTCGGGCACCCTGCAGCACACCTTGGAGGGCCACACGAATGATGCCCGGAGTGTGGCGTTCAGTCCGGACGGGCACACTCTGGCCAGTGGCGGTTTTGACAACACCGTGCGCCTGTGGGATGCGACCTCGGGCACCCTGCGGCACACCTTGGAGGGCCACTCGGATTGGGTCTTCGACGTGGCGTTCAGTCCGGACGGGCAAACTTTGGCGAGTGCCGGCTGGGACAACGCGGTGCGCCTGTGGGATGTGACTGCCGGAACACTCCTGTACACCCTGGAGGACCATAGGGCGATAGTCCGCACCGTGGCGTTTAGTCCGGGCGGGCACATTCTGGCCAGCGCCGGCGAGGATCGCAGCGTGCGTCTGTGGGATGTGGCCACGGGGTCCCTGCGGCGGACCTTGCGCGGCCACACGGATGGGATCCCAGTCGTGGTATTCAGCCCTGACGGGCAAAGCCTGGCCAGCGCCGGTGGGGACGGCACCGTACGGTTGTGGAATTTGGCGGCGCATGACCCTCCCGGCCCCCGGGAGGATTAAGCGGTGGGGCCGACTTTGTTCCACAGATGAAGTCGCGGCCGGAGCGGAACACAGAACGGTCCTCGGTCACGATGCCAGGATTCGGGACCCCAATCAGGCCGATCAGGGCGAAGGCCTCCAGTTCCTCTATCCGGACTTGGTGCGCGTAGCCCCGTCCAGATACAGACCGCACCCGGTTGGAGCAAATCGGCTGGGCTGTTAGATTCACGGAATTGACCCGGCACCCTAGCGCGGTTCTGCCGGTCAATGACTCTTCGAGCACTGGCATCGGGACTTCCACTTTCCATGGCAAACATCAATCTCGCAATCGTCGGCTGTGGCGGAATGGGCACCCGCCATCTGCGGGGCCTGGCGGAGTTGCAGAAGCACGGTCTGTCGGAGTTCAACCTGGTCGCACTGTGTGATCCGGTGCTGGACAACGCCAACCTCTTGGCGGACGAGGCGGCGGAACGGTTCGGGACGCGCCCGGCCGTGGTTCCTGTCCTGGCGGAATTGGCGGTCCACGGAGTGCAGGCTGTGGACATCACCACCACGCCCCGGTACCACCACACGCTGGCGGTGGAGGCCCTGGAGCTGGGTTGGCACGTCATGTGCGAAAAGCCCGTGGGCCTGACGGTCGAGTGCTGCCGCCGGATCAGAGAGGCCCAGAACCGAACCGGCCGCGTCCTGTCCGTGGCGGAGAACTACCGCCGCGATCCCATGAACCGGCTGGCCCGGGCGGTGTTGGCATCCGGAGCCATCGGGGAACCGCGCCTCATGATCCACAACACGCTGGGCGGCGCGGACCGGATGACAATCTCCGTTTGGCGCCACATGAAGGATCAGAGCGGCGTGCTGCTGGATGTCGGGGTCCACTTCACCGACATTCTCGAGTACTACCTCGGGCCCGCGGTCACCGCCTACGGCCAGGTGCGGCTGCACGAACCCGTACGGCGCAACCCCGCCGCGGGCAAGGACAACGACATGAGCTCCAATCCGGCGGGAATCTACGGCCGGTGGCAGAAGGTGATGCCGGCCACATTCGAACCCACGGCCGAGGATGCAGCCTACGGAACCATCACGCACGCCAACGGCGCGGTGACCCAGTTTGTCGAGGACCACGCCGGCCACGGCCGGGGGGTGTTCCAGCGACAGTTGTTCGGGGCGCGGGGCTCCATGGACCTGCCCAATGATCGGAGCGGCCAGCCGGTCACCGTGCATCTGGCCGACGGCAAGTCCCTGACCGGCAACGAAGTGCTGGACCTGGTGCCGGATTTCCGGCTGGAGGAGGCGACCGCCGCCCTCTTCGGTGGGGAACGCCTGGGGGGATATGATCTGCCCTTCACCGAGATCGATCCCAGGATCATCGCCATCGAGTACGCGGAGTTGGGCCAGGTCCTGACGGGGCGCAAACCCGCCGTGGAAGTGGACATCGAGCAGGGCATGCGTTCGGTGGCCCTGGTCTATGCCCTGATGGAGTCCAGCCTGCTCAACCGCGCGGTGACGATGGATGAAGTCCTGGCCGGTTCCGTCAACGGCTATCAGGCCGAGATCGATGAAGTCCTGTTTCCTTGATCCCGCCCGCCGGGACGAATGAATGTATCCGACCCCAGCCAGGAGAGCCCCATGAGCGGTTTGCTGTCACCCGACGTCTCTCGATCCAAATCCCTGCTCGCGCGTTCGGACGAACTCCTGGTGCGCGGGTGCCAAGGCCACAAGCGCAGCCACGACATGATTGCCCGCGGCTACCCGGTCTTTACCCGCGAGGCCCAAGGCGCCAGGTTCACGGATGCCGACGGCAACGAGTACATCGACTACCTGCTTGCCTATGGTCCCATCCTGTTGGGACACAACGATTCGGCCGTGCAGGAGGCCATCTCGGCCCAGATGGCGCAGGGCACGATTTACACCACCGCCTGGGAAAGGGAGGTGGAGGTCGCGGAAAAGCTGATCGCGGCGATTCCGTTCGCGGAGATGCTGGGATTCGTGATTGGCGGCAGTGCCGCCACCGCGGGCGCGGTTCTGATTGCCCGGTCCTACACCGGCAAGGATCGGGTGATTCGCAGCGGCTACCACGGCTGGCACGACTGGGCCCGGCCGGGCAGTGTGGGCGTGCCGGAACAGGTGGGTGAACTGACCACGGAAGTCCCGTATGCCGACCTGAACGCCTTGGACGATGCGTTTCGGCAGCATCCCGGCGAATATGCCTGCGTCATCATGGAAACGGTGCGCGGCGAAGGACCACCGGACGGCTTCCTGGAAGGCTGCGTGGAGGTGGCACACAGCCACGACGCGCTGTGCATCTTTGATGAAATCAAGGTCGGGTTCCGGGTGGCCTACGGCGGCGCGGGCCACCATTGGGGCGCGACTCCCGACATGGCCACGTTCGGCAAAGCCTGCTGCAACGGATATCCGGGCAGCTTCATCGCGGGGCGCAAGGAGGTTCTGGGACACCCCAAGGCCCAGGAGGCGTGGCTGGCGGCCACCTTCCACTGCGACACCCTGAGCCTGACCGCGATGGCCACGGTCCTGGACGAGATGGAGACGCGGGACGGCATTGCCTACCAGTGGGAGATTGGGCAGCGCCTGATCGACGGCCTGAATGCGGTAACCCGCGAACATGAAATCGGATACCGGCTGGAGGGCCCCGGCCCGATGCCGTCCCCCGTGTCGGATCCCGAGGACGGGGACAGGGTTGCGGCCATGCTCCGCGGCTGTCTGGCCCGGGGCATCTACCTGCCGCCCGGCCATCCGCTGTTCTTCTCCCTGGCCCACAGTCGGGAAGACATCGACCACACCATTGCCATGGTGGCGGAATCGGCCGAGGACGTGACCCGCACCATGTGACCCGCGGGCGCAGCCTGTACCCGGACAGGCTGTCGGGCTTGGCACCCGGCCTGCGGCCGGTCGGGTTCGGGTTGTTTGCCGGCCGCGCCGCCGATCAAGTTCGGGGGCGCGGTCCCGCTGCCCGCGGGCTTAATCCTTCCGTCGGAAAGGATTCCTTCAGTTCATGCCCATGGCCAGTTGATTTTTTCGGGCCCGCCGGCGCGCATGCAGGATCGGCTCGGTGTAGCCGTTGGGCAGGGATGTTCCCTGAAAAACCAGCTCCAGAGCCGCCTGGAGGGCCTGGTTGCCTTCCGGATCGGCGGACATGGGCGTGTAGCCCGGCTTGTTCTCATTCTGGGCGTCCACAACCGCCGCCATCCGCAGGAACGTTTCGCGCACCTGCTCGGGATCGGTGATGCCGTGCCGCAGCCAGTTCGCGATGTGCTGGCTGGAGATGCGAAGCGTGGCCCGATCCTCCATCAGGCCAATGCCGTTGATGTCCGGCACCTTGGAGCAGCCGACCCCTTGGTCAATCCAATGGACGACATAGCCGAGGATGCCCTGGGCGTTGTTGTCCAGTTCCTGCTGAATTGCCTCCTTGTCGGGCGTGTCCGACATCAAGGGTGGCGTCAGGATGTGATTGAGCGAGGCCCGGGAGCGACTCGCCAATTCCTCCTGCTTGCCGGCGACATCCACGACGTGGTAGTGCAGGGCGTGCAGCGTGGCGGCTGTCGGTGACGGGACCCAGGCGGTCGTGGCACCGGCTTCCGGGTGGCCGCGCTTTTGTTCGAGCATGTCGGCCATTTCGTCGGGCATGGTCCACATGCCCTTGCCGATCTGGGCCCGGCCCTGCAGTCCTGCCATCAACCCCGCATCCACGTTCCAGTCCTCGTAGGCGGACAGCCAGGATTGTTCCCGGATTCGTGCCTTCGGCAGCATGGGCCCGGCATGCATCGAGGTGTGGATTTCGTCTCCGGTCCGATCCAGGAAGCCGGTGTTGATGAAGACCAGTCGCTCCCGCGCCTCGGCGACCGCGTTGAGGAGGTTCACCGTGGTGCGCCTCTCCTCGTCCATGATCCCCAGCTTGATGGTGTTGGCCGGGAGGTTCAGGGCTTCCTCGACCCGGCCGCACAGCGTGATGGTTGCGGCCACTTCCGCCGTGCCGTGCAGCTTGGGCTTGACCATGTAGATGCTGCCCGCGCGGGAGTTGCGGAAGGCACCGGAACCCTTCAGGTCGTGCAGGGCCGCCAGGCCGCTGATCATCAGGTCCAGGAATCCCTCCGGGATGGCACTGCCCGATTCATTGGTGACGCAGTCCGTGTACATGTGAAGGCCCACATTCCTGACCAGCAGCAGGCTGCGTCCGGGCAGTGTCAGGGCCGAGCCGTCGGGCGCCGTGTAGTCGCGATCCGGATTGAGCCGGCGCGTCATGAGGCGGCCTTCCTTTTCGAAGGTTGCCTCCAGGTTCCCCTTCATGATGCCGGTCCAGTTGCGGTAAACCTTGATCTTGTCCTCGCAGTCCACGGCGGCAACCGAATCCTCCATGTCCTGGATGGTGGTGACCGCCGATTCGAGCACCACGTCCTTCAGGCCGGCCCGGTGCAGCTTGCCGACCGGATGGGTCGGGTCAATCTGCAGTTCCACATGCAGGCTGTTGTGGGCCAGGAGCACGGTCCGCAACGCTTCGCCGTCGGATACAAACCCCTTGAACTGGGTTGGATCCGCCAGGGATGTGGTTTCTCCATCCCCAAGGACGACTTCCAACGCCGCGGCATCGCCATCCGAACCGAGCAGGTAGTTGTGGACATCCCTATGCGAACCCTTCAGCAAGGGGAAGGCCTTGTCCAGGAACTGCTCCGCCCAGGCCACTACTGCCTCGCCCCGGGCCGGGTTGTATTCGGCGCTCTTCTCCAGTCCTTCCGCCTCCGGTATGACGTTGGTGCCGTACAGGGCGTCGTACAGGCTGCCCCAGCGCGCGTTGGCCGCGTTCAGGGCATAACGGGCGTTGTCCACCGGCACCACCAGCTGCGGGCCCGGCGTGCTTGCGATTTCCGGATCCACATTGGCGGTGGCGACCGCATAGTCGTCGGTTTCCGACTCCAAATAGCCGATTTCCTCCAGGAACTCCCGCTGTTCGTTGGCCTTGAAGCCCTCGGTGCACCACTGATCGATTCGGCGCTGAAGATCGTTCCGTTGTTCGAGGAGCGTTCGGTTCAGGGGCGCCAGATCCTGAACGATGGCAGCCAGGGAGGCCCAGAACGCGTCCGGGTCGATGCCGGTCCCCGGTGCGATTTCATCCCGGACCAGGTGATCCAACCGTTCGTCGATACGAAGACCACTGCGGGTGATGCGACTGTACATGCGGGATGGTGCTCCTTGTGGGCTGACGTTCAAGGCACTGGGTTGACAAGTTCGGATGGGAAACCGCGCATGCCCCATGCCGACGATGCCGTATGACGGATTCGTGGACGGGCCGCGATGGGACTCGGAACCGGAAAGTATCGGTCGGGAGCCAGGCCGATCTTAACATTACGCCCGCATCCCTGTTGACGCGCATCTTGCCGCGACATCCATGTTCGAATGGCGGGACGGTGTTCTGCCGCGGGCAGGCATCACAGGCTGGCTTCCAGGTAGGGCCACATGACTCTTTCCACTCGGCAGGCCCTGGCGTAGCCGAGCAGTGTGTCAATATCGAGTCTGTGGTACTCCCGGTAGAACTGCAGTGCTTCCAGCACGATGTCCATGCCGAGGCGGTTGCGGAACTTGAAGCAGTCGGCCAACGTCTTCTCGCGGCTGTAGACCTTGACCGCTGCACCATCGATCAGATGGGTCTCAATACCGACTTCGTAGGATGTCTTCGAGAACCGGTGGGCTTGGACGGGAGGGTAGTCGAGTGACGGCAGGCGCGAATCCCGGGGTACCGCAACGGATACTTTACGAGGGATCTGTGTCGTGATGTCGTGGAAGGCCAGTGCGGAAACCAGGCAGATGACGGCGTTGGGATAGCGCAGACACACCGTAACCTGATCCGGATGACTGAGTGGCGGCAGGTCCGTCAGCCGGTAGACACCTCTGCTGATCAGCTCGACAGCACCCCGGTCTCTCAGCGCGTAGAGCATGTAGGGGGTAATCCCGTTGCTGACGGCCTCGCTCATGCGCAGCTGGCCACCGTGTGCGCGGAAGATGGCTTCTGCCTGATGCTGCATGGCGGATCCAGATGAATCATCACCGCTTAATGATAACTGGTAACAATATCGTTGAACTCTACTTGGGAGTCAAGAATCCCCCATGTTGCCAGAGCACCGAACCCTCCTGCCCGCCACGCGATGACAGGTGCTCCTCTTCCCAGTGTTGAGGTTTGACGTTTGCCCGGACCGCGAACCGGTACGGCAGAGGCTTTACCGGGACCAAAATCCGCTGTCGGTGTCGAGGCGGACTGGGGGTGCCAAGACCGTTGGTCAAGGACGCGGGAAAGCTCGGAGGCCGACTGAAGTTCACGGCGATGAACCCTTTGGGGTTCCCGGCGACAGCATTGGCATCGGGAGAGTGTGGTGCCATATGGTTCCGGACCTCCATGGTGTCCTGGATGTCGCCACCGGTCCACAACGGTTGGGCACAAGTGCACCGGCGATTACAATAGAGACAGTCCGGCCCCAACCGAACCCAAACCACCCGGCGGACCTGGCTCAGGCACAGGATGCGTTGCCCTTCCCCACGGGATTCCGGTGCCGGCTGACATGCCATCAACAAGACCCACATGGAAATCACAGGCGACGTACATCTGGATTATCCGCAGGAGGACGTGTGGAACGCCCTCATGGACCCCGAGTTCGTGGCCAAGGTGATTCCGGGATGCGACTCCCTGATCCCCAAGGACGAGCCCGACACCTTCGCGTCGGACCTGAGGATCAAGATTGGCCCCATCCAGGGCAAGTTCAAGGCGGATGTGGTGCGCCACAGTGTCGAACCCATGGATCGGTTTGTTCTGGACGTAAGCGCCAAGGGCCCCACTGGTTTCATGGGAGGCTCGGGCCGCATCGAACTGGCGCCGGACGGCACCGGCACGATGCTGCGGTATGCCTGCACCGTCAACGTCGGCGGCCGCATTGCCCGCGTCGGACAGCGTTTGGTCTCCACCGCCACCAAGACGGTCATCAACCGCAGCCTGGACGGATTCCGGGATGAATTGGATGCCGCCCTGCAGGCGCGGGTCGGAACCGAATGACTGGAAGACTCCGCACATGGGCAGCGTGCCGTCTGTTTGTACGCCACACGCATGTATTGCCGGCCGGAGCGCCGAGTAGCGGCAGGGAGGTGAATTGACGTCTAGGCACGGATAGTCAAGTTTTTTGCAACCCACGAAGGGGGTTTTGGTTATGGGTGTGAGCATTTCCTTGAACATCAACGGCGAGGACCGCAGTCTCGACAATGTCGAGCCTCGGCTGCTGCTGGTGGATTTGATCCGGGAGGAACTTGGTCTGACCGGCACCAACATCGGGTGCGACACGTCGCAGTGCGGTGCCTGTACCGTCCACATGGACGGCCTGGCCGTGAAGTCCTGCACCGTGCTGGCCGTCCAGGCCGATGGCTCCGATGTGGTCACGATCGAAGGCATGGCCGAGGAAGGCCAGCTGACCGCCATGCAGCAGGCCTTCTGGGACGAACATGGCCTGCAGTGCGGTTTTTGCACTCCGGGGATGATCATGGCCGGTGTCAAGCTGGTCGAAGGCAATCCGGATATCTCCGACGAGGAGATCCGGCACGGCCTGGAAGGCAACATCTGTCGCTGCACCGGGTATCAGAACATCGTCAAGGCGGTCAAAGTGGCGGCCCAGGCCGCTGCCTAACGCGGAGGAGGTGAATTCATGGCCAAATTCGTTGGCAAGAGTTTCAAGAGAGTTGAGGATCCCCGCTTCCTGCAGGGACAGGGGAAATACGTTTCCAACCTTCAGCGTCCGGGCATGGCCTATGTGGCGATCGTGCGCAGCCCGCACGCCCACGCCGAGATCAAGGGCATCGACGCGTCGGCCGCCCTGGAACTGGACGGTGTGGTCGCCGTGTTCACGGGCCAGGACCTGATTGACGGAGGCGTCGGCCAGCTGCCATGCGGCTGGGTCGTTCCCGAGTGCAAGATCCCCGAGCGCTGGCCCGTTGAGCCGGGCCGCGTCCGTCACGTGGGGGATGCCGTGGCCGTGGTGGTGGCGGACAGTCCCTATGTGGCCGAGGATGCCCTGGAACTGATCGAGGTCGACTACGAGCCGCTGCCCGTGTCCATGGGCGCGCGTGCCACGACCGAGTACCGGGCCCAGCAAATTCATGACGAGATTCCCAACAACACGGCCTATACCTGGGCCTTGGGGGATGAGGACGGCATGCGCCGGGCGTTTGCCGAGGCCGCACATGTCGTGGAACTGGACCTGATCAACCAGCGGCTGATTCCCAATGCCATGGAGCCTCGGGCCTGCATGGCCGAGTGGGACAACACCACGGAGGAGATGACGGTTTGGACCACCAGCCAGAATCCCCATCCCATTCGCCTGCTGCTGTCCGGCTTTACGCTGGGCATTCCGGAGAACAAGCTGCGGGTGATTTCGCCGGACGTGGGCGGTGGTTTCGGGAGCAAGATCTTCCACTATCCCGAGGAAATCATCGTGCCGTGGGTGGCCCGCGCCATCAACCGGCCCGCGAAGTGGGTGGCCACCCGTTCCGAATCATTCATGACCGATTCGCAGGGCCGGGACCATGTGACCAACGTCCGGATGGCGATGGACGCGACGGGCACCATTACCGGCCTGCATGTGCAGACCTGGGCGGACCAGGGGGCCTACCTGTCGACGTTCGCGCCCCTGATCCCCACTGCCCTTTCCATCACCCTGTTTTCCGGCCTGTACAAGATTCCGGGCATTTGGGGCGAAATGAAGGGCACGCTGACCAACACGGTGCCGGTGGATGCCTACCGGGGTGCCGGGCGGCCCGAAGCCTCCTATCTGCTGGAGCGCATCGTGGAAAAGGGAGCCCAGAAGATGGGCATGGATCCGATCGCCTTCCGGCGTCACAACCTGATCCCGGCCGACGAGTTCCCGTATCAGACGCCGGTTGCGTTCCAGTACGACAGCGGCAACTACCAGGGACTGTTCGACAAGCTGGAGGAGATATCCGGCTACGGCGAACTGCGGGCAGAGCAGGAGTCCAAGCGAGCCGAAGGCAAGCTCTGGGGCGTGGGCGTCTCGGGCTGCATTGAGGCCAGTGGCCCGGCGCCGTCCGCGGTGGCCGGCAGCCTGGGGAGTGCCGTGGGGCTTTGGGAAAGCGGCACAGTACGTGTCCATCCCACCGGCAAGGTTACGGCCCTGACCGGTTCCCACGCACACGGCCAAGGGCACGAGACGACCTTCGCCCAGATTGTGGCGGATGAACTGAACATCCCCCTTGAGGACATCGAGGTGGTGCACGGGGATACCGGCCGCATCCCGTTCGGCATGGGCACCTACGGCAGCCGCAGTGCCGCCGTGGGCGGCAGTGCGCTGGTGCGCAGTGCCACGCGGGTCCGCGAGAAGATGACCAAGATCGCAGCCCACCAGATGGAGTCCCGGCCGGAGGATGTGTATTTCGACGACGAGACCGGAAACATTCGCGTGCGGGGCGCGACCGACGATGGGATGTCGTTTTTTGACGTGGCGTTGGCTGCCTACACGGCTCACGATTTGCCTCCCGACATCGAACCCGGGCTGGAGGAGACGGCGTTCTTTGACCCGTCCAACTTCACATTCCCCAACAGTGCCCATCTGGCCGTGGTCTCCATCGACCGCGAGACCGGCGAAGTGACCCTGGAGAAGTACTTCGGGGTGGACGACGTGGGCAAGGTCATCAATCCGCTGATTGTGGACGGCCAGTTGGTGGGCGGCGTGGCCCAAGGCGTCGGTCAGGCCATGTGGGAACACGGCATCTACGACGACGACGGTCAGCTGCTGACCGGTTCCATGATGGACTACGCCATGCCGCGGGCCGATCGGTTCCCGCACATCGAGACGGGACGCATCGAGACCCCTTCGCCGACCAACCCCTTGGGTGTCAAGGGCGCGGGTGAAATGGGTACCATCGCCGGCACGGTCACCGTGGCCAACGCGGTGATTGACGCCCTCGCCCCGCTGGGCGTGGATCATGTCGAGATGCCCTTTACCGCCGAGCGAATCTGGCAAACCATCCAGGCACACAGCTAAGGCTGGCCGCCGTAAGGAGAGAGTGCTATGTATCCTCCCAATTTCAATTACGTGCGAGCAGGTTCGGTGGCCGAAGCCCTGTCCCTGATCGCGAGCGAAGACGATGCCAAGTTCCTGGCGGGGGGCCACTCGCTGGTGCCCGCCATGAAGCTGCGGCTGGACGCGCCGGGAACCCTGATCGACATTGGTCGCATCGAGGACCTGCGGGGCATCGCCTACGGGTCCGGGGACGAGAACGACTGCATCGGTCCCTTGACCACGCATGCCACGATTGCCTCGTCCAACCTGGCCTCCGCCCTGGTGGAGGCGGCCGGCGGCATTGGCGATCCCCAGGTGCGCAACCGGGGCACCATCGGCGGCAACATTGCCCATGCGGATCCGGCCTCGGATCTGCCAACGGTGCTGACGGCCCTGGAGGCGAGCATCCGCGTTGAGACCCCGGGCAATGCCCGCAACATCGACGCCGCGAGCTTCTTCACCGGCCTCTTTGAGACCAGTCTTGAGGAGAACGAACTGATCACGGTCATTGCCGTGCCCCGCGAGGGAGCCGGCACCGGCTCGGCCTATGCCAAGTTGTTCAACCCGGCCTCGCGGTACGCGGTGGTGGGGGCCTGCGCCTCGGTGACCTTGAACAATGGTGTCGTGTCCCGGGCGCGCGTGGCAGTGGGCGGGTTGACCCCCATGGCCACGCGTTGCGGTTCCGTGGAGGCTGCCCTCGAGGGCAGGTCAACGGATGCCATCCAGGAGGCGTCGGCACAGGTCGCGTCCGATGTCGGCGACGACATTCTGGAAGACATCCACGCCAGTGCGGAATATCGTCTGGGGGTTGTGCCCGTGTTTGTGGAACGGGCGTTGCAATCCGCCTGTGCCCGCGCCGCCGGGTAAGGTTTGAAGGGCTCCGGCCCATGTAGATGCAACAGACTGCCGGCCGGGTGTACACCACCCGGCCGGTTTGTTTCAGTTGTGTAGATGAACCTTGGCGGGCAACCGCGCAAGGGGAGCAATTGGTTGCGTGTGACCGGCGCGCTGGTGCCCATCAGGGTATGGCGGATCCTGGCTTGGTCGTCGCGTTGCCCGATGGCCTGTGTCTGCATCCCGTCCGCCACAGTGCCGCAAGGTCCGCGCACCAGGCATGCGTTTGGCGAGATTGGGGTGGGTCAACCGCTTATGAAGTCCAGGTGGCATTGACTTCCACCTCGCACCAAATCACTGTCTCTCCTGGTTCCGTCATTTGATGGTTTGCTGCTGCAGGTGCGGACAGACCCCGGACTACGGCCAGCTGAAATCTTCCGTCGCAAACTAATCCGTAGCTGCAATCCGCAGGCGGCCGGTGATGCCTGCATGGCTCTCCAGGATGTTTCCGGAACGGCGCAGGGAACGCAACCACCCGTTGGGTGCGAATCGCTTTGGACCCCTGATCACGTGTTGATACCATTGATGCATTGATGAAGGCAAGTTATGCAAATGCATCATGAGAACCACGATTTCCCTTGACGACCGGCTTGCGAAGCAAGTACGCCAGGCGGCCAAAGCCCGCGGCATCAGCGTGAGTGCCTTCATTTCCAGAACGTTGGACGATGCTTTGAAGCGTCGCGAGCCATCGGAACAGCCGCCCTTCCAATTGGTTACCGTTCGCGGGGTTCATGTCCGTCCCGGAGTTGACCTCGATCGGCCCAGGGCACTCGACGCGCAAGACGACGAGATCCGTTTCAAGTATGGGAGTCGGTGATTCGACATGCTGCTTCCCGACGTAAACGTCCTGATATACGCACACGTTGAGGAATCCAACCCCGATCACGACGAATATGCGGCCTGGGTCACTCGTTTGGCGACAGGACCTGAACCATTCGCCCTCTCCGTCCTCGTTCTGTCCGGCTTTGTTCGCATCGTGACCAACCACCGGATCTTCGATCCGCCATCCACGCTCGACCAGTCCTTCGCATTTGTATCCTCGCTCGTGGAGCGCCCCACTGCGCGTATCGTGGGACCCGGTCCCGATCATCTGGACATATTTGAAAGTCTGTGCCGCGAGTCAAGAGCAAACGGGAAGCTGGTTGCCGATGCTCAGCACGCAGCCATTGCGATCGAGCATGGATGCGTCATGGTGTCCACGGACTCCGACTTCAGTCGCTTCCCAGGATTGCGATGGCAGCATCCACTGAGTCCTGGCGGGATGTAGACGTCATGCCATGCGTCTACCGGAACTTCGGTCCGGCGCAGCCTCAGGGTGGGTTTCATCTTGTCAGTGAGGGATGTCGCCACTTGGGCCGACAGGTTTTGGTCTGAACCTCAAACGGTGGGCCAAGGAAACAGGCGGAGGCGATCTCGGCGAAAACAGCCTGGACGTAGGCACCAATGAACCGGCCGGTCATCCCCACCCGCGTCCCGGTTCCTATCCGGGACGTGTGAGGACCGGACCTCCATCTCCGAGCCGATTAGCGCATGGAGACCTGCTACGAGTGCAGGGGATGGGTTATTGTTTGCTGGCAGTCCAACCACCTAAGCCAAGGCCTGTGTTTAGCCGCCCTCATGGCCGTCGTCGGCAAGATTGAGCCGGACAACTTCAGGGAGTGCTCCTCGACCGGCAGCGCGGCACCGCCAAGGGCGGCTGCATTCCCTTCGACAACGTTTCTTGCGGCTGTCGCGTCGGCGGAAGCGTCAGATCGGAGGTGGACGAATCCGAGGCCGAGATCGTTCGCTGCCAGACTAATCAGTTCATCGCCGTGTCCTTGAACCAGGCCAGCAGATGGCATCTGGCCTGGCAATTTGCGCACCATGGCTTGGGGGATGGCTCAAAACCTCTCGTGCCCCGCATAGATGTTGAACCGATCGTCCCGCAGGAACCCAATGAGCGTCATCCCGAAGCGTCTGGCCACGTCCACCGCCAAGTGGCTGGGAGCCGAGATGGCGCACACCGTGGGGATTCCGGCCGCCAAGGCCTTCTGCATGATTTCGAAACTGGCCCGGCCGCTGACCAGCAACACCCGGTTTTCGGGAGCCGGCAGGCGGGCCTTCAGCATCCAGCCGGCAATCTTGTCGACGGCGTTGTGCCTGCCGACATCCTCCCTTACGGCCAGGAGCGTACCCTCCGTGTCGAACAGCCCGGCCGCATGCAGGCCTCCGGTCTTCTGAAACAAGCCTTGGGCTTCCGCAAGGAGCCCGGGCAATTGCTTGACAACGGTCGGGTCCAGGTTGGGTTGCGGCATTGGGAACCCCTCGCAGCCCTGGATTTCCAAGGCGTCCAATGAAGCCTTGCCGCACACTCCGCAGGCACTGGTGGTGAAGAAGCTGCGTTCCAGCCGGTCCAGTTCCGGCAGTTGCCGACCGACAAGGTTGACGCTGACGATGTTGTACCGCTGATCCTCCTCCACGTCCCGGTCCAGGCAGTAGGAAACATGGCTCACTTCGTCGAGGCCGGACAGGACCCCTTCCCCGTGCAGGAAGCCCAGTGCCAGTTCGAAGTCGTTGCCCGGCGTACGCATGGTAACGGCAACAGTTTGTTGTTCCTCCCGTGCCAGCAGTCGGATTTCCATCGGCTCCTCGGCCACCAATGTGTCCTGCTTCCACCGGACGGCCGTTCCCTTGTGGGCCTGCACCCGCGCCTTGACGCGGGAGCCGACCCTGTTTGCGGAAGACACGGGTCTCAACCCTCGAGTCCGTTGGCCACGGCCATCTTGTCAATCCTCACCGCGCACACCTTCAGTTCGGCCGTGTGCGTGACGGGGTCGTAGCCGGAGCCGGTCAGGGTGTTGATGGGCGTGTCGCTGAAACTGAAACTGGAGAAGACCGTGCCCATGGGCGACCGCTTGGAACCCGCCACCTTGATGGCAATGCGGCCCCGCCGGCTGGACAGCCAGACGGTTTCACCGTCCTGCAGGTTCCAGGCCTCCAGGTCCCTGGGGTTGACTTCCAGGGCTTCCTCCGCGGCCAGGTAGTCCATGCCGCCGGCGCGCCCGGTCTGGGTATTCGTGTGGTACGTGGCCAGCCGGCGCCCCGTGGTTAGCCAGATGGGGTAGGTTTCATCGACGGTTTCCGCCGGATCCCGATACTCGATCAGGCTGAACTTCCCGCGGCCGATGGGGAAGGATTCCTCATGCAGGCGGGGTGTGCCCGGATGTCCGCGGTAGGGAACGGGCCAGTGGTAGCGGCCGGTGGCCGCCAGGTCCCAGTCGACGCCGGCGTACGTTGTCGACAGGCTGCACATCTCGTTGAAGACTTCCTGCGGGTGGTTGAAGTCGAAGTTCCGCAGGCCCATGTGCTGCGCGATGCGGCTGATGATCCACCAGTCCGGCCGAGCCTCGCCGGCAGGGGTGACGGCCTGGCGCACCCGCTGGATGCGCCGTTCCGTATTGGTGAAGGTGCCGTCGGTTTCGGCCCAGGCCGTGGCGGGGAACACCACGTCCGCCATCTCGGCGGTCTCCGAGAGAAAGATGTCGATGACGACCAGGTGTTCGAGGGACTCGATGGCTTCGCGCGTATGTTGCTGGTTCGGGTCCGACACCACCGAGTTCTCCCCGTCGATCAACATGGCGAAAATGTCCCGGCCCGCCTCTTCCATGGCGGTGACCTTGGTGATGCCCTTGGTGGCATCCATCTCGCGGCCGTAGGCCTTGCTGAACTTCCGCCGGTGGTCGGGCTCGACGACTGCCTGGAACCCCGGATACTGATCGGGGATGGCGCCGCTGTCCCCCGCGCCCTGGATGTTGTTCTGGCCACGCATGGGGTTCAGGCCCGTGCCGGGACGGCCGATTTGCCCTGTCAGCAACGCCAGGTTGCAGAGGCACTGGACGTTGTCCACGCCGCAAATGTGCTCGGTGATGCCGAGCGTGTAGTAGATGGCCCCCTGGTCGGCTTCCGCGTACCAGCGCGCCGCCTTTTCGATGTCCGCGGCCGGCACCTCGCAAATTGATTCCGCCCATTCCGGCGTGAACCTGGCGATGTGTTCCAGATAGGGTTCGATGTGCTGGGTGCGCGTTGCCACGAAGCGGTCGTTCATCAACCCGTCGCGCACGATCACGTGGGCCATGCCCTGGAGGAGAGCCACGTCGGTGCCGACCCGCAGGGGCAGGTAGAGGTCGGCCAGCGTCGCCAGGTGGATGCGCCGCGGGTCCGCGACGATCAGCCTGGAGCCACGAGCGAGTGCCTTCTTGAGGCGGGTGGCCGCGACCGGGTGGGCCTCCGTCATGTTGGTGCCGATGCAGAACGCCACATCGGGGAGCTCCATGTCCGACAAGGGGTTGGACATGGCGCCTCTTCCCAAGGTTGCCGCCAGACCGGCGACTGTGGGGGAGTGTCAGGCCCGACTGCAGTTGTCGATGAAGTGGGTGCCGAACCCCGCGCGCATGAAGCGCTGCATCATGTAGTCGGCTTCGGTGGGTGTGCGGCCGGAGGCGATGCCGTAGACCGCGTGGCGGCCGTGCCGTTCCGCGGACTGCATGAACCCCGCCGCCGCCTTCCGCAGGGCCTGCTTCCAGGTGGCGCGTTCCAGCACGCCGTCGGCATTCCGGATCATCGGATGCCGGAGACGGTCCGGATGATGGACGTAGTCGTAGGCGAACTGTCCCTTGACGCACAGGGCGCCCTCGTTGGCGGGTCCGTCCATGGCCGGCTGGATGCCGACAATGCGATTGTCCCTGGTCAACACGTCCACGGTGCATCCGACACCGCAATACCCGCAGATGGTCCGCGTCTTTTCGAAGGCCGCTGTCATGTTCGTCTTCCCTTTTTGCTGGGCGATTCTATGGGATCCTCGATCTGGGCAAATCTCATCGCCTTGCGGTCCGCCAAGGCACCGGTTGGGCAGGTCTGTACGCACTGGCCGCAGAAGGTGCAGCTGGAATCGCGCAGGTGCCCTTCGAACTCCACCGAAATTTGTGTGCCAAAGCCGCGGCCGGCCACGGTGATGGCGTAGTCCCCCTCCTGTTCGGCGCAGACCCTGACGCAGCGGTAGCAGGAGATGCACAGATCATAGTCCCGCAGGATAAAGGGATTCTCATCGTCGGGACGCGAGTTTCCCGAGGTGGCACCCTTGAAGCGGTCCAGGTCCGGTTGCAGTGTGGTGACGGCATCCTGAAGCTCCTGCGAGGCCAATCCCCGCAACGGGTCGACCGCCAGGCGCTCGCTGCCGTTTTCGGATACCACCATGGCAAGCAGGGTTCGTCGCAGGTTGTCGAGTTCAGGCGTACGGGTCTCGACCTCCATGTCGGGTTGGGCTTGGGTGGTGCAGGAGGCCGGAAAGCCGTTGACGCCCTTGAGGGAGACCGCACACAGGCGGCACCCGCCGAATGCCTCCAGGCGATCGTCGTAGCACAGGGACGGGATGTCGATGCCGTGCCGCCTGGCGGCCGCCAGCACCGATTCGCCCTCGCGGAACTCAACCTGACGGCCGTCCAACATAAACGTGCCGGCTGCGGGAGGTGAATTCATTCGGAAGCCTCGAACCGTTGTTCCAACTGGTCCGGAAAGTTCCGCACCAGGGAATCGCTGACAAACGACGCAGCCACACCCAGGCCGCAGGCGCTCAAGTTCCGCATCACAAGACCCAGGTCGTTGACTTCGTCCAGCCATTCGCCGCGGTCGGTGTCTGGGCCGACGGCATCCAGCCGTTCGCGGAGGCGCCGGGAGCCGATGCGGCAGGGGAAGCACTTGCCGCAGGACTCTTCGGCAAAGAACTCGATGGCGACGCGGGTCTCGTCCACCATGTCGCGCGTATCGTCGTACACGATGATGCCGGCAGCCCCCAGCATCGAATTGCGGCTCCGCAGCGAAGGTTCGTCCAATGTGACATCGAAGTCGTTTGCCGACAGGAAGCCACCGGACAGCCCCGCCATGCTCGCCGCCTGGAAATTGCTTCCGGCAGGTGGGCCGCCAGCCCATTCGTACAGGAGTTCGGACAAGGGAAAGCCGAAGGGCACCTCATAGTTTCCGGGCCGCTGGACATCGCCCGAGACGCTGATTACCTTGGTCCCGGCCAGGTCGCCCCGTCCCAAGTCCCGGTACCATTGGGCCCCATGCCGCAGGATGTGGGGCACGGCCGCCAGGGTTTCGACGTTGTTGACGACGGTGGGCTTCTGCAAGTAGCCGTGCGTCACCGGGAACGGGGGCCGGTTGCGGGGAAACGGATGCTTCCCTTCCAGGCTGTTCAGCAGGGAGCCTTCCTCACCACAGACATACGCCCCGGCACCCCGGCGGATATGGATGTCGAAGTCCGAATCGATCTTGTTTGCCGGGCCCAGCAAGCCAGCAGTGCGGCAGGCTTCCAATGCCTCTTCCAGTTGGGTCTGGAGTTCCGGATACTCGTATCGCAGGTAGATGAAGCCCAGCTCGGCACCAGTGGCGAAGGCGGCCAGGATCATGCCCTCCAACACCGCGTAGGGGTCGTATTCGAGGATGGCCCGGTCCTTGAAGCATCCCGGTTCGCCTTCGTCGGCGTTGCAGACGATGGTCTTGGGTGAACCCGGTGCCTCCCGCACGGACCGCCATTTCCGGCCCGTGGGGAAGCCGGCGCCACCTCTACCGGCCAGACCGCTGTCGTCCAGGGTTTGCAGCAACCGGTCGGGGCCGGTGTTCAAGGCCTCTTCCAGGGCCTGGAAGCCGTCGCGGGAGACATACCCGTCATGGGTCGCCTGACATGGCTGGCGAATGTGCTCGAAGATGCATTCCGGGAGTCCGCCCGGGTTGGGTACCGGCAAGGGTCCCTTGGCCGCCGGTTCCAAGGCGCTATCTGTCAATCGATGAGTGGAATCGCCTTGGAGGACTGGAACCGGAACGTCGCAGCGGCCTGCACAGGCCATTGGATGGGCGTCAGTGTGGTCAGTCAACCACTGCTCGCTGCCCCGCAGGCGACACACCGGACCGGTGCACACCCGGGGATCGGAGCGGCTTCCGTTGCCCAAGGTCAGATGGTGATAGAAGGTGGCGGTTCCGTAGACATCCGCCAATGGCATGCGCAGACCGGAGGCAATGGACCGCATGGCATCGGGGGTCAGGCGGTTGTCCCGACGATGGAACTGATCCAGCAGCCACAGAAACGGAGCCGGCTGCTGTCCGGCCAGTTCAATCAGTTGGTGGTCGCTGTACATGCTGTTGTGGGCGGCATTGGGCCGCAGTGGGTGGAACCCGGGAACCAAATGGATGCCAGTATGCCTGTGGCAGCCTTGATGAAAAGCAGATGTTGCGTGGTAGAGGCTTGGGTGCAGACTTGCAGGTCGGTTCCGTGTTTACGCCAGACGGCCATGTACGGGTAGTTTCGGGCCCGTCCGTACCGGTGCCGCGTCAGCCGTTGCCACGCGGTTTCGCTTGGGATGGGGCCGGATTCCTGATTGGTGTCTTACTGGATGGCCCGAACCGGGAGGCCGATGTCAATGTGCTTCGATGTCTGCCTGTAGGCCCAAACGGTTCAGATTCCGCGCAATGGTAGCAGGATCGGGCAGGTCAACCGAACCGGCGCTGATTCAATAAGTGTGGGAATGGGGGCGGTGGCGCTTGCACGGCGGCCATTCATCGCCCTTGCTGCCCAAGTCGCGGCCACATTGTGACCATGCAACGGGGAACAGGTGGTCAGCCCGCGTCCCACTCGAAGCAGTCGATGTGGAAGTTCCAATAGGCAGGGCAGTGGATGCCTGCAGGCAAATCCCACGGCAACTGCGACAGGCAGGCTGCTCCCACCGGAATGTCGTGGCTGCACTTCGTGCATTGCATGGACCCTTTGGTCCTTGCGTACCACACCATGCGAACTCGTCCACGACCCACACAGGTCAATTCGGACTTCAGGTCCCCGCAGCGGTTTGGGATCCTGCAAAGGACGGGCGTGATAAGGCACGCCTGCGCCAGGGCAAGGTAAAGTCAATCAACCTGCCTGGTTGGCATAAGCGATTGGCACAGCACCAAGGCAGTTTCAACCATCCATCCGGTTGTTGTCCAGCACGTTTTCGACCACTCGTTCAGACACTTGAAACTGCGCCGCGACACGCTCGATGTCTGCATCGTCGAAACCTGCTTCGAAATCGTCTTCGATCGCGTGCCACGGACACAGGAGTTCGGCTGCGAACGATCTCTGTGCCTTCTGCCGGTAGCTGTAGGAGGAAGTAGCAGGCGACAGTGGTTCGGCCGATACGCAGTTGACCAAGCTGAACACCCGATCACCAACGACCCTTGCCATGTCAAACCGACGATTGGAGAGCCAGCTGCTCCGCAATACGATGCGACCTTGCGTACCTTCGGGTGCAAAGACCCACGTGATTGGCCCCGAGGTCTCGCAGTTCTCGACCGCGCAGCGAGACGTGCCGGCAAGACCGGCCAACACTTGATTGTTTACGGGGCCATCGGACAAACCAGCTTGGTTTCGTACAAAACGGGCAAGCTGTTTGCCAATGCGCCACGCAGCAACCCGACCCCACGGCGAGACATCCGGAAGGTCGCTCGGCGAGAACGAGACACCGTCCTCGGGGTTTGCAGCGAAACCCGCCGTTGCGGACAGGTTCCGAATGTCCGAAGCTGAGGTTCGATCCCCGCCCGCGCCGGTGGCAAGTTCGTTGACGGCATCGGTGCCCAGTTCCTCGGCATCACCGAGAACGGCTTCGATGTGCGCTTCGCTGCCTTCGTCGACATCGAACCCAAGCAGGGCCTCGGTGCGCCGAAATGCCGTCAACGCCGCGTCGCTTCGTTCTTCGCTCAACTCATGCCAAATCGCATGCAGTTCGGTTTTGTGCACTTGGGCCGCGTCCAGCAACGACAACACGTCTGCCACAAAACGATCAACTGCATCTTCCCAGACCCTTGCAGGCACATGGGTTGTATCCGAACCCAAGTACTCAATCGGGGCAGAATCATCTATTGTTTTAGCTGAAACCACCTCAAATAGATGTCCATCACAGTCGAACATTATGTTTGGCCAGAGATATCCCCCACCAATATCCGACATTCTGTGTGAAAGATCCCAGGTGTATGTTGAATTGTTCATATACCTGCTGCCTGGTTCCCAGCGAAGTCGCCACCAATGGGTTGCAAACCATTCTGCCAAGTGGTAGCCCGATACATACGGCCCTGTGGACAGCTGGGAGCTGGGACAGCTTTCATCCCGGTTGAGCAATAACGTCAACAGCCTGTTGCCAATAGACACTTCCAACCGGCCGAATGCAGCACGTTCCAGTACTGGACCATCATCGAAGGTGGCCCGTGAAATCTTGATGTGCAAGTCACCCATCGGAAGTTCCCTCCCGGGTTTGCCACTCGTGCAGTAACGGACGGTATTGGCGATCGTCCCTATACAACCGGTAGCCGTGATACGTCCGTCCGTCCTCGCCCGGTTTGGCCTCGTATACCTGATTATGCTTGTCAACTGCCCACACGAATACAGGCAGCCCTTTGTCGTTCAGCTTGCGGCTGACCATACCCCGCCGGATGCCGGACCTGAACAGACCGATAGCTTCCTTAAGTTTGACAGGGGGAAATCCCTTCGGGTCGCATACGTTTTTTTTGCGGCGCGGGGCTGCGTTGAAACCGTAATCCGCCGGACGACGTTTGTGATGTGGACTGCCGCTGTAACGCGCTTGGCGCAAACGTTCCCTGATCTCTGGAGTGAGATCGCCAAGCTTGACTACACGACGCCTCGGGTCCGAAGATGCACTGTGACGCGGCATGTCGATTGCCACCTGTACCGATTGCCGCTTCGCGGACAACCACGGGATGTCTGTCCGTGGCGTCCACGGTCGAGTCCAAGCAGGAAGGAACCGAGGTCCCGAGGCATTTGTCTGTGGTTAGCCCATGCCTCCTCCACCCATCTCTGCCCCCATGGCACCGTTCATCTCGGCCTCCGCCTCGTCTTTGGTCGGCCACTGGCAGCCGCCTTCCTTGTCCGGACGGACATGGGCGAAACGATCGGTCTGAATGCCTTTGTAGGCATACGGATCGGTTCCCGCCACCATGACGATGTCCCGGATGTCCGCCATGGCCATGCTGGTGCCGGGTTCGGGCAGGTGCCAGGGCAGCAGCGACTCTGCGCTCATGTAGTGGTTGACCAAGGCCCGGCGGAATCCCGACTCCGCATAATTGGGCAGGGACCGATGCAGGAGATAGCCGTTGAAGAAGACGACCGAACCAGCCTTGGCCGGCACCATGACCCCGTCATCGTCCGTGAACGGAAAGTCGAAGGACTCCTGTGCACAGTCGTAGCGCTCGTCGTCATGGTCCCGGAATGGCCAAAGGGTTCGAAGTCGATGGGAACCTGGTATGGCCCACAGGCACCCGTTTTCCGGCGTGGCGTCCTCCAGGGCCATCCAGGCGGCGGTCAGCGAACAGTCGCGGGTGGGAATGAACGCCTCGTCCTGGTGCCAGGCCTGGCCCGGTTTGCCCGCACTCTTGATGAAGAGCATGGACTGCATGCACTTGACGTTGGGCCCGATCAGTTGTGTCAGGACTTCGACAATCCCGGGCTGGGTGACCGCGTCCAGCATGACGTCGGAAATCTTGTGGGGAAAGTGGACGCAAATTGTGCGTGCGATGATGTCCTCATCGCTCTCGGACGGATCAAAATCGGGCAGACCCTGCACCAGCCCGCGCTCGCCGCGGCAGATCCGGGCCGTCTCGTCGCGTAGGGCCTGCAATTCTGCGGTCGAAAGAACATCCTCGACCACCAGGTATCCGTTCTCGTGATAGAAGGCAACTTGCTCGTCCGAAAGCAGGCGGATATCCATTTCGACCATGGGGGCAACAGCCATGTTGGCAATCCTTACTCAAAGGTTTGGCGAGGAACAGGAATCATTATAACGGCGCGAGTGCCGACCTTCACCGTCCGGCCAGGCCGGTCAGTTGAATGCCCTGCACGAAGCGTTTCTGGGCCGTGAAGAATAGTACCAGCACCGGCACAATGGTCATCACCGAGGCCGCCATGACCAGATGCCAGAAGTTGCCGAAGCGGCCCTGGAACCAGAGCAGACCCAGCTGCAGGGTGAACATCTCGTTGGCCGAGATGTACAGCAGCGGCCCGAGAAAGTCGTTGTAGTGCTGCAGGAAGGCGAAGATCGCGATCGTGGCAATCGCCGGACTGCACAGGGGCGTGATGATCTGCCAGAGGATGCGGAAGTTGGCCGCGCCGTCCATGCGGGCCGCCTCGTCCAGCTCCCGCGGCAACGTCATCATGTACTGCCGCATTAGGAAGATGTAGAAGGCGTACCCGAACCAGGCGGGAATCCACAGGGGATAGAACGTGCCCACCAGTTGTGCATAGCGAAAGATGATGTACAGCGGAATGATGGTCACGACCCCCGGCAGCATGAGGGTCGCAATCAGCATCCCGAACACCGCGTTGCGCCCTGGCCAGTTGATGCGCGACAACCCGAACCCGACCAGCAGCGAGCTCAGCACACAGCCCGAGGCGCCCATCAGGGTTACATAAAAGGTGTTGACGAAGAACCGGGAGAAGAGGGGCAACTTCTCGAACACCTGCGGATAGTTGTACCAGCGCGGGTTGTCCGGGATCCACCGGATCGGGGTTTCGAAGACCAGTCCCGGCGGCTTGAGGGCCGTCGAGAACATCCAGACCAGCGGCAGCAGGAAGGAGATCCCCAGCACCCAGCAGATGACGTGCCAGGGCAGGTTGGCGAAACGGGCGGCGCGCATGGCGGGGTCAGCCGCTCGATTCGCTTTCGTAGTAGACCCAGGTGCGGGCGAAGCGGAACTGGATCACGGTGAAGATCATGATGATGATGAACAGGACCCAGGCCAGCGTGGCCGCGTAGCCCATGTCGAACCACTCGAACGCGTTGCGATAGATGTGCAGCACCATGAACAGGGTGGAGTCCTGGGGACCGCCCCGGGTCATGATGAAGGCGTTGGTGAAGACCTGGAAACTGCCGATGACGCCGATCACCAGATTGAAGAAGAAAATCGGCGAAATGGCCGGGATGGTCACGTGCAGGAAGCTTTGCCAGGTGTTGGCGCCGTCAATCTGGGCCGCGTCCTTCAATTCCGGGGATACGCTTTGCAGGCCGGCCAGGAAGATGATCATCTGCGGTCCGACCAGCCACAGGCTCATCAGGACGAAGGCCGGACGCGTGAAGGCGGGATCGAAAAGCCACTTGATGGGTTCCACCCCGAACCATCCCAGGATTTGGTTGAGAATGCCCCACTCCGGGTTGAGGATCTGGATCCAGACCACCGCGAAGGCCACCGCCGGCGTGATGGAGGGGATGTAGAAGATGGTGCGGTAGATGCCCAGGCCCTTCATGGGCTGGTTCAGCAGCAGGGCCAGGCCGAAGGCGGCCAGGAGCTGCAGGGGCACGCTGAAGAAGGTGAAGTAGAAGGTGTTGTAGAGCGACTTGTAGAACAGGGGATCCCGGCCATCGACCAGCTTGGCCAGATTCTTCATGCCGACATAGTCGGGCCGGGTGATCAGGTTCCAGTCCAGCACGACCAAAACCAGGGAATAGAGCATCGGCCCCACCCACAGGAGCAGGGCACCCAGCACGAAGGGCAGCGTGAACAGGATGCCGTCGCGTAAATCGCGGCGTTGGGAGGCCGTCATGGCGCGGTGGCAATGGCAGGCAAGGGGATTGGGTCTGGTTGGTGGTATCCGCTACCGGATGTCGGATATCCCGAGCCCGGCCCGTGTGTCCGGGCTCGGTCGGGCTGTGCACCCGCGGGTGCACAGCCCTGAAGTTCGTGTGGCTTAGGCGCGTTCGGCGTGATACCGATCCAGTGCTCCCTGAATCTCCTCGTTGGCAGTTGGCACGGCCGTGTCCGCAGTTTCCTGCAGGCCCAGCAGCTTGTCCCACAACGAGGTGATCGCCGCGCCGCCGTAGGCGTGCAGTTCGGAGCCTTCGCCGAAGACCACCGGGGTGGCCCCTTCCGCCATGGAATTCACAAAGGCACCGGTGTTTTCGAAGTTGTACTTCTCGCTGGCGATCGGGGCCCACAGGTTCTCGATGTTGCGCGGCGTGCCGCACAGGCGGCCGCCGTTGGCGACGATCTCCTGTCCTTCATCACTGAGGATGAAGTCGACCACGCGCCAGGCTTCGTCCTTGTGTTCAGACGGGGATGTGATGCAGTGGCCGTGCACATGGCCGAAGGTGTAGTTGGTGTCGTCCACGCCGACCGGAGCCAGAGCAACGTCGAAGTTGATGCCTTCCTCGGTGGTGGCCAGTTCGCCAAACAGGCGAGGCATGAACCAGGGACCTTCAAGCACCATGGCCACGCGTCCGGTGTCCACGCCGACGCCGCCGCCGGCGATCACGTCCGGTCCCGGCGACCAGCCGTTGGCGATGGTGTCGTAGACCACGAACTGCAGACCCGAGATCACGTCCTCGTGGTCCCATCGGGCCTCCGTGGGTTCGACGATTGTGTCCCACTCCACGTGGCCGTTGCGGCGCATGAAGTTGGCACAGCGACCGTAGCTGCCGTTCCAACCGGCCGCCTGAGCCCAGCCGTAGGTCTTGGAGTCGCCCTCTTCGTACGACAGTGTTTCGATGGTGGACTTGAACTCATCCCATGTCCAGCCGGCGGCCGGGTAGGCCACGCCCTTGGCATCGAAGATGTCCTTGTTGTAGTAGATGACCAGCGGCCCCGTGTCGGTCGGGGTCATGTAGGTGGACCCGTCCCATTGGGTCATGCTGTCGTAGTTTTCGTTGCGCGGGAACTTGGCACCGGAATCCGTGGCGGCAATGAAGTCGTCCAGGGCTGCCAGGACGCCGTTCTCGGCATAGGACTGGAACTGCCAGCCCTGATAGTAGAGGATGTCCGCAGAAGTGTTGCCGGCAAAGTTGGCCTGGATTTTCTGGTAGTAACCACCGGGATACTGTTCTACGGTGACGTTGAGGTCGTCGTTGGCCGCCATGAAGGCGTTGACCATGTTGTCGTAGACCACGGCATCCTGCACATCGGCCCAGGCGGACAGGCGCAGGTCCACCATCTCGCCGGAGGGCATGGCGTCACCGGTCGCGGCCGGGGCGCCGGGGGCAGCACAGGCCGCGGCCAAACCGAGGCCACCGGCCACCGCGGTCATGCGCAGGAAGCTGCGCCGGCTCAATCTATTCTGGATACGTTCGGACATGGCGTTGCTCGGCTCCTGGGCTGACAACCTGTGAAAAGAGGGAACCTGCCCGCGAGCAAACATCCCGTCTCGGCCGTGCGGCCAAGCCTCGGGAACCTCGCAGACTGGAATACCCTCGACAGGACTCGAACCTGTGCTCCCGGCTCCGGAGGCCGGTGCTCTATCCAGCTGAGCTACGAGGGCTGGAAAGCGGGATTATACCAATGGATTCCGGGTTGGTGCCCGATGGCGCGCGGGAATCAGCCCGGATCGCCGCCGCTGATTGCCGGCACGAAGTGGATTTCGCTGTCCGGCGAGACTTCGCTGCCCAGTTTCTTGGTCTTGATGATCCCGTCCACGGCAATGGCGATGCCCGGCCGCACGCGGTCCCCGTCGAACAGACGCGCGCGAATGCCGGGGCACTCTGCCTCGAGGTTGTCGAGGACTTCGCGGATCGTCGTGCCGGGCACGTCCAAGTTCTCCCGGCCCCCGCTCAGGGAGCGCATCAGGGGCGGAATCCAGACGCTGGGCATGGGTGGTGTCCCCGGCACCGGACCGGCCTCGTGCACGAGGCCGGTCCGGTGAGAAAGGTTGGTTCAGGCGCCGCCGTTCTGAAGTTCCAGAACCTTGCCCGGCGACATCGGCAGTTCCGTCGGCCGGATGCCGAGCGCATCGTGCAGGGCCGCGGCCAATGCGCCGGCCGGCGGGACAATCGGGGTCTCGCCGCAGCCGCGCACGCCGTAGGGGTGGTCCGGCCAGGGGACCTCCACCAGCACCGTTTCAATCATCGGCAGGTCAAGCGCCGTGGGCATGCGGTAGTCCAGCAGGCTGGCGTTGAGCAGCTGCCCGTCCTCCGAATAGATGTACTCCTCGTTGAGCGCCCAGCCGATGCCCTGGGCGACCCCGCCCTGGATCTGGCCCTCGACATAGCTGGGATGGATGGCCTTGCCCACGTTCTGCAAGGCGGTGTAGCGCAGGACGTCCACCTTGCCCGTGTCGGGATCCACCTCGATGTCCACGATGTGGACGCCGAAGGCGGCACCCCACTCGGGCGGGGCCACGGAGGCTGTGCCGACAATCGGCTCGCCGGCGGCGTCGGCCTTTTGGGCCACCTCGTTGAAGGGCATCGACGTGCCGTTGTGAGAGAAGACGCCGTCGCGGTAGGACACTTCGGATACGTCCACTTCCATCAGGTCCGCGGCGCGGCGCGTCATTTCCTCCTTGAGCACCACGCCCAGTTCGTGGGCGGCCATGCCGGTGACGGCGGTGGTGCGGCTGCCGCCGGTCAGGTCGGTGTAGCCCACCGCGCCGGTGTCGGCCACGCGGGTGTTGATCTGCTCGTACGGGATCTCCAGGGTTTCGGCCAGCTGCATGGCGATGGAGGCACGCGTGCCGCCGATGTCGGTCGAGCCTTCCAGCAGGTTGACGGAACCGTCGCCGTTGACATGGGCCGAGGCGCTGGACTTGCCGCCCCAGTTCATCCAGTACCCGGCCGCCACGCCCCGGCCCCGGTTGGCGCCTTCCAGCGGTGTGGCGAAATGCGGATGGTCGATGGCCATCTCCAGGGTTTCCTTCAGGCCCACGCGTCCGTGGGGCAGGCCGTTGACCTGTCGGTCGCCCTCCTCCACCGCGTTGAGCAGACGGAATTCCAGCGGACACATGTCGACGGCCCGCGCCAGTTCGTCCACGACGGTCTCGGAGGCGAAGGCCGCGTTGGTGCCGCCGGGAGCTCGGTAGGGGGAGGCCTTGGGCTTGTTGACGAGCACGTCGTAGCCGTCCAGCGTGACGTGGGGAATCTTGTAGGGGGCCAGGATCACGAGCGAACCGGACGGGACCGGGGAACCCGGATAGCCGCCCGCCTCGTAGGCCATGGAAACCTCGGCTGCGGTGATGCGCCCGTCCTTGGTGGCGCCCATCTTGACCTTGATGTGGGAGCCGGACGTCGGACCCGTGGCCTTGATGACGTCGGTGCGCGACATGCACACCTTGACCGGCTTGTTGCCGGCCTCGCGGGACAGGATGGCGGCCACCGGCTCGACATAGACCGGGATCTTGCCGCCGAAGCCGCCGCCAATCTCGGTCGGCACGACCGTGATTTCCGCGACCGGCTTGTCCAGGATGCTGGCCAGCTGGCCGCGGGCGGCAAAGGCGCCCTGGGTGCTGGTCCAGACCGTCAGCTGTCCGTCCTGGTTCCACTGGGCCGTGGAGGCGTGGGGCTCGATGTAGCCCTGGTGCACGGTGGCGGTGTCGAATTCCCGCTCGATGACCACGTCCGCTTCCGCGAAGCCCTGTTCGATGTCTCCCAGCTGGTGCCGGAAGTGGGCGGCGATATTGGTTTCGGCATCGGCCTGTTCGCCCAGGCCGTCGGTGCGCAGTTCGGGGTGCAGGATGGGTGCGCCGTCGGCCATGGCTTCCTGCACGGTGCGGACGGCCGGCAGGACTTCGTAGTCCACTTCAATCAGGGCGGCCGCATCCTCCGCGGTGCCGAGGTCCACGGCGGCCACCGCCGCGACGGCGTGGCCGTCGTAGAGGGCCTTGTCGCCGGCCAATACGTTGTTGGAGGCGTAGCGCATGTTGGCGCTGCCGCCCTCGCCCAACTCCTCGATCACGTCGCCCAACTGCGGCAGGTCGGCACCGGTCACCACCGCGCGCACGCCCGGCAGGGCCTTGGCCTTGGAGGTGTCGATGCTCCGGATGCGCGCGTGGCCGTGCGGACTGCGCAGCACGATGCCGTAGAGCATGCCCGACATCTGCGTGTCGTTGCCGTAGACCGCACGGCCCGTGACCTTGTCCACGCCGTCGGGGCGCAGGGGACGCGAGCCAATTACCTTGTATTGCCCATCACTGGCCATGGTTGTAGCTCCTGGTTTCAGGCGGAGAGAACGTCAGCCGAGTCCTGGACCGCCCGGACGATCTTGTCGTAGCCGGTACAGCGGCAGAGGTTGCCGGCCAGCCACAGGCGGATTTCGTGTTCGGACGGATTCGGATTGTCATCCAACAGGGCCTTCGAGGAGACGATGAAGCCCGGTGTGCAAATGCCGCACTGGAGGGCGGCGTGTTCGAGGTACTTCTCCTGGATGGGGTGCAGGCCTTCGCCGGGCCAGGTGTCCGCCACGCCCTCGATGGTCAGGACATCGCGTCCTTCGAGCTCCACGGCCAGCACCAGGCAGGAATTGACGAGCACGCCGTCCAGGATGATGTTGCAGGCGCCGCAGTTGCCGTTGCCGCAACCTTCCTTGGAGCCGGTCAGTTCGAGCGTGTCCCGCAGGACTTCCAGAACGGTCTGCCGGGGTTCGCACAGGAACGCCTTCGGCTCCCCGTTGATGGTGGTGTTGACGACAGTTTTCTTGCTCACAGAATCGGTTCTCCTCCGGGGCCCGGACTCGGGCGGTTTGGACTAAGGCGGGTGTTCTCGGGAATCAGCTGCGGGCTCGGTCGACGGCGATTTGCATGGCGCGTCGGGTGAGCACGTTGGACAGGTGCTTGCGCTGGGCTACGGTGCCCCGCATGTCGCTGATGGGCTTGGCGGCCTGTTCGGCGAGGCGTCCGACCTCGGTGATGAGGGCTTCCGACAGGGCCTGGCCGGCCATGGCGTCGCTGCACGCCTGTACAAACAGGGGTGTCGGGGCCACGGCGCCCAGGGAAACGCGTCCCTCGACGACCGTGTCGCCGTCCAGGACCACCGACACGCCGGCTCCGACCACGGCGATGTCCATTTCGTTGCGCGGAATGAACCGCAGGTAGCCGGCGCCGAAACCGGCCGGCGGCGTCGGCAACGACATGCTGACCAGCAACTCGCCGACATCCAGGACACTGCTGCCCGGGCCGGTGCAGAAGTCCTCGACCGGCACCGAACGGTGGCCGTTGGGGCCGAAGATGTTGGCGACGGCCTTGTGGGCAATCAGGTTGGGGATCGAATCGGCGGCCGGGGAGGCGTTGCAGAGGTTGCCGCCGAAGGTGGCCCGACCCTGAATCTGGGTTCCGCCAATCAGCGAGGAGGAGTCGTGCAGGGCCGGGTAGTTGTCCCGGACCATCTCGCTGGAGTTCAGGATGTGGCAGGGCACGGCCGCGCCGATGGTGAGGCCGGAGGCGTCCAGGTTGAGAACGTTGAGTTCGTCAATCTTCTTAACGTCGACGATGATGGAAGGATCCCCCTTCCCGTCCTTCATGGCGGCCAGCAAATCGGTGCCGCCGCTCAGGATTGAGGCATTGCCGTTCTGCGAGGCAAGCACGGCGACGGCCTCGTTGAGACTGGTCGGCGCAGCGTAGTCGAAAGCGTGCAACTCAACACCTCCCGGGTGTCCGGATCATGGGGTTCTGATGTGCTTTTGAAGCCAAGTGAATTCGGCTGGAAATGTTAGCACAGTAAATCGGGCGGCCTGCCGTATGACAAGGGCGAGATCAGGGCAATCGCATTCAAGTTCGGGGGCGCCACGGACGCAGAGGATCGTTGTGCTGGACGCCTGCAACTGGTCGCTGCCCTGAAAAAACACGCCGGCCGGAGCATCGGGCGGTATGCGAACGGGCCGATTCCCAAAGCCTGATCACGGGTTCGTCGAAACAGAATGCGGTTGCCTTGAGGTCGGGGTTCTGTTCCACGGTTGCCGGCAACCGCGTCGGGATGCAGTCGTCCGCAAGCCGGCGTGCAGCAATCTGCGCATCCCCGTTTGCCACTGCCATGTGAAGGGACGCGAGCCGATTTCCCGAAGCCCCGGGACCACCTGCGGCATTCGGCGGCGCGACCTTGCCCAGCCCATCTGCACCCCAGCATTCGATGGTTTCGTCAGGACGTACGCCGCAGGTATAGCGGCGTCCTGCACTGACGGTTGTGAACGTTCCGCCTGGCGGCGTTGCCTGGCCCTGATTGTTCTCACCCCAGCAGGTCAGGGTACCGTCGAGCCGTAGGGCGCAGGTGTGGCTGTCCCCGGCGCTGACGGCGACGAACCGTCCGGTTGGCGGTGCCGCCTGGCCAAATCCGTTCCACCCCCAGCAGGTCAGGGTGTCGTCAATCCGTAGGGCACAGGTGTGGCTGCCCCCGGCGCTGACGGCGACAAACCGTCCGATTGGCGGCGTTGCCTGACCGGACCCGTACCCGTTGTCACCCCAGCAGGCTAGGGTGCTGTCGCTCCGTACCCCGCAGGTGTGGCTGCCCCCGGCGCTGACGGTCGTAAACTTGCCGCCCGGTGGCGCGGCTTGGCCGGATTCGTTCCAACCCCAGCATTGGATCGTGCCGTCGATCCGTAGGGCGCAGGTGTGGTTGCCCCCGGTGCTGACGGTTGTGAACTTGCCACTCGGTGGCGCAGCTTGACCAAGCTCGTTCCGTCCCCAGCATTGGATCGTGCCGTCGGCCTGCATCCCGCAGGTGTGGCTGCCCCCGGCACTGACGACGCTGAACTGTCCGCCCGGCGGCACCACCAGTCCGGGTTCGGGCAGTGTGTTGCCCGAATTGGAACTCCAGCACTGGACAGTGTTGTCGGTCCGCACGCCGCAGGTGTGACGGTTCCCGGCACTGACGGCGACGAACCGTCCGCCCGGCGGTGCTGCCTGGCCGTACTGATTCCCACCCCAGCACTGGATGGTGTCGTCGGTCCGCACACCGCACGTGTGGCTGCCCCCGATGCTGACGGTCTTGAAGTCCGGACTCGGTGACAACACCTCCAACCCCCAGCACTGGACAGTGTTGTCGATCCGTATCCCACAGGTGTGTAAGAAGCCGGTACTGACAGTCGTGAACCTGCTGGCCGGTGGCGCAGCCTGGCCATATTCGTTTGCACCCCAGCACTGGACAGTGTTGTCGGTCCGTATCCCGCAGGTGTGCCTGGCTCCCTCGCTGACGGTCTTGAACTTGCCGCCCGGCGGCCTGGCCTGGCCATGCCCGTTGTGACCCCAGCACCGAACAGTATCGTTGGTCCGCACGCCGCAGGTGTGTGCACCTCCAGCACTGACGGTCTTGAACTTGCCGCCCGGCGGCCTGGCCTGGCCATATTCGTTCCACCCCCAGCACTGGATGGTGTCGTCGGTCCGCACACCGCAGGCATGGCTGCCGCTGGCGCTGACGGTCTTGAACTTGCCACCCGGAGGCGTGGCCTGGCCATACTCGTTCCACCCCCAGCACTGGATGGTGTCGTCGGTCCGCACACCGCAGGTATAGCTGCCGCTGGCGCTGACGGTCTTGAACTTGCCGCCCGGCGGCGTGGCCTGGCCCTTATCGTTCTTGCCCCAGCAAAGGACGGTGTCATCGGTCCGCACGCCACAGGTGTGGCGGCCTCCGGCACTGACGGATACGTACCTCTGGTTCGGCTGGGCCGGATCCGCAGCGAGCTCGATCAGTTTCGCCACCTGGGTGTGACCCTGTATGACGGCGTTGTCCAAGGGCGTGTCCCCCCAACTGTCCACCATGTCCAACACCACGCCATGGGCCAGCAACAGCGACACAACCTGCTCATGGCCAAACCATGCAGCAAGGTGCAACGGCGTGCTTCGCGGGACATTGATCACGTCCGGGTTGGCACCATGTTTGAGCAGCTGATCGGCTACCAGGACGTGCCCGTGCCGCGCTGCGTGGTGCAGCGCCGTTTCACCGTTGCCGTCCACCGCGTTGGGATCCGCGCCGTCCGCAAGCAGGCGCGTAACGGCCAGTGTGTTCCCGTCCCGTGCCGCCGCGTGCAAGGACGCGAAGGGGGTACCCGGCGATGCGGATGTTGCCGGAATATTCGGCGGTGTCGCCTTGCCATGCCCGTTGTCACCCCAGCACTGGATCGTGCCGTTGGTCCGCACGCCGCAAGCGTGGTAGTGCCCGGTGTTGACAGTCGTGAACTCACCGCCCGGCGGTGTCGCCTGGCCCTGCTCGTTGTGCCCCCAGCACTGGACCCTGCCGTCGGTCCGCACGCCGCAGGCGTGGCGATATCCGGTACTGACAGTGACGAACCTTCCTACCGGCGGTGTCGCCTGGCCCTGCCCGTTGTGTCCCCAGCACTGGACCCTGCCGTCGGTCTGCACGCCGCAGGTATGTTCACCTCCGGCACTGACGGCAACGAACCGTCCTGCCGGCGGCCTCGCTTGGCCGTGGTTGTTCCGTCCCCAGCACCGGGCGGTGCCGTCAGTCCGCACGCCGCAGGTGTGGAATGCTCCGGCACTGACGGCGACAAATCGTCCGCCCGGCAGCGTCGCCTGACCATCATTGTTCCGTCCCCAGCACTGGACGGTGCCGTCGGTCCGCACGCCGCAGGTGTGGGATTCCCCGGTACTGACGGCGACAAACCGTCCGCCCGGCGGTGTTGCCTGACCATCATCGTTCCGTCCCCAGCACTGGGCGGTGCCGTCAGTCCGCACGCCGCAGGTGTGTTCGCCTCCGGCACTGACGGCAACGAATCGTTCAACCGGTGTCGCCGCTTGGCCGTGGTAGTCCCAACCCCAGCACTGGACGGTGTTGTCGGACCGTAGGCTACAGGTGTGGTGCCACCCGGCTCCGACTGCAACAAACCGCGTTCGGGTCTGCAAGCCGACCGCTCCCGAAGTCCCTGTTGGCACGGCCATGGCCCAAACCAAGGGTTTCCCCTGCTTGCCGTTCGGGCGCGTGGACTCCGGACAACCCAATTCGGCACAGCCGACGACGCGGTCGCGGAATCCAACCCCATGCGAATCGTCGTGGTGAAAGTCGGGGACACCTTCGACAGGGACCGGAGGAACATCGGTGTCGGCAAACAGGCAGAGGCTCCGGAGCACATCCCAACCCGCGTATCCATCATGCTGAGCGGAGACGGTGTCACAACCGTTTCCCACCCATTCCGGGGCACGTGGTCCGGATGCGTGGACCCAAGATGGAGAGCTCGGTAAGGCGGGTGCCGGTCCCGGTCTGTGGGACCGGAGTAGGTCCCGTCCACCCGGTCGTTCCGCAACGGGCGGTGGGCGATGCCAGGCCCGAAGTCCATCGGGGATGGATGGCCCGGACGATGCAGACCGCGTCGGCGGGTTGTCGGTGGCCGCGCCGTGCCCGGCGACGGCATGGGACGTATGCGTCTCCAGGATGGCATGGTTTTTCATGGGAGCGGTGCAGCCCGACATCCACAGGCACGCAAGCACAAAGGCGATCAAGAACAAGCGCATGACGAAACGGGTCCCGGGCTTCGTGGTTGGGTGCGGTAACTCAGTTGGGGCATGCAGCCGAGCAACCGCATCGGGTCCGGGGGGACAACATGCGGCACAGCGTGCCCGCGCTGTCCTTGGCCCCTGGACCAAAATCAACAAAACCAAAACAATGACCCGGTGCCGCTTTCAGCTGTGCGCGCCTCCACTGCGGACATGCCGGCCATGACGTGTCCGGTCCCGGCTGTCAGCCCTTGACAGCCCCCAGGGTTACGTTGGTAAGAAGAGACTTGCGGCCTGCTATGAAAATAACGACCACGGGTAGCGTGGCGATGAATGCACCGGCCAGAATCATGCCGTACTCGATTTTGTACAGCCCGATCAGTGTGGCCAGTCCGATCGGGAACGTGAATTTCTCCGTGGTGCGCAGGACGATCAAGGGCCACAGGTAGTCGTTCCAGCTGGCCAGAAAGGTCAGCACCGCCAATACGGACAAGGCGCCGCGGCTGAGCGGCAGGCCCACGCGTGCGTAGATCCCCAGCTCGGATGCCCCGTCGATGCGGGCGGCGTCCAGCAACTCGTCGGGCACCGACAGCATGTTCTGCCGCATGAAGAAGGCCCCGAAAGCGGTTACCGCTCCGGGTACCACGATGGCCAGGTAGCTGTCGATCCAGTTGATCTTGACCATAAAGAGAAAGAGTGGCACCAGGGTCATCTGGAACGGGAACGTCAAGGTGGCCAGCAGGGCCAGAAAGAGGGTCCGCTTGCCGCGGAACTCGTACTTGGCAAAGCCCCAGCCCACCATGGTGGCCACCCACAGGGCCAACACGGTCTGCGACACGGCCACGAAGGCGCTGTTGCCGAACTGCCGCAGATAGGGGATCTGCTCCCCTGCCAGGAGCCGCGCGTAGTTCTGTCCCGTGGGTTCCAGGGGCCACCAGGTCAGGGGCAGGGCGAAAATGTCGGCATCGAACTTGAACGAGCCGGAAATCATGTACACGAAGGGGGCGCCGGTGAGCAGGACGCCCAGGAAGAGCACGGTGTAGGTCAGGACCGAATCAACGCCGACACGCGGGCTGGCTTGCCCCTGCGCCGCGGCGGCCGGGTGACGGCTGGCCATTCAGATCTCCCGAAACATGCCCAGGATGCGGACCTGAACGAACGTCAGGACCAGGATGATGAGGGCCAGGGAAATGCCCAGGGCGGCGGCGTAGCCGAACTTGAGGAAACGGAAGCCGTTCATGTAGAGCAGCATGGTCATGAACAACCCCCCGTTGTCGGGACCGCCGGCGACGTCGCGGGTGAGCAGCGCCGGTTCCGCAAACAGGTTGTAGGAGCCAATGATGGCGAAGGTCATCACGAAGATGATGACGGGACGCAGCAACGGCAGAATGATGTGCCGGAACAGGGTCCAGCGGCCGGCCCCGTCCATGATGGCGGCCTCCTTGATTTCGGCGGGGATGTTCTGCAGCCCGGCCATGAAATACAGGGCGTTGATGCCCGTCCAGCGCCACAACCCCAGCAGGATGATGGCCGGCAGGATGAACTCGGCGTCCAGCAGCCAGCGGATTTTCTCGAATCCCAGCGGCGCCAGGATCATGTTGTTGATCAGTCCGTATTCATGCTCGAAGACCAGACCGAAGATGATTGCCACCACCACGCCCGAGGTGATGTTGGGCGTGAAGTAGAACAGGCGGAAGAACTCGCGCCATTTCAAGCGCCTGCGTGTCAGCAGCAGCGCCAGGCCCAGGGCCGCGGGCACGATCAGCAGGATGCTGCCCAGGGCGTAGTAGGTGGTGTTGCCCAGGGCCTTGCGGAACAGATCGTCCTGCAGCAAATCCAGATAGTTTCCGAGCCCGATGAACTCGGGGGTGCTGCCGATGCCCGTCATCTGGAACAGGCTGAGACGGGCGGCCCAGAGCACCGGAAACAGGTAGAAGATTCCGTAGCCGATGAAGAAAGGGCTTATGAAGAGGTAGGGGGCGAACTTGCGCGACCTCAGGCCCATGGCAAACGGCAGGGCACGGCCCGCCGGGACCGTGCACGGTCCCGGCGGAAAACAATGCGCATGTGGACGGAATTAGGCTTCCGCGGCCATGGTGTCGCGGATTTGGTTGGCCACCTCGGAGAAGACATCGGCGGGCGTCTCTTCCAGATCGTAGATGGCCTGCCACTTGGCTCCCAGCAGGGCGTTCATCTCCGAGCGATAGGGACTTTGATACTGCGCGGGCATGCCGGGCGCCACTTCGGCAAACACACCTCCCAGATCCTGGCCGGAGAAATACTCGTCGGCGAAATGCAGGCGCTCGTTGTCCATGGCCGGAATGTAGTGCGGGAACAGGTTGGTCATTTCGTAGCGGCGCACATTGCCCTCCACCGAGAGCATGGTGTACTGCACGAAGTCCCAGGCCTCTTCCACGAAGTCGCTGGTCTGGACGATGCAGGCCCCCGTGCCTCCGTAGCAACTGGTTTGGGAGCCGCCTTCCTCCCAGACGGGCAGGGGGCGCGCCTTCCACTTGCCGGAGAGATCGGGTGCGTTGTCCTTGAAGAAACCCGCGTACCAGTCCGCGCCGGTCTGGGTCAGGTACTTGCCTTCGTTGATGGCGGCCCACCAGGCATCCCCGGCCGGCTGCTGATTGGCGATGCCGTGCACATCCCGCAGCGCCAGCAGCCAATCCATGGTTTCGATGCAGATGTCCGAATCCAAGGTGATGTTGCCGTCGGCATCGAAATAGTCGGAACCGCGCTGGCGGACATAGAGTTCCGCAGGGGCCGAGAAGCTGATGGCCTTGACGTCGTCCGTGGAGACTGCCTGGCCGGCCGCGATGAAGTCGTCCCAGGTGACAAGGGCGTCCATGTCCACGCCGGCGCCTTCGAAGACATCGGCCCGGTAGTACTGCACCACCGGGGTCAGGGCGTGCTCCACCCCGTAAATCTTGCCCTGGTAGCTGTACAGGGCTTCCCGATTCAGGACCAGATCCTCAAGATAGCCGCCCTCGCTCAGCCGATCCTTGATGTCCAACAAGCCGGGATCGGCACCGCGCAGGAAGCCGCCGAAGCGGCCCTGTTCCAGATCCGCGATGTCCGGGGCGCCGACGCCGCCGGTCTGCAGGGCGATCTGAACCTTGTCGTGCATGTCGGTGTAGGCGATCTCGGACACGTCGAGGTTGAAGTCGAAGTCGACCTCGGCCTGATAGTCCTCGCCCATGGAGCGGAACCAGCGCGCGTGGGTGTTGACGAAGGTCCAGATTTCCAGGTCCACCGAGGCGGCGGCTGCTCCACCGTCCGCGGACGGCGTGACCGGGGCACAGGCGGCAAGCAATGCTCCAGTCAAGGCCACGCCGGTGCTTTTGAGAAAGGTGCGTCGAGACAAATGCTTGGACATGCTGAACTCTCCTTGATTCCGGGTGGGAATGCCGGGGTACCCCGGCGTTTGTAGCGACATTGGCCTTAATCATACAAAGAGCCGTGAACGTCCCTGATGCGGTGTTTCGGGGCTGTTCCGGAAGGGTGCTGCAGGTCGGTGCAGAGGCATTGCCGACCGGAGAAAAAAGTCCCTTTTGGGGTGTTCGCAGGCGGCATCCCAGGTTCATGCGACCCGGCGGACCAGCACCGGATGTTCACGTTGGCCGACTTTGGGCCGATCGGTGAACATGCCACCGCGGCCTCTCAGGCGGCAGGCGCGACAAACCCGTATTGGGCCCGGGCCTGTTCCGGTGACAGATACCCCTGGTCCACATCCCGGGCAATCAGGTCATGGGGCCGCAGGCGGGCCGGACCAAAACCCCCGCCGCCGCCTATGCACAGCTCCACCACGTCTCCGGGCTGCAGGAGAATCGGGGGAAAGCGCTCCACCGGTTTCCCGTTGATGAACACCTTCCCTATGGCTCCGGGTCCGCCCTCCGCCAAGCCCGGCGGCACGGTGGCCACCCGATCCGGGGTCAGGTTGAACATCATGGGTTCCTGTCCCACATGCTCGAAGACAATCACCTGTCCCATACCGCCCCGATGCCGGCCGGCGCCGGGGCTGTCGGTCCACAACTGCTTGGCCCGAAAGTGCAGGGGAGCCTTGGTTTCCAAGACCTCACAGGGCGTGATCGTGGAATTGTTGGGCCAGGCGACCGGCAACATGCCGTCCATGGTCGGCTGGCCGCCGCGGCCCCCGTGGGGCAGCATGTCCACCAGATAGTTTCCGTACGGCTCCTCGGCCCCCGACAGCACGAAGGGCCAGATGCCTCCGTTGCTGGCCTGAACCCGGTCTCCGAAGACGGCATGGAGGGCTCCGAAGATGCACTGGTTCAGGTTGTTGGTGGTCTTGGCCCGGGCCTTGACCGGAGCGGGAAATTGGGCATTCAGGATGGAACCGACAGGAGGATTCACGGCAATGGGCCGAAAGAGGCCCTCGTTGTTGGGCGTATCGGGTACCAGTGCGCACTTGAAGGGGAAGACGACGGTGGCATACGTGGTGTTGTACGAGGCGTTGATGGCCGCGGCCTCCGTCTGGTCGGAAGTGCCCGCGAAGTTCACCTCGATTTCATCCCCCTTTACGGTGACCTGGGTACGCAGCCAAACGCGTTCAAGGTAGCCGTCGATTTCCAGCTCGTGCCGATAGCAGCCGTCGGGCAGGGCCGCGATCCGGCTGCGCATCAGCCGCTCGGAACGGGTCAGGATGGTTTGCGCCAAGTCGTCCAGATGCGTCATGCCGTAGTCGTCGAGGAATTCCTCGATCCGCCGGGCCGCTATCAGCGCGGCTCCGGCCATGGCACGCAGGTCCCCCAGCAGCAGGTCGGGTGCGCGGCAATTGGCTCCAATCAGGGAGAAGGCCAGGTCGTTCTCCTGTCCTGCCTCGTACAGCTTGAAGGGAGCCATTCGCAACCCTTCCGCGAATACATCGGAACCTTCAATCTCGTTGGGATGGCCGCCGACATCGGACATGTGGGATACGGTGCCCATGTAGGCAACGACCCGTCCGGCCCGAAAGATGGGCATGAGGAGCACATAGTCCGGCAAGTGGCCGGTTCCCTGCCATGGATCGTTGGTGGCCAACACGTCGCCGGGCCGCAGTTCATGGGCGGGAAAGCGTCGCAGCAACTCCCGGGCGGTTCGGGGCAGGACCACACAGAAACTGGGCGAACTCCATACGGACTGGCAGAGCGATGCTCCGTGGCGATCCGTCAGGATGCAGGCAAAGTCGCGGCTTTCGCTGAGGATCGTGGAGAACGTGGTGCGCACGATGATCTGATCCACTTCGTCCAGGATGCTGATCAGGCGCTGCCACAGAATCTCCAGTTCGATGGCGCCAAAGTCCTTCATTGGTTCAATGTGTCTGATTGGGTCCTTCCTTTAGTTGGCTCGGCCAGCGCAAGGCTGTCGTCATCGATGGGACAGGATGTCGGTGGTCGACACCGCTTCGGGATTGTCGCCGCGCTGGTTCTCGATGACGATGCGGCTACTGTCGTCCCTTCGGGCGGTCTCCACATCCAGGACCACGCTGTCGATGGTCGTGACTGCAATTCCATGGCCGTCTGTTAAGCAGTCAGCCAGGTTGGCCTTCCGGGTCATTCCAATTCGCCCTCCTGCGCCTCGTCCAACGCCTCCAGCGCCCGGACCAGTCCGTGCAGGGATTCTTTCGTTTCCTCGATTTTAGCTTTCAACTCGTCCATGGACATGGGGTACGGAGCGCCACCGTGGCTGGTGGTGTAGACACTCCCGTCGTTGGCAATCCAGCCGACGTTGTCCAGTTCCCAACCCGCATGCAGAATGGTGAACCGTTCCCGCACGCCGGACGGTATGTGTCGCTCCTCATTCCGTTCCCACTCACCCATCCTTTTTGTCCTCCCTTGAATCCAGAATTGGACCCGCGTAAACGGAATGTCCCGCAGCATGACCCCATTCCGCACCGGTTCCCCGGCGGCCCGCATCCACGCCATTGTGGGCCATCGTCGTGCGCGCAGCGCGGTTGCACACCCAGGGATGCAGGATCACTCTTTGATTAGGTATACCGGTACGCGGTACACCACACCATGATTCGAAGCTTCCGCCATCGTGGTCTCAGGCGCATGTTCGAACGCGGCGACAGGTCCCGACTTGGCCAGTCGCGTTGCGTTCGTCCCAGCGGATCTTGATGCTGCCCGCAAGCCTTCGGCCCTCGATCTCCCCGGCTACTGCCTTCACCCGCTTAAGGGAGCTCTGAAGGGGTTCTGGAGCATCTCGGTTTCCGGCAACTGGCGAATGATCTTGCGTTTCGATGATGGCGATGCTTACGATGTCGACCTTGTCGACCACCACTGGCAAGAGGCGGCAACATGGCCATGTTCAATCCCCCGCACCCCGGACGGAGCATCCAGGAGACCTGTTTGGACCCTCTCAACTTGAGTGTGACCGATGCGGCGCGAGGCCTAGGGGTCGCCCGCCACACACTCTCCCGGGTTGTGAATGGACACGCAAGCATTTCCCCGCAGATGGCAATTCGACTGGAGAAGGCAGGTTGGTCCAATGCCGAGTTCTGGCTGCGTCGGCAGACCACATGGGATCTCGCGCAGGCGCGCAAGAACGAAGATCGGATCAACGTCGAGCGATACGTTCTGGAGCGTCAATGAGTCCTTTGTGCCAGACAGCCAGGTATGCCTTGACCGCTGAGCGAGGAATGTATGCAGCATTGATCACTGCACAATGCAACGTGATCTGCTTCTGGGCCGAAAAAAAGCAATCAATACATCTTGGACTGTCCATCGGGACGACCGTCAGAGACTTCTATTCAGCAACCGTGTTGGGTGTCAATCCTTGGCTGCGGGAACAGAGGCCTGTTGCCAAGCCGTTCGGTTCCGGCACACCGGATCATAAGAAGAGAAACAACTCGTGCGAAGTTGCGCCGGGCACTACCTTCTTGGGGTTACCCCGCGGACTCGAACGGGTACGGGAGGCACGGATGGCGGGGTGGTGACGGGTGGTTGCCAAGGCTACACCGACTCTCAGTCACCCTTTCCGGCATCGATTCGGGGGCGTGGACCGAGAGCCTGTACGCCAGTGCCGGAAACACCAACGACTCCTTTCCCAGACTTTGGATCAGTTGGGACGTCTCCTGATGAGTGTCTGTGCCGCTACTGCCCGTCGTTCGTTCAGAGCAACGTCCATGAAGTCCGTGATGGCTTCTTCCGCCAGGTCGATCCAAGACAAGGTTTCTGTCAGCGTGAACTTGCGCCGAGCATCATAGTCTGCAGTGTGCCGTGCATCTTGCAACCCGGCGAATGTTGTTATGAACTCCTGTACTGGGGGTGAGAACCGGTGGCGATCTTGCTCAAGGTTTCTTCTGGCTTGACTGTGGTCAAGGCCGCGTCGAATGCGGTGCCATGCGTGTTCCAGCAGCGGATCGGTCGGCGGCCCAATCAGACAGTCGGCATTACTGTTTGCCAGGGCATGGAATACGGCGTAGTACGCTGTGCTCACTGCCCTTCTCAGAGCATCCGGTAGTGGCGTGGAATTTGGGTCCGACATGCTCGCCAGCAGATGACCGGCTGCGATGAGGTCCCGCCACTGCATTACGCCTTTCCTCCAAGTGTGGATGTCTGCACTGACTCTGACCACGCCCGGTCCTCGGTTTCCTCCCGGTAGGAGATCGATGGAATCTTTTCGATGCCGATGGCTCTTAGGTCGTCCTCGATGGTGCCGTAAAGTGACTTCAACAGTCTTGGATTCAAGTCAGCGGGCATGCCGGCGTAGATAACCTGTACGTCCAGATATTCCTCGTCTCCGGCACCTAGCCGCGGAGTGATGCGAACTTCTCGAAAACTGACCTTGCCTTGGAACTGAGCGTCCAAGCCATCTCGGATGATGGTCTTGGCTTTCTCGTGGGCTTCTTGCAATGTGACCATCATGGTCTCCGTTGTGGTCTTGTGCTTGCTGCCATGCCCCGTCAGACATCAGCCCAGTGGCTTTCCAACTGCGCGAGGGTGGCTTGGGGAGTTCGACTGTGTCAGTGTTCCTGATCAAGTGATGATTGGCTGACGGTTGGGCACGTCGGACATGGTACCAGCCGCGATTCAACGACGGTGTGGTGTCGTACGAGGCATTGATGGCTGCAGTCGCCGTCTGGTTGGAGGTGCCGACAAAGTTCACCTCGAATTCTTCACCTTCCACGGTGACCTGGGTGCGCAGTCAAACGCGTTCAAGGTCGCCGTCGATTTTCGGTTCGTGTCGACAACAACCGTCGGGCAGAACCGCGATCCAGGTCCGCATCAACTGCTCGGAACGGATCAGGGTGGTGTGCGCCACGTCATTCTCCCGTTCTTCCCCGAACAACTTGAAGAGAGGCATGTGCAGCCACAGAATCTCCAGTTCGATGGCACCGAAGTCCTTCATGTGTTCAATGCATCTCGATATGCCTGATTTGAGTCTTGAGGTGCCACTCAGCCCTGATTACGGTACCACCATCAAGACGAAACTTGTTGACCAGCGGGTTGGTTGGGCAATCAACCGCCTCGGAGCACGGCAACGGGGAGCCGGATGCATGTTCAGGAATGCCATGTGGACGCATGTTGCGAAGGCACCGAAGCCGCACTGTTGCCGATTGAACAGTCGGAAACCGACCTGTTTGGTCGGCATGGCAATGTTCAATCCACTGTGGTAGCATCAACCCCAAACGTTAACACGGATTTTGTGCTCCGCATCAAGTTGCCACGATTATGAAAGAGTACTTGAAGCAGTTTGAAATCAAAGGTTTCAAATCCATCAAGGACCAGACTGTCACGCTGCAGCCGGACCTAAACGTGCTAATCGGCGCGAATGCCTCGGGCAAGTCGAACTTCATCGAATCCTTCGTATTCATCCAACATGTTGTCGACAAGCAATTGGAACGATATGTTGTTGAACACGGCGGTGCCGCCCAATTGATGTACTATGGGGGTTCGGCGACTCGGTCGTTGAATCTGTCAATGACATTTCAGGAGCAACAGGAAGACAGGACTCGATCCTATACACTTGACTTTATTGCCACGACAGACGATCGTCTTGCCATTGACCAAGAAACTGTTTATTACCACGAGCAGGATCGCTTCACCCACCCCTACTCGCACATCATCGCTCGCAACAAACTGGAATCTCGTTTGCGTGATGTCAATGCACGGGTTTCAACATTCATGTTGGAACACATTGACGCCTACAAGGTATTCCACTTTCACAATACGACAAGCAAGGCACCTCCGCGTCTGACTCGGAACTTGCACGAAACGGCCGAACTGCATGAAGACGGTGGCAACATTGCCGCGTGGTTGTACGGCCTGACGCAGAACGCACCGGGTGCGCTCGCACTGATTGAGCGATTGGTGCAACAGGTGGCACCAACGTTTGACGGGTTTCATCTCAGACCCAGCATGGTAGCTGAAGGCCATATCAGACTCAGATGGCGGGAACGGTTCAGTGAGATGCCTATGGACGTCTCGGTCATGTCCGACGGGACACTGCGGTTCATTTGCCTGGCAGCACTATTGCTGCAGCCCAACCCTCCACCCGTCATCATCATCGACGAGCCGGAACTTGGTCTTCACCCGCATGCGATCAGGATTTTGGCTGAGATGCTGAAGTCGGTCGCTACAAAGTCGCAAGTGATCGTCTCAACACAGTCGGTGACGTTGGTCAATCAGATGTCGCCGGAGTCCGTGTGGTGCGTTGACCGGCAAGAAGGCGCTTCGGTATTCCGACACTTGAAAGACGAGCGTTTCAGGATCTGGTTGGAAGACTATGCGCAGGAGGACTGTGCGCTGGGCGACCTTTGGGAGTCCAACCTGGGGTGGGAAGACGGGGTGAATTCCACCGTCATCGGGGTCCCGTGATGCGTGTGGTGAACATGCTTGTAGAAGGCATGACGGAACACCAGTTTGTTGGACAGGTTCTCAAACCGTACCTGATGAATTGTGAAGTGTTGGTTGTGCCTGCGATAGTTAAGACCAAGCATACTCATCGGGGTACTTGGGAGCGGGGTGGAGCACCTCCGGACCGCATGTTTAAGAAGCGACTTACGGAGTTGCTCGGGAACTAGACGCGTACCACGACGATTTTGATCTGTACGGTTTGCCGGACGCCTTCCCCAATCGGAATGTTAACCCTGGTTCGGTGCCGCGTACCGCGGCCGTGGACATTCAGGACGGCATCCATGACGACTTGGGTCGGCCAGCTAATTTCATTCCATTTGTTGTGCGGCACGAATTTGAAGCATTCGTTTTTGTTTCGGATACCGAGTTGCCTTTCGTCATCGGTGCTAGTAGGAGGCAAAGGTTGCATTTTGAACGGGTTTGCAGTCAGTTTGCCTGTCCCGAAGACATTGATGACAGTCCGGTGTCGGCACCTTCCAAGAGGCTTGTGGAAATCTTTCCGAATTACAATAAAGTTGTCCATGGGGTTGCCGCGGTTCAAGGCATTGGCGTGGAGACCATTATGGAGCGATGTCCACACTTGCGCGCGTGGGTGCAACGGATTGTCGATGGCGCACTGTAGCGATCTGGAATTCGTATTGCGGCTGCACACCTGGCACATCAAGTGCGCAACATTACAGTGACAACCGTCCACGCGGCAAGCAGCCACGGGATTTCCCATGACCACACGTCCTGGATTGTGCTGAGCATCCGGGATTCAGCCAGAACCCGCTGCGCCTGCACCATCGCCCAATACCGGCCTCGGGCTATCACCAGATCCCGATGTGTTCCGGTTGCCAGGATATGACCGCAGTCCAGAACCACCAGCCTGTTGGCCGGCTGAGCGTGGCCAGGCGATGGGCGATGGCAATCACGGTACTGCCTTCGGTGCGGTTGACCAAGGCCGCGTCGAACGCGGTGCCATGCGTGTTCCAGCAGCGGATCGGTTGGCGGCCTGATCAGTCAGTCGGCGTTGCTGTTTGCCAAGGTGTTGAACACGGTGTAGTACGCCGTGCTCACTGCCCTTCTCAGGGAATCCGGTAGTGGAACGGTATCCGAGTCCGACATGCTCGCCAGCAGACGACTGGCTGCGATGAGGTCCCGCCACTGCATCACACCTTAGCCTCCGCGTGGGGATGCCGGCACCGACTCTGACAACTCGCGGTCCTCGGTTTCCTCGCGGTAGGAGATCGATGGAATCTTTTTGATGCCAATGGCTCTTAGGTCGTCCTCGATGGTTCCGTACAGGGAGTTCAACAATCTAGGGTGCAAGTCGGCAGGATTGCCGGCGTAGATGACCTGTATGTCCAGGTATTCCTCGTCTTCGGCACCTAGCCTCGGAGTGATTCGAACTTCTTGAAAACGTACCTTGCCTTGGAACTGGGCGTCCAGGCCATCCCGGATGATGGTCTTGGCTTTCTCGTGGGCTTCTTGCAATGTGACCATCGTGGTCTCCGTTGTGGTCTTGTGTTGATGCCATTCACCGTCAGATGTCGGTCAAGTGGCTTTACCAACTGCGCGGGGGTGACTTGGGGAGTTCGGCTGTGTCAGTGTTCCTGATCAAGTGATGATTGGCCGACGGTTGGGCACGTCGGACATGGTACCGGCCGCGACTCGACAACGGTGTGGTGCATCCGATCCGGATGTCAGCAAATGCTGGTCCCTGACCGCGTTTGGACCCAAACCAACGCAATGGTGAAACAGTTGACGCTACGGCCCATGTGTAATCGGTGCGGACCGGGTTGCGTACAATTACCATCCCCTTACACTCACCTGGGGGTTGAACGAGATGGAACTGCAAGAGGCCATTGAGCATGCCAAGGACGTCCTTCAGGAGACCTTCGGACCTGAAGGATACCGGGATTGTCGTCTGGAAGGCTGGGAAGACGGCAACGACAGCTGGGTCGTGTTGCTGAGCATGGAGTACATCCCTCCACAAGGTACTGCGGGCCACACCCTGTCCGTTCTGACCGGGGGGCGACGCAAGTATCTCAAGGTGACCATCAGGCAACAGGACGGTGGTGTCCAAGGCATTCATCCTGTTCCCGATCCCTATGCAGCCGCCCAGCCAAGTCATACTTGACACCGGCCCCTTGGTGTTGCTGGTCCTGTCCAGGTTTTACGCAGGAACAGCATCAGTCCTGGACGATGGGCTGGTCAGAAACTATACGCAAGACCAGCTGAACCGCTTGGAAACCGCGCTGGAAAGAGCCCACAACGTCATACTTTCGCCGTTTTGTCTGGCGGAAAGCACCAATCTGATTCAGAGGCCGGATCAGCGCCGGGTCTTGGCCCACATAGCGGCCGGTTTTGAAACCCGCTGGGGGAATGTCACCGAAATTCTGCAAGATTCCCGATTCCCCCGGCTGGGGGTGGCCGATGTCAGTTTGCTCCTGCTTGCCAAACAGCCAGACACGTACACCTTGACCGCTGATCGGGATTTGTATGGCGCGTTGAGTACGGCACGATGCACCCTCATCTACTTCTGTGTGGAACCAGGCAGTCAATACATCTTGGACTATCCATAGGAACAGAAGTCACCAATATACGTTCCATCTTCACATAACCAATGGTGTAGACATTTTTCGAGCCCTTGGCCCGGACAGGGATTAGTTGCCATATTGGAGCTTGCGGGAACTCCGAGGGAAGCGGCGGCCACCGGCCCGTGAGGGGGAAGCACGACTTCTGCTGTTCACCTCTACTGGCCTGCCCATTGGCAAGCCACAGAATACCTATCTCAACGTCTTGCCGGTCCGCCCCACCCACCGCCACCAGGCCCGCTGCGGCGACCGTGGGTTCTACACGCATGGTCGGTAGGCGGCCTGCGTCTACGACTTTGCGGTCCTCAACCGAACCGGGATGTGCGTGGTGTCCTACGCGTACGACCGGTCCTGGGGCGGTGACAGCACCTTTATCCCCGTGAGCGGCCCCCGACTGCCGGGCGTCGGCTGGCGCGGGCATGGCGGCGAGGGGCGGGTGACCTGGGGTCAGCCGTTGGAGGTTCTGTCCGTCCTGGACTTGGAGGAGTACTGTTCCCATTCCTGTCCGCGATCGCCTGCAACTCTCGTTGGGACCTCGGCACCACACCTCGGGAACAGCCATTGGCTGTGCAGGAGCAGGACGGCTCTGCCCGGTGCTCCCAGGAGCCTGACCTGTCGCTGATGATCTCTTCAACCGCGCAGCTCCATATCCTTGACCTGTGGTATTCGCCCACGGACTGCCACAACTTCGTGGCAGGTATCAACAAGGGCCTTTCCGCCTATTGCACGGAAGACCCCGATACGGCGCCGTGGATCTGACGGGGGCGGATTTTTCTCCGAGGATGCCGGCCGGACCTTTCGCCAGGCCATAGGCTTCGTGTGCCGAGGGTATGCCAACTCAAGCGGGACGATCTTCCTGTATCCTGCTGCGCCCCAACCAACCGATCGGGTGCGTAGGAGCGAACTGGTGGAGGTTCCCTGTCTTGATAAGCCGGAAGGACACAGAAAATGGAAAATGATCTGGCCGAATACTTTCATGCACTGTCCCCCTGTGCGAAGGACCTGCTCCATTGGCCAACCGGCACAGTGCGTCTGGCATGCTATCTGACGGACAAAACTCCTCCCCTCCAATACGTGACATCGGCACGGGCGGTTGTTACGAATGGCCACCAGGTCCTGGTGGTCCAAGATCCTGGCAACCGACACATCTTGCCGGGAGGCAGACTGGAACCCCAAGAGACACCCGAAGACGCGGTACGACGGGAGGTGGTGGAGGAAACGGGCTGGGGTCTGGCGTGCATCCGACCCATCGGCATTTTGCACTTCACCTTCATTGACCCCAAACCCGAGGGCTATCCCTACCCTTACCCGGACTTCATCCAGATCGTGTACGCCGCCCGTCCGGGTGCTCACCATCCGGATCTGAAGGAAGTGGACGGCTATGAACTCGGGTCTGAGTTGGTGCAGGTTGCCGAGGCCAGACAACTGCCTCTCAATGCCGGTCAACAGGAGTTCCTGACTGCCGCCATCAAATGCATTTGGAAGTCGTAGAAAAGGCGATGGCCTATATCAGGACAATTGTGTTGGAAGTTGCCTATCTTCCGCGAAGGGATCGTCGATATTCCTGGGAAGGCGTAGTGCGTTGCGGATATCAGCCACAGTCTGTGACGCGACATAGAAACGTCCTCTCTTTTCGCCTTCTGGAACGAGAAGCGAGGCATCCACCAGCACCTTGAGGTCGCGACCGGCAAGGTTCTTGGATATATCCACACTTACCCGATAGGACGAATTTCGCACTCTGCTTCCAAAGGCTGCCTGCAGCAGTGCCATGGCCGAACGTTCAGGAAGGCCTTTGGCCTCTACCAGGGCCGACAGCTCTGCATAAACCCGTTCAAGCTCTCGCATTCGACGAAGAAGCGTTCGCGCCTGTCGATAGTGCCCGGTCAGACAATAACGAACCCACGGCTTGGCGTCGCGCTGTGGATGCCATCCGCCTCCGCCAACCTCTGCCAGCACGTTGTAGTACTCCTGTTGGTTGCGTCCGATGTACTCCTCAATCGAGGAAAATGTCGGCTCGATGATTCCATCGCTGGCCAACACCGCGGTTTGGATGCATCGGGCCGTGCGTCCGTTGCCGTCCTTGAAGGGATGGAGCATGACGAGGTTCAGGTGGGTCATGGCTGCCCGGAGGAAGACCGATTCGACAGTCGCCTCATTCACGTATGCAAGCAACTCACCGATGCGGGGCTCCAGTTCGTCGCGGGCCACGCCTTCATGCACGAGCTCGCCGGTTCCGGCATCCCTTACGCCAATCCAGCCTGTACGGTACAGGCCCGGACCTGCGGTCAAGTCAGACTGGCAGATCATGAAATGCACGGCCAACAGCACGTCTTCCCTTATTGCGAACGACGGGCTCTGGCGACGCTGCCGGATGTAGTTCATCGCTTCGCGGTAGCCAACTACGGCTTGCCACGTATCGCGGTCGGTGCTTGCCGGATCTTCACCGTCGATGGCGGCGATCGCGTCCTCATCCGACACGTTGATGCCTTCAACGCTGTTGGACCCGATCAGCGCGCGAGCCCGGGTCATGCGCGCGAGCAGGTCTGTCCAACGGCGCGGCTCCGCCTCCATGTAATGCCTGAGGTCGTGCCGAAGTCGAGTTGTGGCTTCTTCCACCCGCCTCTCCTCGTCGTCAAGGCGGGGATACGTGAACAGCATGGGTCTTTTCCGTTGTGCAATCGACCTAACATCGTATTCCAATCGACTTACCATCGGTTTCCAAAAGCCGGCACTCGGCGGTGTTGCCGTGTTCTGTGAGGCAATTGCTCAGTAACGGTGTTGGCTGGCAAGGTTCAATGACCGAAGGCACAGAATTCTGCTGCCGAGGGGCTTGGTCGCGGATCCCCGCATTCAGGATGGGGGACAGCTTGTGCATGGTTGCCACGAGCGCCATCTTCCCGAGTGTGTCCTACAGGCACAGACGTGTGTGGAAGGTGTGGACGGCGGGGTTGTGGCCGCGACAGATGCCCTGAAGTTTGTACCTGATGTCGGCACCGTCAGCGGTATGAAATACCACTCTTAGCCGTTCGGAACTGCGCTGAGCATCCGGGATTCGGACAGTACCCGCTGTGCCTGCACCATGGCCCAATACCGGCCTTGGGCCTCCAGCAGCTCCCGATGCGTGCCGGTTTCCAGGATGCGGCCGCGGTCCAGAACCACCAGCCTGTCGGCCCGGCTGAGCGTGGCCAGCCGATGGGCGATGGCAATCACAGTGCGACCTTCGGTGAGGGTGGCCAACGCCGCGTGGATACGGGCCTCCGTCTCAAGATCCAGGGCGGAGGTGGCCTCATCGAGGATCAGGATGCGCGGATTGTGCAGAACCGCCCGCGCGATGGAGATCCGCTGGCGTTCACCACCGGACAGGCGCTGCCCGCGCTCGCCGACAAGCGTGTCGTAACCGTCCGGGAATGCCGTGATGAAGTCATGGGCCTGGGCAATGCCGGCCGCCGCCACGATGTCGGCTCTGGAGGCTTCGGTCAGGGCGTAGCCGATGTTCTCGGCAATGGTGCCGGAGAACAGGAACGGATCCTGGAGCACCACTCCCATGTGCCGCCGGTGAACTTCCGGATCCAACTCCCGCAGATCCACCCCGTCCAACGTGATGCGTCCGGTAGACACGTCGTACAGGCGGAGCAGGAGGTTGGCAACGGTGGACTTGCCCGCACCCGAAGCTCCCACCAGTCCAATCATCTCTCCCGGTGCAATGTCCAAGGTAAAGCCGTCCAGTACCGGTTCCCCCGGCCGGTAGGCGAAGCCAACCCCTTCAAAGCTCACTCCGCCCTGTACATCGGGCCGCTCGGGGTTCGGGGACACCGGCAGGTCGTCCTTCTGGTCCATGGCTTCGAAAATCCGCTCCGCCGAGGTCAGGGCCTCGACCAGCCGCTGTGGAACCTGGCCCATCCAGGTCATGGGTTCGACCAACAGGACCACGTAGGCGGCGAACTGCACCAGTTCCCCTGGTTGCAGTTCCCCGGCAAGGACGAGTGCGCCACCTGCCAGCAGCACGAGCAGTTCTCCCAGGCGCAGCCCGAAGTCAATCGCCGGTCCCATCGTGCGCCATATCTTCTGGTTGCGCACGTCGACGACGTACTTGCGGGCAGTCCAGTGTCGGTACCGGGCAACTTCCGCAGGTTCCTGCCGGAATGCCTTCACCACGCGAATGCCGGCCAGCGTGTCGTGGACGAGCGAGCCAATGCGGTCGTGCAGGCGGTGGTGGGTGCGTTCCATCCAACGGGCGATGCGCCATACGGTCATCGCCATTAGAATTGCCAACGGCATCGTAGACACCGTGAGGAGGGCCAGCCGCCAGTCCTGGCTGAACGTGATGGCGCAGAGAAGCACGAACAGGCCAATCTGGCTGACGCCGTCCGTACCCCAGCGCTGCAGGAACTGCCTAAGGTTGGCGGTGTCGACGGCTACGCGGTTGAGCACGTCTCCCGGCGGCTTGTCCGCGATGTAGCGCAACGGCATCCGCTGCAGGGAAGCAAACACCGCCTGCCTGAGGTCGTGGATCAAATCGGCGCTCAGGCGGGCGACGGTGCGGTTGCGCCCAATCGTCACCAGGGCATGCAGGATGTACGTGCCGGCCATGGCTCCCAACAATCCGAGCACCGGTGCCGGTTCGATGGTGCGGGGCACCAGCCAGTCGTCGATCAGGATCCGCATGAGCTGGGGGATCAGCAGCGTAAGCAGGTTGGCGACTATGAACAGACCGAGTGCCAGCGCGAGCGATCCGGAATGGGGTTGCAGAAACTTCAGCAGGCGGCCCAGGGTGGCCCGCGGATTCCGCAGGGGTTCGGCCACCCAATCCCTGGCGAAGCCGCCCCTTTGCACCGGGAGCAGACCGTCGGCGGCAGCGGACTGTTCGCGTGGAGATGGTGGCGGACCTGCTCCCAGGACGGCGGCCAGCCGCTGGTGATCCGGGGCATGGCCGCGGCTGAACCAGGCCAGCGCCCGGCTTTCTTGAGACCCGGTCACGAGGAACACCCCGGAACCGGTCATGACGCGTGCTTCAAACCGGACCGCGTCGGTTCGCTCCACCGTGTCGGTCAGCCGACCGTCAACGACCAGGTGTACGGCCGTGGGCGTGGCAACCAGCCAACCGTCCTGGTAATGGCCGGAGGCCGTCAGGTCGGCGGCGGCCCAGGACAGGGGATTGCCTTCGGACGCCTTGGCGGCAATCGCGTGCAGAACGTCGGCGGGACAGTCGCGGACGGTGTCCATGGGACTCAGAACATCGCTTCCAGTTGGCGGCGGACGCGACCATCGAGCTCGGCCCGGGGCGGCAGAAGGTAGCGGTTGCCATGGATGTCAATAAGGAGAAGCATGCCGTTCGGCAGGTCCCGGAGGTTGGCGTGTTCGTTCTGGACCTCAAAGCTTGTCGGACCGGCGTCGGTTTGGACCGTCCAGTGCGACCGGCCGAACTTTTCCGTCAGTGTTTCGATACGGGTGATGTGCGGGGCGAAGTAGCGCCTCCGAAGTTCCTGGCGGATTAGTTCCGCGGTTTCGGTGGGGAAGTCCGCGAGGTCTGCCAGCAGACCGTGTTCGACTCCCTCGGCATCCCGGATGGAAATGAACTCGTCGGGTGCGGAGAAGGGAAAGGTCCGGTGGAATTCGGCGGGTTCGATGGCAATGCCGTCCCCGAGCACCGCGCGCACCAGGCCTCCGGGTGTGCGTTCGCACCGGAAATCATGCGGCGGAACCGTGGCAGGCGGTGCCAATCCCTGTTCCCTTTCCTGTGAGGGTTTGCTTCTGTCGTGTGTGGACATGCGGTTCACTCCCCGACGCCAATGGTCTCCAGGGCGGCCCGTTGGCGTTCCACCAGCCGACGATAGCTGCCGCCACCATCCATGAGTTCTTCGTGCGTGCCGCTCTCCACCACCCTTCCGTCTTCCATGAAGTAGAGACGGTCGGCCGTGCGCAAGGTAGACAGGCGATGGGCTATCACCACCACGGTGCGGCCGTGCGCGACACGTTCAATTGCCTGCTGGATTTGTTGTTCCGTATCCGAGTCCACGTTTGCCGTGGCCTCGTCCATGAGCAGGATCGGAGGATCCAACAGCAGGGCGCGGGCGATTGCCAACCGCTGCCGCTGGCCACCCGACAGGTTGTGTCCTCCCGGTCCCAGTTGCGTTTCATAGCCGTCCGGAAGCTCAACGATGAAGTCGTGGGCATTGGCTGCCTTGGCAGCCGCCACAATGTCCTCGCGGTCGGCCTCCGGACGGGCATAGGCAATGTTGTCCGCCACGCTGCCCAGGAACAGGTGGGTCTCCTGCAGAACGACTCCAATCCGACCCGCGAGTGCGCGAGGAGGAAAGTCGCACAAGTCCACATCGTCCAGCAGGATCCGGCCCTCGTCCGCCGTGTAGAGACCGGCGATTAGGTTCAGCACGGTGGACTTGCCGGCGCCGGTCGGGCCTGCCAGGCCCACGGTTTCCCCCGGCCCGACCGTCAGGTTCACGTTCCGGAGGACCGGTTGGCCGGGTTCATAGGCGAAGCCCACCTGTTCCAGGATGATGTGTCCCTGCAACCGGGTTGCAGAAGCCGTGCCTTGGGATTGGTACGCGGAGGCACCTGAATCGATGAGCTGGAGCAGCCGACGGGCTGCGGTGGACACCTGGGCCCAATCCTGAATCATTCCCACGAGTTCGCCCACCGGGTGGAAGAACCGGCCCAGGTATCCGGCGAAGGTGATGAGCAGTCCCAGCGTTACCTGTTCGCGCGCAATCATCCAGGCACCGGCAGCCCAGACGCCGACCAGGACCAGTTCCGTAACCAACTCCAGGGGCGGCCGGATGGTTCCCATCATGGCGTCCGCCCGGAAACCCAATCTGGCCGCGGTTCGGTTGGGCTGGGCAAACCGGGCCATTTCGCGGCGTTGCCGGCCAAAGGCGCGCACGACGCGGATCCCGGTCAGAGAGTCGCTGGTGACCGAGCGCAGATCGGCCTCCGCGCGGAACATGCGCTCATAGAGCGAGTCGACTTCGGGAAAAATCCGGCGGAACACCACAAACAGGATTGGGAAGGGCAGAAGGACAGCCAGAGCTAGTTGCCAGTCCAAAGCCACCATGGCAATCAGGGAGCCGGCCAGGAACACGCCCCCGTGGATGGCGGAGGGCAGGATGATGTGAAACAGCAGGGCGATGTCCGAGGCGTCCTGCTCCAGACGGGTCATCAGTTCTCCCGTGTGCCGGTCGGAGAAGAACCGCATGGGCAGGTGCTGGATGGCCGCGAAGGCGGTGCGCTTGAGCCGGATCTCCAAGTCGTGGATGAGGGACGCGTTGGTCAATCCCCATAGGGTGCGCAAGGCAGCCTCGGCCAACCGGGCCAGCAGAATCAGGCCGATGGCCAAACCCAGCCGGCCTGTGTGCAGACCATCCGGAGCCAAGACCTCGTCAAAGAGGAATTGGCCGGCCAGATAGGGCGACGCGACCGCTGCGATGCCGCCGCCGGCCAATGCCAGCGCGACGATGGGTAGACGCCACCACTTGCTCTCCGGCATCAATTGGAACAGGCGGCTCAGGATGTTGCCGGACGGTGGATCGTCGGAGGCCGACTGGTTGTCCGTAGCCCGGACATCTGGTGGGGTTTCGGGCCGGTCGTCGAAAGTCGCCGGCGACACGCCTGCGCGGATTTGGTTGGCGGCCCGCGCGAAGTTCTGGGCGTCCGCCATCCGGGCGGCTGAGAAACGGGCAAGCCGTCGGGTGTCTGTGCCGGTACCGGATGTCATGCTGCCGCCGCCGACGTAACGGTGGCAGGTGATCGCGTCCAACTCCGGCCAGGGTAGAAGCTCTACGGTGTCGTCCTCAACGAGAACAAGCCCCGTGTTTCCGGCGACGACCCATTGGTCCGTGAAATGTTCGTCCCTGCCGATGTCAGCCCGAAAGGACGCGGCGATCCGGTAACCGGGCAACTGTCCGGCCAAGAGCTTTGCAATCGAATCGGGGAGAGTCACGTCGGGCAGGTCTCTGTCAACAGATACTCCGATAGAGGGACAGGTGTCCGTACCGGAACGAAACCATAGGGACCTCCAACATCAAACTTGAGCAAATCTGGAGAGCCACATCCGCCGAGGAGATGGTGGCACCGAAGTTCAGGGGAAGCCATAACCTGGGTCAAGGAGGGTGGGGAGATGAGGAGCCATGTGTATGGCATGGCATTGGGGGGGGCATGGCTTTCAAGGTAGGACGTTTACTGTTTTGATTTACGACACCTTGTAGGAAGTGGTTTTCATTCATGGGCAGTATTCCTTTGCGTTGTCTAATGTATTCAGACAATTGATAAACCTTACCTACCCGGAGATCATGTCTCCCAATGCCATACTGTAGTGATGGTATCAATCATCATCGTTTGCAAGCTGAATTTTATTCAGTAGTCGATTGGGATCAATAGTATTGGTTTCATTATCCAGAGCGGCAATTAATGTTTCAGTGTCAAGGGAAATGCTTTGATTGTACCGGCTTTTATTATTTAGTATAAGCATGTCGTCAATGGCGTGTATTTTTTTACATGCTTCATACGCACGGTGGCCAAGACGGATAATAGCTTCTTGGTCTGGCGGGTTGTTGTTGGAATTTTTCAGGATTTCTTTACCAGCGTCAAGAAAGCTATTTGCAACGGAAATTCGTAAATGTACTTTCAGAAGTTCAAGAATCTGTGTTGTGTTCATGGTGCTGTTTCATGATGTGATACTTTTGTCATGAGGCAGAACCCAAAAGCCCCCGGGATCAACCAAGTTCGGGATGAAGTGAACCCAGCCTACTGCCAAGGGGCGGATGTACCTTTCAGTGTAACACATGACCAGTAGGTTGTCTGATCGTATCATTTCTTCGAGTTGGTTCAGTATCCTGTCCTCACGCGGCTCGTCTTTGTCGGCGAAGAACCACACTACTACCACCGACGCATCAACCACCAGTCCGCTTACAGGCGATGACCCTCATGGCGCGAGGCGAGTATCTCTGCGGTGAGGAAGTTAACGGGTTTCCAGCCGGCGCGGAGTTGCCGGAACCGTACCAACGCCCTTTCGCGGTTGGCGTGATCTTCTGCACATGCGGAAACCAAATGTGCAACTCGCTTGCCGTTCCGGGTGATGGCAACGGTCTCTCCCTGTTCCACTGCCTACAGAAGTTTAGGCAGCCGTGCCTTGGCTTCAGTGGATCCAATCTCACGCATACGCTATTCCAACCTGTTGTTTTGACCATCCTGTTCTACTGGGATCTGTACGAATTGATGTAGGAGTCTGGTGTGCACGGAGCTGTTTCAATTTCGTTGATGTTGGTTCCAGGTCCTTGGAATGGGGAGAAGGGCCTGGTCGTGGGTTTGCGTTAATCAGCCGGTTTCCAGGAGCCATACCAATCAGCACAATCTGTCATGATCGCGTCGAACAGCCCACTTGGTTCGCATTGTGCCGACCTCACGCCGGCATCGCGGATATTTTGCGGGTCTCCATGCATGCGACGGACGACCTGTCCACCGTGAACGACTGGAGGTTACAGGCCTGGAGGTTCTGTACCCACCGGACTTGGCTGCAGCCACAGCCCGACCTCGCACGGGTTCCAGCCGTCCAGGCCGCCCCGGGCGAACCGAATGAGCTAGTCGGGGCGGTCGCCGACCATGTGCTCCTCCAGCACTGTTCCGATCTCTCCGGTCCGACACACGTAGGTATTGCGGAGAGCAATCACGGACTGGCCGATTTGGAGCCGCGGGGTCGCTGCAAACGGGTCCATGTGAGGGCGCTCGGAAGAGTACAGACGACAATGCGGGCAGACTACAGGGCGATTCATTGGGTCTTGGCCTCTTGGTTTAGCGGTCCGTTGTCTTCGGGCTCAACGGGTGTGTCCGGCAGCAGCAGGGATCGCCACGCGTGCGGTGTTTCCTGTACTGCCAGGATACGGTCCACCGCGTCCACCGGCGGACCATGCCTGCGCCAGTGGGCGGCAACTTGGGCGCGATTCTGTGTGGGCAGTTCGGGCAGGAGGCTGTGCAGTGCGGCGACAGCCATCTTCGTTTCACCGCGGGCTTCGCCTTCCTTGAGGCTTTCCGTCCGGATTTTCCGCAGTTCGGCTTCCCGCGCGTGCTCGGCGTCGGCCGCGAGGTCGCGCCAGCGGCGCAGGTCCTCGTCCCACCATTGGAAACGCGCCATCCTCCGCACATCCGGTTGCCACAGGCGCACCTGTGTGCCGCACACGCGGCTGAAGCAGGTCGCGGCGTCTGCCGCCTGCCGGTACGTCCTGTCCGGTTGCAGCTGGAAGAGCCGGAGTTCCGCGGGCGCACCGGGGTCGTTCGCATCGGGGTCGGGCAGGTCTCCGGGATGACAGGTCAAGTACTCGGCAATGCCCAGGGCCGCGTACAGTGTCAGCTTGTCTTCCAGGTCTCGGACCTCGGAGGTGGGCGACACGATCTCGGCCACCAGTTCCGGCAGGGGATGGCCCTCGTCGAGCCGCACGATGCGGCCCTCCTTGCCCCGCTCCGTCTCCGCCGGCAGCTCGCACGCCGGCGGCAGCACCATCAGGTCCGGCAACACCTGGCTCTGTCTGGAGGCCCGTGCGGGGAAGTGGAGTTCGGCCTCGTGCTCCACGCGGTTGCCGAGAATTTCGCGGAGTACCAGGAGCAGGGCCATCAGAACGGGCGTGTGTCGGTGGTGTGGCGTGCTCACAAAGCCGTTCTCGTCGTAGTCCAGGCGATGCACGCCGTCGGCACCGTAGTCGGGATCGGTGGTCCAGTCGGCCGTGTATTCGTGGGCGGGGTCGTACCGGTAGGCCGGTTCGAAGTGGGCCAGCCGTTCCAGTTGCGCGCGCCAGGCCGCAGGATGGTCCCGGTGCCAAGCCGTCCGCCGTTCCCGGGCCGCGCGCGCCGTGGCCGCATCGGTGTCGCCGCGCCAAGCCGGCACGCGCCAGTCCCATGTTGCCGACAGCTTCTCCACGCGCCCGTTGGGGACCGTCCGCGTTGCTTCCCGTACGGCTGTTGCCATTCCTTCCCCCTGCATGTGCCGAGACCCGATTGTACCCCGTATTTCGAGCCTGTCCGGTTCCTGGTTGGGTTCAGTCTGCGAGCGTGAATATCATTCGTCGAATCGGTGTCACGGCGCCCGTTCCCACATGAATGGTGGTCATGTCTCGGCTGCAGCACTCAGCCCTTAAGGTGTTGAGAAGTCCCAGCGTTACCTGTTCACGACAATCGTCATAATAGACTCGTTGAAACACGGAAGTACGACCATGGCGAGTATTACGATTCGCAACTTGGACGACGAAGTGAAGGCCCGTTTGCAAGTTCGGGCGGCGAGCAACGGTCGCTCCGTGGAAGAAGAAGTACGGCTGATCCTGCGCGATGCGGTCGGGAGCAAGCCGGGTTCCCGGAACCTTGTGAGCGTCATCCGCTCGCACTTTGGGCCGTCCAACGGCGTGGACTTGGAGTTGCCACCCCGTGAGCCTGCGCGTGAGCTACCGTCCTTCGAGTGAGCCAGTGGCCGTGTCCGTGCTGCTTGACACCAATGTCGCTTCCGAATTGATTCGCAAAGTGCCTGAGTCCACCGCAGTGACCTGGACTCAGGCTGTTCCTTGGATGACCTGTTTTTCATTGGTAGGCGAAGCGGAGTTGCGCTACGGTGCGGCCATCCTTCCGGTCTGCCGACGCCGTGACACACTGTTCCTGGAGATCGAGGCGATGCTGCGCGATGCCTTTGACGACCGGGTGCTCCCATTCGACAGCAATGCCGCACGCGCTACAGGTGAAATCAGGGCCTTGTTGGCCCAAAGGGGCCAGTCGATCGGACCCCACGGTCGGCGAAGCGTCAACCAGACAGACGATCCGCTTCCGCTTCGCAAGGAAGTTGAGAATTTCACAGGTTCTGGAGACCGGAAGACCGGAGTGTTCCCTGGTACTACAGAGGTAATTCACAGAGTGGTGGCATTAGTGCTATCATGTTCCATATGGATAAAGTACTGGCGAAAATCAGACGGAACCCTGGGAACGTCCGGTTTGGCGACCTCCGCAAGGTCTGCGACCACTACTTTGGGCAGCCGAGGGCGAAAGGCAGCCACCTGTTCTACAAGGTGCCTTGGCAAGGAGAGCCGCTAGTCAATATCCAGCCTGTGAGAGGCATGGCCAAGCCCTATCAGGTACGACAGGTGATCAAGGCAATCGACAACTTGGAGGAGTAAATTGCGATGAACGGACATGACCGTTACACCTATCGCGTCATCTGGTCCAATGAAGATGAGATGTATGTGGGCCTGTGTGCAGAGTTCGGGTTGCTCAGCCACCTGGACGACACTCCTGAAGGGGCCTTTGCAGGCATCAGGGATGTGGTGGCGTTCGCTGTGCAAAGCTTGCAGGAGGATGGCGATCCGATCCCGGAGCCGTTATCCACACGACGATTCAGCGGCACCCTCACCCTCCGCGTCCCCCCTGAGACCCATCGTGCCCTGGCAATGGACGCAGCCGAAGCAGGCGTCAGCATGAACCGCTTGGCCGCAGAACGGTTGGCGCTCCGTCATTGAGAATTCTGTGGTTCCACTCTTGCTACAGTGGTAAATATGGGGTCTGGTGGTCGGGCATCCGTCCAGCCCCTGGAGTCGTCCCATGTCCACCGTTCCCGCCGCGTCTCCGGTCCCCGCCTCCGACCCCGTGGACGCGGCCACGATCGCCACCTGGTCGGGCCACCGGGCAGCCTGACAGCGTTTCGAGGGACCCGCGACCTGGCCGGAGGCTGACTGTGCCGGAAATCCGACGGCTGTGGCGGCGTCTCCTGCTGCCCGTGGCCGCGGACTTCAAGTCGGTACTGGCCTGGTCGCACTGGTGCCGATGCCACCCGTGGGGCCCTGCACGGCCACTACCGCCGACAGCAGGCCGATGATGTATTGACCGTCAAGGGCAACCAAGCCCACGCTTCGGGCCGCGCTGGGGGAGACTCTCAACCTGGAGCACGAGGCGCAGTTCAAGGGTCGTCTCCACACTGCCTACCCCATGGTGGACGAGATGCTTGGCAGGGCTGCCCTCGCTGAAGGGGTGCCGCTGTTTAGTCTGATCGGTGCTTCAACAGCACGTACACAGCAAAGGCCTTTCGATCTGCACGGGCAACCGAGTTGAAACCTGAGATGATATTGTCGACTTCCTCGATCACTGAAGGACCAAGGAACGGTAGAACATGGACAGGGGGTCATAGTCGGCCCAATGACGTAGCCTCTGAAGACGCACAAAAGCAGCCGCGAAGTCCTGGATCTCAGTAGGAAACTCAGCCAACCGTGTCTTTTGCGTGTATCGCTTGCGAGTTTCTCCATGGTCCAGAGCCCAACATGCCTGTTGTCAAGCGAGTTGGCTGCGATGCTGCTTCGTGCTGCCTGCCACCAAATCGGCTCCGCAACGGGCCAGTGAGTGAAACATGGCGTAGTAGGCAGTGCTGCAGTGCTGACTGCCCGGCGCTATTCGGCTTGGCGGGGACGTCCTCTGTGGTTGCCAATCACGCCGATAGTTTGTGGGTGATCAGAAGCAGGTCAGCGGGGTCCAAGGAATCCCTTCCTTGTGTTTCAGCCAATCCGACTTGCTGACAAACCACTGGGTCGGAAGGCCGGGATATCCGAGGTTTTCGGAACGGGACCACAGAAGCCGGGGAAGGGCTGCAGTCCATGCAGGATCCAGCTTCTTCTGATCCCCGTCGAACACGATGTATGCGTCCAGGCAGCGGTTGCCGTCTAGATCGAAATCAGCCTGAACGTATATTGGTTCGAACACGAATTCATCGTGAAACTTCGCTTCCAGCTCATTCCGAAGGAGCTCAGCGAACTTCTCTTCGACCGTGACCGTTTCTGTTGACATTTCTGCAATGGAACCCGTGTGCGCTCGAACAGCGTGCCCGACAGCACGTTGTAGGAGGATTTGCACTCGTAACAGTTCCACCGGCCTACCAACTTGTTTTCCTTCTTACGGCCAACCTCTTCGCCCCCACACAATGGGCAGCGCGGTTCGTCACCCCACCGTACACACTCTAGGTGGGCAATGCAACTGGCATGATCTGGAAACTTCTCGAACATTGCAATCAAACTCACGGCACTACTCCTTGAAACTTGATTGTACCCTACGCCGCTATGTGCTGTCAACCCATCCTGTTTATTACATGGCAATACCTCCTTAAAGCACTATATGGTTCGTTGCAACGATCCAATTTAACGTGCGATTTGACAGTTTTCGGAGCAGTGTGAGAGGGTAGATGTTCAGCACAGTTCCAAGCTGTGCAAACCATCTACCCTCTCGCTGCTACATCCTTCCAAAGAGGACGCAACAGCACAGCAACATACAAGGAGAGTTGCATGTCGCATTTACAAAAGCCACACAAAAAGGAGAACAGTGTGACTAGTGTTACAGATTTGGTGCCCTACCTATAGGGCAAGGGCGATTTGGCTACGCTAGCCGACAGTTTGATACCGTTGCTGTTCACTGGCACGTTTCATGCCAGTGGTGAAGACGAATCAGATCAACCTGTATTCCAGATCCTCGCCATCATGTTAGCCATCGTGATCACACAACTGCTGATCATGATGGTTGTCAAGAACATCAAAGACTATGTGTAGTACAGGGCTGGCTGTTGGATTGCATGTTGCATCCAACAGCCATGTCTCTACATCTGAGTGCGTAACCAGATAACCAATACGACGAAAAGAGCAATCGCCACCGGCCATCCGAACCACCGAACAATCAACGCCCACATCCATTCAAAGGGAAGCTCGTCCCTGTACCGCCTTGACATAAGATAAACTCCATGACACAACACAATCACACAGGTATGGTACAAACTGGCCAGATTATGTTATTTTGTCTTGTGTGACAAAAGGGATTCCAGCATATCCCTTGGATGGGTATCTTCATTTTCAACTCTATCCAGATATAGCAAATACTGATGGCCAGTACTTGTTAGACGAAATCCAATAATATTTTCTTTTGACAATGCAATTTCAATCTCTCTCATTATATTTTTGTGAGGCATATAGATTTTTCCAGTGACTCTACTTTTTCCAGCGAATCCACTGTTAGAGATAATTGAACCCTCAATGTCATAACATGGAATAACCTGAATTTCTATGTTTCCTGATTCGCACAAAACCATCAAGTGCCCAATTAGCTTTTCCTTATCAGTAGATTGGAAAGTGCCTTCTGAAATGGTAACATAAATCCTTCCATCATTTTCAATATGGCGCAGGATATTGTTGTGCAGGATAATATCATTCTTCATTCTTCTCTTCCTCTTGTCAACAAAGCTGTGGATTGTTATATGTCTCCGTGTTTTATGTCATGCCTTTCTTCCAGTTCAGCAATCCTATCCTGCAATTCATCATAGGCAACATCCATCTTATCAAGGTGCGTGTTCATCTCCTCTATGTTGCCTTTCATCTTTGCAAATGACTCTCGCAACGACTTGCTCGCACCATGTACCGCACCAACTCGGATTTGTCCAATTTTTCAGGCTGCTGTTCATTAGTCATTGCCCTGCCCCAGGAAGACTTGAATCCAGTATGCGATTGTACATGGTGGCTCAATTCAACCTTTGTTAGCTTTCCGTTAACAACAGGTAGCAGCGCAACCGGACAACTTCCGATTACTGAAGAACAACGCTCCTCGCTGTGTAGCGGCCCCTGTTGAGCCGGTGGACGGGCTGCCACGGAATCCCTGTGCAGGCCCAGGATGTTGATGGCGGCATTGTGGTCGGCATTCGCCATGAACCCCACACAACGGAAGCGCGCCTGCGTGATCCGATTGCGCGGGGTCACGTGTCCGCAGCGGTTACAGGTTTGCGACGTGTAGGAGGCCGGTACCTTGGCCAGCTCACCGGCCTTGTACGTCCGCTTGCGTTCCATCTGTCCTCAGTCTGAGGCGAGGATGACACGGTTGAGACCGGGTTCCTCCACGGAGTCCTTGGCACTTCGAGACATGTTCTTGACATCGAGGTCCTCCAGCACCACGGTCTGTGTTTTGTCCGTCAGGCGGTGGGAGGTCCCATGCGTCGCTGTGCTGTGAGTGCGCGTCCGCTGGCGGTGCAGTGTGCTCAACTTGTGCCCAGTCTGCCGTCTACGGTGGCTGCCCTTCTGCTGCCTGTCCATCTTGCGCTGGTACTGCTTGAGCTTGGCATCCGTGCGGCCGGTGTCGGGCATCTCGTACCCCTTGCCGTCGCTGTCGGTGCATTGCCCCACGTTGCGGTTCACGCCGACGGTCCCGGACTCCGGTGTGGTGGGAAGCAGTGTGGCAGACACCATGTAGCAGACACGGCGTACCACTTGGAAAGTGTGTCCGAACCCTCCATCCGAGATGCCTGCATCAACGGGAATGAAGCAGTCCCGAGATTTCCCATCCACCGGTATATACTTGTGGTATAGACCAAAGGTTTGTACTCCGTTCAAACAAGGAGCGGCTCATGAGTGGTGATGGGGAAGCCCGGGCGAAGACCGCGAAGCTGTTTTGGAATGGACGTTCCCAGGCTGTGCGCCTGCCCAAGGAGTTCCGCTTCCAGGGTCAGGAGGTTCATATTCGCCGGGTGGGTACCGCGGTCATCCTGGAACCGGTGAGCCAGGAGTGGGCTTGGCTGGATGCCATTCAGGGCACCTTTACCGAAGACTTCCTGGCCGACCGCCAACAACCCGACCATCAGGAACGAGAGGGACTGGAATCCCTGTTTGACTAATGCGGTTTTTGCTGGACACGAACGCGGTCATTGCCCTATTCAACAACGACTCACCTCGTCTGAGCCAGCGCGTGCGAGCATGCCAAGTGTCCGATATTGGATTGTCGGTGATCGTTGCTTACGAACTGTTTTACGGCGCGTTCAAGAGCCAGCGGCAGGAACACAATCTGAGACGAATGGAACTGATTAGCTTTCCGCTCGTGCCTTTGGACTGGGCCGCGGCGCGCGCTGCCGGTGAGATCAGGGCCTTGTTGGCCCAAGGGGGACAGCCGATCGGGCCCTACGACACTCTGATCGCGGGGCAGGCACTGTCGCGCAACTTGATCCTGGTTACATCAAACACAAAGGAGTTTGACCGTGTGCCCCGGTTGGTTGTGGAAGATTGGTCCAGAGCCGATTCGCAGGGCACTGCCCCGAGGCTGAATTAAACCCACGTCCTGTAGACATGCAAAGCTGCTCTACTGCGGCTGGACCAGACCCGTCTATGTGGTCCAGCCGCGACCATTGGAGCGCTGAATGGCCTGTCCTGTGGCCTGAGCGTGCAGTCCCAGCAGCCTCAGTGGCCGTAGGGACAACTCTCCGACCGTTCAACCGGGACTGCTGTCATGTTCCTTGTTTCGATAATCAACTTGGCAACCACACTCTCGCCATCCATAGTGGCATGAGCCCGGCAGTCGCCCCTATGCGCGGCTTCTCTGGTCGATTGGGAGCAACTGGACTTGGATCACCGGTTCGTCATCCTATCCCGCAACGGGCCGACAGTCATGCCGGAGTGCGTTCTGCCCAACCCTCCTGCCTGTCTTCAGGATCAGACCTGTTGACCGTCCAGATGAATGCTTCCGGAACAGGAATGCGCACCTTGATGGGTGCGCATTCCTGTGAATTCGGAGAGGTCCGGCACCGCCGTAGCCTCTACTCTCCTGGAGGTCGGTAGGTCACCGTCTTCCGGGTGGCCTCATCGATTTCCTCCGGTGTGATCAACTGCACCGTGCTGATGCTGATCGCACCTCGTGCCGTGATGGACAGGGAAAGCGCGGCAGCCGTTACCGCATCGGGCAGGTCATAGATCATGTACAGGTCCGCACCGCCAAAGGCGTAGTAGAAGGCCTCCAGTTCTCCGCCCTGCTCTCGGCCCATCTCTTCGAAGACTTGCCGACGCGAAGTTCCGCCTTCTTGCAGCAGGCCCTGTATGCCTGTTGTCGTGTAGTTCGCCTGATACAGAAACTTTGGCATGACGAGTTCCTCGTATGCTGGTCTTGTCGCTGATTCAAGTGTAAACCCGTTTGTCCGGGACCGCTATCATCCTGCTGGTTGTGCCCCTGCGTCGGATGTTGCGGCCGGACCCGGCCGGCCGCCAAGTGCCGATGGCCCTGCCCTGCACCGCCCCTTACCGCCAGCCGGTCCGTCACCGCTGCCTTGACCCAAGCCAACGTTGAAGTTCGTTCTTGGCTGTAGACCGATCCTGCATCTACTCCATTGGGTTTGACACGAGCGACCAAACTGGCATGGACAGCAAGGGCATGGACAGCAAGCCCTTCCTATAGCTGCAATTTTGTAGTGTGGGGCAAGGGGGCGCTTGCGTTGGACTTGGCATCAGGCCAAGAATGAGGCGTGCCTCCGGGGGCACGGCCTCAGCTTTGAGGCTGCAGTCTTTGGTGTTTGCCCCCAGTCTGTGACGCGGGAAGATCCGTATCCATATGAGCAACGGCGGCGAACCATCGGCAGGGCAGAGCCTCAGGTTGTGATGGCAGTCCACACTTGGCCTGATTTCGACATAGGGATCGGGCGTATCATCTCGGCACGCAAGGCGACGAGACATGAGAGGAAGGCCTATGAAGAAGGACATGACTGAGTTGCCGGCAGACATTCAGGCGCAAATGCGAGCACTGGAGGCTCTGCCCGACGACCAAGTCGACACAACCGATGCCCCGGAGATCCTTGACTGGTCCGATGCCAGGCGCGGAGTCTTCCATCGGCCTGTGAAACAGCAGATTACGTTGAGGCTCGACGCGGACATCATCGCCTGGTTCAAGGCCCACGCTCGTGATGGTCGCGGCTACCAGACAGACATCAATGAAGCACTGCGCGAGCACGTCAAGAGGACGACCCGTTCCGCAAGCCAAAGTGATCGGCAGAGCTGGTTACGAAGCGTCAAGAATGATGCGGTGGCATGTTCGGATCGGCGTCGCTCCGGCAGTCCCGGAACGCAGCGGTCTACTGACCGTTCGGTGGTTCCGGTTCGGGTTCAGTCTGCGAGGGTGAATGTCATTCGTCGAACCGGTGTCACGGTGTCTGTTTCCACATGAATGGTCGTCATGTTCCGGCTGCGGCACCCAGCCCTTGATGCCGGACACGGCGATGCCTTGGATGAAGAAGTGCTGCGCCATGAAGAACACCGGAATCACCGGGAGGATCATGAGTGTGGAACCCGCCATCACCAGGTCCCAGCAGGTACGCCCAATGAAAGTCTGTTGGAACAGGGCCAAGCCCAGGGCCACCGTGTACTTGGTCGGATCCCGTGACAGGTACAGCAGGGGGCCGATGAAGTCGTTCCAGCTGTTGATGAAGGTGAATACCGCCATCGTGGCCAAGGCGAGTTTGGCCAGCGGCATGACGATGTGCCAGTCGATGCCGAATTCATTGGAGCCGTTGATGGGGGCACTTTCAGGCTCCGGCTTCCTGCTGTCGGAATAGGATTGTTCATTGCCCCCGCGTCTCCAACGGGTGATGCAATCAACCCGTAGTGGATGCTTCGATTACGGAGGAGGTGTCATGAGATCGGTTCTACTGCTGCTGTTGGGATTCGTGGGTTGCTCCCTGCTGGCGAGCTTTCTGCTTTTCCTTGGACTGCAAGTGCTGGAAATGAACCCGTGGCAGGGCGCAGCACTGGGCATTGCCATGTGGATCCTCAACTTGGCGTCACTGGCGTTGTTGGTAGCCGCTGTCTGGCGCGGCGTCAAAATCTTCCGGCACCGCCGCGGCGCAATCCAGCGCAGCTGACGCCGGCGTGCCGCCCCGACTGGTCGGCGACGGAGCGGTGTGAAACTCATCCCGGTGCCGGGATTCGTGGCCATCCTGTGGCGCGGGATTGTTCTCGCCGCACCAGCACCAAGTCGAGTGGGGCCTTGTGGCAACACGAGGTCGCTACTGCCGACGCGGCCCCTGTATCCATGCATGGCTTCCGCCATCGCAGTCAGGGGGCCTGGCTGGATTTGTTGCTTCTTGCCGATGCAAGCCGGGCGGACCTTGGGAGCTGTTTCAAACAGACTTGCGTCGTGTGGTAAGCCTACGGCCTCTCGAGTTCCTGGTGGTAGTCTCGGAGGTCAAGGCACTGGTCGTAGAGCTCTCGGTCAATCGTGATCCAGTCGGTCTTGTCAATGCCCCTGCGGTTCCAACTGTCAGGACTCTGCGGAAAGGCACAGGCGATCGTGATCCACCTTCGCTGTTCCCGTGCAATGGTTCGAATCTCCTCGGCAACCTCCAGAAGATCCTGATCCTGGCTCATGACAAGGGCCACGTCGTATGCGCGACGATGAGCAAGTGCCGTCACGTCAAGCGCGATCCGCACGTCGACCCCCTTCTCCTCTCCTATCCGAGCAGAGTGTTGGGTGCCATCGGGCAGAGTTACCCTGCGGTCTTGGTACCGAAGTGGCCTGCCATACACGATGATCCCCTGTCGTCCCATGGCCGCGAGCTTGCGCGTCCAGAAGAAATGCCATCTGGGGTTGTTGCAGGCATCGGGAATCCCGGTGTAGAAGCGCACCTCGGTCAGCTGCCATCCCTGGCTCCTGCACACTTGCCTGGCAAGGGCCCCAACGTCGTAGTTGGGTTCGTCATAGCCGAACGCTTCGCGGGCAGCGTGAAACAGGTTCTGGCCGTCCACAAAGGCGATGGCACGCTTGGCCGGAGATTCACCATTCATGGGGCAATCACAAACAACAATCCCACCTCAGGACCTTCGGTGTGTCGGACGGGGAGCACGCAACCGGCAGCTTACTAAACCGGAGGGGACTGCCATCGCCTCCAGTCATGCTCGGGGACTTGCGTGGACTCGTCGTTTCGCGTGTCCTGATCTCTCCTACTATGCCTGAAACAACCCGATCCCAGGGCAGATGAGTGAGTTTGAAGCGCAGCCGGTGCATCACCATCCCGCTCAAGGCCACACATCTGCTTTCCGGCACTCTTCGCAACCTCCTGCACAGGACAACGGCCAAGTGGAAATCCACCATGCCGTGGACGAGGAACAGGTCTGCAGCACGCGTCCCTGCGGTCAGGCCATGGTGGCGGTGGACAAGGGCTACACCGAAGCCTACACGTGGTCCAGAAGCATCATTCCTTCCATGGAGTGACATTCTCACAGCACAAGGAGTCGGAACATGGCTGTGGTTGATGGGCCGCTGCAATCACTGGACGCAATGGCGGAGGGTGCAGGGACGGGATAACCCGAGCCGCGGGCCTTGGTGGTGGCGCGGGCGCTTCAAGATCAACTACCGGACGCGGAAGTCATGCTTTTCGGTAGCCGGGCGGTGGGAACTTGGCACCCTTGGTCCGCCCTCGACTTGGCGGTGATCGGTGTTGAACCTGACCGGGTGCAAGAGACTGAGGCGTGGAATCTGGTCCGCACAGTGGCCCAGGACGTGTACACCCGTCGGCCCGACGTGCAAGATTTTCCCTTTCGCCCGATCTGAATTTGAGGAGTTCCCCACATCACTGGTCAGGTACAGCGCTGGGGCCTTACCGTGTCGGGAGACCATCTCCCAACCATGCTCTAGACAACCCGTGGCCCCGGCGTGCAGGCTCTGCTGAAGAATGATGACATTCTGCTCGTACAGGCACAGCAGACCTCGTTCGCTCGACACCCGAGGGTTGTCCCGATCCTTGACTAAGGTGATCAGCTCTCCGTCTGGCTTGGAATGAATTACCTACCCGAGTCCCAAGCGTCTTTGAGATGTGCCGTTGGCCGGCATACACGGCTGCTTCCTTATGACCGAGTTCATCGCAGTATCGCTTGGGACGCTTCCAACGCGCCACCAAGTTGATAATTTCGAATGGCAGCACCTCGGGAATCAGTCAAAGTTCACAGGTTGCCAAGAGGTTTCAACGGCTCGGTACCCAATCCGGTTCCAAACCCCTTACCAGCTAGCAGGCTGCGGAAGAATCGGATTTGGATGAAATCGGCAACCGCGATCGCGTTCGGAATCAAGGCTTGGGGAGTTCGTTGGGCCCTGGAAACCCAAAATGTGGCCCCCCAGCGCGGGATGCGCAGGTCCCGCAGGCCCCGTGGGCCCCATTGGGGCGCGCAGAGCCCTCTGTAGGTCACCCGGGCGGCGCGGGTCCGGCTTCCGGCGCGGGCATGAGGCTGGCCAAGCGCACAAGGTTGTAGGCGGTGGCCACCAGGTAACCGGCCAGCCCGGTACGGGCCACGCCCCGGAAACGGGTGCGCCGCAAGCCGCCCACGGTCTTCATCCAACCAAAGACCTCCTCCACCCGCTTGCGGATGCGCAGGCTCACCGCGTAGCCGGCATGGCGCGTGGTGCGTCCGTCGATGGCCGAGTGTTTCTTCTTCCGGGCCACATGCGGGGTCACCCGCTTCCCACAGATGTCCTTGACGCAGTCCTTCGTGTCGTAGCCGCGGTCGGCTCCCAGCGTGCGCGGGCGGTAGCCCCGTGCCCGCAGCCCGTCCAGGAGTTCCGGCACCGCATCCCGCTCCGCCGTGCCGGTGGCCTGGCTGATCGTGAAGTCCATCAGCAGGCCATTCCGGTTCTCCATCAGCGCGTGGCCCAGAAAGGCCAGCTTGGCTTCCTTGCCCGGCCCCTTGCGCAGCAGGCGCGCCTCGGGATCCGTGGTGCTGGCGTGGGTCTCGTTGCGCCGGCGCTCGCCTCGGAAGTCCACCGATGGATTGCCGGGATCGTCGTCGTCCGACGGTGGCGGACCGTCCTTGGACCGGAAGCTCTTGAGGCTGGCTGCGGCCTCGATCAGGGTCTCGTCCACGCTGAAGTGCTCGTCCGACAGCAGCCCCTCCCCGTCGGCCGCCCACACCACCTCGTCGAACAGGGCCCGGCCCACGTCGTGGTCCATCAGCCGCTGTCGGTTCTTGGTGAAGACCGTGGCATCGAAGCTGCGTTCCATCAGGTCCATGTCCAGGAACCAGCGGTAGAGCAGGTTGTACTCCAACTCCTCGCAGAAGGCGCGCTCGCTGCGCACCGAGTACAGGGCAATCAGCAGGGAAGCCTTCAACAACCGCTCGGGCGGGACCGAGGCCCGGCCCACGCGGGCGTACATGCGGTCGAACTCCGGCAACAGCCGTTCCAGGGCCGCGTCGGCCACTTCCTTGATTCGCCGCAGCGGATGGTCCCGGGGCACCCGTTCCTCCAGGTCCACGATCGCCAGCATGCTGCGTTGGGGGTTGGGACGACCGCGCATCGGGGAGTACCTCCGTTCCTGGATGCCCCGATTCTAGCCGGCCGCGTTTTTCCGCAGCCTGCTAGGTGCGCCACCTCATACGCTCGGTCCACTACGGACATGGGGCGTAGACATGAAGTTGTTGGCCTGTCGCAGATTAGGTGGATCCCCAGTCGGCAGAGCGCGCAAACGACCAACCTTGTCAATGGCTGTCGCTACCTCAAGCCTTTGAATTTGTTGACCGCTTTCATCAGTTTCATTCCCGCCGACCACGACAGTTCATTACCCTTGAATTCACACCTGTAAATCCCCTGAAGATTAGAGGGGATGGGGATCCTGCGATCCCAAACCAGCGCTACTCGCTTGTCATAAAGGACGAAGGCTGCGCCAATTTCGATCAGTACGTTGGGGTTGATCTCGTAAGATCCGTCCTCGCGCTCGGCCTCCGAATCTGCAGTGACACACATTACAGCAGCATCGCACCGTCGCATGGCGTCAAACACCTTTTGTGGGACGGGTATCGCGGTGGATTCCTGCTCGACTACCACCTCATACTGCAAGTCGCTCAGATCCAACATCGTCTTTATCTGATCCACGATTTCCACGTTAGGTCCGTGTGATATGAAAACGCGGATCGCTGGGGATGATGCCGTGCCCGGTTCCTCGTCGAACTCTGTTCCCGTGGGATGCTGTTCTTCTGAATGGGTCTGGGTATCCGAAGCACCTCCCTCCTCTTCAACCTCTGTGCCTGTTTCCGGCTCATCTAGCTTGGGCACCCCTTCTGATAGTTCGGCTCCTGTGAACAGTTGAGCGAGTGCATTCCGATCGACCTCAAGACGCGTGGGTTGACCACGACGCCCGATGAAATAGGTACCCAGCCCAGCAGCTTCGGCCAACTCCAGGAAACAATTCGCCTGGTTGCGTATTGACTGCTCTTTTGTCGTCCCCAGATCACCCTGAATGTGGTCGAACCAGTGCGTTGCCAACTCGGTCTGCGTGACCATATCCATCGTTCCATGGTGCATCCATTCGGCTGCTATCCGGTAGGCACGGATCTCCAAGATGATCTCGGCGAACACACGGTATCGATTGTCAGCCGAGGCTCGGGCAAGTTGCTGACCTCGTGTCGTCAAGCGGAGTACCTCTGCCTCCTTCGTCACAATCCCCCATGCCTCGTAAGCGCGGATCTTCCGAGAATCCAACACCCGGCCCTCAAGCGTGGCCTTGGCATCTTGAAGGGTGGCACCTGTGACCTTCGTGCGCAGGTAGGCTGCCACGGTCAGGGCATCGTCCGGTTTCGTCAAGACTGGCAACATAGGATAGCCTCCTAGTATCCGAGAGCTGGCAATCAGAATGTCACGGACTGTGGGCAGCATGTTCGATTAGCAGGACTCACATCCTCACGGAGCTCTGGTCCAGCAGCGTTCTTGTCCCGCTTCATCTGCCTTTTTTCTGCACGTCCGCATTGCCGTATGGTAAACCGGAGTTCTCCTGTTAGTCAAATAGGCGCGGTATTGGGGCACCCAATTTTGTAAGTCCAGCTGCCGACAGAGGGTGCTCATTTCTTCCGTCTCTGGTCGGTCCTTGATGGCAAGTGTCGATGGGTGAACCTGTGGTTCCATCCACACCGCATACGCCGGAAGCGGTTGAGACACGAGTGGGTGTGCTCCACCACCCAGCGGCGCGTCCGGTAGCCGGACATACGGGCCCTGCAACTGCGCCCAACGAAGTTTGACTTCCAATACAGTGCTGAACAGTTACTGGATTATGGTAAACTGGCTCACCCTCATGTTCGATCGATAGGTGGAGATAGAAATGCAAAACAGAGATATCATCACGGCGTATGTTGTTGTCAGCAGGGCCACAGAAACAACAGAAGATCCACAATATTATCATCTACCAAACGCGAACTATATTCAGATGGAGTCTGCGCTGTTAAATGCAGGTTTCAGAATCAAAGGGCCAATGGATACTGTTAAGTATGTGTTATCTCTTCTCAATCGAGTCAAGGAAGAAGAAAGTTGGAATGATCTAGGATCGTTTGGTGGTGGCTCAAGTCGGCAATATTTCCTTCCTGACGCAAATAGACAATTGGTAACGCAAACCTTGGAAAGTGCTGGATTCAAGAAGACTGACTTATTGTAACTATTTGGTTGCTTTCCTTCACTGAATATTCACATCGAAGAAGTCCCACAGATAGGGCAAAACTTGGACAAATATGAAGTAACGGTTTAGTAACTGTGTTAAGGTCAAGCGTTGATGGCCACAGACACCGTGTCCGGTTGCCGAGGGACCTAGTCTCAGATCACCGCGTTCAGGATGAGGAACAGCTTATACATGGCGGCCACGACTGGCCCTTTGCTAGGCACGCTGCGCAGCAACTTGAACAAGCCGGATGGTTGTGCAGTCGGTCCTGGAGTTCCCAGTTCAAAGCCTTCAGTTCAGTTTGCAGACAGCCCAGTTGGGTCTAGATGTGTGGTCGCAGCTAGCGGCGTACTCTCCAGACAAAGATGCTCCTACGCGCAGGGCCAGCAGGTCGGTATCTGGAAGGGCATCGAAGTAGTCGCCGACTTGGTCATAGGTCTTGGTCAAGCCGTAACCGGCACTCTTCTGTTCCACCAACAGCACATCAGGCCAGAACAGGTCGATGAATCGATGAAGCCGGACCAGTCAGCGAGCTTCTTGACAATTTCCTCAAGTCAGGCGACCAATTGCCTCCGAACCCTGAACACGTTGGGCAGGGCAACGGCTTGACCCACTCCGGGTTTTGATTGACGACCGGATCCTACTTTCCTGCACCAACCAACGCATGTGAGGAAGAGAGGCCTGTTGCAATGAGCGTGGGGATGGGTACGGTAGTGTGCAAGGTGAAGGGGTAACCTGACGCAGCCCTAAGTTCCGGGGTTGTCAGGCACATCCTTGATGGAGATAGTTACAGTAGTCTGCGAAGGTGTATCGTCGTTATCCACCACTGCTACCGTGGCTGTCGTCGGTAGTGACCATCGTCTGACTTGAACTGCCGGTGATTCTGGTTTTCTGCTTCGGCTAGCACATCTTCATTCAGGGGGTGTCTACCAGGGCTTCAAATGTCCCGAGTCATGATCAGTGAGAACCGGTGGTTCGAGGAGACTGGTATGCCTTTTCTCCCAAGACGTTTGCAACCTCCTTGATCCGCATGAGGCTTGCAGTCGCATAGTCGGTCGCCTCGTACCGCTGTATCTGTTGCTCCTTCAGGCCGAGCCGCTCCGCCAGATCCTTCTGCCTCAGGCCCTGTGCGATGCGCGCCTTGATTAGAACGGTCGGAAGTTCGGCAACCGCGTTCAGTGCGTCCAAATCAAAGCGGCCGGCTTTTAGGGCTTCGTACTCTTGCAACTGCTCCTTGAGGTCCGTCAACTGGTTCTGGAGCGCGTCCTCCTGCGCTTTGGCGATGAGGGGATGCATATCCTTGGTCTTCGTGGGTTGCCGTCTGAGATTGGCGAGGGTCCGCGAGAAGCGATCCACCTGATTCTTCGTGATCCGATACTGCCGCTCATTCTTGATCATGCGAGGTCTCCCAAGTCCATGGCCACAATGCCTTTGGCTCTTCCGGTCTCCCTATCTGTCTGGAAGAACTCCAGAAACGACAGGCCATCTGCATCGGCGGTAACCGAGGCGGGGAAGAGCTCTTCCATGTCCTTGGCCTTCTGGGTAGCTCTCCCCGGATCGAAGATCAGCAGGACGGGATCGAGGATTGCTGGATCGACACTAGCATCTTCCCAGCAAGTGTCGTAGTCGTTGGGGATGGCCTTGCGCGTTACGAAGCTTCCGTCGATGTAGGCGGTCCGGCAACCTGCATCCCTCAGGTTCTCTAGCACGGCCTTGAGCTCCCTCATGAGATGCTGTCTCCATGGATTGTGGCCGAACCTATCCATCAATTCGTTCCAGTCAGTCCAGTACACGCCTGGCAGCAGGAGGCCGTCTGCATTGAACAAAGGTATCATGTACACAATGATAATGTTGTGTTCTTAATCGGTCAAGGACTAAGCCGTTGTAGATATCACCCCCAGTGGCGCAACGGTGCACCGGTTAATGTCACCAGTCGGGATTGACAGCCATTGGATCGACTGTTGGTGGATGTGGTCCTGCCTCGCCGAGGCTCCTTGGTAGACCGAACTTGCGGGAATGTTGGCTACCGAGGACCGCGCGACGCGGCCGTCCTCCATTGACTGTGCAATCCCTTCACCGCCAGTGCTGGAGCCTGAAAGCTCCGAAGACGATTAGGTTGCGAGCGTAGGTGCCATTGCAACGACAGGGGAGACCGCCGTAGTTGGGGCAGGGCTTGGATGGACCGAGTCGGCGTTTTGGCGATTGGGATGGACAGGGACCGGGATGAAACCCACGACGAGGGGGCCTTTTGTTCTGTTGCGCGAAACCAATTGTCTGGAGTCCCTTCGTCCGTTCCGGGTCTCGGACCAATCTCGTTGATATTGGTTGCGGGCCGTCACTGGCATTCTCTGTGCAAGTGGGTTCCCTGCGTCGCGTCAGGCTATACCGCGGGCCATCAGGCATACGAAGTTGAGACTAGGTCATGCCAGCGTTCCACGAGGTGTCCCAGTCTGAACACGAAGCCCCGGCCATGACAGCTGGGGCTTCGTGTTTCTCCAGTGCGGATTCAGGCGATCAGTGGAGCGCCATCTAGAGAATGCGGGTGACGGCGAGACCAGCCAGTATGAGGAAGGACACGGCCAATCAGATAGCCGCTAGGATCAGGGTGAAGCGCAGATCCTTCATGGTAAGCCGGGACGATGGTCAATGATTCGCAGAGAGTGAACTCTAGCAAGACGAACTCGGCACTAGTGACGGCAGACCTTGTGGGTTGTACTGCCAACCTCTTGCGTTCGCAATCCGCGCCAGTTTCGCCGCGACGAACTCAATACAAGCATCACTGGTAAGACCATTAAAGTCCACACTGACATGATCAGGCATGCCATCTACCGGATCAGGAGCAGGAAGCACTGCCAGCTGGCTGCATTCATTCACCGTGACGGCTACCACGCCCTTTGATGCATACCTCTTAGTGTGGCGTACCCATGCTTGCTCGGCAGAGATTTGATCACCATCGCAGAAAGAGAGGAAGCCTTCATCCTTGGGAAGCGGTATGAAGGCTTCGGCGGTTACTCGGTCATCACTGACCCACGCTGGTCGGATCTGACGCCACAAGTAGGTGTTGCCATTCATGCTGTCGTTTTCCCCAACCACCGTAGTTCAGACGCGAGCCACTGCCAGTCAATAGCATCATTGAGGTCTAGGTGCCTCTCAAGAACCCAATCTATGTCCATATTCACGCAGAACCATTTCCCTGTTTTCATGGACAGGTCAACCCTCAACCCCGCCTCGAAGGGGCCTATGGACCACTCAATCTTCACCCCACCATCCGTCGTGGGATACAGATACGGATGCGGAAGGTCGTTGCGGTAGCAATCTTCCATCTGACCAGCCAGCCAGTCTAAACCCTCCAGTGATGGTGCTTCCCCCAAACCATCACCCCAGTTTTTAGGGTGCTGCATCCCGTCTGCCCAACCATCCTCCAGCTTCTTGAAGGAGGCCAGACGCTCACGTATGCGGAGCTGGTTTTCGTTGGTGTGCGGGGTAAGAGATGTGTCGACAGGAAATTCCCACGTGCTAGGCAAGCCTGTTGCAAACTCGGCACGGGACAATACTTGTGTCACAACATCGGTAATCGCCTTGAGGGCCTGGTAGTACTCAAACGACCTGCTCAGTACAGCGTCCTCAGGAGCTAGTGATGGATGGAGGTACTCCCATATTGGGTTGTTGCCCATGTCGATCACTCTCACCCCGAACTCGTTGGTATTCACCCTCTCCGATGGTGGCTTGTGCATGGTTGATTCAATGGTCATGGTTCTCATGCGATCCTCCCTTCGTCTATGCGGAACGCCAGATCATACGCCTGTTTCCACACGAGCTGCAGCATCTCAATGATTTCTTTCCGGTTGGGAATTGTTGCTTGTCCTCTGTATAGATTTAGGTGAAGAAATACCCTGTCGGTGTCGCGTTTTTGAAAGCGCGGCTCAACGAAGAACTCCCAGTGGCCATCTGGAGATTCATACATGCACTTGCCTGTGCCGCCCACTGAGTCCCATCCCTCGGCGGCGAAGGGAACCTCCCCGAACATGTGTTTACCCAAATACCTGAGAGCATCCATGCCGGAGTCCTGCCTGTAGGCCATCGCTAGGCTGTATCCGTGAACCGCGACCAAAGCACTGTCGAGGTTAGAACAGCGTGAAGCTAGGGTGACGATATCGGCAAAACGCGGCAGGTCGTCTTCATCTGGATAGAGTTGTTCAATGGATGACTGTTGTGAATCGCTCGCCAGCACAATCCGGGCCTTGGGCAATTCGAGGCGTGTAGCCGGCTCGATAGGCCTTTGTTCCATACTCACTAGACCGGTGCTGGGCGACACCACCTCTCCATCCGCTAATTCAGAGAAGGCATTCACCTGTTGGGATTCGGATAGAAGCCTTACCCCGACTAGTACTAGGTCAACTTTGACTATCTCTTGTTCGTACAAAGGCATCTGTTGCACTCCTTGGTCATCACAACATGCGCGGCAGGCCGTTCAGGAACGAATCCACAAAGCCCCCGTCGGCAACAGGAGCGGGGCCGGTGAGACGGCAGAGTTGCTACTTCATGCCGACGACCGTGCCAAATCGTCTAGGAGGGGTTTCGATGGGACCGCAGGCGGTGGCTGGAATGCGGGTGATGTGCCTGCCGGTTATGTGCTATCGCAGAGCCTACATGCCCCGCAACGACCAGTGGATTCCTGAGTCTGACAACATCTTTCTCTTGGCGTTCATGTCCAACTCCGTGCCTTGGATGGTGTGTGATGGAGATCGTACCATGTGGTAACCGTGACGTATGCATGACTAACCCTAAGGGCGGCGATTGCATCTAAATTGGCACAGTTCCGCTCTCGTCGATATTGGTTGGGAGCGCACAGACGACAAGGGGTCCCTACAATGGTGTTGTGACGACAACCAAAAAGGACCCCTCATTGTGGACTACGTCCTAACCCCCGCCGACCTCGAGCGCCAACGGGCCCTGTCCGAGGCCCCGACGGCACCTATGTCCGCCCCCCGGTCGTCTTGGGGCGGCTGCAGGTGCAGCGCTGGCAGGCCTTGCACTGCCATCGACCACATACCTTCCGGGAGTTGGTGACGTCCCTGTACGTGCACAGCGTCAGCTTGCGGGGGCTGGTCCGCATCCGGGACCTGCTGGACTGCGGGATGGGCGCGGCCACCCTGTGGCAGGATGTGCAGGCGGTGGCCCCGGACCGGATCCCCGACCCGCAGGCGGCCCTGCCGGTGTGGCTGGAAGTGGACGAAACCTGGCTGTCCATCGGTGGTGCTGAGCGCCTCGTGGCCGTGGTCCTGGGGCCGAAGGGTGAACGGCTGGACCTGCGCCTGAGCGGACCCGGTTTCGACGGGGGCGGCTGGTTTACGGTCCTGGCGCAGCGCGGCGCACAGGGCTTGACGACCAACGATGACCCCGTCTACGGGCCGGTCCTGGACGCGTCGGGGTTGGACCGGCAGCCGTGCGCCCTACACATGCAGTGCACCGTGGGCTAGCACATCTGCGGCCTGGACTTCGGATACCCTGACCCACTTGGACCGGGAACGACCGGTGGCGGTCGGTCCGGGCCTGCTGGCCCTGTGGCAGGCGGTGGCCCAGAGACGGGTGCGCCTAGACCCGGAGATACGCCAGCTGCTGTGGCATCTCGTGGTCCGCTGGCACGACCTCGTGCGCAGCGAACGTCATCCGGACATCCCCGCCTCCACCATCCGGCTGGAGGGTTGGTTTGGACGCTACAAGCTCCGGAGCCGGCTGACGCGGGGGCTGAAGACCGAAGCCGGCGCTCGCCACTTTGTGGGCCTGCTGGCCCGTGGCATCGGGAACCCCCGCGGGTATAGAGGATGCCCATGACGGCTCGCCACCAATATCAACGAGATTGAAACAGTGCCCTCATCGGGTGGAATCAAGCCGGATCCCCTATGCTAGGATCGCAACTCGGTCTGCCCTCTCTGTCGATGACGACAAGAGTACACCCGGGGCGGACATCAAACCCAGTTGGAGGCCTCAATGAAATCGGTACAAGTGTCCCGAAGGGATTTCCTTAAGGTGTCGGGTATGGCCGGAGCCGGTTTGGCCCTGGCGTCCTGTACGGCAGTAGTCCCCGAAACCGGAATGGAAGCCGACTCCCAGGAAGTTACAGTCTTCTTCTGGGATGGTCCACCCCTGATTGGGATCCGGGAAGAAGCCCTGGCTCCCTTCGACGAAGCCTATCCGGGCTGCACGCTCAACTTCACCTCTGTGCCCGGGGGGTGGAATGCCGGCTACAGTGAGAAGCTCTATGCCGGGCTGGCCGCCAATGATCCGCCGGATCTCTTCATCATCCGCATCGCCGACCTGCCGGAGTTCCTCAGCAAGGATCTGTTGCTTGACCTGAAGCCCTATGTGGACCGCGACTCCTATGACCTGAACGAATTTCCAGAATTGGCCATCGAGTCCTACACCCACGATGGAGGCATCTATGGCATGCCGGACAACGTGGCCTCCGTAGCCATGTTCTGCAACCAGGACATGATTGAGGAGGCCGGCGCGCAGGTACCCACCAACCAGTGGGACGATCCCGGTTGGACCGTGGACGACTTCTTCAACATGTGCGAGGCCGTGACCCAACGCGATGCCAACGGCGACACCACCCAGTACGCCTATCAGGTGACGGGCTGGAGCGTCATCTGGCAAATCTGGGTGCGCATCTTCGGTGGCCAGTTGGTGGACGATCCGTTCTATCCCACCGAGTGCACCCTGAATGAACCCGGTGCCGTGGAAGGCCTGCAGTTTTACGCCGACCTGATCCACAAGTACGGGTTCGCCCCGCGCTTCGATGTCATGCAGGACCTGGGTGCCGTCGAACTGATGCACACCGGCCGCCTGGCCATCATCAACAACGGCAGCTGGTCGTTCCCCAACTTCCACGATGTTGACTATGAGGTCACGCTGGGTCACTATCCCAGTGGTCCTGGCGGACGGGCCAACTACGTGTACTACTTCCCCCTGGTGATTCCCAAGACCACCCAGGTCCCGGACTGTGCCTGGAACCTGCTGAAATACTTCAATGGCCCCGCCATGGAAAAGATCATCCAGGACGGCGGTTTGCAGGGCACGACCCTGTCCGCGCAGCAGGCGTACTTCCTGACCGACACCCGTCCTCCCAACAACAAGCAGGTGATGGTGGACGCGGTGCGCAACTTTGTGGCTCCGGACCCGGTGCTCACCAACTACAACGAGGTGTCGCGCACCATGCAGGCCGAGGTCGATCTGCTGCTCAATGGCGAGGAGCGGGATGCCAAGGTCGTGGCGGACCGGATCAAGGCCGCGGTTGATCCGCTAATCAAGGAAGGCCAGTGGCGGTAGCGCCCCTACGGCCTTCCGTCTCCGATGTGACATGCCTCCAGTGCTGCGGCCTGGAGGCGTGTTGTCCCGGCAGCGTGCCGGGGATACAACAGCGTCCTGCTCCGACTGACGGGACGAATTCTCTTTGGTTATGCTGAGCGGTCTGACCTTCCGCCGCCGGGAAGCCATACTGGGCTGGGTCATGGCCTCGCCCTGGCTGCTCGGTTTTCTGGCTTTCACCCTGGGACCGATGATCGCGTCCCTTGGCCTGTCGCTGTACGACTGGGATCTCATTTCGCCGGCCCTGTTTGTCGGCTGGGGCAACTACCACGAGTTCTTTGTGGATGATCCCCTATCCCTGCATTCGCTGCGGATCACCCTCTTCTACTCGCTCATGGCGATCCCGCTGCATCTGGTGCTGGGCGTGATCCTGGCCATGTTGCTGAACGCCAAAATCTGGGGCCAGTCCGTGATCCGGACCGTCTACTACCTTCCCGCCGTCCTGGCGGGGGTTGCGGTGGCCATGCTGTGGCGCTGGATCTTCTCGCCGGACTTCGGGCTGCTGAACCTCTTTCTGTCCTATTTCAACATCGAAGGCCCAAACTGGCTGGGCAACCGAACGTGGGTCCTGCCTTCCTTCGTCATCATGAGCCTTTGGGGTGTCGGCGGCGGCATGGTCATCTATCTTGCAGGCTTGCAGGGCATCCCCACCGATCTGTATGAGGCGGCCGAGATCGACGGTGCCACGCCTGCCCGTCGGATCTGGCACATCACCCTGCCCATGCTGAGTCCGGTCATCTTCTTCCAGCTCATCATGGGCGTTATCTCCTCGATGCAGATTTTCACCCAAGCCTTCATCATGACCGATGGCGGCCCAAGCAACGCCTCCCTCTTCTATATGTTGTACCTGTACCGCCAGGCGTTCGAATACCGCAACATGGGGTATGCCTCGGTGTTGGCCTGGATCCTGTTCCTGTGCATCCTGGCCCTGACCCTGCTCCTCTTCCGTACGGCTTCGGCCTGGGTGTACTACGAGGCCGAGACGCAGCGAACATGAGTACGGCGGATCCCATGGCCGTAGCAGCCCCCGCGTCCACGGGCCTGGGCAAACGGCGCACCCAACTGATCCACCGCATCGTGGCCTACGGTGTGCTGTTCACTGGCAGTGCCTTCATCCTGGCCCCGCTGGTGTGGATGCTGTCCACATCCCTGAAAACCCGTTCGCAGGTGTTCCGCTTCCCACCCGAATGGATCCCGGAACAGTTTCTCTGGCGCAACTATGTGGAAGCGCTGACCCTGCTGCCCTTTGAGATTTTCCTGCTCAACACGGTGATCATCACCGTCCTGTCGGTGGCCGGTGAACTAGTGTCGTCGGCCGTGGTGGCCTACTCCTTCGCGCGCCTGCGCTGGGCGGCCCGCAACACTCTCTTCATCGTGGTACTGGCCACCATGATGCTGCCCCGGCAGGTCACGTTGATTCCCACTTTTATTCTGTTCACGCGGGTGTTTGGCTGGAAGGACACGTTCTACCCGCTGATCGTGCCGTCCTTCTTCGCCGTGCCCTTCTTCGTGTTTCTGCTGCGTCAGTTCTACATGACGCTGCCCTTCGAACTGGACGATGCCGCCACCATCGATGGCTGCTCCAAGTTCGGGGTGTTCCTGCGCATCCTTCTGCCCCTGTCCAAGCCGGCCTTGGCCGCGGTGGCGATTTTCTCGTTTCAGTTCCACTGGAACGACTTCTTCTATCCGCTCATCTACCTCTTTGACAAGGACAAGTTCACGCTGGCACTGGGCCTCAGGTTCTTCCAGGGCAACTATGGCACCGACTGGCACTACCTCATGGCTGCGTCGCTGGTGGTGATGCTGCCGGTAATCCTGGTCTTCTTCTTCGCCCAGCGCATCTTCATTCAGGGGGTTGTCTACCAGGGATTCAAGTGATCCCTGGCACCAGCGCCTCCTCACTCGCCTGTTCCCGTCCTGTCCATCCTTTCACTCGGTCCAATGGAACACTCCGGCATGCACGACAGTCCCCGTCTCAGGTTTCATCCCCTGTCCACCGGACAGGCCCAATGGCGCGAAGGCTTCTGGGGCGAACGTTTCGCGCTCTGCCGCGACAGTGCCCTCGATGCCATGGAAGAGATTCTGAACACAACGCCCCATGGTGCCTCCCTGCACAATTTTCCCAAGGCGGCAGGGCAGCAGACCGGTGCGCACGAGGGCACCAAGTGGAGTGACGGCGACTGCTACAAGTGGCTGGAAGCCCTCACCCACGTCTATGCCTTTACCCGGGATGAGCAGACCCGCGCCACGCTGGAAACCCACATCGCGAACATCGCCGCGGCACAGGAGGAGGATGGGTACATCAGCACCCAAATCCAGCTGACCGACAAGGAACGCTGGACGGACCTGCATGACCACGAGCTCTACAACATGGGGCACCTGCTGACCGCCGCTGTGACACACCATCGTGTCACTGGTTCCGACACCTTTCTGGCGGTGGCCCGCAAGCTGGGTGACTACCTGTACGAGGTGTTTGTCCCGCGCCCTCCGGCCCTGGCCCATTTTGGGTTCAACCCCTCCCAAATCATGGGCTGTGTCGATCTCTACCGTGCCACCGGCGATACCCGGTACCTGGAGTTGGCGGAGGTGTTCGTGGACATGCGGGGATCGCAGGAGGGCGGCTCCGATCTCAATCAGAGCTACATGCCCCTGCGGCAGGAAACCACGGCGGTGGGGCATGCCGTAACCTCTGCGTACCTGTACAGCGGGGCCGCCGATGTGCTGGCGGAACGCTCCGATCCGGTTCTGCAGGACGCGCTGACCCGGATTTGGTGCAACGTCGTGGAAACCAAGAGCTACGTGACCGGCGGGACGGCGGCTCTACACCACGGCACGTCCCAGCGTCCCGAACTCTTTAAGGCGCGCGGATCCGCCAACGGCCAACTGGCCACGCCTGCACCCCGCCGGAGTGATGTGCATGAGGCTTATGGCCTGGAATACCACCTGCCCAACGCCACCGCCTACAACGAAACGTGCGCCAACATTGCCCAAGCCATGTGGTCCCTGCGCATGCTGCGCCTGACGGGCGAAGTCCAGTATGCGGACAACATGGAACTGGTGCTGTACAACAGCATGCTGTCCGGGATGAGCCTGGACGGTCTGCGCTTCTGCTACACCAACCCGCTGCGTTGGTACGGAGAAGAACACGTGTTGCTGAGCCAGGATTACACGGAGCGCTGGGCCGACTTCCACTGCTACTGCTGTCCTCCCAACGTGCTGCGCACTCTGTCCTCGTTGCATGAATGGGCCTACGGCCGGGCTGCCGGGGAATTGTGGGTAAACCTCTACGGTGCCAGTGAAGTCCGTGCGGATCTGGGTGATGGCCGGACGGTGGGTCTGCGGCAGGACACTCAATATCCCTGGGATGGGACGGTAGGGCTGGAGATAACGGAGGTGTCCGCGTCGCCCTTCTCCCTGATGCTACGCATTCCGGCCTGGGCCCGCGGTGCCTCGGTCACCGTCAATGGCGCACCGGGTCCGCAGGCGGAACCCGGTACCTACTGTCGCATCGAGCGCCAGTGGCAGGTGGGCGACCGCGTCGAACTTCAGTTGCCCCTGAGGGTACGTTGCCTCCAGGCTCACCCCAAGGTGGAAGAGGTCCGTAATCAGGTGGCGTTTGCACGGGGTCCCATGGTGTATTGCGCAGAGACAGCCGATTTGCTGGGCATTGATGACATCACCGGTCTGTATGTGACACGGACTACTGACTTCACCCCACACCGCGAACAGGGTCCCTTGGGGGACACGGTTGTCCTTCGGGGACAGGGATTGCATGTGCCGGCGGTTGCCGGTCCCCTTTACACCGAGATGGAGGATGTGGGTCCGTCGTCCCTACCGCTTACCTTGATCCCCTACTTCACTTGGAACAATCGGCACTCAGGGCAAATGAGTGTATGGCTGCCCCTGTATGCCTGATACAGACATCGGATAGGAAGCGTAGAGGATGCATTGTGACTTTGGCCTCCCGTGGTGCTGGCGTCAGACCGGGATCCAACAGTGGCCCAGCCTGCACAGCCTGATCCAAGTTCAGGCTGAGAATACGGGCTACAACAACCACAAAACTCGCTTAGTGCACCACAACTATTTCGCCAATCTACCGGTGGAAACCGGGGCATTGGGAACTGTCTGTACCTATGCGACACACCTTCCAGAAGGACAGCTTCCACCTGCGCGGGCTACACGAGTGCAACATGGCACCCGTGCAGTGAATCGTGCTGAACTTCCCAATCAGACTGCAACAACAAATCTGGCGCAACGTGTCAATTCGCCAACTGCGCGGAGATGGCAGATTGGAAGCACCGGTTCACTTCCTGCTCGACGATGACGCGCCGCAGTGTGTCGGCGTCGCAAGGTGCGCGGTCGCCCCAACCCTCAAGCAGCATGCTAGCCATCGTGGACTTGGAGGAACGGGTGCCCCAGGACCATCCCTTGCGGCGGATTAAGGAAGTGGCCGATGCGGCCTTGGAACGGTTGTCGCCGGTGTTCGACTGCATGTACGCCCGGATGGGCCGCGCCTCGGTGCCACCGGGGCGGCTGTTGAAGGCCTCGCTGTTGGTCGCCCTGTACTCGGTGCGCAGCGAGCGCGCCTTCTGCGAGGAGCTGGAGTACAACCTGCTCTACCGCTGGTTCCTGGACATGAACCTGATGCAGCGCAACTTCGATGCGACGGTCTTCACCAAGAATCGGCACCGGCTGCTGGTGCACGATGCGGGTTGGGCCCTATTCGACGAGGTGGTGTGGGCGGCCGATGAGGAAGGGCTGCTGTCGGACGAGTACTTCAGTATGGATGGGACCCTGATCGAGGCCGCGGCCAATCTCAAGAGCTTCCGACCCAAGGAGGGACCGTCTCCGCCTTCGGATGACGATCCGGGCAACCCGTCGGTAGACTTCCGGGGGGAGTGCCGACGTAACGAGACCCACGCCAACACCACGGATCCCGCGGCGCGATTGCAGTTTTAATCATCGTGTCCCTAGACCGCAAACGAGATAGGCAACAATAATACGATTGCTGCCGAATTTACAGGAGTAAGGCGAATGAGTTCCCGAAAACAAGGCTGGACCAGCCTGCTGAAGCGAGAAGGGTCCAACTTCCTTGCGTGGGCTAGAAATGAACGAGTACTTTCACTAAAGTTCGACGTTCTGGCCAAAGCCCTCTCGTCACTGCTATGTGAGAGGGTTCGCGCTCCAGAAGAAGCTCGCGAAGTTTGGGAGGCCGTACCAGCGGTGCTTGGCTGTTGCAATGAACAAGCTACTTATGAGAAGCCTGGGGCTGCGTGCGCCTACGCATGGTTGCATTTGCTCGAACGCTACGTTCGGACATGGCTTGCGTTGGAGCGACTCGTGCAGAGCCATTGTCTTCCAATGGGCAAGAACGGTGTACGTGCCCTGGATGTAGGGACAGGTCCAGGGCCGGCCGCATTTGCGATTCACGACTTCTATGTTGCCATGGTCGAGTTTTCCGAGGTAATAGACAACCCCAAGTGGAGACAACCACCACTTCTGACCTGTGTCGAGTTTGACGGGAGTGCCAATCAATTCAGACATCAACTGGCCGAGATGTTGTATCAGCAGGTCGGCCAAGAGTCAGACGGTGTTCTTTCGATGACTTCCGCTCTGCACGATTTTCGCAAGCTAGAGCCGACATGGGAACGCAAGCAGCATTTTGAGGTCCTCCGAAGGGAGGAGGTCGAGTACTTCGATGATGTAGCGGGGCGGTGGGATTCGGATCTTGTGTACATGCCGGATGAAGCAAATGATATGGCTCAATCGCTGCACCGCTACCGGCTAGTAACGTTTAGTAACTTCCTTACTACCCCCGGTATAGTGAAATCCGTTGAACCTAACCTGGTGGAAATGCTACACGATGCTGCCCCAGGATCGGTGGTGCTTGTTCTTGGAGGCAGAGGGTGCCAATATCAGGAAATCTACGAATACACTGATCGTCTGGCCAACGCTTCCGGTTTTGACCTAACGGTTGAGAACGATACAGTCTCTTGCTCTGACAGCGAGCTTGCAGGCCAAGTCTATGAACAAGGACAGCTATTTTACAAAGTCCTTCAGGACCTTGATCACAACGCAGATACCGCCACAAAGACGGTTCGCAGGCACTTCGAACGTGAGGGTCCAATTCCCATTCACTCTAGTGAGATACGAGCATACCGAAAGTGGTAATTCTCGAAGACTTGAGGGAAGAGGTTGCGGAACCTCTGGCACCGATCTCGTGTCCGCAGTCCAATACTACAGTCGAAAGTCATTCCAGCGCCCATGTTCCTCAAGACGGGTACCGACAGCAGACGGCGATGTACCTCCAGTAGACTCTCCACCGTTATCATGTCGCTGGGCTCCACGCCGCTTACTCCCCAGACCATCGCGTTAATGTTGCCGAGCACTTCTGTGGCCGTGACATCCTTGGGGTCTTCACCTAGCTGTCGCGCTGCATTGGTGCGGAGTAATCGCCGTCCTCCCACCTCCAAGCCCTCGATGCGGGATGAGGCAACGCACTCCGCGCGGTGCAAGAGGCGGGTCCAGTGCCTCGGTGTTGGCAAGCACGGATGCAGCGGTGTCAAGCCGCACGAGGGCGGCCTCAGCGATGGCAACGTCTGGGGCAAAATCGCCGTCGAGGACGAATCGGCGTTCGGACAAATTATCAGGCAGGTAGACCAAGTAGTTGCAGGGACGGCGGTCACGCCGAGTTAGCCCAGCAGCTTGGTCCTCCCAGTACCGCACTTCCAAATGCGCCATGAGCCCTCCCGCGGCCACGAGTCCCGCTGGATCTTGCTTACCTACATTCCGCCGCACGGGACCGAGGCGGCCCTGTACGCCTGCCGCTACTGGATCTAACAGGGCTTCCGGGTCCTCAAGTGGGGCGGTTGGCCTCTGAACACAGCCCCTGAACGGGTCTGGCAATACGATTCAGGCCTCAAATGTATCCAAACAGCACTGTTTCATTCTTGTTGATATTATACCAATCCATCATGTTTGTATTACTTGTGTGTCGACGGCCAGGGCCGTCAGGGTGTCCCGGATCCAGCCCCAGCCGCACAGTTGCCGCACCCGCGCCGGGTCCGCCTGCCAGGCCCTCAGGATCGGTTCCAAGGCTTCCTTTTTGGCCTCCAGGGTCGGATAGACCCGGTCTCCCAGGGCCCGGCGCAGCTCCTGGAAGAAGCGCTCCACCGGGTTCAGTTCGGGCGCGTAGGGCGGCTGCACCACCTGCGGGGCCGGCAGGGCCTGCACATCCCCGCTCTTGTGGCCGCCGGCCCCGTCCCAGACCCAGCCGTCGATGCCCGGCTCCTCGGCCCAGGTCCCCCAGATGCGGGTCATCTCCTCACTCTTCATGTTGGCCTGCCATGCCCACCACAACTGTCCCGTCAGCGGATTGAGAGCCACCGCCACGTAGGTGTAGGTCCGGCTGATCTGCGTCGTCCGGGTCACCGCCACCCCGCGCGGCGCCCACGCCTTGCGCACCGTGTTCCACAGGCCCAGACGCATCTCGTCGCCCCACACGATCCCCTGCCCCGCCTTCAGGCCGACCGCCTTCAGCCGTTCGCCGAGCCCCCTTTTTTCCAGGTCGCCTGGACCTGGGCATCCGCCTTCGTGTGCCGGGGCCGGGGGACCTTCAGCCCGATCCCCAGCCGTGGCAGCAGCGTGTACAGGCTGCCCACCGTGTAGACCACCCCGAACTGCGCCTCGATCCAGTCCCGTACCTCCTGCGCCGTCGCAAAGACCCCCTGGGCCGCTTCCGCCACCACCTGGGCCTGCTGCGCCTCCGTCAGATAGCAGGGCTTGCCCGGCCCACCCCGCCGATGGGCCCGCACCTCGGCCAGCCCGCCGGACCGGTACCAACGCAGCCACAGCTGTATGGAATTCCGGCTGACCCCCACCGCGGCCGCCACGGCCGTCGGCCCCTGCCCTTGGCGCAACAGCCACAGCGCATGCAGCCGCGTGCGCACTTCGGTCACCTTTTCCGCCCGGTACTGCTGGTGCAGGGCCGCCGCCGTGTCCTCGCAGTCCCAAGCAATGCTGACCTTGCGGGTCATGCTCCCCCTGTACTGTCGTCAACACATCAAGTACTAAAAGTATAATGGGTTGGTATTAGTTCCGGGCCTAGCAAGGGCTGCCTCCGTACCAGCATGTTCCGTTCGCGGGCCTCAGTCCATGCCGCGGGCCATGAGGCACACGAAGTTGAGGCCCCGCCTCGGTCTTCAGCCCCGCGTCCGGCGCGCCCGGGGCTTGAAGCGTCCAAACTAGCCCTCCAGGTAATTGGTGAAGGAGGGTACGGTCGGATCCTGTTGGCTGTACATCCGTTCGTACCACCATTCCACGTGGTGCCACAACCACTTTCGCGCCTTCGGTTTCAGGTGTACCTGGCCCTGCATCACCGCCTCCCAAAGTGCGAGCAGGACAGGTCCTGCTTCCGGTGGTCGTTCCTAGCCAGCCGTTGCCAGATCAGCAGCAGGACCCGGTCCCGGTAGGTCGGGTCGTCCTCGTTGAGGCCCCGGATGTGCCGGTCCCAGCACGTCTCTTTCAGGGCCGCCCCGTAGACCGGGTCGTTGTTGATCGTCATGCCCCGCACCCCGCGCAGTTCCAGGACCGTAAACTATCCCTCCCCGTCAAGGTCGGGGCCGCTCAAACGCAGGTCCCATGGCTGGCCCTTCGGACCAAAGACCACGGCCACCGAGCGCTTTTCGCCCCGAGGGATAGCCAGATCTTGTCCACCTCCACCCACGACGGCAGCTTCGCCCCCGGGGCGGGCTCCAATCCGGGGGCTATCGCTTGCACGTACTGCCACAACGTGGCGGACCCCATCCCGCAGCCGAACAGGGTCAGGATGTGGGACAGGACAGGCCCCGGAAACTGACGCTGTTCACATAAAGGTCGGCCACCAGTGTCCGGAAGGTCTCCGGACGCAGGTGGACGGTCACGTCAGGTGACAGGGGCGAGGTACTGCCGAGGCCGGTCATGCACTGCTAGCTTTGGACACACAACCGCCCAAGGCCGACCACATGGTGGGGATCGGTGCCGTTGCGCCCGTCAGGCACAGGCCCCGCAACGGGGGTAGGATCAAATTGGCGTTCGGGATGAGTGGGGTTAGGATGAAGTCCACGGCGAGGGGAGCTGTTGGTTTTGGGCAGACGAAACCAAGTGTAGGGGCCCCTCGTCCCTTGACGTGCCTGCAACCAATATCAACGAGAATGAAATAGTGCCCAACCAAACCACAGACTTGACTCTACCTACGTTTTGTGGTTCAATGTTCCACATGAATGATAGAGTGACTATATCCTACTTGCGAACTTCTCGATCCCTTCCCGGACAAGGTGACCTTCCGACTGAGCAACGCCAACGTGGAAGGTCCACACCTTAGTTACGTCTGGAGGCGATCATCACCTTGGCATTCCGGTGCCGGATCATCCCTATAAGAGATTTATTTCCTTACCCATGTCTTTGAACAAAAACCTGCGCGAAGCCAGGCGGCAAAAAAACGACGATTTCTACACGCAGCTTTCCGACATTGAGAACGAACTGCGCCACTACACCGGACACTTTCGGAGCAAGGTCGTGTACTGCAACTGTGACGATCCCCGTGTCTCCAATTTCTTTCACTATTTCTCGTACAACTTTGAACACTTGGGCCTAAAGAAGCTCGTCACCGCATGTTACAAGAACCAAAACCGTGATTTGTTCAGCCTTCATGATTCGGAACGGGCGATTTGGCTCGAATACAATGGGAACGCGAAAGGTGGCAGAGTGCCGGATGTTGAGGATATCGGAATCCATGAGTTTCAGGGAGACGGGGATTTCCGCAGCGCTGAAAGCATCGATCTTCTGAAGCAAGCGGACATTGTGGTGACCAACCCGCCGTTTTCGCTGTTCCGTGAATACGTCGCCCAACTGGTGAAGCACGGCAAGAAGTTCCTGATTATTGGAAACCAAAATGCAATCACCTACAAGGAACTGTTTCCTCTCATTAAGGAAAACAAAATATGGTTCGGACCAAGCATCAAAAGCGGGGATAGGGAATTTGGCGTCCCGAAGCATTACCCCTTGACTGCTGCAACGAACAGGATTGATGAAGACGGCAACCAGTTCGTCAGGGTCAAGGGAGTGCGGTGGTTTACGAACCTCGACTACCCACAACGCCATGAGGACTTGGTACTCTACAAGCGGTACTCGCAGGAGGAATATCCCGCCTACGATAACTACGATGCAATCAATGTGGACAAGACCGTCGAAATCCCGATGGATTGGGATGGTGCGATGGGGGTGCCGATCACGTTTCTGGACAAGCACAACCCGGATCAGTTTGAAATTCTGGGCTTTTCCTCATTGTGGGATGACGGTTTTGAAAGTCATACGTTTTATGACGATTATGCTGAGATGAGGCCGGATGGGACGAAAACTGGCATGACTGGCCAAAAGGCCAACGGCTATCCCGTCTTGAGAGGCAGGTCGCCTAGGGGAAACTACCTTATTAGGGGTAAGGAAGTAGTGCATACCTTGTACAGAAGGATATTTATCAAGAGGAAAAGACGTTCCAATCCACACTAAAGTGCACTCATGGAAATCGAACTTGAGAAAATCACAGTCCGAGATCTTGTAGAGGACTACTATGACGATGGGGAAGGCGGGGTGCGCGGCTATGGTGGCAAACTCGACATCCGTCCGCCGTTTCAGCGCGAGTTCGTCTACAAGGACAAGCAACGCGACGCGGTGATCGATACGATCAACAAAGGCTTTCCCCTCAATGTGATGTATTGGGCCGTGCGCCAAGACAGAACATATGAAGTTATTGACGGCCAGCAACGTACAATCTCAGTCGCGCAGTATGTAGAAGGTGATTACTCCGTTGATGGAAGGTATTTCCATAACCTGCAAGACAACGAGCAGGAGCAGATTTTCGATTACCCATTGCAGGTCTATATCTGCGAAGGGAGTGCTAGTGAGAAGCTAGCTTGGTTCAGGATCATCAACATCGCAGGCGAAAGGCTGACCGGCCAAGAACTGCGGAATGCGGTCTATGCTGGTCCGTGGGTGTTCAACGCAAAGCGACATTTCAGCCGGAAGGGGGCCGCCTGCCCAGCCTATGCCATTGGCAGCCGGTATGTGAATGGGAGAGCGGATCGCCAAGAGTACCTCGAAACTGCGATCCAATGGATCAAGGACAAGGATCAGACGGTCGAGGACTATATGGCCGCGCATCAGCATGACAAAACTGCAACTGCCTTGTGGAGCCACTTTCAGTCGGTAATCAACAGGGTGGAAGCGGTTTTCCCAAACTACCGCAGGCCAATGAAAGGAGTGGATTGGGGCGGACTTTACGGGCAACTCAAGGACGAGAACCTTGATCCCGAAGGGCTTGAGGCTGATGTTGCCCGCCTGATGATGGACGACGATGTGACGAAGAAGGCGGGCATTTACCCATATCTCCTCACCCGCGAGGAAAGACATCTTAATATTCGGGCCTTCACCGATGCCATGAAACAAAAAGCGTTTGAAATTCAAGGTGGAATCTGCAAATCATGTACGAAGAAGTTTGAGATGTGGGACATGGAAGCCGACCACATTACCCCTTGGGTGGAGGGTGGCAAGACAATCGAACAGAACTGTCAAATGCTATGCAAGGATTGCAATCGCAGGAAATCCAACAAATGAACAATGAAGATCAAACCAAGGTTCCACCGGAATCAGGTGCTGCTATGTACTTGGTTTCCAACTACGATTTGCCAATGCGAAAGCGCACCGACGATCGATGGATGGGCGCGCCGGTTGGCTCACGTACGAATCCGCTCAAGTGGAAGCTGCTTGTCATGCTAAATGCCATGATGCGGGACCAGGTTCCGTGGCAACGGCGCCCTGCTTCAACAGGAGTTTCTAGTTGACAGGCAACACAGTATCTGTGTTGCCTGTCAAGATATTGAAGGTTCAGATTGCCACTTCTCCTGTGGCAACCAAGGTGTTCCTCGACGAGCCACCGCGTTCAGGTGCAGGAGTAGCTTGCGCATGACCGCAACCAGGGCGATCTTGCCCGTTTTGCCCCGTTGCCGCAGGCCCTGATAGAAGTGTTGGTGGATACCTTCCTACCGGATCACGGACAACGCCGCCATGTACAGGGCGTGGCGCACGGCGTCGGGACCCCGCCGCAGGAGGTCGAGGAGGTGCCACTCCCGTTGGCGGGCGGTCTCGATTAGGCCCCGCATTTGGGCAAAGCGTTCGGCCCCGGCGCGTGTGCGGAAGCAGCCCGCGATCTTCATTTGCAGCTTGGCCATGCGCAGGGCCCGTTCCGCGCCGTTGTTGGTGAAGGGCACGGCGGGGTCGGCCATGAACAGCAGGCAGGCATCCCGCAGCGTCCACAAGGCCAGGGCCAGGTTGTGGCCGCGGCGACGCCCGCGGGCCGGCGGCGGCAGGCTCTCGTAGTGGTCCAGGACCGGTGCCAGGCACGCGTCCCAGGCCGCCGCTGTCTCTGCGCGGAGGGCTGCTGGCACCGGGCCGCCGGTCGTCTCGTACCAGTGGGCGGTAAGGGCGCGGGCCTCGAGCAACTGCCGCTGCATGCGGACCGCCCAGCCGTCCGGCGCCTGCTCCCACTCGACAATCTCCTCCAGGTTGCGCAGCAGGTGGGCGTTGCAGACGGCGTGGACGGTCTCGTCCGGCAGGTGTTTCCAGTAGGAGGCGAGACGGTCATGCACGGCCGTGCCCGAGTATCCCGTCCAGACATCGCTGCGGGCCCCCAGGTGATAGTGGGTGACGGTCCCGTCGCCAATCACATGCAGCCGGCGCGTTTCTCCCGCCACCCGCAGGCCGGTCTCGTCCATGCACGCCACCGGGACGGGCCAGGTCCTGTCGCTGCTGGCGGGCTGCCTCCGGCACCAGCCGTGCGACCGCACGCCGACAGAGGGCCTCGACCGTGCCCGTCGACAGTGTCACCCCGTGCAGTTCCCGCAGCAGTTCCCGCAGTCGCGCCACCGGCAGGTGCTGCGCATAGCGCAGGTAGGTCGCCCAGGCCTCCAGGCGCGGCCCATATGGCACTGGCCCGGCCACGTCCGCGGGAAAGGCCGCCCGAATCCGGGTGCGGCAGGGGCAGCACACCATATGGGTCCGGTGCTCCGTCACGGTCAGGGGCGGCCGCGCCGGCAGGTCATGCACCTGGTGCCGGGCCACGGGCGCGGCATCCGTCCGGGGCAGGGCCGCGCCACAGCCGCCACACCGCGCCGGCCAGTGGTCCACACGGACATCGACCTGCGCCGCCGCCACCGGCCGGTGAGTCGTCCCGGCATGGCCCGGCTGGCCGCCGGACCATCCTGCGAGGGCGGCTGGCCACTGTTGCCGCTGTGCCGCTGGAGCTGACGCCGCAACTCCGCGTTCTCCTCCCGCAACTCCGCCAGTTCGCGCTCCAGGGCCTCCACCAGTCCTGTGGTCAACCAGGGCGGGGTCGGCCGCCAGGTGGGCGACGCGGTCGGAGCAGGACGGAGCGGACATTGCGGGTACCCGCCATGTGTGGCACAGATCGCCACCACTCGCCAACCCCGACCGGCTCCCGTCAGACCGTCAGGCAGACAGAACCCTGGGGGGGTACCTGAACAGTTACAATTCACTTGATAATCGATGTGAAGTCGAGTAGAGTTCCAGTACGATTCCATAGGAGGTTATGGTATGGGGAATAATTTTACCTACGTAGACAATTCGAACGTCTTTATCGAAGGTCAGCGAGTATCTGCAGTGACACAAGGTCAAGCCAGAAATATCATTGACGCAATGAATCATCGCATTATTGATCATTGCTGGCAGCTTGACTATGGTGCGCTCCATGATATTGCTTGCGGTCAACCGACCGAGATCGGTGCATCCTATCTGTGGGGATCACCACCACCAGGAGATTCCTTTTGGAAAATGGTTGAGCGCTACGGATTTCGGGTGACGACATATGACCGGAACTTCTCTGGAAAAGAGAAGAAGGTTGATGTTGCTGTTGCACATCAGATCACTAAGGACGCATATTCCGGAGTCATTAGAAAAGGTGTTGATGAAATCACATTGGTTGCAGGCGATAAGGATTATGTTCCGGTCGTCCAAGATCTCATCGAAGATGGTCACGTGTTTGATGTGGTGTTTTGGAATCATGCAGCATCGGAACTCAAAGAAGCTGCGAGCAAATTCATACCGCTCGATAACTATTTGGACGTATTGACGAAACCATGGGTTCCCAGAAGAAGAAGATTGTATGCAAGTAGTAGATTCTGATAGCTGATCCCGATGGGCTGGCTGCGAAGGGCGAAGCCAGCCGAAGCCCAAACCCTCGGACGTGATCGGCGTAAAGGGCGTTGATGGTTCTCCACGTGAGCTTGATCTTGGTCGATATGGCTAGGTGATTGCCCCGACTGCACCGCTGGGCATTGTGTCACCTGAAAGTCTGGTAGATATGCGGAGGGATTGCGGGTGCGCGGCCCGACCTCGCCAGCTGGTGGGGTCAGGCTCATGGCTGAGTGGTCGGGATTGGGCTGTCTCAACGGACGCGAGATTACCGCGCTGGCCGGTGTGGGCCCTCTTTAGCCGGACCCGCGGCTCTTACCGCGGGCCGCACTGTTTCTGGAGTGGGCACGTCTCCGTGTGCATGATCCTCTACATCGCCACAGTGACCGCCACCGGTCACAACCTGTCATCCGTGACTTCCGTATCCGTATGTGCCGGTAAGGCAAGCCCAGGAAGGCGGAGTTCATCGCGGCATTGTGCAAGCTGCTCCTCATCCTCAACGCGGCGATCTGGGATTGGGCCCCTAGCAGCCAAACCATGTGCCCACAGCTGGCGAGGATTGCCTCTCAACACAGTATCTATCTAGTATGTTGGCCAAATTCAGTAGGCACAGGCGGCCGCCTGTGCCTACTGACGGGGCGTGACAGACCGGTTTGTAACCAGGTCCGGTTCACCGAGACCGTTGAACAGCCAGGTTCGTCACGCCTCGCCTTGGCAGCTACCCGAACAGTTTCTTGGACCTACAGTCCGCATGTGCCAGACCGGGACCGCGAAGGATTCAGCCACCCCAGTCCACAGGAGAGCCAGGCCATGTCCCAGACCCATGTCGGCATCGACGTATCCAAGCACCAGCTCGATGTGGCGCTCCGGGGTCGCCCCGAAGAGGACGACTGCCTGGCCAACGACCCTCAGAACATTGAGGCTCTCTGCCGGCACTTGGCCCGCCTGGCTCCCGACCGCATCGTGGTGGAAGCGACCGGAGGCTTGGAGCGGCCCCTGGCCCTAGCCCTGCAGGCGGCCGGCCTGCAGGTCGCCGTGGTCAACCCGCGCCAGGCCCGTGACTTCGGGCGCGCCTCCGGCCGGCTGGCCAAGACCGACCGCATGGATGCTCGACGGCTGGCCGAGATGGCGGCCCTGATGCGACCGCCGGTGCGGCCCCTGCCGGACGCCGACCGGCAGGCGTTGCGCGCGCTTGTGGTGCGACGGCGGCAGCTGACCGCCATGTGTGCCCAGGAGCAGAACCATCTGGCCAGTGCGGACCCTTCCCTGCACGCCCACATCCAGGCCCATCTGGACTGGCTGCTGGCGGCCTTGGAAAGCCTGAACCAGGAAATCCAGACCCGGCTGCGGACCCATCCGACCTGGTCTGGCCAGGCCGCGCGCCTGCGCAGCGTGCCGGGCGTCGGGCCGGCCGCGGTGCTGGTCGCCGAACGGCCGGAGCTGGGACATCTCAGTCGGCGCCAGGTGGCGGCCCTGGTGGGCGTGGCACCCCTGAACCGGGACAGTGGCCAATGGCGTGGCCAGCGCCATATTGGGGGCGGCCGCGCCACCGTGCGCAACGTGCTCTACATGGCCACCTTGAGCGCCGTGCGCTGGAACCCCGCCATCCGCACCTTTTATGAGCGCCTGTGTCAACGAGGCAAGGCCAAGAAAGTGGCCCTCGTCGCCGCCATGCGCAAGCTGCTGGTCATGCTGAATGCCATGATGCGGGACCAGGTTCCGTGGCAACGGCACCCTGCAGCAACAGGAGTGGCTAGTTGACAAAGCAACACAGTATCTGTGTTGTCTGTCAAGACATGGAAGGTTCAGATGACCACTCCTCCTGTGGCAACCAAGGTGTTCCTCGGCGAGCCACCGCATTCAGGTGCAGAAGTAGTTTGCGCATGACCGCCACCAGGGCGACCTTGCCCGTTTTGCCCCGTTGCCGCAGGCCCCGATGGAAGTGTTGGTGGATGCCTTCCTGCCGGATCACGGACAGGGCCGCCATGTAGAGGGCGTGGCGCACGGCGGCCCGGCCGCCCCGGATGGACCGCTGGCCGCGTTTGTGGCCACTGTCCCGCGACCACGGCGCGAGCCCCACCAGCGAGGTCAAGGCCTTGCTGTCCCGTTGGCCCAATTCGGGCAGAAAGGCCACCAGCATGGCCGCGGTCAGGGAACCCACCCCCGGCACACTGCGGTACAGCGTGGCTTGGGGGCAGAGGGCGGCACTGCCCTGCAACAGGACCTGGTACGCCTTGTCCAGCCGTGCAATCTCCTGGTCGAGCCAGGTTAGGTGCCGCCGGGTGGACCGACCAACGACAGGACTGATGCCCTTGTCCAGCCGGTTCCGTTCCTGGACCCGCTGATCGACCAGTTGCCGACGCCGGCGCAGCAGTTGCTGCAGCTCCTCACGTTCCTCCTCGCTCTCCGACGGACAGGGGTTCGAGGCCGGGAACACCTGGCCATAGCGCGCGAGCACCCGGGCATCCAAGGCGTCCGTCTTGGCCTCGTAGCCGCAGGCACGCGCGAAGGCGCGCACCCGTAGCGGATGGGCCACCTGCACGGTGATGCCGGCGGCCCTGAGGCGGCTTACCACGAGCCGTTCATACCCACCGGTGGCCTCGCACACCGCCTGTGTGGTCCCCGCACGGGCCATGTGCCGCAGCAAGTCGCGGATGCCCGGTTCGCTGTTGGCGAAGCGGTGCACGGGACCTTCCGCCAGGGACAAGTCCAGCATGGCCTTTGACACATCGATACCCGCTGCCATCATGGTCCGACCTCCCTGCGTACAATGTCGGTATCCTTGTCCTCCACACTTGTAGATGCGGGCCTGATGCCCTTGTATCTGTTCGGAGCGACAGCGATCGTGAGAGGGGTGCCCTACTGTGTTGCGGTGCCGGTCAGAAGTAGTCTCTGCCGCACCCAGTTGCTGACGGCGCGCCCCTCTCACCCAACCCCACAGATTCCCTGATCTGTGGGTCCAATACAACATACAAGTTGTTGAACAGTTATCCCTGGCCACTGCCGTCGGCTTCCAGCGTTTTGAGGTTTGCAACGTCGTGCGAGTTGTCGGGTATAATAAGGCTTTGCAAAGGCTATCTGGCCTAGTCGAGGGAAAGCTCAATGAAGCGTGACCAACAAACCACTCCGGCATCCAGTACAAGAAGAAGAGGGCCAAAACCCTTTCCAGTCCTCAAGCTTGAGGAAGTACTTCCGCTTGCAAAGACAATTCATAACGAAGGGGTTTCCGGACAGTTAAGGCGGCTGACCTTGTTCGACCGACTAAACCGATCCCCGGACAGTTCTTTAAGCCGACAGATGGTGATTTCATCAAATCGGTACGGTTTGACTACTGGTGGAGCCCAAGCTGAGACGATTACTTTGACAGATACTGGAAGGGCAATTGTAACTGAATCGTCAAATTTTAGGAATGTTCAGAAGTCCAAATTCGATTGTGCAATAGGCGGTATTCCTCCTTTCCAGCAGCTGTATGACAAACTGAAGAACCAACGAGTCCCTGGTAGCGACGTTCTTGTGACCGAGCTACAGGAGTTAGGAGTCGCTTCTTCTGACTGTAAACTCGCGTCCGATGTTTTTCTCGCGAATGCCCGTTTTATCGGTCTCATCCAAGAGGTCAGTGGCAGCGAGCGAATCATTCCAATTGAGCAGGTACTTGAGGAAGCTGGGAATGTTGTGGAAAGTGAGACACTGAACACCAAGGTTTCTTTGCCCTCGGACGATGCATCGAAAGTAACCCCGCCGGAAGAACGGAACGAAACTTCAGGGCCATCACTCCATATTGATGTTCAAGTTCATATCGATTCATCGGCTACTACCGACCAGATCGACCAGATCTTTGCAAGCATGGCGAAACATCTGTATGGCAAGGGAGAGTAAGGTAGCAATGGGAAGCAAAGAACGGTACCTCTGGCATTTCTTGGCTACTGAGATTCAGCAAGAAGTCGACGAAATTGGTGTTGGTCGTCCTTCTTTGAGTCGTCCGCTCAAAGGCGATACACTTGATTCCACCGTCAGCAAGTTCAATGAGCTTGTGACAAATGGTTTGCTCCAGTTGACGTGTCGTAGCTTGTTTGTTGATGGGCACTATGCCCGGGCGGTTGAGGAGGCTTTCAAGTGCCTGAACAATGAGGTGAAGGCGAAAGCTGGCCTAAATCTAAATTCTTTAGATGGTGCTAAACTGATGCGTGATGTATTTAGTAAAAATAACCCGAAGTTGAAGTTGAATTCTTTTGTGACCCAGAGTGAAATGGATGAACAACAAGGATATATGGATTTGTTTGTTGGATCTATGATAGGGATCAGGAACCCAAGAGCACACGATCATCAGCTCGAAGATGATGAAGATGTCGCATTGGAATTACTGATTTTGGCGAACCATTTGATGCGGAAGCTTGATGGCTCAATGAAGTAGACATGATTACGTCCAATACTACATTCGCAGATGATTTTAGCATAGTCGAGGGATGGTTGTCTGGGCTCTTTGGGTACTTCCGATGTCTCCTCTTACCTTCGCCTCCGCGTCTGTCTCTGTGTTCCCGATTCCGTGGATCTGTCCACGATCTACTGTTGGTAGCTGGCAGACATGTCCGGCCATGCCACGCCTTGTGGGTTTCAACATCTACTCGAATGCGTCGTCTGTGTCGATATGGTACTAGACGAGTAGTTCATCAATGTGGTGGAGTACCTGAGTCTTCCCGGTAGGTTGGTCATGATGAGGAGACCAATGGGCCAAATGGAACCGCGCCACGTTTGACTTCGCGATGCCTCCGCCCTTGGATGTGCCAAATCGATTTCCATTCAGACTTCTGCAACTCCGATCAGGCCGGCTAGATTTCCGGAGTCTGCTCGCGCATATGTCTCCAAAGTGTTCTACACCATTGCGCAAACAGGAACAATCGAAACCCTAGATCTTCCACGTCCAGCGATTTTGGAACTTGACTTGCAACAAATTTGCCATATATTGTCACATCACCAAACCTCTCTAAGAGAAGTGGCTTGGCAGTCTTGAAATGGACACCCGTTGTGACTATGTCGTCAAACAGTCCTATGGTATATCCCAACTCATAAGCTTCTTGGTCATGGACATAAATATTTGACCTAATTGCGGCAAGACTTGGCCAGTCCGCATTCAGGTACAATACTAGCAGGCTGAACCAACCCGTCCTCTCTACGCGTAATTGGCATTGACATAATCTGGATCTGCATCCAGACCGAACCCTAATTCCTCACATCGGTGTCTGAACCTCTGGCAGGCATTGGTATACGCTGGGTCCTCGATCAGGTTGACCCGCTCCTGCGGATCCCTTGCCAAGTCGAACAGGACCTCCGGCATGTCGGGTCCGTAGTACTGGTACTTGAGGTTACCCTGCTTGATCATCAAGTTCCGTCCCCCGAACTGCGAAACCGATTCCCCACTCCATCCCGATGAGGCCCCTTGGCAAAGTGGCGCCAAACTCCGGCTGTCCAAACCGTCCGGCGTTGGAACACCGGTGACGTCGCATAGCGTGGCGAACAGGTCACACAGGTTGACGTTCTCCGTCACGGTGAGACCCTCGGACCCGAACCCCGCCGGCCAGCGGATGAACAACGGCACGCCCACACTGGCCTCGAAAAACTTCTGTTTCTCCCAGATGCCGTGTTCGCCGAGCATTTCGCCGTGGTCCGACGTGTAGATGATGATCCACTCGTCGAGGTCCTGACCAGCCGCTTCCAAGGCATCCAGCACAACCCCGTAGTACTCGTCGATGGTCTCGATCATCCCATAGTAGGCCGCCGTGGCCCGTTGCATGTCCCGTTCTGTCACGTCGGTTCCGACATCCACCTGCCGCTGGGACAGGAAAGGATGGTCGAAGACCGGTTCGTCCATGTAGGGCCGCACCCGGTTCAGGTAGTACTCGAACCTCGCCTGATCCGTCTGGTAGGGGTAGTGCGGCTGGTTGAAGGAAACCTTGAGCAACACCGGCCGCTCCGGCCTGGCCCGGTCGAAGTACGGGTCCGTGAAGTGGTCGCGGATGAAGTTCAGCGTGCCTTGGAGGGCGTATTCGTCCGCCACATGGCTGGGCGGACGGCCGACTCCGGCCCGCAGTACCTCCTTGGTGTCGGACCACTTGTGTCTGCGGAATGTCTCTGCATACGGCGCAAAGCTGGCATTGTCCCGGCCCTCGATCCAATGGTCGGCCATGCGCATTTCGGAGCCCAACCGCTGCATCCAGCCCTGCATCTGGTCCGGACCGGTATGGTGCAGCTTGCCGGCCGCGACCGTATGCCACCCGTATTGGGCCAGACGCCGGGCAAACGTCATGTAGCCGGGGGCCAAGTCCTGGCCGAAGGACTCGACTCCGCAGGTTCGGGGCAGTTGCCCGGACATAAGGGCCTGCCGCCCGGGAATGCAGATGGGCGAAGGCGTGTAGGCCTGGGTGAAGACGGCGGCGTTCTCCGCCAGCGCGTCAAGACGCGGCGTGCGCACAATCGGATCCCCCGCATAGCCCAGGATGTCCCGACGGTGCTCGTCACTCATCAGGAACAGGATGTTGGGTTTGTTTCCGGGCATGACGAACCCTCAACCTATGAATTGACTCGGTGGGCTTCAGTTGAGATTCAGCCAGGACTTCTTGCAGAGCACGATTTCGGATATGTCGCAGACCACCCCCGAACTGGAAACCCCTTTGTGTGGCCTCCAGATCAGGTTCAAGGCACCGTCCACAATCGCCGCGGCGGGAACGTCGAACCGCTGCAGCCTAGAAGTCTGGGTGGTGGACATGTAAGCGTGGATCTCTACTCCCTCCTCCGTGTCCAGGCGGACATTGCTACGCGAGATCCCGGCATAGGCAATCCGCAGTTCGTAGTCCTTGCCCGGCTCCAGGTTCTCGTAGCGCATACGCAGGGGCAACGTTCCCAGCATCACCAATCCACCCCGCCAGGAGATGGGCAGTTTCTGGGCGTTCTTGCTGTAGGGGAAACGTCGGCTGGGCGTGCGCAGGGCTCCCGGATCCTCTGCATAGGGCCGGCGGTCCTGTACCCGCGAAAGGTCGTGGGGCCGCACCAGATCGTCGTGGAAGCCGCCCGGTGTGGCATCCAATCGGCCTAGGAGGTTGTCGATTTCTGTTAGCCGTACCTCCTCTATCTTCAGTGAGATGACTTCGTTTAGGCGGTCGCGCCACCAGACCCGGTTGTTGAGGGGATAGTCGATGGCATCCAGGTTCGCGCCGCGCGTCTCATACTGGGCTCCGTACATGGGCACGCTCAACTGCATGTGGATGCTTTGGAACAGAGCCTCCGCCAGTTGGAAAACCCGCGTGCGCAGGTTCTGGGCGATCGGTTCGGTGACCGCACGGTCCCAGATGTGGAACGCTTTCCTTATCGCTGCGCGGCTGCCCTGTACCTTGGCCTTGCCCAAGGCGTCCAGTGCCTCGGTTTCCAAGCCGGTTTCATACAGCAGACGCTGGTGTACGTAGGCGTCGTAGTAGGCGCGGTACAGAGCCTGTTGGAAGCGCCAGTTGCGCAGTAGGAACGGAGAGGCAACCTTCTCCATGGCTTGGAACTGCCGCAAGGTGGTCTGGACCCCCCTATTCACAGCCAAGGGGCCACGCCAGTTCCGCTCGAGGGCCAGTAGGCCGTGGGCGAAGTCATGGGCCATGTCTGGATCAACAAACATCCGGCTGTACTCGACCAGAATCTGGAACACGTCCTGCTGGTCGCCCCACGACAGGCCGCTCCAGATGAACTTGTTGACGTCGTCGTTGCAGCCCTCAGAATAGGTCAGCATGCCTATGGTGCCCGGCTGGCTGATGCGGAAGCAGTGCTCCTCGTCCACAGGCCGCGGGTTGACCGGCTCGCGACCGATGGTCGTGGCGAAGGCCACGTCCCAGTCCGGAACCGGGAACTGCGAACTCAGCGTGTGGGTGATGTCCGGGTAGTTGCGAATCGGGTAGCGGTCCGGAACCATCTCGCGGAATTGGCCCATCGGGATGTTGACCCAGGGACCGTGCACGACTCCGCCCACCCAGTCCGGGCTGCGCTCCTCCAGGTAGTTGAGGAAGTAGGGCAGATCCTCGTGGTTGAACCCCTGCGGGGAGATCCAGATGCCGACCCCTTCGTGGTGCTTGGCTACCACCTTCGACAACCGCTCCAGCAGGTCCATCAGGACCGGTGCCCGCGTGTGGCCCGGGTCGCCTCCCGGCACGAACACGTGGTTCAGGCGCGGCATGCTGGCAAGGACCTCGTCCCAGAACTCGCACTCGCCTTCGATCTGGGCCTCGTCCGTGTAGTCCGCCTGCATCACCGGGAACCAGATCCAGACATCCATGTCCAATTTGTCACAGATGCGGGACTGGACTCTTAGCATGTCCAGGTGCGGAATGGGGAAGTGGGGACTGTTGTCCAGATCGTCCGTGCGCGGCGGAATGACTTCGATGGCATTGGTACCAAACAAGGCCAGGTCGAGGATGTAGCGCCGGAACTGCGTCTCGTCCCAAGCGCAGTAGGAGTTGGTCTTGTCCCGGTAGCCCAGCTGATGGCCGATTAACGAGTAGTCTGGCACGGCATTGATGGCGATAGTGTCCGGTCCAGTCCAGCTCGACTTGGTCATGTGCATCTGGCGCAGCACCCGGCCGACACCGAACAACACGGCGCGCGGACTGTTGCCCAGGATCCCAATGGTCTCCCCTTCTCCAGAGCCGTTGGTCAGGATGCGGTAGGCGTCCTTGGCACCTGTGCCTAGGTCCAAGTCCGAACTGCTCCACAGTTCCCGGAGATGGCCCGGGGCATTGGTAGTTCCCAGTACAATGCCGGCCGCGTCGGGGGGCAGTCCGTCGGCAACGGTAAGGCGTTTGTCGGTCCGAGACATGATTTCGTCAGCCAGAATCTGGGCGCTCTGCACTACTAGCGTCTCAGGTTCGAGCGGTGTGACAACAAAACGAAAGTGGTCGAAGTTTCTCATTGGGGCACCTGACCGCAGGTGCGGTCTGCTTGGTTTGGATTCCGCGGGGTGTTGCTGTTCGGAACAGGGCCGACTGCAACTACCAGCCGTCAGCCCTTGAGGCCGGTTAGGACAATGCCTTCGATAAAGGCCCGTTGGGCCAGGAAGTACAGGATGAGGACCGGTACCACCATGATGGTCGACACGACCATCATGTAGTGGGTCCAGTCCAGGCCGGACTCGAACTCCTTGAGCGAGTTGACCAGCAGGGCCAGTGTGTAGAGCTTGGTCTTGCGCAGGTAGATCAGCGGTTCAAGGAAGCCGTTCCAGTTGAAGACCAGGGCCAGGATGGAGGTCACCACCAGGGCCGGGCGGGCCAAGGGGATGATGACCTGCAGGAAGATGCGGGGCCGGCTGGCGCCGTCGATGCGGGCGGCCGCCTCCAGCTCCAGCGGAATGGTGCGGAAGAACTGGCGCAGCATGAAGATCGTGATCGGGCCGCCGAACCAGTGGGGCACGATCAAAGGCTTGAAGCTGTCCACCCACCCCAGGCGGGAGAACATGATGAAGATCGGGATCATGGTCACCACGTAGGGGAGCATGACCGTCGACAGCAGCAGGGAGAAGGTCAGGTCGCGGCCGCGGAAGCGGAGACGGGCGAATCCGTAGGCGGCCATTGCCGAACTCAGAATCACGCCTACGCTGGCGAACAGTGTGATGTAGATCGTGTTCCAGGAGGCCCGGAGCACGGGCACCACCTCGAACACCTCCTGATAGTTCTGCCAGCGGAACGGGTCCGGGATCCATTGCGGTGGAAAGACGTAGATGGTGGCCGGCGTCTTGAACGAACTGGACACGAGCCAGAAGAAGGGCGTCAGCATCAGGATGCCGCCCCCGACCAGAATGGTGTACCGGACGATGTTGATGCTCACTCGTTGTCGTCCCCGGCCTCGTAGTAGACCCAGCGGTTCTGGGTCTTGAAGAGGATGAACGTCAGGATGGCCACCGTCAGGAACAGGAGCCAGGCCATGGCCGAGGCATAGCCGTTGCGGAAGTAGCCGAAGGCGTTGCGGTACATGTACAGCATGTAGAACAGCGCCGCGTTGCCGGGGCCGGCCACGGAGCCGGCGGCATTGGAGCCGAAGAGAATGAACGCGGAGGTGAAGACCTGGAAGCTGTTGATGACCGTGATGATCAGCTGGAAGAAGATGATGGAGGAGGTCAATGGCAGCGTGATGGTCGTGAACTGCCTCCAGATGCCGGCGCCGTCCACTTCGGCGGCCTCATAGAAGGAGCGTGGCACCCCGGTAATGGAGGCCAGGAAGATCAGGACGGAATTGCCCAGGCTCCAGAGGCTGATGAACACAATGGAGGGCACAATCCAGTCCGGGTCCGCCAGCCAGCGCGGGGCCGGCAGGCCCAGCACCTTGAGCGGGAAGTTGATGGGGCCGAATTCCGGGTGCAGGCCCCAGCGCCACACGGCGGCGGCGGCCACGGACGGCACGATCGAGGGCAGGTACCACATCGTGCGCCAGGCGGAGATGCCGCGGATGCGTCCGCTCATCAGGATCGCCACCAGGTAGGCGAAGACCAGGGCCGCCGGCACGTAGATGACGACGTACTTGAGCGTGACCTGGATCGACTTGATCCAGAGGTCGTCCTTGAAGAGTCGGGTGTAGTTCTCCAAACCGGCCCAGGTCGGCCGGTTGATGATGTCGTATTCGGTGAACGAGAGGCCCATGCTGACCAGCACGGGTCCCAACTGGAAGAGGATCAGGCCCAGCACGGCCGGCAGGATGAATATCCAGCCGAACATCGTCTCCTCGAAGCTCAACCGCTGCCAGAGCTTCAGGCGCGGTTGGGTGGAGGATGTGGTCGAAATCGAAGCCATGGGCCGGATTGGCGGTGGTGGGGTGTTTCGGCGACGCGCCGGGAAGGGCGGACCGCAGTCCGCCCTTCCCGGTGTCTACTGTGAAGTCGCGGGCGTCGGGGACTAGCCCAGCTCGCCCGTGGCCAGAATCTGTTCCGATCCGGCCCGGACCTCGGCGGCGATGTCCTCCCACCGGACGTCGCCCAGGAACAACTGGTCGTTGTAGGGGGCCCAGTAGTCCAGCAGCGGCTGGTACCAGCCACCGAAGTAGGAACCGATCGTGTCGCCCGGCCAGCGGAAGGTGTCCATGTTCTCGAAGGCATCGTAGAACACTTGGCGGGACGCTCCGTCCGGACCTTCCGGGTTGCTCAGGAACTGCTCGCGCAGGTCCTTGCGAATCGGCTGCTGCATGCCCAGATCCACGAGGATCTTCTGGCCCTCGAAGCTGCAGCAGGCGAACTTGACAAAGTCGTACGCTTCCTGCTGCACGCTGCTGCGCGAGAAGACGCACAGTGGGGAGTAGTGGCCGTAGGAGACCGGGGTCGTGTTGTACGGCACCTGCGTGGTGCCCCAGTTGACCTCGGCGGCGTTGATGCGGCCAATCGACCAGGCGCCGATGTGCTGCATGGCCAGATTCTTGGAGCGCATGTCCACGGGGGCCGCGGTTTCGTAGGCCGGCGAAGGCGCAACGTAGTGCTCCAGACCCAGGCTGGCAAGCCAGTTCATGGTATCGATGAACTCGTCGGTGTCCATGGGCATCGTGCCGTCGGCGGCAACAATTTCGGCATCGTTGGCCCAGAGGTAGGTGTAGCGGCCGTGGCCCAGGCCCGGCTTGAACCCGTACTGCGCCACCCGGGCCGGGTCGAAGCCCGCGTCGCCAGGCTTGTTGCCGTCCAGGTCGATGGTCAGCTGCAGGGCCAGTTCCAGTACATCGTCCCAGGTCATCCAGACGTCGGGTGCCGGGTAGTCGATGCCGGCCTCGTCGAAGATGTCCTTGTCGTAGCCCAGGCACATGGCGCCCGAGTCCCAGGGCAGGCCCCAGCGCTTGCCGTCGTAGGTCTGGGCGATCCACACGTTGGGCACGTAGTCGTCTTCGTTGAACGTCGGGTCCGCGGCCAGGTAGGGCTCAAGGTCCGTGGTCACGCCCTTGCGGGTCAGCATGCCCGTGGTGCGGTTGGCGTCGAACCAGCAGTCCGGACCGGTGCCGGCCGAAATCATGAGCAGCAGGGCTTCCTGGTGGGAGTAGCCGGCCACGGCGTTGATTTCGAATTCAACGTGGGGGTTGCTTTCCCGGTAGAGGGCCATCTGCGTATCCATGACGCCCTCGATGAAGGCGCCGCCCCGGTTGAAGAAGTTGATCGTTACTGCTTCCGGTCCCATGTCCCCGCCGGGGGCCACGGGTGCCACGGTGCAGGCCGCCAAGGCCAACGAGCCGGCTGCCGCGCCGGAAACGCGCAGAAAGTCGCGGCGACTGAGATTGTGTCTCGTCATAGTGATTCTCCTGTCGGGTAAAGGATATCCGCGCCGGCAGGGCAAACTGCCTCGGCGGACGGGCTAATGATAAAACAGGCGTGGCCGAGGTCCGGATTTGTGCACGCGGCCTGCGTCGTTTCGGCCTTGTTGTCCGAAGCGCTCCCGCCCGGGTTGTGTTCCTCCGGACAAGCACTGTGCCTGTGCACACCGGCAGAGTTCCGGACCGACGAACGACCGGGATGCCCGCCGCGTGCGAAATCGGTGCAGGGGGACCAATACGGATTGGTTCAGGTGGTGTGTCTGCGCAGCTTCTCCTCCAGTTCCCGGATCCGCGCTTCCGCGGTTTGCTCTGCCTCCAACCTTGCTTTCCGCTCCGCTGCGGCGCGCTGCTCCGCTTTCTCGGTGCGTTGCTTCACTCCGGCACGCTGCTCCGCCTCCAGGCGTGCTTGCCGCTCCGCCTCTGCCTGACACTGGGCTGCGGCCGCGATCGCCTCCATTTCGGCCAGGGTCATGATGGGCTTGCCTGTCGTTGGGTCGTAGCACTTCAACTGTCCCCCCTCCCAGCGCAGTTTCAGTTCCAGTGCCTTGCTGTAACCCTCCAGGTTGCCCTTGGGCAACCTCGCGATTGCGATCGGCTCGTAGCGGTCCCCCACTAGCCGATCCCCTGCCAGCCGCGCGCCGTAGCTCTCGCCGGTCTCGTCGAAGCGCCAGTATTCCCGAATGCCCAGGGCCGCGTAGTCGGCCGGCTTGTCGCGGACATCGATGCAGCCGGTGGAGGGGGAGGCCACCTCCAACACGAAATCGGGCGGCTTGCCCTGCTCGGAGATGACGTAGGCGTTGCGCCGCGCACAGGCATCCGGGTCGGCGTTGAAGGCAATCAGCATGTCGGGCGCGCGCAGCTCCTTAATCTCCGACAAGGGGTGCGGCGCGATGTACACCTTCCCGGCAATCACGGTGGTCTCGGGGGCGCCGAAGTGCCAACCCAGGAAGTGGGCGATACCGGATAGGGCGAGAACACGGAACCAGGTCCCCTCGTCGGGATTCCGGATTGGGTCGGGAAATGGTTTCAGGTGGCTGATGTCCGGTTCGGCCGGACCGTGAGGTGTGGCGTTCATGTCAAGCCTGGTTGGTTCGGGCAGGCGGGGTAGCGCCCGCGGGAGTGCATCCGGCACGGTCCCGGACTGCGTCCAATGGGGCTGCCTGTCCTTGACGCGGCAGGTCGCGGAGTCCAGGCTCCGGTATGCCGGAATGGACACGTTCCCGCAGGACCGGTTGGGATGCCACCAATGCCTTCACACCAATGCCTTCAGTGCCTGCGTTGGTGCAGCTTCGCCTCCAGTTCCCGAATCTGCTGCTCTGCCTCCAGCCTGGCTTGTCGCTCCTCCTCGGCTCGTTGCTCCGCTTCCAGCCGGGCTTTCTGTTCCTCCAGCCGACCTTGGCGTTCCTCCTCGGCGATGCGCTGCATCTCGGCCAGGTTCATGATGGCCCTGCCCGTCTCGGGGTCGTGCCATTGCAGCCATCCGTCCTCCCAGCGCAGGTACAGCTCCAGCACCTCGCTGTAGCCCTCCAGGCCGCCGTCGGGCCGCTCGGTGATCTCAATCGGCTCGTAGCGGTCGCCCACCAGCCGGTCGCCGGCCAGCCGCACACCGTGGTGCTCGCCGGTCTCGTCGAAGCGCCAGTACTCGGGGATGCCCAGGGCGGCATAGTCGGCCGGCTTGTCGCGGACATCGATGCGGCCGGTGGAGCGGGAGACGACCTCCAGGACGAAGTCGGGCGGCTTGCCCTGCTCGGAGATGATGTAGGCGTTGCTGCGGTGGCAGGCTTCGGGGGCGACGTCGAAGGCGATCATGAGGTCGGGCACGCGCAGGCCCTTGATGTCCGACCGGGGTTCGGGGGCGATGTACAGTTCGGCGGTGATCAGGGTGGTGTCGGGGTTGGCGAAGTGCCAGTTCAGGAGGTAGGGGGCGCCTTGTTCGGAGAGATGACGGTGGCTGCTCGTTTCGTCGGGATGGCGGGGCGGCGGGTCGGGGAAGGGCACCAGAATGTCGGTGTCCGTCCCGACCGGGCCGAAGGAGGTGGTGCTCATGTCAATCCTGGTCGAGCCGCGTGGGGCGGGTGTGGTCCGAGTGGTCCGGGCCGATTATACCGATTGGTTGGCACAAAAAATTTCACGGAGCCAACACGGTTCGGCCGCAGAATTCTTGCACAACCCGCCGGGGCAGGACGGGTTCAGCTGCCGTGTTCCTCTGCGATGCGCACGAGATCGTACAGGCGGTTCATGGCTTCCATGGGCGAAAGGCTGTTCACATCGAGTTGGCGGAGGGCCTGCAGTGCCGGATGTTCCTCCAGGAACAGCGTGGACTGCACCGTCTGATCCGGCGCGGGAGCCTGAATCAGGTCGGTTAGGCTGTCGGGCACGGCGGCTCCACTCTCTTCCAGTTGTCCAAGGATTTCAGCCGCGCGTTCATGGACCGCCTTGGGCAGGCCGGCCATGCGGCCCACATGGACGCCGAAGGAGCGGCCCGCCGCGCCTTCGGCAATGGTGTGCAGGAAGGTGATTGAGCCGCCCGAATCATCCACCTGGACATGGCGGTTCTGTACCTTCGGCAGCCGGTCCGCCAGATCCGTCAATTCATGAAAGTGGGTGGCAAACAGGGTCTTGGCTCCCAGCCCCTCGGCATTGTGGACGAACTCGAGGATGGCCCAGGCGATGGCCAGACCGTCGTAGGTGCTCGTGCCGCGGCCGATCTCGTCCAGGATCAACAGGCTGCGATGGGTGGCGTGGTTGAGGATGTAGGCCGTTTCGATCATTTCCACCATGAAGGTGGACAGGCCGCGCTGGATGGCGTCGCTGGCGCCGATGCGCGTGAAGATCCGATCAACCAGGCCCAGCCGGGCCGATTCGGCCGGAACAAAGGAGCCCATCTGGGCCATGAGGCAGATAACGGCCGCCTGGCGCAGGTAGGTGGACTTGCCGGCCATGTTGGGGCCGGTCAGGATTTGGATCGCGCTCTCTTCCGTTATCCGCAGGTCGTTGGGCACAAACCTGGTCTCGGACAGGGTGGCCTCGACCACCGGATGCCGCCCCTGGGCAATCGCAATGTCGAAGCCGTCGTGCATCTCGGGCCGCACATACCGGTTGTCGCGCGCCGCCTGTGACAGTGCGGCCGCAACGTCCAGCCGGGCCAGGCGACGGGCCAGGCCGCGCAGCTCCTCCGCATGGGTCTGTAGCGACTGGGCCACTTCCCGGAACAGTTGCTGTTCCAGGTCCGCCGTGCGCTCCTCGGAGTTCAGGATTTCCGTCTCCAGGTGCTTCAGTTCCTCTGTGAAGTACCGTTCGGCATTGACCAGTGTTTGTTTGCGGATGTAGGTGTCGGGCACCTTGGCCGACTGCGCCTTGGGCACTTCGAGGTAGTAGCCGAATACCCGGTTGAAGCCCACCTTGATGCCGGGCAGGCCGGTGGCGCTGCGTTCCGACTCCTCCATCGCCAACAGGCGCTCGCGCGCCGCCTGCGCCCGGCGCTTCAGATCGTCCAGTTCCGGCCGGAACCCCTCGCGGATCAAACCGCCCTGGGCCAGGGTGGCCGGCAGTTCGTCGGGCAACGCGGCCTGCAGCAGGGTCAGGGCCGCCGTGCACTCGGGCACGGGCTCCAGGAACTCCGGTGCGGCCGCGGTCCCAAGTTCCTGCAACGACCGGTTGAGGTCGGGCATCAGCCCCAGGGTGTCCCTGATGCCGCCCAGGTCGCGGGGGGAGGCGGAGCCGTAGACGACCCTCTGCACCCAGCGCGTCAGGTCCCCGATCCGGCCCAGCAGTTCCTGTACGTCGCTTAGGACAAGACCGTTTTCGAACAGGGCCTCGACGGCGTCCAGCCGCGCATTGATGCTGTCCGTGTCCAACAGGGGGCGGCCCAGCCAGTCCCGCAGGAGGCGCGTCCCCATGGGCGTCCGGGTGTGGTCGAGCGTTTCCAGCAGGGACCCTTCCACCTGCCGCGTGCGCAGGTTCTCCACCAGTTCCAGGTTGAGCCGGGTGTACTCGTCCAACAGCATGAACCCCGAAGTCTCGTAGGTCTGGACCCGGTTCAGGTGTTCCGCGATGGCGGGCTGGTACTCCCCGACATAATGGAACAGGGCACTGACCGCGGCGACGGCCTGCGGTTTGTTCGTCAGTCCGAAGCCGTCCAGCCGGGCGATGCGGCAGTGTTCCAGCACGCGCCGCGTGGCGCCCGGTTCCGCCCAAATCCAGGGTTCCAGCTCGGACACGGATGCATCCAGGCGCTCCAGGGCCGGGGCCAGGGCCGGAACCCGTTCCGTGGCCGCGGCGGGCAGCAGCACTTCGCTGGGTTCCAGCCGGATCAGTTCGTCGATGACGCGGGCACACAGTTCGTCGGGATGGCTGTCCTGCAACTGGGTGGCCTGACAGGAGCCTTCCGTCACGTCGCTTGCCGCAATGCCCGCGCTCAGGCGATCCGGCGCGAAGTGGACGGCCGCCAGGCGGTTGCTGCGCGCGGTCAGGAGATCCGGCGCGGTCAGCGTGCCGCGCGTGAGGACCTGGGTGATCTTCCGGTCCACGAGGCCCTGGCCCGGTTCGCTCACCTGCTCGGCAATGGCGACCTTGATCCCGCTGTCCATGAGCTTGGCCAGATGGGAGTCGACCGAGTGGTACGGCACGCCCGCCAGCGGCACCCGCTGGTTCTGGCCCACCGGGCGCGAGGTCAGCGTCACCTCGCAGACATCCGCCAGCACCTCGGCATCCTCGTCGAATGTCTCGTAGAAGTCGCCCAGGCGGAACAGCAGCAGTGTGTCCGGATACTGCTGCTTCAGTTCCAGGTACTGGGCCCGCATCGGAGTGGTCATGTGGCCCACCGATGGCTTGAGGCCGGGTTCACGGCGTTCATACGCGGGCTTCGTTCAGGACGCCCACCAGCTCCAGCCATCCGCACTGGCTGAACTCAAGCAGGTCGTAGGCCGGAACCGGCCGGGACTGCGGCATGTAGACCGGCAGGTCCAGGCTTTCGGGCGGCGCATCCGCGGCGTCCTCCGGCATCACAATCATTTCGGGGGTGTTGCGCTGCAGGTCCAGGATGCCGTTGAGCGCATCCAGCAGTTCCGTCAACACCACCATCCCGGCGTCGGTGTGCGCCACGGGCAGCAGGTTTAGCTGGAACTGAATCTTGCGCATGAAGTCGAACAGATCCCGGTACGGATTGCCGGTATCGTCCGGATTGAACCGGGCCCGCAGGTAGGCCGCCTGCAAGGTGCGTTCGCGGTTCAGCAGTTGGCGGGACCGATCAACGAACTGGCTGCACAGGAAGTGCAGCTGCGAGATCCGGGAGGAAACGAAGCCATGGCGTGCGGCCGGTGCGCTTCCGTGTGCCTGAAGCTGTCGGAGCAGTTCCAGGCCGGATCGGGGGGCTTGGTCCGCGGTGGCCAGCCACCGGAGCAGAATGTCGGCCAGTTCCCCCTGCTGCCAACTGGCCGTCACCTCCGCCTCCGTCCGCAACTGGAAGGCGGTTTCCGCGGCGTGGGGCAGGCACCGGTCGGCCACCAGCAACTGGAGCCCCTGGCGGCCGCCCGGCCGCGCATCCTTCAGGGCCGCGGCAATTTCCAGCGTGTTGAGAATGCCGGTCAGGACCGCGGAGTCCGGGCCGGACAGGTCGGTCAGGGACCAGTTCGCGTGTCCGGGCAGCTCCGCCAGGACCGGTGCGGTTTCGGGAAACAGGGTGTGCAGGGGTGGACGGGTCTGATGCTGCGGCAGCAGGCACAGCGCAACCTGCTGTATGCCCGTGACCGAGCGGATGGACTCAAGCCAGCGGGTCAGCGTGATGGAATGATGCAGGTAACCGTTCAGGCCGGCCAGCCGGGTTTGCGCCCCGGACCGCACCTGCAGAGCCGGATGGCGGCCGTACCGGATGCCCAGTGCTGCGGCCACGGTCAGACCTTCGGGCAGCGGCTGGGTCAGCAGTGCGGCCAGGGTGCCGTGTCCGTGGTCGTGCAGCAGACCGGTCACGTCCTCCAACTCCGCATGCCCGGGCAGGTGCAGGGCCGGCAATCCGGGACAGTAGCAGCACAGGAGCCAGGGGCGGTCCCGGATGAAGGATCGGGTTTCGGAAGTTGCCTCGGCGGCCATGCCAGTCAAGGCCGGGGCCGGTGGTGTGAATCCCGTCGCCGCAGCCCGTATGTTCCCTTGGTCAGTCCAGGTGTGTGGCCTGATGTCTGAAGCAGTGTCGCATCACCGCGTCCTCATTGATCTCCACACCCAGTCCAGGACCCTCGGGCACGTGCACGCGCCCGTCCGTGAACCGGAACGGCTGGCGGGCCAGATCGTCCCGGAGCGGGTTCGGCGTCCGGTCGTATTCCATGACCGGTTCCTGCAGGAAGGGATGGGCCGTGCCCGATGTGGCCGCGGGCGGCGTGACGCTGGCCAGGTGCAGCGAGGCGGCCACCATCACGGGCGAGCCCCAGACATGGGGATGCACGCGCACGCCGTGGGCTTCGGCCAGCTGGGTGACGCGGTGCTGCTCGGTGATGCCGCCCACGTTGCCGACATCCGGCTGCAGGATGTCCACGGCCTGCCTGCGCACATAGTCCAGGCATTCGAACCGCGTGCGCAGTACCTCGCCACCGGCGAGCGGCAGGCCGGGCACCGCCTGCCGGATCCGCAGGTAGGCCTCGATGTCCTTGGCGTTGACCGGCTCCTCGAACCAGTGGACGGCCAGATCCCTGAGGTCCCTGCCAATCCGGATGGCGCCTGCGGCGTCGTAGGCCTGGTTGGCGTCCACCATCAGGAACACGTCGGGTCCGACAACGTCCCGGATGCCGGCCACCCGGCGCAGATCGGCGGACAGCGACAGGCCGCCCACCTTGGTCTTCATGCCCAGGAAGCCCTGATCCAGGTAGCGGCGCACCTCGTCGTGGAGTCTGTCCCTGACGGTCGGGTCGCCTTCCGGCCGGCCGTAGTAGAGGCCGGTGGCATAGACCAGGATCCGATCGCGCAGGGCACCGCCCAGAAGGGCATGCACCGGCAGCCGGGAGGCCTTGCCGGCCAGGTCCCAGCAGGCCGTGTCCAGGGCGCTGATGGCACTGGCCCCGATGCCGCCGGTCAGGCCGCCGTTGTACAGGGCATGGAACTGCCGCTGCCAGAGCGTGTTGCGGTCCATGGGATTTCCGCCCAGCACCCGTTGCGCCAGCACCTCGTGGATCAGGTGGGCGGTGCCCGGGGCGCCGCACTCGCCCCACCCGGACAGTCCGCTGTCGGTGTCCAGCCGGACCAGGGTCAGGCTGCGCCGATCAATGAAGTCCTGGGACCAGCCGAAGGGCTCGTCGATGGCACAGCCGAGTTCGAAGGTGTGGACAGCCTCGATGCGCATGGGCCGGCCCGCGCAGCCCTCAAATGTTCCGGATCTGGGCCAGGTCGAACACCCGCCCGGTGATCGTGTCCATGATCAGGGTCCGGCATTCCGCAACCCGGGAGAAATCGCCCACGGCACCGTAGATGGCCAGCCAGTCGTGCGTACATCCTTCCGGCAGCATGGCCGCGACGGTCTCTGCGCTGCAGCCCGTGATCAGGCCCAGGCTGCGGCTCGCGAACTCGATGCACTCCGGCGTGAACTTGGGCGCCACCAGGATGCACTCCTGCGGATCGATGATTCCGTTTTGCAGGATTTCCGCCAGCTGGACACAGGCGCCCATGACCCGCTTGCTGCCTTGGCCGACACCCTTGAACAGGGGACGGCTGGCGCTCCTGACGGTGATCATGTTGGTCATGCCGGACTGGCCGATGACCGTGCCCGCGGTGATTACGACCCGGTCCCCTTCCTCCACAAGGCCGGAATCCAGGGCGCGGTCGATGGCATCCTGGATCACCTCGTCCGATGTGTCGTGATCCTCGGCCGGCAGGCTTTGGATGCCGTGGTGGACCGTCAGCATGCTGCGCACCCGCGGGTTGGGCGTGAGGGCGATGATCGGCACGGCCGGCCGGAAACGGGACAGGTTCTTGGCCGTGCCGCCGGAGGCCGTGGGGGTCAGGATGGCGGAGGCGCCCACGGCGTCCACCAGGTGGACCGTGGACCTGGCCACGGAATCGGCAATGCCTTCCCCGGGATCGTTTGCATCGCTTGCGGACCGGAGCAGCGGGGTGGCGAACTCGTCCTCGACGGCCGTCACGATGGAGGCCATGGTGCGAATTACGTGCGCCGGGTCGCGGCCCATGGCGGTTTCGCCGGACAGCATGATGCAGTCCGTGCCGTCGATCACCGCATTGGCCACATCGCTGGCTTCGGCGCGGGACGGCCTCGGATTGTGAATCATCGATTCCAGCATCTGCGTGGCCGTGACAACCGGCATGCCCGCCAGGTTGCAGCGGCGGATCAGATCCTTCTGAATGAGCGGTACCCGTTCCGGGCCGGTTTCGATGCCCAGATCGCCGCGGGCCACCATGATGCCGTCCGACAGCTCCATGATGTCGTCGATGGCCGTCACGGCGCCGGGCTTCTCGATCTTGGACATGACCGGGATCGGCATGGCCCCTGTGGGCAGCAGGCCGTACATCAGGCCCTTGACTTCGGACACATTTTCGGGACCCTGCACAAAACTGAGCGCGATCCAATCCGCCTCCTGCTGCACCGCGAACTCCAGGTCCACGCGGTCCTTGTCCGTCAGGGGGGAGACGGCGGCCCGGTCGTTGAGCAGGTTGATGCCCTTGTTGTCCCTGAGCAGACCGCCGTGGATAACCTCGGCCCGTATCGTGGTTCCGGCGATGTCGAGGACGGCCAGCTCCAGCAGCCCGTCGTCGATCACGAAGTGGTCGCCCCGGGCCACCATGCGAAAGAATTCCTCGGCCTGGATCGGGATTCGGTTTTCGGTACCGGGCTCGCGGCTCTGGTCCAGGGTGATGGAGGCGCCTTCCTTCAAATCGACCCCGCCGGTCTGCATGACGCCGGTGCGCAGCTTGGGGCCCTGGAGGTCGGCCATGATGCCGACAGTGCGCCCCAACTGTTCCGCCAGGCTGCGCACAAGCCGGATCGTGCGGGCATGGGATGTGTGGGTGCCGTGGCTCATGTTGACCCGCGCCACATCCATCCCGGACCGGATCATGTCGGACAGGACAGCCCGACCCGAGGATGCCGGGCCGAGGGTGCAGACGATCTTGGTGTGGCGCACGCTCATGAGCGGGTTTGCATCTGTCCGGCCCGTGGCTCAGCCGTCCAGTTGTCCCAGATCGATCCGGCTGTCGGCCAGCAGTTCCCCGAAGTGGGCGGCCGTGTCGGCGATGCCCTGTGCCAGGGGCGTGTGCGGGACCGTGCCCAATATGGAGCGCAGGCCCGAGACGTCCATGTCGTGCGGAAACGGGAGGGGGCTGTTGTCCGTCCACGACAGGTCGGCCGCCGGAAACTGGCGCCGCAGCTCGGTAACGAACTCCTGCACGGTGACGACATCGTTGCGCAGGTTGCAGGCCGCCGCGCCCCGATGGCCGCTGCGCGCGCAGGCGATGAAGATGCGGGCGGTGTCGGCGGCCAGCTGCAGGGCCACCGGTCCGTCGAAGCGCAGCGTGTAGGGTCGTCCCGCCACCGCGGCCAGGATGGCCTTGGCAATGTCGGATGTCATGCCCTGATCGCGTGCCACTCCGTAGACGATGTAGGGTCGCAGGCCGACACTGGATATGCCGTATTCCTCCCAGTAGACGCGCAGCGTGCCCTCGTTGGCCTGCTTGTAGACGCCGTACAGCGTATCCGGCACGAGACGGGCGCTGTCCGGCACCGGACTCTCCGGATAGAGCTCCGGGACACCGAAGACGGCCTGGGAACTGGCGTAGCTGAAGCCCCGGATCCGGTCGCCGGCTTCCTTGACCGCCTCGCAGATGTTGACCGTGCCCACCACGTTGACCATGGCGCCCAGGGTTGGATTGGCGCGGCAGAACGGCACCTGCAGGCCGGCCAGGTGGATGATGTGGGTGGTGCCCGATTCGGCCACCATGCGCACGACGGCGTCCCGGTCCGTGACGTCCAGCTGCCGGAATTCGACCGCAGCCAGTTCCTCCTCGCTCATGACCAGGGCCGGCCGCACCGGATCGTCGCTGAGGTCGGTGGCAACGACGCGTGCGCCGTCCTGCACCAGGGTGCGCAGCACCCAGGCGCCGATGCACCCGAAGGAGCCGGTGATCAGAAAGGTTTCGTCGGAATGCGGCATGGGCTGGAGGCGGTAGGGGCGAAGCCGGTCCGAAGGGATGTGCGGCCGGCGCGCCGGTCAGACAAACGGCTGCAGATGCTTGATGAAGTGCGCGATCAGCAGTTCATTGTACTTGGCCGCGCCGGACCTGAGAGTCGCCATGAAGGGCGGGCGCAGTTTCGGGTCGTTGAGGACCGAGCCGAAGGTCACGTGCAGTACCTGCCGGGTGTGGAAGTCGTTGAGCACCGAGGGCAGGTCGCGGTCCGGCATGGTCCGCCACGGATCCATGCGATCGAGTTCGGCCGACACGTGGTAGGCCTTGCGATCCTCCGGGTACCGATCCACCGCGAAGGCCAGGATGCTGCGCATCAGGTCCGGGTCCCGGTGGCCGATCGTGCGCACGGCCTCCAGGTAGCTGGTGCCGGCGGTCTTGAGATGAATCAGGTCGCCGCCCAGTTCGGCGGCGATCGGGTAGATGCTGAACTTGTCCGAGCCGGAGTGCAGGCTCAGCTTGTACGGGCCGAAGTGCCGCGACACCGCGATGTGATCCGCCCAGGAACGGGCAAACTCGTCCAGGTCCCCGATGAAGTCCACGCCCTTCTCGAACATCCCGGTGTAGCGGGGTGCCAGGCTGACCACCGGCACCTCCAGCCGCTGCAGTTCCGCACCAATATAGATGTGTTCTGTCAGCGACGTGATGGTGGCCGTCTCGTCGACGCTCATTTCAAGGTCGTAGGGTGTGTCGCCGCACAGATCGGCCAGGTGGCGCGCCATCCGAACCGTGTGGGACAGCGAGGGGCCGTACTTGCCGGCGGCGCGCAGGACATCCTCTTCGCTCAGGGTCACCGACCGGCCGCCCAAGTCCAGGCTCAGGCCCGCCAGCCGCTCGCACAGGTCCGCCGGCGAACTGTCCAGGACGGCCCAGTCCAGGGCCGCCACCTTGTGTTGGACGGTGGCCATGTCGCAGGTGTTGGCCTCGTCGTCCACGCGGTCGCCCGGATCAATCGTGAAGAAGGTGAACCCGGCCGCATGGCAGACATCGATGTCCGCCGGCTCCTTGAGATGGTCCGCGTCGGCGCCGTAGCCGTGTTGCCAGCCGCACTGCAGGACGCCCCACATGGCATCGTCGACGACTTCCTGCGGCGTGCGCCCGGTGCGGTCGTTTTCGCGGATGGACTGCTGGGCCAGGATGGGGAAGAGCGGATGGACCGTGTGGCCGTCCGCATCCGTTTGGGCGACGGCCTCGAAGGCGCCGATGTGTCCCGGCGTGGCAATGCCCAGCCGATCCCCGGTTCCCGCCGACTTCGCCAGTTGGCACGGCATGGGACGGAGCCACGCGAGCCTGGCTCTGAGGGCCGCGGCATTCGCGGGGTCGGCCTCGCCCAAGGTCAGTTGGCAGTCGCCGGCATCCGGTGCGGTCGCGGCCTGTGTCCGGCCCTGCAGGATCGGAGCGGAGCCCGGGGCATGGGCCTGCCCGGCCACCAGATCCACCCCGCGACGCCCGACAAAGAACAGGTCGTCGCCGTCGATGGTGACCGAGGCGGAATGGATGTCGAGCGATGTCGCTTCGGCCAGCCAGGAACACAGGGCCTCGGTCGAGGCGGATGCGAATGTCATATGGCCTCCGGCCGCTGGGGCGGCTTTGAAGCGGGGCGCGCGGGCGTGCGCGGGATCCATCGGGTGGGTGCGCACCGGCACCGTGCGGACAGGCTGGGAATCAGACCCCTGAATAGGCGGAGAAGCCGCCGTCGACCGGGATTACGGTGCCCGTCACGAAGCGGCTGGCGTCGCCGGCCAGCCACACTGCGATGCCGGCCAGTTCATCCGGCTCCCCGAATCTGCCCATCGGGGTGTGGTCGACAATCTGTTGGCCGCGGGCCGTCAGCGAGCCGTCCGGCTCCATGAGCAGGGCGCGGTTCTGCTCGCCCACGAAGAAGCCCGGCGCAATCGCATTCACGCGGACGCCCGGCGCGTGGTTGAGGGCGAGTTCCACGCTCAGCCACCGGGTGAAGTTGTCAATGGCCGCCTTGGCTGCGGCATAGCCCATGACCCGGGTCAGCGGCTGCTGGGCCGCCATGGACGAGATGTTGATGATGGATCCCCGGCCCTGGTCGGTCATGGGCTCGGAGAATATCTGGGTGGGCAGGAGGGTGCCGGTCAGGTTGAGCCCCACCACCTGATCAAAGGCCTCCCGCGACAGCCCAAAGAAGGAAATGTCGCCGAAGACGGTGGCCTCGGGCACGTTGCCGCCGGCCGCGTTGACCAGGATGTCGACCGTGCCGCTCCGGTTCAGCGTCTCCGCGCGGGCCCCGAGCAGCGAGTCGCGGTCCAGAACGTCGGCCGGAATTGCGAATGCGGATCCGCCCGTCCCCTCGATCTCCCCGGCCACCTCTGCGGCACGGGCGGCGCGGCGACCCAGGATGCCCACGCGGGCTCCGGCTGCGGCCAACCCCCGGGCCATGGCTCCGCCCAGGACACCGGTGCCGCCTGTGACGACGGCGGTCCTGCCTTCGAGGGAGAAGGGATGGGTCATGCCGACGTTCCGTTGAGATTAACCTGCCGCAAGCCGTCCTGGCTGCCGGCCCAGACCTTGCCGGCGGCTTCCTGCAGAACCAGGCAGGGATCCTCGCCCTGCAGCGGTGTCCAGTTCAGGCCATCGGGGGAATGCCACAGGGTTTCGGCATCGCTCATGACAAAGCCGCCTCCGGCCAGGGCCGTCAGCGCGTTGATCTGTTCGGGGGCATCGTCAAGGCGGCGGAAGCGGCGGCCCTGATCGTCCGAGAACCAAAGCCCGTCGGTTTCCGTGCCGGCCAGCACGATGTGGGTGGTGTGGAAGCGGCTGTCCACGGCGGCCACCTGGAACGCGCCCTCGGCACCCTCGCAGCGCTTCCAGCCGCGGCCTGCGGCCGGCGAGCGGTAGAAGCCTTCGTCCGTGCCGGCGAAGGCCAGTCGCCAGCGGGGCCAGGCGTCCCGCGGCCAAGGCGGAGCCCAGCAAATGTGCAGGACGGCGAGACTGCGCAGGCCGTAGTTGCACACGTAGAACCCCTCGCCGCGATTGGCGGAGCGCAGGATGCCCTTGTCCTCGGTGCCTGCGAGCACGATGTGGGAGTCGGCCACATCCGGTGCCGCGGCAATGGCCACCACCGGACTGTCCACGAAGTCCATCCAGGCGGCCTGCCAGGTCTGTCCGCCGTCCCGGCTGAAGGCGACCCCGTGCGGAGCGCCGCCCACCAGCACCCGATCGTCCAGGCTGTCCGTGGCGTACAGATGGCTCTCCGGCTGGATGACTTCCGTCAGGTTCCCCTCGGCTCCCACGTTGAACATGCCCTGGGGACCGGCGGCGAAAAAGCCGGCGTGCGCCTCGGACAGGGAAAGAATGATGCTCATGGCGATGTTGTGGTCCCTTTTGGAATGGCTCCGGCGTCCCCGAGGACTATTCGTTGGGGGAAAAGGACTGTTCCGGTTCCTTGTGGTACACGATCGTGTCCGTGGTGATGGCCATGATGGCGTTGCTGACCGCGGTCTGCAGGACCCTGATCATGGTTTCCGCCACATCGAAGATGGAGTGTTCGAAGGCATCCACCACCTCCCCCTTCACGGCGTCGAACGTAGTGCGCGGCCCCGCGTCGAAGATGCGTTCGAGGTAGACCTTCGTGTTCTCCACGTATGCATTGCGCAGAATCTGCTCGAGCGGTGCCGGCAGGGAGCGCAGCAGGACCTGTTTGCCGGTCCGCCATTCGGGGTTGGAGTCCAAGTCGACACTGGCGCAGGCATGGGCATAGCCGGCGGCTGCGCCCGGCAACACGCCTCCGCGTTGGGCGGTGGACAGCACGGTCACGGTGCGCTTGGTCAGTTCCGCCAGCAGTTCCCGCTCCACCTTGGCATCCGCGCCGATTTTGATTTGGCCGACGCCGCCGGTCAGGGCCGAAACGCGTCGCATCGTCATCTCGTAGTCGTCGTGATCGAGCGGCATCTCCGCCAGTTGGGCCTGCAGTTCCCGCACGCGTGCCTGGGTCCCGGGCCCGAACTGGTGGGCGGCCTGGACGTACATGCTGTCCCGGTCCACTTCGGAGCGGAACACGACGCCCAAGTCGTCCGCGGTGATGTCCTCGACCGGCTTGGCGATGTCGCTGCCCACAATCGTGGAACCGGTCAGCAGTTCCAAATCCAGGTAGCCCAGGCGTCGTTCCTCGCCGACAAACTTCATCTGCGCGGCGGAGATGGGGATCTTGCCCTGCTGCTTGGCCTTCGTGTCCTTCTTTTCCAGGGCGGACTCGTCGAAGTCGGCCATGTCGGGCGGCCGGTTGTTGGCCATCAGGATGCCGATGATCTGGTCGCTGAAGTGGTTGGCCAGGATGGTCAGGGATTCGGCACCGGCCTGTTGGGCGGCCTGCAGGATGGCGATGATGTCCACCGGGTCATCGAGCCGCTTGTCCACCAGGGCCATGCGGCCCGTGGGCATGATGGCCTTGCGGTTGGCCTTGTCGGTGTAGAAGTGCATCGACGCAATCTGCGCCTTGTAGTGGCCTCCGGGGTGGTAGTACTGCTGGAGGTAGGGGGCCACGAACTTGTGGACGTTGACATGGGCCTCGGGGCCCAGCATGTAGCTCATCTCGCCCAGGACTTGGGCCAGATCCGGATCGTCGATGATGCCCATGGCGACATGGGACAGCTGGTCCTCGTCCTCCACGGGCTGGGCGCTTTGTTTCAGATAGGCAACCACATCCTCGGTGGCGGCCCGGATACCGTTGGCCAGGACGATGGGGCTCTCGCCGGCGGCGATCAGGCGCTGGCTTTCGTCGAAGATGGTGCGGGTCAGGATCGCGGCCACGGTGCCGCCGTCCCCGATTTCCTGGCCCACCTGCCAAATCATGCCGCGCATGAACATGGCGCCGACATCGGTGTCCGGGGTGCCCATTTCAATAATGCGGCGGACGGCCGTCGAGGAATCGTTCAGCAGCTCCGTCTTCTGTCCGACGTTGGGCTGGTTGGCCACAACGCCGCCGACAGGTCCCAGAGTGGGGGACAGCAGGTCGGCTATCGCATGGATGCCGTTCCCCAGATGCCGACGAGCCTCGGCTCTAACCGCGATTCGTGGTACAGGCATGGCAGAACACCGAAGGGGTGATGCAGGAGGGTAGGTTGCAACGGGCGGGGCGGTGCCACACAGGGCACCGGGATGGAAGATTGCCGCGAGCCCGGCCGCGCCGACCTAGTATCTTAAGTCGAATCCGGTCCGGGTAACAACAATCCGTCGGGATTGCATGCGCCTGACACGACCGGCAGACCCGGTACCGCTGATGCGGACAACCTCCCGCCTGTGGCGTCCGAACCGGTGTCCGCCACCATCATCTGCCGGTGGGCAGCCACAAGGTGGCCGGCTATTGGCATTCGTGGGTGGCAGCGGCCTCCCACTCAGCACCTGTTGGAAGGGACTTGTGTACCTGATCCATGTGTCCCCAACTGGACACATGGGCACACATGCCTTATACCCGGTCCAGCATATCTGAGACACGGTTGGCCGAACATCGGACAATCACTCCGGAGTCGGCCGGAGCCAGTATCGGCCGCCCGGACAACGGCGGTCTGGCGGGCCACGGCAGCCCCGCCGCCGGCCGGATGCCAGTGACCAGTTGGATGTGTCGGCATCACACCGGCCTGGTGTCGGGCTCGAATCCGCCAACGCATGCCAACGAATTGGCGGTCCACCGCGAACCGTGTCTGCCGGTACCGCAGGCGAGTCCCCGGGAGTCCGGCGATCACCCCCTGCGCCCGGTACGGGTCACATCGCAACCCGACCCGACAGGCACAACGGGCACCGCGCGACGGACTTGGCATGACCCGGACAACCCTGTGCAACCCAATCAATGAACCATTGATCATTTATTTGCATGTTTCGTGCCATTGGAATAGGCTAACCGGAATGACTTGACCACTGCAGCAGGCAGGTGCGACCGGAATGGCGGGCGAACAATCCCCTGGCATGAACCACGATGCCCTGGTGCGCCGGGCCCTGGGCGATCCGGCCACCGCCCGCGCCTGGCTGCAGGCACGGCTGCCGGAGGACGTGGCCCAACACCTCAACTTCACCACACTGCAACGAGTGCCGGGATCATTCGTCGACGAAGCACTGAAAAGGTCGGAGACGGACGTGTTGTTCGAGGCCCGCGGCGCGTCGGACCAGTCGGTATACGTGTACGTGCTGGTCGAGCACCAGTCCACGGTGGACTTCTGGCTGCGCCTGCGGCTGCTCCGCTACCAGAGCCGCATTTGGGAGGAGGAACGGAGCCGGCGCCCGCGGGCGGACACGATCAGCCCGATTGTGACCGTGGTCCTGCACCACGGCCCGCGGTCATGGGCACCGCCCCCCCGTTTCGCAGACTTGTACAATGAAAAGGTGCGGAACCTGCCGGGTGTCTGCCGCTTTAGCCACGTGTTGGTGGAACTGCACCGCATGCCGCTGGAGGAGGCGCGCGGCGATGCGTACGGTCGGGCGATGGAAATGCTGCTGAGCGACCATGGGCGCACCCAGGCCGCGCGCCTGGTGCAGTTGCTGCCGCCGCTGTTGCCGGCGATTCGGGCCACGCCCGGCGGCCCCTCCAAGGTGGTGACGCTGGTGCGATACTACACAATCGAGTATGGAGGATCCATGAAGGAAGTTCTGACCGCCGAGGTGGCGAGGTACCAGGAACGGCACGGAGAGGTCGGCCTGACCCCGGAAGACGTGACCATGTTGGAAATCCTGGAGGCGAAACTTGAACGCGAAGGCCGGGAAAAGGGCCTGCAGGAGGGCCTGAGAGCGGGACGCGAAGAAGGACGCCAAGAGGGACGCCAGGAAGGGCTTGAGGTAGGACGGCTCCAGGAGCGGATTGCAAACCTCGAGGGCATGCTGGAACGGAGCCACTCATGGGAAACCATCGAGGCGCTCACCGGCATTGACGCGGCCGGCCTGCACAAACTGCGCGAGGAGTTGGACCGGTTGCAGGGCCACAACGACAGCGACGTTGACTGATCGTGGCCGGGAAGGTCACCGCCCTCCCGGCCAGGACAAGCAAGAGCGTGCCGTTCCTCGCCACAATCGAGTATGGAGGCTCCATGAAGGAAGTTCTGACCGCCGAGGTGGCGAGGTACCAGGAATGGCTCGGGGAGGTCTGCCTGACCCCGGAAGACGTGACCATGTTGGAAATCCTGGAGGCGAAACTTGAACGCGAAGGCCGGGAAAAGGGCCTGAAAGCGGGACGCGAAGAAGGACGGCTCCAGGAGCGGATTGCAAACCTCGAGGGCATGCTGGAACGGAGCCACTCATGGGAAACCGTCGAGGCGCTCACCGGGATTGACGAGGCCGGCCTGCACAAACTGCGCGAGGAGTTGGACCGGTTGCAGGGCCACAACGACAGCGACGTTGACTGATCGTGGCCGGGAAGGTCACCGCCCTCCCGGCCAGGACAAGCAAGAGCATGCCGTGCCTCATCGTCGGTGCGGGCGACGGACATCGGCCACGGTTTGTCACTATCGATGGACGGGTAGTCGTGGCGCAGCGGTGATGGCCTCCGGAACACAGGCAACCGGCACTGGATCCGGCCGACTCCGGAGTGATTGTCCGATGCTCAACCAATGGCACCTCAGACTTACTGGATTGGTACTAAAGATCCAACTAGCCCACCGGGTGAGCCTCTTTCATTGATTGTCCCTGTCCCTGTTCAGGCGGGCGGCAGGTGGTGCAAACAGGATAGCGCTCAGGGTAATACCCACCCATGTAGACGGACGCTCGCTGGTAGGTCTCGCCCGGATTGATCTTCCCGCGGCACAGTTCACAAGTCCATGCCTTGCGCGCCCGTGTGAGTTTGGCCTTGCCGGCTCGGAGGCCGTCTCGCAATTCCGCCTGCCAAGCTGCCCGGTACGCTTCCCAATAACGCAGATCTTCGGCTTCCTTGCGGGCCCTCCATTTTTCGTAACAGCTCTGGCAACGGTGATGGTACGGGTCCACCTCCGCGGCCAGTTCCGGGCTCATGGTGTCCCAATTCGTGCGCCACGAAGTCCGATTGTTGCATCCAGGCTCGATGCATATGGGCGGCTGTTGCTTCTTGCGTCCCATAGTGTGGTTGATGCGCCTGTTTCCCTGGATACAAGCCTGTCCACCAAAGTATAGAAGGCCATATCGGAAACATGTACGGTGCGTGATGTACCGTATCCGTTTCCCGGACCGATTTCCGAAGGGACCAGTGCCCAAAGAAGGCACAGGTTTGAACAAGGAACGGTGGTCCTTCCGGTTTCTCGGAGCATTGAACATGAACGTGTTGTACGTCACCAATTCATATCCGCCGGATGCATGAGGCATGGCCACGGTGCTGCACTCTTTGGCCAGCGGCCTGAACGCGACGAGCCATCGAACATTGGTCCTGACTCCCCGACTCAATGCGGAGGATGGCAGTGACGAGACAGTCCTGCGCCTGTCCCCCGCGGCATGGAAGGTAGATTGTCAACAACGGCTTCCGGAGCAGTCCAGGCACCGAATCGCACAGGTGCATCGAGCGGTTCGCCCCGGCCTGGTTCCCGTGATCCAAGGGTTGCATACGCCATGAGACGCGAACGGGTGGCCACGGCCTTACTGATGGGCGCCGGCATGTTGACAGTCGCATCCAGTGCCATCGTGGCGCCTGCCCTGCTGGAGCTCGCGGAATATCTTGGTGGCGGTGTCACCGGCGTGAACGAGGCCAATCTGTTCCTGGTCATGCCGTCCGTGGGGCTTGTGGCTGCCGCGCCCGTGGCCGGCTGGCTGGCAGACCGTTTCGGGCGGTGGCACACCCTCCTTGGCTCCGTGGTGTTGTTGGTCCTCAGCGGCGTCAGCGGCTACTGGACCACTCAGTACCCGCTGATGCTGATGGAACGGTTCGTGCTGGGTTGCAGCATTGCCGGAACCGCCACAAGTTCCGCTTCGCTCTTGGGGTCCCTGCCGGAAGAGGCCAGGCGCCAGAGCCTGCTGGGCAAGCAGTCCGCCTTCACCAACGTGGCAGGGCTGACATATCTGTTCCTGGGAGGACAACTGGCCGCCATGCATTGGCGGCTGACCTTTCTGATCTACCTGTGGCCGGTCGTACTGGTGCCGTTCCTGGCGGTCAACCTGCGAACAGAGCCGCCCGCGCAGGTGTCAAGGATTGAGGGTTCCGGAACAGGGTTTGCCGGGTGGCTGCGCGGACCGGCGATGCCGGTCTTGCTCCTCACCTGGGGATTGGGCTGCCTGACCATGCTCTTCATCTACTCGCTGTTCACGGTGCATCCCTATCGCTTGCAAGAGCTGGGGTTTGCCGATCCACGGATTGTGTCGTTGACCATCATGGTGGCTGCGGCGTCATCGGCCGTCTCCAGCTGGAATTTGCTCAGAGTTGGCCGCTACCTGGGGCCCTACGCCGTCTTCGCGCTGACCTTTCTGCTGTTTGCGGTGGGATTCCTGATCGTGGCCATGGCCGGGGAACTCTGGCATGTGGTGCTGGGCAACCTGATTGTGGGGGTCGGCATGGGCCTCCCCGTGCCCAACGGGGCCGCGTGGCTGAGCGGGTTGACTCCCGACCCTTGGAGGAGCCGCGTCCTGGGTGTGTTCAACACATTTGTGTTCATGGGGCAGATTCTGTCCCTGGGGCTTATCCGCGCGTCGGATGCCTTCTCGCCCCATATCTATCACGTCAATTGGGGACTGGGCCTCGCGTGCCTGGGCATTGCCTGCCTGATAGCTGCCACGGGCCCCTATGTGCACCGGCTGTCGAGTCGGCTTGGAACATAGGCCGGGCCGTCGTATTCCGATGGGAAGTTGTGTCGGGCAGCCTTGGGACGTGGTCTGTTCAAGTCCCATCGTGTGTCGTGGCAAGGCGTGAGCATGCCTGTCCATTCCCCGGACTCTGATGGCTCCGAAACTTTGAGAAAGAAGAGCTTGGTACCGCCCGGTGGCGGAGCAGGGAACCCGTCCCGTCCCGCCGGGTGGGCCCGGTAGAATGGGACCGTTCGGAGCGACCGGGCATGGGAGGCACAGAGATGAAGGCGGTGGGACTGAAGGAGCCAATCCGGTCCGTGGCCGATGAGCGCGCACCGGTGCGTCCGGACCCGGCCTGGGATTGGCAGGTGGCGCCGCGGCACGGCGACACCGATGCCGTCACAGCGCGCGCGGCTTGGGCCAAGCGGATTGCCTGGCGGCTGGCCCATCCCGAGGCCTGGCGGGCCGAGTTGGCGCAGTTGGCGTACTTCGATCCCGCGTACACCTACGACGAGGGCCACGAGTACTGGTGGGACCGGACCACCGACCCCCATCTGAGCACGGACATCCGCCATTGGATTTTGGACAAAGACGGCTTTGTGAGTCCCCTGCCCTACAGACACGTCCCTCTCCTCCTGGCCATGAACTTCGTGCTCCGCGCCATGCTTGGCAATCGCGTGGAGCGGGAAGCGGAGGTCCACTTCGATCCGGACTTCGGGGGCCGTGCGGGCATGTACACCGAGAAGGGGTGTCCAATTTCGCAGGTGGAGCCGGCTCTGGTGGTGCTGCCGCGGGAACTGCTGCTGCCGACAGACGCGGAACGGAGCCGGGAAGGACGCACGATGCGGCTTGACCAGGGCCACCCAATCCCGGAACTGGTGGTGGAGATCCTGTCGCCCTCCACCAGAACCAAGGATGTGAGGGGGAAGCTGCACCTGTATGCCGACCTGGGCATTGCCGAGTACCTGACCTGCGATCCCGGCGGCGAACCCGAACCCGATGTCCCCGCGGAACTTCAGTTCTTCCGCCTGCAGCCGGATGGCCGTTACCGGCAGGACGAGGATGCACCGGCTTACTTCAGCACCGTGTGCGACACGCATGTGCGCCTGTGGCAGCCGGATACGGGCCGGCCGCCGCGCTTCCAATGGTGGGATGCGGGACAGGACCGCTGGCGTGATCAGGCGGCCGACGCGGAATACGAACGGGAACGGTACAACCGGGAGCGGGAAGCCGAACGGGAACGGCACAACCGGGAATTGCAGGCAACCCAGCTGGAAGTAGCCGTTGACCTGCTGCACAAGCTCCTGCCCGACCTGGTGGCCCCTGCGGACCGGGATCGGATCGAGGAATCTTGGCGCCGGGACGGCCCTCCTGCGGATGTGGTCGACCGCATCCTGGCCGTTCGGCAATCACCGGTTGAATGGCGGTCCCTGCTGTAGATCCCGGCCGAGGATCCGACAGGGAATGATGTCCGCAGTCCCTGAACCGGGCTCCACGTGGCGTTGGGCAACCTGGTTCCGGGAATCGGCATGGGCTTCCCGCGCCGCGGAGATGTTCCCCGGAGTGTCGGCTGGCACAGCCGTGCCCAGCCGGGCCGGGAAGCCGCGCCAACCGTAGCCCTCCGCCCTCCGAATGTCGTGGATGTCGTAAGCGGATAGGGCGGCGATGTTGGTCATCACCTCACCGAGGGCCTGCAGCGTGGTGGTCGCCCTGCTTATCCCTTGCGCTCACCGATAGTCAGGTGCAGTTCCCGGACTTCAGGCCTTCCGCGAGGAGGGCCAGGACCTCAAGCTCGCGCGGGGTCAGACTCGTTCCCGCCAACGGCCAGTGTCCCTCACTGAACCAATGTTGAGAAAGCCGTGTTGTCTATTGACAGGCGACAGGCTACACCCTAGACTGCTTGTGTGATTGTCTCGTCTAAGCACCGGGGATTGAAGGCACTTTACAGTGGCCGTGGTGCACGGCGAGTGGCTCCACAGCATGTCGGTAAGCTGACTCGCATCCTCGCGGTGCTTGACCAAAGCAGTACGCCGCAGGACATGAACCTGCCAGGTTTCCGCCTGCACCCGCTGTCAGGTCAGCTCGGTGGTCACTACGCGGTCTCGGTCTCGGGGAATTGGCGCGTGACCTTCAGGTTCGAGGATGGGCATGCAGTCGACGTTGACTACACGGACCATCACTGAGCAGGCGAGAAAAATGGGCATGCACAAACCTCCGCATCCGGGCGAGATCGTAAGGCATGAGTGCCTTGAACCTTTGGGCTTGACGGTAACGCGGGCGGCGCAAGGGTTGGGAATAACCCGCCAGGCGTTGTCGGATTTGGTGAACGGGAAGGCTGGTGTATCGGTGGAGATGTCCATCCGCCTGTCTCAGGCATTCGGCTCCACACCGGAAACGTGGCTGGGGATGCAGACGGCCTATGACCTGTGGCAGGTCCGGGAGCAGGCAAAGCATATCGAGGTTGAGGACTTCAAAACCGCCGCCCTGAACTAGAAAGTGGTTGGGAACAACACCGTCCATCGCAGGCCCGCGCGCGGGCTGGTGAATCGCTGCGATGCCATCCTGCTGTCCGTGTTCGAGACATCCGACATCGCGAGACGCACACACGACACAGCCAGACGGCCGCGTCATGCCGCTGTCCTGAATACACTACCGCTTTATCCGATTGCAGACGTGGAACGCTTGGGAAACTGGCAAGGTGCTGAGGCGGTGTTGGAGTTTGGCCGCTCCCGACCACTCTTGCGACACAGGCATTCACCTCAAGCCGCACACCGCATCCCATCCGCTGCCACAAGCAGGCTCCGGCGGCACTATCCTGGTTGCTCCGCGGTCAGCAAGGATGCTTCCTGGCACCACCATCTTGCCGCGTTCGCACACCGATAAAACCGTCGGCAGCGGACCGAATCCATGATGCAGCAGCCTGCTACACGGTAATCAGGGCTTCGTCCTTGTGGTACACCACCGGGTTCTGGCGGTCGTCGTTCAATTCGTCCCCGATGTCATACGCGGCGACCTGTTCGTCGGTCAGGATGTTCTGAATCCCGTTGAAGGTGCTGCCGTAGGGCATGAAGGCACAGGTCATGGCACGCCGCCAGCCGGCCGTCATGTTGGCGCCGGCCCCGTGGGCCAGCAAGCCGTTGTGGAAGGAGCAGGAACCCGCCTTCATGGGTGCGGCGATGGATTCCATGTCCACAAAGTCGGGATACTCCTGAAAGAGGTCCGACATGTTCTCGGCGATGGGCACGTTGACGTAGGTGGTCTTCCGGTGGGACCCGGCCAGGAAATAGAGACAGCCGTTGTGGGCGGTGGCGTCGTCCAGCGCGATCCAGATGCTAATCGCATCCGGGGAGTAGAAGGACCACTTGGGGTTGTCGTGGTGCCAGGCCGTGGCATTGGCCCAGGGTTGCTTGATCAGGGCCTGGTCGTGCCACACGCGCATGCCTTCCGTTTGGGCCAGTTCGGTGGCCATCCGGCCAATGCGGGGATCCAGGATGAGCTCCTTGACGGCCGGATTGTCCTTCCACAAATTGAGGCGCTGCACAAAGACGTAGTCGTAGAAGGAACCACGGTCCTTCCAGCGATCGTCGTCCATGGTGCCGTCGACCACCAGCTTGCGGTCCTTGCGTGCGCGTACGGCCTGGTCGACGGCGTCGCGCCAGGTCTCCAGCTCCTCGGGGGTCAGGAATTCATCCATGACCACAAAGCCATGGGTTTGATAGGCGTCAATCTGGGCCTGGGTGATTTCCGTATGCATAACCTCTCCTTGTCCCACAGGTGTTTCCGTCACCTTCCGTAACGGCCAAACGTGGCAGGGGGCTGTTCCGCGACCGGAACAGCCCCCGTCCTGCCAATACCTCTTGGACGCCAGTTTACTCGCTGGCGTAGAACATCTGCTCGCCACTGTTGTTGCCGGCGATGGCCTGGCCTGCAATCGGCACGTTGCGCATCGCGGCATCCGTCACCAGCACGTACCCCACCTTTTCAGCAATATTGAGAATCCATATATTGTCGTAGTGAATCTGGAAAATTTCATCAGCCAGCGCCATGTCTTCCGCCGAGCCAGGAATGGCGGCTATCCGTTCCTGGTGTATTTCTATCAGGCGCTGGATCGATGCGGGCGGTTCTACCCCGCTCTCACCATTGGATTGTGACCATCTCCTCCATTCGGTGGACACTCGGGTGATGACCGTGTAATCATCCCAGGTGTCGTCCCGCCACATGGGTGTAACCGACCATAGCAGAGTAGCCTGCAGCTCGTTTGCACCAAAAAGCTCGCCCCAAAAAGACGGTTCGATGTTCTTCAGGGTGGTCTTGATGCCTGCTGCCTGGAAGTATTCCACCAGCAGCTCCGCCACCGGCAACATATCCGGGGCGTGGTCGGCCACCTCAAGGGGAATTACAAAGGTATTGCCATCCGGTCCCAGCCGCCAACCGTCGCTGTCCCGCTGGTCCATACCGATCGAATCCAGGATCTCTTCGGCTTGGGCCAGGTCATATTCACCGGGCACCAGTTCGGGAAGTGATCCAAAACCGTAATAAATGGACTCAATAATCTCCGCCCGGTTGATGGTCATATTGAGAGCCCGGCGAAACTCGAGGTTGTTGACCACTTCGCGCCATACCGGATCATCGTAGGTGAAATTGATCCAAAGGGCCGTGGGATCGACATGGTTGTCCAGGATGGTGAAGTTGATGTAACCCTTGTCCTTGGCTTCCTGGTACAAGGGCAGTTTCAGCAACGCCGTGTCTTCCCGCACCATATCCACTTCATCCGCGAATACCTTCAGGTTGACTGCATCGGTGTCTGCCGCCAATGCAGACACCACTTCGTCGATGTAGGGCAACTGATTGCCGGCCGCGTCAACCTTGAAGTAATATGGATTGCGCACAAACTTCATGAAGCTGTCGTCGTCCGTTACATTCACCCAGGGCCACATCGCCGGGAACCCGCTGCAGCGCTGCAGTGTCAGGTCCCATTCAAGGCAGTCGACCGCTGCAAACAGGGCTCTCTCCGTATCCAGCCCTTTTTCATCTATCATGGCCTGGATTTCGTCAGCGTCGCCGTATTCGGAATGGATGGGCTTCAAGTGATGGGCCGGCTTGAATACATCTGTGTAACCTTGCCAGCTCTTGATGCTCAATTCCCGTAGAAAACTGCCATAGCTGTCATTGAAAGAAATGGTGAACGTATAGTCATCCAGGATCTCCAGGGTCATCGGATCGCCATCGGGACTGCCGGCAGATCTGAACTTATTGGGGAACCCCGGTGAATAGGTTTCATTCAGCATTACATCCTCAAAGGCAAACCGGACATCGGCGGTGGTTACCGGTTCCCCGTCCGACCACTTCAGGCCTTCCCGCAAGTTAAAACTGAAGACCGTATTGTCGTCATTGACTTCATAACTTTCCACGACATTGCCGTAGATCCCGGTAATGCCAATGCCGGGAGCCGCCAGTACATTCTCAATCAGCATAATGGCGATATCGGCTTGAATGTCTGGACTCGGATGGGCAAAACGCATCACGCCCCCGTACTCCCCGATCTCCAGTTCCGGCAGGTCGTCGGCCTCCGAAATCACTCCCGCCACCACGACCAGCGGATTGGTCGGCAGCCGTTCCTCAACCGGTGGCAGTGCACCGGACGCTACCTGCGCATCCAGGTAGGGCGACTGGGAATACTCACTCTCCGGCGCCGCCATGTCCGCCGCCGGTTCCTCGGCCTCTGCGGGGGGGGGCGGCGGCTTCCGGCGGCGCACAGGCGGCCAACAGAACCACGCTGAGGGTCAACACGGTCACAAGCAAATGGAACAACTTCATCAGATTCCTCCCTACGGCAATGAAACAGCCAAACCCTCACCGGCAAACCTGGGTGAGGCAATTGGGTTACTGATGAGGCCATACGCCCCGGGTCATCCAGGAACGGGGGCCTGTCGGCATAACTTGTCAGTGTGGCCACGATCATAACAGCCACTGCAGACTGCTCCGAGACGCCTTCGGCGAGGACCGGCGTCAGCCCGTCGGGAGGCCCTCCCGATGCGCGGTCGACCCCGCGCCTCACGTACGCTGCGGGTCATGGTGGACCCGGGGCGCGGGTGCCGAAGGACCCTCCCCGGCGCGTCTGGTGCCGGCGTTCGACCGCATGTACGCCACGGTGGACCGGGCCTCGGGACCGCCCGAGCGGTTGCAGGCCTCGCCGCTAATGGCCCTCTACTCGGGGTGCCGCGAGCGCGCCTTCGGCAAAGAGGTGGACCACCACCTGTTTTTCCGCTGGTGCCCGGACATGGACCTGCTGGAGCGCAGCTTCAATGCCAACGTCTTCACCTGGAACCGGTAGCGGCGGCTGGCGCACGACGCGGGATGCACCCTGTTCGACGAGGTAGTGTGGGGGACCGATGCGGAAAGTTTGCTGTCGGACGAACACTTCCGTGTGGACGGAATCCTGATCGGGGCCACGGCATGGCGAGGGGCGATCCTGTTGGGGACTCCGGCGACCCGTGAACCAGGCAGGCCGGGCATGCCCGTGCCTGCAAGGGCGGGGCCCGATGGCGCTGCCCCCGTACCGAGTGTCAACCCCTCGGTATAAGTCCCCAAGCGGCACCCGGTGTCGTTGGCGCGCATGCGGTGGTGAACACCAACCGGGACAGCAAGTGCTGGGCCGTTGGCTCACGCCTGACCGTGGATGTGTTCGTAGAGTTCCACCTGCCGCGCGAGGCCACGGTCGTAGGTCGGCGCTTCGTCGGGGTTCGGCTCGAAGCGATCGGCAATGTGGAATTCCGGCGAACGCGCCTCGGATTCCAGGATGGCCTCCAGCGTCAGAATGGCGGCACCGCGGCTGGTGGTCTCCGTGGATCGGGTTCGCTGGACCGGCCGTTGGCTGGTGCCTGCCAGAATCCGGCACCAAAGATCCGAGTACTCCAGATTGCCGCCACTGGCCAGGATGGCCGTGTCCGGCTGGATGGCGGGAGTCAGTTTCCGGATGATCAACGCCAGACGGTAGGTCACCGCCTCCAGGCCGGCCCGCATCAGTTGGCCCGGTTCCGTGCCGGCGGTGATGCCGTGCAGGCTGAGCGAGGCATTGTCGGCCCAGCCCGGGCTGCGTTCGCCCTGCAGGAAGGGCAGGATGGTCAGGCCATGGCTGTCGGGGTGCACCGCGCGGGCCTGTTGTTCGAGATCGGCGCGGGTTTCGCCCAGCAAATTGCAGATCCAGACCGGAATCGAACCGCCGTCCGTCAGGGCGCCGCCCAGTAGGTGCCGGTTGTGATCGATCCGATAGCACCATAGTCCGACCGGCACTTCGGGGGCGGTGCCGTCCGGCCGGTTCGGCAGGACCACGCGGACAGCAGCACTTGTGCCGATGGTCACCGCCAACGCGGTTCGATCCACGGCGCCACTGCCGATGTTGGCGGCGGCGCCGTCGCCCACCGGCAGGCAGAAGCGGCTCTCCGCCAGTTCCGGCCATCTTTGGGCATAGGCGGGGGCCAGCATGGCCAGACCTTCGCTGTAATCCCTGAGCGGGGGCAGATGTTCCTCCGAGATGGGCAACAGGTTCAGCAGTTCGCAACTCCAGGCTTGCCGGTGTCTGTCCTGCAGCCCGGTCCATCCTGCCTCGCAGGTGGAAATGGGGGCTGCCGCCCGGCCTGTCCAGCGCGCCAACAGATGGCTGCCCAGCGTCTGCCAGCATGCCGTTTGTGCCAGCAGCCCGGGTTCCGTGGCGGCCAGGCCGAGTAGTTGGGCCGGGGCGTACGCCGTGTGGATGGGTACGCCGGTCCGCGCCCACGTGGCCTCCAACTCCCCTTGTTTCTCAAGTTGCCCGCGCAGCTGCTCCGCCGCGGCAGCCCCGTGGCGGCAGGCATAGGTGAACCCCGGGGTTACCGGCCGTCCCGCCGCGTCCACACCCACCAGACTCATGGCGAGGGAGGAAATTCCGACACCCAGGATGCGGATGTCTCCGGACAGCCGCCTCAGATCGGCCAGGCAATCGTCCACCACCGCGTCGGCGGCTGCGGTAACCTCGCCGACGGGCAGGGTCCCATCGTTGCCCAGCGCATAGGTGCGCGCGTGCAGGGGTGGGTTGTCGGGGGTGCTGCTGACGTGCCGGGCAGCTTGGTCGTAGGCGCGGCACCGGACCGAGGACGAGCCGATGTCCAGGGCCAGAACGAGTTCCTGCATGCCGGTTAGTGTACCTGCGCCGGGTCGGCCGGGGCGCGGGGCATGGATCAGTGGGTATACGGATCCGCCGCGTCGCGCAGCCCGTCGCCCGTGAAGTTGAAGCAGAGAACGACCACGATGATGCAGACGCCCGTCGAGAACAGCCAGGGGGAACTGGCCACGGTGCGGATGTTCTGCACGTCGGCCAGCAGCACGCCCCAGCTCACGACCGGGGCCTGCAGGCCGAGACCGATGAAGCTCAGGGCGGTCTCGGCCAGGATCATCTCGGGAATACGCAGGGTCAGGACCGCGATCAGGTGGCTGGTCATGGACGGCACCAGGTGCCGGAAAATGATGCGTGTCTCGCTGGCCCCGAGGAAGCGGGCGGCCAGCACGAACTCCTCTTCGCGCAGGGCCAGGAAGCGGCCCCGGACCACGCGGGCAATTTCCGTCCAGGCGACCACCGAAATCACAATCGTGATGCCGAAGTAGATCTGGATGGCCGTCCACTCCCGCGGCAGGGCCGCGGACAGCGTCAGCCATAGCGGAATCTGTGGCAATGACTGCAGCAGCTCAATCATCCGCTGGATGAACAGGTCCACCGTCCCGCCGAAGTAGCCGGACACGCCTCCCAGCAGGACCCCCAGGGCCAGGCTGAGAATGACGCCGATGAATCCGATCGACAGGGAGATGCGTGTGCCGTAGACCACGCGCGAAAGCATGTCGCGCCCCAGTTCGTCGGTCCCCAGCAGGAAGATCCGCGCGTCCGGATCCTCCAGGCCGAAGAGATGCCGTTCGCCCCGCCAGAGGCCCCAGAAGCGGTAGGGGTCGCCCTTGACCCAGAACCGGATGGGATGGGGTTGCTCCTCGTCCTCCGCGAAGACCATGCGCAGGGTCTTGGGATCGCGGCTCTGGACATAGTCGTAGGTGAACGGCCGGTGGAGGCGGCCTTCGTGTAGGAACCGGATGCGCATGGGCGGCGCGTACTGGTAGAAGACGTTGGGAATGTTGGGGTCGTACGGGGCCACGAATTCGACCGCGATCGCCATCGCGTAGAAGAAGGCAATCACGAAGAGGCTGACCACGGCCGCCTTGTGGCGCAGGAAGCGCCAACGCATCAACTGCCACTGCGACGCCGTGTCCAGGCGTTCGGCGGCGTCCGCGGCCGGCAGTGCGGTCATGGTTTCGGCGGTCATGGCAGGCGGGCCGGGTGCGCGGTTCAGACGCCCTGGCGGATGCGCGGATCCAGAAGCGCCAGCAGGATGTCCGAGATCAGCGTGCCAATCAGGGCCAGCGTGGCCAGCATCAGCAGGAAGCTGCCCGCCAGGTACATGTCCTGGCTCAGCAGGGCATTGAGCATGACCGGCCCGGTGGTGGGCAGGCTGAGCACGATGGAGACGATGGCGGCCCCCGAGATGAGCTCGGGCAGCACGCCCCCGATCCCGGAGATGAAGGGGTTGATGGCGATGCGCACCGGATATTTCCAGATCAACTTGAACTCGGAGACTCCCTTGGCCCGCGCGGCCTGCACATAGGGTTTTTCAAGTTCGTCCAGCAGGTTGGAGCGCAGGATCCGGATCAGGTTGGCGGTCCCGGCCGTGCCCAGCACCACCAGGGGCACCCACAGGTGCTTGAGCAGGTCCACGAACTTGGCCCAGCTCCACGCTTCCCGTTGGAATTCGGGTGAGAACAGGCCTCCCATCGTCCAGCCGAACCAGGACCAGCCGGCCCACATCAGGATCAGGGCCAGGAGAAAGTTGGGCGTGGCCTTGCCCAGAAAGCCGAACAGGGTGACCAGGTAGTCGAAGAAGGAGTATTGGTGGGTGGCCGAGTAGACGCCGATCGGAAAGGAGACGATCCAGATGAAGACAATGCTGCCCAGCGACAGGACCACGGTCCAGGCCAGCCTTTCCCAGATAATGTCGGCCACCGGCATCCCCCACTCGAAGGAACGTCCGAAGTTGCCCCGGAACACGATGTTGGAAATCCAGAGCAGGTATTGCCGGTAGAGCGGCCGGTCCAGGCCGTACTGCCGCGTGAGCCCCTCGATCAGGGCCTGGTCCACCTCCTCGCCACTCTCCGCCATGCGCATCAGGACGGTGGTCAGGTAGTCCCCCGGCGGCAGCTGGATCAGGACGAAGACCAGCATGCTGATCACGAACAGCATGGGGATGAACAGCAGGATGCGCTTGATGATGTACTGGGTCATGGCGGGAGCGTCAGTGCGGCGGATTAGGAGGGCAGCGGTAGCCATCGGTCGGCCAGCCACAGCAGGGCCAGCAACCCGGCCGCCGTGCCGAACCAACGGGTACAGAACCGCTTCAGGTCGCTATCGGGGTTTCGGCCAAGGTCCAGCAGCCGGCTCATGGTCAACACCACGGCTCCAATCCACCCGACTGCCCCCAGCACCAGCACGCTGTTGGATATCAGCATGGGCCGGGCCCGCGAAGCCACCTCCTGTTCGAAGTTGGCCGGGATCAGCCAGTGACTGGCAGCACGCGTCAGTTCGTAAATCTGCACGAACAGCACCAGCAGCAGTCCGCTGAGCAGAAACCACAGCGCCACGGCGCATGCCTGGCGCAGCCACTGGGAACGGCGGGGTTGGTCCATCAGGCGGCGGGGGCGGAAACGCCCATGAGTTCCAGATCGTCGGCCAGGTGGCAGCGGACGAAGTGGCCCGCGGCCGCGGGGCGGAGTTCGGGTTCCTCCAGGCGACACTGTTCCACGGCGTAGCGGCAGCGCGGGTGAAAGAGACAGCCTGACGGGGGATTGGCCGGATCGGCCACTTCCCCTTCCAACACGATCTCATCCGCCTGGTTGCGGGGATCCGGCCGCGGCACGGAGGACAGGAGGGCTTCCGTGTAGGGATGCCGCGGCCGGTTGTACAGCTGGTCGGTCGGGGCGGATTCGACCACCTTCCCGACATACATCACGGCCACGCGGTCGCAGATGTGCGAAACCACGTTGAGCTGGTGGGCGACAAAGAGATAGGCCAGTCCGAACCGGTCCTGCAATTCCTCAAGTAGATTGAGGATTTGGGCCTGGATTGAGACGTCCAGGGCCGAGACCGGTTCGTCGCAGATCACCATCTGCGGCTGCAGGGCCAAGGCCCGTGCGATGCCGATGCGCTGTCGTTGGCCGCCGGAGAAGGCGTGCGGGTACCGCGACATGTATTCGGGCCTGAGACCCACCAGGGACAGCAGTTCGGCCACGCGCTGCTCCCGTTCCGAGCCTCGGATCCCATTGATGAGCAATGGCTCGCCCACAATGTCGAGGACCGTCATGCGGGGGTTCAGGGAGCCGTAGGGATCCTGGAGGATGATTTGGGCGTTGCGCCGCACCGAGAACATCTCGTCCTTGGAGATGCTGGCAATGTCCACCCAGCCCAGTTCGGGATCGTTGAAGAGGATTTCGCCCTCGGTCACTTCGTAGCCGCCCAGGATGCAGCGCGCAGTGGTAGTCTTGCCGCATCCCGATTCCCCCACCAGGCCAAGGGTTTGACCCCGGCCCAGTTCCAGATCCACCCCGTCGACGGCCTTGATCCAGCCGACGGTGCGGCGCAGGAAGCCCTTCTGGATGGGAAAGTGCATGCGCAGATCGCGCACACGCAGGATTGTGGCTTCCGTCCCGGCCGGGGGCTGCGCGGTCATGTGTACAGATGGCAGGCGGCCCGGGTTCGTCCCGGCTCGGCGACCGCGGGCAGGAGTTGCGGCACGGCGGTGTCGCAGGTGCCCGGCATGAACTCCGGACAGCGGGGATGGAAGGGACAGCCCGCGGGCCGACTGAAAGGATCCGGGACCATGCCGGAGATGGGTTCAAGGCCGATGTTTTCGGCCGGATCCAGACGGGGCACGGAGCGCAGCAGGGCCTTCAGGTAGGGATGCCTGGGGGCATGGAACACCGTGTCGACATCCCCCTGTTCGACGATGTTGCCCAGGTACATGACCGCCACCTGGTCGGCCATCCGGGCCACCACGCCCAAATCGTGGGTGATGAAGATGATGGCCATGCCGAACTCCGCCTGGAGCCGCTTCATGAGCCGCAGGATTTGTGCCTCGGTGGTCACGTCCAGGGCGGTCGTGGGCTCGTCCGCGATCAGAATGCGCGGACGGCCGATCAGGGCCATGGCAATCATGGCCCGTTGGCGCATGCCCCCGCTGAGTTCATGGGGATATTGGCTCCAGGTGCGGTCCGGATGGGCAAACCCGACGTGGGCCAGCATGTCCAGTACGAGCTCTCGGGGCTCGATGTCGTCTGCGGTCCGGTGCAGGCGGGCTGCCTCCGCAATTTGGTGACCGATGGTGTAGACCGGGCTGAAGGTCGACATCGGCTCCTGGAAGATCATGCCGATTTCGCCGCCGCGGATCTCCCGCATGGCGCCGCCCTTCGGATTGAGGCCGACCAGATCGACGACTTCCCCGCGGCTTGGATTCCCCCCGGACAACTGCAAATGGATGTGGCCGTGCTCGATGCGCCCGGCCCGCGGAAGGATGCGCAGTATCGACTGGGCCGTGATGCTCTTGCCGCAGCCGCTTTCACCCACGATGGCCAGGGTTTGACCCGGGAACACGGACAGCGACACCCCGTCGACAGCCCGGACTGTGCCCTGTCGGATGTGGAAGTGGGTCTTGAGATCCCGAATTTCCAACAGGGGTTGGTCGGCGTCCATCCAAACTCGCCTCGCGCCGGTGGATTCCCCGTGCCGGGTGCACGGCCCCTTGAAGCCGGCTCGGCAGGCGGACGATGCGGATCCCGGTCGCTAAAGAATCGGCGACCGGGATCCGCGAACGTCAAGTGGTCAGCGACTATTCGTCGATATAGAGCAATTCAATCAGCCACCAGCCGCCATCCTTTTCGGGCAGGCGCAGGTTCTTGACACTGTTGTCGACCGCGGAAGCCGCGATGGCATGGCTGATGCCGGGCGAAGGACTGGTCATGACGTTCCACCAGTGGTTCTCCTCGTTGAGCGCCACCATCTCCTGGCCCAGTTCCTTGTACCGTGCCGTGCCAATGGGTTCGTCCTGCCACTCGTCGAGCAGGCCGTACAGTTCCTGGATTACCGCCGGCGGTTCCTCGCCGGCTTCACCGCCGGATTCCCACCAGTCGTACCAGGCGATCCCGGCCAGTGCGCAGCAGGTGCGCCAGTGCCAGGGCGGTACCAGCCGAATGGGGAAGACCGCATGGCTGACCGCCTCGGACGGGCCGCCGGCGCCCCAGGTGCCGATGTCCAGGTCGTTGGCCAGCAGGTGCTGCGCGTACAGGGCGTGGTCCACCTGCTTGTACTTGACTTCGATGCCCACGTCGCGCCATTGGCTGGTGATGAAGTCCCATTCCCCGGCCCGGTGGCCTTCGCTGCCAATCTCCGTGAACAGGATGAACTGTTCACCGGTGTCCGGGCGCGTCCGCCATTCCTCGTTGGCGTCCCAGGCCAAGCCCAGTTCGTCCAGGAGCGCGTTGGCCGTATCCGGGTCGTACTCGACGTCCGTATAGCCCATCGTTTCCTCGCGGAAGGACCAGTCGGGCGGCGGCACTGCCTGCCGGGGTTCGGTCAGGCCCAAATTGAACACCTGGTTGTAGGCCTCCCGGTCGAGCGCCAGGGACATGGCACGGCGCCAGCGCAGGTCGTTGAACAGTTCCTTCAGGAACGGATCCTTGCTGGTGTAGTTCCAAGCCCAGCTCACGCTGCCGCCCCAGTTCTGTCCGGGGTAGAGACGGACCGTGTATCCGGCCGCCTCGGCGTTTTCCTGGAGCAGGGGATAGTTCGCCAAATCCGCCCAGGCACCGCCGAAGTTGTAGTCGCCGGTGATGGCCTTGGCCTCCAGGATTTCCCGGCTGCCGACCAGAACGCGTTCGTAGTAGTCGATGTAGGGCAGCTGGTTGCCGTCCGAGTCCACCTTCCAGTAGAAGGGGTTGCGCTCGGAAAGGCGGGTGCCCACCGAGTCCAGGGGGCCGACGATGTACGGGCCCAGGATCGGGCGGTCCGGACCGTAGATGATGAAGGCGCGGCCGGCGTAGTGGGCCAGGAACGCCTCGTACCATTCGGCGAAGCCTTCGTCCGTGGCGACCGCCGCGGCGTTGTCGCTGTAATCCGGATGCCAGGTGGTCAGGTAGGCCTTGGGGGCCCAGGGCTGCAGGCTGGACAGGCGGTCCGCGATGGCGGCGTAGCGGCTGCTGTACTGCAGGCTGAACGTGTAGTCGTCGATCACGTTGACGGTCATCGGCTCCCCGTCCGCCGACTTGAAGTAGGCCGGGATGGAGGGGGTCAGGGTCTCGTTCAGCATGATGTCGTTCCACCAGAAGGCGATATCGTCCGTGGTCAGCGCGTTGCCGTCCGACCAGCGGACCCCTTCCCTGAGGTTGACGGTGAGTTCGGTCAGCTCGTCGTTGACCGACCAGGATTCGGCGATGTTTTCGGTGAAGACGCGGTCCGCCAGATCAAACGTTGCCAGCGACTCGTTGACGTAGCCGCCGCCGTCGCCCCATTCCGCACCGAAGGCGTCATAGTTGGGGTCGATCGCCATGACCGCCAGCGTCCCGCCGTACTTCCCGACAGCCTCGCCCAAGTCGGCCCGCGGTGTGATCACCACAGGGTTGAGCGGCAGTCGCTCGTCCACCGGAGGCAGTGTTCCGTCCAGGACCCGCTGGTTCAGCATGGGGGACTGGTTGTAGCGGGAATCCGGCATCGCGTCCTCCATGGGTGCCGGTTCCGGTGCTGCCGCTTCCTCCGCGGGGGTGTCCCCTCCACAACCCGCCAAGGCCAGTGCAATCAACAGAATCACAATGAAAGGGACTTGACCCCTTGCGCGCCGGAAGGCCATAGGGCTCTCCTTATTTTGTTGGTTCGGGATGGCCGCCAAACAGCCAAGCGGAGTGTATCACTGCCTTGGGGACCGCCCAACGTCCAGCCGCGATCGGGCCGTCATCGATCCTCCACGGCTGCTGTTCCTCAAACTTTGTGCGTTCCTGGTACTTCGTTCTCGGTTGCTGGGGACGATGTTGCAAGCCCCCACACCCGAGTCCGGGGTGGGTGATCCCCGCCGCGACCGTAAAACCGGTCCCCGCGATGACAGCCCTGCAACAGGTCCGTCCAGGAGTCGATTGGCGATGTGCGGGCCGAATTGACCAACGCCGGGGCACAACTTGTCCATGGGCTGCGGCATACAACCGGGACCGCCATGAAACGCAGGGCTTGTCCGTGCCACCGTCCAGGATGCCCGGCGTTCCGCCGCGGCGGATTTGCGGACGGCGGCAGCGATCCGCGAGGCCTACGCCAGTTGCCGCTCGACCAACCGGCGAAAGATGCCCTCTGCGGAACTGAGTTCTTCGAAGGTGCCCTGTTGCACAATCCGTCCGTCGGAGAGGACGTAGATGCGGTCGGCCCGGCGGATGGTGGAGAGCCGGTGGGCAATCACGATGCGCGTGGCGGCAAGGCTCTCAACGCCGGCCATGACCCGGGCTTGACTGGCGGCGTCCAGCCAGCCGGTGGCCTCATCCAGAAAGACGATCCGCGGATTGCGCACCAGGGCGGAGGCAATCCTGATGCGCTGGACCTGGCCGCCGGAGAAGGTGGAGGTGTTGTTGTTGACCATGGTGAACAGCCCCATGGGCATGGCGTCAATGTCCTTGTCAACGTCGGCGAGCCGGGCGGCGCGGTAGGCATCCTCGATCGTCAGGTCGTTCCCCATGCCGATGATGTTGTCGAGGATGCTCCCCGGTTGCAGGGCGCCATCCTGCATGACGACACCAATCCTGCGTCGTACCAGATGCTGGTTCAGGTGGGCCAGTTCCCGGCCATCGTAGTAGACGCTGCCCGAGACGGGGTCTTCCAGGCCCAGGGCCAGCCGCATCAGGGTGCTTTTGCCCGAGCCCGACTCGCCGACGATGGCGATGAATTCGCCGGGGCTGGCGCGGAAGGATACGTCCTCCAAGATCCAAGGTCCGTCCTCGACATAGCGGAAGTTGATGTGGTCGAACCGGATGTCGCCGCCCAACTCGCCGGGATCGGTCGTGACCAGGTGGCGCTCGGGCAGGGCGGCCAGGATCGGTTTTATCTGCTCGTATCCCGGGAGGACGGCCGCGATGACTTCGAAGGAGCGACTGAGGCTCGTGACGGCCGCGTAGAACGTCATGGAGAGGGCATACACGACCAGAAAATCGCCGACACCAATGCGGTCGGGGCCGCCGGCCAGGACCGCAGCGAACAGGGCCGCGCCCACCATGGCGGGAAACGCGGCGCTGAAGGCAACCAAGTGCTCGTTGTAACGGGCGATTTGGATACCCGCGAGATTCTGCTCGCGGTAACCGCGGGCCCAAGCGGCAAAGGCCGAAGCTTCGGCACCGGCAGAGCGCAGCTTCCCCATGCCGTTGATGAACTGCAACAATTCCCCTGCGAGACGCCGTGACACCTCGTAGTGACGTCGCAGGGGCTCCAGTTGCAGGGCGCCGACAACCGCGGTGACACACAGCACGACCAGGGCCATGCCCAAGCTGATGAGGGCCAGGGCCGCATCGTACAGAAACAGAATGGCCAGGGTCGGCAACAGGAAGACCAGGGACAGCAGAGCGTTGGCGACAACACCCGAAAGCTGATCCCGCATGGTCTGGAATACCATCATCCGCACCGCAAGTTCCCCTGCGGTAAAGTCTCGGAAGAATCCGGAACGGAGGTTGAGAACCCGGTCCCAAACCGCCGCCGCCAGCCGCGACGCCGTCCGTCCTTCCAGGCGCATCAACGCCGAGCCCTGGACCATCTGGAGCAAAACTCCGACGAGGCCGAACACTCCGAGGGCCATGATGATCTGAAGGTGCATGCCCCGGGCCGCGGCCGGCAGGACGCTGTCGGCCAGCATCCCCACTGCGATGGCAGGCACCTGCAACAGCAGGCTGGCCAGCAACCCGGCGACGGCAAAGCGGCCGAAGTCCATGCGTACGCCCACGGCAGCCAGTCTCAACAGGTGTTTCGCCGTCAGGGGTTCGCCTTCCGGCAGCGGCGCGTAAAACAGGTGGGCATCGGGCGCGATATCCCGGGCCCGTTCGGCATTGAGGCGCGCCGACCGGCCCGAAGACGGATCCAGCACGCGGTAGCGGCCCCGGAAGCCGGGCAACAGGGCCACAGGCTGCCCCCCGTCCCGCAGGAAGCCAAGCATGGCGCCGCTGTCGCCAACCCACCAGCGGTCTTCCGGTGCCAGCCGGATCTGGCGGGAACGCACCCCGGATGCGCTGAGCATGTCCTGGAGGGACGGCTCCTCCGCGGAACCGATGCGGGGGGAGTGAAACTCGATGCCTTCGTGTTCGCCGATGGCTTTCAGGGCCGCCAGCAGAGGTGAACCGGCCACGTCCGTCGTGTGTTGGCGGGAGCTGAGCACGGAGAACAGGCCGGCACGGGCAAGTTCCTCATCGCGCTGCCGGTGAGCGGCGCGTGCGGTCTGTGCGTTGAGTTCATCAGCCAACAACAGGGAACGGTTGAGCTGCTCGGCCGCGAGCGCCAGGCCGTGGAAATCGTCCAAGGCCTGGAACAACGTCCCTTCGCGGTACAGGTCCGACGACCGAATGCCGCTCACACGGCCGGAAACCGAAAGGAGCAGCCAGGTGTCGGCGGTCACGGGAACGAGGCCGGTGCCGTCGGGCCGGAGATGTTCCGTTCCCAGATAGGCGCCGCCGGTATCCGCTCCCCGTACCCAGAACATCTCGCCGGGGCGTGTGGAGAGTACCGTTCCGGCCGGGGTTTCCAGGAATGCTTCGGGATGCGCCGGCTCAATCAGGAGTGTCGGTTGGGGATGTGGTTCGATGCGGGAGGCCACGGCAGCCGAGAATTCCTCCAGCCACTGATCCACCTGGGCGGCCAACTCGTCGCCCAGGTCATGCTCGAAGAGCATGTCCAGGGCCACACGGTGCAGGCCGGTTCCCAAGACGCCTTTGGCCACGGCAACCAGCTGCCCGCCATGCGACCCGACACCGAAGACCAGGCGTCCGGGACCAGCCCGCAGCAGGTGTGCGGGGCTTGATGTAACCCTCCCCTCCCGGTACTCGACAAGGAACACGTCAAGCGCGCCCTCCTCAACGTACCAACCCACCCGGGGATCGTCCATGCGGATGGGATTGTTGCCTGCGCCCGGGACCGGTGTGCCCAGCTTCCGCGCTTGTTCGGACAGTCTCGGAAGCGGTGTAACTCCTTGCATGACCAAGTGTTCCCGGACGGCCTCAGTTCGCCTGGACAAGCCCGCGGTAAACGCCCTGCTCTTCTGCCATGAGTTCTTCGTGGGTTCCTTGCTGGACGGGCAGTCCGCGTTCCAGAACGATGATGCGGTCGCAGTCCCGAATGGTGCTGAGGCGGTGGGCGACAATGAGACAGGTGCAGCCACGGCGGCGCAGGGCGTTGTCGATGCGCATCTCGGTCACGGCATCCAGTGTGCTGGTGGCTTCGTCAAGAAGCAGGACGGCGGGGTTGTTGACCAGGGCGCGCGCGATTTCCAGCCGCTGGCGCTGGCCGCCGCTGAAGTTGCTTCCGCCTTCCTCCACCTGGGCGCCATAGCCGGATGGCCGGCTCATGATTTCGTCATGGATGAGCGCGTCCCGTGCGGCATCCACCACCTGTCGTTCAGGCACAACGGGATTCCACATGGTCAGGTTGTCGCTCACGGAGGCGGCGAACAGAAAAATCTGCTGATCAACGGTGGCCACGGAGCCGGTGAACACGTTCCGGGGAATCCGGCCGGCCGGCACCCCGTCAAACAGGATTTCACCGGACCAAGGGGTGAACTCCCCGCTGACCAGTCGCAGCAGGGTGGACTTGCCCGAACCGGTCGTACCCACCAAGGCAACACGCTGGCCGGGTTCAATCGTCAGGTTGAAGTTGTCCACCAGCGGCCGGCCGTGGGCGTGGTAACCGAAGGTGACGTTGCGCAGTTCAACCCGTCCGGCCAGGCGCAGACGATCGTTCAGGGTGGCAACGCGTCCCGGCTCATGCTTGGCTTCAACCTGCAAGACCGGATCTTCCCGGGCATCGAGGACATCGGCGATGCGCTGCAGGTCGGCTCCCAGGATTTGCAGCGCATCGGCGAATTGCACAAAGCTGCCAATCGGAATGAGAAAGCTGCCGGCCAACACATAGAAGGCCATCAGCGCACCAATGGTCATGTGGCCTTCCATGGCCCGCCATCCGCCGATGCCGAGCACGGCCATGCCTCCCAGGAGGAGGGACAGCCGGGGCAGCGAACCGATTACATAGGCCATTTCCACCAATCGTTGACGGGCCGTGAGCTCGCGGGCCTGATAGCCGGTCCACCGCATGAAAAAGTCGTCTTCCGTGGCCGTGGCGCGCAGCGAGTCGATAGTGCGCAGGCCGGCGGCGCCGGTATCGAAGAGCATGGCCTGCTCGCGCCGCAGTTGGCGGTTTTCGTCGGTGCGCATCCCGCTGAGCAGTCGCATCGCCACCACGTTGCCGATGCCGATGGCGGCGACCACAGTGGCGAGCAACGGGTCAAAGAACAGCATCATTGCCAACAACAGGACGCTCATGACCAGCTCGATCACGATCGCGACGAATTGCTGGGACGACCCGACGGCAACGCTGTACACGAGCTGCACCCTCGAGGTCAGGTCGCCGGCGTAGCGGAGGGCAAAATACCGGGAGGGCAGGCGAAAGAGGTGCCACAGCATCCGCTCCGCATGCACAATGGACAACCGGACGGCAATCCTGCGCAACACACGACCCTGCAGCCACACGAGCAGGTACACCAATGCGCCTGCGATAACGGCCGCGGCCACCAGCAAGCCTCCCCAGGCGGGATCCCCCGCGTCGAGGACGTTGTCCACAAACACGCTCAGCAGAAGCGGCATGGCCAAGGCGGGCAGCGCCAGCAGGAGGCCCACAGCCATCACATAGGCGAGGGCGCCGCGGGTATCGCGGAGCCAGGGCCAGAGCTTCCGCAGCACCTTGGGCGGCTCACCGCCTGGCTTGAATTCGGGATTCGCCACGGCCTGCAGCACGATGCCGGTAAAGCTCTGGCTGAAGGTCTCCGCGCTGACCGTGCGGCGGCCGTTGGCGGGGTCGTTCAGGTAGAACCGGTCGCGGCCGAAGCCTTCCAACACGACGAAGTGGTTGAAATCCCAAAACACAATCGCCGGCAGGGCGATGTCGCCAAGCTCTTCGATCTGCTTGCTCCAACCGGTGATGTCCAGGCCGAAGCGCTCTCCGGCCCTGACGATATCGGCGGCACTGGTGCCGTCTCGGTTTACCCCGCAGGCCAGGCGCAGCTCCTCGATGGGAACCCAGCATCCCAAATGGGCCAGCACCGCCCCCAGGCAGGCTGCGCCGCATTCGGCCGCCTCGATTTGGGGAAACAAGGGGGTTCGGATACGCCTTCCGGCGAACCGATTCAGACGGACACCCAACAGGTTGGTTCCATTCCCATGCGCTCTCATCCGCGGCCCCACAGGGCCGACGGGAAGAGCGCCATCAAAGGGGGCTCGCGGCTCAGAACGATACGCAGGCCGCAAGGAGTTCCGTCGGTGAGGTGGGCGGGCCTGTCTTGCAGGGTTAGCCGGACACGATGACTCTGCGCCGGTGCCGGGAGACCCAAGTCGGTAAGCCATTGGGCCGGTGCAGTCCCACGGGCCGTGATTTCAGCAACGGTGGCGTTGAGGGAGAGACCGGCCTGCCGATCGGTGAAGGCCGGGGTAACGCGGGCCTGCATGCCCTTGTCGAGAAGCCGGGCGTTCTCCCCATCCAGCAATGTGACGGCCTCCAGCTCGTGCCCGGTTCCGGCCCGAACCAAAGCTATCCGACTGCCGGCGTCAATGTTCTGTCCGACCGCCGCCGAGTATGACACCAGTTCCCCCGCCACCGGACTGACAACCAGTTCGCCTTCGGCTTGGAGCAGTTCCGTCTGGCGCAAATCAGCGCGTGCTGCGGCCAAGGCGTCCGGGTCGGCTTCCGCGATGGATTCGAGGGCGGCCACCCGCGCGCGGGCAACAGCCGCATCCTTGTTCAGTTCATACAGACCAACACGGGCGACGGGTTGGCCGGCGGCGACACCGTCGCCCGGGCCGGCAAAGACCTCCTGGATCGTGCCGGAGACTCCCGACACCACGGGAAAGCGTTCCCCGGACAATGTCAGCACGCAATGGGCGGACAAGCTGCGTTCAAGGCGGCCAAAGCCACCCCACAGGATGGCTCCCAACAGTGCGGCCGCCAAGCCTGCCAACAGCACCCACTCGTGCGGCGCAGTGACGCGCAACAGCCCGTCAAGGGGCTCCGTCTGCCCCCGACGCGCGAAGGCCTCTTCTCGAAACAGGCGTTGGTGTGAGGACACGGCGTGCTGCTCCCGCCTGTTGGCCTCATGCCGTGGGGCGCACGGGATGGGCCATCCGCTCTCCGGCGCGGCGAAGAATTTCAACACGCACTGCGGTACCGCAGTGCCCTGTTTACAACGAGTGGTGTGCGCCGGTGTCTACACTACTGCGGCGCAGATTCAATCTCGGGCCAAGTACCGGCTTGCAGGCCTACAACCAGGACCCTGCCGCAGTAGCCACAGGGGAACGCGTCGATTGCCTGAGCGGTCCGGCCTAGCCTGGTTATGGCGAGGGGACGCGCCGGTTTGAGACTCTTCAGGTTATGCGGAAAGGCGGTGCGTCGGTTTAGCCGGCTTGTGAAGGATCAGGGTCGACTATGTCGTCAGTGAATTTGCTCGTGGGGGGTTCGGGCATGGGGGGAGTCGGATCGTTGCCGCCGACTATTGCCTCCAACTCCGCCGTGTCCAACTGCCCTTTCTCGGCAGTCGGATCCTGCGTCGTGTCCCTTGTTTCTTTTTCGGCCATCTCTGTAAACCTCCAAGTGGTTGGATCAACGTGTTGTCATGCCTTTCCGCAGTAGCTACTGTGTACTGCGGAAAGGCACTGGTTGCCAAGCTTGACCGGTCCCGGCCAAGCTCGCCGGTCCCGGATGTGGGTTGGCTGGTGTGAGCAGTACCAAGGTTAGACGGGTGGACTACCGGGGGTCATGGTCCCGGGCCTAGCCGCCCTTCGGGAATCGGGGGCTGGGGGCTGGTTTGGATCGCCCAGACGTGGATCACGTGTCTGATCCTGATCCTCCGCATCGTTGCCGCCGACTATTGCCTCCAACTCCGACGTATCCAACTGCCCTTTCTCGGCAGTCGGATCCTGCGTCGTGTCCCTTGTTTCTTTTTCGGCCATCTCTGTAAACCTCCATGTGGTTGGATCAACGTGTTGTCATGCCTATCCGCAGTAGCTACTGCGTACTGCGGATAGGCACTGGTTGCCAAGCTTGACCGGTCCGGCCAAGCCCGCCGGTCACGGATGTGGGTTGGCTGGTTTGAGCAACGCCAAGGTTAGCCGGAAGGGTGCCCGGAAGGGTGCCCGGAACGGTTGCCGCGAGCGGCTTGTGCCAAAGGTGAACTCGTGCTAGGTGGAGGTGGAGGTGGAGGTGAATCCTCCGCATCGTTGCCGCCGACTATTGCCTCCAACTCCGACGTATCCAACTGCCCTTTCTCGGCAGTCGGATCCTGCGTCGTGTCCCTTGTTTCCTTTTCGGCCATCTCTGTAAACCTCCATGTGGTTGGGTTAACGTGTTGTCATGCCTATCCGCAGCAACTGCTGCGGAAAGGCACTGGTTGCCAAGCTTGACCGGTCCGGCCAAGCCCGCCGGTCACGGATGTGGGTTGGCTGGTTTGAGTAGTACCAAGGCTAGCTGTTTGAACTGGACCTGGGTCCGCCTGTGTTGCCTGTGTTGCGAGCATACTGCCTGGTTACTGGATCGTTTGCTCCGGGTTCAGGTGGAGAGCCCTGCATACCTGGGGGTGGATCAGCCGGATCGTGGCCGCCGACCATTGCTTCCAACTCCGACGTATCCAACTGCCCTTGCTCGGTAGTCGGATCCTGCGTCGTGTCCCTTGTTTCCTTTTCGGCCATCTCTGTAAACCTCCAAGTGGTTGGGTTAACGTGTCGTTATGGATTTTCGCCAAGTCCAGCTGCACAGGAACTGCACGGTAGGGAACAGAGTTCCAAAACGATCACAATAACAAAATATCCATCAAGGAAAGATCATATCACAGGGGCACTGTTGTACTTCCATTGATTTTGGCCCTGATGCCACCAGCGGCGACGGCCACATATGCTGAATGTCGTCGAAACAGTCGGTGCCAGCCGCAATTGGATATAGGGAAGTACGCTCCCTAAACAGTAGATGCATTCCCGTATCAACGAGATGGGAACAGTGTCAGATTTATATAATGTTATATATTTATCATATAATGTCATATATAATTGCGTGGATGGGAAGCGTACCAATCCGCCATCCAGCCGGTTGATACGGGCATGGAATTCCGGCTCCCGCTGACTGTGCCTCGGCAACTGTGCTGTTGGTCAGGTTTCGAGCGCCATTGGTTCCGTTGGCCAAGGAGCTTGGTTCCGGCTTGCAGCGTTCAGAACAGTGCGCTGCGTGCCGTCCGCAGGGCCGGACCGTAGACAGGGTTGCCGTCGGTCGTCACCCCCTGCGTCCCATGCTGGAGCCAGTTGCCCCAGTAGAGGTCGGGCCCCCCCTCAGCCTCAGGTTCACGGTCCTGGCACAGCGCGGTGTACAGGGGCTGACGACCAACGACTGCCCCGTCTACGGACCGGCCCTGGACGCGTTGGGGTTGGACCGGCAGCCGTGCGCTGTGGATAGGCAATGCACCGTGGGCGGCACATCCGGGGCCTTGACGAGGAGGCTCTAACCCATCTGGACCGGGTGCTGCTGCCGATCCTGCAACGGTTGGTGCGGGAACGACTGGTGGCGGCCGTGCTCATCCTGTGGCAGGTGGTGGCGCAGGACCGGGTGCTTCTGGACCTGGAGGCGCGCAGCCAATACAACCTGCAAGTGCTCGCTTCCACCAACCGGCTGGAGGGGTGGTTTGGACGCTTCCAAGCCCCGGACCCGCGGATGAAGACCGAGCCCGGCCCCCGCCGCTTCGTGGACCTGAAAGTCCGCGGCATGGCCCAAACCGACACCCGGTATACCCCAGACAGGGAGAACACCCATGATGGCCTGCAACCAATATCAACGAGACTGAAACAGTGCCCCGCGTGCTGATTGCCAGAACCCTTGGCTGGACGTTGTGCAACTCTGAGCGGTGGTCGCCGGAATGGTCCTGGTCGTACTCAGCCGGTGTAGCAGAGGAACTTCCAGAGCCGGGCCGGGGACAGCGGTCGGGAGTTGACCAATTCGGGGGGCGACCGGGACCGTGAAAAAAGGGGTGTCCCGGTTCAGAGGTTGAGGCGTACGAGGGCCATTGCGTATGCGAAGGTGGGGGGATACCAGGCAGCCCGGCACGGGACCAGGGGCCGGCTCCGCAGCAGTACGTGGTTGACCACAGTGACCCAACTCAAGAGGCCCAACAGGGTGGGCGTGGTGCGGGCGATGGCGAAAGCCGACCACTGGCGCTGGGTCTCCCCGCCCAGATGGGCATGCCCGTGCCTGCAAGGGCGGGGCCCGATGGCGCCGCCCCCGTACCGAATGTCAACCCCTCTGTATAAGTCCCCTACGTTGAAGTCATCCCTGTCGGGAGAACCCGTGCTTGGCCGACTGCATGCCCTGTGCAGGATTCGCGATGGGCTCGAGGCGCAGCCTTAGCCCCAAGGTGCGCGTGATCTTCAGCAGTGTGGCCAGGGTGGGATTGCCGTCTTCAGACAGAACTTTGTAGAGGTTGCCTCGGTTGAGCCCCGCGTCGCGCGCAAGGGCGCTTATGTTCTGTGTCTGGGCGATGTACTTCAGGGCAGCGCGAATCACAACCCCGTCTCCAAGGTCTTCCTCCGCAGCCGCTCTGAAAAGCTCTCGGGCATCCTGCCGGGTCTTTACGTAGTCCGCTGCATCGAACTCTCGATACTCCTCAGACATATAAGTCCCTCCACTCCTTCGCCATTCGCTCGGCCCGTTCAATGTCTCGCCTCTGGCTGTCCTTGTCACCGGCACAAAGCAGGACGATCAACTTGGTGCCTTGCGTAATGAAGTAGATCCGATATCCGGGTCCGTGATGGATCCTCATCTCCGACACTCCGCCGCCAACCGCTCTCACGTCTCCGAGGTGTCCATCTTGGGCTGCCAGCAATCTGGCGATGATGCGGTTTACCGCTTGGCGGTCCCGCAACCTGCTCAGCCACCGGTCAAACGTCGTACTCCGCAGGATCGTGAACATGGAGACATTGTACGATATATCGTACAACCTGTGGAGAGGGTTTGAGGACGGGCACTATTCCACTCTCGTGGATGCGGGAATTCGGTTGCTGTTCCGGGTCGGCTTGCCTGCATCCCATCGCGCTCGGTACCGACTGTTTTGACAACATTCGGCACCATGTGTCCGTTGCTACTTGTGGCTCCATGGCCAAAATCAACGAGTGTGAAATGGTGCCCGCGATGGGTCCATCATCGACCTGCCACGGCAGTTCCGAGAGCGTGCCCGTGTCCTCGAAGGAGAAGGCCGGGCACATGGGAAGCAGTCGGTGACGGTCTGTTGGCTTCCCGCGTCAGTGGCTTGAGGCAAGTCTCGAACCGGTCAATATCCCAGCTTCTTGTCCACCAGGTTGTTCAGGGGCCGTCCCTCGTTGAACCTGACCAGGTTGTCCAGCAACACCTCGGTCGCCCGTTCACCATAGGACTCGGACTGACCCGAGTAGTGGCTCGTGACAATCACGTTGCCCATGTCCCACAGCGGCGAATCCGCCGGCAGCGGCTCTTCGTAGGTGACGTCCAGGCCGGCACCCTTGATCCAGCCCTCCTGCAGGGCCCGGACCAGGGCCGGTTCGACCACCACCTTGCCCCGGCCGATGTTGATGAAGTGGGCGTGCGGCTGCATCGCGCGGAAATGCTCTTCCTGGACGAGCTCATGCGTTCCCGGTGTGTGCGGTGCACAGCACACCACCCAGTCGGCCCGTCCCATCGCCTCCCCCAGTTGATCCGGACCAAACACCTCCGAAAGGCCCTGGGGGACGTCCAGGCCCTTGTGGCGGCGCACCCCCAGAACGGTCATGCCCATGGCATGCGCCGTGCGGGCCACGCGGCTGCCGATGCTCCCGACCCCGATTAGGCACATGGTCGTCCCGGCCACCTCCTGCACGTCGGCATGTTCATGCTTGACCCAATCCCTGTCCGCTTGGGCACGGATGGACACATGAATGTTGCGCGCCAGCGTGAGCAGCAGGGAGAAGATGTGCTCGGTGATGGAAATGGCATGGATGCCGGACACGTTGGTCAACTGAAAGTCCATGTCCCTCGCTTCGGGATGTTTCATCAGCAGGGCATCGGCCCCGGCCGAGAAGATCTGCACCCAGCGGCAGTTCTCGGCGGCAAACAGAACTTCGGCGGACGGGTGGCCGGCAATGATTTCCACGTCCTCGATCCGATCCATGTACTCGGCGGGCTCCGTGGAGACAATCAGTTCCCGTGGTTGGGCCGCGGTCTTAAGTCTGGCGATCAGATCCTCATCCATGTGCTGGATGTTCTGGTGCAGCAGTACGACGCTCATGTGGGTTTTTCCTTGGGCGGGTTGGCGCGACCTGAATCCTATGCTTGGCTTCTTGTCCTGACAAACAGGGATCGTCGGGTCGGTTAGGGTTGTCATCCTTGCGGGCGGCAGTCCCCTACAATGGCGCATTGCACGCCCGTGTACCTGCATCCCCATCGACTTGAGCAGTTAGGCCATGGTCGCCATCCCCTCCGCCCGTTTGGGTTCGCTTGATCTGCACGTACCGCGACTTGGCTTCGGCGGGGCGCCCGTAGGTCGCTTGACCGATGCCGACGAGGCCGCGGCTGTCGTGGAACACGCCCTTGACAATGGCATTCGATTCCTGGACACGGCCCCGCTGTACGGTGCCGGCCGGTCCGAGGTCCACATTGGCCGGGTGTTGGCGGGGCGCCCGAGGTCGGAATTCGTGATCGCGACCAAGGTTGGCCGCCTGGTCAACCGTCACGGCGTGGATGTCCGGTTCGACTTTACCCATCAAGGGGTTATGCAAAGCGTCGAGGAGAGCCTGTCGCGCCTGCAGTTGGACAGCGTCGACCTGCTCCACATTCATGACCCGAACAACCACGTGGACATTGCCTCCACGGAGGCGTATCGCACCCTGGACGGTCTTCGAGGGGACGGAATCATCAAGGGGGTTGGTGTGGGTGCCGGCCTCAATTCCTGGCAGTTGGCGGAACAACTGATGGCACATGGACGGTTCGACTGCTTCCTCCTTGCCGGGCGCTACACGCTCCTGCATCAGGATGCGCTCGGCTTCATCGAGCGGTGCCGCCGCGAAGGTGTGGGCGTCATTCTGGCCGGGGTGTACAACTCGGGGGTGTTGGCGACCGGGGCGCGGGAGGATGCGCAGTACTACTACCGCAACGCTCCTGCGGATGTGCTGGCACGGGTTCGGCTTATCGAAACCGTCTGCAAGGAACATGCCGTGTCCCTGCAGGCTGCGGCCCTGCAATTCGCGCTGTCGCATCCCGGGGTGTCCACGGCGGTGGTTGGGGCCGAGAGCATCGAGCAGACGGAACGGAACATCGCAAGCTTGGCCGCCGACATTCCAGGTGAATTCTGGCAGGCCCTCAAGGAGCGAGACCTGCTGGATCGGGATGTGCCGGTGGAGTTTTCGCCCTAGGCGTTGCCGGTGTTCGGTGACGGTGCCGGATTCTCCCCACCATGAGGGCGGTGATGATTTCAAAGGCCCTGGTAACCGGCAGCTACCAGCGGCTGCCGGAGGAAATCGGGTGCCTGGGTGTGGACTTGACGGTGGTGTCGCCGCCCTCCTGGCGCGACTCCCGTGGCGAACAGGTATTGGAAGCCAACGATTCGGGTTGCTATCGCCAGTCGGTACTGCCTATCCGCCTCAACGGGCACTACCACCTCTACCACTTCGCCGGTCTGGCGCGCCGCCTTGATGCACTGCAGCCGGACATCCTGCACCTGGACGAGGAAGCCTATAACCTGGCGACCTACCAGGGTGTGCGGTGGGCATCCCGCAACCGCGTTCCGGCGGTTTTCATCAGCTGCCAAAACCTGTACAAGCGCTACCCGCCTCCCTTCGGCTGGTTTGAGCGCAGGTGCTTTGCCTACTGCACTTGGGCACTGGCCGGAACCGCTGCCGTAAGCGAGGTGCTGCTCCGCAAGGGATACCCGAGCGGGCGGTTGAAGGTAGTGCCGCAGATGGGTACGGACACGACCCTGTTCAGTCCGTCGGAGGCATCCGCACCCGGACAGGGGTTCACCATGGGTTATGCCGGCGGCCTGCTGCCGGAGAAGGGCCTTGATGTCCTGTTGGATGCCTGTGCCGGCCTGCAGGGAGACTGGACCTTGACCCTGGCCGGTTCCGGAGAGTCCGAATCCCGGTTGCGGATGCAGGCCCGGGAACTGGGGATCTTCGACCGGACGGTATTCCGCGGACGCTTGGCCAGCAGGGACATGCCGGAGTTCTACCGTTCCCTGAACGTCCTGGTTTTGCCAAGCCTGTCGACTGCCGGATGGCAGGAACAGTTCGGACGCGTACTGACGGAAGCCATGGCCTGTGAAGTCCCAGTGGTGGTCAGCGACAGCGGCGAGAGCCGACATACGGCCGGAGAGGCGGGGCTCGTCTATCCGGAACGGAACACCGACGCGCTCCGGTCCCATCTGGCGCAGTTGCAGGCGGACCCGGCATTGTGCCGCCGCCTGGGCAAGGCTGGCCGTCGGCGGGTGGAGGAGCAGTTCAGCATGGAAAGTGTGGCGCGGGGTCTGGTCGAAACCTGGCAGCAGAGCCTCGTGGATGCCAAGCCCTGACCGCCCCCGGCTGGAACTCAACGCCGGTCTCCTGAGCAGTCGCCCCGACGCCTCGGGCGCCGGCATCAGCACCTACGTGGCGCGCACTCTGCGCGCCCTGGCGGAGACGCAGGCTGACTGTGCGCCGGCCTGGCAGGTCCAGGTCTGGCTCAATCGGTCGGAACATCCCGGCCTGCCCTTTCAACGGCGCGCCACCCACTGGCAGGTGAGCCGTCCGCTCGCGCGCATCATGTGGGAACAGACTGCATTGCCACTGGCCTTGCGTGTTCGCAGGCCTGACCTGTTCCACGGCATGGTGAATGTTCTGCCAATCGCATGCCCGGCACCATCGCTGGTAACCGTGATGGATCTGTCCTTTCTGCGTACGCGGGCCGCGGTTCCCGGCCCGCGGCGACGCTATCTGCAGGTTCTGTGCAGCCGCAGCGCGCGCAGGGCATCGCGGGTGCTGGCCATCAGCCGTGCCACCGCCAACGATGTGCGCCACTACTTCGACGTGCCGTCCAGCCGGATCGAGGTGGTGCCGGTTCCGGCGGAGCCGCAGGTTGAGGCGCCCGCGGACTCCCCGGAATTTGTGAGGTCCCTGCCGGACAACTACCTGCTCCATCTGGGCACGCTGGAACCGCGCAAGAACCTGGGTTGGTTGATTGAGGCGTTCGCGGCCTGGCTGGAACACACCGGGGCGGACTGGCACCTGGTGCTGGCGGGGGCGCCGGGCTGGGGCGGGGAGCCCGCGCGGCTGGAAGCTGCGGTGCGCAGGCTGGGTCTGACGGAGAGAGTGTGGTTCCCCGGTTGGGTCCCGCCGTCAGGGATGCACGACCTGTATGGCCGCGCCCGTGCCGTGGTCCTGCCCTCCCTGCTCGAGGGGTTTGGCATCCCGTTGCTGGACGCCATGACTTACGGGGTACCGGTGCTGTGCCACGATATTCCCAGCCTGCGGGAATTGGCCTCGGATAGTGCAGCTTGGTTCTCCGTGGAGAACTTCGACGGTCTGCACCGGTGCTTGACGCGGTTGGATCGGGATCCGGCCTGGGGGACGGATTTGGGGACGGCCGGCCGGGCAAGGGCCGCGGAGTTTAGCCCGCGGCGCGTAGGTTCCCTGTTGTGGGAGCAGTACGCATCGTTCCTTTGAGGCCGACGGAGGGGGCCGGCCGGACGGTTGGATATGGATTGGGACCCCTGTGGCCAAGCGGAAGCGGTCTGCACCGGGACGGAACGATTACGGCTACTGTCTGGGGAGCGGCCGCGGGTTATCCTTATATCAGATCGGCTCAATTCCTGCCGGCAATCCGCTTCCATCTGCTCCGTGTCTCTCCACGATCCTGCGTCGCGCACTGCGGACACCGGTCTGCTAGCACGCTTGGCGGCCTTCAACCAGGCTGACGATCCGCGTCTGCGCCAAATCCTGCTTCGTTCGGCGGACGCCGCATTGACACTCTTGGCGTTCGTTCTGGCCTACATCGTTCGCTACCAGCTGGAATGGTTCAAGGACGTGGAGCCGATCCACGTTCAGACGTTCCAGGCCTATCTGCCTTCCGCCCTGAGTTTGGTTGTGGTGCAGCTGGCGGCGTTCCAGCTGGCCGGCGTTTATCACAACGGGCAGATACGGGGCTGGCTCCACGAAACCTGGACCGTTGCCAACGCCTCGACGTTGACGATCCTGGTTCTCATCATGGGGCATCTCTTCTTCAACCCCCAGCTCTACAGCCGGCTGGTCTTTCTCTATACGGCCATCATGATGACCGGCCTGCTAGGCGGCCTGCGGCTGGGGCTCTGGGCCGTGCGGCGGCTGCTGTACAGCCATGGGCTGGGCCACGAAAAGGTGTTGCTGGTCGGAACCGGCGAACTGGGACTGATGTTGATGCGCAACATCGTGGCCCAGCCGGACCTGGGCTGGCACCTGCTGGGCTTTCTGGATGAGGAAGGCGAGGCGCCCCCTCGCGACATCGGCCGGTTCCGCCTGCTGGGCTCCGTGTCGGACCTGCCCCGCATCCTGAGCGAGCTCCGGCCCGACCGGGTCATCATCTGCCTGCCCCAAAGCCATGCGGAACTGCTCCAGCAGTCCCTCGAAACATGCCGCGACCAGGGCATTCAGCCCCAGGTTGTGCCCAACCTGTTCCAGGTGACCCGAAACCAGATCAAACTGGACACCCTGCAGGGCGTGCCCCTCCTCAGCGAACAGCCCATCTCCATCACCGGGTGGAACTACTGGCTCAAGCGCCTGGCGGATCTGGTTCTCTTTGTGATTCTGATGGTGCCGTCCCTGATCGTCGGCGCCATGATTGCCGCCGCCATCAAATTGGAGTCGGGCGGTCCCGTCATCTATACCCAGACGCGTGTTGGGCGCCACGGAAATCCCATTCGCGTGTTCAAGTTCCGCACCATGGTCAGCGACGCCGACGCCCGGCTCGACGAAGTGGCGGACCTCGACAACGCCCAGGGCATTTACTTCAAGATCAAGGACGATCCCCGCTGCACGCGGGTGGGACGGTTCCTGCGCAGCTTCAGCCTGGACGAAGTGCCCCAGTTCATCAACGTGGTCAAGGGGGACATGAGCTTCATCGGACCCCGTCCCGGGTTGCCGGCCGAGGTGGAGCGGTACGAACCCTGGCACCAGAAGCGGCTGGCCGTTTTTCCGGGCATCACGGGCCTGTGGCAGGTGTCGGGCCGCAGCGATTTGACGTTCGACGAAATGGTGTTGTTGGACATCTACTACGCCGAGAACTGGAACCTGGGCCTGGATCTGTCCATTGCCCTGCGCACAATTCCCACCGTGCTGTTGCGCCGCGGCGCGTATTGACCGCCACGGCAGCAGTTGCCCCATTCCGGTTGCCGCCATGCGCATTCTCATACTGATGTCCGACATCGGAGGCGGACATCGCTCCTGCACTCTGGCCCTGCAACAGGAGTTCGCCCACTGGTTTCCGGGCGTCCACGAGGTGTTTTCGGTCGATGTTTTCAAGCAGTTCGCACCTTGGCCCCTCGACTACGTGCCCCTGGCCTACAAATACATTGCCAACAGGCTGCCCGGTTTTTGGCAGTGGGTCTTCAGCAACTACGGTTCCCTGATCACCGAAGAGCAGATGGCAGCGTGGCTGGCCGGGTACCTGGAACCGTACTTCGAGCTCCTGTTCGACCGCATGCGGCCGGATGTGCTGGTCACCGTCAATCCGCTGTTTCATCCGACCTTGTTTCGTCACCTGCGGACGACCGGTCGCGACCTGCCGGTCGTGTCCGTGGTCTCCGATCTGGTAACCCCGCATGGCTCGTGGTTCCATTCCCAACTCGACCTGTGCTGTGTGCCGACCGTCCAGGCTGCCGTGGCGGCCCGCAGGTACAGTGTGTCGGAGCGGAACGTGCGGGTCTACGGCCTGCCGGTCCGCAGGCAGTTCGTGGACGTCGAGGTTCGGGAGCGACGGGCGTGGAAGCGGTTGCTTGACATGGAGGAACAGCTGCCACTGGTACTCGTCATTGGCGGCGGCGAGGGGTTCGGCACCATCGCCGCCTTGGTGGAACAACTGGTGGCGTCCCGGCGGCGGAAGGCCATGCCCGACTGCCAGGTGGCGGTCGTCTGCGGACGCAACAAGGCGCTGGCCCGGCGGCTTGCACAGTCCTTCGGTACGGAACAGGTGCGTGTGCTGGGCTTCGTGACCGACATGCATGCCTGGATGGCCGCCAGCGATTGCGCGGTCACCAAGGCCGGGCCGGGCACGATCATGGAAGCCGCGGCCATGGGGCTGCCCGTCATCCTGAGTGGCTTTGTCCCCGGTCAGGAGGCGGAGAACCCGGCTTTTGTGATCAGGCACGGCATGGGCACGTATGCCCCGTCGCCAGAGAGCCAGGTTTCCGTATTGACCGAGTGGTTGTCGGACGAACGGACACTGGGCCGGTATTCGGATGCCGCCCGCGCCACGGCCTGCGCCAGGGCCGGACAGTCCATTGTGGAGGAAGTGGATCGGCTGTTCGGGTAGGGCCGACGCGGGCGCGGGGTCCTGAGTACGTTGGCGGAACGATGCACAATCATTCCCATCGATTGCACCGTCAAAACCCGAACCGTCGTTTCAGGAGAGTGCTGTGTGCCATGAGCGGCTATGAGTAGATTGCGGTCCCCCAGCGCCGAGGCGTTGCGGGTCCAGTGGGAGTCAGACCATCCCGAGGAACAATACGGTTGGCTGGGTCTGCGTGTTCGTCGCGCAACCAGTTGGCTGAGCCGGGCCGAAGCGGAGATGCGGGATGAACCGGGCGACCCGGATGCCGCCTTCCTTTTTCTCTGGATCACGTTCAATGCACTCTATGCGGAGGATACGGACAAATTCCACGATGCATCCGATCTGGGTGCCGCCCAGCGATTCTTCGGTAAGGTTTGCCGGCTGGACAGCGAGCGAGTGGTCTACGATGCCATCTGGTCGCGGTTCTCGGGGCCGATCAGGCTGCTGCTCGACAACCCGTATGTGTACAAGCGGTTTTGGATGAGCAGGAACAAGACCGGGAGTGGCGGTGAGTGGCAGGCCCGGTTTGCTGCCAGGAAGGAACGTACGCACGGTGCTCTGGCGCGACAGGACACCTACGCCATTTTGTGCGAGCTGTTCGAGCGGCTGTACGTGCTGCGGAACCAGTTGGTTCACGGTGGCGCCACCTGGAACAGCAAGGCGAATCGCGACCAGGTCAAGGATGGTCAGGCGATTATGGCGACCCTCGTGCCCCATTTCATATCGATCATGATCGCCAACCATGAGACGGACTGGGGTCGGCCGCACTTTCCGCCGGAGTATGTGGCGGACGGATAGCTGCCGGTAGTTGTTGGGGCCCATGAACCGCAGCCAGTTCGTCTTTGCCCTGCTGGTCAACGTCCTGGTGACTGTTTTGCTGGTGTCGGTTGGGTTCCTGCTGTACGAGCACAGGTCGATTGGACGGCAAATCGCAACCGTGCCGGAAGAGCCGCAGGCGGCCATGCCGGCCGAGCCGTCGTCCGTTGTTGTGCCGACCGTCCAGGCCGAGGCGGCGGTCCAGGCCTCCGGTTTCGGCTCGCGGGAAGGTGGAGTTGCGACGGCCCCGCGAACCTATACCGTTCAGGCCGGCGATTCGCTGGGTGCCATTGCGGCGACGTTCGGTGTCAGCCAGGGGGTGTTGGCGTCCGCCAACGGCATTGTCAACCCGGACTTGATCACGCCCGGGCAGATCCTGGTGATTCCATCCCCCGACGCTGTCGCCGAGGGGAGTGTATGGACGGCGACAGCCGACAGTTTCGCAATCGAAATCCTGAACGCCGGGACCTACGCCTCCGAAGTGATCGTCATTGTCAATGTCAGCGACCAGCCCGTCACCCTGGCCAATTGGACCGTGTCCACCAGCCTGGACGAGGAGTACCGCTTTGACGCGATGGCTCCGCTCAGTCCCGGTGACAGTATTCGGCTCATGTCCCGCGCAGGGACGGACACCGCCTACGACAAGTTCTGGGGGCGAACCCCCCGCGAGTGGACGATCGGCACTACAATCACCTTTGCCGATGCCTCCGGCGCACAAGTGGTGCTGCTCGAGATCAGCCCATCCTAGACTGCACGGTTGCAGCCGGATTTGCGAGGACAAACCATGACTGACGAAAACGGCTCGCCTTCCACATCGCAGGGAAGGCCCCGCGGGGACCACCAGAGCGCGGACGGTTCCAAACCAAGTCGCCAAGGACGCGGCCGGCGTCGTTCCGGCCGCAACACCAACCGCCGCGAACAGACCGAAAACCGGTCCGGACAGCGTCGTCGGCGCAGCGGCCGGAAGCGGAAACAATCGGCTGCAGGTCGTTCGGAAGGATCGCGCCCGCAAGGCAAGCCATCGGCGGCGGACCGTGCCAACCCGCGTCGAGCCGATGGAGGCAGATCAGGGAACCCGGACCGCGACAGCCGGACCAACCCCTCGCCATCGGGCAGGGGACGGCGCAAGGGCAGCAGTGCGCGGAACCGCCGGGGCACCAGGTCTCAGCGACGACCTGAAACACGCGCCCAGGGACCCCGAGGGCGCCGAGACGGTCATCGGTCCGATGCCCCTCGACGAGGAAAGGGCGCACGCCAATCCGCTGCGGCGGCGGACAAAGATTCCCGCAAGCAGAAGGAGGCCATGCGGCCTGACCGGGACTATGTCGAACCGGCTCAGGTGTTCATTCACGAACATGTGCGGCGACCTTCCTGGAGGGATTACGAAGATCGGGTGTCCCTCAAGCGGCCGGTGTGGTTTACCCGTTTGGAGTCCGACGTCGACTTCGGTGGTTGACTGAGACTGCGCGGGATCCGCCTCGGACAAGGGCTTCCGAACCGCCGGTGCCGGCTGCATGTCGGCCCCGCACGCGACAGCGATGGTTGACGTCGCCTTCTATGTGGTTCTGGGGCTGGTTGCAGCCCTGGCCTCGGCCTTGTTGTCGCCTGTCAGCGGCTGGCTGGGACGCACTTGGGGCCTGGTGGACAAACCGGGTGGTCGCCGGCAGCACCGGGGCATCGTCCCGCGCACCGGCGGTCTGGCCCTTTGGGCATCCTTTACGTTGGTCCTGGGCCTCTATCTGGCAGTGCGGGAGGCGGCCGGCCCGGAGTTGAGGGCATGGCTGCCGGTCAGCCATGATCCGCAGGAGGATCGGCGCATATGGGCTCTGCTGGGAGGCAGCGCCTTCTGCGCGGCCTGGGGCATCATCGACGACCGTTTCGATCTGGCCTCCCGGTGGCAGTACCTGATCCAGATTGGGACCGGCCTGATTGCCATGGCTGGCCTGATCTTCATCAAGCACGTCAACAATCCACTGGGGCCGGGCCTTCTCTTCGGACCGGACGGGTTTCCCTGGTGGCTGGTGCTGGCCGTCACCGTCTTCTGGTTCATGGGTTGCATCAACACGGTCAACTGGCTTGACGGCCTCAGCGGACTGGCGGCCGGCGTATCGGCCATCCTGTGCGCCGTCCTGGTGGTCCACATGCTTTACGTGCTGCCGGAGCCGCAGGCTTCGGTGGCCGTGATACCCACGATCCTTCTGGGCGTCATTGTGGGCTTCCTGCCGGCCAACCTCGGGCGCCGGTCCCTGTTCATGGGCAGCAGCGGATCCTATTTTCTGGGCAATGCGGTGGCCGCCGTCGGCATCATGGGGGGCGCCAAAATCGCCACCGTCATGATGGTGCTCGGGCTGCCCATCGTGGATGTGGCCTGGCTGATCTTCAGCCGGCTGCGCCGCGGTGTGGCACCGTGGACCTCCGGACGCGATCACCTGCACTTTGTCCTGCTGGATCGCGGCGTGCCCGAACGGGCAATCGTGTTCGCCTACTACCTCTTCTGCTGCCTCTTCGGCGCCCTGACGCTGTTGTTGGACGACCGGATCAACAAACTGCTGGCCTTGCTGGCCTTGGGCCTTGGCGCCGTGATCGTGATGGCCTGGCTGGGCCGGGACTATTCCGAACCAAAGTCCGGATAGGTTCAAGCCCCGCGGGGCGGGGTTCCCCCGGCTTCGTGCGGGGTGTGGCCGGGGCTTGTCCGCCTTCGAATCCGTGCGGCCGACACCTTGACGCGAGCCCCGACCGCCTCCCTGTCCCATGGCTTCGGCGGTCGGGGGCATCCGGGTCGCGGATTGCCGTCAGGCCGGAGGCGCCGAATGCAACGGTTCGTCACCGCGATCGGTTTCAGGAAATTAGCAAACCTTTATTGTTGTTTCAACACTTTATGTCCAATCCTGGGCAGCCGTTGTGGACTGCAGCCGACTGCGGACCTCCATGATGTCGCGTACCAGTTGCGGTTCGCCCGCCAGGCGCTGTTTCATCTGCCGAATTCCATGGCTGATTGTTTTGTGATCCCTTCCCCCTAGCAGCTGGCCCGTGGCCTTGAGGGTCAGCTTCAGGTCCCGGTGTAGCAGGTACATCGCGGTCTGGCGGGCCCGGGAGGTGTTCCGGTTGCGGGCTGTGCCGACCAGATCCTCGACCTTGATGCCATAATTATCTGAAATTACTTTAAGCATCAACTCCGGTTCGACCGGTTCCCGCTCTGGTGTCAGCGACTCGATGTGCCGCTCGACCTGATGCAGCGACAGATCTCTGTTCTGCTGTCTCTGGATCAGGTTGAGGCGGTGTAGGACTCCTTCGAGTTCGCGGATGTTGACGTAGGTCTGGAAGGCGATTGGCTGCAGCAGATCCAACGGCAGGTCGTAGCCGAACAGCCGCGTCTTGGCTTCCAGGATTGCAAGCCGGGTTTCGGCGTCGGGGGCTTCGATGTCAACGACCAGTCCACCCTCGAAGCGGCTTTGCAGGCGCTGCTCCAAGCCATGGAGTTGGGAGGGCGGAGCGTCGCTGGTGAGCACCACCTTCTTCCCCGCCGCATAGAGTGCGGCAAAGGTGTGGAACAGCTCTTCCTGGGTCTTTGCCTTGTTGGCTAGAAACTGGAGGTCGTCGATCAGCAGGAGGTCCACTTCGCGGTAGCGTTGACGGAACCGATCCATCGCGTCCGCCGACCCTTTTCGGTGTCTCAGGGAGGTGACTAGATCGTTGGTGAACTGTTCGCTGGAGCAGAGGCACACGCGTGCCTGCTGGGACTGTGCCAGATGGCCTATGGCATGCAGGAAGTGGGTCTTGCCCAAGCCGGTGTTGGCATAGATGAACAGCGAGGCGAAATGGCTCGCCTCCAGGTTGACGATTTGCTGGGCGGCCTCACAAACCAGGCTGTTGTGGGGGCCGATTACGAGGGATTCGAACGTGTAGGCCGGATTAAGACGGTTGACCCCCGGCGACAACGAGCCGGCCTGCTCCCCCGCTGGATTGGCTTGTGCGGCCAGCAGTTCCAAGGGCGTTGCCGGCCCCGCGGCATCGGGCACGGCCGTATCCAGGATCAGGTGTACGTCGACGTATTCCCCCAGCAGTTGCGCGAGGTGTTCCTTGAGCCACGGGCGCAGCCGGTTGCCCAGCAGATCCCGGGCCACCGAGTTGGGTACCAGAAGCTTGAGCTCGCCGTCTTCGTAGGAGAAGAAACGGCACGGACCGACGAGGGTGTCGTACTCGCTGGCGGTGAGCTGCAGGGCCAGTGCAGCCTGGGCTCTCTGCCAGGCTTGCTGGGCGTTGTTGCTGGAAACCATCGACCTTCCCGAGGAAAGCTGCGACTGGCGAGCCTCTGCACAAAACCCACTGGCTGCGAATTCGGTTCCGCGACCAGTCAGAAGGGGAGGCTGCGGCGCATCAACAGATCCGGTCCGGATGCCTGGCGGCGAACCACAACCAGGACGTGCCGACGGTTCTAAAATCAATGGCCCCTTCTGCCTGAGGCTTGCACTGTAGCACAAGGGACGCAAGCCGAATCAACACGTCAAAAGGGCCGCGCGTGCCATCACGAGCCGTCCTGTGGCCGGCAGCATCCGAGCGCCGAAACGACGTTAATTTGTCGGCAACGACAAAAAATAACTATGTGTCAAGCAACCTGACGGCCGACTGCCGAATCAGGCGCTCCGGCCACCCCGTATCGGAGATTCGGCATGGATCATTACGCGAAAGCTTGATCTCATGGCCGTACGGAAGCCGTACGGCCGAATGAGACCCTCATGCGGTTGCAGAGCCTGTGCGACCAAGTGCGACGACCGTCACGCGCACGATTGTTTCAAGGTCTTCCAGCCTTGGCCGGTCGTCTCCGTGCCTTGGCCGGAAGGGGGCCCGGACACCCGGCTCGCGGTTCCACAGGCCGGGCACCCGGATGTTCAAGGAAAAGTAATGGCTGTTTTGTGTGCTAAATAAACTGCATTGGGATCTTCTGCCCGCACTGCCCAACCCGCCCAAATTCATGGAAAAGGGGGGACGAGTCGCGACAGGCTGCGCGGACGATCGGGAACGGACCGTTCACCCGTGCAGCCAGCCCATGATGACTTCGAAGTGCTGCGGCAGCGCGATTTCCGGCTCCTCGATGCCGGGATGCCAGGCCTTTTCCCACTCGGCGCTGTAGGCTCCTGTGTATCCATTGGATTCCAGAAGGTCCACGATGGCCTGGTTGGGGACATCGCCCTCGCCCATTAGCACCAGCCGGAAGGTGCCGTCATCGCTGTGGGCCGCGTCCTTCAGGTGCACATGGGCGGTCCGCTCGCCGATGCAGGCCCAGGTTTCCTCAATCGATTCGCCCATGCGCCACGGATGATGGACATCCCAGACCGCCATGACCCGATCGGAAGGAACCTGATCCAGGACGCGGGCCACATCCCGGCCCTTGCAGAAGGCGTCGTGCGTCTCCAGCAGAATGGTCACCCCCGCATCGGCCGCGGCCGATGCCAGGCGGTTCAGGCTCTCGGCCACGTTGTTGATGCCGTCCGCCGTCGCCTGGCCGTCCGCCAGGTTGCCGCCGAAGGTGCGCACAAAGGGCACGTCGAGTTCGCGGGCCATTTCCAGATAGGCCAGCAGATCCTGTTCCATGCGTTCGCGCTCCGCGCCGTCCGGCATTGTGAAGCGGGTGGAGAGGCCCAGGCCGATGGTCCGGAGCTCGCGCGACTGCATGACCTCCCTGATGCGGGTGCGTCCGGGCGCGTTCAGGTCCGGAGGAATGATTGTGCCGTCCAGCATGCGGATTTCCAGGCCGCCGTAGCCGATTGCGACGGCGGTGTCGGCTGCCTGCTCCAGGGTCCAGCCTGGACATCCGAGCGTGCTGAACATCAAGCGGGGTTCGCCTGCCATGAGTTGTTGTTCCTGTTGGTTTGTACGGCGCGGCGGCTAGAACCGCCGGTCGAGCGGAGCCAGTTCGTGGCAGCGCTCTTGAAGTTGAATGACGCGGTGGACGCTTTCGGGCGTGATCTTCAGTTCGGCGCCGTTGCGCAGCGTCTCGAACAGGTCCCGATAGTACTGGGTGTACACCGGCTCGGTGGCTGCCGGCGGGCTCCAGCTGTGTTCCTGCCAGGGAATGACATCCCGGTTGTAGGAGCGGTTGGGGGTGGGTTCGGTCGTCAGAACCCGCGGTTCCAGGTTCGCCGGATCGAAGGTGGACCACTTGAGTTCACCCCGGTTGCCCCACAGGCCGCCTTGCGTGCCCATTACATTCCATGACTCGCCGGGGTAGGGGCAGGCGGATGAAATCTCGATGTCGATGGTGGGCTGGCCCTCCGCCTTGATCACCACCTTGACGTGGTCGTCGGCATCGCCCAGGGTCAGGGCGCGGTCCAGGTCGCAAAACACCTCCGGTTCCTTCGGACCGAACAGCTGCAGGGCCTGGTCGAGATAGTGGGGCCCCGTGTTGTTGAGCGAGCCGCCGCCGAAACGCTGCAGGGTCTGCCAGTCCCAGCGGCGACCGAACCGGTTCTCCGTCATGCGAATCTGGACAATGCGTCCCAGCACCCCGGAATCGATGACTTCGCGGACCTTGACGAAGTCCGGGTTGTAGCGGCGCTGTTGGAAGATCGACAAGGTGCCCGGGTTCGCGCGGGACGCCTCCACCATGCGCGTGGCATCCGGCAGGGAATCGGCCATCGGCTTCTCGCATACCACGTGCTTGCCGGCTTCCAGGGCCTGTACCGTGAGGTCGGCGTGCAGGAAGCTGGGCAGGGCCACCACGATCAGCTCAATGTCGTCGTTGGCGACCAGGTCGCCGAAGTCCGTATGGGTGGAACAGCCAAACCGTGTCCGGGCTTCCTCCCGGCGGGTCTCCTCGCCGTCCACGACGGCAACCACCCGGTAGAGATCCGTGAGCGGCGCCAGCAGGTTGGCATGGATGTCCCAGCCACTGCGGCCGAGACCGGCGATGGCGGTGCGGATGGGTTGGGGCATGGAGCGACTCCTATGGTGTGGGATGTGTCAGATGGCAGATGATTGCGTTTGGCGTACGGTCAGCTGTCCGTTGCCATACGTGGCGAGGCCCTTGCCGGTCAACGGTACACGCCGGGTGGTCTCGCCGACGCGCACCGAAACGGGGCCGGGGCTGTCGGCGGCCTGAACCAGCGTCCAGGTGTCCGAATCGGGTTCGCGGGCAAACAAAATGTTGGCTCCGGAGGCCCGGACTTCCGCATCCGCAACCCGCAGCGAGTGCTCTTTGGCGGTGTCCTGCCAGTTGCACTGGGCCGCCAGCGGAGCCGTCAATCCGGTTCCTTTGTCCGGCCGGGTTCGGTGCCGGAAGTCCATGAGATCCACATCGAGCGAGAAGCTGCCGTCCGGACCGGAGACGGTGGCCGCCGCCCGGCGCTGCTCGCGCAGGTGGGTGCGGGTCCTGGCCGGTGCCACCGTGCATTCGATGGACAGCTCGGACCACCGGGACCGCACGTCGTCCGCAAGCGGCAGATCGCGCCGCGGACGCACGGCCAGGAAGAAGATGCCGGCCGGCCGGCCCTTGTAGAAGGCTCCGGGCCAGGCGAGATCCCAGAAACGCTTCGTTTCCTTGGCGCGGTAGTGGTAGATGTCGCACACCAGGTCGCCGTCGCGTCGGTGGAGTTCAACGGTGGCCGGTTGCAGCAGGTCCGGCAGATGCAGCGGTTGCAGCAGACACAGGACCCGATCGGTGCAGACGGTCAGGCGGGAACCGGGGACCATGGTCAGGGGCAGGTCGCCCGCGGGTTCGTCGTTCACGTACACCGCGGTGACTGCCACCTGCCGCGTCCAGATGAATGCGGTGCGCGCACTGCGGAAGGCGGCCCGGCCGGCGCGCGGGGCATAGGCGCCCAATACGGCCGTACCGTGCTGGATGCCAAGGAAGTCTCCCTCGTCCATCAGGTTGCGCGAGTGGGAGCGATCTGTCGCATGGTAGAAGTCGCCCAGCCACTTGTCGTCCAGGATGTGCCGGGTATAGAGGACGCCGCCCGGGGCGTCTCCGGCTCCCTGCAGGTGTCCGATGACCGCGTTCCCTTGCGGATGCACGCTGCGGGTCACGGAACCGACGGCAAATGCGGGCTCCAGAGCCGTGTGCATGGCGATCTGTTCGGAGGCGAGGATGCCTTCCCGCACCTCCCGGCGATCCGGCAAGGCGCGGTACAGATCGCCCAGCCAGTCCGGCAGCAGGCCCGTGTCCAGCCACTCGGCAAACGTCTCCGCCTCCGGCGGGGCCTCGCCGTCGATGCTTGGCTGGTAGGCGCGCCCGTGCGGACCGGCCAGCCGGCCCGTGGTTCGGTGCAGGTGCAGGGCGTAGCTCAATCCCAGCCGCCAAAGCATCATGTCCGCCAGGACGGCGGTGTCCGGACAGACAACGAGACCTCTCAGCCTGCCCAGTGCGCGGATGGAAACGGCGGCGTACGTGGGCGAGTTGAACTCCAGTACATGACCGGATTCGGCCGTGAACCCGACCCACGCTTCCAATTTGGCGCGCCCTGTGTCCAGAATCTCCTTTCTGCCCAGCAGTTCCCCGCCCAGGCAACAACACAGCACCGACAGCGCGGTGATGTTGGAGTAGCCTATCCAGACATCCAGGCGCAGTACTTCCTCCAGACCCAGCCGGATGGCGTCGAGTACCCGGGCACGGGTGTCCGTCGGCAGCCGGTTCCCGTGTTGGAGCATCATGGGCACGAGATGCTCCAGACAGAAGACCACGGCGTTCAGGTCCTCGATGCGGTCGTCTTCCGCCATCCACAGGAAATTGCCCGCGTGCACGTCGGTCGGGTCGGTCACCTGGCAGGCCAGGACGGCTGCCAGCACTTCCTGCGCGAGGACCAGATCCCGGTCCGTGTCGTTGGCCACCAGGTCGCAGGCAAAGCGGCAGGAGCGGCGGGTCTCGTGGAACGTGCCGTGCTCCGTGGCATGCGCCAGCAGGTTTCGCGCCCGATCGAATTCCTTCGGGACTGCAAGGGGGACTGTCACGGTGTTGGCTCGCTGGGCCTGCGGCCGACTAGATGTGGTCTGCCTGGGCCTGGGCCGTCAATGCCAGGTGCATGGCCTTGAAGCAATGTTCCTGGGGCATGGCGGTTTCGGTGCGGTTGCGCACGTCGGCCAGAAAGTCGTGGCCGAAGGTCAGCTGCACATCGGAGCAGTCCTCGTACCGGGTGGCGTTGGCATCGGTCACGAACAGGTGGTCGCCGCCCGCCCGGCCCGCCAGGTCCAGGTTCTTGCGCACCTCGATATAGCCTTCGGTGCCCACGATCGTGAGCCGGGTGTCGCCCCAGGATGCCAGGCCGGTCGGCGTGAACCAGTCGACCCTGAAGTAGCCGACGGTGCTTCGGCCCCTCACCAGCATGTCGCCGAAGTCCTCGAATTCCGGCGTGTCGGGATGGGCGCGGTTGGCCACCTGCGACTTGACCACGATCGGATCGGTTTCGCCACTGAACGCAAGGTACTGGTCGCACTGGTGGGCCGCAATGTCGCAGAGGATGCCGCCCGCGGTGTCCCGGCGAAAGAACCAGTCGGGACGCGTGGGCTTGCGCAGGGAGTGGGGACCGGTCCCCATCAGATGGACAACGTCTCCCACCGCCCCTGCCTTGACCAGCTCCAGCGCGCGCACGGTGGCCTTGCTTCCGAACCGCTCGCTGTACGCCACCGAGTAGATGCAACCAGTCGCGGCCTGAACGTCCCTGACTTCCTGCCACTGGGCCAGGGTGGTCATGCCGGCCTTGTCGCTCTGCACGTCCTTGCCGTGCTGCATGGCGGCGATGGCGATGCCGGCCCGTTCCGAGGGAATGGCTGCGGTCAGGACCACGTCGATGGACTCGTCCGCGTAGATCTCCTGCGCCGTTGCGGCAATCCGGGCATCGGGGTACCGCTGGGCGAAGGGTTCCCGCAACTCGGGTTCCACGGCGTGGACCGCGGCCATTTCGGCTCCGGCTTCCACCAGGTGGGCGGCCATGCCGTAGATGTGGCTGTGGTTAAGGCCGATGGCGGCCAGTCTGACGGGAGGTGGCGTAGCGGTCATGGCTTTGTTCCGGAGGCGACGTGCGACTGGTTGCGGCAGGGGTGGTTCAGGCGGACCGCGTGCCGCAATACAAATCGCGGCCGGCGACCAGGGCCTGTATCTTGCCGTCGGCCACGTTGCGCGGCAGCATCCAGAACCCGCAGTCGGGATGCACCCAGGCCACCCGCTCCGCGCCGAGGACCGAAACCGCGCGTTCGATGCGGGATGCCACCGTGTCGGGGGTTTCGATCTCCAGGTCCTTGATGTCGATGACGCCGATTCCCAGCGCGATGTCCGGCCGCACGTCCTTGAACACCTCCAGTTCGTCGTAGCCCCTGCGGGCGAACTCCAGGATCAGGGCACCCACGTGCAGGTTGTTGAGGAACGGCACCATGTCCTCCCAGAAGCCGGCCTGTACCCTTTGGCCGCCGTAGTTTCCGAAACACAGATGGAGGGCGCTGTCGTTGGCCACGGCATCCAGCACCAGGTTGATGGGCTCGTGGGCCCAGCTGCAGTCCTGCGGGTGCCCTGTCAACGAGGCTTCGTCCACCTGAATCGTATCGGCGTTGATGTCCCGTATGGCGTCCGCCAGGACGTGGCCCAGTGCCATGGTCCGGCTCTGCAAGTCCGGGTAGTGCCGGTCGAAGAGGGTCTGGGCCAGCATGTAGGGTGCGGTGACGGTGAACTTTGTGGGACGCTCCGTGAGTGCCTGCAGGCGGAGATAGTCCTGCTCCAGATTCAAGGTCCCGGCACCGATGTCGCCGGTCACGACCGCTGCCGGCTGGGCACGGAACTGCATGTCGGACCGACTGTGGAAGGCCTTCCAGTCATCCCGGGTCAGGGTTGTGGACACCCCGGACATGGGGCCGAGGAAGTACTCGATCATCCCGTTGGTTTCCGGGTGGTTGAAGTCGAAGCGGGACAGCTCGCCGTCCACCAGCAGGTCCACACCGGCCAGTTCCTGGGTCTTGATGACCACGGCCATGGCATCGCGCAGCGAATCCCGGCTGGGCGTGGCCTGCAGCCAGCGGGGCACTGGATAGCTGCCGACGAGGGTGGTCTTGATGGGTGGCATGGGGCTGTTCCTTGACAAGGGGGAGGGGAAGAAGCCGGTCGGCACCGGATCCGGACAGGCTGTCAGGCGGCCTGTTTGGCCTCCAGGAGAATTTCGTGTTCGGGATGTTGGGTGTAGAAGTCATCCAGGGGGAAGCACCCCGAAATCAACCCCATGCGGGGTGCCGTGGTGCAGTCGCTGAACGTGCGGCAGATCAGCTTGCGCTGCAGGGGGCGGCCCGCCAGCACGTCCGCCGGCATGTCGGGATAGGACAGAACCATGCGTCCCAGGCCCACAAAGTCCGCCATCCGCCTGCGCACCACGGCTTGGGCCACGTTGGGGAGCCACTCCTGGAGATAGGAGTATCCGGAGCCGACCGTCACCATGTCGGGACAGCGCTGCTTGAGAATGGCGGCGGCCTGTACCTGGCGGGCGACGCCGGCCAGCGGGTCCTCCGGCGGCCGGTAGCCGTCCGACGGCGGGAACAGGGCCGGCCGCTGAATGTGGGGCACATAGTAGGGACTGCCGGCGGTCAGGTTGACCAGCCGGATGTCCAGATCCCTTAATAGGTTAAGGAAGGGCACCGTCTCCTCGAGGTCCAGGCCGGTTCCGGTGGCATCGCCGCCAAAGGCATGGCGGTAGCCGTCGGTTTCCAGCTCCGGCACGCCCTGGCCCTCCAGGTCCGGATCCGGACGGAAGGGAACGAAGTCGAACGCGCTCAGCCGGACCCCTATCAGCAGTCCCGGCGCCTCGCTGCGGATGCCTTCGACGATCGTGCGCAGGAAACGCGTCCGGTTCTCGAAGCTGCCCCCGAAGTCCCCGGGCCGGTCGTAGGCACTTAGGAACTCGTGGCCCAGATAGCCGTGGCAGTGCTTGATGTCGACGAACTGGAAACCGATGTCCCGCGCGCGCCGTGCCGCAGTCAGAAAGTCGTCGATGAGACGCCGGATGTCGTCGTCGCTCATCAATACGGCGTCGGGTCCCAGGTGGAACTTCGCGTCCAGGACAGGGTGGGCGTACAGCGTCCAGGGCTCCATGCGGACCTTGTCGTTGGGCCGGGCGAAGCGTCCCGAATGCGTTAGTTGCAGCCCCACCAGCAAATCGTCGGCATTGCCGAAGCATTCCTCGTGTGCGGCCACCAGTGTCTCGCGCAAACCGCCAATGGCCGCCATCGATTCGGCGGTCAACATCAACTGGTTGGGGTTGGCGCGGCCGTCCGGCCGGACGGCAACCGCCTCGCCGCCCCAAATCAGCTTGGCGCCGCTTGCCCCGAACCGCGACCAGCGGCGTTCCACCAACTCAGTGGGTTTGCCGTCCTCTGTGCCGTCCCAGCCTTCCATCGGGTGGATGCAGAAGCGGTTGCCAATGGTCAGTCCGTGGACTTCACAGGGTTGCGCGAGCGGTGCCTGGGCATCGGTCTCGAGCGTTTCGTCGAACGGCAGGTCGATGTTCCGTTCGGACAGGTAGCGGCTGAAGAGGGCTGGCGTTCGCAATTGGGCTACGCGACGCAGGCGTGGAGGCATGGAAGGTTCCTTGGAGGCTGTTCAGGCAACTGGATTCTGCTCGGCATGGCTTGGTCGGCCCGGGTCGCGTTGCGGGGCCTGATCCGGACCGGCTGGACGCGTCCTGCGCACAATGGAACCCAAGCCCCGCACCAGGCGGAATCCGTCAGTTCGCACGCTGGCTGAACCGTTCCCGGTTCGGATGTCCGGAAACCTAAAGCCGATGCATGTGGAAGCCGCCGTCGACCCGGATTACCTCGCCCGTGGAGAAGGGCAGGGCCCCGCCGGCAATGGCGGCCACTGCCTTGCCGATGTCCTCGGGCTGGCCCCAGCGTGGAATCGGGGTCAGGCCGTCCTCAATCAGGGCATCGTACCGGGCCTTGACGCCGCGCGTCATGTCGGTTTCGATCAGCCCGGGCTGGATCTCATATACGTTGATGCCCCACGGACTGAGGCTATCCGCCAGCAGGGCGGTCATCATGGTCATGCCGGCCTTGGAGATGCAGTATTCGGAGCGGTTGGAACTGCTTGTGAATCCGCTGATGGAGCCAATGTTGACGATTTGGCCGGGGCGGCCGCCGGAGTCGACCCTGCCGACCATGTGCCGGGCCAGGGTTTGGGTCAGGAACAGCGGGCCCTTGAGGTTGACGTCCATGACCTCGTCATAGCTGGCCTCGCCCATCTCCAGCAGGTCCATCCGTTGGCGCGGAGCCATGCCCGCGTTGTTCACCAGCAGATCCAGGGAGCCACAGGCCTCCAGGGTGGCCTCGGCCACGGCTGCGCGGTCGGCGGGCTCGGCAATGTTGCCGGGCACGAGCGTGGCTTCGCCGCCGGCGGCGCGGGCCGAGGCCGCAGCCTCCTCGGCGGCTTCCCGGTTGCTGCGGAAGTTGATGGCGACATGCCAACCCTCCGCCGCCAGGGCCAGGACGATCCCCCGCCCGATGCCCCGGCCACCTCCTGTGACCAAGGCCTGTCGCCGATCACTCATATTCCATTGCCCGGGACAGGGCCTCCAGAAAGAAGTATTCGCCCCACATCACACTTTCGTTGACGCCCAGCCCCTTGCGACGCAGGTAAATGCCATGTCGCATGATGCCTTCCCAACCGTCAATCCCTTCCGCCAGGAATTCCGGGCCGGTGAGGGTTTCCATGATTTGACAGGCGTATTCGTGGTAGGCACGCGCTCGCACCGGGTCGCTAACCAACCGGGCCAACTGGAAGAAGCCGCAGGCACCGATCGCCGCAGCCGAACTTTCGTAGGGAGAGGCTGGATTCACCTCGGTCCAGTCGTTGGGTGGGACACCCTGGTGCGGCGTGTGCTCCATGTAGTACTGGGCGTTCAATTCCGCGGTTTGCAGGAAACGCGAGTCGCCGGTGTAGGTGTACACCGTGCCGAACCCGTACATGGACCAGGTCAGGCCCCGTGCCCACGAGGAGTCGTCGCGCCACCCGTGGTGGGTGGTTTGCCGCAGGAAGGCGCCGGTCTCCAGATCGAAAATGCCCTCATGCGATGTGCTGCCGTCCCCCCGCACCAGATAACGGCGGGACGTGTGGCAGTGGGCAAGTACCTTGTTCCAGAGTTCTTCGTCGCCGGTGGCCAGGGCCGCGTGGAAGATGATGCCGACGTTCATCATGATGTCGATGAAGATGCTCTCGTCGGAAACGAAGGAGCGCAGATACTGTCCTTGCTCCTTGAAGCGCAGCCCCATGGTTTGGCCGGCCTGGACAATGACATCCTGCAGGGCGTCGTCGCCGGTTTCATCGTGCCACCGCTTCCAGGAGGACCAGAAGATGAACCCCAGGTCGTGCACGTCCCGGTCGTGTTCCCGACCCCGCAGCAGCTTCGAATAGTGGATGGCCGTGTCCCGCCAGAAGGGATCCCGCGTGTGGCGGTAGAGAATCCACATCTGACCCGCCACAAACCCCTCGCACCAGTTGGTCCACGCCTCCCCCTCGTGGTTCCAGCGGCCCCCCCGGGTGTAGAGGGGCAGGAGATCGGGATGGCGTTCCGTCAGGTTGCGAACCTGTGTGGCGGCGAAGGTGAGGGCGCTGCCACACCGTTCCTTCAGGTCGGCCGGCACGGGCAACGGGTCGCGCGGACTTACTTGCATAGGGTGGATTCCGGGTGTTGGCACGGCGGGGATTGGCTGAGTCTAGCACGCCGAACCGCCTGATTCCCCCGTGGGATGCAAGCACTCTTGAAGGCCGGTCAACGATCGCAAACTGTAGTTTGCCAACTGCACTACAATCGGTACGAACATCAGGGGCGGCATCATGCCGTCACCCTTCGCCCAGGTCGTGTCCCGACAATGTCCAAACCCTCGCTGACAGTGTATGGTGCCTTTTGGTGCCCGGACTGTCGCCGCGCGAAATCCTTCCTCGGCGATCACCAAATCCCCTATGCCTGGGTCAACATCGAAGAGGATGCGGCAGCGGAACAACTGGTGATTCACCTCAACGAGGGCAAGCGGATCATTCCCACGATCGTGTTCGACGACGGGACCCGCCTCGTCGAACCCAGCAACGCCGAACTGGCCGCCAAACTGGGTCTCAAGACATCCATAGACCGGAAGTTCTGGCCGCTGATCTGCATCGGTGCCGGGCCGGCGGCGCTGGTGGCCGCGATCTACACCACACGCGAAGGCATCGACACGCTCCTGCTGGAACGGGGCGCACCCGGAGGTCAGGCCACCCGCACGTTCAACTACGAAAACGTGCCGGGTTTTCCCGACGGCATCGAGGGCAACGCATTTGCGGAACGACTCCTGGCGCAGGCCCGGCGTTTTGGCGGACAGGTTCTGGAGGCGGTCGACGTGGTGTCGATTCACCGGGACGAACCGTTCCTGAGCATACGGACCGGCACCGGGGACGTGTACACGTCCCATGCCGTCCTGTTGGCATCCGGCAGCCGGTACCGCACATTGGGGGTCCCTGGGGAAGCGGACTTCATTGGCGCCGGCATTCACTTCTGTTCCACCTGCGACGGTCCGTTCTACCGCGACAAGGCGGTTGCGGTGATCGGGGGCGGCAACAGTGCGGCCGAGGAGGCCGTTCACCTGACCCGGTTTGCCTCAAGTGTTACCGTGCTGGTGCGCGGAAGCGAGTTCAAGGCGTCGCCGGCGGTTGTGGAGAAGTTGACGGCCACGCCGGCGGTGGAGGTGCGCTACCGCACCGAGGTGGGTGCCTTTCGGGGCCGGGGTGGCCACTTGACGGCGCTGCAACTGAACACGCCGGCGGGAGAGGGCGCGGAGTCGCTGGACGTGGACGGCGCCTTTGTCTTTGTGGGCCTCGAGCCCAACACGGAATACCTGAACGGTCTGGATGTCGTGCGCGACCGGTGGGGATTCATTGAGACGGGACATGACCTGGAACATGCCGATGTGCCGCTGGCCCGGTTCGGCGGGCGGCAACCCCTTATGCTTGAGACCAGCATGCCCGGCGTGTTCGCGGCCGGTGATGTCAGGGCCGGCAGCACCAAGCAGGTCGCGGCCGCGGTGGGTGAGGGGGCATCGGCGGCCCTCGTCATCCGCGACTTTCTGAAGTCGGTTTGAAGGACTGGCCTGCCGACATGTCAACACAACTGTTATTAACCACACTGGATTCCGGGATGGACTACAGATGAACACTTCCAGTATTTCGGCCAACGGCCACGGAGCGGATTGGCAGTACACGATGCCCGTGGCGGAGTTGATGGAACAGCAGCTGGCGACGGCCCGCGTGGGCGACTACACCGTGGCGCTGGTCTATCACAACGACCAGGTGCATGCGATTGACAACCGATGCCCCCACATGGGCTATCCCATGGACCGCGGCTCGGTCCGCAATGGTCTGATTACCTGCCATTGGCACCATGCGCGGTTCGACCTGCAATCGGGCGGGGCCTTCGACCTTTGGGCGGACGATGTGCCGACATTCCCGGTGGATGTTCGGGACGGCGGCATCTGGGTCGATGTGGCCTCCACGCTGGATCGGGTGGCCCACAGCGAGGAACGCCTGCAGATGGGCATGGAGCGCAGCCTGTCCCTGGTGGTGGGCAAGGCGGTCATCCTGTTGGAGGAACGCAACCTGATCGATCGCATCCTGGCGACGGGCCTGCGGTTCGGGTGTGAAAACCGCAACGAGGGCTGGGGACAGGGCCTGACCATCCTGGGCTGTATGACCAGCATTCTGGACGGCCTGCCCCGCGAGCAAAGAGCCCTGGCCCTGTCGCACGGATTGGCTGCAGTGGCCGGCGACAGCGCGGGTTCCGCCCGGCGCTTCCTGGTCCAGTCCCTGCCCGACACGACCGAAGACCTGGATCTGCTCAAGACCTGGTTCAGGGAATTCATTGAAGTGCGGGACACGGAAGGGGCCGAGCGCTGCGTGGTGTCCGCGATCCGCAGTGGTGCCGACGGTCCCTTCCTGATGGACATGCTGGCCTCCGCCATCCTGGACCACCGCTACATCGATACCGGCCATCCGATGGACTTCTGCAACCGTGCCTTCCACATGCTGGACATGACCGGGTGGGCCGAAACGGAACTGGTTCTGTCGAGTCTGGTGCGCCTGGTTGCGGGTGCCATGCGCATGGAGGAGTCCCATGCCTGGCGCCACCCGGACGACCTCATTGAAATCCTGAACCAGGCGTTCGCGGAACTGCCGGCCGCCTGTGCCGAAGGAAGCTCCGCGGACCCCCGGGAGACGGGTGCTGCCACCCTGGTGGAAACCGTGCTGTCCGGGCATCCCAACGAACCCGCGCTGGCTGCGGCTGCCTGCCTTGATGCCCTGCGGGCCGGGCTGTCCGGAGAAGGGTTGGCTGTGCACATCTGCTATGCAGCCGCCATGCGCATCGCGCGCTTCCACACCAGCAATGAAATCGGGGATTGGGACACGGCCCTGCACACCTTCACGTTCGGCATGGCCGTGCTGCAGGCTTTCCAGCGTGCACCCTCGGCCGACATGCTGAGGGGGATTTTGGACACTGCCATGAGCGTGCACCTGGACCGGTTCCTGAACATCCCGGCCCAGCGCATTCCCACCCCGGCCGGAGGACCGGAGTCGGAAGAGCCGTTCGGGGAGCGGTTGAACGACCTGCTGGATCAGCAGTACAGGGTCAATCAAGCGGGCCAGATGGTGGCCGACCACAGCACGGACGAGGCCCGCCAAAACGAAGTCCGCGCCGCGCTCAAGGAGGCGCTGTTGCGGGAGGATCGGGACTTTCACACCATCCAGTGTGTGGAGGCGGCCCTGACCCTGCACGACCAGCTCAGGCGGAACTGGTCCCACTGCGATTGGCTCGACCCTGTTATTCCGCTGGTGGCAGCGGCCCGCTACCTGGCGGCCCATGCCCCCACCATGAGGGCGCAGGGCCAGACATTCGGAATCGCGCTGCGCTTGCACCGGGGCGAGGATCTCGCGGTCGGCTGAGTCGCAAGCGCGTTGCCGGTGGCGGCGGATGCCGGTCGGGGCAGGAGGCAGCGCCTCGGGTTGGCCGACCAGCGCCCACCTGCTCCTGAACGCGGTGATCCGGGACCAAGCTCCTTGACGCAAGGACCCTAGGGCAACGGCGACCGAGGCCTGAAACGCAACACAGTTGCCGAATAGTTATTATCTATCCGGGACGCCACGCCAGCGGATGCGATCCGACAGGGAGTTGTCCATGGCACAGCCGACACCCCACAAGTGGCTCGGAGGGGGAATCACACTACAGGAATTCAGCTATGCATAACGCCCTGCTGGTCTACCCCGAGTATCCGCCCTCCCATTGGGGCATCAACCACGCTCTGGAGATGCTCGGGGCTCGAGCGGCCTTCCCGCCGCTCGGGCTCCTTACGGTCGCGGCGATGTTTCCTCCGGAATACGATCTTCGGGTCGTGGACATGAATGTGTCGCCCCTCAAGGACTCCGACCTCGATTGGGCCGATATGGTGTTCACGTCAACCATGATCGTGCAGAAGGAATCCCTGCGGGAGGTGATCGAGCGTTGCAATCACGCCAGCATTCCCGTGGTCGCGGGAGGGCCCCATCCAACATCATTCCATCAGGAAATCGCGGGAGTCGATTACTTCGTTCTGGACGAAGCGGAGGAGACTTTCCCCCAGTTCTTGCGGGATCTCGAGCAAGGCAGGGCCAAAGCCATCTATCGAGAGCCGCGGAAACCCGATGTCACGCGAACGCCCATCCCGCGATTCGACCTCATCGAGTTGCAGGACTATCACGCGATGTGCGTCCAGTTCTCGCGCGGTTGCCCCTTCGACTGTGAATTCTGCGATATTATCAAGCTCTATGGCCGCGTGCCGCGCACCAAGTCTCCACAACAGGTGGTCGAAGAATTCGAAACCCTGTATCGACTGGGCTGGCGAGGCAATCTGTTTCTGGTCGACGACAACTTTATCGGCAACCAGCGCGACGCCCTGAATCTGCTGCCGGCGATCGCCGCATGGCAGCAGGCGCACGGGTATCCGTTCCAGCTGTTCACCGAAGCAAGCGTGAATCTGGCCCGGATGGACTCTGTGCTGGACGCGATGATCGAAGCCGGCTTCAACGCCGTCTTCCTGGGCATTGAGACTCCAAACCCGAAAGCACTGGCCATCACCAAGAAACCGCAGAACATCAGCAGGCGGGAACCGGACTACCTGCTGAACGCCGTGCGAAAGATCCAGCACAAGGGAATGCAGGTGATGGGTGGGTTCATCCTGGGGCTGGACGGAGACGACGAGCAGGTGTTCGATGCACAAATCCAATTCATTCAGGAAGCCGGCATTCCCATGGCATTGGTCGGGTTGCTGACCGCCCTGAAAGGCACGGATCTCTACACTCGGCTGCAATTGGAAAACCGGCTCTTGGATGTACCCATCGGAATCAGCGGGACCGCCCTGAACTTCGTGCCACAGATGGATCCCAAGACATTGATCAAGGGATACCTGCGCGTGATTTCCACGATCTACGACCCGTCCCTCGAGAACTACTTCGAGCGCTGTCTGACGTTGCTAAAGCACCTGAAACCGCTGCCCCACACAACCCCGTCCTTGACCGGGAATGCGCTCTATCTGGCATTGATGACGGTGCGCCGGCGCCTTTCCCCAAGCCAACTCCCGGCCTACAGCAGGTACATCGCGAAGGTGTCGAAGGACCATTCCTCCATGCTGCTGTTGGCCATCCGTCTGGCAGCGCTGGGCTATCACTTCGAGAAGTTGAGCCGTCAGCAGATTGCACTTCAGGAATTCGAGGACTTCCTGGCAGCCGAGTTGACGGCGTTCCACGAGGCCGTTTTGAGTCCCGGGACGAAGGAGGACCTGGTCGACAACCGGAGGAAGGCGCTACTGGCCCGCGTGAACTCGCGCCATCGGTCGATACCGGCCGATTTTCGCTTCGATGCGGATGGTATCGACGATGCGCTGGCGGCCTTCCGGTCCGCCGTCAACGAACATGCCGATTCGACGAGGCTCGCTGTCCATGGCTGAGAAAATCCGCGCCCATATGAGAGGATCGTTCGGGGATTCGCTCAGGCCGGTTCGAATGCCATGTCCTGCCCGCGGCGCATCGGCGACTTCACTATGCCGTGGCCAGCGCCTTGCCGGCGCGGGGGGTGCGGTGTGGTCATGCGTCCGCGACGGTGGACATCAGTTCGTTTAATGCCCTTGCCTCCGGTGAATCCGGATCCGACAGTTGCCAGTGGCGGGACACGTCCTCCAGCAGGGCATGGGCGGCATCCGGGTCTCCGGCTTCCGCCTTGACGCGTGCCAGCCAAAAGCGGTCCCGCACCGATGGCCGGCGTTCCAGCCGTTCTTCCAACGCCGCCACCGCACGCGGGTGATGACCGCTCCGGACCAGGGCTTCGACCAGTGTGTCCTCGAATACTTCGCGCTGGGCATGACTGCCGCCGATGCGGACCAATTGGGGCATTATCGGTTCGAGACAGGCAATTGCAGTGGCGTAGTCGCCGGCCGTGAAGTGGGCGATGCCGTCGACCAAGGGCAGTGTCATGTCCCTATGGAGTGCTTCCCCTGCCTCCGCCTCACGGTGTAGACGTTGATGCATGCGCTTGATGCTTGCCGTGTCGCCGGTGGCGGCAAATGCCAATGCCGCATGAGCATCCCGGAAGGCCGGGCCGGAGGTATCGACGGCCACCTCTGCCTGCTCCCGGATCAGCCCCGTGTCCAGGGTGGGTTCGGCACGGCCGTACAACCTCATTCGCCACATGAGCGAGGCGCTGTCCGCCAACGTGCCCGGATCCCGCTGTTCCACGGTTGGGTAAATGGCTTCCCGGTACAGTTCAACGGCCTCGTCGTATCGGCCCAGGGCGAGTTCGAACAACGCCTGGTGCCACGACAGGTGGACGTTGAACGGCGAGCGCCGGTCGTAGGATTGAAGCCAGCCACCCAGAAAATCGCTGCCGGGCCGGGCATTGCCCTGCTCGAAGTGGGCATGCGCAATTGAATGGGCGGCATGGCCGCTGGTGGGTCGCTGGGCCAGGGAGCGTTCCGCCAAGGCCAGGGCCTCGTCGAACAGTCCGACTTCATGGTGCCCAAACGCGTAGTGGCTCAGGAATGCCCAGTCGTCGCCGTAGCTGGGTGCCAGGGACTGCAGCAGCGGGAAATAGACGCTGGGGAAGTCCTTGACGCCGGCCCCGCTGCAGCCGAGCGTGTACAGCCGGTTGACCGCCCGCAGGATCATGACATCGCGGGGATACCGGTCGAGGTGTGCGTGCATGGCCGTGCGGGCGCGCGTCCCGTGGCCGTGGATGAAGAGCCAAATTGCTTCCACATGGGCTTGTTCGCGGGCCGTGGCCTTGCGGGCGAGTTCCCTGGCGCGGTTGGCGGCCACGCGGTCCGAACCGTCGGCAATGCCCATCCGGAGGTACGCCAACGAGGCGTGGGGGAGGGCAAAGCCCTCATCGGCGGCAATCGCGTCCTCGAATCCGGCTTCGGAACCGAAACTCTGCTCCAGCAGCAGGTCAAGGGCTTCAACGTAGTGTGTGGCCGCCTCCGCCGAAGCGGTGGTCAAGGCCAGGTCGAATCGATCACGGTGTCCAGAATTCATTTTGATGTTCGCCTTATCGGTTGCAGCCGCGGTGCGAGCAGGGAGGGCCGGCGGTTCACATGGCCCTCCGTTTCCGGTCGCCTCTGGTTCCAATGCCCCGGTGCCGAACCGTCATCAACGGGATTGCCGGACATGGGAAGGCACGATAGCACACTGTTGCCGGCCCCTTTTGGCCCACAGGCGCCCCGGCGTCCCCGGCACGCTCCGGCAGATGGGCGCGGTGGTGCGGGAACTCGAAGGTCGGCATCTCACCTGCGCCGACCTGACCGAACCGAACGGACTGGCGTTGGGAGCGCGATCATGAAGCAGACGAACCGAACGGATGCCGGGCTGGCAAACCGGCCCGAGCCCGGACGCGCACGCGCGGCGGAGACCTGTCCTGGTCGGCCGGAGGACGATGCGCCTCCCGCCTTCCGGGGCAAGGATCTCCGCATCCCCGACGCCACGCCGGAACAGCTCGCCCGGGTGCTGCTGCGGGGTGGTGCGGAGCCGCGCCCGCAGACCCGGACGCCCGCGGCGGACAAGCAGGCGCACGTCCAGCACGCACCTGGGCTCGGCACTTCCCTCCCGTCCAAGCCGAAACCATTCCGGCTCAGCGAGGGCAACTGCAAGGTCGCGCCCCTCAACCGCATGCGCGCGTTCGCGCGCGCCATCGCCGGCCGTCGCCTGTCCTACGCGGCGCTCGTCGCCCCCAACGGCCTGTCCGCCCGGTGCGTGCCGGTGTGAGGCGCGCGGCTGTTGGGACCGCCATTTGTCGGGGGACGATCTGCACCGCTCTACAAGGCACCGAGAGGCGGCCCGGACGGCTCACTGCCGTCTTCAAGTTTGCCCGGCAGCAAGGAACTCCACTCGCTTGGTGTTTGCCGTACGGCCTCGATGCGCCGAAGAAGGTTCGCCGGTGCCCCGTGCCGGTGCCACGCGGCCTCGATCCGGCCCAGAATCGCGGAGGACAGCACTTCGCTCAGGGATAAATGCAGGAGAGCCACATCCTTCTCCGTCTGTTCATGCTCTGCGTCGGTCTCGGGATCGCGCCAGCGCTTCTGTTCCCCGTCCCACCACTGGAAACGCGGGGGTGAGCGTTCCTCCTCCGGCACCCCGTAGGACTCCTGATCGCGTTCACGCGCGTCGGACTGGAAGCGTACCCGCGTGCCAAACACGTCGCTCCAGTACTCGCCCGCGACAGGATCCTGCTGGTAGTTCTCACCCTGCAGCCGGAACATCAGCAATTCCCGGGGCGAACCCGCCAAGCGCTTGCCGCCCAGGTCGTACACCAGGTACTCCGCAACTCTCGCTGCGGCATATAGGTGCATCTTGTAGTGGAGATCACGATGCGCCGAGCCTGCGGACACCACTTCCAGCACCAGCGGCGGGACGGGAGCCCCCAGGTCGAGCCGGAGTACGCCATCGGGCATGAACTGTTCCCGTTCCGACACGGACATGGCGGCCCGTACCAACATGTCCGGGCGCACGCCTTTTCCCTCGGGATGGTTGTCGCCGGAGGCCCGGTTGGCGCGCCTGACGGTCTCGGGGCGGAACCGGATCAACCGCTCGTAGTCCCCTTCCAGATCCTGGTCGGCGAGCATGGCGGAGGCCGTGTCGGCCCCGCGCTCCTGGACTTTCCGCGCCCGTTTCTCCAGTGGGCTCACCACTCCGTCCTCGTCATATTCCAGGAAGTGGAGGCCTTCGGCATCGTAGTCGGGATCGGTGGTGGATTCCTGATCGTATTCATGGCCGGGGTCGTAGATGAATACGGGATCGAAGTGGTACAGGGCCTCCAGTTCGCGCCACCATGCCGCCCGGTGCGCCCGTCGCCAGGCGGCCCGTTCCGCGCGGGCTGCCCGCGTCATCTCCGGATCGGCAAGGTCAAGCGTGGGGGACGTGTCCCCGTCGTCGGCTTTCGCCAAGGCGGGCGCGCGTTCCTGCAACCGCGGCAACTTTTCCCGGCGGGCAGGTCTCAGCAACATGATTCGGCAACCTTTGTCAAAACTGGCATCCATGGGCCGGTGCAGAGATTCCCCTGCACCGTGCCGCCAACTCCCCGAACAGTCCTGGTTGCCGGGGCACCCCAACTTCAGGCCACGTGTCGGGCTTCGAGGGCATTGTTTTCAGTACTTCGCACAGTTCTGTGGTAGCACGGGATTGTACTATGGGCAGCCCGCAGGCGGTGGTTGGATGCCGAGGGGGGGCACTGTTTCATTCTCGTTGAATGGTATCTGTCCACTGTCAACGGGAGACCGTTCCCCTGTGTTCCGTCGCGTCCGGTATCGACTGTTTTGACGACATTCGGCACAGCGTGTCCGCCACTGCCTTTGGCTTCCTGGCCCAAATCAACGGAAGTGGAACCGTGCCGCGCCCCCTCGGCTGCCGGTCATGGGAATCTTGTCGGTTCGCCTGGGGCCGGCATCCCGCGGCCGGACTAATTGGCCGGGAACTTCATGCGGTACACGCCACCTTCCAGGTCCAGCAGGTACAGTTCGCCGTCGGCGTCCTCACCGAAGGAACTGATGTTGTGATCGGTGTCGGCCAGTTCCCGGACCTGCCAATCCGGATCGGAAGGCGAACCGGCATTGACCACGGTCCAGACGCGGCCGCTGCAAAAGTCCCCCACTACATAGAGACCGGCCATCGCGGGCCAGTCCGAACCCCGATAGACGTAGCCTCCCGTTACGGAACAGTCCCCGGTCCCGTGCGGGAACTCGGCAACCACCTGCTCCAGCCCGGTCGGATCGCATGGTCGGCCGGGGGGAAAGCAGTGTGCGCCCTCCATCAGTGGCCAGCCGAAGTTCAGGCCTCCGGCCGAACCGGCCGGCACAAAGTGGACATCCTCGTATAGGTTCTGGCCCACATCCGCGATCCACAGGTCGCCCGTGGCCGGATCGAAGGCGTAGCGCCACGGGTTGCGCAGGCCCACCGCCCACACTTCGTCGCGGACCGCTTGCCCCTCCCAGTTGCGATCCACCCACGGATTGTCCTCCGGGATGTCGTAGCCGCGGCCCCGCGGCCCCAGGACGTCGATGCGCAGCATCTTGCCCAGCAGCGAGTCGGGGTTCTGCCCGTTGCGGAAGCGGTCGTCCGCGGCCCCGCCGTCGCCCGTGCCGATCCAGAGCATGTTGTCCGGGCCGAACAGCAACATGCCGCCGTTGTGGTTGGTGGCCGGCTGTGAAATGGTCAGCAACTTTTCCTCCGAACCTTCGAGGGCCAGCAGGGGATTGGCCGGAGAGACGTTGAACCGGGAGACCACGGTCTGGTTGCCCTGGCCCGTGTAATTGACATAAAACTCAAGGGTGCGGCTGTAGTCGGGTGGGAACGCCAGTCCCAGCAGCCCTTGTTCGTTGCCGGTGTCCTTGACCCGTGCGCGAATGTCGAGGAAGGGATCCGGTAGCAGGCTCCCGTTCTCCAGGATCAGGATTCGTCCAGCCTGCTCGACGATGTAGAGCCGATCCGAGCCGTCCCCGGCATGGGTCAGGAACACCGGTCGGACCAGCGTGGCCACCGGTTCCAGTTCCAGCCGGGGTTCGACCGTGGCGGCGGCAGCTTCAATGGCCGACGCGTGGGGGACCGGTGTTGGTGTCGCCTCGGGTACTGCTTCTGCAACCGCCTGGCGCGGCTGGTTCGAAGTTTCGGGCGTTGGCGTGTGCCCGGGAACGTCGGCACCGGAGGCGCAGGCTGCGGTTGTGGCCGCCAGCAGGATACCCAGCCAGACGGCAATCAGGCGGTTGGGGAGGTCCCGGGAGGGTTGTGTGGATTTCATGTGCATTCGGGCTGGTCTGTGTACGGGCCGTGCGAGCGTAGCAGGCTGGCCGACAGCCTTGCGTACCGGCCTCGGGCATGATAGTGGCATGGCCGGCGCGGGCCTCGTTGCGAAGTGGCCCGGGTTTCGACGATGCCTGTGGTTGGCACTTGATTTCGGCACTCGTCTCGGGAGGTTGCCGGTCCGCGGCGCAGGTGGCCGAATATCCCTTGACGGCGGCCGCTGAAGTAAAATGCCACGGCTTGCCATGAATGCGACGGGAATTGGTCGCGGTCGGCTCTGGAGATCGTGGATTGACTACCCATTTCATAACCGGCGTCACCGGATTTGTCGGCTCCCACTTGACCCACCGCCTGCTGTTGGAGGGCGACCGGGTTGTGACTATGGTCCGCGCCTCGGACAACGAGGCGGCGCGGGCCCGTTTGCTGCCCGTGCTGGAGGCAATAGGTTCCGACCGGGAGTTGCCGCTGGACAATCTGTTGGTGTTTGCCGGCGACGTGACCCAAACCACGGACGAACTGGTGTCGGGCCTCAGGGCGGCCACCGACGAGCACATCGACATCACTTGGCATTCTGCGGTCACCTTCAAGTTCCGCAAGCGCGATCTGGCCGAGATCGAGGCGATCAACATCCAGGGATCGCGCAACATGATCCTGACCACCCTCGGCCTCAACGGCGACCGGGAACGGCCCAGGTACATGCATGTCAGCACCGCATACTCCTCCGGGCGCCTTCAGGGCATCGTACCCGAGCGGGTGGTGGAGTCCACACCGGACTATCGGGGCCTGTACGAGTGGTCCAAGCACAAGGTCGAGCTGGACATGGCCCGGATCCAGCAGCAGGAGGATCTGGATGTAACCGTGTTGCGGCCCGCCATCATCGTCGGTTGCGAAGATACGCGGTCTGTGAATCACTCCGGGTACTACCAAGTCATCGGCACGATGTACAAGCTCTTCCTGATGCGTCGTCAAAAGCTGGGCGATGCCTGGGACCACAGGGTTCCACTGCGTTTCGAGGCCAACCCGGCCATGCGTCTCAACCTGGTCCCCATCGACTACGTCATCGACAGCATGGTGGCCTTGGCGGCCCGTTCCGAGCTCTGCAATCGGGAGCTCAAGGTGTTCAACCTGGTCAACGAGGATGCTCCGGTGATGCAGGACATCGTGGACGTGATGGAGGCATCCCTTGGTATCAGCGGCCTGGAGATGGTCGACGAGTCCGTGTTTGCCAAGACGCGCATGAGCGCCATCGAGAAGGTCTTTTCCCGCGCCATCTCCTTCCAGGCGCCGTACATCAAGGAAGACATCCGGTTCGAGACCAGGCGTTTTCGGACGCTGGTCGACAAGGATGAGGTGCCGGTGCCGGTTCTGGATGCCCCGGCCATCAAGCGCCTGAACTACGCCTACTTCGATTTGATTCGGCCCGAGATCGAGGCTTCGCTGTCCGCGGCCGTCTGACGGTAGGTTTGCGGATACCCCACTCTTTAGCCGGGATTGCGGGCGGCGAACACTGGCCGCCTGCTTTTCGTGCAATGGGGAGGTGGGTTGTTCATGGGTGTGGGGCGTTTCCGTCATATCCGGTCCCCTTCGTCAGGATCGGCATTCCGCTTCGTGCCTCGGCGGCCCTGTCCGCCGCGGTGGACAAGCCCCTTCGTCCCCGGAGCCGGTGTCAAAGCCCGTAGTACACTGCGTCCTACGACAATGCCTATGCAGAGGAATCCGATGGCAACTGCTTCCTCCGTGGCTCCGGTACGAGACACCCCTCTTCAGGAAACGACCGGGGACAAGACGGACAATGGGGTGGTGGTGCCGGTTCGCCATCCGGCTTGGTTGCGGGCCCTGTGGCACTACGACCCCGGCTACGCCTATGACTTGGAACACCATGAATACGATGAGTTCTTCACCACCGATCCTTATTACATTGAACTAGAGGTAAGGTTGTCCTCCTTGCCGGAACACTCCGTGTTCCTGGACCGGGCCGGCCGCAATCTGGAAACGTTCCTGGACCTGCGTGAGCAGCACTGTCCCGTCACGCGGGAAGTCATGATTCTGGATCTGGAGGGGTTGCCGGCGCATTCCGGCCTAACCCGTTCCCGGCACCGGATTGAGCCGGATTTGGCGCTGTGGCCTGCGGGGACCGTGATTGCCCCCGACCGGTCTGTGTCCTGGCGGGAACAGGGGGCGCCCCTGCTGGTCCTGGAATGTCTCTCGCCTTCCACCGAGCCCAAGGATCGCGAGGACAATCCGGTCATCTACGATTTGATGGGTGTGGCGGAATACTGGATTTGTTCCCCGAGTGACCGGCATCCCATGTTCGGCTATCAACGCACGGAGGCCGGGGCGTGGATCGCGGTGGAGGCGGGAGCCAACCGGGAAGCCTGGTCGCCGGTGTTGCGGACCCGTATCCGGACCCATCCCGAACAGGGCTTCCAGTGCCAGGATCCGGTTACAGGGAACTGGGTGGAAATGGCTCGGCATCTTGAGGCCAGGGGCATGGAGATCGGGAAAGCCGAAGGCATGAAGATCGGGAAAGCCGAAGGCATGGAGATTGGGGAAGCCAGGGGCATGGAGATTGGGAAAGCCGAAGGCAAGCGCGAGGCGTTGCTGGACTTGGCCCGCAGTCTGCATCCGACGCCCGCGGAGTACCAGGCTTTTGTACGGGAACTGGGCCAGACACCCTGGACCGAATGGCCTGATATCGCCACGGTTTTGCAGCGGTTTCAGCACTAGCGTCTTTGGGCCAATGGGAGGCCGGAGCCATCCATCCCGAAAGGGGCTCCGGTCCCGTCCCTGTTCCAGGACCCGTGGCTCCCTTGCGGATTGGCATTGGGGCAGGTCGCACGTGTCAATCCCCATGCCTTGTGTGGTCTCGGTTGCGCATGATCCTGCTTGGCGACTGACAACATCCGGTACCTGCCGGGGTTCTGTTGCGTTGTCGCGGTTGCCCTGTCCGGCACGCCAGTGTGCGGGTGGAGCCGCGGGAATGGTGCCGCAAAATCCTGTGTCCTGCCCACGGCAGTCCCGCAGGGTCACGGAACGGATGGAGGCGATTCTTCGGTCGGTGCACTGACTGCGTCGGGGTTCTCTCCCTTGGCGTAGTAGTACCAAATGCCTATCCAGCCTTGGCTCCGCTCTCGTTTGAGAACAATACCCGCCGCCTTGAGGTCCTGCCTGTACTCCTGCCACAGCTCACGGAACTCCTCTGGTGCAGGTGCCAGATGCCGGGCCCAGTTGTCTCCGTACATGGTGGAGATTTCCACCGGCTCCGCCCAGGACAGTTCTGTCACGGCCCTGCGCAACAGACTCGGCAGGGTCTCGGCCCGTTGCGGCCAATCCGGCAAAACGCTTTCTTTGTCCACAAGGGTTGCCGGTGCTTCCCATTCCCAGGTGGTCAGGGTCCGTTCCACGTCTTCCACTGATCTGACCAGAGCCCACGGTACCTGCCGCTTCACCAGTTCCTCTCGGATATCCCACTGCGTCATGGACAGGGCTCCGCGATCGGTCTTGACTTCCATGTAACCGTGCCGGCCTTCGGTATCTATCAACAGCAGATCTGGCATGCCGGGCACCATGCCTTGCTCCAGCATGCGGCAACGTTCCCGATGTGTACGGATCGCACCGTTGGGGATGTGGATGCACAACAGGTCTGGTCGATGCTGCTCCATCCAGTTGAGAATGGTGGACTGCAGACTCTCCTCATCCTGCCTGGATCCGGGAGAATAGGATTTCTTGCTGTTTCTCGGCATTGATGTCTCCTGACAACAATGCCGAAAAGCGGTTCGGCGCAGAGCACGGAGCCGTCCCATGTTTCAGGGAACTGGCTGCGTACAATGTCGATGTTACCAGCATGGTGCATTGTTTCGCCGGCCTTCTGCATTGTCTATGTCGTGCCGCCGGCTCGGTTGTTGGTTGCATATGGCCTGGGTCTGGTCAAGTTCGCGATTGTGTCGCCACATGAACACACGAAGCGGGCACATCCACCATGGCTAATCCGCAATCTGCCAAACACCTGACACTACAAATTCCGCGGATGGCAACTGTGTGTGGGCCTTCCGGACGGCGGTTGCCGGCGAAAAGTACTATCTCGATCAAGCCCACCCAAGTAGAACTTGCGTGGGTTTGCTTGGGTGGTGCCGGACTGCTACGGAGGGGGCGGTATCCAAAACACACATGCAAGCCTAACCGCCAACACCGCGCTTGGCGGCCTCGATGGCAACCAGTCGGTTGCGGCCGGCCTTGATCATGCCTTCCGCGGTCTCCGCGAGTCCGTAGCGTTCCAGATTGTGGGCGCTGACCCACGCCGCCGCGCGCGCATCGTCGCCCGGGGTCAGTTCACCGGCCTGCCAACGGCACAGGTAGTCAATCACCACATAGTGGTACAGGACGGTTTGATCCCGGTCGCGGATGATTGGTTCATAGACCCCAATCTGATCCAGGATTTGGACCTCGATGGCGGTTTCCTCGCGCAGTTCGCGGCGCAGCGCGTCGTGCAGGTTCTCGCCCAGTTCCACCAATCCGCCGGGCAGCCCCCACTGCTCCTCGTGGGGCGGGTTGCCGCGCTGGACCAGCAGTACCCGATCCAGCAGGTCGAACACCACCGCACCCACGCCCACCATCGGGAACTGCGGATGTCGCCGGTCGGTCGGCGTCGCCGGCTCGGACGCGTCGGAGGAACGAGGCTTCAGTACAGCCACGGCTGTACCAGGTCCATGAACTGCCGCCAGTCCGTCAGGGTCGCGTCGGGGCGGACCCGGCGGGCCAGTTGTTGGTTGTCGTATGCCGTTTGACGATCGGTTGTGCCCAGGTCACAGTGCATCGTCATCGTTCCCAAGTCTGCCCCGCCGCCGACATCGTGGCGCAGGCTGTCGCCCACCACGGCCACTTCATAGGGTTGCAGCTGCCATCGGTCCAGTACCGGTGTGAAGATCTCCGGCGAGGGTTTGCGCCACTCCACGCTGGCGCTGCACAGGACCACATCGAACCACTGGCGGAGTTCCAGGTAGTCCACGATTCGCTGAAACACGCGCTCGCACGGATGGTTGGCCACGATCGCCAGGTTCACGTCCAGCTGTCGCAGGCGGTCCAGGGCGGCCCCAACGCCGTCGTACAGGCGCCAGCCGTGCATCTCGGGTGCATAGAAAAGGTCGACGGACATGGTCAGAATCTGGCTATCCATCTTGCTGGCCGGGTAGCCGCAAAACTGGAGCAGGAAGCTCATGGTGTCGTTGGCGATGTGTTCTTCGGCTTCCTCCTCCGACTTCTCCTGGGCGAACTGACGGGCACTGATGATCTGCTCCCAGAAATCCGGAAACAGTTCCATCCCGCTCTGTTCCATATAGGCCTGGGCCATGCGCGCGCCCTCGGCCATCAGGTCCTCGTGCGGACGGTCCAGAAACGCCAGCGTATGGTCGAAGTCGAAGATGATGCCGGCCAGCAACCGCGGGCCTTGCCCTTCGCGGGCGGCCATCAACTCCTGGAGGGTTGTAATTCCGTCTGCGTCGCCGCGTGCGGATGGGAACGGGGCTTGGTGCATCGGTGGGGGAAACGGTTCCCAAGTCATGAACACGCTCGGAGTAGACAGAATTATATAGGTGGCTTGGGCCGGCCGAAGCCGAGGACCGGCCCTATAATCGAATCCTTGATTGGCGTAGTCCCACACCATCCGTGACTGTGGACCGGAGGAATTTGCATGGCCGGCACGGCTCCCCCTCGCTTGCAAGTCGGTGAAACGACCTGTCACATCCTTTCCGACGGCAAGCATCGGTCGGACGGCGGGGCGTTTTTCGGGGTGGTTCCGCGCATCCTATGGGAGCGGGTCGTACAACCGGATGCCCGCAACATGATTCCGGTGGACGTACGCTGTCTGTTGATCGAAACCGGGGATCAGAAAATCCTGGTGGACACGGGCCACGGCGACAAGTTCGATGCCCGGTTGCGCAAGCGCTACGGCCTGCCGCCGGAGCGGGATCGCCTGATCGCGGATCTGGCCCGCGCCGGCTTCGTGCCGGAGGATGTCACCACGGTCCTCATGACCCACCTGCACGCCGATCACGCGGGCGGCATGACGCGATGGCGGGATCAGGTCGAAGGCGGTCCCGTCGAGCCGGTCTTTCGCAACGCCGTGTACATCGTCCAGGGCCGGGAATACGACGCCGCCACCCATCCCAACGAGCGGACCGTGGCCACCTACTATCCCGACAACTGGCAGGTGCTGACCGGCACCGGCCAGCTGCGCATGGTCATGGGGGGCCACGACTTCGGCCCCCATGTGCGCACCGAGACCGCGGCCGGACACACGGAGTCGCTGCAGGTTGTCTGGGTTGAGTCCGAGGGGGAAAGCCTGCTGTTCCTAGGGGATGCCGCCAACTTTGCCGTGCACCTGGAACGGCTTCCCTGGGTGCCCGCCTTCGACGAGTTGCCGCTTCTCAGCATGGAAGCCAAAAAGCGGCTGCGCACGCAAATTCTGGAGAAGAACCCGTTGCTTGTGTTTCAGCACGATCCCCGGGTCGTGACCGGCCGCCTGGTCCAGTCCGCGGACGAACGGTTTACGGTTGCCGAGGAGATTGTCGAGGATCCCGCCTGGGATCGGGGCCGCGACGCAGCCATTTAATATTGCAGTTGTACTTGATGCAGTTTGAGGCGCCGGCGACGGTAGCGGCAACCCATCCGGCTACGGTCCTGTTTCACCTATTGGCTGGGGGCTCCGGGGCCTCGTGGGTCTGCCAAGTCAGGCGCGCTACGCGGTAGCCCACGTAGCCTAGGCCGTCCAACTTCGGGTTGTCTATGTAGCGCATTTCACCGTTCGGGCCGATAGTCAGGTCAAAGGTTGCCGGCTGTGCGTTCGGCACCGGGGTCCCATCCTCGTGGACCTGCGTACCCGTTACGGTGTGCGTCACATGACGCGCGGGTCGGAAGCCCGGCGGTAGCACGAACTGCGGCCGCGGGTCCTGCCGCGCGTAGTATTGCACCGGTGCGCGCTGGCTGCTGAAGCGGACCGTGACTGTCGTCCCGCTCCTCCACACCTCCCAGCGTCCGCCTGGATCGGTTTCCAAGTTGAGAAAGTTCCCCGCGACGGCATCCGAAACCACATCCCACAACAGGACTGTGCCATCCAGACTGCCACTGGCCAGGGTGTGGCCGTCGGGACTGAACGCCACGCTGTAGACCCGATCCATATGGCCTTCTAGGATGTACTGAAGGGTACCCGTGGCCGCGTCCCACAGGCGGACGGTGTGGTCCGCACTGCCGCTGGCCAAGGTCCGGCCGTCGGGACTGAACACGACGCTGTGGACCGCATCCGCATGGCCTTCCAAGGTGTGTCGGAAGTCACCCGTGGTCGCGTTCCAAAGGCGGATGGTATGGTCGTCACTACTGCTGGCCAGGGTCCGGCCATCGGGGCTGAATGCCACGCTGCGGACAGGATCCCCATGGCCCTCCTGTGTGTGACGGAGGCTACGAATGGCCGCGTCCCACAGACGGACAGTCCGATCCCGGCCGCCACTGGCGAGGGTCCGGCTATCCGGACCAAACGCCACGCTGTGGACAAATTCCTCACTATGGCCCTGCAGGGTGTGTCGAAGCCTGCCCGTGGCCGGATCCCAGAGACGGACAGTACCGTCCAAACGATAACCGTCTCGCCCCGCAATAGCCAGGGTCTGCCCGTCCGGGCTGAACGCTACGCTCAAAACCCTCTCCCAAAGGCTTGCCAGAATGTATCGGGAGGTACCCCTGACTGTGTCCCACAGGCGAACGGTGCCATCCAAACTGCCGCTGGCCAGGGTCCGGCCGTGAGGACTGAACGCCACGCTGGTAATCAATCCTGTATGGCCCTCCAAGGTGTGCCGGGGAACGTCCGCGGCCATGTTCCACAGGCGGACGGTGTCATCGCCAGCACCAATGGCCAGGACCCGGCTGTCGGGACCGAACGCCACGCTATGGACTGGTCTCATATAGCCCTTTAGGGTGTGCTGGAGAGTACCCGTAACCGCGTCCCACAGGCGGATGGTGTCATTGTTGTCCACACTAACCAGGGTCCGACCGTCGAACGCTCTGATTCCGGTACCTGTCAGCGTGTGCCGGAGGATGCCCGCGGCCGGGTCCCACAGATGGACATCGTAATGAGTGTCATGGACCAGGGTTTGGCCATCGGAACTGAAGGCCAACATACTGGTCGTTCCCGAGAACTTCAGGGTGTGCTGGAGGGTACCCGTAACCGCATCCCACAGACGGATGTTGTAGTCAGCGCCGCCACTGGCGAGGGTGTGGCCATCAGGACTGAACACCACCGTGGTGACACCCCGATGGACTTCCAGGGTATGACGGAGGTTGCCCGCGGTTGCATCCCACAAGAGGACAATCGTGCCATGCCAACTGGCTAGGGTTCGGCCATCGGGGCTGAAAGCCACGTGCCAGAGCCGTTGGGAATCGCCATTCAAGTCGTGCCGGAGGGTGCCCGTAACCACGTCCCATAGACGGATGGCACCGTCCCAACTGGCACTCGCGAGGAGCCGGCTGTCGGGACTGAACACCACTCTGGCGACGCCATCCGCATGGCCTTCTAGGGTATGCCGGAGGGTGCCTGTGGCCACATCCCACAGATAGACGACATTGCGATTGCCACTCGTGGCAGCTAGGATCCGGCCGTCGGGACTGAAGGTCAAGCTGTAGATCTCACCCGTATGTCCCTCCAGGGTGCGTTGTAGAGTGCCGGTGGTCACGTCCCACAGGTGGACGGTGCCGTCCCAACTGCCGCTAACCAAAGCCCGCCCATCGGGGCTGAACTTCACGACGCGGAGGTCACTCCCTTGGTGCTCGAAGGTGTGTCGGAGGGCGCCCGTGGCCGCATCCCACAGGTAGACGGTGTTGGCGTTTGTACCGGTCAGGGTCCGGTTGTCTGGACTGAAGGCCAAACTGTATGCATTCGTAGGACCTGTGAGCAGAGACACGGCATCGTAGGTCCGTGCGTCATACAGCCAAGTACTTATGCCGCTCATAACTGCCAGGCGGGTGCCGTCAGGTGAAAGCCGCACGGTTACAACCTTACCCCGCCCCAGACGAGCCTTGGCCCCGATGGGCAGGGGCTCGGACGGGGATTCAAGGGCCACAACGGGCAATGCCACAGTCAATAGCAGGCACAGGCTCGTAGCCAGAATTCGGGTTGGGAGCTTTACTGAAAACTTGGACACCACCGAACTGCCTCCTTAACCGCAGACGGGTTCCCTACCTTGCACCAAGGCAGGGGCATCCAACCGCCATACCCAGGGCAGACTCAACGTCTCCCACTGTCGGGCTCGGGATAGGAAGCAATTGATTGCGTCCGCTTGTGGTCCGCAACATTCCGAGGGTCCCCTCCGGTCCGAATGCCTGTCGGACTACCCTAAGCGATATTCGGGTCATTGCAAATTGGTTGACTTGGATCCCTCGTTGGGTACCAAAGTCGCGACTACCCGGGCAGAAGACCGTCCGCGCCTTCCAGAAGCGTATCAGCATGCCCTGTGGCGACAGGGCCGGAACCCCGAGGAAGGGGCCAGGCCGCATCCAAACCCATATCAACGAGATTGAAACGGTGCCCTTAGCGGCCGTGCGGCGGCACCACGATTGGACGGCCCGGTGTTGCTACCACTGGCAGTGCATGCAACTCCAATCTTCTCTACTGAATTTGAAATGTGGATAGTGTGACTTCACCGGCCAGTAGCCTGTGCAGGAGACCGTCGCCATCCCTGACCAGCAAGGTGCCGTCTTGGTCTGTGCCTTCCGCGATGCCCGTCAATGGCGGATCCGTGGTTCCGGGGCTTCTGGCACTGACGCGGTGGCCCAGAGTGTGCAGGCGTCCCTCCCAGATGCGGGAACGGACTCCCGTGGTTCGTTCTCTATAGAGATGAACGGACAATCTGCGGCACAGGGAAACGGCCAGGCGGCGTCGGCTGATCCGGCAGCCGGCCACCATGCGCAGCGATGTAGGCGGCACGCGGGATCCCGGTGTTGGTGGTAGTTGGTTGGGAGTGTGGTTGACGTTAATGCCGATGCCCAGGACTGCATAGGGGGAACCATGCGGATCCCGGCCCGCTTCCAGCAGTATGCCCGCCACCTTGCGCGGATGTGAGTTTGCAGGCGCATGCACCACGTCGTTGGGCCAGTCCAGAGCCAGGTCGCGTAGTCCCGGATGGGTTTCCTCGATCGCCTCCAGGACCGCCAGGCCCGAAAGCAGAGGTGTGCCGCCTCCGGTTCCGTCCCAAAGCCGATCCCGCAACAGGATGCTCACGGCGATGGAGCAGCCGCCGACATCCACCCATTTGCGCTGGTGGCGTCCCCTGCCTGCCGTCTGGACCTCGGCGAAGACCAACGTGCCGCCGGGATGGGTCCATGCCAGCGAGTGGACCACATCCATGGTGGAGCGGCAGCGCCGGTAGGTGTAGACGGTGTGGCCGATTGCCTGGTTTCCGAGGCTGGCCTCGACGTCGCTGTAGTCCATGGCCCTGCCGTGTGCACACAATCGAAGGAGTGAGGAATCAATATAACAACCAGCTAGAGCTGGAGGGAGCCGTTCGCGATGCCTGTCGGGGTACCTGCACACTGACGCACGGTGTCGGAGCGCCGTCGAATTCGCCGTTGCGTGGACCGTGTCTGAACGGAGTATTGGAGTAGACTCGCACGGTGACTACGCCGCAACTTCCGGCAGTCTCGCCCTTTGAGTTTCCCCGTCTCCGCATCCATGAACGCCATTCAAATCCGGGAGTTCGGCCTCGATACCGACTCCTACCTCTATGGAGAGAGTGTGCCCGATCCCGTCTGTGGTCCCGACGAGGTCGCGATCCGGGTCCGGTATGGCGCCCTGAATCGCCTGGACGACTGGGTTCGGATCGGCTGGCCCGGCATCGGCCTGGCTCTGCCGCACATACCCGGCAGTGATTTCTGTGGGGAGATCGTTGAGGTGGGTTCCCAGGTTGCCGGCTGGCAGTCCGGTCAGTGGGTTACGGCCAACAACGGCATCTGGTGTGGTCGCTGTGTGCGCTGCCACGAGGGGCGCCACAATCTCTGCGATTCATTTGGCATTCTGGGGGAAAGTGTTCCCGGGGTCATGGCGGAGTACGCAGCCGTGCCCGCGCGCAACCTGATTGAGATTCCCGCCGGCTTTGACCTGCAAGCGGCCGCGGCGGCCTCGCTGACCTATCTGACTGCCTGGCACAGCCTGATTGAAGTGGGCCGGCTGCAGCCGGGCGAGCAGGTGCTGGTAGTCGGGGCTGGGGGCGGCGTCAATGTCGCTGCCCAGCAGATTGCCCGGTTCCGCGGTGCCCGCGTGCTAGTGCTGGCCAGTTCCGCCGCCAAGGCGGCCCGGGCAATGGAGGAAGGGGCGGATTGGAGCTTGGACATAAGCGGGGAGCCGCGCTGGACACGCGCGGTGCGCGCGGCATCCGGCCAGGGTGGAGTGGACATGGTGGTGGACAACGTGGGTTCCGCGACCTTTGCGTCGTCCATGGGGGCGCTGGTCAAGGGAGGGCGCATTGTGACGGTGGGCGGAACCAGCGGCTACGACGCGCGGATACCCGTCAACCGGTTGTTCATGAACCACCTTTCGTTGCGCGGCAGCACGATGGGCACCCAGGCCGACTACGAACGCGTGATGCGCCTGGTCTTCGAAGGCAGTCTGAACCCGGTGGTCGACCGGGTGTTCGGTGCCCGCGGCTACGGCGCAGCCGTCCGGCATCTGTGCTCTGGAATCGGCTACGGCAAAGTTCTTGTGGACCTGCACGACTGGCGGGAGTGGCCTGATGGCTGACACCTATACCGAGACGGCACAGGCACTGTCGGCTCGCCTTGACCAACTGAGAACGGACGCCCTGGCAGGTGGCGGCGAGGAACGGATCGCACGCCACAAGGCACGCGGCAAGTACACGGCCCGGGAACGGCTGGAAATGTTCCTCGACCGTGCCTCCTTCCGCGAGACGGGTCGCTTTGTCATGGACGACGCGCCGCCGAAGGGGCAGACAGACACGCGCATTCCCGGGGATGGAGTCGTCACGGGATATGGGACTGTGGATGGGCGCCTGGTCTATGTCTATGCCCAGGACTTCACGGTCATGGGCGGTACCGTCAGCCATCGGCATGCAGCCAAGATCTGTCGCATTTTGGATCAGGCGATGGAGAACGGCGCGCCCGTGGTCGGCTTTGTCGAATCGGGCGGCGCCCGCATCCAGGAGGGGGTCAAGTCTCTTGCCGGCTATTCCGAGATCTTCCGGCGCAATACCCTGGCCTCCGGTGTCGTGCCTCAACTGTCCATCATCATGGGCCCCTGCGCCGGCGGTGCGGTCTACAGCCCGGCGCTGACGGACTTCATCTTCATGGTCGAACAGTCCAGCCAGATGTTCGTGACCGGCCCCGACGTGTTGCGCGCGGTGACGCAGGAAGAGGTCACGCTTGAGGAGCTGGGCGGCGCCAACGTGCATACCGGCCGTTCCGGCGTGGCCCACTTCTCCGCGTCCAGCGAAGAGGATGCGCTGTTCCTGGCCCGGCAGCTGCTGGGCTACCTGCCGGACAACAATCTGAGCGATCCCGTCATTCTGCCCAGCAAGGACGATCCGTTGCGCCAGGACACGGCCTTGGATTCCCTGGTGCCGGACAATCCGAATCGGGGTTACGACATGCTGGAGGTGATCGAGCGCATTGTCGACGGCGGCCAGTTCATGCAGGTGCACGAGAACTGGGCCGGCAACATCCTGACCGGGTTTGCCCGCCTGCACGGCCGTGCGGTCGGCATTGTGGCGCAGCAGCCTCAGGTTCTGGCCGGCGTCCTGGATGTCAACTCCAGCCAGAAGGGCGCCCGTTTCGTGCGGTTCTGCGATGCGTTCAACATTCCCCTGGTCGTGTTCGAGGATGTGCCCGGTTTCCTGCCGGGGGTTGACCAGGAGCACGACGGGGTGATCCGTCACGGGGCCAAGCTGCTGTATGCCTTCTGCGAGGCTACGGTGCCCAAGGTGACGGTGATTGTGCGCAAGGCCTACGGGGGAGCCTATTGCGTGATGAACCCCCGCCAGACCGGCGCCGACCTGGTGCTGGCTTGGCCGACTGCGGAAATTGCGGTCATGGGGGCCGACGGTGCCGTCAATGTCATTTACCGGCGCGAGATACAGGCGGCCGAAGATCCGGTGCAGCGCAAGGCGGAATTGGTGGAGGAGTACCGCGATCGCTTCACCAATCCGTTCATCGCCGCCGAGAGCGGATACCTGGACGACATCATCGAGCCCCATGAAACGCGGCCCAGGCTCATCAACGCGCTGGAGATGCTGCAGAACAAACAGGCCCAGCTGCCGCCCAAGAAGCACGGCAACATCCCGCTCTGACCCGTCGGTTCGGGATTATTCGGCCGCGTCCACTCCTCCCCCTCCATGCGTTGAACGATGTTTCGCAAGGTTCTGATTGCCAACCGCGGCGAGGTGGCGGTACGGGTCATCCGTTCCTGCCAGGAGCGCGGTATCCGCACGGTGGCCATCTTTTCGGACGCGGACCGGGCCGCCCTGCATGTCCGCTATGCCGACGAGGCCTACCACGTGGGCGGGCCGGCCAGTGCGGACAGCTATCTCCGCATGGATCGCATCGTGGATGTGGCGCGGCGGGCCGGCGTGGATGCCGTGCATCCGGGCTACGGCTTCCTGGCGGAAAACTCCGAGTTCGCCCATGCCGTGGCCGATGCCGGCATGGTGTTTGTCGGGCCTTCCCCCGATGCCATTGCCACCATGGGCGACAAGGTGGCGGCGCGCAAGGCGATTCAGGCCTTTGACGTTCCGATTCTGCCGGGCACGCCGGGCGGCCTGGACGACGCGGAACTGCGCGCCCGCGCCGATGGGATTGGGTTCCCGCTCATGATCAAGGCTTCGGCCGGCGGCGGGGGCAAGGGCATGCGCATTGTGGACCGCGAGGAGGGGTTTGATGCCGCCCTGGCCACGGCCCGGCGGGAGTCGGCGGCCAGTTTCGGCAACGACAACGTCTATCTGGAGAAGTATGTGGCGAACTCGCGCCACATCGAGATCCAGATTCTGGCGGACCGGTTCGGCAACACGATCCACCTGGGCGAGCGCGAGTGCAGCATCCAGCGTCGGCACCAAAAACTGATTGAGGAAGCACCCAGCGTAGTCAGCAGTCCCGAGTTGCGGGAAGCCATGGGGCGGGCTGCCATCCAGGCCGCGGAATCGGTCGGCTATCGCAATGCCGGCACCGTGGAGTTCCTGTTCGACGGCGCGAGTGCCGAGTTCTACTTCCTGGAGATGAACACCCGTTTGCAGGTGGAACACCCGGTGACGGAACTGGTGACCGGAGTCGACATCGTACGGGAGCAGTTTGCCATTGCCGACGGCCGCCACCTGCGCCATAACCAGTCCGACATCCATCCCAACGGGTGGGCCATCGAGTGCCGCATCACGGCCGAGGATCCCTTCCGCAATTTCCTGCCCAACAGCGGGGTTGTGAGCTTTGTGCAGGAGCCTACGGGGCCCGGTGTGCGCGTCGAGAGCAGCCTCTATCGCGGCTGTCCCGTCGACCTCTACTACGACCCCATGGTCGCCAAACTCGTCGTGTGGGGCGAGACCCGGGCCGAAGCCATCATGCGCATGCGGCGGGCCCTGAGCGAATATCGCATTGTCGGCATCAAGACGTCGATTCCCTTCCACCTTTCGGTGATGAAGAGCACGGAATTCATGATGGGGCACTTCGATACCGGCTTCATCGATCGACGCCGGCTGCAGGACGATGCGGAGGAACGGGAGCGGAACACCCGCGTGGCGGCGGTAGCAGCCGCCATGGTGATCCACGCCGAACAGAGGCAGGCGGTGCACATGCGGTCCCGCGGGGACGACCAGAGCCGGCGCGACCGTTGGCGGCGCACCGGCCGCCTCCGAGCAACGCGGGGCCTCTCGTGAGGTATTTCGTGCAGGTCGACGGCGAGTCCTGGGTGGTGGACATCGAAGAGGACGCCGTCCTGGTCAACGGCGAGCCGGTATCCGTTGACCTGACCCAGAGCGGCATTCCCGAACTGTACAGTGTGCTGCTCGACGGCTCCAGCCATGAGGTGCTGGTGAGCAGCGACGTGTCAGGTTGCGACGTGACGGTTGACGGCCAAGTCCTGCGCGCCGAGGTTCAGGACGAACCGACCCGCACCCTTATGAAGGGTCGCGGCCCCGTCGACGCCGCGGGGGGCGACCTGCAGGTCACAGCCCCGATTTCCGGCCTGGTGGTATCGGTGGCTGTGGCAGACGGCGAATCCGTTGAGGCTGGCCAAACCTTGGTTGTGCTCGAGGCGATGAAGATGGAGAACGACATCACCGCGCCGCGGGCCGGTGTGGTGGGCCAGGTCGCGGTGGCCGATGGGGACCGCGTCGAGATCAACCACGTGATGCTGGTCCTGCTGGAGGAGGAAGCGGCTCCCGACGGGTAGCTGTCCGCCCCGGACCGGTGGGCATAATCGGCCTACCGGTCCCGGTTCTAATGAGTTGGTGTGCCGGGTTCAAGCCCGAATCCCTACACGGTAATCAGGGCTTCGTCCTTGTGGTACACCACCGGGTTCTGGCGGTCGTCGTTCAATTCGTCCCCGAGGTCATACGCGGCGACCTGTTCGTCGGTCAGGATGTTCTGAATGCCGTTGAAGGTGCTGCCGTAGGGCATGAAGGCACAGGTCATGGCCCGCCGCCAGCCGGCCGTCATGTTGGCGCCGGCCCCGTGGGCCAGCAAGCCGTTGTGGAAGGAGCAGGAACCCGCCTTCATGGGCGCGGCGATGGATTCCATGTTCACAAAGTCGGGATACTCCCGAAAGAGGTCCGACATGTTCTCGGCGATCGGCACATTGACGTAGGTGGTCTGCCTGTGGGACCCGGCCAGGAAATAGAGACAGCCGTTGTGGGCGGTGGCGTCGTCCAGCGCGATCCAGATGCTGATTGCATCGGGGGAGTAGAAGGACCACTTCGGATTGTCGTGGTGCCAGGCCGTGGCATTGGCCCAGGGTTGCTTGATCAGGGCCTGGTCGTGCCACACGCGCATGCCTTCCGTCTGGGCCAGTTCGGTGGCCATTTTGCCAATGCGGGGATCCAGGATGAGTTCCTTCACCGCCGGATTGTCCTTCCATAGATTGAGGCGCTGCACAAAGACGTAGTCGTAGAAGGAACCGCGGTCCTTCCAGCGATCGTCGTCCACGGCGCCTTCGACCACCAGCTTGCGGCCCTTGCGTGCGCGCACGGCCTGGTCGACGGCGTCGCGCCAGGTCTCCAGTTCCTCGGGGGTCAGGAATTCATCCATGACCACGAAGCCATGGGTTTGATAGGTGTCAATCTGGGCCTGGGTGATTTCCGTATGCATAACCTCTCCTTGTCCCACAGGTGTTTCCGTCACCTTCCGTAACGGCCAAACGTGGCAGGGGGCTGTTCCGCAACAGGAACAGTCCCCGTCCTACCAATACCTCTTGTACGCAATTTTACTCGCTGGCGTAGAACATCTGCTCGCCGCTGTTGTTGCCGGCGATGGCCTGGCCCTGGATGGGCACGTTGCGCATCGCGGCATCCGTCACCAGCACGTAACCCACGTTCTCGGCCATGCCGATCAAGTAGGTAAGGGTCCATGACGGAGACTCCATGGTGTCAACCAGAAGCCCCGATCCTGGACAAAGCCGTCCCTGCCGGTCGTTCCGGCCCGGACCCGGTGGGTATAATCGGCTTTCTGTTCCCGCTTCCGAGCCAAGGCAGGGCCGCCGCGGCGGCCAGGAGGAATTGCACCGATGGAAACGCGCCTGTCCCAGGTTCAACTGGACGAGTTCGATGAGCAGGGCTTTCTGGTTCTGCCCGCTGTGTTCAACGACGACGAAGTCGGCCGCATGCGGGCCGAAGCCGACTACATTCTCGAACTGATCATCAACTCCTCCATCCACAACGAGCGGCGCAGCCGGCGGCTGGACGTCCGGCAGCGCGACGGCAACTGGACGGTGCGCAAGATCCAGCCAATCAACGATCTATCGGCGTACCTGTCCGCCGTGTCCGAGGATCCGCGCCTGCTCGATCCCATGCGGCAGCTCATGGACGACGAACCCATCCTGATGGAGGAGAAGCTCAACTACAAGCAGCCGCTGCCGGCGCCGCCGCCGAACATGACGGCCCGCGAGGCCGACGATCGCTTCCCGGTGCACAGCGACTGGGCCTACTACCGGGCCCAGAACTATCCGCAGGACATCCTGTCCTCGGCCATCACCATGGACGCATGCACGGCCGACAGCGGTCCGATCCGGGTGTGGCCCGGCACCCACAAGGAGCACCTGGAGCACTACCAGATGGACAACGGCCTGCAGGTCCGGCCCGAGCTGGTGGACTTCAACGGCGGCCAGGATGTCCTGGCCCCGGCCGGTTCCGTGCTTCTGTTCCATGCGCTGCTCATTCACAACTCGGTGGCGAACGCCTCCGGTCGGGCGCGGCGCCTCATGATCTACAGCCACTTCCCGGAACGGGCCGGCATTGCCCACGACATCCGCAACGGTCCCACGCGCCTGCGGGAATCCCCCTGGGAGCACCAGTACCTCAGGATGCGGGTGGCCGGACAGGCCGCGGCCCCCTTCGCGGCCCCGTAGGGTTGGACGCCTCCGGCTCCGGGCCTGCGCGAATCACCACGATCCGGATTTGACAGTCCGGTGGGGGTCTGGTATCGTTTCCTTCCTGCCCTCTGCGAACGCGGCCCGGGGTCGCGGGGAGGCTCGGCAGATTAACAACTGAAGAGTGGTAAGACGGATGTGAATGGAAAACCATTCCTGTCAATCACTTGAATTGGACAGGACAACTCTTCTACGGAGAGTTTGATCCTGGCTCAGGATGAACGCTGGCGGCGTGCTTTATGCATGCAAGTCGAACGAGAAGGGAAGGACTTCGGTCCAACCTGGAGAGTGGCGAACGGGTGAGTAACACGTGAGTGACCTGCCCCGAGGTGGGGGACAACCGTGGGAAACCACGGCTAATACCCCGTAGTCCTGTGCGTATTGGTTGCGTACAGGTATAGCTCCGGCGCCTTGGGAGGGGCTCGCGGTCGATTAGCTAGTTGGTGGGGTAACGGCCTACCAAGGCGACGATCGATAGCTGGTCTGAGAGGACGATCAGCCACACTGGGACTGAGATACGGCCCAGACTCCTACGGGGGGCAGCAGCAAGGAATATTGGACAATGGGCGCAAGCCTGATCCAGCAACGCCGCGTGGAGGAAGAAGGCTTCGGTTGTAAACTCCTTTTGTGAGGGATGAGACAAGGACAGTACCTCACGAATAAGTCACGGCTAACTAGGTGCCAGCAGCCGCGGTAACACCTAGGTGACAAGCGTTATCCGGATTTACTGGGCGTAAAGGGCTCGCAGACGGCAGCTCAAGTCCGGCGTGAAATCTCCTGGCTTAACCAGGAGGGGTCGTCGGATACTGTGCTGCTAGAGGCAGTGAGAGGGGTGCGGAATTCTCGGTGGAGTGGTGGAATACGTAGATATCGAGAGGAACACCAGTGGCGAAAGCGGCGCCCTGGCACTGACCTGACGTTCATGAGCGAAAGCGTGGGGAGCGAACGGGATTAGATACCCCGGTAGTCCACGCTGTAAACGATGAGTACTAGGTGTAGGCGACAACCGTGGTCTGTGCCGAAGCTAACGCGATAAGTACTCCGCCTGGGGACTACGGCCGCAAGGCTAAAACTCAAAGGAATTGACGGGGACCCGCACAAGCAGCGGAGCGTGTTGTTTAATTCGATGTAACGCGAAGAACCTTACCTGGGTTTGACATGTACGTAGTAGTGAAGCGAAAGCCGAACGACCCTTCGGGGAGCGTACACAGGTGTTGCATGGCTGTCGTCAGCTCGTGTCGTGAGATGTTGGGTTAAGTCCCGCAACGAGCGCAACCCTCGTCGTTAGTTACAAGTGTCTAGCGAGACTGCCGGTTATACACCGGAGGAAGGTGAGGACGATGTCAAGTCAGCATGACCCTTATATCCAGGGCTACTAACACGCTACAATGGGCCGTACAATGGGCAGCCAAAGAGCAATCTGGAGCAAATCCCACCAAAACGGTTCGTAGTTCGGATTGGAGGCTGCAACTCGCCTCCATGAAGTCGGAGTTGCTAGTAAACGCAGGTCAGCCATACTGCGTTGAATACCGTTCCCGGGTCTTGTACACACCGCCCGTCAAGTCATGGAAGTTGGTAACACCTGAAGCCGGTGACCTAACCGCAAGGAAGGAGCTGTCGAGGGTGGGATCGATGACTGGGACTAAGTCGTAACAAGGTAGCCGTACCGGAAGGTGTGGCTGGATCACCTCCTTTCGGATCGACAGGGTCGGCCGGCGCCGCGGATGCGGTGGCCCCCGCCCTCGAATCCAACTCGTAACGTAAACCCAATTCCGTCTTGCCACTCTTCAGAGGTTGTCTGCCTCTGGAAGGGTCTGTAGCTCAGCCGGTTAGAGCACAGTGCTGATAACGCTGGGGTCAGTGGTTCGAGTCCACTCAGACCCACGGCGGTGTCGCCACTGGGCGGACCGCGGGAGCAGAGGTCCCGGCAGATTAACAACTGATCAGGATATGAGCATCTGACGAATAGTGACAGATGAAACCGAAAAAGATTAAGCTACTAAGAGCATACGGGGGATGCCTTGGGCATCAGAAGCCGATGAAGGACGTGTAGCACTGCGATAAGCTGCGGGTAGGCGTGCTAGGCCTTTGATCCGCAGATCTCCGAATGGGGAAACCTGCACCGATGAATGCCGGTGCCGCCTGCGCTGAACACATAGGCGCAGAGCAGGGAACCCGGGGAACTGAAACATCTAAGTACCCGGAGGAAAAGAGATTATTCCGTTAGTAGTGGCGAACGAACGCGGAGGAGCCCAAACCGGTGGCGCTTCGGTGCCGCCGGGGTTGTAGGACTTGGCGTTGTGGAACCGATAGGTAGTGGAACCGCACTGGAAAGGCGGACCAGAGAGGGTGAAAGTCCCGTACACGAAACCGAACCCGGTTCCGGCCAGGCACCTGAGTAACGCGGGACACGTGCAATCCTGCGTGAATCCGGGAAGACCACTTTCCAAGGCTAAATACTTCTGATGACCGATAGTGTACAAGTACCGTGAGGGAAAGGTGAAAAGTACCCCTAATGGGGAGTGAAATAGTACCTGAAACCGTATGCTTACAATCAGTCAGAGCCTGATACCGCCCGTAGCGCAAGCGAAAGGTGGTCGGGTGATGGCGTGCCTTTTGGAGAATGAGCCAACGAGTTAATTTCTGTAGCGAGGTTAAGGCAGTCACAGCCGGAGCCGGAGCGAAAGCGAGTCTTAACAGGGCGCCACAGTTGCAGGGATTAGACCCGAAACCAGGTGAGCTATCCATGGCCAGGTTGAAGCGGGAGTAATGTCTCGTGGAGGACCGAACCGTTGTATGTTGCAAAATGCTCGGATGAGCTGTGGATAGGGGTGAAATGCCAAACGAACCTGGAGATAGCTGGTTCTCGCCGAAATAGTTTTAGGACTAGCGTCGTACTGTTCGTGTGCCGGGGGTAGAGCACTGGATGAGGTAGGGGGCAGATCGCCTACCGAACTCAACCAAACTCCGAATACCGGTACTCGAGGACGGCAGTTGGACTGCGGGAGATGAGTTTCGTAGTCGAAAGGGAAACAGCCCAGACCGTCGGTTAAGGTCCTCAAGTGACAGCTAAGTGGGAAAGGATGTGAAGTTACCGAGACAGCCAGGAGGTTGGCTTAGAGGCAGCCACCCTTGAAAGAGTGCGTAACAGCTCACTGGTCAAGTGACTTCGCGCCGAAGATGTAACGGGGCTAAGCTGTCCACCGAAACCACGGATCCGCAAGGATGGTAGGCGAGCGTTCTGTCCGCACCGAAGCGTTACCGCAAGGAGGCGTGGAGCGGACAGAAGTGAGAATGTTGGCACGAGTAGCAGAAATCGCGTGAGAACCGCGATCCCCGAATGTCCAAGGTTTCCGACGGAAGGTCAGTCCGCGTCGGGTTAGTCGGTCCTAAGGCGAGGCCGAAGGGCGTAGTCGATGGACAACAGGTTAATATTCCTGTACCGCGTAAGGTTTGTTTGAGCAATGGGGGGACGCAGAAAGGTAGATCGGACAGCTGCTGGAATAGCTGCTCCAAGCCCGTAGGCGTTGATGCGGGGGTTATAAAGACCCGCGGAGCTGAGAGGTGACGGCGAGCCCGCAATGGGCAAAGCGATTGATCCTTGGCTGCCTAGAAAATCCTCTAGTGAGACCTGCGCGACCGTACCGCAAACCGACACAGGTGGACAGGTAGAGAATACCAAGGGGAACGGGATAACCTTCGTTAAGGAACTCGGCAAAATGATTCCGTAACTTCGGGAGAAGGAATGCCTCGGTAAGGTGATCGGGCCTCGCGCTCGTGAGCTTGAAGAGGCCGCAGAGAAACGGCCCTGTCGACTGTTTACCAAAAACACAGGTCTGTGCGAAGTCGTAAGACGATGTATACAGGCTGACGCCTGCCCAGTGCCGGAAGGTTAAGGGGAGGGGTGAGAGCCCTGAACTGAAGCCCCGGTGAACGGCGGCCATAACTATAATGGTCCTAAGGTAGCGAAATTCCTTGTCGGGTAAGTTCCGACCCGCACGAAAGGCGTAACGAATGGGGCACTGTCTCAACGGAGGACCCGGTGAAACTGAACTAGGAGTGAAGATGCTCCTTTCCCGCAGCAGGACAAAAAGACCCCGTGGAGCTTTACTACAGCTTGACATTGGGTTAGGGCTTAGTCTGTGTAGGATAGGTGGGAGACTGTGAACCTGGTTCGTCAGGATCGGGGGAGTCGCCGGTGAAATACCACCCTGGCTATGTCTTGGCTCTAACCTTGACCGTTATCCGGTTAGGGGACAGTGTCTGGTGGGTAGTTTGACTGGGGCGGTCGCCTCCCAAAGAGTAACGGAGGCGCGCAAAGGTTCCCTCAGGCTGAATGGAAACCAGTCGAAGAGTGCAAACGCATAAGGGAGCTTGACTGTGAGACCTACAAGTCGAACAGAGACGAAAGTCGGCGTTAGTGAGCTTTCGGTTCCAAGTGGAAGGGCCGGAACTTAACGGATAAAAGCTACCCCGGGGATAACAGGCTAGTCTCCCCCAATAGTTCACATAGACGGGGAGGTTCGGCACCTCGATGTCGGCTCGTCACATCCTGGGGCAGGAGCATGTCCCAAGGGTTGGGTCGTCCACCCATTAAAGTGGCACGCGAGCTGGGTTCAGACCGTTGTGAAACAGGTCGGTCTCTATCCGCTGTGGGCGTAAGGGAATTGAGGAGAGCTGCCCCTAGTACGAGAGGACCGGGGTGGACGGACCAATGGTGTTCCAGTTGTCGTGCCAACGGCATGGCTGGGTAGCTACGTCCGGGATGGATAACCGCTGAAAGCATCTAAGTGGGAAGCCAGCTCCAAGATGAGTTCCCTCGCTAGGGTCAAACCTAGGTAAGTGCGCTGGAAGACGACCAGTTTGATAGGCAGGGCGTGTAAGGGCAGAGATGTCTTCAGCTAACCTGTACTAACGCACGAGGGCTTAATCGTTTTTTGTTTCGTCTGGAACCCGGACGATGCTCATATCCTGATCAGTTGCCGTTCTGCCCCGGGCCGGAGTGCCAGGGAGAGCATATCGAGCGTTTTGTTGGTGACTAGAGCGGCGGGGGTACACCCGGTACCATCTCGAACCCGGCAGTTAAGCCCGCCAGCGCCGATGGTAGTGCATGGGTGACTGTGTGCAAGAGTAGGCCGTTGCCAACAAAACCCTCGATATGTCCCGGCCTCCGTCCTCCCCACGCCATGCGAGGAAGGCTTTGAAAACACTGCCGGCGCGGCCGCCGAACGGCGGCCCGATGCGCGCACGGCGGGCCCCATGGACGACCAACCTCCCCCTGACTTAGACCAGTCCGACCGTATACGCCAACGGCGCACCGGCAACGGTGCCGCTTGTGCGCGTCCGGAGGTGGTGGCATGTCCCCTGCCGTCGTGATTTTGACTGCGGGCGGCGGCACGCGCATGCGGTCGCGTCTGGCCAAGCCGCTGCATCCGGTGTGCGGCCGCACCATGCTGGCCTGGGTGCTGGCGGCGGCCGAGCCGTTGTGCGAGGGAAGACCCGTCGTGGTGACGTCACCGGATGCCGATGATCTGCGGGCGGCTTGTGGTGATGTCGCCGACACCTGTGTCCAACCCGCGGCCCTGGGTACCGGCGATGCCGTGCGACATGCCCGGGCGTTGGTGCCCGCCGACACCGATGCCACCCTGGTGCTGTACGGTGACATGCCCCTGATCCAAAGCCGTCTGCTCCGCAGGCTGGTGGAGCGGCAACGCTCCGGTTCCGGCCGCGGCTTGGCGTTCGCATCGGTGAATCGCGCCGAGGCCCACGGCTTTGGCCGCATCCTGCGGGATGCCGCCGGAGCCGTGCAGGAGGTGGTGGAGGAACGGGACTGCACACCTGCCCAACTCGAAATCACGGAGTTGAACGCAGGTGTCTACGCGTTTCCCACACAGTGGTTGTTCGCGCGGGCGGACGATCTTCCGGTCCAGGCCAACGGGGAGCGCTATCTGACGGATTTGGTGGGAATGGCGGTCAGGGACGGTCTGTCCGTGCAGGCGGTATCGGCGGATCCGGATGATGTATGGGGAGTCAACGATCGCGTACAGCTGGCCAGTGTGGCGCACCTCATGCGGCAACGCATCAACCGCGGGCACATGCACAGGGGAGTCACGCTCGTCGATCCGGACCACACCTACATAGATGCCGATGTTTGCATTGGCCGCGACACCGTGATTCTGCCGGGCACGTTGCTGACCGGCCACACCGACATCGGGGAGGGGTGCACGATTGGTCCCCATACCGAACTGGATCACACTCGGGTGGGCGAGGGGTCGGAGGTGCGGCACTCGGTGGTGGAAGGGGCGGACATTGGCCGGGAGTGCATGATCGGTCCCTTTGCCCGCATTCGCCGTGGTACGCGCACCGGTTCCCATTTGCACATGGGCAGTTTCGGCGAGATCAAGAACAGTTCACTGGGTTCGGACATCCACATGGGACACTTCAGTTACGTCGGCGACAGCGATGTGGGCGACGGCGTCAATGTCGGCGCGGGAACCATCACCTGTAATTTCGATGGCCGGGCGAAACACAGGACCGTGATCGAGGACGGCGTGTTTCTGGGCAGCGGCACCACACTGGTGGCACCGGTGCGCGTGTCCCGGGGAGCCATGACCGGTGCCGGTGCGGTTGTGACCAGGGATCTGCCGGCGGAGACCCTTGCGTACGGCGTGCCGGCGAAACCCCGGCGTTCCGTGGGCGATGGACCTCGGGGGCAAGAGGCCAACCGCGAGGAGCATCCATCGTGACCGCAATGTTCTGGCTGTATCCGGCGGTGCTGGTTGCCGTTGGTTTGTTGTCGTTGCTGAGCGCGACGGAAGCAGCCCTTGCCACCGCCAACCGCAGGGACGTTGAGGCGTTGGCTGGTGGCCCCGATTCGGCAGCGCATCGGCAGCTGGAAGCCCTGCTGGACACACCGGCCAGGTTTCTGTATGCATTTCTGCTGGTCAGGTTGGTGTTGGTGACGGGCATTGGCGCCGCACTGACCTTGGTGTGGTCCGGTTCCGGCCTGGATTTGATTTCCAAGTTGGCCTTGGGGATTGGCACGCTGCTGTTGTTGGCGATCACCTGGGTGGTTGGCCGGGCCTGGGCCATGCGCAATGCGGAAGTCCGGGCCTTGAGGCTGGCTTCGCTGGCGCGTTGGCTGACGGTGGCCATGGCACCGGTTTCGGCGTCCCTGGACTGGCTGTCCAACCTGATCGTGGGCCGTCGGCAGCAATCCTCCCAGGAGGAAGCCTTGTCGCTGACCGAGGAGGGCCTGCGTTTTCTGATTGGCCTCAACGACGAACTGCAGGACATTGACGAGGCGGAGCAGCAGATGATGGCGCGGGTCATGAACCTGCGGACCACCAACTCCTCCGAGGTCATGGTTCCCCGCGTGGACATCAAGGCCGTATCCATGGAGGCAACGCTGCAGGAGGCCTTGGACGTGGTGGTTGATACCGGACACAGTCGCGTGCCGGTCTTTGAAGGATCGATCGACAAAGTGGTGGGCGTGTTCTACGCCAAGGACTTCATCGCCAAGTATCGGGAGGACAGGCTGGCTGATCCGCTGTCCTTCTATACGCGGCCGGCCTACCAGATTCCCCCTTCCAAGAAGCTGCCTACCCTGCTGCGGGAGTTTCAGGAGCGGGAGATTCACCTGGCGATTGTGGTGGACGAGTACGGCGGCACCGCCGGCCTTGTCACGATTGAGGACCTGGTGGAGGAGATATTCGGCGAAATCCGCGACGAGTTCGATGCCGGCGAGGCACATCCCATCAGGGATCTGGGGGACGGGACCTTCGAGCTGCACGCGCGGTGTCCGCTGGACACGGCGGATGAACACCTGGATCTGGAGGTACCGGATGATTCCGGTGTCAACTCGGTCGGAGGCCTGGTGTTTACCCGGCTGGGTCAAAACCCGGCGCGCGGGGACTGGATTGGGCAAGGTGCCTGGTTCCTGCAGATTGTGGAGATGGACGCCAACAACCGCATCACCAAAATTTTGGCGCGCAAGGCCTCACCGATGGAATTGGAGGCCGGCACGAGCCGGCAACTGGATCAGAACGCAGTCCCCGGTACTGCCTAGCCAAGTAGGGCAACGAAACTTCATATTGCCGGAACCGGTACGCGCAGTACTTCTGGCGGTGCTGGGCGTGGGTGCGGCAGGCCGGCTTGCCACACCTGCCGCTCTGCAGGCAGGGCCGCGGGGCTGTTGGACAGGTAGCACTTGAACTCGTCCGTGGCTGGGTTGCGGCGCAGCAGCAGTCAGACGTCATTGCCCTGGCCCTGTCCTGCAATCCGCAAATCCTGATCGCCGACGAACCCACGACCGCACTGGACGTGACGGTGCAGGCACAGATCCTGGATCTCATGAACCGGCTGCGCGAGGAGTTCGAGTCCTCGATTGTCCTGATCACCCACAACTTGGGCGTCGTGTTCCGGATGTGCGACTAAATTGCCGTCATGTACCTGGGGAAAGTGGTTGAGTACGGCACGGTGCGGAACATTTTCAAGCGCTCCAAGCACCCCTATACCGAGGGCCTGCTGAACTCGATGCCGGTCCCGGGCCGACGCCAGCGGCAACTGGTGACGATCTAGGGCATGGTGCCCAACGCAGCCGACCACCGTGTCGGCTGCGCGCTTGCGGACCGCTGTCCGGCTGTGATGAACCGGTGCCGCGAAGCCGAACCTCCCTTGCGGGTGACCGAACCCGGCCAGTGGGCAGCCTGTTGGCTGCATGAATGAGACTTTGTTCAATCAGGAGATTGTGCCCCATGCATAGGTTGTTGACGCTGGCGGTTTTGCTACTGGTCTGTCTGCTTGTGGTGGCCGCCTGTGGCCGGAAGGCCGACACGGAAGAGGCTCCGGCCGAACCGGAATTGGCCGTGGCCGAACCGGAACCGGCCGCGGTCGAACCCGCGGCGGAAGAACCGGCCGCCGAGGAAGACATGGCGATGGAATTGGCCGCGCCGTCCGCTGTTACCTTCAAATCCGTCAGCGCTGGATATCAGCACACATGTGGTGTGCGCACCGAGAACGGTGCCGTGGACTGTTGGGGGATCAACGTCAGTGGCGAGGCCACGCTGCCTCCGGGAGCCTTTACATCCGTCAGTGTCGGCGCGACCCATGTATGCGGGGTGCGCATTGACGGCACCCTAAACTGTTGGGGTTCGAACCATAAAGGCCAGTCTTCGCCGCCCGCAGGAACTTTCATATCCGTCAGTGCCGGTGAGGAGCACACCTGCGGCGTGCGCACCGACGGTGCCCTGGACTGCTGGGGCTCAAACGAATACAGCCAGGCTACACCCCCCGGAGGGCAGTTCGTGTCCGTCGGTACAGGTGATTACCACGCCTGCGGCGTGCTCAGCGACGGCATGTTGGAGTGCTGGGGTTCGAACCATGAAGGCCAGTCTTCGCCGCCCGCAGGAACTTTCATATCCGTCAGTGCCGGTCGATTGCACTCCTGTGGCGTGCGCAGCGACGGCACGTTGGAATGCTGGGGCTCGAACCACGAAGGCGAGACTACATCGCCCGCAGGAACTTTCATATCCGTCAGTGCCGGCGGACATCACACGTGTGGCGTGCGCAGCGACGGCACGTTGGAGTGCTGGGGCTCGAACTACGAAGGCGAGGCGACACCGCCCGAAGGAACTTTCGCATCCGTCGGTGTCGGCGGGCATCACACCTGTGGCGTGCGCAGCGACGGCACCTTGGACTGCTGGGGCAGCCATTTGCATGGCGCAGCGATTCCGCCTGCGGGACCATTCAAATCCTTCAGTGCCGGTGGGTTCTTTGACATCAGCGGTGACGGTCCGACTACCGATCCCCCCTTCAATATCGGCCAGCAACACGCTTGTGGCATGCGCATTAGCGGCACCGTGGCTTGCTGGGGTCTGAATACGGAAGGCCAGACCGTGGCACCCGCAGGGTTGTTCACATCCGTCAGTGCCGGTGGCTTCCACAACTGCGGTATTCGTACCGACGGCACCACAGCCTGCTGGGGCCGGAACGGGGAAGGTCAGGCTGAACCACCCGCGGGATCGTTTGCGTCCGTCAGTGCCGGCCAGTATCACACCTGCGGCATTCGTACCGACGGCACCGCGGCTTGTTGGGGTTGGAATGAGGAAGGTCAGGCTACACCGCCCGCGGGCTCATTCGAGTCGGTCAGTGCGGGCGGGTATCACACTTGTGGCGTGCGCACCGATGGTACCGTGGCCTGCTGGGGTCGGAACGGAGCTGGCCAGGCTACGCCACTCTCCGGCTCATTCGAGTCGGTCAGTGCGGGCGGGTTTCACACCTGTGGCGTGCGCCCCGACGGTACCGTGGCCTGCTGGGGATCGGACAACGGTGGTCATGGAGGTCAGTCCACTCCGCCTGCGGGTTCATTTGAATCCGTCAGCGCCGGCCAGAACCACACCTGCGGTATACAGACCGGCGGTACCGTGGTCTGCTGGGGCTCCCTGTTTGGCGAGGCCACACCGCGTCCGGGATCGTTCACATCCATCAGTGCCGGCATGATTGATGCCTGCGGAGTGCGGACTGACGGCTCCGTGGACTGCTGGGGCTTCAACGTGTTTGGCCATGCGATGCTGTGGGAGAGGGTCCTGAAATAACTCGCTTCAGTCCGATCCGTGTTCGGTATCTGGTGTCCCCTTTCGTGGATTTGTCGAAGCGGGGCGGGGCATCGTCTGGTTGAGGCACGTCTCCTGCTGCGAATAGACGGCGCTGGCTATCAGGGACTAACCATGTTCACCGCCCAGGCCCTACCAGGGCCTGGGCGTGGAGCTTCGTCGCGGATGCCACCAACCTGCGCCACCGACCGGATGGAATGTGTCGGCGCGGCAACGGCCTTGAGAACAGGGACCGCGGGGTAACAGAGAGGCTCAGGCAAGGTCTTCCAGAATGTCCCAGTTCTCCGACAAGGCCATCAGGCCATCGGCGCGCAACACCTCGATTTCCTTGTAGCGGGAGTGGATCAGGCCCATCGCCTTGAGGCTGGCCAACTGGTTTGACACAGTCTCCCGATAGGTGCCGAGACGCTGTGCGAGGTCCGAGTGGGTCGTCTCGATGGAAGCCCGGCCGTTGTCGGACAACCGCAGCAGCAGGCGTGCCAGCCGTGTCCGGATGGTGTCGTGGGATTCGAGTTGTTCCGTGTAGAGGTCCTGCTGAAAGCGGATTTGGCTGTCCAGAATGGCTTCCAGAACTTCGGGACACAGTTCGCTGATCAGGTTCAGGTTGGAGACCAGTTCACAGACCGTGACCCGCGTGGCCGCCCGCAACCGGTAGTTGTCCCATCCCTCGAACAGGCCCGGACCGAGAACCGCCCCGGGGGTGAAGGGCAGGACAAACAATCGCTGGCGATCCTTGGATCCGGACGCCCCGGGGGCATCGTTGGCTTCCGCATGCAGGGAGCCGTCCAGAATCACGGTGTAGTTTTGCAACGGACGGACCGAGTCGGCTACGACGGTGCCGGCCTCTGCGGTCTGCAGGGAGGCGATCCGTGCGAAGTCGCGGTCCGTTTGCAGGCGTTCCCGGATATCGTCCAGAGTGAACTCAAAGGTGTTGTCGAAGGACGGGATGAGCATGGCAGCCCCTTGTTCCTCAGGGGGGTGGTTGTGTGGACAGTGTAGGCCGAAATCAGCCCCGGTTACATTAGGGATTGGTTAAGCGTCGCTCGCAAATTGTGTCGGAACAACGGACAGGTCGGCGGACGATGGAGAGGGGGGCTCCCATGTTCAAGCCACCGGGAATTGGGCGCGGTTGTCCGGTCTGGATGCCCGTGCGGGACACAGCCTTCACCTTGGTCGACATTCGCTCGGGGCAGGACCGCACCGGAGCCTTCCGCAGGCTCGACATGCCCCCATTGGAACTGTTGTTGCGCTACTGCATGGCTGTGGCGAACCGCCACCGTTCCCGTTGTTGGTCCGGCACGATGGCCTCCAAGGCGTGGGGACCAGTGCGACTGCACGACTCCGAGTCCTTGGCTGCCAAGGTGGCCAGCCACGCCTCCGCGATGGCCAGGCCTTCAAGGTTCAGTTCCGGCCGCAGCCATGTGCCGCACAAAATGCCGTGATAGCCAAGCACGCGGGCGGTTTCGAACCCGGGGGTGCGGGATTCGGCCATGTGGGCCAGGTGCTGTTCGCTGGCCTGCTTGAGAACTTCGGCAAAGGCGTCGAGCAACTGCGGATTGCGCATTTGCGTTACGAGCTGGGCCGACCGTGCGAAGTAGTAGTCCCCTGCCAGGATGGCTGTCTGCTCCAGTGAATCCAGGTCCGCCTGCGGATCCAGCAGCTGATGATGGACTTCCAGGGCAATTCCGAGCAGTTCCAGGGCGACGGCGAGTTGACAGCGGTTAACAAGGGCCCGGCGACAGTCCGGATGCGGCAGTCCGATGGCCAGGATGACCGGGGCACAGACCAATTTGCCACGGAGCCGCAAGGGTTTCGGCAACAGATAGTGAAGACCGGCGTCGATTGACTCCAACTCCCAATCCAGTCCGGCACGCACGAATGCCAGTTCCTGCTCGATGGTGTGGCCGTGGGCTGGTGCGGACTTGGATCGGCCGTTGGTCATGATGGTTCGGAAGGCCAAGGGATGCGGGACCCAAGCACGGATGGGACGCCTATTGTAGTTTGTTTGGGAACCGGGGATACCTGCCCGCAAAGCGCGGCAGGCCATGGGATGCCGCGACCCGGCGCGGACGAATGGACGCGGGACCGGGGGAGCGGTTCAGATGGTGGGGGCGAAGAATTCGGCGATGTCCGGGGCCACGTCCGGCACATCGACGGGCACGCCTCCGTGTCTCAGGGAATCGGTTGCACAGCAGCCGGCAGCCACGCTGTGGCGGGCCTCCACGGGCGATGTCCGCGGGACCGTCTCGCCCCGGACAAAGTCCAGGAATTCGGCAACGATGCGCGGGTCGGCTCCGCCGTGTCCGCCGGACAGCGGTTGCAGGGGAATTTCGATGTCGCCGGCGGCATCGTATCCGTTCCGTCTCCGGTTCCAAACCTTGATTACGGTACCCCCTTCGCCATTGCCGAAGTTCTCAATGCGGCCTTCGGTTCCGATCACCGTGTAGTTCCGCCAGTAGTCGGGCGTGAAATGGCACTGCTGGTAGCAGGCCAGGACTCCGTTGTCCAACTCCATCTGCATCATGCTGATGTCTTCGATGTCCACAATCGGATGCAGTCCGGTCTGGGCCAGCGGCGGCCAGTTGTCCAGGTTGTGCCGGGGCCGCGGCTCTGGTTCCGACAGGCGGTTGCCGACCCGGCCATAGACTGCCAGTGCGCCCATCGCATGCACGCGGCGGCTGTAGCCGGAGCACAGCCAATGCAGAACATCGATGTCGTGGGTGGCCTTCTGCAGCAGCATGCCCGTGGACAAGCGCCGATCCGCGTGCCAGTCCTTGAAGTAGAAATCGCCACCGTGTCCGACGAAGTGGCGGCACCAGGCCGTCTGCACCTCGCCGATGGCACCATCGGCGATCAGGTTCTTCATCGTGACCACGAAGTCCATGTGCCGCATGTTGTGGCCCAGGTACAGTTTCGTCTGCCCGTGTGCCGCCAGCCTGAGGATTTCGTCGCACTCGGCGATGGTGATGCCCATGGGTTTTTCCAGGTAGACCGCCACGCCCGCCTCCAGCGCGGCTCCGGCATGGCTGCGGTGCAGGTAGTCCGGCGAGCAGACGAACACGGCATCCAGGTCCTGTCCCAACAGGACGTCGGGACTGTCCGTTGTCAGGACATCGTGCCCGTACGCGGCGCGGCAATCCTGCAGCACCGTGGGTCGGATGTCGCACACGGCCGTGATGCGCGACCCGTTGCCCGGTTTGTGGGCGTGGGCTGCCAGACCGCCTCGGCCACCGGCTCCGATTACACCGACTCTCAGATCTGACATGGCGCTGATCTCCGTTGGCATCTGATGGATGCACATCCAGACTCTGGGCAACGGATGCCGGTATGGCGGGTGCCCGTTCGGCATCTTGTGGTTCAGACAATGATGATCCTGCCGAATTCGACAATCACATGCCAATTATCGGTTTCAGTTGACAGGGCCTGAGACAGTACTCGTCGTTCCAGCCAGCCTGCTTGCGCCCGGTGGCTATGCCGTCCTCGGCAGTGGTCTCCGGTGCATCAGGGCCCGCGCATCCGTTGGCAATCTGGAAATGAAGTAGCGGGTTTGGGAGATGACCCGGTCTTCCTGTTGCCTTTATGCCTCGATCAGAACAGGCTTGCAGGTCGGGCCAGGCACCGTCGGGATCCACATACCGGATGTATGCCGGGATTCCGGTGATCCAACCACGGTGTGTTCCGATGCGGTGTGTCTTGTCACGGTCTTGTGGAAGTTGTGGTCGCAATCCTTGGCTTGCTTGATGGCAAAGGTCTCGACTACGGCCTTGTGCAGTTGTGGCTGGTTGCCCTTGAGTGCCAAGACATGGTCGGCTCCCCGCGCGCTGATGGTCGTGCAATCTGCTTCCGGCAGCCGTAGGCCACCTCAGTCCAGTTGTCGGCACCGCAGATGATGGCCAGGGTGGCAATCAGGAGCATGGCCTCCAGGGAATGGTATTGGCCTTGGGGCCGACGGGGATCGTCGACCGGGGTGGGGCAGTCATGGCAGGAACTTCGGCATGGCAACGACCGCCCATTTCGCCCATCCTACCCGCAGATGCCACTCATCTCATTGGCATGCGATTGCCCTGTACACTCCGCCCTGCAAAGCACATGGACCTGTGTTACCATACCTGTACTGGATTGGGGGATGTTCCCGGTCGGCACAAGGCTCTGGGGTAACCAGAGCCTTGTGCTTTCTGTTGGACTCAGTCCTGTCGTGTGAACACTCTACTATGGTGGATAACGCCCAACATCACGAAACCCGGGTGGCCGAAGACGCTCTTCTCGTGGTGTAGACGATGCGGCTGGATTGCTAGAACTGTCCAACCCAACGATATCGCAGCCTTCTTCAGCCAGAGGGGTTTGCGCCCACACTGTATCGCAGTGGTATTCTGGATGCGTCATCTCACGGGTGCCGGCTCCTGTATCCGCTCTCGGATTCTGTATAATCCCCAAGAAAGTTGTGGATGTCACATAAACTTTCCCTCCGGCCTCGGCCATAAACGCTCCACTGCCGGCAGATAGATGATTAATAGGACCCGAAATGAATTTCAATGAATATATTATTTATGCCGATGAAAGTGGCGATCACTACCTGGGGCCTTCAGATGCCGACTATCCCATATTTGTTTTGGTGTTTTGTCTGTTCAAAAAGACTGTCTACTTCAATAAAATTGTACCCAGCTTCCAGCAATTTAAGTTTGAAACGTTCGGGCATGACATGGTGGTGCTGCATGGACATGACATCAAAAGGCAGGTCAAGCCATTTACCTTTTTGAAAAGCAAGTCCAAACGCGATGAGTTCATGAGGCGGATGGCCAGCCTGATCGGTGGCTGTGACATGACAGTAATTGCTACTGCAATTGAAAAACGGAAACTTGTGGAACAGTATGTGAATCCGAACAATCCATATGATCTCGCACTGGAATTCTGCATGGAACGAGCTTCCAAGTTTTTGCATGGAAAGTCCAGTACTTCCGGTATTGTTCATATCGTGGTCGAAAGCAGGGGCAATGTCGAAGATCGCACTTTGAGGATGACATTCGATAGAGTCAATGGCAAGTTGTCCAATATGTTTGCCATCAAGTTCGCGAACAAACAAACCAACTCCACCGGCCTGCAAATCGCGGATCTCATCGCGACTCCTGTTGGTCGGCACGTGTTGCATCCTGATCGGTTCAATCGCGCATGGGTTGAGATTGAACGGAAACTCGACAGGGATCACAGAGGCAACATCCAGGGGTGGGGGCTGAAGGTGTTTCCTTGACACGACATGGCTTCCATTGCGTTGATGTTGTCCCGAGGCTGAAGTAGGCAAAGAGCAGGGCAACTTCCGGCCTGAAATTCCGTTGAATCGCCTGCACCATGTTCGGGTCGGAAGGCTGTGCAGGCAGCAGTTTGTCCTTCAGAAACTGTGTGTCCAAGGTGCGATGCGGGCCGTTTCCAACGCCCCGGTTGCTGCAGATGATGGCTGGCAATCCCGTACGTCCGCAGGCAGGTTGAACTGGCAGCGATCGATTCCACGGTGCCTTTCAGGTCCAGACGCTCCAGCCGACGGGGTATGGCAGGGCACTGGGGGGCATTGGGACCATCAGAGACACAGGTGTGGCAGTGGGGGTGGTCATGGTAGGAATTCCGGACAAGACAAAGACTGTCCATTCTGCCTGCAGGCGCCACTGCCCGAATTCGCCTGTGATTGTCCCCCGACAGCAGCATTCTCCGGAATTGTTCGGCAGGTTCCCTTATAATGGCAGGTTGCGCTTTTCGCATCCAACAGGAGCTCCGGATACCGGGGCCGTACCATGAACCTTGAGCTCATTCCCTTCGGCCTGACCTACGACGACGTCCTGCTGATCCCGCGCCGGTCGCGCATTCGCTCCCGGCTGGACGTGGATCTCAGCACCCGTTTGACCCGGAACCGGGACATAGGGTTGCCGGTGGTGGCCGCCAACATGGACACGGTCTGCGAAGGCGACATGGCGCGCGCCATGGCGGAGATGGGAGGGATTGGCATCATCCACCGCTTCATGACCTCCAAACATCAGGCCGATGAAATCGCCCGGGTCAAGGATATCGGACCGGACCTGCTGGTCGGCGCTGCGATCGGAACCGATCGGGATATGCTGGCGCGCACGGAGGCCTGTGTGCAGGCCGGCACCGATGTGATTGTGCTCGACATTGCGCACGGTCATTCGGAACATGCCATTGCGGGTGTGCAGCAGTGCAAGGATCGCTTTCCCGATGTGGATCTGATTGCCGGCAACGTGGCCACGGCTGAGGGAGCCCTGGACCTGGCCGATGCCGGCGCTGATGCCGTCAAGGTGGGGGTTGGACCCGGCGGTGTCTGCATCACCCGTCAGGTTACGGGTGTCGGCGTACCCCAGCTGACGGCCCTGCACAACGTCTTCCACAGTGGCATCGATATACCCATCATCGCCGACGGCGGCATTCGGACCGCCGGCGATATTGCCAAGGCACTGGCCACCGGGGCCGACACCGTGATGCTGGGCAGCCTGTTGGCCGGTACCAAGGAAAGTCCGGGTGATGTGGAGCAGTCCAGCCACGGTCTGGTCAAGCGCATCCGCGGCATGGCGTCCCGGGAAGCGGTGGAGGAAAGGGCGGAACGACTGCGCGAGCAGCTGGACGAGGAGTACTTCGAAATGCGTTCGCCCGAGGGTGTTGAGAGCACCGTGCCCTACAAGGGCCTGGTGGGCAAAATCATCGGCAACCTGATGGGCGGCGTGAAGAGTTCCTTCAGCTACCTCAATGCCGAAAACATCCGCGAATTTCAGGAGAATGCGGCGTTCATTCGGGTATCGCCGGCCGGACTGCGGGAAGGCGAACCGCATATCGACGCCGTCTAGCCCGGTCGGGTCGTCAGAATTCGTCACCGCCGAGCAGCGACAGCAGGTGGTTGAGGTCGGCATCGCTGTAGAAGCTGAAGGTGAGGCGGCCCCGGCCCGTGGGTGAGCGCTTGATGGCAACCCGGGTGCCGAAGCGTTCCTGGAGCCCGCGCTCGAGGCGGCGAACTTCCGCCAGGACCTCCTTGTCTGGCTGGGGCTCAACGTCCTGGGGTTCCTCAACGGACGGTGCATCCGGTTGTGTCAAGGCTCGGCACAGGTTTTCCGTCTCGCGCACGGTGAGATCGTCGTCCATTACCTGTTGGAGCGCGCGAATGCACGTTTCCGCATCGGTCACCATCAGTAGCGCCCTGCCGTGGCCGGCGGAAATCGCACCTGTCTCGAGTGCTTCCCGCACAGGCTGCGGTAGGTTCAGCAGCCGCAGGGTGTTGGTCACGTGCGTGCGGTGGAAGCCGATGCGCTCGGCGATGTCGGCATGGGAGAGCCCGTGTTTGTCGGCCAGCAGCTTGAACCCGGCGGCCTGTTCCAGGGGCGACAGGTCCTCCCGGTGCAGGTTTTCGATGAGGGCCAGCAAGATCCCTTCGTCGCGGTCGGCCGTGCGAATCAACACCGTGGCCGTCTTCAGGCCCGCCTGTTGCAGCGCCCGCCACCGACGTTCGCCGGATATGAGCAGGTAGCAGCCCCAGCGGTCCGGGTCCGTGCGCACCACCAGGGGTTGCAGTAGGCCATGGGTGCGGATGGAGTTCGCCAGGACACTCAGTTCCGCCTGGTCGAAGCGGACGCGTGGCTGCTCGGGATTGGGGCGGATGCGGGCTACCGGTACGTCCAGTTGAATGGACACTTCGTCGGGGGCCGCGTCGTCACGGTCGCCCGAGCGGTTGAAAAGGGCATCCAGGCCGCGGCCAAGGCCGGCCCCGGTGTTGCGGAAACGTTGGCTCTCGGTCATGGGTGCACCGGTGCTGGCGGCGGGTTGGCAGTGTTGGCACCACGCTCAATGCGCGCCCGAAACTCCGCTGCCCATAGCTGGTAGGCCAGCGTGCCGCTGCTGACCGGATCGTAGAGGACCGCGGGCAGGCCGTGGCTTGGCGCCTCGGCCAGGCGGACGGCGCGGGGAATTACGGTTTCGTATGTGTCCTCGGGGAAATGCCGGCGCATCTCCTCCACCACTTCGCGGCTCAGGCGGGTTCGGGCATCAAAAAGTGTAAGCAGGAACCCGGCCAGGGACAAGTCGGGATTGAGGGATTGACGCACCCTGCGCACGGAGTCGAGAATGGCCGCGACCCCTTCCAGGGCCAGGTACTCGCATTGGACCGGCACGACCAGCAGGTCGGCGGCCACCATGCCGCTGATGGCCAGCAGTCCCAGACTGGGGGGATTGTCGATCACGATGTAGTTGTAGCGCGTCTGGCAATCGGCCAGTTCCCGTGCCAGTCGCAGTTCCGCGTCGGCATCATGGCGGAGTTCGAACTCCAGGGCGGCCAGATTGGGGTTGGACGGCAACAGGTCCAGGTTGGGGATCATTGTGGGCCGGCAGGCCGACACGGCATCGGTGCGGCCCGTCAGGACCTGGTAGAGATCGCCGGCATCGTCCTTGGCCGAGGTTCCCAGGCTGCTGGTGGCGTTGCTCTGGGGATCGTTGTCCACCAGCAACACGGAGAGATTCTGCCGGGCCAGGAAACTGCCGAGGTTGACGGCCGTGGTGGTTTTGCCGACGCCGCCCTTTTGGTTGGTGATGCACACCCGATGCCTGATCATTGTTCGGGTTCCGTTGCGGGATTGGCCTCCAACCAGGCCAGCACGGTCCGGCGGTCCGGGATGCGACTTGTACCCACGCCTTCCACCCCCATGGACGCTGCGGCGTTGGCAAACCGCGCCGAACACCACAAGGCGCCGGTTTCCGCGTAGCGGATTAGGAAGGCCGTGGCGAAGATGTCTCCGGCCCCGGTCGGGTCCACCTCGCGGGCGGGTCGCGGCGGCACGTGGCGGCGAACAACCCGTCCGTGGCGGCGGATGAACAGATCGCTGCCTTGCCGGTGGTTGGACAGGAGGACGACGGGCACGCGGGCCAACAGGGGATCAAGGCGCGACAGATCATGGTCCAGATCCTCGCGCGAAAGGATCAGAATGTCGAGATGGGAGAGGCTGTCGTCCGCCTCGGGCCAGACACAGGCCTCGACGCGGCCGTCCGGTGCGATGTGGCGCAGCCAGCCCTGGGCTCCGCCGGCCTTCAGGGTGCCGGCGGCAAACGAAGCCGGCAAGTCGCTGGCAATTTCCTGCATGATCGGGCACAAAAACACGGCCTCGGCCCTGCGTTGACGGGGGGACAAATCCCGGCCGCCAATCGGTGCCGCCGGGTCAAAACACAACTGGGTGCGCACCTCGCCGCGGTATTGGTTGACGAAGGTGGTCGTCGTGTGCGACGGCAACACGGTCCAGTGTGCCAGTTCCGTCAAGTCCGACAGGTCCTCGTCGTGTGCAACCCTGGTCACGGCTTCCGCGGCCACGCCCAGGGCGTGGCTGGTATGGGCGGCATAGGTGACGGAACCGCCGTGAATGAAACGGCTACGATCGGATTCGTCGAGATCGCGGGTGACATTTCCCACGAGCAACAGGCGCGGCGGCACCTGCCTGTCCGGGGGCATGGCCGGCCGACTCATCGAACGCAATGTCCGGCGGGACCGATTGGCGCCTACTTGAGCAGGATAACAACCCGGCGATCCGACCCGACGCCCTCGCTTTCGGTGTAGACCTCCGGGTGGTCCTTGAGGGCCACATGCACGACCCAGCGTTGGCGCTTGGTCATCGGTTCCATTTCCCAGGGCCGGCCCCGATGCACGACGTCGTCGGCGGTTTTGAGGGCTCGTTCCTGCAGCGCGGCATCCTGCTTGAGCTGGTAGCTGTCGATGTCCAAGTCCAGTTTCGGACAATCGCGCGCCAGCCGACGCATCATGGATACCAGGGTCCAGTGCATGCTTTGCAACGTGGCACCGCGGCGGCCGATCAGCCGTCCGAGGTGTTGGCCTTCGACGAACAGGGTCAACCGGTCGGCGCTCTCGCGGGCATCGGCGGTCCAGGTTCGTTTCACCTGGAAATCCTCCACCCCCATGTACTCAAGCATGCGGGTGAGGGTCTCGATGGCAATGCGCTCGTTGTCCTCCTGTCCGGCCGGTGTCGGCACGGACTCGTCGTAGTCGTCGGTGCGCACAATTTCGCGGGCGTTGCGACGACTCCGGGTTTCCGGGTCCAGGGTCTGTCGGTTGCGATCGTTCCCGGATGCGCGCGGGGTCCCGTGTTCCCGGGACTGTTGTCGCCCCTTGCCGCGCCGATTGCGTTTGCGCCGCGGGCGGCGGTCGGATCGGGTGCCGGCATCCGGTTCTGTCGCGACGGGCGCCGCCTGCGGTTCGCGCAGCGGCGGTTCCTCCTCTTCGTCCTCGGTGTCCCAGTCGTTCCATTCCTCGTCCGCCGCGGGTTCGGGCTGGCCGACGACTTCCTGTTGGTCCTCGAAGTCCAGTTCCGCGGCCAAGTCGTCCAGGCGGCTAATCCGGACCAACGCTTCGACGCGACCCAGGAACTTGCGCCGCGGATGTTGCAACACCTCGATGTCTGCTTCTGCGCGGGTTAGGCCCAGTACGTGCAGACCCTCGGCGATGGCGTCGTCAATGGTGCGCCCGCTGAACTCTCCGCTGTCACTCATCGCTGTCTATCCCCTTTTCTTTCTGCGCTTCTTGCGTCGTTTACGTGCCGGGCTCCCGTTGGTGCCGGCGGGAGTGGAAGCGGCCCCTTCGGCCACGGGCGGATAGGCCTCCCGGTGGGAGTGGTTGCCGGAGGCGGAGGCCGGACGTGCCGCGGCTGCGCCCTGCCCGGAACCCGTGTTGACGGATGGTTCGTCCGTCTTGGTCTGCATCTTCGCCATGACGTATTGCTGGACCAGCTGGATGATGTTGCCGGTGACCCAGTACAGGGAAAGACCGGCCGGCACCTGCAGTGAGAAAAAGCCGAACATGACCGTCATGATTGTACCCATGGATTTCATGGTTCCGGCCTGGGAGCTCGTGCTCCCGCCCATGGTCGGGTTGGTCATCTTGGTCATTACGAACTGGGTGATCACCAGGAACGCCGGCAGCGACATGTAGGCCAGCAGCTGCACGTAGTCGCCCTGCGAAAAGGCGGTTGTGATCCAGCCCAGGCCGCCCGTGAATGCGGGGAAGCCCAGGTCGGGGATCCAAAAGAAGGATGCATTGTCGAGCTCCGGTCCCAGGACCACCAGGGCCGAATAGAGGCCGAACAGGATGGGCATTTGCACGACCAGCAGCAGGATGGGCAGGCAGCCGCTCAGGGGGTTGATGCCTTCCTCCTCGTACAGCCGCCGCTGTTCCCGCATCAGGCGGTCGCGATCCTTGCCGTATTTCTTCTGGAGTTCCTGCAGCTTGGGCTGTACGTCCTTTTGGCTTTGCATGCCCTTGATCTGCACGTAGGTCAAGGGCAGCAGCACCACCCGAATGCCGATCGTGAAGAGGATGATGGCGTAGCCCCACGGGTACTCGGACTGGTTGTCCTTGAGCCAGTCCGACAGGCTGATCAGCACCCGCGCCAGGGGCCAGACCACCGCGGTTTGCCACATTCCGTCCGGCTCCACGACGCGCACGTCCACACCCTCGCGGGCGACGCCGCAGCCGGCAACCAGGAACGCGGCCAGCACCAGCAGGGCGATCAGCGGAATGTGTTTTCTGTTCATGGAGTTTGGAACCGTGTCGATCAGGGTACCGGATCCTCGCCGCCCTTGTTGAAGGGGTGGCACCGCAGGATACGCCGCAGTCCCATTCCGCCGCCGCGCCACAGGCCGTGGCGTTGGATTGCTTCAATCATGTAGTGGGAGCAGGTGGGGGAAAATCGGCAGGTGGACCCTAGCAGTGGGGACACGAAGCGTTGGTATAAACGAACCGAGAAGATGGCGAACCTGGCCATGCCCGTCGGGAGTCAGCCGCTGTCCGCGGTGGCACTTGGCGCAGGGGTGTCGGCAAGTTGCAGGTGCAGGCGCCGAACCAGCTGCAGCGCGGCCTGTTCCAAATCCCAATAGCCGACCCGTGCGGCTTCGGCGCGGCAGATCACCACGATGTCATAGCCGGCGTGCAGCCGGTTCAGGTTGAGACGGAAAATGGCTCGCAGCCGCCGCTTGAGGCGGTTGCGCACAACGGCATTGCCCACGCGTTTGCTGACCACAAAGCCAAACCGATTGTGGGGCAGGTGGTTGGCCAGGCAACACAGGACCAGCAGCCGGTTGCGGCGGCTGCGTCCCGCCCTGCGGACGCGGGCAAAGGTGCGCTGGTCCCGCAGGCTGTACTTGCGTTTCATGGGGGTGCGAACTCCCGTAGAGGGGCGCGCACCGGCTAATGAATGGACTTGCGGTGGGTCAACTGAACAGCCAGCCGCTTGCGGCCGCGCAGGCGTCGCCGCTTGAGTATGTTGCGTCCTCCCGGCGACATCATGCGCTTGCGGAAGCCGTGTGTGCGCAGGCGCTTGCGTACTTTGGGTTGCCAGGTTCTCTTGGGCATGGCGAAGGGGTCGCGGAGTGGGCGGAAGGACCGTCGACACGGTCACTGTTTCCGAACAGACAAACCGGAAGTATAGGCCCGTGCACGACCTCGGTCAAATCCAAACGGTCCCGCGGGACAATCGCGTAGAGGCCTTGGCGGGTACTGTTCGTTCCAGATGGACCCCCGCATCCGGTAGCAGGTCGGAATGCAGCGGCGGATTTCCAAGGCAGTCATCGGCTCGCGTGCAGTTGCAATCCATCTGTGACACAGGCCGGGATACAGGTTGGGAGCACGGACAATGATGCCGGAACCGCTGCCTCAAGGAAGGATGCGTCGGGTTCCGGGTGTGTCCGGGAATGATGCGCGTTTCGCAGACACTGAGGATAAGGATGGCGGCGGGGGACAGTTCTGTCCCCCGCCGTCTGTGTCCGGGTTTGGTTCAGCGGACGGGTACGTCGCTGACGTCGCCGTGGGTCTGGACGTAGGTGGCGTAGACCCAGCCGGTGACGGTATCGCTGAACCAGATCTGCCACCAGGTGGCCGTGGCGGCATTCCTGCCCAGGATGTCGTAGCGGGTGGTGGAGCCACCGGGGATGAAGCCCACCTTGCTGTGGGAGGTGCCCGGTCCCGAGCGCACATTGAGATTGACCGTGGTGGTGGCCTTGAGGCTCAGTTGGGGCGGGTTCCAGGTGACGGTGAGCCCGGAGAGGTCCCCGTGCGTCTGGACATAGTCCTTGTGGACCCAGCCGGTGACGGTGCTGCTGAATTGGATTTGGTACCAGGTAGCCGTGGCCGCGTCCTTGCCCAGGATGTCGTAGCGGGTGGTGGAACCGCCGGCGATGGCGCCCACGATGCCGTGGACGGTGCCGGGTCCGGAGCGCACGTTGAGTCCGGCCGTGGTGGTGGCCAGCAGGCTCAGCTGCGGGGGATGCCAGGTGACGGTGAGCCCGAAGAGGTCCCCGTGCGTCTGGACATAGTCCTTGTGGACCCAGCCGGTGACGGTGCTGCTGAATTGGATTTGGTACCAGGTAGCCGTGGCCGCGTCCTTGCCCAGGATGTCGTAGCGGGTGGTGGAACCGCCGGCGATGGTGCCCACAATGCCGTGGGAAGTGCCGGGTCCGGAGCGCACGTTGAGGCTGGTCGTGACGGTGGCCTTGAGGCTCAGCTGTCGGGTCGCGGGTGCCGGGGCGGCCAGGGACCAGCTGCCGGTGACGCTGTACTTCAGGTAGCCGATGTCGCGCAGGCCCTCGTCCACATAGTAGACGTTGCCGTCGGCGTGCACTTCCAGCTTGAGGGTGCGGTCAGTGGCCCCGGGACGGAGGGTGCCCTCGCGGTCCACCTCGCGGGCCTGGGTGGTGGTTAGGACGACCTTGGCCTGCGGCCGCAGGGCGGGGGCGGCGATGCGGAAGACGGGTGCGCGTCCCTGGTCGGCGCGGGCAAAGTACTGGACGGGGGAGGAGGAGGCGAAGGCGGCGGTCAGGGTGTTGCCGCTGCGGTTCAGGGTGTAGGTGCTGCCGCGGTGCGACGCCTGGTTGAGGGAGGTGCCGCGTTCCCGCGTGGGCCGTGCGGGTGCCGGTGCTGGTGTCGGTGTCGGGGTCGGTTGCGGACTCGGTGCCGGGTCGGGGGTTGCGGTCGGCGTGCTCGTCTCCTCGGCGGCCGGGGTCCAGTTGCCGGCGATGCTGTAGCTCAGGTAGCCGATCTGGCGCAGGCCCTCGTCCACATAGTAGACCTCGCCGTTGGTGTGCACCTCCAGCTTGAGGGTGCGGACCAGGCCTCCGACCTTGGGCGTGCCGTCCTGGTTGACTTCCTGTGCGTTGTTGGTGGTCAGGACGACCTTGGCCGCGGGGCGCAGGGCGGAGGCGGCGATGCGGAAGACGGGTGCGCGTCCCTGGTCGGCGCGGGCATAGTACTGGACGGGGGACGAGGTGGAGGCGAAGACGGCGGCGACCCCTGCGCGGCTGCGGGTCAGGGTGTAGGTGCTGCCGCGATGCGACACCTGGTTGAGGGAGGTGCCGCTTTCCAGGGTGGGCCGCGTGGGGGTTGGTGCCGGTGCCGGTGCGGTCGTCTCCATGTTGGCAGCCAGGGGCCAGTTTCCGGCGGCGTCGTAGCTCAGATAGCCGATGTCGCGCAGGCCCTCGTCCACGTAGTAGACATTGCCGTCGGTGTGCACTTCCAGCTTGAGGGTGCGGACCAGGCCTCCGACCTTGGGGGTACCGTCCTGGTTGACCTCCTGCGCGTTGGTGACGGTCAGGGTGGTCTTGGCGGCGGGACGCAGTGCCTCATCCACGATGCGGAAGACGGGAGCGCGTCCCTGGTCGGCGCGGGCGTAGTACTGGACGGGGGAGGAGGTGGAGGCAAAGGTGGCGTGGACGGCGTCGTCGCGGACGGTCAGGGTGTAGGTGCTTGCGCGATGGGCCTCCTGGTTGAGGGAGGTGCCGCGTTCGCGGGGCACGGCTGCGGCCGGGGTCCAGGTACCGGCAATGCTGTAGTCCAGGTAGCCGATGTGGCGCAGGCCCTCGTCCACGTAGTAGACGTTGCCGTCGGTGTGCACCTCCAGCTTGAGGGTGCGGGGCAACCCGCCGGTCTTGGTCGAGCCGTCGCGGTTGACTTCCCGGGCCGTCTCGGTGGACAGGACGACCTTCTCCGCGGGCCGCAGGTCCGGGTCGAGGATGCGGAAGACGGGGGCGCGGCCCTGGTCGGCGCGGGCGAAGTACTGGACGGGGGAGGACGAGGAGGAGAACGTGGCGCTGACGGTGTCGTCCTCGAAGGTCAGGGTGTAGTTGCCGTTGTGGTGCGACGCCTGGTTGAGGGAGGTCCCGCTTTCGGCGGCGGGGTCCGCGTCGGCGTTGGGGTTGGTTGTCCAGGTGAGCGGCAGGTTCCCCAGGGGTCCGCGGGTCTGCACGTACTCGCGGGGCACCCAGCCGGTCAGGAGGGCGCCCACGCGGATTTGGTACCAGGCGGCTGCGGCCGCGTCCTTTCCCAGGATGTCGTAGTGCCGGGTGTCGTCGCCCGGCAGCGTGACCAGCACGCGGTGGTGGGCGCCGGGACCGGCATGGACGTTGAGGCCCCCGGTCTCGGTGGCGCCAGGGGCGGCCTTGGGACGCAGCTGTGGGATCCAGGTGACCTCAAGATCCTCCAGGCTGCCGTGGGTCAGCATGTTGTCCTTGTGGACCCAGCCGGTGACGGTGTCGCTGAAGCGGATCTGGTACCAGGTGGGAAAGTCGGCGTCCTTACCCAGCAGTTCGTAGCGGACGGTGGAGCCACCGGTGATGGAGGCGATCCAGGCATGTTCCTGGCCGGGTCCGAAGCGCACCTTGACGCCTGCCGTGACAGTGGGCTTGAGGCTCGCGCGCGGCCGCTGGGCAGCCACGGGCAGGTTGCGGCCGTCACCGTGCAGGCGCACGTCGGCGGCGGACACCCAGCCGAAGATGGTGTCGCTGAAGCGGATTTGGTACCAGGCAGCCGGGTTGGCGTCCCGTTCCAGGACCGGATGGAGGTCGGTGCTACCGGCCGCGATCAGGGCCACCTGGGTGGCGGTCGCGGTCGGGCGCGATCGTACGATACAGGCCTGTGTGGCGTCGGCCAGGCCGATCCGAGGTGGCGGGGCCAGGTTGAGGTCACCCTCGGTCTCGACCGCATCGTCCGCCCGCACCCAGCCCGTGACGGTGTTGTCGTATTGGATGTGCCACCAGCCGGGATAGGCCGCGTCCCGTCCCAGCAGGTTGTGCCAGGTGGTGCTGTCGGCCGCGATCGTGGCGCGCACGGTCTCGTCGAGCGAGGGTCCACCCAGCACCGGCACCGCGTCCGAATTCCCCGGCCAGAGGCGCAGCCGCGGTTGGACGGTGTTCAGGCTGTCTGTGTTGTGTGCCTTTACCTGGTCCGCCCGCACCCAGCCCCGCTGCGCACTACCGAACCGCACCTGGTACCAGGTGGGTGACAGGGAGAACTGCGCCGTCGCCTCCACAAAGCCCTCCAACGTGGCTATCTGGTGGGCACCGTCCTTGGGTTGGTCGTGCACGAAAGCCACGACCTCCTCCTTCGTCTCGACGCCGGCGATTGTGGGACTCTCGGGCACCACAGGATCGATGTCGGCAAAGGCCGCCGGTATTGTTTCTTTTTCCTTTTCCGACAGAATGCCCTTGATTGTCACCACATCCCCGCGCACCCAGCCCCGCGCCGAGGCATCCTCGGTGTCGTACGGAATCTCGTACCAGAGGTAATCCCCCGTGATAGCGTCGCAGGCCAGGCCTGTTACAGGCGCCCAACCCGCGAGGCGCGGCCGGATACGAATAGGGTTATTCTCGCTGTCCAGTACGAGGTCGCCCTCCGTGCCCCAGAATGGATCATTCCCGTTTTTGCCCTGCCGCAGCAAAATGGTGTTCGAGACATCCGGTACCGGTTTACCACTCTCATCCTTGTGCGTGCGCGCAGTGCTTCGCACATTGACGTCGTCATCCTTTTGCAGGTACCGGGGCAGGTTCGCCGACCAGGATGGCGAGGCCAGTGGCACTTTGTGCAGGTCACCAATCTCCCTGGTGTGTGTGGTATGCACCCAACAGACCGGGAATGACCGGTTGATCTCGATTTTCCACCAGTCCGGCGTGGGAAGGGTCTCTGCGAAGGGGTGGGGCAGGTCCCATACCGCATTGTCCTTGCCAACCACGGTGCTTCCAGGGAAGGGCCGGCAGGGGTACCGGAACCGCGCGTCCGCCCGTGGGATCATGTAGACGGCTCCATCACGCGTGACCCGGAGACGCGGCTTGTCGGGGTCAGTCCCGCCCCGCAGGGCATTGTCCATCCACTGATCGATCGCGTCTATGAGGCCGTCCTGCACAGTCTCCGATGCGTCGCTGATTTCGGCATCCAAGGCCGCGATGTCGGGCCAGTGGTAGATGCCTGCCGGCAGGTACTGCTGGAAGTTCACGGCACCGACAATGTGTTTGTGGTTGTCGGGAATCTCCTCGGTGTAGTCAGGCTTCAGGTGCGCATGGAGATGCACGCCGGTGGAGAAGCCGGTCTGGCCAGCAGTCCCCAACGGGGTGTTCCTCTGGTCTGGATTGTCACTCTCTTCCAAGTTTGGGTCAAACGGGATGACTTCGTCACCCTTGGCGACCGTCACCGTCGCCAGGTGGGCATACGTGATCCGGAAGCCCGGGGATTGGACAATGACACGGTTGCCATAGCCCGCGCTCTCGTCTTTTTCCGGCTGTCCGGTCACGATTCCGGCGACCCGTCCAGCTGCCATGGCGTAGACGGTGCCCGCCATGGCCCAATCGATGCCGTTGTGCCCGCCTCCGTAATCTGTATAGTCGTCACGGGTACGCAGATCGTCGAACACAGTGGTAATACGGATGACATCTTCTTCTGGATCTGGTACAAAAGGCAGGGCCAGACTGCCCGTACGCAGGGTGGCCGTGTAGGGCTGCCAAGTGACGGGTACGCCACTGACATCGACATCGTCTTCGATCACCACGTTGTCGCCACGCACCCAGCCACTGTCGATGTCAGGGTCCGGGCGCTCGATTTGCCACCAGGTGCCCATGTCCCCCGACTGGCCCGTGTGGTATTTGCCTATGATCTTGTAATCAGTGCCGGAATTGATCTCCGCGACAATGTGATAGTCGATGCCGGGGCCCTCATGCACAGTGTCTTCAGCGGTGGGCTTATGGCTGAGTTGGGGGTTCTGGGTAGCTATGGAATTCCTCTCGATGGATGATGGAAGCGGTACTGCGTCCGCAGGTTGGGTGCGGCACGGGGACATTCTGGCCGTCGGGAACGGTGGTGACCATATGCACCGCGTCAGGCGCGCGTCAACGGTCTGTCAAGCCGTCTGCGCATTCGGGACCGGGAAGCCGCATATTCGGTCCAGGTCCGAGGGCCCGGTTACTCCGGTTGCCAATGCCCGACCACCTCAGTCCGGTTCCCGCGTGTGTCCGCGCATCTCGGCGCCCCTTGTTTTCGCCGTTGGAATCAGGCGCGAGATGCACTGTATGCCCAAGTTGCGGACCACCTGATCCCTCTCGGCGGGGCGGTTGTGCTTGATTGGACCGGCTTCCCCAGGCAGCGGGTCCACGCGTCAGGGGTGGCCCGACGCTACAGCGGCATGCCGGGCCGAATGGCCCACTACCGGATGGAGGTCTATCTGGCCTACTTCGGTCCCAGGGGCCACACGCTGCGGGTTCGGGAACTCAACCGGCTGTAGGCCTGGACGCGCGCTGGCGCGGCAGGCAAAGGCGGGCTGGCCCTCGACACGCCCTTCACAACCAGGCCGCAGCTGGCCCGGCACATGTCGGAACGGGCGCTCAACGCGAGTTGCCCGCGGCCCAAGTGTTGGGCGACACCGTCCGCGCCCCTCGCGGGAACTGCGCCGCTGGCCGGGGAGCGGTGGCTGTGCCGGGTTCCGGCAGGCACCGCTACGGGCGGTGTACGGGGTCTGTGAGCGGTATCGTCCGGATCCGGTCTGGTCTGGTCGCACAAGGAGGAAGGGGTGTCAGGGGACAGGCCCGCCTTTGTGGTTGACTGCGTCGCGCCGAGCCCACCAGCCGCGGCTGGCAGCCATCTACATCCGGAACCACTCCGCTCCGGGATGGGCAGCCACTGGATTCACCACCGGACAGGACACGTGTGGCCGCCTCTCAACCGCGGCCAGATCCAAATACAGAGAGGGGCTCCGGCACTGGATGGCGGTAATGGTCCCTGACAGGGACACATGTGTCCGGCTCCCGGTTGGCTGCGCAGACTGCCGGGGTGGGTTCGGTAAACCGGGCATCGATCAGGTACGGGCAGGCGTAGCCCCAGAAGGTCACCGAGAGCTCGCGATCCCGCCAGGGGACCACGCGCAACAGCCTGCGGTCGTGGTCGTCCCGTGTGCGTTCCCAAACCTCCAAGATGTCTCCGACCTCCACGTTGATGTCGGACGGGGAGCATGGGAATGAATCCATATCAAGTACCGGGAAATAGACTGGATCGGGCCGGATCACCTTCACGCGGAGGCTGGTGGTCTGCAGCAGGCTCCACAGGCGGTGCTCCGGCGTCAGCGTCGGTTCCAGCAGGGGCAGGGCCAGCCCGAGCGAGCGGATCCGGGGTGCGTGGGTCAGGAAGTCCGCGGGCAGGGCCGTCAGGCTGAGCGCGCGCAAGTCCAGACGCGTCAGATGGGGCGCGTGGGCCAGGAAGTCCGCGGGCAGGGCCACGACCCGATTCACGCCGAGCTTCAGTTCGTGCAGACGGGGTGCGTGCGTGAGAAAGCCTTCGTGCAAGGCTTCCACCTGCTGCAGATCCAGCAGCAGGGACCGCAGGTTGGGGGAGCGATCCAGGAAACCGCGGGGCAGGACCCCAACACCGTTGGCCAACAGCCGGACCGTCTCGAGGCCAGGATGGTGGGCCAGGAAGTCGGGTGGCAGGGCGGACACGCCATTGGCATCAAGGCTCAGGTACCGGAGTTGTGGGGCATGGGCTAGGAAATCCGCAGGGAATTCCGTGATCAGCCCCAGTTCCAGCTTGAGTTGCCGCAGGCGGGGGGTATGGGACAGGAAACCCTCGGGCAGGGAGGTAAGGGGCGTTAACTCTTTGACGCGATGTAGAACATTCCCAAATCTGTAGTCGAGTTCGTATCTCGAATAGTCCAGTTCCAGCTTCTCCAGGCGGGGGGCATGGGCCAGAAACCGCGACGGCAAGGTTCGCAGCCGGGGCACATGCAGCTGGAGTTCGACCAGCCGCGGCGCATGGGACAGGAAACCCTCGGGCAGGGAAATCAGTCCGGGCGGCTGCCCGTACTCCCAGTCGGACAGGTGGAAGGTTTCGAGGCGCGGCGCATGGGACAGGAAACCCGTCGGGAAGGCTTCCAGACTTTCCACGCCAAGGGACAAGGTTTCCAGATAGGGTGCCTGCGTCAGAAAGTCCGCCGGGAAGGCTTCCAGCTTGTCGGCTCTTAGGTGCAGAGTTGTCAGATGCGGTGCCTGCGTCAGAAAGTCCGCGGGCAGGATGGTCGTGCGTCCCATGTCCATCCGCAATTCCGTCAACTGCGGCACAGGGGCCAGGATCCGTGCGGGCAGCAAGATCGAGCCGGTCGCGTTGAAGGTCAGGGCGGTCAGATGCGGGGCATGTGCGAAGAAACCGTCCGGCAACGCCAAGCTCACGCCCTGCAACGTGAGGTGGGTCAAGGCGGGGGCCTGGGAAAGCAGGTGTGCGGGCAGGGTGGTCGTGCCATCCACGCCGGTCACGCGCAAGGTGAGATGGGTGAGACGGGGCATGGCTGGCAGGAAGGTCTCCGACAAGGGAGAGGAGGCGGACACGGTCAGGCGGGTCAGGCGGGGCATGTGGGCCAGCATGCGGGCCAGCACCGCCGCCGGATATCGTCCCCCCAGGTGCAGGAACTCCAGATCGGGGACCGGCACCAGCCAGTCGCCGGGCAATTCCAGGCCCTCCCTGCCATGAACCGTCAGATGGGTGAGCCGGGGAACCGGCACCAGCAGGTCGGCGGGCAGGTCCAGGCCCTCCCGGACAGTCACCGTGAGATGGGTGAGATGGGAAACGCCCTCCAGGAAGGTCTCCGGCAAAGAGGTGCGACTGTCCACGGTCAGGCGGGTCAGGCGGGGCACATGGGACAGCCGCAGGACCAGGCCCGGCGCCGAAGCCGAGTATGAGGCAGGCCCGGAATAGCCCGGCGAGCGCCATGACTCCAGATGCAGGGACTCCAGTTGGGGGACCGGCGCCAGCAGGTTGGCGGGCAGGTCCGGATCATGGATGTCTCTGAGTGCCAGATGGGTCAGCCGGGGCACGCCTTCCAGGAAGGTCTCCGGCAAGTCTCTGGGGGAGTACAGGAGCAGATGGGTGAGGTGGGGTACGGGTGTCAACAGGGTCTCCGGCAAGGGATCGGAGGAGAATAGTTCCAGATGGGTCAGCCGGGGCACGCCCTCCAGCAAGGTCTCCGGCAAGGCACTGTAGGACCCCACGTCCAGGTGGGTCAGGTGGGGAAGGTGGGCCAGGAGTGGGACCAGCTCCTTCGCAGGGAGGCGGTTGGCTATGGCCAGGGACTCCAGATGGGGGACCGATGCCAGCAGGTCGGCGGGCAGACTCACGTTGGAGATGGAGCCTCCAGCCAAATTGTCACGGGCGTACCCGAGGGACAGATGCGTCAGCAGGGGTGTGTACCGGAACAACCCCGTTGACAGCACCAGGAAATTGGTGGGATCCACCTCCAGCCGTTCCAGCCGGGGAGTGTGGGCCAGAAACCCGGCGGGCAGGCCGGGGTCCGGGAGGGTGTGGCCCACCAGATCGGGGGGCAGGCCGGGGTTCGGGGTCGCCACCTGCAAGGCGGCGAGGTTGGTCAGTCCCAGCAGGGCCTGTCGCACAGAGTACGCCGCGAGAATATCCGTGTGCGCGACGGGGAGCTGGGCCAGGTACAGTGACAGGGTGCGGATGCGGGCCAGATGCTCCCAGTCCACCAGCGAGCAGGGCACCCGGACGTCGTCCAATGCCTGCACGGCCGCCAGAATGGCCTCTCTGATGTACCGGGGGCGTGCGCATACCTGCGGCTCGCTGCCGGCCAGCGGCCAGGCCAGGGTCGTGTCGTACCCGAGATACCCCACCCCGTCCACGCCGGCATCGTCCACGTAGCGCGCTTGGCCCGCAGTGTCCACGCGCATCCGGAACACCCGGCGCTCGGTCTGATCGGGATGGGGCGTGCCGTCCGACAGGACCGGCTCGGCACTGACCTCCCAGGTTACGGGCCGGACCGGCCGGAAGCCCTCGGGCACGGTGAACAACACCTCCGGTTGGTCCCGGGCCAGGAACTGCACCGGGGAGCGGTCGGTCCGGAAGGTCGCGTACACCGCGTTCCCTTCCAGCCACAGGTGGAAGGTGCCGTTGTGGTTCTCCGCCAGGTTGCGGTAGGGACCCGTGGTCTCCACCGCCCGCGGTGGAGGAACCTGGTCCTGGGCGGCGACCGGGGTGGCACCCCACAGCCACCCCAGACACAGCAACAGCGGCAGCAGCCGTCTGGCCCAAAGGCATTTCCCCGCAGTCCGGCCTGGCAGGGCCTGAAGGCAACATGGGGGGTTGCTTATGGCTGACATGGGGATCCGATCCGTCCTCTCCCGGGACACCAGGGCCCAATCCTGCCTATTCTAGGGCAGGGAACCGCCGCCACGCCGTTTCACAATGGGTTCGTTTGCTCTCGTACCCGGAGGTGGAATGGACCCGTGGCCAGCCTGCCGCGCCAGTGGATCCGCTGTGCCTCAATCGGAAAGCAGCGTGGGCGTGCAGGTCAGGAAGTAGCCGCATTTGTTGGCTATCAGTGACCGGGGATCATCCACCACCAGTTGCCGACGCAGGGCGGAGACCGTCATGCGTACGGCAGACTCACTGGTGAGAACACCCCGTTCCTTGTGCATGCGTTGTGCCAACCGGGCTGCGGTGAGAGGCCGAGGATGATGCCGCGCCAGGGTGACCAGCAGATCCATGCGTTGTTCGGACACCGTGTGTCGGCACCCCTGTACTTCCACCTGGCCGTGGTCCGGGTCCAGGACGATCCCGGGATGCGTCTCTGGCAGCCACTTGTCCACCAGCGAGATCAGGCAGCTGGGTTCAACGGGTTTGGGCATGAAGTGCGCCACTCTGGCCAGATGGGGTGCTATGAGACCGGGTGTGGAAGTCGTTGGTTCGTCGGCCGTTAGCAGAATGGGGCAGGCTGTGTGCCGCCAGGGATTGTTCTCCAGGCAACCGGTTGCCCGATAGGGGTCCACCAGAGGCAGTTGGGCGTAGACAAAGGTTGCATAGGCCATGGTCCCAGAGGTGTAGTCCAGCAACAGTAGGTGGGGGGACCAGGTGTCCATCTCCACCAGTGCCTTTTCAAAGCTGTCCACAAAGCGCAGATCCAAATGGTGTGCCCGGAGGAAGCGTCCGGCGTGGTCCAGGGCGGATGGTTGGGCATCCACCCACAAGAGCCGGCGTGGAAAAAACTTGGTTTCGGTCATGAAGGTCCTATACCTATACACATTGACAACGGAACTGAAGGACGGAGTGCATCCCCGGACCTGTTCGGACGGATTGTCCGTGGTTCCCGAGACAGGTCACCCTCTGCAGCGCATGCCTTTCCTGATCTTCATTCGTATGCGCTGCAGGCGTGAGCGCCATCATGACAGCAGAGGGGCAGCAAGTCTATACCCGCCATGTACCGGCCGCGTACCCTCCACGTTTGTTCGCCAGTTCGGAACCGACCGTGGCGCGGATTGCAGCAACCGCCTGGTGTTGCTGGGCTCGGAATGTCGCGCGTCGAGGTTTGGAACAGTGTTCTGGAATGTTGGACTTGGCTCGGTCGTGTGTCCTCCGGGGCGTGCCGCACCTGCACCTGGTGAGCGTCTGGGCGGACGCAGCGCGTCTGGTTCTGGGCCCATGTCGGTTAGACGACCAGTCCAACGCGAGCACGGCCATTCCGGCACTACTTGAGATGCTGGTGATCGAGGGCGGCATCGTGACCATCGCCGCCATGGGCTGCCAGAAGCGGATTGCGCAGACGATCCGCGACCGGGGTGCTGACTGTGTACTGACGCTCAAGGGCAACAGCCGCAACTGCACGAGGCGGTGGTCGAGACCTTCGCCGTCGCATAGGCGGAGGCCTTCGAAGGCTGCGACCATGACTTCCACAAGGCCGTGAACAAGAACCACGGCCGTGTCGAGACCCGTCGCTGCTGGGTGCTCGTCACATCGGAATACAATCGGTCTGTGGACCCCGACGGGGTCTGGTCCGACCTGCATAGCCTAGTCCCAATACTGTCTATTTAGCATGGGAAATGTGTACAATGGCCGGGTTCGTTCCTTTCCTTGCGGCCCCCCGCCGGAGTCTGTCCCATGGCGCGTACCCCAGCCTCCCTGCCGGGCGGACCCCGGCTGTCGGACCACCTGAGCATCGGCGTCCTGGCCCACGTCTTTCCGCGCGCGGCGGTGCGGGAGTCCCTGGCGGCCTGCGGTCGCACGAGCCAGCGGCAGCGGGCCCTGCCGGCGGAGGTGATGGTCTACTTCGTGCTGGCCCTGGGGCTGTTCCGGTCGGTGTCGACGCGGGAGGTGCTGCGCTGCCTGGCGGAGGGTCTGCGCTGGCTGGGGACGGGGTCCCTGCGGCTGGCGGGACGGGCGGCCCTGTCGCACGCGCGCAAGCGCCTGGGGGTGGAACCCCTGCAGGAGTTGGGGCGGCGCTGCGTGCGGACGCGGGCGACGGCCGCGACGCCGGGGGCAACCTACCGGGGACTGGTGCTGCGGGCCTGGGACGGCACCACGCTGGAGGTGCCGGACGAGGCGGTCAACCGGGAAGCCTTCGGCAAGCCCGGGGCCTCGCGGGGCGAGGCGGCCTTTCCCCAGGTGCGGCTGACGGCCCTGATCGAGGTGGGCACGCGCGTGCCCCTGGCCTGGACGCAGGGGCCCTACCGGGAGTCGGAAACGGCCCAGGCGCAGACCCTGCACGCGCACCTGGGACCGGGCCAGCTGCTGCTGGCCGACCGCGGCTACCTGGGCGCGGACCTCTGGCGGCAGGCGACCGCCACGGGTGCCCAGCTGCTCTGGCGGGTGCGGCGCGACGTGGTCCTGCCCGTGCAGCAGGTGCTGGCGGACGGCTCCTGGCTCAGCCGCTACGGGGACCAGCCCGTGCGCGTGGTCGAGTACGCCCTGGCCGAGGCCCCGGACCCGACCTACCGTCTGGTCACCACCCTCCGGAACCCGGAGACCGCCCCCGCCGCCGAACTGGCCGCCCTCTACCACGAACGCTGGGAAATCGAGACCACCTACGACGAACTCAAGACCCACATGCTGGGCCCGCGCCCGATCCTGCGCAGCAAGACCCCCGACCTGGTGCGACAGGAGGTGGAGGGCCTGATGCTGGCCTACCATGCCGTGCGCGCCTTCCTGGCCGAAGCCGCCGACCACGAGGACCTCGACCCGGACGACCTCTCCTTCGTGCATGCCGTGCGGGTGGTCCGCCGGCGCCTGCAGAATCCCGATCCGCGCCGACGTCCGCTCACCGCCCGCCTCCGGGACCTGTGTCGGGAAGTCCTCGAGGAACGGGTCGTCTCGAGCCGCGGCCGGCGCCGGCCGCGCGGGGTCAAGCGCAAAATGAGCAACTACCCCATCCGACGGACCGGCCCCTTGGACCGCCAGCGTTACGCCTGGATGCCCTTAATCCTGGCTCCGGCGTGCTAAATAGACAGTATTGAGCCTAGTCCGGATTGATGCCCAACGGCGACAGGGCTTGGAGGTCACCTCGGAGACCTGCTACTCCATCTCCAGTCTGCCGCCCGATGCCCGGAACCTGCTTCGGGCCATGCACAGCCACTGGGGTGGTGAGAATGCCCTGCACTGGGTCTTGGGTCTTCCGGGAGGCCGAAAGCTGCATCCGCACGGGCCACGCCGCCTATGACATGTCGATCCTGCGCTGCGAGACTACGGCCAAGGGCGGCATCGCCGCCAAGCACAAGCAGGCCGGCTGGAACGATGGCTACCTGCTCAAGGTCCTGTCAATTGGAATGCGATTGCCCTGGCATTTATGCACAGACCCATGGCGACCTCGTGACTGTCGAGTACCATCTTCTTTGAGCAGTCGCGTACGAGTCACAGTCGGGAATCCCCTGCTGGTGCTAGACTGGCCGCCAAGGGTCTTGCACATCGGTGAATGAGGAGGGATCGGGCGGCGCACCGGGACGGGGCTGGCGAACGGCACGGAACCATCAGCCGGACGCGGCAAGTCACAGTTATGGCGTTATCGAATGGGTTGCCGCGGAACGGTCAGGGACGTTTCGCGGAAGTCGCGGTCTTCGTGCCGGTCCGACCGCACTGGCATCAAGGCAAGGTAGAGACACCGTCGGGTGAACAGCCCCTTACAGAGCGTTTGCAGCTGTTTCACTACGGTATCCCGGACGATTTGCGGTCGCGGCTGGCACAGGGCCATGTGGTGCGCGTTCCGTTCGGTCGCAGGACAGTCAAGGGAGTGGTCATGCGGCGCTCCTCAACCAGTCCGGTGGCCACGCGCCTCATCCTGGATTTGGTTCAGGACAAACCTGTACTTGGTCAGCGCCAACTGGAACTGGCTGGGTGGATGGCTGCCTTTTACGGAGCACCACTCTCTTCCTGCCTGTCGCTGTTTGTGCCGCCGGGCCTGCTGGGCCGGAACCAGGACCGCAAACCCATGGGACCTCGCATGGACTGGTACCTCCAGCTGGCCGTCGAGGAAGAGGCTCTCGTTCCAAGATTGCTTCAAGCCGGACGGGCCACGCGCCCGGTGCGGCTGCTGGAGGCGTTGGATGGCCTGCGACGAGCCACCGGACGTACGGAGTGGTCCCGCGCCGAGCTGCAAGAGGTGGTCGGCAAGGGCCACGGTGCGGCGCTGAAGGCCCTCGCGGACAAGGGACTGGTCGCCGTGGACGACGGGGCTGTGCACTTCACGCTGGAGCCGGCTGCCGTCGTGCAGGCCCGGCTTGCCCTGCGCGGTTCGGGCCGCTGGCTGTCGTCCCTGCAGGCCTTGTCCGGCATGGGCGGAGGAGCTTGGAAGTCCGATCTGCCCGGCGAATTCCGCGACCTGGAAACCTGGCGTCGCCTGCAGGGGCACGGCCTGGTGTTCCTGGACCACCGGCGCCGGCCGCGGGATCCGTTGGCCGGTGCCGCCTATCCGCGGACGCGGGCCGTTCCGCTGACCGGCGAACAGGAAGCCGCGTTGCAGATGGTACTGGCTGGTGGCAATGACGCGTCGCACCGTGCCTGGATGCTCCAGGGCGTGACGGGCAGCGGCAAGACCGAGGTATATCTCCAAGTGCTTGAGGCGTGCCTTGACCGGGGACGGCAGGCGATTGTCCTAGTGCCTGAGATTGCCCTGACACCCCAGACCGTGAGTCGATTTGCCGGACGGTTTCCGGGCCGGGTGTCCGTCATGCATTCGGGGTTGACGCCCGGACAACGGTTCGATGTCTGGAACCATGTGCTGGACGGCAAGGTGGACATCCTGGTGGGTGCGCGCAGCGCCCTGTTTGCCCCGATGCCCAATCTGGGTCTGATCGTGGTGGACGAGGAGCATGACGACTCCTACAAGCAGAACGCCGAACTGTGGGGTGGCGCCACGGTGTTTTACGACGCCCGGCGGGTGGCCCTGCGGATGAGCGAGTCCCTCCCGGTCCGCCTGCTCATGGGATCCGCCACGCCGTCGCTGCAAACACTGCACCGGGTGGCACAGGGCACTGTCCGTCGGCTGCGGCTGCCGCACCGCATTCATGCCGCCGGCCGCGGCGTGGTCCGGGCCGAACTTCCGCCCATCGAACTGGTGGACATGCGCCAGGAACTGATGGCGGGCAACCTGTCGGTGTTCTCGCGTCTGTTGCAAGACCAGTTGGCGGCGGCCCTGGCACGGCGCGAGCAGGCCATTCTGTTCATCAATCGACGGGGCACGCGAACCTTTGTCATGTGCCGCATGTGCGGACATGTAATGGAGTGCACCGCCTGCACGAACGTCCTGACCTGGCACAGCGACATCGAGCGGCTGCAGTGCCACACCTGCGGCCGCGAATTCCCCAACCCGTCGCAGTGTCCGGCCTGCGGTGACGGACGCATCCGGTATTTCGGCAGCGGTACCCAACGCATTGCAGCCGAACTGAGCAACCGGTTCCCGGGCGTGCGCGTCCTGCGCTGGGATGCGGACAGTGCCGGAGGGCAGGGCGGCCACACCCGCATCATGGAAAGTTTCCAGGCCCATGAGGCGGATGTCCTGGTCGGCACGCAAATGATTGCCAAGGGACTGGACCTGCCCAGGGTCACCGTGGTGGGGGCCGTGGCGGCCGATGTGGGGGTCAACCTGCCGGACTTCCGCGCGGCGGAACGGGCGTGCCAGTTGCTCATCCAGGTGGCCGGCCGGGCCGGGCGCAGCGAGCGGGGCGGCCGGGTGGTCATACAGACATACAACCCGGATCACTACGCGATTCGGGCGGCCGCGCGCCACGACTATGAGGCCTTCTGTCGGGCCGAGTTGGCGTTCCGCCGACAGGTGCGGTATCCGCCCTACCGGCGCCTGGCCCGTCTGATTGTTTGGGACCGCAAACAGGAACAGGCCCGCAGGCATGCCACGACGATGATGACGGCACTCGAGGATGCCCGGATGTCCCTGGCCGCGGGGGAAGCGATTGAACTGATCGGCCCCGCACCTCCGTTCCATCCGCAACTGCAGTCCTGGTGGCGGATGCAGATTCTGGTGCTGGCGGAGGATCCGGTCCGGTTGATCGAACGGGTGCCCGTGGGTCCGGCCTGGCGGGTGGATGTCGACCCGGTCTCGACGTTGTGACACTCCCTTCCGAGGGGGGCAAAACCACGGGTCGCACCCAGCGGCTGCGGCGTACGGGGTACTGTGCCCGTTTTGGTCAAGCCGAAGTCGGTATCCTAGAATCAGGGGTTTGAATTGCGGCAGCAAGGCCGGATTAGGCCGCCCCAAGCCGTGTCCGCGAACGGAGAAAAAGCCGGCAGATGGAACTCAATGACTTCAGTCTGATTTGGGCCGCGCTGGGCATCGGCGTCCTCGGAATCATCTTTGTGCTGTTGAAGATGCGCCAGGTATTGGCTTTCGACGCCGGCAATGCGACGATGCGCGAAATTGCTTCCGCAATCCAGGCCGGGGCCGCCGGGTTCCTCAGGGACGAGTACCGCATCCTGGCCATTTTCGTGGCTGTCGTGACCGTCGCCATGTTCCTGCTGATGCAGTGGCAGTCCGCGGCCAGTTTTCTGTTGGGCGCGGTGACCTCCGCCGGAGCCGGCTATCTGGGCATGTACGTGGCCGTGCGCGCCAACGTGCGTACCGCGGCTGCCAGCAGCCGGTCGCTCAACGCCGGCCTGCGCGTGGCCTTCGGCAGCGGTTCCATCATGGGCATGTCGGTGGTCAGCTTCAGCATTGTGGGCCTGACCCTGCTCTACATCCTGTTCGACGGCCAGATCGCCTATGTGACCAGCTTCGGCTTCGGTGCCAGCAGCATCGCCCTGTTTGCCAGGGTGGGCGGCGGCATCTTCACCAAGGCGGCGGATGTCGGGGCCGACCTGGTCGGCAAGGTGGAACAGGGCATCCCGGAGGACGATCCCCGCAATCCGGCGGTGATTGCCGACAACGTTGGCGACAATGTCGGCGACGTCGCCGGCATGGGCGCCGACCTGTTTGAAAGTTTCAGCGGCTCCATCATTGCCGCCACCACGCTGGGCCTGGTGGCCGTCAACCCCGAAACGGCCGTCCTGCCCTTCATCGTGGCGGGACTCGGCATCGTTGCCGCGTTCCTGGGCTCGTTGCTGGTGCGGACGCGGGAGGACGCGGACCAGGAAGCCCTGCTGGCCACGCTGTCCCGGGCCATCTATGCCTCGTCCGGTCTGGTGGCCCTCTTTGCGGCGGGGGCGATCGCGGCCCTGAACGGCGTCATGGGCTGGGACATTGCCTGGCGGTACTGGTGGGTGGTCGTGATTGGCCTGGTGGCCGGCAACCTGATTGGCTGGTTCACCGAGTACTACACAAGCTATACCCGCAAGCCGACCCAGGGCATTGCCGAGGCCGGCAGCACGACCGCCACCCTGATTATCGAGGGATTGGCCGTGGGCATGAACAGCGCCGTGCTGCCGGTGGTGACGGTGGCGGTCGCCATCGTGGCCAGTCTCACCGTGGGCGGTCCGGAGGCGGGCATGTTCTCCGTGGCCCTGGCCGGGGTCGGCATGCTGAGCACGCTGGGCATTACGCTGGCGACCGATGCCTATGGACCCGTGGCCGACAACGCGGGCGGCATCGCGGAGATGAGCGGCCTGCCCGGCGAGGTGCGGGACCGGACCGACGCGCTCGACAGCCTGGGCAACACCACGGCCGCCACCGGCAAGGGCTTTGCCATTGGTTCGGCCGTTCTGACCGCCCTGGCCCTGATGGCGGCCTACGTCAGTGAAACCGGCATTACCGAGTGGAACCTGCTCTCGCCGGTCCTGTTGCCGGGCCTGCTGGTGGGCGGCATGCTGCCGTTCTTCTTTGCGGCCCGCACAATGACCGCGGTGGGACGTTCGGCTCAGAGCATCGTTGAGGAAGTCCGCCGCCAGTTCCGGGAGATTCCCGGCATTATGGAGCGGGAGCAGAAGCCCGACTACAAGGCCTGTGTCGCCATCAGCACGCGCAGCTCCCTGCGCGAAATGATCCTGCCGTCCCTCATCGCCATTGCCGCCCCGCTGGTGGTGGGGTTTGTCATGGGGCCGGAGGCCTTGGCCGGCCTGTTGATGGGCGCGATCGTGTCCGGGTTCCTGATGGCCGTGATGATGGCCAACGCGGGCGGTGCCTGGGACAACGCCAAGAAGTGGATTGAGACGGGCGAGTACGGCGGCAAGGGCTCCGACTACCACAAGGCGGCCGTGGTCGGCGACACCGTGGGGGATCCGTTCAAGGACACGAGCGGCCCCTCTCTCAACATCCTGATCAAGCTGATGACGATTGTCAGCCTGGTATTTGCCGGCGCCATGGGCAGCGGACTGCTCAACCTCGGTTGATGGGTCGGACACTCCCACGGGTTGCAGACCGCCCGCGGATGGAAAAACGCCCCTGCCAGGATGCGCCAGCGCCCCTGCCTACAGGGTGTCCATGAGTTCCTGAACCGCGGCGTCCACGGTGCCGCCCCAGGTTTGTTCCCGGTTGGCGTGGAGCGCGAAGCGTCCGATGTCCAGGACCGCTCGGGCTCCCGCCAGGGCCTGAACCAGCGCGAGACAGCCGGCAACGCTGTAGACCGCCTGCCAGATGCCGGCCTGTGCCGCGGTTTGCCATAGTTCCACTGTCCACGATTCGAGGGCTTCGGCCAAGGCTTGGCGCTCCGGTTGCGGGGCCCGGGCGAGCGCCGCGGCCAGGTGCATGGCAAAGTCCCGCGTGCGCACGGCATGCTTCTGGCCCTTGATGCGCGACAGGGCCTTGGCGATCCCCGGGAGCATGTCAATCAAGGCACTGTACTGACCGACGGTTACCAGGTGCGGCATCATGCGCAGTTGGAAGATTGCGAGTGCCTCGCCTTCCAGCAACAGGGGTGCGCGCACGGCCAGACTGCGGGCCCGGGCCCGGGCTTCGTCGGCGTTGCTTCCGTCCGGGTCGGCAAGCAGACACAGCAGCCGCACCCAATCCTCACTGAGCAGCCACTCATCGGGCTCGCGGCGCTTTCGGGGCCAGAGACGCCGCCAGAAACCGGGGCGATGCCGTTCCGTCAGAAGTATCCGTGCCTTGTCGGGATGTCCGGCGCGGGCGTACAACTCGGCCAGGCGGCGCACGGTCAGCCGTTGCAGGTGTTCGTCTTCCAGGTTGGAGATCCAGGACCAGGCTTCCCGCACCTGGGCCGCGGCCTGTTCGCTCCTGCCGGCCGCCAGACATCCGTCGACGAGTTCGCAGACTGCATCGCTGCGGGCGATGTCGTCCGCGGGGATGCCGGCCACCACGCGTGCGGCTGCGTCCGTCTGGCCGATGTCCGTGAGGGCTGCGGTGGCGCTGGCGGCAGTCCAGCCGTCGCTGTGCCGCGCCAGATCCACCAGGCGTTGGGCCAAGTGCCCCACGTCGGAATGGCTGTGCAGTTCGGATGGCAGGGCCCGCAGTGCTTCCTGGAGCGTGAACACCTGGAAGTCCACATCCGTGTTGGCGCCGCTGCGCACCACATGCCTGAGGATGTTGTCGTCGGCGTCCCGGTGCGGCAGCCGCGTTTCGCTTTGGGCCTCCATGACCGCGGCCAGGGTGTCGATGGTTTCGGCCACCGCGCGGATGTTGCCGCCACGCGCCAGCACAGCGGCCGTGTAGCGTCGGGCCCCAAGGTCCACCACAATCGGGCCCCCCACGGCCTCCAGGCACAGTTCCAGCATGCGCGCGTGGCCGACCGGACGTCCCTCGCCGGTGTCCAACCGGTCGGCCACCTCCTTCAGGAACCGCGCACCATCCAATTGCTCGTGCCAGACCAGTCCGCTCAGTACCAGGTTGCGCGTCAACGGGTGTACCGGCAGAGCCGCCACTGTTTGGGCCAGCAGCGGACGCAAGTCGGTGTCCTGCAGCAGGCGGCTCCATGTGCCGGACGTTTGATCCAGCTTCTCCAGGCAGGTGTAGGCCAGGTTGGGCAGATGCAGCGTCGTGGCGGCCACCGCCGACATGATCAGGTTGCGGTCCATCCGTTCGCGATCCCCGTCTTCGGTCATCAGTGTGACCGCGAGGTGCTGGTTTAGCCGTTCCCGCAGGAACTGGACGGTTTCGGCCCGCAGGTTCGGGACCTGCGCCAGGGCCAGAAACGTTTCGGCCACGGCCAGCGGCTGGCGCGGCGTCACCAGCGATGCCAGAACCAGGGCACTGTCGGCCTGGCCGGTCTCCGCCAGCGTCCGCCAGCACTGTTCCACCAGCCAGGAGTCGGGTTGCCGGATGCTGCGCTCTTCCTTGAGCAGCGCCTCCATCCCGCCCGGGCTGGCCAGGGCATGGGTCAGGGTGCGCACGGCCAGGGCGGTCAGGGCCTCCTGGCCTGCCGTTGGAGCCGGGTTGGTGTCGTTCATGTGCAGGCGGGCCTCCAGGGATCCGGAGGCATTCGGGTATGTGTTGTGGACAGTCGGATCAACCGCCCGCAATCTTAACCAAAGCGGCGATCAGGATTCGGAATCGGACGGTTTCGGTGGCATGCCCCAGCCGCCGCCCCCCGGGGTGGCAATGCGCAGCACATCGCCGGGCCGGCAGCGCACCGAGAATTTCCCCGGGAGGCGAACGGTTTGTCCGTCCGCCCGTTGCAGTTCGTTGCGGCCGGTGGCGCCGGGCTGTCCGCCGCCGAGGCCCCAGGGGGGACGCGCGCGTCGTTCACTGAGCATGGTGGCCGTGCACTCCCTCAGCAGGCGATAGGCCCGCACAATGCCTTGTCCGCCCGCAAAGCGGCCGGCTCCTCCGGAACCGCGCCGCACCGCGCAGGTTTCAACCTGTACGGGCCAGGTGAGCTCAATGGCCTCCACCGGTGTGTTGCGGGTGTTGGTCATGTGCACGTGCACGGCGTCCAGCCCGGGTCGGTCCGGACCGCCTCCCATGCCGCCGGCCATGGTCTCGTAATAGCTCCAGGGCGTGCCGTCCGCCAGCATGCCGCCCACTGTCAGGTTGTTCATCGTGCCCTGGCTGGCCGCCGGCAGCCGGTCGGGCATGGCCTGCGCAAACGCGCCCAGAACCAGGTCGACAATCCGCTGTGATGTTTCGACGTTGCCGCCCGCCACGGCGGAGGGCGACAGGGCATTGACCACCGTGCCGGGCGGTGCCGTGAAGCGGAATGGGCGGAAACAGCCGGAGTTGACGGCCACACCCTCCTCCAACAGGCACAGGACTGCGTAGTAGCTGGCGGACATCGTGATGGCGATGACGGCGTTGAGTGATCCGGCAAAGGTCGGTGCCGTGCCGCTGAAATCCAGGTGCAGGTTGTCGTCCCGGACTTCAAGGGCAACCCTGAGCTTGATCAGATCGGTCTCCCCGCGTTCGTTGTCGGTGCCGTTCCACTCCAGGACGTCCTCGAACGTCCACCGTCCGTTGGGCCAACTCCGGATGGCGGCGCGCACGGCCGTCTCGCTGCGGTCCATCAGCAGGCCGGCGCTGCGGCGGACCTCCTCCAGGCCGTGCCTGCCGCAAAGGGCGACCAGCCTGCGCGTACCCACCCTGTGGGCAGCCACCTGGGCATTGATGTCGCCCCTGCGCTCCTCCGGCGTTCGCACATTGCGCAGCACCACGGCCTGCAGGTCGCGGTTCAGGTGGCCTTGGCGATACAGGCGCACCGGAGGGATGATGATGCCTTCCTGATGGATTTCCGTGGACAGGGGCATCGAACCGGGTGACATGCCGCCCACGTCGGCGTGGTGGGCGCGGCTGGCAACAAAGAAGTCGGGCCGGTCGGCGGGACCGGTGCAGACGGGGGACACCATGGTGATGTCCGGCAGGTGGTTGCCGCCCTTGAACGGGTCGTTGACCATGACCAGGTCTCCGTCCCGCCAGTCGTCGAACAGGGGCAGGACCGTTTGGACGCTGGCCGGCATCGCGCCGAGATGGGCCGGGATGTGGGCAGCCTGTGCCACCATCTCTCCCGCCGGATCGAACACGGCGCAGGAATAATCCAGCCGTTCCTTGATGTTGGGGGAGAACCCGGTGCGGCGCAGGGTTTCGCCCATTTCCTCCGCCGCCCCCGACAGGCGATGGCGCCACACATCGAGGTGCAGGTCGTCGATTGGATTCATGGCGTTGCCAAGGGGGTCATCTGCAGGTTGAGCCAGGCGTCCACCAGGGCCTGCCATCCCGGCCCCACCAGCGTGGTGCAGTCCGGTTGCAGGATCAGGGCGGGTCCGACGACCCGGTGCCCCGGTGCCAGGGAAGTGCGCATGTACCAGGGGACCGGTGTGGCGGTTTCCGGGGAGAACCAGACAAGGGTTGTCCCGGTCGGGTCCGGTCCGGGAGTCTCCGCGGGTGCGGCGGCGGCTTGGACGGGGGATGGAGGCGGCGGGCAGGTGGCCATGACGCGCAGGTTCACGATTTCCACCCCGTTCTGGCGGTCGGTAAAGCCAAATCGTTTCTCGTGGGCCAGGTGGAAGTTCTCCAGGGTTTGTTCGATTGTGTCCGGTGTGACCGGTGTCGGACAGGGAACCTGCAGTTCGTGGCTTTGGCCGCGGTAGCGCACATCGGCCGAGACGGCCACGGCAAAGTCGGTTTGACCGTCATCCTCCAGCAGTCGGCGAGCCTCCCCGGTCAGTTCCCGTACGGCCCGGGCCACGACCGCGGGGGCGTTCCTGGCCTCTTGGTCGGCCATCAGCACCGAACGGGAGGCAATGCGGGTGGTTTCCGCCAGCAGCAGGCCCTGGGCGCTGAGCACACCCGGGGTTTCCGGTACCAGAATACGGTGCATGTCCAGGCCCTGCGCCAAGTCGCAGGCGTGCAGGGCCCCGGCGCCCCCGAACGGCAACAGCGTGAATTCCGCCGGATTGTGTCCGGTCTCCACGGAGACCACGCGCAGCGCCCGTTCCATAGCTGCATTGGCAATGTCCACAATGGCCAAGGCGGTTTCCACCGGGCCGCGTCCGCCCAGCGCGGCACCCAGGCGGGCCACGGCCTCCTCCGCCAGTTCCGGCTTCAGCGATACGCCGTCGGTTCCCCCGAGTGGCCAGTCGGGCAGAAGGCGTCCCAGTACAAGATTCGCGTCGGTGACCGTGGCCTGGCGGCCTCCGCGCCCATAACAGGCCGGACCGGGTTCGGCACCGGCGCTGCCGGGACCGACGCGCAGCGTTCCGGCACTGTCCACGCGGGCCAGGCTGCCGCCGCCCGCGCCGACCGTGTGGATGTCGATCAGCGGCACGCGGATGGGCAGGCCGCCGATTTCCGATTCGGTAGTGATTGGTGTTCCGCCCTGGCACAGGGCCACGTCCGTGCTGGTGCCTCCCATGTCCAGCGTCATGATTTGCGGCGTGGCGGTGGCCATGGCGATGCGAGCCGTGTTCAAGGCGCCGACCACCCCTCCCGCCGGGCCGCTGACCAGCAGGTGCACCGGCAGTCGGCTTGCGCCCCGCAGTCCGGTGGTGCCGCCGTTGGATTGCATCACGTCGAAGGAACGGTGCGGCAGGCCCCGGGCCAGGCGGGACAGGTAGCGGCCCACCCCGGGCTGCAGCCAGGCATTGGTGACCGTAGTGATCGTGCGTTCGAATTCCCGGTACTCCGGCAGCACGTCAACGCTGAGCGAGACGGGTATGTCCGGCAGTCGGTCGGCCAGTCGGCGACCGACGGCCCGTTCATGTTCCGGGTACAGGAAGGAAAAAAGGAACACGACACAGACGGCCTCGACGTCCATGGCCTTGATCCGGTCGATGACCCGATCGACATCCTCCAAGTCAAGCGGGGTTTGGACTTCCCCCGTTGCCGTCACCCGTTCCCGAACCTCAAGGCGCAGTTCGTCGGGAATCAGCAGGGCCGGCCGGCTCTGGGACAAGGCGTACAGGTAAGGCCGGTTCTGTCGGCCCAGCACCAGCAGGTCCCGGAAACCGGCGGTGGCAATCAGGGCGGTGCGCGCCCCCTTGCGCTGCAGCACGGCATTGGTGGCGATCGTGGTGCCGTGTCGAATACGCGGGGCCTGTTCCGCCTGCCGACGGGCCGGATGTTGTGCCATCCAGGCGTCCACCCCCGACCGGACGGCCACGCCCGGATCGGGTACCGACGTGGGACGCTTCAGGACTTCCAGGCCGGTGTCCGTTTGGAAGACGAAATCGGTGAACGTACCGCCCACGTCGACTCCGATCAGCGTCGCGGCATCCCTTTCCGGGCCCGTCACCGGCGGAACGTGATGGTCCTGACCCATTTGACCTGCTTGAGGGCGTTCTCTGTTTCATAGGGGACAATCAGCCGCACGAAGCCCTGGGGCCGCGTCAACGGTTCGCCGTTGCGTTCGAGGGCGAGCAGCACCGGCTCGTTTCCGGCGGCCGCCTCCACTTCCGGACGCTTCAACAACGCGCCGAACCCGTCGCCGGCCGCCACGCGCACCCGCGTCCAGTCCCGGACGCCGCACAGCCGCGCCAGTTCCAGCAGGGCCGGTCCCCGGAATTCAAAGGGCCCGGATTGCCCGTGTCCCGTGCTGGTGATGTGGCATCCCGTTGCGGCAACCGCAGGCAGTGCCTGCAACTGTGCCGGAGTCAGGGTGACATCGGTCGCGTCGGCACCGGTCAGGGTAATCGAGGCATCGCCCGCCGGAGGGTCGGGATTGGGTTCGTGGCTGTGAATTTCCTCGTCGTGAGCGCGCCTGCGATGGTTGTCGGGGGACATGGTTGGCGGTGTGGATTGGCTTCCGGGTTTCGTGCTGGCCGGAGTGGGAGCCGAATGGTTGGATCATACCGGCATTCCCGGCCGGGATGGGACTTGGATCCGGGTTGTTTGAGCGCCGGACCGGCATCGCCTATAATGCCTGCGAATCGCCTGATTCAATCAAAAACGCCCTGTTGCGCCGGACGGTTTCGGCTTTGCCCTTGCGCCTGCTTCCCGGGTTGCTCGTTGCAGACGCAAGACCGAAGAGTTCTGCCGGTTCATCCGGGTTCGTCACACAAGGAGCAATGCTGTGGCAAGTGTTACCTACGAAAACGTATACAAGACCTGGGGTGAAGTCACCGCGGTCAACGACCTGTCCCTGGAAGCTGCCGACAAGGAGTTCCTGGTGCTCGTCGGTCCTTCCGGTTGTGGCAAGACCACGTCCCTGCGCCTGCTGGCCGGCCTCGAAGAGGTGACGGACGGCTCCATCATGATTGGCGACCGCGTCGTCAACGATGTGCAGCCCAAGGACCGCGACATTGCCATGGTGTTTCAGAGCTACGCGCTCTATCCCCACATGAGCGTGTTCGACAACATGGCCTTTGGCCTCAAGCTGCGCAAGACCCCCAAGGCGGAGATCCAGCAACGGGTCCAGGCAGCGGCCTCCGACCTGGGCATCGAGGAGTTGCTGGACCGCAAGCCCAAGCAGTTGTCCGGTGGTCAGCGCCAGCGTGTGGCAGTCGGTCGCGCCATCGTTCGTGACCCGGCCGTGTTCCTCTTTGACGAGCCCCTCTCCAACCTGGATGCCAAGTTGCGCGTGGAAACGCGGGCCAACCTGACCCGTCTGCATGCCGATCTGGCCACCACCTTCATCTACGTGACGCACGATCAGGTGGAGGCCATGACCATGGCCAGCCGGATTGCCGTCATGCGCCTGGGCGTGCTCCAGCAGCTGGACACTCCCCAGAACCTGTACCAGCATCCGTCGAATATCTTTGTGGCCGGTTTCATTGGCAGCCCGTCCATGAACTTCTTTGACACTACGCTGGTGGAGAAGGACGGCAAGGTGATGGTGAACACATCGGGCTTTGAGCTGGAAGTGCCGGAACCGAAGGCGACGGACTGGCGTCCGCACACAGGCAAGCAGCTCATTCTGGGCATTCGCCCCGAAGACATCCACGCCCGCGAGTTCATTCCACCGGGAATTCTCGAGTCGGACATGGATGCCGAAGTCGACGTGGTTGAGCTCATGGGACACGAGATTTTCCTCTATCTCAAGACGAGGGACGAGAAGTCCTTCATCGCCCGGGTCGACCCCCGGACCCGCCAGATACGCGGCGACCGGATCGAACTCGCGGTCAACATGGCCAACGCACACATCTTCGATCCCGAGACCGAGGTCTCGCTGGCCGGCTGAGCAGACCGACCACAAACGGGAAGGCCGGGCCGTACAGCCCGGCCTTCTTGATTCAAGGGGTACCCGGGGCGCAGGACCGGGTGCCGATTCCCAACGTTCCGGTCCGATGTCGGGATCAAGGCCGGCTGTCGCGGCTGCTGTGGACCTATACTGCCTCGCGGGTTCGTGCCGGACCGGGAGTGGCAGCAGCCGGTTGCAGTGCTTTCCGTCCGCACGGAGTGTCTTTGTTCAGTCGAGGAATCCAAAACCGTGGATGCACGCAGTCCCTATGCCGCCCTGGCCCAGCCGGGCGGCCGCATCGTGTTGCTCGTCATGGATGGTCTGGGAGGCCTGCCTTCCCCTGACCATGGCGGGACCGAACTCGAATGTGCCGCGACGCCGAACATGGATCGGCTGGCCGCGGAGGGCATGACGGGCTTGAGCATTCCCGTCAGGGTCGGGATCGAACCGGGCAGCGGTCCGGCGCACCTGGCACTCTTTGGCGTGGACCCGGTTGAGCACGAGATTGGCCGCGGCGTGTTGGAGGCACTGGGGATCGACTTTCCCCTGGGTTCCCAGGATGTGGCGGCCCGGGGCAACTTCGCCACCGTGGCGTCCGACGGCACGATTCTCGATCGCAGGGCCGGTCGTATCCCGACGTCCGAGTGCGAACGGTGTGTCGCACTGTTGCAGGAGGCAACGCAGGATTGTCTGCCGGACATTGAGGTGTTTGTGCGGCCGGTCAAGGACTACCGCTTCGTGCTTGTTCTGCGCGGTCAGGGCCTGGGCGGGGAACTGACCGAGACCGACCCGGGTGTCGTCGGGCGGCCGCCGTTGCCGGTGGTCGACACCAGTGGAACGGCCGCCGGACAATACACTGCGGATCTGTTCAATCGCTGGCTGGCCGTGGCCCGGGAGGCCCTGTGCGGCGAGCCGGCTGCCAACAGCCTCAATTTGCGGGGCCTGGCCAAGGACCCGGGTGTGCCTTCACTGGCGGAGGCCTGGGGCTTGGAGGCGGGCGCGGTGGCGGTCTACCCCATGTATCGCGGGGTGGCGCGCCTGGTCGGCATGGAACCCATCGAGTTCGAAGGCGAGGAACCGGCCGACGAAATCCGGGCCGTGGCCGAGCACTGGGACCGCAAGGATTTCTTCTTCGTACATGTCAAGAAGACGGACAGCTACGGCGAGGACGGCAACTTCGACGGCAAGGTGGCTGTGATTGAAGCCGTGGACGCCGCCATTCCGGATCTGATGGCGCTGGAACCCGATGCCGTGGCCATCACGGGGGATCACAGTACCCCGGCGGTCCTGCGCAGCCACAGCTGGCATCCGGTGCCAACCCTGCTGTGGGCCCGGAATGTTCGGCCCGATGCGGTGCGGGGGTTTGGCGAACAGGGGTGTGCGGCGGGCAGTATGGGCCTGTTCCCGGCCACGGATCTGCTTCCGCAGTTGATGGCGCATGCCGGCCGCCTGAAACGATTCGGTGCCTGACGGTGGCAACGGGCATTCCGGGTCCATGCGTACGACCGGGCCGGAAGGTGCCCTGTCCGACATCGCCGGTCGGCTGGTCCGGGCCCGCGCGTCCGTCTGCCTGACGGGGGCTGGTGTCAGCGCGGAATCGGGCATCGCCACGTTCAGGGATGCGGCTACGGGTCTGTGGTCCCGCTTCGATCCCGAACAACTGGCATCGGTCGCGGGGTTTCGGAACAACCCGGACCTGGTCTGGCGCTGGTACCGCGATCGGGTTCGGACGGTGCAGGATGCCCGTCCCAACCCGGGCCATGTAGCCTTGGCACGTCTGGCGCGGTTCCTGGAAGGGTTCACGACCATCACGCAAAACGTGGACGATCTTCACGAGCGCGCCGGTTCGGCGGATGTTGTTCATCTGCACGGGCGGCTGACGGCCTATCGCTGCCTCGAGTGCGGAACACCGGTCCAATTGGATCTGGAGCAGCGGCTGGCGGCCGAACCTCCGGTGTGCGCGGCCTGTGCCGGTTTGATCAGGCCGGGGGTGGTCTGGTTCGGGGAACTGTTGGACGGAGGTCTCTGGCAACAAGCCTGTGAGGCCTGCCAACAGGCCCAAGTCATGCTGGTGGTCGGTACGAGCGGCCTGGTCTGGCCAGCGGCGGAACTGCCGCTGCTGGCCCGCCGAGCCGGGGCGCATATCGTGGAAGTCAATCCGGAGGACACCGAGTTGACCGGTTGGGCCGATACATGTGTACGCGGGCGATCGGGAGAGGTTCTCCCGGTGCTGGCCGACCAGGTTGGGCGGATGGTGTCCTGAGGCGCCAGGTATCCAAGGCGGTGTCGACCGGCCCCTATAATGTCGGCGGGTTGGCATGTGTCCCGGTGGGCACCCTGGTCTTCAACACCAGTGGCAGGCAGTGCTGAGCTGGCTGCGGTGGGTTCGACTCCCATGCCAACTCGTGGCTTGACGACCGTGCCGTGACAATGGTTTTGACGGTTCGCCCGTTCGCTACCTGTGCCAGCCGGGCTGCCAGTGCGTCAGCCGTGTTCCGCCTGCCAACCGCAGGGGATGCCGTGGTTGGCCAAGAGCTGTTTGGCCCAGCGACAGCCAACCACCCGCGGGGAAGGCCAGGGTTGTAATCCAGTGTCGGTCCAGGAACGGGCCTGCCGTGTTGCCCCAGGCTGCCACGACCGGTTCCGATACCTCAAGCGCCGCCTTTACGAAATTCCGGTTGATCGCATCGTCCGAGCCGCCTGCCCGAAGCTGTAGCCTTGCCGCGAGTTCCCTTGAATCAGGTTCAATCCAGCTGAACAGGTTGACAACCCGACAGCCGCCGTAGTCGTGGCGTTGCGAGAAACCAATGACGCGGCGGATGGTCTGATCGTGTCGCACGGCATCGGCCCGGGAAGGATTCAGCATCAGCCACGTGAGTGCGGCCCGCGACGGGTCCCAGATGCGCAGCAGGCGGTAACGGCGCGATCGATCGGCATTGAAGGTTGCGGAGCTGTGAACGAATTTCATGTGCTGCCTTGCCTGCCGTCAACAACGCCGACTTTGAACCTCGCCTACAATGGGCCAATGCCGATGGACCAGGGCCCGGGTTGCCGGTCCCGCGGTGCTTCGGCCGTCGGACGGTCCATCACTTCCGTAGGGCCGGACCATCGGTGTCGGTCCGGCAGATCCCTGTCGCAACTCGTCAAGTTTATGGAACGTCCGAACCATGCCCCGGCTGTTGGCCCCTGAATTCACGGTGGTGGCCGAATCGCCCGATCACCACCGCCATTACACCGGGTCCCCCTGTCTCATCGCGGACGGGCCGGAGCGTCTGCTGTGCAGTTGGGAGTGGTTCCAGCCGCCACCGGTCACCGAGACCATTCCCAACCAGTTGCACATTGCTGCGAGCGAGGACGAGGGCCGGACCTGGTGCGTGCTGTCCCGTCAGGACATGACCTGGCCTTCCCTGTTCAAGACGGGCGATGCCCTCTACCTGCTGGGCAACCGCCGCATGACCCGGGAAATCGTCATCCAGCGGTCACTTGATGGCGGAGCTTCCTGGACACCGGAATCGGTGTTGTTCGAAGGCCGCTACCACGGTGCCGCAACCAACATCCTGTTGCACAACGGCCATGTATTCCGGGCCTATGAAACCTGTCCCCTGAATCAACCCGGCGGCCGGGGCCGCAGCGACTGGCATTCGCTGGTGGTGGCCGGGCATACCGGCACCGACCTCCTGTCCCCCGCCAGCTGGCGCATGTCCAACCATCTGCCCTTCCCGGGGGTGCCCGATGTCCTGCACGGGCAGCGCCGGGAACCCGACTATCCCAGGCGGGTCATGGAAGACTGCTGGATTGAGGGCAACATCGTGTGCGTCGACGGCGAGCTCCGCAACATTCTGCGAACATGTATTGACGGCTACTCGACCGGCAGCATCGCCGCCGTCAATCGGGTACACGACACGGATACTGGTCTTGTCTGCGAGTTCATGCAGTACTCGGCCATGCCGGGCGCCCAGTGCAAGTTCCAAATTGTCCACGACGTGCCCAGCAACCTGTTTTGGACCGCAGCCAATCTGCAAACCTACTCCTGGCAGGACTGGAACACGTTCCAGGCGCGTACGCAGGCCGGTCCGCCTGGCAACGAGCGTCGCATTCTAGCGTTGCTGTACAGCCTGGATGCCGTCAACTGGCTGCAGGCCGGGGTAGTGGCCATGAGTCGCAGGCCGCTGGAAGCTTTCAGCTATGCCTCCATCCTCCCGCACAGGGCGGATCTGCTGATTCTGTCGCGTACGTCCCTGGGCGGCATCAACCAGCACGATACCAATCTGGTGACCCTGCACCGGGTGCCGCGTTTCCGAGAACTGGCCCTGGACCTCACCTTGGACCTTACATAAACCTCCATTGCCACAAGGAATGAAAAACATGCCCAAACTCAATGGTGGACAAGCCCTGATTCAGTCCCTGGCGGCACTGGGGGCCGACATGGTCTTCGGCGTGCCCGGTTGGGGCCAGTACGAGGCGGTGGACGCCCTCTGGCAACATCCCACAGTCCGGTACGTATCGGTGCGCAACGAATTGGACTCCACCTTCTTGGCGGATGCCTATGCCCAGGTGTCGAACAAGCCGGCTGTGGCCCTGGTGGTTCCGGGACCCGGCCTGCTGTATGCCGGTGCCGGTCTGGCCTCGGCCTTTGCCAATTCGTCGCCGGTGCTGGTGGTGACCAGCGCCAACACCCATCCTGTGTTGAACCATCGGCAACTGGAGTTGACCACGTTGCGCACGATGACCAAGTGGACGGGCATGGCCCATGCAGTGGCCGATATCCCCGACCTAGTCGCGGAAGCCTGGTGCCAGTTGTTGACCGGACGACCGCGCCCGGTCGGTCTTGTGGTGCCTCATGAAGTCCTGGCCGCCAGCGACGAGGTGGCGTTGCCGGTCTCCCAGCCGGAGTCGGCCCGGCCCGTTGCCAACGGGGTTGACACCGCTGCTGCACGCATTGTGGAGGCCCGCCGCCCCCTGCTTTGGGTCGGTTCCGGTATTCGCTGGTCGGGTGCCGAGGACATCCTGCGGACCTTTGCCCACCGGCTGCGTATCCCGGTCACAACCACCCGTCGCGGCAAGGGCCTGGTGGACGAGGCGGGTCCGCTGGGTCTGGGGTACCCGGAGATGCGCTATGGTCCCGTGAAGGAGTGGATCAATCAGCGGGATTTGGTGATTGCGGTCGGGGTTGGCCAGGACCTGAGCCATCTTTCGGTGCCGGTCGTGCAGATCGACATCGACGCCCTTCAGCCGGAACGATCCGCTGCCAACACTCTTTTCCTCCACGGGGATGCCAAGGCCACCCTGGAGGCCCTGGATGTGCAAACATCCGGATTCGCGGACCGCTCCGATGCTGCTGCGGCACGCGATCTCGAGACAATAAGCCATCTGAAGACGGAACGATTCGAGCCGGATCGTCAGTTGGAACCGCAGCACTCGCTGATGCAGGCAATCCGCCGCGGGGCACCCAAGGAAGCAGTCATCATCCAGGGCATGACCCAGATGGGATATTACAGCCGCAACTACCTGTCGGTACCGGCGGAGGGACGGTATCTGACTTCCTCAACCCAAATCACACTGGGTGCCGCCTATCTCTACGCCCTGGGCGCCAAGCTGGCCGCACCGGATCGGCCGGTAGTGGCCGTATCCGGAGACGGAGGCTTTCTGTACGGTGCCCATGCCATGGCCACGGCGGTGCAGGAAGGCATTCACTCGGTGGTGCTGGTGTTCAACGACAACGCCTACGGCAACGTCCTGCGCGCCCAGCGGGAGGAGTTCGACGAGCGGGTGATTGGCACCCGTCTGCACAACCCGGACTTCCCGGCCATGGCCCGGACCTTTGGGGCCCGGGGCCTGCGCGCCGATTCACCGGAACAGCTGGAGCAGCTGCTGCGGGAGGCAGTCCAAACCGAGGCCCACACGGTGATTGAGATTCCGGTCGGTGAAATGGAACGGGCCTACTGAACGATTCCTGTTGTCCCCATTGTTGTTTTCGGAGTGAACTTCATGCCGGTTGTCCTTGCGAGTCCCGTTTCACCTCCGACCTGGGCGCTGCTCCAGCGACAACTGTTGCGGGAGGCCAGTGAAGCGTGCCGCGCATTCCATGCCAAGTACTTCGACCAGCGGGGATTCCTGGAGTGCGTGCCCCGTTGGGGTGGGGACGACGGACCGGACGATGCCGCCGAAAACCTGCTCAATTGGACGATGCTGCATGCCTTGGGCGCCCCGGACTGGCTGCTGAAGTTGTATCGACACGGCTGGGAAGGCCATTTGCGGCAGTACACGGAAGCGAGGACTGTCGAGGTTCCGTTTGCGCGCGACGGGATGTACTACAAGGAATTCCCGGTCATGTTCGACTGGTTCCACAACGGGGAGGGCTACAGCGCGTTCTTTTTGGAAGGCCTCTGCGATCCGGACAACCGGGAGTTCAGGCGGCGGACCCACCGTTTTGCCGGCTTCTACCTGGGTGACGAACCGGGCGCGGACAACTTCGATTCCGAGCTGTACCTGGTGCGCAGCATGTTCAACGGCAGTAGAGGGCCCTTGCTGCGCAAGGCTACGGCGTTGGACTGGGCCGGGGACCCCATTGAGATAGAGGGCAGGTTTCGGCCCGGCCACGGCGAGGCCAGCTACGCTCAGATGCTGGAGCATTTCGAGGAGTACAACGACGTTGACGGGGACAGTCCCCTCAATTTCGGGATTACGACACCGATGCTGAACGCGTTCATGTTGGCCGGGGACCCGCGCTACCGCGACTGGATCACCGCCTACATGGACAAGTGGGTGGAGCGCACGGATGCCAACGGCGGCATCATCCCCACAATTGTGGGCACCGACGGAGTGGTGGGCTCCCCGTGTGGGGGCCGGTGGTACGGCGGCGTCTATGGCTGGGGCTTTACGGTGTCGGTTCCGGGAAGCGAGCAAAAGGCACACCGCCCGTTTTTCAGCCACCGTGCGCCATACGGTTTCGGCAACGCCCTTCTGCTGACTGGCGACCGTCGCTACGTGGAAACCTGGCGCGGTGTCATTCAGGCGGTCAACGCCAACCGTCGGCAGGGACCGAACGGCCCCGAATATCCTCGGATGTTCGGCGACAACGGCTGGTACGAGTACCGTGCCGATCCGTTTCAGGACGGAGCGGAGGAGATTCTGTACTGGTCCCACGATGCAACCGGATTGCCCGCGGCGACACGGTCCGAGTGGAATCGGTTTCTGGCCGGGGACAATCCGGGATGGCCCGAGGAGGCGCTGCGGCGGGACCTGGAAGAGGTCCGCAGCCGTATGGAGGGTGTACGAGCGGATCCATCAACCCCGGACACGCGTCTGTCGGACGACATGAACCATCTCAATCCGGCTTGCACCGACGCTTTGACCCGCACCATGCTGGGCGGTCTGCCCACCGGACGCGTGGGATATCCGCTGCACTGCCAGTTGCGCTACTTCGATCCGGAGGTGCGTCGGGCTGGCCTGCCGCCCGATGTGGGTTCGCTGGTGCATGCGATGGATGACGAAGGGATCGAAGTGGAACTGGTGAACCTGAATGTTCGGGAATCCCGTACTGTCCAGGTGCAGCTGGGCGCCTATGGTGAACATGCCGTTGCGGACCTGCGGCTTGTGGACGGCAGGCAGATTGATCGGGACACGCTGGGCGAACGGGACTCGGTGTTCGAAGTGGTACTGGAACCGGGATGCGGAGGTCGACTGGCCTTGGGCCTGTCGCGGTACTGCCGGTGGCCAACCTTGGCGTTTCCCTGGCGGCGGCACGGGTCGCGCGAGCGAACCGGATCCCCTATACGCTGAGCCGGGTGTGGCGCGTGTTGTCCACCGTCCCTGCCAACTTTGCCCGAACGTCATTGATGGCGCAGGGCAACCGTGTCACCCACATCCTTGCAACCATCCCATTTGAATGCCGCGGGCCGCGGGTGGGATTCGGACTTCAGGGCCTTTGAACAGGCTTTGCCGGCCAGGGCTGTGCATGGCATCTAGGAATTCGTTGGCACTCATTCTCCGTCGGAATACCGGTCGTGGACTTCAACCATGCCGCACTTGCATCGCGAAGTTGGCGAGGTGATGCGCTACGACGGCACAGCCGGCGGTTACACGGTCGTGCTGGAATACCAGTTGCCACTGGAGGCGCGCCGTATCGACGATGGTTGCCGTGGCATTTCCCGTGCCTAGTCGTTCCCCCCGAACCTGACCGGTTGGATAGGGCTCGGATCCACGCAGACGCCAACATCATCTGTTGCACAGGCCGAGTGCGCCACTCGGTCACCGTATCTGCTCTGTCAATCCCCATGCCCCTTGCGCAGGTTAGGCGCGATTCACTGCGCGGGGTTGGGTACACGCGCAAGTGCTGCCCAACTCGACTTGGGTGTGCTCCCTCGGGTTCGTTCTCGCCCCTATTTCAGGCCACCTTGTGTCAGCCCCTCTACGAATCGGCGCTGCAAGCCCATGAAGATGATCAACACGGGCAGGATCATCATGATGGCGCCGGCTGACGTCAAACTCCAATCCCTTGAGAAACGACGCATAAAGTTGAAATAGGAGGTTGTGAGGGGCATCTTTTCATCTTCCTGCATGAAGATGAGGGCGATTTGGAACTCTCCCCAAACCCCAAGAGCAACAACCAGGGCCACCGTTAAAAGGCCCGGCCACATGATTGGCATCACGACCTTGGTTAGCACCTGTATCTCTGTTGCCCCGTCCACCCGAGCCGCGTCCTCAAAGTCTGGCGGGAATTTCACCAGAAAGGAACGCAGCAGAAAGATGGCGAACGGCGAGTTCAGCGCGATATAGATGGTGATCAAACCAAACCGGGTGTTCAACAGACTCAGATTTTTCCATAGAATGAAGAGTGGCACGGCATAGAGCCAGAAGGGGATGGTTGACAGCGACAACATGTAAATCATGTACATGTTGCTGCCGCGGGGATTGAGTCGGGCCAGGGCATAGGCGGCCATGCCACCCAGCACCACCACCCCGGTGACCGTACCTACCACGAAGATGACACTGTTGGTCATGGTGACGGCAAATCCACCCTGTTCCCAGGCATCGGGGTAGTTGGACCATTGGAACTGACGAGGAAAACCAATCGAGTTCTCGCCCAGTTCCAGGTTGGACTTCAGGGAGTTGAAACCCAGGATCAGAATCGGGATCACGGCAAAGGCACAAAGCAGCCCCAGAATGATGTAGTTGGGAGCCAGATTCTCTCGTTGACCAAACAGGCGGTGGATCATATTTCCCACCCTCGCCTTCTCAAAATCGCGAAACCGCCCACAATGCAACCCGCCATGAGTGAAACCGTTAAGCCTATGGCCGCCGCGTATCCCGCCTCGAAGCGTAGGAACGCCTGCTTGTAGAGGTGGGACGACACCAACTCTGACGCGCCCGACGGTCCACCCTGGGTCAAGATCCAGACATAGTCAAAAGAGAGGAAGGACCAGATTGCGGTCATGAGCAACATGAACAGAATGGTGGGCCGAATTCCGGGCAAGGTGACATTGCGAAACTGCTGCCAACGATTGGCGCCATCAATTTTGGCCGCGTCGTAGAGGTCAACAGGGATGGCCTGCATGGCGGTCAGGAACAAGATGGAGAGGAAACCCCACCAATGCCAGTTGTCCGCGAAGGCGATTGCAGCCAAGGCGGTTCGAAAATCTCCGAGCCAAGGATGATCCAATCCCTTGATGCCGATCTTGTCCAGCGCCGCGCCGATGCCCAGGGATGGATTCAGCAACATTGACCAGGTAAAGGCTGAGACGATGGAGGGCAGTACATAGGGCAGATAGAACATGGACCGAATCAACATGGCCCCTCGCCGAATCTGCGCCAACAGACTAGCCGCACTCAAAGCCATAATCACGGGAACGGTCAGGAAGAACGCCATCCAGAACAGATTGTGACGAAATGCGGCCCGGAAATTCAGGTCCTCTGTGAACAGTTCCACGAAATTGCCCAAGCCAATGAACTCTGCCTTGCCAATGCCCGACCAGTCCGTCAGCGCATAATAAAGACCAGAAATTCCCGGGCCCACCACCACGACAAGGTGAACCAGCGTGATCGGGACGATAAAGGCCCAAGCCAATAATCCCCGGCGCACTGCCATGCCCTTGCCCAGGGAGACAGTACGCCGGGACGAGGAGTCTTGGATGGATGGATTTGCGGTCACACCGTGTCCTCAACCCTCAGTTGCAAATTCGTCGGTCTAGCGGCTGGGCGTGGGCGGTACTTCCCCGGCTGCCAGTTCCTCCTGGAAAATTTCGTTGGCTCGTGTCAAATATTCCTGAGCTGTCATTTGACCGGACCAGACCTTCTCCAGTTCTTCATACAGGTAGAGGTCTGTCTTCGGTGGGAAGAACGTCCAGAGGGTGTAACCATATACGCCGGCTTCAAAGGCGTCGTTCATTGCGGCAAAGATGGCCTGCATGCGGGGGTCCACGCCTTCCATGAACTCGTCCACTCCCCGTACAGGAGCCGTGCCGCGGTTGCAAACACTCACGAGCCGTCCCTGCACTTCGGGTGAGAAGTAGTGGGAAAGGTACATGGCCGCCTCGCGAGGATGGGCGGAACTCTTGTTGATGGACTGTGTACCGCCGAGGCCAATCGAGAAAATGGGTGTACCGTCGACGGAAGGATTGGGCACCCAGTCCCAGTCGTTGCCATGGGTTGTGCCTTCGCCAAAGTAGTCCGCTTCGCGGCCATAGAACCACGTGCCTTCCATGTTCATGACCGCTTCACCGGTTGCAAAAGCGGTCGTGAATTCTTCGAAGTTGGCGGCTTGGAAGCGTTCCAGGCTACCCATGTAGTAACCCTTCTGCATCATGTCATTGTGAATCTCGATGGCACGCACGAAATCGGGATGGTCAAATGGGACTTCACCGATTAGGGCCTGGTAGACCAATTCCGGACCTGCCACCTGGTTCATGAATTCCCCTACATACCATTCATTGCACACATTGCATTGGCTTGACTGGCCGGCGAAGGGAATGAGGCCGTCTTTCTGTATGACTTCGGCCAGGGAGATCATTTCTTCCAGGTTGGAGGGAGGCTGCCAACCCTTTTCTTCAAACACGGTCTTGTTGTAGAACAACACGAGTGTTTCCAACTCCTGCGGCAGGCTGAACAGTTCGCCTTCGACCACACCAACGTTGAAGGCCCAGTCATGAAACAGTTCCGACCATCCGAATTCATCCGCGTAGGCATCCATGGGCAGTAGCTGACCGGCCAAGGCCAATTCAGCGGCAAACACCGGGCCGCCCAGTTGCACTACGTCTGGACCCGAACCCGCGGCCAGTGCAGGACGCAAGGAATCGGTCGTGGCCTTGCGCTCGACATTGACAACGACTTCATCCTGTTTGGCATTGAAGGTATCGACTGACTCCGCCACAATGCAATCCGATTGAGAAGTTTGGCTCAGCCATACGGTGATTTCCACTGGCTCCATGGCGGCTTCGCCACTCTCGCCCTGAGTTGCAGGCACCGGCGCGCAACCGGCCAATACCAAGGCCAACAAACACAACAAGACTCCGCAAAAACGCGTCCGTATCAACCAATGTCGCATGATGTTCGATCCCTCGTGTGGAACAGCAGGATTCGACCCAGTGTACCCCATGCGGTGACAGCGGTTGATTGGCACTGAGGCTTGGGCACTGTTTCAATTTCATTGATATTGGTGGCGGATTTTCATGGCCATCCTCTTCGCAAGTGGGGTTCTGTGCATCCGTTCAGGCGATGCCGCGGGTCATCAGGCGCACGAAGTTGAAGGCGCCGGTTTCGGTCTTCAGCCCCCGTGTCAGGCTGGCCCGGGGCTTGAAGCGGCCAAACCAGTTCTCAAGCCGGTTGGTGGAGGCGGATACCTTGGGGTTCCCTTGGCTGCGCACCAGATCGTGCCAGTGTTCCACGAGGTGCCACAGCAGGTTTCGCACCTCCGGTTGCAGGCGCATCCGGCCCTGCATTACCGCCTCCCAGAGCGCCAGCAGGACGGGCCCTGCCTTCGGTGGTCGCTCCCGTTCCAGGTGGGTCAGGTCATTCTTGTCGATATCCCGGATGGCTGGCAGTCGCTGGCGCATTGAGAACGCCTTTGAGATGGCCAAGCAGGAAGTGGGCCTGGACGAGTACGAGGTGCGCAACGCCCGGGGCTGGGACCGCCACATGATCCTGGCCCTGCTCAGCGTGGTGCGGGCCGCTTCCCTGCCCCCGCCGGACCCACAAAAAGAGACTGTGGGACCGGGCAGCCTGGCCGGGGACTGACCGTGCCGGAGATCCGGCGGCTGTGGCGGCGCCTGCTCCTGCCCGTAGTTGCGGACCTCGAGCAGGTGCAGGTCTGGTCGCACTGGCGCCGGTGCCACCCGTAGGTGGCCCTGCACTGCCACTACTGGCGGCAGCAGGCCTCCACTCTGTGAATTACCACTGTAGTATTAGACCGGCTCCCCATCCAACGTCAGATAGGGGTAGAGGGTGGGGCGGCTGACGCCCACGGCCCGCCAGATGTAGATGAGGGACAACGAGGGGTCCTGTCTGAGGGTCCGCGCCGTCGTCACTCGCGGCCGGCTTCCTGTTCGGTGCCGGACTCCTCGCATACGGGCAAGGCTGGGCATTGGCAGACAGAGACCAGGGCCGGGGGGATACAGCCCGTGAGTTGATTCGGATGGAGCCACAAGGTGCGCAGGTGGGGCAAGGCCGCCAATTCTGGGGGGATGGGTCCCGTCAACCGGTTGACATGTAGATACAGCTCCCACAGCTGGGTGAGCTGGCCCAATTCCGGGGGGATGCCTCCCGTCAAGTGGTTGCCTTGCAGAGCCAGGCTGCGCAGTGACCGCAGTTGGCCGAGTTCCGCCGGGATGGGGCCGATCAGGTAGTTGCTGTGTAGCAATAGCCAATCCAAGTGGCTGAGCTGGCCAAGTTCCGGGGGGATGGCCCCTGTTAACCGGTTGTGGTGCAATACCAGGTTACCCAGTCGGCGCAGTTGGCCGAGTTCCGCTGGGATGGTCCCCGTCAACTGGTTGTAGGATAAATCCAGCGTATACAGACGACCGAGCTGGCCCAGGACCGGCGGAATGGGGCCCGTCAGCTGGTTCTTCCCCAAACCCAGTACTAGCAGCTGGGCCAGCTGGCCCAAGACCGGCGGAATGGGACCCGTCAACTGGTTCTTCCCCAAACCCAGCCCCTTAAGTTGGGCCAACTGGCCCAGGACCGGCGGAATGGGACCCGTCAGTTGGTTGTCAGACAAAGACAGCCACTGCAGCTGCGTGAGCTGGCCCAGGGCCGGCGGAATGGGACCCGTTAGTTGGTTGTCCCATAACCGCAGCGTTCGGAGCTGGGCGAGTTGGCCCAGCTCTGGAGGGATGGGACCCGTCAGCTGGTTGCGGCTCAGATCCAGAGACCGGAGTTGGGGGAAGGGGCTCAGGGCCGGGAGGATGGGACCCGTCAGCTGGTTGTGGCTCAGATCCAGAGACCGGAGTTGGGGGAAGGGGCCCAGGGCCGGGGGGATGGGACCCGTCAGCTGGTTGTTGTTCAAAAACAGATGTTGCAACTGCGTGAGCTGGCCCAGCTCCCCGGGCAGGGAACCCGTCAACTGATTGAACCGCAGATCCAGGAACTCCAACTGCGCCAGTTGGCCCAGTTCCGGGGGCAGGGAACCCGTCAACCGGTTGCCCCGCAAATCCAATTCTTGCAGCTGGGCGAGTTGGCCCAACTCCGGGGGGATGGCACCCGTCAGCTGGTTGTACGCCAAATCCAGCCGTTGCAGCTGCGTGAGCTGGCCCAGTTCCCCGGGCAGGGAACCCGTCAACTGATTGAACCGCAGATCCAGGACCTTCAACTGCGACAGTTGGCCCAACCGCGGCGGCAGGGATCCAGACAGACCCTGCTCCCGGATTTCCAACGCCACCACCCGCCTCGGATCCCAGGCCACACGGACCCCGCTAAAATTCTCAATCCGGTTTTCGCGGTGCCAGCTGAGGAGCATCTCCGTATTGGCGCCCCGTAGCGTGTCCCGGACCGCCAGCAGCACTTCCTTGTCACAGTGCGGGCTGGGGGATGGGCCCGTCGCGGGACACGGCGGCTTCCCACTGGCCGGAGCAACGCAGCCCCCGGCCAGCACCAGCAGACACAGACTGATCAAGTAGCGGCTCATTGCTTGGGGCAGCATGGTCCAGTTCCAGGGCGAGACAAAGGCGAGGGGCAGGAGGCACCAGCCTTCACGGTACCCCCGTGGCAGGTGAGAGGTGTAACGGTGTCTGCACCCACCAGGCGGGTCGGCTCACCACCCATTGTCCTATAACGGGCCCTGACACCATCCAGCGCCGCTTGCCCTCCGGCGTCCGGTAGCGGATAGTGCTTGCTGTTTGTCGGCTCTCTTTGTTCGTAAGGTGGCAATTCGACAGTGTCCACATCAACCATGCAATCATCCGACGTGAACACCGCGGGCCGCGGATGGGATTCGGACTTCAGGGCCTTTGAACAGACTCCTCCGGCCAGCGTCGTGCGTCGCATCCAGGACTTCGTCGGTACCCACTCCCCGTCGGAGTATCGGTCGTGGACATCGTCGGTGCCACACCTGCAGCGCGAGGTGGGTGAGGTAGTGCGCTACGACGGTGGAGCCGGCAGTTACACGGCCGTGCTGGAATATCAGTTGCCGCTGGAGGCGCGCCGTATCGACGCGGTCTTCCTGTTGCACGGAGTGGCGGTCATTGAGCTCAAGGGCAAGGCGGCAGCCACGGCGGCGGATATTGACCAGGCCCATGCCTATGCCCGGGACCTGGCCAACTATCACAGGGACTGCCATCAACGCCGGGTTGTTCCCATTCTGGTGCCGACGGAAATGCAAGGTCCTGTCCAATGCACCGGGCATGTCCACGTCTGCCCACCGCACAGGCTGGATGAATTGCTGGCCGCAGTGGATTCGAAATCCCGGCCGGACCGGATGGAGCCCGAACGGTTTCTGTCCGCGGATGCCTACCGTCCGTTGCCGAGCCTAATTCAGGCGGCCCGAGCTCTATTTCACAGTCGCCGGGTACCGAGGTTGTGGCGTTCCTTGGCCAACACGGACGTAGCCGTTGACCATATCCACAACATCGTTCGGGAAGCGGCAACCACACGGACTCGCAGGCTGGTTCTGGTCACGGGTGTGCCAGGAGCCGGCAAAACGCTGGTAGGCCTGCGCATGGCCCATTCCGAAGAACCGGGTCGGCTCGCCAGTCGGGATGCCCCGTCCTCAGCCATATTTCTCTCCGGCAACGGTCCACTGGTGCAGGTTTTGCAGTACCAACTGAAGAGTGCAGGTGGTGGAGGACGTGCGTTTGTCCGCGGTGTCAAGGACTACATTCGGACATACGGCCGAGCCGGCGGCAACGTGCCCGATCACCATGTGATCGTGTTTGACGAGGCGCAGCGTGCGTTTGACGCCCCCAAGGTGGCTGACACCCACAAACTACCTCTGGCACAGGCGAAATCCGAACCCCAGGAGTTTGTTGCCATCGCTGAGCGGTTGCCCGACTGGTGCGTGGTGATTGGCCTAATTGGAACGGGCCAGGAAATCCATGTCGGTGAGGAGGCGGGCATTGGACAGTGGGCGAATGCCGTGCGCGGGACCGGCGACGCAGACTCATGGACGGTGCATGGACCTTCCGAGATCCAGTCCCAGTTCTCCGGCCTGAAGTTTCGGTCCGATCAAAACCTCTCCCTGGACACTGCCCTGCGGGCGCACCTGGCTGCCGACCTCGACCTCTTCGTGGACGGTTTGGTCAATGCCGAAGAACCCAAGGATGAGGCGCGGTTGTCATCAGTTGGCCGAGAGGCTGGAGACACGGAAAAGCCCCCGGTTTCCTGCAACTTGATGTAGGTATACTGCAACCAATGAACAGGAACGGAACCTTCCGCATCTCGCAATTCGGGGCCGGCGTGGCCGTGGACGCATGGCGGACGGAGATCGGCGGCGGCCTCGACTTCCAGCGCCCGGTGTTCCTGGCCCTGATGGAGCGCATCGAGCACCGGGACATCGCCCACCTGCTCATCGCCCACAGGGACCGGCTCACCCGCTTCGGCTTCGACTGGTTCGAGCACTTTGCCCAACGGCACGGCTGCACCCTCACGGTGGTCAACCAGGCAAGCCTGTCCCCGCAGGAGGAGATGGTGGAGGATCTGATGGCCATCGCAGACACGTTTTCCGGCCGGTTGCATGGCCTGCGTTCGTACCAGCGCACAATCCGGGAGGCCGCCGGCGATGGCCGGTAACCCCAAGGTCACGCGCATCCTGCACAGCCAGGGGTTGCACAAGGCCAAGTTCGATCGGTTGACGCGGATCGCCGCCTTGTGCGGACGCGTGCGCGGCGACGCGTGGCAACGCGGCAGCGGCCTGTCCACGGCGCCACAGTCCGCATACGAGATCCGCAACGCGTGGATGGCGGAGGGCTATGACTGGCACGGGCTGCCAGCCCGGTTGGGCAAAGCCACGTTGTCCGATGCCCTGGGAGACATCGCGGCCGCGCGGGATGCGGCCAAGGTGCCGGTCAAGAAGGCTATCCGGCACAGGACCCGCGGCAACCCCGCAGAGCGGCAGCGCCTCTACTCGCTGTTGAAACGCAACCGCTGGGACGAGGATTCCTTCCTGCACCGCCAGATGCGCAAAAAGTGGCAGGGCGGCGCCTCGCACTGCACGAACCAGATCGTGGCCGATGCGGGCTCCTACACCACCAAGGTCTGGCACGGTCGGGCCTGGGTCTACTTGCAGGGCTTGGAACGCGGCCAGCGCATCGCCATCCCGCTGCGGGGCACGCACCTGCCGACCGGCACCCTGCGGCTCATCCTCCAGAACGACGGCCAGGTGGCCGTCCACTACGCCATCGACGAGACCGCCGCATGCAGCACGAAGCCCTGCGGCCAGGGCGAGCTCGGTGTCGACAAGGGCTACACCGAAGCCTATACCGACAGCGAAGGCGAACGGCACGGCGAAGGCCTGGGCGACCTGCTGGCCGCGGAGAGCGATGCCCGCAAGGTCAAGGGCCAACGGCGCAACCAACTCCGGGGGGTCGAGCAGAAGCACCGCGAGGCCGGGCGCGTCAAGAAAGCCGACAACATTCGCCGCAACAACCTCGGCAACCAGAAGTGGGACCGTCGGCAGAAGAAGCACACGGCGCAGACGCGCGACTTTCTCTGCCACGCCGCCCACCGCGTCGTCGACCGCGCCGGCACCATCGCCTGCGAGGATCTGACGGCCCCCATGGCGTCGTCCAGGTACCGCCACCGCGACACCAACCGCCGTCTGAGCGGCTGGGTCAAGGGCCTCATGGCCGACACCCTCACTTCGATATCTCGGCGCCGAGGTTCGGCGCTGGTGTTGGTGAACCCCGCCTACACGTCGCAAATGGACTCGCGGACGGGCCTGCTTCAAGGCAGGCGTGCCGGCGACAAGTTTTACGGCCTGGACGGAGTCGTGTTGGATGCGGACACCAACGCCGCCCGCAACATCCTGCAGCGCCTGTACGATCCGGAGATTGATCGGTACACGCCCCATCGGAAGGTCAAGCGCCTGCTGCAGCATCGAAGCGGGACTACGGATGGGACTGCTCATCCCGGACTCGAGCCCGTCGCCGGACGGCTGAGGCCGCCCTAACGCGCCGGGCCGAGAGCGAAACGCCGGAACCCTGCGGGTCAAGAACTTGCAGGTATTAGGGAACAGCAGAACGGATATCATCTGCGCCTGTGCCGCGACCTGCGCGTCGGCAAGGCCTATCTGCGGGACCGATATGCCGACCAACCGGACAAGCAGTTTGGCCTGATGACTTCCAGCCGGGACAAGGCCCTGAACCGATCGGTGCCGGAGCATCAACGATTTGACGCCGACTTCCGGTGGCGGTCACAGGCCCGGCTGTTGGCTCCGTGGTATGTCGAAGCCGAGGAACATCCCGGATCCTGCCGGCATCTGCATCGCAGCATTACGGAATTCGAGGCACAGGGCCTGGAACTGGACGGTGTCCTGTTGGGTTGGGGAACGGACTTTGTCCGATCGAGTGGGACCTGGGACATGTCGCGCATGACGCGCTACCAGAAGGGCAGAAGGCAGGCCCGGGTTCGGAATCCCGACCAGCTCCGGGCCAACGCCTATCGGGTGTTGCTGACGCGCGCCCGCGATGTGACGGTGGTGTATGTGCCGGAGCTGTCGGAGTCGGAGGCGACTGCGGCGTTTCTTGAGCGAGTGGGTTTTCAGTTGCTGTGACGGTGTCTCTGAACCGGCCAACAGACTGCTTGCAAGCCTAAAATAGGTCGTTGGGTTCGGTGATTTCGGCGTTGGGCATCTGGTGTCCAACAAGGATTCTTCTGGGGAGGCGGCGACAGTCCGGGCCTTGGTTAGGTCAAGATTGCCGATGACTTGCCGATGTCCAACCCATCATGGCTGATAGGTTTGGAAATCTGATCGGAACGGGTAATTCCAGGTTCTTCGGGTACGAGCATCAGACAGATGGCAGTCAACAGGGACAAGCCGGACCGGTGGAAAGCAGACATTGCCCAGTCGGTGGACATGTACAACAACTAGTTTGTGCGCTTTGCTCCGAACACCTACCGTGAATCGCGTGTCGAAACCACACGCGATGTTGAGGCGGCCTTGATCGCAACGGACAATCTGAAAGACATTAGCGTGGCGTTGCTGCGGACAAATCCCGGCATTCTGCCTACTCTGCGCATGGCGACCTGTCCGCCTCTTGCCGCAGCCCGACTCATCGGTTTGGCCGATGTTCCGGCAAATCTGGTCAAAGTCATGGAGAAGGATTTGAAATTGCCTTCTCGAATGTCGCAACAGGAAGTGGACAATGCTCTTAGCAGAATTGGCGCGGTGATTCAGAGGATGATTGATCCAGACATTTTTATCTGGCTCGAACGCGGAGACATGCCCACTGCACGCGAGCGGTACCGGGCAGCGACGATTGTGGCGGACCGTTTGTGTGGAGCCGTGCATCATCCGCAATGCCCAGGAACAGCGTCAACTGGACGCCATTGCACTATGGCTCGAGGGACGGGGATTCGCACCTGTTCCCGCTGGCAAACAGAGGCGTTACGACCACATGGAGCCTGGGACATTCACCTTTCGACTGAACGTGCCTTCGGAGCAGGAAGGCACCGGTCGGCACGTCAACATTCCCATAGACGTAGCCATCCAACCCAAGACGGCACAATCCGGAGCCTTGCCGTTGCTGGTCGAGGCCAAGTCGGCAGGAGACTTCACCAATGTGAACAAGCGCCGCAAGGAGGAGGCCGCCAAGATGAGCCAACTGCGTCGGACATATGGAGAAGATGTGCGCTACGTCCTGTTCCTGTGCGGGTACTTCGACAGCGGATACCTCGGATACGAAGCAGCGGAAGGCATCGACTGGGTTTGGGAGCACCGTATCGCGGACCTTGAGGAGTTCAGCCTGTAGTGACGAATTCCGTGTCCGGGCGGGAAGCCCGTCGGTGGCGGTCCAGGCGGAACTGGATGCGGCCAGGAATCAGGCCGACCGCAACCGAATGGGGCAGTTCGCCACGCCGACCGAACTCGCCGTGGAAATGCTTCAGTACGCCAACACTGTATTGGATGACACTACGCCTGTCCGATTCATCGACCCGGCCATCGGGACCGGGTCCTTCTACTCCGCCCTGTTGCGCGTGTTTCCCGAAGATCGAGTGACCGATGCCGTAGGCTACGAAATCGATCCCCATTACGGGCAACCGGCTACCCGTCTGTGGCGGGGAACGGCACTGGACCTGCGTTTGGATGACTTCACATCGGCCCCGGTTCCTGCGGACGGGGAGAGATTCAACCTGTTGATTTGCAATCCTCCCTACGTGAGACACCACCATATTGACCGCCAAGTGAAGCGACGGCTGAAGGCTTCGGCATGGCAGGCCGGTGGCATCCAAGTGAATGGGCTTGCCGGTTTGTATTGCTATTTCCTGGGACTGTCCCATCCATGGATGGCGGATGGCGGGTTGGCCGGCTGGCTGATTCCGAGTGAATTCATGGATGTCAACTACGGCGCGTCGGTAAAGCGCTACCTTCTCGAATACGTGACGCTGCTGCACATTCACCGCTTTGACCCGAATGAAGTGCAGTTCCAGGATGCCCTGGTCTCTTCGGCGGTCGTCTGGTTCCGCAAGCAGGCACCACCGCCCGGACATCGCGTGCGCATGACCTTCGGCGGTTCCCAGCTGAAACCCGCATTGGAGCGGTGGGTGCCTGCCAACACCCTCCAAGGCGATCCGAAGTGGACCCGGTACCCAATGAAGGAGAGCCATGCCAGGTTGCGTCAGCCGGTACTCGCGGACTTCTTCACGATCAAACGCGGGCTGGTGACGGGTGGCAACGCCTACTTCATCCTCTCAGGCGAGGAAATCGGGCGCCGAGGCTTGCCCACCGAGATGTTTCAACCCATCTTGCCGGGCCCTCGGTACTTGCCGGCAGACGAAGTCCTGGCCGACGAGGCCGGCCATCCAAGATTGGAGCGCAAGCTGTTCCTCCTGAACTGCCGATTAAGCGAAGAGATCGTCAGGGACAGGTATCCAAAGTTGTGGGACTATCTGCTGGAGGGCAGGGAGCAAGGCATTCCCGATCGCTACACTTGCCGCAACCGATCGCCCTGGTATGCACAGGAACGCCGTCCGGCTACGCCGTTCCTGTGCACGTACATCGGTCGCAGCGACAAGAAGGAAGGTCGGCCGTTTCGATTTCTCCTCAATCACTCGCACGCGACTGCCCCCAACGTATATCTCATGCTGTACCCGAAGGGCGGGCTTGCCAAGGCACTGGCAACATCGCCCCAACTGAAGTTTCGGATCTGGGATTTCCTCAACGGTATTGATCCCGATCAGATGCTGAATGAGGGCCGGGTTTACGGTGGAGGATTGCATAAATTGGAACCGAAGGAGTTGGGTCGGGTTCCGGCTTCGGCCCTGGCGGAGTTTCTGTCGCAACGGCCTGATGCAGGGGAACAACAGCTGGAATTGTTTGAATCCGTGCCTCTGTGAGAGGTCCTCCCCTACCGGTTCAGGAGGCGGAACATGGGATTGTCCACCCACTCGACCGGGTAGAATGGGGCCGGGCGGAGTGATCGGGAACAGTGAGGCGAAAGATGGCTGCGGTCGAAGTTCGGGAACGAACGTCGCCGGATGTCAATGGGCATGCACCGGACCCGCGCGCCCTGGCGGTGGTCGGTGTGTTGCAGAGCAGGCTGCCGGATACACAGGAGGTGGTGCTCTTCGGTAGCCGGGCGATGGGGAACTGGCGGCCGTGGTCGGACCTTGACCTGGCCGTGATCGGAGTGCCGAGGGACCGCGACTCCGAAGTCTCCCTGCATCAACAGGCAGAGGCGATCGCGAGGGACCAGTATGGCCGCGAATCACCATCGGTTCAGATATTCCCGTTCCCGCGTTCCGAGTTCGAGGCATGCCGCACATCCCACCCCCACATCGCTGGACAGGTCCAGTATTGGGGCATCACGGCCACGGGAGATCCCCTGCCAGACATGACACAAGACAATCCCTGGCCTGCGGCCCAGGCTCATCTACAGTCGGCCCACAACGATTTGGGCAACGCTCTGTTCAACCTGAACGGCGGGCAACCACAGTTTGCCGTAGCCCTGCGTTCCGCTCACGGAGCCTTGGAACATTGCTTCAAGGCCCTGCTGAGCGCGGCTAGGGTGAAGTTCCTGCACAACCATAAATTGGAAGAGTTGGCACCCAACGTGATGCATGTTCATGGAGCGCAGGCCGGCGGCTTTCCCGATGCCGCTTGGTTGAAGGTACTGACAAGGTTCAGGGAGCAATCTCCTTACGCCGGGGCCAACCCACCGTGGCCAGAGGAATCCCCAAGGAGTGTTGTTGAGCAGGCACAGCATCTTTGCGGTAGCTTGGCTCAATCCACACTGGATCTCATGCACAAGCACCCGGCGGATGTGGGATACGAGACTCTGTATGACCGGAACGCCGCTCTGGGAGGTGTTGAGTCCCTGCCGCTTAACCATTTCTCACCACGTGCAAGCATGGAGAGGTTCGGTACCGCCAAGATGCTGGAAGGTGCTGTCGCAAACACCTTGGAATATCTGGAGCAAGTCCCGCTGCAAGGCCGCATCCAATTGCGGGATGCATGGCTGGAAGCTGGTGAAACCCCGAATCCGCACGCGGTGATGGCTGTGATGACGGGACAAGCCGAATGGCAGACCTTGTTGCCGGAGGGGTTTCGGGACGAGGGCGACGACTTTTCTTAGCCACCGTCCGCATGAGCCTCCCGTTGGGACCTGTAGGGCGTTCTGCTTCCACTGTCTTGAAGGGGGATGGCGCCCAACCTGCTGCCCTCGTGCCATCATCACAGGCAGCATCGAACATGAATGGCCGCACGCGGACTGAGCCGGCATGCAGGGCGTGTGGCTCGCTCAAGTTTCGTGGTTGGTATTCCACCTGCTCCGCGCCCCAAGTGGTCCGTCCCATCCCGCATGGTCCCGCGTGTCGGAGGCCGGTGCTAAACTTCAGCCGTTGTAGCACCTCGGTGTGCAGATCCCGAAGGACGGCAGTTGAGCGCGATATCGCTGGTCCAGCCGGACGAACCGTTACGGATTCAGAAGATCCTGATTTTCCCCTACCCGGATTTGAAACGGCTTTGGTTCCGCATGCAGTTGCAGGCACAGCCCGACCACAAGCCCAACATCGACATCGACGTCGCCGCGGTCGACGGACCGGCCGGCAACAGCTTGGCGTTCGTGGCCTACGACGACACCTACTTGGATGCCACCATCCACCTGAAGGAGCCGCAGCCCGGCGGCCTTTATCAGTGCGTGGTTGATCTCTCCCTGGGCCTGCCGCCCGACATGGAGCATGTGGAGCAGGTCAAGTTCGAGTTTCCGCTGGAGTTCCGGGACGCCGAAGCCGGAGCCGACGGCTTCGGCTATGATTGCCCCGACCCGAGCCCGGCCTAGTTGCATATTCGCAGGACACGAGATGCCGCCAGTCAAACCTTCCTTGCAGTTGGCCGTTGCCGAAGAGTACCCGATTGTCGACGCTGAATCGCGGCAGCTGCAGGGTTACATCAACCAGTTTCCGGATCGGGATCCGATCGTGATCTACGAGGAGGAGACGGAGCGGGTTCTGAAGCCGGAACTGGCCGGCATCGCGCCCCTGCTGGACGTGGACTTTCACCCCGACGTGGAAAGTCTGGGGCAGGCGCTGGCCCGACAGCGGGCGGAAGTGGCCGATCTGCTCGACAAGGTTGGCTGCCGGATGGCCATTGCCGGCACCCACCCGGACAGCATGCCCCAAACCCGTACCCGGGTCTTCACCTGGTACAGCGAACTGGTCGGGGAAGTTGCCGTCGTGGCCCGGCGTCTGCAGATCTACGCCACCACCTTCCACATCACGATTGGCGATCCTGATCTGACCATCAACGTGATGAACGGGATGCGCTACCTGCTGCCGCACGTGCTCTGCCTGAGCACGAGTTCCCCACTGTGGTCCGGTGAACTGACGGGTCTCAAGGGATATCGACAGGTCCTCCGGGACTCGCTGCAGCGCACCAATTTCCCTCCCCGGTTCACGAGCCGGAATGCCTACCAGGAGTTCCTGGATACGCTCATCCAGTCCAACAGCATCAGCTCGTCGGAAGCCATCCGCTGGGACGTACGGGTGAATCGGAACTGCGACGGCCTGATTGTCAGTGTCTGCGACGCCATAACCAAGTTGGACGATCTGTTGACCATCGGCGCCCTGCTCCAGGGCATTGCCGCGTTCATGGCATCGCTGATCCTGAACAACCAGCAGTTCCGGACCTACGACCGCATCCTGCTGATGGAGAACAAGTGGCGGGCCATGCGCTACGGTACCGAGGGCCGCCTCATCGATTTCGGCAAGGAAACCGAAGTCCCGCTGAACCGACTGATGTGGGAGCTTGGGGAACTGGTCCTGCCGTTTGCCGAAACCCTCAACGGTACAAGGTACATCGAGCGGGTGCACGACCTGGTCGAGGGCGGCTCGTCTGCGGACCGACAGATTGCGGTGTGGCGGTCCAGCGGGGAATCCATGAAGGCCGTAGTCGATCACATTGTCTCTGAATCCACGGATCTGTAGCCATGAAGCGACCGGAGCTGACCCTGGGGGTGGAGGAGGAATATCAGGTTGTGGATCCCGAGTCCCGGGAACTGCAGTCGGTAATCTCCCACTTCACCAGCCGGAACGAAGCCACCATCTACCATCGCACCATCAGTTCCGAACTGCACCAGTCCATGGTGGAGTTGGGCACCGGTGTCTGCCGCACCGCGGACGAGGTGATGCAGGAGCTCAAGTCCCAGCGGGAATACATCCGGGACCTGGCGGCCGAGCGGGGCCTGCGGATTGTGGCCGGCAGCACGCACCCCGTCAGCCGTTGGGAAGAACAGGAGATTTCCCCCTACGACCGGTATCAGACGCTGACTTCGGAATACCAGATTGTGGCCCGCCGCATGCTGGTCTGGGGCATGCACGTCCATGTCGGCATCAGCGACAAGGCCTTCCTGATGGACGTGATGAACATTACCCGCTACTACCTGCCGCATGTGCTGGCCCTGACGGCCAGCAGTCCGTTTTGGGGTGGTCTCGATACCGGCATGAAAAGCTATCGGGCCTTCGTGGCCGACGATTTTCCCCGGAGCGGCATGCCGGATGTGTTCAGCAGCTGGCAGGAATACGAAGCCCTGGCCAATACGCTGATCAACACCAACTGCATCGACGACACGTCCAAGATCTGGTGGAACCTGCGGCCTCACCACACCTATCCGACGCTGGAGTACCGGATCATGGACATCTGCCCGCGCATGGAGGACGGCGTGGCCATCGCCGCCCTGTTGCAGGCACTGGTTCTGTGGGTCTGGAAGCTGCGTTCCAAAAACCTGACGTTCCGGCTGTTCAGCAAGGATCTGATCGACGAAAACAAGTGGCGCGCCGCCCGCGAGGGACTGGATTGCAAGCTGATCAATCTGGGTACCCGAGAGGAGATTCCGGCACGGACCGCCATTCGGGAACTGCTGAGCATGCTGTCCGAAGAGGTCATCGAACTTCAGATCGGCAGACAAATCGAAACCATCCACCGCATCCTCGAGACCGGCTCCAGCGCGGACAAGCAGCGGGCCATCTACAGGGACACGGGCGACATGTCCAAGGTGGTGGACTTCCTCATCGAGGAAACCCTGATCGGCCTGGACTGACTGCAGCCTTTAGGCGGCCGGCAGCCGAGCCAGTTCATCCGCCGCGAATTCGGGCAGCGGCACGGGTCTGCCCCGATGTCGGGCCGCAAGTCCCGCCTCCGGGGGGGTGACGCGGCCGACTTGCACTGACGGCCAGCCTAGGTCGCGCCACGCGTCCTTCAACGCGTCGGCGTCGTCGGGTCGGCAGGTGCACAACAGGCTTCCGGACGCGATACAGCCAAGCGGATCAAGGCCGCAGTCCCGGCAGATGCGCGCCGCGAAGGCCGGCACCGGAATGCGGTCCAGGTCCACCTCCAGTCCTGTGTTCGAGGCCGCGGCCAGTTCGCGCATGGCTGTGGCCACGCCGCCTTCCGTGGGGTCGTGCATGGCGGTGGCCAGTCCGCTGCGGGCAGCCGCCAGAGCCGGTTCCCGGATGCTGATGCCCGGCTCGTAAAGGCATTGCGAAGCGTCATTGAGTTCGGCCGTTGTCCAACCTTGGGCCAAGAGCGGCCCGTGCATGGTGCGCGCCAGGATGCTGACGGCTTCCACGGGGCACCAGCCTGCCAGGAGCAGAACGTCTCCGGGTTGCGCACCGGCCGTGGCAACCAGGTATCTTCGGTCCACCGTGCCGAGCATGGTTCCGCTGATGACGGTGCGGCGGACCGCGTCGGTGACCTCGGTGTGGCCTCCGACAACGGAGATCCCGGCCGCGGTGCATGCCTCCCCCAACTGCTGGAACATGTGTTCCGTTTCGGGTACGGTGGCCTGGCCGGCCGGCAGAAGGACCACCGGCAGGAACCAGCGGGGTTCGGCCCCGCACACCGCCAGATCGTTGATGCCCACGGTGAGGGCGTACAACCCGATGTCGTCGGTGGTAAACGTGATGGGATCGCTGGTGGCAACCAACAGCTCGGAGCCGCTGTCCGGCCATGCCAGAACCGCGGCGTCCTCGCCCTGACCCGGTCCGACGAGCAGAGTTGGATCAGAGGCGGGCAGCAGGCTCAGGACATGGGCGAGCCGCCCCGGCGCCAGCTTGCCGGGCGGCAGGACACGGGCGCTTGCGGCATCCACGGACAAGACCGGAACCGATGCCTTCAGCGGGTCGTGAAGACCAGGTAGATCATCACTCCAAAAAGAAGGATTACACTCAGGATCTGAGCTTCGGTCATGGCTTCCCCGGTTCCTGCCTGCCACAACGGGGCGTAGGCGCGGGGAGTAGTTTAGGCCGCCGACCACGGCGTATCCTGACTGAAGTCGGACTGTTTCCGGCTTGGCGGCCAACAGGCCGACCGGAAATGTCAGTTCCGCATCGTCTCAAACACGTCCATGTGTTGCTGGAACACCGTGGGGGCCACGGCGTACAGCATGCGCAGGACTTCCTGGCCCATGGCCCGGATTTCCCACTGGGCCGCCTTGTCCACGGCCCGCAGCCACAGGAAGTGCGACCAGGCCGCAAAGTTCATCGTGGTCACGATGCGGGTCTCGGTGGCATTGGGCAGCAGGAAGCGCGCGTCCTCCTTGCGAATGCCCAGGCCGCGCAGGGCGCGGTAGGTCTCCTGCAGGCCATCCCAAGACCGGTCGAGCAGTTCCCGGGCTTCTTCATTGTGTGCCACGCGCGGGGGAATGACGGCGTTCCAGCCGCCTTTGTTCAAGTCGACATAACGTTGCGACTCCTGGCTGAAACTGGCCAGGCGGTGTCGCACGAGCTGATGGGTGCAGGCCCGCGAGATGCCTTCGAACAGGAAGCAGGCGGATCCGTGGTCCAGCAGTACGGCCGGGTCGTCCAGTACCGGCTGCGTATAACCCAGGAGCACGACCCGCTGCGGGGGTGTGTGTACCGGTTGCAGGGCTGTCAGCAGCGTGTCCGTTGGTTCCTGCGCGACAGCCGGAGGATTGTTCGGGGCCTCCGGCTCGCAGTCGAACTCGTCATAGACCTCGGGTACCAGAGCCTTGAGCAGCGGTACCGCTTCCAAGGCGCGGCCTTCGCGGAAGAAGTGGAGCCAGACCCTCGTGTTCCCCGACACAATCCATGTCCGCGGGGCGATGCGGCTGATTTCGCAGTGGCGGCTGGCCTCGCGCCACAGGGCCGGCTCGTCCGTGTCCGTCCAGCGCAGTGTGACCACGACATGCTCGATGACATCCTCGTGGCCCTCCCGCACCCGGGCCGAGATGAAGTTGGGGGAGGTACCCATGCGGTGGGTGCTTCGGTAGCAGAGCCGGGCTGCGTACTCGATCAGATTGGCCGCGAACGTGCTTTGGCCCTGCCATATGGACGCCACATCGCTGGCATCCGCGCGGGCGGTGCCGTGCAACGCGGGATTGGGTTGGGTATAGGCGAGCAGTTCGACCACGGGGAGCTGTCGAGGTAGGGAAATTCGATTGGCTACAGGAGGAGACTACAGGATCATGGCCGATTCCGGTGTCGGGAAGGGTGCCGCAGGGGCCGGCCAAGGCGGTCAGGATGGCCGTCCGAAGAATTACCGAGGGATGCCCTGGGAGGAGGCGTTGCCAAACCGGACAGCCATGGTGTCAGCAATTCTTCCCATACAGTTATTCCGACACCAGGTAGGAAAGCACCGAGTCAAGGTCCACTGCCTCCGGGGGTGGCACTGCCTGATCGTCAAACACATGCCACCACGCCTGCAGTAGGTTTGTGAAGAACTGGGGCAGGTACCTCCTGAGCATGCCGACGTCCAGCAACTCGTTCGGTTCCCGCCTGCGTCCCGTCTTTTCGTTGACAACATCCACGCCAAAGGCGGATGCCAAACGCATGAATCCCTCAACACAAGGCCGGCGTTCCTTATTGCTCAGGTGGCCGTAGGCACCCATGAGAACCGTCACACTGCCTTCCAGGCGCGTTTGAGTCACCTCGTACGAGGTCTGGGTGAACTTGTGCCACTTGGCAGCCGAACGGCACGTGTCGGCTACGTGATCCAGCATGTACAGCCACATCTCAACCGCCCTGGATTCCTTGCGTTGCCGTCCTTGGTATCGACTCATGGACTGTTCTCGGCTGGCCTTGGTACAGCGCGATCCCATCTGCCCAAGCCGGTGGCGGGACGGGGGCTGCGGTGGTGTTCAGGCAGTGTAGCAGAGGGAGTCCCGCAGGCGTTCCGGTGCGGCACTGGTGGTCAGGGCGATTGCATCTAAATGGGTTTGGGCTTGAGGCCAATAAGCCGGCACAGATAGTCCTTGTTCCAGCCCGCCGCCAGCCGCTTGTTGGCAATGCCTACCTTGAGGGAGCGGTCCTGTCGCAGCAAGTTGTGGGCGATGCGCTTGAGGGAAGATGCGGACGGCGGTCGTGATCCGGTCCCCGCAGCGCCGTTCGGCCTCGACCCAGACCAGGCTGGCCAGGTCGCACCACTCGCGGTCGGGGTCGGCATGGGCCAGCAGGGCGGGGTCGCCGGTCATCCAGCAACGGCGGATTGCGATGCGCCCGTGGTCCTTGCCGACCGTGTCCGCATAGTCGTGGGCATAGCCGGCGAAGTCCTGAGCCCGTTCCAAGGCGAAGGTGTCCTCCAGGCACGCGTGGAGCCCTTTGTGGTTGTCCCGGACGCGCCACGTAGTCGGCTCCCTGCTGCCGGATTGGGTGGGCGATGGCCTTCCGGCAGCCCATGGCGTCCAAGGTCACGATACAACCCTTCAGGCACAGCATGCGCACACGGGCACCCCGTGGCCGTCGGGCCGAAAGGCCCGTCCGGCCTTAAGCAGCGGCCCTCAGTCCGGGATCGCCAGACCCCCGGCCGATAAGCTGGCACCCGCCAGTGCCATCCGGGCTGATGCGCAGCGGCCCAGGACCACGGCCAGGAGCAGAGGGATGAACTTCGCCATGAGATGCATTGGGTCCCTTCTAAGAAAGATTCGCGGCACAACCTTCGGAGGAATTGTTACATCGCCATAAGGCCAGGATGGAGGGCAGGTTGCGAATCAGGGCCGGACGGGACACATGAATTCAACTCAATGGTTTCAGGATGGGGAGCAGCCAACTCAAGCATGCCTTGCCGCTCCCTTCGTGTTCGGTTGGTATCTGGCCACCTGGCTGAGCAGAGCCAAGTCCATGTCCCGCAAACAGCCGCTTGTTGGCAGTTGTTATGCGATCGCCGCTGAGTAAGGCTTGTATGGTTGAGCTCATCCAAAACCATGGCCGTATGCCGAAATCCGAGCGTGGTATGACTTTGAGAACATGGTGCCTGCGGCTGCTGGCAATCGTGTGCGTGCAGTTGTGTGTGTCTGGACTGGCCGATACGGACGTTGCCCACGCGCTGCCCGCCATGGTGGCGCAAACCGGGGCACGCTTCCAATCCGTCAGCGCAGGAACGGACCACACCTGCGGTGTGCGCACGGACGAGACCATTGTGTGCTGGGGTGGAAATGATTACGGCCAGGCACTCCCGGTTGAGGGGAGATTCATCTCCGTCAGCGCCGGCGACCGTTTCACCTGCGGAGTGCGTACTGATGGCGGCATCGCCTGTTGGGGGTTGAACGAGCGGGGGCAGGCCGCACCATCCGACGGCACGTTCGTATCCGTCGGGACGGGACGCCATCATGCGTGTGGCTTGCGCACCGACGGCACTGTGGCCTGCTGGGGTTCGAATCAATTCCGCCAGGCGATGCCGCCGAATGGCAGGTTTACTGCACTGAGTGTCGATGCCAACTGGGCATGCGGCCTTCGGGAGGACCGTACGATCGGATGCTGGGGTTGGAATAACAGCGGTGCAGGAAGCCCTCCCGCAGGACGATTCAATTCCGTGAGCGTCGGTCTCGGTCACATCTGTGTCATGCGTGACGATCGCACCGTCGTCTGTTGGGGCGTGAGTGATGCGAGCCGGACTGTGGCACCAGGTGGAATGTTCGAGTCGGTCAGCGCCGGATACAAACACACCTGTGGCGTGCGCGACGATCACACGGTTCGGTGCTGGGGGTGGAACTCCACCCCTCCGGCCGGTGAGTTCCTGTCCGTCAGCGCGGGCGGGTACCATACCTGTGGCGTGAGGGTGGATCACAGTGTCGCCTGCTGGGGTCAAAACCATAGAGGTCAAGCATCGCCTCCGGTCGGCAAGTTTGTGTCCGTCAGCGCAGGCGGGTACCATGCCTGCGGTCTGCGCACCGACGAATCTGTCTGGTGCTGGGGCAGCGACGCCCGCGGCCAGGCGACGGTACCAAGTGGAACGTTTGTCTCGGTAAGCAGTGGACGGTTCCACAACTGTGGCGTGCGAAGCGACAGTACCGTCCACTGTTGGGGGGACAACAGTTACGGCAAGGCCACCCCGCCGACTGGCTTGTTCGCTTCGGTTGATGCCGGGGACGATCATAGCTGTGGTGTGCGGAGCGACACCACGGTTCGGTGCTGGGGATCCAACGATTTCGGTCAGGTAGTTGCACCAACCGGATCGTTCCATGCAGTTAGCGCCGGTGGAGCCCATACCTGTGGCACTCGCCTGGACAATACGGTTCAGTGCTGGGGGAACAATGAATTCGGCCAGGCCATGCCTCCAGGCGGATCATTCGTCGCCGTCAGCGCGGGGTGGGGCCATACCTGTGGCCGGCGGGAAGACAACACGATCCAATGTTGGGGCTTCGATGGATCCGGCCAAGCCATGTCACCGGCCGGGGAGTTTGTTTCCGTGGACACCGGTGGGGCCCACGTCTGTGGCGTGCGGGTTGCAGGCACGATCGAGTGTTGGGGAGCCAACTCCGATGGCAAAGCGCAACCTCCGGCAGGACGGTTTGTTTCCGTGGACGCGGGCCGACGCCACACGTGCGGTGTCCGACCCGATGAGACAGTCGAATGCTGGGGCGCGAACGAACTGGGCCAAGCGGCGGCGCCCGATGCCCATGTGTGGGACGCGTTGTCGGTTGCGGTGAAGTCCCTGTACACGGCGGCGGATGCAGGTGACGTTCAGATCGTGGCGCGCCTGCTCGCAGGCAGTATGGATCCCAACGAGGTGGACGAAGCCGGTGAAACCGCACTGCACCACGCTTCGCGGCGCGGGCACGTGCGTGTAGTCAGGGAACTGCTCACCGTCGGTGCCGACCCGAATGCGCTGAACCCCCAATTGTCGACACCCCTGCACCTGGCGGCCTGGTTCGGACACGAAGAGGTCAGCGCGGTATTGCTCGATCACGGTGCCGAACCGGACGTGATCGACAGCTGGGGCGACACGCCGCTCGACCATGCGGTGGTGCAAGGACATACCCTGGTCATAAGTGTCATTGAGCGTTTCCTGGAGGGTTTGATGGCGCCGGAGCGCCGGTTCGTGTCCGTCAGCGCGGGGCATTTCCACACCTGCGGCCTACGCGCGAATGGACGCATCGCCTGCTGGGGCGGGGATTACAGCGGACAGGCATCGCCGCCCGGCGGTCGGTTTATCGACGTGGGAGCGGGTGGGGACCATACATGTGCCCTACGGGTTGGCGGAGCCGTCGCCTGCTGGGGCGCGAACGATCATGGCCAGGCGCATGAACCGGGCGGTCGATTCGATTCCGTGAGCACCGGGGCGTGGCACACGTGTGGCGTGCGCACCGACGGACGCGTACATTGCTGGGGCGCGAACGATCATGGCCAGGCGATGCCTCCGGACGAATGGTTCGTGTCCGTGAGCGCCGGACATCTCCATACCTGTGGCGTGCGCACCGACAGCACCATCCGGTGTTGGGGAGGCAACTTTATTGGCCAGTCCACACCGCCGGGTGGACGGTTCCTATCCGTCAGCGCGGGGTATGACAACCCCTGTGCGGTGCGCTACGACGGCACCGTCGCATGTTGGGGAGCGATCTATGACGGTCAAGTGGCAAACCCCGACATTCGGTTCGTGACGATTGACTCGGGCAACCACTTCACCTGCGGGGTCGGAGTGGACCATACCGTGCATTGTTGGGGTTGGAACGAGTTCGGTCAAGCCACGCCACCAGAGAGTCGCTTCGTCTCGGTGAGTGCCGGCGGAGTCCACACCTGCGGAATCCGGGAGTACAACACCGTCCTGTGCTGGGGCATCCACGAGTCCGGCCAGTCCACGCCTCCAGCCGATTAGAGCGCGCAACAACGCGGCACCTCCGGGAAAACGCCAGGCAGCCAGGTCTTTGGCAGTCATTCGGTCGGTGGATTGCCGCTGACCATGTAAGTTTCCAGCGGCTGCGAGAGCTGTCCCAGTCCCGGGGGAATGGCGCTGAACTGGTTATCGCCAACATTCAGATGTTGCAAATTTGTGAGCTGACCCAGTTCAGAGGGAACCGGTTGTTGTCAACCAAAGGAACTTGCAGGTTTGCCATCTGGCCCACGTGCCAAGGCGATTGCATCTAAATTGGGGGGAGCGAGTGAGTTGAGGAGGTGGCTACAACGGGCCGGTTCCGGATCCAGCTTGCGGAGACCCCCTCATGGACGGCCCGATGCCTTCATCCCCGGTTGAGATTCTGGATGCCTTGGAGGACCCGCGGGTCGACCGGACCCGGCTGCACAGCCTGACGGACATCCTGGTCCTGTCGGTGCTGGCCAGGATCGGTGGCACCGACAGCTTCGTGGCCATCGCCCTCTTCGGCCAGCTCAACGAGGCGTGGTTGCGCACCTTCCTGGAACTGCCGCACGAGATCCCCTCGCATGACACGCTGGGGCGGGTCTTCGCACGGCCGGATGCGAGCGGGTTCGAGGAGGGCTTCCGAGACTGGGTGCAGGAGGCCTTTGAACTGACCGACGGCCAGGTCGTGGCCGTCAACGGCAAGAGCGTGCGCGGCTCCCACGACCGGGGTCGGGGGCTCCCCTGCACCTGGTCAGCTCCTGGGCCCAAGCCAACCGCCTGGTCTTGGCCCAGACCGCGGTGGACGACAAGTCCAACGAGATCACGGCCATTCCGGAGCTGCTGCGCATGCTGTGCCTGAAGGGTTTGTATCGTGACCTTGGACGCCATGGGCTGCCGGAAGGCCATCGCCCACCCAATCCGGCAGCAGGGAGCCGACTACGTGCTGCGCGTCCGGGACAACCACAAAGGACCCCACGCGCGCCTGGAGGACACCTTCGCCTTGGAACGGGCTCAGGACTTCGCCGGCTATGCCCACGAATATGCGGACACGGTCGGCAAGGACCACGGGCGCATCGCAATCCGCCGTTGCTGGATGACCGGCGACCCCGCCCTGCTGGCCCATGCCGACCCCGACCGCGAGTGGTGCGACCTGGCCAGCCTGGTCTGGGTCGAGTCCGAACGGCGCTGCGGGGACCGGGTCACGACCGCCGTCCGCATCTTCCCTCAAGCGCATCGCCCGCAACTTGCTGCGCCGGGGTGCCAAGTTTCTTAATGGCGGGCAGGGTCGCGCACAATCAGGTCGGCAGTTCGCATGCCTGCCACCCACAACCAGGAGATTGAGACATGGAATACACGACACTCGGGCGGACAGGGGTTCAGGTGTCCCGGCTGTGCTTTGGGACGATGAGTTTCGGCGACATTGCGGATGCCGACATGTCGGGCCGGATGTTCAACCGCTGTCGGGACATCGGCATCAACTTCTTCGACTGTGCCAACACCTATGCCGGTGGTCGCTCCGAGGAGATTCTGGGGGCGCTCATCAAGCCGGTGCGCGACGAGATTGTCCTGACGACCAAGGTCTGCTCGCCCGTGTCCGATCAGCCCAACGACAAGGGGTTGTCCCGTCGCCACATCCTCATGCAGGTGGAGAATTCCCTGCGGCGGCTGGACACGGACCGCATTGACCTCTACTTTGTTCACCACTTCGACCCGTTCACGCCGATTCCCGAAGTTCTGCGCTCGCTGGATTTGCTTGTGCAGCAGGGAAAGATTCGCTATGCCGGGGTGAGCAACTGGGCGGCCTGGCAGATTGCCCTATCCCTGGGCGAGAGCGCCCGGCTGGACCTGACGCGCTTCGAGTGCATCCAGCCGATGTACAGCCTGCTCAAGCGGCAGGCCGAGGTGGAAATCCTGCCGCTGGCGCAGGATCAGGATCTGGGGGTGATTCCCTACAGTCCCATGGCCGGCGGCATTCTGTCGGGCAAGTACCGGTGGGATGACCGGCCCGCCGAATCGCGCCTGGCGGTCAACACGATGTATCAGGCCCGGTACGGTGAGGAGCACTACTTCGATACCGCCACCAAGTTTGCTGCCCTGGCCGGGGAACTGGGCGTGTCGGCACCGGCGCTGGCCGTGGCCTGGGTCGGCCGCCATCCCGGCGTGACCGCACCCATCATTGGCGCCCGCAATCTGGAGCAGCTCGATTCGTCCCTGGAGGCGCTGGAGGTCGAGATGACGGACGAAGTATGGCAACAAGTCGCTTCGTTGGTACCTGTGCCCCCCATGGCCACCGATCGGGAGGACGACCGCGGCTAAACCCGGACCACAGGTCGGCCAATGGTCGGCCTGTGGCCTACCCTGCCGCGGCCGTGCGGAAGGCCTCTTCATACATGGGGCCTACGACATTCCAACTGTATTGATCCTGTACCAGATCGCGGCCCGCCTGGCCTTGGGCGCGTCTGGCGCCGGCGGTTTGGATATCCAGATGCCGGATGGCCCCTTCGAGGGCGGCCGCGTCATTGGGCGGGATTAGCTGTCCGGTTTGGTGGGTGGCCAGCAGCCGGTTGGCGCCTACGTCTGTTGCCACCAGCGGCAGACGGTGCCACATCGCCTCCAAAAGGGCGGTTGGCATGCCTTCGTGGAGCGATGGGTAGACAAAGGCACCGGCCTGTCTGTATTCCCGGGCCAGGTCGGTTCCGAAGCGCGGGCCGGCCAGTTCCACGTTGTCCAAACCGGCCTTCCGGACCGCTTCGACCAAGGGGCCGTCCCCCACGAGACGCACATGGACATCCAGGTCCGGCAGGTGGCGCATGGTGTCCATCAGAATGTGAATTCCCTTGCGGTAGCTGATGGTTCCTACGTAGAGAAGGCGGCTCGGATCGCCGGCATGCGCTGGCTCCGCATCCAGTTCCGGCGCATGCACGTCCACGGCGTTGGGCAGGTTCAGGATGCGTTCGGGGACCAGGTTGCACTGTTGGAACAAGTTCTCGTCCAGCAGTCCACCCATGCTGACGGCATGGTCCGAATTCCGGGCCAGCTGGCGGCGCGCCCACAGGCGCGGTCTGAAGAGGGCGAGATCGATCAGGGCTTTGCGCGGCTCGTGGCGCAGGAAGCCCCGAAAGTACTGTGGCTGGAACTCCCGCCAAGTGTGGTCGTTCACGATGCACGGGAACTGGCGGCGGCGCAGGTAGCGCACAAGCGGCAGGCCGTCGCTGTATCCCACATCCCAAGTCCGGGAACCGGTCCAGCGGTCCACGTGCCGGGCGAAGTCGAGTACGTGACGGCCCTTGGGGAGCGTGTGTTCCGCCACGGAAGTCAGGTCCGGGAAGTGGCGGGTTGGATATGGATGAAGCACGTCCAGCTCGTGTCCGGCCCCGGCCAGGTGCCGGATCAGATGCACGGAATGGAGGCCGGATCCGCCGACTACGTCGGGGAACAGGTGGGGAGTAGCAAACAGGATGCGCATACCGCATAGTGTATGCACGGACTTCGCTTCAACACGGATTGGCCGTTTTGTCGCGGGTCATGTGTTCTGGATGGCCAAGCCTCGCCCCTTCCCTCTGGTTCCCCTGGTTTGGCCAAGGTTCGCCCGTTGGGGCAGCCCCCCATGGTTCCTGACACGATCCATCGCACCAGTCTTTGACCTGCCAACGGAAAGCCCCGGATCTCGGCATCGGGGAGGGTGCGGAACCTACGCGTGTAGGAAGCAGGATTTCCTGATCCCCGCCGTTTGGTGCACGATCAACTGGTAACGGCTGAGGGGGCGCAATTGTAGGACGTGACGGCACACTCCCATCGGCGTCATTTGTCGGTCTATTTTGTACCGGCATGGCGCCAAGCATCAGCTAACAGACGGCCTCAACCGTGATTCGACTGGAGATTCGGGGCGGTTTGGGTCACCGCGCACGCGCAGTCACTGCCCAATTGCCCTTTCTGGGTCTGACCGCTATCGGCACCTGCGAGGCGACCGCGGTTTACTTCCTGGACGCGGACTTTGACGACGACGCGCTGGAATTGCTCTGTGCACGGCTGCTCAGGGACCCCGTCACCGAAACGGCTGCGTGGATACGCGAGCCCCGGGACCATGCAGGCAGCCCTGCAGCCGTGGAGGTCGCGCGCAAGCGCGGGGTGACGGATGCAGAGGCTCGCGTCCTTGAGAACGCATTGGTTCGCCTGGGACTTCCCCCTGCCCGCGCGGCACGCGCGACGCGCTACGAATTCGCGGGCTCGCTCGGCGAGGAGGACTTGCATCGGATCGCCCGCGACCTGTTGTGCAACGCGACTACGGAGCGGTATGCGGTGGGCTGGTTGCAGCCCGAGTTCGAGGAGGGGGCCGGGCATTCAAGCCGCTGCGAGACCATACCGTTGCGCGAGCTCACGGACATGCGGCTGGCGGCCCTGAGCCGGAATCGGAGTCTGTCGCTGAGCCTCGACGAGATGCAGGCCATCCGCCAGGCGTTCCGGGACTTCGGACGCGATCCCACGGATGTGGAACTGGAGACGCTGGCCCAGACCTGGTCCGAGCACTGTCAGCACAAGACCTTCAAGGCCCGCATCCGTTTCCGCCACGAGGATTTGCAGGGTCGGCCCATCGGCACAGAGACCATTGACGGGATCTTTGATACCTGCATCCGCGCGGTCAACCACGAAGTGGCCAAGGAGTGGCTCGTCTCGGTTTTTGAGGATGATGCGGGGGTGATTCGGTTCACCGACGACCTGGATCTGGCGTTCAAGGTGGAGACGCACAACCACCCCTCCGCCCTGGATCCCTTCGGCGGTGCGCACACCGGCGTTGGCGGTGTCGTGCGGGATGTCCTTGGCGTTTCGGCCCGGCCCGTCGCCGCCACCGACGTCCTCTGCTTTGGTCCGCCGGACCTGCCCGACACGGAGGTTCCCGCCGGCACCCTCCATCCGCGTCGGATTCGGGAGGGGGTTGTGCGGGGGATCGGCGACTACGGGAACAAACTGGGGCTGCCCACGCTGAGTGGTGCCATCGTCTACGACCGCGGCTATGTGAACAATCCTCTGGTCTACTGCGGTTGTATCGGTGTCGCGCCACACGGCGCCCACCCGCCGGGCGCGGAGGTCGGCGATCTGGTGGTGGCGCTCGGCGGCCGGACCGGGCTGGACGGCCTGCACGGCGCCACCTTTTCCTCCGCGGATCTTGCCGAGGACACCCGGGAGACACAGGGCAGTGCCGTGCAGATTGGCGATCCCATTCTCGAAAAGGGACTGATGGAACTGCTGGGCCAGGCCCGCGACGAACGGCTCTACACGGCGGTCACGGACTGCGGTGCCGGCGGGTTCTCGTCCGCCGTCGGCGAGATGGGCGAAGAGCTCGGGGTGGAAGTTCACCTTGACCGCATCCGTGTCAAGTATCCGGATCTTGCCCCTTGGGAACTGTGGCTGTCCGAAGCCCAGGAGCGGATGGTGGTGGCCGTGCCGCCTGCACGGCTGGCGCGGCTGCAGGCTTTGGCGGATCACTGGGAGGTCGAACTGAGTGTTCTGGGCAAGTTCACCGGGGACCGCGAACTGCATATTCGGCACGAGGGGCGGACGGTCGGACGGCTGCCGATGGACTTCGTGCATCACGGCTGGCCGCGCCCGGAACTCAACGCGGTCCACCGCGAGCCTTCAACGTGCGACCCGACCGGAACTCCGTGGACCGATGGCAATGAAGCCCTGAAGACTCTCCTGATGCATCCGTCGGTCTCCAGCAAGGAGGAGGTGATTCGCACGTTCGACCACGAAGTGCGGGGCGGCACACTGGTGCGGCCCCTGACCGGCCCCTGCCAGGACGGGCCGGCCGATGGTGTGGTCTTCGAGCCGCTGGAGGCGGCGGGTTCCGGCCGGGCCGTCGCGGTGGCCCAGGGGATCAACCCGATGCTCGGCCTGCACGATCCGTACGCCATGGGCGGTGCCGCTGTTGACGAGACCGTTCGCAACCTGGTCTGTGCCGGTGCCGACCCCGACCACATCGCCCTGCTTGACAACTTCTGCTGGGGCAATCCAACGCTTCCCGATCGGCTGGGGGCGCTGGTGCGGGCCGCGCAGGGGTGCCGGGACGCGGCGATCGCGCTGCAGGCTCCCTTCATCTCCGGCAAGGACAGCCTCTACAACGAGTACGCCGGCGAGCCCATTCCGGGTACGCTCCTTATCTCCGGCATTGGCATTGTGCCCGATGCCGACCGTTGCATGACGGCGCACGCCAAGCGCTCCGGATCCCTGCTCTTCGTCCTGGGCGACACCCGCGCGGAACTGGGAGGCAGCCTTCTCCACTACCTGTATGGCTTGTCGGGAGGAACACCGCCCGTGACGAAGGCGGCATTCGGGGACCGGTACCGCGCGCTGCACGGGCTGATCCGGTCCGGGAGTGTGCTCTCCGCCCACGACGCCAGCGAAGGTGGCCTCGCGCTGGCGGCGGTCGAGATGGCCCTCGCCGGTCGCGTGGGGATGGACTTGGATCTGACCGAAGTCCATGCTGATCCTTGGCACGCACTGTTCAGCGAAAGCAATGGCCGGATCCTGATCGAGATCGATCCGGAAGCTGCAGGGGCCGTAACGGCGGCCTGCCGCGACCTGCCGCTGCTGCGCTTGGGGCGGCTGGGTGGAGAGCGGGTGCTGATGCGACACGATGGGACGGTGCATGTTGATGCCGCCGTGGAGGCGCTGGCAGCGTGTTGGCGGGGTGCAGGGGGGTGAGATGACTCGTCCCCGTGTCCTGATCTTCCACTCGCCGGGCACGAACCGGGACGCCGAGACCCTGCGCGCCCTGGAACTGGCTGGTGCCAAGGCGGAGATTGCCCATGTGCGGGATGTCCGCGCGGGCACCGTCTCCCTGGTTGGCTGTCGGGCGGTTGTCCTGCCCGGCGGTTTCGGATACGGCGATGCATTGGGTGCCGGTGTCTTGCAGGCTCTTGACCTGACGACCTGGCTGCAGGACGCGGTCGGAACCTTTGTGGGGCAGGGAGGACGGGTGCTCGGCATCTGCAATGGCTTCCAGACGCTTGTCAAGTCGGGCTTGCTGGGTGGTGGGTGCGAGCCCGACAAGCCGGGGAACCGTGCCGTCACCCTGACCCACAACGAGCGCGGGCGTTTCGAATGCCGTTGGGTGCACATGGCACCGGCAGCCGATTGTGCAGCCGACTGGCTGCGGGGATTGTCAATGCCGATTTTCTGCCCCGTGGCCCACGGCGAGGGGCGCTTCCTGACACGGGGTGCGGACATGCTGAACCATCTCGCGGCACAAGGTCGGATTGCGCTGCGCTATGTGCAGGCCGACGGAGGGGCCGCCGCAGGAAGCTATCCGCACAACCCCAACGGATCGGCCGGCGACGTGGCGGGAATTTGCAGCCCGGACGGCCTGGTCGTGGGGTTCATGCCCCATCCGGAGGACCATCTCCTGTCCCGGCACAGTCCCGTCCCGGTGCCTGTGGACGCCAGGGGCCTCCGTCTCTTTAAAGCCTTTGTGGAGGCGCTGTGACACTGAACCGCGACCTCTTTGCGGAGGCCTGGCGCAATCCCTTCACCGGGTTGCCGCCTGTTGGGGGACATCTCTCGCCTGTCCATTCCGGGAAGGTGCGCGAACTCTTCGCCCTGGGTCCGCGGCTGGTGCTGGTGACCACCGACCGCATCTCCGCCTTTGATCGGGTGCTGGGCGGGATACCTTTCAGGGGACAGGTTCTCAACCAGTTGACGGCCTTTTGGGCGGAAGCCCTGGCCGACATCGCGCCCACGGCGGTCATCGCCGTGCCGGATCCAAACATCATGGTGGCGCAGCGGCTCGAACCCGTACGGGTCGAGGTGGTCGTGCGCGGGTACATTACGGGTGTGACGCAGACCTCGCTTTGGACCCGCTATGCGCAGGGGGAGCGCGTCCTCTACGGCCACCGTCTGCCCGACGGTCTGCACAAGGACGATCCGTTGCCGGAACCGCTGGTCACGCCCACCACCAAGGCGTTGACTGGCCACGACGAGCCCCTCGTGTCCGACGAGGTGGTTGCGCGCGGTCTGCTGGATGGTGCGGCCTGGGCGCAGGTGCAGGAACTCGCACTGGGCCTCTTTGGACGCGGGCGGGAAGTCGCGGCCGATGCGGGACTTGTGCTCGTGGACACGAAATACGAATTCGGAGTCGATGGGGAGGGCCGCATCCTGTTGATGGATGAATTCCACACTCCCGACAGCAGCCGGTACTGGCAAGCGGACGATCCGACGCGCGCCAACTGGGACAAGGAGTACGTGCGGAAGTGGCTGACGACACACGGATTCGCGGGCGAGGGCGGGAGGCCACCGGAGCTCCCGGAGGAGTTGGCGTACCAGACGGCAAGCCGATACGTCGAGGTGCTGGAACGATTGACGGGCCGGGCCTTTGTACCGGGTGCCTATCCGGCGGCTGAGCGGGTAGGCGGCTGTCTGGAATCGCTGCGCGCGGACAGCGTCGGGACAACATGAAGGCGGAGGCGGCCAACGTGAGTGTGGAACAGCCCCTGGTCGGGGTGATCATGGGCAGCACGTCGGACTGGGAAGGTTGTATGCGGCATGCGGCCGAGACACTTGATGGATTGGTCATCCCCTACGAGGCGCGTGTCGTGTCGGCGCACCGCACCCCGGATCTCATGTTCGAGTACGCGGAGGCCGCGGAGGGTCGCGGCCTGCAGGTCATCATCGCGGGTGCCGGTGGCGCTGCCCACCTACCCGGTATGACAGCCAGCCACACGCGGTTGCCGGTGATTGGCGTGCCCGTGCGCAGCAGTGCGCTTCAGGGGCTCGATTCGCTGCTCTCCATTGTGCAGATGCCCCGCGGGGTGCCGGTGGCGACCATGGCCATTGGCGCGGCGGGAGCCCTGAATGCCGCGTTGTTGGCGGCGCGCATTCTGGCTCTTGGCGACGAGGCGCTGCGCGCACGTCTCGAAGCCTACGCGGCCCGACAGACGGCCAACGTGCAGGCAACCGAACTGCCGCTCCCGCCGCATCCGGAGGTCCGGTAGATCGCATGGACCCGCATGCCGCGCTGATGCCGGGAGCCTGCATTGGGATCCTGGGCAGCGGTCAACTGGGCCGCATGTTCTGCCATGCGGCGCGGGAGCTGGGGTACCGCACCGCGGTGTTCAGCGAAGAGGCCGGTTCACCGGCGGGCCAGGTGGCGGACCGTGAGTACGTTGGGCGGTTTGAATCGCCGGAGGACATGGGCGATTTTGCCGACGGCGTCCAGGTCGTCACCTACGAATTCGAAAACATACCGGTTGCGGCCCTGCGGGTTTGCCTTGACCATGGGGTGCAGGTCCGGCCCGGCCCGGATGCCTTGCACACCATACAGAGTCGCATCCGGGAGAAAACCCATCTGCAGCGGCACGGCGTGCCTGTCAGTCCCTTTGTGGCCCTGTATGCGGACGAGCCGCCGTCGGCCGCACCGAAGCTGCCCTTTCCCTGCCTGCTGAAGACGGCGCGGTTCGGCTACGACGGGAAGGGCCAGGTGCACGTGGCGTCTCCCGACGAGTTGCCGCATGCCTGGCAGGAACTGGGGGGACAGGATGCGGTGCTCGAGAGTGTGGTCGACTTTGCTCATGAACTCTCCGTTGTCATGGCCCGTTCTCCTGCGGGCGATGAGGCGGTCTATCCGGTCGTCCTCAACCACCACCGCAACCTGATTCTGGACATCTCGGTCGCGCCGGCACCGATCCCGGCTGCCACCGCGCGGCGTGCCCAGGACCTGACCCGCGAGATTGCCGGCTCGCTCGATCTGGTTGGGCTCTTCTGTGTGGAGTACTTCCTGCTCGCGACGGGTGAGCTGTTGGTCAACGAGATCGCGCCGCGCACGCACAATTCGGGACACTGGACGATTGAGGGATGCGAAACCAGCCAGTTTGCACAACAGGTGCGTGCCGTCTGCGGCCTGCCGCTGGGGGCCGTGGCCACGCGGGGCGGCAGCGCGATGGCCAATCTGCTCGGCGAGCTGTGGCCGGAACACGGGGATTTGTCCACAGGGCACGCAGCGTGGGGGCTTGATGCATTCCTGCACCTGTATGGCAAAGGGGAAGCCAAACCTGGACGCAAGATGGGGCATGTGACTGCCACAGCCATGTCCGCGCGGGCCGCCGCGCAACGAGTGGACGGGGTCCGTCAAGCCTTGGGCGGATGGCCCGTGGCTCCGGAATTCCTGGCGGCAGTGAGCGGGTCCAACCCAAATTCCGCGGGATCCGCGGAGGAGATGCAATCGTGAGCGATGGCTTGCCCATGGATTCGCCCCGCGAAGCCTGCGGGGTTTTCGGCATTGCCGCGGCCGACATGGACGTGGCCAAGGCAACGTTCTACGCACTCTATGCACTGCAGCACAGGGGACAGGAATCGGCCGGGATCGCGGTGTCGGACGGTCGGCGGCTCGCTGTGCGCAAGGGAATGGGTCTGGTCTCGCAAATTTTTGATGAGGAAAACCTGCAAGGGTTGTCCGGCACGATGGCGATTGGCCACAACCGGTACTCGACAAAAGGCTCCTCGAGTCTTCCCAATACGCAGCCGTTCACCCTTGAGACCTTTGCCGGCCCCCTTGCCATCGGTCACAACGGCAACTTGATCAATGCCGGAACGCTGCGCACCGCACTCCTGGAGGAAGGGGCGGGATTCAACACGGCCACGGACAGCGAGGTCATCCTCATGTCCCTGGCCCGCCGGGCGCGACTGCCGTGGCTGGAAAACTTCCGGCTGTTGATGGAGGAGGCCGAAGGCGCCTACACGCTGGTGGTCCTCACGCAGGAAGGAATCTTCGGCGTCCGCGATCCATGGGGATTGCGGCCCCTGGCCCTGGGGCGGCGGGGCGAGTCCTACATGCTGGCCTCCGAAAGTTGCGCGTTTGCCCCGGTTGGAGCCTCCCTGGTTTGTGAGATTGCGCCCGGCCAAGTGGTGCGGATCCGGCCCGGCGGCTATGAGATCGAACAGGTGGTGCCGCCGCGGCGGCAGGCCTTCTGTACCTTTGAGGAAATCTACTTCGCCCGTCCGGACAGCATCTTCGCGGACCGGCTGGTGCACCAGTCCCGCCAGGCTCTGGGTCGGCAGCTGGCGCTGGAGGCTCCGGCGGACGCGGACTGGGTGATGAGCGTGCCCGATTCCGGGACGCCCCATGCCATCGGCTACGCGCGGGAGACCGGCATTCCCTACACGGAGGGATTGACCAAGTCGCGCTACATCGGTCGTACCTTCATCCAGCCCAGTGATGAGCTGCGTCGCACCGGGATTGCAATGAAGTTCAATCCGCTCGGAGACAACCTGACGGGCCAGCGCGTGGTCCTGGTCGACGATTCGATCGTACGCGGCAACACGGCTGGGCCGCTGGTGGCCCTGCTCCGGAACGGGGGGGCCGCCGAGGTGCACCTGCGCGTCGCCTGTCCGCCCATTCTGCATCCCTGTTTCATGGGCGTGGACATGGCGAGCCGAGAGGAACTGATCGCAGCCCGGCACGATTTTGAGGGAATTCGGAGACAGGTGGGCGCGGACTCGCTGGCGTACCTCTCCTTGGAGGGCATGCGCACGGCCCTGTCCGGCACCGCCGACCACGAGTACTGCGACGCCTGCTTCACCGGTACGTATCCGTTCGAGGCCGTAACGGCCGCATCGATCGACGGCGAGATTAAGTTGGAACTGGCGTCGGTGTTCGCGTAGGACGCCGTGAACGCGGTTGCTCTGATCACGCCCATTGAGCCCCCTGTTCCAAGTGTCTGCCCGTGTTAGAGTCCCTGCCGCGTACTCTGGACGACGAGGATGCTCAGGTCACCGCTGACCGGCAACCGGTGACATGCGCCCCAGCTCCAAAATTGACGACGTGAAAGTTCTCCTGGTCGGTTCCGGTGCCCGCGAACAGGCGCTGGCTTGGTCCCTCTCCCAGAGCCATGATGTTTCCTCCATCCTGATCGCACCCGGCAACGGCGGTGCCCGTTACCTGCCCCTTGTACGCAGAGTGGCCATTGAGGCAACCGACGTAGCAGGGATGGTGGCCTGTGCGCGACAGGAAACTGTGGACCTGGTGGTGATCGGACCGGAATCCGCATTGGAAGCGGGTCTGGTCGACGCACTGGCCGCCGAGGGGTTTCCGGTCTTTGGCCCGAACCGGCTGGCTGCACGCCTTGAGACCTCCAAGGTGTTTGCCAAGGACTTCATGCAGCGCCACAGCATCCCCACCGCGGCGTACCAACAACACATTGACTTCGAACTCGCGCTCTCCTACTGCGAGCGTCTCCGCTACAACGTCGCGCTCAAGGCGGACGGGTTGGCTGCCGGCAAGGGGGTAATCCTGCCTCGCACGGGCGCAGAAACCTTCAGTGCCCTGGAACAGCTCCGGGGCTCCGGTCTCTGGCACGCGGACCAACCGCTGGTGATCGAGGAAAGGTTGAACGGGTGGGAGACATCCGTGTTTGCCCTGGCCGACGGCAGGGACTACCGCATCTTCGCCCATGCCCAGGACTACAAACGGGCCTACGACGGAGACGAGGGTCCCAATACCGGTGGCATGGGGGCCGTATCCCCGTCACCGCTGACCGAGGCCGAGTTGGCCGTGGTCGAGGAACAGGTGGTGGCACCCACCTTTGCAGGGCTGGCCCGCGACGGCATGTCCTATGTCGGGATCCTCTTCTTCGGCCTGATGATGACTCGTAGGGGTCCCATGCTGTTGGAGTACAACGCACGGTTCGGGGATCCCGAGACACAAGTGATTCTGCCGCGCCTGCGAGGCGGCATCACCGAAGCCGTGCGCGCCTGCACCGCGGGACGGCTGCAGGAGGTCGAGTTCGATTGGGATCCGCGTCCCGCGGTCGGTGTTGTCATGGCCTCGGGCGGCTATCCCAACCAGTACGGGATCGGTCATCGGATTGAGGGTTTGGATGCCGAGGGGAGCGGCGACTCCTTCGTCTTCCTGGCCGGTGCCCAAGAAACACCGGATGGGGATGTGGTTACGGACGGAGGACGTGTATTGACCGCGGTGGGCTTGGGTGCGGATCTGGCCTCGGCGCGGGTTGCCGCCTACGGCCGCGTGAAAACACTGGGTTTCGAGGGTGCCGAGTACCGGTCCGACATCGGCCTGGAGGCCGCACGGCGGTGACCGGCGCCCGGTACAGAAAAGCGGGGGTGGACATCGAGGCCGGCGAGGCTGCGGTTGGTCTGCTGCGCACCGCGACGGGGCTTGACACCAACGCCTTCGCCCAGGGCGTGGCCGCGGATGATGCCGATCCGTCGGTGCGTACGCTGGCGACCACCGATGGGGTGGGAACCAAGACCCTGCTGGCCGCGTCCCTGGGCAGGCTGGATGGTCTGGGCGCGGACTTGGTCAACCACTGTGTCAACGACCTCCTTGCCGCCGGCGGCCGGCCTCGCATGTTTCTGGACTACATCGGCATGCACAGGACAGATCCGGAGACGGTGGCCCTGCTGGTCCATGGCATGAGACGGGCTTGTGCGGAGAGTGGCTGCGAACTGGTGGGGGGCGAGACCGCGGAGATGCCCGATGTCTACCGTCCCGGCACTTTCGAACTCGTGGGCACGCTGATTGGGACCGTCCACGCCGACGACGCCCTGCCCAGACGCGACCGGATGAAGTCCGGGGATCTCCTGGTGGGGCTGACGAGCAGCGGCCCACACACGAACGGTTACACCCTGATCCGGTCGGTCATGGAGGATCGGGACCTGAACCTGCCTGTGGAACCGGGTGGCGCCAGCTGGGCGGACGCCTTGCTGGCACCGCACCGCTCCTATGCCGCGGATGTGGCCGCGCTCCGGTCCGAGGGGTTGGCGCCGGCGGGCATCGCCCATATTACGGGCGGCGGTTTCCAGGGCAACGTCGGTCGTCTGTTGCCCGACGGTTTGGGGGCCGTGGTCGACACGGCTGCCTGGCGCCCTCCGGCCGTTTTCCGTCAACTGGTCGAGTGGAGCGGCATGTTGCGCGACGAGGCGTACCGCGTGTTCAACATGGGCATCGGCCTGGTGCTGCCGCTGCCGCCGGACCAGGCCCGGTCCGCCGTGGACTTGCTGGGCGATGCCTGCATTATGGGACGGCTCGAACCGGGTTCGGGCGTCCGACTGGACTGAGCGTGTGTCCAAGGTCAAGCGGTTGACGATTCTGATTTCGGGGAACGGCTCCAATCTGGAGGCGCTGCTCGATGCGTGTGGCACCAATCGGCTGCCGGCGGAAGTGGGCCTTGTCGTTTCCAGCAAAGCCGCGGTTTTCGGCTTGGAACGCGCCCGTCGGCATGGGATCCCCGCCAAGGTCCTGTCCTGGTCGGAACACCGGGCCTGTGGTGGGTCGCGGGCAACCTACGACCAACAATTGGCGTGCTGTGTGGCATCTTCGCGTCCCGATCTGATTGTGCTTGCGGGATGGATGCGGATTCTGACCCGTTCCTTTCTGGATCGGTTTCCCGGGAAGGTGGTCAACCTCCATCCTGCACTCCCCGGGGCATTTCCCGGGTTGCACGCCATTGAACGGGCCTACACGGCCTGGCGGGAGGGGACGATCCGGGAAACAGGTGCGATGGTGCACTGGGTACCGGACGAGGGGGTGGACACCGGTCCCGTCATCCGCGTGGTCCGGGTACCGCTACGCGCAGGGGACACCCTGGAGGGCTTGACGGAACGGATGCACATCGCCGAACACGGACTGCTGGTGCAGGCGATCGCCGCCGCGTTGGCGGGCCAGGTCGGATTACCCGGACCATCCTCTGCCGCAGCCCGCGCGGATCACTGACCGAGTCCGCCGGGAGGCAGGAATTCAGGCTACCTGGCTTGTATTCCCGACGGACAATTCCGCGGCAGTCCTACAGCCGGTTGTGGCGTTGCAACGGCGTGTCCGTTCCAATGTCATCGGCCGTAGCGGATGGTGTTCTGCTGGTGCTCGGCATACGTGGCGGCAAACACATGCGCGCCGTCGACCCCGGTGGTGTGGAAGAAGCAGTAGATGCTGTTGGCCGGGCTGCGGACCGCGTCCAGCGAACTGAGTCCGGGGTTGGAAATGGGACTGGGAGGTAGGCCCTGGTTCTGGAACGTGTTGTACGGCGACTGCACGCGGTCGTAGTCGTCCAGCGTGATGGAAGGCCACCAGCCGTCGGCGGCGTTGCCAAGGGGATACTGGACTGTCGGATCCGATTCCAGGTAGGGGCCGCGAACCTCGTCCCGGCAGAGGCCCGAGAGGCGGTTGAGATACACGCTGGCAATCAAGGGCCTTTCCTCGGCCACCACGGCTTCCCGTTCGACAATGCTGGCCAGGGTCACGATTTCCCGGGGTGTCAGGGCCGGTTCGGCGGTCAGGCCCCGCTCTCCCAGCCTGCGGTCGAAGTTGTCCAGGAATTTGGCCACGACCGTTTCAACGCGATCGGCGTTCACGGGGAAGCGGTAGGTGTCGGGAAACAGGTAGCCCTCGAGGGTGGCATCGGTCGGCAGGTCGGCCAGGAAGTCGTAGTCGTCGAATATCTCCATGGATCTGGGATCCCGCACGGCATCCAGGAATTCGCGGGCGGAGATGATGTAGTTGGCCTCAAGCACCTCGGCGAATTCCTCCATGCGCATGCCTTCCAGCAACGTCACCAGCTCCTCTTCGTAGCTGGGCGCGTTGAGGGCCTCCGCCAGTTCGGGGATGGTCATGGTTTCCGACAGCATGTAGTTGCCGGCCTCCAGATAGCGGTCGAGGAACTGGACCCGCAGGTAGAGATTGAACAGTTCGGCATCCGTCACAAACCCTTCGTTCTCCAGGCGGTAGGCGATGTACAGGGCCGGCTCGCCCAGGCCGATTTCGAACGGCCGCGGCCGCGGGTCGCCGCCGGGGGGAACCAGCAGGCGATCCGCCTGCAACTCAAGACTGAGGGACAGGATCCAGTGTTCGATGTTGTCCGGGGTCAAGGCCGAGGCGGCCTGGTGGATGTCCAGCAGCATTCGGCTCGGCAGGTCCGTGTCCGCCACCTGTCGATCCAGGTGGGCCAGCGCCACGCCGCGGCTCCACAGAAGCAACGCGGCCAGGCTCCCGAGCACCACGGCCCTGAGCATCCAGCGCCAGGTTTGAGCGGCGGGATGGAGGGAGTTGCCCCGGCGCGACGCCTTGCGGGCGCGCTCCGTGTATTGACGGTTGCGGTCGCGCATGTGCCGGCGTTGCCGGGTGGTGCCGAACATCGGTTCCGGGTCCAGGCTAGGGCTCGATGCGTCCCCACCCGCGCGGGTCGGACCGTTCCTGTGCCCGCATGTAGTCCTCAAGGATCAGGGACGCCGCCACAGCATCCTCCGGGCCGCGGTGGCCGGCCTCCCGCTGTGCGATTTTGGCCGCCGCGGTGGTCCAGCGTTCATCCCAGAAGATTACGGGTCGGGCCTGCTCGAGCCAGTGCCGCTGAGCCTGCATCCAGCGTCGCGCCCATTCCCTGACGTAGACGGTCCGATCGGTTTCGCCATCACCCAGGTCGGAGACGGGCAGGCCACAGATCACCGAAGCGACTTCGTGCCGGTCCAGCAGGCGGCACAGGTGGGCGAAGTCCGCCTTCCGGCTGGTCCGGGTCATCACCGCCAGCGGCGTGGCGCCGAGCCACAGCGAATCGTTCAAGGCAATGCCGATTTTGGTCAGGCCCACGTCCACGGCCATCAGGCGCGGCTTCAGTTCCGGCGTCATCAGCTGTCCGTGGTCGAGGCGGCCGGCCAACTGGTCTCCACCCGGATGCGGTGCGGCAGGGATGGCAGGGTTTCGCGTTCGGGCGGGGAAATGTGAACTTGCCAGGGTTCCTCAATGTCCAGCTCCGCCATTTTGCGGTCAAGGTCCGCGAGCGGTATGCCGGCCAGCGTGGTTCGCAGGACCTGCCGGTCGGGGGCCTGGAGGTATCGGGCTCGGGTCCTGACCGTGAAGGCAAGCTCGGTGCCCGCGTTGACGGTCCCGGATTCGAGGTGGAAGTCCAAGCTGTCCGGATCAATCAGGGCCCGCGGCGGGGTTTCGGCCTCCAGCCTGGCCAGGACAAAGTCCACGAGGTCGCTGGTCTGGACGGCCAACCCGCTGACCAGCACCATCATGGTCAGGGTCAGTTCGTCGGCCACTTCCCCGTTGAACAGTTCGGTGTTGGTCCACTGGATTGAGACCGAGACGGTTTCGCTGGGCAGCCAGGCGTTGGGCGGAACCTCGGGCGCCAAAATGGTCAGGGCCTTGCCGCGGACATCGGCCAGCAGCACATCGCGCAGGTAGTCCTGGTCGCGCTGGGACACGGCAAACCGTTCCTCGGACGTGCCGCCTGTCAGATCGCTGGGATTGGCAATGCGCACGCGCTGGGCCCAGCTGCCGGTGATCGTGTTGATGCTGTTGGCCGGGACGTTGCCTTCCTCACCGGCCTCGAGGGCCTCGATTTCGACCAGGGTCTGCAATCCGGATCCGCCCGCCAGGATGGCATCGGCGAGGGTCACGAAGGGAATGGCGTCGCCGGTGCCGGTTTGCACCTGGGTTCCCGCCGGGATGGTGAACCCCTCCGTGCCCAGATTGGTGATGGCAAGGTAGCCCCGCGCCTTGTCCACGGGTTTCCAGGTGACCGCCGTGGTTTCCGTCGTGCCCACCACTTCGTGCGAGACGGAGATCCAGGTGGCCGGAACCAGACCGGTGTCGTTGTCCACGGCCTGGGCGTACAGGCTGGCGGACATGGGGACGTCCAGCTCCAGTACATGGGAGGACGGAGCCACCGTCAATGTCGCGCTCGGCTGCACATGGGTCAGAAACAGCCAGAGTACCGATCCCGCAATGGCGCAGAACACGGCGGCTCCGAGCAGGTTGCGGATCCGGCCTCCGGGTGTTTGGGAGAGGGCTGTGGCACGGCTCCGATGGGACCGGGAATTGCCGGGGGAACCCCGGGGGATGGTTGCCCCGTTGGGGAGGGGGTTCGCTGCGCGCGCCGTGGCGAGCCAGCGCTCGGCTTCGGCAACCGATTGGAACCTGTTCCCGCGGATCCGGTGCGCGGTTGCCCCGGACAGGTGATCCGACACGACATAGGCAAGGGGCAGACCGCGGACACGGGCTCGATGGGTCAGCGCCAGGCACCACTCCGCCAGATCCGCCCCTGGGGGCATGGAGTGAAGCTCCACCAGGAGCCCGGTACCCGCCGCGTCTGAAACCGCCTGGAGCAAATCGGCCAGGCGGCTGGTGTCGCGGACAACAACGGTGGTGTGCACGGGTTGGTTGGAATGGTGGCGGGGTTTCGTGTCTTGGCGGCGCGGATCGGGACAGGACCGGGGTTGGGTCAGGCCGCGGTGCGCGAGCGCACCGCCTCGGCAATCATGTCCAGTGCCCGCGGCAGGCCGGCCGGGTCTCGGCCGCCGGCCTGCGCCATGTTCTGGCGGCCCCCTCCGCCTCCGGCAATGGCCGAAGCCGCCTGTTTGACCATCGCTCCGGCGTGCAGGCCTCGCTGCGACAGGCCGCGGGACACGGCAACGACCAGCAAGGGGCGCCCGTCGGTGGCCGAACCCAGGGCGATGACGCTGTCTCCGAGCCGGTTCTGAAGGTGGTCGCACATCTCGCGCAAGGTGTCCCCGTCCCGGTTCGGGACCTGACCGAACACGCACGGCACTTCACCGAGCACGATCGAGGTTTGTTCCAGCTGGTCGATGTCGTCCAGTGCGCTTTCCCGGCGGGCTTGTTCCAGCTCGCGCCGCAATTCCTGCACGCGCCGGGAGAGGGCTTCGGCGGCTTCCACGATTTGGTGGGGTTGGGTCTTGAGTGCGTCGGCCACCTGGTGGGTTCGTTCCAGGACCGACCGGACCCAGGCATTGGCCGCCTCGCCGGTTACGGCTTCGACGCGACGCTGCCCGGCTGCGCTGCTGCCCTCGCCGATGATGTAGAACGGCCCCACGGCGGCGGTGCGGTCCAGGTGCATGCCGCCGCAGAGTTCCTGGCTTTCAAAGCCGTCCGCCGCGATGCGCACCACGCGCACCGTGTCCTCGTACTTCTCGCCGAACAGCGCCATGGCCCCACCGGCCACCGCTTCGGCATGGGACTCCCAGCTCAGTTTGATCGGTGCATCGGCCAAAACCACGGACCGCACCATTTGTTCGACCCTATCCACTTCCTCGGGGGTCATGGCCCGCGGCAGCGTAAAGTCGAACCGAAGGCGATCCGGCGCCACCAGGGATCCGGCCTGGTGGACCGATTCGCCCAGGACCGCCCGCAGGGCGGCGTGCACAAGGTGGGTGGCGGTGTGGTTGCGTTCGATGCGCCGGCGGCGCGTCTGATCGACTTCGCACACGGCGGCATCGCCGACCGCCGGGCTGCCCCGACGCACCGTGCCCCGGTGGACCAGCAGTCCCGACACGGGACGCTGGATGTCGTCCACGGTGATTTCCCAGGACGTGTGGTCGCTCGACCGAATGCGGCCGGTGTCGGAGACCTGGCCGCCGGATTCCACATAGAAGGGCGTGGCCGCGGTAATGACTTCAACGCGTTCGCCTGCGTTCACCGTCGCTGCCGGCTCATCGTCCCGCAGCAGCGCCAAGACCGTAGTGGCCGGATCGGGTGCCGACTCGTAGATGAGGTGGACCACGCCTTCCGGCGGCAGGCTGCCGGCATCGGTCAGCCGGGTCTTTAGGTCACGGTAGCCCGCGTGGCTCCCGCCGTCCATGAACTTGGCCCGGGCGCGGCTTCGTTCGCGGGCGTCGGCCGCCAGCTTGCGGTATTCCTCCTCGTCAACGGTCAGGCCCTGTTCGCGGGCGATGTCCCGGGTCAGGTCCAGGGGAAAGCCGAAGGTATCCCAAAGCAGGAAGGACTGGGCACCGGAGATTTCCGTGCGGCCGGTGTCCCGAGCGTCCGCCACGATGTCCTCAAGATGGCCAAGACCGTTTTCCAGCGTGCGCAGGAACCGTTCCTCCTCGGCGGTTACGGTATCGCAGATAAAGGTCTGCCGATCCCGGATTTCCGTGAAGTGGTTTCCCATCTCTTCCACCACGCTTTCCACCATGCGGGCCAGGAAGGGCTCCCGAAAGCCCAGCATGCGGCCGAACCGGGCGGCCCGGCGCAGGATCAGGCGCGTGATGTAGTTGCGTCCCTCGTTGCCCGGCAGGACACCGTCGGATATGAGGAAGGTGACGGCTCTGCTGTGGTCGGCCAGCACCCGGAACGGCACATACGAGTCTTGGCGCTGCTGGTCCGAGGCTCCCGCCAGTTGTTGGATGCGGTCCATCAGGAAGCGGAAGACATCGGTGTCGTAGGTGGTCTCGACTCCCTGCAGGATGCTCGCGATGCGTTCCAGTCCGCATCCGGTGTCGACTCCGGGGTTGGCCAGGGGCACGCGTTCCGTCGCGGTCTTCTGGTCATATTGCATGAAGACGAGGTTCCAGAACTCCAGGTACTCGTCGTCGCGGTTGACGCCGTCGGCGTGCTGCTGGTCCAGGTCCCCCCAGTAGTAGTGCAGTTCCGAGCAGGGGCCACAGGGGCCCGTGTCGCCCATCGACCACCAGTTTTCACTGCGGCCGAAGCGGCGGATGCGGTCCGGCGCAGCCCCCACGGCCCGCCACAGTTCTTCCGCCTCGTCGTCGTCCTCGTAGATGCTGAACCACAGCCGTTCGACCGGCAGCTGCCAGACCTCCGTTACCAGTTCCCAGGCAAACTTGACGGCATCTTCCTTGAAGTAGTCGCCGAAGGAGAAGTTGCCCAGCATTTCGAAGAACGTGTGGTGGCGGGGGCTGGGGCCCACCTCGTCCAAGTCGTTGTGTCTGCCACTGACCCGCAGGCACTTCTGGGATGTGACGGCGCGACTGTAGGGTCGGGTCTCCACCCCGAGCAGTGCGTCCTTGAACTGGACCATGCCGGCGTTGACAAACATCAACGTGTCGTCGTTGGCCGGCACGAGATTGCTGCTGGTTACCGGCCGATGTCCGCGCGCCGCAAAGAAGTCCAGGTACTGTTTGCGGATTTGGTTGACGCCGAAAGTGTCGGGCGGGACCACGGACTGATTCACGGCTGGCATGTCCCCGAGGAAATGTAAAGGATTCAGCGAGAGGTGGACTGCAGGCAGCTCCTGTCGCCCAAGCGGCGCATTATATTATCTGTGTCCAATCCCGGCGTTGAAGTTGGCCGGCCTTGCCGAGCCATCCCCTTCCGGAATTGGGTTGTTCGTCTCTGCTTCGGGTCCGGAAATCCGCACATGGCAATACAGCCTCTTTCGGCCGCCACCGTGGCGCGCATTGCTGCCGGCGAGGTCATTGAACGTCCGGTTGATGCGGTGCGGGAATTGGTTGAAAACTCGCTGGATGCCCATGCCCGCCATGTGGACGTGGCCCTCAAGGGCGGCGGCCTGGAACTCATTCGCGTGGTGGACGATGGAGACGGCATTTCCGCCGATGAACTGCAGTTGGCGTTCCAGCGCCACGCCACCAGCAAGCTGGCGGATTCGGACGGGCTGGATCGCATTCGAACCCTGGGGTTCAGGGGCGAGGCCCTGTTCAGCATAGGGGCTGTCAGCCACGTGACCGTGGTGTCGCGCCATCGACGGGATGCCACCGGCAGTCGCCTCCGGTTTGCCTGCGGCAAGGTTGAGGACCAGGCCCCGGCGGGTGCCGTGCAGGGCACGACCCTGCAGGTTGAGCAGTTGTTTGTCAACGCGCCGGTGCGACAGCGGTTTCTGAAGTCCGCGACGGCAGAGGCCGGTCGCGTGTCCCGGATGATGCAGCGGTATGCGCTGGCCTGGCCGGGTGTTGCATTTGCCTACAGTCACAACGACCGGGTGCTGATGCGGACCCACGGCCGCGGCGATGTGCGGGAGGTCCTGCTGGAGGTGCATGGCCGCGAGTTGGCACGTCAGGCCCTGTCCCTGGAAGGAATGCGCCACGACATTAAGGTGGCGGGTTTTGTTTCGCCGCCGACGCTGCACTATCCCAACCGGGGCCACATCGATGTGTTTGTCAATGGCCGCTGGATTCAGGACCGGTCGGTGACACAGGCGGTCGTGCAGGGATGTCACGGACGCCTGCCCGGCGGGCGGTTTCCCTTTGGCCTCATCTTCATTGAAATGGATCCGATCCTGCTGGATGTCAACGTTCATCCCCGCAAGGCGGAAGTGCGGTGCCTGCGGGACAGGGCCTTGTTTTCTGCGGTGTTGCATGCCGTGGAGGACAGCCTGGCCGCGTACCAGCAGGTGCCGGAGGCCGCTCCGTTGGCGGACATGCCGGTCCATGAGGACGCCGCAGGGCCGTGGCGGGGGGTCGCTCCCCACGCGGAGGGCCTGGCCCTGGATCTGCCAAGGGTCGATTTGGACCTCCGGCCGCATGGTCGCCTGCCCGTTGCCGGCAAGGACGATGCGCAGCCCGATCGCGTGGAACCGGTTGTCGGGGACTTGCCTCCTCTCCATGTAATCGGGCAGGTTGGACAGATGTACATCGTGGCGGAGACATCGGCAGGCATGGTGCTTGTGGATCAGCATGCCGCCCACGAGCGGGTGTTGTACGAGGCTTGGCTCGACCGTGAACGGGTAGACGAGCACCTGCGTTCCCGCCAAGCCCTCCTGGTGCCGGAAACACTGGAGATCGGAACCGAAATCGCCGGTCTGATTGACACCCACCTGGGGTTGCTGTCGGCTTTGGGGTTCGACATCGTCGCCTTCGGTGGCTCGACCTACGTGGTGCGGGCCATGCCCGCACTGCTCGCGGACCGTGCGCCGCGGGCCGTGTTGCGGGAGGTGCTCGACTGTCTGGCGGACAATCGGGACTTGGTGCACGAGGAATTGGAGCGACGGCTGGTCCGTGTGATCTGCAAGCGAAGCGCCATCAAGGCGGGCCAGCCGCTCGGCTTTGACGAAATGGAATCCCTGCTCACACAATTGGGCAACTGCGGAAATCCCTTGACCTGTCCACACGGCCGGCCCACCATCGTCCAGTTCTCCAGCAAGGCTTTGGCCAAGGCGTTCGGACGCAGCTAGGGGGTGTCGTCGGCAGACGGCAGACGCCGCCCATGCCACCGGATGACGCCTGTAATCCGCTCGGGAGGCGACGGGGTCCGCGCGTGTTTCAGGTCACATCGGATTACAGGCGACTGTGGATGCGGTCACTGCCACGTTGCCTTCCAGATGATTCGGTAACCAACAACACGGCTTGCTCCCCGGGGCAACGGGGCCGCGTGCTGTGCGGTCAACGCAGCCCGCGGATTGTTGGAACACAGTCGGTCGGCTGTGTATGGTCGGTTCAGATATCGACACCAGCCCCCTCACCTGGAGGTGCAACGTCATGAGTGAGATGCCAAGTATTGTCTTCGACTTGGACAGTACGTTGTTGGACAACAGCAGCTATCCGGCCACACTGGTGGAGATTTGCCGTCAGGTCAGCGAACTGAATCCAGGCTTGGAGCCGGGGCAATTGCAACAGATCAACTCCGACATCTGGGCCGCCAATAAAGACCGGTACATGACGGAACTCTGGGAAGGCACCAAGGACACGTTCAGCCTTGGAGAGGAAGTCTGGGAACTCACGCTTGCCCGGTGCGGGATCCAGTCCCAAAGCATTGCCAGGGAGGCGGCCCGTATTCATGATGCAACCGAGGCCAGGCACTTCAGGCTGTACGCGGATGCCCGATCAGCCGTCCAGGCACTTCAACAAGCCGGGATTCGGATGGCACTGGTTACCAACGGGCCTTCGCAGCTGCAACGGCGCAAGATCGACATCCTTGGGATTGCCCCTTGGTTCGAGGCGGTCCTGGTTTCCGCCGAAGTGGGACATTCCAAGCCGGAACCGGAGATTTACGGCTTGGCCCTGGAGAGCCTGGATGCCGATCCCAAGGATGCCTGGTTCGTCGGAGACAATCTGTATACCGACATCGCCGGTGCCAACAACGTGGGTATGCCATCGGTCTGGATCAACCGGACCGGCGAACCATTGCCGCCGGACGCGCCGGCACCGACCCATGAAGTCCGGACCCTTGTGCCCCTGCCTGGCCTGATGGGCTTGGAACCTCCTGCCTGACGCCGGTCCGGGGGACGTCGACTTTGGTCCGATTTGCCATGGACGGGCAGTCCTGAAAGGCGCCCTCCCCAGAACCCAAGGGTCCCACCCTGTGTTTTGTCACAGCCCTTGACCGTATCAACGGCCATGCCGGCCTCTGTCCGCAATTAGCTTGTCGGTGCCGCCGATAGGCCAATGGCTTCTTCAAGCTCGGTCAACCGCTCTTGAGGCACCGAGCCCTGAAAAACCCCGATTAAGTGTTCCGGTGTCGTAATCCGAAACTGGTTTTGGCCCATGTAGTGGCGCAGTTTGTCGGTGAATGCCTCATGGCCGGTGTAAGCCCAAATCTCGCCCAACAGAACCGCGGGACGCCGATAGTGGGTGGCGTGGTAGTGACGGAAATCATGATAGGGATGAGCCAGCCACCATGGGGAGCCTCCAGGAAATCGGCTTCCGAAGTCATCGTTGAGACGTTGCCAGTAGCCAAGGTGCTGCGACCCGTTGAAATCCTGGTCGACAGTCTCCATCATGTAGACATAGGACAGGTCCGCCAATCCCTCATCCAAACCGGGATGATTGACCGGGTCATTGTGGACCAGGAGGTAAATCCATTGGTGGGCCACTTCATGCACCACCAGAAAGGCCGTGTTCCAGGGTTGGGACCTGTATCTCATGACACCCATCTGAATCAGATTGGAATATTCCATGGCTGTTTCAGCCAGCGGCGACGCGACGATGTTCAAATGGGTGTAGGGATACGGAATCCAGGCCTTGGAGAAAAAGCCCAATGCCTGTGCCGCCTGGTCCAATACCCGAAGGGCAACGGGCTCGTCCTCGGCATGGTAAAAGGATTGAATCCGTACTCCGTCCACGTCCTTGCTTGAGACCTGGTACAAGGGACTGGCCTGCAAGACGAACCCCCGTACCGGGCCCGTTACCCACCGCTGGCGCTTGCGGCCCTGGGCCACCGCCTCTTCGTGCACGGGCGCGCCGTTGCCCACCAGAACATATTCCGAAGGCACCACTGCCTCCACGGTCATGAGTACGGTCTCGTGGAACCGTATGTCGGTGTGTTGCGGAATCTCCTGTATCCACCAGCCCATGGCGTCGGTGCCCGGCGCTCCCGGCGCGTGCACGGCCAACTCGGGGTAGAAGTGGGGGAGATTGATCATGTCCTGATTGGCCCCGTTGCGTACGTAGGCACCTTCGTCCGACAGGTGTTCGTAGTCAAGGAACCAGGTGAATTCAACCCGCGCCCAGTTGCCTGGTTGCAGGGGGGGTGCCAACGGGATGGTTGCCACCGTGGCTGAAGGGGAAAGAACGGGTTGAACGGAGAGACCGTCCACCACCACACGCTCCAATTGCATGTCGGTGTTCAGCCGCGGATGGTTGGCCGGTAGTCGGAACACGATCGAGGGCCAAACCATGGCACTGTTGTTGCGCAGCGCGATGGCAGCAGTGCCCTTGAGCATCCTCCGTGCCGGGAAGATTTCCACGGACATGTCGTATCGGGTCAGGTGGGACAAGCCCGGCAGAATGGATTGGAATTCAGGCCGCAGGCTCTCGGCATAGGTGGAGAGGAGCGGGAAACCCACCGGCTCCTGTTCCACGATGGCAACGTCTTGCGCGGGGATGTCGTCGACCGGCACCGGGGTGGGACGTTGGGTCGCAACGACAACGAGGGTGGGGGTCGGGGTTGGCAAAGATGCAACCTTGGTCGCATGCGGGGACACTTGAGCCACTGCAGGGGCCGGCACACCGGATGCACGCCATGGCGCCGTCTCCAGCACTCCACAAGCCACTACCGTGACAACGGCCACGATGCTGCGTACCGCCCACTTGGGAATCCTGTGGCTGGAGGAGATCACCCTGCTCAACATAGGCACAACAGGAACCGTGGGAGGCGTGTTCCGGTCCTCCGTCCAGGATGTTGGGTAACGGGTGGGATGGTTGCCGCCGATATCCCCTGCCGACAGCAGGGTGCTGCAGCGCGCGGGTCCGGGGTCCGGTCGCGTGCCGTGGCTGCGGACAGGGCGGCTCGCCTACCAAAAACCTCGCCGTGGGGGAGGCAAGTGTCTTGAACAAGGCGTCGGCGGGACCGCACAGCGCAGACCGGTGGTCCAAGTGCGCGCCGGTTTGTTCCGGGGTGATGCGCTTCAGGGGCAGGCCTGGATTGCCCGGCCAACTGCTGCGCAGCCGGCGCTGCCGGATGCCCATTCCGTTCCGTGTGGGGATTGGCTTCCGTGACCGCCGTCCCATTCGGACTGCCCGGCGTGCCACCGACCGCGACCGGTGCCGCCACGCTCGGAGCCTGGTCCCGCAGAACCGCCAGCGCGGGGCAGGCAGTCAAACGGGCGATGATGTCGGCAAGTGGCAGTGCGGACATGGCGGGACCCGCGTTCGGGATGAAGCAGAACGGCGGCGGACAACGCGGGTGCGTCCATGTTGTAGCACATTCCGGCCCATACGGCAGAGACCGGCGAGGTCGTTTGTTCGGGCGGACCCTGCCGTCGTCGAGCCGTCGGGCGGCCAGGAGAGGCTGTCAACACAGGTGGCGGCGGTTGCGACGAACCTTAAAACTGCGCTGATTTGTCTGCTGTGTTGTGTGTTAACATTGTGCGGCTGTATCGTAGTTGGTGGAAGTTGCGCCTTGTAGGCGCAGCATGGCGCGCGTCCGAACCCCGGCCGCGTTTGCAATTCCCTTTCGACAATTCCTGGGAGAGATCGGGTGAAGTTCCAGACTGCTCCGGCGGCAAATCGCGAGATCAGGGTCACGGTGGAACCGGATGCCAAGACGGTCGACAGCGCCTTGGCCGCGGTCGGGAACCGTCTGGGCCGGACCATCAACATCCCCGGCTTCCGCAAAGGCAAGGTGCCCTATCGCGTGGTCGAGCGGTTCCTGGGGCGCGAGGCGCTCCTGGAAGAGGCTGAACCCGCCCTGGTGGAACAGGCCGTAGGGGCCTACTTGAGGTCGGCCGGCATCGAGGCCGTTGAAGCGGCGAGCCTGGTGGAGCGGTCAACCGATCCGGTGCAGTGGACCTTCCTGATAACCCTTGAGCCCTATGTGTCGTTGATCGACACCTATCGTGACTTCCGGATCGAGCCGCGGGAACTTGAGCCGACCGACGAGGAGCGTGAGGAGTTCCGTCAACAGACGATGCATCAATCCGGCGAACGGCGGACAGTGGACCGGCCGTCCGAATGGGGCGACACCCTTACCTTGACGGTGCACAGTGTATTCCTGGATGAAGCCGGCGAGCCCACGGACGAGGTGATGCTGGAAGACGATGACTGGATTGTGGACCTTGACGAAGAGGAACCCTTGTCGCCGCCGGGTCTGGACGAAGAGCTGCTGGGGGTGGCGACCGGCCAGGAACGGGCCTTTGTCCTGTCCTGGCCCGAAGACAGTTCCAGTGTCCACGCCGGACGGTCCGTGAAATTCGAGATTTCCGTCAAGGACGTGGAAGGGTGGGTCGCGGCCGAGTGGGATGCCGCCCTGCTGGCCCGCAGGCTGGGAGAGGAGGAACCCCAGCGCACGCTGGCGGAGTACGAGGATGAACTGTGGGCCGAATTCGCTCGCCGAAAGTCGGCCCAGGTGTTGAATGAAGAGCTCAATGCGGCTCTGGAAGGCCTTGAAAGTCATACTGTCCTGGAATACGGTCAGGTGTCCGTTGAACGGGCGGTACAGCAATTCGTGGAGCGACAGGCGGCCGGCTTGCGGACCATGGGTATCAGGGATCTCCAGAGTTACCTCCGCATTTTGGGTATGACGGAGGAGGAATACCTTGAATCCTCAAGGCCGACGGCCGAACAGGACCTGAGACAGAATCTGCTGCTCTGGGAGTTCATTGAGCGGGAAAAAATCGAGCTTCCCACCGGAACCGAGGAGCGGCTTAGGGCCGCCGCGGAAGCGGAAGCTCCCGGCTTGTTGAACCAGTACGCGAGCGATGACAGCCCCGAGCCGGAAGTAGTCGTGGAACGCTTGGTTGAGTTGCGCTTGGCGGACGAATTGCGGAACGTCGGTAGGGATGGACTGCTGCAGATGGTCACCGACGGTGCCCATTCCCTGCCGTTCCCCGAGGACACGGACACCGGCGAAGGCGAGGCCGATGTGGAACAGGACGAGGAAGTTGCTGCGGTAGCCCAAGGGTAGACACACCCATGTCGGCCTGCTTGGCCGGGCCCGCGGTGAGCGGCCTGTGCCGCGGCGGGATCGGTTTGACCAACCCGGACGGGGCCTGATTCCCCCGGTTCCCCTTGCCTGGCCGGACTGCGGTCGGCAGGCGGCTGCCGGTGGTTTGTGACGGCACGGCCAACGGCAACGCGGCGCGTGCGATGTGCATGCGTGCGGCCCTCAATGACGAAACGCATACAGTTGAGACGGCCTCCGTGTTCTATCCTCATTAGACCGGGCCGGACAAACCGACCCGGCCCCAACCAACAGCGAAGGAATCGCCTGTATGTTTGATCCCGCGGGATTGCACAATCCTCAGAACGTCGTGCCGATGGTCATCGAGACCACGGGACGCGGCGAACGGGCCTACGACATCTACAGTCTGCTGCTCAAGGAGCGCATCATCTTTCTGGGTACGCCCGTTACCGATCAGGTCGCCAACCTCATCGTGGCCCAGTTGCTGTTCCTGGACCGGGAGGACTCCAGCCAGGAAATCAGGATGTTCATCAACAGCCCCGGCGGCAGCGTCTATGCCGGACTGGCCATCTACGACACCATGCAGATGATCAAGGCGGAAGTCAGCACGTTCGCCGTCGGCGTGACGGCCAGCATGGGCACCGTGCTGCTGAGTGCCGGGGAAAAGGGCAAGCGCTTCGCGCTGCCCCACGCCTGCGTGCATCTCCATCCGGCCAGCAGCGGCATGCAGGGCTACACGGAGGACGTGCGCCGGGCGTTCCGCGAACAGGAGCGCCTGCAGACCCAGTTGTTCATCCTGGTGGGCCAGAGCACGGGCCGGGACTGGCGCGAGGTCGAGGGGGACTTCGAGCGGGATCGCTATATGGATGCCCTGGAGGCCAAGGAATACGGCCTGGTCGACCAGGTGCTGGGCGATACGGACCACATCGTGTCCGTGCGCGACGGTACCATTCACGTGCCGAGCCAGGACCGGTCCGAAAGCGAGTAGACGGTTTGGTGCGGAGCGTTTCAACGGCCTGGACAGGAGGACGGTATTTCGGACTTGGACAAGGACACGGTTCCCTGCAGTTTTTGCGGGCAGGTGCCCGCGGATGCCTCCGAACTGACGGAAAGCCTGAAGTCCGGCGTGTGCATTTGCCGCGAGTGCGCGTTCGCCATCGTGCAGGCCGATTACGTGAATCAGGCCCAGAAAGGGCTTCCGGTCAAGGACCTGCCCGCACCGCCGGAACCTGTCTGGCCGTCTTCCGGGCAGGGGCTTCAGCCCGTGCGGAACCCGGTTGCCCTTCCCGGCCGTGGCTGGCAACCGGTAGTCGACGCCGAAGTGGCGCGGCAACCGGAGACACAGGACGCCAAGGCCGGAGGGCGTCTTCCGCTACCGTCCCCCAGAGACATCGTGGCCTATCTGGACCTGCATGTGGTGGGGCAGCGCGAGGCCAAGAAGGCACTGGCGATCGCCGTTCACGATCACTACCTGCGGTTGAACAAGCTGGCCGATACAGGCGAATCCGGAAACGGGGAGACCGATCCGGTGCTGGCCAAGAAGAACGTGCTGTTGCTGGGGCCCAGCGGCTGCGGCAAGACCCTGTTGGTCAAGACCATCGCCCACCTGCTCAAGGTGCCCTTTGCGTCGGTTGACGCCACCAGCCTGACTCCGGCCGGCTACTTTGGCGAGGACGTGGAGAGCATGCTGTCCAGCCTGCTGCACGCGGCGGACATGGACGTGGGCCGGGCGGCGCGCGGGATCATCTTCATCGATGAAATCGACAAGGCCCGCACCAAGCCGATGCGTTGGGACGTGGGGGGCGACGGGGTGCAGCAGGCACTCCTCAAGATTTTGGAAGGCGCCACGCTGCGGGTATCGCCCGACGGTGCAAAGATCACGGGCAAGACCAAGCCTGTCGAGGTGGACACGACCAACATCCTGTTCATCTGCGGAGGCGTCTTCGACGAACTTGCGGATGTCATCGCCAAGCGTCTGGGCAGCCGGCACCGGCAAATCGGATTCACCACTGGGAAGGGATCGGGTGAGGCGCGCAATCGCTCCGGGCGGGTGCGTCCGGTGGACGAGGCCGAAGCCAGGCACGAAGCCGAACTGCAGCGGACGGAGGACCAAAACCGGGCCGATGGGGAGTTGAGGCGACAGGTAATCGCCGAGGACTTTGTCAAGTACGGCTTCATGACCGAATTCATGGGCCGGTTGCCCGTTCACGTTTCGCTGGAGGCTCTGGATCGGCATGCGCTGCGGGCCATCCTGACTGAGCCCCGCAACAGCGTTGTGCGCCAGGCGCAGTGGCGTTTTGCCCAGTGGGGAGTCGACCTCAAGCTGACCGAGGGGGCATTGGACGCGCTGGCCGAAAAGGCGTTCATGTCCGCCGCCGGAGCCCGCAGCCTGGATTCTGTGCTTGAGACCCTGCTGCGCGACCTGAACTTCGAACTGCCCGATCGGGAAGATGTGGCACAGGTTGTGGTCAACCGCAGCTGTGTGACGCGCGGCCACCGTCCACATCTGGTGCCGAAGGCCTGAACCGCCGGGGCGCACAGCACTCCGGACCGCAAAAAACGAGGGGACGGATGTCATCCCTCCCCTCGTGCTTGGTACGGTTTCGGCAGCTTGGTGCGGCCGAAAGCCGTTGTTATTCGTCGAACACGTCGGCCGGCATGCTCGAGGCGTCCTCCCTGCGCCAGGTCCGGATGAAGTCCTCGTCCGACAGTTGGTCCTGGTGCCAGTAGGCGATGTACTGCATGTCGATCACCACCATCACATTGCGCTGGTCGTCGACTCCGGACACCACGATGATGGAGTCCGGTGGGTTCTCCAAACGGGCCACGTGCGTGGACAGCACGACTCCCGCCCCAATCTCCTGCCGCTTCCACGCATCGCTGTTGGGTTCCTCCTCGGAGGCATACCAGACGACCAGCGAGCGTTGACCGGCGCGTTCAACGATATTGAAGAACTTCACGGCCATGTTTTCGTTGGTGAACGACTCGGTGGCCTTCGACCGGTATTCGTCGAAGGTCAGCCTGTTTTCCAGAGCCTGCTCGTAGGCGTCCCGACGGTCGAAGCAACTTTGCAACTGCTCCTTGATCTGGACAATCTCATCCGGTTCGTCCGCCTTGTTGATGAGCCACTCCACATGCGGTTCGCTGTCCTCGCAGCGGTCGCTGTACTGGTACAGCTGGGTCAGCGAGTACTGGGCCAGATACATGTCGCCGTCGCGCTCCACAGCCTTGAGCAGGAAGTCCTCGGCGGCCTCCATGTCCCCATACAGAAGATGGATATAACCAAGAATGCCGAACGTCGTCGACGTGGTGGAGCCCATGTCGTAGGCGGCTTGGGCGGACCGTAGGGCCGCCTCCACGTCGCCGTTGTAGATCTGTGCGTAGGCGATCGACTCGAGGGCGTCCGTGCTTAGGGGGCGGAAGACGGACCAGCGCTGGGCGTTTTCAATCGCGGCCTCCAGGTCGCCCAGGATGAAGTTGATTTCGTAGAGGCCCTGATAGTAGAGCGGATCCTCAAAGGCAATGTTCCGGACCCTCTCCAGCGCGCTGTTGGCCTGGGACTCCTGGTCGTTGCGGGCATGGGCGATGGCCAGCAGGCGCGCGTCCGCCACCGACCAGGGCATCTTGTCGACCGCCCGTTGCAGGTGTTCGATGGCTTGTTCATAGTCGTCCGAGCAGAGGAAACCCACCCCCATCATCCGCGCGGCCGAGATGCTGTAGGGACGGGTGTCGAGCCACTTCTGCGCCAGAGCCCGGCTTTCCTGGCACTTTTCGGCGTCGTTGAGCAGCCGCATCCGTACCAGGGACACGTCCAGCCGGTCCTTCCACGCGATTTCCTCCGCCTGGGTCTGGTGCTTGGCCGCCTGTTCCGAATCCTCCTGGAGCAGGGCCACCGAAGCCAGGCAGGTGTAACCGTCCGGATAGCGCGTGGTGGGGCTGTGCAGGTCTGCCAGCTGCTGGCAGGCTTCCTCGGCGGTCGCCCAGTCGTTGCGCTCGACGGCCAAATCCACTGTTAGCCCCAGTACGTAGGCATGGCCCGGCATCGCATCCATGACCTCGACGGCCAGTTCGGCGGCCAGCTCCGGGTCTCCCCGCAAATCGAAGTCGAGTCGGCTTTGCACGATGGTCCACAGCAGAAAGTCCGGGTCGCGGTCCACCGCCTTGTTGACGGCCTCCTCGGCACCCGCCCAGTCGTGCATGGTTTCCAGGACCGCACCCAGCACGATCCAGCCGATGGGACTGTCGGGATTTAGGTCCACGGCTCGTTGCGCATGGTGCAGGGCCTGTTCTGTTTCATACATGGACAGCAGGATGTCCGCGTAGGCGGCGTGGGCCAGGAAGTGGTCGGGTGCCACCTCCACCGCCCTGGCTCCGGATTCCTTGGCATCGTCGAAGCGGTGCGCCATCTGTTGCGACCAGACGAGGTGGGCCAGGACCTTGGGATCGTCTCCCGCCAGCTCGCGGGCCCGTTCGGCCAACTCCAGCGACTGGTTCCACATCTGGGGCTGGTAGCTGAAGAGATCGGAAAGTCCCATCAGGGCCGGCACATGGTCCGGATCGGCCAGCAACGCCTCCCTGAAGGCGGCTTCGGCCCGTTCAAAGTCGCTGGTCTGGAACAGATCGACGCCTTCCCGCGTCTTGGCGGCAGCCCGGTCCGGATCGGCATCTCCGGATGGACGCTCTGCCAGCAACCCGGCCAGGAAGGATGGTTGGCCTGCAAACATCACCGGTTCCGCGGTGGTTTCGGCGGGTACGTCAACTTCCGTACCCGTCTCCGCGGCTGGAGCGCTCGGTTCGGACACTTCCTCCCGTGGAGGTATGACGATGGTCGTACAACCCGCCAGCAACAGGGCCAGGCCCAGCAGGACCAGGACGGCGAATCGGTGTGGAAGTCGGCTCAGGGACATGGTGCGGTACCGTGCAATCGCGGATTGAGAATTTGAAACCTGTATTGACGGATCGGTGCGGCAGGCCCGGTGTTGCGAAAGGAGGGGGCCCTGGATCCCGTATGGCGGGAACACCCAATCCGGGAATGGGATTATAAGATGCAGTTTCCCGGCCGGTCCGCCCGCGCGGTCCGGCCTCTCATAAATTAAGCATTAAGCCTTTGTCGCATGAAGCAAGTGCATGATCCCGTGCGGAAATCCGGAGCCACCCCTGGTGCGCCGCTGGTGCAGGTGGACAGCCTGGACGTGACGTTCAGTGCGCGCACGGGACTGTTGCGTTTCGAACAGGCCAGGGCCCTGCGCGGGGTCTCGCTGGAGGTGTTCCGCGGCGAGACGGTGGCGGTGGTCGGGGAATCGGGCAGCGGCAAGACGACGCTGGGACGCGCTTCCATTGGCCAGCTCAAACCCAGCAGCGGCCGCGTGCTCTTCGATGGCACGGACCTGGCCGCGCTTGGCGGCAAGCGGCGCAAGGCGTTTCGGCGGCGGGCCCAGGCCATCTACCAGGACCCGTTCGCCAGCATCGATCCCTACATGACGCTGGCCGAGACACTGGCCGAGCCGTTGGAAATCCACGGGGTCGGCAACCGGACCGAACGCAGGGAGCGCATCGAGCAGGCCCTGGCCGAAGTGCGTCTGACTCCGGTGACGGAAATGGCAAATGCCTGGCCCCACATGATTTCGGGAGGCCAGCGTCAGCGGCTGGGCATTGCCCGCGCCCTGATGCTGCAGCCCGAATACCTTTTCGCCGACGAACCCGTGTCCATGGTGGATGCCTCGAGCCGAGCCGAGATCCTCCATCTCCTGGGCGAACTGCAGAGCCGACACGGCATCGCCATTCTGTATGTCACGCACGACATCGCCACGGCCCGACACAGTGCCCGGCGCATTGTCGTGATGTATCTGGGCGAGATTGTGGAGGAGGGCCCGGCCGCGGATGTGGTCGCTTCTCCCCAACATCCCTACACCAAGGCGCTGATTGCCTCGGTGCCCGAGCCCGATCCTGCCAACCGGCATGCCCACAGGCCGGTGCTGCCGGGCGAACCCCCGAGTCCGATGCATGTGCCCGCGGGCTGTGCGTTCCACCCGCGGTGTCCAGAGGCAATCCCGGGTGTGTGCGACCGACAGTCGGTGGCCCTGGAGGCAACCGGTCCGCAACGTCGGGTTGCGTGCCACCTGTACACCCCCGACGGTTCCGCGGGAGCCCCGCCCAAACGGGATCCGCGATCGGACATCCCCGCCTGATACACCGGTCCGCCACGGTTACGGAATGCGGGCAGGCGCGGACCGTGATTGTCGGTTTTCCGGTTGGGACCGGCACTCCATACCTATAATGCCCCTCTAATTGGGATCGGACCGGCTGGGACCACGGATGTCCGGAGGCCGCGTCCGCCGGGCGCGGAGGGTCGCGCATGCAGAGCGCACCCCCATTGAACTGGGGATTGACCCGACTGCGCCGCTGACGAATGCCGGCAATCCGGCACAGTGCAGGAGTAGACGAATGCAAAGGAAGATGCGCGCGGCCGCAGGGCTGCTGCTGGCGACGATGGTGTTGATGATGTCGGCGTTGCCGGTGCAGGCTCAGAGCCCGGCCCCCGAACTGCCCGAACGGGGCAAGGTGTCCAAGAATCCGGATGACATCCAGAATCTGGCGGCGCCGATCGCCGATGTGATTTCCGGGCCGGCCTGGCTCATGGCCGAAGGCGTGGACCCGCGGGCGTGGATTGACCGGCCGGGCTGGAACACCCTGACGCGGCAACAGCTGAGCAGTGTGGTCGGTCCCCTCACCAGCGGGGACTCGCTGCAGGGAGCGGGGTTGGGGGTCCTGGTCCCCTACCGGGATCCGGCGCCGGCTTTCAGTCGCGATCTTCTCGTCACGCGCGACTTTTCCAACACCCCTTTGCAGACGGAGCCGGACATCGCGGTCAACCCGCTTGATCCCGACCATATCGTGCTGGGCACCATCGACTACAACTTCCCCAACAACACGGCCTATGTGTCCATCGACGGCGGTGTCAACTGGGATGGTCCCCGCCAGGTCAAGTACCTGCGCAAGGATCGGGTGTCCGGCGGCGATCCGGTTGTCGAGTTCGACAGCGACGGCAATGTCTACATGGGCTCGATCTCCATTGGGATCAAGGAGTACACGGTAGGCAACGCGGTCGGGTTCGCCCTGGTGTCAAGCATTTCCCTGTCCCGTTCCGAGGACGGCGGCTACACCTGGGCGGAACCGGTTTCCACCGCCCGCAGCGAGGTGACTTCCGATGTCACGGAGGACCTGACCGGCCGGATGCGCGGCACGATCACGCTGGGCTTCCTGGACAAGCCCTGGATGACAACGGGACCCCATCCCACCATCGAGGATCAGGAAGTCATCTACGTCACCTACGTCGAGTTCAACACCTCCTACGACATCCTCTACATCGGGGAAATCCCGACCCTCGGCTCACCCCGGGTCGACACCACCCCCAGACTGGTCTATTCAATGGATCGGGGCGCGACCTGGTCGGATCCCGTGGCGGCGGGGCCCACGGTGCGCCGCACCTACGGCGAAGTGAGCGAGACCGAAGGGCAGGCCAACACGATTGGCACCAAACGGGTCGTGCAGGGGCCGGTGCCCGTGGTGGATTCCGAAGGGAATGTCTTTGTGGCCTGGATCGACAGCACGGATGACGAAAGCCAGAAGGGCTTGGCCGAGTTCTATATTGCCAAGTCCACCGACGGCGGTGAGAGTTTCGGCGATCCCAAGCGCATTGCCAGCTTCCTGGAGCCCGGCTTCCGTCCGCGCAACGCCTACTTCCGGTACTGGGCTTCGGCGTTCCCCAAGTTGGCGGTGGGGCCCGAGGATGAACTGTACGTGGTGTACACCGCCATTCCTCCGGACAGCGAAACCGACGAAGGGGACATCTTCTTCATTCGCTCCCTGGACGGTGGCAAGCGCTGGTCGCAGCCCAAGCAGTTGAACCACGACACCGGCACGGCGCTGCAGTTCTTCCCGGCGGTGGACGTGGGGCCGGACGGGGTGATCCATGTGATGTGGGGCGACATGCGGGATGATCCTGTCGAGACCCGGTACCACATCTACTACACGCGATCCTCCGATCAAGGGGATACCTGGGGCTTCGAACTGCCCGAACTGAACCTGAGCGTGGGGGACACAAGGGTTACGGACTTCCCCTCCAATCCCAACAAGGGTTTCCCTCGGGGACTGTTCCTGGGCGACTACTTCGCAATTGCCGCCATTGAGGACGAAGCCTACATTGCATGGGCCGACACACGTCTGGGCGAATACGGTGGCTACAACCAGAAGATTGGCTTTACGCGCCAGCGTTCCATTCCCAACCCGGAGATTTTCATCAGTCCCAACGCCGGTCCGGCCGGCGAGCAGATCACGGTGCAGGGACATGGCTTCCAGCCGCTGATCAACTACTTCCTGCTGGTGGGCGGCACCGAGGTGGCGTCCGGCCGTACCGATGACCTGGGCCGCATGACGGCCAACGTGTTCGTGCCCGTCTCGGGCGAGGGAGCCCATGCCGTGACGCTGGTGGACGGATCGGGCAACTTCGCCTCCACGTCCTTCTACATGGAGTTCGGTTTCGACAACATCAAGTCGATCTCCGATCAGTTGGAGGCACTGCTGGCCCAGTTGGGCGACAACTGACGCATACACGGCCGGGGCCGGAGGAATGCTTCGCGTTTCTCCGGCCCCGCAGCCACCTCATCCCATCGTTTCAACCCAAGGACATGCCTGCCATGCGCCTGACACACCGTCGGCCGACTGAATTCCGGATCGGCCTCGTGTTCCTGCTGACCGTCTGCCTGCTGCTGTGGGCCGTACCCTCGCTGGCCGCCGATTCCGGTCAGGCCGCCGGGGACGACGATACCGTGGACGAAGGCTATGCCGCGCCGCACGACCTGACCGGTCCGGCCGTGGAGACCCTGCGCTTTCGGGCCTTCGACGTGGATCGCGCCCCGCTGGATCTGCAGGCCGGCGAGATGGATCTGTACTACTACAACCTGAAGATCAGTGCGGCCCGGGAGCTTGAGGAGGAACAGATCCAGCTGTTCGAGGCGCCGGCCACCACGATTTCGCTGATTCTCAATCCGGCTCCGGCGGCCGAGGGCGCCCTGAACCCGTTCTCGATTCCGGAGGTGCGGCGGGCCGTGCAGCGCCTGGTCGACCGGGAGTTCGTCGCCCGCGAGATCTATCAGGGCCAGGCTGTGCCGATGTTGACGAACATCAGCCCCACGGACTTCGACTACCTGACTATTTTCCGCCAGGTCAACGAGGCCGGGCTGGACCATGATCCGGAATCGGCGCGTGCGGAGATCACCGCGGCCATGACGGAGGCGGGGGCGGAACTCAAGGACGATGTTTGGCATTTCGCGGACAGGCCGATTGTTCTGAAGTTCATCATTCGCGTGGAGGATGAGCGCCGGGACGTGGGCAACCTGATTCAGACGGCGCTGACCGGCGCCGGCTTCCAGATTTCCCCTTCCTACCAGCCGTTTGCGCCGGCCATCCAAACGGTCTACACCTCCAATCCGACGGACTTCCGGTGGCATCTGTACACGGAGGGCTGGGGGCGGGGCGCGCCCCAGCGCTACGACTACAGCGGCATCAACGCCTACTACGCTCCGTGGCAGGGCAACATGCCGGGCTGGCGCGAAGTGGGCTTCTGGCAGTACGAGCACGAGGAACTGGACACCTTGGGCCGCCGGCTGTTCCAGGGCGACTTTGCGGACCGGGAGGCCCGCGATGAGCTCTACAAGCGGATGACCGAGCTGGGGCTGGAGGAGAGCGTTCGCGTCTGGATCGCCACGATCCTGAACAGTTATCCCGTCCAGGCGGATGTCACCGGCATCACGCAGGACATTGCGGCCGGCCCGCGCGGCCTGTGGTCGCTGCGCACCGCCTACAAGGAAGGCAGCGATGAATTGACGGTGGGCCACTTGTGGGTTTGGACCGAGCGCTCCACCTGGAACCCGGTCGGCGGCATCGGCGATGTCTACACATCGGACATCTGGCGACAGCTTCAGGATCCGGCCATGTGGAACCATCCGTTCTCGGGCAAGCCGCAGCCGTTCCGGCTGGACTTCGAGATCGAAACCGCGGGTCCGGACGACACCCTGGAGGTCCCGGCCGATGCCATGCATTGGGACGCTGGTCGGCAGGCCTGGGTCACCGTGCCGGAGGGCACCACCGCGGTCAGCCGCATCGAATACGACTACAGTCGCTACTTCCAGTCGAAGTTCCACCATGGCAGGCCCATCTCGATGGCCGACGTGGTGTACGGCCTGCATCAGGGCATCGACATCTCCCTCAACCCGCAAAAGGCGCTGATCGAGACCGTCATCGCAACCACCGCCAGACCCTATCTGGAAACCATCAAGGGCTACCGGGTCCTGGACGAGAACCGCATCGAGACCTATGTGGACTTCTGGCACTTCGAGGAGGACTACATCGCGGGCTACGGGATCCCCTCCAGCGTGGGCACGCCCTGGGAACTGCTGGCCGCCCTGGACACACTGGTGTTCGAGCAGCGCCGCGGCGCCTACACCGATACGGCTGCGGCCCGGTTCAAGGTGCCTTGGATCAGCCTGGTCCTGGACCGGGATGCCCGGTTGGTACGGCGCGTACTGCTGGACATGAAGCGCAAGCAGACGGTTCCGGAGTCGGTGTTCGAGTTGCCGGGCAGGGACGAGCCGCTCGTGAATGCCGAGTCGGCGCTGGCCGGCTACGACGCGTTGCTGGACTGGTTCGGTGAAAAGGGGCACTTGGTTATTGGCAACGGGCCCTTCAGCCTGGAGCGGTACGACCCCGGAGCACAGTACGCGGAACTGAAGGCCTATCGGGCGGAGGACTATCCCTTCACGCCTGCGGACCTTTACGTCGGTCTGCCCGAATTCGTGCGCATCACGGATATTGAGGCGGACGATTTGGTCTTTGGCGACGACTACACGGTGTCCCTGGAACTTGAGGGGCCGGGCCAGTTGGCGGTCGAGTATGTGCTCAAGGATGCCTCCAGCGGCAAGGTCCTGCTCAGCGGACAGGCCGAGGAACAGGCCGATGGCTCGTTTGCCATTGCGCTGACCGCGGACGAAACGGACGCGCTGGACGCCGATCTGTTCAACTTGATTCTGGCGGCCTGGAGCGACGACTTGGCCAGGGTGACTGAACGCACGCTTGAGATCGAGGCGGACGTGGGCTTCGGCTGATGTCCCGAGCCGGCGACTTCGTCGGTATCGAAGAAGTACGGCTGCAGGCCGGCAGCGGGGGATGCAACGAGTAGTTGTCTTCCGCTGTCGGCCTTGCAGTTCCAGAGGGATCCGGGTCGCATGCTCACGAGGCTGTTGATTCGCAACTTCAAGCGGTTTGAGGAAGCCGATATTGAACTCGGCAGTCCTGTCGTGTTCATCGGACCCAACAATTCGGGCAAGACGGCTGCCATCCAGGCGCTGGCGCTTTGGGAAATCGGACTCAAGCGGTGGCTGGGACGGAAGGCGGATCGCACACAGCAGTCCACTGGTGCCGGTGGACCGCGCCTCGGCGTGACGGTCAACCGGCGCGATCTCGTGGCCGTTCCGATTCCGGAGGCGCGTCTGCTGTGGACGGACTTGCGCTATCAGCGAGTCGATATGGTGGATGGCAAGAAGACCACCGGACGAGTTCCCATTCAGGTAGCTGTGGAAGGAGTGGAGAACGGCACGGCTTGGACTTGCGCGATGGAATTCAGTTACAGCAACGAGGAGTCCGTTCGTTGTCGTCCTGTGTTGGGTGCCACAGGTACATTGGATGAAGGCCAGATGGTTCCGGACGAGGCACGGCGGGCGAGCGTTGCCTATTTGCCGCCGATGTCAGGACTTGCAGCCAATGAAACGCGGATCGATCCCGGCGCGGTGGCCGTACGGGTTGGGGAGGGCCGCACCGCCGAAGTCCTGAGAAATCTCTGCTACACGGTTCAAAGCCAATCCAACGACGATTGGCAGCGGATTGTTGGTCATGTTCAATCGCTGTTTGGAGTCGAACTCCAGGCTCCTGTCTACGTACCTGAGAGGGGAGAAATTACAATCGCCTACCTTGAACGGGGACACGAGTTCGATTTGTCGTCCGCGGGAAGGGGTCTGCAGCAAACGTTGCTACTGTTGGCGTACATGCACGGCCATAAGGGAGCAGTATTGTTGTTGGACGAACCCGATGCGCATCTGGAGGTTCTCAGGCAACGGCAGATGTACAGTCTTCTCACGGATGAAGCCCGCCTCAGTGGCAGCCAAATCATTGCCGCGAGCCATTCCGAGGTGTGGTTGAACGAGGCGGCGGGAAGGGACATCGTGGTTGCCTTCACCGGTACACCACACAGGATCGACGGGCAAGGCAGCCAGGCACTCAAATCACTGACGACAATCGGTTTTGAACACTATCAACTGGCGGAGCAAACCGGCTGGGTCCTTTATTTGGAGGGCTCGACAGATCTTGCCCTGCTTCAGTCGCTGGCCCAACGGCTTGGCCACAAGGCTGCTCGGCAAGCCGTGGATCGACCTTTTGTGCACTACGTCAAGGACCAGCCGCCTCAAGTGCAGCGACACTTTCACGGGCTTCGGGATGCTTTCCCCAACTTGAAGGGAGTCGCGCTGTTCGATCGCCTGTCCCGGCGACCCGAGCTTGCGCCAATCACGTCCTTGATGTGGGAGCGCAGGGAAATCGAGAACTATGTTTGTACGCGTTCCGTGTTGCTTCGGTACGCCCGGTCAACGGGACGCGAGGCCAGCACAGTCGAATTGCCTTCCGAGACCGTTGGGCAGACTGGCCTGTTCAGTTCCCTGGAGGCGGAACGACGCGAGCGGCTGATGAGCCAGTGCATCGACGAACTCGAGGCAGCGTTGAGGCAGTTGGGCAGAGGATCACCTTGGGACGCTGACATGAAGGTTAGCGACGAATTCCTGACACCCTTGTTCAGGAACTATTTCGCCAGTTTGGAACTCCCCAATCTGATGGCCAAGAAATCCTTCTATGAACTGGCGGGGTATCTGGAGGTTGGCGAAATCGATCCGGAGGTTGTGGAGAAACTGGATGCCATCGCAGCCGTTGCGGCGGAAGCTGCCAGCCTGAGGGCAATGTAGGGCGATGTTGCTGACGGAGGGCGTCGTCCGGGATGACACCGCATCTCATCTGCCCCGGTTCGCGGACACGGGACAGCTGCATTCCTTGATAGCCAAGCTTGGCAGGCTGTCATGCGCAACCTGATCCCTCTGGCGGTGCGCGCCCTGACCATGGTCGGGGTTTTTTTCGTCGTTCTGCTGCTGCTCGTCCTGACCCTGGGCCTGACCGGCTTTTCGGACCGCATCCTTTCGTCGGTGGTGGGCGAGCAAATCCGCGTCGAGCGGACCACCCTGGCCGAGACCATTCGGGATCCGGATGAACTGGAACGGGTTCTGGCCGCCCGCAAGGCGGAACTGGAGTCGTTTTACGGACTCGACATCCCGTGGCAGCGCCGGCTGCCGGGAACCGTGTTCAGGGTCATGCGACTGGACCTTGGGGAGGCCCGTTCCCTCCGTTCCTTTGCAGGATCCAGCCGGATTGCCGACATCGTGCTGGAACGGTTGCCGAACACGATTCTGCTGATGACCACCTCGACGGTGATCGTGGCCCTGACCGGACTGGCAGGGGGCCTGTACGTGGCAACCCGGCCCGGCAGTTGGATTGATCGCCTGGTATCCGGCCTGGCGGCCGTCACCTACGCGATTCCCACCTGGTGGATTGGCATTCTTCTCATCCTCGTGGTGTCGGTGCATTGGCGTCTGTTGCCGTCCGGAGGCATGTACAGCACCCCGCCCCCGGAAGGGGGCTGGCTCCGGTTTGCCGACTTGGCCCGGCACGCCGTGTTGCCGGTGCTGTCCATGGTACTGGTCAGTGTGGGGCCCTACATGTACGCGGTGCGGACAATCACGCTCAACATCGCCCAGGAGGACTTCGTGGGCATGGCCCGGGCCCGGGGGCTGTCAGAAACCCGCGTGCGCAACGCCCACATCCTGCGCGTGGCCGCTCCGCCCATTGTCACGGGCCTGATCTTCGGCTTGGCCGGTTCGTTGTCCGGATCGATTCTGATTGAGACCGTCTTCAACTGGCAGGGCATGGGGCGGTTGTACTACGACGCTCTGGCCGGTACGCCCGACGAGGGCGTGATCGTGGCGCTCACCTTCATGTTCACCCTGATGTACGTGGCCATTCGCCTCCTGCTGGAGACGCTGTACATCTTCCTGGACCCGCGGGTCAGCTACGCCGACTGATGCGCATTCGGCAGATCCGGGACGCCCTGCTCAAGACGCCGGTGGGCCTGCTGGGCCTGCTGTCCCTGGCCGCGCAGGTGGTGCTCTCGGTTTGGGTGGTCGTCTCCTATCCCGACGACTTCGGCAACCGGGTCTGGAGCAATCCGATTCACTGGGTGGACAACCCGAAGGCCGCGCCGCCGGCGTGGATCCGGCGGGTGGACAGTCAACCGCGGGCGGAGCACTGGCAGGCCGTCCGCGGGGAACCGGAGACGGTTGAGGAGAAGGGACGCAACCTGATTGCCAGTTGGAACATTTCCTACAGCATGGAGGAAGGGGCCGTGCCGGTTTTCCTGGCCCTGACCGTGCGGGACGTACGGTTCGAGGAAAGGGCGCCGCTACTGGCCCTCACCCTGATCAGGCCCGACGAAACCCGTGTCAGTGTCTTGCGCCATGCCGTGCGCGGACCGCGCGATGGCGAGGAAGGGCCGTACGAGCGCCACTTCGACGATCCCCTGCGCATCCAACTCAGTGCCGACGAAAGCACCCTCAGTTCGTTACAGGAGTTCCTGGCCGAGGAGTACGGCCTGCAAATGGACGCGGAGGAAATCCGCCCGCGCGTCATGGACATCCTCTTTGGCGTGCCGGATGCAACGGGCGACGGGTTTGCCCCGATGTTGGGCGAGTACACATTCCTTTTTCAGACGGCCACGCGGGCGGAGGACGACGGCATCGGGTCCGTGGAACTGGTGGCCGGCGGGGACGCCTTTGGCCGCATGGGTACGGACAGCATCGGCCGCGACCTGGCCCAAGGGTTGCTTTACGGCTTGCCCACCGCCTTGGTGATTGGCGTCGTGGTGGCGCTCCTGTCCACCTCCATCGGCACCGTTCTGGGCATGGCGTCCGGCTACCTGGGCGGAGCCGCCGACACGGTGATTCAGCGCCTCTCGGACATCGTGGCCAACATCCCCGTCCTGCCCCTGCTAATTTTCCTCCTGTTCATCATCGGTCCCAACCTGACCGTTATCATCGGTATTCTGATTGCCTTCAGCTGGCCGGGCCTGGCCATCCAGGTGCGGGTCATGGTGCTGCACATGCGCTCAAGCCAGTTGATCGAGGCCGTGCAAAGCCTGGGGTCTTCGCGCTGGCGGGTCATGTACCGCCACATCCTGCCGCAAATCATGCCGTACTTCCTGGCCCAGATTATCTTCACCGCGCCGTCGGCCATCCTGGCCGAGGCGGGCCTCAGTTTCCTGGGTCTGGGGGATCCGTCGATCCCCACCTGGGGTCAGATTCTGGAGGCGGGGTTCCGTACCGGCGGGGTCTATGTTGGCTACTGGTGGTGGATTGTGCCTCCCGGTCTCCTGATAGTGCTGGTGGCCTCCACGTTCATGTTGTTGTCGCTGGCCATCGAGCCGGTGGTCAACCCCCGCCTGCGCCAAACCCGGCGGGCCGATTGACGATGGCCTCCGTCCTGCAGGTTCGCGACCTGTATCTTCACTACGCCGATCCGGCCGGCACGGTCAAGGCCGTGGACGGGGTGTCGTTCGAACTGGGCGAGCCGGGCACGGCCCTGGGGTTTGTTGGCGAGTCCGGGTGCGGCAAGTCCAGTGCGGCCAACGCCATGCTGCGCATGCTGCCGGGCAACACGGCCCGGTACGAAGGGGAGGTGTGGCTGGATGGCGTCTGCGTGTCGGCCCTGGATGCCGAGGAGTTTCGGCGCACCGTGCGCTGGCGGCGCATGGCCCTGGTGCCCCAGGGGGCCCAGAACAGTCTCAATCCCGTCATGCGCGTGGGAAAGTGGCTGACGGAACCGGTGCGCCAGTCGCGATCCTCCGACATCGCACCGGATGCCCTCGAACGGCAGGCCCGCGGCCTGCTGGAACGCGTGGGCCTCCCGTCCGGTGCCTGGAACCTCTACCCGCACGAGTTGTCGGGCGGTATGAAGCAGCGTGTGATGATTGCGGGGGCCTTGATCTTTTCGCCGCGCCTGTTGATCATGGACGAACCGACTTCCGCCCTTGATGTCAGTGTGCAGGCGCAGATCATGAACCTGCTCAAGGACCTGAAGGCAGAGGGCCTTTCCATTCTGTTCATCACCCACGACATTGCGCTGGCAAGCGACATCTGCGATCGTCTGGCGGTCGTCTACGCCGGCCAAATTGCCGAGATTGGCAGTTCTGAGCAGATTCTGGGGCAGCCGGCCCATCCGTACACGCGCCGGCTGCTGGGCAGCATTCCGCGCTTGCACGACGAAGCCCTGCCGGAGTTCATCCCGGGTGCCCCGCCCGACCTGCGCAACCTGCCCGGCGGCTGCCGCTTCCATCCCCGCTGCGATGTGCCGTTGACGGTGTGTCCCGAGCAGGTGCCCGTACGCCTGAAGGCGGAGGCGGGTCAGGATGTGTGGTGCTGGCTGCATGATCGGACCGTGAACCAAGTGCCCTTGGAGATTCAAGATGAGTAACAGCCAGTCCGTCGCCGTTTCGTGCATCGAACTACACCACATCCGGCTTCCCTACGTGCATCCGTTCGAGACCAGTTTTCGGCGCGAGACGCACCGTGAATCCATCCTGGTCGCGGTCCGCAGTGTAGATCTGATCGGATGGGGGGAGTGCGTGGCCGGATCCGGGCCGTGGTACTCGGCGGAGACCATGGGTACGGCCCTGCACGTGATGGCCGGCTACCTGGTGCCGCGGTTGCTGGAGGCCGGTTCGGTGGCCGCGCGCGATTGCGAACGGCTGTTTGCTCCCGTGCGGGGTCATCCCATGGCCAAGGCTGCCTTGGAGAATGCGGTCTGGGACCTTGAGGCGCAGCAGGCCGGGCATTCGCTGCAGGCAGCCCTGGGCGGCCGAGGCGATCGGGTGGCGGTCGGCGTGTCACAGGGCATCGAGCCGTCCATTCCCGAACTGTTGGACCGTGTCGCGGCTTGGGTCGATGACGGGTACGCACGGGTGAAGCTCAAGATCAAGCCGGGTTGGGATGTCGAACCCGTGGAGGCGGTACGCGACCGCTGGCCGGATCTGGCCCTGCAGGTGGATGCCAACTCCGCCTATGTTCCGGACGACACTGCTTCCCTTAAGGACCTTGACCACTTTGGCCTGTTGCTGATCGAACAGCCCTTCCACCACGACGACATCGTGGACCATGCCGCCTTGCAGGCCAATATGCAGACGCCCATCTGCCTCGACGAGAGCATTCACTCGCCGCTGCATGCCGAGTGGGCCCTGAAGATCGGGGCCTGTCGCAATATGAACATCAAGGTGGGCCGGGTCGGCGGCCTGAGCGCTGCTCTGCGTATCCACGACCTGTGCCGGGAGGCCGGCGTGCCGGTCTGGTGCGGAGGTATGCTGGAAACCAATGTGGGGCGGGCCGGGAACTTGGCCTTGGCTTCGCTGCCCAACTTCTCCCTGCCCGGCGACATCTCCGCCTCTCGTCGCTACTACCATGAGGACGTGGCGGTTCCGGATTTCGAGCTTAACCCGGACTCGACTGTGTCGGTTCCACAGGCGCCGGGCCTGGGCGTGGTAGTGGACCGGGCGCGGCTGGCAGTGGTCACACTCCATGCGGAGACTTTCCGCACGCCGCAATGAAGGCGTTGGCCGGCCTCACGGTTGCGCCATGCCGTCCGGAACTCGGCCGTCTGAAACTCGTTTGACAAAGGGGGGGGGCGGATCCACAATCGGGTTGCCAATCTCGTTTCGTCATTGCGCCACTCGTCGTTGCCGGCAGTGAATCTGTCCGGCCAGCCCCTGGGACCGGATTGGCGCATTGCAATTTGCCAATAATTCGGGAGGACCTGAATTATGACTATCTTTAAGGCAGGGTGGCTGGCAGCCTTACTCTTTGTGCTCTTGGCAGTGGCTGCCTGTGGTATCCCTGCCGAACCTGCAGCTGACGTTGCGGCCGAGGATGCCGAGGCTGCGACGGCGGAATCGGCCGGCAACCCTTTGGAGTCGCCGGTGTTGTGGGACCGCGTGGCGTTGGGCGAGTTGCCTCTGCTGGAAGACCGTCTCCCGAACGAACCGTTCGTCGTGGGTCCTGGTGTTCTCTTGCCGGAGGGTCACGTCGCCTGGCAACCCGGCAACTTCGGCGGCACTCTGCGTACACTCCATTACCGCCCGCTTTGGAATCCGGACGTGTTCATAGGCGTGAACGAATCGTTGCTGTCCGCACCCGGGCTGGGTGTCCAGGACATCCGTGGCAACGTGCTGAAGTCCTTTGAGGTTTCCAACAACAACCAGACCTTCGTCTTCCACATGCGCGAAGGCCTGAAATGGTCGGACGGGTCCCCGGTAACCGCTGAAGACGTTCGGTTTGTGGTCGAGGACATATACGGCAATGAATCCCTCACCCCAAACTACCCCCGGAAGTTCCGCACCAGGAACGATTCCACGGGCACGCCGATGACGTTCAAGCAGATCGACGACTACACCTTCCAGGTGGACTTCGACGACGCCTACGGTGGGTTCCTGCGCACCTTGACGATCGAATCCTGGCCTGGGTGGTCGGAACTGGTGCGGCCATCCACCTATCTCAAGCAATTCCACGTGGACTATCTTGAAAATGGGATCGAGGATTTGCGTGAAGAACTTGACGAGATGAATCTCACCGACGAGTGGAACCAGGTCTTCGCCGCCAACAACTGTCGCAGCCGGGATATACACAAAAAGCAGTGCCTGGTTGGCAATTCTCCGGTCGTTTCCCCGTGGCAGCGCGTGGAAGTGGGCGATCCGGGCGTTGTGGTCTTTGAGCGCAATCCCTACTACTTCAAGGTCGACACGGAAGGCAAGCAGCTGCCTTACATCGACAAGTTGGTCACCAAGCTGGTCGAAGACGTGGAAATGGTCAATACCGCCATCCTGACCGGTGAAGCCGACTTCATGCGTGAAAGCACGGGCCTGGTCAAGATTCCGCTCTATGTAGAGCACGGACCGGCGGGTGGCTTCCGGCACCAGTTGTTGGATATGCACGTCAATTCCACCGTACTCATTATCAACCTGACCTACGGTGCCGAGGCCGATCCACTGGCTGAACAGTTCAGGGATGTCGTCTCCAATATTGAGTTCCGTCAGGCGGTCAGCCTGGCCTTGGACCGCGATGAAATGATCGAGACCCTGTACTACGGGTTTGCCTCCAAACCGCTTGTAACGGTGGGGGCAGACTTGTCAACCCGGGATGTTGATCGAGCCAACGCGCTGCTCGACTCCATCGGTCTTGACGCCCGCGACAATGATGGTTTCCGCCAGTATCCATCCGGTGAGACCTTTGAACTCCTGATTGAGCACGGAGCGCACGCTCCGGACATAGCGCCGGCTTCGGAATTGATGGCTGAGTACCTGGGCGACATCGGCATCAAAGCCCTTGTCAAGCAAATCGATCCATCGCTCTGGGGTCAACGCCTTAACAACAACGAACTGCAGGCAAGTGTGCTCTGGTCTCACGACCAGTGCTGCGACGACGAATCGACCGGTGGGCTCTTTGGGGTTTACGGTGCTGGAAAGGCTTGGGGCCTGTACATGAATTCCGCTGAAGAGAACCGGGATCCCAACTGGGAGCCACCTCAGTGGGTCAAAGAGGCCTTTGCACGTGACGTTACTCGCTGGGGTACTGTCCCTGGTAGCGATGAGCACAACCAACTCAAGGAGGATGGCTACGCCTGGCATCGGCAATACCTGCCGGTCATTACGGTTGTTGAAAACGTGAAGTACCCGATGATCGTCTCCGTCAACATGGCCAACGTGGCGACCGAGGGTTTCGCCATTGCCCAGAACTTCGCCATGGAACAGCTCTACTACCTCAACCCCGAAGAGAACGAGTAATAGTTTGAGTTTGTCCGAGGATCGTTGATTGGTCTGTCGGTGCCCCACTGGGTGCCGACAGGCCTCCTCACCACATGTGCCGGGAGGCCGGCGTGCCGGTCTGGTACGGGGGCATGCTGGAGACCAATGTGGGACGGGTCGCCAAAACCTGGCCTTGGCCTCGCTGCCCAACTTCGTGCTGCCCGGCGACATCTCCGCCCCCCACCGCCACTACCACGAGGACGGGGTGTTTCTGAACTTCGAACTCAACGCGGGCCTCGACCGTGTCGGTACCGCGGGCACCGGGCCTGGGTATGGCCGTGGACAGGGCGCGGCTGGCGGCGGTCACGCTGCACGCGGAGATGTTCCGAGCACTGGTTTGAAGAGGGCGACCGGGCTCGCGTCGGCACCATGCCGGTTGGGTCTCTTTGGCGCTGAGGGCAAGGCAACCCTACAATAGGGCCACCGATCCCGTTTCGTCATAGCATCACTTGTCGTTGCCGGCAGTGACTTTGTTCGGCCAGCTCCTTGGACCGGATCGGCGCGTTACAATCTCAACATTCATACTAGGAGAACCTTGAATGAAGACTCCCTTCAAGGCAGGGCTGTTGGCAGCCTTGCTCCTTGCGCTGTTGGCGGTGGCTGCCTGCGGTGCTCCTGCCGGACCTGCAGCCGAAGCCCCGGCCGAGGATGCGGACTCGATGGCCGCAGAGGAAGCGATGGCGGGCAACCCCTTGGAGTCGCCGGTGCTGTGGGACCGTGTGGCGTCGGGCGAACTGCCCCCGCTGGAAGATCGCCTGCCGAATGAACCGTTCGTGGTGGGCCCCGGTGTACTCCTCCCGGAGGGCCACGTAGACTGGCAGTCCGGCAACTTCGGCGGCGCCCTGCGCACGCTCCACTTCCGCCCGGATTGGAATCCGGACACCTTTGTCGGCATGAACGAGCCCCTGCTTTCCGCGCCCGGCTTGGGCGTGCAGGGCATCCGTGGCAATGTGCTGAAGGACTATGAGGTCTCCAACAACAATCAGACTTTCGTCTTCCACATGCGCGAGGGCTTGAAGTGGTCCGACGGCTCCCTGGTCACGGCCGAGGATGCCCGGTTCGTGGCCGAGGACATCTACGGCAACGAATTCCTCACCCCCAGCTTCCCCAGGCGCTTCCGCACGCGGAACGATCCCACCGGCACGCCGATGACGTTCCAGATGATCGACGACTACACCTTCCAGGTGGACTTCGATGCCCCCTACGGCGGGTTCCTGCGCGCCCTGACCATCGAGACTTGGAACGGCTGGACGGAGCTGGTGCGGCCTTCGGCCTACCTGAAGCAGTTCCATGTGGACCACCTTGAGAACGGGATCGAGGATCTGCGCGACCAGCTCAATGAGATGAACCTCACCGACGAGTGGAATCAGGTTTTCACGGCCAACGACTGCGTCAACTGGCACGTCAACCAGGAGAAGTGCATGGTCGGACGCTCTCCGGTCATCACTCCCTGGCAGCGCGTGGAAGCGGCGGAGCCGGGCCTCCTGGTCTTTGAGCGCAACCCGTACTACTACAAGGTTGACGTCGAAGGCAAGCAGCTGCCCTACATCGACAAGATGGTCTCCAAGCTGGTTGAGGATGTGGAAATGGTCAACACCGGCATTCTGACCGGCGAGGCCGACTTCATGCGCGAAAGCACCGGCCTGGTCAAGATTCCGCTGTACGTCGAGAACGGCCCGGCGGGCGGCTACCGCCACCAGCTGCTGGACATGCATGTCGACTCCAGTTCCATTTGGATCAACCAGACCTACAACGCCGAAGCCGATCCGCTGGCCGCGGCATTCCGGGAGGTTGTCTCCAACATCGAGTTCCGGCAGGCCGTCAGCCTGGCCGTGAACCGTGACGAGATGATCGAGACGCTGTACTACGGCTACGCCACCAAGCCGCTCGACACGGTCGGCGCCGATCTGTCCACCCGGGACCTGGATCGCGCCAATGCCCTGCTCGATTCCATCGGCCTCGATCAGAGGGACGACGACGGCTACCGTCTGTATCCTTCGGGCGAGCCGTTCGAGCTGCTGATTGAGCATGGCGCCCACGCTCCTGATCTGGAGCCGGCATCCGAATTGGTTGGCGAATACCTGGGCGACATCGGCATCCGGGCCCTGGTCAAGAAGCTCGATCCAGCGCTTTGGGGCCAACGGCGCAACAACAACGAACTGCAGGCCACGGTCTTCTGGGCCCACGACCAGGGCTGGGACAACAACTGGACCAGCGACACAATCCAGCGTGCAGGCTACGCCTGGTGGCAGTACATGACTGCCTCCGAGGAGAACCGCGATCCGGCCTGGGAGCCGCCGCAGTGGGTCAAGGACGCCTATGCGCTTGACATTGCCCGCTGGGGTTCCGTGTCCGGCGGTGACGAGTACAATGAGTTCAAGGATCAGGGCAATGCCTGGCACCGGGACAACCTGCCGGAGATCACGATCGTGGAGAATGTAAAGTACCCGCTGATCGTTTCTCTCAACATGGCCAACGTGGCGACCGAAGGCTTTGCCATTGCGCAGAACTTCGCCATGGAGCAGCTGTACTACGTCAACCCCGAGGAGAACCAGTAGCTCTCCCTTGAACCACAGGAATCACTGAAGCGGCCGGACGGCATCCCGCGGGATGCCGTCCGGCCCCCATAGACCTATCGCCTGGAACCCGATCCGATGGTTGCCTATATTGTGCGGCGCAGCGTCATGCTGATACCGATCCTGTTGCTGATCTCGCTGGTGTCGTTCGCGATCATCGAGCTGCCGCCGGGCGATTGGGTCACCTACCAGATCGAGAACCTGCGCGCCTCCGGCATCGAACTCAACGAGGACGAGGCGGAGCGGTTGGTCAAGATGTACGGCTTTGACCAGCCGGCCTGGAAGCGCTACGTCAGATGGATGCGGGGCATCCTGTTCAAGTTCAACTTCGGCTGGTCGTTCCAATGGGGCAAGACCGTCAACGAACTGCTTGGCGAACGCCTGCCCCTGACGCTTCTGATTTCCATCTCGGCGCTGATCGTGTCCTGGGTCATCGCCATCCCGATCGGGATCTATTCCGCCACCCACCAGTACTCGGTGCTGGACTACATATTCACCTTCTTCGGCTTCCTGGGATTGACCATCCCCACGTTCCTATTGGCCATGGTGTTGGCCTGGTACATCTTCAAGCTTACCGAGTTCGCGCCCTTGGGCCTGTTTTCCATCGAGTACATGGACGAACCAATGTCGATGGAGAAGTTCATCGACATGCTCAAGCATTTGGTGCTCCCGCTTATCATCATCGGGCTGAATGGCACCGGGGCCCTGATCCGGGTCATGCGCGGCAACCTGCTGGACGAACTCAAGAAGCAATATGTCATTACCGCCCGCGCCAAGGGCGTTAACGAGATGCAGCTTCTGTTCAAGTATCCGGTGCGCATGTCCATGAACCCGGTCATCAGCACGATCGGCTGGATTCTGCCGGGCATCTTCTCCGGCGAGGTGCTGGTGTCCCTGGTTTTGGGCCTTCAGACCACCGGGCCGCTCCTGCTGCGGGCCGTGCTGGCCCAGGACATGTTCCTGGCCGGCAGCATTGTCATGATTCTGTCGGTGCTGACGGTCGTGGGCACATTGTTGTCGGACATCCTGCTGGCGGCGCTGGATCCACGCATTCGCTATAGTGCCGCCGCGGCCCGTTGACACTTTCGGAACCCATCATGACTGCTTCCACAGAAGTCTTTGAGGAAGTCCTGGTTGCCGAACAGGCGGAACAGGACGATCGGTTTTACTACGCCAGCCAGTGGTCGCTGATCTGGTGGCGTTTTCGCCGACACCGCGTGGCCATGATTTCCACGGCCCTGCTGTTGCTGCTCTATGTCCTGGCCATCCTGCCGGGGTTCTTCAGCCCCTATCTGCCCTCGACGCGCTTTGAGAGCTACCAGGAGGCCCCCCCGGTGCGACTGCACTGGTTTGACCAAAACCCGGAGGGCGGAGGCTTCATTGGACCGCATTACTACGGATACGAGAAGACCCTGAACAAGGAGACCTTCAAGTACGAGTTTGCGCCCATCCTGGACAACCCCGTCAAGCTGCGGTTGTTTGCACCGGGTCCGGAGTACACGATTGTCGGCGACTGGACCGCCACGGTGCATTTCTTCGGCACCGATGTTGAGGAGCCGCCTCCCTTCATGTTGTTCGGTGCGGATCGGCTGGGGCGGGATCTTCTGTCCCGCACTCTCTACGGTGCCCGCATATCCCTGTCCATTGGCCTGATTGGCGTGGCCCTGAGTCTGATTCTGGGGGTGATTTTGGGCGGCATTTCGGGATACTTCGGAGGCTTGATCGACGAGGTGATCCAGCGTCTCATCGACTTCCTGATCTCCATTCCCCAAATTCCACTGTGGATGGCTCTGTCGGCGGCCCTGCCCCGCGACTGGCCAGTGCTCAAGACCTACTTCGCCATCACGATCATTCTGTCCATCCTGGGCTGGACCGGCTTGGCGCGGGTGGTACGGGGCAAGCTGCTCTCCCTGCGCGAGGAGGATTACGCCATGGCGGCCAAGGCGGCCGGCACCGGGGAGCGACGCATCATTTTCAAGCACTTGCTGCCCGGCTTCACCAGCCACCTGATTGTCACGGTCACGTTGGCGGTGCCGACCATGATTCTGGCCGAGACGGCCCTGAGCTTCCTGGGATTGGGCATTCAGCCGCCGGCCGTGAGTTGGGGCACACTCCTCCAGGATGCGCAGGACATCGTGGCGATTGCCCAGCATCCCCACCAGTTGATCCCCGCGGCTTGGGTAATGGCTGCCGTGCTGCTCTTCAACAATGTCGGCGACGGCCTGCGCGATGCGGCCGACCCGTACTCGGATCACTAGGGAGAGCCAGCGTGTCTGACTCCGGACGCAGCGATCTGCTGCTTGAAGTCCGCAATCTACAGGTCCACTTCTATCTGTTCGAGGGCGTGGTCCAGGCCGTCAACGACGTTAGCTTCGACGTGCACCGGGGCCGCACCCTGGGCATCATCGGCGAGAGCGGATCCGGCAAGTCCGTGTCGGCCCAGTCGGTGATGGGCATTGTGCCCAGTCCGCCGGCCAAGCAGTTGGCGGGGGAGATCGTGCTCCACCGCGCCATGCCCGACGGCGGGACCGAGACTGTGGATCTGGGGCGGCTGGATCCCCGCGGACAGGAGTACCGGGACGTGCGGGGCGGCGAGATCGGCATGATCTTCCAGGAGCCGATGACCTCCTTCAGCCCCCTGCATACGGTCGGGGATCAGATCGGCGAGGCGATCTTGCTGCACATTCCGGATTCGACCCCGCAATCCGCGCGTGAGCGGACCGAGGATTTGTTGCGGCGGGTCGGTATTCCGCGTCCGGACCGGGCCGTGGACGCCTATCCCCATGAACTGTCGGGCGGCATGCGCCAGCGGGCCATGATTGCCATGGCGCTGTCCTGCGATCCGGCCCTGCTGATTGCGGACGAACCCACAACCGCGCTGGACGTGACGATTGAGGCCCAGATCCTGGAGTTGATTCAGGAACTGCAGGATGACCTCAACATGGCCATCATCTACATCAGCCACGACCTGGCGGTCGTGGGCGGTGTGGCCGACGAGGTGATGGTGATGTACCTGGGACTGGTCATGGAGCATGCGGACGCGGAGACCATCTTCGACGAACCGCTCCATCCGTACACCCGGGCGCTGTGGCAGTCCATCCCCAAGATCGATGGACCGCTGGAACAGCTGGTTCCGATTTCCGGCAACATCCCAAACCCCTTTGCCGTGCACAAGGGCTGTCCCTTCTACGCTCGGTGCACCGAGCGTATACAAGGGGTTTGCGACGAGTCGCCGCCGCCCGTGCTGGAACCGCGACAGGGCCATACGGTCCGCTGTTTCCTGTATGCGGACGATGTGGATTTGGCCTCGAATGGTGCGGCAGGTGACTGATCATGGCGGATGTGATGCAGACCACATCAGGGGCCAACGGGACTGCCGCGGGTGAACTGCTGCAGGTGGAGGGCCTGAGCAAGTATTTTCCCATCACCAAGGGGTTCCTACGCCGGGTGATTGGCTACACCAAGGCTGTCCACGACGTGTCGTTCACGCTGGCCAACGGCGAAACCCTGGGCGTGGTGGGCGAGAGCGGCTGCGGCAAGACCACGCTGGGCCGAACCATCCTGCGCCTCTATGACATGACGTCCGGATCCATCAGGATCAACCTGGATGAGGGCCGGCTGGATGTCGGCAGCCTGACTCAGGAAGAGCAGAAGCTGTTCCGGCGCCGGGCACAGATGATCTTCCAGGATCCCTTCGCTTCGCTCAATCCCCGCATGAACATCCTGGAGACCGTGGGCGAACCGCTGCTGGTCAACGGCGTGGCCAAGGGCACCGAGCTCGAGCAGAGGGTGGCCCGCATCATTGAACTGGTGGGCCTGCGGGTGGAGCACCTGCGGCGCTATCCGCACAGTTTCAGCGGCGGGCAACGGCAGCGGATTGGCATCGCCCGGGCCCTGGTGGTGAATCCGCGCCTTGTGATTGCGGACGAACCGGTTTCCGCGCTGGATGTTTCGATTCAGGCACAAATCCTGAACCTGTTGCAGGAGTTGCAGCAGGAGTTCCACTTGACCTACATGTTCGTGTCGCACGACATGAGCGTGATTCGCTACATCTGCGACCGGATTGCGGTCATGTACGCTGGCAGGCTGGTGGAGCTGGGACCCAAGGATGAATTGCTGGACAGGCCGCGCCATCCGTATACGGCCCTCCTGCTGGCGGCGGTGCCGCGCACGGCCAAGGGCAGTCGGGGCAAGCGCCTCGTGACGGCCGGCGAGCCGCCGGATCCCGCCAACCTGCCGACCGGCTGCGTCTTTCAGGAACGCTGCGCGCACGTACAGGACATCTGTCGGGAGGAGGATCCACCGCAGGTGTCCATGTCCGACAGGCATTTCGCAGCCTGCCACTTTGCCAAGGACCTCGATCTGGACGGGATCACGGTTGCCCCGGTTACGCTGTCGGCCTGAAGGATACAGGAGACTTCAGGAATGACCCTCGATGCGTTGATGGGACGACGCAGTGTCGGCTTCCATCTCCTGACTTACGTCTACCTGCTTTTGAGTTTTGCCGTCGGGTTTCTGGCGGCTTCGACCCTGCGCGACGCGGTCCGTCTGGTCCTGACCAGCCAGGAGCTGGACCGATATCTGATCCATGGCGGGACTCTCTTCACAACCTTTGCAGTGGTTGGGGTTTGCACGCTGATTTTCCTGGTGGTGGCGGAGCACCACTTCCGGACCTCGCCCGATTTGCGCAGCCAGTTGGGACGGTTCCTGAGGATTGTGTCCATTCCGTTGTTCGTGGCCGGCACTGCCCACCTGGTTCAGTTCCTGATTTCGCTCCTGGTATTCGATTACTTGGACCAGGTCGGCTTGCTGTGGGCCCTTGCGGAGTGGGCCCTGGGCATTTGGGTACTTGCCTTGCGGTCGCGCCGGACCAGGGACTTGACGGCCTGATCCATTGACTGCAGGGCATCGATACCGGGAGGATGCCTGCCTCGGCTACAGGTAAACGACCACATCGAATCCTCAGCCTGAGCCGCGCAACTCCCCGGAACTGTCCGCCGGGATTGCATCCGCTTCGTGGGCTGCGGCTGCCAAATCCGAAGAGGCTTCGCAGTCGGTATCCCAGCGCCTTGAAGCTGCTTGGATAGCCAATGTACCGTCCGGCGGAAGATTCACTTCGCCGGTGACACAACCCACCCATCAAGATGGACATGACTTGGACATCATGTCCCTGGATGGCGACTTCTTCTCGTGGGTCGGTACTGCTCCCGAGAGGCGAACTCTACGAAGGGTGGAGCATCCCCGGTGCGGGGCCTGAGAGGGTGTGCCACTTTCTGCACCTGATGGCGCGTGCCTCGAGCCCTCGGCACGGCTGTCTCCGCCCCTGTCAGTCCGGAAGAGAGTGCTGGCAGGGGGGCAAATCGGGACAGGAGGAACACTTGAAGTGTCCCCGCGGGACCAGGAAGCGTATCGCTGGAGGCCAACAACCAGTCCACGGGTTGTCGTCAAGGTCCAGGACCCGGAGAGAGTCGAGTTGGCCCAGCTCACCGGGGATTGGGCCCGTCAGCCGGTTGGCCGTAAGTGCCAAATGCTCCAGTTGGGCCAATCGCCCCAATGCGGGAGGCACAATTCCTCCCAGATAAGTACAAGGTTGGCATCCGAGCCCTTCAACCGACGGGCTCATCTCCAACCTGGTAACCCGCGGGGGCTCCCCGCCCACTGTGACACCCCAGAAATCCCGTAGCGGGACGACGTCCCGGTACCTCAGAAATCCCATGTTGTACCCGGTATGGCTCCCGGCCAGAAGGTCATCCCGCAGTGCCAGCAGGATGGTCTTGTCACAGGCCAGGCTGGGGGAAGGGCCCTGAGCGAGGCATGCCGGGGTGGAAACGGATCTCGGTGGGCGCGCAGACACCGCCAGGACTGGTGGGGAACCAGGGAACCCTGGCATCCCTAAACCGATCCACAGCCCCACCGCCAGCACGCCCAAGACCAGCGTGCGCCGGAGCCGGGGAACCAGTGCGGGGATGTCGTTCGGGTCAAGCGGATCCTGCGCATCGGTGAAGGGTCCTTGGGGGCGGGACGGCGGGAGGGCGCGGCACCCTTCCCTTTCATTGTAGGAGGGTATTTGGAAATGCGGCTGGGAGGCCCAAGGGGACGCGGAGTAAGACGCTGTTTGCCTCAACGCAACTCGCCCTGCGTGCCTCCGCACACTCGACATCGCACCCTCATGGAACGCCAACCCCATGACACCGACCTATCCGACGCCGAGTGGGAGCGGATCCACCCCTTGCTGCCGGGCCCCTGCCCGGGCGGGCGCCCCCTCGCAGTGCCCCGCCGTGTAATTGTGAATGCGATCCTGTCTGTGTTGCGCACCGGCTGTGCGTGGCGGTGGCTGTCCATGACCTGCCTTGCTGGACCCTGGTCTACGGGTACTTCTGGGCGTGGTGCCGCCGAGGGGTGGGAGACCTCGCCCAGCGCGGGTATCATCGACAGCCCGTCCGCGAAAACGACTGCAACTCGGGGGCGGCGTCATACCTTCGCCGCCCAAAAGGTCAAGGGCCGCAAGTGGCATCTGGTGGTGGACACGCTGGGTCTGCCGCGGAAGGTGGCCGTGCCGGCTGCCAACCTCCAGGACCGGGACGGCGCCCGGCAAGACCGCGACCGTCTGCAGGACGACTTTCCCGGCCTGCGCGTGGTCTGGGGGAACAGCGGCTATCAAGGGACCACACTGGGCGACTGGGTGCAGGCGTAGGGGACCATGCGTTGGATCGTGGAGCGCACCTTCGCCTGGCTGGGCTACCACCGCCGCTTGAGCAAGGACTACGAGGGCCGTGTGGACTCCTCCGAAGTCTGGATCCACATCGCCGTGGCCCGGCGCATGCTGAAGCAACTCACCTTGACCTGATGGCACTTTCCAAACACCCTCTGAACTTCATGGCCCGCGCGACCATCCGGCGGGACCGGCCGAAATTGCCCGGCGTGACTCACTTTTTCCAGTCAATGTCAACATTGGCTGAGATGGTGCCGTGGCCCGCATGCTTGCCTGCACACGAGACAGGTTGGGGCCTTGCGCTCTTCGCGCAGGGTCCACGGGTTTCGGCACTAGGGGACTGTGTTGACAACTATAGACTCATATTTGGCGCTCGGTGCTGCGCGACTTCCGATAGCAGGGCCGGCGCACTGGGTGGCGGCCCTGCGATATTCGGATGTCGTGTCCAGTAGTTCGGGCACACCGGTTCAGTCTGTGTGATCATCCAGGAACCAATTGAAAAATAAATAAAGATATGCGCTTTTTATGGCTTTGTTTCATGTGCATCTGTGTGTTGACTGGCACTGTTGCTTGTTCACCCTCAGGTTGTGCTCGCCGATTGGCGGGGATTGACTTGCACGCCTCGGGTCCAAACGGGATGTTTCCGCTCCACAGCGCGGTGCAAGGCAGAGATCACGCATTGATGCAGTGCATGCTCGCTGCTGGCGCGAGTGTTGGCGTAAGAGACCACGATGGATCAACGCCGTTGTTGACGGCGACCAAGCTAGGCGATGTCGAAGCAGTGAATGCCCTGTTGGCTGCCGGTGCGAGTGCCAACTCACGAGACTTCGGAGCTAGGTCACCGTTGCAATGGGCTGCCGCGAAGGGGCACGAAGAAGTAGCACAGGCCCTGCTGACCGCCGGGGCCTACATCAGCTCAAGTGAAGGTGCCACTGGTCGGACACCGTTGCAATGGGCTGCCGAACGGGGCCACGCGGATGTTGCGAGGGTTTTGCTGGCGGCCGGTGCCGATGTCGACTCGAGTGAAGGCATTACTGGTCGGACACCATTGCAATGGGCTGCCGAGTGGGGCCACGCGGATGTTGCGAGGGTTTTGCTAGCGGCTGGTGCCGATGTCAACTCGAGTGAAGGTGCTGCTGGTCAGACACCGTTGCAAAGGGCTGCCGCGCAGGGCCACGCGGGTGTTGCGAGGGTTTTACTGGCGGCTGGTGCCGATGTCAACTCGAGTGAAGGTGCTGCAGGTCGGACACCGTTGCAAAGGGCTGCCGCGCAGGGCCATGCGGATGTTGCGAAGATTTTGCTGGCGGCTGGTGCCGATGTCAACGCAATGGGAGCTATTGGTCGGACCCCGTTGCAATGGGCTGCCGAGCGGGGCCACGCAGATGTTGCAAGGGTTTTGCTGGCGGCCGGTGCCGATGTCGACGTCCAGGTCGATGCAGGTTGGATACCGTTGCAATGGTTTGTCGAGCAGGGACACGCTGACACTATCAATGTCATGTCAACCTCCGGTGCCGATGTCAACGTCCAGGTTGACGCAGGTTGGACATCGTTGCAATGGGCTGTCTGGTCTGGACATGCCGACATTGTCAAAGCCCTGGCGACTGCCGGTGCCGATGTCAACGCAACGGAAGCCATTGGTGGTTGGACGCCGTTGCAATTGGCTGCCGAAAGAGGGCACGCAGAAGTGGTGCAGGCGCTGCTGGCGGCCGGTGCCGATGTCGAAGCTCATCAGGACTACGGTATGACACCGCTGCACATAGCTGCCTCCAGCGGTTACACGGATGTGGCACAGGTGTTGCTGGCCGGCGGTGCCGGTGTCGAGACACGGGACTTCGAAGGTCGGACCGCTATTCTGTTTGCAGTCGCCGACGGTCACGCGGATGTGGCACAGGTATTGCTGGCCAGCGGCACTGATGTCAACTCATGGCACCACGCGAGGTGTGACACGGCGCTGCACATGGCTTCGTGGTACGGACACGCCAAGGTTGTGGAAGTGCTGCTAGCCGAGGGCGGCGATCCAAAAGCACTCAACGCCGATGGAGAGACACCGATTCAAATCGCTGCGCGACGTGGCTGGTCGGATGTGGTAACCATCCTTGAATCCAGGGCAAGTACAGAGATGTCTTGGGAGTTACATTCAAGATTGGGCAGGTCCCCGATCGGCACGTACCGGAGAGCAACATGCACGGAGAATCTTGCCGCCACGCACGAATCGATTCGGTACATTGGGGCCGCAGGCCTTGCTGATCCAAACCCACCCATCTCGTAACACGGAGATTCGACCGGGGTCCTTTGGTTCAAAGTTACGCTGGATACGTGGTCAACCTCGGGTTTTTGGGGAGGACAGTCGCGGCGGACCTGCCAACTGCGATACCCACATCGCTTGAGTGGAGATCGGCAGGGCCTTCATCCATAGGGGTTTGCGGAGCTGCTGCGCTGGTCCTTCGGAGCTTGATTCAAGGCAACTGGTTGGAAGTTCAGATCGAACTGCGTGCGGAGTTGAGACAAATCACCTACATTGAGGAGGCGGAGGAAGTCATGTACACATTTGGTCAATACGTGGTGGATGAGAAGAAAGAGAGCGAGGCGCGCGGCGAGGCACGTGGCGAGGCACGCGGTGTAGTGCAAGGCAGGAAGCAATTGCTCATCGAGTTCATCCGACAGGTGTGGGGCGACGCGGAGGCAGAGCGATGCTCCCGGGAACTGGACGAGGCCGAACTTGACGAACTGCCCGACATCGCAAGCCTGATGGCGGACCAGGCAGCCGGGCGTCTTCCCCGGCTGCAAGCCAACGGCCGCACCGCCCCACAAACCTGAGCTGCGCAGTTGCCCGATACCTTACGTTCTGCCGGGAAGGCATCCGCGTTGTCAAGCTACGCGTGGGCCCCGGCTGTACCCTGACTGGGGAGTGATTCGGCCGGTGGCCCGCCACTTTGAAGCGGCCCGGCCAGCCAATGCACCGTCTAATTGAAGATGGTACTACCGGTGACGTCACCCACGTTCCAAGAGTGACATGTCTCCGGTGTAATGTCAGTGTCGGTTTGCTGGTTGCCTTGGACTACATGTCCGGGATGGTCGTTGTCACTCGGGGCGGTAGCGGACACAGACGGCATGCTCCACGGTGGGAGGGGCTTCCCCGGTGCCGGGCGCGAAGTTGAGGCCCAGCGCCACCACCTTGCGGGCTCCGCCGAAATGCCGGCGGCCGTATTCGTGGGTTCGGATCTGATCCAGGGCCGCCTGCGGGGACTCGCCGTACTTGAACTCCATGACGCAGACGTGTTCGGGGAAGCGGACCTCCATGTCGGAGCGGCCGCCGCCTTGGTGCACCTCCGACTGGCACTCCACCTGCATCAGCTGGCACAGCACGTGCAGGACGAGGTGGCAGTCGGTCTCCCGGCGCAGTTTCTCGCTTGGGACGCCGGCCAGGAAGGTGTGGAGGAGATCACAGAATTCCTGATGGTCTTCGCCGGCCAATGCCCGGTGCATGGCCCGCAGCGTCCGCGGGTCGGGCGGTTGCCGGTAGGTTTCCAGCAGGTCATGGCTGTAGGTCCGGCGGACCTCGTCGTTGGGGTAGTCGAGGTACAGATCCCCGTCAGTGTCCTGGCACAGGGTGTAGTAGCCGGTCTGGAACATGAGAGGGACGAAGTTGACCCGGTCCAGGCTGTAGGTAGTGCTCATCAGGCTTTCCCAGGGGGGCGGATCCGCGGGCAGGGGGTACTGGCCCTGCTTCATGAGACGGATCAGGAACATGGGATTGCCGGAGGCGGCCCAGTGGTTGGGCCATCCGATGACCTTCCACCATTCGGCTTGGCTTCGATCCCGCAGGTCCCGGAGGCAACAGGCCAGGGTGAAGGGGTTGTAGACGCTCTCGCTGTCCTCGGGGAAGCCGAAGCAGTAGCCGTGGTAGTGGCGGCGTACCTTGTCCATCAGCTTCTCAAGGGACAGGTCGAGGTGGGCGGCGCCCGTGGCGAGATGGGGATGCAGTGCGGTCCGGACTTCCCGTTCGGTGAAGCCGCAGAGGGTGGCGTAGGCGGGTTCCCAGGAGATGTCGTGCAGGTTGTTCAAACCTGAGAAAACGCTGCTGTGAGCCACACGGATGATACCCGTGATGAAGACGAAGTGCAGGTGACTTTCGAGACTCTTGAGCCGGAGGTAGAAGTTGCGCAGGGTGTCCAGGATTGGTACGGGATCCACCTTCTTGCCCAGCAGGTGCACTAGGGGTGCGTCGTATTCATCGACCAGGACGACGGGGTTGGTTCCGTAGCGCGCCTTGAGTCGGCCCACCAAATTTTCCAGGCGCTGGGCCGGGCTGACGGCCGGACTGGTCGGGAAGGTGACGGCGCCGGATTCATCCACGGGGTCCAGGCCGACGTTGACGCCGCGTCGGTTCCACAGGGTGTACTGGCCACCCAGCATCTCCAGCAGGTTGGCTTCCAGTCGTTCCGGTGCATCGGCCGGAGTGCTGGCCATGTTCAGGCGCACGACCGGGTGGAAGCCGCGGCTCTTGGCCGTGTCTGCCGCGGCCGTGCCGTGGAACAGCTCCGCCTTGCTCAGGGTTGGCAGTGGGTTGTGGCCGTTCAGGTAGCGGGGATCAATCGTCACCTCTCCCTGGAAGAAGGCCTCCAGGGTCGTTACCAGCAGGGACTTGCCGAAGCGCCGGGGACGGGCCAGGAATACATACGGGTTCCGGAGAGTTGGAGCATCCTCGGATTCGGGAGCCAGGAGTGACCGGAAGTGGTGGGTCTTGTCGATGTACAGACCGCCACCGCGCCGGATCTGCAAGAACTCGGAACGTCCTGGGTTCAGGGAAGGTACGGGACTTGCGGTGGACATGATCATGTTCACGTTGGATACGGCCTGAATGACCCAATCCTACACTGAACAGCGGACGGCGACGGGTGCATCCTCCACAAGGATGCCCGCGTGCGGCCGAACCGCATCATAATGTTCGCAACGGCCCAGACCACGCCTTTTCCTCAATGGTGCAAGCCAAACCAATGGGCTTCGGACTTTCCACGATATGAGCCACATGAACGATTGCGACCACCTTCCCCGATTGTCCGATGAGCAGATGAAGACCTACCTGACCGATGGCTTTGTGGTCCTGAAGTCCGGTTTGCCCAAAGAGGTGCACGACCACATCCGGGACCGATGCGAAGAGATTTTCTCGACGACGGGCAACCCGGGCAACGAAATCCTGGAGATGAACCCGGCCCTGCGGCTGGTGTTCGCGGAACCCGTGGTCAAGGGTGCGTTGAGTTCCATTCTGGGAGATGGCTACTTCATGCATCCGCACCGCCATTGCCATCAAAACAGATCGGGTACCCCGGCTCAACACAACCACAAGGACTCCTACGAAGAGGATGTCAATGTTCATCACCATCGTTCCCGCTGGGCCATGGCGATGTATTACCCGCAGGATGTCACCGCCGACATGGGCCCTACAGGCGTGACACCTGGCAGTCAATACTTCAGTTCAGAGGAGTCGTTGGCCGGACACGGTGAACTGGGGGTGACCGGAGAGGTGGGTACCGTGATCCTGGTCCATTACGACGTTTGGCACCGGGCCCTGCGCAATCACTCGGGACGCAATCGGTACATGCTCAAGTTCCTGTTCTGCCGTGCCACCGAACCCACTGCTCCCGCCTGGAACAATCAGGAAGCAGAATGGCAGTCTCCCGCAGGTCGGGAAGCGGATCCGATGGAGCCCCTTTGGCAAGCCATGTGGCGCTGGAACCGAGGAACCTCCGTTCCGGTGGAGGGACGGGAACGTGGGAGAGTCGCGTTGTCGGATCTGCTAACCGGTTCAGAGATGGAACGACTGAGAACGGCCTATACCATTGGGCCGAATGACTTCGACCGGCGCGATGAGGTTTTCCGTTTGTGGCGAGCCGAAGCGGATGAGGCGGAGGTTCGGTCTCGGAGCCAGGATCATACGAGTCCCTGTGAGCACATGTTTGGCTATGCGCTGGGCAACCAGGGGGCGGCTGGTTTGGAGCTGCTGGAAGAGGCCATGGGATCCGCGGATTGGCGCATCAGGGGCAGCGCGGTGGATGCTGTGGGAGATATGGGCATTGAGGCTCAAACCTTAACGCTGCGCGTGGTCGCCATGACGGGTGACCCATCGCCTTGGGTTCGGCGCAATGCCGTCGAGGCCTTGGGCGTGCTGGGTGATGCCAGAGATGAAGTGACGACAACCTTGGGGCTGGCACTGGCTGATGAGGACTACCTCGTGGGCCACAATGCCGCCTTGGCGCTACGCAAACTGGGTACTGCCAGTGATGTTGCCATCGACATGTTGCTTAAGGCTTCCGCCCATGCGGAACTCTACCGCCGGAAGAATGCCTTAATGGCGTTGGAAGTTCTACTGGAGTGATGGTCTCTGTTTGATCCGGCTCCTGAATGCATTAAGAGAGTAAAGCCTGTTCTCTCAGCTGCGTACTCCTCCTGTCAACTCATCCCTGCCAAAACGCTCGATCGTCTCCAGCGTCTCGCGCACATCGTCCCAGGTAGTGGTGTGGTTGAGAATACAGAGGCGCAGGGAAAATATACCGTGGAGCAGTGTGGAGGACACGAACGCATCATCGTCCCAGAAGAGACGAGCGAGAATGGCCCGATTCACCTGTTCCAGTGCTTCCTCGCTTCGGTGAGTGTCGGAGGGGTTGATCCGAAGGCATACTATTCCCAACGACGCGGGAGTCAGGCTTTCCAGAATTGGGCTGGCGTGGACGAATTCTTCCGCTCGACTGGCCAGTTCCATGCCTTTGGCTACCGCCCGCCGGAATGCAGCCATCCCGAATGTCTGGATTGACACCCAAACTTTCAGGGCGCGCACCGAGCGACTTAGTTGCAGACCACGATCCACGAAGTTGGGATGGTCCTTCCCCCAAACCGTATCCTGGAGGATATCAGGGTGTACGGCGAAGGCTTTCTCCAAGGTGCTTCCGTCCTTCACCAGCAAACTTCCGGCTTCATACGGTTGAAACAGCCACTTATGGGCATCCAGTCCGATCGAATCCGCACGTTCCAGCCCTTGCAGGAGCTTTCTACCTTCTTCGGTCAAGACCGCGAACCCTCCGTACGCAGCATCGACGTGCATCCAGATCTTTTCTTCTTCGCAGAAATCGGCCATCGTCTCCAAGGGGTCCACAGCACCTGTGCTGGCTGTCCCGGCGGTGGCACATACGGCAAGGGGATTGAAGCCTGCTGCCCGGTCGGCTTGAACGGCCCTGGCAAGTGCTTCCATGTCCAACCGAAAGTACTCGTCACTGGGAACCATGCGGATGCACTCCCGACGTACACCAATGATCATGGCCGCTCGACTGAGGGCGGAGTGGCTTTGGTCACTCATGTACACGGTCGCCCGTTCCGGATTGCCGGCGGCCTCCCTGGCTGCCACAAAGGCATCCAGACTGGCTGCTGATCCGCCACTCGTGAAAAGTCCGCCCGCCCCCTTGGGATAACCAATCCAGCGGCGAAACCAGTCGATGACCACCAACTCAAGCTGGCTTGGACCACTGGATGTCAACCATGTGCATTGGTTAACCTGGTGTCCGGCCACCATGAAATCGGCCAGCACGCTGGGCCAGGTGGGGGAGGATGGAATAAAACCAAAGAAACGGGGGTGATCAATCCGGGCTGCGAACGGGAGGATCTTGTGTGCAGCCTGTTCAAAGACTTCCTTTGGGGATTGGCCCTCCTCCGGAGGCTCGGCCAGCAATTGGTCCTCAAGTTCCAACCGGAAGTCGCCATCCCAAGCCGGTTCCTGGCTCAGGTTGCTGACCCGTTCCACCACCAGGTCGGTGACTAGGTGGGCAAGGCTGCGCATCTCCTCCTCCGTCATCTGGAGGTCGAGGTTGTCTTTCAATGGTTTCATCATTGTTTCATTGTGACAATGGTGTGCACCGATGGTTTCCTATTCTCTCATTGGGATCCACATCGCGTCATGACATACCAGGTTCTCGTCTGCGCGAATTGTTGGCAGTCAGTCAGATCAGCCGACCGCTAGCGATCCCTTCCATCGTTGTTGTCGTGACGGTAGGCACGTCGCACATATTCAGGTTCACGCAGGCGGAGTTTAATCCGCGCATGATCTCCAGATTGTTCTGTCCAGATGGTTTGGGTGGGCCAGTTGGGTGTGCCCAAGTGATTGTTCCTCCCCGCCTTGGCAGCGTGTGGGGTCAGAAGCTGTCCAAATCGTGAACTGATCAGACTCTGATTTCCAACCAACATGGAAGATGCAGGCGGCTTTCAGTCAGTCGGGAGATACGCTCGTAGTTTCATGCAAGCCGTTCATGAGACTGCCCATCGGCCTGGGCTTGGACTCCCGTCAATACAGGTCCCGCTTGCCGCCCGGCGCGGCCTTGCCTTCCTTGACTTCGGTGACAACATCGCGTGCCGATCCGCCCAACAGGGCGGCGTCGGAAAGCAGCGTCGTGAACTGATAGCCCAACTCCTGGGCGTACAGTGCATACTCGGCCGAACCCACATGAATGCCGGCATAGACTCCATGGTGCTGGCAACGCTCCGCGATCTTCACCACAGCGTCAAACGCAGTGCCCTCGCGGTGATCCGACGTGGGTGGCAGCCCGTAGCTTTGGGCCAGGTCGGCCGGGCCAACGTAGATGGAGTTCAAGCCCTCGACCGACAAAATTGCGTCGATGTTGTCCACGGCCTGCTTCGTTTCGATCATGGCCATGACCACGATCTCGTTGTTGGCTTCCGATGGATAGTCCGCGCCACCATAAAGCCGCGCGCGGTTGGGACCGTGGCTGCGGTAGCCGATGGGAGGGTACAGGCAGGAGCCCACAAACTTCTCGCACTGCTCCCGCGTGTTGATCATCGGACAGATGATCCCGTAGCAGCCGGCATCCAACAGCTTCATGATGATGCCTTCCTCGTTCCACGGCACCCGCGCCAGCGGCACGGTGTCGGTGGTGGAGATGGCCGTCAGCATCGGCACCGCCTGGGTGTAGTCCACCGGACCGTGCTGCATATCGATGGTCAGGCTGTCCCAGCCTGCGTGCGACATGACCTCCGCGGCATAGGAGTGGCCCAGGGCACACCAGCCGTTGACTACCAGGTCGCCCTGGCGGAATAGTTCGAGAACCTTGTTCTTGCGCATGCGGTTGTGCCCTTCCGGCGGTGGATCCGCCCTGAAAAATTGTGACTAAATCAGGTTGTGGTGCTCGTCAATTTCACGCTGGTAGACATCCGCGGAATTGTTGAGGATCTCGTCCAAGGTCACCTGTCGCTTGAGGTGTGAGGACTCGATCATGGCGAAGCTGCAGGCCAGATCCATGAGTCCTTCGTAGCCCGAAGTCTCAATCTGCCCCTGTTCCTTGATCGCGGTCAGGAAGTCCAGGCCTTGGATGGCAAAGCCGTCCGTCAGGCCGAGCGGGAAGTGCCGATCCTTTTCTTCGGACGTGATCTCCTGTTGGTAGAGCTCGACCAGGTTGGCCGAGGTTCCCGCAGGGGCATGCAGTTGCCCGCCCACGATCGCCCCTTCCGTACCGTAGAAGGCCGGTGCGCCGGTCACCTCCACCGGCGGGCCGTGCAGGCCCCACGACCACAGCAGCTGGCCAATGGCACCGTTTTCGAAGCCAAAGCAGGCCAGGTGGGTGTCGTCCACATCCACGGTCACCGGGTTCGCGTGGTTGGTGTCCCCGGGCATGTAGCGGCTGGGTTCGAGGGTCGGGGTGTGGGCGGACATCCAGGCCACTTCGCCAAACACATGGCGCAGGCCGTGGAACTGGTGGACGCCGATGTCGATGGTGCCACCGCCGCCTCCGCGTACCTTTTGGTGTCGCCACGGAGTCTCCGCCACCACCTTGGTCGGCGACCACAGTCCGCCAAGGGAGCCGGAGATCGCCAGCTGTGGCGCCCCGATGCGTCCCGTTGCGACCGCCCAGGCTGCAGCCCGGCCGGACAGGCTTTGCCGCACATTCTCGAAGACCCCAAGCACGCAGTTGTTGTCCTTGGCTTGGCGGATCATCCGCTGGCCGGCCCGCACGGAGATGGCCAGTGGCTTCTGCGTGTGCACGTGTAGGCCGGCACCGAGGGCACTGTCGGCCACCAGATGGTGGATATCCAGGGCCGTCAGGTCGATGACGGCATCCACCGTGCCCGACGCCACCATTTCGCGGAAGTCCGTGAAAATGGCCGCATCCGTGTCGCTGTGGAGATCGGTGACGTAGGTGTGCGGCGCAGCCAGGGGATCGCCGGTCGAGGGATCCAGGACCGGCGGGCGCGGCGTGGGACCTTCGCCGCGCCGGGCAAACATGAGGGCATCGTCGCGGTTGCGCGCGACCAGGGCCGTAACGCGAAAGTCGTCCACGCCCTTTTCGATCAGGCGCAACAGGCCTTGCAGGTGGGCGTTGAGGATGCGGCCGCATCCCACGATGCCGAGTCGAATCATCGGTTTCCCCTTGAAGGTTGATTGATAGTGGATCCGGGGTCTATACGTACGGATTTAGGAAGGGCAACGGCAGGGACACCGCCTTGCCCGTGTGGCAGCTTTCCAGGCCCGCCTGCAGGATTTCCTGGGCATTGCGCCCCACGGTGTCCGTGCACAACGGGATGATGTCCGTGCCGTTAACCAGATGGTTGAGGAAGCAGGCGGTGGCGGAAGACCAGTGTTCCGGCACGGGGGACGGATCGACTTCGACGCCCATGTCGTGCTCCTCGGTGGCCAGCAGCAGCCGGTCGCTGGTGATCTGCAATGTGCCTGCGGTGCCGTACAGAACCCCGACGTAGGAGGTCACGTGGCCGATCTGCGACCAGGAGGCCTCGGTCACCGACATGGCATCGGGGTAGTTGAGGATCAGGATGGCGTTGTCTTCCTGCGGCGAAAAGTCGTGAACCAGCCTGTTGGACACGCCGGTGACGGCGGAGGGGCGGCCCAGGACCGCGGCGGCCAGGGCTGCGCCGTAGCAGCAATAGTCCATGAGTGCGCCGGCTCCGTTGAGTTCGGAGTCGTACAGCCACTCGCAGAAGTACTCCGAACATCCCAGGGCCTGCGGGCCGTTGTGGGCTGATCGATATCGCGTGCTGAAGACCCGGCCGATGTCGCCGGCCTCCGCCATGGCGAGGGCCTGCTGCATCGAAGGCCACCAGGCGAAGGGCCAGTTGATCATCAGGGCCCGATCCGATTCGCGGCTGGCCTGCAGCATCACGTCCGCCAGGGCAACGGAGCTCGCCATCGGTTTCTCCACCAGGACGGGCAGGTCCGTGGCCAGGGCCATGGCGGCATTGGCGGCTCCGTTCAGGTTGTCCCCGAACACGTAGACGGCATCCAGGGCCTCGTCGGACAGCATCTCCTCCGGTTCGTCGTAGACACGCTCGCAGGAGGTGTCCGCCCGGACCTTGTCCTGCAGTTCCGCGTTCGGATCGGCGGCCGCCACCAGGCGACCCAGAGCCGATGCCTCCAATTCGGCCAAATTGCCCCAGGCGTGGTCGTGGGTTAGACCCAGAACGCCAATCTTCAATTCTTCTGCCATGTGATTCCCCGATGCGTTGGGCCGACGCGATTGGCTGTCGGCACGGTGTGAAAGTTAGGTGGACTGGCCGGTGACCTGGGGTGTGAGCACTGCGCCGTGCCGCATGAGGGCAAACAGTACGCTGCTGGTGAAGTAGGACACGGCACAGACCGCGAACAGGAAGGTGAAGCCTCGCCAGTCGACGAGGGTGCCGCCAACGGCCAGGCCAATTATATTGCCGGCCCCCATGGCCGTGCCATAGATGCCCACGTTGCTGCCCCGGCTCTTGCGGTTTCCCAGTTGGGTTGCGTGCAGCATGGACGTGATCGTGTAGGAGGCGAAGCCCCAGCCCCGGCTAATTTGGGCGGAAATCAGGACGGGACCGATCGTGGAACTCCTGAGGGACACGTAGCCGGCCATCGTCAAGGCCAGGCTGATGCCGCTGGAGGCCAGGATCAGAAGGCTGCCGAAGCTGTCGGCCAGCACACCGATGAAGGGCATGAGCACTCCCTCAACCAGGGCGGCCAGGCCCCACAGCCAGTTGGCTGCTTCGCTGGGCATGCCAAGGCTCCGCAGGAAATTGGGAAACATTGACGTCTGGGCCGAGTGGGCAATGTTCCAGAGCACGACTCCGGTCAGGAACAGGAGTGCCATCGGGTCCCGCAGGCTGAAGCGGGAGGCGGTGGCTTCCTTGGCCGCGGCTTCGCTGTCGGTCTGCGGGGGCAGGTCCTGGACCAGGAGTCCGATCAGCGTGGCCAACAGATACCCTCCGGAGGCAAACAGGTAGGCCTGCTGCAGGCCGAGGCGGTTGATCACGATGCCCGAGGCCAGGGCGCCGGCGGCGAACGCGATGGAGCCAAACCCGCGATAGGTGCCGATGCGGCGTCCCTGGTTGTCGCTTTGGGCCACCCAGTCGCCAATCAAGGTGAGACCGACGGTCATGTAGGCGGCGATGGCAATGTGGTCCATCACCATGATGGCCCAGATTTGCTCAACGGATCTGGCCTGGGACAGCAGGGCCAGTCCCACGGTCAGGACCGCCAGCGCCCCAAGGACAATCGGCTTGCGGCGGCCAAGGTGGTCGGACCAGCGGCCGAAGGCATAGTTGGCGCCCAGCGAAACCAGGCTGCTGGTGGTCAGCACGGCGGAGATGCGGGAAAAGCTGGCCCCCAGTTCCCTCAGGTAGATGGACAGCGACGGCCCGGTGGTGCCCATCCCCACGAACATGAGGAACTGGATCGCAGTCAGGAGGCTGACATTGTCCAGCCGCGCGGAAAGGGAACCGCGCCATCGTTTGAGCATGTCGGATGAATTCAGGGGAAGGGGTCGGCCGGCGGATGTCCGGCGGGAGTGCCAGTCGGCCGGCGGATGCCTACATTATAGGTTGGCGGGACGTTGTTTCCGCCCGACCTGCGTTCGACGGGGCGCCGTCCGGCCGTGTGTGCTCCTGCTGCCGGTCTTCAAGCATCGAGTGAGTGCGGCGAGTGGGACAGTGCGAACGAAGTTGACGTAAATGGGTCGGAGGCTAGAATGGAAACAGCCTGTTATCGGCACACACTGCTCGGCCCGGGAATGTCACCGCAAGCTTTGTGGCCCGGACCATGTTGCTGCGAGGCAGGATTCGCAGGTTGCAGGTTTCACTGCAAGTTCATACCCATCGGATTGGCACTCTCATGGACATGTATCGCACAGCGGAAGGCAAGCGTCTGGTCCAATACCATCGCCGACGTGCCAACTGGAAGCATTGGGGACCCTTCGTCAGCGATCGGGCCTGGGGTACGGTGCGCGAGGACTACAGCGCGAACGGGGATGCCTGGACCTCGTTTACCCACGACATGGCCCGCAGCCGGGCATTTCGCTGGAACGAGGACGGCCTGGCCGGCTTTTGCGACCGCCAGCAGTTCCTGTGTCTGTCCCTGGCGCTTTGGAACGGCAACGATCCGATTCTCAAGGAACGGCTGTTTGGCCTGTCGGGGCCCGAGGGCAACCACGGCGAGGATGTGAAGGAAACCTACTTCCACCTCGACGGCACTCCGACCCACAGCTGGATGCGGATGCTGTATCGCTATCCGCAGGCTGCGTTCCCCTACGCCGAACTGGTGGAGGAGAACGGGCGCAGGACCTTCTATGACGATGAATACGAACTGGAGGACACGGGTGTCTTTGCGGACAACCACTATTTTGACGTTTACATAACCTGGTTCAAGGTTCGGGTTGAGGACGTTTGTTGCGAGGTCGAGGTGGTCAACCGCGGACCCGAAGCGGCCCCCTGCACCGTGCTGCCGCAGGCCACGTTCCGCAATACCTGGTCATGGGGCTATCCGGCGGGGCCGATCGGGAAGGTGCGTTCCCGGCCCAAGTTGGCGCTTGAGCCGCAGGCGCCCCCCGGAACGTCAGCGGTGAAGGTAACCCATGAGGTCCTGGGTGAATACCTCTTGTACGTTCAACGCCCGGACGAAGTCCTGTTTACGGACAACGAGACCAACTCGGAGCACCTGTATGGGGTGCCCAACGCTTCGCCTTGGGTCAGGGATGCCTTCCACCGGCATGTTGTGGACGGGGATCCGGAGGCGGTCAATCCTGCAGCCTTCGGGACCAGAATGGCCAGTGTTCATCAACTGGTCATTCCCGCCGGGGAAAGCCGCATCGTCCGGTTTCGGCTGTCGCGGGAGGTGCGCAAGCAGCCGTTCGTCATCTTTGAGCGCAACAAGGAAAGGCGCCGGCGGGAAGCCGACGAGTTCTACGCGGCCGTTCATGGCGATCTGCAGGACGACCAGGAGCGGACCATCCAGCGCCGCGCGCTGGCCGGCCTGTTGTGGTCCAAGCAGTTCTACTATTTCGATGTGAGCCAGTGGCTGGACGGGGATCCGGAGGGCTCCAGGCCACCAGCGGCGCGTCGAAAGGGTCGGAACCGGGACTGGCGGCATCTGCACAACTTCGACATCGTGTCGATGCCCGACAAATGGGAATACCCCTGGTACGCGGTTTGGGACCTGGCCTTCCACTGCGTCCCGCTGACGCGCGTGGATCCGGACTTCGCCAAACGGCAGCTCGAACTCGTCACCCGGGAGTGGTACATCCACCCCAACGGCCAGCTGCCGGCGTACGAATGGAACTTTGGGGATGTCAACCCGCCGGTGCATGCCTGGGGTACCTGGAGGGTGTTCCGGATGGATGCCGCGGCCACCGGCAAGCCGGACCTTGAGTTCCTGAAGAGTGTGTTCCACAAGCTTCTGCTGAACTTCACCTGGTGGGTCAATCGCAAGGACGAGGACGGCAACAACGTGTTCTCGGGAGGCTTCCTGGGCATGGACAACATCAGCCTGTTTGACCGCAGCAAGGGGCTCCCGACCGGAGGGCAGCTGGCACAAGCGGACGGCACGGCCTGGATGGGATTCTATGCGCTGGAGATGATGAAGATCGCGCTCTACCTGGCAAGCACGGACAGTTCCTACCTGGGCCTTGCCACCAAGTTCTACGAACATTTCCTGCGGATCGCATTGGCCGTCAACGGTTCCAATGAAACCGGGCTGGACATGTGGGATGAGGAGGACGGGTTCTTCTACGACGTCCTGCACTTGCCGGACGGTTCGGTCCATCCACTCAAGGTCAGATCCATGGTGGGCCTGATACCGCTGTTTGCCGTCGCTTCGCTGGAACACCTTGAACACGGGAATCACGATGGCCCAATGGGAGCACACATGGTTACCTTCCTGAGACGGGCTGCCATGTTCCACCAGTACTGGTCGGACTTGGCTTCAACCATCAGCACGGTTGATGTGGAGGAAGACCATCACCGCCATACGATGTTTGCCCTGGTATCCCCCTCGCGCCTGCGCCGCATCCTGGAGCGCGTGCTGTCCGAGGACGAGTTCCTGTCGCCCTATGGGATTCGCTCGCTGTCCAGGGCCCACGCCGAGGAGCCGGTCACGCTAATGCTGGACGGGGCCGTCTTCGGAGTTGGATATGAACCGGGCGAGTCCCGGTCCCACCTGTTCGGCGGCAATTCCAATTGGCGCGGGCCGGTCTGGTTTCCCATCAACTACCTTCTGATTGAGGCACTGGAGCGATTCCACGAGGTCCTGGGCGGGGGGTTCACCGTGGAGTGCCCCACCGGGTCGGGACAATTCATGACCCTGGAGGCAGTCGCCCGGGAACTGTCGCGGCGCCTGTCGGGGCTGTTTCGGAACGGTCCCGACGGCAGGCGGCCGTATCAGACGGGAACCGTCTCCGATACCGCGTCGGATCCACTGCTGTTCCATGAGTACTTCGACGGCGACACAGGCAAGGGTTTGGGTGCAAGCCATCAAACCGGATGGACTGCGCTGGTTACCGAGCTGATTCAGCGAGCCGGGAGTACACCATAGGCCGGTCAAGGTTGTGTGTGGATGGGAGTGTTTGTTCCGTGGTCTCCTGCGGACCCGACGGCAAGCTTCGGTCTTGTGCCTTTGAGCTGTGCGGTTAGCCGATGTCGGCTGTGGTGGCCGGTTTCGGCGAAATAGGGAACGATCTTCAGTACGTCAACAGGGGCATGTCCCGGAAAAGCAGGCGACCCTTGGGTAACGTTCCGGCCTACCCTCTGGCAGAATCGGCCTCGAAGCTTCGCGGCTGTCCATCAAGGCTGACCATGATCAGGAGGTCGAACAGACAAGACCATGCTTTAGGGACTTATATCGAATAGTTGACATGCACCAATCGATATCAGGTCCGGACCGTCAGGTTCCGGACCGTACAGGCGGGGACGGACCCCGTCTGCCTGGTTCACGGGTCGTCGGGGTTGGCTCAATGCCAAACGCCCCTCGCCGTGCAGAAGCCCCTGTCCCACGGGCCTGTCGGATCAGGGGCAGCCCCCTGTCCAGAATGTTGACGGCGGCGTTGCGGTCTGCATTGGCAGTATGTCCGCAGGCCATGCACTTGAAGGTTGCCTGGGTCTTGCGATTCTCCTTGTCGGCATGTCCGCACACCGCACAGGTTTGCGACGTGTAGGCCGGGTCCACCTTCACCACCAGCCCGGCCTTGTAGTCCAGATTGCGTTCCAGCCGGCCCCAGCCGGAGGCCAGGATCTCCCGGTTGAGTCCGGACTTGGCCTTGACGTTCGTGCCGGGCTTCTCGACCGTGCCCTTCGCACTCTGCGTCATGGCCTGGGTGTCCAGATCCTCAAGCACCACGGCGTGCGCCGTATCCGCCATCTTGCGGCTGTGCTGGTGGGCGGCGTTCTCGCGCCGTCGCTTCTTCTTGCGGTGCAGCTTGTGCAACTGGCCGCACACGCGCCGCCCCCGGTTGGACAACGGCTTCCCGGACTTCCGGGAGCGTTCCCGGGCCTTGGCCGCCTGGCGCTGCTTGCGCTTGATGTTGGCATCCAGCTTGTCCGTGTCCGGCTGTTCGTAGACCTCGCCGTCGCTGTCCGTGGCCTGGCGCACATTGCGGTCCACGCCCAGTTCGCCGTCATCCGCCGGCGGTTGCAACTGTGCGACCGGCACGGCATACACAACGTGTGCGTACCACTTCGGGTGCCGGTCCGTACCCTCCTTCAGCAGCCGCACGGTCTTGGCTGTGCACCCCCGGTACGGATGGTTGGCGCCCCGCTCCAGCCACACCCACCCCAGCCGGGGGATATGCAGTCGATTTCCATCCAGGTTTACATCGTCCGGGATGGTGAAGCCGTCGGCTTTGGACCCCCGCGGACTCTTGCGCCGCGGGAAATACTTCGGCTTGCCATCGGACTTGCGCCGCGGCAGCAACCGGCCCTCCGCCTTGGCCGCGGCGTGCGCCTTGTAGAACACCTGGTAGGCGGCATCCAGATACTTCAGCACGTGCCGGACGGGGGCGCTGGGCAAATCCCGCAACCACGACAGGTCCTGGTCCGCGTACACGGCCCCTTCGGGCGCGGCCAGGAACGCCTGGAACTCGCGGTCGTACTGCCCGTTGCGGATCATGGCGAACCGCTTGTACATGGACTGCCAAGTCGTGCTGGGGTCCACCATCAGCGGTCTTTGCTCTTCCGGGAAGTCGGTCCACCGCCCGTAGCCCCGGGCCTTGCGGCGCACGCGGTAGCGCCAGTCGTTGTTGGCCAGGAACAGATTCCAGACGAAGCGGTTGGCCCCCGCCGTTTGGGCACACAATTCCGCCTGCCGACGGCTGTCAAACCGCACCCGGTACCGCTCGCTGCGGATGGCGGTCGGGGTGGCGGTTGGGGAGGTGGTCATCCGGATGGCCGGGTTGCCTGGTGCCGTCTGGGGGAAGAAGGGCCGCGCCTAATATGTGTACGAGATATCTTATTTTACCACACAGGCACTCCACTCTGCGGTTTGTGCCCCGTTGTCAACTTATGGTTATAAGCCCCTTGAGTAACTGGGCCTTTGTTGTCGCGGCAGTGTCGGAGCCTGTCGCGGCAGGGTTCCACCGAACCAACGGGCATGTCGGACGAGATATGAAGGCCCCTAAGTGATATTCTTGCGGCCAGCCCTCTGGCAGAACCAGCAGGGCAACTCGGCCGTTGTACTCAAGGACTAAAGATGACAGGAAATCAAACAGGCAGAACCATGGTTAATTCGGTTAAGCGGTTGGGGCAGTTGATCGTCGCGGCGATTGCCCTTCTGATGTTGATGGCCGTCCCATCGCTGGCGGTGGGCCGCGGCTACGATTGCGAGGCCGTGGCGATTGGCCGACTGGGCGCCCTTCAGACCCGTGCGGCGCTGGCGAACTTCGTTCGGTGTGCCGAACAGCATGTGGCCGATGTGGGCTGGATGCAGGCGGAGGCCGACTTCCACAACGATGCTCGGTGGAAGGACGGCGCCATGTATCTGTTTGCCGTCGATACCGACGGCTATCTCATTTTCAACGCGAGTGGACAGTCGGCACCGGGCGACGAGAACGACAGCCCCGATCGTGTCGACGAAGACGGCAAGATGCACCGTCGGCGCATGGTGTACACCGCGGGTACGTTCGGGAGCGGCTTTGTTACCTATCGCTTCGGCAATCCCGTTACCGGCGAGAGTGCCCTCAAGGTTTCCTATGTGGTGGCGGTTCCGGAGCCCCACGGGGAACGAAGCGCCATCCTGGGTGCCGGTTTCTATCCGGTTGCGGCTCCGGGCACCTGCAGTCCCGCCCGCGTCCGCGCCAGCCTGGTCTACACGCAGACCGACGTCGAGCAGTTCGTGCGGTGCGCGGAACTGGAACTCAAGCGGCGCGGCCTGGTTGCCCTTCACGACCTGGGTTCGGACGAGCGCTGGCAGTCCGGCCCCATCTACATATTCCTGTTGGATCACCTGTCCCTGGACGCAGTCGTCCATCCGTCGCTTGAGGGACAGTATCTCGGCGGTCTGATCGATTCGACCGGATTCAAGTTTGTTGAAGAGATGGCGGCCATCACCGAACACTACGGCGACGGGTATACGTACTATGAGTTCATCAACCCCGCAACCGGTGCGACGGAACCCAAGATCAGCTATGTCAGGAACGTCAAAATCGACGGTTTCGACTACATTTTGGGGGCCGGCCTTTATGTTGCCGCCGACAAGGCCTGTCTCGACATGCCGGCTGCCAGGGATGTGGACACCAGGGCCGAACTGGAACTGTTTGTTGCCTGTGCCGCCGATATGGTGGCGACCCGAGGCACGAACGCCTTTGACCTTCTGTTGAACCATCCTACCTGGAGTGAGGGTTCAACCTACACCTTCATCGTCGACCAGCAATGCGTCAGCGTTGTGTACCCGCTGGAATACCGGGCGGACGCAAACGCCTGCAGCGATGTGGATGCCGACGGCACCTTGTTTAACCAGAACATCATAGACATCGCCAACAGCGAGGAAGGCAAGGGCTTTACCAGCTACATTTGGCAGAACCCTGCCACAGGCAAGGAAGAGCGCAAGACTTCGTACGTCGTGGGCGTTGAGTTGGACGGTGAGATCGTTGCGGTCGGGTCCGGCCTGTACGGGTTGGAATAGCGGGACCGCCCCGTTCAATGAACTCACCCGTCGAGTGACGGCATAAATTCCGGGGAGTGCCGGCCGATTTCCGGCCGGCACTCCCTTTCCACACACACCGCACCCGTGTTGCAACTACGGCAGCATAGGTGGCAGGACAGCTCGGGAAGTGGGCTCTGGGGTGGGCTGGATACTGTGCAGCCCACAGACTGGCAGGCGGGAACCCGCTCCCAGGGTGTTGCGGTCGGCACGAGGTTTCGTACGGCAATCGTGCCGGGGATCAACCTGTGGACTGGTGGTTGATGTCGGCGACGGCCTGATCCCAGTCCGCGCTCACCCGGCCGGCCAGATCGGTCAATCTGGCAGGCAGTGTCCAGGTTGCCGTCAGATCGCGGCAAACCTTGTTGCCGGCGTCGGTCAGCCGCGAGACGGTTCGGGGCCAGTCCGGTTCCCGGCTCCAGGCCAGGACGGTTCTCCAGTCCCAGTCGGCATGGTTCTCCAGCCAGTCGCTGGTGCCGGACAGGGCGTAGATGCCCATGTGCATGAGACTGCCGGGATCGCGGTCGGTGGCGGCGATGAACTGGAGGCGCAGCAAGTCGCAGATCGAGTGGCGGATGCCTGTCCATATGGCCAGGTCCTGTTTGCGGATCAATCCGCGCCTGTGCTTGTGGATGGTGACCCAGAACAGTTCCACGGCTTCGGCGACTTCATCGGCGGTTGCGGTCCGCGGAGCCCACGCCGATGACGGTTTCGGAATCTCAAGGCCGACGGGCGGCCACTCCCTGCCGTCCAATCGGGTCCACTGTTGCGTGTCGGCGGACTCGATGTCGGTTCGGCACACAAGATCCAGCATGGTGCCGTCCGCCAGGATCATGTTGTGAAGCCAGAGGTGCGGTCCCAGGTTGATTTGCTTGAGGGCCAGGGGCGGCGCCCCCAACAACCCGGTCAGGGTGGTCGGGCTTAGGAAATCGGAGAAGTTGCGTGTCACTGCGACTTGCAGGTCCACATCGCTGTAGCGATCTCCCTGTCCGCGGCCCAGACTGCCCGACAGGTACACCTCATCGACGAAATCCAGTCGGAGCAGGCGCCCGACCATGTCGGGCAGGATGGCAAGCTGAGGCAGTTCGGTCATGTCCATGGAGGGTGTGGATTAGAGTGGGGGTTGAGATGCGGTATTGTGTCCGAGCAACCGGTTAAAGTAGAGGGCCGGTCCGAGGGGGTGAGCTGTAAACGCCCGGATAGGGTCAGGATACACATGGGGACGGGACGCGGGCGGAAGCCGACGCGCCAACCGGCTGCGTCCCCGACGGCCACCGACTGCCCTCCATGGGTGCCGACGGATAGGATGGACACCGCTCCCCAATCCGGCTTGATCCCGCTGGGCTATACTGCAACCGCTTGAATGCCGGCACGGGCGAAGTCCGCCGGGTCCGCTGCCCAGGCCGGGTGCCCGACGGGCGGGGACGTAATTCAGGCATGTTGCAACCTCGGGGCAGGGGTTTTCAAAGGCCTGGAGATTTGGATGGCCAACTCGTTTGAAATCTGGGATGTGCCCGAGACCGCCGAGGTCTTCGCGGTAGCCGGCTGGGAGCAGTGGGCCAATGCAGGGTCGGTATCGTCCGATTTGCCGCAGTATCTGGTCGACCATCTGGAGGCCCGACGCATCGGACGGCTGCTGGACAAGGGGAACTACCTGTTTCAACTGCCCGGCACGCATGATTTGATGCGTCCCCAAATCGAATTCGACGACGGCTTCGCGAGCAAGGTCCAGCGGCCGTACAACGACATTTACTTCGTGGGGGAAGGCGACCGCGGCCTGGTGATTTTCCAGGGTACCGAACCGCACATTGACGTGGACCGGTATGCACAGGCCTTTTTCGACGCCATGCGCCACATGCGCGTGAGCCGCGTGGTCGGGCTGGGCGGGGTCTACGGAGCCATGCCCTTCCGGCGCGACCGCATGGTGTCATGTTCCTTCAGCCTGCCCCGCATGCGTCAGGAACTGGACACGTATGCCGTGTCCTACTCCAACTACAAGGGCGGCGCGTCGCTGGGCAGCTATCTGTCGGCCACGGCCTTCGAACGGGAGGTGGAGTACTGCAATTTCTACTCCATGGTCCCGGCCTACGACTTCTCGCAGTTGAACCTGTCGGAACAGGGCATGCGGGTGGAGTTCGACTTCCGGGCGTGGCATGAACTGATGCGCCGCGTCAACGCGATGTTCAAGCTGCGCATTGATCTGTCGGACCTTGAGGAGAAGAGCTTCAAGCTGACTCAGTCCCTGACGGACAAGGTCGAACAACTCAGCGCCAAGTCCGGCCATGAACGACTCGCGCACTACTTCGAACGGCTGGACGACGAGTTCGAGGAGAACTCGTTCCTGCCCTACGAGCAGGTGTGGAAGAGCGAACTGGGCCAAATCCTGGACGACCTCGAAAGCGACGAGCCACCGGAACCGACCGAACCGACCCCCTGATCGCCGCTGTCCCAATGCGCTCTTCGCCTGCCGTGCCGCCTGCGGTGCTGTTCGTCTGTACCCTGAACTACTACCGCAGCCGGTTTGCCCACCTGTACTTCAACCATTTGGCCAGGGGCACCGGCTTGCGCGCCGAGTCGCGTGGTCTGGTTGTGGATCGCAGCCGGATGCAGGGCATGTCCTACTACGCCGGCCAGGCCCTGCAGGTGGTCGGGGTTGACGTGTCCGAGGGCGACAAGCGGGACCCGATGCAGCTGACCGAGTTGGATATCCGGCAGGCCGGAAGACTGATTGCCCTCTGCCGGTCCGAGCACGAACCGGTGGTCGCAGCCAGGTTTCCCGCCTATCGGGACAAATTCGAGTATTGGGACGTGTTGGACATTGATGCACGGCATACCAATGCCGCACTGGGCCGCGATTGTCGGCTGCAGGTGGAACGGCTTTGGATGGACCTGCGCAGGGACGTCGACACCGGTTAGGCGTCCGCGGGTGCCGCTTCATTGCGTGGACCGCACCCGCCCCCGGATTACCAGTCGTTTGAACCATGGCCACGGTACTGAAGCTTCCCGTCGATTCCCTTCGTTCGTGGGGACGGGACCGCCAGTCCCACGGGATGATCGGACTGATGTCCTATTCCCACCTGGCCCTGGAAGGATGCCACCATTTTCTGCCGGTGATCGTGCCCTTGCTGGTGATAAACCTGGGTGTTGACTATGCCCGGATAGGAGCGCTGACGTTGGTAGCCCTGTCCGTCACCGCAGGCACCCAGCCTTGTTTCGGTTGGCTGGCGGACCGTTGGCAGCCTGCGTTGATAGTCCCGCTCAGCATAGTTTGGGTTGGTGTGTGCATGGCGCTGTCCGGCGTCATGTCGACGTTTGCCTGGCTCAGCATTGTCGTGGTTGCCGCAAGCCTGGGTTCCGCAGCGTTCCATCCTGCGGCCGCGGCCGTGGCATTGTCCATTGCCGTCCGCAATCCCGGGACGATGTTCTCCGTCTTTTCCCTCGGTGGCACGTTGGGCGTGGCTGTGTCTCCCCTGCTAATCAACTACCTGCTTCCCGCCTGGGGCCTGCCGGCCACGCTGCTGTACCTGCCGGTGGCACTCGTATCGGCTGGGGTGGTCTTCTTGGGATTGAAGGTGTTGGTGCCCGAGGCGGTGAAGGTTCGCAGGCCGTCCAAACGCAACTCCACGGACATCTCGGATCCGATCCCGCGCACCATCGTCGTGCTCCTGGGACTGCTGGTGCTGTCCACCATGACACGCTCGTGGGTGTTGGGGGCCGTGTCCACCTATGTCCCGGCGTGGATCCTGGACAAGTTTGGCAACTCGACGTTGGGAGGCGAGTTGCTGGCCCTGTCCGCGTTGATGGGCGCGGTTGGCAACTTTGTGGGAGGCTACACCGCGGATCGGTTTTCCGGGTGGAAAGTCCTGGCTTTGGCGTTGGCCGGGGTAGCGCTGGCCTTATGGGCAGTGGTCCGCGTGCCCGTTTGGGCCCTGCTTCCCTGCATTGGTGTCTTTGGATTTGCCTTGGGCGCCACCCTTCCCGTGCCGGTTTTGCTGGCCCGCAGGCTCGTCCCGACCCGAACCGGTCTGGCGGCGGCCTTGATCATGGGATTGGGATGGGTGCCCTCGGGCATCGGTGCCGGGCTGGCCGGCTGGACCGCAGACAGGTTCGGGCTTCAGGCCGCCTTGGATCCACTGGCCCTGTATCCCCTTGCAGGAGTGGCGGTTCTGGCCCTCTTTGCCTGGCTGGCTCAGGCGTGGGACATCCCGGTCCTGCGACCCGTCAGGCAGTGAATCCGCAGGTTATTCCCTGTCCGTGGACACGAGCGACGAGTCCACGTACAGGAACGCGCGCTTGGCACTGTTGGTCTCCACAAAGTAGGCCAGGTTCAACATGCACCAGAGGTTGGGCATGGCCGGCATGCGGATGGGTTCGACCCCGCGGCACGCGTAGACGCGGTTGTTGCACTGAAATTCCAGGAACCGCATGTCCTGTAGGTCGAAATCCAGTCTCAGGTAGTACCAGTTGTGCTTGGTTGCAATTTCGTTGTAGCAAAGCCGCTGGCCGCCATCCGGAAGGTCGGACCAGCCGTCCGGTCCCAAGTGGAAGTGCGACTTGGTTTCGCCGCGGCCGCCGATGGCATGAACTGTGCGGTGCGTGCTTTTGTACTGCCATTTCTCCATCCGTCCGGACTCGTCCGCGTTGAGATAGCGCACATGCGGCATGACCCGGTGGGGTTGTGCCTTGAGGTCGTCGTCCTGCAGGTCCAGAAGGATGCCGAACGCGCGGATGTCGGTACTTGAAAGCTTGAGTTCCGACGCTTCCGGCTTGAAGGTCACGATCGATTCCCATCGGATGCGCGTGGCGACACGCCAAGTCAGGCGCTTGATTGCGACCGCCAGGGCACCGGGCTGCGGCAGCGTGGCCAGTTTCATCGCATAGTTGCCGTGGAGCGAGCCGTCCGTGCCCGTGTCCCAGACCGTGAGATTGCTGAGCATCGGATCGCGCAGGTCCGCGTACTCCGGCAGCATGGAGTCGAGCGTGTCCTCGTAGTTGCCGACGAGGCCGGTCCAACCCTGCATGCCCTGGTTGAAGTCGTCGTGGACCAGGATTCGATCCAGGGGATCGAACAGATCAAGGGCCGGCGGCAGGATGCGGGTCACGATTTAAGGCTCAGATAGGCCATGAAGTGCGGCGGGTTCGCCCGATAATATCTGGCTTCACGTTCGGCAGAACGGGACACCGTGCCCGACAGACGGAGCCACCCTCCAAAGTGGTTCAGTTGCATGTACCACAGGGGATTCTGCTCGTCAAAGTTAAACGTGTCTTGGGACAGTTCTGCCCAATGGATGCCGTCCGGGGAGATTTCCACCCTGAATTGCACGACAGTCGCAATACGGATGGGATCCAGGATGCGGACGAAGTAAATCGCCTCAGCGGCCCAGGCCGTCTCCCACGGTTCGGTTGTGAAGGGACCGTCCCAGGCTTCGTTGCGGGCGACGACTGCCGTGTGGCTTTGGCGCATGGCAGTGGTTCCGGTGCCAATTCTGTTCGGTTCAGCCGTGCAGGGCCGCGTAGGCCAGGCTCTGGAACATGTGGGCGAGGTGCAGGTTGGCCGGCATCAACTGGGACATGAAGATGCCGATCAAGTCCGCGTTGGGATCGATCCAGAAGTGGGTGTTGGCGGCTCCGGCCCAGCCGTACTCGCCCAGTCCTGTCAGGTATCGGTAGCGGCCGGGGTTCTGCATCACCCTGAAACCCAGGCCAAAGCCATAGGCGCCATAGCCATTGCGCTCGTCGCCGAAGACTTCTGTCATGTCCTTCGTGAGGTGATTGGTGGTCATGTAGCGGACCGTGTGCGGACCCAGCAGTCGCACTCCGTCCAAAGTTCCTTCATTGAGCATCATTTGGGCGAATCGCAAGTAGTCCGCCGTAGTGCCGACCAACCCGCCGCCACCCGATTCCCGCTTGACTCCAACCACCACGGCCTCAGCTTCCGGGTTCGACTTGGGCAAGGGCTCCAACCGGCCGTGGCGGTTGGCTTGGTAGAGGACTGCCAGCCGATGCCGATCCGCCTCCGGTACCTGGAACCGGGTGTCCTTCATGCCCAGCGGCTCGAAGATCATCGAGTTCAGGGCTTCCCCCAGCGACTGGGCCCTGACTGCAGCCACAACCATCCCAAGCACGTCGGTGGCTACGCTGTAGCGCCATTCCGTCCCCGGCTGAAACAACAAGGGGAAGCGACACAGTCGGGCGAGAAAATCGTCCGGAGACGACTGGAGGTCGAGAATTTGGACATCCGCATACATACGGTCCACGGGATGTTCCGGATCGAAGCCATAGGTCAAGCCTGCTGTGTGGGTCAGCAGATCCCTGATCAGGACCGGTCGTTCAAGGTTGGCGTTGGTGTTCTCATCGATGTAAACCTTGAGGTGATGGAACCCGGGTAGGTACTCCCCCACCGGATCGGCGAGCTGGAGTCGTCCTTCCTCGAACAGCATCATGGCGGCAACACTCACGATGGGCTTTGTCATCGAGTAGATGCGGAAAATCGTGTCGTCGGCAATCGGGATATCGTTTGCCTTGTCCTGCCAGCCGAACGAGGCAAAGTGGAAAGGCTTGTCCCGGCGTGCCAGCAGGACCTGGATGCCATTCAAGTGGCCCTTATCGACCACCGCCTGCATCGACGCATCGAGTCTGGACAATTGCTCTTCCGAAACGTTGGCTTGGTCTGGCGTGCAAAACTGCATGGGGATCCCATGGAATGCAATAGGCGGGTGCGGCTGCAGTCGATCTTAGCAGGATGGTGCCTGTCAAAGTTCCGGATGCACAGCGTCTGCAGGGTTTCAGTCTCGTTGATGCGGCTGCGGCAATGGGTGCCTCCTCGCGTCCAGCCCTCCGGCACAGGCCGTGGCGTGTGTCATTAGCCGCACACCGTTGAGGCCGCCCGTCTCCGTTCGGGATCTCCGACCCTTCATCACCGCCTCCTACAGGGCGGTCGGGACCAGGCCCGCCGCATCGGGATCGGTAGGCGCGCACAGCTACCCGGACCCTGCGAGCTCAGGTCCATGCGCCATGGATGCCGTGTTACCGAGAGCCCCCTCGAATGAGGGGGCTCTCAAATTTGAGTTGCATCCAAGACTCCCAGGGTGGGTGACTGACAACCACGAGGAGACGCACTACGTTCTCCCTGCCATCACCAGCCACCTATCCTGGGAGTCCGGAGGAGGGTGGGCCGGTGGTTTCCCGGTCGGCCCACGCGGCAGGCACCGCTACTTGAGCACCGTGAAGCTGGTGGTCAGCAACGTACCGGACGTGGCCGGCGAGGCCGAGTTCAGGTAGTCCTGGAAACGCGCGGCATCGGCCCCCAGCGTCGTGGGGGCCTGCTCACTCGGACGTACCTTGAGCGTGGTCTTGGGGCTAATCACCTCGTGGTCCTCGTTGACGGCCCAGGCCTCGATGGTGTAGGTCCGGTCCGAGGCCAGGACATCGCTCGGGAAATCCCGATGCTCGTCCGGTGCCAGCGCATACACTTCGCTGCCGTTCGGGACCTCAATCCTAAGCGCGACAACCTTGCTGACCGGAGAGAGGCCGTCGGTCGGCCACTGGATCAAAGGATTTTGGTTCATGGCGGGTTGAATGGTGCCGCCGTCATTGATGCGGACATTGCTGATCGGTCCGTGTGAAATCAGGGTTGCCCGTGCCGTCACGCCATCGGCATTCGGCTGGTTGGCATTGCCATAAGGAGTCAATGAACTGCTAATGTCCAGCACCAGATGGTTGTCGTAGTTGCCGTTAGTGAATGTGTCAACGGTAGCTGACTCGAAAGTCTGCCCGTAGTCGGACACCATCGTCGCCACGTCGTCGCCTTCCGGGACGGTGTCGCCGTCCTCGTCGATCAGGCGAATGATGTAGGCGTCAAACTTGACATCGTCCCGCGCGTCGTCGTCCTCGCCCCCGTGGGCCAGGCCAATCCGCAACCGCGGTGTTGACGGCTCCGTGGGGAAGGTCAAGTTCGCACCGGCCCTGTAGTTGCCGAAGTTGGCGTTGTAGCCGATGTAGTACAGCATGCCCAAGTCGGGCAGCGGGATGTCCACCAGATTCGCGAAATTGTCCCCGAAACCTTCATGTCTACCCTTAACGATCCATCCGGTCGAGAAGGATGGCGCGGTCAGGCTCTGGTTGACGCTCGTCTCCAGGATGTCGCTGATGAGGTAGTCGCCCTCCGCCGTGTCGACCACGATCGCCATTTGAACCGTCACTTCGGTGCCGGTCGCGACTCCTTCAAAGGTGGCCTTCCGGGAACCCAGCGACAAGGTCTGGGTTTCAAGGTCGCCGCCGTCGTCCAGGATCACCACGAGGGAGGTGCTGTAGGTGTTGGGCCCCAAACCCCAGGTCGCGGGATCGGTGGCCGCCCACGAAACGTTGACCTCGTCCTCCTCCTCGGCATCGCGGGCGATGGCCAAGTCGGCAATCTGACCGTCTCGCAGGCGGGTCTTGGTGGGGCAGTCCTGGTAGGCATTGTCGAAGAGGTCGCCGGCTGCGAGGGCGGTGCTGCCCAGCCCGGTCAGGGTGAGGACGGCGACAAGGGCCAGCAGACCGACGCGTAGGGTGGTGCTTTTCATCACAGGGTACTCCTTAGGTGTCAATGAATGGGGCGGAAAGGGACCACTCGGACCGACCGGTCCGAGACGCGTGATGCCGCCGCGCGCCGATGGGCCGGACGCGGTGGTCGGGAAGGCAGGGGTGGCCATCCGCACTCCCTGGACAAGGGGGTGTCGGATGCGTGGAGGAGGTGTGCCGACGGTGTTGCGGCGGCAAAGGGTGTGGACGGGGTGTCCCGTGGCCCGGGCTTGGGAGTCGGGCGCGGGTTTCAGGCGGGGTGCGCCCGGCTGCCCCCCCCCATTACATAAATAACGGACAACACTGCGGCGGCCTGAGAATCAGTACGGGAAAACAGTGGTGCCATCTGAGGTTTTTCGGATGACAGGACGCGATGTATATCGTGGCCTGCATCACGAATTATATTCACATTGTGATGTTGTGCCAACTCAAGCCGGCTTCGGTACTGTTTTACTTTCATTGATTTTGGCTATGAAGCCATCCGCGACGACGGCCCCATGGTGTTGAATGTCGTCGAAACAGTCGGTACCAGCCGCCATGGGGTGCAGGGAAGTCCGCCCCGAAAACAGGAGACACATTCCCGTATCTACAAGATGGACACAGTGCCATATTTATATGATGTTATATATTAATCATATAATGTCATATATAATTGCATGGATGGGAAGTGTCCCCACCCGTCATCCAGCCGGTTGGTACGGGCGTGGATCTCTGGTTCCCGCTGACTGTGCACCAGCAACGGTGTTGTTGGGCAGGTTTCGAGTGCCATGGGTTCCGTTGGCCAAGGAACCGGGTCCCTGCGCACCGGGTTCGGAACTATGCCCTGCCTGTACCGTCCGCAGGGCCGGACGGTAGACCGGGTCGTCGTCGGTCGTCTCCCTGCGCTCCGTGCGGAAACCAGCCGCCTCCGGTCGCGGTCGGGATCTCTCAGCCGCCGGTCCCGCCGTTCGCCCTTCGGTCCCCGGACCATGGCCCCCGATGGGTACAGCCAGGCCGCGTCCCCTCCAGCCCACGGGGGCTAGGACTGAAGCCCATGGCGAGAGGCCCTCTTGGGTTGTGTCGTTGATACCATTGCAGGGAGTCCTCGTCCTGTGCGCGTCCGGGGCTGCATCAACGAGATCGAAACAGTGTCACAGTCTCTGCAGGGCTACTGCGGGTGGCCGCGTGCAGCGATGGCCTCGGCAGTCCAAGCCGACTCTCACAGTTTGGTTGTGAAGGTACCGTCTCAGGCTGCGTAGCGGGCGACCACTGCCGTGTGGCGTTGGCGCATGGCCACGATCCGTGGCCGGTCCGGTTCAGTCGTTCAGGGCCGCGTAGGCCTGGCTCTGGAACATGCGGGCGACGTCATGCAGGCCGGACGGCATCAACTGGGACATGAAGATGCCCAGCAGATCCGCGTTGGGATCGATCCAGAAGTAGGTGTTGGCGGCGCCGACCCATCCGTATTCGCCGCCCCCCGAGAGGTGTCGGTGGCGGCCGGGGGATTTCAACACCCTGAAACCCAGGCCGAATCCGTACGCACCGTAGCTGCCGTCCATGTTGCCGCCGACCTCCATGCCTTTCTTAAGGTGGTCGGTGGCCATGTAGCGGGTGGTGCGCGGCCCAAGGAGGCGCACCCCGTTAAAGGTTCCTTTGTTGAGGAGCATTTGTGCGAATCGGAAATAGTCTGCCGTGGTGCCTGCCAGTCCGCCGCCGCCGGATTCCGTCTTGACCCCGGTCACCACCGGATCCTGGTCCGGTCTGGGCATGGGTTGCAGCCGACCGTAGTGGTTGGGCTGGTAGTTGACCGCCAGCCGCCCCAGATCTTCTTCAGGCACCTGGAACCGGGTGTCCTTCATACCCAAGGGTTTGAAGATCATCTCGTTCAAGGACTCGCCCAGGGACTTGCCGGTGACCACGGAAACGACCCATCCGAGCACGTTCGTGGCAATGCTGTAGCGCCACTGTGAACCCGGTTGGAAAACCAAGGGGATTTGGCATAGCCGGTCCAAGGCTTCGTCGGGGGGCAACTGACGGTCGAGGACATCGGCATCGGCGTACATGCGGTCCACGGGGTGCGACTCGTCAAAGGCCTTGGTGAGCCCGGCCGTGTGCATCAGCAGGTCCCGGACGAGGACTGGCCGCTCAAGGTTGGTGGTGGTGTTCTGCTCGACATAGACCTTGAGGTTGTGGAACGCGGGTAGGTACTCCCCTACCGGGTCGGCAATCTGAAGCCGCCCTTCCTCGAACAGCATCATGGTGGCGACACTCACGATGGGTTTCGTCATCGAGTAGAGGCGGAAGATCGTGTCGTCGGCCATGGAGACATCATTTTCTTTGTCCTGCCAGCCGAACGAGGCGAAGTGGAAAGGCTTGTCCCGGCGTGCCAGCAGGACCTGGATGCCATTCAGGTGGCCCTTATCGACTACCGCCTGCATCGACGCGTCGAGTCGGGACAGTTGCAGTTCCGAAACGTTGGCCTGTTCAGGCGTGCATAGCTGCATGGGGATTCCGTGGAATGCAATGGGCGGGTGCAGTTGCAGCCGATCTTGGCAGGATGGTGCCTGTCAAAGTTCCGGATGCACAGCGTCTGCAGGGCTGCTGCGGGCAGCCGCGTGCAACGATGGCCTCGGCGGTCCGGACCGATTGGCACGGCTTGGTTGTGAAGGGACCGTTCCAATCTGTGTTGCAGGCGACCACCGCCGTGTGGCTTTGGCGCATGGCCACGATCCGTGGCTGGTCCGGTTCAGTCGTTCAGGGCCGCGTAGGCCTGGCTCTGGAACATGCGGGCGACGTCATGCAGGCCGGACGGCATCAGTTGGGACATGAAGATACCGAGCAGATCCGCGTTGGGATCGATCCAGAAGTAGGTGTTGGCGGCACCGGCCCAGCCATATTCGCCGACCCCCGAGAGGTGTCGGTGGCGGCCGGGGGTTTTCAACACCCTGAAACCCAGCCCGAAGCCGTATGCACCGTAGCCGCCGTCCACGTTGCCGAAGACCTCCATGCCTTGCTTGAGGTGGTCGGTGGCCATGTAGCGGACCGTGCGCGGTCCAAGGAGGCGCACCCCGTCCAAGGTGCCTTCGTTGAGGAGCATTTGTGCGAATCGGAAATAGTCCGCCGTGGTGCCTGCCAGTCCTCCTCCACCGGATTCCGTCTTGACCCCGGTCACCACCGGGTCCCGATCCGGCCTGGGCATGGGCTCCAGCTGGCCGTAGCGATTGGGCTGGTAGTTGACCGACAGCCGCCCCAGATCTCCTTCAGGCACCTGGAACCGGGTGTCCGTCATGCCCAGGGGCTCGAAGATCATCTCGTTCAAGGACTCGCCCAGGGTCTTGCCCGTGACCGCGGCAACGACCCATCCGAGCACGTCCGTGGCAATGCTGTAGCGCCACTGCGAACCCGGTTGGAAGACCAGAGGGATGCGGCACAGCCGGTCCAGGGCTTCATCGGGGGTCAACTGACGGTCAAGGACATGGGCATTGGCGTACATGCGGTCCACGGGGTGCGATTCGTCAAAGCCGTAGGTGAGTCCGGCCGTGTGCATCAGCAGGTCCCGGACGAGGACCGGCCGCTCGAGGTTGGCGGTGGTGTTCTCATCGACATAGACCTTGAGGTTGTGGAACGCGGGCAGGTACTCCCCCACCGGGTCGGCAATCTGAAGGCGCCCTTCCTCGAACAGCATCATGGTGGCGACACTCACGATGGGTTTCGTCATCGAATAGATGCGGAAGATCGTGTCGTTGGCAATTGGGACATCGTTTTCCTTGTCCTGCCAGCCGAACGAGGCGAAGTGGAAAGGCTTGTCCCGGCGTGCCAGCAGAACCTGGATTCCGTTCAAGTGGCCTTTGTCGATCGCTCTCTGCATGGAGGCGTCGAGTCTGGACAGTTGCAGTTCCGAAACGTTGGCTTGTTCAGGTGTGCAAAGCTGCATGGAAATCCCGTGGAAGGTGATGAACGGTGTGGTCGCCGGCGATCTTAGCAGGATCATGCTCGTTCAATCCCGGATGAACGGCGTCTGCAGGGCTGCCGGAGAGCCCAGTTGTATCGGGCCATTGGGCCCAAACCCAGTCTGCATTGTGTCTGCCGGCCCACCTGCATCTCGGGGCAAGTTCCATTGCACGGGGGAATCACGGCAACATGCATCCGACCCACTGGAAGAGGACCGCCTATAATCCATCGAACCTCTACCGTCGCATTCCAGCGCGTGACACGATGCAACCGACTCAAAGCGGCGGGTATGCGGCAGATCTTGTGAGGTATCTGTGCAGCAACCCCCACGAAACCGAATGGCTTGAATTCAAGGAGAACAACGCGCGGCCGGGCAAGGTTGGTGAGACTGTCTCTGCCCTGGCCAATGGGGTAGCACTCCTTGACCACTCGGTGGCTTACATCGTTTGGGGGATTTCGGATGTCAACCACGTGGTGGTTGGGTCCGAGTTTCGTCCAGGCGCGGTCCGGGTGGGAAACGAGGAGTTCAAGCCATGGTTGAACCGCAGTCTCAATCCAACAACCGGTTTGCGCTTCCATGAAGCCGTGATTGAGGGCAAGGCCGTGGTCGTGCTGGAGGTGGAACGGGCCAGTCACCGGCCGGTTGCCTTCAAGGGTACGGAGTACGTGCGGATTGGGAGCAAAAATGGGAAACTGAATGATTTTCCGGAGGAAGAACGACGTTTATGGGAGAGTTTCAACCGGTCAAGTTTTGAAGAGGAAATCGCGTTGGGTGGTTTGACCAGTGATGATCTATGGTCTCTGTTGGATGTGGAGGCGTACTTCGATCTTCTGGAAACGGCTAGGCCAACCAATGTCGACTCAATTATCGAATACCTCGAGCACGACCGGATCATCAAACGTGGCCAAACAGGCCGGTGGAGCATTACGAATGCGGGTGTGATTCTATTTGCCAAGGATCTCGAACGGTTCTCTGATCTGCGTCGCAAGAGGGTGCGTATCATTGAATATGAAAATTCCTCTCGGCTTCATGCTCGCAGGGAGTTGGAATTTAATCGAGGTTACGCGTCGGCGTTTTATGACATGGTCGAAATTATAATGGTGATACTGCCGGCGAAGGAAATTATTGAAGGCGGTTTGCGACGTTCGGTGCCGATGATTCCCAAAGTTGCCGTCCGTGAACTGATGGCCAATATGCTCGTGCATCAAAATTTCAGGATCTCCGGCGCAGGCCCCATGGTTGAAATTTTTGAGCGAAGAATTGAGTTTACGAATCCAGGAGCACCTTTGGTTGATACGCGTCGGCTCATCGACATGCCACCGGTTACCCGCAACGATGTCTTGGCATCCCTGATGCGCAGGTTCGGGATTTGCGAAGAACGTGGAAGTGGAATTGACAAGGTGGTTGACGCGGTTGAGGGTTATCAATTGCCTGCACCCAGGTTCGAAAGACCCGGTGAGTTTACCAAGGCTACCCTGTATGGGCCCAGGAAGTGGTCGAACATGACTTCGGACGATCGCCTGTGGGCGTGCTACCTGCACGCGTCGCACCGTTATCAAGTCGACCTGCCTGTAAACAACAAGTCGGTCCGCGAGCGGTTTGGTTTGGATTCGCAGCACAGCTCTCAGGTTTCGCGTCTGTTGGGGGATGCCGTAAAGGTCGGGTTGCTGTGCGTGCGTGATTCCAATGCTGGATACAGGACGCGAACCTATCTGCCCTGGTGGGCTGCAAACCCAAACGGTATCGGCGACACACTGTGTTAAACCCATTCTGCATCCAACTCCTGCCAAACTCGTTGTGCTGCAGGTTCAGCACAGTGCAGGGTTGATGCGGCCGACAACCGACCGTGTGCCACATCAGTGGATCCGTCATCGTCGGCAGCCGGGCGCGATGAATCGATGGGATAGACTGCCTGTATCCCGTCCCGTTCGTCCGACACCAGCAAGGCGTGGTCGAGTCGCCGTGCCCGGTTGACTTCCGCATTCCACTGACGGTTGCTCGAAGGAAGCCGGGAATGGCTGCCTGCCACATCTGAGAAGCACGTCAGGAGGTTCTCGTTCGTGCGCCCCAACATCCTTGTGTTCATGACGGATCAGGAACAAGCCGATGTGGTTGCGTCGGCTCATCCCTGCATCACGCCCCGAGCGGAGCGGTTTGCGTCCGAAGGCATCACCTTTGCGTCAACCTATGCGCCTACCGCACACTGCTGTCCATCGCGCGCCACCTTCTTCACGGGGCTGTATCCCAGCCGGCACGGGATTCACAACAACGTCAACACCAGCACCGCCATCAACCTCGGCCTGAACGAAGGGGTCGAAACGTTTTCAGAGCGATTGCGGGAGAGCGGATACCGCATGCCGTTCAGCGGGAAGTGGCATGTATCCGCCCAAGAATCCGCCGCGGATCGCGGCTGGGACGAACTGGCGCCCTCCACACCGGTCAAGGCATCCGGCCGGTCCGTGCCCAAGGATGTGGACAGGTGGGCAGGTTTGGCTTACGAAGAGAAGCTTCCGCCACGGATACCGGGTCACGTGCAACGCCCGGGCTGGGGGGATTTCGAGGTGTACCGCACCCTGGAGGACTCGGGAGACAAGGCCTACGAGGATCTTGCGGACTACCGGGTTGTCAGCCGGGCCGTGGATTGGCTGCACAACGAGGCCGCCAGGGAAGACACGCCCTGGATGATGTGGGTTGGCCCCATCGGACCGCATGATCCCTTCAATGTGCCCAGGCGCTACCGGGACATGTACGACGCGGCCGGCATCGAGTTGCCGGAAAGCTACGGGGACAGCCTGCGCGACAAGCCGGCCATATACCAGCGGCAGCGCCGGCAGCTGTGGGATCAACTGACCCCCGACGAGGTTCGGGACTCGATTGCCCATTACTGGGCCTACTGCACGCTGGAAGACGCTTTGTTCGGCGAGGTTCTCGACGCCTTGGAGGCAACGGGACAGGCCGACAACACCCTGGTCCTGTTCATGTCGGACCACGGGGACTACTGTGGCGCACACGGCCTTTACCTCAAAGGGATTCCCGCCTTCCGGGAGGCGTACCATGTGCCGTGCATCGCGCGCTGGCCCAGCGGCATCAAAAATCCTGGCAGGACCGTGGACCAACTCGTGTCCATGGCCGATTTCGCCCCCACGTTTCTGGACTTGGCCGGGGTGTCCAGCGACCAGCGACACACGGGAGCAAGTTTGGTGCCGTTTATCGAGGACGAGGAACCCGACAGCTGGCGGACCCATCTGTGCACCCAGCTGAACGGCGTTGAGCTGTACTACACCCAACGGGCTGTCTTCAGCGACCGGTTCAAGTATGTGTTCAACGGGTTTGACTTCGACGAGTTCTATGACTTGGAAAAGGATCCGCACGAAATGGTGAACCGGATTGACGACCCTTCGTACGAGGAGGTGCGCAAGGATTTGATCAGACACCTTTGGGAGTTCGCCCGGCAGGAGGACGACCACATCTTCAACCCGTACGGTACCGTGGCATTGCTGCCGTACGGCCCCACCCTGGCCAATGCAGACGACTGAACGGCAGGGCCTGCGGCGTTGCCGGCCCGAGGTCCGGCCAAGTCGCGGCCGGTTCGACTTCGGGTGCATCGCGGTTGTCGTGCCGTTGTCGGATGTGCCGGTGGACCTGTCTGCGGTATCGGGACGAGATCGGAATGGAATTCGGAAGGCATGTGCTCATGAACGAGGATGAACGATATCTGTTTGACCTGCAGGGGTTTCTGGTGGTGGAAGACGCCCTGGATGCCAACCAGCTGACCGCCTTGAACGCAATCCTGGATCGGCGCATTGAAGACGAGGTTGCCGCGGAAGACCACACGCATCGGTTTCTTGACCTGTTGGAATGGGGCAAGCCATACCAGGAGCTGGTCGACAATCCGCGCGTCGTCGCCTACCTGGCGGAACTGGTTGGTGATCCGCTGCGGTTGGATCATGTCTATCTCGACATCATCAGGTCGGGCAAGGGCCCCATCGGGACCTCGCTGCACGGCGGTGCGACACCTTTGCACCCCACGCATTACTACCGGCACCGGAACCACACGATGCGCAACGGCCTGTTTGTCGTGGCCTACAACCTGTACGACGTGAATCCGGGCGATGGCGGGTTTGCGGCCGTGCCAGGCAGTCACAAGAGCAACTACACCTTTCCGAGCCATTGGAAGGAGCTGGACGGGAGCCAGGATCTGCCGTTTGTGGCCAAAGTCACCGGCAGGGCGGGAACCGCCATCTTGTTTACCGAGGCCATGACCCACGGTACGCTGCCTTGGCATGGCCGGGAACGGCGCACCATCTTCTACAAGTATTCCCCTCCCGCCGTGTCCTGGTCCAACCGGTACTTCAACGCTGCCGACTATCCGGCGATGACCGAGCGGCAAAAGGCCATGCTGGCACCGCCAAGTGCCCTCGCATCCCCGTTTCTGAACGGCGGCTGACGCCGGAAAGTGGCCCCTCTCCACATTCCGTGCTCCAGTGCGGCCGGAGCGTGTCTGAATAGATTGGTTCAAGCCGATCGCCAAGGCAGCTGCCGGTGTTTGCCCGACCGGATCGTTACCGTCTGGACACGTCCCCGGCTTCTGTAGACTGTACCGCAAATCCCGATTCCGCCGTGGTTGACGCGTTGGATGCGCAATCCAACAGCGGCCGGGATTTCACGTTGATTCAAATCCCAGAGTAAGTGAAGCATGTCCCAAGTTCCTTCAACGCCGCTTGGTCGCCCCGTAGACCTGTCTGCTGTCTACAACGCCACACGCGCCGGCCTGCCGGCCGCACTGCACCCCGGAAGGGCTTTGGATCCGGGATACGGCAAAGTGGCTTTTTGGGGGTTGCCGTTCCTGTTGGGAGGGGCTTCGTCGTCGGACCCGGACGTAATTCACCTGACGAACAACACGGTCAATGTCGCACTGGATGGTGACCTCGCCCACTGGCTGGTCTTCCTGCACTGTGTTGAGGACATCAAAACAAACTACCTGACGGGATTTGCAGATGATTCAATGGATGGCAATTCGGTGGGTGACCCGGTAGCGGAATACGCGCTGGTCTATGCCGACGGATCCCGTCATGCACAACCCATTCGCCGAAGGTTTGCGATCCAGCAGTTGCGGATTGGTTGGGGAGCCAGTGCCTTCGAAGCCGTTCCCCATCGGCCGCACACCGTGGACCCGACGATGATGGAGGCCTATGCCATGGGCATCAATCCCCGCACCAGCTACGGGTACGGAGAGGTTCGTCACAATTCGGGCAGGCAGGCGGGCCGGGAGGGCGAAAACCTGTGGGTGTACGCCATGCCCAATCCACATCCGGACTTGCCATTGGACACGCTGGAACTGACGGGTCGCGGCGAGGAGGCTGCCATATTCGGCCTGTCGTTGGTACAAACGGCACAAAATCCATTGCGCTGGGAGCCGCGCCGCAAACTGCGGGTGCCCCTGCCACCGGGCTTGGAAATCTCGGAGACCGAGGACGTCCCGGGCTTGGACATGGACATGGGCATGGTCATCTCGGCCCGCCCTGTGCTTGTCTACGACCCCGAATCCTGGAAGCCGGATCCATTTGACCGGCAACCGTCTGTCAGCACCGACGAGATCGTGGTCGAATATGCCGCCCATCCCGATGCTCGACTGTATGCGGCCACCAAGGAGGGATGCAGTCTGGTGGCCGACCTGGCGGAGGTTCCCGATGCAGACTCCGGCTTGCAGGTAATCGAACCGGCCAGCCGGCCGGTGAAGCTGAGCTTCCGCCTCAGGGAGAACGGACAGCCCATCGCCGTCCGTTTGCATCTGCACGGTGCCCACGGCGAATACCTGCCGCCGCGCGGCGGGCACCGGCGGGTCAATGGCCACTGGTTCGAGGACAACTACGGGGAGTTCGTGAATGGCGCCAACCAGTACGCCTACGTGCATGGGGATGTCGAGGCCGAACTGCCTCTGGGGCCCGTATACCTTGAAGCCGTGTACGGGCTGGAAGCGCTGCCCCACCGGGAAGTCCTCGACATCGGACCGGAGACCGAGGAGGTGGTCGTTGAGCTGGATCGCGTGCTCCGGTGGCGCGAGCAGGGATGGGTGTCGGCCGACACGCACGTCCATTTCCTAAGTCCGACCACAGCCCTCTTGGAAGGTGCTGCCGAGGGTCTCAACGTGGTCAACCTACTGGCCAGCCAATGGGGGGAGATGTTCTCCAATGTCACCGACTTCGACGGTGCCACCACCTTGGGTGCCCGCGACTTCGGCGGCGACGGCGAGTATCTGGTTCGGGTCGGTACCGAAAACCGCATGCACGTGCTCGGCCATGTTTCGCTGCTGGGCTACTCGGGCGAGATGATCCACCCCCTGTGCACGGGCGGTCCCAACGAGTCCGCCATCGGCGATGCACAGGAAGTCACCATGGCCCAGTGGTCCCGGCGCTGCATTGAGCAGGGCGGCCTGGTCATTTCGCCCCACGGACCCAACCCCCAGGGCGAACGGGCGGCCGACGTGGTTCTGGGTTTGGTGCACGGCATCGAAATGATGGTGATGAACCCGTACAGCCAGCAGATCAGCAAGTACGGCATCGCCGACTGGTACCGTTTCCTGAACCTCGGGTACCACATCCCGGTGGTTGGGGGTTCGGACAAGATGATGGCCAGCGCACTGTTGGGCGGGGTACGGACCTACGCCAACCTGGGAGCCCGGGAATTCACCTACGAGAACTGGATGGATGCCGTCCGCGACGGCGACACGTTCGTGACCATCGGACCGCTGGTGGACGTTGCGGTGGAAGGACAGAGGCCGGGGACCAGGGTTCGTCTGCCGGCATCCGGCGGCACGGTGGCCGTGGAGTGGAAGGTCGAATCGGTCCGGGTGCCGATTCACCGGGTGGAGGTGGTTGCCGGCGGCAGAATCGTCCAGCTTGAGGATGGCAACGGTGGACGCGCCCTGAAGGGCACCTGCTCGGTACAGGTCACGGAGTCAACCTGGATCGCCGTCCGGGTGCGCGGAACCTATACCGAGGATCCCGAACGCATTGCAGCCCACTCTTCAGCCATCATGGTTACGTTGGAAGGCTCGGTCCACTTCAACGACGAGGCTGCGGTCTCCCTGTTGGCGCAGATTGAAGGCACACAGGCTTATCTGGAAACCATCGCCACACGGCCGGACGAACAGCGCTTCCAAGCCATGCGCCTGGTCCTGGAACAGGCCTACAATCGGCTGCACCAGCGGATGCATGCCAGGGGTATATTTCATCAACATCCCCACGGGAAGTGAGGTCGAGCACCGGGGCGTCCCGGATAGGAATGGCGAATCACGGGCGCGGCGACAGCGAAATTCGTCCAAACTAACGGTCGGATCTGGCGGTACCAGGGCGGAACCGGTTCTCTTGTCTGTGCCAAGCCGGTCGGTGAGAGGAGGTTTCGGTGTTCCTTGGGCCACTGCCAGGACGCTTCCGCGTTGGCAACAACGACCCCATGGTCAAGAAGGTGGGCATGAGCATGTACGGACGCTTCGGGGGGGTTCCGTTCGTCCTGGCAATGGTGTGTTTGGTTGTGGCTGCCTGTGCGCCCCTGCCGCCGGTTCCGGCACCGCCACCGTTCACGATACCGCCCGCACGGTTGACTGGACACCAGCTGCTGGTCGTGCGGGAGGCCGACGGCAACTTGGCGGTTGTGGATCCGGCCACGGGTGAGAGGGTCCAATTGACGGACGACGCCTCCGCCACGGTGGTCCATGGGCAACCAGTGTGGTCCCCGGCCGCCGCCGAACTGGCCTGGGTGCGGTCGGAGCTTGAGGGTACGCGGGCTTCCGGACAGGTCCTGGTGGCGGATACCGCAGGCACCGTCCGCTTGCGCGTGGCTACGGTGTTTCCGCCCTTCTACATGTACTGGAATCCGCAGGGCACCAGGCTGTCGTTGCTCGGCAACTGGATGGTGGATGGCCGGCCCACCATGGCCATGAGTGTGATTGACATGGGGGATTCCGGCGACGGCACGGCGCGCATCGTTGACGTGGGCGCTCCGTTCTACTACGACTGGGCGCCGGACGGGGAACGGATGCTGGTGCACAGGAACGCCACCACCGTATGGGTCGGTTCGCCCGAGCAGCCGCAGCCCGTTACGGATTCCAGTTCGGCCTTCGCTTCTCCGGCCTGGCTGCCGGACAGCGAGTCGATCGTCTACGGCGATCTGCGGGACGGTGTGGCCACACTGGTGCGGGCCGACCTGGACACAAGGGAGGAAGAGGTGGTGACCTGGTATCAGGGTTCGCACCTGGCGGTCTACCCGGATCCGACAGGAGACCGCCTGGCCGTGATTGAAACTTCGGACATGGTGCCTGTCAATGCCTTCGGGCCGCTGTACCTCTATTCACTGAAACCGGCCACGCTTGAACAGCTCACCACGCTGCCGGTCATGGCCGCGTTCTGGTCACCGGATGGGACGCGTCTGTTGTACTGGGAAGGGGACCTGTCCGGCCGGCCGGGCGATTTCAACCTGCGCATTTGGTCCGAGGACGGGATCAGGGAGGTTGGCTCGGCCCACAGCCCGCCGGATTTCCTGCAACGGTACCTGTACTTTTCGGACCAGTATGCCCGCAGCCATACACTGTGGTCCGCCGATTCCCGTTGGATTGCCTTTGCCGCGGAAGGCCCGTCCGGGCAAAATGAGATCCGGATCCAGGAAGTTGGTTCCCTGGCGTCTCCCCCACAGGTTCTGGCCGGGGACCTGGTTTTCTGGTCCAGGCACACACATCCGGATTAGTTGGCGAACATGCAGACATCAGCAGTTCCCTCGACGTTTCCGTGGCCGGAAACCCGCCAGGCCGCGGTGTCGCTGTCGTTTGACGACGGCATGCCGTCCCAGCTGGCACGGGCCGTGCCCATGCTGGATCGCGCCGGTTTCCAGGGCACCTTCTACCTCAATCCGCGCGATGGCTGGGAACGGGAGCTGGAGCCGTGGCGCGCCGTGGCGGCCTCCGGGCACGAACTGGGCAACCACACCGTCACCCATCCCTGTTCCAACCAGTTTGGCTGGAGCGACGACGGTACGCGCCGGCCGCTGGAGAAGTTGACCCTGTGGGACATCGAGCAGGACATTGCACTGGCGGCCGAACGTCTGCATGCATTCTGTCCCGACCAGGGCCGGGTTTCATTTGCCTATCCCTGCTATCAGACCTGGATTGGCGAAGGTGCCGCCCACCAGAGCTATGTTCCCGTGGTGGCGCGATACTGCACGGCGGGACGGACCCGGGGAGAGCGGACCGCCGACCCTGCAACCTGCGATTTGTTCCATCTCAATTCGCTGCCGGTGGAGTTCCGGCAGGGCGGTGAACTGGTGGCGATCGCCGAGGAAACCCTGAAGGACAACCGCTGGGCCATTTTCACGTTTCACGGGGTCGAGGAAGGTCACCTGTCCGTGACGGAACAGGCCCTGCAGACACTGGTGGACTGGCTGGCCCGGAATACGGATAGGGTTTGGGTGGACACGGTGCAGCGCGTGGCCGACCATGTGCGCAACCAGCGTGACACCCCAGGGGAAGGGCCCGCGTCGGGCTCTTGACCTGTTCCGGCCTTAAACTACCGGCATGTCTTCCGTACTTCAGGCCCGTTACCACCGACTGGTGGGCCGCGTCAGCTGGCTTTGGCTGCAGGTGTGGCTGCTGACCCTCTTGGCGGTTGTGCAGCTGGTCGTGTTCCAGGTTGTGGTGCCACCCTGGCAGCACTTCGACGAGCCGGCCCATTTCCGCCATGCCTGGTCCTTGGTCAACCTGGTGTCGGCGCAGCAGGCGGCGGTGTTCACGCCCCTGGATCCCGTCATGGTCCGCGAGACGTTGGGTTCCATGGTGGAGAACGCCTTCTACCGCGAGCTGACGGCGCCCAACTATCTGCGCACCCACGGCCTCGACACCCTGGGCCACAGCCAGAGTGTCGAGTTCCGGATGTACTACGACTGGGTGGGTTGGCCCCTGCGGATTTTCCGGCAGGCCGACATTACGACCCAGCTGCTGGCGGGCCGCGCCGTGACCGGCATCTTTCTGCTGATCGTGGTCTGGTCCAGCATCGGACTGATGCGGTCGCTGACCCGGCCCGGCAATCGGCTGCGCTGGCTGGTGCCGCTCTGCGTCGTCCTGGTGGCGCCGGTGGCCGACCTGGCCACGGCGGTCAACAACGACATCGTGGCCGTCGCCGGTTTCTCCCTGTTCCTGTGGGGCGCGGTGCACGGTCTGTCGCGCCGGATGACCCTGCTGCATACCCTGTGGATCATGGCAGCCTTGGTCTTTACCGTGGCGGCCAAGCAGGCCCTGTTGTTTATCCTGCCCCTCGCGCCGCTGGCGGTGGTGATGGGACTTTGGAACAACCTGGGCATGCGCTGGCGCTGGCTGTGGCTGGTGTCCGTGTTGGCGGCGGTGGTCCTGGCCGTGCTGACCCTGAGGCTCGACCAGGCTGCCTTCTGGGTAACGCGCTGGCTGAACGACACACCGGGTCGGGTCACCCACGAGCACGCGGTCCACGGTGAATACGCCCTTCCCGCGGTCGTGGGTTCGGAACCCATCTACCAGCGGCTGCACGACGACTGGGTCGTGCAGCATCCGGAGTTTCTCCTGAACTTTGGCGCCTGGGTCTGGGCCGATGAACCGGTCGAGATCCCGTTGCTGGGCTTTGCCTATGTGGCCGAGGACGCGAACTTCATGTACAACGAAGTGCTTGGCAGCGAGGAACCGGTGCGGGTGACGCAAGAGCCCCAGTTTGTGACCCGCAAGTTCTGGGTTCCCAAGGAGGCGGTCATCCTGTACGTCTTCCTGTGGCCGTATACCTTGGTGGCGCAGGAGTCGATCAACCAGGTCTACTACGACGGCATGGTCCTGATGGAGGGCGTGGTGGACACCGATCAGGTCCCGGTGTACACGACCAGCGACGGGCGGTACGTCCAGTGGGGGGAGCGTTCGGCGGAAAACCTGGTCCGCAATCCGTCGGGGGAACGGGCCTGGCCCACCTTCCTGAAGCAGATCGACCTGGCGGTGCAGGATGTCGCGGAGTGGAATCCGTCGGCTGTGCTGCACCGCATGCTGGACCTGCGGTGGTCCGGGGACATCCTGTGGGTCCAGCAGCCCCGCTTCATGCTGCTCAATTTGTTCAATCGCCTGGCTTGGGGCGGTGTCAACCTTCCGGGCGGTTTTTGGGGGCCCCTCACGCTGGCCCTGTTTGCACTGGGCATCGTGGGCAGTGGCGTCCATGTCCGTTCCCTGCTTCAGGACCCCGAATCCGAGAACCGCGACCGGGGCCTGCTGACCGCCTACGGCTTTCTGGCCATCAGCCTGGTTCTGATTTGGATTGGGGCCGACCTGTGGATTGCGCGGTTCATGTGGATGGACGACCTGCACCTGTCCGACACGCGCTATACCTTCCCGGCCTGCATCATCACGGTGGGCATCATGGCCGGGGGCATACAGGTTCTGGGCAACCGCGCGGGGCGGTGGCGGGACGTAGCCACGGCCTTGGTGGCCGTGGTGTTCCTGGCCTTCAACGTGGCCGCCGTGGTGGCCTATGTCGACACGTTTCGGGGCCTGATTTAGGGCGGGAAGGCAAAGTGTCGGGGGGACGGTTTTTCCGGCTGCAGAGCCCTCTTTGTATACTGTTCCGCTGTCCGCAGGTGCCGGACCGGACTGTTGGAACAGGCGTGCAACGAGAGGAAGAGTGACCGTGGCTGACAACATCACCATCCAGGCGGAACCCCGGGCTGCCAAGGGGCGCGGCCTGAACAAGCTCCGCGCGTCCGGCAAGACCCCCATTGTGCTGTACGGCAAGACCCACGAAGCAACGGCGCTGCAGGTGGATGCGCGGGCTCTCGACAGTGTGGTGCAGGCCAGCGGCCTGTCCCAGCTCATCGACATGCAGGTCGAGGGCCAGTCGACGCTCGTACTGTTGCGCGAGGTGCAGCGCCATCCGGTCAGACATCACATCCTGCATGTGGATGCCTACGCGTTGCAGATGGACGAAAAGCAGACCCTGCAGATTCCGATCGTGGCGGAAGGCGAGCCGGACTCGGCCATCGCCTCCGATCTGATCATCATGCAGAACATGGACACGATCACGATCGAGACCTTTCCTGATCGGATTCCGCAATCGGTACCGGTCGACTTGTCCCTGTTGACCATGGACAACAACATCACCATTTCGGATCTGACGCCGATTGAGGACGTGGACTTCGTGCACGAGCCCGACGAAGTAATCTTCAGCCTGACGCGCAGTGCCGCCGTGGAGGAAATCGAGGAGGCTCCTGAAGAGGCTGTGGTCGACGAAGACGTCGTCGAGGCCGATGAGGAATTGTCTGAAGGGGACGAATAGTTCCCGCAGGGGACGGCGGCATCCACCTTTGCTCGGATCGGCGCCGCACTCGCCAATTTGAAAGGCAAGGGGCTTGACTGTTGCGCCGCCGCGCCCAGCCATGTTCGGTGAAAGTCGGCCCCAACCATCCAAGGTGCTTGATAGGGAAGCGTAACGGCAGCCGCCCGGAACGGGCGGCTGCCGTTGTTTCTCGGGGATGGTCCAAGTCTTGCGCGTGGTCGCCGACCGCGTCATGGACCGGTTGCGGGCCCGGCGATGACGGTGCCAATCGTCAACGGGCTCAACCACGCAGCACAAGTCCTTCGACTTCCGAGACCATGGGCATCAGGTTGCCCGTGCCCAGGTGTGTCACGGTGGCCGCTCTCCCGGCGTTGATCAGGCCCCCTCGGGGAAGGCCAGGCCTCGCAACTGGTCGGCAATCAAGCTTGCGGCAAAGGTGTCCGGCCCCGATCGTGTTCACCGACTTGGAAGCCGGCGCAGACGAATTGCCCTTCGGCGGTCACGATGCGGCATCCGTGGGAGCATCATCCACGGCGATCCTGGTTCTTTCCGCGAGCAGGGCCTTGACTTCCCGGGAGAGCGTGAACAACGCTATCCTGCCGTTGTTCAGCCGCGCGCGGCTGTTGCAGGCGGCATGGGCACCCGCATCCCGCGCAACCCTGTCAACGCATTAACACCAATCCACTTGACGCGCCCCCTGACCGCAACGCAGAGGTGCACATGGCTCCGGGACGGGTCAGGCGGCTTGTGTCGCCGGTGCCATGGCGCCGCATCGCTATTCCGGGGTTTCCGGCGGGAGTAGGGAGCCGTACAGGAACTGCTGCGGGTTGACGGGAACACCGTGGATGCGTACTTCCCAGTGCAGGTGCGGACCCGAGCTCATTCCCGAACTCCCAACCAGCCCCACCAGGTCGCCGGTTTCGACGAAGTCCCCTTCCTCCACCGAGATTTCGCTCAGGTGCCAGTAGCCGGACAGGACACCTTGGCCATGGTCCAGGACCACCGCCAGGCCCTTGGTGACGAGGTTCTCGGCCAAGGCAACGGTCCCTGGCAGGGGGGCGGTGACCGGCTCACCGACAGGAGCGTACCAGTCCCAGCCTGTGTGAAAGGTCGCGTGTATGGGCACCGGGGAGCGGTATTCGCGGCGGGAGCCAAAGACGGATGTGGTCGGGTATCCCTCCGGGATGGGACGTTGCCAGGGTTCGTCGGACCACTGGCGGGGCAGGTTGCTTCGGTTCCAGATTGCGGTCAGGAGATTGGCCTCTTCCTGCAGGGCCTCCACCGACAGCCGGGCTGCAATCTCTCCGTCCACGACAATGATCTCTTGTCGCCAGGGGCCCGGCTGAAACACTTCAAGCCGGAGTTCTCCGGCCACTCGGACACCGGACTGCGACAGGTAGGAGATCGTTACGGTCACCGGACCCGACTCGGTCAGGGGATCGATGGGGATCGGACTGTAGTGGAATTGTTGTTGAGCCTTGGCCTGCGGATGCGGCACCTGGGTCAGGTGGAGCTGCGTGCCGTCCACATGGGCGGAGGGTTGAATGCCGGGATTGGACGAGAGCAAAAGGTATCCGGTTTGGCCCGCGCCGATGTACGGACTGAGGTACTCCACCGTGACTTGCCCCAAGGCATGGGGTTTGCGCGGATCGGCCAGGTCGGGCAGAAACATCGGCTGCCCGGGGAACAGGCGCTGGTCCTGCGCGATGCTGTTGGCTGCGGACAGCCAGTCGACCGGAATGCCGTGGGCCTCGGCCAACATCGTCAGGGTCTGCCCGGGAAAGGCCGGTTTGATGGTCATCGGCACAAAGGTGTCGACAATCGCTGCGGCTCCCGGCAGCGGCACGATCAACAGGTGTTGATCCGACAGAACGGTGGTTGGCGACAGGCCGTTGATATGGACCACGAGCGTTGCCGGCACATTGTGGCGGTCGGCGGTTTCGCCCACGGGTTGGTTCTCGCCCGGCACGAGCAGCCAGTGTTCGCCGTTGTGGGCATGGGTGCGGGGGGCCAGCCCGGGCAGGAGCCAGGCCAGCAGGAGAACGGCCAGCAGGGCGGCCGCGACCGATTTGGCGGGAAGGGACGTTCGAGCAAACATGGCACCAGGCATGGTCCCGCGATGGCGACAATCGGTCGGTTGGACGAGGCCTCCCGCTGCGGCTGTCGACACCGACGGCAACGTTAATGGGGCAGATGGCCTATCCATGGGAGATTGCGGTATTTCTGCCTGTAGTCCAGACCGTAGCCGATGACAAAGAGGTCCGGAATCTCAAAGCCAAACCAATCCACCGGCCAGTTTGCCTGGTTCGGCAGGCGCTTGTAGAGCATGGAGATGTAGCGCACCGAGGCCGGGTTCATGGTGTCCAGGCGAGCCGCAATCTGGCGCAGGGTTTGGCCGGTGTCCACGATGTCTTCGACGACCAGCAGTTCCTTGCCCTCCAGGTCCAGATCGGGGCGCATGTAGATTTCCACCGTGTTGCCTGGTCGCAGGTTGTTGCCGTAGCTGCTGGCGGACAGGAACTCGACCTCCGGGTAGATCGTCATGTATCTCAGGAGGTCCACGGCAAACACGAGGCTGCCGCGCAGGACCACCACCAGCACCAGCTCCTTGTCGCCGAAATACTCGGAGAGTTCCTCCGCCATGGACTTGACCCGGTCCTGGATTTGCTCGGTGGAAAACAGGAGTTCGATCCTGTCCAGGAATTCCAGGTCGGTGCTGGTGGTCATCGGTGCTTGGGCTTCAACGTCTTTGCTGGGACGAAGGCAACAAGGCCCGGCCGGATCAATCCGACCACGGGGATTCCGCCCCATTCTAGGACCTGGCCTGACTGATTCAGGATTTTACCCCGCCTCCGTCTCCGTCCGCCGGAGCACCTCGAGCAGTTCCGCCAGCATCATGGCGGTGGCCCCCCAGATATGGTGCTCGCCCACCTGGAAAAAGGGCACGTCGACGTCAAGGTCCCCGAAGTTCCAAATCTCCCGTTTGCGGCATGCGGGATCGAGCAGCACGGCCAACGGACATTCCAATACCGCCTTGACCTCGGCCGGATCCGGGCGAAACGCCGGCGCGGCCGACATCAGGCCCACACTGGGTGTGACCAAGTAGTGGCTGTTGGGGATATAGACCGGGGTCAGTTGACCCAGAACCTGGATGCCCGAGCCGGGAACTCCGATTTCCTCCCCGGTCTCCCTCACGGCAGTGGCCGCAAGGTCCGGGTCGTCGACTTCCCGCTTGCCGCCGGGCAGGGCGATTTGCCCGCTGTGCGGCCCGTCGTACCGGGGCCGTTCGATGAACGGCAGGTACATGTGGCCCTCCTTGGCATAGAACAGGAACAGCACGCCGGCCTGGCGCAGGGGCCTCCGCTGGCGATCCGGGTTGTTGCGCCGGGGAGCGGGAGCCATGGTTTGCTGCGCGGGACGACCCGGCAACGGCTGCTGCAGGCCCGACTTGAGCTGGGATGACAGGGCGCGGAGGTCGGAAAGCAACAGCTCGTCGTCCTATGGGTGTGGGTGCCAACGCAACCGGAGCACCGGTCGGCCCGGTTCACGTACGGCATAGGCTGCGGCGTGGCGCAGTCCACAGACCCAGACCGGATCGCCGCCTTCCGCGTACACGACAGGCCAGTTGGTCCGCAGCGAGACATGAATTCTGTCGTCCCGCAGGATGTGGCGGATTTGCTTTCTGCCTGCCTGCATGCCGACGGGTTGCAACCTTAACCGCGGCACGGCCGGTTCCAAGCGGATGCTGTTGCCGTGGGCCGCCAGGCTTGTCAGATCCAGGTAGACAATCCACGGGTAGGGATCGTCGCGCATTTTGGACATCGACGGGGGATGTTCGCAAGGCGTGGCCGAAAGCGTCCAGCCCGGCAGGCGAAGGTCCGCCCTGGCCAGTGGTATGGGCGCATGGCGCCAATCGGGCGGCAGGCGCGGGATGTTGATCGGGAAGGGCATGGAGCCGCGTCTGTGAAGCGAGAGCAGATCCTGGTTGGTTGGCAGGTCGAACACCCGCGCCGGGGGGCGATGCCACACGGACCAGCACAGGTCCCCGAACCACGGCCTCGGCCCGCGGGACCCGTCGGCGGTCTTCAGTTGCCGACACAACTCGTCCAGACGGGCGGTGGAGAGTTGCCGGTTGCGGTGCAGGCGGGCGACAGCCTGTGCCAGCATGCCACGCTGCTGCCATGGCGGGGCATTCCGCAGAGAAGCGAGGCGCAGGATCACCGATTGGTCGGCACGCGGCATGTTCGGCTGTGGCAGGAACAGTTCGGACCGGGCCAGGTTGTCCGCGTGGATCCGTTCCAGGGCCTGGATGTCCGGACGCCACAACTCCATCTGGTTCGCCAGGAATCCGACCGTGTCGGTGCGCAAGGCGGCCAATTGGGGCACCACTCGGTGCCGCACGCGATTGCGCAGATGGCTCTCATCCCGGTTTGACCGATCCTCCTCCCACGTCTCGTTCCAGGCCTCCAGACAGGACCGGATGTCATCGGGTGTCCATGCCAGCAGCGGCCGCCAGAGCAGGACTTCGACTTCGGTTTGCCGGAATTGGGCTGCCAGGGAACTCCACTCTTCCATGCCGCGCAGGCCGGACAGGTGGGTGCCGCGGATCAGATTCATCAACAGCGTTTCCACCTGGTCGCCGGCATGGTGTCCGGTTGCGATTACTGCGGTCTGGCCGTGAGCGGCCAACCGCCGGGCAGCCTCGGTCAGCAGCCGGTAGCGGCCCTCCCGCCACCGGGCCTGCCGGTTGCGCACCGGCGTCCGGTCGGCATCCGTCAGTTCCAACCCGTGGAATGGCAGATTCAGGCGTGCGGCCAGTGACTTGACCGATGCGGCCTCGGCGGCGGAATCTGGTCGGTATCCGTGATCCACGTGACATACGTGGACGGTGCAGGCTGTATCCTGAAGGGCCCGGTGCAGCATGCGGAGCAGGAATGTGCTGTCCGCTCCGCCGCTCACCGCGGCCAATACCACGGCGGGGCTGTGATCTCCCCGGCCCGTCATGCTGCGGGTCATCGCATCCGCCAAGCAGTCGAGGCGGTGGTGCAGGGAAGCAGTTGGTGTCATGGCTTGGCCGACCCGTCGGGGCCGGATCTTGTCCGGAACAGCAGAGCATATGGTGCCCCAATCCACCGCGGTGGACGGCGCGGTGTGCAGAAGGTCGGCGATTTTGTAGAATCAGGGGCGCCAAGTCCTGGTCCGCCTGCCTGGGGGGCTCGGTGTCCGATCCGGTTGTGTTCGTTGGAAACGGCATCAACGCAGTTGGTGCCGGGCGGCACGAGGGCCAGGGGCGGAGCACGCCGCACCTCGGTTCCCACCCCGACCGCCACTACGTCACAGTCATTCCACCGCAGCATAGGGAGACCGTTGGGTGTTCAACCCAATCGATTGGTTCCTGGGTCTATTCTCGTTTGACATAGGCATCGATCTCGGAACAGCGAACACGCTGGTCCATGTCATTCGCGAAGGGATCGTAATCGAGGAGCCATCCGTGGTGGCCATTGACCGATCCGGTCATCGCCGCAACCGGGTGCGTGCCATCGGGCGCGAGGCGCGCGAGATGGTGGGGCGCACGCCGGCCCACATCATGGCGGTGCGGCCGTTGCAGGACGGGGTCATCTCGGACTTCGATGTCACGGAGAAGATGATCCACCATTTCATCGGCAAGGTGCACGGCAATCGCATCCTCGGCGGCGCCAGGCCGAGGGTGGTCATCGGAATTCCCTCCGGCGTCACAGAGGTGGAGACCCGGGCCGTCAGGGAGGCCGTGCTGCGCGCGGGGGCCAGGGAGGTGCAACTGGTGGAGGAGCCGTTGGCGGCGGCCATCGGCGCCGGTCTGCCGGTGGCCGAGTCGATCGGATCCATGATTGTGGACATCGGGGGCGGCACCACCGAAGTCGCGGTGATCTCCCTGGGCGGCATCGTTGTTTCCCGGTCCATCCGGGTGGCCGGCGATGAAATGAACGAGGACATCATCAACTTCGCCCGGCAGAAGTACAACCTGTTGATTGGTGAACGGATGGCGGAGCGTTGCAAGGTGGAAATCGGGTCCGCGTACCCCATGGAACGGGAGCGGACGGTGTTTCTGCGCGGCCGCAATCTGATCACGGGTCTGCCGGAAGCAACGGAAGTCAGCTCCATCGAGGTCAGGGAGGCGCTGTCCGGGTCGCTGGAGGTCATTGTGGAGGCGGTGCGCGGAACGCTGGACGAAACCCCGCCCGAACTGATGGCCGACTTGATGGAGTACGGAATTGTGCTGGCCGGCGGAGGCGCGCTGCTGCAGGGACTGGCCCAGCGCATCCAGGACGAGTCGCACATCAATGTCTACGTGGCGGAAAACCCGCTTACCTCGGTGGCTGTGGGGACCGGCATGGTCCTGGAACGGCCGGACTACTACCGGGATACCCTGACCGGGGTCCAGCGGCGAGGTTTGCGCTGATCGCCCGGGATTATTTCCACCCATGCACCTGAGGCAGGCCGCCTGACGATGCGAGACACGACGCGCCCGGGGATTTTCGGCGACCTGGGAGTACGGCTGCTGATCCTGGTGCTGGCTTCGTTCCTGCTGTTCGCCATGCAGCGGTCGGGACAGTTTCAGGGTATCCGCGCGGTGCTGGCGCGGGTCGCGTCGCCAGTGCAGTGGCGGATGATGGTGGAGACCAGCCGCTTCGCGGATTCGCTGGTCGAAGCACGGCGGAACCGAACCGCACTCGCCGAAGCGGGGACGTTGGCGGCGGCCAATGAAATCCTGTCCGCCGAGAATGCCGTTCTCCGGGAGGCGCTGGCGGAGAACGAGCGTCTGCGCGAACAACTGGCGTACGGCACTGCGAATCCCCGATTCACCTTCCAGGGAGCGCATGTCATAGGACGGGTGCTCGGGTTCGATCCGCAGGATGCACAGGAGAGTCTGGTCATTGACGCCGGCCGCAACCGGGGGCTGGCCGTTGGCATGCCGGTCATTACGCCGGTGGGCCTGGTGGGGCGCGTGAGCACCGTCACCGACCGCACGGCCCGGGTCCTGTTGTTGCTGGATCAGAGGAGTTCGGTCAGTGCCCTGCTGCAAAACAGTCGGGTGAGCGGACAGATCGAGGGGGTGGCCGGCGGAGGCTTGGAAATGGTCTTCATTACGGACGCCGATCCCATTATCCCGAGTGAATTGGCTGTAACATCCCGTATGGGCGGAACGCTGCCCCAGGGCATTCCGATCGGAGTTGTCCGGGAGCTTGTTCCGGCCAGCGGAACCTCCGGGGTGCGTGCAGCCATCGATCCGGCCGTTGACTTCCGACGATTGGAGTCCGTGATGGTTCTGACCGGTTTCGAGTTGGAGGGAAACGGCGCGAACGGAGGCTCCGGGGTCAACGGCTCGGATCCGCCCTGACCAGCCGGAGGACGCTGCATGCAACAGCAACGCACGAATACGTTCCTGGTTCTGTTGGCTGTCCCGGTGCTGGCCCTGCTGGTTATGTTGCAGGCCACGGTGGGCGCCCGTATGGCTCTTTTCGGCATCAAGCCGAACCTGGTGCTTCTGACCGTCCTGCTCTGGACCCTGCTGCGGGGACGTCGGGAAGCCCTGATTGTCGCGTTCACGGGTGGATTCTGGCTGGATTTCCTGGCGCTTACCACTCTGGGAATTTCCAGTCTGGCCCTGGTCCTGTCCTCCTTCATCACCGGCATCGGCAGGCGCGTCGTGCAACCCACGCAGGTGCTGGTTCCCGTGGGGGTGGGCATTCTGGGCGCCCTGATCTATGCCGCCGTGTACTGGGTGGGACAGGCCGTGGCCGCCGGATCGCTGCGGACGTTGACCAGCCTGCCGGACTACTGGGGCATCCAACCGCTGTACCAGGTTGCAGCCATGCTGTTGCTGACGCCCTGGCTGTACGGGCGCCTGTCCCGCACACCGGACCTGGGAGCCGAAGGCGGTGTTTAGTTCTCCGCCGGCTGGACACCCCGACGGGTCCGCCCGGTCTGTTCGGATCGGGGTCCGATTGGCTCTGATCGTCCTGTTGGGACTGCTGATTGGGCGTCTGTACCAGCTGCAGGTGCGCCAGCACGAAACCTTGGCGGCCCAGGCGGACGCCAACCGGTTGCGCACGATCGAGATTCCGGCCTCGCGCGGCCTCATCTTCGACCGGAACGGCGAACTGCTGGCACGCAACCGTCCCAGCTACCAGCTGGCCATCGTACCGGAGGAACTGCCGGACGACGACTTGGACACGGAGGCCGATGAAGAGTACGAGGCAATTCTGCAAATTCTCGAGTCCCTGGGACCCAACCTCGACCGGGACGCCGTGCTCGATATGCAGCGCAATCTGCATCAGAGTCTGGGGTGGTTTGACTATAGGCAAATCCTGATTGACAACAAAGTGCCCTTTTCCGTATTTGAGATTCCCTATCACGAGTTTGTCGACCTGCTGATCCAGATTGGTGTTGTCGATGAGACTGCTGCCGAGAGTGCTCCGCTCGAGGAGGGGGCGGCCGCCGCGAACATGGTCAGCATGCCCAATCTGAACCAGCCGCTTCCCGTCGAGGGTCTGGCCTTCCTGATTCAGAATTTGGCCCAGACCCGCCAACAGGGCAATTCCTCCGAACCGTTTCCAATCCTGACCGGTCTCAGCCGGGAAGCCGCCTTCACGATTTCGGAGCAGTCGTTCCGGTATCCGGGCAGCCGCATCCTGGACGTGTCCGTGCGGGAGTATGTGTACGGGGAACTGGTCAGCCACATTCTGGGCTTCATGGGTCCGATTCCCTCATCGCTGGCGGAAGACTTCCGGGAGCGGGGCTATCGGTCGCCGGCGGAACTGGTCGGACTGTCGGGAGTCGAGGCCGAATATCAGGACATTCTCCGCGGCACGCCGGGCCAGCGCACGGTCGAGGCGGACATCTTCGGGCGCGTGGGGCGCACCATCGACGAGGTGGTGCCGCAACCCGGCCAGGACATCATTCTGACCGTGGACATCCAGTTGCAGCGGGTCATGTACAAGGTGTTGCAGGAAATGCTGACGGTCCAGGACGCCATCAGCGGGGTAGCCATTGCGGTGGATCCGCGCTCGGGCCAGCTCCTGGGCATGGTCAGCCTGCCCTCCTTCGACAACAACATCTTCTCGGAGGGCCTGGGCGAGACCTACACGCGCATCATTGAGGACGAGCGCCGGCCGCTGATTAACTACGCGATCGGCGGGCTTTATCCGCCGGGCTCGACCTTCAAGATTGTGACGGCCTCGGCCGGCATGGCGGAAGGCATCATCACGCCCCGCACCATCATCGTGGACAAGGGGCCGATATATCTGCCGAGCAAGTTCTTTCCGGATGATCCGTCCCAGGCCCAGGAGTTCGTTTCCTGGAACCACCATCGGGACTTCAACCACGGACCCTTGACCCTGCGCCAGGCGATCGCGGTATCCAACGACATCTACTTCTACTATGTGGGCGGTGGTTATCCACAGACGTTCATCGGTCTGACACAGGAAGAACTGGCGCAGTGGGCCCGCGTCTTCGGCTATGGTTCGGCAACCGGCATCGATCTGCCCGGGGAGGTTAGTTTTTCGGTTCCCGACGACCAGTGGAAGCGTGTCAACTGGGCGTCCAGTTGGGTGCAGGGCGACAGCTACAACATGGCCATCGGCCAAGGCTATTTGCTCGCGACCCCCTTGCAGGTGCTGCAGAGCCTGGTTCCGATTGCCAACGGCGGCCTGCTGTACCAACCGCAGGTGGCCCTTCAGATCACGGATCCCTCCACCGGACGCACGCAGGAGTTCGAGCCCAGGCCCATCCGCGACGTGGGCCTGGACCGCGTTGCACTGGACACGATCCGGCTGGGCATGCGCGATGCCGTCAACTCGGTGGAAGGCACGGCAACACGGGGCCAGATCGAGGGTGTGATCGTGGCCGGCAAGACGGGTACGGCGGAGTTCTGCGAATATGATCCCGCCTTGGAGGACTGCCGCCGGGACGAAGAGGGCAATCTGCCAACCCACGCCTCCTATCTGGCCTTTGCTCCGTTCAACAATCCCGAGATCGCCGTGATGGTGTTTGTCTACGACGGGGGCGAGGGTTCGACGGCCGCCGTGCCCGTGGGCACCGCCATCCTGGACGCATGGTTCACCATCAAGGGTCAGGGCAGCCTGGAGACGGGCGCCGGGTAGGGCCATGCTGTTCACGAGTGCGTCCCGAACCGCGGGTGTGTCCCGGCGCGGACTGGCGCTGGTTCACTTCGACTGGTGGCTGTTGGCCGCGTCCCTGGCTTTGGCCATCTTCGGGATTGCCATGATTTTCAGTGCCACCCGCGGCGTTGTCGACCCGGTGATCCAGAATCGCTGGACGGCGCAAATCGCCTTTCTTGTGATTGGCATTGTGGCATTTTTCATGGGTGCACTGCTCGACTACCGGCTCCTGCGGCTGGCCGGATGGCCCGGCTACTGCTTTTTGCTGGGCGTGCTCGTGCTGGTGGAGTTGTTCGGAACGGAGCAGAACCTGGCGGTGCGATGGCTCAGCGTGGGCAATACGGTGGTCCAGCCAACGGAGGCCGGCAAATTCGTATTGATTGTGGCGGTGGCCTGGTACCTCAGTCGCTACTACTCCGAGGAAAAGCGTCTCAGCGTCCTGTTCCTGGCCTTGGGAGCGTTGGTCCCGCCTCTGCTGCTGGTCTATCGGCAGCCCGATCTGGGCATGGTCGTGACCATGCTGTTCATCATTGGCGCCATGATCCTGATCTCCGGAGTCACGGCCGCCCACTTCCTGGTTTTGTCCAGTCTGGCCCTGGCGATTCTATTCCTGGCCTACGGAACCTTGCAGGACTACATGATTGACCGCATCAACATGTTTCTCGCCCCGGATGCCAACAGGGAAGCGGTCTTCAACGTCACCCAGGCCCTCATCAGCGTGGGTAACGGCGGCCTGTTCGGCAGGGGCTGGCTGGAGGGAACCCAGAGCCAACTGTTCTACCTGCGGGTGCGCCACACGGACTTCATCTTCAGCGTGGTGGCGGAGGAATTCGGGTTTGTCGGCAGCTGCGCCCTGCTGTTGGTGTTCGGGTTCCTGCTGTGGCGGCTGGTGCGCACCATGGAGTTGGCCGAGGATTCATTCGGGCGGTTGCTGGTGGGGGGTGTGGCGGCGTTGATTCTGTTCCAGATGTTCGTCAATGTCGGCATGAACATCCGGCTCATGCCCGTCACCGGCATGACCCTGCCGCTGGTGAGTTCCGGGGGCAGCAGCCTGGTTTCGACCATGTTCGCCATCGGCCTGACGCAAAGCGTCAACCTGCGGCGCAGCGTGCGGGTTGATACGTTCTGACAAAGGCAACCAAGATGGTCCGGTAGTCAGCCAGGATCCGTTGCTGCATGTCCGGCCACCTCGGGGGAAGTCCGTTGTTTCCGGTTCCGGATGGAAGGGCATGATCACGGAAGTTGCCGCCCGTATCACCCGGCACCAAGCAACCTTTGCCGATGCCCGGCACAAACCGGGTTTGCCAAGAAGACGGTTTGCCGGTAACCTATGGGGCAGTTGGTTCACCATCCGGGAGAACTGTCATGAGCGACAGAGCTGTCAAGGTATCGATCGAATTTTGCCTGCAATGAAACTACTCACCCATGGCTGCCCGTGCGGCAGAAGACCTCTTCACCGAGTTCAAGTCTGGGATTGAGTCCATGAAGCTGATCGCCTCCGGAGGCGGCCGGTTTGAAGTTGTGGTGGACGACGATCTGATCTACTCCAAGGCCGAGACAGGCCGCCACGCCGAGGAAGGCGAGCTCGTGAGGCTCGTTGCCGAGGCCACCGGCATGGTGCCGAAGTCCATGGAGGCCGTTGCCTGACAGGCAATACCGTATATGGCTTGAGGGCCGCAGTCGGGAGGATGGTTACGCACCATTTCCCGGCTGCGGCTTTTTTGTTGGTCCAGTATCCGTCCAGATACGAACGGTGCGTCGGCAACTTGGTCACGGTCCATGGAATTCCCGAATCCTGACTTCGTGTGCGGCTCGGACACGGTTGCATTGTCGTACGGCGCGTGGTACGGCGCGTGGCTGATGGAACCAAGGTCGCGGCCGGACGTGGACAGTTCGATTCCGGGCATACTCGCAATGTTCCGGCCGCGCGTTGGAATTGGGTGATGCCCCCGGGCAGTCACCGATAAGGCAAGTGGGGCCGGTTGGGATTCGTCAAACTGCCTGTATCCGTTCCGGCACGATTAGGTGTCCGGTGGCGGATTCGGCTCTCAACGCGGGGGGAGGGTGTCGGAGTTGCTGTCGGTTTCAGACAGGGAAAGCCAACTTCGCCATTCACTCGGGTTTGTCTGGACGTTCCTGATGCGAATCAAGGCATCAGGCGGCGGGCCGTTTTCCTGCCACGTGTTTGCGATTTGTTCCAAATCGTCTGAAGGCACCAACCCGTCCAGGAATGTGCGGAGGACTCCTATCGTCACCTGATCTGCCTCCGTCAGGTGTGGGAGAGGAGGCAGAGGGGTGGATTCCACCCCGCCGAAGGGTTCGTCCTTCAGCCAGTGTTCATACTTGACATCACCCGGGGTTTTGTCCAGGTACTCAAGGATGTGATCAGCCAACCGTCCACAAACCTGTTGGGCTGTGACGATGATCGCTTCAGGAGGATCGGGGGGCCAAACCAGGTCAATCCCACCGTACAGGGATGGGTTGCGGAACTTGACCAACGCATCTCTTTGAACGGATGTCATCTTGCCGTCCAACCATGTTTGAAGATCTTGAGGCAAATCCGTCACGAACTCATTCAGAGCATGGTGGTGATCGAATCGGATGCTGTGGGCTCCCAAGGTGGCCTTGACGGCCGTTTCCATAGCCGAGAGTGCGTGGAACAGAGCAAAGTGCAGACGGTTGTCGCCCACATGGGAGATCGCAACTTCCATGTGTCTCTGTGACGCTTGCAGCAGGCTCTGCACGCCTGGCCAAGGGTTGTCTTGTAGCATGGGAGGGAGATGCTCTCCTTTGGTTGTGAGACCCAGAAGCTGTACTTGGCCTGCAACGTGGGGGAAAGATGTGCGGAACTCCTCAAACTCCATCCATGGCAGAGGTGTGATTTGGATTGGAGGCGAACTGCCATATACGAACTCGGCTTCCTTGCGGGCCTGCTCCCCCAGGGTGCAGATTGTTTGCATGTCGGAAGACGCGCCCAGCACCGCCAAATCAATGTCCGACCGCGGTCTCCAGAAGCCCGTGGCGCGGCTGCCGAAGAGAATTACCTGATGCGTCTCCGGTAGGTGATCTTGAAGCGCCCGCGCCACGGCCAAGGCCCGCGCGTCTGGTTGGCCCTGTTCGTGCTCCACCGCGGCACCCCGTGTTTGCGGTGGCATCGCAACCGCAGCCATGTTCCGCTTCCCCTTGCTTGTGAGGATGTCATTCTACGGTAACTTCCGACTGTTGTGGGCCGGAAGCTGTACTGGACCGCACCAAGCTTCGAGCACCAATCGTGGATACCTGTGGCCTGGGTTGACTTGCCGGAATGCAGTGGTATGACGTGTTGGAGCGGAAGCGAGCCGGGATCGGAATGTGTCGTGTTACGAGTCTGGAACGGACCTTGAGCGATGTCCTGCGTTGATCGGACCGGTTGGGATGATGGAGGGACATCTGGTGGTCACTGGAGGCAGTCTTCTCGAAGCGCGTGGCCCAGCGGGGGCACTGCTTGGGCCAGCCGATGCCCCGTTCCACGATGTTGCGCTTCCGGTACAGCTCCTGGCCGTGGTCGCTCGGCACCACCGCACGGTACCGAGCCGGAATCACCGATCGCCTTCCTGTGCGACAATGAAGCGGCGCAGGTCGTTGGCGTCGTAGGCCCAGTCCGCCAGCAGTGGCTCGGCTTGGGGCGCGTCGCCGGCCGGGGCCGGGGTCAAGCGCACGCGCAACCGGCGTTCAACGCAAACCGACAACCAGGTTGCAGATGCCGCCGCGGCCTAGTTGCCGTCGGCAACGAAGGTCTCCAGGGCAATGAAGAGCACCATCAGGTCCGAGGCGATGCCCATCGCCATCATGTTTGTGATGCCGGCATCCGCCCAAGTGCAAACGACACGTCGTCAACGGATTCCCTTACCATTGAGTGACAGCGGGGCACAGGGGTCTTGAACCAATTCGGCCCTGCAGACGATCGGCATCCCCCGTCCAGTTGTAGCGCAGACAAGGCCAGTAGTGCGGCCTTCTTGTCACAGTCACCACAGGATTTACAAACCGTCTGACTGGTTGGAATTGCCTTGGACTTCATCCAATCGGGAACGTGCTAGGTATTCCAAGCGTTGCGCTTGCACGAGAAGCGTTGTGCGCAAATTCACTTTCACCTGTCGTTCGCTTATCACTCGTGCTAGCTCCGCGAATGTCTGGGCTCGGCGCGCTATCCTGAGATCAGGGTGTTTCCTGACCGAGCGCAGTTCAGGTGCGAGAATAAACTCCCTGATCGAGGGTGGCATCTCGATTACGTCCTTGGACGGAATGTTGCCTTCATTCAACGTTGCACCGAACGTCGATTGTTCAAGCGCCATTTGGTATACCGTGAATTCTGCTCGTGATAGTAATTCCTTGTCTTCTTTTGAAATTTTGTCTTTCAAATCCGATAGATTCCAGAATGGCCACATTTCGATCTCCGCTACTTCGAAGGGATCCAGTACATGCATTGCAACAGCGTCAGTTCGCTGGTTGGTCAAGTGCCTTCGGATCCTTGTTCGCAGGCTTTCCCAAGTCTTGCCCACGTAGATGGGTTCGCCATCGTAGTCGTAGAAGAGGTATACGCCGCATCGACAGTTCCCGACCACCAGCCCGTTGGCGCACTGTGTGTTCAAAATTCGGGCCACCCCTTCGTACAGTGCCCTTACTTCGGTCTGCACTGCCGGTGTCATCATTTGGTCGGATGGAAATGAACTGAAGTCAACCAAGTTGTGTACGGAGTTGGACGAAACCGCAGAATGAATCCGGCTGTGTCCAGTGGCTGGACTGCCACGAGATTGAACGTTCCGGGATCGTCCCCAGCCGTTTGGTTGGATTTGCCGCCGTCCGGGACGCGACACTGCACAGGACAAGCCGCTGGGGGGGAACTGCCATGGTTACTCGAGGTGTACCCTGAATGCGGTGAACGGACATGGCCATGGGGTGGACGGTGTTGTTCGGGTTGCAGGCATCCTTCTGAACGGTGGTGCTTTGCAACTGCTCCAATTCACGCGGGGCGTGAGCGTCACGAGTCGATCCGGATGTATAGTCTATAGGAGACTCCAACGGTAGCGGTCCGCGTCTGAAGGTTCGATATGCCACCTCATTCGATTGCCGGGCAACTGGAACTGCCCCTCCCGCCCGTGCAACCCACGGCCACACCTGTGAATCCTCCCCCTGCCGGGACTTTCTATGAGTTCTTTGCCGGGGCCGGGATGGTTAGGGCTGGCCTTGGTCGCAACTGGACTTCGCTGTTTGTCAATGACTTCAGCCGTCAAAAGGCGAGCAGTTACCGGTGCAACTGGCATCGGGAACCGGTGTGCCAGGACATCCGTGACGTGACTCCGGAACAGCTCCCGGGTGCCTCAGACATGGCTTGGGCGTCGTTTCCTTGCCAGGATCTGTCCTTGGCAGGAAGGGGTGACGGGTTGGACGGCGATCGCTCCGGCACGTTCTGGCCCTTCTGGAATCTGATGCTGAAGCTGAGGGAGCAGGACCGTGCGCCGACCATGGTTGTCCTGGAAAACGTTTGTGGTGCGCTGACGTCCCACGACGGTCAGGATTTCATCAGCATTTGCGATGCCATGTCTGAAGGGGGCTATCGGTTTGGTGCTGTGGTGGTCGATGCCGCCGTGTTTCTGCCCCAGTCGAGGCCGCGCCTGTTTGTGATCGGGATCTGTCGGCAAGTGCAGGTCCCGAGGATGCTGGCTGGGGCCGGACAACGGAGCATCTTCCATACCGGTTCCTTGGTCAAGGCGTTTCGACGGTTACCCGAGAGGCTCCGCCAGGAATGGATCTGGTGGAAGTTGCCGGTGCCGCCCATCCGTTCCACGCAACTTGCTGATCTCATCGAGGAGTCTCCAACCAGTGTCTCCTGGCACCATCCGGACGAGACCGCCAAACTGCTGAATCTGATGAACGAACGCCACCGGGCCAAGGTGAAGGCGATGCAACGTTTGGAACGCCGTGTGGTGGGCACGGTGTACAGGCGGACACGCACCGACTCCAACGGTGCCAAGGCATTGCGGGCCGAAGTCCGTTTCGACGGTGTCGCAGGTTGCCTGCGCACGCCGACGGGCGGGTCCAGCCGACAGTTGGTACTGGAAGTGGAAGGAGAACGAACGCGATCGCGTTTGATGTCAAGCCGGGAGACGGCTCGCCTCATGGGGCTGCCCGACAGCTATGTGCTGCCTGACAACTACAACGAGGCCTACCACCTGACCGGCGACGGCGTCGCGGTGCCGGTGGTCCGGTTCCTTGCCAAGGAGATTTTGGAACCGGTACTGGAACTCAATCAATCCGGCTGACGTTGCACCACCATCCAACACAACCCCAACGCAAACCGGAAACCAGGTTGTGGAAGCCGCCGCGGCCTTGTTGCAGTCGGCAACGAAGGCCTAAAGACCGGGAACCGTCAACAATCCCATGAAGAAGGCCGGAAAGACGCCAATGGCCAGGACCATGACGCCGGCGAGCACCATGCCCACCTGCATGGCCGGCGAACTTTGCGGCGCATGGACTTCCTGCGGCCTCTGCTGGAAGTACATCGTGACCACGATGCGCAGGTAGTAGTAGGCGCTGACCGCGCTGTTGACGACCACGACCGCGGCCAGCCAGGCCAGACCTCCGTCCAGGATGGAGCGGAAAATCAGGAACTTGCCGAAGAAGCCGGCCAGGGGCGGAATGCCGCTCAGGCTGAACAGGAACAACGCCATGAAGCCGGCCAGGACCGGCATGGCGGCTCCGGTGCCGCGCAACTGGCTTCGCTCCACGTCCGTCTCCACACTGTGCTCGATCGCCATCACGATGATGAAGGCACCGATGTTCATGAAGGCATAGGCGAACAGGTAGAACAGCGCACTGTTTACGGCCGTTTCCGTGCCCGGCACCAGGCCAGCCAGAACATAGCCGGCGTGCGCGATGCCGGAGTAGCCCAACATGCGCTTGATGCTGGTCTGGCACAGGGCCGTGACGTTGCCGACCGTCATCGTCAACACGGCCAGGACAATCAGCGGCCCCGTCCAGTTCTCGAACCCGTACGGGAATGTCATCAGGAAGATCCGGACCAGCGCGCCGAACATCGCGGTCTTGGTACCGACCGACATGAAGGCGGTGACGGACGTGGGGGCTCCCTGATAGACGTCCGGGGTCCACATGTGGAACGGCACCAGGCTCAACTTGAACCCGAAACCCACCAGCAGCAGGGCAATCCCCGCCCACAGCAGGACCGCGCCCGGACCGCCGTCGGCCGCCACCTGCAGGGCCGGTCCCATGCCGGCGAACGACACGGTCCCCGTGACGCCGTAGATCAGGGCGGACCCGTACACGAAGAACCCGGAGGCGAAGGCTCCCAGCAGGAAGTACTTGAGGCTGGCCTCGGTGCTGGACCGGTTGTGCCGGTACATGCCCGCCAGGAGGATCAGGCTGAGCGAGAAGGTCTCCAGGGCAATGAAGAGCACCATCAGGTCCGAGGCGATGCCCATTGCCATCATGCCCGTGGCCGACAGCAGCAGCAGGGAGTAGTACTCGCCCGGGTACCGGGTGAAGGTCGACACGTAGCGGGAGCCGACCAGGAGAACCAGGATCGTGGTGGCCAGCACGATCAGCCGGATGCCGAAGCTCAGTGCGTCGGAACGGGCCGAGTCCTGGAACATGAGACCGGACTCCCCGCGCACCGCGAAGGCCGCGACGGCGGCTCCCGCGGCGACAATCAGGGACAGGGTCAACAGGAGACCGCTGCCCCGGTTTGCGGCGTCGCCGCGGTGGTTTTCGATGCGTCTCAGGGCATCCACCATCAGCACGACGATGGCACCGCCGGCCATCACCAGTTCCGGCAGGATGGCACTGTAGTTGAGGTTCATCGGTGCGATTTTGGTGTGGGTCGGCCTGGTCGGATCCGGTTAGGGAAGCAGAATTTCAACCGCCGGCACGATGTGGTCGAGCAGCAGGTTGGGATAAAGACCAATCACGAAGAACATGACCACGAGCGGCACGATCATCATCAGTTCGGAGCGTTGCAGGTCCGGCAGCACCCCTACCTCGTTTTCCTGATGCCTGATTTCGCCCTGGGCCAGCTTGCGGAACGCCGTCAGCAGGTACCAGGCGGCCAGGATTACACCCGTGCTGGCCACGGCCGCGGCCGCCGGCGAAACCTGCCATGTGCCCAGCAGGATGGTGAACTCGCCCACGAACCCGTTGAGGCCCGGTAGGCCGACGCTGCTCAGGGCTGTAATCAGCAGCAATCCGCAGTAGACCGGCACGCTCTTCCACAGCCCCCCGAAATCGGAGAACAGGCGGGTGTGGCGACGCTCGTACAACAGACCCACCATGAGAAAGAGGGCGCCGGTGCTGAGACCGTGGTTCACCATTTGCAGCACCGCGCCGCTGACAGCCTGCGTGTTGGCCACGGCCAGGCCCAGCACAATGAAGCCCATGTGCGAAATCGAGCTGTAGGCCACCAGGCTCTTGACATCCTGCTGCTTCAGGGCCACCAGGGCACCGTAGACAATGCCGATTAGCGAGAGCACGATCAGCAGGGGCGCATAGCTGGCAAAGGCCTCGGGGAAGAAGGGCATGGCCAGGCGCAGCAGGCCGTAGGTGCCCATCTTGAGCAGGACCCCGGCCAGAATGATGGAGCCGGCCGTCGGTGCCTGGACATGGGCGTCGGGCAGCCAGGTGTGGAATGGAAACAGCGGGATCTTGACGGCAAAGGCCAGGGCAAAGGCCAGAAAGCCCAATACCTGGAATGTGGATCCGGCGGTGGCCGGCAGCGTTGCGGCAATCTCGGGGATGGAGAAGGTGCCGGTCTGGACGAAGATGGCCACAATCGCGACCAGCATCAGGGCCGAACCCAGCAGCGTGTACATGACAAACTTCAGGGCGGCGTAGACCCGGTTCTCGCTGCCCCACTGGCCGATCAGGAAGTACATCGGGATCAGCGTGAACTCGAAGAAGGTGTAGAACAGCACCAGATCCTGGGCCAGGAAGACGCCGACCATGGCGGTTTCCATCAGCAGCAGCAGGACGAGGTGCTGGCCGAGCCGGTCCGACACAAAGCGGTTGCTGAAGCCGATCGCGATCGGCATGATGAAGGTGGTCAGGAGCACCAGCCAAACGCTAATGCCGTCCGCCGCCAGATGCAGGGACAGCCCGACCTCCGGGAACCAGGGGCGCTGGAATGCCAGCACGGCCCCGCCCGCGGTCAGGGCGGACCCGTCCTGCAGAAGGCCCAGACTGGCCGCGAAGGTGGCCAGGGAAGCCAGCATGGCCAGCGCCTTGCGCGGCCCGTCGGAACCGAGCAGCGCGACCACGACCGCGCCGGCCAACGGCAGTAGGAGCAGGAGGGGCAGCAGGAAATCCATGGCAAACGGGTGTGGACCGTCAGGGGGGCTGGACTAGACCGCCAGCCAGAAGACGACCACCAGAATCGTGGCGCCGACAAACAGGCTGAGGGCGTACGTGGGCACTTGGCCGTTGTTGACGCGTCGCGCCTGGCGGCTGATGTTCATTGCCAGCCGTGCGCTGCCATTGACAATGCCGTCGATCAACGTCTGGTCCACTGTACTCGTAAACCACTGGCTCGCGGCGTGCAGGGTCGGTACCAGGCCGTCGTCGTACAACGTGTCGAGGTACCACCGGTTGCGGGCCACCTTTGTCAGCGGCTTCATGGTGGCCTTGACGGAGTCAATCCAGCCGGCATGATGGTACGTACTGCGAATCAGCCACCAGCCGGCTACCGCCACCACGGCACTGACGGCCAGCAGGCTGATTTCCAACTGCAGGGGCGGCGGGGTGTGGTGGCCCAGCACTCCTTCCAGGGCGTGTTCCAGGGTCAGCAGAACCGGAAGGTTCAGCGCGCCGCCCACGGTTGCCAGCCCGGCCAGGATCCACAGTGGAACCATCATCAGCGCGCCACTCTCGTGCACGTGGCTGTGAATCTCCTGATCCCGGGGCGTGCCGTTGAAGGTTAGCCACCAGGCCCGGAAGGCGTACACCGCCGTGATCAAGGCGGTGATCAGGCCCACGGCATACAGCAGCGGACTCTTTCCGAACGCAGACAGCAGGATGGCGTCCTTGGAAAAGAAGCCGGAGAAGACGGGAATGCCGGCCAGTGCCAATACGCCTATCAGGAAACAGCGGGACGTGCCCGGCATCTTCTGTTGCAGGCCGCCCAGCTTGCGCATGTCCAGTTCATGGGTTGCGTGCTGGACGCTGCCGGCGCTCAGGAACAGGAGCGCCTTGAAGAAGGCATGCGTTACCAGATGGAATATGGCGAGGGCGAAGGCGCCGGTTGCGGCCCCCAGGACCATATAGCCCAACTGGGACACGGTCGAGTAGGCCAATACCTTTTTCAGATCGTGCTGGACCAGGGCCATGGTCCCGGCCACGAAGGCGGTCCCCACCCCAACCCAGGCGGCAGTGGTCGAAGCCGGGACCGACAGCTCCCAGAAGGCGTGGGTCCGGGCCATCAAATAGATGCCGGCGGTCACCATGGTGGCGGCGTGGATCAGCGCCGATACGGGCGTGGGACCCGCCATGGCGTCCGGCAGCCAGACGTACAGGGGAAACTGGGCACTCTTGCCGGCCACGGCCAGCAGGAACAACATGCAGACCGCGGTGGCCGGGATGGCGATGCCCGCCTCAAGTGCATGGAAGACCTCATTGAACTCCAGGGAACCCACGATGGACCAAATCAGGGCCATCGCCAGGATCATGCCCACGTCGCCAATGCGGTTCACGATGAAGGCCTTCTTGCCACAGTCGGCAAAGGAACCGTACAGATCGTCCTTGCGATCAAACCAGAAGCCGATCAGCAGGAAGGACGCCAGGCCCACGCCTTCCCACCCGATGAACAGGGTCAGGAAACTGTCGCCCAGCACCAGCAGCAGCATGGCCAGGATGAACAGGTTCAGATAGAGGAAGAAGCGGTTGAAGTGTTCATCCCCCTCCATGTAGCCGATGGCATAGACGTGAATCAGGAATCCGACGCCGGTGACCACCAGCACCATGGTCAGACTCAATGGATCCACCAGCAATGCCATGGGGACATGAAGGGAACCCATGGCAATCCAGTTCCAGAGATGAATGGTGGTGCCGTGGTGATCGTGGCTGCCGAACACGGCCGGTGCCATGGACAGGGCCAGCAGGAAGGCGACTCCCACCGTTCCGCTCGCCACCACCGCGGTTGCGCGCCGGCCGATCACGCGGCCCAGGACGAGGTTGATCAGTATCCCGGCCAAGGGCAGAAGCAGCAATAGCCAGGCGAGGGAAAGCATGGGAGGGGGAGCGCGGGTGGTCCGAAGGCCGCAGGGGCTCAGTTCCGGAGCAGGTTAAGGGTTTCGATATTGATGTTGCGCACATGGCGGTTGTGCGCGATCAGGATCGCGAGGCCAATGGCCACCTCGGCGGCCGCCACCGCCATGATGACGAACACGAATATCTGCCCTTCCAGGTTCCCCCACATGCGGGACAGCGTGATCAGTGACAGGTTGACGCTGTTGAGCATCATCTCGACGCACATGAAGATGATCAGGGCGTTGCGCCTCAGCAGGACGCCGGTCGCCCCGACCACGAAAATCAGGGCGCCCAGCACCAGGAAAAGATTGTTGCTGTCCATCAGCCGGCCGGTTCCTCGACCGGTTCCCCGGACTCGCGACGTCCCATGATGAGCGCGCCTATCAGGGCCACCAACAGCAGGATGGCCACGAACTCGAAGGGCAGCAGGAAGCGCGTGAAGAGTTCGGTGCCAACCGCCGACGGGGAGCCACCGGAAGCAATGCCGCCGCCGGTGCCGAGTTCCAGTCGTCCTGTCAGCTGCAGCACCAGCGATGCCAGCAGGATCACGCCCAGCACGAGGCTGGCCACGGCCGGCCGGGTCAAGCCCTGTTGGCTGCGGTCGGCGGGATCGTGTCCGATCAGCATGATGACAAAGAGAATCAGGATCACGATGCCGCCGGCATAGATGATGACCTGGGCCGCGGCCAGGAACTGCGCGTCCAGCAGGACGTACAGGATCGCCAGGGTGGCGAAGTTGGCCATGAGGAACAAGGCACTGTGGACCGGTTTGGCGGATACCACCACGCCGATCGCGGCGGCCAGGCTCAGGGCGCCGATCAGGAAGGCAAAGACGGACATGGTGCGGAGCGGAGAACCTTGGGTGCCGGATCAGGCCTCGGGCCGGATGATGACCTGTGGCTCGTCGGGGTTGAGCAGGGTGTCCTTGGTCAGGATGAAGTCGGACCGTTCGTAGTTGGCCATGGCAAAGTCGTGCCCCAGGACGATGGCCTCGGTTGGGCAAGCCTCTTCGCAGTCCCCGCAGAAGACGCAGCGCAAGAGGTTCACCTCGTAGGTCGTGGCGTAGCGTTCGCCCGGTGAGACCGGATCGTGCGGATCGTTCTCGGCGGCGTCGACATAGATGGCGTTCGTCGGGCAGGCGGCTTCGCACAGCATGCAGCCGATGCATCGTTCCATGCCGTTTTCATAGCGCCTGAGCTCGTGCTTGCCGCGGAACCGCGGATAGACCGGAATGGCTTCGTGCGGGTACTCCACCGTGATGGGGCCGCGGCGCAGGTTCTTGAGCGTGATGCCCAGGCCCTTGGCGATTTCGAGTGCGCCCTTGATGTAGCCGTTGACACTCATGACGTGGGTCCCTGTCGAATGGGTTGCCGGGAATGCATCCTACTTGAGAAAGACCGTGATGACCGCGGACACGGTCAGGTACACCAATCCGGCCGGGATCATGAATTTCCAGTTGAAGCGCATCAGCTGGTCGAAGCGCGGCCGGCTGATGCTGGCCCGGATCCAGATGAACAGGAACAGCAGGGCCAGGACCTTGATGAACAGGTAGACCGGGCCCAGCCAGATGTACCGGTCTGCCAGCGGCCCCTGCCAGCCCCCAAAGAAGAGTGTGGAGACCACCGTACTGGTCGTGATCATGTTGATGTACTCGGCCATCATGAACATGGAGAACTTCATGCCCCCATATTCAGTGAAGAAGCCGGCCACCAGTTCGTTCTCGGTTTCCGGCAGGTCGAAGGGCGATCGGTTCGTCTCCGCCAGGATGGAGGTGAAGAAGAAGGGGAAGGCGAGCCAGATCCAGATCCACTCCCACGGGGCCCGCGGGGTTTCCACCAGTTCGACCAGGCTGAACGTGCCGCCCAACATGGCGATGCTGACCAGGAACAGGCCCAGCGGAATTTCGTAGGAAATCATCTGGGCCGCGGAGCGCAGGGCGCCCAGCAGCGAGTAGTTGTTGTTGCTGCTCCACCCGGCCAGGATGACGCCGAAGCTTTCGACGCCGGTGACGGCGAGGATCCAGAGGAAGCCGATGTTGACGTCGCCCATGGCCGGCACCCCCTTGGCGATGGGGATGACGGCCCAGACAATCAGGGCCGGGGCCAGGGCCAGCATCGGAGCCAGGACGTAGACGAACTTGTCGACATGCCCCGGGATGTACTCCTCCTTGAACATCGCCTTGACGGCGTCGGCGGCCGGCTGCAGTAGGCCGAACGGGCCGGCGCGGTTGGGACCGATGCGCACCTGGAAGCGCGCGATCAACTTGCGCTCCAGCCAGGTCAGGTAGGCGAACCCGGTGATGACCACCAGGCTGAGCACCACCGCCTGGATCAGATAGATGAGCAGTTTGGGCATGACGTCTACCGTTGGCGTTCGCCTAGGCCGCGGCCAGGCTGACCCATTCCCAGTAGCGGCCGTTGAGCACGGTCCCGACAGGCTGCTGGCCCAGCCCTTCCGGCATGAAGGCCGTGCCCGGCGCCACTTCCCCGTCCGCCCTGACTTTCACGGTCAGCGAACCGTAGTCGTTGCCGACGGCCACCTCCGCCCCGTCGCCAATATCGCGGCGGGCCAGATCGACCGGATTCACGGCCAGATAGGGCTCCGGGATCAGGTTGGCAACCACATCGGTCAGCGTGCAAAGGCGGCTGTTGTCATAGAAGGTGCGGCCCCGGAACAGGCGCAGGGCCGTGCTGGACGGGGCGCCTTCCTCGGCGACCGGGACCGGAGCCTCCACGCGGGCGTCGAGTTCCGGCCGGGCGCACACCTGTCCCAGTTCGCCCAGGGTGTCCCAGGCAATGTCCCGGTAGGCCGGAACCGCCTCGGCGATTTCGGCGGTGATGGCCTGGACCGACGCATAGCCCTGGCTGCGGTCGGAGAGGCGGCCGCACAGGTGGTCGAGGATGAGCCAGTCCGGTGCCGCTTCGGAACCGTGGATGTCCACGGCCTTGGGGCTGCGCTGCACCCGCCGTTCCATGTTGGTGAAGGTGCCGTCGGTTTCCACCCAGCCGCGGGCCGGCAGCACGATGTCGGCCCGTTGCGCCGTTGCCGTCAGGAACAGCTCCTGCACGATCAGCAGGTCCAGCCGGCCGAGGTTTTCGGCCCAGCGGGCATTCTCGCTGGCGGGATCGGCTCCCATTACATAAAGGCCCTTGATTTTCTCGCCGCATCCCTCGAACATCTGGGAATAGGTCAGGCCGACGCCCTCGGGCAGGGCGCTCTGCCACAGGGATTCCAGCCGCTGCCGGGCCGGGCGGTCGTCAATCGCCTCGCCACCCGGCAGGCGGGTGGGCACGACGCCAACGTCATGGCAGCCCTGGCTGTTGGCGTCCAGGCCGATGAAGGCAAGACGCTCGGCATGGCCCGTGGCCGTGGCCAGGCAGTGCAGTGCCTGCCGCACCTCTTCGCCGTCGGTTTGCTGGGTGATGTCGGGGCCGCAGATGATCACCGCGTTGTCACTTGCCACCAGGGCGCCCGCGACCGATTCGATGTCGGCTTGGAGCACACCGGTGCGCACAGGATTGGTCTGCGACCAGCCGGACGGTACCGCGTCGGCTGCATCCGTGCGTGTCAGGGCTGCCCTTGCCAGACTTTGGACCAGCGCCAGTTCCAGGCCGGGACGGTACTGCAGGGATTGGCCGCGACGGCCGCTTTCGGTCTGTCGGGGATGGATTGAAATCTGCCGGGAGCCGCCCCGGCTGATCGCCCGCTTGAGATGGACGTCCAGCATCGGGATTTCCTCGGCCGGGTCCACACCGAAGAGGACGATCAGGTCCGCCTCCGGCTTGGGGCCGTACTGCGGCTGCATGAGATGGGCCAGACTGGGCACGCCGGTCGGGGCGGCTTTCACGTCTCCGCCTTGGCGGTGGTCCACGTTCGGGGTCTGCAGGTGCTGGCGGGCCATGCGCTGCAACAGATAGTTGCTTTCATTGCTGAGCTTGGCACTGCCGATGGCGCCCAGGGCGCCCGGTCCGGCCGCGGCGGACACCTCCTGTAGGCGCCGGGCTGCGAAGTCGAGGGCTTCCGGCCACGAAACCTCGGTCAGTTGTTCGTTCGGGCTGCGCCGCACGAGGGGCTTTGTCAGGCGGTCCGGATGCCCCACCCAATGGTGGCAGAACCGGTCCCGGTCGGTGATGAACTGATCGTTGACCCCCATGTTCTCGCGGCCCAGGATGCGTCGGACCTCCGTCCCGTTGCGGGTGTCGACCGAGATGTTGTTGCCCATGGGGTCGTGCAGGCTGATGGTGGGCGTGCGCTCAACCTGCCAGGGCCGGTACTGGAAGCGGGAACCGCGGTTGGTCAGGGCGCCAACCGGGCAGATGTCGATGATGTTGCCGCTTGTTTTGGCGTCGACGCAGGTGCCGGGCTGCACGTCGATGATGGTGTCGCCGCCCCGTTCGAAGAGACCGAGCTGAGGCTTTTCCTCCCACTCCTCCAGGTAGCGCACGCACCGCCAGCAGATGACGCAGCGCTCCTGGTCCAGGACGATGGTGTCCGAAATGTCGTAGTTTTTCTGGGCGCGGCGCTTGGGTTCCACCAGCTGGCTTACCCCGGGCCCGAAGCGCATCGTCATGTCCTGCAAGGGACACTCGCCGCCCTTGTCGCAGATGGGGCAGTCGAGGGGATGGTGCAGCAGGATGAACGCCAGGTTGGCCTCCTGGGCCGCCTGGACCGCAGGGGTGTTGGTGCGGACCACCATGTCCGGCATGCACGGCATGTTGCAGGCCGTGTTGAGCATGGTGCCGCGCGGGCCCTCCATCTCCACCAGGCACTGGCGACAGCAGGCCACCGGATCCAGCTTGGGATGGCTGCAAAACACCGGGATCTCAATCCCCATTTGCGTGGCGGCGTCGATCACCAGTGTGCCGCGCGGCACCGTGATCTGTTCGTCGTTGATGGAGAGGGTGACCGTTTCGGCCATGGCGAAACCTGGGTTGGGCGGAGTTTGGATCGCAGTCAGTCGAGGTCGACCACCGTGTCGCGCACCAGCGGGGCGTCGCCCACCGGTTCGAGGTGTATGTCGGAGATGCCGGACCCGATGTCGGCATCGGGCCGGTAGATGGGCCGCACCGGCAGGTTCGGCGACTCGTTGCCCGGGTTGGTGGCGGCGATGTGCTCCCGCCACTCGTCGCCGAACTTGGCCATGTTGCTCTGCAGGCCCCAGACGGCCGCGAAGCCGAAGGGGCAGAAGGACTTGCCGGCGATGTTGTCGGCGATGAAGTCCAGCAACTTCAGGTCCTGTTCCCGGCCCCGGCCGGCCTGGATGCGCATCAGGATGTCCTCCATCCAGACTGTGCCTTCCCGGCAGGGGGTGCACTTGCCGCAACTCTCCTCGCGGAAGAAGGTCACGGTACGCAACCCGACTTCCACCATCCGGGCATCCTCGTCCATCACGATGATGCCGGCGGAGCCCAGGTTGGACCCGGCGGCGGCGATGCTCTCCTGGTCCAGGCCGGTGTCCAGCTGGTCCGGGGAAAACAGTTGCATTGACAGACCGCCCGGAATCACGGCGCGGATGCCCTTGCCGTCCTTCTCCGGTCCGCCACCGTGCTCGTGGATGAGCGTGCTGAGGGGGGTTCCCTGCGGCAGTTCGTAGAGGCCGGGACGCTTCACGTTGCCGCTCAGGCAGAAAATCCGCATGCCCGGACTGGCTTCGGTGCCCATGGTGCGGTACGCATCCGACCCGATGCGGGCGATGTGCAGCACGTTGCACACCGATTCGACGTTGTTGATGATGGTCGGCTTGGCGTAGAGCCCGGCCACGGCGGGGAAGGGCGGCCGCGAGCGGGGGAAGCCGCGGTAGCCTTCCAGGCTGCTCAGCAGCGCGGACTCCTCGCCGCAAATGTAGGCTCCGGCACCGCGGTGGACCACGATGTCGAGGCCGAAGTCCGTGCCGAACATGCCTGCGCCGAGATAGCCCTTGGCCTCGGCCTCGGCAATCGCCGCCTCCAGCCGCTGCCACGCGAAGTAGTATTCGCCCCGGATGTAGATGTAGGCGCGCTCGGCCTGCACGGCGTACGCGGTGATGATGATTGACTCGATCAGCTGGTGCGGGTCGTATTCCATGATGCACCGGTCCTTGAAGGTTCCGGGCTCGGATTCGTCCGCGTTGACCACCAGGTAGCGGGGGAAGGCGTTGGGGGCCAGGAAGCCCCACTTGACCCCTGTTGGGAAGCCGGCTCCGCCGCGGCCCTTGAGGCCGCTGGCCTTGACCTGCTCAACCAGTTCGTCGGGGGTGGGCGAACCGGACGCGATGATGCGCCGGGCCGTTGCGTATCCGGCCTCCACATCGTCCGCTTCGTATTCCTCGATGGTATGGGAATTGGGCCGGCCGACTCGGCGGGTCAGGTAGGGGGTCTCCATGCCGGCCACGGTGTAGGGGCCGGCCCCGCGCCCGGTTCGTTCGGAGTCCCGGCCGGGCGTCCAACGCTCGAGCGTGTCGAAACCCTTGTCCTTGCGCAGCATGCCGAGGACCGCGTTGATATCCTCCGGGGTTTCGAGTTCCTCGAAGTACCGGATTTCCCCGGAGGCCTTCCGGGTGGCCGCCACCATCGGCGCGGTGGCGCAACTGCCGAGGCACTCCATGTGCTCCAGTGTGAAGACGCCGTCGTCGGTGGTTTCGCCGTGGCCGACCCCGAGCGTCTCCTCGAGGTGGTGCATGCAGGCCGACGAACCGCGCAGCATGCAGGGCACGTTGGTGCACACCTGGAGCAGGTAGTCGCCCTTCGGTTCCTGGTGGATCATGTGGTAGAAGGAGACGACGGCCCCGACCTCGGACGGTTCCAGGCCCAGCATGGCGGCCAGTTCGTTTTGCGCCTCGACGGAGGCGTGTCCGCGTTCCCGCTGGATGGCGTACAGGGCCGGCAGGATCGCCGAACGCCCGCGTCCTTTGGGATAGCGGCCGATCAGTTCCCGGATTTCGGCGCGCAGTTCGTCGGAGAGAATTGGCTGGTCCATGATGTCCCGATCCAGGGTCAGCGGTCGACTTCGCCCAGCACGATATCGATGGAGCCGATGTTCGTGATGATGTCGGAGAGCATCAGCCCCCTGCTCATGCCGCTGATGGCATACAGATTGTTGAAGCTGGGGCCCCGCACGTGGAGGCGGTAGGGCTTGCCCGAGCCGTCACTGTAGATGAAGAACCCCAGTTCGCCCTTGCTGGCCTCGATGCCATGGTAGTACATGCCGGGCGGAACCTTGAATCCTTCGGTGAACAGCTTGAAATGGTGGATTAGGGACTCCATGCTCACGTCGAGCTCGGTGCGTGGCGGCGGGTTCACCTTACGGTCGTCCGAACGGTAGGGACCGTCGGGCAGGCGGTCCAGCGCCTGCCGGATGATGCGGATGCTCTGGCGCATCTCCTCCATGCGAATCTCGTAGCGGCCGAAGCCGTCGCCGCGAGCGCTGGTCGGCACGTCGAACTCGTACTGCTCGTAGCCGCTGTACGGCTGGTCCCGGCGCAGATCCCAGTCCACGCCGCTGCCCCGCAGCATGGGACCGGTCAGGCCCATGGCCAGGGCATCCTCCCGGCTGACCATGCCGATGCCCTCCAGGCGCGTGCGCCAGATGGGACTGTCCTTGACCAAGTCGCGGTATTCGTCGATGCGGCCCGGGAACAGGTCGCAGAATTCGGACAGTGCACCCAGGAACGCCTCCGGCAGGTCCTTCCAGACACCGCCGATGCGGATGTAGCTGGTGGTCAGGCGGGCGCCGCAGACCATCTCGAACAGGTCGAGGATGCGCTCGCGCTCGCGGGTGGCGTACATCAGGAGCGACATGCCGTTGCCGGAAATGTCGAGCACGTGGGTCGAGAGCCAGAACAGGTGGGACGCGATCCGCTGCATCTCACTCATGATCACCCGAATGGCCTGGGCACGCGCCGGGATCTCGAGGTCGAGCATGCCCTCAACCGCCAGCACGTAGCCGAGGTTGTTGTTCATGGCCGACAGGTAGTCCATCCGGTCGGTGTAGTAGACGAAGTCCTTGTACCGGCGGTGTTCCCCGGTCTTCTCGAACCCCGAATGCAGGTAGCCGAGGTCCGGGTCCACGTTGACAACGCGTTCCCCGTCCAGCTCCACCACCAGCCGCAACACGCCGTGCGTGCTTGGATGGTGGGGGCCCATGTTCAGGATCATGTTTTGCCGGTTCATGCCGGGCGGCAGGTCCGGGGGCAGACTTTCGGGATCCAGGATCTGATCCCCCAGCCCATCGAACTCGGGATGGTCCCAGGTGAGCGAGAACGGCACGTCCTCGCCGCCCAGCGGCACGTCCTTGCGCAGCGGGTGGTTGGGCCAGGCGGTGGGCATCAGGATGCGGCGCGGGTCCGGGTGGTCCGCAAAGCGGATTCCCATCAGGTCCAGTACTTCGCGCTCGGGCCAAATGGCCCCGGGGAACTGCCCGGCGAGGCTGGGGGCCTCCGCATCGTCGCCGCCCGGAAGGGGACACACGATGAAAAGTGCCTTGTGTCGGGAAAGGGATCTAAGGAGATAGACCGTCTGGAAGCGGACATCGGGATCCGGGTTGGGCAGTTTGGACAGGTCCACCGACGTGACGTCGAGCAGGGTGGTGTAGGCCAGTTCGCCATCGCGCAGCCAGGTCACCAGGTCCCGCAGGTCCGCAGGTGCCACGTGCACGAACGGCAAGTCGTGCTGCAGGCCCGCGGCCAGGATGCGATCGCCGAATGCCGCCGCGATGGCCTGCGTATCCTCGGTCTCACCGTCCGGCTGCGGGGCGCGGGCCGGAATGCTGATGTCATCGAGGTTGGGCAGGGTTTCGTACAGCCGATCGACCGGTGATACGTTGAGCAGGGGCATGATCAGGCGGTGGTGGGGCGGCCGCTGGGCCGCGCGGGATCCCGTTGATCGCGAAACCGCGGGACGGGGAATTTGCCTCAGCCGATGCGCGGGGTCAGACCCGCCAGGGCTTGTTCGGCTGCGGCCGGCGCCCCGGGTTGTTCAGGGGTAAAGACATACTTGGAGAAGTGCTCGCCCGTCTGCTTTTGGCGCAGAAGCTCCATGCCGTAGAGCAGGGCTTCGGGACGGGGCGGGCAGCCGGGCACATAGACATCGACTGGAATGATCTTGTCGACGCCCTGCACGATGGCGTAGTTGTTGAACGGGCCGCCGGCGCTGGCGCAGATGCCCATGGCGATTACCCACTTGGGTTCGAGCATCTGGTCGTGCAGCCGCCGGATGACGGGAGCCATCTTGTTGCTGACCCGTCCGGACACGATGATGAGGTCGGCCTGGCGTGGCGTGGCCCGGAACAGTTCGGAGCCGTAGCGGGCGATGTCGTGCCGGGCGGTGCCGGCGGCGATCATCTCCATGGCGCAGCAGGCCAGGCCAAATAGAAGGGGCCAGGTGCTGTTGCGACGCGCCCAGTTGACAAGGTCTTCCAGCCTTGCCGTAACCAGACTGCCTTCCTTGAGGTTTGATTCAAGACCCATGAGTGGCCCGACTCCCGCTGGCGTACCTGTAGCCCGTGCCGTCTAGTCCCAGTCGAGGGCGCCCTTGCGCCACTCGTACACGAAACCAATCACCACCACGGCCATAAACACTCCCATGGCCGCCAACGACACCTTCTTGATGGCATCGTTGTGAAGGGTTGTGGCCCAAGGATAGAGAAAGACTACTTCGATGTCGAAAATGATGAAAAGGACGGCAATCAGGTAGTACTGCACCGGGAATCGGCGCCGGGTGTCGGCAAAGGGCCGGATGCCGGACTCGTAGGCTTCCGACTTCGCCTCAAGCTCCCGGCGGGGTCCCAGGATCACCGACAGGACGATGACAATGCCGGCCACTGCCAGCGCCACCACGACGATGACCAGCAGCGGGAGGAAATCCTGGGGGGTGTTTGCGACTTCGTTCATGGGCAGGGCTGCAGGCTACGGCCGGGCGTCCGGGACCATGTCGAACCCGGAATGCGGCCATCCGCAAGACCGACTTGGATGGTTGACGTTCGCACGCCTCGAATCCTACCTGATCCGTTCGCGCCCTGCCAATATGCGTCCTTCGCGTCCGGGAGGCGCCGTTTCACCGAGTTGCAAATCGCGCCGTCGGGTTATGGGCGCTCGCGGATCGCTGTGCTACCATTCGCGTCCGCACGGGCTGCGCGCGGCCATCGGTCCATCCGGCCCTTCGGTTCGATGGTTGACAGACCCTCCTGACACGATTGCTCGGAAGCGCCAAGTCCTCCCCTCCCGACCGTCTGCTCCATGCTGCTCAAGTACGCATTCATCTTCATCCTGAGCGGCTTTGCCCTGGTTCTTCCCCTTGTGTCCATCGTGGCCGGCGCCATCCTGGGGCCGCGCAAGCCGGACCCGGTGAAGAACGACATCTACGAGAGCGGCCTGAACACAATCGGGGACACTTGGATTCAGTTCCGGGCCCAGTTCTACCTGATTGGTCTCGTCTTCCTCGTGTTCGACTTGGAAGTCGTGTTTCTCTACCCAATTGCGATGGCCTACGGCCGGCCCGAATTCGGCATGGCCGCGGTTCTTGTGACACTCCTCTTCATGGCTCTCCTGATCGTTGGTCTGGTTTACGACTGGCGCAAGGGCGGCCTTGAGTGGCAGTAGGCGTCGTCCTCCCAGGAAGCTTGCCCCGTGGCTGAGTGGTATCAGGTCCTTATGACGGCCCTTGTGGGGGCCGGCGTGCCGGAGTGGATCGCAACCGCCGTTGCCTTGTTGGTCGGTGTGACGGCCATCGGGCTGGTGGCCCCGCTGATCGCCTTGATTCTGGTCTGGCTCCTGCGCAAGGTCATCAGCCGCATCCAGGACCGCATTGGACCCAATCGCGTCGGACGGTTCGGCTTGCTGCAGACGATCGCCGATATCGTGAAGCTTCTCAGCAAGGAGGGCATCAACCCCTCCCGAGCGGACTTCATGGCCTACAACCTGGCACCCATCCTGAGTGTTTTCGGTGTACTGCTGTTGTTCGCTGTGGTGCCCGTGACGCGGGGCTTGATCGGCGTTGACATAAACGTGGGTGTCCTGTACATCGTGGCCCTTGGCTCGATTGGCATCATGGCCGCCCTGATGGCTGGCTGGGGCAGCAACAACAAGTACGCGCTCCTTTCGGGTTTCCGGGTGGTGGCGCAGTTGCTCTCGTATGAAATTCCGCTCGTGCTGAGCATGCTGGCCGTGGTTCTGTATGCGGGCACCATGCGCTTCGGCGAGCTGGCGGAGCAGCAGGGCAACTTTCTGGGCCTGGGCTGGTACGTCTTCCTGATGCCGGGCGCCGCCCTGATCTTCTTCGTATGTGCCCTGGCGGAATCGGAGCAGACCCCCTTTGACCTGCTGGAGGCGGAGTCGGAACTGATTGCCGGCTTCCACATCGAGTACTCCGGCATGCGCTTCGCCATGTTCTTCCTGGCGCAGTTCCTGGGCGGGTTCGTGTTCGCCTGGGTGGGTGCCGCCATGTTTCTGGGCGGTTGGCAGGGGCCCGGCGTGGACCTGCCCGGCATCGGCGGCTTCCTGGCGGCCGGCTACATGATGATCAAGACCTTTGCCATCTATCTGTTGATGATCTGGGTGCGGGGCACATTCCCCCGCCTGCGGGTGGACCAGATGATGTCCTTCTGTTGGAAAATCCTGGTGCCCCTGACCGTTGGCCTCATCTCATGGCAGATGGTGGTCCAGGTCCTGGATCTGCCCACTCCGGTGATCGCCGTCCTGGTTCTGGTTGGCAACCTGCTCGTGATGGGCATCGGCCTCTATGCCGTTGGACGCGCCATTCGGCAGGAAGGCTTCCGCACCAAGCGGGCCTTCACCCCGGATTCGCTCATCGGCACCATGCAGCCCGTCGCCGAATAGGGCAAAGCCCGTTTTCGCCCCCGCTCCGGATCATGCCCGAACTTCCCGTCGAAATCCCGATTCCCACGCCCCATCAGGCCGTCTTCATCATGGTGGCCGTGGCGACGGGTGTGGCGTCCCTGCTGGTGGTGACCAACCGCAACCTCTTCTACTCGGCCTTGTGCCTGGTGGGGGCGCTGTTCGGCGTGGCCGGCGTCTATGTCCTGCTTGAGGCGGAGTTCCTGGCCATCACCCAGGTGCTGGTCTATGTGGGTGCCATTGCCACGCTGATTACCTTCGCCATCATGCTCACCCGCGGCATCATGTTCGGCGTCACGTCCCCCAACAACCGGTACATGTTCGCCGTCATGTCGATGGCACTGCTGGTATTCCTGCTGGTGGCCGGCGTGGTGGACCGCGTGCCCTGGGCCGTGGCCGAGGACCTGACGCTGAGCGGGGACGGCAAGTCCATGATCGTGGACTTGGGCTGGGAGTTTGTCACCACGTACGCTCTGCCGCTCGAAATGATCGGCCTGCTGCTGCTGATTGCGCTGGTCGGTGCCGTGATGCTGGCCCGGGACGACGAGTAAGGGAGGCGGAGACGTGGTTCCGTTGCAGGCCTATCTCACGTTGGCGGCGTTCATCTTCAGCTGCGGTCTCTACGGCGCCCTGGCCCGGCGCAACGCCATCGCCATGCTCATGGCGGTGGAGTTGATGCTCAACGCGGTCAACATCAACCTGGTGGCATTCTGGCGCTACGGCCCCAATCGGGAGGACCTGGCGGGCCAGACCTTCGCCATCTTCGTGATTGCCGTGGCCGCGGCCGAGGTGGCGGTGGGCTTGGCGCTCGTCATCGCGATCTACCGGTCGCGCAAGACCGTTTACCTTGACGAAATCGATCTGCTGCAAGGCTGATTCCCGATCCCATGGCACGCCAGGAACTCCAGGGCACACTGGAAGAGCAATGCGAGTTTCTCTACGGATTGGCCGTGGAGAAGATGCAGGCCGGCAATTTCAGCGGAGCCGTCTACGCGCTCAAGGAACTGCATCGGCACGATCCCGGCTATCGGGACGTGGCTCGGCTGCTGGCCGAAGTGAAGGTCCGCAAGACCCGCCAGCGCAACCTGATTCTGGCGGGACTGGCGGGAGGCACCCTGTCTGCGTCGATTGCCCACCTGCTCGGGGTCACGGCCGATCTCTGGCTGATTGCCGCCGCCGCCGCGGGCCTGGTCTGCACCTATGTGTTGGCCACGGTGTTCCGGCGTCGTCTCCCGGCCTTGGATGCCGTCCCCGCCGCACTGCCGCGTCGCTGATCAACTCCCGTCCGGCAACACCAGCCCATGAACCCGATCTTTGACCTGACCTGGCTCGTGCCCCTGCCTCCGGCCGTGGCCTGTGCCTTGATCATTCTCGTCACGAATCGCAACAAGTCCCTCAGTTCGGTGATCGCGATTGCCGGCGTTGCGGTCAGTTTGGTCATCGGCTGGGCCGTGGCCTTCTCGGCCTTTGTCGATCACGACCTGGCACGCCATCCGGTCAACGCCACGCTGTTCAGCATTCCGACCGGCTGGACCGACATCGACGTCGGGTATGCGCTGGATCCCGCGAACGCGCTGATGCTGTTCATGGTGCCGTTCCTGCTGGTCATGATCTTCGTCTACGCCCGGGGCTACATGACCTTCCCGCACCACCTGAAGGCCGCGGACTTCCCCGAAGCCCATGCGGAAGGCAAGGATCCCCGCTACAGCCGCTTCATGGCCTATATCTCGCTGTTTGCCGTGGGCATGCTGGGGCTGGTGACCTCCAACAACCTGATTACCTTCTTCGTCTTCTGGGAAATCATGGGCCTGTGCAGCTACCTGCTGATTGGCTTCTGGTTCGAAAAGGAGAGCGCCAAGAAGGCGGCCTTCAAGGCCTTCGTCACCACCCGCATCGGCGACGCCCTGCTGTTCATCGGCATGATGGTGCTCTACATCGTCAGCGAGCCGAGCAGCCTCAGCTTTGCGGATCTGTTCAGCGAGGACAATCTCTACGAGCTGGGCCGCACCTACGCCAACCTGGGCTTCCGCGAGGTGACCTGGGTGTCCATCATCACCTTCCTGATCCTGTGCGGAACCATTGGCAAGAGCGCCCAGTTCCCCCTGCATGTCTGGCTGCCGGACGCCATGGAGGGTCCGACCCCGGTGTCCGCCATGATCCACGCGGCCACCATGGTCTCGGCCGGCGTGTTCCTGCTGATTCGCATGTACCCGCTGTTCGACCGGGCCCTGCACCTGACCTCGACATCGACGTACCTGGTGGCAGGGGTCGGAGCCTTCACGGCACTTTTTGCGGCGACGATTGCAATGGCGCAGTGGGATGTGAAGCGGGTCCTGGCCTATTCGACCATCTCGCAGCTTGGCTACATGGTGGCCGCCCTGGGCATCGGAGCCTATGTGGCCGCCCTGTTCCATCTGCTGACACATGCCTTTTTCAAGGCTCTGCTGTTTCTCGGCTCCGGCAGCGTTATCCACGGCATGGAGCATGGTCACGAGCACGCCCACGGCCATGCCTCCGACACGGATGGACACGCATCGGAATTGATCCAGCGGCCGGACGGCAGCCTGGACCCGAACGATCCGCAGGACATGCGCAACATGGGCGGACTGCTGCGCAAGATGCCGGTCACCGGCTGGACCTTCATCATCGGCGGCCTGGCCCTATCCGGCTTCCCGATCATCACGGCCGGGTTCTGGTCCAAGGACGAGATTCTGGCGGTGGCCTTCGAGGAGAACAGCCTGGTCTTCCTGGCCTTGGCGATCGCCGCCTTCTGCACAGCCTTCTACACCATGCGGCAGATGGCCCTGACGTTCTTCAACCGGGGTCGCACGGAAGCCGCGGACCACGCGTCCGAAAGCACGCGCAGCATGACGGTGCCGCTGATCCTAATCTCATTCTTTGCGATTACGCTTGGCTGGATCGGCATTCCGGCCGCCTTCCCCGTCCTGGGCCCCATCGGCAACAACTGGCTGGGGCACTTCCTGGAACCCTTCATGGAAGTGATCTACATTCATGTGCTCCATCCGGAGTTCAACTTCGTGCCCCTGCTGGTGTCCGTGGCCGTGGCGCTGGGCGGTCTCGGCCTGGGCTGGCTTGTGTACGGCAAGGGCCTGCCGCCGGGCGAAACCGATCCGATGTACAGGGCGATGGGACCGATCTGGCAGATCTTCCATCGCAAGTACTTTGTGGACGAACTCTACGACGCCACGGTGGTCCGGCTCAGCAACTTCGTGTCGTCCTTCTGTGCCTCCATCGACGCCCGCTGGATCATCGATCCGCTGGTGAACCTGGTGGGCAAGGCCGGGGTGTGGCTTTCGGCCCTGGCGGCGGCGGCCGATCATCTGCTGGTGGACGGCCTGGTCAATTTGACGGCCAACTTCATGCGCTGGTGCGGTGGGGTGCTGACGCATCTCCAGGACGGCAAGGTTCAGGCCTACTTGGTCATCGCCATGATGGTGCTGGGCATTTGGGTTGTGCTTGTGGGCATGCCCATTGTGCTCACGCTGGTGTAGTTGCAACGGTTCCAGGTTTCGGAGAGTCTAGGAGGTCGGGCCAATGGCCAATGCGAGCCAGATGGCATTGTTTGCAACCCTCTTCATGCCGCTGGTGGCCGGCATTTGGGTACTGGTGTTCAGCCGCACGGATCGGGCCATCCGCTGGTCGTCAATCCTGTTCAGCCTCGTGCCGCTGGTTCTGAGCGCCTGGCTGATGCTGACGTACGACCGGGACGCCGGCGAACTGTACGGCGAGATTTCCGCACCGTGGATTCCGATGCTGAACTCGAACTTCCGGATTGCGGTCGACGGCCTCAGCCTGCCCCTGATTTTCCTCACAACCCTGCTGTCCACCCTCAGCCTGTACTACAGCGCCCGCACCATCCGCACCCGGGTGCGGGAGTACTTCGTGATGTTCCACTTGCTGGAACTGAGCATGCTGGGCGTGTTCATGGCGCTGGACTACGTGCTGTTCTACCTCTTCTGGGAGGTGTCCCTGGTTCCGATGTACCTCCTGATCGGGATTTGGGGCGGTGAGAACCGCAGCTACGCGTCCATCAAGTTCTTCATCTACACCCTGGTTGGGTCGGTGGCCATGCTGCTGGCGATTCTGCTGACCTATCTTGCGACCGGCACCTTCGACATCCTGATGGCGGCCGAGGCCCAGCCGTTCATGCAGTTGGACGATCACAACCGTCTCCTGTTGGGCAGCCTGGCCTTCTGGGGCTTCTTCCTCGGATTTGCCTTCAAGGTGCCCAGCTTCCCCTTCCACACCTGGCTGCCGGATGCCCATACCGAAGCGCCGACGGCGGGCAGCGTGATTCTGGCGGGGGTCCTGCTCAAGCTGGGAGCCTACGGCTTCCTGCGCATTGTCCTGCCAACATTTCCCGAGGCCAGCCAGCACTGGGCCTGGGCGGTCATTGCCGTGGGGGCCGTGGCCATCGTCTACGGCGCGTTTGTCTGCGTGGCCCAAAGCGACCTGAAGCGGCTGATTGCCTACAGCTCGGTCAGCCACATGGGCTACGTGATGCTGGGCATCGGTGCCGCATCGCTGGTGCTGACCCCGGACGGTCTGAATGCGGTCGCCGGCAAGTTCAGCGACGCGGTCACGTCGGGCCAGATCTACGACAGCGCCGTCATGGCCCTGAATGGCGCCACCCTGCAGATGTTCAACCACGGCATCATTACCGGGGCCCTGTTCCTGCTTGTGGGGATCATCTACGAGCGGGCGCACACCCGCGACCTCTCGAAGTTCGGGGGGCTGAGCGCCAAGACTCCCCACTTCTACGGCATCATGCTGGTCACCGCCTTCGCCAGTCTGGGCCTGCCGGGCCTGGCCGGCTTCTGGGCGGAGTTCTTCACCTTCCGCGGCGCGTTTGCGATTGTGCCCATCTGGGCTGCCTTCGGGACCATCGGCATCGTGATGACGGCCGTGTACATCCTGTGGCGGATCATCCAGAACGTGTTCCTGGGCGAATACGACAGCACGAAACTGGATCACTGGACCGATGTGGACGGGCGGCATGCCGACGGTCCGACCGACATGGTGTTCTTCGAAAAGCTGACCATGTGGCCCCTGGTGATCGGCATGTTTGTGATCGGCATCTACCCCACCTGGCTGCTCTCGTTCTTCAACACCGCTTCGGTCCGCCTGATCATGTTCATCACCGGTCCGAGCTGACAGGCCCGCAGAGACTTTCCCTTCGATCTTCCAGGAAACACCTGTCGTGGAACAGTTCAGCCTGCTGGCGCCTGAAATCCTCCTCTTCACGGGCGGTCTGGTCATTTTCCTGATCGACGTGTTCGTGCGCGACCGCACGGACAGCGGGAGGGGCTACGCCACGCTCGCGCTCTTCACCTTGGGCGCGGCCTTTGTGGCGTCGCTGTTCCAGACCTACGCCTTCTTCGAGTTGGAGGTGGCCCAAAAGCCGGTCTCCGTCTTCAACATGCTGGAGATCGATCTCTTCGCCGCGCTGCTCAAGGCACCGATCATGCTGGTCATGATTCTGATCACGATGGCCGGCGGCACGTACATGAACAAGCGCACGGAACGGCGCGGCGAGTTCTGGAGTTTCTTCGTCTGGGTGACCTTGGCCATGAGTGCGGCGCTGTCCGCCTCCAACCTGATCATGCTGTACGTGGCCATCGAGTTCCTGTCCATTACCAGCTATCTGCTGGCCGGGTTCCTGCGCGACAACCAACGCAGCGCCGAAGCGGGATTGAAATATTTCCTCTACGGCGCGGTGGCCTCGGCGGCCATGCTCTATGGCATGACCTTTGTGTACGGTGCCACCGGCACCTTGGACCTTAAGGGCATCGCCGCCTACATTGCAGCCAACGACACGACCGTGTTGGTGCCCGCCCTGCTTCCGGCCACCATGTTCGTGATGGTGGGCCTGGGTTTCAAGGCCACGCTGGCACCCTTCTTCCAGTGGGCGCCCGACACCTACGACGGTGCCCCGACCCCAGTCACGATTTATCTCTCGACCGCTTCCAAGGCCATCGGCTTGGCGGTTACCGCCAGGGTCTTTGTGGTGTCGATGAACGCGCTGCTGGTGGACTGGGTGCCGGTCATGGCCGGCCTCAGTATCCTGACCATGACCATGGGCAACCTGATGGCGCTGCGCCAGCAGGATGTCAAGCGCATGCTGGCGTACAGTTCGGTGGCGCACGCCGGGTACCTCCTGATCGGCATCACCGCGGTGGCTGCGGGCACGGAAAGCTACATGGACGGCATCAACGGCCTCCTCATCTATCTGATCGCCTACATGTTCACGAACGTCGGTGCCTTCCTGGTGGTCATGGTGCTTGAGGAACGGGCCGGCCGCACCGACATTGGCGCCTTCGAAGGCCTGTATCGACGGGCGCCCGCGCTGGCCGTCATGTTGACGGTGTTTCTGCTGAGCCTGGCGGGCATTCCGGCGACGGCCGGTTTCTGGGGCAAGTTCTTCGTGTTCGGCGCCGCGGTGCAGCGGCAGTACTTCTGGCTGGCGGGGGCCGGGGTTGTCAATGCCGGCATCGCGGCCTGGTACTACGTCAACGTGGTTCGGGTCATGTACTTCGGCGAACGCGAAGCCGATGCCGAACCCGTAAGCATGCCGATTGGCATGGGGGCCGTTCTGGTCGTCTGCACCCTGGTGGTGTTCTGGATTGGTTTGTATCCGGATCCCCTCATCGAGTGGGCCACCACCGCCTCCGAGCAACTCCTGTCGGTCGGTTCCTGACCGTCGGTTCCTTCAACCTGATACTTTCAGGGCGTGTGGACATAAGGCATCCTGTGGTCATGGGACCTGCGGATTGACATTGCAGTCCTGTTGGTTCCCCTCTGGACGGATCTTCTGCCATGTCCCGCCATGTGCGCCGGGACCCCCGAGTTGGGCCATCCCAACGACCTTCGCCGCTTCCTGCACGGGAGCGCGTACCTGGTGCGTACGGGCATCCCCCTGGCGGGAGCGGTCGCTCCGCTTCGGTCACTGGAACCGTGTCTCTCTCGCTTCCGCCGTTGGTGCCGCACCGGGGTTTGGGCGCGTATGCTGGCGGCCGTTTGCCAACGCCCGGGCGAACCTCTCTCCGGTGGGGTCTGACTTTCCCCACGTGTGTTCCCACGTCCGTGCGGCCCGGAGGGATAGGCTCAAGGCCGCAGCCGGGATGGCTACGGCACCAAGCTCCACGTCCTGGTTGACATCGCCGAATGGCCGTGGCGTGGGCGTCTGACTCCGGGTCAAGTCGGCGCCGCGCTCCAGTCCGAGCTACTGCTGGCGGATCGGGCCCACGATGCCCATTTCCTACGGCGCTTCATCGCAAGCCTCTTTCTTGGGTTTGCCCCGTCTCCCGCCGGCACCGTTTGGGGCGCTTCGGATTTGACGGGGACGCGTACTTCGCGGATCGGCACGGTTCCACCATCACGACCGGTCATCCGGAGAGTCTTGTGCCGCAGGCGGGGATGCGAGATTTGCGAACGTACCGTAACAGCAGGGGCGATGTCACCGGCACAGTGCTGGACGGTTCCGGTTTCTTGGAATGAGCCCGGACCCCGGAAGTTGGCCTGGTCTGCATAGCCTGAGTCGAGCACCGACGGATCACCCTGACCATGGTCGGGTCGGTTCAGCGGAATTTCGGATCGGGTTTGTCCAGTAGGTTGCCAAGGGGCGGGACCGGACGCAATCCGACTATGCCGGTCCCGATCCTGGCCGGATGACGATTTTCCGGTTGCCTTGGGGGGAGGCATTGCGGCCGAGTGCCAACGGACTCGCCGGATCGACAAGCACCATCTCAAGGCCCTGTGTACTGGACACAGGACCTTGAGGTATGTTGGTCCCCACCAATTCCCTGCCTACACTTCAGCTGGCGGGAAGCTTCCTCAAGAGGAAGTAGATCGTGCCCATGGTGACGCCAAACATGATGTGCCCAAAGAGACTTCCCATCATGGCCTGGATCTGAAACACGGGCATGCCCATCGCCAGTGGCATGATCAGCAACGGTCCAAGAACCCACCAGACGATGCCGTAGACCCCGCCTGCCAACAGGCTCATGCCCGGACCCTTCATCACCATGGTGTCCAGGGCCAGGCCAAAGATGGCACCGATAACGGCCGAAATGATCAGGTGCAGCACAAAGCCAACCAAGGCATCGTCCATTCCCATCATGCCGCTGATCATGGGGAACATGCCCCCGACCGCCATCATGATGCCAAATACGGATCCGCCAAACAGGCCTGCGTAGACTCCGGTAGTTGTATTGTTTGACATTATGCCCTTGTCTCCGTAGTGGGGGTGATGTAGACACGGGTGCAGGAGTAGACGTTGCCGTGGGAACTGATACCGGTGCCGGGCTCCGCCGGCAGGATGCGATCATATGCTGGTCATCAAGTACAACCCGTGCCATCAGTTCGCCATGATAGCGGCGTTTGACGACGCGGAGTGGAGTATCTGGCCGAACGCAGCCGTGACCGCCATGGTGGTTGTGCGCCGGTTTCCGGAGGAGATCCCGGGACCAACCGGCCGCGGTCTGTATCCACGCAGCCAGTACCGTGTTGCCGGGAATGGGCTTGCAATGTCCCAACCGACGAGTTTGCTTGATGTTATGCCACGTTGCCGACAGCCAACACAACAACCCTTCCTGTTCATGACACAGCTCATGTCGAATCTTCATGAGATAGAATGTCAAAGGACAATAAACACAACCTGAAATTGAGTCCGGCCAGGCAATCGCATTCTAGTTTCGATGGGTCCTCAAGCAGGTAGTTCCAGTCCCATCCGACCTGTTTGTACATGACCGCGATGTCCGAATTGGCATGTATTCCTGCTGCAGTGGCAAATTTTCGGTCCAACATGTCAATCCAACCCATCGGTGCCATGAACCAGTTAGAATGCAAATGCCCTGCCGGGTTCGGTAATGCGCCGATCGACTAGCCGGCATCAGTTTGATTTCTGCTCGCGCGAAACAAACAAAGACAATGTTATATTTTTGAGTGGACGACCTCTCGAAATGATAACAATCCGGAATCTGTATTCCGCACAATCAGCGATGACGGCTGGGCGGAGTCTGCCACGAAGATCTGGTCGGATCTCATGACTACAAAGATTGAAACGGCGTCTTGGAAAATATTTCGATAACGGCTTGGGATCGGGTACAATTGATTTGGCTTTGCTGACAGTCCTTCCCAATCCGCCTTTGGTGGAAGTTCCGTATCTGCTGCATCATGGTGTGCTTGGCATCGCAGCAACAGCGCCGGCAATACTGACAGCACTGTCACGGGAAGGCAATGGTCGTGCCGGCGATGGAAAGTGGCAAGCACGGGTATGTGCGATCGAAGGTGGAGGATTGACCCACCATGACAAGACAAGGAGTTCCATTGCATGGCGGCTAGGCAGGACCTGGAAGCCCTGATCAACACTGTTCCGTTGGGGGTGGTGATTTTTGACATGGCCACGGGTAAGCCCCGGTCTTACAACCATGAGGCACGTCGCATTGCGGACAGCCTGGCTGACCCGGGCCAGTCACTGGAGGCCGTGCTTCGGAAGTTGACTTTCCGTCGGGCGGATGGAAGGGAGACTTCGCTGTCGGAGTTTCCTCTGGCTCAGTTGTTTAGCACGGGTGAGTGGGTGCGCGCTGAGGAAGTCGTCCTGCAGGTGTCCAACGAGAGGCGGCTCACCACCCTCGTCAACGCCACCCCCGTTTCCGCCGGAGAGGACGGTATGGCAACCGTGGTGGTGACGGTCCAGGACATGACTCCCGTGGAGGATTTGACGCGGCAGCGGGCCGATTTCGTAGCCCTGGTGAGCCGGGAGTTGCGCGCGCCCGCGTCCTCCATCAAGGGATCCGCCGCCGCCGCGCTGCGGGCCGCCGGCGCGCGGGATCCGGCCGAGATGGCCCAGTTCTTCCACATCATCAACGATCAGGCCGACCACATGCTGGACCTGATCAGTAATCTGACGGACGCGGCTCGCATCGATGCCGGCAACCTGCCGGTGTTCCCCGAACCTTCGGAGGTGGGGGCCCTTGCGGAGCAGGCCCGCGACGATTTTCTCAGCCCCGGGAGCCACATACGGGTCCATATCGACCTGCCACCAGACCTGCCGCGGGTGCTGGCGGACCGCCGACGCATCGTGCAGACGCTGGTCACTCTCCTGGCCAACGCGGAACGGCGTTCCCCGGAGCACGCTACCCTCCGGATCAGTGCTGCTGCGGAGGATCTCGACGTGGTCATCTCCGTTGCTGCTGCAGGCCCGGAAGTGCCGCCCGAACGTCTGCGGCGCTTGTTCCAGAAGTTCGGTGGCCCGGAGGACGATGAAGGTCGTCCGGACCAGAGGGCGGGTAACGGAGTGGACTTGGCCATTTGTCGGGGCGTGGTGGAGGCACATGGGGGGCGCATTTGGGCCGAGAGTGGTCCCGACCGGGGCATCCAGTTCATCTTTTCATTACCGACGGAAACAGCGATTCAACCCCCGCACCGGCCGGCCGGCCGGCGAAGGCGTGTTCTGGTGGTCGATGTCAACCCGGCCAACCTGCGTCAGATCCACCGTGACCTTACGGAAGCGGGTTACAGGGTGACTGCCTCCAGTGACCCGGGGCAAGCCCTGCACTTCATGGCGGAATGGCGACCCCATCTGGTACTGACGAGCTTGACACTGTCCGGCGTTGATGTCGGTGAGTTCGTGCAGGACCTCCTTGCGGTGGCCGACGTTCCGGTCCTCTGCCTGTCTGATGCAGGTCGGGAGCAGGACATTGCCTTGGCCTTCGAGATTGGGGCTGACGACTACCTGGTCAGGCCCTACTCGCCTACGGAGCTGACAACCCGCATCCAGGCCGCCCTGAGCCGGCGGGCCGCGGCCCTGCCGGCCGAGCCGTTGGAACCCTATGTCCGGGGGGCACTGACCATTGACTTTGTCCGACGGCTGGTCACGATGGACGGCCAGGCGCTGCCGCTGACTGCTACCGAATACGGCCTGCTGGCCGAACTGGCTACCCACGCCGGCTCCGCGCTTACCTACGATCATCTGCTGCAACGGGTGTGGGGCTGGAACAATCCGGGCAATCCTTACGTGGTCCGCACTCACCTGATGCGGCTGCGGCGCAAGCTGGGGGAGGACGGGCACAATCCCACCTACATCCTCGCCGAGCCCCGCGTGGGATATCGCATGGTTCCTCCCGACGAGGGGGTGCCGTAACCTCTGCGCTGGGTTGAGGTCAAGTTCCTGGCATAGTCCAGGTATCCGCCAGGGCGTCTGGTCTCTCATCACCGAGTTGAGGAGGGTCAGCCACTATTGCATCGTGGCGGGCGGCGACCAAGGCGATCTTTGGGGTTTGCCCCCGGCAACCAAGCGCGTGTAGAAGGTCCTCCGGAGGCCCGCATGGCGGAGAGCGTGGCCCTGTATAGGACCCGACGCAGGGGGGCCTACCCCCCGATCGTGCGTTGTCCCGGGCATGGACCGCGGTCGCGGTTGCAGGGGGAGACCCCAACCAGGGCCGTCCGGGAAGGTGCGCAGCCGGACCTCGTTGAACTGTTCCGAGAGGGTGATGGCCACGCAAGGGGCGGCGTCGCCGAAGACCCCGGCCCGGACAGTATCAGGATGTCCTTCAGATTGTGCTGTTTGGTCCGGTCGCCCCGCGGAGCCCCGGGGTTTCCAGGATTTCGACCAGGGACGAAGACATGCGGCCGTCCATGAAGGGCCCTCCGGAGGCTGGATTCGGAACCTGCCATTGTAGCCATGGGCCAACCCTCATGGTCAGTCCCCCATTTCAGATGCAATCGTCCTGCAGGGCGGCAACGATGACCTCCAGGTCGCGGCTGCACGACACGGGAAGATCGTGACGATGTCGGTCCCCAGAGGTCGGTGGCGGGCAATGACGCCGGCGACAACGACCATGGTGACGGCCGCTCCGGTGCCCAGCACCGCGGGCCTTGGACCGCTGGTCGGGACATCATCCCAGGAAACCCGCAGTGCGTTCTTCAGGCCGCGCGACCGGTCGTTCACCTACGAGAGTCCCCAAGGTCGGCGCGTGAATGCCCTGACTGTCCTGGCCGCGCCCGGGACCCACACGCACGCGCCCCTGACCGGGTGGACGGCCTCCCACCCCTGGAAGGGGCGTACAGCCTCGATTTCCTGCGCCCGGTCCTGTCCGGCCGCGCGTCGTGGACCTGGCGGCACCGGCATTTGGCTGTGGTACCTGCCGGCCTGCAATCCGGAACTGAACGGCATTGAACAAACCTTCCGGACGGGCTCAAGCACGGCGCCATGTCCCGGTGCCTGACGGCCGCCGGGGGCACCGCCTTCCGGAAAGTCAACACACAGCTGATGTCTTCAGATAGAAGTTATGTGAAATGCTTAGGTACCGGGGCATGTAACGGCGCCATCCGGCCAAGCCGCGTTCATCCCGGGCTAATGTGACATTCTGTTATCTTTAAGGCAGGGTAACGGAGTCCCATCGTTCGTTCGGGGCTCGGACCAGAATCAGCGAAACGGAATCGGCATCTGGTTCCGTGTGACCTGTCCGGTACGGCGGGGCTATATAATTGACGTGCCTCTGGCGCGTTCGGATTCAAGATGCCGCAATCCAACACTGGTGTTTGGCGTCGTCGATCCGGCTGCGGCCCCTGAAGCACACGCGGACAAACGGAAAAGCATTCGATGAACCACCGCGACCGACGCCTGCCGGCCACCGCCCTCCGTTGGGTCCTTGCCTGGCTGCTGGCCGCGGTGTTGCTGCCAGTCGGGGCCGCGCCATTGTTGGCCCAGGATGAAGCCGCGTCCGGCTTTCCGTCCGAAAACGCTCCGATTTCGATTTCGGTCGCGCCGAACGACGGCGCGCGCATTACGGTTGGCACCATCAATGCTCCTGGCGACAGCGGAGTGTTCACCAGCCAGGACGGCGGCGTAACCTGGGTACAGGCCAGCGGTATTCCGTCCGGCCTGAGTTTTGCCGCGGTGGAGCACGATGTCGTCAATCCCACGATCATTTACGTGGGCGATGCGGCGCAGGGTCTCCTGTTCAGAAGCCAGGACGGAGGAACCAGCTTTGCCGAACTCACCGGCTTTCAGGATTGGCTGAGCGTTGGCAGTGGTGTAGGCGTCCTGTATTCGCAGGAGGCCAACGGCTTCTCGGTTCTGCATGCCGGCACTCGCGCCGACGGTGTGCTCACAAGCTATGACAACGGCGAATCCTGGATCATCAATGCCATTGGCCTGCCGCTGGAACCGGCCGGCGCCCAAACGGCGCGCCGGGTGCGGGCCATCAGGACGTTCGGGGACGATCTCTACATCGGGACCCACGACGGGGTTTATCGCCAGCGCGCCGGCAGCGATGCATGGGAGCGAGTCCCCTTCTTCGAACCCGGCGAGGTTATTCGAACCCTGGCGGTCTACCGGGATCGGCTGTACGCCGGTCTGGTCGGGGCCGGCATGTTCCGTACCGCGGACGGCGACACCTGGGAACGGGTTCCGGATTTTCCGGACATCGCGACCGTCTTTGGCCTGACCGCTTCCGATCAGTTGATGACCGCCGCCACCGGAGTCGGTATATGGACCGGCAACGGCGACCAGTGGCTAAAGTCGCAGGTGGACGGGGGCAACTGGTCCGAACAGACCTGGTCCATGGATGCGGGCCCGAACGGCCAGAACGTCTACATTGCCACGGACATCGACTGGATTGTCCGTTCGGTGGATCTGGGTTTTTCCTTCGCAACCTGGGGTTCGTACGCGGAGCTGTCACCCCAGCCGCTGTTGCCCGTCTCCCTGCCTGCCGCGGTTCCCGTTGAAGCCGAACCTGATCCCGTCCAGGAGGCGACGGAGACTTCGGCCCCGGAGTCCGATCAGGCACCCGCCGAAACCGAGGCCGAAGCGCCTGAAGCCGAGGCTCCGGCACCGGCGGCGGAATCCGAAACACCGGCTGAACCAACCCCTGTTCCCGATGAATCTGATCCCGCAGTACCGCAACCCACGGCGCCGGCCGTGGTGCCGTCCGGCTTCCAACCCTCGTTCCTTTCGGGGTTGGATTTGCCGGACGTGGAGCTGCCTTTCCTCGGGCCTGTCTCATTCTTGGTGTTTGCCGCGGCCGTGATCCTGGTGCTCCTCATCATTGTGGGCATCGTGTCCGTGTTCCGTTCCCCCGAGGACGACGGCGAGTAGCTACGTTGATTGATGCCGCCCGGGACTGCAACCTGGACTGACCTGCAGCGGTTCCTGCAGGCTCGCGACAATCTACAGCTTGCCACCGCACTGCCGGCCGGCGCGCGCCCCCTCGGACCTGTTCGCTGGGACAGCCGAGAAGTGGATGCCGGTGATGTCTTCATCGCCAAGTCGGGCTTGGAGACGGATGGTCACCTGTACGTTCCCGATGCGGTTGCCGCCGGCGCCGCACTGGTCTTGGGCACGGAGCCCCAAGCCGTGGTTGAAGCCCGGTGTGCCGGGAGCGGCCTGGCACTGCCGGCCTACCTGCGGGTGAAGGACAGCGAACGCGCGTTTGCCCAGGCCTCCGCTCTCTGGTTCGGATTTCCGGCCCGTCGGCTGACAACCGTAGGCATCACGGGGACCGACGGCAAGACAACGACGGTGGGTCTGTTGATCAGCATTCTGGAAGCCGCGCATCGGAATAGCGGCGCGGATGGTGGTTTCCAGGCCGGCGCCGTGTCCACTCTGGGGTTTGTGGAAGGGGGACGGGTGACCGATTCCGGTTTCCACGTTACGACCCCGGATGCCTGGAACGTACAGGCCGCCCTGGACCGCATGAGCAGCCACGGTTGCCGAATTGCCATACTTGAATGCACCAGCCACGGCCTGGCACAGCACAGGACGGACGAAATCGAACTGAACCTGGCCGGTTTCACCAACATTACCCATGAACATCTCGACTACCACGGCACCCTCGAGGCCTACGTGGCCGCCAAGTGTTCGCTGCTGGACTTGCTGACAGACCGGTCCGACCAGTCGGCTGCCGTGATATTCAATGCCGATGATCCCGTCAGCCGCCAGGCCGTTCCGGACAAGTTGCACGCCATCGGGCGCGATGGCACGGATACGGACACCTATAGCCAACGTATCGGAACCCGTGCCACATGGATGGGACTGGAGCCCGAAGTTCGTCCCGGCGGGATGTTCGTCCGGGCCCGCGGGCCCGGGAACCGGACCGGTGACCTGCAGGCGGCGCTCGTCGGGGAGTTCAACATCTCCAACATGCTGCTGGCCACCGCCCTCGGATACCGCCTGGGATGTCCCATGAGCGCCATCGAGGAAGGGATTGGCGGGTACCCGGGGACGCCAGGCCGCATGGAACCCGTGGATGTCGGCCAGGAATTCCGGGCCTTTGTCGATTTTGCCCATACGCCCGGCAGCATGGAAGCCGCCCTGTCCTCCCTGCGGAAAATCCTGACTGCCGAGGCCCGGGGAGGCCGATTGATTGCCGCCTTTGGCTGCGCGGGTCTGCGGGACCGGCGCAAGCGCGGCTTGATGGGGGCGGCTGCCGGCCGTTGGGCCGATCATGTGGTCATCACCGCCGAGGATCCGCGTACGGAGGACCTCCGGTCCATCTGTAGCGAGATCGAGCAGGGAGTTGCATCGGCGGCCCGGCCCGCGGACTGGGACGTGGTATTGGACCGGGCGGAGGCGCTTGAGCACGCGGTGGCGCTGGCCCGCCCCCAGGACATTGTGGTGGCGTGCGGCAAGGGGCATGAACAGAGCATGTGCTTTGGAACCACGGAGTATCCCTGGAGCGACCGCCTGGCTCTCAGACTGGCGCTGGAACGGTTGTTGGGCATTGCTGTGGATCCCTGCGCTTCGATCTATCGTTTGCCAACCGGGAAGGGAACGGAATCGGCTTCCATTTGATGGCTGTAAGCCATGTTTCATTGCCGTGTGGAAGGTGTGTCCGTCGGACTGCGGACCTGCCGGATCGGATCGGGCGGTACCCGTTTGCTGTGCTACAATCCGCGCATTGCGCGTGAGGGCAACAGGCGTTGATTCCAGGCGGAAAACAACCCGTTTTTGATTTGGATTCCGAGTACTGCGCCCCTCTTGACGCCCACCGGTTTGGCGCTTGAATGCAACTGCGCTTGGGGAGACGACTTCTGATGCGAAATCGAAAAGGCCTGCGCGTCCGGGTTCTGCTGTTGACAAGCGTGCTCGCGCTTGTGCTGGGAGCCTGCGGGGGGGCCAGTACCGGCTCCACGTGGTTCAACCTCCCGTCCGTCACCGTCAATGTTCGCGAGGACGGATCCCTCAGGGTCCTGGGGATTCCCGTGGGTACGACGGCGAGCACGGGTTTGTCGGCCGTGGTCGATCCGCTGCAGGCAGCGGGTGCCGATACCCTTGAGGTACGCATCGGCTACAACGGCATTCACATCTATCTGGACGGCCAGGATCTGCCCTACATCGCTTGGGACGAGGACTCGGCGGCGGTGCTCGCCACCATCATCGAGGCACAGTCCCCGGGCGTCGGCGCGGATGAGTTGCTGGACTGGGTCCGGAGAGTTGGGGTCGGCGTCCGCATCCAGATGTCGGATACGCGCGCCCCGCGTTGGCGTGGTGAGACCAGCTACACCCCGATGGACGCGCCGGCTGAACTTGTCGGCCCCATGGATCTGTCGGGACTGGCCTTCGATGGCAACGGTGTCCTCACAGTGGAAGGGGTGGATCTCGGACTGGGAGCCCTGATCCCGGCCCACATCGGCGGTATCCTGAGCGATCTCGGGGCCGAGACGGTTTCGCTGAACTTCACGCCCAACACCCTTGATTTGGCCTTGAATGGCCAGGACCTGCCGTCCCTGGCCTACGACAGCGACAGCCTGGCGGCGGGCCTGGAACTCGCCTCGGCACTGCTGGCGAACGATCCGGCGACACTGTCCCTGGTGGAGTCCTTCCTGCCCAAGCTTCCGGCGCTCGCCATCAGCGGGACCATTTCCTTTACCGGCCAGGCGGCCGGCAGCCTGGCCCTGCCCGAGCGCATCGTGGTGCCGGTGAACGCCGACGGAACGTTGGGCGACGTCATGGGACTTCCGCTGGGCGCGATCCTGACCGATCCGGTCCTGCCGGCCGACATGATTGGCAAGCTGACCGGTGCGGGGATCACCAGGTTGGATGTCAGCCTGAGCGGTCTCAACGTGGCGGCCGCAGTGGATGGCTCGCCCATTCCCGAGATCGCCCTCCATGATGGCGCCAAGCCGCTGTTGGCCTCGTTGGCTCCCCTCCCCGACGGCACCCTGGAATTGGTTGAGACGCTGACCGGCGCCCAACCGCTGAACCTGGTTCTCAGTCTGCCCGGCGATGCCTCCGATGCCTCCGTGTCCATGCTGGGCGCCATGTCCCTGGAGGCGCCGGCGACGGCTGCGGGTCCGCTGGTACTGCCGATTACCATCACCGGCAACGCCATCACCGGCATCGGTGGTCCTGATCCGGCGGCACTCGGCCTTGGCGATGTTGCCTTGCCGGACGGCGTTCTGGACATGTTGGGCGACTTGGGCATTACCTCGTTGACGATTGTCAATTCACCCAACAGCCTCGTAATCGAGACCAACGGTTCCGCAGCCGTGGGCTTGGCCTACGATGCGGCGACCATGACCACGCTGGTTGGCCTCCTGCCGGCACTGGTGGACATCGATGCCGAAACCCTGGACATGGCGGGCTCCCTTGTCGGTGCCCTGCCCGGGCTTGACCTTACGGTAACCGTTTCCCTCAGCGGGCCCGCCCCGGGCAGCCTGACCTTGCCCGAACAGTTGGTGGTTACGGTCAACCCGGACGGGACCTTGGGCACCGCTCTGGGTTTGCCGGTGGGCTCCATCCTGTCCGAGCCGCTGTTGCCGGCGGATTTGATCGGCCAGCTGGCGGAGGCCGGCATAAACAGACTTGACCTTCGATTGAGCGGCATGTCGGTTCAGGCTGCGGTGAACGGGGCGCTGTCGCCAACCATCACCATTCATCCCGGCGGGGCGGCCCTGTTGCCGTTGCCCGAAGGCATTCTGGATACGATTCAGGCCCTGACCGCCACGCAGCCATTGCACGCAGTGTTGAGTCTGCCCGGCGACATGCCCGGCGACATGGCGGATCCCTTCGCCGATGCGTCCCTGGCGATTCCCGACCTGGCGCCCGGCATGACGGCAACCGTACGCTTGCCGCTGACCATTACCGGCAATGCCATCACGGATATCGGCGGACCTGATCCGGCGGCGCTGGGGCTGGGCGATGTCACCATCCCGGACGATGTTCTGAGCCTGCTGCACGACAACGGCGTTACGTTGGTCAGGGTGGTCAACTCACCAAACAGTCTTGTCATTGAGACAAATGGTGAAGCGGCCCTTGCACTGGCCTATGACGGGCCCTCCTTGCTGACGTTGCTGGAATTGGTTCCGGCTCTGACCGGTGCCGACCTCATTTCCAACGATGGTCTGATGACCCTTCTGGAGGGGCCGATCATGGATCAGATTGTGGCGGCGGATGCACAGATCGAGGTGAATCTGGAGTAGCTGCCCATGGCCGGTGCCAGGCCGGTCCAGCAGAAGAAATTCCGCAGCCGGAAGCATACGCTTCCGGCTGTTGCGTTGGCACGGCATGCAAGCGTGATTTCCCACTCCAATTTTCCAAGCCGGTTGTCTCCGTCCACTGATAGTGGAGGTTGTTGGTTGAGGAACAGGTTACCGTCGACCGACACCTGAACCACGTGCTGGGGATCCCGTTGTGCCGGACCGCCCCGCATCGAATATCAGACGCGTGTTCGAAGCTTGTCCGACCCCGACTCCGCCTGATCGGTTGCATTCCGTCTCCAGAGCAGCCCCGCCAATGCCAGGTTCAGGGCGGCCACGTCCGGCAGCATCCAGAAAGTGTCCACCAGCGAGTGGGCCAGGCCGGCCGCCAATGCCGCGGCCAGACCTGTGCCAATGCGGCTTTGAGTACCACAATGGCGATGACGCAGGCCGGTCCACAGGAGTGACAGCAGGATCAGGGTGGGCAGCAAGCCCCAGACACCCCAGCGCAGGATCGACTCCAGTAGCACATTGTGCGGGTGGTACAGGTCGGGCGAAATCCCGGGATTGAATGATGTCCGGTCCATACGCATCGCGAAGCGGTCCGGACCGAGGTCCCAGGGGTTTGATTCGGAGATCAGCGACGTACCGTACTGCCAGATGTCAATCCGGGCCTGAATCGGTTCTGCATCCGTCAAGCGGTCCCATAGGGGCCCAAACTCTGGGCCCCAGCCGTAGAGCAGGAGGCCGACAGCCAGCGCACTCGCTGCCACCAGTCCGATTTTGGATCGGCCAAGGGGATGCGCATCTGCATTGGGGCTTGGAGCTTGCCGACGGTGGCGCCCGGCGAGGGTCCACAACAGTCCCGCGGGAAGGCCAAGCAACAGGGCGCCCCGGCTAATGGTTGCGAACAGGGCTGCTGCATGCAGGACCACAGCCGCTGCAGACACTGCCCTGATGGGGTTGGCCTTTGCCAACCCGTACAACGCCGCGGCCACCCACATGCCCCGGCCCGCAATCATGGCGGCGTGGTTGGGGGAAAACGTCAGACCGGACAGACGCACCGCGCCCGTTGTTTGACGCACCTCGATCAACCATTCGCCCAGACCCTGCGCGGAGAACAGGCATGTTCCAACGACCAGCGCCACGGTTCCACCCTGCCACGCTCGTTGTCCCCGGGCCTGTTGCAGCGTTGTCGCGAGCACGCCCCATGGCAGCCAGTCGAGCAGCAGGGCCGCCTGCGACCCGGAAGTGTCGGGCGAATGGGCCAGTCCGTAGACTGCCAGTCCGAACCAGGCCGCGGCAAACCAGTGGCCCGCCGATATCGTTCGCAAACCCGTCAACCGCCAAGGCCGGCCCTTGGCCGCTTCCGTCAGTGTACGGGGCATCAGACCCAGCAGCAGGAGGTGGGCAGGGCTTAGGGAAATCAAGGATGTTCCAAGCAGGGAGCCCGAGTCGGCGTGCACCTGTTGGAACGGCAGGGCAACCAACATCAGCCACCAGTGGTGGACGGGCCACACGAAGGCCAGCGCGCAAAGCAGGGTCAGTCCACAGCTTGTCCACAACCAGTTGCGGGAGGCCACCACAAGGATCAGGACCGTTGCCAACATCGTCAGCACCACCATGTCGCGGGTGAGGTGAGGCCCGGAATCCGGCCGGTCGGCCAGGAGTGTGTGTACCGGTTTCATGGTGGTGCCAAGGCCGCGTACGGCCAGGGCGGCCGCCATCAGCCAGATCAACCCAAACAGCGGTGTGGTGCGCTGCGGAGGCAGGGCGGCCTCCCTGAAGCCGATTCCGAAGCGGTCAAACAGGCAGTGCCCAGGCGCGGCGTCGACTGCGGCCGGCCCCAATTGGTAGCCGTACAGCCCCCCGGTTCCCGGCAGGACAGGATTGGGCCGGATGAGCATCAGCGATGCCGCCGGATGCCGGCTCGCATCGGATGATGAGACTGCCGCGGACAGCAACGCAACCAAGTCGGATCCGGCATCGTGGAACGGCACCGGAGCGGGAGCCAGTTGCATTACGCCAATCGCTTCGATGCCCCTTGATTGCCTGAACCTCCGAATCCAGTCCGCCTGGTCGAACACGGCCGCAGCCGCGGGGGATGGTGGTCGAAGGGGCGCGGACAAAAGGCACAAACCGTCTTCTTCGGAGTTCATGGCCGACGCCGCCGCGCCGACCATCTGGCCGTACCGCACCGGATGCACCGGGAACGGAAAGCCGTCCCGTGCACCGTTGGCAATGGAGCCAATCTGAAAGTGGGTGGCAGTCGGTCCGAGTTCGCGCACCGCTTCCCTCGCGAACTGCGCATATTCGTTCGGCCAGGTGGAGGGAAGGTCGGGATCGTCCCTGCCCCAACGGGCGGCCGGATTCGGCTCCGCCGCCAGTTCAGGCGGCACACCGTCGAGGATCAGCACCGGCAACGCACCTTCGCTCCGCACCCGACTCAGGCGGATGCGCACTTCCTGCCAGTCTGCCCTGGGTTCCACTGTGGATTGCCAGCGCGCCGGCACAAACACGACCGTCGGGTCTGTCTCCACGCTGTCTGTGTTGGCTGCCAGACACGGTTCTGTCTCCGCGATGGTTCCTCCGCCACTGCAATCAAGGTAGGCCAAGGGGGATTCCGTGGTCAGGACAGGTGTATCCTGAACCGGCCTGTCCACCAATAGGGGGCGCAGGCTCACCGCCCACACATCCGGTACAATCGCCAGTAGCAGCCACAGCGGCAGTGACCGGAACAGCATCCCCGCGATGTACTTGGCTGGGAGGTGCATCCCCGGACGAGTTACCGGCGCCACCACCACACTCTGGGATTCCTACGTCCGTCTCGAAGTTCCATGCCGGATTTTCGTCAGCGCATCAGTCTGGTCGGTTGGGTCATGGCGCTTTTGATGACCTTGACCCTGGTATGGCGGCTGCCCGACATCACCTGGACCTCGCCCCAGATTCTCGGGCGCGACTTCTCCGTAACCGCGACGCCCAACGTCATCGAGGGTCTGCTGGCGCTGCTGGTGTCCTTTGCCGTCACCGACAGCATCATCCAGGTTCACCCTCGCCTGCAGGCACTTTCAGCCATTCACAGGCTGCAGCTGTTCTGGCCCGTCTACAGCCTGCCGGCTGCGGAAGCCCTGGTGGTTGTGGTGGCCCAACCGGTATCGGACGTGCCGGCGCTGTCGGCGCTGGTCCTGGTCGCGGCCATTGGCGCCTACGTGCTGACCCAGTTTCTGTTGTATGAGTCCCTCGATCTGTCCACCCCCCACATCGGACAGTTTGTGTTTGTTCTGCATGGCCTCGCCTACGTAACCGGTCTGTTGCTGTTCCTGCTGGTCTATCAAAACAAGGGCAGCCACTGGGCGGCCGTGCCGTTCATCGGAGCCACGGCGGTACTCCTTGCCATGGAACTGTTGCGGCGGGAGGATGTCACCAACCTTGGGCTGCTGCGATCCGCGGGCATTATCGGATTGGCCATGGCGGCCGCGGCCCTGATGGTGACCATCACCGATCTTTCCAATCTAACGCAGGGCATCCTGTTGCTGTGGATGTTCTTCCTCATGATCAGCAACTTCCAGGACGGACTGCCGAAGTCCCTGCGCAGCCGGCGCATGTTGGAGTATCTCTGCTTCTCGCTCCTGGTTCTGGTGCTGGCGGTACTGATCGAAAACGGCAGCCTCCGCCTGACCTCCGCCTGACCTTCAAGGCAGGTTCTTCATGCCGTGGCGCCGGGCCAGGATGTGCGCCGTCTCCTTGATTTCCCGCCGGCACCGGTCCTCGGACCATCCCAGAACGGGCGCGGCCATGCGGGCGACGGCCTCCAGCAGTTCCGGTGTTGCCTCGCCAAGCATGGCCATCAGCGTGCGCCGCTGCACGATGTCCCTCAGACAGGCCACCATTTCGGTGCGGCAGATGTGGACGACTTCCCCGGCCAGATACCTGGAGCCCGGCAGCCGCTCGTCCATGCCCGGGTGACTGCAGGCTTGGGCAACGGCAGCCGCCGTGGTGCCGTACCGGCCGTACAGGGCCTCCGCGTCCGTCGGCTTCAGCCGGCTGTCCAAGGTCACGTCCCGAATGACCCGTTCCCTGTCCGCTTTCGTGCAGGGGAGGTTTCCGCCGCCCCCAATCGGGGTGTTCCCGGTCGCGGAGGTCCGCGTCCGGTCCAGTTCCCCGAGTACGCGGTCGGTGGCCTGTTCGGCGAAGGCTCGGAAGGTTGTCCACTTGCCTCCCACCAGCGAGAGAACCGGTGGTGTTGACCCTGATCCCCGACGCAGGTGCAGACTGTGGTCTCTGCTGATTTGCCCGGCTTCCCCTTCGCCCCGGCCCAAGGGACGCACTCCGCAGTAGCGGTATACGACATGCTGTGCGTTCGCCTGGATGCCGGGAAACACCTGCGGTACCAAACCCAGCAGATAGGCCTCCTCCTCCGGGGTGCATTGGTCGGCGTCCGGATCGTCGGTGCGGATGTCCGTGGTGCCCAGCAGCACCCGGTCGTGGAAGGGACAGATCAGCACAATCCTGCCGTCGGCGGCCTCGAAGAAGATCATGTGTCCCCCGAGTGCGGCGAACAGGTTCGGATGGTCCAGCACCAGATGGGAGCCCTTGGTGCCGCCAATCAGGCGGGAAGCCTGTCCCAGGTTGCCGTTCACCCGATCGATCCAAGGGCCTGCCGCATTGACCACGATGCGCGGTTCCACCACAAGTTCACGCCCGGCGACTTCGTCCCTGAGCCTCACTTGCGCATCCGACATGCCGACGGCGGACACATGGTTGAGGGCCAGGCAGTGCCGGGACCTTTGCATGCCCTCCGCCACCAGTTCCCAGATTAGCCGTTCCGGATGCAGGATGAGGGCATCGTGGTACAAGGCACAGGCCTTCAGGTCCGTCGTCAAGTGCGGCAGGAGACGGCCGACCTCGGCCCGGTTCAGCACCTTGTGCCCGGGCAGGTCGTTGGCAACGGCGTTGGAGAACAGACTGTAGAAGGCCAACCCGATGCGGACCACCCAGGCGCCCCTGGAACTGGCCCGGTCCCGCACTCGCAGGAACCGCAGGGGGGCGTTCAGCAGCCCCGAGCTGCGCGTTCGCAGCGGCATGGCCGTGGGGAGCGGTCTGACCAGATGTCCGGCGTTGGACAGCAGCCGGTTGCGTTCCTGTACGGCCTCGCGCACCAGGCGGAATTCGCCGTATTCGAGGTAGCGGATGCCACCGTGGGCCAGGTGGGAGGATGCTGCGCTCGTGCCGGAACCGAAGTCTCCCTTGTCCACCAGCAGAACCGACAAGCCCTGGGCTGCCAGGTCCCTGAATACGCCGGCCCCGTTGACTCCGGCCCCGATCACCAGGACATCGAACCGCGTCCGGGCGGTGAGTTCACCCAGGACGGTGTCCCTGTCCATGTCCGGGGGATTCTGCGGCCGTCGGGAACAGCGGTCCCGGTGCGGCTGACGGCGACAGGCCACCCCCGAAGGGACAGCCCGTCGGCACAGGCCAGGATTAGCCGTCCATGATGTGAAGTGCCAACTGTGAGTTGGACTTCACATACTTCACGTCCGAGGACACGGCTTGCTTCAGGTCTCCGGCGGCGTCCTGGGCGTTCCGGGCCATCTTGCAGAGGGCCAGGGACGAATTCTGCGCAACGCGCGGCGCGGCATCGGACAGGTGCCGCCCAAGCACCGCGGCGCTGGTTCCATCATCGTCGAGGATGCCCAGGGAAAACGCCGCGTTGCGGCGCACCCACTCCGAGTCGTCCTCCATGGCATCGATGAGCGCCGGGATGGCTCCCCGGGCCGGAACGCCGATGTCGCCGAGGCGATCGGCGGCGCTGGCCCGGAGCCACCAGTGTTCGCTGCCCAGGTTTTCCTGAAGGCGCGCCACGGAAGAGCCGTTGGCGGCCGTCAGGCCGTGGGTGCTCAGGAGTTCGCTCGGATTGCGGAAGCGGCCCGTGACATTGCTCTCGAGTTTGTTTACCGATTCGCCGGTCCAGTAGTCGAAGAGGCGCTCGCAGCCGTCCTCGCCCGCCGCGCCCAGCCGGTAGGCGGCGTTCATGGCCCGGTGTTCGTCCAGGTGGTCGAGTTCCGCCCCCAGGGCGTCCAAATCGGCTCCGTTGGCGCCGGCACCGTCGTCGGCCCGGCCCAGGTGCCAGTTCCAGATGGATTGCCAGATCGGATCGGCGTTGTGGTTGTAAACATGCTGCGGCCCCATCCACATGTCCGAATCGCTGTACCAACTCGGCGCGACCGGCTCGGACGACCGGCAGAACAGGAACTTGTTCATGTACCGGTTGCGGTCGGTGTTGTTGGACAGGCCCCGGTGCCAGACATCGTAGTGGACAAAGACAATGTCGCCCGCCTTGGCGACCAGCGGGATTTCGTCGTGCTTGCGGGCGGCGTCGGGCGTGATGAAGTACTGGGTTCCCGGCCGCACGCCGGTCGGCCCGATGGCCATCGGCGTGTCCTGCGGATAGTAGAAGGCCATGGCCCATCGGACCCGGTGGTGCCGGACGAAATGGTCGGCCGGAATGCTGTCCTTGTGATCGTGCTGGGCCTGGCGGCGGGGGGGCGTCAGGTGGCAGTGGCGGTGCGGGTACATGAAGTAGTCCTCACCCAGGATGCTGGTTAGGGTGCCGACGACCAGTGGATGATCGAACACCTCCTTGAGCATGGGCACGGCATCGTAGATGCCGTCGCCCGGGTTGCCCTGCGCCGCAAACACCTTTTCGGTCTCCGCATAGCAGGCCTCGTGGAATCCCGGATCCGTGGGCAGCGAAAACTTCAGGTATCCGTTCACGATAAACGCCCGCATCTGGGCGTCGTCCAGCAAATAATCCTCAACGGTGGTCATGGGGTAGGCGTCCCTGTCCGTTTGGTTGGAATGTGGGTTCGGCCGGCCATTGTATACCGGCCATCTCAGTCATGGGGCTGTTGGCCAGGACTTGCCGTTGTGCGACGTTGGATTGGAATCCCGGCAAATCGAGGCCTGCCGATTTCACGTTTGGCGTTTTTCCTGTCCCGCCGATAGCCTGCGGTATCATTCCGGCGTTCCCTCGCGGACATTCGAAGAGTGGCGGCCGCAGGCTGCCTGGTTTGGACCGTTTTCGGTCGTGGGTGCGCGCCCTGGCCGAAGACAGAAAGTCACCACCTACAACCAAGGAGTTTGTTCATGACCCGAACGCGTCTAATCCTGTTCGGGCTGCTGGCGACCATGCTGGTCCTGGCTGCCTGTGGCGGTCCTGCTGCCGAGGAAGAAGCCGCCGCGGAACCGGCCCCGGCCGAAGCCGCGGACATGGCCGAAACCGCGGAAGAGATGATGGACGGCCCCATGGCCCTTGACCAGGAGCCCTGGGTTGACTACCAGTTCAGCACCCCGGCCGAGTACGAGGCCGAGACCGGCAACACACTGCCGGGATTGCAGGAATCGCCCATGCTAGCGGACCGCGTCGCATCCGGTGATCTGCCCGAGCTGGCGAACCGCATGCCAGCCAATCCGTTTGTGATCCGGCCGCCCCGCTACATCGGCACCTACGGCGGCGAACTCAGGCTGGTGGGCTTCCCCGAAGCCGGTTCCTACTTCACCGGCTTCACCGAAAGCATGCAGGCCAACCTGTTCACCGGCGATCCCAAGGCGGGACCGGATCCGAACAAGTACCATCCCAACCTCATCGAGGGCTACAGCATCGATGACGACGGCTCCGGTATCACCATGAACCTGCGCCAGGGCATGAAGTGGTCCGATGGCGATCCCGTTGATGCCGACGACTGGGTCTTCTGGTTCGACACCATCCTGCAGGACGAGCGCCTGTTCTTCGGCAGCGCCAACAACTACCAGAACCAGGCCGGCGAGTGGATGTCCATCGAGAAGATCGACGACTACACAATCCGGTACGACTTCAACGGCACCTTCGACAAGGTCGTGGTGGCCTGGTCCACGTCGCGGCCGGTGGCGCCGGTCCACTACCTCGGCCAGTTCCATCCGGACTACGACGAGAACGCGGACGCCAACGCCCAGGAACTCGGCTTCGACGACTGGGTGGGCGGCTTCACAGACAAGAACATGCGCAAGAACTACTCCGCGCGTCCGGAACGGCCCCAGCTCAACCCCTTCATCCTCAAGGATGTCGAGGCTACCTTCGTGACCTGGGAACGCAATCCCTACTACTGGCGCGTCGACACGGCCGGCAACCAGTTGCCCTACATCGACAGCATTCTCGTGAATGTGGTCCAGCAGGGCGGCGATCCGGAAGTGCTGAAGCTCAAGTTCATGTCGCAGGAGTTCGACTACGGTCCGTCCCAGATCCAGATTACCGATCTGCCGGTCCTGCGCAACAACGAGGAGAGCGGCAACTACCGCGTCATCATCACCGACAACCTCGCCACCTCCAGTGCCTTGGGTGTGGCCTTTAACTACTCCACGCAGGATGAGTTCAAGAGCATGCTCTTCAACGACATCCGCTTCCGCCAGGCCCATGCCTTGGCGGTCGACCGCAACGACCTGACCGAGACCATCTTCCTGGGCACCACCAAGCCTTTCACGGCCCCGGTTTCCGAGATTTGGACCGGCTACGAGGATTGGATGGGCACCTACTTCGCGGAGCATGATGTGGAGCGGGCCAACGCCCTGCTCGACGAGATGGGCCTGGAATGGGATGCCAACGGTGAATGGCGGCTCGATCCCAACGGCGATCCCATCACCATTCTGGGCGAGTACGCCACGGAGTGGCTGGGTTACCACGACGAGATGATGGAACTGCTGGTCGACGACTTCAAGCAGATCGGCATCCGCTGGCAGCCCAAGTTTGTGCCGGAGGACACGCTCATGTCGCGCTACGTCGCCAACGAGCACGACGTCGGCATCTGGAACACGGACGGCGGTTCCGAGCTGATCGCCTACCGCAACTACCCGATGCGCCTGATCCCGCCGTGGCACTGGCAGTCCTGCTGTGCCATGTCGTCCTACGTCTGGCGCCAGTGGCTTGACACCGACGGTGCCGAGGGCATCGAGCCTCCGGAGCAGATCAAGTACATGTACGACCTGGCCTTCGAGTGGCTTGCCACCAACCCGGGCACGGAGGAGTACGAGTCCAAGATCAGCGAACTGATCAAGATCAATGTGGATAATCTCTACCTTTGGGGCACTGTCAGTTCGCCGCCCTCGGTTTCGGCCGTGAGCAACCGCGTCCAGAACATTGCCGAGGACGAGGCCTTTGGCGGGGCTGCGCCCGGCGCGTACCCGAACGACGTGGCCTTCATCCACGAATAGGCTCAATCGCATTGTGTTGGACGACAGGGTCGTCGGCTTCCGTGTGAAGCCGGCGGCCCTGTCCCTTTCCTGAACAGGTGGCGGCATGTGGGCCTACCTGACGCGCCGGTTCCTCTACATGGTCCTGCTCATCCTCGTGACGAGCATGGTCTCCTTTGTCATCATCCAGTTGCCGGCCGGCGACTACATTACGACGCTGGCGGTGCGGTATGCCGCGACGGGCCAGGTCGTGGAACAGGAGGTCCTGGATGCCCTGCGCATCCAGTTCGGCCTGGACCAGCCGGTCTACATCCAGTACTTCAAGTGGTTCACCAACGTCCTGCAGGGGGATCTGGGCTGGTCCTTTCAGCAGGTGCGGCCGGTTTCCGAACTGGTGGCCGAGCGCATCGGCGTCACCGCCCTGATTTCGGTTTGTTCCCTTACCTTTGCCTACGTGGTCGGGATTCTGATCGGCGTCGTGTCGGCCGTCTTCCAATACTCTGTCCTTGACTACTTCTTTACCATCGTGGGTTTTCTGGGCCTGGCTTCGCCCAACTTCCTGCTGGCCCTGATTCTGATGGTGATCATCTTCAATGCCGGCGGCGCGGTCGGAGGCCTTTACTCGACGGAGTACCTGAACGCGCCCTGGAGCTGGGCCAAGTTCCTGGACCTGCTCAAGCACATCCCGCTGCCCATGATTATCGTGGGCACCGCCGGCACGGCCGGCGTGGCCCGGGTCATGCGGGCCACGCTGCTGGACGAACTGCAGAAGCAGTACGTGGTCACGGCCCGTTCCAAGGGTGTGGCCGAAATCCGGTTGCTGTTCAAGTATCCAATCCGGGTTGCCCTCAACCCCATCACCAGCACCATCGGCTGGGAACTGCCGGCCATCGTGTCCGGCACGGTCATCACCGACATGGTTCTGCAGCTGCCCACAGTCGGCCCCATGCTGTTCAGCGCCCTGGTGGCGGAGGATATGTTCATCGCCAGCAGTCTGCTGCTGTTCCTGACCTCGCTGACCGTGATCGGAACCTTCGTCTCCGACATGCTGCTCTACTCCCTGGATCCGCGCATCCGCGTCAACTAGCCGACATCGCGCTGCCCGTGTCCGACTGACCCATCCGATGTCCGCCTTCGAACCGACCGTAATCGACACGGTCAATGCCGCCAGCCGCGAGCAGGAAAGCTACTACCTTGCATCGCAGTGGCAGTTGATTCGACAGCGCTTCCGTCGCCATCGCCTGGCCTTGGTCGGCATGGTCATCCTGGCGATCCTGTACACCTTCGCCATCCTGGCGGAGTTCATTGCCCCCTACAACATGGGCACGCGCTTCCCGGAAGCCGTCTACCATCCCCCGACGCGCATCCAGTTTGCGCACGAGGGGCAGTTGCAACGTCCTTTCGTCTACGGATCGGTCAAGGAAAGGGACAGCTACACCCTGGAGCTGAAGTTCACCCCCGATCCGGAAGCCCGGTATCCCATCCACCTGTTCGGCAAGGGCGAGCCGTACCGGCTCTGGAACCTGATTCCCCTGGAACGGCACCTGCTTGCCGTCGAGGAGCCCGGCCGCCTGTTCCTGATTGGATCGGACGATATCGGCCGGGATCTGATGTCCCAGGTCATCTTCGGGTCCCGCATCTCGCTGACCATCGGGCTCGTCGGGGTCACGGTGTCGTTCCTGATCGGCGTCATCCTGGGGGGCATTTCCGGGTACTTCGGGGGCATTGTCGATGTGATCATCCAACGGGTGATCGAGTTCCTGATTTCGATACCCACGATTCCGCTGTGGTTCGCCCTCAGCGCGGCCCTGCCGCCGGACTGGGGTGTGATCAAGACCTACTTTGCCATTGTCTGCCTGCTCTCGCTGGTGGGCTGGGGCGGTCTGGCCCGCGTCGTGCGCGGGAAGTTGCTGGAGTTGCGCGAGCTCGACTACGTGACCGCGGCCCGCATCATGGGGGTCAGCGTGCCGACCAACATTCGCGTCCACATGCTGCCCAACTTTATGAGCTACCTGATTGTGGCCCTGACCCTGGCCGTGCCCGGCATGATCCTGGGCGAGACAGCGCTGAGCTTTTTGGGACTGGGCATCCGCGCCCCCGCCGTGAGCTGGGGCGTGTTGCTGGAGCGATCCGGCAACCTGAATGCGATCCAACTGTATCCATGGATGGTTTCGCCCGTCCTGTTCGTGGTGGTGACCGTCCTGGCCTTCAACTTCCTGGGCGACGGCCTGCGGGATGCCGCGGATCCCTACAAGTAGGTCGGTTGTGAGCCCTCTTCTCGACGTACGCAACCTCAAAACCCACTTTCGCACGTCCGACGGCGTCGTCAAGGCTGTCGACGGCGTTTCGTTCACGGTGGATCCCCAGGAAACCCTGGGCCTGATCGGCGAGAGCGGATGCGGCAAGAGCGTGACCGCCCACTCGATCATGCGGATTGTGCCCAGGCCCGGGCAGATCGAAGGCGGCGAAATCCACATGGAGCTTGAAGGGGAGACTGTGGATCTGGCCGATCCGGCGCTCTCCGGTTCCGAACTGCGGGCCATCCGCGGGCGCGACATCTCGATGGTGTTTCAGGAACCGATGACCAGTCTGTCTCCGGTGCACTCCATCGGCAACCAGATTCGTGAAACCCTGTTCCTGCACCGGACCCGGGACCGCAAGGAGGCCAACGAGATCGCCGTCGACATGCTGGCCCGCGTCGGCATTGCCAACCCGCAGCAGCGGATCAACGAGTATCCCCATCAGTTGAGCGGCGGCATGCGCCAGCGGGTCATGATTGCCATCGCCCTAGCCTGCCGGCCGCGCCTGCTGATCGCCGATGAACCGACCACGGCCTTGGACGTCACGGTGCAGGCCCAAATCCTGGAGTTGATCAACGACCTCCAGGACGAGTTCCACATGTCGGTGCTGTACATCACGCACGACTTGGGCGTCATTGCCGAGGTCTGCGACCGGGTGGCCGTTATGTACCTTGGCCGCGTGGTGGAGTACGGGACGGTCAGGGAAATCTTCTACAACCCCCAGCACCCGTACACGGTGCGGCTGCTGCGGTCCATCCCCAAACTGGGACACACCCAAAAGGGCGAGCCGCTGGCTGCTATTCGCGGCACGGTGCCCAGCCCCATCAACCAGCCACCGTTGTGCGGATTCCATGATCGCTGCGAGGAGGTTATGGAGGGGGTGTGCGACCGCCACATTCCCGCCCTGTCGGAAGTGGCCGACCGCCATCAGGTGCGGTGCTTCCTCCACAGCGACTCGATCCAGCTTGAGGACGGCAGCATCGGGACCTTGGAGAGGGCACCGGCATGAGCGAGCGGACCAAGCCCCTGGTCGAAGTTCGGGGCCTCAGCAAGTACTACCCCATCGAAAAGGGTATGTTCCGCCGTGTGCAGGGCTGGCTCAAGGCGGTGGACGATGTCAGCTTCGAAATCCATCCGGGCGAAACCCTGGGTCTGGTGGGTGAGTCCGGCAGTGGCAAGACCACTGTGGGACGCTGCATGCTGCGAGCCGTGGACCCCACGGCCGGGGAAGTGTGGTTCCATCACGAGGGGCAGAGCTGGGATATGGCCGCCCTGTCGCAGAAGGAGCTGCAGGCCATTCGTCCCTACGCCCAGATGATTTTTCAGGATCCCTATTCGTCCCTGGACCCGCGGTTGCCGGTGTTCGACATCATTTCCGAACCCATCCGCACCCACAACTTGGCCAGCGGCACGGAACTGGAGGACCAGGTCAAGCACTTGGCCTCACGCGTTGGTCTCAACATCGACCACCTGAGACGGTATCCGCATGCCTTCTCCGGAGGCCAACGGCAGCGGATTGGAATCGCCCGCGCGCTGGCCACCCAGCCGCGCCTGATTGTGGCGGACGAACCGGTTTCGGCCCTGGATGCATCCATTCAGGCCCAAATCCTCAATCTGCTGCCGGAACTGCAGCGGGAGTTCGGTCTGACGTTCCTGTTCATCGCACACGATCTGAGCGTGGTCGAGTACGTCTCGGACCGCGTGGCGGTGATGTATGTCGGCAGACTAGTGGAAACGGCCTCGACCAAGCGCATCTTCAGCATGCCGAGCCACCCCTATACCGAGGCCCTACTGTCGGCCGTGCCGAAATCCGAGCCGGATCAACACAAGGAGCGGATCGTGCTCAAGGGAGAGACAGCCAACCCCGCTGATTTGCCCAGTGGCTGCTACTTCCATCCCCGCTGCCACTATGCCGAGGACATCTGCCGGCGAGAGGCTCCGCCATGGGTTGAAGTGGCGTCGGGGCATCATGCCGCCTGCCACTTCGCTGGCGAGTTGACACTGGCTGCCATTGGGACGCCGTCGAGTTGACGGAATGAAGTTCACCAGGGTTTAATGCAGGTTGATGCTGCATAGGCAGTCCTGATGAACGCGAAGGTGGATTAGGTTCAACCAGGGACGAATTCGCTGAAGGCAACGTCTTGGTCTGGAACATGATGGAAACTACGGTACCTCGGGCAACTACTGAGGGTTCGTTTACCTTCATCGACTTGTTTGCTGGTATCGGTGGCATGCGGTTGGGATTCGAGACCATTGGTGGTGAATGTGTGTTCACCAGCGAGTGGGATCGTTTCGCACAGCAGACCTACCAAACCAATTTCGAAGACTCGCATGAGGTGCATGGAGACATCACTGAAATCGATGCCGAGGCTGTTGCAGATCATGAGGTTCTTCTTGCTGGTTTTCCGTGTCAGCCGTTTTCCATTGCCGGAGTATCCAAAAAGAAGGCTCTGGGCATGCCACACGGATTTCTTGACAAGACACAAGGCACACTGTTTTACGATATTGTGCGTATCCTAGCGTTTCATCGTCCTAGAGCATTTCTGCTGGAGAATGTGAAACACCTGTTGCGACATGACCGCGGTAACACATTCGAAGTAATCACGCGTGTGCTGCAAGACGAACTTGAGTATCATGTCAATTGGCAGGTGATTGACGCGAAAGGATGGGTCCCCCAGCATCGGGAGAGAGTCTTTATTGTGGGATTTCGGGATAGGAAAGATTTTGACTTCGCGGACCTGAACCTGCCATAGGCAGGTTCAGGTCCGCGCCTTTCGTCCATTCTGCATCCGGAGGATGGTACTGAATCACCCGAACCTCCCTATACCGAAGGGCTTCTTGCACATGTAGCTCCGAAGTACACGCTTTCTGATCACCTCTGGTCATACCTGCAGGACTATGCCGAAAAACATCGTAGGAAAGGCAATGGTTTTGGTTTTGGTCTGTTTGGGCCAGAGGATGTGGCTCGCACACTTTCGGCTCGGTACCATAAGGATGGTTCGGAAATCCTCATTCGACAGGATGGCTGCAATCCTAGACGTCTGACTCCACGTGAATGTGCACGATTGATGGGATTCGATCTGGATGGTAGAGTTTTCAAAATACCTGTCTCCGACACTCAAGCCTATCGTCAATTTGGTAATGCTGTAGCTGTTCCCGTAGTGCAAGCCGTTGCCAAGTGCATGGCTCCCATGTTGTCTGCACCGGACGCAAGGAGCTAATCACATGGCATTTAGTATCGAATCTTGGTTGGATCAGCACAGCTCCGCGCACGTCCGTTGGCTACTGAAGCGGTTATCCGCAAACGACACTCAGCAGACTGGTGGCCATCAAGCCGGATTCTATATTCCACGGCGGGATCTGTTTCGGGAGTTCCCTGCTTTGGACCGACCCGAACAGGAGAACCCGAAAGTCACTTTTGATTTGTACTTAGATTCACATGGTGAGAAGGTTTCACCAGTAGTCACCTGGTATAATAACAAGTTTCGTGATGGCACTCGGAATGAGACTCGTATCACTAGGCTGGGAGGAAGTGCGTCACCTCTTTTAGATGAACGGAATACTGGAAGTCTGATTCTGATGGCTTTTCTGTCAGAAGATGGACCTACTTGTAAGATACACCTTTGGATTTGTAGAGATCAAGAAGAAGAACAGTGTGTAGAGGATCGTTGGGGCCCAGTGGAACCTGGGCAAATGGTTCGGTTTGGACCCGGTCAGCTTTTCTCGAGTGCTAGCGATTTACGTGGTGGGCGTTTGCTGAATGGCAAAATCCCTTTAGAATGGCGTAAGGAATTTCCTTCGACAGGCGATATATTTGACAGAGCATTGGAGCTTGCATCAAGGCGTGGAACTGAAGATGTAGATTCTCGCTTAATTGAACGGAGAAAGCTAGAACTTAAACTATTTTCCGAAGTAGAAGAAGCTGTGGAACTACCGCTCTTCATGGATCTGGCGAATAACAACGCCCCAATGGAGAAGTTCTTAGAGAAGGCAAAAAGCATCGTCAATAGGCGTAAGTCTCGTTCTGGACTGTCACTTGAACGTCATGTAAAGCAAATTTTAGGTGAGGAAGGACTTGCTGAATCCAGAGATTATGATTACCAACCCACTGTTGATAGCAAAGCGAGACCAGATTTTATTTTCCCTTCCACCGTAGCATACATGGACAATGGATTTCCTACATGTAATCTGCGCATGTTAGCAGTCAAAACCACTTGCAAGGATCGCTGGCGGCAAGTACTGAAGGAAGCGGATCGGGTCCCAACAAAACATCTCTTAACATTGCAACAAGGCGTTTCCACTGATCAATTTCGAGAAATGGAAGAGGCTAGTGTGCGGTTGGTGGTCCCTGAACCACTTCATAAACATTACAAAAATATCAGCGATGAGGTGTTGACTTTGGAAGATTTTATCGAAGATGTGCAAGGGTTGCGTTTTGACTCGTGATTTGACCGTTTGCCGGACTCAGGTGCTTTGAATCACGTGGTAGTGGTGTTGACGTGAGTTGCGGTGCAACAGCAGTGATGCAAGTCTATTGTGACTTTGTCACAGTCCGCGTAGTAACTGGTGGTTTTTGTTGTGCAGGTAATTTGTTCGGTTTGACTACCATTGGAGATGAGTACTTGGGCGGCCGTCTTTGACGAAACCGCAACTCTTGGGGATTTGGTTTTCGTCCTGAAAGTGTATCGCGGTAGGCTTTGGTGGCAGGCTGCTTGGTTCACCGCCTCGGAGTTCAAGGTAGAGCCGACGCAGTTATCAAGCTACGGCAGCCCTTGGTAGAACTTGGGGAGTAGTGAGGAGCGAGTCAGAATCGGACGCGGAGTTGGTTGGCACGGGTCATGCCAATTGGCAAGACCTTTGATTGGCTAACACTGGGCAGGTCAATTCGTTCGTTGTTGAAAGGACCACAAAGTGCAAGTGAACACCATACCCTACCGAGTTGTCTCGGACGGCTTCATTGATCACTGGCTGGTGGCAGGACCGGCGGATGGTGCGGCCAAGCCAGAGACAGGGCGGATTCTGCAGCCGGTATCGGATCTGTTGTCGATTCCGGATTACGTTGAAACGCGACACCGTCCGGTGGAGTGGGAACCGCCACTGCAGGTTGGATCCGAGCCCCACCGCTGGATGTATCGGCGCAGTTTAGCCGATCACCGCCTGGATCTGGCGGACACCCACGCCGAACCGGTCATGCGCCGGTATTGGCTATACGCCGAAGTCCTGCCCGGTCACCAGTCCAAGTTGGCACTGGTGGTGGAAGCAGCCGGCAAGGTGACCTTGTGGGCCAACGGTCGCGAGGTTGAGGCCGAGTGCCTGGAGGGGGACGGTTCATCAGAGCGGTTTCGGTTTGCCCTGCCCCGCCATGAAGGTACGCTGCGGCTGTTCCTGGAACTTCGTACCTTTGTCTGCGGTGCCTGGCCCGGTTTCCTGTCCGCTCGCCTGGAACCGCACGTGGGCAGTGCCAAAATCAACCTGCCAACCGTTGTCGATCCAGAGCGGCGTTTGGGTCTTGAGGCCGTCATTGGCGATTTTGCCCTGGATCGCCATGTCTATTCCCGGACCGATCCAATCACGCTGCGTTGGCCCGCGGACTACGACCGGACGGCCATTCTGGGCATCAACCTGAGCCGGCCTGGCGGAGCCACCTACGTGGAGGTGATGCAGACGGAAGTCAAGGCGGGAACAGAACATGCCCTCAACATGGACTTCACCGGTCCCGACGGCCGTTATCGACTGACGGTCAAGCCGCACATGCAGGAGTACTACGAGGAGAACCAACGGGTCGAGTGCATCCAGGACGCGTACGTAATCGACCATGTTTTTGAGCAGACCCCGGAGCAGGAAGACGAGGATCGGATTCAGCGGCTGTTGCAGGCGGCCTTTCGCCATCAGGGCCATCCCTGCCGCGAACTGGCGGTGCTTCAACGCCCGGGCGAAGAACCGGATCGACGATTGCTGAAAGACAGCATCCGCACCCTCTCGGAGGGTTCCGCCAACGCGGAAACGGCTTTCCTCGCACTTTGGCAGATGGGCCGTGACTTGGAGGCCAGGCGGGATCACGAAGGCTTGGCCATTCTGGACGGTTGCTGGAGTCGGTACCTGCCATCCACCGCCATCGATGAGGTGGAACCCCACCCTGTCCGCGGTTTCCTGGCGTGCGTCTGTCAGGTGTTGGCCGGCTTGCAGGATCCGTTCGCCGTGTTCGTCGGGTTTGGCGGCAGATTGGGTTCGGACCTGGTCAGGGAGGGGACCTCCCTGGTACAGGCGTGGATGTTGAACCGCTTGGCACGCGGGTTCGGGGGGTGTGAATCGGAAGCCGAGCAGAGCTTGATCCTGCTGGCGTGCAGTTGCCTGGCGGAAGGTTGCGGCGACGAGGATCTGGCAAATCTGTCCCTGATGCTGATGGACCGTATTCTCTTTGGCATCGCCTGTGGCTCCTACCGGGGTGTGTACGGCTTGGCGGCCACCGGCGCGGATACGGACAGCATCCTGGATGCACGGCTCGGAGCTTTGGCGCCGGTAGCCTACGCGGCTTGGGGTCTGGGCACGCCCAACGGGCACATCGAAGCGCCCGTGACCTTGGCCAGATCGGACTATGAAGCTCCTGCCGTGGTTCGCGAGCTGGGTCTGTTCGTGCCGGATGCCATTTGGTCGCGGGAACGGTACGCCCGGGCCGGTGAGCCGGGTACCGGGGACACCGGAGACGAGGAAGTCCACCGAGTCGCCTGGCGCACGGCCGACGGCATGCTGAGTTGCCTGCCCGACTACCGTGTCGGAGAGCAGGGACATAGGGAACTGGTCTGGCAGGCCGTGCTGGGTGTGGCTGCCAAGGTGCACGTCAATGGTCCCGCGAGCATGAGTACGAACGATGCCGTCCCGCGCAACTTCTGGCGGGGCAATGCGCGTCTGCCCAGGGTGGTCCAGTGGCAGGACGTGCTGATGGCTTTCTATCGGGGCGGTGATGCAGGCCAACTTGGCTTCACCCACGCACACTTCCCGGTCCACGCCTTTGCGGAGACTGACATCCGGGAGCATTGGGCATTCGGCCGCCACGGCACGGGCTGGCTGGGTCTCTATGCAGCCAACGGTCTGGAACTGATCACCAGCGGACCCAGTGCCGGTAGGGAACTCCGCTCGCCGGGTGCGGACAACACCTGGCTGTGCCTGATGGGCGGCGAGGGAACGGGCGAGGACTTCAACAGCTTTCGCGGACGGCTGGAAGGCACGCTGACCGTTGATTCCGATGTGGTCTCGATCGCAAACGCGGAAGGCCAAAGGGTGTCCTGTGGTTTGTCGTCATCCCTCACGGTAGCCGGTGAGCCGGTGGACCTCGCCGGCAGCCTGCACTTGGACAGCCCGTTCTGCCGTGCCCCCTACCCGGCTTCGGCACTAACGATTCAGGGACCGGGAACCAGCAGTTTGGAGTTGGCCTTCGGCTGACAGGCCGAAAGGAGGATCATCCAGTGCCTCTGTTGCCGGGACCGAGAGCGGCGGCAAGTCCGGCACAACCTCAAGCACCGTCCCGCGCCCAAGGCGGCGGTTGTCCGGGGCGCATTCGGGATTGCGATGGCGGCACGTGTTGATCCGCCACGGTGCGCATCCCCGGGTCGCCGTGACCACCGGTGGCAAACTGGCGATGGCCCCACGGGTTGGGGGACTACGACTGGTTCCGTGTGTCCTTGGACGACGTGCGTTCGCGGGGTGCCGGGGCAGGTTAGTCGATGTCGCGGTCGGCGGGAATGCCAAGCAGTTCACGCCAACGGTCGGGGGCCGCCTGCACGGTACGCAGGCGGTCGACCACGTCGGGGGGCGGCGGTGCCTGTTGCCAGTGGCGCACGATGCGCGCCCGCACCGCGGTTGCCTCCGGCAACACCCAATCCAGCATCGCCACGGCCATGGCCAGCCGCTCCGCCCCCCGCCCTTCGGCGAACTTGTCGCTGAGTGTGTCGCGCCAGAGGTCTTGATCCGCGTCGTACCACTGGAAAATCGGAAAGGACGCTCCCGGTACCGGCGGTCCAATGCGCAGGGACGTGTCGCAAACCTGGCTGTGGATCGATTTGTAGGGAGGACCGTAGGCTACCGCTTCCGCCAAGGCGTAGCTGCCGTTGTCCTGCAGACGGAACAGTTCCAGCCGCAAATCCTCCGGTTGCGGGGCTTCCTCCGGTATGCCCAGATCCACCAGCAGGTATTCGCGCACGCCGAGCTGGGCGTACAGGCGGAACTTTTCGTCCCGGTCGCGCTCCACGGAAGTCGGAGAGACCACCTCGACCACCATGTCGGGAATGGCCTCCCCCCGATCCGTGTGCAGCACGCGGTGCTTCGCGTATTCCGCAGCCGCCGTTAGCACGGCTACATCGGGCTGGACCTGGGTCTTGGGTTTGCCGCCGTCGGTCAGGAGGAAAAGGTCCAGGGCCGTTTCCGATGCGAAGTGGAGTTCGGGTTCGGAGACCAACCTGAGCCCCGCCCGCCCAAACAGGTCTCCCAAGGCCATCAATATGAACGTGATATAGGGCGTATGCCAGATGTGCGGGGGCACCAGAAAGCCGTCCTTGTCATACTCGCGGCGGCGTTCAATGGGATAGTCGGGATCCGAGGTCCAATCCGCCTCGTACTCGTGGCCCTCGTCATAGACATATTCGGGATCATAATGAGACAGCTGTTCCAGTTGACCCCGCCAGGCATCGGGGAACGCCAGGCGCCAACGCGTGCGCCGGCGGCGCGCGGCCTGGGCCGTGGCGGCATCGGTGTCGCCGGGCCTCGCCGGCACGCGCCAGTCCCAGACACCGTTCGGTAGGGAGGGTTGATGCCGGGCTGTGGGAGTATCGGTTATGGCGGGGTCCCGTTCAATGACAGGGGTATTCACCATCGCGGTCATGTCCCACACGGGGTTCCGTTGTAACTGTATGTCGTACCGAGGCCGAGAAGGCAACGCACCGCAATTGTACAGCCCACGGCCCCATTGCTTGGGCCACCCTGGATGCTGCACTCAGCAACCAGGGCAATCGCATTAATTTGATCGAACCTTGTGCAGACTGTTTGCACTCCCAGGTTTCCAATTGCCACCCCGGCCGGTCCTGAGCCAAGCGGGGCACGGGGATCCTTGGAGGCCGAATACTGCATCCTGGAAACGCGCCCTCCGTGTGGCACGCCCAGCGGTGATTGGGCAAATCAGAGGATCAGGGGGTTCGCCCGGCCGGTGCCAAAGCCCGTAGTACACTTCGTCCTACGACAATGCCTATGCAGAGGAATCCGATGGCAACTGCTTCCTCCGTGGCTCCGGTACGAGACACCCCTCTTCAGGAAACGACCGGGGACAAGACGGACAATGGGGTGGTGGTGCCGGTTCGCCATCCGGCTTGGTTGCGGGCCCTGTGGCACTACGACCCCGGCTACGCCTATGACTTGGAACACCATGAATACGATGAGTTCTTCACCACCGATCCTTATTACATTGAACTAGAGGTAAGGTTGTCCCCCTCGCCGGAACATTCCGTGTTCCTGGACCGGGCCGGCCGCAATCTGGAAACGTTCCTGGACCTGCGTGAACAGCACTGCCCGGTCACACGGGAAGTCATGATTCAGGATCTGGAGGCGTTGCCGGCACATCCCGGCCTGACCCGCTCCCGGCACCGGATTGAGCCGGATCTGGCGATGTGGCCTCCGGGGACCGTGATTGCCCCCGACAGGGCTGTGTCCTGGCGGGAACAGGGGGCACCCCTGCTGGTCCTGGAATGTCTCTCCCCTTCCACCGAGACCAAGGATCGCGAGGACAATCCGGTCATCTACGATTTGATGGGTGTGGCGGAATACTGGATTTGTTCCCCAAGTGATCGGCATCCCATGTTCGGCTATCAACGCACGGAGGCCGGGGAGTGGATCTCAGTGGAAGCCGGTGCCAACCGGGAAGCCTGGTCCCCGGTGTTGCAGACCCGTATTCGGACCGATTCCGTACATGGCTTCCAGTGTCAGGATCCGGTTACAGGGAACTGGGTGGAAATGGCTCGGCATCTTGAGGCCAAGGGTATCGAGATTGGGAAAGCCGAAGGTAAGCGCGAGGCGTTGCTGGAGTTGGCCCGCAGTCTGCATCCGACGCCCGCGAAGTACCAGGCTTTTGTACGGGAACTGGACCAGACACCCTGGACCGAATGGCCTGACATCGCTACGGTTTTACAGCGGTTTCAGCGCTAAACGCACTTTGGAGTCCTGGGCGACCGAAGTTGTCCACCCTGAAAACCCCGGTCGCGTATTGCCCCGCCTGGCGGCTGGCAGGGCTTGGCCAACACCGTGACATTGAGCGCCGGATAGTGCAGGCAACGCGGTCCGACACCAACCGGCTGGCTGCGTCGGCTGGTGCCTCCCAACATCCTATTCCGTTGTGTTGGTCATGCGATTGCCCTGCCAATAAGAGCGGTAATCGGTGTTGGGTAGAATCTCCCTACACACAACCGCATCTATTGGATTTCTCAAGGAGTTGTTGTTATGACTCGCAAGTTTACGCGCCGCGAGGTGTTCAGAATCTCCGGTGCTGCCGCCACGGGAGCGGTGCTGGTCGCCTGCGGCGGTCCGGCGGCGGAAGAACCTGCCGCTGAGGCCGAAGCTCCCATGGCGGACGAAGCCATGGCCGAAGAGGCGATGGGCAAGGAATCGCCCTTGCTGGCCAAGCGGGTGGCCGCTGGTGATCTGCCTCCGGTTGAGGAACGTCTGCCGTTGAACCCGCAGATCGTCCAGACCTGGCATGAAGTGGGCACCTACGGTGGCATGTTCACGGTCGGCAACCCGGCTGCCGGCACCTTCCACAGCGGCCGCACCGGCGTGGGCCAGGAGGGCGTCTGTCGCATTGGTACGGACCTCACCTCGGTGGTGCCCAACATCGTCGAGAGCTTCAACATCAGCGCGGACGGGCGGGAACTCACCCTGAATCTGCGGCGTGGCACCAAGTGGTCCGACGGCCATCCGCACACCGCCGACGACTTCGAGTTCTGGTACGTCGACATGCTGAACGATGATCTGTCCCCGACCAAGCCGGGCTGGCTCCAGACCAGCGGCAATTTCATGGCCTTTGAACGGGTGGACGACTACACGGTCAAGTTCATCTTCACCGATCCATATCCGTTCATCCTGAAGTACCTGGCCCACTACAACGGGACCAACGTTGTGTATCCCAAGCACTATGGCAAGCAGTTCCATGCCAGCTATGTGGATGTTGAGGAACTGGAGGCGCAGGCCCAGGAACGGAGTATGGACAGCTGGATGGCCCTGTTTGTCAACATGGCCCACCTGGACGAGGGCATTCCGGAGCACAATCCCGACCTGCCCACGCTCGGCCCCTACAAGCTCCTCGAGAAGACCGAGACCCACTGGCTCTTCGAGCGCAACCCCTACTACTGGAAGACCGATCAGGCCGGCAACCAGCTGCCCTACATCGACGCCTCGTTCATCAAACTGCTGCAGGATCGGGAGATTCAGGACGCCGCCTTCATCAGCGGCGAGGTGGACATCGAATTCGGCTGGATGCCCAATCCCTCCAACTGGCCGCTCTACAAGAGCAACGAGGAACAGGGCGAGTACATCGCCATCGCCGCGCAGAACCTGACCGGTGCCGTACTGCATTTCCAGCCCAACCAGACGTACGAAGGGGATATTGCACTGCGGGACATCTTCCGCGATGTGCGTTTCCGCATCGCGCTGTCCCATTCCATCAACCGTGACGAGATCAGCGAACTGGCCTTCTTCGGCCGGGCTACGCCGCAGCAGGCCACCGTGATTCCGGCATGCTCCTTCTACGAGGAGGAATATGCCAAGCTGAACATCGAATACGATGTGGACAAAGCCAATGGGCTCCTCGACGAGATGGGCCTGGCGTGGGACAGCAACAACGAGTGGCGGCTGCGCCCGGATGGCGAGAGACTGTCCTGGACCATCGAGTCCGGGATCGATCCCCAGTCCAATACTGTGTGGCAGCTGTGCAAGGGCTACTTTGCGGCGATTGGGTGCGATGTCGCGGTCAAGACTGTCACCGGCGAGCTCATCGCGGAACGCTATCCCGGCAACCAGGTGGCCATGGGCATCTGGGGCGCGGACAAGTGCACCGACTGGCTCTTCCCGTTGACCCCCCAGTTCTGGGTGCCCTACAACCTGGGCTGGGAATCCACGATGTATCCGCTGTGGACACGCTGGATTGTGACCGACGGCGAAACCGGCGAGGAACCACCGGACGAGCTGAAGCTCCTCTGGGACCTCTGGCAGGAAATGAAGGTTACGACCGACCAGGCCCGCCAAGTGGAACTGGGCAAGGAGATCGTCCGCATCAATGCGGAGAGCATGTACGTGATCGGCACCGTGGCCCTGCCGCCGCATCCGGTCATCATCAAGGACAACCTTGGCAACATGCCCACCATTGAGCAGGGCCTGCTCTTTGGATGGGATCTCTATCAGTTCTATCCGTATCACAGCGAGCAGCTGTATCTCAAGCAGCCCCTGCACACGCGGCAGGAGTACAACGCGTAGGCATCCGTCTCCCAAGGGACGGTTGCAACGGGGCGCGGCGTCACAGCCGCGCCCCGGTCTCTTATCCTTTCATTGAACGTCTTTCTCGGTTCTGCGTGCCGCCCCGGTCCCGCGACCGGATCCGGCCAGTCCGCAGGACCGCCATTCCCCATGCTCGGCAATCCGTAACGTCGCGGCTGCGGCGGACATCTCACGAACTCAGGTCCGATCAACATGGCAATGCTGAAGTACGGCGTACGCCGGCTGCTCTATATGCTGTTGTTGATGGTCATGCTGTCCGTGGTTGCATTTGTCATCATCCAACTGCCGCCCGGTGATTTCCTGACCTCCTACATCGTCGAACTGCAGCAGAGCGGCCAGCCGGCGGCCGAAGAGGAAATCCAGGCTCTCAGGGTGCGGTACGGGCTCGACAAGCCCATGTATCTGCGATATCTCAAATGGATGTGGGACATGATTCGGCATGGGGACCTGGGCATGTCCTTCGAACGGGAACAGCCGGTGGCCGAAATCGTGGCCGCCCGTCTGCCCCTGACGATTCTCATATCCCTCCTGACCACCCTGTTCGCCTATGGCGTCTCGATTCCCATCGGCGTCTTTTCGGCGGTGCGCCAATACTCCGTCACCGACTATGTGGTGACGGTGTTCGGTTTCATTGGCTTGGCCATCCCGAACTTTCTGCTGGCGCTGATCATCATGTACATCCTGTACACGGGATTCCAGACCGACATCGGCGGACTGTTCTCGCCGGAGTTTGAACTGGCGGACTGGAGCTGGGCCCGGTTTGTGGACATGCTCAAGCATTTGCCTCCGGTGGTGATAGTGGTCGGCACCGGTTCCACGGCCTGGCTTGTGCGCGTGATGCGGGGCGTGCTGCTGGACGAACTGTCCAAGCCCTATGTCATTGCCGCCCGCGCCAAGGGCATCTCGGAACTCAGGCTGTTGGTCAAGTACCCGGTCCGGGTGGCCATCAATCCCATCATCAGCACCATCGGCTGGACCCTGCCCGGCATCGTGTCCGGCGCCACCATCACCTCCATTGTGCTGGGCCTGCCCACCACCGGCCCCATGTACCTGCAGTCGCTGCGCTCCCAGGACATGTACCTGGCCGGCAGCTTCACCATGTTCCTGACCCTGCTGACCCTGGTCGGCACCTTCATCTCCGACATCCTGCTGGCTTGGATGGATCCGCGCATCCGCTTCGAATGAGCATGACCGTCCAGGTACCCCCCGCAGCCGACGAGAACGTCGAAACCTTTTATGCCGCCTCGCAGTGGCAGCTCATGTGGAGCGCCTTCAAGAAGCACCGCATGGCGATGGTGGGCAGTTTCGTCCTGCTCTTCATCTACCTCGTCACGGTGGCGTTCAGCGATCTGCTTTCCCCCTACTCCATTGAAGGCGTGCACGCCGACTATCCCTACGCACCGCCCCAGCTGATCCGGTTCATCGATGCGGAGGGCCGGTTCCACCTGCGGCCGTTCGTCTACGGATGGACCGTGGAGGAGGATCCGGTGACCTGGGAGGATATCTTCGTCAAGGACACCGAAGCCGTGTACCCCATCAAACTTGGCGTGCGGGGTGAGAATGTCAAGATTTGGGGCACGTTCAAGACCGACTGGCACCTGTTCGGGGTCGAGGAGCCGGGTGTCATGTTCCTGTTCGGAACCGACCAGCTGGGCCGCGACCTGTTCACCCGGACCCTCCACGCCGGACGCATTTCGCTGTCCATTGGCTTCATCGGCGTGGCCATCAGCTTTGTTCTCGGCAACCTGCTGGGTGGAATTTCCGGTTTCTACGGCGGTGCGGTGGACAACATCATCCAGCGGGTGATCGAGTTCTTCATCTCCATCCCCACGATTCCGCTGTGGATGGCGCTGGCTGCGGCTCTGCCCCCGGAATGGCCCACGATTCGGGTTTATCTGGGCATTACCATCATCCTGTCCTTCCTGGGCTGGACCGGCCTGGCCCGCGTCGTGCGCGGCAAGCTGCTGGAATTGCGCGAGGAGGACTTCGTCATGGCCGCCAAGCTGGTCGGCGAAACGGACCTCGGGATCATCCGTCGGCACCTGCTGCCGAGTTTCCTCAGTTATCTCATTGTCAGCTTGACCCTTTCGGTGCCGGGCATGATTCTGGGAGAGACGGCCCTGAGTTTCCTGGGATTGGGACTGCGGCCCCCAGTGGTCAGTTGGGGGGTACTGCTGAGCACGGCCCAAAGCTTCCAGACCGTGGCGCTGTATCCCTGGTTGTTCATTCCGGCCGGTTTCGTGATTGCCGTGGTGCTCAGTTTCAACTTCATGGGCGACGGTCTGCGCGACGCTGCCGATCCCTACTCGCACGGTCGCTGACTCCGTTTCCGGTTCCATTTCTGCACAGGGTTGCCGCGATGTCCGATATTGCTCTGCATGCCCTGCCTTGGCAGGACCCGGCACTGACCCTGTGGCCGCGGCAGCCTACCCTGCACATGCCGGACCGGGTCGCGGATGTCGCGTCCCCGGTCGTGTCCCTGGACGGCAACTGGAAATTCCATCCGCATCCTCCGGACGGCTTTGGGCGAGCTGCTGTCAGAAAGGATGCATGGAAGGATCTGCCGGTTCCCTCCTGTACCTTTTCGCACGGCTACGATTTGGAAGAAGGCGAAGAATATGCCTACGCCCGGATGGTGGACATCCCCCACGACTTTGCCGGCCAAAGGGTGTTCCTGCGCTTTGACGGGGTGACGGGCAAGGCCCGGGTCTGGGTCGACGGGAACCCGATCCGCAGCCATTTCGGCGGCTACACAACCTGGTTTGCCGAGATCACGGACTGCGTGGTTCCCGGAACCCCGGCGGAGATTGTGGTTGGGGTCGTGGATGCCCAGTCCGAGCTGTGCGTCTTCAATCTCGGCGGAATCATTCGTCCGGTTTCGCTGGTGGCCGTGCCGCCGACTCATCTCTCCCGCTGTCATGTAGACACTTCGCTGACGGATGACCACCGCACAGCTGACATAACTCTTGCCGTAGGCGTGGACGGGAACGACCTGAGCGGCCTGTCCCTGGTGGTTGCGTTGACCGATCCAACGGGCGCGGCCGTGGCGGGCGGCAGCGGTACCTGGGCGTTGCCGCAGGACTCTCCGGACAGCACCATTGACCTGTCCATCGGAGCGGACTATCTGTGGGATGCGGAACATCCGCACCTGTATCGGCTTGAGGCAACCCTGATGCGGGACGGCCGCATGCTTCAGCAGGTCAGCCGGCGTTTCGGGCTTCGACAAGTGGAGGTTGACGGGCAGGAACTTCTAATCAATGGCCGTCCGGTCAAGCTCCGGGGTGTGAACCGGCACGATGTGGCTCTTTTGACAGGTCGCACTGTGACGTCCGAACAACTGGAGCAGGACGTGTTGCTGTTCCGGGAAGCGAACGTCAACTTCATCCGGACGTCCCACTATCCGCCCCGCGAGGACTTCCTGGAGCTGTGCGATCGGCACGGGATTTACGTGGAGGACGAGGCGGCGGTCGCCTTCATCGGACAGTTCATCCAGTGCGTCCAGAACGATCCCGACTACACGGCCCAATTCATGGACCAGATGGCGGAACAGGTGGAGCGGCACCGCAGCCATCCCTGCGTGATCATGTGGTCCCTGGCCAACGAATGCTACTGGGGCACAAACTTCCACAAGTGCTTTGACTATGTGAAGGCCGCGGATCCGTCCCGGCCGGTGCTGTTCAGCTATCCCAACACGATGCCCGAGGGTTCCCCTCCCTGCGACATCTGGAGTTCCCACTATGCGGACTGGGACAGTGATCCCAGCGCCATGAGCGACACCTGGAGCCAGCATGGCCCGGGCCTGTCCCCCATGCCGGTTCTGCACGACGAATACGCCCACGGGACCTGCTACAACGTGAGCGAGCAGCGCCGTGATCCGGCCGTGCGGGAGTTCTGGGGCGAAAGCATCAAGCGCTGGTGGGAGAGCATCTTCACGACGCCGGGTGCTTTGGGCGGAGCAATTTGGGGCGGCATCGACGACGAGATGATTACCAACAGCGGGTACACCGTCAACCGCGAGTGGGGCCTGATCGACGGCTGGCGCCGGCGCAAGCCCGAACACTGGCTGACCAAGAAGGCCTACTCGCCCATTCGGATCACGGATCGGACGCTCCCCGCGCCGCAGGCGGACGGGTCCGCCCTGGTGGCGGTCGCAAACTGGTTCGACCACACGGACTTGAACGAGCTGGACATCGTCTGGCACCAGGACGAAGAGACCTGGGGGCAAATCGAGTGCCCGAGCATTCCGCCCCGCGCCCAAGGCTTGCTGAGGATTCCGGCTGCGACCGTGTCATCGGACAGGCCTGTCTATCTGATGTTCTCGAAACGCAACCTTGAAGCCACCGACGGCTACGACGTGGATGAGTTCATGCTGTCTCCGGCATCGGAATCAGCGGCAGCTGCACCATCCGTCTCCGAGCCTCCCAGGCTGGTGGAGACGAACGGAGCCTTGGAGGTTTGGCACGCGGACTTCAGCCTGAGTCTGTCCCGAGAGACCGGCATGCTGTCCGGTTCCGTTGACGGTGAGCGGATTCTGGAGGGCGGCCCCCATCTGGTGCTGACGGGGTATCCACTGCCGGAATGGCAGGCGACTTCGGTGGCCGGTCGCCAGGATGACGATGCGGTGGTTCTGGATATCGCCGGCTGTCACGGCGAGCTGCAGGTGGAGTACTCCATTCGGGTTGACGGGACCGGCCTGCTGGACCTGTCCTACCGATTGCCGGTGCAGCCGTTTCCCAGCCCGCGCCGGCGCGGGTTGCGCGCCGGGCGCGATGTCGGCGGATTTCGGGAAGTGGGTGTGGCCTTCGACCTGACCCACGGGGTGGATTCCGTATCCTGGCGGCGCAACGGGCTCTGGTCCCTGTACCCCGACGACCACATTGGCCGCAATGAGGGCGTTGCTCCCAGAAATCGTGCGGAAGGGGACGAGACCTTTCGACAGGAGCCGGACTGGTCCTGGGGTGAGGACATGCGCGGCTATTCCCTCTTCGGCCGTTATGACTTCGGCCGTCGGGGGACCAACGACTTCCGAGCCATGAAACACTCAATTCGGCAGGCCAGTGCCCTGGTGGCCGGCAGCGAAGCCCGTTTCAGTGCCGTTTCCGACAAGGACGACGCAGTTCGTCTGGAAGTGCTGCCCGATCCCGACTTCCAGCGTACGGGCGATGACCTGTTGGGCCATGTGACCGGCAACTGGGTACAGGCGGTGCCGGGTTCCAACCGGGACCTCATGTCCAGCAAGACCGGGGACTTTGCGGAATTCCAGTTCGAGGGTCCGGGCGTGGCCTGGCTTGGTTCGCGGGACAACATCCACGGAATGGCCAGGGTCCTGTTGGACGGCAAGGAGGTCGCTGTGGTCGACCTGTTCTGTGGCGTCCTACACGGCGTGGCACGCGGCGAGCTCAAGTTCGAGAACGAGATTCTGTTCAGCTATGAAGGGCTTGTACCGGGTTCTCACACGCTTCGCATCGAGGTGTTGGGGGAAAAGAATCCGGAATCCGACGCCGCGTATGTCAGTGTGTCCGGCTTCCGCGTGCTGAAGGATGGCGGCAGGGATCGGATTCGCTTCCACATCGTCAACGAGTGGAACTATCCCGAGTTGACTTGGGGCAATTACATGAAGCCTCCCATCGGCATCGGTTCGGGCTATGCCAACCGGGTTCAGGCAAGGATGCACAGGTCGTGACACCGCAGGACGATCAGAGACTGCTTGAGATTCGGAATCTCAAGGTGCAGTTCGCCTTGGAAGAGGGTACGGTACGCGCCGTGGACGGTATGAACCTTGCCATCGATCGGGGCCAGACCGTGGGCGTGGTCGGGGAAAGCGGCTGCGGCAAGAGCGTAACTGCCCAGGCACTCCTGCGCATCGTGCCCAAGCCGGGCGAGATTGTGGAAGGGGAACTGCTCTACTACCGGCCGACCGACGGTGACGGCGGTAATCTGCACGTTACCGACTTGGCGGGACTGCCGGCCAACGGCGACGAGATGCGCGACATTCGCGGCAACGAGATCGTCATGGTGTTCCAGGAGCCCATGAGTTCCCTGGCGCCCGTGTACACGATCGGCCACCAAATTATGGAGGCCATCGAGCTGCACCAACACGTGGGCAAGCAGGAGGCGAGGGAGCGGACGCTTGAGATCCTGCAGCGCGTCGGCATGCCCCAGCCTTCCCAAACCATCGACAGCTACCCCCATCAAATGAGCGGTGGCATGCGGCAGAGGGGCATGATCGCCATCGCGTTGTCCTGCAACCCCACCCTCCTGATCGCCGACGAGCCCACTACGGCGCTGGACGTTACGACCCAGGGCCAGATCTTGGAGCTGATGCAGAAGCTGCAGAACGACTTCGGCATGGCCATCATGTTCATTACCCACGATCTGGGCGTGATCGCCAAGATGACGGAGTACGTGACGGTCATGTATCTCGGCAAGGTGGTGGAATCCGCGGACGTCGACACCATCTTCCATGATCCCAAGCACCCATACACCAAGGCATTGTTGCGCTCGATGCCGCGCATGGGAGTCAAGTCGCGGCGGCTGGAGGCAGTTACCGGCATGGTTCCGGATCCCTTCCACGTACCGCCAGGTTGTCCCTTCCATCCCCGCTGCGAGGATTTCATCGCCGGTCGCTGCGATGCCGAGGAACCGCCTTGGATTGAAACCGAACCAGGCCACGGAGTGCGCTGTGTCCTCTACGAATAACCCGTCGGGCGCGGACGCGGGCCGATCCGTGCGGGAGACACCGCTCCTCGAGGTCAAGGGGCTGCGCAAGCACTATCCCATTCGGCGTGGTTTCCTGTCCCGCACCAGGGGGTTTGTCAAGGCGGTTGACGGTGTCGACTTCACCATCCAGCGCGGCGAGACGCTGGGTCTGGTGGGCGAATCGGGTTGCGGCAAGAGCACAACCGGACGCTGCCTGTTGCGTGCCGTCGACGCCACCGAGGGACAGGTGCGCTATTGGATGTCGGACGAATCCGGCTGGACCGACATCTATGCGCTGGAGGGCGAGGCTCTGCGGCGTTTTCGGCGGTTCGCGCAGATGATCTTCCAGGATCCGTTTTCGTCGCTCAATCCCCGCATGACCCTGCTGCAGATTGTGGGGGAACCGCTGACGGTCAACCGTCTGGCCTCGGGCGAGGAACTTGAGCACCGGGTGGCCGACCTGCTGCGCCGGGTCGGCCTGCGGCCGGAGTACATGAAGCGCTATCCTCATGCCTTCAGCGGAGGTCAGCGTCAGCGGATCGGCATCGCCCGTTCCCTGGCTCTGGAACCGAATTTCATCGTCTGCGACGAGCCGGTGTCGGCCCTGGACGTGTCCATTCAGGCCCAGACCCTGAACCTCCTGCAGGACCTTCAGGAGGAGTTCCATCTGACCTATCTCTTTGTGGCCCACGACCTGAACGTGGTGGCTCACATTGCCGATCGGGTTGCGGTGATGTACGTGGGCAAGATGGTGGAACTGGCCGAGAGCGACGACCTGTTCGCCAATCCCCTGCATCCCTACACTGAAGTGTTGATGAGCTCGGTCCTGCCGCCGGACCCGAGGATCAAGACCCAGCAGATTGAGATGACCGGCGAAGTGGCCAACCCGGCCGATCCCCCGGCCGGCTGCTACTTCCATCCGCGTTGCCGGTATGCGGAAGAACGTTGTTGGCAGGAGACTCCCGAACTGCGGGAAGTCCGTCCCAATCACTTTGTAAGTTGCCACCGGGCGGAAGAGATCACGTTGCAAGGTGTGCTCTGAAGGCAATGCAGGTTCCGTCCATGGGCGGAACCCGCAATCATTCTTCCAGACCTGTCAATCCGCCAAACCCACGCTTGTCGCGCGGAGATCGGTGAGGTGATTTCCGGTTTGCAAGGTCGTGGATGTTGTTCAGTTCCAGTGCACGTGCCACGGAACTACAGTATTCCGATCCGCGAGCTTGGCGGCAACAGAGCGTTGCAGGAGCGGCTATCCGGGCACGGTTGCTCAGTGATGTACTGGATTCCACGGACCGGGCAGCCTTGAGGCGGACTGGTACTAAAACGGACTTGCGGCAGGCCGCGCCTTCATCAACTCATGAACGCGATGCAGATACCCACAGCATGGCAGGCCGTGTTGCTGTACGATTACGCTGTCGGTACGCCCGCCTGTCCCAGCAATCCGGGTGGGGTGTCTCAGCACATTCAATCAGTTTGTCTACCCACCAAGTGACAGGAACCTTTCAGTGCTGTTTGAAAGAAAGGCCCCGCCTCCAGAACAGAAGCGTCAGTACAATGAAGACGGCAAAGCCTTGGTGGGGCATGCGTGGGAATCCATACAACCGCTGTCGGATGCGGAATTGCAGTACGACTTCGGCTTCCTGGACGCTTGGCGAGAACGGTGGGATGAGTTTCGGTCACAACCGGACAAGCAGGCACCCCTGCTTGCCGGACTGCGCAAGGTGGAGCGCCTGTGGTCCATTGAAACGGGTGTCATTGAAGGTCTTTACACAATCAACCGCGGTACCACCACCACTCTGCTGGAGCACGGATTCGTCCCCAACGTGATTCGGGAGGAGCACACCAACATTGATCCGGATATGCTACTGGCCATCCTTCGAGACCATGAAGCCTCGGTGGAGTTGGTACACGGCTATATTCGGGAAGATCGACCTCTGTCTCCCCATGCCATGCGAGAACTCCATGCTTGCATTACGGCACACCAGGATACGCATTTTGCGGTAGACAGCCTGGGGCGGCATGTCCACAGGCACCTGCCCAAGGGGAAATTTAAACAATACCCGAACAACCCCACCAGATCAGACGGCTTGGTCCATCAGTACGCTCCACCTGAGCAGGTAGACAGCGAAATCGCCAATCTGTTGCAGATGTATGGCGTTTACCAGGCATCGGTCCACCCCATCCTCTGTACCGCGTGGTTGCATCATCGTTTTGTTCGGATACATCCCTTTGCGGATGGCAACGGACGAACTGGACGCGCAGTGATGAATTGGCACTTAATCAGGGAAGGTTACCTCCCAATCGCAGTGACCAACAGCAATCGTCCGGCCTACATTCATGCCTTGGAGCATGCGGATGCGGGAGACTTGACCCTTCTAGTGAATCTTCTTTGCAATCTGACCCGCACAATGGTTCACATTGTTGTGGGCAACGGGGAAGAGTCGTCTGCAATCCTTGGCCCCCCTGTTCCACCCGCGGAGATGACGATGGGCGATTATCCGGGATTGCGGAAATAGGTCCGCTTCCCTCGCTTCGTGGGAGTAGGGGATCGCATAGGCCGGTTAGGTTGAGGGCGCGAAATCGTAGGCGCGGGCCACCTGCCGACCGTGCGTGTCCCAGATCGAGAGAGGGATGCCTTCCTTTGAGATGAGGCGCGTCGTCTGTGTGACCGGCTTGCCTTGACCCGTCACAGCCATGTTGCCGTGGAAGATCTGTTGATGAGCGTGCTTTTGCCAACACCGGTACGGCCAGCGATGAGCACATTGACCTTGCCCAATTTGCAATGCTTTTTCAAAAGCCGCGTCAAAGACCTCTTTCAGGTCTGGTGACTGTGTCATGGGTGATCGCCTCCCATGGTTTGGGCAACTGAAACCAATTGGGGGGCAAAAATACCGGGAGAGCGGCTTGGCTCCGGTCCGGGGGGTGCTGGTGCTGGCCGTGCCAGGACCCATCAAGGTCTACTTTAGGGACTTATATCGAATAGTTGACATACACCAATCGATACAAGGTCCGGACCGTCAGGTTCCGGACCTTGCAGGCGGGGACGGACCCCGTCTGCCTGGTTCACGGGTCGTCGGGGTTGGCTCAATGCCAAACGCCCCTCGCCGTGCAGAAGCCCCTGTCCCACGGGCCTGTCGGATCAGGGGCCGGCCCCTGTCCAGAATGTTGACGGCGGCGTTGCGGTCTGCATTCGCAGTGTGTCCGCAGGCCGTGCATTGGAAGATTGCCTGTGTCTTGCGATTCTCCTTGTTGACATGTCCACACTGAGCGCAGGTCTGCGACGTGTAGGCCGGGTCCACCTTCACCACCAGGCCGGCCTTGTACGCCAGGTTGCGTTCCAGGCACCCCCAGCCGGAGGCCAGGATCTCCCGGTTGAGTCCGGACTTGGCCTTCACGTTCGTGCCGGGCTGCTCGGCTGTGCCCTGCGCACTCTGCGTCATGGCCTGGACGTTCAGGTCCTCGACCACCACGGCCTCCGCCGTGTCCGCCATCTTGCGGCTGTGCTGGTGGGCGGCGTTCGCGCGCCGGCGCTTCTTCCTGCGGTGCAGTTTCTGCAGCTGGCCGCATATGCGCCGCCCTCGGTTGGACATCGGCTTCCCGGACTGCCGGGAGCGTTCCCGGGCCTTGGCCGCCTGGCGCAGCTTGCGCTTGATGTTGGCGTCCAGGTTGGAGGTGTCCGGCTGCGCGTAGACCTCGCCGTCACTGTCCGTGGCCTGGCGCACATTGCGGTCCACGCCCAACTCGCCGTCCCGGGCGGGCGGTTTCAAACGTGCTGTTGGCACTTCGTACGCAACGGTGGCGTACCACTTCGGGTGCCGGCCCGTACCCTCCTTCAGCAGCCGCACGGTCTTGGGCGCGCACCCTCGGTACGGATGGTTGGCGCCCCGCTCCAGCCGCACCCACCCCAACCGGGGGATGTGCAGCCGGTGGCCGTCCATCCTCACCTTGTCCGGAATGGTAAACCCGTCGGTCTTGTGCCCATGCCGACCCTTGCGCCGCGGGAAGTGCTGCGGCTTGCCATCGGACTTGCGCCGCGGCAGGCACCGGCCCTCCGCCTTGGCCGCGGCGTGCGCCTTGTAGAACACCTGGTAGGCGGCATCCAGGTACTTCAGCACGTGCCGGACGGGGGCACTGGGCAAATCCCGCAGCCAGGACAGATCCTGGTCCGCGTACACGGCGCCTTCGGGCGAGGCCAGGAACGCCTGGAACTCGCGGTCGTACTGCCCGCTGCGGATCATCGCGAACCGCTTGTACATGGACTGCCAGGTCATGCTGGGGTCCACTGCCAGCGGTCTTTGCTCTTCCGGGAAGTCGGTCCACTGCCCGTAGCCCCGGGCCTGGCGGCGCACGCGGTAGCGCCAGTCGTTGTTGGCCAGGAACAGATTCCAGACGAAGCGGTTGGCCCCCGCCGTTTGGGCACACAATTCCGCCTGCCGACGGCTGTCAAAACGCACCCGGTACCGCTCGCTGCGGACTGTGGTCGGGGTGGCGGTTGGGGAGGTGGCCATCCGGATTGTCTGGTTGCCTGTTGCCGCCGGGGGAAGGCGGGCCATGTCGAATATGTGTACGGGTTGCCTTACTTTACCACACAGTCACTCCACTCTGCGGCTTGTGCCCCGTTGTCAACTTATAGTCATAAGCCCCCTACTTTACGGCCCCGGACCCGCGATTGTTTGTCCGGTATCAGTCATAGTTGCTCTTGACGTGGTCTCCCAGCAGGCGCCGCTGCCGCGGCGATGCCTGATCCAGCAATTCCTGATTGAACCGGAACCGGTTCAGGTAGGGCGGGAACTTCTGCGTGATCATGCGCTGGGCATAGTGGACCTGCAGCAGGTATCGGGTCTCGTTGCTGTTGTTCGGCGTGCCTCGGTGCCAGACCTCGCAGCGGAACACCACCGCATCCCCGGCCTTGACGATGCAGTCCTGCATCCCGCGCCCGTTCCAGGTGGTTTCTCCTTGGGCGGGACGCCGGCCGGACCGGTGGCTGCCGGGAATGAACTGGGTGGGTCCCAGTTCCGGATAGATGTCGTTCAGGTAGAAGTGGCAGGTCGTGATGAAGACCGGCATGCGCACATTGGGATCCTGCAGCACGTACTCCGGAACTTCGACGGGCATCCAGTCGACATGCAGGGTCTGCGTCGGGCGGCCGGGACCGGTTACCCAACCGGTCATGCCGATGACATGGCAGTCGTCGCCGTGGACCGCCTCTTCCAGTTCAATGATCCCCGGCCGGTCCAGATAGGAGAAGAACAGGGCGTTGCGGTTGAAGGCGTTGTTGATGACCTTCTCCCGGAAGACGGCGCCGTTTTCCCCCGCCCGGGTGTCCCGGTCGAAATGTTCCGACATGGCCGCCGTATCGTCCATGGCTTGGCACAGGGCCTGGACTTCGTCGTCCGTCAGATAGCCGGGGAAGTAGGCGAAGCCGTCGCGTTCGAGGCTGGCGACACGCTCCTCGAGGGTGTCGAAGCTCTTCAGTTCCATTGCCTGGGTCATGGTTGTACCTTGGGGAATCGCGGATGAATGAGTGGAACGGACCGGACGATCCGGGTTCGGACCTTGATGGCACCGGAGGTCAGGCCCTCCACAAACCATCGACTGGTGAAGAAGGACAGGACGATCAACGGTATGGATCCTATCAGGAGGCCGGCCATGGTAATCCGTAGCGCGTGAAGTTTTCCACCTGGTAGGACCAAGGCCCCAAGGCAAGCGTCTGGAGCTCCAGATGGGAGATGACCAGGGCGGGCCAGACCGGGTTGTTCCAGGTCGCCAAGCATTTCGCATGATACGTACGGTGCCGGAAACTTGGTGTTCCGGTGGGAACCGTTTCACGGTTGTAGAAGCGAGTCCGAGATTTTTGGTTGGAAGACCCGGTGTGCCATCAGCTGCAGGCCAAAGGTTTCGTCTGGTCTTCGTCGTGCCGTGCGTGTGCCAAGGGTACCTGCGACTTGCGGTACGCTCGGCCGGGTTCGGCCAGTGCCCGGACGGTTGGTCCCGGTGGGTATGTTCGGGGTCCCGTATCGCGTTCCAGGCGATCCGTCAGGCTGATCATGGACGGTGCAGTCCGACCCGGTGGCCTGTACCAACCGAGGTCTCCAAGCGCAGTCGCCAAGGACCAGTGTCCGGCGTACGGAACCTGCGGGCGTTCCCCTGGATGCGTTCCCGGCCGGGAAGTTGTGCCGGGTGGTGGCTCCTACTGCCGTGGGTCGAAACTTGCGTTGCAACGCCATAGTGTGTACTATGTAGTACACATGACACTGGGAAGCTACATTCGGAACGTAAGAGAACGGCACCGGGAGCGGGATCGGACCTACTCCCTGCGTCAGGTTGCCCTGCGCATTGGGGTGGAACCCGCCTATCTAAGCAAGATCGAGCGGGATGTCGTGCCTCCGCCCTCGGAAGGCACCATCCGGCGGTTGGCCCGCGACTTGGAAGAGGACCCCGATCTGCTCCTGGCCATGGCCGGAAAGGTATCAAGCGACCTCAAGGCCATCATCCTGCAACGTCCCAAACTCTTTGCGGACCTGTTGCGCCAGCTGAAGGATGCCCCCGACCACGCACTGTTGACCGTCGTGCGCGAGGTGCGCGACGGGGATTGGTGATTCGGAACCGTACGGTTCAGGAAAGGAGAAGAACCACATGATTGTTCTGCAAGACGACCGCCTTGAGTTCCGGTTTCCGGAGGTACACGCGAAGGCCTGGTGTTCGATCAGCTTCATGCGCACGCTGCGCCTTCCCGACGACAACCGGAGCTATCCGCTACCGCCTGGCTTGGGACACTTCCCGCTTCATCATGTCGATGACTTTGGTGCCACGGCGCCGTCGGCCTGGATGCGGCACGGCGGCGTGTTCCTGCCCATGTACCAGGCCGAAGCGATGTGGATCAACTTCAATTGCCACTATCCCATGGCCCTGAAGGTCGCGGCCGGCAAGGTGTGCGCCTTGACAGGCGAGGCCTGGACACCGGAACTGGTGCCTGATCCACAGAACTATCTGGTGGTACCGGACCAGCCTTGGTTGGATGGGTTCTGTATCGACCAGGACCTGATCCGCCAGTTCGTGGCGATGCCCCTGGGCGAAGGCTACTCCGCCGAGGAGCAGTTGACCGGAGAGGCGCGGCATGGCGGTCTGCAGCTCCTGGCCTACCCCATGAAGGCGGATGTCTATAAGGCCCGGTTTGAAGACCCCAAACGGTGGCGGTTGTATGCACCGCCGATGGCGGAGGCTGCATATGCGCCTCCCGAAATGGGATTGGCGCCGGGCGGTCTTATGCGGCAGGAAATCTACGAGGACGACTACGGTCTTGAAGCATGGGATACATCCGTCAGTTCCCGCTGCTTCGTACACATTCTGAACAGTGTCCAGTACCGGACCGTGACGGGGAGCAATCCGCTTTCGGCACCTCCTTCCGCCGTGGAATATGCCGAGGCCGGTCTGCCCTGGTTCGAGTACTATGCCAGTGACTTGGCGGCCCTGTCGGGAGCAGCAAGCCTGGCCGGCCTGGACAGTGTCGCAGCCCTGAAGATCAAGAAGGGGGAGGGCGCATTGGAAGACAACGAGCCGGTCCAGCCCGAACAGATCATCAAGCTGCAGGATGGCCAGGTGCGGGAAGGAGAGTTCTGAAGGTTTGGTTCACAGGCGTGAGAGGCAAGAGTGCATGGGTTGTAGCACTGCAGGAAACCCGTCTCGCGATCGAGCTTTATCTCGGTATGGATGACCAATTAACCGTCTCTTGGAGACCACCGAGCGCATGCCTCACTGTGACGAAGCTTTGACCAATCTCCGCGAGCGTGCCATCGACATGTTTGGCATGGGCCGATCCTTTGAACACCTGCTGCAACGGGCCGTGCCGAGTTCCAAATTCCGGGTTTCGGCGAAGATTGTCGGTGTCTGCCAACAGGCTTCTCCTGTGTGTCTGAAGGTTCCACCAAAGCGGCATCCCGGCCACGGCACACGACTACAGCGTGAATGGCTGCATGCCGTTGGCATGGGTCATTGATCGGCTCCTTTTCCGCATGGACAGCGAGAGCGGCATCGTCAACGATTCCTGCACCAAAAGCTGGAGCAGGAGGCTGTTGGATACATTGATGGCGGCAACCTGCCTGCTACAGGAAGCGGCGGCGCAAGCGCGATCCGACCAGGATCAGAGTGCCCACCCCAGGTATCCGTAGGCCACGTACTACGGCAAGCAACGAATCTCGCCCGAGCGACGGCTCCGCTTGGGCAAGTCGCATCCGTGTCTGATGCTCGGCATTAGAATCGATCGACAAACATATGCTTCGTCCCCTTACATGGTGCTCTGATCATGCCTTTCCGTCTGCTTGTCCCGACTCTGTTGGTCTGGATGCTTGTCGCCTGCACAGCAGTTGTTCCTCTGTCATCCCTCCAGCCGCAAGCCTGCATGGACGACGACAAGGTTCTCAACGTGGGCTTCTATGCCTACTTCGAACCGGTGAGCTACAGTGCCAGTGGCGACCCTGCAGCTGCTGATTTCAACACACACCGGGGCTACGAGGCGGATCTGCTGTCAGCCCTGGAAACCATGGAGAACACGGGGCTGTCCTTTGCCCGGAGCGGGATCGCGGCCTGGGATGGGATCTGGCTGCAGTCCGCACAACCGCAATTCGATATGGTCGGGGGCGGCATCACCATTCTTGATTCCCGCACCCGCAACGCCGACGGCGAAAAAGTGGTGGCCTTTACCTCCGGGCATATCGTCTTTCGGCAGTCCCTGTTGGTGCGGACGCCGGACGCTGACCGTTTGGCAAGCCACGAACTCTTGACCAGCGATGTGCGTGTGGGAGTGCTGGCGGGAACGACTGGAGAAGCCCGGTTGCTGCAGCTGGTGGGCCTGGCCAATGAAGAGGGCGTATTGGTCGCGGACACGCGCATCGACACGCCACAGGGCACAGTGGTGTCGGATGGCAGCACGGATTTTGCTATTACCGCTGCTGGTACCTCATCCACCCTTGAGGGCCGCACACGTCTGTATCCACCTGGCGACGACATGCCGCAGGTTGTCTATTTGGGCGACGAGCAGGGAGAGGTGGACCTTTTCGATGCGCTGCGCACTGGGCAAGTGGACGCCGTGGCCCGAGGGGAGATCGGCAACCGTGATGCGGCTCACACGCTTGGACCTGACTATACGGTCACAGCCCTTGACAGTCAGGTTGAATACGGTGGCTTTACCCTGCCGGCGGAAAATGCGAACTTGGTGGCATGCATCAATGAAAGGCTTGACTGGCTGACGGACGAACGGAATGTCGGTTATGCGGAGTGGCGGGAAGATCCGGGGATTTTCCAGCAACGGGCTGACCAGTGGAATGCGGCCAAGGCCGAATAGTGTTCCACTGGCACGCGGCTGGCCGATGTACAGGTACTTGCGTGCCACCTCGTTCCCCCGTGTGTCCGACACGGGCCGTGTCCGGATGGATGCGAGTTCCCGGGTATTGACAGGGAGCCACGCCGGGACAATGGGGATTCACTCACCGGTGAGGCATGAATCATCGAATACGCTGCGGGGTTCGATACACAAGCGAAAATCCTGAATTGCCAATATGTAAGGTGGAACCTTCATGTTGAACGGGGCTCACTGCTTGTTGCTGGACGGTCTCTTGGGTTCGCAACCAACAACCATGTCCTCGCTTCGAAGCTGAAAATGTTGCTGCCGTGGACTGCGGACTGGTTGAGGGGAAGTTCATCACGCCCGGAGATGCTCGTTGACGCGGTGGGCGAACACGTTCACCACGGCTGTGACAGCCGCGGGGATGATGTCCTTGGTCCGGTTCAGATCGCTATAGGCAAAAGTGGCCCCAAATCCCTCGATTAGCGAATCGTCAATCCATCCCGTCTGGACTGCTTGGTGGGCTTCAAGGTGCCAGGTGAGTTTCAACTCGATGGAGAAGCGCTCGTCTCCCTCTTCCCTGAACGACACAAACTTGGTTGTTCGGCCCAGAACCAGAGCCTCGTCCTGAAGTTCGAGGTTTGGTGTCAGGAACCGGGATTTGGTCTGTGCCCAGTTGGAGGGGTTCAACACACCTTCCCATTCGATCCTGGATGAGCCTCGCACAATCAAGTCCACCTGCTGGATCTTCCCGAACACGAGTCGTTCCCATGGCTGCAATGCATCGCCAAGCGAGTAGAGAACTGGCTGCACCAAGCTGTGGAACACGTCGTCCAGCGGATCGCGTCCTTTGTCGGCGAGCGATGTAGCCGCGGTACCGACCCGGTCAAGTGATCTGTGGAGAGAACCCACCGTCAATTCGTCCAGTGCCTCATCCAGCTGCAGCAAGGGAACCACCTCGCAACCGGATTGGGTGTGCCGTTTCCTACCGCCGTGGACAATGATTTTGGTGGCTACAGCAGGCAGCACATTGGCCACCTTGTTGATGGCCTTGAAGTAGGAGGAACTGACGGTGGTGCCCGATTTCATTTCAAAGGCATGGCTCTGGTTGCCTGATCGCCAAAGCAAGTCACACTCCAGGCCCTGCGAGTCACGGTAGAACGCCAAGTTGGGGCGAATGCCTCGATTGTGATGGTGTTTGAGAATCTCAATTACGGCCGCGTTCTCGAACAACGCCCCCTTGAGCGGATGGGTTGCAATCTGCCCGGGTTCGTTGATTCCCAGCAAGAAAGAGGCCAGTCCCACATCGTGAAAGTAGAGCTTCGGTGACTTGGTCAGACGTTTTCTGGTGTTGGCTGAGTGCGGACGCAACCTGAAGGCGATGTAGCTCGCCTCAAGGACGGACAACCATGCACTGGCGGTCGTGTGGGAGACTCCGGCATCCGCGCCCAGTTTGGAGAGATTGAGTGTTTGGCCAATCCTTCCGGCCGCCAAGCTTGTGAAGGTCTCAAATCCCGACAGGTTCCGCACACCCCCCTGTCTGCGGACATCTCGTTCAACATAGGTCGCGAAATAATCGCCCAGTGCCCTGGTTGGATCCAGATCTTGATCCAGGATTCGTGGATAGAAGCCCGAGAACAGAATCTCATCGACGTTGGCCTCCGGCTGCACCTGGCGCCGTTCCGACAGCGAACAGGGAAGCAGGTGCAGGACGGCCGTCCTGCCGGCCAACGACTGGCCGATTCCCTTGGACAGGGCGAGATTTTCGCTGCCTGTCAACACAAACTGGCTGTTCGTTCCTCGTTCATCGCCCAACACCTGCAAATAGGACAGCAGCTCGGGGACGCGCTGAATCTCATCGATGACTGCTTCTTGGTCAAACTGGGCCAGGAATCCCCTGGGATCATCGCGCGCAAACTCCCGTTGGTCGTAGGCTTCCAGGTTGGCGTATGGCAATTCGGGGAACGCGGTTCGGCACAAGGTGGTCTTGCCCGCCTGCCGCGGGCCGGTCACTGTCACGAAGGGGTACTGGCTGAACAGTGACGTTAGGATTGGCTCCATCTCCCTGTGAATCACGGCTTCGAACCTCTGCTGCTTGACTGCCACGAGAGTATAGAGCACAAATAATGCAAATTGAAAGTGTATCTTTCAATTTGCAAGGATATTGCGGACGCATCGTGTCCGTCAACTGCAGATTGCATCTGTAGCCAGCCAGTTTGGCAACCGGCCTGCGTTGTGCCGATGTCTTCCTGTAGGAAGATGGTGACCGCGCAGGTCCGGCACAGAAAGGCTTGTTTGGGGTGCCGGCCAGAGCGCCGCCGTCCGGCTTTGCGGAACTTCAGATTGCGGCTGCAGTCAACGTTCGGAGCCCGGCAGGACTACGGTTGCGGCTCAGTCCACCCAGTTCAGGGTTCGGTCCACCGCCTTGAGCCAATTGGCATGGAGCGTGTCGCGCTCCTCGGCACCAATGGCGGGTTCCCAAACCTGGTCCACCTGGAACCCGGATCGGATGGCATCTTCGGATTCCCAGTAGCCGATGGCCAGGCCAGCGGCATAGGCCGCGCCCAGGCTGGTGGTCTCCGTGATCACGGGCCGGGCCACCTGTATGCCCAGAATGTCGGCCTGCAGCTGCATCAGGAAGTCGTTGGCCGTGGCGCCGCCGTCCACGTTGAGGCGCGGCATGGCAACGCCGCCTTCCTCGATCATCACGTCGAGCACGTCCCGCGACTGGAAGCAAATGGCTTCCAACGCGGCGCGCACCACGTGCGCCTTGGTGACATAACGAGTCAAACCGGCCAGCACGCCACGGGCATCACTGCGCCACCAGGGGGAAAACAGGCCGCTGAAGGCCGGAACCAGGTAGCAACCCCCGTTGTCGGGTACGCTGGCGGCCAGGGTCTCGCTGTCGGCGGCCTCGTCAATCATCTGCATCTCGTCGCGGAGCCACTGCACGGTGGCACCGCCCATGGCCACCGACCCTTCCAGCGCATAGACGGCCGGTCGGTTGCCGAACTGGTAGGCCACTGTGGAGATCAATCCCTTGGTACTGCGCCGGATTTCCTGTCCCGTGTTGAGCAGGAGGAAGCAGCCAGTGCCGTAGGTGTTCTTGGCTTCGCCTGGCGTTAGGCAGGCTTGGCCGACGGTGGCGGCCTGCTGGTCGCCCAGAATTCCGCAGATGGGAATCTGGGCACCCAGCGGTCCGTTGGATGCGGACATGCCCAGGGCATCGGGGCTGCTGCTGGGTGCAATCGTTGGAAGAATGGCGGCTGGAATGTCCAGGACCGCGAGCAGGTTTTCGTCCCAGTCCAGCGTCTCCAGGTTCATGCACATGGTGCGGCTGGCGTTGGTCACGTCCGTGACGTGCCGGCGGTCGGCGCTGAGTTGGAGCAGCAGCCAGGTGTCAATGGTTCCGAAGCAGAGTTCCCCGCGCCGGGCCCGGGCCATGCCGTTGTCGACGTGGTCCAGGATCCAGCGGATCTTGGACGAGGCAAAGTAGGGGGAGATGGGCAGGCCGCTGCGGTGGGCAATCTCCTGTTCCAGCCCATCCGCCAGCCACTGGTTGCACAACCGGTCGGTGCGCGTGTCCTGCCAGACGAGGGCATTGTGGACCGGGCGTCCCGTCGCGCGTTCCCAGATGACGGTGGTTTCCCGCTGGTTGGTGATGCCAACCGCTTCGATGTCGTCGCCGGTCAGCCCGGCGGAGGACAGGGCCGTGCGTATCACTTCGGCGCAGTTGGCCCAGATTTCCAGGGGGTCGTGCTCAACCCATCCCTGCTGCGGGAAGATTTGGCGGTGTTCCTTTTGGGCCTGTGCCACCACCTTGGCTTCGTGGTCGAATACCATGAAGCGCACACTGGTGGTGCCGGCGTCCAAGGCGCCGATGTAACGTGTCGACATGGAGCTTCAGAGAGGGAACCGGACAGGCATGTTCAAGGTCGCTGGTCGCGCTGTCCCCGCCGCGAACCGCGTCGTCCGCGGGTACTTTCCGCCTCGTTATCCACTTTGTCTTTGGACAGCATGAACCATCTGTTGTAGAGGCCGGCCGGGGCTGCACCGCCAAACGTGGCAACCATGTGGAGCCAGATGTCCGCACAATTGCCCGTGGCCACGGCGGGAGACCTGGGGTGCGGGCCGGTCTGCATCAAGCAAGGGCGTGCTGGCCCGCGCCAGCGTCTTGCATCCCTGGCCTGACCGGGGTATCCACACGTCCCTTCGGTGGATTGGGGGCTTCAACGGGGTACGGACGCCTTTGCAGGATGCCCGGTACCCCTTGTGCTGGAATTCCGGCAGGACGTGTGGCTGCCTCTCGTTTGTCAGGCGTCCACGCAGCGTGTCCCAAGGGTGCTTAGGACCTATTCAGCTTGGTTACCCTGCCCCCGATGAGCCATTCGGCTACATACAGGTTGCCGTTGGCGTCCGCAGCCATACCGTGAGGACTGTTGAACTTGCCCGTCTCCAGGAGGCTCGTGCGTACTGCCTGCCCCGATTCGTTGAGATTGTTGGGCCAGCCCTCAACATCGCACACCTGCTGGTTTGCGCCGAGGTAGGTGAGAAGATCATCGTTCAAATCGACGACCGCGAGGCGCGCGTTGAGCTCGGCGATGATCATCAGATCGCCATGTGTTGCGAAACAGCTGGGGGTGGTCAGAAAATCGTTGCCGAATGACCGCCTGAATCCACCCTCCATGTCGTAGACCTGTACGCGGGCGTTGGCCCTGTCAGCCACGTAGAGCTCCGGCTCGGACTTCCGATAATCTACAAAAATGCCGTGCGGGCAATTGTAGGCCCCGGCCCCCTCCTCGCCGTTGATGCTGCCGACATGCACGCCGCCCTTCGTGAACCTGTGGACCTGGTGCGCGCCGTACCCATCGCCCACCCAGATGTCGCCATTGCCGCCGAATCGCTCTTCGTTCACCGTTACGGTTGTGGGGGAGTAGCGCGTGTCTTCGTACACGGGAAGGGGAGGCGTCTCCAGCCTCATGACCACTTCACCATCCAATGTCGTCTTGAATACCGTGCCCGGCGCATCACCCACGCCTGGAGGGTTTTGGTAGCCGTGCAGGTAGTGATTTTTGGAGCCGTGATCCGCAATCCACAGGTACTCAACCCCGTCCTCGTTGACGAGGGCGAGCCCATGCGCCTCGGCAAAGTCGCCGCGCCACGAGGAAATCAGGTTGCCATCCCCGTCGAAGGTCAACACTTCCGGGTTGCCAGGGTGGCTGATCAAAACGTTTCCCGACCCCGTGACCACTACGCCCGGATGCGCCCACCCCTTGCGCGAGCTCTCACTCTCGGGAATCTTGGCCCAGTTGTCGATCCATTTGTATGAATGCTCTTCGCTTCCTACCCGCATGACACAACCTCCTGTACTTGCCATCCCCTTGGTCGAAACCCAAGGGCAGTGATCTTAGCCTCTGCCTGCGCTTGAAGCACGCCTACCGTTCCCGACCATGAAGGGAGAAGCTTCGCGGTACGAGTGATCCCACGTGGGCCGGGGGGATGCCGTGGGTGTGAATCCGCACCACATCCCCTGCTTCTTTGCGTATGTGCTGACCGGGAACGAACCAGCACGATCCAACTATGGCTTCAGAATGACCTTGGTGTACCCGTCGATGCGCTGGTCGAACTTGTGGTAGGCGTCGACGGCGTCGTCCAGCGGCACCTCGTGGGACACTACGAAGCTGGGAGTGGCCTTGCCGGATATGATGAGGTCGCGCAAGTAGGCGTTGTACTGCTTAACGTTGCACTGACCCGTCCCCAGCCTCAGACCCTTCTCAAAGAGCTTCCCGAAGTTGATGGACAGAGCGCCCCTCTTGGCGCCCTCGTCCACTCCACCGGGGTCCGATGGCACGTACAGGCCGGGGATGCCCATGATCCCCGTGGGATTGATCAGGTCGATCATCTGATTCAGGACCACGTTGGGAACCTCGACCTGCTCGCCTCCGGCGGCGGACGATCCTTGCGCAGCGGCCTGATAGCCCACGGCGTCGATCGTCTTGTCCACACCGTCACCCCCGCGCATGTCCCTGATCTGCTCTACCGGATCGGCGTCATCGAAATTGATGGGAATAGCGCCAATCTCGCTGGCCACGTCCAGCCGCTCCTGCACGTGATCGATGGAATAGATCTCCGCCGCTCCTCTGATGACGCAACTATAGATGGCCATCAGGCCGACCGGTCCCGCGCCCCACACGGCGACGCTCTCGCCGGGACTCACGTCGGCAAGCTCAGTGCCGTGATAGCCCGTGGGGAATATGTCCGCCAGAAGAGAGAAATCCCACTCCAACGCATCCCCGGCCGGAAGAGGCAGACAGTTGAAGTCCGCGTAAGGCACCTGGATATACTCGGCTTGCCCGCCGCGCCATGGTCCCATTGCCACGTATCCATACGCACCGCCGGCAAATCCAGGGTTGACCGTGAGGCAGAAACCCGTAAACCCCCGCTGGCAGTTCTTGCAGAAGCCGCAGCCGACGTTGAACGGCATCACGACCCTGTCGTCTACGGACAAGGTTTTCACAGCGGACCCGACCTCTACGATTACACCCATGTTCTCGTGTCCGAAGACGATGCCCGGTTCGGCCCCGGTTCGACCCTCATACATGTGCAGGTCGGAGCCGCAGATGCAACTCGAAGTGATCTTGACGATTACGTCATTCGGATGCTTGATCTCGGGATCGGGAACTTCCTCTACGGCAACGCTGAACGGACCCTGGTACACGACGGCTCTCATGGCGACTTCCCCTTTACCCTCTTCGACTGCCAATCCTACGCGGTCGATCTCTTGGATCGCCGAGTGTATCAGGCTATGGCAGTTTTGTCTAAACCGCTCTCCAAGCCTTATGACAAGCCAGCCAACCTGTGATTATCTGGCCAACCGATGCCTGCTTGGTTACGCACTTCTTCGGTCTGTGCGACCGGTTTCGACCTGTGCGACCGGTGGTTCCAGCCGTCTTACCAAGCCTCCGCGCGCTCATTAACGACGGCAGAGCTTGCCACCGGAACCGTTTAGGGACGGATTCAGGTCCGGTTCCGTCTTCCGATTCGGCTGCGACACGCTGCAGGTCGGCTTGGTTATTGCCATGTTGAGCGGTCCGATGACGCCTGCACGGAAGCCGTTCCGTGATCCTAGCACAGTGCGCCGCCTGCAAGAATCATCGACAAACCCAAATCAGCATAGGTTTCAGCGCACTGCAGCTACCCCAAATCCACCGAAGGAGTAGGGATAAGAGGTCTGGTCAGGGCAATCGCATTCTAATTTGGGTTGCGCCGACCCTGGGTAGGAGGTGGCTTCGTTCCGCCCTGGAGGCCCGCTCATGGCCGACCCTGATCCCGTTCCCCTGGTGTCCCTGCTGGCCGAGGTCGACGATCCCCGTCGCCCCCAGGCTCGGCGCCATGCCTTGGAGGCCATTCTCCTGCTCGCCACCCTGGCCGTCATCGGCGGTGCCGACAAGGGGCCCGAGGTCGAATTTTTCGTTCTCTAGAAGCAGGCCTTGCTGGAAACCTTCCTGGACCTGCCGTACGGCATCCCCTCGCCCGACCCCTCCGGGCGTGTCTTCGGCCTGCTGGCTCCGGCCCAGTGGGAAGCCTGCTTGGCCGCGACGCTGCCGGCCGCGCTTGTGGCCGTGGACGGCAAGGCGGCCCGGGGCTCGCACGACCAGGCCCGGAGTGTGTCCCCTCTGCACCTAGTCAGCGCTGGGTGGACGACCGGTCCCACGCGATCACGGCCATCCCGGCGCTGGAGGGCTGCATCGTGACCATGGACGCCATGGGTTGCCAGAAGCAGCTCGCAGAGACGATCCGCGACCGGGGCGTCGACCATGTGCTGGCCCTCAAGGGCAACCAGCCGCCGTTGCACGAGGCCGTGGTCGAGACCTTCGCCGTCGTGCAGAGGGGTTCGAGGGTTGCGACCACGACTTCCACAAGACCGTAAACAGGAACCGCGGAAGAATCGAGACGCGCCGCTGTTGGGCACTCGGAACACCGGAGTACCTCCGGTATGTGGACCCCGACGGGATTTGGCCCGACCTGCACAACCTGGTCATGATTGAGGCTCGACGGCGGCAGGGTTCGCAGGTCTCCACGGAGACCCGCTGCTACGTCTCCAGTCTGCCGCCGGTCGCCCGCATGCCGCTCGGGACCGTGCGCGGCCACTGGGGCCCCGGGAACCGCCTGCCGCACCTGCGGGGAAACCGGCCCTCGCGGCCACCTTGCGGCGTCTGGTCCTCGCTGTCTTCTTCGTCATTGTCGGACAGCATGAAGAATCTGTTGAAAATGCCGGCCAGGGCCGCGCCGCCAAACGTGGCCGTCATGTAGAGCCAGAAATCCGCGTAGTTGCCCGTGGCCACGGCGGGTCCCAGGGTACGGGCAGGGTTGAAGGAGGCTCCGGTCAGGGGACCGAATGCCAGGATCAGGGCACCCACGGTGAAGGCGATGGCGATGGGCGCCAGGTTGCCAGCCTTGCCCTTGACGGCGCAGTGCAGGATGGCGTTGACCACCAGGAACGTCCCGAGCACCTCAAGCGCGAACGCGGCCGGAATGGAAACGCCGTCGGCAATGACCGTGGCACCGTAGGCGGATGGCGCACCGGACAAGTCCACCATGCCGCTGAAGGCAAATTGCACGAACAGGCCTCCCGCAACGCCGCCGGCCAACTGGACCACGATGAACGGCAGGACCTGGATCCACTCGATGGCGCCGGCCACGAACAGGCCGAGGGTGGCCGCGGGATTGATGATGCTGCCGCTGATGTCGCCGTGGGCATAGGCCATGACCATGATGACCAGGGCATGGGCAAACATGATCGAGACGAGGGAACCGATCCCCAAGTCCGCCAACACCACGGCACCGGTACCGGCAAAGATGAGCGAAAACGTGCCGAGGAACTCGACCAGCAAACGGCGAGCAGTGTCTTTGCGCTTGGTGTCGCCGTTCGGATGCGGCAGTTTGGCGTCAACGGTCCGGGAAATCATCCTTCTTGGCCTGTGAGGCAGCAGCGGGGGCCACGCGACCCGCGTTTCCACCGTTGCAGTACACATGAAAATGATTTCAGGCCCGGTTTAGGCCTGTCAAGCCCGGTCTGTATGAATTCCTTTGTAATGGGGCGACGGAAAGTTGATCTCTACCTGCGGCGGCCCGACGGAACCGGGCCCTACCACAGGGTGATGATCCGTTCGTCTTGCTGTCGTAGCTTTTCCCGGTTGGACCGGAGCGAGACGATGATGGCCAGGCAGGCGGGGATGGCGAAGGCCAGATAGGACCAGGACAGCTCCCCGTTTGCGGACAGTGCCAGAAAGCCGGCCAGAGAGACCACCCCGGTGGACAAGGTCGCAATCGCGGCAATGCGGGCCCACCAAATCATGGTGGCCCCGACCACGACCACAATCAGGCCGACGATGGGGTCGAGGGCCAGGCAGGTCAACGCACATGTTATGCCACCGGCCCCTCCCTTGAAGCCCAGGAAGACCGACCAGTTGTGACCCAGGACGGCCGCGCCGCCGGCCGCCGCGGCGGCCAGGATGTTCAGGTCGGCTGATGCCGCTGGCGCCAACTGTGCCAGCAGCCACCGGACCAGGGCCACGGCCGCGACGCCTTTCAAGGCATCGCCCAAGGCGGTTGGCAGAGCTGCCTTGAGCCCGGCGGCGCGCCAGGCATTGGTGGCCCCCGTCCGTCCGGACCCGACGGTCCGAATATCCACTCCCCAGACCCGGCAGGCAACGAACCCGACCGGGACGGCCCCCAGCAGGTAGCCGATGAGGATGGCAGTCGGGATGTACAGGTACGGGCTGCCCATCGCCGCAACCGTGGGCCCGTCCTGTCAATTGCTGAAGGTTGGTTACAGCAGGGCCTTGACCGCCTCCAGAGCCGCCGCGTAGTTGGGTTCGTCGGTCAGTTCGTCGAGGTACTCGACGTAGGTGACCTTGTCCTTCTTGTCAATCACGAACACGGAACGGTGGTTCAGGCGCAATTCCTTGACCTCGGTGCCGTAGGCCTGGCCGAATGCCATGGCCTTGTGGTCGGACAGCATCTTCAGGTTCTCGATGCCGTCGGCCGCACACCAGCGATCCTGGGCCACCGGCAGGTCGGCGCTGACGGTCAGCACGACCACCTGGGCATCGTCCAGGCCCGCGGCCTCTTCGTTGAAGTTCCTGGTTTGTGTCTGGCAGACGGGCGTGTCGATGCTGGGCACAACGCTGACGAGGCGAATCTTGCCCACGCTGTCGCCGAGCAGACTGTAGGTGTCGGTCAGGCTGGCGGCGAGCTCCACGTCGGGAGCCTCGTCGCCCACGGATACCTGCCTGCCCTCCAGGTGCAGCTCGTTGTCTCTCAGGAAGGTTACGGTTCTCCAGCTCATGATTGAACGTCCTCGTGATGACAAATCGGGAAAGGGTAAGGGGTTGCGCACGCCGGACTGGCTGTCAGGCACCGATTTCGGGCGGCGGCCGCGTATGGACGTCCGTGGTCCGGGTGATGACGTCCGACGTGATCTCGGTGGGCGATGCCTGGTGTCGTTGGTCGGCCGAACCCAACAGGAACATCTCCGCCTTCATGACCGCATTTTCGTCGATGTAGATGGTGTTGACATGAACGTGGCCATGGACTTCGGCACCCTCCAGGATCTCGGCCCGATCAGCAGTCAGGGTGCCGCTGTACGTGCCGCGGATCGAGACAATCCGGGCAGACAGGTCGGCGCCCACGCGGGCATCCTCGGCAATGATTATATTGGCGGATGTTTCAACGAGCGCATTTTCGACCAGGCCTTCGATGATCACGGAGTTGCGGCAGCGCAGGTGGCCGCTGAACCACGTGTCGGATCCCAGGATCAGTTCCGTTCCGGGTTGTTCCCGAGGGGCTCCCGCTCCGTTGATCCAACCGCCCATCGCGCGCACAATGCGCTGGATGCCGGTGGTTTGGGGTTCGCTGGTCATTGCTGTCATCGCTGTCATGCGCCCGGAGGTGCCGCACGGCAGGTGCGGCCCGATGGCAAGGTCATTGTAGTCATTTGCGGAATGGTGTTGTTGGTGTGTCGGCCCCGGCAAGGTTTTCCCGCGCGTTGCGCCGTCACCCCCCCAGATACGCCTCGATGACCGCGGGGTCATTGGCCAAGTCGGCGGCGGAGCCCTCAAGCGTCAAGCGCCCCGTCTCCATGACGTAGGCGCGGTTGGCCAGTGCCAGCGCCCGCCGCGCGTTCTGTTCCACCAGCAGGATGGTGGTGCCCTGGCGGCTGATGTTCGCCACCTTCTCGAAGATCTGATCCACCAGGACCGGAGCCAGTCCCATGGACGGCTCGTCCATCAACAGCAGGCGCGGCCGGGTCATCAGGGCGCGCCCCATGGCCAGCATCTGCTGTTCGCCGCCGCTGAGCAGGCCCGCAGGTTGTTTCATCCGCTCGCCCAGGCGCGGGAACAGCCCCGTCACCATGTCCATGTCGGCGCGTACGCCGTCCTTGTCTTTGCGTTGGTAGGCACCCATCAACAGGTTTTCGTACACCGACATCCGGGCGAAGACGCCGCGGTTTTCCGGCACCATCACCATGCCGCGCCCGACCAGTTCGTGCACTTCGGCACCGCGGGTGTCCCTCCCGTCGAACAGCACCGCGCCGGTGGTGGGGGACATCAGGTTGCAGATGGTGCGCAGGGTGGTGGTCTTGCCGGCGCCGTTGGCTCCGATCAGCGAGACGATCTCGCCTTCGTCCACGAACAGGGAGATGCCGTGCAGGGCCTCCAGGTTGCCGTAGGCTGCGCGGACATCCCGCAACTCAAGCAGATGCATGGCATTGCAACCGGGGGCGGCTAGTCCTGGGCCGAACTGCCCAGATAGGCTTCGATGACCTCGGGATTGGCCCGGATTTCCTGCGGCGTGCCGGAGGCAATCGTGCGCCCGTAGTTGAGGACCATGATGTGCTCCGAAATGCCCATCACGAAACGCATGTCGTGCTCAATCAGCAACAGGGAAACGTTGCGTTCATCCCGCAGGCGCTGCAGCAGCCGTTCCGTGGCCGCGGTCTCGCTGGGATTCATGCCCGCGGTCGGCTCGTCCAGCATCATCAGCCGCGGTTCGCTGGCCAGGGCCCGGGCGATTTCCAGGCGTCGCTGGTCCCCGTAGGGCAGTTCGTCGGCCTGGCGGTCGGCGCTCGCGTCAAGGTCCACGAATGTCAGGATGGCATGGGACCGTTCCACCACCTCGTCGGTTTCCCGCCGCGCGGCGCGTGTGCCGAAGATGGAGCCGAGCCAGGTCGTGCGCAACAGGCGTTCCTGGCCCAGCATCACGTTCTCCAGGACGGTCATGTTCCGGAAGAGCCGGATGTTCTGGTAGGTGCGCGCGATGCCGGCCCGCGCGATCTCGTTGGGCGGCAGTCCGGTGATGCGCCGTTCCCCCAAGTGGATTTCGCCCTCGGTGGGTTCGTAGAAGCCGCTGATGCAGTTGAACAAGGTGGTCTTGCCGGCACCGTTGGGGCCGATGATGGACACAATCGTGCCGGTTTCCTGGCGGAAGTCCACGTTGTCGACCGCGCGCAGGCCGCCAAACTGCATGGTCAATCCGGAAACGGACAGCAGGGATTCGGACATGGCCGTGTCAGCCGGAGGCCGCGGAGGAAATGGTTGCCGGAGTCCCGCCGGCCGGCTGCGGGTCCGGTTCGGTGCGGTAGTGACGTGCCCGGGCCGGCATCAGGCCGCCGGGCCGGTAGATGGCCACCGCCATGAGGAGGATCCCGTACAGGAGGAAGCGAAACTCGGAGAATTCGCGCAGGAGTTCCGGCACGCCGATCAGCACCAGGGTGCCAAGCACCATGCCGCGTATGCTGCCCATGCCGCCCACGATGATGATGCACAGGACATTCATCGAAATCAGGAGCGAGAAGGAATGGGGGAAGATGGTGCCCAGCTTCGAGGCGAAGATGGCGCCGGCCAGCCCGCCGCTGGCGGCGCTGAGCGTGAAGGCCAGGGTCTTGATCCAGGTGGTGTCGATGCCAATGGCGTTGGCCACGGTTTCATCGTCGCGGATGGCCATCCAGCGACGACCGGTCAGCGAAAGGTCCAGACGGTTGATCACCACCAGCATCACAAGGCTGGCTGCCAGGATGATGTAGAAGAGATGCTGGGGCGTCTGGAAGGTGAACGCACCGATGTTCGGCTTGGGAATGAACAGGATGCCCTGGGAACCGCCGATCAGCGGCGCCAGCCAGTCGGACAGGGCCAACAGGCGGATGATTTCGCCGAATCCCATGGTGGCAATGGCCAGATAGTCCCCGCGCATGCGGATCACCGGCAGCGCGAGCAGGAGGCCGGTGAACATGGCTGCCAGGACGCTTACGGGCAGAATCAGCCAGAAGTTGAATTCCCCGGTGGCCTGCGGGCCCGAATTGGTGAGTACCCCCATCAGGTATGCGCCCACCGCAAAGTTGGTCACGTAGCCGAGATCGAACAGGCCGGCCAGGCCCACGGCAATGTTCAGGCCCAGGGCCATCAGCAGGTAGAGACCGACGTTGGCCAGCACTTCGCTGAGGTAGCTGCCTACCAGCCAGGGCAGCACCAGCAGCACCAGAACGCCGGCACCGCGCACGGCCAGCGACACCTGCCGCTGACGTTCCGGTTCGAGTTGCGGCAGGCGGTCCCGCAGCCGGATGCGCGGCGCCAGGCCGCGCCAGGCGAACACGGCCGCAGCCGCGATGGCCGCCACCGCGGGTCGGAGCGCTCCCTGGCTGAACAGCAGCCGATCGGGCCGTCCGTTCAGGATTTGCCGCAGGACCTGGCTGATCAGTTCGCTCAGCAGGGCCATGCCGACCACCAGCAGGGCGGCCATGAAGATCGTGTTGCGCCAGTAGGCCGGCAGCAAGGCCAGGCCGGAACCGACGGCGCCGGCGGCCAGGGCGGCCACCACAAACAGCCCCAGGCCGGCCGCCAGTACATCCTGTCCCATGGTCATGTACGCAATCAGGGCCGGCGAGGCATGCGTGAACATGTGTCGGATGGATACGGCATCGATGAACAGGATGAAGAGGCCCGTCGCGACAATGCCCGCCAGACAGGCCGCGAGCACCCGAATCCAGCCGACCCTCCTGTTCGGCGCCTGTTGCTGCAGCAGCAGGCCCAGGCCCACAAAGGGGCCGAGCAGGACCACCTTGCCCAGGTCCAGGACGCCCGAGACAATCTCGCGCTCGCCGAAGGCCTCCATCATGCCCGTCAGCGCGATGTACATGCACAGGACGCCGGCCAAAGCTCCCTGCGCGAGGGGTTTGGCCAACCGCTGGCGCAGGAGCTGCATCAGGCCTTCTCCTCCTCGATGGCCTCGCCCATGATGCCCTGCGGCCGGAAAATCAGGATCAGGACCAGCATCAGGAAGGCGATGACGTCCTTGAGTTGATTGGAGCCGGGAATGCCCAGGCCGGTCAGCACCAGGTTGGGGCCCAGTGCCTCGAAGATGCCGAGCAGGAGGCCACCGATCAAGGCTCCCGGAACACTGCCGATGCCCCCCAGCACGGCGGCCGTGAAGGCCTTGACGCCGGGGAAGAAGCCCATGATGAAGCTGACACCCTGCGGCTTGTAGAGACCGTTGATGACACCCGCGGCACCGGCCAGCGCGCCGCCGATGCCGAATGTGAACATGATGACCCGTTCGATGTTCACCCCCATCAGGCGGGCGGTTTCCATGTTCTCGGATACGGCCCGCATGGCCCGTCCGATCCGGGTCTTTTCCACCAGGATGTACAGTCCCGCCATCAGCGCCAGGGCCACCGCGAAAACGGTGAGTTGCACATGCGGTACGGCGATGGGCCCCAGCTCCAGGCGCCCGTCGAGGCCCGGAACCGTCGGATATGAGCGGAACGCGGTGCTGAAGAAGCCGCGGGCCGTGTACTGGAGGAAAAACGACGCGCCAATCGCGGAAATCAGCATCACCAGCCGAGGTTTGTTGCGCAGGGGTTTGTAGGCCAGCCGTTCAACCAGCACGGCGATCGACATCGAAATCAGGGCCGCAAACAGAATCCAGCTCAGGACCGTGATCGCGGGGGCGCGTTCCAGAATGCCCTGCTGAGACGTCCATATGGCCAGGAACACCGTACAGAACGCCCCGAACATGAAGACGTCGCCGTGGGCGAAATTGATCAGGCGCAGGATGCCGTAGACCAGCGTGTAGCCCAGGGCAATCAGGGAGTAGATGCTGCCTTGGGCCACGCCGGCGGAAATCAGCGTGCCCCACTGCGCCGCCGAGAACCGGCCTTCCATGAAGGTCCGCGTCGACCCGATCACCACCGCGCTGATGAACCCGATGCGAATCAGCAACAGGACGACGTCAACCCACGACATGCGGTCGAGGGCCAGGCGGTGCACCAGCGTGGCGACCGGGGAGGGCTTCGCGGCGGTCACAGGACCCGGCTTGCCGTCGATCGGGAAACGGGCCCGATCCGGCATCCTTGCAACCCGACCGGCTGCTTTAAGGGCGTGCACCCGGACATGCCATTCCGGTGCCGGCGGATGGCGGTCATGGTCGGTCGGCCAATACCATTTGGCTGATTTCGATTCCGGCCTGGCTCATCATCTCGAGGGAAAGGGCGACATCGCCGTGCACGCGGTTGTAAACCACGCGCCGGATCCCTGCGTTGATGATCATTTTCGCGCAGGTCATGCAGGGAGCGTGCGTGACGTAGGCCGTGGCACCATCGGTCGAGACGCCGTGCAGCGCAGCCTGGATCAGCGCGTTCTGCTCGGCATGTAGGGTCCGGAGGCAGTGGTCGGGACGGTTGGGGTCCGCAAAGAGGTGGCCAACCTCGTCGCAATGGGGCAGGCCGCTGGGGGCGCCGTTGTAACCGGTCACCAGTACCCGGTGATGCCGCACGATCACGCACCCGACCGCCGCCCGGTCGCAGGTGCTGCGGGTGGCCGCCACACGCGCGAGCTGCATGAAGTACTGATCCCAGGTTGGGCGGTGGTCCGGGCCGGACTTGCCGGAAGGGGTCTGGTTCAAGGGTGGTTCGGCTCGATGGCGGCAGGTTGCGTGTCCAGGTCGGCGGCCAGCCGCCTTCGGTCCTGTTCGCTGTCACAGGCCAGATAGGTGGTGCCCATTATCCGCCTGACTCGCCGCCTGCGCAACCGGCCGGGCCGTTCCTGACGGTGCGTCAGGCGCACGCAGGGCTTCCTGAACGAACCAAAGCACAGCTCGCCGACCGCTATGTCTACGATGTCTCCGGGCTGGCAGAAGATATACCACATGCCTTCCAACTGCTCGCGGCTGCGTCCGATGCCGCAATACCGGGTTGGTTCAAGCCTTGTGATGACCGCGTGTTCCCGGGTGGGAAAGGTCCGGTACTCGCCCGACAGCCAGACATGGTGGCAGCAGCGCTCCTCGACCGCGAACAATCCCGTGACCGACACCTGAATTGCCTGTCCCGGTGGCAACGGATCGGGATCCGGGGGAGTGCCGTGGTCGGGCCGGAACGTCACATAGTCACGGGTGTGCGCGGTCCACCAGGCGTAGGCCAGGAGTGCCAAGCCGGCAACCGGAAGGGTTGCCGACCAGTTTGGCAGGGCCGTGGCGTTGAGGGCCAGCAGGACAGCCAAGGCCAACAACAGCATGCAGAGCCACTGCAACAGGCTGGGGGATCCCACATGGTGGTGGGCCAACCCGTGCATGACGCGCATGACGGCGGGCGAGCGCATGAACCTGGTGGTCAGGTCTGACGTTGCGGGCCCGGACTGGCGGAACGCGGCGGTGCCGGCCACCGCCCCTAAATCGGATTGGGCACCGTCCCGCCGATGTTGGCGCCTTTGTCCTTGGCATCGCCGCTTTCCGCCGCGTGTGCCTGGTCCGGTGGCGTTTCGGGTTCCGCCTGACCCACGCTGGCCGGTTCGTCCCTGACCATGTCGGCCGTGAGTTCGCCGCTCAGGATGGCTTCCAGGTCGGCCGCCTCGACGGTCTCTCGTGCAAGCAGGAATACCGCCAGCCGATCGAGTTCCTCGGCGTGTTCGGCCAGCAGGGCCTGTGCCCTGTCCGATGCTTCGGTGACCACTTTCCGCACGGCGTTGTCGATTTCCTCGGCCGTCTTCTCGCCGTAGTTGCGGTACTCGGTGATTTCCGAACCGAGGAAGACCATCTCTTCCCTTTGGCCGTACTGGATTGGACCCAGTTCCGGACTCATGCCCCATTGGGTGATCATCGTGCGGGCGAGGCGCGTGACCCGATCCAGGTCGTCGGTGGCTTCGGTGGTCACCTCGCCGAAGTGCTGCTGTTCGGCCAGCCGGCCGGCGAGCGTGGCGGACAGCATGGCGTTGATGCGCTCCGTGTTGTAGAGGTGCATCTCGTTCTCCGGCAGGCTGTGTGAATAGCCGCCCTTGCGCCCGCGCGGCACAATGGTGATGCGGTGCACCGGATCGTGCTCGGGCAGGTAGTGCATGACCAGGGCGTGGCCGGCATGGTGGTAGGCCAGGATTTCCCGTTCCCGGTCGCTGACCTGTCGGGACTTGCGTTCCGGTCCCACCCGAACCCGTTCAATCGCCTCTTCGAAGTCCTCCATCACAATCGTGCGCCGGTTGTTGCGGGCCGCATAAATCGCGGCTTCGTTGACCAGGTTTTCGATGTCGGCACCCACGAAGCCGGCACTGTGCCGGGCCACCGTGTCCAACTCCACGTCCTCGTCCAGGGGCTTGCCCTTGACATGTACGTCCAGGATGGCGCGCCGGCCCTTCATGTCGGGTGTGTCCATGGTCACGCGGCGATCGAAGCGGCCCGGCCGGAGCAGGGCGGGATCCAGGATGTCGGGCCGGTTGGTGGCCGCCATCACGATTACTTCCGTGCTCGTGTCGAACCCGTCCATTTCCACCAGGATTTGATTCAGGGTCTGTTCCCGTTCGTCGTGGGAGCCGCCCATGCCGGCGCCGCGGCGCCGGCCGACGGCATCGATTTCGTCCACGAAGATGATGCACGGTGCGTTCTTCACCGCCTGCGAAAACAGGTCGCGCACCCGCCGGGCACCCACCCCCACGAACATCTCCACGAACTCCGAGCCGGAGATGTTGAAGAACGGGACCTCGGCCTCGCCGGCAACCGCCTTGGCCATCAGGGTCTTGCCCGTGCCCGGAGGGCCGACCAGCAGCACGCCCTTGGGAATACGGGCACCGAGTGCCAGGAAACGTTCCGGCGTCTGGAGAAACTCGACCACTTCCTCCAGTTCGAACTTGGCTTCCTCGTTGCCGGCCACGTCGGAAAAGGCGACGGACACGTTTTCGCCTTCCAGCATGCGGGCCTTGTTGCGCCCGAAATTAAACGTTTGGCTGCCGAACGCCTGGGCCTGGCGCAACATGAAGAAGAAGAAGGCGCCGATCAAAAACAGCGGCAGCAGGCCAATCAGGACCGGCCCGGTCCGCGACCAGAAGCCGGGTTGTGCAATGCGGATGTCCACGCCGGCCAGCGTCTCGGCCGACAGACCCAGATCGGCCAGCGTCTCCAGGAAACTGATGCGGGTTTCCTTGAGTGCGGTGGTGGAGGTTCCGTCCTTGAGTTGCACTGCGACCCGATCCGCGCCCACCAGCATGCTGGTCACGTCGCCGGCCTGCAACGCGGCGGCAATCGTGTCCAGGGACGCGAATTCCGGACCGGGGCGGAACTGACGCACGACCACGTAGATCAGGATGCTGGCAATGACCAGGCCCGCGGCCGCCAATGCCAATGTGCGCGGCGTCAGGACGATGATTTTCTTCACAGGGGGATGCGCTCGCCTTGAGGCGTTACTTGTGGATGCATTTTACCCCAGAAAAGCGTGCGGCTTCCCGGTCTCCGGCCTGAAGCACCACGGACGTTCGCAGGCTGGGCGGACGCTCAAGCCGGTTCGGACAGGTCGCGGCGCAGCAGTTCGTACAGCACGACCGCGACGCTGACGGACAAATTCAGGCTGTCCACGCCCGGGGTCATGGGGATGGCGGCCACTGCGTGGGCAACATCGCGCCAGAGCGGAGACAGGCCGGTCGCCTCGCTGCCGAAGACGCAGGCGACCGGTCCCGGCAAACCGTCTGTGCGATACAGGCTGCGTCCTTCGGGGGACACGGCCAGAACGGTGCACTGCTGTCGGTTGAGCCAGCCGACAACGTCCTCCACCGGAGCCTCCACACACCTTAGGTCGAAGCACAGGCCGACGCTGGCGCGAATTACATTCGGGTTCATCAGGTCGGTACCGCCCCTGCCGTGCGTGGCCAGGATCAGGGTGCCGCTCCCGGCGGCCCGCATGGTTCGGAGCACCGCGCCGATGTTGCCGGGCTTGTCCACATCCTCCAACACCACCAGCCGCTCGTTCGGGTGGGGAACCAGGCCGCGCAGGGAGTGGACCGGAGGCTTGATTTCGATCAGCAGGCCGCCCACGGTAGCGCGCATGGCCAGGCGTCCGTAAACATGGCGCGACACGGTATGGAAGCGCCCGCCGTCGGTGTGCGCCCGGGACTGCAGGCGCGCCGCGAGTTCCGTTCCCTCCGGGCTGGACAGAAGTTCCTCGCACGCGAACACGGTCTGAATGGGAATGTCGTTGCGCAGAACCGCTTCGATTTCCCGGTAGCCTTCGGCCAACGTCTGCCGATGGTCGCGGCGGTAGGTGCTCTGGCGCAGGCGCAGGGCATGGCGGATCCGAGGATTGCGGGTACTGGAGATGTGGCTGTGTTCAGTGTCCGGCATTGCTGGAAAGTTGCCTGCGGGGTGCCGCGATGCTTGGGACGGCCACCGCCAAACGGTGTGCAGCCGCCATTTTTGGTTGAGTTCCGATCCCTACTCTATACTGCGCGCTGCGGTCAGGATTAGCCCCAAGTTCGTTGCCGGTTGCGGAAACCGGCCCAGGCCGGTGTCCGGCAGTATTCCATGCGTTCCAATCCCTTGTCCCTGCTGTTGACCGTTCTGCTGGCGGCGGCGGCTCTGTACGTGGCCCTGCCGCTCGATCACCTGCCGGGCTTGGAGTCGGCTCTGGGCACCCCGGAGGATCCCAGGGACCTGCGCGATCTGGTCAGGGGCCTGGATCTGCAGGGCGGCACCCAAATCCTGTTGGAGGCGGATTTGCCCGCCGACACGGAGATCCCCGAAGGCTCGATGGCCACGGCCCGCATCATCGTCGAGAACCGGGTCAACAGCCTCGGTGTGACGGAACCTGCGGTCCAGGGCCAGGGTACGCGCCGGATTATCGTGGAGCTGCCCGGCATCGACAATCCGGAACAGGCCATCGAGACGCTGCGGTCCACCGGGCAGCTGGAGTTCATTGATCCCGGCGACGCACAACTCCTGTCCGGGTACATCATCAATACAACCAACCGCCCCACGGCCTCGGCGGACGCCATGGCGGCGATGGCGGCCGGCGTTATGGACCCGGCCCCGGTGCCGTACCCGGACACGGTGTTCGAAACGGCCATGACCGGCGACGTGCTGAACGATGCCGTGCCGGGCCTGGACGACACCACCGGACTCTGGCAAATCAACTTCGAGCTCGCGGGTGACGGATCGGACCAGTTCTACAACTACACCCAGGCCAACGTGGGCCGGCCCATGCCGATTGTCCTGGACGGGGTGGTCCTGTCGACGCCGATCATCAACGCCGCCATCCGGGACATCGGCGTGATCTCGGGCGACTTCACCGAGGAGGAGGCGCGCAGCCTGGCCATCCAGATGCGCTACGGCGCCCTGCCGGTGCCGCTCCAGGTGGTCGATGTCCGCACCATCGGCGCGACCCTGGGCCAGGAATCGGTCTCCCGCAGCCTGATTGCCGGGCAGGTCGGCCTGCTGATGGTCCTGCTGTTCATGCTGGTCATCTACCGCCTGCCGGGCTTGCTGGCCTGCCTGGCCCTGGTCATCTACGTTGCCCTGAACGTGGCCGTGTTCAAACTGGTGCCGGTAACCCTGACATTGCCGGGCATCGCGGGGTTCCTCCTGTCCATTGGGATGGCGGTGGATGCCAACATCCTCATTTTCGAACGTCTGCGCGAGGAACTGCGCGCCGGCCGCTCCCTGCGCCTGGCCATCCGCACCGGCTTCAACCGGGCCTGGCCCGCCATTCGCGACGGCAACCTTTCGACCTTGATCTCGTGTGCCGTGCTGTTTTGGTTCGGCAGCAATTTCGGCGCCAGCGTGGTCAAGGGTTTTGCCCTGACGCTGGCCATCGGCGTGGTGTTGTCCATGTTTACGGCGGTCCTGGTGACGCGCACCTTCCTCCAGACCTTCCTTACCTTGACCACCGGCGTCGAAGGCGATTCGCGCCGGCTGCTCGTCGGCCACTAGCCTCAGCGTCTGCATTCCGGGAGCATCGGTTCATGGCCCTGCTGACCAGTCGCATGGGGAATGCCGCCATCGTGGAGCGGCGCAACCTGTGGTTCCTCCTGTCGCTCGTGTTGATTCTGCCCGGCATCCTGCTCATGGCCTGGCGCGGCGTCACGGGCAATTCGTTGCTGCCCCTGAGCATCGACTACACGGGCGGCGTGCAGTGGGAGATCCGGTTCGTCGAACCGGCCAGCCCGGAAGCGGTGCGGGCCATCCTGCTGCGGGCCGGTTTGGCGGACACGACCGCTTTCCAGGTGCAGGACGACCGGACCGTGCAGTTGAAGCTGAAGGCGATTGGCAATCAGGCCAAGGAGCGGCTGGAAGGCGAGATCGAGGCCGAGATTGGGCCATTCGACGAACAGTTCTACCGCAACATCGGGCCGGCGATCGGCTCCGAGGTGAGCCGGGCGGCCGGCCTGGCCATCCTGGTGGCGGTGGTCGGCATTCTGATTTACATCACGGCCGCGTTCCGCCACCTCAACCACGCCACCCGTTACGGTGCCTGCGCCGTGTTCGCACTCGTACACGATGTCCTGGTGACACTGTCCTTCATCTCCATCATGAGCCTGGTGGCGGCCTGGGAGGTGGATGCCCTCTTCCTGACGGCCGTGCTTACCGTGATCGGCTTCAGTGTCAACGACACCATTGTCGTGTTCGACCGGATCCGCGAGAACCAGCGGCGCTACCAGGGGGAACCCTTTGCCCGCATCGCCAACCGCAGCCTGGTGGAAACCCTGCAGCGTTCGCTCGCGACGCAGGTGACCGCGCTGTTGGTGCTGATGGCCATTCTGGTCCTGGGCGGAGCCACGCTGCAACAGTTCATGGCCACGTTGATCGTCGGCCTGGTGTCCGGAACCTACAGTTCGCTTTGCAACGCAACCCCTATTCTGGTCGCCTGGGAAGAACGCCGTTTCCTGGTCAAGGCGGACGTGACCAAACCAGTACCGGTACCTGCTGCCTAAGTTCGACTTGGCACAAATTGGGGGGCGTGTCGGATCCACCGCCCGTACCACGGCCAGGAGCGCCAAGGCCCACAGTGCCAGCGTTACGTACCGGTACCGGCCAACGGTGCTGCATACCCCGGAGGTGTCCAGTCCCGTATCCTGCTTGGCCGCCTTGAAGGCGTGCTCGATGGCCCAGCGGCGACAGGCCGTGGCCATCAGCGTCTCCAGGTCCGCAACCCTGCGGCGCGAAGGCCACATCTGCGGTTATCCGGATCCGCCGGAGACCTCCGGAAGGACAGGTAGCGTCCCCAGTCCGTGTGCTCTGGTTCGGCCTGCACCCGGCACTGCCAGTCGGACCACCGTTCGCCCTTGCTGCCGGCACCGGTGCTGAGTCGCTGCCACTCCTGAGCCCCGTGGACCGTGTGCACCACCTCCGGGGGGCCAGCAATCCCCCACAGCGACTCGTTGTGGGTCATCCCACCGCGCTTCCTGGGGTGGGATGCCTGCCGGTTGGGACCGCCGAACGAGACCGGCACATTCAGGAACTGCAGGACTTCAGAAAGGAAGGTCGGGCGGAAGGCTAGGCCGAGGAACGGCGGCATCGGGAACCGGTGAGGCTACGGCTCCATCTTATGGATGGCTACCAAACCAACCGGGTACGGCAGGCGAGGCGCGGTTGGGTCATGGCCCGAACCTGACGGCGAACAACCCAGTCCAATAAGGGCGAAATCTTGTTTCGCCTACCGTGCCGGGTTCATCCATCGGATGAAGCCACACGACTCATGGGGACTGGTGTCGCAGGGCGGTGGTTTGTGGTTGGGTTACTTGCCGGTGTTCTCGCCCGGGAGCAAAAGGGGCCGCCACGCGTTCGGTGCCTGCTGCACTTTCAGGATGCGGTCGACTGCATCCGTGGGCGGGGCATCTTGGCGCCAGGCTGACTCGACCCGGTCCAAGTCCGCCGCGTTCATCTCGCGGGACAGCAAACTGCGCATCGTGGCAATCGCCATGTCCGTCCGTTCCTGTACGGCCTGATCCCGTTCCTGCGCGGCCCGATCCCGTTCCTGCGCGGCCCGATCCCGTTCCTGCGCGGCCCGATCCCGTTCCTGCGCGGCCCGATCCCGTTCCTGCATGATCCGGTCCCGTTCGGCTGCGCGCTCGACTTCCATGTCGGTTTGGCGGTCTCGCCAGCGGCCCTGCCGGGTGTCCCGCCACTGGAAGCGGGGCGGCGGGCCCGTTGTCTCCGGCAGCTCGCTGCGTTCCTCCTGCGGGTCCGGCATCATGCGGACATGTGCATCGAACACGTCGCTCCAGTGCACCTCCGGGGCCGAGGCGGACTCCTGCGGCTCGGGATCAATCCTACGGTAGGCCCCGCCTTCCAGTCGGTATAGCAGCAGTTCCCTTGGCGCCCCTCTCCGACGCTTGCCCCCAAGGTCGTACACCAGATACTCTCGGACCCCCAGACGTTCGTACAGCCGCAACTTTCCGTCCAGATCCCGCTGCGCACCGCCGTACGACAGGATCTCCAGCACCAGCAGGGGAGGGGGCTCTCCCCGGTCGAGCCGGAGGGCGCGGTCCGGACCGGTTTCCATACCCAGCATTCCCACCTGTGGAAGCACCATCAGGTCGGGGAAGACCCGGCGCACCACGCCGTCGAGTGCCATATAGTGAACCCCCGTCTCGAGCTCCACGCAGTCGCCCATCTTGTCGAAGACCGTGTAGCCTGCATTGCGCTGGATGTCGTGCGCCCTGAGGTCGGCCATGACTTCTACACCGTCCGCGTCGAAGTGGCAGTGGTGGATGCCCTCCTCGATCCCGTAGTTGGGGTCGGTTGTCCAGAATTCTTCGTATTCATGGCCGGGGTCGTAGGGAAAATCCGCATCGTAATGGTAAAGGGCCTCGATGTCCCGCCGCCACGCCTCGGGGGCCGCCCGGCGCTGCACAGCTCGTTCCTCCCGGGCCGCGCGCGTCATGGCGGGATCGGCGGCGGGGTTTGGCTCCGGCGCGCGTCCGTTGGCTGGCACCGTTGCCGGTGGCCGTGTCCGTTCCGCAATTCCAGCCGCATCCATTGCTGCCTCCCAATTCAGGCTGCTGGGCACGGCCCCATTCTACCCGGTCGGACGCGGCCTTTCCGACCCCTTCCCCGCCATCGGATTCGGGATTTTGTGGACCTCGCTTCGTCTTCAGCCCCGGGGCAGGCACACCCGCGGTGGAAACTGTCCGAACCTGCCTTCCGAGCGGTTGGTGCTGGAGGGGATGTTGCCATTCTGACCGCACCAGGTAGCTTCGGCAGATGGTTCACCTGGGCCGGTTTCGGTGGAGGCAGGTTCAACCGTCCGGTTCATGCCTTTTGTGGCGGACTATCCCGACGGGGCCCATTGAAAGTGTGGCGGGGCCTGGTCCGGCTGCACCGGCATCTCCGCCACCCGTTACGGGTGATGTACTGCTTCTGCGGACGATCATTCCATCGGTTGTACGAACTGCCGCTGTAGTATTAATCGCGTCTTGGGCGTGGACAAACGTGGGTTTGACGGCGTGCCATGGTGGCGTCACTCATAATGCCGGCACTGCCCGCACTTGGACGACCGGACGCGTCCCAACCCGCTGGCGAGCCAACCCAGGTTTCCAACTACTCTCCGTGCAAGCCATCAGGACCCGTTTGATAGCCATCGACGGCGTGGCCGGTGCCGGCAAGTCCACGGTTGGCGCCCTGCTGGCCCTGCAGCTGGGTTGGACGTTTTTCGACACCGGAATCCTGTTCCGGGTGGCCTGCCATCTGGTCCTGCCCCACGGCCGCCCGCCCTACGGCGACGATCTCCTGGAGGCCGTGTTGGTGCAAACGGAGCGAGACCTTGACATCCGAAACATCCTATCGTCCGATGGAAGTGGCGAAACCGAAACGCAGGTGTTGCTGGCGGGATGCGATGTCACCGCCGCGCTGCGCCGGGAAGCGGTGGACCAACTGCTGCCCTTCCTGTCGGGCCTGGATCCAGTGAGAAAGTCCCTGACCCGGACCATGCGCAGTATGGGGCGGCGCCTGGCCGAGCAGTCCGGCGCGGTTGTGGTGGGCAGGGACATCGGCACAACCGTGTTTCCGGAGGCGCGCGTGAAGTTCTACCTTGATGCCAACCCCGATGTCAGGGCCCGCCGAAGGTGGCTGGATCTGCAAGCCCGGGGGCTTGAGGTGCCGCTGGACCAGGTTCGTCGGGATCTCGTGGAGCGGGATCGCCTGGATAGCAGCCGTTCCAATTCGCCGGCAACCAAGGCACCCGATGCGGTGCTTGTCGATACCACCCGCGTCGGAGTGGACGAAGTGGTGGCCCAACTGGAGGCTGCTTGTCAGCCACTCTTCTGCCAGGATGTTTCCGGCCCATGACCAGCCTTTCCGCCGACGAGCGCCTCGACATCTACCGCTGGATGTATCGCACCCGCCGCTTTGACGAGGTGATGGTCTCCATGTTCAAGCAGGGACGCGGCTTGGGCACCTGCTTCAGCGCCCGCGGCCACGAGGCCGTCAGCATCGGTGCCGGTTGGGGGCTCCAGCCCGAGGATTTTGCGGCCCCCATGCACCGTAATGTCGGCATGTTCATGCTGCGCGGCCTGCCGCCGGACCAGCTGTATTCCAACTACCTTGGCCGGGCCAACGGCACGACCCGGGGCCGCGACGCCAACCTGCACGGCAACGGGGACCTTTCGCACAATTTGATTGGGTTCATCAGCCACATTCCCCAATCCCTGCCGGTGGCGCTGGGTACGGCCATGAGTTTCCGCTACCGACGGCAGCCGCAAGCCGCCCTCACGGTCTGCGGCGACGGAGGGTCAACGGCCGGGGTCTTTCACGAAACCCTGAACATGGCGGTTCTTTACCAGGCGCCATTGGTGGTGGTGCTTGAGAACAACCAGTACGCCTATTCCACACCGGTCGCGGAGCACACGGCCGTCTCCGAACTGCATCTCAAGGCCCGCGCCTACGACATGCCCAGCCAGGTGGTCGACGGCAACGATGTTCTGGAGGTGTTCGAAGCCGTGTCCGCGGCCCTGGCGCGGGCCCGTGCCGGCAAAGGGCCGGCCCTGGTCGAAGCGCGCACCATGCGCATGCTGGGCCATGCCATCCATGACGGGGCCGAATACGTTCCGGACGAACTCCTGGCCCATTGGGAGGCCAGGGATCCGGTGGTCCGGTTCCGACGGTGGCTGCAGGACAACGATGGGGTCGGCACGGATGTGTTGCAGGAGTTGGAGCGCACCGAGACGGAACTGATCGATCAGGCCTTCGCCGCGGCCGAGGCCAGTCCCTTCCCGGATCCGGATACCGTCGAGGCAGGCGTCTATGCCGACTGACAGCCAGGCCGGCAACAGCCGGCGGATCACTTACCTGGAAGCGTTGGCCGAAGCGCTGGATCAGGAAATGGCCAGGGACCCGGACGTGCTGGTCCTGGGCGAGGACATCGGCGGCGAATTCGGGGGAGCCTTCAAGGCCACCAAGGGGTTGTGGCAGAAGTACGGGGAACACCGGGTGATCAACACCCCCATGGCCGAACTGGGCTTCACCGGCATGGCGACGGGCATGGCCTTGGCCGGCCTGCGGCCGGTGATCGAGATGCAATTTGCCGATTTCATCTCGACGGCCTTCGACGCCATTGTCCAGTACGCGGCCTCCACCCACTACATCTGGCAGGGAGCGGTGCCCTGGACCATACGGGCTCCGGCGGACGGGGGCACCAGTTCCGGGCCGTTCCACAGCCAGAACCCGGAGGCGTGGTTCGCCCACGTGCCCGGACTGAAGGTCATCTGCCCCGGGACGCCGGCCGATGTCAAGGGCCTGCTGACCTCCGCGATCCGCGACAACAATCCGGTCATCTTCTTTGAAAGCAAGACCCTGTACCGCTCCCTGCGCGGTCCAGTGCCCCCCGGCGAGCATCTGGTGCCCATCGGCAAGGCCCGACAGGCGCGACCGGGTGCCGACCTGACCATCATCACCTACGGGGCGATGCTGCAATCGGCGCTGGCGGCAGCCGAGGAGTTGGCCGGGGAAGGCATTGAGGCCGCGGTTCTGGATCTGCGCACGGTAAAGCCGCTGGATACGGACCAAATCCTGGAGTCCGTCAAGGCCACCGGCAAGGCGCTCATTGTGCATGCCGCCAACCGTATGATGGGATGCGGCGCCGAAGTGGCGGCGCTCATTGCGGAGGAGTGTTTCGAATATCTGGACGCCCCCGTCAGGCGTCTGGGCGGTTTGGACACGCCTGTGCCCTTCAGTCCGCCCCTGGAGCAGGCCTACCGGCCCGATGCCGACCGGATCGCGGCGGCCGCGCGAGACTTGGACGCCTGGTAGGAACCGACCGGCAACGCACGTGGCAACCATTCTTGGCACCCTGTGCTACCTGAAGCGGGATGGCAAGACGCTGATGCTGTTCCGGAACCGCAAGGCCAACGACTTCCATGAAGGCAAGTGGAATGGTCTGGGCGGCAAGTTCGAGCCCGGCGAATCCCCGGAGGCCTGCGCCATCCGGGAGGTCAGGGAAGAAAGCGGTCTGGAGGTGGAGACGCCCCGCCTACACGGCATGCTCACGTTTCCGGGCTTCGACGGCGAGAACGACTGGTACGTGTTCGTATTCTCGGCCGAGCGCTTCTCGGGCAGCCTCATCGACTCCCCGGAAGGGGAGCTCCACTGGATCGAGGATGCAAGACTGCTGGATCTCAATCTGTGGGAGGGCGACCGGATCTTTTTGCCGTGGCTGGCACAGGACCGGTTCTTCTCGGGTACCTTTGTCTATGTCGATGGGGTTCTGAAGAATCACCGCGTGGTGTTTTACCCTAGCGGGACTTGATTGGGATCCGGTTGGATCCGGAAGCGGCATCGGTCCTGCCCTTGCCAAGCCGCCAAACCTCTCATCCAATTTGACATGATCCGCATCTTTTCCGCAGCCGAAGCCGCCGACTCCATTCTTGAGCGCAAGGCCCTGGCGGATGCGCAGGTCCCCGACAGCTGGGTGGCGACCTGGAAACGGGTGTTCGGCCGCACCCTGGGGGTGGAACAGGCGGTGGCGGCCATCATCGACGACGTACGCACCCGGGGCGATGCCGCGCTGTACGAATTCGGAAGCCACCTCGACGGAGTCGTTCCTGCGAGCCTGTGTCTGGAACAAGATCGGTTGGAAGCCGCTTGGATGACCCTGGACGACGAAACGGCCGCAGCCATGCAGCTGGCGGCCGACCGCATTCGCGCCTTCCACGAACGGCAGCCGGTGGCCGACTGGGTGCACGAATCGGCAGACGGTACTCTGGGGCAGATTGTGCGGCCCATTGAAAGGGTGGGAATTTACGTGCCCGGAGGCAGTGCTCCGTTGCCGAGTACGCTGTTGATGAGTGCCATACCGGCGCAGGTGGCCGGGGTGCCCGAGATTTCCCTCATCACGCCTCCGGCACAACCCGTTGGGGAACCCGAGCCCATCCTGTTGGCCGCGGCCTGGTTGGCCGGGGTACCGCGGCTGTACGTCAGCGGGGGCGCCCAGGCCATTGCCGCCTTGGCCTACGGTACGGAAACCGTGCCGGCCGTGGACAAAATTGCCGGACCCGGAGGTCTGATGACCACCGAAGCGAAGCGGCAGGTGTATGGGCAGGTCGGACTTGACGGCCTCTATGGCCCCACGGAAACCATGATTGTGGCGGACGAAACCGCGGACCCCGACGTGGTGGCCGCGGATCTGCTGGCCCAGGCGGAACACGACGTGTTGGCCAGTGCCATTTTGGTGACGCCCAGCACTCCCTTGGCCGAAGCGGTTCAGGCTGCCGTAGGACACGCCCTGGAGGATCTGCCGCGGGCGGAGATCGTTGCGGCATCCCTGGACCGCGGCAGTGGAATTGTGCTGGTGGACTCGCTGGAGGAAGGGTTCGGCGTGGCCAATCGATACGCCGCCGAGCACCTGTGCCTGCTGGTGGAGCACCCCGACCAGTGGGTGGATCGCGTCCAGCACGCGGGCGGGGTGTTCATGGGCCACCACAGCTCCGAAGTCCTTGGGGACTACGTAGCCGGTCCCAGTCATATCATGCCCACCAACGGCACCGCCCGTTTCAGCAGCCCACTCAGTGTTCTGGATTTTGTGCGCGTGGTCTCCCTGTTCGGCCTGAACGAAGCCGCGGCCACACGCATCGGACCGGCCGCGGCCCGGCTGGCGGAGACCGAGGGTTTGCAGGCGCATGCCAGGGCAGTTACCGCACGGAGACCTCGGTCATGACGTCGTTCGATCCCTCAACGCTGCTCAATCCCATCATCAAGTCCCTGTCGGCCTACAAGCCGGTGGAGCCTCTGGACTCACTGAGCTCGGAACTCGGCCTGCGGGTTGAGGATCTGGTAAAGCTGGACGCCAACGAGAACCCCTACGGTCCGCCGCGCTCCGTCCTTGAGGCCCTGGCCTCCTACGACTGGTACCACATCTATCCGGATTCGGCTCAGACCCGCCTGCGGGAGCGATTGACGGCGTTGCACGGCGTGCCGGAAAGCATGATCGCGGTCGGCAGCGGTTCCGACGAGTTGTTGAACAACCTGAGCCAGATGTTCCTGTTGCCCGGCGACAGGATCCTGGACATGCCCCCCACCTTCCTCATGTATTCCAGCAACGCCCATCTGTACGGAGCGGAGGTCGTGGAGGTGCCGCGCCGTCCGGACTACAGCCTGGACGTGGAAGCCGTTGAGGCGGCGGTGCTGGATGGCCGGGCGAGGGATGGGGGACCGGTCAAGATTGTGTATGCGGCCACGCCCAACAATCCGACTGGCACCTGGTTGACGGACGACGAATGCGAACGGTTGCTGGCCCTGCCGGCCCTGGTGGTCCTGGACGAAGCCTACGTCGAGTTTGCGGACGAGCCATCCCGCATCGCGCGTGTCGCCGAACATGACAACCTGGTGGTGTTGCGCACCTTTAGCAAGGCGGTCGGCATGGCTGGCCTGCGGCTGGGCTGGGGGGTGTTTCCGGAGTGGCTGATGGAGCAGTTCTGGAAATTCAAGCAACCCTACAATGTGAACCAGGCAGCCCTGGTGGCCGGACTGACCGGATTGGAACACTGGTCCGAAGTGGAGACGGTGGTAGCTCGCATACAGGCGGGGCAAAGGCGGTTGCAGGCGGGGTTGGCGCGGATCTCCTTCCTGGACCCGGTGCCATCCGCGGCGAACTTCGTTTTGTGCAGGGTCCGGGGCCGTCCCGCCCTGGAGGTCAGGGATGCCTTGCGCCGACAGGGCATACTGGTTCGCTATTACGACACGCCGCTGCTGTCCGGCTGCATTCGGATTTCCGTCGGTCGCGAAGATCAGATCGAGCGAGTGTTGACGGCCCTGGAGGAATTGGAATAGAGCCATGCGAGTTGAATCACGGCAGGCATCCATCAAGCGACACACTTCCGAGACCCGCATCGAACTGTCCCTGGATCTTGATGGGTCCGGTGTCTCCGATGTGACGACGGGCATTGGCATGCTCGACCACATGCTGACCCTGTTTGCGCACCATGGTCTGTTCGACCTGTCCGCCAAGTGCGACGGGGACCTCGAAATCGACGAGCACCACTCTGCCGAGGACGTCATGATTTGCCTGGGGCAGGCTCTGGCGCAGGCCTTGGGCGACAAGGCGGGCATTGTGCGCACGGCCCACAGCTACGTGCCCATGGACGAAACCCTGGCCCGCGTGGCGGTGGACCTGTCGGGACGACCCTACTGCGTGTTCCGGGGAGAATTCACCGGTTCCCGGGTGGGGGCCCTGAGCACGGACCTGGTGCCGCACCTGCTCGAATCGCTGGCATTCCATGCCGGCATGAACCTGCATGCCGAAATCCTGTACGGCCACAACGATCACCATCGGGTGGAGGCCGTGTTCAAGGCCCTGGCCCGGGCCCTGGATCAGGCGACGCGCAAGGATGGCAGGCGGTCGGGCGTACCCAGTACCAAGGGCCGTCTCAACAACTGAACCAATCCAAACCCAACGAGGACAGACAGATGGCCGAGGTCAATGGGCAACCCGTAATCGACATGCGTTCGGACACGGTGACGATGCCCACCGTCGCCATGCGCGAAGCGATGGCAAACGCCCCGCTGGGCGACGACGTCTATGGCGAGGATCCGACTGTCAACCGCCTGGAGGAGATGGCGGCCCAAATCCTGGGCAAGGAGGCCGCGGTCTTCGTGTCCAGCGGGACCATGGGCAACCTGATCAGCATCATGGCCCACTGCGGGCGCGGCGACGAACTGATCGTCGGCAGCATGAACCACATCTTCCTGTACGAGCAGGGCGGTTCGGCAGCTTTGGGCGGCATTCATCCACACCCCCTGCCGAGCCAGGCGGACGGTACGCTGGACCTGGCCGAAATCGCAGGTGCCATCCGCGGCGACGACTCGCACTTTCCGGTTACACGTCTGATTTGTGTGGAGAACACCCACAACCGCTGCAACGGCCGGCCGCTACCGGTGGCCTGGCTGGACGAGGTGAAGGACCTTGCGCACAGTCGGGGTCTGGCCGTGCACATGGACGGTGCCCGCCTGTGGAATGCCGCGGTGGCCCTGAACCTGGCACCGGCGGATCTGGCAGCCAAGGCCGACAGTGTCAGCTGCTGTTTGAGCAAGGGGCTGGCCTCGCCGGTCGGGTCCGTGGTGGCCGGATCGGCCGCATTCATCCAACGGGCCCGGCGCATGCGCAAGGTGGTGGGCGGCGGGATGCGCCAGGCCGGCATCATTGCGGCTGCCGGCGTGGTAAGCCTGTCGGAGATGGTGGAACGGCTGGCGGACGACCACGCCAACGCACAGCAACTGGCCCGGGGCCTTCAGGCCACGGACGGCATCGATCCCGCCGATGTATCCACCAACATCGTGTATTTCAAGGTCACCGATGCCGACATGAGTCCGGTGCAGCTGGCGGCCAGTTTGCAGGAGCGGGGGATTTTGATGAATCCCATCAACCAGACTACCATGCGCGCCGTTCTGCACTGCGACGTGGACGCAGGGGATGTCGAACGGGTTGTCTCCGAGATTGGGGCGGCCCTGCAGGCCGGTCCCGCCGGCGACCCGGAGGCGGTCAAGGTGTACGGCTAACCGGGCGGGGTGCTTCCAACATCCCGCCGTGCCATTCGGGGATGCCCGGCGGCCTTACTCCCGGTTGGGGGATTCCTGCTCGTTGTCGCCGGCGTATTGCGTAATGTTGCAGAGGCAGTCGTTGCCGCCGGACAGTGTGGTTTGCTCGCCGACGGTGTCCGTCGGTACGTTTTCCTCTGCACTCACCTGATTTATATTGGTGGAGACCACCATTACGGCCATTAGGACCGCCAGTATCAGAAGGCCTCCGCCAAGCACGATGCCCTTCTTGCGCGTCATGGATTTCACCTGGAGGTTCGGCAATCCGCCGGTTGTTTGTTTGAAACAAAAAATCTACAATAACAGTACTTTCCGCCAATTCCGGGATGTGGGCCGGAGTCTGCATCGCATTCAAGACTGAAGGCAACCGCAGTGGCGAAGGCATTGTATCGCAAGTGGCGGAGCAAAAGTTTCGCCGAGCTCGTGGGCCAGCCGCACATCGTGCGGACGCTGGAGAACGCGCTCGAGACCGGGCGCGTCGCCCAAGCCTACCTGTTCAACGGTCCTCGGGGCACCGGCAAGACCAGCACCGCGCGCCTGTTGGCCAAGGCCCTTTGCTGCGTGGGCGAGGGAGACGCGCGGCCCTGCGGAGCGTGTCCGGCCTGCAGGGCGATTGACAACTCCAGCTACCTCGACCTGAATGAAATCGACGCCGCCAGCAACAACGGCGTCGAGGACGTGCGCGAACTGCGGCACCAGGTGCAATCCACGCCAACCGAGGGCGAGGTCAAGATCTTCATCATCGACGAAGTTCACATGCTGAGCCAGAGCGCGTTCAACGCGCTGCTCAAGACGCTGGAGGAACCTCCGCCGCACGCGTACTTCATGTTGGCCACGACCGAGGTGCACAAGATCCCGGCGACCGTGATCAGCCGGTGCCAGCGCTTCGACTTCAGGCGGATTGGATCCTCCGAGATCGAGGCTCATCTGGCGACCATTGCCAAGGAAGAGGGCTGTGACGTCGAGGAGGCGGCTCTGTCAATGATTGCCGACAGCGCCCAGGGCGGCATGCGGGATGCCATTGGCCTGCTGGACCAGGTCGTGAGCTTCGGCCACGACACCGTGTCCCTGGAACTGGTGCAGTCCATGCTGGGGCTGTCGGACATCCAGGCCATCAACTCCTTCATCGACAGCCTGGTGGCAGGAGACAAGCAGCGGGGACTGGAGGTGCTCGAATCCGTGGTCGAGCAGGGTCGCAGCCTGCCCGAGTTTCTCAAGCAACTGGTGACGCAGCTGCGCTGGGTCTTCCGAATGCAGATGGATCGGACCGGCTCATCTCTCGATGAGGTGTCGCGCGACCAGGCCAAGGTGATTCGGGGATGGGCGGAACGCTGGCCCGAGGCGCACACGCTGCACGCGCTTTCCCTGTTTCTGGACACGTTGTCCCGCATGGGGGCATCGCAGCAGCCGCTGGGCCAGACCCAGCATCCGCAAATCCTGATCGAAATCGCCCTGGTGCAGGCTATCGACGGTCCGGCCAGGCCCATGCCGCCACCCGCGCGCGAGGCGGTTCCCGCACAGGCTCCGGCACCACAACCGAAGAGGACAGCTCCGGCACCGACACCGGCACCGCCGGCGAACGGTGCCCGCACCCAGGCCGTGCCGGCCCGAACGGACCCGGATCGGTCACGGCCCGGCAGCCGCGTGCCCGAGACGGAGCGCGAGCGCAAGGTACTGGCCAGGATGCGCAAGCGTTGGGCGGAGGAAAAGATCTGGGAGCTTGCCAAGAAGCATGGGAGCGATCGGCTGCGCAACGCCCTGCGCCAGATCAAGGGATTGCGCGTAGTCGACAACTGCGTCCATGTCCTGTTTGCCTCTGAAGCGGACAGCAACCTGGCACGCGCCAGTGAATGGTTTCACGAGAAGATGCGCGACTATGCCGGCGACGACACCACTTTGGAGTGTCAATACGGCGACGATGTCATGATTCGCAGACCGAGCACCGGTTGGGGCGGGTCGGAAGCACCGCCTGTACCCGACACCGGTACGCTTTCCCAAACCATGATTGACGAAATCGGCGCATACATGAAAGACAAAGTCGGCGCAACCGAACTGGACCAGCGGGAGGTCGTTGCCTTGCTGGCCCGCATGCAGCAATCACACAACTCGGAGTAGCACCATGCCCCGCAAGACCAAACGAAGTCGCAGCCAGCGCCGACAGGGAATTCCCGGAGGCGGCATGGGCGGCAACTTTGGAGGCGTCAGCCAGCAGGATCTGATGCGTCAAATGCAGCAGTACCAGGAGGAGATGGCCGAGAACGACATCTCGGATCAGGAATTCACGGCCACGTCCGGGGGCGGCATGGTGACCGTGGTGGCCAACGGCAACTTCCAAGTGAAGTCCATCGAGATCAAGCCGGAGATCCTGGATCCGGACGATCCGGAATTCGTCCAGGACCTGATCATGGCCGCCTTCAACGACCTGTACAACCAGCTCGAGACGGCGCGGAGTGCCATGGTCGACAAGATGTCCAAGGGCCTCAACCTGCCGCCCGGCCTGTTGGGCTAGTCCTGTATTCGGCCATGTCCTCGGACCTTCTGCCCGGAATCGTTACGGACACCATTGCCAGCCTGTCCCGGCTTCCGGGGATCGGTCCCCGGAGCGCACAGCGCCTGGCGTATTTCCTGCTGCAGGCGCCGGAGCACCTGCCGCGGGAACTGGGGGATCTTCTGATGCGTCTCCAGGCGGAGACCGAACTGTGCCGCATCTGCTGCAACATCTGCGACACCCAGCCATGTGGCCTGTGTTCGTCCCGGGATCGGGACCGCAGCGTCATCTGCGTGGTTGAAGAGCCCCAGATTGTGTCGGTGATTGACCGGATGGGACAGTTCAACGGCCTCTATCACGTGCTGCACGGAACCCTTTCCCCCCTTGACGGGCGCGGGCCCGAGGACATTCGCCTCAAGGAACTGTGGCGGCGCCTGGAGGTTGGCGGAGAGGCCGAGGTGCGGGAAGTGATTGTGGCCACCAGTCCGGATCTGCCGGGCCAGGCGACGGCCCAGTGGATTGCGGACGAACTCCGGGACCATCCGATCAAGGTTTCCCAACTGGCCCGCGGCCTGGCCGCCGGCAGTGACCTGGAGTACGCCGACGACGTGTCGTTTCGGTTTGCGCTGGAAGGGCGTCGCATACTGTGAGCGGCAGACCGCCACCGTCGGCGACAGGAATCCGTGCCGCGTCGCAAAGGCAGTGCGCATGAGTGCCCACCCCGGTCCCGAAAACACGGCGCACAAGAAACGGAAGCGCGAGCCCACAACATCGGACCGTCGGCCCGTTGCGCGTCTGTACGGTCCTCCCGAAGCCGAGCAGGCACAGGAGCCGTATGCAGGCAGGTTGGGCCAGCCTGGTGCATACCCCTTTACCCGCGGTATTCACCCGGACATGTATCGGGGACGCCTGTGGACCATGCGCCAATATGCCGGTTTCGGCACGGCCGAGGACAGCAACCGGCGCTTCCGGGACTTGCTGGACCAGGGGCAGTCGGGCCTGTCCACCGCCTTCGACCTGCCCACGCAGATGGGTTTTGATGCCGACAGTGAATGGGCCGAGGGCGAAGTCGGCAAGTCGGGTGTGTCGATTTGTTCATGGCAGGACATGGATGTTCTGTTGAGGGACATCCCGCTGGACCGGATCAGTCTCAGCATGACCATCAACGCGCCGGCGGCAATCCTGTTGGCCATGCTGGCGGCGGTTGCCCTGGAGCGGAACCTTTCCCTCGCCAGCCTGACCGGGACGGTCCAGAATGACATTCTCAAGGAGTATGTGGCGCGCGGCACCTACATTTTTCCGCCGGCTCCGTCCCTGCGCCTGGCCACCGATCTGATTCGGTGGTGTCAGGGCGAGATGCCGCGCTTCAACCCGATTTCCATCAGCGGCTATCACATCCGGGAAGCCGGCAGCACGGCGGCCCAGGAGGTTGCGTTCACCTTTGCCCACGCCAAGGCCTATGTGGATTCCGTCCTCCGGGCGGGTCTGCCCGTGGATGCCTTTGCGGGCCGCCTGAGCTTCTTCTTCAATGCCCACAACAACCTGTTGGAGGAGGTGGCCAAGTTCAGGGCGGCACGCCGGTTGTGGGCCCGCATCATGCGGTACGGCTACGGGGCCGAGAATCCCCGTAGTTGGCGGTTGCGCTTCCACACCCAGACCGGAGGCAGTACCCTGACGGCCCAGCAGCCGGCCAACAACATCGTGCGGGTGACCGTCCAGGCCCTGGCGGCAGTTCTGGGGGGCACGCAGAGTCTGCATACCAATTCCAAGGATGAAGCGCTGGCCCTGCCCAATGCCGAAAGTGCCTCCACCGCCCTGCGCACGCAACAAATCCTGGCTCACGAAAGCGGTGTCGCGGACACCGTGGATCCGCTGGGAGGGTCGTGGTACGTGGAGCAACTGACCGACGAGATTGAGCAGACGGCATCCGCCTACCTGGACCGCATTGACGAACTCGGCGGAACGCTGGCGGCCGTGGAGAGCGGTTTCATGCAGCTCGAGATTCAAGAGGCCGCCGTCAGAACGCAACGGGCTGTGGATGCCGGCGAGGAAGTGATTGTGGGTGTCAACGCGTTTCGCGACAGCCGGGAAGACGAGGTCGCAGACTTGAACCTGCTGCGTGTGAATGAGAAGGTGCAGGCAGACCGGCGCTCACAGGTCCGGACCCACCGGTCGCGGCGCGACCGGTCCGCCGTCATTGAGGCCCTGAAGCGGGTCCGGGCGGTAGCCGAGTCTCCGGATGGGAATCTGATGCCCCCGATCCTGTCGGCGGTGCAGGCCGGGGGCACCGTGGGCGAGATTTGTGATGAACTGCGTTCGGGCTGGGGCGAATACCAGGCCCAAAGCTGGATTTAGGGTGCTTCATGGCTGAAGCTTCCGTGTTCAAAACGGTGTCCGGGCTGGGTGCACTGCACCACGTTGGTCTGGCTGCCAGCGACAGGTCGGCGGTGGTGTCCCTGTACCGGGATCTGCTCGGGTACGAGTTGTCCCATGTTGACGACGTGCCGTCCCAGCGGTTGGAGGCACTCGTCTTCGGCAAGGGGGCCGAACTGATTGAGGTGCTGATTCCCCGGTCCGAGGACAGTGCGGTCGGCAGGTTCCTGACGAAGCGGGGACCCGGCATGCATCATCTTTGCTATACGGTCGCGGACCTGGATGCTGCGATCGTCGAACTGGTCGCATCCGGCGTGCAACTCACCGACATGCAACCGGTGCAGGGCCTGTTCGGGCCGGTTGTGTTCATTCATCCAAAGGCCGCCCATGGGGTGATGATCGAGTTGCTGCAACCGGATTGATCCAATGTGCAGGTCGATGGGCGCTGTACCGGACCATCAACTGGACGCGTCGCCACCGGCTTCGGTTAATTCCGACTCCCAATACGACTGTCCACTGGCCTTCGTTGGTTAACCGCTCGGCGGCGACTTTCCTACGGGCTTGCTATACCAACTTCCATTTTCTTCCAACTTTCCAGGAAGTGGCTGTTGTCGTTCTTTTGGGACCGCGGGTGTCCATGTCGCCCTGATCCACGACTGGGTTGGTCAACGTGAAGGTCTGGCCTCCTTCTCGTCGGTAGTACTCAACACGGATGTCTCGAAGCGGCAACTGTTGCAGGACACTTCCAACTTCTTCCGGCTCCGCTTGTATGGCTGCAGCCATCATGTTCGCCATGGAGTTTCCGGACGCTGGGGCTGACTTTTTCGGTTGTTGCAACCCAGGCATCAGGGTCAGTGGGGACCTGGCAGGCTGGCGGGCGCGGCTGCCGCGCCAAGCTGCTATTCCGGGTTCAGGTCTCTTTGCGTCAGGCGGTACCAATGGACCGTACCGGCATCCACCAGTGCCTGCACTTCGCGGTCGTTTACCACACTGGAAACAACGGCGTGCGCCGGACAGCCGGTGCATCGGGTCAGGAAACCCGCGTTGCGCAGGGCTCGATCAGTGTCCCGCCGGTCGGCCGTGTACGAGGCCTCGGTTGCCACATAGTGGGTGGCACCGTCGGCATCCACGGCTTGCAACACCAAGTCGGCCCGGTAGAAGCTCTGTCGGTGTCCGGTGGGGATATCGGTGGCCCGGCCCAGCATGGCGACCAAGTCGCGCCGCAGGAGAATGTTGACATACTCCAGATCCAGCAGGCTGAGGATGGTCTCGACGTGGTCGCGCGTGACGCGGCTGACCACGCTGCCCTTGAGGGTTCCGATGTCGTCGGTGAGGTCCTTTAGGCGATTGTCCACGCGGGCAATGGCTTCTCGCTGCTCGGCGTTGGTTGCCCGCTGCTCGGTGACGAATTCGTCGATGCGGGCGTTGATTGCCCGCTGCTCGGCGTTGGTTGCCCGCTGCTCGGTGACGAATTCGTCGATGCGGGCATTGATTGCCCGCTGCTCGGTGATGAATTCGTTGACGTGACTGCCAAAGGTTGCGAACTGTTCCGGCAACTCAATTAGTTCGGTGCTTAGGACACGTTGGCGCACCTGCTGCCGGAACTCCGCATTCTGGTCCAACAACTGTAGAAATTCTTCCTGGGCGGTGCTCAGTGCCATGGCCCTTGTCCTCTGTCAACCACGTGTGTCAATCCTAACCCATTGCATGCGGCTTGCAGTGGACTGGGGACACGTGGGGAGGCTGTGGCCATGCGCGTCGCCCCTGTGGGGGTGTGCAAAGAGGGATAAGCCATGGAATGTGGTTGTCAAACCCATAACAGCCTGCGCACGTCTCCCGATGAACGCTTGTGGTACAGGTGCGCGACAATCCTTCCCGGAGCTCTGTTCCGCCTTGGAGCCCTGCAACCACGGCTTCGCCGCCGCTTGGCACTGCCATGGTCTGGTTCGGCAGGCCGGTGTGAGTGGCGGTAACCGATGAGGCCGCCGCTTACGGGGCCCTCCTTTGCAGGCCGCCGCACCAATGCCCGCCCTCATTGAAACAATCCCCGGAGTTGCTGCCATGGCCCCGACTGCCTTGAATGGCCCGATTATCAGGGGCAAGTCTCTTTCTCCCGCACGCCCGGAGTCGCAGTGTCGCTATTGAGCCATGCCAGCGCGCCTGGCAAAGCCATCCTTACAGGGGAACACTCAGTGGTGTACGGACATGGCGCGGTTGCCATGCCCGTTGCCGAGCGCAGGTTGCATGCCTACATCCATGCGGCGTCGCCGGGGTATGGCACCGTGTTTGCCTCGGAACAGATGCAGGCAGTGGCGCGTCCGGGTCGCACACCCAATCCGCTGCCGGCCCTAACCGGAGTGTTGCAGGCCGTGTTGGACTTGGCCGGGCATGCAGGGCTTCCGGACTGGATGATTTGTCTGAGGGGCAACATCCCCGTTGCTGGTGGGATGGGGAGCAGCGCGGCGGCTGCCTGTGCCTTGGCGCGGGCTGTCGGCGATGCGTTGTCGATGCCCCTATCGCATGAGGAAGTAAATCGCATCGTCCTGGACAGCGAGGTGGTGCAACACGGCAATCCCAGCGGCGTGGACAACGCGGTGGTGGTCTGGGAACAACCGGTCTGGTTTGAACGAACGGCAGGCCCAAGCCGGATGCAAACCCAGGCAGAGGCAACCTTTCTGCTCGCCGACACCGGGGTGCGCGCCTCCACCGCCGAAGCCGTAGCCGGGGTGGCTGCTCGTCGGCATGCCAATGTTGCCGACTATGACCGATGGCTGGGGGAAATGGGCTCTGTCAGCCTCGCGGTGAAGGATGCCCTGATGGCGGGCAACATGGACGTTTTGCCTGACTTGCTCAATCGCAACCAGGAGTACCTGCGCAGGATTGGGGTCAGCCATCCGGTCTGCGAACGGCTTATCGAAGCCGCCCTGGCCGGCGGCGCGGCCGCGGCCAAGGTGTCGGGTGCCGGCCTGGGGGGACTGGTGTTGGTCCTGTGCGGACGCGACCGGCAGACCGAACTTGCCTCCCGTCTTGAACAGGCGGGAGCCGTGGACACGGTGGGCATGGAGCTGCCCTGATCCCCGATTCGAATGTGGATTAGTACTACAGTTTCAAGTTAGCTGGTTGTCGTTGTCGGCAGCGCCGGAACGACTAGGCCAGGAGCGCCTGGACCGTGGTCGGCACCGGCTCTCCGGCCGCCCCCCGGGCGCGTCCCCGCCGGCGGGGCCGCGGGCTCATTCATTGTCATATCCCCCATCACACCCGATCGGCGAGGTGCATTCCTCTTCGGGTTCCCTCGGTACGTCCTCTATCCTCCCTGATTCGGCCGGCGTATCGCCCACCACCGGGGTATTGGTGGCCGGCGCCTTGGGCCGCGGCCGCGGCGTGGCCGTGGCGGGTGGCTTCGGGGTGGGCGTGGCGGGCGGTGGGTCCGCGGTCTGCTGCTGCGCCACCGGCAGGGGGGCCGACCCGGCCTCGGGCGCCGTGGCGACCGCCACGTCCGGGGCACCCGTGGCGGCCCCCGCCTGCGCCGCCGCGGGCGCAGACGCCTCCCCCCCAGCCGCGGGTGCCGCCCCCGCGCCCGCGGCCACCGGCGCTTCCGGCCCCTGCCCCGCCGACGACCGCGCGGACGCACCGCCCGACCCGGCCGGGGTCGCGCCCGTCCCCTGCTCCGGAGCCGGGGCCGCCGCCGACCCTGGCGCGGCGTCCGACCCGCGCGCCGGCGGGACCGGCCCCGCGACCGCCGGCGGGTGCCAGGCAAAGGCCGTGGTCACCGCCACCGCCGGGCCCCCCGCCGCCGCGTACAACACCAGATACCCCCACCCCACCGGCCACGCGGCCGTCCCCGGCCGGCAAAACAGGTCCGGGCTGATGCCCGCCAGCGTGGTCGTGTCGCACCAGCCGTCGATGCGGTCCGCCGAACCCGCACCGTACTGCGCCCGCACCGCCGCCAGGGTCGCCGCGTCCGGCGCCGCCGCCAGCGGACCGCCCGGCCCCGTGGCCACATGCACAAAGGGATAGGAGGCGCCCGTCAGCTGCCGGGCCCCGCTCGCATCCACGTTGCGGTACCGGATCCAGGAGGGCACCTGGTGCGTGTGGAAGGTCAGCACCTCGAGTCCGGGCGCGGGCGCCGCCGGGGTGGCCGCCGCGGCCGCGGGCACCGTCGGTGTCGCCGCCGGCGTCGCGACCGCGGTCGCGTCCGTCGGGGCCGCACAGCCGCCCAGGGCCAGGCCCACCAGCCAACCCGCCCATAGGATCATCAGACACCGCGCCATGGCTCCTCCTCCCGCTCCCGGCCGGACCCCGGGTGTCGGCTATCGCGGCCGGCCGCGCCAGGGCGGCCCTCCGCGTCGGGGCCGGGAGCGTCAAGGTGCCCGGCCTGCACCATCCCCTCCCTCCCGTCGTGCGGGTGGAGGCCGTTGGATCCGATTCGTGACGACAAATCCTGTCCGAAGTCGCCGTTAATGTCAAGTCGCACACGGAGATGCCGTACGGCAATTATTTTGGGTAACGAAAGAGTCGGTTGATGCGGTTTCATTCCGCAACTCGGAGACACAACATGTCCATTCGATATGCATGCTGGAGTTGGGACATGGCCGCGTGCGGACCCGCCTGGCGGGTCCGCACGCGGCCGTTCGGCTCCGGCCGGTAGGCCGGCGGGTACCACGGCCGGAGGCCGCGCGCCCCCAAGTCCGCATGGGTTTCCCTAGCTGGCAGGGACGTTGCAGGGCGGTGTTGTCAAGGACCGCGGTGCGCGGTCTGCCGCGTGCACGAGCGGGGGCCCGGCGCAGACCGTCGAGGAGAGGTTCCGTTTTCCGGTACTGCAAGGGGAAATCAAGGCGGCTGGCTACGTCGCCGGCGGTGGGCGCGGGTGGCAGCCCCAGCGCGCTCGCGGCAACAGTTCGTGGACGAGCGTTCCTGGTCCGATGCCCCCTGCTGCAGCGCTTGTGGCTGCAGGTGCCGGCCACGGTCCAGGCGATCCTGGCCTGGTCGTTCCGGTGCCGCCACCGCCAGTGGGTGACGCAGGATTGCCACTACCGCCGCCAACAACGGCAACCAGCTAACTTGCAACTGTAGTATTAGGGACGTTGAACGCCTGAAATCCGGTCCGCGTAGGCAGAATCCAGGTATTGGACCCGGCCGCCAACGATCGTGGCCGCCACGTGGATGTCGTCATCCACGATTGCGATGTCTGCCATGCACCCGGTTGCGAAGTGGCCGATGGTGTAGTCGAGTTTCAGTGAACCGGCGGGAATCAGGCTGGAGGCCTGCCACACCTCCGCAAGGTCCAGGCCTGTCGCACCCATCAGGTTGCGCAGGCAAACGTCCATGGTGGCAATGCTGCCGGCCAGCGTGCCGTCGGGCAGCCGGCACGCCCCGTCCTTCACGGTCACCGGAAGCCTGCCAAATTCGTACTCGCCCTCCGGCAGGCCCACGGCCCGAATCGCATCGGTAATCAGCATGACACCCAGGGGGCCCTTGCAGTGCCAAAGAAGCTGCATGGCGCCGGGATGGACATGGATATTGTCTGCAATCAACTGGCCTTGGATGCGGTCGTCCAGCAGGATGCGGCCCAACGCGCCCGGTTCCCGGTGATGAAGCCCCAGCATGGCGTTGTAGGTGTGGGTGGCCTGGACAACACCCAGATCGGCGGCTTCGGCCGTGTGGGCCCATGTGGCGCCGGTGTGCCCCATGACCGGCACGATTCCGTGGCGGAGCAGTTCCTTGGTGAGTTCGCCTCCCCTTGGAAGTTCCGGTGCGAATGTCATCAACTTCACAGCTTCGGTGGCGGCCAACTGCCGCACAAACGGAAGGTCAATGGCAACAATGTGGGCAGGATTTTGGGCACCTGCCCAGGCTGGATTGATGAACGGACCTTCGATGTGGGCCCCCACGATGCGAGCGCCCATGGTTGGTCGGGTCATGGCCTCCCCGACGGCGCGGGCGGCATTCAGGATCGTGGCCTTGGGGGCCGTGCCGGTGGTGGGTGCCAGGGCGGTGGTGCCATGCCGTGCATGAAACCGGCCCATGCCCTGAATGTCGTCCGGATCACCCGACATGGCATCGTGGCCGCCTCCACCGTGAACGTGGACATCGACGAATCCGGGCAGCACATGCAGCCCGTCCGCTTCGAACTGGACCCAGTCCCCTGTATGCGACTGCGCGTCTCCTTCGGTGGCGATGTGGTCCCCGACAATGAAAATCGGGTCGCGGCTTACGGTTGTCGGAGCGTCCGGGATTGCCGTCCCGTATACGGAACCGCCGGCAATGGCGTGGAGCTGGACACCGTCCCATGCCTTGGATTTAGCCATGTCTCACCCCTGTTGATTGACTGGTTGGGATCGCCGGTTGCCGGGCCAGCACCAGGCCGCCCAACGGCGGCAGGGCCAGGGTCAGGGACTGGGGAAAGTCGTGCCAGATCCCCGGTTCGGTTCCGAGCGGCTCGGTGTTGAGAATGCCGCTGCCGCCGTAGGCGGCCTGGTCCGTGTTCATGATTTCGTGCCACGGCCCGGGTTCAGGCACCCCGATGCGATACCCATGTCGGACCACCGGCGTCATGTTCAGGACCACAACCAGGGTGTCGTCCTTGTTTTCGCCGCGCCGCACAAAGCAAACCGTGGTGTTTTCGATGTCGCGGAACTCAATCCACTGGAAACCGTCCTGCTCGGAGTCCCTTTCCCATAGGGCCGGCAGGCGGTGGTAGAGGCGGCCCATGTCCCCGCAGAACTGTTGCAGCTGGCGGTGCGGTTCGAACGCCAGCAGGTCCCATTCGATGGAACGGGCTTCGTCCCACTCGTTCCACTGTCCGATTTCGCTGCCCATGAAGTTGTGAACCTTGCCGGGATGGCAGTACTGGTACAGGGTCAGCAGACGCAGGTTGGCGAACTGTCGCCAGGCGTCTCCCGGCATCTTGGACAGCATCGATTTTTTCAGATGGACCACTTCGTCGTGGCTGAAGGCCAGGATGTAGTTCTCCGAATGGGCATAGGTGATGCCGAATGTGATGAGGTTCTGGTTGAACTTGCGGTAGATCGGATCCAGCTCGAAGTAGTCAAGCGTGTCGTGCATCCAGCCCATGTTCCACTTGAAGTCGAAGCCCAGGCCGCCGAGATAGTCCGGATAGGTCACCAGGGGCCAGGCCGTGCTCTCCTCCGCGATGGTGATGCAGCCCGGATGCTGCGTGTGGACGGCCCGGTTGAACTCCTTGAGGAATTCGATGGCCTCCAGGTTCTCGCGCCCGCCGAACTCATTGGGCAGCCAGTCCCCTTCCTCCCGCTCAAAGTCGAGGTAGAGCATCGCGGCCACGGCATCCACCCGGAAGCCGTCCACGTGGTACTCCTCCAGCCAGAACAGGGCGTTGCTGATCAGGAAGTTGCGCACCTGTGGCCGGCCGAAGTTGAAGATGCGCGTGGTCCAGACCCGATGTTCCCCCTTGCGCGGATCCTCGTGCTCGAACAGGTGGGTGCCGTCGAAGAACGCAAGGCCGTGTCCGTCCTTGGGGAAATGGGCCGGCACCCAATCGAGGATGACGCCGATTCCCGCCCGATGGCAGTGGTCGACCAGGGCCCGGAAGTCGTCGGGTGTGCCGAACCGGCTGGTGGGCGCAAAATAGCCCGTGGTCTGATAGCCCCAGGAGCGATCCAGCGGATGTTCCATGACCGGCAGCAGTTGGACATGCGTGTAGCCCATTTCCAGGCAGTAGTCCGCCAGCCGCCGGCCCAGTTCCCGGTAGTTGAGCATGCCGCCGGTGTCCGCGTCCCGTGCCCAGCTGCCCAGGTGCACCTCGTAGATGTTCAGGGGGCGACTCCGGAAGTTCTGTTCGGCCCGTTGGTCCAGCCACTTCCGGTCGTTCCAGGCAAACCGGTCGAGCGACCAGACCCTGGACGAAGTGCCCGGGCGCAATTCGGCGTGGAAGCCAAACGGATCCATCTTGTCGATGGCGTAGGCCTTCTGTCTGGAGAGGACTGCGTACTTGTACTGTTCACCCTCGACGAGATGGGGAATGAACAATTCCCACAGGCCGCTCTGCGTCTGCTGCATCGCGTGCGTGCGTTCGTCCCAGCCGTTGAAGGGACCCGTCACGCTCATGCGCTGTGCATTGGGGGCCCATACGCAGAACCTCACTCCGGGTACACCGAACTGGACAGTCGGGTGGGCGCCCAGCGCGCGCCAGGCGCGATACAGCCGACCCTCGCCCCAAAGATGGAAGTCGTGGTCGGAAATGCAGGTCGGAAAGCGATAGGGATCCTCGATGGTGCTGACGGTTCCGTCGCGACCTAGCAGATTGAGTCGATAGGCGCCTTTGGCTGCCTCCCCGTCACCGGGCAACAGACATTCGAAGAACCCGGCCGGATCCAGACAGACTGCCTGGTGCTTCCGGCCATTGACGTTGACCCGGACTTCCAGGTCGAGCGGACGAAAGGCGCGCACCGCCAGCCATGGTGCACCGGCAACGGTACGGCCGTGCGGCCCGAGGATGTCGGCGGGCCGGCTGTGGGTGCCGGCCACGATGGCGTCGACATCGGCCTTGGCCAGCCAACTTCGGGGTGGACCGGATACCGGTGTGCCGGCCATGCTATGCCTGTGTTCTCAGGCGGTGCAGGGCGGGCAGCAGGAGGTCCCGCGCGACCGTATCCCAGCCCATGGCCGCGCTGGCCGCCTGCCCCCACGCCAGGTTGCGGCTTCGTTCGTCGTCGTTGCGGGCAAGCACCTTCAAAATCTCCCGGGCCGTCTGCTCGCTTTGGTATTCCTCGAGCCGGTTCCGTTGCCATCGTGAGATGTGGAGCGCGTCCCAGGGGGAGTGGATCCAGCCGTCGTCAGGCAGCGAAATGCAGTCTGCTTCGACTACCAACGCGGTGGGCGTACCGGCGGCGGCCACCCGTGCGACGAATCCCCGGCAGCCGCACGCCGAACTGATGCAGCAGACTGCGCCGTGCGTTAATGCCTCGAGTTGGGCAATGCCGAACGGTTCGTAAATGCTAAGGCCGAATTCCAGATCCGAGCCGCGGCGGATGTCAACGAAGGACATGTCGTCGGACATGCGCCGCCCACAGTGTGCCCGGTCCCAGCCGAACTGGTTGACGAACACGATTTTGGCGTTGTCGTGGCCGTGGTTGAACGGTTCAACCACGTCGAAGAAGTAGGCGGCTTCCATCCCGACGAGGTCCCCGTTGTCCGCCCTGTGCCCCACGGGCCAACCATAGGTTTCCTCCCAGGCGTGCACCTGGTGAGGTGCACGTCCGGTACCCGTGCCGGTGCTGAGCACGAACAGGACTGCGGTTTGATCAAGCTCGTCTGCCAGGCGCCGGGCCAGATGCGACAGCACCTTCGCATCCCGCCACATGCCCTTGGAAGGCACCATGCGGGTCACGTGGGTGAATACAAAGTCCGGGAGGAAGCCGTGCAGCTCCCGACAGTAGGATCGCAGTCTGTCTCGGGACGTATTCTTCTCGTCCAGGGTGGTGGCTTGTGACGGAATGCCGTTGTACACGAGATCAATCGGTGCGTCGGCGAATCCGGTCCCCAGAAACCGGAGTTCGTCGCGGACGAGATCGCTGACGGCCAGGACGGCATCGCACCGGGAGGCCTGGTGCAGCAGCGGCACCTTGAACCAATCGTCCTGGGGACCGAAGACGTTGTCCAAAAACACCCCGCTCCCTTCGGCCTTGCGCATTACGTTGTAGTACCGGGTGTCGTGTCCCTCGTGTTCCTCCACCAAGCGTCGCACCGGTGCGACTTCGTGCGCATAGTAGACCGTGCTCCAGCGGTCAGCCCCTTGCAACTGGAGTGCCAACACTGGTAGCAGGCCCATCCAGTCATGGGCAATCGCGAACCGGTTCTCCCGCCCCGGCATCGCATCCGCTGCCAGGGCTTCGATGGCTTGTGCCAACACGGTTGCCAGTTGAACAAAGCCGGTCCACTCGGCATCGTATGCGTAGCGGTCCGTCTGCAGGTGGTAGTTCGCGTAAAGGTCGTAGGCAAAGAGGTTGGCCGCATCGGGGAGCAGGTGGGTCGGGTCGACCAGCAGCACTTCGTGGCGGGATGTCCCGTACGGTGTCAGGCCGTAGAAGATGCTGATGTTCAGCTCCCGTTCCAGGCGATGGAACTGCTTGCCCAAGTCCGGCGGAACCAGTCCGTAGATGCCGTAGCGACTGGCATAACGGACCTGGAGCCGGGATTGCTGCGACACGATGCGATCCATCTGGGCCGGATCCCAGGCCGGAAACGGGCCGGCCAGGATGGTGCGTTGAACCTGATCGGTGTAGGCATCGCAGGCCAACAGGCCCTCCAGGACCGCGCCGATACCGCCGATTTTCAGGCCGGCTTCGTGTGTGACGTGGACAACCAGGGGCAGGGTCATGGGTTTCCGCACACAGGGTCGGGCGCGCAGTGTTTCCGGCAAGCCGCCAGCAGCGGTTCAATTGGTGATCGGGGTTGGGCCGGACGGGGTGGCCGGCGGGAGGTTGCATGCAGCCTGGACGGCGGGATTGGCCAAGATGGCGGACACGTCTCCGATGCCCCAGCACCGCCCGTGGCCCCGCACCGTCGCGGCGATGCTTTGCGCGGTGCATCCATGATGTCGACCGTCTCGGAATGTGTTCCGCGCCAGCCGGAGGCGGCCCAGCGCCATCGTGCAGGCGTCCAGGGCGTATTGCTCCCGGCCGGACAGTTCCCAGGCCAGTACAAGGTTGCCGGGGGCCGGACGCTCCGCCACGGCATTGCCGGTACCGTCTCGCAATTGCCAGGCGGGAAGGTCGAAGCGGTAGCCCAGGCTGTCTTGCCAAGGGGATCCCGACTCGGTCCGGATGGTCATGGAGCATCCGTCCAACGGGCGCCATTCATCCGCATCGGGAAAGGGATTGTTGTCCAGGCCCAGTATTTCGGGCGTGGCTTTGGCCCGCAGCATTAGGGACAGGACGTGGCCGGCCGGGTTGGCCACGGGACTGGCAAGGTAGGGAACGCAGGCTTGGGCCAGCTTCAGGGCCGCGTGGCGGCAGCCGTCGTCTTCGGTTGCCCGCCAAACATCGAGCAGTGCCTTGGGTGTGCCGCTGGCCACGTGGTTCTCCACTCTGGCATGGCCGTTGATCTGCTGGGGCGCGGCTTTCAGGAAACTGTGGAGGAGCTGTTCAAGTTCTGCTTGGGAGTGGTGGTCCGGATCGAGGAACAGTGGGATGTCGGCCGATTCATTGATGGCGTCGGCCCAGGTTCGGGCGTATGTGAGAGCCAGATCCAAGTAGCGAGCGCCGCCCGTGGCATGCCAGGCCGCCAGCGCAAGGTGCACCATGCGCATGTGGTCCACGAAGTTGAACCCCTCGCAGCCGGTCCGAACCGTGCCCAGGTCGTAGCTCAGGAAGCGGTTTTGCTCCGGGTCGTACCAGTCGGGTGCACCGTCGCCCCAGTTGCCGACGTGGTGGGCTCCGTCTTCCAACGCGGCCGCAACCTCTTCGCGTTCAGGCGCAATCCGGCACAACCAGTCGAGGAAGATAATGAAGTGCTCGGTGCCATGGTGTACCTCTTGGCGCGGGAAGTAACCGTGAACCAGATTGGTTTCAGCCCACCGTTGCCACTTGTCAAAGAGGTTGAGGGCCAACTGCTTAACGCGCGTGTCACCCCTATAGGCGTAGTAGCCGGCCCAGGCTGTGACAAACGTGGCCTCGTCGTGGATCCCCTGCCAGTCCAGGGCCAAGTGGTGATCCAGTGTGCTGTCCAGCCAATCCTCGAGTTCGTCCAGTAGGAGCCGGATGCCGGTCTTGATCGAGGTTGCCGATGTCAGTTCAATTGTGTTGGGCACGGTCCATGTCCACCGGAAAGTTTCAGGCGCGGCCAGTATAGCGGAATCAACGGGGTCGGAATCCGGAGCGGTCCGACGTGATGGGGAGTGGTCGGATACGGGCAGGACGCCTGAACTGTATGCTTCTGCTTGCTATCAACTTGCTATCAGCTTGCTATCATGCACCGCAGGGACCGCGGGCCCGGTTCGGTGCCGGACTGGCTGCAATTTCCCTTGGGCTGCCAACGGGTACGAGCCGCCGCGGCCATGCTTCTTTTCCGAGGGCAGGGATCAGTCCTGCGTTTGTTTCAACAACCTGTTCGCACATGCATATCCGCCGCGGCTGGCGCGCCGTAGTCGGCAATACAACCACTCGTTCGCTGCGCAGCGTGGACAGGGCCACCGTCGGCCGGGTTTGGAGTTTCGCCAAACCCCACGGGGCCGGTATCGCACTGGTGTTCCTGGTGGTGACGGCCCAGTCGCTGGTAGGGCTTTTGCCTCCTCTGTTCTACCGCCATTTCATTGACACGATCCTGCCCGACAAGGATCTGCGGTTGCTGGTGACGTTCTCTGCCTACCTGCTCGCCCTGCCGGTTGCCACCGTGCTGCTGGGACTGGTCCAGCAGCTCCTCATCGTCCGCATTGGCGAAACACTGGTCTACGACCTGCGCAACGCGATGTTCGACCATGTTCAGCAGTTGTCGATGCGGTTCTTCACCAGTACGCGCGCCGGGGAAATCGTGGCCCGCTTCACGCAGGATGTGGAGGGGGCCCGGCGCATGCTGACGGGCACCCTGCCGCAGTTGATGACCGCGTTTGTCACCCTGGTCTCCACCCTGGTTGTCATGATGCAGCTGGAATGGCGGTTGACCCTGCCCGGCCTGTTGCTGTTTCCGGCCTTGTGGCCGTTTGCCTGGTGGATAGCTCGGATCCTGCGGCCCATTCACCACAAGACCATGGAGCACAACGCCAACCTGAGCAGCATGGTGAACGAGACCCTGAGCGTGAACGGCGCCTCCCTGATGAAGCTGTTCGGGCAGCAGGCGGGGGCCGGTCGGCAGTTTCGCAGTCTGGCGGACCTGGTGCGGGAGTTTCGGATCCGGCTCGGCGTGCTGTCCTACTGGCTGACGTCCAGCATGGGCATTTTGTCCGGCTTGGGCACCGCCCTGTTCTATGGGTTTGGCGGCTGGCTGGTGTTCGAGGGACGCATGACCGAAGGCACGATTGTGGCGTTTGTGGCATACCTGCCGCGGCTGTACCAACCCATTTCCATGATCAGCCATGTGCCGACGGAGACGATCCAGGGGGTCGTGAGCTTTGAGCGGGTCTTTGCCTACATGGACCAGCCGGTCGAGATCAAGGAGCGGCCGAAGGCCGTGGATCTGCCCAGTGCCTCGGGCCGGTTGGAGTTCAGGGATGTCACGTTCGATTACCACGACCTGCCCGAGGAGATCCGGGCCTGGCAGGAGGCCAACCCGGAGCAGGATGCACCGGTCAGGACCATGGGACGCGGCCGCCTGGGGCTTGGAACATTGCAGGGGCCGACACCGAAGGGCCACCGGGAGCCATCCGCCGGACAGGCGCCTCCGGCTCTTCAGGACTTGTCCTTCACGGTTGAGCCCGGCCAAATGGTGGCCCTGGTGGGGTTGAGCGGGGCCGGCAAGTCAACGGTGATCAATCTGGTCATGCGCCTGTACGACCCAACCCGGGGAAGCATCCTGCTGGACGGACATGATCTCCGGGATTTGTCCCTGCAATCGCTGTCGCGGTGCATCGGCATGGTCACGCAGCATGCCTATCTGTTCCACGATTCCCTGCGGGCCAATCTGCTGTACGCCCGGCCCGAAGCCTCGGACGAACAGGTGCAGGACGTCTGCGATCGGGCCCAGTTGAGGGAATTCATCGACGGGCTGCCGGACGGGCTGGACACGGTGGTAGGCGAACGGGGCTACCGCCTCAGCGGGGGCGAACAGCAACGGGTCTCGATCGCGCGCGTGCTGCTGAAGCAGCCGTCCCTCCTTATCCTCGACGAAGCGACCTCCCATCTGGACTCCCATAGCGAATACCTGCTTCAACATGCACTGGAACCCTTGTTTGTCGACAACACGAGTCTGGTAATCGCCCATCGCCTGTCGACCGTGCGCAACGCGGACACGATCCTGGTTCTGGACAAGGGGCGGCTGGTTGAGGTCGGGAGCCACGACGATCTTGTCCGGGACCAGGGACTCTATTCCCACCTGTGTGCGCTTCAGTTCCGCGCCCCCACTCCCGCCGCGTCGATTTCCGTAACATAACTCCAAGTGGTGCGTCTTACATATAGAGGGCCCGTTCCAGGCCCCGCCGGGGATTCGGCGGGGACACAGGGTGCTAAAATTCGTTCTTCCGCCGGAACGGCCCGCCGCCGTCAAACCAATCATCGAAACCAAGGGTTGCATCAAGTGATGATGCGGAAACGCCTTCTGAACTGGCAGACGGCGAGTGTCTTGCTGGTGCTGCTCGCCGGCATGGTGTTGCCGGCCACATTGTTCCGTCCGGCGGTGGCTTTGACCGGCCTCCCTTCCGACCCCGGCGGCCGCCTGCACATTGTTGCCAGCGGCGACGACTTCGCCTCCATCGCGGCGCGGGGGGAGTTCCCGGCGGAGGCGTTGCGGGAACTGAACGGGCTGGCGCACGATCACGATTTGTGGGTCGGCCAGCCGCTGCAGCTTCCGGCTCCGGAGCCGACCGGAGCGTCGCTGGTCAGCGTCAACCAGTACCATCGCGTGTTGCTGGGCGAAACCCTGCACCGGATTGCCAACCAGTACGGCTTGCATCCCGTGGAACTGGCCCACCTCAACCGGATGTCGCCCAACGCGGTGCTCTACACCGGACAACAGATCCGCGTTCCCAGTGTCGGTGTGTGGGCCCGTCTTCAGGAAGCCGGTTACATGGCGCAGTTCGAGACGTACCGGATGCAGGCAACGGACACGCTGGACAGTGTGGCGTTGCTGTATCAGGTGTCCGCGGAGTCCCTGAGGATGTTCAATGCCCTGGAGCCTGCCGCTTTTCCTCAACCGGGCGCGCTGTTGACCATTCCGGCCCGCCCGTTGGCTCCCGCGTTCGGTATGGATCCGGTTTCGCCCTCAAGCCTGGGCCAAATCGTGCGCGTCAAGGAACGATGGTTGGAAGTCGACTTGGGCGCCCGCAGGATCATTGCCTACGAGGGCATGACACCGGTTCGTCGCCTGACGATCCTCAACGGTGGGACCGAAGCCACCACCGCGACAGGGTTGTTCCGCATCTGGGCCAAGACCGCCCGGCAGGATATGAGCCGCCATTTGCCGTCCGACATCGGTCTCGCCCATGTGGACAGCGTTCCCTGGGTGCAGTACTTCTACCAGGACTTTGCCATTCACGGTTCCTTCTGGGACGTTTCGCCGGACGTGCCGTCCGACAACGGCAACGTGTTGCTGTCCGAGGAAGAAGCCGCCTGGCTTTACAAGTGGACCACCCCCAACGCTGCCGGTGGTGTCAAGGCCGGCGACGGCTGGGTGTTGGGCCATGGACCGGGTTCGGGGACCCTTGTGTTCGTCCACGCGTGACACCGGCTCGTCCCGATTTCGGATGGGTTGGGACCAGGGGTCGCGGACATAGCGCCCAACCGCGTTCCGGGGTGGCGGACCATTTGCGGAGAGGTTGCCGGGCTGACCGGTTGAGCCGTGTCACGGATGTCCCTGTCAAAACTGAGGCATGTTGACTTCGACGCGTGACCCAAGCGACCTTGACCTGCGCTTGGCCGCCGCCGGGACGCTCGCCCGGCTGGCACAGATCTATCGCGACGCGGTTCCCTGGCATGAAATGGTCAAGGGGTTTCCCTTTCGGGGCGATCGCATCCTGTTTGCGAACCGGGCAGTCGGCATATTCAAGCCGAGGCAGATGGACCGGGTTCTCAGTGTCAGAACCGTGGTGCCAAGGGCCGGTAGAGGTGTGCAATATTCGGACCAGGGGACGGACGGCAGCGGGAATGGCATGTGGGTTTACGACATGCGCGACCTCGATCCCACCCACTATCAGAACCAGTGGCTGAAGACCGCCTGGATGGAAGGGCTGCCGTTGATCTACCTGCTCGGGTTGGCCCCCGCCATGTATCTGCCGCAGTTTCCGGTCTATGTTATGGATTGGGATGCTGGTGCCGGCCAAGTCCGGCTGGTACTTGGTCTTGATTGCACGGCATCACAGGATTTGCTACAAGCCGACATGTTCGGTGGACCGCTTTCGGCCTATACCTATCGCCGCATGGAGGACCGGGTGTCCAAGGCCCGGTTTCGGATTGATGTCTTGGAGGCCTACCGGGCAACCTGTGCCTTTTCTGGCTTGTCCCAACCCCAACTGGTGGATGCCGTGCGCATTGTGTCGGGCGCGGATGGAGGCACCATTGACGTGACGGAAGGATTGTGCATGTCCCGTCTCCACCACGCGGCCTTCGATGCCAACTTGCTTGGCATCGATCCCGACGGCTGCATCCACGTGTCCGAGGGACTGGAGCCGTTCGCTCGTGACCTGATGTCCTTGGCCGGGAGCAAAATTGTGGTGCCCCAGATTCCGGAATTCCGCCCCGACAGGGATCTGCTGGCGGTCCGGTTTGAGCAGTTCCAGGCCAGCTGAAACCTGTCGTTCCCGGTAAAGGTTCGGAACCCGACTTTGGTGCTGGAGCCTGCATAAGGCGCACGCAAGCATTGGCAATGGCTGGCACCTCCGGCCGCGGAACCGAGCGGTTGCACGGTCTACGTCGGCGAGGTTGCACTCCATCCGCGGGCCCGTTGGGCTTCAACGACCCGCTCCATGGCCAATGCGATTGCGGCCGTTCTCAGGTCGGTATCGTGTCGGTCCGCCATATCCACGACGGCATCTGTGGCGGTTGCCATCTCCTGTTGCAGGCGTTCCACGACCTGCGCATGGGACCACCGCTGCCATGAGGCGTTCTGAACCTGTTCGAAATAGGAGACGGTGACTCCGCCGGCGTTGGCCAGAATGTCCGGGATGACCAGGAGGCCGCGGTCGAGAAGGCGTTGACCACCTTCTTGGGATATGGGTTGATTGGCCAGCTCCACCACCATCTCCGCTTGCACGTCGCCGGCGTTGTGGCTGTCGATCATGCCTTCCATCGAAGCCAGCAACAGGGCCGCGGCCGGCTGAACCAGCAGGTCTTCGGGACTCACTGCCGCCCCGGCCGGACAACCGCTGAAGTTGCCGTGCTCCTGTTTCCAGGCTGCGACATCCGCGTACGGCAGGCCTTCGGGGTTGAACAGGCCGCTGCGACTGTCGCAGACCCCGGTAACGCGTGCCCCCGTGACGTCGGCGGCCAGCTGGTGGGCGTGACTGCCCACGTTGCCGTAACCGTGAATGACGAGGGAGTTTCCGGCCAGAGGCTTCCCCATGTGGTCCGCGATCCGGTGCAGGACGGACAGACCGCCCAGCGCAGTGGCCTCCGGGCGGCCGCGGCTGCCGCCCAGGGACATTGGTTTGCCGGTGATTGTGCCTGGCGCGTGGCTGCCTTGGATGGCCTCGAACTCGTCAACCATCCAACCCATCACTTCGGCGTCGGTGTTCATGTCGGGGGCCGGGATGTCCAGTGCAGGTCCCAGGACCGGATGCAGGGCCCGAATGTACGATCGGCTCAGGCGTTCGCGTTCCGGACGGGACAGTGTCGCGGGATTGCATTGCACACCTCCCTTCCCTCCACCCAGGGGCAGGTCCAGCACCGCGGTCTTGAGCATCATCAGGGCGGCCAGGGCCCTGGTCATGTCCAGGGTCTCCGATGGATGGAACCGGATACCGCCCTTGAAGGGTCCGCGTGCATCGTTCCACTGCACGCGGTGTCCGGCGAACACGATGAGGTCGCCGTCGTCCCGCTGTACAATCAACTGGGCCGTGGTCTCTCTGCGGGCATGGCTGAGGATCTCCATTTCCAAATCGGACACGTCCAGCAGGGACCGTGCGCCGTGCATCTGGTTCAGGACTTCGGCCAGGTGCGAGGATGGTTCGGGTCCGGCAGGTGCCATTCCCTCCCACACGTCCTGGGCCATCGCGGGGCTCGCGATGGAAGTGGCATCGAAATCGCGGGTGACTGTGAAGTGGCTGTTGGGTCTTGGCATGTTCGTGGCAATCAGTGTGAACCGGTGACCAACATATAGAAGGGTTCGCGGCATGGGTATGTGCGCAGCATTACCAAATCCGGTTTGGTTGGCGAGCGAGGCAGTCGCATTCTGTTTCGGGGCGAAGACAACACAAAAATATATTGAACAATTGTGAGTGCAACAATCAACCACCGAATCCGACAACGAAATAATCTGCTCAGTCTCCACCCTGTCGCGCAATAAGCATTGATAACGTCATGGACAATGGCAACTGGAGCTCACAGGGATAACATGTCGGAGTTCCCAAAGCCGGATGTGGAGAGTGGAGGTATCAGGCTCGATGGGGACCGGATGCAGGCCCTCGTCGTGGGTCTGGCCAGTGGTAGGCGGGATAAAACCACGCAGGGGACCTGTAGCCCCTCTGCACGGGTACGGACCCCTTGCGCTACGACAGCGGACCCAGGCCCGGATCTGGGCCGCCGCGTGCCATGGAGACAGGACTGCCGGCCCCACGGATCCGGGCTCTTGGCCGCGATGCCTCTATGGACGTGTGCTTGTGCTCCTGGCTCCAAGGACGAGTTCCGGCTTTTCGAAGACCTGCCCGGTGCCCAAGTACCCCCTATCAGAGTGCGATGGCCCTGGGATGACGAGCCATGTCTGGTGCACCGGTCACGTGGCCGGTTGTGCCAACCTGCACTCAAACGGAAGAGTCCTGCCGTTCGGCGTCGGAACGGTTGGAAACTCGATTGGGTCGGCGAACCTCTGCGGATTGGACCTGTTTCATGTCCGTTCCGGGCAAAGTTGGTGGCCCTCCTATAAAATGGACTTGGGACTCTTGCCATTCTGTGAGCGGCCAAATGCACATTGATGACATCGACACTCCGGCCTTGGTGTTGGACCTGGATGTGTGCGAACGCAACATCCGGAGATTCCAGCGTTTGTTTGATGAGTATGGCGTCGGCTCCCGGCCGCACATCAAGACCCACAAGATCCCCGAACTTGCCCGTTGGCAAGTGGATGCCGGGGCCATCGGCATCACCTGCCAAAAACTGGGTGAGGTCGAGGTGATGGCCAATGCCGGTCTGGACAACATCCTCCTTTACTTCAACATTGTGGGCAAGCCGAAGCTGGAGCGCCTGTGCCGATTGTCGCAGGAGTGCGATCTGACGGTAACCGCCGATTCCCCGCTCGTCACGGATGCCATCGGCACCGCGGCCGTCAGGCAGGGCGTGGTGGTCAACGTTCTCGCGGAACTGAATTCGTTCATCGACCGGACCGGCGTGCCTTCGGTGTCGGAGCTTGTGGATCTGGCCCGGCACATCGATCGGACGCCCGGCCTGAACCTGCGGGGCATGGCAACCTATCCCACCAGTCGTCAAAGTGCGGATCGCATCGCCGAAGCTGTCCAGGCCTTCGACCAGGCCGGCCTGAACCGGGAGATTGTAAGCGGCGGCGGTACGCCCACGGCGTTCGAGGCGGACGCCGTGAAGGGCCTGACCGAACACCGGGCCGGAACCTACATCTTCATGGATCGGCAATGCATCGATCGCGGCGTGGCGACGGAGGCGGACTGCGCCCTGCAGGTGCTCACGACCGTTGTCAGCAACCCGGTGCCGCACCGGGCGATCATAGACGGCGGAACCAAGACGTTCTCGGCCGACGGAGACATGCCCAGGGGAATCGTGTTGGACTTCCCGGGAGCCGAGATTTACCAGACCAACGAGGAGCACGGTTACCTGGACATCGGCAACTGCGCTTCCAGGCCGTCCATCGGCGATCGAATCCGTGTCATTCCCAATCACGTTTGCGTGACGGTCAACCTGCACAATCAGGTGTATGGCTGCCGGGGAAACGAAGTGGAACAGGTTTGGCCCGTCGCCGCCCGCGGGTTGGTCCAATGACGGAAACCACCTGACGAATGCCGAACCTGTACCCAACCGGGAGGCCCGGCCGGTCCGGTCGGACCGCGCCTCCACCTGCCACCAAATGATGGATGTGAATACAGCACCGGGCCGGCCGATCCTGGTGGTCGACGACGAGCGCAACATTCGCAAGGCGCTGGAACTGCTGTTCAGGGCCTCCGGCTATCCCGTAATTGAAGCGGAGGACGGCGAAGCCGCCCTGCGGCAGATCGAGAAACTGGGTCCGCGCCTGGTTCTCCTGGACGTCGAGATGCCCCGGCTGGACGGCTTTGAGACCTTGCATCGGCTGCGCCGGGACAGCGAAGTGCCGGTCATCCTGCTGACGGTCCGCAACGAAGACGAAGACAAGGACCGCGGCTTGCAGTTGGGAGCGGACGACTACATCACCAAACCCTTCCGGACCGAGGAGGTCCTTTTGCGCGTCAAGGCTGTGCTGCGCCGGACGGAACGTTTTCTGCCGGCCGCCGGTGTGATACGCGTGGATGACCGCCTGCAGTTTCATCCGGACCGGCAATACCTGATGGTCGGCGGCCAACAGGTGTCCTTGCGGCCCACCGAGTGCCGCCTGCTGCAAACCCTGATCAATGCCAACGGGACCGTGCTGTCCAACCAGCAGCTGCTGGAACTGGTTTGGGGACCGGGCTATGACGAGAGCCAGGTCAGGGTTTACATAAATTATCTGCGCAACAAAATCGAGGCGGATTCGTCCAATCCGCAGTACATCATCAATGTCCGCGGCCAGGGGTATTACTTCGAAAACCCTGGTACAGCGGTTGCTTGAAGCCTTGTCCAATTCAATCCAACCAACTGCCATGTCCCATCGTCTCCACATTCGCTCCCTGCTGCCTGTTCTCATGGCAGTGGTTTTGTTCGTTCTGGCCGCTTGCGGCCCCATCATTCCCCCGCCGGTACAGCCCGAGGCTGCCGAACCCGATCCGGTTGAGACGGCCGAGGAAGCGCCCGCCACCGACATGGCCGATGTCGAGATTCCGGTTCTTGTCATCTGGTCGGATGAAGCCAGGGTTCCCGCCTTGCAGGCCATGGGCGATCGGTTTGCCGAGGACTTTGGCGTGGAGGTCGACGTGGTGGGCAAGCCCCTGTCCGAGATCCTCGCGGACTACAAGGTTGCCCTGGGAGCCGGTTCCGCCGAGCCCGACATCCTGTTCGGCGGTTCGGACTGGCTGGGCCTTCTGGCCAGCAACGGGGTGGTTGCCCCCATCGACCTGACCCCTTGGCAGGACCACTTTGGAGTCGGTGTCCTGCGCTCCATGAGCTACGAAGGAGTTCAGTACGGTGTCCCGGTCACGGCCGACAGCCTGGCCCTGTTCTATAACACCGATCTTGTAGCCGAAGCTCCCACTACCTGGGGAGGCACGGCCGACGTGGCCTACGGTCTGATGCAGGAGGGGAGTGCCGAACTGGGTATTGCCGTCAACTCCTACAGCCCCTTCGACATTTATCCGGTGATAACCGGCCGCGGCGGGGATTTGTTTGCCTGGAATGCGGACACCGGCTTCGACGTGGGGGCTCCCTTGCTGGGCAGTCAGGCCACCGTGGATGCGATTCTGTTCCTGCAGAGTTTGGGCGGCGCCGGGGTCACCAACCCCAGTCTGGCGGGAGCCGAACTTGAACGGCTTGTCAACGAGGGACGCGTACCGTTCGTGGTGTCCGGTCCATGGAACCTGGAGCGGATTCGGCAGTCGCCGGTCAACTGGTCGGTGGCTGCCTTCCCGGACGGCGGCAGTTCTTTTGTGAACGTCCTGGGCTACATGCTGAACGCGCGCGGACCGGATCCGTTGTTTGCCTGGCACTTCCTGCAGAGCCAGGTGTTGACGGATGCCGGCATGGAGGCGTTGCAGGCGGCAGCGCCGGGGATTCCGGCGTGGCTGCCCATGCTGGACGGCCTTGAGGATCCCATGATGGCGCAAATGGGCCGCATTGCCGCCCAAGGACGGGCGGTGCCCACAATTCCGGAGATGCCCGAGGTGTGGAAGGTTTGGGGTGAGGCGCAGTTTGCCGTGGCCGGCGAGGGTGCCGATGCCCAGGCGGCCTACACTGCTGCCGGCTCGAAGCTGGACGCCATCCTCGCTCTGCGTCAGGCCGCACAGCAAACCAGCGAGTAGCACACATTGAACCGGCACCGCGGTGTGCTCCGAACACACCGCGGTGCCAATCCGTCTACTCCGTGCACCGCATGATGCCGCCCTGGTTTCGATTCGCGGTTCTCGGCCTCTGTTTGGCCGCGGTGCTGGTGCTGGCGGGCACCAGTCTGTGGGGATGGGAGCGCGGCAAGGCGAGCGCCCACATGCTCAATCAGGCACACCTCTCCGACCTGCTGGAGGAGTTGGATGCCCACATCGCCGAAGGCCGCATTGCGGAGGCGGTGGTGATTGGCGAGAAATTGGCGGCCGCCGAAAAATTGGATTGGGGTCGCAGTGAACAGATCCGCGTGTTGCGCCTGCAACTCCAGGATCAACCTGCAGTCACCCCGGAGGCGCAGGTGCCCCAGCCTACTCCTGAACCTCGTCCGGCCGCCTTCACCCGGGCGGAGGTGGCCTTCGCCAACGGCGACTGGGCCGCGGCCCTGACACAACTGGAACAGTTGCGGACGGAGGGGCCGGACTCCGTGGATGCCGGTTATCTGGATCTGATGGAACGGATCTACATCCAGTGGGCGCGCGAACTGGTCCAGGCCGACCGGGGAGAGGAAGCCCTGCTGCAATTGGAGGTGGCCAAGGCGCTGCGCGGGTCGCCGGCCGTTGCGAACGAAATCAAGGCGGCGCTCCACTACCAGGAAAGCCAATCGTACTGGGATACCAATTGGCCGCGCGCAATCGACGAAATCCGGCACATCTACGCCTGGGATCCCGAGTATGTGGACGCGACCAACCGGCTGGTCCAGGCTGTCCTGCTGTATCGGGAGAGGGCTGTTTGGCGTGGGGACTCGTGTCTGGCCTTTCTGTATCTGGACACCATCCAGGACTTGCTTCGGGAACTGGACCTGGACCATGTCAGGGAAGACCTCCAGCAACGCTGCAGGGCCGCCGGAGGTTGAGGCAATCAAGCCTCCCGAGTGTTGTCAACCGGGTTGGATGGCGCCGGTGATCCAGTCACCATCGTGGCAACGGGTTCGGCAAGGGATTTTGCTTGAGAAGGGTTGGACTAGGTTGGCGTCGGCTATGCTGATACCCAATGTTGTTGCTCAACGGGCGAAATACCGGTGATTTCCTCAGTACACATTCGAGGTTTCAGGTCGTTGGCGGACTTCTCATTGGAGGAGATTCCCAAGGCTGCCGTGTTGATTGGCGCAAACGGCAGCGGGAAATCCAATGTCCTAAAGTTCTTTGAGATGTTGAGCTGGATGGTGAAGCCTCGACAACTTGGTATTTTTGTAGGCAAAAATGGAGGAGCTTCGGATAACTTGTTCGGGGGTGAAAGTGTTACGTCAAGACTGGAAGCCTCCATTCGGCTATTAACGGACGCTGGCAAAAACGACTATGAGTTCGCACTCGTGCATGCCCACCCCGATCGGTTCATCTTCACATCTGAACAGTTTCGGTTTTCGAAGGGCGTTCCAGGTGGCGAGGCAAAGTGGCAGGCGCTGGGCAGTGGGCATGGCGAAGCCAACATCGTGGATCCTCCTGATTTCGTGAACGCCACAACCGCGGGTGTGATCGCATCGTTGCTGAAGAGCTGTTCCGTATTTCAATTCCACGATACATCCGATCAGTCGCCGATCAAAAGAAAGTGGGACATTACGGACAACGTCCGCCTTCGGCAGCACGGAGGCAATCTGGCGCCCATTCTGTTCAGGCTGCAGCATGAAGATGTCAGACGGTATGAGCTAATCTGCATGTTCATCTCCGACGTGTTACCGGAATTTCGAAACTTTGCCCTTGAGGACGATTTCGGGCGCGTCTACCTGCGCTGGCGACATGCACACTTTGACAACGAGGTGGGAGCGCACCTTACCTCGGATGGTTCCCTTCGCTTCTTCTGTCTGGCCACACTTCTCAATCTGCCACCTCAGCAGTTGCCGGACGTCATTCTGTTGGATGAGCCGGAGTTGGGACTACATCCCGTGGCCATCGCAAAGATAGGTGACATGATCAGGGTGTTGAGCAAGGACAAACAGGTGATTGTCGCCACCCAATCCCCGATTCTCGTCAATTCATTTGAGATTGATGAATTGTTCGTGTTGGAGATGGAACGGGGAAGGACCGAGGCCAAGAAGTTCCATCGGAAACAGTTGCAAGCCTGGTTGGACGACGACTACTCGCCTGGGGAGCTTTGGCGCATCAACCTGCTGGGAGGCCGGCCGTGATCCGCATTGGCTTGGCAGTTGAGGGAGATGCGGAAGTTAGGTTTATTAAAGAAGTGGTTGCACCTCAATATATTGAACAAAATTGTTATTTTACTCCTATTGACCTGGAAGGTAATGTGAGTGTAGACCGTTTGGCATCGAATATGTCCAATCTTGGACATGACTTCGATGCGGTGACATCTTTGGTCGACTTCTATGGGTTCAAGAGGAAGGGCAACAGGTCGGCCGTCGAACTGGAGAAAGAGGTGCAAGACCGCTTAGCCAAGCGGCTCGGGGAACGTTTTGACAGTCGGTATGTGTTTCCGTATGTTCAAGTTCATGAATTCGAAGGGCTGCTGTTCTCTGATGTCCGGCCTTTTGGACGAATGTTTGACGATGAGGGCTTGGTTGGCGAATTGCAGGCGATGCGGGACGAGTTCGAATTTCCTGAAGACATTAACGACAGCGAGCATACAGCTCCGAGTAAGAGATTAGAACGGGTCATTCCCGGGTATCGTAAGAATCTTTATGGTGCCCGGCTCGCCGCTGCCATGGGCTTGGCTTGTATCCGGGCGCAGTGTCCCCGGTTTGACGGATGGATGAGCCACATCGATCGCTTGGCGGGCATCTGAGTACATGCCTCATGTCGGACAGGATCGGATGAGGCCTGTTGGCCGACAGGCCTCGATTTGAGTTTGATGCTGCACCAACGCCTAACAGGCCCAATGGTGGCACTTCGGAAAGCCAAAGCTCCTATGGTGTCGAGACGCGAACACTAGGCCGGAATGCCCGCCATGAGCAGACCCAGGCGGTTGCGGTCAACCTGTGCAGCGGGGGACAGGCTAATCAAACGGCCCTCGAACATGACCGCAATGCGGTCGGCCAAGGCCAGGATTTCGTCCGGATCGTAGCTCGCCAGGAGGACCGCGCGTCCGGCGTTCCGCTGCTGCACGATGTGGTGGTGGATGGACTCCACCGAGCCCACATCCACTCCGCGGGTCGGCTGGCTTGCAATCAGCAGTTGCAGACCGTCCCGCATTTCGCGGGCCACCACCAGCTTTTGCTGGTTGCCTCCGGACAGACTGCCCAACGGTTGCTCCAGGCTGGTGGTCCGGATGTCGAAGTCAGCCACCTTGCGCCTGGCGTGGGCCCGGATTGCTTCAAACCGCAGCAGGCCCCAACGCGTAAAGGGCGGTCGGTTGCAAAGGGTCAGGACCAGATTCTGGGACACCGAAAAACCCTCGACCATGCCATGGGTGTGCCGGTCCTCTGGAATGTGGCCGATGCCTCCCTCCCGGCCAAGTCGCCTGGCGGAGGCATGCGTGGTGTCGCGCCCGTTCAACCGGACGGTGCCGGATGACACGGGACGAAGACCTGTCAAGGCCCCGATCAGTTCGGTTTGGCCATTGCCCTGCACACCGGCCAAGCCCAGGATTTCCCCCTGGTGCACCTCGAACGAAATCCGGTCCACGGCGGTCGTCCCGTCGTCCCGGTGTACGGTCAGGTTGTCGACCTCAAGCATTGGTGGTCCGGGCCCGACTGTCGTCTTGGGTACGGTCAGTGAAGGGACATGACCCACCATCATGGCGGCCATTGCCTGTTCCGTGGTGGTGCCGGGTCTTTCGTGACCGACCACCGCTCCCTGCCGCAGCACCACAATGCGGTCGGCTATGTCCAGTACTTCCTTTAGCTTGTGGGTGATGAAGATGATGCCGGTGCCCTGATTGCGCAGTCCGCGCATGATTTGGAACAGGCTGCCCGTCTCCTGGGGGGTCAACACGGCGGTCGGCTCGTCCAGGACCAAAATGCGCGCCCCCCTGTACAGGGCCTTGACAATCTCCACGCGCTGGCGCATGCCCACCGGCAAGTCGTCAATCACGGCCTGGAGATTGATGTCCAACTGACCGCCGAAGCGTTGGCAGAGTTTGTCCACGTCCCGTTCGGCGGTTGCCGGGTCGAGTACACCGCGACGCGTGGTTTCCGCACCCAGGACGATGTTTTCCAGAACGGTCATGGCGGGTACCAGCTGGAAGTGCTGGTGCACCATCGCGATGCCGGCCGCGATGGCGTCTCGGGGCGATCGGCATTCCAGTTGGCGACCACCGACGCGAATGGATCCCGAAGTGGGGGGATGGAGCCCGTAGATGATGTTCATCAGCGTGGACTTTCCGGCTCCGTTCTCGCCCAGGACTGCCAGGATTTCGCCCGGAAACAGGTTCAGGTCGATGTTGCGGTTGGCCACAACCCCTGGGAAGTGTTTGGTGATTCCTCGCACTTCAAGAACGGGCTGGGGCATGTTCCGGCGGCTTGCCGCGGACTGATGTCGTAGGCCAACCCGTTCGGCCATCGGCGCGGAGTTCATACTTCCGTCTCACGCAGGTAGGGTTGGCCCAGTGAGCCGGGTGCGCGCACCCGACCCACCAAGCCGGATACCGCAACCACCGTCACCAAGTAGGGAATCATCGAGACAAAATGACGCGGCAGGACGGTGGCTTGGGCCAACAGCAGTTCATTCTGGACTGCCTGGGCGTAGCCAAAGAGGAGCGATGCACCCAGGGCGCCTACGGGATGCCAGTTCCCGAAAATCACGGCGGCCAAGGCTATGAAGCCCCGTCCCGCGGTCATCCCTTCCTGGAATTGCCCAACGGCCTCGAGGACCAGGTAGCCGCCACCCAGCCCGGCCAGGGCCCCCCCCAAGGTGGTGTTCAGGTACCGCAGGCGCAATACGTCCACCCCCGCAGTGTCCGCTGCCCGGGGATGTTCGCCAATGGCTCGAGTGCGCAATCCCCACCGCGTGCGCGCCAACGCGAACCCCACAACCGCGACCGCCAGCAATGCCGCGTAGGTAATCGGGGGCTTGTTGAACAACAAGGGCCCGATTACCGGCCACTCCGACAACAGCGGAACCGGCCACGGCGCGAACTTGCCCACAGCCACGGCATCCCTGTCGAAGAAGGTGGCGGAGATCCCCATCGACAGCAGGATCAGGGACGTGCCGGAGATGATCTGGTGCATGCCGAACCGCAGGCAGAAGAGGGCGTGCAGCAAGCCCATGGCGGCTCCCGTCAACAGGGTTGCACATGTGCCGAGGAGCAGGCTGGGGCCCAAGTCCCAGTGATTGGTGGCGGTCTTGGCCACAAAGGCGGCGAACGCTCCTGCCAGCATCATGCCTTCAATGCCGATGTTAACGATCCCGGAGCGCTCGCACAGGATGCCTCCCAACGCTCCCAAAATGAGGGGAACGGCGGCGCGCAGGGCGAAATCGAGGACGTTGGCACCGAACAACATCCGGATTGCCTGGATGTCGGCGAACGGCGCGTACTCGACCAGAAAGGCCCCTGCCAGAAGCAGGAAGGGCAGGCCGGCCGCGAACCGGGCGGTGGCTTGGGTGAGGGCGGCCATGGGCAAGGTGGCGGTCAGGTGCGGCGGCCGGCCGCCGCTGCGGATACGCGTTGTGTGCGGGACACACGATTCAGCAGCCAGGTTGCGAGCGCGGGCGCAGCCGCGAAGATCAGGATGAAGGCCTGGATCACCTGAATGATGTCGGACGGGACTCCCGAAACGAATTGCATCCTCGATGCACCGGCATCCAGTACCGCAAACAGCAGGGCCGCCAGCACAATTCCCAGGGGATGCCCTTGGCCCAGCAAGGCGACAGCGATGCCTTCGAAGCCCACCCCTTCCCCGAACTCCGATGCGAACTTGTGGTTAACCCCAAGGGTTTCGATGGCTCCTGCCAATCCGGCCAGGCCGCCGGCCCACGACATGGCCAGTACCGTCGTCCATCCCGAGCGCATGCCGGCGTACCGCGCGGCCAAGGGCTTGGCCCCAACGGTCTTCAGTTCAAAGCCGAATCGGGTTCGTTCCATCAGCCACCAAACCAACAGGGCGGTCAGCAGCACCAAGGCAATGCCCCAGTGGATCCCGAGTGGGGGGCCGAGGATCCAGGGGATGCGGGCGGACGCGAGCACGTCCGGCGACACGGACACAGGACCTGCCGTTGCATCCCACAACGGACCGGGCCGGGCTGTCGCTAGGGAACTGCCGGCAAACACGGTCCATCCTGCGAACAGGGCGGCCACGTAGTTCAGCATGATCGTGGTGATGGCTTCGTGGGCCCCGGTTGACGCCTTGAGCCATCCCGGGATGGCGCCCCATGCGCTGCCGGAACCGATGCCCACGGCCAAGGCCAGGGGCAGGTGAAGCCAGCCAGGCAGTGCTTCAAACTGTATGCCTATCCAGACGGCTCCCACCGATCCCATCAGGAACTGGCCGGCGGCCCCGAAGTTGAACAAGCCGGCTTTCAAGGCCAGGGCCACGGACAGGCCGGTCAGGACGAACGGCGCCGTCTTGCGGACTGTGACGGCGAGGCCGTGCTCCGTGCCCAGGGCACCTTCCGCCAACCCGGTGAAGGCTTCCCACGGATTGTGGCCCAGCACGGCCATCAGTGCCGCACCCATCAGCGTGGCCCCCAGAACCGCGGCCGCCATGTGGAGTGCAGCCCCGCCCCGGTGCTGCACGTCAGGCATCCATGCCACGCTGTCGCGCCCCAAGGGTCCGCTGATGAAACAAGGGGAGCCGCTCGCGGGAACGGGACTGGATGGGGACGCGCGGAACGGTTGGAACGAACAGGGAACCCGAAGCTTGGTCGGTTCTACTATTCGTGTCCTGTCGCCAGCATGTCGCTGTCAAAGCCGCCCCGCATTTCCGTCAACGGTTGCTGCAATTTCGGGCGTGCGGTATCGGCATGGTCGTGGAAATCGGCCAATAGGCCGACACGCCACTTGGCAACAATTGACGAGGGGCTCCGGCACATTGGGGGATGGTTCCGTCACGGGATGTGAAATCCACGCAAGGGTCCCCACGGTTGGGCTCCCTGCACCTGCGAATTTCGTTTCCGATTCCGGGACGGCGCCGATTATAGCAATTGGCCAGGAGGGTTCAGGACATACCGTCTGCGGTGGATTGCGCCATACAAGCGGCCGCGGCCCGGACTGCAGGATGCTGTTGGGGACGGCGGCAGCACGGGCGGTTTGCGATAGCCGCGATGCCGGTAGGGCGGGTTACGTTTGCGGGCCGTGCACGGTAGCCAGGTGGCGGGTCAAATCCTCCCTGTGCAGCAGTGCGTGGAACGCCTTGATTTCATGGAGGGCCGCGCGCAACTGAGCCAGCAAGGGAATTGATTTGCGGCGGTGCCAGTCGTCGTTCCGGGCACCCAGGGCACGATCCGGTCCGGGCAACGCCAAGTCTCCCGTTATATGCAGGAAGTCGTTGGCCTGCAACAGGGCGCGGGTGATTTGCATGACTTCCCTGGTCAGGCCCCATTCGGCGGCCCACCGTTCCTGGATCAAGTCGGGGATTCCGGAGGCATCCACCGCAGTTGGGGTGTCCACAGTGAACAGGGATGCCTCGTCTTGTCGATACATGTCGTTGGTCGCAGGCGAGTCCGAATCCCACGCGCGTTTGTAGCGTTCCTTGAACAAATCCACTACATGGTCCATCTCAAGGGGTGTGCCTTGAGGTTCCGCCGCCCGGACGGCAACGGATGTCCAAGCGCGTGCCTGCAGCAGTTCCTTGAGGTGCTTGCGGGAGGGGGGAGCCGTCCAAATCGTGAGGGAGTCGCGATCGTCCATCCCTTGCAAGACGGGCGGAACGCTGATCCACGCCTCCGGCAACGCGGCTCCGGCGGCGTACCAGGCGGTGGTTTCCCGCGCAGCGTTCGGCAGCTCGGCCAACGGCGATGCGCGGAGATCCTCGATGGTGAAGGGCATGGTCTGGACCGGGGGCTCCGGTGCAGTCGTGCGGTGTTGGTCGACCGCCTCGCAGTCCCTGACCAATAGAAAAAAGCTCCTGCGACGCCGGTAGGTGTCCAAGGCCAGGTGGTACAGCAGATTGATCGGTCCCTCCAGCACCCGTTCCACTCCCGGAGGCGCGTTGAACCACTTGGCCTGGGAGGCAAACCGGTGGCCGGCCTGGCGTACGCTGAAGAACAGGTGTTTGCCGTCGCGGGACCGCACGGGCCGTTCGGCCGCCAGCTCCCGCGACAACAGGACGGGCTGCGGGTTGCCGGCGCCGGTCGGCTCCAGCGCCTCCAGCTGACGGTGGGTGTCCGGGTGCAGTTCCTCCAGGCGAAGTTCCAGGTCCGCGCGGCGCGGCGCAGGGCCATCCCCGTGCAGGGCCGCCACTTCCTCGCTGACCCTGCGTCGGAACTCCTCGAGGCGATCGACTTCAAGTCGCACGCCGGCGGCGCCCGCGTGTCCTCCGTGCGACAGGAGCAGGTCGCTGCATCGGCCGATCGCGCGCCCGATGTCGATTCCGTCCACACTGCGTGCGCTGCCCCGGGCCACGCCTTCCTCCGTAATCGTGAGAACAATGGACGGCTTGCCGGTTTCTTCCACGATCCGACTGGCGGCGATGCCCAGCAATCCCGGATGCCAGCCCCGGTGGGCAATTACGAGGCAGTGGAGCGCGTCGTGTTCGGGGCGTGCGGCCAGGAGATTGCGCGTGGTTGCGGCAATGCGCGCGGACTCGTCCTTGCGCCGTTCGTTCAAAAAAGTGAGGTTGCGGACCATCTCCTCGGCCTGGATCCGATCCCGGGTCAGGAGCAGCTCAACCGAGGTCTCGGCGCTTTCCAGTCGGCTTACGGCATTGAGGCGGGGGGCCACCTGGAAGGCGATGTGTTCGGCGCGTACCCCGGTCTTGCGCCACTGCACGCGCCGCAAACTCTCGTCCAGCAGGGCCTCCAGGCCGATTCTTTCGGTGCGGGCCAGTTGCACCAGCCCCCGCTGCAGCCAGTAGCGCGTGTCCGCTTTCTGGTCGGCCATGTCCGCCACGATGCCCACGGCCACCAGATCGAGAAACTGGTCGGCTGTGGCCATGGGTTTCAGTTCGTTGATCAACTGCTGCACGACCAGGAAGGCCACGCCCACTCCCGGCAGATGGGCCTGGGGATGTTCCGGGGGCATCAGCTGCGGGTTGACGATGGCGTCGGCAAGGCACCGAACGCCCCAGCGTTCCAGGTCGGCATCTTCGATGCTGGTCGGCAGGCACGGATCCGTGCCTGGTTCATGGTCGTCGAATTCCGGTGGCAGGGCGTGGTGGTCCGTGACGATGACATCCAGCCCCGCCTGCCGCGCGGCCCTGAGGCCCTCCACGGCATCGATGCCGGTGTCACAAGTGATGATCAGGGCGGGACGGGGAGAGAGTCGCGGGAGCAGATCCGTCAACACTCCGGCCTGGACTCCATGGTTGTCCCTGACGCGATGAGGGATGTGCCAATGCACGAGCGTGGGATCGTCCGCCAGTTCGCGCAGGGCCGACACCAGGAGGGCGGTGCTGGTTTGGCCGTCTGCGTCGAAGTCCCCCCATACCAGGACCGGCAACCTTTGGTCTTGGCATTGCCTCAGCATGCGGGCTGCTCGCACGACGCCCACCATGGCGCTGGCCGGTGCGGGCGCGTAGTGGTCCGGGTTCAGGAAGCCCTTGGCGGAATCCGCGTCAACGATGCCACGTTGGGCCAGGAGCCGCGCCAGAAGCGGTCCCTGACAGACGTCCAGCAACTCGGCCGGCGGGGCCGCAGGAGGCATCAACTGCCAGTTCATGGCGCGGTTCCTGCCGGGTGGCTGCGGACGGAAAGTCCGATGTACATGGGGCCGCATACCCTAGTCGAGGGAGAAATCGAATGTCTCCCAAACGGCTTCGAGATCCTCTTCCTCATAGTCGATGGGTTGTACGGGGCCGGCGGACGTGGGGTTGCGTTCACAGTAGTGGATGTACTCGCACGGACGGCAGATCGTATCGACCGTGGCCGGATCATCGGGGACGCGTGCAAATGCCTCCTCTCCTTCGAGGCCGTCAACCATGTCCATGATGGATGCCAGATTTGACCGGTTTTGCTCGTGCTGGCGCTGTGAGTACGGCAGTTGCAGTGGATGGTCCGGGTCCTGTGCGAACCAGAAGACCAGCGTAATGCCCGATGCCGTCACGGTATTCCAGCCCAGGCTGCTGGCAGCCTCCAGCACAACATAGGGCAGGATGCGGGCCTGGTCCGAACGTCTCAGTCTGTCTGCATTGGTGTTGGCGCCGGTTTTCCAGTCAACGATGGTGACTGTCCCGTCGCCGCTCCGTGCGAGCAGGTCCGCGCGGGCGGTCAGCAGCCAGTGGTCGAAGGGGATGGTGAGGTCGTATTCGGTCAGGAATTGGTCGGCACGCAGCGAGCATCGGTAGTCCCAGGCCTTGGCTAGGCTTGCGGCCTGCTCCGTCGGCAGCCCGTTGGCGACCGACTGCATCGGCAGTCCCCTGGCCAGTCGTTCCATGCACAGGTGAAACCGTTGGCCCAGGCGTGCCGCGTCCCAGTCGCGGTCCGCCAGTGTCAAGGCGCGCTCCAACAATGGCTTGTCGGACCTGTACTTCAGGAAGAACCGACGGCGGCACCGGCGAAACGCGGACAGTCTTGCCTGGTTGAATTCAAACGGCTCCACATCCATCGGATCCGATCCCACGGCCGCCCGCGGTCCGGCTGCCGGGCTTGGCGTCCTAGCCGGCCCGGGCGGCCCGCTTGCGCTGTAGCCGCGGGTCCTTGCGCTTCCACAGGTGGTGGACATTCTGCCGGTGGAAGTTGGAAATCAGCCCGTTCATGGGGAGGGTGGATATCCCGAATTTCTCCGGTCCGTTGGCAAACGCGTCCTCAACCTTGCCGCCGCCGGCCAGGACCTCGTCCACCATTTGGTCCACGTCGTTCAGGTAGTTGATGGCCTTGTCGATGCTGCTGGTGACCTCGCCCCGCAGCAGGATTTCGCCGTGGCCCTGCACGATCACTTCAAGGTTGAAGTCGTGCATGCGACGCAACGACTGCTTGTAGGCTTCGATGTCGCAGCGCTGGTGCGTGATCAGGGGGATGTGCATCATCAGGTCGCTGGCGAACAGGACCTTTTCCTCGGGTACATAGACCATGCAGGTGTCGTTGACCGGTCCCGGCGCATGTATGACATGCACGGACTTGCTGTCCAGCCGCAACACCAGGCTGTCGTCAAACACCACGCGCGGCAGCCTGACCTTGGCGTCGTTGAGTTCCGGGCTGTTCTTCTTCGCGTTGCGCAGGTTGCGCGCACCGCTGCTGGCCAGGTAGCTCCGGGTCTCGCGGTGCGCCAGCAGCTCGGCGTCGGGAAACAGGAAGGACCCCAGCGAGTGGTCCATCGCAGCCTGGGTGTTGATTACGTACTTGATGCCGGCTTCGCACAGCCTGTTGGTGTAGTTGACCAACTGGCGGGTTTCCACCGGGAACAGCAGCGTATCGATCAGGATGCCGCCTTCGCGGGTGACCACCAGGCCCGCGTTGACGCGCGCGTACATGTCGCTGGTGAAGGCCCAGGTTTCGTCAGAGGCACGGATCCGTTTGATGGTCATGGGCGGCGATACCGGACGCGCTTCACGGTTGTGGTTCGATGGGCACGGGATTGGATCGGGCATCCGCCACGGTTGCCGTCACGGGAACCCGATCCGGTGTGCAAAGCCAAGAAAAAACCCTACTTCTGCCGTGTGAACGGATTGTTTAACCTGATGAGACTCAGGTGGGAACACGCTGGACGCTGCTGCGACACCAGCCTGTGGCGAAGCATTCGCGCCGCATCACGACGTTCCACTTTGCTGCCGTTGGTTAACAAATGCCGGTTCGATCACGCGCAAAGCAGGGCAAGGTGAATTATAGACACTTCCGCCGGTTTCTCAACCACCAGCTGCCATATCCGGGCCCGTTCAGACGGTCACGTCGATGCCCAGTTCCAGCAACTGTTCGGAGTCGATGGGCGCCGGGCAGTCGAACAGCAGGTCGGAACCGGTGGCGGTCTTGGGAAAGGCGATCACGTCCCTGATGTTGGTGGCGCCGGCCCACAGGGCCACGATTCGGTCCAGGCCCATGGCAATGCCGCCGTGGGGCGGGGCGCCATAGCGGAACGCCTTGAGCAGGTGCCCGAACTCCCGCTGGATTTCCTCCTCCGGCAGGCTGAGCGCGCGGAACAGCTGTTGCTGGCGCACCTGGTCATGAATGCGGATGCTGCCGCCCCCGATTTCCCAGCCGTTCAGGACAACGTCGTAGGCCTTGGCCAGGACCGAGCCGGGATCGTCCTCCAGCCGGTCCCAATCCTGGTCGCGGGCGGATGTGAAGGGATGGTGCACCGCCGTCCAGCGGCCGGCTTCGGCATCCAGCTCGAGCAGCGGGAAGTCCGTGACCCAGCAGAAGGCGAAGAGATCCGGATCAATCAGGCCCGCGGTGCTGCCGATGTCGCTCCGGATCAGGTGGAGGCTTGCGGCCGCGACCGGCTCGTCATCGGCGACGAGCAGGAGCATGTCGCCCGCCCGGGCTCCGCCCGCTGCGACCAGCCCGGCCAGTTCCCGTGGATCCAGGTGACGCGCGATGGGCGACCGGAAGGTGCCGTCCCCAATGTCGGAGGCATCCGCCACGTCGTGTTCCAGGCCCAGCCATGCCAGGCCGCGGGCGCCGCCTTGCCGGGCCAGTTCCGTCAACCGGTCGATTTCGCGGCGGCTCAGGCCGGCACCGCCCGGATGGACCACACCCTTGACCACGCCGCCGCGGGCAACGGCGCCGGAAAAGACCTTGAACCCGCTTTCCTGCAGGATCGCGGTCGCGTCGAACAGCTCCACGCCGAACCTCAGGTCCGGCCGGTCCGTGCCAAATCGGTCCATGCATTCCCGGTAGGTGAGGACGGGGAACGGTGTCTCCTGAATCCGGCAGGCCTGGTGGTCCTGTGCCAGCTGGATGAGGAGCGGTTCCATCAGGCTGCGGATGTCCTCCGGCTCCACAAAGCTCATTTCCAGGTCGAGCTGCGTGAATTCGGGTTGGCGGTCGGCGCGCAGATCCTCGTCGCGGAAACAGCGGGCGATTTGGAAGTACCGGTCCAGTCCGGCCACCATCAACAGCTGCTTCAGCTGCTGCGGGGACTGGGGCAGGGCATAGAAGCTGCCCTGCTGCAGTCGGCTCGGCACCACAAAGTCACGCGCGCCCTCCGGGGTGCTTTTGAGCAGGTGGGGGGTTTCGACTTCGATGAAGTCCCGCTCCGCGAGGTAGGCCCTGATGTCGCTGATGATGGCGTGCCGCAGACGGAGGTTCCGCAGCATCCTGGGTCGCCGCAGGTCCAGGTAGCGGTATTGCAGGCGCAGGGTCTCGTCGGTTTCGTCCGCTTCGTCGCTGATGTAGAACGGCGGGGTTTCGGAGCGGTTGAGGATCGCCACCTCCCGGGCGGCCAGTTCGACTTCGCCGGTGGCGAAGGTTGGGTTGGCCGAGCCTTCCGGGCGCTCGCGGACGGTGCCGGCCACCTTGAGGACAAACTCCGACCGGGCCTGGCTGGCAATGGCATGGGCGTCCGGGTGCCTGTCCGCGTCGACCACAACCTGGGTGATGCCGAAACGATCGCGCAGGTCCAGGAAAATCAGTCCGCCGTGGTCCCGGCGCACATTGACCCAGCCTGCCAGAACCACTGTCTGATCGCAGTGGGAGAGGCGCAGCTCTCCGCAGGTGTGTGTCTTGTACATGGGTTAGTTTCCCGGTTGCATGGGACGGCTGGACATGAAACCGGGCATTATAGAGAAAGATTCCGGCCCGGGACCAATACGCGTCGGAATTCGATCTACTTCCCGGTGACTGGTGCCGGTTGTGCGTTGCCAGTACCGAGGAGCGACTTGGTCGGTGTCCCGGCCGGTTCGGGGGGCGGCGATCACCTCACCGGGCACTCGGCGCCGGAACCTGGGAGGCACGCGGTGTCGGTACGCGTGTGCGGGTATCGCCGAGTACTTGGTGTTCCCCGGCAAGGCATCCGAACGCATCGTACGGCCTTGGATCTTGTGGACGCGACGGGTGGTGTCGACACATCCCCGGGGGGTGCAAACCACAGGTGTACGGACATGCACCGAGGCCTGCCGCGTCTTGGCCGCGGGGGATTGGTCCGGGGCTTTTCCGGTCCGGTCGGGTTGGGGCTCGGAGCCGGGGCGATGCTATACTGCGCGGTTCCCCTCGGACCATGACCGAGGGCGGATTTGCCTGTTTGGTGACCCGGTGCGGCCGGTCAGCAGAGTCAGAAAACGGTCGCGGTCTCCATGCCCTCCACCCTTCATGCCACGTGGATTGCCGCTTCGCAAGGCGAGCCGGCGTGCCTGTTTTTGTGGGCCGAATCCCCCCCCGTCGGCAGGCAGGAACCCAGCCGTCCGGATCGGAGTGCCCGCGCGCCGGCGCGCAAGCTCCGCAACCGGGTTGCGCGGGTTCCGGTGCATCCGGGTTTGGTGGCGCCCGCCGTGTTGCGCCATCGGCTCCGCAGCCTTCTGGCCGACATTGGGCAGGGCGATTTGCCCTTGGCCAAGAGGGCAGCACGCCTGCCTGTACCGGACAATGGCGTCCAGCCTCATAATCTGCATGTCTCGGGCATGCAGGAATTCCGTGTCCTGGGCCTGGACCTGGCCATCGGTCCGGCACTCAGGGTCCTGAACGGGCTGCTCGGCTTCGCCGCCGGTTCGTCCACCGGCGGGCCCGACACGGAGCAGGCCGACGCGGCGCTCAACCGATACTTCGTGCCCGGGTCGGACCTGCGCTATTGGGGACAGGCCGCAGAGTATGCCTTGGCCTTGGTGCGGGCCGGGCGGGCCGTGCCATTTCTGCAAGCGGTTCAAGGCGGGTGGCAGGTGCAATGGAGCCCGTGGCAGTACGGCCGCGAATCGGACCTGGGTTTCCAGGAGTTCGCCAGGTGCATGCCGGGGGTGAACCTGTCCTTTGCCGACAATGTGGCCGGAGACCGGGATGCGGCATCGCTATTGACCAGTTTCGTCAATGCGGTGGTGCATGAACGCATGGCGGCGGCGGCGGCGGCCGTGGGCTCGGACGACAGGTTCCGGCAGGTGTCCGGTTCCCCCCGGTCGGGATCGGTGGAAGCGCAGGATCAGTGGTGTCGGCTGTTGGTCAACGGCGTTGTGGAAGCCGAACCGGAACAGCGACGCCAAATGCAGGGGGAGTGGCAGGAGTGGATGTCCAGGGCATTCGGCAGTCAATCCGTCGACATCGCGTTGGCCTTTGAACTCCTGGACCCGCAGGCCACGGGCCAGACGGACGGGGACGGACCGTGGCAGTTGCAGGTCACGTTGGCCGCGGACGACATGTTGGGTTCCCATGCTTGGCCTGACCGCCTTGCGGAAGGCCGGCAGGGGATTGCCGCCGACCGGCTCAACGGTGGCATTGGTTTCCATGGCGATCACCGCGCCCATGCGGCCGGCGCGGATCCCGATCCTCTGATGGGAGCCCGTTTGATTGCGGGGCTGCGGGCGGCCAGTCGGCACAGTTCCTGCGTGCAGCCCCTTGTGCGGCAACCCGGCCTCCAGGCAGTTGAACTGAGTCGGGAAGAGGCCTACCGGTTTTTGACCAAGGATGCACCTGCCCTGATGGGCGCGGGCTTCCAGGTTCATCTGCCGGTTTGGTGGACCGACGCCGAGCGGAGCCGTCTTCAGATTCGCCTGGATGTGCGGGAGGTCGACGAGGAGCACGAAGCATCCGCACAGGAGGCATTCGGAGAATACGAAATCGGATATGCCTTGACTGTGGACGGCGACCTGCTGGACGACGTCGGCCTGAGCCAAATTGCCATGGCCGGTTCGCCCCTGGTGTACATGAACGAACAATGGCTGCAGGTCAATCAGGGTCAGATCAGGGCGGCGCGGCATCTTCTGGAGACGCGGGGGACATCCCGCCGCGTAGGTCTTTTGCAGGCCCTGCAGATCATGCAGGAGCAAGCTGACGACGAGCATGGGGAAACACGGAACGCGAGCCGTATTGCCCGTTTTGGAAGCGGTTTCCGGGAGTTCCAGGCCTTGGAGGTCTCGGGGGTAACGGTACCCGACCGGTTGCGCACCATTTGGCAGCGCATCCGGTCCGTGGCGCGGGAAGAGGAGCGGTTCGAACCGCCGGGTTTCGTTGGCACGCTGCGTCCCTATCAGCGGCGCGGCCTGGCCTGGTTGTGGTATCTGCACCAAATCGGACTGGGCGCCTGCCTGGCCGACGACATGGGGCTGGGCAAGACCATCCAGGCCATCGCGTTGTTTCTGGAGCAGGAACGGACTCCGTCGCCGGAAGGCCGCAGGCCGAGGCTGCTCATCTGTCCGACCAGCGTCCTGCGCAACTGGAAGCGGGAACTGCAACGCTTTGCCCCGGGCCTGCGGGTCATGCTCCACCATGGCGGCGGCCGCGCCCGGCAGGCGGACCTGTACGCAAGGGTGCGGGAAACGGATGTGGTGCTGACCAGCTATGGCACGGCGCGTGTGGACCAGGCGGTGCTGGGCCGCATCCATTGGCATACTGTGATGCTCGACGAGGCCCAGAACATCAAGAATCCGTCCGCCAAACAGACCATGGCCGTGCGCAGCCTGCGCTGTCGGCACCGGTTTGCCCTGACCGGTACGCCGATTGAAAACCGGCTGTTGGAAGTCTGGAGCATCCTGGATTTCCTGAACGGGGCATTTCTCGGATCCCAGCAGGACTTCAAGCGCCGCTTCATTCAGCCCATCGAAGGCGAGAGCAACGGGGAAAAACTGGGGCAGCTGCAGCGGATTGTCCAGCCGTTCGTTCTCCGTCGCCTGAAGTCGGATCCCGAGGTGATTTCCGACCTGCCCGAGAAACAGGAGATCGATGTCATCTGCGACCTGTCGTCCGAGCAGACGGATCAGTACGCCCGGGCCGTGGAGGCCTCCCTGCCGCACATCCGCGAGCTGGACGGCATGCGGAGGCGAGGTTCGATTCTGGCCCTCATGACGCAACTGCGCAAGATCGCCAACCATCCGGCCCTGCTGGATGAGGACGAGACCCTTGCGGACAATCCGGAGTACGGGGGCCGCAGCGGCAAGTTGGATCGCTTTACGGAAATGCTGACGGAGTCGCTGGACGGCCGGAACAAGGTGCTGGTGTTCACCACCTTCGTGCGCATGGGGCAAATTCTCCAGGCCCACATCGCGCGGCACCTGGGCTTTACGCCCGAGTTCATCAGCGGCCGCGTACCGCACGGGACCCGGCAGCAGATGGTGGATCGCTTCCAGGAGGGCGGGCAGGCCTGTCCCGTGCTCGTCCTGAGCGTAAGGACCGGAGGCGTGGGCATCAACCTGACGGCTGCCAACCAGGTGTATCACTTCGATCGGTGGTGGAATCCCGCGGTTGAGGACCAGGCGACCGACCGCGCCCACCGGATTGGACAAACCAGGCGCGTACAGGTGTTCAGGTACATCATGGCCGGAACGGTCGAGGAACACGTGGACCGCTTGATTCGGCAGAAGGGACAGCTGGCACGCGACATCCTGGGCGCTGGCACGGAGTGGCTCACCGAACTGTCCAACGACCAGCTGTACGAATTGCTGACCTTGCAACATTCGGACGCACCGAGGGCCCTGCCATGAACGTGGAGCCCCTCGAAACGGTGTCCGATGGTCCGGCGGGATGGTACGAGCGGTGGGACGGTGCCCTGTTTGCCGACAACCCGCGCCTGCGCAACTTCGCCCGGCAATGTGCCGCCACGGTCGAAATCATGTCCCTGGACATCAAGGGAAACCGGGTTGTGGCCACGGTGCGGCACCAGTCCCAGAGGCGGATTACGGTCACGGCGGGTTTGCCCCGATACCCGGTGGCGGACTGGTACCAATCGCTGAACGCGGACGCGGATCGCATTCTGGAAGCCGGCCAGCATGGCGGGCAACGGATGTCGGCGGAGATCCTGAGCCTCCTGGCGGACAGCGGGAGGGGGCTCTGGCCCTCGGGCATGGAGGAGCTTCAACTCAATGTGGCTCCGCATTCGGAGCAGATCCCCTGTCCCTGGTGCATGGCGGTGCTGGTCGAAACGGGATGGCTGCTGGAACAGGATCCCCTGGTCCTGTTTCGGTTGCGGGGACTTCACCAGGACGACCTGACCGGGCTCATGGCCCATCTCCAACAGGCGCAGTCCGGGCGCAGGCATGCGGGAGGCGCGGCTGCGATGTCCGGGCGCGAAGCGGACTTGCACGACGAGTTCTGGGGCGACATGCGCGCCATTCGGTCGCTACACAGGCATCTGGAGAACAGGGACAACGCTGTGGCACCAGCCTATCGGCTTGGGCCTCCGCCCGCCGCGGACCAGTCCGGGAACGGCGATCTGGCACTGCTGGTCGAGGCCATTTACGCCCGGGCCCGGCAGTCGGATTGACAGCCCGGCATTGGCTTGCCTACTTCCACAACCGCTTGAGGCGGCGACGGCACCAGCCGCCCAGCACCACCAGTCCGGCAAAGGGAATCCACTCCCGGTAGTGGGCTCCCTGCCAGGGAGCGCGCTTGGCCGTCGGCGCTTCCTCGGGGCGTCCCAGCAGGAGAAAGCAGAGGCGCAGCAACAGGTCGTACAGGTGGGGTGCCCACACCGCCAGCTTGACCAGGATGAAGTTCAACGGGGTAAAGTACACCTCCCGGTCCTGCTTCTGGACCGCGTGCACCAGTTGCCGGGCCACTTGGTCGGGCGCCGCGTCGAGGAAGGCCAGACGGCCCCGATCCTCGGCATTGAGGGCGTCGGGGGGCACCTGCCCCGCCCCTGCCCGAAAGAAGTTCGTTCGGGTTGGTCCCAACACGGCCAGCATCACGTGGATGTTGTCGCTGTGCAGTTCCGCCCGGGCCGCAATCGTGGCGGCCCGCAGCGCAAACTTGGAAGCGCAGTAGATGGGCGAGGCCGCGAAGATGTTGCGGTATCTGGGCACCGCCATGTACGAGACGATGCTGCCGATGTTCACGACGTGGCCGCCGCCCCGCCGCCGCATGTGGGGCACGGCGGCGCGCAGACAGCGTATGGCGCCGAACAGGTTGACGTCCATCACATGGAACATGTCGTCGTCCGACGTGTCCGCCAGGGACGTGTACGAACCCAGGCCGGCGTTGTTCACGAGGATGTCGATGCCGCCAAGGCGTTCGGCCACCGACCGCATCAATTCATCGACCTGGTCGGTCCTGGTCACGTCGGCGACCACGGCCATGGTTTCCACGGCATGGTCCGCCGCGAGCCGCGCCGCCAGCGCTTCGATGTCTGCCTGCGTGCGGGCTGCCAGGACCACGTGGCATCCGCGGGACGCAAATGCCTCCGCCACGGCCGCCCCCACCCCGCGGCTGGCCCCCGTGACAACGACAACCGATCCGCCCAGCTTCTGCATTGTGCTTTTCGCCCTTTGACTTGGTTGGGGAATTGCTCAATCGTACAACCGTTTGGTCTGGACTGCTGCGCAAAGTCCGATAGCCCGGCTGCCGGTTGCGGAGACCCATCCCGGGAATCCTGCTCAGAATCGGTCAAACCAAACCGGTGATGAAAAGCGGTCAAGGATGCAGCAAAAGCATGGTGGCGGCGATCCGGCATCGATGACGAAAACGACACCGTAAGCCGACCATGCTTCTTCGGTCCACATTCCATCCATGCGCCGACTGCATCAACCAGCATCTGTGCCATCGGCATCCCAGCCAGGTCAAGGGCCTGGCCCTGTGGCTGACCCGCCGACCGGGTGTTCCAGTCCCCGCGCAATACGTCGGCTGAGCGCTTTGCCCATCCCTGACAGCTTCGGAAACCGGATGCGGCCTGCCTGGCCGCGCAGATGGCAAGGCTACGACCAAAGGATGTCAATTCCGGTGTCCGGGGCGGCTTTCCTGCACAATATGTACCGGGAAGCGCAGAGCCGAACACAACTGGGAACTTGGCAGGAACGGAATCCGCAATGAAGGGAAATAACCGCATAGGTCTGTGGATCATCGGTGTGGCCTCGATCGTGGTGGTCGGGATCATTGTGTTGGTGGTGGTCACCAGCCGCACGCCGGTATCGTCTGAGGCACACGCCAACATTCCGACGGAGTGGATCAACGGCAACGAACTGGGGAGTCCCGACGCCCCGGTGGTCATGGTGGCCTACGAGGACTTCCTGTGTCCCCATTGCGGCGAGTTCAACCGGAATGCGAAGTCCCGGCTGATCGAGGATTTCATCGAAGCCGGCGACCTGCGTCTCGTCTACATGTTTTTCCCGCTTGACATCTTTGCCCCGGCCTCGTACAACGCGGCCCGGGCCGGCCAGTGCATCATCGACCTGTCCGACGATCCCAACGGGTTCTGGCAGTACCACGACACCCTGTTCTTCGGAGAACGGGGCGCGGCCCGTTACGAAATTGAGAACCTGACCGCCCTGGCTCGCGACGCCGGCGTCAACGAACGGGAGTTCGTCGAGTGTTTCGGACTGGTTGCAACGCAGGACAAGGTGGACCAGGCGGTCCGGGCCGGCGTGGCCGACGGTGCCCAAGGCACCCCGCACATCCTGATCAACGACGAAGTGTTTGCCGGCAACGCGGCCAACTACGATGCGATTCGCGCCGCCGTCAATGCCGCCCTGGTGGCCGTTGAATAGCCCCAGTCCGGATTTAAGGACACGCCGGGCCGGAACGCCACACTCCTGCCATGGCCACAAACGGTGCCGAGGTCCGGCGCGGCCGGACATGGCCCTGGCCGCTCCTCGGGGGGTGTGCGGTGGCCGTGACGGCGGTGGCCGGCAGCCTGTACTTCAGTGAAATCCGCCACTTTGAGCCATGCCTGCTCTGTTGGTACCAGCGGATTCTCATGTACCCGCTGGCCGTGATCATGGGGTTTGCCTTGATCACCCGGGTGGCCGTTATGGCCTGGCTCGTGTTGGGGGCGGCGGTGGTTGGACAGGCGGTGGCGGCCTACCACGTGCTGTTGCAAAAGACCTCCTGGTTCTCGTCCGCCACCACGTGCGGTACGGGGCCCTCCTGCGCCATTCCCTATATCGACTGGTTTGGCATCCTGACAATCCCGATGCTTTCGCTGATGGCTTTCATGCTGATCGCCATCTGCATGGTGCTCTATCTCAATGGAGCCGGGACCGACGACGGCGACCCCGTACAACTGACCTTCGATCCCCGGAGCGCGGCGGTGTTTGGCGGCATGGTCCTGATCGCCGTGGCGACGTTTCTGACGCTGCGCAGCCAACAGTCGGCTGCGGAGGTTGCGCCCCGGGCAGCGGAACCGGTCGTGCCCGCGACTCCGATGCAATCCACGCCTGCCGGCGGCAGCGGTTCAGGGGTATCGGTGCCCGGTGCCGTACTGTTTGCCAACAATTGCGCCGCCTGCCATGGCGGACGGGGCGAAGGCATCACCGGGTTGACCCCGCCCTTGCTGGATTCCGAGAAGGTGGGCGCCATGTCGGAGCAGGAGCTGCAGACGCTGGTGCGTGCCGGGGTCGCCCAGGACGACCCGGACAACCAGACCGGCAATCTGATGCCCGAGTTCGGCCCGAACCTCGTCTCCGACGAAGACTTGGCCATACTGGTGGCCTGGTTGAAGACGGAACTGCAACGTTGACGGGGGGCGCCGGTTTGTGAACTCCCGCCTTCCGGCCGCGTGTGTAGGCAGGCTGTACACGGCCGCTTGCTGCCTTGGGGTTGCCATTCTGCTGACCGTGGCGCATCCGTTCGCCGTCGGCAATCGCGTATACGCACAGGCGGATGCCACCGTGTCGATCACCGCTCCCGGTGAGGGCCAAACCGTGACCGGCGACTTGCAGGTCAGGGGCACGGTCCAGGGCGCGGGCCTGCAAAGCTATGCCCTTTATTGGCGGGAGGCGGGAGACGATCGCGAGATCTATTTCAACGGCGGACAGGAGGAAGTGAACGCATCGGTACTCGGGGTATGGCGGGCAGGAGACAACCCGCCGGGCGAGTACGAGATTCGGCTGGAGGCCCAGTTCGAGGGCCGGGATCCGACCGAGACGATTGTGCGGTTCACGCTGGCGGACGCCGCGGAGACGACGGGCCAGGAACCGGAGACGACCGCGATCATACCCGCAGAAGATCAAACCCTGAGGCAGTCGCTGGACCAGTTGGCCGCACGGGCACGGCCCGCCGCGCTGGCCGCCTATTTGGCGCGCGGCATGCGGTTTGGCCTGACCGTGGCCTTGATCATCCTCGCCTATTTCGGTGTCAAGTCCGTCGCCGTCTGGTTCCTGGGCAGCCGGAAACCATGACTTTGGGACGCGGGTCGGCGGTCCGGACCGACGCTGGCCGCTGGCTGGTGTTCGGCCTGGGCAATCCCGGGCGCAAGTACGCCCGGACCCCCCACAGCATAGGTCTGGAGAGCGTTGCGCAATTGGCAGCCGACCTCCAGGTGCCCCGGCGCAAAAAGACGTACAAGGCCGTTTGGGGCGTCTGGCACACGCACCGGTCCCCGTCGGCCGGGGAGGGGGACGTCCCGAACCCGGCCAGCGTCCTGCTTGCCACACCGCAGGTCTACATGAACCTGAACGGATTCAGCGTGCAGCGGCTGATGCAGGCGGAGCGGGTCAAGCCGTCGCAACTGCTCGTGGTGCACGATCATCTCGACCTGCCGCTGGGCAGGATTCGATTGCGGGAGCGCGGTGGTTCCGGCGGCAATCGAGGTGTTGAGTCCGTGATTGCCCAGCTGGGCACGCGGGAGTTCCATCGGCTCAGCGTCGGCGTGGGACGTCCGCCCGGTCGCATGGACGCCACGGCCTACGTGCTGCGTCCCTGGAATGCCGGCACGGAACAGGAGGCGGTGGTTCCGTTGCGCAGCCTTGTGGGGGAGGCGATCGTATACTGGTTCAGGCACGGCCTCGAACAGGCCATGAACAGGTACAACGGAGTGCCATGACCGAGACGCAACCGAATCCCCGGTCGGAGTTCTGGCCGGGGCTTGATTCACTCCTGCCCGACTGCAAGTCGGGCTCTTGGCGCGCTCCCGGGGCTCCGCAGGGCGTTCCCGAAACAGCCCGTTCCCTGGCTCTGGCCCTGTGCGCACAGCGCCTGCCGAGGCCCCTGCTGGTCGTCGCGCCCGACGATGACCGGGCCCATCAGCTGTGCCAGGAGATCCTGACCCTGCTGGGTTCCGGCAACGACTGGCCCAACCGGATTCTCTATCTGCCCAAGCCGGATGCCCGCCCCTACGAACGGATTCCCTGGACGGGCCAGACGCGGCAGGGCAGACTGACCGCCCTGTCCGCGTTGCTGGGCCGCGGTGACAGGGGCTGTCTGGTGACCTGCAGTGTGGAAGCCCTCATGCAGGTCACGTTGTCGCCGGGAGACCTGTCGCATTCGCTGCATACCTACCGCGTCGGAGACTCGCATCCCGTAACGGCCACTGCGCGCCGCTGGGTGGACGCGGGCTACACAAAAGTCAACATGGTGGACGGCGCGGGTACGTTTGCACAGCGCGGCAGCATCCTGGACATCTGGCCGGCGAACCTGCTGGCCCCTGTGCGGCTGGACTTTTTCGGGGACGAAATTGAAACCATCAGGGCGTTCGATCCCCAGAGCCAGCGCAGCACGGAGCAGCTGGACACGGTGGCGGTCGGACCGGCCAGCGAGGCGCTGGCGCGGTACGGGCGCGAGCTACTGGAGCGTGTCGGGTTGCCGGACGGCACCGTCAACGCCGCGGCGCTGATGGACGTGCCGCCGTCGCAGCGCGGCCCGTTGCAGGATCCCTCCCTCTCCCTGTTCGTCCAGGAGGAAATCGCCGCCGAGGTTCGGAAACTGGCCGAGCTGGAAACCTTTGACGGCATCGAGTGGTACCTGCCCTATCTGTACGCGGAACCCGCCTGCCTGTTGGACTACCTGGATCCGGGGGGACTGCTGATTCTTGACGACGGGGCTGCCTGCGAGCAGGCGGTCGCGGCCCTGGAACGCGAGCAGGCGGAATTGCGCTCCGAACTGATCCAAAGCGGGGACGTGCCCTCCGGGTTCGATTCCTGCCGGTTCTCCTACGACGACATGCTGGAGCGCCTGGAGGCTCACCAGCCCCTGCTGCTGGGCTACGGGGACCTGCAGGGCGTGCGCGACAGTGCAGTTCAGGGGGTGGGCCGGTGCTGCCGGTCCCTCGACCTCCAGCAGGATCCCCAGGCTGCGCGGCCCCAGACCATCCGCGCCCTGGCGGAGGAGGATGCCGCCGTCCTGATTGTGTCCCAGATGGGAGGCAAGGTGCAGGACATGCTCGAGGCCGCGGATCTGATGGCGGAGCCGGTGACCCGCCTGGAACCGGAACCCGTGCCGGGGCTGGTTCGGATTATGGAAGGGTCATTGCAGGGCGGATTCAGCCTCCACCACCCCGATCGGACCGCGCCCGTGCTGCTGGTGATGACGGACACCGAACTGTTCGACGTGCAAAAGGTCTATCGGCGGCGGCATCAGGTCAGGCACCAGGGCTACACTCCGGAACGCTTCTTTGCCGAAGTGGACCCTGGGGATCCGGTGGTGCATGTGGACTTCGGCATCGGATCCTATGCCGGTCTGTCCAGCCGCGCGGTGCGCGGTGTGCATCAGGAGTACATCCAGGTCGAATACCAGGCCGGGGACAAGGTGTTGGTGCCGGTGCATCAGGCCGATCGCGTCAGCCGGTATGTCGGTCCCGAGGACCCGGTGTTGTCGCGGCTGGGGTCCAGCCGGTGGTCCACCGCGCGGGACAAGGTACGCAAGGAAGTGCAGGAGATCGCCGAGGAACTGCTGGTGGTCTACGCCCACCGGGAGACCGCCACCGGTCGGGCGACCGGACCCGACGAGTCGATGCAGGCGGCCCTGGAGATGGCCTTTCCCTTCGACGAGACCCCTGATCAGGTGCAGGCCGTGGTCGACGTCAAGGCGGATCTTGAATCCGAACGCCACATGGATCGCCTCATCGTCGGCGACGTGGGGTTCGGCAAGACCGAAGTGGCCCTGCGCGGGGCCTTCAAGGCGGTGATGGACAGCCGCCAGGTGGCGGTGCTGGTGCCGACCACGGTTCTGGCCCACCAGCACCATGCCACCTTCACCGACCGGATGCGCGACATGCCGGTCCGCATCGAGGTCCTGAGCCGCCTGCGTTCGCCCGCGGAACGGCGCCGGGTCAAGGCCGAAATGGCAGCCGGGACCGTGGACATTGTGGTGGGCACCCACGCCCTGCTGGCCAAGGATGTGAAGTTCCGCGATCTGGGCCTCCTGATCATCGATGAGGAACAGCGGTTCGGCGTTCGTCAGAAGGAAAAAATCAAGCAGCTCAAGCCCACCGTCAACGTTCTGACCATGTCGGCCACGCCGATCCCGCGCACCATGAACATGGGGCTGAGCGGCATCAGGGACATCAGTTACATCACGTCGCCGCCGGAGGAACGGTTGCCGGTGCACACCATCATGGCCCCGTACGACAGCACGCTGGTGCGGCGGGCCCTGGAGCGGGAACTGAAGCGGGACGGCCAGGCGTTTGTGGTTACGGACCGCATCCGCGGCCTGACGGAGTTGGCGGACGAGATCGCACGCCTGCTGCCCGGGGCGGTCATCGACATGGCGCACGGCAGCATGAAGGGGGATGAGTTGGAGGACGCCATGCTCCATTTCTCCCGTGGGGAGACCGACGTGCTGGTTTGTACCACCATCATCGAGAATGGCCTGGACATTCCCAACGCCAACACGATGATCGTCAACCATGCGGACCGCTTCGGCATGGCCCAGCTCTACCAGCTGCGGGGCCGGGTCGGGCGTTCCCATCGCCGCGGCCACTGCTATCTCCTTTTCGCGGAGCGGGAGGACCTCAACTTCAACGCCGCCACCCGGCTGCGCCACATCGTCGAATCCAGCAACGAGCTGGGAGCTGGATTCCGGATTGCCATGAGCGATCTGCAACTGCGCGGTGCCGGCGAGATCCTCGGGGCCCGGCAAAGCGGCAGCATGGGCACCATTGGCTTGGACCTGTACTCGCGCCTGCTGGCCAATGCCGTGGAGAACCTGCGCATCACCGGATCGACCGATCCGGATGCGGACCCGGGCGCTTCGCTGAACGGCGCGGAGCCATCCGTCAAGGATCCCCTGGCCGATCCGGTCACCCTGTTGCTGCCCTTGGCCGCCCACATTCCGGACTGGTACATTGAGGACGGTGCCACCCGGTACCAGTTGTACCACCGGGTGGCGGGCCTGGCCAGCGTCGAGGCCGAGAACGAATTCCGGCAGGAACTGATCGACCGCTTTGGTTCCGTCAGCCAACGGGTGGACGCCGTGCCGGAGGAGATCGAGAACCTGCTGTATCAAATCCGGCTGAAGCGTGCTGCCGAAGAGGCCGACATCGAGTCCATTTCCACCCGCGACCCGGAGATCCTGATCAAGCCCCGGACCGGGTTCGAGGATGCCCGGCATCGCATCCAGTCGATGTTGAATCGGGTCATCAATGCGGACTTGACCGTGGCCGACCTTACCTATCGTCCCTGGCGCGTGGGCCGGGAAGGCATCTACGTGTCCCTGAGCAACAGGGATGGATGGCAGGAGACGCTCCTGGAGATCGTGGAGCAGCTGGGTGTGTTCAGGGCGGAGGCGCGTGCGCTGGTCCAACGCCTGGTGGCGTCGGCCTGACCGGACTCCGGCTGGTGGCCGCAGCTGATTTTTGAACCATGTCGGATTCCCTGCCCCCCCGCCCCGACGACGCACGGCCGCGCAGCTACCGCGACGCGTCGGAGTTCGAAGACTTCGACAGGACCCAGGATGAAATCAACCTGGTCCAAACCCGGCGCGTGGTCGAGATCGACATGGAGGTGCACTCGGTCCAGACTCCCCGCACTCCGGATGCCGGAATTGAAATCCGGGGTCGGTTGCGCCGTCCCAGCCACGAAGTCTTCGGTGGTTGGCGGGAAGCCTTCGGGCGCATGAAGCTGCTGCCCTTCCTGGTGCCGGACCGGGTCGCTGCCCTGCCCGGGGCCGTCCTGCTGAGGCTGGTGGCCGCCCCGCCCGGACCGAGGCCGGGAAATCCGACCATCAACCTGGTCCTTTTCATTCTGACCATTCTCACGACTTTCTTCGTTGGGAGCCTGTACAGTTCCGATGTCCTCCGGGCGACCAGGATGACCGATCTCTTGAACCCGGCCAACCTGATTCAGGGCTGGCCGTTTGCACTCACACTGCTTGCCATTCTCGGCGTCCACGAACTGGGCCATTTCTTCGCTGCCCGACACTACGGCATTCCGGTCAGCCTGCCGTATTTCCTTCCGGTGCCCTTCGCCTTCGGCACGCTCGGCGCGTTCATTCGCCTGCGGGGTCCCATCGACGACCGGAGGCAGCTGTTCGACGTCGGAGTGGCCGGTCCCTTGGCAGGCTTGGCCGTGGCCCTGCCGCTGCTGTTCGTCGGCCTGCAGGCAAGCGAGCTGTCCACCATCTCCGGCCAAGTCATGCTGGAGGGCAACAGCCTTCTGTACTGGAGCGCCAAGTACCTTGTGTTCAACGAGTGGCTGCCGGATTTCGCCACCGGCCTGGACGTGCACGTGGGGCCGATGGCCATGGCGGCCTGGATTGGCCTGTTGGCCACCGGGCTCAACCTGCTTCCGGTGGGCAATCTGGACGGCGGCCACGTGGTGTTTTCGCTGTTCGGCGGGCACGCCCGTTACTTTTTCCGCGGGACGCTTCTGTTGCTGGCCGTCCTGGGCATCGCCGGATTTGCCCCGCTGCAGGCCTACCTGCCGGCGTTGGAACACATCGGCTACACCGGCTGGCTGGTTTGGCTGTGGCTGATCATCCTGGTCATGGGACCGTCGCACGCCGTCACGCTGGACATGGTCACGGAACTGGACGTTAGACGGCGCTGGATTGGATACGCGGTACTGCTTGTGTTTGTCTTGACATTCGTGCCGGTACCCCTGCGAACCATTGTGTTCTGATCGGGCCAACGGCGCGTTTCCATTGGAGTGATTGGTGAGCAACGCCTATTCCTTGCAGGCTGTCATTCAGAGCCTGCACACGTTCTGGGCCGACCAGGGTTGCACGATTGGGCACCCCCACAGCGAAAAGGTCGGGGCCGGCACGATGAACCCGGCAACGTTCCTGCGGGTGCTGGGACCCGAACCGTGGCGGGTCGGTTATGTGGAACCCTCGTTCCGCTCCGACGACGGCCGGTATGCCGAAAATCCGAACCGGATGCAGATGCATACCCAGTACCAGGTCATCCTGAAGCCCGATCCGGGCAATCCACAGGAGCTGTATCTGGCCAGCTTGGCGGCCCTGGGCTTGGACCTGGCCCGACACGACATTCGATTTGTCGAGGACAACTGGGAATCTCCGGCCCTGGGGGCCTGGGGCCTCGGCTGGGAGGTGTGGCTGGACGGACAGGAAATCACCCAGTTCACCTACTTCCAGCAGGCCGGCGGCCAGGTTCTGGATCCCGTGAGCGTGGAAATCACCTACGGGCTGGAGCGGATCACCATGTACCTCCAAGGCCGCCGCGAGGTCTGGAGCATTGATGTGGACGGCCGGCACAGCTATGCGGACCTGTATCGCACGCACGAGGTTGAGCACAGCCGCTACAACTTCGACATCGCCGACATCGACCGGCTGCACCAGATGAATGACCTGTACCGGGACGAGGCGGATCGGTGCCTTGAGCAGGGCTTGGTGCATCCGGCCCACGACTGGGTGATTCGGCAGAGCCACACCTTCAATCTGCTGGACAGCCGGGGGGCCGTCGGCGTTACGGAACGGGCCCAGTACTTCGCCGGCATGCGCAGACAGGCACGCGGCGTGGCCGAACTGTATGTGGAACAGCGGCTACGGGACGAGTACCCGTTCCTGGCACCCGGAGAGGACGGGAAAGGGAGCGCCACCGTCCAGGCGGCCAGCCGGACCGCAACCAACTTCCCGGAGGAACCGGCCGACCTGCTCTTTGAGATCGGGTTGGAGGAAATGCCGGCGGCTGCGGTGCCTTCCGGCATTTCCCAGCTCGAAACCCTGTTGGCCGAACAGCTGGCGACCGCGCGCCTGGCGCACGGAGCCGTGGAGGTGTCGGGTACCGTACGAAGGCTCGTAGCCCAAGTTCGGGACTTGGCTCCGGCCCAGGCGTCCCAAACCACTGAACGACGCGGTCCGTCAGTCAAGATCGCCTTCGATTCCGACGGTGCCCCCACGCGCGCGGCGGTCGGGTTTGCCCGCGGCCAGGGCCTGCCGGTGTCGCGGTTGGAGGTCCGGGGCGATCATGTCTATGCCGTGCGCACGGAGGCGGGCCAACGGGCCGGCGAGGTTCTGCCGAACATCTTGGGTGCCGTTTTGGACGGATTCGGTTGGGGCCGCGCCATGCGGTGGGACGGCTCCGGCAAGGAGTTCATCCGTCCGGTGCGGTGGCTGCTGGCGTTGTTGGGCGACTCCCCGGTACCGTTTACCTGGGGCGAACTGACTGCCACCACCGAAACGCGGGTGCCGCGCTGGCAGGAACTGGGGAATGCGGAATCCCCGGGTGCGGTCCGCATGGAGCCCGCGGCCAGCCAGCGGAATTGGCACGACCGCCTGGCAGCCAGCGGGATTGTGCTGGATCGGGAGCGACGCCGCGCCGAGGTGCTGCGCCAAGTGCAGGCCGCGGCCGCGGCCTGCGGCGGCCGCTTGGAGACGGACGACGACCTGCTGGACGAGGTAACGGACCTGGTGGAAGCGCCACAGGCCGTCTCGGGGGAATTTCCGGAGGAATTTCTGGATCTGCCGGTGCCTGTCCTGATTACCGTGATGCGCAAGCACCAGCGGTATTTTCCGCTGTATGCCGCCGACCGGCCCGACACGTTGCTGCCCAGGTTCGTGACCGTGGCAAACGGGGTTTCGCTCAAGGATCCGGACTTGGTGCGGACGGGCAACGAAAGCGTTATCAACGCCCGGTTCAGCGATGCCGCCTTCTTTGTGGAGCGGGACTTGGCCACGCCCCTGGCGGAACGAACCCCCCGGCTTGGTTCCCTTGTGTTCCACGCCCGCCTCGGTTCCATGCTGGAGAAGGTGGAGAGGCTGCAGGGGCTGGTACTGGACATCGGCCGGTTGCTGGAGCTTGACGCAGAGGCCTTGTGCCATGCCGAACGGGCGGCTGGCCTGTGCAAGAGCGACCTGGTCACCAGCATGGTGATTGAAATGACTAGCCTGCAGGGAACCATGGGCGAAATCTACGCCCGTGCATCGGGCGAACCGGATGGCGTATGCACCGCCATCCGGGAACACCACTTGCCCAGGCAGGCCGACGATGCGGTACCGGAAAGCGCGCCCGGGATCGCGCTGGCGGTGGCCGATCGCCTCGATTCCCTAACAGGTCTGATGGCGGCGGGGGTTGTGCCCCGCGGCAGTGCCGATCCCTTCGGCCTGCGCCGATTGGCGATCGGCTTGGTGAGCATTCTGCTGGAACGACGCCTGAGCCTGGATTTGGCGGCTGCGGTCGATCTGGCCTGCTCCCGGCAGCCGATCGATGTCCCTGAGGGCTTGGCGGCGAATGTCCTCGCGTTCATCCAGCGGCGCCTGCGCGTGGTGATGCAGGAACAAGGCCTGATGGCGGACGTGGTGGACGCGGTCATGGCGAGTCCCTGGCCGGATCCGGTGTTCCGGTTCCGCACGGCGCAGGAATTGGCCGCAGCCGCGGCTGATCCTGCCTGGCATAGGGAGTTGGAGGCTTACAGCCGCTGTGTTCGGATCCTGCCCAAGGACGAGGATTGGTCGGCTGAACCGGCGGGTTTGCCGCCATGGACGGCCGAGCCCCCGGATGCCGTAGAGACGATCATCGCCGCGGGTCCCGAGCCTGCCGCGGCCGCAGCCGTCGACCGGTTGCTGTTGGAGGTCCTGATCGGGGCCGAGGCCTCCTTGGCCGGCCGGCCGCCTTCAGTGGCCGGATTTCGAGCCGTCATGTGTGGCTTGACCGAACCGATCGCGACGTTCTTCGACGAAGTGATGGTGATGGCCGAGGATGCCGATCTGAGGGCCTACCGCCTGGAACTGATGGCACGGGTGGCCCGCCTCGGAACTCCGCTGGGTAATCTGGTGCGCTTGCGCAGGGCCATCGAAGGTTAATTCAGATGGTACGACATGGGTAGGATGGGCGGTCTTGGTTTTACTTGGGCATCTCCGTCATGACCGATGCCGCCACCGTTTCCCTGGTTGCCTTTTCATCGAGGACGACGATCTTAGTTGTCGCGACGGCGAGTGCGAGGTCTGGAGGCTGTGGGATGGGGCGGTGGCGGAAACCATGGGCAGGGAAAGCATCCGAACTAGAACGCCTGCGTCTGCTGTTGCACCGGGAACCGCAAGTGAGGGGAGGATATGCGCAGTGTGAGGGAAAGCAATCTGTAATGCCTGAACCAAAGAAAAATGGTGCTCAAATACTGCTTTAACCGCCTGTATTGTGATAGTCTGCAAGTAACAACACAACCTAGGATGGACCTCTATGGACACCCAACAAAACGACAGTGACTCGAACACGGAACAGGCCCAAGACCCTGAATCCCAAGACAACACACGACAGACATCTGAGGAAAAGACTCCACCACCTCCAACACCGCATGAAATCCAAAAGCAGGTACGTGCCCGAAATGTCAACCTCAGCCAGCCACCGATCCGAAGGCCCAAACGTCGTGATCGATCTGCGTTGGAGCGCAAGGAGAAAACATCCAAGTGATTTACAAGACCAGTCCACCATCTGGGCTCAAGCTGTCCTACAATTTTGTCGCACCGGCACAACTCCTGTGGGCGGAAGCCAGATGGACAATATTGCAGTAAGGGCGGAGGGGAAGGGCATGGTGGATCCTCTCTTAGAAAAAACATAGAGGGTAGATTTGAAGATGTATAAATGTGTACATAACAATTAGGCTGAAACCTGACTGGAATTGAGTATTCTAAACATGACCTTGTTGCAAGAATGGCAAAAAGAGTGGATCGGTATTCAGGAAAAATCCATGTCGATACTGGATACCGAGATTGGAGATTTTCGATATGTCTTTCGAGGTGAAAACCTGAATATCTATAAGTGCTCCCAATCTCTGTTATGGAGGCACAATCCTAACCTGTCGTTCCAAAGCGCATGGGAGAAGCAAGTTGAAGATCTCAAACAGGCATCTAGTTTTGTGAGAGATCGAAGATTGGATTTTAAAAACGGAGTTCCTGTTCCAATTCGGGAAGATCAGTTTGGCAATCCTCGTCAAGTGGACACTGCTGTACAGGACCTGATTATGGATATACAACACATGGGCGGGAGAACGTTGCTGTTAGACGTAACGACAGATTTGAATGTAGCACTATTCTTCGCATGCACAACTAGTGAGGATCAACCAGATGATGGCGCTGAACTTCCAGATGGTTGCGTGAAAATATTCAAAGTGCCCAATGTGTGCCTATGGCATCCCCGTTCGACCAACCAACGTTCTCTTGTGCAAAAAGGGTTGCATGTCTTACCCTGTCGGCAACGCGGCATCAAACAGATACAAAAATGGGTAGTGAAGGGGGAGCACAAGACTTCAATCTTGAACCACTTGGCTCACACGCATAGGGTTCACGATTCTACTATGTTTCCTGACATTGAGGGTTACATTTCCTTCCAACGATTTATGGAGAACACAAAACAATATATGAAGCCACGCTGCGTAACTAAAATAAGGAAGAACATAGACGGTGTCATCACTGGCATTTGCGGTTCGTGGGGATGCCTAATGTCTGACTACGCCATCGACGAAATTGAGGGTATGACCCAACGCTACTACATACAGGACAGCCAAGGTCGGACCGCGGACCTCCAGGTGGTGAACTGTGCGATGGGCAAATGCCTGCGCGCTGACCCTAACTCCGACTGCTCCGATAGCCTAGACAACCTTCCGGATTGCTGATGCGGTATCCCGTGTACGTTGGATAGATGTAACCATGCTGCAATGTGTTAAACGATGATGCAAACGAATTCTGGATTAGTTTTAACTATGGTTCGGACAGTTTTTTGAGGTTGGTACCGGTATAGGGCACCGGTTGGGAGGCCGGCTTCAGGGGCCGGAAGGGCCCCTTGGCAGAGGGGGTGCCCGGTGCCACGGGGGATCCGCCGGGATTCCGGGGTCCACGGCCTCCGATTTGGCGGCCTTTCGACCCGCGGCCGACCAGGCTTCAAAACGTTGGTACATTTCCCGCTCGTGATGGCGGCGCTTGATGTGCGACAGCGAAAAGCGGTCCCGGGGCCGCGCTTGGGCCCTCCGCGCCTGCAGGCGCATCCAGAAATAGGTCGCGCACACCAGATTGAAGTGGAAGTGCAGCTTGGCCTGGGTGCGGGCCTGACAGTCGTGCAGGCCCAGGTGCTGCTTGGCGTCCCGAAAGACGAATTCGATTTGGAAGCGCGCCCGGTAGAGACGGACCAGGCGGGTGGGTGCCAGCTGCGTGTCGGTGCTGTATAGCAACACCCCCTCCACGGCGGTCGGGTCGGCCCCGCGCGGCAGGACATACACCACCTGCAGCCAGCACTGCCAGGCGCGGCTGTGCAGGACCCCGTGGTACAGGTCCAGGTCCTCCTCGGGCCAGGGGGTGCGGGTCAGGCGGTCCGGTGCGTGCCGGTCGAAGCGGCCGTCGAACTGCCGGCGCCGGCCGGGCCGCCGCGGGTGCGGTCCGGTGTAGGCATGGCGCAATACGAAGTCGCGGCGCAGCCGGCCCACGGCATGCAGGTCTAAGGCCCGCACCCCCTCGACGAAGGGTTGGCTGCTGTAGCCCCCGTCGGCCACCACCCAGCGCACGCCGAGATAGGCCCCGGCCCCGGCCGCCTGCGCCTCCCGCAGCAGGGCCAGGGCCACCGCCACGGGCGTGGCCGGGGCCGCCGCCTCCGTCCCCTCCCGGCTCGGCGACTGGCGCGCGCAGAGGGGAAAGGCACCGCCCTCCTCCGGGTCCACGGCCGCCACCAGCGTCACCTCCAGCCCCCACTGCGCGACCTGGGCCATGCCGTTCCAAAACCAGTCCGCGCCCCAGGTCTGGCGACCGCTCTTGCGCACGAAGGTGGCGTCCACCGCCACCGCGCAGAAGTGCCCGCGCGGATGCCCCGCGCACAGCGCGGCCACGGCCAGGCGGGCCCAGGGGAAAGGCCGCGCAAACCAGCGTGCCTAGGTGCGTGCCGACAGGCCCCCGTAGTCAGCCAGGCGGGTGAAGTTGACCCGTCCGGGCAGCCACTGCAGCAGGGCCAGGACATGGGCCATGAAGTCGGCCTGCGGTTTGCCGCAGGGCATCAAGGCGAGTATATTGCACAGCAGACGCACGGGACACCTCGATCGCGGATGTCATTGATCCGCTTCCACGATAGCAGGCCCCGTGCGTTGCCTGGTAACGACTTTGGACTCCCCTCCGATTACCCCCTCCGATGGCGCCCCAAGTCCCGCTTAGGCGGAAAATGGCGCGCCCAAACAGCTTAAAACTGTCCGAACCATAGTTTTAAACCTAGAGTGCTAAAATGTTCATAACCTTTCACAATTCTCTTGGAAAACACACTGGGCAGCTTGTTGTTTTAGGGTGACGCTTTCTTCATGGATCGGAATGATAAGTTATGGGCTTGAATGTGGTATACTATTGGTATCACCACACGGAGACAGTCATGAACCTCATACAGATCTTCACCCGTTACCCTGATCAGGAAGCTTGTATCGAACACCTTGAGGATGTGCGCTGGGGCGACAGTCCCCACTGCCCCCACTGCGGTAGCAACCATGTGGCTCGTAAAGCCGACGGCGATCGTGTGGGCCGCTGGAACTGCCATGATTGTCATGTCAGCTTCAACGTGCTGGCAGGAACCATTATGCAGAAGACCAAGATCCCGCTGCAGAAGTGGTTTCTTGGCATTGCTCTGATTGTCAACGCCAAGAAGGGCCTATCCAGCCACCAGTTGGCTCGTGACTTGGAACTGACACAGCCCACGGCCCTGTACATGCAACAGCGCATTCGGGCCCAGATGGCTACGGAACAGGGTTCAGTGCTGTTGCAGGGCATTGTGGAAGCCAATGAGACCTATGTCGGGGGCAAGCCTCGCAAGGCTAACCGTAAGGAAGATGACAAACCAGATCCTAGGGAACGCGGCACCAAGAAAACGCCGGTCATTGACGTCGTGGAACGTGGTGGCAAGGCTGTGGCACAGGTGGCCGATAACCTCAAGGGAAGGGCCATCATGAAGTTCTTGCGCCAAGCCGTCAACCCTGACGGATCGCTGCTGATTACGGACGAATACCAAGCCTACAACACCGTGCAGGGATTTCTGCCCCACCTGACCATCAACCACGGCGAGCAGTACATGGACGGCATCGTATACACCAACACTATCGAAGGCGTGTGGGCATTGCTCAAGCGTGCTTGGTACGGTCCTCATCATCACTACACTAAGCGGTTCACGCCTCTGTTCGTGTCGGAAATAGTCTGGAAGTACAACCATCGCACCGATGCAAACGCATTCGGTGCCTTCCTGCGGGCGGTGGTTTCATGAACCACCTGTACTTTGGCGACTGCTTCTCAATCATGCAGTCCATGCCCAGCAAGTCAGTAGACCTGATTTACCTGGACCCTCCGTTCAATAGCAACCGCCAGTACAACGCCATCTACAAGGACGAAACAGGGAGACCCCTGCCAGACCAAATTGACGCTTTTTGCGACATGTTCACCTTGGACGCGGAAACGGAGAGGTCCATAACGCACATGCCCGTACTCATGCGTGAAGAGGGTATAGATGACGATGTGGTGGAATTTTGGCGTATTTGGATGAATGCCTTGCGGCGTACCAATCCCCGCTTGTTGGCATATCTGGCCTACATGGTTCAACGCCTATTAGTCATGAAGCGCCTGTTGAAGCCAACAGGTTCTATCTATCTCCACTGCGATCCAACAGCCAGCCACTATATCAAGGTCATGATGGACGGTGTGTTTGGGCATCGCAACTTCCGAAACGAGATCATATGGAAAAGAACCAATGCACATGGAAGAGCTAAGCGTTGGGGGCCAATCCACGACATAATCCTGTTTTATAGTAAATCTGAACGCTATCGCTGGAACCGCACATTCCAAGACTACAGCGATGAATATGTTGACAAGTTCTTTAGGTTCACTGATAAACACGGCCGGTACCGCGTCACTATTCTGACTGGACCTGGTGTCAGAAAGGGAAGATCTGGAGCGAAGTGGCGTGGTATAGACCCTACAGAAAAAGGTAGGCATTGGGAACTTCCACCTGATAGAACATTACCTAATCATTTTGTGCATCCAGAAGGATATTCGGAACTGTCCATTCAGGAACGGCTAGATGTATTGGACGAAGCTGGATTGATATATTGGCCACAACGTGGATCCGTTCCTAGTTACAAACAATATCTGCACGTGTCTCCAGGTGCTCCTGTTCAAGACATTATCACTGACATTGGTCCTATCAGTTCTCAGGCCAAGGAAAGGTTGGGTTACGATACACAGAAACCAATTGCTTTGCTGGAACGAATTATAACGGCCAGTAGTAATGAGAACGATGTTGTTCTTGATCCATTCTGTGGTTGTGCTACCACACTAGAGGCAGCTCATAGACTCAAGCGTCGATGGATCGGAATCGATATTGCAATCCATGCTGTCAAGCGTGTAGCCAAGATACGCCTGCAGGACCGATTGGGTTTAGTAGAGGGTCGTGACTTCACCATTGAAGGGATTCCGCGCAACCTCGAGGGGGCCCGTGACCTGTGGCAACGGGACAAGTACCACTTTCAGAAGTGGGCTGTTGAACAGGTGGACGGTTTCGTAACTACCAAACGCACAGCTGACGGCGGTATTGATGGACGCCTCTACTTTACTGTCCCAGACAATCGCGAACTGCAATCCATGGTATTAGAAGTCAAGGGCGGTCGGAACGTGAACATCGGGGATGTGCGAGCGTTGTACGGTGTGCTGGAGGCGGGTGAGGCCGAAATGGCCGGTCTGATTGTCCTGGAGCCCTTGAGCGACCGGAAACGCCGCAACTTTGAGTCCTTCATGGCTCAGGCTGGTGACATGGACGTGCAGGGCGTCCAGTACCGCAGGATGCAACTACTCAGCGTAGCTGACATGTTGGAAGGATGGCGCTTTGTCACGCCGACCGTAGTGGGCAGGACAGAGCCGCAACCATCCCTGCCCTTTGGAGGCGTTAGGGATAGGTGAAGGTCAACAACACACAATCACCCCGTGGGTACAGGCCTGTTGCTTCTTCAGTTGTCCTGTCTGATTCTCAACAGCGATCCGGGAACTTAGTGACACCTGTGAGACGGTGCTATACTGTTCACTGCTGTGTCCACATTCAAGGAGAACGGAGTGAAGCATGCCTACCGCCTTGCCCGCTGAGTGGGACGATGCCCGTCACATTGTTGGCGATCGCCTTGCCCAACTAGAGGAACACAGACATCAAGTTTCCACTATACTGCCGGATGTAGTGCAGTTGGTGGTGCTGTTGGGTGAGTCTGTTCAGAACCTCAATCAGACCATTGGTCAAATGCAGGAATCCATGGGTCAGATCCATGAGTCCATGACAAAGGCCCAAAAGCAGGCCGAAGAAGCTGCCCAACTCTCCCAACAGCTCACTGAACGAGTGAGCGAGTTGGAGCGTTGCTATGACGTTGGCCAAGTAGACGTGTAAGGCTGTTTATTCGTAAACAGACAAAACAGAGCCCCCGGTACCGGGGGCTCTGTTTTGTCACAGTTATTCCAATCATCGCCAGAATCAGTGCCCATTAGCTAACTATTGCCGTCAAGCCCATAACTTATCATTCTGAACTTGCATGTTGTGCTGGGCCCACAGATTAGGAAATCTGTGGAGTTGGGTGCGCCCCTCTTGCGATCGCTGTTGCTCCGAATAGATACAAGGGCACCAGGTCCGAATCTACAAGTGTGGAGGACAAGGATACCGACATTGTACGCAGGGAGGTCGGAACATGGTGGTAACGGGTATCGATGTGTCAAAGGCCATGTTGGACGTAGTAATCGCGGAAGGTCCCGTGCACCGCTTCGCAAACAGCGGTCCAGGCCTCCGCTGCATGACCCGTGCGGGGGCTACACAGGCGGTGTGTGAGGCTACCGGCGGGTATGAACGGCTCCTAGTGAGCCGCCTCAGGGCCGCCGGCATCACCGTGCTTTGCTAGAATCGCCTGCTGTTGAGACCAGCCGTTCACGCCATCCGGGAGCACTCGCTTGAAAGGAACCCTCTACCTGAACGACGCGGAGATTGCGACCCTGGACGAAACTCGGATCTCGGTGTTCAAGACCTACGACGAAGATCCAATCCGGGTTAGCTACAGCACGCGTCGGCTGAATACCGGCAAGGCCTTTGTGGAACTTGAGCGGCATCGGGTGATGCGCCTGCACCTGGAAGACGGCCGGGAGGCCGATGTGATCTACCAGCATGCCTGTCTGGATGCCGAAGGCAAGCTGGCAGGAGTCCTGCGCGTGTTGGGAGACTTCCGGGACGGGCAGTCCTAACCCGCCACCATCCCGCGGGCGCGGGCCGTCCGCCATCGCACCTGCACGAGGCAGTTCTGGATTTCATACCGCCCGACGGCGTCCGGTTGCGCGCCGGGCAAAAAGCGGTCCTGCGCTATGCCGGCGGGCCGGCCGGTATCAGTGCCGTGCCCGGCAGCGGCAAGACCTTCACGCTGAGCCTGCTGGCCTGCAAGCTGATTGGAGACTTGGCCCGCGATCCCGACGCCGGTTCCGCCGAGGTGCTGGTCGTGACCTTCGCCCGGTCCGCCGCGGCCAACATTCGGCAGCGCATTCGGGAGTACCGGGCGGCCATGGGCAGCCGGACCCCCGGCCTGGGCTATACCGTGTGCACGCTGCATTCCCTGGCCAACCGCATTGTGCGTAACCGGCCGGGTACCGTCGGGCTGGGTGCCGACTTTCGCGTGTTGGACGAGGCGGAAACCCGACGGTTCATCGCTTCGTTCATCGGGGACGAGGCGCAGCGCGCGAAGGAACTGGCCGCCGTGCTGTTCGAACAGCCGCGCAGCATCGACAATGCCAAGTTGTTCGGTCGGTTCCGGCGCGACCTTGAAGGTTGGATCTACACGCTCTTCAGGGAATTCAAGCTGCGTTCCCTGACACCGGAGCGGCTGGCCTCGGTGTTGCGGGACCGCGGAGACCAGGTGGTCTGGTCCTTGATGCTGGACCTGTATGACGCCTACCAGCGCCAGTTGCGGGATCTGGACGCCGTGGACTACACGGATCTTCTGCGTCTGGCAGTGGAGGCCCTGGAGCAGGACGCTGAGCTGTGCAGCCGCCTGGAGCAAAAGTGGCCGTTTGTCCTGGAGGACGAGGCCCAGGACAGCAATCGCCTGCAGGAGCGCATCATCGGTTGCTTGACCCGCGGGCAGGGCAACTGGGTCCGTGTCGGGGATCCCAACCAGTCGATTAGCACGACCTTTACCGGTGCCGACGCCAAACTGCTGCCCGCCTTCCTGGCGCGGGTGGAAACCCGGCGCTATGAACTCCCCCAGTCCGGCCGGTGCGCACGTCCGATTCTGGACGCCGCCAATCATTTGATTACCTGGTCCCGCGAGTTCTACCGCCACTTCGCCGAAGTGGATCCCCTGGAGCCACCGCTGATCGCCCCGACCGATGCGGATGATCCCCAGCCGAATCCCCAGGGCTATGCACCGCAGGTCTGCAGCTATCTGCCGGTGGGCCGACAACCTGCGGTTTGGGACGATACCTGCGACCGGATGGCGGACCAGATCCGGGACCGGTTGCGGCGTCCGGGAGCGGATACGTACTCCTGGGCCGTTCTCGTGCCGACGCAGCGGCAGGCCAACCAGGTGGTCGAGGCGCTCCGTGCCCGCGCGGTGCCCGTGGATGATTCCCTGGTTCGGATTTCCGATGCGCGCCGCATACTCATCGAAACCGTGGCGCACTGCCTGGATTTGGTGATCAACCCGAACCTCGCGGCCTTGGAAGCCGTGTGGCAGGCCGCCTACGCACCGGAACCGGAACTGGCGGAAACGGAGGCTGTGGTGGAGCCGGAGGAGGTTCCGGGCATCGACAAGGTTGGGGAAGGTCCCACTGCATTCGATGCCTGGCTTTCATTGGAGCCCGAGGGGTTCGACGCGTCGCCGGAGGACGGCAAGGCCGTCCGGGACTTGCAGGCCGCGGTCCGCCGGTGGCTTGATTCGGTATCGCTGCCACCGGACGAATTTGTGCTGCTGGCGGCACAGGATCTGTTCGGAACCCCGTTTGAGCTGGCAGTCTGTTACTGTCTGGCCGGGTACCTTGGCGAGCACATGGCCCGCGAGCGCCATCACGACTTCGCGAGTTGTTCGGCCCTGTTGAGGCGGGTTGCCTCCGGCACGGAGAGGATTGAACTGCCGGACGAGGGCGGTACCTACAAGGCGGAGTCGGGGACGGTCACCGTGTGTACCATGCATGGAGCCAAGGGCCTTGAGTGGGATCGGGTGTTCCTGCTCGGCCTCAACAACTACGCGTTTCCTGCGGACCCCGAAACCGACCAGTTCATGTCAAGGTTGTACTACGTCAAGGACCAATGGGATCTTCCGGCCGAGCTGATGGCCGTGGTTGACCATGCCCTGGACCAACGCCTGGACGGGTTTGTTCCCGGAGTCGCCACCGTCAACAACTGCGCGGCCTATGTGTCGGAACGACTGCGGCTCCTGTATGTTGGCCTGACACGGGCCCGCGAACAGGCCGTGCTGGTGCCCGACTGCGGCCGCAGCCGCAATCAAAATGCGCAGGCGGAGGCCCACCGGGAGCTTGACGACTACTTTGCCAAAGCGCATGCGGTCCATGCGCAACCGGTCGGCGGTTGACGCCGGCCGATTACCGAATTTGTTGTTCCGTTTAATGCCGCTTCAGGTACAAGGAGATTTTGTGACTACCCAATCAGACTATGGCACTTTGCTGTCCGCACTCGACACCGGTGTTCCCGCCAGCCCCCGGGCCAGGCAGAATCACTTCAGGGCCGAACCCGAACTGGCCATCGACGCCTCCGCCGTCTACCACTGCGTCCTCAAGACGGACAAGGGCGACATCGCCATTCGGATGTTTGCGGCGGAAGCGCCGGTCACCGTCAACAATTTCATCCACCTGTCCCGTTCCGGCTTCTACGACGGGACCATGTTCCACCGCGTGATCGCCGACTTCATGGCCCAGGGCGGTGATCCGACCGGCACCGGCACCGGAGGCCCCGGCTATCGCTTCAAGGACGAGTTCCACGACTCGCTGGTCTTCGACCGGCCGGGCCTGCTGGCCATGGCCAACGCGGGGCCCCGGACCAACGGCAGCCAGTTCTTCATCACCTTCGTGCCGTGCAACTGGCTGGATCACAAGCACACGATCTTCGGCGAGGTTGTGGCCGGCATGGATGTGGTCAACTCCATATCGATCCGCGACCCGCAACGCAGCCGCGCGCCGGGAGACCTGATCAACGGCGTAGAGGTCTTCGAGCAATCGGCCGACGCCTGAGGACTGATTTGTTCATCCGGCGGTGCGAAGGGCAGGCCTGTCCGTCCCCGCATCGTCGGGTGGGCCCGTCCACCGCCAATCCAACACCGTTGCAACGGTTCACCAAGCCCATGCGAAACATGAGAAATCTACCGTCTTTCCTTGCCTGTGTGTTGTGTGCCGCCATGGTGCTGGCTGCCTGTGGCCGCGGTGACAGGGCCGTTGACGATGCGGCTCCAGCCCCTGATGTCACCCCGGACGCGGAGGCTGCGGTGACTCCCCAACCGCCGTCGGCCGCTGTGGAACTGGACCTGGGCACCGAATTGCCCGCAATCCCCCTGGACATGCCCGAGGAACCGGAAGACCGCGACGGCATGTTCGACGAACCGCCGCCGTTTGTCATCGAGGAGGGCGGGGTCTACTTCGCCGTTCTCGAAACCGCCGGGGGCGACATCACCATTGAACTGTTTGCTGACCGCACACCGATTACGGTCAACAACTTCGTCTACCTGGCGCTGTCGGGCTTCTACGACGGCACAACCTTCCACCGCGTCATCCCGGACTTTATGGCCCAGGCCGGTGATCCGACCGGCACCGGCAGGGGAGGGCCCGGGTACCGGTTCGAGGACGAGTTCATCTCAAACCTCGGGTTTGACGAACCCGGTCTTCTGGCCATGGCCAATGCGGGGCCCGGCACCAACGGCAGCCAGTTTTTCCTGACGCACGTGGAAACCCCGCACCTGAACCAACGGCACACCATCTTCGGCAAGATTGTGGAAGGCATGGATGTTCTGCTCGGCATCGCAGTACGCGATCCCCAGTCGTCCGGGCAGCCGGGCGATACGCTGGAGCGCATCCGTATCTTCCAGGGTGCCGAGAGTCTGCTGCCTCCGCCTCCGCCCACGCCCACGCCCGTACCCACCCCGACGGTCAGCGCGCCGGTGATGCCCGCAGCCGAGGATGCCAGGACGCTTGCGGACCTTGAGCCCTTGGAACGGAGCGGGATCTACAACACCGCGCCCGACATGGTCATTGATCCGGATGACAAGTTGATCGCCGTGTTGGAGACCACCCTTGGCCCCATTACGTTCGAGCTGTATCCGCAGATGGCGCCCAATGGCGTCAACAATCTGATGGTACTGGCCAACCTGGGCTATTTCGACGGTCTGGAGTTCTACCGCGACATCAACCAGGGTCTGTTGTTCCTGGGTACCCTCGACGGGACGACGGCCAACATTGGGTACTCAATTCCGTTTGAGCAGTACACCGGAGAACCCAAGGAGAGCGGACTGCTGGGATATGTGCCCGACCGGACCAAGTTCCAGCATGTCCATGGTGGTCTCCTGTTCCTGTCCGTGGGTGATGCCTTCGGCGACCAGTTGGACGACATCCACATCGTGGGCGTGGCCACCGAGGGCCTGGACCTGCTGCCGTTGATCCAGGAGGATGAAGAGGCCACGATTGCAAGGTTTGACGTAATGGTCCTGTCGGAATAGCGGACAATAGCGGTCCTGGCAAGAAGAGGGTTTACCAATGACATTGGGCCGTCCGTCCACATCCCCCCATCCGATCCGATCCACCGCCGTGCGCAACGGTTGGCTGCCGGTTGTTGTGGGTCTGTTGGCCTTGTGCTTGGCGGCCTGTCAAACCGACGGCCGTGGGACGAGAGAGGTGGCCTATTCGTCCGTTGTATTGGAACCACAGGCCAGTTCGGCGGGTACGGAACTGGAGGTGCGCATCCAGGAGGACTTTGGCGGCCGGGACCTGGACACGGGCTTGCGCGTGTCGGTGTCCGAACATGGGGGCCGGGACGCGCAGGCCCAGCCCCGGCCGGCAGCAGCCGTGCAACTTTCGGAGGCGGAACTTCTGCAGGCTCTGGATTCCCTTCCGGCGCTGGCCGTGAACACGGACACGGCGGCAGAGGTTCTGTTGCCGACAGAGCGGCGCGAACCACCGGTTCATTCCGGCGTCCGTCCGTCCATGTTTCCGCCTGAGGGGGTGGCCCAACGGCCTCTGCCAGTCGCCGCGTCGCTGTCCGTCTTGCGGTACGCCCCGGAAGGCGAGATCGCCTTGGCTCCCAATGTGTCGTTGACCTTCTCCCGCCCCATGGTTCCAATTTCGAGCCAGGCGGTGGTTGCGGACCAGGATCTTCCGGTTGAACTGACCCCCCAGCCGGAAGGCGAGTGGATGTGGCTGGGCACGCAAACCCTGCTGTTTCAGCCCAAGGGGCGCATGCCGGGTGCGACCCGGTACACCGTCCGCGTTCCGGATGCGGTCAAGGATGTGACGGGTACGCAGCTGGCATCGGAGTTTGTCTGGGAATTCGAAACCGAGCCGTTGAAGTTGCTCGAGGTTTGGCCTGGAGACAGCGCGCGCAACCCGGGACGACTGGACACACCCATCGCCCTGGGCTTCAACCAGGCGATCGACGCGGCCAAGTTGACTCCCTACCTGCAACTCCTGGCGGGAGGGCGCGAACTCGAGTTCACGGTCCTGCGACCCCACCTGCACGCGTTGCCCGACGGCGTCCGGCGATTGCTGGAGCAATACCCGGACAACCGGACCCTGGTCCTGCAGCCGCGGCAACCCCTTCCGGCCGGAACCACCGTCACCGTGGCCCTGCAGTCGCTCGCGCCCTCGGCCAGGGACCCTTGCCGACCACGCAGATTCAGCGATTCTCATTCGGGACGCGCGGCGAGTTTCGGCTTGGGGATGTGTACTGCTCATGCCGGCCGGGAGAGCCGTTCCACGTTTGGTTCAACCACGAACTTGATGCGCAGTCCGTTGCAGCCGATCTGATCCAGGTGGATCCGCCGTTGCCGGGAGGCGTGGTGGAGGCTGGCTGGGGCAGCATGACCATCAGTGGCCAAACCCGGGCCAACACCACCTACACCCTGACGTTCCTGCCCGGACTGAGGGATGCATTCGGGCAGACTCTGGCCAAGCCGCAAACGGCGCGGGTACACGTGGGGGAACAGGGCCGGTTTCTTTACAGCCCGCAAGTCATGGAAGTCCTGCCGCCGGACACCAGTGGACAGTTCCAAATCATTTCGGCCAATGTCCCCCGGGTGCGTTTGCTGGGCTATCGGGTGGAGCCGGCCGACTGGCCGCAGTTCCTGGCGGCCAGGGAGTTCCTGTGGGAGTCCCCGGGCGGAGCGGATCGCATTCTCGACCGGGAACCGATCATTGACCAAACCTTGCACCTTGAGACTTCGGCCGAAGGCTTGACGATCACGGCGCTGGACCTTCAACCTTGGCTTCGGAACGGCAAGGGCCACTTGGCACTGGTGCTGGTGCGGCCGGCTCTGTTGCCGTGGGACATCGAGAACTATCCGGTGTGGGTGCAGTCGACCGAACTGGCGCTGGATGCCTATGTTGACAGCTGGCAACTCGTGGCCTTGGCGACGGACCTTGCCAGCGGCGAGCCGTTGGCGGGAGTCTCGATCACACTTCAACCACAGGGGGTTGTGGCCAAGACCGATGTTGCCGGCAAGGCCGTGTTCGATCTATCGGAACCGGGGACCCGGCAGTCGGCGGGCGGCCCAAGCGGTTCAGCCCTGTGGCTTGAGGCGAGCATGGGCAACGACCTGGCACTTTTGCCCCAATCCGTGTGGAGCGAATGGGAAACCCGCTGGCACTGGTCAGGAGACGAACGGCGTCTGCAGTGGCACCTGATTACCGACCGCAATCTGTATCAGCCCGGCGAGCAGGTGACCGTGCGGGGATGGCTCCGGGAAGTCGAGCAGACGCCGCAGGGCGATGTTGGATTCTTCTCACCTCCCGGCGATGTCGTTCGCATCAACTGGCAGGCCTATGACAGCCGCGGCAATGAACTGAAATCGGATCGGGCCTATGTGAACTTCGAGCTTGATGGCGGCTTCGTGTTCGATTTCCCTGTACCGGAGGATGCCAATTCCGGCCGCGGCTGGATTGAGATGTACGCGGATCCGGAACACGGAGTCGACTCGGTTTGGGCCAGCCTCGAGTACCGGATCGAGGAATTTCGCCGTCCCGAATTCGAGGTGTCGGTGACCGGTCCCGGGACCGATGCCTGGCTGGGTTCGGCGATCCTTTTCGAGGCCGGTGCCGGTTACTACGGCGGCGGTCCGTTGGATGGTGCCGAGGTTGCTTGGCGGATCGCCGGCAGCCAGGCCGAGTACAGTCCGCCCGGCTGGGACCGGTACCAGTTCGGACTTAATCGGTGGTTCCCGTGGCGGCACGGGTTCGAAAGCGAACCCATGTGGGATTCGTTCGATGTCGAATCAGGCGAGTCCGATTCCCTGGACGGACGTCTTGATGTCCGTGGTCGGCACGGTGTGGCGGTTCTGGCAGAGGCAGAGCTGCCGATTCCCTATGCGGTAACCGCGATGGCCACGGTCCAGGATCTGTCGCGGCAAACCCAGACCGGGTCCAGCCGGGCCCTGATACACCCCGCCTCCCTGTATGTCGGGGCGCGCACGGATTCGTACCTGGCGCGGATTGGCGAGGTCTATCCGGTGGAACTGGTGGTGGTCGGCATCGACGGTGCCCCGGTGGCCGGGGCCGAGATCATCGTCGAAGCATCGCTCCAGGGAACCGAACAGGGTTTCCGACTGCCGACGGATGCGGACGAGGTTCACTCCTGCGAACTCGTCTCCGGTCTCGAACCGGTTTCCTGTGACCTGAAGTTCGCAAGCGGTGGCCAGTGGCATATCAACACCACCGTACGGGACTCACAGGATCGCCCGAACCTGACGCGCCTTGAGCGGTGGGTGTTTGGCTCCGGGTTGTTCCTGGAAACAGGTCAGCAGGGGGATGTTCAACTGGTGCCGGACCAGGATTCCTATCAGCCCGGCGACACCGCGCGGGTGATGGTGGTTCCGCCGTTCACCCCGGCCTACGGTCTGTACGTCACCAATCGGTCTGGAATTGTGGAGGCCAAGCCGCTGGCCATCGAGACGGATCAGGCCATGCTGGAGATTCCGATCACGGACCGGCATTATCCGAACCTGCATGTGCAGGTGTTCCTCTCCGGTGCGGAAGATGGCAATGGGATGCCGATGATGGCCGCCAGTTCGATCGACTTGGCCGTGCCGCCCCTGGCCCGGGAACTTCGGGTGGAGCCGAACCTTGTGGCCGACACGGTGGAACCGGGGTCCGAGGCCGCGCTCGAAGTACTGGTAAGCGATGCCGAAGGCAATCCGGTTGCGGAAGCCCCCGTAACCCTGCTGGTGGTGGACGAGGCCATTCTGGCCTTGGCAAACTACACCCATGGCAACCCCATTGATTCGTTCTACCGGCACCGGTACCCGTCGTTGTCCGAATATCGGTTGCGGAACTATCTAAAGTCCACAATCGACATTTCGGCCATGGACCTTGGCGGCGCTGGCGGGGGCGTGGATGCCGGCGAGGAAACACAGTCGGCGCGGTTCGGGCTGGAACGGTTCAGGATGGGCGCGGCCGCGACTGAAGCCGCGCCAGCGCAGGCGATGGTCATGGCGGAGTCGGCTGACATGGCAATGATGGACGACAGTGCGGGAGCCGATGGCGCAGACATGACAGCCACCGTGCGCGCGGACTTCCGACCACTGGCCATATTTGCTGCCGATGGCACCACGAATGCCGAAGGGGTGTATGCACAGGCCTGGACGATGCCGGACACCGTCGGCCGCTATCGGGTCGTGGCGATTGCCACCTCCGGCGAGCAACACTTCGGCACGGGGGAAACCTCGCTGACAGCCAGCCTGCCACTGCAAATTCGCACCCAGTGGCCCAGGTTCCTCAATTTCGGCGATCGGGCCTTGCTGCCTCTGCTGGTTGAAAACCCGGCATCCGCGGCCCAGGATGTGACCCTGATGCTGCAAAGCGACCGACTGTCGCTGGCGCATGTCACGGCTGCGGGGTTGGCCGCGGACGGGTACACGCTCTCCGTACCCGCCCGGAGCCGGAGTTTGGTGGAGATTCCGGCTCTTGCAGAGGCTACCGGCATGGCACGGCTTCAGGTCAGTGTCTTCAATGCCGCACACCAGGACCATGTCCTGGAGGAGTTGCCGGTCTATCGGCCGGCTGCCCGACAGGGGTTCGCGACCTACGGGGTGGTTGAGGATGCACCCGCGCTGCATACACTGCAGGTCCCGCCGGATGTCCTGCCCGGCTTCGGTGCATTCTCGGTGACAACTTCGTCCACACAATTGCAGATGTTGGTGGACAGCTGCCTGTCCCTGCGCGAGGTTCGGTGGGAGGATCCGTCCTCCCTGTCCTCCGTGATTCTGGCCAATACGGCCATGCGGGATGTCCTGTATGCCTTTGGCGTCCCCGGCCTGCCGACGCCCCGGGAGGCGGACCGAGAAATCCAGGACGACATCGATGTGCTTCTTGAGTACCAGAACCAGGACGGAGGATTTCCCTGGTGGCGGAAGGGGCGTCCATCCCGCGTCTACGTGTCGGTGCAGGCCATCCATGCCCTGGTCCAAGCCCGCAACGAGGGCTATCGGGTGGACTCGGAAGCCATGGACAGGGGCCTTGACTACCTGCGCAACATCCGCCAGGCCTTTGAACCCGGGGTCGGTCCCGAAACCCGGCGTCTGATCACGGCCTATGCCCTGTGGATTCGGTCCCTGGCCGACGATGTCGACAGTGTCCGGGCCAGCCGCCTCCTGGCCGAAGCCCCGTGGGACGAACACCCACTGGAAGTGCTTGGTTGGTCCATGCTCGTCCTGGCACGGGATCCAAGTGCTGCCGGCGAGGTGGAGGATCTGTTGCGGTTCGTGCTGAACCGCGTGGAGGAAACGTCCGGCAAGGCCTCCTTCATCCAGGGTTATCGGGAGACCGACGGGTACACCGTTTTCCAGTCGTCGCGCCGGGGCGAAGGCGCAATGCTGCAGGCGGTCATGACTGTTGATCCGGAATCGGATGTGATTCCCAAGATCGTGTCCGGCATGCTGGGCGGATTGAACCGCCAGGGGCACTGGGGCTCTCCCATCGACAACCTGTCGCTGTTGCTCGCGATGAGCCAGTACTTCCGGCAGTACGAAGCGGACGAGCCGGACTTCACGGCCCATGTCTGGCTGGATGAAACCCTGGTGGCGAGCGACGCATACCGGGGACGGTCCACCGCGACGCATCGGTTGGACCTGCCCATGGCATGGCTCATGGAGCAGGATCCCGAACGGATCCACACCGTCAGGGATGGCACGGGCCGGCTGTACTACCGGTTGGGCTTGCGATATGTGCCCGAGGACATTCGACTGGACAGCCTGGACCGCGGCTTCACGGTATTGCGGACCTTTGCGCCCATCGACGACGAACAGGATGTTTGGCAGGATGCGGACGGTGTCTGGCATGTTCGACTGGGATCGCGGGTGCGCGTGGAAACCACCCTGGTGACCCCCGGCCCCCGGACGCATGTGCGGTTGTCGGTGCCGCTGCCGGCCGGTCTGGAAGCCATCAACCCGGCCTTGGCCGGTTCACAGCCAATCGAGGATCCCAACCGGGACGCGTCCGGACGCAGCTGGTGGTATTGGCGTTGGTACGACCACGATCAGTTGCTGTCGGAACGGGCCCTGATAAATTCGGCCCGGTTGTATGGCGGGGTCTACAGTTACGCGGTGATTGCCGAAGCGACCACGGCGGGCACGTTCCAGGTTCCGCCGGCTCATGCCGAGGAGATTTACGCGCCCGAGACCTTCGGTCACAGTACCGGAGACATCGTAATGGTTGAACCTGTATCTGCAACGGAGGCGAACGACGAATGACATGGCAGTTTGAACAGCTGGCCAAGCTGGACGGCATCACCGAGGGTCCCCTGTGGATTAACGGCATGTTGTTCTTCACGCACATCGCGGGCAACCGCATCATGCAGTACCGGCCCGGCAGCGGGGTCGGCGAGGTTTGCGGTGGTACGGAAGCCAGCAACGGCCTGATGGCCGACCGTGCCGGCAACATCTATGTCTGCGTGGGCGGCGGTCGCCGGATTGCCCGGCACCACCACGAACGCGGGCTTGAGGACCTGTGCAGCGAACTGGATGGCAAGCGTCTCAACAGCCCCAACGATCTGGCCATCGACAATCAGGGTCGCATCTGGTTCACCGATCCCCGTTACGGGGATTACCGGGACGACATGGAACTGGACCACGAGTCGGTGCTGCGCCTGACCCAGGGAGCGGACGGCACGTGGGCCTGCGAACGCTTGACCTTCGACACCACCTCGCCCAACGGCATCCTGCTGTCCCCGGACGAATCAACGCTCTACGTAGCCGAAAGCAAGTACGGTGAAGGTCAGAGCCGCGACCTGCGGGCCTATCCCGTGCTGGACGACGGCAATCTGGGCGGCGTCCAAATCCTGCATAACTTCTATCCCCATCGAGGGATTGACGGCATGTGCCTGGACAGCGAGGGCAACATCGTGGCCACCGCGGGCTGGGAGGAAAGCGGGCCCGGGGGCATGATTTACGTGTTCACGCCGCAGGGACGAGTGCTTGAGACCCATCCCCTGCCCTGCAACCGACCGACCAACTGTGCGTTTGGCGGTGCGGAACTGAACGAACTGTTCGTAACTTCGTCCGAGGGTCACCTCCTGCATGCCCGGACCGACCGGACGGGCTACCTGCCTTACTTGGCCTGACCCTGTTCCGGCCGCACGGTACTGCCACAGGATTGACGCAGACCAACCAAGGAGCATCAGATTCCATGCTTGATTCCCAAGACGTATCCTTTTTCGACGACAACGGCTTTCTGCACATCCCGGAAGTCTTCACTCCGGAAGAGACACAGGAGCTTTCGGACGAACTGGATCGGCTCGTGGCCGAGTGGGCCCTGACCAGTCCCGGCTGGGAAGGCAACTGGCGCAACATCTACATGGACCCCGAGGTGGCCAAACAGTCCAAGCTCACGGCCATGCACGACCTCCAGTTCTACTCGGAGGTCTGGTTCCGCGGCATCACAAATCCCAGGCTGGTGGGCGCGGTCAGCGATCTGATCGGTCCCAACGTCGAACTGCACCACTCCACGCTGCACATCAAGCCGCCGCAGAGCGGCCATCCGTTCCCGATGCACCAGGACAGTCCCTTCTATCCCCACCGGGCCAAGGGCTTCGTGGACGTGCTGGTGCACTTGGATGACACCAACGAGGAGAACGGGGAGATCCGCTTCCTGGCCGGCAGCCACAAGCAAGGCGCCCTGGAACACCTGACGGCGGAGGGTGTCTACTACTACCTGCCGCCCGACGACTATCGACTGACGGACACGGTGCCGGTGCCTGCAAAGAAGGGCGATGTCGTGGCCTTCCACCTGTGGACGGTGCACGGGTCCTATATCAACCGGACCAATCAGCCGCGGCGGCTGGTGCGGATTGGATTCAGGGATCCGCAGAACCCGCAGGTCGCCGGCCAAAGCTTTCAGCGGCCCAATCTCCTGTTGAAGGGTTATCGTGACCGAGCGGAGGGCCAGGAACTGCTGCGGAACAGTTGAAACAATTGACATCCTCATCCACAGGTTGGGGCTGGACTACACCCAAGGGGCATTTCTCATGATTCTTCAGGAACTGAGCCGAGACGCCATTGCCATGCATGCGCCCCGGGGCACCGCGATTTTGCCGACGGCGTCGATCGAACAGCATGGTCCGCACCTGCCGGTGGGGGTGGACACATTGCTGTGCTCGGAGGTGGTGCACAGAGCCGTTGCGAAGGCCGAAGAGCGGCTTGGCCCCAATACGCTGTTCGTCGCGCCTGTGTTCTCTTGGGGCAACTCCCATCACCATCGGCCGTTCGCGGGCGTGCTGTCGCTGGAGAGCGATCAATACATCGGTGCCGTTCACCAAGTCCTGGAGGGACTGCTGCTGGCTGGTTTCCCGCGCCTTCTTATCGTCAATGGTCACGGCGGCAACACGGCACCCAACCGAATCGTTGCCCAGGACTTCGTGCACCGGCACGGGAAGCAAGCCGTGACCGGGGCTGCGGACTATTGGGACATCGGGCGGCAGGCGTTGACGGATGCCGGCTTGATCACCAGTGAATTAATCCCGGGCCATGCCGGCATATTCGAATCGGCATTGATGAGGGCCGTGCGGCCCGATCTGGTATCCGAGACCGGGATGGCCGAAACCCGGACCACGCAATCCAAGGCTGGACGGGATCCCTGGCATACCGAGGTGCCGGGGGCCTGGGTCGCGGCGGACGGGTATTCGGATCAACCGAGCTTGGGTACTGCCAAACAAGGGCAGGCCATGCTTGATGTGTTGGTTGACAGTGTGGCCAACGCAATCACTTCGTTCCACCGGGGCAACTCGGCTTCGCATGCGGAAACCTGTTGTTGACAGTTGACCACCGACTGTTTGGAGCGGGGAAGGAAACGCGCACGGGTCGAATACCAAGAGTGCCGGGTTATCCGCCGTGCGTTTCTAGCACGGTTCAACCGACTCACGAGTGAAGTAGGAGCTTCTGCCGTCAGAACGCACATACCACTGCGCGACCTGATGTTCCGAGTGCGATCGGGACTTCAACACTGTCCAGAATATCCAGATGTTCCAGGTGTTCCAGGCAGCTAGGTCGGCCGCCAACACTGGCGTGGAGACTCGTAAGGCGGCCCGAATGGCGCGCTTGACCGGGGTGTTGGGCCATCGAAACCTGATTCCGGGAATGCAAACAATTGCTGGTTCTAGGCGACTACGATGGGTGCAACTGGAAGGTCTGGCATCGTCACATGACCCTGTACCTGCTCCTGCGCTTCTTCCTGCTGCAGGGCAAGCTGGCACCAAAATGCAATCCGACTTGATGCTGTACCGGGTGGCGGAGGCCCTGGATGCCATGCTGACCCTGTTTCGCAACCTGTGCGCCCACACACAGCGACGCTTGGTGGAACAGCTACCCTGACTTCTCGTTGTAGTGACAGTGCTGATCTGGATTGGAGCTTGCTCAAAGGAATACAATGTGCGACAATGTGATTATTGCGTTACACTAAGGACATGAATCTTAGGTGGAACCTATTCATTGCAAATCAATGTCAAGATGCCTGCAGAACCATCTCTTTCAATCAAATCTAGGAATGCGCTATGAGAAACAAAAGCTTGGATGCACGTGTAGTAGCCAATCAACTGATCACAATTGCAGAACAAAACGAGACTTTTCTGACACCCATGCAGATTCTGAAATTGACTTATTTCTGTCATGCTTGGATGTTGGCTCTATACGACGAGCCACTAATTAGAAATACGATTCAAGCATGGAGGCACGGACCAGTTATTCCTGATGTGTACTTTGCGTTTCGTCAATTTGGACGTAGCCGAGTAACCAGCAGAGTGCCCTATTATGAGTGGCAGGGAAATCCGGACCAAGAACACATTGTTAACGAGGTTTGGAGAGTGTATGGCAAGTTGGATGGGTGGCAGCTTTCAGAATTGACTCATGCGCCTGGAACTCCTTGGGACACTGTTTGGCGATCTGGCGGAGGGGACGCGTGGTATCAGAATGCTTCGAGGAAAAGAATACCAAATCACTTGATCAAAACGTATTATCAGTCAATTAGCCAAAGCGATACCTCCAAAAATGACTGATAATCCTAAAATCCCTGATATCGAAGTGCAAAGAAGTGTGTTTCCTCAAGCACACGAAGCTCAGGAATTCGATGACTATGACCAAAAGGTGAGAGAGGAACAATCCCGAGGCACTATTCGAAACATTCAGTGGATAAATTGGATGGGGCTTGCTGTATTGGTTGTCATGCTATTGATAGCAGTTGGCGCAATTATCATTTTGGCTTGGCACTTGTTTGGGCCAGAGGAGAAACTGTGGCTCAAAGGAGATCGTTACGCGAGGGCCGTTGAGACTGCCCTAGTTGGTGCTTTGCCGATTGTTTTCATTTTTCTACAAAGGTTGATTGATCAGTCTACTAAACCACCTGGATAGTACGCGATTCCTTATTCACAACGACAATGTGCACGGTATTGAGATGATGGTTACTCTTCAGGAACTGTGTTGCACGTCAAGATTCGACGCTGTAGATTCAGGGTCCTGCTGCATGAAGGCAAAGCGCGTAGCCCAGGCCTGTGTGAGGAAGCTGTCCAAGATCGTCGTTTGGAGCTTAGTCATGCGCAGGGTCCGTTCCTGCCCGATTGTGTGGTGAGGGTACGCGGGTCTGGGTCGGTCATGGAGTATTGGCTGCGTGTCGCGGAATGCTCACAGTGCCAGTGCACAGCCGTAGTACGGGCCTGGAGCCATCGCTGCTGTCTGCAAGCAGCCGGTATAGCCGCGTCACTCGTGAATTCTATACTCACTGGTGACATCAAGGATTGCCGTTACACGTTGCCGGATCGCTTACGAACTGCTTAAGAGTGATATCAAACGCCGGATGGCCCGGCCCCCACCATTCCAATCGCTCCCGGGCATAGTCGAACGACTCCCGATTCGTGGTAACAGTGCACGGTGGGCGTCCAGGCTGTTCCAACCGCCAATGTGAGCCGCCCCTTGTTTCAACGTCCCAGGCATTGGGCAGGAGTTCAGTGTCGTTCAATGGAATCTCCAAGTCGGCCATCGTGATGACTGGGCTTGCCGACTGCGGACGCGGTTCCGTGGCCCAGTCGATGTCGGGAACTTGCTCAAGGGGCAAATGGGCCAGCGTCTCCCTCAGTTCGGAGACCGCAGCCGGGTCTCGATAAGCCTTGGAAATGCTGCTTGCCGCCGCCGCAGCAACAATGGCTCCGTAAACACCGACCTGTCCCTCGATGTCGCCCAGCCGTTCCCGAACCGCGCGATAGGCATCGTACTCGACGGTTCCTTCGTAGAAGAGGTTGATGACTGCGATCTCGTCATGTTCCTGGCCAATCCGATCCACGCGGCCGATGCGTTGCTCCAGACGCATCGGGTTCCAAGGGATGTCATAGTTGACGACGGCTGAGCAGCTCTGCAAGTTCAGACTTTCGCCGGCTGCTTCCGTTGCCAGCAGACATGCGTCTTTGGAGTCCCTGAGCTTCGACACCGTTTCTCTTCGTGCCTCGGCAGTGTGACTCCCGTTGAGAAGGTATGTAGGGACTTGCCGCGGTAGGTGCTGTTCGATGTAGGACTGTGTGTCTGTGAACCGCGTGAAGATGATGATTCGCCTGTGGCCCGCGAGTCTCAGCTTGGTCAACTCGGCCAACAGCCGGTCCAGCTTGCGGTCCTGGCTGGAAGACAGTCCAGTAGCCATTTGCAAAGCCTGGTGTAGGGCCCTTGTGTCAGCAGCGTCCGGCAGTGACACCTCGTCCCAGTTTTCAACATCCCGTGCATCCGCGAAGTCCATGGTTCCGGTTGGAGGTTGATGCCTTTCCAACGTTGCCTGCAATGTACGGACATATGCAGGGAGGGACGACGACAGTCGGGTTCGGAAGACGGTCATTACAAACCCCAAGGCACCCTTGTCGAGCGAGGCCCGATAGACCTTGCGGACAAGGTCGTCGATTTCGTCGTACAGCATCCGCAATGGAGGCTCCATCGCGATGGGGATGTCTTCCACTCTGCGTTCGGCAACGTGCTGCCCGTATTGTCGAAGTTTGGTCCGGGTGTTCCGTGACATCAGGCCTTCCTGCCGGTAACGGGCGCGCATGGCCTGGGCCGATGAGAGGCGGTCGGACGACCTTGCGGTGCGGCTCCGGATAAACATGTCGTTGTCGCGATGCACCCAGGCCAACGGGCCGGTGTCTCCCTCCGGGAAGACCGCGCGGTAGGCGGCTCGCAGTTTCAGCCAGGTTGACTGATCCGGTGTCGAATCCCGATAGAACTCAGCCAGCCCCTTCTGTGGCGCGTTGGGTTCGAGGACATGCAGGAGTGTGTAGAGTTCGCTCTCATGCAATTGCATGGGGGTTGCTGTGAGAAGCAGCAAGTCCTGTGTGCATCGGGTTATGTGCCACAAGAGCTTGAGGTAACGAGTTTCCGCTCGTGCGTGGTGTGCCTCATCGGCAATCACCGTATCCCAGTAGTCCGAGGCCAACGGGAGGCTGTCCGCATGGAGCCTGAGCCACTGGTAGGAAACAATCAGGTGTTGATGTTCCCACGGTTGGGATGAGGAGGGTTTCGTCGTACCGTTGGCATACACGAGCCCTTCACGGTGCCCTGGGCGGTCCAGGACAGGGAAGTCAATGTTCAGGTAGTGCCTCAGTTCGTCCTGCCACTGGTTTAGCACTGCCTTTGGTGCGATCACCAGACAGCGACGATCCGGGTCGGCATTGAGTCGGGTTTTCATCATGATCCCGGCCTGGATGGTCTTACCCAAACCTACTTCATCGGCAATCAGCTTGCGGAAGCGCGGGCGGGCGACCAAGCTGGCGCGCAACCGTTCCTGGTGTGGCCACAACTTGATGGGAATGGTTGAGGGAGTGCTGTGTGGATCGTCCCGCAAGGCTGTAGCGATGCGGTTCCAGTACTCGTTCGCGGCCTGTGTTCGCGGTGTGACCGGGATTGTTGGGTTCTGTCTGGGGGCTGCTTTGATCAGCTGCTCCCTGTATGCCTCCGGAACCGGGAGCACTCGTGCATGGGTGGAACGATTCGTCCAGAGCAGGTCAAAGCGATGCTGTACATCCTGTGCCCGTTCCAGTTCCTGCCAGCTTGTGAAGACGTCACACGACTCGTAGTTCAGGTTCCAGCCTTGGAGACTCTCGTTGTTTGACCCATTCAAGGCGACCCAGTCATCAGCGGCATCGGTGATGGTGGCCATCTTGGGGTGGAAGATCCGCTCACAGATGGCCACCTGGATTTCCATTTGCCGTCGTTTGACAAGCCAGGTAAGGAGGTCCAGGTCTCCGCGGGCTTGTAGCTCCTCACCCGTGACCAATTCCGAGGGATCCACCCGACGGAGAAGCTCCGTCTCGGGGTCGGCATGTCCGTCTAGGATGGCACGCACAACCTCGGGTTCCATCTGTTGGTCACAGATAAGCCGAATCCGACCTTTGTTATTGACCAAACCCGCCAAACCTGCCGCGGCTTCAACCAACCCAGCCATGCTGAAGGTGTAGGTGGTGCGGTCGTAGCGTACCGCCTGCGCCAAGGTCGGGACGTAGAGTTGGCCGATGATGCTGTCGCAGTTGTCGGGGGTGTAGCTGCGTTGCAGTTCCAGTGTGCGAAGGGACATAGCGGTGATGTTCAGTCGACTGTCGAGTACAGGTCTGCCGCGTGCCATGAACGCGCACCGTAGAGGGTTTGCCAGAGGTTCTGAGCCGGTTCGAGGTCGGGATGTCCAGGCTTGTATGTGCGCAGGAGAGCTTCAAGCGTGTACTGAAAATCGTTGTCTTCAGTTCGGATGCCGTTGAAGTCCAAGTAGGTTACGGCCTCGGACGTATCTTCTTGGACAGCAATTGCCATGGCCGTGTGCACCTCGTCGAGCGTATTCTGAGGTACCCGGTCGCGTCCGATGATGCGCCTTGCCAACCGTTCCTTGGCACTGAGTATGTGGACTTTGTCGCCCTGCTTGTGGAGGTAACGCTTCAGGAGGCGGTCGTCCAGTTCGACATCCGCCGCCTGGGCGAAGAGCCTTGCTTCATCGAATGGAACTATGCTGTTTGGAACGGCATCCGATAGTAGAACATAGAACCGCGTGGCGGGATCGGTACCGCGGTTGTGCCATTCTGTGGAGATTTGTTGGGCTCGGAATTGCATCACCTGACGGCTGGCAAGGGCCAAGGCATCCTCGGCCGTGACGCTGAAGGGATCTTCGGGGCGCTCCGGATTGGCCGTGGCCCGTTGCGTACCCCAGTTTTGGCTGATGACCTTAAGGGCAGTGCCGTAGGAAGCCAGGTAGGTGTCGAGAGGGGCGAGGTTGTACTGTGCAAGATGGTCCAGGTCGTTTTGTACGGCTTCGGCAATCATCTGTTGCACTGAAGTCCAGTCTGCGGGTTTTTGTGTCTCGTCTTTTGACTTGGGACGGCAGACAAGGAGGATGGTTGAGCGTGCTGCGGCTCTACCGCGGATATGCAGGGATGATTCTGCTTCGGTCTTGACTGGCCAGGTGCGAGTGATCGTGAAGTCAGCTTCGATGAGGGCCAAGGTGAGAGCGTTCCAGGCATCGGTGCGCTTGTGCGTGAACATGACGGTCATGATGCCGTTGCCCTTAATCACGCGTCGGCACTCCACGAAGATCTCCTGCATCTTGGCGTAGTAGTCCTCGGTGGCTAGACGCCGGGCAGAGCCGCGCTTGGCCGATTGATCGCGGAACCTTGCCGGGCTGGCGATTGCTTCGGAGACCTTGTCGGTTAGGTAGTCAGTGAAGTGTTCGGGGAAGACATGGCCAGCGGTGCGCTTGAGCCAGACGTAGAAGAAGTCGGACAGTTCGGCATAGCAGACGTTGTCGTGGTATGGGGGATCAATGATGACGGCATCAATGCTGTGGTCGTCCAAGTCCGTGTACTGGGCCGGCCCGTTGATCACTCTTGTAGGCGGTACTGTCTGGTGGATAGGCTGGCTTTCTCGGAAAAGTGTGCCTGTGGGGGTGTCAGGTTCTTGATGGCCTGCCATGCGGCAGAGTTCAGATAGACACTTGCCTACATCGGACAGAGCCCATTCCAATCCCAAACTACGAATTGCCACCGCCATTTCGGCATACGACCACTTGAACCCGAAGTCGTGGGAGTCGAAGGTGCCGACAACTACTCCGGTCTTGTCCATCCATCTGGACATCAGACTGTTTCGATTCAGGAGTTTGTCGAACGCCAGGGCCACATAGCCCCATGCTGCCTTACGAAGATCGTCCAATTTCCCTGCCTGTCTGTCTGCCTCAACCAAGTCCTGGAAGGCCTCAACGCAGATCCCATGCGCCAACTGCTGACGCGGGTTGAACATTTCTTTCCACGGTGACATTCCGTAGGTATGTGGACGTCGATCGTTGCCGATCGGTACTGGTTCATTGGGCAGGATGTCGTCCTGTTCCCAACGCGAGGCACGTTCGGCCAACTGCTCAGCAACCCATCGGCTGTTGTCGCGCTCAGGTGTGATCTCAGCGAACCCCCTGAACGTCGTGTCCCGCTTCTTGGGCTGCCCGGACTTGGTCTTGTCCTTCCATGAGTCCCGATAGACCACGCAGTACAACTGGTGCCCCATGCGGCCGTTTTGGGCTTCGGTGGCCAGATAGCCCTTGGGGGTAGTGCGACCACAGTCTGGCCACGGGCAGGTGGCAATGGCCCGTGCAACCGTACCTTCACTTATCTGGCCGTCGGGATGGAGTGTGGCCGTATTGCAAGTCAGTTTGGTACTGCGACAGTCCGGACACTTTGCCCGATCATGAAAAATTTTGAATCCCGCGGTGTCCGAGGATGTGTCTGTAACCAGTTTGAGGCCGGTGCACTTGGCATCAAGTCGCCAATTGGGACTCAGCGGAATCTTTCGGCTACATTCTGGACATTCGACGGTGCGCGCCCAGAGATACGCCCAAACGTATCTCTGGGCGCGCACCGTCCTGTGGTCCTCGTTGACGCGTTGGGGATGGGGGCAATCGCCGCTGGCACAATCCGGTGGCTGCTCATCGGGATAGACTCCAGCCATCCGGTCTGTGACTTCTGCCAGAAATCGCTCGGAAACCGAGGCATACGCATCGGCCAACTGGTAGCCGTAACGCTGAGGCCACTCGCACGTGGCTCGCAGAATGAAGGCTGCGACGGGGTTGAGTTCGTTGGCTATGGTCGCGAAACCAAGCCGACCAGCCTCGAAAAGGACACTCCCACCACCGGCGGTGGGGTCCAGGATTACCGGCGTGCTTGTACCCGTAGCCATTGCGGCCAGTTGCCGCAATGCTTCGGCATGCTCAGCTACAGGGGTAAGGTTGAAGCTTCTTGTTTGTGCGTATCCCTGCTTGGAGCGCTTTCCGCTCTCCCTAGCCTGTTGGATTTGCTCATGCTGTGCCTGGAGTTGAGGGTCTACCCCCAGCAACTCTAAAAAAGATGAACAACTTTTCTTATTTAGGGGGGGGGGGTACGAGGCTGCTCAACACCGCCGCCCGAGACGCGGTCAACGGGCGGCGCGCCCACCAAACATGCAGCCAGTTGATGGGCGGTAGAGCCGAGGCTGCCGCCCGCTCCCGAATCGACTCGATGCTGATTTCGTTGATGGGAAGCCAATGTTCGATGAGGCGTGTGGTCATATGTATCTCCAGGCTGAGTGTTATGGGTGTACCAGCCCCAAATGGATGCGGCCACGGCTGCCCGAGCGGTAGCCAAAGGGCGACGCGCCCACCAAACATGGAGTTGATGGGGGGCTGGATTGGGTATGGCACCTGCCCGTTCCCGAATCGATTCGATGCTGATCTCGTTGATGGGGAGCCAATGTTCAATGAGGCGAGTATCAGTCATGAGGAGGCTGCCTTTTCGTTACATAAAATGCAAGGCAGGCCCTGCGACACTGCCTTGGCAAGAGTGGATTTCTACGCGTACATCAGCTCGAGCGCATCCAGCACTCTGCGAGGACGGTGGCGATTTTCCAGGCAGGCGTGCCACCAACCTGCTTCGCAGTCGTGCATGTCCCCTATCGCATCAGCGAGCCGCCGTGCCTTGTGCCTTGAATCAGCTCGTCGGACGGCCGCTATGAGCAACCGCAACTGGGTTGCCGTTGGCGCACTCGTTGGAATGTAGGTGTCGGGTGGGAGATCGCGAATGTCGGGAGGAAGTGACACTCCTTCCTGCTCAGCAAGGACCGACCGCATGGCGCTGTAACTCAGCCCCAAGTCTTCGGGAGACAAGCTGGCCTCCGCAATCCTCCGGCCTCCCCCTGTACGACCTCTTCGGGCGCGGGTTATGTGTGCGGACAACCCTTCACCGCGGGATGCTGGAAAGTAAACTCCGTGGGTCAGCTTACGTCTAATTTTCGCAGTGGACATGGTTGGCTCCATTGTCGGGAACTGATGTCTACAGTAAGACTGTCAGGTCGATGTCGTGTTGGTTCAGCTGTTGAAAGGTACTTTCGATTTGCCGACCGTCGTCGTTAGGCCGTATTACTGCCTCGGCATCGGTGGCTCCCGGTTTGCCGGCAAGATGGTGAACCCGATCAATATCCCTGTGGTGTGCTTGCCACCAGTCCGGAGTCTGTTCCTTGATGGAGACGACAACGGAACCGTCGTTGCTGTCGCAGTTCCATGACAGTGCCACCGAGTCATTCACCCCTTGCCAAACTCCTGCGATGACAGTCAGGACTCCGTGGTCTGAGTGGCGAATAGTGATCTTGTTGACGTCTGCCAGTGACTTGCCGTGTTTCTCCAGAAACTTGCCCAAATCACTCCTTACCACGCCCATGGGCCCCTGGCTACTGAATTCCTGATTGTTGTCGGGCACCGGGTCGGGATGAACTGGATCATCAATCACAAGACCAACTTGCTTGACTTCCTCAGCTGGCATGTTGCTGGGCAGGTAGAACCTGAAGTCGTCCCGGATCAGCGCAGCATCGACGGGGTGGCCCTTGTCAAAGTGTTGCCCAGTAGCGGAAACAGTTCCCAAGTCACCTTGTTTCACTCCATTCGCAACAGCCTGCGCAAAGTCCTGCTTGGACAGGAACATCAGCCTTGAAGGGCTGTCGCTAAACTCTGCATGGAGGTCCGGCAGGCTGGGAGCAAGATTGTTTCTGAGACTGGGGCGCCCCGTCCACTCCGTGGGATTGAGGTGCGGGAGGCCGGGATCCACAAGCTTACCGACACCAATCAGCGCGTTGACGATGGTTTGCGCCCCCTTGCCTTCCTGATCGGTCTGGCTGATCGTGAGACGTTGCAAATGGCTGCCAATCCACTCCTGGGACTGGCTGCCTGGGTAGTACAGGTTGCACCAGTTGCGTTGAATGGAATGGTGGATCGCCTTCTGCGCGCGGGCCGCCCGTTCCCTTGCCTCATCCCGTTGGTGGTCCTTCAGGTTCGATTCCTTGCTCAGTCGCTCATGGATTTCGTGGTCAACGATTGCTTCCTCAAGGTCGCTGACACTCTGTTGGGATGCGATGAGGAACAGCACGTTGTTCCTGTGCCTGCGCGGTGCATTGCCTCCGTTGGCAGGGGACTTGTGGAAGAGTGCAATGAGCTGGGTCTCCAAGTCCGAGTGCTGTTCATGCAGGTGTTCCGGATTGAGAATGCCAAGATGGACGCGGTCGGGTTCATCAGGCAGGTTTTGACCCTTGCTGGGCCAGAGTATCACCTTGAAAGGCGGGGAGTGTCTGGGACTGAAGGTGTCCCGTACCGCGTCGTCAACCCTATCCCTGAGCCATTCATGGTCTTTGCGCAAAGCTGCCTGGCGGTCTTCGGCCATCTTGCGCAGGCTGGGTTCATTCGAGAAGAACAAGCCGCGTCCTGGCTCTTTGTTCACGTACAGGGCGGTTTCGGTGACATGTTTGATGGCGCTTTCAGCCAATCCCCTATCGGGCCATCGCGGCGAAATCAGGGAATCGACCACTTCCTGCTCGGTCAGGCCGCGGTTGGCGCTTTGTGCGACCGAACCCAGCATGATGGTCACGGCCGCTTCGTGGGCACCTTCAATGCCCTGATTGCGGTCGCCGGCGATGTCGGCGTTGATGCCGGCAGCAAGTTCCCTTCGTTCAAGCCGGTTGACAAACTGTTCGCGAATGCGGCTTTCCCTAGGGTCAACGTGGTACGGATGCAGGATTGCATCCCGCGTATTGTTCGTTTGCTGCAGTTGGATGGTGGCGCTCAGCAGGCGCAGGGTCCCGCGCACCTGTTGGAAATTCGGGTTGTCGGCCAGGCGCTTGTTGATGATGTCCATCAGATCAGGATGGAACGGATAGCTGTCATAGAAGCGCTTCCGCAGTTCAAGCTTTGCCGAACTTCCGGCCTGGTTCACAACATCGGCGTAGGCGTCGGCAACGATCCCTCGCTCCGCGTCATCCCAGGATTCAAAGAGGCGTCGTCGCAGGATGTGAGGCACGTCGGCAGGATCGGACGGCGTTACCGGTTGCGTGATCCGAGCCATCAGGCTGCTGGTGTCGCGCAGGATTCGGCGTACCTGCTGCGTTGCCTGTTGCAGGGCATCCGCGCCGGGTTCTGGAGATGTGATGATCATCACGGCGCGCGGGCACTCGGTCACTGCCGCGGCCAAGTCACTCAGCGTCACGGCAACGCTGTCCCGCTCTGCCTGCCGCTCGTCGGTATCCAACTTGTTGAGAAGTTGCACCAGTTCATCTATCAGGATCAGCACCGGACGGTCACCAATCAGCATTGAAAAACCCGCTACTCCCGGATTGCCGGCAGCAGACCGGGTAGTTTGGCTGACAGTCAAGTGCTCCCTGACGGCGTCGGCGATGGAAGGTGCATATTGGTCGTCTCGAATATGGATACGACCATGTGCGTCGGCATCCTGACCGTTGATGGCGATGACACGCGCCCGGTCCGTGGCATAGGCCGGATCGGCGGGACAGTCCTCTCGTGACAGGGAGCGCATGACATCTGGATGCATGGTCATGGCGGCCAGGACAATGGCGGTGTGCGTCTTACCCCCACCGAAGCCGGATTCGAATGCGTAGACCCCTTGGCGGTTACTTGCCCGTCCGTTGCACAACCGGTCCATCACCTGATCGCAGACACTCCGCATGGCCTCCGTCGCGTAGGTGCCTTTCAGAAAGGAACGCGCACCGATAGGCGTATCAATGTCGCCCCGCATGGCCTGCGACAAGTTGGCTGCGTACGCCTCGCTGGTTTCCTCCGGGGAACGGGGCGTGGCGGAGTCAAACAGACGTCTCAGATGGGCTGGCATCGGAATTCCTCGGTTCGGCAGTTAGAGGTTGGTTTGGATGGATTCATGGCCTTCCTGTAGTCGGGTGCCGTGCAACGCCGCGGAAGGGAATCTAACCGGAATCGCGCGTCGTGTGACTTGGCAGGAGATCTCCGATACAAGACTGGCACTGTTCAACGAGACATTCAAAATGACTGGCATCTGGCCCATGTCCAGTCTGCTTGGTAGTCAGCTTTACTCAACGAACAGAGGTGCCATCTGGGCAGAGGCCATTAAATCCTCCATCTCGTCGTCATGTGGAGCACGTCGAAACGTGGAACCGGCCGCCAGGAGACGGGGCAGCAGATCCGGATCCCCAGCCGAGTTGAGGAACAAACCGTCCTGACCCAACACCCAGTGCACCGCGCGGTTGATGTCCGCCTGATTCTCGAACGGTTGATACCACGTGTTCCGTGACTGGGGCGTTTCGCCCCACGGGCCGCGGGTAACCCCCTTGATGGTCTGGACGGCAACGCCGCGTTCCCGGCACACCTCGTTCAGTTGGTTGAAGTCGGATCGGTACTCTTCGTTGCACCAGAGCACATAGTTCCAGGGCAACAGCACTGAATCGAACGCGAAGGCTTCGAGGCTGCGCAGGTGCATGCGGGCAACGGTCAAGCCATGACCGGTGACCCCGATGTATCGAACCTTGCCTTCCTTGCGTGCATCGCAGGCCGCCTCCAAGGCTCCGCCGGGAGCCATGGCCTGATCCCATTGCTCCTCGTCCACCAGGTTGTGTAGCTGGATCAGGTCCAGGCAGTCGGTTTGCAGCCGCACCAGCGAGTTCTCGATTTCCTCCTTGGCCTTGGCGTAGACGCGCCTGCCGGTTTTGGTGGCTAGGAAGAACTCGTCCCGGTGGTGTTGCATCCAAGGCCCCACCCGAAGTTCCGAGTCGCCGTAGGAAGCTGCAGTATCGATATGGTTGACGCCGTGGTCCATGAGCCGCATGAGGAGTTGGTCCGCCGTGGCTTGGTCGCAACGGTTGACGGCAAAGGCCCCGAAAATGATGGCGGAACTGTCATGGCCGGTTTGGCCAAACGGCTGTCTGTGAATCATGGCTGGTCCCAACAGGTGGATTGAATGGGTTTGTGTTGATTGTATGCGGATCCATGTCGATCACGGCGCGGAACAATCGAGCAACCGGGCATGCCCCAACATGTCAGGGCTGTGTGGAAGGTGTTGCGAGCCAAACATCCAGATCGATGGCCTTCCGCTATACATCGGCACAGTACGGTCGTTCAAGGAGGGGGCGAGTTTGGTTGGGGCAATTGGGGCGGCGCTCGGTGTTGGCAAAGCAAATGCACAGCGGTGACACCGGCTCACGACATAAATGCAAGGTGTCGACCAATCCGGCCCTGAACGCGCCTACCGCACACGCAGTTGCCCAGTCCAAAGGCACGACCGGAAAACCAATGCGTTCCATTCGTTGGAGATTGCCAAAACGACTGGGTTTTCAGGTGCCATGCAGGCATGATCCGCCAGCCCCGCAGGATCCGCTAGCCCCGCACCCCATGCCCTGTATCGGCAGCCGCAAGGCGGAGCCGCGACTGGAAATCTGCAATCGCAACCTGCGCCGCTGGACGGATGATGACCTCATCCTCTGTATTCTCACCGCTGGCGGACAGCGGCACGATGACGTGGACGTCTACCTGCACGGAGGCACCGACCCGGTCTCGGTTGCCCAAACCCGCCTCCGCCTCTTCGATGTAAGGGGTGTTGCGCAACACGTAAAGTGGTTGCGGGCAGTCATCAAATGGAACGCCCAATCCGCCACATGGCCGATTGGAAAAGGACTGTCCGGGGGAATGAAGAGGATCGGACGCGGGCCGTACTGCCTACTTGCTGGATTCGGTACGACCGTTTTTCCGTAAACGGGGAAGCCGCCCTGCAGCCTGGTCCCGCATCAGATCGGCGATCGTGGGGAATTGGCTGCAGTCCGCGCTATCCAGTTGCTGTGCGAACTGGGTCGCCTCGTCGTCACCCCAGAATTCGGCAACGAACTGCAGGAGGATCTCCTTTTTGCCCCGGGCTTCACCGAGTTCCAGCCCCCGTGCCTCGCCTTCCTTTTCCTTGGCCGCGATGATGTTGCCGAATGTGTTCATGACCACCTCTGCCTCTTCAATATCCGCCACATGGTCGATTGGACAAGGTCTGTCCGGGTGGCGTGAAAAGGATCGGACGCGGGCCGTACCGCCTACTTGCTGGATTCGATGCGACCGTTTTTCCGTAAACGGGGAAGCCGCCCTGCGGCCTGGTCCCGCATCAGATCGGCGATTGTGGGGAATTGGCTGTGGTCCGCGCTGTCCAGTTGCCGTGCGAACTGTGCCGCCTCGTCGTCGCTCCAGAATTCAGCAACGAACTGCAGGAGGATCTCCTTTTTCCCTCGCGCCTCACCGAGCGCCAGGCCTCGCGCCTCACCGAGTGCCAGGCCGCGCGCCTCGCCAAGTTCCAGCCCCCGCGCTTCGCCGAGTTCCAAGCCGCGCGCCTCGCCTTCCTTTTCCTTGGCCGCGATGATGTTGCCGAATGTGTTCATGACCACCTCTGCCTCTTCAATATCCACTACATGGCCGATTGGACAAGGCCTGTCCGGGAGAATGAAGAGGATCGGACGCGGGCCGTACCGCCTACTTGCTGGATTCGATGCGACCGTTCTGCCGTAAACGGGGAAGTCGCCCTGCGGCTTGGTCCCGCATCAGATCGGCGATCGTGGGGAATTGGCTGCGGTCCGCGCTGTCCAGTTGCCGTGCGAACTGTGCCGACTCGTCGTCGCTCCAGAATTCGGCAACGAACTGCAGGAGGATTTCCTTTTTGCCCCGCGCTTCGCCCCGCGCTTCACCGAGTTCCAGCCCCCGCGCTTCGCCCCGTGCTTCGCCCCGCGCTTCACCGAGTTCCAGCCCCCGTGCCTCGCCGAGTGCCAGGCCGCGCGCCTCGCCTTCCTTTTCCTTGGCCGCGATGATGTTGCCGAATGTGTTCATGACCACCTCTGCCTCTTCAATGTAGATGATTCTACGCAATTCCCGGCGCAGTTCGGGATGGTCCCGGAGCAGGTCGTCGAACGCCGCCTTGAACCAGGCCCCGTAGGCCTCGCGTAAAGTTTCGGGCAACCCCAGGACCCGCGGGATGATCCATTCCTGCAGCAACGGCAGAATCTGCTCCGCGGCTTTGTTCGCGCCCCGCCGGATGGCGGCCTGGATGCGCGCCAGGGCAAGGATGCCGGTCACCAGGCTCTGCGGGGGGAGCGGATAGTCGGTGACCGGGAACACGGGCACCTCGTAGTCGTGGATGTCCAAGAGCGGGCCATCCCGCAAGCCGTAGCCGTGGGAACCAGGCCTGGATTGCACAGGCTGCCGCCATGTGCCGAAGTGCCGATTGCCGGTACTGAGCACCAAGCCGAACACCTCGAGTTGCGGTTGGCGTTGCAGTAGCCCCTCGGCATACCTGAACATGCGTCGGGTCATGCGCGACTCGCGCCGTGACTGGAATTCCAGATGCAGGAGGACGCGGTCTCCGTCGTCGCCCTGGCGCGCCAGAGTCCAGACGATGTCCCGGTGTGCCTCCTCATGGTGCGGCGGACTGGTCGCGTCGGCGGTCACGGTGGAAGCACTGACCAAATCCAAGGGTTCGAAGCCCTGCAGTTCGGGGAACAGGTCGGCGGCATGGAAGTCGATCAGGTCCCGCACCACAGCCCTTTCGGCAAAGAGGGACTTCAGCGTCCGGTCGTGGGAAAACGGTGTTCCTGTCGATTTGGGCGCAGACAATGCGGCCCTCCCGCGATTCTGTGACTGCTGTTTCCACCGACCCAAACGAGCTCGCGGTTACGCGGTCGATGGGCCATTGCATGCAGCCCGTGCCGCCAAAGCGGCACGGGCCTGTCCCGGACAATGGTCAGACTGTGTCCCGCGCAGGTGCCAAAATCAAGCCTCCGCGGCCTGCGCTGGCGCCAAGAATTACCACCTGTACTCACTGGCACCGAAGTTGGCTTCATAGAACAGCGACACGTGGGTTCCGGGAGGAATCAAGGCATCCACCGCCTCCCGGTCCGCGTCGTCCAGCGACACGTCCAAGGCACCAAGGTTGTCTTGGAGCTGTTCCAACGTACGAGGTCCAATGATGGGACTGGTGATGTTGGGCTGGTTCATGGCCCACGCCAAGGCAAACTGGGCCACCGTGCATCCTTTGTTGGCCGCCAAGGGCTCGAGGCCTTCAATGACATCGTAGATGCCTTCGGTCATGCGGCGTGACCGATCGGGCCGTGCGGCATACCGGCTGCCCTCCGGCGCACCTTCGCCTCGCTTGTACTTCCCGGTTAACAGTCCACCGGCCAATGGGCTCCAGGGGAGAATGCCTACGCCGTAGTTTCGGGCCATGGGCAGCAGTTCCCGCTCGATGCGCCGATCCAGGATGTTGTAGGGCGGCTGTTCCGTCACGAAGCGGTTCAGGCCGTACTCCTTGGACACCCACAACGACTCCACGAACTGCCAGGCGGCGTAGGTGCTGGTGCCGATGTACCTGACCTTGCCGTCGCGCACGAGGTCGTCCAACGCCCTGAGCGTCTCGTCAATCGGAATGTCCGTGCGGGGCCGATGCAACTGGTACAGGTCGATATAGTCGGTCTGCAGACGCCTGAGACTGGCGTGGCACTGCTCAATCACGTGCCGGCGCGACGTGCCCCCCATGTTGGGATCGTCGTCGGCCATGGTGCCGTGTACCTTGGTTGCCAATACGACCCGCGACCGCTGTCCCGTCTGCTTGAGGGCTTCGCCCAGAATTTCCTCGCTTTGGCCGCGGGAGTACACGTTCGCGGTGTCGATGAAGTTGATGCCGGCGTCGAAGGCAACCTCCAGCATCTGAACCGCACCATCCACGTCGATGCCGCCTCCAAGGCGGCCGCGCCCGAACAGCATAACGCCTAGGCAGAGGGGAGAGACTTTCACTCCGGTCCGGCCCAACAGTCTGTAATCCATACAATACCTCCGAGTTGTCTTGGTACGGATGCCGGGTTTGGCCTGTCTTCCAACCGCGGCACACCTGTTCATCTTAGTCGTTATGCCCCATGTATAAGAGCTTTGCCGCTTCCTTGCATCAGTTGACAGAAGCCTTCCGTTCCCTGGACCGGCACCTGAACTTGGTTGAAGAGCGTCTCGCGCGGGTTGGCAATGCATCCGGGATGGAAAGCGAATCCTCGGCGGTGACGGAACTCGGCCGGATGTATCTCGACTGTCTCCGGACCATCCCCGGTGCAGTCACGGCCAATGGTGCGGATACCGAGCAGGCACCCACTGATCATGCGCTCCTCGCCTCTCGCCACACAGTCTTGACCGACCTGTGCCAAACCTGGCTGGATCAGGGAGCCATCCCGGATTTATTTGACATAACCTGGCTGGATCAACTAGCCGGGGCGATAGCGGATGTCGATCGTGCGCTTCGGCCCCAATGGGAAGCGTACGCCGGGTGGGGCCGGTCGGCACTGCGTGGGTTTGTGGCGGACCAGTACGACTGCCTGTTGGATAGTGTTGGGGGGTTGACAGAGGAGGAACTTAACCAACCGGGGATTGTGGGCGATTGGAGTGCCAGGGACACGTTGGCCCATGTGTTGGCGTGGGAAGAATTTGGATGGGCCATCCTGTCCCAGTGGCCCGAGCCCAAAACAGGGACTTTGACTCGGTGGGAGGTTGGCGAGTCGGAGGCGGAGGCGAACGCACTGTTGTTGGAACGCTACGCGAAATCGGACCTGATCGACGTGCTTGGCGATCTCTACACGTTTCGGCGCCGCACGCTGCGTTTCATCGACGATTGTGACGATGCCAAGTTCGATTCAGTCGGTTCGTTTGGTTTGGGCGAGACCGGCAGTCTGACGCTGTTCCTTTTATCCATGGCGTGCCACTGCACCGAACACGCACTGCAGATCCTGGATGCCCGGGTACCGGGCCGCGCAGAGACGTAGTGTCGTCGATGCCGGACAGGTTTGGGACCGGTTGATCGGATCCCGCGGGTACTGGTTGCCGCCCAAATCCGTGTTTGCTTGCGTCCCGCCTCGACGCTCCCGCGGTAGCCGCGCGAGGCAATCGGATGTGGTTTGCGATCGGTCAGCGGCCTATCGGCGTACGGTCAACTGCTCTGTACGCTCAGGCTGGTGCGGAACTCTTCGGCCTCTTTGGCTGCACCCACGGGAATCTGGTCGGACACCAGCCCCCTTTCCTCGATGTTGGCAGCGGCCTGTTGTTCGACGAGCCAGTTGCGGAAGTACTCGTCAATAGCGCTCGCAAGGGCGTCGGCGCTGATGGGGGCATCCGGATCCGAATCGGTGACCTGGATTATGTGGTAGCCGAATTCGGTCTCGACCGGTGCGCTGGTCTCGTTCACGGCCAGGGCAAAGGCGGCTTCCTCAAAGGCCGGCACCATCCGCCCCTTGGCAAACCAACCGAGATCACCCTGGTTGAATTCCGCAGTCGGATCGTCGCTGTACAGGTCGACCAGGTAGTCGAAGCTCTCGCCCAGTTCAAGCCTGGCTATCAGACTCTCCGTCAAGGTCAGGGCCTCTTCCTGGGTGCGCCCCGCCGTATCGGATTCATTCCCACCGGGCTGGGCTTCGAACGCGACGAGAAGGTGTCGGGCCCTGATGCGGAGCTCGGTGGTCTCGACATTGCCCTCGGTGACATGGCTCCTGACCATCTCGCGCAACAGGCCATATTCCAGGATTTGTCGGTACTCGTCCAGCGTCAGGCCGTTGGTGTCGTCCAGTTCCTCGGCCAGTCCCGCCGTGCCCTGATTCAACTCCTCCTCGGTGATGATGTCAATCGCCTCCGCTTCAGGATCAGTGCCTGTCGCATTGTCCCCGGCATCCGCAGCCTCCTGCTCCGAGGCGGCTGCCTCGCGGGCCGTGATCGTGGCCGTGGCCTGGGCGGCAGTGTACTTGGAATAACGGGAGGCCACTTCCGCCTCGATTAGTGCGTCCAGTTCCGCATTGGAAACGCTTAGGTCTGCTTCCCGGGCGGCATCGGCGATTAGCAGATCCTCAATCATCGTGGACTTGACCCGCACCCCCATGGTGAATTCGTCCGACAGTGCGGTCTGCAGAACCTGAATCTCGTTCAGGAGATTGACTTGACCGGCGAACTGCTGTTGCAGGAACCTCATGGACTCGTAGCGGTTCAGGGCCAACTGCCTTTCGTACCGGTAGCGGTTGCGGAAGTCCTGGATTGTAATGTCGGTTCCGTTGACCGATACCACCAGCCGGGCTGGTACCACAAGGAAGCTGTACACCGCGCCGATCACCACCAGCAGAAGGGCAAATCCGGTCGCGACCCCTCCCAGCAGCAGGAATTTCCGATCGCGTTCCCTCTGCCTGGTTGCGAGGAGGATTTCCTTCCGGGTTTGCCGGCGCGGAGCTTCTTCGGTTGTGCGTTTCTTCTTGGCCATGGAGGTTGCCTGAGCGCGGGGTACCCGGGTCCGGTGAATGGATCTGGCGCCGGGCTCGGCCGGCCGCTGGCTTAGCGGCGGCCCCGAATATGGCTCGGCGTGTACGGCAGCAGTGCCAGGTGGCGCGCCTGCTTGATGGCGGTCTTCAGGCGCCTCTGCTTCTTGGCGGACACGCGGGTCTTGCGCCTGGACAGGATGCGTCCCTGACGATCCAGGAACTGCGACAGGATCTCGATGTTCTTGTAGTGGATTTGTTCCAGTGGAACATCGGTCGCGACGTGGCGGGGTCGGAAGCGCGATTGGCTGGGACCTTGGTTGGCCCTGTACACAGGCGGCACGCGCTTTCTCGGATCAAGGGCGGTTGGATCCGGTTCGGGCGGAGGCGCCGGACGCGCACTTGCCGGCCGGCCGCCTGAAGGGGCGGTCGCAGGTTCCGCAGCCTTCGTCTCGGTAGCCGTCGCAGGGGTTGGTTCGGGTTTCGATTCGGAGGTGGCTTCCGCCGTCTGTTCAGCCTGGGGTTCCGGAGCCGCTGCCGGTTCCGGTGTGGCGGGCGCGGCATCCGATGCAGGTTCCGCGGCCTTTGTCTCGGTGGCTGCCGCAGGGGCTGGTTCGGGTTCCGATTCGGGGGTGGCTTCCGCCGTCTGTTCGGCCTTGGGTTCCGGTTCCGGAGCCGCTGCCGGCTCCGGTGTGGCGGGCGCGGCATCCGATGCGGAGGTGTCTGCGGCTTCAGTTGCTGCGGCCGCAGGGACATCGTCGGATCCGGCCGACGGTGGAACGGCGGCTGTTGGTTCCTCAACGTCGGTGCCTGTTGTGGTTGCGGCTGTGGTTTCCTGGGTTTCCTGTTCGTCGCTCATGGGGATTTCTCTGTGGTAGGGGGCGTTGTCTGCCTGATATCCGTCTGGCTGCATCCGGTGTCGGAAGTCAGGCAACCGGGTCCCGGATGATCAGGTAGCGCATCACGTTCTCGCTCAGGTTGAGCAGGCGTTCAACATCGGCGACCTTGGACGGATCAAGGTCGATGTGCAGCATTGTGTAGTGGCCTTCCGTCTTCTTGTCGATCGGATAGGCCAGCTTGCGTATGCCCCAGGAATTTTCGAATACGATTTTGCCGTCGTTGCGATCGACGACCTGCAACACTTCCTGGTGGGCGTTTTCGAGCTCGAGGTCCCTCAGCTCGGGAGGCAGCACGTATACCAGTTCGTACGTGCGCGTATCGGCACTCATCAATCCACCGCTCCTTCCACGGGTTTGCACGCGCCCCGTGACGCGCACAGAAGAATCAGGCGGAACAGTCTAACACCCGCGCCCGACGGAAAGGAACAATCGCATGCGGTGCAGTCGACAGGGGGCTGACTGCTGCCAGGGAGGCCCGCCGGTTACCGGGCGTGTGCCACGCAGAGCATGGTGTCGGCTTCATCGTTCAATGGTTCCCGGTGGTAGCCACCCCACAGGTGGACGACGTCGAATCCGGCCGTGTCCAGCATCAGCTCCAATTCGTGGGGCCAGAGAAACCGCAGCCTGAAGGTTGCGGTTGTTTCCAGGTGCTGTCCGTCCGCACCCACCTGTGACAGAAGGATGTCCGTGGTTTGGACCTGGCGCACCCAGTCGACGGTGCGGCCCATCCACTTGGTGGTTTCGATGCCGTCCGGTCCGTTCCACGTGTCGACCTGGATCAGGGCACCGTCGTCCGCCACGATCTGTTCAACCGGCGGATTGAACAGGTCCAGTACCAGGAGGCCGTCTGCCCTTAGGTGACGACGCAGGCAGGACAGCGCGGATTGCTGCTGCTCCGGGCCGTCCAGGTGCATCAGGCTGTTCGAGACACAGATGGCCAGGCCGAAGTTCAGGTGCACCAGGCGAAAGTCGGCCATGTCCGCCTGCAACAGGAGCGGTTGGTGCGCGGACGGCACGGCGGCCAGGTTGTGTCTGGCCAGTTCCAGCATTTCGGGACATATGTCGATCCCGGTGCAACGGGCTTCCGTTGCCAGTTCCATCAGCACGCGCCCGGTGCCGCACCCTGCTTCCAGGACCGGCCCGCCCGTGTCCCGTGCCAGTTGCTTCAGGAGCGGGATGTCCGCCCTGAAGTTGCGGTAGTCCCAATCGTAGAAAGGGCTGAACCGCGCCAGGTTGGCAAGGAGATCCTCGCGGTCGTCACACATGGCATGGGGCTTGTTGGCAGACGGATGAGAGTGTGGACGTGTTCCGGAATTGTTGGCAGCTGGTGGTTTCCGGGCCCTTGGGCAGGATGCGAAGACGTGTTTCGGGCAGGCGCTGTACTGGGTCCACTGCGGCATCTGTGCACAGGGGCGGTTCGGGTCGGCCCACGCTATGCTTCGGCAGCGTCCCTTTGGGCACCCCTTTTGAACTCAGGGCTCCTGAATGGTACCGGCCTCGGAAACCATGTCGCGCCTATTGGCGTGGATGTTCAGCCATTGTTGACGCGGCATAGGGTTTGGCTTTCTGTTGGGTCGATCCAGGAAAGGGTTGATCAATGCGTGGCGGCATGGCTGTTTCCACTTGGGGGATCTGCCCTAATTGAGAAATCTGCTTGAATGCGTTCATGGTGTGGGCTATCATGAGCGCTTGCCCTCCGGCGCGCGGAACGTGTGGTCGATAACCTGCCGCGGGGCCATCTCCTTAGTTCAAGCCGAACGTGGCACCGCGTCGGCAGTTTGAACCATTCCGATACTGGTAGTGACATCATGGCCATAAAGGACAAACCCCAAATCCCGATGACGCGCGCTGGCAAGGCCCGACTCGAAGATGAGCTGGCGGAGTTGAAAGGGGCCCGCCGCATGGAAATTGCCGAAGAACTGAAAGAGGCAATCTCCCATGGCGACCTGCGGGAAAACGCCGGGTACGACGAGGCCAAGCGCGCCCAGGCCATGCTTGAGATTCGGGTCAAGGAAATCGAGGCGGACCTGGCCAACAGCGTGCTGATTGAGGACATGGACGCGGCCACCGGCAAGGTGACGGTGGGCGTGACCGTGGTGGTGCAGGAGACGGGCGGCACACTCGAGGAGTCGTTCCGCATCGTCGGCAAGACCGAAGCCAATCCCGCACAGGGCCGCATCAGCAACGAAAGCCCGTTGGCGCAGGCGTTGCTCGGCAAGGCCGCGGGAGAGGTCGCCGACTTCACAACGCCCATGGGGCACACCACCCGGTTCAACATCGTGAGGGTTGAGCCGTGACAGCCGCGGGCACGGCCTCGACCGGGGAGTCGGAGCCGCCCCGCCATTTCGACCCGGCCCGTCTCAACGACCAGGAGCAGGCGCGCCTGCACAAGCTGGCGTTGCTGAGGGAGCAGGGGCTCGACCCCTATCCGGCCCGCGTCGAACGCACCCACACGATCGCCGATGCCCGTGCGCTGGAGCCGGGCACCGACGACGATGCCCCGCAGATTGCCGTGGCCGGCCGCATCGTGCTGCTGCGCGATCTGGGGCGGATGTCGTTTGCCCAGCTGGACGACGGCACGGGTGTCCTTCAGATCATGGTGCGCCGCAACCAGGTGGGAGCCGATTGGTACGGCGAGGTCTGGAAGGCCTGTGTTGACCTGGGTGATTTTCTGTCGGTGCGCGGGAACCTGGTGCTGACCCGCACCGGCGAGTTGACGGTGGACGCCCAGGCCTGCACGGTGGCCGGCAAGGCGCTCAAGCCCCTGCCCGACAAGTGGCATGGTTTGCAGGATCCCGAGGCACGGTACCGGCGGCGCTATGTGGACCTGCTGGCCAACCCGGAAGTGCGGGAGGTCTTTCGTCTCCGCGCCCGGACCGTCCGTTCCATTCGCAACTTTCTGGACGATCTCGGCTATCTCGAGGTGGAAACGCCGGTTCTGCAGCCCATCTACGGCGGCGCGGCGGCGCAGCCTTTTACGACCCACCACAATCAACTGCACCAGGACCTGTATCTGAGGATCAGCTTTGAGCTGTATCTCAAGCGTCTGATTGTGGGTGGTCTGGATCGGGTGTATGAAATCGGCCGCGACTTCCGCAACGAAGGCGTCAGCTTCAAGCACAATCCCGAGTTCACGCAGTTGGAGTTCTACGAGGCCTGGTCGGACTACCAGGGCATCATGGAACGCCTTGAAGCCATGTTGGCCAAGGTGGCGGTTGACGTGTGCGGCACGACGGAGGTTGCGTATCAGGGCAGGACCGTCTCGTTTGCCCCACCCTTTGAACGAATGACCCTGAGGGATGCAATCCTCGAACACACGGGCCTGGACATCCATGAACTGGCCGCGGAAGACGACCTGAGGGACGCCATGCGCGCCCGGGGCATGGACCCCGGGGACGATCCCAACTGGGGCAAGTTGGTCGACTCCCTGCTGTCGCGGTACGTGGAGCCGCGGGTGACCAACCCGATGTTCCTGTACGAATACCCCAAGGCCATTTCGCCGTTTGCCAAGGGCGTGCCGGGGGAACCGCGGCTGGTGGAACGCTTCGAGCTCTTCGCCGCCGGGATGGAGGTGTCAAACGCCTTCACCGAGATCAACGACCCGATGGACCAGTACCAACGGTTCCTGGGCGAGAAGTTCCTGCGTGAACACGGAGACGACGAGGCGCACCAGGTGGACGACGACTTCGTTGAGGCCCTGACCTGGGGCATGCCGCCCACCGGCGGCTGCGGCGTTGGCATCGACCGCTTGACGATGCTGCTCGCAGACCGTCCCAACATTAGGGAAGTGATCCTCTTTCCCCATCTGCGGGACGCCGATTCGGGTTGACACGGCGCGAGGCCGACGGCTCCGCTTCGGGCACGCGGGCGGAGGCTGCCGAATCCGCCACGAAAAAGCCAGGCCCAAACGGCCTGGCTTCGTATGACTGTTGTCTACAGTCGGGGCGAGAGGATTTGAACCTCCGACCTCAGCGTCCCGAACACTGCGCGCTACCCACCTGCGCTACGCCCCGTGGAGGCACCATTGTGCGTTCGGCCGCAGGCGTTGTCAACTAATCCCGTTGCAAACGGCCATGGCCGTGGAGCCGGCCCGCGTCAGTTGGACAGGAACCTGGGAAGGCCCGAACTGGTGCGCTGGGACGGGCGGACGGTCTGGATGCGTTCCACCGAGCCGTCCCCGGCTGCCTTGGTGGCTGAGGACTTGGTGGGATTCAGCGGCTGGGTCCGTCTGGGGGACGGCACCTGGCGCTCTCGGCTGTCCACTGCGGTCGCGGGTTCGAGGGGGATCGGAATGCCCGTTGCCAACAGCGTGACCTGCAAGTGATCGTCCATGTCCGGATCCATGGCCCAACCGGAGAAGATTTCGGCGCTGGGGGCCACCGCGGTGGCAATGGCGTCGCCGATGTCCTCCAGTTCCTTCATCTGGGGCGAGTCCTTGGACTTGACGTTGTAGACCACGGCCGTGGCCCCGTCGATGGTGGTGTTGAGCAGCGTGCTCTGAATTACCGCCTGGACTGCTTCCTCCGCCCGGTTTTCGCCCTGGGCCATGCCGATGGCCATGAAGGCACCGCCGCCATGCTGAAGCACGGAGCGGATGTCGGCAAAGTCGAGGTTGATTTCCCCGGGCACGGTGATCATGTCGCTGATGCCCAGAACGCCCTGCATGAGCATCTGGTCCGCAATGCGGAAACACTCGACCGCCGAAGCCTTCTTGTCGGAAATTTCGGTCAGCCGATCGTTTTCGACGACGATCAGGGCGTCCACCTGCTCCTGCAGCTGCTGGAGCGCGGTTTCGGCCGTCCTGCGCCGCTTGATGCCCTCGTGCTTGAACGGCATCGTGACGACGCCGACGGCCAGCGCCCCGGCATCGCGGGCGGCTTCCGCGACCAGCGGTGCGGCGCCCGAGCCGGTGCCGCCGCCCATGCCGGCCGTGATGAAGATGAGATCGGCGTCCTTGACGACCTCGTGAATCTCGGACAGGCTCTCCTCCGCGGCCCGCTTGCCCAGTTCCGCCTGGGCGCCGGCCCCAAGGCCCCGGGTCAAATCCTCCCCGATTTTGACCCTCTTGGGCGCGTTGGAGAGGTTGAGCGCCTGCTGATCGGTGTTGATGACCACGAATTCCACACCGTGGACCTCGCCAATCATGCGGTTGACGGCATTCTGGCCGCCGCCGCCGACACCCACGACCTTGATGTTGCAGAAGTTCTCGTGGAACTGGGGTTCGGGCAGGTTGGTTTCGTGCAGGGAATCGGCTGTCGTGGCCATGCCGTACCTCGGAGGTTACTTGGTTTTGCCGTCGAAGTATATGGGGATGCAAGCAAGGATAAACCGATGCTGGCGCAGGTACAGTATGCCATGCATGGCTTGGCATCGGCTCCCCCGCGGCAGGGGAATCCTAAACGACCTCTGAAACTGCTCCAAACCGTCGCACGGGCTGCGACCCGGGACGGTGGTTGCACATGATGGTCCGGCTAGCCGGGCAGGAAACCGGCAACAACCGTACGCAGCGACCGAATCCAGCCGCGGGCCGGTTCGGGTCTGGCTTGGCCTTCTGCGGGTTGCGCCGGGCGGTGTGCCTCCAGCCCCCACAGAAGCAGGCCGGAAATGGTGGCGAATTCGGGCGAGCGCACTTCCGCGGCCAAATCCCTGACCGGTATCGAGGGCGGAACGGTGCCGGTGCGCACCGGCAACCGGAACCGGGCGCGGCAACTGTCGGTGATGCGTGGTAGCAGGCTGCCGCCTCCCGTCAACACCAGACCGGCCGGAATCAGCCGGCGGCACTCCGCCTTGACCAGGTGCCGATCCAGCCGATCCCACAACTGGCCGACGCGCTGGTTCAGGACCTGGCACAGGTGCCGGGTCGACACGCTGATGTGCCGTTGATCACCGAACACCTCCGCGGTCACCTCGCCGGCCAGGCTGGACGAGAGCTCCATGGCCGAACCGTGCGTGATCTTGAGCTGCTCGGCCACCCGCCTGGGACAGTGGAGGCTGTGGGCCAGTTCGCGCGTCAGGTCGTTGCCACCCAGGTTGAGGGTTCCCGCCACCTGAAAGCGCCCCCGGGCATAGACGGCGAAATCCGTGGTGCCGGCGCCAATGTCCACCAGGACAACCCCCATGTCCATTTCCTCGCGCGTCAGCACGGCGCGGGCGCTCGCCAAGGCCGCGGGCACCAGGTTCTCCACCTGCACGTCCAGGGCCGCAAGGCAGGCCAGCTGGTTGCTAATGGCGGTGGAACTTCCCGTGACCAGCCTCGCTTCCACTCCCAGTTGGCCGGCGTGCATGCCTTCCGGTTCGCGGACCTGATACTCGTCGTCAATCGTCCAACTGCCGGGGAGTGCCTGGACAATCTGCTGGTCGGGCCGCACCTTGATCTGGCGTGCCTTCCGCAGCACCTGCTCCATTAAGGCCTCGCCCACCGGTTCGTTGCGGCTGGCCGGAATCCGGGCCCGGCTCGAAAGCGTGGTCAGGTGGCTGCCACTCAGGGACACCAGGGCGCTGCGCACGGTGGTCCCGCTCATTTGCTCGGCGGTTGCCAACGCCTCCGACAGACTGGCCTCAACGGCGCGCATGTCGGTCACCGAGCCCTGTCGCAGGCCTTCCGTTTCGGATTGCCCCCAACCGTCGATGACCGTGTAGCCGCCGCGCGGCTCGTGCACCGCGATGGCGGCGCAGGTCTTGGCATTGCCGATTTCGATGGCGCAGATGGTGGCGCGGTCGGCCATGGCTAAAAAACCTAGCGGTAGTACGGCTTGGAGAGCGGACGCACGTCGATCAGTTCCGCGTTCAACTCGCGGGCCTCAAGCCAGTGCCAAATACCCTGCAGGTTGGCCAGCTTGCGTTCCATGTGCAGGCTGTCGCCCCAGACCACGCGCGTGGCGCGTCCCGGCAGCACGAAGTTGAGGCCGTGTGCCTGGGTGAAGTGAAACGTTTGCAATTCGTCGGGCTGGTCGGGAGCCGCCAACAAACTGCCCCTGATGGCCAGAATGGTTGCGACCAGGTCGGGATCCAATCGGCTTTGGCGGCTGTCGACGGCGTACGGCCGTGCCAGTTGCGCATGGCCCTGCCAATCGAACAGTGTCAGGAATCCGGTTGGTTCGTCCGGCACGGACACCACCTGGCTGGCAATCCGGCGCGGGATTCCGGCCGCGTTGACGACATATGTGCCATGCTGCGTAACCCAGGCCAAGGTTGGCATGGCCTCGTCCACCACGGCCTTCACCTCGCCCGGCAACTGGAGGCGGACTTCCGCCTTGGTCACGAAGGGATTGCCGAGGGCGGCTTGGCGCAGCGCACGCGGCTGGAGTGTGAAGATGCTGCGACCAACCACCTGGTCGAACTCCCCCGCATCGGCGGGAGTCAGGTGCGCATCCAGGATGGAGGAGGCATAGGGGCTGCGCACGTCCACCGACAGGGATGTCCGCGACACCTCAAAGCGGCTGTCCATCGCGAACCAGGCGAGCAGGCCCACGGCAGCGGCCGCCAGCAGGGCACTGCCCCATTTGCTGGCATACCAGCCCGTGCCCAGCAGGAAGGGCCATGACCAGACGTCGAACAGACCTTCCAGATACTCCCTGATCTGGGCCGACACGGGAGCCGCACTGCGGTGCCAGAAGGTTCTGACGGAGTGTTGCCAGGTGCTTTCGACCGGACGGCGGCGGCGATGGGTTGACGGGGGCGGGCGACGCGGGAGCATGACGGAGGGTGTGACGAAGCGTCCCTACAGTGTGGTTTTCAGGCGCTGCTTGCGCTGATGCCTGGCCACCGCGATGTCCAGCAACCGATTCAGGAGATCCGGATAGGACAGCCCGGAGGCTTCCCACATTTTGGGGTACATGCTGATGGAGGTGAAACCGGGAATCGTGTTCACCTCGTTTAGATGGATTGTATGGTCTAACGGGTCCACCAGAAAATCCACCCGTGCCATGCCGCAACAGTCGAGGGCCTTGAACGCGCGGATGGACATGGCCTGCAAGGCGGCCTTCATGTCGTCCGGAATCGGTGCCGGCACCAGCAGCTCGGAACCTGCATCGGCATACTTGGCCTCATAGTCGTAGAAGTCGTTGCCCGGTCTGACCTCGCCGGGCAGGCTGGCTTCGGGGTTGCGGTCCCCAAGCACGCTGACCTCCAGCTCGCGGGCATTGAGCACGGCTGTTTCGACCAGGACCTTGTTGTCGAACTGACGGGCGTGGCGGAGTGCAGGGAGCAGGTCGGCCAGTTCGGCGACGCGCGACACACCCACGCTGCTCCCCATGTTGGCAGGCTTGACAAACAGGGGCAGGCCCAGGTCCGACGCCAATGCCTTCGGATCCTGGCGGGTTACGTCCCCCTCCGTGTCGAGGCGCAGGGTCCGGTGGTCCACCATGGGCAGGCCGGCCGCCTGCAGGAGCGGTCGGGCGACCGCCTTGTCCATGGCCAGGGCACTGCCCAGGACCCCACTGCCCACGTACGGCAGGCCGGCCAGTTCCAGCAGACCCTGTACCGTGCCGTCCTCGCCGTGTGGTCCGTGCAGGACCGGAAAGACAACCTCCACCTCCGCCAGTACCCTGCGCGTGTCGCGGTCGGGCAGGTGCAGGCCGTCGGGCGTCGGTACGGGACCTGACGCCAACAGCGTACGGGCGTCGGGTCCGGTCAGCCATCGGCCTTCGGCGGAAATGGCCATGTCCACAATGTCGTGTCCCGCCTTGGCCAAGGTCGTCCGCACGCTGGCGGCGCTCTGCAGCGACACTTCGTGCTCACTGCTGCGACCCCCGTAAATCAATGCAACTCTCATTTGGCGCACCGCCTTGCGGTTGTCATGCGGGTGGATCAAGCAGCGCGGTGGTGTAACGGTCCGCCTCGCGTCCGGCCAGGCCGATTTCCGGCTTCAGCCAGATGCCGGTTTCGTTCCGGACCCGCATCTGCACCGTTGCCATCAGCTTCAGGACATCGGCTGCGCGCCCCGTGCCGGGTTCGCCCAGGTTCACCAGAAAGTTGGCATGGAGGGTGTCCACCCCCACGGTGCCGCAACGCAGGTTCTTGCAACCCGCCTGTTCGATCAGCGCACCGGCGAATCCGTTGGGTGGATTGCGAAACGTGCTGCCCAGGCTGGGCAGCACCGGTTGGCTGCGGCGCCGGTGGTCGAGGTTGGCCTTGGCCGCGGCCCGGATCCGCTCGGGATTCCCGGGCAGGAGCCGAAATCGGACTCGTATCACGGGGGCCGGTGGCACACGGCGGTTGGCGGCGGTTTGCTTGAGCGCGCTGTTGCGATAGGCGAGGTCCAGCTCCCGTACCGGCAGCCACTCCGGTCCCTGTCCGGGCATCGCAACCTCCGCCGCGACCAGATGTTGGGCGGTGTCGCTGCCGTGGGCACCGGCGTTGCCGACCACGGCGCCGCCCACGGTGCCGGGTACGCTGACCGCCCATTCCAGACCGGTCAGACCCTTGCGGATCGTCATGCGTGCCAGTTGGGCAAGGGGCATGCCGCTGTCGGCCCGGACCAGCACACCGTCCGGTTGCGGTTCAAAGACTACTTCCCGGCAAAGGTTCAACACGGTCAACCCTGGGATGCCGTCATCGAGAATCAGGGTGTTCGAGCCTCCTCCCAGCACAAACGGAAACTGTCCCTCGGCCTGCGCGCAAGCCGCCAGGCGTACCAGATCGGTCGCGCGCCGCACTGTGGCCAGAACCTCGGCCGGGCCGCCGATGCGTATGGACGAGTGGGGGGCGAGACTGGTGTCCGTCCGCGGGTCCAGATTCAGTGTCCGGGCCATGCGCAGGGCAGCCGCAGGATGCCGGGGGCCGGTCATCTACTTCAACTTCGGCAGGCCGCAACGTTTCGGGACGGCGGTGGGTTCTGCGCCAGAGCCGCCGTCAGCTGGTCGGTCAGCCGGGGAATGTCCCCGGCGCCCATCAGGATCACCGCATCCCCTGTGTGCAGCCGTTCCGACAAGTGCGCCGATGCCTCGTCGAACGATCCGGCATGCATCACGTGGGAGTGAACCACCAGTTTGCTCAGGACTGCGCCGTCCATGCCGGCCGCAGGTGTTTCCCGGGCCGCGAAGGTCGGAAGAATCAGGACGCGGTCGGCTTGTGCGAAGGCGCTTCCGAATTCGGGCCGCAGGGCTGCGGTACGGCTGTAGGTGTGGGGTTGGAACACGGCCCAAAGCGTGCCATGGGGAAACTGGTGTCTTGCCGCCGACAGGGTGGCACGGATTGCCGACGGGTGGTGGGCGTAGTCGTCGACAAGGACGATCCCGGTGGCCGTGCTCCGAATCTCGAACCGTCGGGCCAGGGCACGATAGGACGCGGCGGCCGCAGTGACGGCCTCGGCTCCTCCGCCCGATGCCCGTGCCGCCAGCCAGGCCGCCGCCGCGTTGGCGCGGGCATGGTCTCCGGGCGCCTGCAACCGCAGTTTGTGGGTGGCGCCCGTTGCCTTTTCGCGCAACGTCACGGCACTGCTGGCGGGACTGCCGGGTGCTTCGGTGATCCAGTCCGCGGAAGGATGGGTGCCGAAGCCGACAAGTTGGGCCGGGCCGACCAGGCCACCGCCGACCCACTCCCGCAGGTTGCGGTCGTCCGCGTTGTAGATGAGGATGCCGTCCGGTTGCATGCGGCCCGCGAACGCCGTGAATGCGGTGCGCAGTTCGCCAAACGAGTGGTAGCAGTCCGGGTGGTCCCATTCCATCGAGGTAACAACGGCCACGGTTGGGCGCAGGCCCAGAAACATGCGGTCGTATTCGTCGGCTTCAATCACGAACAACGGGCCTTGTCCGTTCCTGCCGCCCGGAAGGTCCGGATGACGGGCTCCGACGATGTGCCCGGCCTCCACGCCTGCGGCCTGGAGCATCCAGGCGCACATGGCGGTCACCGTGCTCTTGCCGTGGGTTCCGGCAACGGCGGTCACCTGTTTCCCGGCAAGCATTGCCGGCAGGAACGCTTCCCTCGTCACGACCGGCAGTTCCAGGTCCCTGGCGGCCGTCCATTCGGCGTTGTGCCGGGGAACCGCGCTGGATCGCAGGATCACATGCGGACGCTCCGCCCTTGGAAGGGCGCGCAGGAAGCGGCCATCCTGGACGGTCAACACGGTGATGTTCCGTCGGGACAATTCGTTCGTGGCCGGTCCGGGACTGGGCTCGCTGCCGGTGACGGCGCAGCCGCGCTCGAACAGCACCGCGGCAATGGCGGACAGACCGGCTCCGCCGATGCCGATGATGTGGCAGCGGAAGTCCCGGGGATTGGCACGCAGCTGTTCCTGCCACGGAATGCCGCAGGCCAAGGTTTGTTCGATCGTCATGTGCGGATGACCACTTCCGGTTCCGTCTGGCGCTGCCGCGGCCGGGATTTGCGGCTCATCAGGTATACGGCAACCGCGATCAACGCCGGTGTGGCAATGTTGATCCAGTTCTCCGCGAGCCGGCCGGGCAGGGCTGACGTGCGCCAGACGCCGTCCGGTGCCGTCCGCGCGATGTCGAGGACGGCGGTCAAGGATGGCCAGACATCCGGCACCGGCGGAGTCAGTTCGGCCACGGCTGGCAGCACCAGCCACCAAACTCCAAAACCGTTGGCTGTGGCCAGCAGCGCGCCGGCCAGACGCTCCTGTCGTCCCGGCTGCGAGCGTCGGCCCTTGCGGTGCCAGCGACCGGTAACCCAATAGGCGGTTCCAACCAAGGCCGTCCAGATTGCCAGAGCGGGTACCGAATTCGCAACCTTCGCCACGAGTTCGCCACCGGCGACCGGCAGGCTGAACGGCTGCAGGACGGGCCTCCAGCCGCGCATGGCCGCGGGGTCCAGGGAAAGGTTGGCAAGGCCGGGTTGCGCGAGCCACCATGTGCCAATAACCAGGCCCAGCAGGCCCACCACGGTGACCGAAAGTTCGCGGCGTGCGCCGCGCCACCAACCGGAGGCGAACAGGACACAGGTGCTGACAATCAACGTGGCGAGAGTGACAGTCATGGCTATGCGGGACGCGGACGGTCAGGGCAGTTGCGGTTTCGGCTGGTCCGTTTCGGGCTCCGGGCGGCCGTTGGCGCGAACCGAGTGCTTGGACACGGAGGCGATGGCTCTGGCTGCGGTTTCGGCCGCGTCCGACCGGCCAAGGGTTGCCATGCGGGCTGCCATGGTTGTTCGTCGCTCCGCATTGCGCAACAGGGGCAGGAGAAGCGTTGGCAACTGGTCGCGTACGGTTGCATCCTCGGTCACCAGACAGGCACCTGCCTGCTCCAGGGCGCGGGCATTGGACCATTGATGGCCTCCGGCGATGGGCAGCGGAACCAGGACGGCCGGAGTGCGGGAGGCCGGAAGTTCGCCCAGAATGCTGGCACCGGCGCGCATGACGGCCACGTCGGCGGCTGCCAGGGCCTGGGGGGCCTCCCGGTCCAAATAGGGCCGCACCGCCAGTTTCCCCCGGAGTTCGGAAGCCAGGCCCATCCGCCGCACGGCTTCGGCAACGGCATCAAACTCCGCATGGCCTGTGACCAACAACACCAATGCTTCCCGCAGCAAGGCTGGCAAATGGTGAAGTATCGCCTGGTTCAGCGATCGGGCTCCCTGGCTTCCGCCCATCACCACCAGCAGGGGTTCCCCCGGTTCGCCGACCGGCAACTCCATGGCTGCCAGCAGGCTGCGACGGCTGGCGGCCGGATTGTTCATGGCCGCCAGCAGATCCCCGCGTACCGGGTACCCGCACAGCAGGCTGTTGTCCGGAAAGCACTCCGCGGCCGAGGTCGTTGTGACCAGGACGGTACGGGCCAGCCGGCCAAGCCAGCGCGCCGTGATTCCGGGTGCCGAGTCGGGCAGCAGCAGGATGAGGGGTATGCCCAGAATGCGCGCCGCCAGGGCTCCGGGCGCGGCGGCATTGCCTCCCGTGGCCAGGCATGCGTCGGGCTTGAAGCGGAGCACATGCAGGCAGGCCTGCAGCGTGCCCAGGCAGACTTGGGCGAGACTGAGCATGCGCCGCCCCGGGCCGCGGTCCAGCAACGGGCCCGTGGCGACCGCCTGGTACCGAATCCCGGCGCCCGCAACCAATTGCCGGGCCAGATCCCCGGTCCCTCCCAGCCAGAAGGTGTCGAGGCGTTCCGCCCGATCGACGCAGAGAGCTTCCAGACGCTCCAGGATTGCCAGGGCCGGGTATACGTGGCCGCCCGAGCCGCCGCCGGCGCACAACAGTTTCATGGATTGGCCTGGATGCGTGTCGCGTGGTCGATGTTGACCAGCACCCCCATGGCTCCCAGCCAGGTGACCAGGGAGGATCCGCCAAAGCTGACGAAGGGCAGGGTCATGCCCGTGACGGGTGTGATGTTGAGCACCACGCACACGTGCAGTAGTGCCTGCGTCGTCAGCATGAAAATGAGCCCCACCGCGGTCAACTGGCGGAACAGGGTTGTGGCCCTGGCCGCAATTGAAAGCCCGCGCCACGCGATGATGGCGTACAAGCCGACCACGGCCAGGGAGCCGGCGAAGCCGGTTTCCTCGCCAATCACGGCAAAAACCGAGTCGGTCCAGGGCAGCACCACCCACAGGGTCTTCATTTCCCCTTGGCCCGGGCCGGTGCCGAACAGCCCTCCCCGCACCGCGGCCCGCGCCGTGTTGCGCTCCTGCCAGCTGGCGCTGTTGAGGGGATCCGCAAAGGAATCCTTGAAGTCGAGGATGCGTTCCGTCATGTAGGGGTATAGGGTGGCCGCTGCCACAATCAGGATGACAAAGAGGATGCCTACCCACAGCAACTGCCGGAGATTTCTGCTGGCCAGGAAGAACAGGGCAAAAGCGGTCGTGGATATGAGGATCGCCATCGTGATGTCCGGCTGCAGCACGAGCAGAATCGCGACGAAGGCGGTGAACAGCGAAAAGGGATACAGGCCGGTGTTGTTGTCCCGCAGCTTCTCCCCCTTGCTGTCCAGCCAGTGGCTGGTGTAGAAGATCATCACAATCTTCATGATTTCGCTGGGTTGGAAGCTGGCGCCGAACAGCAGGCGCTGCGAACCGAACGCGCGCGTGCCCACCGCCAGCACGGCGATCAGGCCGAGACAGGCCACGATGAACATGGCGGGGCTCAGGTTTTGCCAGATCCTGTGCGGCACCGCGGCAGCCACAAGGAAGACCGCAAGGCCCGCAATGAGCCACAGGATCTGTCGCTTTAGGAAGTAGAGCCCGTCCGGCACGACGCGCAGCAGGCCTTCGTAGTAGCTGGCGCTGAACACCATGATGATGCCTATGGCCAGCAGCGATGCCAGGGCGCTCAGCAGCCACCAGTCGTACTGTTCCAGCCAGCGGATTCGCTCCGACCGGGGCAACCCCGGGGCGGCCGCAAGCGTGTTGTGCGTCATGTTGCCTCGTCCCGCAGGTGGCCCGCCAACAAGCGAAAGTGGTCGCCGCGCGCCGCGAAGTCCGGATGGCTGTCAAAGCTGGTGCCCCCGGGGGACAGCAGCACGGTGCCGCCCGGGCGGACTCTGAGGCCCGCCTCGCTTACGGCGGCCTCGAAACAGTCGGCCTTCACAATCGATATCCCGTTCAGCCGCCCGCCGATCCCCTCCATGGCCCTGACGATGCCCGCCTGTGCTTCACCGAATACAATCAGTGTTTGGACGCGTTCGCACACCTCGGCGGCAAACGCGTCCCAAGCCAGGCCCTTGTCCCTGCCCCCGGCCAGCAGAATGAGAGGTCCGTCGCCTGTTCCCATGCTGCGGATGCCGGCCACGGCCCGTTCCGGCGAGGTTGCGATGCTGTCGTTGATCCAGGTTGTGCCGGCCGGCCCCGGTACTTCCTCCAGCCGGTGGGGGATGCCGGTGAAGGTGTCCAGGACGTGCTGGAGGGAGGCGGTGCATCGGTGGTCCGCCAGCGCGGCGGCCACGGCCAGCAGGGCGTTGGTCCGGTTGTGCGCGCCGCGTAGCCTGAACCGGTCCAACGACAATACGTCCTTGCCGTTGCACCGAATGCGGTTGCCCGCCAGCGAGAAGCCGTCCGGGAGGGCATGTCTGCGGGAAACGGCGATCCTGCACACGGCCCTGCGCGACAGGCTGGCTTCTGTGTCCGCAAGCAACTCGTGGCAGGCATCGGCCTGGGGCAGGGGCGGATCGACTGCTGTGAACCGCTGCCGCATCGCCGGCAGGAGGCGTCGGCAGACGGGATCGTCGGCGTCCAGGATCAGGGTGGAATCGCCGTTGAGCAGGTCCAGGAGGTTGAGCTTGGCCTGCAGATAGTCCAACATGCCCGCGTGCCGATCCAGATGGTTCGGCGTGACGTTGGTGAGCACGGCGGTCCGAATCCCGCATGCGTCCCGCAAGGGGATCTGTGTCCACTCCGTCCGGAACAGCTCCAACTGAAAGCTGCTTGCTTCCCAGACCAGACGATCGCGGGGACCGAAGTTGCGGGCCTCGGTCAACAGCGGACGGCCGATGTTGCCGCCGACGTGGACGGTCCGTTCGGGATTGGCGGCCTGCATCAAGGCGCCGGCCAGGGCGGTCGTGGTGGTCTTGCCGTTGCTGCCGGTGACGACGGTGGCCGGCGCCCGCGACGCGGCAATCGTCAGCATTGTGTCGTTGACCACTGGAATGCGGCTCCTGCGGGCGGCCTGCACTACTTCCAGGTTGGTAGGCACCCCCGCAGACAAGGCCACCAGGCCGCATCCGGTCAGCAGCGCAGGCTCCTGGCGGCCGAAACGCAACCGCAGGTTGGTTCGGTGTCCGTCGGCAGTCAATGTTGCCAGGTCGATGGCGGCGCGGTCGCAGCCGGTCACGTATGCCCCCTCCCGGTGCAGGAAGCGGCAGAGTTCGGCACCCTGTCGGGCCAGGCCGAGCACGACGGCGTTCACGCCCGTCCAAGGCCCTGTCAACGGTGAAGCCGGGGTCATGATGGACAGGGGCTGCTACACCAGGGCCAACGAAACGCCCAGCATGCCGCACAGCACGCTGACAATCCAGAACCGTTCCTTGACCTGCATTTCACTCCAGCCCAGGGCTTCGAAGTGGTGGTGAATGGGGGCCAGGCGGAAAGGCCTGACATCCCTGCCCCAGAACCTGCGGGTGAACTTGGCACTGACGACCTGAATTATCGTGGACAGGGCCTCGGCCACGAAGATGAATCCGATGACCGGCAGGATGAGCCACTGCCGGGTCATCAAGGCTACCAGTGCCAGCGTGGCGCCCAACGCCAGGCTGCCGGTGTCGCCCATGAACAATTGGGCGGGATGGGCGTTGAACCACAGGAACGCGAAGAGGGATCCCACCACGATGAAACAGAAGATGGAGATGTACGTATATCCCTGCAGGAAGGCGATGATGCCGTAGGCGACGAAGGCCACGGTGGTCGTGCTGCCGGCCAGGCTGTCCAGGCCGTCCGCCAGGTTGACGGCGTTGCTGAAGCCAACGATGAGGAAAATGGCGACCGGTACGGTGAGCCAACCCACGTTGACGAGGGAGGGGATGCCGGGAACCCCCACGGAGTCGATGGCGGGGGGACCGTAATACAGGACCAGGGCAATGACGGTGGCCAGGACGAATTGCACCAGGCTCTTGACCTTGGCCGTAATGCCGCCCTGCTGTTCCGAATTGCGAGTTAGGCTGCGCAGGTCGTCGTAGGTGCCCAGCCCCGCAAACGTTCCCAGGCAGAAGAACAGCAGCAGCGTGCTGGCGCCGATGATGTTGAAGCCGATCAGGTTCGCGATGTTCAGGGTGCCGGTGATCAAAAGGATGGGCAGCACAAACAGCCAGCCGCCCATGGTGGGAGTGCCGGTCTTGTCAAGGTGGTGGCCGGGCCCGTCCGCCCGGATTTTCTTGCCGATTCCATACCGGTGCAGGAGCGCAATCAGCGGCCTGCCCCACATGACGGCGATGAAGAAGCTGAGGGCGCCCAGAATTAGGGGAATTGACATGGCCGTCAGAACCGCCTTGCGCTGAGTCCGGACACGATTTCCTCCATGCCCACGGCGCGGCTGCCCTTGATCAGGATCAGATCGTCGGGACGCACCAGGTCGGACAGCAGGGACAGCGCTTCTTCGGCGTGGGCGGCCTGGTACACGGTGTCGCTGGCCATGCGGCTGGCGCGCGCGGCATCGCCGATGAGGCGACCCAGCTGGCCTACGGTAACCAGCAGGTCGGAGACGTTGGCGGCGTGGCGACCGACAATCAGGTGGCTGGTTTCCGTCGATGATCCCAGTTCGCGCATGTCCCCGAGCACGGCGATGCGCCGGCCGTGCCGTTCCGGCTTGAGGTCGGCCAGCAAGTTCAGTGCGGCCAGGGCACTGGCTTCACTGGCGTTGTACGTGTCGTCAATCAGCGTGCTGTTGTTGACGCCGTCGACCAGCATCAGACGGATCTGATTGTTGGGATCGCGCAGGCCGGCCAGGATTTTCTGCAACGGAATGCCCTCGACCAGTCCGGCCGCGGTGGCCAGCAGCGTGTTGTGCACGCTGTGGCGGCCCAGCAGGGGCGACTTGACGTGGATGGTCCGGCCGGACGGGTACAGGAACTGTGGCAGGTGGAGGCGGAACCGGCAGCCCTTGAACCCGGCGCTTTGGATCTGGTCCGCCCACACGTCGCAGTCCGGGGTCAGTCCGACCTTGATGACCTGGGCTTCGGTCAGTGCCTCCATCCTCTGCACCATCGGATCGTCCCAGTTGAGGATGGCGACGCCTCCCGATTCGGCGGGCGGCAGCGCCCGCACCAGCTCCGACTTGGCCCGAAAGATGTTCTCGATGGTCCCCAGGCGCTCCAGGTGGCTGGGGCCGACGTTGGTCACGATGCCCATTTGGGGCAGTGTCAGCCCGCACATCTCGTCGATTTCGCCCAGCCGGTACATGCCCAATTCCGTCACAAATCGCTCATGAATGTGACTGAGGCCCATGAGCACCAGCGGCAGGACGTGCTCGCCGTTGAGGTTGCCGGGATTGCAGTAGGTTTCGAAGTGCTGGCTGAAGACGGACCGGACCAGTTCCTTGGTGCTGCTCTTGCCGACGCTGCCGGTGATCCCGACCACCCGCAGGCTCCTGCGCGTGCGGTGCAGGCGCTGGAACAGGCCAACGTCCCGAATGGCCTGCATGGAATCGGGCACGACATACAGGACGCAGTGTTCGGAGGTTGGGTATGCCGGCGCGTCGGCAGCGGGCGTCTCCAGACTTTGGGTTCGGCAATGCGCAATCACGACCGGGTGGCCGGCCGGCTCCAGGCCTTGCAGGGCCTGGGGTTCGCAAATGACGGCCCGGGCTTGCCGCTCCAGGGCATCGCCCACAAAGGCGTTGCCGTCGGTCCGGTCCCCGGGCAGGGCTGCGAACAGATCACCGGGGGTGGCCAGTCGGCTGTCGGCCACGGCGCGGCCGATGGGAAAGGGCGGCAGGTGGCGCGGCGGGGCCGAACCCGTCAGGGCCTGCCACAGCGTGTGGTGGGTGACTTGGGTTGCCACTGCGGGAATGGGGTCGGCCATGGGATTAGGCTCGATGCGGATTCACGCGTCGGTCTCGTTGCCGGACGGCAGGAGCGCAGGCAGGGCGGGGGCGGTGGTACTGAGCACGCCCGAGGATCCGTAGCAGGAGGGGTGGCAGTCGGGCGGAACGTTAAGGTAGGCCAGGCTGCGCCGCGCGATGCGGCTGAACAGGGGGGCGGCATTGTTGGAACCCCACGGCCCGAGCACCGTGTCGGGATTGGGGTCGTACAGCAGCACCAGGACCGTGATGCGCGGATCCTCGGCCGGCACGAAGCCAACAAAGCTGGCGATCACCTCATCCTCCGAGTACAGGCCGATCCGGTCGGGATCGGGAACCTGGGCCGTGCCCGTCTTGCCGGCCACCTTGAAGCCCGGCACCTGGGCCGCCGTGACCTCCTTCTCCACGGTTTGCACCATCATCTCCGTGATGGTCGCGGCGGTTTCCGGCTTCACCACTCCGGGCCGCAGGACCGTGGGGACAAACGAGTTGACGTAGTCCCCGTTGATCCTGTGCTGGACCACGTAGGGCTGCATCAGGTCGCCCTGGTTGGCCAGGGCGTTCACCGCGTTGATCATCTGGATTGGAGTCAGGTTGATGCCCTGGCCGAAACTGTTGGCGCCCAGGTCGGCGATGTTCCAGTTGGGCAGGCCCGGGTGCTTGTCCTTGAGACTGCCGTTGAATTCGTGTGCCAGGTCGATGCCGGTTACCTCGCCCAGGCCGAAGTCGAACAGGTAGTCGTAGAACGTGTCGGCCCCGATGTGCTCCACCGCGATTTCCGCCATGATTGTGTTGAGCGACAGGGACAGGGCTTCGGTGGCCGTGACCCTGCCCGCGAAACGGTCATTGCTGTTGCGGAACACCACCCGTTCGCCGATCCTGTACACCCCGTCGTCGAAAAAGACGTCGTCCGGCCGCACCGCTTCCGCATCGAGGGCGGCGGCCATGGTCAACACCTTGAAGGTGGATCCCGGTTCGTAGACGGCCGTCACGGCCAGGTTGGTGAGGTTGGTGGCACTGTCGTCCAGGGACTCCGGTACGCCGGGTTCGAAATCCGGCAGGTTGGCCATGGCCAGGATGGCGCCCGTCGGGGTGTCCATCACAATCACCGTGCCGCCCTTGCGGATTTCGTATCGGTTGATTGCATCCCGCAGTTCCTGTTCCACAATGTGCTGCAGGGAACGATCGATGGTGAGCACCAGGTCGCCCCCCATGTAGGACGGGATGTATCGCCGTGCATCGGATGCAATGACCGAGATCGGTTCCGTGCTGCGGGGCAGGTTGACTTCGCCTCGAAGGAATTTCTGATAGTAGCGTTCGATGCCGTTGGCGCCTATCCGATCGGCGTTGACCAAGCCCAGGACGTGACTGGCCAGGGCCCCCTGCGCATAGTGCCGGTCGGGCTGCAGTTCCAGTTGGAAATGCCTGAAGAAGTCGAAGTCCGGGCTTGTGCCGTCGAGGGCGCTGCGCAGGCCCAAACTGTCCATTACTTCCTTGAGGCCCGGTCCGCTGTCCGCCAGGCTGGCATCCAGGGGACCCGTATCCTCGAGCAGGGCCTCCAGGCGGCGCAGGGCGCCGTCATCGCCCGTAAGGTGGAGGTCCCACAAGTCGGCGGCGTGGGCTCCGCGTTGCTGCAGGGCGCGCAAGTACTGGCCGGTGGCCAGCGGCAGGTCGTCGATCAGCAGCACCCAGGCGTACACGGGTTGCGGTTCGCGGTCCGAGTTGCGCGCGGCGTCGATTTCGGCCTGGCGGCGCGCGGCCAGTTCGTCCAGCTCCAGGCGGAGGCGCGCGTTCAATTCGTTCCGCCGGGTCCGGTCGGTTCCGGCAACCAAGTGGGTTACAACATCCCGATAGGCCGGTGGCATGGCCCCCAGACGGGGAATCACGAAGCCGAACGACCAGACGTCGCTGGCCAGCAAACCGCCATGGATGTCGGTGATCACGCCCCGCGTGTCGAGCTCGGGCAGGTTGCGATCCGTGTAGCTGTCGATGTCCTGTGTGTTGTGCAGGATCAGCTGGAACTGCACCAGGCGCAGGACCACCAGGACCGCCAGCAGCGCCGGCACGGCAAACACCAGGACGATGCGGAGGTGGTTGCCGGCAAAGAGATCGTCGCCGAGCGGGGATTGCGAAGTCGGATCCGAGGCGGCCATGGGATTACTTGCCGGCTGTCTGCCGCGCGCGCAGGTTGTCGAACAGGCGATCCAGCCAAACCTGGACCGTGCTGGCGTGATCGGGGACCGCCTCCTCGGCTTCAACTGCCGGTGGCAGGAACGTAATGCTTGCCAGCACCCGTTGGGTACCCCTGAGGAACTGTCGTCCCAGTTCGTCGAAGTTCCGCCAACCGGCCGCGAGCGAATCCCTGCGGCGGGTGGGCAGGTCCGGCTGACCGGGCACTTCGGAGGCCGCGGCGGCATCGGCCAGGATCGGTTCCGTGGCAATCATCCAGATGGGCTCGGCGTCCGGCTGCAGACCTTGGCCGATGGCCCACAGGCCGATTGGATTCAGGTCTTCCTCATCGCCGATGCGGCGCAGCAGCTCGGTGTTGATCTGTTCCTGGTGTGCACTGGCCTGCTCCATCCGGGCCAGCTGCAGGCGGGCCTGGTCGATGCGGAAGGACATGTAGACATTGGCCATGGCCCCGAAGGTCACCACCACAATGAACATTCCCCACCAACCGGCGACCGGAACCCGATCGCTGAAGGCGACCGAGCTGCGCCAGGCCTGAACGGCGCCCCCCAACAGCGCGTGGGAGGATTGCTCATCGGCCAGCGTGGCCGAAGGCAGTTGTTCAACAGGAGGATGCAGCCGGGCCATGTCAGTGTGTTCCGGCCCGTTCGTTCCCGGCATCGTCCCGGAAGACCTTCTCGGCGACTCGCAACCGTGCCGAGCGGCACCGCGGATTGTCCGACAGCTCCCGATGGCCCGGACGCACGGCCCGCTTGGTCAGGATGGACAGGACCGGCCTGTCCACATCCCCGTGTCGGGCATATTTGTTGCGGGCCGGCCTGCGGCCATGGGTTCTCAGGAAGCGTTTGACAATCCCGTCCTCCAGACTGTGGAACGAAAGCACCAGGAGGCGGCCTCCGGGCGCCAGGAGCGAAACGGCCTGTGGCAGCACGGCCTCCAGCTGGGCCAGCTCGTCGTTGACGGCGATGCGCAGGGCCTGAAACGTGCGGGTGGCCGGATGCCGGCGGCGGCGCGGCCGGTGCGGCACGGCGGCGGCCACCGCCGCGGCCAGATCGCCCGTGGTCCCAAAGGGACGCCGTTCCGCCACCACCGCGGCGATGCGCCGGGCGTGGGGCTCCTCGCCCAGGGTCCAGAGCAGTTCCCGGAGTTGGCCTTCCGGCCAGCCATTGACGATGTCGGCCGCGGTCAGTTCCTGGTGCCGGTCCATCCGCATGTCCAGGGGACCGGTCTTGGCAAATGCGAAACCTCGTTCCGGATCGTCGATTTGCGGGGAACTGAAACCCAGGTCCAGCAGGATGTTGTCGCAGGCGGACACGTTCCACGCCGCCGCGAGATTCCGGAGATTGCCGAATCCGCCGTGGACCAGGCGGCACTGCGCGTCCAGGTTGCGGGCCTTCAGGCGCCGTCGGGCCCTGGTCAGCCCCTCTGCGTCCCGATCCAGTCCCCACACCCGCGCATCGGGTCCGGCGCGGGTCAGGAAGGCGACGCTGTGGCCGGCATCCCCGATGGTGCAGTCAATCAGGCGCGCGCCCGGCCGCAGGACCATTAGGCCCAGGACCTCCTCCAGCAGCACCGGCAGGTGCCACCCTGGGGCCGACCCGGCTTCGCCGCGCATCGCCGCGGCGAAGCCGGCCGCCGCTTCCCGGCCGCCGGGGTCCAACGAACGTGTCAACAACAATGTAGCTCCCGCCCGTGACTGTGAAGATGATGACGATGTTGGCGGTGCAGCGCTCGTGTTGAACCGTGCCCTGCAACAGGAATTATATGGGGATGTGACTGCGCGGGCGGGGATCTGGATACGGAAACCGGTGGGATTGTGTGCGCGGACGACGCCGATGACGCCCCGGAACCAAGATCAACGGGAATGAGACAGTGCCCTCCGTCGGGGATTCCGCACGGTTGCGGCCAGAGTGTGGTACACTTGCATTCCCTGCCTTTCCGCGGGGAGCGGGGCCCTTGCCTTGGGTGCCCGTGCATGCGCGGAAGGTTCTAGGCGCGTCGCAACCAATTCAGGGAGGCCCGATGCACGTCCGCAATCTGACACACACGATCCTGTTCTCGATTTCGTGCAGTTCAGAATCCCCGGCAGGCAGGCACCGGAACCTCCGTTTGAAAACACCACCGGACCATCTTGCAACGGCGCCATCCCCGCGGTAGCCGCCGGTTCCGGTTCTGTTTGCACTTTCCCCTTCAAAACTGAGATCCGGTTGTCCGCCGTCGGGCGACCGTCCCCCAAGGGGGTGCCCAGGCCGCCGCCAATGGAGCCGCGGCTGCGCGCCTTCCGCAAGTTCAAGGAGCTGCACCCATGACAACCACACTTCCTGTCCAGGCGGGTTTCGGGTCGCGCAAGTCCTATGCCCGTACGCCGGTGGCCATGTCGCTACCCAACCTGATCGAAGTGCAGAAGCAGAGTTTCGAGTGGTTCCTGGAGGACGGCCTGCGCGAAATTCTGGAGGAATTTCCGCCCATCCTCAGCTACGGCAAGGCCTATCAGTTGACGCTGGGGAAGCACACCTTCGAGGAGCCCAAGTTCACGGAGGAGGAGTGCCGCAACAACGACAAGACCTATGCGGCGCCGCTCAAAATCGATGTCAGTCTGCTCAATATGAGCACCGGCGAGATTGTGGACCAGGAGGTCTACCTCGGGGACTTCCCGATGATGACCCGCACGGGCACGTTCATCATGAACGGGGCCGAACGGGTGGTGGTCTCCCAGTTGATCCGATCGCCCGGCGTCTACTTTTCGGAGGTGGTGGACCGCTCGACGGGCAGGCCCTTGGCGACGGCCAAGGTAATCCCGAGCCGGGGCGCCTGGCTGGAGTTCGAGACCTCAAAGCGAGACGAAATCACGGTCAAGGTGGACCGCAAGCGCAAGCAGTCGGTGACGATCCTGATACGCGCCCTGGGCTACGGCACGGACGAGGAAATCCGCGCGCTGTTCCAGGACGTGGACACGGACGAGCAGCACCGCTTTATCGAGGCTACCCTGGAGAAGGATCCGCTGGCGCCGGTGGTCAACGGCGAGGAGGGGGTCAAGGATGCCCAGATTCGCTTCTACCGCACACAGCGGCCCAGTGATCCGGCCAAGGCGGAGGCGGCCCGGCGGTTCATCGAGGAGCAGTTCTTCGACACGCGCCGGTACGACCTGGGCAAGGTCGGCCGCTACAAGCTGGACCAGCGCCTCGAGCGGACGGAGCGCATGGAACAGCGGATCCTGACCCGCGAGGACCTCCTGGATATCGTGCGGCGCATGATCCGCATCAACAACCGCGAGGTCGATACGGACGTGATGGATCATCTGGGCAACCGCCGCGTGAACACGGTTGGCGAGTTGTTGCAGGGCCAGGTCCGGGTGGGGTTGGCGCGGATGGAAAAGGGCGTGCGCGACCGGATGGCGGTGCGTGATCCCGAACAGATGGTGCCGACCCAGCTGATGAACGCCAAGCTGGTGCTGGGGGCCGTGCGCGAGTTCATGGGCGGCAGCCAGCTGAGCCAGTTCATGGATCAGATCAATCCCCTTTCGGAACTGACCCACAAGCGGCGCCTGAGCGCATTGGGTCCGGGCGGCCTGAAGCGGGAGCGGGCCGGGGTGGAAGTGCGCGATGTGCATTTCAGCCACTACGGCCGCATCTGTCCCATCGAGACGCCGGAGGGGCCGAACATCGGTTTGATCGGCTACATGAGTTCCTTCGCCCGGATCAACAACCTCGGCTTCATCGAGACGCCCTACCGCCCGGTCCTGCACGAGGTGCCGGGGCGCATCAAGGAGCTGCAGGGCCGGACGCTCAACGAGGATGTGTTGGACGGCCAGGGTGGGCTGCTGGGAGCGGCTGGGACCATCGTCGACGAGGAGTTGGCCCGGCGCATCACGCGGTCCAAGTCGGGCCGGTCGGTGGCGGTGAAGCCGTTTGTGGCGGACGAGATTGTCTACATGCCGGCGGATGTGGACGAGCGCAAGACGATTGCGCAGGCGAGCACCCCGCTGAACGAGCGCATGGAACTCCTGAACGAGTACCCGTCGACGCGGCGCGCGTCCGACTTCCCCCACGTGCCGGTGGACCAGGTCGAGTACATCGACGTGTCCCCGCAGCAGATTGTGGGCATCAGCGCCTCCCTGATTCCGTTCCTGGAACACGACGACGCCAACCGCGCCCTGATGGGATCGAACATGCAGCGGCAGGCCGTGCCGCTGATCCGGGCGGAAGCGCCCACGGTGGGCACGGGCATCGAGGGACAGGTGGCCCTCGACTCCGGCCAGGTGCTGGTGTCCGAGGAGGCAGGTCTGGTGACGGCCGCCTGCGGCGACCACATCCAGGTGCTGAATGACAAGCAGAAGATCCGCACCTACACGCTGCGCAAGTACAACCGCAGCAACCAGAGCACCTGCATTGACCAGTGGCCGGTCGTACAGCAGGGCCAGCGGGTGGAGGCCGGCGAGGTGATTGCGGACAGCGCCAGTACGGAGCGGGGCGAACTGGCGCTTGGCCAGAACGTGCTGGTGGCCTATATGAGCTGGGAGGGCGGCAACTACGAGGACGCCATTCTGGTGAGCGAACGCCTGATCCAGCAGGACAAGTTCACCTCCATCCACATCGAGCGACACGAGGTGTCTGCGCGCGAGACCAAGCTGGGCCTGGAGGAAATCACGGACGACATTCCCAACGTCGGCCCCGAGGCCCGGCAGCATTTGGACGGCAACGGCATCATCCGCATCGGAGCCGACGTGACCGGCGGCGACATCCTGGTGGGCAAGATTTCCCCCAAGGGCGAGACCGTGCTGTCACCGGAGGAAAAGCTGTTGCGCGCCATCTTCGGCGAGAAGGTACGGGATGTGAAGGACACGTCGATGCGGTTGCCCAACGGCCAGCGGGGCAAGGTGGTGGACGTGAAGGTCTTCACGCGCGACGAGCACGACCTGCCCGCCGGCACGGAACGCGAGGTCCACATCAACGTGGCCCAGCGGCGCAAGCTGACCGAGGGCGACAAGATGTCCGGGCGGCACGGCAACAAGGGCGTGATTTCGAAGGTGATCCCGGTCGAGGACATGCCGCACCTGGCGGACGGGACCCCCGTGGACATCATCCTGAATCCAATCGGGGTCCAGGGTCGCATCAATCTGGGCCAGATTTTGGAGAACCATTTGGGCTGGGCCGCCCACCGGATTGGCTTCCGCGTGGCAACGCCGGTCTTTGATGGTGCACGGCAGGGCCAAATCGACGCCGAGCTCGCGCGGGCCTGGCTGACGGACCGGGCCTGGGACATCATGTCGGAACGCGCATGGCAGCTGGGTGCCGAGTTGGACGCCGACCCCGAAGTCGACTTCCGGCTGGAGAATCTCGACGATGACGGGGAAATGCAGTTCATCCATCTCCATGAGTGGCTGCCGGCGGATCACTACGACATGACGCGCGTGGACAGCGACTATGCCTTTGCCCGGCGCGCTGTGGTGCGGGAGTGGCTGAAGGAGAAGGGCTACAGCCCGGAGACCATCCTGCCCCAGGACTACACCCACAGGGAGACGACAGAGGCGGACGATCAGTTGGCGGTGGATGTCGCCTACCGGGAATGGATCCAGCAGCAGTTGGAGGAGGCCAGCGAGGACACGGACGCGTGGGCGGACCTCGGCAGTGCGGAACTGGCGGCGGTCGCCGCCCAGGTGGCCGCCAGGAACGGGCAGCCCCTGCCCCTGTCGGGCAAGCAGGTGCTCTATGACGGCAAGAGCGGTGAGCCCTTCAACGAGCCGGTGACCGTCGGCGTTTCGTTCATGCTGAAACTCCTGCATTTGGTAGAGGACAAAGTGCACGCCCGCAGCACGGGTCCGTACAGCCTCGTGACGCAGCAGCCGCTTGGCGGCAAGGCCCAGAACGGTGGCCAGCGCTTCGGGGAAATGGAGGTGTGGGCACTGGAGGCCTACGGTGCCGCCCACAGCCTGCAGGAGATGCTCACGATCAAGTCGGACGACACGATTGGCCGCGTCGCGACCTATCAGGCGATTGTCAAGGGCGAGGACATCCAGAAGCCGGAGCGGCCCGAGAGCCTCAAGGTCCTGATTAAGGAATTGCGCAGCCTGGGCTTGGCCATGGACATCACCGACGACAAGGGCGAGTCGGTGGTCGTGGGCCGGGAGGATGCCACTCCCGCCATGCCGATCTTCCACGGCGGCCTGCCCACCCCGTTGTAGTCAGGATTCTTTTTAGGCGAACACCTCAGACGGCAGATTTTGACGGTGGGTTCCAGGCGGACCGGCCGGAGCTGCGGACACCAAGGAGCAGAGCATGGATACAGGCAAGTTCGGGCTGGCGCGGATTTCGCTGGCTTCCCCCGAGCAGATTCTCCAGTGGAGCAAGGGCGAAGTGCTGAAGCCGGAGACGATCAACTACCGGACCCTCAAGCCCGAGCGCGACGGCCTCTTCAGCGAGCGCATCTTCGGTCCCGAAAAGGATTGGGAGTGCAGCTGCGGCAAGTACAAGCGCGAGCGGTACAAGGGGATCATCTGCGACAAGTGCGGCGTGGAGGTTCTGCCCAACCGGGTGCGCCGCGAACGCATGGGACACATCTCCCTGGCCTCCCCCGTGAGCCACATCTGGTATGCCAAGGGCATGCCCTGTCGCCTGGGCCTGCTGCTGGACATTTCGCCCCGGGAGCTGGAAAAGGTTCTCTACTACGCCCAGTACATCACGATCAGGGTCAACGAGGATGCGCGCAAGCGGCTGATTGTCCGACGCGAAAAGGAACTGGCGCTGAAGCTGACCAAGATTCAGGCGTCCACGCAGAACCAGCGCAACAAGGCCGAGGCCGCGTTCGAGGAGGCGCGCAACCGCGTGCTGGTCGAGCGGGACCGCCAAATCGAGGATGTGGACGAGGACATTTCCACGCGTTCGAGTTCCGCCATCGCCGAGGTCCAGGCACTGATCCAGTGGGCCAATGAGCACGCGGGCAAGTCGGCGCCGGAGTCGCAGCGGCTGAGCTGGGTCAAGCGGGTCGTGGTGGCCAAGGGCCGTCGGGTGGCGGCCGACCTCGAGATCGCGGTCAATGGCCACTTCGAGGATTTCGCGGACCAGTTGGGCCGGGAATCCGAAGAGAAAAAGGCCGAAATTGTCCAGGATGCGGCCACCCAGGTGGACGACCTGCGCGCGCAGGTCGAGCAGGAGTTGGCGGAACTGGACGCGACGGAGGAGCAGAGCCGCGAAAAGCTGATCGAGACGATGGAGGAGTCCCTGGAGGGGCTCAAGGAAATCCACACCGGGATGCTGATTTCGGATCATGAATACCGGAACATGGTCAAGCAGTACGGCAACACCTTCGAGGCCCGCATGGGGGCCGAGGGCATCCTGGAGCTTCTCCGCAAGATTGACCTGGACGAGCTGATCGACGAGATGCGGGAGATCATCCGGACATCCCGCAGCGAACAGAAGCGGACCAAGGCCGCCAAGCGGCTGCGGGTGTTCGTGGACCTGAAGAAGTCCGGCAACCGTCCGGAGTGGATGATCCTGACCGAACTGCCCGTCATTCCGCCGGAGTTGCGGCCCATGGTGCAGCTGGACGGCGGCCGGTTCGCGACCAGCGACCTGAACGACCTCTACCGGCGGGTCATCAACCGCAACAACCGCCTCAAGCGGCTGCTGGAGCTCAACGCGCCCGATGTAATTGTGCGCAACGAAAAGCGCATGCTGCAGGAGGCGGTCGACAGCCTGATCGACAACCGCAAGCGCAACCGCAACACGGCCAACCGCAACCAGCGGCATCCCCTCAAGAGCCTGACCGACATGCTCAAGGGCAAGCAGGGACGCTTCCGGCGCAACCTGCTGGGCAAGCGGGTGGACTATTCCGGCCGCTCCGTGATCGTGGTCGGCCCCGACCTCAAGCTGCAGCAGGCCGGCATTCCCAAGAGCATGGCCCTCGAACTGTTCAAGCCGTTTGTCATCGAAAACCTGGTGCGCAACGGCACCGCCACCAACGTGCGGCACGCCAAGCGCATGGTGGACACGGCGGAGGAGGAGGTGTGGGACGTCCTGGAGAAGATTACCCGGGAGCGTCCCGTCCTGCTCAACCGCGCCCCGACCCTGCACCGGCTGGGCATCCAGGCCTTCGAGGTGAAGCTGATCGAAGGCAGTGCCATTCAGCTGCACCCCCTGGTCTGCACGGCCTTCAACGCCGACTTCGACGGTGATCAGATGGCGGTGCACGTGCCCCTCAGCGACCAGGCGGTCCGGGAGGCCCGCGAATTGATGTTGGCCTCCCGCAACCTGCTCAAGCCGAGCAGCGGCGAACCCATCATCAGTCCGACCAAGGACATGGTGATGGGGGTGTTCTACCTGACCCTGATGGAGGAGGGCGACCCGCCGGTGACGGATGCCAACCTGCGCCACTATCCGAACGCGGACCAGGCGGTATACGCCTACGAGCAGGGCAAGGTCGGCCTGCGCGAGCCTGTGATGGTGCGCCTGCGGCCGTACGTTGAGCAGCAGAAGGTGACCGATCTGGACATCAATCCCCGCTGGGTGAAGGCCCTGGAGACAGGCGGCCTGGAAACGGTGGCACAGTTGCGCAGTGCCATCGCCGAGGCCGGCAGCCCCGAGGCGTTTCAGGACCGGGTCCACGACTTCGGCGAAGTGGCCATGGCCGAGATGCTCGAGGCACTGGCCGCGGTTGCAGAGGACGAAAAGCCGGTGGAACCGCCGGAGTTCAAGCGGACCACGGTGGGACGCATCATCTTCAACCGCGTGCTGCCGCCCCAGATGCCGTTCGTCAACGAGCGGCTGGACAAGGCCGGTGTCAGCGAGGTCGTGCACTATGCCTACCAGTTCCTGGGCATGGAGGAGACGGCCGAAGTGGCGGACCGCATCAAGGCCCTGGGCTTCCGGTACGCAACCCTGTCGGGCATCACCATGGCCGTCAGCGATCTGGAGGCGCCGGCGGAGAAGGCGGACATCATCGAGGAGGCCCGGCAGCAGGAGCTGCAGCTGGAGGCCCAGTACAACCGGGGGCTGATGACCACCAGCGAAATGGAGCGGGGCCGCATCGAGGCCTGGAACGGCGCCACGAACCAGGTTTCGACGCGCATCCGGGAAATGCTGAACCCCACCAACAGCGTGGGCGCCATGTCGATTTCCGGCGCCGCCAAGGGCGGTCACACGACCATCAACCAGTTGGCGGGCATGCGGGGTCTGATGTACGACCCCAATGGCCGCATCATTCCGATGCCGATCCGCTCGAATTTCCGTGATGGCCTCACGACGATGGAGTACTTCATCTCCACCCACGGTTCGCGCAAGGGACTGGCCGACACGGCGCTGAGGACCGCGGACGCGGGCTATCTGACCCGGCGTCTGGTGGACGTGGCCCAGGACGTGATCATCTCCCATGAGGATTGCGGCACGCCCAACGGCATCGTGCTGGACGTGCATGCCGACAAGGCGCATCGCACCTTGAGCGATCTCGAGGGCCCGCGCGAGATTTGGCTCGGTCCCCAAGTGGAAAAGATCCTGGCGCGCTGCCTGGCGCAGAATGTGGTCGACCCGACCACCGGCGAGGTGCTGTTCCGTCGCAACCATCTCATCACGGACGTTGAGGTGTCCACGCTGGTGGAACGAGGCATCAAACAAATCGAGGTTCGCACTCCGCTGACCTGCGACAGCCGCTTCGGCCTCTGCCGCTACTGCTACGGGTCCAATCTGGCCTCCCGCGAAATGGTGGAGCTCGGCGACGCGGTGGGCATCATTGCCGCCCAGTCCATCGGGGAACCCGGCACCCAGCTGACGCTGCGCACCTTTCACAGCGGCGGCGTGGCCTCGTCCCAGGACATTACCCGCGGCCTGCCCCGCGTGGAGGAATTGTTTGAGGCGCGCATTCCCAAGGGCGAAGCGGTGATCAGCGAACTGGACGGGAGCGTCGCGACCTACTTCGAGGATGATGTGCGCATGGTCAGGGTGAGCCGGGATGACGAACTGCACCGGCCCGTGCAGGTGCCGCCGGAAGGCTGGAACATCCTGATTGCCGTTGGCGATTCGGTACAGGCCGACATGCCGGTCGCGATTGCCAAGGAGGCGGCGGAACTGCCGCATCCTCCGGACAGCCACATGATCCGGGCAGGCATGGAAGGCACTGTCGACCTGATCGAGGCAGTCGGTGACGGCGGCACCATTCACGTGCGCAGGACGGTGCCGCACGCGTGGGAAGCGGAAATACCGGCCTACACGGAACCGCTGGTCCAGGACGGCGATCATGTGACTGCCGGTACCCAGCTGACCCCCGGGGCGCTGGATCCCAAGCGGATTCTCGAAATCTCCGGGCGCGAGGCATGTCAGCTGTACATCCGGGACGAAGTCCAGAAGGTGTACGTGGAACAGGGCGTGGCCATCCACGACAAGCACATTGAAGTGATTCTGCGCCAGCTCCTGCGGCGGGTTCAGGTGCAGGCCACCGGCGACACCGAGTTCCTGCTGGGCGAGTACGTGGACCGCTACCGCTTCGAGGACGTGAACGATCGCATGGTGGACGAAGGGCTGAAGCCGGCCCAGGGCGCCCTAAAGCTGCTGGGTATGACCCGGGCGGCGCTGATGACCGACAGCTTCCTGGCGGCCGCCAGCTTCCAGGAGACCACCCGCGTGCTGACGGATGCGGCCATCAAGGGGCAGGAGGATCGCCTGCGCGGCCTCAAGGAGAACGTCATCCTCGGCAATCTGATCCCGGTGGGCACCGGTTTCCACCAGCGCCTGACCGAGGAGGCCCGCATCGGTGCCGGCAGTCGGGATACCGAGGTCGGCAAGGGCCTGGGCGACATGGCGTCGGATCTGGAGTTCCTGCAGGGGCTTACGGACAGCGATGACATCCTAGGTGCGGCCCTGGCCGTGGGCGAGCTGGATTCCCTCCAGAACGTCGGCCTGGGTGACGATGCCGACGACCTGGAAGAGGAAGAGGAAGCGGTGGAACCGGAGTAGCGCCAACGCCGGCTGCGGACCGCTTGTTCGGACGCAGCCGGCATACCGGTTTTTGACCGGAGCGCCTTTCTGGCCCATACTTCCCGCTTGCCAGTCAGGTATTGCGGGTTCCCGGACGTGTGGAATCCGCCCACACGCGCGGCGGAGGATCTTTTGCCGACCATCAATCAGCTCGTCCGCAAAGGGCGCAAGTCCAAACCCAAGAAGATGAATGCACCGGCCCTGCGGGTGACCCACAACACCCTGACCGGTCGCACTCGCACCAGCAAGACCGGCAATCCGCAGAAACGCGGCGTTTGCACGCAGGTGCGGACCACCACGCCCCGCAAGCCGAATTCGGCGCTGCGCAAGGTGGCTCGGGTGCGCCTAACCAACGGCATGGAGGTCACGGCCTACATTCCGGGCGAGGGGCATACCCTCCAGGAACACAGCGTGGTGTTGATTAGGGGCGGCGGGGTGCGCGATTTGCCGGGTGTGCGCTACCAGATTGTGCGCGGGGCCCTGGATGCCACCGGGGTCGAGAACCGGCGGCGCGGCCGCAGCCGCTACGGCACCAAGAAGAGTTGATCCGTTGGGAACAGCAGCGTGTTGACGCGGTAACAGGACAAGCACATGCCCAGAAGAAACAGACCGCCCATCCGGGAGATTGAGCCCGATCCCCGCTACGGTTCGACGGACCTGGCCAAGTTCATCAACAACCTGATGCTCCACGGCAAGAAATCGACCGCGACGCGCATTGTCTATGGGGCCCTGGACATCGCCGAGCAGCGTCTCGGCCAGCCCGGGATTGAGATTTTCAACACCGCCTTGGAACGGGCCATGCCGCGTGTCGAAGTCAGGCCGCGGCGCGTGGGCGGAGCCACCTACCAGGTGCCGATGGAGGTGCGCTTCGAGCGCAAGCAGGCTCTTGGCATGCGCTGGCTCATCAACCATGCCCGCCAGCGGGGCGGCCGCGACATGGCCAGTCGTCTGGCGCAGGAATTGATCGAGACGATCAATGGGGAGAGTGCCACCATCAAGCGGCGCGACGACACCCATCGCATGGCCGACGCCAACCGGGCCTTCACGCACTTCCGATAGGGCGCGTCGCCGGACCGTCTTCCCCCCGCCAACTCAATATTTCTCCGCCGAACACCGGTCGGAGCGGTGCCCCCGTGCACTGCGGGCGCTGTTTCGGGCTCGGCGGCTGCGCGCGAATCCCGATCGACCAGGTAAATCCCCATGAGTGCCAATCATCCCCTCGAGCACATACGCAATATCGGCATCATTGCCCACATCGACGCGGGCAAGACGACCACCACCGAACGGATCCTCTTCTACTCGGGGCGCACCCACCGCATGGGTGAGGTCCACGAGGGCACGGCCGTCACGGACTGGATGGAACAGGAGCGCGAGCGGGGCATCACGATCACGGCGGCTGCCATTACGACCAACTGGCGCCACTCCGTCACCGGTGTCGAGTGCCGCATCAACATCATCGACACTCCGGGTCATATCGACTTTACGGCCGAGGTGCAGCGCTGCCTGAGGGTCTTGGACGGCGGTGTGGTGGTGTTCGATGCGGTGGCCGGGGTGGAGCCGCAGACGGAAACGGTGTGGCGCCAGGCGGACAACTACAGCGTGCCGCGCATCTGTTTCATCAACAAGATGGATCGGCTGGGGGCCAATCTGGATCGCACGGTGGCCATGATTTCGGAGCAGCTGGGGGCCAATCCGGTACTGGTCCAGATGCCGATTGGCTTCGAGGAAAGTTTCGCCGGCGTGGTCGACCTGATGGAGATGAAGGCCCATCTCTTTACCGACCAACTGGGGGCCCAGCCCGAAACGATTGATATCCCGGCGGAGCTCATGGCGGCCGCGCGGGCCGCCCGCGAGGCCATGGTGGAGAAGATCGTCGAGTCGAACGACGAGCTGATGTCCGCCTTCCTGGAGGACGAGGAGTTGGATACCGCGGATCTCAGACAGGCCCTCCGCGCGGCGATCCTGCGCGGCGATCTGGTACCGGTGCTGTGCGGGACGGCCCTCAAGAACAAGGGCATCCAGCCCCTGCTTGACGCCATTACCGTCTACCTGCCCAGTCCGGCCGACGTGCCTCCCGTGGAAGCCACACATCCCGATACGGGCGACGCGGTGGTGGTTTGTCCGGATCCCGGCGAACCGTTCGCCGGCCTGGTGTTCAAGGTCGTGACGGATCCCTATGTGGGCCGGCTGTCCTACGTGCGGGCCTATGGCGGAACCCTCAGCGTGGGCGAGACCATCTACAACAGCCGCGACGGACGGCGCGAACGCATCGGGCGCCTGATGCAGATGTATGCGGACAAGCGGGAGGAAATCGAGGCGTGCCGCGCCGGAGACATCGCGGCCGTTGTGGGCCTCAAGGGCAGCTTCACCGGCGAGACCCTGTATGTCCGCCAACGCCCGGTGCGGCTGGAGGCGATTGAGTTCCCGGAACCGGTGGTGCGCATCGCGGTGGAACCCCGGACCACGGCGGATCAGGACAAGATGGGCATTGCGCTCAACAAACTGGCCGAGGAGGACCCGACATTCCAGGTCGGCTACGACGAGAACACCGGCCAAACCCTGATCAGCGGCATGGGCGAACTCCACCTCGACATCATTGTGGATCGCATGATGCGGGAATTCCAGGTCGGCTGCAATGTGGGCGAACCGCAGGTGGCCTACCGGGAAACGATTACGCGGACGGTGCAGGCCGAGGGCCGGTTTGTGCGCCAAACCGGAGGCCGCGGCATGTTCGGACACGTGGAACTGGTCCTGGAACCGAATGCCGCGGGTGCGGGGTTCGAGTTCGAAACCAAGATCGTCGGCGGTGCCGTGCCCCAGCAGTTCTTTGCGCCCATCGAGCGCGGAATCGCGGACGCGATGCTGAACGGAACGATGGAGGGCTACCCGGTGGTCGATGTCAAGGTGACGCTGGTGGACGGTTCCTTTCACCCCGTGGATTCCAACGAACGCGCCTTTCACATTGCCGCCAGCATGGGATTCCGCGACGGCATGGCGCGCGCCCATCCCATCCTGCTGGAACCCATGATGTCGATCGAAGTGCTTACCCCCGAGGTGTATACCGGCGACGTGATGGGGGACCTGAACGGACGTCTGGGACGGGTTTCCAACATGGAGCCGCATGGACAAGGCATGAACCAAATCCAGGCTTCGGTGCCCCTGCGCGGAATGTTCGGCTATGCCACCACGCTGCGGTCCATCACCAGCGGCCGGGGCAACTTCTCCATGCAGTTCGATCGGTATGCCCCCGCCAAGCTGGACGACGACGTCCGCTCCCGTTGACGCGCGGCTGCCGCGGCGATCGGCTTGGGGCGGTTTTTGCATGGGGCGCAATCGTATGGCTATACTGCCCCTTCGTGACTCCGGATTCGGGGTTGCTTATCGAGCGCGGCCAAGTTCCCCTGGGGAACGCTCTCCGCAGATCGGGGTCGACAGACCTCCGGGTGGATTGCGGTCTTTGCCGGCGCGCTGAATCGGTGTTCATTGACGGGTCCAAGTCAATTCCAGTTGCAACAGGAAGCGGAAGATGGCCAAGGCGGTATTTGAGCGGACGAAGCCCCATGTGAACGTGGGCACGATCGGGCATGTGGACCACGGCAAGACGACGCTGACGGCGGCGATCACGAAGGTGCTGTCGCTGCAGGGGCTGGCGTCGTTCGAGGCCTTCGATGCGATCGACAATGCGCCGGAGGAGCGGGACCGCGGGATCACGATTGCGATTTCGCACGTGGAGTACGAGTCGGCCGTGCGCCACTATGCGCACGTGGACTGTCCGGGGCATGCGGACTACATCAAGAACATGATCACGGGTGCGGCGCAGATGGACGGGGCGATGCTGGTGGTGTCGGCGCCGGACGGGGCCATGCCGCAGACGCGCGAGCACATCCTCTTGGCGCGGCAGGTGGAGGTGCCGGCCATGGTGGTCTTCCTGAACAAGGTGGACATGATGGACGACGAGGAGCTGCTGGAGCTGGTGGAGCTGGAGTTGCGCGAGCAGCTGGACGAGTACGAGTTTCCGGGGGACGACATTCCGGTGATCCGGGGGTCGGCGCTGGCCGCGCTGGAGAGTGCGAGCGAGGATCCGGAGGCGCCGGAGTACGCCTGCATCCGGGAGCTGATTGCGGCCGTGGACAGCTACATACCGGAGCCGCTGCGGGACGTGGAGCGCAGCTTCCTGATGCCGATCGAGGACGTCTTCTCGATCAAGGGCCGGGGCACGGTGGTGACGGGGCGCGTGGAGCGGGGGTTGATCAAGCCGATGGAGGAGGTCGAGATCGTGGGGTTGAAGGCCACGCACCGGACGACGGTGACGGGGGTCGAGATGTTCCGCAAGCTGCTGGACGAGGGGCGTGCGGGGGACAACGTGGGCTGCCTGCTGCGGGGGGTGGACCGGGACGAGGTGGAGCGGGGGCAGGTGCTGGCGCAGCCGGGCAGCATCACGCCGCACACGCGCTACCGGGCCGCGGTCTACGTGCTGACCTCGGAGGAGGGGGGGCGGCACAAGCCCTTCTTCCCGGGCTACCGGCCGCAGTTCTACATCCGCACGCTGGACATCACGGGCTCGATCACGCTGCCCACGGGCGTGGACATGGTGATGCCGGGCGACAACGTCGAGATGGAGGTCGAGCTGATCTCGCCCGTGGCCCTCGAGACCGGCTCCCGCTTCGCCATCCGCGAGGGCGGCCGCACCGTCGGCGCCGGCTCCATCACCGAAATCCTCGAGTAGTCTTGACCGGGGCCCCCAGGGGCTCCGGATTTTTTGCCACGGGCCAGAGGACACGCCAGGATGCCTCCCAAATCAACCATTCGCATCAAGCTCAAGGCCTACGATCACCGGCTGCTGGACGCGTCCACCCGCGAGATCGTGGAGGCGGCGGAACGCTCCGGAGCCCAGGTGGTCGGCCCCGTGCCGCTGCCCACGCGCATCGAGAAGTTCACGGTGATCCGATCCCCCTTCAAGGACAAGGACAGCCGCGAGCAGTTCGAGATCCGCACCCACAAGCGGTTAATCGACGTGGTCGATCCGGTTCCGCGCACCAGCGAGAGCCTGACCAAGTTGAACCTGCCGGCCGGCGTCGACGTTGAGATCAAGCTGTAGTTCCCTGCCGGGAACCGTGCGAGGCTGAATACACATGAAGCAGATTCTTGGTCGCAAGGTGGGCATGACCCAGCTCTTCGACGCGAAGAGCGGCAGCGCCGTGCCGGTGACCGTTATCCAGGCCGGCCCGTGCCGGGTCACGGCCGTCAAGAATCATGCCGAGCATGGCTATCACGCCGTTCAGATCGGCTACGAGGAAGTTCCTGAGCGCAAGCTCTCGGGCGGCGAACGCGGCCATCTGACCAAGGTCGGACTGCCGGCCCTGCGCCACCTGCGGGAAGTTCGTCTCGGTGGCCCGGCCGAGGTGGCCCGGGGAGACGAAATTACGGTCGCGGCCTTCGCTGAAGGCGACAAGGTGGATGTGACCGGCGTCAGCAAGGGCAAGGGGTTCGCCGGTGCGGTGAAGCGCTACGGTTTCGCGGGCGGTCCCAAGACCCACGGCCAGAGCGACCGGCATCGCGCACCCGGCTCCCGGGGTGCGGGCACCACGCCGGGCCGCACCTTCAAGGGTTCCCGCGGTCCCGGCCGCATGGGCAACGACCGCACCACCCTGCACAACCTGCGCGTGGTGCTGGTCGATGCGGAGAAACATCTGCTGGCCGTCAAGGGCGCGGTGCCCGGACCCGCCGACGGTTTGGTCACCATACGGGGGGCGGTAAAGGTCTGAACCGCCCGCCTTCCCGGTTTCGGGAGGCGGCAGGGACGGGGTCCGTACGCAACGCAACATGAAAGCCGAAGTTTGGAATACAGCCGGCGAAGTCGTCGGCACCGCCGACCTGGACGTCTCCGTGTTTCAGGCGCCGGTCAACGCCAGTTTGATGCAGCAGGCTCTGGTGCGCCAGCTGGCCAATGCCCGGCAGGGCACCCACAAGACCCGCACGCGGGGCGAGGTTCGGGGTGGTGGACGCAAGCCATGGCGCCAAAAGGGCACCGGCCGTGCCCGGCAGGGCACGATTCGGGCCCCGCAGTGGGTGGGTGGCGGTACCGTGTTTGGTCCGACTCCGCGCAGCTACCGCAAGCAGATGCCCAAGGCCATGCGCCGCGCCGCCGTGCGCAGCGCCCTGACCGTCAAGGCCGAGGCCGCAGCCATTCGCATCGTGGAGACCGGATTCGGCCGGGATCTCAAGACCAGGGACATGGACGCCCTGCTCCGCGCCATGCAAATCCGGGATCGGCGCACGCTGATTGTGCACGGCCCCGGCAGTGATTCGATGCAGAGGGCGATTCGCAACCTGACCGGAGTCGGGACCCTGCACTACATGTATGCCAACGTCCGGGACCTGCTGCAGGCGGACGTGGTGCTGGTCACGCAGGATGCCCAGGCCGGACTCGAAAACTGGCTGGGAGGTGCGGCGACATGAACTTGCATGAGGTAATTCAGAATCCCGTCGTTTCGGAAAAGACGATGTATGCGGAGGCCGACGGCAAGTACACGTTCAAGGTGGACATGGGCGCCAATCGGCTGCAGGTGCGGGAGGCGGTGCAGGCGCTCTACGATGTCGAGGTCGCGTCGGTGCGCATCCTGGTGATGCCGGCCAAGACCCGTCGGCGCGGCAACCGCGTGTTCATCCGCAGCCCGAAGTGGAAGAAGGCCGTGGTCACACTCGCCGAGGGCGAGACCATCAACGTCTACGAAGGGGACTGAGGCAATCCAGCCATGCCCGTCAAAGTATTCAATCCCACCTCGCCGGGTCGCCGCAACATGAGCGGTCCGACATTCGAGGAAATCACCCGGGAAAAGCCCGAGCGTTCCCTGGTCGCGCCCTTGCGCCGTCGCGGCGGCCGCAACAACCGCGGCGTGATCACGGTGCGGCATCGGGGCGGCGGCCACAAGCGCCGCTACCGGATTGTGGACTTCCGGCGCGACCGCATCGGCATGCCGGCACGGGTCTTGTCGGTCGAGTACGATCCCAACCGCAGTGCGCGCATCGCCCTGGTCCAGTACCGGGACGGCGAGCGGCGCTACATCCTCGCTCCCGAAGGCCTGTACATCGGCCGCGAAGTGATGTCGGGACCCGATGCGGAAATTTTGCCGGGCAACGCGCTGCCCATCCGCAACATTCCCCTGGGTGCCCTCCTGCACAACCTGGAGATTTACCCGGGACGCGGCGGACAATTGGTGCGGAGCGCTGGCACCGCGGCCCGTCTCACGGCGAAGGAAGGCGCCATGGCACAGGTGCGCCTGCCGTCCGGCGAGGTTCGGTTCTTCAGCATGGACTGCATGGCCACGATCGGCCAGTTGGGCAACGCCGACCATGCCAACCTGGACCAGGGCAAGGCCGGTCGCCGCCGCTGGCTGGGACGCCGTCCCAGCGTGCGCGGTGTGGCCATGGATCCCGCCTCGCATCCGCATGGCGGCGGCGAGGGCCGATCGCCGATTGGCATGCCGTCACCCAAGACCCCCTGGGGTCGGCCGGCGCTGGGAGCCAGGACCCGCCGCAACCCCAGAACCGATCGCAACATCGTGCGCCGCCGATCCAAGCGGCGCTGATTTTGAGGAACAGCACCCATGTCCAGATCCCTCAAGAAGGGGCCGTATGTCGATGTCAAGCTGCTCAGGCGCATCGAGGCCATGAACGAAGGCAACGAACGGCGGGTCATCCGCACCTATGCCCGGGCCTCCACCATCTTTCCGCAGTTCGTCGGCCACACGATCGCGGTCCATGACGGCCGTCGCCACGTGCCGGTCCTGATCACGGAAAACATGGTTGGCCACAAACTGGGCGAGTTTGCCCCCACACGCTACTTCCGCGGCCATCTGCGGGCCGAGCGCGGTACCTCGGCACGGTAGCGCCGGGGCGATTGGGCGGTCAAGGAGGCGGATCCGCATTATGGAAGTGACAGCCAAGATGCGCTTTACGGGCATCAGTGCCCGCAAGGCCAGGCTGGTGGTCAACGAGGTGCGCGGCATGCATGCCCTGGAGGCTGTGGACATGCTGCGTCACATGCCGCAACGGGCTGCGGGGGTGCTTGCGGGCACCATCACCAGCGCGCTGCACAACGCCAGCGAGAACCTGGGCTTGGACCAGGACGACATGTACATCAAGGCCGTCTACGCCGACCAGGCGCCGATGCGCCGATGGCGCCGGTTCGCCGGTCGGGGCCGGTTCAAGCCCTGGCGGCGGCGCTCGTCGCACATCACCGTGGTGCTCGACGAAGTGGATGCAGCGGACGACGACTGGCTCGAAGAAGCAATTTGAGGTAACGCATGGGTCGCAAAGTTCACCCAATGGGGTTCCGATTGGGATTGATCAAGGAACACCACAGCCGCTGGTATTCCTCCGGCAGGGAATATGTCGCACTGCTGAACGAGGACCGGGCAATCCGGGACACGATCAGGGGTCGGTTGCCGGATGCCAACATCAGCCACATCGACATCGAACGCCAGTCCAACCAGGTGGAGGTGATTGTCGAGACGGCGCGTCCCGGCATGATCATTGGCCGCAAGGGCGCCACCGTCAACGAACTGCGGGAGCAGCTGCTCCGGATCACGGGGCGCAGCATTCGCATCGACGTCAAGGAACTGAACCGGCCCGAGCTGAGCGCGCCGCTGGTGGCGCGCAGCGTGGGCGAGCAGTTGGAACGCCGCGTCAGTTGGCGGCGGGCGATGCGCTCGGCCGGCCAGCGGGCGATGCGCCAGGGTGCCAAGGGCTTCATGATCACCGTGTCCGGGCGCCTGGGCGGCAGCGACATGGGCCGCGTCGATTCCTTCCGCCGCGGTCAGGTGCCGCGTCACACGCTGCGGGCCGACATCGACTACGGAACCGATGTTGGCCGGACCACCTACGGCGTCATTGGCGTCAAGGTCTGGATCTACCGCGGCGAGGTCCTGCCGGGCCAGGAATACCACAACCGCTATCGGGACATCGCCTGATCCGTCCCCTGGGGGACGGTACCCGGCGCACGGCGAGGAAGGAGAACGGCCAATGTTGATGCCCAGACGGGAAAAGCACCGCAAGCGCCATCGCGGCCGCATGCGCGGCATGGCCGGGCGCGGCAACACCGTGGACTTCGGCACGTACGCCCTGCAGGCGGTCGAGCCCCACTGGATCACGAGCCGCCAAATTGAGGCGGCCCGGCGTGCCATCGTGCGTTATGTGCGCAGGGGCGGCAAGCTGTGGATCCGGGTGTTTCCGGACAAGCCTGTCACACAGCGCGCGGCGGAGACCCGTATGGGCTCCGGCAAGGGCAATGTCGAGTACTACGTGGCCGTGGTGAAGCCGGGACGCGTGTTGTTCGAGATGACCGGTGTGCCGGAGGACCAGGCCCGGGAGGCGCTGCGCCTGGCGCAGCACAAGCTGCCCATGCGCACCCAGTTCATCCAGCGACAGGATGCCTGAACGGGAGACCGAGCCACATGCCGCAGTTGAAGGCCAGGGAACTGGCGGAAAAGAACGATGCCGAACTGGAAGAGATGGCCCAGAACTGCCATGTCGAGTTGCGGAACATTCGATTCCAGATGATCACGGGCCAGCAGAAAAACACGTCGCGGGCAGGTCAGGTGCGCAAGGAACTGGCCCGCATCCGCACCGTGCAGAGACAAAGGGAACTCACAGCAGAGATGGAGGGCGAGCACGATGCGTGAGCGGCGCAAGGTCCTGTCCGGCACCGTGGTGCAGGATGCCATGGACAAGACCGTGTCCGTTCGGGTGGAGCGCACCAAGCGCCATCCCCTGTACGGCAAGATTATCCGCACCTACAAGCGCTACCAGGTGCACGACGAGGACAACCAGGCCCGCATTGGGGACTCCGTCCGCATTCGTCAGTGCCGACCCGTCTCGCGGCGCAAGCACTTCTTCGTGGAAGAAGTGACGGCCCGCGCCCCCGCCGCCGACGAGGTGGAGGTGTAGTTCGCACCTTCCCCGCAACAGGATGCCAAGTAGATGATTCAGCAGGAAAGCCGCCTTAAGGTGGCGGACAATTCCGGAGCCAAGGAACTGCTCACCATCCGGGTGATGGGGGGCAGCGTACGTCGGCACGGCAAGGTTGGCGACATCGTGACCGCGTCCGTCCGGTCCGCGGCCCCGGCCAGCACCGTGCGCAAGGGCGAAGTGGTCAAGGCCGTGATTGTCCGCACGCGCAATCCGGTGCGCAGGGCCGACGGCAGCTACATTCGCTTCAACGAAAATGCCGCCGTGATTGTGGACGATTCCCGCTTTCCGCGGGGAACGCGCATCTTCGGTCCGGTGGCCAGGGAACTGCGGGAGCGGGGCTTCATGCGCATCATCTCCCTGGCCCCCGAAGTACTCTGAAACAGCGGCCGGCCAGACAGGAGAAGGAACCAGTGAAGCAGAAGGTGAGGGTTGGCGACCAGGTCGAGGTGATCGCCGGCGCCAGCAAGGGCGAGCGCGGCAGCGTGCGCGAGATACGGCGCAAGCGCCGGCGCGACGGCAAGCCGGATGCCAACCGGGTGTACGTGGTGGTGGAGGGGGTCAATCTCAGGACCCGCCACCAGCGCGCCACCGGCCGGACCCAAACGCAGCGGGGCATCGTGGAGTTCGAGGCCCCCATCCACATCAGCAATGTGATGGTGCTGGGCACCAACGATCGGCCCACGCGTGTGGGGTACCGCCTTGATGCGGGAGACAAGATTCGTTTCGATCGCCGTTCCGGCGAGCCGATCGCCGCGGCCGAGTAGGCGCGGGCGCATACCCGTTTTTCTTGCCTGGATGCCATTGCCATGAGCGAACAAGCCACCGTTGAACAGTCTTCCATGCAGCGGAGCCGACCGGTGCCGCGGTTGCTGGACCAATACCGGACGCAGGTCGTGCCCGCCATGATGCAGGAGTTCGGCTACACAAGTCCGCTGCAGTCCCCCACCGTAACCAAGATCGCCGTCAACATCGGCTTGGGCGAGGCGCTGACCAACGGGCGCGCCGTCGAGGCCGCGGTGCAGGACCTGACGCGCATCACAGGCCAGAAGCCGGTTGTGACGCGGGCGCGCCGCTCGATTGCCACGTTCAAGCTGCGCGAAGGCATGCCGGTGGGGGTCAAGGCGACCCTGCGCGGCCATCGCATGTGGCACTTCCTGGATCGGTTGATCAACATCGCCATTCCCCACCAGCGGGATTTCCGCGGACTCTCGCCGGATGCCTTCGACGGTCGCGGCAACTACACCGTGGGTTTGACCGAGCAGTTGATCTTCCCCGAGATCAGCTATGACGACATCGACGCCGTCAGGGGCCTCGAGGTGACCATTGTCACGTCGGCCAGCAGGGACGAGGAGGGGCGCTTCCTGCTGGATCAGTTCAACATGCCTTTCATTCGGCCGGGTTCGCACTGAACCGGCCGCCATCCTGATTCACATCTGCAACCGAGGAAGCGAGCGCCTGTGGCCAAGACATCGATGATCTGCCGGGAGACCAGGCGGAAGTACCCCAACCGGGTACGCAACCGCTGTGCCAAATGCGGCCGCCCCCGCGCGTACATGCGCCGGTTCGGCCTGTGCCGGATATGCTTCCGGCTCGAAGCCCTGGAGGGGCGCATACCCGGCGTTGTCAAGTCCAGTTGGTAGGGATGGCGTCCAAGGAGAACCTTTGTCATGAATGTTGATCCGATCGCGGATTTCCTGACGCGCATCCGCAATGCGCAGCAGATGCAGCATCCCCAGGTCACCATGCCGTCGTCGTCGGTCAAGGTGGACTTGGCGCGCATCCTCAAGCAGGAGGGTTTCATCTCCGATCTGCATGTGCGCAAGGCAGGTAGTCACACCAACCTCGAGTTGGACCTCAAGTACGACCGCCATGGCGGTCCCGTAATCTCGCATCTGCGCCGAGTCAGCAAGCGAGGTCGGCGCGTCTATGCCGGCTGGCGCGACGTCCGCTGGGTCCGCAGTGGTCTCGGCATCTGGATTCTGACCACGCCGCAGGGCATCATGACCGGCCAGCAGGCCCGGCGCGCCCGGGTGGGCGGCGAAGTCCTCTGCGAAGTCTGGTAGTTGTATAGGTCCCGCTAGGAAGGCAACACAGGATCCAGTTTCATGTCACGCATCGGCAACCAGCCCGTCGCGCTGCCCAGCGGCGTCAGCGTCAAGGTCACTCCGGGTCAGTATGTGGAGGTGTCCGGTCCGCGCGGCGCCTTGACCGAACGCATTTCACAGCGGCTCGACGTGACCGTGGCGGATGGTGTACTGACCATCGCGCGGCGCGGCAATTCCCAGGACCTGAAGGCCCTGCACGGGCTGGCCAGGGCGCTGATTCAGAATATGGTCACCGGCGTGACCCAGGGCTTTACCCGAATCCTGGAGGTCCACGGCGACTTCTACCGGGCCTCGATGAAGGGTAGCAACCTGGTTCTGCAGGTCGGGAAGAGTCATCCGGTCGAGTACGTCTCCACCAAGGAAATCAAGCTCGATGTGGATCAGTCGGGCCGGGTCATCACGGTGGAAGGCATCTGCAAGCACGATGTTGGCCACCTGGCGTCCCTGATCCGGGGTGAACGTCCGCCGACCCCGTACGGCGGGGCCGGCATCCGCTACCGGGACGAATGGGTTCGCACCAAGGCCGGCAAGGCCGGCCGGGCCGCCATCTAGGGTTCCCGCCACCACAGGACCAGACATGCAGCGACAACACAATCGACACCACGCCCGGCTGAAGCGCCATCGCCGGTTGCGCAACCGGCTGGCCGGCACGCCCACGCGGCCCCGGCTGAACGTGTTCCGCAGCTCCGCGCACATTTCGGCCCAGTTGATCGACGATGAGGCCGGCCGCACCTTGGCGGCGGCCAGTTCCAACGAACGCGAGCTGCGCGAGCAGCTGGCCGGGGAGCAGCCGACGGCGGCGGCGCGCAAGGTGGGCGAGGTGCTTGCCGAACGGGCCGTGGCTGCCGGGTACACCGCGGCCGTTTTCGACCGCGGCGGCTACCGCTTCCATGGCCGGGTCAAGGCCCTGGCCGACGGGAGCCGGTCCGGCGGACTTGAATTTTAGTACTTCACCCAACCTTTCGGGAGCAAGCCACGGTGCAATCCAGACAGAACGAGCGCGGGCGCGACCGGGATTCCGGCGACGAACTTGAGGATCGCGTGATCCAAATCACCCGTACGGCCAAGGTGGTCAAGGGAGGCCGGACCTTTGCCTTCCGGGCAGTGCTGGCCGTGGGCGACCGCAAGGGCAAGGTCGGCATCGGGATTGGCAAGGCGCGCGAGGTGCCGGAGGCCATCCGCAAGGCGCGGGAGCAGGCCAAGGCCGGCATGGTACCGGTGCCCATTGTCGGCACCACCATTCCCCATCCCATCGAAATGCGCATGGGGGCGGCGCGGGTCCTGCTGCGTCCGGCCAGCCCCGGCACCGGTGTGATCGCCGGCGGCGGAGTGCGCCCGGTCATCGAGGTGGCCGGGATTTCGGACATCCTGACCAAGTCGCTGGGCTCCAACAACCGGCTGAACGTTACCCAGGCCACATTCCAGGCTCTGCAGTCGCTGCAGGACCACCGCTCCGAGGCCCAAGCCCGCGGCGTGCCGGCCGAGAGCTTGGCCCCCTTTTGGACGCGGGAGCAAAGTTAGACATGAGCCAGGCCAAAATGTTGAAGGTCACACAGGTCAAGAGCGCCATCGGGTATCGGCAACGGCAAAAGGACACCCTCCGGGCTCTGGGACTGCGGCGGCTGCACCAGACCGTGGAAGTGGCCGACAGTCCTGCCGCCCGCGGCATGATCGCCGCGGTGTCGCACCTGGTGGAATTTGAGGAAGCGGATCGGACCGCGGCGGGTGCTGCGCAGGAGGACAACGCATGAAACTGCATGAGCTGGGCGCAAGCCTGCCATCCGGACCCAACCGCAAGCGCGTGGGCCGGGGCACCGCATCCGGCCGGGGCAAGACCTGCGGCCGCGGTACCAAGGGGCAGGGCAGCCGTTCCGGCCGCAAGTTCCATCCGACCTTTGAGGGCGGTCAGCTGCCCCTGGTCAAGCGCCTGCCGAAGCTGCGGGGCTTCAAGCGCTACGGCAAGGTGACCTACACGCCGATCAACCTCGACGAGCTGGGCGCCGTGTTCCCGGAAGGCACGGAGGTTACGCTCCAGGTCCTGGCGGATGTCGGCTTTACCTCGAACACCAGCGAGCCTGTGGTGGTGCTTGGCCGCGGCGAACTGCCGCACCGGCTTTCGCTGCACGTACACCGCTGCAGCCGCGCCGCCCGCGAGGCTGTGCTGGCCCAAGGCGGCACGGTGACCATCGAAGCCCTCGACAGGCCCTGACGCCATGTTGACGGCTGTCCGCAGCGCGTTCACGCTGCCGGATCTGCGCACCAAGCTGCTGATTACGATCGGCATCCTGGTGATCTACAGGCTCTGTGCCCACATTCCGCTGCCGGGCGTTAATGCGGCTGCGCTGGACCAGCTGTTCACGCAGGATCCGAACATCCTGCTCAACATGCTCAACTTCTTCAGCGGCGGCGCCCTGGCCCAAATGGGCGTGATGGCACTCGGGGTCTATCCATATATCACGTCGTCCATCATCATGCAGCTGCTGGTGCCGATGGTGCCGCAGCTGCAGGAACTGAGCCGGGAAGGCGAGCGCGGCCGGGCGCAAATCAACAAGTTCACCTACTATCTGACCATCCCGCTTGCCATCGTGTACGCCGTGGGCCAGGCGACGCTGCTGAACTCGTCGTTCGGCGGGGGGGTGCCGATATTCACCAACTGGGGCTTCTCCGGTTCCAGCCTGTTGTCGTCCCTGACCATTGTGGTGGGCATGGCCGCCGGCACAATGTTTGCCGTCTGGCTGGGCCAGTTGCTGACCCAGCAGGGCATCGGCAACGGCGTGTCCCTGATCATCTTCGCCGGCATCGTGGCCAGCCTGCCCCAGCAGGTCAGGCAGATTGTGGTGTCCGGACGCTGGGACCTGCTGGTGATTTTCACCATCATCACCATTCTCACGATCGCCCTGATCGTTTGGGTCAACGAGGGGCAGCGACGTATTCCGGTGCAGTACGGGAGGCGGGTGCGCGCCATGCGCGGCAACCGGCAGATGGTGGTGGGCGGACAGTCGTCCTACATTCCCATGAAAATCAACAGCACGGGCATGATCCCCCTGATTTTCGCCCAGAGCCTCCTGATCTTCCCCAGCACGCTGGCCTCTTTCATGACCACCTCGAGCGGATGGCTGGGACAGGCCGCGGCGGTGGTGGCCAACATCATGTCGCCGTCCAACTGGGCCTACTGGCTGGCCTATTTCCTGCTGGTGGTGGCGTTCACGTATTTCTACGCCGACGTCATGTTCCGGCAGCAGGATCTGCCCAACACACTGCGCCAGCAGGGCGGATTCATCTCCGGCCTGCGTCCCGGGCCCCGCACCGCCGAGTACCTCCAGGGGGTGCTTTCGCGCATCACCTTCTTTGGCGCGGTGTTCCTGGGTTTCATTGCCATCCTGCCCTTTCTGGTGGGCCTGGTGTTCGGTGGGGGCGCGGTGAGTGGCGGCCAGAGCACGCTCTTGATTTCGAGTGCCGGCCTGCTGATCGTGGTCGGCGTGGTGCTTGACATGATGCGGCAGATCGAGTCGCAGCTCATGATGCGCAACTACGAGGGATTCATCCGCTAGCGGACGCATCCGCGATGGTTCGCCCCATCCCGGTGGCCCGCCCGGAAGTGAGCTCAGTGGTGCTGTACCTGATTTTTCTGGGTGCGCCCGGGGCTGGCAAGGGGACCCAGGTGGAAAGGCTGGCCGCTGCCAGTGGCCTGCCGCACGTGTCGACCGGCAACCTGTTCCGGGAAAATCTCCAACAGCGCACGGAACTGGGGTTGCTGGCCGAGAGCATCATGAAGGCCGGCGACCTGGTGCCGGACACGGTTACGATCGACATGGTCCGGGATCGACTGGCGCGGCCCGACTGTGCGGGCGGCGCCCTGCTTGACGGATTCCCCCGAAATCTGATTCAGGCGGACGCCATGGCGGAGATGGCAGACGCGCCCGCAGCCACCCTGCAGGCGGTCTTCCTGAACCTGGACGACACGGAGTGCATGAACCGCATCACGGGCCGACGCCAGTGCCGGGACTGCGGTCTGATATGCCACATTCGGTTTGCCCCGCCGCAGGTGGACGGGGTCTGCGACAAGTGCGGCGGCGAGCTGTACCAGCGCGACGACGACAATCCGGCCACGGTGGAACGACGCATCCTGGCCTACTACCGGGAGACCGCCCCGCTCCTGGGCTACTACCATGCCCTGCGGAGCCTCCTGACAGTGGAGGCGGATGGCGCGCCGGACCGGGTCAGCGGTCGCCTGAGGGAGGCCCTGGCCGACCTCGTGGAGTTTGCGCCCGAATGAGATTCCGCAGACGGCGGCGCAGGATGGCGCGGCGTTTGGCGGCCGCGCGCGGCAAGGGCAAGGGGCCCTTCAAGCCCGACTGGACGGTCAAGACTCCCGACGAGATCACCCGCATGCGAGAGTCCGGCCGGATCGTGGCCGAGGTTCACCGCATGCTGGCGGACGCAATCCGGCCTGGGATGTCCACCCTCGAACTGGACGACCTGAGTGCGGACTTCATTGCCGCGGCCGGCGGCAGCAGCGCCTTTCTGGGCTACCAGGGGTTTCCCGGCCATACCTGCATCAGCGTCAACGAGGAATTGGTGCATGGCATTCCGGCCGCCGATCGGATCCTGCACGAGGGCGACATCGTCAGCATCGATGTCGGCGTTGTACACGACGGGTTCATCGGCGACAGGGCCTGGACCTACCCGGTTGGCGAAATCGGCGAGAAGGCCCGGCACTTGCTGCAGGCCACCGAGGACAGTCTGTACGCCGCCATTCAGGCAGCCCGCGTGGGCGGCACGGGCAACGACATTGCCCGCGCCATCGTGACCCATGTCCATGCGGAGCGGCTCCAGGTGGTCCGGGAATACACCAGCCACGGGGTCGGGCGGCAGTTGCACGAACCGCCCCAACTACTGCACTTCCTGCGGCCCAATTCCGAGGAGGCCAACTGTCCGTTTCCGCCCGGCCTGACCGTGGCCCTGGAACCCATGGTCCAAATCGGCACCTGGCGCACACGGCTCCTGCGCGATGAGTGGACCGTGATCAGCCAGGATCGAAGCCTGTCGGCCCACTTTGAGCATACGGTGGCGATCACGGATGCAGGACCGCAGATTTTGACTTGCCTCTGAGATTTCGGTACCATGCCCGTCTGCGCTTTGGGCCGTTGTGGCCGCGCGCGAGGAAGATGCAATGAAGGTAAGGCCCTCCGTCAAGAAGATTTGCGACAACTGCCGCATGGTGCGACGCAAGCGGACCCTGTTCGTAATCTGCTCCAATCCGAGGCACAAGCAGCGCCAGGGCTGAGCCCCCGCGTCCGTCGGGATCGGTTGCGGCAATGCCACACAGGAGTTTTCATGGCTCGTATTGCGGGAGTTGACATTCCCAGGGACAAGCAGGTCCTGTTTTCCCTGACCTATATCTATGGCATCGGGCGAACCACCAGCGCGGACATCTGCCGCCAGACCCAGGTGGATCCGACGGTGCGGGTCAGGGACCTGAGCGAAACCGACGTCAGCCGCCTGCGCGAGTTCATCGATGTCAACCTCGTGGTCGAGGGCGACCTGAGGCGGGAGGTGCAGATGAACCTGTCCCGCCAGATGGAGATTGGCTCCTATCGGGGCCTGCGCCACCGACGCAACCTGCCCTCCCGCGGCCAGCGTACGCGCACCAATGCCCGCACGCGCCGCGGCCGGCGGCAGACCGTGGCTGGCCGGCGCCGGGTCGCGCACTAGTTTCGGCGGCGGGATCGTTCCCGAACCCACTGCACACCAGCCCTTTCCCGATTCAGCAGCACACCACGGAGCAGACGGCTTCAGATGGCTCGACCCACACGCGGGGCTCGTCGCGACAAGCGGCAGGTTCCCTTTGGCCAGGTTCACATCCGGGCTACGTTCAACAACACGATTGTGACCGTGACGGACAACGCCGGCGCAGTGCTGGTGTGGAGCAGCAGCGGCTGCAACAACTTCAGCGGCAGCCGCAAGAGTACGCCGTACGCCGCCGGTCTGGCAGGCCAGCAGGCCGGTACCAAGGCCTACAACGAATTCGGTGTCCGCGAGGTGCACGTGTTCGTCAAGGGGCCGGGTCCCGGCCGCGAGAACGCACTGTCCGCCCTGGTGGCGGCCAAGCTGCAGATTCTGTCGATTACGGATGTCACGCCGCTGGCCCACAACGGCTGCCGACCCCCCAAGAAGCGGCGGGTCTAGACAGGCCCCCGCAGTTCCCGTCCGGTTCCCGGCGGTTTTCCAAGGAAGGATTCATGGCTCGATATACGGACGCAGTGTGCCGCCTGTGCCGCCGCGAGGGTGAAAAGTTGTACCTGAAGGGGACCCGGTGCACGGGCCCGAGCTGTTCCTTTGACAAGAAGGGATACGCCCCCGGTGAACACGGCGCGCGGCAGAACATGCGGCGCCGGCGCGAATCGGACTACAACATGCAGTTGCGCGCCAAGCAGAAGGCGCGGCGCATCTACGGCGTCTACGAGAAGCAGTTTCGGCGGTACTTCCGCGAAGCGACGCGGGCCCCGGGCCTGACCGGCGATGTCCTGGTCAGCCTGCTTGAGAGGCGGTTGGACAATGTGGTTTACCGTCTGGGGTACGCGACCAGCCGCGCTCAGGCCCGGCAACTGGTGACCCATGGCCATTTCGACGTCAACGGCCGCCGCAACAACATTCCCTCCTACACGGTGGCGGAAGGTGATGTGATCACCGTGCGTCCCACCAGTCGGGGCAACCGCTACTTCAGCCAGCAGGAGTTCCGGTCGGGCGATGTTCTGCCCAGTTGGCTGGCTTTTGATCCATCCTCCCTGGAGGGGCGTGTGCTGCAGGCACCGCGGCCCGAGGAGACCCCGATGGATCTCAATGTGCAGTTGATTGTCGAGTACTACAGCGCACGCTGAGCCAGGCCTGGCGCGTGTCCCAGCGAGGAGAGCGAACATTGCAACACTCGGTTCTGCCCAAGCTGCACACTGAGCACGAAACCCGCAAGTACGGCAAGTTTCAGCTCAAGCCGCTTGCCCGCGGTTATGGCACGACTTTGGGTGTGTCCTTGCGGCGCGTCCTTCTGTCCAGCTTGGAGGGGGCTGCCATCACGGCGGTGCGCATTCAGGATATCTACCACGAGTTCTCCGCCATCCCCAACCTGCGCGAGGACACGACCCAGCTGATCCTGAACCTGCGCGAAATCGAACTCAAGTCCCATGCGGCCCGCCCCACCCCCCTGACCCTGCATGTGCAGCGGCCGGGCATCTACACCGCCGCGGATATCATGGTGAGCCACGACGTGGAGGTGTTGAACCCGGAGCACTACCTCCTGACCGCGGACAGCGCCACCGACCTGGAGATTGACCTGATTGTCGAGCAGGGCTACGGATTTTCCCGCCAAGAGGAACGCAACAACACCCCGCCCGGGTTTCTGCCCATCGATGCCATGTTCAGTCCCATTGTGAACGTGGCGTTCACGGTGGAGGACCATCGGGTTGGGCAGCAGACGGATCTCGACCAGGTGTCGCTGGAAATCTGGACGGACGGGTCGATCCCCCCCTCCGAAGCCATGCAAACCGCTGCCGACATTCTCATTCGGCACCTGCGGGTCGTGTCCGCCGATACTCCCGAGGTGCTGGAGCCGGTGGTCGAGGAAGTGGAACCGATGCCCAACGCCGTGTTCGAATCCTCGGTCGAGGATTTGGACTTGAACGTGCGGACCTACAATTGCCTCAAGCGGGTCGGGATAGCCACAGTTGGGGAATTGGTCCGGATGATGGAGAAGGGCCGTGAGGAAATGCTGGCCATTCGAAACTTTGGCGAGAAGTCCCTGGACGAACTCGTTACGCAGCTCCGCAAGAAGGACATGCTGCGTCTGCCGGGCGTGAACCTGGACGAGTACCTGGAGCCGGAAGACGCCGAGGAATCCGCGGAGGAATCGGCCGAGACCGCGGGCGTGGAGGCGGAAGCCGACGACGCCGACCCCGCGCCGGTTCCGTCTGTCAGCGAGCCGGAAGCGGCCTGAGTCGAGGAAGTACACGAGCATGAGCACGCGTCACAGAGTTAGGCACACCCGTCTGGGCAAGGCGCCCGGCCACAGCAAGGCCAACCTGCGCAACCTGGTCAACCAGCTCATCGAGCATGAGCGGATTATCACCACGGAGGCCAAAGGGCGTGTCATGCGCCGCGAAGCCGAGCGCATGGTGACAAAGGCCAAGCGCAGCCTTGCGGCCGGCGGCAACCGCGTCCACGCCTATCGCCTCCTGATGTCACGTCTGAACCAGAACCGCGCGTCGGTGGAGCGGTTGTTCGAAACGCTGGCCCCGCGCTATGCCGAGCGCAACGGCGGGTACACGCGCATGATCAAGCTCGGGGCCCGCAAGGTCGACTCGGCGCCGATGGTGCTGGTCGAGTTTGTGGATGCCCCGCTGGCGACGGCTGCGGGTGAGGAATCCTGATTTCACAACGGGGTTCCGGCAATCGGTAGCGGCGCGCGTGGCGTGGGACGGGAGTGCGTTCCATGGCTATCAACGCCAGCCCAATGCCTTCACCGTTCAGGAAGCACTTGAGACTGCCCTGCATGCCTGCGTTGGAACCCGTGTCTCCATTGCCGCGGCCGGCCGCACCGACGCCGGCGTACACGCCACCGGCCAGGTCATCGCAGCACAGGTTGGCTGGAACCATTCGTTGTCGGATCTGGCGCGTGCCTGGAACTCCCGCCTGCCCGCAGCGGTCGCCATCCTGGATGTGCACCGGGTGCCCGAGGACTTTCATCCCCGGTTCGATGCCCTGACGCGCACATACGAGTATCATGTCCTGTCCCATCGGTTGCCAACAGCCCCTCGTCGCTGGCCATTGCAGCGGAGTGCCTGTTGGTACCTGCCCGTTCCCTTGGACCTGCGCAGCATGAACCAGGCGGCATCCCTTTTGACAGGCACGCGGGACTTTGGTTTTCTGGGAGCGGCTCCGGACGGCGGGCATACCGTGCGCACCGTGTTGAAGGCCTTCTGGGAACGAACCCCGTCTGTTTGGGGCAATAGGGAACTACAGGCGCTGTGCTTCACGGTGACCGCCAATGCGTTCCTTTTTCGCATGGTGCGTCGGATGGTAGCCTTGACGGTTAAGGTCGGCAGGCGGCAACTGACGCTCACGGACTTGCGCAGCCTCAGGGACAGTGTTGGCGGTGTGATCCCGGGCCCGGCCCCCGCCAACGGATTGGTGCTCAGCCGGGTTACCTATGCGACTCCGATTTCGGACATGTGGAAGGCAGGCAAAGCGTGAAGACATTCAGTTTGAGTGCCGAAAAGGCCCATGCCCAGCGGCAATGGCTGCTGGTGGATGCCGAAGGCCAGACGTTGGGTCGGCTGGCGACCCGGATCGCCACACTGCTGCGCGGCAAGCACAAGCCAACCTACACGCCCCACGTTGACAACGGCGACTATGTGGTGGTGATCAACTGTGGCAAGGTGCAGGTCACCGGCGACAAGCTCAATGCCAAGGAGTACCATCGACATTCCGGCTATCCTGGCGGCTTGACCTCGGTGGTCCTGCAGGAACAGTTGAAACGGTTCCCGGACCGCGTCCTGCGCGATGCGGTCAAGGGCATGCTGCCCAAGACGCGTCAGGGTCGTGCCCAGTTGTCCAAGCTCAAGGTGTACGCCGAGGGTGTCCATCCCCATCAAGCCCAGAATCCCCGCCAGGTAAAACTGTAGGAACAGAACCACATGGACGTTAGATATGTCGAGGCCAACGGCAGGCGCAAGACGGCGTCCGCCAGGGTGCGTATTGTTCCCGGCACGGGCGAGATCATCGTCAACAACAAGCCGATGGAGGATTTCTTCGGGCGCGAGGCCAGTCGCAAACGGGTGTTGGCTCCATTGCGGGCCACGGACCGGCTGCATGCGGTGGATGTAAGCGTCAGGGTCAAGGGGGGAGGCGAGTCGGGACAGGCGGCCGCCACCGGTCACGGCATCGCGCGCGCGCTGGTCAAGAGCGAGGACGAAGGTTCGGAGGCGCAGCAGGCATTGCAGGCCACGCTGAAGTCCCTCGGCCTCCTGACCCGGGACGCGCGCAAAAAGGAACGCAAGAAACCCGGCCTCAAACGAGCCCGCAAGGCCCCGCAATATACCAAGCGTTAGTCCCCGCCCGGGTTTGGCCGGCAACCCTTGCCGACCGGCACCAGGGCAGTCAGGGCAACCCTGCAGGGTTGCCCTTTATCCTTAACAAGGTTCGTTGCCGCGACGGGCAACGGTTGCGCGGTCCGGCCGCGGGCAGACATACCGGTTGCGGGGTTTTCCGGATGGCAGTCCCCGGCTCCATCCGGTAACGTGTTCCACACCGGATTGGTCCCCGGCACCAGCTGTACGAGTGCGCATGTTGTTGGTTACCACCTCCATCCTCCACTATCCCAAATTGGACGCTGGTTTCAGTTCCTTCCTGCTGGATGTGCTGTTGGGCCTTCCCGGCCTCAGGCCCGTGCTCCACGAGGAGCTGCAGGTTTCGGGCCACCAGTATGTGGTGGAGGAAGCGATGCGCAGACAGTGCGACGAAGAGGAGGTGGACTGGCTTCTCACCGTGGGCGGTACCTGGCCGGCTCCGGGGGCGCTGTCCCGACAGGTGGTTCCGGCAGCGACGCGCAGTGTGCTGGAGCGCTCCCTGCCGGGGTTGCTGCCCTGGCTGCGATCGGAGGCGTGGGCACAGGACGCAATGGGTGCCGTACTGGAGGCTGGGGAAGCGGGAATCCGCGGTCGCACCCTAATTCTCAATCTGCCGGGGAACCGGCAGTTGGCAGCTCTCTACCTGCAGACCGCGGCGCGTGTCCTGGTGCCCCTGTTGCAGATGGTGCAGGGACGCGATCCGGACGAGGTGTTGACCTCCCCGGACCAGGAGTCAGACCAGACGGTCGACGCGGCGGACGAGTCTCCGGGAGCCGACAGTCACGGCAGGCCGGTCCACCGGCCTTCGCTGCGCGAAGCAGACTTTGAGGCGTTTCTCAAGCGACGCCGATCTTGACCCGAGTCGTCTGCACGGAACGTTCGTGCGGACATCGACTCCGGGACGGTGCAGACAACCCGGTTCAGGTGAACAGCAGCGACGCGGCGCGCAACTCCGTGATGGCTTCCAACGTGGCCGTCCATCGATCCAGGGCCTGGTCGAGCTGGCGGTCAACCGTGTGTTCGATTTCCCTGTGCAGTTCAATGCCCATGCGCGTCAGTTCGGCAAACAGGGAGTCGGCCTGGGAATAGCCTTGGAACAGTGAAACGGACGGTTCCCCATCGATTTGCAGTTCCTGCAATACTTCCATGGGGAGTACCGAAATGGTGCCGGGACCGATCAGGCTGTTGAAATAGGTACCAGGCGTACAGCAGCCGGTTGCCGTGATGTTTTCCCACACGAGGGTCATTTCGCGGGCGCCATTGCGCAGCAGGTTGTTCCACTTGGGACCCTGCAGGCGGCGCGATTTCATGGCGGCGCTCAAGCGGGCCGTGGCCACCGCGGCTCGTCCCTTCAGGCCTTCGAGTGCAATTTTCCGTTCGGGGCGCGGGTCGTGCTGAAAGGCTTCCTCCAGCAAGTGGTCGACCATCGAGTCGATGCCTGCAATGTCCAGACCGGCAAAGCACTGCACATGGTCGATGGGCAACCGTCGGTGCACGCGGGCGTTCAACCCGTCCAGGTACTGGTCGTGGGTCCGCCCCAAGCGATTGCGGTCCATCAGGCCGGTAACGAACACACTGATGCCGTCTTCAATCAAAACCGACACGGCTCCGATGCCGGCATCCGAAGCCGGCACCCGGACCGCGATGTTGTGCCGATTTAGGCGACGAGCCATATGTCTGCCGTAGGCACAGATATCCTCCGTGTCGAAGACCTGATCAGGCCTAAGCGGGATGCCCACGATGCCCTCGGCTCCGCGTGAGGCAATATGTTCCGGCATCAGGCTGTCAGCCAGCAGGGCAGCTTCCTTCAGCAGCAGGCCTTCCCAAATCCCGCTGGCGTCAATGCTGTCGCGCGCCTCGAAGCAGGCCTGTACCGCATGTTGGCACGACTCGCGATTGCGGATGTCGTCCGCGCTGGGGGTCAGGCAGCCGGCTACGCCGGCGATGCCGGATTCTCCGAGGAACACCGCGGGCTCTTCGCCGAGATCCATCAGCGAGGACGAGTCCTGGAGCCAAAACGACTGACCCAGTCGTTTGGTCGACTTGACAAGATCCATGGAGCAGCGGGAGGCAACTGTTTGATTACGGGCAAGGGGAAGGCGGTCAAGCACCTCCGTCGGCGTGGACCGTCCGATACCGGCGGAAGTCAAAGCCTACATAACCATTGTAGTACACAACGAGGGTGTCCGGCACGTTGGGTGCGGGCGGAATCCCGGTGTCGGGATGCGCCTTGGCAGCCAGGTTCACATGCGGATGGCGAAGGTTTACGGTATCTGTTCGGCTTGCTGCTATCGGGATTTTGCATCCGGTTGACAGGGGTGCGCCAAGGAGCCAATCGGCTCCCCGGGAAATCCTGTTCCGATGCGGAGCGATGATGTTTTGGAGCCTGGCCATCAGCGGTGCGCCCGTGGTCATGTTGGTCGGACAGCCCGCGCGCAGCCTCCGCCGACCCTGCAGTGTTGACTGCATGCGTGACAGACCGCGTGCTGTTCGTGTCGTGAGCCTTGAGCCAGGGGAAGTGCGACGGCAATCTCCGTGCCTTGAACATGGTGGACGGAAGGACCGGGAGGACCAGACCATCTGTTTCCGGTGTGGCCACGGGATGGCATGTTGTGTCAGGTGGCCGCAACGTTGGCCTGCGGCAAGTCCAGGGCCAAGGCCGCGGCATATTGGGGATTGCCCAAGTCCTCGATGCGCCACCGGACGGAGGGAGCGTGTGGCAAGTGGAGTTCACCGATTCGCTTGCCGTCCAGCATGGCCGACGGAAGCGAAACCCGGGTCAGGTCGAGGGCGAACCCCAGACCCAACGCCTTGGCCAGGGCCTCCTTGAGAGTCCACACGCGATACAGATGGTAGTTCGTTTCTCGGTTGGGATGTCCGACCAGCGCCCTGGTTTCGTGTGGCGACATGATGGTCCGAACCGTACCAACCAAATCCGGGCGCGTACGGCGCTCCTCCACGTCCACACCGATACGACCAGACGATGCGACTGCGATCAGGCCGTGCCGTCCGCTGTGACTGATGTTGAAGCTGACCGTTGCCTGGACGCCGCCCACCAGGGCAAACGGTTTCCCGTAGTGCGACAGACCGAAGGACAAGTCCCGGTTGAGGCACCCCAGACGTTGGCAGACAATCGCGCGCAACGCCGCGCGGCACAGGATGAACTCCCTTCTTCGATGGGGGGAGCGCATACGCTGGTGCCACCGCAGCTCCTCGTGGTTCAACTGCGACAGGGCATGTCGCTCACGAAGCACACACGGGGTCAGGTCCACATGGACAATGGAAGCTGAACCCGTATGGTGGTACGCGTACCACCAACTGTCCCTCAAAGAGGTGGGCGGCACTTTGGATTGCCCACCCGGCAGGTTGTTCGTTTGCATTTGGCCCAATGCCGAGTGTCTTAATCCGCGGGCGTCAGTGTGGACCATGCACAATCTGAAGCAACACCGGGTTCCCCCTGCCGTCAACTCTTACCCAGTCCGTCCCCTGGTCCGTGTGGTAACGATTCTCGCCACAGGTTTAAGGTGCGCTTGCCGGTTCATGGGGCCACCCGTGACCAACTGTTATTGGTGGCTAGGGACTGCCCGTTCGAATCCGGGCTTGGGTTCGTCTTGCATGACCGGGCATCCGGAGGCAGGGCAAACCCTTTGCGATCCGCTTGGGCGGTGGTATGCCGGGAACTTTCTAAGTTGCAAGAAGTCATCGTTTCCACATTTTATATTATATATCGTTGGCGTGTTAAACCATATATAATATGTTATGGGAGTCTGGAGACTTGGGATCAACCGTGGTGGGAAATCCATCCCGTAACGCTGTCCCGCGAAGAGCGTGACGTGGCCATTGAGAAGATTGAGGCAGCCTTGTGGCAGGCCGTGGAGCGGATCCGGAGCCGTCGCAGGGACATCCTGGCAGGCATGTTTCGCTTGGCATCCGAAACTCTCGAAGAGTCGCTCAAGTCCAACGAGTAGCTTGGGAGATTTGGAACGGACGCCGTGAAGCCGGCTTCTTGACGGCAAGGCGTTTGGTGAAGATCGAAGAGGCGACCCGGATGCCGGGTACCACACCCGGCACGTTGTGACAATGGGGAACGAACCTACCACTGTCTTGCCTGCGGATAGGAGGCTAAATCGGGAAAGGCGATTGTTTGCCACCTGTGGATGTGAGCCGGCCGACGCGGACCTTGCGACTCACACGCTATCTGGGAACAGTATGTTGCCTGGAGTTCCGTTGGTGTCGCGGACATGGGGCGTTTGCGATGAAAGAACTTCCCAGAATGCAGTAAGTCGGGTGTCCTGATTCCATCATGCACGGCTGGAACGACACAGGAAGTATGGTTCGGCCATGCAAGCGGATTATGCAGCCTGGCAGGGGCATGTGCCAAGTGGTTGTTGAAACATGATGCCACTTGGGCGTTGCAAGGCACGCGTACGCGCTGGACCCACGGATTGGGTTGTTAAGTCTGTTTTTGGCCGGTCACGGGATCGTGTTTGGTGAACCGGGTGGTCCGGGACCTGCACTGGCCAAGCTACGTCAAGGGCCTATCCGGCATCCCTGGCCGGCTGGAACCTGTCAGGGCTCTGTATCGAACCATGCCGGCGGAATCGATTCGGAGCTGCCGTAACCCGGTCGACCGGCGCTGCGACAGTGCTTGCTGGTGCCGAGGATTCATACCCGAGTGTTCAGAGAAGGCAGTGTGATGCAGTCGTATTCCGACGATGCAGTTGCCATCATTGGCTACAGCCATCGTTTACCCGGACCGCTGCGGTCGGACGACGACTTTTGGCAACTCCTACGCACGAGGGAGGTCGTGCGTTCAAGTGTGGTGGAACGGTTTGGCAGAGGGGTTCAACCCATCGACTTGGCCCACAGCCACGGACGATTCGCCAGTCCCCACGAAGGGTTCGTGGATGACGACGTGCGTTATGCCCTTGATGCCGGGTTTTTTGGTCTCTCCCATAACGAGATGGTACAGGCCAGTCCATTGGCGCGGATGTTGCTGAACACGGCTTGGGAAACTGTGGAACACGCTGGATGGAGCCTCAATGGTTTGCGCAACAGCTCTACCGGTGTGTATGTAGGCGCCCAGACACCGCCCGAGGCAAACTACCGTGCACCGCACGGCGTGACCATGTTCAGCGTGATTGGCCTCAGCCTGGCGATGCTGGCGAACCGAATCTCCTATCAGTTCAATCTGATGGGACCGTCGATAACTTGTTGCACGGCATGTTCGGCAGGCCTGACAGCACTGCATACCGGCATGAATGCCCTGAAGACCGGAGACTGCGAGCAGGCACTCGTCGGAGCCTGCAATTCCCTGGCATCAGCCAGGGTAAGCGAGGGGTTCAACGCGCTAGGCGTCATCAGTCCGCAGGGACGGAGCAATTCGTTCGATGCGGCAGCCGATGGCTACATGCGCGCCGAGGGTGTGTTCTTTTATGCAATCAAGCCCTTGGCAGCCGCGGAGCGCGACGGTGACCGCGTGTACGCAGTGTTGGAGACAACCGCCGTCAACACAGCCGGAGCCGCCGACGGTGCCCAGGGATTGGCCAGCGGACGTTTCATCACGGCCCCCACACAACATTCGCAGGCAGCTCTCATGCGCACTGCCTGCGCGCGTGCAGGCAAACAGCCACAGGATTTCGACTACATCGAGGCCCACGCCACCGGCACGATTGTGGGTGACCGGATTGAAGGCAATGCCATTGCGGAAGCATTCGGCGGATGCACCCGCGAAAGTCCCTTGCGGGTGGCCAGCGTCAAGAGCAATCTGGGACACATGGAAGCAGCTGCTTTTCACGGTGCCCTGCTCAAAACCATTCTGATGATGCGGGAGCGGACCTTCGCGCCGATCGCAAAAAATTTTGCGGTGCCCAATCTTGAAATCGATTTCGAACGGGGCAACATGCAGGTACTGACCACCTGTGAACCGTTTCCCGATCGGCCCGTGGTGGTTGGCATCAACTCGTTCGGCTTTGGCGGAGCCAATGGTCATTGCGTGGTGAGCGAATATCGACCAGTGGAACCACGTGTATGGTCTGTGCCTCTGGCAACCGGGGCTGGCACCATGGTTCCTCTGTCGGCCCGTTCGCCCAAGGCGTTGGTTGAAATCGCCAAGGACTTGCGGGCCATGCTGCCGGATCAGACTTGGGACCTGTACACGCTGGCAGGCAACCTGGGGCGGAGACGGACCCACTTTCCGGTTCGGACCGCCTTCGCAGTCTGCAGTAGGGAACAGTTGCTTGAAGCGCTGGAAGCCTTTGTAACAGCCAAGGAGCCCACACCGATCGCGACGGTGAATGAGGAAGAGCCACGGTTGGTGCTGGTGTTTTCGGGTCAGGGAACGCAGTGGGCTGGTTGCGGGCGCGGGCTATACGACACCCATCCCGTGTTTCGCCGAGTTGTCGATGCCGTGGAGGAGCATTGGCGCGCATACTCCGACACGTCCTTGCGCACGGCCTGCTTTACTGCCACGCAAGCCGAACTGGACGAATGCGAACTGGCCCAGCCCGTGATTTTCATGCTGCAGTGCGCCTTGGTGGAAATGTTCAAGACCTGGGGTGTGTACGCGGATTGTGTCGTGGGCCACAGTTCCGGTGAAGTGGCGGCGGGTTATGCATGCGGTGCTCTTTCGCTGGCGGAGGCGACGCAGCTCGTGTTTCATCGGGCCACCCTGCAGCAGCGAACCGCTGGTTCCGGACGCATGTTGGTCGTGGGTCTGGACCGGTCCGGTGTGGAAGATCTGCTGAACGTTGTCCGGATACCGGTGCAGGCGGGACCGGACCGGGCGGCCATGGTCGAGATTGCCTGCGAAAACTCGCCCGCCAGCACGGTTCTGTGCGGAAGTGAGGCAGAACTTGGTCCGATCATTGAGGAACTGGTGCGGTGCAATGTCCAGCATCAACTGCTCCCCGGCAACATCGCCTTTCATTCCCGCGCCATGGACCCAATCCGTGAAGAGGTCCTGACTTCGTTGGCGTTCCTCGACGAGTGCACCTTGGATGCTGAAGTGCCGATGATTTCCTCGGTCACGGGATGCAGGGTCGATCGACTGGACAGTGCTTATTGGTGGAGCAACATTCGGCAACCAGTGCGGTTCGCCGCGGCTCTGGAGACAATCCGGCGTGACATCCGCCCCGGTGTGGTCCTGGAAGTTGCACCCCACAGTGCGCTGCAGGGCACAATCGCTCAGTGTGTGCAGAGTCAACCCGATGCCCCTGTCTGTGTGCCGTCCCTGATGCGCAATTCGGATCCGGGCCTCGACTTTCACAAGGCATTGGGAGGGTTGCACCTTTCGGGCTATCGCCTGGACTTCGATGCCCAATTTCCGCGGCCCCAGCCCATTACCCACCTATTGCCGGGCTACCCAAGAGACGAGCGCACCACGACCGATCCATTCGTCGATGATGAAGCGCTTTTGAAACGGGGCGAACTGTCGCAAGGCCCGTTGGTTGGGCACAGGGTGCCCGGGGAGGCGCTTCTCTTTGAGGCTCGGCTTTCCGTCAGGGACTTGCCCTGGTTGGCTGAACATCGAATTTACGGCACCAGCATCATGCCTGCGGCCGGCTACATCGAGTTGGTGTTGGAAGCCCTTGACGGCGTTCCGGTCCAGTTTGAAGAGCTTGAATTCCTCAAGGCATGTCCCATCCCGGAAACACCGGTGCGGCTGCAGACGCATCTGGTGCCGGTGCCCAACACTACGGACGCGTGGACAATCACTATCTCGTCCGGGGCTTACGGCAACGACGCCGTGTCCGACGTTCATTGTAGGGGGCGGGTGCGTCTCCTCGGCCGCGAACCGAAACCAGGCGTTCCTCGCAATTTGTCGGAGTTGGATACGGGGCGGTTGGATTGGACGGACTCGCTGCCGGGCGACGAGTTCTACGAACGGTTGGAAGTGGTACTGGAGAACACCTTCCATTATGGTCCCGCGTTTCGTACCGTGAAGCGGATTGGTTCAGTACCGGGAACCAACGACTCGCTGATTGAAATCGAAATGGATCATGAGTGGTGGGCGAGAGGCCAGGATGAGGGATTCGTTGTCAATCCATTGTTGCTGGACGGTCTCCTGCAGATCTTGCTCATGAATTTGCTGCAGGCGGCAGACGTGTTCTCTTTGCCGTTGCGTGCAAGCAGGGTGATGTTCCTGCAACCTCCCACTTCGTCGCGGATCACCTGCTTCATTCCCGATCAGTCCCACCTTAGTGCGACGTTGGACGATCTTGGTCAGGTAGACATACACAGCCAGCAAGGGGAATGGCAGTACCGCAATCTGGGTTTTTATGACCGTGACACAGGCGAGTTGGTGGCCGTTCTGGGCGACTACTGCACAACGGCGACCAATCGCAACTGGTCCGCCTTGGCCCGGAGCAAGCATGTGCTTTCCTGGCAACCGAAATTCGTTGACGATGTTCGGGACTTGCTGATCAACGGCGTGGGGAAAGGATGCGATCCTGGCGGCATCATTGAAGGCCTGCAGCACATGGACCATGGCCAACCCAGGATTTGTCGTGTGGTGGAATGGGCCGGTTGTCGGGAGCCAAACCAAACTGCGCTCCGCCAAAGTGTCGAGGCATTGGTGAAGTCCCGAGGACGCACCGAGTATTGGCTGGTCGCCGATACGCCGGACATCGCTAAGGCCTGTTTCGAAGAATTCCATCGTGTGGCCGCTCCTCTGCGCTTCGAGGCCCTCGATCCCGATAGCCAGACCGTGGACCTGTTCGGCGAGGGGTTGCTGCGTCCAGGTGCTGTCGAGTTCCAGTTGCTCCATGGTGATCGTGTTCCGTCCGACGCTGCAGGATGGCGCCTGTTGTACCGATTGGCGGTTCCCGGCGGCTTGGCGTTGGTGTTGCATGAGAAGGGCGCCGTCATCCATCCCCAGGCTGGTTGGTCCGTGATTGGCACCGAAGCCGAAGCCACTCTCTTGCAGGTCTCCCAGAAACCAGAGGAAGGCCCAGAACCGGGAGCATGTCCTGTGCCCCGGTGGATCTTGGGTGAACAAGGAAGCTGGGCACGCCCCTGGGCTGATCGTTTCGCCGCGTCCGACGTGTATTGGGTTCCCTCGGCCCTGTTTGACGCGGGCAACTTTGATTCACTGGAAGAATGGCCGTTCCTAAGCGATCTGCAGGCAATCGACTTTTTCTGCGGAAGCAATCCTGAAGATCCCACCGGTGAGGGTGTGGTCTCCCGGTTCATCGCATTCGTACAGGCCTTGGTCGCGGTGCGGATGGGCAGTGCAACCGGACCATGCCGCCTGACCGTTGTCACCCGGGGCGCAGTCATGGACGTGGAGGACCCTAGAGGGCAGGTTCTTTGGGGCGCGGTCCGCAGTATGAACATGGAAGTCGGCACCGATGCCGGCATCGACTTCCGCTTGGTGGATTTGGAGTCCCGGAGTGATCTGTCGATCCTGGATCGGCTGGGCCGAACCGACTTGCGCGAGAGTGAAATTGCGGTTCGGAAACAACGCCTGTGGACGGCACGGATCATCGGCGAAGATGCTGTGTTCAAACCGGTGGGCCCCGATGGGAATCCCGCATTCCGGCTTGAAATTGTGAATCCTGGTCAGGTGGATGGCCTGCAAATGAAGACGTATCGGCCGACCGAACCGGACGATGACAGTGTAGAAATTCAGGTGGCGGCGGCGGCTCTCAATTTCCGGGATGTCATGGTCGCCCTGAACATGCTGCCGGCCGCGGCATTTGAGCATTCGGCATTGGGAAACGAAGTGGGCATCGAAGGAAGCGGCATAGTCCGTCGCGTAGGCGCAAACGTACAGTTGTTCCGCCCGGGGGACGAGGTTGTCTTCACGCAGGGCGGGTGTATCGCCAATCGCTTGGTTGTGAACCAGTTCAATGTGTTCCCCAAGCCCAAATCCCTGAATCTGATGCAAGGGGCGTCCGTTCTGTCGGTGTCCGTGACGGCGTACTACGCCCTGTTGTATCTGGCCCGTCTCCGGAAAGGCCAACGGGTGCTCATCCACTCGGCCATGGGCGGCGTGGGGCTCTCAGCCATCGCCTTGTCCCGGCACGTGGGAGCCGAGATTTATGCCACAGCCGGCAACGAGGAGAAACGGGCCAAGTTGCGGTCGCTTGGCGTGCGGGATGTGTTTGACTCGCACAGTCATGACTGGTACGACGAGTTGATGGAGAGTACCGGCGGTGAAGGTGTCGATGTCGTATTGAACTCATTGTCCGGCCGTCATGTGGCATTGTGCCTGGAGGCGTTGCGGCCCGGAGGCTGGCATTGTGAAATCGGCAAGGTTGACATCTATGCCGACAATTCGCTCAGCATGTCCGCCTTCCGCAAGAACCTGCGTTTCGTCGCGATTGATGTTGACCGGCTGATGCTCGAGGATCCCGAACTGATTCACAAGATTTCCCGCGAGTGTCTCGAACTGTTTGAACAGGAAAGGGTTCCTCCGCTTCCGGTGACGGTGTTCCAGTACCGGGAATATGTCGAGGCTTTGCGGTTGATGATGTCGGGACAGCACCAGGGCAAGGTGGTACTGGAGGCGCCGTCAACCGCGTCGGCCGCCGGCTTGCCAATTGCCGATCGGCAAGCCTATCTGGACCCCGACGCCACCTATTTGGTTACAGGCGGCCTGGGCGGTGTGGGCTTGCATGTACTGTCGTATCTGGTGGCTTCCGGAGCACGCCATTTGACCCTGATGGACCGAGACCCTGAGCGACGCCGCACTGCTGCCTGGGTGCGCGCGGCGGGATCGCTGTCCCGATTCGAACACGACTTCGAGATCGATATCGTGGTTGGCAATGTGGCCTGCGAACAAGATGTGCAAACATGCATTGCCAATCTTCAGAGGCCGCTCAAAGGCGTGTTCCACTTGGCCGGCGTCATCGACGATCAACTGTTGATGGGCATGTCGACCGAATCCGTGGCCAAGGTGTTTGCGCCCAAAGCCTGGGGGGCATTGCACCTGCATCGTGCCACGGCCGACTGTCCCCTGGAGCACTTCGTGATGTTCTCCTCGGTTGCCTCCGCCTTCGGCAATCCGGCCCAGGTCAACTACAGTGCCGCCAGCGCGTTTCTGGACGGCTTGGCTGCCTACCGCCGCCGCCGGGGGCTTCCGGGGCTGTCCTTCAATACCTCAGCCATCAAGGAAGCTGGCATGGCCGCACGAAACCTGCATGTTCTGCGTCTGGCCCAGGCTTCCGGTCTACCCCCGGTTAGCACCCGGATTTGCATGTTCAATCTTGACTATGCGATGCGTACCCGCGCCAGCCGTGATCATCTGATTGCCGCTCTGTTTCAAAATCCTCCCTGGCCCGTTGATTCTCCCGTCTACCTGCGGGCCGGCCATTTGTTGAGCAATGCGGATGCTTTCCGATTGGGCACCGACGGCCAGTTCACTGTCGACCACGTGGTGGAACAGATTGCCACCAAGGTTGCGGAGCTCTGTGGCCATGACGAAGGCAGCGTGGAAGAACCCTTGTCCACGTACGGGCTCAATTCCATTTCGGTTGCCGAACTGGGTGCCTTCATCCAGTCGCAGTTCCAGTTCCAGGTAAGCGCACTGGAGTTGATGACCACGGCTTCCTGCAAGTCATTGGCGGAAGCCATCGTGACCGGACAATCCAGTGCAACACGAGAACCGGTGGAAGTGGAACAGGTACGCTCTGCCGGCCGCCTCCAGGATGACCACACCCGATTGCGGCGGCCATCGGAGTTTGCTCCCAGGTTTGAAGAGCACTTTCCGGCGGCCTTCGCAAATGCGATGCCAGGTTGATCGGATACACGACTGGTCGGGCCTCGAGGGCCGCCTTCACCTCAACTGAACCGTAAAGTCCGCGCTCCACAGGATCGTTACATGCCTGCCGACTTGCCCTCTCCATCCGTGCCTCCGCTGGTTGGCGACTTGCCGCCCGCCTGCAAGCGGGACTTGGAGGCCATGCGTCGTTTCGTGCATGCCCAAGTCGGTCAGGAGACATTGGGACCTCCGGTACCTCCCTCGGAGTTCAGGGAGGTTTTCCTGACTGGAGCGACCGGATTCGTCGGCCGTTTTCTGCTGCGGGATCTTCTGGTGCAAGACGAAGCGCGGACAGTGCATTGCCTGGTGCGCGCCTCAGGCCCTGAGCAAGGCTTCGAGCGCGTGCGCTCGGCCCTACAGCAGGCACACATCTGGAATGACGATTTTGGCTGCCGCATCAAAGTAGTTGCCGGGCATCTTGAGGTCAGTCGCTTTGGACTTCGGGAGGCCGATTTCACCCGCCTCTGTCAGCGGATTGATGCCGTCTACCATGTGGCCGCCGAGGTGGCGCTGGCTAGCACGTATATCAACGTGCGCGAAATCAATGTAATGAGTCTGCAGCAGGTACTTGCACTATGCCTTGGCTTACGTTTTAAACATCTGTTTTTTATATCCACGCTTGGCATATTTCCGCAATATTTTTGTAATTTTGCCGAGGAATTTGTGGGTGATCGAATTGCAACTCAAATGCAGCCGAATCTGGACAGTATGAAGCGGCTGTACCCTCTTGGCTTGAGCGGATATCCTTGGAGCAAGCTGACCGCGGAGCAAGTCCTGCTGTACGCTCAGCGCGCAGGGATGCCCTTGGCCATTTTCCGGCTGCCACTTTGTGAATCGTCCACCACCGGGTTTCCCAATGCCAATGGGATCAGAGCGAGTTTGTTCGGTGCCATGGCAGCAGTTCAGGCCCGACCGCGTGAACTGGTCTTTGAGTGGGACACTGAACCTGCTGATGTTCACACCCAATCAGTGGCCGACATCTCTCTGAATCCCCATCGGCGTTATACGGTTTACAACTGTGTTAACCCAAACCTGTTGTACGAGGAACTGGAGCCCGCGGACCTCGGTTTCTACCTGCGCGAAGTGTCCTACGCAACGTTCAAGCGGTTGTGTCTGGCCCAGGGGGCGAACTCCCAGCTTGACGTCCTCTGGTCCCTCATCGACTACTTCGGTCCGTATTGGTTCCGTCAACGGGAATCGCGAGATTCGTTTCCCATCAGCCGTCGCGCGGTTCGCGAGGATTGTCGGGTTCCGGTCCGGTGGCCGGGTCTTCTGACCTTGCTGCGGCGCACGGACGACTGGATCGAGGAGCATGGGGAAGCATGGCCGCATGCGATTCCCAAGGCCCGCTTGGACTACGACAGCCTGGTTGCACAAGGTGAACGCTACGCGGACCGCTATGGCGTTGCGAGCCGTGAAGCACAACCCGATTGGATGCAAAAGGGCCTGTTCCAGCTCGTGGATGCGTTACAGGCACCCGAGGCCCAACTGAGGGAGTCGTTCACCTCGGGCGTGGTACTGGAACTGAGTCGTGCGCTGCGCAGCAATGCGCGTCTGGCCGGTGAACGGGCGCGCCATCCGGACATCACGGCGACAGAGATAGTGCGGCCGGTGTTCATTGTCGGCATCAATCGTACCGGGACCACCTTGCTTCATCGCCTATTGTCCAGGGATCCCCGTTTTCGGGTGTTGCGCGGTGTTGAACTGGCGGGGCCTCCATCGATTGATCGGGCCCACGACGCTATTTGGGGCACACCGGACGATCCGCGTTTGCACTCCTTTGTCGATACGTTGGAAGCTTCGGGGATGGCGAGAATGTTCTCGGGCCTGCATCACATTAATCCCAACGAACCGGAGGAGGACATCCAGCTCCTGAGGACTTCGTTCCACAGTTGGGTGACCGCGGTCCGTTACCACATTCCGGTCTATGCGCGTTGGCTCGCGGACGCGGACTTGCGCAACGCGTATCGCCATCACCGAGGCATGCTGCAGCACTACGTCCATGTTGACAACTTGCGACAGGGACAACCAAGACAATGGCTGTTGAAAATGCCGTTTCACTTGATGGAACTGGATGCTCTGACCCAAGCGTATCCGGATGCCCTATTCATTCAAACCCACCGTGCCCCTGGACAGTTTATGGGTTCCTGGAACAGCCTGGTGGACCGCCTACGCTCGCTCACCGCGCACCCGCTGCCCCCACAAGTGCAAGGCGCCGAACAATTGTCCATCATGGCCTCCATGATGGACAGGACGATTGACTTTCGGCTGGCGCATCCGAATTTGGAACACCGATGGCTCGACTTGAGCTACTACGATCTCGTCGAGGATCCGTCAGCCATGGTCAAAATCGTATACGACCATTTCGATTGGGATCTGGAGCCCGAGGTGGATGCCGCCATGGACGACTGGCTGAGTGAACAGTCGTTGCAACGCCAATCCGAACCGGCACACCACTACGACCTGGCCGACTACGGTCTGTCCCCGAACACCGTTGACGAGGCCTTTGGCCGATACCGTGAGTTCATGGTTGACCGGGGCTTGCATCAAACGCGCTTGTGAGCACCGACGCAGCGACACCGAACGTCCGGATGCGGGCCTTGACGGCGACGGGGCAACCGACCAGCCCATGTGGAGCTAACCGGTGTGTGTGTTGACCATCAGCCGGGCCGGTGTTGGATGATGGACCGGCATCTTGCCCAGTTGGAGCCAACCGGCCCGAGGCGGTATCGTGAACAGCCTGGCAACACCATTGCCGCGGGGCATGGTTTACCCGGGACCGATCGGCCGGGCCGTCGGCAACCGCTGGCGCGGCCCGTTCAGTGTTCTGCCGACGATGGTGTATCACCCCCCGAATTGCTACGTGCACAGCGTCAGATTGCGGGGGCTGGTCCGCATGCTGGACCTGCTGGGCTGCGGAGTGGGCGCGGCCACCCTATGGCAGGACGTGCAAGCGGTGGCCCGGATCCGGGCCGATTGCCGTTGTCGTGGCCTGGGGCCTCTGTGTGATGCCATCTCGCCCACCGTCGGCCAAGGCCTGGTGGCGGGCCTGCATCCGGTCCAATGCGCTTTCGCCGCGCCCGGCTTCGGGAGTTCCGCCCTGTTGTTATCCTCATGGGGCCCCGGTCTCCCGATCGCCTGGATTAATGACATTTGTACAGTGCAGCTTGTGCGAGAGGGTATCGGGAAAGCGGCTTGTTGTGTTATCTAGTTGGATGTTTTCTTGTTGAACTTATAATCATAACACATATGTTCGCTTGGTTTTGAGTCAAAACAGAATGTGATTGTGCTGGTTGGATTGTGGATCGAGATCGCCTCTGAAATCCAGGATGTCTCTCCGAAGCCCGACATCAAACTGCAGATTGTGGCTGGAGTTGAAAAATATGAACTGATATATTTGCCGTAGTAGCCAAGAATGGATAACACATCACGTTGTTATTCCATAAATATTTGAACGGCAAGAAGGAAAATTCTGTTGGGAACTTGAGGGTGTGGGCACTGGTTGTTCCGTCGTCTAAATCCTGTACAATTACCTAGTTGGGCGCGTTTACGGACGCGTGGGGGGCATGTGGCAACCTGTGCATTCACGACTGGCACATGGGTTGTGGCGGGTTGTGTACTGGCCGGCAAGCCCCTTCTCGCTGCCAATGATGAACATGCAACAATCATTACCAAGGAGGAATCTCAATGAGCCAAGACAACCCTGAACAACAGCAACCGTCCGAGGAACCACAGACTCGTCCTCCGATTGACATGGAGATCGTGGGCGACAACATTGGTCAGATCGCCCAGTTCACGGTCGAAAAATTCGAATTTGCAAATTCCACCACGTTGGCTCCCGAGGAACGCGGCGACGCCATTCGTCAGATCGAGGATGCCTTGTGGGCAATAGTGGAACAATTGCGAAAACGGCGTCAGGAGATTCGAGCTTCCATGTTCCGCGTGGCATCCGAGACGCTGGAGGACGCGCTCCAGTCCAAGGATTGACTTGAGGCAGCGCCGGCTGGGTTCCATGGGAGCACTCTGCTGTTGCCGGCAATGGTTGCAGTAGGGCTTCACCATGGCCTTGGACGACTGTATCGACTGCTGTCGGCCCCGGTGCAAGTCCGTTGGGTGTGGGGCATTCCAGCGGCCCAACAGGCCACTGCCTGAACGACGACCGGGGATGGGCACCGCACGCGCCAGCCGGGCGCGACAGCGCGCGCAGCGTTTCACGGCGGCCTATTGAACCCCTGCCGAAGTGGATTCGGCCGATGTGATGCCAAATCAATTCCCATGGCGCATCGGCGGGCAGCGGTGTTCTGGACGGCCTGTGCTTGGCAAGGCCTGTTTGTGCCCGGGAATGGCGGATTGGGCTGCGCAGTTGACCCGAATTGCATAAGGTTCCCAACGTGTGGTTTCTCGTAGGGCGGCGGAGCAGAAGCCGTTGACCGCAGCTGTCTTGGGATTGAGGTTCGACTGCACGACGGACACAGCGGCCTTCAGCCGATGCAACACGGAAAGTCGAGGTTGCCTCCTTGGGTAGGCGGGGCAATCGAGGCGGGTATGCCTGACCATGGACCGGATGGCATCAGGTGTCCTGATCCGGCACTTTTGGTAACCGGTAGGGTTCGGGATGCAAGGCGACATGCGGGGAGTGTTGAACTTGTGTACAGGTACCTTGGTTCCACGAGTGGCGGATGGGCTCTTTCACAGGCCCCGACCAATGATGGTGTCCGACGGTGTTGAGAATGGGTTTGCGGGGCAACGGCTACAAGGTTGTCGCTTGTCCTCATCCCATCGAGTTCCCACGAACGGCATGCATCTCATCGGACTTGCAGGAATTAGCAAAATGATGCGGGTTTTGTCGACTGGCATGTCGAACATGCTTGATCGACAATCGGCGCGCCACCTGTACATACAGAGGAGGACGGCATGAATCCGTCAAGGTTGGAAGACGCTGTTGCCATCGTGGGTTACAGCCATCGCCTGCCCGGTCCCCTTCGGTCCGATGCCGACTTCTGGCATCTCCTCAGTACGCGGGATGTGGTGCGGTCACCCGTGGCAGAGCGGTTCGGCAAGGGGGTGCGGCCCATCGGCTCCGGAGCCAATTTTGGCCGCTTCGCCAGTCCCTACGAAGGGCTGATCGATGATGATGTGAGGTTTGCGCTGGATGCCGGGTTTTTTGGCCTGTCCCGCACCGAAATGGAACAGGCCAGTCCAATGGCCAGGATGTTGATGAGCTGTTCCTGGGAAGCGATTGAGCATTCCGGCTGGAGCATCAACGCGCTCCGCAACAGTCCCACCGGGGTGTTTATCGGAGCCCAGACTCCGCCCGAAGCCAATTACCGTCCCCCTCATGGCAACAACATGTTCAGCGTAATCGGCATCAGCCTGTCGATGCTGGCCAACCGGATTTCCTATCAATACAACTTGATGGGGCCTTCCATTACGTGTTGTACTGCCTGTTCCGCCGGATTGAGTGCCCTGCACACCGCGATGAATGCCCTTAAAGCCGGTGACTGTGAACAGGCCCTCGTAGGATCCTGCAACTCCATGGCATCCGCCCGACTGAGCACGGCGTTCAATGCACTGGGGGTCATCAGTCCGCATGGCCGATGCCACTCTTTCGATGCGGATGCGGATGGCTACATGCGTTCTGAAGGCGTGTTCTTTTTTGCCATCAAACCCCTTGCGGCGGCGGAGCGGGACGGCGACCGCGTGTACGCAGTGCTGGAGACCACGGCCGTGAACACAGCAGGCGCTGCCGATGGCGCCCACGGCCTGGCCAGCGGACGTTTCATCACGGCGCCTACCCAGCACTCGCAGGCGGAGCTCATGCGCAGCGCCTATACCCGCGCCGGCAGGGAGCCACAGGATTTCGACTACATCGAGGCACATGCCACGGGCACGGTCGTGGGCGACCGCATCGAAGGCAACGCGATCGCAGACGCGTTCGGTGGGTGCGACCGTGAAGTTCCCCTGCGACTGTCCAGTGTCAAGAGCAATCTGGGGCACATGGAAGCGGCTGCCTTTCACTGTGCCCTGCTCAAGACGATTTTGATGATGCAGGAACGGACGTTCGCGCCGATTTCGAAGAATTTCACCTCACCCAATCTCGAAATCGATTTCGAACGGGGCAATATGCAAGTGCTGACGGACTGCGAACCGTTTTCGGAGCGCCCCGCCGTGATTGGCATCAACTCCTTTGGCTTTGGTGGAGCCAATGGGCATTGCGTGGTGAGCGAGTACCGGCCTCAGGAACCGCGTGTCTGGTCGGTGGCTCTGGCTGCCAATGCCGGAACCATGGTTCCCCTATCCGCTCGCACGCCCCACATGCTGGTTGAGACCGCACGGGATTTGCGGGAAGCCATACGGTCTCATCCCTGGGATCTCTACACGCTGGCAGGAAACCTTTCGCGGAGGCGTACCCATTTCCCGGCCCGGGCAGCCTTTGCGGTCCGCAGCAGGGACCATTTGCTTGAGGCGTTGGAGGCGTTTGGCCAGGATTCCGGCCCAGTCGCCACCGTGGACGAGGAAGAGCAACCGTTGGTCATGGTGTTCTCAGGTCAGGGAACACAGTGGGCTGGTTGCGGACGCGATCTGTACAACGCCCATCCGGTGTTCCGCCGTGTTGTCGATGCCGTAGAGGCGCATTGGCGCACATACTCGGACGTATCCCTGCGCAAGGCCTGCTTCACCGCTACGCAGGCAGCCCTTGACGAGTGTGAGCTGGCCCAGCCGGTTACGTTCATGCTTCAGTGTGCCTTGTTGGAGATGTTCAAGACCTGGGGCGTGTACGCCGACTGTGTGGTGGGACACAGCTCCGGCGAAGTGGCGGCCGCATACGCCTGCGGTGCCCTGTCGCTGGCTGAAGCGACGCGGCTTGTCTACCATCGCGCCACCTTGCAGCAGCGTACCGCCGGCTCGGGACGCATGCTGGTCGTCGGTCTGGATCGCCCTGGCGTGGAGGATCTGCTGGACCATGTGCGGAATCTTTCGTGCGCGGACCGGAACTGTGCGATGCAGGTGGAGATTGCCTGTGAGAATTCTCCGGTCAGTACTGTCGTTTGTGGCAGTGAAACGGATCTGTTGCCCATTATTGAGGAGTTGGAACGGCACAATCTCCAGCATCAACTGATACCTGGCAACATCGCCTTTCATTCGCGCGCCATGGATCCAATCCATGAGGATGTCATGGCGTCGCTGGCGTTTCTCGACGAGCGCGAATTCCATACCGATGTGCCCATGATCTCGTCGGTTACGGGCGGCAGGGCGGATGTGCTGGACAGTGCCTATTGGTGGAGCAACATCCGGCAGCCGGTGCGGTTCGGGGCGGCCCTGGAGGCGATTCTGCGCGACTTCCGGCCCGGGGTCATCCTGGAGGTCGCACCCCACAGTGCGCTGCAGGGCACGATCGCCCAGTGCCTGCAATCCGGCACCGCTGCATCCGTGTGCCTGTCGACATTGATGCGGGATTCGGACCCGGGCCTCGACTTCCATCGAGCATTGGGCCATCTGTTCCAGGCAGGCATTGCGTTGGATTTCCGCTCCCAGTATCCGCGTCCGCGCCCCATTGCCCATCTTCTGCCGGCTCATCCGAGGGATGAAAGCACGGCGGCGGATCTGTTTGTCGACGACGAGGCCCTGCTGAAACAAGGAGAGAATTCCCATGGTCCAATGGTAGGACGCCGGGTGGCCAGCGACTCTCTTCTCTTTGAAACCAGACTGTCCGTCAACGACTTTCCCTGGTTGGCCGAGCACCGGATTTACGGCTCCAGCATCATGCCTGCCACCGGCTACGTCGAGATGGTGTTGGAAGCCTTGGAAGGTGCTCCGGTCTACATCGAAGATCTGGAATGCCTGCAGGGATGCCCCATTCCTCAGATCCCGGTGCGACTGCAAACTCACCTGGTTCCGGTACCGCACACGCCGGACACATTCACCTTCACCATTTCCTCCAGGACGTACGACCAAGACGCGGTGAGCGAAATCCACAGCCGCGGTCGGGTGCGACTCATGGACAAGGAACCGAAACTCGGCATCCCCCGCAGCCTGTCGGAGTTGAATTTGGACCGATTCAAATCCGGGAACCCCGTCGAGGGACGCGACTTCTACGAGAGGGTTGAGGTTGTTCTGGAAAACACGTTCAGCTACGGACCCAGTTTCCAGACGGTTCAACGCTATTGGCAGGATCCCAACACCAACGACATGCTGGTCGAGTTGGAGATGGACGAGGAGTGGTGGATCAATGGGCGGGACGAGGGCATGGTCGTGAATCCGACCATGTTGGACGGCATCCTGCAGGTGCTGCTCAACAATCTGTTGCCGCACACCGACATGTTCTCCATGCCGTACCGAATTGCCCGATTGACTTTCTTCCGGCCGCAAACCTCGCCCCGCGTCACCTGCTTTATCCCGGACCAGCCGCAAATCTGGGGAGAAGTGGACGAAGTTGGACAGCCCAGTCTAGCCAGCAAGCAGCGGCAGTCGCGCTACCTCAATCTCGGTTTCTATGATCGTGAAACAGGTGAACTAATCGCGGTCCTTGGCGACTACTACACGATTGCGCACGACAGCAACTGGAACGACATGGCCCGGAGCAAGCACGTGGTGTCGTGGCAGCCCAAGTTCCTGTCCGATGTCCATGTCCCGATGGGGCCCGAAGGGGTTGCCAGGGACGAACCTGCTGCCATCATCGAGTCCCTGCAGCGTACGGGGCGAACTGAACAGCGGGTCATCCGCGTGGTGGAATGGGCTGGCTGCCGGGAACCCGATCAGACGGTTCTTAGTCGGTGCGTGGAGGCATTGGAGAGCTCAAACCGCCACACTGAATATTGGCTTGTGGCAGACCACCCGGAAGGGGCGCAGGCTTGCTTTGACAGATTTCATCGATTGGGTGCAGCCCTGCGATTTGAACCGGTCGCCCCGGAGGACCAAGGAATATCGATGCTGGAGCAAGGACCTCTGCGTCCGGCCACCGCGGAACTGCAGTTGCTCCACAGCGAACAGGTTCCGGTTGACCATGCAGGGTGGAAACTCTTGTGCCGGCTGGCGGTCCCCGGAGGGCTGGCCGTCGTCCTGCACGAGCCAGGATGCGACTTCAGAATCGAGGCAGGATGGTCCACGGTGCACGCCGGCACCCATGCCACCGTCCTGCGGGCACCCGCGACCGAAGGGGAAGACTTCGACACCGGACCCATCCCCGGACCAAGGTGGGTTCTGGGTGAGACTGGGAGCTGGGCGGAAGCCTGGGCAGCCCGGTTCGACAATGCGCATGTGCACTGCGTGCCATCGGAACTGTTTGAAGCCAGCCAGTTCGAGTTGCTCGACGAATGGTCGTTTGCGGGTGAACTGCGTGCGGTCGACTTCTTCTGTGGCAGGGACTCGAACGATCCCACAGGCGAGGGCGTGACCACCCGTTTCATTGCCTTGGTGCAGGCCTTGGTGGCTCGTCGTCTGGGGATCACCGCAGACCCGTGTCGCCTCACCGTTGTCACGCATGGCGCAGTCCTGGACGTTGAGGATCCCCGCGCACAGGTTCTGTGGGGCGCAGTCCGCAGCATGGCTGTGGAAGTGGCCGCGGACGCCGCGCTCGACTTCCGCTTGGTGGACTTGGGTTCGCAGGAGGACCTGTCGGTACTTGAGCGACTGGCGCGTGTCGATCTGCGTGAAGGTGAACTGGCCGTTCGGGATCAACGTCTCTGGTCGCCCCGGGTTGTCAGCAAGGACGCCTTGTACGTCCCATTGCAGAGCGGCGAAGATGCCAGCTACAAGCTCACAGTCCCCAATCCAGGACAGTTGGACGGTCTCCAGATGAAGACCTACCAGTCTGCTGAACCGGATGATGACAGTGTTGAAATCGAGGTGTCTGCCGCGGCGCTCAACTTCCGCGACATCATGGTGACACTGAACATGCTGCCTCCCGCAGCGTACGAGCAGTCGGCACTGGGGACCGAAATCGGAATCGAAGGCAGCGGCACGGTTCGCCGGGTCGGGTCAGGTGTACTCCAGCACCGTCCGGGAGATGAAGTCGTGTTCACCAAGGGTGGGTGCATTGCCAACCGCGTGGTGGTTCATCAACACACCGTGTTTCGCAAGCCCTCGTGCCTGAACCCGATTCAAGGGGCCTCGGTGCTGTCGGTGTACACGACCGCGTACTATGCACTGATGCACTTGGCCCGTCTCCGGAAGGGCCAGAGGGTGCTTGTCCACTCTGCCATGGGCGGGGTGGGTCTGGCCGCGATTGCCCTTGCCAAGCATGTTGGGGCGGATATTTACGCGACCGCGGGCAACGATGAAAAACGGAACAAGCTGCGGGCTCTGGGGGTACGGGAGGTGTTCGACTCGCACAGCTTTGACTGGTACGACGGGCTGATGGACTGTACCCGTGGCGAGGGGGTTGACGTCGTGTTGAATTCCCTGTCGGGACATCATGTGGCACTGTGCCTGGAGGCTCTGCGACCCGGCGGCTGGCATTGCGAAATAGGCAAGGTGGACATATTTGCCGACAACGCACTCAACATGTTTGTCTTCCGCAAGAACCTGCGCTTCGCTGCGATCGACGTCGACCGCCTGATGCTGGAGGATCCCAGGCTGACCCACGAAATTTCCCGTGCCTGTCTGGAGTTGTTCGAACAGGGATTGGTGCCGCCACTGCCCGTGACGGTGTTCCCCTATCACAAGTACGCCGAGGCCTTGCGGTTGATGATGTCCGGACAGCATCAGGGCAAGCTGGTCCTGGAGGCACCGCCGACCCTGCGGGAATCCGGGTTGGCGATAGCCGATCGGCAACCCTACCTGGACCCGGATGCAACCTACTTGGTGACAGGGGGGCTGGGCGGCATCGGATTGCATGTGCTGTCCTACCTGGTGGTGTCGGGTGCGCGCCATCTCACACTGATGGACCGGGATCCGCAACGGCGACGCTCCGTTGAATGGATCCGCCGGGAAAGTTACCTGTCGCTGATCGACTTTGACTACGAGATTGAAATCGTGACAGCAGACGTGGCCTGCGAAGAAGATGTACGCCGCTGCATCGCCGGCCTGAGCCGGCCGCTCAAGGGTGTGTTTCATCTGGCCGGAGTCATCGATGATCACCTGTTGGTGGACATGCCACGCGAAGCCGTGGCCACGGTCTTTGCACCCAAGGCCCGCGGCGCCCTGAATCTCCACCGGGCCACCATCGATTGTCCGCTGGATTACTTCGTGATGTTTTCCTCCGTGGCCTCCACGTTCGGCAATCCTGCCCAAGCGAATTACAGTGCCGCCAGTGCCTTCCTCGATGGCCTGGCGGCCTGGCGCCGGCGTCGGGGTCGGCCGGGACTGTCCTTCAATACCGCCGCGATCAAGGAAGCCGGCATGGCTGCCCGCAATTTGCATGTGTTGCGCATGGTCCAAGCTTCCGGCATGCCTCCGGTCAGTGCCCGTTTCTGTCTCTACAACCTGGATTACGCCATGCGCGCGCAGCCCGGACATGATCACCTGATCACCGCGTTGTTCCGGAATCCCCCTTGGCCGCAGACCTCCCCGGCCTACATGCGGACCGGACACCTGGTGAACAATGCGGATGCCTTCCGGCTTGATGCAGGCGGTCAGTTCACAGTGGACCACGTGGTGGAACAGATTGCCGCCAAGGTTGCGGAACTCAGCGGGCATGAAGGCGGCAGCGTGGAAGAACCCCTGTCCGCCTTCGGGCTCAATTCCATTTCGGTTGCCGAACTGGGCGCTTTCATCCAGTCGCAGTACCAGTTCCAGGTCAGTGCACTGGAGTTGATGACGACGGCCACCTGTTTGTCGCTGGCCGAAGCCATCGTGACCGGAAAGTCCAACGCGGCGGAGAGGCAGGATGAGGATGAGGTCCACAATCCGGAGGAGACCGTGCGGTCAAACCGCACAGGGGCGCGTCGACCATCGGTTTTTGCCGCTGAACCTGAAGATCACTTTCCGTTGGCCACGCCCGAACTAGAAGTGTCCTGAGGATTGCATCGACAGGCTCCGGACAGGTTGCCGGTTCAGCCATCCTTCCGTGTTTCCCGGGAACAACATATGCCGTCATCCCATCCTGTCGCACCTGTGGCGCCCCTGGCCGGCACAATGCCGCCTGCATGTGAACAAGACATTCTGGCAATGCGCCGTTTCATTCGCAACAGGGTCAGCGAAGAGAAGTTGGCACCCCCGGCGGCACCGCCGGACTTCAAGGAGGTGTTCCTAACAGGTGCAACGGGATTTGTCGGGCGGTTTCTGTTGCGGGATCTACTGCAACAAGACGAGGCCAGAGTGGTGCACTGTCTGGTTCGGGCCACCGATGCCGACCACGGCTTCGAACGCCTGCGCCGAGCCATGCAACAGGCAGGAATTTGGGACGAAGGCTTTGGGCCCCGCCTACGGGTGTGGGGGGGAAATCTGGTCGAGAATCGATTTGGATTGGCCCATGCCGATTTCGCCGCACTCTGCCGGCAGATCGATGCCGTCTACCACATGGCCGCGGATGTGGCGCTGGCCGCCTCCTATGCCAGCGTGCGCACAACGAATGTTGAAGGTCTGCGCTCAGTGCTCGACCTGTGTCTGAGCCTGCGCTTCAAGCATCTGTTCTTTATATCCACCCTGGGCGTGTTTCCCCAGTATTTTTGCGGGTTTGCGAAGGAGTTCCGGGACAGTCGCATCGAAACCCAAATGCAGCCCGATCCGGACCATATGAAGCGGGTGTTCCCATTGGGTCTGAGCGGGTACCCGTGGACCAAGCTGACCGCTGAACAAATCCTGTTGATTGCGCAGCGTGCCGGATTGCCGCTTGCCATTTTCAGATTGCCCCAGACGGCTACATCCACGACCGGGTTCGCCAATGCGGACAATATCATGGCGCGCCTGTTTGCTGCCATGGCGGATGTTGAAGCCCGGCCGCGCGGCACAATCTTCGAATGGAACATGGAACCGGCCGACGTGCACAGCAAGGTGATTGCCGACATCTCCCTGAATCCCCATCGGCAATACACCATCTATCATTGCTGCAATCCAAGTCTGCTGTACGGTGAACTTGAACCTGGGGACTTCGGGTTCTACCACCGCGAAGTCTCCTATGCCGACTTCAAGCGGCTGTGTCTCGCCAAAGGCGCAAGTTCGCCGCTTCACGGGTTTTGGCCACTGTTTGACCACTTTGAACCGTATTGGTTCCGTCAACGCGAACCAAAGGACTCGCAGCCCATCTGCGACCGAGCCATGCGTGAGGATTGTCCCAGTCCCATCGTATGGCCCGGCCTCCTAACCCTGCTCCGACGTGCCGATGACTGGGTAAGAAGCCATCCTGGCAAGTGGCCGCACCCGCGCCCCGAAAGTCGTCTGGACGTCGACTGCCTAATGGCCCAGGGCGAGCGCTACGCCCGGCGGCTGGAAACCACGCCCGACGAAGCATTTCCCGGCTGGCTTCTAACGGGGTTGGAGCAACTGGTGGCAGCATTGCAGGCGCCTGCGGCCCAAATCATGGAGTCGGCCAGAACCGGGGTCGTTCTGGAACTGAGCCGCGCCCTGCGCGGCAACGCCCGGCTGGCGGCGGAACGCATCCAGTATCCGGGCATTGCCGAGACGGATATTGTCCAACCCGTGTTCATCGTCGGTATCCATCGCACGGGAACCACGTTCCTGCATCGATTGTTGTCCCGGGACCCGCGTTTCCGTGTGTTGCGGGCCTTTGAAACAGTGCAGGCCGCAGAGGTAAGTGCCGAACACGACGGCATTGCGGGAACTCCGGATGATCCCCGATTCCATTATCTGGAGGACCTGCTCCAGTCCTCCGGGCTCGTGAAGTTGTTCGCGGACCTGCATCACATCGATCTCAACGAGCCCGAAGAGGAAATCACGTTCTTGAGGATGTCGTTTCACAGTTGGACCAATGTAGTCCGGTACCACGTACCCTCCTATGCCTGTTGGCTGGGGCAGGTCGACATGTCCCTTCCCTATCGTCACCACCACCGCGGAAACCTTCAGCGTCATGCCTATGTCGACCGGTTGCAGCAGGGACATGCAAGGCAGTGGCTACTGAAAATGCCGTTCCATTTGATGGAATTGGATGCCCTCATTCAAACATACCCGGATGCCTTATTCATCCAGACGCACCGTGCTCCCAGACAGTTCATGGGCTCGTGGAACAGTCTGGTGGAACGGGTTCGCACGCTTGTCATGGAGCCGTTGTCCTCCCATGAACTAGGCCGTGAACAATTGGACCTGAACTCCGGCATGCTGGATAGGACCATGGATTTCCGGTTGGCGCACCCTGAACTGGAGCATCGGTGGCTTGACCTGAGCTATTACGATCTGGTTCAGGACCCGTTGGCCACGGTCGAAATGGTGTATGACCATTTCCGTTGGCATCTGGAGCCGCGGGCCGTGGCAGCCATGGACGACTGGTTGATACAACAGTCAAGGCGCCGCCGAAGCGAAAAACGCCATCAATATGAACTGGCCGACTACGGTCTGTCCCCCGGCGATGTTGACCAAGCCTTTGCACGGTACCGCGACTTCATTACCGACCGAGGCATTCACCAGCCGCGGCTGTAGCCGCCCGGCCATTCGGGTTTCGGCAGGCCGCAGGCCCCGGTTTGGAACCAGGGCGTGGGAAACCGTCTGCGAGGTGAGGGCGCAGGTTGTGCCACCCTCGGGAGACATACGGCATCTCGTGATGCGCCATGTTGGGGATTCTGCCTGTCCATGACAGGTGTCAGACGGTCGGTCCCATGACATCCAGGTCAAGCTTCCCAGCTTGATTCACTGGCCCGGTCGGTTTCCGGGCCGCACAGAGCCCGGACCTGGAAACCATCAGGCTTGGACATGGCTGGCAAATCGGAATCAGAGGCGCTGCGCCTTGTCCAGGCGCTGTGCCAACACCAACACATCCATAACAGTTCCACTGCGCGGAATCCCGGGCGGTATCACTTCGGGACTGTATACTTCGGGCTTGTTCACGCGGAAAAATGAGGAGAGGATTATGGGAACACCTGTAGTGCTGAGTGACGGCGAGTTCGCCACCGACGTCCTGGCGTCGGACAAGCCCGTGCTGGTGGATTTCTGGGCTCCCTGGTGCGGTCCCTGCAAGATGATTGCGCCGGTGCTGGAAGAGGTTGCCGTCGAGTACGAGCAGCAGCTCGTGGTCGGCAAGCTGGACGTGGACCAGAACCAGCAGACGGCCCAGACACACAGCGTTTTCAGCATTCCGACCCTCATTCTGTTCAAGGATGGACAGCCTGTGGAACGGATTGTGGGTTTCAAGCCGAAGGAAGCGTTGATGGCCGCCATCACACCGCACCTGGGTTGATGGCGGTTTCATGCCGGTTGGCCGAAGTCCGTCGGGAAGTTTGACCGACACTGGCAACTGAAGTATCGCCTTGAGCGACGGAAAGGCCCGGTGCAATACCGGGCCTTCGTCTTTGGGGCCGTTGGTGATCGAGAGGCCAGCGCCTTGCCTACCGTGTCCGGCGGCCGCTCAGAAGCAGGTCGTACACGGACAACAAACCCAGCAGACAGAAATCGAACAACAGGACCAGCATCAGGCAGCTGACCAGTATGCGGCTGGGAGCGGCAGTGCCGGCCAATGCGGCCAGTAGCCAGTCGATGGAAATTTGGCGGGACAGCAGATCCGCCAATACCAGCATCAGGACCCCGATCCCGAAGTAGAAGACGACCAGGCGCAGGGAACGGCGGTCGCTGACGCTGGGCATCATGCCATTGCCGAACGCAAACAGGAGGTACAGCCACAACATGCTGTCCTGCACCGCCAGCATTTCGCGGAACCAGTCGACCATGCGGCCGAAGCGAAGGCCCAACACCAATTCGGCCAGCTCCGTGGCGTACAGGATTTGGGTTCCGATAACGGCCATGGTCGCACTGCCGACCACCAGGGGGGCCAGCCCCACCGCGGTGTCCCTCCAGATGTCGGTTTCGGCCATCTGGACACTGCCGAGTTCCAGGGTGTTGCCGCGCAGCGTTGGCCAGACGGTGAAGGCGCGGGGCTTGAGCCGCAGCAGCCAGGCGGTGAGCCAATGGGTGCCTTCGTGCAGCAGGATCCCGGGCAGGTACAGGAGAAAGAGAATCAGGGCCGCCACCTGTTGGGCGCCGGTCAACATCAGCAGGAATCGATACAGTCCCCTTTGGGTCCGCTGGTTGGTCCAACCCAGCGCGTAAAGGCAATAGCCCAACAGGCTCAGGTACAGGACACTCTCGTTCAGGCCTGTCGGTACGCTCATGGACCCCGTGGATGTCGCTGTCCGGTTTCAGGTGCCGGCAGTCAGTCTCACCATCGCAGTGTACGTATCGCTCTTCAGGGCGGAACCGCCAATCAAGGCACCGTCGATGTCCGGTGACTCCATGTACGAGACGATGTTGCCCGGGCTGGTGCTGCCCCCGTACAGAATCCGGGTGGATTCGGCCACGGTCCCGTCGTAAAGGTCCGCCAGCAGAATGCGGATGATTTCACCGCATACCTCCTCGGCCACGTCGGGTGTCGCGGCCAGGCCGGAGCCGATGGCCCAGACCGGCTCGTAGGCAATCACCAGGCGTCCGGCATCCACACCGGTTACATTGGCCAAGGCCCCCTGCACTTGCCGGGTCACCACGGCGCGGGTTTGGCCAGCCTGGTTTTCCTCAAGGCTTTCCCCAACGCAGACGATCGGCACCAATCCGACTTCGAGTACGGCATGGAGTTTCGCGTTCACCTCGTCATCGGTTTCGTGGCAAAACTGGCGGCGCTCGCTGTGGCCCAGGATTACATAGTCGGCCAGTCCCGTCAGCATGGGCGCGCTGACTTCCCCGGTAAAGGCTCCGTCAGGTTCCGCATGGGCGTTCTGTGCACCTACTCTCAGCGCACTGCCGGATACCGCATCCTTGACCGCGGGCAGCGACACAAATGGAGGACAGAGGATCTGTTCCACGGCGGTCACCCGACCGGTTTCCTGCATGATGTCCCGGGCCAGGCCGGCGGCATCCGCCGGTCCCAGGTTCATCTTCCAGTTGCCGGCCATGATGGGAACTCTAGACATGGGGATTGGCCTCTCAGGGGGTTAATCTCAGATGGGGGATTCCGGTACACCTGTTGGGCCGGGCAGCACCATGGCAGGTGACCGCACGCGGACGCAAAGCCGGCGCACATCTCAACATTTTTCAAAATTGCCCGTGGTTTCCATCCCGGGTCCCGTTATCCGACGCGGTTCGGAACAATCGACAGGCACCCGCATGCTCAATCAGTCGGAGGTCCGGATGCGCCGCTGGAAGTCGGCTTGCGCTTCCGCGTACTCTGCGGCGGACAGGAACTGGCCGCCCGCGATCTCCCTGTTGACTTCCTGCCGGCGGCCATTCAGCCAGACCTGGATTTCACAGGAGTCGAAGCACCTCTGGTCGCCTGAGGTCGAAACCACCTTCCTGACATAGTACTCGGCTCCCTTCACACCGGATCCTTCGTCCACCGGACTCAGGTCGTTGTACATGTCGATACGGGTGTACAGCGGTTCCTGGCATCGGAAGTTCAGGGCGTGGATTTCCAGAAAGCGGCCGGAGCCGCCTCCGCCTCCAAGCCAGCTGCGCAGTTTGCTCAAGAATCCCATGGTCATCCGGACCTCGTCAGAACGGCCAGGCCGGGCAACTCGGTTCCGGCCAGGTATTCCAGGCAGGCTCCGCCTCCGGTGGAAAGATGGCCGATGGCATTTTCCATGCCTGCCTGGCGGATGGCGGCCACGCCGTCACCGCCACCCACAACGGATCTGGCGTCGGGCAGACCGCCCAGTATTTCCGCGAGGGCATTGGTGCCTTTGTCGAACGGCTTGACTTCGCAAACCCCCATCGGACCGTTCCAGAACACCGTGTGCGCCGGAGCCAGGCGGTTTGCATAGTGGGCCACCGTGGCGGGTCCGATGTCCAGCGCCATCCAGTCTTCTTCGATGCCGTCCGCAGGCACGGTCTTGCGATCCGCCGCGCTATCGAGTTCCTTGGCGACCACCAGATCAACCGGCAAGTGGAGGCGGTCGCCGAAATCGGCGAGCAGACTCCGTGCCGTGTCCAGTGCTTCGGCCTGAACCAGGCTCTTGCCCGTGGCGCGGCCCTGCGCCGCAAGGAACGTGTTGGCCATGCCGCCTCCCACCAGCACGTCGTCCATGTGCCGGAGCAGATTGCGGATGACTCCGACCTTGTCGCTGATCTTGGCACCGCCCATGATGGCGAGTGCCGGTCGCTGCGGGTTGTCAAGCAAGGGAGACAGCCAGTGCAGCTCTGTTTCCACCAACAGGCCGGCCACGGCGGGAAGCAGATGACCGACACCCTCCGTGGAGGCGTGGGCCCTGTGCAGGCTGCCAAATGCATCATTTACATAAACGTCGCCGAAGTGGCTCAGGGCTTGGGCGAAAGCGGGATCGTTTCCGGTCTCGCCGGGTTCAAACCGCGTATTCTCCAGCAGTGTCACCGCCCCTGGGCTCCGCAGGGCCGAGGGTGCGGACAGGTCCTTGATCAGGGGAACCTCGCAGCCAAGGATCCGACCCAGGCGGTCCGCCACGGGCGCGAGGGTGAACTGCGCATCTTCCTTGGACCGCGGCCGGCCCAAGTGGCTCATCAGGCAGACCGAAGCACCGCGGCCCAACAGGTACCGGATGGTGGGCACCGATGCCAGGATGCGCGAATCGTCGGTAATGGCCCCCTCGCGATCGAGGGGCACATTGAAATCGACCCTCACCAGGGCTTGCCGGCCCGACCAGTCGATGTCGCGTACCGTTTTGAAGGCCACGCCAATTCGGTTGGGGTTGCCGGTCCCGTTGCCCAAATGGGATCGTATGCGACTCAGTCGCCCTGCAGGCGCAGGAAGTTGACGAGATCGGCTACGCGTTTGCTGTAGGCCCACTCGTTGTCGTACCAGGTCACGACCTTCACCAGGTTCCCGTAGAAGGCGGTGAACTCGGCGTCGACCGTGCTGCTGTGGGCGTCGCCCTTGAAGTCGATGCTGACCAGGGGATCGCGGTTGACGGCCAGGATGCCCTTCATGGGACCCGCGGCCGCCTCGTCGAAGGCAGCCAGCAGTTCCTCGGTGGTGCCCGGGCGTTCCGTCTCGGCCACGAAGTCGACCACGCTCACGGTGGAGGTGGGTACGCGCATGGCCATGCCGTCGAACTTGCCCTGCAGCTCCGGAACCACCAGCGAGACCGCCTTGGCGGCACCGGTGGTTGTCGGAATGATGCTCATGGCCGCGGCCCGGGCCCTCCTCATGTCGGAGTGGAACAGGTCCAGGATGTGCTGGTCGCCCGTGTAGGCATGGACGGTGGTCATAAGGCCCATCTTGATGCCGAACGTGTCACTCACTACCTTGGCGGCCGGAGCCAGGCAGTTGGTCGTGCAGCTGGCGTTGCTTAGGACGTGGTGGCTGGCGGCATCGTAGACATCTTCGTTGACTCCCAGGCACACGGTCAGATCCTCACCCTTGGCAGGAGCACTGATGATGACCTTGCGGGCACCGGCAGCCAAGTGCAGTTCGGCCTTGTCACGGTCGGTAAAAACGCCCGTGCTTTCGACTACCACGTCGATCCCCAGATCCTTCCACGGCAGATCCGCCGGGTTGCGTTCGTTGCACAGCGTGATGCGGTTGCCGTTGATGACCAGGGAGCCGTCCTGGTATTCCACCTCGCCGTCGTACCGGCCGTAGTTGGTGTCGTACTTGAACAGATGGGCAAAAGCCCCGACATCGCCCAGGTCGTTGATGGCCACAATCTGCAGGTCTTCGGGGTAGGTGTCGACGATGGCTTTGGTGACCTGCCGGCCAATGCGACCGAAACCGTTGATTGCAACTCGAAACATGGTCGGATTCCTGCTCCTGCCCCAGATAGACGTCTTGCCGCACGGATGCCAAGGTGTGCGCACGCCTTTAGATTATACGGAACCGGATCAATTCGGGGCAGGATCCGACAGGCAAAGGTCCCCGACGGCATCGCTTCCCACTAGGGACGGGGCTGATTGCGGTCCGTGCAGGGTTGATTTCCCGGTTCACGCATCCACTATTGCCATCACGGTGCGGGCCAGCTTGCGGGAATCGTGGCGCCAAGGCACCTGGTCGTCAATCAGGTCTGCTTCCACGCATTGGGCATCGATGTGCCCCTCCTGGGCCGGGGCTTGAATCCATTCAAGGCTGGGCCAGTTTCCGGACGTCAGACGCCGGTTGTTGACCACTACATGGGTGAACATGCCCAATCCGTGGCGGTCAAGGCATTGAAGATAGTCGATCAATGTGAAGCCGTCGGTTTCACCCCCCTGGTTGAGGATGTTGGCCACGAACACCTTGGGGGCCTTGGCCGCCAGCAGAGCGGCACGAATCCCTTCCACAATGAGGTTGGGCATGGTGCTGGTGAAGAAACTGCCGGGACCCGCCACGATCAGGTCGGCTCGCAGGATGGCTTCGATTGCACCGGGAAAGGCGCGGGCCTGGATGGGGTCCAGGGACAACCTCCGGATACGACCGTGGGTTTGGCTCAGGTTGCTCTCGCCGCGCACGTGCCTGAGGTCGGTGTCTGCGACCGCGGGTTCGTTGGCCGCCACTTCGGCGCACAATGTGACAGCCTCCAAAGTGCTGGGCAGGACCCGGCCCCGAACGGCCAGGACGCGACTGGTGTTGAGGATGCCGTCCTCGAAGCTACCGTAGATGGCGGACATGGCCGTGATCAACAGGTTGCCGAACGCGTGGCCGCCCAGTCCTTCCTTGTCTCCGAATCGGTATTGCAGCAGAAGTTGAAACAGCTCTTCCGATTCGCTGAGGGCCGCGATGTTGTTGCGGAAGTCTCCCGGCGGGAGCATGCCGGTGGATTCCGTCAGCTTGCCGGAACTGCCTCCGTCGTCGGCAACCGTGACGATGGCCGTGATGTCACCCGTGTAGTGTTTGAGGCCGCGCAGGAGGACCGGCAGACCGGTGCCGCCGCCAATGGTTGCAATCTTGATGTTCTTGGCCATGGGATGACAACCGTTGAAGTGGTGTGCCTGATGCGGCGCGGCAGCCTGCACGACCCCGTGTTGGGGCGCAAATCAGGACTGTCGATTGGGCAACTGCCTGCAATCAGGTCGCTCCGACCTGCGTATATGGAAGCGGGGAGGGGACTCGCGGCAGATCGCTGCCCGCGGCCCCGCGCTGAGAGCAGAGGCGGGCCGGCCGGAATGATAGGCGATCGTTGACGGGAGCCGACACACCAACCACCAAGGCACGGCTGGGAGAGGGTCCGGCGAACCGTATTCGGAAATTTTGCAGGACAGGCGACGTTACATCAATACAATGGTTTGACGCATGTGGTTCGCCGGCCACGGCGAGTTGAGTGCGTCGTGGCTCCTTGAGGTGTCCAAGAGCATCCTGGAGGGATCCAAACATGAAGGAAGTGTGCATTACAGGAACGGGGCAGACGGAAGTCGGCGAGCATTGGGACAAGTCCATCCTGCATCTGGCCCACGAAGCCGTGACGTCGGCCCTTCTGGATGCGCACGTCGAGTCGGTGGACGCCCTGTTTGTCGGCAACATGCTGAGCGGAGCCCTGTCGGGTCAGGAGAACCTGGCTGCGGCGGTTGCCGATTTCAGCGGTCTGCGCAATGTTGAAGCGGTCAAGACCGAAGCGGCCTGCGCGTCCGGCGCCGCGGCCCTGCGCATGGGCTATACGGCGGTGGCCTCCGGCTTGCACGACCGCGTCCTGGTGCTGGGTGTGGAGAAGATGACCAACACCCTGGGTCACGATACAACCGCCGCCCTCGGCATGGCTGCGGACGCCGTCTATGAAACATTCCAAGGGGTCAGCTTTACGGCGCTCAACGCCTTGATGATGCAGCGCTACGTGTGGCAATACGACGTGCCCGACACGGGCCTTGCGGGATTCAGCATCAATGCCCATCGCAACGGCTGCCACAATCCGCATGCGATGTTTCGGTATGCCATTACCGAGGAGGACTATGGCCGGTCGCGGGTTATCTCAAGCCCGTTGTGCGTACTCGACAGCAGTCCCATTTGCGACGGTGCCGCGGCCGTGGTCCTGTGTGCGGCGGGAAGTTCCTCCCTGTCCGACGGTTCCCGCCACGTCGCCCCGGTGACCATTCTGGGCAGTGCTGCGGCCACCGACACGTTGGCGGTCCATGATCGCTCGGATCCCCTCAGGCTGGCCGCCGTGGAACTCAGCACGCAACAAGCGCTCGCGCAGGCAGGCGCAGGCCTGGACGACGTGGACTTCCTTGAGCTGCATGACGCCTTTTCGATTCTGGGCGCCATGAGTCTGGAAGCGGTGGGCTACGCGGAGCCGGGTACCGGATGGCGCTACGCCATGGACGGATACATCGACATTGAAGGGGATCTGCCCGTCTCGACCCAGGGCGGCTTGAAAAGCCGGGGGCATCCGGTGGGTGCGACAGGGGTGTATCAGGCAGTCGAGGCAGTCAAGCAACTGCAGGGACTGGCCGGACCCAATCAGGTTCCCAACGCCGCTTTGGGCATGATCCAGAATGTGGGCGGCAGCGGCGCCAGCGTCTATACCCACATCCTGGGAATCTGAAGCGGGATACCCGCGCCCACAGCCGGCCTGACAGGTTTTGGCAGTCTGGCGGATTGGGCGCAAGCCGGTGCCGGACGGGTGCGCCCAACCTTGGATCAGTCGAAGAATCCGCCAAAACCTGCCCGATTTGTGTCCTGACAGTGTTTGACAGGTTTGGTCCCCCATAATCCATGCCGACCGCGACAGTGCGATGTCCATGGTTTGGGAGGCGGGAAAATGTTTGTGCCCAGCAGCTGGCGCACTCGGCACCAGCGCTACAGTCTGATTGGAGAAGTGTGTCCTGCCTGCGACAAGCACATCTTCCCGCCGCGCGACGTGTGTCCGCATTGCGACCAGCCTGCCGGACCGGCCCACAAGTTCAATGGCACCGGCATGGTCTTCAGCTACACCACACTGTTCCAACCTCCGGCGGGCTTCGAGAGTCAAGCTCCCTACGTGGTGGCGCTGGTCCAGCTCGACGAAGGACCCATGCTCACGGCGCAGCTGACGGATGTCGAGGCCGAAGAGGTCGAAATCGGCATGAAAGTTGAAATGGTGCCGCGCAAGCTGATGGAGGACGGACCGCAGGGACAGGTCCACTACTGCTACAAGTTCCGGCCGCTGTGGGCCAGGGCGGCCCAAGCCGGGGCGTCGGTCTGAGCTGCGACGCGGTGTTTGGTTTGGCCGGTATCGACTGTCCTTACTACCACTCCGACTTCAACCGCGGCCAGGAAACCAGCGGCTGCCGCATGTTGGAGGCCAGCCCGCTTGGCAGTTCGGGGTGGCACGAAGGCCTGTGCCGTACGTGTCCGGTACCCGGTCTGATGCGGGACACCACCTGTCATCACCTGCACGTGGAAGGTGAGATCCAACGGGGTTTCCTCCGCAAGCGCGTTCAGGTGACGTTTGCCTTGTGTCGGAACGCCGTGGAGGAATTGGCGGATCCCATGCGCTGCCCGACGTGCGAGGCTTCGATGCCTTCCTTGGATTGAGCTATTCCATTGCGGGGGGCGGCGCCCGAATCAGGTCGGTGGTACACTGTAGCTTCTCCAGGGGTGTCCGATGCAACGGACTGAGAATTCGGCTGGCAGCCGAGTGACCCTTTTGAACCTGATCTGGGTAATGCCAGCGTAGGGAGGGAATTCCAGCCAAACGCAGACCTGCCCGGAACGGAGCAGGTTTTTTGTTTGCCATGGGGATGCCCACCATGAACACCCACAACCTTTTCACCTCCGGCCTGCGTTGGCTCGGGGTGTTGTGTGCAATGGCTGCGGTCGTTGCCTGTAGTCCTGCCGGAGGTACGCTGATCATACCGCCTCCCGCGGAGCCGGTCTCGCTGGTGCTGGCCAGTCACGATTCCTTCAACATTTCGGAGGAGGTGCTGACCGAGTTCGAGGAGGCCCACAATGCGGATGTTGTCTACCTGGCCCTCGGGGACGCCGGTGAGACGCTCAACAAGCTGATTCTGAGCAAGGAGGCTCCGTTGGCCGATGTGGTCTTCGGCGTGGACAACACGTTTCTGAGCCGGGCCCTGGCAAACGACCTTTTCATCCCGCACGCGTCGTCCCTGCTGGACGGCATCGCGGATGAACTGAAACTGGATTCGGAATTCGGGTTGCTGCCGGTCGACTTCGGCTATATCAACCTGAATGCCGACAAGGCTTGGTTTGCCGACCGGGGGCTTCCGTTGCCGGAACGACTCGAAGATCTGACCAAGCCCGAATACGCAGGCCTGCTGGTGGTGCAGAACCCGGCCACATCCTCCCCCGGCCTGGCGTTCCTGCTGGCCACGGTCAGCTACTTCGGCGAACCGGCGTGGCTGGATTTCTGGTCCGGTCTGCTCGCGAATGATGTGTTGGTCACAGGGGGCTGGAGCGAAGCCTACTTTGATCACTTCACCGTGGGTTCGGGCGGAGCCGGGTCCCGACCCTTGGTGGTCAGTTACTCGACCAGTCCCCCGGCAGACGTGTTGTATGCCTCCGACGGCCGCACCGAACCCGCCAGCGTCAACCTCAACCTGCCGTTGGCCACGTTCCGCCAGATTGAGTTTGTCGGAGTCCTCCAAGGCACCCGACATCCCGACTTGGCCAAGGCATTTGTGGACTTCATGCTGGATGTGCGATTTCAGGAGGACATCCCCCTGAACATGTTTGTCTACCCCGTCAATCAGGCTGCCGGTTTGCCCGGTCTGTTTGAACAGTTTGCCGAAGTGCCGGCCGATCCGGCTCCCATGGCTCCGGAGGACATCGACGCCCACCGCCGCCGATGGATCGAGGAATGGACTTCCGTGATGTTGAATTGACATAAATTGGCTGGGCCAATCACACAGCGAAGTTCGATGAACGGGCGGCTTCGGGTCCTCGCGTGGGCCCTGCCGCCGTTCATCTTTTTGGGATCTTTCTATTTTCTGCCGTTGGTCCGCATCCTGGTCACGGCTCTGGGGCCGGACAGGCTGGTTGGTGGGGGGCAGGCGGTCCTGCCGGATTGGCGGAGCCTGGCAACAGTGCTCGGCTTCACCACCTGGCAGGCACTCGTATCGACCGCCGCGTCGCTGGCGGCGGGTTTGCCGCTGGCCTGGTGGCTGCGCGATCACGGTTCGCGCCTGCGGTCTGTGGCCCGGCTCCTGCTGACGGTCCCCTTTGTGATGCCGGTGGTGGTCACGGCCAGTGCCTTTGTGGCACTGGCGGGGCCTTCCGGGTTGCTGAATCGTTGGCTGATGGGCTGGTTCGACCTGTCGGCGCCTCCCATCCAGTTGATGCACACCTTCGGCATCATCATCCTGGCCCACGTGTTCTACAACACGAGTGTTGTGGTCCGGGTTGTCTCCGGTTTCTGGAGTCAGCAGGACCGCCGACTGGCCGACGCGGCCGGTACTCTTGGCGCCACGGCCTGGCGCACGCTGGTCACGGTGGAAGCCCCATTGGTCCTGCCCGCGGTGGTTTCGTCGTCCCTGCTGGTGTTTCTCTTCTGTTTCAGCAGCTTCGGCGTGGTCCTCATCCTGGGCGGTCTGCGCTTCAGCACGCTTGAAGTCGCGATATACAGACAAGCCGTCAGTTACTTCAACTTGCCGGCTGCTGCTGTTCTGGCCCTGGTTCAGCTGGCAGTTACGTTCACGGCCATGTCGTTGTACACGCGGCTGCAGCGGCGGCACGCGGTGCCCCAGCAGGTCGAGGCGACAGCGCAGTTTGCCGCCGCCGAATCCCGTACCCGGGGCCATTGGCTTGGAGACGGCCTGGGTACGGTGGCAGCCTTGATCCTGGTGTCCCCGTTGGCCGCCCTCACCGTCCAGAGCTTCTCGGTCGGAACCTCCGAATGGAGCCTGGTGAACTATGCCGGTCTGTTGCAGGGACGCGCCGACAGCGCTTTTCTCGCATCACCCGTGGAGGCGGTTGGCAACTCCGTCCGCAACGCGTTGGCGACCATGGTTATCAGCCTGGTGCTGGGCATCGGCATGGCCTACACCCTGTTCCTGATGCCGGGCCGGGCCGGCCGATGGCTGGATCCCGTGTTCCTGTTGCCGCTGGGTACGTCGGCCGTGACCCTGGGCCTGGGTTACATCATCTCCATGGGACCCTTGCGTACATCGCCCCTGTTGGTTCCGGCCGCCCATGCCCTGATTGCATCTCCGTTCGTGTTGCGCGTGATCCTGCCGGCTCTCCGCCGCCTCCAGCCGGGCCTGCGGCAAGCCAGTGCTGTGCTGGGGTCAACTCCAGGACAGACATGGCGGCGGGTGGAACTACCCCTGATTCTGCCTGCCTGCGCGGTTGCGGCGGTGTTTGCCTTCGCCGTGTCGATGGGGGAATTTGGGGCCTCCCTGTTGATTGCCAGGCCGGAACACCCGACCATGCCGTTGATGATTTTCGGCTTGTTGGGCCGCCCGGGTCTGGCCAATCTGGGCCAAGCCCAGGCGATGAGTGTCGTTCTGATGGCCGTAACCGGTGCATCCATGTTCGCCCTCGATCGATTGCCGGTTGCCATCCGGGAGTTCTGACGATGGCCTACCTGGAGGTGACCAGCCTCTGGAAGTCGTTTGGCGACACGGAGTTCGTGCTGCAAGGCCTGGGTTTTGCGCAGGAGCGCGGCGAGATACTGTGTCTATTGGGTGCCAGCGGCTGCGGCAAGACCACGGTCCTGCAAATCCTGGCGGGTTTGATGCAGGCCGATTCCGGCCGCGTGCAATTGGGAGGCAGGGATCAGGATGGTATTCCGGTTCATGCCCGCCGCATCGGGTACGTTTTTCAGGACCATGTGCTCTTTCCGCACCTGTCCGTAAGGCGCAATGTGGAGTACGGCCTGCGCATGCTGAAGTGGCCGTCCCGCCAACGGGACCGTCGAGTACACGAGATGCTGGAACTGGTGGACCTGGCCGGGTACGAGGAACGGCCGGTTCGTGGATTGAGCGGGGGGGAAAGCCAGCGGGTTGCCTTGGCGCGCAGCTTGGCACCGGCACCCGATCTTCTGCTGCTGGACGAACCGCTGTCGTCCGTGGATCAGCGGTTGCGCGGGGACCTTGTGGCCCAGTTGCGCAGTGTCCTTGAAACGCAATCCATCACGGCTGTCCACGTAACTCATGATCTGGAGGAAGCCTACTTCATGGGTGACCGTGTTGCCTTCGTCCATGGGGGGCGCGTGAATCGGATCGATGCTCCGTCCGCCCTCGTGGCGAACCCGGCTACGGTGGCATGCGCACGCTATCTGGGCATGGGCAACATCTTTGCCCTGGATACACCCGGGGGCAAGCGGCTCAGGGAGTGGGCAACATCCTCGGCAGGCGCAGGGGATGCGCGAGGCGGGACCAATGCCACGCACCTGCTAATTCGGCCCCGGACCGTGTTGTGGTCCGGTCACGACGACGCCCGGCCGGGATTGCGGTGTAGCGGAACCGTGGCTTCGCTACGCCCCAAAGTTAACGAGGTCCAAGTTGAATTGAGGCTTACCCAGCCGGATTTGGAAGGTGCAACCATCCGGCTCGACCTGGCGCGGACGGAGATCCGCCGCGAGCTGCAGACGGCCCTGGAGACATCCGCCCGGGACCAAGGTGATCACCCGTGGATCTTGGGCCGCGACGGTATTGCGTGGTTGACCGAATGAAGTTGACGGATCGGCACCACCGGTCCGCCGGACGGTTCATTCGACCGGGTTGAGATACCGTTGCGTGCTGCCGTTGGAGGCCATCCACCCCTCGGAGCCGTCGTCCGCGGCTACAAACCACCATTCGATGGTTCCGGAGTCGCCTGCCAGGTGTACGGGGCCGCCCACGATGGTAACTTGGGTGCCCGCTTCCTTCCAGGCGAACGAAAATGCCGTATCGGGATTGGGTTCCGTCTGGAGTGCAAGGTGCCCCACCACAACCTCGGCCCGATCCAGCAACGTGAACGGGTGGGCTACGGTGCTGGGTGGCAGATCGTTGGTCTGAGGCGGGTAGGGATTGACGTAATTTTCCAGCGATGGCCGTTCCGCGATCGGTGCCGATCCGGCTGTTGGCGGCACGGCTTCAGTGGCTTCAGTGGCTTCCTGGCTTGCTGCCGCAGCACCGGTTGCCGGCGACGTGCCAACGGTGTCGGCGGCCATGGTGGTTTCGTTAACGGGTGCGGGCGGTGCTCCGGCCGGGAGCAGGTCGGATACATCCGATTGTGCGGGCGCGGCGGTGTCCGCACCGGCCGGTGCGGGCGCGACCGGGGAACGTTGCCTCAGGGCAAAGGCCCCGACTATCCCGCCAATGAGCAGCAGCGCCAGCAACAAGGCCAGCAGCGTCCTCGCGTTGTTCCATTCCCCAATCCCTGCCGCGCTGAAACGCGAATCCTGAATCGGTTCGCCGATATCCAGGCGCACCCCCACCGTATCCAACTGCTGGCGCGTGCGCATGATGCGCACCGGGAGACGTGCGGATTCTTCCGAAGGTGCCCGATATTGCTCCTCCAGAACACGATAGGCGATCTGCAGGGCGGCATCCTGACGTCGGCCCATGGTGTTGTCGTACAGGTGGACCTCGGCCCGAACCGGCGTGTGCTGCCGATCCAGAAACACCAGAAGGCCGGCCACAGGCCACCCGTCAGCCTCGGTCAGGTTGTAGTAGTCGGAGGAAATGACCGCCGGCAGGGGGCGCGCGGCTACGGGCGCGGCGGCAGTTCCTGTCAATTCTCGTGCTTTGACGTTTGCGTCGAGGGCAGTGTTGATGGTGGTCATGGGAGCAGCCTCGGTCGAAGAAGAGAGCAGGTTGTGCGTATGTCTAGGGAAGGTGGGTTAGTTGGACAGTGCCCCCCAGATAGATATCTGTATCGGTATAGAACAGGATGCGCATATTGTAACTGACCGCCAGGTCTTCCCGAAGGAGACCCGACCATCGAATGCTGTCCATGGCGGAGAACTGCCCCCAACTGTCGCCGTCCAGTCCGTCGACCCTGGCATCTCCGTTGTCGGTGCGGCCGCGGTAGTGGAGGGTGGTGCCTCGGATTGGCGCATCCGTGCGGGCCCGCAGCACCAGCGTATACGGCGTGCCGGGTGTCATGGCAAGGGGGGCGCGTGCGGGTGCGGTGTCGGAGATGGTGATCGAGTACACCGATACCACGTGCACGTCGCCAGGGTTGACGCGGATGATCCGACCGGACACGTTGTAGTCCGTGCCGGAGACGTTGGCCCACGATCCGTCGAACTTCACGGAGTCTCCGAAGCGGCGGACGGCCGTTTCGCCCCCGGGTTTGGTGAACACGGCATCGGATTCCCGGATTTCCGCCAGGACCAGGTCGGTGCCGGGCAGGTTATGGCCGAGCTGGATGGTGTCGCGGTTGACGCCGCGCAAGCGCAACTGGTCCGCCTGCGGTTCGGGGAACATCGAGGCAACGGGATCGGGAGGGAGCAACCCTTGGCTGCGGGCCGCCAGGGCCGCATAGCCGCGTCCGGCAAAGGACACGATGATGAACAAAATGAGGAGTTGGAATCCCCACTTCAACAATCTGAACACGTGGTCGCGAGGTACTGAACTGTCGAGGGGCTGCGAACCTGTCCGCCAGCCCGATAACATAGGAGTATAGGAAATGGATTCCCCGCGCCGCGACACATGCGCCATTGCCAGGCAGAACCGGCCGATGGACAGCAGGCTTGCGCATGGGTTCCGGTGGTTGGGTGAGAGCCGGTTGGCTACGGCGGCATTCGGGTTCCGGGCTTAACCTCTACAATACCCGGTACGCCAAACACACACGCCGCATCCAGCACTCCTTCCGGAGGGTCCTTCGCCTTGGCTCATTTCCCCGCGTCTCCAGTTTCCGCCTGTTCAGCGCGCTTGGTGCGCTCCCGGTTCGCTGAAGTCGAGATCCTGCCGACAGGTCTCAAATGGAGCGCAATGGTGTTGGCCGTGATGGCCTTGGCCACACTGTTTCCCACGGCTGCCTGGGCTGCGGCCCCTGTGGTGGGCTCGGTTGCCTTCACGTCCCAACCCGGACCGGACCGGACGTACGGAGAGCAAGGCGATGCCATCCTGATCACGGTTGCGTTCGACCAAGCGGTGATTGTCACAGGGTTGCCGAACATCAAACTAACGTTGGGCGAAACCGTTGGGCAGGCGAATTATCAGTCGGGTTCGGGCAGTGCCCATCTTGTGTTCGGGTACACCATTGCTCCGGGAGAGTTCACAACGGCCGGCGTCGCCGTGGAAGCCGGTTCGATAGCTCTCAACGGCGGTACCATCCAAAATCAGGACGGGGAGGCGGCCGTGCTGGCCCATCCGGCACTGGCACCGGACGCAGCCCACATGGTTGACCGCAGGTGTGTTCTGGACGCGGGATTGGTGTCCCTGTCCGGTACGTTCGACATCGTCACCTCGGACAACTGTCTAATTCCCGTGCAGGGCAGGCCGGATCCGCCCGGCCTTGAGTTGCACTGGCAGTCTCCGGCCGGCGCGGAGCATGCGGTGGTCTTTCTGGGCGGAGACAGTGCGCATCCGCGGCTCGACACCACCACCGTGGGCGTGGTGAACGGAACCCGCCACGGGGTCGACGACGGAATCGTCTGCAATGCCTTCGGGGAATGCGGCGGCAACGACGACTACCATGCTCCCTTCCGGTTCGAGGCCGGGGACGTGAACAGCACCGGCAGTCACGTGTACGCGGCCTACCAATACGGAAGGCGTCCGGGGGCGTTCGGGACCGCAACCCTGCATGTCACATTGGTACCGCGGGTTGCCGGCGTGGAAGTTGCCGACGGTGCGTGTCGGGCATCCCCCTCATTGACCTGGGACGCGCCACCGGCTCTCGGGCGGTCGGTGTCCTGGGTCGTGCTGCTGACCCAGGATGCGGAGTCCTTCCCCAAGCGCCGGGGTCGCCCGGGCGTGTTTGAGGTGACCCAGCCGCATATCGGCTTTCCCAGCCTGATAGTGGACCAAACGTATTACGCCAAGGTCCTGCCCCAGGTGGAGGCCCTGGGGTCGGGCGGTTACCTTGAGACGGGCCGAGCGGACAATGCACAACAGGTGTCCTTTACCGTGCAATCGCCGCCGGTGTTGCTGTCCTCGGTGGACGATCTGGTGTTGAGGGCGGACACCCCTGTGGCCGACGATGCCTTGTCGATGCCGCAGATGTCCGGAGACTGCGGACCCTTGACCTATGAACTGTGCCTCAAAACGGATGTCGCGGACGGAACCTGCGCAAGTGTCGTGTTGCCGTCCGGGCTGACCTTCAATCCGGCCAACGGATCGCTTGCAGGAACACCTGCCGGGGCGGAACCCGAGGCGGAGTACGTCTATACCGTGCGCAACAGCCACGGCTATGCGGTGTCCGGGGAGTTTTCGCTGGCCGTTGCCGGACCGGGCGGGGCAGGTGACTCCGTGCCCGCCATCGCGTCCTTGCGGTTTGATTCGGAACCTGCGACGCCTGCCCGAGGATACACGGATGCCGAGGTGATTTCCCTGGAGGTTGAGTTCGATCAACCGGTGTACGTCTCGCGCCAGCCGGCGGTGAAGATGATCATGGGCAGTGAAGAGCGCCAACTCGTCTACACCACCGGATCGGGAACGGACAAACTGAAGTTTGCCTACACGGTGGCGCTCTGCGATTCCGATGCGGACGGGGTCGCTGTGGCCGCCAATGCCTTTGATCTAACCAGCGGGATTGTGGTGTCGGCCGCCAATAGGACGGTAATGGCCGGATTGTCCCATGAAGCAGTGGACGGTGGTACCGGCCATCACGTCAGTACCGCATGTCCCGGCCAATAGGAATGGGCGGAAAGGACACTGGATTGGATGAGTTGACTTTAGTCGAAACCAGGTACTGACGAACGGCCCCTTCGAACCGGGGTCAACCAGCCCACCTGCAGAGTCCCGTGGGCGACAACCGGTTGTCCGGTCCACTGCCTGTTGCTTGGTGCCAATTCGCCAAGCCGGGGAGGCTCAGCCTGGAAGGCAACCGGCTGAGCAGGGGCCGGATTACACACGCCCGGATGGACCGGGCCGTTTCAGTGAAGGGTTACAGGGATGCCAGGGCCCGGACCACAAACATGAGGACCAGAAGCACCACTGCCGAGGACACGTCGATCATGCCCAGGGGCGGGATGTACCGCCGCGCCAGGTCGAGCACCGGATCGGTGAGCCGGCACAGCAGCTGGACGGGTGCCAGGGAGTAGTCCAGGTTGGGAATCCAGGTCAGCATGATCCTGATGAAAATCAGGAAGGAATAGATTTGGAGAACGGTGATCAGGAGATTCATGCGGAGAATGTCGGGTGTGCCGAGGATGAGTGGCGGCAGCGGTCAACCGCCCAGTTCCACACTCCGCTTCCATGCCGACTCGATCGCGGACGTAAACGTCCCTCGCAAGCCTGCCAGCTCAAGTTCCTGGACCCCTGCGGCCGTGGTGCCGCCCGGGGAGGTTACGCGGTTGCGCAGTTCCGCAGGGTGGATATCGGCCAGTTGCTTGGCCAGTTCGCCCGAGCCCAGCAATGTCTGCGTGGCCAGCTTGGCGGCTGCGTCCCGACTCAGGCCAATGTGGACGCCGGCGTCAATCATGGCTTCCAGCACCAGAAACAGGTAGCCCGGACCCGAACCGTTGATGGCCGTCGCCCGGTCCAGGTCTTCTTCGTAATCGGTGTACAGCTCCTCGCCAACCGCCGCAAATATGGCCCGGGCAGATGCGCGCTGGGCTTGCGAAACCCCGCTTGTGGCCGTCCACACCGTCATGCCGGCCAGAACCTGGGCCGGTGTATTGGGCATGGCCCTAACCACATTCCCGGTCCCCGCGGCGAGTTGCAGGGAGTGCAGTGAAACCCCGGCCATGATGGACACATACAGGCCGATGTCCACGAGGCGGCGCTCGCGAAATCCTTGCATTGCGGACCCGAACACCTGCGGCTTCAGGCACACAAGGGCCAATTCGTGCGACCAGGGACCGGTGCGTTTCAGGGCGTTGACGGCCACGCCGAACTCCGACGCCAGCGCGGCCTGCAAGGCCGGCACCGGTTCGGCCACTTCGATTTCGTCGGGCTGGTACAGTCCCTTCTGCAGTACGCCCCGCAGCAGGGCACTGCCCATTGCCCCTCCTCCAATGATGAGGATTCGCTGTTCTGGTGCCATCGGAGCAGTCCGCAGGAACTGTTCAGCCAACTCTGGGACCGAACAGGGAAGTGCCAATGCGGACGATTGTAGCACCCTCGCGCACCGCCGGCTCGAAGTCCTGACTCATGCCCATGGAGAGTTCGGTCCATCCCGGAACGGCAAGGCTGGTTTGGATTCGCAGGAGTGCCGCACGGACCGCGGCAAACAGTACTCGCAGTTCGGTTTCGTTGGCCCCCAGGGGGGTCATGGCCATCAGGCCGCGCGGGGTCAGGCCTGCCATCTGCGAGATGGCTTCGGCCATGGGCAGCGCCGCGTCGAGCGCGACCCCTTGTTTGGACGCTTCGCCGGCCGGATTGACTTGGAGCAGGATCGGTACGGGAGTCTCGGTGCGCAGGCCCGTGTTGGCCAACAGGCGTGCCGTCTTGAGACGGTCCACGCTCTGAATCAGGGTCAGATTCGGTGGCAGCAGTTTGAGCTTGCGGCTTTGTAACGGGCCAATCAGATGCCAGTGGATCGGACGCTCGGCCAGCTCCGGAACTTGGTGCCGACGGGCCAGTTCCTCCGGACGGTTCTCTCCGAAGTGGCGCACACCGCAGTCGAACGCGGCTGCGACCATGGCATCGGGTTGGGTTTTGCTTGCCGCCACCAATGTCACGTCCGCGGGGTGCCTGCCGGAAGCCTCGGCCGCGCGGGCCAGCCGCTCCCGGACTGCATCGACCCTGGATTGCAGGTGGTCCCGGAGTTGGCTGCTGTCCACGTCAAGAAACTCCGATGGCCCTCACGGAACCGACGGGGAGCGGGGTTCGAGCCAGCACAGCATCCCGAACAGTCCGCAACGGCCGCGGGCAGCCCGGTGGGAAAAGAAAGTGTCCGGCAGGGCGGCCGTGTCCAAGCCGCCGATTTCAATGCGGTCGCCGGGCACCCCGCCTGTCGCCAGCTGCCGACGGTTGGCCTCCCACAGGTCGAAGTATGCCCTGCCCTCGCGCGCGGAGGGTCTGAGCAGGGAGTCGGCATCCTCCTGGGTGGTTCGGACCAGCTGGATTACGTCGTCGCCGATTTCGTAGCTGTCGGGGCCGATGCTGGGGCCCAGACCGGCCACGCAATCGGCCGGGATGGTTCCATACCGACGACCGAGCTGTTGGAGCAACTGTTCGGCAATGCGCTTGACCGTGCCCTGCCAGCCAGCATGGGCCACACCGAGTCGGTGGTGTACGGTGTCGTAGATCACGATGGGTACACAGTCCGCATACAAGGTCATCAAGGGCAGGCGAACTTCGGAAGTCACCAATCCGTCCGTTCCCGCGAGGCGCGTGCCGCGGTGGACATCCGTGGCCTCGCAGACGGCATCGGATCGGATTTGCCCGGCCCACACCAGGTCTTCCCGGCGGAATCCGCATGCCCGGCTGAAACGCTCAATGTTGGTGCCAACCGCAGCCGCGGAATCCCCCCGGCGCGTGCTGAAGTTCAGCGAGTCGAAAGGGGGGGTGCTGACGCCTCCCGTACGCGTGCTGACGCATGCCTCCACGGGCCAGTCCGCCAGCAGATCGAATTGATAGGCCGGCAGACCGTTGTGCAACTTGGTCAACTGCATGCGGAGCACCGGTGGGGTGTCATTCGGGCCGCGCCGACCGACGGTGGGACGGGAGTCGGGTCAGTGCATTTGCCACTGTGGAATGCAGCCGCCCGGTATGCCAAGATATAGGCCCGATCACGGAGATGACCGGATTTCGGCGGGAAGGGCGCGGCCAGTGTCTGGACCCGGTACTGCCAGGCTGCTGTCTCGGATTTCCAAGTAGGCAAATTCATGTCTCTGTTTGACGTAACCGGACTGGGCGAAGTAATGCTGCGCCTCAGTGTACCTGCCGGCAGCCACTTGGAAACCGCGCGGCAGCTTGACGTGCATCCCGGAGGCGCGGAGGCCAATACCCTGGTGGCCCTGGCCCGGATCGGGTACCGCACGGCCTGGTGCAGCGGTCTGCCGAGCGGAGCCACCGGTCGCCTGGTGGCCAATCACCTGCGGCAAGCCGGCGTTGATCTTTCGTGTGTGGTGTGGAGCGACGAAGGACGGACCGGACTCTATTTCCTGGAGAATGCCGAGCCGCCGCGCAACGTGGACGTGATTTACGACCGGGCCGATTCGTGTGCGAGCCGTCTGCGGCCGGATCAGGTGGACTGGGACCGGCTGATGGATACGGCGATATTCCACATCAGCGGCATCACTCCGGCCGTGTCCCCGAGTTGCCTCGACGTGACCCGGACGGCATTGGCGGAGGCCCGCGCCCGGGGGGTGATGGTCAGTTTCGATCTCAACTTCCGCTCCAAGATGTGGACCGCGGCGGAGGCCCGCGCCACCCTCCAGCCCATGCTGAGCGCGGCGGACATCCTGTTCTGCGGACAGGCGGATGCGGAGACGGTGCTGGGGTTTCAAGGCGCGCCGGAGGCGCAACTTGAAGCACTGGCGGACCTGGCGGCCGGGGATACGGTTGTCATGTCCTGCGGCACGGAGGCCACCTATGTTCGGCAAGCCGGCATCGTGTTCAGGCAGGAGGTGGTGCCCGTACAGGTGGTGGATCGGCTGGGCGCGGGCGATGCCCTGGCTGCCGGCGTGCTGCATGGCCTGTTGAACCAGGATGTGGAAATGGGCTTGCGCTTTGGTTCTGTCATGGCTGCCATGACCCTGACCCAGCACGGCGACATGCTGGTCACCCACAGGGCCGAGGTCGAGCAACTGGTGGCATCCGGTGGAGGCATCCTTCAACGCTGAGCGAAAAACGTTTCGATGTAGATTCCAATTTGACCCAACAGGAGGGTAATTATGGCTGAAAGGAAGGCGTTGATGAACTGGGGCGGCTGGGAAGGCCACGACCCCGAACAGACCACGCACATCTTTGCCCCCCTGCTCGAGGCAGCAGGGTTCAAGGTGGACATCGTGCATGACCTGGACCGCTACTGCGACACCGAGTACATGCAGGGCCTGGACCTGGTCGTGTCCACGTGGACCATGTCCGAACTCGGGCGCGAGCAGGAGGCCGGGTTGCTTGAAGCCGTCCGCTCCGGAGTCAACTTCGGCGGGTGGCACGGCGGCATGTGCGACGCCTTCCGCCATAACACCGAATACCAGTGGATGACCGGCGGCCAGTGGGTGGCCCATCCCGGCAACATCATCGACTACCGGGTGAACATCACCAACCACATGGATCCCATCACCAAGGACCTGCCGGACTTCGACATGCATTCGGAGCAGTACTACATGCATGTGGACCCGGGCAACCAGGTGCTTGCCACCACCCAGTTCCAGACCGAAGTCGCGCCCTGGGTCAATGGGACGGTGATGCCGGTGGCGTGGAAGCGAATGTACGGACAGGGGCGCGTCTTCTACTGCTCGCTGGGGCATGTCGCCAGCGACTTTGAAGTACCGGAAGCCCGCGAAATTGTGCGGCGCGGCCTGTGCTGGGCCGGCGGCGCGAGTCATTGATACCCAGGAAATTCGAGCTATGGACAAGGTGCGGTGGGGATTCCTGGGTGCAGGTAGCATCGCCAATCGCCTGGCCGAGGGGCTGATGCAAGTGGACGATGCGGAACTGCTGGCCGTGGGTTCGCGCACGGCCGACCGGCGGCAGGCCCTGGCTGAGCGGTTCGGTGTCCCGCGCCAATATGCGACCTATGAGGAGTTGGTGCAGGACCCGGACATCGACGTCGTCTACGTCACGACCCCTCACAGCCTGCACCGGGAACACAGCATCCTGGCCCTGGAGGCCGGCAAGCCGGTCCTGTGCGAGAAACCATTCGCAATCAATGTCACGGAGGCTGCCGAGGTCATTGCCGTGGCCCGGAGACGAAACCTGTTCCTGATGGAGGCGATGTGGACCCGGTACTTGCCGGCGCCGCGCGCGATCAAGCGCATGGTCGACGACGGTGTGATCGGCCAACTGACGATGATGGTGGGAGATTTCGGAGTCAGGGTTTCCCGCAGCGCCCCATCGCGCATGACCGACCCGTCCCTGGGCGGCGGCGCCCTGATTGAGATCGGCGTCTATCCGGTGTCGTTCGCGGCCTACCTGTTCGGCGGATCGCCTGTCAGGGTTGAATCCCTGGGCCACTTGGCGGACGGGATCGACGAACGCAGCGGGGTCCTGCTGGGCTATCCGGACGGCGGCCTGGCGATTGGCTACTCGTCAGTCCGCGACAATACCCCGCAGGAGTGCCTGTTGTTCGGGTCGGGCGGCGAAATTCGGATGCCGACGCCCTGGTGGCTGACCGACCATTTCCACCTCAAGGTGGACGGCGAAGACTGGCGCCGGGTGGAGGTGGACCTCATCGGCAAGGGGTTTGCCCACGAAGTCATGGAAGTGAACCGTTGCCTCAAGGCCGGATTGTTGGAGAGTCCAGACATGACCTGGTCCCACACCATGGGTGTCATGGCTACCCTGGACACCATCCGTGCCCAGTTGGGCCTGCGCTATCCGATGGAATAGGCATCAGGCCCTGCCCGTCCCGCACCGACAGGAGCAGCATTGCTTGCATATAGATGCGGGTCTCCAGGTGTTCGCTGCCACCCGGTTCCCAACCAAGGCGGGCCGGTGATGCCGGTGGTGGTGGCGAGGATGCACGGTCGGGGAGAGTATATCGGTGGCGACTTTGATGTGCTGAAAGCCTGTGAAATTGTGCGTCGGGGCCTATGCTGGGGTCACGGTGCGAACCATTGACGACTTGGGAGATCGGGGCATGGACAAGGTGAGGTGGGGATTCCTGGGTGCGGGCAGCATTGCCAACCGCCTGGGCGAGGGCCTGATGCAGGTGGACGATGCGGAGTTGCTGGCGGTTGGTTCGCGCACGACCGACCGACGGCAGGCCCTGGCGGAACGATTCGGTGTCCCGCGCCAGTATGCGACCTACGAGGAATTGGTGCAGGACCCGGACATCGACGTTGTCTACATTGCGACCCCGCACAACCTGCACCGGGAACACAGCATCCTGGCCCTGGAGGCCGGCAAGCCTGTCCTGTGCGAGAAACCGTTTGCCATCAATGTCGCGGAGGCGGCCGAAATCATCGCCGTGGCGCGTCAACGCAACCTGTTTCTGATGGAGGCCATGTGGACCCGGTATCTGCCGGTGCCGCGCGCGATCAAGCGCATGATTGACGACGGCGTGATTGGCCAACTGACGATGATGGTGGGGGACTTCGGGTTCAGGGGTTCCCGCAGTGCCCGCTCGCGCCTGATCGAACCGGCTTTGGGCGGCGGCGCACTCCTTGACATTGGCATCTATCCGGTGTCGTTCGCGGCCTATTTGTTCGGCGGCTCGCCGACAAGGATTGAGACTCTTGGGCATTTGGAAGGCGGCATTGACGAACGGAGCGGAATTCTGCTGGGGTATCCGGACGGGGGCCTGGCAGTCTGTTATTCCTCAATTCGCGACAATACCCCGCAGGAATGCCTGTTGTTCGGATCGGCCGGCGAGATCCGGATGCCGACACCCTGGTGGTTGACCGACCATTTCCACCTCAAGGTGGACGGCGAGGACTGGCGCCGGGTGGAGCCGGGCCTCATCGGCAAGGGGTTTGCCCACGAGGTCATGGAAGTGAACCGCTGCCTCAAGGCCGGGCTGCTGGAAAGCCCGGACATGACCTGGTCCCACACCATGGGCGTCATGACCACCCTGGACACCATCCGTGCCCAGTGGGGCCTGCGCTATCCGATGGAGTAAATTCGGACTTTGCCAACGGGTCCCGCCCGTCAATACCAACAGGAACTCCTCGCGTGAAATACGGACAGATACCGGGTTGTGACAAGCGGATTGGCCGCATTTTGCAGGGCACGATCATGTTGCACGATGGCAACCGGGAGGCCGGCATCGAGTTGATGGACAGTCTCTACGAACTGGGATGCAATGCGGTCGACTCCGCCCACGGTTACGGCGGTGGCGGGTCCGAACGGGCCCTGGGGCTGTGGATGGAGACCAGGGGCGTGCGGGACGAAATCTTCGTGCTCACCAAGGGGTGCCACTTCAATCAGGACCGCGACCGGGTCACCCCGTACGATCTGAGCAGCGATTTGCACGACTCGCTGGCCCGCCTGCGGACCGACCACATCGATCTGTACCTGCTGCATCGGGACGATCCCGCACTGCCGGTGGGCCCCCTGGTCGAACGTCTTGAAAAACACCGCCGGGAAGGCAAGATCCTGGCCTACGGCGGTTCGAACTGGAGCCCCGAACGCATCAGGGAAGCCAACGCCTATGCCGCCGCAAACGGGTGCGCCCCCTTCGTGGCCAGCAGCCCGAACTTCAGCATGGCGGAGCAGGTGGAGGAGCCCTGGCGCGATTGCCTGACCATTTCGGGACGCAAGGGCGCGGCAGCGCGGTCTTGGTATCGCGAAACGCAGATGCCGGTTTTCACGTGGTCGAGCCTGGCCATGGGTTTCTTCACCGGAATCTACACGCGGGACAACCTGGATGGCTTCGAGGGCTACCACCACGCCACCTGCATCCGATCCTATGCCTCGGAGGAGAACTTCCGGCGCCTGGACCGGGCCGCGGCAATGGGATCCCGCCATGGCTTGACATCGGCACAGGTGGCCGTCTCCTACGTGCTGTCCCAGCCCCTCAACCTCTTCGCCCTGATCGGCTGCAACTCGCCCGCCGAATGGAAGGACAACCTGCAATCGCTGGACTTCGAGCTGACGCCCGCGGATCTGGCCTGGCTGGAGACCGGCGCAGGGGAACCCACGCACTGAGAATGCTGCCCACCGCAGCCAAGGAGTTTCGGATGACGAAGGTTTGGCAGGTTGGGATTGTTGGCTGTGGCGTGATCAGCCGCGCCTATGTGAAGGGCCTGGCACCCTTTGACCATGTCGCCATCGCGGCTGTGGCGGACCTGAACCCGGAGGCGGCCGCGGCCCTGGCGTCAGAGGTTGGCTGTCCGGCCCTGTCGGTGGACGCCCTCCTGGATCGATCCGACATCGACATCGTCCTCAACCTGACCATTCCCAAGGCACATGCCGAGGTGGACATCCAGGCCTTGGAGGCCGGCAAGCATGCCTACAGCGAAAAACCCCTGGCCGTCGACCGGGGCCAGGGCAGGGCGGTGGTGGAGGCGGCCGCGACCCATGGCCTGCGGCTGGGCTGTGCGCCCGACACGTTTCTGGGCGGCGGGCAGCAAACCGCGCGGCACGCCATCGATCAGGGCATGATCGGGGAACCGGTGGCGGCCACGGCCTTCATGTTGAGCCGCGGGCACGAGGCCTGGCATCCGGCGCCGGAGTTCTACTACGAGGCTGGAGGCGGTCCCATGCTGGACATGGGGCCGTACTACCTGACGGCCCTGGTCAACCTGATGGGGCCGATTTGCAAGGTCAGTGGCATGACCCGGATCACCTTTCCTGAGCGCACGATTACCAGCCAGCCCCTAGCCGGCAAGGTGATCCGCCCCGAAGTGCCCACCCACTATGCCGGCACCGTGGAATTCCATTCCGGTGCCATCGGAACGATTATCCAGAGCTTCGATGTCTGGGGCGGCATCTTGCCCCGAATTGAGGTGTATGGAACCGAGGGCTCCCTGGGCGTTCCCGATCCCAATACCTTCCAGGGGCCGGTGACGCATCTGGCCGGGATCTTCCGAAATCGCGAATGGACCGAAGTGCCCCTGACTCACAGCGACCAGGTTTTGAGGGGCATTGGCTTGGCCGACATGGCGTATGCCCTGACCCACGACCGTCCCCACCGGGCCAGTGGGGACCTTGCCCATCATGTGCTGGAGGTCATGGAACTATTCAGGGAGTCCAGTGCTCTCGGCAGGCATCTGGACACGACCACCACCTGCAGTCGACCGGAACCGCTTCCGAGCGCGGGGTGTTTTTGATTTGAGACGGGGCTTCCCGGTCCGGATCAGTAGAGCGAGTGCTGGTTGGCCTGCATCATCAGGGTGAGCTGGGCACCCCTCACGGCGTTGGCTTCCGCATCCGGGGAATCCTCGGCCAGCGCGGCGGGCAGCCGCTGCACGTAGCTCCCATCCGAACGCATCTCCCACGCATTGCGCTGATCGTGGACGCACAATGCCAGCATGTCGCGTACCTCGTCGCGTAGCATCGGGTCCAGCAGGGGCACGATGGCCTCGACACGGTTGTCCAGGTTGCGCTGCATCCAGTCCGCGCTGCCGATGTAGCACTCCGGCTCCCCGTCGTTGGCGAAGTAGAAGATGCGGCTGTGCTCCAGGAATCTGCCAACCAGGCTGAGTACGGTGATGTTTTCGCTGACCTCCGGGATGCCGGGCCGGATGCGGCAGATGCCTCGCACAATCAAGTCGATGCGGACTCCGGCTTGACTGGCGGCATACAGGGCCTCGCAAAGCCGCGGGTCGTCCAGGCCGTTGACCTTGGCCACAACGTGGCCTTCGCCCGTCCGTCCGCAGTGCTCGATTTCCCGTTCGATCATCTCGATGAACCGGTCGCGCATGTTGATGGGCGCCACCAGCAGGTGCTTGTACTCCAGGCTCTGACCGTAGCCGGTCAGATAGTTGAACAGGTGCATCACGTCGCCGACGATGTCCTCGTTAGTGGTCAGCAGACTGTAGTCGGTGTACACACTGGCGGTCTTGGCGTTGTAGTTGCCCGTGCCGATGTGCGCATAACTGTGCAGGCCGTCCCGTTCCTGGCGCACGATCAGCGTGACCTTGGAGTGGGTCTTCAGGCCCACCAGTCCGTAGGCCACATGGCATCCCGCCTCCTCGAGGCGCTTGGAGTGGTGAATGTTCAGTTCCTCGTCGAAACGGGCCTTGACCTCCACCAGCACCGCGACCTGTTTGCCGGACCCGGCCGCGGCGGCCAGCGCCGCCACGATGGCCGAATCGTCCGATGTCCGGTACATCGTGTGCTTGATGGCCAGCACCTTGGGGTCGCGGGTTGCCGCCAGAATCACCTCCTGCGTCGTGCGGGCGAACGACTGGTAGGGGTGGTGCAGAAGCCGATCGCCCTTGCTCAGCAGTCGGAACATGTCGTCCGGTGAAGTGTCCGGCGAGAGTGCGGCGAAACCGGAGGGAATTTGGGACCGGAACGGCGGGAACTTCAGGTCCTGGCGCTCGATCAGGTTGGCAAGGTTGAACAACTCGGCCACATCCAGGACTCCCTTGATGCGGTACACATCCTGGTCGCGCAGTCCGAATTCGCGCAACAGAACCCCCAGCACCCGGCGCGGCATGCGGTCCGACACCTCCAGCTGCACCACCGGCGCAAATCGCCGCTGCTGCAGTTCCTCGCTGATCATCTCGACCAGATCGTCCGCCTCGTCCTCGTTGCGCACGAGGGTGGCGTTGCGCGTGACGCGGAACGGATAGGCATCGACCACTTCCATGCCCCGGAACAGTGCGTCCAGGTTGTTGAGCAGGACGTTCACCAGCGACACAAAATGATTTGGGGGCCCCAACGGGATCCAGCGGTGCCGATCGGTGGGGGCCTTGAGACGGGCCAGCCGCACATCGCCGGTGCGCGGGTCGCGCACCTCGACCGCCAGATTGAGGCTCAGGTTGCTGATGAACGGGAAGGGATGGCCTGGATCGTAGGCCAACGGCGTCAGCAGGGGAAACAGGTCCTGCAGGAACAGGTTGCGGAGATCGGCAACCTGGCTCTCGGACAAGTCGTCGTAGCTCAGCAGGCGGATGCCCTCGTCCGCCAGCTTGGGTAGCAGGTCCTGCAACAGGCATTCGTCCTGCTGGTCGCGGAATTTGTCGATCACCTTGCCTATCAGATCCAGCTGGTGTTCCGGGGTCCATCCCTGCAGCCGCAGGTTGGCCACCCCCGCGGCTCGTTGCCGTTGCAGGCCACCGACCCGTTTGCGGATGAACTCGTCGAGGTTCGAGCCGGTGATGCCGAGGAACTTGAGCCGTTCCACCAATGGATTGCGCGGATCCTTGGCTTCGTGCAGGACCCGCCAGTTGAAGTCGAGCCAACTCAGCTCGCGGTTGTAGATTTCGGGTGCCGTACACAGCTCCTCTACCGAGCGGCCGGATACGTCCCGCTCCAGGAAAGACGTGTCCGTCGGCGGCACGACGGCTGCACCGGCGTCCCCGTTCAAGGCCGACGTGCCGTCCGGGTGGGATGCCGGAGGCAGCTGGACCAGGGGTTCGTTCACGAGCCCGGCGGATGCGGGAGGGGGAGAACTGATAGTCATGACAGGGAATGATTAGGGTGTGAGGGACTGGGTGGGTTTGAGGTTCGATCGGACCGGGAACAGTTTGGTTGCGCGTCTCATCCGGCTCGGTTTCCGACGCAGGGATTGCCTTGAATTGACTCTGTCCGCAGGGTTGGCCTACAATGGGGCATGACTACGCAATCGTATTCGTCGTTCTTGTTGTTGCCTGACGCGCAGGTCGACCTCGTCGTCCTGCGGCCGCACCTGTGTGGTGAGGGATAAAGGCGAGCCAACCAGGGCGAGCTAGACAGGCAAAGCCGTCAATCCTTCCCACCGGGAAGGATTTTTATTTGCCCTGGTTCAGCCTAATTTTAACCGAAAACCAACCCGCGCAGCATCCACCTATCGAGACCGGAGCATAACGATGCACTTTCCCCCCGATCATTTCAGGACTACGGCGCCGCCGCGCCGCATTACCGGGTCGGAGATGATCTGGGATGCCTGCGTGACGGAGGGCGTCTCCATCCTGTTCGGCCATCCCGGCGGCGCCATCCTGCCCGCCTACGACGCGCTGGCGGTGTACGAGGCCGAAGGATTGCTGCATCACGTGCTGGTGCGGCACGAGCAGTGCGCGGCCCACATGGCAGACGGCTATGCCCGGGCTACGGGCGAGGTGGGGGTGTGCGTGGCGACCAGCGGCCCCGGCGCGACCAATCTCGTCACCGGCATTGCGACCGCCCAGATGGACAGCGTGCCCATCGTGTGCATCACGGGCCAGGTGCCTTCGCCGATGCTGGGCACCGACGCCTTCCAGGAGGCGGACATCGTGGGCGTGACCCAGCCCGTCTGCAAGCACAACTACCTTGTCACCGATGTGGCCGACCTGCCGATGGTCATGAAGGAGGCGTTTTACATTGCCAGGGAGGGGCGTCCCGGGCCGGTGCTCGTGGACGTGTGCAAGGACGTGCAGATCGCGGAGGGCGAGTTTCGCTACGACATGGATGTGAAGTTGCCCGGCTTCGAGCCCTACCCTGCTTCCTGGCAGGACGCGCTGGCCGACGCGGCCGATTTGATCAACGCCGCCGAGTCGCCGCTGATCATGGCCGGACACGGCATCCATCTGGCCGGAGTGTCGGACGTGCTGCTGCGGATTGTGGAAAAGGCCGAGATCCCGGTCGTCACCACCCTGCTGGGCACCGGCAACATCACGGAGACCCATCCCCTCAGCCTGGGCATGGGCGGCATGCACGGCGAAGCCTACGCCAACGAGGCGGTCCAGGCCTGCGATGTCCTGATCGCGCTGGGCATGCGCTTCGACGACCGTATTACGGGGCGCCTGGACCGCTTCGCCAAGCAGGCGTCCGTGGTGCACTTCGAACTCGACAAGGCCGAAGTGGGCAAGAATGTGCAGCCGGATGTCGCCGTCGTCGGGGACCTGGCGGAAACGCTGCCGGCCCTGGAGCCGCTTATCCAACCCAACACGCATACGGAGTGGCTGGCCTCGCTCTCCGACCGCAAGCTCAGCAGTGCCGGCAAGGACATCCTCACCTTCGAACTGGACGAACTGGTGCCGCCGTTCGTCATGCGGCAGATCTGGTCGGAGACCACCAACCTGCGGGATCCCGGCGACGTGCTGGTGGCGACCGACGTCGGCCAGCACCAGATGTGGGAGTCCCAGTACTTTGTGCACGAACGGGCCGGGCAGCTCCTGACGAGCGGCGGCCTGGGGACCATGGGCTACGGCCTGCCGGCGGCCATGGGTGCCCAGATGGCCTGTCCCGACAAGCTGTTGTGGGCTATCGTGGGCGATGGCGGCTTCCAGATGACGATGCAGGAACTGGCCACGATTCAGCAGGAAAAGCTGCCGGTCAAGATTGCCATCATCAACAACGGCTTTCTCGGCATGGTGCGTCAGTGGCAGCAGCTCTTTCATGACAAGCGCTACGTGGGCACGCCGGTCCTGTCCCCCGACTATGTAATGCTGGCGGCCGCCTACGGGATACCGGCCTGCAAGGTGGATGAGCCGGGCCAGGTGGCTGAGGCCGTGCGGGCGGCGAACACCACGGATGGCCCGTACCTGATCGACTTCCAGGTCAAGGAGGAGGTCAACGTGTATCCGATGGTGGCGCCCGGTGCCGCCGTGGACGAACTGATCCGCCGGCCGCACATCGTGCAGGACCACGGCGGCGTGGTTCCGTCCTTCTGACTCGATTGGCTTTCCCACCCATCTCGGAACGGCATCGATGAAACACATTCTGGCGGCTTGGATGCGGGACCGTCCCGGTGTCCTGAACCGCGTGACTGGCCTGCTGAGCCGACGCAACTTCAACATTGACAGCCTGCAGGTCAGTGCCAGCGAGGAACCGGGCATCTCGCGCATGACTTTCGAAGTCAGCGGCGACGACCGGACTCTGGAGCAGGTGCGCAGCCAGCTGATCAAGCTGGTGGATGTCACCCGGGTCGAGAGCTTTGCACAGGAGACGATTGTCAAGCGGGAGCTGGCCCTTGTGCGCGTGGCGGTGGGTCCCGAAGAGCGACGTCAGGTTCTGGACCTGATTGAGGTGTTCGAGGCCACGGTGGAGGACATTTCGCGTACCGACATGCTGATTCAGATCGTGGGCCGCGAGGACAAGATTGACTCGCTCATCGGTCTTCTGCGCGACTACCACCTGCTGGAGATGGTCCGCACCGGCCCGGTGGCCATTGTGCGCAGTGCCGTGGCCAACGTCGAATCGGAACCGATCCTCGAACCGGCCCGCGACACCTGGCAGGGCGGAGGCGTGTGACCGCCCCCTGTTTGCGCCAGGACTGCCCGAGGCGGTTCCGGCCACTTGACCCATATGTAATTCCCAACCCATCCCAACCGGCAAGGAGACCCTTTACCCCATGGCCACGATCTACTACGAAAACCAGGCGGATCCGGACCTGATCAAGGACAAGCGCATCGCCATCCTTGGTTATGGCAGCCAGGGGCATGCCCATGCCCTAAACCTGCGTGATTCCGGGATGTCCGTGGTGGTGGGCCTGTATGAGGGCAGCCGCAGCCGGGCCAAGGCCGAGGCGGACGGGCTGGAGGTCATGAACACGGCGGATGCCGTGGCATCGGCCGATATCACGATGGTCCTGTTGCCGGACCAGGTCCAGGGTCAGATCTACAAGGAGGAAATCCAGCAGGGGCTCAATCCCGGCAACACGCTGATGTTCGCCCACGGATTCAACATTCGGTTTGGCCAGATCGTGCCTCCCGCGCATGTCGATGTGTCGATGGTGGCACCCAAGGCGCCGGGCCATCGCGTGCGCGAAGTCTTCACGGAGGGTTCGGGCGTACCCGGCCTGGTGGCCATCCACCAGGATGCCTCCGGCCAGGCCCTGGCCAACGCCCTGTCCTACGGCCGCGGCTTGGGTTGCACGCGCGCCGGCGTGCTGGAGACCACTTTTGCCGAGGAAACCGAAACCGACCTCTTCGGAGAGCAGGCCGTGCTCTGCGGCGGCGTCAGCGAGCTGGTCAAGGCCGCGTTCGAGACCTTGGTTGAGGCGGGGTACCAGCCGGAAATTGCCTATTTCGAGTGTCTGCACGAACTCAAGTTGATTGTCGATCTGTTCTACGAAGGCGGCCTGGCCTACATGCGCTACAGCGTCTCGGACACGGCCGAGTGGGGCGACTATGTGAGTGGCCAGCGCATCGTCACCGACGAGACGCGCAAGGCCATGAAGCAGATCCTGGAGGAGGTCACGAGCGGCCGCTTTGCCGAGGAGTGGATGGACGAGTACTACTCCGGGCTCTCGAACTTCAAGTCCCGCCGCCGCCGCGAACAGTACCAGCAGATTGAGGAGGTGGGCTTGGAACTGCGCCGCATGATGACCTTCCTCAACGCACAGGAAATCGAGCGCGAAGCCTGATTGACAGAGGGCCGTGCGACGGCCCGTTCACGGGAGTGGAACCATGGAAACAGCATCCGGCACGCAACAGCCTGAAGTCGACCCTCCGGTTGACGGCGGCCAGTTCGCCATCGAGGACATGGCGGCATACGCCCGGCAGGTGGCCCACGGGGACACCGTCCTGATTTTCGACACCACCTTGCGGGATGGCGAACAAAGTCCGGGAGCAACGTTGGACGACCATGAGAAGCTTGAACTGGCTCGTCAGCTGGCCCGTCTGGGCGTTGACATCATCGAGACCGGCTTTCCCATCGCCAGTCCCGGTGACTGGAAGGCGGTCCACAGGGTGGCCGAGACCGTCGGACGCGAAGCCCGTGTCGGCCAGGACGGCAGTTTGCTGCCGCCGCCGGTGATTGCCGGGCTGGCGCGCGCCAACCGCAAGGACATCGAACGGGCCTTCACCGCCACCGAACCGGCCGTGCGGCCGCGCATCCACACCTTTATCGCGACCAGTGACATTCACTTGGAGCACAAGCTGCGCTTGTCGCGCAACGAGGTTCTGGAGACCGTGGGCGAAATGGTGGAGTACGCCGTCAGCCTGTGCGGCAATGTGGAGTTCAGTCCGGAGGATGCCGGGCGCAGCGATATCGAGTACCTCAAGCAGATTCTGGAGGTCGCGATTCAGGCCGGCGCGACCACGCTCAACATCCCGGATACCGTCGGCTATACACAGCCGAAGGAGTACGAGGCTCTGTTCCGGGCGCTGATCGAAGGCACGCCGGGCGGCCGAGACGTGATTTTCAGCACCCACACGCACAACGATTTGGGACTCGCCACGGCCAACACGCTGGCGGCCGTATCGGCCGGGGCCAGGCAGGTGGAGGTGACGGTCAACGGCATTGGTGAACGGGCGGGGAATTCCTCACTGGAAGAGTTCGTCATGGGGCTCTACACCCGGCCGCAGTTCTACGATCTGCGCACCAATGTGCAGACGCAGGAGATCCATCGCACGAGCGACATGGTCAGCCGCTATACGGGCATGGTCATTCAGCCCAACAAGGCCATCGTCGGCGCCAATGCCTTTGCCCATGAAGCCGGCATCCACCAGGATGGCGTGCTCAAGCACAAGCGCACCTACGAAATCATGGATGCGGAGACGGTGGGCTTGAAACAGCACCGCCAGGGACTGGTCCTGGGCAAGCACAGTGGCCGCCATGCGCTGCGCACCCGCCTGGACGAACTCGGATACCACATGGAACCCGCCGAGCTCAACGATGTCTTCAACAGCTTCAAGGATCTGGCCGACAAGAAGAAGACCGTCACGGATGCCGACTTGGAGGCACTGGTGGCGGACGAGGTTTACCAGCCCAAGGAAACCTGGGAGCTGGTCAACGTCCAGGTGCAGTGCGGGACCAACCTGACTCCCACGGCCGTGGTCATCCTGCGTCGCTTGGACAACGGTGAGCAAGTGACGGACGCCGGCTTCGGCACCGGTCCGGTGGACGCGGTCTACCAGGGCATCAACCGCATCGTCGGGGTTGAGAACACCCTGGTCGAATTCGTGGTGCAGGCTGTGACCGCGGGTATGGACGCCAACGGCGACGTGACCATCCGCATCGAAGTGCCCGACCGCGGCCGGGACATGGTGGAGACGGCCCAGGGGCGGGTTCGGCGTCGGCTCTTCTCCGGCCGTGGCGTGGACACGGACATCATCGTGGCCAGTGCCAAGGCGTACTTGCAGGCGTTGAACAAGCAGATCGCCAGCGAGGCCGAGACAGCCCCGCTGGCCTCGCTGGTCTGAGCAGCAGACCGGGAGGTCCCTTCGGCGCTGTGCTACGATCGCGATGTGCAAAGCGCGGCGGCACCTGCCATGGGGTGGTGCGTACCCCCGGCGGCTTTCGCGTCTGTGCACGACACCTTGTTGGTACAAAGGAGAAACGCCATGAAGCATGGCTTGAAGTACACGGTTGACCGCCGACAGTTCCTCCGCTTGTCGGCCTTGGCTGCCAGCGGCAGCATCATGCTTGCCTGCGCCCAGCCCGAGGGCCCGGCCGCCGGCGGCGATGACATGGGCATGGCCGAGGACGGTGTTGTCGACGTCTATGTCTGGCCGTCGATTGCCCTGGTGCGGCCGGAAGGCAGCGACCCCGAGAAGTACAAGGAAGTACAGGACTACATCACGGAACAGCTGGGCATCCGCCCCAACGGCTTTGTGCCGCCGCCCGGCGCCGCCGGCCGCGAACGCCTGAACCTGATGCTGAGTTCCCAGACGGAACAGTTGGACATGTTCACCGGCGACTGGACCCAGTACAAGGCCGCCATCATGCCGATTACGGACCTGCTGGAGGAACACGGCCAGAACATTCTGACTGCCTTCCCCGAGGCCACTTGGAGCGGGATGAAGGACGCCAACGGCGACATCTGGGGCATTCCGCGCCTGGGCCTGATGGGGCACACCTGGAACTTCACCTGGTTCCGCGAAGACTGGATCAACGATCTGGGTCTTCCCTTCGACTCGGAACAGATGACGATTGATCAACTCGAAGGCAACATGGCCGCCTTCCAGGAGGCCAACCCCGACGCCGTTCTGGTAACCAACAATCTGGGCAGCCTCGAAGGTTGTCTGCTGGGCGCCTGGAGCGAATACGGCCGCTCGCGCTGGTACGACGAAAGCGACGGCCAGATCAAGCCCCACCAGCTGCAGCCCGGCTACGAGGCGTTCCTGACCAAGATGAACGAGTGGTGGAACAACGGCTGGTTCCACAAGGAAGTCTTTGCCAACATGGACTTCGAGGAGGTTTTGCGTTCCGGCAACATGGGCATCCACTGCGGCTGGTATTCGCGCATGACCATCCTGGGCCAGCGCATTTTCCTCGAGGATGTGATCCCGGGCATGGACTTCATCTTCCCGCTCAAGATGGTGGGTCCGATGGGTCTGGCGGGGACCAACAACGCCAACATGACCCAGGCCTACATGATTCCGGCCAACTCGCCGGTGGCCAAGGAAGTCATCCAGTTCGTGAACTGGCAGTACGATCCGATCCGCGACAACGCCGTGACCGCCCACTACGGGATTCAAGGCACGGACTGGGACTGGGTCGACGAGACCAAGGAACAGGTGCACCGCTACGATGCCGAGGCCGGTGCCGCGATCTACGCCGGCGAGCTCTATCAGGGCGCGGGTTTGGCGATCGAAACCTGGTCGGCTCCCGAGGATCCGCTGTGGGGTCGCCACTACGACCACATCAAGAAGTACGTGTTCGACTACAGCAACGGCAAGATGCCGGTCGACTTCGACGTGCCCTACGACGGCGCTGCGATTGCCGAGCAGGTGCCGAGCATGGAGGACATCAACCGCCTGAACTCCGAAGAGGCGATCAAGTTCATCACCGGCGTGCGCCCGTTGAGCGAGTTCGGCGATTTCGTCGACAGCCTCTACAGGGCCGGCCTGCAGGACTGGATCGACGCCTACACGTCTCAGTACGTGGCGGCCAAGGGCCTCTAACGAGGTCCCGACCGTCACACGGCCATCCGAGTCCTCGGCCTGCGGGCCGGGGGCTCGGGCCCACCCGGTCGGGGACGGGCGACTCCGTCCCTGACCGTCTGTAATTCCAGGTCGACGGTGCCTGCGGCCATCGGCGCATTGTTTGCCGGTTGCCGATCATCACGGACAAAACGTCCATGACCGAAGTACTGCGCATCCTGCGCAAACATGGCTTCTACTATCTGTTGTTCCTGCCGGTGGCGGGGTACTTGATCATCTTCAAGTACGTGCCAATGATCGGCATCATGATTGCGTTCAAGGACGTGACGCCGTTCATGTCCATGGGCGAGATTGTCACGTCCAGCTTCATTGGCTTCAAGCACTTCGTCAATTTCTTCAACTCGTTTTTCTTCTGGGACCTGATGGAGAACACGCTGATGATCTCCATCTACAAGACCCTGTGGTCCTTCCCCGCGCCAATTCTGCTGGCACTGCTCATCAACGAGGTGCACAACACCTACTTCAAGCGCATCTCGCAGACCATCTCCTATCTGCCACATTTCTTCTCGATGGTGATTGTGGCCGGCCTGGTCTACGTGGTGTTCGGTGTCCAGGGCGGTCTGGTCAACCACCTCGTGGTCCTGACCGGCGGCGAACCGCAGCACTATCTGGGCGACCCCCGCTGGTTCCGGACCATTCTGGTGGGCACCACGGTCTGGCAGACCGTGGGTTGGGGCAGCATCCTGTACCTGGCCGCCATGGCCGGCCTCAACCCTGAAACCTACGAGGCCGCCAACATCGACGGGGCCAGTAAGATACAGCAGGTGCGCCACATCACCCTGCCCGGCATCAGCCACGTCATCGTGATCCTGTTCATCTTCCGGATCGGCGACCTGCTGGACGCCGGGTTCGAGCAGATTCTGCTGCTGTATTCCCCGTCCGTGTACGAAGTGGCCGACATCATTGACACCTATGTCTACCGGGCCGGTCTGCTCAACCTCAAGTACTCGTTCGCGTCCGCAGTCGGCCTCTACAAGTCGATCCTGGCACTCCTGCTCCTGCTGGCCGCCAACAAGTTCGCCAACTTCCTGGGCCACCAGGGCATCTGGTAGGGGAGACGGGCCATGCGCATCAAGGCGACGCCGATGGAACGGCTGTTCTACTTCGGCAACTACGTGTTCCTGATTGTCGTCAGCCTCATGTTTCTGATCCCGTTCATCAGCGTGCTCAGCACTTCGTTCATATCCACGGCGGAGTGGGCGCGCCGCGGCAACTTCGTGCTGATCCCGGAAGCCCCCACGCTGGAGGCCTACGAGTTTCTCTTCGGGGGCAGCAAGGGCACGGTGTTCAACGCCTACAAAATCACGATGTTCCGCACCATTGTCGGAACCACTCTGTGCCTCACGTTCACCGGCCTGGGCGCGTACGTCCTGGCCCGGCGCAACCTTCCGGGACGCACCTTCATGACGCTGCTGGTGTTCATCCCCATGGTCTTCAGCGGCGGCCTGATCCCGTTCTACCTGGTTGTGGACCGGCTGCGTCTGACGAACACGGTCTGGATCATGATCACGCCCTTCCTGGTCAATCCCTGGTGGCTGCTGATCATGCGCAACTTCCTGATGACCATCCCCGTGGAATTGGAGGAGGCGGCCCTGATGGACGGGGCCAACCCCTTGACGGTGCTGATCCGGGTCTACCTGCCCCTTTCCATGCCGGCGCTCACCACGATTGGCCTCTTCTATGCGGTCTGGCACTGGAACGGCTGGTTCTATGCCGCCGTGTTCAACTCCAATCGGGATCTGTATCCCATCCAGGTCATCCTGCGTTCCATCCTCTACCTGGGGGACGCCTCGTACCGGGGCGACCTGGGGATCATGTTCGAACCGGAGATGATGCCGCCGGCGCAGACCCTCAAGGCGGCCATGATTATTGTTACGACGGTCCCGATTCTGCTCGTCTATCCGTTCATTCAGCGCTACTTTGTCAAGGGCATGCTGATCGGCGGCGTCAAGGGCTGAGGATGTTCGGTCAACCGGGCCCGGTTGACGCCGCGCCGGCCTCCGGTGCCGGAGGTTCGAAAATCCCGACGGCATTACGGGTATAATCGGTCCCACAGTGCCGTTGGGCATTGGGTCCGGCCACGGGGCGGGTCCGTGTGCCCGACCCCGGAGTCGCCGCCGCGCGTGGCAGGCGGCTATGTCATTTTGCGTGCAGGTGCACCATGGCTGCATGGGCCAAGACCGGCCGGAAATCCTTCTACAAGAACCCACCTGCGGCCGAGCGCGATGCGTGCGGCATCGGGTTTGTGGCCCATGTGGAGGGCGGCAGGTCGCACGAGGTCCTGCGCATGGCGTTGGACGCGCTGTGCAACCATGCGCACCGCGGGGCCATCGCCGACGACGGCAAGTCCGGCGACGGTGCCGGCATCCTTTCGCAGATTCCCTACCGCTTCTTTGTCCGGGAACTAAAGCAGATTGGCGTCGAGGCGCCGCCGGTTTCCGACTTGGCCGTGGGCCAGCTGTTCCTCAACCGCCGCGATGCCGATGATCGGGAACGGGCCCGCGAAGTGGTGCGCAAGGTCGCGTCCGACCTGCAGCTCGAAGTCCTGGCCTTCCGCTCCGTGCCCGTTATCACGTCGGTGCTGGGAGACCGGGCGCTCCGGTTGCGTCCCTGGATGGAGCAGGTGATTTTGCGGCGCACGGCGCGCGCCGCGCACGCCGGCGAAGCATTTGAACGGCTGCTCTACCGGGCACGCAAGCTAATGCTGAAACAGGCGCAGGCAGGGGGTGTGGAACGCCTCTACGTGCCGAGCCTGAGCAGCCGCACCATCGTGTACAAGGGGTTGGTCCTGGCCGACATGCTGGGCCGGTTCTACCCGGACCTCCACGACCCGTTGTTCGAAACGTCCCTGGCCGTGTTCCACCAGCGCTACAGCACGAACACGCTCCCTTCCTGGGAGAAGGCGCAGCCCTTCAACCTGATTTGCCACAACGGCGAAATCAACACGCTCCAGGGCAACGAGTTGTGGATGCGCGCCCGCGAGCCGGATTTGGCGGCGGCCGTATGGCCGCAGGGCCTGGACGACCTGCTGCCGATCATGGACACCGACACCAGCGACAGCGGCAAGTTCGACCAGCAACTGGAACTGCTGGTGCGCAGCGGGCGCGACATTCGGCATGCCCTGCTGATGATGGTGCCGGAAGCCTGGGAACGAATTCCGGAAGGCGATATGACTCCGGAGCGCCGGGCCTTCTACAAGTACCACAGTTCCCTGCTCGAGCCTTGGGACGGCCCGGCCAGCATTACCTATACCGACGGCCGGGTCGTGGGCACGATCATGGACCGCAACGGCCTGCGGCCGGCACGGTACGTGTTGTTGGAGAGCGGCATTGTCATCTGCGCCAGCGAAATGGGCGCGGTCCGCTACGACGAGGCGGCGGTGCGGGCCAAGGGCCGACTGGGTCCCGGCCAAATCTTCAGTGTCGACACCAAGGCCAGCACGGTACAGGCCAACGCCGAGATTACGGCACAGGCGGCCAACCGGCGGCCTTACGGCAAGTGGCTCGAGGACAACCTGGTGTCGCTGGAGGGCATTCTGCTCAAGAGCCGCCGGATTCAGGAAGCGCGCCTGGCCAGTGCGTTGCGGGGCACCGGCAAACCGGAGACGCGTCCGGAGCGGACGGTCCACACCCCGTCCCGGCTGCCCTTGCTCGAACGGCAAATTTCGTTCGGCTTCACCTCCGAGGAACTCGTGGTGGTGCTGCGCCCCTATCTGACCAATGCCGCCGAACCGGTGGGGGCCATGGGCGACGACACGCCCATCGCCGCCCTGAGCCACTTGCCCCGTCCCCTGTTCCACTACTTCAAGCAGCGTTTCGCGGAAGTGACCAATCCCCCGATCGACTCCCTGCGGGAATCGACGGTCATGAGCCTGCGCATGCTCCTGGGCGAACGGGCCAACCTGCTGTCGGAGACGGCCGCGGCGGCCCGGCTGATTGAGCTCCAGTCGCCCATCCTGCATCAGGATCACTTTTACCTCCTGGAGAGTCTGGGCATGGGCTCGCCTGAATTCTGGATGGCCACGCTGGACATGACCTGGCAGCCGGACAGCGCAGCCGACCGGCCCCGTTCCCGCGGCGAGATGATGCGGCAGGCCTTGCAGCAGCTGTGCGCCCGCGCCTCGGAGGCCCTGGCCGAGGGCGCGCGCATCCTGGTGCTGTCGGATGAAGGCGTGGACCCCGGGCGTCTGCCCATCCCGTCACTGATGGCAACCTCGGCCCTGCACCACCACCTGGTGCGGACCGGCCAGCGCATGCATGCCAGCATCGTGGTCAAGAGCGGCGAACCGCGCGAAGTGCACCACTTCGCGGCCCTGATCGGATACGGGGCGAATGCCGTCTATCCCTACCTGATCTACGAATCCATAAGCTCCATGGTCGAAGAGGGACGCCACTTCGGGTCGATGACGGCGGAGCAGGCCGCCGAGAACTTCCTGACCGGCACCGAGAAGGGCCTGCTCAAGATCATGAGCAAGATGGGCATCAGCACGCTGGACAGCTATTGCGGCGGTCAGGTGTTCGAGGCCATCGGCATCAGCGAGCAGTTGATTGACGAGGTGTTCACGGGCACGCCCAGCCTGCTGGGCGGCGTCAGCTACGAAACGCTGGCCGAGGACGTGTCGGCCTGGCACGCCACCGCATTCCCGCAGGGCCGGACGGGCGGTCGCCGCCGCATGCCGTCCTGGGGCCTCTACAAGTCCCGGCGCGGCGGCGAGGTGCACGAGTGGTCGCCGAAGGTGGTCCACCTGCTCCAGACCGCGGTCACCGCGGCAGACGATGCGGAAGCCCAGGCCGCCTTCGACGAGTTGATCGAACTGCAGAACAGCCAGCGCATTGCGCCGCGCCATCTGTTGGACTTCAAGCCGCAACGGGAGCCGGTGCCTTTGGCGGAAGTCGAGCCGGCCGCCGCCATTGCCAAACGCTTCAGCACCGCGGCCATGTCGCACGGGGCACTGAGCGCGGAGGCGCACGAGACGCTGGCGATTGCCATGAACCGGATCGGCGGCAAGAGCAATTCGGGCGAAGGAGGCGAGGATCCCGACCGCTACCACACGGAACGGGTCAGCAAGATCAAGCAGGTGGCCTCGGGACGCTTCGGGGTGACCCCCGCCTACCTGATGAGTGCCGAGGAACTGCAAATCAAGATGGCGCAGGGCTCCAAGCCCGGCGAGGGCGGGCAGCTGCCCGGCCACAAGGTGTCCGACAAGATTGCCGAACTGCGGTATGCGACGCCCGGTGTGGCCCTGATTAGTCCGCCGCCCCACCACGACATCTACAGCATCGAGGATTTGGCACAGCTGATTTTCGACCTGAAGACGGCCAACCCCAACGCCCATGTAAGTGTGAAGCTCGTGTCGGAGATTGGCGTGGGCACCATTGCCACCGGGGTGGCCAAGGGCTATGCCGACGTGATCCACATTGCCGGCGCCAGTGGCGGCACCGGTGCCAGTCCCCTCAGCAGCTTGAAACATGTGGGGTTGCCGTGGGAGCTGGGGCTGGCCGAAACCCACAACGCGCTGATGGACAACGGCCTCAGGGACCGCGTGATTCTGAGGACCGACGGCGGCATTTCCACCGGCCGCGACATCGTCATGGCCGCCATGCTTGGCGCCGACCAGGTCAGTTTCGGCACCAGCGCCATGATCGCAGAGGGCTGTATCATGGCCCGGGTTTGCCACAAGGACACCTGCCCGGTGGGCGTGGCCACCCAAAATCCCGCATTGCGGGCCAAGTTTCCGGGAACCCCGGAGATGGTGATTCGGTTCATGATGTTCCTGGCGGAGGACACGCGGCGCATCCTGGCCGGGCTCGGCTACCGCTCGCTCAACGAGGTGATCGGCCATCCCGAACTGCTGACCCAGGTGGTCCGCGGGCGCGAGGCCGGCTTCATGGACTTGGCGCCCCTGCTTGAGGAAATCCCCGGCGACCTGCCGCGCCGCTGTGTGCGGGACTGCAACCCCCTGCTGGCCAGCACAGCCCTGGGCGACATGCTGGTGGAGCAGGTGATTGCGCGACTGGAGGCCGATCCCGACGCCAACGTCTTCCTGACCCACCCGATCAACAATACGGATCGCACCGTGGGTGCGCGCCTGGCCTGCGGTCTGGCCCTGCGGTACGGGATGGACGGCCTGCGGCCCGGCCAGATCAACATCACGTTTGTCGGCAGTTCGGGGCAGAGCTTTGGCGCCTTTGGCATTCAGGGCCTCAACTTCCAGTTGATTGGCGAGGTCAACGACTATGTCGGCAAGGGCCTGGCCGGCGGCGAAATCGTCATCCGGCCGCATGATCGGGCCAAGATCATTCCGCAGCAGAACGTAATCATTGGCAACACGGCCCTCTACGGTGCGACCGGCGGCCATCTGTATGCATCGGGCCTGGCCGGCGAACGCTTTGCGGTGCGCAACAGCGGCGCGACTGCGGTCGTGGAGGGCACCGGCGAACACACCTGCGAGTACATGACCGGTGGTACGGTTGTGGTGTTGGGCGAAACCGGCCGCAACTTCGGGGCCGGCATGACGGGCGGCGAGGCCTTCGTCTACGATGTCGCCACCAACTTCGAACGGCGGTACAACCCGGAACTGATTAAAATCCGCAGGTTGGCGGGCGGCACCGTGGAGCGGCGGCTGCTCTCCCTAATCCAAACCCATGTCGAGCGGACCGGCTCCGTGCGCGGCACCCAAATCCTGGAGGACTGGGAGGTACAGCGGCAGGCCATGTGGCATGTGACCCCGCAGGACGAGGTGCATACGATTGAAGCCCGCAACGAGGGTATGCGCCTGCTGGACCGGGAGGAGCAGTTGGCCGTCGAGACTCCGGCCGAGAGCGGCAGTGCCGGGGACCTGACCAGGATTCTTAGTCGTTGACGCAAGGGCGAACCAAAACAGCGGCCGCTCCGGCCGCCGATCCACAACCAGGGAGTGGCAACAGGCAATGGGCAAGACAATGTTTGACAAAGTCTGGGACCGACACGTGGTGTCGTCCGAGGCAGGGGAACCGACGGTCATCTACGTCGATGCCCACCTGATACACGAAGTGACATCGCCGCAGGCCTTCGCGGAACTTCGCAGCCGGGGTCTGGGGGTCCGCCGGCCCGAACGGACCTTTGCCACGATGGACCACGCGATTCCGACGCGGGAAATCCCGCTGTGGCCCGACGACGCCCAGGCCCAGGTCGGCGCCCTGCGCGACAACTGCGATCAGTTCGGCATCACCCTGTGGGACATCAAGGGCGATGTCCAGGGCATCGTGCACGTTGTGGCTCCCGAGATGGGCGTAACCCAGCCGGGCATGACGATCGTCTGCGGGGACAGCCATACCAGTACCCACGGCGCCTTCGGGGCTCTGGCCTTTGGCATCGGTACAAGCGAGGTGGCCCACGTACTGGCTTCGCAATGTCTGATGCAGGAAAAGCCCAAGACCTTCGCCATCAACGTGGAGGGGCGTCTGGCCCCCGGTGTCACGGCCAAGGACATTATCCTGGCCATCATTGCCAAGAACGGTGCCAGCGGCGGGGTGGGGCATGTCTTCGAGTATCGGGGCAGCACCATTCGCAGTCTCGGCATGGCCAACCGCATGACCATCTGCAACATGAGCATTGAGGGCGGTGCGCGGGCCGGGATGATCGCGCCCGACATCACAACCTACGAATACATGTACGGGCGCCCGTACGCACCCACCGGGAAGGCCTGGAACGACGCGGTCATCGAGTGGAGTGCCCTGGCAACGGACGACGATGCGGTGTTTGATCGGTCCCTGGACATCGATGCCGGGACATTGGAACCGATGGTCACCTACGGTACGAACCCGGGCATGGGCGTCCCCGTGACCGGTGCCGTCCCGCAGGGGACGGACTTGGAAGACGACCAACAGCGCCGCGATCTGGAGGCGGCCCTGGACTATATGGGGCTGGTACAGGGACAGCCCATGCAGGGCCAGCACGTGGACATCGTCTTCATTGGTTCATGCACGAACAGCCGCATTGAGGATCTGCGCGAGGCGGCTGCGATTGTCAAGGGACGGCGCGTGGCCGATCATGTCGAGGCGCTGGTGGTCCCCGGATCCAAGGCCGTCAAGGCTGCTGCCGAAGAGGAAGGCCTCGACCGCGTGTTTGCGGAAGCCGGGTTCCAGTGGCGCGGCGCCGGCTGCTCGATGTGCCTGGCCATGAACGACGACAAGGCCGGGGCCGGCAAGTACGTGGCCAGCACCAGCAACCGCAATTTCCGGGGCCGACAGGGACCCGGTTCCCGCAGCCTGCTCATGAGTCCCATCATGGCCGCGGCCGCGGCGGTTGAGGGGCAGGTGGTCGATGTGCGCGGCATGCTGCGCTGAGTTTCGCACCGGTTGAATCCAGGCCAAGGAAGGCAAATCACCCCATGGAAAAGGTTGACCTCATTCAGGGCCGCGCCGTGCCGCTGCGGGCGGACAACGTGGACACCGATCAGATCATTCCCGCTCGCTACCTCACTGCGATTACCACCGACGGCATGGGCGACGGCCTGTTCGCGTCCTGGCGCTACCTGGGCACCGGGGAGCCCAATCCGGAGTTCGTGCTCAACAATCCGGAGTACAAGGGCGCGGAAATCCTGGTGGCCGGCACCAATTTCGGCAGCGGCTCCAGCCGGGAGCATGCGGTCTGGGCCCTGGCCCAGTACGGCTTCAAGTGCGTGCTGGCCCCTTCCTTCGGCGACATTTTCTACAACAACTCCCTGAAGAACGGCTTCCTGCCCGTCGTGCTGCCCAAGGAGGCGATCGATGCCCTCTGGGACGTTCTGGAGGGCAATCCCGAGACCCCAATTTTTGTTGATCTGAGAACCCAGAATGTGCGGATGAACCAGCAGTCCCTCCGCTTCGAAATTGAGCCGTTCCGCCGCGACTGTCTTCTGCAGGGCCTGGACGACCTCGGCTTCCTGCTGGCCAAGGAAGAGCAAATTGCCGCTTTCGAAGCGGATCGGGCCCAACCCGCCGCGGCCTGAACCGGCGGCCAACATCCTCCAGGAGCACCTACCCATGGTTTCGGAATGCGATCGGCAAAGTTGGAGGGAGAAGGGCTGGCACATGTGCCGGGGCCAGTTCTCCGCCACGGAGGTGTCCTTCTACCTGGAGCACTTCATGCACATGCACGCCGTCCGTCGGCGCCGCACGCGCAGCTGGGGAGAATACGACCCGACCTCCAGCGATCCCCTGAAGCGCTTCCCGCGCATGGGCATGATGCATCGCTGGGATCGGATTACCGAGGAATGGCTGCTGGCCCCCCGTATCCATGAAACACTGGGCGCGCTGCTGGATGCGGAACCCTACGCGGTCCAATCCATGATCTACTTCAAGCCACCGGGTGCGCGGGGACAGGCCCTGCATCAGGACCAGTACTACCTGCAGGTTGATCCGGGCACCTGCGTGGCGGCGTGGCTGGCGCTGGACGACTGCGACGAGGCAAACGGTTGTCTCCAGATTGTGCCCGGCACCCATGCCACGCCGGTGCTGTGCCCGGTCGAGGCGGATGCCGGCGCCAGCTTCACGGACGTGACGGTGCCCCTGCCGTCGTCGATGCCTCCCGAGGCCGTGTTGATGAAGGCCGGCGATGTCCTGTACTTCAACGGCCAGATTGTGCACGGGAGTTTCCCGAACACAAGCAACCGGTTCCGGCGGTCGCTGATCGGCCACTACATTGAGGGCGATGCCCGGCAGGTCAGCCGGTACTACCACCCCGTGCTGCGGATGAACGGGGAGCAGGTCGACCTGGGTGTGTCCCCCGAGGGTGGTCCCTGTGGCACCTGGATCGATTCGGAACCGCCGGAAGTTGTCCTGGACGGCGTGCTGGCGCCCGCCTTTGGAAGCACCGTTTCATGAACGCGACCATTGCCTGCCTGCCCGGAGACGGAATTGGCCCCGAGGTAACCAGGGAAGCCGTCAAGATCCTGTCCGTGATCGCGGAAGTCCACGGGCATGCCTTCGGGTTCCCGGAACATCCGATGGGAGGCATTGCCATCGATACGGTGGGCTCCAGCCTGCCCGACTCGTCCCTGGCGGCCTGCCGGGCGGCGGATGCCGTCTTCATGGGGGCCGTGGGCGGCCCCAAGTGGGACGATCCCAACGCCGCCGATCGTCCGGAGAACGGAATTCTGGCCCTGCGCAAGGGCCTGGAACTCTTTGCCAATCTGCGTCCGGTTAGGGTCCAGCCCCAGTTGGTGGACGCCTCGACCATTAAGGCCGATGTGGTGCGGCAGGTGGACTTGGTTGTCATTCGGGAGCTCACGGGCGGAATCTACTTCGGGCCCCGCCAGGAGTCGGATGCCGCGGAGTCCAGCGCCTACGACACGATGCTGTACAGCGCTCCGGAGATTGAAAGGGTCGTGCGGTTCGCGGCCGATCTGGCCCGTAGCCGCAGCGGCCGCCTGGCCAGCGTGGACAAGGCCAATGTCCTGGCATCCAGTCGCCTGTGGCGTCGGGTCGCCACCAGGGTCCTGGAGGGATATGCCGATTTGCACGTCGACCATGTACTGGTGGACGCGATGGCCATGCACCTGATTCGTTCGCCCGGACAGTACGACGTGATTGTGTGCTCCAACCTGTTCGGCGACATCCTGACGGACGAGGCCTCCATGCTGGCCGGCTCCATGGGCATGCTGCCGTCGGCCAGCCTGGGCGAACGCCTCAACAGCCTGGGACGGCCCCTGGGTCTGTACGAACCCATTCACGGCAGCGCGCCGGACATCGCGGGACAGGACCGGGCCAACCCGCTGGCCGGAATTCTGAGCTGCGCGCTGCTGTGCCGGCTCAGCCTGGGCCTGGACCGAGAGGCGGACGCCATCGAGGCGGCCGTGGACCGTGTGCTGGCCGAGGGGGTTCGCACCCCGGACATTGCCGAGACTGGCACCGAGGTTGTGACCACGGCCGTCATGGGCGATCTGGTGGCCGCCGCTCTGCGTGCATGAGGCCATCCGGCAGGCGCCTGTGCGCCTGTTGTCACAAGCGGAATTGAACGTTGCGATCCGTTCAGGTACAGGAAGCATGAGCGACGTCAATGCGGTGGTTGCCCACCCCAGAGAGACGCGTCGTCTGCGCCGCAAGCGCAAGGTGCCGCAGTGGAAGGCCGATCGGCTGCAGGAACAGATCCGGCAAAAGGAGGCCGAGCTTGGGATCAAGCTGAACGACGGCACGCCGTCCGGGCGGGACACCACATTCTCGCAGCGCGACTTCGATCAGGCGCGCCAGGTGGCATTGCGGGACAACATCCGCATGCTGGTGCAGCTGCTGTCGGAGACCCTGAAGAACCACGCCGGCGAGGATCTCCTGGACTTCGTGGAGCGGATCCGGCTGCTGTCCAAGGCGCGGCGGACCGACGATCCGCTGGCCATGTTCGAGCTCAATGCCATCATTGAGGACCTGATTCACGATCTGCCACGGACCCAGACCATTCTCAAGGCCTTCGCGCTCTATTTCCAGCTGGTCAACATCGCGGAGGAACAGCAGCGGGTCAGGGTGCTGCGCCACCGCGCCCGGGTTTCCCAGGAACAGGGGGTGTCGGACCGGGAAAACATTGCCTTTGCCGTCCACTGGCTGTTTCAGGAAGGCGTTTCTGCCAAGGAAATGCGGCAACTGCTGGATTCGCTCTCGATCAAGCCGGTGTTTACGGCTCACCCCACCGAGGCCAACCGGCGTACTGTGCTGTTCAAGCACAAGGTCATTTCGGATGTCCTGACCGAACTCGATCTGATTGACCTGACTCCGGAGGAGGAGGCGGCCCGCCTCCGGCTAATCTCGGAAAACATCCTGTCGCTGTGGCAGACCGACGAGAACCGGGAGCAAAAGCCCACCGTGATCGACGAGGTGCAGCACGGCCTGTACTACCTCAGCAACTCGGTGTTCGAGCTGATTCCCCATGTGTACCGGGAGTTGGAGAAGCAGATCCGCCAGTATTTTCCCCGGATCGACGCCCCCGTGCCGATTTTCCTGCGGTACGGCTCATGGATCGGAGGCGACCGGGACGGCAACCCGTATGTCACCTATCGGGAGACCCAGCGCACCCTGGAGGAGCAGCAGCGTCGGCTGATTGACCTCTACATCGCCGAAGTCAACATCCTGTATGCCCACCTGAGCATGTCGGTGAACCACTCCGAGTTCACCGAGGAGTTCCTGGACCACCTGCGTGCGGCCACCGAGCGTCTGCCGCGCCGGGAATTGGCCTCGGTGCGGAAAGTCCGCCGGGAACCCTATCGGCAGATGTTCACCATCATCCGCCGGCGGCTGGAGGCCACCCGGCGCCGCGCCGACGAGTTGTGGACCGACCAGCCGGATGATCCGATGGCCTATGCCAGCCCCGGGGAACTGGCAGACGACCTGGAGGCGGTCGCCGACAGTCTGCGGCGCAGCAAGGGCGAACTGCTGGCCAGTGGTCGCGTGGCCCGCCTGATAACCAGTGTGCAGGTGTGCGGCCTGCACTTTGTGACCTTGGACATCCGGCAGCATTCCGAGCGCCATTCCCTGGCCCTGGACGAGATCTTCAGCTACTACGCCGAGGCGGAGCCGCACAGTTGGATGCGGTTGTCGGAAGCGGCCAAGACGCGGAAACTCGAAGAGGAACTCACCTCCCGCCGGCCGCTGACCGCCGACCTCAGGTTTTCGGACGACACCAACGAGACGGTCCAGGTGTTCCGCACCATTCGCCGAGCCAGGGATCGGATGGGCGACCGGGTCATCGACTCCTACATCATCAGCATGACCGAGAGTGCCAGCCAGGTCCTGGAAGTGCTGCTCCTGGCCAAGGATGCGGCCCTGTTCGGGGCCATCGACATCGTGCCCCTGTTCGAGTCCATTGAGGACCTGGTCAACGCCCCGACCATCCTGCGCACCCTGTTCCGCTCATCGGCGTACCGCGCGCACCTGCACGCGCGCGGCGACCATCAGCCGATCATGATTGGCTACAGCGATTCGAACAAGGACGGCGGCTACCTGAGTGCCAACTGGTCCCTGTACAAGGCCCAGAAGGAGGTGGTGGCGGCCTGCGACGAGTTCGGCATCCGCACAACCCTGTTCCACGGCCGGGGCGGCAGCGTCAGTCGCGGCGGCGGCAACGTGGTGCGCGCCATTGCCACCCAGCCTCCCGATACGATCCGCGGCAGCATCAAGCTGACGGAACAGGGCGAGGTGATCTCCACGCACTACGCCAAGTCCACGATCGCCCGCCGGCACATGGAGCAGCTGATCGGCACGGTCCTGCTCCACAGTGGCCGACCGCGCGTAAGCCTGCGCGAAGACGAATGGGCGGAGGTCATGGAGGAGTTGCACAGGCTGGCCAACAGGGAGTACGTGGCCTTTGTCAGCCGCCCGGAACTGATCAAGTACTTCATGGAGGCGACGCCCGTCGAAGCCATTGCCAAACTGAACATCGGTTCGCGCCCGGCCAAGCGGCGCGATACCGAGGGCGTTCACGACCTGCGTGCCATTCCGTGGGTGTTTGCCTGGACCCAGTGTCGTGTCAACCTCACGAACTGGTACGGGGTGGGCTCGGCCATCAACGAGTTTACCGACAACGGCCGCGATCGGGAGCGGGTTGAAGTCCTGCGGCGAATGTACGTCGAGTGGGAGTTCTTCCGCATCCTGATCCAGAACGTGCAAATGGCCATCTGGAAGTCCGATCTGTTCATCGCGCACCAGTACGCGTCGCTCACCGATCCGGATACGGAGGTCCTGTTCAACGAAATCGTTTCCGAGTTCTCCCGGACGCGCGAGGGTGTCCTTCAGGTCATGGGCCGGGACGACATCGCCGACGAACGGAACTGGCTCTACATCTCGATCCAGCGTCGGAACCCCTACCTGGACCCGCTCAGCTTCATTCAGATCGCCCTGTTGCAGTCCCTGCGCAACGACCAGCATTCCCCGGAAGACCTTGCCATGCTGGAAAATGCACTGAACCTGTCGGTCAAGGGCTTGGCGGCCGGTCTGGCCGGCACCGGCTAACGGCCGCCGTGCGACCGTTGCCACCACTTGAAATCTCACCGGGGATGTCCCCGGAACTCTTTGATGCTCCATGCAGATTTACGACACGACGCTGCGAGATGGAACCCAGGGCGAGGGTGTGTCCCTGAGTGCGGAGGACAAGCTGCGCCTGGCGCGGCACTTCGATTCCATCGGCATCCATTTCATTGAGGGCGGCTGGCCCGGATCCAATCCCAAGGACATGGCCTTCTTCGGCAGGGCCGAGGAGGAGTTGTCACTGGCCCATGCGCAGGTGGCCGCCTTCGGCTCAACGCGCCGCAAGAACATGGCCCCCGACGAGGATCCCCAGGTACGGATGCTGGTGGATGCCCATACCCCGATCGTCACCCTGTTTGGCAAGTCTTCGGCCTTTCAGGTGCACGAAGTGCTGCGCACCGACATGGAGGAAAACCTCCGTATGATTGGGGAGACGGTCGGCTGGCTGGTGGAGAGCGGCCGGGAAGTGATCTACGATGCGGAGCACTTCTTCGACGGGTATGCGGACGATCCCGAATACGCGCTGGCCACCCTGACCGAGGCGTTGGACAACGGCAGCCGCACGCTGGTGTTGTGCGACACCAACGGAGGGCGCATGCCTTGGGAGATCGCGCAGGCCGTGGCACACGTGCGAGGCCACTTTGGATTCCCGGCCGGTTTAACGGTGGGCGAGCCCGGTGCCGGTGATCCCTTCATTCTGGGCATTCATGCGCACGACGACAGCGGCTGCGGCGTGGCCAACACGTTGGAGGCCGTGCGGGCCGGGGCCATGCATGTGCAGGGCACCGTCAACGGCTACGGCGAACGTTGCGGGAACGCAAACCTGATCAGCATCCTGGCCAACCTGCAGTTGAAGATGGGTTTAGCCGTGCTCGAACCCGAGAACCTGGCCCGGCTCTCGGAGACCAGCCATGTCGTGTCGGAACTGGCCAACATGAGCCCGGTCCCCCACCAGCCCTATGTGGGCAGCAGCGCCTTTGCCCACAAGGGAGGCACCCACGTCAACGCGGTGGTCAAGACGGTCGACTCCTACCAGCATGTGGACCCGGAGGTGGTCGGCAACAGCACGCGGGTCCTCATCAGCGAGCTGTCCGGCAAGGACAACATTGCCGTCAAGCGCCGCCAGTTCGGGCTGGACAACCTGGGCCGGACCGAGGAACGGGCGGTGCTGGCGCGCATCAAGGAACTGGAGAACCTGGGGTTTGCCTTCGAGGCGGCCGAAGCCAGCGTCGAACTGATGTTGCGGCGGGAGATGGCCGGCTACGCGGCGCCGTTCGAGCTGGTCGACTTCATGACCATCGTCGAAAACCGGCAGGGCCGCGGCATCCTGGCCGAGGCCATGGTCAAGTTGCGGATTGCCGGCCAGGAGTTTCACGAGGCCGGCGAGGGCAATGGGCCGGTCAACGCCATGGACGTGGCGTTGCGCAAGGCCCTGCTGAAGTTCTATCCGGAACTGGAACGCGTCAGCCTCCTGGACTACAAGGTGCGGATTCTGGACAGCCACTCGGCCACCGCGGCCACCACCAGGGTGCTGATTGCCAGCACCGACGGCGACCGCATCTGGAATACGGTGGGGGCCAGCCCCAACATTATGGAAGCCAGTTGGACGGCCCTGACCGATTCCCTGGAGTATTTCCTGTTGAGCAACAGGGACCGGACGTAGGACGTAGCTTCGGCATTCCATTGGCTGCAACCTGCCGGCCCCGGTGGGCATGCGGCCCAACACATCACCTTGGGGAGGAATTTCATGAGTCAAGGCACACCCAACGGAACCGTGGCCAAGGCGGGCCTCAACCGCTTCAGCCGCCGGCTGACCCAGGTTCGCTCGCAGGTCGGATCGCAGGCCATGCTGTATGGTGCCGGCCTGACCGACGCGGACATGGAAAAGGCCCAAGTGGGCATCACCAGCCTCGGCTGGGACGGCAACCCGTGCAACATGCACCTCAACGCCTTGGCCGGCCGCATTCGCAAAAGTGTGAACGAGGCTGGCTTGGTCGGTCTGATCTTCCACACGATTGGCGTCAGCGACGGCATCTCGATGGGCACGGAGGGCATGAAGTGCTCGCTGATCTCGCGGGACATCATTGCCGACTCCATCGAGGCCGTGATGCGGGCGCAGTACTACGATGCCAACATCACCATTCCAGGCTGTGACAAGAACATGCCCGGCTGCCTGATGGCGATGGCACGCATCAACCGTCCCGGCCTGATGGTCTACGGGGGCACCATCCAGCCGGGCTCGCTGAACGGGCGCAAGCTGGACATAGTCTCGGCCTTCGAAGCCTACGGCCAATGGCTTGCGGACGACATTACCGAAGAGGAACTGCGCGATGTCCTGCGCAATGCCTGTCCCGGTGAAGGTGCCTGCGGCGGCATGTACACGGCCAACACCATGGCGTCCGCCATTGAATCCCTTGGCATGACGCTGCCCGGCAGTTCATCCTGGCCGGCCACGCACGAGGAGAAGCAGGCTGAAACCGGGCGCGTCGGTGTGGCGGTCCGGAATCTGTTGGAGGAGGACCTGAAGCCGCGCGACATCATGACCAGGGCGGCCTTCGAGAACGCCATCACGGTGGTGGTGGCGCTGGGCGGGTCCACCAATGCGGTCCTGCATCTGATTGCCATGGCCCGGGCCGCCGAGGTCCCCCTGACCATCGACGACTTCCAGGCCGTCTCGGATCGCACTCCCCTGCTGGCGGACCTGAAACCCAGCGGAGAGTACGTGATGGAGGATTTGAACGATGTGGGCGGGGTGCCTGCGGTGCAGAAGATGCTGCTGGCGGAGGACATGCTGGACGGCAACTGCATGACCGTGACCGGCCGCACATTGGGCGAAAACGTGGAACAGGCGGCAGCCCTGGCCGAAGGCCAAACCATCGTCAGCCTGCCCGACACTCCCATCAGCCCGAGTGGTCACCTTCAAATCCTCTACGGCAACCTCGCGTCCGAAGGTGCCGTGGCCAAGATCACCGGCAAGGAGGGAATGGCTTTTAGCGGACCGGCCCGCGTTTACGACTCCGAGGAGGCGTGCCTGGCCGGAATTGAGGGAGGCGAAGTCCAGGCCGGTGAGGTGGTGGTTATCCGCTACGAAGGCCCGCAGGGCGGTCCCGGCATGCGGGAAATGCTGTCGATCACGGCCGCGATCATGGGTGTTGGCCTGGGCGACAAGGTGGCCTTGATCACCGACGGACGGTTCTCGGGCGGCACGCACGGGTTTGTGGTGGGCCACATCACCCCGGAGGCCGCCCTGGGCGGGGGCCTGGCCTTCGTGCGCGACGGCGAGACCATCTCGATCGACGCGGTCAGCAACCGGTTGGACCTCCGGATCGACGAGGAGGAACTGGCCCGGCGCCGGGCCGCATGGATCCGGCCCGAGCCGAATTACACCAGTGGTGTGCTCTACAAATACATGAAGACGGTGTCTACGGCGTCCGAAGGCTGTATTACCGACGCCTGACCCGGATGGCCTGCGGGACGCCGATGTGGTCAGCTCCAGGCGTCCCGCACCTGGCCGGTCAAGGCCTGGCCGGCGTTTTGGAGCAGGCCGACGTCGGAGCCGGCGCTCAGCATGTTGAAACCGGCGCGCGCCCAGCGGCAGGCCGATTCGGGGGTGTTCATCTGGATGCCGGCTACCTTGTTGAACCGGCGGCAGGTGTCCAGGACGTTCTCGATGGCGGAACTGACGTCCGGATGGTCCATGTTGCCCGGGTGCCCCAGGGAAATCGAGAAGTCGTTGGGGCCCACGAACAGGCAGTCCACTTCCGGCAGTGCCGCGATCTCGTCCCGCACCGCGTAGCTTTCCTTCGTTTCGATCTGGATGCACAGCATGCTCTGTTCGTTGGCCTCCGCCATCACCTCCATGGCGTTGGCATTCTTGTAGCCGACATAGGCGCGGCTCAGGGCACTTCCCCGGATGCCTGCCGGGGGATACTTCGCCATGCTGATGATGGAGCGCACCTGTTCGACGGTGTAGACCCTGGGCATCAACAGGCCCTGGGCACCGGTGTCCAGCACCTTGGCAGTCCAGGTGTAGGTGTGGTCGGCCGGACGCACGATGGGGGTAATCCCCTGGCCGACAGCCACCCGGCAAAGGGTCTCCATCGTCTCGTAGTCGAACATGCCGTGTTCGTTGTCGAGCAGGAAGAAATCGAATCCGGCATTGGCCAGCAAAACCGGCATTGAGGATTGGGCAAAGGTCCCGACCATCGTGCCGACGGCGGTGCCGCCCGACTTCAGGCGTTCAAGGATCTGGTTGGCAGGGAGAATCCCGGTGGTCATGTGCGAATCCTGCAGGGGATTGAAGGGGGACAATCGTCGAGGTGTTGCCGCAACCCATGGTCTCGACAGCCCGTTCAGGCCACGGATGTGGTCCGGCAGGAAGTTCAAGCAGCCAGGGTTTGGCTGCAAGACATCCTGACAGGGTCTCCATCATACACACGGAAATGGTCTTTGGCTCCCATCTGTACTTTGCCGAAGTCGTCAACGCTGGCCCATGGGTGCAGAGCAAGGTTGAGGTCGTATTGGGAGCACAAGCTGGTTCAAGTACCGGTGCCAGCTGATCCGGATGCTGGTGGCTTGCGCGGCATCGTTGAATCGGAAAGCGCCGCGCCCAGACCGCAACGTGTTTTCCCCAAAATGCCAGCAATGCCAACTCCACTTCGGTCTGGAAGACGAGAACCCCGATCCGATTCGTTCCGAGCAACGCCGCGATGTCCGTTGTGAAGCAACTGCCACGCCGGATCCGGATAACCTTGGGGGGGGCCTTGCACGAAGCTTAGATGATGAGAGGCCGCGTCCTTTGAGACGATGGTGAGATCATGATCTCGAGCACAATCCCAGATTGCAACATCGCTTGCTCGGGCCAGCCCGACATCCCGAACATGGACGGAGCCCGGAAAGATGTCCGATAGGCCAGTGACGAGACGCGGGGAAAGGTTCTTGTCGAAGAGAAGCTTCACCCTGGTGGGATCGACATGAGCCTGCGTTCGCGCTCTGACGCGAACATCAGTACCGCCCGGATGTCTTCGCGTTCAAGGTCTGGGAAATCCGCCAGGATTTCCGTTTCCGTCATCCCGGACGCCAAGTACTCAAGGACATCGTACACCGTGATTCGGAGCCCACGGATGCACGGTTTCCCGCCTCTCTTTCCGGGTTCCAGAGTGATGCGCTTCAAACGGTTCATACCCCCAAGATACCTTCGAGCTGGATCGGAGGTCAATCCTCGCGGTTTGACGAGCCCTTTGGCAACGTGTCCACCTGCTCTCGGTCCGATTTTTCCTCTTGGGAAGCGTAAACCGACCACGATTCTTGGCACAAGAATCGACAATGAACCCGGATTGGGGATTCAGACTGGCTCTCGCTCATGCCAGCAACTTGGTGTGTGCGCGGGCAAGCCGCCTTGCGGGGAACGTGAAAGTACGCGGCGGTATCCTTGGCCTCAATGATTTTTCCAGGCAATAGCTGCCGACACGCTGGGTATGTGCGGTCATCAAGGTCACAGCGTCTTGCAGACGCAATTCGCTCGGACGCGATGCCAGCCAACTCGGTACCGAACCTCTCGACCTCGGTCCGCCGGTTGGCATCACAAGCTCACGGTCAGGGTCGCAACCGGGTGGATGTTCTCACCGAATGGCGTTGTCCCAGGGCTGGTGAGGATCATCCGCCCTGGCACTGCAATTGGAACATGGCAGCAGTGTTGGCCATTGCAGATGTGTCCTGGATGCATCCTTGGTCACACCCACCCTATGGTCAGGCGTTGAGGCACCAGCCGGAGTGCGATTGTTGTGATCTCCGGTTGGTACAGGAAATACCTGCTCAAGACCCTGTCCACAATAGAATGCAACCTCAGCCTCCCTTCCGGGTGTATGTGAAGGGCCTTCGCAATCCATCCGGATTTGCGTCCCCACCGAGGCTGCGTCCTTCCCTGCTTGCAACGACATGAGCGACGGAAAACCACACGCGGCTCAAACCAATCAACGGGTTTCGGCCAACGCAGGTATGCGATGGACTTGGCGGCGTGCGCTGGCGCTGATGCTGGTCTTGGCGGTGCTGAGTGCCGCTGGCGGCAGTGTGGGGGGCTATCTATATGGCAAGGCGCAACCGACCGGAATTCCCGGCAGCATGCTGGCCTCGCTTACCGGCCTTTGGTCGGATGCTGGTCCTTTTCACCAATCCGTGGACTTGGATGTCCTGGAGGAAGCCGTTGCCATCCTGGAAGAGGAATTCATCGGTGAACTGCCCGGCGACGACGTGCTCAACCAAGCCGCCATTGAAGGGGTGTTGGCGGATCTGGATGACCGGTATACGTTGTTGTTGCGTCCCGAGCAGGCCGCCTTGGAGGCCAGTGACACCAGTGGCCAGTTCGGCGGCATCGGTTCCATGGTGGAATGGAGTGAAGAGGACTTGGCGGTCCGCATCACAGAGCCGTTTCCCGACAGTCCGGCGGCCGAGGCTGGACTCGTGCCCGGGGACCTGGTGATTGCCGTGGACGGCGAGCCCGTGGCCGAACTTGGCATGTCCGGAACCATCTCGAAGGTTCGGGGCCCTGTGGACACCGCGGTGAGACTGGACATCCGGCGGGGTGCGGAGGAATTCGAACTGACCATCATCCGGGCCACCATCGACATGCCGACGACCAGCCACGAACTGATCGGCCCGGATGCGGACATCGGCTATGTGCGCCTGCACACGTTCAACGCATTGGCTGCCGACAAACTGGGGGATGTCATCAAAGGCTTCGAGAGCGCGGATGTGACAGGTTTGATTCTGGATCTGCGCGGCAACGGTGGTGGGTTGCTCGACGAGTCGGTTGAGGTGGCCGGCCTCCTGGCAGGCCGTAGGCTGGTGGTGCGCCAGGCATACAGTGACGGGCGGGAGGAGGAACACCGGGCCCAACACCGGGCCGTCCTGGCTCGGGATACGCCGCTGGTCGTGTTGGTGAACCGCAGCAGTGCCAGTGCCAGCGAACTGGTGGCGGGTGCCCTCCAGGACAATGGCAGGGCTGTCCTGATTGGCGAACCGACGCTGGGCAAGGGCAGCGTTCAGGTGACCCACATGCTTGCCGACGAGAGCCAGATTCGCGTCACCAATTCGCTTTGGTTTACGCCAAAGGGCAGGTCCATCAACGGCGAAGGCTTGGTTCCCGACATGCTGATTGAACAGATGGAGCCCGGCGAAGCACTTGGAACTGCCGATTCCGATGAGGATGCCGATCCGTACATCGAGGCGGCACTCCGGCACCTGTCCGACCTTCGGTCCGAAGGTTGATTGGAGCCCCCGATGATGCCGACACGATACTTGGCCGTATGCGGCCGGCCCATGCGTTTGGGCATGGATGCTGATTCATGACTCCCATGCTGCAACGATTGGACGTTGGTCTCGAAACCGATGCGGTTCGGGAGGATTCGAACACCTCCGTGGAGCGGGTTAAGGCGGTTGCCCCGACCAAGGTGGTTGCGCTTGCAGTGACCTTGATCCTGTTTGTGTCGGCGGCCGTTGGCGCGATGGCGGGCCATGCCCTGGGGGTGGGGCACACGGGATCGGAGGTGGATGCCGGCGAAGGCCAAGGGGTGTCGCTTGTTCCGTTGACGGAACTAAACCGTGCTGGACGCGCCGCTCGGACCTCCGATCGGTTCACCGTGCTGCGGGAAGCCCTGGACTTTCTTGCGGAGGAATACATTGGCGAAGTTCCGACGGAGGATGTGTTGAACCAGGCGGCCATAGACGGTGTCCTGGCGGAACTCGGCGATCGGTACTCGGTCCTTGTGCGTCCGGATGGGGGCTTGTCCATCCCAGGGGGGGATGACGTGGGGGGTGTCGGCATCGGAGCGAGACTGGAGTGGCTGCCCGACCGCAAACGGCTTTTGGTCACACAAACCTTCGTTGGCCTGCCCGCAGCCGATGCGGGATTGCGCGCCGGTGATCTTGTGGTGTCGGTGGACGGGGAACCCGTTTCCTGGATGGGCCGGGAGGCCACGTTCGCCAGCCTGGCGGCTCCGGCGGGAACCGAGGTGCGGATCGGCTACCGGCGCGACGAGGAAGCATTCGATGCAACCATAACCTTGCGCGAGGTGGAGATCCCCACCGTCGACCACGAAGTTCTTGGGTCAGAGTCGAACATCGGTTACGTCAGGATGCACTCGGTTGGTGAACTTGGGGCTGCCGGCCTAGCCGTGGCCCTGACGGATCTGCTGGACTTGGGGGTGGCAGCCATGATTCTCGACCTGCGCGGCACCGCCGGTGGCTCAACCGGCGCTGCAGTCCGCGTGGCGGGTTTGTTGACGGGGCCTCGGCTGGTTGCCGTTGGCGAATATACCGATGGTGCACGGACAGAACTGAAGGCTGAGGGCGCGGCATCGCTGCCACCGGGCATGCCTCTGGCAGTGCTCGTCGACCGCTTCAGTGCAGGTGCCAGCGAGCTGGTTGCCGGCGCGGTTCAGGATCACGGCGTCGGCTTGCTGATTGGTGAAACCACCTACGGCAACGGAAGTGGCCAGACCGATTTCGTACTGGGGGACGGAAGTCGCCTGCGAGTGTCCGACCACCTTTGGCACACCCCCAACGGAGGGGAGATTCATGGGCAGGGGTTGATCCCGGACATGCCCATGACCAACGAGGATGCAGATGAGGATCAGGGAGATGCCGGAGGTCTCCCCGACGACGCGGAAATCGATCCCTATCTTCAGGTCGCCGAACTGTATCTTGTACATTCATTGGATGCAGCCACCGCCGGACCTTGAGGAGGTGTCACCGTGGCAGCCAAATCCGACCGTACCAAGAATGGCCGCGGACCCACCGGTCCTCGAACCGTGGCCACCAATCGCCGGGCCCGGTTCAACTATCACCTGATCGAGGAATTCGATGCCGGTATCCAGTTGCTGGGGACGGAGATCAAGTCGATCAGGCAGGGCAAGGTGAACCTGGGCGACGGTTTTGTCATGGTGAGGGACGGCGAAGCCTGGCTGCACAATGTCCACATCGCCCCGTACTCCCACGGCAATCGCGAAAACCACGAGGAGATGCGGCCGCGCAAGCTCCTGCTCAACAAGCGTGAGATTCGGCGGATTGCGGCGAATGTGGCCCAGAAGGGCTTGACCACTGTGCCCGTGCGCCTCTACATTTCCAACCATGGTCTGGCCAAGGTTGTGGTGGCCCTGGCCAAGGGCAAGCAGCAACACGACAAGCGCGACACCATCGCACAACGCGATGCGCAGCGGAGCATGGCCAGAGCCCGCAAGCAGATGTACGAGGACTGATTCGGCCGCGACGGACGGCCTGGTTCGTCGTGGTCATCTGCAGGGTCTTGTTGCCGGTGCATCTACCGTCCGGAAGTCGGCATCTGAAGTAGAATTGCCACACGGTCTCCGGGCACCGCTTGCCAGGCGGCCTGAAGTGCAACCCAACATAACAACCCATACCATGGATGTCATCCTGCATGGATTCCCTGCCAACCTGCAGAGGGAGCTTGAGGCAACGGCTCGGGACAAGGGTGCCAAGCTCGAAGCCCTGTTGCCGGGCACGGTGGAGTCGCGCTGCGAAATCCACCGGCGGCATCGGCTTGGCCCCGAACGGGCCTGTCGTGTTCAATTGACGATGCATGTGCGCAAGCGCATCCTGCGCTCGGAAGTCAAGGGTCCCGATGCCAAGGCGGCCCTGGACTCGGCGGTGCACAAGATGGAACGGCAGATAGAGCGGTTCAAGGGCCGGCGGCGCCATGTGCGGCGCATGTCGAAGGAGGAGGCCCGACAGTTCGTCGAAACCGCACCGCCGGTCAGCGAGGACTACGAAGACGTGGGCGACGGCCTCATCGTTCGGGAGAAGGAGTTCACGGTTGAACCCATGGCCGTGGCCGATGCCGTGGAAACCATGGAACAGCTCAACCACGACTTCCATCTGTTCAAGGACCAGGACAGCGGGGCCATCCATGTCGTCTACCGCCGGGACAACGGGAACTACGGACTCTTGAGGCCGCGCGACGGTTGAGACGGTTCTCAACTGTCCGGGTAAAATTTGCGTACAAAAAAGCGCTGATATTTGACGGCCTGCCTGGTATGTGGCAGGCTGTTCGGGTCCGGGAGAGCGATCCGCGCCAAAGCGCAGCGCGGGCCGCTCAACTGCGTGGGAAGGTCAACGGCCCTCGCTTGGCAAACGGACGGGACTGCACGGTCGGCAGCAGAGGATGCACGGATGGCAACAGACAGGATTACGGTACTCGGCGCCCGGGAACACAACCTCAAGAATATTGAAGTGTCGCTGCCGCGTGATCAGTTTGTGGTCATTACCGGCCTCAGCGGCAGCGGCAAGAGCAGTTTGGCCTTCGACACCCTCTACGCCGAGGGGCAGCGTCGGTACGTGGAGTCCCTGTCGGCCTATGCCCGACAGTTTCTGGGCCTGCTGGAAAAGCCCGATGTCGACCAAATTGAGGGCTTGAGCCCGGCTATCTCCATCGACCAGAAGAGCACCAACCGCAATCCCCGTTCCACGGTCGGCACGGTGACGGAGGTGTTCGACTACCTGCGTCTGCTCTATGCGCGGATCGGGCAGCCGCACTGTACCGAGTGCGGGGCGGCCATTTCGCAGCAGACCCCCCAGCAGATAGTGGACCAGCTGAGGTCGCGCCCGGTCGGCAGTCGCCTTATGTTGCTGGCACCGCGCATCAGGAACCGGAAGGGGAGGCACACGGGCGAGTTGCAGCAACTAATGCAACAGGGATACGTACGGGTCCGGGTCAACGGCGAGATTTACGATGTGGCGGAAGTGCCGGAGCTCGACCGGTACAAGAACCACACGATTGAGGCGGTCGTCGATCGCCTGGTGATCTCCGCCGATGAGGAGGACGAGAACCGGTTGGCGGATTCGGTGGAAACCTGCCTCGACCTGGGCGACGGCGTCATGATCCTCAGCGACGTGACCGATCGGGACCATCCGCGGGAGGAATCGTTCAGCCGCAACTTCGCGTGCGCCGACTGCGGCGTGAGCCTGGAGGAGATCGAACCGCGTTCCTTCAGCTTCAACAGTCCGCACGGCGCCTGCGAGCGCTGCGACGGCATCGGCATGCAGAACGAGTTCGACCTGCGGCTGATTGTGGATCAGGATCTGTCACTGAGCAACGGGTGCATCCGGCCCTGGCAGCGGCAGAACGAGTCCTCGGCGCAGGCGGACAATTGGGAACGCGGGGTGCTGTCGGCATTTTGCCGGAAGTACGGGATTCCGACCGACATTCCCTTCCGGGCACTCAGCCAGCGCCAGCAGGACCTGGTGATGATGGGCCCCGAGAAGCCGGAGCGCAACCTGGCCGTCAGCTATCGCACCAAGGAGGGCAAGGAGTGGCAGTACGAGGCGACCTACCGCGGAGTCGTGCCGAGTCTGCGCAAGCACTACCGGGATACCGGTAGCGACTCCGTGCGCGAGCGCCTTGAAGGATGGATGAGTTTCCGTCCCTGCCCCGACTGCCGCGGCATGCGGCTCAAGGCTGCCTCGCTGGCGGTCACCATCGGCGGCCTCAACATCATGGAGGTGTCCCGCCTGACCGTGGCCAACGCCCTGCGCTGGGTGGAAAACCTGCAGCCCGACGACAGGAACGACATGACGCGGGCCAACGGACGAGTTCCCCACTCCGACGGGCGGCTGTCGGCCCGTGATCTGGCCATCGGCGGCCAGGTGCTCAAGGAGATTCAGGCCCGGTTGTCGTTCATGGTCAACGTCGGTCTCGAGTACCTGTCGCTTGAGCGCCGCGCCGCGACCCTGTCGGGAGGAGAGGCGCAGCGCATTCGTTTGGCAACCCAAATCGGCAGCCAACTGATGGGCGTCCTCTACATCCTCGACGAACCAAGCATCGGTCTGCACCAGCGGGACAACGAGCGCCTGCTGAACACCCTGTGCGGCATGCGCGATCTGGGCAATACCGTGGTCGTGGTCGAGCATGACGAAGACACCATCCGCACGGCCGACTGGGTGGTGGATATGGGACCGGGCGCCGGCGAGCACGGCGGCGAAGTCGTGTGTTCCGCTCCGCAGGATGAGTTCATCGCGCATACCAGCAGTCTGACGGCGCAGTACCTGCGCCGCGAAAAGCAAATCGACATGCCGGCCTCGCGGCGCAAGGGCAACGGCACCTACCTGCGCGTGGTCGGGGCGGCGGAGAACAACCTGAACAATGTGACGGTGCGGTTCCCGCTGGGCACGTTTACGGTCGTGACGGGGGTGAGCGGCAGCGGCAAGAGCACACTGGTCAACGATGTGCTCTACCGGTTCCTGGCCCAGACCATGTACAAGGCCAAGACCGCGCCGGGCAAGCACGAGGATGTGGAAGGCTGGCAGTACCTGGACAAGGTGATCGATATCGACCAGAGTCCGATTGGTCGCACGCCGCGCAGCAACCCGGCCACCTACGTTGATCTCTTCGGCCCGTTGCGGGACTTGTTCGCCTCCCTCCCCGAATCCAAGGCGCGTGGGTACAAGCCGGGCCGGTTCAGCTTCAATGTGACGGGTGGCCGCTGTGAAGCCTGCAAGGGGGCTGGCATCGAGGAAATCGAGATGCAGTTTCTGCCCAACGTCTATGTTCAGTGCGACGAGTGTCAGGGCCTCCGCTACAACCGCGAGACCCTGGAGATTCGGTTCAGGGGGCACTCGGTTTCGGATGTTCTGAACATGACCATCGAGGAAGCCGCGGATCTGTTTGCCAATATCCCCCGCATCAAGGCACGCCTGGACACGCTGTTGAGCGTGGGCCTGGGCTATATCCGGTTGGGACAACCCGCCACCACCCTCTCCGGCGGCGAAGCCCAGCGGGTCAAGCTGAGCAAGGAACTGAGCCGGCGGGATACGGGCAACACGCTGTACATCCTGGATGAGCCGACGACCGGCCTGCACTTTGAGGACGTGAACAAGCTCCTGCAGGTTCTGCACTCGCTTGTGGACAAAGGCAACACGGTGCTTGTGATCGAACACAATCTGGATGTGATCAAGAACTGCGACTGGATCGTGGACATGGGACCGGAAGGCGGCGACAACGGCGGCGAGGTGATCACGGAAGGTACGCCCGAACAGGTGGTCAAGGCCGTGCGCAGCTACACCGGCAGGTTCCTTAAACCGCTGCTCAACGGCAGTCGCGTCAAGGTCGCATAATCCGTCTGGCACCCGGGGCGAGGCCCAACTCCAGCTCCGACGGGACCGCGATGCCGGTACGGCATTATTAAGTCAGGATCCGGACCGGGTTCCGTCGGTGGCAGAATCTCCGGGTGCATCCATATGGATGCCCGCGGACCGCGTTGACCCAAGGTCCCGGGTGTTCATCACCCCGACCCGGCAGCACTCAAATCCAACGACTCCCAGAGGAGGCAACCGCCAGCATGGCCACCATCACTATCATCGGCTCCGGCAGCCTTGTGTTTACGCGCCGCCTGTGCAGCGACTTCCTGTTGACGCCGTCGCTGGAGGGCTGCGAGATCCGGCTCATGGATATCGACCCCGAACGGCTCCGGCAGTCCCATACGATCGTGCAATCGATCGCCGACCGCATGGGTGCCCGCGCCACTGTCACGGCCACCGACTCGCGCAGCGACGCCGTGCGCGGCACCGACTATGTGATCACGACGTTCCAGGCCGGCGGGTTGGAGGCCTTTCAGACCGACATCGAGATTCCGCAGCAGTACGGGATCGAACAGTGCGTAGGCGACACGTTGGGCCCCGGCGGGGTCTTCCGGGCCCTGAGGACGATTCCGGTGCTGCTGGATCTCTGCCGGGACCTGGACGATGTGGCGCCCGACGCGATGATCCTCAACTACGTGAATCCGATGGCGATGAACTGCTGGGCTATCGATCGGGGTGCTGGGAGGCCCCATGTCGGTCTTTGCCACAGTGTCCAGGGCACCAGTGAGATGCTGGCGAAGTGGATTGACGTGCCAATTGAGGATGTCAATTTCCAGTGTGCCGGCATCAACCACCAGGCCTTCTTTACCGAGTTCCGGCGCGGCTACGAGGATCTGTATCCCTTGATCCGCGAGGCGGTCCTGCGCAAGGACGTGTACGGATCGGAGCCGGTGCGCATCGAAATGCTGAACCACTTTGGCTACTTCGTCACCGAGTCCAGCGGCCACGCCAGCGAGTACCTGCCGTACTTCCGCAAGGACCAGGCGATGGTGGATCATCAGCTCGCGCCGAAGTTCACGGACGACACGCGGAGCTGGTATGACTTTGGACGGACGGGCGGCTACCTGCGCAGTTGCATCCAACGGCTTGAACATTTCCAGTCCGAGTTCGACGAGATCGCCGAGCAGCCGGTGCCGACGGAGCGGAGCCACGAGTACGGGGTCCACATCATCGAGGCGATGGAGACCAACGTGCCGTGCAAGGTGAACGGCAACGTGCCCAACCGGGGCCTGATGCCAAGCCTGCCCGAAGGATGTTGTGTGGAAGTTCCGTGTCTGGTGGACAGCAGCGGCGTCCAGCCGTGTGTGGTCGACGACTATCCGCCGCAACTGGCCGGGCTCAACCGGACCAACATCAACGTGCAGGAAATGGTGGTGGAGGCGTCCTTGACCGGCTGTGTGGATGCCGTCCACCACGCCGTGCTGCTGGATCCGCTGTCCGCGGCCGTGGGCACGATGCCGCAGCTGCACCACATGGTGGATGAGATGCTGGAACGACAGGCCTGCTGGCTGCCGCAATTCAACGGGGCCTGACACCGGCTCCAAGCGCAAGGAAAAACCAAACCATGAAAATCACGTTCATTGGCGCCGGCAGCTTTGGGTTCACGCGCAAGCTGGTCCGCGACGTCCTGACGTTCGAAACGCTGGAGCATGCCCATCTGTGCCTGATGGACATTGATCCGGAAAGACTGGACTTCGCCGCCAAGGCGGTACGCAAAATCGTGCGGATGGGCGAATACCCGGCGACGGTGTCGGCCACCCGGGACCGGACCGAGGCACTGCAGGATGCGGACTTTGTGATCGTGACGATCCTGGTCGGCGGTGCCGACGTTTTCCGGCACGACATCGAAGTGCCCATGCGCTACGGGGTGGATACCAACATTGGCGACACCCGCGGCCCGTCGGGCATTTTCCGGGCGATTCGAACCGTACCCGTCATGCTGGACATTGCCCGGGACATGGAGCGGCTGTGTCCCGGTGCCATCATGCTGAACTACACCAATCCGATGGCCATGATCTGCCAGGCGCTGGCCCAGGAAACGGATATCCAGCTCACGGGCCTGTGCCACAGCGTCCAGGGCACGGCCGAGATGCTGGCCCGGTGGATTGGCGCCGACATGGCGGACGTGCAGTACACCTGCGCCGGCATCAACCACATGGCCTGGTACAAGGAGTACCTGTGGAAGGGCGAGGATGCCTATCCCCTGATCCACGCCGCCATTGCCGGGAACGAGGAGATCTACAACACGGAACAGGTCCGCAACGAGATGTATCTGGCGCTCGGCTATTACGTGACGGAGTCAAGTGGCCACAACAGCGAATACAACTGGTGGTTCCGGAAACGGAGCGATCTGATTGAGAAGTACTGCACCCACGGCACCAACTGGAATCCCGGCGAGTACGCCTACGTTCTGAACCGGTATGCGGAACGGGCGGAAACCTGGAAGGCGGAGGCCGAGGCGTGGTTTGCCGACGAAACGCCCATCGAGCTGGAACGGGGCCACGAGTATGCGGCCTACATCATGGATGCCTGCGCGGGCGGCACCCCGTTCCAGTTCAACGGCAACGTGTTGAATCACGGGTTGGTGGACAACCTGCCCGATGGCTGCTGCGTCGAGGTGCCGGTCTGGTCCAGTCCGAAGGGGCTGGAACCGGTGGCCGTGGGGGACATTCCCGTATCCTGCGCAATGCTGACCGGTCTCAGCGCCCAGATTGAACAGATGGCGGTTGAGGGGATCCTGACGGGCGATCCTACTTTGATCTACCGGGCCATCGCGCATGATCCGTTGACCGCTTCGCTTCTGTCGCTGCAGGAGACCAAGGCCATGGTCAACGACATGTTTGCCGTCAACCGGGACTGGATGCCAACGTTCCAGCACTACGCCGTGTGACCGAGTCCAGCCATCGGGCAGAGGCACCTGTCACCGGCAAGGTTCAACAACGCAATGGACCGACGTTGCTCTTGGGTCAGTGTGAATTGTGCCGGGACTTCGCGCAACCCGGATCGAATGGGTGGCGTCCGCGGCAACCACCGCATTGAAATGTTCATGACCAGGATCCGGCAGTTCATTCCCAGCCATTCAGGTTGCAGTAGTAGACGTAGGAGACGTAGCCATCATGGCAAGGGTTCGCACGCGGGAACGGCTCCAAGGCATGGATGCGGAGCAAATTCCTGAAGTACTGTTGCCGCCGGGCAGTTAAATCTACCTTACGTCTATCCAAATACACTTCCAACCGAGGCATTCGACCCCACTCGGGTGGCAAGGGGCCTTCCACATCCAAAAAGCGACTGCAGATGTCCACTTGCTCCAGGCTTGTCATGCCACTCCATGAAGGTGGGACATGACCACGAATTCCAGTTTCGCACAAATCAAGCTTTTCGAGACGCCGCAACGCGGACCATTCGGGCGGTAGACGCCCAGAGATGCCGGTTCCGTAGAGTTTCAACAGCCTGAGGTTTGCCAGTTGGCCCCATTCCGCCGGCAGTCGGCCCAAGTTTGGACTGTCGCTGCCCACACTTAGGACTTCGAGATACCGCAGTTCGGACCATTCGGGAGGTAGGGGACCGGTGATGCTGGTTCCTCCAAGTCCCAACCACTTGAGGTTCGCCAATCGGCCCCATGCTGCTGGCAGTGGACCTTCCAAATTCGGACTGCAGATGCTCAGTCTTTTCAGGCTTGTCATGCCGCCCCATGAAGGTGGGAGATGACCACTGATCTGAACCGGGCATAAATCAAGGACTTCGAGATGCTGCAACGCGGACCATTCGGGCGGTAGGGGACCAGTGATACCGGTTTCATCGAGTGACAACCACCTGAGGTTCGCCAGCCGGGACAGCGCTGCAACCAAACCGTCAGGCAGGGATTGTCCGTTCAAGATAAGTGTCTCTAGCTGTGAAAGATCAGCTAGGGAATCAGGTACCAGGAACGCGTTAGGGTGTGGGCCGTACTCTGCCACTCCCGAAAATTCATAATTTAAAAGTCCTAATTTCAGTTTCCGCAGCGCGCTCAACTGCCCAATCGACCGGGGAAGATGGCGGCTGATGCCACCTATCGCAACATCAAGGTTCGTCACCCTGCCGTACGCATCGGTGGACACTCCCTCCCACTGAGCCAGCGGCAAATCATCCACACCCCAGTTGGTTAGTGTAGTGGCTGAGAACGCGGCCCGGATTTCCTCGAGCACGGCCCGGTCGGGTGACAGGGCGGTTTCCCAAGCGGTGTCGAGTTCATATGCCAAATGCCCCACCCCATCCAGATGCGGACCGTCTTGGTACCGCACCGCACCGTCTGGAGTCACGGTAATTTCAAAGTCGACGACGCGCGGCGGGTTGACGGGAACTCCATGGGTGTCGACCGCGACTCCCTCAACGGCCCGGACCAGGGGAATGTGAGGACGAAAATCCTCTGGTACCAGGAAAAGATCCGCAGGTGCCTGACGGGCCCAGTACTGGACAGGCGAACGATCCGTGGACAGGTGCGCGCGAACAAAGGTCCCACCGCGTGCGAGATTGAAATGGCCATTGTGGTGTTCGGCGAGATTGCCGAAGGTGCCGTCCACGGTATCGGTAGCAGTAAACCAGTCCAACTCGAAGCTGATTCCGTCCGTAACCAGGTCTGTGCGTCCTCTCGGAATCACGTCTGCCATTGTTTCCAACACGCCACCAACATTCGCGATAGAACCATCCGGATAAACCAAGACATATTCGATCACGTTGGCTCTTGCAGCCTCTTTGGTCCGCGGGTGGCCGACATACGCAGCGACGTCACTTCGGATCCGCGTCATGGGACGGAACCCTTCGGGCACGTGGCAGTAGATTTCGATATGCTCTGTAGGACGCGGCTCGGGGGTTGTGACGAATGCCACGACTGCGGTACCGTTCCGATGGAACTCACACGTCCCTCCGGGTCCGGTGACAACGGCAGTCTCAACTGTGGAATCGACTTCTTGCTGCGCGTTCACGGACGCGGAGATGAAGAACGCGAAGACTGTGGCCAAGGCCACAGTGACCAAACTTCGGATTCCGATCGTCCAGTGTGTTTCCATGGCAACGGATCGTTTCCCGGGCAATCGCAAAGTTGTGTGGGGAGTGTATCTGCGGGCCTCAAGGAGGTCGGCGGGAACTGTCATGCAATCTATGGTGAGTGCATCAATATCTCAATGAGATAATTGCGCGTAGCTTATAACAATTTTCTTTTAACGTTTATTAGGTGTACTGCTAGACTGCATGTCTGATGGACAAATAATCCCAATTTGCTTAAGCCAATGAGTGACGATCCCAATGTGGTCGGCATGGCGTTCGGGATTGATCGCAGTTGTGTCAAGCGTTAGCACGAGGTCGGTTCCGGGCACTGGCCGCAGTTGATCCTTCGGGATGTTCCGTTCAGAGTACTCGTGCTGGAGTTCGGCATCGAGGTGCCCGGGATGGCGCGTCCGCAACCTCGCCCGTGTCCGGAACCGTTCTGCGAGTACCGACGGTGCCGCGGTCACGAAGATCTGGGCCGAAGTGAACTTCAGGTCCGAAGTCAGGCCGATTAGTTCCTTCGCAGCGAGACTCGCCCGGAAGTTGGCCTCGATCAAACAGTCTTGGCCTTGGCTGAGCAGGCTGCGTGCGAACATCCAGAGCAGGGCCGCGGCTGCTGTCCCCAGACGGCGCGACCATTCCCTGTCCGCCCATCCCGCCGAGTCGTACACCGTTTCCTTGATCATGTCCTTCGTCATGATCGGTAATGAGGTGGATGCAGCCAACACCTCGGTGAGATGCGATTTGCCGGCGCAGGGTGGTCCGTTGACCAGTACCAGCACAGGAGGCCGGCCTGTTGTCGTTATCGGACTGAAAGTAGACACGGTCAAACCTCGGTCGGCACAAGCCCGGGGAAGTTGAAAGACGCTTGTGCGGCAGGCAGAACGCGGAGGTCAGCACGCCTGGAGGGATTCGAACCCCCGACACCTGGTTCCGAAGACCAGTGCTCTAATCCACTGAGCTACAGGCGCATGCGCGCAAGGGTAACACAAGATTCGATTGCTGCCCGGAGGCTTCAGGCAACCGCTGGGGTGTCCGCTTGGTTCGCGGGTTCTTGTGAATCGTCGGTGCGAAACTCGGCCATCGGTTCGGAATCCTGCACCGACATCCGGTACAGTGAGTTGAACCGGCGCAGGGCATCCTCTGGATTGATCCCCGCCTCCGTAGCATCGGACACCAAACGCCAAAGGCGCTGGCCCAATTCCAGCTCGGCATCCGACCTGTCGCCGGCATCGACGTTGGAGGCATGGACGTCGGGGTCGACACCGGCCTTGCGGGTGCGCGACTGCATCAGCCGGGCACCTTCCAGGGCCGGCAACCCCTTCGCGATGCCGTCGAGCGGACCCCGCTGCTTGCCCTTGGCCCGATACTCGGCCTGTTTGATTTGATCCCACTCCTTGAGAACCGAATCGCTGTCCTCAAGCTGCGCATCCCCGAAGACGTGCGGGTGGCGTCGGATCATCTTGCGGCTGATTTCGGCCAGAACGTCGGCCAAGTGGAACCGGCCCTGTTCGTAGCCGATGTTGATCAGGAAGAACGTGTCCAACAGCAGGTCGCCCAGTTCTTCCGCCAGGTTTTCGTCGTCCTGGAGATCGATGGCCTCAATCACCTCGTGAACTTCGCTTATCACCTGAAACCGCAGCGACTCCAGGGTCTGTTCCCGATCCCAGGGGCATCCGTCCGGTGCCCGCAGGCGGGCCAGAATGTTGGGCAGCTGGGTCAGGCTGCATTCCTCGGCCAGTGGAGGAACCAACAGGGTGTGGGGGCTGCCAACGCGCATGGCCTCCCCAACCTCCTCAAGGCTGTGCCGGATTGGCCGGCATTCGTAGCCGGAAGCATCGTGCGACATGGTCCAAACCCCATGCCCGGCCGGATACGCCCGTGCGAGGGCCGCAACCACTGGTTGCGATTGCTCCGGCCGGATGTCGTCGACGACCAGCGGGATCGCCGCGTCGGTATGGGGGAACCACCGCGCCGCAAGGACCTCTGCCGTTGTGTATTGCCAGCTGGACGACGACATGCCCAGTTGTTCCAGGAGGCCCGGAATACTGGTTGGTGATAGTGGGCCCATGGCGGCGTTCATGCGCAGGTGTGCCTGTTCAAGTGTGGGTGCCGGACCATCGTCGAATCGGCAGGGCGTCAGGTTGTCTCGGTCCGGTTTTGCAGAAACGTTTCCAAGAGTCCGAGCAGGAAGAGAATGGAACCGGCGACGGCGAAGTCAAGCAGGTCGAACAGTGCCATGACGCCCATCAGGCAGACGGCCAGGCCCAGTAACAGTCCCTGGCGCATGGAAACGTCGCGGGAACCTCGGCCTCGTAGGCCCGGCCATTGCTGATGCAACTTGTGGGCAAGCAGGGTGCCGAGGCCGCCGACGGTCATGAACAAGCCAAGGAACATGAGCGCGATGGCTTGGACATCGTCTTGTCCGTCCGGCGTGAACGGGGCCACCGCCAATCCCAGGTACAGCACCATGACGGTGCCGGCCAGGAACAGGCAGTTGCCGATGTAGATGGGTGCGCGCGATTCGCTGGGCTGCAAGTTCAAACCCTGACGGCGACGGAACACGATATACGGAACCTAGTATATGCATTGGGTCGGTTGGCGGGAACGTTGCCGCTGGAAGGGGTGCTTCAACCGGGCCTGTGCGAGCCTGATTGCGTTACACTGACCTTGGCCCGGCGTGCCGTTTCCGTTCGCCTGGCCGGGTGCGGGACCTCCATTCGGGACATCGCCGTGAAAAAGAGACAGCAGAAGTTGACCAAGGGCCAGATCGCGATGACGGTGGCGGCCGTGCTGATCATTGCCAGCATGGTGCTGGGAGGCGTCGCATCGGTCTTTAACACAGGTTTTTAGTCCGAGCCGACTTCCCCATGTAAACCATTGCCCGATGCCTGACTCCAGGCCGAAGGGAGTGGTGTATGCCGCCGCGGCGGCGCTTGTGTTCAGCACCAGCCCGGTGCTGGCCAGGGTTGCCGTTACCGAATTGCCCGAGGGTTTGGTGGCCGGCGGCCGGTTGATCATCGGCGGTGTCGTGGTCCTGGCGGTGGCGGTCCTGCGCAGGGAGCCGTTCCAACTCAAGCGGAACTGGCGACTGATCACGTTCTCGGGCGCGTGTCTGAGTGTTCATTTCCTCAGTTATGTGGCGGCCATCGACCGTACGTCGCTGGCCCACGCCATCACACTGGTCTATTTGTCGGTGCCGGTGATTGCGGTTCTGTCCTGGTTGCTGTTTGGGGAAGCGTTGTCCCGCCTGCAATGGCTCGGCGTAGGGCTGGCCCTGGCTGGCTTGGCGATGTTGACCGGCTTTGAACCGATGCTCTCGCCCGGGATGCTGGTTGGGGATGCCTGGGCCGTAGTGTGTGCGATTACCTTTGCCTTCTATTCGCTGGCGGGACGCCGGCGCGGGGCGGACATGGGTTTGCTGGCCTACGCCGGCAGCGTATACCTGGTGGCCGGAGCGATGGCTCTGCCGTTCGCAGCCGTTGCCTTTGTGCCGGGACCCGTGTCGGGTGCCGCCTGGGCAAGCGTGGTCGGGGCCGGGTTGTTGCCCATGGCTGCGGGCCACACCCTCTACAACGCGGCCCTGCGACTGACCAGTGCCACGGTGGTCAACCTGATAGCCATGCAGGAAGTCGTGTTCGCTGTGGTGCTGGGCGCGGTGCTGTTCTCGGAATCCCCGACTCCTGCCACCTTGGCTGGAGTCGCGTTGACATTGGGAGGCGTGGCCATGGTGACCGGAGTTGGAGGGCGTGGTGCCGCCACATGAATGATCTGGTTTCGGTTGGCCCGGATGGCGTCCCGCGGTGCACATGGGCAAATGCCAGCTCCAGCCTGCGGGCGTACCACGATGAGGAGTGGGGCGTGCCGGTGCACGACGACGTGGCCCTCTTCGGCAAGCTCATCCTGGACACCTTCCAGGCAGGCCTGTCCTGGCGCGTGATCCTTGACAAGCGGCCGGCCTTCCTGGAGGCGTTCGACGGCTTTGATCCGGTCAGGATGGCCCGTTACGACGAGCGGCGGATTGCGGAACTCATGGACAATGCGGGGATCGTTCGCAACCGCGCCAAAATACATGCAGCTGTCAACAATGCACGGGCCTACCTGGATCTTGTGGACCGCGAGGGGGCCTTTCGTCCTTGGCTGTTGCGTTGGACAGGCGGGCAACCCTTGATCGACGGCTCCTATCCCACCACGTCGCCGGAGGCGGAGGCGATGTCGCGGGCCCTGAAGGAGGCTGGCTTCAGGTTCACGGGACCGACCGTCTGTTACGCCTTCATGCAGGCGACCGGATTCGTCATGGACCATCCGCCGGGTTGTTGCCGGCGGGAGGTCTGCGTGGCCTTGATGCAGGCGTGATGGACGGTTCTCAACATCCGGCCTGCGTGAACGCGCTGCCGGACGGTCCGACTTGCGTCAACCGGCCTCGGTCAACAGGCTGGAGAGCCGATTGTATTCCCTGATCAACGAGTCAACCTTGCGCTTGTAGGCGAGCAGATCCCTTCGGCCTTCGATCTCGGCCGGCAATCGGGCCTTGAAATTCGACAGGGAATCGCTCAGGCCTGCATCCTCTTCCAGCGGCATCGGAGGCCTGTTGCCGTGCTCCTGAATGAACTTGATGGTGCTGACATCGTATTCGCTGACATCGTTGTGCAGGTCTCTCAACTCGTCGCAGGTCACATCCGGGAACGGAAGTTGATTCAACACTTCGTAGGCGCGGTTGAAACGCCTGCGCTGGCGTTGGATTTCCTCAAGCACTCTGGCACTTTCCTCGCATTGGCGCGGCAAACGGGCTGATCAAGTATAAATTGGCATGGCTCGCAAAGTTGAACAATGGGCCGGAAGGACGGCTGTGCAAGACCAACAAAACCGACAGCCACGCTGTGACCTTTAGGGTGCCCTTCCAGGTCCTGGCCACGTGTGGACAGGCCCGGCGCGGCCGGCTGGAAACGGCCCACGGGACCGTGGAGACTCCGGCCTGGGCACCGGTCGCGACCCAGGCCGCGGTCAAGACCCTGGACATGCGGGACGTGGCCGCAACCGGAACGCGTTGGCTCCTGGCCAACGCCTACCATCTGTTTCTGCGACCGGGGCATCTGCGCATCTCGGAGTTGGGCGGGTTGCACCGGTTCATGGGCTGGTCCGGTTCCGTCCTGACCGATTCGGGCGGGTTCCAGGTGTTCAGCCTGGCCCACCAGCGCCGGGTTGAGGACGATGCCGTTGTATTCAAGTCCCACCTCGACGGTCGGACGGTGCGGTACACCCCGGAACTGGCCGTTGAAATCCAGGAAGCCCTGGGTTCCGATATAGCCATGGTGCTGGACGAGTGTGCGGATCCGCGGGACCGCGACGGCCTGCTGCACGCCCTCGAGGTGACTCACCGCTGGGCCCACCAGTGCCGTGCGGTCCACAGGCGGCCGGACCAGGCCCTGTTCGGCATTGTCCAGGGCGGGGTGTTCGAGGATCTGCGTCTGCGCAGTGCGGCGACTTTGGCTGCCATGGACTTCGCCGGCTACGCCATCGGCGGGTTGGCCGTGGGTGAGACCAAGGAGGAGATGTACCGCACCTTGAAGTTCACCTGTCCGGCTCTGCCCGAGGACCGGCCGCGCTACCTGATGGGCGTGGGGGCCCCGGAGGACGTGGTCGAGGCGGTTTGGCTCGGCGTTGACCTGTTCGACAGCGTGATGCCGACCCGGCTGGCGCGCAACGGCGCGGTTCTGCATCCCGAGGGACGCCTCAACCTGCGCAACGCCACCCACGCCGAGGATGCCGGCCCGATCCAAGACGAGTGCGACTGCTACACCTGCCGTACCTGCTCGCGGGCCTACCTTCACCATCTCGTCCGTTGCCGCGAGGTCTCTGCCTTGCGGCTGTGTACGCTGCACAATGTCTTCTTCATGCAAAACCTGATGCAGGACCTGCGCGACGCCATCGGTCGCGGAGACTTGGACGCGTTTCGCGCAGAGTTCCGTGGCCGCTACCGCATTGCGGACCAGGCTGCCCGGCACGTGCAGCGCCGCCTGTGGCTGGCCAGTCAGGAAACCAGGCACCAATAGGCGGGAACCATGCCCGAGTTTCTTGACCATGAACTGGTACAGGCCCTGATCCTGGGCCTTGTCCAGGGCCTGACCGAATTTGTTCCGGTTTCCAGCAGCGGGCACCTCGTGCTGCTGCCTGCCCTTCTGGGGTGGCCAACACCGTCCCTGCTCATGCTAACCGTGCTGCATCTGGGGACCTTGACGGCCCTGGTTCTGGCCTATCGCAAGGACATGGCGGCGATCCTGGCCGGGATGTTCCGCTCGCTGCGCGAGCGACGCATGGTTGACTACGCGGCCAGGGATGGATGGTTCCTCCTGCTGGCGACGATCCCGGCCGGCATTGCCGGCCTGGTGGTGGAACCCTTCGTCTCGGACATGTTGGACAAACCGGTCCTGGCGGCTTGGGGCTTGATCGGGACCGCATGCCTGCTTGGTGGAGGCGAACTGGTGGCCTGGCGCCGGGAACACACGCGCTACATCGAGGAGATGGGCTGGAAAGATGCCGCAGCCATGGGGCTGGCGCAGGCTGTGGCCCTCATCCCCGGAGTTAGCCGCAGCGGCGCCGTGATGGCAACGGGACGGTTTCTGGCCTTGGACAGGGCCGGTGCCGCCCGTTTCGCCTTTCTGCTGGGCGCGCCCGTCATCGCGGCCGCAGGGGCCAAGGAACTCCTGGGCGGGGACTTGACGGCGTCCGGTGAGGGTTTGGTACTGATCGCCGCCCTGGCCGTTGGTTTCCTGGCCAGTGCGGCAGCCGGATGGCTGGCCATCAAGGTCCTGCTGGCCTATCTGCGGCACCGTACGCTGTGGGTGTTTGCAGTCTGGTGTCTGGCTGTGGGGTTGGTCCTGATTAGGGTGTTGCCGGGAACGGCGCAATAGGTGCGGCTGCCGCGCGATCGATCCCGGCATGTGCCCGGAATGGGCGAAACGTCAACTTGCCCCATTGAACGCGGGTGATATAATCAGCCTGCGGGTGTACCCCGGCGGGAAAGGGTCTTCGGCTCTGCCCGCCAAAAAACTGCACCCGGCCGGTTGGCTTTCGGGCTGTCCGGAGTTGATAGATGCTGCAAGTGGGGGAGTTCTCCCGCTTTTTCTTTGTAAGAGGGTGTTTCGCGAAGGCTGGTTCACAGCCGGGGAAGCAGGAAGGCGATGAACAAGGAACTGGTAGCCGGAATCAAGGCCGTTGCCGCCGAGCGGGGCCTGGATGCCAACATCATTTTCGAGGCGATCGAGGCCGCCCTCGTGTCCACCTACAAGAACAAGGATGGCGTGCTGTCGAACGTTGTCGCCAGCATGGATCGCCACACCGGCGAGTTCCAGATGTTCGCCGAGAAGGAAGTGATCGGCGACGACGAATTGACCGACGGCCTGTTCGATGACAGGACCATGATCAGCGAGTCGGATGCCCAGGCCTACGGCGAGGTGGAAATCGGGGATCTGGTGCGCATCGAGTTCTATCCGGAGGACATCAGCCGGGTTGCCGTGCAGACCGCCAAGCAGGTCATCCTGCAACGGATTCGGGAAGCGGAGCGGGACATCATCTACCAGATGTTCAAGGATCGGGTGGGCGAGGTCGTCAGTGCCCAGGTGCGCAGCGTGGATGCCCATGCCAAGACCGTGGCCGTGACCATGAATGATCGTTCGGAGTTCGTGCTCAAGCGCGACGAGCAAATCCCCAACGACCGGTTGCGGCGCGGCGACTACGTCAAGCTGTACGTGGAACGGGTGGAGAAGGACAACCGCGGTCCCTATGTCAAGCTCAGCCGCACGCACCGCAACCTGTTGCGCCGGCTTCTGGAGCAGGAAATCCCCGAACTGCGCGAAGGGACCATCGAGATCAAGAACATCGTGCGCGAACCGGGCGCGCGCAGCAAGGTGGCCGTCATTGCCACGATTGAACACATCGACGCAGTTGGCGCCTGCGTCGGCATGAAGGGCAGTCGCATCAAGAACATTGTCAACGAACTGGCCGGCGAGCGCATCGATGTGGTGGAGTGGAGCGACGAGCCGCATACCTTCATCGTCAATGCCATCAGTCCCGCCAAGGCGACCGGCGTCATCCTGCACGAGGAAGGCGAGCACCCGACAGCCACGGTGGTTGCGGCCGACGACCAGTTGAGTTTGGCCATCGGCAAGTCCGGGCAGAACGCACGGCTGGCTGCCCGCCTGACCGGATGGCGCATCGACATCAAGAGTGAAAGCGACGCCCAGGCCGAGGGCATCGATCTGTTCGAGCTGCAGCAGAACATGATGAAGCACGATGAACTGGCCACGGCCAACCGCCGCCTGGCCGAAAAACAGGCACCCGGCCTGGATCCGCTGGACCTGGCCGCCAAGCGCCTGTCGGAACAGGATTCCCCCGACATCCTGCAGGACGCACTCCAACGCACGCGCAGCGACCAGCCGCAGGTGGATGTCTTCGAGGAAAAGTGGCGGGAGGCGCAGGAGCAGCTGCCGTCGCTGGAGCCGTCCACCGGCGAGAAGGCAGACGACATTTTCCGCCAGGCGGCCCAGAAGGCCCTCAGCGAAATGTCCTACGAGGAATATACCGAACGCAAGGAATCCGGCCTGGACGAACCGGAGCCGGAGGTTGACGAACCCGCCGTTCCCGAGGAACCCGCAACGCCCATGACCGCCGACATGCTGCGCGCCCGCCGGAAGGCCGAAGGGCGCAGCGGCCCCCTCAATCTCGATGAGATTGAGGTCCCGGCGGAACTCCTGGCCGGCTACATGGAAGCGGAGGCGGCGCCCGTGGATGAAGAGGAATCCGAAACAGGCGGCCGTGGCCAGCGGCGGGAACCAAGGCGCGGGGATTCACCGGATGCCCGACGCTATGAAGATCTCATGGACGAATAGGGTGACAGTGTCCAATTCACGAATGCGGCGGGGACGCCGCCATCCCCAGCGGACGTGCATCGCCTGCCGTAGGGTGCAGGCCAAGCGCACGCTGGTCAGGCTGGTGCGGACTCCGGAAGGGGTGTTGGTGGACCCCAAGGGAAAAATGAACGGTCGCGGCGCCTACATCCACGCCAGCCGCTCCTGTGGGACGCGGGCCATGGGGTTGGATCGCGCGCGTGCGGGCAAGGGCCGGCTGCCGGTTGAGACGGCACTGAAGACCAGTCTGACGCCGACGGACAGGATTCGGCTGGAGGAATGGGCCCGTTCCCTTCCGGCGGAAGAGGCGACGCCGGCCCTCACGGGGGAGGGGTAGGGACCCTCGCCCGATGGAACGCATCATTGCCCGCGGCCGTTTTCGGATTGCGGGTGTCGGCGGAAGCAAGAGAAGGATGAACAGAGCATGAGCGACGATGGTTTGGCTGCCAACAGCGAAGAAATGGAGGTCGTCTACCTGGACGAGGGGCCGATTGTGGTCCAGGACCTGGCGGGAGCGGTGAACCGCAGTTCCATGGATTTGTTGAAGGTTCTTGTCTACTATGGCCAATACAAGCCGATTTCGGCCGAGATTGACTGGGATCTGGCGACACTGGTGTGCGAGGAGTTGGGCATTGATCTCCGGGCCCACGGTGACGATGCCATGGAGCCGTCGGAGGAGGCGGAACCCGCGGACGAACCCGTTCCTGCCGTCAGCCACAAGGTGCGCAGCCGGATGCAGGGCATTTGGGCGGCCGAGCCGGAAGACAGCCTTGAGCCGCGCCCGCTCGTGGTCACCGTTCTGGGACATGTGGACCACGGCAAGACCACGCTCCTGGACGCCATTCGCAAGTCCAGTGTGGTGGATACGGAAGCGGGCGGCATCACGCAAAGCATCGGCGCCTATCAGGTGGTCCATCCCTCCGACGACGAGGAAGTCCGCATCACCTTCATTGATACCCCCGGTCACCAGGCGTTTACCCAGATGCGCGCCCGCGGCGCGGAGGTGACGGACCTGGTCATTCTGGTGGTGGCGGCCGACGACGGCCTGATGCCCCAGACCCAAGAAGCCATCGACCATGCCCGGGCGGCCACGGTGCCCATCATTGTGGCCGTCAACAAGGTCGACCGGCCCAACGCCAATGTCAACAACGTTATGTCCCAGTTGTCCAATACCGGCCTTACGCCGGCCGACTGGGGCGGCGATGTGCACATGATCCCCGTTAGTGCCCTTAACGGAGACAACATCGACGACCTTCTGGACACCATTCTCCTGATGACGGACGACCTGGCTCCGATGGCCAATCCCAAGGGGCAGGTGGCCGGCACGGTACTCGAGGCCCATGTCGATCGCCAACAAGGCATTACCACGAATATCCTGGTGCAGAACGGCACCCTGCGGCAGGGCGACACCGTGGTCATCGGCGAGACCTGGGGGCGCATCAAGGCCATGTCCGATCAGGACGGTGTGCGCATCAAGGAGGCCGGTCCCTCGGCTCCGGTTCAGGTTCTGGGGATCTCGGATCCACCGGAAGCCGGCGAGATGTTCAATGTCGTCGGCAGCAAGAAGAAGGCTGAGCAGCTGATCAACAGCCGCATCGCCGAACGCCAGAGCGTCCGGCCGGACGAGACGGTCCAGCCTCAGACCCTTGAGGATCTGATGGCCCTGCTGGAAAAAGGCGACGACGAGGATGTCAAGAAGCTGCAGGCTGTGGTCAAGGCGGACGTCCAGGGCAGCCTGGATCCGGTCGTGTCGTCGCTGGAGGGGATCAACCACCCCGAGGTCCAGATCGAAGTGCTCCGGTCGGCCGTGGGCAACGTCACCGAAAACGACGTGATGCTGGCGGAGGCCAGCACGGTGCCCGTCGTGATTCTGGGCTTCAACGTATCCTCCGAACCGACTGCGGAACAACGGGCCCGCACGTCGGGAGTGGACATCCGAACCTATGACATCATCTACCACCTGATCGAGGATGTTGAGAAGGCCCTGAACGGCATGCTGGCACCCAAGTTCGAAGAGGTCGTGATTGGCCAGGCCCAGGTTCGCCAGGAGTTTCCGGTTAAGGGCGGCGTGGCCGCCGGCTGCATTGTGATCGACGGGATTGTCCGCAGCAATGCGCTGGTCAAGTTCCTGCGTCCCGGGCAGCCCGAGCGGCTGACGCGGGTGACGGAGCTGCGACGCTTCCGCGACCGGGTGGACACCGTGCAGTCCGGACAGGATTGCGGCATCCGGCTGGAGGATGTCGACAGCTTCCGCGACGGCGATCTGATTGAAGTGTACGAGGAGCGCCAGGCTCCCGTTGCCTGATGCCGACCATTCGCCAAGCCCGCCTGGCCGGGCTCGTGCGCACCGAGATCGTGGCCTTGGTGGAGCAGGAACTTCAGGATCCGGCCCTGGAAACCGTACGGGTCCGCGGGGTTGAGCTCTCGCGGGATCGGCGCATCATCAGGGTCAAGGTGACCCATGACGACCAAGCGGTTTCGGAGGAGAACGTTCTCCAGGCCCTGCGCCGCTCGCGGGGCTGGTGCCGGCGGGAACTGGCGGAGCGCCAAGTGATGCAGCGGGTGCCGGATTTGCGCTTTGATTACGACCGCGATGCGCGGTCGGCCCGGCGCGTCCTGGACTTGCTGGACAGTCTGGACCTGGATCATGCCGACCATGATGCCTAGGCAAGTGCCCGCCGTGCTGGCCGAAGCGGACCGCATTCTGTGCCTGGCACACCGGGAACCGGACGGGGATGCCTATGGCAGTCTGCTTGCCCTGCGTTGGATTCTCGAGGCGGCCGGCAAGCAGGTGGTGACCGGGATCGACGGCCCCCCGGACCAGACTTACCGGTTCCTGCCGGGCTATCAGGGCGTCCGCACGCCGGATCGCATCCAGGGATCGTTCGACCTGGTGGTGATTGCGGATTGTTCCAGTGTCGATCGCATTGGCGGGTTTCAGGATCTGGAACGGTTGAAGCAACTGCCCTGGCTCGTGATTGATCATCATCCGACCAATGAACAGTTTGGAACGCCGGGCCTCAACTGGGTGGATGCATCGTGCCTGTCCACCTGCAATCTGGTCCTGCAGTTGGCGGAGGCCCTGGGCCGGCCGCTGTCCGCCAACGCCAAGAAGTGCCTCTTGGTGGGCATGCTTACCGATTCACTCTGTTTTCGCATCAAGGGTGTGGATCAGACCTTTATGCGGGAAGTCATGAAGGTGATGGGACCCGACAGCTATGACTTCCAGTATGTCGTGTCGCGCACCTTGGGGTTCATCACCCGCGACGAACTCCAACTGCAGAGCCAGCTGCTGTCCCGGATGCAACTGGACGACGGGGTCCTCTGGGTCGGCATGACCAGCGACCAGGCTACCGGGCCGCGGGGGGAGCGCCTCAAGACGCGCGGCATCATCCAGCGCCTGGCCGAAGTCGACGAGGCGCGCGTGGCGGTTCTGTTTAGGGAAGCGGAGCTGGATGACGGACGGACCGAGGTCAAGTGCAGCCTGCGTTGCGACCCGGACCTGGATGTCAGCCGGCTGGCCCTGGATCTGGGCGGTGGGGGACACCAGTTGGCTGCGGGCTGCAAACTCGCCGGCTCCCTCGATGCCGTTGTGCCGGAAGTGATTGCCCGGATCAAGGACCAGGTTCTGGGGCTGCCGGTCGGTGGCTCATAGTTGCCGTCGGTCGGGTAGGCCAGGCAACCTGTCATGCTGGGTGAACCATCCGGTCTGCTGTTGCTGGACAAGCCCGGGCTGGGCGATCCCCCGATTTTTGCGGGGCAGCCCGATCGGCTGCCGACGAGTCATGATGCGGTGCAGCGGGTACGTCGGCGCTTCGGCATCCGGCGCGTGGGCCACACGGGCACCCTGGATCCCTTCGCGAGCGGTTTGCTGGTGATCTGTCTGGGGAGGGCTACCCGGCTGGCCGAGTATTATCAGGGTCAGCCCAAGACCTACCATACCGTGTTCCGCTTCGGTCTGCGGACGGATACGGACGATATTACCGGCGCTCCCCTGGAGGAATTGCCGGCATCGGCGGTCACCGCATCCCGTCTGGCGGCGCTCATGCCGAAGTTCACCGGATGGATTGAACAGATCCCTCCCGCCTTTTCGGCCAAGCACGTCGACGGCCAAAGGGCCCATCGCATCGCCCGTTCGGGCGGCCTGGCCGAATTGCCGCCCCAGACTGTTCATGTGGCCGCCTTGGAGGCGTTGTCGCCGGTGCAGGATGGATGCTGCGAATTCATGGTGACCTGTTCGGCCGGAACCTACATTCGCAGCTTGGCCCGCGACATGGGGCTGGCGCTGGGGGTCGGAGGGACCGTAGTGTCCCTGCGTCGGGTTTCCCTAGGCTCGCTCAGGGTCGCGGATGCGATTCCGCTACACGAACTGGAAGGGGATGCCCCACTGCCGGAACTTGCCGATGCCGGTGCCGGCCTGGCCTGGCCGCGCCTGGTTTGCGATGCGGACATGGGGCTGCGGTTCGGCCAAGGCAAGGAGGTGGAGGCACCGGGCGTACCCATCCAACTGCGGGCAGGCGAATTGGCGTTGGCCGTGGACACCGAGCACCGGACGCTTGGCGTGGTGTGGTGCACGCAGGCCGCGGGGGCCCGGCCAATGAAGTTCCGGACGCGCAAATGGCTGGCGGCTGTCTGAATCCCTGCGAACCCATATCCCTGGTCTGATTCATGACTTTTCCCGGTGTTTCCCACGTGCGGGATGTGCGCTCCCTGTCGCTTGACCGGCCATCCATCGTGGTCATCGGCAAGTTCGACGGAATGCACATCGGCCACTGCGGCATTTTCGCCGAAGGGGTAAGGCGCCGCGCCCGGTTGCAGGAACAACCCGACGTGGCCGACGCCCTGTTGGTGGCCATCACCTTCGACCCCCTGCCCACCGTCTACTTCAACCCGGACGGTGGCCTGAAGATGCTGTCTTCGCCCGAGGAACGGGTCCTGCTGGCTCGTCAGCAGGGGGCGGATCACTGCGTGGTGCAAACATTCGATCGGCATACCGCGGAGCTGTCCGCGGAGGGATTCGTGGACCTGTTGGTCCGGCACCTGCGAATGGCGGAGTTGGTCATCGGAGAGGATTTCGCGTTGGGAAAGAACCGCACAGGCACTCCCCGTACATTGCGCAAACTGGGGCGCACACTGGGGTTCGAGGTTACGACCGTCCCGGACGTGCGGCGCGACGGGGCCGTGGTGCGCAGCGGCACCATCAGGGATCTGCTGCAGCGCGGCGACGTGGAGCGAACCGCGCAGCACTTGGGGCGCAGTCCCTTCGTGGCCGGCATCGTGGTCGAGGGAGTGAAACTGGCGCGCAGGCTGGGCTTCCCCACTGCCAACCTGCAACCAATTCCCGATCGCCTGTATCCCAAGACCGGTGTGTATGCCACGCGCAGCTGGGTGCCCCACCCGGTGCGCGCGTATCCCAGCGTGACCAACATCGGGTACCGGCCCACCTTCGACGGGACCGAGTTCAGGATTGAATCGCACTTGCTGGACTTCCCGCCGGCAGGCGAGGACGGCAATCTCTATGAGCAGCGGATTGCAGTGGAGTTCGTGTCCCGGCTGCGGGACGAAACCCGTTTCTCCGATGTTGAGGAGTTGTGCCGTCAGGTTCAGAGCGACATTGGCGCGGCGCGCGCACGCCTGGTGGACACTGCGCCCGCCCCGGAGCAGGCCGCGTTGCTGCGGGACCTGATTTGGTACCTGAACCGCTGAGTTCAGGGGGTGGCTTCAGGCATCCTGCGTCCAGATTTGGCTTTCGTTGCCGGTTTTCGCCACGCGTATTACGTGGTCCACCCGGGCTTCGAACGTATCGTCGTGGCTGATGACAATCAGCTGGGGTACCTGCCGGGTGGTGTTCAGGCGTGCCGCCAGTTCCGCCCGGCGATCCTCGTCGAGGTTGGCGGTCGGTTCGTCGAAGAAGGCGAAACCGACCGTGCTTAGTTCCTGCAGCATGGCCAGATTGACGGCCAGGGCTGCTGTCATCTGCTCGCCGCCCGACAGCTGACTGAAGGCGCGCTCGCGTCCCAGGACCTTGAGGGTGATGTCGAAGGTCTCGCCCCAGGTCAGTTCGGCTGTTGCGAAGTTGGTGAGTTCCTGGTGGATGGCGTTTGCCCCATGGCTGATGCGCCGGTTCAATATCCGGGTCATCAGGGGTTGCATGTCCCGAATGGCGTGGCGCATGGCCTCCAGATCGGATTCGCGTTGCTCCCAGGCGGCATGCTCGGCCCGTTTGGCGATCAGCCGGTCATCGAGGGTCTTCAATTCCTCCAGGTGCGCGTCCAGCGCGCCCAGGCGTTGGTGGGTTTCCTCCAGACGTGTCCGACGATCCCGGGCATCCAGTTCCTGCTGCCGCACCTCCGCCTGGTGCGCAACATGGGCGCATTCATCGTAGGCAACCGTACAACTGTCGAGTTCGGCGGCAGTCACCGCGAGACGGGCTTCCTGTGCCTCCGTCTGTGCCTTCAGTTCACGGTGCCGTGTCTCGCGTTCCGGCTTTTGTGCCGCGGCCCGTTCATTCTTCAGAACGTCTTCATAGGCCTGGCGGGTTGTGTCCAGGGTCGCGGTCAAGGAAGCTTCCCTTTCCTCAAGGTCCGACAAAGGGGCCAATTCCGTTTCCAGAGACTGCAGTTCGGCATCGAGTGAGGCGATGTTCGCCTCCAGCCTGGTGGTTTCGGCTTCGAATTCGCCGCGTGCTTCGATCTGCCTCTGGTTGTCCCGGTAGGCAGCCCAATCATCTTCAAGGTTGGCCAGCTCCGCCTGGATTGCCTGAAGCTGTTGCTCCTGTTTCTTGCGCTCCGTCAACTGCGCCTCCACCCGGTGAAGTTCGCGCCGGGCCATCTTCAGGTCCGACTGCGCCTGCAACAGTTCCGTCTCGGCCGGCATTCCGGCGATGATGGATTGGAGGCGATCAAGTTCCGTCTCGACCCGCCGCGCATCCTGCCGGTTGTCCGCCAGTTCCCGGGCCAGACGGGACATCTGGCCTTGCAGATTCTGCTCCTCCGCCTCGGCTTCGGCCACCAGACCCAGCCAAAGTGCTTCCTCGATCGGCTGGTTGCAGACGGGACACAGGTGGACCGGTTCCACCGCCTGGTCGTCAGGTGTCTTCAGCAAGGAGAGTTGCTGGTGGATTTGTGCAAGGCGATGGTCGGCAAGCTCCGACTGCTGTTGCAGGCCGCGGGTCTGTTCCGCCAACCCGCCCCGTGTTTTCTCCAGTGTCTGCACTTCGGCCAGTGCCTGCCGCCTCGCATCCAGGCTCGATGTCAGTTTCTCGACATGGGACTGCCTGCGGTCCACTTCGTCTTGTGCCAGGGATCCGGCCTGCCGCAGGTCGGCCGCCGATCCGACCTGGTGTTCCAGGGCAATGCGTTCCCGTTCGAGGATTTCGTATTGCCGGGCCGCGTCGGCCAGCAGGGATTGCCGGCTCGATAATTCGTCGAGGTGCCGGAGTTGGCTGCACGTGTGTGCCAGTTGCTCCCGGGAGGCACCGCGCCGTTCGTCCAACAGATCCTTTCGCCGCGAGAGATCCCTCATGGTTCTGAGGTCGTGTGTCAGCCGGTCAAGTTTCTCCCGGGTCTCCATGTATCGGACGTGCCCGTCTTGATTGGCTTCGACAATCTGCAGGGCATCGGTGCTGCGTCGAAGTTCCTCGCCGGCAGTCTCCAGCTGTTGGCGAATGGCCGTGAGTTCGTGTTGGGCCTGCCCATGCCGATCCTTGACCTCCTCCAGCTCGCGCTTCGCCAGCTCGAATTCCTTGGAGAGTTTGACCAGCTTCTGCAGGCGCAGCCGGATTGTCTCCGTTTCCTTTGCGAGGTTGGCCAGGGTCCGGGAAAGTGCCTGCTGTTCCAGTTCCAGGGCTTCCCGGTTCTCAAGCCGCACCTCCCACCGGGCGATCTCGGTGGCAAGTTCGTTGATGCTGTTCCTGATCACCCCTTTGGGACCATTGGCCTGTCCCAGACGCGTGAACGCCTCCTTGTACTTCTCCACTTCCAGGAGGGGACTGAAATGGGCCTGGCGGGGAGCCCTGGTCAACCTGAAGGGACGCGCGAACTCCCCCTGTTGAATCCCGATGATGCCCGTGTACAGCAGTTCCAAGTCGATCCGGGTATGGCACAGGTCCTGCACGAAGAACCGCACGTCCTGGCTTCCCCGGCACACTTCAACCTCGCGCACCAGATCAAATACGAACCAGTCCGCGGAACCGGACTTCCTGAGCTCCCGCACGATCTCGTAGGACGAGCCCTCCCCGTCCTCCGCCAAACCCACGGCAATCGATCCGGACGAACTGCCTTCCCTCACAAAGTCCGGCTTGCGACCTTCGAGGGAATCGAATAGGGCATAGCCGATGGCCTGCAGGATCGTCGACTTGCCGGCTCCGTTGCGGCCGACGACGGCGTTGACCCCTTCCCTGAATTGGATGTCGGCGGCTCGGTAGGAGCGTATGTTCTCCAGCTTCAGATGGATCAGCCTGACCATGTTCAGCCTGTCATCGCGGCACGGGTTTGGCCCAGAATTTCGCAGATGTCGTCGGCCGTGCCCTTTTCGAGACCGGCGTCCATGACTTCAAGGGTTGCATTCGTCCAGTGGGTCAAGTCCTGGCTGAAGTCGGGATGGGATTCAAACAGGCCTTCCAATACTTGCTCCTCAAGGTCGCGCCGGCTCATGTCCTCAACTTCGTCGAAGGCGGCGGTTCCGGGCGGCAGGGCGCGATTCGAGACGCGGCACAGCAGCGGATCCAGGATCCCGCGCCCCAGTTCCTCAATGCGGTGAGTGTCCACCAATCCCGGTTCGAATCGGCTGGCGCCAACCAACGCGATGCTCAGGATCGGCTGCTTGACGTCGTCTTCGGAATCGCGCCTGGCCCGTTCCCCGATCAGGAATTCCTCGATCTCGTCGTAGAGCTTCTCCGGCCCGTGGGTTCGGGCCAGGCTGAAGGTCTTGTGCACGAAGGGGCGCCTGGGACATGCCAGGTGTTCGACCCGGTGCTTGGGTTCGGCTTCCGTGTCAACCGTCACCAAAAAGACTCCACCGGGCTCGTCGTGCGCCAGGTCCTGGCTGGTCAACTCCAGGCTGCCAGGGTTGAACAGCCAGTTGTCTTCACTGAATTTCATGTGGTAGTGCCCCAGGGCCACGTAGTCGATCCTTGGCCGCAGGCCCCGCAGGCCGCTCAAGCTGACGTTGCTGGATGTCCGCTCCCGCGTGCGCCCGTCAACGCCGGCGTGCGACATCAGAATCGTGTAGTCGGGTCCGTCGGCAGGTTGTTCGGCAATGAACCGCTCGAACCGTTCCAGCACCGTCCGCGTGGCTGCGCCGTTGAACCCGATGCCGTAGACGCGCACGCCCGGGATGGGCTCGGCGCAATGGCCGATGTGATGTCCGCCGCAGGCCACCAAAGGTTCCACACCGGCATCAAGCGGGGTGGCATGCAGCACATCCAGCAGGTAGACCAAGCGATTGGTTTCCGCCAAGGCGTTCACCCAGCCAAAGCGGGTCCGGTAGGCCCGGTACCGCGGCAGGTCGTGGTTGCCTTCGATCACCAGACAAGGGATTCCGGCCTTCCGCAGATCATCAAGGTGCTTGACCGCGTTGTTGAACGTGATCGCCTGGAGGTTGGAACCGGACTGGAACAGATCCCCGGCCAACAGCACGAAGTCCACCTGCTTGGCAACGGCCTGGTCGATGGCCCAGCGGAAGGCGTCGTCGAAATCCCACTCTCGCTCCGCGTGGCCGTACTGCCGGAAACCCAGATGGGTATCCGCCATGTGCATGAACTTGAATTTCACGGCCGGAGGCGAAATCTTCGATGCGCGGCCGATTCACGTCGCTTCGGTGTCAGTTCGCAACGCATGGTGTCCAGGGAAGGTTTGACCCGCAGGCCCATGGCCGTTAGGCCTTCGATTGCCTGGTGGTGGTCGGCGTCCACCTGCACGTGGATCCGGCAGGGGTCCTGTGCAGCCGTCAGCCCGGTCAGGGTGTCGAGCATGTCGTCCTCGTACTGGCCGTACTGCTGCGGCCTGGTCCACCAGGAAACCTTGTGCACGCGTTTCCAGTGGGCGGATCGCAGGACGATGGCCGTGGCCAGCCGTTCGGTTCCCAGGCGAATGCCGAACCGCGTGACGGACGAAACTCCCAGCGTTTCCCCCAGCCATTCGCCTGCCCGGCGCGGCCAGTCATGGACAAAGTCGCCTGGTCGGATGGGATGCCACCACTGCATGTGGCCGCCCACCTGAACTTTCGCCAAGTCGAACATCTGCTGCCATTCCTCACCGGGCAAAGCGGAGATGGGAGCCGGATTTCTCGGTCGCGGGCCGATTTGCAACGGGCACCTGCCTTCCAGGTCCGCCATGCCGCCCAGACGTTTGAACCCCTGCTTGGCGTACAGGTTGCGTGCAGGCAGATTGTCCGTCCGCACCTGCAACACGGCATGCTTGGCACCCAGGGTGCGCAGATTGTCCGTGGCGGTTTGCACCAGCCTGCTGCCAATCCCCTGCCGCTTGTGCGACGCGGCGACTGCCACATTGGCCAATTGCCAGCGGTGCCCGAAGGAGTCCAGTTTTTGCATGGACACGTTCCCGACAACCCGGCCGCGGTCAACGTAGACAAACCCGTCGAACATCCGCATGAAGCTGAAGAGGTTCGCGGGTTCCGAACGCAGGAAGCTGTGCAGCCGGCTGTACAGTCCCGCGTTGTGCAACGGCCTTGAGCCTGTCTCCCTCAGTTCCTGCGCGAACGCTTCCCGGACCAGATCGGTGACCTGGGGCAGGTCCCGGCTGACGTCGAACGGCCGAATGCCGGTTGCCATGTCGGCCCGGCCGGCGTTGAGATGGGTTGATGTCATGGCGGACCCGGATCCCTCCGGTGGGACAGGCTACGCTGCGACCCGCACCATCGCCGGTCGCAGCACTTTGTCGCGGATGCGGTACCCGGTCCGCATGACTTCAATGATCTCTCCCGACTCGTGGTCTTCGCTGGGAATCTGTTGCATCGCTTCGTGCAGGTTGGGATCAAACTGTCCGGAGGGTTCCATTGGCTCGATGCCGGCGTTCGCCAGAATCCCCTGGATCTTCCCGTGTATGTGCTGAACCCCCTGCATGAAGGACTCGCCGTGCTCGCGCACTTCGGCCGGTACGTTGCCCAGGGCCAGTTCGAGGTCGTCGAGGACCGGCAGAAACTTCTCGGCCAGGGACTGCGATGCGTTGTCGATGCGCTCCTGCGCCGTGCGGTCCAGCCGCTTGCGTGCATTTTGGAATTCCGCCGCCATGCGCTGGATCTCGCGTTGGCCGGCTTCGACCTTGGTGTCGAGGGCTTCCGTTTCCTCTTCCAGTTGGGCAATGCGACAGTTGCGGCTGTCCAGTTCGGTTTCCAGATCCTCCCGGGTCCAGTCCGCCCATTGGCTTGCCGCCGCCGCCGGCAACTCCGGTTTCCCTGCCTGGTCGTCCGAAGGAGCGGCGACGGCCGCGTCGGGTTGGCCTGGTTCGTCCGTGAGCTCGTGTTCTGAAGTGGTCTTGGTTGTATCCGACATCGGTTCCTTGCCATTGGCGACAATCGTCGAAGCAGCATTGCGGTCCACGGGAGGCAGGTTCAGGGAGCAATGACCTCGGGCAGGAGGTCGTCGCTTCTGGTTTCCCGCACGCGGGCACTCATGAGCGCCGCCATGAAGCGCACCGTGCCCATATTGTAGCGATAGGCCATGCGGACGGGGCCGACCACGCCCACGATGCCGATGGCCTGGTTGGGGATTCCGTACGCGGACAGCACCAGGCTGATGTCGGCCAGGTCGGACCATTCCTTGCGGTCGCCGCCGGCAATCAGGACGTGGACATCATCGGGTCGCGGGACGAGCATCAGGATTTCCTCGATGCGCGGGCCCGAATCAAAGATGTCAACCACCTTGCGCACCCTGCGGCTTTCGGCAAATTCGGGGGCGTCCAGGATGTGGCCAAGGCCCTGCTGAACGATGGAAGCGGAACCGTCCCCCTCCGTGACCGGCATCAGATCGCTGACCAGTTGGCAGAACTCCTTGGCGGCCGAGGACGTCTCCAGGGCCTTCTCCTGAATCTGCACTCGATTCAGACCCGGCAGCAAGTGGTTCAGCTCCGCGCTGATCACGGTGAGATCGGCCTGGGCCATCTTGTCGGGGATGTCCAGCATGCGCTGGCACACATGTCCGTCCTCCAGGACCACGATCATCAGGACCCGATTGTCCTGAACCGATATCAGTTCCACATGGCGAAGTCGGTGGTTGACATAACGTAGGTCGGTCGCCAGTGCCAAGCTGTTGGCCTCCACCGACAGGAGGCGGGTTGCCTCCAGCAGCCAACTGGGTGAATTCGAATCGATGGCCTCGAATCTGCGCCGCAGTTGGTTGCGGTGTTCCTTGGGCAGCCGGTGGTTGCCGATGAGGTGCAGCACGTAAATGCGGTAGCCCAACAGCGACGGAACCCGGCCGGCACTCGCGTGCGGTTTGGTGAGCAGCCCCAGAGCTTCCAGCTGCGCCAGATCGTTGCGGATGGTGGCGGAACTGACACCCAGATCCCGCTCCTTGGCAATGCGTCTGCTGCCGACCGGCTGGGCATGGGCCACGAACTCCTCGACCACAATGCGCAACACTTGGCGTTGCCGGATTGTCAATGCGTCGAATGTCTGCTCGTGTTCAATCGCGGTCCCTGTGTGCGAAACCAATGACGTGTCCATGGCAAGGGGCGGTAACTTGGAGAACGATGAAGGTGGGGAATCGTAGCAAAGGGTTGCCGGGTACGCAGTCCGGACGGTCGTCCCGGGCCCTGTTTCGGGTTGGGGGAAGGGGGCTTCCCACATGGCTTTCGGCGTCCCGGGCCGTGCGCGTTGGATTCTTGTATCCTGCGAGAGCCGGGTTCCGCGTCTGGTTGCGGCGGGGCAAGGCACCGACCGGGACCGGTCCGTGTCAGTAGGCGTCCGGATGGGTCCTGAAGAGAATCTTCCAGGCGGTGACGGCCATGATCTTGAAGTCAAGGCCGATGGACCAGTTTTCGATGTACCAAAGGTCGTACTTGATGCGTTCCTCGATGGAACAGTCGCCGCGCAATCCGTTGATTTGAGCCCAGCCGGTGATGCCGCCCTTCTCCTTGTGGCGCTCCATGTAGTTGGGCACGACCCGGCGGAATTCCTCAACATAGACCGGCCGCTCCGGGCGCGGGCCGACCACGCTCATCTCGTTCATCAGGACATTGATGAAATTGGGGAACTCGTCAAGGCTCTTGGAGCGGAGGAACCGGCCGATGCGGGTGCGTCGGGGATCGTCCGGTGTCGTCCAGCCGGGACCTTCGTTTTCCGCGTCCACGCGCATGGACCTGAACTTGAGCATGTCGAAGGGAACGGCGTCCAGGCCCATGCGAACTTGTGTGTGGAAAACCGGGCCCGCACTCTCCAGCCTGATGAGCAGTGATGCCAGCAGGAAGAAGGGGCTTAGAAAGACGAGTGCCGACACGCTGACTACGATGTCGATGGCCCGTTTGACCACCACTTTCCAGCCCTGCAGCGCCACATCCCGCATGGTCAACAGCGGCAGGCCGGACAGATCCCCAATGCTGACCTCCTGCGCCATGATCTGGAACAGGTCGGGAAAGACACGGATCCCAACCTTCTCTTCCTGGCAAATGCTGATGAGGCGGACAATCTCTTCCTGGGACGCCTCCGGCATGCCGATGATGACTTCGTCGATGTCGTGTGCGGCCACCACCTCCGGGATTTCGTCCACCGTACCCAGAACCGGCACTCCATCCAGCCGGGAGGTTCCGTTGTCGGAGGGAATGGCTCCGGCCACCACGAAACCCAGCTTGGGTGTGCTGTGTACTTTCTGCAGGATGATGGCGGCGGTTTGACCACTGCCGACAAGCAGCACCCGTTGGGCTCCGATCCCCTTGCTCTGGGCCGACCACTGAAACTGGGTGTGGATGATGCGGCCCACGCTGACCAGGAGGGATGTGATGGCCCAGATGAACAGGACGTGTCGGCGATAGACCTCGAAGTCCACCAGCAACATGGTCAGCACGGCCAGCAGCAGCAGTACCAGGATCCCGTTCATGAACAGGATCTTGATGGTTTCGTCCAGATGGAGAATGGGCCTGCGCCGCTGGTACATCCTTCTCCACACAAAGGCCGCCAACAAGAGTATGGTGTGGACGACCGGCAGCGCCAGCCACTCGTTGAACGGTCCCAGCACCACTTGCGGCCCTTGGCGCGTTGCCAGATGCGCGAGCCAGTGGCCAATCCACAGGCAACCCGCATCGGTGGCGACCAGGGTTGCCAGAAACAGAATTTGGACCTGCGTCAGCAAGCCCGGGTGGGCGCGGCGCGGCCTTGACTGGATGGCAGACCCGCGAGCAAATCCGGGGTTTGAACTGGAGGTCATGGTTGAAACTGCATGCCGACAGGTGCCCCCGCGCGGATCGGGGGATGGCCAAGGGCAAGGAGGCGCGGCTGTTCCCGCCGGTGTTCCATAGGGGTGCTATAGTGTACGCGCGATGTCCGCCCTCTTTGTGAGCTTGCCCGGATTTCGCATTGGACAGCACCGTGCCATTGCCATTTGCCACAACCCGCGGGGCCGCCTCTGGCGGCTCTTTTTATGCGGAACCCGGTTGGGACGACTTTGTTGAGTCGCACCCGTTGGGGCATGTGCTGCAACTTGAGGGCTGGGCCAGACTCAAGCAGCACTCAGGCTGGCATGTGCACCAGGCGGTTCTGGCCGGTTCGGAAGGGGCGTTCCGGGCCGGTGCCTTGATGCTGCAGCAGCGCAGGCTGGGCCTGTCGCTCGGGTACGTGCCCGGTGGCCCGGTGGTGGATTGGAACTGCCCTGCGGACGTGGACGGCATGCGCACCGAACTCCTGCAGTGTGCGCGCACGCACGGCGTGCATGTAGTCAAGATCGAACCTGAACTCCCGGATTTGCCGGTACATCGGCGGCAACTGGCCCGACTGGGTTTTAGGCCGAGCAGTCAGACGGTCCAGCCGCGCAGCACGATTAAGGTGGCTCTTGCGGGTACCGATGCCGACCTGCTGGGGCGCATGAAGAGCAAATGGCGCTACAACGTACGCCGGGCCCAACGTGCGGGCACCCAAGTCCGGGTGGGTGGTGCAGCGGATCACGAACGGTTGCACGCCCTGATGCAGGCAACCGGTCGCAGACAGGGCTTCACGCCCCGTGCTCCGGCCTACTTCGAGGCAGCGTTGGAACTGCTGCCGAATCACCTACAGTTGTTGCTGGCCGACGTGCAAGGCGAGACCGTGGCCGCTGTCGTCCTGGCACTGTGTGGCGGCTCCGCTTGCTATCTGTGGGGAGCCAGCAGCACCCGGCATCGCCATGCAATGCCCAACTACGCCTTGCACTTCGCCGCCATGCAGCGTGCGCGTGCGGCCGGGGCCGGAACCTACGACTTGGGGGGCATCCCGGATCCGCTCGGCGCCGTGGCTGCCACCATGCGGGAGGCGTGCAGCCAAGGGGACTGGCCGGACTCGCTGCCGGTGGATTTGGCCCGGTTGCCGCAACGGGACCTGTGGACCGTGTACCGGTTGAAGCAGGGATTTGGTGGTCGCATCGAACGGCGCGTCGGGGCCTGGGACCTTCCCGTTGACGAACTGGCCTGGCGCGGCTATGTGATGGGCGTGAACCTGCAGGACCAAGTTCAATCCGCGTTGTCCGAGGCTCGGCGGCACCTGCGCTCAAACCTGGAGACAGGTGGGACTCGCGGAACCCGGTCCTTGGGGTCGTGCTCCGACGTGGCGGACCCCGTTGCCTGGAACCAGTCGATCATTGGCTGTCGCCTGTCGGGCTGGCAGCAGTCCTGGCAGGCTGGTGAGGCAGCTCGGCAAGCCGGGTGGTCGGTGCGCCGATGGATGCTCAGTTTGGGAAGAGGCCGCCCCGACCATGCGGTGCAGGTCTTGTTGCACAGGCTTGGCCCCTCGTTTCCGGTTTCGGTGGCCGAAGTCCGCGACGGGCCGTGCCTGGACTGGAGCGGGTTGGCGGAGACAGCAGGCGTGCTGGAGTATTTGGAGCACCTTCTGGTCGGGGAGGATTGTGTCGGAATTCGCATCAGCCCCCAGTTCCCGACGAACTCGGCGGTGGGCATGTCTGCCTTGTCCCACCTTGAAGCAAACGGGTGGCGGTCAGTTGCCCATGGACGACAAGGGGTTTCGCATTGGATGTCTCCCCTGGGGAGGGACAATGGGTTGCTGCCGAATGCCGAGCCTTGGACTCTGGCACCGGCCGCGGATGCGGCGGCCCGGACTGGCCTTGCCGTGGTCGCCAGCGACCGCGTGAACATCCGGCATGCACAGTTCCTCAAGGATTCCGTGCGGGGTCCGGGCGACCGCGCCGGATCCGATTCAGTCCTGGACATGCTGACAAGGATGGACAGTCCACGGCCCGGGTCCGATTGCGACCATCCCGAGGCACGGCTGTTTGTCGTTGAGAACCGGCACCACGATCCCGTCATGGGCGTTGTCGCCGTGCGGTTGGGATGCAGGGCATCCGTTCAACGGGTCGTCCACGCAGCGCCAGGGGCGAACGTCGAGCCGTGCCTGTTGGCGGGCCGGTCAATCCTGGCATGGGCCCGGGGGCGGGACTGTGTCGAGGTCGACTGGGGGCCAACCTTGCTGAATGCGGGGGGCTTGGAGGTGAACGGCACCGATCCGATAGCGGAGGGGTTGGGGGCGGCCCGACTCCCAATCGCCGGAACCTGGCAGAAGTGGCTGTGGAAGGGGGAGTGGGCCAATCGGGTGCCGCTGCCGATCGTCGAGCGCATCTGGCCCACCCTGTAGCCCGAATCGGTCAAACGTCTGTGTCGTCGAGGACCGTACCGTCGGGTATCAGCATCGGACTGGACTTCGGGTTGCGAATCCGCACATTGCCTGCGATCACCACATCCCTGCCAAAACGGACGTCGCCTTCCACCTCCAGCGACAGGCAGCGTACGAGGGAAGGCGCTCCGAACGGGAATCGTGCCTCCAGGTCCCGGTAGTGGCCGTAACACCTTGGATCCAGGTGAACCGCGGGCGATCTGCGGGGCTGTGGATTGATGCGCTTGGGATTCATCACGAGCCGATGGCTGCGGGCGGTCCGGTACACGTCCGACTGCACAATCAGCAAATCCTCACAGCGCTTGACCGGCAGGAACCGAATCCGGGGCACGCGCAGGGCGGCTGCGCCAGGTACGACCGAAATGGATGATCCGGCGGCACTTTCCATTTGAATGACTTCGGGCGTGGAGATATCCATCGGGTCCACGGGTTTGCGGTTGAAAATGGGCGGCAGGGGCAGAAAGCCGCAATGGCTGCGCAGTGTCTCCTTGATTGAAGGCAGGTGGGCCCAAAGGTTGTTGGTGTTGAAGAACTGGTAGCGCCGGATGTCCTGAAATCCGTCGAGTTCGGCCTCGGGGCATTGCGCGAATTCGCGCAGGAGAAGACCGCCGGCGGGGTTTTGGGCCAGGTGTCCTCCCTTGCGATCGGACGGTGTCCGGTTGGCCACCTCCATCAGCAGGGGAACGCGGTTTTCCACCATGTAGCCGAGGATTTTAATGTCCAGGGTGGCTCCCAGATTGTCCGCATTGCTCAGGAACACATAGCGATACCCCGCCGCGAGCAGTTCGTCCAGCAGGCCCGTGGTATCGAGGGAAGCAAAGACGTCCCCGTGGCCTGGGGGACACCACTCCCGTTCGGGGTTGGCCGGCCAGGCTGCCGGCTCCAACGTGGTGGGATTGATTTTGGGGAACCGGTGCTGCACGAAATCCGGCGCGATGCCGTTGCGCAGCTCGGGATAGGCCGCCAGCGCCTCCAGCGTGGCGTCCCGCGTGTGGAAGCTGTTCATGAACATCAGGGGCACATGACGGTCCAGCTGTTGCTGAAGGTAGCCCACCTGCCTGGCAATGTAGTCCAGAAACGTCAATCCGTCCCGCACCGGCAACAGGCACCTGGGCAGATCCAGGCCCATGCCGGTGCCCAGACCGCCGTTGAACTTCACAATCAGGGCCTGATCCACATACTCGTAGCCGGACAGTTCGTAGCCGTCCAGCTCCTCGTAGTCCGTCAGACGCTCAACGGGGAGGGCCTCCGCGGCCGTCAGCAACCCCGTGGCGCCTGTTTCCAGAAGCCGGTGGAAGTGGAGGAAGGATGCAATGGCCGGGGGGGGCTGGCCATCCATCCGCATGCGCTGAACGCCGGTGGCTGCGGCGTGTCCGCCGATTTGGATTCGAGAGTGCATCGAAGGGCTGTGAAGAAGAATCCCGTACCGTGAAGCCCGCGGTTACGGCGGGCTCGCCAAACTGTTCATTGAAGGCAACACCCATTACCAGCCTATCGCACATCCGTCCTTGCGGGGGTCGGATCCGCCGGTGAGGACTCCGGTTTCCGGATTGCGGGCGATGATCTGGCCACCCCCGAAACCGCCGCGGTCCAGTCCCTGCCGGACCTCGATCCGGTGGCCCCGGTCCTGCAGCGAACGCATGACTTCCGGTGCAAAGCCCGATTCCAGAAGCACGCGTCCACCCGGCCGGTGCGCACCCACGCTGTTGGGCTGCGCGGAGGACGGACCGGCCAACTGCCAGCGTGGCGCATCCAAGGCTCGTTGCGGAGGCAGACCTTCGTCGTACATGCGGACCATCATCTGGAAGTGCCCCTGCGGCTGCATATAGCCGCCCATTACACCCATGCAGGCCAACAATTCCGAGTCGGCCGTCACCATGCCGGGGATGATGGTGTGGTACGGGCGGCGTCCGCCGCGGAGTACGTTGGGATGGTCCGGGTCCAGGACGAAACCGGCCCCCCGGTTCTGAAGGCTGACACCGGTGCCCGGGACCACCAGGCCGGTGCCGGTGCCCTGGTACAGGCTGTTGATGAAGCTGCAGCCGTTGCCGTGTTCGTCGGCAGTGCAGAGGTAGACGGTGTCCGTACCGGCTGGCGGCAGGCCGTGCGGCACGTCCTGCGCGGCCTGTCCCATGCGGATGCGGTCGCGCCGCGGAGCCAGCCACTCCTCGGTCAGCATGTGCTCCGGGGACACCACGGCGGATGCCGGATCGGTAACGTAGCGCAGCGCGTCCGTGAAGCCCAGGCGCATGCATTCAATCATCACGTGGATCCGGTCGGCCGCGTCGAGTGCGGCCAGTTGGAACGGTTTCGCCAGGGCCAGGGCCAGCAGCGCGGCCAGACCCTGGCCGTTCGGGGGACACTCGTGCAGCCTGTACCCGTGGTAGTCGAAGGCCAGGGGGGCAACCCAGTCCGAGCGATGGCCGGCGAGGTCTTCCCGGTCAAGCCATCCTCCATAGTGCTGGACGTGGGCAGCCAGTTTGTCGGCAAAATCGCCGCGGTAGATGTATCCGGACCCTGTGGCCGCAATGCCCCGCAGGGTCTCGGCCAGCTCGGGCATGCGGATAATCTCACCCGGCTGCGGCGCCCGGCCCCCAATCAAAAGTTCGTTGCCGCTGGGCTGCGGCGGTCCCGAAGACAGGTCCGGGGTGTCCCAATCCGGACTGCGCAGGAGCTTCGACACCTGGCGCTGCCAGCCCAGGGCAATCCATTCGGAGACCGGGTAGCCGTCGGAGGCGTATTCAATGGCCGGGGCCAGGGCGTCGGCCAGGGTCATGGTTCCGTGCCGAGCCAGGAGGTCTTCCCATCCGGCCGCGGTGCCGGGCACGCTGACGGCGTGGCCGGTAAAGGAAGGCATCGTGGCGTAGCCCGCGGCGACGAGCTCCCGGGGATTGGCGTGCCGGGATGTGCGGCCCGAGCCGTTCAGGGCCGTAACCTGTCGTGTGGCCGAGTCATAAAACAGCGCGAAGCAGTCTCCGCCGATTCCCGTTGAGATGGGTTCCACCACGTTCAGGACGGCGGCTGTGGCCACCGCGGCATCCGCGGCGTTGCCTCCCGCCAAGAGGATGCGCAATCCGGCCTGTGCGGCCAAGGGCTGACTGGTGGCCACCATGCCGCGTCGGGACCGGACATCGCTGCGTCGGGAATTGAAGTCCTGTTTCAGGATCATGGCTGGCTGTCTGAGCGGTTGCGAATGATTGAACTGCCGGGCCTGGGCGGTGTGGCTTGGCACGGGCATCGCGGACGTGTCGGGTCAGCCGGGGATGCCCAACCCGTCTTCCTCGACCCAGACATCGGGAGCCGTGTCGACCCTGTGCCTGTCGAACACGGCCTGGATGCGTGTCCTGGTGTCGGCGTCCATCTCCCAGTCCAGCCCCTCAAGGTTGGCCCGGACCTCGTCGGGGTTTCGAAAGCCCACCAGGGCGGTGCTCACCAGCTTGTTGGAGAGCACCCAGCGCAGGGCCAGTTGGGCCGAGGTGCGCCCCAGGTCGGCGGCAATGGTTTTCAAATCCTCCACGACGTCCACATTGCGGGCCAATACGTCGGGGCTGAGCAAGGACAGGTTGAATGCCTTGCCCCTGGCGCGCCAGTCGTTGTCGGGGAATACGGTGTTCCGGTTGTAGGCCCCCGCCAGCAAGCCGTGTGCCAGCGAACCGTAGGTCATCAGGCCGCAGTCCAGTTCGGCAACGGTCGGGAAGACAAACCGTTCCAGGCGCCGATCGAACAGGTGATACCCGTACTGCACCACGTCGACGCTGCCCCCCTTGTCTGCCTGGCGGATCTGCTCCGGCCGGAAGTTGCTGATCCCGACGAACCTGGCCTTGCCCTGGGAGCGAATGTCCTCCATCTTGGCCATGGCGTCCTCGAATGAGAAGTCCCGGTCGGGCCAATGAATGAGGTAGACATCCACATAGTCCATGTTCAGTGCCTTGAGGCTGCGCTCGATGGCTGCCTGTGCCGTTTCCGGACGGGAGTCCCGGTGGTGGATGTCGTCTTGGGGATAGATGCCGAATTTGGTGACGACCACAGCCTGATCGCGCCTGCCGGCGAGCGCTTTGCCCAGCAAGGTCTCGGAGCGGCCGAATCCGTAGGCTTCGGCAGTGTCATAGAGGTTGATGCCCATCTCCAGGGCCAAGTGAACCGCGTCGATGATTTCCTGGTCGTCGAACTCGCCGTATTCGCCGCTCGACTCCCAGCATCCGAAACCAATCGCCGATACCTGCAGTTCGGTCTTGCCGAATCGTCTCATTTCCATGGTTTGCTCCCGGCAACCTTGGGTGGAAAGGGGATGGCGAATGGTAGCACCCGACCGGACCAACCGCATGGCGGCTCCCAAGCGGTGGGCGGGGCCGAGGATGCCGGGTTACAATCCGGCCATGTCCCTCATCGTTGACTACATTGCCGGGCTGGCTCCCTGGATTTACGCCCTTTGCGGTCTGAGCGCGCTGGTCTATCTGTACCGCGTGCGGAGTATCCGGACCGAAAGGCTGCAGGCGATTTTCGCGCTGGAACGCGAGCGGGCGGCCCGGGCCACGGCCGGGGTCGTGACCAGTGTGGTTGGGCTCTTGGCGGTTATGGGGCTCACCTACTTCATCAGCAACGTGGACCAGGCCCTGGACGCGGAAACGGGTGCGGAAACCCCTGTGGAAGCGCGCACCGAGGCGGGATTGGCACCGAGGGCCGGTGCCGATCCCGGTCTCAACCCGGCCGACGAAACAACGGGCAGCGGGCAGGTTGCCATCCCGCCGGAGGACCTGCGCAACGTGCCTATTTGCGAGGACGAGAGTGCCCTGCTGTCTTCACCGGCAGTAGCCGACGAATTGGCCGGGAGAGTGGCTGTCCAAGGCACCGCGGCCCACGATGATCTGGCCTCGTACGTCATCGACATCGCACCCGGGTCGGATCCTGGGGACCAGGATTTCACCTTGCTGGGCAGGGCCTACAACACGGTGCGGACAGGCCTGCTTTGGGAATTCGACGCGTCGGCCATCGGCCTGAGCGGACCGTACACGCTTCGCCTCAGCGTGTTTGATGCCGACGATGTCCTGCTGGCCACCTGCTCGGTGGCCGTACGCATCGTCAACTAGCCGGCAGGCTCAGGCCGTGTGGCTCCCACCGGGGAGTCAGTCCGCCACCACGAGTTCGGTGTCCGGCAGGAATTCCGCCCAGGCAAACCAGAAGTGGTCGAAGGCGACCTGGGGCTCCAGGGCCGATCCCTGCAGTTCCCCGGCCGTCGCCTCGCCCCTGATGTTCCAGGAGCTTCCGGTCTGCGCATCCCGGACGGTGCCATCGTCGGCGACATCGAACTCAAGGTGCCGGCCGTCCAGGACGCGGCTGAACACCCCCACGCTCCCAATGTCCCGGGCCGTGCCAATTTCCGCCTCGGAGAGCGAGGAAGACATGCCTTCCTCGAAGAACACCACGATTCCCGGATCGCCGTTGGGCGGGTCGTACTGGACCACGGTGCGAGCCTGTGCCAGATCGAAGGGAATGGCCACGCTGCTATGGTCCGGGAACAGGACTCCCACCACGCGGTCCAGCGGCTTGAGCCTTGAATCCGGTTCACCCGTGAACAACACCAGGTTTCCGTTGCGGCTCAGCCCGTTGCCGTACGTGTCGTAGTTGACATAGGGATTCATGCCGTAGTTGCGGCTGAACTGATCCAGGGGACGCTGCAGCACCTCACCCTCGGGAAACAATTCACGAAATCGACCAAATCCAAGTACCTGGCTGGGCAGGAACGTCAGCTGGGTCGAGGCCAGTTCGCCAATGAGAGCGGCGCCGGTGAACTGTTGCCACCAGGTTTCGGTCTGGCGGTCGTACATCACGAGGTCGCTGTGGCGCAGGCTGCCGGTGGTGCCGAAGTCGAGCACCATGTCGCCCACCCGTCGGTCGAACACGACGCTTGCGTTGCACAGGGGGCAGAAGGTCACCGTGACCGGCCGGCCGGCAATCTCGTCGTTGACGATTTCATGCCATATCAGGACGGCCAGCGGATAGGCCCGAGCCTGTCCACCGTGTTCGTAGACGATGACCGGATCCGTGTCCGTCAACCAGTCCGCCGCGGTGGCGATGGATTCGAAGCGCGGGGCGTCCAGGGACGGAATGCCGTCCTTGGGCGGGCCTCCGGAAATGATTTCGGTCAAGTCGATGGTGCGCTTGGTGAAATCGGTTTTCCAACCCCGCGTGTTGATTGGGTTGCGTCCCTCGATCGGCCGGCTGTCGACCGTGCGCACTTCGGCAATGGGAGAGGAATCGGGCAAGGGGTCCACCACGGTGGCAGGAACCGATTCCTCCGGTGGGGCGACCGGTGGGGGCATTTGGCATCCTGCGAGCAGGAAAGCCAGCCATGCGATGGCCAACAGCAGCGCCGGTGATTGTTTGTTTCGCCATCGGGCGGGGTTGGCGATTGGCGGTGTAACACGTTGCATAGCGTAGTCCGGGTTGTGGCGGCAGGAAGACACCCGAGCTGCCGGACCGAAGCTGGCTTCGGCAGCCTTGTGGGCCTGGCATGTCAGAAACAGGTCCGAAACCGATCCGGCTCTGGTCTGTACGCCTGTCTAGGATTGTGGCACAGGAACGCGAACAACATCGTACCCCCTCGTTTCGGATTTCAAAACGGGGGCGCGCCAGTGCCATTCTTCGTCATACCACCCCGCAACCTCGCGCCACACCATTGGTTCCAGCCCTGTTGATTGCCTGTCAACGACACCGGGTGCGAATCAACCGCAGATCATCGCAAACCATCGACTTCGCGTTGCAGACCGGACATGAAATCGATCGCCGCACACCCGGTTGTCCCCCGCTTGCAGGCTACGTTTCAGCGCCTGCAAGAAGAAACCAAGGCCATGCAGACTTTCGGCGCCTCCGGACTGGTGGTGCGGGTCCGCTTGGAGGGGGACGATCAGGAGATCTTGGTGGACGGTCGTCTGCAGGAGGTTTTTTGGGATCCGCGTCCGGGCAGGGCGGATCTGGAACTGCACCTGCCGGCCGACCTCCTCCACCGCATCCTGATGGAGGAGGCGTCGTTTCGCAAATCCTTCATGAACGGCGACATCCGTTCGCAGGGCAACGTGTTTCGGGCGATGCCCTTTGCCGACCTGCTCCAGGCGGCGCGGTCGATTTATCAGGACATGGACAAGCAGGCCCCTTGACGCGGTCGTTGCCCTTGTGATGCCTCATGGATGAACGGGAACAGATCCGGGATCGGATCGATCTGGTGGAATTCATTGGACGCTACGTCACGCTGAGCCGTGCCGGCAGCACCTACAAGGCCTGTTGTCCGTTCCATCAGGAAAAGACCCCCAGTTTCGTGGTGTCGCCCGAGCGCGGTACCTGGCACTGCTTTGGCGCTTGCGGCGAGGGCGGTGATCTCTTCAAGTTCCTGATGAAGATAGAGGGGCTTGAGTTTTTCGATGCACTCAGGAAGCTCGCAGCCGAAGCCGGCGTGGAGTTGGCGCGGAAACGCCAGGCTCCCGATCCCCTGGATCCGGTGCGGGAGATCATGGGCAGGGCCGCAGCCTTCTATGCCACGGCTCTGCACGCCGCCGCCGAGGGTCAAGTTGCGAGGGATTATCTACGGCAACGCGGTGTTGCACCGGAGATGGTCGATGCATTCCAGCTGGGCTACAGCGACAGGTCATGGGACAGTCTGGTGTCTTTTCTGCAAAGCCAGGGCTTTTCCGAAAGTCATGTGTTGCAGACGGGCTTGCTCTACCACGACGAGAGGCAGGGCTCCTATCGGGATCGGTATCGAGGCCGGTTGATGTTCCCCATCCGGGATGCCCGCGGCCGGGTGGTGGGTTTCGGGGCGCGCGAACTGGGGAGCGAGTCCCGCGGCGCCAAGTACATCAACTCGCCGACCACGCCCTTGTTCAACAAGAGCCAAGTGCTCTATGGCATCGAACACGCAGCCGGCCCCATCCGCAAACTGGGGGAAGCCGTGCTGGTGGAGGGGTATCTGGATGTCGTCACGGCCCATCAGTTCGGGTTCGCCAACACGGTTGCCTGCCTGGGCACCGCAGTGACTCCGGGACAGTTGGGGCTGTTGCGCCGATATACCTCGCAGGTGGTGTTTGCCCTGGACGCGGATGCGGCCGGCCAGCAGGCGACGTTGCGGGGACTGGAAAAGGCCCGGGAGACGCTGCGCGCGCGCAATCGGGATGATCGGAACGCCGGCCGCAACCGCCCCGCGATGGCCTTGCGGATCGCGGCGATGCCGGAAGGGCGCGATCCGGACGAACTGATCAGGGAGAACGCCGACGGCTGGAAGAAGGTTACCGGCGATGCCTTGACCCTGGTCAACTTCTATGCGAACCATGCCGAGCGAGCCTTCGACCTGGAGGTTCCCGAGCAAAAGCAGAAGGCCGTCGAACTCTTGGTGGAAGTCCTGGCGGAAGTCCATCAGGAAGTTGCGCGGGACGAGTACATCAAGCAAATGGAAACCCGCTTTGCCACCGCGCCGGGGTTGTTGCAGCGCATGGTGGCGGACAGAGCACGGCTTCCCGAACCGGATCCGGTCCCGGCGGAGACGGACACCGAAGTCGCATGGGAGGAGCCTTCCCAGCGGCCTGTTGTACAGCTTCAGGAACCTGGATCCCTGCGCAACGAACTGGAGCGGAAAGTCCTGTTGGTCCTGTTGCGCGATCCGCTTCGACTGCACAGGCAGATCAATTCGGTCCTGGCGGGGTTCGAGGCGGACCTGCCCGTCCTGACCGCCGGGGACTTCATCGACAACCAGGCGCGGACCTTGTACGGCCTGTTGCTGAGCGTCGAGCCGGGCGACGAGTGGGATGTCGACGAATTCATGTCGGGGCTCGACGAGGCGGCGGCTGCCTACCTGCGGAGAGTGTTGGCGGAACAGGATGGCGTGCTGTCCGGACCGGCCATGGAAGGCAACACCAACCGGGAGGCGTGCAGCGAAGCCGTGGGGCTGCTGCTGCGGATGCGCGAACTGGAATTACGTCGGCGCCTCAAGACAATCGACATGGTCGAGGACGGCGCCGCCTATCTCACAGGGATGGCGCACCTGCGCCGGATTCAGGATCTCCGACACGCATACAACCCGCTGCAGCCCGCCAGGGCGGCGGCTTTGGCCAATTGACAACCATCATCGACCCAAGCGACGTAGCACAGGTGAACAACATGGCTGTAACCGACACTCGGTATTCAACCAATCTGGATGACGGCATCATTGCCATCAGGCAGGTGGGTGCACCGTTAAAGGATGCCGGACCGGCGGACTGGGCCGGATCGCTGGATCCCATCCAGGTCTACATGCGCGACGTGGGCCGGCATCCGCTCCTAACCGCGGACGAGGAGAAGTTGCTGGCAACGGCAATGATTCATGCCGGCCAGGCCCGCGCCAGGTTGGATTACGAAACGGATCCCGAAGAGCGCGGCAGGCTGGCCCAGGTGATTGCGGACGGCCAGGTGGCCCAGGAACGACTGGCCAACTGCAATCTGCGCCTGGTTATCAGCCAAGCCAACCGCCAGCGCAACAACGGCGTTAGCTTTCTGGATCTGATTCAGGAGGGGAATGTCGGCCTGATGAAGGCGGTCGAAAAGTTCGATCCCACCCGCGGCTTCAAGTTCAGCACCTATGCCACGTGGTGGATTCGGCAGTCCATCAGCCGGGCCCTGGCGGATCAGGCGCGCACGATTCGACTGCCGGTGCACGTCGTTGACAAGCTGAAGAAAATCGAGCGCACGCGCAAGCATCTGCGAGGATTGCTGGGCCGCGATCCCTCGCTGCTGGAACTGTGTCTGGAAACCGGCCATTTGGATCGATCAATTGAGGAATTGATCCCGGATTGGGTGTTGACAACCGACGCCTGTCACCTGGTGGAGGACGAGGATGTGCGGGCCGTGGCCGAAGAGGCCGTGGACAAAGTCAGAAACCTGCTCAGCCTGGACACGGCTCCCGTCAGCCTGTATTCGCCGGTGCACCACGGCGAGGATGCGTTGTTGCTGGATATTGTCGAGGACGAGAATTCGCCGGAACCGGCCGAAGCCGCCAACATCGAAATCATGAAGGAACAGGTCAACGACGTGTTGAACGACCTTGATCCCCGAGAGAGGGGCATCATCAACAACCGATTCGGGCTGGACGATCAGGAGCCGCTGACGTTGGACGACCTCGGCAAGGAGTTTGACATAACGCGCGAGCGGGTACGCCAGATTGTCAAGGAAGCCCTGCAGAAAATCTACGCCGAAGACTGTGGCGGGCACCTGCGCGAGTACATCATGTGAAGTTCGGAAGGAAGGGGACCGCGCTGCCTTCGATTGTCCGCCCCCTGCAGCTCAACTGTGCAGAACGGCCCCGGATGTGTCCGGGGCCGTTTGACGGGAGACAACAAAAAGCCGGCGGTGCCCGGAGCATCCCACTCCAGGCACCGCCGGCCGGATCGGTGCAGGAATGCGGGTTATTCGAAGTCCGCAATCATGGCATCGATCTTGCTCGTAATGCTGTCAACCACTTCCTGAACCGGCCGTTCGCCCAGGATGGCTTGGCCAATTTCGTTGGAGTGGATGGTGTTCAGCTCTTCCTGGAACGGGACCGGGGTCCACGGCGTGGCCGTGTTGGTCATGTCCAGCATGTACTTCCAGCCATTGCGCGGCAGAATTTCGTTCAGGCTGTTGGCCCAAGGCTCAACGTTCTCCTTGCGGAAGGGTGCTCCGAAGAAGTTCTGAGCCCACCACAGATCTTCGCCTGGCGAATTGATGAACTTCAGCAGCTCCCAAGCCGCGTCCACGTTGGCGGTCCCGGTGCCGTTGATCGAGTGGTAGTCGTTGCCGACAAAGTTCGAGTGGCCGTGGGAACCTCTGGGAGGAGGCACAAAGTCCCAGTCAATGTCCTCCCAGCTTGAGCGGTAGTTGGGGATGCTCCAAGTGGAGGACCGGATGATGGCTTGCTTGCCGTTGGAGGCCCAGTCGAAATCGGCGGTTTCATCGGGCTTGCCCAGCGATCGTTCCTCGTTGATCATCACGGGCAGCATCTCCAGCCAGGCCACCACTGCTTCGGCATCCAGGTTGAAGTGGGTCACGTCTTCGTTGAACATGGAATGCCCGAACGACGGGATGACCGTGTGCAGGTTCCAGTAGTCGGCGCTCTGGTTGGAGCCCATGACGGTCCGTCGCCCGTTCTCGTCGAACTGGGTCAGTTGGCCCGCCTGTTCGCGCCAAGTATCCCAAGTCCAGTCGCCGGCATTCCAGTCGCCGGCATCCATCGCCACGTCCGGAGTATCGATGCCTGCTTCCCCGTAGATGGTCTTGTTGTAGAAGTAGAGGCGCAGACCAAACGACTCGCGGGGCAGGGAGATGATGGTGCCCGGCGGGTAGTAGCACCCGTCGGTCACAGCCGGCCACATGCCTTCCCAGTCGATATCCGGATCGCCTTCGACCAGGCCGTTCATGTCCAGCAGCACGCCCTTGTGGGCCATGGACCAGACAGTACCCCAGGGGACGCCGTGGCAGTCCGGCGCGTCTCCGCCTGCATATCCAGTGAGAATCTTGGTGTGAAATTCACCGTAGGGTACGGAGTCGCGGACCACATGGATGTTGGGGAAGGCGGCCTCAAAACGATCCACCGCTTCCTCAAACAACGCGTTGGCCTGTTCGCCGCCGGTCCACCAAGCGAAGCCAATCTCGATCGGATCCATGTCGGCGGCTTCACCGGCATCGCCCGCAGGCGCGGTCGGTGCAACACAGGCGACCAGGGCGGCCGTGGCGGAGGCTCCCGCCGCCAAGCGCAGAAACGCGCGTCGGCTCAGTTGACTTTGTTTCTCCAACATGGTCATCGGATTTGCTCCCTGTCTGAATGATGGAACGCGAGGTTGCGATGCCGTGGGGCCGCAACAGGACTAAGCGTACTAAACCCGGAAAACCGCTTTACTTTGGTACAGACGATTCTGTCGCCCTACGTCTCCAAAATGCTCAGTCCACTCAACACCACCCGGGAAAATCGGTTGAACTTCCCGTAGAAGCGTCGGATTTCCGGGTCATCGTGGTCCCGCCAGAGGCGGGGCGGCATCAGCGTGACGTCGCTCAAGGGAGGGCGATCCGGGTGCCCGTAGTAGACCTGGATGGTGCGCCGTACCTTGTTCGTCTCGCGCAGGGTCACGCCGTGGAGAGTGGCGGCATTGAACAGGATGCCGCTGCCGGCCTTGCCGTGGAAGTCGAGAATGCCTCCGCGCTCGAGGTGTTCCTGAGGCGGCAGCGTCTCGCCGGCTGCCGGTTCCGGGCTGATGGAGAAGCAGTGGGTGGTCTCATCCACGTCGGTCAGGTAATAGATGATCTGGGGGTAGTCAAGGCGCAAGGGGTGTTTGTCCCAGTAGTTGCGGTCGCGGTGCCAGTCGGTGGGCACGGCCGCGGTTTCCCCTGTGCGGTGGCGCACGGCCAACTCCTCAAAACAGAACGGACCGTCCATGATGCGCTCCAGCAGGGCCAGCAGCTGGGGCGGTCGGATGGCGTGTTCGAACACCGGTTCGCTTAGCAGGAGGTTGCAGTTGTAGCCGCGGGCACCGGATGTCCACCACATGAACGGGTTGGCGCGCATGTCGCGGTCCATGGCCTCGTTCATCTCCCGGACCAGGTCGGGCGACAGCAGATCCGGAATGACCACGCAGCTGTGGTCGCGGAAGCATTGCTCCTGGGCATCCAGGTCGTGGGGATCGGGTGTGGCCACCTGTATGCGTCTGGTCATGGGAACCTTGTGCCGAACGGCACTATAGGGTTGGATCGTATTGGTGTACGTCGCGGTCGGGCATCTTGAGCCCCAGCAACTGCAGACGCAGTGCGGAAGCCTTGGCCTTGGCCTGCCAGGGCAGGTCCGTTTCGTGTTCGTAGCGCTTCATCCACCACCATCCGAAGTAGAGAAAGATGCCGCGTCTCAGGCCTTGTGTGCGGTTGGCACCGCCCGAATGCCAGATGGCGCCGTTGATGAACACCGCGTCCCCCGGCTCGGCCAGCACCTCCACCTCGCCGGGCAGGGAGGTGTGTATGCGATCCAGGGGCGGGTACTCCTCGCCGCGGTGGGTGCCCGGGACCACACAGGTCGGACCGCGCGCGTGCGTCATCGGATCCAGGTAGACGATCGTGTTGATGGAGTGGGGTCGGTCGCCGGGGAAGATGAAGTCCCGGTGCCAGCTGCGGGCCGGCATGTCACTGTCGGCGTCCTGTCGCAGCAGGTCGTACTGCAGCAACTGGGTCTGGTTGCGGAAGATCGCCTGCTGCCGCTCCAGGATGGGCGGATGCTCAATCAGGTCGATGAACGACTGGTACTTGAGCAGCTTGTGCTGGTTGACCTTGGGTGCCTCCTGCTCCCACACCCGGTCGAATTCCGTGCGGTAGAACTCGACCTGTTCCCGGTCCAGGATTCCCGGTACGTGCAGGTATCCATGCTCGAGAAAGAAAGCCTTTTCGGCATCCGTCTTCATGTCCGCGTGCCTCCGGTTCAACCAACCTTGTATCGTTCCAGCGCGGTCCGGTTCAGTTCCACGCCCAGGCCCGGCTGCCGGGGCAGCGGAATGACGCCGTCCTCAAGTTTGATCTCGTCATGGGTCAGTTCCCGCCGCAGCGCGGATTCGGACAGGTTGGCGGGCAGGAACTCGATGTAGGGGCACATGGGCGACACGGCGGCAAAGTGGGCGCTCGCGGCGATGCCGATGCCGGTTTTCCAGCAGTGCGGGACGATCAGCCGGTTGGTACGGGCGGCCAGGTCCCGCACCTTCAGGGCCGGCGTGAAGCCGCCCACGCGGCCGATGTCCGGCTGGAGGACATCGAGTTTGCCGCGCAGTGCCAGGTCCTCGAACTCGAAATGCGTGTTCTGCCACTCGCCGGCGGCCAGCGGAATTGGCGATCGCTCCTGCAGCCAGGCGTGACCTTCCAGGTCGTCGATGTCAAGGGGCGTCTCCAGGAAGAAGATGTCCAGGGGTGCCAACTGTTGAATCACGCGCAGCGCAGTCTCCGGGTCCGGCCACGAATAGGCCACGTCCACCATCAGGGTGAAATCCGGTCCCACCGCCTTGCGGCAGGCCTCGACCATGGCCACGCCGAAGGCGTCGTCCTCCTGCAAACCGTTGTGGCTGTAGGGGCCGTTGATGCAGATCTCGAGCTTGGCGGCCCTGTACCCCAGGTCGCGGGCGGTTGTCAGCTTGTACAGAAGCGAGTCGCCATACTCCGCGATCGTGTTGCCGTCCGGCAACAGGGACGCATACGGGGTGATGAAATCCCTGGCGGGATCGTCCAGGAGCCGATGGACCGGAACCTCCCGGGCCTTGGCCCGAAGATCCCAAAGTGCCATGTCGATGGCGCCCATCGCGCAAATCAGGGCTCCTCGGCGGCCGGTCATCTTGGAGCCGTTGTAGAGGTCCCACCAGATCGCCTCCACATCCTCCGGATCGCGGCCCAGGAGCATTTCCTTCAGGCCTTGGCCCATGACGTGGGTGCCGGGAGCCTCGATGCAGGCCTTGGCCACCCAGGGGTTGGTGTCCGTCTCACCGATGCCGGTCAGGCCGTTGTCGGCGTGGACTTCGACGACCAGATTGTCCTGGGCGGAGGAATTCGCTGCGACGCTGTATTCCGGGACCAGGAGGATGTGGCAGTCAATGCCAGTGACATTCATCGGCAGCAATCCTTCTCCAGCCGGAGCCGGTCTTCACGATGCCGGGGCCGGCCCACAGGCGCCTGCTTGCAGCCTGGTTGGGGCCCAATTCGGCTTGGCACGGGGCCGGAATGTCCAACGGGCCTGCAACGCGTGCCACCGTCAGGGATGCCCATATATGCTCCTGCTCCGAAGGCCGGAGCGCCGAATCCGCCGTCAGGAACGCAGGAATTGCCTACCCCTTGAGCCCCGTGAAGGTAATACCCTGAATGAAGTACTTCTGGGCGAAGAAGAAGATGATGACGACCGGAAGCATGGCAAGGGTCGACGCGGACATGAGGTAGTGCCAATCGGTGCGGTGGGGTCCCCGAAACTGCATCAGGCCCAACGCCAACGTGCTTTTGCTCTCCGATGTCAAGTAGATCAACGGGCCCAGGACATCGTTCCAGGTGGCATTGAAGGTGAAGATGCCGCAGGCTGCCAGGGCCGGTTTGGTGAGAGGCGCGAGAATGCGCCACCAGACCCCGAACTCGCTGGCGCCGTCAATGCGCGCCGCGGCGTCCAGTTCGTGCGGAATCGTGGCGTAGAACTGGCGCATGAGAAAGATAAAGAACGCATAGCCGAAGAAGGCCGGCACCCAGAGGGGCTTGAAAGAGTTCGTCCAGCCAATTTGTTGGAAGATGATGTAGCGCGGAATCAGGAGCACGGTGGCCGGCAGCATCATCGTGGCCAAGGTGATCACGAAAAAGATGTCCCGGCCCCGCCAGCGCAGCCGGGCAAAGGCGTAGCCGACCATGCTGGCCGTGGCCACGGTTCCCACCAAGTCCATGATCACGACGTAAGTCGTGTTGAAGATGTAAATATGAAACGGTGCCTTGACGAAGAGGTCCGTGTAGTTGCTCCACATGATCTGCGCGGGGAGGAAGGTCGGCGGGAACGCAAACACTTCCTTGGGATGCTTGATCGAGGTCGAGAGCATCCACCAGAGCGGAATCATGATGATCACGGCCCCAGCCAACAGCAGAAAGTAGATGAGCGCCCTTTCCACGTGCCGGGCCACGATCGGAGCCATCGAACGCCGGCGCGCGGTGGGCTGTAGAGCGGAAGTCTGGGTTGTCATCTGGCGCGCCCCTTGATCTCGCCCGAGTAGAAGACCCAGACACTGGATGAACGCAGTACCACCAGGGTCAACAACAGGATGTACAGAAAGAGCGCCCAAGCCAGGGCGCTGGCGTAGCCCATGTGGAGAAACCGGAACGCGTTGCGATACAGGTGCAGAATGTAGAACAGGGTGGCGTTGTTGGGACCGCCCTGGGTCATGACATAGCCCTCCGTAAACACCTGCAGGGCTCTGATGATGCCCATGATGAGCTGGAACAGGATGACCGGGGACACCATCGGCAGGGTGATGTTGTAGAAGGAGCGGAGGCGGCCGGCTCCGTCGATTTCGGCCGCTTCGTACAGCTCGGTCGGGACGCCCTGCAGTCCGGCAAGGTAGATCACCAGGCCGCCGCCCACTCCCCAGAGGCTCATCAAAATCAGGGCGGACAGTGCCCAGTCCTCGCTCGTCAGCCAGTTGGGGCCCTCGATGTTGACGACGGACAACAGGTAGTTCAGCACGCCCCAGTCGGCGGAGAACACCCAAATCCAGAGGAACGAAACGGCCACTCCGGACAGGACGGCCGGAAGGTAGTAGAGGGTCCTGAACCAAGCCAGGCCCCTGATCTTGGTGTTGAGCAGGATGGCAAGGAAAAGGCCAAGGACAATCTGCAAGGGTATGGATGCCACCGAGTAAATCGTGGTGACGCTCAGGGACTTCCAGAAGAGAGGATCGTCCGTCAACATCGTGTTGAAGTTCTCGAACCCCACCCAATTGGGGGAGGTGAGAATGTCGTAGTCCGTCAGCGACAGGTAGAGGGCCGTCCCAAACGGGCTGAAATACAACCAGATAATGCCCAACAGCCAAGGGGCTGCCATCAGATAGCCCACTATCTCCTCGCGCCGGGCCAAGCGGCTCAAGCGCGGTTTGTGCAGTTTGCCGACCACCTGGCCGGCGGTGGTGCCAGCCGCGGTCATGGCGTTGGTTGCCGCACCATGGGAGACCGGTGCGGTGGTGCTAGTCGGGTTATGGCCATGCCTCGCATCCTCTGAATGGCATGTGTTGGCCGGGAACGTACCTTGGCAAATCCCGGTAGGTATTTCTACCCACCGTGTCGGTGCCCCTGAGCAGGAAGACCGGCCAGTCCTCCTTGGTCACCTTGGTGGTGGTTGGAATGTACTGGTAGGTGCCGCCCCTGCGCCACCTGGAACTCGTGTTGGCCTCGGAGCCGTGGATGATCATGGGATGATGCAGGGAGACATCGCCGGGTTCCAGAATGAAATCGACGGCGTCGTCTGCGGAAATCAGGGACTGGTCCATTCCCCTCAGCATCTCGCCTTGGTAATCGGTTTCGTCGGGGTTGCGCGGCTGCAGGGACATGTGCTGCGTACCCGGAATGACCCGCACGCAGCCGTTGGCCCGGTTGGATTCGGTGTAGGCAACCCACAGTGTAACCACCTGCATGGGTTCCAACGGCCAGTAGCTGGCATCCTGATGCCAAGCCACGCGCTGACCTGTGTTCGGAGGCTTGGCAATGTAGTCCGCGGCAAAGAGGGCCACGTCAGGGCCCACCACGGCGGCGGCCACATCGACGAGGCGCGGGTCGGAGACCAGGCGCATCCAAAACGGATCGGTGGGCGTCAGCCAGTAGCCAAGCCGCTCCGGCGGCAAATCCGGATTGTGTTCGATCAGCCAGTCCACATGACGGTTGGCCTCTGCCACGAGGCTCTCGTCGATGACCTGCCGCACGATAGCGTAACCATCCCGGGCGTAGGCCTTGTCCAGGCCGTCCAAGTTGGGATACGCGAACTCCGCCATGTCTGCCCTCCAGGAGCCAACTGCGTGCGAACGAGGTTCGCACTACGGAAGTGGAATTATATGAACTTCGGGAAACTACCTGAAGTGGCTTGTCCACGACCGGTGCCGAACTGTCCCGCCGGCCCCTCGATTCCCCGTGCAAGCCGTTGACCAATCACGCTGCCGGTGGTTGGGGCACGTTTTGCGCAAGCCGTCTTCTGGCGGCCGGTTGCAGCTCGCCATAAGGCGGCAGCAGTGCCCCGCGACCATCTGGTTCCGCTCCCCCCACCTTGCATCTCGAAGCCATGGAAAGAGCATCCGATCACAATTCCCATTGCTCGAAGTTCTGCCAGGTCCAGACTGGTTGCCAGTCCAGAAGTCGTTCGGCCTTGCGGATGTCGTACATGCTGGCATGGGGATTGTCTTCAAACAACCGCGCATCGTTGAGAGGAGGCACCGAGCCGAATCTGGCACGTGCCAGCTCCAGCGTGGGGACTTCGATGCACGTGTTGCGGGCGGACAGGTAAAACGCCTCGAACGGCGTGTCTGTGAACCCGAATTGGAAGCTCGTGGCAGCAGCGAAGGCACGCGCGACATCCCGAACGGCGATGTACGCTCCCAGCCGGTCCTTTGGTTCCAGTGCTGCCAGCCCGTTTCCTCGGCGAGCCTGCGTCACCGTATGCTTCACGGCCTCAACATTGCGCCGGAGCCAAACGTGGGGGTAGCGCAGCGACACCACTTCCATGCCGAACGCCTTGGCATAGTGGGCCCCAATGCGCTCCCCGAAGTACTTGGACAGGCTGTACGCCTCGTGGCACCACAAGGGATGTGCCTCGTCGATGGGAAGATACAACGGTGACAACTCGGCTTCGTGAATGCCAAAGCCGGAGCCGGACTCGCTGCCGGCATACACCACCCGGCGAATGCCGCTCCGGCGGGCGGATTCAAACACGTTGTACGCAAGCACCGTGTTCCTGCCCAGGACTGCTTCAAGCGGCAGATCGCCGAACGGGTCCGGGATCGCGGCCAGATGCACGATCTGTTCGCAGTCCGCCACGGTCTTCAACGCGACCTCAAGGGATGTCAGATCACACTGCCGGAACTCCACTTGGATTTTGGGCTCGGCTGTGTCGAGGCAGACCACCTCGTGTCCCTGCTCGATAAGTTCGTCGCACACATAGGTGCCTATGTCGCCGCTGCCGCCGGTCACTGCAATGCGCATGATTTCTCCGAAAATACTGGACTGTCCTTGTCGGCTTGAGGTATTTTGGGGCAAGTTCCCTGCAACCCGCGGATCGGTGTTTCGGCAAAGGTGGCCGCGGGTTGCCCCTGTGCCTGTTTCGAAGCGCTTCCGGTTCTGGCGTGGCCAATCCCCTCTTGTACCAGCCAGCCCGGAGTGAAGAGCCCATCGCGTCTGTTCGGCGGCCGGCACCACCTGTCAACTGCTCCTGCCGAAACCCCTTGGGAACCAGGGAGATGCGGGCGGGATTGTCGAGGGCGTCGTCCCGTTGATCTGAATTCCGGCAGTTGGACCAAGTGGTCACGGTGCAACCGGACGCGCGGCATCCTCAGTGAGCTCCCCAAGCCTTGGGATTGGTGTCGTCCGTCGGAGCCGCACTGCGGGGCTCCGCAAGGTTGGTCAGGTCGGACCCGGCGTCCGGGCCGAGGGACAAGCCGTGGTTAGGAGCCTTCGACCACTCGCTTGAGCTTCTTCATCTGCTTGCCGTCGGTCATTCTCATCATCAAACGCAGGATGGGTCCGAACCATTGATGGCCGGACAACTGGCAAGTGGCATTGAGCGATACCCTGGTGCCTTCGGCAACATCCTCCAAGTCGTAGGTATAGTCCGCCGTCACGCTGCCATGCTCGGTCCTGAGGGTTAGTTTCCGTTGTTCGTCCAGTTCCGTGATGGTGGAGTGAAAGGTGTCGCCGCGCGTTCTATAGCTGAGCCTTGTGCCCACTTGAGTTGGACCCTCGGCCCGCATCGAAGTTACGGAAGGCATCCAGGCCGTGGCATTTGACCAGTCGGTGAGAACCTCCCAGACCTCGGCGGGCGGTTTCCCGATGGTTTCGCTGGTGGAGATGACACGGTTCATGTGGCGGGTTCGCAGTCGTTGATTGTTGGAGAATTGGCAGTATAGAACAGTCGTTTCCGGCGGTCAGAGGCGGTTTGGATGTGCCAAGGACCGAACCGTGGCGGGCAGTCTACATGCGCAAACTTGGCTCCGTCGCTGCGCTGAACCCGGCATGGATACCCGCCTATGCACCTTGGCTGGATGCCATGACTGTCTGATGGCTGCAGGCAGGTGTGGCTGGGGTGGCGTGTCAAGCCGCCGCCGGACATCCAAAACATGCTCAACGGGCCATTTGGAATCGGTGGTACTGCAGCAAGGGATGTTCCGGGCTCCGCCAGGAGAGCATTTTGGTTGGGGCCCTGCCCCCAAATTGCACACCGTGATCTGCGATGGAGGCCATAGGCTAAAATTCACTTCCCCGACCCAAGGGGCACCCACGCCCGGAAGCTACGCTGGGTTCCTTGCCGGAGCCCGTGTGCGGTCGCGGTCTTGTTGCGGTAAAACCAGTCAGGAGCTTTCCAATGACTCGACGTATTACCAGACGTGAATTCCTCGTGGTCAGCGGAGCCACCGTGGCCACGGGCCTTGCCGCGGCCTGCGGTGCCGGAGAACCCGATGCTCCGGCCGACGCGGCGCCGGCGGAGGCACCCGCGGCGGACGACGCGGCGATGCCGATGGGCAAGTACCGCGAAGCTCCTGAACTGAGCGAAATGGTGCAGGCCGGCCTATTGCCGCCGGTGGACGAGCGGCTGCCGGCCGATCCCTGGGTTCTCCCGGTCCTGCGGGAAATCGGCAAGTACGGCGGCGAAATGTCGAGCATCGTGGCCGATCCCACGGCCAACCTGTTCGAGATTTCCAACGCCCGCGGTGCCAACATGGCGGGACGGTCCTACGACCTTGGCTCCATCATTCCGGTGGCCGTCGAAAGCTTCTCGGTCAACGACGATAGTACGGTGCTGTCTGTGAGTCTGCGGCCCGGCCAGAAGTGGTCCGACGGCACGCCTTTGACCACCGAGCATGTTTCGTTCTGGTACGAGGACATTCTCCTCAACGAGGAGCTGACCCCGGTTGTGAACAAGAAGCTGGCCCCCGGCGGCGAAACCCTGAAGCTGGAGGTCGAGGACGACTTCAACTTCAAGTTTATCTTTGCCGTGCCCTATCCGGTCATCATCGACATTCTGCCGTCCCAAGCACCCTGGGCGCCGAAGCAGTACCTGTCCCAGTGGCATCCCTCCTACAACGAGAACGCGGACGCCAAGGCCAAGGAAGAAAACTTCGATGCCTGGTACGAGGCATTTCAATACCACTGGGATTCAGGAGAGACACAGCAGGACGTCGACCTACCGGTGTTGGGTCCCTGGGTGTTCGAGAAGCAGGATACGCAGGGCAACACAACCTATACCCGCAATCCCTACTACTGGGCCGTCGATGCAGAGGGCAACCAACTGCCGTACGTGGACCGGCTCCAGAAGCTGGTGGTGGAGAACCGCGAGGTCCTGACGGCCAAGATTCTGGCGGGCGAGGGCACGCACCACAGTTGGTTCCTGTCCCTGGCGGACTTCCCGCTCTACAAGCAGAACGAGGAGGCCGCGAACTTCACGGCACGGCTTCACCCCGATCTGCGGGCGTCGGAGATGGGCTTGGCGTTCAACTACACACACACCGATCCGGTTCTGCGGGAGCTGTTCAACGATGTCAGGTGGCGTCAGGCGTTGTCCCACGCCCTGGACCGGAACGAAATCAACGAGCTCAGGTTCGCCGGCAGGGGCGTCCCGCGCAATCCGATCATGCATCCCGGCCCCCTGTTCTGGCAGGAAGGCTTGGATCAGATGTATACGGCCTACGACGTCGAACTTGCCAACAGCCTGTTGGACCAGGCGGGGCTGACGGCATGGGACAGCGACAACAAGTTCCGTCTGCGTCCCGACGGCGAACCGCTGGCGCTGACCATGGAGGTTGACGCCGGACGCGCGGATCTGTCCGAAACGGGCAACCTGATCAAGGCCTACTGGGCTGCCGTAGGGGTGAACATCAACGTCAAGGGCCAGGACCAGCAGTTCTACATGCAGCGCATGCGGGCCAACGAGCACGACATCGGGGTCTGGGCCATCGGTGGTTCGTCCGAGCCGTATTCGCGGCAGAACGAACCCATCCGCTACCGGCCGCCCTGGCACTGGTCCAGCACTCCGCTGGGCGGTCCGCTCTGGCGGCAATGGCTGGACACCGACGGTGCGGAGGGCATGGAACCCCCCGACATCATCAAGGATTTGTGGGAGACGACAGTGCAGTGGCAGGCCGAGCCGTTCGGCACGGACCGGTACAAGGAACTGGGTCTCAAGATGTTGCAGATCAATGCCGAGAACGTCTGGCTGATCGGCACCGTGGGGCTCGTCCCGCGGGCATCCATCATCCGCAACACCGTCCGCAACGCACCCGATTCGGACAACATTCTCAGCATCGAGTACGGGATGTGGGCCCACTATCAGCAGGAACAGTGGTGGATCGACTCTTGATGTAGTCAGTCCGGGGGAGCCGCTCGGCTCCCCCGGAGCTTCCGTCATCGCGCGGGTAGCCCATGTGGAAGTTCCTGCTGCAGCGTCTGTTGCTGTTTATCCCGACGTTTTTGGTGATCTCCGTGATCACCTTCGTGCTGATCCAGGCACCGCCGGGCGATTACATAACTTCGTACGCAACCCAGCTTGAGGCGTCCGGCGAAGAGGCCAGTGAAGCCCTGTTGATCGCCTTGCGCAAGCGCTACGGGCTGGATCAGCCCGTCTATATCCAGTACGCCAAGTGGCTGTGGGGCATCTTCACGCGCCTGGACTTCGGCCATTCCATGCAGTGGAACCGCCCGGTCGGTGATCTCATATGGGATCGGCTGGCCTGGACCGTCGTGATTTCGTTCCTGACCATCATCTTTACCTGGATCCTGGCCTTTCCGATTGGCATCTATTCCGCCACGCACCAGTATTCGGGTTTCGACTACTCCTTTACGTTTCTGGGCTTTGTGGGTGCCGGCATACCGGACTTTCTGCTGGCCCTGGTCCTGATGTGGCTGGGTTTTGCCTTCTTCGGCCTCGACATGGGTGGTCTGTTTTCGGAAGCCTTCCGGGACGCGCCGTGGAGCTGGGCCAAGTTTGTCGACATGCTGAAGCACCTTTGGGTACCGGTCGTGGTGCTCAGCGTCTCCAGCACGGCGGGATTGATCCGGACCATGCGGGCCAATTTGCTCGACGAGTTGCGGAAGCCCTATGTGATCACGGCCCGGGCCAAGGGGCTGACGGAGTGGCACCTGGTTCTCAAGTACCCGGTGCGCGTGGCGTTGAATCCATTCATCAGCGGCATTGCCTACGTCCTGCCCCAACTCGTTTCCGGCACCACCATCATCTCCATTGTCTTGAGTTTGCCCACCACGGGGCCTGTCCAAATCCGCTCGTTGATGAGCCAGGACATGTATCTGGCCGGCAGCATTTTCCTGCTGCTGGCGTCACTGACGATCCTGGGCACGTTCATTTCCGACATTCTCCTGGCTGTCGTGGACCCGCGCATCCGTCTCGAGTGACCACCTTCAGCCCCTTCCACTCATGACGGTAGCGACTCCGCAGAAGTCCACGGAAACCAACCTGTACACTGCTTCGCAGTGGCAGTTGATGTGGTGGCGCTTCTCCCGCCACCGGGTTGCCGTGGTGTCCCTGGTGTTGCTCGTATTCGCCTATGCCACGGCGTTGTTTGCCGAAGTCGTCTCACCGCACGACCCGAACCGGTTCAGTTCCAGCTGGGTATTGGCACCCCCCATGCGCCTGCATTTCACGCGGGACGGGTCGTTCAATCTGCAGCCGTACGTATATGGGCTGACATCGGCCAGGGACGAGGAAACGCTGGCCATGGTCGTCGTGACGGACAAAACGCAAGTGCATCCCATTCGCTTTTGGGTCAAGGGGGATCCCTATACGCTGTGGGGCCGGTTCGACAGCGATGTCCACTTGTTCGGCATCGACGCCTGGGAGGAGCAGCCGCTGTTTCTCTTGGGAGCCGACGATCTGGGCCGCGACCTCTTCTCCCGCATCATGTTCGGCGCCCGGATATCGCTGTCGATTGGCCTGTTGGGAGTGGGCTTCTCGCTGTTGTTCGGCGTGGTCCTGGGCGGCATCTCCGGATACTACGGCGGACTGATCGATGTGATCATCCAAAGGATTATCGAACTCCTGCGGTCCCTGCCCACCATTCCGTTGTGGCTGACCCTGGTGGTCATCCTGCCCCCGCACTGGAGCGCCTTGCGCATCTACTTCGGCATCACCCTAATCCTGTCCCTGATAGGTTGGACCGGCATGGCCCGGGTCGTGCGCGGTCGGTTTCTGGCCCTTAGGGAAGAGGACTTCATCATGGCCGCGCGGCTGGCCAATGCCCCGCAGATGCGAATCATCATGCGTCACATGGTGCCTTCGTTCACGAGCCACCTGATTGCCCAAATGACGCTGGCGGTCCCCGGCATGATTCTCGGCGAGACGGCCCTGAGTTTCCTGGGTCTCGGCCTCCAGCCTCCGGTCGTCAGCTGGGGAGTTCTGTTGCAGGGGGCCCAGAACCTTCGCTCGGTGGTGCTGGCCCCCTGGCTCCTGTTGCCGGGTTTGTTCGTGGTTGCAGTGGTGCTCGCCTTCAATTTTGCCGGCGACGGACTGCGCGACGCAGCCGATCCCTACGCCATATAGGTGGATCATGAGGGGGCGCGACCAGTGGATCCCGGAATCCTGATCGACATCCAGGAGTTGCACACCAACTTCTACCTGCGGGAGGGGGTGGTCAAGGCCGTGAACGGGGCCAGCCTGACCATCGCCAAGGGCCGAACCCTGGGGGTGGTCGGGGAGTCCGGCTGCGGCAAGAGTGTGACGGCACAGTCGATCCTGCAGATCGTGCCGCGGCCCGGACGCATCGAGTCCGGGGACATCCTGCTGCACATCGTGGACGGCGAACTTGACGAGACGATCAACATTACCGATCTGAACCCCGGCGACCCACTCATGCGGGATATCCGCGGCTCACGGATCAGCATGATTTTTCAGGAGCCGATGACCTCCTTCAGTCCGGTGCATACGGTGGGCAACCAACTCGAGGAGACAATCAAGCTGCATCAACCGGAGCACAGGGGTGAAGCGCCCGCGCGGGTGTTGGACATGTTGCGCCGGGTCGGCATCGCCAACCCGGAACGCAACGTGGAGTCGTATCCGCATCAGTTGAGTGGCGGCATGCGGCAACGGGCCATGATCGCCATGGCCCTCATGCTCGAACCCAGCCTGTTGATTGCGGACGAACCCACCACGGCCCTGGATGTAACCACCGAAGCGCAGATTCTGGCCTTGATGCGAGACATGCAGTCCGAACTGCACATGGCCATCATGTTCATCACCCATGACCTGGGCGTCATAGCGGAGATGGCCGACGATGTGGCGGTCATGTATCTGGGACGGGTGGTGGAACAGGCACCGGTGCGGGCCATCTTCCATTCACCCAAGCATCCCTACCTTCAAGCCCTGCTTGAATCCATCCCCCGGATTCAGAAACGCACCGGGGCGCGGCTGAAGGCCATCGAAGGGGTTGTGCCGAACCCGTTGGACGTTCCGCCGGGCTGTCCGTTCCACCTGCGGTGTCCGGACTTCATGCCTGGTGTGTGTGACGAATTGGTACCGGCCGATGTGACCGTCGACGAAGGCCATACCGTGGCCTGCCACCTGTATACGGAATGAGGGATGGACGGCCACGAATTGGGTGAACTCGCCTCGCCGCAGGAAACCGGACGGCATGGTCCGGCCGAAGAACTGCTCAAGGTGGTCGACCTGTGCAAGCATTTTCCGATCCAGGCCGGTTTCTGGCGCCGGATCGTGGGGTATGTAAGGGCCGTGGACGGGGTCTCGTTCGCCCTGCATCGCGGCGAAACCTTCGGCCTGGTGGGGGAGAGCGGATGCGGCAAGACCACGACCGGGCGGAGCATCCTGCGGGCCATCGAACCCACGTCGGGCCAAATCCTGTTCAACGATCAGGAACTGGGCTGGGTGGACGTGGCCACACTCAACGAGGGCGACCTGCGCGTGTTTCGGCGACATACGCAGATGGTCTTTCAGGATCCCTATTCGTCGCTCAATCCGCGCATGACACTGCTGGAACTGATCGGCGAACCACTGCTCAATAACGGTGTGCGGGATGCGGCCACGCGTACGGAACGGGTGGCCGAACTCCTGTCCCTGGTCGGTCTGCGGCCGGAGTACATCCGACGGTATCCGCATGCATTTTCGGGCGGCCAGCGGCAGCGCGTGGGCATCGCCCGGGCCCTGGCACTAAATCCCCAGTTCGTGGTGTGCGACGAGCCGGTCTCGGCCCTGGACGTGTCCATTCAGGCCCAGACCCTCAATCTTCTGCAGGATCTGCAGGAGGCGTTCGGGCTCACCTACCTGTTTGTGGCCCACCAGCTCAACGTGGTGGCCCACATTTGCGATCGGGTGGGTGTCATGTACGTGGGCAAGCTGGTGGAGGTTGCGGACACCGAGACGCTCTACAGTTCGCCGCTGCACCCCTACACGGAGGCGCTGCTGGGCGCGGTGCCACACCCCGATCCCGACTACCGCGGCCACCGCACGCTGCTGGCCGGTGAGATTGCCAACCCCGCCAGTCCGCCATCGGGATGCTACTTCCATCCTCGCTGTCCCTATGCAGTGGATGAATGCAGTCGCGTGGAACCCGAACTCAGGGAATTGCAGCCAGGCCACTTTGTGAAGTGCCACTTGGCCGAGGAACTTCAGTTGGCGGGCGTCGATCTGGAAGTTTGACCAGGCAGTCGGTGGCAATCCGGCTTGGGCAGCCCCGGACACCCGTGGCAAAGCCGAATGCGTCTGCCTAACCAGCGGCGGATCCGGGCTGGTTGCGAATGTGGGTTTGGTATTCGATGCAGGGCGGCTCTTCCGGACTGCCCCCGACGAAGTTCAGGCCGACGGCCACGACTCGCCGACCGGAGTCGAAGTAGCGCCGTCCATAGTCGCGCGCTTCAATCTACTCCAGCGCGATTACCGGCGACCGGTTGTACTTGAACTCGAATACGCAGACATGCCCGGGGAAGACCACCTCCAGGTCCGAGCGGCCGCCCAGTTGGTGCACCTCCGACCGGAACTCGACCCGAATCAACTGGCACAGTGCGTGCAGGATCAAGTGGCAGTCGGTCTCTCCCGTAATCTTCTCGCCCGGCATTCCGGCCATGAACGTGTTCAACCGTGTACAGAAGCCCTCGTAGTCCTCTGCCGCCAAGGCGGAATACAGGTTCGTAAGATCATCCGTCTTGGCGCGCTGTCCGAAGTTTTCCAGCAGGCTTGAGGCAAAGGTCAGCCGGACCTCGTTGTTTGGGTAGTCGTACCGCAGCCGTCCCTGGTCCAGCCGCAGTGTGAGGTAGCCGGTTTGCAGCATCAGGCTGCCGCAGTCGATGTTGTTCAGGTCGTAGGTGGTGCGCATCAACTGATGGAACGGGGGTGGTTCCTCGGACAGAGGGAGGTTGCCATTCCTGGCCATCCGCACCAGTAATTGCGGAGTCCCCGACTCGGACCAGTAGTTGGGCCATCCGATCAGATTCCACCTGGCGGCGGCCGCGCCCTGCATGTCGTCAAGACAGGTCAAGAGCGAATACGGGTTGTAGACATTCCCGCTGAGACCAGGGAGGCCAAAACAGTACCCGAAGTAGCGATCCCGCAGTTCCTGCATCATCTGCTCAAGGGACTTGTCCAGGTTTCCGGCATCGATCTGCAGGTAGGGCTGCAGGCAACCTTGCAGATCCGCTTCGGTGAAGCCGCACAGATCCGCATACTCGGGGTCCCACGAGATGTCCTGCAGGTTGTTCAGGCCGGCGAACAGGTTCCCATAGGCAAACCAGCTGATGCCCGTAATGAACACGAAGTGAAGCCGGTTTTCCAAGTGCTTGAACAGGCCGAAGAATTCACGCAGGATCGAGATGAACGGCTCCGGGTCGATGTTCCGGCCCAGCAGGTGGGTGAGCTGGAAACCGAACTGGTCTCGCTGCAGGCGCAGTTTGCGGAACTGCGGGGGGAGAACGCTGAGTTACGGCGGCAATTGTGGTCAGCCGCCCTCGCGATGGTCCGGCGATGCCGCGCCCGCACAGCCGGCATCGGTCGCGGGGCCGCAAACCGGGTGGCCAGCCAGGCCATGCGAGGACGACCCGGCTCCAGATCTGCCGGTGCCGTCTCAGGAAGTGACCGAGCACCGGCCCCAAGCCGGAAGACGGGAATCCGTGTGCCGACGTGCCCAGCCTTGGCAGAGTTGAATCCGAATGCCCCCCCAGACAATCAGGATGTGGGGGCGAGGCCAGTTGGCGTTTAGGATGGGTAGAGACTGGGATTGAAGTTCATGGTGGGGGGCTTGGGCTGGTCGATCCACAATCATTGTGATAACCCTCTACCGCCTGTATGTCCGGCACCGTATCAACGAGATTGAAACAGTGCCAGCATTTCACAGACCATTGTACAATGGAATTTGGACATCCGTTTCAACCCTCGGCTCTCTGGCAAACACCTGCGCGACGAGACCAACATGAATGAACTTGGCGACCAGGCCCTGATGGATCTTTTGCAGGAAGGCGAATCCGAACAAGTTGAATTCAAGGAATCCTTCAGAGGCAGTGCCCCACGGACGATACGTGAGACAATTTGCGCTTTTGCCAACGACATGGCTGGCACGGGCAAGGCAGGTGTGGTCTTCATCGGCGTAAGAGATAATGGAGACATCATCGGCACGCAGGTCACGGATGAGTTGCTCCGCAACTTGGCGGACATGAAATACGATGGACGTATCACGCCTGTGCCGTCCCTAATAGTGCAAAAAAGAACTTTCGCCGGCAAGGATGTTGCCGTCATCCTGGTACGGCCAAGCGACTCCCCTCCCGTGCGGTTTGACGGCAACGTTCACATACGCACAGGTACCAGGCGTGGCCGCGCCTCTCTACAAGATGAGCGAATTTTGAGGGAACGGGCCAGGGCTGGTCACATACCTTTCGACATTAGGCCGCTCCCCATTGCCGATGTGGGAGATCTAAATCTTCTGCAGTTTGAGAATGAGTACTTGCCAAGAGCTGTATCCCCTGGAATCTTGGCGGCCAACAACCGTAACCGGATTGAGCAGCTTGCGTCCACAAAGATGATTGTCTCCGTGGAGGATCCCACGGCCACGGTGCTGGGAGTGCTTGTACTCGGGAAAAGCCCAAGCGACTTCGTGAACGGAAGTTATGTGCAGTTTCTCAAGATTGATGGCAGAGACCTTTCGGATACCGTGACGGACAGTGCGGAGATACACGGCACAATCTCCGATGTTCTCCGTGAATTGGACGGCAAGATCAAGTCACACAATCGCAGGGCTGTCGATTTCACTTCGGGACTGGTGGAACGCAGTGACACCCTGTTTCCCCTGTCTGCCTTGCAACAGATTCTACATAATGCGGTCATGCATCGGACCTATGAAAACACCAATGCACCAGTGCGTGTTACTTGGTTTCGGGATCGCATCGAAATCTTGAGTCCCGGAGGTCCCTTCGGCGTTGTGTCCGCTGCCAACTTCGGTCGCCCCGGTGTCACGGACTACCGCAACCCAAACCTGGCGGAGGCCCTGAAAGTGTTGGGATTCGTGCAGAGGTTTGGAGTTGGCATACCCTTGGCACGGCAGCAGTTGAGGGATGCGGGGCATCCTCCTCTCGAGTTCAATACGGATGATGATCATGTACTCGTCACCATCCCCGGGCACACGCGGAGGCTTGCCCAATGAGCATTCCCGTTCTGACATTCTTCAACAATAAGGGCGGCGTTGGGAAAACATCTCTGGTCTACCACTTGGCCTGGATGCTCAATCGAATTGGACACCGTGTATTGGCATGCGATCTCGATCCGCAGGCGAACCTCACGGCTGCCTTTCTGAGTGAACCAAGGTTGGAGGACATTTGGAACACCAAGGGGCAGTGTGGGTCGAAGGGGCATACCATCTATGAGTGCGTCAGACCCCTTACGGAAGTGGGTGATGTCCTGACACCGGTACTCGCGGAAGTTGCACCGAACCTGTCACTGGTCCCCGGCGATCTGGGCCTCGCGAGCTTTGAGGACACGCTGTCTACGGAATGGCCCAACGCATTGGGCTCAGGCAATGTATTCAGGGCCCTTCGGATTCAGACTGCGTTCTCACATGTGGTGCAATATGGTGCCAAGACCATGAATGCATCTGTGGTGTTGGCCGATGTCGGCCCCAACCTGGGTGCGATCAACCGAGCCGCACTAATCGCCACCGATCACGTGGTCGTTCCGCTGGGTGCGGATCTCTTTTCGCTTCAGGGACTGCGGAATCTTGGTCCTGCCCTCCGGGGTTGGCGAACGGACTGGCAAATGCGCAAACAACATGGGCAGAACCGTGAAGTGGAATTGTCCTTGCCTGATGGCAACATGCGTCCGATTGGCTACGTCGTTCAACAACATGGCGTGCGCCTGAGTCGTCCTGTCAAAGCGTATGACAAGTGGGTAAACAGGATGCCGGGCGAGTATGCCGAAAGTCTTTTGCAGGACGATCCGCCCTATGCACCGATGCCCAGCGAAGATCACCGTTGTCTGGCAACCGTCAAGCATTTTCGTAGTCTCGTGCCTATGGCACAGGAAGCCCGCAAGCCTATTTTCGATCTGACGCCCGCGGACGGTGCCATCGGTGGCCATGCCGCGGCGGTTAGGCAAGCCTATTGTGATTTCCAAGACCTGAGTCTTCGCATATGTAGCGAAATCGACCTGGATGGGCAACAGAGCGTTGACAAAGTCGTCACAGGGCCATGATTGGCTCCAGTTGGGCGGGGTTGCGGGCCACCATCTTGCGCAGCCGACAAATGGACATCCTTGACCAGAAATACTGCTGCATGAGCGTCAGGAAGTTCAAGGCGATGCGCCGCAGGGCAGCCATGTTGCGCACGGGCCGAGGGCCGGCCGTAATGGGCATCTTCAGACGGGCCGCTCTGAACATGGAGCGCACGGTTCAACAGAATCTCAGCGCGGATGTGTCCATTGGGCTGCTGCGCGACCGGATTGGACACCACCCCTGGATTCTGGCCGCCGCCCTGCCCTGATCGCGACTTTGCGTTTGCCCTGAGTCTCGTAAGCCGACTGATTCAACTTTCCTTTGGGGAAGTTGCCTTGGAGCGCGCTCTTGGAAGGCCAACGGATGAGGCCGAGAGTGCATGGCATCTCCGTGACTTTGGCAGGTAGACACGGTACGGTTGGGGTGGCCTGTAGGGGTGTGGAAGTGACGGAGATGAGAACGGAGACGGAGTGATGGCACAGATCCCGACCAACTGTGGGCAAGGTTGCGTGCAACCGGCCGGCTTGTGGTTGAGCGGCCACGTTCCATTGGTCGGACGCAATTCGTCCACAGCCGGGAAGCGCCGTCACCGATTGAAGCCTGTACCGTGCACATGTCCAATCCAACTGATTGGTCGTATCAACCTTCGAGTTCTCCTGCCTTGAGTACCTGAAACAGATTGGATCGGGCAAGGACGATACTGACCCCGACCGTCAGGACACAGACGGCACTCAACAGGACGGCCGAGGCGACAACGAACTCGTCCCAGGATGTACGGACGACATAGGGCGGGATGGTTTGCGCAGCAGTAGGGCCGGTCTGAAGGTGCGGGACGAACAGACGGCTTACAGTTACACCCAGCATCGTGCCTCCGCCCACCCCAAGAGCCGCAATTGCCAACTGTTCCAGGGCAATGCAAAGTATCCCCTGTCCGCGGGACCAGCCAATGGCTCGCAACAAACCCATCTGAATCCGTCGGCGCTGCAGGGCCATGACCCCGTGGACAAAAAGGGCGAGGATGCTCAGGAGCAGGCCTACTCCCAGCCCCAGCGACAGAAAACCGTTCAGCCCCAGCCTGACGGGGTCGGTCCGCCAAGTTTCCAGTTGTGCCTTGGCATCCGCCACATCCAGGATTTCGACCGATGCCTCGTCCAGGGCCGCAACCACGGATTCTGTTTGCGCACGCTCAGCCAACCTCAACCAAACCTGATAGGGCATCGGGCCGCCCACCTGCGTGAAGATGTACTCCAGGTTGCCCACCACAAAGAGTTCGTCCGGAGGGTAGGCGGTCGGGAAATAGCGCAGGGAGCCGACGATGCGGAATGGCACCGCGGCCCCGCTGCCCGCGATCAGGCCCTGGATGGTGATGTCATCTCCAATTGCATACCCCCCGGCTTCAAGCAGGTTCGTCGGAACCAACAAACCGTTCGGATTCAGGGCCAGTTGGTTCATCAACTGGCCCAACGGTTCGGTGGCGAAGTCCGGGCGGAAGTAGGCTGCCTGGGGCCACTCGGCCCGATCGATTCCGTACAGTTTGGCATCGAATCCTCGGTTGTCGATGCGGAGACTGACTGGGTAGACCCCGACTCTGGCGGCACCAAGCACGCCCGGCGCATTCCGGTGCAGATCAAACGGTGGGATGGACCAGCCGGTTGGCTGGCCTGCGGTTGCACCGTTCCCGGAACCTTGAAACCGCTTGGCTTGTTCCGTCAGGTTCACGGAGGCCCCGACCGTGTAGTACGCCTTGTCTTCCAGATGGGCATCCTGTGTGCGCATGATCGCTGCTGCCAAGGTCCCTGTCCCCGTGGCGAACAGGAGCAGGGTTAGCAGCGCCTGATGATGCGGTGCCTGCCGGGCGAGGTTGCGCAGAGTGATCAGCAACACGGTTCCCTGCAGCAACTGGACGGGCCAGTCCAAACCCCGGAGGAACCAAGGGAGGAGGCGGACCATGGTGCGGACACCTGTCCAAAGCCAGAGACAAGGGGTCAGGAACACGAGCGGATTGTCTACAAAATCGATACCCGTCAGCCGGTCCGGCAACGGCAGGCCTCCCTCCTGACGCAGCAGGTGCCAGCCGTAGGCTCCGGCACCGGCAATGGCGAGGTCCAGCACAATCCAAGTCAGGGAGCCCTGCATGTCCTGTCGGGACAGGCGTCGCTCCGATGTGACAGCCGTTTCCCTTGCATACCGCCAGCCGGCCGCCATTGAAGTCAGGTTGACCAAACCAAGTGCAATGCCGGCATACAGCAAGGCGTCCGGAGTGAGTGCGGGGTTAAGAAGGACCATGGGCATGCTGTGTGCGTGGGGCAGCACCCAAAAGGAGGCCGATGCCATCAGATGAGTCACTGTCAGACTCCCAGGCAGGCCTACAAGCAGGCTGAGTACGGAGAGTACGACCAACTGGATCGCATACGTGCCCAGTACCTGGAATCTGGAAGCGCCGCGGCTGCGCAGCATGGCAATCTCCCTCTGCTGGCGCATCATCAGGCTCCGGGCTGTCATGCCGGTGTATAGCAGTACCAGCGCCAAGGCGGGCAGACTCGCGAACAGCAGCAGCGGCGACTGCTGCGCCACTTCCAGCCGGTACCTCAATAGGGCATTCTCGGGTGAGAGCATCAGCAGCGTTCCAGGCAGTTGTTGCTGGACCTGGGCACGGGTCTCATGGATGCGGCGCACCAGGTCTTCGACCTGGCGTACCCGGATGCCACTGCCATCCAAGGCGGCATACCACCCCGCTTCGAAGTAGGGCCGTGGAATGCGGTACGCAGCCTCGGTTCGGTATTGTGCCTCTGATGTAAGCAGGGATTGCGCGAATGTAGCGGGGGACAGATACCAGTAGCCGGAGGCGGGATTGGCAGCGCGCCAAATTCCCGCGATGTGAACCGGCAGGGCAAAGGCTCGTTCCCCCGTCGCCGGATTGGGGTTGGCGGCACGGAAGAGAACGTACTCCTCTCCCGCCTGCACTCCCAGACGGTTGGCCATGTCTTGGTGCATGAGTACTTCGATGAGGTCGCCATCAGGTGCCGGCAAACGGCCGGACAGCAGTTCGACCTGCCCATCCAAATCGCTGAGGAATCCCATGCTGAAGTGCTCCAGGGCCTCTTCGCCCCGCCCGTAGGTGCCAGGCCCTGTCGGGAACAGCTGAAAGAGATCACTGCGCACGTAGTGCATGCGGGCAGTCACCGGCAGTTCCAAGTCTGCCGTGAAGCCGCTGTCCATGTAGGCAGCCAGCCGATCGTATCCGGCTAGGCGTTCCGCGTCCCCCGCGAGCAACGTTGGGCTGGATTCCCTGTCCAGGGACAGGAACAGGAACCCGAATGCCGGCCGGTGCGAGTTCGAACCTTCCTGCAACTCCAGGCGCAGAACGCGTTGATGCAGGGCGTCGACGTAAACAGGAACGGCCGCGCCGAGAGCTGTGGCGGCAATCCAGCCCAGCAACAGAATCAGATACAGCCACGCGTCGTGGCGCATCCGATGCAAGGCCAGCCGCGTCAGTCCGGCTACCGCCACACTGTTGGCACCAATGGGAGCGGGGAAGGTTGCCTTTCCCAGAAACTTAGGCCTTGATGGCCCCGGAAGTCAGACCGGCAATGAAGTACCGCATCGTGAGCGTGAAGAGGATGATCAGCGGAATCGAGGCGATGACGTAGCCGGCGAACATCGGTCCCCACCGTTCCAGACCCCCGTACTGGCTGCCGAAACTGACGATGCCCAGGGAAATGGTCCAGAGCTTCTGGCTGGGAATCGTGACCAGGGGCCAGATGTAGTCGTTCCACGTGCTGAGCACATTCATGATGGCGACTGTGATCAGCATCGGCTTCGACAGGGGCAGGGCGATATGCCAGAACATCTGGAAGGTGGAGGCCCCGTCCAGCCGTGAAGCCTCGAACAGTTCCTCCGGCAGCGAAGCAATGAAGCTGCGCAGGATGAAGATGGCGAAAACTTGGCCGCCCGCGATGTAGGGCAGGATCAGTGCCCAGTAGGTGTTGATCAGGTTTAGATCCTTGATCAGCAGGAAGGCCGGAATCAGGGTCAGGATCGAGGGGATCATGAGCAGCGCCAGGATGGCCAGAAAGAGAAACTCACGACCGGGAAACTGGAACCTGGCGAATACGAATGATGAAACGCTGGCAATAGCCAGCACGCCGAACATGGATGCGCCTGAAATGATGAGGCTGTTCAGCATGTATGGGCTGATCACCTTCCAGGCGTCGCGGTAGTTTGCCCATTCCGGGACTAGGGGAATGCCCCAGAACGTATGCATGAATTCGACGGTGGACCGGAACGAGGAAACCAGCAGAAACACGAATGGGAAAAAAGTCACAACGGCCAGGAAGCCCAGCACAACGTGAATGGGCAGGTCATGCCCCAGGGTGCGTCTGCGTTCAACCATGATGCTGGTCAAGTTCCGGAGAATTCCACGCTGGATCTGAGATAGCGGTGATTCAAGTAGGTGAGCACCAGCGTCAACGCGAAGAGCACCGTGCCGATGGCGCAGGCATAGCCCATGCGGTTGTACGCCATGGCAGTCCTGTAGAGATGCAGTCCCGGCACCAGCGTCTCGGTGCCTGGGCCGCCCCCTGTCATTACCAATACGATGGTGAAGTTCTGGAAGGCCGTGATTATGGTCAATATGACCACCAACTTGATCTGGGACATGACCATGGGCAGTTCCACGAACATCAGGCGCTGCCAGGTGGACGCGCCGTCGATGACCGCTGAATCCATGAGTTCGCCGGGGATGGCTTGAAAGCCGGCCAAGTAGATCAGCGTGCCGATGCCGGCCACCCACGGGAAGCCCACGAAGATGATGGCGTACAGCGCAAGTTTGAAGTCGCCCAGCCAGGGGCGGGTCAGCATTTCCAGTCCCACCAGCTCCAGTGTCTGATTAAGCAGCCCGATGTTGGGACTGTAAATGAATTTCCAGATCATCAGGACGACGAGGCCTGGCACCACCATGGGCACCACCAGCAGCACGCGGTAGAAATACGCCATCCGCATGTTCCACAGATGAAAAATCATGGCCGCGGCGCCGAGCGGGAAGGTCAAGTTGATCAGGACCAGGGCGATGGTCAGGATCATCAGGTGCCAGAACGACTCCCACCAGAGGGGGTCATGCCACAGCTCCACGAAGTTGCTGACGCCGACGAAGAGCTTGATGTTGGCCCCATTCCACTGAAAGAGGCTGTGATACAGGGCGGAAAACGCGGGATAGTAATTGAAGATAAAAAGCAGCAGAAACGTGGGCGCCAACCACAGGTAAACCGTGCGGTAGCTGAGTATGCGAACCAGCAGCGAAGGCGGCGTAGCCGCCCTGTCGGAAGCCGCGTGGCCGGGCGTTCCGGCGGTAACCGTGGCTGACATCTGTCGAATGGGAGGTCAGGAATAAGGAAAAAGCGAGGAGCGCCGGAAGCCGGCGCTCCTCGCGGTCGCGGGCTAGGCTTCCGCCCAGTCCGGATGTTCGTTCAGGAGCTGCTGCGCGGCCAGCTCCATTTCCCTCTGCATGGTGGTGGACATCTCTTCAGCGCTGAGCTCGCCCGCCATGAACTGCTGCAGATTGCGCCACATGGCATCCACGAATTCGCGGGTGAGCATGCTGTCGAAGGGCTCGATGCGTTCCGTTCCGAATTCGACCATCATATCCGTGTAAACGGACAGCGAAGGATCCGCGCCGGTAGTGTCCTTCACGCCGGGCGCGAACCCCCCGTGATCGTTAAGCGCCTCAATCAGATTGGGCGGAGCTGTCAGGAAGTGCAGCCAGTCGATCGTGTCGTCGAGCGTGCCGCGTTCTTCAGCCACGGAAGTCGTGATGTACTGGAAGACGCCTCCTACGCCTGCCATGGCCGGAAAGTCCACGCCGCCGAACTCGGAAGAATCCTGCGTTACCTTGGGCATCTTGGGGAAAATGCCCCACTCAAAGTCGATCAGCGGATCATTGCGGACCGGCTTGTTCATCCAGCTTCCCAGCCAGGCCACGGCGGCCTCGCCTTCCGCCCACAAACGGAACACATCCGCCGTCGGCAGAGCCCAGAATCCATCTGGATAGTAGACGGACCATTCCTTCATCAGGCGCAGCATTTCCAGCCACTCGGGATCCGTGGCGGCGTAGTTGCCGTCTCGGATCGCTCTGACCATCGATGGCGGCTGCAGCGACTCGCCGGGCTTCCACGTGCGCGTAACCGGAGCACCGCCGGAAATCACTTCCATCTTGTGGTCGTAGAGCACGTCTTGGAAGACGCGCGTGGTCCAACTGCCGTAAAGTTGAGTGCCCCCATCCAGGTGGTAGCTGACGGAGAACGGCGTGATTCCCGTGTCCGCCAGAGCCTGCTGAACGCCCTGGTAGTCGGACCACACATCCGGCACGCCCGCGCCAATTTCGTCGAACTTGGTCTGGTTGTAGAAAAAGCCCGTGCCAACGATGTCGCCCGTGATCAGGTAGATGTGGCCGTCGGGAGCCGTGCCGCTGGCGATCACGGGACCTTGGAACGTGTCCTTCCAGGAGTCGTAGCCGTCCACGTACGGGTTGGGCTGCGAGAGATAGGGATCAAGGTTGTTAAACCAGCCCTTCTCGTAGTCCCTGGCAATCCATCCGCGCTGGTACCAGAGGATCTCCGGTGCCGTGCCGGCGGTCAGCTGCGTGACCATCCACTCGTCGTATCCGGTGCCCACGTTCGCCACGAATTCCAAGTCGACGTTGGGGTTCTCTTCCTTGAAAGCCTCTTCCAAGGCCCACAGCGCCTGCGGCGGATCCCATCGATCGGTTTCCAGACGTTCTCGGGGCGTAAGGCCCTGTGCGTAATGCGACACGACACGCGGAGCGGCATCCGGGCCAGCCATGTCGTCGGCCGGGGCGCTGGGAATGCAGGCGGCGAGTGTCAGGGCGGCTCCGGTCGCGCCGGAGAGTTGCAGGAATCGACGTCTCGACAATCCGGTGTGTGTCATGGCGCTGTCTCCTTGGACATGCAGGGGGCAGGCTCCGAGCGACCCCCAAGACTCCGTAGGAACCCCGGGTTTCGTCGGCCTGTAGGCTGTATTCTAACAAACCATGGTTTCGGTTCGGATCCGGTTGTGCGGATCTCCGGAGAGTCGTGCGCGACCGCGGTGTCAGGTTGATTCGGGTTTCGTTGGCTACATCCGGACGGGTATCGACGTACGGTCAGTTCCTTGGCAGTGGCACCGGAGGCCCTGCTTGATGCGCCGAATGCAACTACCCGTTGCAGAGCAGTGCCGGAATCGGTTCCGGACCTGTCATGGGGATGGCACAGGAATCAGGTTCAGTCCCTGCTGCGCACCTGGAATGGAAGCGTGGAAGGCATCGACACTCCTACAATGGCGTACTCAGGCGTTACCCAACCTCCAACCGGACCATCGACCAACTGTGTCCAGAACATTCCAACTAACTTCGAGGCAATGGCTGCCCCGGGCTCCCGAGGAAGTATTCGCCTATTTCTCGGATGCCTTCAACTTGGAGAACCTTACCCCTCCCTGGTTGCAGTTTCGGGTCCTGACCCCGGCCCCAATCGCGATGCGAACCGGGACGGAGATCGACTATCGGTTGCGCTTGCGCGGTCTGCCCTTGCAGTGGCGCAGTCGCATCAGCGACTGGACACCACCATTCCGGTTCGTGGACGACCAAATCACAGGTCCCTATCGCCGATGGCACCATGTCCATATGTTCGAGGCGCAGGAGTGTGGCACGTCGGTGATCGACGTTGTGGAATACGCTTCCATCGGTGGAAGGTTGGCACAGTCCCTGTTTCTTCGGCGGGACCTTCGAGGGATCTTCACTTACCGGCAGCAACGCCTGGCCGACTTATTTGGGGCCGACCCGGACAACCCTCCCCAGTTGTCGGTCTAACGGACATCGCTGGTCAGGCATTGCAACGACGGAATGCCTCTTCCGGAAGTCCAAGCCTGTGTTCCTCTGGCATGGGATCCCACCGAGCTCGCGGGACCCCATGCCGATTTCACAATCGTTGGAACGTTCTGTTCAGCTCCCCGGTACCGTAACCGGTTGCCGTTCGGTATCAGCGGTTGAATCTTGCGATTCTTCCCTGGGAGAACCCAGGGACCATCCCGTGCTCAAACCGATGACGAACCACCCCATGGCCAGCATGCCGGCGGCGAAGACCGTGTCGCCAATGGCCCGGAGCCATCGGAAGGTTTGCCAAGGCTCTTGCTGCAGGAATTCAGCGGAACGGGCGTACCACATGCCGTGCTCCACGCTGGCCCAAGTCTGTGCCAGGCCAATGGGCAGAAGACTGAGCAGGATCATCAGACCTAAACCGATTTGCATGGTCCAGAACGAGAAGGCCAGCGCCCCGGTCCGCCACTGTCGACGGACGGTCAAAATCCTGAGGCTCAGGAGCATGAGGCCCAGCCCCAACATTCCGTAGACGCCGAACAGGGCGGCGTGGGCGTGCACGGGCGTGGTGTTGAGGCCCTGCATGTAGTACAGGGCGATGGGTGGGTTGATCAGGAATCCGAACAGTCCGGCACCCACCAGGTTCCAGAATGCGACGGCCACCAGGAAGAAGATCGGCCACTTGTAGTGTTTGACCCACGATGCGGAGCGGTGGAGCGTCCAGTTCTCGTAGCCTTCGAAGCCGATCATCACGAGTGGCACCAGTTCGAGTGCGCTGAAGGTGCCGCCCAATGCAATCACGGCCGGTGCCGTTCCGGTGAAGTACAGATGGTGAAAGGTACCCAGGACGCCCCCCGCGAGATACAGGATGGTCGTGAAGAGGACTGCCATCGTGGCAGAGCGAACCTGCACCAGGCCGAGGCGGATGAAAGCGAAGGCCACGACCGCCACAGCAAATACCTCGAAGAATCCCTCGACCCAAAGGTGCACTACCCACCATCGCCAGTATTCGGCAATGGCCAAATTCATGTCGCGCCCTGCCATCAGGCCGGCGCCATAGAACAGGGCGATGGCTGCCACGGCAAGGCCGAAGATGATCAATATCTGCCGATTAACGCCTTCACTGCGCCGGATGCCTGGTACAAGACAGCGCAGCATCAACACCATCCAGAAAAGCAGGCCGCCAAACAGCAGTAGTTGCCACAGCCGGCCCAAGTCCAGGTATTCGAATCCCTGGTGTCCTACCCAGAAATTGGCATCGGGACTGAGCTGGCGGTGGATTGCCAACGCCTGTCCCGTCAGGGAACCGCCCACCACCAGGAGCAGGGCCCCAAACAGGACATTCACGCCCAGACGTTGATACCGCGGCTCGTGTCCGGTCAACATGGGAGCCAGGCAAAGACCCGTGGCCAGCCACGCTGTGGCGATCCAGAACATGCCCAGCTGCACATGCCATGTCCGGGTCAAGGAGTAGGGGAGCCACTGGGCAATCGGCACCCCATAGAGCGCAGTCCCTTCCACACCGTAGTGGGCAGTCACTATTCCGGCGATCATCTGCAGGACCAGGAGCAACCCCACGACCCAGAAGTACTTGACGGTGGCATACATCGACGGCGTGGCTTGCCCTGCAATTAGCGGATCGCGAGGTTCGGCGGTGCGCGTGCTGGCCCACGATTCTCGGGTTGCGGCGTAGAACCAAGCCAAGGCGCCGACACCGCCCAAGAGGAGAACGAAACTCAATACGCTGACGACGATGAGGTGTCCTGGCGGCGTGTTGCCCAGCAATTCGTCGGGAGGCCAGTTGCTGGTGTAGGTGAAGTTCCGGCCGGGCCGCTCAGTGACGCTGACCCAACTGGCCCAGAAGACGAATGCCGTCAGGTGTTCCCGTTCCTGCTCACTGGGAAGCGTGTTGGCCGGCATGGCGTAGCTTTCGCGCAGGCTGGCCAAGTTTGGTGCGTCGCCGAAGAGATCCGTGTAGTGGTTCTGAACCGCCTGTATGGCCCGCGCCCGGTCCTCGGAAAGGACAATTGCACCCGCTGCTTCATCGAACGTGTTGGTTCGCATGTCGGCCTGGAGCCTCGCCCGCAGGACCGCCTGCCTTTCGGAGTCCAGCCGATCATAGGGAACGCCGGCTTCGGCATGGGCCCAGGCGTTCAGCAGGAACAGTGCCTCCCGATGCAGCCAGTCGGCGGTCCAGTCGGGTGCCGTGTAGGCCCCATGCCCCCAGATTGAACCAAGTTCCTGGCCACCGATGGAGCGCCATACGTCCTGGCCGGCCAGGATTTCGTCTCCTGTAAAGACCACGTTGCCGGCGGTTGTGACGATTCGCTCCGGTATCGGAGGCGCCAGCTGGTAGATCTCACCGCCGTAGTACAGCAGCAGGCCAAAGGACAGCGCCACCACCAAGCCGAGGGCGCTCCAGAGGTTGCGCAGTGTGTTGCCTGTTGTGCGGGTGTCCATGTTCATCCTTCCTCATGGCAGATCGCAGGACCGGAATTCCTGCGACGGGACGAACGCGAACCGGCTCCGTCCGGCGGTCGGCAGGAACCGGCAGACGAACGTCGTACCGAGTGTAGGACGGATCCACGGGGCCGCACGTCGCGTCCCCACTTTCCGGATGGCAGATGTCAACGTTCGGCAATTGATCCGCTGCCGGACAGCACGACCCCAGGCATCCCCATCCGAAACCGGAGGCGGTCCGTTGGATCCCAAGCCGGCTTCGACGCTCGGCCGATGTGCACGGGCTCAGGATTCATGATCGTGGAACCTGCAACCCGCGGGTTATCACAGCACGTATATGGAAACAGGCAAGCTTTTCAATCTCTACCGAGAGGTAGCCCCATGAACAATGCTCGATCGCGCCGTTGGCCTTTGTGGTGGCTGATTCTTGCCGTGGCGATCATGGCAACTCTTATAACGTCGGTTGTTGTGATAGGACCTGTTCTTGAACACTTGGTGAATTTCGGAGTTCCCGCAGCCCCACAGGCTCCGCAACTCCCGCAACTCCCGCAACCCCCGCAGCCCCCACAGGCTCCGCAATCCCCACAGGCTCCACAGGCTCCACAACCCCCGCAGCTCTCCACAGTCGGCTCCGACAATTGGCTCCTAGGCAACACGCCTTTTGGGCCCCTGATTACCTTGGGCGTGTTGAGTTACGTGCTCATTCTGGTTCTGGGCGGACTCGGGGCACTAGCCTGGTTCTGCATCGCGAAACGGGAATCGTGGGCCGGCACGCATACCGTCACCTCCCGCGATCCGCGTTGAGGTACTGCCTGTTACCACGGGAGGCACCCCCCATTTATCCGAGATCAATGTCTTCAGGGTCTGCCGGATGCGTTCCTTCAAATACGCATGTAGGCCACGCAACGCGCAAACCTTCCATTAGATGTCGAGAAATCCTCCCATGGCCCCTACACGACCGCGCCGTTTACGCCTGCGGTGGTTGATCCCAGCCGCGGTGATTTTGGTGGTGCTCCTGGCCCCGTTTGTGTTGCTTTCCCTTTCGTCAGTGACCGAACAGGGTGTCAGTTTCGGTGGCTTCAGTTATTCGAATTCAACCACGACCTATGACGAGGATGGGAACGTTGTCGAACAACTGGTAAACGGAGTACCTGTTACGCCACAGCCGCCGCAGCCCGATCCGTGTGGCAACGACCCGCCTTCCACCCCGGGAGATGGGACTGAGGGTACTACGTTCAGCGTAACCATTGGGTGTACCGAATTGTATAAGTCGTTCAAGCCGGATCAGTAACCGGTGCGCGGCGACCGTGAACTTGGCCAGCCATCTCCGCACGGCGTTCGAAGTTCTGTTGCAGCACCGTGTGCGGAGTGGCCTGACCGTGATGGGCATCACGATTGGAATCAGCTCCACGGTTGTGATGCTGGCTTTGGGTCGGGGTGTCCAAGATCAGATCGAACAGTCCTTTTCCCGCGCCGGGGTGACGTTGTTGACTGTGGTGGCCCGCACGCCGCCCGGAGTACTTGATTCCACACGCAATCGCGAACTTCATTGGGATGACTTCCAGGCCCTGGTGGCTCCCGGCCGGATTCCCAATATGTTGGATGCTGCCCCGCTTGCCAGTTCCATGACTGAAGTGCGCTGGCAGGACCGACAGGTGAGAGTGCGCCTCCTTGGCGCTACGGCGGCCTACCGTCAAGCCGCCAGCCTGAGGCTGGCCCTGGGTGAATTCCTGTCCGATGAGGACGACCGGAGCATGCGATTCGTGGCAGTTCTGGGGTCCCGTTTGGCCAGCGACCTGTACACGCAGGGGGCCTATCCCCTGGACACGTCGCTATCCGTGGATGGCAAACGGTTTCGGGTCATCGGCGTTTTATCGCCCACCAAAACCGAAACCGACTATCAGGTCATCGTTCCGTTCCACACAATGCAAAAACGTCTACGCGGGGCAGCAACCGTCAGTGGGTCACCGCTGGTGGACATGATCCAAGTACGAGTGCTTGATCGCGAGCAGGTGGACGGCACGCGCAGAGCCATCGAAGAAGTGCTTCGCCAACACCGCGGTGTGGGTCCCTTGGATCCGGACGATTTCCGCGTGGTGACGCAGGAGGCGGGTCGGGAGGCGGTGCAGGGCATTGCGGATTCCCTGACCCTATTCCTGGCCGCGATCGCGGGCATCAGCCTGTTTGTCGGCGGTGTGGGGGTCACCAACATCATGCTCGTCAGCCTCGGCGAACGCACGCGCGAAATCGGTATTCGGTACGCGGTTGGGGCAACGGTCAGGGACATCACGGCCATGTTCCTGTGGGAGAGCGTCATTCTCTGCGGGATCGGAGGCGTGACCGGGATTTCCCTCTGTGCGTACGGTGTAGTCCTGATCCGGGCCTTGTCGGACATCCCGGCCAAACTGAGCATTGACATAATGGCTTTGGCCTTGTGCGTCAGTTTGACCGTGGGCTTGCTGGCGGGAATCTATCCTGCCCTTCGGGCACGACGCCTGGCTCCGGCTGAAGCATTGCGCAGCCTGTAATGGTTCAACGGCATCGGCAGAATTTAAATGCTGGAGTGGGATCAAGAGGAAGTCGAGGATGTGTGGCTACGCAAACGGCTGGCCGCGGCGACTGATGCACTTAACAAACGTTGCCCTGTTGCCAGGACTCAAAAACGGAAGTCAGAGGGTTGGACCGTCCACGGGTCGAAACCGCTGCGGTCCCGGATCAGGGTGAATAGATGCGTCAGATCCTGCTCTACTCGGTCGCACAAGTTTTCCGTGCCAATCCGCAGGGCAGGGGAGCCGTAGATATGGGTGCCGGCAAACTCCGAAAGGTGATCCAGAGGAGATGACAGGTCCAGGTCCGGTATGGCGGTACGGGCCTGATTGGACAATTCCACTAAGTTATGGGTACGGCTGTATTTGCGGCCATAGGCGGCAATCAAACCTTTGAGGGCATGCTCCAGGACCTGTTGGGCGGCGCGTCCAAATAGCATGGAGTGGGTGCCTGGCGGGAAGCTCTGTCTGTATACCTGCAGGGCTGTATGTTGTTCGGTTGCATGCCAAGCCCGTTCCATGGCCTCCAGCCGTTGCGGTTCCCGGGACGGCGGTTCTTCAGACGGGGGACGGTAGCGGAATCCCATAGGTGTTACTCCCTCTCGGACCGCCTCGGCAGCCACATGGTTGCGGCCGTGCTGCGCAATGGCAAAGAGGCGGGACGACAAGATCACGACGTCCGTGTCCAGGTAGGTTCCGTATAGCCTCTGGACGGCGGTCCGGGCGGCTTGACGACAAGCGCGATCCAAGCCGGAGATATCGGGATGCACCACTAGGATGTCGATGTCCGATTCGGCATGGTGGTCCCCGCGGGCGCGCGAACCGAAGAGTAGGCAGGTGTCCACTCCGGTCGCCTCCTGCACCGCCCCGGCCACCCGCCGGGCACTGTCATCGTACCGGGCTGTCACGGCTTCGGCCGACATGAACCCCGATCTCCTGCTTCCGTCATACAGAATCCTGCGTGGATTGTATCGTTCCGGCTGTGTGCGGTACAGGAACAATCCATGAGCCAATGCAGAGTAAATCGGCACGCGACTGTTGCCATGGTCTGCACACTTTCCAGTCCGGAATCGATCTCGCAGACCGAGTCACGATGAGCGGTGCCATCATTGTTGAGATGGTAGAGACAAGGGGTGAGTGCTCTGATGCGCGTGGGGGCTGTTGGGGCAATGAAGGCGGCCAACCATCGTTTCTTTCCCCGAGGCGGTGGACATGATGTCTGTGGCTTTGACGAGCAACGCAAAAGGCCCGGGCCGATGAACCAGTTGCCGAAAGTCACATCAGGATCCGGGTAGTACCAGGTGAACGCACCAGCCACCCATGCGGTCCTGCTCCTCTGCGATCCAGGAGGTCTGTCACCACGCCAATGCCGGCCATCGCGACGCGATGCCAGAAGATCCGGGGCTCCTGGACCGGCAGGGGCGTGTGTTGAGGAACAGATGGTCAACCGGGGGTGATCGGTACCCAGGTCGGCGCGCATACCCCGGGCTCTGCCGTCGCGATGAACACATCCTCGCAGACGATGTCCGCATTCGTCGGTGGTGTCCGGGCTATGACCGCTGCGACTGTGATCGCAGCGGCGATGACGGTAAGTCCGGAACTGCCTCGGTGAGTGTCATTTACAGGTCTGCAAACGGCATGGCGGTCACACCCGGACCCAAAGGCAGTTGGATATCGCCCGGGTGTACCACGTATCCCGGCGTTGCTTCATCTGCCAAGTCACGTTGGAACAATCTGACGGAGGCGGCCATAGCGGGCCGCGGGGTCCCGGACAGCTTTACCTCGATGGGAACGAGTTCGCCGTCGGTCTCGACCACAAAGTCAACTTCGGTTCCGGCCATCGTCCGCCAGAAGTAGACCCGAGGATCCATACCCCGGTGTGTCAAGGTCCTTACAATTTCGGACAGCACCGCCGTCTCGAAGATGGCACCGCCCATGGGACCGGCGGCGGCATGTTCCGGATCCTTGAGGCCGACCAGGTAGCAAAGCGTGCCGACATCGGTGAAGTAGACCTTCGGTGTCTTGACGAGCCGTTTCCCAACATTCGCGAAATACGGCCGCACGATGACCACTTGGTAGGTTGCTTCAAGCACGGACAGCCATGCCTTGACGGTATTGACTGCCACTCCAAGGTCGCGGGCGACATCGGTCAGGTTGAGGAGCTGGGCACTGCGTGCGGCCAACACGCGCAGGAAGTTCTGATACTGGGTCAGGTTGGCGACCTGCCGCAAAGTGCGTACGTCCCGCTCGAGATAGGTCTGGATGTAGCTGGCCTGCCAGAGTAAGGCATCACGTTCGGGCTGGACCGCGAGTTCCGGGTAACCACCTCGGATGAAGCTCTTCCAAAGTTCACCGAATCCATGGGAACTACTGGGCTGTCCAGCGCCCTTGCGTTCCCAGGCAAGGGAAGCGTTTGGCCGCCCCTCGGCTTCCCGCCTTGACAACGGCAACAGGCGCAGCATGGCAGCGCGGCCTGCCAGCGACTCGGTCGCCTTCTCCGCGAGCAGGAGATTCTGTGAACCTGCCAATAGGTATTGACCCTTCCAGTCTCGGTGTGCGTCGATCTTCGCCTTGATGTAGGGGAGCAGGTGGGGAGCATGTTGCGCCTCGTCGAAGATGACCGGTGGTGGATACAACTCCAGGAACCCGCGCGGATCTTCCGCCGCCGCGGCGCGCACGTCTGGCAGATCCAGTGAGACATAGCGGTGCTGTCGCCCAAAGACATGTTGCAGCAGTGTGGTCTTGCCGGACTGGCGCGGTCCGGTCAGGACGACGGCGGGGAACTCCCGGGCTGCCTGCTTGACTATCGGTTCCAGGGAGCGTCTGATGTAGGACTGGCTCATTACTGGAGATTATGAATTTCAAATGCAAAATATCAATCTGGGCGTGCAATCGCTTGTGCTGGGGACTACTCAAGGAGAGGGATGTGCAAGTGTACGACTTGTGCAATCCGCAATTGGCTCTCCCGCTGATTCCAGAGAACTATGACTGTCATCGTTTCTGGTACGTACATGCTTCCCAGTGGGACGGTAGACCCCGCTGGTGCTGCTGGAACAGAGTCTTTCGCCGCGATCATCGCTGGGGCCAGGTCGTAAACTGGGAACGCATTCTGGTGGCCATCACCGCGGAACGTGCGGGTCCAAGTCAGACGCATGTGGGTGGAGTTCAAGAGCCGCCCACGTCAACGCTGCCGACAATCGGCATGACCGGGCTGCCAGAAGATTCGAATGCATGGATGCAGCCGGGGTGGCTTCGGCATCAAGCTGCACGTCTTGGGTGACACCGTCAGCCGCTTGGGGACCGGCTGCTTGATCCCGAGTCAGTTCGGCGATGTCTCGCAGGTCCAGTCGCTGATGGTGGAGTGGCACTGTTTCAATCTCGTTGATATGGGTTGTGGGTCGTCCTGGGCATCCTGCGTGCCAGCGGGTAGTTTCCGATGCAGCTTCAGGCCATGCCGCGGGCCATCAGGCCCACGAAGTGGCGGGCGCCGGCCTCGGTCTTCAGCCCGCGTGTGAGGTGGGCCCGGGGCTTGAAGCGGCCCAACCAGCCCTCCAGCCGGTGGGTGGAGGCAGGCACTTTCGGGGTGTGTTGGCTGCGCACCAGGTCATGCCAGCGGGTTACGAGGTGCCACAGTAGCTGGCACACCTCCGGGTGCAGGCACACGCGTCCCTGGGGCCGGTGCTCCTGCCACAGCGCCAGGAGCACCGGCCCGGCCTCCGGCGGTCGTTCCCGCGCCAGCCGCCGCAGAATAGGCAGCAGGATCCGGTCCCGGTGGGTCAGGGCTTCCTCGTCGAGGCCCCGGAGGTGCCGGCCCACGGTGCGCTGCCTGTGCACGGCGCACGGCTGGCGGTCCAGCCGCTCGCCCTTGGGGCCCGGGACCATGGCCACGGGACGCTTTGCACCCCCGATGGACAGCCAGGTCTCGTCTACGGCCAGCCACGGCGACAGGACCGCCTGCGGGTCGGGCATGAGGCCGGGGGCCTCCGCCTGCACATCCCGCCACAGGGTGGCCGCGCCCACCCCGCAGGTCCAGGATACGGACCATCCCCCGCAAGCGGACGCTGTGCACATACAGGGCCGTCACCAACTCCCGGAAGGCCTGGGCCGTTGGAGGGCCGTCACGCCCGGCGGCAGGGGCGAGGCACTGCCCAGGAATAACTTGCACGGCCAGCGTTGCACCTGCAGCCGGCCCAGGACGACCAGGTCGCGGGCATAGGTGCCGTTCGTTGCGGCGCCAGGCGCAGGCTCCGCACTGGGGGCAGGCGGCCGGCACCGCGGGCAGGGCCCGTTGGCGCGCGGAGTCGACGGGGGCTGGGATGTAGTCCACGACGAGGAGTCCTCTTTGGTTGTCTTGACAACACCATGGTAGGGACCCCTTGTCGTCTGTGCGCCCACAACCAATATCAACGGGATTGAAACAGTGCCTGGTGGAGTTCCGCCTTGGACACGTGCTGGCGGAGTGGCAATACGATGCCGATGACCTCCGTCGCTACATCGTTGACAAAGGGGGGCAACCCGACAATTTCCGGCACGCGCAACCACTGGATCCCGATCGTCCACGACTGGGCCATGTACTGGGAGTGGAACCTCGTGGAGCGGTGCATCGGATGGCTGAAACAGTACCACCGAATTGCTCCTCTTGGAACCGATCATGGTTCTGTGATGACTTTGTAAGCCCTTTGGGTCGGAATCAGCTCGAGCCATGCAACAATACTCCCTTGATAGCGGATACTTCCAGGAGTGCACATAGTGAGTTTCCAACTTCCCAAGCTCGGTTTTGTCCACTGGCCTGTCGCAAACGGCGACAGCACGACCATCGTCATCGATTCGAAGATCCATGTGCAGGTCGACTTGAATCACCTTGAAAAGTCCGAGGACGAGGACGATCCCACCTGGCCCATTGTCGATGAACTAGTGGATCGCTTGCCGAAGAAGGATGGACGACCCTACTTAGCCGCTTTCGCCCTTTCGCATCCTGATGAAGATCACTGTCGTGGATTCGCTGAACTCCTCGACGAGGTTGACATCGGAGAACTCTGGTTTACACCGCGTGTGTTCCATGAGTACACGAAAGATCTCTGTGACGACGCGAAGGCGTTCAAGAAGGAAGCCGAGCGCCGCGTGAAGAAGACGATCGATGTCAAGGGCGATCCAGGGGCGGGGCATCGTGTACGGATTTTCGGCTACTCGGACCTGTTGGAAAAGGACGAGTATAAGGACTTCCCCGAGGATCGCCTGACCATTCCCGGCAACGAGTTGACCACGATCGACGAGGAGGACGTTTCCGGCAAGTTCCGTGCTTTCGTGCACGCGCCCTTCAAGGATGATGCCGCCGGCGACCGGAACGACACGAGTCTTGGCATGCAGGTCACTCTGTTCGACGGAACCAAGGAACTTCGGGCACTGCTCCTTGGAGACCTCTCCTATCCTATCATCAAGCGGATCTTCGATGTCAGCGAGCCCAACGATCTCTCTTGGAATGTGCTCCTAGCTCCGCATCACTGCTCAAAAGCCGTGATGTACTGGAAGGACGAAGGCGATGAGGAGGAGAAACTCAAACAGCACATCGTTGACGAAATGGATGCAGCTTCCAGGAGTCCTAACCGAATCGTGTCAAGTTCGAACAATGTGCCGTCCTCCAACAAATCCGGGGACAATCCACCCCATGCGAAAGCCAAGACACAGTATGAGAGCATCACAACGTCCTTTCTGTGTACGATGGACAATAACGAACCAATCGTGGCCAAGCTGGAGGGTGAAGGGATCTCGTTCACTGGGACAGCGACTGACGCATACACTGCAACTGCGGCCGCCAGTAGGGCACGCGGCTCGAATACGCCTCCCGAAGATGCCGTCACCTATGGTCAGGGTCCATGCTAAGTGGTTACGAACTTGCCATAGAGCAGCTACAGGAAATCGCGGAGCAATCTGCTGGAACTGTTCAGATCACCGAAGAGACAACGCTACTAGGTGGCCACCTTCAGCTTGACATAAGCATTCGCTTTGATGGTTTGGAGTGTGTTGAAGATGGTCTTCCTGTGCGAGCTCGCGAGCGGTTTTGGCTCTTAATCCCGCCTACGTTTCCCTATGAGCATCCGTATGTCGTGACGCCGCATCGGCGCTTCGCGGGCTTCCCGCACGTACAGTGGGGGTACTGGCTCTGTTTGTACCAGAGTGCGTCAGAGTGGAAGCCAGAGGACGGGATGTATGGCTACATCACGCGGCTTGACCGCTGGATTCGCGATGCTGCTCGGAACTGTCTCGACCCTGATGATGCACCGCTCCATCCCCCGGTCGCATACCCTACTACCACTCGGCTTGTTGTCCCCAAAGTAGACACACCGTTAGTTCGGACATCTACCTGGATTGGATTCGCGGAGCTTCGCCATCGGAAGGCTCGGACTGAAATCATTGGTTGGAAGCCGTTTTCTGAGGTGCCTCCAGCAAACTCCGCTCCTGCGATTCTTCTCCATGAACCTTTACCCTTCGAATATCCCGAGACAGTTGCTGCTCTACTGAACGAGCTCAAGAAACACGGTATTGAATTGGGCGACTTCTTTGTCCAGATCGGGTTGTACGCCTACCACACCACTGCAGGGACGCCACTGATCGTGATCCTAGGCACTCCAATGCGCCGCGTTGAGGAAGGGAGCCGTGCACTTCAGCACCTTGCAGTTTGGGAGATTTCCGGGAACGATGCAGACAAGTTGCGTGAGATGCTCGGGGCCAGCGATAGTGACGGTGCAGACACACGTGCAGAAGCAATCAAGAAGGTCATTCAGTGGACTGACGAAGCCAAAGTAGGCTGGTGTGTTGTCCGTGAAATGCGTCCAGAGGTAACCAGAAGGCGCGATCACACGTCTCCGATGGCGTGGTTTCGCGACAAGCAAATTGCAATTTGGGGATGCGGGGCCATTGGAACGCATGCGGCAGAGGCGGTAGTAAGGGCTGGCGCTACTCGTGTTCAACTCGTCGATAACCAGAGGGTTGCTCCTGGTCTCTTGGTTCGACAGGGGTTTGAGGATGCTGACATTGGGCGGTGGAAAACCGATGCACTGGCTGATCGCCTCGAGCGAATCGAGCCCGACCTCGAGATTGAAAGGCTGTCCGAAAACCTCATCCAGCGAATCAGCGAATCCAATGCTATATCAGACGCAGACCTTGTAATTGATTGCACTGCTTCGTCAGCTGTGAGGATGAAGCTCGAACAGACACTCCGCGGGGCCAGCGTACGTCCCCCAATTGCCTCTATGGGTGTAAGCCACGACGCGTCATCGGCTATGGCAACCCTGTCGACTTCAAGACACAGCGGTGGGCCGTTGGACCTCATCAGACGGCTTAAGCTAGAGGTCTGTCGACGATCGAGACGCTCCAACCTGCTAGAGGCATTCTGGTCCACTACGCCTGTAGGTGATCGTTTTCAGCCAGAGCCGGGGTGCTCAGAACCAACGTTTGTTGGCTCTCATGCGGACCTATCCGGGCTCTCAGCTCGAATGTTGAACGCGGTTGCTCGCGAGCTGTCGAAACCCAATGAGGAAAAGACAGGCACTGGATGGGTCTTCGATGAACAAGGCTCTGCAAATGCATTTGGTTGGCTTCCAGATTACACGCTGGAAGAGAAGGGCAGGGGGTACTCAGTTCGAGTATCTCCCGAAGCAATGCGCGAAATGCGAGCGTGGACGAGACGCTCTGCTCGCACGGCAGGACCAACGGTTGAGACCGGGGGGCTCGCCTTTGGCGAGTTGAACGAGGCAGCAGGGGTTTTGTGGGTGACAGAGGTAGAGGGACCACCGCCGGACAGCGACGCTGCCGAGGACCATTTCCGGTGTGGCATTGAGGGAATGAAAGAGGTTGCTTGTGAGAAGTCCCAGCGATTCCGCGGTTCCGTTGATTGTATTGGGAGTTGGCACACTCATCCGACCACAAGGCCCTGTCCTAGCAAACGCGATATCGGGGCGGTCACGCAATTACTCACGGGATCGGACTCGACCCGGAGGACCTTTGTCCTGTTGATTCTCTCCGGAAGCCCCGATGACCCGGTCCTCGGAGCACATGCGTTTCGCACCAGAATCGGCAGTCAGGAGTCCGTTTGTATTGAGTTAGGAACGACTGCCACGACCCAGATCGGTCCCGAGTCTGACAAACCGCGAGAGATCGGTCTGGCTCTCTCTGGTGGGGGTGCGCGTGCTATTGCTTTCCATCTTGGATGCCTACGTGCCTTACATGACCTCGGACTCCTGCGCCAACTCCAGGTCATCTCGAGTGTCTCAGGAGGATCCGTTATCGCCGCGATGTACGCCTACTCGAACAACTCATTCTTGGAGTTTGACGCGTGCATTGTCGATCTCCTTCGGAGAGGACTTCAAGATGACATCGTTCGGGCGGTTCGCCGCCCGAATTCGATCAGAAAGGCTGTCTGGAGCTTAGTGATGACTGGAGGGGTGTCTGGCCTCCATATGGTCTCGCGCCTCATTCCTTCGCTTCCAATTCCCCAGTGGTTCGGACGTGGTAAGCCACCACCGTTTCGCATGTTTAGCGGGAGCGAGGGGTTCCGCGATGCGATGGAGCAGCAGTTCGGGAACAAGCTGCTTTCGGATGTCGCCCGAGACTCACTCGACATCGTGGTTAACGCTACAGAACTTCGTACGGGTTCAGCATTCCGGTTCGGAAGTAGAGAGAGTGGTTGCTGGCGATTCGGAACGATCGCTTCAAAGGACGCACTTGTTGCGGACGCTGTTGCAGCCTCTGCGGCCCACCCACTCTTTCTCCCAGCACTAGACCGCACGTATGCCTTTACGAAGAAAGGCGTGACTTCAAACCCCACACGTGTTCTCCTTACAGACGGTGGTGTCTTCGAGAATCTTGGGGTTAGTCCAATGGAACCACGTAGAGAATCGTCATTCAGTACTAATGTCTTCAAACCTGACTTCATTATCTCCTGCGATGCCAGTACAGGCTTATTCGACAGTGACAGCTACCCAAAGTGGTGGTTCAGGCACATACACCGATCATTTGAGACGATTTTTCGAAAGGCGCAAGACGCTACCAGAGATCGGTTACACCGGCTAGTCGAAGCACAAGAAATTGCAGGCTTTGTGTTGTCTTATCTCGGGCAGAACGATGATCGTTTGCCCTGGTTACCGCCAGAACTCCCTACGCGTAGGGAGGTTCGCGAGTATCCGACGAACTTCTCATCCATGGACATCGACGATATTGATCGCCTGGCACTACGCGGAGAACTCCTCACTAGGCTCCTTGTTGCTTACCACCTTCCAGAACTCTAGCCAAATAGCGACTGCATTGAAAGTCAAATCTGCCAGCCGTGGGCACGCGGCTGCTGCGGGTCCATCTGGCCTTCCTATACGCTCTGGGGCTAACGTACCGAGGTCGCAGAATCGGCGATGACCTCGGTCAGGCTGTAGCGATTGCGCATCTGACACCACCACATCAGCTTCTGCGTGAACCGAATGCACATCGTCGATTGTTCTCCAACTGGGACAGGTCAGGCCTATGTTCCCAAGCAACCGAGGTCGGTAGGGGTGGCTACGCGCTCGCCGCGGTCGGACGGGAGGTAGGTTTCTCCGTCATGGCTGTGCCTCGGCCATGATTCTCGTCGAGCAGGCGCTTCAACAATTCACGGCGCGCGACTGGACTGATCGTGTAGCGAATACGATCGTTCTCTGGAAGCGTCTCGACTTCGTGGAAGTCGTGTTTGAGGTCGAGGTCTTGCCAGCCGTAGGCATCGCGAACCGCAATGTCGAGTTCGACGTGCAGCCGGCGCAGTTCAAGGAGGGCATCGACGCCCGTGGCGGCACTAACGGCATCTTTCCTTGACACTTTGGCGACTATCTCGGATGTCAGATCCGGGTTGTGAAAGAGATTGTAGATCTTGGTTAGACCGAGCCACAGTAAACGCATAAGATCCTTGCGATGCGTGTGATAGCGCTCGCCAACCTCTGCAAGATGCGAGTCAGCGGTCTGCCAGAGACCAGCGGGAAAGGCAAACGTATCGAAGCATTTCGATGGCGAATAGCGAAGATCTTGTTTTAGCGAACCACTGTATTTGCGGGCCCAAGCCTCGTGCAGGGTGGATTGGGCCACCGCGAACAGGTCCCAGCGATTGGTCGCAAAGACGCAGAGGGCATTACTGAAGACGTAGTCTGTCGGCATTGCCGAGAAACTCAGATGCTTGGTGGTCAGAGCGGCGGCGAAGCAGCGCGGCAGATTGCGGACCTTCGAATACATCTCCATTCGAGGTCGCAGGAAACGCCACCAGTACTCCTTTCCGACCTTGTCCTTCTGTTTTTCTCGTGCTGGCTTGACTTCCTCCTTAACGATTGAAAACAGAGTGGGGAACTCTCGGGCGCGCTCAATTGGCCAGTCACGGAAGTTGATGATGCTACGGCCTGGAATCTGCTCTGGATGGTTATTGAGTTCTTGTCCGTTAATGATTGGCATGATTACTTCGGCATTGCGAGAGTCTGATGCACATAGGCGATTGGCTTTCTCGTGGCACAGCAGGAATCCGTTGCCGAGGAAAATAGATCCTTGGAATACTTGGTCTCGGTTCTCGATCAGTATGTTGGGTTCTCCGAGGTCTTCTCCTTCCTCAAAGAAAGAATTTATCTGCTCTACTGGTCTGCCATCCAGCGTTCTCAAACCATTCCACTCTCCCTTGTGAAACGCCAACAGGGAGACGACCAAATTGGCAGCACCAGGCCACTTAACGCCGCGAACAGCCATGTTGATCTGCGCGCCTGCGGCGACGATCTGCTCTAGACCATCTGTGCGGACATCGCCGTCAACGATGGAGTTGGTGGTAATGATCGCGGCGAATCCACCCGCCCGCAGCAATCCATGAATGCGCCGAAGAAAATAGACCACCAGCTCGCTCAAGCCAGCAGGTGCATACAGCCATTTCATAACCTCACAAAATCCATGTCCGTAGGTGCCGCTGAGTGCCTGACCACCCAAATACGGGGGATTCCCGAGGATACAGTCAAATCCGTCCAGCTCCATGATCTCCGGGAATTCCAGAAACCAGTGGAGGAAGCGCTGTCCCTGGGCGTGTACTCTGGCGGCATCGAGACCTTGCTTTTGCGGCATCATGTCGCCGCCCCAATAGCCGCGGAACTCGCTGTCGGTGAGGAGACTGCCCTCGTTGGCGGGAACCTTGCGGATAAAGAACTGAGCCATGGGGATATCAGCGATACTCCGCAACAGAGCCGCGTCTTCGCCGCTGGCGAACGAAGCAAAACGCTGCTTCTTCGCTTCAATGTGAGCTGGCGTCGTTTCCGGCAGGGCTGAGAGCAGCCGCCATTCTTCGCGAACCGAATTGAGGCGGCGATGGAGGTTTGGGGTAAAGGGTAGGTAGGTCTGGTTCTTGTTCCTCAGATTCCTTTTGTTGGTCTTGCGTTTGGCTGCTGCGATTTCCTTATCGTCGCCCGGTAGGGTTTTGAAGGCTTCCGTCGGAATGCCGTGACTCAGTTCCTCGCGGCGTGCGAAGCCGACGATAGCGTTGCCACACTTGATGTGATGGTCGAGAAAATTGATCGGTTGGCCGGGGATGTGCGCTTCCAGCCACAAGGCCACCTTGCACAACTCCACCGCTAGTGGGTTCACGTCAACCCCGTAGATGCAATTGCGAATGACGTTGCGCAAGGCGGCCCGGTAGGCCGACGGCGAGGGTTGCTCCTCTCCCGTGCGTACTGTCGCCAGCTCTGTGGCAATCCGGCGTGCGGCGGCGAGTAGGATGTGACCTGAGCCGCAGGCGATGTCGATCACCCTCAGATCGAGCAGTGCAACCTCGGGGTTCTCTGACTTGAGGCGTGCGGCGATCAGATGGTCCAGTGAATGCCTGATCAACGGCTGGACGAGGTCGTCAGGGGTATAGTGGGAGCCCGTCGAAGCCCGCGTACTGCCCTGACGGAATCTGAATCGCAGTTCGCTCCCCTGGATATCGAATGTTGGCTCATACTCCAGCAGCCCCTCGTAGACTGAGCCGAATTCTTCAACGTTGAGTGCAGCGTAGTTAACGCGGATAAGCTGACTGCTTTCCGGATGCCGATAGAGTCCCAGGGAGCGAAGACAGCCGAGCAACACGTCGTTGCCGAGCGTGCAACCGGCAAGCGAGCGTATAGCCCCGGCCGAGAACAGATCCCCCGCCAGAGGCGCGATGCCGAGCTTGACGCCTGGACCGTCCGCCTCGAAGAGACGGAAGCAGGCCAGCAACGCGAGCCAGAGATCGTGGCGGCGTGGGTCGGCAAGGTAGCGTTTCTCCGAGAGGCGACGAAGGCGAGTGACGCTGTAGTACTCTCTGTGAACTTTGCGCTGTGTACTCGGGGCGTCCTCCGTGAAGACTAGGTCGCGTTCCTCGATCACCATCAGGAAGAGTAGTCGGTAGATGAGACGCAGAAGCTCTTGGTAGTAATCGATGGCTGACAGCTTGCTTTCTGTGACTGCGGTGCGCAAGGCGGTGTTCTCCACACGCGTGAGGAATCCGTTCCCGAAGTCGAGGATCGCCTGCTCAACTGCTTGGCTGAGCCCAGCCCGAATCCGTGCCCCTTGGTCGAGGGAGTCCTGGTGGTAGCGTTCGATCAGGCTTTCCGCCGCGGTGTCGTTGGTCAGCGGCAGACGGGTTGCATGGAGCAGCCGGTAGAGAACGGCAAAGTCGGAAAAAAGCCCGTCGGTGAAGATGCGGTCTAGATCGAATTCAAGGTAGCTCTGTTTGACCAAGCGGGAACTGTCCCGGAGTAGCCTCAGCACGTGGCCGTCGGTAACAAGGCCGTAGAGGTGGTCGTGGAGGTTGAGGTATTCCTGTACCAGCGCGTGGGCGGACATGCGGCGGGCCGCATTGGCGGGTTTCCTATCGAGGCCGGCCGGGTCTCTGGCTCCAATGATTTGGATCGGGGTGTTCGCCCGGTTTATGGCACGATGGCTGATTGCATAGACCCGCCCATCAAGCTCGGCACCCCGGGCCTGGTACTCGATGTCGTAGCGGAGAAGCCCCATCAAGGGGACGATCCACAGATTGCGGGTCTCGGTCGTGGCGTTACTCCCCTCCCTGACCGTCTCCATCTTGCGCTGAAATATGCGCCAGTAGTCCTGAGCGTCCGCCCAGGAACGAGCGATCTCGTCCTTGACGCTTGCACCACCGTCGAGGACGAAGTCAGATGGTTTTTGACCGGAAAGCCCCTCGATCTGTTCGAAGATGTCGGGTGAGAGGATGGCACCTTCGACGCGGATGCTCGGATAGTTCATGCCGAGCCCTCCGGCAGCAGAATGTAGAGCCCCATGAGGTCCATAGGCAGGATCGGGTAGACAACTTGGTAGCGGCGCTGGTCCATCAGCGCGCTGAAGCGTTCATGGGCGGCGACAAGGCGCTTGGACTGCTCTTCTGCCAGTTCGTCGAAATCGGTGTTCAGCCGATCTAGGATGCCAAGCTCGTTCTCGAGGAAACTCGCACGAGCTTCGGGACTGAGGTTGCTGCTGGCGCGGGCCTCACGCAGCAATGTGTGCGCCTGCTCGTGGTCGAGGTGTGCACGGTCGCCCGGAGTGCCCTTCCAACCCCAAAGGAGCATTTCTTCGGCGACGATCTGGTGGCCGCCCATGCCCTGCTCGATGACGTTGCGGCAGCGAAACAGTAACAGCGTGGTCTTGGTCTCGACTTGCCTTGTACGAATGACTGCGGCGCGGGCCGCGCGCCTTCCTTCCCGAGAGACCGTATTGGCCATGACCAACTGACAGAGTTGCTCGACGAAACGGTGGTTCCTACCGAGGTAATGATAGCCTTGGGGAGTAGGTGAATCGAAGCTCACTTTGACAAGCTGACCCTCAGGAAGAAGCCCACGGAGTTGGGGTGGCAAGTTGCCCGTGACGATGCCAAAGCCCTCCTGCTCGGTAGTGACCTGGACCCCAAACAGGCTATTGAGCACGCCGGTAACGAAATCCTGTACCGCACTGGGATCACCAATGGCCTCGTCCATGGCCCGCAAATCTTCCTCGATCTCCTGAGCCTTGATGGCATTCTGAGCGAAGATGCTTCGGGAGGCTTTCTCACGTTCAGCCGCTTCATCGATTTTGCGAGTAATATGCCGTTTCGCTTCTCCGGCTTCGCCTAAGTCGCTGAAATCGAAGAGTGTGCTTTGTTGTGGTGTGTGGCGAGTCTGGATGCGGCGGCTGGGATTCAGCAGAAGCGATTGCGTGATGGTGTCGATAATGCTCTGCGAGTCCTCTGGGAAAGGCACGTTGATTCCCGTAGACCGCTTGATCTCGCGCACCTTGCGCAACAGTACATCGAGTACGATGCCATCGATGGGGTTATCGGCACCGTAAAGGAGACAGGCCTTTACCTCGCGTGCCTGTTGACCAAAACGGTCGACCCGTCCTTCGCGTTGCTCGAGGTCATTTGGGTTCCAAGGCAGGTCGTAGTGGAGTACGGCGGTGAACAAATCCTGCAAGTTGATCCCTTGGCTCAAGCAGTCGGTGGCGATCAGGACGCGCGGGCGGTTACCGGCCATCGCCTCGATGCGCTGTTTGCGCAAATCGTCAGGATCTTCGCTGGTTACGACCTGCAAGTCCAAGTGTGCAATTTTCGTGGTCAGCAACTGGGGAAGGTGTTCGCCAAGGTAGTTGGCCGTCTCGATGTAACGACAGAAGACGATCGGGTGGAAGCCGCCATAGATCCAATCCTCGAGCATGATGGATGCTGCATGAAGTTTTTGATCGTCGTCGGTTCCCGCCAAGGTTTCGAGCTGGACGCCGAGTTTGCGCAGTTGCCGCCGTTGATGTTCGGTCCAATCCCGTTGCTCCATGATTTGCGTGGGTGCGATGTCCGTCGTCACGCCAAACTCCGGGTCGCCGACAGGATTGTAGGATTGGTCCCCTTCATCGTCCGCTGCTTCAGTGTTTTTCCTTTCCATCAGCTTGCCGCGGCGCGTGGCGAGCATCTTTACACCGGCACTCGGGCTGGACATCACACCCCGAAGTAACCCGAGCGCCGTCCAGTAGTGGACACGTGTCTTCCTTTCCCCCAATCGTTGGGGTGTCACTAGTTTGCGGGCAAAATCCACCACATCATTGAAGAAGTCAAGATAAGCCGGTGACAGGTCGTAGTTCCACTCAATGGTGTCCCGGTCGGGGAAAGGTGTGTCCTGTCCCATCCACTTTTCCACGTCAGCTCGCTTCCGTTGGACAAAATGCTTCGCCAGGGTGCGACGTTCGGACTGGCTCGAACTCTGCAGGTCCAGTGTCTCAAAATCGGTTCTAAGCAGGCCCAACAAGGAATGAAACTCTTCTGGCTTGCCGCTGTGCGGCGTTGCCGTGAGCATGATCAAGTGCTGTTCAGGTTTATCCGCAAGTTCACGGAGCAAATGGTGCCTTTGCTGCTGGGCCTTGGAGGTGCCGGTAGGTCGGGCACAGGTGTGCACCTCGTCGACGATAACGAGGTCTGGACACTGTTCGACGAAAACGGCACGGCGATTGTCCGCCTTGATGTAGTCGATGCTGATGATCTGGTAGGGATAGTAGTCGTAGACGCTCGTATCTCCTTGGATCATCCGGTCGAGCCTTGCCTGGGTGTTGGACCGGATAATGACGGCCTCGATACCAAGTTTGGCGCGTACCTCCTGTTGCCATTGGTCGCAGAGGTGTGGCAGGCAGATTACAGCGAAGCGTCTGATCTGAGCCCGTTCAATCATCTCTCGGACGATGAGCAGGGCCTCCACTGTCTTGCCCACGCCGACATCGTCGGCGATCAGCAACCGGACGATGTTCTGGCGTAGAGCCATCACCAACGGAACGATCTGGTAGGCACGGGGGCGGAACGAGAGTTTGGCCAGGCCCCGAAAAGGTCCAGCTCCGTTGCGGAAGGCTAAGCGAGCAGCGTCGTACAGAAGGCGAGCAGTCGATATATCCCCAAGATCCTCGGTGTCCGGAGGGACGAAGCGAGCATCTTGCGGTACGTCTTCCGGGATCTCCAGCGGCAGATAGATTCCCGTCATCTCCTCATCGGAACCGCCGAGCGGCTTGACAACAAGAAGCTCTTGCGAGTCAGATGGCAGCACGACCCAATCGCGGCCGCGCAAGGACACGAGTTTGCCCGGCTGTAGTGACGTACTCATCGAACCTTCCTGAAGATGTCGGGCCGCTGGGCAATCTTGGCGGCCAGATTTTCGCGGTAGTGCCAAGACCAGACCTCGTCGCCATGGGCGATTATCAACTGCCGTTGCTCTGAGTCGCGGGCGCGGACTTGGAGATCGTCGTGGGGCGATCCATCACAGAATACCCAAACTCTCGGCTCATAATGGAAATCGGGCTGGCAGTAGATCCCCGGTACACGCTTCTGGGCGGCGTCGGGCAAGCGCAGTCCGTTCTGATATAGGTAATCAATGAAGGTGCGCTCGGTCGAAGAGTTGGGGTCGAGGTGGCGGAGCATGTGCTGATACTGCTCTTCGTAACCCTTGAAGGCGGCGCTTGCCTGAATCTCCATCTCGGAAAGTCCGAGTTTGTCAAGAGCATCACGGATCAGAAATCGGTTCAGTCGCTGGTGGTCACGCTGGTTGTAGTAGCTCATGAGGTCGTTGTAGGACGCGGGAGCCTTGTATTTCTCGTCGTCGAAACAGCACACCTCTTTGGCCTCTTCAATGACTCTCCGAAAGGTTGTCACGTCGTCAACCAACTGCGAGAGAATTCCCAAACTCCCCTCGGCCGCTTCGTACAGGAGTATGTTGGGACACTCGGGATCCCCTATCCCGCTCACACCGATTTCGTTGGGTTCAACCTGGAAAACGGATTCGATAGCACGCTTGAGAGCATATTGCAGAGTGATCACGCCATCGGGATCCAAGCCCAGCACCTGTATGGGTTCGATGTAGAGCGCGTCGGCGAGGTTGGAGGTACTGAGCTTGACCAATCGGTATTCCTCCCATGCATCGGGTTCGGGTTCCGGTATCGAAGAGCGCCAGTTGCCCGAGGTCATGCCCATCGGAAAACCTTCGGTCTCTTGGCCCCTCCAGCCCTTGTTCACACTGACGAGGCGAGCGGCGGGAATGAAACGCAGATTGAGCAGGTGGCTGTCACCTGACCGCGCCTCGGCTTGGCGGATACTGGCAAAGTCGCCACCGTCCACATGGAAAAACGACTCGATTTGGTACCCGCGAGAGACACGTTCCTCCTCCTCGCAGGTAATACGCGATGTTTCCTCCCCTCGTGACTCGGTCATCTCAAGAAGATCATGCAGATGTTCCTTGTTGGCGTTGTCGCTCAGATTCAGGCCAGAGAATGGGCAGATTTCCAGATCACTCTGTTCACCCATTAGGAAGTAACCGGCACGCTTGCTGATCTTTGCCTCCATCAAGGATGATTCGGTGTCTTGGACGACCAGTTGCGAGATTCGGTGCTTGCGCCCGTTATGGTAGATGAGGTTGAGCGGGCCGAATTCGCGCAGAGCGATAGAACGTGGGCGGGAGATGTACTCGCCTGTTGTGCTGCCGGTAGGCACGAAGACCCGCAATGGCAGGCGTGTGAAGTTGTAGCCGGGGAGGAAGCCTTCGGACGCCAGATACCTGTAGGGATAGAACTCACTGAGTTCAGTAGAACCGCTCTGATCGTTGCGTAGCAGATTGAGTTGTCGATTGGCTTGGTCCTGTAGTCGCTTGGATTTTCTGTACTCATCGCTTCCCACTCTCAGCCGGCCTGACTCGATCGGCTGCGTGGCGCGAGAGAGTAGCGCGCGGGCGGACTGATACATCTTGCGCCAGCGCTCCATGGCCTGATCGAGATGCGCCGCCAGATTCTGCAGGTTCTGGTCGATCCAGTCGTCCGTGTACCAAATGCTCGACGTACCCGTTAATTGGTCGGCGAAGTCTGCGATCACACGCCGGAACGTCGTCTTGAGAGACTCGAACTCCGTGGGACCGATTCTCAGCCCCTCCACGACACTGTGGGAGAGGGGCATTGCTGGATCTTCGCTCGCAATGAGCTGCATCAAGGATGGTCGGTGGCCAGTTCTAGCTTCCAGCCCCGGCAGGCCAATGGCACTAATGGCCAAGGCATGAAGGTGAGTCACCAGCAACTCACGGTTGCGCAGGTCGATCCTTGGTGCTTGAACGACCCCTGCAACCATTTCAGCTTGATTATTGAAGTAGTGACGATCGTGGGCCGAGAAGCCAGAGCAGTACGTAAAGACTAGTGCTCCTTGGCCGCTTCGGCCCGCTCTCCCTGAGCGCTGCACATAGTTTGCTGCGTTCGGTGGAGCGTTTCGCATGTGAACGACGCTCAGGCCACCGATGTCCACTCCCAACTCCATCGTCGGTGAACAGAACAGGGCACTGATCGACTCGCTACGAATCTTGTTCTCGTCAAAGACCTTGTTGGTTTCGTCGAGATACCACTCTGCCCTGAAGCGATCCTCTCGATCCTGCCGTGCGGCCACGCTGAGTTGACCGGTGTGGTCCTCTGCGACCAACCGCTTGCTCTCTGTGAAGTCTCGTCTATAGATCTCCCGAAAGAAGAGGTTGGGAGTCGGGTTCAGGTCCTTGTAGGAGCGCCGTTTGATCGGGTCTGTTCTGACCGTTTCGCCATCTCCAAGCTTCCAGAGGATCTTCTCGATACGTAACCGGAATACAGGGACCTCTTCGTTGTTAGTGTTTTTGGCCGTTTCCTCAAAAAGGTAGTCAGCCTCCTTCAACCTGTTCATCAACTGCAGGATGAAGTCCCGGTAGTGGTTGCCCCGCAGCGGATTCGGATCGACGTCCGACTGTTTCGTCGCCAAGTCCTTCACATACTTCCCGAGCGAACTTGCTGGGCCCATGCTCTTGTTGGAGAGGCGCCCTTGCCTATGCAGAGGATCGAGTCGGATAACGAACGGTGCCGTCAGTTCTTCGTCCGCATCGAGCGTCCACGGTGCCTTCAGTTGTTCGCGGAATCGCATCTCGAACTCTTTGAGACGGCTCGGAATCAGATAGTTCTCGCTGTGGATAGCGTATTCAAGCCGGAAGTAGTCAAGGACGGTTGCCAGGAATTCCCGGCGTTCCGAATGACTTAGGCTGTTCACAATTTCGGTGTCTGCCCAGAATTCGTCTTCGGCCGCAATTTCGTCGAGATCCAGGTAGTCAATATGCAGGAGAGCACACTGTTCCAGGTTGGGAAGAACGATACGCCAACTGCGACGCAGATCTGCGAGAGCGCGAAAAAAAAGATAGTCTTGGAGTGCCGCGTCGTATTTGCGTTTGACCGCGGCCAGTTCAGGCTCTGCATCACGATTGCCATAGTCGCGAAACGGAAGCGACAGTGCTTGAAAAATCGCCTCGCCAAGAGTGGCGTAGTCGAGTACACCGTCAGTGGCCCTCTCAAGCGCTCGCCGAATCCCGGCGCGCAGACGAACCACCTGGACGAAGTCATTGAAATGACCTGCCTGCAGCGCGGCATCTTGCCTGTTGTCGGTGAAACTCAGGAGTTTCTGGTCGCGTGGTGAATGTCCAGCGTCTCGCAAGCGGTTCAAGATCGAAAAAGCCGTGATGGTTGTCGAAGTGCTTCGGCCCTCGCTGCCGAGACGCGTGAGTTTCGTGCCCTCGTTGGTCTTGGCATCGTAGAACACACCTCCCGTGGGATCGAATAGAAGGGGTGCCTGCATGAACCATCCCCAATACTTCATTGGCTCTGTCTCTGAGCACTTCCCAGATTCGTCGAAGTACAGCTTTCGGGGGAAGCTGGCGCGTTTCCTCGAGTCTGGGACTTTCTTGCCGTTCACCCGAGTTCGCACCCAAGCATCCGGAAGGTACTCGAGATCCTGATCAGGATCCCAAATACGGTCACCGACAATTAGGTATCCATCCGCGGCAACTTCATCGTCATCGCTGGACACGCGAAATTCACGAGGAACGAGCCGACTGTCCTCCAAGGACACGCAGATGAATGGGTGTCCCGTGGCCCGGCTGAAGACGTTGGCGAAGATGGGCTTTTGGCTGTCATCGTGCTTGTAAATACCCGGCTCGAGGGTGATGAACCGATTCTCCCCCTGATCGAGCGTCGTGTAGACCGAGCCGGTCTGGGCAATGAACTGATGAAGCTTGAACGGTAGAAGGGTATAGCTTGATCCTGATGCCTGAATGCGCTGATTGACGATGCTTACCCATTGGAGGGTCGCCTCGATAGCCGCATGACATCTGTCTTTCGGTGCATCTGAGGCCGTAACCAAGGCCCCAACAACATCCTTCAATCCCATAGGGGTTCGCCGAACCAAACGACCGTCACGCGTCTCAAGTGCGATGCAGGTCTCCAGCCAAACCGCTACGGGATGTCTGCGTAGTTCCCTTTCGCTACCATCAGCATCAATTCCGGCAACGATTGCAGCATGGAGTTCTTGCTTGGAAGGCTGTGTCCCGGCGGCGAGCGATGGTGCCAATGTCTCATCGACGATTTGGTTTGGCTTGAACGTTCGGCCAAACACGGTGCTCGCAACGTGCGCGACTTCCTCCCGCTGTGACTGCGCGCTGCCCACCGAAACCATGGTTGCGGAGGTGCCAATACAGCAGATCGATTGCTGGCATTGGGATCGTATGCGCCGGATGAGCATGGCAACGTCCGCGCCTTGTCTCCCACGGTACGTGTGAAGTTCGTCGAATACGAGGTACCGAAGACTCTCGAAGATGGCTTGTCGGATCGGCCGCTCCTGTACCCGTGTGAGCAGGAGCTCGAGCATCATGTAGTTGGTGAGGATGATGTGCGGCGGACTTCCGCGCATCGCTTGCCGTTTCTCCTCATTTTCCTGGCCAGTGTACTGGCCGAATGTGATAGGGAATTCGAGTCCGGTGTTTCTTTCGTAGTTGTCCTTGTAGGAGTTGAATTCATTGGTTTGCGAGTTGATCAGTGCGTTCATCGGATAGACGATGACGGCGACTACTCCGTTGGCTCCCCGGTTCGTCAGCAAGTGATTGAAGATCGTTCCGATGTAGGTCAGTGATTTGCCCGAACCGGTTCCCGAAGTGACGACAAAGTCGGTATCACCCACGCCCAATTTGATGGCTTTGTATTGATGTCGGTATAGGCAATGGTGTGAACAGTTTTTGTGATATGCAGGGGCCGCCCTCCCGCCCGGTCGGGCGGGGGTGGCGGAGGCCGGAATGGGGGTGGTGAGGGCGCATCGCGAGCGGCTGCGCGGCGGCTTCAGGGCGGTGGCGGCTCGATTTGGCCCAGATCCAGGAGGGCCTGCAGGGCCTGCGGGTATTGTTTGAGGGTGCGGCCCAGCCCGTCCGTGTCGAAAAGCCGCTGCAACACCAGTTGCAGGAAGGATTTGAGTTTGACGTTGGCCATCGAAAAGCGGTCCAGGGCCCGGTCGGCGGCATGGCGCAGTTCGAGCCGGGTCCAGGCCAGGGCCGCGAGCACGGCGTTGCCGTGGAAGCGGTGGCGGTCGGCGGTGCGGGCCTGGCAGGCGGCCAGTCCCAGGTGCTGCTTGGCGTCGCGGAAATTGAACTCGATTTGGAAGCGGTCGCGGTAGATGCGGTAGATGCGCTCCGGCGCCATCTCCGGGTCGGTGGCGAAGAGGGTCGTCGGGCGGGCCTGCTCCGGGTCGGCGTCGATGTCCAGGACGAAGACCACCCGCAACAGGCGCTTAAAGGGCTTGTAGTACAGCTGTGCATGGTGCAGCCGCTTGCCCTCGTCCTCCAGGTCGACGGCCGGCAACGCGGGGATGTCGGCGCGGTCGAAGCGGCCGGCATACTTGCGCGGGCGGCCCGGCCGCCCGGTGGGCGGCGCGGTCCAGGGCACCCACAGGACGGCGTTGCGGCGCAGCTTGCTGACGAGTTCCAGACCCCGCGCCTGCAGCCCCTCGACCATGGGCGCACAGCCGTAGTGGCCGTCCCCCACGAAGACCCCGATGTCGGGGCGGTGGTCCACGGCCAGGGCCTCGTATGGGCGCACAGCCGTCGAGCAGCTCCAGCATGACCGCCACCGCGGCCCGCGGCGGCCCGGGCGCGCGGCGCGCCCGCCGGCGGGTGCGGGAGCCCTTGGCAGGCTGCAGGCGCGCATGGACGGGATACGAACAGTGCTCCTCCAGGTCCAGGACCGACAGCAGTTCCAGTTGCTGGCCCCAGGCCACCCGCCCCTCGCCGCCGTGCCAGCGCCAGCCGACGCCCGGCAGCTGGCGCCCGCTCTTGGGCAGGCAGGTGCTGTCCCCGGCCCAGGCCAGGTCGTGCGCGTAGGGCACGACCGCGCACAGGCCGGCCAAATTGAGCGCCGCGAAGTCATAGGCGCGGGCTGCCTGGCGACTGTGCGTGTGGGGGCAGCCTCCGCCGAAGCGGGCCAGGTTGCGGTAGGTGGGCCGGACCGGCAGGCCCACCAGCAGGGCGAACAGGGCCTCCAGGTAGTCCCGCTGCGGTTTGCCGCCGGGCAGGGAGGCCAGTATAGTGTGGGCAGCAGGGGCACGGAACACCTCTTGGGATGGGGTTTGTAACGGAACACACCATAGCAGGAGCCGTGCCCCCCGCTTCCGCAGGTGCTCCCCCCTCAAGCCAAAATATGGGAATTAATCCCTGCCCAGGCCAAGAGAGCCTTTATCGCAAAAACTGTTCACACCATTGGTTGATGAAACTGCGAATATATTGCGCATAGTCATCAACGACTTGCTGGTGGGTGTCCAAGACATTCATAGCTCAGCCTATTGGAAATGTCATCGTTGTTGGAGCCGATCCAACCCGGTTTGAGGTGGCTTCCTGTTTCGTCGCCTATTGTGGTTCCTGTGTTCGTCTCAGGTACTTACGGCCCGCCGGCGTCAGGCGGTAGCACTGGTTCCTGCTCCGTGGTTTGTCCGGGATGGTCATCTCGACCAGTCCCGCTTCAAGAGCGGGACGAAGATACATCGCGCGAAAATGGCCGCTGTGAGTGAGGCCGAGTGACTGCTGCATTTGGAGCCGGGTCATTTCGCCAGAGAGCGCGCGCAGCAACCGAACTTCCCAGGTAACTTGGTCGGTAACTTGGTCGGTAACTTGGTCGGTGACTTGGTCGGTATCCGGTGTCCCGGGATGTTCGTCCGCCTTTGCCCGTACGTCGGGATTCGGCCGGAAGGTGGCCGAGAAGAAACTGTCGGACTCGAATTCGGGCTCCGCGCAGCCCTGTGCCCGCACGTCCTCGCGAATGCGTCGTATGCCGGTACCTGCCTTCTCGATGAACCCGATACGATGCAGCAGGTCGGCGATCAGTGCATTCCGCCGCACGCTCTTGTGCCCCAACTCGGCCAGCGTCAGTCCTCTGGGTAGACCGCCGGGACTCACGACCTCGATGCGGTCCGCGTAGATCTCGACGAAGACATTGGCGCCATCGAAGAACCAGTCTCGATGCATCACGGCGTTGGTGATCGCCTCTCGCAACGCCTTCATCGGGTACTCCGGGACATCTTCTCGTTGGAGGCCTTCGATGCGATAGGCCGTGCGCGTATTGCGCTCGATGAAGCGCAAGGCGTCCTCGATGTCCGCCACAATCCCACTGTCAAAGTCCTTGCGGTCGAGAATGTGGACCTTGTCGGTGCCTCTGACCAGCAAGCAGGTGATGTAGGCCTCCCGAAAGAAGTGCCGCGGGTTCCTGGCGAAGAAGAGCGCTCCCGCGTTCCGGAAGAGTAGCGTGCCGTCCGCTCTTTCGGCCGCCTCAATGTTGACCAGTACGTCCTCCACCGGAGGGTGGCCGGTAATCCCGGAAAGCTCGAGCCACTGTTGAACTTGCCGCGGTCGAAGTCATCCGGATAATTGAACCGGGGGCACGGCGACAGATCGAATCGGACCACACCTTCCAACCGGAAAAAGTCGCGGATTTCGTTGCGGGTCAGTTTCTGGGTCACCGCACCCTGACGCCAGAAGAAGCCCTCGCTACACTGCACCGGTTTGGCATCGCTTTCCTTCACGTGGATGGCGAACACGTCACCTATCGGCTCCGCTCGGATTTGCACAGGCGGGTCGCAGTTGCGGGCAGTGTCCTGGACACGGGCGCGCAAGGTGTTGGTGTCCTGCACGCCGACAATGGAGCCGTCGTCACGCACCCCCAAAAGGATCTTGCCGCCGATGGTGTTGGCGAACGCCACCAGTTCGCGTGCGAACGACGACGAGAGACTCTCCTTGAACTCAAGCGTCGTCCCTTCTCCCTCCTGGATGAGGATGTCGAGGTCGTTGTGTCTCATGCCTCTGTCTCGGATTTCCGCGTAGCCCCCTCGCTCTCGCGGAGAGGCCCTGCATCGGAGATGAGCACTGAAGTGTTCACCTACGCATTGCCCATCTTACGGCACTACCTGGTTTGGGCTCTGGCGCGCTTCGCTCATCCAGCCTTGTAGGAACGGACTGGCAGGTCTTGGGTTTCAAACGTAGCGAGATCAAGACGCTGGGAGGCGTGGTCGATGTCGAAGCCGACGACCTCGCCCTTGTCATCCAGGTCGACATTGAGCCCATCGGCCACTTCGAGGGTCTCTGCCCCGGGGCCGGCCTTCAATTCGACGTAGAGGCTGTCGGTTTCAGGATGGTAGTGCAGTTTCATGATGTCGCATTGCGAAATCGGTGGTCGAAGAACGCATTGTGCACCATCGCCCCGTCGGCAAACGACGCACAAGATTCGGGATCCCCCGGATCCGGGGCGGGTTGCCGTGAACATGCCCTCTTTATGCTCGTTGATACGGGTATCTGATCACTGTCAACGGGTCGGCTTTCCTGAGTGCCATGGCATCCGATATCGACTGAGTTGATGACACTTGGCACATCGGTTCCATCGCCGCCCGCAACTTCCTTGACCACAATCAACGACAGTGCAACTGTGCCGTAGCCGGTCAGGAGCGTGGTGCGGCTGTCGAACCCGGCAAGCACCTCGTGGGACTCGAAGTACTCGCCGAATGGCGCAACCTTCCCTGTGGCAAGGTCGGTTTGCCTTATGGGTTGCCTGCCGGAGGCGGGGAAACGCGAGCCGGTGGTGCGGAAGGAGTATTCGATAGGCACGCGAGTAACCCGGCGGCCATTGCCTGGTAGTTTGCCTGCACGTCAACTTGTCTTTGACGATTCGTCCAATTACTGCTAAATTATTTGGTTCTATGTCAACTGATTGTCAAATGAACAGTCCCGTGAGGTTCAACCGTTTTCTGGAGCGGCATGCCGTGTTTACGGTGGACGAGTTGGACTGCCATCTGACCAGCCGGGGTTCATCCAACACGAACACCCGCAATTCGCTGCTGGCCTACCACCGCAAGCAGGGTCGCATCGTCCGCGTGCGACGCGGCCTTTATGCGACCGTGCCCCGGGGCATGGATCCGGCCTCCATGACAGTCGATCCGTATCTGGTAGCGGCCAAGATGACCGAGGACGCGGTACTGGCCTATCACACGGCCTTGGAGTTCCACGGCCGGGCCTACTCGGCCCAATGGTGGCAGGTCTACGTCTCGGCGCGCAAGTCGCTCCCGCTCACATTTCAATCGCGCGAGTTCCGAGGTGTGTCCGTGCCACCACCGCTCTTGGCGAAGGACGAGTCAATGTTCGGGGTCGTCCGGCATGATCGTGCCGGTGTGGAAGTGCGGGTGACCGACCACGAACGCACCTTGGTGGATGTGCTGGATCGGCCTGAGTTGACGGGCAGCTGGGAAGAGATCTGGCGGTCCTTGGAGTCGGTGGAGTTCTTCAACCTGGATCAGGTCATTGCGTACACCTGCCTGTTGGGAAACGCGACCACCGCTGCGAAGGTGGGATTCTTCCTCGAGCAGCATCGGGAACCGTTGATGGTGCAGGCAGCGCACCTCGACACGCTGCGCGAGATCCGCCCGCGACATCCCCACTACCTAGCGCGCAGCAGGCCCAAGGGCTGCCGGTGGGTCCGAGGCTGGAACCTCATGATCCCGGCCGAACTCCTGGAGCGGTCCGGGGCGCAAGTGCCGTGAGATTTTCCTCGGCGCAAATCCTCGCCGGCACCCGCAATGGGTTCGCCCTGATGGCAAGGGTGGTTGGCTCGTGAGCTGCCGGGCCCCGGTGGTCTGGCTACAGGTGGATGTCTACCGGCATGGGCATCATCGAAACGCAGGGAGTAGTGGCGAAGCCGGCCATTGAACAACGTAGGACCAACAACCGAGAGCCGAAGGTCACGGGCCGCAACCCCTATGGTTGCAGGTGTGGCACCCCGGTGGATTTGTAGATCGGCGATCCGGGAGTGTGTCCGAAAGAGCGCAGTTCCCTGAAAAAGGCCGGATACGACAAGACCCCGAATGGATCACCCTCCGGGGTCTCGTGCTAACCGGTACGCCGCGATTCCTCGCAGCGGGAAACCTGGCTCCTCGGGATGGACTCGAACCAACAACATTGCGGTTAACAGCCGCACGCTCTGCCAATTGAGCTACCGAGGATTGACAGGACGCGGATTGTACATGGACGGGTTCGTTGAACCCAAGATTCGTCCGCCATTTCCGCGTGGTTAGGATCGGGCCAACCGCCTTTGCTTGCGGCCGATCCGCGTCAGACGGTGTTGCAGTTCGGCGGCGGTCTGTGGTGGATGCCGGAACGGGCTGCTTTCTCTCACGTACATGGCCCACCGGGTGTAGGTGTCGGCCTGGTCGAGATCCTTCGATTGCCACTCGTGATACTTCGCCAGTTCAATGTACGGATGCACAGTGTCCACCGTGGCGGTGCTGATCCAACGTTCCCACAAACGGACAGCCCGGTTCCAGTCCCCTTGCCGCTTGTAGTGCAGGGCCAGCAGGCGGAAGGCATCCGCCTGGGCTGGCTGGCCCTGCAGGGCCCGGACCGCGGCATGCAACAGATGTCTGGCCCGTTCCGGGTCGCTGTTGTTGAAGGCAACCACTGCCAGCGACAACGCATCCTCACCGGCCAGGTCCGCACCGGAGTCGACGCCCGCGGAACCCACGGCCTGAACCATGCGTTCCAGCAGGAACGGCATCGTCACAATATCCTGGCGGTTGTGATAGAAGACCCGGACCATATCGTGAACCCGACCGGTTTCGATGTATTGCCGGTACATGCCGGGAATCAGGGCTCCCGGAACGTCCTGCTGGGCACGGGCAAGTCCAAGGACAGCGTGTTCGCAATTGGACAGGGAGCAGCTGCCGATGCGGCGGCGCCAAAGCTTGCGGGCCAGTGGAAGGAGGTCGAGTTGGCTGGCCGAGTGGTCGGCGAAGGGATCGTTCAGCGGAAGCTCGGGGAAGTAAACCAGGTTTGTGTGGTACCGGGCACGTATGAGGGGAATATCGAAGGCATCGCCATTGAATGTGGCCCACACCGGGCGCGACGCCGCGAGGTCCTGCAGAACCTGGAGAACGGCGCATTCCTCGCGGGGATGCCAGGCGAACAGTTGCCTGATCACAAAGTGGGTGGGTGCGTCGCCGGTGCCCGTTCGAGCCGGGTTGACAGCACCTTCACCGAGTACCAGGCTGCCGTCGGCATTGCGCTTCAGCGCGCGGGAATCGATTTCGGACAGGGTCTCGAAGGTGCCGACGCCAATCAGAAAGGGAAGGCTCGACCGGCCCAGACCGGTGGTTTCACAGTCCAGGAACAGGCAATCGGCCACCGAGGATCCACCAAGCGATCCGGGCAGGTTGAAGGTTGCCACCAGGGAATCCAAGGCGGATACCACATGTCCGCCAAAGGAGAGATGCTTGAAGTTGGTGTTCAGGTCGTAGGCCGTGGCCTGGACATAGGCACAACCTGAGTCGTTCCAGACCGGGAAGCCCGGGATGTACTCCAGGAGCCTTGCCGGCATGTCTTCCGGCGGCTCGGTGCCGTGGTCAGGATCCGCGTTCGGGATGTCGTCCCAGGTATCCTCGCCCCAGCTGGACACCTCTATGTCCTTCCTGTCGTTGACACAGCTCGCATTTGCGGCTCACGTTGCTTCGGTGCTCCCGTCGGCGGGCAATCGGGTTGCCGCGGGTGTCGTCAACTGAACTCCGATGTCGCCGAATGGTTGTTCCTGGCGGGCCGAGACGGTTTGCGCCTTGATCATCTCCAGCATGGCCAGGAAGGTGGCCAGGATCTCCGCCCGCGAGGATCCTGCTTCAAACATTGCAAAAAACGATCGGTAACGGTGGCTGCTCGCATCCTGCCAGCGGCGCAGATAAGCCAGGAGGGCCTTGGCCTGGCCCGCAATCGTAAAGCTGGGTATGGTGGGGGCCTGTACGGTTTGTACACGGGGAAGAAAACGGGCAAGTTTCACCATGGCGGACCTGAGCTTGGAAGGCTGCTCCAGTGCCGGGATGTTGACCACACGCTGTTGGGGCAGCGGGGCTTGGCGTTGGAATGAGTGCAAGCCTGCGTCCCGGCGCTGTTTCAGTGCACTAACCGGACCCGCGAACCTGCTCAGTTCGGTCAGTTGGTCCAAGAGGTCCGAGATGTCGGCATCGTCCTCGTCATCCTCGTCCGGCCCAAGGTCGGGGACCAGGGACTTGGCCTTGAGCACCATGAGCCTGGAGGCGACATCAAGGAAGGCGCACACGGATGCCGCAGGCAGGGCATCCAAGTTCTCGATCGCCTCCAGGTAGGCCGAGGTGACCGCGACCAAGCTGACCTCGGCGATGTCCAAATCGTTCTGTTCCAGTAGTGCCAACAACAGGTGCAGCGGCCCCGTGAAGGCTGGCAGCTTTACCCTGAACCCGGCACCCAGTTCATCCCCCGGGCTGTTTCCTATCAGGTCTGCGAGGGACATCAGGACACCGGGACCGCATCCGCAGGGTTGCCCGACAGGTGGCGGGAAATGTGGTACCGGAGAGTTTGGCCCCAGTTGTTCCCGGAACTCCATTCCTCGCCGGGGCACACCTCCTCAAACGGGTCCACGTCGCGGTGACCGGCGATGTCCGCCTCGGACAAATAGCAGGTTTGCAGCAGCCAGGCAATCAGATGTCCGGCATGTTCAAGTTGCAGGGGTGTGGGGTTGATGCCCTGGCTGAACGTACCCGCCAGACACACGGCCACGATGCGGTCGTGACCGTCCTGCGTTGAGTGGCATGCCACCGACAGGTCGTGGATCTGTTCCACGGTGCCGTCGACCTGGACGAAGAAGTGGTAGGGCAGACCCGGTTCCGTGCCGTCCATGGCCAGCTGGTCAAGCACCAGGGATTCAGCCATGGCATATGGGGTCACGTGACTGGGAAACCCGGAGTGGTGAACCACAATTTGCCGTATCGCGCTGAGCTGCCGCTTGGGGAAGTCCAGGACGGGGTGCTTGGGAATGGTGCCAACCCGGTCGACGATGGGCGGTGCGTCAACGCTACCGCCTTCCTGTCCGGTCACGGATGAGTCGGGAGGTTCCGTCCGGGGACCGCGGTCCGGTTTGCCGGTCTCCGCGCCCGCGCTCGACAACGGATCCGCACTGCGGGGTTGCCCCTCCAACGGCTGATGTTCGGATCCGGCTGCCGGATCCTGATCAACATCCACCTCGCTAACCGTGGCTGTCATGGCATCGGACCAGGCCGGACCGTGCTGCCACCGGCTGCTTCCAACGAGCAGGACATCGGCCAAGCTTCCGCCAATGGCCTGCCATCGGTCCGCGATGCCCGGACTGTGCAACAGTTCCACCAGGAGGCTGCTGCAGGCGTCCAGTTGATCCAAGTTCCGTTGGGGATGGGGCACGCGCCCCCGCAGGCAGATGTGGATTGCCTCCTTGTACTTGGGAGGCAAGTGCTCGCGCGCGGCCGCGGGTCGGCCGGTGTCCAGGATGCGGCCTGACGGTTCAACCACATAGTGGCAGTACACCTCGGAGGCAGCCATGTTGTGGATCCGCCGGAGCTGTGCCAGGGGCAATGTGCCGTTTTCACCGGAGACCCAGAGGCAAACCGAAGTGGCCTGCAGATGGGAGAAGCGCAGGTTCAGCCAACGGGCGGAGTCTCGCTCCAACTGGACAAACCCCGAGTCGTCGTCGAAGGTCAGGACCGGCTCGATGCCGGCGGCGGCTGTTTCGGCGGGGTCGGCTGCTTCGGTGATGTCCGGTTCTGTTGGATCCGGCATCGTGTCGGTGTCCGGTTCCTCGGTCTCCATTTCGGGGCTTGCCTCGTCCGGGTCCGGTGCCCGGGCTATGGGGGGCGAGCCTTCCAATGGCAGTGCCACCGGAACGAACGTCAGGGGCACGGGATTGTCCACGACGTCCGTCCAACGGCTGGACAACAGCAGGCAAATGTCCTCCAAGTGGTCGCTGGCACCGGATTTGAATCCCAGGTCCCCATCCAGGGTGTCCACGCCCACCTCGAGTTCGGGCGGCGGGTTCCCGTTGAAGATCGTGGCCAGCACCTCGAACACCGTGTCGGCCAGTTCGTCGAACCGCGACAGCCAGCCATGGGTGTCGCCCTGTGCCTTGGGCAGGCTCAGCACGATGGCGGATGTCAGGTTTGCGGCGTAGGGGATTGGGTTGTGCTCCGCCTTGTGGACCTGGTAGATACAGGTCGGTTCGGCAATCAGGAAGTGCAACGGAACCTGCTCGTAGCCTTGCTTGGCAAAGTGGTTGGTGATCTCGTTGATGGGCGGGTCCCCGTCGAAGCGGGACTCGACAAAAACAATCCTGGTAACGTCCGCCAGGACGCGTGCCGCGGAGTTCTCGGCAAGGCGGCGGAAAAAGAAGGCGCTCAGATCGATGACTGCAGGAGGTTCACGGACTTCGGGTTCCGGGCATTCCGAAACAGGTTCCGACGCCTTCTCCTCGTCATCATCGGTAAATCCTTCCGGCTCGGACCCCCCCGGCTCTTCGGCAACAATGTCCGTTTCCGGTGAGACGGCGGTCTCTTCGCGGGATGAAGGAGGCTCCCCTTCAAGATTGCGGGTTGGTTTCTCCCCATTCTCCAAGGCAGTTGCGGGCTTGGCCACTGGTTTTGCATCGGGTTCTCCCGCACCGTGGGCGGCAGCATCCGTGGCCGCTGCCTCTTCCGATGCGACCTCTTCCTCCGTTTCCTGGCGCAAGGGTACCTGGATGGCGTCCTCGACTACCGTAGCCGACCAGAGAAAACCTGCCGGAATGATGCCGATGAAGAGGGTGATGTCGGTGGCGCCTTTGGGAGCCTCCAGTTCGATGGACACTTCACATCCCTGTCCGGGACCGAGGTCGCTCGGCAACGGGAAGCGCCGGTCCGCCTCGACAATACAGTTGCCGGATACCGGATCCGTGCTGCCCAGCATGCAGCTAATGCGCACCGGCGCGTCGCCACTGGCGGCCAGGGGTTCCGTACCGGCGTTTTCAAAGGCCAAATGTACCGTCAGAGGCCGGTCCCGCTCCATCGTTGCCGGGATCTCGACGCGGGTCCACGCGACCGGCAGCAGGGAGTCCTGATACCGGCGCACTTCGAGCGCGGCGATGGACCGGGCGATGTCCGCCGCGAGCAGGGGTTTGCCCCGAAGCGTCCACGGCGACTTGCTGTTCCAGGAGTACAGGGCCGCGCACCGTATCGGATTCTGGATGCGCGTCCGGTTGTGGGATTGGATGTCCGCCATGGCGGCCCCGGTCCAACCGTTGTCGTCATTGCTCCAGGGCTCGAGCCGCGATACCTCGGTGATGAACACCGGCAGGTGGTGGAACCTTGGCGGGATGGCGTGGATGAAGTCCAGGTAGGCCCGGAAGCCGCGCCGGCGGCCCGCAAAGGGAAAGGCCAGACGCTCTTCGGTTGTGATTTCCCCAAGGTCGGATCCGGACGTGGCCGCGTGTAGCGCAAAACCCTGGAGATCGTCCGCGCCCAGTGTTGCGCAGACCGTCTCGAAGTAGTCGATCCAGTCGCCGCTGGGATTGTCGGGGTCCCGAAAGTCGGAGTTCCAAGGTGCGATGGCCGCACACAGGATCAGGTCGTCCTCGTGGTCCGGCACCGATCTGATTGCGGCCCCGATTTGTTTCAGGCACTCGGCATACTGTACGGGGGTAATCGGCTGTGTGTCGGACGTGGTGGCAGGGGAGGCGTGACCGGTCAGTTGGGAGTATCGGCCGGGCAAGTACCGCGGCGGCAGCACCTCCAACGTGCCTTCGGCATCGGGATGCGGATCGGCCGCGGCCCCCGGCCATTGGCTCGACCGGTTGGGTTCCTCGCCCACAACCCAGATGTGGCATCCCCGCGTGCCTTGCACATATTCGCGGCAGCGGCTGGCAAAGGCCGGCAAGTGTTCGAAACCGGGAACCGTGCCGCCCGTGCCGGGCTCCCACTCAAGGCAGCAGATGACGGCTGTGCCTGCGTCCGACAGGCCGGTCCAATCGTCGCCCCGGTACACGGTGGCATCGCTGAACAGGCCGCGCTGAAACACCGCCCAGCCGGGCGGATGGCCCAAGGCGGTTTGGAGGCCGTTCGGGTCCTTGGGATCGGGATCAACCAGACCCAACAGGTTGGGCCATCCAGGTGAACGATTCACTGAAGTCCGTCGATTTGGTCTGTAGGCACCGCGAAAGCCTTAGGCAAACCCATTGTCCCCATGGAAACCATGGTCGGCGCACACGCGGCTGATGTGGTTGATCAGCTGCGCATGCCGATGCCCGTTGGAGGCGATCACACCATGGCGCAGGTGGTAGTCGGCTTGATTGTATCTGCGGTTGCGGCCCCAGCAGTCGGTCACGGTGGCGCCTGCGGCTTCCAGAACGGCGTGTGGTGCGCAGACGTCCCACTCCTTGAGGCCGATGGATGCGTGGAACCAGCAATCCGCCCGGTCTTCGGCCACCAGGCCCGCCTTGAGGCCGGCGCTGCCGATGCGCGTACGCTCCGCAAATCCCGCATCATCGAGACAGGTCTCCATCAAAACAGTGAGGTGGCTGCGCGATACCGCTGCCCGCATGCGGGATAGTTCATCCCGTTGGCCGGCACGGGCCGGAAGCGTGCAACCGTCCCGGTGGACCCAGGCGCCCGTGCCCGGGATCCCGATGTATATCAGGCCAGAGGTCGGCTGCAAGACGATGCCCAGGGATGGCTTTCCATGAATTGCCAAGCCCACCATGATCACGAACTGCGGCAGTCCAACCACGAATTCCTGGGTGCCGTCGAGGGGATCAATGATCCAAACCCGCTCCTTGCCCAACCGTTCGGCCGTGTCGAGCTCTTCTTCCGAAAGGATTCCGTCGTCCGGAAAGGCATTTCTGAGGCTGGAGGTTATGAACGCGCTGCACTCCCGGTCCGCTGCGGTCACGGGTTCGTCGATGTTCTTGAACTCCACGTCCGTGTCCTTTGCAAAGTACCCGGACACTATTTCACCGGCAGTTCCCAAAATCCCGAGAACGGCGTCGGCTTCACGGTGCAACGCGGCACCTTGCGGCATGGGATTGGCAATGGGCATGGACTGGCAAGATTGGGGGGGCACCGGAACCGTGGCTGTCGCATTATAGGTTGTGGTGTCCGATCAATGTTCACGGTGACGTCGGACGCTCGTCCAGGAAGACCCATGGAGAATCTGGCTTCGGGTCCGGAGTATTCACGACAGGACCGAAGCAGGCACGGGCCATGGCATGAGCGCCATTCTGTAGAATTCGAGCGAAACAAGGACTTGGACTTCGGTGGCCGGCTGCGCACCGCTTGGTGCGATGGCGATCCCGACACCACATTGGAAACGCAAATCGTGAACCCAACTCGACTTTCCGCGGCAACGGCGGTGAGCCGCCGGTCGGTACTCAGGCTCGCGGGCACGGCCGGCATCATGGCTTCGGTGGCAGCCTGTCGTCGGCCCGGCTTCCTCAGCCGGCCGGAACCCACGCCTGAAATCAAGGACCTCAACCTATTGGTGGCCGAGGAGTACCTGTTTCTCCTGGAGTTCGAAACACTGGAGGGCCCTTGGTCCGAAGCCTATCCCCATTGGCCGCTTGTGTTGCATGAAAGCGACTTGGACGGACTGTTCAACCAAGCCAGCCAAGCTGCCGCGGACGGTTCCGGTGCCTACGACGGTATCCTTCCCATTCCCATGCCCACCGAGACCCAGAACTGGCTCGACTTTGACCTGATCCAGCCCTGGGACGCCCATCTGGAAGAGGGTGGATTGCCCGGCGCGGACCGGATCGTGGAAGGCTTGGATCTTCCGGTGCGGGAGGCCGCCCGGGCCCGCGGGCAGCAGATGGGACTGCCGATCAACGTCAGTTCAATCGCGTTGGCCTGGCTGAACGCCCCGCTGGAGGCTGCAGGGGTAACCGATCCCCCGGTCACCTGGGACGACACCATGCTGGCCGCCCAGGCGATCAAGCAGTCGTCGTCGCTGATTCCCTTCGACAGGGCCTTCAGTCCCCTGTCGGATTTGGTGGCCATGATTTGGAGCGGGGAGGAAAATCCCTACACATCCGACGACCACATCAAGTGGGATGGAGAGGTGGCGCTCCTGGCGCTCACCTGGCTCCAGGAAATGGTCCTGTTGGACCTGATGCCGGAGAACGAAAGGGGCTTCGGCATGTGGATGCGGGGCCAAACCGCCATCATGACATCGGTGGATCTGCACGGAGCGGTGGCCAACACGTTCCAGGGTGCCGGCAGTGCGGATTTCGCCGCCACCGGCGCCAACATGCGGCTACAGCGCGACTCGGCCAAGGCGGGAACACCGTTCTGGTCGAATTGCATGGGGCTGGCGCGCGGGGCCCGCAACATAGAGGGCGCGGCGGCCTTCGGGGTCTGGTGGCTGGGGCCCGACAACATCGCCCTGCAGCGGCGGATTGCCGATGTCGCACCCAAGCCAGCCTATCGCTATGTCTACGAACACGAGCTGATGACCGATGCCAAGTACGATTGGCAGCGTGCCGCCATGGACACGGTTCGTGCGTCGGTGCCTCTGCGGCCCAGTACGACGTTCGAACAGGAATTGGCGGTCGTCAGCAGCTGGATGGAAGAGGCGTTGGATCCGGCCGGGTACGTGCCCGCCCAAGACGCCCTGGCCACGGCTGCGCGTGAGGCGCGCGAGGTACGCGGGGGAGCCGGAAGCTGACCCGCGTCCGAATTTTGTCCGCGACATCAATTGAAAGAGGAATAGATGCCCAAGACAGCACCGTGCGGATCCTGGCAGTCCCCGATCACGGCGGAACTGCTGACCTCGAAGTCCATATCGATTTACGACCCCAAGCTGGTGGACGACGATGTCTACTGGGTGGAGATGCGGCCCGGCAACGAGGGGCGCTATGCCCTGGTGCGCCAAACCATCGGACAAAGGCCGCGCGACCTGGTGTCGGGGCAGTACAGCGTGCGAACCAAGGTGCACGAGTACGGTGGCAATCCCTATGGGGTCCTGGATGGCAAGGTGCTGTTCAGCAACTTCGCCGACGACTGCCTGTACACCTGGCGCGCATCGGGCCGGCGACGCGTCGAACAATTCCTGCCGCCCAACCAGTGCCGATACGCGGATTTTGCGGTGAACCGGTCCACCGGGCGCGTGTACGCGGTGCGCGAGGACCACTCCGTGCCCAACCAGGAGTGTGCAAACACGCTGGTGATGGTGGACGCGGAAGCGCGCGGCTCGGAGGTCGTCATGGCCCTGGGCCATGACTTCTATTCCTCTCCCGTCCTCAGCCAGGATGGAACCAAGCTGGCCTGGCTGGCCTGGAACCATCCGGACATGCCGTGGGACGAAACCGAGTTGTGGATGACGGAACTGGACGAGTTCGGAGAGGCGGTCAATCCGGAACTGGTCTGGGCCGAATCCGGCGTGTCCATCTTCCAGCCGGCCTGGTCTCCCGACAACGAATTGTTTTGCGTGGCGGACCCGGACGGCTGGTGGAACCTGTACCGCATGGATGCCGAGGCTCCGACCAACGTGTGTCCGATGGAAGCCGAGTTCGGGGCGCCGCAGTGGGTGTTCGGCCTGTCGAAGTACGCGTTCATCGACCGGACGCACATTCTGTGCACGTGGTCGGGTGCCGCGGGCGGCAACTTGGGGATTCTGGATCTTGACACCGGGGACTTGGATCTTGTTGACACCCCCTACTCGTCGTTCTCCTCGCTGTCGGCCAACGAACGGAACGGTCTGTTTCTGGCGGCCAGCCCCACCCGTTTTCCCACGTTGGTGCTGTTGGACCTTGCCAGCCGCGAGATTCGGGAACTCAGGACATCGAACGAAGTCGATGTGGACTCGGCGTACTACTCGATGCCCCAGGCCGTCGAGTTTGAAACGGAGGGCGGTCTGACGGCCCATGCCTGGTACTACCCGCCGGCCAATCCCGAATACGAAGTCCCCGAAGACGAACTGCCGCCGCTCAGGGTCAAGAGCCATGGCGGCCCCACCTCCCAGACCGGCAACAACCTGGATCTGCAGATTCAGTACTGGACCAGCCGCGGCTTCGCGGTGGTGGATGTCAACTATGGCGGCAGCACCGGCTACGGGACGGCCTATCGCCGCCGGTTGAACGGGACATGGGGACTGGTGGATGTTCAGGACTGCGGCCATGCAGCCACGCATCTGGTGGCGCAGGGCCTGGCCGACGGGCAGCGGCTGTCGATTTCCGGCGGCAGCGCGGGCGGCTTCACCACGCTGGCCTGTTTGGCCTTCACCGACCGGTTCCATGTGGGGATCAGCTACTTCGGGGTCAGCGACCTTGGTGCGCTGGCCCGGGAGACCCACAAGTTCGAGTCCCGATACCTGGATTCATTGGTGGGTCGGTACCCGGAAGAAGCGCACATCTACGAGGAGCGGTCGCCCCTGACCGGGGCCGAAGGCATCACCTGCCCCGTGCTCTTCCTGCAAGGGGACGAGGACAAGATCGTGCTGCCCAACCAGGCCGAGATGATGGTTGACGCCTTGCGATCGAGGGGCGTGCCGGTGGCCTATCTGTTGTTTGCGGGAGAGCAGCACGGATTCCGCAAGGCCGAGAACATTATCCGGTCCCTGCAGGCCGAGACCAGTTTCCTGGCGCGGTTCTTCGGCTATGAACCGGCGGAGAATCTGCCAGACCTGGACATCGACATGGGGTCCAGCGATGGCTGACGCTTGCGGCTCCACCTCCAACCGCGAGCCGACATCCGAAATCTGGGCTCGATGAGTTGGGGCGGTGCTTGTGGCTGCAGGACGAAACCCATTGCCCGGGTCGGACCAAATAGGGAGTTCCGGGTAGGACCAGAACTCCGCTTTCAGGTCTGCGGCTGCCAATCGCCGAGGGCGACTATATTCACGACCAAGAGATTCTCATGGACAAAAATAAAAATGGAGAATCCCAAGACGGAATGCTGTCTCCGGGAAGCACTGAGCAATGGTATCAGGAGAGATTCGGGTCGGCTCGGGTGTGGTTGCTCGCGGCGGGTTGGAACGCGCAACACTGGGATGAGTTCCGGGAGAAGGGAATCATCGCGATCGCAATGGACGAACTTGGCGATCTCCGAAAGTTCCATGACAAACGGGACATCGGCGAACGAATCAATGAGGTCTTCGGTGGGCAGAATCCAGTCCATGACAGGCTGGCTTGTCACCAGTTCGTTCGCGAATTGCAACCCGGAGACTATGTTGTGGTCAAGATGGGAGTCAAGGTGCTGCTGGGTTACGGGGTCATCGAATCCGACTACAGTTATGACTGTAGCCGTCCAAATATGAGGCATGTACGTCGGGTTATGTGGGGGAAAACTGGACAGTGGCAGCTTCCCAAGGAGTTGTCCATCCGCAAGACTCTCACTGATGTAAGTAACTACAGTAGACACAAGCAGGGGCTCCTGCTCGCATTCCGGCTCATGGATGCAGAGCCCCAAACAGTTCCATCACCCCAGTCGTACACTCGGGAAGAGGCACTGAAGGAACTCTTTGTCTCTGGAGAGGAGTTCGATCACATCATCGATGCTCTGGAACGCAAGAAGAATGTCGTCCTCGAAGGGCCTCCCGGAGTTGGAAAGACCTTCGTTGCCAAGCGTCTGGCCTATCGCGTGATCGGGTACAAGGATCCCGAGAAGGTATGCATGGTCCAGTTCCACCAGAGCTACGCGTACGAGGACTTCATCCAAGGGTATCGTCCGAGCGAAAAAGGGGGATTCGAGCGACGCGACGGAGTGTTCTTGTCGTTTTGCCGCGAGGCGGCGGCCAATGCTGACCAACACTACGTGTTCATCATCGATGAGGTAAACCGCGGAAACCTCAGCAAGATATTCGGTGAACTGTTGATGCTCATCGAAGCCGACAAGCGGGATCCGGAATACGCCGTTCCGCTGACCTATTCGCCCGAATCCGAGTTTTTCCACGTTCCGGAGAATCTTTACCTCATCGGCATGATGAACACGGCCGACCGGTCACTGGCGATGGTGGACTACGCGCTTCGACGGCGATTCTCGTTCCACCGCCTTAAGCCGGCCTTCGGAACCGACCAGTTCAGAAATCACCTCAACGACAGGGGAGTGGACGAAGATCTCATTGACAGGATCGTGGACCGATTCTCGGCCCTGAATCAGAGGATTCGGGAGGACCACAGGAATCTCGGTCCCGGTTTCGAGATTGGACACAGCTTCTTCTGTCCAAGCGATGATGACGAGGGGCTCGACGCATCTTGGTATGAGGCGATTGTCTGGCAGGAGATCGAACCTCTACTTCGGGAATATTGGTTTGACCGTGCCGATCATGTGGACGGGGAGATTCGAAAATTGCTGGCGTGAAGGTTCCTGTTAGGAACATCTACTATCTCCTCTGCTATGCCTGGGATCACATAGGAGAAGGGGAGACGGTCGATGTGGGATCCGATGAGTTCGGCGGGTTGGTCGACCTGTTCGCCAAAGTTCTGAACGAAGGTGTCGCACGTCTCGTCTCCCGTGGGCTCGATCGCGACTATCTCACCGCCCACGAGGACATTCGGGGAGTCAAAGGCAAGCTCGATCTCGCGACCACGATGAAACGGAACCTGCTGCTGAACGGCAAGACGCACTGTGCCTTTGACGAATTGAGCTACGACGTACCTCAGAACCGGATCCTCAAGGCGACTCTGCACAGTCTGACTCTGGTTGCTGCCCTGGATCCGGCCCAAAAACAGCGGACCGAACGTCTGTATCGGAAGCTGGACGCGGTCTCCAATGTCCGCCTGACCGCGAGCCTGTTTCGCACCGTCCGGATCCACCGCAACAACCGGTTCTACAGCTTTCTCCTGCACCTCTGCCGCATCATCCACGAGAATCTTCTGGTGAATGAAGTGGAAGGAACGGCACAGTTCCGCGACTTCCGCGAGGACGAGCACCAGATGGGGCTGGTGTTCCAGCAGTTTGTGAAGACGTTCTGTGAACGGGAGACAGACTACAGGGTGAGCGCGCCCCGAATCGACTGGTTCGGGGCGGAGGGCAGCGAGACGGACCTCCGGCATCTTTCGGGTATGCAGACAGACATCGTGCTGCAGTCGCCCGAACGCACGATCATCGTCGACACCAAGTTCTACGGGAGTCCCCTGAACACGCGGTTCGGTGAAGAGCGGGTACGCTCCGACCACCTCTACCAGATCTTCGCCTACGTGACGAACTGGGCTGCGGCGGCCCCTTCACACGATCCGGAGCCGGAGGGATGGCTCCTGTATGCGGCGGTTGATGGCGATTTCGACTACCGTTTTGAGCTTGTGAAGCGGCGGATCCGGGCGTGTTCGATCGATCTGTCGCGGGAGTGGAGAGAGATTGAGACGAACCTGCGAGAGTTGGTGGAGGGGGAGAATAGAATCGGACAGGGTCGCTTTTCGAAGGTGGCTGCAGGGCCAAATCACTGATAGCTCAACCTCGGCGCAGATCTTCTTGGTGCAGCTGGGTGGTGTCCCCGGCGTTTCCCGTGACCCCATGCCGAGAATCGTTCAGGATGCTTGAATCGGCATCAGTCTTCCGCCATTGCATTTGCTCCAAGGCGACCGGGGCGCCGACACCGATCCGGTCTTTGCGTCTGTTGTCGGAGAGCAATCCGGGGATTCGATGCCTCGTGCGGGCATCACGGAGGGTTACTTGCCTTTTTCCTCTCCCTCAAGCAAGTCCTCGCGGGAAGGCAACAAGGGTTGAGGCCGGGGAGAGCGGTGATACCAGGCACTCCTTTCCGAGCGCGGGCCTGTCGGGGTCGGATGGATAATCCGCAGGTTCCGCGGCCACTGGATTCCTTGCGTTCACACGCCTTGGTCAAGCATATAATCTCCTAATCGAAGCATCCACGGGATGCGCGTGTGATTGGCGAGGTTGTCCATCGGACAGAACCATGTCGGGCGCCAAGTTACAACAGGAACTCCTAGCCTTCATGGAGGCTGGGCCGCTCGACGAGCGGATTTTCCGGCGGCGCGAGCTGGATCGGTTCGGTTCGGCCGCGGATGTGGATCGGGCACTGGATCGCCTCGCCCGGGCAAGGAAGATCGGTTCACCCGCGGAAGGGATATGGTTTCCCATCCACTTTGTTGCCGGGCTTGAACACCCCGTTCCCCACGCCTCGCTGCGATGCCTGGCCACATCTTTGCTGCGGCGGGAGGGAGTGGCCACCTGCACTAGTCGGCAGGAGCGCAACCATCGCCTGTTTCACGAAACGGATGGTCGCGAAGGTGTGTGGGGCGTTCCCAACTTTGAAGCCATTGGCGTCGAACAACCGGTACACCTGTCCCTGCTGTGGAATCAGGGCGGGGCCTACACCGAGTACCAGGGAGATGCGATGGCGCCTTCGGACGATTTTGGTTTTACGGCTACGGAGATCCACGATCCGCAGAAACTGCACCGGCGGGCGGAGCAATTGGACCTTGCGCCCGCCCGCATTGAAAAGGATGTCCATGTCAATGCTGCCCTGAAGGGTATTGGGCTTGCCCCGTGGCCGTCCGATGGATGCCTGCTGTTCGCCGGCGGAACCAGCTTGGTGAAGAGTTGGGAGTTGTCGCCGCGCTTCTCGGAGGACGTGGATTTCTGGTACTTGGACCGGGCGTACCCTCCTGATTCGTCGGAAGCAAAAAAGGAAAGTGTTCATGCCCACCTGGTGCAAACACTGCAACAGTGGGTGCTTCCGTCCATGCCGGGTGCAACGCTGAATGTCGACAAGTCGGCGTACAGGTTGGGAAGTCCGGTGCAGCGTGCCTTTGTGGACTATCCATCGAAGGTTGACGACCGCCATGTTGGGACACTGAAAATCGAGGTAATGTTTACGCGTTCCGTACCGGATTGGCAGGCTCAAAGTGTGTATGCCTTCCCGGCGTTGGCACAGGGGCCGGCGGAAGAACTGGTGGCCCGGTACCCCTGTGTGGAAACTTGGGCCACCATGCAGGGGAAGCTGCATGCGCTCACTCTCATGCACCCCGGGCAGGAAGTCCAGGACATGCGCCATGTGCATGACTTGGCAGTTTGGATGCGCCGGACACCATCCATACACGACTATCCCCGCATGGTTCGACAAGGCTTTGCCAATCTTGTAATGCGTAATCTGCTGGACGGACTGCTGCCCGCCCTTGACACCTTCGCGGAAAGCGAGGAATGCCATCGCGCCTATCGCCAATATGTCATGGATATGTACCCCAGCAGTCGCAGGGGGGATGCCCCCGGCTGGGATTCGGCCGTACGTTCGGTTCGGCGCATTTGGGAAGCGATGTGCGCATCGGACTGGGAAAACCCGGTATATGAACCTGGTCCCGTGGTTCTGCCGACTGAGGCCGATTTCAGGGATTCCGGCCCGCGCACCCTTGACGGTTCCGATCTGAGCGCCAGGACCCGTGCCATGCGGGCCGCGGCCGAAACGATCCGCGATGCCGACGCGGAGGGCTATGCGGAATACTGGCGGAAACGGCACGCCCGGAATCGGTAGGAGCGAAGGTGTGGGCAGGGAACCCTCACCCCTGTTGCGGACAGGCACATGACAGCAGTCGGGAAGGCGGCTCCGGGCATGTCCCGGATTGATCCGAAGCGGTGGCAGGCATCGTGCCCGCGCGGGCACGATGGAGGGATTGATGCCGCTGTTTCCTGCCTTGTTACTCGGCGGCCTGCCGCGTGGCCTCCAGCACCTGCTCCAAGCGACTGCGACTGGTGAGACCGGCGGTGGTGTCCATGAACATGCGCAGGTCGGGCGACAGCCTGCGCAGTTCCTCCAGCTTCGGTCCCAGGTCGCTCGCGCTGCTTGCGGAGGTGGCATAGGTTCCATGGAAGGCGAAGTAGGCTTGGTTGAGCTTGCGGATGAAGTAGCCGTGGGCGTTGATGTATTGGCGCCGCGCTTCCATGTAGGCCTCCGCGTCTTCGATTAGCCCTTCTGCCAGGAGCCGATCCGTTTCCAACCGGGTTTCGCGCATGGCAGCCTGAAAATCGAAGCCGCTTTTCGGTTCGGGCTGGTCCTCGTCGGCCATTGCATATGCAGTCCAGGTTTGGCCTTGGGTGTCCGCCTCAATTGGTGGGGCAGGAAGCATGACGGCGGGAGGTGGCCTTCGAATCAGGTCCCTGTAGTGGCGCAACATGATGCGCCGGCCCGTCTCCTCGCCGAAAATTGTGGCCACGGTCTCGTTGACGGTGCGCATCTCCTCCGATTGCAGGTAGCGGATGCCAAGAGGCTTGAAGGCCAGCCAGGTGTGAATCCACTCGTGCGCCACCACTTCGTACAGGTATTCCAGGTCCCAGGTCAGGGGTTGGACCGATGTCGGATAGGTGGCAATGCCGCCCACGCGGCTGAGGTGGACACTCAGGTTGTGTTCGGCCAGCACCATGTCTTCGTAGGTATCGGCCTGTTTCCACGGTGTGCCCGGCCGCACGTAGGCAAAGCCGATGGTGCTGATCACGTCGCGCGGGCTGTAGGTAACCAATATCGGGGGATGCACCAAGCGGAACAGAACCGGAGGGAACATCCGGTGAACCTCTCCAAAGCCAAGGCGCGCGAGTTCCTCCGCCAACTCGAACTGAACAATGAGTTCCATTTCGGTTCGGTGTCGGCCCAGCCATGCATCCTCCTCGAGCCGATCGGCATGGTTTCGGTATAAGTTGACATAATCAAACGGATCCAACAGGAGTCCGGCCTGCCAGATCCCTGCATTGGCCTGCCATCGGGCCTCAAGGTGCGAGGCATAGGCCCTGACAAACTCCTGTCGGTCCCTGTCGGTCCATGCCCCTGGCCGTTTGGTGAAGAGGCGTTCCAGTGCGTGGCTGGCGGCGTCTAGTTCCAGTTGAAGAACCGAATACCGCCAGGTTTCAAGATGGGCCAGGCCCGGGATGAAGGGATCCGGCCTGAGTACCGGTGCGAACGACGGCACCACGCTGATTAGGATCAGCCACCAATGCAGGCGCAGGCCCAGCAGGATGCGCGCGGCACGCCATTTGCCGTTCATGGGCGATTCCGGTGTTGCTCCGGTCGCGGTGTGCCTGTTGTCGGCGAAATCGGCCGGTATCCGGTTGGCGGACGGAGCCGGGTCAAGCGGCCGTGCTCAGTCTGCCAGATCAAGGCCGGCGAGGGGGCCTGCCAGATCCTCGGGCAGATCGGATCCGAACGCCATATGCTCTCCGGTGCACGGGTGCTCGAAGGACAACCTTGACGCATGAAGAAACTGTCTGGGCATGTGCAATCTCGGTTTCGTCAGGCCGTACAAGCGATCGCCGACCACCGGGAATCCCAGCCATGCCATGTGAACCCTGATTTGGTGGGTCCTGCCCGTGTGCAGGCGCAAGTCCGCCAAGGAAAACGGATTCTGCAGGCCCGGCGGACGCGAGACGAGGTAGCGGGAGACCTTGAATTCCGTCAGGGCATTCCGTATGCGAATCCCGGCAACCGCGGAACCTGCCGGAAATGCAGCCTGACGCTGGTGCCAGCGCGGGTGGCGTCCCAGCGGCACATCCACCGTTCCGCTCGGGGGTTCGAGCCACCCGTCCAGCAGGGCCGTGTAGGACTTGCCTACGGTGCGTTCGCTGAATTGTTGCTGGAGTCTGGTTTGGGCGGCCGCGGTGCGCGCGACCACCACCAGGCCCGACGTGTCCATGTCGAGGCGGTGGACCAGACCCAGGCGACTGTCAGGACCCAGTTTGTGCCAATCGGGCCAGCGATGGACGAGGGCGTTGACCATGGTCCGGTTGGGATGGCCCGGTCCCGGGTGCATGGACAGACCAGGCGGCTTGTCAATGACCGCCAGGTACTCGTCCTCAAAGACAATCGGCAGGTTGAAAGACCAGGGTTCGATGGTTTCCGCCAACGGTGCAGGCACGGCGACCGTGACGGTTTGGCCCGGATGCACACGGAACGACGGCGTGGACGGCCGGCCGTCCACCAGGACACTGCCCTCCTGGACCAGCCTCTTGACTCGGGTTCTGCTTAGCGTTGCCAGCCGGCTGGCACACACTTGATCAAGACGGAGGTCCGCGTCGCCCAACTCTGTCCGGAACGACAGCTGTTGTGCATCCACCTATACCCCGGAGTCGTTGCTGCTGCCCGACGACTCCGGTGCCAGGGTCAAGGTGTCGGGTTGACGCTCTTCCTGTTCCTCGTCGTCGGCGAAGATGTCGTGTCGCCAAGCCATGAAGGTCATGATCAGGACACCGATCACGATGCTCGAATCGGCAATGTTGAAGTTGGGCCAGTAGGCTTTGCCGGGGATGCCCACCTTCACAAAGTCGGTCACATAGCCCAGTGTCGTGCGGTCGATGAAGTTCCCGATGGCACCACCCAGGATGAGGCCCATGAGAATCTGCATTCCTCGCTGCGATACTCCCAGGCGACCGATGCTGACCACGATTGCAATGCAGATGACCACCGTGGTGATGACGAACAAAATCCCCGCGTTCTGGAGGATGCCGAAGGCGGCTCCATAGTTGTGGACATGCTCCAGCATGAAGATGCCTTCAAGCCAGGCGATGGGCGTGGACGCTTGATGCAGTGCGATGTGTTCGCGCACCAGCACTTTGGTCCACTGGTCGAATGCAATCACCACTGCGGCACACAGCAGTGGGAGCCAGGCTCGGTTGAAGTAGCCGCGAATCATGGCAGGCGGTTTGTGAACGGGAAAGGACACGGAGGACCACGCGTTGACAACATTTCCGATGGCCCTTGGGCATTATCCTATACGCGACGGGTTTGTGCAGGCGTAGGTTCACAACAGACGCGACATGGCACCAAGGGAAGAGGCGCGGGTCCGCCTGGACTCCGCAACATGCAACGCGGAGCCGTGGACCGGCGACACATTGCAGGTTCAGTGTCTTGTGCCGACATTCCGTCAGTCGGGTTTGGCCACTGCTGGGAAGTTGGCACCCTTGCGGTCGGCCGCCGTACCCGCGAAGGCCGATAGGCCGGTGTCCGACCACTGTCATTCAGTGGTTGGCCCCGCCATGGTTCCGAACATGCCGCCAACTCCGTTTTTTTCCACGCCGACCAAACTGCAATGGACCTGTTTCAGGCTCTGATTGCCCACGGCAACGCCTGCGGCCATCGCGTCCTCGCCCAGGCTGACTGGGAGACGGATCGCGACACCATCGAATACAACTGTGTCGAGACCCGGCGCATGCTGATCGAGAAGTCCTCCTTCTCCAGCAGCAGCATGAGGATGTCCGGAACCAGAATGCGGTTCTGGCTGACCGATATCAACCACGTGGTGGAGAAGTACTTTGGGCCCGATCTGGCCCCGATTGGCTGGTTCATGCCGGTCTGCGAGGAGTTTGCAAATGTGGACCGGCGGCTGCAAGCCTGTACGCTGTATCTGGGCATGGTGGCCAACCGCACACGGAAACTGGTGGTGACCGGGGAACGACCCCTGGAACGGGCCGTTGCCGAGCAGCGGTTGACCCGACAGGCTGCGGACCGGTGTCAGGAGCGGCTGCGCCAGTTGCGCAGGGATTGTCTTTCGGGCCGGTTTCCGCCTGCCATCGTGCGAAATTTCGAGTTGGACGGTTGATTGGGAGGCAGCGCATGACAGTGGCAATCATCGACTACGGGGTCGGCAATCTGCGCAGCATCAGCAACTCGTTCACGCACGTGGCCGGTCCGCTGAACATTGAAGTGGCAATATTGGACCGGGCCCAATGCCTGACCGGTTTCAGTGCCCTGGTGCTGCCGGGCCAAGGCGCATTCGGGAGCAGCGTGGACAATGTCCGCAACAAGGGCTGGGAAGAGCCCATGCTGGAAGCAGTGGCGACCGGGGTGCCGTTGTTCGGGATTTGCGTGGGCATGCAGCTGTTGCTGGACGAGAGCGAGGAAATGGGACGCCATCAGGGTCTGGGCCTTGTGCCCGGTCAGGTCCTGCGCTTCCCGGATGCGATGGCCGATCCCCGGGAACCGGCGCGTATGCTGCGCGTCCCGCAGATTGGGTGGAATCAACTCCACCAACAGCGAACCGACCCGTTGCTGGACGGAGTCCCGAACCATGCCTATGCCTATTTCGCCCACTCGTACCGGTGTGTTCCCGCCGACGAGTCCGTGGTTCTGGCCACGACCGACTACGGGGTGTCCTATGCCAGCGTGCTGCAATCCGGCAACCTTTGGGGCATCCAATGCCACCCCGAAAAGAGCCAGCAGGTTGGTCTTCGCATCCTGACCAACTTCATGCGGACCGTCGAGGAACGGGTCGCTTGAACAGGCCCGTTGCCCCGAGATGGGGCGGCCGGCCGGTGGATGGAATTCAACCTCGACATTTTGGTGATGCCCCGTGATCGTCTTCCCTGCAATCGATTTGCGCAACGGTGCCTGTGTGCGGCTGCGCCAAGGCGACCCCAATGCCGAAACCGTCTTTAGCCAGGAACCTTCGGCCATGGCCCGGCACTGGGTTGACGAAGGCGCCGAGTGGCTTCACGTGGTGAACCTGGACGGGGCCTTGGGGCAGGTCGTGGGCGAAGCGGCCGAGGTGCCGGTGAACGTCCGGGCGTTCTCGGACATCCGCCGGGCCGTGGACGTGCCGGTGCAGTTTGGCGGCGGCATCCGTTCCCTGGACGACGTCAAGTACATCCTGGGCCTTGGGGCGACCAGGGTGATTCTCGGTACGGTGGCCGTGCGCAAGCCCGATGTGGTGAAGGATGCCATTGTGGAGTTTGGAGCCGACCGGGTGGTGGTAGGGCTGGACGCGCGGGGTGGCATGGTGGCCACGCACGGGTGGCAGGAACAGACCGATCTGTCCGCGGTGGAGGTGGCCAGGCGCATGCAGGACCTGGGCGTGGAACTGCTTGTCTACACCGACATTGCGCGGGATGCAATGCTGACCGGTGTGAATCTTCGGGAGACGGCGGACCTCGCCCGCGAGTCGGGCCTGAGCGTCATTGCCAGCGGCGGCATTGGATCGCTGGCGGATGTGCAGGCACTGGTCAACCTGAAGGAGCCAGGAATCATCGGGTTCATTTCGGGTCAGGCGCTGTACACCGGAGCCTTGAAGCTGCCGGAAGCCATTGCCGCCTGCAGGCAGGGAGTTGCGTAATGTTGGCCAAACGGATCATCCCCTGTCTGGACGTCCACAACGGGCGCGTGGTCAAGGGAGTGGAGTTCGTGGACCTGGTGGATGCCGGGGACCCGGTCAGCCAGGCTATCGTCTACGACCGGGAAGGCGCGGACGAATTGGTGTTCCTGGATATCACCGCCACCCATGAAGCACGCGAGATTGTCACGAACATGGTCCGTCAGGTGGCGGATGCCGTGTTCATTCCGTTCACGGTCGGCGGCGGAATCCGGAACGAGAACGACATGCGGGCGATCCTGCTGGCCGGTGCGGACAAGGTGTCCGTCAACAGCGCCGCGGTTCGCAACCCCGAGATCATCTCCCATGGTGCCGAACGGTTCGGCAGTCAATGCATTGTCACCGCCATTGACGCCAAGCGGCGGGATGCGCAACCCGGTGCCGAGCCTGCCTGGGATGTCTACGTGAGCGGTGGCCGCATCAACACGGGTCTGGACGCCGTGGAGTGGGCTCGGCAGGTGGAAGAGTTGGGCACCGGGGAATTACTGCTGACCTCGATGGACGGCGATGGAACACAGGCCAATTACGATCTCGAATTGACCCGGGCCGTTAGCGACGCCGTCTCGATACCGGTCATTGCCAGCGGGGGCGCGGGCCAAGCCAGCCACTTTGCCGATGCCGTAACCAAGGGCGGAGCCGCCGCGGCCCTGGCCGCATCGCTGTTCCACTTCAGGCAGTTGAGCATTCAGGAAGTCAAGGAACACATGGCGGCTGAAGGGATTCCGGTGCGCTTGGACGGGTTCGGTTCCTAAACGGGCAGTGAATCTATGAAGAACGATACACAGGTGCTGGATAGCACCGAGTTTCTGGAAAGCGTCGAGTTTGATGCAAAGGGTTTGGTTACCGCATTGGTCCAGGATGCCAATTCCCTGGAAGTCCTGATGGTGGCCTGGATGAACCGAGAGGCGCTGGAGCAAACCCTCGAGTTGGGGCAGGCCGTGTTCTGGAGTCGAAGCCGCCGGGAGATCTGGCACAAGGGAGCCACCAGCGGAAACTTCATCGATGTCGAGGAGATCCTGGTCGATTGCGACGGGGACACGCTGGTCCTGTTGGCCAGGCCGCATGGTCCGGCCTGTCACACGGGTGCCCGGTCCTGCTTCTTCCGACGGCTGGAATCGGACTTGGAGCCGGAACAATGAGCGATGTGGTTCGGGACCTCGAACGGGTCATCCAACAGCGACGGATCGAGATGCCCGAGGGCTCCTATACGACATCCCTGTTCAAGGACGGTCTGCCACGGATTGCCCAAAAGGTTGGGGAAGAGGGCGTGGAAGTCGTGATCGCAGGGTTAACGCAGGACGACATTCAATTGACCTACGAAATGGCGGACCTGCTGTATCACTGTCTCGTTCTGTTGGTCGACCGGGGACTGTCCTGGTCCGAAGTGGAAGCGGAACTGGCAAATCGAGCCCGATGAGTTGGTGCAGGTCCTTGTCTATGCGGGATGTTCTTGTAGCAGATCCCGGCTGTCCGACAAAGGGCATGCCTGCTGATCGGCAGCAGTTGTGAACTGAAACAGCCCTGTGTACAACTTACACTTGACAGGGAAACACACTGGAGGTTAGGCTGCACCCAAGTTCCTCCCCGTCCGCTGGATTCGTGGCTTTGGCCATGTCCCTGGGCGGGTGTTTTTTTGTGCGCACCATCGTATTCATCGACAGCCAGCATCTCTACCACTTGGCATAGGAAGCTTGGGGCGATGATCGGTAGTCGGCCTGTAACCAGTTGGTCTCACGGGCCTGAGTCCGGTTGAAGCTGGGCAGGTGCAAGAGGTGTCTCGTCAATTGACTGGGCTCCAAGCATCTCCCTGAAGTACCTGGAATCCAGTAGTCTGCGGACTGCTGCAGGGCAGGCAGCACTGTGGGTTCATTACCCGATCGCGATGTGCAGTTCCCCATGGGAACCCACCGTCAGAATGTCGCCCTCATGCAGAACGGTCGTGCAGGTGGGTTCCTCGACAATGGCCGGGCCGTGCAGTGACATTCCCCTAGGCAAAGCCGCGCGCTCGTAGACAGCATAGGTGTCCGGTGATCCCGCAACGGTCCGCGATTCCTTGGACCGGGGTACTTGAGACGCCGCGGTCTCCTCCATCTCGGGAATATCGGGTCTGGGGAGCAGGCCGGTCGCGCGCAGGCGCAGCGTCACAATTTCGACCGGATCCTCCATGCTGTGCCCGTATTGCCGTTCGTGCACCGTGTTGAAACGGGCGACTAAATCCGGCACGTCGTCCGGGGTCAACGGGTTTGAAGGTAGGGGAATGGTCACCGCGTGTTCCTGTCCCGTGTAGCGCATTTCGGCAAACGGTTCGAGACGGCGGTCCCTCGGACCGATGCCGTCGGCATTCAATGCGGCGCGGGCTTCCTGTACCAGCAACTCACGTATGCGGTTTACGGCATCCAATTGAAGGGAATCGATCCCGGAGATAAAGGTTTGGGCAAAGTCGTGTACCACGTCAACCATCAGCATGCCAAAGGCCGAGAAATTGGCCGCACCCGGTGGTACTACGACTGTGGGTAGACCCAGTTCCCGCGCCACGTTGCAGGCCAGCAGCGGCCCGCCGCCGCCAAAGGCGAAGAGTGAGAAGTCGTGTGGGTGGTGTCCCTGCTCCACCGAGATTTCCCTTACGGCACCGGCGATCTTGACCGTACTGATGCGAAGGACTCCGTTCGCGATTTCCAAGGGCTCCATGCCTGTTTGCTTGGCCAGTTCGGAAAGCAACGCGTGGGTCCGGGTTTCCTGCAGTGCCATTTCGCCACCAAGGAAGTTGCCCGCGTCGAGGTAGCCCACCGCCAGGGCGGCGTCGGTTACCGTGATTTCGCGGCCGCCCTTGCCGTAGCAGACCGGCCCGGGCACGGAACCGGCACTTTGGGGACCCACCTGCAGGTGCCCTCCCGCATCCACCCAGGCGATGCTGCCGCCGCCGGCACCAATGGTGTGGATGTCGATGGCGGGTTTGGAAATGGGCAGGCCCTCAAAGATCTGGTCATGGTTGTATCGAGGCTGTCCGTCTACGATGAGCGAGGTGTCGAGGCTGGTGCCACCCATGTCGAGCGTGATTAGATTCGGAACCCCAATGACCTCGCCGAAAGCGGCCGCGCCGATGACTCCTGCCGCCGGTCCCGAGAGGATCAGCTGTACCGGCTCCACCAGGGCCGAGGCCACCGTCATCACGCCGCCTCCGGAGCGGGTCAGCAGGAACTGACCGGACGAACCGGCTTCCGCCAGTGTCCGGTCCAACTGTCCCAAATAGGCGCGCGTGATTGGCTGGATATAGGCGTTCACCACTGCCGTGCTCGTCCGTTCGTACTCCCGGTACTCCCGGGAGAGATCACTGGAGAGGGTCACCGGCAGGTCGGGGCAGACCTGTGCCAGCGCTTCCTGCATTGCGAGTTCATGGATCTGGTTGGCATAGCTGTGCAGAAAGCAGATCGCCACCGCCTCCGCACCCGAGGCCTCAATGCGGGATGCGACTTGGAGGGCGTCGTCCTGGTTGAAGGGGGTGAGGATTTCGCCCCGGAAGTTCAGTCGCTCCTCAACCTCGAAGACCCTATGCCGCGGTACGAGGGCCGGGGGCTTGCGGTACTTGAAGTCGTACATCGGATCGCGGTCGGTCCTGCCCAGTTCGTACACGTCGCGAAACCCGCGTGTGGTGACGATGGCAACGTTGGCTCCGGTGCGCGTCAGAAGCGCGTTGATGCCGAGGGTCGTGCCGTGTATGAAGTAGGCGATGTCCTGCGGCTCGACCACCGCCTTGTCCAATCCGGCCAGAACTCCGGAGGCGGGATCCGAAGGTACGGTCTCCACCTTTTCAAACCGGTAGGCACCGGTCGCTTCGTCCAGGATGCTGACATCCGTGAAGGTACCGCCAACGTCAACTGCTACGTGCACAGAATCCTCCTGCAATCCAACCTGTCCTGATGTATCGGCATTTGCTTGGAGGTCCCTCACGGGACCGTTTGACTGCCATGTGGTTCCATTGTTCCAACGTTGGAAGCGGGATCCCGGGAATCCGTTTCCTCGCCTGCCGGAACGTATCTGGACGACCGCGGCTCTGTACTAGTCGGTAAGGCCCTACAGCGTACCGTGTCCGACATCAACTTCCCGCAATGCCTTCGTGGCTGCCTCGTCGACCTCCATGCGTTCCAGGTCGATGGCAACCCGGTACTCGGATCGGGCGGCTTCGGGCGAGACATATTCCATCCGAACATCTTCCAGGACCGCTGCCGGATCGCGTCGGACAGGATCTCCCCAACCTCCCCCACCGCCGGAACAGTTGACGAGCACCTCGTCAGGCTGCATGTGCTCGTAAACGGCGCCGGTGACCTTCTCCCGGTCCGTACCGGGCCGAACGATCACCTCTCCCTGAATGCCATCTCCGCCTCCAGCCATGCCCCACGGACGGGTGCGAGTCTTCTTGACCAGGGTCAGACAGGCCGCGTTCGCCAGGAAGCGGTAACTACGCAGAACTCCAAGACCGCCGCGGTGCTGGCCCGTACCTCCCGAGTCCTGACGTATGGCGTAGGCTTCGATCAGCCACGGCGCTTTGGTTTCCAGCACCTCGATGGGATTGTTCCGGCATCCAGGTTCCGACAAGTGCATGATCCCGGTCTCGCCGTCTCCATCGGCGTGCGCCCCGAACCCAACCCCTTCGTTGGTCGCCTCCAGCCAGTACTGGCCGGTGTCCGGATGGATGCCGACCCCCATCACGTCGAATACGTCGCCGCCTGAGCAGGCTGGAATCAGATCGGGCATGCCCTGGGCCAGGGCTTTGGTGATCACCTCGGGAGCCAAAAGGGAGGTCCAGAGGGTAAAGGTGGGAGCCGGGGGTTGTGCATGCATGACGCAACCTTCCGGCGCGATGACCTTTAACGGGCGGAAGTTGCCGGCGTTGGCGGGGCTGTCGGGAGTCGTGATGGCCTTAAACACCAAGGCACTGATGCCCATGGTGGAGCCGATGGGCAGGTTGATGGGACCCTTGACGGCGGCATCGGAGCCGGACCAGTCCACGATCATCTCCTTGTCCGACACGGTCACCGTGGCCTGCATCTTCACCAGCCGATCCGTGTCGATGCCGTCGTCGTCCAGGAAGTCATGGGCCGTCCAAGTGCCCTTCGGCAGCTTTGCCAGACCCGCCTGGGCCAGCCGCTCGCCGTGATCGAGGATTTCGGTTACGGCCTCCCGATACGTGTCAACCCCGAAACGCGCCACCAGTTCCTGCACCCGTCGCTCGCCTGTGCGGCAGGAGGAGATTTGGGCGTGCATGTCCCCGATGACCCGATCGGGCATGCGCGTGTTGAAGCGGATCAGGTTGAGGACCTGGCGGTTCAGGACACCCCGTTCGTAGATTTTGCTGCACGGAAGGATGAGGCCTTCCTGATGGACGTCCGTCGTGTCCAGGCAGTACCCCGGGTCCTTCTGGGCCAGATCCAGCCAGTGTTGCTTCACGGCAGTGAAACCCACCAATTCCTCCTCGTGGAAGATAGGCGACACCGCCAGCACGTCCAGGATGTGGGCGGAACTCCAGTAGGGATAGTTGAGAAGGATTAGGTCTCCTGGATGGATGTTGTCCTCGCCAAGGAACTCCACCACCTTCCGCAATCCGTAGTCGTTGCCCCGAGTGAAGACGGCCAGGCCGGGGGCTTCGGCCAGCAAGTTGCACTGGTCGTCGTAGATGCCGAGGCCGAAGTCGTGGATCTCGTAGATGATGGTGCTGTAGGAGGTCCGGATCAGGTTGCGCTGCATCTCGCGGGCCGCGGACAGCAGGTAGTTGTGAATGACCTCCACCAGAATGGGATCCGTGTGGGTCATGGGCAGGTCTCCAAGAAGTTTGTGTTGGGGCTTGTTCCGGAGTGTCATCGGAATTCTACGGAGAGTGACGACTTTGCCGAAACGGGTTGGAATGGTATCGACGGCCGTGTTTCCCGGGATACAGACGGGCACCGTATGTTCGAGCTGCCTTCCGACTCACTCCGTTAGCGAAGGCGTTGTGCTTCTACCGTGGGCGAGGCAAGGGCAGTCATCAGCCCCGTTGTTATTGAAGGGTACGCCAACCATGTCGTTGTCGCAGCGACGGCTGGCGTCTCCGTGATCTGCACTGGACCGTTGGCCTCACAAATCAGTATGCCTTTGGCTACAGGATCTGGTTCTATACATGAACTCCTTGCCGGCAACCACTTTTCCCGCTATTGGACGGGACGATCCTGTGGCAGGGTGCGGCCAAATTCGGCTGGTGCTGGCATGTCCTTAACTGCCGACCGGAGCCGACGAGCCGTCCAAGTCCTGCCTTGGTGCCCGAAACGTCAGTGTGGGGGACCGGCCCAGGACAGCGGCTTCCTTCTGGCGCTCCTAGGCCGCGGAAGCCCCACTCAATTCGGTCCCGGCAGGCATAGAAGGTTGTGTCCGTCCGCTCCGGTGGCGTGTCCGTCAACAACACCAGGGATGTACCGGTCCATCAGGTCGCGGCCGCACAGGCATAGGTGGCCATCCCGCGCCAAAGAGTACGCGAACAGTCTCTGGATCAAGTGCCGCTTACCCTTCTACTGCCGCTGAGCCCCCGACATGGTGGACTCGGTCCGCAGACCCGGTTCCGGGTTCGCAAGTTGCGTCGGGCGAACAACGTTGTTGAAGCCTTCAGACCCCGTGGGCCGTCCGGAGGTGGATGCGTCGTATCTTGGTTTGCACAAATCCATTGCGTAGTGTCTGCGGTTGTCACACCCACAGGACGGCCAGATGATAGGTTTGCCAGCGCGGCGCTTGCGGTGACGGGGCTGTGTCGGATGCCGAGCGGTACATGTCGGCCCCGTTGTAAGCGTGGAGGGGTTGACCGGCGGTGCGTCCGCTGTGCCGTCCTGTTGAAGGACAAGCGGATGAGGCACACTTGAAGTGGAATCAATGGCAGGCCTGCCGGGGCCCGTTCCGCGGCTAGGCGTCTCGCGGCTAGAACCTCCACCCGTTGGCGTTTCCCCGGCACAGCCGAGCCGACTGTTCGGCCAGGGTTGTCATTGGGGTGGGTTCCTGGTGGGATGCAGGCTGGCCGGACCAACAGGATTTCAAGTATGTTGTCCGATCCTGGGCATCGGCATGGTGCCACTCGGTGAAGCCGCAGACCAGGCAGGTTTCGGCACATTAGTCCGGAGCCAGGTCCTTCTCCGCCAACCGGAGCCTGTGGACCGTGCCGGCTTCCACCAGCTCTTGGACATGCCGGTCGTTCCTCAGGCTGGCGACGACGGCATGCGCCGGGCAGCCGGTGACGCGGGTCAGGAACCCGGCGTTGCGCCGGGCCCGGTCGCTGTCCCGCCGATCGGCTGTGTATGAGGCCTCGACCGCCACGTATCGGGTAGCCCCGTCGTCGTCTAGGGCCTCCAGCACCAGGTCGGCCCGGAAGAAGCTCTGTCGCTCGCCGGTGGGAATGTCCTGGAACCGGCGCAGCAGACCCACCAGGTCGCGCCGGTCAAGGATGGTGACGTACGTCAGTCCCAGCCGGTCCAGGAGCGTTTCGACATGGTCGCGCGCGGCACGGCCGGCCGCGTGGCCCTTGAGGATTCCTAGGTCGTCGGTGATGGTCTGAAGCCGGGCATCCATGCGGTCGAACCGGGCATCCACGCGGGCATTGATTCCCTGCTGCTCGACTATGAACTTGTCGACGCGCCCGGCGAAGGCGGCAAATCGCTCCGGCAACTCAACCAGTTCGGCCGTCAGGAGTTGCCGGCGCACTGACTCCCGGAACGCCCCGTCCCGCTCCAGCAAGTCCAGAAACTCTTCCCGCAGGGCCGTGTCCGATGCCATGGTCGTGTCCTCCACCACCCGTCCGAACCCATCCTACCCTACGACCGGCTGTAGTTCACATGAATATAGGTCAATATAGGTCGCGGCCAGCTTTGGGAACATGCGGTCGCCTTACTGACCACTGGATGGTTGCTGTCCAACCGACGTGCTAACGCGTTCACCTGCTTTGCTGGGTACAAGCGACGTGCCATTCGAAGGTGGATGCGTCATTCGCCTTGGCCCTCTCTCCTTTCTGTCAGACGTTCCTGCGCGAAATCGAAAGGAGATGCATCCTATAGCCCTCCCAGTAGTTGGGCGGAGGTATCTGTTCATCAACTGTGTTGAACAGTTGCGTTCTTGTATGTTTCTACCGATCTCGTTGTGTTAAAGTCACCTTGACCTCTGAACTATGGATTCCACATTCGTCTAGCAGCTTGGCTGCAATTTTGCAGATATCGATCGCGTCAAAATTGTATAGCAAGTGCAAATCGGATTTGATTTCTTTTTGCGCCTTGATTCTTACCCCCTTGTTATTGTATATGGGTGTTGACTGAAGGACATTTCGTTTGCTGGTGGAATTTTCCTTCCACGGGATTTGAATGTTTAGCCTATCTGACTCCAATAACCACCAAGTAGTCTTTATCAAAAGAGACGACCAATTTTTGATCTGAATGGCCGTTACTCCTGGCAATGACAGCAACGCTGGCTTCCTGCCTGTTATAGTAGCGGGTGGACTGCTCAAGGTGAACGTTAGTTTTTCGTCAGATGACGGCCCCCATCGTTCTCGGTCATTTTCCTCAGCGTGTTCGGTGTTTTGGGTGCTCGCCGCTGTAGGTTTGAGTTGATGTGTCTTAAGCGTGGAGAGGGCTGGCGCGATTTGGTCAATCGAGGATTGAGATGTGAGCAGTTCTCTCCACATCGACAGTAGCTTGATTGCCACTAAAGTCGAAGGCTGGTCCGCGATCGAGATTGCCAGCAACTGCTTGAAAAGCAAGTCGGTACCTTGCCTCTCACGCTTATAGACGGCCCAGTGCGCACCATCGGTGGCTATGGCATACGGAACTGCCTCCCCGGATCCGTACTCAAACAGTTGATCCTGGGCAAGGCCAAGATCAGTTCCCAAGCTCTTGGCCTCCACCAAGGCGATCGGCTTCTGTTGTGAGTCAAGTAGCGCGTAGTCTGCTTTGTTGTTTCGGCCGCGCTGGCGTACAGGGAACTCAACCCTGATCACGGACGGATCCCGAGGATCCCATCCGAGTGCTGTCAGAATCGGATCGACCAGTGACAACCGGGTCTGTGCTTCGTTGCTTGTGAACTCGCGTTCAAAGTTCTTGATTCGGTCGCGTACCAGTGCCAGTGCATGGATTAGCGGGTCGAGCAACATGGTTCGCCCCCTGTATAGGTGGTTTGGAAGGGCCGGGTTGTGTTCGGAGACTGGTGGTCGTTATTGGGGATCAAGCACCCACGATGATTCGGCCGAGAGAATTTGCTGCTTGATGTCTGCTCCCCACCTGTAGTCGAGCTGGCCCGATCCTTTCCGCAACGCCCGATGACAGGGGATGGCCAGAGCCAGTCGGTTGGCTCCGCAGGCGGCACCTACCGCCCTGTAAGCCCTGGGTTTGTCGATAGCCAGAGCCAGTTCGCCGTAGGTTGTGGTTTGACCTGCCGGAACCTGACATAAGGCGCACCATACGAGGTTCTGAAAGGAGGTTCCTTGGACATCCAGAGGATGGTCGAAAGCGTACGTTGGATCTTCGGTCAGGTTCAATACTGCTTCCAACCAGGCGGGATGCCCCTCTCCCCGAATCTGGTGGACCTCCTTCTTCGCCCATCTGTGATAACTCCCGGTCAATTCATCGCGGCACGCGCCCAGCTGTATGTCACAGATCCCTTGGTCGTTGGCTGCCACAAGGACGGCACCGTACCGGCACGGAGCCGTCGCGATGGTGATGATGCCTTTGCGCGGTGAACTTCCTGACGTGAGTACAGCCGACATTGGACTGCCTTCGTAAGGCTTGGAGACGGAAGACGACCGGATCTTATCGCCCGTGGAAAGCCGGGTTTGTCCGCTGCTTGTTCTTGAATGCCTCGACACCTGCACCCGCGTCTTCCGTGAACTGCGTCAGCGCACCGGCTATCCCCTCCAGGTGGGGACCGTCATGGCGGCTCGACTCCGCGTCCACCAAGGCCTTCGTCGCCTGTACGGCAATCGGTGCATTGGCGGCGATGACATCGGCCATGGAGGAGGTTCGTTGTTCGATCTCCTCTGGTTCCACCACCTCGTTGATCAACCCCCAGCTCTCGGCTTTGGCCGCGGAGATGATTTCGCCCGTGAAAATCAACTGTTTGGTCCGGCTGGGTCCGATCACCTGCTTGAGAACCTGCGTGCCGCCCCATCCAGGAATGATGCCCAGCTTGGCTTCGGGCATCCCAACACGGGTGGATGTCGTGGCAATCCGGATGTCCGCGGCCAACGCGAGTTCCAATCCCCCGCCCAAGGCCAACCCGTTCATCGACGCGATCACCGGAATTGCCAAGGCACTGATGCTGTTCATCAGGCCGCCGCCCCGTTTGATCCAGGTTCTCCACATTTCCACCGGGGACATGGCGGACCACTCGATGATGTCCGCGCCGCAGCAGAACGATCGGTCGCCTGTGCTGGAGATGACCAGAACCCGAATCTCATGGTTGTGGTCGATGTCCTGAACCAGCTCCGACATTGCGGTCAGCATGTCGACGTTGAGGGCATGCAGCTTTTGGGGCCTGTCCAACGTGAGTTCCGCAACATGGCCGTTGATGCGGAAGTTGATGTATTCGCTCATAAACCTGCAGAGTATTTCAAGGAAACTACCCGATGTCGTTGTGCGCCAGCCGCTGGATGATGTTCTCGGCGGCCCGCGTGCACATCGCCATCATGGTTAGGGAAGGATTGATGCCGGGACAACTGGGGAACACCCCGCCGCTGAAGACAAACAGGCCCGGCGTGTCGTGTACCTCGAGGTTTGGATCCACCACCGAGGCGGCCGGATCCTCGCCCGCGCGGATTCCGCCCAGATCGTGACAGCTTCCGACCCCTGTGAATCTGGGACCCCGCCACGGATTCTGTCCGCCCATCTCAAGCAGGATTTCCTCGCACTTGTCCTCCATCCACTGCGACAGCTTGTTCTCGTTCTCGCGCATGTCGTAGGTGATGCGCAGAACGGGCAGGCCCAGGCCACTTTTTTCTCGGTACCGCGGATCCAGGTCAACGAAGTTGCTCGTGTACGGCAAGGTTTCCGGCTGTATGCGCAAAACACCCTGGTGTTGCCAGTTGCGGATGTGTTCCTTATACCTCGCCCCCCAGGCGGGTACGTCCGGAGGCGGGGCCTCTTTGCTGATGGAAAGTGGATTGACGTTTGGTTCGGCGCTGATGGTGGCCCCGCCGATGAAGCCATTGGCCTCGGCATCGAATTCGTCGTCGAGAAAATCGTCCAGGATCAAGGACTGCGGTGCGAATCCGGCATGGCGGTTGAAAACCTGGTCAGGGAACATGGCCAGGACGTGGGCGAAATTCTTGGTCATCACGTTCCGGCCCAACTGTTCCCGGTTGTTGCCCAGGCCTCCGGGATGTCTGTCGTCATGGGACAGGAACAGCAACCGCAGGTTTTCCCACAGGTAGGTGCCCAGGATCAGACAACGTCCCCTTTGGACGTGGACTTGGCCGTCGGGCGCGAAGTACTCAACCCCGCACGCGTGGCCTGAATCGTCCGCAAGGATGCGGAGAGCCCGGCACCGGGCCTTCAATTCCAGGTTTCCGGTTTCCAAGGCCTTGGGCACGCACTCGGTGGCCGGCATCCAGACACTGTCGTCGAACGTCCCGAAACCGCATATCCAGCCGGAATAGGTGGTGGCCGGACGTCCGCGGTAGGGCACCGTGTTGATGCCGGAAGGCACCGGGTAGGGACGCAGGCCCATGCCCTCGGCCGTTTCCCGGAACACCTCTCCGTACCGAAAGGGCAGCATCGGCGGATTGGGCAGAGCCCGGCTCCGCGGGATATCGGGCAGGTGGCTGACCCCGGAGATGCCGATGTCCCACTCCAGCCGGGAATAGTAGGGCTCCAGATCCTCGTAGGTGAACGGCCAGTCGGCCGCCTGGCTGTTGTCCGGGAGCAGGTGTTCCCAGCCGTTCTCCTGGATGCGGGAACGGAGGCGGAAGTGGTGTGGGTGAAAACGCCGCAGCCAGGTGCCGTAGTGATACGAGGATCCACCCACGCCGTTCACCATCCGTCCCAGCGAATAAGTGACCGGTTGGGTTGGTTCCCCTTCATTGCGGCGCCAGCGGGGGGATTCGCTGTTGAACTTCGGTCCCAGGCCGGCTCGTGCATAGTAGGCCTGCTGCAGTTCGTCCGGGAGATAGTCGCGTCGGGACAGATACGGTCCTGCCTCCAACGCAACAACCTTGAGCCCGGCCTCCGCGAACAAGGGTGCCACCACGCTGTTCATCATGCCCATGCCGATCAGGATGACATCGGCCTCGTCGTTGGGCGGGTTGAGGCCGGCATCCGGATCGAACTGCGGCGGTACCGGAGGCTGTTCGTCAGGCCTGGTGAACTCGATGCCCTTCAAGTCTTCCAGCGACTGAAACCGGCCACCCTTGGTTACCGGTTCGGTGGCCAACATCTCCTCGGGGGAGTTGCTGAGCCAAACTCCGGGATGGCCGAGGGTCTTCCAGCCAAGCTTGTCCCGGTTGCCTCCATGCACCGGATCCGAAAAAAGGCCCTCCCGCATGTGGCCAATGGCCATCTCCATGAATGCGGGGCCGGTGGGATGCCGGAAACCGTCCAGTTCGTTGGCTTCGAGTGCCTTGATCAGCGTGTCCTGTTGTGCATCGCTGCACGCGGCAAAGTGGAGACCGGTCTGGTCCATTGCAGCCTTGTCCAGGCTGTCCAAACCTTGCTGGTAGACGGGAACATCGTCCCGGGCATACCCGGTCAAGGCGTTCTCCAGGTACTGAATGACTCCAATGTCCGTGGCACCGGGCAGCCCGTCGTCGGAGGGAAAGAGCCGCTCAAGCAAGGCGGCAGCGGTTTCTTGCTGGCGCGGTGAAAAGACCGGGGACGCTTTGGGTTGGGACATGGTTGTGGTCAGGTGGCTGATTGCAGCTTCAGGTTAATCGGTTCGGGTGCAAATAGGGACGGATCCATCAAGCGCATGTCGGGCGAGCGGTGCAATCGAAACCCGCACCGAGCCTGGACATCCCGGTCAAAGTCCACTCCGGGCGCGATCTCCGTCGCGGTCCAGCCATCCGATTCAAGCCGTAGCACACAGCGTTCCGTGACTACCGTGACATCCTGGTCCCGTTCCTTGGCATGATGTCCGCTGAACGTGACATGCTCGACCTGGTCGACAAACTTCTGCACCTTGCCCTCGTTCCGTATGCGGAGGCTCCGATCCTCCATCTCCAGGTTGAGGCCGGCCGTGGTAAAGGTGCCGCTGAACACGATTTTGCGCGCATGGGCGGTGATGTCGATGAAGCCGCCGGCTCCGGCCGTGATGGCCGGGCGGGCGGCAATCCGCGACACGTTGACGTTGCCTTCCCGGTCAATCTCCAGAAACGACAACAGTGCCTGATCGAAACCGGCTCCCTGAAAGTAGGTGAACTGGTCCGGGGAGGGCACCAGGGCCTGCGCGTTGACGGCGCATCCAAACTGGAATCCCAGCAGCGGCAGGCCGCCCACCGCGCCCTGTTCAATGACCCACGTGACGCTTCCGTCCAGGCCTTCCTCAAGCAGGATGTAGGGAACCAGGGCGGATATGCCGAAGCCGAGGTTTACGGTTTGGCCGTCGGCCAGTTCCTGGGCCGTGCGCCGGGCGATGACCTTCTCGGGCGACCAGGCAATCGGCTCCAGGTCGGCAACATCGACCGTTGTCTCCCCGCTGATGGCCGGATCGTAGTCGGTTTGGGTGGTCTGGCGTTGGTCAGGGGCCACGAGCAGATGGTCGACCAGGATGCCGGGTACGCGGACGGTCTGCATTGGCAGTGAACCCGCCGGCACGATCTCACTGACCTGGGCAATGGTCGTGCCGCCGTTGTTGCGTGCCGCCAAGGCCTGCTCATAGGCACCCAGATAGGCGCCTTCACGCCGAAAGGCCAGATTGCCGTTGGTGTCGGCAGTGGTGGCCCGAACGACGGATACGTCGGGACTCAGGGCAGGATAGAACAGCCACTCCTCGCCCCTGAACTCCTCGATTTCCACCAGGGTCGCGTCGGTGCGGCGGTTCATGCGGCCGCCCTGCCGACGGGGATCCACGAACGTTCCCAGGCCGACCTTGGTCAGCACTCCCGGCCGTTTGGCCGACCCTTCGCGCAGCATGTGGAAGATGATGCCGCTGGGCAGGTTCCAGGCCTCGATCTCGTCGTTGTCGACCATGGACCAGATCCTTGGGGTGGGCGCGCTGGACGGTCCGCTGGGGTAGGACCCGGCGATGATGCGCGCAATCAACCCCGGCTGGGCTATGCGGTCCACCCCCTTGACGCCATACATGTCCCCCGCTGCGATGGGGTGGATCAGCGACAAGTCGCGCGGACTGCCGGTTTGGCGGAAGTGTTCACCCAGCGCGGCCAACACGGCGTCCGGGCAACCGAGCCCGCTGGAGGAACTGACCGATACCAGGTTTCCGTCCGCGAAGATCGATCCGACCTCCGCCGCGGATTCCAGGATTGTGGGGCGCGGCATCCGCGTTGGGTCCAGCCGCTGGCTCAGGAAGCCGCCGGTTCCGGAGCCGGGGAAATCCGAATGGCGTGGGCCGGTGCCCCGGTCAGGGGAGCGTCGGTCCGGAAAGCCAGGCCCTGCTCGGTTTGGTTCAGGGCAGCTTCGGTTCCGTCGGCCAGGACCGTGGCCCGGGCATCGGGGGCAGCCACGATGCCGTTGATGGCGAACTCCCGACTGTCGGGGCTGTCCATCAGAATGGCGTACAGGTCTCCGTCGCGGGTCGTGTATCGGACATCAACCCCTCCGTCGGTGGAGCCTTCCGCCGTGTGCCAGGGACGGGAATCGAAGATGGCTTCGCCGTTGCCGGCGAGCCAGGCGCCGAGGGACCGGAGCCGTTCGGCCTGCATGGGGGGTATCCGCCCGTCCGCGGTCGGACCCACGTTGATGAGCAGGTTTCCGTTCTTGCTGACGATGTCGATGAAGGAGTGGATCAGCGCTTCGGCCGAGAGATATTGGTCGACCCCTTCCTGGCGGTTGTATCCGAAGGACGCCCCGATGCCGCGGCAGCTCTCCCACTTCTTTTCCTGGATTGAGTCGTACTGCTGGTACTCCGGGGTTGTGAAGTCGTGGTGCACCGGCGAGAGCTGGGTTGCACCCGCGGCGTCGAAGTTCTGGCCGAACCGGTTGTTGACCAGGCCGTCCGGCATGGTGTTGTAGTAGTCCGCAAACAGCTGGTTGGTGTTGTGGTGTCGCGGCCACCCGATATCGTTCCACAGAATTGCGGTCTCGTACCGGTCAACCAACTCCCGCCAGTGGGCATCCGCGTAGGCGACATACTCCGGGCTCTGGGGGCAGGCGGCCCTGAGATCCATCCTGCTCCTGATGACCTGGGGGGTAAAGGTCCAGTCCACGCCTCCGGAGTAGTAGTAGGCCATTGTCAGGCCGCGCCCGCGCACGGCCTGCGCCAGTTCGCCGCACAGGTCCCGGCGGGCGTGGTACCCCTCGAGGTACGGATTGGGTGTGCGACTGGGCCACAGCAGAAACCCGTCGTGGTGCTTGGTGGTCAGGACGACGTACCGCGCGCCCACCTCCTTGAACAGATCGGCCCACGAACCGGGATCCCACTGTTCGGCGCCTTCGTTGAACGGGCCCACGAAGTCGCGGTAGGCGTGTCCGTGGCCGTAGGTTGCGAAGTGGTGCCGCTGGGTCGGGCTGCCGGGAATGCGGTAGGTGTTGGCGTACCACTCGGCGTAGGCGTTGACGGTGAACCAGTCGGCCCAGTTGCCGCTCTCGATCACCTCGCCCAGATCCCCTGAATTGGGTGCCCAGGCCGGTACGGAGTACAGCCCCCAATGAATGAAGATGCCAAGCTTGGCGTTGTGGAACCAGGTCGGAACCGGGTGCTGGGACACCGACTCCAGCGTGGGCTGGTATTGCATGCGGTCCTCGGTTGGATGAATCGACAGGATGCTGCCCGGCTGGCCCGGACGGCGGGATCTAGAACAGGGAGTCCGGGGTCGTGGAATAGCACCAGCGGTTCTCAAGCAGGTAGTCGCACACCTTGGCCAGCGCCTCTTGCGTGCCGATTTGCTTCAGAGCCTCGACCGCGAAGCCGCGGACGTAGCGGTTTTCGTCCTGCAGCGTGGTCATCAGGGGATCGATGGCCTCTGCGGCATCGGCCCGGTACCGCCCCAGGGACAGGGCTGCGCTGTAGCGCACCTGGTCGTCGTCGTCCTGCAGCGCCGGGATTAGAACCGGGACGGTGGCGGATGCATCCTCCAGCATGCCGAGGGCCTCGACCGCGGTGCGCCTTACCCAGCGGTCTTCATCCTGCACGCAGGCTGCAATGTTCGGGGCGATGTCGGCGGCGGCCGCCCCCTGCTCGCCGGCGGCAAACAGGGCATGGCGCCGGGCCAGGGCCGACTCGTGTCCGATGCCTTCGTGAATCGCCGCTAGGGCTCCCGGACCGGCCGTGCTAAGCCCGTAGCCGGCGCGGCGGCTGACGGCCGTCGACTTGGATGCCAGCAGCTCACGCAGGTGCCGAATGCCGTCGCGCCCGCAATGGGCCAGTTCGTAGGCGGCACCGACCCCGTCGGGCTCGTAGTCGCCGGCCACCAGCTCTGCGAGCTCAGTGGGTTCCCGGTCCGATGCCGGGCCGTTTCCGGTCGCGCCCGGCCGTCCGGACAGCCAGTTCCAGTGATCCCGCCATAGGGTTTCGTGCGTGTGCGGAGGGCCGTCGCCGTTGAGGCCTTGCCACTCGTCGGTCCGGTTGTCCCAGGTCGGTTCCGCGGGTCGGGTCATCCGGGTGAACTGGAACTTCAGCATGGCGCGGTTGCGGTTGGACATGTTGGCGCCGCCGCGGTGCCACAGGTCGTAGTGGATCAGCGCAAAGGTACCGGCCCGGCCTTCCAGGAACAGCGGCTGCTCGGTTTCGTCGCCCGGTCGCTTGTCGTAGTACTGCGTGCCCGGGATGATGCCGGACGGCCCCATCTCGGTGTCCACCGTTTGCGGATAGTAGAAGATCATGGCCCACCACTGCCGGTGGTTGCGCACGCGGGCGTAGCCCCAGTAGCTGTCCTTGTGCCAGGACTGGACCTTGCGGCCCGGAGAGGTGAAGTGACAGTGCCGGTGCGGCTGGGTGAGGTAGTCGGGACCCAGCACGCTGCCCACCGCACCGCGGATGACGGGATGGCGGAAGACTTCCTGGACCTCGGGGACACGCGGCAGGATGTTGTTGCCCGGGTTGCCCTCCTGTTCCATGACCGCTTCAATCCGGGCGTTCATGGCGTTGTGGAAGCTGTCCGGGAAGTCCGTGTTGAGGATCAGGTAGCCGTGGGCGATGAAATGGCGCATCTGCCCGTCGGTGAGCAGAATCGGATCGGATGTCATGGGGGTACTCCGGATGCCGGCAGGCGACTGATGGACGGCGTGTAACCCGCTACGGCCTGTGGCCGCCGGGCATTGGGGATGGAAACGTTGAGTACGGGATTATAGATTCGCGCCCAAGTCGGGTCAATGCATCCCGGGATGCCGATCCCGGCAGTTGGCAAGGCCTGCCATGGATTGCGCGGGCAGGCTTGGGAACAGGGAGGATTTGCGGATGTCTTGCCGTTCCTATTGGGGCAGTTCGTAGTATTGGCGGGCCATGTCAAGGAATGCTTTGGCGGACGGGGCTGCCATCCAGTCCTGCACCAATCTCTCTTCCGGTGCGGGAACTTCGGTGCCTTGCATTATGGTCCTCAGTTCTCCGGCTGCAGAGTCTCCGAAACGGAACCTCGCCAAAGTGGCGATCATCGCTGTGATGCCAGCATCCTTTGCCGCCAGTTGGACATCCTTGGCATCGAGCAGGTTGTCCTTCTGCACCAACAGGTTGTCCTTCTGCATTAACAGGTTGTCCTTCTGCATTAACAGCGCATCTTTTTCCTGCAACAGGTCGTCCTTTTCGACGCTGTCGGGCAAGGGCTCGTCCGTTTCCGGGTCGACGATCCGATAGCCGCCGTCGGTGTGCTGACCGTGTAGGGCCTCCGAAAAGAGGAGGCCGCAGTCCAGGACCGGCGAGTACGCCGACCATGCGCGCGCGGCCGCGTCCCAGAATGCGGCCAGCGGTTCGTAGCGGCCCTGCTCCAGCCGCCAGCCCATCATTGGGCCGTCGGGCAACAGCAGGCCGGTCTCGAAGTGGGCAGGGTCGTCGGAGTTGACCGGATCCAGGATCCAGTACTCGCGAACCCCCATCCAGGCATACCAGTCCTTCTTGATCCCCAAGTCCCTGTTCCTGGTGGACGGGGATGCAACCTCGATGACGCAGTCGGGTGGGCAGGGCATGTCCTGGCGGCGCAGGGAGCCGCGTTCGGTATTGGGAAACGGCATCACCATCATGTCCGGGTCGCACCGCTGTTTCCGGCCATCGGCATCGACAAAGTGCAGGCCGACGTCCAGCGTAACCGCCCAGGGCCGGCCGCGCCGTTTCAGCAGGAGCCTTAGGGCTGCCAGAAGGTAGTGGAGAATGTAGGCGTGCTCGGCGGCCGCAGACATGTCGTTCTTGGGCCATTCGGCCGGATATTCCGGGGTGTTCCAGGTTGGGATGGGTTTGGACAGGTCCAGCGGCGGGGCCGGTTTGGCCTCGCGCGCTGCCGTCTGTACTGTCCAAGCCTCTTTCATGGCCATCGGTTGCTTCCCTAGTTGCAGGAGCATTGTACTTGGCTGCTGCCGGTGCCTTTGGGTGGGCACTTCGGGAGAGAGATCCTGCAACAAGCTGATCCTGCGGCACCGTAAGACCACTGCCAGATAGGTATCGTCGCCAAATGCAAACAGACCGGTCGGAACGGGACTCCCTGCCAGAATCCTCTCGCAATAGAGTGTGATTGCTTGGGGGCGGGGACGGTAAGCGGCAGGGGTAGAATGGAGCTACGACACACGCAGGGGAACACCATGGCAACTGTGGTTCGGGAGCTGGAACGAGCACCAACGGCATCCAACGGACGCATGCGGGAACTGCCCCGCGATACCGATCCGACCATGACGCGGGAGGCGCGGGCGGAACGGGCCGTCTGGCGTCTGCACCACCTTGAGGAATGGTGCCGCGGCCTCGAGAGCCTGGTCTATTTCGACCCGGAATACGCCTACGACATCGCGCACGAATACGAGGAAGAACGGACCACCGACCCGGACCATGCCGGCAACGGCATCGAATTCTGTGAATACAACGAGGACGGTGTTTTGGAGCCCATCGACGACCGGCGGACCCTGCTCGAGGGGCGCATGCTGTTCCTGCTCCGGAAACTGCGCGGCAACCGTGCGGAATCCCAGGGACGCCTCTACTTCCCCGGTCTGGTCGCGGAGCGCCTGAAGCTTCTGACCCAGGGAGGCAATCGCAGCAGCTACGTGAAGCCGGACCTGATGTTGTTCCCGCCCGCGTTTGAGTTGCCGGAGGGCGAACACCGGGACCGCAGCGGTTGCGTCCTGCGTGTTCACGAGGGCGCGCCGCCTCCGGAACTGGTGGTCGAGATCCTGTCCGTCTCCTCCGTGCAGCGGGACTACGGGGTCAAGATGCGGCTGTACGAGGCCCTCGGTGTAGCCGAGTACTGGATCTGCGACGTGGGCGACATTCGCAACCCGGGCTCGCCGGTGGAATTGTCCCTGTTCCGGCTGGGAGACGATGGGTTCTACGCCGCCGTCCCGGCCTCGAAGGCTGTGAATGGGGCCGTGGCTTCGTCGGAGGCCCCGGCGTATTGGAGCGCGGTGTGCGGCGTGCACATCCGCTTGCGGACCGGTGCGTACGAGCCGCGTTTTCAGTGGTGGGATGCCGAACAGGGTCGTTGGCGAGACACCGACACCGACGCTCAGGACGAGAAAAACCGCATTGCACAGGCAAGCCGGGCGGAAGGCCGGGCGGAAGGCCGGGTGGAAGGCCGGGAAGAAGGCCGGGAAGAAGGTCGAACGGAAACGGCTATCGACGCACTGCACTTCCTGCCCGGTCACCTGTACTCGGAGTACCGGGACGAAATCGCTGCGCATTGGCGGGACCGGGATACTGGACCACCGCCGGATGTGATGGACCGCATTCTGAAAGTGCAGCAGGCACCCGGCGAATGGCGGCAACTGCTGGAAGTTCCAGACGGGCACAGCGACACTTGATGTTGGTGAGGTCTCGCGGCTCCGGCCAACGGATGGATGTCCAACCAATGGGATGTGGTAGGCGAGGCGCGACTGCCAATCACCGAACCCGAAACTGTGCTGCCGAAGGCGTTCGCGTTGGTCGCGCGTGGGTGCCGGCGGAAATGGGGCCGAGGTTGTGCATGGGTTTCAGGTTTCGGTTTGGAGAGGGGCTGCAATCCCACGGGTGAAGGCTCCCGCCGACCGTGGTACCCTCCGGACCTGCATCATCCCGGAGGCATTCGAATAGCCGTATGCTTGCAGTGCGGCAAGGGGGGGAAACCCCGGATAAGGCAGTTGTTCGGCCCGCGCGGCTCGCACCCGAACCAATGCGGCATGCAAGCCGGGAGCCCAAACGGCCGGTGGAACCGGTGGGCAATGCCTGCCCCGGCCCGGGACCGCTACGCGCCCGCCAACGTGTTTGCCTGTGGGGTGCGCCCCGTGCGATTGGCCTTGGTCCGGAGAGCGCAGGATGGCGGTAGCGTCTGCCGAGCGGTGCCCCGGAACGGAAGCATGCCCCATGTTTCCGGCGCAGCCCCGCACGAACATATGCACCAATCATCGGACGGCCCCGGTTTTGCCTTGAGGTTTTGCCTCCTATATATCATTGAGTGTCCCCGCGGTCTTCCACAGCAACGGATCGAACCCACGGAATCCGCCCAACACGTTGGTGGAGACGGGGACCCTCCGACTACACAAGGGCTCAGGTTATGCAGGATGCATCCATTCAGGTAGACAGAGGCCAGCGACCGGGCGCCGAGCAGGACACCCGCCTTGACTGGTGGCGGGACGCCAAGTTCGGCCTGTTCATTCACTGGGGGTTGTACGCCATTCCGGCCGGTGTATGGCAGGGCGAGCACGTACCCGGCATTGGCGAATGGATCATGTTGCGGGCCCAAATCCCGGTCGCGGAGTACAGCCCCTTGGCCGAACAGTTCAATCCGGTGGCCTTTGATGCCAGGGCGTGGGTGGCGTTGGCCAAGGCAGCCGGTCAGAAGTACATCGTCATCACCTCGAAGCATCATGACGGGTTTTGCCTGTTCGATTCGGCCGAGACTGACTACTCCGTTGCCAGGGGCACACCGTTCGGCCGAGACGTGATTCGGGAACTGGCGGACGAATGCCGCCGACAGGACATGCGGTTGGGGTTCTACTACTCCCAGACCCAGGACTGGTACCAGCCCGACGGCGATGGCAACGACTGGGACTACGACGAGTCGCAGAAGGACTTCGCGGCCTACATCGACAACTATGTCAAGCCCCAGGTGCGCGAACTGCTGACCAACTACGGAGACGTGGCTCTCATCTGGTTCGATACCCCTAAGGGCATCACCGAGCGGCAGAGCCGCGAACTGCTCGAACTCTGCAACAAATTGCAGCCGGACTGTCTGGTCTGCGGGCGCCTGGGCAACACCTTGGGCGACTACGCGACCACCAATGACAACACCATTCCCGCAGGAGCCGTGCCGGGCGACTGGGAAGTGCCGGCGACCATGAACGACACCTGGGGTTTCAAAACCCACGACCACAACTGGAAGAGTGTTACGGATCTGATCCAAAAGCTGGTCGACATTGTCAGCAAGGGTGGGGTGTACCTGCTCAATGTCGGTCCCACCGCGCTGGGCGAGATCCCGCCGGAGAGCATCGAGCGGCTGGAGGCGATGGGCGCATGGCTGGATCGGTACGGGGACTCGCTCTACGGGACCCGGGCCGGCCCGGTGCAGGACGTGGCCGGTATGCGCACCACCCGCAAGGGCGAGGTCGTCTACCTGCACGTGTTCGACTGGCCCGCAGACGGAACCCTCTCCCTACCGGACCTGAACGCGGACACGGCTGAGGTGCTGGGAGGCAGTGGCAAGGCGGCAACGGTGGTGCGGTCGGCCGACGGCCTCCGGCTGTCCAATCTTGGCTCCGCACCGGATCCCCACTGCTCCGTCATTCGCCTGAGCCGGAACGCATAGCCGAGCACCCACCGAACAAGGAATCCAAATTCGTGACGCAGGAAACCGTCTTCTCCGTAGACACTTCAACCATTAAGTTCGGTCCCGGCTCCATCTCCGAAGTCGGCGAGGACCTGACCATTCTGGGCGTGCGCCGCGCGATGTGGTTGTGCGATCCCAACCTGGTCGGCACTGACGGGCAAGTCCGGCTCGCCGGATACTTGGAGGATGCCGGCATCGAATTCGAGCTGTTCGACGCCATCCGGACCGAGCCGTCGCTCGATTCGTTCAAGGCCGCCGCCGACTTCTCGGTGCAAGGCAACTTCGACGGGATTCTGGCGATGGGGGGCGGCTCCACCATCGATACCGGCAAGATCGCCAATCTGTTCTCGGTCTATCCGGACGATTTCTTCACCTACGTGAACGCGCCCATCGGACAAGGCAAGCCGGTGCCCGGCCCGTTGAAGCCCATGATCGGGATACCGACCACGGCCGGGACCTCCAGCGAAATCACCGGTGTGGCCATCTTCGACGACAAGGCGAACAACGCCAAGACCGGCATCTCCCACCGGTTCATGCGGCCGTCGATGGGGGTGCAGGATCCGGAGCTCACTATTGACCTGCCGCCAATGGTCACGGCGTGCACCGGCTTGGACGTGCTGTGCCACGCGATCGAGAGCTACACCACCATCGACTACACCTCCCGACCGAAGCCGGAAGGAAGCCTGCACCGTCCGACCTACCAGGGATCGTCTCCCGTGAGCGATATCTGGGCCTGTGAGGCAATCCGGCTGGTGGCGCAGAACCTGCCCCGGGTGCTCAGGGAGCCGGCCGACCTCGAGGCGCGCTCGAACATGATGCTGGCGGCCGTCTACGGCGGGATGGGGTTCGGCAACGCCGGGGTGCATCTCTGCCACGGCATGTCCTATCCGGTCTCCAGTCTGGTGCGGGACTACCGGGCCCCCGACTATCTGACCGAACATCCCTTGGTGCCGCACGGCATGTCGGTCATTCTCAACGCGCCGGCGGTCTTTCGGTTCACGGCCACCGCGAATCCGGCCAAGCACCTGGAGGCGGCCCGGCTAATGGGCCGGAACGTTGCCGGCGTGCCCGCAGCCGAAGCCGGCGAACTGCTGGCCGACTGCCTCATCGAGATCATGAAGGCCACGATGATGCCCAACGGGTTGGAGGCAGTGGGGTACGGTCCCGCCGACGCGGAAGTCCTGGCCGAAAAGACCCTGCCGCAGCACAGGGTCACCAAGCTGTCCCCGCGGCCCGCGGACGGCAACGATCTGACCCGGTTGTTCCTGGAGTCGATGAGGATTTGGTAATGGAAGTTGCACCATGAGCCGCGCCGAACCTTCGGACCGCATGACCCGGGCGGTGGTGGTCGCCATCATCGCGTCGGCGCTGTCCGTGATGCTGAGCGCCGGGATCCGTCAGGGGTTCGGGCTGTTCCTGACGCCCATCACCACCGAATTGGGCGTGGGCCGGGAAACCTTCGGCATCGCGGCCGCCATCAGCAACCTGATGTTCGGCATTCCCGTCATGGGTTTCCTGACCGAGCGCTTCGGGTCCCGTCTGGTGCTGGGCGCGGGGGGTGCCGTTTATGCGGTCGGGTTGCTGCTGGTAACCCAATGGGTGGCCACGGCCGGCCTTATTACCGGCCTTGGCATTCTGGTCGGCATCGGTCTTGCCGCCACGACCTACGTGGTTGTCCTCGGTGCTCTGGTGCAACTGGTGTCGCCGCGGCAGCGGGGGACAGTGTTCGGCATCATCACGGCCATGGGTTCGGCCGGATTTCTGGTGATGCCCCCGGTGGCCCAGTGGCTGGTCGACACCTACGGCTGGCAACAGGCGGTTCGGATTGAGGCTGTGCTCATTCTGTCGGTCGTCCTGTTGTCCCTGGGACTTCCCGGCAAGCAGAAGAAGGGACAACAAACCGCCGCGGGCAAGGTCATGGGACCCGAAGTGCCCTTGTGGTCGTTTGTCCGGGAAGGTTTCACCAAGCCCAGTTATCTGTTGCTGGTGTCGGGTTTCGTCGTATGCGGGTTTCACATTGCCTTCATCGGTACACACCTGCCGGTGTATTTGGAAGACAACGGAATCGGACATATCCGCGGTGCCGCGCTGGCTTTCATCGGCGCCTTCAACCTGGTGGGCTCCCTAACCTTTGGCTGGCTGGCGGACCGGTTGCCCAGGCGGTTCCTGCTCAGCTTCATCTATGGCATGCGGGGCGTGATTCTCCTGATCTACCTACTGACCCCGATTACGGTGGGTTCCACCCTGCTGTTCAGCGCGGCCATGGGGCTCCTGTGGTTGGCTACAGTGCCGGTTACCAGTGGAACGGTGGCTCTGCTGTTCGGTCCCAAGTATTTGGCTGTCATGTATGGCTTTGTATTCTTCAGCCATCAGGTGGGCGCCTTCTTCGGTGCCTGGTGGTCCGGCAGGGTCTATGACGCGACCGGTTCCTACGACCTGGGGTTCTACGTTGCCATTGCGCTGGGGTTGTATGGCCTGCTGGTGCACTTGCCGATCCAGGAAAAGCCGGTCGAGATGAAGCTTACCCAGGTCCATGCCGCTGCATAGAGCCGGTTTGCCGCAAGCCGACAGCCTGCCAACTGCAACTTCGCCCATGAGGAATCCATGAACATACAGGCCCTGTACGTCTACCCCATCGCCGTGGGGGATCCCCCGCTCCTGAATGCGGGAGGCCTTCATGCCCCGTACGCCCTCCGTTTGATTGTGGAACTGGTATCGGACGACGGCATCTCGGGCTTCGGTGAGGTGCCGGGCCACTTCAAAACCCGGGCTGCCCTGGAGGCGGTGCGTCCGGTGGTGGAAGGGACCAGCCCCTTCCAACTGAACGATATCCTGAACCGGATTGCCGCCCACCTGGATGTCGAGGACGACCGGGGCGACCGGCCGTGGGACAGCCGGCAGGCAGTCCATGTGCGCAGTGCGATCGAAGTGGCCCTGCTGGACCTGCAGGGGCGGATGCTGGGGTGCCCCGTGCACGAACTGCTGGGGGGCAAGGTCAGGGATCGGGTAGAGTTCTCCGCCTACCTCTTCTACAAGCATGAAGGAGCCGGGGGCGAACTCGGCTTCGGTACGAAGCCCGGATTGACGGGTTGGGCGCAGGCCCGCCAGGCGGCTGCCCTGGATCCCGACGGCATCGTGGCGCAGGCCCGGGCCATGTGCGATGAATTCGGCTTCAAGTCCATCAAGCTCAAGGGCGGGGCGTTTCCTCCGGACGAGGAGGCGGCAGCCATCCACGCGATGCGGGCCGCGTTCGGCCCGGAAACCCCCCTGAGGCTGGACCCCAACGCCATCTGGACGATCGAGACCGCCATTCGCATCGGCAGGGATCTGGAAGGCGTGCTCGAGTACTACGAGGATCCGGTGCGGGGGCAGCAAGCCATGGCCGAAGTGCGCCAAGCCCTGGACATCCCCATGGCCACCAACATGTGCACGACTTCGTTCGATGATCTGCCGGGGAGCGTTGCGCTCGGTTCGGAGGATGTAATCCTCAGCGACCACCACTTCTGGGGCGGCCTCCGGCCCAGCCAGGATCTGGCCGCGTTCTGCCGGGTATTCGGCAGGGGTCTGTCCATGCACTCCAACAGCCACGTCGGCATTTCCCTGGCCGCCATGACACAACTGGGTGCCACCATTCCCAACCTGACCTATGCCTGCGACACGCACTACCCGTGGCAGGAGGACGAAGTGGTGGCCGGCGGTCACATCCAATTTGACGATGGCTGTGTCGAAGTGTCGGACGAACCGGGTCTGGGGGTGGAAGTCGACCGGGACGAATTGGCGCGTCTGCAGGCCCAGTACGAAGCCTGCGGCTTGACGCACCGAGACGATGAAGTGGAGATGCAGAAAGTGGAGCCGGGTTGGCAGTTCGCGGCAACACGGTACTAGAGTGCGATTCCATCCCGTTTGGCATGCATAATGGCTTTTTTTGATAATGTGAACCAACCAAGGCATTAAGGACGCGCCGATCATGGCCAGAACCATTCACGAGAAGGATGAGCGACTCATCCATCCCCTGCACCATCCGCAGACAGTGCCTCAAACCATGGTGTTTGATCGCGCCGAAGGCATCTACCTGCACCGAGTGGACGGCCACAAGGTGATCGACGGCATGTCGGGCCTCTGGAACGTAAACCTGGGTCACGGCCGGCCGGAGTTGGCGGAGGCCGCGCACCGGCAGATGATGAGCGTGGCCTACATGTCCAATTATTCCGGTACCGGGTGCGTCACCACGATTGAGCTTGCGGACCGCCTCGCCGGTTTCGCCTACCCGGATCTCAACTCGACCTTCTTCACGTCGGGCGGGGCCGAGTCGACCGAGAGTGCGTTCAAGACGGTGCGCTGGTACTGGAAGCAGATGGGCAAGCCCAACAAGACGACGATTATTTCGCGTTTGCGGGGCTACCACGGCGTGACTCTGGCCGCGCTCAGCGCCACCGGCATCCCCGGCTACTGGAAGCACTTCGAACCCGTGATGCCGGGGTTTACCCATATCAATCCGCCGTACCCCTACCGGTTCGCCGGCGAAGTGCGCGAGGGGGAAACCGTGGGGCTGGCGGCAGCCCGCGAGCTGGAGGAGAAGATCGAGGAACTGGGCGCGGACAACGTCGGCGGGTTTATCGCCGAGCCTGTCATGGGGGCCGGCGGCGTGATTGTGCCTCCGGACGACTACTTCCCGCGCATCCGGGAGATCTGCGACGAGCACAACGTCCTGTTGATTTCGGACGAGGTGATTACCGGCTGGGGCCGGACGGGCGAGTGGTTCGGTCTGCACCACTGGGGTATCCAACCGGACTTGATGACCTTTGCCAAGGCCATTACCAGCGGCTATCTGCCTCTGGGCGGGATCCAGGTGCACGACCGGATCAAGGACGTGATGGACACCTGCCCGTTCGAGGACCGCTGGTTCCATGCCTACACCTATTCCGGCCACCCGACGTGCTGTGCCGTGGCCCTGGCCAACCTGGACATACTGCAGGCTGGCGAGTATCACAAGAAGGCCCGGCATGCCGGCAACTACCTCCTGGGTGCGCTCAGGCACCTGGAGGAGCATGACAACGTGGGCGAGGTACGCGGCAAGGGGATGATGCTGGCCGTGGAACTGGTCGAGGACAAGGAGTCGCGGACGGAAGCCGGCACCGCCGAAGCCGTGAAGAGCGCCTGCATCGAAAGGGGGTTTATGCCGCGTGTGGTCGGCAATCTGCTTGTCATGTCTCCGCCCCTGATTTCCACCGACGCGGAACTGGACCGGATCGCCGATATCCTGGCCGAAGCCGTGGAAGAGGTTCACGCCGCCTGATCCGCACGCCGGGTCCCCGCAGGGAGTTTCAACAGATCGGTACAGGGGCTCCCTTGGGAGCCTCTGTTGCTTAGGGAGCGTCCCATGTCAACGTGTGCTGAAGTTCTGGCCCGTTCACTGCACGACCTCGGCGTGCGCACAGTGTTTGGTTTGCCGGGCGGGGAGAACGTCTGGGTATTGGACGCCCTCCGGGAACTGGGCATCGAATTCGTGTTGGTGCGCAACGAATCCAGTGCCGCCTATGCAGCGTCCGCGCGCTGGACCCTGACCGGGGAACTGCAGGCCTGTCTGACCACGCTGGGGCCCGGCATTACCCATGCGGCAGCCGGCGTGGGGCACCTGTGGCTTGACCGGGCCGGTGTGGTGGTGATCAGTGCCTGCACCGCGGAGGCATCCGGGCCCATGCACACCCACCAGGTATTGGACCAGGAACACCTGTTGGCTCCGATGGTCAAGGCGCACATCAAGGTGGAGCCGGACAATGTCCATGCCGTGCGCGACGTGTGTTCCCTGGCCGCGGCGGGCAGGCCCGGTCCCGTCTACGTGCAGATTTCCAACGAAGTGGCCGGTTTGGCGGCCGCCGGCGACGGCACCGATCCCAAACCTTGGCCTCCGACTTGGCCGGGTTCGGACAAGGAAGGTGTGGAGAAGGCACTGGCCCTCATGGCGCGCGCCCACCGGCCGGTGATGGTTGTCGGGCTTGGCGCGCGGGACGCATCCCTGCGGACCTCGGTGCAGGCCTTGGCCGGCTCGCTGCAGGCCCCCGTTGTGGCAACGCCCAAGGCCAAGGGCATTGTGCCGGACAGCCATCCGCTGGCCGCCGGAGTCATTGGATTGACCAGGACCGATCCGGTTTACGAGCTTCTGGAGCAGGCGGACCTGGTGATTGCCATCGGGTTCGATGTTGTGGAACTGGTTCTGCCGTGGGAGTTCGACGGTGGCCTCGTGTGGGTTGCGGAGTGGCCCAATGTGGACCCGCCCCTGCCGGCCGACGTGGAACTCGTGGGGGATGTCGCCACACATCTTGGAGCCTTGGCCAAGGCCGCGGCACAGTCACCGGGGTGGAGCGATACCAACTTCCACACCTTTAGAAAGGATCGCACGGTGCCTGTGCCCAAGGCTACGGCCGAGGGTCGGGTGAGCCCGCAGGCGGTCATGCGGTCCTTGCGCCGCCATGCGGACCTCGATGCCGTCATGACGGTGGACGTTGGGTCCCACAAGATTCACTTTTCACTGGACTGGCCCACCCACGACGTATCCGGTTTCCTGTTGTCCAACGGCCTGTCGTGCATGGGGTTTGGCCTGGCCGGAGCCATCGGAGCCGCGACGCTGGATCCCGGGAGGCAGGTGATCTGCGTAATCGGAGACGGTGGGTTGGCCATGTGTGCCGGCGAACTGGGCCTGTTGCACGAGCTGGGTGCCAATGTCAAGGTGGTGGTAATGCAGGACGAGGCGTTGGACCTGATCCGGGTTGCACAACTGCGTGCGGGCAGTCCGGTGCACGGAACCGAGTACGGCGTGTCGGTGGACCACGCCAAGCTGGCGGCGGCCTATGGGATTCCAGGCCAGCGGGTCACGGACGACGCTTCTCTGGATGATGCCGTGCGCACGGCCTGCGCCCGGACCGGTCCCTACTTGGTAGAGGTCATGCTGGATCCTGTGTCCTATCCGACCTTTCCTTCCACACCGGATGGCCGGGGCGCAACGTACCCGCAATAGGTTCCGCAACCGCTGGGTGGAATTGCCGAGCGGCAGCCGAGAACCATTTCACACGTAGATGCCTGCGAGTACGGGGGCAATCGCGCTCCAGTCGAAGCGGGCCTCGACCAGCCGTTTCCCGTTGGCCACGCGCGGCCACGTTGTGTCCGGTTCGGACCAGGTGCGCGCAATCGCGTTTGCGAAATCGTTCGGGTTGTCCGCCAGCAAGCAGTGGGTTTCGTTTTCCAGGGGCAAGCCTGCGATCCCCTGGTTCGTTGAAACCAGGGGAATGCCGGCGGCCAAGGCTTCCAGAACCTTGAATCTCGTTCCTCCCCCCTGAAACAGCGGCACAACGAAGGTGGCGGTCTGTTCCAGATAGGGCACCAGGGACTCGACATAACCGGTGACGGTGACGCCGGGCATGTCGTTCAGGGCCAGTACATCCGCGGCCGGGTCTCGGCCCAGAATCGTGAACGATGCGTCCGGGAACCGCTCGCGCAGCACGGGCATGGCTTCGCGGCAGAACCAGGTCACCCCCGCGACATTGGGGCGGTAGTCCATCTTGCCCATGAACAGCAGGCTGTGGGGACGGACCGAATTCCGCTCGACCTTCGGCAGGGACCGAACGTCCAGGCAATTGGGCACCAGCGACACGCGATGTGCGGGAACGTGTTTCAGGACCTGGTCCCGGTCCTCGGGACTGACGGTCGATACGTGCCAGGCACGCTGCCAAGCGTCAGTTTCGTGGTGCCTGGTGCGACGGGTTTGCAGGTGGTTGTAGATGCGATAGGGGACATCGGAGACGGACAAGGCCTCGCCGGCCTGCATCGACTCCCGCAGGCTGTACTCGATGTTGTGTTCATCCAGGACGTAGGGAACCCTGGCTGGGAGCCGGTGACGAACCCTGTTCCACGTTCCCATCATCTCGAATCCGGCCACGTGGACGCAGTCGAAGGGTTTGGTCGCGTGTCGGGCCAATGCACTGTCCACCAACGTGTCGCTGTCATAGGCCTGCCAGATGTCGGGCATGGACCTGCCCATGTCCAACAGCCGCGTTGCCAAGGGTCGCACCGGCCAGGCAACAATCTCGCCATAGGCAACGAGTGCAGCGACTTCCGAGGGCAGGGCGGGCGGGCCTGCGTCGAAGGTGCCGCACAGCAGCTCCACCTCGTGCCTTTCACTCAGAATTCTGAGGAGGTGGAAGTTGCGCAGGTTGCGGCCTTGGGCAAGTGGCCACGGTACAACAGGAGCAAGGAACAGGATGCGCATGGACACTTCACTGATTCATGTTTGGTGCGCCACCGCGCGGTAGACGTTCAGGGTCTGTCGGGCCGCCTTCTCCCAACTGAACTCCAGGACTCTTTCATGGCCCTTGTTCACCAGGTCGGAAACGAGCTCCTGCGAGTTGAGCAGTGCCAGGACGTGGGAGGCAATCGCCTCGGGGTCGTCGGGGGCGTGGGTGAGGGCGGCGTTGCCTGCGATCTCCGGCAGACAGGACGCATTGCTGCACACGACGGGCGTGCCACTGGCCATGGCCTCCAGAAGGGTAAAGCCGAAGCCTTCGTACAGTGCCGGATGAACCAGACACTTGGCATGCCTGTAGGCTTGCGCCAAGGATGGTTCCGACAGTTGTCCGGCAAAGACACAGGCATTCTCGATGCCGCGCTTGGCGGCCTGTTCCTCCATATCGTCCTGGAGCCAGCCCGAAGCACCCGCCAGAACCAGCATCAGATCACGGCCTTCAGGACGGGCTTGGACCATGGCGAAGGCTGTCAGCAGCGTGGCAATGTTCTTCCGGGGTTCCAGGGTGCCCACGTGCAGAAGATAGTTGTCGGGCAACCAGTCGGGCTTGGGGACTGTGGTCGACTCCGGTTCCATGCCGTTTCCAATGAATCCTGGATCAACGGCATGGGGCACAACCGTCGTCTTGCCGGCCGCCTCCGGGAAACGGGCAGCCAAGTCGGCAGCCGTGTGCCGGCTTGGCACCAGAATGCCCGCGGCATGCCGCACGGCACGGGGCAGTTGGCCGTAGTAGGCGGCAGCGTCCTCCGTCAGGACCTCGGGCCATTTCAGGAAGGCCAGGTCGTGGACCGTGATTACAGTTGGCAATCTGGTCTGCAACGGCCCGATGAAGTCCGGGAAGTGGACCACGTCCCATCTTCCCAGCGAGAGTTCCAGGGCCAGGCCGGCTTGTTCCCAGGCGTGGTGGACCGGACTGAACAGGGTCCGGTGGCGCCACGCCGTCGGCACGCGCTTCGCCGGTGGTTGGCGCCGGTGGTGGAAGACGGTGAACCGGTCCCTGGAATCGAGCGTACACAGCGCGGAGCACAGGTTGCGGGCATATCGCGTGATGCCGGCCTGCCGATGGTACGCAAGCCTGGCATCAATGCCGATTCGCATCATCGGTTGCTGCAGCCTTTCCTACGGATTCGCCGGTCGTGGCGGCCGACATCCTCTGAACACTTCAATGGCACAATGACCTACATTATTGTTACATCATGTGTCGCCAAGGGCACAGGGACCGTTTCGGCCACAAACCACCCGATCCCTTTTACCAGCAATTGCGCCACTTTGCCGACCAGGCATGAAGGCTAGCACCATGGATTTGCCACAGCTGGAACAAATCGTCAATTGGCTTGACGAGGAACACAAACGGAACCGCACCGAGATTGTGCGGTTGGGACACCTGCTGGAAATGCAGGGCAACAGCCAGGTCGGACAGACCAAGCAGCTGCAGGAGCTGGAAGGCACTGTCATGCGCTTCGAGGCCCAGGTGGCCCGGCTGCAGCAGTATGAGAGCACGCTGGACGGTTCCCGACAGGAACTCCTCGCGCTCATCGAACGGGAAGAGACCCAGCGCATCAAGGCCATCCGCGAGTTGGAACGGGCCCGGGAGGCGGATCGGGACACAGCCCAGCGCGATATTGCCGCCTTGCAGAGGGACGCGCACCGCTCCACCCAGCTCGAACAGGATCTTCAAATCCGACAGTCCGACTTCACCCGCTTGGCCGAATCGATCCAGGCGATGGACGGCCAGATCAAGGCACTGGAGGCCGCGCTGGAGGAGAAGACCCAGAACATCGACTTCATGCTGGAACTGCGCAGCACCGAAGTCCAGCGCATCACGCAGCAGCAGGAGGAACAGACGGTGCACCTGCGCCGCCTGGATGAATTGGAGAGCACCAACACCCAGCAGGACCAGGAAATCCGCAGGCTGCGGCAGGAACTGACGGAGCTGCACGAATCGGGCAACCGGCATGGCCGGAACCTCGACGAGCTGGCGGACGAAATGCGGGGCCAGATGATTGACTTCAGCAAGCAAATCAGGGCCGTGGACGCCGCCGTGCAGGAGTTGCCGCCGTTGATTGAGGGTCTGCAGAACCAGTTGCGCCTGCAGGCCGAGGCGCAGGATCACATTCGCAGGTCGGTGCTCGATTCGCGGGGCTTGCGGGAGCAGATTGATCAGGCCATCCACCAGTTCCAGGAGTCGGAACGGCTGTTCCAGGCACGGATTGAGAGTTCCCTTGAGGAGGCCAAGGCCGGGGGGGCGGAACGCGAACGCAAGGAGCGCATGCAGCGGGACCACCAGTGGCAGGAACAGGCTCAGGACAACGCCGCGACGAAGGAAAGCCTCATGTCCCTGTCCCAGTCCCTCAAGACCCACGAGGCGCTGCTCAAGCAACTGTGGTCCCTCCAGGAGACCTATCCCCAGCAGGCGCTGAGGGCCGCGCAGTCCCAAGTGGACAATCTTCAGGACAGTCTCAGGGAACGGGACCGGATAATCCGGGCCCTGGAGGACGAATGGATGCGGCTGCGCCGCAACGTCGAGTTGTACGCCAGCGGTTCGAGCGGACAGGAAACCGACGGCATGGACGGCGCGGCGGTGCCGTAGGCATGCGCGTCCTGAGCACGGCCGGACATGTGGATCACGGCAAGTCCGCCCTGGTGCAGGCCCTGACCGGGACGGATCCCGATCGGCTGGCGGAGGAAAAGCGTCGCGGACTGACCATCGAGCTGGGCTACGCGGTCCTGGACTCCGAACCGCCCGATCCGGCCCGCCGTACCGGACTGGTCGATGTCCCGGGTCACCTCGACTTCATCCGCAACATGCTGGCGGGAATGAGCGGGATCGATGCGGCGATGCTGGTTGTGGCGGCGGATGACGGGGTGATGCCGCAGACGCGCGAGCATCTTTCCATCCTGGACCTGCTGCAGGTTCCCGCCTGCCTGCCGGTCCTGTCCAAGGTGGATGTCGTCGACGATCCCGAGTGGCTCGAACTGGTCGAACTGGATCTTGCCGACAACCTGGCGCAGACGCGGTACGCGGATACGGCCATTCTGCGGGTGAGTGCACACGAGGGCATCGGCCTGGACGACCTGCGCCAGGCGATTTTCGACCTGCCGGAGCGGAGTCCCGAAGCCGTTCTCGACCAACCCGCGCGCCTGCATGTTGACAGGGTGTTTGTGCAGTCCGGTTTTGGCACCGTGGTTACGGGCACGCTGTCTGCCGGAACCTTGGAGCTGGGACAGACGGTTGGCTTGCAGCCGTCCGGTCTCTCCGGGCGCATCAGGGGCTTGCAGTCCTATCATGAGACGAAGGACCGCTGCGTTGCCGGGGCACGGGTGGCCGTGAACATCAGCGGGGTATCCCACGGCGACGTTCAGCGCGGCGACGCGCTTGGCACCGAGGGAACCATGGTCCCGAGCCGCCTGGCGGATGTCAAGGTGGAGCTGCTGTCCGACGCGTTCAAGGGGCTGGAACACAATCTGGACGTCATGTTGTTCCACGGGACCACGGAAACCATTGCCCGCGTGAGGTTGATTGGTTCGCAGGTGATTGAACCGGGTCGGAGCGGCTATTGTCAGCTGGTCCTGTCGGAACCGATGGTGTTGGATGCCGGCGACCGGTTCATCGTCCGTTTACCGTCACCCAGTGTGACGCTGGGAGGCGGAGAGGTTCTGGATCCGGCCCCCGAGCGCCATTGGAAGCGGTTTCACACCGGCAGCCTGGAACGCTTCCGGGTTCTGGATACCGACGACTTCAAGCTTCAGCTGGATTACAGAATCCGCACCCGCCCCCTGATGAGCCAGTCCGAACTGCTGGCCCATGCCGGCCCCGAGGCGACACTGTGGCGCCGGCACTTGGAACAGGAAATCGCGGAGGGCCGGGTATGGTTCCTTGAGGGCAGCGGCGGTCCTTGGCTTGTGTCCGACCGGGCGGCACGGGAATGGCGGGACTTCGCGGAGGAAACGCTTGGTGAATGGCACCGGACATGGCCACTCCGTCCCGGCCAGCCCCGCGGCGAGTTCCTTGCGCGCCTTACCGGGTGGATGCGTCGTCGGTATCAGGTGGCGGCCTCGTCCCCGCAACTGAACGCCGCGGTGGCCGCTTGGCATGCGGACGGCGGGCTCGCGCCCGAAGGCGACATCGTGCGGCTGCCCGGGCACAAGGTGACGTACTCGCCGGAACAGGCTCGTCTGGTGGACAGGTTGACGCAAACCCTGGAGGCGGCCGGGTTCACGCCGCCCAACGGCGGGGATCTCCTGCAGATGCTTGGCGGGGATCGGGAACTCCTGGATCATCTTCTGGTCTCCGGCCAGTGTGTGGCACTCGACCAGGACGTGATCTTCCTGGTCTCCGTCCATCGGCGGGCGCAGGAGGCCGTGCTGCGGCTCCTGGATGAATTCGGCAGTGTCACCATGGCCCAAGTCAGGGATCGTTTGCCGACCAGCCGCAAGTATGCACAGGCGCTGTTGGAGCGGATGGATCAGGAGCAGCTCACCCGGCGCGACGGAAATCTCCGTACCCGTGCCTGAGGCCTTGGTCCCAAGGGCCTGCCCGATTGCGGCTTCCGGTTTCTGCGGTAGACAATCCGGCCATCGATCGATTGACCACATAGGCGGAAGTTCCAAGCATGCGCATTCAAAGGGTACAAGTTGATCACTACCGGATTCCGCTGCCCGTTGTGTTGTCGGATTCCACCCATGGCGACATGACCCACTTCGGCCTGGCAACCGTCCGCGTCCTGACCGACGACGGGATTGAAGGCGTCGGCTACAGCTACGTCGTGGGAGACATTGGCGGTGGTGCGTTGCATGCCATGCTGGCACAGGATTTGGCGCCGGTGCTCCCGGGTCGCGACAGCGACGACCGCGAACGGATCTGGCATGAACTCTGGTGGCGGGTCCACTTTGTGGGCCGCGGGGGCTTGGCGTCCTTCGCCCTGGCAGCCGTCGATATAGCCTTGTGGGATGCCGCGGCCAAGCAGACATCCAAACCGTGGTGGAAGCTGCTTGGGGGCTGGCGGAAGCCGGTGCCGGCCTATGCGGGAGGGATCGACCTGCAGTTTCCGCTGGACAGGCTCCTGCACCAGGCCGACGGCTTTCGGGATGCGGGGTTCCGGGCGATCAAAATGAAGGTGGGCCGTCCGTCATACAGGGAAGATGCAGACCGGGCCCTGGCCATGCGCGCCCACTTGGGCGACGGTTTCCCCCTGATGGCGGACGCCAACATGCAGTGGCTGCCCCATCAGGCCATCCAGGCGGCCCGGGCCTTGTCGGACGCCGACCTGTATTGGATAGAGGAACCGACCATTCCGGACGACTATGCCGCCCACGCCCGGATTGCCCGCGAGGGCGGCCTGCCGGTGGCCACCGGCGAAAACCTGCACTCGATTCACGAATTCGAGCACATGTTGGATCTGGGCGATATCGCCTTTCCCGAACCGGATCTGGTAACCCTGGGTGGAGTGACCCCCTGGCTCAAGGTGGCGCACATGTGCGAGGCCCGCAACCTGCCTGTGACCACCCACGGAGTCCACGATCTGCATGTCCATCTTCTGGCGGCCGTGCCCAACGCTTCCTATCTTGAAGTGCACGGATTTGGCTTGGAAAGGTACATTGAAGAGCCGCTTGAGGTCCGCGACGGGACGGTTCTGCCCCCGGAGCGACCCGGACACGGGGTGGGACTGCTGTGGGACCGGCTGGAAGCACATCGGCGGTCGCCGTCCGTAGTCTTGACGAGGGATTGACCGCCTGTCTTCGGTGGCGACTGAAGCAGACGCAACGCACGCATACGTACTCAAAACAACAGAACAGCAGGGGCAAGACATGCAATATCGCAACCTGGGCCGTGCCGGTCTCAAGATTTCGGCCATCGGCCTCGGAACCATGCAGTGGCGGTGGCGAACCACCGAAGAGGAGGCGTACGCGATCATGGACGCCTACCTTGAACACGGAGGCAACTTTCTGGACACCGCCAACATCTACAGCCAGTGGGTGCCGGAGCTGGGCGTGGGCACCAGCGAGACGGTGATTGGCAACTGGCTGCAGGCGCGCGGCAACCGGGACAAGGTGGTGCTGGCCACCAAGGTGCGCGGTCCGATGTCGGACCGGCCCAACGGCGAGGGACTGTCGCGCAGGCACATCATCGAAGCCCTGGAAGACTCGCTACGACGGCTGCAAACCGATTGGGTTGACCTATACCAGACGCACTGGTTCGACGCGGAGACTCCGATCGAGGAAACCCTTGAGGCCTTGACCGCCCTGATCCGGCAGGGCAAGGTCCGCTACATCGGCTGCAGCAACTATCCCGCCTGGCGGCTGATGCAGACGCTGTGGGCCAGCGACAAGCATGATCTGCACAGGTTTGCCAGCCTTCAGCCGCACTACAACCTGCTCCATCGCCGCGAGTTTGAGCAGGAACTGTCCGAGGTGTGCGAAACGTACGGGATTGGCGTCGTGCCCTACAGCCCGATGGCGGGAGGCGTTCTGACGGGGAGCTACAACCGGGACCAAAGTCCGGAGACCCCGCGGGCGGAAGGCAACGAGGCCAAGTACGGCCGGGAAGAGGTGTGGCAGGTCGTGGACACCGTGCGCGACATCGCGGAGGCCCACGATACCTGGCCCGGTGCCGTGGCTCTGGCCTGGCTCCTGTCGCGGCCGGCCGTGACCTCACCCATTGTGGGCGCCAACTCCATTGAACAGTGCCGGGCCAATCTGGCGGCTGCGGACTTGCAGTTGAGTCAGGAAGAGTTGGATCGCCTGACGGAAGCCAGCGACAAAATCGGTCAGGCCTGAGGTCCAATCTATACTGACCGCCGTCAACCAACCCGGTAATCCATCAACACAAGGAAGTCCAATGTCCAATCCCTTCAGCCTGGAAGGCAAGGTCGCCCTGGTGACCGGCGGCAACGGCGGTATCGGCAAGGCCATCGCGCTGGGTTTCAAGGAAGCCGGCGCCATCGTTGTGGCGTCGGGCCGCAGTCAGGAAAAGAACCAGGCGATGGCCGATGAACTGGGCGAGGGCCACGCGGTTCTCGAACTCGACATCCGCGACGAGGTCGCCGTTGACGCGGCAGTGGCCGGCCTGGCAGAAACGCATGGACACTTGGACATCGTGGTCAACAATGCCGGCATCGCGCGGCGCGGAACGGTTCTCGAGAGTCCGACCGCCAACTGGACCGACCTCCTGGATACCCATCTGAACGGCGCCTTCTATTGCGCGCGGGCCGCCGCGCGGCACATGTCGGCATCCGGACGCGGCGGCAAGATTATCAACATCGGGTCCATGTATTCCTTCTTTGGGCCGCCCAACGCCGCCGGCTATGCCACGGCCAAGACTGGCATGGTGGGCCTGACCAGGGCCTTGGCGGTGGAATGGGCCGAGTACAACATCCAGGTCAACGCCATTTGTCCCGGTTGGCACACCACCGACCTGAACCGGCCGCTGCTGGCCGTGATCGGCGAAGACATCGCCCTCAAGACCCCCGCCAGGCGCCTGGGCACGACCCATGACTTGGCCGGTGCGGCGGTGTTCCTGGCGGCCCCGGCGTCCGATTTCATCACCGGGCAGTGCCTGACCGTGGACGGGGGCTACAGTGTTCAGGATCGCCGGTGGGACGAGGGCCAGGGGTAAATCCGAGGTCGTGAGGCATCGGACCTGCCGTTGTCGCAGAGGCGGTGAATGCGCTTCGGTCGGACCATTGGCGGTGGGTTTACCGGGTCGAGCATCATTCAGCCTGGGCGCTTTCGAGCCCAACGAAGCGCGGTATTGACAGCTCCGGTAAACCCGGTATAGACCTGCCTGTCGCACCCGATCCCGAATGGTGGTGCGAAGTTCCCTACGGACCCGTGCGGGACGCTCCGAAATATCGGCTTGCCGCGTCGAGGAATTCCTCGGCGGATGGGGCTGCCATCCAAGCCTGCACCATGTGTCGCGCAGGCATGGGAGTGGAACTCTGCTGCATCAGCTGCCGTAGTGGTTCCGCAACCGAATCCCCATAACGGAACCTCGCGAGAGCGGTGATGAACTCGGCGACTTCCGTGGCTTGGTCTTCCAACCGTTGTCGCTGTTGTTCCAGGTGGACATCCTTCTCCACCAGTAGTTCATCCTGCGCCACCAGCCGTTCGTCTTTCTCACGGTCGCTGGGCAGTGGCTCGCCCGTTTCGGGGTCCAGGATCCGATAGCCGCCGTCGGTTTCTTCCCGGTGCAGTGCCTGCGAAAGGAGGATCTCACAATCCAGGGCCGGCGAGTAGGCGGACCACGCGTGAGTGGCCGCGTCCCAGAACGTGTCCAGCGGTTCGTAGCGGCCCTGCTCCAGCCGCCAGCCCCTTATTGGGCCGTCGGGCAGCAGCAGGCCGCGCTCGAAATGGGAGGGGTCCTTGGAGTCAACCGGATCCAGGATCCAGTACTCCCGGACTCCCATCCCGGCGTACCAGTCCTTTTTGAACCCCAGGTCGTTGGCGACAGTGGATGAAGACGCGACTTCGATGACACAGTCCGGGGAGCAGGGCATGTCCCAACGCCGCAGGGATCCTTCCCCGGTGTTGGGGAAGGGCATGACAATCAGGTCGGGGTCACACCTCTGTGCCTGGCCGCGGGCATCGATGAAGTGGAGCCCGATTTCCTGGTTGACGGCAAAAGGGTGGCCGCGCCGCCTCAGGAGGGTGGACAAGGCACCAAACAGGTAGCGCAGGATGACGACGTGCCTCGGGGCCACTGATGTCTCGTCGCTCCTGGGCCATTCGGCGGGGTATTCCGGGGTGTTCCAGGAAGGGATGGGCTTGGACAGGTTCACCGGGGGCGTCGGTGGGGCCGTGAGCGGTTCCTCCCGTACTGTCCAAGTTTTGGTGATGGCCATCGGTCGCCTCCCTTGCAAGCAGGATCATTGTATCCGGCTGGCAACCGTCCGTGCCGGCCGGCGTGCCGCGCGGCATGGTCGCAGGACACGGCTGTCCGGGTGTGAACTGGTGAGAACCAGCCACTCCGAACCAAGCCCAACAAACCGGCACCGGGGCCAGAACGGCAGGGCGATTGCATCCAGGTGGTTAGGCTGACCGAGACGGGCGGACGCAAGACAACAGCGGGAGGTTCCAAATTCAGCCTGCGGAAAATTCCCCATGGACACCATGATGATCCTGCCTTTGGTCGAGACCCTGAACCAACAAGAGGATCCACGTGTCGATCGGATGAAACAGCATAATCCGACGGACATCCTGGTGCTGTCGGTGTCGGGATCATCTGCAGCGCGGACAGTTTCGTGGCCATCGCCCTCTTTGGCCAGTTTAACGAGGTCCAGCTGCGCACCTTCCTGGAACTTCCCAATGGGATCCCCTCGCGCGACACGCCGGGGCGGGTCTTTGCCCGCCTGGTCCCGGTGGATCGGAGTTCAGGTTACAACCGACACCTACTGCTTCATCTCCAGTTTGCTCCCAAGGCCGGACTCCTGATGGGGGCGGTGCACCAGTGCCGGAATATCGAAAACGCCCAACCGGGTCATGGACATCGCCTTTCGCGGTAATGGCAGCCGGTTCCACACGGAGCCAAGCCATCCACAACATGGCCATTCTGAAACGTATCGCCCACGACCTGCTCCGGGAGGATCAGTTCCCAGAGTTGATATGACCAACAAGTGCCAGGCGGTGGTCAGGAACAAGGACTGTCTGTGCAGTCTGATCGGACTTGGTCCAAATCTATTTGGATACAATCATTCTGCCACACCTTTCCGCATGAGTTGAGTTCACTGCACTTTGGTCTATAATGTTCTTGCTTTCCCTTTGTAACCGGAATTGCATTCCTGGAACATTCACCGCTGGCTTGTCTTTAAGTGACCTCATTTCTGAAACCCTAACGAGAAGTATTCAATGTCAATGAAACGCGCCTCGGTTTACATCGATGGATTTAACCTCTACTACGGCCTCAAGGCAGAGAACTGGAAGAGATACTATTGGCTTGATCCGTACAAGCTGGCATGTAATCTGATTCTGGTCAACGAAATGATGACTGTGGCTCAAGTTCACTATTTCACAGCACCAGTTCTTCGGGAACTTGACAGGGATGCGGCCAAGCGACATCAGGCCTATTTAAGTGCACTGGAAACACTTCCGCAACTGACCATCCACTCAGGCACATGGGTCAAAAAGAAGGTTCGATGTCGCGAATGTAAGGCAACTTGGATCAAACCTGAAGAGAAGATGAGTGATGTCAATATCGCAGTTCAGCTGATCCAGGATGCGTATGAAGACCGCTTCGACACTGCCTTTCTGGTTTCCGGAGATGGTGATTTAACAAGACCGATCGAAGCCATCCGCGACCGATTCCCCGATAAGGAAGTACGTGTAGCATTTCCTCCCCAACGTCGTTCCTGGCATTTGACTAAAACAGCTCATAGTGATTTTGTGATTGCAAGGACAACCTTTCGAGACAGTCAACTACCGGATCAGGTAACAAACGAGAATGGCTATGTGTTGAAGAGGCCCGCGACTTGGCACTGAAGGCGGGCCTGCTGTTCCGTGGATGGGACCAGGTAGCCAGCTTCAGATGGCTGGCGATGATCCTCGACCATTGGGGTGTTGAGAACAATGTGCACTGCACCCTGGACATGTAGTTGTTGGTTGTGGGAGTCGTCTGTAAGTGCACGCTACAGTTGTGATGTGCATCCTGTGGGCGCCGATGAACGGCATGAAGATGGTTCATCGGCAATCGAGAGCAGGTGACTGTTGGACAAGCACCGATGTTCCGAACTCCAAAACTGGCTTGCCATGAACTCTCAGTTTGCCTTGACCAAACCCCAAAGAAACGCCCTGTCAACCGACAGGGCGTCATGTCGGCGATGCTATCGCCGACGGGGTTGCCCAATCATACCACAACTTTCGGTTGTGGTGTCCAAGATCCGGGAAAGGGCAACTGTTTCAATCTCGTTGATATTGGTGACAGGCCGTCATGGTCCACCTCCCTGTAAGCGGGTGCCGACCTATGGTTTTCAGCCCCGCGTCAGGCGAGCTTGGAACTGGAAGTAGCCCAACCATCCACCGGCCGATGGGTGGAAACGGGGATGACTGGGTTCGTGGGCTGCGCACACCAAGTCGTGCCCACGGGGCACAAGGTGCCGCCGCTTGCCATCGTTTCCGCAGGACGGCTCCGTCTGCCGGCGCCCGCATCCACCGTTGTCGGATCGGCAGCCAGGACTTGTCCAACTTCCAGCTACAACGGCAGGGCCTCCTGTGGGTTGGGCACCCCCGCCAGTTCCCGGAACGACTACGGCCGCAGGCGGTCACGCCCGGCGGCTGGGACGAGGCGCTGCCGAGACAGGCTTGGCGCGGCCCATGACGTTCGGAATCGGTGGGGAATGGGATGCAGTTCGCGAGGGACCTCCTTGATGGTTGTGGCAACACACCATGGTAGAACCCCTTCGTGGTCTGTGCGCCTGAAACCAACATCAACGAGATTGAAACAGTGCCGAGTAGGACAAGGGGAAGGTCGTCACATGCCGCGGTGCTACAATTGACTGTCGAGAGTCCCGCGCACTGTCGCGGGCACGGCTGTGCAATGGCTGACTCGGCGGTTTGTCCCATCGCTGCACCTTCCCGCATGAACAAGACAGAGCGAGTTCGCGCCGTCCTGGCCGGTGAACAACCGGATCGGGTTCCGGCCAGTTTCTGGTTCCATTTCCCTGAAGGGGCCAAGCACGGCGATGCCTCGGTCAAGTCCCACATGGACTACCTGGCCGAGACGGATGTGGACTTCCTCAAAATCTTCAACGAGCACCCCTACCAAACCGAGTTCGAGATCAAGGAACCGGCGGACTGGGGGCGTTTGCGACCGGCTCCGTTGTCGTCCCCGTTCTTCCAGGCCATGCTTGAGGAAACCCGCGCCATCGTCGATGCCGTGGACGGACAGTGCCTGACCGTGACCACCGTGTTCGGTCCATTCGGGGAAGGCAACCACGCCACCGGCGGCCTGGTTACGGACCACTACCGGGAAGATCCGGCGGCCGTGGCGCACGGACTCAAGGTGATCGCCGAGAGTCTGGCCGAATTCAGTCTGGCCCTTCTCGGCTGCGGCACGGACGGCATCTATTTTTCGGCCCAAGGCGGTGAACGTGATCGCTTCAGCGAGGAACAGTTCCTGTCCGACCTCAAGCCCTGTGACCTAACGGTCCTGGAGGCGATCGACGGCAAGGCCGAGTTCAACCTGCTGCACATCTGCAAGGACGATGTGCGGCTGGAACACTACACCGACTATCCCGCCAACGCGGTCAACTGGGCGGCAGCCAAGAGCAACTGGAGCATGGCCGAGGGCCTGGCGCAGTTCAAGCGGCCCGTGGTTGGCGGTCTGCACGACCGCGGCGTGATCGTGGATGGCAACCTCGACGACATCGAGAAGGCCGTGCACGCCGCCCTTGACGATGTCGGGGATCGCAACTTCATGGTGGGTGCCGACTGCACGCTGCCCACGGACAACAGTTTGGCAAATATCAGGCAGGCGGTGCAGGCCACAGCCAGTTGGTCCGCATCCGCCTGAACAATCCCGGCTTACGGTCCCACCAAGTCTCTTAACGTTTCTCAAGCCATTCTCAACAGCCCTGTTTCACACCGAGGATCCATCCATGGCCAATTCTGAATACAAGGTTATCGGCACGCGCCCCATCCGCCACGACGGTGTCGACAAGGTCACCGGCGCGGCCAAGTACGGAGCCGACACCCGCCTTACCGGCATGTTGCACGGTGCCATCAAGCGCAGCCCCCATGCCCATGCCGTGATCAAGGGCATCAACACCGACAAGGCGGCCGCCCTGCCCGGCGTCACGGCCGTCATGACCGGAGCCGACCTGCCGGCCGTGTCACACGAAATTGTGGAGATGGGCGAGGACTCGGTGGCTCAGGACTACCTCAGTGCCAATGTCATGGCCCGCGACAAGGTGTTGTTCCACGGCCACCCTGTGGCGGCGGTGGCTGCCACCGAGTTGCAGACGGCCCTGGATGCCATCGAACTGATTGAGGTTGAGTACGAACTGCTTGAACCGGTACTGGATGTCGAAGAGGCAATGGAATCGGGTGCGCCCATTCTCTGGGACGGCCTGCGTACCGCTGAGATGGGAGAGGAAGGGACCGAGCCAACCAACGTGGCTTCGCACTTCCGCTACGAGTTCGGGGATATCGAAGCCGGCTTTGCCGAGGCGGACCACATCGTGGATCGCACCTTCCACACGGCGATGGTCCACCAGGGCTACATCGAAACCCATGCCTCCACGTGCGTCTGGCGCAAGGACGGCCGGGTCGAAGTGTGGACCGCCACCCAAGGTGCATTCCAGATTCGCGAACAGCTGGCCAGCCTGTTGAAGCTGGAGCTGTCCCAGGTCAAGGTGACGCCAACGGAGATTGGCGGCGGCTTTGGCGGCAAGTTCACCTGCTACACGGACCTGCCGGCGGCGGTGCTTTCCCGCATGAGCGGCGGCCGGCCCGTAAAGATCACCATGTCGCGCACGGAAGTGCTGCAGGCCACCGGTCCGACCTCGGGTTCGGTAGTCAAGGTCAAGATGGGGGCCACCCGCGACGGCCGCCTCACCGCCAGCGAAGCCTCGCTGATTTACGAGGCCGGCGCCGTTCCCGGTTCGCCCGTAGGCGCTGGGGCCGGGGTCATCCTGGCCCCGTACAAGCACACGAACGTGCGGATTGACGGTTACGACGTTCTGGTCAACAAGCCCAAGACCGGGGCTTACCGGGCACCGGGCGGTACCAATGCCGCCTTCGCCTCGGAGTGCGTCATCGATGAACTGGCCAAGAAGGTTGGCATGGATCCGCTGGAGTTCCGCCTGCTGAATGCGGCGGAGGAAGGCGATCGCCGGCCCGACGGTCCTATCTACCATCGCATTGGCTTCAAGGAGACGGTGGAATCCGCCATCGACCATCCCCACTACGCGACCCCGCTCGAGGGCAAGCACAGGGGCCGCGGCGTGGCGTCCGGTTTCTGGTTCAACGGTGGTGGTCGTTCCAGCATGTCCGCCTCGGTCGCAGCCGACGGCATGGTCAACCTGATGGAAGGTTCGACGGACATCGGTGGTTCGCGTGCCTCGATCGCCATGCAGTTGGCGGAGTCGCTGGGCATCGCCTCCGACATGATCAATCCCCAGGTGGTGGATACGGACGCGGTTGGATACAACGACGGCACCGGCGGTAGCCGCGTGACGTTCGCGACCGGCTATGCAGCCTGGGATCTCGGCCAGAAGCTGGGTCAGCAGATGTGCGAGAAAATCGCCGAGGTTTGGGAGGTCGAAGAGGGCAGTGTCGAGTTGAAGGACGGCGTGTTCTCCCACAACGGCAAGTCGGCGAATTTCGTCGAGGTTGCGGGCGAACTGGCATCCAATTCAACTCCGGTGGTGGCCAGCACCTCGGTCCAACCTCCACAACCAGGTCCGGCGTTTGCCACCCACATCGTCGATGTGGAGGTGGATGTGGAAACCGGCAAGGTGCAGATCCTGAACTACACGGCCATCCAGGACGTGGGCAAGGCCATCCATCCCAGTTACGCCGAAGGCCAGATCCAGGGCGGCGTGGTGCAGGGCATCGGCTGGGCGCTCAACGAGGAGTACATCTACAGCGACGACGGCCATCTGGTGAATGCCAGTCTTCTGGACTACCGGATGCCGACCGCGCTTGACCTGCCCATGGTCGAGACGCTGATGATTGAGGTTCCCAATCCCGGCCATCCGTACGGGGTCAGGGGTGTGGGCGAAGTTCCAATCGTGCCCCCGGCGGCAGCCATCGGCAACGCCATTGCGGATGCCACCGGCATGCGGTTGACCCGATTGCCGATGAGTCCGGCCACGGTCCTGGAGCAGCAGTGGAGCGACCAGGCCTGCGGCTGATGCCATTGCCATCCTGATCCCATGTGGAACCCGCACCAATCGGTGCGGGTTCTTTCGTTGGCTTTTGGGTTGTTGGCCAGGATGTCGTTGTGGGCATCCGCACCGACCGACTGATAGTCAGGTTCGAACACTTCAAACCGCGGTCGCGCATGACACTGGGGCGCGCAACGTTCCGGATCTGATGGTGGTCGCCACGGCCTGAGGCAGGCGAATGGAGCAGAGACACCGATGACGCGCCAGGACCAATGTCAACGCAATTGACACAGTGCTACCGCAACCTTCAGTCTTGAGAACAACATCAGTAAGGTGAAGGTTGCGAGAGGTGCAGAAATGGCTGTGAACGTACTTGAAAGGACGACGGTACGGGTGCCGGCCAAAAGAGGGGAGCCTTGGGACTGGCGTGTACCTGCCCGCCGAGGCGACACGGACCCTCTAACAGCGCAGTCAGCGCGCAGGCGGCGTACCGTGTGGCGTATTACAAACCCTGAGGAATGGCAGGCGTACCTGCAGCGTTTGCCCCATTACGATCCTGCCTATGTCTATGACGAAGGGCACGAGTACGACTTGGATTGGACTACCGATCCCGACTACAGCGGGGTAGGCAAACGGTGCGAATACGACGAGGAAGGTTTCGTCAGCCCCGATCTGGCATCCCATGACCTGGTGATCTACAGGGTGTTGTCGGCCTTGCTCGCTCTCTTTGGGCGTGATGTTCGCAACTTGAATGACACCCGCGTCCAGAAGGAGCCCGATCTCTATTTTCCTGCTGCTTTGGGCAGGGACTTGGGCCTGTTTACCGACGGCGGCAATGTCAAGGAAATGGTTACTCCCGACGTGGTGGTGGCTCCTGAAGGAGATGCTTTCCCAGAGAACCGCGAGATTGCCCTCGGAAGTGACAAATCCAACCCTGTACCCGCCATGGTGGTTGAAGTGAAGTCACCGTCCACGGGTGGCTGGGACCTGAACGGCAAGAAGCGGCTGTATGCTGCTTTGGGTATTCAGGAGTACCTGCTGGTCGAAACAGGTGAACGTACCCGTGAACCCAAGCTGGATCTGTATTGCCTGCGAGACGGCGAGTACCACCGAGTGTCTGACAGCGTGCATGTGGAGTCTGACCGCTCGGTAGTGTCCGTGTTCAGTGAGGTTTGCGGTACTCATTTGCGGCTGCAGGGAACCGGACACGCACCTCTTTTCCAGTGGCTTGATGCCGATAAGGGGCGCTGGCGCGATCCCGAGAGCGACTTTGGGGCGGAGCGTAAAGACGAGGGTCGTTTGGAGCAGACCCTGCTGATCCTGAACGGTTTGCTCCCGGACGAAACGGACTTGGATCGGGTGGCGGAACACTGGGCTGCTACAGGCTTGCCCGACAATGCTGCAGAACTCGTTTTGGAGGTCATGGCCGATCCTCACCGGTGGTGCGAGATCCTGAGCCTCCCCTCGGACGCATCGGAAGACATCTCCAACACAGACGACTTCAACCTGTCGGGGTCCCCATAGGATCAAGTCGTTGTATGGATTTGCCGCCAAGCATTCGGCCATACGGGGTCCGAACTTGGAGTCGTAGGCAACGCCGTTGCGGAGGCCGCCGGGCCAGCCTGATCCCGGCAGCCGTTGAACCCGGCCACGAATCCTCCCGTAGGTTGGCAGGAACCGCTGGCTCAAGGGATTCTCGATGTTCGTGGTCAGTTTCCTGACTCAACGCTGGCCAATCTCTACGGTCCCGACCTGATGCCTCCAAGCTTCAGGAAAGCCCATCAGGTCCTGGAGCGGACCGTGGACCGGGATATATCGGCCAAAGGCTATTGCCTCCGAACGGGATGTGGAACACCTGCTGATGCTCTATTCGGAGATGCGCGCGCCCTTGGATGCAGCAGAAGCGAAAAAGTCCAGGAGAAGCAGGCGTCGGTAAACAGCACGGATGCCAACGGACTGAAGTTGGCAGTGGTTGGGTGAAGGTTTGACCAACTCGGAAGATCCAACCTGACATCGCATGGCTCTGCTGGCAGGCGGCCTGTTGATGGAGCCTCTGAAGCAATGGATTCGGAAGTCAAATACGGGGTTGATCGGGCCGGATGAGCGCGAGATGGAGCGGCGTGCCGGGCTTGACCGGAACTGGAGTTCGGATTGGTGACGGGTGGAGGCCCGTTGTCTCTGGAATGCTGGCAAGTGCAGATCCGGCAAGGTGGGTTGGGCTCGGTGCCTGCCATTTTGGGTGGCCTGTCTACCCCTGATGCGGTCTTGACTTCGGACTACAATCTGGCGTGCCGCCAATCCCTGCGCGGTGGACTGTCAGTAGCGGATGATTTCAGACATGGCCGAACGCGAGCCTCCAGCCAACGTAGATCGGAAGCAACGTCCGACCAACGGCTGGCCAGTGCTGAGACCCGGTGTCTCGGACTACGCACGCCTCCGGCGGGACGGCCACGCCTACGTCGACAAGACTGGCGCATTGGCACAGATGTTGAACACCGGTGAGTTTCTGTTTCTGGCGCGGCCGCGTCGGTTCGGCAAGACGCTGATGCTGTCAACCATTGAGTGCATGTACCAGGGAGACCGACCACAAGTCCGGGATCCGTTCGTGGAGTTCGCTCATCCAATCGCCAAGGTGCCGGATGAGCTGTTGTTTGCGGATACATCTTGGGAGTCTGCGTTTGCGGGAACTTCCAGACGGCCGGTGATCCGGCTGGACATGAGTGCAGTCACGGGAGACAACCCGGCAAAAATGGAGTTGTCGCTGAAGCAGCGCGTCGCGCAACACGCGCTGCATTGGTATCGGAGAGGCCTGGATCCCGGAATTGAGTTGCTGCACCTGCGGGATTCAATGAGCTATCCGTATGCATCCCAGGTCATGCTTGAACAGTTGATCCGGTCTCTCAAATCGCAATTGGGAAATCCGGTAGTGTTGGTGGACGAGTACGATACCCCGCTTTTGAAACTGCTCGGCCGCGATTCGGCCGAGGTCGAGCCGTTTTTCGAGTTGTTCCGAGAATTCTATCGTCTGTTCAAGCAGTGCGAATCGGACCTGCACAAGGTCCTGATCACCGGCATTACACGCCGCGCGTATGGAGAGATGTTTTCGGCCCTCAACAATCTGTGGGACTGTACTTGGGCGGAGGAATTTGGCGGCGTCTGCGGTTTTACGGAAGACGACTTGGACCAGGCGCCGTTGTCAACCTGCATTGCAGCGGCGGCGGAGGGGCTGGGCATGTCAATCGATGATCTTCGGGAGCACTTGAGGGAAAACTACAACGGTTACCGGTTTGACCCGGACGGTTTTGGACCGTCCGTCTACAACCCTTGGTCACTGTGCAATGTGTTGACAGACTTGTCGTCGCCGCACGGACAGGCTCGCATTCAGCGACGGGGTTTCCCTGCTCATTGGTCGGATTCAGGGGTGTCCAAGGTCCTGGTGGATGCGCTGCGCCGACAGCCTGCCGCTGTGGACCCCGTGCCGTTCTACGATCTGGACGAACTGGATGCGGACTTCTACAGCAACCGGGCGACCGGCCTCAAGTCGCTCATGCTGCAGAGTGGTTACCTGACTCACCATCCAGCCGGGTATGGACATCCGGCGCGGTTGGGATGGCCCAATCGGGAGGTCGCACGCACGGTATTGCGGGATCTGGCGCGTGCCTTCGTTGGCGATGAGCTGCCGGGCATCGATCGGCTTCGCACCTGCCTGGAATCGGGGAACTACAGGGAGTTGCCGAGTGTTCTGCTGGACTGCCTGTACGCGTTCCCCTACAACATCATGGACGACGAATACTCCTACCACGCCGCGCTGCACGGCATCTTCCTGGGCATGGGGATTGTGCCTAGGGCGGAGCGGCGTGAACTGTCCGGACGATACGATTTGGCTGCCATCTGCCGCGGTCGCGCCTCCGTGATCGAGTTGAAGTACAACCGCAGTCTGCGGGAGGCACAGGACCAGGCCGACCGCCGCCAGTATGGACGCAGCCTGCTTATGGAATTGGAACAGGTGGAGGATGCTGTCTGCATTGCCCTGCATGTGACCAAGACCAAGGACGGGCAGGTCAGCATCGAGGGTGCGCAACGGCCGGTTCATGATGTCGAGGCAGCGTGGGTCCTGCTTGGTCCTGTGAGGCATTGATTCCTCCGCAGGACAGTCAGCCTCAGGGGGTAGGAGTTGCATGCCAATGAGGTTTGTCTCGGGACCGGGGTGAACAGGTATCCGGTTGAAGCAATCTGGAGATGCTGTTTCCAACGGAAGCCGCATGCCTCATGAGGGCCCAGAAGAAATGGACTCGGAAGTCGGAAGTCGGGCCTGGGCAAGACGGGTGAGTACAAGTTGGGGCAGGGTGCCGGATCCGACCGGGATTGGAGTTCGGACCTGTGATGGGCGGAGTCCTGCTGTCTCCAGGCTGCCGGGGAAGGCAGTCGCAGAGCCGCCATGGTGAGTTGGGAGTCTTGCCTGCCATGGTTGGTGGCCGGTTTGCCCCTGTGACAGCCTTGACTTCGGACTACAATCAAGGTGACCGCAAATACTCGCGGTGAACTGGGAGTAGCGGGGATCCATGGATCTGGCCGAGCGCAAGACCCCATCCGAAGTTGATCGGGAGCAAAGTGTGAATCAGGGTTGGCCCGTGCTGCGACCGGGCATTTCCGACTACGCACGGCTCCGGCGGGGAAACTACGCCTACGTCGACAAGACCGGAGAACTGGCACACTTGCTGCACTCTGGCGAGTTTTTGTTTCTGGCCCGGCCCCGGCGCTTTGGCAAGACCTTGATGCTGTCAACCATTGAGTGCATGTATCAGGGCGACTTGCCAAGAGTCAGGCGTCCGGCTGGCGACTTGGCGAATCCACACCCAAAGGTGACGGACTCGGATCTGTTCGCCGGCACGGCGTGGGACGCGAAGTTTGCCACCACGCCTCGACATCCGGTTGTGCGCTTGGACATGAGCACAGTGACGGGCAGTACTGTGGAGGAGATTGGACTGCGTTTGCGACTTCATTTGGCGGAGCAGTGCCTTCTCTGGTTCGGCAGAGGGTTTGATCCCTGCACGTCCATGGAATGGTTGGTTGATCCGCGGCTGTATCCGTATCCGCCTGAGCAACTGATGCGCGACCTGTTGGCATCGCTTCAGCAACAGGACGCGGACCCGGTCGTGTTGGTGGACGAGTACGACACTCCTCTCTTGAAGCTGCTGGGGCGCGATCCGACCGAAGTCGAGCCGATCTTCGAGTTGTTTCGAGGGTTCTATCGCCTGTTCAAACAGTGCGAAGGAGATCTGCACAAGGTCCTGATTACCGGGATCACGCGCCGGGCGTACGGTGAGATGTTCTCGGCCCTCAACAACCTACGGGACTGCACTTGGCGCGCCGACTTGGGCGGGGTGTGCGGGTTCACCGAAACCGACCTGGACCGATCGCCTTTGGCGGACAACATTGATGCGGCTGCAGACGGGTTGGGCCAGTCGCCCGATGAACTGCGTGCATCCCTTCGGATCAATTACAACGGCTATCGGTTCGACCCGGACGGCGCAGGGCTGGCCGTCTACAACCCTTGGTCGCTGTGCATGACCTTGGCCGATTTGATAATTCCACAAAGGCGCGAGCGGATCCAACGACGAGGCTTTCCAGCTCACTGGTCGGATTCAGGGGTGTCAAAGGTTCTGGTGGATGCGCTGCGCCGACAGCCTGCCGCCGTGAACCCCATACCGTTCCATGATCCGGACGAACTGGATGCGGACTTCTACAGCAACCGTGCAACCGGCCTCAAGTCGCTGATGTTGCAGAGTGGCTATCTGACACACCATCCTGCCCGGGACGGTCAACCTGCTCGGTTGGGTTGGCCCAATCGGGAAGTCGCGCGGACGGTGCTACGGGACCTGGCGCGTACCCATGTTGGCAATGAATTGCCGGGCATCGAGCGGCTCCGGACATGTCTGACAACGGGGGACTATCGGAAATTGCCGAATGTCCTGTTGGACTGCCTGTACGCGTTTCCCTACAACATCATGGATGATGAATACTCCTACCACGCCGCACTGCACGGCATCTTCCTGGGCATGGGGGTGGTGCCGAGGGCGGAACGGCGCGAGTTGTCTGGACGGTACGACTTGGCGGCGATTTTCCGTGGCCGGGCTTGTGTGTTCGAACTGAAGTACAACCGCAGCCTGCGGGAAGCACAGGCACAGGCCGACCGCCGACAATACGGACGCAGCCTGTTGGTGGAGCTGAAACAAGCGGAAGATGCCACTTGTATTGCTCTGCACGTAACCAGGACCGGGGAAGGGCAGGTTCGCATTGAAGGTGCGCAACGGCCCGTGCACGAAGTTGATGCTGAATGGATGTCACTTGAGACCGAGCAGGTTCCTTGAGATTGCGATACGGTTTCCTCCGGTCGGTCTGCCGACACTGTGACGAAGCGAACAGCGGTATTTCCGGGACAGGCAATGGCGAACCTGTTCAGCAACTGTGTCGAAAGTCAAGCCTTGCCAGCCGCGGGCACAGAGTCCTGCTACCACGGGCCCCGGTTCCGAATTACCGAGTTTAGGATGAGGAGCAGCCGGCGGTTTTTGTGCGGTTGCCACCACCCTGGAGACTGGGTTCGGGGCCAGTGTTACCAGTAGTTGGTGAAGGTTCTTGGACTACCGGACCGGTGAATGCCTTTCGCAGTCCAGGTCTCCACATATGGCCGCAAGGTTCAGCGAAGGTGTGGCAAGGGGCATTTCGACTGCCTTGGAAACTTGCCAACAGCAGGCCAACCAGCCCATCGGTAAATTCCAAAACGGGTGGGTTACCCGTTCAGTGAAGTAATTTTGTTGGATAGAGGAAGGGAGTGGAGCCAAACGAACCCGAATGGCCGCGGGCGGGACTGGAAACAACTCCAGTCCCGCCCGTTCGGGGAATGTCAATGCCAGCGGATCAGCTTCGGCAGAGCAGAGGTTGCCGGGCGTCCGCGTTGTAGTCCCAGGGGTTGCCTGTGGCAACCGACACAAAGTCCCGATTGCTGAATCCGGACTGGCACAGGCAGTCTGCCGCCTGGCGCCGTGCGGATTCCACTTCCTGGCGAAGGACCTGGGCGTGGGACGCTGACAGAAGACTCCTGAGCAGGCCCAGGTTGTACATGCGGAGCAGTTCTTCCTTGGCACCGATGCCTCGTGTCGGGCAGGCGCCGTTGGCTGTGGCGATCCGCGAATTACACGACTGGAGTACCGGATCGTCAAACTCCATCACCGTCGGGCCGGAGTACGGGATTCCCTGGGCTGAGAGGCACGACCTGGTTTGCGGGTCGGTGATTTGGATGAACACACGGCCCAAGTGGCTGGACATTCCCGTGCCGGAACCAATTACCCTGATGCAGCCTTGTGCCGTGTTGCACTCGCCGAAGCCGCTGGCCGTATCCAGGTAACCGCCATAGTTGACGTATACGGCATCAAGGTACAGCGTGCCACTGTGGCGCGGTTGGGCCGGCGGGTGGGAAGGTTGGTAGACAGGCGGCTGGTACACGGGCGCAGCCGGAGGCGCATATGTGGGCTGTCGCCGAGAAGTGTATGGCCGGTTGCCGACCTGGCTCAGATCGTTTTCGTAGTCCTCCAGGGTGAAGCCGCGTTCGTCTTCCTCCTCGTCGTCCAGGTCGTTGTAGTCGTCGCCGCTGCGCATGTTGTCATCGAGCCAGTCGTCGAATTCTTCGTCGATGCACTCCCAGACGTCGTCCTCGTCGGTGTCGTACAGGCAGTTATCAGATTTGTCCCAGAGTTCGCCCACTTGCGTCCATGACCTTCTTTCATAGTCGTTGTTGGCACAGTCGTTGGCGTTGAAGCATATGCGCAGCTCTTCGGCGCATACATTGTCGCCGCGCTTGCAGTACGGGGTGATTTCAAAATCGTCGTTAGGATTGATGACGGGCCACTCGACGGTGAGGCCTGTCCAACATACTTCGAAGTCCTTGTATCGTCCGTCTCTACTCCTGGTAGCGCTGCACCCATTCAGTTGTTCTACCCAGTCACTGATGTTTGCGTCTGTGCCAGTAGCAGGGGTTCCAGATACGATTACCGTGCAGTTTTCGTCTATGTCGTCACAATCCGTGTCAATTGCGAAATAGGCTCTGCTCCCTGTCTCATGGACTAGGTCGAAGAAGCTGCCGTGGAATTCGGTGGGTGTGTTCGCCAGTGAGACCGAAGTCAGGCCGGCGACAATCAGGATGGTGCCCAGCAACACCAGCAGGAACCTGGCTGGGAGTTTGGAGTGTCTGTTCATGGTGTCTCTCCTCCGGAAGCGTGAGGGACGGGTTGTGTGGTGGCGTGAGTGTCAGGATGCCGACTGGGCACTGTGCGAATTCTCAAAGTTGGGTCCCTCAGTTGGGAGCCCAATCCACCATGATCTGGGCGGCGGAGCCCGAGTCGTAGTACTCGACCCTTACCAAGTGGGTTCCGGCAGGCGGCGCGTAGTCCTTGAAGTACAGCGTCGCTGCCTGGGGTACCCAGCCGTCAATGACAAGGGTGTTGCCCACCCACACGCGTACGCCATCGTCCGACAGCGCCACGAACCGGTAGTTCCGGCCGTTGAAGTGGAATGTGTTGGTCCAGGCAACGCTGAAAAAGTCGAAATGCACGCCCCGTCCCGGACTGCCCTGACCCCAGTTGAAGTTGATCGTCTGATCCGAACGGGTCAGGATCAACGCGGCCGGAGGCTGGTAGTGGTAGTAGCTGGCATTCCACGGCCCCATGGGGACGTGTGCGGCCGGCCTGGACGGTGGCGCAGGCACATAGGCGGGTGCCGCGGGGGCTGGTGCCGGAGCGGGCCCGGTGCCCTGCCATGAGTAGTTCAGCCTCGCGTAGGACGGCAGGCACAGGATGTTGCCTGGATTGACCGCGGCACCGGCTGGCAGGTTGTTGAGTTGCGCCAGCACGGTCGGATTGACTCCGTAGGCGCCTCCAATCCATGCCAGTGTCTCGTTGGGATTGACGGTGTGCATCTGCGGGCACTGGGACGGAGCGGGGCCGATCAACCCCGGAATGGGTACATTCACCGTGGTACCGGCGTGCACGTACCCATGGGCCGGAAGGCCGGGATTGATGCTCGCCAGTTGCTGCACGGTGATGCCGTGGCGAATGGCAATGCTGTACACAGTGTCGCCTTGCCGGACATAGTAGCCCGACCCGACAGGAGCCTGTGCCCAAACTGTGGATCCACCTACCGTGAACAGCAAGAGCAGGGCAAAGGCAAGAGCCCACACCAATTTGCCTGGTAGGTTGCGAATAAAGTACCCGTGCATGGACGTGCTCCCGAGCTAGCCGGGTTCTGCGGATCGCGCCTGTCGCGCGGTGCCGGCCTTCGCCGATCTAGGGTGGCGCTGGCCTGAGCTGTCTGGGGAGTAGAACGGGCGTTCAACCCTCGGAGAGGAGGTTGAGGGCTGAGGGAGAGAAGAATGGGTAGCAGGCCTGTTCACACCATTCAGTTCAGGGCTGGCGCGAACCAAAGGAACGGTACTTGGCTGTTGCAGGACCTCGATGGCTGAGTCAATATATTCAAAGTATACCCCACGCGCGAGCCGGAGAATGTTGCAGGTTGCCCTGCCGGCAGGGCAACCGTATTCTGCTTGAGGGGACGTGGCATCTGGGAACAGGGCGGGTGTTAAAAGCCGGAACTCGTCCTCGAAAATGGGAGCACACGCCCACGGAGGCATCGCGGCCAAGCGCGCCCGGGCCAGTGGGCGTAGAGTCGGGCCTGAGGCCGTCGTCGTGGCATGGGGTCCATGCCCGAGCAGGGACCGCGGGAACCCTGCGTGGTTTTGCTTGTCCACAGTCGGCCAAACCTGTCTCCGGTCTCCATCGGTCCCGATGCCCCACGCGCCGCGCCCGGCTTAAGGAGTTCCGCTCTGTTATGCGGATGGAGCCTGGTCACCGGATTTTCTGACGCGGGGCCACACGTGTTGCGCAACAGGATGTTGGTTAGTTTATTTCGTTACTGTGGTTGGTGACTGATTGTTACACTCGTTAACTTTTATTTATTATTCACTCGGCACCGACTGAAAGCAGAATGCGATTGCCCTGGCCAAGTTGGCCTGTGCCGATTGCGTTGTTCTCGATCCGGATCCGCATGCGGCAAAGAACCCCTGGCAATGGTCGCTTCCCGAATCAACCGGGATCCGATGCGTGTGGTTGTGTCGGAGGGGGGCGCATCATCGATGGGCTCGTTCCTGCTACTGCCACGAGACCGGAAGCGGAATCCGTTCCCGGCAGATCATCGTTGATGTCCGGTCAGGTCCGGCTGGCTCCGTGGCACTCAATTCCCGCTTCGAGCAGGGAACAGTTTTGCCCCAGGGACCGTGATGGGCAATGCGGGGACGTACCGGGCAGCCCCTGGGGCCATCTCAAGGACTGGGCGTAAGGCGGTTTGTTGTTGAAGGTTTATGGGTCGATGGGCCGACAGTCAATGGCCGGCAAGTTGGTGTCGTCGTGCTGTTGGGCTGGCGGTTCGTTGGCAAGGATTCGGCATTGTGCATTGCTTCCTTGCAGTGTGATGGATACTGGGAACCAAGGATGGTCAACGACGCAATCCATCAGTGAATGGTGAATCCCACTCTGTCCAAATTGCCTCTCCAAGCTGGCGGGCCAGGGCCCTGTAGGCATTGCGCATAAGCATAACGGTGGTAAGGGGCCCAATGCCCCCCGGTACCGGAGTCAACCAACCGGCCTTGGAACCAACTGAATCCGGATCGCAATCTCCCAGCACCGTCTTACCGATGTATGTGGTTCCGATGTCAAGGACCACGGCACCTTGCTTTACATAATTTCCGGTGATGAGACCTGGCTTGCCTACGGCCACGCATAGGATGTCGGCTCCCGTGGTGAGGGATGCCAAGTCCCTGGTATGCGCGTGGGCAATGGTTACCGTGCAGCGCCGGTTGAGCAGGCGCATGGCCAATGGTTTTCCGACAATCGCACTGTGGCCCACAACCACTGCCTGTTGACCGCTCAACTCAAGGTCCAGGCTGTCCAGCAGGGCCATTGCGGCAGCCGGGGTGGGGGGTGTGAAGAAAATGCCGGTATCGGCGAGCAGGTGGCCCATGTTGCCGGGCGACACGCCCTCCAAATCTTTCGAAGGTGCAATTCTCCATTGCAGCATAGTCTGATTCAGATGGGTCGGCACGGGTGTCAGCAAGATGATGCCGGTAATCTCCGCAGCGAGGTTCAGCCGGTCGATGGCCTCCATGGCGTCTGCCATCCGGCAGTCTCCCGGCAGTCGCACAAGTTGATAGCCGATGCCCGTGTTGCCGCTGGCCCTGCTTTGGGCGCGCGCATAGTTCAGGGCCCCTTGATCGTCCCCGATTATCACGGCCGCGATGGTGGCCGCGTGGCCAGTGCGTTCCTGGAATTCGTGCACATCCTGGGCGGTCCGGCGTCGGAGCCGCCGGGCCAACGCGCGGCCCTTGAGCGGTTTGGCGGTCACCGGGACTGATCCATTCGTTCCGTGCAGCGGTCCAGGATGCGGCTGCTGAACCCGTCCGCGTCCTGGATGCAGGCCGCGATGTTGGCTGCCAGGGTTTGTCCTTCCGCACCAGGTGTGGCCATGCGCAGGTTGACATGCACATTGACGTTGCTGCTGTGAACGGCTGCCATGAGCAGATGGGTGCCTACCATCACGTCGGACAGCACCGTCCTGTTGCCGCGGTTTGCCACTTCCCAGGTGTCGCCGAGCACCTCCCGACAGGTGTTGGCGACCTGAAGGGGAACGGTGGCTGCCGTGTGCAGGGCCCGGTCAAGCTCCATGCTTCGGACTGCCTGTGTGGATGGATCGTGCGCCGGCAGCTTCAGGCAGCGGTCCACTTCGGCATACGCGGCCGCGTCCTGGTCGGCCAGGTTCAGCAATGCCAGCCGGTTGGCCTCCAGCCGCTGCTGGATCGGCTTCAGGACTCCTTCGTGGCGCTGAAACCGCCTGCGGCCCACGGTCAGATTCAGGACCATGCACAGCAAGGCCGTTCCATGGGAGCCGGTCACGGCGGCGGCGGTTCCGCCGCCCGGCACGGGCTCGCGGGACGCGAGGGCGTCCAGGAACGCGGCGGTGGGGATGGACTGATACGAATTCAAGGACACGGGCATGCCGGCGGGACGCTCAATTATAGGTTGCCAACCAGGCCGCAGACCCATATCCGGTGTTCCCGAAGGCTGGATTCGCGGACTGGTTCGGCGGCCTGTGTATGTGTTCCGTTAAGGTTCGCTGTGGGCCGGATTTCCAACGAATCCCTGTGCTAGACTCGCTTTGCCAAGGCAGGAACCGCCTGCCGGGCGCAGAAGGTGGACAGCCCCCAGATGGATGACGAACGGGTAGACAACCACTCGGATCAGGAAGAGGTTCTGTATGAATCGGACGAGATCAGGAATCTGGGAGATCCCGAAGTCTCGGAGGGGGAGGCGGATCACCTGAAGGATCTGCCGGTCATTCCCCTTCAGGGTCTGGTTGTGTATCCGTACATGTGGATACCCCTGACCATGGGGCAGCCCCGCAGCCTGCGCATCATCCGCGACAACATGCCCACCCAGCGCCATGTCGTGCTGGTGGCCTCCCGGTCCGACGACCAGGAACCCGGCCCGGACGAAATTTCCGGTGTCGGCGTGGTCGCGGTCATCCACAAGGTGATGAGGGCGCCGGACGGTGTCCTGCGCGTGCTGGTACGGGCCTTGGATCGGGTCCGAGTCACTTCCTGGAGCCAGCTGGATCCGTATCTGCGGGCGGAGGTGGAAGCACATCCGGAAACGGTTGAGGAAGGGGAGGAAATGACGGCGCTGGTGCGGCTGCTGCGCACGCGCTACCGGGAATACGCCGAACTCGACCGGCAGACCCCCAGCGAAGTGGCCGAGATGGCGCTGGACACCCGCTCCCCGTTGCAGTTCACCTATCTGATTGCCGGCAGTCTGCCCATGGACGTGGAGCAGAGCATGCAAATCCTGGGCGAGGACAGCACGGCGGCGAAGATGCGCATCGTGCTGGGCGTCCTGGACCAGGAGATCAAGATCATGGAGCTGGGACAGCAAATCCAGTCCCAGGCCCAGGGCGAGATGGAACGCTCCCAAAGGGAGTTCTTCCTGCGCGAACAAATGAAGGTCATCAACAAGGAACTCGGCGACGAAGATGACCAGATGGTGGACATCAAGGAACTGGAGGCCAGCATCGCCGAGGCGAACATGCCTCCCACGGCCACGGAGGAGGCGACGCGCGAGTTGAACCGGCTGCGGCGGGTGCCAATTCAGGCAGCCGAATACTCCGTGATCAAGTCGTACATCGAAACCCTGGTCGGCCTGCCCTGGAACAACAGTTCGTCCGACAGCCTGGACCTGCGCAGGGCCCGCCGCGTCCTCAACGAGGACCACTACGGTCTGACGGACATCAAGAGCCGCATCCTCGAGTATCTGGCGGTGCGCAAGCTGCGCCAGACCCGGCGGTCCGAACAGCACGAGGAGACGAACCTGTGGGACAAGATCCGCAGGGAGCGCGAAGGGGTGGTCCTGTGCTTTGTGGGGCCGCCCGGCGTGGGCAAGACCAGTCTGGGCATCAGCATTGCGCGTGCCATGAAGCGGCAATTCGTGCGCCTGGCGTTGGGCGGCGTGCGCGACGAGGCCGAAATCAGGGGCTTCCGGCGCACCTACGTGGGGGCCATGCCGGGCCGCATCATCCAGAACCTGCGGCGGTGCGGAACCAACAACCCCGTCTTTATGCTGGACGAGGTGGACAAGCTGGGTTCGGACTTCCGCGGCGATCCCAGCAGCGCCCTGCTGGAAGTGCTGGATCCCGAGCAGAACCGGGAGTTCAACGACCACTACCTCGACGTGCCGTTCGACCTGAGCAACGTGATGTTCATCACGACCGCCAACATGGTGGAGGCCATTCCGCCGGCCCTGGCCGATCGGATGGAAATCATCCAGTTGAGCAGCTACACGGAGGAGGAGAAGGTCAAGATTGCGCAGAACTACCTGCTGCCGCGCCAAGTCCGGGAGAACGGTCTGCACGAGGACGAAATCAGCTTCACAAAAGGCGCCCTGCAAACCATCGTGCGCGGCTATACCAATGAAGCCGGGGTCCGCGAATTGGAGCGCAACATCGCCAAGCTTTGCCGCAAGACCGCCACGGACATTGCCACCGGCTCCGGCTCAAGCAATACACGGGTCCGCAAGAACCAGGTGATGGAGCATTTGGGCAAGCCCAAGTACCACAGCGAGCAACTCTCCCACCGCACCGACATGCCGGGTGTGGCGACCGGCCTGGCCTGGACCATGACCGGCGGCGACGTGCTGTTCATTGAGTCCATCATCATGCCTGGCGAGCAGGCCTTCCAGATTACGGGCCAGTTGGGGGATGTAATGCGGGAGAGTGGCCAGGCCGCCCTGAGCTTCATCCGTTCCCGTGCCCGCGATCTGGGTATCGAACCCGGCATGTTCTCCAACCACTCCATTCACGTCCACATTCCGGCCGGTTCCATCCCCAAGGACGGGCCGAGCGCCGGCATTACGATGGCCACGTCGCTGGCATCTCTGTTGACCCGGCGGCCGGTGCGCAAGCAGGTTGGCATGACGGGGGAAATCACCCTGCGCGGCAAGGTGTTGCCCGTGGGAGGCATTAAGGAAAAGGTCCTGGCTGCCGAACGACTGGGCCTGACCACCATCCTGCTGCCCCGACGCAACGAGGCGGACCTGTCCGACATACCGGAAGCCATTCGCCGCAAGCTGAAGTTTGTCCTAGTCGACGATGTCGATCAGGTGATTGAGGCAGCCTTGGAACCCAATGTGGACACGGTCTGGGTGAGCAGGGCCAAGCGCGATCCGCAGTCGGAGCCGCGGCCCCTGCCTCTGGACCTGCCCTTGAAGTTGCCCAAGGTGACTTCAAGGGATCCGCAACCCAGGGTGTAGGCCGGTACAGCCGAGTACCACCTGCTTGGGGATGGCGTCGCCGGTTCAGTGACGCGCAAACGGAGGATCGACGGTGACGACCCTGTCCGGCTGCAAGGGCAGGGCCGTAGTCTTTGTGGCAGCCGATCCGCTTGCGTGGTGGGGTCCTTCCGTTCCAGACCGCTCCGCACGGCTCCGTTCCACACGGCCGCGATGACGTTTTGACCCTAAGCCGCCAGTAGCCAACACCATTCGAGTTCAGCGCGCCGCTCGGAACGTTGTTCCAGACACCGGGGGATCAGATTCTGCCGGGTCTCCAACTGCTTGACCGGATCGGATTCGGATGATGGATCCTGGGCGCGTCCCATGGGCACCACCTGCATTCCGGCCCGCGTGGTTGTGGCCAGTCTGTTCCTGCTTGCGTCGAGGTTCCAATCGACCCGGCCTGAATGAGCCACTGCGCGGCCTCGGAACGCCTGGATTATGTGGCAAAGGATTTGAAGGCCGGCTGTTCGCCCGGGACCGGGGAGTTGGTGAACGCCCCTCGTGCCAATACCGCGTCCCGTCCCCCGGCGGCGGCCACGCGGGCAACCTGGTCGGCATGGGCGTCGGCATTGATGGCGTCCGGATCCAACAACGCGCGCAACTCGTGGGCGAATCCTCGGACCCGTGCCTCGTGTTCGGGGAGACCGGCAAGGTTGGTTAGTTCCAAAGGGTCTTCGAGCATGTCGTACAGCAACGGGCTGCGGCCCGTGAAGTGCACGTACTTGTACCTGCGGTTTCGCAACAGGTACCAGGCATCCTCCGTGCCGACTGTGTGGTATTCGCTGAAGATGGTGCGGTCGCCGGCCTCGTCTGCCAAGATGCCAAACAACGATTGGCCGGGCAAATCCCGGTCCTCCGGCTGTTCCGCGATGCCCGTGGCCTCCAGTACGGTCGGGAAACAGTCCACCAGATTGACGGGCACATCGCAGGTGCGACCGGCCGGAATCTCCGGCCCCGCCATGATGAAGGGCACGGCGCAGGTTTCGTCATAAGGGCTGAACTTTCCAAACAGCCCGCGCGCACCATGGCTTTCCCCATGGTCGCTGCTGTACAGGATCCGGGTGTTTGCGGCCAAGCCCAGATCGGTTAGGGCATCCAGCACTTGGCCGATCTGGGCATCCAGGAAGGTGCACACCCCGTAGTAGGCGGCCATCATGCGCCGCATCTCGGCTTCCGTCACGTCCTCAAGGGAAAAGAACTGCTTCATCCAGGCCAGGGCCGGATGGGTGCTTCCCTCGGGCTCGGGGGGCAGCGTCAGGCGGTCGGGATCGTACAACTCGAAATATTCGGGCGGGGCGATGTACGGCGGGTGGGGACAGACATAGGACAGGAACAGGGCCCACGGGGGTTCGTCCGACTCTGCGCGCGCCTGTAGCCACGCCTTGGCGTTGGCGGTGTTGCGCCGGTCGTACTCAAGATACGTCGAGTTGCCCGGACCGGCTTCGCGCACCCCGCGCCAGGCCTGCCGACGCGGTGGATCCCGTCGTACCGAGGCCAGGATGTCCCCCTGTCCGTCAACGATGTGCAGCGGTTCGATTTCGCGACTGAAGCCGTTGTCGTCCCGGGCATCCCTGAAATGAAGTTTGCCGATGGAGTCGACTCTGTGGCCTGCGTCGCGCAGCCGGTGGTGCCAACTGGGTACCGAACCCGTATACGGCATCGAGTTGTCCCAGGTCCGAAGCTCGTGGACATAGCGGCCCGTGGCCAGCGAGGCCCGTGCCGGCACGCAGATGGGACAGGGTGTATAGGCGGCACTGAAGCGCGTTCCGGCCGTAGCCAGGCGGTCCAGGTTGGGCGTGTGGACTTCCGGGCTTCCGGCGTTGCCCATGGCCCTGGGATTGTGTTGGTCTGAGAGGATGAACAGCAGGTTGGCTGGTCTTACCTTGTCCACATCGGCACCCCATATATGACTGTGATGGTGGCTGCCAGATACCCCAGCAGGGACAGCAGCAATGGTTTGCAGAGAAATGGCAGGAGTTCGGGTTGTTCGCCGGCGTGATGGCGCAGAACCTGCCACAGGTACAGCCCTATGATCAGACCTGCAAAGGGAATGGTGAGCCCCATTGCCCAGCCGGGGGCCGTGCGCGAAGAGGCTGAAAGTGCATACAGGCTATAGGCGCCTGCCAGGACGGTGGCGGAAGCCCAAACGGCCGTTCCCGTCGTGCGCAGCGATACCTTGCGCAGTCCCGGCCTGAATTGGACGGCGACTGCACCGTGGGAGCCGAGTTCCGAGTGGCGCTTGCCCGCGGCCAGTAGCAGGGCGGTGATGCCGGTGCACGCCAGGAGCCAGGGACTTGTGTTGCCGATGTCGTTCCCGGCGCCGGCCAGAACCCGCAATGAAAAACCGAGGGCAATGATGATGATGTCAAGGCCCGGAAGTTGCCTCAGGCCTGCCGAGTACAGGGCGTTGACCAGCAGGAAGATGGCCACCCACAAGGTGGCGATCCCGCCGGCCGCAGCCGACACCGAGAGACTGGCCACTGCCAGCAGGGCGGCGAAGAAACGGGCTGCCTGAATCGATACGGCGCCGGCCGCGACCGGGCGCCGGCGTTTGCGGGGGTGCAGCCGATCCAGTTCGACATCCTGCGCATCGTTGAATGCGTAGGCGGCACTCGAGGCCAGGCAAAACGAGATCGCCGCTACAACGCTGGAGAGCAGTTCGCCGGGATCCAGCAGGGTGCCGGCAAAAAACGGGACGGCCAGTACGAACAGGTTTTTGGTCCACTGCTGGGGCCGTGCCAAGCGCAGCCATGGCAGAATCCGGATCGCCGCGGTACCTACGGCGGACACGGTCTAGGAACCGGCGTCGGCGGACACCGGCGGTGTCTGCAACGGTTGTACGGAAACGCCAAAGAAGTCGGACAACGCGGCTCGGATGGTCGCTCGGTCCGGGATCAGAACCCACATGCCTTCCTCGGAGATGGCCTCTTCGCCATGGTGTCGATCCAGGATGAGCCTGCGTCCCGTTTGGGGAGTGTTGGCCGCGCCCTTCTGGGCCAGCTGCAGCATCTGGGCGACGTTCATGTCGGTGCCGAAGTTGCCCCGTAGCGTGCGGATGATGTTGGGTGCGGCCGCCAGCAGATCGGCTGCGTTGTTGGGATTGGATACCTGACGCAGCACTGCGCTGATGACGGCCTGTTGCCGGCCGATTCGGCCATAGTCGCCGTCCTGGGTGCGCGTGCGGGCGTACTTGAGGGTGGTAACCCCGTCAAGGTGCTGGTGACCGGCCGGCAGTTCAAAGGTTTCGACCCCGTAGTCGGGCGTCGGGTACTTCTCGTCGTAAATGGCCCACGGGACATAAATGTCGATGCCGCCCAGGAGGTCGATAATGCGGACAAACCCGGCGAAGTTGACCCAGGCGTAGTGGTCAATGGGTTGGTTCAGGAATGCGGACAGCGTGTCGGCCAGGAGGCGTTCGCCGCCACCGGTTGCAGGCACGGTTTCGCCGAGCGAATAGACCAGGTTGACTTTGGTCGGCGGAAACCCGGGTACCGGAACCCACAAGTCGCGGGGAATGGAAAGGATGTCGAGCGCATTGGTCTCCTGGTTCCAACTCAGGAGCATCAGTGTGTCCGTACGCGGCGCGGATGGGTCTTCCACGCGGGTGTCGAAACCAAACAACAGGATGTTCAAGCGCTCTTCCCGTTGCACGGTGGCGAAGACCGGTTCCCGGTCCAGGGGTTCCGGCATCGCCGCAGCCTCCGGCTGTGACGGGTTGTCGGCTTCCGGTGCAGTGGCAGGCGCGATTGCGGCAGGGGCCTCGTTGGACGGTTCCGGTATGTGAATCGTGACCGTGGTCGTGTTCACGGCTTTCTGATAGGCCATGTTGAACAAGGGCCTGCCGACAATATAGACGCAGACGGCCAGGACCACACTCAATACGGCGATGGCACCGCTCCAGACCAGGCGTCTGGGTTGGGACAGTCGGGAAGGAGGCCCGGTAACGGCGTCGGTCGACATGTCCATGGCAAACGGTGGGATACAGCCTGGGGCGCGTGGAAACCCGGATGTTCAAGCGCCGCCTGGCAATCCTGGGAAGCAGCGGTGGCAGGGACTGGCCAACAAGTGGACAAACCGGCCTGTGACCTGTCTGTACAAGGTCGGGTCGGCGGATTGAGGGCAGCTAGGAGGTGTTGGACAGTGGACGGGACGGGAGCGGGAGGCGGACGCGCAGCACCATAATGTTATCACCGTATCTGCCTGCCTTGGGTGCCGGTGTGTTCAGGGGTTGAAGGCATGTTCGAACAGGGCGCGGGCAGTCAGGATGTACATGGTGTCCCTGTGGACGAATACATCCAGGAGGCCGTCGAAGGCTTCCTCCATGCCGTTGGGGGGTACAAGCTGGTGCCGAAACGCGCCCGTGTTGGGGTCCAGCACCAGGATGCTGCCGCGTCCGGAATCCACCAGCAGCATGTAGTTGTTCTGTTCCGTGTCGGCCTCAAGGTCGACAAACCGACTGTTGAAGCCCACAGCCCCGTGCACCGCAAAGGGCAGCTGAATGTTGGCTTGGTTGCCGGAATCCTGTCGTCCCAGCGATACCACGGTGTTGTTGTCGAACAACAACCAGATGTTGTCGCCCACGTGCATGCCGACCGCACCGCTCAGATCGATCGGTTCGGGCAGCCAGGGCTCTTCTTGCACCACGGCCTGGTTGAGGTTGTAGCGCCAAATCTGTCCGTGGCCGCTGTCGGCCACGTAGAGCCGGTTCGAGTAGAAGTCAATCTGGACCGGACTGATCCATGCATTCCTGCTGCCGAGGGTCACGTGGGAGATGAGGTCCGTGTCGTTGTACTGGAACAGATGGCGGTCTTCGTCGATGAGATACAGGCTGGGCTTGTCGCTGTGCGCGGTCTTGGTCGGTTGGAACGCCATGTCCACGATCCTGCCAACCGTAACGCCGTCGATGACGGTGTCCTGGCTCAGTATCTCCTGGGGAGCTCCCCCCTCCTTCCGGCGCAGGGAGTCCAGCCGGTATTTGGTAACCGTTCGGTGATCGCTGGCCAGGACATACAGGTCCTGGAAGTTGATCGCCATGCGTGCCGGAGGTTGGTCGCGCCCAAACGTCAACAGCGGCTCGGTCAGTCCCAGCAGCGGAATGCGTTGAAAGGCATCGTCCCAAAGTTCCAGAATCTTCAACTGGAGGGCGTTCAGGCCGGGTGACGGTCCTTGCGTCTCCTGAATGCTTTGGGCCAGTTCGCGGGCCTGCTGCAGTTGCTCCTGGGCCGCTTCATGCTGCTCGCGTCCCAGCAGCGCATCCGCCTTCTCCACCTGCTGTTGGATCAGGGCCAGGGCCACCGGATCATCCTGGCTGCCTGTGGGCTCGTTGATTCGATACGCGAAATATGTGGCGGCCGGCACCGTTATCAGCAGGCACAGAAGCAACATGGCCGACCACGACTTCGGAATCCTCCGCCTGGGCTGACGCTCCTGAAGCGTGTGGTAGATCTCCTGAAGGTTGGGGAGGGCAACCGACTGGCCGGGACTCGGTGCGGTTGCCGGTACGGAGTGGGGCGAAACCACCGCGTCGGGTGGACTCTCTGCGGATGGCTCCGCAATCGCTGCGGGTTGCGTACCGGCCTGGGTCTCGGCATTCGGGTCGGGAAATGCCTCGCCGAACCACACCTTTAGTCTCTGACCCGCGGATCGCAGGAGACGGCCGCCGCCTCCCAACCGGCCGTCTCCCGCATTTAGTCCGTGGCCGCGCGTGTCCAGCGCGGACTGCAGGACGGCCGCGGGTTCCCGCTCTCTGTCCTCACCGTGATGGGCGTCCGGCTTCGCTGCAGGATTTCGGGGTGTCGCCGGGGCCTCCAGTTCGGCCGAGGCCAGGATGACCTTCGGTTCGGACATCTCAAAATCGGTTGCCTCCGGGGCTTCTTGGACTGCACCCGCGGGTTCCATCATCCCGGCGGCCGGCATTGCGTCCGGTCGCGCTTGTTCCCCTGTTGCGTCCGGATGCGCTGGAGCCACAAACCGGATTTTGTCGGCCCGATCGGCCCGGTCGGGCTGGTGCGCGGTGTCCGGTGTCGGGATTGCGATCAGAAGTCCGGGGGCCCCCTGGCGGCGGGACTGGGCGGCAAACCAGTCCGCTCGCTCCGGCCGCGTGCCGTCTGCAAGGTCGGTGACCGCGGTGGCCAGGGTCTGCTTGGCCACCGCGGCAGTGGCCTGGGTTTCGTTGGTGGCCAACCAGTCGGACGTGGCCAGAAGGCATCCCTGGCCCGGGGCCAGTCCGCCTTGATAGGTTCCGGGGAGGAGCCGGTTCGACCCGCCGGCCAGACCGTCGGTGGGCGCTTCACCGGTGGGGAACACGTCTGCGGTCGCCTGCCCCGTCACCACGTGACAGGTTCCGTCGGTCCAGGCCACTTTCAATTCGCGGGCCCGCACCTCCGCCACCGAGGCGGTACCCTCCAATTGGATGTTGGGGTAGTCGCGGCGGATGTATCCCAGGTACACGTGCAGTGCAACCAGGGAATCGGTCAAGGCGCTGACGCCCTTGGCGGAGGACAGGAGGTAGCTGCGACAGACCCTGAGGCTGAATGCGGTGATCAGGTCCCCTACCTGATCGCGGGGCAGGTGTTCCCTGAGGACCGGAAAATCCAGAACCACACAGAACGTGGCTCCGCCGCGCCTTCGATTCTCACTGGCAGGGACTATCCGGGTGCACGACCCGGATTGGAAATCTTGTGCGGAGGGGTGGGAAGCGAAAAGGACGGATGGTTCGTCTTGTTCATCAGGTGCGATGTTGGACGGCATTGTTGTGTCAACTGACTAGAACAAGGGGTGGAATGGATGCACGCCACCCTGCGTGCTTGGCGGAAGCGGATGCCTACATGACGTTCACGGCCAGTGGATGGAGCGGATACCCGGAGTGCGGACGGCGTCAGTCACCCGACTGCAGCGTGCGTGTAATGATGTCCAGTTGCTCGGAACTGGACGCCTGGTCTTTCCGCTTGCGGCCCTTGCGCCCCTTCCGCGACCCCTGCCCCTGCTGTGCTTTCATGAAGGCCAGTTCCATTGCATTCATGGGCGGGGCGTCGTTGGTGCCGAAGGGATCCTCGATCTCCTCGTCGTCCGGCGCATCCAGAAGGCGGCGGCGGCTTACATCCAGTCTCCTGCGCCGGGAACTGACCATGAGAATCATGACTTCAACTTCCTGGCCGACCTCCAGCTCGTCGGCGGCATTCACGACATGGTGATGATCGATTTCGTCCAGGGGCATGAAGGCGTCGACGCCGACGCCGACGTCCAACAGGGCGCCCCGATCGTTGAAGTCCTTGACGGTACCGTTGATGCGGGCTCCCCGGCGCAGATCGGAGATGAGCTTGATATCGGGCGACAGCTTGCTGACGGCAATCTGCCACTTGCTGCCCTTTTCCTTGGGCATGCTGATTTCAGTGACCCAGACATCAAACTCGTCGCCGACTTTGACGACGGTATGGATGTCCTGCACCCGTTCCTGGGACAGGCGGCTCACCGGCAGGAAGCCGTCCTTGTCGGAACCGATGTCGCAAAAAGCTGCGGCATCAATGACGGCCTTGACCACGGCGTGACGCTTTTCGCCGATCTTCAGGTTTTTGATGGACTTGTAGTCCGGCCGGATCAGCGTCAGGTCAATCTTGTTGGTCTCCCGGTTCAGCTTGTGGATCCAAACATGGATCCGGTCGCCGCGCTTGAGGTGTCTCGAAGGTTGAAAAGCCTCGAGTTTCTCTTTGTTGTAACGGAGATGCGGCAGGAACTGGCTCTTGTGGAGAAACCCATCCTTGCCCGTTCCGATATTGACCCAGGCGCCTTGGCGGTCCGTAACGCGGGTGACGGTCCCGTCGCGTTTGTCGCCGACGGCCAGGGTTACGATCTTCTTCTTCTGCTTGGGGCGTTTGACCGGCTCCGGATCCGCTGGTTGCGCGGTGGCATCCGCAGCCTGCGGATTGGGTTGGGACGCAGCGGCCGCACGGTCCTGTGCGCCCTGGATGCCGTCGGAGACGGTAACCTGCCCGGAGGAGGGCAAGGGATTGTTGTCCATTGTGGGTACGGGGGGTGGTGTGGCTGCCGAGGGCGCGGAGAATGGGATGGCGGGACACAATTATAGGCCGCAGCCGATTCATTCCCCAAACGGGACGGTCTGGGCCGGGCGGGGCGGTGCCAAGGATCCCCCTTCCACTCCTGTTGGTCAGGCATCCATGTGTGATAATCCCGGAGCCGGAGGATGCGCCTGTGCCGACTGGTTTCAACTGTGGCTGATTCACCTGAACCCTCGACAATGTCCATGGCCGGACGCAGGGTGCTGGTGACGGGCGGAGCGCACCGCATCGGGCGCCTCATCTGTCTGGATTTGGCTCACGCCGGGGCCAGTGTGACCTTTTCCTGGCTGAGTGCTGAACAGCAGGCTCGGGCAACCCTGGCCGAGCTGCAGGCCATCGATGCCGGAGCCTCCGCGGTGCGGTGTGATGTGACCCGGCTTCGGGATGTGCAAAGCCTTCGGGACCATCTGCACCGCCGGGGGGACGGTCTGGACATCTGCATCAACTCCGCCAGTCCCTGGGAGTTCGATGCATTCCCCCTGGCGGACTATGCATCCTGGCATCGCGTGACCCGTGCGTCCATCGACGGGTGCGTGTACGTTTGCAATGAACTGCTGCCTCTGTTGCTGGAGTCGTCCGCGCCCTCCATCATCAATATTCTGGACACCATCGTGCGTCAGCCCAGAACCGGATTGACGGCCCACGCCGTGGGCAAGGCCGGCCTGGAGGCCCTCACCCGGCAGCTGGCACTCGAACTCGCGCCCAGGGTCAGGGTCAATGGCCTTGTGCCGGGGCCGGTGCTGCCCCAGCCCGATCTGTCTCCGAATGCCCGCCGGCGCGTGGCGGACGCAACGCTTCTGGGCCGATGGGGAACACCCGAGGACATCGTGCGCGGCGTGCGCTTCCTGATTGATTCGGACTTCGTCACCGGATCGCTGCTGTTCATCGATGGCGGGGAGAGTATTGCCATGCACCGCAGGCCGCGTTGATGCCAACGCAGGGAGGGGATGCTGTGGTCAGGCCGGCGCTGGTGGATCGGGAGTGCCTGGAACAGAGGGAGATCGCGATGCTGGCCCCGTACGCCGTGTGCAGCCTGCACAGCCGTGGTCGCGTCCAGCCGGAGGCGGTCGACGAGTGGCGCACCTGCTTTCAGCGGGACCGGGACAGGATTGTCCACTCGCGCGCCTTTCGGCGTCTGGCTCACAAGACCCAGGTGCAGCCATTGCCTGGTAGCGACCATGTTCGGACGCGGCTCACGCACAGTCTGGAGGTCGCGCAGATAGGTCGTTCCGTTGCGCGTCGGCTGAACGTCAACGAGGATTTGGTCGAGGCCATATGCCTGGCCCACGATTTGGGACACCCCCCGTTCGGACACGAAGGGGAACAGACCCTGAACGAACTGTTGTCCGATGCCGGTGGCTTCGACCACAACCTGTTCACGTTTGAACTGCTGGACGTGCGGGAACGGCGTCGACCGGACCGACCCGGCCTCAACCTTACGTACGAGGTGAGGGAAGGCGTTCTCAAGCACGGGTCCGCACCGTCGGCTCGCCAGGTTGAACGGGTGGCAGAGGAAGGTCTGCGACCTTGGGAAGCTGCGTCGCTGGAGGCCCAGATCAGCAATCTGGCCGACGAGATTGCCTACAACTCAAGCGATTTGGACGACCTGATGCGCTTTGGTGAAGGGAACGGCCAACGCTTGGCCGGGGCCGTCAGGGAACTGGACGTGTACCGGCGTATTCGGGCGCACGCCGGAAGCCGTGAACTGGAGGAGGCCGACCTGGACTCTTCGACCTCGCGCAAGGTGTTGATCACCGAAATGGTGGGCCAGGCCATCGCCGACTGCGTGGAGGCCACCGTCGGAAACCTGCAGAGCCGCAACATTCGCAGTCTTGCCGATGTGCGGCGGTGCGGTGATCGGCCCTTGGTGCGCCTGGATGCCGAGTTGGAATCCATGTACGGCGAGTTGCGGCGGTTCCTGACGGTCAACTTCTACCGGACCAGCAAGGTGCGGGTCCGTGCCATGGCGGGTGTGGACGCCATTCGCCGTGTGTTCGCGGCGCTGGTGTCGGAGCCGTCGCGGTTGCCGCCGGCCTGGCGGGGCGAACTGGACTGCCGGGATCGGCGAGCCGTGGTCGGGGCCTATATCGCGACCATGACGGACCGCTTTCTGCTGGACATGGACGCCCGGCTCCGTTGAGGCGGGGGCCAAACGGATTGGCCCCTCCGGATTCAGCGTCGGGGATGCGGTTCCCGGTACTCCTGATACTCGGGGTCCTCCAACTCCGCGGCCTCGTCCGCCGATGCCGAGTCCTCGGTCCCAAACCGGGTCAGGCCTACATCGCGCAACCGAGTGCGGGCCCGTTCCAGGAATCCTGTGAACTTCCCGAATTGGTTTTGGAGACCGCCTCCTGTACCCAGATCGACCTCGGAGTGCAGGCTGGCCACCGCCTCGCCTTCCGTTCCCGCAGCCGCCTCCTGGGCAATCAGGCGCCAGGCCACAAACAACAGGCCCGCGACCAGGACCAAACTGCTCAACAGGGAGAACAACTGAATGAACCGGTTGTCCCTGACCAGTTCCGGAGGCGGACTTCCTTCCGAAACGGGCAAGGCACTCCCGTCCGGCGTCTGCGGGCCGTCGATGAGCACGCCCTGCAGGGTCAGGAGATTGGCTTCGATCAATGCCTGTTCGCCATCGTCCAGGATCAGGCCGGCACTTCCGTCGGCGCGCAGGAGGCCCAGCGCTTCGTTGACCGCCAGTCTTGGATCCGATGCCATGTAGCCCAGAATTTTGGCCGCGCCGGGGGACAGCGAGTCCGAACCGTTGATCTGCTGGTCCTCGGCCAAGCTGTTGACAATCAGGATTTTGTAGGCGCCGAGCAGATCGGCCGGCAGCGCGCCTTGCCACTGGACGGGCCACGCGTACCACGCCAGGGCGATGCCGGCGGCCAAGCTGAAGGCGATGACAACCACATACTTGATGAGGGGCCGCACAAAACCCCTCACCTGCGAATCGGAAACACGAATCATGTCATTCCACCGAGGCCTGATTCTTCGATTGCAGCGATGATGGACTTGACGGACTGCATGTGGTTCTTGCGTCCCACCAGCAGGGCATCGGGGGTATCCACGACGACCAAGTCCTGAACGCCGACCATTGCGACCAGGCGTCCGTTGGCGAAGACAATGTTGTGTTGGCTGTCGACGGTGACAACCCTGTCGCCGACTACGACATTGGCATCCCCGTCCTTCTCCAGTATGCGCTCGAGTGCGTCCCAGCTACCCAGGTCGGTCCAACCCGTCTCAAGATGGACGACCGTGCAGTCGGTGGCCTGCTCAATGACCACCTGATCGATGCTGCATGGCTCCAATGTCTTCCAGGTTTCGCCGTTCGGCCCCGGATTGTGGGCCGCCTCCAACAGGTGCGGAGCGCATTGCCCCAGACGGTGGCGCAGACTGTCGACGCGGCTGACGAGGATGCCGCAATTCCAGAGGCAGTCACCCCGCTGGAGCAGGTGCGCGGCTGCCGCGGCGTCCGGCTTCTCGCGGAAGCTGCGCACACGCGCGGCGGGCGGGGTGCTCGCCGGGGCCAGCGGGGCGCCCAGCCTGATGTATCCGTATCCCGTGTGCGGATGGTCGGGTACGGCGCCAAGCAGCACCAGGGAGCCGTCGGCCGCGAGTTCGGACGCGCGGGTCAGGGCTTGGCAGAAAACGACTTCATCCTGGATCCAGTGGTCGGATGGCAGCCAGATCGCAATCTCGCTGTCCGCTTCCGCCGGCAGATGTGCCAACACCCAGGCAAAGGCGGGGGCCGTATTGCGGCCTTCCGGTTCGGTCAGGATCCGCGCCCGGTCAAGGTGCGGCAGCTGTTGGTGGACCAAATGGGCGGTGTTGCGGCTGGTTACCACCCATGTGCGCTCCGATGGCAGCAGGGGAGAGATCCGGCGGCAGGTCGCTTGCAGCAGCGATTCCCCCTGTGCGAGCAGATCGTCAAACTGCTTGGGCGTCTGCTGCCGACTGCGAGGCCACAGGCGATTCCCGCTGCCGCCAGCCAGGACTACGCCTATCATCGATGATTGCTTCCATGGCGTGGCAGGGCACCCGACCGGCTACCGCGCGGACGGACCCTGTTTGGTCTGGTCTGAATCTTATCCTACTTGGGTAGCAGTCCCGGTAGCAGGTGCACGATTACCGATCGTCCGGGGATGTCCACCTCGGTCACCACCTCGCGGATGGCAGGCAGCAGAATTGGCTGGCTGAGTCCCAGATCCGGAGCCGGGGACACCTCCCAGATATCGTTGGCCCCGGTCGCGGCCACCTCGGTCACCACACCCAGGTACAGACCGGTATCGGTGGTGACGGATGCACCGACAATGTCGTGAACCCACCAGGTTCCCGGCTCCGGCGGCGGCACCTCCGCTTCCGGCACGGACAGCCAGGCGCCACGCAGGGATTCGGCGGCCGTTCTGTCCCTAATCTCGACGAACCGCACGAGCAGCGCCTGCTTGTGGCGTCGCGTGGAAAGGATCGTCAGCGGACTCTGCCCGTGGGTGCTGTGCAGGACCTGCTGAGGGGCAAACCGTCCGTTGTTGTCGGTGATAACGCGTATGCCCACCTCGCCCTTGATGCCGTGGGGCTTCTCGACGCGTCCGACGACGAAGTGGTCGTCGGGATAGGGCGAACCATCGCTGGCCACTGGACTGGGTGGTTCAGGCCTGGTCGTCCTGCCCGCGTTCGGTCGGGGTCAGGCCGTCGCCGATTTCCTGCCAGGAGTCCACGTGCAGGGCGACATGGGCGTGCGGATTGGTTGACGACGCCTTGACCAGGGCTCGGAGGGCACGGATGTTGTCCCCGTTGCGTCCAATGATGAACTTCATGTCTTCCTGATGCACCAGCAGGTTGAATTCCAGGTCTTGGTCGTACTGGTGCGCCTCCACCTCGACATCGTCCGGATGCTGCGCCAGGGTCGAGGCGACCCAGGTTACGAGCTGGCCAATGCGGTCGATGGTGACGTCCACGTCAGGCTTCGACATGTTCGTCCGTTTCGGTCGCGGGTGCGGCCTCGGCAGCGGCCGCCTTCAGCAGACGCTGCACGGCCGGTGTCGGCTGCGCGCCGCGGGCAATCCAGTGGTTGGCCCGTTCCACGTCCACCACGATGGTTTCCGGTTCGGTGCGCGGATTGAAGTGCCCGATGTTCTCGATGAAACTGCCGCTGGTGGCCTTGCGTTGATCCGCGACCAGGATGCGGTAGGTCGGTTTGTTCTTGGTGCCTTTGCGCACCAGTCGAATGCGAACCACTGTGTAGGGGTCTCCTGAGGGTTGTTGGTGTCAGCGGAGATCCTGCCCCGCCATCAGCCGCTTCATTTGCCGCGTGCGGCCACGCTGGCGGCCGCGACCGCCTCCCGACATCTCCTTAATCATGCCCTGCGCCTCGCGGAAGCGCTTGAGGAGGTCGTTCACGTCCTGTACGCGCGTGCCGCTGCCGGCCGCAATGCGGCGGCGGCGGCTGCCGTTGAGCACGCTGGGGTTGCGCCGTTCCTGCCGTGTCATGCTGTTGACGATGGCTTCGCTCTGCTTCAGGCCGTGCTCCATGTCCTCTTCGTCGAGCTCCGCGAGCAGATTCCGGGCGCCCGGCAGAAGTTTCAGAAGATCGGACAGGCTGCCCATCCGCTTGAGCGAGCGCAACTGGTCGAGGAAATCCTCGAAGTCGAGCTGGCCGCGGGCCATTTTGTCGCCCAGCCGTTCACTCTGCTCGTCGTCCAGAAACTGCTCGGCCTTCTCGATGAGGGTAAGGACATCCCCCATGCCCAGAATGCGGCTGGCCATCCGTTCGGGCTCGAACACGTCGAGGCCGTCCATCTGCTCGCTGGTCCCCATGAACTTCACGGGAACCCCGGTCACCTGACGCACGCTGAGCGTGGCGCCCCCGCGGGCATCGCCATCCACCTTGGTCATGATCAACCCGGTGAGGGGCATGGTGGTCTGGAAGCCTTCGGCCACATTGACGGCCTCCTGACCGGTCATGGCATCCACAACCAGCAGGGTCTCGGCCGGATTGACCCGCTTCTTGATCTCGGCGAGCTCCGCCATCAGCACGGAGTCGATTTGGGTGCGGCCGGCCGTGTCCAGGATGCAGACCGTATGCGCCTTGCTTCGGGCGAACTTCATGGCGCGGGCCGCGATGTCGGGTGCCCGGGCGCCTTCGCGCTGGGCGAACACCGGAACATCAATCTGCCTGCCCAGGGTCTCAAGCTGATCGATCGCAGCCGGCCGCTGCACGTCCGCGGCCACCAGGAGCGGAGTCTGGCCCCGTCTGCGCAGGTGCACGGCCAGCTTGGCCGCCATCGTGGTCTTGCCCACGCCCTGCAGACCCACCAGGGCCAGGGCGTGGGGGGCCTGGCCGGCGAAGTTCAGCGGCGCCGGTTCGCCCAGCAGGGAAATCAGCTCCGCATGCACGATTTTGACCACCTGCTGGCCGGGGGTCAGGCTCTGCAGGACTTCGGTCCCGGTGGCGCGTTCCCGGATGCGCTGGGTGAAGTCCTTGACCACCCGGTAGTTGACGTCCGCCTCCAGCAGCGCCATGCGGATTTCGCGCATGCCGGCCGTGATGTCCTTCTCGTCCAGGCGCCCCTTGCGCGACAGGGCGTCAAACGTGTTCTGAAGTCTTTGGCTCAGCGAATCGAACATGCCTGCAAGCACATGGGGTCAAACTGGCCAGGGGCGCGCCGCGCCGCCCGGCCCACTCGAACGGGACCGCACATTGTAGCGGCGGCCGGGTGCCCGGCGCAATATTTGCGGTTTCCGGTCAGGCATCGCGCCCGGCCGGGAGACCGCGCGGTCAGAGGTTCTGGTCTTCGGTGTTGTTGAGGGTGTTGAAGCGGAGCTCGGACATGGAACCTGCATCGGCTTGCCCTGCGTCCCCGATGCCGTCGTCGGCAATCGGATCCAGGTCGCCGTACAGCATGCGTTGGACCCGCGCGCGCGCCCGGCCCGACATGGAAGGGGTGGTCTCCTGGGCCAGCAGCCGCAGTGCGTTGGCTATGATTAGGCTCTCCTCGACGACGGCGCGGTCGGCGGCCGCAAGGGATCCCAGATATCGATCCTGAAGTTCACTGTTGCCCGCCAGGTGATCGGCTTTGTCGAACAACGTGCCAATGCGGTCATCTTCCTCCGACAACGGGGGAAACTCCGATTGGTGATCGAACGGGGGCATATCGGTTTCTCCTTGGTCAACCCAGGTCCCGCGCCAGGGCGGCCCTGAGTTCCTTGATGGCCCTGAACTGCATCGCCCTGATGGATACCTCGGTCTTGCCCATGATCGCCGCCACTTCCTTGACGCCATAGCCCTCAAGGAAGCGCAGGGATATTACCTGAGCCTGGGAGTCGGGTAGGCGCGCAATGGCCGCCCGCAGGGACTCTGCATCCAGGGAATCCCGCGTGGCACGGAACGGGTCCGGTTCGCGCGAAGGCAGGTTCATGTGCGTGTCGATGGGGAAGAAGGCGGCCCGCACGTCCCGGCGGATGTGGTCGCGAATCTGGTTGTTGGCAATGGTGTAGAGCCATGAGGTAAACGTGTACTTCCACGGCTGGCCTCGGTTGATGGCTTCGTAGACCTTGAGGAACACGTTGCCCGTGAGGTCCTCCGCCAACTGAAGGTCGGGGATGCGCGTGTAGATGAACCGGAAAATGTGGCCCGAGCACAGATCGAATAGTTGGTTGAAGGCATCGGGATCGCCGTTCCGGGCGTCATCCAGAAGGTCGGTGGGAATCTTGACTCTCACGTCGGGTCGGGGCTGTGAAGAAGGGAGAAAAACGAGACCCGCAGACTCGTCCTTACCCTTAACGATAGCAGTCGCAGGGCCTGTCTGGGCTGTCCATTGCAAAATTCGACTGCGCTCAGGGGGCGGCTGCCTCATTCGCCCCGCACAGGTCCGCGGTCGTGGCGGGCTACGTAGTGCAGCCTCTGGCCAATTGTGACCAGCAGTGCCAGACACATGGGGACCAGCACCACATCCGCCACGTTCAGCATGAGGCCGACGCCCAGCAACACGATGCGTTCGCTGCGCTGCAGCCAGCCGGCCTTGCCGGGAATCTCAAGGCCTTCCGCCCGGGCCTTGACATAGGACACGACCACCGATGCCCCAATCACCGCGGCGGTTAACGGAATGCTCCAGCTCAGCGGCAGGCGCATCGGTCCGTCAAGTTGCAAATGGATCAACAGTCCCAACAGGACGCAGATTTCGGACAGACGGTCGAAAGTGCTGTCCAGGCAGGCTCCGTAGCGCGTCACGCGGCCCGTGTTGCGGGCCAGCAGGCCGTCCAGGCTGTCCAGGCCGGACACCAGGATGTAGGCCAACCCACCCCATCGAATCCAACCGGCCGCAATCAAGTAGGCCGTGGCTACGGCCAGCCCCAAGCCAATCCAGGAGATAAGGTTGGGCGTCAGGCGCAACCACAGCAGGAACCGCACGACGGGTAGTTCGACGTGGGCCAACAGGGAACGGCCCCAAGTCTCGATCACGGTTGTGTGCAGCCTTGTTCCAGGGAATCTCGCTACATTCTGACAGCATCCATACACCGCATGGCGGTCCGCCCCGTACATGTGGTCCCTGAAGACCTGTTCGGAGGCGTGGCTGTGAGAGGCGGACGGATCCGGCGCTCGCCGAATTGAGGCACCGGGACCGGGTTCGCGTAAGATGGAACCTGGCAGGGCGCGCGGCCGCGTCATCGTGCCCTCCGCCCCCATCCTTTCATACCACAGTCTGGACATGTCCCTTTCCGCCCCGATTAAAGTGGCAGTCACCGGTGCTGCCGGCAACGTCGGCTATGCACTGGTTTTCCGCATCGCGGACGGACAGATGCTGGGCGCCAACCAGCCGGTTCACCTGACGCTGATTGAAATTCCACCGGTCATGCGCCAGGCGGAAGGCGTGGCCATGGAACTGGAGGACTGTGCCTTCCCCCTGCTGGCCGGAATCGACGTGACCGATTCCGCCGAGGAGGGTTTCGACGGTGTGCAGCACGCCCTGCTGGTGGGTTCCCGGCCCCGCGGGGCCGGCGAGTCCCGGGCGGATTTGGTCGGCAGCAATCTGCCGATTTTCCGGAGCCAGGGACAGGCCCTGAACGCACGGGCCGCCGATGATGTGCGGGTGACGGTGGTCGGCAATCCGGCGAACCTCAATGCCTTGATTGCCCATCGCCATGCCCCGGACATTCCGGCCTCAAGGTTTACGGCCCTGACGCGCCTCGACCACAACCGGGCGGTGAGTCTGGTAGCGCGCACAGCCGGAGTGCGGCCCGACCAGGTGGCGGACGTGGCCATCTGGGGCAATCACAGCGCCACGCAGTATCCGTGCCTGGCCCATGCCACGATCGACGGGCACCGGGACTGGCCCTTGTTTTTGGATCAGGCCTGGATCGAGGAGCAATTCATACCCAGGATCCAGAACCGCGGCGCGGAAGTCATTGAGGTCAGGGGGGCCAGCAGTGCGGCCAGCGCGGCCGTGGCTGTTACCGACCACGTGCGGGATTGGCACTTGGGCACCGGCGGCGATCGGACCACCAGCATGGCCATCGTGGGCGAAGGGCAGTACGACACTCCGCCCGGGGTGGTCTTCAGTTTTCCGGTCAGGGTTCGGGACGGGGAGATCGAGGTTGTCTCAGGTCTTCAACTCGCCCCTTTCGATCGTCGCATGGTGGACATCACGGGGAAGGACCTGCTGGAGTTGAGTCGCACGGCCGACGCGCTCCTGAGTTGACAACCAGGCTCCGGGTCGGGTAGTCTGGCCGTATGAGCAATGCGATTGTGTCGCGGATCAACAAGTCCGCCGGTCAAGCCAGCGATCGCGCCGCCCACGGTGGTGCCGGATCGGCGCGCACCTTCTCGTTTAGTGACTATTACTATTACCGATTTGCAGGGACGGGACCGCACCGCGAACCAGGGAGTTGCGCACAGGTCAACTGATGCCGGACAACCAGGAGGCGCAGGAGCGGTCCAGAATTGGATCGCTTTTTTTTTGCATGCCGTGGTACGCCGCTTCTTTCAGCCTGAATTCCAACCATGATTGTTTGCAGAGGCGTGCGTGGCGCCACCACGGTAGTCGAGAACGATGCCCGCGAGATCCTGGCGGCCACGCGGCAACTCCTGGCCTTGATGATCCGATTGAACGGCATCGAGTCGGTGGACGTAGCCTCGGGTGTCTTTACAACCACGACGGACCTGAATGCCGTGTTTCCTGCGACCGCGGCCCGTCAGTTGGGCTGGATGTCCGTGCCGCTGCTGTGCGGCCATGAAATGGAAGTTCCGGACAGTCTCCCCAGGTGCATTCGCATCCTTCTGCACTGGAACACGGACCGCAACCAGGACGAAATCCATCACGTGTACCTGAAGGAGGCAGTGCAGCTGCGCCCCGACCAGTCGGAGTTGCCGCCGGTGGACATGCAACAGCTGAACCAGTGGGTGGAAGACCAGATGCGTAGGCATGGGAGTATGTGATGAGAGTTGCCTTCCAAGGCGAGCACGGTGCCTATTCCCACGCGGCCATCCTCATGCATTTTGGAGAGGACGCCGGGATCCGGACGGTGCCCTGCCGCAGCTTTGCCGAACTCTTTGCCGTGGTGGACGCCGGCGAGGCGGAGTTCGGCATGGTGCCCGTGGAGAACTCGCTGGGCGGCGCGGTCACCGGCATCAACGACCTTTTGCTGAACTACGACTTCAAGGCTTCGGCGGAAATCCTGTACCCGGTGCGCCACAACCTGGTCGTGGCCCGGCCGCCGGAGGGCTCCCCGCGGGAGGCAATCACCCACGTGCGCAGCCATCCCCAGGCCCTGGAACAGTGTCGGGAGTACCTGGCCCGCCAGAGCCTCGTGCCGGTGGACTGGTATGACACGGCCGGGGCCGCCAAGTCGCTGGTGGAGGAACCCGCGCCGGGAACCGCCGCGCTGTCCAGTCGGATCGCCGCCGACACCTGGGATCTCGAAATCGTGGACAGCGACGTAGCCGACGGACCGGGCAATTTGACCAGGTTTCTTTTGATTGGCCACGAAACCGCCGAACGCACGGAGGACAGCAAGACAGGGGTGCTGTTTGCGGTTCCGGATCAACCCGGCAGTCTGGTCAAGGCCCTGCAGGTGTTTTCCGATCGGAACATCAACCTCACCAACATCAGCAGTTTCCCGCGCCGCAATCGCAGGTGGAACTATGTGTTCTTCATGGAATTCCTCGGCCACGTCGAGGACCCGACGGTCTCGGAGGCGGTCACGCAGCTGCTGGTCAACACCGCCTTCCTCAAGCTGCTCGGCAGTTTTCCGAGAGCGCCCGAACCGGACGATCTGTCGCCGGGTCGCATCCCCGGATTCGGAAAGTAGGCGCACCGCCCATATGCACGTCTTGCATCCCTTGCCCATTCAACCCAGCCAAGCAAAGGAAACACCAACACCATGATTGTTGTGATGAAACAGACAGCCGACGCAGACGACACTGCCCGGGTCGCCCAGCACATCGAGGAACGGGGCTTCAGCCTGCACATCAGCAAGGGCGAAGCCAGAACGATCATCGGCATCATCGGTGCCAATGAACATGAACTGGACAGCGATTCGTTTGAGGTCCTGCCGGGTGTGGAGAAGACCATGCGCATCATGCAACCGTTCAAGGCGGCCAGCCGCGACTTCACCCAGAAGAAGACCGTCATCAACGTCAACGGTTCCCAAATCGGTGGGGATCGCGTGGCCGTGTTTGCGGGTCCCTGCAGCGTGGAGACCCGCGAGCAGATCTTGGAGACGGCCCATGCAGTGGCCGATACCGGGGCGCAGTTCCTGCGCGGCGGCGCCTTCAAGCCCCGTTCATCGCCCTACAGCTTTCAGGGACTGGGCCATGAAGGGCTGGAACACCTGGCGGAGGCCCGCGAAAAGACGGGCCTGTCCATCATCACCGAAGTGATGAGCGTCGAGGACATTGACCTGGTCGAGCAGTACACCGACATCTTTCAGGTGGGTGCCCGCAACACCCAGAACTATCCCCTGCTCAAGGCCCTGGGCCGGGCCAGCAAGCCCGTGTTCCTCAAGCGGGGCCTCGCCGGCACGCTGGAGGAGCTGCTCATGAGCGCGGAGTACATCCTTAGCGAAGGCAACATGAACGTGATGCTGTGTGAACGCGGGATCCGCACCTTCGAGACCTACACGCGCAACACCTTCGATGTCAATGCGATCCCGGTGTTGCAGAACCTGACCCATCTGCCGGTGATCGCGGACCCGGCACACGGCACCGGCAAGTGGGACCTGGTGAACCCGATTTCGAAGTCGGCGGTGGCAGCAGGCGCCGACGGCGTGATGATCGAGGTGCACCCCAACCCCGCCCAGGCCAAGAGTGACGGGGCGCAGAGCCTGACACTCAAGAATTTCGCGGCGCTGATGAAGGACCTGAAGCGGGTGGCGGCGGCGGTCGACCGTTCCATCTAATCCGGCCCGGATTGCAACCCCACCCACCCGACCAGGAAGACCCATGTCGTTTACATTGGCCGACTGCCGCGTTGCGGTGGTCGGCCTGGGCCTAATTGGCGCCAGCCTGTGCGCCGACCTTACCCGCCTCAAGGTTTGCCGCGAGGTGCGCGGCGTCAGCCGATCGTCCCATACGGTGGCGCGCGGCATCGCGGAGGGGATCATCGACCAGGGAACCACCAGTTTGCAGACCGGCGTCCAGGGAGTCGATATCGTGATTCTTGCCTCGCCGGTCCGCATCGCAATCGGACAGCTGGAACGAATTTCCGGCCACCTCAAGGAGGGGGCCGTCGTTGCTGATGTTGGCAGCACCAGCGTCGAGGTCGTCAAGGCCATGGAAAGGATGCCCGCACATGTCCAGCCGATTGCCACGCATCCGATGGCCGGCAAGGAAACAAGCGGTTTCGACTCGGCGGAACGAGGACTGTTTGACAACGCGACCTGGATTTTGACCCCCCTGGAACGGACTTCGAGCCGGACCGTGGACGTGTTTCGCGAATTGGTCGTGGCCGTCGGGGCTCACCCGTTGATGATGGAGCCCCACAAGCACGATCGGGTGGTGGCTGCCATAAGCCACGTGCCATTCCTGCTGTCCAGCGCACTGGTGGGCAGCGTTGTCCGGGCCGGTGAGCACGATCCGGAGGTCTGGGAATGCGCGGCCGGCGGTTTCCGCGACACGTCAAGGGTTGCGGCCAGCGAGGCCGGCATGTTCATTGACATTCTGATGACCAATCGAGAGAACGTCCACCGCCAACTGGACCGGTTTATCGACGAGATCCGGGAGCTGCGTTCAATGCTGGTGGAGCGGCAGGAGGATGAATTGGTGGTCCGGTTGTCTTCAAACCGGGATGCCCGGCTGGCCTGGTATGCGGCTTGGATGGAGCGCAACCGCCCGGAGATTTGACGAGAGAGGGGATAAGGCGTGGATACACTCAGGATTCAGGGCGGCGCGGCGTTGGCGGGCGGCATCCGCGTTCCCGGAGACAAATCGATCAGCCACCGTTCGGTCCTGTTGGGAGCCTTGGGCGAAGGTCCGACCAGGGTGACCGGATTCCTGGACGGGCGCGACTGCCTGGCTACCGTTGGCATCATGCAGTCGCTCGGCGTGGACATCGAGCGCCATTCCGCTGCCGACCTGACAGTCCACGGAGTGGGCCTGCACGGCTTGCGATCGCCGGACGGACCTCTGGACTGCCGGAATTCCGGTACCACGATGCGTCTGCTAAGCGGCCTCATGGCCGGACAGAGGTTCGCGTCCGAGTTGACCGGATCGCCCCAGCTGTGCACGCGGCCCATGGACCGCGTGGTCGCGCCGCTCCGGAACATGGGCGCGTCCATCTCCGGTGCCGACGGAGGTGGTACGGCGCCATTGATGGTTCAGCCCCCGGCCCATCCCCTGCGGGGAGTGAAGTATGCGATGCCCGTGGCCAGTGCCCAGGTCAAGTCCTGTCTGTTGTTGGCGGGCCTGTATGCCGATTCGGCCACGACTGTGATCGAACCCGGTCCGACCAGGGATCACACGGAGTGCATGCTGCGCGGCATGGGCGTGAATGTTGCAAATGAAGGCCGGCGCATCACGCTGGAACCTCCGCAATGCCTGCATGAGACCCACGTGGCCGTTCCGGGAGATCCGTCATCGGCCGCGTTCCTGATGGTGGCGGCCTGCATTGTCCCCGGCAGCCGGCTGCGGATTGTGGACGTGGGTCTCAATCCAACGCGCACCGGCCTGGTGGATGCCCTTCTGCAGATGGGTGCCGACATTCGGGTGGCCAACCGCCGGGAAGTTGCGGGGGAGGCTGTCGGGGATCTGGAGGTGGGTTGCGCTCCGCTCCGCGGCTCCGAGTTTGGTGGAGACCTGATCGTGCGCATGATCGACGAACTGCCGCTGTTGGCGCTCGCCTGCAGTCAGGCGGAGGGTCCCTCCCGCATTCGCGACGCACAGGAGCTGAAAGTCAAGGAGTCCAACCGCATCCTGGACACCGAACGGCAACTGGCCCGGCTGGGTGCCGAGGTACATGGAACGGACGACGGTTTTGAGATTGACGGCGACAGCAGGCTGCGGGGAGCGAGGGTGGACAGCCGTGGCGATCACCGGTTGGCGATGTTGCTGAGCGTGGCCGGTCTGGCAGCACTGGGCGAGACCCGGGTCATTGGCGCGGACGTGACAGACGACAGTTTCCCAGGGTTTGCGGATACCCTGGCGGCTCTTGGCGGTACGGTTGCACGGGGGGCTGCGGATGACTGAAGCCATCACGCCGCGCACCCACAAGGTCGGACTGATTGGCTGGCCGGTTGGGCATTCCGGCTCGCCCCGGATGCACAACGCCGCCTTCGCGGCGGCCGGCATGGACTGGGTCTATCTGCCGCTACCCGTGCCTGTGGACCCGCAGCAACGGATTGGCGAAGCGGTGCGGGGTCTGGGTGCGCTGGGGTTTCAGGGTGCCAACGTGACCATTCCGCACAAGCAGAGTGTCATGTCCCATCTCTCGGGGATTTCGTCCGTGGCCCGGGCCGCGGGGGCGGTCAATACGCTGACGGTGGCCGCGGATGGCCGTCTCGAAGGCGACAACACGGATGTGTGGGGGTTCTACTCCGTGTTGGAAGAGGCGGGATGGCAGGCGCGGCGTGGATCGGCGCTGGTACTGGGAGCCGGTGGCTCGGCCCGCGCCGTGCTGACCGGTCTGCTTGAGGCTGGCTGTCGGAATGTCCGCATCCACAATCGGACGCGTGTCCGGGCCGAGGACCTGATCCGGGATTTGCGTGATCTCTATCCCGGGGCAACGCTGCGGGTGGTTGATGCGGGCCGCGAAGTATGGGAAACGGGCCGCGAAGTGGACCTGGTGGTGAATGCAACCTCGCTGGGCATGGATCCGAACATTGGCACGTGTCCCGTGGCTCCGGACTTTCCGTGGCGGTCCGGACAATGGGCGTACGACCTGGTTTACAACCCTCCGACCACCTTGTTCCTGCAGCGGGCCGGACAGGGCGGTGCGCAATGCATCGGTGGCATGGAGATGCTGGTCCGGCAGGGGGCCCGGTCCTTTGAGATCTGGACCGGCCGGTGGCCCGACCTCGACCTTATGCGAAGGGAACTGAAACTACATCTAGGACTTTAAACCCATGGTTGACCCAATTGATGCCATTTTCCAGGCGGACGACTACGGGGTTCACTACCCGGACTCACGAGGCAGGTTTGGACCGTACGGCGGCAAATATGTGCCCGAGACGCTGATGCCGGCCTTGGCGGAGCTGGAGGACATCCACGCCACCGCCATGCAGGATGAAGACTTCCGCACCGAACTCAATTCGCTGCTGGAGACCTATGTGGGACGGCCCACGCCCTTGACGCATGCCAGGCGGTTGACCGAGCACTTCGGCGGCCCTGAGATCTACCTCAAGCGGGAAGATCTGGCCCATACCGGTGCCCACAAGATCAACAACGCTTTGGGGCAGGCGCTCATGGTGAAGCGCATCCTGGGCAAGAACCGGGTCGTGGCCGAGACGGGGGCCGGTCAGCACGGTGTGGCCACGGCGACCGCTTGCGCGCTGTTGGACATGGAATGCGTGGTCTACATGGGCTCCGTGGACATGGCACGCCAGGCACCCAATGTGTTTCGCATGCGTCTGTTGGGGGCGGATGTCAGGGAAGTGTCCAGCGGCAGCCAGACTCTCAAGGATGCCATCAACGAAGCCATCCGCGACTGGGTCACCAATGTGCCGGACACGCACTATCTGCTGGGCAGTGCCCTGGGCCCCCATCCGTTTCCGGTCATGGTGCGCAACCTGCAGTCCGTGATCGGGCGGGAGGCCCGCCGACAGATGCTGGACCCGTCCGTGGGGCCGGGGCAGCTGCCGGATGTTGTTGTGGCCTGTGTGGGCGGCGGCAGCAACGCGATTGGCATGTTCTACCCGTTTGTGATGGATCCAGGGGTTCGGCTGGTCGGCGTGGAGGCCGGAGGCCGCGGCATAGACAGCCACAAGCATGCCGCCCGGTTCGCCGATCCGAAGATGGGCCGATTGGGTGTCCTGCACGGAACCCGCAGCTATGTCCTGCAGGACGAGGACGGACAGATCGCCCTTACCCACTCCATTTCGGCCGGGCTGGACTATGCCAGCGTCGGACCGGAGCATGCCCTGTTGCGGGATCGGGAACGGGCCGAATACTTCTATTGTACGGATGAACAGGCACTGGCGGGATTCGAACTCCTGTGTCGACAGGAAGGCATCATTCCGGCCCTCGAGAGTGCGCATGCCGTGGGCTGGCTGCCGGAACTGATGTCCGATGTTTCGTCCGACGACGTGGTCCTGGTGTCGCTAAGCGGACGGGGCGACAAGGATTTGGATACCGTGATGGCCGAACTGTCCCCAGGGGACTGAGTCCAATCCAAGGCCCAATTCATATGAACGGGAACGACCCCATGACAGGAGTGGGACGTGTCGGAGCGGCGATTGCCAAACGGCAAGGCGATGCCACAGCCGCGTTCATGCCCTATGTCCTGTTGGGGTTTCCCTCGCGCATGGAGTCCGTGGCCATGGTGCGGACGCTGGCCGACGCCGGGGCCGACCTGTTCGAGATTGCGTTTCCCTTCAGCGATCCGCTGGCCGACGGACCTACCATCCAGGCCGCGACCCACAGGGCGCTGCTGAACGGCATGACCACACGGGAATGTCTCGACATTGCCAAGGAACTGCGGGATGCAGGGATCACCCAGCCGTTCTGTGCCATGTCGTACTACAACCCAATCTTCAACTATGGATCCGACCGGTTCATTGAGGATGCGGTGCAGGCCGGGTTCGACGGTTTCATCATCCCCGACCTGCCGCCGGACGAAGGCGGGGAGATGGAGGCGGCCTGCCGTGATGCCGGCTTGGCACTGGTATACCTCCTGGCTCCGTCCAGTTCGCGGGAACGCGTTGCGTTGGTCGCGGAGCACAGTACGGGATTCATCTATCTGGTAAGCGTGTTGGGCACCACCGGGGCCCGTGCGTCTTTGCCGGACTACCTGACGGATCTGGTGGCGCTGGTGCAGGCCGACACGGACACTCCGGTCTGTGTCGGATTCGGGGTCAGCAATGGCGCACAGGCCGCCCAGGTGGCCTCGATTGCGGACGGTGCCATTGTGGCTTCCGCCCTGATTGACGCTGTTGCAGGTCCCAATGGAGCGGATGCGGTGAAGTGTCTGGCCCGCAATCTCGCACAGGGCGCTCACGGGCACTGACATCGGGACGGACGCTGGGGAAGTTGCCAGTCGCGGTTCAACCCCCTGGGACGTCGGCCGTAAACCATCCACCACTGGGTGCCAACGCTCCTTTGCGTCAGGGACACATGACACATTGGCGGAATTCAAGTTTCCGCACAGGCTGGCAGGCATAATCCCAGTGTTGGCGAGTCCGTATGCCATGGATTGTCGGAATTCACTTTCGAACTGTCCCCTGGCCACCGAGTCCAACCAAAGGCCCAATTCACATGAACGGAAACGATCCCATGACAGGCGTGGAGCGCATCAGATCGGCGATTGCCAACCGGCAAGGCGACACCACGGCTGCCTTCATGCCGTATTTCCCGTCCGGATTCCCTTCCCGGTCGGAGTCCGTGGCCATGATGCGGTCGATGGCCGATGCCGGAGCCGATCTGTTCGAGATCGGGTTTCCCTTCAGTGATCCATTGGCCGATGGGCCCACCATTCAGGCTGCCACCCACAGGGCATTGTTGAACGGCATGAAAACACGGGACTGTCTTGACATTGCCCAGGAATTGCGGGAGGCAGGGATCACCCAGCCGTTCTGTGCCATGTCGTACTACAACCCCATCTTCAACTACGGAACCGATCGGTTCATCGAGGATGCAGCCCAGGCGGGGTTTGATGGTTTCATCATCCCCGACCTGCCGCCGGACGAGGGCGAGGAGATGGAGGAAGCCTGCCGCGAAGCCGGCCTGGCGCTTGTGTATCTCCTGGCTCCGTCCAGTTCACGCGAGCGCATCGAACTGGTGACTTCCCGCAGCACGGGATTTGTCTATCTGGTGAGCGTGTTGGGCACCACCGGGGCCCGTGCATCGCTGCCGGACTACCTGACGGACTTGGTGGCGCAGGTGCGGGCCGACACGGACACCCCGGTTTGCATCGGCTTCGGAGTTAGCAACGGTGTGCAGGCGGCCCGGGTGGCCTCGATTGCGGACGGGGCCATCGTGGGTTCTGCTCTGGTCAAGGCGGCCGATGGCCCCGATGGTGCGGATGCAGTGAAAAGCCTGGCTCGGGAACTGGCCCGTGGTGCCCACGGACACTGACCTCACGGGGCATCCGCGCCCGGACGGCTACAGGTTGTCCAATGAGGAGCGTGCCGCGGATGCCCCTTGTGCAATCAGGGCTGCGTCACTGGTTACGGTAATGAACTGAAAGCCCTGCAGGCGTCGTCTGCGGGCATCCTCCAGGCCGCGTCCGGCGATGCCGGGAATCTTGCCTGTGTCGCGGCAGGCGGCCAGTACCCGTTCCAGTGCCAACCGGTGCTCGTCCCGCGTGTCCATCTCCGACGGGTGGAATCCCAGGGACAGCGCCAGGTCGGACGGCCCCGTCCAACAACCCGTGATGCCGGGCGTTGCCAGAATCGCTTCGGCGTTGTCGACGGCCGCAACACTTTCAAGCTGGACTGCCACAAACAACTCGTCGTTGATGCAGTCCGCGTAGTCGTCGCCGTACATGCCCGCCTGGTTCCAGCCCCACGAGCGACGGCCCAGCGGCGGCAACAGGCAGGCGTCGGCCACGCGCCGGGCATCCTCCGGCGTGTCCACCATGGGCACGATGATGCCCAGCATGCCCTTGTCCAGGAGTTGCCCAATCAGGCGATAGTCGTTGGTGGCGACACGAGCCATGGGCGTGGCCGCGCCGAGGTTGATCTGGGCAATGGCCCTCCCAACATCCCGTTCATCCCAGTTTCCGTGCTGGCGGTCGACCATGACGAACTCGGCGCCGCTCCCGCTGAGAATCGCGCCGGTGTCGGGGATTCCAAGCCCCATCGACAAACCGAACGCCGGCTCTCCCGCTTTCATTTTGGCCAGGGCCGTGTTCGTTTTCATGTGTGGATTGTCCGGGTATGCAGCACTGGTCGGAATGGCCTTGGCCGCGGCGCGGACCTGCAGGCCCCACCGGTGTGCCGAGTATACAATTTGGTGCGCCGGTTCGGAATCCGGCCGGGGCATGACGACAAGTTGGGAGAATGTTGATTTGAACCAGGCAGTTCTGGACACCGCAAAGGCATTGATTGAGATTCCCTCGGTGTCCGCCGACAACAATGCTGCGGTCATCGACTTCCTTGCGGACCGGACCGCAGGCCAGGGCTGGGTCACCGAACGGCTGACCTATCGCGATGCGGAAGGCGTGCAAAAGCATTGCCTGGTGGCCCGGGCCGGACAGGGTACCGGGGGCGTGGCATTCCTGTCGCACACGGATACGGTGCCCGGTTTGGAGGAATGGGAGCCGTTCGTGCCCAGGGTTGCGGACGGGCGGCTGTACGGCAGGGGCAGCTGCGACATGAAGGGGCCGCTTGCCGCCTTTGTCTGTGCCGTGTCCGACATTCCTGCCGGGCAGTTGCGGAGCCCGGTTTACATGACCTTCTCGGCCGACGAGGAAGTGGGCCATGTCGGGGCTGCATGGATCATTGAGCATTCGGAGCTGTTGGCCGGCGCCTCCGTGGAGGGTGGCATTGTGACCGAGCCGACCGGGATGGTGCCGGTCTACGCCAACAAGGGCGGCGCCTTCATGTCCGTCACGGCGCGCGGCATCGCGGCGCATTCCAGTACCGAACGCGGCGATTCCGCCAACTTCAGAATCGCGCCGTTCCTGGCGGAGATGGCCGAACTCAAGACCCGCTTCATGACCGATCCCAAGTTCCGGAACGAGGAATTCGATCCCCCGACCAACGGCTTCAACATGACGATCACCGATTTTGGCTGCGCGACCAACGTGACGGCCGAACGTTGCGAGTGCAAGCTGTCGGTTCGGAGCATGCCCGAATCGGGATTCGAAGAGGCGGTCGCGATTATTCTGGAACGGGCCCAGGCATACGGGTTCGATCTGCGCAACCACGAGATTCCCTATTTCTACGGCAACAAGGACAGCCGCTTCACACGTCTGTTGTGTGAGATTGCGGGGACTGCCGAAGCGGTTACCGTGCCTTACGGGACAGAGGCCGCCCATTATCAGCCCGTGGTGGATTCGATTGTCTGGGGACCGGGAGACATCGCCCAGGCGCACACTGTCAACGAGTTCATCGAGCTGGAGCAGCTGCAGGCCGGTTACGAACAGTACGGGGCACTGGTGCGCCGGTTGTGTCTGTAGCGCGTCCCATGCCCGGGACGCGGTTCCCGGACAGTGGCGCGCGTGATGCGCAGGACGCGGTTGCCAACGACGGTTGGGTGGGGCACATCGCCGTCACGGCTCATTCCGGTTGGGCCCACATTCCCTGTTGGCAGGCTCCCGGAAGTCGAATTGGATGCGGTCGGCCAATCGAGTCAGCGAGCCCCCTGAATCAAAATCTCGGCTTTACATAACTCGGACATCCGAGTTTGAGGGCGTGTCGGTTCCGGCCGCAATCCGCGCGATGCCATAGGTCAGGCCCAGCAGCACGCTGAACAGAACGCTGACGGCCACGGCGGTCGGATCATTGGGTGCGTTGAGCAGATCGGCCACTACATTGCGGACAATCGTGGTCGGTTCAAGCATGAGGTCCCAGCTGTTCCAGTCCAGGAAGCGTCCAATGTAAATCCCCAGTCCAGTCGCCGGGATCGTGACGGCCGCCAGTACCCATCCCCAAGGTCGGCCGAACCGCTTGGCAATCAATGCCTGCATCTGGTACAGGGAGCAAACCGCCAGGGCAAATCCGGTCCAGGCGTTGAACACAATCACCATGAGGTCGTACCAGACCGGTATCGGGTACCTTGGAATCAGGTGGATCAGGTCGGTGACGATGTAGGGCGCGTTGGGATAGAACAGGAACCAGACGCCAAACAGAACGAGGTTCCCTGCGGGCACCTGCATGTTGCGCCAGTGGCCGTAGTAGAGGAGGCAACTGATCAGCATGGGCACCCAGGCCAAGGCGAGGTTCCACAGTAGGAACAGGTATGTGATGCTGCCGGTTCGCCAAACGCGGAAAGCCACCAGCAGGACACAGCAGAACGTGGCCAGCACCAACATCAGTCCAATTTGTACGGAGCGCCGACGCATCAGGGCGACGAACAGGTCTGCGGTTTTCGTTGGATGGGCTCGGGGTGTCCCAATCGGGCCGTCGGCACGGCTTGGTTTGACCAAGGTGTTCAAGGTTGCTGCTCAGGATCCTCCGGCGGTTTCCGGAAACCAGTCCGACAGCAGATCGCGCACCAAGCCCTGCACGTCGTCTCCCATGATGAGCAGAATGGACAGGAACACAATCACAACCAGGATAATCATCAGGAGCAGTTCGATTACCCCTTGGCTGGAGGTTCGCGGTGAAGGAGGTCTGCGCACGCTGGATTCCTTGTGGGCGGGGAACGGCACAGGGCCAGTACGCACCGGGCTTCGTGAAAACCTGCGGGGGTGCCCGGCCGTCCGACCTTTGTACGTCCGTTGATTTCGATCAAGTGATTCTAGACAACTTCCGGGAATTGGGGTGTGCCGGCTTCGCGTCTTGTCCCGGACAAAACGGATACCAATAGGTTGCGGTCGGGGCGTGCGCACGCGGGGTTGAGCGTGTCGCGTGCAGGAACCCCATGACGCAAATCCGGAATCATCAACCGCGGCACGCTTGAGGCCTGCCGGGAAGCTTGTCCCAAGATCCGCTAGACCGGATCACAAGTCACGATCAGGGGTGCCGCCACGAGTGTCTTTGGCAATGAATGGCATGGGGCTCGGGAGCAGGGAAGAGCTTCGCTCGCGGTGGCCGGGCTCCCGGGGCATGGGGACGATGTGGGTCGTGTTGAGCGTGCCCGGCAGGGACCAAGACCATGCCCAACCCACCCGCGGTCGCCATCCAAACTGGAATGCGATTGCCGGGATCCGAGGTCCTGTGTACGGAACTACACCGTCGGCCGGTGCTATAATTCACGACCTAGCACAGTAAAAGCGTGGCGTTGTGGCAACCGATATAGAGAAGCTGTTTGACTTGCAGCAAATCGACCTGAAACGTCTGCGCATCGTCAAGCAAGTCAAGAAGTCGCTGGTCAGCGTTCGCGAGCCGATCGATTTGATTCGGTTGCGCGAATCGGTCGGTTCCATGAGCGAGGAGCAGGAGAGCCTGAAGGAGAACCAGGCCTTGGCGGAAAGCCAGGTAAAGGTTGTCAAGGAGAAGATTGCGGCCAATCAGGACCTGCTGAACAGCGGACGCCTGACCGATCCCAAGGACATTGCCGCGCTGCAGGCGCAGATTGCGGAACTCGAGTCCACCAAGTCCGCCTACGAGGAACGTGCCTTGGCGGCACTGCTTGAGTTTGAGGACAAGAACAAGCAGTATCAGCCGCTGGTTGAACGGTTGGCGGAGCGGACCGGGGAGTGGGAGGAACTGCGTCGTTGTGCCAAGGAAGAACAGGAAGGCATGGCGGCCGAGCTGAAGGAGCTGAACCGGGAACGTTCGGTGCGTGCCAGCGACATGAACGAGGACGCATTGCAAATCTACGAGGAGCTACTGAAGCGCAAGAACGGCATCGCGGTGACCACGATCACCAACTCCTCCTGCGATGCGTGTTTCATGAGCCTGCCCACCAGCGTGGCGACGGCGCCCCGCAATGGGAGCAGCAACTATCTCCACTGTCCGAGCTGCGGCCGGATGCTGATCCAGCGCTGATTCCGAGGTTCAGTTCCCCACCGGATCCGAACCGGTCTCCTGTGTGGAGGCCAGGATCTTGGAGACGAACTGTGCACGGTTGGTGCCCGTGCCGAGATCGTTGATGTGTTCGAGGCCGAAGGTGGCCAGGTAGGCTGTTCCGCGTCCTGAACCGTCATCGGTGTTGGGCCGCGCGATGCCGACAACCCGGGTGGCGCCGTCGATCTGGTCCTGGAGAACCAGCCAGGCTTCGGCATTGCCGGCCTGTGTTCCGGTGGTCAGTGTGTGCAGGGGCAGCGCCCCTGCGGCGTTGTCCGCCTGTGGCGCCAGGACGGGCGCGTTGGCCTGCAGGACGGTGGAACCGGACGTCAGGACTTCAACGTTGAGCCGCAGGCTTCCCTGCCTCCGGGCAAGTTCCTGATCGGTACTGAGGTTGACCCGGCCCTGCCATTGGAATCGGCCGTCAATGGGAACCAGGTGTGGTGTGGCCCACAGCGGGTCGCCGGCAACCGTCGTCCCTCCTTGCTCGTGGACAAGGTGAATCGATTTGATCCCCCTGAGTTCCGAACCGTCAACCGTGACATCCATGAGCAGTGATTCGGTGGCTGGCTGCAGGGACCAGGCAACCTGCCCCGAGAGTGGATTGTCGGCATCGGGGGTGCCGGTGCCGGAGGATGTCAGGGGTGTCTGTCCCAAATCGGTATTGGGCCGCGCCAGATCCAGCACCAGATCTCCCCAGCCATCGAGCCCGGGCTGAACGCCGGACACCTGGAGCTGGGTGCGTCCGTATCGGTCGGCGGTCTGTTCCTGGATCCGTACTCCGTTAAGGAGTGCCCGGCGTAGTTCGGAAGAGCCTAGGACTTTGTGGCCGTGCTTGCCCATCACCAGCAAATTGCCGCCTGCCTCCAGATACTGGACCAACAGGTCCAGGTCGCCGTCCGAGAACGGCAGGGGAACATTGCTGGCCTTCGGGTTGCCGGCATGATCGCCTGTAAACAGGATGACCCATTCCGGGGGCGAAGCGGCAAACAGGGCCGGTGGCACATTGACCAGATTGAGTGCGGTGTCCCAGTAGAGGAAATCAATCCCCAGAGCCGTCAGGGTCCTCCTGTACCAGGGCGCAACGTCCGGATGCAACGGGCTGAGATCGGCATCAATCAGGACAACTTGCGGCGAAGGGGGATGGGAGGTCAGCCAGGCGAAAACCGGGGCGTGCCATTCATCCAAGCCATCTGAAATCAACAGGAAACCCTCCAGGATGCCGGGGCCCGAGACAGCTTCCAGATCGAGGGTAATCGTGGCTTCCGTGGTGGTGCCTGCCGGCAGATCGATCTGGGAGGGCATCACAGAGACATGGGACAATGGCGGTAGGCTGGTCGTACCGGCCTGCACCAGGGAAAGCTGTAGGGATCGGTCTGCTGAACCGGTGTTGGCAATCGTGATGGAGCGGGTCAATTCGCCTGTTGCCTGTCTCACAAGACCGAAGTCGGCTTTATGGGGGACCAGGAATAGTGAGTTGGCGATGGCGCGTTCAATGTTCAGCAGGCCGCTTCCCATGTCCAGCAGCCCGGCCGGCGAGCCGTCGGGGTTGCGAAGTCCGCGGAAGTCGGCCGTGTTCGCCATGGCCGAGAATATCTGGTCGTTGGTCCATTCCGGATGTGCCTGTTTGAGCAGCGCCGCCGTCCCTGCCGCGAAAGGCGCTGCCATTGAAGTCCCGGAGGCTTGGCCGTATCCCTTGTGGCGCAGTTCACTGACCGGGGACAGGGCGTAGCCCTGGGACATGATGTAGGCCCCGGGTGCCACCAGGTCCGGTTTCAGTGATCCGAACACGGTCGGCCCGCGTCCACTGAATTCCGGCACCACCAACGGGTGGTTGCCGCGCTGGGTGGGAGTGGTGGAGACGATCAGCTGGAGCGAGGCTTGGGCCAAGTGTTGTCGAATGGCCATTCCGGTGTCGTGGCCCATGAACAACGCGGGGATGCGCACGGCGCGATTGGTATTGTCCTGGGACATGCGCACCAGGGTGTTGCCGCCGCCGGCATGGTTGTGAATGACGACCGCCGAGGAACCGGCTTCCTGTGCGTTAATCACCTTCGAAACAAACGAACAGAATCCGCGTTCGACAATGACAACCCGGCCCGTCAACGAGGATGGCCGCCAAGCCTGGCAGCCATACGGGTTGGCCGAGTCGATGGTGGCCCCGTCCAGGAGTGGGTAGGTATGGATTTGACCGGCCCTGAAGCGCGGTCCGAATTCCGCCTGATTGAATTCCAGATCCGTGAGCAGTCGCTGGTTCGGCTGTCCCAATCGACTCACGTCGGCGGACTGTAGGCTGAACCGACCGCCGGTGGACACGGCGCCGACTGTCAGGTAACTGTCGGACGGGTTGGCCACGGAGAACGGCATCGGACCGTAGTTGCCTGCCGCCATGACGACCATCATGTCGGCAGAGGCGGCATTGACCAGGGCCGAATCAAGGAAGTTGTAGGGAGAGCTGTTGACGCTGGGACCGGTTCCCCACGAGCCGATCACCACGTCCATGCCGTCCTTGACGGTGTCTTCCAATGCGGCCACACCTTCCGCCGTGAAGAACGTTTTCTTTCCGCTCTGACTGTTGTAGAACACCCGGTAGCTTCCCAGCCAGGCTTGGGGGGCAATGCCGGACAGGGTCGGCAAGGCAACCCCCCTGAAGGCAGCATCCGTAACGATGTTGCCGGCAGCAATGGCACCGGTGTGGACCCCGTGCGAGGAACCGGCGCCGGGCCAGGCGTGGAAGTCGTTGCTGCGCGGCGGATCGGCGGTCCGGAAGTAAGTTCGGGACACGACAATCTTGCCGTTGTTGGCTGCCGTGATCCCGAGTCCGCCGTCCGGATACCAGTCCGGATAGGCGAATCCGCTGCCGTTGAACATCGGTGCCTGGTTGTGCAGGCCGGCATCAATGGAGCCCACCAACACGCCCTTGCCGTCAAACCTGCCAGGATTGCCGTCGGATGTGCGGGTCCAGGCACGAATCAACTCCGGGCCGACATACAGCTGTGCCTGGACCTCCAGATCCCGGTGCACTGCCCGGACGTTGGGGAGCGACGAGATGGCCGCCGCGGCCTCGGGGCCGAATCCCGAACTGGATTGCAGGACCATCGCGTTCGTAACGGCGTTGAACGCCAGAGGATGGGCAATCCCGTCCAGACCTGTGTAGGAACTGGCGGCGACTTTGCTCTGCAGGTTGTCCAGTTCGTTCCGGAATGCCTCTTGTTCGTTCTGCAGTTGGTAGGCGTATACCTCCACCGCGTCGTTTTGGGCTGCAAAGGCAACACTGTCGGTACGCGCGATCCGCTCGCGGCCGAACACCTGGGCAATCCCGGGCGACTGCAACTCCACGATCAGACGGTTGGATGCAGACTGGCCGGGAACAGGCGCCTCCTGCGGGGCGGAAGTTGGTTCGGCATTCTCGGCGGGCAGCGGCAAGGGAAATCCCAGCCACAACAGAGCCGCGGCCATCGCGGCAACTGCGGTGCCCGCGAGCCAACCGGGCGAGCGCAAAGAGGGGATGAGGTGAGGCGGCTTCGACGTCATGGGGCAGCGACCGGGTTGATCCCGGCGGAGGGCAGCAAGCCTGTTGGATGGAAATGGTAGCAAAGGTTGACCAATCCGGTATCAGCAGCCGTGCACCGAATGTCCGACTACCGGTCAAGGCCGCATGTCAAGTGCGTCAAATGGAATTGTTGACATGGACACATCAAAATGTTTATCTGAGTTAAGAATTGTGTTGTACAATGTCAACCACATGTGAGCCAAGGTGTGCCAAGTGACTGCCGAATCGATGGATGTCTCCCGGGCCCAGGAAGACTTTCTGAAAACTGCCTATCTGTTGCGGAGCGCCGGAACTCCGGTCACGAACTCCGAGCTGGCCCAGGCCATGGGCGTGACACCGGCGGCGGTTTCAGGTCATTCGAGGCGTCTGGGCGAGATGGGCCTGTTGACGTACGAGCGGTACCAGGAGGTCGAACTGACCGCGCGGGGTCAGTTGATTGCCCTGGAAGTCCTGCGTCACCATCGGCTGCTTGAACTGTTCTTCACGGAGACCCTGAATCTGCCGTGGCAGGTGGTGCATCAGATTGCGGAGAAGTTCGAGCACGATCTGGACGAGGTGTTGGAAGACGCGATCGACAACCTGCTGAACAGTCCGCAGGTTGATCCGCACGGCGATCCCATCCCGGACAAGCAGGGGCGCATGCCGGTGGTGTCGGGGCAGCTGTTGTCCGAAGTGCCGGAGCAGGCGTGTCGGCGCGTGGTGCGCGTCCTGTCGCAGGAGTCGGATGTGCTGACCTGGCTCGGGGAAATCGGGTTGCGGCCGGGCGCACCCATCATTGTCAAGGAGAAGCTGCCTTTCGATGGTCCGGTGCGGCTGGAGGTAAACGGCAGGGATGCCGTGATTGGCCACGATCTGGCGCAAAGGCTGCTCGTGTCGGGAGCCGATGAACAATGAACGCAGACTTGGCAAGTATGGTGGGAGCATGCCGCCGGGCACCGGCGTTTCTGCTGGTTGTCCTCCTTGGCGGCCTGATTGCAGGTTGTGCCGGCAACGGGAACGTTGGAGGTTCCGCTCCCGCGGTGGATCCCTGTGCCGCGGGCATGGCCCAGGACGATCCGCTGCGGGTTCTGTCCACCACCGGACAAATCGGCAGCGTGGTGGATCTGCTTCTGGGGCTTGAGCAGATACCGGACGGGCTTTGGGACCCCGGCACGCTGGCGGAACGAACCGGTGTCGCCGTCCTGGCATCCGTCGATGCCGGCGCGGAACCGAGTTTGGCCGTGATGGTCAGGCCAGCCATCGCCGTCGAGACGCACACGATGCTGGGACCCGGCGTTGATCCCCATCTGTACGCGCCCACCCTCGGCGACGCGGAAGCATTCAACAAGGCCGATGTCATCTTCTACAACGGCCTGCACCTGGAAGCCCAGATGCTGGGAGCCTTGGAGGAGTTGGCCGGCAGCCGATGCGTGATAGCCCTGGGCGACTTGCTGTACGAGGATGAGAAATTGGCGGACCGGTTCATTCACACCGACGAGGGCCTAGTGGATCCGCACATCTGGAACCATCCGGAGCTGTGGTCCCTGGCAACCGTGCGGATGGCGCAGGTTCTGGAGGGAATGTACGCCGAACCCGTACCCGAGTTCGCGGCCAATGCGGAGAAGGTGGCGGAACGGATCGCTGGGGCGGGTGCGCTCATCGCCGAACTGTTCGCCGGGGAACGCATTCCGGTGCGGTATCTGGTGACAGCCCACGATGCCTTCGGCTACTTCACGGCGGTGGCGAATCTGGAAAGCATCGGTCTGCAGGGGTTGAGCACCGAGTCCGAGGCATCGGTGTACGACATCCAGCAGATTGCCGAAACCATCGTCGCGCATCGGATCCCGGCGATGTTTGTGGAGTCTTCGGTTTCCACGGACGCGGTGGCGGCCGTGCGCGAGGCGGTCCGCGCCCGGGGATGGGACGTTCGGCTGGGCGGCGAGTTGTACAGTGATGCCCTGGGACCGCAGGGGTCGGAAGGCGCGACCTATCTGGGCATGCTTCAGCACAATGCTGTGACCATCTACTTGGCTTTGGCTGAGCCAATGCCGGAGGACGGCAACTGAGGTTCGGTCATGCAGGCCATGCCTCCGGCACTTGAAGTCAACGACCTGACGGTCGCCTACCGGGACAAGCCGGTTCTGTGGGACGTCGACCTGCAGGTGCCGACCGGGGTCCTGATGGCCGTGGTCGGCCCCAACGGCGCCGGCAAGACCACCCTTATCAAGTCCGTCATGGGTTTGATGCAGCCTGCGGCCGGATCCGTGCAGGTGTTCGGCGAGCCGGCCGGACGCCAACAGGTTCGGCGCATCGGATACGTGCCCCAGCGCACGTCCGTGGACTGGGACTTCCCCACCAGCGTGCGTGATGTTGTGGCGATGGGACGCTACAACCGCGGCGGCCTGTGGCGGCGCACGGACCGCCGGGATGCCGAGCGGGTTGCGCGGGCGCTCGCCACCGTGGACATGGAAGACTTGGCCGACCGGCAGATCAGCGAGCTGTCAGGTGGCCAGCAACAACGGGTCTTCCTGGCCCGCGCCCTTGTTCAGGACTCTGATCTCTATTTGATGGACGAACCGTTTCAAGGTGTGGACGCTGTGACCGAACAGTCCATGGTGGCGGTGTTGCGGCGTCTCCAGGAACAGGGCAGGACCGTGTTGGCGGTGCATCACGACTTGCGCACGGCTCCGGCATACTTCGACTGGGTCGCATTGCTGAACGTGCGCCTGATTGCCAGCGGTCCGATGGCAACCACATTCTCGGAGTGCAACCTGCAGGAGACATTCGGAGGTTCGGCCCCCGAATGGGCGAATCCGCCGGCGGCGACGGCCGCTTGAACGATACCGGTCAAGCCAATCCCGGGCGATGGAAACGTTCCTTCAATTCCTCAACGACTACACCCTCCGCAACGTGTTGCTGGGCACCGCGTGGATCGGCGTGGTCAGCGGCAGCCTCGGCACCTTTGCCTTCCTGCGAAGGCAGTCGCTGCTGGGCGATGTCATCAGCCATGCGACCCTGCCCGGGGTTGTTCTGGCCTTCCTGATCTGGCAGCGGCGGGAAATCGGCGTGCTGATGGTCGGTGCGGCCGGCACGGGCCTGCTGGCCACCGCCCTGATTCAGGTGGTCGACACGCGGACCAACATCAAACGCGACGGGGCCATGGGAGTCGCCCTGGCCGTGTTTTTCGGCGTTGGCGTCCTTTTGCTGTCCCTGATCCAGAACCTGCCCACGGCCAGCCAAGCCGGCCTGGACAAGTTCATCTTCGGCCAAGCGGCCGCCCTGGTGCAGTCGGACGTGACCGTGCTGTTGGTGGCCGGAGGGGTGGTGCTGGTCGCCCTGCTGCTGTTGTGGCGGGAACTGAAGATCGTCACGTTTGATCCCGACTTTGCCCGGGTCGCCGGCTTTCGGGTTACCGTCCTTGAGGGAGGGATCGTGACTCTGATTGTGGTCACCACCGTCATGGGTTTGCAAACGGTGGGTGTGATCCTGATGAGCGCCATGCTGATTGCTCCGGCTGCCGCGGCACGGCAGTGGACCGACCGGTTGTCGATCATGGTTCTCGTCGCGGCCTTGGTAGGCGGGACGAGCGGGGCCGCCGGTGCGGCCGTCTCGGCGTTCGGCCCCCAAATTCCGACCGGTCCCGTGGTGGTTCTGGTCCTGACCGCGCTCGTGTTGGTTTCGCTGTTTCTGGGACGCAAGCGCGGATTGGTGTGGCACTGGCGCCGACAGCGGCGAAGCAGAAAGCTGGCCGATCCGGACACGGTGCTGGGTGCTTTGGGGGCACTGGAATCCGCACATGCAGGGACGGTTCGCGGCCATCCCAAGGCCGTTGTCCGCATGGCGGTGGGACAGTCCGCCCAGGTTGGACAGGCCCTGGCTGCGTTGCGGGAAGCCGGTTTGGCGGACAAATACGATGGCGACTGGTCGTTGACGGAACGCGGGCGTTCCGAGGCCGGACGGCTGGCCCGCGACCAACGGGGCTGAGCGGTGTCCAGCCTGGAATTCGAAATCCTGGCGACGGCACTGACCGTGAGTGCGGCCTGTGCCGTGCCGGGTGCGTATCTCGTTTTGCGTCAGATGTCGATGGTGGCGGATGCGATCAGCCACACGGTTCTGCTGGGCATCGTGCTGGCGTTCCTGGTCGTGCCGATCTACGGCCACCCCCTGATGGTGTTCGGCGCGTCGGTGATGGGGGTGGTGACCGTCCTGGGCATCGATTTGCTGAAGCGGACGGGTCTGGTCCGGGAGGACGCCGCCATCGGGATCACATTTCCGGCTCTGTTCAGCCTGGGAGTCCTGCTGATATCCCTGCTGGCCCGCGATGCCCACCTGGACGAGCACATGGTGTTCCAGGGCGACCTGGTCTATTCCGTGTTCCAGCGCCTGGAACTGGCAGGCCGCGGTTACGGGCCGATGACCCTGTGGAAGATGGCGGGGATTTTCCTGCTCAACGGCGCGTTGGCTCTCCGGTTCCATCGCGAACTCAAGATCGCGACCTTCGATCCGGTACTGGCGGCTACCCTCGGAATTTCCCCGTCGCTTGTGCACTTCGGACTGGTGTTGATGACCTCCGTCACGGCCGTGGGAGCTTTCGATTCGGTGGGATCGATCCTGGTCATTGGCTTTATGGTGGTGCCGCCGGTTACCGCCCGGCTGCTCACCGACTCCCTTGCCCGGTATCTGGGACTGAGCATCCTTCTGGGGTGTGCCTCCGCGTTGGGCGGCTTCTGGATCGCAAGGACCGTGAACGGATCGGTGGGCGGTTCCATCTCACTGGTAATGGGTGCCATGTTCATTGTGGTCCTGATGGCCTCCCCGCGGCGCGGGCTGGTTGCCGACTGGCGCAGACGGCGTCGGCAGCGGGTGGAATTTGCCGTTCGGATGCTGGTCATACATCTGTTCCAGCACCGTACCCTGGGGCAGCGGACCGAGGAGAACCATGCCGGTCATCTGGAAGAGCATCTTGGCTGGTCCGCGGAGTTCAGTGGCCGGATCACCGAGTTGGCGGAGGCGCGGGGGCTGATCAGGCGGGTGGACACCCACTGGCTTGGCTTGACGTCGGTTGGGGAGCGGCAGGCCGAACAGGCCCTGGCCGGATGAGGCGGCACCGGTTGTCCGTGGAAGTCATCGTTGAGGACTGCCGGGACGTTGTGTTGTGCCCTGCCCCGGTCCCTGAAACCGCATCGGTTGCTATAATGCGGACGCGTGCCAAAGGCTGTTTGGCACGTTTCTTATACCTCCAACCTACCAATCAAGGCGCGGGAGAAGACGGACAATGAACTTCGAGAAGCTTTGCCAAACTGCCAGGGATCTGGTCGCGCCAGGCAAGGGCATTCTGGCTGCTGATGAGAGTTCTGGAACGATCCAGAAGCGCTTTGACAGCATCAGCGTGCCGTCCACGGCGGACAACCGGCGCGACTACCGGGAACTGTTGTTCACCACACCAGGGGTTGAGGAGGCGATTAGTGGCGTCATTCTGTATGACGAAACCCTTCGCCAGGAGTCGTCGTCCGGCAAGCGACTGGCCGAGGTGCTGGCGGATCGCAACATCATTCCCGGCATCAAGGTCGATGCCGGGGCCAAGCCTCTGGCAGGTTATCCGGGGGAATCCGTAACCGAGGGCTTGGACGGCCTGGCCGACCGACTGGCCGAATATGTCAACCTTGGCGCCAGGTTCGCCAAGTGGCGCGCGGTGATCGACATCAGCGACACGCTGCCGTCCGCGAACTGCATCGAAGTGAACGCCCATGCCCTGGCCCGATATGCCGCCCTGTGCCAGGAATACGGCCTGGTGCCCATCGTTGAGCCGGAAGTGCTGATGGATGGCGGCCACGGCATCGAGCGCTGTGAAGAAGTCACGACCGACGTACTGCACACCACCTACCACAACCTGCATCTGCAGGGGGTGAAGCTGGAGGGCACGCTGCTCAAGCCCAACATGGTGCTGCCGGGCAAACTGTCGGGGGCGACAGCCACCCCGGAGGAAGTGGCGGAAGCCTCGTTGCGGGCCTATTACCGAGCCGTACCCGCCGCGGTACCGGGGATCGTGTTTCTCTCCGGTGGCCAGTCGCCCGAGGAGGCGACCTTCAACCTGAACGCGATGAACGCCCTGGGATCCCATCCTTGGGAGTTGAGTTTCTCGTACGGCCGGGCCCTGCAGCAGCCCGTGCTTCAGACCTGGCTGGGCGAGGCCGACAACAGTTCGGCGGCCCAGGAAGCCTTCCACACGGTCGCCATGGCCAATCACCAGGCCCGGTACGGAACCTACGAACCCGAGATGGTGGTTGCGTAAGTCGGACCGTCAGTCCTCAACAAGGAGCAAACGACCGGGCCGCGGCCCGGTCGTTTGTGTTGGGGCTGGTACTGTTTCAGTTTCGTTGGTTTTGGCCCGAGGCCCCAGACCGCGACGGGCATGCTGTGTCGAGGGGTCGGTGACGGGCGCGGTGGAACAGGGAACCAGCCCGTCCACGGTGGGTGAATATCCGTATCAACGAGATTGAAACAGTGCCGTGCCCTGCTCCGAGGTTGACAACTATTGTCAATCATGGTGAAGTTTACATAACTTCCCCTGTCGCTTCGCCGGTAGGGTCGAGACCGCCTCGATGGCGGTCTCTGTCTTTGTCAGGGAGAGGTCGATTGCTCACCAACTCTACATAGACGGCTTCAATCTCTACCACCGCGCGCTCAAGGACATCCCCTTCCGATGGCTGGACCTGTGGAATCTGGCCGAGGTAAGGCCCGACACCATCTCCTGCCGGTGGGCGCGCCGGGCTTCGGCCTTGGGGGCTGCAGAAACCGGAAATTGCGGCGGGACGGAAGCGCCAGGGCCGACCAACACCTGGAAGCGGCTCCGATCAGTCCCTGCCGGAATGGTATTGCGGTTTACGGCTGAAGTGCCCGACTGGTTGACATTGAATTGTGTTTGTCTTGGAGCCGCGGGGGTCAGGCGAGTTTAAGAACCTGCACCAACACGTCCAGCTGGCCGAGATGCTGGCTTTCGTGCCACGACATGAAGCCGACCACGTCTGCCGCGGTGGCATCGGGATTGTCGAAGAACTGTCTGGTTCCGGGAAAGTCCTCTATGTCCCTGCTGCTCAACGCACTGTCAATCAGGGCCTGGCTTTCGTCCAACCTGGCCAGGAGCTGTTCCAGGGTCAGGCCCTGGCCGGCCCCGGCCAAGGCGTCCTCGGTGGTTCCAATGTTGCCGCTGTAGCTGTCGGCCAGTGCCTCTGGCCAGTCGAAGTCCTCGACGCCAAGGGTCTTGAGTATGTGATTGCGGCTCTGGAGCATGTGGCCGATTGTATAGTTGATGCAGTTGTGGTCCAACGGCATTTTCCTGAGGGAATCGGCGTTGTTGATGCCGTCGCACAGTTCCTTGATTTGATCGGCGCCGCGCTGAAACATGAATCGCAGGGTCGGGTTGTGGTTTCCGGACATGGGATCGACTACCTGTTGAACGAATAATGAGATTGCGGGACCTATCTTAGGAAATCGACGGCCCCGGCTCCACTATTGATGGCATGTCGCGACCGGTCAGCGTGGTTCCCAGTCGACTCGGTTGAATGGCGGCAGGGAGTCGGGACTACAATGATCCGGTCCTGTTCCCGAATTGCTTTCACCTGCGGGGCATCGTGTGTCTCCGGACCCGTTCCCCGAACGCTGCCGAACCCGGGTTGCCGAAATTCAGCCGGTGAATGCCATAGGTGCGTCCCGAGTTCGCATCGATTCCAGGGTCATTCCCTTTGTGTCTCTCTTGCCCATGTCCATTCCGGAAGTAGCCATGAAAATCGACTCGGTCAAATCGTTCCTGGTTGACAATCCTCCTCCCCATTTCGGCGGCCCGCGTTGGCTGTTCATCAAAATCGGAACCGACGAAGGGCTGTCCGGTGTCGGCGAGGCGACGTACCACACGCGCATGGACCACACGGCCCTGCCCCTAATCGACGACCTCGCCGAGGAGTACTTGATTGGTCAGGATCCGTTTCAAATCGAGAAGATCTGGAACGGCATCTACGAGCAGCGGTTTGTCCGACGCGTCGGTCCCATCACCTCGCCCATCCTCAGCGCCATCGACATTGCACTGTGGGACATTGCCGGCAAGGCCGCTGGCCAACCCGTCTACAACCTGCTGGGCGGTTGCATGAACGACCGACTGCGGGCCTATTCCTACCTGTCGGGCTGGCGTGCCGGACAATCGGGTGAAAAAGCGGCCGAAATGGCTCTGGCCTACATGGAGAAGGGGTTTACCGCCGTTAAGTTTGATCCGGTGGACCCGCGCACCACGGATCGCCTGGAAGGTCTGCGCGACGCGGCCCTGGTGGTCCAGAAGGTGCGGGAAGCCGTGGGGGACAGGTGCGATATTTTGATTGGCACGCACGGACAATTCAACACCCACAGCGCCATCCGGTTTGCCAAACGGGTGGAGGAGTTCGATCCGCTTTGGTTCGAAGAGCCGGTGCCGCCGGAGAACATATCGGAGATGGCCAGGGTGGCCCGCGCCACGAGCATCCCGGTGGCCACGGGCGAACGTCTGTTCAACAAGTTCGAGTTCGTGACCATGCTCGAGCAAAAGGCGGCGTCCATTCTGCAGTTCGACCTGACCATTTCGGGCGGCATCCTGGAGGCGCGCAAGATTGCCGCCATGGCGGAAGCCAACTACGTTCAAATCGCACCTCATCTGTACGGCGGGCCGGTCGGGGCCGCGGCTTCCATGCACATTGACGCCTGTTCCCCGAACTTCCTGATCCAGGAAGGGATTGACGACTGGGGCGGTTTCCACGCCGATGTCCTGCAGGAACCCCTGCAGTGGGAGGATGGCTATCACATTCCACCCTCCAAGCCTGGTTTGGGCATCGAACTAAATGAGGCTGTCCTGGACAAGCATGCGACGGCCGTTTCGGGTCGCAGGGCAGGTCGCACCGGCATCGACTACTACACTCGGTTTTAGTCAACACCGGACTCGGGACGACAGCCCGACCGTGCACGGCGCATGCGGCTGCCGTTCAACGCGCTGAACAGACATTGAGGAGAGTAGGTTGAACATTCTGGTGACCGGCGCCCACAGCGACCTCGGCCGACATGTGGCCGAGATGCTGGGCGATCAAGATGAGTATGCCCTGAGGTTTTCGGACAGGGGCGAGCAGCCGCTTTGGTTGGCCGGCAAGGACTGGACCGAGGCGGACTTGACCCAGCCGGATCAGGTCGAGCGGTTGTTGGACGGCGTGGACAAGGTGCTGCATCTGGAGGCGCTGGCGCTGGCCGCGCAGCCCGACATGGTTCCCAGTGAGGTGGTGTACCGCAATTCCTGCGGCATCTACAACCTGGCACGGACGGCACAGGCGGCCGGGGTTGAGCGTCTGGTGCTGGCAAGTTCACTCGATCTGTTCGCGCGGCTCCCGGCCCACTGGCAGGTCAACGAGATGTGGCGGCCGCGTCCAACGCCCTCCTTGTCGGACCTTTGCTGTTGGACCGCGGAACTGTCGCTGCGGGAAACCGTCAGGGCGGGTTCGTTGTTGGCCGTCTGCCTGCGGTTTGCCACCGTGGTCGATCCGGCAACTCTGGGCGACCAACCTTACAACCCAGCTTGGGTCTCGGCCGCGGATGCCGTGCACGGTATGGAGAGGGCTTTGTTGTTCGATGCGGCAAGGACCAAGAATGCCACCAGACCGGACTGGCACGTCTTTCACATTGCGGCACCCGGACCGCGTTCGAAGATCAGGGTGACCCACACGACGGGTGATGAGGAGCGGTCCATCAGCTCGGTGCCGCCGTTCAGCTATGCACCACAGGACAACTTTCGAAGTCGCTGGTCCGATGTCGAACCCTCACCGGACCGCAGTGTCCGCTGGCAGGACGCCCTGGTCGAGGGGGATTCGGTCCCCGGCCGCCCCATCCGCAGCGTCGTGATCTTCGGCTCCAGCGGACCCATGGGATCCGCAACTTCAAGGGAGTTGGCGGATGTCTATACGGTTCGCCAGTCGGACCTGCGGTCCGTTGCGGAGGCTTTGGCAGCCTGGTTCCCGGGCATGGGGTCGCGCCCGCAGCCGGTCCAGCTGGAGGCACCGCACGAGTTCCGGCGGGTGGACATGGGGGATACGCAACAGGTCGTGGACGCGTGTGCCGGCATGGACGCCATTGTCAACTGTTCGGTGCTGCGGCCGGAACTGCACGCCGCCTTCAAGGTGAACACCGTCGGAGCCTTCAACATTGGGTTGGGTGCCGTCGCCCACGGCATTCGGCGTGTCGTGCAGACGGGACCGTTTCAGCAGATGGATCCGGGCTACGGCAGCTATGTCTGGGACTACGACATTTCGGTCGACGCACCGTGTCGTCCGTTGGACTACCTCTACCACCACACCAAGTACCTGGGCCAGGAAATCCTAAGGGTGTTTGCCGAATACCACGCCCTGGAAGTGCCGGTCATGCTGTTCTGGCGACTGGCCGCCTTGGACGATCCGCACCAAATCCCGCCGTTCGCCGTGACCTACGAAGACTCGGCGCGTTCATTGAGGGCGGCCCTGGAAGCGCCCTCGCTGCCTTCGCCCTACGAGCAATTCAACATCAGCGTGGATTTGCCGCACCGCAGGTTTGAGCTGGGCAAGGCCAAGTCTCTGCTGGGTTTCGAAGCCAGGGATCAACTGGACAGCCACTGGATGGACTGAACCCAAGAGGTGCCCGCCCGCGAGTCCCGGACCCGGTTCTCGACGCCGGCAGCCTACGCCACGCGTCCGGTCTCGAGGATGCGGTTGACCACCGGCATGACATCCCGTTCCACGTCGTCGTCGCAGGCAGGTGTCGGGATGCCGGGAACCAGATACCAGGTTTCCGTCTGGGTTGCGGACTGGCCCGGCGCGAGGGAGGCCAGGGGGCCCAATGTTTCCACTTCAAGGAAACGGGCGTCGGTGTAGATTTCAACGTTGCTGTTGAGATCGGGATACTCGGCCTCGGCCTGGTCGGCAAAGGTCTTGACAAACAGCACCTCGTCCAATACATAGGCACTCCATCCCTGGGAGACGCGCAAGCCGATTTTCTGGGGTGTTCCCGCACCGGCGTCCTGACGCAGGAGCACATACTTGCCGCCGACGGTCCAGCGCGGGTCGGTCAGGTCGGTGTAGGCCCACAGAACCAGGTTGCTGACCGGAGCCAGGAAGTCGTCGTGGGACCCGAATGGCGGCAGGGGCACGATGGCCGCGCCATGGAGGTTCATGACGGACACCGCCCACGGGGACAGCCGAATCGGTTCTGAGCTCTGGTTGGTGATGCGGTGGAGCACCTGGATTGATGCCTGATCATCCGATGGGGTCAGCACCATCTCCTTCTGCACGCCGTTGCCCGGTTCGATGGGGGCGGTGAACGCGATGGTGCCGTCATCGGGCTGGGACACTTCCGCCGGCACGTTGTCGGGAAAATAGGTGAACGCCGAATTCTCCTCCGGGGCCGACCACAGCCGTTGCCCGCCGTACAGGCGAAACTCGTCGCCCCCGGATTGGCCCATCTCGTCCGACAGTTGGCCGAACATGTTGTGGCGGCCCGGCAGCGCAACGGACACGATGCGAGGCCCGACTTCGTGTACCACCACCACCTCGAGATGCTCGGTGGCTATCCGCTGGACCTGACGCCAGCCCTTGTAGTCAATCCGGGTGATGTCGGCCACAGTGTTGTCTCCTGGGATTTCGGTAGGTCAATCAAGGGTGGGACGGGAGTGGGATCCGAACAGTGCGGGCATGTCGCCGTTGTGGATCAACGTGTGTCGGCACAGCATCCCGGCGCGTCATTGTAGCGACAAAAAAAGACCCCCACCGAAACGGCGAGGGTCTTCTAGTCTTCGTGCGACCGGTCGTTTACCGTGTGACCAGCAAACTACCGGCGATGCACGATTGGCGACTACATAAACTGTCCATTGGCACCACCTCCCCGGGGCAATCTGTACGCGCTCAGGAAATGCTTGGCATGTGCCAACGGACACCACCAGCCTTCCCAAGCCGGAATTCTACTACAAACGACCCGCGGGCAGGCCGCTCCATCAAGCCCGAATCAGACCGATGCCGTTGTGATGCGGTTCCGCCCAATGCGACACCGTGGCTGCCGCACCGGCCTGGGCCGCCGGTCAACGCAAGTGGATTTTCGGCAACTGGAGTGGAAACCGAGCCTGCAGGTGCGACGCAGCAGGCGATCCGCAGTGCCATGTCCCAGTGCTGCCTTCGGACACGGATTCCCGAAGGGAACCATACGGTCGGGACGGCCGGTTGAGGATTACCTGAAGGGATCATCCCTCCCGTACCTGCGGGGCGAATGGAGGTACGGGACGTCACGGCTCCCGACTGCTTGTCCGGCGTCTGTTCCGTGCGTCTTCAATGGCGGGCTACGGTAAGTCGTCGGAATTGCTCCTCGTCCCACTCGGTACCCCATCCCGGTCCATCCGGTGGTGCGATGCAGCCATTCTGAATCAGAGGGGCGTTGAGTAGCCCCCAGCTTTGGCCTTCTTGGCGCAGGGCGTCCGCTGTGGAACCGAAATACTCGTACAGGCTTGTGTTTTCCAGGCAGCAGCCCACATGGGCATGAACCAGGCCACAGAGGCCCCCGGGTCCGTTGAGTTCCACGCGTGCTCCCTGGAGTTCGGCGAAATGGGCCAGTTTCAAGACCTGTGTGGTTCCATGCGTGGCCCTGGCCCGCAGGTAGTCCGTGCCGCCCTGCAGCAGCCACTGCGCGGTCAGGTCCATGTCATGCATCAGGGTTTCCGTCGCCATGACGGGCATGTCCAGGCCGCGGCACAGTTCCTGGTACAGGTTCAGCTTCTGTTCGTGCATGGGCTCCTCCAGCCACAGGAACCCCAGTTCCTCCATCACGCGCCCGACGGCCAGTGCCTCGCGCAGCGTATAGGAGCAGACCGGATCGTTGATCAGATCGTAGGCATCCCCGACCTCGCGGCGCACTTCCCTGAAGATGGGGATGTCCGCGTCGCCGCCCTTGTAGGTATGGAACTTGTAGGCCTGGATGCCCATGGCCCGACCGCCTTCGATGGCCGCCAGATAGTCCTGTACCGTGCCGTCACCGCCGGTCAGGTAGGCGGGAAGTCGCTCGCGCACGCGCCCCAGCAGGGCGTGGACCGGCAGGCTGGCCGCTTGGCCGGCAATGTCCCACAGGCAGTTGTCGAAGGCCCCGAACCACCCCGGAGGCTGGTAGACCCAACGCGTGCCTTTGTGGAACATCTGAAACAGATGTTCCCGGTGAAAGGGATTGGCTCCCAGCACATGATGCCGGAGGATGTCGACCTGGCCCGGCGACAGGGAGCAGTCACACCGGGACCAAAGGCCCGTCGAAGTCCGCACTTCCAGGAAGGCCCGGGTTGCGCTCCGCTGCCCGGATCGGGTCCGGTGGGTGTACTGCACCCGTGTCAGACCCGGTACCTGGATCAGTTCGTGCCCGGAAGCCGTGGCGTCGGGCAGTTCCAGAATGGCCAGCGAGACTTCCGTGATTTTCAAAACGGGGGCTCCGGGAATGTTGGGGCAGTGCGGTGGCAGGCGGAGTGTCGGTTTGGCCCCGACGGTCCCGCCGCGGGTGGAGTGGCGCGGTCTCGACCGGCCCGGATCAGATCTTCAGTCCCGTCAGTACGACACCCGAAATGAAGTAGCGCTGGGCGCCTATGAAGAGCACGATCATGGGAATGGTCATGATGGCCGCCGCGGCCATTAGCAGGTGGTCGCGCGGATCGGTGGTCTCCAGGGGAATGTACTGGAACGTGCGCAGGCCCACCGCCGCGGTGAACAGGACGGGCTTGTTCAGGTAGATGAACGGGCCGAAGAAATCGTTCCAGTCGCCCAGAAACGTCAGAATGGCCACGGTTGTCAAAGCCGGTTTCATCAACGGCGTGATGATGCTGAACAGGATGCGGAAAGGGGAGGCCCCGTCCATGTGCGCGGCCTCGTCCAGGTCCCGCGGGATGCTCATGATGAACTGGCGCAGCAGGAAGATCATGAACGCGCCGCCGCCCAGCCATGCGCCGATGGTTAGGGGGATGTACGTGTTGATCAGGCCGATCTTGAAGAAGAGCAGGTACTGGGGAATGAAGGTGACCACGCGCGGGATCATCATCGTGGACAGCATCAGAATGAACCACAGGTCCCTGCCATAGAAGTCGAACCGGGCAAAGGCGTAGGCGGTGAAGGTGGCGGTCAGGACCGTCCCCGGAATGGTGATGGCCACGATCAGGAAGCTGTTGCCGAGCCAACGGGCATAGGGCACGGCGGCAAACACGTCGCTGTAGTTGGCCCATTGGGGCACCGACGGCAGCAGGTGCGGTTCGAATGACCGCAGTTCCTGCCAGGTCTGCAGCGAACTGGACACTGTCCAGAAGAGTGGAAAGGCGAACATCAGGCCCGCGCCGACCAAAAACAGGTAGCGGACAACGTGCCAGAAACGGCGTGCGCGGGCGCGTCGGACCAGCTCGGCCTCCAGCGGCAGGGGTTGCTGTATCGAGGTAGTGGCCATCATGCCCCGTAGTAGAAGACCCAGCGGTCGGAGGTCCGGATTTGCAGGATGGTCAGTGCCACGATGATGACGGCAAAGAACCAGGCCAGGGATGCCCCATAGCCCATGTTCCAGTAGTCGAAGGCGTGCTTCCAGATGTGCAGTCCGTAGAACCAGGTGGCAAATCCGGGTCCACCCTCCGTCGCCACAAAGGCCGCGTCGAAAATCTGGAGGGCGCCAATCACGCCGAGGACAGTGTTAAAGAAGATGGTCGGAGTCAGTAGGGGCAGCGTCACGTTGCGCAGGCGTTGCCAGCTGTTGGCACCGTCAATGGAGGCCGCTTCGTAGAGGGAATCCGGGATGCCTTGGAGGCCCGCCAGGAAAATGATCATGCGCACGCCGCCCATGGACTGCCACAGGTTCATGGAGATCAGCGACGGAATGGCCCAGCGCCGATCCCCGAACCATATCGGAGGATCAAGGCCCAGGGCCCGCAGGCCCTGATTGACGATGCCGAAGTCTCCGTTCAGCAGCCACTTCCAGAGGATGACGGAAGCAATGAGCGGGACCAGGGAGGGCACGAAGAACAGCGTGCGGAATACCGCAATGCCCCGCAGGGCGGCGTTCAGCAGGACCGCCAGCAGCAGGGAACCCAGAACTCCGGTCGGCACCGAGAGCAGGGCGTAGTAGAAGGTGCGTCCCAGCGACGGCCAGAACAGATCGTCGTCCGTGAACATGCGGATGTAGTTGCCCAACCCGGTGAATTTGGGGGGACTCAGGACGTCGTATTCCGTAAGGCTGAGGAAGAGCGACCACAGGCCGGGCCCCAGGAACAGGCCAAAGAAACCCAGCAGCCAGGGTGCCAGAAACAGGTAGCCGTACAGGTTCTGATGCAAGACGCGGCGGGACATGCGCTGCCGCGCCGGCATCGGGGCGGGGGACTGCGTTGCGGTCGCCATGCGGTCTCGGAAGTCGGATTTGTTGCCGGCTGCAACGGCAACGGTGACGCGGAGGTGGTCGGATGCGCGCGGAGCCCCGGACAGGACGGACCCTGCCCGGGGCGGTACAGGCTCCGGGGGTTACGCCGGATCCTGGTCCAGGACTTTCTGAATGTTGTCGTGCAGGTTCTGCAGTCCTTCCTCGAAAGGCACGGGCTGATGGCGGTCCAGCAGCAGTCCGGTCCACTGGGCCACGGCGTCCGTGTACTCGCGGCCGCGGGAATTCGCGGGGGCGTGGGCCGGGATGCCGTTCTCCAGGTTGGGAATGAACCACTGGTGGATGGGATTGTCCGCGATCAGCTGGTCCACCACGTCCGGGCGCACCAGTGCCCCGTTCCCGGCAACGACGTTGAAGCCGTAGCTTCCTTCGGTGCTCGTGATGTGCATCAGGAACTTGAAGGACTCGCTGGGATGCGGGGTGTCGGCCAGGATGTTCCAGGTCCCGCCGCGAATCTGGCTGGGATAGCGGCCGTCTTCACGGGTAGGGAACAGGATCTGGGAGGCCATGGCGACATCCGTGTCCTCGATGTCCCGATCAAAGTTCCGGACACACAGGGAACCGCACCAGTTCATGGCCAGCTTGCCGGCCAGCAGGGCGGCCCCGAAGCTGCCGCCGATGTCGTCCGGCGACGGCAGCACCTGGTCCTCGACCGTTAGCTTGTAGGCCCAGCGCATGGCTTCCTGCGATTCAGGGCTGTCCATCAACATGGACTGGGTGCCTTCCTCGTTGATGAGGTAGCCGCCGAAAGCCCGGCACAGCACCACCATGTTGGCCTCGCTGTGGGACACGGCCAGTCCGAACCGGCCCTGGTCCTCATCGCGGAGCGCATGGGCCCATTCGGCGATGGTGTCCATGGAAGTCTCGTGGCCCACGGGATCGGGCAGGTCGATCCCCGCCTGTTCGAAGTGCAGGGCATTGGTCACCAGCGTGTCGAAACCGGCCCAGCCCCAGCTGGGGAGACCGTACAGCTGGCCGTTGAAGTACTGGAGTCGCATGAACGTGTCGAACCACTCGCCTACATCCAGGCCTTCCGCCGCCACGTATTCGTCAAGGGGACCGATGATGTTCTTGTCGATGGCGCGCCAGAAGTGGTAGTGAGACGGATCGAAGGCGCAGATGTCGCCCAGGTCGCCCGCGGCGAACAGGGCGTACATCTTTCCGTAGTTGTCCTGCTGGCTGGAACCAGTCAGGGGCCTGAACTCGATGCTGATGTTCGGGTGCATCTCGGTGAACGTGTCGATGCGTTCCTCGTTCCATCCGGTTCCGGTGCCGCGGAACGTGTCCCAAATTAGCTCGATCGACTCCATGGCCGGTTCGCCGGCTTCGTCCGAGGCCGGGGCGGCAGCCGGAGGCGCACAGGCCGCCAGGATGGCTCCGGCCGCGGTCAGGCTGCTCAGTGTCAGGAACTCGCGGCGTGCGAGGTGTCGTTTCATGTTCGATTCCTCCGTGGTATGGACAAGACTGGACCCGAACAAGCACACCTTCCGTCGGAGCGGAAGTCACTGCCCGCAGGGGGCATATTGGAAAGTTGGGTCCAAAGGGATGACCCAATTATAGAATATTCCGCATCCTGGCGGTGCCGGCCACGGCAAGGGGTGGGATCGAACCGGGCAAACGAGAGTAGGACAGGGGGAATCCATGGCTGGAACGGTGAACATCGGATTGATTGGGGCCGGGTTTCTGGCCGAGACGCGCATGCGCTGCTACGCCCAGGTGCCCGGCTATGCGGTAACCGTGCCGGCGGTCGCGGCCCGGTCCGCCGAGAGTGCCCGCAGTTTTGCCGACCGGCACGGGATTGCGCAGTGGCACACCGATGTCGCGGAGTTGTTGGCGAATCCCGACATCCAGATGGTGGACCTGTGCGTGCCCAACCATGTTCATCGGGACATTGCGGTCGCTGCGGCCGAACACGGCAAGCATGTGGTCTGCACCAAGCCTTTGACTGCCTACACGGGTCAGGATCTGCCAGCCGATGCCACCGACGCCGACATTGCCGGCCGGGATCCATCCCTGATGTTGGAGCACGCCACACAGGAGGCCACGGCCATGGTGGAGGCGGCCCGGCGCAACGGTGTCCAGCTGATGTACGGCGAGAACTGGATTTTCGCCCCGCCGGTGCAACGGGCCGAGGGTCTCATGGAGAGGTCCGGCGGGTCCATCCTGGAAATGCGCGGCGGAGAAGCCCACTGCGGCTCCCATTCCCCCTATTCCAAGATTTGGCGGTACACGGGCGGGGGTGCGCTGTTGCGCCTGGGAGCCCATCCGATTGGAACCATGCTGTATCTCAAGCAGCAGGAGGGCGTGGCGCGCAACGGGCGGCCCATCCGACCCGTGTCGGTGATGGCGGAAACCCGCGACCTGACCACGATCGCCGAGATGCAGGGCGCGCGCCAGACCGGGATTGCCACCGGTTGGCAGGACGTGGAGACCTGGGCGACCGCGCTCATCACGTTCGAGGACGGTTCCGTCTCCGTGGCCTACGGGTCCGACAATGTCTTGGGAGGCATGCAAAGCTGGCTGGAGCTGTTCCTGTCCAACAGCCGCATCCGCTGCAACATTGCCCCGCACGATTTGGTGGAGCTCTACGCGCCGGGCCAGGAGGTGTTCGAGGACACCTACCTGAATGAGAAGGCCAGCACCACGGCCGGATGGAACGCCGCGATTCCGGACGAGGACTGGAGTTCCGGTCACGTGGCCATGTGCCACCACTTCATCGACTGTGCCGTCAATGACAAGCCGACACCTTGCGACGGCGTGCTGGGTCTCGAGGTGACCCGGGTCATCTACGCCGCCTACCAGTCTGCCCGGGAGGGGCGGCGCGTTTCCCTGTAGATTTCGAGGACCCTGAACGCACAGGCCCCGGGTTTCCGCGACCAAGCCCGGGACCTGGACTTGGCAGGTGCATCCGACGGTTCCGAGTTGTCGCCACCCGCGGCCCGGAGGCGGCAGGTTTGGGTGCGCAGGATCGGCTGCCTACGCCATGCGCATGCCGTCGCGATAGGTGCGTTTGACCGTTGCCATGGCATGGATGTCGTCGCGGGGATCGCCGTCCACCACGATCACGTCGGCGCGTCGGCCGGCTTCCAGGGTTCCGAGTTCGTCCTGCAGGCCACTGAGTGCGGCGGCTGAGCAGGTTGCACTGCGCACGGCGGCATAGTTGTCCGGCACGACCCCAAGTTTGACCATGAATTCCATTTCGGGGGCGATTACATCGTGGCCCACCACGGGACTGCCTGCGTCGGTGCCGAACACGATGGTGACACCGGCTGCGGCCGCGTCCACCAGCCCCTGGTAGCGCGAGGTGTCGCTGACGGCGCGCTGGCGCTCCTCGATTTTCCATTCCGGAATGTCGAAGCGGCGGGCAATTTCGGGCCTGCTCTGCATCAACACGGGAGCAAAGGTGGTCACCACCGGGATGCCCTTGGCAACCAACAGGTCAATGGTTTCAGCAGTCATGCTGCCGCCATGTTCGACCACATCAATTCCAAACTGCGCAACACGGTTGATGGCGTCGTTGTAGGTGGCATGGGCCGTGATGGGCAGGCCGTTGCGGTGGGACTCGTCGATCACCGCCTCCAGCTCCTCGTCCGTGAATTCCAAGGTGTCATGGCAGGCCATGATCTTGATCAGATCGGCCCCCGCCCGGACCTGGTCCCGCACAGCGCGCCGCATTTCATCGGGTCCGCTCGCTTCGCGGCAGCACCAGTAGGTATGGCCCCCGGTCTGCACGATCGCCTCGCCGGTGACCAGCAGCCGCGGCCCCGGGAAAATGTTCTGCTCGACAGCCTGCTTGGCGTGCAGGTTGGCCGTGTTCATGCCCAGGTCGCGCACCGTCGTGACTCCGGACCGCAGGCTCACCAGCATGTTGCCGGCGGACTTGTAGGCGCTGATTTCCGGCGAGTCGTCAAGCGACTGGCGCGCCAGATCGTGGACTCCGTCCCAGGCCAGGTGGGCATGGCTGTTGAACAGTCCCGGCAACAGGGTCCCGCCGGTGTCAACGAGTTCGGACTCGCGTGAGCCGAGTTCGTCAACGCAGCCCACGGCCTTGATCAGGCCGTCCTGGATTTCCACGAACCCGTTGGGAATGGCCTCGTCCCCCCGGCAGGTCAACACCAGGCCCCCGAGCACGACGTGCTCCTTGGGGATGTCGACCATGGGCTTGATTACTTTCTGAAATCGCCAAGGGGCTTGTTCGGGCATGTTGGCTCTCCTGTTCGGGTTGTATTGGCTTTGGCAGTGAATTCAAGCACATGGCTGTCGGCGGGATACGGGCCAATGCCGACCGGCCTCACATGGATGATGTCTCGGTGATCGAGGGGCGCGGCCAGGCAGGCCCCTACCTGCCGAAGGTCCTGCCGACACACCTCGCGGGCGGTTATTTCAGGCCCAGTTCCGCCAACGCCTTTCCGGCGCCGTCGAGGCTCGTCAGGTTCATGCCGGCGTAGTTGGGCGAGAAAATGACGCCGCGGCCCCCGGCCCGGTAGGTGGCCTTCACGCTGCGGTACACATGGTCGGGGGTGCAGGCCGCCTGGTCCGCCTGGACTCTGGGCGCGTCGACCCCGATGCCCATGTAGACGGGCACCCGGCCCTTGACTGCCTTGACAGTGTCGCGGCACTGTCCGAAGGTGTAGGTGTCGGGATCCATCCCCGTTTGGATCAGTGCGTCCCAGGGCGCTTCGTCCAGGTTGAGGAACTGATACATGATAGGAGTCAGCTCGGCGGCAGACACATCCCGGAATATCGACCGGTGGAAGTCCGTCATTTCCTTGTGGTAAATCTGGCCCGACTGGTGGGCATAGGTGATGGGTTTGACCCAGTCCGCATAGTCGGTCTGGGAATGCCAGGGCCACTGGGCCTTGCGAATGGGGTTGAAGTGGTTGCGGTTCCAGATGTTCAGGCCGAACTCCAGGTCGGGATTGCACCACTTCACGATCCCGTACAGTTCCTTGTCCAGCGCCTGGTTTCCTTCCAGCCAGAACCGTTCGTACAGCAGGATTTCGGGATTGGCCAGGAGCATGCGCAGGAACTCGATGAAGGCACCGTCCACAAAGTCCTCGTCGGCGCGAGCCGCCTGGAAGTAGGCGTAGGCGTCGTCGAAGGCGCGTCGGATCGTTTCGACATCCAGTCCCTTGCGGACGGCCAGGCGCGTGCAGTGTTCGCAGAAACAGGCCGGGGCCTCCCCTGAAATCATCTTGTCCAGGGGACTCTTGCGCTCGTTGCACCACATGATGCCGTCAATCTCATAGTTGCGGGCGTGGTCCTCCATGATGGAGTGCCACCACTTGCGGTAGTCCGGGTGGTTGAGGCAGGGCTCGCCGCCCACGCGCCCGATGTGGTCCACCTCCATGCACTGCACCATGCCCGGGACGGCCACCTCGCCCGCCGAACCGTGCCCGGAGTACTTGAAAAGGGGCTCCATCATCTCCGGCATGACCCGCATGCCCCGCTTGCGGGCCTCCGGGATGACCATCTCCAGGACATCCTCGTCGCCGAACTCGGGGTCGTGGGCCCGTGTGTCCCGGATGAAGGTGTTCTGGTAGTACTCGGGGCGGTGGTGCAGGTAGGAGCCGCCCTTGAGCGCCATCGGGGCCTGGACACCGTGGTCCGGAAACCCCTCGATTTCCCAGGAAATGCGTCGGCCCACCTTGAGGCCGAGCCAGGAAATCGTGCCAATCATCAGCACATTGATGCCGGCCCGGTCCTGAAGTGTGTCCAGGACGCCTTCCACCCCTTCGTCCACGAAACTGACGGGGCTGATTTGGATGCCGACAAACTTGGAGTCAACTTCACTCATGTCCTACTCCTCCGGCGGCGACAGGGTTCTGTGGTGGTGGATGGGTGGCAGTTTTTGGATGTTGCGGATGGCCGGCCCGCTTGCCCTCTTCCGGCCGGAAGAGGGCAAGCGGGCGACGTACTTCAGTTGCTGCGTTCCCACATCACCGAGTCCAGATCGGCGATGTGGGCAATGTACCCGCCCGGATTCATCGGCAGCCTGACCCGGCGCGACACCACGATGCCGTTGACCGGGGACTCGCACCGCTCCCGCACCTCACTGGTCACCGGATCGACCACCTCGCCCAAAAACTGACCCTTGGTCACCGTGTCCCCCAGACCGAGATCCGGGTGGGGAATGTAGTAGCCGCCGGTCTGCGACCGGTAGACCACATAGTTGGAGACCATGACCTGTTGAGGCGCCAGCACCGGATCGCCGTCAATCATGTCCAGGTGCCGGGCGATATTCAGCAGGCAGACGGCGCCTTCGTCAACGGCGAAGTCCAAGGCACAGGCGCCACCCGCTTCGACTACCAGGGGAATGATCCCGTGCACTGCGCACTGGCCCGAGAGCATCGAAGGATTGATGGGGTTTTCGCGCCACCAGATGACCCGGGAACCGAATGCCTTGGCCATGCCGTCAATCTTGGCGTTGATGTCGTCCATGCGCTCGCGGGTCAGGCCGGTCTCCTCAAAGGAGATTTCGGACCCGGTGCCGTCGGCCACGCCCCCGGCCAGGGGCGGCTTGCCTTCCGGCGGAAAGGCGTGCGGAAACGCGACCGGCAGCTCGTCGCAGGCTCCGGTGCCGTCGTGCATGTCCACGATGTAGTCGCAGTGCTTGATGGCCTGGTTCCAGATGACGTAGGCGATCTGTTCCGTTAGCCAGGCATTGCGTGCCTTGCCCGGCCAGACCTTGTTGATGTCCAGCACATCCCCCGGATTCACGCGCATCCCGGAACTCTCGACCGTGCCGCCGAACTCGACCGCCATGGGCACGGCCAGCGGCAGGCAGACAATCGTGCCGCGCAGTTCGGCCGGGTCGATCTCCAGCATGGCCCGGCGAATGATTTCGGCCCCGACGGGCTCCCACCCGTGCATCGTCGACTCGTAGCAGAGGACCGGGCCGTCCATGGTGCCGTTGATCACCTGGAAGGGAATGTTCACGGGGGTGCCGGCCGCCAAGTGGCCAACATGCAGGTTGCCGAACTTCCGTTCGCCGGGCTGCACTTCGACTTCGCCGATGACAAAGGGACTGGGCATTATTTTTCTCCAATGGGGTTTAAATTCGTTACGCGGTATTGGTCCGGCGCCAGGCGGCAAAGTCCGCAATGCCTGAGTCAAGATCCCGAAGCCCCCACCCCGGCAGGTCCGACCGCAGCCGGGACAGGTCCAGTGGCGCGCGGATATCCGCCTTCGAAAAAGCGAAGTCCGAGGCCCCGGGATCATGGACCGGCTCCCAGCGGAAACCGGGCATTTCGGCCTGCAGGGCCGCCAGCATGTCCTGGAGGGAAAAGGCCTCCTCGGAAGACACATTGTAGACATCCCAGCGCGGCCGGGGATGCAGTGCCAAATCCACAATGGCGGCACAGGCGTCGGAGACGTGTATGTAATCGCGGGCAACCTCAAGGCCATGCACGCGGATGGGTCGGGCGCGGCGTTCCGCACCCATGGTCATGAGTTGCGTTACGGCCGACATCCTGGAACGGGACAGGCTCGCCCGTTCCCAAGGTCCGTAGGCGGTGCCCAACCTTGCGCTCACGGTGGACAAGCCGCAGTTTTCGGCATACTGTCGGCAGAGGTTTTCGCAGGCATTCTTGCAAACGCCGTAGAGATTGTCGGGTGGGAGTGCATCCCCTTCACGGGCCCTGCCGCACTCGGCCGGGAATCCCCGGTACAACACCGACGAACTGACAAACAAAAAGCGTGCGACCTGCCCTAGACGGGCCGCTTCCAGGGCGTTGACGGTTCCCACCAGGTTGACATCCACCACCCGGGCCGGCTCACTCTGCTCAATGTCCGGCGTAGGTGTGACCGCAGCAGCATGCAGGAACCGGGTCACGTCCCTGTCCCGGACCAACTCGACCAGGTGCCGCCTGTTCGTTACGTCACATGGAACCCACTCGACCAAATGATGCTGCGCGGGCTCCGAATCCATGTCCGGGGGACGCCTGCTTCCGGCCAGGACGCGCACGCCCCGCCGGGTAAGCTGGTCCAGCAGGTTGAGGCCCACAAACCCGTTGGCGCCGGTGACGAGGACCGTCTCGTCACCGCGGGCAACAGGCGGACCCTGAGCGGCGGTCACTTCAGGCCAGGCCCTCTTCGCGCAGCGATTCCCGGTGGGCGATGTAGCTTGCGACCGTCGGCGATTCCCGTGACCTGGAAAAGTGGGCGCTGCGCACCAGTTCAACGCCGCGCGTGTCCTCCACCAGGCGCATCAGTGCCGCGATGGCGTCGGGGTCGTCGTCAATGCGCAGATCCAGGTACGGGGATTCCTCCCGATCCACCACGTACACGGCGGCCGACTGCTGCCCGCGTTTGTCGCCGCCCGCGAGATGGCCTGCCTGCAACGCGCTGGCCAGCCGCTCGGGCAGATCCAAGTCGGGGTTGTTGCCAAAGAACTCGGTCATGGCCTCGACGGTTTCCTGCCCGACCAGCATGTTGCCGGCGGCCACACAGTCGGCGGACACGGCATGGCCGCTCCAGGCGACGGTTTCCTTGCCCGTAAACCCCTGGACATTGCCCTTCGCATCCACCAGGCCCACCTGACGCCACTCCTTGCCGGGATCCTTGTCAAGTACTGCCTGCAAGGCGGTCGGGCCGTCCAGTTCCGGATCCTCGGCCATCATGTTCAGCACGTCGTAGCCGATGTACGGCTGGGCATAGGCCTGTACCGCCAGGGCGGCGATGCCGGGGCGGACGTAGGGCACGCGTGCGCCGACCGCCCAGTAGCGGGTGGCCACGGCCACGCCCATCTTGCCGGTGCTGTCAAAACCCGTTATCGAAAACGTCATGTCCGTTCTCCTCCGAACTCCGGCACAGGGCCGCAGGTCATTCGCGCAGTCTCGGATCCAGCACGTCCCGCAGCCAATCGCCCCAAAGAATGAAACCCAGTACCGTAATTGTGATGGCGATGCCGGGAAACGTGGCCAGCCACCACGATGTGGCCAGGTGATCCCGTCCGTCGGCCAGCATGATGCCCCAGGTGATGGTGGGCGGTTGCACGCCCAGGCCCAGGAAACTGAGGGACGCCTCGGCGATGATCACGGTGGAAATCTGCAAGGCGCCCAGGACGATGATGGAGGCCGTGACGTTGGGCAGGATGTAGCGGAGCATGATCAGCCAGGAGCGCTGTCCAATGGCCCGGGCTGCTTCCACATAGTCCCGCTCCTTGACCGCCAGGACTTCGCCCCGGACGACCCGGGTGAAGATGACCCAGTTGGCCAGGCCCAGGACGAGGATCAAGCGCAGCATGTTGTTGCCGCCCTTGACCCCCAGCACGCCAATGACGGCCAGTGCCAGGATGATGAAGGGGATGGACAAAAATGTGTCCAGGAACCGGGACACAAGCCCGTCCCACCAACCACCCCAGAAACCGGAGGTCACGCCCAGGAACACCCCGGTGAGCATGGCCAGGGCCACCCCGGCAATTCCCACCAGGAGGGAAATCCGCGTGCCCAGGATGATGCGGCTCAACACATCGCGACCCAACTGGTCGGTACCCAGGACATGTCCCACGCTGCCGCCTTCCGCCCAGATCGGCGGGACCAGCCGCTGCTTGAGATCGATCAGTTCCGGATCGTGCGGGGCGATGGCGGTGCCCAACAGGACAACCAGCACCACGCCCACGACGATGACGGCTCCCAGCATGCCGGTCGGACTGTGCCGCAGGCGCCACAGCCAGCGGTATCGATACTTCCGGCGTTCGGGGACTGTGTGTTCGGCCCCGAGCGCTTGCGAACCGGACGCGGTCATGAGGAACTGTAGCGAATGCGCGGATCAAGGGCGGTGTACAGGAAGTCCACCAGGAGGTTGGTGCCCATCACGACCAGGGCAAACACGCAGACCCCCGCCATGACAACGGACAGGTCCCGCACCTTGACGGAGTTGAGCAGGAGACGGCCCATGCCCGGCCAGGCAAACACCTCCTCCACGATCACCGAGCCTCCCAACAGCCAAGCCATCTGCAGGCCGAAGACTGTGATGAACGGGATCAGCGCGTTGCGCAGGCCGTGGCTCAGCACCACCGCCCACCGGTGCAGCCCCTTGGCCTTGGCGGTGGTCATGTATTCCTGCCGAATTACCTCCAGCATGCTGGAACGCAGAATGCGGGCCAGGGACGTGGCCACACTCGTCCCCAGGGTGAGGGCCGGCAGGATGATGGAGGTGGTTTCCAGCCTTCCCGAAACGGGCAACCATCCGAGATGGACCGCGAACAACAGGATCAGCATGATGCCGATCCAGAAATTGGGCATGGCCCGACCCAGGGTCGAGGTGGTGGTGACCCCCAGGTCAAGGGGCGAGTTCTGGAAAATGGCCGACAGCAGGCCCGCGGGGATGGCGATCAGCAGGGCCACCAGCATGGACACCGCCGCCAGTTCCATGGTGGCCGGCAGTTTTTCGAGGACCAAAGGCAGGGCCGGCGAGCGGAACCGGAACGATTCGCCGAAATCGCCGCGCAACATCATGCGCAACTGCTTCAGGTACTGTTCCGGCAACGGGCGGTCAAAGCCGTAGGCCGCGCGTATCTCGGCAATTTCCTCCGGCGATGCCTCGGGATGTGCCAGGTGCATGACGGGATCTCCGCCCAGTCGCATCAGGGCGAACAGAACCACCGTCAGCAGAAACAGGGACGGCACCATCTGGAGCAGGCGCGAGGCCAGGTAGGTAGTCATGCTGTCTGGTAGTCCCTACTGGACGCGGTACCTCTCCACCTTGTCCATGTCCAGTTCCACACCCAGCCCCGGTTTTTCCGGCACGCGCAGGAGCAGTCCCTCCGGCTCATACGGCTCGGCCAGAATCGTGTCGTTCAGATCGGTGAAGGGCGACGGCCAGCGCGCGCAGGAAATGGCTGCGGCCAGATGGGCGGCGGCGACCGCGATGACATCGTAGTAGATGGCGATGGAGAGGTCGAACCCGGCGGCTTCGAAGATGGATGCGATTTTCCAAACGTTCAGGATGCCGCCGTGCTTGGTGATTTTCATCAGCGCCACCGTGGCCGCCTTCATCCGAACGACCTCCAGCGCGTCCGGTGGCGGATAAATCGCTTCGTCGGCCATCAATGGGGTGTTGAGGCGTCGGGCCAGCACCGCCATGTCGGCCCATCGGGCCACCGGTTGTTCGACAATGCCCAGCGAACCGCATGCTTCCATGCGGGCCAGGGCCGGAACCGCCTGGTCCAGCGTGTAGCCGGCGTTGCCGTCCACCTGAATCACGGACCGGCCCTTCACGGCGGCGGCCACCGCGGCGTACCGTCTGACATCATCGTCCGGGTCAAGGCCGATTTTCATCTTCAGCACGGGGAAGGGGGTGCGGTCCAGGGTGGCGGTTGCATGTGCCGCCATGGCCTCGGGTTCGCCGTGGTGCACAAACCCCATCAGGTCCACCCCCTCGCGCACCTTGCCGCCCAGCAGTTGATAAATCGGCACGCCCAATGCCTTGCCCTTGAGGTCCCAAAGGGCGATTTCCACGCCGGCGTGTGACGACCAGTGGTCGGGCAGCGCGTGTTCCATCTTCTGCACGAGCCGCTCAATGTCCATGGGACTCTCGCCCATTACGACGGGTGCCAAATGGGTCAGGATATTGGCCCGGATGCCTTCCGCGGTTTCCCCGTACGACAACGGCGCCACGGCGGTTTGACCGATGCCAACAAGGCCCGCGTCGGTATCGAGGGTCACCACCACCGTGGTGGCGCCCGTGGCTTGCGAGTAGGAGGTGACCAGGGTGTCCGTGCGTGGCAGGGACACGACCACCGCGTTCAAGTTCGTGATTTTCACGTCAGGTTCTCCTTGGCCCGCCATTCTACGAATTTTGCCGGTCCGCCGCACGCACCATGCGCATCCGGGGATCCCACAAGGTGCGCAAGCCGTCTCCCAGCAGGTTGAACGACAGGACCACCGAGAGGATGGCCAGACTGGGAAAGGTTGAAATCCACCATGCCTTGCGGAAGAAGTCCCGACCCTTGGCCGCAATCAGGCCCCATTCCGGCGTCGGGGGCTGTGCACCCATGCCCAGGAAGCTGAGGGCCGACCCGTAGATGATAGCCTGCCCGATCTGGAGTGTGGACAGCACAATCAGCGGAGGCACGATGTTCGGGAGGAAGTGTCGGAAGATGAGGCGGGCCGGACCGCTGCCGACCACGTGCGCCGCCTCCACATAGGCCAGTTCCCGAATGGTCAGGCACAGGCCGCGGACCAGCCGCGCGTATTGGGGCACGATGGCAATGCCCACGGCAATCATCACGTTTTGGATGCTCGTACCCAAGGCGGCAATTACGACCAGGGCCAAAAGAATGCCCGGAAACGCCAGGAGTGCGTCCATGGCCCGCATGACGATGCCGTCCACCCATCCGCCATAGAAACCGGCGACCAGGCCCAGCATGGAGCCGGTGATCAGGCCGATCGACACGCTGATGAAGCCCAGGGCCAGCGAAATGTGGGCTCCTGCCAGTACGCGGCTTAGGACATCGCGCCCCAGTTCGTCCGTGCCGAACCAATAGAGGCTTGACGGTGCCTGACGCACCGGGGAGTCGCCCTCCCGGGCCGGTGGCAGGCCCTGTTCCAAGGGGTCGTAGGGCACCAGTTGCCCTGCGCTCAGGGCCAGAATGAGCCAGACCAGCAACAACGCGAGCCCGATGACTCCCTGGGGTTGCGAACCGAACGCCCTGAGCGTGCGCCTGAACATGGTCGGGACACTCTGCTGCGGTCAGTGGCCGGTGTCGCACGGAACATCAAGCCCTGTTCGGGTTCGCCAACGGGCGAATGCGGATGCAGGGCCGGACGGCGGTGGCATCTCAATGGAAACGGATGCGGGGATCCAGCCAGGCATAGGAGATGTCCACCAGCAGGTTTGCAGACAGAAAGAGCACCGCCATGAACAGGATGATGCCTTGAGCCAGGGGATAGTCCTTCCAAAGGATGGCTTGCACCACCAGGCGTCCCAGGCCCGGGCGGGAGAAGACGGTCTCCGTTACGACGGCCCCGGCCAGCATGCCACCGAACTGAAGGCCCACGATGGTGACCACGGGTATCAACGCGTTCTTGAGGGCGTGCCTTTGCACGATGCGGTGCCGGGCCAGGCCCTTGGCCTGGGCGGTCCGGATGTAGTCCTCGTGCAGGACCTCCACCAGGGATGAGCGCGTCAGGCGGCTGATGGCGCCCGCGGAAACGAAACCCAGGGTCAGGCTGGGGAGAACCAGGCGATCAAGGCCTTCCGAACCCGACGGCGGGAACCACTTGAGCTGGAAGGCGAAGAGGAAAATCAGCATGAGGCCCAGCCAGAACAGGGGCATGGACATGCCGAAGTAGGCCATGAGGCTGAACAGCACGTCGGTCCAGCCGTTCGGGCGCAGGGCGGACAGGACCCCGGTGGTGATGCCCAGCAGCAAGGCGCAGGCCAAGCCGCCCAGACTCAGCTGGATGGTGAAGGCGAACCGCTCCAGGATGACCTCCGTCACCGGCGTCCGGAGCCGGATCGACTCGCCCAGATCGCCGCGCAGGCTTCCCAACAGGAAGCGGCCGTACTGGACCGGCAGGGGATCGTTGAGCCCCATGGCCTCCTGCAGTTCGGCGATGCGTTCCGCGGAGACCGCACCCCCTTCCGCGCCGGCCAGCATGAGCATGGCGGGATCACCGGGCAGGGCGTGCAGAATCAGGAATACGATCAGCGAAATCAGCAGTAGGACGGGAACCAGCTGCGCCAGCCGTCTACCCAGATAGGCCAGCATCGGTTATCTACCGCTGTCAAGTCCGCGGCCCCGGTGCCAAGCACCGGGGCCGCGGGGTGATGGCACCGGCGGACGGGAACGAACGCCCGCCTTCCGCCGGTTGACCATCGAACGATACGGTTGCTAGTTGTTGGGCGTGTAGTCGATGTTGCCCAGCCAGATGAACCCGTCCAGGGGCGGATCCCAGGCGAACGTGTCGCTCAGGCCGATTGTGTCCCGCATCTGGTAGAGGTAGACATAGGGAATGTCTTCCGCGATGAGTTCCTGGATTGCGACGTACTGTTGAGCCCGTGCTTCCGGATCCATGTTCACGGCCGCAGCTCTGATCAACTCGTCGGCGGCATCGGCATTGGGGCCGGCCCATCCCGAGCGCTCCCGCCGATCCGAGCGTTCGGACAGCACCGTGATCCACGGATCAAAGAAGGAGTTGCCCAGCGCGGTCATGTAAATCTCTTCGTTGCGGTTGGGACGATAGACCTGTTCGTTGAACGTGGTCACGTCCAGAACCTGGAGATCCACGTTGAGGCCCACGGCCTCCATCATGGCCTCCAACGCCTCAGAGACCTCCTTTTGGGCCAGCCAGCGTGTGCTGGAGTGGTATGTCAGTTCCTCCCCGTCATAGCCGGCTTCGGCCAGGAGTTCCTTGGCCCGTTCGGGGTTGTATTCGCCCAACTGGTTGATGAACTTGTCGTCCGCACCGAGTGTGGGAGGCGTGACGCGCGACAGGACGGGAATGCCCATGCCATCAATCAGGCCCAACAACGCCTCGCGGTCGATGGACAGGCTGATGGCTTCGCGGATGCGCCGATCGGCGGTGGGACCCGCCCAATCCTCCATCGTCGAGGACGGTCCCACGCGCAGGGCCAGCAACATGACTCTGGTCGTCAGGAAGTCCACCACGTTGGTGCCTTCGTTGCCGTTGACCCGTTCCCAGTCCTGGGGCGGGACGGCCACGATCATGTCCACGTCGCCGGTCAACAGATTCGCCACCCGGGTCGAAACCTCGGGGATGTTGCGCCAGATGACCACGTCGACGTCGGGCTTGCCCTGCCAATAGTTTTCGTTGGCGCGCAAGGTGATGCTGTCGTCCTTGATCCAGCTGTCGAACATCAGGGGACCCGTGCCCACCGGCATGTAGTCCGCGCCGCTCTCGGCCTGGGCCCGTCCGTGTTCGGGGGCCTGGATGCCACAGCCGGTGCCCGCCATCTTGCTCAGAAAGGCTGGTTCCGGGGTGGCGGTCACGATCTCGATGTTGTAGTCGTCCAGCACGTTCATCTGATCGATGAAGAGCCACTGGTTGTAGGTGATGAACTCGTCGCGCGAAGCCTCGATGATGCGGCTGTAGGTCCACACCACGGCGTCCGCGGTGAAGGGTTCGCCATTGTGGAAGGTGACGCCCTCCCGCAGTTTCATGCGCCAGGTCGTTTCATCGATGTTCTCGTACGATTCGGCCAGCCACGGCTCGAATTCCGCCGTCTCGCGGTTGCGCCAGACCAGGCAGTCGAACATGTTCGTGTGAATCCAGGTCGCGGCGATGGCCCAGTCGGTTGGTGGATCGAGCGACGTTACCAGTTCGTTCATGCCGATGGTGAGGGTGATTTCCTCATCCATCATCGGCTCTTCCTCCATGGGCGCCGCCTCCGGCGCCGCGGGTGCGACGCACGCAGCCAGGGCCAAGGCCAGGAGCAAAAGCCCAACAGTTGTTAGCAATCCAAGTGCACGTCTCATTCCGAATTCTCCTTGGGTCGGGTTGACGATCTCAGTCCGGACAGTTTAAGGCAGGGCCCGAACCTGCTTATTCGATATACGTGTTGTGGAGGAAGAAGTAGGGCGATTCGGAAGACAGCTGGAAGCCGTGCACCGAATCATCAAGGGCATAGAACTGCGGCTGGCTCAACGTCGGCAGCATCACGGCGTTTTCCAGGATGATGCGCTGCGCGGTATGGGCCAACTCGCACCGCTCGGCAGGATCGGCCACCTGCAGAATCTTGACCACCGCCTCGTCCAGTTCCGCGTTGACGAAACCCGTCCAGGCCCAGCCGCCCTCGACATCGTTGGCCGAATTCCACACCAGTTCCAGCACCGCCGGATCCGGCGTGCGCTGCCGTTCGTACATCAGGTCGAAGTCCCGGGCGTTCCGCCGCTCCAGCTGGATCGGACCGGCCACCTGTTCCAGAACCAGGTCGATGCCCAGGTCGCGCCACTGGCCTTGGACCACCTCGCCGATTTCCGTGTGGTGCAGTACGGTCCAGCGCAGGCTCAGCGGCGTTCCGTCCTCAACCCCGGGAACCCCTTGGGCCTCGCGGATGCCGTCGCCGTCGCTGTCCACATAGCCAACTGCCTCAAGCAGTTCCGCTGCCTTGGCGGGATCATAGCCGTACATGTCGGCGGCGCCCGGCCAGTAGCAGGGATGCACCACGTTGACGGGACCGTCGGACACCAGGTAGAGGCCGCCGTACGCCAGGTCGTTGACGGCATCCTGGTCCGTGGCCCATTGCAGGGCCTGACGCAACTCAAGGATGTTCAAGGGGGCATTGCGGATGTTGATTACCATCTGCAGGCCGGTGCCCGCCTGATAGCCCGTAATCAGTTCGTACCCGTCGCGGCCTTCGTAATCCTCGACGTTGGCGGCGGGCAGCTCGCGGATGATGTGGGCATCGCCGGTTTCCAGCATGGCGGCCCGCACGGCGTCCTCGCCAATGAAGCGAATGGTGATGCTGTCCAAATAGGCGGGACCCTCATGGTCCATGATGGCGTTCCAGCCGCCGTAGTCGTCCCAGCGGCTGAACACGATGCGGTCATTGGGAACCCATTCCTCCAGCACGAAAGGACCCGTACCCACGAGGTGCCTGTCAAAACCCGCGAGGCCGTGCTCTTCCGCCGCGGTCGGGGACCAGATCGGGACCCGTCGCAGTGCGTCGAGCAGGTTGACGGCAGGGCTCGCGTAATGGATGGTCACGGTGAGATCATCGACCACCTCGATGCTTTCCACGTCGCCCAGGTCGGCCGCCATCTGTGCCGAGGCTGTCTCCGGGGCCAGGATGCGTTCGAGGTTGTATTTCACGGCCTCGGCGTTGAACGGGGTGCCGTCCTGAAAGGTTACGCCGGACTTCAGGTTGAAGGTCCATGCAAGACCGCCGTCAATGGACTGCCAGCTCTCGGCAAGCGCCCCCTGGTAGGTGGCGTCGGGCGCCAGGATCACAAGGGGGTCGGCGGTGAAGGAATCAAACAGCCATGCGGACTGATAGGGATCGATGTGGCCATCCAAGGTGGCCGGTTCGCTGCTCGCCGGGAACGCGATTACCAGATCGCCGCCCTTCGGCACCATCATGCCGTCGCCCGCTGGCGCTTCCTCCTCTGTGGGGGCTGCACACCCTGCCAGGAAAAGCAACAAGGCAATCAGTGTCACAAGAATATGGCGGGTTCGCATCGAAGCCCCCTGTTGGTATGGTTGCTGGATGTTCTCATGATAGCCGAACGACCATTAAAGAGGCCCCGCTGGAATCCTCCAGGGTTAGAGGCACAGGTTCGGTGGCGCATGTGGGATCATCATGCGACGGGTGTTGGCCGCACAACGAAGAATCAGGGGGTCCGGCACCGGAAACGCCTTGCAAAGGGGGGCAATCGATGTTGAAGGCACGAATCGTCCAGCACCGTTCGAGGGTGCAGGGAAGTCTCCGCTCCCGCATGCTCGCGATGGCGTCCGAACTCGATGACGTAATCACCTTGGGCAGGGGAGATCCCGACTTCGATGCCCCGGCCCATGTGGTGAAGGCGGCGGCCGCGGCCATGGCGGCCGGAGACACGCACTACACGCTGCCGGCCGGTCTGCCCGAATTGAGGGAAGCCATCGCCGACAAGCTAAGAACGGACAACAGGCTGGACTATGCGGCCGATGAAGTCGTGGTGACGAACGGTTGTCAGGAAGCCCTGTATCTGTTGATTCAAGCCCTGATCGGCCCCGGCGACGAGTTGCTGCTGCAGGAGCCGCGCTACAACGCCTACGACCACATGGTGAGTTTGGCCGGCGGCTCGGTGGTGTCCGTCCCGACCACGCAGGAACTTGACTTTGCCCTGACAGCGGATGACGTCGCCGCGCGCATTACCCCCAGGACCAAGGCGATTGCCATCGTCACGCCCAACAACCCCACGGGAGGCGTGATCCCGCCGGCTCGCCTGGCCGAGCTCGCCGAACTGTGCGTTGAACGCGATCTCATCGTAATTTCGGATGAAATCTACGAAAAGCTCATGTACGACGGTTTGAAGCATGTGTCGCTGGCCACGTTTCCGGGCATGCGGGAGCGGACCATTACCGTCAACGGGTTTGCCAAGGCCTATGCCATGACCGGCCTGCGGGTCGGCTACTTCGCCGCACCCAGGGAATTCGCGGCGGCGGTGGTCGAGGTCAAGCACACGATGAGCATTTGCACGGCCACCCCCATGCAACAGGCAGCCTTGGCGGCACTGACGGGGCCACAGAGCGCGGTGGAGGACATGCGCCGGGCCTACGATGAGCGACGCCAAGCCTTGATGCGGGCCCTGGACGACATGGATCTCACCTACGGCCATCCGGGCGGCGGCATGTACATCTATGCCAATGTGGCGTCCACCGGTCTTGACTCGGAGGAGTTCTGCCTGCGGTTGCTGCGCGAGGAAGGCGTCATGATTTTTCCCGGCACCCTCTTCGGCGATCCCAAGACCGACCATGTTCGCATCACACTATTGCAGTCGCTGGACGACATTGCCCGCGCCACTGCCCGCATGAAGCGGTTCATCGCAAATATCTGAAGCCACTTTGCCAACCGGAGTTCCACATGAAGATTACGAACCTCAAGGCCCGATTGCTGAACATCCCACGGTCGGCAACCCTGACCACGTCCTACGGGTCGTGGGACCAGGCCCCGACCATTCTGATTGAACTGGAGACCGACGAAGGGATTACCGGCCTGGGCCAGGCGTCGGTGGACGCCCCCTTCTACGGAGAAACCGCGGTCGGCATGCTGGCCAACATCCGGCACCATCTGGCTCCCGTGGTCGTGGGTGCCGATCCCATGCGGATCACGGTGCTGAACCGGGAGATGAAGGCCGCCCTCCCCCACCACTATTTCTCCTATTCGGGTGTGGAGATGGCCCTGTGGGACCTCAAGGGCAAGGCCCTGGGCGTGCCGGTGTATCAGCTGATGGGCGGCAAGGTCCGGTCCGGCATCACGCTCATGGGTTTCGTGCATCACGGGGCCCCGGAGGAAATGGCGGCCCATGCCACGGCCCAGTTGGACGAACACGGCTACGGCGTGCTGAAAATGAAAATCGGGTTGGACCCGGCCGAGGATGTAAGGCGTTACGCCGCCGTGGCGGAGGCGGTGCGCGGTCGGGCCGTGATTCAGGTTGACGGCAACATCGGTTACAACCTGACCCAGGCCATTCCGGCCCTGAAGGCCATGGAGGATCTGGGCTCCCTGGGTGCGGTCGAGCAGCCGGTGGAGCGCATCGAGGACATGGCGGAACTGGCAGGGCGTCTGTACACGCCCATCATGGCCGACGAGGCCATCTACGGCTTGCCGGATGCCATGGAAGTGGTTCGGCGGGGAGCGGCCACGCTGGCCCTGATGAAAATCAGCAAGCACGGGGGATTGCAGACCGTGCAGCAGATTGGCCACCTGTTCGAGGCCGCCGGCTTTGGCCTGTCGATCGCGATCTACTACGACCTGATTGCGGTGGCCGCCTGCCATCTGGCATCGGCCCTGCCGTGTGTGCGCTGGCCGTCCCCGGCCACCGATCTCGCGGACACGTTCGTGGCCGATGCGCCAGCTCCGGTTGAAGGGATTCTGCCCACGCCCGACGGTCCCGGACTGGGCGTGGAGCTGGACTGGGACAAGGTGGAGAGGTTCACGGTCGAAGCCTGAAGCCCGGATCCCGGAACCCGCGGTGCGGCGGCCGCGTCGGGTTACCCGGCATCCTCGGCTACATCCACGCCATAGTCCCGCAGGGCACCCTCCCGGGTGATATATCCCCTCCGGTAGTCGGCCAGGACCGCCTCTGTCGGCCGTTCGGATACGGGACCGAAACCGCCGCCGCCGGGCATGCGCAGTTCAATCTCGTCTCCGTACTCCAGGGGAATGGGAGGGAAACGCTCGATGGAGCTGCCGTTGACCCGCACGGTGCCCACGCGTCCCGGTTCCCCACCGGACAAGCCGGGCGGAGCACAGAACATCTTGTCCGGGCGCACCCGCGCCGTCAGCGTGGTTTGGGCAATGCTCTGAAACGTCATCAGCTGTCCGGTGCCGCCCCGGTATTGCCCGGGGCCCGCGGAGTCGGGCAGGTACTCCTTCTGCTTGATGAGTACCGGCGACCGCACCTCCATGATTTCAACCGGCGTGACCGAGCTGTTGTGCGGAAAGGCAATCGGAATCATGCCGTCCATGGCCTGCATGGCGCCCCGGCCGCCATGGGGCAGGATGTGGACGGAGAAGTTGCCGAAACCCTCCTCGTCGCCGCGCACGGAAAAGGGCCAGATGGACCCGCTGCCGGCCTGGGCATGTTCCCCCAGAATAGGCCATACGGCCCCGAACAGGACCTGGTTGATGTTGTTGGTGGTTTTGGCGCGGGCGCGCACCGGGAAGGGAAACTCGCAGTTGAGGATGCATCCCTTGGGGGCCGTCACGTGAATGGGACGGAACAGTCCCTCGTTGTTGGGGATGCGGCTGGCCAAGGCGCACTTGAACGGATACAGCGTGCTGGAGTAGGTCACGTTGTAGACACAGTTGATCGACCCGTTGCGCGTCTGCCCGGATGTGCCGGTGTAGTCAACATAAATGTCCGCGCCGCGGATTTCGACCGTGGCATGGAGGTGGACCAGGTCGATGTAGCCGTCAATGTCCAGTCCGAACTCGTGGATGCCGTCCGGCAGTTCCTGGATGCGTTGCCGCATCAACCCTTCGGAACTGTCGTGGATGGTGTCGGACAACAGGCGCATGTCGTCCAGGTCGTAGTCGCGCAGGAATTCCCTGACCCGATTGGCGCCCAGACGGTGGGTGCCGACGATCGCCCGCAGGTCCCCCAGTACCAGATCCGGTACCCGGCAGTTGCCCTCGATGACGTCGAACACAAGCGCGTTCGGCTCGCCGCCTTCGTACAGTTTGCAGGGCGGCAGGCGCAGGCCTTCGGAGAACACGTCGTAGCTTTCGATGTCGCCGGGATGCCCGCCGGTGTCCGCCAGGTGGGCAATCGTGCCCACGAAGGCGACCACCTTCCCCTTCCAGAAAACCGGCGTGATGACCACGTAGTCCGGCAGGTGGCCGGCTCCCAGCCAGGCGTCGTTCGTGACCAGGACGTCCCCGTCGACCAGGGATTCCTTGGGAATGCGCGTGAGAATGTGGCGCGTGGTACGCGGCAGGATCACGCAGAAGTCCGGAGGGCTGAAGCTGGACTGGCACACGGAGTAGCCGTCCTGATTGACCAGAATGCAGGCGAAGTCGCGGCTTTCGCCGACGATCGTCGAGAACGATGTGCGGACGGTGGCGTCGTCGATCTCGTCCATGAGGCTGATCAAGCGCTGCCACTGGATCTCAAGGGTGATGGGGTCGATGGTCTGCATGGTTGGTGGAAGAGTCTGTTCGGGTCGGCCTTCCGGCAGGCTGGCTTGGTCCTGCGGTGCTTCCTGAATGTACCGCAATCAGTCGTGCAGGCAATGATCCGCATGGGGATCACTGTGATACATTCGATCCGGCGCGCCCGTGCCCGCGCGATGGCATCGGCACACAGGGACGAAGGACAAAGGATGCATGAACGACAGGCGTTCGCTGCGATTTGGCTTTGACATTGGCGGCACGTTTACGGACTTTGTGCTGATCGACGAACAGTCCGGTGCCATTCGAACCCACAAGACCCTGACCACGCCCCACGACCCGGCTTTGGCCGTTCTGCAGGGCTGGCGGGAACTGGTGTCGGCCGCGGACGCGCCCCATGTGGAGTCCGCGATCCACGGCACCACTCTCTTCACGAACGCCTTGATTGAACGCAAGGGCGCCCGGACGGCGTTCCTCACCACCAAGGGCTTCCGGGACATACTGGAGATGGGCAAGGAGATGCGCTATGACATCTACGACCTGCTCCTGGTCCTGCCGGAACCGTTGGTGCCGCGCCGTCTGCGCCTTGAGGTCGAGGAGCGGCTGAACGGCAGGGGCGAGGTGGTTGCCCCGCTGCGTGTGCCGGAGGTGGAGCAGGTGGCCGAGCTGCTTGCGGAAGAAGGCGTTGAGGCGGTGGCGATTTGCTTCCTGCATGCCTTCACCAATCCGGAACACGAGCAGGCGGCGGGGGCCTGTCTGGCCGCGCGGTTGCCCGGTCTCCGCATATCCATGTCGCACGAGGTCGCGCCCGAGATCCGGGAATACGAGCGGATGTCGACCACGGTCTGCAATGCCTACGTGCAGCCCTTGGCCGAAACCTATTTGGGGCAGATGGAGGTCCGATTGCGGGACGCCGGATTCGCCCGCGAACTGTTTCTCATGCTCTCTTCGGGCGGCGTGTCCACCTTGGAAACAGCCGTCAAGTTCCCGATCCGCCTGGTGGAGTCCGGGCCCGCCGCGGGCGCGCTGGCAGCCGTGTTCTACGGGGAGCTTCTGGACGAACCCGATTTGGTGTCCTTCGACATGGGGGGCACCACGGCCAAGATGTGCCTCATCAAGGACGGCCGACCGGCCATGTCCGACAACTTCGAGATCGCCCGGGTGCACCGTTTCAAACGGGGTTCCGGCCTGCCGGTCCGCGTTCCCACAATCGAACTGATCGAGATCGGCGCCGGCGGCGGCTCCATTGCGCGCAAGGACGAACTGGGCCTCCTTAAGGTCGGTCCGGATTCGGCCGGTGCCGACCCCGGGCCTGCGTGCTACGGCCTGGGCGGCGATCAGCCGACCGTCACGGATGCCGATGTGCTGCTCGGCTACCTCAATCCCGAGTTCTTTCTGGGCGGCCGCATGACGCTGGACCGCTCGGCTTCCGAACGGGCGATTGCCGGTCTGGCGGCCGAGATGAACCTGTCCGCCCTGGACACGGCCCACGGTATTTTCCAGGTGGTCAACGAAAACATGATTTCGGCCACCCGTGTCCACGTGGCCGAGCGCGGGGCGGATCCCAGGCGCCTCAAGTTGATGGCCATCGGTGGCGCAGGTCCGGTTCACGCCTATGAAATTGCGCGGGCACTCAGGATGCGCGGGTTTGTCTGTCCGGCCTCGGCCGGTGTGACTTCGGCCCTCGGTTTCCTGACCGCGCCCTCCGCCTTCGAGTTTGCCCGGACCCACATCGCGCGTCTGGAACCGTCCGGCCTGGCCGAACTGGACTGGATCTACGACGAACTGGCCGCGGAGGGCAAGCAGGTCCTGCGCAAGGCCGGTGTTGCGGAAGAGGACATGGTGTTCACACGGGAGGCTGACCTGCGGCATGTGGGGCAGGGCCACGAAATCGTGGTGTCCCTGCCCTGGGATTGCCTGGCGGACACATCGCTCGACGAACAACTGCGGCCCCATTTCTTCGAACGCTATACGGAGATTTACGGCCATGCCCACACCCATCTGGACTTGGAGATCACCACTTGTCGCCTGAACGCCTCCGGACCCAAGCCGCACATCGCGTTGCCGGAGGCCGAGCCGGGTTCCGATCCCGCGGCCGCCCTCAAAGGCAGCCGCCCCGTGTATTTCGCGGAAACCCGAGCCTATGTCGACACTCCGGTCTACGACCGGTATTTGCTGGGACGGGGAACCTCGGTTGAGGGACCGGCCATTGTGGAGGAGCGCGAGTCCACGGCCGTCATTGGGCCCCGCGGCCTTGGTGAAATCGATCGGTATGCAAATTTGGTAGTCACCCTGCGGGACTGACAACGAGCGCCTTTGCCTTCGCATGGCGAAGTGCACAGCAGTTACCTCTCTGGACAATCAGGACATCCAAGCCCAATGGCCGGACTTCGCATTGGTTTCGACATCGGCGGAACGTTTACGGACCTTGTCCTTTACGACGAGGCCAGCGGTCGCATTCACAGCCACAAGCTGGCCACCACGGCGCACAGCCCGGAAGCCGCCGTGCGCGCCGGCTGGCGGACGCTGTTGGCCGAAGCCGGGTTTTCCGGTTCCCAGGTATCGAACGCCATCCACGGCACGACTCTGATCACCAACTGCCTGGTCGAGCGCAAGGGCGCAGTGACGCTGCTCCTGGCCACACAGGGATTCAGCGACGTGCTGGATACCCAGCGTGAGATGCGCTACGACATCTACGACCTGCATGCTCCTCAGGTTGAGCATCTGGTGCCCCGGCCTTTGCGGTTTGAAGCCGGGGAGCGCATGGACGCGTTCGGTGGTGTGATCGAGGAGTTGTCCCTCGACAGTCTCGGTGACATTGCCAGGCGATTGGAGCGCGCCGGGGTAACCGACTCGGTTGAATCGATCGCGGTCTGCTTCCTGCATGCCTTCACCAACCCGGAGCACGAACGGCAGGCCGGTGCTTGGCTTTCGGAACACCTGCCCCAACTCCGCGTGTCCCTGTCGCACGAGGTGGCTCCGGAAATCAGGGAGTACGAACGCATGTCGACCACGGTGTGCAACGCGTACGTGCAGCCGTTGGCCGCAACCTATCTCAGGCAGCTGGGAGAGGTTCTCAGGGAGGTCGGATTCGAGCGCGAGATGTTCCTGATGCTCTCCTCGGGCGGGGTGTCGACTCTGGAGACCGCGGCCAAGTTTCCGATCCGGCTGGTCGAGTCCGGGCCTGCGGCCGGGGCACTGGCCGCCGTGTTCTACGGCGAACTGCTGGATCTGCCTGATCTGGTCTCGTTCGACATGGGTGGCACCACCGCCAAGATGTGTCTCATCAAGGACGGGCAGCCGGCCATGTCCGATCACTTTGAGATTGCCCGCGTGCACCGCTTCAAGCGTGGCTCGGGCCTTCCGGTGCGCGTACCGGCCATCGAACTGATCGAGATTGGAGCCGGCGGCGGATCCGTGGCCCGGGTCGACGAACTTGGTCTGCTCAAGGTGGGCCCCGATTCCGCCGGTGCCGATCCGGGCCCTGCCTGCTACGGCCTGGGCGGGGATGCACCGACCGTGACGGACGCCGATCTGCTGCTGGGCTATCTGGATCCTGGTTTCTTCCTCGGCGGGCGCATGATCCTGGATCGGGCTGCGGCCGAAACGGCGATGGCCGGACTGGCGGACCGGATGGGTTTGACCGTCACCGAAACCGCCCATGGGATTTTCCGGGTCGTCAACGAGAACATGATTTCGGCCACCAGGGTTCATGTCGCGGAACGGGGAGCTGATCCCCGCAGTCTCCGCCTGATGGCATTTGGAGGCGCCGGGCCGGTGCATGCCTATGAGATTGCGCGGGCACTCAAGATGCAGGGGTTTGTCTGCCCTGCGTCCGCTGGGGTCACGTCGGCCCTGGGCTTCCTCACCGCGCCGCCGGCGTTCGAGTTCGCGCGTACCCACATGGAACGTCTTGATGCCTCGTCCCTGATCGAGTTGGATGGCATCTATGCCGGATTGGAGGTGGAAGGAAGGCGCGTGCTGCAGTCCGCCGGCATCGCAGACGACGACATGACCTTTACGCTCAAAGCCGATTTGCGCCATGTGGGCCAGGGACACGAGATCTCGGTAACGTTGCCCTGCACCAGACCCTCCGACATGTCACTGGACGGAGACTTGCGGCCTTACTTCTTCGCTCGCTACGAGGAAATCTATGGTCATGCCCACACTCATCTGGACTTGGAAATCACCACATGTCGGCTTAACGCCTCCGGTCCCAGGCCTCAGGTGGTTTTGCCCGAGTTCGCAGCGGGTTCGGGCCCCGACCAAGCCCTTAAGGGCAGTCGCCCCGCCTATTTCACCGAGGCCGGGAACTTCGTCGACACTCCTGTTTACGATCGCTACCTGCTTGGCAGAGGCTCGACTGTCCACGGTCCGGCCATCGTGGAGGAACGCGAATCCACGGCTGTGATTGGACCGCGGGGTGCCGCGGAGATTGACCGCTACGGAAATTTGGTGGTCACGCTGACGGGATAACGGCCAAAGCGCGTGACTTGCTGCCGAAGGGCTGCGATTTCCGGACCGATTTCCCCACATCGCCATGCAGCTTGTTCTGTCGTCCTACAGTCCCCGATTCACGAGGCCCGATAGTCCATGAAACTCTCTCACGATCGTTACCTGCCCTTCGACGAGTACACGGCGGCCCTGAAGGATCTGGTCGCCTCAAGTTCTGAACTGGCCCAACTTGAGTCGGTCGGCCAAAGCTTCCGCGGACGCGCGATCTGGGCTGTCACCCTGACCAACCGCGCTACCGGCAGCCCCGAGTCCAAACCCGGTTTCTACATCGATGGCAACAACCACGGTGAGGAGGTGATTACCTCATCGGTCACTCTGTACACCATCGACTTCCTGCTGAGTGAATACGGGCAGGACCCGGATGTAACCCGTTTGCTGGATACCCGCGTTGTATATGTGTTGCCGCGGGTAAACCCCGACGGCGCGGAAATCTGCCTGACGACGCCGTATCGCACTGTCGGTACCGGTCGGTACCACCCGGCCGACGAGTACCCGACAGGTTTGCACCTGGAGGATTTGGACGGGGACGGCGAAATCCGCCAGATGGCGATACCCGACCCGCGAGGGGAGTGGCGTCGTTCGACCGCGGAGCCGCGTCTGCTGATATTGCGGGAGCCTTGGGAAGCCGACGGACAGTACTACCGGATGGTGCCCGAAGGCATGCTGCGGGACTGGGACGGGGTCGGCCTGCCCATTGTGCCGCCGCGGCACGGCAATCTGAACCGGCAGTTCCCCGTGAACTGGGAGCCCGAGGGCGGGGAGTACGGTTCCGGCGATTTTCCGCTCAACGAACCCGAAGCCATGGCCATGGCCAGTTTCGTGCTGTCGCATCCGAACATCACGGGAGCCCAGGCCTACCACAGCCATGGCGGCATCATCCTGCGGCCTTCGGGTTTCCGGCGGGATGCGGAACTCCCTGCTGCCGACCTCGACATATACAGGGAACTGGGTGCCGTGGGTACCGAGGTTACCGGATACCCTCTGATATCAACCTACGAGGACTTCACCCCCAACATGCGGAGTCCCCGGCACGGCATGTTCACCGACTGGCTCTACGATCGCTTGGGTATTCCGGCGTTTGCCAGCGAGGTGTGGGATGTCGAAACCGAAGCAGGCATCCCCAAGCAGCAGTTCTTCACCACCCGCCCGCACAACGAAGCCGAACAGATACGGTTTCTGGCATGGGCCGACGAGCACAGTCCGCGGGCCCATCAGGACTGGCGCGAGTTCGAACATCCTCAGTTGGGAACGGTGTTGCTCGGCGGCTGGGATCCCTACTTCATCCAAAGGAATCCGCCCCCGTCGCTGATTGCCAAGGTGGCCCTGCCCAATACCCTGTTCACCGTGCGGCATGCCCTAGCGTCGCCCCTGCTGCACATCCGGGAGTTCAAGGCGCGGCCCGTTGCGTCGGATCTCCACATTGTGCAGGCGCAGGTCGAGAACCTGGGCTACCTGGCCACGAACCTGACCGATCAGGCCCGCAACCTGGGCAAGGGTGGCGATGTCACGGTCGAGTTGGAGTTGGACCGGGACTGTGAGCTGCTCATGGGCCAGCCTGTGGTCACGCTCGGAGACCTGGCCGGCAGGGAGGAACGCAGGATGCCGTACGATCCCTGGCGCCGACCATGGGGCGAGCCGGCCGGGCTTGCCGAGTGGCTGGTGCGCGGGCCGGGCACGGGCAGGATTACGGTGCGGGTGCGGTCCGCCAAGGCCGGCAGCTGTTCCGCAACCAAGATGTTGGCAGACTTGCAAACCGGCGATTCGAACCAGTGATGACGACCACAGATCCCTTTGCCGAAACCCCGGACTTCGATCCTGTAAGTCTTGAAATCCAATGGCAGCGGCTGATCTCGATCATGGACGAGATCGACTTCGCCACGGTCAAGACATCCTTCTCGACCATCGTCGGGGAGAGCCGCGACTTTGCCTGCATCCTGGTGGACCAGAACGGGGATTCCCTCTGCCAGTCCCGGTTTTCCCCGCCCAATTTCTGTGTGGTCCTGCCCCGTACGGCACGCCGGCTCCTGGCAGCCCATCCCCTGGAAACCCTGAGGGAAGGGGACGTGCTGTGCACCAACGATCCATGGATCGGGACAGGCCACCTGCCCGACTACATCCTGCTCACCCCGGTGTTTCACCAGGGCAAGCCGGTGGCATTCATGGGCACCGTGGCACACCTGTCCGATGTGGGCGGTCACCGGGGGGACATCGAGGCCTACGATGTCTTTACCGAAGGGATACGCATCCCCCCGTCGAAACTGTTCATCGAAGGCGAACCCAACGAGTTCCTGTTCGAGGTCATCGGCAACAACTGCCGTGTGCCCAATTTGGTCCTGGGGGACATCCGCGCCATCGCCGGCACCCACCAAATCGGCATCCGGCGCCTGCGCGATTTCATGGACGACTACGCGATGCCGGACCTGGTGGAACTGTCCAGTGTCATCCACGGCCGTTCGGAAAGCCTGATGCGCAGTCGCATCGAGGCGTTGCCCGACGGTGAGTTCGAGTTCGGTTTGGACATCGACGGGTATGTGGACATCGTGCACCTGCATGCCACCGTGCGGATTCAGGGCAACGACATCCACGTCGACTACGGGGGTACATCGGCGCAGACGCGCAAGGGGTCCATCAACTGTGCCTACAACACCACGTTTGCCTCCACGATGTATCCCTTCAAGTGCTCGCTGGTACCCCAAATCCCGAACAATCAGGGGCTGTTCCGGCCGATCCACGTGACGGCGCCCAAGGGGTGCATTCTCAACTGCGACGACGGGCTTCCTGTTCAGGCACGGGCGAAGGTGACGAACAACATCAACCAGGTCCTGTTTGGTGCGGTCTGGCCCATCCTGGGCGAGCACGCCCAGGCCGGTAGCGGTTCGATCTGGCCGTTCTCCGTGCACGGCGACCTGGAAGGGTATGGTTCCTTTTCCGTGAGCTGCCTGCCGCACGGCGGCAGAGGGGCCATGCAAGGGCTGGATGGCATGCCTCCCATTGCGTTTCCCCACAACAGCTCCGTTACCCCCATTGAGATCATGGAAACCCAGGCCCCAATCCTGATTCTCCACAAGGAGTTTCGGCCGGATTCGGCGGGCGCCGGGCGTCAGCGCGGTGGCATCGGTCAGCGCATGACCTTCCGGAACATCGCCGACAGCACGATTCAGGGTCGGGTCAGGCCCGACAAAATGTTCTGTGCTCCGCCGGGGCTTGACGGAGGTGTTCCCGGCGTGGTGGGCGAGGTTCGGTGGAACGGCAGGAACATCGACCGGTTTCCACCCCTGGACCTGCAGCCCGGCGACGAAATCGAGTTGCTGATGCCGGGCGGAGGCGGGTTCGGACCGGTGTCCGAACGTCCCGCCGAATCTGTTCGGCGGGACGTGGAAGCCGGGTTCATATCCGAGGCCGCCGCGCGTCGCGACTATGGGTGGGACGGTCCGTCGGAAGCCGGTTCCGGCTAGACAGGTAAGGATCGAAGTTCGACGGGGTCAGTCGCAACAACCAGCCGAGGCAGGATGGCATCCCGCTGCCGGCCGGCCATGCGCATGACCGACACCCGTTGTGGCTCCCTCCGTACCCTGTGCGTCCATGCCGGGATGTCCCGACGTCAACGCGTGGGTGCGGGCCTGCCATGTCGGAACCGACGCCATCCCCGCTGTTTACCGTTCGGCAAGGTTGCCGATCTCCTTCTCCACCTCGCTTAGCTGGGATGCGTCGAGTTGCCAGCCGGTGGCCCGGACATTGGCCTCCAGCTGCTCGATGCTTGTCACCGCATTGATCACCGACGACACGCCCGGCTGGGCCAGCAGCCAGGCCAGGGCCAGATCCCCCACCCGGTAGCCGTGGTCCTGCGACCATCGATCAAGGTTGGCGATCGCCGAGAGGCGTTCCGGCGCCATTAGAGCCCGAAACCGCTCGCTGGTGTTGCCATAGCCGCGCGTGCCCTTGGGGGCCGGTTCGCCGGCTCGATACTTGCCGGTCAACACCCCCTGAGCCAGCGGGGAATAGGGCAGCAGACTCAGGCCGTAGTGCAGGCAGGCTGGGACCACGTCCCGCTCGGTTCGGCGTTCGAACAGGTTGTAGAGGGACTGGCTGGCCACGAGGGGCGTGTAGCCGTTGTGGCCGGAAATCTCGCTCATCGCCGCGATTTGCCAGCCTGCGAAGTTGGAACACGCGATGTAGCGAACCTTGCCGGCCCGAACCAGGTCGTCAAAGGCGCGCAGCGTCTCGTCCCAAGGCGTGCCCGGATCCGGCTTGTGGGCATAGTACAGATCCACATAGTCGGTGCCAAGGCGGCTCAATGTGGCGTCGATGCTGTCCATGATGTGCCCCCTGGACAGGCCGGCTTCGTTGGGCCCCATGCGGTACCCCTGTGCGATCAGGTGGTTGGGTTCCCAGCCCACCTTGCTGGCGATGATGAACTTGTGGCGTCGGTCGGCCACCGCCCGTCCGATGAAGGTCTCCGAATCACCGCCCGTGTAGCTGTTCGAGGTATCGATGAAGTTCGCACCCAATTCCTCGGCCCTGTGGATGATCCGGGCGGTCTCGTCCGGATCGGTGAAATGGGATGTTGCCTTCTGGTGACCGAAGATGTTGGCTCCCAATCCGAAGACGGGAACCTTGAAGCCGCTGCTGCCCAGATGTCTGTATTCCATGAGATTTCCTTTTGGTGCATTCAATCGTTGACGGTTGGCCCGATTGGCGGGTGAAAGTACATCGGTGATGGGCCTCTGGCCACTGGGGCCAATCGCTTCCACTCAACCAGGTACGGACAGTTCACCGGCCCCCATGCATCGACACCTAATTCTGCACCAGGCTTGGCCGCTGGCGATCGCCGGACGATTGAATTCGAGAGTGCATCCGGCTGCTGTGTGGCCGCTTGATCATGGCAGGTTGTCCCTGCCAATAGACCGTTCCAAGGTGCCTGTGCATGCAGAATCCGGCTGCCATCGGAACGATTTCGCGGCCAGTTTCACCGGAACTGTGTGTACGTTAGGATTCTCCCGCGCCAGAACCGACGACTTGTGATGCGTACCGTCCGAGGGTTCCGTGCAGGCTTTTCTGTTCGGGCTGTGCCGGTACGGGTCCGGTGGCCGGTTCGGGGACCCAAATGCCGGGAACCCGCAGTTGCGGGTTTTGCGAAATGAAGTCCTGCGCAAAGTGGTATCCGCTTACGAAAGGTGAAGACTGATGTTGGAAACGAGGTTGAGGCCGAGCTTGGCAATAGCCGTGATTGGCCTGTTGTTGGCGGTCCTACTGGCGGCTTGTGGTCCTGCACCGGCACCCGCGGCGGAAGAGCCGATGGTGGAAGAGCCGGCGGCCGAAGAGGCCATGCCGGAAGGCAAGTACAACGAGTCGCCGATGCTGGCGGCGATGGTGGCGGCAGGCGAACTACCCCCGGTCGACGAACGGGTGCCGGTCAACCCGCGCGTGGGTGTACCGCAGATTCCTGCCGATTGGGGCGCCCAGGAGGTCGGCCAGTACGGCGGCACCCTGCGCCTGATTGACTACGACCAGGGTTCGGTGGGCCACGATGCCGGTTGGCTGCGCAACGAGTTCTGGCTGGCGACCGAAGGCCTGGCCCACGACCCGGATCTGCTGCACGGCAACGTGATGGCGGATGTGGATGTCCTGGACGACGGTGCCCGGTTCCGCTTCCACATGCGACAGGGCATGAAGTTCTCCGACGGTTCGGCCTTCACCACGGAGGACGTCGCCTTCTGGCACAACGATCTGCGCATGAACGAAACCGTCACCCCGGTGCTCGGTGCCGCCTGGCGTTCCGGCCGGTCGATTGACGGCGAGCCGATGACCCTCGATGTGATCGACGACTACACCTTCGAAGTCGGCTTCACGGAACCCTATGGCAGCTTCCTGAGCCTGCTGACCTACGGGACATCACCCTTCATTACGGACAGCGGCTTCCTGAAGCAGTTCCATGGCGACTATAACGACATGGACACCCTCAATCCGATGATCACGGAGGCGGGATTCGAGGAAGGCGAATGGTGGCGTCTGCTTGGTTCCAAGATGAACCAGAACCGGCAGCACGAAACCGGACTGCCCAACGTGGCCCCCTACCTGCTCACCAGCATGGGACCGACGCGGGCGACCATGACCCGCAATCCCTACTACTTCAAGGTGGACGAGGCCGGCAACCAGCTGCCCTACATCGACGAAGTGGAAATTTCCATTGTGTCCGACGTGGAGGCTGCGACGCTTGAGATCATCGCCGGCAACGTGGACCTGGCACGCCGCCCCGTGAACCCACAGAGCATTCCGCTCTACAAGGAGAACGAAGGGAACGGCTACCAGACCCGGTTGCAGGCACAGCATGCCTCGCTGGGCGAAGTCTTCATCAACCTGACCAGTGACGCGGATCCGGTGTGGGCGGAGACCATGCAGGACCTGCGGGTGCGGCAGGCGCTCAGCCTGGCCCTGGATCGCGATCACATCATTGACGCCGTCTATCTGGGGTTGGCCTCGCCGCCGCGTGTGATTCCGTTGAACGTGTTCGATCAGGATGCGGCCAACGGGCTCCTCGATGAAGCAGGGCTGGACCAGCGGGACGGAGACGGGATGCGTCTCATGTCCAACGGCGAACCGTTCTGCATTCCGTTCGTGATGGCCACGTTCACCGGTGAAGAGCTGCCGGTGGGCGAACAGGTGTCGCGCATGTGGCAGGACGTCGGGGTCTGTTCCTCGGTCAAGATCGTGGAGACAAACCTGTTCCTGGAAATTGCCGGGGCCAACGAGCACCAGGCCATGACCTGGTGGGCGCATTACCCGCGCTGGCCGTACCACGAGTACAACGACTATGTGGGCCGGGCCTGGCAGTACACCTACGCGCCGCTCTGGTACCAGTGGTACAACAGTGGAGGCGAGCAGGGTACCGAGCCGCCGGCAGAGTATGTCGAACTGCGCCAGATGCAGGATGAGATGCTTGCGACCGCCGACAACGCCCGCGGCAAGGAGCTGTGGGAGGCGATGAAACAGAACATCGCCGACAATGTCTGGTGGATTCCGATTGTCGACGACGTACTCGGACCCCTGATTGTCAGCAACCGTTTGCAGAACGTGCCCGATGGCGGCATCGCGATTGAGAATGCGACCGCGGCGGAGATGTTCTTTATCAGCGAATAACGCTGCGGACTGTTCCGTAGAGATGGGCCGGCCGCCCGTTCCCGCCTTGGCGCGGGGGCGGGCGGCGCGGGTCCAACCTCCGTTCAGAAGTCAGATCTCCCGTGCTTGTCTACACGGTCCGCAGGATCCTCATCCTGATTCCGTTGCTGTTCATCATCTCGGTCATCACCTTCGTGCTGATCCAATTGCCTCCCGGTGACTACCTGACGCTGTACATCATGCAGTTGGAGGCCGCCGGGACCACCGTGGCGGAAGAGGAGGTGGAGATGCTCAAGCGCGTCTTCGGCCTCGACAAGCCGATGCATGTGCAGTACCTGATTTGGCTGCGGCGCATTGTGGTTTACCGCGATTTCGGGGTGTCGTTCCAGTTCCAGGAACCGGTATCCGAGCTGTTGGCAGACCGCGTCCCCCTGACCGTGGCCATTTCGCTGGCCACGACGGTGTTTGTTTTTGTGGTGGCCGTTCCCATCGGAATTCTTTCGGCCACCAACCAGTATTCCCTGCTTGACTATTTTTGGACCTTTGTCGGGTTCATTGGGATATCCGTACCCTCTTTTCTTTTGGCCCTGGTCGCGCTCTGGATTGCCTTCAAACAGTTCAACATGAGTGCCATCGGCTTGTTTTCGCCCGAGTACATGGATGCCGTCTGGTCTTGGGGCAAGGTCGTTGATCTGCTCAAACACCTCTGGATTCCGGTCGTTATCATTGGCATGGCCGGTACGGCCTCGCTAATTCGCACCATGCGCGGCACGTTGCTGGATGAGCTCAGGCGCCAATACGTGATCACGGCCCGGTCCAAGGGGCTGCCGGAGATCCGCAACCTGATCAAGTATCCGGTACGCACGGCGATCAACCCCATCATCAGCACGATCGGGTGGCTGCTGCCCGGCATCATCTCGGGCGAGGTGCTGGTGTCGATGGTGATGAACATCCCAACGACGGGTCCGCTCCTGCTGACCGCGCTGCTCAACCAGGATATGTACCTTGCCGGCAGCATCGTCCTGATCCTGAGTTGTCTGACGGTGATCGGCACCCTTATTTCCGACATCCTGCTTACCTGGCTCGATCCGCGCATCCGTTTCGAGAGCATTGCGCCGTGACCCATTCCGATGCCGAACGCCGATCCCCCAGCACGGACCGGGACGAAGAGCGCTACTACTTTGCTTCCCAGACCACCCTCATCTGGTGGCGCTTCCGGCAGCACCGGCTGGCTATGGTCGCCGGCCCCGTGCTGCTTCTGCTCTACCTGATCGCAACATTCTGCGAGTTTGTTGCTCCCTATGGCCCGCGGGAGGAGTTCCGCGAGCTGTTGCACGCACCCCCGTCGCGCATCCGCGTCCGTGACGCGGACGGCAATTTCGTGCAGCCGTATGTCTACGCGCGCGAAGGGGGCCTCAACCGCGAGACCTTCCGGCGCGAATTTTCGGAAGTGGAGGGCCAACGGTTTCCCATTCGGTTCTTCGTCCGCGGCTCCGAATACAAGATGTGGGGTTTGCTCCCCATGTCGCGGCATCTGTTCGGTACGGGGACACCCGAGGCACCCGTCTTCCTCTTCGGCAGTGACCGCTTCGGCCAGGATGTCTTCTCGCGCGTCGTGTACGGATCGCGCATTTCGTTGACCATCGGTCTGCTGGGAGTATTGATCAGCTTTGTCTTGGGACTGACGTTCGGCGGTATTTCCGGTTATGTCGGTGGTTTGGTGGACGAAGCAATTCAGCGGGGAATCGACCTGCTGATTTCCATTCCCACCATCCCGCTCTGGATGGCCCTGGCCGCCGCGTTGCCCAGGGACTGGGATACCGTCCAGAACTACTTTGCCATCACGGTGGTTTTGGCCATCGTCGGCTGGGCGGGATTGGCGCGTGTCGTGAGGAGCAAGTTGCTGGCACTGCGGGAGGAGGACTTCACGGTCGCCGCGATTGTGGCCGGGGCCAGTCAATGGCGCATTGTGTCACGCCATCTGCTGCCCCTTTTCCTGTCCTACATCGTGGTTTCCATTACGTTGTCGATTCCAGGCATGATCCTGGGTGAAACCGCCCTGAGCTTCATTGGTCTGGGTCTGCAGCCGCCGGCGGTCAGTTGGGGTGTCCTGTTGCAGGACGCGCAGCAAATCGTGGCCGTGGCACACCATCCTTGGCTTCTCTTTCCCTGTCTTTTCATAATCCTCACGGTGCTGATGTTCAACTTCCTGGGTGACGGCCTGCGCGACGCGGCCGATCCCTATGCCCAGTAACGGTCGCGGAACCGTGGATGCATCGCCCGACACCCTGCTGACCATCCGCGGCTTGAAGGTCCGCTTCTTCCTGCAGGAAGGGGTTGTCCACGCCGTTGAGGATGTCGATCTGGATGTCCATGCCGGCCGCACGTTGGGGGTGATCGGCGAGTCCGGCTGCGGCAAGTCCGTCACGGCCCAGGCCATCCTGCGCATATTGCCTTCGCCGCCCGGGCGGATTGAGGCCGGAGAGATTCAGTTGTGGCACCGCAAGGACGACCGGGCCGAGGACGTGCCGCTCGACTTGGCAACCCTGGACGCGACCGGTTCCGTGATCCGGGAGGTGCGCGGCAATGAGATTGCGATGATCTTCCAGGAGCCGATGACATCGTTCGGTCCGATGCATACCATCGGCAACCAAATCGAGGAAACGATACTCCTTCATCTGCCCGAAGTACGCCGGACCGAAGCCCGGGAGCGGACCGTGTCCCTGCTGGAGCAGATGGGCATCGCACGGCCCGCCGCGGTCGCGGATTCCTATCCGCATCAGATGTCGGGCGGCATGCGCCAACGGGCCATGATCGCCTTGGCGCTTTCCTGCAATCCGCTGCTGTTAATCGCGGACGAGCCCACCACCGCCCTGGACGTGACCGTGCAGGCCCAGATTCTGGAGCTGCTGTCGCGGCTGCAGGCCGAGTACGGCATGGCGATCCTCTTCATTACCCATGACTTGGGGGTGATCGCCGAGATTGCGGACGAGGTTGCGGTCATGTACCTTGGCAGGGTCGTGGAACGGGCTTCGGTCGCCGACCTCTTTGATCATCCGGCCCACCCCTACACGCGGGCCCTGCTGCAGTCAATCCCGCGCATCGACTCTGTGGAGGCCGAACGCCTGACCGCCATCGAGGGGTCGGTTCCCGATCCCTTCCATGTGCCGGCGGGTTGCGCCTATGCGGACCGCTGCGGGGATTTCATGCCGGGCCGTTGCGACGCGGCGGTGCCGGCCTTGGCCGCATGCGCGCCCGATCACCATGTGCGCTGCTTCCTGTACGACCAGGTGCCGGAGGCCGATGATGGCGCATGAGAACGGCGCCGCTGGCCCGCTGCTCGAAGTGCACGCTGTGCGCAAGTACTTTCCCGTCAAGGAAGGTCTGCTGCGGCGCACGGTTCGACACGTGAAGGCGGTCGACGGCGTGGACCTGACGATCGAGCCGGGGGAAACCCTGGGCCTGGTCGGCGAGTCCGGCTGCGGCAAGACCACGCTGGGCCGGATGATCGTCCGCGTGTTCCCTCCAACCTCGGGCTCGATCCTGTTTCGGGAGGGCGACCAACAGCACGATCTGACCCAACTCTCCGGCGCCGAACTGAAGGCGGTCCGGCGTCACATGCAGATGATTTTCCAGGATCCGTTCTCTTCGTTGAACCCGCGCATGACGGCACTGGAGACCATTGGCGAACCCCTCCTCATTCACGGCTTGGCCAAGGGACGCGATCTGGAGGATCGGGTGGCCGAGATGATGGAGGCGGTCGGACTCAAGGTGGAGCACCTGCGCCGCTATCCGCACAGCTTCTCCGGAGGCCAGCGGCAGCGTCTGGGCATTGCCCGGGCCCTGATCCTGCATCCGAGCCTCGTCGTCTGCGACGAACCCGTTTCGGCCCTGGATGTTTCGGTGCAGGCCCAGGTGATCAACCTGCTGCAGGACTTGCAGCGGGACATGCAACTCACCTACTTGTTTGTTGCGCACGACCTGAGCGTGGTCCGACACATCAGCGACCGCGTCGCCGTCATGTATGTCGGCAAAGTGGTCGAGGTGGCTGCCACGGGGACCATGATGGAGCGGCCCCTGCATCCCTACACCGAGGCGTTGCTCTCCGCCGTGCCCCGCCCGGATCCCCACAAGGAGTCGCAACGGATCCTGATGGAAGGGGAGATCCCGGACCCGTCGCAGCCGCCTCCCGGCTGCATCTTTCACACCCGATGCCAATACCGCGAGGACATCTGTACCGAGGAGGAGCCCGAGTTGATTGAACATGAACCGGGACACTTTGCCCGGTGCCACTTTGCCCAATCCCTAACATTGCAGGGGGTCGACGCCCCCACAGAGGAGACAGCGATCCAATGAACGGCGACCTCCACGGTCTGGTGGAAGAGTGTATCGACAGGCTGGACCGCGGCGCCCTGGAGGCGGACCATCTGCGGCAAGTGCTGGCGCAAATCCCGAAAAGTGGCAACTTGGTGCAGGACCTGCTGTACCTGCAGTGCTCCACGACTTCCGTGACATCCCAGGTACTGGGCGTTCAGTTCGTTGCCGGCGGGCAAGTCCAGCCCGAACCGGACAGCGTGGCAGACTTCCCGTACCAGTCCGTGCTGGAAGCGATGCGCGACGGGTGGCGCGTGGTTCAGTTCCCCAACATGGCGCTGCTGCTTGACGAGGAGCGGACCTACGGACTGGGATGCGAGTTCATATTGGAACGCCGCTCGAATTCGAACCCCCAGGGAGGAGGAACGGGATGCTGACCCACGATGGTCCCGCCACGCTGACGGACACCGAGGTGCTCGAGTTCTGCAAGAACGGCTACCTCATGCTGCCGGGTGTGGTGAGCGAGGAGACAAACCAGCGCACACTGGCATACACGGACGCCAACCCCAGCCACGAACCGACGGAGATCATCCAGGAACCCTGGTTTCGTGACGAGGTGCTGCTGAATCCCGCAGTGGCGGGGGCGGTGCGCTCGCTGCTGGGTGCACACTTCGCGTTGCCCAACCTCATGAGCAGTCACCGTATGGAAACCCCGGCACCGGCACAGGGTTGGCACCGGGATGGGGGTTCCCACTACACCCATGAACTGCACTACCTCCAGGTTTTCTACCTGCCGCAGACCTGCACGGACGACATGGGTCCCACGGAGGTGCTGCCGGGTTCCCACTTCCTCTTTGCCACCTCGCCCACCATGGGGCACTACGGTGCGATCCAGGGCATGGTCAAGACATCGGCGCCTGCGGGTTCCGTCTTCCTGACCGTCTACTCGATCTGGCACCGCCGCGGCGCCTCGCGGATACCCTCGGTGCGCCAACTGCTCAAGTACAACTACTGGCGCACAACGCCGCCCACACGCGATTGGCGGATCGAAGAGGACTTCGACCTGGCCAATGCTCCGTACCACCTGAGTGGTGCGCCGACCTTCCGGCCCCAGTTCCGGGACAGCCGCGATTCGGCCCGGATGTTCTTCTGGCTGTGTGGCATGGACGAGAAGTTCCACACGATGGGTGGTCAGGGGTGGCCCATGCCCGCGAAATTCGAGGAACGGCCCTACGGCTACCCGCTAGCCCCCGAACGCGTATGACCACTGACCCCATCCAGGAACTCATGACGGAGGGGTACTGCGTTCTTGAAGGCGCGGTGCCGACCGATACGGCGGCGGCGTTGGAACAACGCTGCCGCGAGCTGCATTTGGATCCGGCCAACCGGTCGCTGTTTCAGGATCCCAACGACGATCTCTACCAGACTCTCTTCAGCCTCGCCAACCTGGAGGAGGCAACCTGGGGGTTTGCGGCCCATGCGGATGTCCTGGCGACCGTGCGCGGCGTTTTGCAAACCGAGGTCCGCATCGGTGCCATCTGCTCGAAGTGGGTCAAGCCGGGATCTCGGGCCGGAGGCGTCCATGTCGACTCCACGGGCGACCTTCCGGCACGGCTGCCGGAGGATCCGTGGCTGGTGAACAGCATGTGGATGCTTTCGGACTTCACGGAGTCCAACGGCGCCACGCTGATTGCCCCCGGCAGTCATCTGCGCCGGGAGCGGCCGCCCCGCGGTTTCCCGCCCGACGATCCGGCAATGAAGAAGATTACCGGTTTGAGGGGTTCCGTCGTACTCTGGCACGCTGGCGTCTGGCACGCCAACGGTGCCAACACCAGCGAAAACGAACATCGCATGGGCCTCAACATTTCCTACTATCCGGCCTGGTGGAACATGTACCGCGAAGGCGGGCACCAGCCGGTTTGGCCGGAGGTGTTTGAACGCATGCCGGACACCATGCAGGATTTGAACAGGCACCGCGTGGGGCGGACGCGGTCCGAGTTGTATGAACGACCTTAGCTGGATTTTGTGCAACGTTGAGCGGTGTGTCGCAGGGGTGGTCCCGGTTATTTTCAGTCGGTGGAGCAGTGCAACCCCCAACACCGGGGATTTTCCATATTGAGGGACGGCCGGGACCGGGTCCTTGGGCCCGGTCCCGAGGGTGACACGCACGAGGGCCGGAGCATCCGCGAAGGCGGGGATGGTCTTGGGGTAGGCCGTGCTTGACCGGCTGCACTTCCCCAAAAAGAGAGCGGGGACGTACAGCCTGGCGGCTTTCAAACGGTCACGCGGCTTGGTTGTGGGCTGAGCTTGCCGGAGATCCGGTGCCTCCTGTGGCACCTGGGTTGTACCGGCGTTACCGCTACGGCCGGCATCAAATACAAAAATAATAATAAATTACCAAAATAGCCGGTGTGCATAAACTTGAATAAATTTTGATAACATTTGATTGACAAGGAAGGAATCCGGCCGGATTCCGTTTTTGTTCTGGTTCCCGTCACACCCCTGCGAGATAGACCGAACCATGAGATTGCACAGAACACCGGGCTTCATTGCTGTCGTTGGCGCGGTCTTGCTTCTGCTGGTGGCAGCATTGATCTGGTGGCCGGATACGGGCTACGCCCAAAGTAGCAGCTGTAGTTCATGGAACGAACACGATCACGACGGAAGAGGCTGCCACAGCAAAGCCATTTGCCATCAACCCCACTGCACGTCCGCGCCCCCAAACGAAGACCCCGTTCCAGAGGACGCGCCCGTCTGCTTGAGTCCTTTTCATTCGCATGGCACCACCTGCCACAAGCATTGCAGGAACGCGGGCCAGGACCACGGCGACGACTGCACTGTCCCAACTCCTGCTCCCACCAGGAGGCGCCCGCGTTCCGTCACTCCTACGGCCACCCCCACGCCCGTGCTCAGGGCCGCTCTGCAACAGCGGAGTCAGGCCCGCACTGTGGGCACCGCCACGCCCATGCCGTGTCCGGCGGCCGTGACCGGATTCGCGATCGACAGCGTATCGGATTCGAGTATTACCATGACTTGGGACGCACCCCAGGATTCGCAGCCGTACCAGTACCGGATCGAGGCTTGCAACACGGCAGGTGTCGGCTGTCCTGGTGCCAGGGTGGAAGCAACGCCGGCCCGATCGGCTACCAGCCACACCGTGACGAGTCTCGCGGCCAACACACCGTACCATTTCCGCATCACGGCCTTGGCCGACCCCAACAGTGCCTGTTCGAATTCGGCAGCCTCCTCCATCGTCACGGGGCGCACTGCCAAAATTCGGCTGGTGGTGGACAACTTCCACGCTTCCGAGGTCACCAGCACCTCCGTCAAACTGCAGTGGAATGCGCCGGCGTCCACGACGGGCCTGGACGAGTACAAGATTGAAGAGTGCAGTTCGGCTGACGCCAGCTGTCCCCAGCCCCTCGCGGTGGCGACGCCGGCCAAAACGAAGACCAGCCACACCGTGACCGGTCTCGAGCCCATGTTGACCTACTATTACCGCATAACCGCCCTGGCGGTCCCCAACAGCAACTATCTGGATTCCGATCCCTCGGCCTCCCGCGGCACCACGTCCGGAGGCACCCCAGCGGGCATCGTCGAAGTCTCTACGCTCTTTCCGCCGGTGGTGAGCCTTGCGGCAGTATGCACAGCCGATTCCGCGGAATTGACCTGGTCATTGCAAGTCTCCAGATCAAGCATCAGCCAATTCGTTGTCGAGGTTCTCGAGGACTGTACTGACTGTACCGCTTCCGTGTTCTCTGTCCCGCGCACCGCCACAAGCTACACAGCGACGGGGTTGTCTCCCAATTCTGTCTATCAATTCACTGTCCACTATCGCAGCATCCGGTCCATAGGCGACAATTACGCCTCGGAACCGGTTTCGGTGCAATGCACAACTGCCAAGAAACCGTTGTCTGCGGTCACCGGATTCACGGTTAGCAATTTCGGTGTGGATGGAGGTGTGCCATTGGCCTGGAATGCCATGACCCACACGGCCTTGGACAAGTACCAACTTCAGATATGTGCGAATAAGCAGTGCTCCGGGTCAACCACCACACACGAAACCACCAATACCACATATTCCCACAACTGTGCACGGGGCAGCACGTGCTACTACCGGATCCGGGCCAAAGCGACAACAGAGGGGGACTACTTGAACAGTCCTTGGTCTGATTTCGTGATTGTATCGATACCCAATTAGCCAAGCCTCGCAACCCGGTCCCCAACCCAGACCGGTTGGGGACCGGGAGGACGGCACACCGTGAGGAATCCGGACACCGGATCAGGCACGGCACTACAGGTCCAAGGCCTCACAAAGCCCGAGTTCGACGCTCCGGCAACCGCTGAGCGACGCAGGTGCGCCAAGGTGTCTCCAGCAGGTTGGCGGCACGGCAACGGGTCGGGTCCGGGCTGTTCCGGGAACACTTCCGTTGGGCAGTCCGGATCATGCCAGAGTGTCGGAACCATCCCTCCGATGGTCGTGACAGCGGTTCCCAAGTGTGACGCAGGCCACTTCCGGTTTGCCTGCCAGCGGTACTTCCCGAGTGGGAATGCGGTAACGCCGGGAACCGGGCAGAGCACTGTTGCAATCAGCGTCGGAATGGTGTCGCCGAAGGAGGGAGTGGATGCCCGATGTTGCCAGGGATTGACGGCTTCCAATCTTCTGGGGTGTCCAGCATGCACGTGGCCAACCGCGTGGAGGAAATTGCCCCGGCAGCCTCCATTCAGATATCTCGGCCACGCGCACCCGGGGGCAGTTGTCCAAAGCGCTCATCCCGAGGCTTGGAGCCGTCTGGCAGATCCGGGACATGGCCGTGGATGCACATTGGATTCCATGGTCCCGCCACTTGCGACAGCAGCTGCCGCCAAGTTGTGGGTCCCGCTCTCCCGCCACCGTCCTTCCGGCCAGCAGGAGCCTGTTTCCTCCACCAGCAGACAACGTATGGGCGAGGTTTAGGCCATCAATATGCATCCTGCCCTGCGTGACCAGCCCTTGGCTCCGGGACTTCGGCGTGCTAAGTTGGGAGTTCCGGCCGTGGATAATGCCAGTATTTCAACACAGGGATAGTTGTGCACGACGCGCATGTCCACGTTTTTCCGACCGTTGCCGGCCGGACCGGGAGTGGACCCACCCAAAGCCTGACTTTCGGGTGCATTCAACATGGTGACTGCGTACAGCAGTTGTTGTCACCGCAGAATGTGGAGACTCAGTACCCGGTGGAGATGTTGATCGCCAACCTGGACGCGCAGGGGATCGAGCGGGCGATGTTGCTGCAGGGGCCGTTCTACGGAACCACGAACGAGTATCAGGCCGCCGCCTTGGCTGCCTTTCCTGACCGGTTATGGGGGGCATTGTACTTTGATCCTTGGTCTGATCCTCCCGCCCGTTTGCGGGAACTTGTGGAGACGGACCGGTACCGGGGGTTGAAACTGGAATGCTCCGTCCCCACCGGACTGGCCGGAATCCACTCGCATTTGGCCCTTGACGCCCCGGCTCTCGATTGGATCTGGAGAATGCTGGCCGAGTGGGATTTGGCACTGACACTCGACTTGGGCAAACCCGGTACGGCCAGTTACCAGACAGACGCTGTGGACGGCATCGCACGGCGGCATCCAGGGCTGCGGATTCTGATCGCCCATCTGGGGCAACCCGATGCGTCCTGTCTCCAGCCGGGGCCCAGCCGGGATCTGTGGCACGGGCAGTTGGTGCTCGGTACCTTGCCCAACGTCTGGTTCGACTGCGCGGCACTGCCGGCCTACTTTCCGAACGAAGAGTATCCCCAGCCCTCGGCCGTCGCCTGCATGCAGGAAGCATTCCGCTTGCTGGGGCCCGGCAAAATCCTCTGGGGTACGGATCAGCCGGGGGTCCTGCACCAACTTTCGCTGAGGTATCTGATCCGTCTGGCCCGGCACTGCGCCGCCGACCTTGATGAGGAAGGTTGGCACCGGTTCACGGAAGGGAACTTTCATGATGTCTACGGTCCCCGGTAATTGGGAACCGCTGTGTCAGGGAGGAACAAAAATGTATGAGGGAGTAGCTGCGTTTCGTGCACGGCTGGATCATAACGAGCTGCAAATCGGAGCATCGATAACGCTGAACGACCCCGCGGTTACCGACGCACTCGGCCCTTCGGTGGACTTCTTCTGGATCGATCTGGAACACAGCCCCATGTCGATTGAGACGCTGGCGGGACACATCCGCGCCGCCCGCCTGCACGAAGCGGCATCGCTTGTGCGCGTGCCGATAGCCGATACAGCCTGGATCAAACGAGTACTCGACGCGGGAGCCGAAGGGATCATCGTGCCGCAGGTGCGGGACGCGGCCGAGGCACAGGCCGTCGCCGATGCTGCCAAGTACCCTCCGCAGGGTCGGCGCGGCTTCGGGCCCAGGGTGCCCTCCGCCTACGGGCGGAATGCCAACGCTGCACTTGCCCAACGGGCCAACGACCTGGTGTTCGCCTCGATCCAGATTGAAAGGCGCACGGCCTTGGCCGAGATTGAGGCCATTGCCGCCATTGACAATCTGGACGGCATCGCGTTGGGGCCATGGGATCTGGCTGCCGACCTTGGTCATGTTGACGATGTCCGGCACCCGGATGTGGAAGCGGCCATTCAACGTGTGATCGATGTCGCGCGCCGGGCCGGCAAATGGGTGGGCTCGGGCATGGGCGACGATCCGGGGTTGGCTCTGGACTACGCGCAGAGGGGTGTACAGTGGATCCAGGTTGGCAATGACGTGGACTATCTGATCCGCCGCATGGACCAAGTCTACGAGGCCATCAAGCCGGCTTGACCAGCGGAGGGGCCTGCGAGTTGGAATTCCATGGCGCATCAAGGCCCTGGGAAATGTGCATTGCCACCCTGTTTGCAACCCTGCCCCGGTGCCTGATCGGAGGATCCGTCAATCCATGAAGACGATCGCCGCTGCCCGCGTCTTGGCTGCCGTCTGCATCTGCACCGTGTTGGCATTGGGCGGGGCGAGTTCCGTGGCTGCCCAAGCAGACGGATCCGGCACACATGTCCATTCCGGGGTCTTTGTCAGGCCCAACGGTCAGGAGTCGTCCTTTGTTCTCCACCGCACCGGGGCGCAGGTTGTGGCCACGCTCCAACCATTCCCACCCGAAGACGGATTTGTGCTGCCCAAAGGCTACCGTCCCATGTCCCGGGTCCACAGGAAGGTCGAAGGTTATGTGGCGGACCCGGACGGCGGCAAACCTTGGCTGTCCGATGTTGGATACACCATGGAGGTACATCCCGACGGTCGGTTCGGATACAGCGGCAGGACACTCGCATACTCAAGTCCTTCACCGCCAATGCGGTACGGGGCAGGCGCGGAACAAATCACCATGGAGTGGTTCACGGCCACGGAGGCCGCGGAGGGAGAGTTCGACAACCTGGCCGAACATCACCAGGGGACGTACCAGCTGGCCAAGGGGGGCGTTTACGTTTCGGCGCGGCTGTCTTCGAGCCGTTCCCCCGTCCAGCACTACGCCCGCGTCCATTCGGCGCCGCTCTTCACGGTGCCCGAAGGCTTCCGACCGGCAGTGACCGTTACCCGGGTGGTGGTCGGCACAGCGGTCCACGCGGACGGCTCGGACACCGAGGCGCGGACGGAGCATGTGTTTCGGGTACGGATTTCGCCGGCCGGGGATGTCACCTATGTCGACGCTCCGGCGCTGGACGGCGTGGGCTACCTTGGCTACGCATTCGAGATTGCGTGGGAGACCCGGATTTCACAGGACCGCCGCGTGCTGGAGGATATGCTCGACACCGCGGATCTCGACAACGTTTTGCTGGATTGGGGCCGTCTCGATGTGCCGCTGGAAGACTGGCGGGGTGTGGGCACGAATGCGGATGGCCGAGTCACGCATCTCAATCTCAGCGGCGTTGGACTGAGGGGGCGCTTGCCGTCCTCCTTCAGCGACCTGTCGGAGTTGCGCGAGGCGCATCTCGGGAGGGAGGGATCGAATTCGGCCAACCTACTCACCGCATTGCCCGGCGATCTCGACCGGCTCGCGAATCTTCAGGTCCTTGATCTGAGCGACAACCCCATTGATGCCCCCTTGCCGCCTGCATGGTCCCGGTTGCACAACCTCAAGTCATTGAACCTGCAGGGCACCAAGTACCAAGGTCAGTTGCCGCCTGTATGGGCATCCCTGTTAAACCTGGAGGCCCTGAACCTCATCCAGACCGGGGTGGCCGGCGTCCCGCCTCCGGAGTGGAGCGGCATGCCGAATCTGCAGCGACTGTTGATCACCAGCGTGTCGCTGGGAGGGTCCTTGCCGGAGGCTTGGCACGCCATGCCGCGCCTGAAGGTTCTGGACATACGCGGCAGGGGCATCGAGGGTCCCCTGCCGGCCGGTTGGAGTCGCATGCCCAACCTGGAAATCCTGATTCTCAGGAATCAACTGTCCGGATCGTTGCCGCCGGAGTGGGGGGCCATGCCGAACCTGCGCTACCTTGACTTGGGCCACAACCGGTTGTCCGGACCGTTGCCGTACACATGGAGCCGGTTGGAACAGCTTGAGGTCCTTTGGCTGGAAGGCAACGATCTGATCGGCTTCCTGCCTGTGAACTGGAAGGACCTCGGCCAACTCCATATCCTGTCCCTGGGCCGCAACCGGCTCCACGGCTCCCTGCCGCCGGAGTGGGGATCGATGCCCAACCTGCGCTACCTTGACTTGGGCGGCAATCAGTTGGCCGGCTCTTTGCCGCGCACATGGAGCCGGTTGGAACAGCTCGAAGTCCTTTGGCTGGGAGACAACGATCTGATCGGCTTCCTGCCTGTGAACTGGAAGGACCTCGGCCAACTCCGTGTCCTGTCCCTGGGCCGCAACCGGCTCCACGGCCTCCTGCCAACCTCGTGGCACACCCTCGGGCGTCTCGAATCGCTCCGGCTCAGCAACAATGCCCTGATTGGCGGATTGCCTCCCCAATGGAGTCGCCTGCAGCGGCTGGAGGCAATCCGCCTCGACGGCAACGGCCTGTCCGGTACCGTGCCGGAGTCCTGGCTCGACATGGACAGCCTGCGCGTGCTCGACCTCGGCCGAAATGCATTCACCGAATGCCTGCCCGCCGTCTGGCAGTCCTACCATCCTCGGGAGGCGCAGGCGGACGTCCTGTTCTGCGACAGCTGAACCGACCGCGGGAACTCAAGTCCGGACGACGGCACGGTGGTTGAAGGCGCTTTCCAACGCCCAGCGGGGACCGACCACCGCCGCGCTCTCGGGCAGGTTGCATGGCCGGACGCGACGGAAAAGCCGCGGCGCGCGCTCCGTACTACGCCGTATTGGTCGTTATCCGCCTCGGGCTGCGCACTCTTTCGCCACTCCTGTCCACAAGCCCAAGGCACAGGCCTGTGTCCAGTGGGAATGTCGGTGGCGGGTTCCGACCCAATCAACGCGAAGGCAACAGTGATCCGACGCTCCGATTTCGGAACCGGGATCCGCGCCTGGTGGATAATAGGCCCGTGTTCGCGCAACCGGTTTCGGAAGGGACCACCCGATGGACAAGCTGATTATCACCGTCACCACCGACGGTATGTTCTCCTACCCCGAGAACCCGAACAATACGCACTGTGACGACACCAAGGGAGTAGCCGAAGAGTACATCCGGGCCATGGACGCGGGTGCGGCAATCATGCACACGCATGGACAGTATCGTTCGGATCCCGTGATCCAGCCGGACGGCCGCAAACTGCAAATCGCGGTTTTTGAAGGGTGGCACGACATCGTGGGCCGTATCCGGGAGCACGGCGACCCGATAATCCAGTTGGGCCTGGCGAGCATGCGGCTGGAGGAAAAGCTGCGTCTGTGGACGGAGATCCGGCCCGACATGAGTTCGATCAACTTCAATTCCCACGACGAGTACTTCCAGCCCAACCCCGACTATCCGCCCACCACCATCTATGCGGTTCATCCGATCAGCGAGCTTCGAGAGTACGCGCGACTTGCAATCGAGTATGGGGTGAAGCTGGAGATCGAGTGTTTCAGCACCGGTGCCTTCTGGGCCATCCGCAAGATGCGCGAGGGTTCGTTCTGGACGGACGATGGGGTACGCGAACTGGAGCCCGGGCTGATGCCGGATCCACTGTGGGCCACGCTGTTCTTCGGTTGGGCCGGCCAGGGTTGGACCCCGCCTACGGCGCGAGGCCTCCAGTACATGGTGGATCACCTGCCGGAGAACGTGAACTGGAACATCAGTTGCATGCAGCCGCCGGACTACTGGCAACTGATTGCCCACGCCATCAGTTTGGGCGGCCATATTCGCATCGGCATGGAGGACTGCCCCTACCTGAGCGAAGGGGTGTATGCCCGCACCAACGCCGAACTGATCGACAAGGCGGTGCGCTTGGCGCGCGAGATTGGACGCGAGATCGCGACGCCCGAAGAAGCCCGGGCCATGATCGGACTCGAGCGCTGACGTGCTGTCGGCACGATCCGCATCACTGACATCATGAAGGGACTCAGCTGTAACTCGGCACTCTTTGCCCACATCGACGTGGTGGAGTGCATGGGCATCCTGGCGGACCACGGTTTCCAGGCGATCGACGTGTCGCTGGAGCTGGAGCCGCCCTTCCTGCCCGTTCCCAAGCCGCACATGTACGTCGACGCGGACGCCGCGGAAAGGGCCCGCGTGGCGCAAGGGGCCAGGGCGGCGGGCCTGGACTTCGGCACGTGCAACGCCCACACGAACCTGATCGACGGGGATCCCGAGGCGCGGGCCCGCAACCTTGAGTTTGTTCTGGGCGGCATGCGCGTGGCTGCGGACCTGGGCTGCCAATACGTGATCACCGGCGGCGGCATGAAGAACATGTACGGCCGCGAAGGCACCTACTGGCAGCGCTTGCTGGATGCCATGGCCGTGATCCTGCCCGCCGGCGAGGAGCTGGGAGTGACGCTGCTGCTGGAGTGCGCGAGCCTGCCGGGGTGCCTCGTCCACGATCTGAACGGCATGCGCAGGCTGTTTGCCGAGGACGGCATGGACAGCTTGCAGGTGCTCTTCGACCCCGCCCACTACCTGGTGCGCGGCGACGATGTCACGGCGGCCTACCGGGAGCTGGCGCCCCGCGTGCGCCACATTCATGCCAAGGACGCCCTCGGGCGGTTGGAGGACTTCGAGTTCCCGCCCCTGGGCGAAGGGGAAATCGATTTCCGCAGCCTGATACAGGCCGTCCGCGACACGGGCTTTGCCGGTTATATCGCGTTGGAATACGAGGGGTTCGCCTGGGGCCACACCCCCGATCCCCTGCGCATTCTGCGCGAGGGGCGGGATTTCCTGCTGGCCCATCTGGAAGCAACGGCCGCGTAGGACCGACGGCACACGGACAACGGAGGCAGGGCATGCAGGCGGCGGTCCTCGAACGGTTCGGCGAGCCCCTGGTCTGGCGCGAAATGCCGGAGCCGGTTTCCGAAGCGCATGAAGTCGTCCTGGCGGTACGGGCCTGCGGCATTGACGGCACCGATCTCAAGCTGATGGACGGTTTCGGCTACGAACCCGAGCTGCCCTTCGTGCCCGGCCACGAAATTTCCGGCGTGGTGGACTCGGTCGGATCGGCCGTGACCGATCTGCGGCCCGGCATGCCGGCGATTGTCTACAACTTCGAGACCTGTGGCGTTTGTGCGTTGTGCCAGGCGGGCCGTACCCAGCTTTGCCTCGACATGGGCAGTGTCATGGGTGTGCTGCAGGCCCATGGCGGCATGGCGGAATACGTGAAGGTTTCGGCTCGGCAGGTGGTGCCGGTACCCGAGGCCCTCTCTTCGGTCGATGCCGCCACCTGCTGCGACGCCGGCCTGACCGCCCACCACGCGATCGACCGCGCGGGATTGAAATCCGGAGAGATCGTGTTGGTCGTGGGTGCAGGCGGTGTGGGTTCCTATGTAGTGCAGCTGGTCCGTCGTGCGGGGGCCAGGCCCATCGTGGCAGAACTGGGAACGGCCAAGCAGGCCTGGGCCCGAACCATGGGGGCAACCGCCGTGGTGGACGGTGCGGCATCGTCGTGGACGGCCGCCCTGGAGACCATCGGAGCGGGCGGTGGCGTGGATTGCGTCCTGGACATCGTCGGCACCCGGGGCACGATGCAGGCTGGCCTGGAGGCCCTGCGACCAGGGGGGCGGATGGTGCTTGTCGGGTACACGCCGGATGATTTGCAGGCGGCCGGCAAGGATCTTGCGCAACGGGAGATCCAGATTCTGGGAACGCGTGCCGGGACCCGCCGGGACCTGGAGGCGGCCGCCGGTTTGCTGACCGACGGGTCGCTGCGATCCATCGTGACCCGGACCTTCCCGATGGAGGAAGTCAACACGGCCTTGGCGCTGTTGCGGTCCGGAAAGGCCAACGGCCGCATTGTCCTGCTGGCACCCGGAACCGCCACGTAGCCCGATCCCCCGGGCCCTGCTTCCCATATCCCGTTTGGTCCGCCGACCGTGCGGGGTACACCCCAACGGAACTTCCATGTCGATCGAATTCGAACATCCCCGTTTCTTTCCCCGCCACATACCGCACGCGGACTGGCAGGAGTTCTCGGCCGAAGGCTACAGGAATTCGGTGACGGGGGTTGTCTACCGCGGCGAACCGCGGCCCACCTGCGGCATGCCCGTGGGCGGCCTCGACACGGGTTGCCTGGACATTGAACCCAACGGCATGCTGGGGTACGTCACCATCTTCAACGAACTTGTGGCGCCGCGCGGTCTCTCCAACATGCCGTTCATGGGATACCGGACGGACGGATCCACCCGCCTGCTGGTGACGGACCGGAGGGCCAAGGAGGACACACCCACGCCGGCCGCTTCGCCCCACCAGTTCCCGCCCACGGATTACACGCCCCGCTACCGGCAACTGGACCTGTCCGGGGTTGAACTCTGCCGGAGCGTGGACTACTGGGGGCATTATCCGGTCCTCGACATGGAGTTCGATACCGGTGACAGCCTGGATGTTGGCATGCGGGCCTTCCATCCCTTCCTGCCCGGTGATGCCAACACGTCGCTGTTGCCAGGCGCAGTTTTCCGCGTTCGTCTGCGCAACCGGTCCGACATTGCGTGTCAGGGAGTGTTCCTGTTTTCGCTGCCCGGATTCGGGGGCGGGAAATCCGTCCCGGGGGAGCATGTTGAACGCGCCGTTTTGAACCTGGAATCCACCATGGAGGCTGTCCGGGTGAACCGGTTGAGCGACAAACCGGGGTGCCGGATGGAGTACGCCTTGGGGGTTGTCAATGCGCCAGCCGGTTGTATCTGGGGAGCGGGATTGGATGCCGAAGGCGGCCGATGGGCGGCCGCAGGCGAGGCGCTGCCCGCGCCCCTACCCGAGGAGAGCGGACTGTCCTTGAGCATCCCCTTTGCCCTGGAACCGGGATCCAGTACCGAGCTGACCATCCTCCTCGCCTGGCATGCCCCAACCTGGATGGCAGGCGGAACCCCGGCCGCGGACGGCTCGTCCCCCTTCGTCCACATGTACGAACGGACGTGGCCGGATCTTGAGACGGTCCTTCAGGACTTGGCTTCCCGCCAATCTTCGTATCTGGACCGGGTCATTGCGTGGCAGGAGGTCCTGTACCAGGCGCCCGATGTTCCGGGTTGGCTCGCCGATTCGCTCATCAACAACCTGCATCTGCTGACCGAGTGCAGCGTGTGGGCACAGGAGGGCTGGACCGGTTCCGAATGGGTTCCGCCTTCGCTCGGGCTCTTCGCGCTCAACGAGTGCCCGCGCGGCTGTCCCCAATTGGAGTGCCTGCCCTGCAGCTTCTACGGGAACATTCCGCTGCTCTACTTCTTTCCGGATGCCGCCCTGTCCACACTCCACGGTTATCGTGCCTACCAGTTTCCCGACGGACGGCCGCCGTGGATCTTCGGCGGCATCACGGCCCGGGACAAGAACAATCAAGATCCCTACGACATGGCGGCCCCGGACCGCGGCTACCAGACCGTGCTCAACGGTGCCTGCTACATCGTCATGGCGGATCGTTACTGGCGCACGTCCGGAGACGATGTGTTCCTGGCGGAGTTCTGGGAATCGCTGAAGCGGTGCAACGACTTTGCCCTGGCCCTGCGGCCTGCGTACGGGGATTCGCAGGTGGTGGCCATGCCCGAGCCCGGCACGGATGCCGAAGGTCTGGGCGATACGGAGTGGTTCGAAGCCCCGGAGCCGGGCTGGAAGGGATACGTGACGCACGCCGGCGGCATTCGATTGGCGCAGGTTGCGATCATGCGCCGCATGGCACTTGCCATGGATGATTCCGGGTACGTCGCCAAGTGCGACGACTGGCTGGCCGCGGGCGAGAAGGCCCTGGAGGAAATTCTTTGGAATGGAACCTGCTACTGGAACTTCCGGGAACCCGACACGGAAACCGAATCGGACCTGGTGTTCGGCTACCAGCTGGACGGCCACTGGATCACCAGCTGGCACGGTGTGGACGCCGTCTTTCCCGCCGACCGGGTCTCCGTCACGCTGCAGACCATCCGCGACATAAATTGCGACCTGTCACAGTCCGGCGCGGTGAACTACGCCAATCCGGACGGCACCGTGGCGCAGGTGGGCGGGTACGGACCCTACAGCTATTTCCCGCCCGAGCTCTTCATGTTGGCCATGACCTACATGTACGAAGGCAACCGGGATTTCGGCATGGATCTGCTCCGCCGCTGCCTGGCCAACATTGTGCATTGGGGCTATGTGTGGGACTTCCCCAACACAACCCGCGGCGATGCCGATACGGGGCAGCGCACTTTCGGTGCCGACTACTACCAGAACCTGATGCTTTGGGCCGTTCCCGCGGCTCTGGCCGGCAGCGACATGACGGAACCACAGACGGCGGACGGTTTGGTTCAACGGATGCTGGACGCGGCATACGCCGGGACGGTGTCATTGTGACGCGCAGGTTTGCTCCTACGCGGCTGGCCGCGTTTGTACAAGGCATCCTGGAAGCTGCCGATACGCCAGCCGACCTCGCCGCGATCGTGGCCGATACCCTCGTCGATGCCGACTTGAAGGGCGTCGAGTCCCACGGCGTGCTGCGCGTGCCCCACTACCTCGAATTGATGGCGGAGGGGTACATCAAACCGGCTGGCCGATCCACGGTAGTCCGCGAGGCACCGACCTGGGTGATGGTTGACGGGCAACAGGGATTTGGCCACTGTGCCTTGCTGAACCTGTGCGAAAGGGTGGCAGCCAAGGCCGAGCGTACCGGTGTTGCCTTTGGCGGGTTGACCAACACAACCCATACGGGACGAATCGGCTGGTTCGCGGAGAAGATTGCGGGGCGCGGTCTTGCCATCCAGATCACGGGAGGCGGCGCGCACCGGCTGCCGGAGCATACCTCCGTGGCCCCGTACGGCGGCCGCGAGCGCATTCTGAGCACGAATCCGATCACCCTGGGCTGGCCGGGCGGCCGTTTTGGCTCCATCGTTGCCGACTTTTCCACCAGTGCCACCGCGGAAGGCAAGGTCCGCTTCCACCGCGAGCGCGGCGAATCCCTTCCGCCGGGTTGGATTCTCGATCGGGACGGGGTCCCGTCGACGGATCCCGAAGTTCTCTACGCCGGTGGATCAATCCTGCCCATGGGTGACCACAAGGGTTATGGTCTGGCACTCTTCAACGAGTATCTGGGCGGCATCATGCTTGGTCCCACCTACGAGGCCAACTGGACCGTGACCATCCTGGATCCGGCTGCATTCGGAGATCCCCATGCCCAGCTGCAGGACGCGGAGGCGCTGTTGCAACGGATCAAGGACTCGCCTGCGGCTCAGGGCCACCGGGAAGTGCTGCTTCCGGGAGAACGGGAAGAGATGGTTGCCCGCGAACGGACGCATACCGGAATTCCGGTAGCGGATGCGATTTGGGACCGAATCACGGAGGCGGCGGCCGGGTTGGGCATTCCCCCGTTGGATGAGTAAGCCCAAGTTCCGTGTGCCCCAACTGCGTTGTCAGGCGGTTGCCCCTACTGTGTGCCAGCTTCACTGGCCGGTTCTCCACTGGTGCCGTGAAGGCGACTTTTGTCACACGGCGAAATCGGGACAGCTCCGAACGATGGCGATCATGGTTGCGGCATCCTCGGCACCGTGTTCCAGTGGCGTACGCGGCGGAGTGCCGGTCGTTACGGACCGGTGGAAGTGAATCAACTCGTTGCGGAAGGCTTCCCGGTAGTCGGTTGTGATCTCCCGTTCGACATAGCAGCCATCCTCCATGCCGCGACGAACCACCATGGTGGGGGCGTGTTTCAGGAACGGCGAAGGAAACCGGATCGCGGTGGTACTGCTGTCGTCGTAGGCAGTGAAGGTCTCATCGAACAGCCGGATGTCGGGCATGAAGACGGCGGTGAAGACGCATCGGACGCCGCGCTCAAACTTGAGCGTGGCTGCAATCGAGCGACCACCGTTCCAGATCTCCGTTGACAGCACATCCTCCACGCGCCCGAGGCAGCCGCGCATGATCGAAAGTTGATGGCATCCGCTGCCGAGCAAACCCCCGTAGGCGCGTGCCACGTGCTCCGGTTGTTCGCCGATGGCCTGTTGTTGTGCCGTGCGCATGGCTCGACCTGTCGCGGCCACGCGGTCGGGATCGGCATCGTCGCCCCGCAGGATCTCGTAGTGCTCAAGGAAGGGTTCGTTGGGGCCATGGGCGACATACATCGTCGCCATGCGCACTTCAGACATCGCGCGTACCATGGACGCACCGGTTTCGTATCCGGGATCATAGGGTTTGTGGTAACCGAGCTGGCCAATCACACCGTTGCGGCGGGCCGCATCGACCATGTCGGTGGCCTCTTCAACGTTCACGCACATCGGTTTCTCCACAAAGATGTGCAGTCCTGCGGCCATAGCCGCCATGGCTTGGGGATAGTGGTAAGGGGTCAGGATCAGGACGGCATCCAATGCGACCGAGTCGAGCATGTCTTCCATGTCGGTAAAGGTTCGGGGAACCCCGTAGCGGCGTGCCAGGGACTGCGCCGTCCGGACGGACAGGTCGCAGAGGGCGGCGATCTCGAATTGGTCGGGAAGTGAATCAAGGTGGGGCAGGTGCATCACCTGTGCCACCAGGCCCGTGCCAACCACACCGACTCGCAGCCGTTTTTCACTCATGTCGTAATCCTGTCTGCCAAAACCGGCAGGCTGCGGTCGTGCCGTGCGCCCCGCGAGGGGTCGTCACCACCCGGCAAGCTCCTGCTTTCATTCCGTCGTAACAGGCCTGCCGATGATTGGTGAACCACCTGTCTTTGGTTACGCCATGAGCCACCGTGCATTGGTGGCAACGGTGATGGCGCCAAGCAGCCTGTGAGCCCGTGACGATTCGGGGTTGCCATGATAACGGATATGTATGGTGACCCGACAGGAGCCCAATGCCTCGACAGGATCGGCGGGCCATTGCAATCGAGAAATCCCGATGTTGTCGGCCGTTGTACATAAAGTCCCTGTACGACTGTCACGGCAAGTGAGCAGGGAGTGTCGTCCCTGTCACCCCAATCGGAGTTGGGATCGGATGGTCCGTGTAGTCAGCCCGGCTCTCCGACTGGTGCAAATCCTGCAGGGGGCGGTGCGTCTTGGCAGAGTCGGGGCCAGCCCGTCCGGTGTCAAAAGCCAATTCAACACCCGTTGCAGGAAGGATGGGAGCTTTTAGCCATGGATAAAGCGTGGTCGGTTGTGTGTCGCGCAGCTCCAGCCCAACGTTGCCGGACCGGAGGCAAGGGACGCGCCGAATACCGGTACGGCGCGGTCCGGTGGACGGTGACTGGATGGCCTCGGCGGGGACCGGACCATGACTGTCCAGTGCTACCGCTGCCAACATTGTGGCCGCACCGCGCCCATGGTCCTGGCAGGGAGGAAGATGCCAAAGACACACGCGGTGTCTGCGGGGTATACTGGACGGGCCATGGAAGCTCTCCATGACCCTTAGTGCCGCAGACCAAACCCGTTTCCTCCGAATCTTAGGCGACGACCCTGAGTTTCTGCAGCGGGTGCGCCAGCGCATACTCACTGCCGACCTGTTGGAACTGCCGGAACGGTTCGCTGAGCGCGCTGCTGCTACCCACCAGCACTTCACCAGGTTGGAAGCCACTTTGGCCGACTTCATGGAATCCACTCACCAGCGGCTGCAAGCCTTGGAGTAGGGCCAGGACGACCTCAAGACCGATGTCGGGGACCTCAAGGCCGACATGGTGGAAGTTAAGACCAGCATCAACAGCATCAACGAGCGGATGGACGGAATGGACCGTTTGGACGGACGGATGGACAGCTGGTTCGGTACAAACTACGAATACAAGGTGGCCAACAACTTCGGTAGCATCGCCGGGCTCTACCTCAATCTGCGACGCGTCAGGGTGCTAAAAGCGGTGTCAGTGCCCATTGACGGCAACTTGAACGACCTGATCGCCGACGCGGAAGACCGGGGTGCGATAACCGCGGGACAAGCCAACGAACTGCTGGCAGTGGACTTCATTGCAATCGGGCGCAGCCGGGACAACGGACACGACGCGTACGTGGCTGCGGAGGCATCCATCACCCTGGGAGACCAGGACATCGTCCGGGCAGCGGAGCGAGCCGAGTATCTGGCAAAAGCCACCGGCCAGGCGGCAGTAGGAGCCGTTGTTGGTGAGAGGGCCGGATCCGAGCAGGTGGAACTGGCTCGGCAGCGTAATGTAACCGTGATGCTGCTGCCGGCGGCCTAATGGGGTTTCAGGGCAGTCGCATTCTGATTTGGGATTTAGCGCTGGCGGGTTGGACGGAGTGTCGGGAACTGGAAACGCACTGCTGCACCGGGAGAACATGCCGATTCCCGCCTGAATTCCTCCGTTGAAACCAGGCCCTCGGACCTCAATTGAATCGCTCCGGACGGGGCCTCACTCGTTGTCCATTGTCAAAGGAGCTGCCAGAGAATCGGTTGCAGCCATCATCTGCAAAAAGGGGGCTGCAAGATTTGAGTTGCCATGATAACGGGCGTGGTTTGGAACCCAACCCCGCGGTGGAATCCCTATCCGTGTCATGACGTGTCCAGTCTGGAACGACGAGCTGCGCCATCAAAAAAAGCTGGTTTTGTCTATTGCTATACTCCGGCATCATCCGTGGATTTGATCGACCTCACCACCGGCGCTCCGCCGTCAGGGTGCGTCCCGGTCAAGGAGACATCATGAACGGCAACACTGTTGGTCGGCGAGAGTTTTTGCGGTCCGGTGCGATTCTGTTGGGAGGTTTGACGGTTGCTGCCTGCGTTGATCCGTCCGCCATGACCGGCGGTGGACCAGCCCAGGAGATGATTGAGCTTCGGTATCACCACCGCTTGGGCCTTGAGTGCGACAACCACGGCCAGTGGGTTGAGAAATTCAACGAGGACAGGGCACCGGATGTTTCCGTTACGATGGAATGCTTCCCCGGTGCCGACTATTTCAAGAAGCTGAACACCCTGATTGCCGGTGGCACAATCGGCGATGCCTTCTGGATTTCGTCCATCGAGGGCTACTATCGGTTGGCTGCTGCGGGGGCAACGCGGGCAATCGATGATCTGGTGGAGTCCTCCGGCTTCGACTTGAGCGAGTTCTACGCTCTCAACATTGAGGCTGCACGCCTGAATGGCGAACTCTACGGCCTGCCCCAGTTGGCCCATCCCGGCCGCGTGGGCCTGTTCTACAACGTCGGGTTGTTTGAAGACGCCGGTATGGAGCCGCCGAACGACACTTGGACGTACGACGATCTGCTGGCGGCGGCCTCGGCCTTGACCAACCCGGACGAAGGGGTATACGGATTCCTGCCGTGTTTGGGCTACTTCTGCCTGCTCGTCTACCAGCGGTCCTGGGGCGGCGACATGCTGAACGACGACGGCACCGTGGCCACGCTTGATTCCGACGAATCGATCGCGGCGCTGCGCTTCGTCAGCGATCTGTTTCATGAGAACGGGGCGGCGCCGCTGCCCGGCACGATGGAACAGGGCACGTACCAGACGTTCGCGGCCAACAAGCTGGCGATGTACCAGTCGGGCTTCTGGGGCGAATACGTGAAGAACTTCGTTGAGGAGGACGCGTGGGCCGTGGCCCCGATGCCGATCGGAGCCGACACGGGCGTGCGCGGCAACATGTTCGAGTCGGACCCCGTTTGCGTCTCGCGAGCTTCGGCGAACCCGGCCGAAATGTTCGACTGCCTGACGTACTTCACGACGTTCGACGCCCAGATTGGCAACTACAACGCCATGGGCGCACCGTCGGTACGTCCGGATGTAATGGCGTCCGATACATTGCAGTCTTCGGCCTTGATGCGGGTGTTTGGCGGAATCATGGCCGAGGCCTTGCCGCTGGTCCTGCCGGCCAACTTCCGCGAGACCGAATACTTCAAGACCATCAATGAAATGCTCCAGGTCGTTTGGCTCGGCGAGAGCGATTTGGACGAGGTGATCGGCAACGTCCAGGAGGCGGCCGCCGAAATTCTGGCCAAGCCGTCGCTCGAAGCGTAGGTAAATGGACTCCGGCGGGCGGGTGCCGCATCCGCCCGCCGGTTTTGACTGGAGCTATTCGCGGATCGGCGCGCAGCGGATCACCGCGAATGGCCGGGACGGAGGACAAGCGCCATGCGGACGGTCAAAGCCGCAGTTTGCTACGAGTACGGAAGTCCCTTGGTTGTGGAAGAGGTGCATCTGGAGCCGCCTGGCCGCAACGAGGTCGAAGTCCAGATGGAGGCGTGTGCCATTTGCCACAGCGACATCCACATCATCGACGGGGAATGGCACTACGAAGCTCCCTTGATCCCCGGGCATGAAGCCGCCGGCACCGTTTCCCGCATCGGGGCGGATGTGGAAGGCATTGCCGTGGGCGATCGCGTGGTTGTGTCTCTGCTGTGGTCATGTCACCGCTGCCGCCACTGTCTGGAAGGCGAACCTTATCTTTGCATCGGAGACCACCCGCTGGAACTGCGTTCCAAGTTCACCAACCGCGAAGGCAGGGAACTCAACCGCGCGCTGAAGGTGGCCGGCTTCGCCGAGTACACAGTGGTGCACGAAACCCAGATTGTGAAGGTTCCCGACTCGATCCCGATTGTCTCCGCGTCCCTGTTGGCCTGCGGGGTGATCACCGGACTGGGGGCCGTGGTGAACACGGCGCACTTCCGGTTCGGGCGGTCGGTGGCGGTGATCGGATGCGGGGGCGTGGGTCTCAACACCGTCCAGGGCGCGATTCTGGCGGGGGCTGTGCAGGTCATTGGAATCGACATCGAACGCGGTAAATTGGACATGGCTCGGGCCTTTGGGGCTACCCATGTGGTACATGCCGGGGAAACCGACCCCGTGCAGGCCGTGATGGATCTTTCTGCGGGCGGGGTCGACTACGTGTTCGTGGTGGCCGGTGTCACCCGTCTGTTGGAAGAAGCGGCGGACATGCTTTGCAAGGGGGGACGCGTCATTCAGGTGGGCATGCCGCCCCAGGATGACACATTCACCTACACCGGCCAGCGCTTCATGGGCCAGCGTTCCTTGAAGGGCAGTTCGATGGGCGGAACGAACTTTCAGCGCGATGTGCCTCGCTTGATGGATCTGTATCGGCAGGGCCGGTTGAAGCTGGACGAACTGGTTACCCGTACCTACCCGTTGGAGAAGATCAACGAGGCCATCGCGGCGGTTGCGGAACCTGCCACCCTCCGCAACGTGATCACGTTCTGACGCGGGCCGTAGCCTGCAATGGCGGAACGCAGGCAGTGGGCAGATGCCGGGTGTCCGGCGGGTTCCCTTTCTTCGGAAATCACCCCTTGATGCCCGACATGACAATGCCCTGAATCCAATATCGTTGCAACAGGATGAATACCAGCAGGCATGGCAGCGTCATGATGATGGAAGCTGCCATCATGAGGTGTTCGGTGGCTTGGCCGCCAAGGGTCACCACTCTTTGGAAGTAGGTTAGGCCCAAGGCCAAGGTGAACTTCTCCGTGGTATTGAGGAAGATTAGCGGTCCGAAGAAGTCGTTCCAGCTGCCCAGGAAGGAGAAAATGCCCATGGTGACGAATACCGGCACCGACAAGGGGACCAGGACACGGAAAAAAATCCAAAGGGAGTTTGCACCGTCAATCTTGGCCGCCTCGTCAAACTCCCGGGGAATGGTCAAGAAGAATTGACGGAAGAGGAAGATGGCGAACGCGCCACCGCCAAACCACGGTGGGATGTACAGGGAACGGAGTTCATCGAGCCAACCAAGCCACTTGAAAAGCAGGAACGTGGGAATGATCGTGATCTGGGGCGGCAGCATCAACGTGCTCAGCATGACCAGGAACAGGATGTTGCGTCCCGGGAAACGGAACCGGGCGAAGCCGTAGGCCACCAGCGATGCGGACAGGATCTGGCCAATTCCCGTCAACACGGTGACTTTGAGGCTGTTCCAGAAGAAGAGGGCCAGCGGGGCTTGGCGGAAGACTTCGATGTAGTTGGACCACTGGGGAGTCTCGGGCAGCCAAGTCGGTGGAAAAATGAAGATCTCCCTGGGCACCTTCAGCGATGTGAGCACCGCCCAAAGGAACGGCAACCCAAAAGCTGCGGCCAGGACCAGGACCATCAGAAAGGTGGGAATCATGCGGACTGCCTGCCGCATGCGGACACCGCCGATGCCGGCTGCCGGCACACGGGGTGCAGAGAGTGTGGGGTCTACCATCGTTCGCCCTGGTCAAACTCGTAGTAGACCCACGAGCGGGAAAGACGCAGCTGCCAATAGGTCAGGATTACCAGGATCAGGAAGAAGAACCAGGCCAGGGCGGACGCGTATCCCATCTCCCAGTAGTCGAAGGCGTGGTTGTAGAGGTTCAGGACGTAGAAGAGGGTCGAGTAGGCAGGCCCGCCGGCGGGTCGCGTTTGGCCGGCTCCGCTGGTTGCCACAAAAGCCAGGGTGAACATCTGCATGGCGCCGATCAACCCCAGAACCAGGTTGAAGAACATCGACGGCGACAGCAGGGGCATCGTGATGCGCCAGAACTTGGCTTGGTTGCCCGCACCGTCGATCTCCGCCGATTCGTAGAGTTCGATTGGAATCCCCTGCAAGCCGGCCAGGAAGATGAGCATCGAGCCGCCGCCCACGGCTCCCCAGAGACTGATCACGATCAGGGATGGTTTTGACCATCGGATGTCATCGAGCCAGCGCGGCCAGTGCGGCTCTTCGATCCCCATCAAGTCGAGGAGGTAGTTGGCCAGGCCCACGTTCGGCTGGAAGATCCAGAGCCAGAGAAAGGCGGTGGCGACGATGGGCGTGATGGATGGCAGGAAGTAGACGGCCCGAAAGAAAGTACGTCCCGGGATGCGCTGGTTGAGGAGCAGGGCACAGCAAAGGGAACCTGCGATGGAGACCGGCACGAAAACCACCGCGTAGTAGATCGTGTTCCAGAGCGACTTCCAGAAGAGGTCGTCCTGGAACATGCGGATGTAGTTGTCCAACCCTACGAAGTCGGGTGGCGTGATGATCTTGTAGAACGTGAGACTGAGGTAGATGGAGGCCAGCATCGGGCCAATGGCGAACACCGCGAAGCCGATTAGCCACGGCGAGATGTACAGGTAGCCCTCAATGGCTTCCCTGGTGGCAGTGGACATGCGCATGGATGGTTTTCCTAGCGGAGACTGCACGCCCCGAGCAAATGATGTCTACCCCGACACACAGCGAAGGACGTCCGGTACGGCATGGCCTATGTGTCGAACACGATTACGCTGCGGCGTGCTTCGCCGCGGGTCATCAGGTCGAATCCGTCGTTGACCTCCTCCAGGGACAATCGATGGCTTACCAGTGCGTCCAGTTTAAACGTACCCGCCCGGAACCGATCGATTAGCAGCGGGATGTCGAGGGCCGGGATGCCGCCGCCGGCGTGCGCACCGGTGATCACCTTTTCGTTGTCGATGAGTTCCGCCTGATCGACGACGAGTTGCGTGCCGGGAGGTCCGGCGCCTTCCAGCACCACCATGCCTCCATTGCGCACGACGCCGACGGTCTGGTTCATCGCGACAGCCGAACCGGAGAAATCGAAGGCGAAGTCGGCCATGGCACCGCCGGTGGCCGCACTCACCGCCTCCGCGGGATCGCCCTGCGAGGCATCCACGGTATCGGTGGCACCGAACTCGCGCGCCCAGTCGAGCTTGCGGGGTACGACATCGATGGCGATGATCTGCCGCGCGCCGCAGAGTTGTGCCGCGTTGATGCCGGCGAGGCCCAAGCCGCCGCAGCCGAAGACTGCGACGCGGCTGCCCGGCGCGACCTGGGCCCGGGTCAGGACGGCCGCCGCGCCGGAGAGGGCACAGCAACCAAGCAGGCAGGCCGCCTCAAACGGCACGTCGTCCGGGATCTTCGTCAGCGATGCTTCCGGGACGACGCATGCCTCCACGAAGGTCGCGATTTCGTGGTGTCCGAAGCGCCCAACGCGAGTCCCGTCAAGGCTAAAGCGGCTGTCGATGTCAGGCACGGCTCGGCGTCGCTGGGGTTCGCAGAGGCGCGGCCGGCCCGTCCGGCACTGGCGGCACTGGCCGCAGGCACCCAGCAGATCGGATACCACATGGTCTCCCACGGTGAGCGTGTCAACCCCGTCGCCCAGCGCCTCCACGATCCCGGCTCCTTCGTGGCCCGGGATGTACGGCTTGGGCCAGCCCGCGTGCGTGACCACGAACTTGTCGCTGGCACAGATGCCGCTGGCACCCCAGCGTACGAGCACTTCGCCCGGCCCCGGCGGAGCCAGTTCGACATCCCGCATCTCAAGGGGGGCACCATCCTGCAGGCACAATGCGGCTTGGACTTTCATGAAGTCTCCGGGATTCCGTTCCCGACGGAAGCCGCGAGCGAATGGCTGGTCACTTGGGCCAGTGGTTCGCCGATCACGGCTTCGGTCAGCATTTCGGGAGTGACATCGGCCTTGTCGGAGTCCAGCACCTTGACACCCGCGTTCAGGGCGATAAAGTGGTCCGAGACCGCATAGGCATGGTGAATGTTGTGGGTGATGAAGACCGTGGCGATGCCGCGTTCCTTCAGCGTCTCCATCAGGTCCAGGACGGCGTGGGTCTCCTTGACGGAAAGCGCGGCCGTGGGTTCGTCGAGCATGAGGACCTGGACGCCGAAGTAGAGACTGCGGCTGATGGCGAGCGCCTTGCGTTCACCCCCCGAGAGGTTTTCCACCAGTTCCTCGGCATCGTCGAGGAAAATGCCCATTTCGGCAATCGCCCTCAGCGACTCGGTTGCCATGTGGTTGAAATCCAGGAATCCCCACCGGCTGCGCGGTTCCTTCCCGAGGAAGAAGTTGCGTGCAATGTTCATGATGGGGACGAGGCCCAGGTCCTGGTAAACGATTTCGAGTCCGGCAGCCCGCGACTGGCTGGGATTCTTCCAGCGGACCTGTTCGCCCTTGTAGTGCACCGTTCCGCGCGACGGCGGGAAGACGCCGGCCATGATCTTGACCAGCGTCGTTTTGCCGGCACCGTTGTCCCCAATCAGTCCCAGAACCCGCCCGGCGTGAAGATCCAAGTCCACTCCGCGCAGTGCCTGCACGTGTCCGAAGCTCTTGTGGATGTCCGCCATGCGGACAATCGGGGTGTCGGTGTCGGTCATGCGTCGCTCCGCTGGAACTGGAGCAGCTGGAAGTTGCTGAAGCCGCGGTTGATGATCACCGCGAGCATCAGGATAATGCCGGTCACCGGCATGTAGATATAGGACGAGTAGCCGAAGAAGATCAGGCCCGAGCGGATCACACTGACGAAGATGGCGCCGAGCACGGCTCCGACCATGCTGCCCTTGCCCCCCATCAGGAGGGTGCCGCCAATCACGGCCGCCGTGATGGCCTCGAATTCCATGCCCATGCCCAACTGCGACTGGGAAGTAAGGAAACGGGCCATGTTGGCGGCTCCGGCAAAACCTGCCAGAAGGCTGCAAAGGGCGAAATTGACTACTTTCACGCGGCTCACCGGCACGCCGGAGTTGCGCGCCGCCTGCGCGTCGCCGCCGGTCGCCAGGACCCAATTGCCGTAGCGGGTCTTGGCGAGTACGACCTGCAGAATGATGGCAAGCAGGATCCACCAGATTACGGTGTTCCGCATCAGGGAGAAGGTGATACCGGCCACCATGTCGAGGAACTCCTTGTCCGCCTTGTAGCTGACGGAGAAGCCTCGGGTCAGGATGATGTGCAGGCCGCGATAGAACATCATCGCGGCCAGGGTCACGATGAAGGACGGAATGCGCAGGTTGACCGTGATCAGGCCGTTGACCAGGCCAATGACCGCACAGAGGACCAGGGTCACGAGGAAGGCCAAGGGCGGCACCAGGCCCGCATTGGCCATTTGGGCGAAAAACAGGGTGGCGATGAGGTAGACCGAGCCAACGGATATGTCGAACTCGCCCGAGATCATCAAGAAACCGCAGCCGAGGGCCACGATGCCAACGTTGGCCGCGACCGTCAGGATGCTGGTGTAGGAATCGACAGTGCGGAAGTTGTCCGCGCCGATCGAAAAAACCCCCACCAGGAGGACCAGGGTCGAGAAGATCCCCAGTTCGGGAATCCTCCGGACCATGCGGTTGACCCGGCGGCGGAAGTCGTCGCGCCCGCGGCGGTCGGTCCCGTCGACCGATACGGGGTCGGTGGCGTTGATCGTCATGTTCGGGTTGTGGCGGCGGCGGGATGGGGAAAGGTAGCGCCGGCAGGCTCGCCCACACCTGCCGGCGACAGCTCAATCCGCCGTCAGGGCCGAGCCAAGGTCAGGCCCGGATTCCGGCTTCCGCCTGGCCGATCAGGGCCGCGGCGTTTTCCTGGGTGACGACGTACGGTCCGGTCGAAATGTCGTTGGCAATCAGGAACTGGTTGGTTACCCATTGCCACGCAAGGGCCGCACCGTACCAGCCCTGCAGATACACCTGCTGATCGATCGTGCCCACGCAGTCGCCGGCATCAATCATGCCGAGCAGTTCGGGATCCAGATCGATGCTGGTGACGTAGACCTTGCCTTCCTCGAAGGGTTCGTTCACGTTGCCCAGCTTGCCCATTTCGCGCAGGACCTCAATGGACCAGGCGGCGGGACGGCTCCAGCCGGTATGGATCGTCTCCACGTCCGGGTTGGCGATCAGGTGGGCCCGGACTATCTCCTGCATCTGCACCGGATCGACCTCCCCGGCAATGCTTTCAAAGTTCGTGCCTTCCGGAGTGAGCACATCCGACATGCCCTGTCCCCGGGTGACAAGCACCCAGGCGCCCGGCACGTGCTCAATGTAGGTGGAGCGCTTGGGAGCGCGTCCGGCCAACTCCGTGAAGGAAGCCAGCGCCAGTTGGGCGTTGCGGACCCCCGTCAAATAGGTGTCCTCGCCCGCGTATCGCAGGTGTGGAACCTGCTCCTCGGCCGGGCGCGGATCCTTGGAGTTCACCAGCACCACCGGTACGCCTTGATCGGCGAGTTGGCGGATCGGTTCGTCCAGGGCGTCCACATCGGACAAGACGGCCACGACCGCGTCGGCGTCGCCCGCCGCCACGATCCGTTCCATGTTCTCGCGCTCTTCGGCGAAGTCGCCGTCGCGTACGGTGCCCAAGTACTGTCCGTCGATGTTGTAGTGGCTGCAGAAATCCTGGAAGCCGTTGTTGGCGGCGGACCAGAAGGAGATTTCCACGGAGCCGTGGGTATTGAAGTAGAACTTGTAATCCGGCGATTCCGATGTCATGGACCCTTCGGACGGAGCGGCAGCGGGTGTGACCGGCATCACACAGGCAGCTGTCATGGATGCCCCCGCCGCGACCATCGAGGCACTCAGAAAGTGCCTGCGGTTCAATTTCTTTCCGCTCATAATTTCTCCTGTGGGTAGTTCCGAGACCTGTTGTCATTGGATAGGTACTGACGACAACTACGCCGGGGTTCGGGTGTTCCGCACCTCCTGTAATGCATTCATGTGTGGATGTGCGGGATGTGGGCGCATCCTTCGCACGGTGGAGAAATTCTAACAGTGGGGAAAATCCGCTGATTCGGGTTCACAGGAGAGCTCTTGGCTTCGCAAAGGGGCCGTCGCGTGTTTCGGCAGTCTGTGTCCGGCCTCGCGTGCGGTGATCTTTCATACCGCTGACAGTTGGAGGCGGTTTGAACCGCACCATGTTCCGATTACGCGTACACATTCTTCACCGTTGCCATTCAGAATAGGTGGATAGGAAACCAGGGATGTCGGAGCCGAGTTTGGACCCGGCGCTGCGGGTTCACAGAATGGAAGAGGGCACACAATCATGCATCGGCAGTATTTTCAAGCACCCGGTGGCAACCGTCTCCGGTCGGCACGGATTCCGAACAGTGGCTTGACCCCGACAAAGTCCGGTTCAAGCCACCTGCGACGGCCAACCCCAATCACTCTGGTGGTGGCAGTCCTGTTGGGGTTGCTGGCACTCAGTGGCTGCGTGGTGAGCGAACACACCTACGGCGAGCACGGTGCCGAGGGTGCGGGCCATGAACATGCCGACTCCGGCGAAGGACACGGGGAGGAATCCGGAAACCTGCTGACCCTGGAGGAAACCTACGACGTGGTCCGGCTGGGAGCCAGACTCATCCTGGAATACAGTGCCGAGGACAACGCCTTCGTCGGCACCGTGCAGAACACCACCGATGAAACCTTGCCGCAGGTTCGAGTGGAAGTGCATCTATCCAACGGCGTGGAACTTGGTCCCACAACTCCGCAGGACCTTGAATCCGGTGAGACGGTGGAAGTGGTTCTCAGTGCGGTGGATCAGGAATTCGATGGCTGGTCACCTCACGCAGAAGTCGGTGGTTCCGAACACGGACATGAAGGTGAAGGCGGGAGTGAGCACGGCTCAGGCTGAGGTCCATACCTTCATCGTCCGACGGCCTGGGTGTCGGTCCCGATCACTGCTATTGGGTTGGCAAACAGAATACTCGCTCCCCGGGTCCGGGCTGTCGCAGGATCCCTGTCGCGTCGAATTACTGATTGGCTGGAACATTGACAGCCCACCGCAGAAACTTTAATTCTGCGGTGGGCTTGACGCGGGATGTCCGGTCGGAGGCTGGCGCGCGCCGCACCCTTCGCGCCGTCAGCAACTCACGGGACTGTCAGGCCCGGGGCGGAAGGCCGCGCTGCCGCGACCGCACCTGGTTTCCGTCCCTTGGCACACCACCGCACCCGTTCCCCCGCACGGAACATCCTCCCTGACCGCTCGTTGCAGTGCCAGTTACGAGCCTTCTTTTCCCTCGCTGCCCTGTTCACGTTCCGTTGTGATACCAAAGATTTCCCGCCAGTCAGCCGGGTTGTCCAGAACCGCGGTCAGGAGATCGTCCGTGTTGCCGGGCACGCCGAACTCCTGCCAGTGCCGGGTGATGGCATCGACAGCTCCTTCCTCGGACAGGACATGGTCCACGACTGCGAGGATGGTTTGCGCCCTTCCACGCGCTTCCCCGCGTGCCTCACTCTCCCGAAGTTTGTCGCCAAGGGCATCGCGCCATATCCCCATGTTCGGGTCAAACCACTGAAACACGGGCTTGTCCTCCGGGTGATCCTGTTTCAGACGCACCACACACCCGACGACTTCACTGTGCACTTCCATGTTGGGGTCGTTCCCCTCGCCTGCCACGCGCACATAGGTGCCGTCGGACTGCAGGCGATACAGGACAAGCTGTGCCAGGTAACCCTGGACATCTCCTTCGGGCGGTTCGCCGGGATCCACAATCAGGTATTCCTTCACGCCAAGCCGTTCGTAAAGGACCGCCTTGTCCCCATAGTCCCGCGCCGCGGACGAAGGCGACACTACTTCCACCACCATTTCCGGGACAGGATGCTCGGGATCGGTCCGGATAACACGCGATTCCTTCAAACTGCGGTCGTCCCGGCCCTCCGGCAACACCACTAGGTCGGGCTTGACTTGGGTCTTGGGTTTTTGGCCTCCCGTGAACAGGTTCAAGTCGCGGCCCACGGCTTGCGGGAAGTGATAGTCGGGGGTGGGTTGCACCCGGTGCACGGCCTCTCCCCCCAGGGGGGAGCAGAACGTTTCGCGCATCTGTTCGATGAGGGGATTGTGGCGTTTCTGGTCGGGACTCACGAAACCTGCCAAGTCGTAGGGGAAGTTGCGGACATTGACCTTGCCGTAGTCGGGATCGGTGGTCCAGTCTTCGTGATATTCATGGTTTTCGTCGTAGACGAACTCCGGGTCGAAATGGGACAGGGCCTGTAGTTCCGCCTGCCATGCGCCGGGGTGCAGCAACCGCCACATGGCGCGCTGGTAACGCGACGCGATGGCGGTCGCCGAATCGGTGTCGCCCCGCGAGGCGGGGACTTGCCAGTCCCAAGCGTCTTGGGGTGGGGGGCGGCGCGGAACAGGCGCCGCCGCTACGGCCTGGCCGGAAGTTTCTGCTGGTGCAAGGGCCATTGGGACCCCCTCCTTGCCAATGGTACGCCCGCCATTTTAACCTGCCTGTCGCCACTGGATGGGGACGGCGGCTCATACCGGGGCCTGCACCGCGATTGGGGAAGTCGCGCATATGTGCATGCGATGCGGTACCTGACCTTGGTGCCTGCTATCCGCCACAATCCCAACATGCGTGCCTATTGCATGCGGTTGTGTCGACGGGGCAAACCCAAGAAGGGGAGGCCGCCGCCACACGCAAGCTACTGTCTCCCCTGAACGCGGTGATCCGGGACCAGGTCTCTTGCCAACGGATCCTGTGTGTCGAGAGCCAACAATGCCTGTTTCTCAGCACGGTTGCAGGACAGTCACGCGAACCTGGTGCAATTGGGCGTTACCGGATTCCTGGATGATCTCAAATCCTGACTGCCTCACGATTATCGGTGAACACCGCGCCCGAAAGCAATTGCCCTATCGCAAGGCAAATTGGGGGTTGTGAAATCCGCGGTCATAAATCCTCTGGCATGCCTCGAGGACTGCGAGGCCGGTTCGACCGGGGATGGGTGATGCCTCTCCATCCCGAACAGCCTGGACAAACGCTTCAGCCTGGCGCTTGAAGTTGTAGTTTTCTCCATCCCTGGTTGCCGTGTCGCCGACTTCGATGCGTTGAGTCAAGCTGTTGCCCGCGATTTCCACCGATTGGCGAGCCCGGATGCGGATGACCCCCTCCGTCCCGTAGATTTCGCTGCGCCATGAGGTTCCGCCCGCGGGATAGGTCGGGCCGGTGACGTTGAGCGTTGCCATCGCACCGTTGTCGAATGTCAGGAGTGCGGTGACGGCTTCTTCAACCCGAGAGCCTGCGGTCAAGGTTCGGGTCGAGGCGTGCACATCGCGCGGGGTCGCATCCACAAGCCACAGCAGGCGGTCCATGGCATGAACCCCCGTGTACAGCAGAACACCGCCCCCTGAGAGATCAGGCGCGTTGATCCAGGACCCCAGATGGGATCCGCGCGGCGACGCGATGGTTTCCAAACAGTTGACCGGCACCCCAATGTGCCCGGCCTCGATCCACGCCTTGGCCTGGATTGCCTCGTCGCGGAAACGGTGTACGAAGCAGATCATCAGAACCACGCCCGCAGTCCGGCAGGCCTCTTCGATGCGTCGGCCTTCCGCCAGCGAGGAGCCCATGGGTTTTTCCATCAGGACATGGAGACCGCGCTCCGCTGCCATGCAGGCGGCCTCCGCGTGCAGGTGGTGCGGCAAGGCCACCACCACGGCGTCAAGCTCCGCTGCTGCCTCCAATGCCGTCCGCCAATCCTGAAACGGCTTGGCACCGCACCGGCCGGCTTCGCGGCCGGCCAAATCCGCGTCCGCGTCGGCCACCGCCGCGATCTGAACGTGTTCAACGGCGAGAAACCCGGTAATGTGCCGGGCTCCCGCCTGCCCGGCACCGAGTATGGCTACCTTGAGGGTCATGACTATCATCCCATCCTTCGCCAGCGGTGACTCCAATCGCCGCTGAAGGTTTCCGCACCGGTGGGTGTAATGCGGATGTCTTCATTGATGCCCGTGCTCCAGGCGGGACCATTCACGATGTTGCGCTTGGGGTGGTAGGAAAACACCATGCCTGCCTCGAGAGGCCAGTCCTGGCTCTTGCCCCAGCCCGGGGCCGCGGAGAACCAGGGATACTCAATCGTGTCCATGCCCTGACCATGGAAGTCGAAGGCCGTGGTGGTGGCGCCCAGCTCCCAACCCTGTTCCCGCATGGTTTGTTCAAAGATGCCGGCCAGTTCGCTCAGGTGTGCTCCCGGTCGGGCGGCGGCGCGAATGCGGTCAAAGGCCAGGAGTTCACTGTCCATGAGTTTCAGCTCCTGGTCTGTCGGATCCCGGTAAGCACAATTCACGGTCAGTTCGCACCAGTGCCCGCTGGGGCCCAGGATCTCCATGTGATACCGCACGATGTCGTCGCATCGGAGCGGCGTTTCCTGGGGCGGTTCGTGCTCGCCGGGCCGTTCCCCGACGAACACCAGAATGTCGCGTGCACCGCCTGCCAGTGCCACGCGGCTGGCCTCGGCCGCCAATTCCCTTTGGGTTGCACCGGGTTGCAGCACCTCGACAAAGCGTTCCATGGCGGATTTGGCCAGGTCCCAGAGCTCAAATTCCTGGCGCATCTCCAATTCGCTCTTGACGGCCCGTACCCGGTTCAGCAGGTCGTCCGCGATTACGAATTCCGCGTCCGGCATCTCGGAGGCCAGCAGTTCCATGGTCCCGGCACCCAGGATGAACTGGTGGCCCGCCACGCCGATGCGCGCCTTGCCGTAACCGCGTGCCACGCATTCGGCGGCCATGCGGGGAGCGATGTACACGTCGCCGCGCACATCCGTGATCCATCCCCGGGCGGCAATGCGTTCGGCCACCGCATAGGAGCTGAAGGCCAGGAATGGATCCTCCTGGCGCGGGATGAATATCAGCCCGTCGTGGCCCCAGATGTGAAAATCGGTGAGATAGCGGAAGTAGCCCCTTCCGGTCCACCAATGCCCCTTGCCGGCGACAAAGAGTCCGTCGAGGTTTGCCTCCGCCATGGCGGCCCGAATGCGGGTCAGGCGCCTGTCGCGTTCGGAAAGATCCGGAATGGTGGTCATGTGTTCATTCCCCATGGTGAATTGAAGAGTCGTGTTGATGCGGAGTGGACCAGAGGTCGGCCGCACCGTGGTCGGCAAAAACGTGTGCGAGGTCAATCCACGTGCCTGCTGCATGCGACTGCATGCAGGCTTCGAGCAAGGCCAGTGTTCCGAGATGATCGTGTGCCGACGTCCGCACGGACAGCCCTTGGTTTACACAGGAGACAAACTCGTCGAGGAGTCCCTTGGCATCGTCCACGAACGGACGTTGGGATGCCAGCGGCACGGAACAAAACTCTTCTGCTTGATCCCCATCCTTGAAGCGGGGACCGGTCAACCCCAGTTCGGGATCGAGCCGGCACTCCACGACATCGGCAAACTGGTTGCGCTGCAGGACCACACCGTCCCGGAAGTCGGTGCGCCAGGCAAACTCCATGCCGTTCCAACCGGCAGTCCAGGTCCCCAGGTAGTTGACGCGCGCGCCGTCGGCCATCTCCATCAGGACCGACACGCAGCTGTCATGCAGATAGACGCTACCCGGGGGATTCCACATGTCTGCGCAGACCCGTACAACCTCCTGGGCGTAGCAGTAACGGATGAGATCCAGATGATGCACGGACTGTTCCAGCAGCATGGGATGCCGCATGGTCAGGGGATAGGAGTTCAGATCCCCGCGGCGTCCGTCCCGGTTGCGCGTGTAGTTGAACCTGCCGAAGGCCAGCGGCCCCAATCGCTGTGCCTGAACCGTTTGGCGGAGATACTGGCTGGCAGCAAGGTAGCGGAAGTTCATGCCGACCATCAGTTGGCGGTCCGTTTCCTGTGCAAGGCGCGCCAGTTCGATTGCCTGTGCAAACTCCTCAACCAGGGGTTTTTCGCAGATGATGTGCAGGCCTTGCGCGAGGCAGGCCTGCACCTGGCGATGGTGAAGTTCGGGAGGCGTGGCCAGCACTACAAAGTCCCATGGAGCCGCCTCGGGCTTGAGCGAAGCGTGACAAGCCGCCGAGATTCCCAGACTGGAGGCCAATGCCTGCGCCTTCCCGATGTCGGGGTCCACCAAGGCCTTCAGGGACACACCCGGATGTTCGGCAAGGATCCCGGCCCAATATGAGCCGCGGACCCCGCAACCGACCAGGCTACAGGTGAGGGACACGGGCACAGTGCTCAGTCGGTGTGGCCGGGACGCAACCAGGCACCACAACCCGGTTGGCCGACGATGCTGCCTTCGCGGTAGACCACCCGGCCACCCACCACGGTGGCATGGACCGACCCGGTGACGGATACGTCCCGGTACAGCCAGCTGGCCTCGGCACCCTTGGTGAGCCATTCGCCACTGTTTAGTACTGCTTCCCGGCGCGGGTCGAATACGCAGATGTCCGCGTCCGATCCCGGGCGCAGGACGCCCTTGCGCGGGTACAGGCCGAAGCTGCGGGCGGCATTGGAGGCCAGCAGTTCCACCGACCTTTCAAGGGTGAATGTGCCTTTCAGGCCCCATGTCAAGAGCAGAGGAACCAGGGCTTCCACTCCCGGATGTCCGGGCGGCGCATCAATGATGTTCTCCCAGGCCGCTTCCTTTTCGGCGGCCGTGAAAGGGGCGTGATCGGTGGCGACAAAGTCAAGCACTCCGTCGTGAAGTCCCCGCCAGAGCGCATCCTGGTCACCTTTTTGGCGCATGGGGGGATTGATCTTGCCGTAGGGGCCAACCTGTTCGAGTTCGGCATTCGTGAACAGCAGGTAGTGCGGACAGGTTTCAGCGGTGACCGGTGCGCCTGCCTGTTTGGCGGCCCGGATCAGGTCCACGCTCCCCTTGGCGCTGGCATGCACGATGTGAACCGGCGCTGCCAACGACCGGGCCAACTGCAGCACTCCGGCAACCGCCGCGGTTTCCACCACGGCCGGTCTGGACATCAAGTGACGCTGCCACTCCTCTACCGACCGGCCGCGTGCCTGGCGGGTGTACCAGGCGATGAGGCTCTGGTCTTCGCAATGGATTGCACATCGCAAGCCGGTTGCGCGGGTGAGTTCAAGGGCGGCGCCAATCGTGGCCAGGTCGGGTGCGATGAGACCTTCAAACTCGTCTTCGCGGCCGGGAGGAGCCTCGGTCATGAACAATTTGAAGGCAACGGCGCCGGCCTCCGCCATCCCGTCCACTTCGCCCTTCTCCAAGAGGCCCGGTGCACCGTACAGCGCAATGTTTACATGGGCATCCCGTATGACCAATGAGCCGCGGTCCTCCAATGCCTGCGCGGTGGCCACGCCGGGTTTCGAGATTGGCATCTCAAAGATGGTGGCGACCCCTCCAGCCGCCGCTGCCCGGGACTCGGTGGCGAAGTCGCCGCGCTCCGGAAACGATGGGGCGCGGCAGTGGAAGTGCGGATCGATGCCGCCCGGCAGGACCAGCATGCCGGTTGCATCGATGGTCTCCTGGGCCGATGGCTTGTCAGCCGGATCCAGAATCCCGGTGATCCTTCCCCCTTCCACGGTCACGGTGCCGGGCCGGGAGGCAAAGGTTGTTTCGTACGAGGGATTGAGAATCCTTCCGCCGATGATGGCCAGATCTGCGGTCACGAACGCTCCCCTTGGGAATTGGCCCGTACCTGTGCGATCGCCTGCTTCATGCTTTGTGCTTCCAGGTCTTCCCGCGAGCCTTCGACCTGGACACCGTAAGCTTCCGACGCTTGTGCCGGGGAAACCAAGCCCAATGCAACATCCTGCAATACATCCGCGCGTGTGCGTTCGTTCGGCGGTCCGTATCCGCCCCCGCCTGGTACGCGCAATAGCACCTCGTCCCCCGACTTGAACTGGTAAGGTACGAACCGCTCCATGCGTTCACCATTCATGATCACATCGCCGGGTGTCCCGCGGTGTCCGCCGCGCAGGCCCTCCGCGGGATATTTCATGAGGTCGGGGCGGATGGTCAGTGTGGTTCCCTGTTCCGTCAGGGCGCGCAACCCGATTTCCTGGCCCAGTCCGCCCCTGTGGGTTCCCGGGCCGCCCGAGTCCGGAATCAGGTGTTTGTGCGTCATCAGGACCGGGCACTGCATCTCGAACATCTCCGTGGGAGTCACAGTGCTGTTGTGGGGATAGGCTCTGGGCAGCAGGCCATCGGCATCGTGGGTGGCGCCCAAACCGCCGTGCGGCAACACATGGACTGCATGGCGGCCGTGCCGATCATCCTGCCCCACGATGTGGAACGGGAAGATGCCGCCCGCGGCGGCAATCACGGACCTGGGCATGAGTTCGGCCATGGCACCGAAAATCAGCGGCGGGATGTGCTTGATGACCTTGGCCCGGGCCGCCACCGGGGCCGGAAACGTGCAATTCACGATGGAGCCTTCCGGCGCGGTCATCTTCACCGGCCGGATGAGTCCGTCGTTGTTGAAGATGTACGGTGCCAGCATCGCCTTGATGGGATAGACGGCCGTTGCATAACTGATGTTGAAGGCGGCGTTAATGGCCGAATGCCACTGTTGCGGCGAGGTGCCTTCAAAGTCCAGGTGGATTTCGTCGTCCTTGATAGCCAGTTCCACGTTCAAGGTGAACGGCTCCAGGTAGCCATCCGCGGTGACCGAGTAGTGGGACCGGCCGTCGGGAAGTTCGCGGATGGAGGCTCGCAGCGCCCGTTCGCTGCGGCTCAGGATCTCGGATGCCAGGTCATCCATGTCGGTCATTCCGTAGTCGTCCAGGAACTCCCGGATGCGCTGGATGCCGATGCGGTGCGTACCCACGATGGCGTGCAGGTCGCCCAGGACCATGTCGGGCACGCGGCAGTTGGCGGAGATGAACTCCTCGATGACGGGAACCACCTTGCCTTCGGAGTAGAACTTGTTGGGCATGACCCGCGTGCCCTCCATGAACATGTCCTGGGCTTCCAGGTCCCCGAGGTGGCCGCCGACATCCGAAACATGGGCAACGGTGCCCAGGAAAGCCACCAGTCTGCCCCTGTGGAACACGGGCGACACGAGGTTGTAGTCCGGCAGGTGGGTGCTGCCGATCCAGGGATCGTTGGTTGCCAATACGTCCCCATCCTTGAGCGTGTCCGGCGGAAAGCGTTTCAGCATGGACTTGGTGGTGCGGGGCAACATCGTGCAGAACTGGGGCGGACTCCACTGCGCCTGGGCCAGGCCGGAACCTTCTGCGTCCATGAGGGCGCACCCGAAGTCGTGGCTTTCGCCCACGATGGTTGAGAACGACGTGCGGATGACCGCGTTGTCGATCTCGTCCACGATGTTGACCAGTCGCTGCCACTGGATTTCCAGAGTGATGGGGTCGAACGTCATGCGGGAAGCTGATCCTTCATGGTCTGGACAGGAATTTGCCGAGGAGGTGCCTGGGGGGCGCGGTGGTCACAGCCGTTGTTGGGGTGACCATGGTGCACGGACCAGCGTAACCCGCGGGTTGCCTGTATCCTCGGGAACCCTCGGCTAGCGCGGCCGGGGGCACGGGCCTAATTGTAGTCCGCGCCGGCATGCTCGGTAAGCAGAACGGCTGCGCGGATCCGAGTGTCTGCTTTCGTGGGCATCCATGGCCCTGTATTCGCCACGCCGATAGTCCGGAGGGGCTGGAGCTCCATGGGGTAGGCTTTTTGAACGGGTGGCCTGCGCATCGAGGCAGGTGCGCTCGAATCGGGTGAACCCAACCGGCCCCTCCGACTGCTTCGCGCACTGCTGGGAGCCGGAAGTGCGCCTACGTCCCCAAACCCGTAAGTTCGGCACTGACGCGCCACAGTTCCGCCGCCAGGTGCTGGTCGTCAACCGCCGATGCTGCAGGGGACTGTTGTCGATTCACGAAGTAGCGACCGGTTACCTCTGCGACTTCGGGAGCCAGCGCAAGGTGGACCGGGGTTTCGGCTCCCGCTTCCACGGGGCTGCCACCACTGAAGTTCACGTGCAGCAGCTTGGTGTCGATGACTCCCGGATGCAGGAAATTGGCGGTGACCAAGTCGGGATCCAACTTGCTTGCCAGTTCGCAAGTGAACAGAGCATTGGCAAGCTTCGAGTTGCAATAGGCGCCCCATCCGTCGAAACGATGACTCATTTGGAGGTCGTTGAGGTCTATGTGCCCACTCGTGTGGGCCCCCGAACTCACGTTGATGATCCTTGCGGGGGCACTGCCCTGGAGCAGGTTGAGCAGCAGGTTCGTGAGCAGGAATGGCGCGAGGTGATTGATGCCGAAGGTGCTTTCGAACCCATCCTCGGTGAGCGTCCAGTGATTGGTTGCGATGGCAGCGTTGTTGATGAGGACATCAAGTTTCGGTAGATTGCCGATTTCTGTGGCCATGTCCCTGACCTGAGCCAGCGAAGAGAAATCGCCGGCGACTGTCCGGATGTTCGGGTTGTCGGTGGCGGCGATTAGGTCCTGTTGTGCGGACTTTGCCCGTGCATCGTTGCGTCCGTGGACGATGACTTCGCAGCCATGTTCGGCCAAGGCCTTGGCGGTAGCCTTGCCGATGCCGTCCGTGCTTCCGGTAACGAGAATTGTTTTCATGGGGGAGTTCCTTCTTGGACCTTACGGGTTGTGGAAAACGAACGATGGCGGTTGGCGTCGAAATTGGCTGGGACCGGTTTGTCTTTGGGCGAGGTTCGCGAGTTGCCCGGTCTATGGCCTGGCTGCCTTCCGGCATCGTCTGACGAATGCGGTGCGGATGGTCTGCATCGTGTTCGCAATCCTACAAGTTGCCTGAAAGACGCGCCCAAGTCCACCTGCATTCTGTGCGATGTTCTGACAATCCTGGTGAGGAACGAGTAGGGCAATTGAGACTGTCGCTCCTACCAAGAGGCCTGAGTCATTGCTGCTTGCTTTATGTGGAGTTGTCGGATCCGGTCAGGTTTCCAATCCAGTGAGTTCGGAACTTGCACGCCACAGTTCCGCCGCTAGGCGTCGGTCGTCAACCGTCATCGACGCGGGAGCTAGCCGTCGATTTACGAAGTAGCGACCGGTTGCCCTTGCAACTTCAGGAGCCAACGCGAGGTGGACTGGCGTCTCGGCTCCCGATTCAACTGTACCCCCGCCGTCACGAAATCACATGGAGCAGCTTGGTGGCGACGGTTCCCGGAGGCAGGAAATTGGCAGTGTCCCGGCTGGAATCCAGTCTGCGGGCCAATTCGCATGTGAACAGGGCATTGGCAAGTTTCGAGTTGCAATAGGCCTCCCAACCGTTGAAGCACCGTTTCATTGGCAGGTTGCCGACATCCATGTGCCCACGTTTGTGGGCGCTTGAACTCACGTTGACAACCCTGGCGGGAGCACTGTCCTGGAGAAGATCCAGCAGTAGGTTCGTGAGTAGGAACGGTGCCAGAGAATTGATGCCGAATGTACTTTCGAACCCGTCCTCTGTGAGCGTCCGGTGGTTTGTGGCAATGCAGGCTACCGAGGAGTTCCTGGGCGAACTGTCGGTTTGGCGAAGAGGCCGAAGTCAATTGATCGACTCGGGCATGCGCTCCAATCTGTCCGATTGGATGCCTCGGGCGGCACCCGACCTGAACCTGGATCCGCCCGTCCCCGAGTTTGATTATGCAGGCTACTTTCCCAACCTGAACTTGGAGTGGACCGATCTGGAACCCGATGGTGCAGGTTCGGAGCCAATCCAAGAAACCATTGTTGACTTGGGCCAACGCGCCAAGAACGCCCTGCCTGACTGGCGACAGGTTGTGCCACAGTGGGAATTCGACCTTGGCACAGGCCGTTGCATGCCAAACCTAGACCTCGTCAAACGATTGCCGACCCTGAATCTGAACGTTGGGGACTTCCTGGCGGACGTAGGCTTACCAGCCTTGGACAACCTCTCCGTGCCGCTCCCTGAATTCCGCCAAGGCACGCTGTCGGCGCAGGACGCATTCGTCAGTGCTTCGGCGTATCTTTCATCTCGGAGGACACTGTCACTGGAAAATACATCGCGATGAGGAAGTTGGTATCCAACACGTGACTTGAATGGTCCTGTCCATGGACGTCAACCATCGTCCGGGTTCTCCATCCTGGACATTGGCCACGAGTTGGCCATGTATGGTTGACGGGAACTGCCGCTTCAGAACACGGTCTACAGAAGTTCGGTTCGCAAAGCGTCCACCAAACGGTCCAGATCCTCAACTGAGTTGTACTCCTTGACGGAAATCCTCACCAGATCAACCCCCTTGGCACTGCCCAGGGGAATGATGATCCGGTACTTGGTCCACAACCTGTCTCCGATCTTTTCGGCCGAACCCGGAGGCAGCCAGGCCGTGACCATCTGGCTGTACCAGCCCTGATCATCCGTGCAAGTCGTGGGCATGCCGAAAAGATCCGCAATGGCCTGGCGCGTGGACTGGGCCAGGGCGTGATTGCGTTTGCGTGCTTTCTGCACGGGAAGATCCTTCAGAAACTGAATGGCCGCCGGTACGCTCAGCCGCGCACAGGGATCGATGGTGCCTTGGTAGTTCACATACTCCTGCACGGGATCGTCGCTCCGCACGTCTGGATCCCAGCCATGGCTCACGACCAAGGGTTCCAGCTGCTTGTTGAAACGATCATTGACATAAATGAAGCCGGTACCCCTGGGACTGGATAACCATTTGTGGCAGTTGCCGGTGTAGAAGTCCACGCCGGCCTGTGCCAGCGACAGATCAATGTTGCCCGGGGCGTGAGCTCCGTCCACCACCGTCGCGATTCCTTCCGCGCGGGCTCGGGCACACAGTTCCTCCATGGGCAGCGTGAATGCGGTGGGAGCGGTGATGTGGCTGAAGAACAGGGCCTTCGTGGCGGGAGTCACGCCCTTCCAGAATGTGTCGAGCCACTCTTCCTTGTCTGTGGCCGGAAATGGCACGTTCTGAATGCGGTAGCCGGCCCCGACCTGCCTTGCCCAGTACTGCATCGCCTTCTGGGTCGCGCCGTACTCCTGACTGGTAGCCAGCACCTCGTCGCCGGCCGACAGTTGCAGGGCTCGCGCAAAAATGTTGACGCCCATCGTGGCGTTGGTGACGAACGCGAGCTGCCTGGCCGGAACGCCCACGAACTCCGCAAGCGCAGCGCGTGCCTTGTCGGTGCCTTCCGGCACTACGGAGACCATGAAGTCCACCGGGTTGGCCTCTATTTTCCGGTGCCATGCCTGGAAGTCCTTCTGGACTGGTATGGGCACGGCACCGAAGCTGCCGTGGTTGAGGTAGGCAATGTCCGGGTCAAGCGAGTAGTGGGCTCGCCAGGACGCGCTGGTTTCCGGGTTCAGGTCGTTCATTGAATGGAGTTGTCCTCGCAACAAAAAGGGCTGGCCCGGTCCGGACCAGCCCGTCGGTCTTCAGAATGGGCGGTTGTTCAACGTGGTGGGTCACTCTGTAGCCGGATTCGGAAGTCAGTTCAGGCGGTCCAGGCCGGGCCAGTCAACCCACATGTTGGGCTGCGGTGGAAGTTCCTGGGTGTAGTCGAAATCCACTTTCTTGAAGTCGTACAGGATCGCTTGGCGCAGGTTGTCGGAGGTGTTGTGACCTGCCATATGGGCGAGACGGTGATGCCAGAACACCACATCCCCGGCGTCACCGGTGCATTCAACGGAGGGTTGGGTCTCAAAGAACTCCTTGGTCTCCAAATATCGGTTCGTGGTCGCCTCATCCTCGTTGAATCGGGTGCCCTTGTACTGGGATGCGAACGTGTTGTAGAACCACCGATGGCTTCCGGGCCAAACCCTGAATCCGCCACCTCCAGAAACCACCTTGCCCAGGTAGGTAACGGTTCCCAGATGAAAGACGTGCTGATCCACATGCAGGTGGTCGTCAAGCTCCACTCCATCCTTGCGGGGCAGCGTCGTGTAGATGCCCCGCGTGCGCATGGGAGGGACCAGGTTCCCGGTGCCCAGAAGCTGCTCGGCCATGCCGAGAAGGTCCGGATTGCGCGGAATCATGTCCATCATCCAGGCGTCTTCGCCGATGTGGCGGAGATTCCAGCGATAACCTTGGCGCTGGTCTGTCCCCGGCGCTTTGTCCTCGACCGTGATCTCGAACTCCTCCCTGAATGGGCCGATCCAGGTGGAAGGATCATCCTTGACCAACTGCGGGGGAGCTTCAGACCAGAAAACCTCTTGGGCCTTCTCGATGTGTTCCGGCTTCAGGACGTTTCGCTTGATGACGAACCCGTTGCGTTTGAAGAACAGCATTTCATCGTCTGTGAACCGGGTACCCATGTGTTGACGCTCCTTGGAAGGTGCAGTGTGCCGTGTTCCGGATGTTGGCGGATATGTTGCCAGTTACAGCAAACAGACGGCATACAGGAATTATAGAGTTGAAATTGAGCCTCCGATCCACCTGTCTTCAATATGTTGGCCGTGAAGTGTGCGGCCTGCCGGTGGTGAAGAAGTCCTCAATCCACGTGTCCTCAATCTCCAGGCCAAATCCAGGCCCGGCGTTGGGTACGAGAGAACCATCGGCCGGCACTACCAAACCGGGTGAGGTGACGGCATCGGCCGGTTCCACGCCCGGGTCCGTGCTCTGGAAACATTCCAACAATGGAACGCACGACCGCGCAACACTGAAGTGCTGGCCCCAGACCGTGTTGCCGCCTCCGTGCAGAATCAAGCGCTTGCCGGCGGACTCTGCCACGGCCGCGATTTTCAGGCAGGTGGACAGACCACCGCACCAGGCGATGTCCGGCTGGAAGATGTCGATGGCCTGATGACGTGCAGCCCACTGAAATGGCTGCACTCCATACCAGTGTTCGCCGGTGGCCAAGGTTTGCCAGGGCAGACGGCGGCGCACTTCAAGGTGGCCGTCGAAATCCTCGGGTATCAGGTACTCCTCCATCCACTTCAGGCGATAGGGTCGCAGGCGGTTGGCCAGTTCCACGGTGTACTCCACATCAAAGGCCATCCAACAGTCCAGCATCAAGTCGCAGTGATCCCCAATCCGGGCCCGGGCATCCGCTACGAATGCTTCGTTTTTGTCCAAACCCGCAAGGCCATCCGCCGGACCGTAGGGACAGGCCAGCTTGAAGCGTGTATACCCGCAGGCTTTGTACCAGTCGACATCGTTGCCTGTGGCATAACACGGGATGGAATCCCGTACCGGACCACCAATCAGGTTGTAGACCGGTTGCCCCAGGCTGCGGCCCTTGGCATCCCAGAGAGCCAAGTCCACAGCACTGACCGCATAGGCTGCCAAGCCTCCCGAACCGTAGGGCTTGGTCAACCTGAACATCATGTCGGCCAGCTGTTCAACGGCGTAACCGTCCTCACCGACCAGGATGGGAGCCAGATGGTCGTCGATGATGGCTGCCGTAACCCTGCCGTGCGAGGTGCTCCCAAGTCCTCTAGTCCCGTCCTCGAGCGTGACTTGGCACCAGGTTTGTTCCCAGGTCGGCAGCCACAGGCTCCGATGGGATTTGTAACGGGCGTAGCCGGACATCGGGTTGGCCACCTCGGCCGTGTAGTGCCAGGAACGTGCCGTCGCTCCTTCTGGTGTGGGACGATCCGGCGGAACCACTCGCACAGCCCTTACATCTGCAATCTTCATGCCCAAGCTCCATCCTGCCTACCGCAGGCTTGCCAGATTAACCCTCGGGTATCAAGAGCACCTTGGAGACATCGCCCGGCGCGTCGATCAGCCTGTCGAACCACTTGCCGCCGTCGGCGAGAGGCGCTTCCACAATCCAGGGTTCCAACGAAATCGCCTCCCGATCCAGCAGCACCAGTGCTTCCCTGAAATTGGCCGGTGAATATGAGAAGGAACCACGCAGGGTAATCTCCCGGCGAATGATGTCCGCGGCCGGGATCTCGCTGGTCTCCTCGTGCAGTCCGCTCAAGATCACGGTGCCGGTAGTCATGGTGCCGGCCACACACTGCGTGCGCGTGCGCCCGGTGCCCACGGCATCTACGCTGGCCACTGCACCTGCTCCGTTGGTTCGGTTCAGGACCTCCTCCACCGGGTCGCGCTCCGCAGGATCAATCGGAATTCCACCATAGCGTTCGCCCATGGCCAACCGTTCCGCGTCCAAGTCGGCAACCACCACATCCTTCGCGCCGCTGCGCAGGAGCACCTGAAGGGCCAGCAGACCGATCGGCCCCATGCCCACGATCAGGCATGTCGCATCGCGCACGTCGCCTGCCAGTTCGCCGATGCGCACGCCGCAGCCCACGGGTTCGGTAAGCGCGCCGACGCGCGTGGACATGCCCGCAGGCAACGGGTGGACGGTTCGTGTGGGCACGGCCACAAACTCGGCATATGCGCCGGGCACGTGTGCCCCCACCAGTTGCCGGGTGGGGCACAGTTGATCCAGGCCCCGTGCCTGGAGTTCCGACTCCCCTGTGCAGTACAGCGGATTGACGGTTACGGCGTCGCCCGTGGACAACGACGGTTCCGAGGCGGATGCTGCCGGTCCAACCTCGGCGACCGTCCCCGCAAACTCGTGGCCCATGACCAGGGGCGGTACGCGCAGGGCGTTGTGGCCCAGATAGCCGCTCAGTTCGGAACCGCAAATTCCGGCATAGTCGACCTTGATCAGCGTTTCGCCCGGGCCGGGCCTTGGCACATCCTGCTCCCGGATGCGCATTTCACGCGGGGCTTCCCAAACCAGTGCCTTCATGCTTCGCCTTCTCCCGATGTGTTGGATTCTGTGGGTCGATTTGCGTCCCTGAGGGGATCCAGCAGGAAGGTGGCCACCCAACCGGTGAAGACTCCAAACATGCCGATGCCGCATACGGACAGGAGCGCGGCTACGAGTCTGCCCCATGTTGTTACCGGATAGTAGTCGCCGTACCCCACGGTGGTTACGGTGACGAAAGCCCACCAGATGGCTTCCTCGGGGGTCGTAATGTTTCCGGTCTCGGCCTCCAGGTTCAGGATCAGCAGCGATCCGGCGCCCATCGAAACCAACATGACCAGAACGATGAAGGAAAACGTTGCTTCCGCCCGCCGGGCGGTCAGGTGCTGTAGCACAGCGCTTTTGGAGTGAAGGACCTTGGCTTGGCGAAACAGGCGCACGATGCGGAACAGCCGCAGGCCGTGCAGGACCGGCAGGACGGGAATGCTGGCGATCAGGTCGATCCATCCCCAGCGCATGAATCGTCGTTTGCTGGGGGCTTTGAGCAGGTCAAGGACGAATTTGGCCAGAAATATCGCACTCACGGCGTAGTCTGACAGCTCAAGGATCCGTGCTGTCGCTTCGGATGCGCCGTACAGCCCGGGCCAGAGGAACACGGATAGGACCGCGAGGACGAGCACCCCCATCTCGAAGACGGAGAAACTGGCTTCCGGTGCCGTGTCAGTTACCTGTTCCAGCTCAGGAGCCTGCGAACTTTCCGACATCAGCCTGGTTTGCTGGAATCTGTTGTTCGAATCGAGGGCCAAAGACAGGGTTGACCGGGAGGGTACGGTCACGGGACGCGAGACCGCGTTGTTGCAGCGACCAGCCCACAGGCTGACATTCGCCGGGTCGGGGACAGGTTCCCGCCACCGGCACCAATCCGGATTCGCCGTGCCATAATAAATTAACCGCCTGTTTGGCGGCATCCCCATGGCAAACCGCACGCGTCGACGAATCCGTGTTGGTTGTGGCCTTGCGGTCAGTTGTGTCCACCTCAGTTCCCAGTGCCCGTGACTTCGGAAACCGCTCTCTTCGCCGACGATCCCCACATGTTCTTCCCGGGTCCGGTGGACGTACCGGACGATGCCATGGCGGCACAGCTGAAGCCGCTGTTCGGGCATCGGTCGGACAGGATGGACGAGCTGTTCGGCGCGGTTCAGGAACGGCTCCGCAAGGTGTTTTGCACGGACAGTCGGGTTTACCTGCTCGCCTGTTCGGGCAGCGGGTTGCAGGAGGCTACCATCCGGAATTGTGTCAGGATGCCCCATACCGGAGCCAAGGTCTTGGTCCTGGTTTGCGGCGGGTTTTCACAGCGTTGGCATGACGTGGCTGCGGGATGCGGACGCACGGTGGTCAAGCACGAACTGCCGTGGTTCAAGGCCTTTACCCCCGACGTGGTAGCGGGCGCCGTCGATCAGGCGAACGCGGACGGCAACTTGGACGCGGTATGTCTCGTGCACAACGAGACGAGCACCGGCGTCATGCACAACTTGGCCGGGATTTCCGAGGCCATCCGGTCCGTGGCTCCCAACGCCCTGTTCCTGGTGGACGCCGTCTCCTCGCTGGCCGGCACCGAGATCAGATGCGACGACTGGCGACTGGACATTTGCCTGACCTCGTCTCAAAAGGCACTCGCCGTACCGCCGGGTTTGGCCGTGGGGGCCGTCAGCGACCGTGTACTGGAGCGCGCCGCCGAGGTGGAGGGACGCGGTTGGTACTTTGACTTCCTGAACCTGGAGGCATACCTGGCTAGGGGGACAACCCCGGCGACTCCGGCCATCTCCCTGGTGCAGAGTCTGCTGATTCAATTGGACCGCATCCTTGAGGAAGGGCTTGAGGCCAGATGGGAGCGGCATCGCCGCCTCAGGGATTTCACCCGCACGTGGGCAGTGGACAGGGGTTTTTCGTTGTGTGTTCCGGATGAACACGCTTCCGTGACGGTGACCACGCTGGCCGGTCCTCGGGGTTGGGATTTGGGCACCATGAGCCAAAGGCTGGCCGCGGCGGGCATGGCGGTTGGCAGCGGATACGGCAAGGAAAAGGGCAAGTCCTTCCGAATTGGACATCTCGGGGAACTGAGGGCCGACGACCTGCAGCGTTTGTTCGAGGTCATCGAGTCCGTCCCGGCCTGATTCGGGCAGATGACCGTGTCGGATCAGCCTCCCGGCAGTTTGTATCTTGTGCCGTCGCCGATTGGAAACCTTGGCGATGTCACGTTTCGGTCGATCGAAACGCTGTCCAGCGTAAACTCAATCGCGTGCGAAGACCCTCGGCACAGCCGCAAGCTTCTGTCGCGGTACGGCATCGACAAACCATTGTTTTCGGTTCATGAGCACAATGAACACAGGACTGTGCCCAAGGTGCGGGATCTGCTCGAATCCGGGATGGACGTTGCTTATCTGAGCAACGCGGGAACGCCCGGGATTTCGGATCCGGGCTTTACGCTGGTGCGCATGGCCTACGGTGCCGGCCTGCAGGTCCGGGTCCTGCCAGGTCCAACCGCTCTCATCCCGGCTCTGGTGCAGTCTGGCCTGCCTGTGCACAGTTTCACGTTCAAGGGGTTTGCACCGCGCAAGTCCGGCCTACGCCGCAAGTCCCTGGAAATCGAAGTTGCGAGTCCCCACACCTTGATTTTCTACGAGAGTCCGCATCGGGTGGTCCGACTACTGACCGATGTATTGGACGTGTTGGGTGAGCGGCGTGCGGCACTGATCCGCGAAGCCACCAAACTGCATGAGGAAACTCTGCGCGGTACAGTGTCGGAACTGCTTTCAAACCTGGCCGACAGAACACTCAAGGGTGAATGCGTGGTGCTGGTGGCCGGCGTTGAACGCGGGGCAACCCCGTCGTGATTGCCTTGGTAATGAGCGGAGGCGGCAGCCGCGGCGCGCTGCAGGCGGGGGCGATCTTCGCGTTGCGGGAGGCCGGGATTGTGCCGGACTTCGTGGTGGGTTCCTCCGTAGGTGCGCTGAATGCCCTGCATTTGGCTTGCCATGGCTTTGAAGAAGAGGGGTTGACCCGACTTCGCAAAACATGGGAGAAAGTGCACAAGCGCAATGTCTTCCCCTCCAACCCCTGGTTGTCGGCGTTCAGGTTCCTGCAGGGCAAGGACAGCTTGCATGGAGGCAAAGCCCTAAGGAAGTTTTTGACGAAGCAGATTCCGTCCCAAATGAAGACTTTCGGCGATCTGCTGATGCCCTGTTACCTGACCGCTACCGATCTGCGCACGCAGCGCCTCTACCTGTTTGGCGAAAGCGCGGACTCGGAGTTCCTTGAGGCCGCCTTGGCCAGCGCTTCCATTCCGGTGCTGCATCCTCCAATCCCGTATCAAGATCTGCAACTGGTGGACGGTGGGGTGCTTGACAACGTGCCGGCGGAAGTTGCCATGGACAAGGGCGCCTTGGAAATTTGGGTGCTTAACGTAGGGTATGGGGGCCAGCGCTTGCAGGCTGCGAAAGGAGTACAGGAGATTTTCGGTCGAACCATTAACGTGGTCCTGACCAATTCTCTGTTCAAGGACCTCGACCGCGCCATGGAGAACCGGAATGTGCAACTGCACCATATCCACCTGAGCGCCTTCCGCGATGTTTCCATCATGGATTTCAGCCGGACCAAGCAGATGATGGAAGCTGGCAACCAGACTGCTCGGGCCTATCTGGTTTCGCCCCGGCCCCTCAGCTTCCCACAGCCGCCGCCTTCGGAGTTCGTCGCACCGCTCCGCATCCCCGGGGCCAGGGAGTGGGTGTCCGCCACGGCACGCCACATCGTGGATTGATGAGTGGTTCTGGCAGGAACCGGGGAATTCGGTCTACGCCGACTGTTCTGTGTGCCGGGGCCGTCGCCCTCCTCATCATGGGCGACTCCTTACTGTACAGCGCGCTGCCCATCAGCGCTCCGGACCTGCACCTGAGCCTGTTCCAGGTCAGCGTCCTGTTGAGCGTCAACCGCTGGGTGCGGCTGGCATCGAACACCGTGGTGGCATTGCTGGTCCCGCGCCTGCCTCTGCGCTGGTTCTTCGTCGGGGCGTCGGTGCTGGGCATGGCCTCGACCGCGGTGTTTGTACGGCAACCTGCCTTCGGGGTCATGATATTGGCGCGCATTGTGTGGGGATTGGCCTGGTCCGTGTTTCGGCAGGCGGCCTATTTGGCGGTGTGGCAGGAGCCCCGCGAGCGCCAGGGACGGCAACTGGGCTACTGGTGGGGCATCGTCCGGGTCGGTAGCGGTGTGGGGGTGCTCCTGGGCGGGATCGTGCTGGATCTGCATGGCTTCACCGCTGCTTTCTGGGTCTTGGCCGGCCTGGCGGCCTTGGGCGTGGGGCTGGCCGCAATCATCCGGTGGCCTCCGGGTGCCGTTCCCTTTGAGGACAACATTTCCTTCGGCCTGAGACGCACTTGGCTGACTGTCTCACGGAATGCGCCGTTACGATGGCTGTTGTTTCTGGGAGCGGGCACGCGCCTCGCAATTACGGTGTCGATTGCGCTCATGTCCCTGTACCTGCAAACCCGGATGACCTTGGCGGAAGGATGGACCGGCATTGGATTCAGCGCCGGCTTGGTTCTGTCGGCACACTGGATGTCACTTCTCCTGGCCGGGCCGGTGGTCGGTTGGCTGGCGGACCGGATGGGCCACCTGCAAACCTTGATGCTGGTGGCGATAACCACCTCGGTCTCATTGGCATGCGCGGCGTTCACCCACGGCCTGTGGGCGGTTGTCGCCGGTGTGGGTGTGATGCTGGGGTTCAGCGGCTTGCGGATGGCCGTGGAAGTCGCGATGGCGGACCGCACCCGTTCCCTGCCGGACGCGCACCTCATCATGGGAGGCTATGCGTCCCTCGACGACCTGGCCGCGGCCGTGGGGCCGATCCTGAGCCTGACTTGGTTTCAGCCATCCCTAATCCCACCCCTGTTCTCCGGCTGCGCCGCCGTTCTGCTTCTGCTCTCCATCGGATACGCTCGCAGCACTCGGGGGCACCCCGCGGCGAACTCTTGATGCACCCCTGGCGTCGACGCACGCTCACTATCTGTGCGGCCCAGTTCCTGACCTCGCTGGGTTTCACCATCGTCATGCCGTTCCTGCCGCTGTTCATGCAGGAACTGAACACCTCCTTTCCAATTGACATAACGTTGTGGGTCGGCCTGGTGATGGGAGCCCAGGGGCTCACCATGATGGTGGTATCGCCGATATGGGGCATGGTCGGCGATCGCTTTGGTCGTCGCCTGATGATTCTGCGGGCGACAATGGTAGGCGGTCTGGTCATGACCTCCATGGCCTTCGTGGCCTCGGTCGAGCAGTTGTTCGTGCTGCGCCTGACCCAGGGGCTCACCACCGGGGTCGTGTCCGCGTCGAGTTCCTACATATCGTCCGACGTGCCGTCCGGGTTCCGGGGACAGGCGTTGGGCTGGGTTTCGACAGCCCGGCTGACCGGGTTTGCGGCCGGGCCCGTGGTGGGCGGCATCGTTAGCGACCTGATGGGCTACCGGGCGAGTTTCTGGCTCAATGGCGGCTTCATGATTGCCTCCGGCATATTGGTTTTGTTCCTGTTGCCGGAACAACGAGCCGCGAACCCGGTCAAGGGCCTGCGCACACCTTTCGTCCGGCTTTTCAACCTGCTGCAAAGGCCCAATGTCGCCAGCCTTTACTCCTTCGTGTTTCTGACCCACCTGGCCGTGACGTTCATCACCCCGTTCGCATCGCTATACCTCACACAACTGAATCGGTCGTTTGGCCAGTTTGAAGTCCCCGTTGCCACCGCGGCCGGAACAGTGTTTGGGCTCCATGCGGTCACTGGTGCCTTGGGTGCCCTGATACTGGGACGGTTGACCGACCACTACGGCGGCCGCCTTGTACTCCTGTCGTGCGCCGTCGTATCCGCGCTCCTGTTCGTACCTCAGGGATTCACCACCCACCTCTGGCAGCAAACACTGCTGTACAGTGCCGTGGGGTTTGCGATGGGCGGGATTTATCCGGCCGTGGGTGCCTTGCTGGCGTCCGTGTCGGCGGACGGTCAGCAGGGCGCAGTGTTCGGATTGGAAAACAGCACCCGTTCGGCCGCGCGGACGGTGGCTCCCGCCTTGAGCGCAGCCGTGGTGTGGCAACTGGGCCTAAGTGCCGTGTATGTGGTGACAGGAGCAGTGTTCGCGCTGTTGGCCGTGGTTGCGGCAGCACGGCGCGGCCCGAGTCCACAGGGCCCCATCTAGCGACAACCGCCTCAACCCAACCATAGCCGGCTCGTATTCCCGGGCTCAGGTCAGCGCCAGGTCTGCCAGTTCACGACGTTCGCCGTGGTAGGACTTGGCCGGAAGCGGTCTGTGCCAGCGAAACTTCCCGTGGTACCGGTTGGTCTTGCTCTCCACCGCGTCCGCGATGATGTCACCCAGTACCGGCATGAACTTGAAGCCGTGGCCGGAACCGCCGCAGGCCACGGTCAGGTTGTCGATGTCCGGATGCCGGTCAATCCAGAAGTGGTAGTCCGGGGTATCGCAATAGAGGCAGATGCGGCTGTCGATCACCGGGGCCGCAGCCAGTTCCGGAATGTATTGGCCGAACATGTGGCGCATGATGCGGGTTTCGGTGTCCGTCACGATGCGGTCGTCGCGCATCGGGTCGAGATCCCGACCGGAGGTGTGGAGACCAACCTTCACCACCTGCTCGGTTGGGTGCTGGGGCAGGACATAGATGCCGGCGTTGGCGATGTCCAGCATTACCGCCGGGAAGTTCGGCGGGGTATAGGGTTCCGGGTCTGCCACTTGCAGATGGAAGAGCGGTTGGCCTGTGGGCCTCGTTTTCGATGCCATGTCCGGGACAATGGTCCCAGTCCAGGCGCCGCCGCACACGAGCATGTGATCGGCCTCCAGCAGACCGCCGTCGGTCAGCCGGAATCCGAAGCAGCGGCCACCCCGCTCGGCCGGCTGTTCCACCATCCGGCCAACATGGAAATCCACCCCCTGATCCGCCAGTCCCCGGAAGAGTGCACGGAGGGCCTCCAGGGCTTCGGCGTAGCCTCCCCTCGGATTGTGGTATCCAACCTTGAGCGCTCCCTCTTTCACCATGGGGAATCTGCGGGCCACATCGTCCGTGTCCAGGACCTGAATCTGTTTGCCGAGTTTCCGGGCGGTGGCAAGGCTTTGAGCTTCGTAGGAGTTCGGCTCCCAGTTGGGCGCGAGCAGAGTCACACCCGTTTCGTGGTAGAGAAGGCCGAACCGGTCGTTCCATTCGTGCCATTGGTCAATGGCTGCTTCGGCCAACTCGGTATAGGTAGGGTCGGACCAGTACTCCGACCTCACGATCTTGCTGATGTCCCGGGAAGCAGCCTGCGAATGGTTGGCGGGGCCGGTGGGATCAACCACGGCCACCCGATATCCCCGCTCCGACAATGCAAGGGCTGCGGACAGGCCGAAGGCTCCGGCCCCGGCGATGAGAATGTTGTTGGTCATAGGCTGGTAAACGGCAGTGCCAACGCAAGAAATGGTTCCTGTCCGTCATGGAATGTTCCGGCTCGTGTCCGGAAGTTGAGTATAGACGGGTTGTATCCCCCCTATACTTAGCCCTTCGTGGATTGGCCAGGTGCATCCGGGAGACGCATCTGCATGCGAGTTGTAGTGTTTGCCGATGACCCGACCGAAGGTCGCGTTATCAGTGTGGCCATGCGGGAGTTCGGCATCACGGCTGCCGCCGCTCCTGATCTGGTTACGCGGATGGAACGGTGGGAGGAAGATCCCGGCGATGTCATCATTCTGGCCTCCAACAAGGAGGATCTGCCCCTGAAGGAGTTGGACACGATTCGCCAAGTGACCAAGGCGGCACCGATCTTGGTTTTGCACGAACCGGTTCCTGACACCCAGGAGTGCCTCCTGCTGGAGCGCGGGGCTGCATTGATGTTGGACCGTCCGGTATCCCTGCGACTGCTGTCCAACTACCTCAAGGTGTTTTCGCGGTTGGCGGCTTCGGTTCCATTCACCATCCTGAACGAAATGGCCTTGGAACACATCGTCCTCGACACGTCGGACCGGACGGTGTCGGTCCAGGGCGGCGACCCCATGCGCCTAACCCAATTGGAGTTCAGGCTGCTGTACCTGCTCATGTCCAACCAGGAACACGTGGTACCTACCGAATCCATAGCCGAACGGGTTTGGGGCTATCACGGAGACGGAGACTCGACATTGGTGCGGGGGTTGGTCAGCCGACTGCGCCGCAAGCTTGAGCCGAGACCCGATTCCCCTCACTTTATCGAAAACATTCCCGGCTTGGGCTACCGTTTCCACGCTGAACCGTTGGTGGTGACAGCCGGTCATTAGTCCGCCAGGCGTTTCCTCATCGCCTGCCGTTTTGGCCGAGCAGTGGACGAATCCCGTTCCAACCACCGGTGAGGCAGGTGAGACTGGCATCTCTTGCCACAGGCGGGCCGCGTGTGTCGGGTATCCACACCCGCGGCTTGGGTTAGAGTCAACTCGGCGGGAAGTCCCGGGGGATCGCCACCGGGCCTTTCTCCAAACAGCCTTTGTCTCACTGGTCCGAAGCCAAGTCTGACACTACAGCCAAGAGAGGAATCGGATGCAAGTCAGGGCCGTCGTTGTTCCCGAAGTCGATCGGTTGGAAGTGCAGTTCATTGCGCTGGCACCGCCTGGCGAGTCCGAGGTGTTGATCGAAAACCATGCCGCGGGGGTCTGTCACTCCGACCTGCATACACTCAAGGGCGAATTGCGTGTGCGGCCCCCGCTGGTGTTGGGCCACGAAGGCAGCGGGGTTGTGGTTGAAACGGGCAAGGCTGTCACGTCCGTGAAGCCGGGGGACAAGGTGATCTACAACTGGTTGCCGGCGTGCAACCGTTGTGGCACATGCCAGTCCGGCATGCCCAACCTGTGCGAGGAATTCCCTTCCACAATCCTGCAGGGACTGTTGCCCAACAAGGTTTCCCGGATCCTGGATCAAGACGGACAGCCCCTCAAACACCATTTGGGCGTGGCCACCATGGCCGAATATATGGTGACCCACGAGCGGAATGTCATTCCCTACGAGATCGACATCCCGATGGCTACCAGCGCGATTGTGGGATGTGCCGTGGTGACCGGAATGGGTGCGGTTTGGAACACTGCTCAGGCCCGACCCGGCCAAGCCTTGGCCGTGGTTGGATGCGGCGGTGTCGGCCTCAGCGCGTTGATGGGTGCCAAGGCTGCCGGTTGCAGTCCCGTCATCGGAGTTGATCGGGACCAGGCCAAATTGCGCTTCGCCGAGACCCTGGGGGCCGATCTGACCCTGGATGTGTCCGAGACGGATTTCGCCGATGGCTTGAAGGAACTGTATCCCGCCGGGGTCGACTGCATTGTGGACACGGTGGGTGCGGGGACCATGACGGACAGCCTGGCGGCGGTCAGGCCCGGAGGCAAGGTGATCGTCGTGGGCATGCACGCCTTCAAGGAAACGGTCCCGATCTCCCCCGCGCATTTGGTGGCCATGAATCGCCAGTTGCTGGGTTCCTTCGTGGGAACTGCCAAACCTCACTTCGACATCCCGCGTATTTTGACCATGTATGACCAAGGCACATTGGACCTGGATGCCTTGATCACCAAAACGTACGCCATCGATGAAGTCCAATCGGCGTTCGACGACATGGTGGGTGGACGGGTAGTGCGAGGCGTGCTTGAGTTCAAGCACTGACACCAACGGTTTGACCCAGACAGGGAAGGGAACGCACACGATGTCCGAAACATTGGTAAGGGGTGGCACCGTCATCGACGGGACAGGGGCCAAACCACGCGTCGCCGACGTGCGTATCGCTGGCGATCACATCACCGCCGTGGGCCGGTTGTCAGCTCAGCCGGGGGAAACGGTGGTCGACGCCCATGGCAACTGGGTTACACCGGGCTTCATCGACGTCCACACCCACATGGACGGTTGGTTGGTCAAGACCCCGCTCATCGAAAGCAAGCTTCGGCAGGGCTTCACGACCGAAGTCATCATGTCGGACGGAATCTCGTACGCGCCGGTGTCCCGCCAAAACGCGGGGGAATGGATCTACTACCTGAAGGGACTTAACGCCCTGCAACAGGAAGACTATGCGAACTGGGAGTCGATAGCCGACTACATGTCGTTGGTGGATGGTCGCAACGCCCAGAACGCGCTGGCGCAGGTTCCCTACGCCAATGTGCGGGTGCTGGCCTGCGGATGGGGTCAGTTGGCACCCGATGACTACCAGACCCTTGAGATCCAGGACCGGATCGCTCAGGCGATGGAAGAGGGTGCTTGTGGTCTGTCAACCGGTTTGGACTATGTCGCACAGTGCTGGGCGGACACGGGCGAACTGGTTCGTGCAGCCGAGGCGATCGCCGGTTTTGGTGGCATCTATGCGACCCATGTGCGATACAAGCATGGAACCTTGGCTGGAATGCAGGAAGCGGTTCGCATAGGCGTGCAGTCGGGCGCGAAGGTGCACATTTCCCATCTGAAAGGCAACAGCGAGCAGGAACGGGACCAGTTACTTGAATACATCGACAACAAAGCGGTTCATGAGGTGGACTTCACATTTGATGTCTACCCGTACCTGCCGGGTTCGACAATGTTGAACTACCTGATGCCCTACGAAGCTTGGCGCAACGGACCGCTGGGAGTGATGTCCGCCCTGACTAGTCGGCGGTTACGCGACGGCGTCACCCAAGCTGCGGTTTCGTCTCGGTTGGAACTGGACAACATGGTCATTGCCTGGGTGCCGGGGAAAGGGAATACCTGCTGGCAGGGAGCCACCCTGCAGGCCTATGTGGATGCCTCGGGCAAACCTGCCGGCGATGTCTTGTGCGACTTCCTGATCGAGGAGAACCTCGCGGTTCTGCTGGTGTTCCACCGCGGTGCGGACGAACTGGCGGATGCATTTTTGCAGCATCCTTGCTTTTTGCTGGGTACCGACGGGATTTTGCATCCAGGTGGCCATGTCCATCCCCGGCAATACGGCAGCGCCCCGCGCATGCTGGACACGTTGATCTCCAGAGGCGTGCTGCGTTTGGAACAGGCCGTGCACTCGATGACCGGCCGGTCCGCCGACCGATTCGGGCTGCGGAATCGGGGCAGGATTGCGGAAGGATGTTTTGCGGACCTGTTGGTGATTGATCCCCAACGGTTCAAGGAGCGCAATGGATTCGACAATCCGGCCGTACTGGCCGATGGCCTTGACCATATGTGGGTCAATGGCCAGCCGGTCATCTCCTCCGGTAGGCTGATGGACTCCGCCGGGGATCGGTTCCCGGGGCGCGCCTTGCGCTATCAACCAACCTGAACGAGGCCCGGATATGTTGACGATCAGGGACATCAGGACCGAAGGCGTCCGGGTCAACCGGCGCGGCGACTGGATCTTCGTTGTCCTGGAAACCGAAGAGGGGTTGACCGGAATCGGCGAGGCGAGCCACGGCGGCGACGATTACTCGGTTTGCGGGATAGTGGCAAGCCTTGCCGAGGATCTGGCCGGCAAGGATCCTGCCAACATCGATGGGTTGCGCGAGGAGATGGGACATCGTTACAGGAGGGCCCGCGTCATAGATACCGCCTTGAGCGCAGTTGAACAAGCAGCTCAGGATGTACGGGCTCAGGCAGCGGGGATGTCGCTGGCCCGATTATGGGGCGGGCAGGTCAGGGAGCGCGTTCGGTTGTATGCCAACATCAACCGCCACGTCGAGGATCGCTCTCCGGCTTCCTTCGCCAAGGCCGCGGAAACGGCGGCTGCGGAAGGATTTCACATGATCAAGTTGGCGCCGTTCGATGAAGTGAAGCCACCGAACCGGCGACGGTCCGGGGATGAGGCGAATTGGTGGCCCGGGGTGGAACGCGTCAGGGCGGTATGTGAGGCGGTTGGGCCAGCCGTGGATGTAGCGGTGGACTGTCACAGCCGATTCGCCCTGAGCGAGAGTTTCCTGGTGGCGGCGGCACTCGAACCCTTGAACTTGTACTGGTTTGAGGAGCCGCTCCCGGTTTCGAACCTCAAGGGCTTGCACGAGGTCAGATCAGGGATTCGGCAGCAACTGGCCACGGCCGAAAGCCTCTTCGGTGCCGAATCCTTTCACCGCCTGCTGGAAGCTGGTGCCGCGGATGTCGTCATGCCGGATGTCAAGCATGCCGGAGGCGATCAGGAAACCCTGCTTGTAGGCGAACTGGCCGCGCTGCACGGGGTTAAATTCGCACCGCACAACCCTTCCGGGCCCGTGGCCAGTATGCACAGCGGTCACGTGTGTGCGGCCGCCAAGAAATTCGACGTCCTCGAGTTTGCCTGGGGCGAGGTGCCCTGGCGGGCCGAGCTTCTCGACCCGCCCGAGCAAATTGAAGACGGCTTTCTCATCGTGTCGGACAGGCCCGGCCTGGGCCACACGCTGAACGCCAAGACCATGCGCAGGTTTTGGTTGGCCGAACCGGGCACCAGGGACTCGTCCAAGGCCGAAGTCTGAACTGCAGCCCGGGGTGCTTTATCCCTTGATCAGGGATTGGGCTCCGTCGATCCACAGTTCCGTGCCCGTGATGTGGGCGGACGCGTCCGATACCAGGAAGTGGATCAGGTCGGCGCACTGCTCAATCGTTCCCGGCCGATCCCTGGTCAAGGGGATCTGGCCCTTTTCGAACGTTACGGGCCACACGATGTCCTGATTGCTGATCACCGTGTTGTCGCTGATTTCGGTGCGGATGGACCCCGGGCAAATCACGTTGATGCGCACATTGTCGTGGGCCAGTTCGGGAGCGAGCATCTTGGTCATGATGACCTGCCCGCCCTTGGAGCACGCGTAGGCCGTGGCTCCCGTGTTGCTGAAGATGCGCGTGCCGTTGACCGAAGCGACGACGGCAATCGCCCCGCCGGACTGTCTGAGCCAGGGCAGGGCGTACTTGATGGTCATGAACGTGCCCTTCAGGTTGATGTCCATCGTGTAGTCCCAGTCGTCCTCGGAGATCTGCTCGATGGGTGCCCAGAGGCCGTTGACCCCGGCGTTCGCCACCACCACCTGGATGCCGCCGTAGGCTTCGGCCAGTTCGGTGATGGCACTTTGGAGCTGGTCCGACTTCGACACGTCGGCGATCAACGGCATGGCCTCGCCGCCGCCGTCCCTGATTTCCTGGACCACGTCCAGGATTTGGACATCGGTTCGGCTCAGCACCCCCACCTTGGCGCCTTCACGCGCCAGCCGCATGGCCGCGCCTTTGCCAATTCCCGATCCGGCGCCGGTGACGAGGGCAACGCAGTTCTTCAAATCCATGGTGGTTTTTCCTTTGCTTGGGAGTTGGGATGGATTTTCCCTATTGGGCCGCCTTCCACTGTTCGTATTCTTCCCAGCCTTCGTCCGAGAGTGGATAGTAGCGTCTCAGATCGCCTCCTTCCTGCAGTTTGAGGCGGCTGAACTCCTCCCACTCCTCATGCTCGAGGGAATGTTCCAGGACCAACGGGATCATGGCCCGCGGAACCATCACGGCTCCGTCGTCGTCGGCGATGATGGCGTCGCCCGGAATCACCGTGACCCTGCTCAAGGCCACCGGCACGTTGAAGGCCCACGGGAAGAGTCTGGACTGCGAGGCGTAGTTGGGGGTGACCCCGCGGGTCCACAACGGGAGATCGATATGCTGGATTTCCGTCCAGTCGCGAATGCTGCCGTCCACGACCATGCCGGCACCGCCGCGTCCCTTGAAAAATGTGGACAACATCTCGCCTACGCAGCCGGTGTAGGGATCTCCATAGGCCTGTATGCACAGCACATCGCCCGGTTGGACAGATTCGAACACCGACCACAAGGCACTCCGTTTCTCCGTCTGTTCCTGGCCGGGTCCTGCCAGCAAGTCTTCCCGTTGCGGCATGAAGGCGAGCGTCACGGCCGGGCCTACGATCTTCCTGCCTCGCTGACGGGCTACAGGCCCCTGAATCCAACTGTTCTTCAGGCCCAGTTTGTGCAGGTTGGCACTCGCCGTGGCACTGGACACGCTGTTGAGTTGTTCAATCAGTTCCGGCTCGGGTCTGGTCACCGGCCCGCCGTCAACGGGCAGTTCCAGATTGTCGGGCTGGGGAAGTTCCGGCAGGGGAGCGGTAATTTGAGGTCGGGGCATGGCAGGGAGATCCGTGTGCTGGATGTGGATGAATGGGAAACGGTTTGCCGGTCTGCCAGACCGGCAACGCAGCTTGAGCAATTCCAAGCAACAGCAATAACTTTACATAATTAGGTAGGGTGTGGTGTGCCTGAGGGCAAGCCGGCATTGGTTTCCGCAGGAAGGCTTTTGGTTGGCTTTCGACGCGGAAGTTCCCGAAACTATAGGATCAGGTCTCGTTCAACGTTCAGGCTATAGATGCCTTCAAGGTACGGGTATCGTTGTTCGAGGCCCTCGGCCAATTCGACTCCGAATCCGCCCTTGTTCGGGAAGTACAGCCTTCCCCCCTTGATTTCAGGGGGTTCGGCTGCGAAGGCCCACTGCAACGGCCCTTGGATCATGCACAGTTCCAGATAGTCGCTGTGGGGCAACGAGGCGACGACATGCCCGTTGGCCAAACCCATGAGGCCGTTGTGCCAACTGTGTGGGTATAGCTTGACCCCGCGTTCTTCCGCGACCTTGCCGATGCGCAGCAACTCCGTGATACCGCTGAACCCGGCATCGGGTTGCACTACGTCGTAGGCGCCGGCATCCAAGTAGCGTCGCATCTGTGCCAGGGTCGCAAACGACTCGCCACCGGTGATGGGAAGTTCCACCGCGCGATTGAGCTCCGCGTAGGAGTCGACATCCGACCAGGGCATGGGCTCTTCAAACCAGGCGAATCCCAATCGGTCCAGTTCCCGGGCGATGGGCAGGGATTCCTCAGGTGTGAGGCGGCAGTTGCCGTCCAGGGCCAGCTTCATCCGACCATCGACGACGCGGACCAGTTCCCGAACATGGTCGAGGAAACGCTCGACCGTAATGCCGTCCCAACTCCAGTCCGTGCCGATGCGGAACTTCATGACTCCGAAACCGCGTTCGATGTAATCCTCCGCTTCCTGGAACAGTTGATCCGGGTTGTAGCGCCAGTCGTACCGGCAGCCGCTGGAGGCATACAACTGCACCGACTCCACAGGTTGGCCCGTAATGAGTTCGTTGACGGGTTTGTTGGCAGCCTGACCGCGGATGTCCCATAGGGCGCAGTCAATCCCTGCCGCCGCCCCGTCGTGGCCCCGGTTGTTGCCGACCGGTGGCGGGGCAATTGCGGGATCCTCGGGATCGGCACCAATCAGCGTGGGTGCCAGGAAGTCCACCCAGTCCCGGATGTTCAGGGGCCAGCCGTAGCTGGATGCTTCCCCAATACCTTTGATGCCGGTGTCGGTATGCACCACCACGATGGTGCAGTCCGCCTTCACGGTGCGGTACTGGGCGGTGATCCACTGCTCGTGCGGGGCGTGCATCCGAGAAAGGCAAATGGTTTCCAGCTTCGTGATTTTCATGGGAACGGTCCAGTGCGGGAATCAGTCACTGCTACGGCATGTCGCGCCGAGCAGGGTGTCGGTTTAGGTGCGGTCGGCTTCCAGCCAGTTCATGGACGGGTCCAACTGCCAGCGGATGCTGTCCGTCACCTTTGTGTTGCGCCCCCATTTCTCGAAGATGCTGTTGGCACTGTCGGCACGGTCGAGCGCGTCCGAAATCGCGGCGGGGTCCCAGCCGTCCAGCACGGCCTCTTCCAGTTGTTGACGCACGGTTGTGTAGCCGGAGTCCTGGCCCAAGTCAATGAGTTCGTCGGGGTCATCCGCCAGGTTGAACAGCTGACTGGGCATGCCGGCGTGGTAGATCAACTTGAAGTCGCCGTCCCGAATCATCCGCTGATAGCAGCCTTCGTCCGGGCCGAACAGACGTGAACTGTACTCGGAGAACGCCAGATCCTGCCAGTTCGCGGATCCGGGATTGAGCAACTCGGGCAGGACGGATCGTCCGCTGCTTTCGGGCAATGGTGGTGCGCCCATGAGGTCCAGAAGCGTTGCGGTCACGTCGATGCCGCTCATGACGCGTTCGCACCGCCGGTCGGCCGGAATGCGGCCGGGCCACGACATGATGAGCGGAACCTTGACCGATTCCTCGTAGAAGACATGCTTCCACCACAGACTGTGCTCACCCAGCATGTCGCCATGGTCCGAGGTGTAGATGATGAGGGTGTTGTCGAACTGGTCGTGATCCTTGAGGACCTGAATCAGGTCTCCAATCCACTGGTCCATGCGCCATACCAAACCCCAATAGGCGGCCCGCGCGCGCAGCACTTCCTCGTCGGGCACCTCCTGAATCTCCGTATCGGTGCGCCACCACCGCAGGAACGGGTGCCGAACATCCTCCATCGGCACCTGCTTCTCGGGGAGCGTCATGGCATCCGCGAACCGGTCGAAATCCTCCCGGAGAGCGACATAGGGCGGATGGGGCAGCATGAACCCAAGGGACAGATTGAACGGGATCTGCCTGCGTCCGGTTTGGAGTTCGCGGCAGGCATCGATCAGAAAGGACTTGGCCTCCCTGTAGACGTCCTCATCGTGCACTTGGTAGGCGCTTTGGCCAGCCCCCGACTTGATGAGGCTGATGCGATGGGGACCGGCAGTACCTTCCAGACCGCCGCGGTCCACTGCCGGACCCCCGATCTGATTGGGTCCGTGGTCACCCACCAGCCGCTTGGTGTACCCGTGCAGTTGATCGGGTCCGTTGGCGTGCATGCGTCCGATCAGGACCGGCAGATAGCCGGCCGCGCCGAGGGAGTGGGCGAGTGTGGGGAAGGCGGGGTCGAGTTGCTGTTCGTTGGTCCAGACCCCGGTTTCGTGAGGCCGCAGCCCCGTAAGCATCGACATGCGCGACGGCACGCAGATGGGCGAATCGCAGTAGACGTTGTCGAAAACCGTACCTCCTGCAGCCAGCCGTCCTAGATTGGTCTCTCCAAGCAACGGGTCGCCGTAGCAGTCCAGGACGCGCTGGGCATGTTGATCCGAGTGGATGTACAGCAGGTTGGGGCGGGAGGTTGGGTCTGACATGGGAAGTTTCCGGTTGTGGCGGCAGATCTGGCGTTATGAGAAGGTTTGGTGGTGAAAGGCAGTCGGGTTGCCGATGCGGCATGCACTTGGCCGCGCGGCATACTTGATTCCAACATGCATCCCTGCACAAGGCAAGCACCCATGAAGATAACCGATATCAGTGCCCATGTGGTCAACATGGGTCACCGCAACATTCCCTTCGTCCAGGTCCACACCGACGAGGGCATCACGGGTCTGGGCGAGGCGTATTCGGCCGGCCCCGACCTGGGTACCGTCAAGGTGATTGACGACTTCAGGGAATGGCTGGTGGGCAGGGACCCCCGGGATGTGGAGAAGCTGTGGCACCTGATGTACGCCGGGTCGCGTTTCCCGGGCGGCATGGTGTTGAATGCCGCCATCAGCGGAATCGAGCACGCGTTGTGGGACATCGCGGGCAAGGCGGCCGGGTTGCCGGTGTACCGGCTGGTCGGAGGCAAATGCAGGGACAAGGTGCGTGTCTATCAGTCGGTTGGCGGAGATTCGCCCGCCGAGTTGGCGGATCACGCCCGACAGCTGATCGAAACCTACGGGTACACGGCCCTCAAGATGGGACCGCTGCCCAACGACTTTCATCTGAAGCCATGGAACCAGGTACTCCGCGAGACTGAGGCCCGGGTGAACGCCGTGCGGGACGCGGTCGGCCCCGATATCGACATTGGGCTGGATCCCCACGCGCGCATCCTGGAGATTGGCAGGGCAGCCCAACTCTGCGAGGTGGTGGCGCCAATGAACCCGATGTTTGTGGAAGAGCCGCTCAGACCGGAAAACGTGGAGGCACTGGGGGTGCTCAGGCGGCAGGTGCGGGTTCCGTTGGCAACCGGCGAGATGCTCTACACCCGGCATCAATTTCGTCCCCTGTTGAACCAGAACGCAGTTGACTTCATCCAACCCGACATCTGTGTCACGGGTGGTTTGTGGGAAATGAAGAAGATCGCTGCGATGGCAGAGGCCCACTACGTTTCAGTCCTGCCGCACAATCCTTGCGGACCGGTAGCCAATGCGGTCAACGCCCACTTTGCACTGAGTACGCAGAACTTCGAGGTTCTGGAGTACCACCCGGACGATGAGGGCATTCGGCATCAGATTCTGGAAGAGCCGATCCCGCTCCGGGATGGTCATCTAATTGTGCTCGAGAAACCGGGGCTGGGAGTTTCCCTGAATCCGGCGGTGCTGGAGGACGCTCCCTTCGTGTCCTGGCGGCGCAGGCAATTGTGGAAACCGGACGGTTCCTTGGCGTACCAATAGGTTTGGCCGCAAGAACCGGAATCAGGCCGCAGTCCTATCCCGCAACGCGGTTAGGTTTGATGCAGGTTCCGGTTCAAGAGGTGTGGCAAGCGCCTCCAATCGGGATTCCGAGACGGTGACGCCAAGTCCCGGACCGGCAGGAACGACGAGTGCTCCGCCTTGGTAAGTCACCCCTATCTCCACAACGTCATCCTCGTACAGCAACGGGCCTGTGCAGTCTCCCGGCCAGTTGACTGCCTGTGCCGACGCAGTGAGATGGGCAATCGCTGCGGTACCGACGGCCAGTTCCTGGGTGGTGCCCAGTAGAACGCCGGCATGGGCACTCTCTGCCAGCGCCATAACGCGTTGGCAGGGCCGCAGGCCACCGAGGACAAAGGGGGATACGTTCAGAATATCCACGCAACCCCTATGGAGTAGCTGCCACGCGTGGTGCTGCGACAGAACGTGCTCCGATACGGGTAATCGGGATCGGTTCCTGAACTCTCGCAGTCCGTCCAGGTCCAGGGCCGGGGCGGGGCTCTCGATCAGTTGGCAGGTTCCATATTCGCCGAGTGTCTCGGACGCGGCCAAGGCGGCCTTCCAATGGAGACCGCCCGAGAAGTCCCAGGACTTGACCCGCATTTCGTTCCCGTAGGTTTCGGCCATCGCCTTCAACAGCATGTGGTCGGCTTCCGGGCAGGCTCCCACGTAAATTCGCACAAGCCTGAACCCCAAATCGTAGGCCCAAGCCACGTCCTTGAGACGGTCCTGCACCTGTTCTGTGGTCTGCATTCGAAAAATGGGCAAGCACACGTCCATCGCGTCGCGTATCCGACCGCCCAACAGGTGATGGACGGGCTGACTGTTGGTTTTGGCGACCAGGTCGTGTAGCGCGATGTCCACTCCTTGGCGTATCGATGCCGATCTGCTGTAGAGGTATGTTTCCACCGGGAACAGATCCAGCAGCAAACCCTCCAGCCGGGCCAGATTTCGGGGATCCTGGCCGGCCAATGCATCTGTAAGAGTCTGTTCCAAGCTCCCGATGTGGAAGTGCCAGGCGGGAAGGTGGCTGAGATCGCTCATCTCGCCCCAGCCGGTCCAGTCATTGTCCGTGTCGATGCGGACTATGACATGCCGGTTGCGAATGCCTGAACGGCGTCTTGTGGCGACCGGATGCAGCTTGACTTGACGAATCTTCATGGAGAGGATGTGGCTGAGAGGAAAGGTGAATCGGAGTCGACTGCTTGCCAGATAGTCCGGACTTCCTGCGATCGATTTCACCAACCCGTCGTCGGTTTTTGGGACTTATCGAACCATGTCCGGGGTGGTTGCAGTGAAAGGAACTTGGATGACTTGCAACAGGCGGTTGCGGATGTCCAATGCCGAGGCCGTGAGATCGACGGTCGCGAATCTAATTGTGTGACCTTGGAACTCAGCGCTTGCGTCCATGTCGGAACCAATCGTCGGGTGCAAGAGTAGGCCGGACGCACTGTCGGCCAGCCCATCCCCGACACCTTCCTGGGACCGGAGGTACGCATACATCTGGTAGATGTAACCACTCTTGAGGCTCGACTCCCTGTACTGGCCAGCTTGGACAATCTCGGTGAACTTGGTGTCGATTACGATCCGGTGACCGCGATCCTCGTGATCGAGGACGATGTCGGTTTTCATGGACGGTAGGATGGCTTCAAACCCGGGTGAAGGATCCCGTTCATTCCATTTGAGCCACGTACCTGCCGACACTTTCCAGCCATACGGCCCCGCAACCACGTCATAGAAACCTGCCACTGCGCGTTCAAATAATCGCCGCGCCCAGTGTTCTTCCCGTTCGGCCACCGGCAGCGAGTGTATTCCTTCCTGTTCCGTCGGCAAGGCCAGATCGAGGGCCAACCGAGCCGCGGCCATCATCGCTGCATCGTCCCTTAGGAGACGGCTGTCGGCAACCGAAGCAATCTGCCGCCTGGTTGGCCTCTTGCCGGATACCCCCGCCCGGCGCAGCCGCAAAGCCAGGGAACCGCATCGTGAGCCGAGGTCCTGATTCTGGACAGTGTTCGCCACCGTTTCCAAGGCAGCCAACACGATGCGGTTTGCCGGGGTGTCCAGCGACAGTTCGTCGAACCGGCAAGCAACCAGCCCTTGGTCCAGCAATCGGTGCCGGGTGGTGCGGAGCAGGTCAATGCGGCCCTTGACCCGTCTCAGGTTTGCATCCCGGGGTTGGAACCCCGTGCTCAGTTGCCGGCGGAGTCGCTGTTCGACGCGGTGTGCCAGGATTTCCGCAACAAGGTCGGCGAGGGGATCCGGACTCTCTTCGACAGCGCTGTTTTGGTCTCCGAGATGCCTATACAGGTCGGATGCATAGAACATCAGAAGCCAGATGTTGCGGATGGGTATCCGCCCGATGAATCCCATCAATCACTCCAAATTGACCTGGCTTACAGCCAGTCCAATCCTTCCAGGAGTTTCTCTCGTTCCCGCTGCGCCTTGGACGGTTCATCGAACCAGTATTCGTCCAGGAGTGGGCCAATCTCCGACTCCACAACGTCTCGATACCAAGCTCCCGGGTTGGTTTCACTGCCGGGCTGAGGAGTGACGTAGCTGTGGCCAATCTGAAACTGTCTGCCGAGTTTCGCATCAGCCTCGATGGTCTCGTTGAGATTGGACATGCGATCCTGAATGTCGGACAGGACTGACTCATCGAATCCACATCGGTCCCGGCTCCAGTCCTTCCAGCGGTCACCGATCTCGGGCACCAGATCGACAAACGCAAAGCGTCGTCTGAGGGCCAGGTCCACGAGGGCCAGCGAGCGGTCCGCGATGTTCATCGTGCCGATGACATGCAGGTTGGAGGGGAGGTGGACCCCCTGTTCCCCTTCCCGCTTGTAGGTCAGTTCCAAGGCGTCTTCGGGATTACGCTTGTCCACCTCCAAGAGAGTGAGCATTTCACCCAGGATTTGGGCTGGATTGCCTCGGTTGACTTCTTCAATCACAAGCACGTACGTGCCTGTTGCATCCCCCTTGGCTGCTGCAACGATCTCGAGGAAGGGTCCATCCACCAAGTCCAGCTTGCCCTGGGAGGATGGCCGCCAACCGCGTACGAAGTCTTCATAGGACAGGTTCGGATGGAACTGGACTGCGCGGACCTTCTTTTCGTCCTTCTGGCCTACCAGAGCCCAGGCCAACCTTTTTGCCAGCCACGTCTTGCCGGTGCCGGGTGGACCTTGAAGGATCAGGTTCTTCTTGGACCGTAGCCGCTCGAGCATGTTGGAAATTCGTTCCCACTCCACAAAACAGCCATCGCTGATGATGTCTTCCACCGAGTAACTACCCGGTTCCATATCCGTTCCGCTGACAGCGATCTGTTCCGAACGACCGTTTGGTCCTGGATCCTTGCCCGTGTCGATGATCGTCTCGATTCTGTCTACGGCATCTTGTATCCACAAGTTTGAGACTGTGAGTCGGGTATACCCCAGTTTTCCCCGCAAGTCTCTGCCAAGCTCTGACTCGTCAATGTCCCGCCTACGCCACTCCACTGACCGCAAATGCAGGTTGTCTTCCCCCTTCTTGTATGGCCCGTCTATCTTTCCAATTGCAATGGCTTGGCTCTTAACCAGTTTCACTACAACATAGTCGCCTACGTCAATCTCATTTACAAATATATTGATCATCCCAGATATTATATTATGGGAAGTGGGTGTATTTTCTGGAAAGTCTTTTAGAACAAGCGGTTTGATTTCTTCGAATGTGCTGTAATTGGACAAATCTTCATGAAGCCATCCGATAATAATGACATGTTCGTCGATGGCCTGTTGTTCATACAAACCGCCGCTGCCCAAGCGCATCCTAAATACTCTGGTCATGGCTGGAATTTGAGTCTGAGATCACAAAAGACAGTGGGAGTCTATCCGAATCCGCACTGCCGCGTGGCGACGGTGTGCATTTGGCGCACTGCAAGTCTCGTTGATCCGGGGCCGGAATCCCGAACGTCTACCAGGCTTCCTACTGGTGGGTTGCCGCGTTGACCGCAACCGGACAAGGCCGGATGCCGGACTCCGTTCGGCCATCGGGCAAACAACCAAGTTCATCCAGGGCGAACCGTGTCTTGCCCTTCGTACCTGGCGGGTTCGGCACCTACGCATCGGTAGGAGCCACGGTGCTACCGGGGATCGGTGTCGCGGAGCGGCGGAGCGCGGTGGGGACTGTTGTCATCGTTCGCGTCCGGTACCTGCAACAGGGTCCGCCACTCGTTGGGAGTACGCAGCACGGCTCGGATACGCCGAGCAGCGTTGGACGGCGGGCCATCCCGACGCCAGACAGCCTCGATGCGATCCAGGTACGTCGGATCCAGATCCATCTGCAGGAATTCGCGCATCGTGTTGACGGCTTCTTCCGTCCGCCCTTCTTCCCGACCCTCTTCCCGGCCTTTCGCTCGACCCTCCGCTCGGCTCTCCTGCTGGAGCCGCTCCTTTTCGTCCTGGGCATCGGTCTCGTTGTCCCGCCAGCGGCCCTGGTCCTCGTCGTACCACTGGAAGCGCGGCGCGTAGTCGCCGGGCACCACGTGAATGTGCATGTTGCACACCTCACTCCAAAACGTCGGCGCGCCGTCCAGGGCTGCGTCCGTCCATGCCGACGGAACTTCCGCATAGGTGGCATCAGTCGTCAACCGGTACACCTGCAGTTCCACGGGCGAACTCGGATGGCGGATGCCGCCCACGTCGCATATCCAGTACTCGCGCACACCGAGGGCCGCATACAGCTCCCGCTTGACCCCGTAATCCCGCGCTACGGAGGAGACCGACAGGATTTCGACTGCCAACTCCGGCGGTGGCGCGCCTTCGTGCACGCGCAGGGCACAGTCGCTGCGGTCCCGGTGGGCCTCGGCCGGTAGTTCGTAGGCGGGCGGGAACACCATCAGATCCGGCTTCACGTAGCTGCTGCGGTTGCCCTGCTGCGTCCGAAGTTGCAGGCGCTCCGCGACGGGACCGGGGAAATAGAGACGTCCTTGGGACTCGGCGCGGTTGCCGAGCAGTTTGCGGAGCAGGAAGAGCATGATCCCCTCGAGCATGGTCCGCCGGTCGTCGATGGGCTCCAAAACGCCGTCCTCGTCGTATTCCGCGAATTCGATGCCGTTGCCGGAATGGTCCGGATCGGTGGTCCAGTCGTCCTCGTACTCGTGCCCTACATCGTACGCGTATTCAGGGTCGTAATAAACAAGGCTCTCGAGGTGGGCGTGCCAAGCCTCCGGGTGTGCCAGCCGCCAGGCGGCCCGTTGCGCCCGTGCCGCTTGTGTCATATACGGATTGGCGTCGGGGTGCAGTTCCTCCGTGCGCCCGTTGGGCGCCGCCTGGGTCCGCTCCCGAATTGCAACCGCATCCATCTCACGACTCCCGCGTGTGCCGAGACCCAATTCTAACCCGCAGCCTGGCCGTCCTCAGGACGTTCATCATGCATGAGGGTGTCAAGAAAGAGCCCGGACACAGCCAACGAAAGCTCTGCTTCTCTACGCCATGGGAGTATTGGACACGCGAATCCATGGACGCTGCCATACGGTGACAAATGGTCATCGCGGCGCAGAACCAAATGCCTCCGGCACCAGGCGCGTCCATATCCGCAGGTAGGGAACCGTGATCCGCTTGAAGTGCTCCCAACTGCCGGGTTCGGCATCGTCGTTGGTCGAGGTTTCCTCTCCGATGCCCAAAATCACGAACCCGTTGCGAGCCAGTCCCCCCACGAAAGTTCCCAAGGTGTGAACCCAACTGCGCGGATGGTCCACTGACACAATCGATCCGTCCGCCAGTTCCACAGGCCACTGGTCTGAACCGAATACGGCTTGCAGGTCCACTTCGCCGTCCTGATAGGGATGGCGTAGCCCATAGCCCACCTCATCCTTGTACGTCTCCTCGCCGATCAGTTGGGTGAACGGGTTGTGCCAGTCCACCCGGTATTGGCCTCCGGGCACCAACACCCGTGCTACTTCCGCAAACACCTCGCCCACATTGGGAACAAAGTTGATGGAATGGGGGTGATAGACCATGTCGAAAGCGTTTTCGTTGAACCGGGACAGATCTCGCATGTCGCCTTGGTGCAAATCCAGTTGCAAACCCAGTGCACGGGCCGCTTCCCGATCGCGTTCCAACTGTTCGTCCGACAGGTCCAATACGGTGACCTGTGCACCAAGCAGGGCCAGGCAGGCGGATTGTTGACCTCCGCCCCCTGCCAATACCAGCACGCGTTTGCTTTCCGGAGGATCCATCAGCCCTTCGGTGTCTAGGAAGCGGTGTGCCTCTGTACGATTCAGGCCAAGGAAAGGTTTGGCATAGAGTACCCCTGCTTTGGAGAGAGCGTTCCAGCGTGTGCGGTTCTGCACGCTCAACTCCTGGTCCGGATGCTCAACCCCCCGGCTTGTCACTCCGCCTCCATTGTCTTCTGTCACTTTCGCCTCCGGCCTTCCACGCCATAACCCAGTGTCAAACCCCGGCCCCTTCCGCGTGCAACATTTCGGGGCACCGGACCGTCGCGGGATAGTGGAACCTTGTTCCGCCTAACCTCTAGGGTAGCGTCGCCAACGGCCCAAACAACGATTCCCGCATCCCATACCTGCCGGCGAAGGCAGGGAACGGGGCCGCGTATCGGACCATCGGGAACGTTCTTGTTGCTCGGACGAGCGTTTGGTCGGGCAAGCCCGGCGCCTGCCCCCTCCTTTCGTGTCTGTTGTAATGTATGGCCTTCAGACAGTTAACCCCAATTGGGTGGGACACCATGACCACAACCAATCCAGAATCTCCGGCCATCCAACAAGGTACTCCGGCGCGCTCCACGCCTCCTCCGGCCCCTTTGCCGGGTCTGTTGGCCTACACCGAAGACGAAGAGAGAGCCGCCATTGAGGTAATCCGGAGTCGCAACCTGTACCGCTTCATGGGCGATGAGGAAGATTCACCGGCCAGACAGCTGGAACTCGAGATGGCTGAGGCCAACGGCACCAAGCATGCACTCGCTGTCACTTCGGGCACGGCAGCTCTGCTCTGCGCACTTCAGGGACTTGCAGTGGGCCCGGGCGATGAGGTGATCGTTCCTGCGTTCTGTTGGATCGCGTCCGTGTCGGCCATTCTGGCTATCGGAGCCGTACCCATCATCACTGAGGTCGACGACTCGCTTACCTTGGACCCCGAGGCGGTGCGAGCAAACATTTCTCCATACACCAAAGCCATCATGCCGGTACACATGCGGGGTGTTCCTGCCAACATGACGGCCATCATGGGAATCGCCAAGGAACACCATCTACTGGTGCTGGAGGACACGGCGCAAGCCAATGGCGGATCCTTCGGCGGCAAGGCGCTGGGAAGCATCGGCAACGTGGGTGCCTTCAGCCTCCAGGCCAGTAAGATCATCACGACTGGTGAGGGCGGCATGGTCATCACCGACGATGATGAGGTCTACACGCGCGCCACCATGTTCCATGACCCGTTCGCGTCACGTCTGGTGGATGTCCCCGAAAGCCGGTTGATGTGGGGCCTAAATTTCCGCATGAATGAAATGACGGCGGCCGTGGGAAGGGCGCAGTTGGCCAAGCGCAAGCGCATCGTAGATGGCATGCGGGTGCGCAAGGGTCTCATCAAGAACGGGATCGGAGCCGTTGCGGCCGAAAAAGGCGTGGGCTTCCGGCATCTCCACGACGAGGACGGAGACACCGCCGTTTCCTTGGTCATGTTCCTGCCCACTCAAGAGGATGCGGGCCGCGTGGGAACGGCTCTCGCAGCCGAGAACATCAGTGCCGGGCGCATGTTCGATCCCGCGGGGGTGGATCAACATGTATACGCCTCCTGGCATTCGGTCCTCAACAAGATGCAATGGTCGGATGCCGGCGGACCCTGGACTTGGGCTCGACGGGACGTGGAGTATTCCCCGGACATGTGCCCCAAAAGCACGGACTTGCTGTCGCGCGCGGTGCAGCTGCACGTGATGCCCACCATGAGCAACACGGACGTTGAGGAAACCATCGACGGGACCATCAAGGTCCTGTCCGCACTTCTGTAGCACACCCTCCAGTTGGAGCTTGAACAGGCATGAAGATCACAGGCATCGAGTCGTTCCGCGTCTGGAACGGCAGCCGAAACTTCCTATTTGTGGTGGTCGACACGGACGAGGGCATCTCGGGCGTTGGCGAGGCTGGCATCACCAGCCGCGAACTGGCGGTGGAAGGGGCCGTTCGGCATTTCGACCAGGTGCTGAAGGGCCAGGACCCGATGCGGACCGAGCACCTGTGGCAGTTGATGTTTCGGGGCGGGTTCTTCCCCGCCCAGCGCATCGTGTCGGCCGCGATTTCCGCGATTGACATAGCACTGTGGGACATCAAGGGCAAGGCCTTGGGCGTGCCGGTCTACGACCTGCTCGGCGGGAGGGTGAGGGACAGCGTGGTTTGCTATCCCCACAATGCCGGTCATGCAATGGCAATCGAACCCCTGGTTGAGTCGTGCCTGGAGACCAAGGAGGAGGGGTGGAAGTTTGTCCGGTGGGGTTTGCCCTCTGATGGCGACATTCTGGAACCCAGACAGTCGGTTCTGGCGGCGATCGCCCAGGCTCAGGCCGTGAGGGATGCGGTGGGTGACGACATCGAATTGTGCTTCGATGTCCACACGCGCCTGGATCTGCCGGACACACTCTGGTTGTGCAAGGAGTTCGAGCCCCTGCACCCGTTCTTCGTCGAGGACCCACTCCGCGCCGAGAACCAGGACTCCTTCAAGACGCTTCGGCCCCGCACCTCGGTGCCGCTGGCGGCCGGAGAGCACTTCTCGTCCAAGTGGGAGTTCCGTCAAATGATCGAAGAGGAGTGGATTGACTACGCGCGCATCGACCTGTGCATCGTGGGTGGTTTGACCGAGGCGCGCAAGATCGCCGGCTGGTGCGAAACACATTACATAAAATTGGCCTTGCATAACCCACTCGGTCCGGTGTCGTCCATGGCCTGCCTGCACCTGAACCTGGCAACCAGCAACTTCGGGGTACAGGAACAGCCGGCCAAACCCGGAACGTTCCTGACCGATATCTGTCGGGGTCAACCCGAATGGAAGGACGGATCGCTGTTACCGCCGGAGGGTCCGGGCCTGGGTATCGAATTCGATCGGGAACTGGCTCGGAAGGCTCCGGCACAGGAACGGGAAATGCCTCAGCTACGGCGCTTGGACGGTTCGTTTACCAATTGGTAGGGGATGCCGCCAGGCACCACAAGATTGCACTGGTCCAAACCCAATGCTGTCGGATGCCTATCAACCCATCCTGGAACGAGTCTTCGGCTTCCAAACTCTGCGTCCGGGTCAAGCGGACATCATTGAGGCCATTCTCCAGCGCAACCACGTGCTGGGGGTAATGCCTACCGGTGCCGGCAAGTCTCTCTGTTATCAGTTGCCCGCACTCGTCCTGGACGGGCTTACTTTGGTGGTTTCGCCGCTGGTCGCCCTCATGGACGATCAGGTTGCGGCGCTGAGGCTGTCCGGCGTAGCCGCGGAGACCATTAACGGAAACCGGAGCCGTTCCGACAATCTGGCTGCATGGCAACGGGTGTCCGCCGGACATGCGAAGCTGCTGTACTTGGCACCCGAGCGCATGATGCAGCCGCGCATGATCGCATCGCTGCAGCGGCTTCCCATCAACCTGATCGCGGTGGACGAGGCACACTGCATCTCGAAATGGGGGCCGGCCTTCAGGCCGGATTACGTAGAGCTGTCCCGGTTGGGTGATCTGTTTCCCGAAGTTCCGATTGCCGCATTTACAGCCACCGCGGACCGCGCAACCCGACAGGATATTTGCGAGAAGCTGTTCAACCGCTCGGGCCGGGTATTCAGCCAAGGTTTTGATCGCCCCAACATTCACCTCGCGGTCCAATCTCGCCGGAATCTCCAACGAACGCTGTTGGAATTCGTGAATGCCCGTCCGGGACAGAGCGGCATCGTCTACTGCCTGTCCCGGAAGTCAACTGAGAAAACAGCCGCGCTGCTGCGTTCCCATGGTGTTGCGGCCTTGCCCTACCATGCCGGATTGGACGCATCCGAGCGCCTCGATCACCAGCAGATGTTCATGTCGCAAAACGGCGTGGTCATGGTGGCGACAATAGCCTTTGGCATGGGGATCGACAAGGCGGACATCCGCTTTGTCTTGCATACCGACCTGCCTTCCAGCATGGAAGCGTACTACCAGGAGATTGGACGGGCGGGACGGGATGAACTGCCAGCCGACACCCTGATGCTCTATGGCTTGACGGACATTGTGCAAAGGCGCCGTTTCATTGAGGAGGCGGATGCCGACCCCGAGTTCCGCCGCCATGAACATCAGCGCCTGAATTTGCTGCTCGGCTACTGCGAAGGCGCGGGTTGCCGCAGGCAGGCACTTCTGGGTGCCTTCGACGAACGATTGGAAGAGCCCTGCGGCAACTGCGACAACTGCCGGAACCCGCCCGAGGTGAGGGAGGGGTTGGTCGAGGGCCAGAAAGTCCTGTCCGCGGCCCACCGCACAGGGCAGCGTTTTGGAGCAGCCTATCTGATTGATGTCCTGCTGGGCAACGCGACGACCAGGATCCAGGAATGGGGTCATGACTCCCTGCCCACTTTCGGAGTGGGCCGCGAACACAACAAGGATGAATGGAGGTCCATTGTTCGCCAGTTGGTGGCAGGCGGTTTTCTGGCAGCCGACATCGGCGGCAAGGGCGGGTTGTCCATAACGTCCAAGGGGCGGCAGCTGTTGTCCGGCACGGAGACCTTCAGGTTCCGGATTGACCCGCAGGTTGTGACGGGCCGGAGCCGTCCAGGCCCAGAAAGTGACGGGAAGTACGATGCATTGGTGGAGCGGAAGGACCGGGAGCTGTTTGAGCATTTGAGAGAGACGCGCCTGACCCTCGCCCGCACCCACAGCGTGCCGGCCTTCATGATCTTCTCCGACCGGACTTTGACAGACATGGCCGTCCGCAGGCCCCGGACTCCTGCGGAACTCAAATTGGTCCATGGTGTGGGTGATGTCAAGGTCGCCAAATTTGGCGAGGTGTTCCTATCTGCCATCGACACGCATGGAACCGATCAGATGCAGCAGGGACTGACAGCCGAGGAAGAAACCACCGGCATGTCCCGGGAAAGTCCCCGCGTCGACTCACAGGATGCGGCGGAGGGGAGTCGTTCAGAATCCGCAATCGAAGGGAAGCACGACGCATTGACGGATCGGGAGAGCCGGGTGCTGTTCGAGCATTTGAGAGAGACGCGGCTGACCCTGGCCCGCACCCACAACGTGCCGGCCTTCATGATCTTCTCCGACCGGACTTTGATTGAGATGGCCGTCCGCAAACCCCGAACGCTGACGGAATTAAAATCGGTCCATGGTGTGGGCGATACCAAGCTCGCCAAGTTCGGCGAGATGTTCCTGTCCGCCATCGACACGCATGTGTCCGCACAGGTGCAACCCGGTTTGCCAGCCGGATAGAAACCATCCGGCAAGCCCCGGAACCAAATCCGGCGTGGGGGGCCCTACATCAGGAATCGTCAGCGGACAGGTTTGGGAACCACTGCCGCCCACACCGACGACCGGTGAGGACCGGACGGTCTGTGGTGGTCGCCGGACGCTCAGACGACTTCCAGGTGATCCAGTTCCGTGAGCCGGGGAAATGGGTTGTGGGGTTCGGTCTGGTACCACACGGCAGTCGAGGCGATGTCATCCTGCAGGGCCAGATACCTGCGCTTGCCCTCCTTGGGTTTGCGCCAGCCCAAGGCCTGGAGAGTTACCTGCAGGCCCTGTTCGAACCGGATGGGATCCATGATGTGCCAGCGGTACATGCCGAAGCGTGCCTGACTGCGCTGGAACCCGTCCGGCTCAATGACCTGATGGAACCCCAGGTACGGGGTTGAATACGTCTGGTATCCCTCGAGGCCGACTCCGTGGAATCCCCAGGCGCCGCCGAAGTAGTCCTCGGTCCCGGTACCGCAGATGGTGGGCCACTGGTCGCCGTCCAGGTAGAACTTCATCTCGCCTTCGCCCCACCACCCGTTGTTGTTGGACCCCCACGCGACATACACACCTGCGTAGTGGCCGCGGCCCTCTACGCCGTCCAGCACGGTAAAGACATCCTTGTAGGGCAGGGGATTGACCCGACGCCACTGGGCGTGGAAGTAGGCCGCGTCCTCCGGCACGTCCGTCAAGGTGTAGTCGACCTGGTAATAGAACCCGTTGGCCGGCTCCGGACTGAGGTTGACGATTTCAATCCGGGCCTGCTTGCGAAAGGGCATGGGCCAGTAGCTGTTCAGAGCGCCGACGGCATTGACCGAAACGGGCAACGAGTTCACCATGACCGGTTCGGTCCAGCCGTTGCAGAAGAGGTCTCCCAAGGGGGCTTCAACGGACGGGTTGTCCTCGTTGTCCCAATAGGCGCGGAACACCAGGGACCGGAAGTACTCGGGGCGGCAGGCGAACCAGATGTGCTGGATCTGTCCAGGACCTTCGATGTCCGCAATCGGGGTCACGGACTCGGGAGAAAGGTGGATGCTAGGGGAAATCTTCCAGCCATGGCCCAGTTCCCGGGCGGCATCCGCGCCGGTTCCTTCGGTGGCGCGCCCTCCCTGTCCGGGTGCTCCGTCCATGTTTTCGGCCGAGATGGACCGCGACTTGGCGGGTGAGAGGCGGGCGATTGTGCCCAACCCCATGTTGAGGCCGTTGAATTCCGCATTCATTGGTGCAAGACACTCCTCAATTCAGTGAACTTGGCAAGTTCCCAAATGGGTACCGGCAGGATTCCGGATTTGCCCTGGTTGCCATGTTACCCCTTGGATCGGTTGGACCAAGGCCGACCACCAGGGCGATCGCAGTCCGATTGGGATAGTACTCCTGTGGATAGGGCGCTGGAAGGCAGAAACTCGTCGCTGTACCGGGGGAACACCCCAATTGGGGACGTGGCCATGCTCGAACAGGCTGGGCGGAGTTGGAAATTCCCGCTCAGGAAACTGTCGAGACAGAATGCGACAGCCTTGGGGCAACAGTGGGTATCGGCCTGCACTCCAGCTCCACCGCGTTGTCGCACGACCGCGCCGTGGAGCTGTGCTCCTGGGCAAGTGCCTTGCTCGCCTGCATGCGCATCCAGTGCTCGGCCATGCACCAGTCAACTGCCTCCACGGCAAGCGCCATGTTCGCGGCCCCCCGGCCATGCCGTTCAGTTGACGTGACAAGATTCCGCGCTCATACCCAAGATGTGCCGTCCCGGCCACGGTCCATGCGACCGCGTCCATGTTCGCACGCATCAGTTCACCCGGGTGTTGGGGAGTCAGAGTTGGGTCCATTCACCCAATCTCTGCGCCTACCGGATGGCCGGGGAGCAATTTGCTCCATCGGTTGGGTCAAAGTAGGGGATGGAAAGTTCTCCCCGCACGAGTTTGAACACAGCCGGTACACGTTGCCTGTGGCCCGGCGACAGGTCGGGCAGGGCATCCTCGGCGAAAAATCCCACTCCTGTCGTTTCCGGACCTGCGATGGGGATCTGGTGCGGGCCGAGTTCGACCCGCCAAACACTTACGTAGATTTGCTGCTTGGCCCGACTCCGCCACAGACGTGAATCAAACACCCCGAGCAATTGCGTGGCGGATCCTTCTACGCCTGTCTCTTCGCGGAGTTCCCGCTCCACCGATTCGGCCCAGGTCTCGCCTACCTCCGTCGCACCCCCCGGCATGGCCCAAAGGCCGTTGTCTTCGCGTTTGATGAGGAGGATGCACCTGTCCCGAAACACCGCCGCTTCTGCGGCCAAGAAGGGAGTCGCGCCTATGACCGGTTCCCAACCATCCAGCATCGCGGCGGTCGAGGTCCTCCCTTCAAGTTCGGCAACCAGTCGGGCACTCAATGAGCGTATCCTGCCGTACCTGTCCTTGTCATAGTCGGTTTGGGCGAAGTGCAATCCGAGATCCGCAATGCTGCGCAACTCATCTGCTATGAGGTGGATCTTCCCTGTTGCGTTCATGCGGTTCGTCTGTCAAGGATGTCGCTAGCTTTCCAGGTGTTCCGCTTGGCGCAACTTCACCTCCTCAATTTCAGCTAGCCTGCCGAGGTGCGACTTGCTCCATCGGTCGGGTCGAAGTAGGGGCAAGGAAGCTCCCCCCGCATGAGTTTGAACACTGTCGGCACACGGTGCTCGTGGCCGGGCGACAGGTCGGGCAGGGCGTCCTCGGCAAAAAAATCCACTCCCGTCGTTTCGGGACCTGTGACGGGGATTTGTTGGCCCCCGAGTTCGACTAACCAAACGCTGGCGTAGACGTGCTGCTTGGCACGGCTCCCCCACAGACGTGAATCAAACACCCCGAGCAGTTTCGTGGCAGTTCCTTGCACACCTGCCTCTTCACGAAGCTCCCGTTCCACCGATTCGGCCCACGTTTCGCCCACCTCTGTCGCGCCGCCCGGCAAAGCCCAAAGGCCGTTGTCCTTGCGTTGGATGAGGAGGATCTGTCCCTCTCGAAACACGACCGCGTCGGCAGAGACAAAGGGGGTGGCACGAATCACCGATGCCCAATCCTCCAGTACGGCATCGACCGTGCTGCCTTCGATCGCGGCAACCAACTGGGCACCCAACGACCGAACTCTGCGGTATCTGTCTCGGTCGTAGTCGGTTTGGGCGAAGTGCAGTCCCAGATCAGAGATGCTGCGCAACTCATCCGCTATGTGATATATCGCCCCTGTGGCGTCCATGTCGTGGTTCCTCGGTTGGTGAAGGTCGGAAACTTTCCAAGGTGCCGCTGGGCGCAACTTTGTACAAAGCTGCGCGGGGCAGGCATCGCAGGGGATGTCCCGGTTCCGGTCGTGTGCAGGCGGCCTTTCCGTTCGCCATGGGAAGCGATGTCAAACTTCGCACACGCGGCGGGTTGTGTGTTCATCGGGTTTGGGTGACTGTCCTGCAGGCCGGCCGCCCCAGGCCGGTCTCATGAGTCAACGGAGCGTTTGCCGCATGGAGAGGGTGTTGAGCGGATTGCTCTCGATTCCAGCCTCTACCGACCCGCCGGGACGCCATTCGAACCACTGGTTGGATCGAAGTAGGGGACGGGAAGATCCCCCCGTACGAGTTTGAGCACTGTCAGCACACGGTGCTCGTGGCCTGGCGACAGGTCGGGCAGGGAATCCGCGGCGAAAAAACCGACTCCCGTCGTTTCGGGACCTGCAATGGGGATCTGGCCCTCTCCGGGTGCAACCAGCCAAACCCCTACGTACCATTGTTGCCTGACGCGACTTCCACACAGGCGTGAATCGAACACTCCGAGCAATTCCCTTGCGTTTCCCTGTACGCCTGTCTCTTCGCGCAACTCCCGCTCCGCCGATTCTGCCCAGGTCTCACCCACCTCTGTCGCGCCCCCCGGCATGGCCCAAAGGCCGTTGTCTTCGCGTTTGATGAGGAGAATGCACCGGTTCCGAAACACCGCTGCTTCGTTGGCGACAAAGGGCGCGGCATGCACCACAGGTTGCCAACCCTCAGGTGTTGTATCGGCCGTGGTCCGTCCTTCGATCGCGGCAACCAACCTGTCACTCAACGACCCAATTCTGCGAAACCTGTCCAGGTCGTAGTGGGTTGGGGCGGAGTGCAATTCCAGGTTTGCAATCCTGCACAACTCATCGGCTATGAGGTGCAACTTGCCGGCTGTGTCCACGCGTTGCCTCTGTTGGTGGCGGTCTGAAACGTTTCCAGGGGTTTGTTGGGGAACCGGGGCACCAACTCGTGTCGGCTGCATCCATGGGTTGCACCGGTCAGGCATGGGGAGGACTTGCCTGAGCCGCATGGAAGCGCACCGGCGGTCCCGGCTTGCGTATTGCCGGCTGGGTTCGCCTCGTGGCTGCGGTATCGAACCTTACAGCGAGATGCCGGTCGGGCCGCGCGTGATCTGGAAGTCGATGTTGCCCGTTTGCAACACGCGGACCTTGCGGTTCCCGGACAGTACTTCCTCGGCGACGGACAAGATGTGGGCGACCTGCTGTGTGACAGGGAGGCCGGGCTCCAAGGACAGGTCCAAGTCCGGACTGGCATGCGGACCCAAGCCGAATTCCACGGTCGGAATGAAGGGATGGCCCTGCACCGGATGGCCGGTAGCGAGGACTAGAATCAGGTCCGGGCCGGTGGCTCCCAGGCCGGACAGGGTTTCCACCCAGTGCACCGTCGGGGAATCCATCAGGTGCAGGCCGTGTTCCGTGGCCTGTTGGGCGTAGGCCAGTGTGGGTTCGGCATCGGCGGCCTCGGGAATCAGCGACAGCCATTCGGCACTGGACGGCACCACCACCAGGCCGCCGTGGGCAGCAACGGTCGTAGCCAATCCCGCCAACACGGTTCGGTCGGCGTCGGAGAGACTGCCGGCATGGCCCAAGGCAATCCGCAGCTGTTCCAGGGACCCGGTTTCCGGGGTAGCCGCGGGTTCGTTGCCGAGTCGGCTCCGGAACCAATTCTCGACCTTGGACAGTACCGGAGCGATACCGCCGTCCAACTGCACGCTGGCCCAACCGAGGCTGTCCGTTTCCACCCCGCTGTCTTCCAGAACGTGCCGCATGAAGTCGTTGTGGGTCTTTTCGCAGCCGTGTTCCATGAGCAGGCAGTGGCGAACCTGGGGATGGCGGACGTAGCCGGCCAGGGTTCGGGCGTACAGTTCCTCGGAGGTGCCGCTTGAGGCTCCGCAACCCTCGTGGTGAACCACGGTGGCAAAGTTGCCGGCTGCACCCAGGACATTGGACAGGCGCCGCACTGCCAGGGCGGCAATCTGGCCGGAACAGAGGCTCGTTGGCACGATCAGATTCATGTCCCGGGGAAGTACCCGGTCCCCGCGGCGAATCCCCGGAAACGCGAAGTCGAGATCGCCGCGCCCATTGACCACCTGAATGGCCTTGCCCGACTGCATCGGTGCCGGCGGGACCATCGCCTGGTCGTCGGAGTCCAAAGCCCAGTTGCGCCACAGCTGCACTTGGGAGTGCCCGGCCTTCTCTCCCACCGTGCGTTCACCACCGGCCACGGCCAGGGTGCGTGCGTAAAGATCCCGGCCCAAGTCGTCCATCGGCGTGCCGTCCAGGTAGCGGCCCGCATTGATGTCCATGTCGCCCTGGAGCAGGTTGAAGCGTTCGCTGGTCGTGACGATTTTGACCGTGGGCACGAAGGGAAAGTTCGTGATCGATCCGTTGCCGGTTACGAAAAAGATGATGTTGCAACCCGATGCCACCTGGCCGGCGATGCTCTCCAAGTCGTTGCCGGGACTGTCCATGAAACAGAATCCCGGTTCCTCCATCAGCTGCCCGTAGGCCAGAACATGCTCCAGCCGCACGTCCGGATCCCGCTTCATGGCGGCGCCGATGGACTTGAGGAAGATGTTGTAGAGGCCGCGGAACTTGTTGCCGCCGGACGGGTTTCCCTCCGCCGAATGGCCGTGTCGGGCTGCCCGCGCCTTGAAGCCTCCACGGTGTCCAGGAACTCGCGGGCCGTGGCCAGATCCCTGACGTTGTTGCAGATGTAGGGTTCCGCACCGATCAGTTCGTCGGTTTCTGCCAGATTGGCCCCCCCGCCGTTGCGGATGATTTCGCGCGCCACCCAGGCGGCCAGCGGATTGCCCGAGATGCCCGAGAACGAGTCGGAGCCGCCGCACTGCAGCGCGAGCTTGAGCTCCGATACGGGTTGGGCGATCCGTTGTGTTTGGACCAGCTCCGGATACCAGTTGTGCACCGTGTCGGCAGCGCGGTCAAGTTCCTCTTCAAAGGTTCCGGAGAGGGACAGGAACTCGTGTTTGACATGATCGACCGGGTAGCCCTTGTCGGCCATCCAGGCCGCGAGTGCCCGATTGTTGACGGGTTCCGTCCCGTGGTCCACGGCCAATACCGCCGCGGTGTTGGGATGGATGACGAACCCGGCCAGGGTCCGCAGGACCAACTCCAGGTTGTTCGGGTCCGGGACCGCACCTTCGGTGTGGGCCACGGCCACGATGGCGTCCACGTTGTCAAGGGCATCGGCATCGGCCTGGAGCTTGGCTTCCAGGGCCCGGACGAAGCCGCCGGTCAACGATGACGTTCCCAGCAACAGGACCACGTTGCGCGTACCGCTGCCGCGGCCACCGGTCCGGGGGTAGCCCATGAAGGTGTCCGGAACAGCCTTGACCGGCACCGGTTCGCCGGGCTGAAACGAAGCGGGATCCAGAACGAACGGCGGGATTTCGCTTTCGAAGTTCGGTGTGTCCGGAAGATCCATTTGCACGGTGCGGCCCGCCAGGGCCTCCAGCATGCCGTCGTTGCACACGTACTGACCGGGCTCGATCCCGACGGTGGCCGTGCCGAAAGGCATTCGCCAGGACAGCACCTGTTCACCGGCCGCGATTGGTTCGATGGCGAAGCGGTGTCCCTCCAGGACCGTCGCATCCAGGGCGAACGTGTCCTGTTCCGTTGCGATCTGGGTGCCTCTTTCCAGCCGGCGCGTGGCAATGGCAACGTTGTCGCCGGGCAACGGCAGGCGGGCCACCGAGGAAAACAGGAGTGGTGCCATGTGTATGGTCCTTGCCGGCGGGCGGAAGGTTCGTCAGTCGTGCAGTTGGACCAGCATCTTGCCGTTGTTGGCTCCGGTGAACAGGTTGATGAAGGCCTGCGGTGCCTGTTCGATCCCGTGCACGATGGTTTCCTGCCACTTGACTTGACCGGCGTCAATCCACTTCTTGAGGTCCGCGTAGAACTGGTCCGTATGCTCCGCAAAGTCCGACACAATGAAGCCCTGAATGCGAATGCGGTTGCCGACGATCAGCATCAGGTTGTTCGGTCCCGGCTGGGGCGTGCGCGCGTTGTAGGTGGCAATCATGCCGCAGGCCGCGACGCGTCCGTACATGTTCATGTTGGCCAGCGCCGCCTGCAGGTGTTCGCCGCCCACGTTTTCGAAGTAGACGTCGATGCCGTCGGGGCAGACGCGACCGAGTTCGGCGCTCAGGTCGTCGGTATCCCGCCAGATGATGGTTTCGTCAACTCCGGCCTCGTCCCGCAGCCACTGGGCCTTGGCCGCCGACCCGACGCTGCCGACCACGCGGCAGCCGTGCAATTTCGCGATCTGGCACACGAGGCCGCCCACCGCTCCCGATGCTGCGGACACGAAGACGGTTTCGCCCGGCTTGGGCTCCCCGACGCGCAGCAGGCCGAAGTAGGCGGTCTGGCCGGGCATGCCGGCAATGCCGAGAAAACTCTGCAGGGGCGCAATCGAGGTGTCGACCCGGTTAAGGCCCATGCCGGTGGAGACGGTGTACTCCCGCCAGCCCGACGAGTTAAGGACTTCGTCGCCTTCCTTCCAGTTGGCATTGTTGGATGCCACCACCGTACCGGCGGCCCCACCATACATGGCCTCGCCCTCCTGGAAAGGTGCTGCATAGGACCTGCCCGCGCGCATCCGTCCCCGCATGTAGGGATCCACGGACATGAACTTGTTTCGGATCAGCAACTCGTTCGGACCGAGTTCCGGCACAACCGATTCCCGGATTTCGAAGTTGGCGGGCGTCGGCATGCCGTCCGGCCGGGATGCAAGAACTACCTCGCGGTTAACGATTTGGCCCATGTGAAGCGCCTGTTGGGGATGTTCAGGGGTGGAGGGGTGCTCCGAGCGCCGGATTCTAGCACCTGGGATCCGCGATGCCCAGATCAAACCAGTTTGTTCAGGGCAGGGGTGGTACCACTTCTGGAGGGAGGGCGAATTACCAAAACCAAGGACCGGGCCTCAACCCGGTCCTTGGAGCGAATTGGGCCGGCCGAAAGCCGACTGTGGGTCTTGGCAGACCCGCGCGTTCTAGCTTCGTGAGCCGAGGGTCACCGTCAGATCGACCGTTCTGCCGTCGCGCAGGACTCCGACCGATACCTCATCGCCTGCGTCGTAGCCCAGGATCAACATGCCGACCATTTCGCTGAATGTGCGTACTTGGTTGCCGCCCAGCGACACCACGATGTCGCCCTCCTCAATGCCTCCGCTGGCTGCCGGGCCGTCCGGCTGCAGACGGTTGACAAACGCCCCCGCGTGGATGGTGTCCAAGCCGATCGCGGTTGCCTGTGCAACGGATAGGTTGCCGCCGGACAGCCCCAGCTGCGGGTAGGTGACGCTGCCATTGGCGATCAGATCCGGTGCGACGCGGTCCAGAATGCTTGCCGGAACATTGCGGCTGAGGGAGCCTTCGCCCATGAATCCCTGAAGCCTGCCGTTGGCAATGCCAATCACCTCGCCCGAGGCATTGACCAGCGGGCCGCCGGAGTGCCCGGGCAGGAGGTTGAGGTTGCTCAGGATCATGTTGGGTACCGAGTAACCCGTCTCGCTGGCCGGCCCGGTCTCGAAGCCGCTGACAATGCCCTGGGTGAGCGTACCGAACAGATTGCCCGGATAGCCGAAGGCATAGATTGAGTCGCCGATTTTCAGTCCGGCGTTGTCCGCCATCGGCAGTGGGGCGATCACGCGGTCAAGTTCGGGCACGGCGAGAATCGCCATATTCGAGTATGGATCTTGGCCGACAATCTCGGCTGCCGCGAAGGTTCCGTCGGCGAATACAACGTGAATGGTCTCGGCGCCGTCAACCACATGGTTGCTGGTGGCGATGTGGCCGGCGTTGTCGAAGAAGAAACCGGAACCCCGGCGGCCGTCGGCGAATCCCTCCTGCATCGGGTTCCTGATGGCGCGGGGCAGGCGGTCCTGCAGTGCATCCAGGTCCATATCGCCAAGAAACGCGGTGCCGTCGCCTCCGGTGGTCTCTATGCGAACCACGCTGTCGGTCATTCGGTCATAGATCGTGCCGGCATCGAGCATCGGGCCGGCAGGCGGTGCGGACTGTCCGAACACCGGTTGCCGGACGGCAGTCAACAGCACAGCGGCCGTAGTCAGCAAGGCCAGGAGGAGGCTGAGGCTGACAAGCCTCGCAGGGCGTCGCAACGATTTTATTTGCACCATGGTCTGTGTCCTATGGGTGATGGGATGAATGCGGGAGTCGGTTGGGCACGGTTGAATCGAGTGATGGGATGCAGCCTGCCAGCCGACCGGATACAGCGTAGGCGGCACACGGTGCAGGGATGGTTGCTTGCCTACAGGGGCGAATCAAGAAAATATAAATTGTGAAGTTCGCGTTCCCGTTTGGGAACTGAAGCCACTGCCACCCAGTCCGGCGGCCATTCCGTAGACACCGAATTTGGACCGGAAAGCCGGATTGAAGGTCCGCGTCGTCGCAGGTCGGCGGTTGTCGATGTTGTCGCCATTCCCAACGGGGGGCTCAAAGGCCCAACCTCCGGCTACCGTGGCCTTGAACCCATGCCCAGCGAGTCGACACCCAAACGAACAAGCAACCGGGAACCCGGTGGACCAAGCAGGTTCTTTCACTTTGATCCCGGTCAATGCAATTCCGGCACGGAATACCGCTGCACGAACACGACCGACACCGGTCGGGCCGCGGCCACGGTACCCGCCATCATTCCAGGCCCGGCCGGTATACCATGGCTACCGCGCCGGTGTCGTTCCCCACTGCATGGTGAAGGGATGTTTGCGGTCCGGGAAACTGGCACTGGGCGCTGCCATCAACATGCGGTGCAAGCCGCTGGGGCCCTGTGTTAGAATCGATGTTGTTGGATGACCGTTACTCTTCGATCCGAAGAAGGAGATCCAATCATGGAGAGAATTGATTCCGGGATGCAGCACCAGCATGGTGCTGCCAAGAGTTCGAGTTGTTGCTCGTGCCCGGCCTGCTCAACTTGCAACTGCGGCTGTTGCTGTTGCAGTACCAGTTGTAGCTGCTCGTGTAGTTGCAGCTGCTCGTGTAGTTGCTGTCCTTCCGGGTAGACGACGAACTCCGTTTGGCGCGGTGCTCCATCCGATAGGAGCGAGTATCGCAAGACCGCAGGCTCGTCGTTGGACGGGCCTGTTTTTTTGCCTGTCCGACGTGGCCGGCGGCGGTTCGCACGGCCCTCGTCATGGTTTGCCCCGGCCGGTTCAGGCGTGTGCCCAGCGAAGGCTCGCTCCGTACCTTCGTCCATTTCATTTGAGAGAATCCCCATGGCCAACAGTTGGAAATCCGCCCTCCGGGATCAGATTCCCGAAAGCTGGGCACAGGAGGTAGACACCTTTGAGGGCCAGATGGGCCTGGTGTTCAATGGCACCCTGGAGGACAAGGTATTTGCCGAGACCCGGCTGCGGCGAGGGGTCTACGGGCAGCGGTACGACAACGGCAAACGGCACGACGGCATTCGGGAACAGGAACTCAATTTTCCGTCGGGCGAGGCCGTCAAGGGCCCCGACACGTTCTGGGATGCGCCCGGCATGCAGCGAATCAAAATTCCCTGGGGCGGCCTCAAGCCGGACCAGTTGGAAGTCCTGGCCGCACTGGCGGACGAATACTCCGACGGCATCCTGCACATCACGACGAGGCAGGACTTCCAGTTGCACTTCGTCCATGTGGAGGACACCCCCGACTTGATGCGCCGTCTGGCCGCGGTTGGCATCACCACCCGCGAAGCCTGCGGCAACTCGGTGCGCAACGTCACGGCGTGTCCCTTGGCCGGGGTGTGCCGCACCGAGGAATTCGATGTAACCCCCTATGCCGACGCCCTCACGTTCTTCCTGCTGGGTCACGACGATGTGCAGGACTTCGGCCGCAAGTTCAAGATTGCCTTCTCCGGCTGCGAACACGAGGCCTGCGGCCTGGTGTCGATGCACGATCTGGGGTTCATTGCCCGGACGGAGGTGCGCGAGGGCCAGACCGTCCGCGGGTTTGACATGTACGTGGGCGGCGGCCTGGGGGCGGTGCCCCATCAGGCCAGGCTCTTGAAGGAGTTCGTGTCCGAAGAGGAAATTTTGCCTCTCTCCCAGGCGGTTTGCCGCGTCTTCGCCCGACTGGGAGAAAAGCGCAACCGGAACCGGGCCCGCATCAAGTTCCTCGTGGCCAAGCTGGGCATGGAAGAATTCAGCAAACTGGTCTTCGAGGAGCGGGAGATCCTGCCCCACGATGACCGCTGGACCAGCTACCTGGATGGCCTCGAAGGTTTTACCGAGCAGCCGGTGCGCCAGCCGATCGCCATCGAGTACGGGGACTCCGATCCCGAGTACGAACGCTGGTTCGCCACCAACGTCTATCGGCAGCGCCAGGGAGGCTTCTCCGTCGTACACGTCGCCCTGCCGCTTGGAGATTTGACCGTGCAGCAGTCCTTGGATCTGGCGGACATCGCCCGCAAGTACGTGGGCGACCACATTCGCACCACCGTGGAACAGAACTTCGTCCTGCGGTGGGTTGCCGACCAGGATCTGCGCGACCTGTACGCGGACCTGAAGGCGGCCGACCTGGCCACGCCTTGGGCCGGCAGCATTGCGGACATCACCGCCTGTCCCGGCACGGACACCTGCAAGCTCGGCATTGCTTCGTCCCGCGGTTTGGCCGGGGAACTGGGCGCGCGACTGGCCCAGCAGGTGGAGGAACTGCCGCCCGAGGTACAGGAGCTGAAGATCAAGATCAGCGGTTGCTTCAATTCCTGCGGCCAGCACCACGTGGCGGACATTGGTTTCTTCGGCAACAGCCGCCACCGCAACAAGCGGACCGTGCCCCACTTCCAGGTGGTGTTGGGCGGCCAGTGGCAGGAGAACGCCGGCAGCTACGGCCTGGCCGTCGGGGCCGTCCCGTCGCGCTCCGTGCCCGAAGTCCTGACCGAATTGACCAACCGATTCCATACCGACCGCGAGGATGGCGAATCATTCCAGTCCTGGGTCGACCGCTTCGGCAAGAAAAACATTCGCGAACTGCTCAAGCCCTTCACCCAGATTCCCCTGTACGAGGACAGTCCCCAGTTCTACAGCGACTGGGGCGATCCCCGGGAGTTCACCACCGGTGACATCGGAGTCGGCGAATGTGCCGGCGAGGTCGTGTCGCTGTTCACCCTGGAGATTGCGCGGGCGGAGGCCGAGGTGTTCGATGCGCAAATTGCCATGGATGACGGGCGGCACGGCGCGGCCTACGCCGGGGCGGTGCAGTCGATGGTGCTTGCGGCCAGGGCTCTGCTGCGCGGCCAGACGGTGGACATCACCAACGACGAAACCGAGATTGTGGCGGAGTTCAAGAGCCGCTTCTACGACACCGAACTGTTCTTTGATCGTTTTGCCAAGGGCAAGTTTGGCCAGTACCTGTTCAAGCACCACCGGCAGCGTGTCGCGGATCCGGATGCGGTGGCGGCCCACGAGACGATCGAAGAGGCCTATCTGTTCATCGAGGCCGCCCATGCCTGCGACGGCCGCATTGCCGCGGCCGCGACGCCTGCCACCGGCGGCATTCAGCTGTAGGGGGCATTGGTCATGGAACAGCCCCAACGGCTCATTCTGCGCTTTGAACTGCATGGTGACGCGCCAGTGAACCTGGACGACGTCATTCCGGTTTTCCACGGCTGGATTCAGAACGGCCGTCTGTCGACCATGCTGATCGACGTGGCCGACTACAAGCATGTCGAGGCCAGTCCCGGCGTGGTCCTGATTGGGCACACGGACGACTGCGGCATCGATAATGGCCTGCCGCGGACCGAGGCGGGGCAGGGATTCCACTACACCCGCAAACACGCCCGCCTGTCGGACGAGGCATCCTTCCTGGAACGGCTTCGCCAGTTGTGGACCAACGCCCTGGAAGCGGCCGAGGCTCTCGAACAGGAGGTCGGTTTGGGGGTGTCGATCAACCCGGGTCGCCTGCAATTGATGGTTCCGGACCGGTTGCGCTATGCCTTCACGGAGGCCAACGTGCAGGCGGTCGCGGCCTTGGTGCGGGAGTGGCTGGCAGAGGTGTTCGGCTCCGCGGACGTTACGGTATCCCACCCCGGGATTGACGAACGGTTGCCCTTGACCTTGACGGTGGCGGTGGCAGGTGAGCACTCGGTGGCTTCCGTGCAGGCGTCAGGCAACTGAACCCGAAGCGCAAGGCTCCTGAACATGTCGGCCGCCACCTTGCTGCATCCGCCGCCAACTGCGGATGCAGTCGTCCCCGCGCGCGACCCGGCCGGATTCATTCCGCATGTGCAGGCTCTTGGCCGCGGTGCCACCCTGCGTCGGGATCTCACCCGGGCGGAAGCCTGTGATGCCTTGGATCGCATTCTCGGCGGCTCGGCCACCGAGGCGCAAACCGGCGCTTTCCTGATCGCCCAGCGGGTCAAGGGCGAGTGCGCCGCCGAGATTTCCGGGTTTGCGGACGCGGTGCGCCAACGGTGGATGGAACCCGTTCCGCACTCGGTTTCACCCCTGCTCGATCTGGCAGTCCCCTACGACGGCAAGGAACGGACGGCACAGTTGATCCCGGCCGTGGCGTTGACCCTGGCTGCCTGCGGCCTGCCGGTGATGCTGCACGGTGACGAGCACGTCCCGACCAAGGCAGGGGTGACGGTCGGTGCCGTGTTGGACCAGTTGGGCGTTGCCACCGACCTGTCCCCTGCCGAAGCCGGGTTCAGGCTGGAGGCGGACGGCGTGGCCTACTGCAGTGCCGCCCGGTTCATGCCCGCTTGGCACGACCTGTTGCCGACGCGGTGGGAATTCGGGTTGCGGACCGTGCTGAACACAATCGAGAAGCTCGTGAACCCGGCCAACGCCGACTGGCAGGTGACGGGCTTTTACCACACCAAATACATCGACCATGTCCGGGCCGCCCAGACCGGCGGGCAAGCCAGTTGGATTGTCCAGGGCGAGGAAGGTTCGGTCGAGATGCGCTCGGGCCGCAAAACCCGCATCTACGGGCAGTCTGCGGATGAATCCGTGGTTCTTGATCCGGCGGCTCTGGGATTCGCCGAACGCGTGGCAGTGGAACCGGATTCGGTTCCTGCGGCGCATGCCTCCCATAACGAGCAGGCCATCAACGACGAAGACTCTCCGGCCAGGGATCAGGTGGCCTTGACGGCAGGTGTAATCCTGTCGCTGTTCGGCCGCGCGCCGGATATCCCTACCGGCATTGAGGCGGCGCGGTCCGCGCTGGCAAACGGCGCTGCCGCCGCCCTTCTTGCATCCATGACGAACTGATTGTTTTCCACGTACAACCTTGGAGGCACATGTCTCATCACGCTCCGACTTTCTTCGCAACAAGCATCGGCCGTCCGGCTTTTGTCACGGCCGAGTTCCTTGAAGAAATGAATCGGCAGTTCGAGTCGTGTACGCCGCAGGAAATTCTGGAGTGGTGCCTGACCAACTTCCGGACCGGCGTTTCCCTGGGCACGTCGTTCGGTCCGTCCGGCTTGATGATGATGGACATGGCCCTGAAGATCGATCCCCACATTGACATCTACTATCTCAACACCGAGTATCTGTTTCCCCAGACCATGGACCAGATTGCCCGTGCCGAGGAACACTTCGGGCGCAGTTTCCGCAGCATCATGCCGCACCTTACGATCGCGGAACAGGCTGAACGGTATGGTCCGGCCCTGTACAGCACGGATCCAAACCAGTGCTGCAAAATCAGAAAGGTGTACACCCAAATCCACGCCCTCAAGGACAGTTCGATTTGGATTACCTCCATCCGACGCGATCAGTCCCCAACCCGTGCCGACACACCGTTCATTGCTTGGAACGACAAGTTCAACGTCCTCAAGCTAACGCCGATGGCAGAGGTGACCGGCGACCAGGTTTGGGACTACGTGCGGGAACACAACCTGCCCTACAACGAACTGCACGACCAGGGTTATCCGTCGATCGGTTGCTGGCCCTGCACGCAACCCGTCTCGGAAGGCGAGGATGAACGGGCCGGCCGGTGGCGCGGCATGGACAAGACCGAGTGCGGCTTGCAGACCGACGACGATTCCTCGGAAGAGTTGGCTCTGGCCGGCCAGCCCGGTTGACCGGCGTTGCCCGGCCGGGCAACGCCCATCCGTTGAGGGTGTTGGGCCGTCACCGAGGCGTGTCAGCAAACGTTCTGCCGCCATGAATGGAGCTTTCATAAGTCCCTGATTCCTTGCCGGATGCCGACAACTGTTGCGATTCATGCTGGGTGGTTTCGATATGCGTGTGGTATCGTGGCGGCCTGTTGTCGGTGAAGGCTTCACCGACAACAGGCCGTGGGAAGGTTTCCTGCGGGAGGGCCGAAAGGTTTTTCGGCCTTGGGGTTCCAAGTCGGAACCGCGGCCTGGGGTAGCAATCGGTTGGCACGGGGACGCACGACAGTGGACCTCGAACAGGCCGGTTTACCGAGAGGGATTCGCCAGGCAGCGAGGCATGGGGCCTCCGGTACCCAATCCGGACACGGTGGGGACTGCTCCACCCGGACTCGAGTTGCAGGCCCGTCGCCAAGGTGCCTATCAACCGAGAGCGAATGACCCGCAACCTTGCCATGTCAAGAATTGGTAAGGGTTTGGGAACAGTGCTATTGATCGCCCACGGCAGCTTGCGTGCCGGAGGCGACACGACTCTGCATGCCGTAGTCGCCGAACTGAATGCTGCGTGGAAGGCCGACCAAACCGAGCCCCCAAGGGTTCTGGGGTGTTTCCTGAATTACGGCGAACCGCTGCTTGAGGCTGGCTTTGCCCACCTGGCCGCCATGGGTGCGACCACTATACGGGTCCAACCCTATTTCCTGTTCGGTGGCCAATACACCAGACGGGACCTGCCGCAACGGCTCCGCGATCTGGAACGCCATTGGCCGGCGGTTGGCAGCGTCTTGGGTCCAGAGATTGCAGAGCACCCCGCCTGGACGCGTGCGGTGATGGAACTTGCGATGCCTGCCATCGACCCGTCCGACCCCGAACAGGGATGCCTGTTTGTCGTACACGGTTCCCGGTACGAGCCGGCAGTGGACCAGGTTTGCAGGATGACCAGCCGACTGAGGGAGGTCCTGTCGCCGGTTCCGGTGGCAACCGGGTATTTGGATGTCGAGCAACCGGACGTTCTGACGGCAGCCTGCAACCTTTATGACGAGGGGATCAGGCAATTGTGCGTGGTGCCGGTCCTGCTCAGCGCGGGCCGCCATACCCGGGAGGACGTGCCCAGGGCCATCAAGTTGTTTCGGCACAGGCATCCGGATTGCACGGTGGTCCTGACGGATTATCTGGGCGAGACCACTTTCTTGACCCCGATTCTGCAAGACCTCGTCACGGGCAGGGCGGTGGAGGCTGTAGGCATGCCGGCATGACCGGGCAGGGCAAGGTATGGCTGGTGGGCGCGGGTCCCGGTGACCCGGAACTCATCACCCGGAAGGGCCATCGATTGCTGCATGCTGCCGACGTGGTGGTTCACGATCGGCTTGTGTCCGATGCCCTGATTGCCGAACTGCCATCTTCCATCGAGTGCATCGATGTGGGCAAGACCCCCGGCAGTTCGTTTCCGGCGCAAAGCGACATCAACGAAATCCTGGTTCGCATGGCCCGCCAAGGCAAGCGCGTGGTCCGGCTCAAGGGCGGCGATCCGTATATCTTCGGCAGGGGAGCCGAGGAGCGTCAGGCTCTGCTGGAAGCAGGTTGCGCAGTGGAGGTGGTACCAGGGATCAGTGCCTTGACGGGTGCCACCGCGACCGCAGGTCTGTCCCTGACCCGGCGCGGCCTGTCGTCAACCTTTGCCGTCATGACCGGCCGTCCGATGACGGGGCGGACCTTGCCCAAGGATCAGTGGCGTGCGCTGGCCGGATTGGACACGGTTGTGGTGTTCATGGGCGTGGGCGCGGCCCTGGAACTTCAGACCGAACTGGTCGCTGCCGGTCGGGCTCCCGACACGCCGGTCCTGCTGATCAATGACGGGACCCTTCCGACCCAGTCAACCCACCGGACGGTGTTGGAACAATTGGACGCCACCGTCAGGGAACAGTCAATCGGATACCCGACCATCATCGTCATCGGCGAGGTGGCCGGTGCCTGGCAACCGGGGGACGAGGACCTTGCCTCGCCGGACGCGTCCGGATTTGTCAGGCGCGACGCAGACTTCCAACTCTCCGCATCCGCAACTTCGGATGAGATGCCGGAACCTCGGGAACCATCCGGGCTGTATCCCATGACACTGACCAACCTTGCCGGCCGCCGGGTCCTTGTGGCGGGCGGCGGTCGGGTTGGCGCACGCAAGGTTCGGCGTCTGCTTGACGTTGGGGCACGGGTGGTGCTGTGCAGTCCGACCGCCACCTCCGAGTTGCAGGACTGGTCTCGGTCCGGCCAGGTGCACTGGATCCGCGGGCGATATCGCCCCGACTATCTGCAGGGGTGTTGCCTGGTCTTTGCGGCCACCAACGACCACCGGATTAACGTGAACATTGCGCAGGATGCCGCCGCCCTCGGTCTGTTCTGCAATGTGGCAACCGATACAACATCGGGTGACTTCCGAGTGCCGGCCGTGCTTGAAACCGATGGCCTGCTCGTGTCCGTCAGCTCCGCGGAGGGGGATCCCCGGCGTGCCCGGCGTCTGCGGGACCGGATTCGGGAACACTTGGTTGCCCCTGCTGCTTGATATCAGGGCAAGGCCTCGACCGGATTGGACAGGGTACCCAGTTCGGCGATTTCGCCCCGGATGCGATCGCCGGGCTGCAGCCTGAGCTTCTTCGAGTGCCCTACCCCGGCGGGGGTGCCCATGCTGATCATGTCGCCCGGTTCGACCGTGACGAACTGGGTGATGAACGCCAGCGCTTCCGCCGGCGAGAAGATCATCTGGCCGGTACTGGCATCCTGTTGCAACTCGTTGTTCAGGAACAGTTGCATTTTGAGGGCGGAGGGATCGGTGATTTCGTCAGCCGTGGTGATCCAAGGCCCCATGGGACCGAAGGTGTCGAGCCATTTGCCGACCAGCCAGTCGAAAAAGCCGTCCCCTTCCTGCATGGGCAGGTTGTCCCGGAAGGACAGTTCGCGCGCGGAGATGTCGTTGAAGATCGTGTAGCCGACAATGGCCGCCTGGGCTTCCTCTACGGAAAACCCGCGCCCGGCCTGGCCGATGACCACTGCCAGCTCCAGTTCCCAATCGGCGAATTTCGTTGATGACGGGATCCGAATCGCCGCGTCCGGTCCGATCACGGCAGTTGTGGGTTTCATGAAGAAGTGCGGGGTCATCTTGTCCTTGCCGGGAAAGACACCGCCGCCTTCCAGGATGTGATCGGCGTAGTTGCCTGCCAGGCACATCAACTTTCCCGGGTTGGGCAAGGGGGACAGCAACCGCACGTCGGTCAAATTAAAGCCGGATGTCTCCGAACCGCTCTGCTGGTGCCACTCCACGGCCGCCGCAGCGGTTCTGAGACCGTCCGGTCCGGTAGAGAGGAGCGACTGCATGGTTGCTGCCAGGCTTGCAGGGGCCAAGCCGCTGAGATCCAAGGCGGCAGCCAAGTCGATGATGCGGTCTCCGGCAACGGCCCCGGTACGGGGTCCGGTTTCGGATTGGTAGGTTGCCAGTTTCATTCGTGTCCTCGGTGCCCATGTTTATGCGCGGCCAGACGCACTCGGCTTGGAATCAAGCCAGCGGCATGGTGACTTTCGCGTTCCCTTCAACGTGGGATTGAAGCATCGCCAGCAGGATTTCCAGACTCTGGCGTGCCTCGGTGCCGGGTGATGCCAAGGTGCCGCCGTGTTCCAGGACGTGCACCAGTTCGGCCACCGCCCCGGCCTGATGCACCATCGCGTAGGCGCGGTCCGAAACCACGTCCTGATAGGACCAGTCCAAGTGGCCGGAACCGGTTATGACCACGGTTCGGCGATCGGAGACCTCGATTCTGGCGTCGTCCAACAGCAGTTCGAACTGCATGCCGGTGAAGTTCGACTTGGCGCTGTTGTAGTAGGCGCGCACCCCGTTGGCGAATTGGATGAAGGCGTTGGCTGCCGGCTCAGAGGCCGGATCGTGGCCTCCGTCGCCCAAATATTCCCCATAGTCCTCGAACCCCGGTTCCAGGACGGCCGTTAGCCACTCAGGGTCTGAATCGGCAAAGAAACAGATCATGTCTACGATGTGCGTACCGTTGCGGAACAACATGGCACGCGGACCGTACAGGTTGGCCACGATGTTGTGCAGGGAGCCGAGCGAACCCGATCTGATCAACTGGCGCACAAGATGGAACTCATGACTCCAGCGACGGGTGTGCTCCACTGAAAGCAGGACCCCTTCCCTGGCCGTCACCTGGATCATGCGGTCGGCGTCTGCCAGTCGGGTTGCGATCGGCTTTTCACACAGAACGGCGCGGGCACTGCCACGGGCCGCCTCGACTGTGATGTCGGCGTGCAGGTGGTCCGGGGTGACCACACTCACAATGTCCGGTTGCTCGCGTGCCAGCAGCTCCCGGTAGTCGGTATAGCAGCGGACATCAGGCCAGACATCTCCCCACAGTTCCTTGAATTCCGACAAAGTCTCGGGTCGGATGTCGCAGACCCCCACCACTTCGGTCTGTGGATGCTGGTGGTAGGCCGCTGCATGGGATCTGCCAACCTCTCCGTACACGGGGATCCCGGAAGCTGCTTCAGGACGGCGGGCACCGATTCCGGTAAGTCCGACGATCACGGATTTGTATATTTCCATGGTCGCATCCGGAATCCGTGTTGGCAGGCAGCGAGAATATCGAAGTCCGGAGCGGGGTTCCTGCGCCCGCCGGAGGGCCGACGCACTCCGTGGTCTACTCGGTATGGCCGTTCAGTGCTTCCACAATGGCGTCCACGTCGTACACGCACCCTCCCCAGGTACCTCCGCTTGCGTTCTGTAGGGCGGCCCACAGACGCGTGTCTTCCGGCAGCAGGTCGTCCGGCTCCAGATCCGGGTGTGGTGTGCGGGCATCCAGCACAGCTTTGGCCTGACCCGGGGACAGTACGGTTCCGTCCGCGGTGCCGGTCATGTTGATTGAGCCGGTCAGGTTGCGCGTGTCCACTTCGATGGTGACTTGGTCTCCTTCCCGCAACCGGCCCAGCGGGCCTCCGGCCAGCGCCTCCGGTCCGACGTGGCCGATGCACGCGCCGGTGCTGACCCCGCTGAATCGCGCATCGGTCACCAGGGCCACATGCTTGCCCCAATCCAGGTAGCGGAGCGCCGATGTCAGTTGATAGGTTTCCTCCATGCCGCTGCCGGCCGGGCCGCGGCCCATGAGGACGATGATGTCGCCGGCCTGGACCGGGTTGTCCGTCAAACCCTTGATGGCCCGGATGGCATCGCGTTCCCGTGTGAACACACGGGCCGGGCCGGTCATGTGCAAAACCCCGGCGGCGTCCAGCACCGCCGGGTCGATGGACGTGCTCTTGATGACGGACCCTTCCGGAGCCAGATTGCCTGTGGGAAAGGTCACCGTACTGGTCATGCCGTTGCGAAATGCGGAGGCGGGTCCCATGATGACCTGGTCGGGCGAGACCCCGTCCTTTTCCTCGAGAATCGATCGGACCCGTGCCCTGCGCTCGCTGCGTTCCCACTGGTCCAGATTGTCGCCAAGCGTGGTGCCGGTGGTCGTCAGGACATCCAACTGGAGCAGATTCATGTTTCGGAGGTGCAGCATGACCTCGGGCACACCTCCCGCCAGAAACGCCTGCACGGTCACCCAGCCATGGGGTCCGTTGGGCAGGACATCGACCAGACGCGGCACCCGCGAGTTGATTCTCTTCCAGTCTTCCACGGTGGGCCGGGGCAGGCCGGCCGCAAATGCCACCGCCGGAATGTGCAGCAACAGGTTGGTGCTGCCGCCGAACGCGGCATGCACCACCATGCCGTTGTGCAGGGCACCCTCGGTCAGGATGTCCGCCATCGTGATGCCGTCAGCGTGCATGCGTACCAGGCACTTGGCGGACTGCCGGGCCATGTCCCGCCAAATTTCCTGGCCGGAAGGAGCCAGGGCAGAGTGGGTCACGGACATGCCCAAGGCTTCGGCCACGACCTGGCTGGTGCCGGCCGTCCCAAGGAACTGGCAACCGCCGCCGGGCGAACCGCAGGCCCGGCAGCCAAGTTCGGCAGCCTCTTCCAGCGAAATCAAATCCTGTGCGTACCGGGCGCCGATGGTCTGGACCTTGCCTGCATCCTCGCCGTGTTCCGGAGGCAGGGTGACTCCGCCGGGCACGACCACCGCTGGCAGGTTCGATTGGGACGCCAGGGCAATCATCGTGGCCGGCAGTCCCTTGTCGCAGGTCGCAACGCCCATGACTCCCTTGCGCGTGGGCAGGGAGCGGATGAGCCGTCGCATCACTAAGGCGGCATCGTTGCGGTAGGCCAGACTGTCGAACATTCCCCGGGTGCCTTGGGTGCGGCCGTCGCACGGGTCGCTCACATAGGCTGCAAAGGGGGTGCAGTCCAGGGACGCGATCGTCCGGGCGGCCTCCTCCACGAGCAGCCCCACTTCCCAGTGGCCCGTGTGGAAACCCAGGGCGACCGGACGCCCATCGGGTGCCCTGAGGCCGCCCTGAGTTGAAAGAACTAGGAACTCGGGTTGTCGCAGTCGGCCCGGGGACCAGCCCATGCCCGCATTCTGGGTGAGTCCGAACAAGTCGCCGGATGGGGCATTGCGGAGCAGGTCGTCGTCCAGGGGCAGGGATCCGGAGGGCCCCGGTCCGGAGGTGACGATGTCGTAAACAGCCGAGTTCACCTGGTCCACATCAAACGACCATCGAGTTTCGGTCACGGGGAGCCTCCGCAGTCAATGAATTGGTCCGTTTGTGGTGGCATGTGGCGCGGACCTGCGTCCCTTGAGCCAAAACGCGACAGCCCGAAGGCTGTCGCGCGCTGGTCGCCGGTGTCCACGCGCATTGCGTTCCGCGTGTCGCACATCCGGCTGGCTTCAAGCCTGAATGTGCTGGTCGGCGATGCCCTTCATCAAGTCCAGGTAGTCCCACTCGGTCTTGCCGGTGGCCATCGGCTGGTCGAAGATGAGGGAAAACGGTCCCTGGAAGTCGTGTTCGTTGAGCACGTGCATGCCCCCGATCAGATCGTCCGGGATGATGGCTCCGTCGTCGGTGTACTGGGCCTTGGCATGGGCGGACGTGGCATGCGGCGCAATCTTGGCAAATTCCTCGTAGCGGTCCTCGCCCTTGAAGTTGCCGAAATCGGCACAGATTGTGATTTGGCCGTCACAGAGTTCGAGGATGGCCAGCAGCTGATCCGCCTTCAACGACAGCTTCTTGAAGTTCTCGGTAAAAACCTTCACGCCCCGTTCCGCCCCGTAGGCATGAAGCTCCTTGAGGGCGCTCGCACTTTGCCGGATGTTGGGATCCTCCGTCAGGCTGCCGTTGGCCTTCACGGGATCGGTATCGCCGGCAATTACGCGGGCCGCGCTCGCGCCAAGTTCGCCCGCTGTGTCGATCCAACCGCGGATCCAGGCCGTGTCCCGGTCCCGCATCGCCGGATCCGGCGCCGTGATGTCTCCGTCGTCAATCAGGATTGAGTACAGTTCAACGTTGTGCGTGTCCGCTTCGGCCGCAAGTTCCGCGAGATAACCCTCGTCGCGGGAACTGAAGTGGAAGTGGCACAGTTCCAAGGTGCGGATGCCGTGGGTCGCGGCCCTGCCGGGCAGCTCCAGGAGATCAATTTCGCGGGCGGGGCCAGGCGGGGTTTGCTTGGCGGGATCGAAGCCGTCCAGCCACATGGCCCCCAAGGCTCGATGCAGGGTCCATGAAGAGACGGAAATACGGGCGGTCATGGTCTGGTCCTCGTTATGGGCTGGGATTTCAAGGGTTGTTCCTGCATGAGGGCATGGACTGCATCCTGCCGCGGCAGGCCGTTGCGTGATCCTACTGTACCGCAGCAGAGCGCGGCGGTCGCGCTGGCGAACCTGAGGGTTTCCAACCAGGGCAGGCCCGCGGCCACGGCACCCGCATAGGCGCCGTGGAAGGCATCGCCGGCACCGTTGGTATCAAGCACTTCGACTTGGTGGGCGGGCATGGATCCGAACGCACCATTGCGGGCCCACAGCAGCCCCTTGTCTCCACAGGTCACCACCAGCGTCTGCCGGTCGTTGGCCAGCCGCACGACTGCGGCAGCCGGATCCGCCAGTCCCGCCAGTTCGGTCGCGTACCGCTCGGAGCCGACCACATGGTCCACGCGGACCGCCAGCTCCAGGATGTCCCGGGATGCGCTGTCGGCGTCAATCATCGACGGAATCCCCATCCGTGCGGCCTGATCCAACACCCGGTGGGCAACGGGCAACTGCCGGCCGTCCACCAGTACACAATCGGGTTGCAAGTCGGCAAGGGAGATCGCGTCCGGTGCAATCGATGGTTGCGGCAACTTGTGGTTGACGAGCGCACGGCGGCCGTCCGGCTTGACCATGATCGCGGAGATGCTGGTGGGCACCTCGCCGCGCAAGAGGAGATCCGTATGGACGCCGTGGGCCTCGAGTTCCGCGGCGTGGGCGTCCCCGAACATGTCCCGGCCCAGATAGGATGCCAGCCAGGTGTCGAAGCCCAGTCTCCCGGAGGCCGCGGCCGCGTTGGCGGCCAACCCGCCGCCGCACTGGGCAAGGTCCCGCGCCGTGCCCTTTTCGTCGGGACCGAAGTGATGGTCGACGGTGAAGGTGAGGTCCCAGCAGGCGTATCCGATTGCCAGGACGCGTCCCGCCAGGGTTTTGTCTACGGTCACGGGCCCAGGGTCCTGCCGAAAAGCGCCGGATTGTCTTCGGCTCCCGGCTGCAGGGCGAAGTTCAACCGGTCAAGCCAGAATTTTTTCTTCCTCGTCGTAGAGAAAGCAGGATGCATTGTGATTGTTGGCCCCAACCGGGAAGGGCACGGGAGATGCCTCCAGACAGCGGTCCATCCGCTGCGTGCAACGGGGATAGAAACGGCAGCCGCTGTCGACGCTGACCCGCATCTCCTCGTCGTCGATGGTGGTGGCCTCGTCGCCGCCCCACTTCACGGACGGATCGGGCACCGGAATGGAATCGAGCAGCAGTTGCACGTACGGATGCTTCGGGTTCTCAATCACCGCAGCGGCCTCGCCGCTTTCGGCCACCGAGCCCTGGTAGAGCAGATAGATGTGGTCTCCAATCTGGTAGGCCGTGCTTAGGTCGTGGGTGATGTAGAGGAAGGACATGCCTTCCTCGTCCCGCAGGCGCAGCATGATGTCCAGGATCATGGCCCGCAGCGAGGCGTCCACCATGGAAACGGGTTCGTCGGCCACGATCAGCTTGGGTTTCAGCATGTAGGCCCGGGCCATCATCATGCGCTGGCGTTGCCCGCCGCTCAACTGGTGCGGGTACTTCTCCAGCACTTCCTCGCCGCGCATGCCCACCACGTTCAGGGCATCCTCGATCATGTCCCTGGCTTCAGCCTTGCTCGAGGCCATCTTGAAGTTGCGGATGATCAGGTCGAACACGTGCTTAACCCGGTAGAACGGGTTGTAGACGGCATACGGATCCTGGAAGACGGCCTGCACCTCTCTCCGATAGTCCATCCGTTCTTGTGCCGTCATCTCCGCCAGATCCCGGCCGCGGTAGACGATTTGGCCGGATGTCAGGTCCGTGAATCCCAGCACCAGGTTCGCCAGGGTCGACTTGCCGCTGCCGGACTCGCCGGCAATGGTGGTGATGGTGGCCGGGGACTCCTCGATGGTTAGGTCGTAGTCCTGCAGGGCCACGGTGACGGGTCCCGCGCTGAGCATGCCGCCGCCGTAGATTTTGGTGGCCTTTTTGATGTCCAGCAGTGGTGCCATTGCGGATGGTCTCGCGGCTCTGTGTTCGGTCGAAGGGGTGCCGGTCCGACGGCGTCCGGGCCTAGTGGAGGCGAACGCCGTCGTCGTCGTACAGGTGACAGGCGGTTTCGTGCCGGCTGCGCAGCGCCCGCATGGGCGGGTTCTCCTCGCGGCAAATGTCCATGACGTGGGGGCACCGCAGCTGGAAGATGCAGCCCTGCATGTGCGTGCGCAGGTCATGGGTCAGCCCCTCGGTCAACTTGAGCGGCTTTTTCTCCTTGATCGACGGAATTGACTCGATGAGAAGCTGCGTGTAGGGGTGGAACTGCTCGTTGAAGATGGATTCGACCGGTGCAAACTCGACTATGCGGCCTGCGTACATGACCGCCAGGCGATCCACCAGCTGGGCCATCAACCCCATGTCGTGGCCAATCACAATCATGGAGACACCGAGGCGCTCCTTGACGTCCAACAGCGTTTCGCCCACCACCCGCTGCACGACGACATCCAGGGCGCTGGTCGGTTCGTCCGCGATGACCAGCACCGGGTCCAGGGCGATCGCCATGGCAATGCAGGCCCGTTGCTTCATGCCGCCGCTCAGTTCGTGGGGATACATGTCGTAGACACGGCTGGGCAGGCCCACCAGCTGCAACAGCTGGAGAATGCGTTCCTTGAGTTCCCGGTTGGAGATCCGGCCTTCGTGGGTGCGAATGGTGTCCTTGATTTGCGAACTGATGCGCATCACCGGGTTCAGCGAGTTCATGGCGCCCTGTGGAATCAAGGAGAGCTTGGTCCAGCGGGTCTCGCGCAGATCGTCCCCCTCCAGGTCGGCCAGGTTGACCGAGTCCAGGTTGATTTCCCCGCCCGCAATGCGTCCCGGGGGTTGCACCAGGCGTAAAATCGCCATGGCGGTGGTGGTCTTGCCGCAGCCGGACTCGCCCACCAGGCCGATGATCTCGCCGCGCTGCACCTTGAAGGAAACGTTGTCGACCGCCCGGACGTCGCCGGTCGGCGTGGCGTAGAAGACCTGCAGGTTGCGGATGTCCAGGATCGCGTCCTGTTCCGCGGAACCGCGGTCCACCGTGACGGTGTCCACGGGGTCGATGGTCGTCGCAGCGGTCATTGCTCGCGGATCCCCCGCAGTCTCGGATTGGCGATTTCGTCAAGGCCCACGGTCATCAGGAACAGTCCGGTGAACACGATTACCAGGGCCACAATCGGCATGCCCCACCACCACCACATGCCGCGGAACAGTGCCGAGACATACATGGCGTGGTAGATGGTCATGCCCATGGTGGGAATGCGGGTTGGTCCCAGACCCAGAGCCTCGAGACCGGTGGCGGCCAGAATGGCGCCGGACACGTTGCCGGTCAGGCTCGCGGCCAGGTACGGCAGCATGTTCGGCAGCATTTCGCGGAACAGGATGGAAAACGTGTTGGCGCCGGATAGGCGGGCCATCTGCACGTAGCCGCGCTCGCGCATCGACAGGACTTGGGCGCGCAGGAGGCGCGTTGGCCCCGGCCAGGCGAAAGCCGCCAACAGGAGGGCCAGGACCACTACATCCAGATTCGAAATGAAGGCCGAGATCACAATCAGGACGGCCAGGGCGGGAATTGTGATAATCGAGTCGCTGATGGTGCGGACGAAGGCGTCCCACCAGCCGCCGATGAAACCCGCCGAAAAGCCCAGGAACACTCCGATCAACATGCCGGCACCGGCCGCGATCAGGCCGATGTGCAGCGACCGCGGCGCCCCCACCAGCAGCACCGCCGTCAGGTCCCGGCCATCGCTGTCGGTCCCCAGCGGATACTCCGGATCAGGCTCACCGAAGAACGGATTGTCGATGTTGGTCCAAGCCGGGGGCAGGTTCAACGGCGCGGAGGCAACCCGCGCCCGGGTCGTGTCATAGAGGCCCAGCGGACCGGCTCCCGCCATCAGCAGAATGATGGCAATCATCGACAGGCCGAGCAGGAACTTGAGGTTCAGCCACGGCGAGTCCCAGGTGTTGAGGCCTCGGCGGGTGGAGTCCTGGCTTCCGTCGGTGGGTGCAGCTGTGGCGACGCTCATGCCTGGCCCTTGCTGTAGGTAATGCGCGGATCGATCATGGGATAGAGCAGGTCGAGAATCAGGACGGCGGTCGCCACACCGACGATCAGCATGAACACAATGCCCTGGATCACCGTGTAGTCCGCCGAAATGATGGCCTGGTACAGAAAGTAGCCCAGGCCCGGGTAGCCGAAGATGAGTTCCACCAGCAGCGAACCTCCGGCCACTGCTCCCAGGTTGAGTGCCAGGGCCGTGACCTGCGGCAGCATCGAGTTGCGGATGCCGTAGAACCAGAAGATGCGCCGGGAGCGCAGGCCCTTGGCATTCGCCAGAATCATGTAGTCCTCGCCGTCCGTGGTCACCATCATGCCCCGCATGCCCAGGGCCCAGAACCCCATCGAGGTGACCACGATGGAGAGCACCGGCAACAGGCCGTGGTGGATCACGCTGAGGATGAAGTCCAGGTTCCATCCCGGTTCCACGCCGCGGCCGTAGTTGCCGAAGGCGGGGAAGATCTTCCACTTGAAGGCCAGGAACGAAATCAGGAGGATCCCGAACATGAAGAACGGGATGGAGGTGAAGGTCAGGGATACCGGCAGAATGTTGCGGATGAAAGCTGGTACCCGACGCCAGGCCATCAACGCGCCAATCAGGTTGCCGGCGCAGAATGACAGAATCGTGGCGATGGACACCATGCCCAGGGTCCACGGCAGGGACCGGCCGATGATGTCCGTCACCCGTGCGGGGAAATTGGCCAGGGAATAGCCCAGGTCAACCCGCACCATGCTCAGAAGATAGTTTCGGTATTGGACGTGCCAAGGGCCGTCCAGGCCGAAGCGGGCGCGCCAGGCCTCGATTAGTTCGGCCGAGTTCTCAATGTAGCCGGCCTGCTGGATCATGCGCTCCACCATCGCCGTGATGGGGTCGCCTGGCGCCAGGCGGGGGATGGTGAAGATCAGGGTGGCGCCGATCCAGATGGTGAGGAGCCACATGCCAAGTCGTCGCAGGAAGTACCCCAGTGTCAACTCGCTCATGTGTGTGCCCCCCCGGTGGCGGCCAATTCAACGCGGTTGAACGGGAGTGGGGGCTCTGAGCCCCCACTCCCGTATCCAAATCACTTGTCGGTGTCAGCCCTTACTGGGCGGCTGTGACTTCGTGAATGATGTAGTGGGTGTGCTGCCACCACGTCGGTGGGTGGATGTACTGGTTGTCGTAGGTGGGCCAGTTCGTCCAGTAGGTCTCCATGAACGGAATGATCTTCTTGGCTTCGGTAATCGGAATCACCGGCAGATCCTCGAAGAGCAGTGCGGAGGCCTCCACGAAGAGATCGTCCACGGCCGGGTCGCCCACGGCCAAGGCGCCGATCTGGTCGACAATGGCGCTGAAGGCTTCGGCGTTGTCACCGCTCCATCGCCACGAGTTCTTGTTGGCGCGCTCGCCAATCGGAACCAGCCAACGGGTGTTGAAGTTGTCGAGGGTGGCCCACGGCTCGTTCACGGAACCACAGGTTTGCCAGCCCATGCGGGACTCGAAGTTGCCATTGCGGAAGTTGTCGCCCCAGATCTGGCCGGCCTGGTTGACCTGCACGGCATCGATGCCCTGACGCTGGAACTGTTCGACGAGCACCTGCGCGATGCGCTTTTTCTCAATGAAGCCTTCGTGCACGGCGATCTCGAGCGAGAGCTCATCGCCGTCCTTGGTCCAGTAGCCGTCACCGTCGCGGGTGTAGCCCTTGCTGGACAGGATCTCGGCGGCCGTTTCAGGCGAGTGCGTGAACAGCTGGTCCACATCCCAGGTTCCGGCCGCATCGGCCAGGTCGACCAGGCGATCCAGCGGCGGATAGGCCGGGAAGGGGTGGCGGTTCTTGAGCGTCGTGCCCTCGTAGGCAATCGCCACGATTTCGTCGCGATCAACCATGTAGTTCAGCGCCCAGCGCATGTCCTTGTCGTTCCACGGCTCAATCGCGTTGTTCAGTTCGAACGTGCGGGAGCAGGGATCCGGGACCCAAGCCAGCGGCATGTCGGTGAACCACGTGACCACGTTGGGGTTCTGGGCCTGGACGGCCTGGAGCTGGCCCAACGTAATGTCCATGAGGCTGTCGATGCCGTCGTTGGCAAAGTTGTTGACCGCGGTCTCGTCGGAGGCGCTGCGGATCCAGATCAGCTTCTTGGGTTCCGGCATGTCTCGGAATCCGGCTTCAACGCCCCACCAGTTGTCGTCGCGGACATAGCTGAACTCGGTCGGTGAAATGGTGTCCAGGATGTAGGGTCCGGTCCACACGGGCCAACCCTGAGCCGGATCGTAGAACTTGAAGGTCAGGGGATCCTGGCCGGCCCAAATGTGCTCGGGCACGATGGGCAGGGAGCCCCAGATCTTCACCGAGTGGTGGTCCAGCTGGTAGCGCGGGTTCGGGCGCGTCAGGTTGAACACGACCGTGAAGTCGTCAGCCTTCTCGACGCTCTCGACCCAGTCCTGTTGCGCGGCGGCGTAGCTCAGTTCCGTGTGCTCCAGCAGCATGTTCATGGTGAAGACCACGTCGTCGGCGTTGAAGGCCTCGCCGTCGCTCCACCTCACGCCCTTGCGGATGTTGAGGGTCCAGACGTCGAACGTGTCGTTCGGGACGAAGGACTCACCCAGCCACGGCTCCATTTCGCCGGTCTGGTAGTTGAGCATGAACAGCGGCTCGGTCGAAGCCTGATGGTTGCCTTGGTTGCGCAGGCCGCCGGGCACGTAGGGATTGTGCAGTTCGGGGTCGGCGAACTGGCCGCCGCGGGCGTCAACCTCGAAAATCAGGGTGTCGGCGCGGGACGCGTTGGAGTAGTCCTCCATCATGTCGTCGGCATCGGCCATGGCATCGCCGGAGTCGGCAGGTGCCGAGGGCTCGATGGCCGGAGTGCCCGCGCAGGCCGTAAAGACCATGGCAAACACCAACAGCAACACGCTGAAGGGTAAAAGCTTTCTCAGCTTCATGAATTCCTCCGAAAGGAAGTGAACAAAAAGCTCGTCCAGCGCGCAGGCCCGGAGATCCGAGCCGACGGATCGGAATTCGAACGCAAATACTACGAGGATCCGTAGCGCGGCGCGCTGTGGGAGCGGATTGGGTTCGGGGATTGTAAGGCTTGAAGCCAATCCCATCCAAAAACGCGAAGGATTGTTGTAAAGGGCAGGACCCGCGGACGAATCCTCAATCCTGTACAGGTCTGCCACCCTGCACGGAGGTTGCAGGACCTTGGTGCGTGCCGGGAAATCCAATGGGCGGACGCGCCCGGTCTTGGCAAGGGGTCAACCTGGCGCGCCATCCAAACCGGTGCCGCGCAGATCCGCCCCGGTTAGGTTGGCACCAGCCAAGTCGGCTCCGTCGAGGTTGGCATTGGCCAGATTGGCATCCACCAGAATCGCCCCGGCCAGGTTGGCGTTGGTCAAATCGGCAAAGCGCAAATCGGTTCCGGTCAGATTGGCCCCTGCAAGGTTGGCCCCTGCAAGGTCGGCCCAGCCCAGGAAACGACCGCTTAGGTCCAGATCCTTGCCGCCTTGGTTGACAATGCGCCAGACCGTCCGCCAGGTTCCCGACAACACCGTGGCATCGTCCAACTGGACATCCCTTAGATCGGCCAGGCCCAATTCGGCCCCGTGCAGGTTGGCGCCCCGCAGATCGACATTGCGCAGAGTAGCCCGATCCAGATCCGCTTCGGTGAGATCGGCGTCCCTGAGGTCCGCGCCCGTCAAGTTGGCGTCCCGCAGGTTGGACGTGACCAGGGAGGTGCCTCGCAGCACGGCGCCGGTGAGGTCCGCCTGTTGCAACACCACTCCGTTCAACATCTCCCGGCTGAGGTCCGTGCCTGCCAGCTGCCAGCCCAACTGGGCCTGATTGTGCAGACGCCAAACCAGCATGGCCGTGGTCGGAAGCGTCGTTGTGTCGTCAATCCGGGTCTTGCGCAGGTCTGCCGCAGTCATGGTGGCATTGGCCAAACGGGCGCCGCGCAGGTCCGTATTATGGAATCGGGCTCCGACAAGGTCGGCCGTGCCGAAGTCAATGCCCTGCAGGTTGGCATCGGCGAAGCTGACTCCGGACAAGTCCTGGCCGGCGATGGGCTCGTTGACGATTCTCCACATCCGTGCCCAGTGGGCGCTCAAGGCCGTGTCGTCGTCTATTGTCGAGCCGCGGAGCCAAGCTCCGGTCAAGTCGGCCGATGTCATGCGGGCTCCGCGCAGGTCGGCTTGCCGCAAGTCGGCTCCCTGGAGTCTTGCTCCGTCGAGAACCGTGTCGCGCAAGTCCGCGCCGCGCAGGTCGGCGCGTGCGAACAACGCTCCGGTCAGATCGGATCCGACAAAACTCGCGCGCTGGAGGCTGGTCTCCGTGAAGTTGGTGAAATAGAGGGTTGCGTCAGTGAAGTCCACGTCCGGGGCCAGCGCCATCGACAGGTTCGCGTTGGACAGGTCGAACCCGGCGAACGACCGGTCGTGCAACAGCTCGCCGGAGAGGTCAAGTCCCTGACAGTCCCTGGGGCATTGTCGGATGAGCGGTTCCAGATACAGGTTGTAGCCGTAGAACACAACCAACAACAAGGTTGGGACGGTGATAATCAGCGCGATCGCGATGCGCCGTTTCAGGATCTGTCGTTCGATGGCCTCTGCGGTGTAGGCGCTCATGGCAGTGTTCGAAACTCGTCGGACCCTTCGGTTTGGCACAGGCCGCTTGCGAAGGGGTGGTGTCGCAGGATTACTATAAGCGGGCAATGCCGCCGGGCAGGCCATTCCAAGCCGAATCGCCCAACCACCGCTCCCCAACATCAGTCCTGAAGGAACCGGGTTGGGCGATAATCATTTTGGACTCAATTTGCCCAGGAGATCCAAGTCCAACATGAGATCGATCGTCTATACCGCTCCCTGGCACATGGAGATGCGGGACACGGATGTTCCGGTACCAGGTCCCGAAGAGGTTTTGGTGGACGTCAAGGCCGTGGGAATCTGCGGGTCCGATGTGCACGGGTATACAGGCAGCACGGGCAGGCGCACGCCCCCCATGGTGATGGGGCACGAATTCAGCGGCACTGTATCCCGCTTTGGCAGTGGGGTCGCGGGCGTCGAGGAAGAGGACGAGGTCATCGTGTCCCCCATGTTTCCGTACGACGGCATCGGCCAGCGCCAGGTCGTTGGCGTCAACCAGCCCGGGGCCTATGCCGATCACGCTATCGTTCACAAGTCGATGCTCTATCCCAAGCCGGAGGGCATGTCCTGGAACGAAGCAGCCATGTGCGAGCCCCTGTCGATCGCAGTCCACGCCATCAGCCGGACGCCGATCGCGTTGATGGATACGGTGGTCGTGGTCGGTGCCGGCACCATCGGGTTGCTCGCGCTTCAATGTGCGCGGCGCAGCGGTGCCGGCACGATCATCGTCACCGACATGAGCGAGCACCGTTTGGGACTGGCCCGCGCGGTGGGTGCCGATGTGACCATCAACGTGCGGGAAGAGGATCCGGTGGCCGCCGTCATGGATATGACGGGACAGGCCGGCGCCGACGTTGCCATCGAGGCCGTGGGATTGACAAAGTCGGTGCAGCAGGCCCACGCCATGGTGCGCGTCGGGGGCCATGTCACGTGGATCGGCAACAGCGATCTCATGATCGAAGTCAACATGCAGGAAGTGGTGACGCGGGAACTGACCGTGGCCGGCACCTATGGGTTCAGCACGGAGTTTGAGCGGGTCATCCAGGCGATTTCCAGAAAGGTTGTCGATGTCGCATCGCTGATCGAAAAGGTCGCGCCCCTGGAGGAGGGGCCGGCACTGGTCGATGGCCTGGCCAAGGGTGAACTTGACCTGATCAAGGTTATTCTCATCCCGTGACGGTACCGTAGCGGCCACCATGCAAATCGCAGCCTTTCCCAAGTGCTATCTCGACGCCATTTGCGTCGACGGCACGATGGACGTCTTTCAATGGATTGACATGGCGGATGCCCTGGAGGTTGAAGGGCTGGAACTCTACGAAGGGTTCTTTGCGTCCCTGGACCGGGGATACCTCGAGTCGATCGGCGATGCCTTGGCACGCGGCAACCACGCGATGCCCATGCTGTGCGTGTCGGCGGATTTCACACATCCCGACCCGACATGCCGGACCCGGGCGGTCGAACACCAGTTGCGGATGATGGAAACGGCTAGGTTTCTCGGCGGTCGCGGGACGGCCTGCCGCATCCTGACCGGCCAGCGCTATCCCGGTTTGTCCCTGCAGGAAGGGCTGGACCGGGTGGCCGAGTGCTACGACCGGATTCTCCCGGTCGCGGCCGAACTGGACATCGTGCTGGCGTTGGAGAACCACTACAAGGACGGCTATTGGACTTGGCCCGAGTTTGCGCAGAAGATGACAGTGTTCCTCAAGGTTCTGGCCTCGGTGCCCGAGTCGCCGCATTTCGGTGTCCAGTATGATCCTTCCAATGCCTTCGTGGCAGGGGATGATCCGATTGAACTGTTGGATGCGGTCCTCCCCAGGGTGGTTACCATGCATGCCAGCGACAGGTTTCTGGCGGAGGGCGCGACCTTGGAGGATGTCAAGGCGGCCGACGGTTCCATCGGCTACCTCGATGCCCTGCAGCATGGGGTCACGGGACAGGGTCTCAACGACTACGATGCGATATTCAGCCGCCTTGCACAAGCTGGCTTCAATGGGTGGGTAAGCATTGAGGACGGCATGCACGGCATGGACGAGATGCGACGCAGCGTTGATTTCCTGCGCGCCATGCGCGCCAAGCACTTCGCATAGTTTCAGGGAGAGTTTGCGGCATGGATGCCCTTGTCAAGTACGGTCTGGTCGACGGCCAGGTGGAGATCCGCCAGACGGACGAACCGGAGTGCCCTTCCGACCGTGTGCTGCTTGGCGTGCGTGCCGCTGGCGTCTGTGGCAGCGATGTTCACCTGTGGCGCAACCACCAGAGTTGGGAGATCAATCTGCCGCTGGTGCTGGGACATGAATTCAGCGGTGAAGTCGTGGCAGTGGGTGCGGACGTGGACGGTGTGGCTCCCGGAGACCGGGTTACATGCGAGACCGCGGCAAAGGTGTGCGGTCGCTGCAGCTACTGCCTGGGTGGTGCGTACAACCTCTGCCCCAACCGGTTGGGCTACGGAGCCCTCATTGACGGGGCCTTCACCGACATTGTGGTTGCGCGGCCCGAGATCCTCCATCCATTGCCCGATGCCGTGTCGTGGGAGCATGCAGCCCTGACCGAGCCGGGTTGCGTGGCATACAACGCACTGGTCGAAAAGACCGACGTGCGGGCGGGCGACTTGGTGGTAGTCCAGGGTCCGGGGCCCATTGGCATCATGGCCCTGCAGATCGCACGAATTCAAGGTGCCGGTACGCTGGTGGTGCTGGGAACCGCTGCCGACCAGGCCCGATTGGACATCGCGGCCGAACTGGGAGCCGACCACGTGGTCAACATCGAGGAAGAGGATCCGCACGCCCTGGTTCGATCCTTGGGAGACGGTTTCGGTGCCGATTTGGTTGTGGACTGCACGGGCCATTCCGCCGCACTGCAGTCCGGCATGGAGATGGTGCGTCCCAACGGTCAAATCACGAAGATCGGCTGGGGACCGCAACCACTGGACTTCAACCTGGACCCGCTGGTTCAGAAAGCGGTGACGTTGCAAGGCTGCTTCAGCCATACCTTTGCCACGTGGGAACGCGTTCTAACGCTGCTTCAGACCGGCCAACTCAATCTGGATCCGGTTATCGGCGGCCTGTATCCGTTGACTGATTGGCACGAGGCGTTCTCGGTCATGGAGTCCGGGGCCAGCGTCAAGTCGGTCCTGGTTTGGAACTGACCAAACCACTGTCAACGCGAGGGTTGTGGATGCCGCTATGCCGGGAGCACTGATTCAGTTGTCGCTGGATGTAACCACCATTCCCGAGGCCTTGGAAATGGCACATGCCGCCTGCGATGTTGGCGTCGACTGGCTCGAAGCCGGCACACCGCTGATCCTGGCCGAAGGGCTGCACGGCGTGCGTGCGCTGCGTCGTGAGTTTCCGGATACCCCCCTTGTGGCGGACCTCAAGACCATGGACGGGGCCGGATTGGAAGGGGAAATGATGTTCCAGGCCGGTGCCGATATGGTGGTGGTCATGGGTCAGGCCCACGACGCGAGCATCCTGGCCCAGGTGGAGATGGCGAGGCGGTACGGCAAGCAGGTGATGTGTGATGTCATGCTCTGTCCCGACAAACCGGGCCGGGCGAGGGAAGCCCAGGATATGGGCGTGGACTACATCATCGTCCACACGGGGTTCGATGAGCGGAACCTGGAGCCGGAGCGGACACCGCTCGAGGACTTGGAGTCGGTTGTAGCCGCGGTTTCCATCCCGGTACAGGCCGTGGGGGGCCTAAGTGTGGAACAGGCAATAGAGACTCTGGACCTCGGCGCGCAGATCGTGGTGTTTGGCGCGCCACTGGTAATCGCCGGTGATGCCTTCAAGGCCGCGTCGGACGATTTCGCCGGCTTGATGAAGGAGATTGTTCAACGGGTACGCGAGCGGCATCCCGACTGACCGGGTCGGGTGCCACCAACCTTTGGGGGAGACAGACATGCAATTGATAGAGCAAATCCAGAATCTGGACTTCCCGGCACCCCTGCCGGACAGGGTCCTCTCGGTTCACCAGACCTTCGACACGGTCAAGGTTGCGGACATCCACGCGCGGGTTCTGGAAGCCTGGGATGAAAGCGGCGTGCTGGCCCGTATGAAGCCAGGCGCTGTAGTCGGGGTGGGTGCCGGCAGTCGCGGCATTGCCAACATCCCGATGCTGGTCAGGGGATCGGTCGACTGGCTGAAGGCCCACGGTTTCCGTCCGTTCGTGTTTCCGGCCATGGGCAGCCACGGCGGGGCGATCGCCGAAGGCCAGAAGACGATGCTGGCAGAACTCGGGGTCACGGAAGAAAGTGCGGGTTGCGAAATCAGGGCGACCATGGAGGTTGAGCCGATTGGCGAAATTCCGGATGGCGGGCCGATTCTGTACCAAGGGAAGGAGTCAATGGCCGCCGACCACTGCATCCTGGTGAGCCGCATCAAACCGCACACCGACTTCCGCAGCCACCTTGAGAGCGGGCCGTCGAAGATGTGTGTCATCGGATTGGGCAAGCAGCACGGAGCCTCCATCATGCATGGCGGTGGCGGGGCCTTTTTCCAGAAGTACCTTGCGCCTGCCGCCCGCATCTACGCCGACAAAACCAACTTCATTGGCTCCCTCTGCCCGGTCGAGAACGCCTATGACGAGACCGCGCGCATTGAGTTCCTGACCTCCGACCAGGTCGGCATGGAACCCGAAGCGGAATTGTTGCAGGAGGCCAAGGACATGATGGCCAGCCTGCCCTTTCCCGAAATCGACGTGCTCGTGGTCAGGGAAATGGGCAAGAACATCAGCGGCACCGGCATGGACACCAACATCGTGAGCCGTCTCATGATTCCGCGCCAGGAGGAGGCGTTCGGGACTTCGGACGTGGCCGTGATCACGGTTCTCGACCTGACCGAGGAGACCCACGGGAATGTTGCCGGTCTGGGTCTGGCCAACATCACGACCGCGCGCGTGGCAGAGAAGATCGATTGGCATGCCACGTATACCAATGCGGTCACATCCGGGATTTTCGGCATGTTCCGGGTCAGCCTGCCCATTACGATGCCGTCGGACGAGAAGTCGCTGCATGTTTCCATGCGTGGCTGTGCGCGGCCGCCCGAGGATGCACGCCTGGTGTTCATTGAGAACACGCTCATCCTCGACGATTTCTATGCCAGTCCCTGTCTCCTCTCGGAGATCGAAGCGCACCCACGGCTGTCTGTGACCGGAGAGGTTCCCCTTGCGTTCAGCGAGCCCGGTGTGATGCAGAGCCCCTGGCGGCTGAATTGACCACGCAACCGGCCATTGGGCTTCTCGTCGGTGATCCGGCGGGGATCGGGCCCCAGCTGGCGGTGCGCCTGTTGGCGGAACCGCTGCCGCCAGTCAGGCTGATTGTGGTTGGCCGCCGCGCGTGGCTGGGGCGCGGCGCGCAACAAGCCCGGTTGCCGGAACCGGATCTTCCCGCCGTTGCGTTGACCGACTTGGACCAGGTGCCACTCGACTGCCCGATTCTGTTGGAGCCGGAAGGAGACGACCTGGACCGGGTTTCGATTGCGTCGGTGTCCCGGGAAGCCGGCGCCAGTTGCATGGCAAGCCTGCGCACGGCAGCTGACCTGGTTGCGCGGGATGTGATTGCGGGCTTCCTCTACGGTCCGATGCATAAGCAGTCCTTGCAGCTGGGCGGTTCGCGCCATCCCGATGATGCCGCCCTGTTGACGGAATTGTTCGAGTGTTCTGCTCCGGCCCACGAGATCAACATCCTCGACGACTGGTGCACGTCGCGCGTTACATCCCATATTCCGCTGTCCGAAGTTCCTGCCCGGGTTGCGGCTCCCGGCGTGCTGGCAGCCATCGAACAGTTGCATGCCGTCATGCAGGACCTGAATCTTCCGGACTCCCGCATCGGAGTGGCCGGTCTCAATCCCCATGCCGGCGAGGGAGGTTTGTTTGGGGACGAGGAATTGGAGGTAATTGGCCCCGCGGTCGAGGAGGGCCGCCGGCGAGGCATTCCGGTGCACGGACCGTTCCCGCCGGATACGCTGTTCGTGCGCCTTACGGATGGTCAGTTCGGTGGTGCCGTCACGATGTACCACGACCAGGGACAGATCGCCATCAAGCTGCTTGGTTTTGCCCGCGGGGTCACGGTGATCGGCGGGTTGCCCGTGCCCGTCGCCACCACGGCCCATGGCACTGCCTTCGACATCGTGGAACAAGGTACCGCGCGGCCTCACTCGCTGATCAATGCGCTCAAAGTCTGTTCGTCGTTGGTTGCCAACAACAGGAAAACGTCAGATGCTCCTTAAGGACAAAGTGGTTCTTGTCACCGGATCCACCACCGGCATTGGCGAAGCGATCGCCAGGAAGTGCGTGGCGGAAGGCGCTTCGGTCATGGTTCACGGACGACGTGAACATGCGGCCCAGGATTTGTGCGCGGAACTCGGCGACGCGGCCGTCTACACCGTGGGCGACGTTGCGGACCCCGATCTTTGCGAGTCACTGGTGGCCAATACGGTTGACCGGTTTGGACGGATAGACGGGGTGGCCAACAACGCGGCCATTACCGCTCGGGCCACCATTGAACAGACCGATGCGGACACGTTTGACCGCCACTATCACGTCAACCTGCGGGCTCCCGCCCTTATCATCCGTGCCGCCTTGCCGCACTTCCGTGCCCAGGGCGAGGGTGCCGTGGTCAACATCGGTTCGGTCAACGCGTGGTCGGGACAGGCGGATCTGATGCCCTATTCCGCATCCAAGGGCGGGTTGCAAACAATGACCCGGAACATGGCCAACGCCTTGGCCGAGGAACGGATCCGGATCAATCAGCTGAACGTTGGCTGGTGTACATCGCCCAACGAGATTGCACTCAAAATCTCCGAGGGACTGCCGGAGGACTGGTACCTGGACGTACCCAAAGCCTTTGCACCCACCGGCAGGCTTCTAACCCCGGACCAGGTAGCACACCACGTTGCGTTCTGGTTGTCACCGGACTCCCGGCCGGCCAACGGCTGTGTTTACGAGTTGGAGCAGTTCTGCATTCTGGGCCGCAGTTCGGCCCGTGACTGGGACGATTGATCTCCTACGAGCGGAGGCTATCGAGATCAAATGGGGGTTCGTGCAATCCCCCGATTCCAGTTGAGTTCGACCATGGGTACTTCCCAGGTTGCAGTCTGGTTACTGTCGCGGTACTTCTCGTCCTCATCCTCGACGCTGCGGCGAACCATGGCAAGCACGGTTCCTTCTACCTTGGAGCCGGTAATCCGCTCGACTTTCTCCCGGCCTTTCCTGCTCAGGGATGCCACGGTGGTGCCATTGTGACTGAGCTCTCGTGTGTTCGATTTCAGCATCACCGTGTCGCCTGCATGTAGATTCGGCAGTGCTTCATGGATGCGGTCGCTCTCGGCTTTCCGGCCCGCGAAGCTGAGGTATAGGTCCGATAATCCCAACGTTGCATACCCCCTCAATGGGTAGGAACCGCTTCTCGGTCCCTCTCTGTGCAGGCATGCCTGGCCAAAAATGTGTCTCAGGTGTGGGTTGTCCGCACCATGGCGGTGAAACAGGGCCAAACAGTCCTTGGCTCGGGTCATGGCCACGTAGAACAGTCTGCGCTCCTCCTCAAGTTGATCCCGCCGTTGGAGCTGCCAGTAACCGTCCAAGACCAGCACCACGCGGAATTCCAGCCCCTTGACGCTGTGGGCCGTGCCTGTGAACACGCCCTTGCCCACTCGTTGTTCGCGGCGGGTTTCGAGCAGGCAGTCGGCCATGTACGACGTGAACGCCTGTACGGGAAACTCGCTGCCGCCGGTCTCCAACTCCCAGTGTTCCTGCATCGCCTTCAACTGGGCCGTCCGCGGGCCATCCTTGAGGTTCAGGTGGGCCAGTTGCCGGGCGAGGTCCGCCGGGGTGAACAGTTCCGTTCTGAACCCGTGAAGGTGCTTGAACGCGGCGTCAAATTCCCTGATGCGAAACGGGGAAACGGTTTCATCGCTGCCCAAAGGGAGGCTCAGGGGTATGCCGGCATGGTTCGCCGCCGAGCGGAAGTGGTCCAACTCATCACCGGTGAGGCCTCGTCTGGCCAAGACAGCACAGTCCTCCCAGGCCAGGTCCGGCAACAGTCCCTTGAGTCTGGTCAGTTCCGTCACGGCGGCCAGTGCTTGTGCGACGGTGTCTTGGCAGTCCACGATTTGCACGCGGCCGCGCAGGCCACGATCAACGTTGGCAAGTATGCCCCCGGGGTTGTGGTGGTGGCGCGCCTCGTTGATGCGGATTTCATGTCGGGTCTTCATCCGGTCGCGGTTGTGCGCGATCAGTTGATTGGCGGCCGCGATGATGTGATCGGTGGACCGGTAGTTCTGGACCAGGTAGTGGCGTTGTGCGCCGTAGTCCTCCTCGAACTGCCTGATGAACCTGACATTGGCTCCCCTGAATGCGTAGATGCTCTGGTCATCGTCGCCGACGGCCATGATGCTCAGCTTGTCGTCCGATTCCTCGATGGTGCGCCCGGCGATCGCCGAGATCATCTCGTACTGTGGTGCATCGATGTCCTGGTACTCGTCCACCAGGATGTATTGGAAGCCGGCCAGCAACCGTTCGCGCAACTGATCGTCCGGGATGCCCGGAACATCCGACCGCCCCGTCAGCAGCGCTGTTGCCTGGGCAATCATCTTGTCGAAGTCGACGGGAGCTCGGTGGCGGGTTGTGTGAACTTCCGGCAACGCGGCATGGCCGACCAGGCGCAGGGCCAGACCGTGGTAGGTCTGGACAGTAATGGATCGCGCGTCGTCTCCCAGTAGAACCTTGAGGCGCCGGCGCAGTTCCACTGAAGTGCTGTGGTTGAAGCAGAGGACCAGGATGCTGAATGGGGGAACCCTTTCCACGCGGGTCAGGTAGGCGCATCTATGCACGACTACCTTGGTCTTGCCCGAGCCGGGACCGGCCAGTACGAGCATGTTGCTGTCGGCGGGAGCCTGCACTATCGCCTGTTGGTGCGGATTGCCCAGTGCTTCGACGATGCTGGCAAAGGACTGCTGGCTGGTGGCCAGGTCCAGGAGTTCTCGTCTGCCCCGGAAGTAGCGGCGGTTGAAGCTGATGTTGTCCAACTTGAAGTAGTCGGCCACCAGGGCCTTGGCCACCTTCATGCTTTCCTGGCTCAACTGAGCGTATTCGTTGACGACGTGCACCTGGTTGACCTTGGCCTTGTAGTGGCTGTCCAACGGTGCATAGTCCCCCCGGTTGTACCTGCGCTCCCTGGCTTCGTCTTTGAGGTTCATGGTCATGGCTTGGCGGAACACTGCCAGACCGTGCTGCAGGATGATGATATTTTGCTCGTGCAGGAACAACAGGCCCCGTTCGATTGCGGCCAAAGAGTTGTCCGAATCCTTGACCAACTCGACGCATCCTTCCTCAACCTCCTTGAGCGAGAACTGAACAAGGATTTCAGCTTGGGAGGACGCGTGTTCTGCCGGGATCCTGGCATAGAGTTCCCGGAGAATTTGTTCGGCAAGGTCGTGGCGCTTCTTGACGGTGGCCTTGAGGTTGGACCAATCCCGGTTCAGGGTGACCCGATAGTGATCCTTGCGGCTGAACTCGAACTCGATGCTGCCCTTCCGGCCTGCCATCCCTCGGCCATCCGCGGCAATACTCTTGAGTAAATTTCGAAGTAGGGAGGGATTGCTGTGTGTCAAACCTTGGTTGATCAGCATTTGGTTGAGCCGCCGCAGATCCAACGGGTATGCCGTTTCAAGGTCGGCGTCTGGATGTTCGTTTGCCAGTGATGCCACCATTTCATTCTCAACCTGGCAGACTGCCTCGAATTCGCGCTGCGCCGCCTTGGAGCCTTTGGGGCGCAGGAAGGTGGTCATGAGCAGACCGTCGGAAACAATGCCGGCCTGCGCCATCTGATTCAGGATGCGGATGACCTCCTGGCTGCTGATCCCGCGTGCTTCCTGTTCGTCAACGAGGTTTCCCATTTGATGGGCCAGGAAATCCGCATTCAACCCGTCGTCAATGTCCGAATTGATCAGGACCTGAAGGAGAAGTTCCCAGTTTCGCCTCTGACCGGGTTTGAGTTGCAGTGAATCCAGCTTGCCTGTGGCTTCCTCCAAGGTTGCAAAGAGGGGCTTGCCGTTGAACACCTGGTTTGGAGTTGTGGTTTCGGTCGAGGAAACCTCCGCGTTCCAGCCACGCGACCGCAGTCTTGACCTTGGTGTCGGCCGATCGGTCGGTGATGTCGAACGATGTGTCGACATCGTTCGATCGCAGCAGCTCTCCGGACGTCATGACGATTTCCTTGCCCGGTATTCGTTCCTTCCTGCGGATGCCCCTCAGGACCTGTTGGATGTCCCTTTGGGATATCCGGGACATGTTGCCCAGCCTGAACTGGGTCTCGATGTCCTGTTCATCGAACAGGAGGATGCAGGCAGCGGGACGGCTGTCCCGACCGGCCCGACCGGCTTCCTGCAGGTAGTTTTCGAGCGACCCCGGCACCTCGACGTGCAGGACCATCCTCACGTTATCCTTGTCCACACCCATGCCGAAGGCATTGGTGGCGCAAATGACTTTCAGCCGGTCGTGAACAAAGGCTTCCAGCACCTCCTTTTTGCGGGCTGGATCCAAGCCTCCGTGAAAGTGGGCAGCCCCGAATCCCTTCAATGCCAGGAAATGGGCGGTCTCCTCGCTCGATTTCCGTGTGGAGCAGTAGACGATGCAACTGCCGTCATCCGGGAGCCGATCCTCCAACAACTCGGCCGCTGTGGCCCACTTCGTTGCCTTCGGCACAAACCGGACCTCGAACTCAAGATTCGCCCGTTCCACACCGGCGGCATGCAGGGAAAGTGTACAGTCCAGGGCGGAGGCGAAATGTTGCTGGATGTCTTCGATGACATCCTGTTTGGCCGTCGCCGTGTAGCAGGCGATGGCGGAGGGAAATTCCTGGTTCCCTGACGAATGCTTCTTGATGAACCGGCTGACGTATAAGTAATCTGGCCGGAAGTCAGGGCCCCACTTCGACAGGCAGTGGGCTTCGTCAAACACCCAGCATCCGATTTCCCTGTGGGACAACGTGTCCTCGACCGCAGGATTCCGGAGCTGTTCCGGGGACAGGTAGAGAAGACCGATGTCACCCATTCGGACCTGCTCCAGGACGGCACCGCGTTCGGGTGGCGTGAGCAGGCCGTGGACGGCCGCGACTTCGGTTACGCCGGTCCGTTCGCGCAGGTTGTCGACCTGGTCCTTCATCAAGGCCTGCAATGGCGACACAACCACCGTGAGCAGTCCGCGTCGGAAGTAGCGGACCAGAGCCGGGAGCTGGAAGCACAGCGACTTTCCTCCGCTGGTTGGCAGAACGCCGAGTAGTGAGGCGCCGTTCATGCCCGCTTCCGAGAGTATCCGTTGCAGGGGCTCCCCGTCATCCGTGAGGCGAAAGTTCTCGAACTGGAAAAACCGCCGCAACTGGGAGACCGCATCATGGTTCTTGCGACAGTAGGCACAGCTGTCCTGCCCACAGGACAGCTCCCGCAGTTTTCGCAACATGCCGGGGATCCCAACATGCTGGCGGCGCACCCACTCGGGCAGCACGGAGTTGCCGCCTGCCACCGTCAGCCAAGCCACACAATATGCCCAGGCCGGCAACCCCTCACAGTTGGCAAGGGATTCCCGCACCAACCGCCGCAACAGGTTCGGACACGCGTGCTCGTTGCCAAGGCCGATGGCAACGCTTTGGGCTTCCTGATCGGAGGCAATCGGTGGCTGGACCGGCGTGTCGAGCACGTCGGCCAAGCCTTGGAACGGCCTCGCGCCGCTTGCATCCGTTGCCCGTCGAAAGCAGTAGGCGTAGAACCGAATCAGGTCCGGCACGGTATCCGCCTGTTGCCGGAAGGAGTCGTACTGGTCACTGAACAAACGGGTGGCGAGCCTGGCGTCGGCCACCGGATCGTTGACCGTGTCCTTGACCAGCTTGTAGTTCTTGACCAGACGGTGGTATGGGTTGCGGGGAAAAGCCAGCGGTGACAGGTACAGGGTATCGATGACTCGAGTCTTGAGAAGGCTCAGGCCAGGTTTGAGATCTCTGATGACGACCAGGTCATGGCCAATCAAATTGTGGCCGAGCAGGTACTTGCAACCCGTGCAGAAACTGTCAAGGTCCTTCAATGCTGTCGATATCTGCTTGGCACTGGACGGCTTGCACCTAAATGTGTGACCGTCGAATCGCACGGCACCGATGTCCGACAACAATCTACCGTTGCGATGCACCTCCAAGTCAATTGCGACCCATGGCCTGATCACCTGGGGAAGGTCGAGGGGAGTTGCTTTTGTGTCCAATTCCTTCATTGGATTGTGTGGGTTGTGGGACACCATCGCCGGATCTGCATATATGTCCTGCCTGAACATGGCGTGGCAAGTTTGGCAACCCGCTGCTGGTCCGTGGGGGCCAGCCTTTCATGGAATTTGCGGGCGGTGCAGCGCGCCAAGGTTCGGCATTCACACATGCGTTGACAAGGACTGGATCACCAATGCCCCTAATGATCAGACGGTGCCAGCAGAGACGGAAAATTCGCAGGTGATTAACCGAGAGACCACCGGACCCATTTTTACACCAAAGAGGTTGAGACCTCGCGTCTGTCTCCAGGATTCCTTATGGAGCGGTTGGTCATACCACGCATCAGTCGTTCAGCTCGCGCATGGATACTGCTGGAGGCTGGATGTTTGAAGGGCAGGGACTGCCCCGGGAGAGGCTACGCCTGCCAAAAGTGATCAAGGTTGTCCAAAGGCTCCCAGCCAAGGACCCGGCGCATCTTGCTGTGGTCGAACTTGCCATGGGGCATGTCCACGCTCACGTTGAACTCCTCATACGGGCTTGGAAGTTCTGGAACTTCCAGGGCTCTCTTCAGAGCGCGGCCCGAATCCGGCCACGAGACCATGAAGGGAGGTTTCACGGAAGGCCGTTCGGGGTTGGTCATTTCCCAGTAGAGCATCACCGCCACTTCCAGGCCATGGTGCTCGGCGAAGACATGGAGGATTTCGTTGCCCAGGTATTTGGTCAGGAAGTAGAAGGACGCGTAGGGACGGCTGGCTGCCTCGACCGGAATCTGGTAGTCCCAGAGATGACTGCCGTGGCCGTTGACCAAGTGCAGCAAGGGGCTGGTTTGCACAATCCGTCTAATACCAAACTCCACGGCGGCCCGTGCCATGTTCAAGGGCCCAACCGCATTGATCCGGAAGGATTTGACCTCGTTATCGCGGAGCACGGAACAGTTGACGATGGCATCCATGCCTTCACAGGCGGCTCTGACCTGCTCCGGGTCCTGCACGTCAACCTGAACGAATTCGTGGGGTGGTTCGATGTTCGAAGCCGGCATTGGGTGGTGGGCACTCCTCGCCGGGTCGAGACTTTCCCAGTCGAGTGGTGCGATGTCCGCCAGGCGCACCTGATAGCTGTCCATCATGGCCTGAGCGGCAAAGGCACCCATGGGACCGCCGGCACCGAACAGCACCACCTTCCGTATGGGGCGGGATCGAATGGGATTGACAGGTGCCAGAACCTCCTGCCAGGGCCGGGAGTCCTTCACCGGCGGATCGGCAGGCAAGACTCCGGCAAGTTGTTCAAGTCGCCGGGAGGGTGCGTAGTTGAACGGGGGACTGCCACTGGTGGATCGTTCCTCAATACCGGTGTTCAGACCGTGCCTGATTTTGCTGTTGGGTCCGGGTGCCATGATGTGGAACACATGCCACTCCGGTTTGCCTGCATCGATGGCTTGGGACAGATCCACGGCCAAGGCTCTGTCGATGGCGTGGACCGCGTCGTCCACGTGCACCCAACGGGGATCAAACGGCTCACCGTCAATCTCCTCCTCGTCCACCACGTGGCCAAAGCGCAGGCAAATCGCTTCGATGGTGCCAAGCCTGATCAGTTCACGGACCGATAGTTCGGTGACCCAGGGCAGCAGTTCCCTGGTGGCGGGTGACGGCCGCGGTCTCCACATCTCCGTCACGTCCCAATGCGGAGGATGCCGGTCAAACAACGCCAGTGAACTGCCCACAATCACGCGGGGTACGGATGCCCGTACCGACTCCACGATCAGGTTCCGGGTACCGCGCATGACGAGATCCATCGCGTCCGGTTCGGAAATCTTGTCTCCTTCGAAGGCATCCGCCAGCCGGAGCGGCAGGAGGTGGACGACCGCGTCGACATTGCGCACCGCTTCCGCTGCGATTCGCTGGTCCGACAGTTCACCGGTCAGGTACTCGACTTCGGGCGACACGTCCGGATGCTCGCGGCCCGCAACTCGCACGGCTGTGTCTTGCCGGCGGTTCAGGAATTCGATCAGATGGGTGCTCAATAGGGACCGGGCGTCGGTGAGCAGGATGCGCATTATTTGTTTGGGTTGTTTGCGGGAAATTGCAGGCACTCGGTTGGGGACCCAAAGGAGCGTCAAGGCTGGAGAGTGACCTTGATTGACTCCGTTCCTTGGGCCACCAGACTGAATCCATCCTCAAAACCGTGCAACGGCAGGTTGTGGGTCACGATACGGTCCATCGGCAGAAGGCCTTGCTCCAGCATCCGAATGGCAACCGGGTAGCTGTGGGGACTCAGGTGGGCACCGTGGATATTGAGTTCCTTGGTATCTCCGATGACGGTCCAGTCCACGGTCACCGGTTCGCGCATGACGCTGAATTCCACGAACGTGCCCAGCTTGCAAATCATGTCCAGGCCCTGTTGTACGGCGGCGGGATGGCCGGTGGCCTCGATGTAGACATCGCAGCCGTAGCCGTCCGTCAAGGCCAGGACCTCGTCCACGACATCCACTTGGGAGGCATTGAAAGTCAAGTCTGCCCCGCATGCCCGCGCAACGCCCAGGCGGGAATCGTTCAAATCGATAACGATGAGCTGGGCCGGACTCTTCATCCGGGCGGCTGCCACCATGCCCAATCCCAAGGGACCGGCACCGGCGATCACTACCGTATGCTGCAGTTCGATGTCGGCTCGCTGGACGGCATGGATCCCGCAGGCCAACGGTTCCACGTAGGCTGCCCATGACGGCGGGATCGATTCTGGGACCTTGTAGTTGAGGGCTCGATCCGGCAACTTAACGTACTTGGCCATGGCGCCGGGGGTGGGTTTCCGGAATCCGTAGATGTCGTGTTTCATACACATCCAGTACTGTCCTCGGAGGCAGTACCGGCAGGCGTTGCACGGCACAATCTGTTCCGACACCACCAGGTCCCCCAACCTGAACCCGCCGTTGCGATCCGCACCGGGACCCAAGGCCACAACCCTTCCGGCAAACTCGTGCCCGGGGATGATCGGAGCCTGGCAGAAGCCGGGTTTGCCGGGTTGATCCCAGAACATCGGCGCACCCATGAAGCACTTCAGGTCGCTGGCACAAATGCCGACCGAGGCCACCTCCAGAACCATTTCGCCGGGTCCGGGGACCGGAACCGGCGCGGTTTCAAGGCGGTAGTCCTCCGGCGCATGGCAGACGACTGCCTGCATGTTGTCGCCCAAGGGGAAGTCAGTCTGGAATTCTGTCTCCACGGCGGGGTTCCGTCTTGGTTGAGGTGGGGATGGCGCGGGTTGTTGGCGCGGCCAATTTCACGCCAAACCTATCTTTGAACGGAATTCCGGTTGCCCCCGGGCGCTTTCGGTTATGCGAAACAGGCTTCCGGCATCGTTGCCATTGAAGCCGCGGTCGTTGCCTCCCGCGGTCGTAATGTACATGTCGGTCATGTCGGGTCCGGCAATGGTCACCGACGATACCTTGCGGACCGGCAGAGCCAGGATTTCCTTGACCCGTCCGTCAGGATCGGCGTGTACGACGGAGAACCCGTCCCAGTGCGCGATCCAAAGGTCGCCTGCGGCATCGATGGTCATCCCGTCGGGCCGCCCGTAGTCGACTTCCTCGGGTGCCTCGTACACGAGCGAACCCGTGTCCGGATCGAAATCCCCAACTGCCTCGTCCCATGCGTACGATGTGATGCGTCGGACCCGTGTGTCCGTGTGCAGGAAGCGGGAGCGATCCGGCGTCCAGGCCATGCCGTTGGATGTCCCGATGTCGGTCAGCTTGGTCTCAAGTGTCCCGTCGGGGTCGAGGCGATACAGCCGCCCGTCCGCCGGACCGGTTCTCGATGATGCCATCGTCCCGCAAAACACCTGGCCTTGTGGTCCGGCGGAGACATCGTTGAACCGCGTGTCAAGATCCGCGTCGATCTGAGGTATGACGACTTCGGTCCGGCCGTGATTCCAGGTCATGACCCGGCCAGCCGCCATGAACAGGAGGAGATCGCCGTTCTCCTGAATCGTGAAGCCGCCGATGGCCCGGTCCGCTTCGTACACGCGCGCGTGCCTGCCACTGGCGGGATCGTACCGGTACAGGTGACCGGGCGGAATGTCAACCCAGTACAGGCATTCTTCATCCGGGTGCCAAAGAGGTCCCTCGCCTGTTTCGCAGGGATAGTCCGCAATCAGCTCCAGGGATGGTTCCCGCACCGGTGGGTTCGTGTTCATCGAAGGTGTTTCCATGGTTGTCAGATCAGGGAAATTTCCTTGCCTGCCGCCTGGCTCCGGTAAATCCCGTCCAGGATGGTCAACACCTGCAGGGAGTGCTCTGTGGGAACCGGAGACGGTTCGCCGTTCTTAATGGCCCTGGCGAACTCGACTACCTCCTGTGCGTGCGGCTCCAACTGGTCGCGCGTGATTTTGAGGGTGCGCGTGTACATCTGCTTGGTTTCGTAGTTCGTGGACAGGAACTTGCCTTCCGGATAGTGGCAGCCGCCCTTGTCCCCGTACAGCCAAATCTGCATGTCTTCGCCGTCGATGTCGTGATGCAGCAGCCAGCTGGTTTCCAGAACCAAGGTGGCACCCGTGTCAAATCGGACAAACGCCACAGCGTAGTCCTCCACATCCCAGATGTCCGGCATCGGAGCGGACGGCCTCCAGGCGGCAAACTGTCCGGGCAGATGGGCCAATGGCGCCCCCGACACGCCGGTGATGGCCACGGGCTCCGGATTGCCCATGAGCCATAGGGTCAAGTCCAGGACATGAACGCCAATGTCGATGCAGGGGCCTCCGCCACTGTGCTTCTTTTCGACGAACGAAGGGCTGGGAATGAACCCGTTCCGCCGTAGCATCCAGCTCCGGCCGTGGTAGATGTTGCCCAGGGTGCCGGTTTCGATCTCCGTCTTCATCGCCTGCGACAACCCTGAGAACCGGAAATGCTGTGCGGTCATGAGCAGTTTTCTGGCCTTGTCGCGCGCGGCCATCATGGCACGGATGTCATCCGGGGTTGGGGCGAGGGGTTTTTCACAAATGACGTGTTTGCCGGCTTCAAGCCCCCCAATCGAAAGATCCCGGTGATACATGTTGGGCGTGCAGACATCGATGATGTCGATGTCCGGGTCGGCAAACAAGTCCTTGACATCGGTGTAGAGTCGGGAGATACCGTGCATGGACCCCCACTCCTTGAGGGCCGGTTCAACCACATCCGATCCGGCCACCACCTCGGCATCTTCCGACGCGGCCCAACCCGGCATATGCGTCCGCGCGATGCCACCGACGCCTACGACTCCAACTTTCAGTGTTGTACTCATTTTGGGTTCCTTGGATTGCAGTCGACCGATTGGCGGCAACGCCCTGCGCAGTCAGGCCCGGTCGCGGTCTTCGAATCGTACTTCACTCGGTTTCCCCGGCCCAAGGAGGACCGGTTCGGTTGGCCAACCCGCATGGGCTGGTTTGGATTCTCGTGGGGCGTCTGCGCCGAGCACCCGGCGGGGCCGGGTGGGGTCCAAACATCGCGCCTCTCGCGGTCATGGCAGCGTGTCTGTGGCGAACCGGATCCGATTCGCTGACCCTCCGAATGGTTTCGGCATCCCACCTACGGGTAGAATTGTTGGGATGCCGGATCGGTTCTGCATCGTCTCCGTCCCCGCTTTTCCGGCTGTTTGCCCCGACCATTGATCCGCTGCCCCACTCCTCCCAACCACGGAATGCATCTTGACCTACCTGGCTGTTGATCTGGGCGCGGACAGCGGGCGCGTCATGGCCGGCCGGCTGACTGACCGCGGCCTGCAACTTTCCGAGGTCCACCGCTTTGCCAACGTGCCGGTGAGCGTGCACGGAACACTGCACTGGAACATTCTTGGGATTTGGCACGAAATTCAGGAAGGCCTGCGCAAGGCAGCCAACTTGGGCGAACCAATTCAGGGTCTGGGCCTGGACACCTGGGGTTGCGATTTCAGCCTGCTGGATGCCCAGGATCGGCTGTTGGGGAATCCGGTGCACTACCGGGATGCCAGGACCAACGGCATGCTGGAGGAGGCGTTTCGCATTCGGGCGCGGGACGAGATTTTCGACTGCACCGGCATCCAGTTTATTCCACTCAATACGCTGTATCAGCTGCTGGCACTCAAGCGCTTATCCCCGCAGGACTTGCAGATGGCCGCCAGTCTGCTCATGATCCCGGACCTGCTGAATTTCTGGCTCACCGGTGTCAAGGCCGCTGAATTCTCGATTGCCACCACAACCCAGTGCTTCGATCCGTCCACTATGGACTGGTCCGGTGAACTGCTGGCGGCTTTCGACCTGCCGGAACGCCTGTTTCAGCCCATCGTGCACCCGGGCCACACCCTTGGGCCGCTCCTGTCGGATCTCGCCGCGGAGGTTGGCCTGCCGGCTGTGCCGGTGACCGTTCCCGCCTGTCACGACACGGGTTCCGCGGTCGCCGCGGTGCCGTCGGCGGACCCTGACACCGTCTGGATCAGTTCGGGTACCTGGTCGATCATGGGCGTGACCGTTCCGGACGCGGTGTTGCATGCCAAGGCACTGGCCGGCAACTTCACCAACGAGGGCGGTGTGGAGAGGACATTCCGCTTTTGCAAGAACATCATGGGGTTGTGGCTAATCCAGGAGTGCCGGCGAACCTGGATGCGCGCCGGGGAGACCCACAGTTATGCCGAACTCGGCGCCATGGTCCGGGCGGACACGCGCAGCCCGTCGATCGTGGACCCGGACCACGAAGTGTTCCTTGCCCCGGGTGACATGCCGCTCCGCATCCAGGCCTATTGCCGCGCCAGCGGCCAGCCGGTGCCGGAGACAAAGCAGGCGATTTTGTCCTGCATCATTGACAGCCTGGCCTTGAAGTACAGGTGGGTGTTGACGCGGTTGGAGGATGCCTTGGAGCGCAAACTAAGCACCATCCACGTTGTGGGCGGCGGATCCCAACACTCGGCATTGAATCAGGCCACCGCCGACGCCACGGGCCGACCGGTTGTTGCCGGTCCGTCGGAAGCCACCGCGACCGGCAACATTCTGATTCAGGCCGTGGCCAATGGCGAAATGGATTCGTTCGGTCAAATGGGGACCGTATCTGCGGAATCCGCCTCGCTGGAGAGCTTCGAACCCGCCGCCGTGTCCGGACAGCGTGCCGAATGGGACGCAAGCTACCAAAAACTTGAACATCTTGTGGCCCACCCGGTTGCGATCGGCGCATAGCTTCCCGGAACCCCTGTCGGCCTCATCGCTTAACACCGTCCAATGTCAAGGAAAAACCACTTGCCCATGTCTGATCACGCCGCTGCCTGGGACCTGCTGGCCGAGGCCATGACCAACCAGGGTCTGGATGTCGAAGTCGTTAAGGACAACATCAAGAACCACCACATCGAAACCCCAAGCTGGGGCTACGCCAACAGCGGCACCCGTTTCAAGGCGTTCCCGTGGTCCGGCGCTGCCCAAACGACGCGGGAGAAGCTGGAGGATGCCGCGATGGTGCATCGCATGACCGGCATCGCGTCCTCGGTGGCTCTGCACATCCCGTGGGACGTGCCCGAGGACAACGACTACGCGGCGGTGTTGCAGTACGCGTCCGATCTGGGAATCCGCATCGGAGCCATCAATCCCAACGTATTCCAAGACAACGAATATCGTCTGGGATCGCTTGGCAACCCCGATCCGGCCATCAGGGAACAGGGTTTGGACCACATCCTTGAGTGCTGCGAAATCATGGACAAGACCGGCAGCGATCTTCTCAGCCTCTGGTTTGCCGACGGGACAAACTATGCGGGGCAGGACTCGCTGCTGGCGCGGAAGCGGCGGTTCGAACAGGGCCTCGAGGTTGTGGCCAAGCACCTGCCCGCGGACAGCCGCATGCTGATCGAGTACAAGTTTTTCGAACCCGCCTTCTACAGCACCGACGTACCGGATTGGGGCACGGCCTACGCCTGGTCGCTGAAACTGGGCGGCCAGGCCCAGGTGCTCGTGGATCTGGGACACCACGCCCAGGCGGTGAACATCGAGCAAATCGTTACGTTCCTGCTCGATGAAGGCAAGCTGGGTGGCTTCCACTTCAACAACCGCAAGTATGCGGACGACGATCTGATCGTCGGTTCCGTGAACCCCTACGAACTGTTCCTCATTTACAACGAACTGGTCGCGGCGGAACAGAGCGAGGTCGAACACATCCGGACCGGAGCTGCCAACGTGGCCTACATGATCGATCAGGCCCACAATGTGGAAGGCAAACTGGCGCCGATGATTTTGTCGGTCCTGAATTGCCAGGAGGCCTATGCCAAGGCCCAGCTTGTGCCCCGGGCACGCCTGAAGGAACTTCAGGAGGAAGGCCGGGTGCTTGAGGCACACCATTTGCTGACCGAAGTGAGCCGGACGGACGTGCGTCCGCTCCTGGCTCAGGTCCGCACGGAGATGGATGTCCCCGTGGATCCCATCGGTGCCTACTTTGCCAGCGGTTATGAAGCCCAAATCAGTGAAGAGCGCGGGCTTTCCACAATCTCCGGCGGCTACCAGTAGCCGGCCCTTGGAGGGATGCCAACTATGAACATTCTGCGCTACAGTTTGGATGTCGAGGAGTCACAGCTACGCCAGGCGATCGTGGAAACGGGCCGCATAGGCTATGCGAAAGGGTTCCTGACTGCGAACAACGGCAACATCTCCGGTCGGTTGGAGGACGGCACGATCGTCATTTCGCCTTCCGGCCTGTGCAAGGGCCGCATGTCGGAGGACGATCTCTTTCGATTGCAGCCGGACGGGACCGTGGTGTCTGCGCCGCCGGACGAGTCCCTGAGTGTCTCGTCGGAGACTCCGATGCACCTTGCCGCACTGCGCATTCGCCCGGATCGTCAGGCATGTCTCCACGCCCATCCAACCTTTTGCATTGCACTTAGCGTGGCCGACCGGCCACTTCTGCCGCTGATGGTTCCCGAAGTGGCGGTGGTGCTCGGCAACATCCCGACCAGTGATTTTGGTCTTCCCTCGTCGGACGACGACGTGCGGATCATCCGGGACTTGGTTGCGGAGCACGATGCCCTGATCCTGCGCAACCACGGCAGCTTGACGCTGGGGCGCCATCTGGATGAGGCCCTGATTCACTTGGAGCGTATGGAGCATGCAGCCGAGGTGCAGGTCCTGGCTTCCCTGATGGGAGAGGTGAATCTGTATCCGCCGAGCATGTATCCGCAACTGGCAGCCCTGCGCCGCCGCATGTTTCCCAATGCCGGCCGGGCCGGCACCGGTCCCTGAACTCGGGCACGGTGCCGCGACCGTCAAACCTGATCTGGCTTCGTCGCAATTCAGACCTCTGCCTGCGCATACTGGGCTTCGGAAGTTCATCGAGTACTACCAGCACTGAATTCATCGACCCAAGTGAGGACCGCAATGCCTGCCAACCTCTGGAACGACGCTGAAGCTGACCGATTACCTGCCCTGGACGGCTTGGTCTACCGAAGCAACCTGCTCGGCCGGGATCGGACCGTCTGCAACATCTTCGGAGGCAACACGAGCGTCAAGCTAACGGAGCAGGACCACCTCGGACGCGATGTGGAGGTGCTTTGGGTCAAAGGGTCAGGCAGCGATGTCCTGACCATCACGGAGCAGGGGTTTGCCGGATTGCGCCAAGCCGAGATTCTTCCCCTGATGGCCAGGGACGAGATGTCGGACGAAGAGATGGTCGAGTACCTTTCCCACACGGTACATGCCCTCGACCGGCCCCGCCAGTCGATCGAGACGTTGTTGCACGGCTTTACGCCGGCGGTCCATGTGGATCACACCCATCCGGATTCGGTGATTAGCCTCGCCTGTCTGCCCGACGGCAAGGCGGAATGCGCGAAGGTGTGGGGGGACCGGATGGTTTGGGTGGACTACATTCGGCCCGGTTTCACCCTGAGCAAGTGGATCGGCGAAGGACTGCGAGCCAACCCTCAGGCCGAGTGCGTGGTGATGGGCAAGCACGGGCTGGTAACTTGGGGGGAGACGAGCATTTCGTGTTACGAAAGCACACTGTCGATCATTGCCGAAGCGGAAGACTACGTTGCGGCGAGGCAACGAACGGTCTCGCCTGGAATCTCCCTGCCGGATGCCCAACCGTCCGGGGTTTGGGCACGCGTGTTGCCGGTGGTCAGGGGTCTGGTGTCCGCTCGGAGGCCCGCCATTCTCAAGCGGGATGACAGTCCGGAGGTGTTGGCGTTTCTGGCCCAGCCGGGCATCGAGGCGGCCACGCAGATCGGGGCGGCCTGTCCCGATCATCTCGTTCACACCAAGCGGTTGCCCCTGTTCGTCGACTGGCATCCGGACCAGGGCGAGGACGTTGAAGTCCTGCTCGAACGCCTTCGGGACGGCATGGACCGGTTCGTTGCCGATTACGAGGCGTACTTCGCCGCCAATGCCGCATCCGGCGACGAGATGACGGATCCCTATCCGCGGGTGATCCTGATACCGGGCCTTGGCATGATCAACACCGGAGCGGACGCCAATGCCGCGGACATCAGCAACCAGTTGTACTACCGTGCCATCGATGTCATCAACGGTTCACAGGCGGTGGACACGTTCGTCAGCCTGACTCCGAAGGAGGCCTTCGGCATCGAGTATTGGCCTCTGGAACTGTACAAGCTGTCCCTCAAGCCTCCGCCACGGGAGTTGGCGGGGCGGGTGGTGGCTGTCACGGGTGGCGGCTCCGGGATTGGTCGGGCTACGGCCATGCGCTTGGCGGGCGATGATGCCCATGTCGCCATTATTGACATAAATACCGATGCGGCTGATGAGACGGCTGCCATGATTGAGGAGCGTCATGGCGTTGGTCGCGCCATCTCCCTTCAATGTGACGTGACGGACGCGGCAGCCGTGGACCGGGCCATGGAAGAGGTGGTCCTCGCCTACGGTGGCATTGACATCCTGGTGAGCAATGCGGGCATCGCCATCGCGGGTGCCATCGAGGATGCGACCGATGCCGAATGGCAACGGACCATGGACATTCTGGCCAAGGGTTATTTCCAGGTGAGTCGGGCAGCGTTTCGCGTCTGGAGGGGACAGGGGATGGGCGGCAGTCTGATATACGTGGTGAGCAAGAACGCCGTGTACGCGGGCAAAAACGCATCCGTTTACAGTGCGGCGAAGGCCGCGGAACTGCACATGGCCCGGTGCTTGGCCGAAGAGGGTGGAGCTGCCGGGATTCGTGTCAACTGCGTATTGCCCGATGCCGTCATCCAAGATAGCGGAATCTGGGATGCCGGGTGGAAGGAAGCCAGGGCATCGAGCTATGGCATTGAGGAAGGTGAACTCGCGGAGTTCTATCGCCAGCGGACCACTTTGAAAGTCAATGTCACGCCCGAACACATCGCGGAGGCGATTTCGTTCCTGGCCGGTCCCAGGGCCTCCCGCACCACCGGTGGAACCCTGACCGTGGATGGAGGGGTGCCGGCAGCCTTTGTAAGATAGATTCGGATCGTCCGATCCGAGTCCCATGCAATCCAGGAACAAGCCCATGAACCGTGTTGGATTCCTGCTCAAGGTTAAGGCGGACATGATCCCGGAGTACAAGCGCCACCACGAGAAAGTGTGGCCCGAGATGCTGGAGGCCCTGAAGCGCACCGGTTGGCACAACTACTCCCTGTTCATGCGCGAGGACGGCCTGATGTTCGGCTATTTTGAGACGCCGCACGATTTTGACACCGCCTTGGCAGGCATGGACAAGGAAGAGATCAACGCCAAGTGGCAGGACTTGATGGCCCCGTTCTTCGAGGGTGCCGGTGAACACGCCGACAAGATGATGGTCGAGCTGGAGGAAGTCTTCCACTTGGATTGACAACAGGGGATGGCCGGGAGTTGGATTGATGTCTGAGCGGACGATACGAACGGCTCGAGTCGGGGTTTTCGGCATAGGCCTGGCGGCCTACTGGCCGCAGTTCCCCGGAATGAAACCCCGTTTGGAGGCGTACCAGAAGTCGATCGAGGACCGGGTCGCGGCGATGGGCGTGGATGTGGTGTCCGCCGGTCTCGTCGATGATGCCCCGGGCGCGCAGGCGGCAGGGGATCAATTCGCCACCGCAGCCGTGGATCTGATTCTCTGCTATGTGGGGACCTATGCCACGTCTTCCCAGGTTTTGCCTGCGGTCCAGCGGCACCGGGCCCCTGTGCTCATCCTCAATCTGCAGCCGGTTCCGGCCATGGACATGGAGCGGACGGACACCGGGGAGTGGTTGGCCAACGGCTCGGTTGTCAGTGTCCCTGAGATTTCAAACGCGTTTGCGCGCAGCGGGATCCAGTTCAATGTGGTGACCGGCCTGCTGGAACCAGTTGGCGGGGACGTGGATCGATATCACACGGATGCCTTCCTCGAGATCGAGGAGTGGATCAAGGCTGCCGCGGTCAAGAACGGCCTCTCGCGGGGTCGGATTGGATTTTTGGGCCACACCTACCCCGGCATGCTGGACATGTACTCCGATCTGACCATGGCCCATGCTCATCTGGGTCTGCACATCGAAGTGCTCGAGATGGAGGATCTCGACAAGAGGGTCGCGTCGGTTACCGATTCCCAGGTGGCGACCAAGGAGACCGAAATCCGCGACGTGTTTGAGTTCGTACCTCCTGGCCGTGACCGCATCTCGATGGCGGTTACCGACGAGGGGTTGAACTGGTCGGCGCGCGTGGCCTGTGGCTTGGACATGCTGGTCGAGGACTTCGCGCTCGACGGGCTGGCCTACTACTACCGGGGTCTGGACGGAAACAACTTCGAGGAGTTGGGTGCCAGCCTGATCGTCGGCAACTCGCTGCTTACCGGTCGCGGCATCCCGGCGGCCGGCGAAGGCGATTTGAAAACCTGTATCGCCATGTTGATCATGGACAGATTGGGGGCCGGAGGATCCTTTACCGAGTTCTACGGCATGGACCTCAACGACCGCATTTTGCTGATGGGACACGACGGCCCAGGTCATGTTGCCATCAGCGAAGGCAAGCCGTCGCTGCGCGGCTTGGGCCTGTTCCACGGCAAGCGCGGCTACGGGCTCTCGGTACAGTTCAACGTCAAGCTGGGTCCGGTTACGATTCTGTGTGTCAGCCAGACGGCGGACGGCCGGTTCAAGATGATTGCCGCTCACGGCATGTCGGAACCGGGACCCACGCTGCAGGTGGGCAACACCAATTCACGCATCCGCTTCGCGCTTGATGTTCCCGAATTCATGGCCCGATGGGCAGCCGAAGGCCCCACCCATCATGTGGCGCTGGGGGTGGGCGATCAGACCAGTCGTCTACAGAAGCTGGCTCGCCTGTTGGACATCGAACTGGCAATTGTGTGAGATCGGAAACCCGACCGCGAAATCTAAATTTCGGTAAACCCATGCGGAGAGTGCAAACATGGATACGACCACGGAATTCTTTGATTCAGAGCCATTGGCACATGACGGTCCCGCGTTGCGGGAGCGCATGGAGCAGGACGGATTCCTGTTCTTCCGCAACCGGGTTCCGGCAGACGCAATCCAGGACCTGTACGACCAAATCTGGGACCTGTGCATCGAACAGGAATGGGTGGACGAACAGGGCAACATCCTGGTGGATCCACCCATCACCGAAGGGGAGGATCGGTTTTGGGCCGTCTACGACCCGTTGCAGAAGCTGGAGGCGTTCCACGCCCTGGCTCACGATTTCTCGATCGTCGAGCCCTTGGCCCGCATGTTGGGCGAGCCGGTGCTGGTGCACCCGCGCAACATCGGGCGCCTGAGCTTTCCCAAGGCCGAATACTTTGCGACTCCTCCTCATCAGGACTTCCCCCTGATTCAGGGCGTCGCCGAAACCTACACGGGTTGGTTCCCGTTGATGGACTGTCCGGCCCCGCTGGGCGGGTTGACGGTGCTGCGCGGTTCCCACAAGCAGGGACTGTACAGGGTGCATGACGCCCAAGGTGCCGGCGGCATGGGCATCGACACGGACAAGCTCGGTTTCGGTTGGCAGACCATCGACTACAAGGTCGGGGATCTGCTGCTGTTCCACTCCCACACTGTGCACAAGGCCCTGCCCAACGTCAGCGGCGATCGGATTCGGATTTCGGTGGACTACCGGTATTCGGCCCTGTCCAAGCCCATCGTGTCGGATGGCCTGGAACCGCATTTTGGACGACTGACCTGGGATGAGATCTACGAAGGTTGGCAGGATCCGGATTTACAGTACTACTGGCAGCGGATGCCGGTGCAGACTGTGGCGCGCGACGAGGAGTTGCGCGAAGCCTTGGCTGAAGAGGTTGCCTGAACGCCTGGACTCAACCGGTTGCGCGAACCGACCGCGCGCCTGGCAAGAGCGTTTCGGAACCGGCAGGCGGATATAATCCGCCGTTCTGACGGCGGCTCCGGGTGTTGGCGGGGGGATTTTCGTGCTTGATATTGCGTGGATGCGGGACAACCGCGAGGCTTTGGCGGCGGGTATGGCCTTGCTCGGGGCGGAGAATGCCCCGTGGGAGGAAGCCTTGGAACTCGACACGCGTCGCCGGTCGATACTGACCAAGGTTGAGGAGTACCGACGCGAGCGAAACGAGGGTTCCAAACGGATTGGCGCCTTGTTCAAGGCGCAACGGCAGGATGAGGCCCAAGGCCTGCGCCAGAGGATGGCTGTGATCAACAGCCACATCTCCGAATTGGAAGGTGAGTTGGCAGGGGTTGAGGAGAGTTTGGAGAACGCCATGCTCCAAATCCCGAACCTGCCGGAACCGGACGTACCCGTTTCCTTGGACGCAGGAGACTATGCGGTCCTGAAGTCCCACGGCGAACTGGCCGAGTTCGACTTTGAACCCCAGCCACACTGGGAATTGGGAGCGGGACTGGGAATCATCGATCTGGAACGGGGAGTCAAGCTGGCCGGCAGCCGGCAGTACATGCTGCGGGGAGCGGGAGCGCAGTTGCAGCGCGCGCTGATCACCTGGAGTCTCGATGTCCTCGTGTCCGAGTTCGGATTCGAAGAGGTCTATCCACCCTTCATGGTTCGGACCGACTGCATGGTCGGTACCGGCAACCTGCCCAAGTTCGGGGATGAACTGTTCCGCGATCATCAGGAGGACTACTGGCTGATTCCAACCGGCGAGGTGCCGGTCACCAACATGTACCGGGAGGAAATCCTTGGCGCGGCCGACTTGCCGATCAGCCATGTGGCAAATACCCCCTGCTTTCGGCGCGAGAAGGTACATGCCGGCAAGCACGCGCGCGGCATTCAACGGGTCCACCAGTTCCAGAAAGTGGAGATGGTCAAGTTTGTTGCTCCGGAGGACGGGGCGCAGGCCTTGGAGGAATTGACTCTTGTGGCCGAATCCATGTTGGAGCGCCTCGGTTTGGCCTACCGCCGCATTGCAATCCCCACCGGTGACCTGTCCTTTGTGGCGGCCAAGAAGTACGACCTGGAGATTTGGGGAGCCGGCTGTGCCGAGTGGCTTGAGGTCAGTTCGGTTTCCTGGTTCCGGGATTTCCAGGCGCGCCGGGCTCGCATCCGATATCGGCCAGATGCCGACTCGCGGCCCCGGTTCGTGCATACCTTGAACGGATCCGGTTTGGCGCTGCCGCGGATCATCATCGGCATTCTGGAGAATTTCCAGCAGGAGGACGGTTCCGTACACCTGCCCGAGGTGATTCGACCGTACATGGGCGGCTTGTCCGCAATCACGCCGGCATAGGGTTTGGCGGGACCTCCACCGAACCGGACCAAGCCAACCGGACACTCATTGTTGACTTGCACCGGGCAGTGCCTATAATGGGCGCTCGTTGGCGGTCACCGGGCCAAGACTTGGACCGAACACCCCTTCGACGGCCCGGGAGGATGGCCGAGTGGACTAAGGCGGTTGTCTTGAAAACAACTGTAGCCGAGAGGCTGCCGGGGGTTCGAATCCCTCTCCTCCCGCCTGGCAGCCAACGGAATGGACATGGGGAGGTCGCATAGTCTGGTCGAGTGCGCCCGCCTGCTAAGTGGGTAGGGGATAAAACCCCTCGAGGGTTCAAATCCCTCCCTCCCCGCCAGACATGGAACCTTGGGTTCCCATATGTGCCAACGAGGCGCGGCCCCGTAGCTCAGTGGATTAGAGCATCTGGTTGCGGTCTAGAAGGTCAAAGGTTCGAATCCTTTCGGGGTCGTTGATGATCGATGGAGCCGGGTGCAAACCCGGCTCCATCACTTTGCGGTCCTGTTGGGGTGGTTGGGTTGATTTGGAGCGTCCGTGCCGGCCGTGGACACAGGATTCCACCGGCTGGAATCAGGCGACGGAAGTCGATCCCATTGGCGTTGGCCTTCGTCCGTTGCACCAACCATGCGCAACAATGCGCAGCCCTTCCAGGGATTGGATCATGACCATGTTGACTACCCAAAGAGAACAATGTTTGAAGAGTTGCTGGACAGGCACGATGTCGTGATTGTTGACACGGAAACTACTGGCTTTGACGCCAATGCCCAGGTGATTCAAGTTGCGGTACTCAACACCCGCGGCGAGCCTCTGATGAATGAATTGGTGCGAGCCAAGGAAGAAATTCCTGCGAGAGCGACCCAAATTCACGGCTGGACGCGCAGGAAACTCAGGCGGCACGGTGCCAAGCGTTGGGCACGGGTGTACCCCAAGTTAAGGAAGCGTCTTGAACGGGCCAACGCGGTTCTGGCTTGGAACGCGCCTTTCGACGAGCGGATGATTGCTCAGACTTGCACCAGCCATGGTATGCCCGGTCCGCGCTGTGAGTGGCAGTGTTGCATGCAGATGTACCGACATCTCCGACCGGGCCTCAGATACAGTCTGATCGAAGCCGCGACGCAGGAAGGGGTACAGGTCGCGGCTGTCCATGATGCTTTGGCTGACTGCCAAACGGCTCTGGCTGTCATGCGGGCGGTGGTTGATTCCGGTGGCGACAAAGACACCAATTCCTCCAGGAACCGCCGTGGCTGCCTGGGATTCGTATTCCGGTAGACGCGAGTGTTGCGCACGCGATGTACTTGCTCGCGCGGCTGACTCGACCGAATTGCCCGTTGCCAATTCAGCTTCAAACATTGGCGGAACGGTGCCTTACCGCTCTGACAACGGGGCACGGAAGCCGGGTTGGGTACCGGCTTTCCGAACCGCCGGGGTGGCAAATGGCGAAATCTATTGGGATTAGGTGTCGGTACCACTTGCCTGAACTGCGCTTGCCTCTTCTGCAAGCTGGACCAGCACTGCCTCCAACCTCGCGAGTGCATCCCCGTAACCCGCCCAGTCGCCAGCCTGTTGTGCTTGGATGGCGGTTGCATAGGCGTCGTTGGCGGCTACGATCAACTGGGTTAGCGACGCCCCTTCCAGTTCGACAAGCGGAGGAACCGCAACGTCCGGTTGGGGTTGGGCCGCAGGCTCCGCCGGTTCGGACAGGGTTTCGGCAACGGGGCTCGGTTCCAGGAGAGCTCCTTCGCCCACCAGGTCGGCCAGGACCTCGTCGTCCAGGAGGCCTTCACCGAAGACTTCGACCAGTGCCAGGCCCAGGTTGGGTGCCATCACGACGCGGTCGTTGGCTGCCACAATCACGCGTTTCAGCTCGGGAATGCCTGCTGCCGCCTGGAGGTAGAGCGGTTCGACATACAGGAGGCTGTTGCCCAGCGGAATGACCAGCAGATTGCCCCGAATCACCTGGCTTCCTTGTTGGTTCCACAGGCTCAACTGGGCACTAATGGTCGGATCCTGATCAATCCGGGCCTCAATCTGCTCGGGGCCGTACACGAGCGAGTCCTTGCCGAACGTAACCAGCAGTTTCTCGCCGTATTCGTCCGGATTGCTCTTGGCGGCAAACCAGGCAATCATGTTCTTGCGGTTGGCCGGCGTGAACGGAAGGATCTGGTTGAAGTCCAGTTGGTCGCTGCCTGGAAGCTGCATCAGGACATAGTATGGCTCCATCTCCCGCGGCTGGTTGTCGAAGTACTCCTGGGGCCACTGCCAGACATCCTCGCGGTTGTAGAACTCGTTCGGTTCCGTCATGTGGTACACGGTCAGAATCCGGGCTTGGACCGTGAAGAGATCCTGCGGGAAGCGAATGTGGGAGCGCAGCCCGTCCGGCATCTCCGCGAAGTCAGTGAACAACCGCGGAAACACCTTCTGGTAGGCGGCGGCGATCGGGTCGGATTCGTCGACCAGGTAGAAGTCGACCTCGCCGTCGTAGGCGTTGATAATCACCTTGACCGAGTTGCGGATGTAGTTGAGCGGTCGGTTCAGGGTGGACGGCTGGCTGTACGGGAAACGCAGGCTGGTCGTGTAGGCATCCACGAACCAGTACAGGCCGCCGTCGTCGCCGATTACGATGTAGGGGTCGTCGTCGTAGACCAGGAACGGCGCAATCTCCTGCAGCCGTTCGTAGATGTTGCGCTTCCACAGAAGCCGGCTTTCGGGACCGATGGCGCCGGTCAGAAGCAGGTTCGTGTCGGCGAACCGGATGGTGAAGGCCAGCCGCGTGAGGAGGTTGCCGATCCGAATGCCGCTGTCCGCATCGAACCGGGTGAAGACGTTGCCCTCCTCGCTTGGATAGTCGAACTCCTCCGTGTCGGTATTGACGATGACGTAGTTGTGGCTGAGCTCACTGAAGTACAACTGCGGCTTTTCGACCGGAATCGACCCCTTGGGCGGCAGGTCCTTGAGAATGAACGTGGGATTGCCGTCAAACGTGATTTCCGCCACCGGCGAGGCCGCCACGCCGTACCCGTGCGTGAACACCAGCCGTTCGTTGACCCAGGTCTGGGCCTCGCCGCTCAGTTGCCGCGGGTCAAGCTCGCGTGCCGCCAGCAGGACCTGCTTCAGGGTCCCGTCGACGACGTACCGATCAATGTCGATGTCCTGGAACTCGTAGTACTGGCGCAGGACCTGCAGCTGGTTGTAGGAAATCCGCATGGGGCGGTAGTCCCACAGGCGGATGTTGGCAATGGTTTCGTTTTCACGCGTCAGGTCGTCCAGCGTCAGGGTCTCACGGGCGTTGAAGGCAACCGATTCGAGAGTATCCAGATCGTAGGCCTTGCGCGTGAGGGCAATGTTGTGTTCGATATAGGGTTCTTCGCGAATGAACTCGTTGGGATTGACGACGAACCGCTGGATTAGGTTGGGGACGAAGTTCCCCGCCAGCACGGCCACCACGACCCAGATGCCCAGTGCGTAGACGATCACTTTCCAAGCGAACTTGAGAAAGATATTGACCAGAACCAGCGCAGCGATGGCCAGCGTAACGAAAAACAGGGTCTGGTAAATCGGCAGTTGCGCGTTGACATCCGTGAAGCCCGCACCAAAGACGGCACCCCGGCTGCTGTAGACCAAGTCGAAACTTTGCAGCCGGTACTGCCAGGTAAGCAACAGCAGGATCGCGACGACAAGTAGGCTGAGGTGGGTCTTGACTCGGCGATCCTCGAACCACTGCCGCCAGTTGAAGCCGTTCACCAGCATGGTGCCGATCAGGGCAAAGACGAAAGCCGTTAGCAACAGACTGCGCACGGCCTGCCAGATCGGAAGCGAGAACACGAAGAACCCGACGTCCCGGTTGAAGATCGGATCCGCCAGCCCGAACTCCACCTGATTCAGGTAGAGCAGGATTTCCTCCCAGAGGGACATCATGGCCAAACCGGACATGACGGCCAGGATGGCGGAACCGACATAGAGCAGCGGCGTGACCCGGAAGCCGACCATCTCCTGGGCCGTGCTGTCGAGCGTCGAGCCCTCGGTGTCCCGGTTGATGCGGGACGCCAACCAGATGTTGCCCGCCAGCAACAGCCAAAACAGGATGCCGCTAACCAGGAACGTGGTGCCGGACGCCAGGATGCGCGTCACGTAGACGGATGTGAGATCGAGGCTGTCGAACCACAGCCAATCGGTAAAGTAGCCGAGCAGGCGCGTGCTCAGCATGATGAGCAGAAACAGAACCACTGACCAGATCAGGCGCCGGCCCCCGAATTGCGGGGCTTCTTCCCTGATGACTTCCTCTCCATCGCCGTTGCCGGGATCGTTGCTGCCACCCTCAAGCGACGGGGTGAGATTCCCGTTGCCGCTGGCCTGCTCGGATTGTTCGCGTTGCTGCAGTTGTTCAAGCAGGTCCCTGAACGGGTCGCGGCCGTTGGACTTGGTCATTATGGGAACATTCCTCAAATCCTCGTGTGAACCCCTATTCTATACTCCCGACTTCGGTCGGGATCCTCCTGCGGCCCGGATGAAAACCACATCCGTTCGGGCAGGCGCCCCGTGCAACGCGTTCAAAACCCGTCGGTCTGACTTCAAGTGCGCATCCTGTTTGCCGCTCCGTTCGGTCTCGAGACCAAGGCCACGGTCCGATCGCGAGCCTTGCCCTTGGCGCAGGGGTTGGCATCCTTGGGCCACGACGTGGAAGTCCTCGTGCCGCCGTGGGATACGCCCGGGAGCACACCCGGAATCGAATTGGTGGAAGGGGTGTGCGTGCGGCAGGTGAAACTAACAGGCGGCGTGGCCGGGACCGTGTTTCGTATGTGGGCACGGGTGCTTGCCTCGACACCGGACGTGCTGCACATCGTCAAGCCGCGCCTGCATGCCGGTGCATGCCAGTACCTGGCCTATGCACAAGCGTTGGCGACCGGAGGATTGGGCGCGAGAATTGTGCTGGATGTCGACGACTGGGAACAGGCGTGGTCGCCCTCGGCTACCAACCGCCTGGCGGTGCGCACCGCATTGGCCTGGCAGGAGGAATGGGGTGTGCGGCATTGCCACGGGGCAACCGCGGCCAGCCAATGGCTGGTTCGTAGAGTCAGGCACCTGAATCCGGGTGTCCCTGTGTTGTATCTGCCCAATGGATGGGCGGCTGAACCCCCCGAGGCGAGTCGGAGGGCCGCCGGCGACTCGGCGATCCTTTGGTTCACGCGGTTCACCGAGGTTGATGTCGACTGGATGTCCCGGTTCTGGTCGGCTCTGTCCGGCAGCCTGCCGGGCGTTCGATTGCTGGTCGCCGGCAAGCCGGTCGTTCCGGAACTCGATCTTCCCTTTCGGGCAGTGTTGGGGAAAGGTAGCGGCCAAGGTTCGGTGGAGTGGCTGGGCTACCTGACGCGGGAGCAGGTGCTGCAGGCGGCCGCATCCGCTCGCTGTGCCATCGCCCCGGCCCGGGTTTCGGTCGACAACATGGCAAAGTGCAGCGTGCGTCTGCTGGATCTCAGTCAACTGGGTCTGCCTTGTGTGGTTTCCGGCGTCGGCGAGCAGCAGCGATATCGCGCCGTACCGGGAATGACGTCGGTACCGGGGCACGCCTCACCGGAGGACTTCGCCCAATCGGTTGCCGATGCATGCGGTGCATCACCACCGCGCTGCAAGGACGTCGGTGTTCAAGCGATGCCGAACTGGCCCGAACTGGCCTTGTATCTGGACCGCTTCTACCGACGCTTGAGGGAGGACGCGGTGTGAGTGACTTGGCGACTTCCCAGCACGGAACCTCGGGTCCGGCAGGGGCCGAGGTTCCGATGGTATCCAACCTGGTCGGGGCCGGCGACCCAACCCTAGTCTTGACCGAACATGAGAAGCGGTTCCTGCTGGTGCCTCAGTCGGGCCGGCGGTTTCATTGCCACATCGGCATCATCGAACACGACGATCTGATCGGCAAGGCGTGGGGTACCGAGGGCATGGCCCACAGCGGCGAGTCCTATCTTGTGCTGCGACCGGGTTTGGAAGACTTGATGCTTCACTTGAAACGGGCGACCCAGGTCATCTATCCCAAGGATGCGGCCCTCCTGGTCCAGCGGCTCGGGATCCGGTCCGGTTCGGTTGTCCTAGAAGCCGGCACCGGCAGCGGCGTCATGACGACGGCCTTGGCCTGGGCCGTGGCGCCACATGGCCGCGTGGTGACCTGCGAACAGAACGAGGCAATGTACCAACGGGCCCAGCGGAACCTTGAGCGCACGGGTTTGGTGCGCTGGGTGGACGCCCGTCTGGGCAACTTGGCGGAATGTGTGCTGGAACGGCCGGCCGATGCCGCGCTCCTTGACATGCGGGAACCATGGCAGGTGCTCGGAACTGTCCGTTCCCTGGTGCAACCGGGTTCCGTCGTGGCGGCGTTCCTGCCCACCACCAATCAGGTCTCCCAGCAAGTCCGGTCACTCGAGGAAACCGGCTGTGCCGATCTCAAGGTGGAGGAAGTGCTGGTGCGACGGTACAAGCCGGTGCCCGATCGCCTGCGTCCGGAGGACCAGATGACGGCCCACACCGGGTACGTGGTGTCGGGTCGGCTGGTGGACACCGGCCAAGAACCTCTCCGTTGGCTGTCGCGCGAACGGAGACGCTACGCCTCGCGCCAGGAGGCGACCCTCCGCTACAGGCAGCGCAAGGCGGAACAAGCCGCCGGGCAACCCCGGCAGCCCGGTCGCAGACAGCTTCCCTAAGGTCCCATACCTCCCTCCGGCAAGCCGATGGGCCCGCGGTGCTTTGGTAGAGTCAGTGTGCAACGGGCCGGGTATGCGAACGCGAGTGCCTGTTGTTGCCATTCACATTCGAAACCCGTTGGGTTTCCAGCATTCGTTGCCATTCCAAACGTCATTGCTGCCGCAACGTCTGCAGCAGGGAGGATGAAGTCCATGCATCGCAAATTGGTAATTCTCTGGGTTCTCGCCGTGTTGTCGTTGCTGGCGGCTGGCTGCTTGTCCCGACCAAGCGGCGGCGCCACGGCTGCCATGGCCGGGGAAGATGAACTTGCGATTGACCTGCCGTTTCTTGTCATTGACTTCGATGCCAACGGCGACGGTAGCGTTGGTGGCGTTGGCATCGGCGAGTTGATCGGCGGCTCGGGCATCAACATTGGCGCCGACACGGTGGGGCAGATGCAGGCTGCCAACATCCAGCATGTGAGTCTCGAGGTTGCGCCCAACGGCGTTCTCATCCGCGTCAACGGGTTGCTCATGCTGGGCTCGCTGTCCTACGACGATGAATCCCTCAACACCTTGGCCATGGTCATCGACGACCTCGGCGGCACAGGTTCACCCTTGGGCGGGGTGGCGCCTACGCTGGGGGCGGTCCTGCCCCTGGCGCAAAACCTGGGCATTGGCGTGATTGCGAAATTCGAGCCGACGGCGGGCACGGATACCATTCCGGTGATGCAGGAATCTGCGATGGATCCCGTAGACAACGTGGCCCAGTGGCTGCTGTCGGGCGTCGAGCAGACGCCGACCATCAACGTCCCGATTTTCGTCGACGCGGATGGCGCCGTGACGATTGGTGGCATGGATGCCGCGGCCATGGAAGCCCTGGGTGCTGCCCAGTCCATCCCGGTTGAACAGGTCGCAACCATCACTGGCATGGGCATCAGCCAGTTGCGGGTCCGAACCCTGGCCGACGGACTGTCGCTGTCGGTCAACGGCAACGATCTGCCGCTGCTGTCCACGTCCAGCGGCGAACTGTTCAACGTGCTGGCCCTGTTGCAGTCCATGCCCGGCATGGAAGGCATGGTCGAGTCCCTGCAGTTGGCCGCCCTGTGGGCTCAGGTTGTCAACGAGGTGGACGCCGTCATCACGATTACCTTCAGCTAGGCTTCCACCCCCCAACCGAGTCCCGTCCGCGGTCTGGCGGTATCGGGCCGAAGAGCCTCAAGCCCGGGTTGACAGCCGCCTGTGCCATGCAGGCGGCTGTTCCGCTTAACGAAACCGCATCGGCATCCCATGGCCTCGAAGCAGCGATTTCGGAACAACGTCACCAGAATCCTGGACGGTGCCGGCATCGCTTTCAACGTGCTCAAGTACACTTGGAGCGAAGAGGTTCACAGTGCGGTCCAGGTCGCCCAAGCCCTCGAGTTGCCCCCGGCTCGCGTGTTCAAGACCCTGGTTGCGGAGGAACAGCCCGACGGCGCAAAGTTGGTGTGCCTGCTTCCGGGAGCCGCTGAGTTGGACCTGAAGGCGGTGGCCCGGCTGGCCGGGGTTCGAAAGGCTGCGATGGCCAAAAGGTCCGAGGCGCAGCGTTGGTCGGGAATGGAGCCGGGCGGCATCAGCCCCGTGGGGTTGTACCGAAAACGGTGCCGAATGTTTCTGGACGTGTCGGCCCTGGACCATGACCGCGTGGTGGTCAGCGCAGGTGCCAGGGGTTGGCAGGTTTGCATGGCTACCTGTGATCTCGTGGACCTGCTGGACCCCGAAATCGTACCCTTGGCGCGCTCCGCACCGCGCTGACATCGATCTCTGCCGGCAACCCGGATATCCCGCGGGCCGAATCCACGGGATAGGCGGCAACACCCGGTTCGGTGAAGACGGTCAACGGGTCAGCGTGACCTTTTTGAGGTTGCGCGGGGAGTCGACGTCCAATCCGCGGACCAGGCCCAAATGGTAGGCCAGCAACTGACAGGCGGCGAGTGCGGGAAATGGCGCCAGCCAGTTCGGCGCCTCGCGCGTGCCCGGCAGCTCGATGACCGTGGTCGGCCCGGACCAACGTCCGTGATCACTGGTAATGGCGGTGACCCGGGCTCCGGCACGGTGCGCCAACGCCTCGATGTCGCTGAACTGGGGATTGGGTTCGGGCCCGACATCGAGGCACAGCAGCTCGCGATCGGGTTCGAGCAGGGCTTGGGGGCCGTGGATGAAGTCTGCGCTGGTATAGGCAACCGTCGGGAGGTAGCAGACCTCCTGAAGCTTGAGGGCTGCTTCACAGGCGACCGGATGGTTGAACCCACGGCCCACCGCAATCAAGCAGTCGGTGTCCTTGAGGCGGGCGGCCAACGTCCGGATTGGACCTTCAATCGAGAGTGTTCCTTCCACGTGGCCCGGAATCGAGAGTAAATCCTCGTAGGATGCCTTTTGCATGTCCAGGCAGTGGTCCAGCATCGCCAGGCACATCAGTTGGTTGGTGAGGGACTTGGTGGCCGCGATGGCGCGCTCGGGTCCCGCTTGCAACGCGATGTGCCGGGTGGCCAATCCGGCCATTTCCGAATCTTCGTTGTTGGTCAGGGCGAACACCGGTACGGACCGGCGCACGGCCTGATGCAGGATGGCGTTGAGGTCCGGACCGCTGCCGGACTGGCTGATGCCGACCAGGCACGTGCCGGGATGCAGGGGCTGAACCCCCAGAAAGGCGGTCATGCCCGTGCGAAACAAATGCACCGGCATGTGCTGGTGGGCTCCCAGAAGATAAGCTCCATACAGGGCGGCATGGCGGCTCGTGCCGCGGGCGACCATGGTGAAGGATGTGATCCCGGCCGATTTAATCCGGGTAGCCACCTCGCCCAGGACTGTAAGATTCGCGTGCAGGCAGACCCTAAGCCGATCCGGCTGCGAGTGGATTTCGGTGTACAGAATCGGAGTCATGGGAGTGCCAAGAAGGAAGCCAGTGAAGAGGTGGGCCCGAAGGCTTCCGCCTGGCAGGGGAAGCACATCCCGACCGTCGGACCGGGGCTTGGGTTTGCAACCGACATTGGCCCCCGTCCGGCCCTAAGATTACCTTCAGCCAAGTCGCAGCCCATGGGAACCCACCGATGAATTTGGAATTGACCGCCGAGCAGCACAAGATCCAGGAACAGCACAGGGAATTCACCGAAGGGTTGATCCTTCCGTCCGCAGTCGAATGGGACAGGATTGCGGACTATCCGCGTCCGCTGTTCGAGCAGGCCGCCGAGGCCGGCTTGACCAACCGGATTGTGCCGGTCCGGTACGGCGGACACGGCTTGTCCGTGCTGGACGCAACCATCGGCAACGAGGAGTTTGGTTACGGTTGCACCGGAATCTCGACTGCCCTCACCATCAACGAACTGGGGCTCCTGCCGCTGCTGCTGGCCGGATCGGAAGACCAAAAGGCGGCATGGCTACCGGGCATCCTGGCCGAGCGCGAGGTCGTGTCGTTCTGCGTTACCGAGCCGGAGGCGGGGTCCGACGTGGCCGCCTTGCAGACGACCGCCGCCCGCCAGGGAGACCGGTGGGTGCTCAACGGAACGAAGTTGTGGATTACCGGCGGCAACGCCGCCGCGTGGCTGGCGGTGTTCGCTGTCACCGATCCCGATCAGGGCCACGAGGGTCTCAGTTGCTTCTTTGTGCGTGCGGATACCCCGGGCGTTGTTTGCGGTGAACCCATCCCCAAGATGGGCCAGAGGGCAGCTCCGGCCGTGCGCATCGAGTTTCAGGACTGTGCCGTGCCGGATTCCCACATGCTGGGCGATCGCGGAAGCGGTTTCCTGACCATCATGCGGACCTTTGACACCAGTCGGCCGCTTCTGTGCGCCCAGGCCGTGGGCTTGGCGCGCCGGGCCCGGGATGAAGCCGTCGCCTATGCCGGCCGTCGCCGCGCGTTCGGCCAGACCATCAGCCGGTTTCAGGGGGTTGGGTTCATGTTGGCGGACATGGACATTCGCGTAGCGGCCGGGCGCGGTCTTGTTCGCCATGCCGCCTGGCTCAGGGACAAGGGGGTGGCAAACACCCGGGAAGCGGCGATCGCAAAGGCCTACTGCGGGGAGGCAGCCATGGCCAGCGCCACCGACGCGGTTCAGGTCTTTGGCGGGGTCGGCTACAGTGCCGACCAGCCGGTCGAGAAGCTCATGCGCGATGCCAAGATCTTTCAGATTTACGAAGGAACGACCCAGATCCAGCAGCAGATCATCGTGCGCGAGCTGTATCGGTCCTGATAGCTGACATTCGGATGCGGGATCGCGTTCCGGCAGATTGGATCCGATGGGAAACAGGTTCGAACCTACCCGGCCGTAATTGATCAAGTCTGCTTCAGACCCTACAATTCCGGACTTACGTCCTCAAGGTGGATCGTCAATCACTCCCGGTGCCGGCGCGCCGGCTCACAGGCCGAATTGCTGGAGGCTGCATGGCTGAATTCCCGATGTCCAACATTCGCAACATTTCCCTGCTGGGGCACAGTCGTTCCGGCAAGACCACATTGGTGGAGTCTCTGCTCTACCACAGTGGCGCCATGCCCCGCATGGGCGACACGGCGGACGGCTCGACGGTGTGCGACTTCGACGACGAGGAGAAGGCGCGCGGCATTTCCCTTAGCCTGGCGGTTGCCTCACTCGCGCACAATGGCACCAAGGTCAACCTCGTCGACACACCCGGCGACCCGAGTTTCCTGGGCGAGGTGATTAGCGGAGTTTCCGTAACCGAGATGACCCTGATTCTGGTGGATGCGGTGGCCGGGGCCGAGGTTGGCACCGAGTTGGCATGGGCTCGGATCCAGGCCGAAGGCCAGCCGGTGGGGATTTTGGTCAACAAGATGGACCGCGAGAACGCCGACTGGGAGCGTGCCCTGGAGAGTCTGGGGCCAGCCTGTCCCGGTGCCACACTGGTGCCCTTCCACCTGCCCATCGGACAGGCACTCGACTTTCGGGGCATCGTGGACTTGGCGGCGGAAGCCGCCTGGATGGGCGACAGCGGCCAGACATCGGATCTGCCGGACGACCTGTCCGATGAGATTGAGGAAGCCCGGATGGTCTTGGTGGAGGCGGCTGCCGAATCGGACGATGAACTGATGGAGAAGTACCTGGAAGGCGAGGATCTGTCTGCGGCCGAAGTCAAAATGGGTCTTGCCGCGGGTGTGGCCGGCGGCACGATCGTTCCCGTGTTCGTGTGTTCCGCAACCGCCGGCATCGGGGTGCACTCCCTGCTTGACCGGCTGGTCGAGGTGGCGCCGGGGGCGGACCAGGCGGAACTGCCGCTGGCGGATGGCGGCCAGCCCGAAGCGGCCGGTGAAGCACCTGCACTGGCCCTGACCTTTCGCACGATCATCGACCGGTACCGCGGGCGCATCAACTATGTTCGGGTCTTCAGCGGAACCCTGGCCAAGGGTGGCATGGTCAAATGCAGCGGTTCCCCGGCCTCCGAGCCATTGGTCAACCTGCATGCGGCACAAGGAAACGACTTGGACAACCAGGACGCGATCGGCCCCGGCGACATCGGCGCCATCTCCAAGCTTACCGGGGTGCAATCCGGTCAGGCCCTGTACGATGCGGACAGCGAACCGGACGTGGTTCTGCCTGCGTATCCCAATCCTTTGTTCAGCATGGCGGTGGCCCCGGCGACCCAGGCCGACAGTGCCAAGTTGGGCCAGTCCCTGAGCCAAGTGGCGGAGGAGGATCCGACCCTCAGCGTCGTCAACATTCCGGAAACCAAGCAGACAGTCATACAGGGCGTTGGCGAAATCCAGGTGGACGTGGCCCTGAAGCGACTGGAATCGGGTTTCGGCGTCGGGGTACTGGCGTCAACTCCCAAGGTTCCCTACATGGAAACGGTCACGCGGGTTGGCCAAGCCCAGTACCGGCACAAAAAGCAGTCCGGCGGAGCCGGGCAATTCGCGGAGGTCCACATGCGGGTGGAGCCGCTCGACCGGGGCAGCGGTTTCGAGTACGACAGCGAGATTTATGGCGGCGCCATTAGTTCGGTGTACCTGCCTTCCATCGAGAAGGGCGTGAAACAGGTGATGGACGAAGGGGTGGTGGCAGGCTTCCCGGCCGTCGATCTGAAGGTTGTGGTTTTCGACGGCAAGGAACACCCTGTCGATTCCAAGGACATTGCGTTTCAGATTGCAGGTCGAGAGGTCTTCAAGATGGCGGCCAGCGAAGCCGGTGCCACGTTGCTGGAACCAATCTACAGCATGGACATCTCCGTGCCCGAGGACTGCATGGGCGACATCATGGGCGACCTGACCAACCGGCGCGGCCGGGTGTTGGGCATGGAACAGGAACCCAACCGTTCCGTGGTCAAGGCCGAGGTGCCCTTTGCCGAGATCATGCGGTACGGCACGGACCTTCGATCCATGACCCAGGGACGCGGGACCTACGAAATTGACTTCCTGCATTATGAGGAAGTTCCGAAGCACCTGGTGGCCAAGGTCATCGAGGACAACAAGGCGGAGGACGAGGACGAATAGGTCGGCGGTGCCGGCCGGCGAGCGCCGGCCCGTGCGCAAACCCGTCGCCGGGGCCGTCCCGGCGGGCTCGGTTCGGCAAGGCATTCCGTGAGTGAGGCGTTGGGCCATGCCTGGCCGGCGTTGGCGCTGACTGCGGCCTGGTCGGGAATTGGCATTTGCCTGGCCGGCTACGGCTTCAACTCGTTGTGGCTGGCCGTCCGCGCTCTGTGCCACGTCCGGCGGGGTGCCGATGGCACGGGTATGCCGGACGAGCCCTGGCCGGCCGTCACGGTGCAGATCCCGCTCTACAACGAACAGCACGTCGCACGACGCGTGATCGACTGTTGTGCCCGGCTCGAGTATCCGAACGACCTGCTGCAGATTCAGGTCTTGGACGATTCCGAAGACCGGACGCGGCATCTGGCGGAGGGACGGGTTCAGTATTGGCGGGAGCGGGGGATGGATATAGACCTGCTGCCGCGATCCGAGCGGAACGGTTACAAGGCGGGGGCTCTCCAAGCGGCCTTGGGCGCCGCCACTGGCGATTTCATTTGCCTATTCGACGCGGACTTTCAGCCGCATCCTCAATTTCTCAAGGAGGTGCTGGCTCCCATGTTGCAACCGGGACGGGAACGGTGCGGGTTTGTCCAGGCCCGGTGGACATCTGCCAACCGGTATCGGTCCAGGTTGACGGATGCCGTCACGGTGGCGCTCGAAGGCCACTTCGCAGTGGAGACGCGGGCCCGGTGCCTGCAGAGCCACTGGTTTGCGTTCAATGGTTCCGGAGGCATTTGGCGCAGGCAGTGCCTCGAGGATCCCGCGGTTGGCGGCTGGTCGACCGCCAGCCTCTGTGAGGACCTCGATTTGAGCTATCGAGCTCAACTGGCCGGCTGGCAAGGGCGATATCTGGATTCGGTGGCGGTGGCCGCGGATGCGCCGGAGCGCTGGGCGGACTTTCGCAGCCAGCAGTTCCGCTGGGCCAAGGGATCCGTACAAACTTTGTTGCGGTTGGCCGGCCCTGTTCTGCGTTCGGGGCGGTTGCCGCCATGGCATCGGCTCCAGGCGATGTTCCATATGGCCGGCTATCTGGTTCATCCCCTGTTGCTGGCAGGGTTGTTGCTTGTGGGGCCGCTCTTGGCTCTGGATGCCAACCTCCCGCGCTGGCTGCCGTGGCTGATTCCAGCCGCGTTCGGGCCCTTGGCAATGCTTGCGGCCGGGCAGTGGCGGCTGCGGCGACCGCTTGGTTGGGACTTCGCGGCCTCCTGCAACGTATTGCTTCTGGCCGGTGTCGGGTTGTGCTGGAGCAATTCGGTGGCGGTGTGGGAGGCCGCGCGGCATCGGCACAGTGAATTTCTCCGCACCCCCAAGCCGGATTCCCAGACCGCGGCCCCTGCAGCCTACGTCCGGGATCCCTGGCCACTGGAAAATCGCATGCGCGTCCCGGAAATCCTGCTGCTGCTGTATGCCGGACTGGTTCTGGGGGGCGCCATCCACGCCCGAGCACCGGCGATCGGCTGGATTGCCCTCCTGGGCCTGCTGGGGTTCGGAAGCGTTGTGTGGAACACCTGGCGCGATCGATGGCACCGCGGCCGATGGAGCCGCATTCGATCCGGCGGTTCGGAACACGCCAGGCCGGGCCACATCTGATCGGGTCGGCACCTGCTGTTGGATTAGAATGGCGTGCATCCTGACAAGGCACCGGGCACGACATGAAGGGCAGGCGCGACAAACTGACGTGGACGCACGACAAGCGTGAGGTTGTCACGCTCTCCAACACGTCCAAGAGGAATTTCATCCTGGAATTGCCGACCGGTCGTTGCCGGCTTGACGCCGGACGCAGAATGCAGACGATGGCGTCCCTCCTTGAACAACCCGCCATCCGCAAGCTTGTCGACCAAGGCGAGCTGACGGTAGAGCGCTGACGGTTCGGTCTCCCATGGAAACTTGTGTCCTGATCGACGGACACTCGGAGGCCTATCGCGCCTATTTCGCCATGAGCCGTGCCAATCTGGCGGTGCGCGCGACAGGCGAACAAACCGGGGCCGTGTTTGGCTTCCTGCGCCAACTGATCGCAGTGATTCGGGAGCACAACCCGGATTCGGTGGTTGTTGCCTTCGATCCCAAGAAAACGTTCCGGGACGACCTCTTTCCGGCCTACAAGGCCACCCGCGAACGCATGCCGGACGATCTGCGGGGCCAGATTGGCCGCATCCACCAGGTGCTGGATGCCATGAACATTCGCACACTGACGGTGGACAACTACGAAGCGGACGACGTCATTGGCACGCTGGCCTCCCGGGCCGAAGCAGCCGGCATGCAGGTTCTGATCAAGACTGGCGATCGCGATCTGTTCCAACTGGCAACGGACCGCGTCAGGGTCATCTACACCTCCTCGCGCAGTCGGGGTCGCAACGACATCTACGACAGCGCGGCCGTCGAGCAGCGGTTTGGAGTGCGTTCTGAGCAGTTTGTGCACATGAAGGCTTTGCAGGGGGACAGCTCGGACAACATTCCGGGCGTGCCGGGAGTTGGTGAGAAGAGCGCGGTCAAACTCGTCAGGCAGTTCGGAAGCGTGCAAGGCCTATATGCCGGCCTGGAAGGCATTACCGCCAAAAGGCTGAAGCAGAATCTGGCGGAGCACCGCGAGCAGGTGGAACGGAACCTGGAATTGGTGCGCATTGTCCGGGACGTGCCGGTGGAATTCGATCTGGAGGACGCGGATCCGTTGCAGCCGGACCACGCGCGCCTGGCCGAGCTGATGAAGGAGCTTGGGCTTCAGTCGACGCTGAACCAGTACAACGAACTCCTGGTCGGCCAGGGCGGCCTTTTCGACGACGGCCTGTCGCCGTTGATGTCGACTGCGGAGCAGGAAAGGTTGGACCGCGCGGCCGGCTACGTCTCCGTGACCACCGAAGCGCAGCTGCAGGAACTGGCGGCTTCGTTGCAGGCATGTGCCAACGTGGCCTTCGACTTCGAAACCACCAGCATTGATGGTTTGACGGCGGACGTTGTGGGCCTGGCACTGAGCTGGGATGTTGGGTCGGCGGCCTACATTCCGATCGCGCATGAGACGGGAAACCAGTTGCCGTGGGAACTGGTGCGCAATACCTTGGCGTCCGTGTTCGCCGACGGGAAGGTGGCCAAGACAGCCCACAATGCCAAGTACGACCTGATGGTGGCTCGCGGGAACGGCCTCGAGATCGCAGACGAGTTGCACGACACAATGCTGATGGCGTATGTGGTGGATGCCGGCCAGCATCGACTTGGCCTGAAGGATCTGGCCCTGCGGGAACTGGACGTAGTCATGCAGCCCATCACCGATTTGATCGGTACGGGACGCAACCAGCAGTCGTTCGCGTCGGTCGAGTCGGAGCAGGCCGCGGTCTATGCCGCGGATGATGCGGCTCAGACCTTGGCGTTGTATCACCGGCTCAAGTCCGCACTCAAGGCAGGCGGCCTGTGGAAGCTGTACGCCGATCTCGAATTGCCGCTGGTGCCGATCCTGGCGGACATGGAAACACGTGGCGTTAGGCTGGACCGAAACTACCTGCTGAAGCTGCAGGCGGAATACCGGGAGCGATTGGAGGCGCTGGTGGCCCGCATGTACGAATTGGCCGGCCGCGAGTTCAATGTCAGGAGCACGCAGCAGTTGAGCCAGGTCCTGTTCGACAAGGGTGGCTTCGATTTGCCTACGCAGGGTCTGCGCAAGACCAAGTCCGGCAACTACAGCACGGCGGCCGGGGTTTTGGAGGACCTGGAGGTTCGGCTCAGGGGCGAGGACACGCTGACCGAGCGGCAGGCCGCAGGTCTTGGCACCATTCTTGAATACAGGCAGCTGCACAAGCTGAGCAGCACCTACGTGGACAACCTGCTGGCCATGATGGATGCCGAAACCGATCGCGTGCACACGAGTTTCAATCAGGCTGGCGCGGCCACCGGTCGCATGAGCAGCAACAATCCCAACCTGCAGAACATCCCGATTCGGACAGAAGAGGGTCGGCGTTTGCGACGGGCTTTCATCGCGGAGCCGGGACACGTGATGCTGGCCGCCGACTACAGTCAGGTTGAACTCCGGGTGTTGGCCCATGTGGCGGGGGACGAACGGCTCATCCGGGCCTTTGAGGAGGAACAGGACATCCATGCCATCACGGCGGCCGAACTGTTCCGCGTGCCGTTGGCAGAGGTCAACCGCAGCCAGCGCGATCTGGGCAAGACCATCAATTTCGCCACCGTCTACGGCTCGACGGCCTTTGGTTTGAGTCAGCGCACGGAAATGTCCGTCGCAGAGGCCGAGGAGTTCCTGACCCGGTATTTCGAAACCTATCCCAAGGTGGAGCAATGGGTGGAAGACACCCGGCAGGCCGCGGCGCGCGACGGACATGTCACCACCTTGACCGGCCGCAAGCGGCGATTCCCGGAGTTGCAGGGCGGCAAGCTGCCCCCGCAACAGCGTCGTGCAGTGGAACGCGCGGCCATCAATGCACCCATTCAGGGCAGCGCTGCTGATATTCTGAAGATCGCGATGGTCCATGTGGAGCGTGCCTTGAAGCGCCAACACCTGGCCGGCCGCATGCTGCTGCAGGTGCACGACGAACTGGTGCTGGAAGTCCCCGAAGGGGAGCTCGCCCAGACGGCGTCCGTGGTCAAGCAGGAGATGGAGCAGGCGTTTTCGCTGCAGGTGCCCTTGCGGGCCGATGTCGAGACAGGAACCAATTGGCGGGATCTGACCCCGGTATGACTTTCCCGGAGCAAACATGGCGGCCCTGACCCTGCGGCAGGAGATACGGGATCGGGTGGCCGCCGCCCTGACCGCCTGCAACGCGGAACACAACTGGAATCTCCCGGACGACCTCGCGTTCGAGGTCAACCGGCCCCGAAACCCGGACCATGGGGACTTCAGCGCCAACGTCGCCCTAACCGCAGCTGCCGCGTTGCGCAAGTCCGGTGTGAACCTGCCACCGCGGGATGTCGCGACGCGCATCGCCGATCGGCTGCCCATGGATGGCGCCATTGCCGAGGTGGATGTCGCGGGCCCTGGGTTCCTCAATTTGAAGGTGGCTCCCGCCTGGTTCTGGGACCGGGTGGCGGACACGGTCCTGCACCCGTCCCGGACAGGACGTTTGGATGTCGGTCGGGGTCGGCGGATTCAGGTTGAGTTCGTCAGCGCCAATCCCACCGGTCCGTTGCATTTTGGCGGAGCGCGCAATGCCGTGTTGGGCGATGGCTTGGCCAGGGTCATGGAAGCCTGCGGGTATTCGGTGCAGCGGGAGTTCTACGTCAATGATGCCGGTGCCCAGTTCGATCTGTTCGTGCAGTCGCTCCTGGCCGCCTGCGTGCAACTACACGGCGGACAGGCGGAATTTCCGCCGGACGGATACCGGGGCGCCTACATGCACGAATACGCGGCTGCGGTGTGCGAGCGCCTGGGAACGGATTGGTTGGCGGACGCAGAGGGAGCCGCCGATGCCCTACGCGGGCCGGCCCTGGACATTGTGTTGGAGGATGTGCGGTCCGAAATTTCCCTCCTGGGCATCGAGTTTGATCAATGGTTCTCCGAACGGGGGTTGCATGAGAGCGGTCAGGTCGAGGTTGCCATTGCCAGGCTGGCCGACCAGGATGCCGTATATCGCGCGGACGGAGCCGTGTGGTTTGCCGCCAGCCGCTACGAGGGCAACGATCAGGATGTGGTGCTTGTTCGCAGCAACGGCGCGCCCACCTATTTCGCCGCCGATGCCGCCTACCACTGGGACAAGCTGCGGACGCGGGGCTTTGACCGCGTACTGAATGTGTGGTCCGTGGACCATCAAGGTCACGTGCCGCGCATGCAGGCGTTGGTGGAGGCCATGGGCTTGGACCGCGCGAAACTCAAGATTGTCCTGTACGATCTGGTAAAGCTGGTGCGGGACGGCAACGAAGTGGCCATGAGCAAGCGCTCCGGTTCGTTTCTGACGTTGAGGGAAGTCGTGGCGGAAGTCGGATCGGATGCCGTGCGTTTCATGTTGCTGACCCGGGCGCCGGAAAGCGTGGTTGAATTCGATCTGGCTCGGGTAGTGGAACAGAATCCGGAAAATCCGGTCTACTTCGTCCAGTACAGCCATGCCCGCCTGTGTTCCATTCTGGTCCGCGCCCAGGCCGAGGGCCTGTTGTTGCCGGATGCCGACGACATCCATGGGCACCTGCGGACCCATCTGGGCCATCCCGCCGAACTGGAACTGGCGCGGCTGTTGACCGAGCTTGGCGATCAGTTGCTGGCAGCCCTGGAGCGATCGTCGCCCCACAACCTGACGTACTACGCCATGCGCATTGCATCGGCGGTCAACGGGTTCTACCGGGATTGTCGAGTTCTCGACCAGTCCCAGCCCGGCCTTTCGGGCGCACGCCTGTGTTTGTGCGACGCGGCCCGCATCGTCCTGGCCAGAATTCTCCATCTGCTGGGCGTGCACGCTCCGGCAAGCATGTAACAGGGACATTCGGACTTTGCCCAAGGTACTCGTTGCATCCGAACTCTCGCCGGCCGGTCTCGAACTGCTGACCGGGGCCGACGGCATCGAGGTGTGCCAGCAACCCGTGTCCACGGCGGAGGAACTCGCCGCACTGGTACCGGGTTGCGACGCCTTGCTGGTGCGCAGCCGCCCGGCCGTCACAGCCGAGGTGCTGCGCGCGGGATCGCAGCTTCAAGTAGTCGCCCGCGCCGGTACCGGAGTGGACAACATCGACTTGGCCGCGGCCACCGAACAGGGGGTCCTGGTGGTCAATGCGCCCACGGGCAATTCCGTGGCCGCGGCCGAGCATACGCTGGCCATGCTGATGGCCCTTAGCCGCAACATCCCCCAGGCGGACGCCGACATGCGCGCCGGCAACTGGAACCGCAGTCGCTGGGTCGGCACGGAGGTCCGCAGCAAAATCCTGGGGTCGATTGGCTTGGGGCGGGTTGCATCCGAACTGGTCAAGGTCGCCAATGAACTGGGTATGCGGGTGGTTGCGTACGACCCGTACATCACGGACCGTATGGCCGCCCAGCAGGGGGTCGAGCTGGTTGACTTGGACACGTTGCTGGAGGCCGCGGACTTCATTTCCATCCACGTGCCGCTGGTGGACGCCAACCGCCATCTGCTCGGGCGTACAGCCTTCGCCAAGGTTAAGCCGACCGCCTACGTTCTGAACGTGGCCCGCGGTGGCCTGGTGGACGAGGATGCGTTGCTGGAAGCGCTCAACGAGGGCAGGCTGGCCGGGGCGGCCCTGGATGTCTTCGAGACCGAGCCGCTGCCGGCGGACAGCCCCCTGCTCTCCCACCCGGCCGTCATCGTGACTCCCCATTTGGGCGCCAGCACGGTGGAGGCCCAGGACAGGGTGGCGCGCGACGTTGCGCAGCAGGTGCTGGATGTACTCGGTGGCCATCAGGCCCGTTACGCGGTCAATGCCCCCATCGTCCCCCCGCGCGACCTCGAATACCTGGTGCCGTACGTGGACCTGGCGACCCGCATGGGAAACTTCCTGCAGAAGATCGACAGTCGCGTAGCCACGCAGGTGGAGTTGACCATCCACGGCTCCATTGCGGACATGGATTCGGCGTTCCTGCGCGCGGCTGCCATCCAGGGCCTGCTGTCCGACCTCATGGAGGAACGGGTCAACGTGGTCAATGCCGATCGACTGGCGGCCCAACGGGGCATGAACCTAATGGAGCGCCGGCAGGTGCAGCATTCGCACCGCTATGAGAATATGTTGACCATGCGCGTGACCCACGCCGAAGACCGCTGGACGGTGCGCGGCTCCGTGCTGCAGGGCATCCCCAGCATCGTCTCCGTAAACGATCTTTGGGTGGAGTTCGCCGCCGAAGGCCACGTCCTGTTGACGTCGCACATGGATCGTCCGGGCATGATTGGTCGGGTGGGTACTCTCCTGGGAAATGCGGATGTCAATATAAGCTTCATGCATGTCGGGCGGCGGGCACCGCGCCAGGAAGCGATTATGGTGATCGGCACGGATGAACCCCTGTCCGCCGATGTGTACGATGCCATCGCAGTACTGGAAGAATTCGTGTGGGTCAAGTCGATCCGAATTTAGTGCGGGTTCCCTTGCGGTTCGGGCAACGCCTGTTGGCGCGGCTGCTTGGGAAACTTGGTTTCGGTCCGATGCGGTTCCATGTCTGGCTCCTGTTGTTGATGGGGTTGGCAGTCGCTCCGGCCTTGGCCTGCGGCACCATCTCGACCCGGTTTCCGATTGAATCGGCGGCTCCGCCGTCGCCGCCCATCAACACCCCCCTGCCCACCAGTACGCCAATCGTAATTCCGACTCCGGCCCCGTCGGATCCCAGCGGTCTGGGAGGGTCCACCGGCCCCGATGCGCAGGAGCCCGAACGCACACAGCGCTCCCAGGTGCCGCTGGTGATCGGCGAAAGGGCCCGGGTGATTGCCCGCGATGGAGTTCGGTTGCGGACGAAGGCCAGCCGTGAGGCTACCGTGGTGGCGGAACTTCCGTTGTCGTCCCTGGCACTGGTCGTCGACGGCCCCTTCGTTGCCGACGGATTCTTCTGGTGGCGGGTGGAGGTGGTCGGCAGTGGCCAGACCGGATTCGTGGCCGAGGGATGGCAGGACGCCGCGTATCTTGAAGTGGCCGGTCACGAACAAGCTCTCGTGGACCGGGCTCCCCGCGCGGGCGACACCGTGGAAGTAGTGGTCCGGACCCTGAACTTGCGGCAGAGCCCGAACGTGTCGGCCACCTTAATCACGGCTCTCACCCTGGGAACCCGCATGACCGTGCAGCAGGGCCCCCGGACGGCTGACGGATACCAATGGTACGAAGTCAGAACGGACGTGGGCAACCTGACTGGTTGGGCCGTTGTGGCTGCCAACAATGTCACCACCTACAAGGTGGTCGAGTAACCTATGGATCCATGCACCCAGCAAACGGCAGGTCCATTGTTTTCACGATTTATCAAGGTCTCCAATGAGAATGCCTCCGGCCGTCCACAACAACCACATGGCAGCGCGCACCCCTGGGCGGATTCTGTTTATCGGTGCATGTAGTTTCCCAACCTGTCCGGCACACTGAGCCAGGTTGGCAGTCGATGATCGGCCCTGTTGTCAGCATTTTTCCAAGGTCACCCGCATGAAGCGAATCGTGGTCACGGGCCTCGGTGCCCTCACCCCCATCGGCAACACGGTCGAGGAGTATTGGGACAGCTTGCTGGCCGGACGCAATGGCGCTGCGCCGACCGACGCCTTTGATCCCCAGGACATGCCGTTCCAGGTCGCCTGCCAGGTGCACGGCTTCGATCCGACTGCCTACATGAATCGGAAAACCGTAAGGCGTACGGCCCGGCCGACCCATATGGCCGTTGCTGCCAGCAAGATGGCACTCGAGGACAGCGGCTTGGAGATCCACGACGGCAACCGGGATCGAGTCGGCGTCCTGGTCGGCACGGGTGCCGGCGGCATTGTCGAGGTCATCAAGGCGGGCACGCAACTGCCCACCGTGGGCTGGAAACGGGTGACGCCCATGCTGGTGCCGACCAGCATGAGCAACGCGGTCAGTTGCCTGGTTTCCATTGAAACCGGAGCCTCCGGGCCCGTGGTGACCAGCACGGCCGCCTGCGCCTCGGGCAGCTATGCCGTGCTGGAGGCATTCCACATTCTGATGCGGGACGAAGCCGACGCGGTTATTGCCGGCGGCACCGAGGCTGCGCTGGAACTGTCCATCGTGTCGTCTTTCGGCCGCATGGGCACGTTGTCACAGGACATGGACCCCGCCCAGGCCAGCAAGCCCTTCTCGGTCGATCGGGACGGATTTGCCCCCAGCGAGGGCAGCGCCTCCATGATTCTGGAAACCGCGGAACATGCGGAACAGCGGGGTGCCAAGGTGTATGCGGAGCTGTTGGGTGGCTACCTCACGTCCGACGCCTACCACCTCACGGCTCCCGATCCGGACGGTCGGGGCGCGGCCCGGGCCATGCGCGAGACGCTGCGGGTCACGGGTTTGGACCGGACGGACATCGATGTGGTCTTCGCCCACGGCACAGGTACCGTACTGAACGATCGAACCGAAGCCAGCGCCTTGAACGCCGTATTCGGCGATCACACGCCCAAGCTGCACGTCACCAGTGTGAAGAGCATGATTGGCCATTCCCTGGGCGCGGCGGGCGCCCACAGCGCCGTGGCCGCGGTCAAGTGTCTTGAAACCGGCGACATTCCGCCAACCATCAGCTACACGCCGGATCCTGAAATAGACCTGAACGTGGTGGGCAACGAACCGCGCCATGCCGCGGTGGATGTGGCTTTCGTCAACGCATTTGGCTTCGGCGGCCAGAATGCCGTGGTGGCCTTCCGGCGGTCAGGCGCGTGACGGAGGACTGCAACCCGTCTCGTGGCCGGCTCAGGAACCCATCACCTGAAACACCCCAATCACCAGAAAGACAACGGCCAGGGAGTAATACCAGAAGCCATCCCGCGCTGCGGTCTCGGCATTGAGGCTGTTCTTCATCTTGTTGTTGCCGTAGCGGTACATCAGCCAGACGGCAGTCATGATGACGGGGTGGCGGAACTGCATCATCGCTTCGTCCCGGACGCTCCATTGCTGGGTTGCGACCCAATACATGACGCCCAGAAGCCATTGCAGGTCGGCGCTGATCAGGAAGATGCGGTTGAGAAAGGGAAATCTGGCGGGCAGGGGTCTGCGGCCGAGAACAGTGAACGCCAGGAGGACGAAGACGACCGCCGCCAGCAGTCCAAAAGGGTAGAGCCAATACGAATGGGCCAGGCTCAGACTCTCCAGCCATGTCTCGTTCACAACAGCCCCTTGGCCCGCACCAGACCCAGACCGATCACCACCATGCTGGCTGTGACCCAGACCAGCGCGGTTTTCAGCTTGCGGTCAATATCGTCCGTCCGGCGCAACAGAAGGTTGCCAACCATGAACACGGAATGGCCGACTATCATGGTTGCCGGATGTTCGTAGGACACCAATGCTTCCTGTCCCGTCCAACGGGCCTGCATAATCCAGACCAGAATGCCCAGCATGATCTGGATGTTGATTAGTACCACAAAGACCTGGGTTGTGCGCAGCAGGCCCGTGTTCCAGGACCCTTTCCTGAACTGCACCGCGATCAGGGCAACCCACAGGGCCGCGCCGACCACCCCTATCAAAGGCCACCCCAGGTGGCCATGCATTTGGCTGAGAATGCCTGTAACCATGTTGCGTTGTCCTCTTGTCCGCCCTCCGGACATGTGCAAGGCAGTATGCAAGGTGTTTCCGGCACCCTAGTGTAATCCCGCACCGCTGTGTTCGGCACTCTTCCCACCGGGTTGGCGAGCTTGCCGGATGACACTTCCACAATTCGAAAGGAGCCTGCATAAGCCACCGGTTGCCTGATGATGCCTGTGGCATCATGCGGGTCATGGACAGGAACCACCGCCTTGCCCGGTGCGCAGCACGCGGGTGGCGCGCCTCCCATCCGCGGCAGGGCCTGCATCGGTCGGGAAGCCCTTGACGATGTCGCCCAAGGCCACGCGCATCCTGCACAGCCAGGGGTTGAACCGGGACAAGTACGGCCGCCTGGCGCGGCTTGCCGTCCTGTTCGGCCAGGTGCGGAAGGATGTCCAGCAAGGGTGCCGCGGGGTGTCGGCCGCGCCGCAATCTCCCCATGACATCCGCGATGCCTGGATGGCCGAAGACTACGACTGGCACGGCTGGGTCAAGGGCGTCATGGCGGGCACCCCCACTGCGATATCTCGGCGCAGAGGTTCTGCGCTGGTATTGGTCAATCCGGCCTACACATCGCAAACCGACTCCCGCACGGGCCTGTTGCAGGGTTATCGTCGCTGGGACCGGTTTCACTGTCGCGACGGGGCTGTGCTGGACGCGGACACCAATGCCGCCTGCAACATTCAGGCGAGGCTGTATGCCTCGGAGATTACGTTGTACATGCCCTACAGGGACGTGCGCGCCGTACTCGCGGAACGAACCAGGACAGAGGTGGGGACTGCCCGCCCGGGACTCGAGTTGCCGGGGCTTGCAACAATGCTCCAATCAACCGAGAGCAAATTACCCAGAACCCACAAGGTTTGAGGAACAGACCGTACATGAGCCGCCCCAACATCGTCATGATCGTAGCCGACGACCACGCTCCTGCCGCCATTGGCGCTTATGGCGCGCGGGTCAACCGGACACCGCACCTCGATTCCCTGGCGGCAGATGGGTTGCGGTTGGACCGCTGCTTCTGCACGAACTCCATCTGCACCCCGGCCCGCGCTTCGATCATGACCGGCAAGTACAGCCACACGACCGGCATCAGGACTCTGAACGACGTGATTGACCATGATCGGGAGAGCACGCTCGGCATGTGGCTGCAAGCGGCCGGGTACCAGACGGCCATGATCGGCAAGTGGCATCTGGGACACGGCGGTTCGTCGGACCCGCGAGGTTTCGACTATTGGAACGTCCTCCCGGTGCAGGGCGCTTACCGGGATCCGACCACCATCGAAATGGGGCGGGAGCAACGCCACCGCGGCTACGTGACCGATCTGTTGACCGATCTGTCCCTGACGTGGCTGGACTCCTGCAAAGGCGACAGACCCTTCTTTCTGTACCTTGGCAACAAGGCGCCGCACGACAATTTCGAGCCGCATCCGCGCCACTTGGATCGCTACCTGGAGGAGCTGCCCGAACCGCTGACCCTGCGGGACGACTTTGCGGACCGGTCGCCGGCTTCGTTCATGTCCACAGCCCGTGTCGATCGCATGCACCTCAAGCATCACCTGCCCGAAACCCCGCCGGACGACCTGTCGGGCGAGGCGCGTCTGCAGGCGAACTACCAGGCCTACATGCGCAACTACTACCGTTGCGTGGATGCCGTTGACGAAAACGTTGGCCGCATCCTGGCATGGCTGGATGCCAAAGGCCTCCGGGACAACACGATTGTGATTTACACGTCTGACCACGGGTTCTTTCTCGGCGACCATGGCTGGTACGACAAGCGTTTCATGTACGAGGAAGGCATTCGCATTCCCTTCCTGATGCGTTGGCCGGCAGGCATTCGGTCCGGCACGGTGTCGGACAAAATCACCCTCAACGTGGACTTTGCACCCTCGCTGCTTGAATGGGCGGGAGTTGACCCGCCCACGGGACTTCAGGGCCGTTCGCTTGCGCCGCTGGCTGCCGGCGAGACGCCGTCCGACTGGCGCACTTCCTTCTACTACCGCTACTGGATGCATCTTGCCCACTTCAACATCCCGGCGCACTACGGAGTGCGAACCGAACGGTTCAAGTTGATTCACTTCTACGGTCGCGCCCTCGGCGCCGCCGGGGCGATCGACCGCGACACCCCGCCCGCATGGGAGCTGTACGACCTCGAAGCGGATCCCATGGAATTGCACAACCGTTACGGACTGGCTCCGTATGCCGAGACCCAGGCGGAGTTGCTCGGACTGCTGGCTCGCTGGCAGGCGGATCTGGGAGATGCGCCCGAACACTGACCTTGGGTTGTCTCCGGTCCGGATGGCCGCAGCTCTCCCCCGCGGCATCCGGCCAGCCCCGGGAACTCCGCATTGTCGCCAGGCCAAGGTCACCAAGGAGCTGACGTGCCATGACCCGACCACCGAATGTAGTGTTTGTGATCACGGATGATCAGGGCTACGGGGACCTGGCGTGCCACGGCAACCCGGTCATTCGCACGCCCAACCTGGATCGGATGCATGCCGAATCCGTCCGCTTCACCAACTATCATGTCGGCCCCACATGCGCCCCGACCCGTGCGGGCCTGATGACCGGACACTATGCCAACAGCGCCGGGGTCTGGCACACGATAGGCGGACGTTCCCTGTTGCGCCGCCACGAACATTCCCTGGCCGACGCTTTTTCGGCCAATGGATACGCCACCGGTATTTTCGGCAAGTGGCACTTGGGTGACACATGGCCGTATCGGCCCCAGGATCGCGGATTCGACGAGGTGGTCCACCATGCCGGAGGGGGCATCGGCAACACGGGGGACTACTGGGACAACAGTTACTTCGACGACAGCTATTGGACCGGCACGGAGCACACGCGCTATGGGGGCTACTGCACCGATGTCTGGTTTAGGGAAGGCATGGACTTCATCGACCGCCACCGCGACGAGCCGTTCTTCTGCTACATCCCCACCAATTGCCCCCACTCGCCGTTGGTGGTGGAACCTCGCTTCAGCGATCCGTATCTCGACCTGACTCCGCATGAGGAACGGGCCCTGTTCTACGGAATGATCGCCAGTATCGACGAGAACTTCGGATTCCTCCGCCGGCACCTGGCGCGTCTGGGACTGGAGGACAACACCATCCTGATCTTCATGACGGACAACGGTTCGGCCACGGGCTGCGACCTGGATGCCGACGGATTCGTCCTCAACGGCTTCAACGCGGGCATGCGCGGCAAGAAGGGCCAACCCTACGATGGTGGGCATCGCGTCCCCTTTTTCGTCCAATGGCCGCAAGGTGGGGTTGGGGGCGGCCGGGATGTGGATGTTCTGGCGTCACACATCGACTTCATGCCCACGCTCGTGGATTTATGCGGTTTGGAGGTCCCGCAAGGTCTCGACTGGGATGGCCGGTCCCTGGCGCCGCTGCTCGCGGACGACACTGCCTCCGCCGATTGGCCGGACCGGACCATTGTCACCGACACCCAGCGGCTGGTCTATCCGGTCAAGTGGCGACAGAGTGCCGTCATGACCGACCGCTGGCGGCTGGTCAACGGCATGGAACTGCACGACATGGAGGTGGATCCCGGCCAGACGACCGACTTGGCCCGTCTGTATCCGGACGTTGTGCGCGAACTGCGTGCCGACTACGACTTGTGGTGGCGGCGTGTCGCGGGCCAGATGAAAAACGACATTCCATTCCGCATCGGGGACCCGGACTGTGGCGAGGTTGTACTGACCAGCCACGATTGGCGCAACCTTGAAGTGGAAGCAGTCTGGAACCAGAGCATGGTTCGGGGCGGTGTGCGCTACAACGGCTACTGGGAACTGGATGTGGCGGCGCGGGGCCGGTACCGGTTGGAGTTGCGGCGTTGGCCGCGGGAAGCGAACCTGCCGCTGTGCGGGTCGATTCCGGGCGCCTTGCGCGCATACGGCGACATTGCCTTTGGCACGGGCTACGGAGGCGGCGCGGCCATCGATATCCGGGCTGCCGTCATTTCGGTCGGCGGACGCGAACTGCGCCGCGAGGTGGCCAAATCGGATGTCAGCGCCCGTTTTGAACTGGATCTCGATCCCGGGCCCGCCCACCTGCAGACTTGCTGGGAAACCGCGGACGGCAGCGACGTGGGCGCGTATTACGTGTATCTGAGCAAGGTGGATTAGATTTACGGACGGCGCGAGGGAACCCAAACCGAAAGCGGAGAACATTTCATGTTGCGATGGGGAGTGATCGGGTGCGGCCAGATCGCCTTCGACAAGGCCATGCCCGGGATCAACAAGGCGTGCAATGCCGAATTGGTGGCGGTTTCCGACCTGCGGGATGAACGCCTCGCCTTGGTCACCGAGACCTGGGGCGATGCGGTCCGGACGTTCAACGACTATAACCAGCTGCTTGCCTGCGACGATGTTGACGTTGTCTATCTGGGCCTGCCCAACGAGGTCCATCATCCGGTGACGCTGGCCGCGGCCGCCCAGGGCAAGCACGTCCTGTGCGAAAAGCCACTCTGCATCGACGCTGCCGAAGCCCGCGCCATGATTGCCGCCTCCGAGGCGGCCGGCACGCGGCTGATGTGCGCGTACATGTCCCGCTTCGGGGATTCCTTTATCGAGACCAAACGTGTGATCGAGGAGGGACACCTGGGACAAATCGCCATGGTGTCGGCCAGCTTCTCGTTCAGCGCCTACAAGGGCTACACGCTTGACAAGGTCGGATCCTGGCGCTGGACCGGCAAGCGCGGCGGCCCCCTGCTGGATGCCGGCATCTATCTCGCGTTTGCCATTCGGGAACTGCTTGGTTGCCGCGTAAAGAGGGTGTCGGCCAGCATGTCCACGGTGGTGGCCACGGACTTTCCGGCCCCGGACACCACCATGGGATGGTTCGAAATGGAGGACGGGACCCCCGGTATTCTGTCGACCTGCTACTCCCACAACGACAGCACGTTCGCCATCATGGGGACCAACGGCAAGGCCGAGGTCTACGACTGTTTCGCCCAGAACCCGGGTGGCCACCTGATCGTGAAGGCGGGCGGATACCAGTTGGACTTCGAGTCGCAGCTGCCGCGGCTGGACCACTTCAACAACTACTGGAAGGAGATCGAACACTACTCCGACGCCATTCTGAACGGTATTCCCCACACACCTTCGGCGCGGAACGCCCTGGAGGACATGATGTTCCTGGATGCAATCGAGGAATCGGCCACGTCCGGCTCCATCGTCGAACTGACCTACTGAACCACAGACAGTCTGCCAAGGAGACCAACCGGTGAAACTTGCCATCAACGGTCAGATGCTGGCCCGTGAGCACTCGTTGCCGGAGGCCCTGGCCTTCGTCAAGGGGTACGACCTCAACGACATGGAAATCTGGCCCCAAAACCTCGAGGGCGGCGCAACCCCCGAGGAAAGGGAACGCTACGAAACCAAGGATATCGATGCGGCCAAGCGTGCCTACAGCGAAGCCGGGATGAATTGTGCCTGTGTGACGCTGGGGTTCAACGCCATGCGCATCTGCACCGCGTCGGGTGGTGTGGCCAACGCCACGCAGGCCCTGGTGGGCGCGGTGGACGCGGCCGCGGCGCTGGGTGCCCCGGTCGTGAACTGCTACCTGGCCCACATGCCCGGCAACCTGTTCGTGGAGGCCATGAAACCGGCGGCCGGTCATGCCGGCACCAAGGATGTGGTCATAGTGCTGGAGAACGAGGCCCACGACGGATCCGGGCTGGCCGTGGACGTGCGCGACATCCTGGAGGCCGTCGATTCTCCCAACTTCAAGACCCAGTACGACCCGTGCAACTACTACCACGCCGGTGAGGAGCCCTATCCCTACGTCTACGACGTGGTCAAGCCATGGATCGGCTACGTACATGTCAAGGGCGGCATCCAATGGGCGGAGGACAAGGACTGCTTCCGCGGCGGTTTGATGCGCAACAGCCGTGATGCGTGGATTGGCTATGTCCCGCTGCCGGACGCTGCCTTCAACGTGGAGCGCATCCTGCGCCGGCTGCAGGAAGACGGCTACAACGGCTACGTGACCATGGAGCCGCATGTGCCGTCGGAAGCCCTCAAGAAGTACTTCGACATTGAGGTGTCCTACCTGAAGGACCATTTGGGCCTGTAAAACCCGCAGTCCGCGTCCGCGGACACCGCTGACAAACATCAAACGCACCAACGAGCCGCACCGGAGCTTGACGACAATATGAGCATTACCCTTGGAGTCCTGTCCGATTCCTACCGGCGCCAGCTGCGCCGGTTGAAGGATCAACCTGTCATTGATGTTGTTGTCGAGAAAGTGGCCACCGTGGCCCGCGCGACCGACATCGGCCCCATTGGCATCGATTTTGGCGTCGGTGCCCTGCCCAGCACCGACAAGACCTATCTGGCCGAACTGAGGACGAAGTTCGCGGACTTGAACATGGTGCCCACGGTCATTATTGGCACCTTGGGCCTGCACGCCGACCAGGACTTCGCCGGTCCACCGATCGAAGCCAGCATCCGCAATCTTGAGGTTGCCAACTACCTGGGTTCGCCCTTGGGATTGTTCTATTTCAGCTACGGCGGAAGGGTCAAGCGGGAAGGCCGCATCCGTATCGCGGTGGAACAGATTGGCAGGCTGGCCGAGGCCGCCAGGCAGTTCGACATGACGGTTACGACCGAGAACTACGATTTCTTCACCAGCGACGACTTCCTGCACATCTTCGAGCAGGTCGGCGCCGACAACGTGGGTCTGCACAACGACACCGGCAACTGGTTGATCCTCGACGAGGACCCGCTCACGGCCACGCGCAAGATGGCGGACTGGACCTATCATGCCCACGTCCGCGACTACCGCATCGTGGACGGCGTGTGCAGTTCCGTGCCGATCGGCATGGGCGACGTGGACTTCCCGTCCGTCCTAGCCGAGCTCAGGAAGGCTGCGGGGCAGCGCGACCGATTCGTCATGGCCATGGAGATGGACATGGATGTCGGAGATGCGGCGGCCGAGGACGAGGCGGTCCTTGAGTGCGCCCGTTACATGAAGAAGTGGCTTGATGCCCAAGGTTGATTCGGCCGCGTTGCAACCTTTCCGGAATCATCGGGACTGCCTTTCCAGCGAGTGAATTTCGGTGTGCGAATCCCGCGGGAACCACAATTTTCCGTACAATGACGAAGTGCGCTCTGTCTGGCGACGCCGTGTGCTTGCGGTTGGTTGCCTTTGGCGGGTGCCGGCCGCGTATTGTGAGCATTCCCAAGCGGGAAAAGGTGTGTAGATGACTGCCCAGCATGTAACGGTACCGTCCGATGGCGAGAAGATCACGATAGCGGACGGCCAGCTGCGGGTACCGGACAACCCGATTGTCGGGTTCATCGAGGGTGACGGTACCGGTCCCGACATCTGGTACGCCTGTCAACGGGTCCTGGATGCGGCCGTGGACAGCGCGTACGGCAGCGGTCGCAGGATCGCCTGGATGGAGTTGTATGCCGGCAGCAAGGCGAACGATGTCTACGGCGAGGTGATTTGGCTGCCGGAAGAGACACTGGATTGCATCAAGGAGCATCTTCTGATGCTCAAGGGGCCGTTGGCCACTCCGGTGGGTGGCGGTATCCGCAGCATCAACGTGGCCCTGCGGCAGCGCCTGGACCTGTTCGCATGTGTCCGTCCGGTGCGGTGGTTCCAAGGCGTGCCCAGCCCGGTGCGGCGTCCCCATCTGGTGGACATGGTGGTGTATCGGGAAAACACGGAAGACATCTACGCAGGCATTGAATGGGAGGCCGATACGAAGGAAGCCCGCAAGGTGATCCGCTTCCTCCAAGAGGAGATGGGCATCGACAAGATTCGCTTTCCCGAAACCTCCGCTGTGGGCGTCAAGCCTGTCAGTCGGGAAGGCACGGCGCGGCTCGTCCGGGCGGCCATCGACTTTGCGATAGCCGACAACCGTCGCAGCGTTACCCTGGTTCACAAGGGCAACATCATGAAGTTTACGGAGGGTGGATTCCGGAATTGGGGCTACGAGGTCGCACGCGACGAGTTTGGTGGCAAGGAAATTGACGGCGGTCCCTGGGTTGAACTGCCGCAGGGCATCGTGGTCAAGGACGCCATTGCGGACGCCTTCCTGCAACAGATTCTGACCCGGCCCGACGAGTTTGATGTGATTGCCACGATGAATCTGAACGGCGACTACGTCAGCGACGCGCTGGCGGCCCAGATCGGGGGTATTGGCATCGCTCCGGGAGCCAACATCAACTATGAGACCGGCCGGGCGGTGTTCGAGGCGACGCACGGTACGGCGGACAAGTATGCGAACCTCGATCAGGTGAACCCCTCGTCCATGATCCTGAGCGGTGAGATGATGCTTCGCCACATGGGCTGGACCGAGGCCGCGGACACCATCGTCCGGGCCATGGAGGCCACCTTCGCGCAGAAGACGGTCACGTACGACCTGCACCGCCTGATGGACGGTGCAGAAAAGGTGTCCTGCAGCCGTTTCGGCGAGTTGTTGATCGAAAAGATGTAGTCCGGCGCGCTTGGCGGCAGTTTAACATCGGCCCCGTACGGGCACTCTGCGACATGTGGCGATCCTCGATCGGCAAGAAGATCATCATGGCCGGCACCGGCTTGATTTGGATCGGTTACCTGTTGGTGCACATGTACGGCAATCTGAAGGTGTTTGCCGGTGAGGAAGCTTTCAACCACTATGCCGAGAGCCTGCGGACGCTGGGCGAACCCATGGTGGGACACGGTCACGCCCTCATGTTGGCGCGCATTGTCCTGATCCTGTCCTTGACCGCGCATGTCTGGGCAGCCATGGCCCTGACCCGCGCCGCACAACAGGCGCGTCCCACGGGCTACGCCAAGTTTCGCCAGGCATCCGGCAACTATGCCACCATCACAATGCGTTGGGGCGGACTGGCCCTGGGGCTGTTTATCCTTTATCACTTGGCGCACCTGACATGGAACGTGCCGGTCCTGACCGGAGAGTACGAGCCGGGCAACACCTTCGACAAACTGGTGGTTGGCTTCACCAGTCCGGTCAATGTGGTTCTGTACCTGCTCGCCCTGGTGGCGGTCGGCCTGCACCTGTGGCACGGCGGTGCAAGTTTCTTTCAGACCATGGGCTGGCGCACGGCCGCCAATCGGCAGCCGATCCGGTTTCTGACTGGCGTCCTTGCCGTCGCCATTCCCATAGGCTTTGCTGTCGTGCCGCTTGCGGTAGCGACGGGATTGGTGGCCTGATGACCCCTACCATTGTTCAGGGACTTGACCGCGGCACGAACAGTCTGGGATGCGTAGCTGATGTCTGAGCATGGACACCTCTGGCAGGAAGGCCCGGAACTTGACGGACAGGTGCCACCGGGAGCCATTGAGAACCAGTGGGACGACCTCCGCTTTTCCATGAAGCTGGTGGCGCCGGCCAATCGCCGGCACTATCACGTGGTCGTGGTGGGTTCCGGCCTGGCCGGCGCGTCGGTCGCCACCGCGCTTGGGGAACAGGGCTACCGCGTCTCTTGCTTCTGTTTTCAGGACAGTCCACGCCGGGCCCACAGCGTCGCCGCGCAGGGCGGCATCAATGCAGCCAAGAACTACCGCAACGACGGCGACAGCATTCGGCGTCTGTTCTACGACACGGTCAAGGGCGGCGACTATCGTTCGCGCGAATCCAACACCTATCGCCTGGCCCAGATAAGTACCGAGATCATCGATCAGTGTGTCGCGCAGGGAGTTCCGTTCGCCCGGGAGTACGGCGGGTACCTTGACAATCGTTCCTTTGGCGGCGTGCAGGTTTCGCGTACGTTCTACGCCAGGGGCCAGACCGGCCAGCAGTTGCTTCTGGGCGCCTACCAGTCGCTGACACGTCAAATCGCGGCCGGTCAGGTGGAGATGCATGTCAGGTCGGAGATGCTGGACCTGATTGTGGTGGACGGGATTGCTAGGGGCATCGTGGTTCGGAACCTCCTGACCGGCGAGCTCCGGGCGGTCCTGGGGGATGCGGTGGTGCTGGCCACCGGTGGCTACAGCAACGTGTTCTTCCTGTCGACCAACGCCAAGGGCTGCAATGTGACCGCCATCTGGCGGGCCTATCGCAGGGGCGCAGTGTTTGCCAATCCCTGCTATACCCAAATCCACCCCACCTGCATTCCGCCGTCCGGTTCGCACCAGTCCAAGTTGACCCTGATGAGCGAGTCGCTTCGCAACGACGGTCGCATCTGGGTACCGCGGCGTCCCGGCGACACCCGCTCGCCCGATGCCGTGCCGGAACCGGACCGGTACTACTTTCTGGAGGAAAAGTATCCCAGTTTCGGCAACTTGGTGCCCAGGGATGTGGCGTCCCGCAACGCCAAGCAGGTGGTGGACGAAGGCATGGGCGTCGGGCCGCAGAAAAACGGTGTCTACCTCGACTTCTCGGAGGCGATGGAACGCTTGGGACGGGCCACGATTGAACAGCGGTACGGCAACCTGTTTGACATGTACCACAGTATCACCGGCGAGAATCCCTATGCCGTGCCGATGCGGATTTACCCCGCGGTCCACTACACCATGGGGGGCCTGTGGGTGGACTACCAGCTGCAGAGCAACATTCCCGGCCTCTTTGTGCTGGGCGAGGCCAACTTCTCGGACCATGGAGCCAACCGGTTGGGTGCCAGCGCCTTGATGCAGGGACTGGCCGACGGGTACTTCATTGCACCATATACGATCGGCAACTATCTGGCCGGAATCGATCAGGCCGCAGTGACCGCCGATGCACCTGAGGTGACCGGGGCCATCGCGGATGTGCGCAACCGGCTGTCGGCATTGCTGGGGATCCAGGGTCGGCGCACCGCTCTGTCCCTGCACCGGGAACTGGGCCAAATCATGTGGGAACAGTGCGGCATGGCGCGTACCGCCGAATCTCTGTTGACCGCTCAAACGCAGCTTCAGGCATTGCGCGAGGCGTTCTGGAATGAATTGTACGTTCCCGGAGATGCGGGATCGCTGAACCAGAACCTTGAGTTTGCAGGCCGCGTTGCGGACCTGATCGAACTGGGCGAACTGTTGGTGTTGGATGCCCTGCACCGGGAGGAATCCTGTGGCGGGCATTTCCGGGAAGAGAGCCAGACCGCGGACGGTGAAGCCAAGCGCAACGATGAGGAATTCAGCTACGTTGCCGGTTGGACCTGGCAGGGGGAAGGCGCTGCACCCATGTTGCGGCGCGAGCCGCTGGCGTTCGAGGCTGTCCGGTTGTCGGAACGCAGCTACAGCTGAAACGGGGGTATTGGCGGCATGAAACTTCATCTCCGCGTTTGGCGCCAGTCATCGGTCGAGGATCGGGGTCGCTTCGAGGACTACGAACTCGACGACGTCAGCCCCGACTCCTCATTTCTGGAGATGCTTGACCTCCTCAACGAGCAGCTGCTGGAACAGCGGAAGATGCCAGTGGCCTTCGACCACGATTGCCGCGAAGGGATTTGCGGCATGTGCGGATTGATGATCGACGGGATGGCCCACGGACCGGTTCCCGGTCACACCGTGTGTCAACTGCACATGCGGCATTTCAAGGACGGCGACCGCATTGTGATCGAGCCGTGGCGGGTCGCGGCGTTTCCGGTAGTTCAGGACCTGGTTGTGGATCGCAGTTCTTTCGATCGCATCCTGCAGCGCGGCGGCTTCATCTCGTTTGCCACTGGCACGGCGCCGGAGGCGAACTCAATCCTGATTCCCAAGGACAGGGTGGATACCGCCATGGATGCCGCGACGTGCATCGGCTGTGGAGCCTGTGCGGCAGCCTGCCCCAACGGATCGGCCACGCTTTTCACCGCGGCCAAGATCGGCCATCTCGGCCACCTGCCCCAGGGACAGCCCGAGCGCTACCGGCGGGTAATCGGGATGGTGGAACAAATGGATGCCGAGGGGTTCGGCGGCTGCACCAATGTGGGTGCCTGCACGTCCGTGTGCCCCAAGGAGATTGGTCAGGACTTCATCAGTCAGATGAACCGGGACTACCGCCGGGCGGTGTTGGGCCGGACCGGGGACTGAGAGGCTGGGCGGGGCCGGCTACCGCACCGGACAGCAACCGGCCCGTTGACGACTTCGGGAACTTCAGTCGATGAACGGGAAGCTTTCCCGATAGCTGATGGTGTCCAGCGTGTGCTGGGGATCGCTGACGAACATGATGCCGGGGTGCATCGGGTTCTGCTGAAAGTGGAAGACCAGGTTGGCGCGGATTTCCCCCTTGGGATCCGGGCCGATCTTGGCACCCTGGTGGGGAATGTGGCTGTAGAACACCACCGCGTCCCCCGCCTTCGGATACAGGTCGGCATGGATCTGGTTGTCGCACCAGACCTGGAAGGGATTTTGGCGGTCGTCCGTGTAGAACATGTGCGGTCGCAGTTCATCCGGGATTGGCTGGTTCAGGTATTCCCTCAGAAAGGTCAGCCTGGCCGTGTCCGGATCGTTGTCGGTCAGGTAGAAGGTTTGGTTCATGCACAAGGCACTCGCCGGCTGGATGCAGTCAGCCTTTTCGTCCTGGTAGTAGTAGTCCAGGAAGTCCATGTGCCATTCCTGGCGGTACTCCTCGGGATTCACGTGGGCGCGGACCGAGCGCAACTGGCACTGTCGCCCCATGATGGCCCGAATGTACTGAGTGGTGTGTGGGTTGGTCAGCAGGGGCTTGACCAAATCCGGTCGCTGTTCCAGCAACAGGTTGAAGTACACGTTGCCAACCGAGTTGGCACCGCAGTATTCCTCGCGGTCGTACATGCCGTACAGCAGATCCTTCCACTCGGCCACCTGATCCGCGTCGAGCGCGTTCTTGACCAGCAGGTAGCCGTTGTCCCGCAGGAACTGCAGGTCCTTCTCAAAGGAATTGTCTGAAGACACAGGTATTGCTCCTCGGTGGGTCAGCCAGTAAGGAAGAGGCCCCATTCTACGGGAGCGCACATGGAGAAAAAACAAAAGCCGCCCGCAACGAACCTCGTTGCGGGCGGCTTGACCAATCCGCTAACTTCCTCCCATCGGAAAGGAGAGCCATCCCATGGTGCGGAATCAGGTGAGCTGGTAGGCTGCCATGCCGTGTTCGTGTTCGTCCAGCCCGACGATCTGTTCTTCGTCGGACGCCCGCAGGCCCATGCCCACCTTGATCAGGGCGAACATGATGCCGCCGCCCACAAGAGCCCAGACCAGAAGCACGATGCCGCCGATTAGCTGTGTGACAAACTGCGCGGCGTTGCCTGCAATCAGTCCGGAGATGCCACCATACGAACCGTCGGCGAACACGCCTACCATCAGCACGCCGAACAGTCCGACGGTGCCGTGGACTGATACGGCACCGACCGGATCGTCCACCTTGAGCACGTACTCGACAAACCGCTCGCTAAACATGAGGACCACGGCTGCCAGGCCGCCAATGACCAGGGCGGCCCACGGAGCCACCACGGCGCACGGAGCCGTGATGGCGACCAGCCCTGCGAGGGAGCCGTTGACCGCGCCCGTCAGGCTGATCTTGCCGGTCCGGATGAGGACGATGTAGACGTACACCGTGGTTCCGGCGAGGGCTGCCAACATCGTGTTCACGGCAATCATGCTGAGCCGCAAGTCGGTGCCGCTCAGGGTGGAACCTGCGTTGAAGCCGAACCATCCCAGGAACAGAATCAGGCCGCCCAGCACGATGTAGGTCGCGTTGTGGGGAGGCATGTGGTTGGGGGTGCCATCCTCGTTGAACTTGCCGATGCGGGGACCCACCATTTTGGCGCCGACCAGGCCGACGAAGCCGCCCATCATGTGCACGACACCGGAGCCGGCGAAGTCATGGAAGCCCATGTTGGCCAGCCAGCCGCCGCCCCAGACCCAATGGCCGCTGAGGGGGTAAACGATGCCGCTGAGAATGAAGCTGTACGCCATGTAGGCCGTGATGCGCGTCCGCTCGGACATTGCGCCGGACACGATCGTGGCGGCGGTAGCGGCGAACACCATCTGGAAGAACCAGTCGCGGGCATGGGCCACATCGTAGTAGTCGCCCAGCAGCAGGAAGCCGTCGCTGCCGATGAAGCCGCCGATGTCCGTTCCGTACATCACGCCGTAGCCGAAGAAGAAGTAGGCCAGGCCGCCGATGCAGAGGTCCATGTAGTTCTTGGACCAGATGTTGACCGTGTTCTTGGCCTGCGCAAACCCGGACTCGACCAAACCGAATCCGGCCTGCATGAAGAAAACCAACACGGCTGCGATGGTCAGCCACACGAAGGTCAACGCCTCGCTGGCCGGATCCGCGGCCTCGGCCATCAGGATCTCGCCGGTCGGATCGCCGGCGGCCAGGGCGGAACCACCAAATGCCGCCGTCAGGGACACTGCGAGCAGCAGCATCAAAGGTAGGCGCTTCAACAAGGATGCGTTCATGAGTCTCCTGGATCCTCCCGGGTGGATGCTCGTCTGGAAGAACGATGGAGCAAGTCTAATTAGGCTATGTTGCACAGTCTTCGTCAATGTGCATAGCGATGATATGTGAATAATGCATAACAAGTAAGGTTGACACCAAACTCCGTGTTGTCAAACGAGTCTCGATCTGCTTGAATTCTGTGTGTTTTTTGTGCAGTGTGTATCAAACTGGCAGATTTGCACAGTCGTGTTGACAGGGTGTTGGTTCCAGCCTTGGCCCGCACACGCTCCGATGCCTTTCCGGACGCAGGGCCGGAGGGGTACGCCAGAGGCTCGAAAGCTTCCCGGTTCAGCGAATTCAAGCCGGGTCGCTATGCTAGAATCGCTGCAGGTTTGCGTGTTCGAACCGCCTCCCAACAGTGCCCCCGCTGCTCGGGGGGCCGGTTAGGGATCCGGTGCCCCATGGCCGAAGGAGGGGACAGAGAATCGTCCTGCCGCCCCATCATGCTGCGTCTGTCATTCCTGCCGCGGAACTCGTCGTTTACCTGGAATTTGGCGTACATCGCCCTCAGCCTCTACCACAAGCTGTTCTACCGGATCACGGTGGAGGGGAAGGAACACGTTCCCCTGGACGGGGGGGTGGTCCTGGCATCCAACCATACGTCCGGGCACGACATCGTGATTCTGGGCTGCAGCAGCCCGCGGCAGATTTTCTTCATGGCCAAACAGGAACTGTTCGAGAAGAATCCGGTCGTCTCCGTGTTTTTTCGGCGAGCCGGCGTCTTTCCGGTGCGTCGCGGCAAGAGCGACAGGAAAGCCATTGCCCACGCCTTGAAACTCCTGCGCGACGGCTGCATGCTGGGCATGTTTCCCGAAGGCAAGCGGTTCCCGGCCTTGAATGAAGGCAAGACCGGGGTTGTGCGACTGGCCATGAAGGCACGGGCCCCGATTGTGCCCGTGGCCATCATCGGGGCCCGCGACATCAACCACCTGCGGCGCACGCGCCGGTGGCACCGCGACCGGGTACTGGTCCGTTTCGGGGCGCCCATTCAGGTCGAGAACGCCCCGGAGGCCGTCCAGGATGTCGATGCCGCCTATTCCCATGCCCAGGAACTGACCACCCGCATGATGAAGGCCATCGCCGAGATGCTGCCGCCCGAAATGCGGGGCCTGTACGCCTGAACCCGGGACGGCGGCCCGTTCGCCTCAACGCCTGCGCATCGGAACCGGGTTTCAAATCTTCAAACGAGCGACCATCGCCCGACGCGCATCCGGGAATGCACCTGGGTCCGGCCGTCCTTACCTTGATCCGCCCATCCGACGGAAATGGATCAGGCGGTATCGAGAGGAGCGTATCTGCCGTTGATGGCGTCCAGCACCGATTCAGGCGGACGCAGTTTGTGATCCGGCAGGTGCGAGAGCGGTGTTTCGGTCAAGTCAAGCATCTCGATCAGGTCTTCCTGATCTTCATTGACATAAATCAGGCCTGTGATGAATTTCTGTTCTTCACGGGCGGATTCGAGCAAGTCTTCGGCGGCGCGCTTGTCGGTAGGGTCGTGGTCCTCGCCGACCTTCTTGAGCACAATGTAGCTGCCGTCGTGCATCTCGATGCCGATTTCCGACTCGTAGTCCTCTATCTGGATTTCCTCGGCGGGAGGCACCAAGTCGACGATGTTGAGGACCAGATCGTGCTCCCTGCCCCAAGCGTAGCTCTTGGTGGACTGGTCGTGGTTGTTGAAGGTGACGCAGGGACTGATGATGTCTAGGACCGAAATGCCGCGATGCCGGAACGCGATGGAAAGGAGACTTTCGATCTGTTTGGGGTCGCCGGCGAAACTTCGGGCCACCAGGGTGGCGTTGGCCGCCAGCGACTCGATGCAGATGTCCAAGGGCGGCAGTTCGTTCACCCCGTGATACTTCATGGATTGGCCGGTGTCGGCGGTCGCGCTGAACTGGCCTTTGGTCAGGCCGTAGACCCCGTTGTTCTCGACGATGTAAATCATGGGCACATTGCGGCGCACGGCATGCTTGAACTGGCCGATGCCGATGGACGCGGTGTCCCCGTCGCCACTGATGCCGATGACCTCGAGTTGCCGGTTGGCCACGACGGCACCGGTACTGACCGAAGGCATCCGTCCGTGCACGCTGTTGAATCCGTGGCTGCCCTGCAGGAAGTAGGCCGGGGTCTTGCTGCTGCAGCCAATCCCGCTCATCTTGACCACATTGTGTTGTTCCAGATTGTGTTCCCAGGCAACGTTGATGATCCGTTGGCTGATGCTGTCGTGTCCGCACCCCTTGCAGAGCGTGGAGGGCCGCCCGCGGTATTCGGTCTTCGGCAGTCCCAGGCCGTTGAGGGCCGGGCGGCGCGGTTTCCTGCTGCCTCTTGCAAGTCGGTTCGGTGTCCTGGCCATGTCGATCTCGGGTCTATAGTTGTGCGATGGCGGTGATCTGTTCGGCGATCCAACGGGCGGACAGGGCCAGGCCGTTGCAACGACGGCTGGACACCAACTGGCAATCCGGCACGTCGGTTTCCAATTTTAGGATGCCGTGCAGTTGTCCGTCGGCGTTGTTCTCAATCACGACCGCGACTTCGTGGTTGTTGATGAAATCGCGGATGGTCTGGTTGATCGGCAGCGCCCGCACCCGCAGGTAGTCGGTCGGAATGCCGTTTTCGGCAAGCCGCACGCGGGCCTCCTGTACGGCCGGGTGGTTGCTTCCCAGGGAAATCAGACCGATGCGCGCGCCTGCGTCCCGGACAATGTCCGGCGGTGGCACGAGGCTGCGGGCAGTTTCCAGCTTCCGTTGGACCCGCTGCAGGTTGTGCTCCCACACCTCGGGCTTTTCCGAGTAGTGGGATTTTTCGTCGTGTCCGGTACCGCGCGTGAAGTATCCGGCCCAATTGGACGGCGTGCCCGGAATCGTCCGGTAGGCGATGCCGTCGCCGTCGACATCCCGGTAGCGTCCCCATTCGGCAGCCAGTTCATCCAGTTGCTCCGCATTCAGAACCTTGCCGCGGTTGATGGGTTCGTCGGGGTATTCGAGCGGTTCCGAAATCCACAGGTTCATGCCCAGGTCCAGATCGGTGAGTACCAGCACCGGGGTCTGTAGCTGGTCGGCCAGATCGTGGGCGCGCCAGCCGAACTCGAAACACTCCTTGGGCGAAGCGGGAAACAGAACCACATGGCGCGTGTCGCCGTGACTCAGCGTGTAAGCGCTCAGGATGTCGCCCTGACTGGTTCGCGTAGGCAGGCCCGTGCTTGGCCCCATGCGCTGCACGTCCCAAACCACGACCGGGATCTCGGCGAAGTAGGCAAGGCCGATGAACTCGGCCATGAGGCTGATGCCAGGACCGCTTGTTGTGGTCATGCCGCGTGCACCGGCCCAGCCGGCCCCGATGGCCATGCCGATGGCAGCCAGCTCATCCTCGGCTTGTATGACCGCGAATGTCGGTTTGCCCGTGTCCGGGTCCAGTCGGTAGCGGGGCAGTGCGTCGGCTGCCGCTTCCGCCAAGCTGGATGATGGTGTAATCGGATACCAGGAGACCAGTGAAACGCCCCCGAACACCGCGCCCAGGGCGGCCGCAGTGTTGCCTTCGATCAGGATCCGGTTCTCGTTGAATCCGGTCATCGGCGCCACGCGCCAAGGGGCCAGGTTCTCGTAGGTTTCGCTGCAGTGGTCGAAACCGGCTTGGGCCACCTCCAGATTGAGCTGAATGGCAGAATCCTTGCCTTTCAGCTGTTGCTGCAAAGCCCTGTGGATTTCCTCCATCGGCAGTTCAAGCAGCCATGCCAGGGCTCCGACGTAGATCTGGTTGCTGACATATGCCCGAAGGGCTGTGGGGACCTTGAAAGGAGCGACCAGCGATTTGACGGGGAGCTCGATATAGGTGACATCGTCTCTGCGCACGGCTACGGGAATGGCCGAATCATGGAGGATGTAGCCGCCCGGTTGCATCGTCGCCATGTCCTCAACCGCGGTGGCCGGATTCATGCACACCGTGATTTCGTTCCGTTCCCGCCTTGCCAGGAATCCTTCGCTGGACACCCTGATGGAATACCAGGTCGGCAGCCCCTGGATGTTGGAGGGGAAGATGTTCTTGCCGGTAACCGGGATGCCCATGTTGAACAGGGCATGCATCAGGACCAGATTGCTGGTCTGGCTGCCGGTACCGTTGGCGGTGGCAACGGTCAGGGAGAAGTCGTTGACGATGCGGTCGGAGATCGCCAGCTCCGGAACGGTGGCTATTTGTTCCATGAACGCCACGGGCGATGACCTTGACCCGTCCTGAAGTTCAACATGTCCCTGGCACGTTCCTCAAATCATCCGTCTGGCCCCAGCGACACGACCGCCCAATCTTGCGTCACGGACGAAGAGACAGGGCGAAGGCCTGTACCGGAAGCAGGAAGCAGTGTTCGCTTCCCATTGAGTAAAGTCATTGTAGTGGCGCGCATGATCGTGAGTCAACAACCCAGACCTTGGTGAAATCGGGCTCAGACCGCCTCCGTCGGGTTTCCGTTTGAGCCACCGGACGGTGCCCGGAGTGCCCTTCAGGCGCATGGGAGCCTTGTGCTACGATCCGCAAGTCTCAACAATCCCGACATAGTAGCAGGCTGGCCTCCGTGGGATGGGCCGTGCATGACGCGGCTGTCAAGGTTGCGGTTGTCGGCTGAGCTAGCGGCCGTTGGAGACGAGCATTAGACATGGTAAACCCTTGGAGATCCCATATGGCTCGTAAATTGACCCGTCGCAGTTTCCTCAAGGTGGCAGGAGTGTCCGCGACCACCCTTGCCGTTGCCGCTTGTGCGGCCCCAGGTCCGGCCGCGGCACCGGCCGAGGGGGATATGGCCGAAGGCGCCCCCTCCGCCGAACGTGTTGAAATCGAGTTCATGAACTGGTGGGGTTCCCACCGCGAAGCCCTCATGGACGAGGCCATCGCCAACTTCCATGACATGAATTCGGATGTTCAGGTCAACAATTCCGTCCAGCCGTGGGACGGCCGCGCGGAACGGGCCGCCACCGCTGTGGCCAGCAACAATCCGCCGGCTTTGATCATGACCCAGAGAGTGGAGACCTATCAGTTTGCACACGAGAATCTGATCCTCCCGATCGACGACTATGTGCAGGCCTCTGGCATCGATCCGGACGCGATTTTCTATGCCGGTGAAATCAACAACCAGCGCTGGCAGGGCCAGCTCTATTCCTTCCCGCTGCCCACCGGCGGCGGCAACACCGGCCAGTACTTCTACAACAAAACTGTGTTGGCCGAAGCCGGCTTGGATCCGGAAACTCCGGTGGCCACCTGGCAGGAGTTGACCGAAGCCTCCAGGGCCATCACCCAGAAGGATGATCTGGGCGTTACGGTGATGGGCGCGAACCTTGGCGTCGGTGCCTTTGGATTCGGGCGTTGGCTCTATTGCAACGCCGGCCAGTTTGTGTCCGACGATGCCCGTACGATCATGTTCGGCAGCGCGGAGGGGGTTGAGACTCTGGAGTGGATGGTCGACTTCACCAACGAGATCAACGGGGGCATCGACAATGCCAACGAGTTCTTCGCCGGCACTTCGGATACCTCGGCTGACCATCCGTACTACAACGAAAAGCTGGGCTTTCTGTTTACGGGGGTGTGGCAGTTTGGCCATTTGCAGGCTACGGATCCCGACATGTGGGCGGATACCTCAACCTGGGGTGTCGGACAGATGCCCTACAACAGCAACAACGCCGATGCGGCCCATGCCGGGGTGGCGGGCCTTGCGGGCTCCTGGGGTTATGTGATTCCGGTCGCCACACCTCAGGACCAAGCCGATGCGGCCTACCAGTGGCTTGAGTTCTTCGGCACGCACGAGCAGGGTGGATGCCTGTTCCTGTTCAACCAGGGCAGGCCTTCACCGGTGGCCCAGTGCAACGAGAACCCTGCCTACTACGACGACAACCCCTACTGGTCCACAGTCCTGAAGTCACTGGCTTCGGACGTGAGCGTGGCCGTGACTCCAGTCCAGGCCAGGATCAACGATGTGGTTGGGACCATCGTCGATGAAGCCTATTTCGGCCAGCACTCGCCGGCCGATGCCTTGGCCAAGGGTGTCGAGGAATCCCAGCGAATTCTCGATGAGTTCTGGGCCGGTTGATTGTTTCCGATGGGTGGCGGGAAAAGCAACAGTTCTTCCCCGCCACCCAACCCGACCCGCATTTGAGACTGACTCAATGGATGCCCGGTACCCATGCTGACAGGCATGCAGAGGTATCTGCACCATCACCGTTCCAAGTGGGTGGGTTTCGCGTTCATCCTGCCTTGGATTCTGTCGGCCCTGTGGTTCGACCTGATACCGTTTGTAACAAACCTGTACCTTTCCTTTACCGACTACAGCGTATCCACCAGCACTCCCGACTGGCTGGGTATCGAGAACTATCGCGAAATCCTCGAACTCGACCCGCTGTTCACCAAGTCGTTGGGGAACACGGTCTACTACTTGGTCCTGGGTGTGCCGATCCGGCTGGTAGTGGCCTTTGCCATCGCGGTGCTGCTGAACCTGCGGATCCACGCCCTGGGCACCTTCCGCACTATCTTCTACATTCCTTCGGTGGTACCGCTGGTGGCGGTGTCCATCATATTCTTCGGCATGTTCAATGCCCGCTACGGCATCTTCAATCAGTTGCTGATCCTGCTGGACCTGCCTCCTGTTCGGTGGCTGACCCGGCCCGAGTGGATCAAGCCGGCAATGGTGATCATGAGCACTTGGGGCTTCGGCGCCCAGATGGTGATCTTCCTTGCTGGTCTTCAGGGCATTCCGTCCGAATTGTACGAGGCTGCCGAGATGGATGGTGGCAGCTACTGGCACCAGCTGTTTCGCATCACCATTCCGATGGTGTCGCCTGTCATATTCTTCAACCTGATCATCGGCATCATCGGCGGATTCCAAGTGTTCGCCTCCGCCTACGTGCTGCTGGGGTCCGGAGGCGGCCCTTTGAATGCCGGTCTCTTTTACGTGTTGCACATCTACAACAACGCCTTCAGCTACTTCAGGCTGGGCTATGCCGCAGCGCTGTCGGTGGTGCTGTTCCTGATCATCCTGTTCTTCACGGTGATCATGGTCAAAACCTCGGATCGGTGGGTCTACTACGGCGACGCGTAGGCCGCAACGGAGCAATTGAGCATGGTCGAGGGACTCTACGCCCGCATCGCCAAGTGGACTTTCGTTTATCCGTTGCTGCTGGTCAGTTCGGTGGTGATGCTGTTCCCATTGGCTTGGACCTTCTCCACCTCCCTCAAAACCGCGCAGACGGTCACGCTGCGGGAAGTCAAGTTGATTCCGGACCCGGTCCAGTGGTCCAACTACATCACGATCTTCGAAGAGTCGCCGCTGATTCTGTACACCCAGAACACGATGTACATGGTGGTGACCTCCGTGATTGGCGGTGTCGTGATCTGCGCCTTGGCCGGATACGCCTTCGCCCGCATCAACTTCCCGGCTAGGGAGGTTCTGTTCTACGTCCTCCTGAGCACGATGATGCTGCCGCACGTGGTGCAAATCATTCCGTTGTTCGTCATTTTCGACCGGATGGGCCTGGTGGGCACCTTTTGGCCCCTGATCATTCCCCGCCTCCTGGGACACAACGCCTTCTACATCTTCCTGATGCGGCAGTTTTTTAGGGGCATCCCGCTTGAACTCAGCGATGCCGCGCGCATGGACGGCTGTACGGAACTGGGGATCTGGGCCCGAATCGTCATGCCCAATTCCAAGCCGGTGCTGGCGGCCGTGGGCATTTTCTCCATTCAGTTCGCCTGGAACGACTTCCTGTCGCCCCTGATCTACCTCGGTCCCAAGAAAGAACTGTGGACGCTGGCCCTGGGCCTGAATGCCCAGAAGGGGTTCGAGGGCGAAATCACCTCATTGCACAAGATGATGGTCATCTCCGTCTACATGATCATCCCGATGCTGCTGGTGTTCGCGTTCGGGCAGAAGTACATGATTGAAGGCGTGACCTTCTCCGGCATGAAGGGTTGACATAACACACACTGCAAATCCGGCAAGGAGTATCGAGCCATGTTGGAAACCCACATCGTTCCCCAAGAGGACCTGGATTTCTTCGATCGCAACGGCTATCTGATCATTCGCAATGCGCTGGACAGTGAGCAGATCGAAGCGCTGACCGAGGTCGGGGATGCCCTAATCGCCTCGGATGATCAGGTTTCGCGGCAGACCGGAGCCAGCGGCCGCTACGACAGCTTCCGCAACTCGGTGGCCAAGCACCAGGTGTTCCGCGACCTGATCGATCATCCCGTGGTTCTGCCCACTGTGGTCCAGTTGCTCGGCTCCGACATTCATCTGGTCACATCCCACTTGATTTACAAGGGAGGCGATCCCGAAGGCACCCCCGACACTTTCCGCGAACCGGGTTGGCACCGGGACTACTTCCAGGCCCAGAACGACATGGGGCATGCCCGCATTCAGCGCCTGTTGGTGAAGTGCGCCTACTACCTGACGGACCTGAGCATGGCGAATTCAGGGGTGACAATGGTGGTGCCGGGCAGCAATCGGCTGACACAGGCCATCGAGATTCCGGAGGGTAGGGTGGACCCCGCGGGTGCCGTCGAGCCGTCGTTGCATCCGGGCGACTGTCTGATCTTCGAGAACCGAACCTACCATGCCGGTGCCGCCAACCAGGTGGCGCGGACGCGCAAGGCTCTGATGATGGGCTACGGATACCGTTGGATCAAGCCGATGGACTACCGGGTCCAGTCCGACGAACTGCTGGCGCAAATGACTCCGATGCAAAGGTTCCTGTGTGGCGAACAGTTTGTGGCGCGGGAAACGTTCGATTTTCGGGGCGGTGACAATCCGATCGACGCTTGGTGCGAGAAGCACGGACTGCCCACGGTTCGATACTGATCTCCGTGCCACCTATCCTGGCGCAGGAATACCAGGTTGCGTTGCGCGGTGGGCGGACATTCCCACCCGCCGCGCGGGTTGGTGCACGTTCGGGGTAAAGCGCGAGACTCTACGGAGCCGTACATCCCAAGATATGAGCCAGTCCCACGTTTTTGCCGCACGCCCTGCATCCGACATGATGTCGGTGCGCCAAGTGCTGGACATTGTCCTGTCGAAAACAGAGTGTCTTGAATCCGAGGTGGTGGCCCTGCGGGAAGCTGCGTACAGGGTTGCCGCAGAGGATGTGCTGGCGCCAGCCGGGTTTCCTCCGTTTCCGGCATCGATTATGGATGGCTATGCCGTGATTGCCGCCGACGGCACCGGCGAGTACCCGGTGGCCGGACAGGTCATGGCTGGTCATCCGGCCGACTATGTACAGGAACCGGGCCAGGTTTCCTACATTACGACCGGCGCGCCCATGCCTGAGGGCGCGGACGCGGTGGTCCGGATCGAAGACACGGAGCCGAGCGGTGACCAGGTACGGATCAAGGTTGGGGTGAAACCGGGCCACGATGTGCGGCAGGCGGGTTCCGACATGGCTCCAGGCGCCCTGGTGGTGCGCGCCGGCAGCGTATTGGGACCGGCCGAGCTCGGATTGGCAGCCACGGCCGGGGCAGGAACGGTGGTCGTGACCCGGAGGCCGCGGGTCTCCGTCCTGTCCACCGGAGATGAGTTGCAACCGCCGGGACAGCCCCTGGGGCCCGGACAGATTCCGGACAGCAACCACGTCATGTTGTCCGCGTTGGCGCAACGCATGGGGTGCGATGTGCGGCCCCGGACCGCGATTGCCGAAGACACGGAGGCGCAGCTTGGGCAGGAGGTTTGGGACAGCCTCAGGCAAAGCGACTTGATCATCACGTCCGGTGGCATATCGATGGGCGAAGCCGATCTGCTGCCCAAGGTCCTGACGGACTGTGGGGCTGAAATCCACTGCGAACGGGTATTGATGAAACCAGGCAAGCCATTTACGTTTTCCTCCTGGCAGACAGCGTCGGGCGACCGGCGGTGCGTGGTCTGTTCCCTGCCCGGCAATCCGGCCAGCGCCATGGTTACATTTCTTCTTTTTTGCGTACCCGCCCTACGCCGTATGTTGGGACACCAACCGCCGGCCCTGCCGCGGATCCAGGTCGTGTTGGGCAGCGGACTGGTTCCGGACTCAACGCGGCCGGAATTCCACCGGGTTGCCCTGGCTTGGGATCACGACCTGCACGATGGCAAGGGCGGATATCGGGCTGAGTCGACCGGTGTGCAACGCAGCAGCCGCTTGCTCAGCATGCTGGACGCTGATGCCCTGGTAACGGTTCCGCCAGGTTCCCAACCGTTGCCGTCCGGTTCCACGGTGGCTGCTATTGACCTCCGTCACCTTTGAACCTCGGCGGGCTGGGGATGACCACAGCCGTGCGTATCCCCGGCAAGGTAAAGTCGTTGACAGGGGCACGGTGTGTACTGGTGGGAGAGCGCGCCCGCGCCCTGTTTTGTGCCTCATCACTCTCTTTGACCGCGCCGCTCTAAGGCATAATGAGCCGGCCCCGGCCGAGCCGAGAGCCGTCTGACCCAAATCAATTCAGTCATCAAGGAGCCGAACATGGTCCTTACGCGCCGACGATTCCTGAAGTCAAGCGCAGTTGCAGCCACCGGTTTGGCATTGGCCGCCTGTGTTCCGGCGGAACCCAGTGTCGACATGCCTGCCGGAACTGGCAGCGGTGCCGAAATGACGGAAATCACCTACCTGATCCGCTCCGACATCGGGGTCAAGATCCAGGAGTGGACGGACGAAGCGATCGCCGACTTCGCCACGGTGGAGCCCAACATCACGGTGGAGACCATCGGTGTTCCGTGGGGTGACTACAACGCGAAGCTTCTGGCCCAGTACGCGGCCGGTGATCCACCGGAGATTTCCGCCAACTATGCGGCGGGATTCCCCACGTTCTATGCCAACGACGCCATCGTGGCGCTCGACGAACTGGTGTCCGAGAACAACGTGGACCTGTCGGTTATCGAACCGGCCGCCCTGGATGCGGTAACCCGTAACGGCAAGCTCTGGGCACTTCCGTTGGCTCACCTGCCCACGATCGTCTATTACAACCTGGATGCCTTGGAAGAGGCCGGTGCCACGGTCCCGCCCATTGATTGGGCCGACACTTCGTGGACCACCGATGCGATGCTGGCATCCGCCAACGCGGCGGCCAAGGACATGGACGATCCGACCAAGGCCCAGTACGGCATGATCTTCGGCAACGGTCAATTGGGCGTGTTCGAATGGCTGTGGGGCGCGGATCCCTTCAACGACGTGGGCGGCCCTGAACACACCGAGGCCTACAAGACGGGCATCGTCACCGAGTCCTTCTACGACTCCGAAACGATGAACACCTTCATTGGCTGGATTTACGATGCCATCTATGGCAGCAGTCCGGTGTCGCCGCGACCATCGGACACCGACGCCATCCAGCAGTTGGTGGGTTGGCCCATGATGAGCGGACGCATCGGGATGGCCATCAACGGTGCCTGGTCAGTGACCAATTTTGCCGCCGTGGAACCGTCCTGGCGTTGGGGCGTAGGCGCTTTCCCATACGGCCCGGCCGGAGTGAATACCTCTCCGCTGTTCAACGATTCCTGGATGCTGGGCAAGGGTGCCAAGGAACAGGATGCCGGTTTCCGGTTCCTCCAGTACCTCGCCGTGGAGAAGGGAGCTGAACTCTACGCCAAGATTACCGGCTTCTTCCCGGCGCACAAGGAGAACTATCCGGTCTACTTCGACAGCCTGATGAACATTCCCAACTTCGCGCTGAGCCGCGAGGATGCCGAGACGGCACTGCTGGACGCGTTCAACTACGGTTACGTGACCCCTGGCAAGACCCTGGATTCCTATCCCGAATGGAACCGCACCTTCAACCAGACCATGGGTCCCATTTGGAACGCGGAAGTATCCGTGGCCGATGGCTTGGCGCAAGTGCAGGCCCAGTTCGAGAGCGTGATCGAGTCCAAGTCCTAATCCAGCCCACTCAAGGTCGATTGTCCGCACATGTCCGGCATGGCGGCGGTTGGCGCCGGCGGAGTGGAAAGGCCGCGCCTTTCCCTCCGTTGGCGCGAGGCCATCAACTTCTATCTCTTCCTTGCGCCTTGGATCTTGGGCTTTCTGGCCTTCACCGCCATCCCCATCGTCGCGTCCCTGATCCTCGGCTTCACCAAATACAACGCCATCAGTCCACCCGACTTCGTCGGGCTCAAAAACTTTAGGTTCCTGTACGACGACCAGATTTTCTGGAAGTCGCTTCGGGTGACGTTGACCTATACCGTGGTCTTCGTGCCGCTGCAGCTGGTGTCCTCGCTGTTGCTGGCCATGCTTCTGAATCTGCGCGTGCCTTCCATGCGCACGATCAGGACCATCTACTACCTGCCGTCCATCCTGCCCACCGTGGTCACGGGCCTGGTCTGGATTTGGCTGTTCAACGCCGATTTCGGGTTGATCAACTTCTTCCTCTACAAGGCGTTCGAGATCAGGGGGCCAAACTGGCTGGGCAGTGAACGCTGGGTCATGTCGGCCGTCATCATTTCAGGCCTGTGGGCACTGGGTGGCGGTGTCATCATCTTTCTGGCCGCGTTGCAGAACGTCCCCGGCGAGTTCTACGAGGCTGCCGAACTGGACGGGGCCAATATCCTGCACAGGTTTTGGCACGTCACCGTACCCATGATCTCACCGGTGATCCTCTACAACCTGATGATCGCGATGATCCTGTCGCTTCAGGTGTTCACCCGGATTTACGTATTGACCCAGGGCGGTCCGAACTACGCCTCCTATTTCTACAACCTGTACGTGTACGACAACGCGTTCAGCTACCTCAAGCTCGGGCTGGCCTCCGCTCAGGCCTGGATTCTGTTTGTCCTGATTCTTCTGTTGACCGTGCTGGCCCTGCGTACTTCCGGGCGCTGGGTCCACTATTCCGGCGGAGTGTAGCGTGGCTGCCGCGACCACCGCCACCGGGTCGCGCCGGATGGGCCGGCGCAGTCGGGAACGCCTGTACAAGGCGATGGCCCTGTTGCTGCTGCTGCCGGGCATCCTCTGGGTGTTGATGCCTACGGTATGGATGTTCTCGGCCGCGTTCTCGCGCCTGGAACAAATCATGCGATGGCCTCCCGACTTGTGGCCCGATCCCTGGGTCTTCTCCAACTTCTACGAAGGCTTCGCCTTCCTGCCGTTCGGCCGCTATTTCATGAACTCGACCCAGATCGCGGTGATTCGGGTGATGGGGCAGGTGCTGGCGGCATCCATGGCGGGCTACGCCTTTGCCCGCATGCAGGCGCCGGGCAAGAACCTTCTTTTCATCCTGGTCCTGTCGACGCTGATGCTGCCCTACACGGTGACGATGATTCCGCAGTACATCATCTTCCAGAGACTGGGCTGGATCGATACCTACCTGCCGCTGATCATTCCCCACTTCGACGGCGGTGCCTTCTTCATTTTCCTGTTCCGGCAGTTTTTCCGTTCAATCCCGGACGAACTGACCGAGGCGGCCCGTCTGGACGGATGCAGCTACTTCGGCATTTACTGGCGCATGATGCTGCCGCTGTCCCTGCCGGTGATTGCCGCCTCGTCCATCCTGATTTTCCAGAATTCGTGGCAGGAGCTCCTTCAGCCCCTGATCTTCCTGCACGACAACAGCAAATACACCATCCCGTTGGGTTTGGCCAGGTTCCGCTCCAGTTACGGCTCCAGTCCCTGGCACCTGATCATGGCAGTCTCGATCGGAGCCGCGCTGCCGCCGGTGGTGCTGTTCTTCATCGGGCAGCGCTTCCTGCTGTCCGGCATTGTGGTTTCGGACAAATAGTCCCGGTCTGATCCATCCCGGCGTTCGAATGTGGCCCGGCTACGGGTTTCCGCCCAGACACGAACGGTGTTGCAAGCTGGGCAACCGGCGGTGCGACGGGGCCCAACATCCGCCGCCGATGATTCGCCGCCCGCCGCCTGCATCACGTATCCGTTGGGCGTCAACACAATCCAGCATCCAATTGCCGACGCGATTTTGCCGACCCAGTGTTGACTTGCCGTGCCTTGGTGGCTAGAATGACCCTTCGTGTCCGAGGTCCGTCAGGTGTTCGGACAGCAGATTACAAATCCAGGTTCAGGACAGGCTGAACGCCGTCGCTGCCGGCCCTTGGTTGGCAGAGGAACTTCCCGACTCCCTCCGGTCCAAAGGGCTGGAAGGTTGCCTCACGAAACAGCAAGTGAGGGCGCGGCTTGGGCAACCGGGTCGCGACTACAACCGCAACAGAGAGCATTCCCGCCTCCGGCAAGCCGGAAGGTAAGGGGTGAAACGGTGGGGTAAGAGCCCACCAGCATGTGCAGAGATGTCCATGGCTGGGCGAGCGTGCAACCGGGAGCAAGGTGAGTGGGTTGCGGACCTTCGGGTCGGCAATCTCACCGCAGCGGAAACCCTGTGGCCCGTTGGGTCTGCGGGGCAAATTTCCGCCAGGCCGCATGCGGTCTGAGATAGATGACGGTGACGGCGCGTACAGTGCCGTACAGAATCGGGGGTACCCAGTCTGTGCCTGTCGCACATGCTTGGGATCGGATGCGGAATTCGGAAGCATCCGGCCGGCCGACGTGGCGGAACCGGTAGACGCGGTAGACTTAGGATCTATTGCCCGCAAGGGCGTGGAGGTTCGAGTCCTCTCGTCGGCACCAGGGTTGACGGTGGCGGGGCTGGGGCCCGTGGCCTAGTGGGAAGGCGTCTCTTTTGCAAGGAGAAGATCGTCGGTTCGAATCCGACCGGGTCCACCTCAGTTTTTCAGGTCGCGCGGGTGTAGTTCAGTGGTAGAACGTCTCCTTGCCAAGGAGAAGGTCGTGAGTTCGAATCTCATCACCCGCTCTGTCTGCCGAGGTAGCTCAATTGGTAGAGCACAGCACTGAAAATGCTGGGGTTCCCAGTTCAAGTCTGGGCTTCGGCACTGGGTCCCGAAGGGGGATCGTCTAACGGCAGGACTTCGGTCTTTGGAACCGACAATCAAGGTTCGAATCCTTGTCCCCCTGTTGGCATGTGCAACCTGGATGTAATTTGACCGCGGCGGTCATAGCTCAATAGGCAGAGCACGTGATTGTGGTTCACGTGGTTGTGGGTTCAAGTCCCATTGGCCGCCCTCCAGAACGAAATGGCGTTGGTGGCGTTCGACCCCTCCAAGAGAGGGGTCGCTTCGTTTAAGGCGGGTCGCGGTGGGAGTCTGTTGGCACCACAGGCAGAAAGGTCCTTCGCCTCTCAGTGTCCGAACCGGGCTTCACGGTCGGCCTGGCGCCTGTGTGGCCCTCGAACCACGCCGACAATTGCATGACGTTCGTGTATACCCCGAACAATCCCGGCACCGCGCACCCCAGCCCCCAGCTGACGATGCCCACCTGAACGGTCGTTCCGGTGGTGCCGTCCACCGTCAGCAGTGGTCCGCCGCTGTCCCCCTGGCAGGCGTCGCCGGACGTGAACAGATTGCCCGCACACAGCATGTTGACTGTGATGAGGATGTCCTTGCCGGTCCTTTGACGAAACGCCTGTTGGCACACTTGGGAGTCGGTCAGGGAGAGTGTGGCCGCATGCAGTTGCGACGGTGCCGTTCCCGTCTGGTTGTTGATCCATGAAGTGGTGCCCCATCCGGCGACAACGGCTTCGGCGTTGGGTGAAAGCAAGTCATGCCTGGCGACTGACGGCAGCGAGACTGGCTCGACGTCCAAGATTGGTTGCGCCAGTCGAACCAACCCGATATCGAAGTCTCCAGTCCGATTATCGTAGTGCTCGTGTCCCAGCACTTCCACTACATCGGATTGGATGCCTTGGTCGGCCAGCAAGTCTGCGATGCCGACGACGGCGCGCAGGTCCGCCGGCAACATGAATGATCCATCCGGATTGGTTAGGCAATGCGCGGCCGTCAGGACCCACTCCGGGTTGATTAGCGTGCCGCCGCAACGCAACCCGGTCTGGGGACTGCTGTGGCTGGACAGCACCAGGGCCACCATCCATGGGAAGGCGCCGGGTGCTGCGGGGGAGCCTCCGATCACCTCCTCTGAGGATTCCTGTTCCGTCCCCAAACCGGAGGCCTGCCCATTCCGCGCCTGGATTCTGACAGAGTCCGGTGTCCCGGTGTCCTGCAAGCTCCCGGCAACGGTGATGGTCAGTGCCATGAGGCCGACTGCCAGCTTCCAGCGCAGTGTCATGGTGGTTCAGGGCGGCGGCAGTCGGTAGCTTGCCGCCGCGGAACGTCCCCACACCCAAGCCTGTTCGTCCGTTGTCAGGGAGTTGATGCAACCCGCGGCGAGCTCGACCACCGCCCGGTGGCTTTGCATCACGGTGCAAACTGGCCAGTCGGTCCCGAACATGACCCGTTGGCAGCCACAGTGTTGGAGCAGGTGATCGAACCAAGGCCGGACGTTGGCAGCGGTTACTTGGCTTTCAGATCCCTGATTTACCAGTCCGGAAAACTTGCAGAAGACGTTGTCGGCCCGGCCCAGTTCGGCGATGAGCGACTGCCACTGCTTCCAGTGGTCCGGTCCAATTCCGGGATTGCCAATGTGGTCCAGAACAAAGGTGTTGTTGGGAAATTGGCTTGCGAGACCCAGCACGGTTGGCCAACTCGCCGGTTTGGCAAGCAAATCGCACGAAAGGCCCAAATTCGCCATTGCCTTCATGTTGTCTGCAAACGGCACCGAGGTTTCGACAGTGCCTTCAATGGTCGGGTTGTGGCGGACTCCCTTGAACAAGGAGTCCTCGGCATACTTGGCCAAGTCAAGGGCGGTATCGGCACTCGTTAGGTCAAGCCAGCCAACGACACCCACAATGTGTTGGTGGCGGTTGGCCAGCGACAGCAGATAGTCGTTCTCCGTTGGTTGTTGACGGGCTTGCACGGCCACGGTACCCGAAATGCCCGAGGCACGGTTGAGAGGTTCAAGATCGGCCGGAAGCCAGTCGCGCTGCAGCACCTGCCTTTCCCCGATCCAGGTGTACTGGACCGGGTCGAAGTGCCAGTAGTGTTGATGGGAGTCGATCCGCGTCTCGGATGGTTGTTGCGACACCAAAACCTCCACAGGTGCTGTACGTCCGTAATTCCCGGTAGTGTGATTGTCTGATCCCGGTACTTGGCGGCCACGGTCCTCCGGGCATGGGCAATGGCAAAACCGGTTGCTCACTCCCGTTCAACAGGCACGGGCTCAACCGCCAGCACGGTTTCGGTCAACATCGTGCCATGGTTGGCGAGGGACTCGAAGTCTCCTGACAAGGTGCCGCTAAACACCAAGTGTCGCTGTTCCGACACAAAATGAAGGTCGGACACCAACGCCTCCGTGCCGTCGGCCTGTTGGGGATGCACCAGATATACATGGTATCCCGGCTCGCCGGTGACCGTCTCCACTGCGCGGGCCACCAACGGAATTCCTTGGGGATGGAGACGGCGCGAAACCGCCACAGTGGAACGAATACTCAGATCCACGGTACCGGATGCAGGTTGGTGTTCAAGTAGCAGCAGCGACACTTCCGAACCGTCTTGTTGGTGGACGAGATCCTGCCGCGTTAGACACAGGAGTTCCGCCACGGCCGAGCAGCCTTCGGTTGAACCAAAGGCAGTGACAACAGACCATTCCCCACCAATTGAAATTATCAGATCGCCGTTCTGTACAGCTTGGGCATCTTGAGCGGACGACGGCTGCGGCCGGCCACCTTGCACCACGGCCGCCGTGCGGGCCAGATGGCAGCCTGAACCAAGATGCACCGACGTGCCGGCCTGTTGCGGGATGGTCTGGATGTGAGCGCATCCGGCCTCGTAAAGGTGTTGAGGCCGGAATGACAGGTTGGGGCGCCAAAACCAGAAGAAATACGACGATGGAGGAGCGCCTTCAATGGCGGCCGGAACCTCCAGGACTTCCAGCAGCCGCCAACCATTGGGTTCCAACTGTGACTTCAACCCGTCGGCTACCGCGAGCGCGGCCCTGGGATCGGTGAAAACCACCCGAGATCCGGTCGCCAAGGCCTCCTCCACGACGAGACGTGCCTCCGGTCCTGCAATCAGGTCCTTCCATTGCACCAATTTCGCCGGAGATTGGCGTGGAGACGTTGTCAGGTCCAGTGGTTGATTGCCGGAGGTATCGGCAGGGCGGGACGAGGCCAGTTGTTCCTGAAGAAATGACCCGATCGACTCCGCGCCGGTATTCCGCGGGACAGAGTCCTCGCCCGGTTGGACCGGCACGTAGTCCTGGCATCCCAAGAGGATCGAAGCAACCAGGATGCCGATTACGGCGGTTGCGAACCCAAAAATGCCGGTGTTGTCCGGTTGCATGCGGTGATACCATTCTCAAGCCACGGGTGGGTGTCTGTCACAGTCCCAGCGACTTGCGCGTGATTACCGACGTTGTGAGTGTGCACTCACAGGTCCTCCGGCCATGTTCGTCCTGCAAGGCAATGCGCCATACATGGGTGCGGAAGCCCAAGTGCAGGGGTCGGGCTGTGGCGGAGACCCGTCCCGAACGCGCGGGGCGTATGTGGTTGGCGTTGATTTGGAGTCCGACGGCCGCCAACGTGGTCTGGTCGATGCAGCAGTTGGAGGCGATGCTGCCCACCGACTCGGCCAAAACCACCGAAGCACCTCCGTGCAGAATCCCCATGCGCTGAATTGTGCGGTGGTCCACCGGCATGCTGGCTGTCAGAAAGTCGTCCCCAACTGCGTCGATCGTGATGTCCAAGTGTTCCAGCATGGTTCCCGGAAATCCCCTATGGAGCCGGTCAATGTCCATCTCGACTTTCCAAATACTCATAAGCTGTGGTTTCTTCTTGTGTACTGCCAACCGAGTTGAATCAGTATAGCGACAGGACTGTCCTTGACATGCAGGCGAAGGCAGCGGGCCGGCCCAGTTGCATTGTGTGCCGCACCCCACACGGTCAGTTCAGGCCCGGGGGAACTGTTGTGAATGCGAAATCCAAATGCCGGCCAATGTGCAATCGCCCAACAACGATGTTCAGGAAGTCACTTGGGCCGAGCTACCAAAATTTGCACTCAGTCTCCTCCCAAATGGGCCATGCCGTGCAGCTAGCACTAGGTGGCATGAAGCGAGAATCACATCGCCACCAACCTTCGCGTAGCGATCAGGTCTTTACTTCATGGATCTTGGGCATCGTCATGGCCCATGGCCCAGTCGGCAATCAGACTGGCTGTGGTGCGCGGGCTGTCCAGATGAACCCTATGGCCGGCATGTGGCACCGTGTGGGTTCGACACTTGGGCAGGCGCAGTTTCATTGCGTCTGCGATATTGCGGAACTTGATGTCCCTTTCCCCCGTGATCAGCTGTACCGGTCGGTCCAGGTGCGGCAGGTCATTCCAGAACGAGGGCTGGCTCCCTGTGCCGAGCAGGGGCAGTGATGCAGACCAGCCTTGCCTGATGGTTTTGGAACTGATGCGGCGGCCCCGGACACCGCGTGCCCGGCCGCCGCCAAACAGTGGCATGGATTCCCAGTACCGATCGAAAACACCGTCAGGGGTTTCGGCCAGAAATTTGGCCAGATCCCGATCGAGAGCCGAACGTGTCTGACGGCCGGTAATGTTGGAGACACCGGGCGATGCACTAAGGAGCGACAGCGATTTCACCGCGTCGGGAAACCGACAGGCCAAACCCAAGCCTACCCGCCCGCCCATGGAGTATCCGGTCACATGCATTGGGCACGGATGCCACCGGCGCACCACTTCGTACAGGTCGGCAATTACTTGGTCGAATTCCAGATTGGGATCGGGAATGACGTGCGTGCGGCCGTGACCGGGCAGGTCGATTCCCAACAGCGAGAATTGGCTTGCCAGAACGCAGGCGATCGGATCAAGACTTTGAACGGTGCCGGTAAAGCCGTGCAGGAGCAGCATTGAGGGGCCGTTCCCTGCAGTGGCTCCGTGGTAGGGGATGCCGGATGCCGCAACGCAAGCGGGCAGTGGATGCCAAATCACTGCCGGAGTTCCTCTACGAATTTCCGTGCGGCAGCTGCGTCCACTTTGCCCAAATCCGTTTTGGGAAGCGATGCAACCCAGACAAATTGCTTGGGAACTTCGTGAACTGCCAACGCGGTTCGCAGCCTGCGCCGTAGAGCATGTTCGTCCGGTACCCGGTTGGTGGCAGGCTGCATCACCGCAACGACGCGATGGCCCCATTCCCGGTCGGGTACTCCGGTGACCCAAGCGTGTTCGATCCCCGGAAACTCCATCAATATTTCCGCCACATGACGCGACGAAACGTTTGCGCCTCCGCTGACAAACACCCCGTCCTGACGGTCCAGCACATGTACGGAGCCGTTGTCATCCAGCATGCCCCAGTCGCCGGTGCGGAACCATCCTTGGCCGTCCAGCTCGCATGACAATGACAACTGGGGGCCCTTGATCCAGATTGCGCCTTGGTGTCCTGCCGACAACCGCTCCCCGCCGACGTTCCTGATTTGGATGCCGGCGTGTCGCAGGGCGGGCCCCTCCCCCGACCGGCTTGCACGGCCGGGTCGTTCCGCCGCGATATGGGAACAACTCTCCGTCATGCCGTAGCTGGCAACCACGTCCAATCCGCGTTCCCCGTACTCCGAGCGGAGGGACTCGGCTACTTTGGCACCGCCCGCCAGGACCGTGCGAAATCGTTGGCCGGGAGCGGTCAAGTCCAGGTTCGCATCCAGCAGGCGCGCCAGCATGGTCGGAACCAACGCCGCGTGGGTCACAGTTCCCCGCTCCATGAAATCCCTGACCTCGTGTTGGTCGAACCGGCTGCGCATGCACAGGCTGAACCCAAAGATCAAGCTCCGGAACAACAAGGCCAGTCCGCCGATATGGTGCAAGGGCATGCAGTGGAGCCAGCAGTCGGAAATCCGGTATCCGAGTCGGTAACTGGAGGTTGCCGCACTCCACAGTAGGTTGCCAAACGTGACAGTGACGGCCTTGGGCGTTCCCGTCGTGCCCGATGTGAAGACCCACCCTTGAATCCACTCCAAGTCCGCGTTGCCGACCGTGTGTGCGTTGGGTTGACGCCAGACGGGTGCCGAAGCCTTGGCGCCCGCCACGGGCATCTCGACCGCCAAATGCTCGACTGCTCCGTCGAACGCGCGCGAATGTGCCTCATCGGGCCCCTTGCCGGCTCCGAACAACAACAATGTCAGCGGCACCTGGCCAAGCTGCCGCGCCAGCACCGCCGACGGCAGAGCGGGGGCGAGGACCGTGGCTGGCCACCCCAGGCGTGCACAGGCCAACAACAGAATCACCGTCAACTTGGAATCGGAGTTCCAAATCGCCGCGTTGTGACCCTTCATGGTCGGAACCGCTGCCTGGAGGAACAGGCAGACGTGCCCCACCATGGCCTCGACATTGCCGAAGGTCAACTGTTCATGTTCCAGGTGCAGAAACGGATTGGAGGGGTTGGCGGCAGACTGTGCGGCAAGCCAATCCGGTGGTGACGGGGCATGCCTCATGGGCGCCAGGGGTACTGGCGGAAGTTCGGCGGGCGCTTTTCCACGAACGCGTTGCGGCCTTCATTGCCTTCCTCCGTCATGTAGAACAGCATGGTGGCATCGCCGGCCAGGCTCTGCAGCCCCGTTTGACCGTCGCAGTCGGCGTTCAGGCCTGCTTTCAGGAAACGGATGGCCAAGGGGCTGTGACGCAGGATTTGTTGAGCCCATTGGACACCTTCCCGTTCCAGATCCGTCAGCGGTACCACCGCGTTGACCAGGCCCATGTCCAAGGCTTCGGCGGCTCCATACTGCCGGCACAAAAACCAGATTTCACGGGCCTTCTTCTGGCCGACAATCCTTGCCAGGTAACTGGATCCGAAGCCGGCGTCGAAACTGCCCACGATGGGTCCCGTCTGGCCAAACATGGCATTGTCGGCGCTGATGGACAGATCGCAAATAACATGGAGGACATGGCCTCCACCGATGGCAAAGCCGTTCACCAGGGCAATGACGGGTTTGGGCATGACCCTGATGATGCGTTGCAGTTCCAGCACATTCAGGTGGGCCTTGCCCTCTTCGTCGGCATAGCCGGCGAAGCTGCGGACTTTTTGGTCCCCTCCCGCACAAAACGCGTGGACACCGTCCTTGGGTGAAGGTCCGTTGCCGGTGAGCAGGACCACTCCAATGTTGGCATCCGCCCACGCATCCCTGAAGGCATCAATCATCTGTTCAATGGTTTCAGGGCGGAAGGCGTTGCGGATTTCCGGTCGGTCGAAGGCGATGCGCGCCATGCCGTCCGCCTTGCCGTACGTGATGTCGGTGTATGTTCTCACTGTCTCCCATGCGGCGGCTTGTGTCACCATGGTTCAACTGGCTCCTGCATGTCCAAGTAGATCGATGTAGTGCCTTTCCTGGGCAAGATCGTCCGCGGCCGAGGTCCGGATTTCCAGGATCGAGGCAGGTGGGCCGCCCATGCCATCGGACAGGGCCCCATCCAGACCGCTCAATTCTGACACCAGACGATGGTCTAGACCGAAAGCCGAGGCCAAGCCGGCGAAATCGAGGCCGTGTGGCGCTACAAACAATGGTTCGGCCACGTCGGCGAGATCCGTGACGGGCAGCCGTTCAAAGATGCGTCCGCCATCATTGTTTAGGACCACGATACAGAGGTTGGCGACATTCTGACGTCGGACCTCCGCCAGACTGCCCATGTCATGCAGCATCGATATGTCTCCGATCAAGAGAACCACCTGATGGGACGTCGCCCCGGCGACACCAAGGGCAGTGGCCAACAACCCGTCGATGCCGCTGGCTCCGCGATTGCCAAGCATCACGCCGTCGCGGAGGCCGATGCCGGCCGAGTCCAGCAGCCTGATGGGAAGACTGTTTCCGGCCACCAGAATGGTGTTGGGTCCCAACCACTCGATCAAGGTCCTCACCGCTCCGAGATCCCAAAGCGGTGATGCTGCCAAACATGTTTGCACGGTCCGTTCGGCAATCGCGTTCAGTTCCTGCCATCGGGACAACCATCCCTGCCTGGAAACAACCGGATGCTGCAGCTCGCTGGCCTCACGGCAGAAACCGACAGGGTCGCCTGCGACAAACGTCGTGGTCGCGTTCGTGTCGTCATGGACTTCGCCCGTTTCATTTACATAAATGTGTGTGCCGTCGTTGGCCAGCCGGTTCGACCACCAGGCAATCAGGCGCGTGGAAACCGGCAGGGTGCCAAACCGAACGATCAGGTCCGGCTGCAGGTCCTCCAGAAGGCCTGCTTGCAACAGGGCATCGCCATGGGACACGACGTTGCCAGATGGGCCTGCAGGAAACCGGCAACCCGACAGGGGATCGGCCACTATCGGCATCGCGGCGGACACCGACAACGCATGCACGGCATCGAGCATGGGCAGACCGATTCGGTTGGGTCCGACAACAATCACCCCTCGGCGGGACTGGGTTAAAGCGGACCGGACCTCATCCGATAGGTCGATGCGGGCATGGGATCCCGGGGACTCTCGCATCGGGCAGGCTGCGGTGGTCCGGCGCACCAAAGCGGTGGGCTCAAAGGGTTTGTCGAACTGCGCGTTGAGATGGACCGGACCGGGCCGCGGCCCGGAGGCGGACTGCACTAGGCGGGTTACCTGATCCGACAGTTCGCGTTGCCATTCGCCGTCGTCTGGAACTGTTGCCGGGATGTCCAGTTCGGCCCTGACATAGGGGCCGAAAATTCCGGGTTGCAGAATCGTTTGGTTGGATCCGGTTCCCCTTAGCCGCGCCGGCCGGTCGGCGGTCAGCAAGACCAGCGGTACATTGTTCTGGGAAGCCTCCACGGTTGCCGGAAGCAGTTCGGCCACGGCCGTTCCCGAAGTCGTGACGACGGCTGCCGCACTGCCGGTGACCAAGGACCGGCCCAATGCTTGGAATGCCGCGCTTCGTTCGTCGTGGTGGACGGTATGGGAAACGGATTCATCACGCCAAATGTTTAGGACCAGAGGGGTGGACCGGGAACCCGGACAAATGCAAAAGTGACGGATGCCAAGCTCCGCCAGGGTTTGGACAATCACATCGGCCAGCTGAAAGCTGGGGGGATCGGATGGCAGCATGCCGGGCATCAGGACAGGTCCGTCAGGGCCTGGTGCATGGGCTGAAACTTCCACTCGGTTTCATCCCACTCGAGTTCCGGGCGGCTGCCGGCGACGATTCCGGCACCGGCGAACAGCCAGGCGCGTGCCTTGTGGATCACGGCCGAGCGGATGCCAACGCAAAACGCGCCATGTCCGAAGCGGTCGAACAGGCCGAACGGGGCGGCATACCAACCTCTTGGCTGCCTTTCCAACTCATCGATCAAGACCATGGCTTGGTTGGTCGGGTCGCCTCCCAGGGCGGCGGTTGGGTGCAGATGCGCAAGCCATTCGAGAATGTGCCGGGCCGCCCGAGGCGTGGCCGAGACCGGTGTCCGCAGGTGATGGACATTGTGCAGTGACAGTATCCCGGTGCGGAGATCCTGGTCCGGAATGGCTTGGAACTCGTGCAGGCGCGCGAGCAGGTTGTCGACCACGATGCGGTGTTCATGCTGGTTCTTGGCCGAGGAAAGTATTTCCCGGTGGCCGTTTCGATTCGCCTCGGAGGATTGGCGGCGCGGCGCGGTGCCGGCCAAGGCCATGGTGTGCAGTCGTTCGTGGTCCAGTGCACAGAGCAACTCAGGCGACGCACCCAGGAACACCGATTCGTCTTCCTGGTGAAACAGGAAACGGTAGCAGTTGCTGTAACGATGGGCTAGGTGGGCCATGGCGCGGTTCGTGTCGGGCGGCTGGGCGAAGTTCAACTCGCGCATGCGCGCCAGCGCCACTTTGTTGACCTGGCCGGCGCCGATTCGGTCCAGAACTTCGCCGATCATGCCACGCCATTCGACCTTGGCCACCGGGTTCTCGACCGTGTGTGTGGTACGCGTTGACGCGCCTGCGCCATGGGACGGACTGCCTTGTGGAGGGTTGGCACCGTTCCGATCCAAGTCGCTGAGAATCTCACCGCAGTGGTCCACCGCTTCCTGGGCATCCACGCCTGAATCAACCAGAACGTTGATCGTGAGCCACTCTCGATTCTCAACCAACTCGTGTTGGAAATGCGGGAGCACGAAACAGCCCGGTGCAAAGGATTGCCAGACCTTGTCGGACAGATACCCACTGGAAAAGGAGAAGCCTCCGGCCAGGCGCGGGCCTCGGCCAGGTCCCCGGCAAACAGCATCCCCGAACAGCGCCTCCGCCTGGCGCCGAATATCAGCAAAGCGATCTGCCGGATCGCCGCGCAACACTGCCGCCGCACCCCATCCCCTCAACGCCTGCCGTGTGACCGGATCGAACCATTGGATGTGCCATGCATCCGGCACAAGTGCCCTGACCATGTCCGGGGAGAATCCCGAAATGGGCTTGGTGACCGATACGAGGCGCTGTTCCGCGTATGTGTCCAAAGGGCCGGCGGTGTTCGGTTCAGCTTTCCGACGATGACTTGGCGACCGCTGAGGCCGGGAGGCCCACGGACCGCATCAGCAAGGGAATCAGCGTGGCCAGCATGCGGTCCTGATCGGGATAACCGGTCAACGACCACTGCATCACCAAGTGGTAGATGGAACCGGTCCAGGCGGCGGCCACCACCTCCGTGTCCACGGGGTCAATCTGCCGTTGTCGGATGGCGTCGTCCAACAGGTCCTGAATGATGGCGGCGAAACGGGTCTGGATGTCCCGGACTTTCTGGTCGAACGATGGCCCCAGCGACCGGGTATGCACCATCAGGATTTTCAGTTCGCGTCGATATTGTCCGAAACCAGCCAGGCATGCTTCCGTCGCCGCGATGATGCGATCCGTGGCGTCGAGGCGTTTGTCGATGGCGGCAAGGACCTTGCGTTCCACCGAGTTGGCAAACCGGTCCATCAACGACAGAAACATCCGTTCCTTGCTGGGAAACCGGGCAAACAAGACGGCCATTGTGAGATTGGCCCGGGCCGCAACCTCCTTGAATCCTGCATTCGCATAGCCCTGCACCGAGAATTCCTCCAGGGCAGCGTCCAGAATCAGTTCTTCAGTATCCGGTGAATGCATTGGACAACATGGCAGGTTGGGATATCGTACGAAGTCAGTATAGGCGACTGGCATGGATGATCAGACCATGCCATAGCCCGTCGCCCAATCAAATGAGACCGGACGATCAGTACCGTTCGTTCAACCAGTGGCTGACCTTTGCGTTTGCAGCGCGAATCAGGTCAATGTGTTCCTGATCAGGCCTTTCCAGTTCGTCGAGCAGGCCGCGCCGTCGCGCCTTGTTGCGCTGGTAGGCACCGCACAACTGAAAACCCATGCAGTCGGAGTTGTCGAACAATGCTGCCAATACATCCGCGTACCATTCACCGTGGTTGGGAACGAAGCCCCCGGAAGGTGATGGCAGCTTCCCAGATGCTTGTGATCGGATGACTGAGGCCCATGTCGAAAAAGCCGTGCCCGTCGGGCGTGACCAGCCACCAGCGATGGTTGATGCGTTTGGTGTGGAAGAACCCGGTTTGTTGGCCGTGGATATCGACGAAGTCGCCGTGGCGATCGAACCGTGGCCAGTTGGATACAGGATTCCCGCCGGGGACAGGGGCTCCGTGGGGCGACTGAAAGTGTTTTTGCACACCGAACTGTTCAATGACCGTAGGGCCGTGGTTCCGAGTTTAGGATACTAGCCAAGACAAGTTCCGTGGCAGAGGGGATACCTATGGCTGTACTGGATCGATTTCGCCTGACTGGTCGAGTGGCCGTCGTGACCGGAGGTGCCAGTGGCATCGGTGAGAGTTTCGCCTTCGCGCTGGCCGAAGCCGGGTCCAATGTGGCCGTGGCGGACCGGAATGGCGGAAGGGCCCGACATGTGGCCGAACGCCTGGAGGCGTTGGGGGTGGAGGCCATGAGCCTTGAGGTGGATGTCACGTCCCAGGAACAAGTTGGGTCGATGGTCGCCGAAGTCGCGGACCGCTGGGGACGTGTTGACATTGGCGTCAACAACGCGGGAATCGCCTTGAAGGCCAAGGCTGAGGAGATGTCCGAGGCGGATTGGGATGCGACCATTGCAGTCGACCTCAAGGGGGTGTTCCTCTGCACCCAGGCCGAAGGTCGGCTCATGCTCGAACAGAGAGCCGGTTCGATCATCAACACCGCTTCGATGTCGGGCCGAATTGTCAATCGGCCCCAGTTGCACGTGGCTTACAACGCCGCCAAGGCTGGGGTTGTGCAACTGACGCGCAACTGCGCTGCCGAATGGGGAAGCCGAGGTGTTCGCGTCAATTGCATCAGCCCGGGACACACGTTGACTCCAATGACCGCCTTGAACATGGACGGTTCCAACGGTGAGATATGGAAATCCAACACGCCCATGGGCAGGCTGGGGCTGGCCCGTGATCTCCAAGGCGGATTGGTGTACCTCGCGTCGGATGCGTCCCGCTACGTTACGGGCCACAATCTGACCATCGACGGCGGATACACCCTCTGGTAGTGCGACACCACCCTTGCCAACCCTGGCAGTTGTCGCGAATGTGACACCAATGGACAATGGACTGTCTGGGCAACGGACCACCATGTCCTCCGCATCGCGCCTGCGGCCCCGGCATGGCAGTCCCACTCGGCTAGCCCGGATGGCAACTGGAACGCGAACGCCCTGTAAGACAGACGGCCCAAGGTCAATAGGCACTTGCCCGGAGTCCTGACGAGTCGGGCGGGCGACCCGGCCCCTCAGACTGGAAGATTCAACACCCCGGCGCGCATCAGGAACATGACGCCCACGAGGGCTGAACAGGCTGCAACGGTTCCAACCAGAAACCAAATGAACCATGCCAGGCCCTGTCGGCGCGTGGACTGAAGTTCCTCGCTCAACTGGGCATTCTTCATCGTCAGGTCGTTGATGTCTTCCGCCATCGTGGAAATCTGATCCTGCATAGCCTGCTGCGCGTGGATCGTCTCCGTGATCTGGCCCAGTCGGTGGTTGATTTCCGGCAGCGTCGCCAGTTGAGCCTGGGTCTGGGCCACCGCGTCGACCAACGTGAGCATCGCCGTGGTGACGCTTTGGAACTCGACCGACGGTTGGACCTGGGTTTCGCCTACGGGTTCGGCTTCCACCTGGGCAGGTTCGTCGGGAAAGTCCATCATGGCCAGCTTGGCCCGCACCGATTCGTGATTGAGGCCGGAACTCATCTGTTCCCTGGCGGCTTTCAGTACCGCAATGTCCCGTTCATCGAAGGTCCGGGTGCTGCCGCTCTTGGGACTGGCCTCGTTCGAGAGATAGGGCGCGAACTCCTTGGCATAGCGTCGAACGGTATCGGGACTGACTGCCAGTTCGTTGGCCACAGCTGTAACGGACTTACGAGTTACGGTAGGTGCATTCATGGCATTGGGTACCGGAACGGGTCCTTGAATTGCGAAAACGGGAAAATGGTGTCCGAGAGGTGCGAGGCAGGAGGTCTGCGAACTTGCAGACCTGCCGCACCAAGTGCGATGTCGTACTGATATTGTACGGGATTCGCTGCCAACGCCTAACTGATGCGACAGGATAGGGTTGGGTTGTGGTGACCAGCGGCACCATCGCTTTAGAATGCGGCCGGTCGGGGAAGGTGCCGAACAAGGCGAACGCGTGTGTTGATTCATGGACGCAAGGCAACGCATTAGGGTCGGAACGCGGGGTTCCCGCCTGTCTCAAGTCCAGACCTCCGCCGTTTGTCGGCAGTTGCGGGCCCTCGCGCCCGGTCTGGAAATCGATGTGGTCCCGGTTACAACGGCGGGGGATTGCCATCCGTCCAAACCGGTGCATGCTTTCGGGTCCACAGGGATATTCACGTCGGAACTGGAAGCGGCACTCCTGCGTTTGGAGATTGATGTGGCTGTGCACAGCCTCAAGGATCTCCCGACAACCATGCATGACGATCTGACATTGGCAGCGGTCCTGTGCCGGGACGATGCCAAGGATGTCCTGGTAACCCCCGACGGCATGAACCTGAACTCGTTGCCGCGGGGAGCGCGACTGGGCACGTCCAGTGCCCGCAGGACTCGCATGTTGCATTCACTTCGCAGCGACTTTGAAGTTGCGCCGATTCGGGGTAACGTGGACACCCGCATTCGCCGCATGCGGGAGACACCCTCCGAGTGCCGCGGCCTTGTTCTTGCCGCCTGCGGGTTAACCAGGATTGACCAGACGGACGGCATCTCCGATGAATTTCCGCTGGCGACATTCCTGACTGCACCGGGCCAGGGCGCCATTGCGCTGCAGGTTCGTGGATCGGATCTACGCACGGTGGATCTCGTCCAACCGCTGGACCACATGCCAACCCGGTTGGCCACCCGGTGTGAACGGGCGTTGTTGCATGGGTTGGGCGGCGGATGCGCGTTGCCCGCAGCCGCCTACGCCACTGTAACCGAAAACCGAATTCACCTTCGTGCCCATGTACGATCTCCTGATGGACAAAGCCTTGAAGCATTCGAGGCCAGTGGCACCAGTGCCTGGCAATTGGGCATGCGGGCTGCCGATGCACTCCTGGCCCAAGGTGTACTGAAATGGCTGACACCGGTGTACCCGGTCTAGTCGGGAAACGGATTGGGGTCACCCGTGCCAGGAACCAGATGCATGGGGCGATGCAGGCGGTTGCCGAGTTTGGCGGAATCCCAATCGCGCTGCCTGCCATCGAATTCCAGACCTTGCCGGCAGACGCCCTGAGGCAAGTCCGAGAGGCGGTTCGTTCGTCAACCTGGGTGGTGTTGTCCAGCGTCAACGCGGTTCGGGCGATCGCCCGGTGGCCCGAGTTCAAGGGGTGTCAACCCAGGCGAGGGCCAAGATTCGCCGTGATGGGTCCCGTCACGGGTCGTGAGCTGCGGAATACCCTGGGCATTGAACCGGAAAGCACCTATCGTCCGGACGGACGGTTGGCTTCCCAACTGCGTCTGGCACCAACGGAAACGGCAACGGTGCTTCACTCCACGGCTGGACCGGGTCCGGCCCTTTCGCGGTTGTGCGCGAACAGCGATCGCGTACGTGCGTTTCCGGTTTACCGGACGCGTTGCACCGAAGGCTTGCGCACCGCCCTGACTCGCTTCGGCAGCCCGTTGGATGCAGTCACATTCACCAGCGGGAGTTGTGTCCGGTGCTTTGCGCACGGGGTCTGGGACCAACCCGGTTCGCATTCCCTTCTGCGGAACACCCTTGTAGCCTGTATGGGAGCCACGAGCCGGGAGGCCGCCGCGGCCGCGGGGATGCGCGTGGACGTGTATGTTGAGGGAATGTCCTTCCACGAATTGTTGGAAGGGTTGGTGCTCGGGTTTCGCAAGTGCAGTGCCGAACTATCGGACAGGCAGGTCCCATGAACAGCAGTGATTTCGCCGATCCAAGAAGGCCGCGCCGGTTGCGGCGGACGGGAGCCTTGCGGACACTGGTCCGCGAGGCGACTCTCGCGCCCTCGGACCTGGTGTATCCCCTCTTTGTCCAGCATGGACAAGGTTTGAGGACCGAAATTGCCTCCATGCCTGGCCAGGCCCGCCTGACAACGGATCTGTTGCCGGCGGAGGTTGAACGGGTGGCAAGGCTTGGCATACAGGCCGTACTGCTGTTTGGCCTGCCTCGGAGCAAGGATGAAATCGGTTCGGAGAACTTCGCATCCGACGGCATCGTGCAGCAGGCCATCAAGGCTGCAAAGGATGCCGTGCCGGAGATGCTGGTGGCCACCGACGTGTGCATGTGCAGCTACACGGTGGCCGGACACTGTGGGCTGTTGGACCGGGACGGCCGCATCCTCAATGACGAATCATTGTCCTTACTGGCTCGCACTGCCGTCAGCCATGCCGAGGCCGGGGCCGATTTGGTGGCCCCAAGCGGCATGCTGGACGGGATGGTGCAAGCGCTGCGAACCGGTCTGGACGAGGCCGGTTGCGACTTCACCGGCATTCTTTCCTATGCGGTCAAGTATGCATCGAGTTTTTACGGCCCCTTCCGGGAGGCGGCGGATGGGGCTCCCAGACATGGGGATCGCAAGACGCATCAAATGGATCCGGCCAACCTGGCCGAAGCCCTCAAGGAAGTTGCGCTGGACATCGAGCAGGGCGCCGACATGGTGATGGTTAAGCCGGCGATGGCATTTCTGGACGTGGTCCACGCGGTGAAGCAGGGGTTTCCCGCGGTCCCGCTGGCAGCCTACAACGTCAGCGGGGAGTATGCGATGCTGAAGGCCACGGCCAGGGCCGGCTGGATTTCGGAGCGGGATGCGGTCCTGGAATTGATGCTGTGCATCAAACGGGCCGGTGCCGACGTAATCATTTCCTACCATGCTCCGGACGTTGCCGCCTGGCTGTCCGAATGATGTTCGGGACCGGTACCGGCGGATCCGGGAACTACTGTTTTCTACAAGTGACGCGTAACACCGCGGGAGAGCCGACGGAATGGGCACCGCCGAACGGCGCATGCCGTTGTGACAGGTTCTTGAGTAGACATTACCAGTACATCCGGCCGGTTCCAACGCAGCCGCGAGCTCCCCATTGGTGTGTTTCCCCGGTGTTATGACGAGTTGCGGCCTTCCTGTGACCGAGCCTGTCCCCGGTTGACGCAAACCAAATTGGAATGTGGTTGTCCTGCCAAACGGGCCGGGCGAGTGTGCTGCATTCGAGCCCAGTCGCTATAATCCGACATCCTGCCCGTGTTGCTTGTCGATGAACGGACCCGTTGTGCTGTCCGGTCGCACCATCAAGGAAACCACACATGATTGCCAGACGCTTCGGCCAATGGGTGCATGAGTTCCGGTTTGAGGTCAAGCCGCTTGACGAAAGGTTTCGTTCCATGGGGCTTGCCGGGGACGCCAAGCAGTTCTATCTCATCAAGGATGTCTTCACGATGCGCGATGGCGACTGGCGGAACGACAGCCGCGACGTAGTCGGCAGCACGGAGGCTTGGGCCCGCGATCAGTACCTGAGTGACTGGAATCAGACTTTCGTGGCCGATGTCATCGACCAGCATCCGCATGTGTTCACCAGGGTGGAAACGGCCAGCGGTCTGCCCATTCGCAACAAGCAGGTGATGGCTTGGACCGGCCGCTTCGAACAGGTCTTCGAAGCGGATTTCCAAGGTTATCTGGATGTGGAGGTCGACCCGACCAGCGGGTGGGGATGGCTTGAAATGCCGGAGTCTTCCATGTACGACCCGGCTTTGGAACAGGGCCCATGGTGCATCAAGCCCCGGGGCTTCGCCGAGAGCATCGAAGGTTTAGGCCTTCCCAGCATGCTGGGAATCTCGACGTTCATCGTTTGGGTCGAACTGCCAATCAGCGAATACCGAACCCTGCAGCCGGCATTCGTTGGGGGAGCGCACCGCGCCGCAGAGGCCCCGGATGATTTCGCGGCTCGGTTGGCGGAAATGGCGCGTGTCAACCAGGTGGTCTTCTTCAATCGGGAGGCCACGATCCAGCAGCGCATCATCAAGGATGGGTTTGTACCTTGCAGCGGGGAGTTCGAGGTCGAGTACGGGACGGATCGGTATGTGGCCCAGCTGGCCGAATCCCTGCAAACCGGAGAACAACGGGCCTACTACATCAAACGGAATCTCTGGCACCAAGTGCATTGGCTGTCAGTGGGGGCGGAATAGCGCAGGCACGGCGGTTTGTTTGTCGCCATCCTGGCAACGCGTGGCCCTTCAATAGACCGCGCTATCATGGGCACGGCGCGGTCCATGGTCCGTTTGCCTTCGGGTTGCTCCGCGGGCGGCGGCCTCGGGCTGGCCCGTCGACCGGATTTGGCCGGCGTCCATCAATGCGGTGACTGAAGTCAGGAGTTCGCGATGCCCAGGGAGCTTGTTGCAACGGCGGTTGGGAAAGCCGCCTTCAGGGAGTACGATTCGCCGTCGCTTGGCGACAGTGACATCCTGGTGAACACCACGCACAGCGTGGCCAAACATGGAACCGAGATGTCGTTGTTCAAGGGCTACGGCCTGCCACGGGGCACTTGGGATGCCGATTACCTTGCATTCAGGCAGGACTCGCATCGGCAAACCTTTCCTGTTCCGCTGGGCAATACGGCAATTGGTCTGGTCGAGGCCGTAGGGCCGGCAGTATCCCGCTTCCAAAAAGGCGACCGGGTCTTCGCCTACGGTCCCTTCCGCGAGCAGCACATGTGGCACGAGGACCATGTTCGGTCCATGCCGGATGGAGTTCCCTGGCAGGCCGCCGGCTGCCTGGACCCGGCCGATTTTGCGGTTGGCGCCGTGCGAGACGGCCATGTCCGGCTGGGCGATGTCGTGGCGGTATTCGGTATGGGGGCCATAGGCCTCTGTGTATTGCAGGCGGTCAGGGCGGCCGGCGCCCACATGCTGATCGCCGTTGAGCCAAGCACGATGCGGCGGGAACTGGCATTGGAGCTCGGAGCCGACGAAGTGGTGGATCCGACCGCCGTGGACGCCGGGCTGGCCATCAAGGACCTGAGCGACCGTCGGGGCGCCGACGTGTGCATCGAGTACAGCGGAAGTCACATGGCCCTGCAACATGCATTCCGTGCCGTTGCCTACGGCGGAACGGTTGTCGCGGGGGCTTTTCCCGGTAGCTATCCGGCGGGCCTTGATCTTGGAGCGGAGGCGCACATGAACCGCCCAACGCTGATCTTTAGCCGATCCTGCAGCGAACCGAATCCGGACTACCCGAACTGGGACGAGGAACGGTTGGTTGGGGTGGCCTGGCGCCTGCTGTGCAACGGGCAGATCAACTCCGAAGCGCTGGTGCAACCGGTGGTGGCGTTCGATGAGCTGGACGACGTGTATCCGCTGATTGCGGAGGACCACGAAAACTATCTGAAGTTGGGAGCGGTCAACGGTTAACTTTGCGGCAAAACACGAAGACCGCGATCGCGGCCTTCGTGTTTTGCCAGGCGTCGGAAAAGCAACGTGAACTGCGACGGGACACCCGACACCGTTAAGTCTACATTAACCGGGTCCAGGTCGCAACGTTGAATCGCGACTGACAGATGGCTTCCGGCCCTGAACAACAACATGACGAACGGTCGGCTGGCTTTCAAGGAGAAAATCATGGGGCATGATTCGGTTCATTGGCTGCGAGTTGAGGCAGCGCTGGCGGGAGAGCGACACGACACTGTCCCCGTCAGTTTATGGAAGCACTATCACCTGTTGGATCGGGCACCGGGCCAACTGGCCCGTCGCACCCATGAGTTCCACCGGCAGTTTGGGTTCGATTTGGTGAAGCTTACGCCCAGTGGTTTGTACGGAGTCCAGGATTGGGGCGTTGGCATCCAGTTCGGACGTCACGACGACGAGGCGCCGACGGTGATTGCCTCGCCGGTTGCGTTGGCTGCGGACTGGAAGTCCCTGCCGGCGCTGGAACCCGAGACGGGGGCCCTGGGCAGGGAACTGGAAATGTGCAGCCGGGTGCGGGAGCTGTGGGGAGACGGGGTTCCCTACATGATGACCATCTTCAGTCCGATTACGCTGGCTCACAAAATCGCCGGTGATCAGGTGTATGAACACATGCGGCACGACCCGGCATTGCTGCACGCAGGCCTGCGGACCATTCGCGACACGGTGGTGCGGTACGTGCGGGCCTGCAATGCCGTGGGCGTACCGGGATACTTTCTGGCGACACAACAGGCAAGCCACGACATTCTGTCGCCCCAGGAATATCGGGAGTTCGGGCTTGCCTACGACGCCGACGTTGCGTCCGAACTGGGGGAAAGTGCCATCCGCATGCTGCACGTATGCGGTTCAAACATCATGCTGGAGGAAGCCGCTCAGCTTGACGTGAATTGCCTGAGCTGGTCAGCCGGAGGCGACAATCCGGATGTGGCGGAGGCGCGCAGCTTGACCGACAAGGCTCTGGCTGCGGGGTTGAACCTCGAGACCATGCGGTCCGGCACCGAGGATGACAACCGGGCCATGGTGGCGGCACAGGTGGAAGACCATCCCGGACCCGGTTTGATTTTGGCGCCGGATTGTGTTGTGAAAGGCGATTCGCCCGACCGAAACCTGACCGCGGTGGTCGGTGCCGCCCGAGACCTATAGGAACCTCGGCGGACCGTGAGGTCGATCCGTGACAGCCGGTGGTTTGATGGCCGAAATCACCGGCACCGGGTTGCCGGTGTCGTTAGATGGTCATTCCCTTCAGTTCAAGCTCCGCGGCAAAGTGGCACCTGGCCATGTGGCCAGGCGAGTGCTCCGCCAAAGGCGGGGTCTCCGTTCGGCAGACATCCTGGGCATAGGCACAGCGCGGATGGAAGTAGCAGCCCGATGGCGGATCGGCAGGATTGGGAACGTCGCCCTCCAGCACGATGCGATGTCTGTCCCGGCGCGGGTCGGGTACCGGAATGGCTTCCAGCAGGGCTTCCGTATAGGGATGCAGCGGCTTCCGGAACAGTTCCCGGGTGGTTGTCATCTCCACGATTTGGCCCACATACATCACAGCCACCGAATCGCAGATGTGCTTGATGACGCTCATGTTGTGGGCAATGAACAGATAGGTCAGGCCGAACTCTTCGCGGAGGTCCTTGATTAGGTTGAGGATTTGGGCCTGCACCGACACGTCCAGGGCCGAAACCGGTTCGTCCGCCACGATGAACCGGGGGTTGAGTGCCAAGGCCCTGGCCAGGCTGATGCGCTGCCGTTGGCCTCCACTGAAGGCGTGGGGATAGCGGTTCATGTGTTCCGGGCTCAGGCCAACCCGTCTCAGAAGTTCCGCCACCCGGTCCTGCAAGTCCTGTCCCTGGCTGACGTTGTTGATAACCAGCGGTTCCCCCACGATTTGCTTGAGGGTCAGCCGCGGATTCAGCGAAGCGTACGGATCCTGGAAAACGATCTGAATGTGCCTGCGCATCATGCGCAGGGATTCCGGATCCAGCGCTTCGATGTGGACCGGGTCGTCGTCCGGCATGGTATAGACAATTTCCCCGGCCGTGGCCTTGAGCAGCCGGATCACACACCGGCCCGTGGTGCTCTTGCCACAGCCCGATTCCCCAACCAGGCCAAAGACGGTGCCGCGTTCGACCGAGAAGGTCACATCGTCGACCGCTTTGACGTGGCCGACCACGCGTTTCAGGAATCCCTTGCGGATGGGGAAATGCATCTTGAGGTTGCGGACCTCCAGCAACGGTCCCGGACCCGGGCCGGATTCCACAGAAGCAGCCGCTGCATTGGAGGGGGATGTCGGTGTTGTGGCCATCTCAGGGTTGGGTGGCGGGTTGCGCGGATGCCGTTTCGTCGTACAGGTGGCAGCGGACCTGGTGGTCTTCGTCGATCTGGATCAGGACCGGTTCCCGTTGCTCGCAAACCCCGGTCACGAAATCCGGACAACGCGGATGGAATCGGCACCCCGAGGGAATGCTGGAGGGATCCGGTACGCTCCCGGCAATTACCTCCAGGCGTCGGCCCTGATCGTCGTCCAGGCGCGGGATCGAACGCAGGAGCGCCTGCGTGTACGGATGTCTAGGGCTGTAGAAGGTCGTGTCGATGTCCGTCTGTTCCACGACCTTGCCGAGGTACATGACCGCCACCTCGTCGCACATCTCCGCCACGACCCCCAGGTCGTGGGTAATGAAGATGATGCTCATGTGCGTTTCGTCCTGGAGATCGCGCATCAGCGAAAGGATCTGGGCCTGCGTGGTGACATCCAGTGCCGTCGTGGGTTCGTCCGCGATCAGGAGCGTGGGATTGCAGCTAAGGGCGATGGCAATCATGACGCGTTGCCGCTGGCCGCCGCTGAGCTGGTGGGGGTAGCTGGCAAAGACCCGTTCCGGTTCCGGCAGCTGCACCCGATCCAGGGAGTGGACCGCCAGGGCGCGGGCCTCGGTGCGGTCCACGTCCTGGTGCAGGTTGATGGCTTCCAGCAACTGGTTGCCGACGGTATAGAGCGGATCCAGGGAAGTCATCGGCTCCTGGAAGATCATTGCGATCTCGTTGCCCCGAATGCGCCGCATCTCCCTGCTCTTGGGCGGCAACGCGGTGATTTCAACCGCTTCCGTTCCTTGACCATTGCGCTGGTGATAGATCACCGAACCGTCGACGATGCGGCCGCGGCTCGGCACCATGTTCATGATGCACTGGGCCGTCACGCTCTTGCCGCAACCGCTTTCCCCGACCACGCCCAGCACCTGGCCCCGGTTGAGGGTGAAGTCCACTCCCTCCAAGGCCCGCACCACGCCGCTTTCCGTATGGAAATGGGTGTGGAGGTTCCTGACTTCCAGGATGGTCTCGGCGCGTTCGGCCATGTCCCGGAACCGTCAGAGGGCGAACGGATCCACGGCATCGCGGATGCCGTCGCCCAGGAAGTTGAAGCTGAGAACCGACACGATCACGAACGCCCCCGGCAGCATCAACCATGGCTTCTTGATTACTACGCCGACGGTCTGCGCATCCTGAAGCAACGTTCCCCAACTTACCGCGGGCGGAAGGATGCCGAGGCCCAGAAAGCTCAGGGCGGTCTCGGCCAGGATCATGCCCGGGATGGCCAACGTCGCGATCACGATGATATGGCTGAGGGCGTTGGGCAGCATGTGCACCATGATGATGCGGAAGTGCGATGCGCCGGCGGCCGTGGCCGCCGATGAGAACTCCATCTCCCTGAAGGCCAGAACCTTGGCCCGAACCTGACGCGCCAGGCTCGTCCATCCGATGAGGGATAGGATGATGCTGATCAGAAAGAAACGCGTGACGATGGTGATGTCGGGCGGCATGGCCGCGGCAAGCGCCGCCCACAGCGCGATGCTCGGGAACGACATCAGCAGTTCGATGAATCGCTGAATGACTGTGTCCACCGGGCCTCCGAAGTAACCCGAGATCGTCCCCATGACCGATCCGAACAGGATGGTCAGCGACACCCCGATCAGGCCCACGGTCAGCGAGATGCGTCCCCCGAAGACAATCCGGGAAAACAGGTCCCGGCCCAGCCGATCGGTGCCCAGCAGAAAGACGGTGCCCGGCTCATCCACCCCGTAGAGGTGCCGCTCCGAAGGAAACAGGCCCAGCAGTTTGTAGGGGTCTCCCTTCACGAACAATTTCAGGGGAAACATCTGGCTCGTGTCGTCCTTGTGGACCCAGTCCAGGTTGTAGGTGTCCAGTTCGGTGGTGGTTCCGTAGACGAAGGGCCGGAGGTGGAACTGGCCGTCCGCATCCCGGAACCGGGGTAGCTGTGGTGCCCGCGCCACAAAGTCCTCGTTGGACAACAGGTGGTCGTACGGCGTGATGAATTCGGCCAGGGCCACCATCAGGTAGAGCAGCAGCAGCACGAAGGACGCGGCCACCGCCAGCCGGTTGCGCAGGAACCGGCGCCAAATCAGGTACCACAGGGACAACTGGCCGATTTCGCCGGCACTGAGGTTGACCTCGACATCGGTCGCCTGCGGTTCCGATACGGCGGACGGCAGGGTGAGCGACTGATCGGACATGAAAGTGCTATTCGTACCGGATCCGGGGATCAATCAGCCCGAGCAGGATGTCCGCCAGGAAGTTGCCCAGCACCAGCATGAAGGCCAGGAACATGAGGAACGTGCCCGCAAGGTACATGTCCTGTTGCCGGAGGGCATTGAAGTACAGGGGGCCGGTTGTGGGCAGGCCCAGCACGATCGAGACGATCAGGGAGCCGGAAATGATGGTGGGCAGGCTCATGCCCAGCAGCATGATGAGTGGATGGATGGCGTTGCGCACGGCGTGCTTGACCACCACCGTAGCCTCGCGCAGGCCGCGCGCACGCGCGGCTTGCACATACTGCATGTTGAGTATGTCGAGCAGGTTGCCGCGCATGATGCGCATCAGACCGGCCGTGCCCGAGGTGCCCACCACCACGATGGGTACCCATAGGTGCTTGACGAGGTCTATCACCTTGGCCAAGCTCCACGGCGCGTCCACATACTCGCGCGAAAACAGGCCGCCGACGGTGAAGCCGAACAGCCTCTGAATCACCACCATCAGGACCAGGGCCAGCATGAAGTCGGGGATGGACAATCCCGCCATGCCCACGATGGTGGCCACGTTGTCCCCCAGCTTGTACTGGTGGGTGGCGGTGTAGATCCCGATGGGGATGGCCACGAGCCAGATGAAAAGGAGCGAGCCGGTGGCGATGGCCACGGTGAAACCGAGGCGCTCCCAGATCAGTTCGCTGACCTCCCGGTTGAACTCGAAGGAGCGCCCAAAGTCGCCGCGTACGAAACCCCTGACCCAGATCCAGTACTGGACGGGGACCGGCTTGTCCAGTCCATAGCGCCGCTTGAGCGCCTCCAGCTCCGCCTCCGCCGTGTGCGTGCCCTGAAGCTGGCGCTGTGCCTGGAAGACGTCGATGTAGCTGCCCGGTGGCAGGTTGATGATGAGAAAACCCACGAAGGAAATCAGTACCAGCGTGGAAATCATGTAGACCAGGCGCCGGGCGATGAAGGCAAGCATTGGTCAGGGTTCAGGCTGCGGTGGACGGCGCGGGCACGGGCGAGGGGGCGGCGGTGAATGTGTCCTGCCATCGCCTGGTAGAGCCCCTGGTGGCACAGGACGCGTCCTGTGCCACCAGGGGCGAATACGTCACATCTAATCTACTGCTTGAAATACATCTGTTCCGGGTACACGGCCCCGAAGTAAACCATGATCCACGGACCGGTAAAGCCGCCCAGACCCAACTGTTCGTAGGACGGGAAGTTCCCGACATTGTCCAGGTGCGCCACGACCGTGGGGGTGTTGCCAACAGTGCCGATTACGAACGGTCCATCCTCGACATGGACACGAATGATGTCCTGGCTCAACTGCAGGCGCTTGGCGTCATCGGGTTCGACCCGGGCTGCGTTGTACAACTCCCAAAGCCGCCAGGTCGGATCGCCCTCGTTGGGCTCTTCGCGCGGTGGGTTGCGGTCCAGCGGATCGACATCCAGTTCGGCCCCTTCCTTCTCGGTGCCGATCACCTTGTACCAAGAGCCGTAGAGAGGTGCCCAGCGGTTGTTGTCGACCGGGATGACCCAGTTGGGGAAGACAAGGAAGTTCGGGCCGTCGCCCAGGCCCCAGCAACTGCGGATGTCGATTTCGGAGTTGTCCTGCATCACGCCCAGCTGCTCGTTGGGCACCACGTTGACCTGGACCCGGAGGCCTGCGGCCTCCCACCCCTCTTTGACGATTTCGACGTTTTGGGCATTGGCGCTATTGGCGATGCCGCCAGCACTACAGTCGATGCGGAGCGTCAATTCATCGCCGCTGGGCAGGTCGCGAATGCCATCGCCATCGGCATCCACAGCACCGGAGGCGTCCAGCAGTTCATTGGCCAGATCCACGTCGTAGGCCACGGCCAAGTCGCGCCACTGCCGGTAGAGGTCCTTGCCGGTTTCGTCGGCCGTGAACTCGATGGCCTTGGGACTCATGGTGCCGGTGGTTTTCTCACCCGTGCCGAAGTAGACGATTTTCTGGATCTTGTCCCGATCAATCGCGTGGGAGAGACCGCGCCGGAAATCCGTGTTGCGATACAGCTCCCGCTTCTGCGGATCGGTGTGGGTCCAGTTCGGGTACAGGAGGAACGAGGCACCGCCGCCCACGTCCCAGAGGTAGGTCTTGAGGCCTACGGTCGCTTCCGCATCGCGGAAGACCGACAGCTCGCTCAGGGGCTGGTATCGGCACGGTCGGCCACAGATTTCCTGTTCGCCGGCGATGACCCGCAGCTTGGACACCTCCAGGTTCTCGACATAGGTCATGTCGATGGAATCGATGTAGGGCAGCTGGTTGCCAGCGGTGTCAACGGCGTAGTAGTACGGGTTGCGATCCAGTACCAGGCGCGTGCCCGGGTCGTACTGCACCGGCATCCAGGGGTTCAGAACCGGCGCGTCAGGGTTGCTGGGCCAGTTCAACTTCTCGTCAAGCAGTTCGAAGGTCTCCTCGTCGGAATAGTCCGGGTGGAACTGCCGGAGGTAGTGCTCGGGTACAAACAGCTTTTCGTTGCCCGGGATGGTGCCGTTGGGCCACATGGCCAGACGGTCCAGGAACAAGGGCGCCGAATCTGAGAACGTGAAGTTAAGCGTGTAGTCATCCGACTTCGAGACTTCGGTGACCGCATCGGCCGACTTCATGTAATCAGGCGGCACATCGGAATGTTCTGTGTTGAGAACCATGTCGTTCCACCAGAACAGGAAGTCGTCGGCCGTGAAGGCATCGCCGTCGGACCATCGGGTGCCTTCACGCAGGTACAGGGTCCATTCGGTCTTGTCGTCGTTGCTGGCCCAACCTTTGGCCAAGCCAGGCCGCTTGTCCAAGCCGTCCTTGACCCAGTGGACCGGGGAATAGGCGTACATGGCCATCACGAGATGGGAGCCGCTGGACGAGGTGTCGAACCTGTGCCAGGTGCCGCCGTACTGACCGATTTCGTTGTACGGCTCGATCACAAGCGGTTCCTTGGGCAGGCGTTCGTCGACCGGCGGGAGGGTGCCGGCGGCCACCATCTCGGCCAACATTGGCGCCTCACCGTAAGCTCCTTCCTCGGGCATCGCCGCTGCCGGGGCCTCGGCGGGTTCAGGCTCGGATGCAGGTTCTTCGGCAGGGGCACTGCCGCAGGCTGCCACGAGCAAGGCTACCAAGGCGAGGGCGAACACCCAACGTGTGCGTTTCAACATATTCTGATTCCTCCGGATTAGGGAGTGAACGGGACGGCCGATTATACGGCAGGTAGCCAAGTCGATCGCGCCGGTGGACGGTCTCCCAACCTGGTTGGCCTATGCTCCGCCACTCAAGGCCTTGCCGACTGGCGGCCTGCATGGCAGGCCGCTCGGGACCGCGTGTTCAGCCAAGCCCGGCCATCGGCGTCGGGACCCTGAGGGTCCTTATGACGGTGCTCTCCGTCTGGCGCGGGGCAGGATTGGTTGGGGCCTACCCGAAGACCTGTTTGCCGACCCGAAACCGTTCCACGTAATCCCAGTTGATCTCCACACCGAGGCCATGGCCCTCCGGTACAGTGACGCAGCCCTCTCCGTCGATGGAACTCAAACCATCCGAGTAGTCCAGGTAGATAGGGGTTTCGCTTGATCCGGGCGCCTTGGGATGCACCAGCCCCATTTCGTAATAGTTCGTGTTCCTGATCGAGGCCATGCAATGCCGGGCAGACGGTCCCGGTCCGTGGAACTCGATATCCATGCCGATGGATTCACAGGCGTGGGCCAGTTTCATGACTCCCGTGATGCCGTCGTACCCGATGTCACCGCGCATGTAGTCGGTGGCATCCGCCAAGGCGAAATCCATGTGCGGCTGCAGCGACCTGACATGCTCCGTTTGCAGGAGGGGTGTCTTGATCAGTTGCCGCAGTTTCCGATGCATGAACTGTGAGATGCCGCCGTCGCGGCCCGGATCCTCATACCAGAAGAAGTCGTACTCATCGCAGGCCCTGCCCACCTTGAGGATGTCCGCGAACGTGTGGAACTCACACGCCGGATCCAGCATCAGGTCCATTCGGTCGCCCACACGCTTCCCCACTTCCCGCACGTTGGCGACTTCCTGGGAAATGGGGGCATTGCCCCAGCCGTGGATCTTGAATGCCGGATAGCCCATCTCCAGACATTGTTCTGCGAAGTCGGCGTAGGCTTCCGGCGAGGAGAGGCCGTCCGGCTGTTCGTCGCCGTGGTAGGTACTGGCGTAGCAGGGGATTTTCTTGTGGTGCCCTCCCAGTAGTCGGTAGAGGGGTTGCTCGTACAACTTGCCAGCCAAGTCCCACAGGGCAATGTCCAGCGGAGCTAGACCGATCCTAGCCACCTGCCGCTGGGCCCTGGAAATGTCCGAGTAGAAGCGTTCCCGTTCCAACGCATGGCGGCCCATCAAATAGGAGGCCAGCTTTGGCAGCTGGGAATAGTCTGCGGGGCTTCCGCCCACACACTCCCCGGACACCCCTGCCGCCGTGTTGACGACCAGGATGTGCCCTTCGGTCTTGACCCGTGCCCCCGGTTCGTACACCAGGTTGAACCCGTTGTAGTCGGTGCCCAGGTCGTGTTTCTCGGTGGTGAAGGTGTGCAGTTCGATGGATGTGATGGACAGGTCGCCGGCGTGGTTTGACATGGTGTTGGCTGTGAACTGGAGGAATAGGCGGCGAGTGTAGCACAGTGCCGAACAGCTGAATCGGCCGGTTTCGGATAGGACTCTGTCGGCATGTCAAGGAACCTGCTCTCGCAGTTCCGGTGTTTGCCCAGCAAATGATTGTTTTACATAATTTCATCTGTCCGGGTATGCCACAAGCCGAACCAGCGAATTTGGGCCGCCGGGAAGTCGATCCGTCCCTTGTGAGTGCCAAGCTCCCTGGGAGCGCAACCAACCTGACCATCCGGGAGTTCTCGAACCGGGTTTCGCACGCTGGGGCATTGGTCACGAGTTTGCAGGGACAGGATGCGGTTTCAGATCGTTGCAGGCCCAAACCTTGTGCTCGAGGTGTCCCAACTGGGACTTTGAACGACTTGGCCATCACCGGATGCTCGGAATCCGTGCGGTAAGATGCACCGTCCCTTTCCTTGAGCGGAGCGGGGCAGTGGCGGCTTGACGGAGTTCCCATTCCCAAACAACTGGAACACAATGCCAAACAATCCGGGTGAAAAACCATCAGCTCGCCGCGCGCGCAAGCTGATTGAGAAGATGTCCGAGCAGGGAGAGGAATCGAGGGACGCGCCTGAACTGCAACCCGCGAAGGACTTCCTCAACAGTGTGTGGCAGGGCAACGCCATCTCACGGATCCCGTCTGGTTCCCGTCAGTTCAAGCAATCCGATCGCGCTTCCGGGTCCGGCCAACCAGACACGCGGGCAGACTTGGAGGAAACCGATTCGAATCCACAACATCAGGACAACCATGATGACTGACACCGCCAAGTTTCTGGTCTCAACCTGTATCGTCCCCTGCAACGACCTGCCCAAGGCCCGGGACTTCTATGTGGATCTCGGGTTTGAAGTCCGCCATGAGCAGGCGGACTACGCGATTCTGGGCAAGGACGACGTGGCGCTGCACGTGACGTTCAGTGAGGGCTGGTACATCGATCCCAAGCTCAACAACACGCAAATCCGGATCGAGACAGACAACGTCGATGCCTTGTACGCCAAGTGCCGGGAGCTTGACATCGTCCATCCCAACGGCCCGTTGGAGATGAAGCCGTGGGGTTCAAAGGAGTTCACCATTTTGGACCCTGACAATGCCTGCATAGCTTTTTATCAGGAGATGGCTTGAGGCATTGGGTTCAACACCGTGACTCCGTTTGTGTTTCAACGACCTGCAGGAGGGTAGTCGCTAGGGGCTCCGTCAAGTTGGTCCCAAGTCTGACGGGTTTCCACCTTCTCCCTCCGTGTTGGTGTGGGTGAACTTGTGGCGAAGGTGTGCAAGACAATGATCTGGCAACCCAACAAGGCTGCCTACAGCCAAATGGATCTGACTCGCAGCTTCCACTGGCCAAACGCAAGGGATGCCAAACAGACAGCAACACCAAACCGACGTTTCATCGGCTGCGCCGGTGTCGGACTTTCGATGATGCGCGAGCGGCACGCAGTATGAAGGAGCACTTGGCGGTATACGACGGTTTACCAGCCCTGTCGTTGGGATCAACGCATCTCGTGGAGATGCGCCGGGCAGGTGAACTGTACGTGGACAAGACAGGGCAAATTCAACAATTGCTGGATGAGTCCGCCAGGCAAGTCTTTGTCGCGCGGCCCCGCCGTTTCGGCAAATCCTTGATGCTGTCAACCATCGAGTGCATGTATCAAGGCCACATGCCGGAGGTACAAACGCTGGGTGGTGACCCTATACCGGATTCTCAATTGTCCACCGTGGCTGACAGAGAGTTGTTCGCTGGTACGTCTCGTGAAGGCAAACAACCCTCCAGAGAACGTCGTCCCGTGATTCGGCTGGATCTGAGCAACGTGCTCGAGCCTGACTCCACGGCAGTGCGCCGTGCCCTCGTCCACGAAGTCTTGGATCAAGCTGGAGTTTGGAGGAGGCGCGGGCTTGATCCTGGCATCCCGTTGGAGTATCTGCGCGTTCCTGGCGGATGTCCAGATAGCCCTGGAAACCTGCTTCGGTGGATGATCGGCGCGCTCAAAGACCGGTTCGGCAAAGAACCAGTGGTCTTGGTCGACGAATTCGATGCTCCGCTGACCATGTTCGGCAGGCAGTCTCCAATACCTCCTGAGTTGCTCAACATGTTGCGCGGGTTCTTCAGCTTTCTGAAGAGTGGCCGGCAGAGCCTGCACAAGGTTGTGCTGACGGGAGTTACCCGCAATGCCTACGCTCACCCCCTCTCGCCCTTGAACCTCGTCGTTGACCTGACATGGGATGCCAAGTTTGGGACGGTATGCGGGTTCACGGAGGACGATTTGGACGCTGCGGACGGACTGGGTCCGTACATTGCACGGGCTGCAGCCGAGATGGGAATGGACGAAGATGCATTGCGGGAACGGTTGCGCGACTACTACAACGGTTATCGGTTCGATCTGGAAGGAGGCAGCGTTCCTGTCTACAACCCCTGGTCGTTGACGAGAACCCTTGCAGATCTTGGGACCCAGGCGGGGCGGAACAGGTTCAGGCAGGGCCGATTCCCCAAGTACTGGGCAACCAGTGGTTCCTTGCAGCCTCTGGTCACATGGTTGGAACAAGCTCCTCGCGAGTTGCCGGAGACCTTGAGTGCCGAGGGAACCCTTGATCACAACGCCCTTGAGGATGCTGATCCCCGGCAGTTTTTGCTGCAAAGCGGATACCTGACCGTCAAGCCGGGGCTGGACGGTGGGCCTCCCTTCGCAGCGTTTCCCAACCGCGAGGTGGCTGAAGCATTCCTTGAGAATTTGAGGCGACTGGAAGCCGACTCGCAGGCACTGGCCATTGCTTATTCCAGTGACGACCGCAATCCGGTGTTTGTTCGTCTGCGTCGGATCATGCACCGAAGGGATTTTGGTGATCTGCCGACTGAGTTGGCGACTCTCCTATCGGGCTTTGCCGGAGTTCGCCTCAACGAACACGACCAATGCCTGAATGTCCTGCAGGCCGTGTTCGCTGCCCTAGGCGGATTGGATGTACGGGCGGAACCGAAGGAGGCCGGAGGTTGGCCGGATTTGGTTCTGCGCCACCCTGACCATGCCTGTGCGATTGAACTGAAGGTCAACCGGAGCCTTTCAGAGGCCAAACGTCAGGCCGATCGGCAGGATTACGGCCGGTCTTTGATGGCCGAGTATCTGCATACCGAGGATGTGACGGTCCTGGCAATCCACGTTGTCAATCGTTCAGGCCAAGGCCTGCGTGTGGAATGCGCCCAGCGACCCGTGGGGGGCGATTCGGGCAGTTGGCAGGAATTGGAACCCGGGGGCCGCCCAACGTAATACGAAGGGACTATCCAGTTGTTATCCTGTGACAGACACACCATAGACTTCCTTGGCGGCAAGTCCAGCAGGCCTACCTCTAGGACGAAGAGATGCTCAAGTTGCTTGATTACCAAGAGGACGTTGTCGAGGAGTGTCTGGAGCACTCGCATGCGGGAGATAACCCGATGCTTGTGCTCCCCGCGGGAGCGGGCAAGAAGGAGGTCACCATCGAGGTGGCTTCCAGGCTTGCCAACGAGGGCCGCCGTCCACTCTTCATCACTGATCGCAAGTCGTTGCTCACGAACTTCCGTGAGTGGACCAACGAGCGCGGTCGTGACTGCGATGCGGTCATGGCACAGACGGCAGTCAACGCTGCCCCATCCTTCTGGGACAAGTACAATGTGGTAATCATCGACGAAGCCCATGACCTGAGGGAGAGCTTGCTGCTCAGGCTCATTCTGCATTCCAAGACCTACGTTGGAATGACGGCCACTCCCTTCACCAAGGGGTTGCAGAACTTCTACGGCCCCATCGTGTCGGGTCCTACGACCAATGACATGGTGCGGGAGGGGAAGTTGGTCTGACCATGGATCTTGGAAGGGCAATGGCACGGGGAGTACCGCATCGCCTTTGAAGTTAAGAGGTCAGACGCTGGCATTCGTGCCGGCGAAAGATCTGAAGGCGGCCTGGCAGACCTGCCAGACCGCGGGCTACGCATCCGCGGCGATTCGTTCGGGCATGACCGCTGAGGCAATCGAACGCGCTGTGAAAGCGTTTGAGGAAGGGCGCGCGCAAGTGTTATACCAACCAAGTATACTAGCGGCGTTTAGTGATTGCACCCGGTTGCAAGGGGGGGCATGACCCGCAAGGTTGTCATCACATGGGCCGCCGAGGACACGGCGGACGCGCTGCACCGGCAGTACCGGGCGGCCAAGGTGCCTGAGGTGCGCACGCGGCTGCATGCGCTGTGGCTGTTGCGGCGGGGCGAGCCACCGGCGGCGGTGGTGTCCGCGCTGGGCGTGGGGCTGCGCAGCGTGCACCGGTGGCTGCAGTGGTACCGGGAGGGGGGCCTGGCGCAGGTGTGCGGTCGGCGCAAGGGCGGTCCGGGCAAGCCCTCCTTCCTGACGCCGGACCAGGAGCAGCAGGTGGTGGCGGCCGCGGCCGCGGGGATGTTTGCGACGGCCCAGGCGGTGCGGGACTGGATCGAAGCGCAGTTCGGGGTGGTCTACACCCACGACAGCATGTACACGCTGCTGCCGCGGCTGGGGATCCGGCTCAAGGTGCCCCGGCCCCGGCATGCGAAGACGGATCCCCAGGCCCAGGCGGCTTGGCAAAAGGGGGGCTCGGGGCCCGTCTGGCCGAAGCCGGCCTGAAGGCGGGACAGGGCATCGTGTGGGGCGACGAGATGCGGCTGGGCCTGTGGAACGCGGTGCGCCGGGTGTGGGCCCCGCGCGGGGTGGCCGTGTCCCGGGAGGTGCAAATCGGCCGGCGGTACACCTATGTGGCGGTGGCCCTGGATCCGATGACAGGACGGCTGTGGTGGGCCTGGCAGGAGAGCATGAAGGGCGCGGAGATGGCCCGCATCTGGGGGGCCTGGGCCAAGGAGCCGGGCATCGACGGCTGGGTCTGGGACGGGGCCGGCGGCCACAAGAGCAAGGACCTGCAGGCCCTCGCGGCCCCGCAGGTGGTGCAGCCACCCTACGCGCCCGAACTGAACCCGGTGGAACGCTTCTTCCAGGAACTGCGCCGGGCCCTGGGGGACCGGGTCTATCCCACCCTGGAGGCTAAAAAGGAGGCCTTGGAGCCGATCCTGAGAGCTTGGCAGGCGGAGCCGGCGCGCGTGCGGCAACTGTGCGGCTGGGGCTGGATCCGGGATACCCTGACGGCCCTGCCCGCCGACACTGTAACGCCATAATCATTCTGGATTGGTATTATTGAGCATCGCCATGCTTTCGCGGAACTACGATAACCCGGCGGTACGGCACGCGCTGGACTTCGTCAAGCAGACTTCGCTTGGGCTCCATGTCCAGAAACTGAGCCGCAACATGTGGGCCGCGCCGGGCAAGCATGTTGTCCGGTACCACGACTTCACAGGCAACTGGAAGCGGCTCCGTGAAGCGCGGGACCAATTCTGGGAACACGGTGTGAGGGACTGGGCCGATGTGGCCCGGTACCAAGTGTGAATGTGATGGGGCACCTCATGAAGTGACCCCACCAGACAAACCATTGGCAATGTGAATTCGTTTCCCACGACCCGGTATGTTGGTTCATTTCGATTTTTGTGACGCCATGGCGTACACACAGCAGCTCTCAGTGACTCGTTTATCAAGGCTCGATGCCTGCCAACTCTGTCTGGCGTCGAATCTGCTTGGTGGATAATGCTGGCGTCAATCCAGGAGACACAAGCCATGACACTTGCAGCCCCGGTTCTCGAACAGGATTTGGCCCTACCGACTCGTCAGCGGATCATCGACTGCGATGTGCATCACCATACGGCCTCCCACAAGGATCTGTATCCCTACCTGCCTCGGCAGTACAGGGAGCAGATGGACGATTTCGGTGCCATGGCTCCTGCAGTCGGGTATACCAACATGCCGGGCCAGGGCACGCGCCACGACCTTTGGCACGCGGTCGGCGGGGAAGAGAATCCCAACAACCAGCCTGCCGTGGCGGTCGAGCACCACGTGGAGACCTACGACATCGATGTTGCCGTCCTTACCGGTGGTCCCTACGCCTATGCCGCACATCCCACCCTTGACTTCGCGGCCGCGGTCTGCCGGGCTTTCAACGACTGGACGGCCGACCATTGGCTCGACCATGACAGCCGTCTGCGCGGCTCCATCCACATCGCACCCAACGATCCTCAGCAGGCGGCCGCCGAAATTCGCCGGTTGGGTTCCGATCCGCGATTTGTGCAGGCCTTGATGCCGGCCGGTGCCCAATTCCCGTTCGGACACCGGATGTACCACCCGATCTACGAGGCCTGTGCTGAATACGGTCTGCCGATGTGCGTGCACTTTGGTGCCGAAGGTGCCGGCACCACATCCGCTCCCACGGCGGCCGGGTTCCCAACGTACTACCTGGAAATGCGGATGGCCAGGCCCCAGATTGCCATGGCCCACACTGCCAGCCTGATTTGCGAAGGAGTCTTCGAGAAGTTCCCGGATTTCAAGTTCCTGTTCATCGAACACGATGTGTTCTGGGTGCCCGGCCTGATGTGGCACATGGACAGCGACTGGCAGAGCCTGCGCGACTACACGCCCTGGGTACGCCGCCTGCCCAGCGAATATCTGAAATCGAACATCAGGTTTGGCTCACAGCCCTTCCCCAATCTGCCGGAAGAGGAAGACATGGAAACCTTCCTGCGATGGCTGGAGGCTGACCAGACACTCGTGTTTGCCAGCGACTACCCCCATTGGGACTGGGACGAGCCGGCAACGTTTCTGCTGGGTGAAGACCCCGAACTCAGGGACCGGGTCCTCTACCGGAATGCGGCGGAGATGTACGGGCTTGACCTTGAAGACTAAGCGTCGGCTGCGCCGGGCCGTCGTGGGCGTCCCGGACGACATTCCAGCCGGTGGCCGCCGGATCGTCCAGGTGGCTGGCCGGGAGATTGGAATCTTTCACTTGGACGGCGAGTTCCGGGCCCTCCTCAACGTATGTCCGCACCGAGGCGCGCCGCTTTGTACGGGACGCCTGCGGCCGTCGGTTGAGATGGGGGAACCCGAGTTCGTCTATTCCGAATCCAACGAAGTTCTGAAGTGTCCGTGGCACCAGTGGGAGTTCGACATCCGGACGGGCGAAGCCCTGCACGGTGACTCGGCAGTCAGGACGTATCGAGTGGCGGTCGAAGGCGACGAGCTCGTTGTCTACTTCTGATTGATCTGATTGATTGCGGTCTACACGCAGATACTCCGTCCGTTCCTCGGATGGAGTGCTGCGCCCGCAGGTTCAGGTTTCCGTGGCCGAGGAGTCTGCAGGGAGCGCCACCAAATCGGCACCTCCCTGCCGAACCCGTTCCACCACGCCGCGCGCCTCCAGATCCAGCTTGACGGTGATCGTGTACCAGGAGACCGATCCGGGGAAGCTTTCACCGAACCGGGCCTCGACCCGCTCGGCCAACTGCATGAATTTGCAAGGACCCTCTGCCTCCAGTACCGCGAGGATGGCCTCGCGGATCGGATCGTACTTGGCCCGGTCTATGCGAACGCCCTTCTTGCCTTGGGGATGCAGACACTGAATCTTTTCCGACATGGCGGTTGCGTCCCTGTTTGCCGGATGGGGTGCAGTCAATTTCCTTCACCGGTTCACTCCGGTTGAACCGGTCGCTGTGCGCCAATGCTCCGGTCGAGAAACTCGGCCAAGTGCAGAGCCCGTCGGTTCGTGAAGTGGCTGATCTGCTCCCGACAGCTGAATCCGCTGGCCACCAGGCTGCCGTTGGCTGGCATCTCCCGTATCGCCGGAAACAGCCGATCCTCGCCCACCGCCTGGCTCACTTCGTAGTGGTGGTCCAAGTACCCAAACTCCCCCGCCATGCCGCAACAGCCGCTGGGAATCACGTGCGTGTTGAAACCCAGGCTGTTGAGCAGGTCGACGGTCGGGTTTCCCGGAACCAGGGCGCGTTGGTGACAGTGGTTGTGCAGCCACACGTTTTTTGATGAGGCATCCAGGTCCAGCGGTTCCACCCCCTCCTCCGCCAGAAACTCCTCAAGCGTTCGGCTGTTGCTTGCCACCGTTGTAGCCAAACCCCTGTCGGTGGCCAAATCGGGAAACTCATCCCGCATCGTCAGAATGCAGCTTGGTTCAAGGCCGACGATGGTTCGACCGCGCCCAATTGGCTCCATCAATTCCCGGCAGAGTTGATCGGCTTCTGCGCGTGCCTTGCGCAATTGGCCGCCCGTAATCAAGGGCCTTCCGCAGCAACCCGTGTCGTAAAGGATCTCCACGTCGTAACCCAGCTTGGCGAGCACATTGCAGGCGGCCTTCGCCACTTCGGGCTGAAAGAATCGCGACCACGTATCCACCCAGAGGGTGACCGCGCGCGCATTGGAACCCGCAAGGCTCTGCGCATTCGGAGCATGCTCCAGCGAGGCCTGGCGGAAGGCGGGGAAACTGCGTTCCGGGTGCATGCCCAGTCGGCGCATGCCCCATCGGCCCAGAAGCGAACGCGCCATCGCGTTCAACGCGGGAAACAACCATCCCGCCTGCGAACTCGCCAAACGCAGCGCGCCGGGCATGAGGCCCATCAGGCGCGTGAACAGGGACATCCCGTTGTGGTCGTTGTAGGCCTGCAGGTATTCGACCTTGATCCGGGCCATGTCCACCGACGACGGACATTCGGTCTTGCAGGCCTTGCACCCCAGGCACAGGTCCATGACCTCGTACATGTCCTTGGTCCACAGCTCTTCCCTGGGGATGCGGCCGGCCATGGCATTGCGCAGGGAATTCGCGCGCCCGCGCGTGGAGTGCTTCTCCTCTCGTGTGGCCATGAAGCTGGGACACATGGTTCCCACGTCGATCTTGCGGCACACACCGGCTCCGTTGCACATTTCGACGCTGCCGTCGAACCCGTGGTCCATGGTCCAGTCGAATACCGTGGACCAGCCCTGGGCCTTGTAGTCGGCACCGAACCGCAGGTTCTCGATCGGGGTCTGCGCATCCACGATCTTGCCCGGATTGAGACGACCGTCCGGGTCGAACAGGTGTTTGACTTGCTGCAAGGCACTGTATAGGGACGTTGTGAACAGTGACTGGTTGTAGTAGCTTCGGGCCAGGCCGTCCCCGTGTTCACCGCTCATGACACCGTTGCACTTCCTGGCGAGTTCCAGACTGTGCTCGCCGGCAAGCTTTAGGTTTTCGGCTCCCCGGACCGTATGGAGATTGATGAGGGGCCTGACGTGGAGACAACCGGCCGAAGCATGCGCATAGACGGCCGTGGAAGGTACGTCCGGCAATCCGGCACAGTAGTCGAGGATGCCGTCCATGTAGTCGGCCAGGTGCTCCACCGGTACGCTCACATCCTCGATGCCGGGGAACGGCTTGTGCTGACCACGCTGCCCCATGAGAAGGTTGAGGCTGCTCTTGCGCAAATCCCACACCTTGGCCTGGGCCGTCGGGTCTTCGACCACGGTCACGGCGCCTTGCCAGCCCCGTCGCTGCATGTGATCCCGCAACCGGTCGGCCTTGAGGCGCACTTCCCGTTCATCCTTGCCGTAGAACTCGGTCAGCAGGACCGCCGCGGGGTCGCCTTCGATGAAGAACAGGTTCCGGCCCCCGGTCAGCTTGGCCCTGGCCAAGTCCATGAGTTGGCGATCCAGCAACTCGGAGGCGCTGGGTTCCATGGCCAGCACATCCACCACGGCACTGCACGCCTCGACCACTGATTCAAAGTGGAACACCAGCAGACCGGTATGTGCAGGGACGCGCACCAGCTTGGTTTGCACCTCGGTCACGACACCCAGGGTACCTTCGCTGCCGACCATCAGATTGCTCAGGTTGAGCCGGTGGTCCGTGCGGTCCCGCACCGCGGCAGGCACCAGCGGCGAGTCGAGGTACAGCTGGCGCGCCAGGGAACCGTCAACCAGCGGCGGCAGCAACCGGTCGAGGGCATATCCGCTGGCCCGGCGCCAGTGGCGCGGCCAGTCGGTGAGGATGTCTTCCTGGCAATCGAGTACCAGATTGGCCAATCCCGAGTAAATCCGGCCCTCAAGACTGTCCAGTTCGCCCTTGCTTCTCGCCGCATCCACGTCCAAGGGACGGAAGCGGGCAAACGTTCCGTCCGACAGGTATACGTCCGTCTCGAGCACGTTGTCGATCATCATCCCGTACAGGATGCTGTGGCTGCCGGCGGAATTGTTGCCCACGCATCCGCCAATGGTGGCGCGGTTGGCACTGGCCGGATCGGGACCGATCATCAAACCGTGCTTCCTAAGCTTCAGATTCATGCTCTGCAGATTCATTCCAGGCTGAACCCGCAGTGTTTCCTCCTCGACATTGACCTCGATCACATCCTGCATGTAGCGGCTGAAGTCCAGCACCACGGCCGTCCCGACGGCTTGGCCCGCCAACGAGGATCCGCCACCGCGGGGCAACACCGGGAAACCGTATCGGTTGGCATGTTCCAGAACACACTGGACATCGTCCGCGGTTCTGGGCAGCACCACTCCGAGCGGCATGATTTGATAGACCGACGCGTCGGTGCTGTACAGCATGCGACTGTATTGATCAAACCGTACGTCGCCGTCAATTTGACCCGCCATCGAGTCGGCGGCGTCCACCAGCTTTTCCGCTTCGCCCTGCGGCTCGAGTTCAAGCACAGTGGTCTTGGGAGGGAAGTTCTGCACTGGTTTGGACCGGTCCTTTGATAATGTGAGGGTTCTATTGGGAAGTTCCAACAACGAGGGGCAGGTAGCACATGTCAGACCGGAACGATTCGCAGGTTGTTGTCTACAGCACCACTTGGTGCCCGGATTGCATCATGGCCAAGAAGGTTCTCGATGCGATGAAGGTGGACTATACCGACATCAACATCGAGCAGGATCCCGACGCGGTCGAAACCGTCCTATCGATCAACAACGGCAGCCGATCCGTTCCCACCATCGTGTTCGCGGACGGATCCACCCTGACCGAGCCCAGCGTGGTGGTCCTGCGCAATCGCATTGAGGAACTCAACCTGGCCGGTTAGGCCGCCTCCAGCGCTTGGCGGAAGTCAGCCAGCAAATCGTCCGTGTCCTCAATTCCGCAGGCAACGCGGATCAGCCCCTTGCCGATGCCAATGGCCTTTCGTTCGGCGGCGGTCTGATCAAAGTGGGACAGCAGCCACGGCTGGTGCACGAGCGTCTCGGTGGCTCCCAGGCTTCCGCCCAGCATGGCCAGTTGCAGCCGGTCGTTGACGGCCGCCGCCGTTTCATGATCCCCCAGATCGAAGCTCACAACGCCGCCAAACCCCTCCATGAACCGGGTCGCAGTCCCGTGCTGAGGGTGCGACTCGAGGCCAGCGTACCAGACCCTGCCGACTTTGGGATGCTGCTCCAGCATCTCCGCCAAGGCTTGCGCGTTGGCGTTGTGTCTGGCCATGCGCAGGCCAAACGTCTTCAAGCCGCGGATTACGCTGTAGGCCGTGTGGCTGTCCACCACGCATCCCAACTGGGTTTGAACTCCGCGAAGACCTGCGATTTCCCATAGATCGCCGGTGATGGAACCGGCCATCAGGTCGTTGTGGCCCGCCAGGTACTTCGTCACGCTGTGGACTACGAAGTCGATGCCGTGTGCCAGCGGTTTGCAGTTGTAAGGGGTGGCAAACGTGCTGTCCACAATTGTGACTGCGCCACAACTCCTGCCTATCCGGGACAGGTGTTCAAGATCGGTGCAGTAGTTGAAGGGGTTCGACGGCGACTCGACCAGGATGGCGGCGGTGTCCGGGCGCACCGCATGTTCCAGCGCATCCGGGCAGCCGGTCTCGACGAGCGATACTTCCACGCCGAACCGCGTCAGCAGTTCGCAGGCGAACTGGCAGGTGACCCGGTACAGGCTGTCGCTGAGCACCAGGTGGTCGCCTGCCTTCAGCACGTACAGCAGCAGTCCGTTCACGGCCGCCATGCCGCTGGATGTCAGGATGGTATCGGCGTCCAGGTTCGTGCCGGCCGCTTCCAGGTCCGTGAGCTTGCATTCGGCCGCCCGGCGCGTCGGGTTCGTGTTTCGGGCGTAGTCGGGCCGTTCGCTGCCTGCCCGGTGCCGTTCCTCCACAAACTCCGCCATTTCCGCCGTGGACGCGAACGGGAACATGACTCCGGTCACGATTGGCTCCGTGACACTGAGGGACGAGCGCCTGCGCGGTTCGCCTCCATGCACGCTGCGCGTGGATGGTCCTGGCCCTGGTACGCTGGAGCATTGGCTGGTCACGGGTTGAATCTAACTGCATCTGGTTTCAGGGATGGCCCACAGCCGGGTGCGGCCGCTCAGGCGGCACCAAGTCTACCGTAGCGCCAACGATTGACGAGGGCGTCTACCGGCCCGTGTCTTTCGATTGGACTGGATCGACCATCGTTGCTGCCAGGTGCATGTGCGGGATGAGCTTCGGGGCCGGACCGCCGGCACAAAGGCCGTCGGAAATTCGCATGTGGCTTTTCCCTGTGCCGAGACGGTCACTATAATTGTCGGTGTACGGCACGCACAGGTGCCGCCCCACGAACAGCCAAGGGCTGCCAATCCCATGGAAATGCAAGCGGTCGGTACATTCGACGACGGTGGACGCGAGCCCTATCCCGAGGGTCTATACGACACCGTCGGCCTTGCCGAGTACGTTCCGACGATGGCGGACATCGGGCCTGACGAAGTCGCGTTCTTCAGTGAGAACGGGTATCTGGCGGTCGAACAGTGGCTGTCCCCGTCCCGGTTGGATACGGCCTTGGACGCGCTCATGTCGCTGCTCGACGGTGCAAACCCCGATTTCAAGGGCGTGGTCTACGAAAAAATTGCTCGGGACCATGACTTGGCCGGGATGACGGCAACGCGCAAGCAGGACTTCGTGCGCAAGTTCTGGCACTTTGTGGAGTTCCATCCCAGCCTGATGGAGCTGGCCCTCGATCCCGAGCTGCTCGGGGTGGTCAAGTCCCTGATTGGCGAAACGCCACTTCTTTTTCAGGACATGGCATTGCTGAAGCCGCCGCGTATCGGTCGTGAAAAACCTTGGCACCAAGACCACGCGTACTTCAACTATGACCTCGACACACGCGTGGCGGGGGCCTGGATCGCCTTGGACCAAGCTACCGAGGACAACGGCTGCATGGTGATCGTGCCCGGTTCCCACAGGAAGGGACCGGTTATCCACTTCAGGCGGCGTGACTGGCAGATCTGCGACACCGATGCCCGTCAGGATCCTCCGGTGGCCGTTCCCCTGCCACCAGGCGGGGTCCTGTTCTTCGCCAGCTTGCTCCACCACGGCACTCCGACCAACCGATCGGATTCGCGACGGCGAGCCGTTCAGTTCCATTACTGTCCGGAGAGTGCTCGCAAACAGGCGCACGAAAAGCGGCTGCAGGTTTTTGGTGCCGAGGGCAAGGACGTAACCTGCTGAAAGGTGCGGCTGGTTGCACCAATTCGGTCGGCAGACCCGCGGCCGCAGCCACCCCCAACGCCGTGTTCAACTCGTCCAATTCTTCCAGAAGCTCGGTTCTGGGACTGTCCTTGGGCACGCGCAGGCCATCGCTCGGATGCGTCCGGCCGCTGTCTCCGGACTTCGTAAGGATGGATGTCAATCCGGGCACCTGTCGGACCAATCCGCATCCGGCAACCGCGTCCGGGGCAGGCCAAGGCCTTCCATCGTTGAACAACCCACTATAATCGACGTTCATATGGAACGTCTCCCACCGGAATGGTGAGTGCAGTTTGAGTGCCAAACGCAGCCGATACCTGGTTTACAGCCTGATTCTGGTGGCAGCCATTGCCCTGCTGTTCAATCTGTCCGTTCGCATGCGCGGCACCACGGACGAGTTGCCGATCAGCACGCTGGCCAGCCAGATCAGTCAGGGGGCGATTGAACAGGTTGTAATCAGGGGTGACCAAATCAAGGTGGTCAACCGCCTGGAAGGCCAGTCGCGCATCAGCCGCAAGGAATCGGGCATCGCCCTTTCCGAAGCCCTGAACATCCTCGGCGTGTCGCCTGCGGACCTGCAGGATGTTACGTTCATCTCCGACGTGCCCAGTTCCGCCGGTCGGTGGCTCGGGTTGGTCTTCAATCTGCTGCCGGTCATTTTCATTGGCGGACTGTTTCTCCTGATCATGCGGCAAAGCCAAGGCGCGAACTCCCAGGCCATGATGTTCGGCAAGAGCAAGGCGCGCATGGTCATGGGCGAGACCATCCCCTTTAACTTCCAGGCCGTGGCCGGCAACGACGAGGCCAAGGAGGAATTGCAGGAGGTAGTGGAGTTTCTCCAGGAACCGCAGAAGTTCATTGAACTGGGCGCTCGCATTCCGGCCGGGGTACTGCTCGTGGGGCCTCCCGGTACCGGGAAGACACTGATGGCCAAGGCCGCCGCCGGCGAAGCCAACGTGCCGTTCTTCACCATATCCGGTTCCGAATTCGTCGAGATGTTTGTCGGGGTCGGTGCGAGTCGGGTCCGCGACTTGTTCGAACAGGCCCGCAAAGCCAGCCCCTGCATCATCTTCATCGATGAAATTGATGCCGTTGGCCGCTACCGCGGCACCGGACTGGGAGGCTCCCACGACGAGCGGGAACAGACCCTCAACCAGATTCTGGTCGAGATGGACGGGTTCGATACGGACACCAGCGTCATCATGATTGCGGCCACCAACCGTCCCGACATTCTGGACCCGGCCCTGTTGCGTCCGGGCCGCTTCGACCGCCGCGTGGTCATGGACCGCCCTGACATCAAGGGCCGCAAGTCCATCCTGGACGTGCACATCCGGGGCAAGCCCGTAAGCCCGGACATCGATCTGGCCGCGATTGCAAGGCAAAGTCCGGGCCTGGTCGGTGCCGACCTCGAAAACGTGGTGAACGAGAGTGCAATTTTGGCGGCCAGGGCCGGGCGCGATGCCATTACCATGGCTGATTTGCAGGAAGCCCTGGAGCGCGTGGCCTTGGGCGGTCCCCAGCGCCGCAGCCGGATCATCACGGACGAGGAGAAGCGGATCGTTGCCTATCACGAGGCGGGCCATGCACTTGTGGCCAGGCTCAGCGAACACGCCGATCCTGTACATCTGATCACCATCATGGCCCGGGGCATGGCCGGCGGGTACACGATGATGGTTCCCGAAAACGACCGGTTTCTCGTGCCCCGCAGTTGGTTCCTCAGCCAGCTGGACGTGAGTTTGGGGGGCCGTGTTGCCGAAGAAATCGAATTCGGCAGCATCACCAATGGAGCATCCGGCGACATCCAGCAGCTGACGGCCATGGTTCGGGCGATGGTTACGCGATATGCGATGACCGACGACATGGGCCAAGTTCAATATGGTCAGCAGCAGGAACTTGTGTTCCTGGGCAGGGACATGGCCGAACAGCGCAGTTACAGTGCAGCCACCGGCGAGACGATTGATGGGAGGATCCGCGCGATTGTCCAAGAGTCCCATGCCAGGGTGGCCGAGTTGCTGAAGAAGCACAAGGAGCAGCTTGACGCCGTTGCCGCGGCGCTGCTGACCCACGAAACCCTCAACAGGGAAGAGTTTGAAATCGTCTTCAGCGGCGATGCACTCCCGGAACCCGACTTGGAGGCTGCGACCTAGGTCCGGCCTCAGGCGTTCAGCCGTCCACCTCCCGACCTTCGATGTTGCAGACGGGCCTGTACGACCTGCACGTTGCGTTGCAGGGCCGCATGGTCGCTTTCTCCGGGTGGTCGATGCCTGTGCAATACGCGGCGGGCCCCATCAAGGAGCACATGGCCGTCCGCAGGGCGGGAGGGTTGTTTGATGTCTCCCACATGGCGCGGCTGGAATTGCGCGGCGCCGGGGTTGCAGACTTCCTGCTGCGTGTCCTGACCCGCAGTGTGGCGCGGCGCAAACCGGGCGACGCCGTCTACAGTCTGATGACCTACAGCGACGGGACGGTGATCGACGACCTGATCGCGGTTAGGCGGGAGGAAGGTTGGTTGTTGGTGGCCAACGCCGTCAACCGGCACAAGGATCTGGGATGGTTGCGGCGACAGGCCGACGGGCAAGACGTCGACATCGTTGATGTCACGGAACAGACCTCGATGCTCGCGGTTCAGGGTCCGGATGCAGTGTGGTTGGTGTCGCATGTCCTGGGGATCGATGCGGGCAACATGCGCCGGTTCAAGGCCCGGACCACAACCTGGGAATCGAAATCGGTTCTCATAACCCGGACCGGCTATACCGGGGAGGACGGGTTTGAACTGGTCCTGCCTCGCACTGTGGGAAACAGCTTGTTTCAACACCTGCTGGAGACGGGACGTCCGCGAGGTTGGCTACCCTGCGGGCTGGCGGCACGGGACTCCCTTAGGTTGGAGGCCTGCCTGCCACTCTACGGGCATGAAATCAGCCAGGACATCAACCCGGTGGAGGCGGATCTGGCATGGGCCGTGTCCTTCCGCAATCCTAGGTTCATCGGCCGGGATGCGTTGCTCAAGGCTTGGCTCGAACCACCAACGCGCAGGCTGTGCGCCTTTCGGATGGAGGACCAAGGCGTGCCGCGCGCCGGTTATGCCGTTTATGATCAGGATCGGCAGATTGGTACGGTTACATCCGGAAACAAGAGCCCGACCCTTGATCAATTCATCGGCATGGCACTGTGTGATGCCTCGGCAACCGAAATGGAACGGTTGACGGTGGAAATCCGAGGTCGGCGCCTGTCCGCGTTGGTAGTGCCCAAGCCTTTCTACTCCCGGCCTGCCTAGGCGGGTCGGCAACTGGAATCCCTGCAATCGCATCATCCCACCATGACCGGTTTTTCAGTCCCCTCCAATTTGCTGTATGCATCCACGCACGAGTGGTGCGACCGGCAGGACAATGTTGTCACCGTCGGCATCACCGACTACGCCCAGGACCAGCTCAGTGACGTGGTGTTTGTCGAATTGCCCGAGGTGGGCGAGGATTTCGAAGCTGGGCAGACCATGGCCACGGTCGAGTCGGTGAAGGCCGCGGCGGACATCTACGCGCCTTTGGCGGGCAGAGTGGCCGCAGTCAACGGAACCCTGTTGGACAATCCCGAGGAGATCAACTCCGATCCCTATGGCAGCTGGTTCCTCAGGCTGGAGGTTGCGCCCGGCCCGGGCAATCCGGACCTTTTGGATGCAACCGGATACCGGAATCTGACCGAGACCTAGAGGCGGCAGGCCAAACATGCCATGGTCGGACATGGCCAAGCCATGGCGACGGTCCCCAAGGTGTCTCCCAAGAAGTCGGCGCCAGAGACGGACGTTGATCAGCTATGGGCCAGGATTCTTCGAAAGCGTCGCGCAGGCCATGTACTCCACTACGATGTGCTGGAAGTGCCGTTGGATTCCTCCCTTGACGAGATCAGGGTTGCCTATCGCTCATGGATGGTCCGGTTGGACCAGTTTGGTACCCAAACCCCAGACGTTGAAAGTCTTCGCCGAAAGATAGAGGACGCTTGGGCGGTCCTGTCCGATCCCGTCCGGCGGGAACGGTACGATGCCGGTGTCCGCGGAATGCGGGAGACAGGCCGTCGTTTCACAGCATTGTCGGAGAGCGGCCGCGGTGCCGGCCAGTGGGCTCCGGAAGCACCTGACTACCATGGCCTTAGGCAGACATCCGAGCGGTTGGAAGTTCTCGATGCGCTGAAGGTGGTGGACGGATCGGTTGAATTCCGACCTGTGCCGGGCCGCACGAACCAGGTTCTTCTGCGCCGGAAACTGCTGGCGGTTCTGCCGGAAGAGGAACTGCGGTTTGATTCCCTGCGCCAATTCTGGACGGTGCCCGCCCATCGATTGGCGGAGTTGCGGGGCGTGTTCCTGAATGTGGATTCGCTTCTGGAGCAGGCACATCGCGACGGGATTGGCCTCACGTTCCCGGACTACGCGGTTTCGCGGAAAACCACCGAAGTCCAAGAAAAATTGCCCAAGCCGCCTGTCCGAGTGGCAGAGCGGGTCGCACCAACAGGCCAACAGCCGTTCAATATCATCATTGTTGTTGCGCTGGCCTTGCTGACGGCCTGGAACCTCTACGTAGCCGCCGACAAAAGCCGAACGGCCGCGGCCGAAGCCACCGCACAAGCTTCGGTACCGGTGCCGGTCATCACGCCGATTCCGATTGTCCAGCCAACTGTCACCCCCGTTCCGCAGCCAACCCCGGTTGTCCTGTCGGCGCGCACTGCGTATCCCCGCGTGCATCTCCGGCGCAGACCGGATCCCAATGCCTACTCCCTGACCATGCTCCTGGCCGGAGAGGAATTGGAAGCGTTGGGCCGGGCAACCGACACAACCGGCGACGAATGGATTCGCATCCGCCGGGGCGACTACCTGGGATGGTCCGCTGATTGGACACTCGAATTGGAAGGCGAAGCAGGGCAGTTGCCGGTTCTGGAGGCACGGTAGCCCCTGTCGCCCGGGCTCGGACTATGGGGCCGGCTCAGCGTGGTGGACGTAGAAGTACTGCGTTTCGGTTTCGGTTTTGTTGCCGGCCCTGTCGTACACCTTGACTTGTAGCGCCACCCGTTCCAAATAGAATCCATCGGCCGTGTAAATCGCGCCAAAACCGCTGTCGAATCGGCGCATGCGGCCGCGCTTGATACGGGTGTTGTCACTGTCGAAGTCAGGTAGCCAGTCGACGGTTTCCTCCAGGATGACCTGTACCTCTCCCAGAATCTGGCCGGTTTCTTCATCGGTTACCTGTTTGACGCCTTGGACCGGCGGGTAGTTCAGCTGTGCCGAGGGAACATCCTGCATTGCAATCTTCCAACGTTCGTTGAAGGGAGCCACCGAACTGGTCTTGACCAGCTCGTCGTTGATCCAGAACTCGACGCGATCAATCGACCCCTCGTCAAAGGCGGTGACGTGGATGTTGACCTGCTCATCTTTTCCCTCGACAAAGACTGCATTGGGCTTGGGCGCGGCCGTGACAGCCTCGGGGCGCGTGTTGTCCAGGACCAAGGGCACAGCGACGCGTTCCACGATGCCGCTGCGATACCGGGCTACCAGCGCCAGGTTGTAGAGGCCGTCCGGCCAGTTCCAGGAATGCACATGGGCGAGGGAATCGCTGAGTGTTCTGCCGCTGCCGTTGGCCAGCATGGATGCCGGGGAGCTGAAATCGGCAGGTCCCAGCTCCAGATGCCAGTCGGTTACGTTGGAATCCGAGACGAAGCCGGTAACCGGAAAGTCCCGGCGCAGGTACAGCGCAGAACCGGGTGATGTGATGGCCATGGTGCCGGCCGCGTTCGTGCGGACGGTTGGCAGGATGGCGGTAGGCGGCTGGGGCAAGCCGCTCTCCGCGACCCAGTCCTGCGCTTCCAGGGGCAGGATTTGGAAGTAACGCGTCTCCCGGTTCTCGGGGGATGTCGAGGCATCCGCCAGTTCTCCGGTCTGTCTGTTGATCTCAAACCCTTGCCAGATGTTGTCGGGTCGCGTGGGTTCGGTTCCCTCTACGAATAATTCCCAGCGCTGTGCCTGGCAGGCATCGGTGGGTTTGAGGCCGCTGGGAATGCAGACCAGGCTGCGCACAACGCCGGGGGGTTGTGCGTACCACTGGACTGGCTGGTCCTCGTGGTATTTGTTCATGACCGCGTTCCAAATGGGTCCGGCGCCGGTCATGCCTGTCAGCGCCTCCATCGGGGTGTTGTCCGTGTTGCCGATCCAGACCCCGACTGCCAGCTGTGGAGTGTAGCCCAGGGCCCACGCGTCCCGGATGTTGTTGGTCGTGCCGGTTTTGGCCGCCACCGGCCGGTCGCGCAAGGTCAAAACGGACTGGTATCCAAAGGCCAAGGCCCGTGCCTGATCGTCGGAAAGGATGTCGGTGATGATGTAGTGGACTTGGGGCGATAGCACTGTGGCCTTGGCCGGTTCGCCCATGGAGTGGAGCACGTTGCCGTCGGCGTCGGATACCTCCAGAATGGACACGGGTTCGATGGTGCGAAAACCAGCCTTCTGGTCTGCCACCGGTACCGGTTGTCCGGCCATCACGCCGCGGTTGCCGAGCACGCCGTAGGCATACGTATGGTCCAGCAGGGCAATTTCGCCACCTCCCAGAACCAGGCTTAGTCCGTAGAACTGCGAGCCGCGGTCCAGACCGGTGATGCCGAGGCGGTGCGATGTGCGAATGGCGTCCCCCACTCCCACCTTGTCCATGATCTTGATGCTGGGAATGTTGTAGGACCTGGCCAGGGCCGTGCGCAGCGAAACCGGTCCGTGGTATCGCCGATCGAAATTCTCAGGTACGTAGATGCTGCCGGTTTCCAGTTCGAACGGAGTGCGCACGTCCAACAGCATTTCGGCGGCCGTCATTCCGTTTTCCAGTCCTGCGATGTAGACATACGGCTTGAAGCTCGAACCGGGCTGCCGATCGGCCAGGGATACATTGACCTGCCCGTCGATGGTCCGGTCCTCATAGTCCAGGGAACCCATCATGGCCAGGATTTCGCCCGATTCAGGTTCGATGGCCACTACCGAGGCATTCGACACGTTCTTGCCGGCATCGGCTAGGCGCCGGACAGTGTCGCGGCTGGTCTCTTCGGCAAACCTGTGCAGGTCCAGGTCGAGTGTGGAGCGGACCGACAAGCCGTGTTTCCATATGTAGAACGGTTCGGCCAAGGTATTGAACTTGCGCTGGAGTTCCTCCAGCACGAAGATGCTGAAGTGGGGAGCCAGTCGCAGGTCGAACCGTTCGGCGGCACCGCTGGCGTAGACAAGCTCCTCGGCGAAGGCGGCATCCGCCTCCCTCTGAGTGATGTAACCTGCGTCCACCATGCCATTGAGCGTGATGCCCTGCCGTTCCTTGGCCCGTTCCGGGCTGAAGTAGGGATTGAGTGCCTGGTACTGGGGGATCAGGGCCAGCATCGATGCCTCGGCCAGTGAAAGATCCGCGCTGCTCTTGTCGAAGTAGACATGACTTGCGGCTTCTATGCCGTAGGCAAGATTGCCGTAGAAGTTGAAGTTCAGATACCACTCGAGGATTTGCTCCTTGCTGTGGCGGCGCGTCAGCTCCATTGCCAGGATCAGTTCCTTGATTTTCCGCGCATAGCTGCGCTGGGCCCGTTGCTCCACGGGAATGGCCACGTTCTTGATCAGCTGCTGCGTGATGGAGGAACCGCCCTGTACTTCGCCACCGGTCAGGTTGGACAGGAATGCCCTCGTGATGCCGCGCAGGGAGATGCCGGGATTGGTCCAGTAGGTGCGATCCTCCATGGCCACCGCCGATTTCCAAATCCACGGGGACATGTCCTCCAGCGCGACGTACGTGCGGTCCCCGCTGAAGGGTCTGGGGTCGAGGCTGATCAGCAGCAGGTGCTCGCCGGTTCGATCGTAGATCCGCACCGACTGGAATTCCTCTTCCCATTCGGTTAGCGAGCCGATGTCGGTCAATTGGTCCGCATAGTACGAATACATCCGCAAACCTGCTCCGGTCATGGCCACGGCCAGAACCATGGCAAATGCTCCGGACACCATGAACAGCCAGAATCCGGTTTGTATTCCGGTCACCACATGGCGCGGCCGGTTCCGTCTGGCGCGGGCGCGGCGCCGGCGCTGCAACAGAACCAGGGATGCTGGGGACAGGGTGCGCACGGTTTGCCTAGCTCCCGCTGGTCACTTGGCGATCGATGCCCGTGTCGGGTGAAAGGACCACCGAGTCAACCACGGATGCCGGCTGCAAAACCACGAAGTGGCTCAGGCCCAACAGATCCAGGGGCGATCGGGACAACCGCATCATTGCCTGCGGCAGGCTGGCCGGGAGCCACGGCAGTGCGTGGCCGAGCGCGTCCAAGGCCGGGGGCACGATTTGCCAAGTGGCAATCCGTAGGGGCAGGTTGGACCACAACCGGCGAAGGTCGCTCCGATTGTAGGTCCGCACGTGTGGAGCAAGGAAGTCCCGGTACTGCCGCGGCAGATAATTGATGAACGGAATGTTGCCGAAGTAGTAGCGGCCTTGCCACCAACAGCCGTGGGTCTCGAACGGGAACCATCGATTGGGTACGAACAGGACAATGTATCCGTTGGGCCTCACTACGCGGGCCATTTCGTCCATGGCCCGGCCGTCGTCATCCACGTGTTCCAGCACTTCGTGGCTGAACACCACGTCGAAGTGTTGATTCGGAAACGGCAATCTCTCGCACTGGGACAAGATGCAGGCTAGGTCTGCTTGACTTGCGCGGGCCTGCTTCAGATAGGCTGGCTCGATGTCCAGCGCGTCAATGCAGCGAAAGTATGGACTCATATGTTTTGCGTATGCGCCGACTCCGCAGCCGTTGACCAGCAACCGTCGGCGCGGTCGGCCGGCATCAAGTTTCAGGGCATCGACGACCAATTCGAGCCTGCGCTGCTGGCCGACACCCCACACCAAGCTCGGAATCCCCCTTTTGGAGGCCAGTTCACGGCTCAAGATCAATGCTCGTCAGCCAGGGTTGGCTTGCGGCCATGGTGGATCGAAATGGTGTTCGCCATGCATGTGGCGAAAGCCGTCCGCCTCAGACCCGCAGCCCTCAGCATGCTCAGCATCTCGAACGGAGACTCGTACACCTGGGTGCTTGAGGGCAAATAGGAGTAGGCGGTGGCGGACCCCGAGAGCAGGCGGCCCAGACGGGGAACCACCGAAAACATGAAGAGCTTGTAGGCACTGCCCAGCCATGTGAATTCGGGAGGCACGATCTCCAGGAACACAAGCCGGCCGCCTGGTTTCAACAATCGCACCTGCTCCCGCACGGCCGCCGCAGGATCCGGAAGATTCCGCATCAGGAACGCAGAGACCACGACATCGAAGTGGTTGTCCTGCAACGGCAGCTGGAGGGCATCCGCCTGGAAAAACCGTATGGGCGCAGCTCCGGGTTTGGCTTGGGCCAGGGACATCATCTCCATCGATACGTCGGATGCCCAGATGTCGAGCCCGGAGGCGGCACGTCCAAAAGCCAGTGCAAGTTCGCCGGTTCCGGTCCCCAGGTCAAGTATTCGCTGGCCCGGTTTGGGATGACAAATGTCGACGACGCGCCGGCGCCAATCCCGATCCCGGCCCCCGGTCATGATCGCGTTCATCAGGTCATACCTGTCCGCGATCGCCGAGAACATGGCTCCAATGTCCTCCGCACGTCGCTGGTGCAGTGTCCGGATCGGATCCGTGTTGTAGCCTGACTCGCTTGGTGAGGACAACCTGCGGTTCCCGGCTGCCGGCAAAGTCCGTTCCGTCATTGTGCCCATCCGGCTGGTACCGATTGGTCAAACAGGTGCCTGAGGTTGCAGTTCAAGAACAGCGGACAACACACGCTTAACCCCCTGCGCGTCATGGTTTGGTGCGCACAGGTCGGCCGCGGCCAGTAGTTCGGGGTTGGAGTTAGACATGGCGATGCCGATGCCGGATCGGGATACCATGGTCAGGTCGTTGGTTTCATCGCCCAACGCCATGCAACGGGCAAGATCCAGGTTCCATTGCTCCAGCAGCCAGGCGGCTCCCACGGACTTGTCCGCCCAGACCGCGTCCTCAAACTGCACTACATCATAGTCGTCGGAGATCCAAAGGCATGTACCCGGCGGCACCGATGTGCGAACCCGGTCCGCCTCGTTGGACGACAGATGGCTCCTCGGGCAGAACACCTTGAAGGCTTCGGCGTGGATGGCGGTTGGATCAGCGGCGATCGCGTCGCTCCAACGACCAAGTGGTTTCGGGGCATACAACCGATCGTCAATCTCCAGGCCAATCCAGGCATTCGGATTGGTCCGTCTGAGGCATTCGATTGCAGACCTGGTCAGATCGCTGGACATCGGCCGCGCGTACTTGATATCGCCCAGATGTTCAATCCAGGTTCCGTTGTAGCAAATCAAGGGACACTGGTCCAGAACCGGGGATAGGTTGCGGGCGCGGCGAGGCTCCCTGCCCGTGGCGATGACAAATCCGTACCCGGCCGACAACCACCGATCCAATAGGCCATCGGTACCCGGAGGAACCTGTCGATCAGCATCGAGCAATGTGTGGTCAAGGTCGCACAGGACCACCTTGATCCGAGCCAAGCGATCAGCCAGTCCGAGCAGTTGATGCTTCATGATGCTGGTTGTCGGATTGTGCGAAATTGACCGCAACGGTTTCTCAAAGACGATTAAAACGCGAAATCAACGATTGTCAGTCTCGATAGATGGCGGTTTTGGCTGTTGGCACGGGGAACAGCACCAAATCGAAAGCCAGTCCTGACCACTTGTGCCATGGCCACATGGAGATCTTTTTGAACCTTGTTTTCGCATAGCATTAGTGCGCAAGATCCTAGGCAAGCTATGTGGACGTTGGGAAACGCGCCGGTCCTGCCAGTTCAAGTATGGTGGTCAGGGCAATGGCAACGCCTTCGGATTCTGAATTCCGAACGGTAATGTCGGATGCGGCAACGGCATCCGGCACCGCATCCGACATGGCTATGCCAATGGCAGCCTCGGACAACAAGCGAACATCGTTGGTGTCGTCCCCAAGTGCAATGCAATTGCCCATGTCCATGTCGTTTTGGTCCAACCACCACGCGGCGGCAACTGCCTTGTCGGCTGCTTGATCCATGAACTGCAGGAGGTTGTACTTGGCGGATTCCATCAGTCGGGTGCCTGGTGGCGCGGTCAAACGGACGGCCTGCAGCTGGGCTTCGGTCAGGTGGCTGAAGCGGCAGAAGATTTTTGCGGCTTCGACATCCAAGTCCACGGGGTTGCACAGGATGGCGTGAGGCCAACGGTCCTGGGGTTGAGCGGCATAGAGTACGTCGTGGGATTCAATTCCCATCCACAGATCCGGGCAGGCGTCCAACAGGCATCTGATCACCGCTTGCGTAGTCTCGCGCGACATCTGTCGACGGTACTGAACATGGCGCCGATACTCAATCCAGCAGCCGTTGTAGCAAATCATGGGCCGCAAGTTGAGCCAATCCGAGACTTCACGGGCCCTTCGGGGAGGCCTGCCCGTGGCCAGAACCAATTCGTATCCGGCATCCAGCCAGCGCCGCACGGCCTGCTCAGTGCGGCGCGGAAACCGTTTGCGGCCATCCAAGAGCGTGTCGTCCATGTCGCAGAGCGCGATCCTGACATGGCGCAGGCGGTCCCGGAATTCAGCCAGTTGCCTTGCGGTGTCGGGATCAAAACACGCGTGGTTCGTTTGGCGAGTCGCCAATGCGGGTATGGTCATGGCCGACTTCGAAAGGTGTGGCCACGCGGATTCTCGTCGAACGGTGTGACATCGCTGGTGGTCAGGTACCAGTCCAGCAATACCAGTTCAAGCTCCCGTTGGATGCCTTGGTATTCGGGTTGGTCAATCAGGTTTACCGTCTCCAGGGGATCGCCGACCAGGTCATAGAGCTCCGAGATGTCTCCGTTGCGACGGGTCAGCTTATGGGTGGAGGTCCTGACCGTAGCTGTTCTGCCAATTGTTCCGGCATCCCGCTGTTGGAGCGTCAACTTGGGCCAATAGGGGTGGAGTTCTCCCCAGTCCTCGTTGCGCCCCTCGAAGCAGTGGGGTTCGTGGGGATCGTAGCCCCCTTCGGTGAACACCATCCGGTCGGGATCACCCGTCCCGCCGTGAAGCTGCGGAGTCAGGTCCCGGGCAAAGTGGGTGTGTCTGGCTTCCACGCCCGCCAGCCCCAGGATGGTGGGCATGATGTCGAACAACTCGACCTGTTCGGCTACGACGTGGCCCTCCCGACCGCCCGGCGTGCGGATGATAAGAGGTACGCGGGTGATTACATCCTCGGCCGCGCTTGGCCATTTTTCCACCAGGCCATAGTCGCCCGCATAGTCTCCATGATCCGAGAGGTACAGCACGGTCGTGTCGTCCCGGAAGGGCGACGCCTCAAGCTCGTCCATCAATCTGCCGAACAGGTGGTCGTTGAACGCTGTCATGCCCAAGTAGACGGCGTTGACCTTGGCGAACAGGTCCTCCGCGCACTGGTCGAGGCGCCGGAGTTCCCGCATGCCGCTGTGGAAGGAGGGTTTCCGAGGCAGATTGGCGGGCCGAAGGCCGTCCACCACCTGTTCCGGTTGAAATCGGCTGTGCCACGGTTCCGGAGCCGAATAGGGACAGTGGGGGTAGATCAAAGGGAGGTACAAGACGAACGGCCTGTCTGCCGTTCCGGATCGGTTCCGCAGAACGTCGATCGCCGCCTGCACGTTGGCCTGGTCCGAATGGTGGTCCAGGGAATCGGTCCATGGCTCGTGCAGGAAACTGTAGTATTGGGGGTCCTCTGGACTCCAGGGTGACGGCCCAAACGGGTAGCCACGCCCCTTGGAGCCGGCTTCGTTGACACTGGAGGCGAAGCTCTCCGGGCTCAACGCGTCGTTTTTGCCGAACCAATGCACGTCATAGCCGGCCTCCCGCAGGTAGCGGAACAGGTTGGGTTCGTCGGGTCGCAGCAGGTGCCACAGCGTGCGGTGTCCCCTCACGTGGGGATACCATCCGGTTAGCATGCTGCAGCGGGAAGGCGAGCAGACGGTGTGCTGTACATGGCACTGGTCGAACCGGGTGCCCTGGGCCGCAAACGCATCAAGATTGGGAGTGACATCCAACGGATGCCCGTAGCAACCCATGCTTTCGGCCCGGAGTTCGTCCGGCATGAAGATGATGAAGTTCATGTTCGGCGTACGGTGCGTTCCCTGAACGTGAAGTGGTCAAGAGAGCACTTGGACTGTGCCGGCTGACTCTACTACCTGGCGGCTCCGTGGTGTTCTTCACAACTGGGACGGATATCATTTGCACTTTACATAATGTCGCTTAGTGTTGGCTTGATCGGGCTTCCCAATGCCGGGAAGAGCACCACGTTCAACGTCCTGGCCGGCGCGCCATTGGCCCAGACGGCCGCCTATCCCTTTACCACGGTCGAGCCCAACCGGACCCTGGTGGAAGTCCCGGATGATCGGCTGACGGTTCTGGGCGATCTGACCGGGCAACAACAGCGAATTCCGGTGCGCTTCGAAGTCCTGGATATCGCCGGTCTGGTCGAGGGTGCTTCGCGGGGTGAAGGCCTCGGCAATCGGTTTCTGGCCCAGGTACGGGAATGCGACGCCCTGCTGCATGTGGTGGGGTGTTTCGAAAGGGGTGGAGATTCGATGCAGGGCGATCCGCTATCCAATCTGGAGGTGGTGCATCAGGAGCTGATTCTCTCGGACTTGCAGATTCTGGAGACCCGCATTGGCAGTTTGACACGGGAAGTCAAAGGGGATCGGTCGCTGGGGCCCATGCTGGACATGGCCAGGCAATTGCGCACCTGGTTGGAGGCCGGCCGGCTTGCTAACCGTCACAGCCAATGGCAGTCCCAGGATGCCGCGCAACTGGATCAGGGCTTGGGTCTCGCCAGCGGCAAACCGGAACTGGTGCTGCTCAACCACGGGGATGCGGAGGACGGGTTGCTCAGCGGAATGCGTCCAGAGGATGTTGCAACCGGCATGGAGCTCCAGGGACATCGAACGGTCCTGTTGGACGCCGCGGTCGAGTCCGAATTACTGGAACTGCCGGAGGAGGACCGTGAGCTGTTCCGGCAGGAACTGGGACTGGTTGACTCCGGTCTGGACAGGGTGGTCACAGGTTGTTTTGGGTTGCTTGGCCTGATCCGGTTCTATACCCTTGGCGACGCGGAAGTCCGGGCATGGGAACTGCGGAACGGGAGTACGGCAGTCGAGGCGGCGGGCCGGATCCACACGGATTTTGCGCGTGGATTCATCGGCGCCGACGTGGTGGACTTTCCCTCTCTGCAGCAGGCGGGGAGCGAGCGTCGGGCACGCGAGAAGGGGATTGTTCATACCGAAGGCCGAACGTACCAAGTTGTGGATGGAGACGTGATTCGCTTCCGATTCAACGTGTAGACCCGTCTCCAGCCGCCATCGCGGGTTCATCATTGGGCGTCATCCATCATCGCTCCACTTGGCGGAGCTGCTGGCTTATCGTCCCGCCAGGCCAGTCAGCTGAATGCCTTGGATGAAGTGCCGTTGAGCCATCAGGAACAGACAAATGGTCGGCAGAATGAAAGTGGCGGTGGCCGCCATCATGAGCGGCCAGTCGTTGGTGTAGGTTCCCTGGAACATCCGCATGCCGAGCGCCATCGGGAACTTCTCAACTGCGTTCAGGTACAGCAACGGGCTGAGAAACTCGTTGTAGTGCTGTAGGAAGGAGAAAATCGACACCGTGACGATAGCCGGCCGCGACAGGGGAACGACGATGCCCCACAGAATGCGCAGCGAATTGGCGCCGTCGATGCGTGCAGCCTCTTCCAGTTCGGCAGGCAGGCCCAGGAAGAACTGCCGCAGCAGAAAGATGTAGAACCCCTGCACAGCGAACCAGAACGGCACGATCATGGGCATGAAGGTGTTGAGCCACTTCAGGTCCCGGAACAGCAGAAAGGTGGGGATTAGGATGACCACCGATGGCAGCATCATCGTGGCCAGACTCAGGGAGAACAGGAAGTTGCGTTCCGGCCACTGCAATCTGGCGAAGCTGTAGGCAACCAGGATGGAGGACACAAGGGTCCCCACGGTGGCCAGGATGGAAATGAAGAACGTGTTCCTGAAAAAGAAGACGATGCCGGGCCAGCCCGAGAACGTGAGCACGTTCAGCAGCCGGGGATAGTTGGACCACACGATGGGGTCCGGGATCCACTCGATGGGGTATGTGAAGATCCCGCCTTGTCCCTTGAACGACGTAGTGATGACCCACAGCAACGGGATTGAGAACACAAAACCAAGCGCCAACAAACAGACGTGGATGAGCGACCGGGTCGAAAACCCTCCTCCAACTCTGCCGATGGCACGGCGGGGAGGATTTCCCTCCGGTTGCCTGGTTGCGGATGTATCCGCGTGTGTCGTCATGGGATGCCGTCAGGCCGGTGCGCCTTCTTCATAGACCCATCGGCTGGCCAAGCGGAACTGGATTACGGTGAAGGCCACGATGATGACGAACAGCATCCACGCAATGGCCGAGGCATAACCCATCTTGAAGTATTGGAACCCGTTGCGGTACAGGTACAACACCAGGAACAGCGTGGCGTTCTGGGGTCCGCCGCGCGTCATGATGAAGGCCGTCGTAAATACCTGGAAGCTGGCAATGACACCCACCACGAGGTTGAAGAACGTGATGGATGAAATCATGGGAATGGTGATGAACAGGAACCGCTGGGAGCGACTGGCGCCGTCTATCTCCGCAGCCTCATAGAGGCTTTGGGGAACGCCCTGCAACCCGGCCAGGAAGATCACCATCTGCGGACCCACCCCCCACAGCGTCATGAGGATGAAGGCCGGTTTGGCCGCGCGTGGATCAAACAACCAGTTGACGGGCTCAATCCCGAAGTTGCGCAGGAAACTGTTGAGAATGCCGAACTCGGGATGGAGAATCTGAAGCCAGACGATGGCGCTGGCCACGATCGGGGTCATGGCCGGCAGGTAGAAAAGGGTTCGGTAAATCGCCAGGCCTCGGACCTTGACGTTCAGCAGCAGGGCCAGCGCCAGCGCCAGAACGAGTTGCAGCGGGACGCCAATGAAGGTGTAGTACGACGTGTTGCCGAGGGAAATCCCTATGGACTCGTCCCGAAACAGTTCTACGATGTTGTCCAGTCCCACAAACGAGGGTGGAGACAGCAGGTCCCAATCCTGGAAGACCAGGTACACCGAATAGGACATCGGATACAGCCAGAACGCCAGGAAGCCCAGGATGAAGGGCAGCGCGAAAATCCTCCCTTCCCACGCCTGGCGCCGCGCCACGGCAGACCTGCCGGGTTTCATTGCCCGCCCGGCCATCGATTCAGACTGGTTTGCCGGACCGGTTCCGGGAGCTGCGGGGCTCACCCATCGGCGGACTTGCGTTCAAATTCATCGGCACGGGACTGCCGGGCCGTCTGTTGGATGCGCTGCCAGTAGAAATCCCGCGGTTCGTCGCGCGTCTGCGTGCGCAAGCCGAACGTCTGAATATAGGCGCGCCGCGGCTCCGCCGTCAGGTTGGGACCTGCGTAGTGCAGGGTCCGGCAGTGGTGCACCGTCACGGCCCCGGCAGGAATCGGACACGCGACAACGGCCTCCTGGTTGAAGTCGTCCACTTCCAAACCATGGACACGCGGATCGTTGTTGATGGGATGGTGCGGCAGGACTCCCTGGCGATGGCTGCCGGGTACGAACTGCATGCATCCTGACTCCACCGTGGCGTCCTGCAACGGCATCCAAATGCTGAGGGAGGAATAGATCAGCGACGGATTCCAGTAGGCCTCGTCCTGGTGCCAGGGAGTGTCCGAACCAATGAACGGAGGTTTCAGGATGGCGTGGTCGCCGCCTTCGACTTCGCCCCCCAGCAACTGGCGGGCGCAGGAAGCTCCCATCTTCTTGAACTCCATGTCATTGAGTTCGGGGGCAAAACGGGCTGGCCCCAGGATTTGCGGGAGGGTTGCCTCCGTGTCTTCTTCGTCGGCACCCGCCAAGTCAAATTGCGCGCCCTCCTCTCGGCCTGCCCGGCGGGCAAACAGCTCGTCGTAGATGCGCCTCAGCGTCTCCAGCTCCTCTTGGCCGGCAATGGGATCCAGGACCACGTAGCCGTTGTCCTGGAAAAACTCCAACTGTTCATTGGACACCTGCATCGGTTCCATCTTGCATGTCCTTGGCTGTATGACAGAACGGGGCGGCCACCCGGGTGGCCGCCCCGCGGAACGGTTCCGTGGCAGTTAGCCTTGGCTGGTCCAGTACTCGTCCAACAGGCCCTGAATCTTCGCGTTCAATTCAGGGACCACCTCGAATGCATCGGCGTCGCCCGCCACCATGCGGTCCCGGGCCGGACCGTACGCTTCCGCCGTGATGTAGCGGTCGTCCACTTCGCCGGCCAAGTGAAGGATGCCCGACTCGAAAGCGTCAATGAGCGGCTGGGGATTTTCCAGGCCCCATTTTTCGATCGTGGACGGTTTCCACAGGCGTTCGTTGAAGTCGGGGGTTACCGGTTGGCGGCCGGACTGAGCCACATACTTCTGGGCCCCTTCCCCGCCTGCAAACTTGAGGAATTCCCAAGTCTCGTCCGGGTGTTCCGTGCGGGAGTTCATGAGCAGCACATGGCCAAACACCATGTGGGCGCGCGTGCCATTGGATGCCTTGGGCAGCTGTGCAACGCCGAATGGCACATAGTTCTCGGCCATAGCCTCTTCGGTGCAGGACCACTCGCGACAGGCCATCTTCGGGAAGAACCACGGCCCTTCCATCTTCATGGCCACATTGCCGGAGTCAATCTGATTGTTGCCGCCCTCCATCATGGCGGGAGTGGGGCTGACCCCGAACTCGTTGATGCAGGCATACAGCTGGAAGTTGATGAATTCCATGATGGCCGGCGTGTCCCAGAGTGCCTCCCTGGGTTCGATCTCCTGGTCCCATTCCTTGTCGCCATTGAGCCGCATCCAACAGGCTAGGCGTTCATACGATGTGTTGGTCTGGTATCCGTACTGTTGCTGGCCATCGACTTCCCCGGTCAGGTCTATGGTCAACTGGACAAAGTCCTCGTAGGTCCAGTCGTCGGTGGGATAGTCCAGACCCATGTTGTCGAAGGGCTTCTTGGAGTAGAAGATGACCATGGAGTTCATGTTCCATGGTATGCCGTACAGTTCACCGCGGAAGCGCGTCTGGGTTTCATACACGCTGTCCCAGGCAGCCGGGAAGGGCGTGTCATAGGCATCCCGGGCCTGCAACTCGTTGAGGGGTTGGTAGACCCCCTTGGCGGAGAAGCTCTGCCACAGCCACGTCTGGTTGTTGATGATGTCTGCGGCGGTGCCGCCGGCCAGGGCAGCCTGAAGCTTGTCGTAATACTGGCCAGGCGCTTGTTCCAACCGGACTTGAATGTGGGGGTTTTCGGCCTGGAAGTCCGCGATGGATCGATCGGCAATGTCCTTGTCCAGCACGTCGCCCCATTCGTACCAGGCAATCTCAACCGTCTCCATCGCGGCCGCACCGGCGTCGCCCGAGTCCGGTGCACCGGCGGGAGCGGCGCAGGCCGACAGTGCGCCAAGTCCCAACGTTGCGGCCGCAGCACGCAAAAACGAACGTCTGGTCAGTTGTACGTTCATGGAAGCCTGTCTCCTGGTGGGTGATCCTGTCGCCAAGTCGCGCGACAGTCTTTCAGGATGAGTCTAACAGCCCCCGGGTGCGCGTCCATTCCGAGCAGGTTTCGATTGACGCTGCCTTCTTCGGGAAGCTTTGCCGCGGTGCTTTTGCGGCCCGGTGATCTCGCTAACGAAGCAATCGGTCGGGCATCGACTGGTTCACGCTGGACGAAGGGCTTGCCCGGCCTCCGCCGGACCGGAAATGGTGTAGCCCCACCGTCTTCCTGGACCGTTCCGGTGCCAACCACAGAATCCGGAAGTATGATGGTACGCGGAAACCGGTGGCAGTGCCCGTTGGCCTGTTCCGCGACCACGGCAGGTGAAGTTGCGTGCACTCATGAAAACCAGACCCAATATCGTTGTGCTTGTTGCGGACGATCACCGCGCCAGTGCTCTCGGGAGCGCAGGGCGCGAACCCGTGAGGACCCCTCACCTGGATCGGTTGGCAGCCGACGGCCTCAGGTGCACCCGTGCCTACACCATGGGGGGACTGACCCCGGCCGTGTGCGTGCCCAGCCGCGCCAGTCTGCTCACCGGACTGACCACCTTCGACGCGGTTGTCAGCAAGACCGACAACGACTATTCCGGCCTGCAGACTCTGCGCAGGGACAAGCCCCTGCTGCCCGAGCACTTCCACCAACATGGCTATGCAACCTACGGCATCGGCAAGTGGCACAACGATGCCGCGAGCTTCAACCGGTGTTTTGCTGGTGGCGACCGGATTTTCCTGGGCGGGATGTCCGACCACGATGCGGTTCCTGTCCATCGCTATGACGAGACCGCGTCCTATCCGGCCGAGGCCGCGCAAGTGGGTCGGGCACATTCGACCGATCTCTTCGCGGATGCCGCCATCGAGTTTCTCGGTACCCGCACCGGGGACGATCCGTTCTTTTTGTATACCGCGTTTACGGCTCCCCATGATCCGCGCACCCCGCCCGACTACTGGGAACCGGCATACGGTCAGGCGACGGCAACCATGGATCTGCCACCCAACACCTACTCAGAACACCCCTTCGATATTGAGGTTGCCGAAATCCGGGACGAACTGCTGGAAGAAACCCCGCGGCTGCCTGACCGCATCAGGAGCCATCTTGCCGACTACTACGACATGATCACCCACTTGGATCTGCGGGTCGGCGACATTCTGAACACGCTTGAAACCACCGGACTCGCAGACAACACGCTGGTGTTGTACCTGGCGGATCATGGCTTGTCCGTTGGACAGCACGGACTGATGGGCAAGCAGAACATGTATGAGCACAGTCTGGGCATTCCCTGTGTGATGCGGGGGCCCGGCGTGACATCGGGGACCACGGTCCCGGGCCTGGTGACCCATGCCGACGTTTTTCCCACCCTTTGCGAGCTGGCCGGCCTGCCCGTGCCCGCGGGTCTTTCCGCTCATAGGTTGTGGCAGGGCCGTTCCGGTGACTCCGACGATCCGGATGCATGCCTCATGGCTGCGTACCGTCACGTGCACCGGTGTGTCATTGCCGACGAGTGGAAACTGGTTCACTACTACCGGCAACGCAAGCGGGGCATCGTACCCGGCTATCGCCAGCTGTTCAATCTGATTGAGGATCCGTTCGAGACCCGCAATCTGGCCTACTTCCCGGAATTCGAGAGACGGGTACAGGAGATGGTGGAGGTGCTCAACGAGCTCCAAACGCGCCACACAGACCCGCTGCTCGAACTGCTGGCCTAGCCGGAATTGCCCATGATCTGCAGGAGGATGTCATGCTGGTTACCGTTGGATCACTGAACATCGACCATGTCTACCAGGTCGAGGAAATCTCTCGGCCCGGAGAGACGATACATACTCTAGACTATGCGAAGTTCAGTGGTGGCAAGGGCCTGAACCAGTCGGTGGCAGCCGCACGGGCCGGTGCTGAAGTGAAACACATGGGTTGTATCGGACAGGAAGGACGGTTTCTGTCGGACCTGTTGGCTGAGAGTGGAGTAGACGTAACAGAGGTACTGGTTCGCGAAAATATTGCCAGTGGACATGCCATCATCCAGGTCAACCAGGCGGGTGAGAACTCGATATTTATCTATGGTGGCGCCAACCAAACGGTCGAGGCTGCACAGCTGGCTGGTGTGTTGGATGGCCAGGCACAGCCGGGGTGGGTCCTGTTTCAGAACGAAACCAGCGAGGTTCCCGAGATGATGCGCCTAGCGGCGGAACGCGGTTGGTCGGTGGCGTACAACCCCGCACCCATGGCTGACGACCTTTCCGCCAACTTCCCGTTGGAAAAGGTTTCCGTTCTGTTTGTAAACCAACTGGAAGGGGAGGAGTTGACCGGATTCAACCAGGCGGAACGGATTGCCGGTCACCTGCTGAACCGCTTTCCGGACATGATCGTAGTGGTCACCAAGGGAGCGGATGGAGCCTACTGTGGTTCGGCACAGGGCACCGTCGCCGTTGATGGCATTTCCGTTCGTCCGGTCGACACGACAGGCGCCGGCGACACCTTTATCGGCTACTTCATGGCCGGGTTCATGAAATCGGGATCCGCCGAAACAGCTCTCGCGCTGGCCAACCGTGCGGCGGCCGTGTGTGTCACGCGCGCCGGGGCCGCTGCCTCCATCCCCTATGCAGCCGAACTTGACGCCCCGGCGGCCTTCCCTCGGGAGTGATGCGCATCCATTTGCGCTACTGGTACTCGGATAGCGGCGGACAGACGCACATGAAGTTGCGGTCGCCCCAGACATTGTCGATCCGGCTGACGGATGGCCAGAACTTTGATTCGGAACTCCCTTGCGCAGGGAAGACGGCCTGCCTGCGACTGAATTGATGGGGCCAATCTTCGGTCGCGAGGATCTCCGCTGTGAAGGGCGCGTGCCGCAGCAGGCTGTCCTCGACTGCGAAACGGCCCTCCAGCACGTCCTGGATTTCCCCGTGGATCCGGATCATGGCGTCACAGAACCGGTCCAGTTCCCGCAGGCTTTCACTCTCGGTCGGTTCGATCATCATTGTGAAGGGAACCGGCCAGGATACGGTCGGTGCGTGGAACCCGTAGTCGATGAGGCGTTTGGCCACGTCATCCACCGTGAGGCCGGCCGGCTTCAGCCATTCAAGGTCGATGATGCATTCGTGAGCCACGCGTCCGTTTTGGCCCTTGAACAATATCGGGTAGTAGTCGCCCAGTCGGTCGGCAATATAGTTGGCTGCCAGGATGGCCGTCTGCGTGGCCTTGGTCAGCCCGGCTGCGCCCATCATCCGAATGTAGGTCCACGAAACCGGCAGGATGGCCCCGCTGCCGCAGTCCGTGGCTGCTACCGCCCCCGTTGTTTCCGTGGCCGGTTCACCGACGGGATTCGACGGCAGGAACGGAACCAGATGGTCGGCTGCACAAACCGGACCCATGCCTGGTCCGCCCCCACCATGTGGAATGCAGAACGTCTTGTGCAGGTTCAGATGGCAGATGTCCCCGCCTATGGCGGCGGGAGATGACAATCCAACCATGGCGTTCATGTTGGCGCCGTCAACGTATACCTGGCCGCCACAGCCATGGATCAGTTCCGTAACGGTTTTAACCGATTCCTCGAACACTCCATGGGTTGAGGGGTAGGTAATCATCAAGGCGCCGATGCGCGGTCCGTGCTCGTCGAGCTTCCGCTGGAGATCCTCCAGATCGATGTTTCCAAGCTTGTCGCACGCGACCACTACTACATGGAACCCGGCCAGTTGGGCGCTGGCCGGGTTGGTGCCATGAGCCGACGCGGGAATCAGGCAGACCGAGCGGTGGGACTGTCCAATGGAATGGAGATACCATCGAATGGCCAACAAGCCGGCCAATTCTCCTTGGGATCCCGCATTGGGCTGAAGTGATACACCTGCGAAACCGGTGATTTCGGCCAGCCAGGCACACAACTGTTCAGTCAACGCACGGTAGCCCTCTTGGTTGCGGGGAGCCTCGAAGGGGTGCATCTCGGCGAATTCCGGCCAGGTAACCCCTTCGAGCGAAGCGGCCGGATTCAGCTTCATCGTGCACGAGCCCAGCGGAATCATGGCATCCGTCAAGGACAGATCGCGCTTTTGCAGACGCGCCATGTACCGGGTCAGTTCCGCTTCCGACCGGTACAGATGGAAGACCGGGTGGGTGAGAAAGTCCGATGCCCTGGACAAGTGGGCCGGAACCACCGACAAATCCGAGATTCTCCGGTGCGGTGCCACCTCAAGGGCCGCGTACAACCTGTCGAGCTCGTCCGGAGAGACACCTTCGTATATGGATACGCCTAGTGCACCATCGGCATATCTCCGCAGGGAGATTCCTTGTCGCTGTGAGTCTTCCCAAACGGCATCCAGGCTCCGGTCGGGCATGTCCAGGATCTTGACGGTATCAAAGATCGGACCCCGGCACACCCGTGCACCCGCCACTTCCAACTGCCTGCGGAGGGTACAGGCCTTCCGGTGGATCTCCGCGGCGATGGAGGCAAGGCCTTCCGGTCCGTGATACACCGCATACATGGAGGCTACGACGGCGGGCAGAACCTGGGCTGTGCAGATGTTGCTGGTTGCCTTCTCGCGCCGGATGTGTTGTTCACGCGTCTGCAAGGCAAGACGCAAAGCCGGCCGACCGGCGGCGTCGCGGGCAACTCCCACCATGCGCCCCGGCATCAGTCTCTTGAGTTCGTCCCTAACGGCGATGAAGGCGGCATGTGGACCACCCAAGCCGGGTCCCATGCCCAGACGCTGGGTGGTGCCGTACGCTACATCTGCGCCCATTTCCCCCGGTGGAGCGTACAGGGCCATCGCCAACGGATCGGTGGCCGCCGCCACCTTGGCCCCGGCAGCGTGCGCAAGTTCAGAGAGTTCCCGGTAGTCGTGGACCGTGCCGTCCGTGTCGGGAGACTGAACCAGCACGCCAAACACATCCGCAGTCGGGTCCATTTCAGACAGTGGCGCCGTGGCGACGCGGATGCCCAACGGCCGCGCCCTGGTTTCGATTACCTTGAGAACTTGAGGATGGATCCGGTCCGTAACCAGGAAAACGTCAGCCAACGACCGTCTGGACCTGGCACGCCAACAAACTGTCATCGCCTCGGCCGCTGCCGAAGCTTCGTCCAACAGCGAAGCACCGGCTACCGGAAGGCCTGTCAAATCGGCAATCAGGGTCTGAAAGTTGAGCAGGGCCTCGAGCCGCCCCTGCGCGATTTCGGCCTGATATGGCGTGTATTGCGTGTACCAGCCCGGGTTCTCAAGAATGTTGCGTCGAATGACCGAGGGGATGACGCAAGGATGGAAACCCTGACCAATAAAGCATGCTGTACGGCGGTTGGTGGCCGCCATGCTCCGGAGTTCCTTCAGGGCTTCCGGCTCATCGAGGGGGTCGGGCAGCGTCAGCGGTTGGGGTAGGTGGATGGACGCGGGAACCGTCTGTTGGACAAGCTCCTCAAGGCTGTCAACCTTGAGCGCTGCCACCATAGTTGCCTCGTCCCGAGTACCGGGACCCAAGTGGCGACTTAGGAACCCTCCTGTTGTTTGGACCATCATGCCTCGTTCTTTGTTCGACTTTGTCTGTGACCGGGAACCGGCGGACCGTGTTACCGGCTGCCGGATTTCGTTGGATTCCTCCATCCGCGCCCATCACCCATGACACGGTGGCACATCTTCGGGTTCATCAACCGGCGCGGAAACCGGATGGATGCCTCCCTTGCGGCTTGATACGTGCGTCTGGCTCCTGCCAACGTCCCGGTTCAGCCTCCGTTGTCACTGGGCGCATCCTCCTCTTCGTCGTCCTCCTCGAAGAGCAGATGTACCCATCGCTCCCAGGGCGCGAGTTCAAACTTCAGACCCAGCGATGCGAGGGATTCACGGCTGGCATGGAGGTGGGCCAGACTGAACGTTCGCAACCTGATCCGTCGTTGTTTGCGAGCCAGCTGCGTGCAGAAGGCGGTCACGGCCAAGCGTTCCAACGGCGAGCCCCACAGTCCCGGCTCCAGCGCATAAAGGAAACGGGCTTCATCGTTGTGGGATGAGAACTGGACGAAACCCTTGGGATCTTCTCCCTCGAGAATCTCGTAGGTGACGGTTCGCAAGGGCAGCGCATTATGGATGGGAAGGACGATGGCCGCCTTTCTCTTGTCGCCCTGATAGTCCACCCGGATCCAGTCCTCCATGGCATCGCCAAAGGAGTGCGCGTTGCGCAGCGTGAGATGGAGATCCATCTCGCCGCGGGGCTCGTTGTGCGCCAGCGGCAAGTCGATCACCATTTGTGCAATCTGGTAGTCGAGAGGTTCAAAATCACTCTGTTCCAGTGCAGCGCGCACGTCGTTTTCATGACGTTCCGTGCCGATGACCAGTGACTCGATGTCGTCGTTGCGCTCGTAGATATCGTCAAGAATGTGTTCGACCATCAATCCGAAGACACTCAGACCTTCGGTGCTCCAGTCGAGATCCAGTCCCCAATCGAAGACGCTCATGGTGTCGGCTGCCGTTTGCAGACCATAGTAGCCGCACAGGTTGCCGTCCTTGAGCACCACCGCGGTTTCCATGTCCTGCTGGAAGATTTTGCGACCTGCCACATATCGGAACAGGAGGCGCTTCCACCAAGTGTTGGCAATCTGATCGATGGCGACGCGGTCGCTGGACACGCCCCGCATCCACAAGTCGATGACTTTCCCGTAGTCGGCACCGGCGGCCGAACGAAACGCATAGGTACTGGTCATGAAGTAGGCGCTCCGAGTGCCGAGAGGCTGGTTCCATGGGGCAATGCTACAGCCACCGCTTGCGTCTGAAGAACAAAAGCATGCCGATGGTGAGAACCAAGCAGGCTGCGACCACCGCCACCAGGGCATACGGCGACTGCGTCCCGGGCAAGTGCGCGAAGTTCATTCCAAAGAGTCCCGTCACGAACGTCAGGGGAATGAACACGGTCGCGATCATGGTCAGGACCTTCATGACTTCGCTCAGCCGGTAGTTGGAAAGGTTCAGATGCGTGGTCATGGTGCCGTTGGCCAGTTCCACGAGCAGGTCCGCCAACGACTCCTGATGCACGGACTCCTCCAAGGTCACCTGGAAGTAGGCCCGTTCCTGGGGACTGATGGATGTCCGATGTTCAACCGCCAGCTTGCGCAACAGTTCCGCTTGCGGTCCCAAGACGCGTTGCAACCGCAAAGCGGTGCTCTTGGCCTGCAGGATGTCTTCCATGATTTCATGCTCGCTGGCCGCGGACAGATTGCGGGTGAAAATGACATCCCCCACGGACTCAAGCGATCCCACCAAGTCCTCAATCAACCCTCTGGCTTGGCCCACTTGGCAGTCAAGGAGTTCGTGAAACAGCCGTACCGTTCCCAGTGCCAGGCCATCGGACCTGTGGCGAGCTGGATCGTGCATTTCCGCGAAATGGAGCCTGTCGTCGTAGGTGAATGTCATGAGGAGGTTGTGGCCTAGGACGGCTACGTGTTCGACCGTGGTCAGACCCGCCGGATCCGTTCCCGATGCCTCGACGGAATGGAATACGACGACCAGGCAGTTGGGATACTCCGCCAGCCTAGGGGTGCCTTCCTGATCCCGCACATCCTTGCGTGCTAGTTCGTGCGCGGGGAGAACCTCCTCCAAGGCGAAGTCCAGTTCCACCTCCGTCGGGTTGTTGAAGTCGAGCCAAGCCCGGCACCGGCCCTGGCGAAGACGCGTCACAACTGTTGCGGCATCGGTGCCGCACGACACGCGACCTTCGGCGTCAAGCACAACCGTGTCGATCATCATGCAAGAAATATAGGCAATGTTGTCAGAGGTGTTGCGAGGAGGTTCGAACCTTGTAGTCTAAGCGTATCCGAAACGGTGATTTTGGTTTTCGGAACCGGTTTCGGAAAGACCTTCGTGTTCTGTCAGCACAGACTGTGTTGATCGTCTATACTTGGTGGCAGTACCCCACTGCGTTGCTTTGCCACTTTTCGTTACAGCAATCATGTCAGACATCCAAGTAAGCCTTGCTACGCGCAACGGGCGTAGGCACACCCTTGGCTGTGTTCTGGTGGATTCAGAGCCGGATCTCCAGCGGTTCGAGCGTGCCCTATCCGCCCACACGCTGGTTGCCCTGGACACTGAAAGCAATTCCGCGCACAGCTATGCCTCGCGCATTTGTTTGATGCAGTTTGCCATGACCCGTCGCCGCTGGGACGGTCGCGACGGTGAACTTGAACTTTGGCTGTTGGATCCGGACCGGGTCGACGTCCGCCGTCTGGTCCCGTTGTTTGCCGATCCAAATCGCCGGTTCGTGATGCACGGTGCCCAGAGCGAGCTGGGGTACCTCCACAAGGAGTTCCGCATCCGTGTCGCGAATCTGTTCGACACCCAAATCGCTGCGCGCCTGGCCAATTGGACTTCCACCTCCATCGGCTCGATTCTGGAGGACGAGTTCCAGGTTCATCAAAGCAAACGGGTTCGCATGTCCGATTGGGGCAAGCGGCCGTTTACGGCGAGCCAGCTTACCTACGCTTGCGGCGACGTCGCCTACCTTGTGCCATTGTATAGAAAACTGTTCCACAGCCTGTCGGACTGTGATCGGCTTGCGGAAGGGCTGGCCCACATGGAGGAGGTCGCGTCCGCCGACTACTCCAGGGTTGGTTCGCGGGACAAAACCTTCTGGGATCACCAGACCACCAAGCAGGTCTCGTTGAAGCACATGGGGGTGTACAAGTCCTTGTGGGAATGGCGCGAGCAGATCGCGCTGGCTTGGGACCGGCCGCGCAGTCGCGTGGTGACCGACAAGGTGCTGTTGTCGTTGGCTCGCAATCAACCCACGACGCGCCGGTCGCTTGAACGCTGCAAATGCCTGGATCGCAGGCAAGTACGCCTGCTGGGGGACGACATTCTGGCATGCATCCAGCAAGGGCAAAGGCAACGCGTGGCGGTGCGTCCTTTCAAATCATCCACAACGTCGATCACCGATCGGCGCGAACTTGGGTTGTTCAACGCGCTCCGCAGGTGGCGTTTGGGCAAGTCCAATGAACGGGGCGTCGATCCGGACATTGTCCTGAGCAAGCACTCGCTCAAGGCCATCGCCGCGGAAGCCCCCATGTCCGTCGCCGCTCTGGCCGGATACCACATCCTGCCGGATTGGAAGCTGGAGCAGTACGGGCAGGAAGTGGTGGAAATCGTTCAGGGGTTCAGCCAGGTATCTGGTTGACAGTGCACATCGTCCTGTCATGGGGTTCCTGTCCCTTGGCAGGCGCATGGCCCGCACCATTGAGTCGAACCCGAATCTTCAGGGGGTGTGGGGAGTTGGCTGTCCGGGACGAAACAGCCATTGATTTTGAGATCCGTCCCTTCCGCCCTGTAGACGAAGAGTATGGGGCTTACCTCGAATAGTTGACAGTCGAACTCTGTTGCTGCAAATCCCTGTGTAAGGGAGAGCCCGGCGGTAACCAGGCTCTCGAACGGCGCAGGTGGTTGAGGCACCATGACCAGCATCCCGCAGAAGAGTCCCGGGCCGTCATACGGACCCTGCGCGGGCGTCTGTATCCCGGCACAGACGCGAACGGACAGTACCTCGAACAACTGGCGGGTGCCTTGTCGGTTCGTCTGGAACCACGTCCTGGCCGGTCACCAGACGGACTACCGCATGTAGAAGGCGTCCGGCAGGCTGGGGGATGGTCCCGGCAGTCCGACTCTCGTTACGCTGGGCTAGCGGTTTGCGCAGTTCCGGAACGCATCCGGCAACGAATGGCTGCAGGACTACAGCTATGAAATCGTCCGGTACGCCTAACAAGTACATAGGGGACGGCTACGCCGCGTTCTTCGACCCGGACGGACCACGGGCATCCGCAGTACAAAGCCAAGCACTAAACAGCCTACCTTCACCATCCCGCCCGAAGTTAGGATCAGGGACGGTTGCCTGCGCAACCCGAAGTTAGGCTGGGTACGTCTGGCCCCCATCCGCAGGTACACCGACGGCAAGCCTTTGACCGTTCGCGTACGTCAGGAGTGGGAGGGCAAGCAGCCGAAGTGGTACGCCTATATTGCTCAGGCGCGCGACATGGGGTGCGCTCGGATGAAGACAAGCAACGAAGAGAACAACCCCATGTATGGCATCAACCTCGGGCTGGGGGCAAATCCGCTCTCGACTTGGCGGAGTACCAAAAAATTCCTGTAGCCGGCATGGGACGATGAACGGCTACCCAGTCGGCTCGATGGCCTCCACAAACCGTTCAGAGCGGTTGGTGCATTCCAAAGCCACTGCCGTGCGCCAGGATTGCCCAACGCGCCGAACTGGGCGGCTTCCGGGCAAGTCCACCGTGCGGAGAGTTGAGCCGGACACCCCTGGAGTCTGGACAGCACGGACAGGGACCTGTGGACATTGTCCAAGGGTTCAGCCGGATGTTCTGCTGGTCGAGACACCACATTATTGACACTGCCGCCCACCCGGTTATAGAGTCTGCGCCCTTTGGCAGGCCCGGGGGCTCGATTCGTCGAACCGAGCCCTCAAAGCAAGTCGGCATCCGGCATTCTGGAAGGAGACCGTCATGGAGTTCAGGATCCGTCCCTTCAATCCTGTTGACAAAGAGTATCTGGCGTGTCTTGCGATCGGGAATGCCTGCTGGCCGGAGTATCCACCCAATACTCTGGAACAGTGGAAGTACAGGGACGAGACGGCGCGCAAGGACAAGTTCAGAGCCAGGTTCGTCTTCCTTTTGGACGGAGCCATCGTCGGTTGGGGTGATGTCTCGGATCCTTATTGGCTGAATGTGGAGGGCCGCATCCAGTTCAGTCACACGGTTCACCCGGATCATGAAGAACTGGTGGTGGATCGGCTACCGGTCCACTCCCACGTTGAACGGCATGTCTTGAAACTCATCTCCGACCGGCCGACCGAGGTCTTGTTGACAGGTGCACGCGAGGACAAGACAGCAAGAGTGAACTGGTTGATTGACAACGATTATGCGGCGGTGATGCGCTATCCCTCATCATCTCTGGATGTGGCTACCTTCAATTTCGGTGCGTGGGACGGCTTTGTCGAAAAAGTCGAGTCTTCCGGCATCGAGTTCCATACACTTGCGTACCTGCAGGAACACGATCCGGACTGGCATGCCAAGTTGCACGAAGCATGGGTGGAAATTGACCTTGATGTCCCCGTTCCGAATGAACCGAAGCCCATTCCGGTTGACGAATTCGACAAGATGCTGAAGAGCCCAAGCCTGCGGCCGGAGACCAACCTGATTGCCGTGGACAACAGTTCGTTGTCCGAAGGAGGTCCCAGGTTCGGGCCCTACGCGGGGTTGACTTGTGTCAATCCCGCACTGAGTGATTCGTCGGTTTGGGACATATGGCTGACCGGCGTCCGCCGGAACTGGCGTCGCAAAGGTATTGCCACGGCTATCAAACTGAAGTCGATTGCCCAAGCCTGCGATATGGGCGGTACGCGGTTCGAAACCGGCAACGAAGAGAACAATCCCATGTACGACATCAACATCAAGTTGGGGTTCAAGCCCTCTCCGGCCTGGCAGGACTACGAGAAGCAGTTGTAACCGGCCGCCAATGGCCACGCGAAACGAGTCGCCGGTGACTACCGCGCTCCTGTAGGATCGTCACCGGCTTTGCAGAAATTGTCCGGCACGACACAACCGAGGGGACGGGCCACCGACTACACCATGTGTTTGGCACACCTGCGAGTCTAGGGAATCCCCGATGGTGGGCAGGTTTAGGGGCAACGGACGTTCCCAAACCGGGAGACTGTTTCCGGTGCCAAACCGGGCTAACATGCCTACAAGGGGGCGGGCATGGGATTCGACATTCGGGAGTTCAAGCCGGTTGACGAAGAATGCCGCGCGTGGCTAGCGGTCGGTGCTGCCTACGTTCCCGACCGCCCACCGGACACCCTGGAGCACTTTCGAGCCCGTTTGGCAACCGGGCGCAAGGACCGATTGCCGCACCTGTTCGTGGCAACCATGGACGCGAAGGTTGTCGGATGCGGCCAGGTGTACAAGCCGAACTGGATCGGAATTCAGGATTGCATGACGTACGACTTCATGCTCTACCCTGCTCTGGAAGATCTCATGGTGGGTGGACAGGCGATTCACTCGCTCGTGGAGGCGTATGTTCTGAAGCGAATCGAAGGCTTGGCGATTGGTGTCCTCAGCCTCAAAGTGCGCGATGACAGACCCGTGCGCGTCGACTGGCTTGAAGCCAACGGCTACGTGTGCCTCCAACGCGACTTGAACTCGGCTTTGGATGTTCAGGGATTCGACTTCGATCCTTGGGTGGGGCGGATTCAAGCTGTGGAGGAAGCAGGGATTGGGTTCTACAACCTGCCGAGCCTGATGCAGAATGATCCCAAGTGGCGCTCCAAACTGCACCGCGCGTGGCTGGATGTCGACGCGGATGTTCCTCGTCCATACGGTCCTCCTTCCGTAACGGAGGCCGAGTTCGACAACATGCTGAGCAAATCCGGTGCGTCACCGGACACGTGGATGGTCGCAGTTGATCACACCGAGCCCAACGCGGCCGAGGGTTTTGGACCATACGCGGCCTTCACGGCCGCCAACCGAACTTCGGGCAATCCAACTGTCTGGGACATTCGATTGACTGGTGTCCGCCGCGCTTGGCGTCGGCGAGGCCTGGCAACCGCACTGAAACTCAAGTCGATTGAACAGGCGCACCGGGAAGGGGCTACCATGATTGTGACTGGCAACGAAGAACGCAATCCGATGCTGGCCATCAACCAGCGATTGGGCTTCGTGCCGAAAGTAACCATCCTGCAATACGAGAAGCGGCTCTTCACTTACTGAGATACTTCTGGCATCAGGGAGGATCCCCAATGGCATTGGTTGAATTTGCTCCATCCCGGTGGTTCAACACCATCGGCACGCACGAACCCGTGTGTCATCTGCAGCCCGGAGACGTAGTGCGGACTCGCACCGTCGATGCCGGCGGCGCGGACCATCGCGGCGAAACCGTGGCCGGCCGGCCCAATCCGATGACCGGACCGTTCCATGTCGAGGGGGCAGAGCCGGGTGACGCACTGGTTATGCACCTGATCGGCATCAGACCGGACCGCAGCACGGGGTGGACCAGGAACATATTGGCCGGAGACGTACTTGATCCGGACTATCTACAGGGCCTGCAGGTGCCTTCACCTGCCATTACGGTTTGGGACGTCGACACGTCGGCTGGTCTGGTTCGCGTGTCCGATGGGGAAGCCCTTCCATGGCAGTCAATGGATCCCATGATCGGCTGCTTCGGCGTGGCACCGGCAGGAGGAGAGGCCATCAGCACGGCCACTCCCGGACCTCATGGCGGAAACATGGACTACCGTGGATGGCGCGACGGTGTCACGGCCCTGTTTCCGGTGTCGGTACCGGGGGCCCTGCTCTTCCTGGGCGATGTACATGCCCTCCAGGGAGACGGCGAGATCGTGGGGACCGGCATCGAAATTTCCGCCGAGGTGGAGTTCAGTGTTGACGTGGTCAAGAACCAAAGGCTGAGTTGGCCGCGGGGGTACAACGACTCCGACATTTTCGTGGCCGGCAGCGCCCGGCCCCTGGATCAGGCCACACGACATGCGACCACAGAAGTGTCACGTTGGCTTGTTGACGAATGCGGCTACGATTTGGAGACGGTCCATTTGATGATGGGACAGCAGGTCAGATACGACCTCGGCAATATCTACGATCCGGCATACACCATGGTCTGTCGTTTGTCCCGCGCCACATTGGCGGACTGGAACCTGGACCCGGGACGGACGGGGTTGTTGCCGACCTACACCGGATGATGCTATTCGCTATGCGAATGTACTCCAGATTCTTTGGTTTGGGTTCGGTCCATCCGCGTGTGGTTCGGCACTCCTTCTGATGCCAAAGCAGTGGCCAATTCCAATGATTCATCTCTGCTCAATGCCAATGCGAGCTCGTGAGACCATTGGCGCCGACAGATTGCCCTGCGGTTATCTGCGCCATTCCTTCTGTTTCGTATAAATTCCATAAAGATGCCAGAGTTCGCATGTTGCATCTTGCCCCGTGGTGCGTCCATGAGGGCGTACGCGAGCAAGACACCATGTGGATGGCAGGATTCGGGGTGCCAACTTGGCCGGTTGGCAAGGTTTTCCAGGCCGACAGTCGGAGTCATGCACCGCCTCCTTCCTTGGGCGTGCAATCAGGCTGTTTGGGTTCAAGCCTGGATTCGGCAATTGTCTCGACCCAGAACCTCCGGGTTGACCACGCTTTCCGGAACTTGCCCCATGAGAACGGTTGCAACGTTCTGGGCGGTTCGGGTAGCCAGGGTTCGGAGCGATTCCTCGGAAAGGAAGGCGGAGTGCGGAGTCATCAGCACATTGGGGTGGTTCCGCCATGGGATGTCTGAGGTAGGGGGTTCGGTCGTCAAGACGTCCAACACCGCGCCGGCGATGGAACCACTCGTAAGTGCGCGGTTCAAGGCCGGTTCGTCAATGATGGCACCACGCGATGTGTTGATCAGCACAGCCGAATCCTTCATGGTGGCAAAGGCCCGGTCGTCGAACAGTCCGGCTGTTTCTGGGGTCAGCGGCGCGTGGATGGAAAGCCAGTCGGACCGTTCCAACAGGTCCTGGAAGGATTTGGCCAGGGTCGCGCCATCGGGTAGGGCGGCAGCCGCCAGGCGTGGCGTATAGGCAAGCACCTTCAAGCCGAAGGCCTGTGCCTTTGGCACAAGGTGCCGGGCAGTGTTGCCAAACCCAAGCAAGCCCAGTGTCTGGCCGCGTAATTGCCTTAGGGGAACAGACGTGTCCCGAGACCACTCCCCCCGTTTGACAGAGGTGTCAAGGGCTGGGAGTTGGCGGGAGAGGGCAAGGATTCCCGCCATCACCTGGTCCGTTAGTTCGTCCAGGCAGAAGTCGGGCACGTTGGCGACCACGATACCCAGTTCCGTGGCCAAGGCAACCGGAATGTTGTCCAATCCGATTCCATACCGGGCAATCACGCGGCACTGTTTCGCCGCCGACACCACTTCCGGCGGAATCGTCCTCCAACACGTCATGATCGCGTCGGCATCCCGCACATACTCCGCCATTTGGTTGTCCGTGCAGTCCGGTGCAATTTCCAAGACCGCGCCCAAGGGGTCCAGGACCTCGAGTTCAGCGGCCAGGGAGGGCCAACCGATGTCCGTGACGTAAACTTTAGAATGAGGAGACATCAACGTATGATCGCCGCCGCATGGCTCTGGTGGTGCCAACCCAACAAGACGTGTGAGTATAGCAATGGACGGTTCCGCAGCATGATTGGGCATTTGGACCGACGGCACCATTGGCCAAGAGTGGATTCAGGGCCATGTTGATCGTCAAGGCGGGTGGTGGGTTGTCCATCTCAATGGAATCCGTGGCCGATGATCTGGCGCAGGTGGTTGGCCAGGGCGAACAGTTGGTATTTGTCCACGGTGCCGCGGAACACACAAACGCAGTATCCGAAGCGCTGGGCCATCCTCCAGAGTTTGTTGAAGGCCGCAACGGGTTGACCAGCCGACGTACGGACCGGAGAACACTGGAAATCTTTCTCATGGTCTACTGTGGCCAGATCAACAAGCTGTGGGTCGAGGCATTGCAGAAGCGTGGGGTAAATGCGGTCGGCTTGAGCGGGTTGGACGGGCGACTTGTCCGCGGCACGCGCAAGAGTCGGATACGGGTACGCAAAGGCAATCGCTGGGTGATGATCCGGGACGACTGGACCGGGACCGTGGATCATGTGGACACCCGCCTGGTCCGACTGCTCCTGGACGACGGGTATGTGCCGGTGCTGACTCCGCCGGCCCTGTCTCACGACAACGAGGCCATCAACGTGGACGGTGATCGGATCGCAGCGCACATGGCCGTCTCCTTGCAGGCAGACACGCTGCTCTATCTCAGCGATGTGGCCGGGCTCTTGCGGTCATACCCAGATGAGTCAACCTTGATTTCGTCAATCAAGCCGAATCAGATTGACCAGTTCATCGACCTCGCCGAAGGGCGCATGAAACGGAAGGTGATGGGTGCCAAGGATGCCCTACAACAAGGGGTTGGCGAAGTTGTGATCGCGGATGGACGGGTGGACGACCCGGTCACCAAGGCATTGGACCAAGCGCACGGAACCCACATCAGATGAACCACCACGCGTCTGTGAAGTCGGAGGACTTCGCCGATCTCAGGGAAATTGAACTGCGAATGTCAGGTGGTTTCATCCCGAAACGGGCGGAAATCACTTTCGCGCGCGGTGAGGGAGCCTGGTTGTTCGATACCGACGGCAATCGTTTCCTGGACTTCACATCCTCTCAGGGCATCGCTATGCTGGGCTACTCGCATCCAGATTTGGCGGCAGCCTTGTCCAGACAGGCGGAAACGCTCACTTCGCTGTCTTCGTTTCTCTATGGCAAAGCTCGAGGCCGGTTCTACGCCAAGCTGTCTGAGGTACTGCCCGATCACCTGCCCTACGCGTTTCTGCTCAACAGTGGCACGGAGACCATCGAAACGGCACTCAAGCTGGCTCGGATTACCACCGGTCGAGCGAACCTGGTTGCCGCGTCAAAAGCATTTCATGGCAGGACCTCAGGTTCCCTGGCGTTGACTTGGAATGCCCGCAACCTAGATGTCTTCGGTCCGCTGTTGCCCGGGGTCAGCCACATGCCCTACAACAATGTGGATGCCCTTCGGGACGTGGTGACCGAGGAGACCGCCGGCGTGTTCCTGGAAGTGGTCCAGGGCGAGGGAGGCGTCAACCTGGGTACGCCCGAGTTTCTTCAGGCTGTCCAACAGCGTTGTCGGGAGACAGGGGCACTACTCATTGCCGATGAGATTCAGACCGGCATCGGACGTACCGGCAAGTGGTTCGCGATCGAGCATCATGGCTTGAAGCCGGACATCCTGTGCACCGCCAAGGGATTGGGCGGAGGATTCCCGATTGGTGCCGTTGCGTTTGGGGACCGAGTACAAGAACACATCTTTGTAGGCGTCCACGGCAGCACCTTTGGCGGCAACCCGCTTGCCTGTGCCGCTGGCTTGGCTGCGCTCACCGCCTATCACGAACACGACCTGATCGGCCACAGTGCCAGAATGGGCGCTTATCTGCTGGACGCACTGAAGGACGCACTCCGCGGCATCCGGGTTGTCCGCGAAATTCGCGGACTGGGACTGATGATCGGAATCGAGTTGCGTTCCCGGGCGGCACCGATTCTCCGTACGCTGCTGGAGGACCACAGGATTTTGTTGCTCAACGCCGGACCGCGTGTGCTACGGTTGCTCCCGCCCCTGATCATCACCCGACAACAGGCGGATACGGTTGTGGCCGCGTTGGCCGCTGTACTCAAGGGATGAGGGTGTTCGTGTGCTTGCCAACCTCGACCTGAGGCACTTCGCCGATGTTAGGGAAGCGCGCCTGGCCCACGGTGCGCCGTTTGTCATCGCCCACCGGGGCTCCTCGGCGGTAGCGCCTGAAAACACGATGCACGCCTTCGCCTTGGCCATCGAGCAAGGCGCACATCTCATCGAGACCGACCTGTGGTTTTGCAAGGACCGCGAGTTGATCCTGTTGCACGATCGCAACCTGAAACGCACAACCGGCCGGAACGCACATGTGACCGACCTATCCGTCGACGAGGTTGTATCGATCCCAGTGGACATGCCGGAACGCAACGCGCCGGAAACGCAGTTCGTTCCACCGCTGGCTGCGCTGCTGGAACTGGTGTCAAAGGCAGACGTGGCATTGCTGTTGGAATTGAAGGATCCCAGGTTTTCGATCCCCTCCTGGGCACGGAAACTGGTCGAAGTCCTTTCCCAGTATGAATTCCTGTCCCGCGTATTGGTAACGTCCTTCAAGCCGCGCTGTCTGTTGGCAGTCCGCGAAGTGTGTCCCGAATTGCCCGTGGGACCGGTGGCCATGAACATGCTGTTCCCGGCACCGAATTGGGACTTCGTTGGGCCGGCCTGGCCCAACCTCGCTGCCAATCCGTTGTTCGTGTGGCACGCACACCGGCGGCGGATGTTGGTCGCACCGTTGGACACCGATCCGACGACGCGGATGTCCATGTATGCCCGACAGGGAGCGGACGCAGTTTTGACGGACGACGTGGCGGCCACCGTGGCCGCGTTACCGGTCGAGGCCGGCCAACCTGGACCAAGGCCCGGCATCGCGTAACTTCGAGTGCATAGTCCCAACCCGACATCGGTGCGGCCCCGGTTTGGAGCCGTTTCGGTTGGATTGCAGGTGATGCGATTGCATGGAATCTCCACGGGGTGCCGCAAATTGCCGCGTGGACGTTCGTTCACACTCCCATTGATCCTGCAGGAGCGTCCCACACGCGCTGGTCCAGTTAGGTGCAATCCCGCCGCAGGTGGGGGCTGACCTGCTCCCACGTCTGCGGCAACGGGTTTTGTCACTCGCTGCCGTTTTGGATGATATATTCTAATTTTTTATCATAAACAGATATTTTGTAAATTTTGAGTACGCTGCCACAGCGCTGTGCCGATGCCGGTGGTGCCGTAGGCATCCAAAGGGTTTCGAACGCGTCTCGTTGCTGCCCTGTATGCGTAGCCGAGGGGATTAGGCTCGAAGCAAGGTCACCCGGGACCTTTTGCCTGAGCGGGGGAATTCCACGTGGCCGGCGAATGCCAACAATCTCAGACCCTGGGCCCGCAAACTCCTGGCCCGTGCCAACCCCACGCCTAGTTCCTTGGCAATCGCGCGCGCCAACTGTTCGTTTTCCCAACCCTCCTCGTGCTGCAGCAACGCGGCCCAAATCAAAGCCGCGGCCTGCTCGTTCTGGTCGGATTGCTTGGTGGGCGTCCGCGGCAGAGGACAGAACCTCCCAAGTTCAAAGAGACTCATCGACTTGGCCTGTTCCTTGGTTGGGGACCGGCGGCTCTCCTGCACATGACGGTTGCGCATGTCAAACCCAATCTCGATGGAGTCTCCCAGCGTCCTCATCAGACTGGTGCGCCTCCGGAATTTGTCATGTATCCAGACTATGAAATTCCCAACTTGGGCTTCCTGTCCAGGCAACGCGAGCATGTGGCGTACAAGCATGGCGACGACATCATACAGTCTCTGACCAGTCCCTTCGTTGAGGTATTCGATGGCAAGGTCTTGATAGAGTTCAAAACAGTCTTCGGGGAATCGATCATGGAGGTGAACCAGCAATTGGGGATGGTCAGGCAGGACATGCACATGTTGGCGGGCGTAGGCCAAGAGCTCGTCCCAATGTTCCTCGGTACTCAACACCTCGACAACTGTGTCCGGACCGCATTGCTTCAGTACCTGTTGCTGCAACCTCCGATGTTCGGCGGAGGTTGTCAACAAGCCGCACAGGAATTGGTAGTCCGGCAAGGTTCCGGACTCAAAAAAGAGTGCTTCGGCATGGCGGCGAAGCTTGTCCCTTTCGCTTTGGGGATCAAATATCCCAATCAGGAAACGCAGCAGCTCTTGGCGCGGCATGGCCTGTGTGGGCGACTCAAAGGGATCGAAATTTCGAAACGAATCGGAATCCTTCTGGGCAAGTGCCTCTTCAGTCAGCTGGATGGCTGCCGAACGATGCCCCAAGGCCATCATCCTCTCCACCACCGGCAGAATCCAGTGGGGTAGTTTGTGCGCGGCAGTTTGAGCAACTCGTACAAAACGATCGAAGTCTTCGGAATTTTCCAGGAGATATAATAGAATTCCCGCTTGCGAAAGGGCATCAAATTCCTGATTGTGTGCATCCAACAGATTTATTGCAATTGCGGCATCGGCTCGGGTATGAATTGCCAGTCGGAACGCGTTCTCCCAATGTAAATGTCCAAAACCATAATCATCGGAAATAAAAAGGGAAACGAATCGTTTGATAGCTTCAGATTTGCCCTGGTCATGCTCCAACTTGGGGATCAGGGCGGCCCAATCCATCAAGGCAGCGCGGGCCTCCAGGAAACAGGCATATTGAAATAATTCACCATATCCAGTGTCGTATTCATCCTCTTCTATCCTTGTGTTCTCCTGTTGGATCTGGCCGCAGGCATGGATGAGCGCTTCGCGGATCTTGGCACTTTCCGGCCAGTTTTCCCGTATGTGATACTTTGTGGCGAGATCCCGAAACGATGCCAGCTGTTCCTGCAGGAACATATGCTGGTCGGGTGCTTCCGCGTATTCGAAGTAGGGATCGGCCATCACAGCAATTTCAAACTTTCTGCGGATGGTCTTCAAGGCAGCGAAAATTTCGTTCCGGTAGCCGTCCTTCGTGATGACGGTTTCCGCTGTGCTTTCGGCAAACATCCTCAATTTGTCAATTATTTGAGGATGTTCGTCAGCAAACTGTCGCATGAAGATTTTTAGTTGGAAATGAGTGGTCGAATCCAACAATTCACTCAGCGACATGTTGGCAACATCCGGTCCGGACGAGGATTGCACATTGATGTCTGCTTGGCCGGAATTCTGCACTTCCAGAAGCCTTGTCATCACCGCAACGACGTGCTTGCATATTCCCTCCCAGTCGTATGGGCATGTGCAGGACGAAGCAACAACGCCATCCTGCTCCCAAAGGCACACGGTGTAAAGATAGCTGCCTTGGACCAGTGCCCGGAAACAGTCTCCATCCGAGGTCAGTTGGCGAACTGCCCCGCGGCGGGCATACTCCACTCCCCTAGCATGGGAGTTGGCAGTAGCCAGTTCCATGATGGTGTCTTCATTGAAGTTGAGAAGGGACATGAGGTTTGACCGTGTTGCAGTGAAGGAGGCACTGTTTCATTGGATGTAGTCTGCCATGCCGAAGGGAGCTGCAGTTGCTGGCAACGCGAGGCGGCCTGTCCGTCTTGTTGACGACTGGCAGCGAAATGGTTTGGGAGTTCGCATATTGTTAAAAAATGCTAAAAAGAAATGAAAAATTGATTATTTTGATTCTTCCATGACCAGGTAGGTGGGCTGGGCCGCCTGGTCGGTACCGTGTAGTCCACATGGCAGCATCGTAGGCTGTGCCTCCCCGTTCTGACCGCGTGGCGGTGGCAAGCCGGGCGCGCCGCGCTCCCACGAACATCTTCGGCAGGTCCAGGCGCCTACCGCTTGCCGCCGCCCGGTAGGCGCGCGGGTCTCCGAGATCCTGTTCGCATGGCTGGCAAACGGCTGTTTGACAGCTTGGCGCCTAACTCGGAAAAAGTATTACATTATGCAAGTAATGTTATACTCTGGCTCATCTGGACGTCCAGGACCACCGCCATGGCCGATTCCACCCTTGTTCCCGATCCCGCACCCCTGATTCGTACCGAGGGGCCTTCGTCACCGGCCGAATTGCCCGAGTTGCGGCAAGCCGCCGCCTTGGTGGCTGTTGAGCTGGACAAGATTCAGCAAGCTGCCCGCAACGTGGACAGGATCGTCTCCGACCAGGAGATGATCGCCATTTGGCTGCACCGGCAAGTTTCCGAACATACCCGAACCGCCTACGAGCGCACCTGGAATGCATGGCAAGCGCATAGCGGAGGATGTCCCATGGGCAAGACTACGTTGGCCAACCTGCAGGACTTCCAGGAGTTTCTGGCGCAAAGCCGCAGGCCGGGCAGCGTCAACACCATGATGAGTGCGCTCCGCTCCGCTTTTGCCATGGCCCATCGTAGGGGCTACGTGCGGTCCAATCCTTGTGCCGAGATCAACGATCTGCCCAATCCCAATCAAAGCAGCACCGCCTCGGCTCTGGGCCGGCGCATCCTGTCCCGCACGGAAGTGGCCCGTCTGCTCGAGGCTGCCCGGGCTGGCCGCGATTTCGCGCTGTACCTGATGCTCTACCACACCGGCTGCCGCGTGTCCGAGGCGCTTGCCCTGTGTTGGGGGGATCTGGATCTGGACAGCCAACCGCCCATGCTGACGGTTCTTCAAGGAAAAGGTGGCAGGGGCCGGGTAATTCGCGTGTCAGACCGCCTGCGGAAGACACTGATTGAGTTGCGGCCTCCGGACGCGGAGCGGAACGGTCTTGTGTTCGCCACGCGCACCGGCCGTTCCATTGCCCGCAACAATGTCTGGACATCCCTGCGCCGCACGGCGCACCGGGCCGGCATTGATCGCGACATAAGCCCGCACTGGTTCCGCCATGCCCATGCCAGCCACGCCCTTGAAGGCGGTGCGCCTGTCCAGTCCGTCAAGGAGACGCTGGGCCACGCCTCGCTGGCCACCACCTCCATCTACGCCCACGCCCGCAACGGCGGTGATAGTGGTTTGTGGCTCGACTGACGGTGTTGCGAATAGTCAGCCCTGTTTCGGAAGAGTGGTTGTCCGGATGCAGTTCGGCGTGTCCGGCATCCTTGGGATTTCTCTCAAGTTGCCTGCCAAGCGCCTTAAAGCGATCGCGATTTGCCCGGCGCAGTCATGCCGAGTTCTGCCGGGATTTGCAGCAGGGAGCGCCATCCGTGTGGCGTTCGTGGAACGGTCCGGACGTGCCGGACATCAAATAGGGTGGAGGCCGGGAAACGTCAAACCGGTCGTTTCACCCAGTCCGAACATCAGGTTCGCCGATTGAACCGCTGTTCCGGCAGCGCCTTTCATGAGATTGTCGATGGCACAGATACAGACCAACCGTTGCGAGGAACTGTCCAGTGCGAAACCAACGTCCGCCCAGTTGCTTCCGGCCAGGATTTTGGGTTCCGGATATCTGTAGTTCCCCTTTGCTTCCTTAACCACGCGCACGAACGGCTCGGACTTCCAGGTGGTGCGGAACGCCTTCCATATGCCGCGTTCACGGGTGTCGGGCGGAACAAAGAGATGGACTGTGGCCAAGGCCGCACGCACGTTGTCGATGGCGGTTCCACTCATGTGGACCCTGGCACGGGTACCGTTGGCTGCAAGGAGTTGGAGTACCTCGGCCGTGTGTCGATGCCCGACCGGAGCGAAGCTGCGCATGGCACCGGCGCGCACGGGATGATGGGAAGCATCGCTGGCTTTGTTGCCGGCTTCGCTGCTGCCCACCTTGACTTCGCAAATCAGATCGGTGTCGGCAGCCATCAGTCCCGACTGCACAACCGGCAGGATGGCCAAGTTGATGGCCGTGGCGTTGCATCCGACACCGGAGACGTATCGCGCGCCCCGGATTCGGTCTCGGTTGAGTTCGGGAAGTCCGTAGACAAACCGCTCCAGCCATTGGGGCGCGGCATGGGGTTTGCCGTACCACTCGGTATACAGGTCGGGATCGTCGAGTCGAAAATCGGCGCTGCAGTCCACGATCCTTTCGGCCAACCCGGCGAACCGCTCGATCTGCTGCATCGCCTGTCCATGCGGCAGGCAGAGGAATAGGAGTTGTGCTGGCTCAAGTTCGTCCATTCCAATGAACTTGAGCCTGGTCCTTTGACGCAGGTTGGGATGGGTGAAGTGGACAAACGAGCCCTTGTGTCGTTCGCTGGTAATCTGGGTCACCGTAAAGGCTGAGTGATCCAGAAGCAGGCGCAGGAGTTCGCCACCTACATAACCGGATCCCCCGGCAATGGCTACGGTGATGCGGTTGCTCATGGGACCAGGAAAGTGCTCGGGGACTTGAGGTTTGGCAACAGGATCCAAGGACAAACCATCGTGTCTGTTGATGGACCTTGAACCGTGGGTTAGCCGGCCGCCGTCTCCATGGCAAAGTCGACGATACATCCCGGAATGTCGACTCCGGTTGGTTTGACGCTGTTGCGGAACTCCATAGTGTGGTTCACCTCGTTCACCAGCAGCCCGCGCTCTGGATCCTCCAGGACGTCGACAGCAACAACCCCGCCGCCTACCGCCTTCGCCGCATCCACGCATACCCGATTCAAATCGGGTGTGACGGGGCAATTGCTCGAGACTCCGCCGCGCGCGGTATTGGTGATCCAGTGTGGCGAATCCCGGTAGATGGCACAGATGGTCTCGTCCCCAACGACAAAGGCGCGGATGTCGCGCATTGGCTTTTCGATGTACTCCTGTACATAGTAGATCTTGTGCTGGTAGGTCCCGAGTACCTCCTTGTGCTCGATGACTGCCTCGGCGGCCTCGCGATCGTTGACCTTGGAAAGCAGGCGGCCCCAGGAACCAACAGCAGGCTTCAGTACCACGGGATAGCCGATTTCTTCAATGGCCTCCAAGGTGCTTTGCGGAGTGAAGGCGACTGCCGTGCGCGGCGACGGGACTCCCGCTTGGGTTAGGGCTGCAGTGGTCAGAATCTTGTCCCCGCACACATCCACCACATGGGAACGATTGACGGTCTTCAACCCCCAGGACTCCAGAATGCGCAGGCTGGTCAGCGCCCGGCTGTGGGACAAGCATCGTTCCAACACGACATCGAACCGGTCCCATCCGGCCCGGTTCCGGTCTTGACAGCTGGCAATATGAAAAGCCAGTTGACGGTCGTCGAGCAACTCGTACTTGACGGCGCGGGCGTCAAGAGCGGCCAGCAGCATCTTTTCCTCGACCCGGAGACGGCCGAAAATGACTCCCATCAACATGTGCCCAGGTTGCCTCCGAAGACGGATCGCGGATGTGGATTCACCGCCTATTCGCCGTAGTCCTCGTCGTCCTCTCCGAGTTCTTCAAGGGAGAACGGACTGAGGGTCAGCACCTCGAATTCACCGGCGCATCCTTCACACTCCACGATCTCGTTTTGCATCACGTCGGTAAGGGTGATTTCCTGCGCGCACACCGGACACTCGACAGTGCCGCTGGCGGTTTCTATGTCGGACATGGTGGGTGTTGCCTCGAGACAGGTGGGATTCTTCAAACGGTGTTTCCGCAAAATGCCACTGCGTTGGTCAATTCGCCATCCGCTGTTTGATGTACGGGATCAATCCGCCGGCATCAATGATGCGCAGAACGTCGTCGCTGAGCGGTTTGAATGCCGTTGTCCGCCCATCTTCCGCCGTGATGAGGGCTTCGGTCAACGAAATGGTGGCGGTATCGCCAGTGGAGACGAGATCGACGAAGGCTGGACACTCCAGGGCAAGTAGGCCGTTGTTCAGGGCATTGCGATACCAGATGCGGCTGAAGCTCCGGGCAACGACGGCGCTCACCCCCGCCAGGACCAGACAGGATACCGCCTGTTCGCGGCTGGAGCCACATCCCCAGTTGCTTCCGGCCACCACAATGTCGCCCGTTTGGACGTTGGCAGCGAACCCTGGGTCCAGGTCCTCAAGGGCATGGGCCGCAATCTCCTCGGCTGTCTTGAGCGTGTAGGTGTACTTGCCGGGAAAGATGACGTCGGTATTGACATTGTCCCCGTATTTCCATACGCGCCCTGTGAATGGACGGGCCATGCTGGAGGTTGTCATGGCTGTCCCAGTTCGCGCGGGTCCACGATGCGGCCGGCTACGGCACTGGCCGCAACGACCGCCGGACTGCACAGGAAGATGTCGGCCGACGGAGTGCCCATGCGGCCGCGGAAGTTCCGGTTGGCACTGGAGATGACCGTTTCGCCCGGAGCCGGAATTCCGAAGTGGTTGCCCATGCAGGGGCCGCAGCCCGGCACGCCCAACATGGCTCCGGCACGGGTGAACGTCTCCGCGTATCCAAGTTCTATGCAGGCCTGAAGCACTTGGCTGGAAGAAGGAATGATGACCAGGCTCAATCCAGGTGCCACCCGCCGATCGGACAAGATGCTGGCAGCGGCGGACATGTCCTCAAGCCGTCCGTTCGTGCAGGTCCCGATGAAAGCCGAGTCCACCTTGACGTTGCCCAGTTCGGACAGGGGCACCACATCGTCCACGCTGTGCGGCCGGGCAATGTACGGTTCGAGGTCCTCGGCAGCGTAGTGGTGTTCCGATTCCAGTTCGCAGTCCGCGTCCGGGTACAGGCATCCATCCTGCAATGAGTCCGACAAATCGGCCCACGCCGAACTGCCGGCTTCGATTCCCTGGCGCATGGCCAGGCGCTCAAGGCACCAGGTCAGAACCGGTTCGTCGGGACAAATCACCGCGTTCTTGGCACCGAACTCGGCCATCATGTTGGGCAGCACCATGCGCGACTCGAGGGTCATGGCGTGGATGGTGTCGCCGGCGAACTCGATGGACCGGTACAAACCGCCGTCCGCCCCCATGTCGCCGATGATGCGCAAGGCAAAGTCCTTGGCGGTGACGCCCTCCGGCATCGTGCCGTTGAGGTGGATGCGCATGGTCGCCGGAACCTTCAGCCACAACTGGCCCTGGGCCCACAAGGCGGCGACCTCGCTCCGTCCAATACCGGCGCCAAATGCCCCCAGCCACCCAAAGTGGGGGGTATGGGAATCGGCACCCAGAATGACCTGCCCGGGTTTGACCACCACCTCCTCCGACAGGACCTGGTGGCAGATGCCGCGGCCAGCCTCGAAAAAATGGTTGATCCCCTGCTCGCCGACAAACTCGCGGATTTCCCGGTGGTTCTGGGCGTGCACCGCGGTCGGTGCCGGCACGGCATGGTCGAGGGTGATGGCCATGCGATCCGGGTGCTTGACTCGATCCTGGCCGAATTCTTCCCAGATTCGTCGAATGGCCGCCGTGTTGTCGTGACTGAGGACGACATCGGGTTCGACATCCAGGATTTCGCCAACCGCGCAGGCATCCCTGCCGGCGGCCTTGGCCAGGGCTTTCTGTGCGAATGTCTGTCCGGGCATGGCGCAGCAACACTCCGGGGACTGCTGGATCGGGAGATTGGGGAATGGCCGGATGAGAGTCAGTCAGGCAACGACCGAGTCTGAGTGGAAATCGCGCAGGAGCGCATCGACTTCGTCCTCCCGGATGCGGCGCTGATCGGCCATCACCTTGACGCGGGCCGTGATTTCCTTTACCTCATCGTCGGTCAGGGTCAACTGCAACTGCGAGGCTCGTTCGCGGATGGCATTCCAACCCACCAGGCGGTGCGCAACATGAATGTAGCGAGTGAGGCCGAAGTCGGTCGGATCCAGGGCCTCATACGTACTGGGGTCGTTGATCATGGCCTTGGCGTGAATCCCGGCCTTGTGCATGAACGCGGCGTAGCCCGTGATGTAGTTGTTGAACGGGACATTGACATCGACCAGGTCCGCCACGAAGTTCTCGATTTCCCGCAACAGGGGCAGATTGTACTTGGACTTGACCAGATCTCTGTTGCGCGTGTAGAGGCGGGCGATCAGTCCGCCCAGAGGTGTGATGCCGTTGCGTTCGCCGATGCCCAAAACCGAGGTGTCCACGTGGGTTGCTCCCGCCTCCAGCGCGCAATAGGAGTTCGCGATGGCGCACCCCGAATCGTTGTGACCGTGGAACTCGATGTCGCAGTTGACCACGCGGCGTACCGTGCGCACCAGATCGAACACCTGTCTGGGATCGGCCACGCCCACCGTATCGGCGATGCCCACGCGGTTCACCTGCATGCCGCTCACGGCCCGGTACACCGTCAGCAGATCCTCGATGTCGCTCCGGAAACTGTCCTCGCTGCTGAAGCGCACTTCGAGGCCCGCTTCCTGAACGAACTGGATGACTTCCCGGGCACTCTCAACGATGTACGGTATGTCCTTGCCGTGTGAAAACTCGCGCAGGATGCTACTGGTGCCGAAGAGGATATCGATGCCGTCCACCCCGGTATCGATCGCCATGCGGGCGTCGTCCATGTGGCAACGGGTGTGAGTCAGGATTTTGGCCCTGAGACCCAAGCCGCAGATGTACTCGATGTCGGCACGGCTCTGGGGACTGGCTGCGGGAGAAGTCAGTTCAATGTACTCGACGCCAAATTCGTCGAGCAATCGCGCGATGTCCCCTTTTTGGCGCTGGGTGAAGAAGGTGTTGGAGAACTGCTCTCCTTCCCTCAATGTGGATTCGATGATGCCGAAGTTGTCGATGCTCATGACGCAGCCCGGGGTGTCCAGGTAGCTATGCAACCGGGATGCGGCGTTGCCTGCTGCATCCCGTTCCATGCCGACCGACTATCAAGCCGACTTGGTAGCATAACTGACAATCGGACAATCGGCTGCGAATTGGCAGGTGTCGTCGGACGCACACCGCCCGCGTCGGCTCGCGATCCTAAGTGTTCCGGGGTTCCATTGCGCCGGTGTTCACAACTTGCCTGCAGTGATTGACGCTGACAAGGCAATGCAGACCAATGCACCCGGTAATCAAACAGCACCTGGCGGCATGCGGCCGCCAGGTGCTCTCCTTCCACGGAACGACCTGTGGAAGGAATTCATTCAGGTGTACATGTGCACCCTCAAGGTCACTCCAGATTGACCAGTTCGGGCGGCCATGCCTCCATGTCATTGATCTGATAGACGGCCAGGGCTTCACCTGTGGCACAGTCTCCGGTTTCACCACAGGCCAGTGTCCCGGTGACTCCGGGAAAGCCTTCGATCGCGCTCAACGCATCGCGAATCGCCTGCTTGCCAATCAACAAATTGCCCTCGCCGTCGTCCTGGGCAACTGCTTCAATGGCTTGTAGCAGCATCATCGTTGCGTCGTAGGAATGGGCGTGGAAGGCTGAGGGGGGACCTCCGCCAAACTTGGCTTCCCACTTTGCCAACAACTCTTCGTAAGCTTCGCCCTGTACCAGCGGGGACGTGAGATACAGGCCCAATATCGACTCGCCGGTGTTTGCCATGATGTCCGATGAGAAGGCTGCGTCGGCACCCATCAATATGGTGCCCTCCAGACCGGCAACGCCCTTGATCTGGTCGGTGACGAAGTTCACTTCAGGCTGGAAGATCGGATAGAACAGGATATCCGGCGGATCCGTGGCGATTTCCGTCAAGATCGGAAGCATCTCGGTATCACCAACGTTGACTGCCCCTTGGTAGGTGATGCGCCCTCCGAGTTCGGTGAACACATCCGCCATCACCTGTTGCAGGCTATCGGCATAGGGACTGCCGTCATGGATCGTTGCGGCTGTTCGGGCCCCCAATTGGTTGTAGGCGAATTCCCCGGCCAACCGGCCTTGGAACAGATCGTTGTGTGCCGTCCGGTAGTACCCGGGCTGCCAAACTCCGCCCTTCTCCGGATCAGGTTCGGTGAGCGTCGGCGATGTGTTGGAAGCCGAAATCATGCTGAGGCCGGCTTCGTGGATGATCGGCAGGGCAGCAGTTCCGGCACTGGAACAAGCGGTGCCCAATGCCCCGACCACGGACGAATTGGCGGCTACTTTTTGGGCTGCCGACTGTCCGCCTTCGGCACTGCACTGGGAGTCCTCGGACACCAGGGCAATTTCGTGGCCCAGCAGGTCACCAAAGTCGTCTATGGCGATTTCAATGGCACCGGTCTGGTCCAAGCCCAAGAAGCTCACAGGACCGGATAACACGTTCATGGACGCAATGGTCACGGGCTCGTCGGAGGCAACTTCCACGCAGCCGAGTGCGTCGGTGCACTCCATCACCTCGCCGCCGTCCATGGGAACTGCACAGGCCGCGCCCAATGCGCCGACCAGCAATGCCGTCAACAACAAGAGTACCAATCGACGCATGGTGACACCTCACAGTTACGTTTGGTTACAAGGAACAGCCTGAGGCTACCGGTCATTCTAACGGATCAGTCCTGTAGTAGTTGGGCCTGCTGCAGTTTTTTGACCGAACTGGCTGGTCTGGTCAGGACGAGTCAGCCCATGTGGTGGGGCCAGATTGGATCCGCTCAATCCGGGGGCTGGGATCCGATTCACGCCGACGCGCCGGAATAGTGCCGAATCCCAATCTTCCAGAAAATGCGGGATGCGGCAATGAACAAGGCGGGCACCAGGAGCGCCAGCCACAGGGATTGGGCCTCCATCTTGCCGGCCAAGGTCGCAGCCGGCATGGTCACGGCCCAGGCAACCGGCACCACAAAGGTAAGCAGAATCCGAATGGAACCCGGGTAGATGGTGACTGGCCACCTGGCCGTTTGAAAGAGCGAGTCGAAGATGACAAAGATGTTGTCAACCTTGACAAACCAAAAAGCTGTGGTTCCCAAGATGAACCAGAAGGCCATCACCACGGCGAAACCGGCCAGGATTGCAACGAAGAAGAGCAGGATGCTGCCGGGCGAGGCCCCGTCGCCACCGTTCCAACTGCTCCATACCACAAGCCCGACGCCCGTCAGCAGGTCGACAAAGCTCCATATACGGAATTCCCGGATGCTGACATAAATCTGCGAGTCCAGTGGCTTCAGCAGGACGTAGTCGAATAAACCCGTGCGGATTCCTTCCATGTAGGCTTCGAGGCCGGGCCTGATGAACAAATTGATGAACCCGCGCACGATGCTGAACACTCCAATCAGCATGATGAGATCCGTCTGTGTCCAGTCGCCCAGTAGATCCGTGTGCCGAAAGACGACGAGGATGCTGCCGATGGCCAATAGAAATCCCAGGGCCGAGTTGACCAGTTGACCGGCAAAGTTCACACGGTACTGGAGGTCCTTGAGGATGCCGATGCGGGCATGGACCCCGATCACCCTGACGAGATGCATGCGCGGTCTCACCCCCCGACCGCGCCGAAACGGCGTACTGCGCGGCTCCAAACCCAAGCCACAAAACCGGCAAAGAAGGCCAGCCAAGCCGTCTGAACCACCATGTCGGCCACCACCTCGCCTGGAGTCAAGGTGCCCAGGAGCGTTTCAACCGGAAAGGCAACACTGGCCCAGAAGGGAAGGAAGCGAGCAACCGCGGCCAGCCAGTCCGGGAACATCGAAATGGGGGCAACCCGACCGGAAAAGAACATTGTGGCGACATAGTAGGCCTGATTGAAGGAGGAGTTTTCGATGAACCAGAATGCCGACTGCGCAAGTGCCCACTCCATCAGGAAACGCGTGGCGGCGGCCAACGTCAGGGCCGGCAGAAAGGCCAAGACCTGCCATGGCTCAATATGGAAATCCGGCTGCAGGAAGAACCCCAGCAAGAGGAGGGCCGGTATGAACAAAGCCAATCCCAGCAGCTTGTAGGTGGCATTCATCGTGATATCACGATGGATAGGGTGAAGCGGGTACAGCAACTGGCCCGCCAAAACCCCCTCGCGAATGCGGTAGGCGTATTCGTGCATGATCCAAGTGAAGGTCAGGTGGTTGACCACCATCATGGTCAGGTAATAGGCGGTCAGGGTTCCCTGCGTATGGCCTCCGGCGCTGCCTCCCTCCGCCAACGCGACGGCGCGCCACACCATCATGAACACCACCGGTTCGAGCACCATGCTGAACAGCCAGATCAGCAACGAGGCCCTGTAGATCAAGTGTTCCTTCAGATGCAAAAGGGCAGACAGCAGGTAGATGCTAAAAAGACGCATGTGGACTATTCGGTGGCGAACACTTGCTCGATTACCCGCTCGATGGGCAGGTCCTCCACCGCGATGTCGCTGAGGTTGTAGTTGGCCAGGAGATGGCTTGTCACCTCGGTGGTTTCGTCCTTGGCAACTTCCAGTTGGTAGGTAAACCCGTCGTGGGCCACAAGGGTGCCGAGGCCGTCCAAGTCGGCGTCGGCCGTGTCAAGTTCGATGGTCAGCCGTTTGACCGGAGCGAATCTGGCCACGAGCCGAGCCAACGGTCCGTCGAACAGAAGCTGCCCGCGATGAATGACCACGACGCGCTCACACAAGGCGGCAATATCCGCCATGTAGTGGCTCGTGAGAAGAATGGTCGAACCGTGACGAAGGTTGTAGGACTGGACGAAATCCCGAATGCGGTGTTGCATGGTCACGTCCAACCCGAGAGTCGGCTCGTCCAAAAACATGACCTCGGGGCGGTGCAGCAGGGCACCACCCAGCTCGCATTTCATGCGCTCCCCGAGGGACAGATTGCGCACCGGCTTGGTCAGCAAGTCCCGTAGATCCAGCAGGTCCGTCAGTTCCTCCAAGGTCCGTTTGAACTCGGCGTCCGGGATCTGGTAGATGGCCTGATGGAGTCTGTAGGTGTCTCCGGCCGGCAGATCCCAGCTCAACTGATGACGGTTGCCCATCACCATGTTGATCGTGCGCAGGTAGGCGTTGTCCCGCTGCCATGGCACGTGACCGTTTACCGTAGCCGTGCCCGAAGTGGGGTGGAGCAGCCCGGAGAGCATCTTGAGCGTAGTGGTTTTGCCCGCGCCGTTGGGACCCAGAAATCCCACGATCTCACCCGGATTGATGGTGAAACTCACATCCTTGACGGCGTCCACAAGCGTGAACTTCCGATCAAAGAGACTCCGAACGGCCGCCCCCAGTCCGGACTGGCGCACCGGCACCTTAAAACTCTTGGTCAACCCCTTGGCTTCAATTACGGGGGCCATGGTCCGACCGAAACCCCAATACATTCCGGCCCAACATCGACCGACAGGCGGGACACAGGACGGCGCCGGTTCCGCAGAACGGTCTACACCAAGTCGTGCAACGCGGCATCAAGGCCCTCGAACGCGAAACTGAAACCTGCGTCCTGAAGTCTTTGGGCCGAGGTATTTTGGCCTTCCAGAAGCATGTCGGCCATTTCTCCGAACATCAACTTGACCTGGAAGGCCGGCAGGAACAACAAAATCGGTCGGCGCACACTGCGGGCCAAGGCCCGGGCGAACTCACCGTTGGTACAGGGTTCCGGACTGGCGACGTTGAAGGGTCCCCGGGCATCCTGGTTGTCGATGAGAAATTTCACCGCTGCGGCTGCATCCCGGAGGTGGATCCAGGGAAAGGGCTGGCGACCCGAACCCAACCGCCCACCGGCACCCATGCGTGCAGCCGGGAGCATCCGATGCAAGGCACCGCCGTCGGGGGAAAGCACCACGCCGAACCTTGCTATCGCCAGCCGAACCCCTCTGGATGCCACCGGGTTGGCCGCAGTTTCCCAGGCTTGGCAAACCTCGGCCAGAAAGTCGGAGCCGACCGGGGAGTCTTCGGTAAGAACTGTTTCAGTAGGATGATAACCGTAATAGCCAACGGCCGAAGCCTGCACAAACACATGGGGAAGAGCATCGGATCGCGCCACGGCCTCTGCCAGGGCGCTGGTCGATTTCACCCGGCTGTCCAGAATTTCCTTTTTGCGCTGGTTGCTCCAGCGTTTGGCGCCGATGTTGGCGCCGGCCAAGTTCACCACCGCATCGGACCATGTGATGTGCGAGTCCAGTTCCGGTCCGGCACTGCCTTGCCAATGGACGTATCCGACCGTGCCGTTTGAGGTGGGATTTTGACTGCGAGTAAGGATCCTGACGCTGTCACCGCGATCTTCCAAGAGCGCGACCAAAGCGGTTCCAATCAGTCCGGTACCGCCTGCGATCAGGATGTTCATGTGTGTCCTATTCGTTGGGGTTCCTGCCAGCCCAAGTAACCAGACTTGTGTCACAGAGTGAGGCAAGATCCGGATGGGTCGGCCGAATTCTAACTGCCAAACCCAGGTGCCCGTTGTGGCTTGGACACATACTTCCTTCAAAGGCATCCACGCCCTGGCTCGGGGAACCGGAGTGCGTCAATCGTTGCCGGATCTCGACTGTTGGTGAGCGATCGAGATTCTCCCGGACGAATACCGCCTCGACTTCCACGTTCTCGGGCAATACGTCTCCCAGACGCACCCAGGTTTTGACATCGACCTGGCTACCGACAACGAGGTCCAGCGGACTGGCACGGGTGCCCACGAACGACACCTTGGGCCAGTTCCGACGCATCTGATCCTTCCAGCCGGCAAGCATCAACGCCTTGCGGTAGTCGTTGGCCGCCATGGCCCGGCCTTCCGTGCGGGCAGGTGCATACAGTTCGGCCCAGTAGTCCAACAACATGCGACGGAAACTGAACTGCGGGGCACAGGTTCGAATCGACTCCTTCATGACCTGGAGCCAGCGGAGCGGCACTCCTGCCCCGTCCCGCTCAAAGAACCGGGGGATGATTTCCTCCTCGAGTGTCTGGTACAGGGAGTCGGCATCGGCATGGTCCTGTGTATGTTCGTCCTTGAACTCCTGCCCTCCGCCGATGGCCCACCCGTTGCATCCGTTGAACCCTTCGGCCCACCAGCCGTCGAGGATGCTGAAGTTGGGGGTACCCGACATGGCGGCTTTTTGCCCGCTTGTGCCGCTGGCCTCGTGGGGGCGCCGGGGGGTGTTCAGCCACACATCGACTCCGGACACTAGGTGGCGGGCCATTTCGATGTCGTAATCCTCCAGGACCACGAACTTTCCGTGGAAGCCGGAGTGCGGGTCGTTGGCAAGGTTGAACAGATGCTGGATGAGGTGTTTGCCGGCATCGTCCGCCGGGTGCGCCTTGCCGGCAAAGATGATTTGGACCGGACGGTCGTGCCGGTTCATCAGGTGCCGTAGGCGGTCGATGTCGGTCAAGAGCAGCGTCGCCCGTTTGTAGGTTGCGAACCGGCGGGCGAAGCCGATGGTCAAAGCGTCGGGATCCAACAGATCGGCGACTCCGGACTGTACAACGGGGCTCTCACCGCGATTCTCGAACTGGCGCCGCAGGTTTTCGCGGGCGTAGTCGATCAGTTCCCGCTTGCACTGGACATGCGTCTCCCACAGGTCCGCGTCCGGAATGTCCGCAACACCGGCCCAGGTGTCCGGTTGTTCGATGCGCTCCAGGAAGTCGGTCCCCAGATGTCTGCCGTACAGGTCCCGCAGCCTAGGCACGATCCAACTGGGACCGTGTACGCCATTGGTGATGCCCTTGATGGGCACTTCTGACACCGGGGTTTCGGGCCAGAGGAACTGCCACATTTCGCGGCTGGTTTCTCCGTGCAGCCTGCTTACACCGTTGCAATGGCCGCTTAGCTTCAGAGCCAGCACCGTCATGCTGAAGCGTGTCTCCCAGTCCAGCTGTTGCTGTGCAAACTCCATGAACTGGTGTCTGTCAATGCCCAGTCTGTGCCAATAATCGGAGAAGTAGCGGTCCACTAGGTCGAGCGGGAAGGTGTCGTTGCCAGCCGGGACCGGCGTGTGGGTCGTGAACACCGTGTTGGATCGGACGACTTCCACGGCCTCCTTGAACGTTAACCTGCTTCCTGCCACCAGTTCGCGGACCCGTTCCATGCCCATGAACGCACTGTGGCCTTCGTTCATGTGCCAGACGGCGGGTTTGATGCCAAGGGATTGCAGCACACGCACTCCACCCAGGCCAAATACCGTTTCCCAGGCTAACCGCCGTTCCTCGTCGCCGAAGTACAGCCTCTGGCTCAACTGGCGATCCTCGTCCGTGTTGAGTTCGATGTCCGTGTCCATCAGGTACAGGGTGCTGCGTCCCACCAGCACTTCCCAAACCCGGATGTGAATCAACCGCCCGGGCAGCTGGACGGTGACCCGCAGGCGCCCGCCACTGGGGTCCTGGGCCTCCCTGACCGGCAACGCGTCAAACGACAGGTGGCTGTAATAGGCATCCTGCCAGCCGGAGCCGTCGAAGCGTTGGTGGAAGTATCCCTGGGGGTATAGGAATCCGATGCCGACGAACGGCAGACCCAAGTCGCTGGCGGTCTTGGTATGGTCACCGGACAGGATCCCCAGGCCGCCGCTGTAGATGGGCAGGGATTCGTGGAGGCCGAACTCTGCGCTGAAATAGGCGATAGTGTCCGCCCGCTTGTCCGGGTGGTTACGGCTGAACCAGGTTTCAGTGTCGGGTGACATGTAACGGTCGAAGCGCGCAATCACCTTCCGGTACAGGCAAAGGTAGGCTTCGTCCGCGGCGCTGCGGTCGAGATCGCGTTGGGGAACTTCCGCCAGGAGCCGGACCGGATTGTGCTTCGTGGCTTTCCAAAGGTCCGGATTGATGCGAGCGAACAGTTCGTCCGCATCCTCCAGCCAACACCAGACCAGGTTGAACGCCAGATCCTCGAGCCGTTGCAACCGTTTGGGCAGGGCAGGTTTGACGGTGATGTGCTGGATTATCTGCATGGAATCTGCGCAATGTCTGGCTGTGGGTTCAGAACGGAAGCCGCGCCCGGCACATCGCCGAAAGTGGAGAGGATACCCCGGCTGGGTCCACTCCGGTGTCGACTGCCCGGGTTGCCACCGACCCGGAGCGCACTCGGCTGGCTCCGGAGACATGGTATAGCGGCACGGTCAATGGGCATGTCCGGGCGAGCAGGCCGCTGCGATGATGCCGAGCCTCTGCCGGCCGGGGAGCCGGCTACCAACATCGATCCCCGCCTGCTGTGCGCAGACTCTGTCACGCTGTAGACAACCGCGGTGCAGTGGCCGAGTCGTTGAAGTCAAACAGCTTGCGGGTAGGCGGCCACGCCAACCAAACGATCCCGGCAATCGGTTGCGCCAACGGGAAGAAGGCGAAATCGATTCCGAACAGCCGCCAAACGGAACTGCCGATCAGGTCGGGGTCCGCGATGCTCAGGACGCCGATGATCAACGTTCCGCAGCTCTCAATGGCCAGAACCGCCAGCGAGAGCCACCAAGTCCACGGTCGTCGATGGGTGAAACCGATGGTTGCCGCGAGATAGCAAAAGGCCGCGAACAGCGATGTCAAGGGACCGATCTCGGTGGCAAGGTCCGCTTTGAGGAACAGTTGGTAGACGGATCTGCCGGCTGCTGAAAAAGCCAGAAGCGGATAGGAGATCCCAAGTACGTATCCGATCGCGCTCAGGATGGAAGCGGAACGTTCCCGGTTCATGGCCCAACTACAGTAGTGCGCCTAGCGGCGCTTGTGGCATACGTGCAAGCCGTCGGACAACGGCAACAGGCAGGAGTCGACGCGGGGGTCTTCGAAGGCACGTTGGTTCACGGCCCGGATTCCTTCGGTATCGGCATCCGTAACAGCAGGGTCCGCCACCTGCCCGCCCCACAGCGTATTGTCGATCAGGATCAGGCCTCCTGGACGCACCAAGTCGAAGCAGAGGTCGTAGTAGGTTGGATAGTTGTCCTTGTCGGCATCGATGAAGGCAATGTCGAAGCTGTTCGCCCGCCCGTCTGCCAGCATCTGTCGGAGGGAGTCCACGGCCGGCCCCAGCTTCAACGTTATCTTGTCCGCAACTCCGGCGGACTGCCAGTGCCGGCGGGCCACATCCGTCCACTCCCTGCTGACGTCGCAGGTGGTGACGTGTCCGTTCGCGGGCAATGCCATCGCCATGACCAGGCTGCTGTAACCGGTAAAGCAGCCCACCTCCAAGTAGTGCCTGGCTTGCAGCAGATGCACCAGCAGTTGCATGAACTGGCCTTGTTCCGCTGCGATTTGCATACCGCCGGCCGGCATGGCGGAGGTCTCCTTCCTTAGCGCCGCGAGATCTGGATGATCCTTGACGGTCACTCCCACCAGGTAGTTGTAGAGATCTTCGGTTACCGGGAGCAGTTTCATCTGGTTGGTCCTGAGTTGTGGCGGATGCCCATGTGCGCCCCCTATGCCGCCAGTGGCAACTGGAGGCTGGATTGAATCAGGTTCTTCAGTTCGCAGTATTCGCTGCAGGTCCTGATTTCCGGATGGGCGGACGCGATATGTTCGGGTGCCCGGAACAAGGCCCCGGCGTCGGCTTCCTTGATCATGGTGAGGTCGTTGTAGGAGTCGCCGGCTGCGAACACGGTGTATCCGATATCCCGCAGGGCCTGAACGGCCTTGCGCTTGCCGTCCGATTGTCGGATGTGGTACTTCGTGATCATCCCCGAATCGGGGTCCACCGTGAGCGAGTTGCCGAGAATGGTCGGGTACTCCATCAGGTGTACCACCGGCTGCACGAACTCCATGAAGATGTCGGACAGGATGACAACCGGCACCCGTCGGCGGATCCAGTTCAGAAAGTCCACGGCCCCCGGCAAGGGTTTGACTGATTCGGCAATCACGGACTGGAGGTTGGCCAGCGTGATCCCATGTCTGTTCAAGACGTCCAGGCGCATTCTCATCAATTCGTCGTAGTCGGACACGTCCCTCGTGGTGAGCCTTAGTTTTTCGATACCGGTGTGGGCGGCAATGGCCAGCCACACCTCTTCCAGCAGCACTCCTTCCATGTCCAGGGCGACTAGCGAGGGCGTGGTCATACGGCTGTCCTTGCGTGGGGTAACAGGTGTCCCCATTGTTCAGGAGGGCACCAGCGACAGGCCTTTGGGGGTTTGATGTTGGCGAGGCTCACAGGACGTTGGCGGATCCGTGAGCGTCCCGATCGGTTGCCTGTCGGGCTCCGCCGATTATACGCCCGTCGCCGGAAAATCGGCACCGATTGGACATTGTGGTCAAGACATACCCGTTTTTACATAAATTGTGAATTCTGTAGGTTGCCGGGGACAGACGCCGAAGTGGATCAGCCGTGTCTCGAAACTGCATACAGGAGGAGCCCGAAGGCAGAACGGGTAAACTGATGGTGATTCCGTCCTGCAACTGCAGCGGCTAAGGGGCTTGCACGGTTTGCGGTCGGTACACGTTGTCTCATTAACTAAGGAGAACAAAATGTTGAACAAGGTATCGCGCAGACGGTTCCTCCAGGTCTCTGGTGGCCTAGGCGCACTGGCTGTGGTCAGTGCCTGTACCGCTCCGGTCGCTGCCCCGGCGGGGGACGACATGGCTGGCGACATGGCGATGGCATCCATCACCATTTGGTCCTATCCCAGGACAGAAAACGATCTGGACATTGTTTTCAAGGGCTTGCTTGAGGGATTCCATGCCGAACAGGCTGGCATTGAAGCTTCCATCGAAGTCCAGCCTTGGGGTGGTCGTCGCGAGAAGCTTTATGCAGCCGCAGCCGCCGGCGAGGCCCCGGACATCTGGGATGCCACTACGGACACCATCCCCGCCTACGTCGAGAAGGGAGTCATCCTGCCCGTGGGCGACAGGTTGTCGGCTGACGACCTGGCCGACTATCAAGACGCCGAAATCGCAGCAGCAAGCTTCGACGGTGCCCTGTTGATGCCTCTGTTCGAATCCGAGGTGAACGGTCCGGCCTACAGCGGCGGTCTGCTGAGGGAACTGGACATTGATCCGGCCACCGCGGTATTCGACACCTGGGACAAACTCCACGGACTGGCGGAAAAGGCCGCGACCAAGGGCTACTACCTTGAGTCCCTGAGCACTTTCAGCTGGGGCGAATTCATTACCCAGGTACACGAAGCCGGCGGCACCGTCTACTCCGCGGACCGAACCGTGTCCAATTTCACGGACGACCCCTGCCGCAACACGTTGCAGCGCTGGGTCACCGAATACGAGAACAACTGGGTCCCAATCGAATTTGCCATTGGCAGTGTGGACGAACAGGGCGGTCTGCCCAACTATTGGCTGTCACTGGAGCAGGTGACGAACCGCGTCGAAGATGCAGCCTGCATCACGCACGTCGAATCTCAACCCGACATGGAGTTCTTCCACGGACATCCCAGGACTCGCACGGGTGAGGAGACACCGATTTCCGGAGTGGTCTCCGGCCAGGGATGGGCCGTCACGGCGCAGAGCGAGAACCCGGACGCGGCGATTGAATGGGTTCGCTACATGATCAGGCCCGAGAACATCGGGACCTATTGCGAACTGGCAGGATCAACGCCAGTGGGGACCAGGACCAAATCCGAGTTCTGGAATCCGGAGGCATGCGTCCTGGAACATGTCAATCGACACAGTGGAGCCCTGTTCTCCGATCAGGATGCCAACACCTTGTGGCAGGAGAGCAAGGTGGTGTGCGGACCGCAGTTCCAGGCAGCCGTCCTCGGCGTTGCCACGGTTGACGAGGCGCTGGAAAACATCAAGACGGAGATTGACGCCATCCTGGCCGAAAAGGCCTAGCCGCAACCCGTCCCCAACCGTTGTTGTTCAGCAGGACAGCCGGCGATGGTCCCCATCCCGGTTGTCCTGTGCTTACCGCACTCTGTCAACCAAGTGATGGCATGAGTTCAGCCACGTTGCGCTCTGTCGCCCAGAGGCGTGCCCTGACCAAGCGCATCCTGAAGTCGTTGCCTTGGTACCCGTTCATCGTCATTAACCTGGTGGTGTTCGTCGTATTCAACCTCTGGCCATGGCTGAGCATGTTTCAGACGGCCACTTTCAAGACGGATCTGCTCAGCCACAGGGAATTCGTCGGTCTTGACAACTTTGTGAAGATGGCGGGTGATGAACTTCTGCATCTGGCCCTCAAGAACACGTTTCTTTTCGCCCTGCTGTATGTGCCACCGCTGGTAGTCGTCTCACTGCTGGTAGCCATCCTGGTCAACCAGAAGCTGCGCGGCATGAAGTTCTTTCGGTCCGTCTACTTTCTGCCGAACGTCACGAACATCGCCGTGCTGGCACTCGTCTTCCGGCGTTTCCTGTCGCCGCGGGACGATGCCCCGTTCAACTACCTGCTGGGACTGGTTGGCATCCCCGCCCAGCGCTTTCTTTTGGACATTCACCAGGCTCTCGCCTCCATCGCCGGCCTGGGTGTCTGGCAGTCGTTCGGCTTCTTCATGGTGATCTGGCTAGCCGCGCTGCAGGCCATTCCCCAACCCCTCTACGATGCCGGACGTGTCGACGGGGCCTATGGCTGGCGGCTGCACCGGCACGTGACAATTCCGCTCCTGCGACCCACGGCGGCCTTTGTGGTGGTGATAACCACGATTGGAGCCCTGCAGGAGTTTGGCGCAATCTTCATCCTGACCGGTGGCGGCCCTGTGAACGCCACTACTACGGCCGTCTACCACATCTATTCGCAAGCCTTCAACTTCACCCGCTTCGGCTATGCCAGCGCCCTCTCAATCCTGCTTTTCCTGATCATCCTGGTCATCGCCTACGTCCAGAACCGCTACCTCAAGTTTGACGAGGAAGTCTACTGAGCCGCCATGAGCAGCCTTCGGCCACAGGCTCAACGGTCACCCCTGACCCTTCTCCGGGTGTGGATTGGATACCAACCCAACCAAGGCCTGCGCACGGTCATCACCTACCTGTTGATGGGCGTTCTTGCGGTTTCGACCGTGGGTCCGTTCATCATCATGCTTTCCGTTTCTCTGACGCAGAACATCCGGTTCCTGCTGTTTCCGATCGACCTGATTCCCAATCCGATCACGCTGGAGAACTTCCAGCTCCTCTTCGCTCGGACACTGGCGCTGCGCTGGACCTACAACAGCTTCTATGTAGCCCTGGTCTCGACCTTGGGAGGGGTGTTCACGTCGACCATGGCCGGCTATGCCTTTGCCCGGGGCGACTTCATTGGTCGGAACCTTCTCTTCTACATGTTCGTGGGCATTCTGATCATGCCCGAGACGGCCCTGATCATTCCCCAGTACATTCTGTTGTCCGACCTGGGGCTGGTGAACTCCTATACGGCCCTGATTGGTCCCTGGTTTGCCTCCATCTTTGGCACATTCCTCATGCGCCAGCAGTTCCTGAGCATCCCCAGGGATTATGACGACGCGGCCCGTATCGACGGTGCCAACATCTTCGACACTTGGCTGCGAGTTCTGATGCCCCAGTTGGTTCCGGCCATGGTGACCTTGGGCATTCTGCGGTTCATGGGCAACTGGAACTCCTTCCTATACCCATTGATAGTTACGACCAAAGCGGAAATGCGCACGTTACCAGTAGGCTTGGGCACCGTGGCCCGTTCCGGAGGCGATGCCGGCTTGGATATGGCAGGTGCAGTGTTGGGTTTCGTTCCAACGTTCGTGGTATTCCTGTTGGGCCAACGTTACATAATTCAAGGTGTTTCCCTGAGTGGACTGAAGGGTTGAATGGGGACTCACTGTTCCAGTCCAACACACATCCTGACGCGGGTTTCAGCTTTGGCTGCCTTGATGAATCCGTGTTTTGGACGCGCGTGCCCTGCTCGGCAGCCGAGGCCGACCATCGGAACTCTTCTGCTCCCTGGTACGGCGGTTCCGAGCGTTCCGAACCCGCACGGAACGCGAAACCACAAGGCTTTCGGCAAGCCGCGAGCCAGACCGCGAAGAGTTCGGGGTTTGATATCCGATTCCGGTGGGGAACTACGCGACAGCCCAAATCCGCACCGCCATGCTGATTGACGGGGATCTCCACAGGGCAAAGCACGGTGGCAACGAACGATGCCTGGTTGGACTTCACAAGATCCTTGCCATTGGACGTGGACAGATTGGCTCCAAGTCAGGACTTCGCACAGTTGCGCGTATTCGGGCTCGACACTGATTGCGCTCAACCATCCGGTTGAGCATACAAAAATAGCCGTATAATGATAATTATACGGCTTAAAAACTGTCGACAGGCTGGCGGTGAAGCCCAACGGCGTTGGCGGCCTCGGCAAGGTGCTCCTACGCGGTGGCGGTGCACTGACAACGAGATTCTGCAACCAGCAGTGTCTTGCCGACCAACCGATCGCGCCGCAGGAGTGCTACATTCAGTCTTGGTTGGACATCGCGCTGGCGGCGCGTGTCCAACGATTTCATGCCCGGCCGCCGGAGTATCGTGTTTCATGCCCGAGACCCTGACCATTGAACGTCCAAGGGCCGCGGAAGACATTGCCTACTGGGACCAAGGGACCGCGGATGAGGAGACTGTGCTCGTCTTGCACGGAAACCTGGCCACGAAACGGTGGTGGCAACCCCTGTTCGACATCCTGCCCCCCGACATGCGGCTCGTGGCACCGGACCTCCCCGGGTGTGGTCAGACCCCTTTGGGAAACGACCTGTACACAGTGCAGTCACAGGTGCGTTTTCTCTTGGATTTCGCAACCTCCTTGAAGTTGCGTGGCTTGGCTTTGGTCGCTCATTCGACCAGTTGCGCAGCAGCCCTGGAGTTTGCCATCTCCCATCCCCATTTGGTCAACAGCCTGGTGCTGTGCAGCAATCCGCCTCTGCACGGTGTCAAGAGCCCCCCCGAGTTGTATCGGCATCTGCAGACTGCTCGGCAGGATCGTTCAATTATGTCAACTGTTATCGCTTCCCTTATGCCGAATCTCGACTTGGATGTCCCCTCGAACCGAACTTGGTTCGAACTTCTGGTCGACGACGCAGCAAGAATGGACGGGAGGTCAATTGACGGACTGACCAGAGCCCTGGAGCAGTGGTCGGTGGCCGACAGAATCGGTCAGCTTCGAACGCCTGTACTGTTGATGAGGGGGCATGACGACGACATCGTTTCCTACCAACAGGCCTTGGCCACCCTGCGTTCGATTGCCGTGGCCAACAACCTCGAGGTAATCCGCGGAGCCGGACATTCGCCGATGATCGAGAACCCTGAGGCCTTCGCCATTCGCCTGATCGATTTCGTGGCCCAGGACTTCGGTGCATTCGACAACCTGCCACTGAACCAGTCCGGGACCTTGTCCTAAGCGCAATTCCAATTTACCCACATCATCAACCGAGTGCCGCAATGGAACATCGCATCGAACAAATCCTTGAACAGCTGACCCGGGAAGAGAAAGCCTCCCTTACCGCCGGGGAAACCCTCTGGAGCATTGGCGGCGTGGATAGAGTCGGCCTGCCGGCGATGAAGGTTTCGGACGGCCCCAATGGAGCCCGCGGCACGTTTGGTGGCGACCAGACCTCCGCCTGTTTCCCTTGCGGTTCTGCCCTGGCAGCCACGTGGGACAAGGAACTACTGGTCAGGATAGGCGGTGAATTGGCCTTGGAGGCGGCCTCCAAGGGTGTGTCGGTGCTCTTGGCACCCACCATCAACATCCATCGCACTCCGCTCAACGGCCGACATTTCGAGTGTCTTTCGGAAGATCCGTATCTCTCGGGCAAGCTGGCATCGGCCTATGTAAGGGGCTTGCAGGACGGAGGCGTTGCCGCTTGCCCCAAGCACTATGTCTGCAACGACTCGGAATACCAGCGAATGACCCTGGATGTGGTTGTGGACGAAAGGACCCTGAGGGAAATCTACCTGCTACCGTTCGAAATCGTGTTCAAGGAGGGCGGAGCGTGGGCCTGCATGGCCGCCTACAACCAGGTCAACGGGGAGTTCGCCGCCTCCAGCAGACATCTGCTCACGGATGTTCTCAAGGACGAGTGGGGTTTTGACGGCATCGTCATGTCCGACTGGTTTGGAACCAAGTCCACTGTGGGTTGCTTCGAGGGGGGACTGGACCTCGAGATGCCGGGTCCGGGCATCATGATGGGCGCATCCCTGCTTCCCCGCCTGGAAGCGGGAGAGATAGACGAGGCGGACCTTGATGACAAGGCCCGCCGCTACCTTCGGCTGGCTGGGCGGACCGGCGTGTTGGATGGCAAGACATTCGGAGTCGAAACTTCACGCAATGAAGCTGGTACCCGCGCTCTGGCGCGCCGCGCCGCTTCCGAGTCCTTTGTACTCCTCAAAAACGACCGCGGAGCGTTGCCATTGGAGCCGGACCAAATCGACAGCATCGCAGTGATCGGACCCAATGCCAGGACCGGCAGTCTCATGGGTGGCGGCAGCGCGATGGTCAAGCCGCCCTACACCTCGAACCCGTTGGAGGCCATACGGGAAGTTCTAGGCGACACTGCCGAGATTCGGTATGCCCAGGGATGTGCCAACCATCGGTTCTGCCCGTTGGTGGAATCCGAGATGGTTGACAACGGATCCTCCAATCTGACAATCGAGTACTTCAACCAACCTGATTTCGAAGGCCGGCCGATAGCTACCGAGTCGCGCGATTCGTCGGAGATCTTCTGGTTTGGCCATCTGCCGGATGGCGTCGAGCCGGGATTCAGCGCCCGGGTTTCCTTTGATTTCACGCCAAGGGACACCGGAACACATGAATTCGGCCTGTACACGTTGGGGCTGGGCCGGTTGTACGTAGGCGGCGATCCGGTTGTCAACCTGTGGGAGGAATTCGAGCAGGGAGACACGTTCTTCGGCATGGGCTCGCCTGAAAAACGGGCCCAGTGCCATATTGAGGCGGGATCGTCCACCAAGGTGGTTTTGGAGTTCATGTGCATGCCGGGAACACCGGTGGCCGGCTTGCGCTTGGGAGTGGCACCGCCACTGCCGGACAACGCGATTGAACTGGCTGCCAACGACGCGGCCGAAGCCGACGCGGCCATCGTAGTGGTTGGCTTGAATCAGGATTGGGAAGGAGAGGGTCACGATCGCGGACACATGGACCTGGTCGGCGAGCAGGACGCACTGATTTCGGCGGTGGCTGCGCGGAATCCGAGGACGATCGTCATCGTCAACGCCGGTTCACCGGTCCACATGCCTTGGATCGACGAAGTGGCAGCTGTCCTGTTTGCATGGTTTCCCGGACAGGAGTTTGGCAATGCGCTCACCGATGTCCTTCTGGGGAGCACCAATCCGTCAGGTCGGTTGCCAGTGACGTTGCCGAAGCACATTGCCGACACTCCCGGTTATGTAAACTATCCGGGCGAGAAGGGCCAGGTTCGGTATGGTGAAGGGTTGTTTGTCGGTTATCGCCACTACGACGCACGGAACCTGACACCCCTGTTTCCGTTCGGACACGGGCTGTCCTACACGGATTTCACCTATTCAAATCCTCATGCCGAAGGCTCGCCGCATGACGGGGAACAGGGCTTGCATGTGTTCGTAGAGGTGACCAACTCGGGTGCCCGTCCGGGTGCCGAAGTAGTCCAACTGTATGTGGGACACGACGATTCCCAAGTAGCTCGTGCACCCCGGGAACTAAAGGCCTTTGAACGAATTGAGTTGGAACCGGGTGAAACACGGAGGGTTGAGTTCCTCCTGTCGGGCCGCGACCTGTCCTACTACGATGTCCGTGCCAAGGATTGGAGGGCCGAGCCGGGCCAATATCGACTGGACATTGGCGCATCTTCCAATGACATCCGCGGTACCGTTTTGTATGAACTGGACACAGCCTGGCCGGCGGCGGACGGTGGACCGTTGCCCATGGACTTGGAGACACCCTTGCCGGTGGTCCTGGGGATTCTCGGCGAGAGACTGTGGGAGGGTCTGGGCCCCGTTGCACAAGCCCCGCAAGTCCGCATGGTGATTGGACATGGCCTCTCGGAAGGTTTATCCATCCAGGACGTTGCTGCGTTTGTGCCCGATGTGCTGAATCCCCAAGTGCTGGCCGGGTTCGCCGAATACCTTGCGGCGCAGTCGGCACAGTCCGACAACGACGGACAATGACGCCTTCCAGTCCACTGCCACTCGGATGCAGTTGGCACAGCCCCACACTGTGGACTAAGGACCACCCGACGGCTCCCCCGAACGGTGCCGTCGGACTAGATTATGCGAAGAGTGTTATGTAAAACAGACAGGGTGTGCTGATCCTGGGGTCCACATCCGGTTGCACGGAGGGCATGCCAAGTTCTGGCCATGCCCTCCGTGCAGTTGGACCTGTGTAGAGTTCCCCCAAAATTCGATAGTCGCAGTCTGTCGGCTCAATCAAGAAACTCCTGCAACCCAATCCACTCGTCCCAGATATTCGTGTAGGCATCATAACCGGGTGCCACCCAGTCGCGGTGTCGCAACCTGCTGATAAGGGCGTGCCGCACGTTGGGTGAGAGATTGTAGCCACCCTCGTGTTGCATGAGGTGGTGGGCAAGCACAACATCGCCGGCCTTGCCCGTGATCATGATCGGATTCTGCGCATGGTGAATGTGGGGCACCCCTTGGCTGAGGACTTCGTGCCCGACATCCCGGAAGTATGCCTGCAGTTCCCGGTGGGAACCCGGCCATACGGTGAAGTTGCCCGACTCCCTATCCGGCACATCGGCCAAATACACGACGGCAAACAACGTGAAAGAGCGAATGTACTTGCCTTTGGCCGTTCCGTTGTTGCCCCCTCCGATGCCGTCGATGTGACCGTGTTGATCGGGTGCCCCCTCATCGAGGGCCATCGGGAACCGCGGTGCGATCTGCACCCGTTCCACCGGGAGCATGCAACCTTCCCCCATTAAGCCCTCCGCTGCCTGGCGAACCCCGGTCCGGTTAAAAACATCCGTCATGACCGGCTGGCCTGCCAGTTCGTAACAGTACTGGTCGACCGTAAAGCGCGCGGGGTCGCCCCCGGTCTTGCCCACATGCCCAATCGAGTGATTGATGGCCCTCAGGGCCTCCTCGCACATCGTGCCAGGTACCACTCCGGTCAACTGAAGGTAACCGCGGTCGATGAACTCCTGCTTCTGGGTGTCGGTAATCATGGAGGTTTACCTGTAGCTGTGTGGACAGTCAACCGCCGTGGGACGTGGAGGTGCTTGTACCGGCCCCGGCCCTCATGCAGTTTGTGAAGGTCACTGGTTCGTTGATTCTAGCCACTGTCCGATCATCGGTTTGGCTTGGGAAACAGCCAGTTCAGGAAAGCCAATGCCAGCAGCAGGGCAACGGGGACCAGAAACAACCCGGCGGCGACTCGATACCGTTCCGGTACGTATTCATGCCAAGATTTCATGTGCTCTCCCCCAATCCGACCTCGATATGGTCCTGCAAGACGATACAGCACCTCCAGACTGTGACGCCGCTTCGGATTGGGCCACCAAGCACATGCCGGGTCATACCCTCAGCTTGCGGCGAATCCAAAGTCGTTGCAGCCTGTTGACGATCAGATGCACATGGTCGGCCAACGCATCCTCACACGCAGGATCAATCGACCGCGCATAGCGCAGTTGGACGATGTTCGTCGCCACCCCTCTCAGAGCCCTGCGCAGGAAACGGTAAGCGTCGGCGGAAACCCTGCGTTCGGCTTGCAGGACCTCGTCCATCGTTGTGAGGTACTCCGTCTCGGTATCGGCCGCATGCTTGGGCGAGCCGATGCGTGCACCCCATCCCAACAGGGCAAGCCAAGCATCCCCGCGGCTCCGCCGCTTGAACATCAACCAAGCAACGTATCCCGCCGGTACCAGGAGCACAAGCCAAAACAGGGATTGGGGAGTGAAACCGCCGGTCAACAGCACGGGCGGGCCCGCATCTTCCAACGCGGTGCCATCTGCCAAGCTGCCCTGAAGTTCGACCGGAGTAACGAAGGAACGGTCGAGGCCTGCCCGCCCGGCAGTGGGCTCGAAGGGAATCCATCCCAAGCCCGGGAACCACACCTCCGGCCACGCGTGGGCCTGGGCGTCGGTGAATGTCCACTCCTCGGTGTACGGTTCCAAGTATCCGGGCGCGTATCCGATGGTAAACCGTGCCGGTACGCCGGCAAGTCTCATCAACACTACAAACGCCGTGGTGTAGTAGTCGCAGTAGCCGCGTTTGAGGTCGAACAGGAAATGGTGGGCGACATCCTCCACCTCAGGTCCTGGCAGGCTAACCTCAAGGTCGTACGGATATTCCCGGAGATACGCCTCGACCGCCAGTCCCAGACTGTACAGTGCGGTGTGTTCCGAACCGAGCCGGGAGGCTAGTTCCTCGGTTTGCGAGCTAACGGTGTCCGGCAATTGCAGGTATGGCTGCAGGGTTTCGTCGATCGATTCGCTGACGCTGTCCAGTGTCACCGATGCCAGGATGTCATCACCCAGCCGGGGCCAGTGGGACAGGACGTTGTAGCTGGGCTGGCCACCAGCGCGGTAGAGCAAAGCCCCACCCCCTGCATCCCGCTCGGGCGAAAGCGGAATCGTGGCGCGCACCGGTTCGGGAATCGCGTACAGCAGCAACGACTGATTGTGGCGCGTGACGGACTGCCAGACCGGGAGTACATGCGGATACAAGGACGGGTCCAGGTCCGCGTTGGGCTCAACGCGGGCATCCAGCCAGCTGTCGGGATTCGACCATCCGCGTCCGTCATAGTGCCGAAACGTCTTGGCCCGCATGTAGAAGCCGGCCGACTCGTCAAGCATGCTGCTGGTGGTCACCGTCAGGGCCAGGCTGTTGGTTATGTCCGGCGGCGCGCCAAGCAGAAAGGAATTGGGAAGGCCACCTGCTTCAGATTGGCGACGGCCGTGGAACTTGCTCTGCATCTCCGGAAACATGCGGCTGCCCACGTCGGTGGTGACCGCGTCCACCGGATGGAGGATCGAGTTGGCCCACTGTTGGATTTCGCGGAGATTGATGGAAGGTACAACCGACGCCAGAACAACCATCGCCACCAACATGGCAAGCGAACCCAGGACCCGATCAAAGACCAGGCTTTCCGGATAGTCCATTCCGCGGTTGTCCCACGTTGCCTGTTGGTGCCGATGCCCTTGCCACGCGTACAGCAGGAACATGCCGGCCAGGTAGGCGACTGCACTCAGTCTGGACCCCTGGCTGTAAAACACGATGAACGCGGTTAACGTCACGGACGGCAGCAGACCGTACAGGACGGGCCGTTCGGACAGTGTCATCCAAGTGGCATGGAACGCCACCAGAAACAGGACCAATCCGCAAATGCCAATGAAAATCAGATCATCCTGTTGAGCACCCGGGCCTCGAACGCCTTGCATCCAGAAACCAATCCGACTGCCCAATCCCTCCAGTGAAGACCCGGTTTCCGCTGCGGTGTGCGACCACAGTTCCATTGCCATAACGGCCACGGACGTATCGTCGGCAAAAGCGGGAGACCAATCCGAAATCCTGCCTGTGATCCCGGTCAGCTGTTGGATCAGTAGCAGGCAACCCAGCAGAATCGCTCCCACGGCAACCACTGGACCTGTCACCCTGGTCAGCCGACCCGAAGTCCGCGTCAGGACACGGACGGTCAGCCAACCAGCGAGCATCCCGCCGACTGTCAGCCACTCCGGTGCGAGGCTTGCCGTGTCGAAGTCAACCCACTCAGTGGACCGCAGTACCGACGAAATGCCCAACTGGAGTGCAGCCAGCAGGAATACGGTCATGCGCCCTGTTTGCGGCCTGTACCACCGATCAAAAAGGTCTTGAAGCCTTCGGCTCAACGTTGCGTTCCGCTCCGGACCGCCCGCGAGTTCCCGATCCGATGTGAGCACGGTCATCCAACCAGCTCCTGTTCCGTCACAGCCACGGTGCGGCCGAAAGGCGTAGTGATGTATCGGGTGGTTTGTCGGCGATGGGTCAATACCGGTTCAAATTCTGCCGAGGTATCGAAAATTCTGGGTTCAAACGCGGCCAAAGCCGTCTCGACCGGACCGGGCAGTGTGATATCCGGAGTATCCGCGTTAAACCGGCAAAGGATCACGCCGCAGGCCACTCCGGCCTGTTGCAGGGATGCCAGTTCCGAAACCCAGGCCTCCATTAAACCCACCTGTTCGGGACTGGTGGGGAACGCCGCCACCACCATGACGGAGTTGCCTCGGGCCTGGCTCAGTTCCCTGCGGGTCCGGTTCAGCAGACTTGCCAACGTCACTTGGCCGGGCGTGATTCCCGCAAGGGCATGGACCACATGCCAAAGCAGACGCGGGCCCTGCGCCGGCGCAATCACCTCGATCGCATTGTCCGAGCCGGCGCACAGAAGGCCGCAGCGGGACTGGTCGCGTGTGTCGAGTACCTGGGCGACCAGGCTCCCGGCGATCATGATGGAAAACTCGAGAGTGCCCGTCGGACCGTCGCCGACATGTGCCGAATCCTTCAGATCAAGCACGACCGTCATGCTGACCCCGGGTTCGGTTTCGAGTTCGGTCACTGTCAGTTCCCCGCGCCGCGCCGTGGACGGCCAGTGGACATGGCGCAAACTGTCGGTAGGCGTGTATTCGCGCAGGATTGGGGCCTTGGCCGTGCCCTGAAGGCGTCGTCGCTGGCGCCAGCTTCCGCTCTGAATCTGTTGGACCAGGCTGTACTCCGGCAACCGCACAATGCGGGGATACACCAGGATCTCGTGTTGCTGCACAAACATCCTGGTGCCTTCCATCAAGCCCAGGGGATCACCCAGTCTCAGTCGAACCGGTCCAAGACGCAGCCAACCGCGCCTTTGGCACAGAACCGTTTCAGTCCATTCGGTGGAGGCATTGTTCGGACAGGCCACCACTCTGTTGGCCGCAAATCGGAAACGCGGGTCGGCCGAGTCAAGGAATTCGCACCAGATGATCGGCAGGGAACTTTGGTTGGTGACCCGACACTGGATTTCGACTTCGTCGCCGACCATCGTCAAGCTGTCGGGCACCACACATTCAAACCCGAGTTGGACAATCTGCATCCGGACCCAGGCGTAGGCAGCCCCATAAATCAGCGCCAAGGCGATTGCCAACGCCAGCCACAGCCCACCAGGCGAAATCAACTGGGACGCAAGAAGGAGCGGCACCAACCACAATGGCCAGCCATGGACCGGCCGGATATTGGTTCGATTGTCTAGGCCGTGGTCCCAAAGGCTGCCGGGCAACCGCCTGACGCGACTGCTCAGTGCCCGCCTGACCGCCTCCAGGTTGAGGAAGTTCTGACCGGGAGCTATGGAACGGTGGTTCGTCAAGTCCCGGATACCACAACTGACCGGGACATGGGATCAGGACGAATCCTCGCGATTGAGGTCCGCCAGCAGCGCTTGGAGCTTGGCCTGGGTCAAACCCGCTTCGGGATAGGTGGACACTTCCATCAGGGTCATGCCCAACGCCATGTGCAACTGCGGGTGGGACGTGGCTCCCGGAATGTGACGTTCAAGGATTTGCTTGGCGCGTTCGTTGTTGATGAGTTCGCCAATCCTGGTCTGCATGGTGTATTTCACAGTGTGTTCACCTCGGTTTCAAGTGTGAAGGGATACCGCCGGATGCGCGAATCGGATTAGGCAGCCGCCAAGAGGGCGTCCGCGTTGTGTTTCTGCCACTGCAGTTGCTTTTGCGTCGACTCGTGCGGCTGGAAACGAGTGGCCACGTCCGCGACGGGTACGCCCAGGACATTGATTTGCTCCGGCCTGGTACACCCTAGCCGATACTTGCGGGCATAGTGCAGGGTGCCCATGAGTTCCGGGTCGAATCCCATCACCTCGGTCATGACCGCGTCGACCGCGAACACGTCAACGCCTGCGGCCACCACGTCCAGATCCGCCTGGTTGGTTCCACCGGGGCCATTGCCTTGCAACCCGGTTACACCATCCACGACCGAAATATCGGGAGCCAGGTAACGGGCAAGTCGAATCAGATTGACGTTAAGGTACTTGGCCTCGACAGGCTGGCGTCGTTCCGGGTGGGACGGGAACCCGTGCATCAATACCCGATCCTCTTGGGCAATGGTTCCCATGATCATATTTTTCAGGGACAGTGTCACCACGCACACGTCATGAGTCTTGGCTCGTGCCAGGCTGAACGTACATGGCGCGTCTAGGAGTGTCCGCGGCATGCGTACGGTCCGAACCCGGTCGCCGGCGGTGAAGATGGTCTTCTCGCGCCAGCGGGTTTCCTGGTGCAGATCGAAGAGCTCAATATCCACGTCGTACTCATCCACAAGTTCGGCGTAGCCGAATCTCTGAAATGCGTCGAGGGTCGATCCCGCACTACCTTCGGTGATCAACACCCGACGGGGCGGCGTATCGGAACTAAGCAGGAAATCCAGAACGCCGCGGACCGTGTCGGCGTGGGACGAGGCGAGCTGGATTGAGTCTGACAGGAAGTTGGGCTTGAGCAGCACATCCTCGTGCAGGCGCGGCTCAACGTCTTCCCTCACCCGATCGAGTGCTTCAAACGCACAGGTTCGCCGATCCGTGCCCCTAACCAAGGCAACATTGGCTTTGGTCTCCATACTGGTATCTCCTTCAGGCTAGCCCGGCATGCCGCCAATCGGCGTTGGATGCCCGATCTGTCAAGGTGACATGTTACCAACGACCGACCGCGGCACGACCGGATTCGGGACCGTTTCAGTGTTGTGTTGGTCCGAGTCCCACGTGGGTGTCTCCAAGCATGAAAGCCCTTTTCGCTTGGGGCAAGCCATGATGGTGGCCATCAGATGCAGGAAGTTGAGAGCCCCGCCTCCGTCTTCAGTCCCAGACCAAGCACTCTTGGGCCATTACGTTCCTACGGAGTGCCTTGGTGAATGTGTGCAGGCAGAACTGCGGAACCGGATCGCGATGGAAACGACCTGACCGATGAACGAGGCCGGAACCGGATCCTACAGTTCCGGCCCAAGGTCCGAAGTTACTGGCAGGGAACCCCAAATGAACTGCTAACGAGAAGCAGCTACGCGCCCGGCAGGCAATCTGGCCGGTTTCGGTGGCGGATACCAGCCCTGAGACAGTCTCAGGTACAAGGTGTCCGGGCACAGTTCAAGATTGCCCTCGGGATCCCAGGCAACGCTTCCCCACTCCGAGACATGCACTTTCTCAAACTCGCCCGGTGTTTCCCAAGCTTTGAACGCGGGTAAACCGACAAATGGTGTCAGATCCACTTCGCCGTTGATGCCATCCCCGTATTTCAGATGGATGTGGAAACGGGGTCGGGTTTCGACATGTACCAACTGACAATCCATGTGAGCCAATCCCTGAGATCTGCCGACTGCGGGCCCACCGTGACCACATCGTGAGTACACCATCATGGCCTCGCGACGGCATGTCACGGGTCTATGATCCTTGGAACCCCCTTTGGTTTCGTTGACAGTGACCCGAATTAGCAATCGGCATCCCTGCGCGTGAACAAGCCCTGTTCGTTCCCATTGGGACATGGAGGCAGCCAACAGGTACAGGAAATGGCGCGCCCGAGGCCTGCCTTCCGTGACCCCGTCACCGAGCCATGGTGCACCATGTCACAGCTCGCTCGCGGCCGCAGTCCCCCGTCATCTCGCCGACCGAAGAGGCTGAATCTGCTTGATTGCACTGCTACCGAGGCGCCAGACGAGGACACCGTTGATGGCACCTTCGGAGGCACGTTCAAACAATTTGCCGATGACTGGAGCTGTTCCAGCCGCCAGATTGCCAACAATGCCGGCTCCGACCTCTTCAACTCCCTCAACTCCCTCCGTTATGTCCTCCATGATGTCCGGCAACGGGCCACTTTCCGAAAGGCCATCGGTCACATCCTGCAACGCACCGCTCAGATAGGTCGCCATCACCGAGTGTGCCAGAAGCAGAGCTGCCTGAAACGTGGTGGGCCGTAGGCCGTAGAGTGCCAACAGCTCGCGAAGCATTGCCATGCATGTGGACAGCACGATTGCCTGATCAAGCAGAGGGAACCGGGACGCGGCAGTTCCGATGCCAACTCTGACCGCGTGCGATCGAACCCTCCGCGCGGCGACCCCATCGAGAATCGCCTGAAACCGTTCGTTGAATGCTTCCAGCCATTCGGAGGCAGACAGTGCCTGTGGGCCCTCAAGCAGATAATGCCGCGCGTTCTTCAGCCGGGTTCGTTCGTCATCGTTCAGATGACGGTGTGCCTTCTCGCTTTCGAATTCCTCCAAGTACTCCCGTAACTGCAACCGTGCCTGATCGGCATGGAGGATCGCGAGTTTCTGCCACCGGCGACGCTCGTTCAGGGCCTGAAGGCCCGCGAGATTCACGGCAGGACTGCGGCGGAGACGCATGAGTGCCCACCCGAGACGCACGACCAAGACAATTAGGATGAGGGAGAAACCCCCTGCGGCTACCCCAGCTACCCAGGCCAACGGCGTCGGCAGGACCCGGATGTGGCCAACGGCTGCCGCGCCTTGCCCGATGAGCAGCAGGCCCAGAACCGATGCTGCGGCCAAAAAGGTCCAGCTTAGGAAGTTGAGTATGGGTTTCGGCAACCGGAATCGACCCACATCCTGCTGTTGCAGGACCCGTTCGAACTCCCGGCGAATCTGTTCTTGGTCCTGTTCCTTTTCCTGGCGATCGCGTTGCCTATTCTCCCCCGGGGTCAGCTCCCGGCCTCTTTCGGTGGTGGGTGGTGGCCTACCAAGACCATGGTCGCCGTCGCGCTGCGGATCCTTGTCGGCAACATCAGATCCAAGGTCGGGAGCCAGCGTTCGCGCTTGTTCGCGTCCCTCAACCTCGGTTTGGGGTTGTACTCGACCTTCACCGGCGGTGGATGGGGGAATGCCGAGGCCATAGTCGCCGTCGCGCTGCGGTCCGCTCCCGGCAACGACAGGTCTATGCTTGGGAGTCGCAGACCGTGTTTGATCGTGGCTGCGCGGTGTCTCAGCCATGGCGATCAACCCAGAACCGTAAATCTGAAAATGTCGTCGAGGTTCCGATGGCGCGGCGGGATCATAAAGTTCTCCGGTACTCGGGGCCAGAAGTGTCGATACCGGTAGTCACCCAGCTTCCATGCCTGTGGCCACTCCTCCGGAAGCCGTGACACCTGAACCTCCGCCGAATGACGTTCTGCAGTGTACGGTCCTGGCTGCGTCTGTCCGATCAACGTGTTGGGCCTGCTGCCGGGTCGGGTTGAGACGCACGCGCTACAGGTGAACCACCTCACTTCAACCGATGGCCAGATCTGCTGGGCCGCACGGGTGTTCATTGACCGGAGCAAAGCGAGAAGTCGGCCATCCCGCAGGTCGTCCTCCAACACCAGATCGGATTTGCTGGCCACGAACGCAACGCGCTTCAGGGAACTCTTGAGCCGCAGCGTCCGGAGGATTCGGGCAGAGTTGGTGTCGCTGCACATTGCCCTCAGCAAGTCGACCACAATCTGACGCTCATCCCAGAAGCGCTGGTCCCCAGCCATCAGCATCGAAGGGATGTCAATTAGAACTACGAGACTTTGAGCGGACATCAGATCCCGGAACAAGGGCAGTACCACCTCCTTTCGATATTCTCGGTAGTGGCGCTGCATCTCACCAGTCAACTCTGGATTCGCGTCTCTCAAGTCCCTCGGCAGCGGTGCGAACTCGCGCTCTTCATCCAAGCCGCAGCGGCGCAAAGCGACCAACTTGGTCTCATCCGCGTCGCGTGCGAGATCCCCGTTGCGATCCAAGAAAAAAACCGACGGTGATACGAGAGGCTTGTAGGCCAGGATGAGACGCGCCAGTGCGAGCCGATAGGCCAACACAACATCTCTGGCACCTACCCCGGAACTGGCGGCCGCAGTCCTGAATTGGGCAACCACCTCCCTGCCGAATGTGTCTTGCGAGAGCTGATCGAGCAGGTGATCAGACCACTCTTCGTAGTCTTTATGTATCACCATGGCGACATCTGCGATGCGTTCGCCAGGCAGATCGAGGAATTCCACCGTCTGTCGGCTCCGAATGCGCCATCGGCCGCTGTGATGGAATTCATACCGGGCGTGGTAGGTGTCCTTGGTCTTCTCGGGCCACTTGTACTCCCGTGCAAGTACATTCCGGAAGCGGTTTAGGGGGAAGACTTCGTCGCGCGCTCGAACATTCTGTGGGTGAAACCCTCGGACGGCGACGCCGTCGGGCAAATGGAATCGTGTCTCGTCCAACTCCTCCAACTGCCACAGCAAAGAGGTGAGGAACATCGTCTTGCCACAGTACTGGGTGCCCGTCACCGCTACTTTGGTCATGTGAAACTTCGCTGCTTGTCCGATCTGAGGCAGAGCCATCGACTGTCTCGGCAGATGCAGGCACGAGCTTGTCCTGCGGGACCAGGAATCGGTGGTTGGCCGCTGCTACGGAGACTACGGAAGCATTTTACATACGCATTCAGGCAAGGCTCGGCGAGCCACAGTGCCACCCCCCGGGGGCATGGCAACAACCCCCCACTCCACATCGAACTCCGCCTTCCCGGACATCCGGCCGCCACTGCGCTTTTGGCCAATGCACGACGCTGACGCACAATTCCGTGCGACCGGCGTCCGCCGACCATGCCAAAGCGAGGTATCCCATGCTGTCGAGTTCCGTACTGGAAAAGCTGACCACGTTCGACACCCCCACCATTTGCAATATCATCGAACTTTTCGATGTGCGTCCGCGCAACACCGGCTACATGGATGCCCGCATCGAGGCCGCCTTCCCTGAAATGGGGCCCATCGTCGGCTTCGCCGCCACCGCCACCTTCAGGTCCGACAGCTTCCCGGCGTCGGAAGACGGTTACAGCGGCATCCATCAACAGGTCGAGTTGTTCGAATCCCTCTCCGGACCGCCCATCGTGGTCTTTCAGGATGTGGATGACCCGCCGGTGGCAGCCACTTTCGGGGAGGTCATGTGCACCACCTACCAGACGTTTGGTGCAGCCGGTCTCATTACAAGCGGTGCGGGTCGCGACCTCGACCAGGTCCGGGACATCGGATTTCCGGTATTCACCAGCGGCACGATCGCGGCCCACGGCTACTGCCATTTCCCCCAGATCCACGTTCCGGTTAGGGTCGGTGGCATTACCATCAACCCCGACGACCTTCTCCACTGCGACTGCAATGGCGTGTCGACGGTGCCCGTGGACATTGCCGCGGAAGTCGCGGACATTGGCGACGAGTTCGTCGCGTCGGAGACTGTCGTCCTGGAGGCTTTGCGCGGACCGGACCCGACCTTGGAACAATACAACGCGGCGCGGGCCGAAATGGGTGAAATCGTGGCGCGCCTCAAGCAACAGGTCAGTCGATCACGCTGAACCGGGCCCGCGGCAGCCTAGTGGGCATGGCACGGTTGCGCCGTCCGCCAGGCACTCCCGCGTCACCCAAACAACAACGTTTACCGCTGCTACCTCTCGGTCCTGACGGGGTTCACGCGAGTTCGCTGCACGGGACCCAGCAGCCGACGCAACGGTGCCATCCCACCCGGGCTGCACACTTGTGCGGAGAGGGAGGGATTTGAACCCTCGAGGGTTTTGCCCTACGAGCTTTCCAGGCCCGCGCACTCGGCCAGACTATGCGACCTCTCCTTGATGCTGGCCGCATTGTAGCCCCGGACCTGCCATTTGCAAGAAGAAATCCCGATTGGGCTCCCTGCAAAACTGTGGTGCCGTTCGTGGTTACAGCTTCGGTTGTTCCACGGCCTTCACTGGCGTGCGTCCATGCAGGAAGTCAAAGTCGCAGCCCTCATCGGCCTGGGTCACGTGTTCCAGAAACAGTTGGCCGTAGCCCCTGTCAAAATCCGGTTCGGGAACGGTCCAACTCTCACGACGACGGACCAACTCCGGCTCCGGCACCTTTAGTTCCAACCTGCGGCCCGATACGTCCAACTCGACAAGGTCCCCATCCTCAACCAGCGCCAAGGGGCCGCCCACCGCGCTCTCCGGCGATACATGGAGGACGATCGTGCCGAATGCGGTTCCGCTCATGCGGGCATCGGAAATGCGCACCATGTCGCGCACACCTTGTTGCAGGAGTTTGCGGGGAATGGGCAGGTTGCCGATTTCCGGCATGCCCGGTCCCCCCACCGGACCGGAATTCTGCAAAACCAGCACGTCATGTGGGCCAACGTCCAAGTCGGGAGCGTGGATCCTCCGCTGCAAATCGTTGTAGTCGCGAAACACCAACGCCCGGCCTGTGTGCTGCATCAATGCGGGTGAAGCCGCCGAGTGCTTGATGACGGCTCCATTCGGTGCCAGATTTCCCTTCAGGACCGCGAGCCCGCCTTCCGGTTGGAAAGGCTGATCAAGCCGCGCGGTCACGACGCCGTCCGGTTCCGGTGCATCTGCCACGTTCTCTCCCAGCGTACGGCCCGTGACCGTCAGGGCGTCGCCATGGAGCAGGGGCAGGAGTTGCCGCAGGACTACGGAAACCCCGCCGGCCTCGAACATTTCTTCCATCTGGTAGTCGCCTGAAGGCCGCAGGCTGGTGAGCATCGGGGTTCGGCGGCTGATGCCGTCAAACAGGTCCAGGTCCAACGACAGGCCCATGCGACGGGCAATCGCGCACAGGTGCACGACGGCATTCGTGCTGCCGCCCAACGAGCACAACAGCGTGATCGCGTTCTCGAAGGATTCCCGGGACAGGAGATCCGAGGGCCGTGTCCCTGATTGGGCCAGTTCGACAATTCTGCGTCCGGCGGATACACCAAGCCTTAGGCGTCGACTGTCCACCGCGGGAGTGGCACCGTTGCCGGGCAGGGAAAGGCCCAGCGCCTCGCACACGCAATTCATGGTCGATGCCGTTCCCATGACCATGCAATGCCCCTGGCTGCGGACAATTCCGTCCTCCACGGCCGCGTAGTCTTCGGCGGAAAGGGTTCCCGCCTGGTACTCGGCCGTCAGCCTCCGGCAATCGGAACAGGCTCCGAGCGTCTGGCCCTTGAAATGACCGTTCAGCATCGGTCCGCCCGACAGGACGATGCTTGGCAGGTCCGCGCTCAGGGCCCCCATGATGGCTGCGGGAATGGTCTTGTCGCAATTGACCAGCAGTACAACGCCATCGAGGGGCTGGCTGCGGATCATCTCCTCCGTATCCATGGCGGCAAGGTTGCGCAGGAACATGGATGTCGGGTTTAGGAAAATCTCCCCCAGCGAGATGGTCGGGAACTCGAGCGGAAGTCCTCCCCCTTGCAGAACGCCGCGCCGGACCGCCTTGATCAACTCCGGAAAGTTGCCGTGGCAGTTGTTGAGTTCGCTCCAAGTGTTGCAAATGCCGACAACAGGACGGTCCACGTCCAAATCGTCGTACCCCATCGACTTGATGAAGGCACGGTGCAAGAAGCCGGAAACCCCGGTCTCCTGAAAGAAGGTTCTGCTCCTGAGCATGGCATCCACCTGGTTGCGCTGGTCCTGTCGGGGCTCCATCGTTCCCCCACACGGTCGGTTCCGTCCGCCGAACCCCTCGGGGTCAACCGCCTCTCGTTCCGAACCGTTGGCGCCAATGGGAAAGAATGGACGGTTTCTGGTCCGGGGCATCCTGTGTCCCAACAGGCAGCACCAGCCAAAGGGCCATGTACAACAGCAATCCCCCAGTCGGCAGCATGAACAGTACCAACGCCAGTATCCTGATGGATAGGCAGTTGGTGCCGGTGTATTCGGCAACGCCGGCGCAGACGCCGCCGAGCATCCGGCGCGTCGGGTGTCGTTGCAACCTGTGTCTCATGCGGGTTTCCGGTGGCATTGATGCGTGCCGCGAACCGCGGAAGCAGCATGATTTTAACGCGGAAGCTGTGTGTGGCGTCCCGCTTGGACTCGATATTGACCTGTCAAGCCGCCGTCAGCAGGCATAATGGCGGTTGGTCGCTGCGGCGGACCTCTCTCTACTCCTCTTCTCGCGGTCCTGTCCGTATCCATTGATTCCCGATGTTGATCCTCGGCAACAGGATGCCGAACAGGCGGCCGCACACCGACGACCAATAACTGCGACAAGGAAAGACGACACACCGATGGCCTGGATCGGCAAATTGTTATTGGTGCTCTTCAGCATCGGGCTCGTGGCCGGGGGATTCCTGGCATACGTGTACCGGTGGCTGCTGACCAAACCGGTGCCTGACATTGCCGGTAAGGCAAGCAGTCCCGGGTTGAATGCCGAGGTAATTGTGCGGCGCGACCATCACGGCATCCCGCACATCAAGGCGTCCACCACGGCTGATTTGTTCCGGGCACAGGGATTTGTCCACGCCCAGGACCGATTGTGGCAGATGGAGCAACTACGGCGCACGGCGCGCGGATCCCTGTCCGCGATATTCGGTGAGGCGGCCTTCGATGCCGATCGCTACAGCCGCACGATTGGGTTCTGGCGGGCTGCGGAAAACGAGCTCCAAGTACTTGATCCCGAAATTCGCAAGGTTCTGGGTTGGTACGCCGAAGGAGTCAACCTCTACATGGCGGAGAGAGCCGGCCAGTTGGCTGCCGAGTTCCGGCTCTTGCGCTATGAACCGGAGCCTTGGACCCCATTGGACACGGTCGCCCTGGCCAAGGTCATCTACTGGTCCATGAGCGTGAATTGGGACAGCGAACTGCTGCGCTTCCTGATGCTGGAGCGATTTGGTCCGGAACAGGCCTTCGATGTGGAACATGCAAGCACAATCGGCACTCCCCCTGTGCATCCATCCCTGACCGCCGACGAGCAAAGCCAAGTGGCCCGCACCGCGGCCGCGCTCAGGGAAGCCTATCGGAGTGCCCAAGCATGGCTGCCCCACGGAGAAGGCAGGCAGGGGAGCAATGCTTGGGTCCTGCACGGCCGCCACACCGAGTCGGGTCGCGCCATCATGTGCAACGACCCGCACCTTCAGGTGGCGATTCCCTGTCCGTTGTACGAACAACACCTGTCGGGACCAGGCATCAACGCAGCCGGTGCCATGTTCCCTGGCGCACCTGGCATCGCGTTTGGTCACAATGACGGCTTGGCCTGGAGCATCACCAACGCTGTCACCGACGTCCAGGATCTGTACGTCGAACGAGTGGATCCGAAGCGCCCCGATTATTGCCTGGTCGGGAACGAGTGGCAGCGCATGGAAACGTTCAGGGAAGAGATCCATGTCAAGGGGGAGGACAGGCCCCGCGTCATCGAAATACGCCAGTCCCGGCACGGACCGCTGGTTTCCGACCTGGTACCCGAACTGGACCGCGCCAACCTGGCACTGCAATGGGCCGGCGCTGCCCCGGGACACACGTTGACGGCCATTTGGCGCCTGATGACGGCCCAAAATTGTCACGACGGCGCAGCGGCACTGCAGTTGTGGCATTCGCCAACGCTGAACCTGACGCTTGCGGATACGGAGGGTGAAATGGTCTGCCTGCTGGTTGGCAGCCACCCCCGGCGCAGGCAGGGCATGGGATTGATTCCCTCTCCCGGATGGGATTCGGCCTACGACTGGGATGGCTTTGTACCGACCAAAGAGTTGCCGGCCGATTGGAATCCGTCATCCGGAATTCTGGTCAACGCCAACAACAGGACCACCGATCGCACAGACCTGCCTTGGTTTGGTTGCGAATTCGATCCGGGCTTTCGGGCCCAGCGTATCCACGACATGCTGGCCGACTTGAGCGACGCCACCGTGGCCGACATGCGCCGGATGCAGGTGGACACACACAGCCTGTTCGCGGAGCAGCTGATTGCCGAGGTGGTGCGGCTGCAGCCGCACGAGGGCTTCGAGACGCACGCCGTAAACCAACTGGCTGCCTGGAACAGTCGCATGGACCCGGACAGCCAAGGCGCGGTCATTTTCCATTACCTGCTCGACGAGATCTTGAACGGGCTGTTCGGTCCCCAGCTCGGGGATTTGCTCGGCCGCTACCGCGGCCAGGTGACCGGGGCTCTGTTCGATTTCTCCGGCTTCAAGTGGGTGGCCGCCACTCGCACCCTGGACTTCGTCACATCGCAGGCGACTTCACCACGGTACGCAACACCGGAAAACCCGAACAACACCAGCCGCCAGCAGTTTCTGGCGGCTGCCCTGACGCGAGCGGTGCGCCGGCTGCGCAGTGAAGTCGGGGAATCCACACGCCGCTGGGCGTGGGGCCGCGTGCACCAAATCCGTTTCAGCCACATCCTCGGCAGCGTGCGCATCCTCGGTCCCGTCGTCAACCGGGGGCCCTATCCCATTCCCGGCGACGGAACGTCGATTTTGCAGACCGCGAGTCGGGCTGGCGATCCCACCGCCCTCGTGCAGGTGTCCCCTTCCTATAGGACGATCATGGAGGTTGGCAACTGGGATGCTTGCCTGTCGGTCATCAACACCGGGCAGTCGGGCCACCCGGCATCCCGCCACTACGACGACCAGATGAACCTCTGGCGAGCCGGCGAATACCATCCGATGCCCTTCAGCGACGAGGCCGTGGAGGAGGCAACCGCCTTCATCATGCGGTTGCGCCCGGAATGAACATACCCACCCAACAGGCGATTGCATCTTGAGCACCATCGAACACGGCTTTGAACTGCTGGCGGACAACCCGCTGCCGGAACTCGGCTGCAATCTGAAATCGTACCGCCATGTCCGGACCGGAGCCCGCCTGGTGTCGGCGGTCGCGGACGATCCCAACAAAGTGTTCGGAGTCTCGTTCCGGACCCCCGTCGGCGACTCGTCCGGCATCGCACATATCCTGGAACACTCGGTCCTGTGCGGGTCCGAACGGTATCCGGTCAAGAAGCCGTTCCTGGAAATGCTGCGCAATTCCATGCACACCTTCCTGAATGCATTCACGGCCCTGGACAGAACGATATATCCAGTGGCGAGCCTCAACCTGCGAAGCTTCCGCAATCTGGTATCCGTCTATCTGGATGCGGTATTCCATCCGTTGTTGACGGAAGCCGCCTTCGAACAGGAAGGATGGCATCTGGACTTGGAAGAGGTGGATGGTCCCCTGCAGTACAGGGGAGTCGTCTACAACGAGATGAAAGGAGCCCAGGCCAACCCCCATTCGGTTTTGATGCGGGCTTCCACCGGCTCCCTGTTTGGAGATCATCCCTACGCTCATGACTCCGGCGGTGTCGCCCATGAGATCAGGGAACTAACCTATCCTCGCCTGAAGGACTTTCACGCGCGCCATTACCACCCCTCCAACGCCTGGCTGTTCTTCTATGGCGACGATGATCCTCGGTGGCGCCTGGAAACACTGGACTCCTTCTTCGAAGAGTTCAGGTTCCGGGCCGACGACACCCGGGTACCCCTTTATCCGCTAGCCGCCACCCGGCGGACGGTCGAACTGCCGTTCTCCCCAATCGAGTCGGGACAAGAGACGGAGAAGGGCTTCATCACGGCCAACTGGCTGCTGCCCGAAATTGACGATCCGCTGGAACGTTTCTTGGTTGGCATCACGTCCAGTTGTTTGCTGGGCAGCCAGTCCGCCCCCTTGTACAAGGCGCTCATCGACTCGGGCCTGGGGGAATCGGTTGTGGCCGGCGGGTTTTCGTTCGACCTGCGCCAGCCCATGTTCACCGTGGGATTGGAAGGAGTCGAACCGGACCGGTTTGACCGCGTAACCGCCCTGATTGAGGAAATCCTGTCCAACTTGGCAGACACAGGGTTCGACGACGACCTGATTGAAGCGGTGATCAACTCCAAGGACTTCGCCTATCGCGAGTTCGGCAATTCCTCCTTCCCCAAAGGCCTGGCCATTATGGCCGGGATGCTGTCCGGGCAGATGCACGGCGGCAAACGGCAGAGCGCGACCCTGGGGTTCCAGGACACGCTGAAGCAGGCCCGGGACCGCATTGAGTGGGATCCGGACGTTCTCACCCGTCCATTGCGGATCCACCTGCTTGACAACCCCCACCGGTCCACGGTGCGCTTGGTGCCTGACACGGGAGCCCAGGATGCCCAACGCCGGGCGGAACGGGAACGCCTGGACGAACTGGAGGCGTGCCTTGGCCCCTCCGAACGGGAAGGTATCCGGGATCGCAGCCTCTGGTTAAGGCAATACCAGACGGAACCGGACTCGCCGGAAGCCCTCGCGAGCCTCCCCGTTCTGAATCTGTCGGACATCGACAAGGAGACGCGGGAGTACCCGTGCGAAGAGATTCCTCTTGACGGGGTTCGGTACCTTTCACATGACATTGCGACCAACGGCATCGTATACGTCTCACTGCTGTTCGACCTGCACCACTTGCCTGAGGAGTTGTTGGGCCACGTTGAGCTGTTTGCCGATGCACTGCGGCAGACCGGAGCGGGTGCACTGGACCATGTGGCCTTCAGCCGTCGGATTTCCGGCACGACCGGAGGCATCGGAGTCGCCACCGACCTCCACAGCAAGGAACACGGCGAAGAGGCGGCAGCCCATCTGGTCGTCGGCGGCAAGTGCCTGGTGCACCAGATGGAAGACATGGTGAATCTGTTGGAACAAATGCTGCGGTCGGCCCGGCTTGACAGTCGGGACCGTATCCGACAGCTGGCAACGCAGGCGCGCAGCCATGCCGAATCGTCGCTGCTCCCGTCCGGCCACTCGTTTGTCGGCTGCCGGTTGGCGGCCAACCACAGCGAAGCCGACTGGTTTGACGAAGTTACAGGCGGCATCGCAGCGTTGCAGTCGATGCGGGCGCAGGCTGACAACTTCATCGCCGACTGGGATCGAACGGCCGCCGTACTGGAAGAGATACGAACCCGATTGTTCACCACCGACAATCTCCTGGTCAGCGTGACGGCACCGTTCAACGATCAGAGTCGGCTCAGGGAACTGTTGCGGCCGGTCCTGGAAGGGCTCCCGGACACTTCAGGCCCCTGCCAGCAGTGGCAACGTACGCAGTTTCCCGAGGAGGAGGGACTGGTGGTGCCGGCTCCGGTCCAATTCGTTGGTCGGGCCTACGACTTGCGGCAAGCGGGGTACGAACACCATGGTTCGATGGCCGTGGCTGCCAGGTTGATCAACACCTCCTGGCTTTGGGCCAATGTGCGGGAACAGGGAGGCGCCTACGGATGTTCGGCCGGATACAACCGCCACACCGGCCAGTTTTCCTGTGTTTCCTACCGGGACCCCAATGTTGCCGAAACCCTGGGTGTCTATGACGCGATACCGAGCTTCCTGGACTCCGCGGAACTGAGTGACCAAGATCTGATCCAACTGATTGTCGGCACGTTCGGATCGTTGGATCGGGACCTGCAGCCCAGAGCCCAGGGCCAAACGGCGTTGGCCAGGTTTCTTACGGGCAGCACGCGCGACATGCGGCAGCAACGCCGGGCGGAGATCTTGGAGACGCGTCCGAAGCATGTGCGCACCTTGGCCGGATTCCTGCAGGAGGCGGGGACAACTTCCAATACCGTGGTCATGGGGTCGGCGGAAGCGTTGGACAAGGCCGAAACCAGCGGTGTCGTGCGTTTCCGCGCGCGGACTGTTCTCTAGCGGCATCTGAGCGACCCATGGTGCCCGCCGCGCCGCCGCCCTGGTCGGGATCTCCCCTGTTTGCCCGCCAGCGTCCAGCCAGGGGACAGGGCTGGCCAAGCACGGCGAAGGCCGAGGCTTGGATGGCGCGCCAAGCCGCGTGGGTTGCCGCCCGCGAACCGGTAGTACAGGCTCTGGTTTCCGATTGGAACCCACATCGATCCCGGCTCAATGACCTGCCTGCGGGACCATTGAGGGGCATGCTGGCCGGCATCAAGGACATTTTCCATGCAGACGGTCTCCCCACTCGGGGCGGCACTTCCCTGCCCGTTGAGGCCCTGTCAGGGTCGACCGGCAACGCCGTGAGACGGCTGGTTCGGGCCGGAGCCATGATTGCGGCCAAGACCGTCACCACCGAATTCGCCTACTTCGAGCCGGGACCCACAACGAATCCCTGGCACGCGTCCAGGACCCCCGGAGGCTCCAGCAGCGGCTCGGCCGCGGGAGTCGCCGCCGGGTTCTTCGACGTTGCACTCGGGACCCAAACGGTTGGTTCCGTGATCCGGCCAGCCGCCTTTTGCGGAATTCCCGGCTACAAGCCCACGCTGGGTACCATCCGTCGCGACGGCCTGCTCGTGTTTTCCCGGACCGTCGACCACGTAGGCTTGTTCAGCCGCACCTGGGAAGACATGCTGGCCGCGGCCAAGGCCCTGTCGATGGTGGCGATGGCTCCACCATCGTCAAAGTCACCGGTGCTGGGTCTGGTAACTGGCCCCTATGCGCAACAGGCATCGGGATACGTGCGCGGACAGGTGTCCGCATGGTGCAAGCGAATGGAACAGGCGGGATTCCAAGTTCGCGAAGTCGCGACCCTGCTGGACATCGAGCAACATAACAATGTGCACAGAGACCTGACCGCCCGCGATTTGGCCGATCGGCATCAGCAGCTGTTCGCCGACTTCTCGCACCTGTACCGGCCGCGCACGGCGGCCTTGATCGAGGACGGAATGCACGTTGACAACCACCGTTACGCGGCCTGCCTGGCCAACAGGGCTGCAATCCAGGCGGAACTGCGCGGTGCGATGGTGGCAGCGGGGGTGGACCTGCTGGTCAGCCCGGCGGCTCCGGACGTGGCGCCGGCCGGCCTCGCGTACACCGGTGATCCGGTCATGAACCTTCCCTGGACGCATGCCGGTGTTCCGGTAGCGACGTTTCCCATCGCCCTGGACGACCGGATCCCCGGAATGCAACTGCCGGTCGGGATTCAGGTGGCTGCCGGTTTCGGCCGGGATGCCGACCTGCTGCACTGGTCAAGGATCCTGGCCGGGCTGTCCGAGCCCTGGCTCCCCAACGCATCACGTCATGAAAGTTGACCTGCACCTGCACACCCACTTCAGTCCGGACTCCCTGGCCCCAATCCACAAGGTCATGGAACGAGCACGGGCACTCGGTTTCGATCGGATCGCAATCACCGACCACAACTGCATCCTGGGTGCCCAAATCGCGTGGGAACGGGATCCGGACTTCATCATTCCCGGGGAAGAGGTTCGGACGGATGTGGGCGAAGTGATTGCATATTATGTCAAGGAAGAAGTGCCCAAGGGGCTTCCGTTGTTGAAGACGCTGGACCTGTTGGAAGAGCAGGGCGCCGTAATTTCCATCCCGCATCCTGTTGACAGGCTGCGCTCCTCGGCGTTGGGGTTGCAGCACACGTTGGAAATCGTTGAACGAGTGGACGCCATCGAAGTTCTGAACTCCCGTTGTATGTTTCCCGGGGACAACCGTCGGGCCTTGGCACTGGCGCAGCTGCACGGCAAGGCTGTTACGGCCGGGAGTGACGCCCACATGCCGATGGAAATCGGGCACTGCGGTGTCCATCTGCCCGCGTTCGACAACAACGCCGGTGCATTCCGGGCGGTGCTGAAGAAGGCGGCTCCGTTCGGGGCCATTGGACCTTGGTGGGCCCACTTCGGGTCCCGTTATGCCAAGATTCGGAAGCAGCTGCTTCCGTACGATGCCAGTAGTTCCGAACCTATCGGACGCCGTTGAAGGTTCAACAAAAGAGCGGACGCGGGACGAGCAGGCGTCAGGCGTGCGATGGTGCCGGAGTCCTTCCAATCAGATTGCGCAGGTAGATAAGGCCGATACCTGCCGCGGCCGTCAGTAGCCAGGCGAAGGCGGCGACCCAGGGAGGCATCACCAACTGCAGGGTGGAATTCGCATCCGCAAGCTGTGTGGTAACCGGAGCCACCGCATTGGCCCCTACCCAGTACATCAGTGGCCATAGCGATGCATACGACAGCCATGATCCCAGAGCTTCAATGGCGCCCAACGCAGTGATACCGGGCAACCCAACCAGGCCCAATAGCAGGCGCGCATAGGCAAACAAGGGCGGAATGACCAGAACCGTCAGTAAAATTGCCAGCTTGAAAGGCGCGAACCGTTCAGGCACCTGATCCAGAGCCGCAACGCTGGAGCGCAGCCTTGCCTCCAGCTGTTTCGAGGGTCCTGGCAACTCCAGCCGACCCATAGCCGAGGATACCGCCCTCAACTCGGCTTGCCGGGCCCGGCACGTTTTGCATTTTGCCAAGTGCTCTTGCAGCCGGGCTGCGTCCTCGCTCGTCAAACGACCTGCCAACTGGGAGGCTAGCAGCTCCTCAAACTGCGGATGGACGATTCGTACTTCCATGTCTCTCAAGGCAATCGGTGCCGCCCAGCCAGCAGCTCCATATTCACACTTGGCTGGATTCTGCCAACAGCAGGTCCAATGCGTCCAACGACGGCTGGTGGTCGCGGCGCACGCCCATTTCCCGACGCAGAATATCTGCCAGGCGACTGCGCCCCCGGCTGAGCCTGGACTTGACGTTCGACTCGGAGGTTCCGGTAACCTGCGCGATCTCGTGCACGCTCAGGTCGTTCCAGTAGAACAGGACCAATGTCTCCCGATAAGCCGGCGGCAGCATGGCAAGCCTGGCCATCATGGTCGACTGTCGATCCTGCTGCATGGCCTGATGTTCAGGATTCGGAGCATCGTCGGCGAGCCAATCGGCCTGTGCATCGGGATCCGGGGTTTGGGAGGTCGGACGGCGTTTCTGGGCCCTAAGGCGGTCAAGACAACAATTGCGCGTGACGGCGAAAATCCACGTTCCATAGGTTCCGCGCCGTTCGTCGAACCGGTCCAGACGCTGCCAAGACTTCAAAAAAGCGTCATGGACGGCATCCTCGGCATCTTCCTGGCTGCCTACCAGCGGCCATGCGTATCGCACCAGGGCTGCGTGGTAGGCCATGAACAGAGCACCGTAGGCATCTCCGTTGCCAATCCGGGCAGCGGCCAGCCAACGTGCCTGGAGTCTTGAAGTTTGTTCATCGGCGAACATGGGGATCGGTCGGATTCGATGGAGGGTCTTTTCTATTTACGCCGCACGACGGAAACAGGTTGCAAATCCAGAGCGCTTTGGGTTTCGAAGGCGAATCTGATTATATACTGCGCTCTGCGTTGCGGACGCGGGGACGGAAACCGAACCGTGTCGGATTGCGCTAGCCAACTGTATTGAACCCGCCAACCGGAAGTGCCCGATGCACACCACCTATCCCTTAACGGCCATTGTCGGTCAGGACCGCATGAAACGGGCCCTGATTCTAAACGCCATCAATCCGCAGATTGGCGGTGTCCTAATCCGGGGCGAACGCGGCACGGCCAAATCCACGGCCGCGCGTGGCCTGGCCGCGTTGCTGCCTCCCATCACGGCCGTGGCCAACTGTCCTTTCAGCTGCAATCCGGCGCGGCCCAATCAACTTTGTTTCCAGTGCCTTGAACTGACGAACGTGGCGTCAGCGCCGACGGTGGAAAAAACCACCGCCTTTGTGGATCTGCCGGTGAGTGCAACCGAAGATCGCGTGGTGGGCACTCTGGACATCGAGAAGGCTATCCAGGAAGGCCAAAAGCATTTCGAACCGGGGGTACTGGCCGCCGCCAACCGAGGGATCCTGTACGTCGATGAAGTGAATCTGCTGGATGACCACGTGGTTGATCTGCTGCTGGATTCCGCGGCCATGGGAGTGAACACGGTAGAGCGCGAAGGCATCAGCGTACAGCACCCCTCGCGTTTCGTTCTGATTGGTTCCATGAACCCTGAGGAGGGTGACCTGCGGCCCCAGTTGTTGGATCGGTTTGCCCATGCCGTGGACGTGACCGGCATCGAGGATGCCGAGGAACGGGTTGCCATACTCCAGCGCCGGCTGGAGTATGACCTGAACCCGGACGGTTTTGTGTCCGAGTGGAAAGAAAGGGAAACGTCGCTTGGAGAACAGGTTATCGCTGCTCGCCGGCGTTACCACGAAGTGGAGTACACCGACCGGGATCTGTACACGATTGCCGCACTGACCACCAACTTCGGCGTTGACGGACACCGGGCCGACATTGTGATCCTCAAGACAGCGTGCGCACAGGCGGCTTTTGAGGGCCGTCGGCAGATCACCACGCGCGACATCCACGCCGCCGCCGAATTGGCGCTTCCGCACCGCATGAAGAAGCAGCCCTTCATGGAGGCCGGACTGCATCCGGACCATCTGCAGAAGAATTTGGAAGAGGCGGAAGCCCAGGCCCAACAGATGGTTGACAGCGACGAACAGGCGACCGAGGATGTCGAAGGCACACAGTCCGCCGATGAAAAAAAAGTGAAACGGACGATGACTCGGGCGTAGTTGACGAACAGCAGGAAGGCGAAGGCAACTACCTTCAGCCCGACGACAGTCAACCCCAGAGTTCATCGTCCGGAGACAAGGCCGGTACCCAGAAACGGGTGGAGGTCGGAGAGCAGTTCGACATGCAGAAGGTCACCTCGCCGCTGGACAAGGTGACCCGGGAGAAGGCTGGCAAGCGTTCATATTCCCGGACCAACCGGAAACGAGGCCGGTACATACGGGCGGTTCCGGCCGGGGACCGACCTGAGGATCTTGCGTTCGATGCCACGCTGAGAGCAGCGGCGCCACATCAGCAGCGCCGACGCGCGGCCGACATCGACAACAGTCTGGCGCTCCAACTGAAGATGACCGATCTGCACCGCAAGATCCGGGTCAGACGCACCGGCAACCTCATTTTGTTCGTGGTGGACGCCAGCTGGTCAATGGCGGCCAGCGAACGCATGGAAGCCACCAAGGGGGCCATCTTCAGTTTGCTGGTGGACGCCTATCAACGGCGCGACCAGGTGGGGCTGGTGGTTTTCCAGCGCGACCGGGCACGTGTCGTGCTTCCCCCAACGAGCAGCGTCGAATTGGCACAGAAGGCACTGGTTGACTTGCCGGTGGGAGGCAAGACTCCCCTCAGCAGCGGCTTGTACGTGGCCTGGCGCGTATTTGAAAACGTGCGCCGCCGCGAACCGGAGACCCAGCCCATGATGATTCTGCTGACAGACGGTGCCGGCAATGTCAGCATGACCGGGCAGCCGGCGCAGGAGGAGGCGTTGAAGATTGCCGAACTTTATGTCCACTCCGAAATCAAGTCCGTAGTGGTAAACATGGAGCATTCCGCCTTTGATCGGGGCTTGGCTCAGACCTTGGCGGACAGTCTGCACGCCCAGTGTTACAACCTTCCAGCACTGAAGGCCGAGACTCTCCTTCAGACGGTGCAGGAAATCATGGACTAGCTGCCCGTTGCCCAATGTGGTCTTCGGGGGTCGGAGTGCGGGCCATCCGAACCCACAAACAATCGGGGAGTGCTACGATCGCGCACTCCGCAAGATTGAGACGAGGTCATGCGTCATGGCTCTGACACAAGAACAGATCACCAGATACAAGTGCGACGGCTTCCTGAATGCCATCAACGTGGTCGAAACGCAGGAGGCGTCGCAGTACGCCATCGAGTTCGACCGGATTGAACAGCACGTTGGCCGTGAACGGGCCCAGATTGAGCTCATTGACTATCACTTCGAGGAAGAGTTCATTTGGCGGCTCGCCACCAACGAGACCATTCTCGACTGCATCGAAAGCCTGATTGGCCCCGACATCCTGTTGCTGGCCACGCATTTCTTCAACAAGTACGGTGAAGGCAAGTTGGGCGAATCCTATGTTGCATGGCACCAGGACGTGACGTTCTGGGGCCTTGAACCGCCGCTGGCGGTTACTGCGTGGTACGCAGTCGACGACAGCGATGTTGAAAACGGTTGTATGCAGGTAATCCCAGGTTCCCAGGATCTGGGTTTGCTGGAACACGGGAAGGCTGAACAGGCAGGCAATCTCCTAAGCATCAACCAGGAGGTATCGGTGTCGCCGGACCAGGCCGCCACCGCAACGAACTTGGAGCTGAGGGCCGGCCAGATGTCGATCCACGACGGGACCCTCATCCACGGCTCCCTGCCGAACCACTCGACGCGTCGGCGCTGTGGCCTTACGCTGCGATACGTTCCAACCTGGATCAAGCAGATGGAAGACAACTCGCACGGCAAGAGCTGGAAGGCAATCCTGGTACGCGGCGAAGACACCTACCGGCATTTCGAAGAGGTTCCGATGCCGTTTGCATAAGGCACCGTGCGACCCTTCGCACCGGGAAGGCCACCGCCGACAAACCAGTCTCAGACCCTGGCATCGCATGCCATGAGTGTGGTTTTGGGCTGGCACACACCAGTCACATGTTCAAGCAACCGGATCGGTGGCGGCTTCGAGCGTTTCGCATAGCAAAATCTCTGAGGGATAGGTTTCCGGCGTGCTCGATGCCTGAAGACACCGGTAGCGCGGAGCCATTCGGGGGAGCGCCGCAAGGAAACCGGGAGTCAGTTCCGCATGCTCATCGCGGTCTGTGGTCCCCGGTAGTGCACCATGATGATTTCCGCCAAGATGGCCACCGCAATTTCGGCCGGGGTCCTGCCGCCGATGTCCAATCCGATGGGCGCGTGTACCTTGCTGAACAGGGAACGGTCCAGGTTGTACTCCAACTCCAGGAGTTCCCACACCGCGCGTATCCTGCGCTTGCTTCCAATCATGCCGATGTAGGCCAGGTCGTCCCCGATCAATTCGGTCAGGCAATCAACGTCATGCTGATGGCCTCTGGTGACCAGCACGACACTCGTGTGCCGATCAAGCTGCCCGGCGCTCCGCATTGATTGGAGGGTCGTCACCAACGGTGCCGCCCGAACTTGATCGGCGGCAGGGAACCGGGCGTGGTTGGCGTATTGCGGCCGATCATCCAGTACGGTCACCTGGAATTCGCAAAGGCTTGCCATGCTGGCCAGCGGCACGGCTATGTGGCCGGCGCCCACAATAAGCAGGTGGGAAGGTGCGGCATGCACCTCAACGAACAGGTCACACTCCCACTCCTGGGTCTGGATGTGCAGGGCCTTGCTTTCCCGACCGGAGATGATTTCCAACACCTGCCCTACAATCGCCCCGGGCAACCGGAGTGGGCCTATCTGTGCGGTGCCATTGGCCGGGTCGACAAGACACTGTGCGCCAACCGTCACCCCCGATGCGGATTCTCCACGGGTCAACGTGACCACGGCGACCGACTTGCGTCCGCGCAACGCTCTATTCAGTTCCTGGAGCAGGGATAGATCCATGCCAATCAATTCGTCGGCGTCCGACGGGAACGGAGAAGGTTTTCGAAATCGTGTTTGGGGCGGCCCGCGACGTCAGCCGGATCCCGGCTGCCTGCTTGGTTTCAACCCCGGTGGACAGGCGCGGCCGTGCGACCCACCGCACCTTTTCGAAATCGTGCTGCTCGGCTTGGGTGTGCATCCAGTGCCCGGCAACTTCCCTAGGGCCGGGAACCGACCAAGTCGACCACACGAAAGCGGTCCGTTATCCGGCATCCGCCGAACTACAGCGTTCAATGAAAACATCCATGATCCCGCCGCAGACACCAAGACTGTCCATCGAAATGTCTTCGGTCAAATCCACGCGCACGATGCGCGGTTCCCCATCCTGGATCACGTCCAGGGCGGCGCGAATCACATCCGCCTCACCGCAACCTCCTCCAACCGTACCAACGTGGAGCCCGGCCGGATGAATGAGCATTTTCGCCCCCACTTCCCTGGGGACCGATCCCTTCACCATCGTGATGGTCGCCATGGCGACCGTGGTACCATCCTCAATTAATTGCTGGAGCTTCGGATACAGAGAACCTGTCATGCATCACCCGGTGTCTGACATCGCCTGAGCGCGGTAGGAATCATACTGTTCCGGCGTGTCCAGATCACGGAAGTCGTTAAACGAATCCACATTTACGTACGCTACCGGCAGTTGCGAATCGCCCGTCACGGCCCGCAGCGTGCTGGAGACCGGCAGTTTGCAGATGCGCGGCCACAGTGACACCGGCAGGTAGATGGGATGTTGCCGTCGCATGCCGTGGCTGCAGAACACCGTCCGATCCGGATGGTTAGCCACAGTGCCGACCAGGGCCCGCACTGTGGCCGTGGTCAAGCCTGGCTGGTCGCCGAGGGCGACCAGGCACCCGGGGTGGGTATCTGTTCGCGACAGGTGGCGAAGGCCGCATTGAACGGAACTGAGCATTTCCCCGGTGTCCCAGTCCGGGTTGTACACGGTTTCGACCAACAGGCCGTCCAGCACCGCCGCCACTTGATTGCCCGAGGCCCCCAACACACACACGACCGGGGTGCAGCCGGCAGCCAACAGCGTGTCGACAACCGTTGTCAGGACAGTGCCGGTCCCAAGGGGCAGCAACTGCTTCGGGCGCCCCATGCGGCGGGAAGCGCCCGCCGCCATGACCAGAACTGGCAAGGTCATGGCGGTAGTGGTCGAGGAGATGGATGGCTGCATGTTGAAACAGCCCGCAGCCCAATCGCTCCGCGGACCTACTTCCCGTTGCCGTCGGGGTCAAGCATCCGGAATCCAAAACCGCGCACTGTTTCGATGAACTGGTTTCCGCCCGTGGCGTCCGCCAGCCGCGAACGGACCCGGCTGACCAGGCGATCCACGTTGCTGTCGGCCACGCCCTCGGTTTCCTCCGGCCATACGGCGCTGGCAATCTCGTGCTTGCTCACCGCTTGGCCCAACCTGTCGTGCAGCAGACACAGCAGGTCGAACTGTTTCAGGCTTAGCGGAGGATTCAGGGGCACACCATTGATCAGCACATGACGACTGGCTTCGTGCAGTCGGAGCACCGGCGCGGTCTCGGACTTCTCCAGACTCAGGTTGGTCATCGTCGCTGCCGGATCCTCAAATCGGAACCGGGTATTGGCGAAGGTGACGACCGCGCCGTCCGTCAGGGCCACCGATTCATCCCGGGACAGTCGGTACTGGTTGACCGAAATGCCATTCTTACTGCCAATGTCGCGCACCAGGTATTGTCCGTCCAAGCGATCGATCATGGCATGCTGGCGCGATGCGAACTTGTCATCCAGCACAATGTCGCAATTGGGTGCCCGGCCAACAATGCTCGTGCCTTCGCCCAGAACCACCTCCTGGCCGCTGCTGGGGCCGTTCAGGCAGACCAGCTTTCCGTGAACCTTGAAAGACATCCGTCCCTCCCACTGGGCAAGTGCCGGTTTAGCGCACTGTCACAACGGCGCTGTCCAGGCCGCCCGCCATATGCTAGACTGCCGGACGCTTGACCGGTCTTGCCTCCTGACCAACCCTATTGTGTACGGATTGTTGTTGGCGGTCAACAGGGGGTTTGGCAGCCGTGTCGGCGAGCCGCTTGAGGTTAGCCCGAAAATGCCACGCGGTTGCTCTTGCACACCTGGAAGTCAAGGGTACCCGTGCAGTCTTTCGTAGGCCAGCGCATCGGACGTTTCCACATCTCCCGTCAGATTGGGAGTGGTGGTGCTTCGACAGTCTACCAAGCCTATGACGCGGTCAACGCGCGCAGCGTCGCGTTGAAAGTCATGCTGCCCAGTTCCGACGAGACTGCGCAACAGCGTTTTCGGCAGGAAATCCAGATTGCCAGCCGACTGTCCCATCCCAACATCGTCCAAACCTATCAGGTAGGCGAGTTTACGGAATTCAACGCCGGCTATCTGGCGATGGAATTAGTCTATGGGGAAACGCTGGAATCAATGGCTCGTCGGGTCGGCCAACTCAATTTCGCGGAGGTTTGCGTCCTCCTGGCACCGATTGCACGGGCCTTGGACTACGCCCATCGGGAACAACTGGTGCATCGGGATGTGAAACCCAGCAACATCCTGATGCGGCCGTCCACCCTCTATGACGAGCACCACATCCAGATTGCTTCGCTCGACTACCCGTTCGTGCCGTTGCTGACGGATTTCGGGATCGCCTCGGCCGTTGATACGCCGGAACTGACAGCCACCGGCCGCACCGTGGGTTCCCCGTCCTACATGTCGCCCGAACAGTGCTCCGGAGCCGTGCCGGTGGACCGCAGGGCGGATGTTTATGCCTTGGCTTCCGTCCTGTACCGGTGCGTGGTTGGCAAGACGCTCTTCGGCGGCTCCACATCCGAAGTGCTGTACAGCCAGGTCAATGTCGAATTCGATCCCGAAAACGTGGATTTGCAGCAGGTCACGCTGCCCGGGCAACTGCTCGAACTATTGACCAAGTGCCTGGCCAAGGATCCGCGGCATCGCATTCAGACCGCAGCCGAGATGGCGGACCAGCTGACCGAGATCGGCGCGAGCACCGACATCGGCCCGTTTGATCTGGCAGGGGACCGGGACGATGCCGAGACCCAAACCATGCCGCACCTTGCCACATCGCCCCAGCTCAAAGTGGAACCAAGCGCCCAATCCCTTCTGCGGAAAGTTTGGTCGCGAACCTCAGGGCCGCTGACATCGCCTTGGAGCCCGGCACTGGGGCTGGTGCTCGCGCTTGCCGTCATCGTCCTGGTGGTCACGGCCGTTCCACTGGATCGCGGGCGCACAAACTCTACAGACACCGCCCCGGCCGAAACGGCAACCCCCAACGTGCAGACGGATACCGGTGGAACCAACGGGGACGATGCCACTAGGAACCAGTCCGTGACGTCGGATCTTCCAAAACCTCCGGCCGCGCCAATCCTGCCGCGGATCACCCCAACCGGCACCGTTGAGGCAATAGCGGTGGTCCAGGCCCAGGAAGGGATCAATGTTCGCTCCGGCCCCGGCATCGAATATCCGGTGGTGTCCAAGCAGCGGTTCGACACAGTCCTGAGGCTGACAGGACATGATGCGACCAAGTCCTGGTGGGAAGTGGATCTGAGCCAGCTGACGGGACAGGCAGGTGCCAGAGGCTGGGTGTCCGGTTCGGTTGTCCAGACCCGGGACACGGATCTGCTGGAGCCGGTGAGCGTGGTATCCCCCGTGCCCGAACCGACCGCTACCGCCACACCGGTCCCCACGGCTACGCCAACCCCCACCGCCACTCCGACTGCCACGGTGACACCAACCTCCACCCCGCAGTCGTGGCGGGACGCCTGCACCAACTTCCAATTGCATGAGGCCTTCCGGGAACTCTTTGATGAGTTCGAGGCCCATCTGGAGTTCGGGTGCCCGTCTCAGGTCTCCAAGTCGTTGCCGAAAGTCAACATTCAGGAATTCACGTGGGGCGTGCTCCTCTATGCCGTCAACACCAACCGCGTGTACGTAGCCACCGTGCAGGACGAAGATACGGACCGGAGACCGGAGGTGGAAGGAGCGTCCGTCCCCTTCTTCAACTACCCCGCATGGGACTTTGTCTTTGTGTCCCCCCGGCAAATGCTGCCGCCCGACAGTGGCAGCGACCAGTCCGGTGAACAAGTCGCACCGGATGCGGATCAGTTCTTCGAACCGTTCCTGAATCTAATGTATGAATGGACGGGCAACCGGATCATCAGTTTGCGCGATCGCCTGGGCCCGGCGTTGGGCCCGTCGCGTGTCATCGTCGGAACTCTGCAGGAGTTCGAACGAGGTTTCATGATTCTGCTTTTGGATGAGCAGGCAGGCGATGTCATCGTGCAACTCTTGAAACTGAAGCGCGAGACGTTCCAATGACGGCGGCGCACTCATCATCACCGGTCCGCCGCGGCTTCGAATCCGGTGGAACGGCCCATCGTTTCCGAAGGGAAGAAGGCACATGATTGCAGTGGTACAACGCGTCAGTCAGGCGTGCGTGTCGGTGGATGCCGAAGTGGTTGGTCAAATAGGCCGGGGCCTTCTGGTGTTGCTGGGCGTGGGCCACGGCGACACAGACGCCGACGCAACCTACCTCGTTGACAAGATTGCGGGGCTGCGAGTCTTCGCCGACGAGGCGGGCCGGATGAACCTGAGTGTGGCCGAGGCAGGTGGATCCGTGTTGGCCATCAGCCAGTTCACACTGTTGGGGGACACGCGCAAGGGGCGGAGGCCCAATTTCATGGCGGCCGCGCCCCCGTCCATGGCGGAAGCCCTGTACGATGCAGTAGTGGCGGGCCTGGCGGCGCGGGTGCCAACGGCCCAAGGACGCTTTGGAGCCATGATGGAAGTGGCCCTCGTGAACGATGGTCCGGTCACCATGGTGCTTTCCAGCCGCAGGGAGTTCAACCCTGTGCCAGAATAGGCGCGGCGTTGCCAAACGCCGGCTTCTGTCAAGATTGTCTCCCGCCGGCATCCCATGATTGATGATCCCACCGAGATCGGCGCGATTCTACGGTCTGAAATCGAAGTACTGGAAGCCTATCTGCTCAAGGGCGATGTATTCAGGCAGGTACCGATCTCCAGCCTGGGCAACCGTGCCCACTTGATGTCGATCGCCGACTATCTCGAACATCGGGACATCTGGAGCTGCTTCGAACGGCAGGGATGGGTTCCGGGGGAAGGCCACCACGTTTCTTCCCCGCCGCTGGCCGAAGGCAACAGGCTGTTGGAGATTTTCTCCTCCGAGACCGACACCCTGGCACAGCGGGAACTGGCTTCGCGCGTCCGGTCGTTGACCTGGGCAATGGATGAGTGGAGCCGGGAAGGCGAACCCGCCCAGGCGCACTTTGCCACCGCGATGGGACATCGGGCTCGCGTTCAGCGACTGGCCGACTTCCGCGGCTGGTACGGTCACCAGGCCGAAGTTGCGGACCTGGACCGGCGCATTGAATCCCACAGCATGCAAGGGCCGTTTTGCGGACCACCGCGGGTCCGGGTCGCCTTCCCCGAAGCCGACTACTGGTTCCTGTATCGGCGCGTGCGGGTCCAATGAATCCGGTTGCCGGCCCGCAGGTGCGGATCGTATCGATGCCACGCCGGTCTTTGAAGGGGACGGATCCCCGACACGGGTTGCCGTGCGGTCCATGACCGAGGTTCGCACAACCGGGTTGGAGGACGCGGCCTCCGACTGGAGACACTGGCAGCCGGGTATCTTTCCGGTCTGGGCCGTGACCTTCCTGGCATTGGGGCTGTCGTCCACGGCCCTCGCGGTGTTGGACAGCCAACTCGGGGCCTACGGAAACTCGTTGGGACTGCCTTGGTTCGGAGGCTCGTTGATTCTTGGCCTGGGTTTGTGCGGAACCGTACTCGCGGTTGCCCGAACCCGGCGCTCTGCCCGATTCCTGCTGGTATGTGCGACCGTCGTCTTGGGGGCATTGGCCGCAATGGGACTCATCCTCCTGAGCGGACAGGACTCGTTGCAATCATTTGATCCCTCCATGCAGCCGCTGCTCGGCGCATATGTCGCCGGTTGTGCTGTTCTGGCCCTCAGCCTGGCCTGTTTCGTGCCCGCGGTGCGCCGCTTCCTGGCCCGTGTCCTGCCGATGCAACCCGACAACTTTGTCCATGCAATCAGCATCGCCTGGACCGTTCAGGTGATCGGTTGGGTCGTCCTCAGCTTCGTACCGTTCAATCGGCCCTTGCTGTACGCGGTGTTCGAGGCGGACATGGAGTCGCTGGCATCGTCGGAAACGGCCACCCTTGTGTCGTTGTGTTCAACGCTGGTTTGGAGCATCCCAACAGCACTGTTGGCAATCGGGTTTCCGCTCACGCGCAACCTGGGCTGTGCACTCGCGCGGTTGGGTTTGGAGTCGGTGCAATGGCGCGGCATCAGTATCGGGATTCTGGTCGGAATCGGTTTGGCCGTGTTCATCACGGTGGCCGAACAGTGGATTGTCTCCCTGGTGGCGCAAACCGGCCTGCCCATGACGGAAGCGGAACTGTTCGAGGAACTGGCCAGCCTGCCCACCAGCCTGATTGGCGCTATCCTGTTGGGCCTCAGTGCCGGGATCAGCGAGGAGTTGTTGGTGCGGGGCGTCCTGCAGCCAAGGCTGGGAATCGTGCTCGCCAATCTGGTGTTCGCGATGGCACACGGCCTGCAATACGGGGCCGATGGTCTGATTGTGGTGTTCCTGCTGGGCTTGTTGTTCGGTGTGATTCGAATGCGGCTGGGCCTGGCTCCCGCCATCATGGCCCACGCCGTCTACGACATTGTGCTGGTGGCGGCACACCAGTTGTCGACCTAACCGCGGACGGCGCGGACCAATCGGTTCAACGGCTAATCTTCCAACGTGCTGGTATCCCCCAGCGGTTGGCCCAGTGCCTGCGCCTTGAGCAGGCGGCGCATGATTTTGCCGCTGCGGGTCTTGGGCAATGATGCCGTGAAGTGGATTTCCTGGGGCACGGCTATCGGTCCCACTTCCGCGCGGACATGCCGTTTGAGCCGGTCTGCCAGATCGTCGGCAGGCTCAACTCCATCGTTGAGAATGCAATGGGCACTGATTCGGTTGCCGCGCAATTCGTCCGGCAATCCAATGACCGCCGCCTCCGCGACGACTTCGTGACTGACCAGTGCGCTTTCAATTTCGGCGGTGCCCAAACGGTAACCGCTCACCTTGATCACGTCGTCCATGCGCCCGATCACCCAGATGTAGCCATCCGGGTCGCGGCGGGCACTGTCACCCGGAAAGTACCAGCCCTGCTCGCTGAACTCCGACCAGTATTGCTCTACATATCGATCCGGATCACCCCAAACCGTGCGCAGCATGCCGGGCCACGGATGCTTGATGACCAGGGAACCTTCCTCGTTGTCGGCACAAGGATTTCCGTCCTCGTCGACGACATCCGCGAGCACCCCGATGAACGGCAGCGTGGCACTGCCGGGCTTGAGTGGCACGGCCGGCGTGGGCGTAATCATGAAGCCGCCGGTCTCCGTCTGCCACCAAGTGTCGATAACAGGACAGTTGCCCTTGCCGATGACGCGGTGATACCAGCGCCAAGCCTCCGGATTGATGGGTTCGCCCACCGTGCCCAGCAACCTGAGCGTGTCCAGTCTGTGTCTAAGGGGCCACTCGTCGCCGAAGCGCATCAGGCCCCGGATGGCGGTCGGCGCAGTGTATAGGATCGATACGCTGTACCGGTCCACGATTTCCCACCAACGATCCGGTTCGGGGTATCCGGGCGCGCCTTCGTAGACAACACTGGTGGCACCCAGAATTAGGGGACCGTACACGATGTAGCTGTGACCGGTGATCCAGCCGGGGTCTGCCGCACACCACCAGACATCGTCGTCGCCTAGGTCGAAGGCATAGCTGAGGGTGGTTGCGATCTGGACCTGGTAGCCCCCGTGGGTGTGGAGCACGCCCTTGGGACGGCCGGTCGTACCGGACGTGTAAAGAATGAACAGCGGGTCTTCGGCCGCCATCACTTCGGTTGGGCAGTCCTCGGAGGCCGCCGGCGATGCCATCAGGTCTTGCCACCAGTGGTCCCGGCCCGCCTCCATGCCAACGTTCTGCCCGGTACGCCGGCACACCACCACCGACTGCACGATTGGGCATCGTTGCATTGCTGCATCGGCGATGTCCTTCAGGTCCACGGTCTTCCCCCGCAACCACGCCCCGTCGCAGGTGACCAGAACCTTGCTTTGGCAATCCTCGATGCGGCTGGCCAACGCCTGTTCACTGAACCCGCCGTACACCACGGAGTGGACGGCGCCGAGCTTAGTGGTGGCAAGCATGGCAATGATCAGTTCCATCACCCGGCCCATGTAGATCGTGACCGTGTCCCCCTTGGCCACCCCCAGACTCTTGAGCACGTTGGCGAACCGGTTGACGTCCACCGCCAATTCAGCGAACGTCCAGGTTTGGGTCTCGCCCTGTTCGGACTCCCAGATGAAGGCGACCTTGTCGCGGTGCTCGCCGGCTACATGGCGATCCAGCGCATTCAGGCAAATGTTGGTCCGGCCGTCCGCAAACCACTTGTAGAACGGGGCTTCGGAGGCGTCCAGGGTCTGCGAAAACGGTTCGAACCAGTCCAGGAGTTCCGTGGCCCGGTCGCGCCAGAAACCCACGGGATCCCGCAGCGCGGCCCTCCGCTGTTCCAAGTAGTCCGGATGGGCCAGGCCGGCCACCAATGCAGGTGCCGGATGATGAACTTCGGATGTGTCGGCGGTGAAATCCTGTTCGGTCATTGTCTCCTCCGCGCTTGGGGCGATTCTGGGCCGGCGGACTTGCGCCGGCCGTTGGCAATGTATTGGGCAGGCAGATCCGGCCTGCTCTTCAGTTCCGGTCCTCCAGTGAAGCCTTGACGATTTCGGCAAGTTGTTCGGCATGGTCCGCGACCGGAAGGCCCATGCTGCGGAACATGTTGATCTTGTCCGCCGCCGAAGTACCGCCCCCTCCGGAGACAATGGCGCCGGCATGCCCCATCCGCTTCCCGGGAGGTGCCGACACCCCGGCGATGAACCCAAAGACCGGCAGATTGGGATGATGGGCCTTGAGATATTCGGCCGCGGTCTGCTCGGCGGTTCCACCAATCTCGCCGATCATGACAACCCGCTCCGTATCGGGATCCACGGCAAACATCTTCAGCACATCGATGAAGTTTGTGCCCTGGATTGGATCGCCGCCAATTCCGACCACCGAACTTTGACCCACTCCCAGCTGCGACAACGCATCGGCCACTTCGTACGTCAATGTGCCGGATCGGCTGACAATGCCGGTTGTGCCCGGTCTGAACAGCTGGTTGGGCATGATTCCCATCTTGGATTTGCCTGGCGAGATCACCCCGGGGCAATTGGCACCCAGAAGACGGGACCCCTTCATCCTGACATAGGCTCGCACCTTAATCATGTCGTGTACGGGGATGTGTTCGGTTATGCAACAGATCAACCCGATGCCGGCATCGGCCGCTTCCATGATCGCATCCCCTGCAAACCGGGCCGGCACGAATATGATCGAGGCGTCAACGGCCTGTTCGGCCACAGCCTCCGCCACGGAGTTCCACACGGGCAGGCCCAATACTTCCTGGCCACCCTTGCCCGGGGTCACCCCACCGATGACCCTGGAGCCGTATTCCAGCATCCGTTCGGCATGGAAGCTGCCCTGCCTGCCGGTAAAGCCCTGCACCAGGATGCGGGTGTCGGCATCAATCAGAATACTCATGCTGCGCCCTCCCGCGCCAGTTCCACCACGCGCATGGCCGCTTCCGAAAAGCGGGAGGCAAACTCGACGTCGTAGGGCTCCAGAATGCGGTGGGCCTCCGCCTCGTTGGTGCCCACCAGGCGCACGACAAAGGGAATTTGGGTCTCGATCTCGTCCATCGCCGCAGCCATGCCCTCAGCCACTTCGTCGCACCGGGTAATCCCACCGGCGACGTTGACCAACAGGGCACGCACGTCCGGGTCCCTGACCATGATGCGGACGGCCTGTGTGACCTGCTCCACCGATGAACCGCCTCCCAAATCCAGAAAGTTGGCGGGATCGCCACCGTAGTACTTGACCGCATCCATGGTTGCCATGGCAAGACCGGCACCGTTGGCCAGGCAGGCCACGTTGCCTCCCAAATACACGAAATTCAGGCCCGCGTTGAGGGCCTCGACTTCGGTTGGATGCTGGTCTTCGCTGACCAGTTCGGACCCGAACTCCGGTTGGCGGTACAGGGCATTATCATCCAAGGTCATTTTGCCGTCGAGTGCCACCAGTTGATCACTGTGGTTGATGATGAGAGGATTGATCTCCAGGAGGTCCGCATCGTGCTTGATCAACGCGGCGTGCAACTTGGAGACCAATCGGTGGAACGCGGGCCAGAGGGCCACCGGCAACTCGATCTCGCGTGCCAACCGAGTGCACTGATAGCTGCGGATGCCCATAAACGGATCCGCGTAAATCCTTCGGATCTTGTCGGGACTGCGGGCTGCCACCTCCTCGATCTCCATTCCGCCTTCCGAACTGGCCATCACCATAATCTGCTGACTGGTCCGGTCAATCAAGGCCGCCAGGTACAACTCCGCCTTGATGTGCGACGCCTGTTCAACCAGCACCCTTTGCACCTGATGGCCCTTGATGTCCATCCCCAGGATGTGCGCCGCCGCATCCTCGGCCTCATCCGGGTTCCCGGCAAGCCGAATGCCCCCGGCCTTGCCCCGGCCGCCGGTCAGCACCTGAGCCTTGACCGCCACCATTGAACCGAAGTCGATGGCGATTTGCCTTGCGCCGTCGGGTGTCATGGCCACGGCACCCTGCGGCACCGGTATGCCTTCCCGTTCCAGCAACGACTTCGTCTGGTATTCGTGCAGGTTCATGCAACAGCCCTCCTCTTGAGGACGGGATTGGCAGCGCCCGGGTCTCGTCAGTCCGAAGGAAGCCGATTGCTGCGCTGCAGGCCGAGGATCGCGGCCGCTTCGACTACCGTCGCCGGTTCCAGGTTGAGCAACTGCAGAATGCGCACCGCCCTGGCCACCAGTTGGGCATTCGACTCTGCCAAAACGCCGCGCGCGTAGTAAAGGTTGTCCTCGAACCCAACCCGAAGGTGGCCCCCCATGAGAGGTGCCACCGTGGTCATCTCCAACTGGTGCCGCCCCACGCCCAGAACCGACCAAACCGCGTCCGGCGGCAGTTGGCGATGCATGAAGAGCAGGTTGTCAATGGTAGCCGGGATCCCCCACCGGATGCCCATGCACAGCTGATACCAGGGCGGTGCGGCCACCAATCCTTCGCGCACCAAGACATTGGCCTGGTCGATGTGGCCCACATCGAACACCTCCAACTCGGGTTTGATGTCGGCTTCCAGCGTGCGCCGTGCCGCCTCCCGCGCCCAATCCGGAGTGTTCAGGAACGGTCTCTCACCCAGATTGAACGTCCCGGCATCCAAGGAACAGATGTCCGGGCACAGCCCCAACACTTCCAGGCGCTGCGCAGTGTCCTGCCCTGCCAGGTTGTAGCCGCTTGTGGTGAGATTCACAAGCACCGGGCAGGCCGCCCGGATGCGCTCCACGGTTTCACGGAACAGGTCAAGAGCGGACGTTGCCTTCCCGGTGCCGGGTTCGCGGACATGGACATGCACGATGGCGGCTCCGGCGGCGTGTGCCTCAATCGCGCTGTTCGCAATTTCCTTGGGAGAGTAGGGAACTGCCGGATTCATCTCCTTGGTTGGCTGCGAACCGACCAAGGCAGCGGAAATGATGACCGGTGTCATGGCACTGAATTGCCGTGCCGGCTCGGGGTGGGCGTGGCCGCGGTCACTGGTTGAGCACTCGACTGTGCCGTGGGTCAGGCAGTCTTGTTTTGAATCTTCTTCCAGCTGTCGCGCAACGGAACGGTGCGCAGCAGCACGGGCCTGTCCGGTGCGGCCGAGTCCGCCTTGAAGTATCCAACGCGCTCCAGTTGAATGGTGTCGGCACGGGCATCCTCGAGTGCTCCCGGTTCCACCTTGGCACCCGTCACGATCCGACGGGAATCCGGATTGAAATGGTCCATCACCTCGTCCGGGGAGGCCTGCCCAGCGTTGGGGGCCGCAAACAGGTGTTCCAACAGATGCACTTCCGCCGGAACGGCCGTGCGCGAGTCCACCCAGTGGATGGTACCCCGCACCTTGCGCCCGTCCGGAGCGGTGCCGCCGCGCGAAGCGGGATCATGGGTACAGCGGATTTCGACGACCCGTCCATCGCCGTCGCGTACGACGCCGGTGCAGGTCACCAGCCAGGCATAGCGCAACCGGACTTCGCGGCCGACGGCAAGACGATGGAAACGGCGCGGCGGATCGTCCATGTAGTCCGCGCGCTCGACCCACACCTCCCGGCTGAAGGACACCATCCTAGTGCCCTGTGAAGGATCTTCAGGGTTGTTCACCGCCTCCAGCAAGTCCGTTTCCCCTTCCGGATAGGTCGTTACCACCAGCTTGACAGGGTCCAGAACCCCCATGCGGCGGCGTGCCGTCCGGTTCAGTTCCTCCCTGATGCAGTACTCGAACTTCTGGATTTCGACCATCGTGTTGGCTCTGGCCACACCGACCTGTCGGCACAGGTTGCGGATGGCGGCCGGCGGCACTCCCCGCCGCCGCAGTCCTGCCAGCGTGCCCAGGCGGGGATCGTCCCACCCGTCCAGGAGGCCCTTCGCCATGATGCGGCGCAGGACTCGCTTATGCAGTACCGTGTGGGTAAGTTCCAACCGGGCGAATTCCAGCTGAACCGGCTTGTACACTCCCAGGCGGTCCAGGAACCACTGATACAACGGGTTGTGGTCGGCAAACTCGAGGGTGCAAATGGAGTGCGTGACCCGTTCGATGGAATCACTCTGGCCGTGGGCCCAGTCGTACATCGGGTAAATGCACCACTGGTCGCCGGTTTGGTGGTGGCTGGCATGGGCGATGCGATACAGAACCGGGTCCCGCAGATTGATGTTGGGGGAAGCCATGTCGATGCGGGCCCTCAACACCTTGCTGCCGTCGGGATGCAGGCCATCCTTCATTTCCCGCAACAACCTAAGGTTTTCCTCCGGCGATCGGTCGCGGAACGGACTGTTGCGACCCGGTTCGATCAGTGTGCCGCGCATCTCCCGTATCTGGTTGGCACTCAAATCGTCGACGTAGGCGTGACCGCGGCGGACCAGTTCCTCGGCCCACTCATACAGTTGCTCGAAATAGCCAGACGCAAATTTGACGTCGCCGTCCCACTGCACACCCAGCCAGCAAATGTCCGCCTGCATCGATTCGACGAATTCAGGGGTCTCGGTGAGTGGGTTGGTGTCGTCAAACCGCAGGTTGAAGCGTCCGTTATTTTCCCGCGCCAAGTCGCTGTTCAGGAATATCGACTTGGCATGCCCGATGTGGAGGAACCCGTTGGGTTCGGGCGGAAACCGGGTCGTGACCGGACCGTCGAAGTTGCCGCCGTCCAGGTCGACCCGGATGCGCTGGCGAATGAAGTCTTCCGGGCGTTCAACGACCCCGGCTGCGTGCGGCATACCTTGATTCCTTGGCGGCGGCAGTCGGGAGTGACCCCGGCTCAGGGCGCGGATTCTAGCAAATGGACCAAGATCGAGGTCCCGTCCCAAGGAAGAACCATTCAATGGCTGTGGCGGTAATGGGAGGCCAAGGCGTCCCGTCCAAAGTCGTTGGCGGGATCCCGCCAAACGGAGTGGATATGGTTGGCGTCGTTCTGATAGTTGTCGAACTCAATGAGAAATCCAGGTGCCTGAATGCGGTAGTAGTGGGGTTCCCGGCGGCGCGTGCTGCCGGACCAGGCAAAGTGCAAGGGTGCGCCCGAGAGGTCGCCAATCCGAGCTTGTTCAGCTTCGGCAACATCGTCCGCCAAACAGCTCAGGTAATGTCCAACCAAGGCTTGCAGGCTGGAGGCCTGGTCCGGTTTAAGGCTGGCAAGACTTACGCCGGCTCCATGGCGTCGGATCAACAGCCGGTCGACATCCTCAGGGCCTGCCCCGGTCGCCCGCATCCAGCCGTCGGCGTCGAAAGATGGCGGCAGTTCATAGGCCACCCGGGACACGCTCCCCAGGAGGATGTCCTGTGGTGCGTAGGCCGAAAGCAGCGCAGTCCGGCGCTGCGACTCGTCAAGCGACTCGAATAGGGCACGGGCACAGTCCTCGAGATCATGCAGTGGTCGCAGACTTGCGCCGCTACGCAGCGCGCTTTCGGCGGGGTTGGAACCCAGGAACAAGGGATACGGGGAGAGCAGGCGGCCGTTCGCCACGGCAAAGTGCAGGGACACATGATGGCCTTCGAACCGCCAACTCCACGGTTCGACCGCATCGGGCCGTCCAAAAAGGGACAGGCAGTAGTTCTGGGGATCCCGCCCCGGAAGGGGCCGGGTAAATCCCTCCTTGCCGTCCAGGATTGCTTCCATGGCCATGATTAACTGGACCGTGTTGTACCCGGTTGCACTGAGCGCATCATGCAGCAATTGCATCACGAGCTGGTGCTGCGGCCGGGTCATGTCCCTGAGCGCCAGGCCTTGCCTGGCAATCGGTGTGTAGTTCCAGAAAGTTCGTTCCTGCTCGTCCGCAAAATCGAGGCACAAGCAGGTCCGCTGTCCCTCGTCCAGTGCGTCCAGCAGCATGGAGAGCCGGTGCCCCATGCGTTCGGCCGCGTCGCGCGCAACCTGGAGGCGGGAAGCGTCATCCATGATCAAGTCCAAGTGCTTTGCAAACAAATGAAGCCGCGTGCGCGGCTTCAAGCGGGAGGCTGGGCGGCCAAGACTGGGGGACAGGGATTTGAACCCCGACTACATGATCCAGAGTCATGTGTTCTGCCGATTAAACTATCCCCCACCGCAGGTCCGGTAACCGACCTTGGGAATCCATTATAAGCGACGGTTCGCTGGAAATGGTTGCGCCGGCCGCGGTTGTGCGGATCCGATGGTCCCGTCACCGATCCCAGGAAACGGGACAGGGCATGCTGGCGCGCCCGCCACGCCGGCGGTAGTCAAGCTCCGGTGGAATGGCCGCCTGCGGCAAGCACCTGGGCCGCGTGCCGCAGGCGAGTCACAACGCTGTCCTGCCCCAGGGCCTCGGCAATCGGAAACAGGGGCAGCGATGCCTTGGCACCCGACAGGGCTGCACGCATGCAGCCGAAGTACAGCCCCGGTTTGGTGTCGGTACGGTCCGCTGCGTCGCGGATTGCGGTTTCCAGGGAAGCAGCATCGAATTCCGGCATGGCGGCAACCGTGTCCGCCGCGCTCTTCAGCAGCGCAACACTGGTGGCCCTGTCCTGTTTGCGGGCCAGCAGCATGTCCGGATCCGGATAGTCCAGCCCGGCCGGATCGGCAAACAGCCACTCAAGCCAGGCCGGCGCTTCCGACAGCGTGCGAATCCGCTCGACCAATTCGCCGACCACAATGGGCAGTCCGGGCATGGCGGAGAGTTGGGACTGGGTGCGTCCAAACGCCTTGGCGAGATACGGTTGCAGCATTGCCAGCACAGTGTCCCGATCCATCTTGCGCAGATACAGGCCGTTCATCCAGGCAAGCTTGTCGTACGGCATCGTTGCCGGAGCCGCGGAAATGCTGCGCACATCGAACCGTCGGACTAGTTCGTCCCGGGCGAAGACTTCCTCAGACGCATCGGCGGTCCAGCCCAACAGGGCCAGGAAATTGAACATTGCGTCGGGGAGATAGCCGGCATCCCGGAACTCGTCAACGTGCACGGGCATGACGGCCCCGTCGACGAGAGGCGGGCGGCGCTTGCTCATTTTGCCCGCACCATTGGGATTGAGGATGACCGGCAGGTGCACAAATGCCGGCACGTCCCACCCAAACGCCTGGTACAGCAGCCAATGGTAGGGTGCGGTGGGCAGCCACTCCTGTCCGCGCAGCACATCGGTGATGTCCATCAGGTGGTCATCCACGACCACAGCCAAGTGGTAGACCGCCATGCCGTCGCTCTTCAGGAGCACGGGATCGTGCAGGGTTGCCGCGTCGACCGAGATACGGCCCCGGATCAGATCGTCGACTTGGACGGATCCGGAATCGGGCACGGCGAGGCGGATCGTGTGTTCGTGACCGCGGTCCGCCATGGCCTGGGCCTGCCGTTTGGACAAACGGCGACAATGGCCGTCATAGCCAGAAGGCCGACCCGCATTTTGTTGTTGGCGGCGCAAATCCGCCAGCCGCGCAGGTGAACAGAAACACCGGTAGGCGTGACCGGTCCCAATCAGATGCTCGGCATGGCTGCGGTAAATTGCGCCGCGCTCACTTTGGACATAGGGGCCATGGTCGCCACCGACTTCCGGGCCTTCATCCCAATCAAGTTCCAGCCACTTCAGCGCCGCGGTGATCGACTCAACACTTGCCGGATCGAAGCGCTTGCTGTCCGTGTCCTCAATGCGCAGGATGAAGGTGCCTTGGTTGTGCCGTGCCCAAAGCCATGTGAACAGCGCGGTGCGCAACCCGCCCAGATGCAGCTGGCCCGTGGGGCTGGGTGCAAAACGCGTGCGGACACTGCGGGTTTCCTGGTCAAGCCGTGCGGCCGGTGTGGCGATGTCATCCCTCCTTGCGGGACTCGGAGCCGGTGCTGATCCGGTTGATCACATCCGCCATGGCCTGGGCGGTGGCATCGATGAACGGGACTCCTTCGGGCGTGACGCTGTTGCGGTCCAGATAGCCGCCGCGCCCGGTATGTTTCATGGCACCCAAGTCAATTCTGGTTGTCCGCCCGGCAGCAGTTAGCCGCCGCCAAAGAGACAGCCGCGGAATCAGCCATCGACTGGGCGAGAACAACAGACAAAACCGATAGGCTTGATCCGTGGAACCGATGAATTCCCAGACGTGGTTGGCGCGATCGATGCCCGAGGCGGTGAAGAAGCAGGCCAGCATGAGGACGTAAACCGGCAATCGATACTCGTCCCACAGATGTTGGACCGCGCCAGCGGCAATTTGGCCGGCCCCGCTGTAGGAGACGATCACCAAGGGCTTGGGTTGGTTGAGGTCGTAGCCGTACTGTTGCAGATGATCAGTGATAACGTGGGCACAGCCGCGGTTGTATACCATGGCGTACCGGCTATCGGCGGAAATCAGGATGTGCAGGATGTTGCGCAGGTTGATAAGGTAACCGAGGGCTGAATTGTGCAGCCGTTTCTTCAGCTTGTGGCGCAGGGCCCACCGCCACATCGGACTGAGTCTGCGGTGGGATACCAGCGGCAGGTTGTTGATCGAGTACGCGAAGACATCGTCCAGCAGGACGGCTTCGCCGCACATCTCCGCCAGCCGGTGCAGGATGCCCTGTTCCCGGCGGCTCATGGTCAGGGCCGAAACCCGGCCCACGCCGGACAGGAACAGCACGAAGGCGTCGCCATCGGGATTGGGCTGCCTAACCTTATTGTCCGGTGGGATGCGATTGCGATGGATTTTGATCCTGCAGCCGGCGCGTATGTAGGGTCCCAGTGTCAGAATTGGGTAAATGGCGAATCCCAGGAACACCGCCAGCACGCACCCCCAAATCCAAAAGGCTGCGTCCAAGCGGACGTCGGCAATGCCGGGCATGGCATCCCCCTATCCACTGCTGTGGGCGAAGCGAGGATCCACGGCGGGCATCACGGAATCTCCGGCGTCGGAAGCAGCTGCCTTGGGAATGAGACGCTGAACCAGAAAAAACACCGCGAATGCCAAGGCACATGTCAAGATGTTCTGCCAGGCATCAAGCCCGTACCCGACACCGAGCACGCGCCAAAGCAAACCGGCAGTCCAGATGTTGAGCAGTACCCCGAACGTTCGTCCCAGATAGGGCAGAAGCCGATAAATGATCAGGATCCTGGGCAGGGCTGCCATGCCGAACAGGGACAGAAACCGGGAAAACTCGACACGGATCCCGTAGGCCTGCGTTAGCAATGCGTACACGGCGACACTGGCCCCCAGATAGGCGGCGGCGGTCAATGCCCCCGCCGTCAATTGGAACCGAAACAGGCGCCAACCGGTGAGGGTCCGCATGAACTGCTCCGCACCCCGCACCAACAATTCGACCAGCACCACGACAGCCAGCATGAGGAGGACATGTTCCAAGGGCGGCACCATGTCGCCAACCCACGAGTTGCGCCAGAGGAAGAAGGGACTGAACAACTCAAACATGATCCAGATGTCCGGAGTATGCGGCCGTACCGGAGACCGCCGAGCTGTGGCCGCCCTCGGTCACCGCCACCTGCAACTCGATTGATGACTCGATACAAGCCTGCATCGGACCCGGCATTTTACTTGATTGCAGGTTTCTTCGCCTGCCTCACCACGCTGTGGCCCGCCCTGATGGGGGTTTCCTGGCTGATGGTGTCGCTGCAGGTCATTGGCTTAACCGCCGTGTCTGCGACCGCGATTCTTTCCGGCGGGGTTGGCCAGCAGGCAGCAGTGACTGTATTGTGGCTGTCAGTACAGGCCGTAACCATCAGGGCTGCGGCCTGGATCGGGCCTGCCGCGGTTCTCAACGCGGTCCCCGGCGGCTTTGACCTGCGCGGGCTTTGGCTCCAACGGTTCCATGCCGGCCTCGAGCCGAATTTCGGCTTCGGACCCGATGGCGAAGCGATGGGCCTGCTGCTCAACTCGCTGCTCCTCACCCTTGGCAGCTTGTTGACCGGAGGCCTGACCGGTTCCTTCGTGATGGTTGAGCAAGCCAACCGCGCCGCCTTGGCGTGGGCGGTCTTCAGCGCGGACGTGGCCGGACCGCCAGCCGGCACCGTGCTTTCCTTGGCCGTTGCCAACCTGCGTTCCGGTCCCGCCCTTCTCCTGCTGGGTTCAATGATGGCGCATCCGGTGTTGGCCCGAGTTGCATGGAAGCGCGGCCGTCAGCCTGCGGAGGACCTGCCCGTACGCAAGCCGTTGCTGGGGGCAAGTGGTTTGGCCATGGTCGGCGGGTTGATTCTGTGGTTGTTGACGGGAACATGAGGCAGTCCCCCAATCACAACCCCGGTGGTTGTTTGTTGCCGCATTCGAAACGGATGTTGGACCCAAATCGCTATGATGGGCTGCAGGAGCTGTCGCGGGTGCAACCGGTCTGGTCCGTGTCCATGGTAGACAGCTTGCTGGATTCGAACACGCGCCTGACAAGCGGATGAAATTGAAATCAATTCTGCTCCAAGGATTCAAGACCTTCGGACGCAAGACGGAAATCCGGCTGTCGACCGGGATCACGATGCTGGTCGGCCCCAACGGCAGTGGCAAGAGCAATGTCGTGGACGGGTTGGCCTGGGTCCTGGGAGAACAGGCTCCCACAGCCCTGCGCATCAAGCGTGCAGCGGATCTGATTCACCGATCCCTCAACGGTACACCGGCTCGCAATCTGGCGGAAGTGGAAATCCGGGTTGACGAGGCTACCGACATTCTGCCGACCGACACCTCGGAACTCACGGTTCGACGCACGGGATACCGGGACGGCGACAGCGAATACCAGCTGAACGGACAACGGGTCCTGTTGCGGCAGATCCGGGAACTGCTGGCACCCTATGGTTTGTCGCAGCGCACCTTCAGCCTGATTCGGCAGGGTCATGCGGATGCACTGCTCGACGCGGATCCGTTGCGCAGGCGCCAGGCCATCGAGGAAGCCGCCGGAGTTTACGGCATCAAGCTGCGCAAGCAAGCATCCGAACGCAGGCTGGCAAGTGTGCGGGGGCGCCTCGCCCCGGTGCGCAGGGAGGCGAGGGATCTCGAAGTATCGATTGAACACCTGGCCCGCCAGGCGCGCACCATAACCCGACGCAACGCGTTGGCGGAACAGATGTCGGTCAGCCTCGACGACTGGTACTGCGCGATGGTCATGCAGCGGGATCGGAAAGTCGAAACCCTGAACCAGGCAGTCGATGGGAACCACCAACGATTGCAGTCCCTGGAGGCGAAACTGGAAGACAACCACCAACGCTCCAGACGGCTGCAGGACGACCATCGGACCGCGGCCACGGAACTCGCACTCCAGCAAAGGCAGGTGCAGGAAGCACAGGCCGCACAGGCCGAGGTCCTGAAGCTTGATGCAATTCTCAGGGAACGCCTGGCCCAGTTGCAAGGGTTGCGTCAGGATCGCGAACGTCGACAAAAGGAACTCGTCGACGAGGTGGCCATGGCCGGGTTGGAAACGCGACGCGCGGAAACGGAGCTGGCCGAACTGAAGACAGTCCAAACCCGGCAGGAAGAAGAAGCGAAGGAATTGCAGACGGTTCACGATCATCATCGGGCAACCCAACAGAACTTGCACCGGGAACTGGAAACCGTACACCGGACCCTTGGGGAGCTGGACCGTACGGCTCGCCGCCATGCCGAACGGCACCTGAAAGCGGACCTTGATCGGCAGCGCCTGGAGGATCGACTGGAGTCCAATCGGAAAGCCTTGGAGGAGGTGGCGGCAGCGGAGAAGGCAGCTACCGAGGCCCTGGCCGGCGAACGCTCACAGGGCGATGCAGTCGAGATGGAACTGATAGAGTTGCGGGAGCGGCTTGAACGGGCGGAATTCAACGAGTTGGACCTCCGCAATACGTCCGAAGCCGCATTGGTTCTCCAACAGGACTTGGAGCGCCGGCAGATTGAAGCCCGGGTCCGCCGACAACTGCGCGCCGAGTACCTGGATGCACGCATTGGGGATTTCAACCTGTCACAGGCACAGGCCGATTCCCTCGACACCATAGGCCTGCTCGGCGCCCTTCTGGATGTGCAACCCGCATGGAGAGCAGCCGTAGCCGCATGTCTGGGGTCCTGGGCACAGTGTCTCGTGGTACGGCACTGGAACGGTGCCTTGCAGCTTTTGCCACCCAACACTGATGGCCACCTCGGTGTCATGGTCGCGGCAATCGACCGCGTGCCGGCGTCCTGGCCGGTGCCGAACAGGCGCGAGGGAGCCGGCGTGGCAAGTGAACTGGTGCATTGCAGAAACGAGTTGCGGCCCGTGGTGCGGGCGCTGCTTGGACACTGTTGGGTGGTTGAAAACCTCGAGACCGCCAATCGCCTGTGGAATGAACTCGAACCCGGCCAGGCGTGGCAGATTGCCACCAGGGACGGATGCCTGTTCAGGGCTCCGGGTGTGGTCGGCACTCCTGCGACGGAGGAGGAAGCGGCGGATCGCCTCCTGTCCATGGTGCATGAGGATGAGGCGGATCGGAAGGCGGAGACCCAGATCGAACTCCGGCTGTCCGAGGCGCGCGCGCGGACGGATCAGGCTCGCCGTGAGGTGGACGAAGCGGCACAGCACGCAGCCGACATGCAGCATGTACTGGAGACGGCAGAAGCTGCCAAGGAACATGCCAGGCGGCGCATCCGCGACCTGACAGCCCAGCTGCGCGGTCTGCAGGCTGAACAGGAAGCCACGGCACAGGAGGCGGGCCAATTGCGACAGGCCGTTGACGATCTCAACAAGCGGATGCGGACACATCAGGATGGCGAGCGCGAGTTGCAGGGCCGGCGGTCAGAGCTGGAGACCAGGCTGACGCGGTTGCGAACGGACGCCGATCAAGCGGATGCACACGACACGTCTTCCAAGTTGGCTGAGGCTCGCCAGAACCTCCACGAGACCGAAATCGCCGCCCAGAAGGTTGCAGAGCAGGTACGGCGCGCGACGGCCGCGGAAGACGCTGCGCAGGGAGAGTCGGGTCGCGTGGCGGCAAGCCTGGAATCACTGCAAGTCCAGACTGCACAACTGGAGCAGGAGGTCCGGATTCTGGCAGACCAGCAGGTGGACCGGTCCGACCTCCTTGCCAGCGAGACGGCGCGCCTTGAACAACTGGGGGACGCCACCCGAATTTTCCTGGACCGGCAAAGGGAATTGGATGAGGAGCGGCAGCACCTGAACACGGATTTGAACGCGGTGCAGACCCGCCTGGCACGACTTGAGATGGAACTGGACGTGGCCAGAAACGAACAGGCAGCGCTGCCGGCAATGTTGGCAGACGACCTGGCACTGGTGCGGGGGGAGGCGCTGCCCGAGGCGGACGAGCTCCAGGCCCGGGAGCGGTTGGCGCGATGTCGGGCCTCGGTTGCCGCCGGAACCTGGCAGCCGCGGGAGGACCTTCCGCAACGGCAGGGACTGCGACAGCGCATTCTCCGGTGCGGAACCGTCGACCAGGACATCTACCTCGCGTTCAAGCAGCAGCAGGCGCGCCTCGACCTGTTGGCCGAACAGTTGGCGGATTTGGAGGAATCGGAGAACAGGCTGCTGGCGATCGCCGAAGGCATTGACGAGGACCTCGAAACAAAGACCCTGGCCGCCTTTGAGCGGATCAATCAGGGCTTCAAGGACTATTTCGGGCGATTGTTCGGTGGTGGCAGGGCTTGGTTGGAGTTTGCCGAACCATTACCCGATGTTGTGCCCGGGGTTCACCTGTTCGTGCAGCTGCCGGGTAGGCCGGTACAACCAACGTTCGCCTTGTCGGGAGGGGAAAAGGCACTGACGGCCGTGGCGCTGACATGTGCAATTCTCAGTTTCCACCAGCCTCCGTTTTGCGTGCTGGACGAAGTGGATGCCCCTTTGGATGAAGCCAACATTGACCGCGTGGGAGAGGTCCTGCGGGAGCTGGCGGTTGTCACCCAGTTCCTGGTGATCACCCACAACCAAAAAATGTTGCAATACGCGGATGCCGTCTACGGTGTGACACTAGCCGTGGACGGTACCAGCCAGACCCTCAGCATGCGGATGGATCGCGCGGAACCCTTGACTGGAGGACCCTGAACCGGGGCCGCTCACGTCACAGGAGCATTTTTCAGGCCCGATCCGCTGAGGATGCCCACCACGGTGGCGCCGGGTTCGAAGTCGGAGGCGTGACCGGCGTAGGCGGCACATATTGTCGCACTCGTGTTTTCGACGAATAGGCCGCGGCTCGCCATCTTGGCCCGTGCCTCAAGGACTTCGCGGTCGTTGACCACCTTGACGGTTCCATGGGACTGGTACACCGCCTGCAGGACACTGTCGCCACGGGCCGGGTTGATGATGGAAATCCCGTCCGCGACGGAGCTGGAAGGTGCCCGTTGCGCCGGTTTGACACTCTGCGCGTCGGCTTCAAAAGCCCGGGCAAGCGGGTCGAAGTTGGCGACTTGGACGACCATCAGCCGGGGCAGCCGATCCGCCAGGCCCGACTCGACCAGGAGTTCAAACCCCCGCCACGCTCCCAGCAGCAGGCCACCATTGCCGACCGGACCAATCAGCCAGTCCGGCACATTGCCGTCCAGTTGTTCCCAAATTTCGAAGGCTACGGTCATCTGCCCCAAGAGGAAGCACGGATGCAAGGCGTGGGAGGCATAGCCCGTTTCCTGGTCCTGGTCGGCCGCCGCCGCCGCCCCCGCCAAGTGTCGGGGCCCTTCGACCTCGATCAACTCGGCGCCGTAGGTGGCGATTTGACTGCGTTTGGGCGCCGGCGCATCGGCCGGCACGAATATGCGGGACTGAAGTCGGGCGCGGGCGGCATAGCAGGCCAGGCTGGCACCGGCGTTGCCGCTCGAATCGTCCATGACCGTTCGGAAACCGTAATGCCTGAACCAGTTGACCATCACGCTGACGCCGCGATCCTTGTAGCTGCCCGTGGGCATGTGGGAGTCCATCTTCCAAAGTACCCGATGGCCCTGCCACTCCTCTTCCAGCAATGGAGTCCAGCCTTCGCCCAGCGTGATGAATTTCTCGATCGGCAGCAATGCCGACAACCAAGGCCAGTAGCGCCACTGGCCAGGCAGTGTCCCGTCGATCAGGTCCCGCGACAGGTGTGTGAGGTCCGTGAACTCCAAGGGCCCGCCGGTGGACGGGCAAGTCAACGGAAACGAATCGGCGGAGGTGCGGAAGCCGCTCGAGGGACAATGGACATACACGGCAACTTTCCCTCATGGGATGCGGACGGTTAGGACATCCGCTGAGACATGCGCAATCCGGCACGGACGGGTTTGCGGGGGCAGCACGGACCTTGCCGGCGTGCCGCGGATTATACTTGAGCAGTCGAAGTCTCACCCGACGGCCTGTCGCAGCGATGCCGGCCGGGCGCCACCACTTCCCAGAGGGAGGAGCAAACCCTGTCTCCACTGTTCGGCAAAACACGTAATGAGAACCAGGACGGCCTCAACGCCAGTCTGGCCAAGACCCGCCAGGGTTGGCTGAGCAGGATCAGGACCGCTTTCCGCACCGGTACCATCGCGGACGACACCTGGGAGGAAATCGAGGAATACCTGGTGATGGGCGATGCCGGCCTCCATGTGGCTGAGGGGTTGATTGCCGATACGCGGGACGCCCTGGCGCAGGAACGGGATGTGTCAGCGGACAATGCATACCGCATCCTGCAGCGCCAGATTCAAACCAGGATGACGTCCACCGAACCGTTTGAACTGGAGCGCCCGCGCCTGCTCACGGTGGCTTTCGTGATTGGCATCAACGGGGCCGGCAAAACCACCACCATCGGCAAGCTGGCCAACTACTACCGCAACCAAGACAAGCGGGTAGTGGTGGCCGCCGCGGATACCTACCGAGCCGCCGCGATCGACCAGTTGAGAATCTGGTGCCAACGGGCAGGGGTGGATTTGATCGCGCAGCAGCAGGGATCGGACCCTGGGGCTGTGGTCTACGATGCCATCAGGGCGAGCCAGGAAAGTCGGAAGGCGGACATGGTCTTGGTGGACACCGCAGGCCGGCTGCACACGCGCCAAAACCTCATGCGAGAACTGCAGAAAATGCGCAAGGTGGCCAACCGACAGGTCCACGGCGCACCCCACGAAGTCCTCCTAGTGCTGGATGCCACCGCTGGTCAGAACGCGTTGGAACAGGCTCGCCAGTTTACGGCCACGGCGGGTGTCACAGGCATCGTGGTGACCAAGTTGGACGGATCCAGCAAGGGGGGAGCCATCATCGGCATCAGGGACACACTGGGCGTCCCGGTAAGGTTTGCCGGTGTGGGCGAGGGCCTCGACGATTTGTTACGATTTGATCCCGCGGCATTTGCAGCCGGCCTGTTCGAACAGGTCTAATTGCAGCCCCCACTTTCGGACATCGCCTCCATGAGCCAGACCGCAGCCAGCGCCCAGGCCCTGCAAGCGCGCATCGATGTGATCAGGGGGCGGCTTTGACCTGCCCGGCAAGCAGGCGCGCATCGACGAACTGGAACACGAAGCCGCGCTGCCGGGATTCTGGAACAACCAGGCCAAGGCCAGGGTCAAGTCGCGGGAACTGGACAGCCTGCGCAAGACGGTCGAAGGTTGGGACAGCCTGCGCCAACAGGTGACCGAAGTGATCGAGCTGGCCGAGTTGGCCGAGGGCGATCCCGAGCTGCTGGCGGAACTTGACGAGGAACTGGCCGACGCCGGCGACGCCTTTGAACACCAGGAGTTCCTGCTATCACTGGGCGGCCAATACGATGCCGGTGATGCCCTGGTCTCCATCCACGCCGGCGCAGGTGGCACGGAAGCCCAGGATTGGGCCGACATGCTGATGCGCATGTATCTCCGCTGGTGCGACCGCCGCGCCTTCAACCACGCGATTGTGGACAGGACGGACGGGGAAGCGGCAGGGGTCAAGAGTGTGACCCTGGAAGTCAAGGGCGATTATGCCTACGGCTACCTGCAAGCCGAACGCGGCACCCACCGGCTCGTGCGCATCAGTCCGTTCGACGCCGGGAACCGCAGGCACACCAGCTTCGCCAAAGTGGAAGTCATCCCATCCCTCGACACCGACATCGAGATTGATATCAAACCGGCCGACCTCCTCATCGACACGTTCCGCAGCAGCGGTGCCGGTGGCCAGCACATGCAGAAGAACGACACGGCCTGCCGCATCACGCACAAACCCACCGGCATCGTCGTGTCCTGCCAGAACGAAAGGAGCCTGACCCAAAACAAGGAACAGGCACTCAAGGTGCTGCGGGGCAAACTGCACGCCATGGAGCAAGAGAAGATTGATCGGGAAAGGGCCAGGCTCAAGGGCGAAAACGTCCAAGCCGATTTTGGCACCCAGATTCGCAACTATGTCCTTCATCCATACAACCTGGTCAAGGACCTCCGCACACAGGTGGAGACCGGCAACACCGGAGCGGTGCTCGATGGGGATTTGGACAGGTTCATGGAAGAGTGGCTCAAGCACCAGATAGGGCTATAATCCGCGTTCCGGCGGAAGCCTTCGATGCTGTCCGGCGGAAGTCGCGGAGAGGTCGCATAGTCTGGTTGAGTGCGCGCGTCTCGAAAACGCGTAGGGTCCTGCCCTCGAGGGTTCAAATCCCTCCCTCTCCGCTCCACCTGGCCACTTGGACGAGACGCGCGGCATCTGTTTTCCTGTGCCGATGCCGTCTGTGATCATGTGGAAGTACTGGGCGAACCTGTTGCGCGACCCTGATGTCAGAGAGGAACTCCTCCGCTTCCTGCGCTTCGCGCTCGTTGGCGGCTTGGGCACGATCACCGATGTGGGAATCCTGAATCTCCTTCACAAGGTGGCGGGCCTTCCTCTGTTCTGGGCGAATGCCGTCGGGTTTTACTGTGCGGTGGCCCAGAACTTCATACTGCACCGGAGATTTACCTTCCCCAACCAGAGCCGGGATACCGCCGGCCGCCAGTTGGGTCTATTCACCGCCATCAGCATGATTGGCCTGGGGTTGAGCCAACTGGTCCTGCTCGGCCTTCACCGATTGACCCTGGACTACTGGGTGGCTCTGCTTGGGGATCCGGGTACGGGTTACGACATCAGCTACAACGCCGCCAAACTGACCAGCATTGCCGTGGTGTTGATTTGGAACTTCACCGGCAATCGGCTGTGGACCTTTGCCACACCCGCCGCAGCAAGGGACGGTGCGCCTCGTGCACATCCTGATTGACTACACCCCGGCCGTGCGTCAGCAGGCCGGAATTGGCCGCCTCACGCGCGGCTTGGTCGAACACTTGCCCTGGGCCGAACCGGAGCATCGCATATGGCTTTGGTCCAACGGTCGCCCGCAGCCGGATCTGCGGCACGTCCACGGCAACCCAATCTGGTACTCGCCCTTGAGGGAACGGGACATGGTGCGGTTGTGGCACCGCGCCGGAAGTCCATGGCCCCGGGTCGAGTGGTGCACGCCGGTCAAACCCCACATTTTTCACGCCACGGACTTTGTGCTGCCGCCTTCCGGCGCCCCGTGCCAAATCCTGACCGTTCACGATCTGTCGTTTCGAAGATTCCCGGACACCTTGCCGACTTCCCTGACCCGATACCTGCATCAGGTGGTTCCGCGCAGCGTGCGGAGAGCCAATCACCTGATCGCCGACAGCCACAGCACGGCTCGCGACCTTCAGGAATTCTGGTCGGTGTCCGAGCACCGGATTTCGGTGGTGCCCGGCGCCGTGGACAACTCCTTGTTCCGGCCCGTCAAGGAACGCAGCGTGTTGGCATCCGTGCGCCGCAAGTACGGAATAGGCGCCAGGCCCTTCATTTTGGGAGTATCCACCCTCCAACCACGGAAAAATTTTGCCCGTCTCATCAAGGCCTTCCGGGCACTTGCGGACAACCATCCGGAGCTGATCCTGGTCATCGGCGGAGGGCGCGGCTGGCGGTCGCAGGGCATTTTCGATGCGGTGGCCGAGACCGACCTGGAAAACAAAGTGCTGTTCCCGGGGTTCGTGGCGGATTGTGACCTGCCAGCCCTGTACAGCGCCTCGGAATGTGTTGCCTATCCCTCCCTGTACGAAGGTTTTGGCCTACCCATACTGGAAGCGATGGCCTGTGGCGCACCGGTATTGACCGGTCTCAACTCCAGTCTGGCGGAGGCCGGCGGGTCGGGCGCCTTGTACGTGGACGAACATGATGAACACGCCATTGCAACCGGGTTGAAGCGCCTGTTGGAAGACAGTGCGCTGCGCCAGGAACTCCGGTGCAACGGCTTCAGGCACGCGGCCTGCTTCACATTCGAGCGAAGCGCCCGCAAGCTGTGGCAGGCCTATCGCCGTGCCTGGGCCCAGGTTCGGACATAGGTCAACCGAACAGCGTTTGCCTGCCTCGCCTGAAGGTTCAATGACCAAGGTTCAGCGGGTGGCACCAGGGCGATTGCATCTAAATGGGGTGGGCTGACGGGGTAGGCGCAGGATTACAATGAACGATTCTGGATTCAGCCTGTGGAGTACCCCTCATGGACCGCCCGATGCCTGCGTCCCTGGTCGGGATCCTGGACGCCCTGGAGGATCCGCGGGTGGACCGGACCAAACTGCATCCCCTGACGGACATTCTGGTGCTGTCGGTGCTGGCCGTGATCTGCGGTGCCGACAGCTTTGTGGCCATCGCCCTCTTCGGCCAGCTCAACGAAGCCTGGCTGCGCACCTTCCTCGAGTTGCCGCACGGGATCCCCTCGCACGACACGCTGGGGCGGGTCTTCGCACGGCTGGATGCGAGCGGGTTCGAGGAGGGCTTCCGGGACTGGGTACAGGAGGCCTTCGAGCTGACCGCGGGCCAGGTCGTGCCCGTCGACGGCAAGAGCGTGCGCGGCTCCCACGACCGGGGGCGGGGCCTGGGGCCCCTGCATCTGGTGAGTGCCTGGGCGCAGGCCAACCGCCTGGTGCTGGCCCAGACGGCGGTGGATGACAAGTCCAACGAAATCACGGCCATCCCGGAGCTGCTGCGCATGCTGTGCCTGAAGGGCTGCATTGTCACGCTCGACGCCATGGGCTGCCAGAAGGCGATCGCGCGCCAGATCCGGCAGCAGGGGGCCGACTATGTGCTGCGCGTCCGGGACAACCACAAGGGGCTCCACGCGCGTCTGGAGGACACCTTCGCCTTGGAACGGGCCGGGCACTTTGCCGACTATGCCCACGACTATGCGGACACGGTTGGCAAGGACCACGGGCGCATCGAAACTCGCCGCTGCTGGACGACCGGCGATCCCGCCCTGCTCGCCCATGCCGACCCCGACCGCGAATGGTGCGACCTGGCCAGCCTGGTCTGGGTCGAGTCCGAACGCCGCTGTGGCGACCGGGTCACGACCGATATCCGCATCTTCATCTCCAGCCTGCCGCCCAAGGCCCGGCTCCAGTTGCAGGCGGTGCGCGGTCACTGGGCCATCGAAAATGCCCACCACTGGGTCCTGGACGTGGCCTTCGGCGAGGACGACAGCCGCATCCGCACAGGCTACGCCGCCCACAACATGGCCATCCTCAAGCGCATCGCCCACAACCTGCTGCGGCAGGACCGCACCCTGAAGGTGGGCATCGCCAACAAGCGGCTGGCGGCGGGCTGGGACAAGAACTACCTGTGTCAACTGATTGGTCTCAAGCCCAAACCAATTTAGATGCAATCGCCCTGCGGGTGGCACCCAGGTACTTGACATGGCTGTCCGCCTGTTAATTCCCGCCGCGGCACTCCTGGTGGCCTGGGGTTACCTTTCCGTCTGGGTACCTCACCCCGCGGCGGGCCTCAAGGTGCTTGGCGTAGACCTGCTGACCTTCTGCAAGCTGTTCACCGGCGCGCAGATACCGTGGCCCTGGCAAAACCCCGTATTCTTTGTCCTGCCGCTGGCGACAGCCAGCCTGACGCTCAGCCAATTGGGCTGGTTCGCGGACGCGCCCGGCCAATGGCACCGCGCCGCCGTCTGGAGTGTGCGCCTGGCCTTGTGGATCGCGTCGCTGTATGTCGCCCTGCAGATCCTGCCGCTGGACTGGAAACCTTCCAACCTTCTCTGGACATCCAATCTGCTGCAGACGGCCGGATTCGCCTTCTGCACCGGATGCGCGCTGTTGGCACCGCTCACTGCGCCGCCCTTGACGGCACTGGCCCGTTGGTGGCTTCCCCCTGTGGCACTGGCCGCCGCCACTGCCCATGCCGCGTTCCTGGTGGCCTACCTGCCTGAATTTGCAAGATTGTACCGACAGCCCCTGGAACCCGGTCCGGGCTTTTACGGGATGGCGCTTGGGTTGGCAGTGCTAATCATTGCGGCGATTGCCAGTCGTCCGACCGCGGACGACGCTCTTGAATGGAGGAACCAATAATGAAGTTCGGAGCGATGAACAACCCGGTTGAACCCCTCGGCCCGCAAATTGAGCTGTTTGCACACATGGGTTTCGACTTCCTTGACCTGACCGTGGAAGAACCGGCGGCAGGGCCACACCGCGACGACTGGCCCCTCATGAAACGAATATTGAATGACAGCGGACTTGGGGTGGTCGGTCACACGGGTCCCTACCTGCCCATAGCCAATCCCTCGCTGCGCGTGCGACAGGCGGCCTGGGATGAACTCAAGGCCAGCGTCGACATCGCTTCGTTCATGGGGGCCAACGTGTGCACCATGCACTTTTTGCGGTGGCCCAGATTCATGCCGTTCGAGGAAGGGGTCGACATCTACGTTGAGGGCCTGTCCGCCTTGGCTGCCCACGGCAAGGACAGAGGGGTGCGCGTCGCGATTGAGAACAGCCCGCGCAACGAACACCAGTTGAAACCACTGCGTGAAATCCTGCACCGGGTTCCAAATCTCGGTTTGCTGTATGACATTGGCCACGGGAACGTTCAAACCCAAAAGCCAATGACGGAAGACTATCTATTCGATCTGCGGGATCGTTTGGTTCATGTCCACTTCAGCGACAACAACGGATCCGAGGACGGCCACCTGCCACCCGGTGCACCGCAGCGGGGAGGCCTCAACCTTCCGCAGGAATTGCGCAAACTGCGCAACTTCAACTATGACGGGACCCTGACGCTTGAGGTGTTTGGGCAGCGCATGTGGCTGGAAGCGTCACTGAATTATGTAAAGCAAGTCGTTGCCAGCCAGCCTTGATCCGCAGTCAGCCGGCTCGTTCGTCGCGCGGCAGCATTCTCAGGTAGAGGTCGCTAATCCAACCGTATCGCTGATCAACGGTGACGACGGCATGCCACCGGCGGCCGCCGGCGGTTACCGGCAACCCGTCGGATTCACTTGCACTCGTGACCAAGGTTCCCGGGGGCAGCCATGCCATGGCCCCGCTGCTTTGGTCGGGGCGTTCCCGGAGGGCAACCTTCGCGCCTCCGGAACCCGCAATTTGCAGCGTGCGTCCTGCCGGAATGTGGGACTGGACAACATTGTCAAGCCGCGCAATACGTTGGTATTCGTCATCGGACAGCTGCGGAACGGGACACTCCGCCGTGTCCTGCAGACCCATCGGCTCCGCCCAGGGGACGGGTTGGGAGGCGACCTCGCGCAACACCGCGGGATCGCGCAGCACCTGTACTTCCGCGCCTCCGGCCGCGACGTGGTCGACCACAAAGCGCCGGTCGATGGACAAGGCCAGGATCGAGTCTCTGGGGCGGGTCATGCCAACCTGGACCAGCTGGACAAGCTCGCCCACCGACAAGTCGGTCGAAAGATCGTCTCTGAGCATCGACAGTGCCAAGGGCAGCAGCTGCACGGCCTGTACCGGCTCCAATTGTTCCCTAAAGGCCCACAACAAGGCCCGTTGACGGGCGATCCGGCCGAAGTCGCTGCTAAAGCCGCGCAGACGGGCATACAGGTAGGCCGTGTTGGCATCCATGTCGACGATGCCCGACGGAATGAACAGCCATTCCATGCGATTGGTGTTGACATCCCAGACCCGCTCGTAGAACGGACAGTGCAACTCCATGCGCAGCGTGCCGATCAACTCAAACAACGGCTCCATGCCGTGCATGTGAAACCGGACCCAGTGGTCCACCCTAATGCCCATGAGGTCGTCCAGGACATTAGCTATGTACGCGGGTCCCATGCCCGATCCCTGCAGTTCGCCCAGATAGTCCAACTGGTTGATGCGCAAGGATCCATAGTCGGGCAACTGCACATGCAGGTCCCTCGGGATGGAAATGAGGACAATGTGGTCAGGTTGAACGGAAGCCAGGATGAGGGTGTCGGTGCGCCAGGGTCCGGAGGTTGCGGTTCGATCCGTCCCCAAAAAAAGCACATAACCCTCCGGTTCGGCCACCGGTGCGGCCAGTGGTTTCTCGTGTCCGGCATCTGCATCGAGACGAGGCGGAACGATCGGCAGGTCCGGAAAGGGAGGCAGTCCCTGCAGGCACCCTGCACTTAGCCATGCGCCCATCACCAGGATTGCGATGCGCACCCCATGGCCGACTCCGTTCGCGCGCGGCCCACGGAGCGCTGGCCGATTCCGGTGCGATGCGTACGTGCAGGTCATCCGGATTGGCAGGCGGTGGTCAGCGACAGACAGGTGCCGCCGCCGCCGCACCCACGATTGGCTCGCCCATCCGGGTCCCCGGCTCACGGTCGAGCGCCGCACTGATGTCCGCGCGGATCACGTCCCACACCGGTAGCCACACCTGCATGCCCTGTTGCCAACCGGTCTCCATGTGCCGGTGGGGGGACAGCGATATGATTTCGACTTGGGACGCATCCAGGTTGTACGCCAGCCGCGCCAGCTGGATCGCGTTGAGAAGTCGGATGTTGGTGTCAACGGTGTCAGTCAAAGTGGTGTACAGGGATGGAATTTGGGACACGAGCTTGCGCACCTGAAAGCGGTTGCGCAGGGCCAGCAGGACCTGTTGCTGGCGGTCGACCCGGGACAAATCGCCTCCTTGCGCCCGGCTGCGCACATAGGCCAGGGTCTGGGCACCATCAAAGTGGTAGTGGCCCGGCTGGAGGTTGAGGTAGATGTTCTCCGTCGGTTTGATGTCATACAAGGCGCAAGGCACGTCGATATCAATCCCGCCCAAGCTGTCCACGAGGCGGACAAACCCTTCGAACCTGAGCTTCGCGTACAGATCGATCGGAATACCGAACTGCTCGTCGATGACGCGGCCCAGCAGTTCGACCCCTCCGCCGGACTTCCATTGCTCGCCCCAGTAATCGAATGTGTTGATTTTGCTGGCCATTTCCGGATCGGTCGATTCGACCCACATGTCCCGCGGAATGGAGACGACTACCACCTTCTGCAACTCCTTGTCGATCACCGCCACCATGATCACGTCGGTGCGCCAGGTAGGATCGCCGGGACGCTGATCGCTGCCGAGCACGAGGATGGTTTGAATTCCCTTGCCGGTCCGCACCAAGGGGGCCTGGGGTTCTTGAGGTTGCGGCACAGAACCGAGTCCGGCAGGCGTCGGCCTGGGTCCAACCGGTTCTTCCCGTGCGGGGATTTCGATTTCGGGCACTTCCAGAACCGCTGCCGGACCCTGCGCCGAATCCTGCTGGTTACCGGCCGGGTTCGAGGTCTCGGCCCGGTTGGTTTCCTGGCCGGACGGTTCCCTCTGTTCAAAATACGGAATCCTGACCGAACCGGACGGCGTGCCGTTGTCCGGTGCAGGTTCGGGGGAATGGTTGGGGAGTTCAGCCTGGCCTTCGGAAGGCAGAATTACCGTGGGAATCCGGATTGCGGTCGGCGTGGCGGCCGGGGAGACTGCCTCTCCCAAACGGGGTACAGTTCCCCTGCCGGGCGGCAACCACTGCGATTGCCAGTCGGCGACACCGTCCAGCAAGCGCATGGGATTGAGGTCGGCAGCATCCAACTGTCCAGGATCCGGTGCGAAGCGCACCAAACCGAAACAGAGTGCGACGGTACAAAAGACCGTCAAGGTCCGGATCAACAAAACACGCGCAGGGGATGGTGGCCCCTCTGAACCTGTGGTTCACCGGGAGCCGCGTGCAACGACGTGGCCGCATGGTACTTCGGCCTTGGACAGATACTACCTGAACTTCGGACTTTCCTTTGTTTTGAGTCCGTTCCGGTTTGCCGTCAACATCAAACGCACATCTGCCAGGAATCGAAGCCAATGGTGTGGGCAACCCTTGTCACGCATGGGCCAACAACCATCGCCGGACCAAATCAAAGCACCGGTTGCCTATCCAGATCGCCGTGAGTTCATCCGTGCCGCCAAAGGAGAACCGGGCCCGGCTTTCGCCGTGCCGATCACCCAGCAGCACCCAAGTGTGGCCTTTCCGGTTCTGGTAGACACCATGGTCGGCCCCGGTAGTTCCCAGAACCGTTAGGCGCAGGCTGTCGGGACAGGCGGCCGACAGCACCAGATCAATGGCTTCCAGTGCCTGCTCATACTCCGCTTCGGACGCGTCTGCTTGAGGCAGGAGCGCGGCGACGCGGGACCGTACTTCTTCGCTTCGAGACTTTTCGTCAAGCACCGCGTCGCCTTCGTGCGACCGCAGGCGCTCTGCAATGCGGCCTTGCGTGTTGAGTTCGAACGACGCGAGGGTTTGGTTGTGGATCTCCAGCAACTCGACAATGTGTCTGGCAATGTCCAGGCCCTTGATGTCGCTGTAGATGTGATCTCCCAGACGACTCCGAACCAGTTCTTCCATCTGGTCCAGGAGGCGGTCTGCCTCGTCCGCATCCCGACCACGGGCCGTCAATCGAACGTCGGCCTGCCCGGTGTGCGCGGCCAGCCCCACCGTCGGATTCTCGCCGGCCATCAGATCCCTGATTTCATTGTCGATTGCACTTTCGCCAATTCCGATGGTCCTCAGGGTCCGTACGTGAATGACTCCTGTTCCGCCTGTCCGTTCCGAAAGCCAGGGCAATACGCTGTCGGCCATCATGCGCTTCATTTCGCGCGGAACCCCCGGCAGGGCGAAGATCGTGCAGTTCCCTCTGGTAACCCGAAAGCCCGGAGCCGTTCCGACGGGATTGGGCACAATGGTCGCGGTGGCAGGAATCAGTGCCTGCTGTTGGTTGTTCGCCGTCATCCGCGTACCCCAGTTCGAGAATCGGGCCTGCAACGCCTCCACTGTTGCCTGGTCAAGAACCAGTTCGTCACCCACCGCCAAGGCAATGGCATCCCGGGTGATGTCGTCTGCCGTGGGCCCCAGGCCGCCGGTTACGATGACCACATCGCTCCGCCCCATACACCGTTGCAACACTTCGGTCACCCTGCCGATGTTGTCTCCGACAGTGCTTTTGTAGTACAGGTTGATGCCGACCGCGTTCAGCTGCTGGGCAATCCAGGACGCGTTGGTGTCAACCGTCTCACCCAACAGAATCTCGGTTCCGGTGGTGACGATTTCACCCTTGAGCCAGGCAGACGAGGTCATAACAACCAACTCCTTGACCACGCAATCGGGATGGAGGGCGATCCAAAAAGCAAGGTATGGTCCGAATACTCACCGGTGAAGCCGCGCCGGAGGCCGGCCGGGACAAATCAGCGTCTCAGCACAAGCTCATTGCGCAACGAGCGAATTTTGCGGGCCTGGACATCCATGTCGTTCTCTCCGAGCTCCTTGGCCATCGTATCGAGCTTTTCAAGCAACGAATCGCTAATCAAGTCGCCGTGTCGCTCCATCGCCGCACGCGTTTCACCCACGGTGCGGGCCGAAATTAGGGTGAAGAGGAACCGATCCTCCTCGGACATGGCCTCCGCCTGGATATTGAGAGCAATGTCCCGGATCTCGAGCAGGCGGTTCACCACCTGCGGCGCCTGATTCTTCTGGGCTTGGGCCATCATGTTCATCAGGACATTGAAGAAGGGCCCGCGCAGCATGCGACTCTGCCGGCGGAGTACCTCGGCGGGATCCTGGCTTTGCAGGGCGGCCGAAACGATGGCCACACAGGCCTGGTAGGCGTTCTGTTGCAGGGTCGCCACCTGCTGCTGGATCATCTTGATCTGGCCGTCGATTTGTTCCCGCATCCGGCCCAGACTCTCCTTGACCTGAGCATCGGTCTCCAATTCGATGAGGGTTGACAGTTCCAGCAAGAACTCGTAGTCGAATTGCTGTGGTACGGCCTGCACCAGAGCCAGGACCACGTCCTGGCCGTCTCCGGCCGTCCACAGTTGGACCAGCCGTGTCGCCAACTCCTCCTTGTCCATGCCGGCCTGAAGTTGCTGCAGGATGTCCTGGAGGGTGTCCTGCTGCTGCTTGATTTCCAATCCGGCTTGCGTATTGGCGGACAGCCAGGAAATGACCTGCTGCAACGGCGAGCCTGCGTGCTGCTCGGGAGCCTCCTGCGAACCCAATTGCATGGCCAGCAGAAGGAACTCGCGATCGATCAGGGCGGGTTCCGACCGGGCCAGTTCAGCCAGGGCGGAAGCGTCGTCCGCGACACCCAGCATCCGCTGCAGCAACGACATGGCGGCCGCCCGGTGTTCCCGCATCTCACGGGTTACGCCCTGAAACTCCCACAGGGCGTCATGCAGGCGGTCCAGTGCCATGAACTGGCGCGGGGCCAGCATGTAGCCCTTGCGTTCCCCCGCGGGCACACGGGCGAGAAACGTCGATTGCAAACTGCCGATTACAGCCTGCGGCGAGCTCGCGGCTCCGGCCTGTTCCGGCACGACCACCCCCAGGAACTCCTGTTGGGGCCAATGCACCATCACGGGAAACTGGGTCATCAGTTGATTGCCGCAGCTTCCGCACTGGGCGGTGTTGAGCTGACCCGACAGGAACATGGTGAGTAGGGCCGGATTCGCTCCATAGTCCTGGATCGGGAAGACCAGCGATGTCACCCCGGCACTGCACTGCGGACAATCCAACTGGACCTGGCTCGGGGGATAGCGCAGGCTCTTCAGGAACTGTTGAACCTGTTCCAAGCCGGCGGCCGCGCCTCTGGCGTCTGCCGTATCCTCCGTTGGCTGTCCGCCCGTTTCGGATGCCGGAACATCGACAGCGGGCGTGTCCGACGGCAACGGCACCGGTTCCGGCGGGCGTGAACCGCCGCCGGGGACAATCAGTTGTTCCGGCCCTGCAGGCTCGCTGGGTTGTCCGGGAATGATGAGTCTGTCACTCATGGAGGGTTCCTGTACGGACTTGGAATTCCTGAACGACGGCAGGCAATTCTGAAACATGGTCGATGCAGGCGGCCGCCCCTGCTTCTAGAAACAACCCGAACTCCGATTCGGGTACAACGCTGACTGCGCCAATCCACAAGGCCTCGGATGGTTCCCGCGCGTCCCATCGTTCGTAGTTGAGTACCAGATCAAGATCGTCCCGCGTGTCGCCGGAGTACAGAATGGTCAATTCGCGGCCGCGCTGTGCAGGGAGGCGGGACCGCATGCGATCCACGCACCATGACACAACAGCCGGATCGGGTTTTTTGAGTATGTCGCCACGGCACATGCACTCAAAGTCGATGTAGTCGAGCAACGGCCCATTGTCCAGCACGGTCTGCAACTCGATCAAGGGCCGTCCGGTGGCGATGCCCATGGCATCAATCCCCAGATGCCGAAGGCTGTCCAGCAGGGACGCGGTCACCAAGGGGCGTTCGGCATGCCAGGTGCCCGGCAGGTTTGTGCCGTGGACCGGGGGGGTGTCCAGCACGCCGCCGATGCGTTCGCTGCCCCAATACACAAGATCGAACCAGTACCGCAGCAGTTCGAATTCCAGGTTGGCGCCGAACCCGCGTTGCTCCTCAGCCCAGGCACGGCCTCTTCCGCGTGTCGCCGCGGCCGCCGCGCCCAGATCCTTCCAACCGGCCAACAGCGCAACCAGAACGACATAGGTGAGGTCCCAGTCGCTGTTCAATCCGCCGGCCAGCCTCATCGCCCGCAGATCGGATGCCCCAACCTGGCCGGACAGGTCGTCGCGGCCCATGTGTTCCGCCAACAGATCAATGGTCTGGACAATCGCGGGATCGTAGCTCCCGGTGGTGTCCCACAGAACACCGTCGACATCGAAAATCAGACTGTCAACGCGTCGGGGAGGAGTGATGTCTGTGGCCAGCACGCGGGCCATGGGGGTTCCTTGGGCCTGGGACGGTTTTGGATCTGGGCGAGCGCGCCGATGCAGGCGATTTCAAATGCCGTTCAGCCGACCACAAGTCGCGCGTCGGGGGCGTCCGGGCATACCGTGGGCATTTCGCAAGCCGACCCTTGCCGACAACCCCGGTTGGGAAGACGCAATCTGCTGCCACGGATGGACTGCGGTCCCAAGGCTCGGCCTGACCCCGCCACCGGGTTCAATGTGGCCCATGGCAGGAGTGCGGTTTCCCCGGGTCGAGGCGAAGCACCGTTAAGCATGTGGGATCCAAGGATAAACAATGCGCCCCCAACCAGGCACCGACGGCCGGCATTTCGCCGCCGCAAGAATGTATCATACGGGTCATGGTGCCCGGCAAACCTGTACGGAGATGTCCTTTGCCGGCGCGCCTCACCACGAATTGCCACAGTGTGGCAGCAAGATGACTCCGGACTCCACCACGTGCTGAATCTACAAGGCAAGACCGCGGTGGTCACCGGTGCCAGCAGCGGTTTCGGGGCGGCCACCGCTCGGGCACTGGCCACCCGGGGTGCGCGGGTGGCCATGATGGCACGCACGGCGAGCGCGCTGGAGCAACTTGCCGGGGAGCTTGAGTCCGCGAGTGGGAGTGTACTGGCAATTTCGGTGGATGTGGCCGACACGGATGCCCTCTGCGCGGCGTATGAGGAAGCCGCCGGCCGCCTGGGTCCAATTGAAATCCTGGTGAACAACGCCGGCACCAACGTCATTCCCCGCCGTTACGCCGACACCAGTCTTGAACAGTGGCGAACGGTCCTGGCCGTAAATCTGGACGCGGCGTTTCTGTTGACCAAACTGGTCATGCCGGGCATGCGTGAACTTGGACGCGGCAGCATCGTCAACGTCGCATCCCGGGCCGCGAACTACCCCAGCCTTTTGGCCGGCGTGTCGTACAGCAGCAGCAAGTTGGGCATGGCGGCGCTCAACCGAATTGCCAATGAAGAAGGAAATCCCTTCGGCATCCGCGCGCTCCTGGTCAACCCGGGGGTTGGCGCCACACCGATCCTGGATCGACGCCCCGATCCCCCTCCCCAGGAGATGCGGAACCGAATGCTGCAAGCCGAGGACGTGGCGGACACAATTGTGTTTGCGGTCTCGCTGCCTTACCGGGTATGCCTGGAAAACATAGACGTCTACCCCACCGATCCGGACGTACGCTAGGAATTCGGATGACGAAGAGCCTGCCCGGTCCACCGGGCCGAGGGAAATGACAGCAATGGACAGAAGATTCCACATCTGGACGGTCGGCTGCCAGATGAACACGGCCGATTCCCAGCATGTGGCGGACGCGCTCACTGATCTTGGCTACACCGCGACCCGCGACCCGGATGAAGCGGAGGTGGTCGTCCTGAACACCTGTGTGGTTCGCCAAAGCGCAGAGGACAAGGCAGCGGGCAAACTCGGCGCGCTCAAGGGCTGGAAGTCAGGGCAGCCGGATCGGACCCTGGCCCTGATGGGCTGCATGGTGGGAGTCAATCCGTCCCCCGCCCTGATCGAACGGTTTCCCCATGTGGACGTGTTCATGCCGCCGAGCGAACCACTGCCTCTGGTCAACCATTTGCTGCAGGACACCATCAATCAGGACTCGGAATCGCTGATCAGGGACCTGACCTCCGCGCGCCACACACTGCAGGACACCGACGAAACCCACAGTGTCCCCGGCCGTACGGGCGGCGACAGCCTGCATCATGAAGGCGTGACCGCCTATGTGCCAGTGGTGTACGGGTGCAGCCATGCCTGCACCTTCTGCATCATCCCGTTCCGGCGCGGTGTCGAACGCAGCCGGTCCTTGGAGGACATTCGAAGGGAAGTGGAACTCCGGGTGCGCCAGGGTGCCCGCGAAGTTACGCTCTTGGGTCAGATCGTGGATCGGTACGGCTACGACTTGCGCGGACCACTGGGCCACAGCGGACAGGTTCCGGTGCATGGAGGCCTGTCGAATTCCAAGGTGCCGGACCTGGCCGACCTGCTGCGTGCGATCCACGACATTCCGGACCTGTGGCGTGTCCGCTTCCTGACCAGCCATCCAACCTACCTGTCGGACCGCATCCTGGACACCGTACGCGATCTGCCCAAGGTGTGCGAGCAAATCGAGGTGCCGGCCCAGGCCGGCAACAACGACGTCCTGCGAAACATGCGACGCGGCTATACGCAGGAGGAGTATCGCGACCTGATTGGACACATCCGAGCCAAACTGCCGGACTGCAGCATCCACACCGACATCATTGTGGGCTTCTGCGGGGAGACGGACAGTCAGTTTCGGGACACGGAGACCCTGCTGCGCGATCTGCAGCCGGAAAAGGCGCACCTTGCCCGGTACAGTCCCCGGCCGGGCACGGTCAGCGACCGTCGGATGGAGGACGATGTTCCCGATTCCGTGAAGCGCGAGCGACATGCCCGCCTCGACTCCCTGATGCGCGACATCTGCCTGCGCAAGAACCGCCGCCAGCTCGGTGATTCGGTGGAATTGCTGATTGAACGCCGCCACAAGGGCCGGTGGCTCGGGCGCACCCGCCAGAATCGGCTGGTATTCGTGGAACACGATCAGGACTTGACGGGCTGCATGGTGAACGCACGGATCAGTTGGGCGGGGCCGTGGTCCATGCAGGGACGGCTGGAATCCATTCTGGACAGCCCATCCGCCTGCTGATCGATGGGCTGCGCCTACCGGGACCGCAGCTTCTGTCCGGTACCAAAACCGAGTTCCCCTGTGAGCGATTCCGCCCTTCCGATTCTGCTCCTGCAAATCGTCCTCGGATTGGCCGGGTTGGTTGTGGCCGGGTACGGCCTGGTCTCCAGCGCCAGCGAGCTGGCCTCCCGCCTGGGCATGTCGCCAATCATGATTGGCCTGACGATTGTGGCTCTGGGCACCAGCCTGCCGGAATTGCTGGTGAGCATCCTTGACAACCTCAATCCCAACACCTCCGGAACGCTCGCCATCGGCAACGTGGTTGGCAGCAACATCGCCAACATCGGCCTGATTCTCGGACTGGGTTCGTTGATTGCAGCCCTCCCCATCCAACGTCGCCTGTTGACCCGGGAGTATCCCGCCATGCTTCTGGTATCGGTGGTGCTGGTCGCGTTCTCGATCGACGGAATCGTGATGCCGTGGGAAGGAGCGATTCTGTTGGTGGGGTTGGCAATCTTCATGACGTACTCCATCGTCTTCGGCCGGGCGCATCCCGAAGCCGTCGAATCCGCGGACGACGCGGACTTCTGGCAGCGGTTTGGGCGCTGGGGACTGACGGCCGTCCTGGTGGTGCTTGGCTTTTCACTGGTAGGCATGCCGCTCAGCGCCGACGCACTGGTCAATGGAGCCGGTGGCCTGGCACGCCTGTTCGGGATCAGCGAGTTGTTCATCGGCCTGTCCATTGTTGCCATTGGCACCAGCCTGCCGGAACTGGCGACCACGCTCATCGCCATCCGCCAAGGGGAACGCGAAATCGCCGTTGGGAATCTCGTGGGCAGCAACATGCTCAATATCCTGGCCATCGTCGGCATCACGGCAGTGGTCAAACCCATGCCGGCACCGGTCTCCATGCTGGCGTTTGACTATCCGATCATGCTGCTGTCCAGCACCCTGCCGTTCCTCGTAGTCTGGTGGACCGGATTTCAAGCCCGGCGTTCGGTGGGCATTCCCCTGGTCTGCCTGTACGCCGTCTTTTGCTGGAGCGTTGTCTTGAATGCCACGGGCCGTTGGCATTGGCCACCCGAAGGCCTGCCGTTGTTCGAAGCCGTGGCCAGAGCCGGCGGGATCTAACGCACAAACGAATTCCTCGGCCCGGAAGTGAGGCCTGGCGACACCAGTTGGAAAGGTGTCGGTCTGCGACAGCAGGCGGCGATCAGGTCTGATAGGATCGAGCATGCCGGCCCGAGGGCTAACGCCCGGGCGACTCACCGTCCCACCCACTTCCGGAAATTGATCCGCCATGCAACAGATTTCCCGACAGGAAGCACTCGACTACCACGAGGGCAAGCGCCCCGGCAAGCTCAAGATTGTCCCGACCAAACCCATGTCCACCCAGCGCGATCTGGCTCTGGCCTACTCCCCCGGTGTCGGCGAACCGGTCGCTGAGATCGCACGCGATCCCAGCTTGGCGTACCGCTACACAGCCAAGGGCAACCTGGTAGGGGTGATCAGCAACGGGTCCGCCATCCTGGGCCTTGGCAACCGCGGCGGGTTGGCCTCCAAGCCGGTCATGGAGGGCAAGGCGGTACTGTTCAAGCGGTTCGCCGACATCGACGTGTTCGATTTGGAACTGGCCACCCAGGACGCCGATGAAGTGATCAACTTCATTGTCAATGTGGCTCCCACGTTCGGGGGCATCAACCTGGAGGACATCAAGGCACCCGAGTGCTTTTACATCGAGGAGATCCTGCGCAAGGAACTCGACATCCCGGTGTTCCACGACGACCAGCACGGCACGGCCATCATTTCGGGGGCCGGGTTGCTCAACGCCCTGGAGGTGGTGGACAAGCAACTGGACGAAGTCTCCATCGTAATCAACGGAGCCGGTGCTTCGGGACTGGCTTGTGCCGAGTTTTTCATTGCGCTCGGGGCACAACAGGACAACATCGTACTCTGCGACACGCGCGGCGTTATCTACGAAGGGCGCACAGAAGGCATGAACATCTATAAGAAGCGGTATGCCTCCCGAACGAGCAAGCGGACTCTGCGCGAGGCCGTGAACGGTGCCGACGTGTTCATCGGTCTGTCCGCCAAGGGAGCGATGGACGTGACAATGGTGCGGAGCATGGCCCGCGATCCGATCATTTTCGCCATGGCCAATCCCGACCCCGAAATCGACTACGACCTGGCCAGGTCGGCGCGGACGGACACTGTGATCATGGGTACCGGCCGCAGCGACTACCCCAACATGGTCAACAACGTCCTGGGGTTCCCCTTCATATTTCGAGGAGCCTTGGATGTCCACGCCAGTGCCATCAACATGGACATGAAGATCGCCGCGGCCCGCGCCCTAGCCGATCTGACCAAGGAGGACGTTCCGGATTCGGTGTTGGCGGCCTACGGCTTGACGTCGCTGGTCATGGGACCCGAATACGTGTTGCCCAAACCACTCGACCCGCGCGTCCTTATGTGGGTGGCACCGGCCGTGGCCCGGGCCGCCATGGATTCCGGGGTCGCGCGGCGCATGCTGGACATGGACGACTATCTGAACGAGTTAACCGAGCGCCTGGGCAAGACCGAACAGGTCATGCGGTTCATGCAAATCAAGGCCACCCGCGACCCCAAGCGCCTGGTGTTTGCCGAAGGCAACCACACCTCCATTGTCAGGGCCGCCCATTCCATTGAGCAGGCCGGCATCGCCAAGGCGCTCCTGCTGGGCAACCAGGACCACATCCGCGAATTGTGCGGCAGCCTGAAGCTGGACTTCGAGCCCGAAGTGCTCAACCCGGCCGACAGCCCCGAGCTTGACCAGTACATTCAGGTGCTGTACGAGGCGCGGCGGCGCAAGGGCGTCACCCTCACCATGGCCCGCGAGATGATGTTGCAGGAAAACTACTTCGGCAGCATGATGGTGAGGACCGGTTACGCCGACGCCTTCATTTCCGGATTGACCTACAACTACCCCGACGTGCTGCGGCCGGCCCTGCAGGTGGTCGGCGTCATGGAGGATCGGGAGGTGGTCAGCGGCGTCTATCTGATGATCGTGAACGATCAGCTCTATTTCTTCTCCGACGCCACGGTGAACATCAATCCGGGCGTGGAGGAATTGGCCTCCATCGCGATCAACGCGGCGGATGTGGCGGTGCGCTTTGACGTGGAGCCTCGCATCGCCATGATCAGCTATTCGAACTTCGGGAGCACCCGAGGAGTCGAATCCGACCATATGCGCGCTGCCGCCGAACTGGTCAAGGAGCGTCGGCCCGATCTCACGATCGATGGCGAGATGCAGGCTGACATTGCGGTGGAGCCGGATCTCATGGACCAACTGTACCCGTTCAGCGAAGTGTCCGATGCGAACGTGCTCATCTTCCCGTCGTTGAGTGCCGCCAACGCGTCCTACAAACTGGTCAACAGACTCGGCGGCGCAGACAAGATCGGACCAATTCTGGTCGGTCTGCGCCGGCCTGTGCACGTACTGGAATCCGGGGCCGAGGTGCGCGACATCGTGAACATGGCCACGGTGGCCGTGGTCGAGTCGCAGGCCCTGGATGCCGGCGACGAAGGGTTGGCATCAAGAATGTTCAACCTCTGGCCAATTTTCTGAGGAACAGCTGGCCTCGTGAATTCCAATGGAGGTTTCGGCCATCCTTGCGGGGCAGGTCATACCCCAATCTGTTCCTTCAGGTCCAGTGCCTTACAGTAGACCTCCAAGCTGTCGTCGGGAAGCTTCATAATCTCGATGGGACCGTAGCAGTCCCCCGACAGCCGATCTCCAGCCAGGCGCGTACCGTGGCTCTCGCCGGTCTCGTCGAAACGCCAATACTCGGGGATGCCCAGGACCGCGTAGCCCGCCGGCTTGTCCTGGACGTCCATATGGCCGGTGGAGCACGAGGCAACTTCCAGCGCGAAGTGAGGGGGCTTGCCCTGCTCAGCGATGACGCAGGCGTTGCGCCGGGCGCAGTCCTCGGGGGCGGTGTCGGGATCGCCGAAGTGCTTGGCCAGGTGGCGATGACGGTTCATTTCGTCGGGATGCCGGGTCGGGAAAGGGCGCCAAGACGGCAGTTTCCGCTCTGTTCGGGACGATGGTGGTGATGCGCATGTGGATCCTGGTCAGACCGAATGGAGCATGGGTGGTCCGGAGCGAATTGGAACGGTGACCATCACAGAATGCTCCGGAGCCGGACATGCCCGGCGGGTCTCCGGTTTGCAGACATGGGCGGATTCGCAACAAGAGCCCAACACGAATCCACAGATCATGGTCCGGACACCGATCACGGCCTGTTCGACAGGATGTCGGCCACTTCGGAGAGACACTGTTCCGTCTCGTCGGGGTTGCCAACCGAAATCCGCACCCATCCCGGCATTTGGAAGCCCGACAGTTCCCTCACCAGAATGTTTCGGTCCGCCAGTTGGCTCTCCAGCCACTTGCCGGAACAGTCCGGACGAAATGCCACGAAACTGGCTTGGCTGGGCAGGACCCTGATTACACCGTCCATCCCGGACAAGGCGTTGTACAGGACCGTGCAGCCTTCCTGCATCAAGCGGATCGATTCGCGGACTCCCTCCGTATCTTCCAGGGCCGCCAGCCCGGCGGCCTCGGTCATCAGGTTGACGCGGAACTCGGAAATCGGTGGACAGAACACCTGCTTGATGCGAGGCGACGACACTGCGTAGCCGAGACGCAGGCCGGCCATGCCGAATGCCTTCGAAAAACTATGCAGCACCACCACGTTGCGGTCTGCATGCACATGCTTCCAGGCTCTCGCCTGGGAGGGATCACTGGCGAAGTGCCAATACACCTCGTCGAACACAAGCAGGACATGGTCCGGCAGATGTTCCATGAGCCAGTCCAACTCATCCTGCGTGGTGAGCGATCCGCAGGGGTTGTGGGGGCTCGTCAGATACATCATCCTGGTGACAGGCGTGACCGCATCGAGCAGGGCCTGCATGTCCAGCCTGTAGTCGTTCAGTTCAACCTGTACCAGGGTCGCGCCGCGGTTGGCAACGTTGTTGACATAGACAGGGAAGTTCGGTCTGGGAACGATGGCTTCATCGCCCGGGTGCAGGAAGGCAACGGCCAATTGGTGCAGCACATCCACACCCCCGTGACCAACCGAGATGTTCTCAACGGTCAACCCATTGCCAAGGTACTCGACCAGCCGACCGTGCAGCCTGTTGGGCACTTTGGGATATCGGTTGAGGCCGGACAGGACCCCCAACACGGCATTGGCCACGGCCTTGCTGGGCGGGCGCGAGTTTTCGTTGAGGTGCAGATAGGTAGGCACGTGTTCGGACATGTGGTGACCGGTATTGGAGGTTGACCCGAGCGGAAGGGGGCAGACACAGTTCCGGAACAGCTTAGTCCACTGCCAAAATCCGTAGCCGCCTGTCGGCAGATCCTACCGCGAGAGTTGTCCCATCCGACGACCAGGCCGCGCAGGTCAGCACATTGGAGTCGACCTCAAGAGCATCCAGCCAAATCCAGTTGGCGAGGTCAAACAGGCGAATGCAACCGGCCGTGAGGACCGCCGCACATCGGCGCTCGAGGTCCAGCCGGCACCCCATAATGCGCTCGTCCGAGAGCTTTGCGGAACGGATCAGACGCCACCCGTCTGCATCCCACACTTTGAGTTGGCCTTCGTACCCAAGTGTCCACACCTGCCCGTGGGCATCATCCGGCTTCAAGGCGCTCAGGGCAATGTCGTGGGCCGGCACGGCACCCAAGGGCTCTCCGCCCGGAAACGACCAAATGGTGAGTTCACCCCCTAGCCCACCCGCCAAAATTTGGGTGGAATCCGACCAAAATGCTATGCCCGTCAAATTTCTTCGGCTGGCCTGGAAACCGGCTGCAGGTTGCCCGTCGAAATCCCAGGCCGCAATCCGCCCACCGTAGGAACAGATCGCGAACAGGTCGGTGTCCGGAGACATGGCCAAGCCCGATACAACCTTCTTGCGATCCTGCACCCGATGCCGCTCCTCCAGCCCGGGCATTGATCGGATGGCGGCCGTGCAATCGCTGCTCCCGGTAACCAGGATGCTCCCGTCCAGGCTCACGACCAATGCGTTGATGCTTTTGTCGTGTGCGTTGATGTGGGCTTCCCGGCTCCAGTTGGCGATCTGCCAGACTGTCAAATCATTGTTCATGCCGGCAGTTACCAGGCGGGCGCCGTCGCGGGAGAATGCGGCGGCAAGGGCGTAGGGGTTTTCCAGGGTTTGCAAAAGATGCATGACATGCGCTCCTGACGGTAGTTTCCGGTAGACTTACCCCCGGACAGGCAGAGGATACCCGTTACCTGACAGCAAGCCTCCGGAACGGATGGTATCGGCCCCCCGATTGAACCCCGGCCGACCTCCGGACATCAACCGTTCAAACCCGTCTTGGCCAGACCGTTGTCCTCCCCGAACCCCACCGCACGTCAAGCATGTTGTTAGGAAGTCTGGCCATATTGAGCCTGACAGGCTTGATCTTGTGGCGGACCAAGCCCGAAGCCACCCAGCTTTCCGCGTGGTTTGGCGCAGCCGTGCCGTTGGCGGTTCTAGGCTGGATTTGGCGGCGCACCGACATGGCGGATGCTCCCTACCACGAACACTGGGCGTGGCTGCCTTCGCTCAACCTGAACCTGACCTTCGGGTTGGATGGGTTGTCGCTGCTGTTTACGGTGATCATCCTGGGGATTGGCGCGGCCGTCGCACTCTATACGCACTACTACCTGGAAGGCGATCCCCGACTGGGTGCCTTTTACCTGTTCCTGTTTCTGTTTATGGCCAGCATGCTGGGGATCGTGTGGTCGGACAATGTGTTGGCGTTCTTCGTGTTCTGGGAAGGCACAACGGTCACAAGCTACCTTCTGATCGGCCACGCATTCAGTGCGACAGCCAGTCAACGCGGCGCGCGCAACGCCTTGATTGTCACCGGCGGCGGCGGCTTCGCGATGCTGGCCGGCTTCCTGCTGTTGGGCCAGGCGACGGGTGATTGGACGTTTTCGGCATGGAACGCAGTCCCCCCGGCAGGAGTTGACGACACAACCACGGCGGCGCTGGTGTTGATCCTGATCGGCGCATTTACCAAGTCCGGTCAGTTCCCCTTTCATTTCTGGTTGCCGGGCGCCATGGCGGCGCCAACGCCGGCGTCCGCCTACCTGCACTCCGCGACCATGGTCAAGGCCGGCATATTCCTGGCAGCCCGCATCCATCCGGCGTTTGCCGATCATCCAGCCTGGCTGCCCGTGCTGGTTGGGTTTGGCGCTGTGACCTGTGCCGTCAGCGGGGTGCTGGCGCTGACCAAGACGGACCTGAAGGGGATGCTCGCCTATGCCACGCTGGCTCAGCTGGGATTGTTGTTTGTTGCCCTGGGGCAGTCCGGCAAGGCTGCCCTGGTGGCCGCGGTGGTCGGCATCCTGGCCCACGCCCTGTACAAGGGCCCCCTGTTTCTGTCCGCGGGGATGATCGAGCACGCCACAGGTACGCGCGACATTCGGCGCCTCGCCGGACAGGCCCGTCCCTTGTGGACCGTGTTCATCATCGTGGTAGCCAGTGCCCTTTCCCTGGCCGCCCTTCCCGTCTGGGGAGGATTCCTGTCCAAGGAATACCTCCTTGACAGCCTGCTGCACCTTGCCGACTCCGCATGGATCGCTTGGTTGGGCCTGATTGGGGTCCTGATCGGCAGTACAGCCTTTGCATGGTTGGCGATCGCCTTCGTGCACAGGATTTTTTTGCGCCGGGAACCGGACACGGCGGTGGACCGCACCCACCGACTGCACCCACCTGCGGCGATCATGGTGGCAGGGCCAATGGTGTTGGCGGTGATTGGAATCACGTTGCCCTTGACCGTGGACCGCTGGTTCCAACCCTTGGTCCAGGGCGCGGTATCGGCCATCGCCGGTGAGATGCAGTCAGTCCACGTTCACTTGTGGGCCGGCTTCAACGCCGTGTTTCTGCTCTCGTTGGCCGCGTTGGCGGCCGGCACCGGGGTGTACCTGCTGGGGGGGCGCGCGCTACGCGTCCTGCAGGGAGTGGGCCGGGTGCCTTCCGGGGACTTGCTGCTGGAAAGGACCTTGGGACTGGCCGCGCGCGGCGCTTCGTGGATGTCCCATGGCCTTCAGGACTTGTCTCTCACCAGCCACGTTTCCATCGTTCTGGGGGCAGCTGTTTTGGTGGTGGTCCTGGGAGCCAATCGTCTGGGATCGCTGTTCAATCCGTCCGACCTGCGGCTCGTGGCGGAGAGTCCTGTGGCGCTGTGGTTGGAGGGCACCATCCTGCTCCTGTCACTGATGGCGGCCCTGACGGTTCTTGCCTCCAACAACCGACTGGCACCCATCATCGCCTTGAGCGTGGTCGGATTGAACGTGACCCTGTTCTTTGTCCTGTTCGCGGCCCCCGACCTTGCCTTGACGCAGCTCCTGGTTGAGGTTCTGGTGTTCGTGCTGATCATCCTCATCCTCTACAAGCTGCCGGCCGCGCAGCCGCCCCGGCTTCCACCTTGGCACAAGATCAGGAACATTGGCATCGCCTGCATCACGGGCGCATTCGGGTTTGTGCTGGTCCTGCTGGCATCCGGCCGACCGCGGTTTGAGCCGATCAGCAACGAAATGATCCGGGCCACGTGGCTGGACGCGCACGGGGCTGCCAATGTCGTCAACGTGATTCTGACCGACTTCAGGGGTTTCGATACCTTCGGCGAAATGACCGTAATTGCCATCGCGGGCATAGGCGTGTACAGCTTGGTGCGCGCCTATCGGTTTCGGCCCCGGCGCAGCCGGGCATCGGAGTAAGCAGGTTTAATCCGGACATGGGTGTGCCGTGACCGAACTCTATCTGAAGTACGTCCTGAACGGCCTTACCGCCGCCTTGATTCTGCTGGCGTTCTTTTTTCTTCTAAGGGGCCACCTGCTACCCGGTGGCGGTTTTGTCGGCGGTTTGATGGCCGCCGCCGTGGTTGAACTGGCCATCATCAGCCAAGGTGCCGTGACGGTTCAGAGACGGGTCGGCCGCTTGCTGCTCCCGGTGTCCGGCCTGGGTCTGCTGACGGCGGTGTTGGCGATTGTCTTCGGCTGGCCGAAGTCCGGCACCGTGTTCGCACCGGTGTATTTCCACTTGCCTTGGCTGGAGGTTGAATTCAGTACGGCCCTGGCCTTTGACTTTGGCGTATTCCTGGTCGTCATGTCGGTAACGTCCCTCTTCCTCCTGGATCTCACGCTGACCCGGTCGGCCCGATTGGAACAACTGCTGGACATGGAGGACATGGAAGACCGGTCAGTCGGCAAAGAGCAGGTATCCCCGCCATCATGAGTGTCCTGCTGCTGGCCTTGCTCGTCATGCTGTTGTTGGGGTCGGGCACATACCTGATCCTGCGCCAACACGCCATAAAGTTGATTTTGGGTTTGGGATTGATCAGCCACGCCTTCAACCTCATCATATTCAGTGCCACCGGACTGACCGCGGGAACCGTGCCGATCCTGCCCTTGCCGCCGCGGAAGGCCGATGAATTGCCGGAAGCCAGCCATTTTGCCGATCCCCTGCCCCACGCGCTGATTCTGACCGCCATCGTGATTGGCTTTGGGGTGACCGCCTACCTGATTGCCCTGATTCAGCGGTTGCACGAGGTAAGAGACGGGACGGACCATTCTGCCGGCACCGCCTACCATGACGTCGAGCATTTCAGTCCGGGCCGTACCGGGGAACCCGACGACTATATGTACCTCGAGGACACCCTGAACGCCCCCCCGATCGGCCGCGCCGGTGCGGACGCGCCAGGAGAGGTCCGATGACCGCCAGCGTCAACCTTGCCAACCTCCTGGCCCTGTTCGCGATCGCGCCTTTGTGTGCGGCCGGAGGCAGCCTGTTGATTCCCCGGTTTCAGTTGCTCCCGCGGCTGCACACACACAGCCTAGCGGCACTGTTGGCCGGGGTCGTCAATCTCATGCTGGCCCTGTGGCTGATGGCATGGACCGTGCAGGGAACCCACCTCGTCCTGCATGTTGGAGGCCATCACGGCCCGTTTGGCATCGTACTGGTGGCGGATGTGTTCTCGGCCCTGCTGTTGCTGCTGACAGCCGTGATTTACCTGGGAGCCATACCGTTTGCAATCGACGTTCTTGATCAGCGGGATCGGATGGGGTTCTACCCCCTTTCCCTATTTCTGCTGATGGGGGTCAACGGCACCTTTTTGGCAGGTGACCTGTTCAACCTTTATGTGTTCTTCGAGATCCTGGTAATCACCAGCTTTGTGCTGGTAACACTCGGAGGGCAACGGGACCAGATCAGAGGCGGATTGCGTTTCGTAGTCCTCAACCTCTTGGGCAGCATGGTGTTTCTGGGTGCCGTTGCCGTAGCCTACGGAACGCTCGGCACCCTCAACATTGCCCACATTGCCGTGCTGCTGCGCCAACCGGACCTTCCAGCCTGGCTGGCACCGATGATGGCCGGTCTGCTGTTTGTGGCGTTCGCCGGCAAGTCGGCCCTGTTTCCCCTGCATTTTTGGCTGCCTTGCAGCTATCACACCACCCACCCGGTGGTCAACGCCCTCTTTGGAGGCCTGTTGACCAAAGTTGGCCTCTATTCGCTGTTCAGGCTCTTTCCGCTCCTGTTTCCCGAACAGTTGGCATCCTGGCAACCCGCCTTCCTGACGCTGGCCGGAGCTTCGATGGTCGTAGGCACACTGGGAGGTCTGTCCGGTGACACCATACGGCGCGCCCTCAGCTTCCAAATCATCAGTCACATTGGCTTCATCTTTGCCGGGCTGGCACTGGCCGGCGCGCGCAACGGGGTGCTGGCCGCCAGCCTGGCGCCGGCAATCCTGTATCTGGCCCACCACATGGTCGTCAAAACCGCCGTGCTCATGGCTGGCGGGGCAGTTGAACTGGAACTGCGAACCGGAAAGGTGGTCCCGGGACCGGACGGAGGTACCGGGGGACTACTGACACACCGCCGGTGGCTGGCGATTTGGTTCTTCCTGACGGCGCTTTCGCTGGCAGGCATCCCTCCGTTCAGCGGTTTCACCGGAAAGCTGGGTCTGTTGCACCTGATGGTTTCCATGGAGCAGTGGCTGCTCCTGGCCATCGCGGTCCTGTCCAGCTTCGTAACCCTGTACATGATCATGCGCCTCTGGCAAGGCGCGTTCTGGGGATCGCCGCCGGTCCGGCACGAAGGCGGGCCGGTAACCGGTCCCGCCCGACTTGGACCCGGTTTCGGCATGCTTACCCTGACTCCGATTGCAGTGCTGGTCGGCTGTAGTCTGTTAATGGGGGTGTTTGGCGAAGGTGCCTGGAGCGTAGCCAACCAGGCTGCGGCTACGCTGACGGATGTGGAATCCTATATCGACAGCGTGGCACTCGCCGGGCATTTGGCGGACGCAGGCCATTAGGATTGCCGGAAAAGGCACCGGGACATGACCCAAGACACAGCCAGGTTGGCCACCGAACGGTTCGCCGTTTGGCGTCACCTCATCATGCTGGTTGGCAACACGCTGATGGCCATCCTGTGGATGGTGTTCAACAGCACGTTTACCCTCAGGACAGCTGCCGGAGGCTTCCTGTTCGTTGCCGTGGTATTGACGATCTACCGCAGGTCGTACCTGCGCTGGCTGGCCCGCATCGTCCTGTACACCGGGTATTTGACCTGGCAGATTGCCGCCTCCTGTATCGAGGTGGCCGTGAACATCCTCACCGGCAAAAGGCACCCTCAGGCACTGGTGGCCTACGAGTTGCGGGCCGACACGGACATCGAAACGCTGTTGCTCGCCTCGTCGATCACCTTGACCCCCGGCACAATCGCGGTTGACAGCCGCTTCCGTCCCGACGGCCGGCGGCTGCTGTACGTGCACCTGTTGGACGGTCGCGACCCGGAACTGTTCCGGTTGCAGACACGCCGCGGATTTGAACGGCGCATTATGCAACTGGCCCGTGAGTAGCCCTATGGAATCCGTCTACGCGCCGTTTCAAACCGGCGTCCAACTCTGCCTGTTGATCATCGCCGTGTCGATGGTGCTGACCGTTATCCGCCTGGTGCGCGGCCCGGAGACCCCCGATCGGACGGTGTCCTTCGACCTCCTGGCGGTACAGGCCGTGGCAGCGGTCCTTGTCGTGTCCATGTTGCTGGGACGTTCGGACATTTACGACGTGGCCATTGTGACCGCCGTGCTGGGGTTCCTGGGAACAGTCCTGCTGTCCCGATTCCTTGAAGGGGACGGCTGACGCGGGCATACCCATGGAAATCCTCAACCACTGGGAATATTGGATGCTGCTGGGCGTCATGGGCGTGGGCACACTATTGATGCTGACGGCATCGCTGGGGGTCCTGCGCATGACGAACGCGCTCGCGCGCATGCACGCGGCCGGCCTCGGCTCATCTCTGGGAATACTTCTCCTGCTGCTGGCCACGGGTTATTACTTCCAATTCATGGGCAACCACGAAAAAGGGTCTCTCCTGCTGATGGTTGCCCTTGGATTCCTGTTGTTGGTAACCAACCCAATCGCCACCACAGCCATGTCACGGGCCGTGATGAAGTCCTCACCGGACAACGACCGACAGTACTTGGCGGTGGACGAATACGCCGTTGGCAATCGGCTCACCGTATCCGTTCCTTCGGAGCCAAACACCATGATTTACGTTGATCGACGCGGCTGGGATTCGAGCAAGTGGGAAACATATGACCGCGATGTGATTCCCCTATGGGTCGCAGACATGGATTTTCGATCCCCGGACCCCATCATCAAGGCGCTGCAGGTGCGGGCCGCACACGGCATCTTTGGCTACGGAGCCACGGAAGAGGCTGTGGGCGAATGGTTCTGCACCCATCTGCTCGAACAGTACGAGTGGCACGTAACCCCGGACCAACTGGTCTTCCTGCCGGGCCTCGTGTCCGGCCTCAACCTGGTAGTCCGTGCCATCGGCCAGCCCGGTTCCGGTGTGATGACACACGAGCCCGTCTACCCGCCGTTCCTGGTCGCGCCGGGGTTGCAGGACAGAAAGCTGCAGTCCGTACCGATGCCGCATGACCACAACGACGGCCTGCTGCACTTCAGACTGGATATGGAGCGGTTCAGGGCGGCCGTGGACGATTCCACCAGGCTCTTTCTTCTGTGCAATCCCCACAACCCGACCGGCCGCAGCTTGGCGCGACACGAACTGTTGGAACTGGCCGAGTTCTGCCTCAACCGCAGCATCGTGATTTGCTCGGACGAGATTCACTGCGATCTCATGCACGAAGGCCGCCGGCATCTGCCCATCGCCTCGCTCGAGCCGGAAATCGCCGACTCGACGATTACGCTGATGGCACCCAGCAAGACATACAACATGCCCGGTTTGGGTTGCAGTGTGGCAGTCGTGCCCAACCCAGCGTTGCGCACCCTCGTGCAACGTGCTGCCATGGGCATCGTGCCCCATGTCAACGTCATGGGATACGCGGCAGCCTTGGCCGCCTACAGTCATGCGGACTGCCGTACCTGGCTGGAAGAGTTGCTCCGAACCCTGACCACCAATCGCGACTACATGGAACAAGCCTTGCGCACCGCCTTCCCCGGTGTACGAACGACGCGGCCGGAAGGCACGTACCTCAGCTGGGTTGACTTCGGCGCCGTGGTGGAAAACCCCTACCGATTCTTTCTCAACCACGCCCGAGTGGCCCTGAGTGACGGAAGCCGCTACCACACGACTGGCGGCCACACGTGGGCGCGCATCAATCTGGGCACCAGCCAATCACTCCTGGAGGAGGCCGTCGCCCGCATGCAGACGGCGGTGGCTCGGCACCAAGGCTCCTGACCCCTGCCGGCATGCCCTCCGGTCAGTTCGCTTCAAGGTTGTCGAGCAGGTTCAGGAACGCACTCTCGTCCAGTACGGACACCCCGATTTTTTGGGCTTTGGCCAGCTTGGAACCCGCATCCTTGCCGGCCAGCACGTAGTCCGTCTTGCCGGAAACCGATCCGGTCACCTTGGCACCGAGTTCCTTGAGGCGAGTCGTTGCTTCGGACCGGGTGAAACCGGACAGCTTGCCCGTAATCACAAAGGTTTTGCCGGCGATCCCCGCCTCCTCGGGCTCGGACACTGCAGCTCTTTCAGGTCCCAACATGCCAAGTCCGGAAAGGGCCAGCGAATGCAATTCCCGGCGCCGCACCGGATCATTGAAGTATTCGGTTACGGCACCGGCGATCTCGGGTCCCACGCCGTCGATCAGTTCCAGGTCATCCGCGGAACAATGCGGCAACTCCAACAGGTTGCGCACTTCGTCACAGATGAGTTCCGCAACCTGCAGACCGACAAAGGGAATGCCCAAGGCATGCAGCAGCCGCGCCGGGGGTCTGGATTTGGCCGAGGCCAATCCGGCCTTGAGGCCCTGGATCCGTCGCTCGCCATACGACTTCAGTTCGGCGATCTTCGTCCAGGGCAGGCGGTACACGTCCGACACATCGCCAACGAAGCCCAAGTCGACAAACAGCTCCGCCTGACGCACCCCGAATGAACGAATGTCAAGTGCGCCCCGGCTCACGAAGTGTTCGACGGCGCGTGTCAACTGCCGAGGACATTGTCGATTGAGACATCGGTGGGCCACTTCGTCTTCCTGTTGGACCAGGACCGTCCCGCATGACGGGCAATGTTCGGGTGGCGTCCAGGGACTTCCGCTGCCGGTTCGGTGTTCCGGCAGTGCCTTGACAACCCGCGGAATTACATCGCCGGCGCGCATGACCACGACCTGATCCCCCTCCCGAAGATCGAGGGAAGCCACGTAGTCGAAGTTGTGCAGCGTCGCGTGTTCCACGACCACGCCGCCCACCCGAACCGGTTCGAGCCGGGCTCTGGGTGTCACGACCCCGGTTCGCCCCACGAACGTCTCAATCTCCAGCAGGTGGGTGACCACTTGTTCCCCTGCCCGTTTGTAGGCCCTGGCCCACCGCGGGTCGCGTCCGGTCTGGCCCAGGATCCGTTGAGCGGCTATCCCATCCACCTTGGCCACCACGCCGTCCACTTCGTACGGCAGGTCGGCCTTGGTGTCCAGGAAGTGGTCGGCAGCCTCCACCAAAGCCGCGAACTGACCGTCGGCGAATCTTTGGATGGCATGGTGTGCCACCGGAAACCCCAGCTGTGCCAGGAAGGTCAAACGCGCCTCGTGCGTCGGGAGGTCGGGCCCACCCTCGATATCCAACAGCTCGAAAATCCACAACCTAAGCGGTCTCCTAGAGGATTCGTTGGGGTCCAGCTGGCGCAGGCTGCCAGCTGCGAAGTTGCGCGGATTCGCGTACACGCGATCCTCTTGGACTGCCAGGGTTGCATTGAATGCCGCGAAATCCTCCTTGCGGACGTACACCTCGCCCCGTACCCTAAGGATCTCCGGCACGCTGACACCTTCCGTAGGCGTAGCCGGGATCCGCAACGGAAGTTGCTTGACGGTTCGTAGATTCGCCGTTACGTCCTCGCCCACATCCCCGTTGCCTCGCGTTGCCCCCTGCACGAACAGGCCGTTGCGATACTCCAAGGCTATCGACAAGCCATCGATTTTGGGTTCGAGGACCCATCCCAGCGATGCCTGCAGCGCCGGCTCCAACTGTGGAACCAGTCGTTCACGCCAAGTCATCAGGTCTTCGGCGCTGAACACGTTCGACAGGCTGAGCAGAGTGTGCGGGTGTTCCACCTTGACGAATTGGCTGGCCGGCGAGCCGCCAATCCGCTGGCTGGGACTGGCCGGCGTCACCAACTCGGGATGGGCCCGTTCGATATCCAGCAACTGTGTCCAGGCCGCATCGAATTCCTCGTCCGACAAATCGGAACGGTCTTCGACGTAGTACTGGTGCTGACTGGTTTGAATGAGCCTGCGCAGGTGCTGCAGGCGTTCCTGAACGGCCATGCGGACGTGCGGTGCCATGTCTCGCTTTTCCGTCAATTCATTCGAGGTGGGCTTCCTGCACCCACCCGGTCAGCCCGTCCTGGGCTTGAACCCGCCACCAGCCTTCGCCATCGATGACCACCGGGTAGGCATACTCCAGGGATGCTTCCACGATGCTGAAGCTGGTTGCCGGTGCATACATGGCCGCGATCATCGTGGGATTGTCGGCGTCCGGGTCCATCCGCAAGGGAATTTGGGACATGCCCGCGGCTCCCTGAACCACCATCCCCACCGTCCAGGCCGGGGAATCGACAAGCTGATTGCTTCGAACTTCCGCGGCGGCCGCGTCGTCCCCAGTCCCTGTCGACCGCTGTTCGCTATCCGAACCGGTGGGCGTAGCCTGGACGCGGACCGTGTTCTCGTCGCCCAACGTAGCGGGCGCTTCATCCGCGGCGTTGCCCAAGACGTCAGGATTGGTGCCGGCAGGCAATCCATCGGGTTCCTGACCCGAACCGAGCAGGCCTGCCAAGGGCAACCCCGTCAACTCTCCAAACGCGTCCTGCACCAAGGGTATCTGGGCAATGGATTCGACCAGTCTCGGGTATTGATTCCGTGCCAGGCCTGCCGCCGTAACCACCGCCAGGATGACCACCCAGCGTACCCATTTGCGTTGACTGGCGGCTTCCGCCTGACCTGCGGCGTCCGGAGGCTTGCTGGGCGGTGCCGAAATCGGTTTGGACCGGCGAAACATGATGCTATTCCCGTCGCCTGCTCAATACCAGCATGTCAGCCGTGGAACCACTCAAGAACCGCGTCGACGGGCCGCGTGTTGAGTACCTGTGACAGCTGCAACTCGGCACGTCGGGCGATGCCCAGGCCATACCGGATGAATCCGAAGTGGTTGACATCGTGAGCGTCGCAATTCAGGACCAGGAGGCAGCCATGGCGAGCCGCCATGCGGGCCAGTTCGTCGCCCACGTCCAACCGGGCGGGATTGCAGTTGATTTCCAGGGCGGTTCCATGTTCCCTGCAAGCCCGGCAAACGGCTTCCATGTCCAGTGCGGACGGATCGCGGCGACCCAGAAGACGACTCGTAGGATGCCCCAGGATGTCCACATGGGGATGGGCCACCGCCCGCAGACAACGTTCGGTGATGGTGTCCCGATCCTGCCTCAGGGAACCGTGAATGCTGGCTACGACGACATCCAAACGGGCCAGCGTATCGTCGTCCAGTCCAAGCGAACCGTCCGCGTGGATCTCGGCTTCGATGCCCTTCAATAGTTGAAAGTCCAACCCTTCCTCCTCAAACAACGCGTTCAGGCCATCGATTTCGGACGCTTGTTTCTCGAGTCCGGCGGCGTCCAGGCTGTCGCCAAACCCGTGTCCCTGCCCATGATCGGTGACCGCCCAATAACTGTATCCGCGGCCTTGGGCGGCCCTTGCCATTTGCTCGATGGACTGGTGGCCGTCGCTATAGGTTGAATGCCCGTGAAGTTCACCCGTCAGGTCGGCCAGACCCACCAGATCGGCACCCGGCGTCAACGACCGGTGAAGGTCCCTGGTAATGCGATGTCGTTGTTCCGGCACGAAGCCGGAAATGCCCAAAACCCGGGCCAGACCCTGTTCACAAACCGGTTCCGGCTCCATGCGGTCGGCCAATTCGGCAATGAACTCGGCGGAATCCCTATCGCTGGACAACATGGTCAACAACCTGTCCCAACGGTCGGCCCCCGTCATGACAACGGACAGTTCAAAACCGGCATGCAGGACCACCCGGCACGTTCCGTTCACGATGTTGCCCACGGCTGCGACCTGCGACAAGCCGGCCAAGACCTTGCCGACGGCGTCCAGGTGGCGTGTCTCCACCAGGACCATGGGCTCGCGCACGGTTGCACGCCATTCCCTCAGATCCCCGACCAACGAAACCCTCGCGACTGCGGGTCCACCCGCCGCCATCAAACCCTCGACAACCGATTCCACCACCGGAAGCACGAATCCAATCGGATCCTCCGGTGGAGGCCGCTCCCTGATCTGACGGATGGCCGTCGCCAGCGAAGCCTCCGTTCTGGCCGTGAAACCCTTGAGTTCCCTCAGTTTCCGGCCCTGTATAGCCGCCTCCAAGCCTGCCAGTGATTTTATGTCAAGTTCTTCCCACAGGAGGCGAGCCTTGCGGGGTCCAACTCCGGTCACGCGCACCACTTCCAGGAGGCCCATGGGGATTTGTTCCGCCAGTGCATCCAGGGCCGGCATGCGACCCGTGTCAACCATGGCCTCGATCTCGGCCTCTATGCTCTTGCCGATTCCCTTGATGTCCCGCAGGTTGCCGTTGTGCGCCGCGTCGGCCACGCCGATTTCCAGGTCCTGCACTTGATCGGCCGCCCGTTTCAAGGCATTGACCCGGAAGGTGTTGGCACCCTGCAAGGCCATCAGGTCCGCTGTGTTGCGGAGGGCTTCGGCCACATCGCGGTTGGTAACTGGGGAGTCAGGCATGCCTGAATTCGGCGGACTTGTACAGGCCAGTTGGATCAAGGGCTTCGATTGCCGCGTCCCTGCCGGTGTGTTGCTTGTAGAGGGCCAGATTCCGATCGATGTCCCGGCTGTTCAGTCCCTGCCGGCGCGCCCACGAGAAAAACTCAATGATCTCCGGCTGGGCGGACACAACTTCCCAGTAGAACAACTCCACAATGGCACCGCCAGTCCGAAACTCCCCGCGATCGAAGTATGCCCGCAGCGTCTTCACTCGATTGTAGGGCACTTTGCGGAAAGTAACGGCCCAGCCTTCGCCCTCGTCGGCACCCGGCATGCTGTCCAAAATCGCATAGTCGGCACCGGGATCGCCGTTCAGGGGCAACCCGACCGAACCGGGGTTGATGATGTGCCAGTGGCCAGCCCGCAACTCCGGCTCCTTGAAAGGCGGATTGGGCGACAGGGCGGACGGTGCATGATCCTGCCGGGCCACCTGCCGTTCGCCGGGTATGTGTGTATGGGCCGTGACCACGGTGTGTTCAACCACCCCGGCAAGAAGTTCCGAGGCTTGCTCGTCGGTTGTAAACGGAAACACGGCCGCACGCGGATCACCCGGCATGCCGTGAACCACGCGCAGGGGTTCATGTGACGGCCACTTCAGCGACAAGTCGTCCGGCAACACAGCCAGGTAGTTTCCCAAGTGCTCCGGAACAATCCGGTTGAGCTGGTGGAGTGCCCTCCAACGCGACGGGTTTTCGAGATCCGGATGCACGCGGGGCGAATTGAAGTCGAGATAGTAGAACTCGTGGTTGCCCCTGATGACAAGCCAGTCCTGCTGCATGATGAACTCAACCACCTCCACGCTGAACGGCGTCGAGTTGATGAGATCGCCCGCAACGATCACATGGTCGGGCCGATGGCGTTCGACATCGGCGACCACGGCCTCGAGCGCAGGCAGGTTGCCATGGATGTCGGCCAGCACCGCCAACCGCATCACGTACCATCCGGACTGTCGGCAGTGATCCCGTTGCGGACAACCTGTCTGATGGCGGCACCCACCGCCCGAGCCCTGGCCGGTGCATCTCCCAGATACGTATCCACCGACATGAGGGAGTGCACTGTCTCCGCAGGCAACCAGGCGCGGATGTCCGGATCAGCCACCAGCAGGTCGGCCAGTCGATTGTCTCTTCCCTGCTCCACGTCGGACCAGGCAGTCATACAGTGGCGGCGCAACACTTCATGCAGGACCTGGCGGTTGCCGCCGGCGCGTACAGCGGCCAGCAGGACGCGTTCACTGGCTGCGAATTGCCCGTAGCCGTCCAGCGTCGCACGACTCCGCTGACGATCCAGACTCAGGCCCTTGAGCAGTTTCCCTGCGCGGCGCAGGATTTCGTCGGTGAGAAGGAACAGTTCCGGGAGAAACAGCCGTCGGTTCCCACTGTCGTCGAGAGTCCGCTCCAGGATGGCGTTGGCATGGTTCTGCCAAGCCACCGAGACCTGGGCCGACACTTGCCGCGCCAGACTGCAGATATTCTCGGCCGCGATCGGATTGCGTTTGAACGGCATTGCGCTTGAACCGACCTGGTGTTCACCGAACTCTTCGGACCACTCGCCGATCATCCGGCTTTGGAGGATGCGGCTGTCCAAGGCAAACTTGTGCAGGGAACCGGCAATGCCGCTGAGAACCTGTGCTATCTGCAGTTCCTGCTTGCGGGGCATGGTCTGCGTTGCGACCGTAAACGCCTCCAAACCAAGACTTCGCATAACCATTTGCTCCAGTTCGGCGGCGGTCCAGCCGGTGCCTGCCAGCAGTTCCGCGAAGGGTGCCGCCGTTCCCACGGCACCCTTGACTCCCTTGCCCTTGACGGCGCGGCGCTCCCGTTGCACGGCCGCGAAATCCATCAGCAGGTCCTGTCCGAAACAGGCAACCCGGTATCCGGCCGTAGTGGGTTCCGCCGGCTGGATATGGGTAAACGCCATCACGGGCACGTCGGCCCACTGTTCAATGCGGTCGTCAACCGTTGCCAGCAGATCCACAAGTCGCCGTTCCACCAAACCAAGACTTTCCTGCATGCGCAGTGCATCGACGTTGTCCAGGGCATCGTTCGATGTCGCCCCCAAATGGATGACGCCTCCCCCCACAGGGCACTGCTCCGCAAACGTCCGGATTTCGGCCACCAGATCATGGCGCACCTCGGCCTCAATCTCGGCAGCGCGACGCAGGTCAACATCGTCCTGCCTGGCTTCCAGGTCATGGGCCTGTTCCCAGGTCACGACGCCACACTCAGCCTGTGCCTTCGCCAAGGCGACCCAAAACCGCCTCAGCAACTTGCGTTTGCGAACCTCGCTCCAAATAGCCCGCATGCGCCGGCTGCCGTAACGCCAGCTCAACGGCGAGATGAAGGTGTCGTGGCTGAACGTCTCGGTCATCGAGCCATGGTTCGGCGTGCGAATTTCAGTCGCCGGGGTTGACCACCATCTGGTCACGCGCCGGACCAACCCCGATGTAGGGAATCGGGATCCCGACCTGATCGGCAATCCAGGTCACGTACTCCCGGGCGTTGCGCGGCAAATCGTCAAAGGATCGGCACCCGGTGGTGTCTTCTTCCCAGCCGGGAAACCTTTCCATGATCGGAGTAATTCCCGCCAGATCGGCGGTATCAGGAACGCTGTCCCGCTGGACCCGTCCATCGGGCATGCGATAGCCTGTGCAAACCTGGACCGTCTTGAATCCGTCCAGAACATCGAGTTTGGTCATGCACAGCTCGGTAATGCCGTTGATCCAGGCCGCGTAGCGCAACCCGACCAGATCGAGCCAGCCGCACCGACGGGGACGTCCGGTGGTAACGCCGTATTCGTGGCCGATTTCCCGCAATCTGGCCCCGTCGTCGTCATGCAGTTCGGCCGGCATCGGTCCCGTGCCAACAGCGGTGTTGTAAGCCTTGGCCACGCCGACCACGCGACTGATGGCCTGAATGGGCAGCCCTGCACCGGCCGCGGCAAATGCGGAGGTGGGATTGCTGGAGGTGACAAAGGGATAGATCCCCCAGTCAAGGTCCCGCATCACCCCAAGCTGTCCCTCCAACAGAATGTGGCCGTCCGCGTCGAGGACCTCCTTCATCATGGGCACCGTGTCCACAATCCGATCCGCCAACGCGATACGGGCTCGCTCGCAGACAGCCATCATACGGTCTGCGTCCACCGGGGCGGCCCCCATCGACTGGCGATACCGATTGGCCCGTGCCACCGCGCTTTCCAGTCGTACTTCGAGCCAGGAACTGTTGAGAAGATCGCCCATTCGCAATCCTTCCCGCGCCGTCTTGTCACTGTAGGCCGGACCAATTCCCTGCCGGGTGGTGTCGATTTTCTGATCACCACTGCGCATCTCCTCTTCAAGGCCGTCTGCTTCCCGGTGATACGGCATCAGCATGTGGGCCCTGCTGCTGATCCGGAGATTGTCCGTGCTGACGCCCCTGGCTTCCAGATCCTCGATCTCTTCCTGCAGTGTCACCGGGTTGACTACGCAACCGCTGCCGATGACGTTCCACGTGTCCGGGAAAAAGATTCCGCTGGGAATTCCGTGGAGCTTGAATGTGCCGAACTCGTTCACTACGGTATGGCCGGCATTGCTTCCCCCCTGAAACCGGACCACCATCGCCGCACCGCGAGCCAGATAGTCAACGATGCGACCCTTGCCTTCGTCTCCGAACTGCGCTCCGACGATTGCTGTTGCTGGCATGCTGTTACCTTCTGGTTGGGAAATGGGTCAATCCGGGATGCGAACCCTAATCAAAGGGGTCAGATGCGCGTTTCGCCGCCGTCCACCGTGAGAACGGCGCCGGTCACAAACGCCGCCTCGCGTGAGCACAGGTACAGGGCTGCGTAGGCCACATCCTCGGGACTGCCCAGACGCCCGAGCGGGATCAGAGGGATCTGGGACTCGAAGAATTCGTCCGGGTAGTCCGCAAAGGCCTCCGTATTGATCAGACCCGGTCGTATTACGTTGGAACGAACTCCGTCCGCTGCCAGTTCCACCGCCAGATGCCGACTGAAACCCTCCAAGCCACTCTTGCTGGATACGTAGGCCGCATCATCGTAGTCGCCCGCGACGGCACTCGCGCTGCTGATGTGCAGAATGCATCCGCGATTTGCTTCCAGGCTTGGCAGGGCGCTTTGACAGAGCCGAAACGCAGCCTCCAGATTCGTGGTGTAGACCGTCTGCCACTCCGCTCCAGTCATGTCGCGCATGGGTTTGCCCACCGAAGTGGAAGCATTGTTGACCAGGATACTGATGCTCCCCATCGCAGCTACGGCGGTGGCCACGATCCGCTCACTGTCCACGGCAACGTCACCCGGGACGGAATGCAGGGACAAGGCGTGTTGCGGAACACTGTTGCGGAACGCCTCGAGTTTCGATTCCCGTCGGCTAGCGATGGTCACCCGGGCACCCATTTGCAGGAATAGCCGGGAGATGGCGGCCCCGATTCCGGTGCTCCCTCCGGTCACCAGCGCGGATTCGCCGTCAAGGCTGAACAGTCGGTTTGCGGCCACGGTTGCGCCTACCTTCCTGTTCTCGGGGATTGCGCTTCTAAGGACGACATGGGGTTTGGCACGCGCCCGACGCCTCCCGTAGCCCAATGGTGGGAGCACTCCACAGCGCGAAGTCGGTTTGCAAACACCGTTGAGGACAACTCTGGATAACCACGTTCCCAACAACGTCCAGCCAACCGTCGCATACCGTGTGCGTCACCGGGGACTCACCACGGCACCAAGGGCGATTCTATCACTCAGCTGACGCCAAAGACGTCAATACCACAATCTTCCATCGGATTTGGTGCGGAGCCCAAATGTGGGCGGCGCGGGCAGGCAAACGACCTGTCCCGGCCTGCACTGCCTCAGCACCAGATTTTGTTCGTGGATCACTGTGCATTACAATAAATTCAACAGAGCGGTCTGTGCCGAGATTGTCAAACAGGGCACGGACCGGTTCCCCCAATGGCTGCCGCCGCGTCCGACCAACCCTCGCCATCCGGCTTAGAGTTATACCTAAGGCCCCTGCGGCTGTTGCGCCACCACAAACTGAACGTGGCGGGCGCCTATGTGGGAACGATCGGACAAACGATCGTCACCCTCGTCATTCCCCAGTTTGTCAAGTGGATCGTCGATTCGGGAATCGGCGAGGAACCCCTTCACGCGGGCATTCCCCAATGGGTTGCGGAGGCGATTCCGCCGGCCCTGGCGACCGACAAGATGGGACTCGTCATGGCGTCGGTGGCGATCCTGTTGCTGTTGAGCCTGTTGCGCGGCGGATTCACCTACTTGGCGGGGGTCAACTCGGAGGTGGTCTCGCAGTCCGTGGCCTACAGGCTGCGCAACGCCCTCTACCACAAGCTGTGCAGCCTATCCTTTCGGTTTCACGATCGGTCCACGGCCGGGGACCTGCTGTCCCGGGCGGCTCAGGATGTGGAACGGTTGCGATTCCTGACCGGTCGTGCGTTGCTGGGCATCGTCAATGCCCTGTTCCTGATGATCGCCACCGCTGTGGTTCTATTTGCGATGGATCCCCTCTTGGCCATTCTGGCCATGCTGGTCATTCCTCCGCTCACGTGGCTGGCCTGGAAATTCGCCAAGGCCTATCGCCCACTGTCGATGGAAATCCAAAAGCAACTGGGTGTGTTGACCACGGTTCTTGAACAGAACCTGCGGGGCATCCGAGTCGTCAAGGCTTTTGCCCAGGAAAAAGCGCAAGTGGGGGCGTACAACGCGGCCAATTCGGTGTGGTTCGAGCACTCGGCCGAGGCGGCCCGGATGCGTTCCGTGCGGATTCCCCTGCTCGACCTCCTGGCGGGTCTTGGGTCAGTGGTGGTGATCTATTTCGGCGGGAGGGAAGTCATCAACCAGTCCCTGTCGTTGGGCGAGTTGTTGGCCTTTATGACCTATCTGGCCCAGTTGATCATGCCGATTCGACGCATGGGCATGATCGTTCCCTTCGTCGCCATGGCCGGTGCATCCAGCGAACGGGTGTTCGAAGTCCTCGATACCAAGTCGGCCATCTCAGACGGGGACGGCACCCCACCGCTGCCGCCCATCCGGGGCGACATCGAATTCGAGCGTGTCTCCTTCAACTACACTCCCGCCAACCGCGCCATCACCGATGTCTCGTTTGAGTTGCAGGCCGGCGAGATTCTGGCCTTGCTCGGCGCGACCGGATCCGGGAAGTCGACACTCATCAACCTGATTCCGCGTTTCTACGAAGCCTCCGGCGGCCGGGTGCTGATTGACGGAATCGATGTCCGGGATGTTCAGCTGCACTCCTTGCGGCGACAGGTGGCAAGTGTCCTGCAGGATCCAGTCCTGTTTGCCACATCGATCCGCGAAAACATCGGTTTTGGCCTGGACAATCCAGACCAGGATCAGATCGTGGAGGCGGCCAAGGCGGCACAGGCACACGACTTCATCATGGAGATGCCGCAGCAGTACGCCTCCCGGGTGGGAGAGCGGGGCATCACCCTGTCCGGCGGGCAGAGGCAACGCCTTTCCATTGCGCGCGCCTTGATTGTGAACCCCAAAATCCTGATTTTGGACGATGCCACCTCCAGTGTGGACACCGAAACCGAGCGGTTGATCCAGGCTGCCCTCGACAACCTGATGGCGAATCGAACTTCCATCGTGATTGCCCAGCGCCTCAGCACGGTCCGCAGGGCCGACAAAATCCTGCTGTTGGACAAGGGCCGTGTTGCCGGGTTGGGCACGCACCGCGATCTCTGGGAGTCGTCGTCGATTTACCGGAGCATTTACGAAGGACAGTTGCAGCGATGACCCTCCGTGTCGCGCCCCTGGCAAGGAGAAATGGCCCATGTCGATGAGCAGCTCCGCCTACCGCTCGATTGTCCGGTCGGTGCGCCACAACACACCCGGTTCCGACGACACCGAAGCGGATGTCCGCTTTTCCCGCTATATCGTTGCCCGACTCCTGGCATACCTGAAACCGCACAAGGCCAAGATGGCCGCGGCATTTGCATCGATGCTGCTGGTGACCGGCCTGTCGCTGTGGATTCCCATCCTGATCAAGGATGCGATCGACATCCACATCAAGGCGGCGGACACCGAGGCGCTCCTGCGCATCTCGGTGACCATTGCACTCGCCTACGGAGGCACATTCGTGTTCCAGGCGTTGCAGCGTTACTTCATGGCCTGGGTCGGCCAACGGGTTCTGGCCACACTTCGGCTGGAATTGGTAACCAAGCTGCAAATCCTGCCGATTGACTACCACACGCGTCGCATCGTCGGCGTCATAGTTTCGCGGGTCATTGGGGATGTTTCGGTAATCAACGAGCTCCTGTCGCAGGGCCTCATTCAGTTGTTCAGCGACGTCATTCTGTTGGTCGGCATCGTATGGGTGATGCTGGCTCTGAACGCGAACCTGGCCCTGATCACCTTTACGGTCATTCCCTTCATGGCCCTGTCGACCTACATCTTTTCCAAGAAGGCCCGCGACCGCTTCCGGCAGACGCGGACCCTTGCCGCGAACATGATCGGCAACTTCGCCGAGACCCTAACCGGAATGCGGGTGGTCCAGGCCTTCGGCCAAGAACAGAAAATGACCTGCCTGTTCGACGCGGACAACAGCAGCACCCGACAGGCCAACATCCATTCGATGAAGCTGGCGTTCACCTTTCTGCCGGTGGTGGAAATCATGAGTGTGGTTGCCACCTGCCTGATTTTGCTGTTCGGCGCCCGCGCTGCGATCAACAACCTGGAAGGGATCACCGTTGGAATCGTGGCCGCGTTCCTTGCCTACGCCATCCGGTTTTTCCAGCCCATCCAGGAGTTGAGCCAGCTGTTCACAACCATGCAGTCGGCCATGGCCGGTGGCGAAAAGATCATCGAGATACTGGACACGGACGAAGGAGTGAAGGACCCGAAAGATGGTCGTCGAATGCCCCCAATCCAGGGCCGCATCGAGTTCTCGAACGTCGGGTTCCACTACGACGAGTCCGTTGCCGTGCTCCAAAACATCAACCTCGTGGTCGAACAGGGCCAGACGATTGCCTTGGTTGGTCCCACAGGGGCCGGCAAGACCTCCATCGCCAATCTCATACCGCGTTTCTATGACGCGACCAACGGCCGGGTGCTGATCGACGGAGTGGACGTAACAACAGTGACCCAGAGCTCGCTCCGATCCCAGATGGGCATGGTGACCCAGGAACCCCACCTGTTCACCGGCACCGTAGCCGACAACATTCGGTTTGCCCGTCCAGATGCCGGCATGGACGATGTGATCAGGGTTGCCAAGGAGGCCAACGCACACGATTTCATTGTCGAACTGGTAGACGGCTACGAGACGGAGGTGGAGGAGGGAGCCACCAACCTGTCCGTGGGGCAACGGCAGCTGATTTGCATTGCCCGGGCCATCCTGGCCAATCCGCGGATCCTGATCATGGACGAGGCCACCTCCAGTGTGGACACCGTCACCGAAGCCATGATCCAGGAGGCCCTGGACCGCCTGTTGGCTCAGCGGACATCGGTGGTCATTGCCCACCGTCTGAGCACAATCCGCAACGCCGACAAGATATTCGTGCTGGACCACGGCAATGTCGCGGAGGAAGGCACCCACGACGAACTGTACGAGGCGAACGGCCTTTACCGCACCCTGTACGACATGCAGTTCCTGGACTATCAGGCAGAGTTGGGCATCCCGGCCGGAACGCCCTCCGCGAACGGACTGCACCCTTCGGCCGCCGATATTGGGATCCGCCAACCGCGGCGGACGTGAGAACCCGGCCAAACACCCTCAGGGACGAACCGGTGTCCCGTCGGGCCATCGAGTCTGTGTCCAGTCGATGACTCTGGTTTCACAAGGCCAGCGTGCAGCGGCCTGCTCGTCAATGTCGATGCCCAGGCCAGGTCCGTCGTTCGGATACAGATAACCATTTCTGACTTCGGGGGTGCCGGGAAATACTTCCCGTGCCGCGTCACCGAACCGACACCATTCCTGAATGCCGAAGTTTGGCGCCCACAGGTCCAGTTGCAGGTTAGCGGCATGGCCCACCGGAGATGTGTCGCCGGGACCGTGCCAAGCGGTCTTGATGTTGTAGGGCAGGGCCTGCAGAACCACCTGCCGAGCCGGCGTGATCCCGCCGATTTGGCTGACGTGCATGCGCAGGTAATCCACCTGCCTTCTCTCAATCAGCGGCGTCCACTCGAGCGGGTGGTTGAACAGCTCGCCCATGGCCACGGGTGTCGTGCTGTGCGCGCGCAGCTGGTCGAACCACTCGATGTCTTCGGGTGCCAGGGCATCCTCCAGGAAAAACAAGCCGAACTCATCAATCCGGCGTGCGAACTCGAACGCATGCACCGGCTGCAGGCGTTCGTGGATGTCGTGCAGCAGTTCCACGCGGTCGCCCATCGCACCGCGCACATGGGCCAGCATGACCAACGTTTCGCGACAGTACTCCCTGGGGTCGTAGTAGGCGCCGCCGGCCGCGCCGGCCGGCTGGTGCAGTGCGTGGCCCTTGCCACCGTAGCCGCCTTGCTGGACGCGTATGTACCGGTAGCCCTGGTCCTCAAGATCAAGGGCGGACTCGAGTACTGCCTCGGGGGTGTCCCCCGAGGCGTGAACATACACCCGCGCCGCTTCTCGACAAGGACCACCCAACAAGTCCGCCACGCTCATGCCCGCCATCTTGCCCTTGATGTCCCACAGGGCTTGGTCCAGGCCGGAAATGGCATTGTTCTGAATGGGACCGTTGCGCCAATAGCCATTGTGCATGGCCACCTGCCAGAAATCCTCAATGCGGTTGACCGGCCTGCCGACAGCCAAGGGAGCCAAGTGACTTTCCAAGGCAGCCACGACCGCCTTCCAACGCTGTGTGAAAGTGGCACAACCAACCCCATACAAACCGGGTTCCGATGTAACCACCTTGACGGTGACAAGCGGAGTACCCTCCGGCTGGGTGGCGACAACCCGCACTTCCCTGATTGTGACTTCAGACGACATGGCAGTTCCTGTTAGATTTATTGGCTGCACACATTGTGCGCCCCCGGACATCAAACGGACCAGGACAACACGGATCATGCCTGCTGTGGCCAACTCGGCAACCCCATCCATCAGGGAGCGGCTGCCTGCCGTAACCGTGGCCGACCTCGATTTCATTGCGCGGGAGACTGAAATCAGCCGCATGGCCGAGGTGTTTCTTGAGCAAGGGGCGATGGTGGTCCGCGGCCTGATGAACCGCCACATCGCTGCCGTCCGACGGGACATCATGCAGACCACGGACGAGGCCATTGCCCAGCTGGATCGCGCCACAAGGTCCGATGTCGGCTGGCACACCCCGAACGGCTCCCTGTTCATCCCGTCGCCGGCCGGGTATGTGCGGCAACAGCAGATCATGGTCACCGGAACGAACTATAAGACGAGCGCAGCACTGCTGCAGTCGGCCTTGGAACCCGACCTGCTGGACATTGTGGAGGCCATCCTCGGTCCCAACATCGAGACTTTCAACTTGGGGCAGTGCCTGGTCAAGGAGCCGGCCGGAGGCCATCCCAAGCACCTCCACCAGGATTCGGCCTACTTCGAACACCGCTATCTGGGACCAGTCGGCGTGTTGGTGTACTGCGTCGACACCAATGTGGAACGGGGTGCCCTGCATGTCGTCCCGGGCACCCACAAACTTGGCCAACTGGACCATGTGGACACGTTTTCGCACTTGGGCCTTGATGACGGCGAATGGCCCTGGGAAGCGGCGCTGCCGATTGAAGGAAACGCCGGCGACGCGATCTTCTTCCATGTCAGGACGGTGCACGGATCCAAGCCGAACTTCACCGACATTCCAAGGCCGGTGTTCATCCATCGCTACCGCAGGCCCGATGACTACATTGTTGCCGGCGGCACCACTGTCGAGAATCGCAGTGCCCGGGGTGAACACGACGCGAGCCAGGCACAGGGCCTGATGGTCCGGGGTTTCCGCTCCCAGCGCGATTGACGGACCGCGACATGGGTCAGGGGGGTGCAGGATTGCCGGTGATGTGCGCAACCAGAGAGAAGAAGGCCCTTTTGCGTTCACTGCCGATGCTCCAATCGACCGGAACGCTCTGGAATCCCTCCCGCCAGTCTTCATAGCTGCGGCGATAGTCGAAGAATCCCCAACCCGCGTGTTCCGAAATGGCGGCAGTCATGTTGCAAAGCGGCGCGTCAAATCCGTAGTGGTCGTCCTCATTGAAGAGGATGGGCTGCCCCCGGTACGCCGGTGAACTCCGGGTCCGGCGAACCATCTCCGCGATGCGCAGGGGATCGGACACCCCGTTGCCATGCAGGAGAACAAAGTCCAACACCTCCAACATCGGGTCCGACGGAACGGACCCGCCCTTAAGGCTCGTACTGACGGGCAGAATCCATCCGTCTGTGAAGCAGGCGGCAATGAGGTCTCGGACAAAATCCATCAGTTCCGGTGTGCGATGCGAGGATACGAGCGAGTCTCCGTAACCCCATGGATCCCGCACGATGTCCACTTCGTTGCCCAGTTCCAGGAGAACGTTGCGGTAACCGCTTTCCGCCAGCCACCCGATCGCTCCCGCCACCGCCGTGCGCACCGCGTCGTCCGATCGGCATCGGTGAAATTGACCAAAGTAGAACAACCCGACGATCACCGCCATGCCCAAGGCATCCGCTTCGGCCAATACCCGACCCAGGCGCTGCATGTAGTGCGGGTCGAGACTGCCGTCCGTCCCAAAGGCGGAGTTGTGCCACGGCTGGTCCTGGGAATATCCGAAGGGGCTGCCGCCTTGCAGGTTGACCGTGATGCAGTTGAGGCCGGCGGCGCGCCAGTCGGCCATGGCCCGAACGCACGCGTCCGTATTGCGGTCCGGATCCCAGACGCCGGCCGGTCCGTCCCAAAGATGCCGGGTGGCCGGATTGAGGTCGTCGAAGGTGGCCTGCACCATACGACTGTTCAGAAGCAGACCCTCCGCTCTGTGCCCTTCCCAGGCAGCGCCGGGGCAGGCAGGCAGGCCATCCACAACAAAGTCATCGCCTTGGATTCTGATTACGGTGGCGGACATGTGCCCTCCTAAGACAACAGTCGCCCGGCTGTTGGCAGGGCCGAAGCAAGGTACGTGGGTAGAACCATGGCAAAGTCGGTTGACAGGCAACGCGCACCGGTGCACGTCCGGGTTGGACCTTTCCGGGCCAGCCTAAACACAATGTTCAGTCGTTGTCGGCGACCGAACCGAGGCAATTCTGTTCTCAAGGATACTGCGGTCGGACCAATCGACGATACGCATGGCCTCGGCATCCCCTTCGGCGAGTGCCGCACCGGGAATCAACCCGACCACTTCGGTATGGAACACGCTGTTGCCAGCCTGCATGGCGAGATCGTCAATCCGGTCAAACAGCCGTCGCGGGCACGTCTGCCTCCAGTCGAGGATGTTGCAACTAACGTGCACCTGCGATCCAATCGAAAAGCCGCGGGCCTGGATCGCGGGCAGTCCTGAACGACCGCGCACCGCACGAGCAATGCGGCGCGCCAGGGCTGCATCGGGTTCCGACAGCACGAAGTTGATCGCAATCAGAACGGGCCGCGTACCCAGCACCACAGGTCCGCCACGGCTCGGCCGGGACGGGCCAAAGTCGGGTTCCCAGCGGGGATCCTTGCCGATTCCGGCGTGCCAGGCCTCAAATTCCCCTCGCCGAATATCCGACAGCCGGTGTCTGTCCGGTCGCAGCGCGGACTGGCCGTAAAGGTAGACGCAAATTCCCAGTTCCTCGCCGATCCGCTGCGCCAGCATGCGCACATCCTCAACGCATGCCTGGATATCGTCGTGGCACAACGGCACGAACGGAAACACGTCCGCGGCTCCCAGACGGGGATGGGCACCCGAGTGCTTCGTCATGTCGATGTTACTGGTCGCCGCCTCCACAAGGTCCAGTGCGGTTGCCGCCAACTTCTCAAACTTGTCGGCAAACGTGAGCACGCAGCGGTTGTAGTGGGCATCCACGTGAGTGTCCAGGAGCGCGACTCCGGCCGCAGACACTGTGTGGCAAAGCATGTCCACCGTCGCGCGGTCCCTGCCGGCACTGAAGTTCGGCACGCATTCCCGCAAGGGAGGCAAAGGCATCCCGCTCATGGCGTTCCCATCGCGTTGCTTGACCGACCGCGGGTTGTCGAGGTGGTGTTGATCAACCGGTCAAGTCGCGCAGTCGCCCCGCCGCCTGCTCGGGGGTCAAGTCGCGCTGGGGTTGCGCAAGCATTTCGTAGCCGACCAGGAACTTCCGCACCGTAGCCGACCGCAACAGCGGAGGATAGTAGTGGGCGTGCAACTGCCAAGGCGACCCTCGATCGTGCATGCCGTCACAAGGTGCGCCATGCCAACCCATCGAGTACGGCATTCCGGTATCGAAGAGGCGGTTGTAGGCCGTCAGCAAGACTTTCAGGGCACCGGCCAGCGCGGCCTGTTGTTCACTGGTCAGGTTCTGCAGGCGTGCAACCTGGCGTCGGGGTAGAACCAGGGTTTCGAACGGCCACACGGCCCACCAGGGAACCAACACAGCCCACTCTTCGTTGGTCCATACCAGTCGTTCGCCTGCCGACAGCTCCTGGTCAAGGTAGTCGAGCAGCAGGTGCGACCCGTGGCTGCGCAGGTAGCGAATCTGACGTTCCTGTTCCTGGGCCGGCAGCCAGGGCACGTGGTCGGTTGCCCAGAGCTGGCAATGGGGATGAGGATTGGAGCATCCCATGATCTCGCCGCGGTTTTCGAAGATCTGCACATAATGGATGTCTGATCTTTCCCCTGCCTCGCGGTCCAAGTCGGACCACAACCGGGCCACTCTCGTTACCGCTGTGTGATCCAGGTCGGCCAGGGTCAGGTCATGTCGCGGCGAGTAACAGGCCACTTGGCACAGACCCGTTGCGTGGTCCGAACGAAACAATTCGGGCTGCACGTCGTCGATGGTTCCAGCTGGTTCGCCCTGCAAGGCCGGAAAATCGTTGGTAAACACGAAGATATCGCGATACTGCGGGTTGACTTCACCGTTGGCCCTTTGATTGCCGGGACACAGATAGCAGTCGGCTACGTACGGCTCGACCCGATCCGCCGCAATCGACTCGGTCTGTCCCTGCCAGGGGCGCTGCAAACGTTGTGGTGAATTCAGTACCCACTCACCGGTCAACGCGTTGCGCCGCCGATGCGAGCCGTGGGTCTCAGCGGAGAGTGCCATCAGTCAAGGCAGCCGGGTTCACCGCAGCCGTTGCGGACTGCGGGCACAAGCCTCGTTAGGCATGAGCCTTGATGGCCATGGCGATCGCACCTAGGACACCCGACTTGTTACCCAAGGCCGGAGGAACGATGAAGGACTCGAGACTGTCCAGGAGCCTGGGCACTTGGAGGTACCCGTTCATTTGACGCAGGACCTCCTTTCGCACCATCCCGTAGAGGAAACGGTTGTCCATGACGCCCCCTCCCAGAATCACAATTTGCGGAGACAACACGTACAGCATGTTGATGATGCCGGAAGCAAGATACTGGGCTTCCAGCGGCCATGCGGGATGATCAGGTGGCAAAGTCTCGCCTCTGACCCGCCACCGTCCTTCCAGCGCAGGGCCCGCGGCGAGCCCTTCCAGGCAATCGCCGTGATAGGGGCACCAACCCTCATAGGGATCCTGTTCCCAGTCGTGCGGAACCGAAACATGGCCCATTTCCGGGTGCAGCATGCCGTGGAGCATTTGGCCGCCGACCATGCCGCCACCGCCAATGCCGGTGCCGACCGTCAGGTAAATGAAAGTGTCCAATCCCTGCGCCGCGCCCCACATGTGTTCGCCCAGTGCCGCGCCGTTGCAGTCGGTGTCGAAGCTCACCGGCACGCCCAGAGCATCCCGTACCCGTCCGGCCAGGTTGATGTACTGCCAGTTGGGCTTGGGGGTTGTGGTTACATACCCGTAGGTGTCGGAACCCGGATCAAGGTCCACTGGTCCGAAGGATGCGATGCCTACCGCCGCCAGGTCCGGTTGCCACCGCTTGAACATCTCGATGCAGCCGCCGATGGTTGCATCCGGGCTGTCCGTGGGAAACCGCGCCTCTTCCCGTATGTCATCCGGTCCGGTTCCCACGGCGCAAACTGTCTTGGTTCCGCCGGTTTCAATCCCACCGAATATCATGTTGGATTCCTGAGGTCGCCTTGCGGTCCGGGGCAGACAGCCGGAATCCCGGCTGGCCGCCGGCAGTGTATCACCTGGCGGCCTCTCGGCATGCGGCCATGCTTGTCCATATTGGTGCCAGTCTAACCACCATCCAACCGGTACCTGCAGCCCTGTCCAGCCCCTGAACCCCATGCCCATTCGACACTACCGCTATTGCCCACAATGCAGTCGGGAGTTGGCGCCGGGAATCGACGGCGAAACTCCATACAAAGTGTGCCGGCTGTGCGATGTCCGGTTCTACGACGAGCCGAAGGTAGCTGTGGTTGCCATGATCCTTGATGCCGACTCCGTCCTGCTCGTCAAGCGGTTGAACGACCCTGAAGCCGGTTCCTGGTGCCTGCCCGGCGGGTTCATGAACGTGGCCGAGACCCCGCAGACGGCGGTGGCCAGGGAAGTTGCGGAGGAGTGCGGCCTGACAGTCACCGAACTAAAGCTCCTGGGGGTGTTTTCCATGTATGGGGACGGAAGGATCACCGGTGTGGTCATCGCCTATGCAGCGGTTCCCGCCGACACGACGCAGCCTCCGCGGGCAGGCGACGACGCCGACGAGGTCCGGTGGTTCAAGCGCGGCCATCTGCCAAGCCCGATTGCATTCGAAACCAATCGCCACCTGCTTCGCGACTGGAGCGGGACGGACTGAAACGGCGCTTCCCGGCATGAACGTCAACCGCCACGCAGTCATCACCGGAGGTTCCGGCTTCCTCGGGATCAACCTTGTCCGCTACTTGCTGGAACGTGGTTGGACGGTGTCCGTACTTGATCTGGAACCATGCAGGCTCGAATTCGCAACGCGCATTCACATGGTGATCGGCGACATCCGGGATCCGGACGCCGTTCGGCAGGCTGCATCCGGGACCGACTGCATGGTCCATGCGGCCGCCGCGCTCCCCCTGCAGGATTCCGCCACCATTCGCTCCGTGGACGTGGACGGGACACGCAACTGCCTGGAAGTTGCCCAAAAGGAGGGCCTTTCACGGTTTGTCCACATTTCCAGTACGGCCGTATACGGCATCCATGACCAGTTGAACACCTGCGAGAGTGCCCCGCTGGACGGCATCGGCCCGTACGGCAGGGCAAAAGCCGAGGCGGAAACCCTTTGCCGCGAATTCCGCTCCCCGGACTTTGCCGTCACGATCCTCCGCCCCAAGTCGTTCATTGGTCCGGAACGACTAGGCATATTCGGTCTCCTCTACGACTGGGCCGCGGATGGCCGCGGCTTTCCGTTGCCGGGCGGAGGCCAACACCAGTTCCAGTTGCTGGATGTAGCGGATTTATGTAATGTTATCGTCCAGGCCTTAACGAGTGGCCCGGAGCATGCCAACCGGACCTTCAACATCGGCGCGTCCGAATTCGGAACCCTGAAATCGGACTTTCAAGCGGTGCTGGACTACGCCGGCTTCGGCAAAAGGGTCTTGCAACTGCCCAGTGCGCCCGCGGGATGGCTGCTGGGGTTTGCCCACCGGTTGGGCCTGTCACCGGTCTATCCCTGGGTGTTCCGCAACTTGACGGTGAATTCCGCCGTGGACATCACGCGTGCCCGGAACCTGCTGGGGTTCAATCCCAGCTATTCAAATCGCGATGCGCTTGTCCGCAACTTCGAGTGGTATCTGCGTCACCGGGACGGATGGCGCCGGCCAACCGGGGTCACTCACACCGTGCCTTGGGCCCAAGGCCTGCTCGGTTTGGCAAAACGGTTGTTCTAACGCGACCATGAGAAAGCAGCGTCCACAGTCGAGCCACCGTACTGCTAGCCCGGATTGTTGGCGGTTCGTGTTCCGGTCCCTATAATTCCAGGCTGATTCGCGTGTTCAAATCAGGTTGGTTCGTCTGCCATGGCCAGAAGCAAGGTATTACTGAAAGAACCGGTCGACGGTCTGGGTGTGGCAGGTGACGTGAGGACAGTGGCCCGCGGCTTCGCCCGCAACTACCTGTTGCCGAACAACCTGGCAATTTGGGCCACGCCGAGCGCCTTGAAGCAGGCGGATGAGATTAGGCGAGCAGGCGTGGCCAAGCTGGCCCGTCTGCAGCAGGAGGCCAATGCCGTCGCCGAAGTCCTGGGCGGCAGTCAGTTCCTCTTCGAGGAAATGGCCGGCGACACCAATCGATTGTACGGGTCCGTAACGGCCCAGGAAATCGAGGACCGCATCCGCGCGGACAAGGACCTTGAAGTGGATCGGCGCACCTTCCTCATGGACGGCCCCATTCGGCAGTTGGGTGTATCGAACGTCCGCATCCGGTTGATGCAGGACATTGAGACAACCGTCGAAATCGGCGTCGTGCGGGAAGGGGAGTCATGGGCGGAGGCCGTGGCCTACCAGACTGCCCTTGAGGCCGAAGCCGAAACCCAGGCCAACCGAGAGGCACGGGTCGAGGCGGAAGCCACCGAAGCCGCGGAACCACCCGCCGCCGCGGATGCCGACGTGCTGGAGGTCCTCCGGGAGATTGAAGCCGACACGGCATCCTGACCTGGATCGCCCGGGCCGTGCTTCCGGGGTTGGCGGCGGGGGCGCAACACCACCGGGGGCATGTCCCCGGTCCCTTGGATTCCGAACTGTTGTGACACCGGCTCAAACTGCCTTCAAATTGGTATAATTGCAGCCCCGCTGCGGCTAGGAAGAGTGCTGCTGACAGGGGCGCTTTTATGGCCGATTACACACCTCAGGATCCGCCGGATCAATCCCTCGGCAATCATGCCGCCACCAATCAGGCGGTGGTGCCGAACTACTTGGGGAGGGTTGAGCCCCAAGCCCTAACCACCGAGGTGGAGGGCAGCTTTGTCGATTACGCCATGAGCGTGATCGTATCGCGCGCCTTGCCGGATGCCCGCGACGGTTTGAAACCCGTCCAACGTCGAATTCTGTATGCCATGCATTCGGATTTGCGGTTGCGTCCGGGCTCTCCCTACAAGAAATCGGCGCGCATTGTCGGCGAAGTGCTGGGCAAGTATCATCCGCACGGCGACGGTTCGGTCTACGAATCCATGGCGCGCATGGTACAGGATTTCAGCCTGCGGTATCCCTTGGTGGACGGGCAGGGAAACTTCGGCTCGGTGGACGGAGACAACCCGGCTGCGATGCGGTATACGGAAGCGCGCATGGCGCGCCTGGCCGCGTCCATGCTGAGCGATATTGACGAGGACACCGTCGCGTGGAAGGAGAACTTCGACGATTCGCTCCAGGAACCCGTAGTCCTGCCGGCCCAGGTTCCAAACCTCCTGATCAACGGCACCACCGGCATTGCAGTGGGCATGGCCACCAACATCCCGCCCCACAACTTGGGCGAGATTGTGGAGGCTCAGAAATTCATCATCGACAACTGGGAGCGGCGGCACAACTTGACCATCGATGAACTGATGGTTTATGTCAAGGGGCCCGACTTTCCCTTGGGTGGCCAAATTCTGGGCACGGACGGCATTCGCGAGGCCTTCGAGACCGGGCGCGGACGCATTGTGGTAAGGGCCGAGGGCCGCATCGAGGAGATTCCCGGCCGCAGCCGGACGCGCCTGGTGTTCGAATCCATTCCGTACGGTGTGAACAAGGCCAGCATGATTGCCCGCATCGCCGACATCGTCAACAAGGGCGAGCGGCTGCAGGAAATCGTCGACATGCGCGATGAGAGCGGCCGTGACGGCATCCGGCTGGTGATGGAACTTAAGAGCAGTGCCACCCCACAGCGGGTCCTGAACCAGGTGTACAAGTTCAGCGATCTGCAGATGTCGTTTCCCGTCACGCTGCGCGCCTTGTTGGACAACCAGCCGGTCGTCCTGAACCTGCGACAGGCCCTGCTGTGCCATCTTGACCATCGGATCGACGTGGTGGAGCGCCGTACCGAGTTCCGGCGAACGAAGGTCAGGGCCCGCGCCCACGTGTTGGAGGGTCTGCTCAAGGCCCTGGCCAACATCGATCGCGTGGTGGAGGTGGTTCGGGCAAGCGACTCGGCGGCGGAGGCCAGCGCCCAGCTTCAAGGCGAGTTCAAACTCACTGAGCGACAGGCACAGGAAATCCTGGATATGCCGCTCCGGAGGCTGGCGGCCTTGGAACGGCAACGGCTGGAAGACGAATATGCGGACGCGCTGGAACAGATCAGGGGCTATACCGAACTGTTGGAGAATCCCAACAAGTTGAGACAGGTGGTCCGAGAGGAACTGGATCAGATCAGGGAAAACCACCAGGATCCCCGAAAGACCCAGATCCTGTACGGTGTGCAGCCGGAACTGTCCGACGAGGACCTGGTAGTAAAGCAGGACGACCTGGTCGTTGTTTGGCAAAGCCAATATGCGCGACGGACCCAAGCCACCGAGTTCCGGGGGCAGGGATTGGGAGGTCAGGGGGTTAGCGGTCGCTCCGACAAGGAGGACAGCGCCGTCAAGCACCTGCTGTACGCCAATTCTCTCGATTCCTATCTGGTCTTTACAGACCGGGGCCGCGTTTATCCGTGCCGCGCCTATGCATTGCCGGAGGGCTCCAGAACTGCCCGGGGCGAAACCCTGCGGGGATGTGTACCCCTGGAACCGGACGAGGAGGTACAGGCCGTCCTGCACCAACCGGCCGGGGTTCGTTGGCGCAGTTTGATTCTCGTGACGCGCCTGGGCCGCATCAAGCGCATGCGGATGTCCAGTTTCACCAAGTTGCGGACCGCCGGCAAGTTCGCCATCACGCTGCACAACGGAGATGCCATCGCCAAGGCCGTTGCCACCGACGGTGACAGCAACCTGTTCCTATTGACCACCCAAGGCAAGGGCCTGCGTTTGGACGAAACCGCAATCCGCTATCAGGGCACTACGGCATCCGGTGTACGCGGCATCCGGCTGCGCGCGGACGATTTGGTGGCGGACTGTCTACCGGTGTCAGACGATGACAACATTGTGCTGCTGTACGGTCACGGGAAGGGAAAGCGCATGGCCATGGAGCAGTGGTCGGTCAAGGGTCGGAACTCCCAGGGCAACTGGGCAATTTCACACAGGCGCTTGGAAGAACTGGGTCCGATTGCCTGTGCCGTGACTGTGGCCAACGACCAGGAATTGGCGATTGCAACCGCACAAGGAAAAGTGATGCGAACCCCGATCGCCCCGATTCGTTCCTTGTCGCGCACTGCTGCCGGCAGCCGAGTCATCCGCACAGCTGAAGGCGATCAAGTGGCCGCGGTTGCGGTTGTGCCCATGACTGAGGATCCAGAAGCCGACGAGAGCGCGGCTCCGCAATTGTTGACCGAGCTCGGACACATCGGCGTGACCGGGCCGGACGCAGATCAGGACCAACAGTAGAGTAGATAGGTACGGTTGAGGCTGAGCTGCATACAACCCGCTGCCAGCTGCACATCGACTTAGCGGCTCCAATACCGGGATCGATGCCTGTGCATGGCACCGGAGTCTGTCCATGTCGGATTCGGTCGGTCACGGCGAGCAGCCAACACAGCCCGGATCTCGACGGAGCGCGTTACCCGGAACCACATGCCACCGCAGGTCCGCCAACAAGGGGGGCGAGCAGTCACCCTGCGACAGGCAGGATCAGCACATGACGATTCCTCCGTTCAGTCCGGAAGACCTCAAGGCGGGACCGCGCCTAGCTCTGCTTGGTGAACCGGATCCAGACACGCTGGCGCAGTGCCTAGTGGCCATGGCCAACAGCGACGGTGGCCAGATCGTGCTGGGAGTCGACTCCGGCCAAGCCACCCACCGTGGAGTGGATCCCGCCTGGGCGGACGAGTGCCTGCGCGTAGCCCAAACCCGGACCTCGCCGCACATCCAGGTTTCCTGGCAGGAGGAAGAGGCGCCGGGTGGAACACTGATCATCCTTCAAGTGTCTCCGACCGACCAGCTGCACTCGCTATTGGACGGCCGCATTCTTGTGCGCGCCGGTTCCGTCAATCGCATTGTGCTGGGACCGGAACTCCACTCCATGCTCCGAAGCCAAACGACCTCGGGGGAGGACGCGCTCGTGCCATCGGCTTCTGCCGCCGATTTGGATTTCGACCAACTGGATGCATTTCGACGCCAGTGGCGCCGGACCAGCCTTGCACCGAGGGACGAGGCATTGAACCGGTTTCTGGGGGTCCTGGGTGTACAGGAGCCTCAACAGGTACCAACCATGGCCGGGCTTCTGCTCTTCGGAAATGGTCCCCAGTTCCACATTCCCCAAGCACGCATCACGTTCGTGAACTTCAAGGCCCTGCCCGGTCAGGAGGAAAACCGGGACGGACACCGCTACACCCGCCGCGAAGAGATTACCGGCACGGCACCGCAACAGATTGCCCGCGCCTGGGAGCTCGTGCGGAACGAGATGGACATGCACTCCGTTGTAACCGGACTTGAGCGCGAGGACCGCACCGAGTATCCGTTGTCTGTGGTGCGCGAAGTACTGGTCAATGCCGTCGCCCACCGAGACTACTCGCTGACGGGACGCGCCATCGAGATTCGCATGTACGACGGATACCTTGAGGTGTCGAGCCCCGGCAGTCTTCCGGCACACATCACGGTTGACAACATGCTCGACGAGCACTTCAGCCGCAATCCCAACCTCGTGACCGGTCTGTATCACCTGGGGCTGATCGAAGAACTGGGACTTGGGATCGACCTGATTTACAACGTCCTGGCCCAGCACGGCCACCTGCCACCCGAATTCGACGCGAACGAACACAGGGTCCGGGTCAGACTGCGGAAATCAAAGAACCCGCCGCGAGTTCCCGGCCACTGGGAGCACTCGATGAACCGGCGCCAGATGGCAGCCTTGAAGTACGTGGCGGATGAAGGAGCCATAACCAACCGCGAACTGCGGGCATTGTGTCCCGGTGTGAGCGCCGAGACCCTGCGTCTGGATCTCAACGACCTTGTTGAGCGGGGGATCCTTCTCAGGATCGGGGCCAAGCGCGGCACCAGGTACCTGCTCAAACAGTCGTCCCTAGGCAAGTGAGCGGCAGTGGCGGTTGCTATAATTCGCTTCCCCAATGTTTCGCCGTCGTACCAATCGCCACAGCAGGTGAATTCCTTGGTTGCCAAATTCGCCAGCGACACGCTCGTCGTTGATGTTCGCCGTCAGCCCCGAAGGACCGTACCTCAACCCCAAACCGCCGGGACGGGGGTACATCAGGCGACGGCAGTCTCCGGAACGGCACCGGTGGCGACACCGCCCGTTGCGATTCCGATTCCGTCCGATTCAGCTGCATCCGAAGAGCGGCCGCGCAAATTGTGGCGCGAGATCCTGGAGACTTCAATCCTCACCATCGCCGTGTTCGCGCTCGCCCGGATGTCGGTCCAAAGCTATCGCATCGCCGGCACGTCGATGGAGCCAAGCTTCACCGAACGGGAGTTCGTGATCGTCAACAAGCTGGCCTACTTGACCCGGGAACCCCGGCGCGGAGACGTGATCGTGTTCCAACATCCCGATGCGGGAACCGGAGACCTGATCAAACGAGTCATCGGTGTTCCGGGCGACACGGTTGAGATTCGCAAGGGGCGGGTCTATATCAACGGTTTGCCCACTACCGAGCCCTGGCCGCTGATTGAGCACGAATATGATGCAGGCCCGGTACTCGTGGGGGTGGACAAGCTGTTTGTGCTGGGGGACAACCGCGCCGATTCGCGAGACAGCCATGTGTGGGGACTGCTCGACCGGGAAACATTGATCGGCCAAGCCTGGTTAACGGTGTGGCCGGTCGGGGAGACCGGCATGATCCGGCACGAACAACCGGCCATCCAGTTGACGGTTCCCTCGTCGTAGGCGACGGATGACGACCAGCCTACCGGTTGGGATGCCCGAAGTTGGCGCACAGGCGGCGACCGATCGCCGTTGAAGGTGTTCCGTGCGAATCCCGGACTTTGATCTGGCCGTTGGCCACCTGTGGCACTGCGCTCGGTGCAGGCAATCGTTTCTCGACAATCCAGCCTCCGTCATGACCGGACTCAAGCTCAACGAAGACCAACGCAACGCGCTCAACAGTCTGGCCGCCAACCCCGACACGCTGCTGGACCGGCTGCGGCATGTCTGGCCGACCGATGACGCTGCGTTCGAAAGGGCCATCAGCCATCCCCGAGCCCGGTTGCGGCACCTGGGCAGCACCGTGCGCGTGCCAGGCAGCCGGACATGAAGGAACTGCTGCCGGGCTTGTGGCACTTCGAGAGTCCTGCGCCTCGCGTCAATGCATATCTTTGGAGTGGCCGCAGGGACCTAACCCTGGTCGACTGTGGCTATCCGGGACATGGCAAGGCAATGCTGGAGGAAATCCAGGATTGCGGGTTCCGGCTTGCCGACATCGGTCGCATTGTCCTGACGCACGCCGACTTGGACCACGCCGGCGGCCTGTACGAGTTGAGCCACGCATTGCGGGTTCCGGTGCTGTGCCACCGGCTTGAGGCCCCGGTGCTCCAGAATCCCGGCATGCGTGAGTTTCGGACTGCGGACCAACCGGACCCGACGCGCCTGTTGGTCAAGTTGACCCAACGCATCGGCAAGCCGTTTCCCGGCACTTCGCCAACCCACGTCGTCGCCGACGGCGAGATGGTTGGAGATGAATTCACCACCATCCACACACCGGGCCATTCACCTGGACACATCAGCTACCTGCATGCGGATACGGGCATCCTGTTGACCGGTGACTTGTGCACATGTTATGGCGGTGTGGTTCGGGTTCCGCTCTGGCACATCACTCCGGAACGGGCCGAGTGCGTGCGCAGCGTACGCAGAGTGTTGGCAACATACGGCAGCAGCTTGCGGTATCTGGCATGCAGTCATGGTCCTCCCATTGCGGACGATGCCGCGCGACGCCTGAAATTGTTTGTGCAGGAACAGTTCCTGCCCGAGGACTGATCACCGCGTCATCGGTCAACAGCGACAGCACGCATTCCGGATTCAAGGCAGGTTTCGGCCCGGCGACAAAGGCGATTCATTCCGACCTTGGTTGTCGCAGCGACAACAACCCTCGGACAACCCAAGGCAGCAGGCTCGCGGCCGATTGGTAGCCGAATCCCACTCCTCGATTTTGGGGCTCCAGCGGCGGTTCTGCTGTATAGTCCCCCGACTTACTCTGCAGTGCGCCAGCACCGCCAACACACCGGGGAGGATCAAAAACGTGTTTTGGTTCATACAAACAAATCAACACCCCGGTGACTGGAATCTCCGATAGAACAACCTCGCTGACCGCCTAAAGGGCTCGAGCCGCGGAGATCTGGTCCGCGGCTTTTTCTTTCCCTGGCGTTTTCGGAGCAGCGATCTTGAGACCAACCCTTGCCCTGTACCGCACCTTCCTGGCGCGTTACCTGGGCCCCTACCGCTGGCACGTTCTGTTGCTGGCCGTGGCCGTCCTGACCAGCACGGTGGGAGCGGTATGGGGTCCGCGCATTCTGCGGGACTTTATTGACGGCGTGGTAGCCCAAGGCAGTCAGCGCATCCTGCTTCAGGCCGTGGCGTTGTACGTGATCGTCAACGTCGTGCGGCACTTGGCCGATGCCTTGATGCAATACCTCGGCGAGTCGGTGGCGTGGGCCGCAACCAATCAGCTCCGCGGGGATCTGCTCCAACACTGCATCGGGTTGGACATGACCTTCTTCAACCGGCACCCACCCGGCGAGATGCTGGAACGAATTGACGGCGACAGCAACCAGTTGGCCCACTTCTTCTCGGTCTTCGGCATTCGGCTGGCAAGCGCCTCTCTGATTCTCCTTGGCATCCTCGGTGTCGTAGCCAGCGAGGACTGGCGCGTCTTTGCGGGGATGCTTTGCTTTCTGGCGCTGTCCATCTGGGTCATGCTGGCCATGAGGCACTTCGGCGTGCCGTACAACGAACGGCTGCGCGAGGCGACCGCCCAACTATTCGGGTTCGTCGAGGAGCGACTGGCCAGTCTCGAGGACATCAAGTCGTTGGGCGGGGTGCCCTACACCATCCGTCAGATGTTGGACCTCATCCGCGAACAGATGAGCCGGGGCCAACGAGCCTTCAGCCTGGGCAATCTCATGTGGCCCTTGAACCTGGCCATCATGGGCGCGGGGACCGGCCTCCTGGTTGGCGGTGGCGGATGGCTGGTCCTGCGCGGTGAAATGTCCATCGGTACGGTCTATCTGCTAATGGCCTACCTAAACCTGTTGTTCTGGCCCCTGGAGAACCTGTCCCATCAGATGGAGGAACTCCAAAAGGCCGGGGGCAGTCTGGTCCGAATACAGGAACTACTGGACTCCCGGTCAGCTTTGACGGACGGAAGTCTCGCCCACGCCGGCCCGACTCCGCCTCGGGTCCGATTTGACAACGTGTCCTTCCGTTATGCGTCCAACGAAGAGCCGGTGTTGGAGGAGGTGTCCTTCAACATCGAACCGGGCCGTACGCTGGGCATTCTGGGCCGCACCGGCAGCGGCAAGACAACGGTCACCAGGTTGTTGAACCGGTTGTACGACCCGGGCGCCGGAAACATCTTCCTGAACGATACGGATCTCCGCTCCTTGCGTCTGCAGACCGTGCGCTCCCTGGTCGGAGTGGTCACCCAGGAAGTCCAGTTCTTCCGCGGGACCCTGCGCCAAAACCTGACGATGTTCGATCCTCAGGTTCCCGACGAGCGCATTCTGGCCGCGATTGACAGACTCAACCTGACCGGATGGCTGGCGGGCCTGCCGGCCGGATTGGATACCGGATTGTCCAGTTCAAGCCTGGCCCTGTCGGCCGGGGAAGCCCAGCGGTTGGCGTTGGTCCGCCTGTTCCTGCGAGGACCGTCCATTGTCATTCTGGACGAGGCCGCAGCGCGTCTGGATCCGGCTACGGAGCTGGAAGTGGAAGCCGCACTGCAGGAACTTCTAGACGGTTGTACGGGGATCGTGATTGCCCATCGCCTCAAGTCCGTGGAGAAGGCGGACGACATCCTGATCCTGGAGAACGGGTGCGTGCGCGAATACGGCGACCGGCTTGCGTTGATGGCCAATCCGGACTCCGAATTGAACGAACTGCTGCGCCTGGGGTTGGAATAGGGGGAAGTCACATGACGTCAGCACAGACATCGTCGGCCACCGAGTTCCACCAAGGGCCTACCGTCCGGGAATTGACGTTCAAATTGATGAGGCTCAGACCCTGGTGGTATCTGGCCAACGGGCTCGCCTGGAGTTCAGCACATGCCATGCCGTTGCTGCCGGGCTTGGTACTCAAGGTTTTCTACGATGGGTTGGCATCCGATGCGCCGGCAACGCTTTCACCCGGTCTGGCCCTGGCATTGTTGACAGGCATTGGCTTGACACGGGCCGCGACCACCTTCGGGGCGGAATGGCTTTGGGGAGGACTGTGGCACTTCATGACCGGCCAGGTCCGCCTGAATTTCATGCGGTTGATTGCCGGGCTGCCGGCCGCCGTGGCAACACCCAAGTCGTCCAGCGAAATCGTCAGCCGTGTACGCGACGACGTGGATGAAGGCTGTATGGGCCTTGAAGAGTGTGTTGACGGTCCCGGCGTGATTGTCTTTGCCGTGGGTGCCATCGCCATCATGGCAGGCATCGACTGGGTCGCCACGGCCATGGTGGTAACCCCGGTGGTGCTGGTGTCCCTGTCCATCCACCTGGCCCACACCCGGATCATTCGTTTGCGGACCCGTTCCCGGGAAGCGGGAGCCGCGGTTGCCGAATTCGTGGGGGAGGTGTTCAATTCGCTGCTGGCCTTCAAGCTGGCTCCGGCCAGCCAGGGACTGCCCGAGGCGTTCGCAGAGCTGAACCAGGAACGGCGGCGCGCCGCCGTCGCGGAAAAACTCCTGTCCGAACTGTTCAACTTCAGCAACTCGGCGGTGACCGTGGTGTTCACCGGCGCCTTGATGTACTACATCACGGTCACGCGGGGCGACAATGCCTTCACGGTCGGCGAATTTGTGCTCTTTGTCACCTATCTGGACCGCATCACCGAATATGCCGGTTGGGTCATCTGGATGACCGGCAACTTCAAACGGGCCAAGGTCTCCATCAACCGCATTGCCGAAGTGGTGCCCACCGGACCGACAGCCAATAGCTTGGTGGGGCGTGATCCGATTGGTTTGGCAACGGCCGACATGACGGTTCAAAGCAGCCAGGAGGCCCGCCTGGAACGGATGGAGGCACAGGGTGTCTGCTTCAGGTACCCGGACACGGAGGGCGGTGTGTCCGACATCAACCTGGTTCTGCCGGCCGGGTCGTTCACCGTCGTGACCGGCCGGATCGGCTCGGGCAAGTCCACGTTGCTCAAGGCCTTGCTGGGGCTGTTGCCGATGGACCGCGGCACGCTGCTCTGGAATGGAGAGACCGTCACCGATCCAGGCAGGTTCATGACCCCTCCCCGAGCAGCCTACACCCCACAAAGTCCCCGTCTGTTCAGCGATACCCTCCACAACAACATCACACTGGGGGAGCAGGCGCGCGATGGCAATGTGGATGCTGCGGTGCACACGGCGGTGCTGGAACCCGATCTGGATCAAATGGCGGATCGTCTGGAGACTGCCGTCGGCCCGCGCGGCCTGCGGTTGTCGGGAGGACAGGTTCAGCGCACGGCCGCAGCGCGCATGTTGGCCGCCGAGGCCCAACTGCTCGTGGTGGACGATGTGTCAAGCGCCTTGGACCTGCGCACGGAACGCCTGCTCTGGAACCGGGTCCTGCGCCATGTGGAGGGCGGACCCGACCATGAAGCGGATGGACCGCCTACATGCCTCGTGGTCTCCCACCGACGCCGGGTCCTGCGCCGTGCGGACAACATTCTGGTGCTCAAGGAGGGTCGCCTGGAGGCTCAGGGAACACTTGAGGAACTCCTCGCCACCTCCCCCGAAATGCAAGTAATCTGGAGCCAAGCCTCCCAGGAAGCCGAAGAACTCGACCGCGATCCGTGACGAAGCCCTCCGCAACGCGGAGGGCTCGGCCACCGGGATTCGGGCCGTCGCCCCTGCTATTCGGCGGCGACGGGAACGTCGATGAAATTGGCCTCGGGATCGGGGTCGCAGTCCCCGTACAGACTACAGTCGGTGTCGGTCAGGCCGGCACCGGAAGAACTGGTACTGCCCGCAAGGTCCAGAGTGAACAGCGACCCCGGGTTGTCCGCTGCGTCAAACGGAAGGATCTGAAGGTTCTGGAGGGGAGCATCGGGTACCCGGGGCCACTGCAACGGTTGGGTCTGCCAGTGGCGGTAGGGAATCGACACCACGGTTACCTGATCCAGGCCCAGTGGCACGACATCGTGCCAGTGAACCCGGAACTCGACGTCTGTCTCCGCCTCAAAGAGATGGAAGTCAACGGAGAATGCCTGGAAACCGGGACGGGGCCGCAAGTCGGATACATAGAGATTTCTGAACCCGGCGGTTGTTCTCCCCCCGTCGTGGACAACATCCAACTTGGCAACAAGCTCAGCTTCCCCCGTTTCCTTCAGGTAGGGGCGCTCCAGATCCGGGACGCGCAGCCTGAACACGGCCCGGTACGAGCGTCCATGCGGCAACGTGCCGGTGTAGGGACCGTACCAAACCCCCATTTCATGGGCGTCCGGTTGCGCATACCACAGTAGGCCGTCGGTAGCCCCCGGTTCCTTGAAGATGGCACCACTGTCGGTGGTGTAGGTGAAAGCGCTCTGCTCCCAGGTCCAGTCGCGCCCCAGACTGACACCGTCCCCGGGCGTGGCCGAAACGGTGACCGGAAGCGTGGCGCCATTGCCGGCGCCAACGCGCAGTTCCACCCAATCGGGACCTTGGCGATCCACCGTCACGAGTTGGGTATCCAACAGGGTTTCACCACTGTAGAGCTTGAGTTCGAGTTCAGTTCCCGACACCACGTCGCCCGGGAACATCCAAACCCGAATGTCGGTCGGCAGACTGACCGTAAGCGGCAACACCTCCGACTTCAACGCGGTAGCGGGGGCGGTCTCCGTTGCGGACGAATCGAGGACCGTTGCCTCGGACACCTCGGCTGCGGATTCGACTCCCACCTTGAATTCGACTTCGGCCACCACCTCGGGATCCGCCGCAGGATCCGCGGATGCCGCGGCGAGCACTTCATCAGCGGGGTTTTCGGCCTCGGTGTTGTCGGGCAGCGGCTCCAACGGTGTGGAGGCATCGGGTTCCGGATTGTTGTCCGGCACCACTGGGAGTGTTGCCTCGTCCACCGGGGCATCGTCGGTTTGGGCTACATTGCCCGGCGCAGGCTCCGAGACTTCCGTGACGTCACTCACAACCACCCTTAGGGTCGAGGCCCCGGCCGACGTGAGGGCGCGCAAGTACAGGCCAGAACCGCGTGCATACCCCGAAGCGCCGTTGGCCATGAGACACCCCATGGGCGTATCCGGGTCCGAGAAGTTGTTGATGTGGATGTTTTGGTAGTAGTGACCCAGGATCTGACAGTAGGTAAAGCCCTGCTTGGCCAGTCGCTGGGCACCCAACTGGCTAAGCCCCCATCCGTGTCCGCGCCGCACCTTGCCCACCGCGTTCGGATCGGGAATGCTCTTCAGGTAGTTGACGTTGGTGTTTTCGCGCGTCGGGTGTCCATTCTCCGCCGAGTACATCGCCGTCAGCGGCAGCACCCTGGCATCCCCTTGGACACTCAGGATCATGCCGGCGGTTTCCTCCGCCGCCTGATCGGTCCGGGCAGTCCGGTAGTCGCACATCACCTGGTTGTTAATCCAGTCGCTGACGTCGAAGGGATTGCGGTTGTTGCGGTTTTGCCAAATCTTGTTCCAAGCATACGTGCGCACTGCCACGGCCTGCGCCTTCAATGCCTCCATGTCCCACGACGGAGGTACTTCGGCAGGCAGCACGCGGGCCACATACTCTTCAAAGGGAACCTCGACAATCTGGTTGTCGGCCACGTTCCTGCGGCAGTAGTTCTGCGAGAGGTGGCGGACGCGAATGGTCGTTGGATGAAACGACCACGGTGCAGTCGTCTGTGCCGTGACCTCGTCCGAGGAAGCATCAAAGAACGTACTTTCCTCGACGTGCAGGTTCGGCTCCGCGCTGATCACCGACGTGGCCTGGGTTTCCAGGTTGTAGGCGGCAGCCTGGTGGTCCGGCGTCACATAGGTCAGGCCGTAGGTTTCGTTCCATGCCGGCGCATAGCCGTCAAACGACGCGACTTCCGCACCTGACTCCAAGTTGTAGACATGAACTTGCCCCAAGGCCGCGGTCTCGGTCCCGGTGGGCGCAATGTCAAACGCGACGACAGCCCCTGAAGGGTCCACCTGCATCGCGCCCACATGCGCCTGTTCCTGGTCCACGACCACAGTGCCGCCGATCAGGACGCGTGCATGCGTCATCGATCCTTCCACTGTGAAGCCGGGGGAACCGGCGGCCTGGGAAACGATCTCGCCGGTGTCGGCCAGATCGGGTCCTGTGGTGCGAAGGTTGACGGCATTGGCCGCCAGGGGATTGCCGAACTCCGATAGGAAGAAGAACCACAATCCGCCAAGAATTGATGGCCACAGCAACCCCATTGTCAGGGGACCTATGACCGAACGCCAGACGGGCTTGCTGCGACGCGATGGATCCATGAGCCACCTGGGCGGTACGTCGGTAAATCGATTGTTGGGTTAATTGTAGCCTGATCCGTCTTCCACAGGACAGCCGGAAGACGGCTGGGGACAATCGAACGTCGCTCCGTTGAACGCCGCGGAAACGGATGCGGGCAACGGTCAGCCGCCTGCAAACCACGCGTCGCAGGGAGCCAATCCCAAGTCGTGACTTCCCGGCACCGGGCGCTGATTCACCGTCTGACTGAGGAATTCCCGGCTGCCACCCACAGTATGTGGTCGCCCACCCGTTGCAATCGCTCCGACGCTGTGCCACACGCGATCCCGGTCAGGGCGGATCCACGGCGTCGACCAAGCCGCAAGCCCTGCGGCTCCGTCATCGGGAACACGAACGGCACTGCGTGCGCTCGGGTGCAAAATTGGGCAATCCCCGCGCATCAGTCTGCGGCACGGGGTTGGGAAGAGGCTGTGCTTGATGCCTGATCGATTCAGAACGGCAGGACCGTCCCGACCATGCAAGAAGACATGCCGCCATAGCATTCGACCGCGAAAACAGTCGGACACCGATGTTGACCGACCCGGCCGCGATCCGACGGATTACAACAACCACCCCAGACAGAACAAACCGGAGTAGAGCACCAGCAAACCGGCGGTCTTGGCCAGGGTGTTGTTCAACACCGGACCGGACAGTGTCCAAACTTCCTTGATCAATCCGGCCGACGGTACGAGGCCAGCCGAGGCCAGAAGAATCCAGGGAGGCGCGTACCCCAGCAGCCAAAGCAGGACCGGCACGAACGCGGCCACGACGCAACACAGCGTGTATTCCCAGCGCCCAAACCCCAAACCGTATCGAATTACCAGTGTGCGGCGCCCGGCGCGTTGATCCTGGTCATGGTCGCGGATGTTGTTGACCGCCAGGATGGCGGTCGACAGCAGGCCCGGTGCCGCGCCTGCCAGCAGAACGTGCGCAGCGACTTGTCCCACCTGTACGTACCAGGTTCCTGCCACCGCGAGCACTCCGAAATACAGCAGGACCATCAGGTCGCTGAGACCGTTGTAGGCAAGGGGCGACGGTCCCACGGAGTAGAGAAACCCCAGCAGTACACCCGTCGCGCCGACCGCCAGGACGAAGGGACCGCTGTGTAGGAACAGGTATGTGCCGGAAGCCAAGACGCTGCCGAACACGAGGCAGATGCCGGCAGTCATGGCCCTGGGAGACAGCAGCCCCGCCTGCATGACCCGTTGCGGTCCAATCCGATCCGGCTGATCAGCACCGCGACGCCAGTCCGCAAAGTCGTTGACAAAGTTGGTCCCGACTTGAATGCCGACGGATGTCAACAAAGTAAGGGCTGCAGGAATCCACGCCACTGGTTCCTTGGTTGATGCCATGACCAAGCCGATTACCACCGGCGCCACACCGGCAACCAAGGTCTTGGGCCGGGCAGCCTGAACCCAAATTGACAGCAGCGAACGCTTGGCAGGCATTTGGCACACCGATGGGAATCACCGGGCTGGTCCTTGCCGGACGGGTTGCACCCGTCCGGCGAACAGTCCGAAAACAGCGACAATGGTTATAATCCAGACCGAACGCGACCCGGTGCGTTAGTGTCGGAGCGAGCACGTCCGACTGAGTGGCGAGGAATTATGGCAAAGAAGGGCAAAGGCGCGCGGATTCAGGTAACGATGAAGAGCACGGAAAGCTCGCATCGCTATCTCACGGAGAAAAACCGGCGCAACAATACCAGTCGCTTGGAACTGCGCAAGTTTGATCCCGTGTTGCGGCGGCACGTGATTTACAGGGAATCCCGTTAGGGTTCCAGTTCAGCCCACAACCCAACCGGCCCGGCCTCCCGCGATCGGGCCGTGTTTGCGCGCCTTTGGTCCGCCAAAGGCAAGTTGAACACTCAACCCAGGTCATCCATGGTCCCCGCCGACTGGGGAAAGGTTGTGCGCACAGTCCTCAAGGGCTGTTGCATGGGCGCTGCCGATGTGGTTCCGGGAGTGTCCGGCGGAACAATGGCCCTCCTGCTTGGGATCTATCCCGAACTGCTCGCGAGCTTGGGAGCCCTGTCCGACAAGGAGCTGTGGCGGGACGCGGCCAACCTGCGTTGGCGATCGGTGCTGGACAGGATCAACATTCGGTTTTTGATTCCGTTGGGGATAGGCATTGGCACCGCCCTGCTCGTTCTGGCCCGGGCCGTCGAAGCCGTGTTGTCAAGGTGGCCACTGCAGCTCTGGAGTTTCTTCTGTGGGCTGATTTTGGGATCGGCGATCGTGATCGCCATGGACAGGGTGACTTGGCGCTCGGACAGAATCCTTCTGGTCCTGGCAAGTCTGGCCACTGTCTGGTTGGGCATGGGTCTGGCTCCTGCAGTCACGCCCACTGTGCCCTGGTTCCTGTTGCTGTGCGGATGGCTTGCCGTTGGAGCCATGTTGCTTCCGGGCGTATCGGGTTCCTGGGTCCTGGTCATGATGGGCCAGTACGGACCCGTCTTGGCCGCGGTTAACAACCAGGAGTTGGACATTGTCATGGTGGTCCTGGCCGGAGGCGCCGTGGGCCTGGTAACCGTGTCGAAAGCCCTGTTGTGGCTGTATCGTCGTTGGACGCAACCAATGCTGGCAGTACTGGTCGGAATCATGGCGGGGAGTGTACGTCGGATTTGGCCATGGAATTCCGCTTCCGCACCGTCCAGTGCGGAAGCCGGTCCAGACATCCTGGGACTAACCATCCCGGACATCACTCCCGCGTACGCAGCCAGCACCGAGTTCGTGACAGTGTGTGCGGCAGCATTCGCGGGACTGGCACTGGTTTACATCCTGGCCAGAAGTTCCACCGCGGCGGAGGCTTTCCAATACGAACAGCCTCGTTGAGGAAACAAGGGATGTTTCCGGTTGGCGCCACCGATATGGCGCATCCCGCCAATGTTGGAGGGGCGCAGGTTGTTGAGCAACCCGTCCATGCCTGGCATCCGGTTAAGGCAACGACGGCAGCCGCAGTTCCAGGAGACGTCTGTTGGCAGCGTCCGCGACCACAATCGTTTCGGCCAGACCGTCCACGGCGATCCCAATCGGCATAGGAGGTTCCTGCGCAGTTTCCTGGAAGGCTGTTAGATCCTGATAGCCGAGCAGTTCACCGTCAAGGCCGAAGAACACGAGCCGGCCGTGCAAGGGATCGGTCACCACCAAGCCGCCTGGCACCACACCGACAAAAGGCTTGTCGTCGGGGTGGCGGGTTGACCACATGGACAGGGGCACCGAAATTTCGCCCAGCGACACATTCGCAGCCGAGATCCGTTGAATCCGACCGTTCCAGGTGTCGGTGACCCAGAGGTCGCCGTTTGCCCCCGGCAATACCGCAACCGGTTCCTGGAATTGGGCCGGCCCCGCGCCGGAAGAGCCGATTTCCGCCATCAGAACACCTTCGGGCGAAAACCGCAGCAGGCGGTGGTGGCCTGTGTCCGCGACCACGATACTGCCGTCCGCTTCAACGGCGATTCCCCTGGGACCGTACAGGCCGATCGGGTTCCGGTTTGGCGCTTCCGGATCCAGTGCCGCTCCCCAAGCCAACTCAAACCTGCCATCCGAGGAAAATCTCTGGACCCTGTGATTCCAGGTGTCCGCAACAAACAGCCGTCCATCGGCGTCCAGGGCAGCGCCCCACGGTTCGTTGAACTGCCCGTCGCCAAACCTGAAGGGGCCGTCGCCATCGAGATCGTCGCAGGTCTCCGGTGCACCAATATCACAGTGGCCTCCGACCTCCCACAGCAGTTCTCCGTTCCGGCCAAATACCAAGACGGTGTCTCGGTCGCCGTCGGTAACCACTCGCCTGCCCTCCGGACCAATTGACACGCCCAGGGGCCTTGCGAATACCGCCTGTGCCCCAGAGCCGTCCACCACCCCTGCCAGTTCGAGTTTCAGGGCGAGTTCCGAATTCAACATGGGATCCGGGATCGTCTCAAAGATGGTCGGGAACTCGGTGGGAGGCCAAATCGTTGACGCCAACTCCCGCTTCACGTGCATGTCGAAGTAACTGACATGCGGCCAGGCTTCCTCGGTCAACCCGGAGTGTTCCCTCCACAGGAAGCGGTCAAACCACTGCCTTCTCCGTTCCCGGTGGAACACCCCTTGCAGCGAAGACGCGTTGAATTCCTTGTAGGACTCCTCGGGCCACCAAATCAACCGGAAGCGGCGCGTTACGTAGTCGCGCTGGACCAGCGGCCGAATGTTGGGTGCAATCGCAGCCCCCGCCAAAATGACGGAGGCTTTCTGCAGGTCGGGAGTTGGGGACCTGCCGTCATATAGTTGCACCGCCTCATCGTCCCGGAAGTACCACGCCATCGGCCAGGACACCTCGTGGTCGTACATGACGGTTGGATCGTAGCCTTCCGGAAGCGCTCTGCGAACAGCACTGATGTCCGCCAACACCTGTTTTACATCGGGAGTGCCGTGGGCATAGACCAAGTACTCGCGGGCACTGTCGTACCGCACATAGGTCAGGTTCCAGGCAACGTGCACCGTCAGGATCCCAAGTGCCAGGCCAGTACTCATGCCCAACAAGCGCCCATTGCCCGGCCGGCCCCGGACAAACCCCACTGCCAACGGCACCAGCAATCCACAGCCCCCCACAACCAGCGACAGCCACTGCATGGTCTCGCGGACGGCTTCCTGGTCGCTGCCGGAAAAAGGCGTGCGGCCCGCAGCAAACATCCAACAGGCGAAACCCGCACCGCCCATGGCACAGGCGACAATTGCTCCTTTGTCATCGAGCGAGAGGGTACTCAGCCACTTGGAGGCCGCCCAACTCCCCAAGAGGACCGTTGGCAACACGAGATGAACCATGAGCCAAGGCATCTTTTCGCCCGCCACCGTGTAGCCGGCATAACTGCCGATGGTCCAGATGAGCAGGAAGCCGGGTACAAGCCAGGCAACTTCATTGTCGGACAGACTCGATCGCCGCGCCCGGGATGACTTCGCCAGCGAATGCCGGACCAGCAAGGGGACCGAGGCCGCGAGCAGGGCCAGGGGCAGGAATTCATACAGCAGAGCCAGATACGGGTAGTAGAACCACGGTTGGCCGCCGCGCATCACTCCTTGTTGTTCCAGCCAGTATCCCAGGCTGCCCACCACTCCGGACTGTACCCCCGCAACCGCCGAAAATAGATTGGTGTAGAACGCCAGGGCCACGAACCAGAACCCGGCGAACAGGATTGGCAGGTTCTTGTGGGTCAGGGGTGTATCCCACCAAACCGGGCGCAGGAAACGAAGAAACCCGGTGGCCCCGACCAACCCGATGCCGCCGAGCAGACCCGCGATCACCAGCGCGGTTGATTGACTGTCGTAATCCACGGGCATTGGCTCGCGTCCAGCCAGGATGAGGACAAACGGTGCGAGGAACGGCGTTACCAGGACCCCCATGACAATCGCGGTGTCGGCCAGACGGCAGGCAGCAAGCCGAGCCGCACCCTGAGTCCTCCACATGCCCCATCCAGCGCCGCAGAGGCTGAAAAGCCCGAAAATGGCCCCGGTGATGAACGCGTTCTCCTTGCTGACCAGGGCCACCAGCATGCTTGAGGCCAGAAGATACAACCAGCGCTGCAAGCCGGTCTGCGCGTAGCGAATCAGTCCCAAGGCCCACAACAGACTGCACAACGCCACGTAAATGTCGTTGCGGATGTACCGGCTGTGAAACAGCAGCGACGGGCTGATGGTCAAAAGGACTGCCGCCAGCAGGGCTCCACCCCGGCCCAAGATGCCGCGGAACCACCAGAGCGATGCCACTGCGGCAGTACCAACCAGGGCCGGGAACAACCGGGCCGTGAAATCCGACGCTCCGAACAGCAGGTACAGCAGGGCGTTCACATGAAACAGGAACGGGCCATGCATCATGGGATCATGGCTGTAGTTGAAGGCATCGGTGATGTACCACGAATACAGTGCATGGAGGCTTTCGTCGTGCGACAGTGCGCGGTCACCCAACCCCACCAGACGCATGCCCAAGGCCACCAAGGTCAGCGATACCCAGAGCCAGCGCTCGAACGTTAACGACCGCAAACGGGATTCCCACCCACCAACAGTGCCGGTTGTCCCGTGGGGAGGTCGGCCCACCGGGTCCGATGTGAAAACTGTTGACATGACTTCCGGTGCTCAACCCCTGCGTACAACGTCCGGCCGCGCCAGCAGGAGATAGGGTTCCATGGACCATACGGTGACAAGGACCGACTGCAACGCCTGCCGTCGTTGCGCCGACACGGCAAACCGTGATTCTTCGGTCGGCCCCAGGAGCAGGAATTCCACGCCCCAGAGGTGCATCAGCGCCACGATTTCGTCAATGGGTCGCTGGACGTACATCCCCTCCAGTGCCTCGACCCTGGCAGCCGCCTGGATGGTGAATGCCCTTCCTCTCCACTGTGTCTCGTGGCCTTGCCAACCCATCAGCGTCGGTCTGCCGGTCAAGCCACTGACCCAGCTCGTCTCCGGCCGGTAACTGATGCCGGGAGCCTCCGCGATCACGGCCTCGGGATCCGTGTGGCGGCGAATCCAGTCCACCGCCGCCGCGCGCGCCGGATCGTACCGATGCAGGTCGCGCAGTGCATTCAGGGATGGCGGTCGACTCGCGCCGGCTGCCTTTCCGGCCAATGCGGACACTGGATACAACAACCCAACGGCGAACACGGCGCTGATGATTCCGGCTGCCAACGCGCCCGAAAACCACTGACGACCGCGCATTAGGATGACGATCGTTGTCGAACCCGTTACGGCCAACAGAATCCAAGCCTGGTAATGGAACTTGAACACTGTGTTCATTCTGGCCAAGGGACCGAAGACATCGTGCAGAAAAAGGAACTCGGGCACGGTCAACAACAGGACCGCCCCCGTCAGCAACACGGCGTGCAATACCGCGCCCGGGTGCCCTGGATGGGGCGCGTCCACCGCTTGTCTGAGACTGTTGCACGACCAGCCGAGCAGCGTGAGAAGGAGAACAGGCACGGCCCATCCGAGGGTCCAACGTTGTGCGATCAGCGACTGCAGAACCCGTGAGTCGGTCTCCAACACCGCGGACAGGCGATGTGCAGGAGCCCCAAACGTCGCCGCCAACATCCAGGCAAGGCCCAGCAACAGTGCTCCACCAATCCATACCGGAGCACCTGTCCGATCATGCGAATGGGTTCGGTGCAACATCCAAAGACTCAGAATGGCACCGAACAGCAGCGGGGCCCACATCAGCAAGAACTGGCCGGGCCGACTGGGATTCAGAAGGTTGAACGCCACTCCTTCCACCTGATTCCGCCCGGTCAACAGGTAGGGCACAACCATCACGGCGGCAACCGCAAGCATGGTCGGCACCGCCAACCCGAAGATTCCGATGCGTCGACGCCACGTGTTGATGTCCGGTGCACCCAGAACCAACGCGCCCGCCAGCAATCCGCAAACGGGCAGAACATCCCAAGTGTTCATGAAAAACGCGGCGGCGACCAGGGTCGCGGCCAGGCCGAACCGGATCCGTTCGGCTGGTCCCCCGGGCAGCCAACCGAACCGGCGAAGGTCAATATGTGAATGGCCTTGGCCGCGTTCACCGGCCAGCCACTGCAGGGCCAGACCCATGGAAAGGAAAAGGAATGGGGCAGATAGGACATGCGGGTGATTGTCACCGAGCAGAAAGCTGAAGAAGGGAAACTCCGTGATGACCTCCAAGTGGCCTCCATCAAGCCCGCGGTCGGCCAAGACCCGTGCGCTGCGCCACCACCACCAGGATCCCCATTCCGACCCGTACCACGAAAGGTTTGCGCCATCGCCCACATCCACCGGACGCCAGTCCAACAGACTGGCCAAACGGTCGAGGGCAATGCCGCGCGCAGCCAGTTGGTCGCGCACCACCTGCAGATTACCCATCAACCCCGCGGCCACGGCGGTCACCACGCCGGCCGCCCAGTCGAACCGTCTGCGGGCCAGGCCTGCCAGGCTCCCGCCCACGCCCACCGCCCCGGCAACCAGAAGTGCAAACCACGTGGCCTGTCCGATGTGGTAGGCCAAGGCCGGCTGAACCGCGGCCGCCTTGGCCACCGTCGTCAACAACCAATAGCCCAGGTAGTAGTAGCTGATGGGCTGACCGGCCAGCCACGCGTCCTGAGGCGGGTATTGCCGACTGTTCCACAGGCTGTTGATGAACATGAAGTCCATCGGCTGCTCCGTATGAAACACCCCGGGTTGAAGGCTTGCCACCCACAGCCAGAACAGAAAGGGTCCCCAGAAGATGAGCTCGACCGACGGCCAAGCAAGGCCTTCGGCTGCAGGCTGGTTGGATTGGCCCGCAATGTAGCCTCGCCGCCGTTCCCTGCGCCACAGTGTCCACGTTCCGGCACACAGCAGTAGCCAGGTCAGCCACGGCAGCCACGGGTCAAAAGGCAAATGCAGCCAGGCATACAGAATCCAGCTGCCAAAACCAACCAGCAGCACGGCCAGGGATTTGGCAAAGAGGACACCCCTGTGCGGCAGGTTCGGAAACAGAACGGGGCACAGAATCTGGCAGGGAATAGCCCATGCCTGGACCACGACGCACCAGCGGAAGACTGCTCCCCATTCGAGTGTGTTCATGGTTGCAGATGGATTCAATGGTGCCGGTCAACCCCGGTACACGGCCGGAACCGCGTAGATCCGGGTGAGGTCGGAGTCATACAGGAGATCAAGCACCCCCTCTTCGTACATGGACGCGAACCGTGCCACGCCATCCGGATGTTCGGCTTGTTCCAATTGGCCGGAATAAATCAAGGCAATGGAGTGAGTTTGCAGCAAGTCGAGCAATGCCTGGTGATCCCGGGTTGTCCATAGGGCGCGGTGCAGCGCGGACCGGCTGGCCACGAGTTCCGGATGCCGCTTTTCGTTCTGGTGGCTCCCCATCAGGCCGGGCAGGCCCGTGAATGTTGCCGCCCGGGTTCCGCCGGCACGGTAGTAGTCCGTCTCGCTCGACTCCAGAATGACCCAGGCCTTGTCAATGTTGGTGTTCAGCCAATTGATGGCATCCATGTCCGATGAAAGTTCAATGAAGTCCCCTCCCGCGGGCCACACGTACTCGCCAAAGCGCATGAATTCCAGACCGTTCAACGTTGAGAAAGGTGCCGGTGGGACATCGAAACGACGCATCAGGCGGGACGGGGTACCCAACGGCAGAAACACGAGCGAGGCAGCCAGCAGAACCCCGAAGGCCAGCCGCGCGGCTTGCATCACGCGCAGCCCCCATGCCTGCCGCAACCGTTGCCAGAGTCCGGGCAGGACCATGGAACCGGCCAGGGCGACCAGAACCCAGGCCTGAAAGAAGAACTTGAATACGGTATTCATTCTGTAGTGGTCGCTACCCTCCAGGAAGTCGGCCACGTAGACCACTTGGCTGCCGGCCCAGATGCCGGTGACAGCCAATAGGAGCAGATTGACTTGAAAGTCGGCGGCATCAGGTGTGGACCGTTGTTGCCACACGAGCCACAAGGCAACGGCCAGCATGGCACCGGTCAGAAGCAACACGGGAAGTTCCCACCACAGAAGCGTGGCCGTGGCCAGGGCGACCAAAGCCGCGGCCAGCCACCAGTCGCCTGCAGTCCGATGTGACAGGCGTTGCCCGGACCCAGCCTTGACCTGCAACACTTGCCAACTTAGAACCAGCGCCACAAACAAGCCCCACATTTTCAGCCAGGGAGCCAGTTCGTCACCGCGCCGGACAAGGTCCAGACCGCCCACTGCAGATGTGAGTTCGAAAGTTCGCCAGAACGGGAAGCCGGCCACATAGGCCACTGTGCCGAACACAAGCGGGATGGCGGCGAATTGCTGCCATCGAGGACTGTTCCACACACGCAGGCAGGCCAGGATCGCGGTCGCAAGAATCAGGCCACCGTACAGCGGCAATTCCCAGAGGTTGGTTGCGACCAACACGCTCCACAGAATTGCGGCATATCCAAGCAAGGCAACCGCCTGCCGGCGGGACAACTCGAAGTTGAGGCCAATCACCACCAGGACGCACACACCGAGGGCGAGCGGAAGCGCCAACAGGTGGGCATGGAGATCTCCGAACAGGAAACTCCAATAGGGAAACTCCGTGATGGTGGCGGGGATGGTGCGGCTGCTGGCCCACCAATCATGGGCCGCCAACGAACCGTTCCGGATGTCGTCAAAGGCACCGGCCAGAACTTCTCCCATCACCCTTGCCGGCCATGGCTGTTCGGGAAACTGGCCGGAATCCCGAAGCACTCGTCCTCTCCACACGTCCAACTGCATCAACGCTCCGCACAGATTGCCGATGCCCACGAGCAGGAAAGGCGCCCAAAGGGCTCGGCGCAGCGGAACCCGCCACCCCTGACGGCCGCCTTGCGCATGGTGGAAATAGAATGCACTTGCCCACGCGAGTTGCACTGTCAGGGCAAACCAAACCACGAGCGCAACGTTATAGAACACTTCGCTCCAGATGCCTGTCAGCTTGGCCAGGAACGCAACGAGGTATTGGCCAAAGTAGTAGTAGTTGATGTATTTGCCGGCGAAGTGGGGATCGATGGGCGGGAAGGACGGACTGGCAAGGATCCCGTTCACCATCGCGATGTCCATGAACTTCTCACCGCCTTCCCACGGGTGCCAAAGGTCGGGATTGGCCAAGCGCAGGATCGACATGACGAACACAGCCAACAGCACCCCGGCCTCGATTGTCAACAGCAACCGCCAGTGCGACACGAGTGTTGCCCGGAGTTCCGTGCGCTGCTGCCAGGCAGTTCCCGCAGCCAATACGGCAATCAGTGCCACGGTCGTCCAGAGGCCCCAGACCGTGAATGCCCGGACGCCGGCGTGGGCCACCCACCACACCGGCAGGGCGGTTCCCAGCACACCCGTGAGGCGGGCCAGCATCCACCCCCTGTCGGGCAGCAACGGGAAAATCCGGAACAGGAACGGCCAGGCAATCAGGCCCAGCATGAACATGACCAGCCAGCCGCCGAAAACGGCCAGGCCTGCCCTCAGGCTGAACGGCCTGTTGAACCGATAGTTGTCCAACGGCCCGTCGGGAATCGGTTGGTGGTCCAGGACAAGACTGGTGCGAGGGCCAAACAGCAACCGTCCGGCCAGCAACCCGAGGGTACGGTCGTCCGGCTCGCGGACATCCATCGGCACATCCCCGGTGTCTCCTCCGGCCAGCAGTCCCAAACCGAAGTCCACAACGCCGAGGACGCCCTTCTCAACGAGAGTCGGCTGTGGCAACCACCAGTGCTGTGCTTGTGCCAGATGAGGTTCAAGCAGGGAGCGCACCTCCGATTCGGTCAAGGTCCGTTGTTTTTGAAAAACACTGACGGGGGGATGATCGTACAAACTCCAGCTTTCATCGGCGTTGTCATCCGCCACCCTGATTCCGAACAGCCGAGGGTCCGCATCCACCCGAAACACTTCCTCGAATCCCAGTTCGCCGGACCACATGGCCTCGTGGTAGCGGATGGTCATGGGATACCGTTGGGGAAGGCGGGGCACGCTGTCGTAGATGCGATTGGAGCTGTACACCACATAGTCTGCGGCCGCCAGTGCGGCCACCAGCGACGCCAACTTGGCTTCGTCATCGTTCTCGAATGCGCCGAACTCCACGTACCGGTAGCCTTCCGTCCGAGCGTTGCGGACGTTGCCGTCGGAGTCCGTGATTTCACGCGGCAAGGGGTCGTCCCACAACTCCCACATGATGGTGGAACCGGGTTCGACATTGGTGTAGATCCAGCGCGAGGCCTCCAACCAGGTGTGGCTGCTGCGATAGATCCCCTGGATGTTGGCTGCGAGCCAAAAGATGCTCCCAACGGTAACCAACGCAATACATGCCCGGCCAAACCGGTGGGACCTTTTCGCCCCGAGGTGAGGGTTGCCATCCGGAACGGAAACCGAGGACGTCCGCTGTCCTGTCCGGCTGGAGTTCCACCAACCGAGGAACCAGGTTGCCCAGGCTGCACCAAAGACAATCATGAAAGGCAACAACGGGAGCATGTACCGGTTGAACTTGGCCAGGAAGACTCCCGTCAGCAGGAAATAGGGCACAACCCAGGCCAGGATCACCCACTCCCCCGGTCTCGGCCGCAACAACCATGATCGAGCCCGGCCCGTCACGGAGGCCGCGACCCGCAGAATCAGCCATCCACTGCCGATGCAGACGGCAAATCCCAGGGGATACCAAAGGCCATACTGCAGTTGCTGGCGCAGGAAGTAAAGGTAGGGAAGGGTGCCCCGGTACTGGCGCGTGAACGGCCAGTCGCTGGCACCGCTCACCATGTCTCCCTGCATGTCGATCACGGCAAATCGGTACTGCGCCCAATCCAGGAGGGAGAAGGGACTGGTCACAGCAAATGCGATGAAACCGACGGCCACAGCCAAGGCCACCATGGCCGCGCCACGGGCACTTCGCCTCGGCAATGAAACAGACCGCCAAACCATGGTCGGTGCCGCCACCGCCAACCAGCCGGCCACGACAGGCATCCCAATGGACACCAGTGCGGAAAATTTGGACGATACGCCCAGGCCAATACCCAGGCCGGCCAGCACCACCCCCAGCCCGCGCCGTCCGTCCTGCAACATCAACACACTGCCCAGGCAGGCCAGCACCAAAAACGTAGTGGCAGCGGGATCGAACGTAAAGAAGTGGCTGTCCTTGACGGGCTGCATGGCCAAGGCGTACCAACCGGCCGCCACCAGTCCGGTTCCGGAACCATACACTTGGCGGCCCAACAGAAACACCAGGGCGATCGTGGCCGTGTCGAGCAGTGCGATTGCGAGACGGGCTCCGAACAACAGGTCCCGCGGATCGCGGGTGCTGTTCCGGACTGCCTCCAGGAACCTTCCCCCGATGCCGACAGCCTCCAACAGCGGCTCCGTTCGATGCAGGGCATGGGCGACAGCCACACCCAAATACAGGGGGAAGTGACCGTAGGTGAAGTTGTATTTTTCGGAACTGTCCGGATTGAGGAAAGGATTCAAGGGGCTTCGGTCCGGGTCCAGCCACAAGTCCGGGCTGACGGGAGCGCGAATCCGCATTGCGTAGTAGCTGTTGGACCGCTCGTCCGGGTGGCTTCCCATGCCCTGGTCGTAGTCCAGGTGCCACACGCGAACGACCAACCCAACCGCTACGATGAGGACAAGACACCATGTGGTCCGAGGTGTCCGGATCGCGTGCAACATGGGTGCCAGAACCGTCATGGGATCGTGGGAGGAGACCGGACGCCTACGGATTAGCGTTCGCCCTGGATCGGCGGCAGAATCCAGACAATCTCATCTGCCGGCGGCGGCGGCCAAAGCAGGTACACGTCCGACCACCGAGCCCAGCTCCGATAGTCCTCGTCGGTATACCCCAAATCCAGGTTTCGCGGGCCCAGGCCGCCACCCGTGTCAAGCACCTCGCCCTTGCCGTATCCCTCAACAAAGACCCTGGTGCCAAGCGGGAGGACATCCAGGTCCGCTGCAACAATGCCATTGCGCATGGGTTCTCCAGAGAAGGTGTAGCCATACCAGGGGGCGTCGGTTGGCGTTCCGGCCCGCGCGGGACTGTAGCTCGTGGTCCACATGCGCACTTTCCGCCAGTAGTCCACAGAATCGCCTGCAGGGGATTCGTATACCCGGCGGACAATCATCCGGCCGTAGGCAATCCGCCTTGGCTGTGGCGCGTCCGCCAACCAGGATTCCGTGCGCCGGAGATTGGGCATGGCTTGCCCGTCATGAAGTTCGTGCAGGTTTCTCTGTACCGTTGAACCGGCGCGCCCCGGTGAGCGCAGTGCCTGATGGTCTATGGGAAGTGTGGGATCGCCCTCCCAAACCACATCGTAGGGAACCGACGCCAGCTCTTCGGAAATGCTCCGTTCACGGATCACAATGCGAATGTGCATATCGGCATCAACCGGGGTTTCGAGACCGGGATCGACCAAGTCCAACGGACCTACCGCGATGCGACTCCATGCCAGAGCGTCTGCCACGGTACCCGGCGGGACTTGCAGGTTGTGTTGGCGGTCCCCAATCTGAACCACCAAGGGCACCGTGGCCGGAATGGCCGTGCGAGCGGACCCGATCGTCAAGGCGGACAGGGCCTGCACCCCAACCGACGTGTGGCACAGCGTACACAGGAGAAGGATCGGTACCGCGAAGCGTCCCCACCAGCGCACCGGATCGAGACGGATCCGTCTCGCCTTTCGCATAGGCGAAAGCCCCTCGGGAAATGTCGGCATGTCCACTTGCTTGGCCCCCAGAGCCACCCGGGAACGCCGGGCGATGCTGGGCTTGATTGCTACAATTTTGTCTGCCCGTGCCTTGAATACTACGTCGCAGGACTCTTTCGCGCATGAAGCAGATAACACTCACCGAGCCATTTTGCCTGCGGCAGGAAGACGTGCCGGTTCCCGAACGCGAGGCTGGTGAAGTACTGGTGCGGGTGCGTCGCATCGGCATCTGCGGGACCGACCTGCACGCCTACCGCGGACGCCAACCGTTCTTCACCTACCCGCGCGTTCTGGGTCACGAATTGGCAGTCGAGGTCGTGGACCCCGGCTCCCACAGGAGTTGCAGTTCAGGGGACCACAGGGTCGTCCTGCCGTATCTGGCATGCGGCAGGTGCGGCGCCTGCCGACGCGGCAGGTCCAACTGTTGTGTCCGGATGCAGGTCCTGGGTGTGCATACCGACGGCGGGATGCGGGAATCGCTGAGTCTGCCTCCCGACCTCCTGCTGCCGGCAGACGGGCTGAGCCTGTCGCAGATGGCCCTCGTCGAAAACCAGTGCATCGGTGCCCACGCAGTCCAACGCGCGGCCATTCACGGCCGAGACACGGTTGTGGTCGTGGGCACCGGACCCATCGGCTTGGGGGTCGTGCAGTTCGCCTGCATGGCCGGCCCGGCCCGGGTCATTGTGGCCGACATCGCCCAGGACAAGCTGGACTTCTGCGCCGAACACTTCGAGGGGGTTACGGATGTCTGCCTGGTGGACGAGGACTTCGAGGCCCGTCTGGCCGACCTGACGGACGGGGAGATGGCCCACGTACTGTTCGACGCAACCGGCCATCCAGGCTCCATGGAACGCGGCTTCGATCTGGTAGCTCATGGTGGCACCTACGTGCTCGTGAGCCTGGTCCAAGCGGACATCACATTCCATGATCCCGATTTCCACCGACGGGAAGTGACGCTCAAGAGCAGCCGCAACGCCACCAGACAGGACTTCGAGCGGGTGATTTCCGCCATGCAGGAGAATGTCCTGGTGACCGATCCGCTGCTCACCCACGAAGTCCCGTTCGACGACGTCACCGCCAGTTTTGGCGGCTGGCTTGATCCGGAGGCCGGCGTCATCAAGGCCATGGCCCACTTGTAATCCCAAGGAACAGCCCCATGCAGGAATTCGCGCTCACCATTGATCTCGTGGACGATGAGCAGGCAGTCGCCGAGTATGTCCGCTATCATGCCGAGGTTTGGCCGGAAGTGATCCGGGATCTCCGCTCGGTAGGCATCACCGACATGCGCATCTGGCTGCTGGGACGCCGGATGTTCATGTTGATGCAGGCCCGCGACGACTTCGAACCGGACCGCGACTTTGCCAGGCTGGAAGCCAGCAGTCCGCGGTACAACGAGTGGCAGCGTCTGATGGACACTTTCCAGTCGCGGGTGCCGGAAGCACAGGCCGATGAACACTGGGCCGCCATGTCCAAGGTGTTCGACCTGTCCGACTACCATTAGGCGTAGCCGCCGACGCGCGCCAGAATCTTCGCCATTCTTTCAGTTGGGAAGTCCGCCATGTTGCAGGAAGCCAGGAAGATCCAGTCCAAGGTCGTTGCCTACCGCCGGGATATCCACCGGAATCCGGAACTGGGATTCCGGGAGTTCAAGACCGCCGCCCTGGTGGCCGATGCCCTGGCCGAAATCGGCACGCAGGACATCCGCACCCAAGTCGGCCGGACCGGGGTGACCGCCACCATTGGGCCCGCCGACGGGCCGGTCATTGGCATTCGGGCGGACATGGACGCGCTTCCGATCGAGGAGCAGGTCGGACATCCCTTCAAGTCCGACAACCCCGGGGTCATGCATGCCTGTGGTCACGACGCCCACACGGCCATGCTATTGGGAGCCGCCGAGATCCTCCAACAGCACTACGCAACCCAACCCGATGCGTGGAAGGGCCGGATCAAGCTGCTGTTTCAGCCGGCCGAGGAAGGTTTCGACGAAACGGGCACCAGCGGTGCCACAGCCATGATCGAGGACCAGGCGGTGGCGGAGCTGGACCATGTCATCGCACTCCACGTCAATTCGACGCGGCCCTCCGGCGAGGTCGCCGTGTGCAGGGGCGATGCCTTGGCGGCCGTGGACAGTTTCGAAGCCTGGGTCCGCGGCGACGGCGGCCATGGAGCCATGCCCCATCAGGGAGTGGATCCCCTGTTTTTGCTCAGTGCCATCCTGCCCCAGCTGTACGGAATTCCTTCCCGCCGCATCAGCCCCAAGGACAAGTGCGTGGTCAGCCTGGGACAAATTGCGGGGGGTGCGGCCTCCAACGTGATTCCGGCCGAGGTGTACCTGCAGGGGACCATTCGCAGCCTGTCCAACGAGGTGCGCCAACGGCTGTGGCATGAAGTCGAACAGTGCTTCAAGATCGCGGATTCCCTGGGCGGAGCCTACGAATTTCGACTGCACAAGGGATATCCGGCCATGGTCAACGACGCCGATGTCACGGATTGGCTGGAAGCCGCCGCGGCCGATCTGGCCGGTCCGGAGGCCATCTCCAGCCCGGAGGCTCCGTTCAGCATGGGGGCCGAGGATTTTGCCTATATGACGCGTGCGGTTCCGGGATCGATGTTCATGCTCGGTGCAGCCGTGGAGAATGGCGGAGCCCACCACACACCCCTGTTCGACATTGACGAGGACGTGTTCCCCTTGGGGGTTGCCGTGCTGGCGGAGACGGCCCGGCGCTATGTGACGGGCGAAGCCAACGGCTTGGCCACGGGCCACCATTGATTGGGGACTGCAGTCCCTGATCCAACCACGGCTGCCACCATGACTTCCGGAATCCGTCCGGCACTGAACCGGGAATTCCTCAGGGAAGCCCTGTTCCGGCTGATCGCCATCGATTCGCGCAACCCGACCCTGACCCCGGACGCGCCCGGGGAAGAAGACTTGGCGAACTTCATCATGTCGGAACTGGCCCGCATTGGCTTGGAACCCTCCCGGCAGGAAACCGCACAACCCAACCGCCCGAATGTCGTGGCCACCATGCCCGGACGACGATCCGGGGCACCTTCCCTGATGTTGCTGGCCCACATGGACACGGTCGGGGTGGACGGCATGTCGGCGCCCTTCCTGCCGTGGGAACAACATGGTCAGGTGTACGGGCGCGGAGCCCAGGACATGAAGGGCAGCATTGCGGCGATGCTCGCCGTTGCCGATGCATTGGTGCAGGCCGGCCACGGACCTGAGGGCGATCTGACCCTGGCGTTCGTTTCGGATGAAGAGGCAGACAGCATCGGCGCCCAGCGGCTGGTCGAGGATCCGATCGCGGAGCAGACATTGGTCCTGGAACCGACCGGCATGGAGATCGCGGTCGCTCACCGCGGCTTTGCCTGGTACACCGTCACCGCCGAAGGGCGCGCCGCCCACGGGAGCCGCTGGCAGGAGGGCATCGACGCCATCTCGTGCATGGGCGTGTTCCTGGCCGCCCTGCACGAACACGCCGCCGAACTGGTCGCGCGTCCGTCGTCAACCGCCGCCGGGCCACCATCGATCCATGCCTCCACCATCGCGGGCGGCACTGCCATCAGCATCTATCCGGCCACATGCACCGTGAGAGTGGAGCGCCGCACCGCACCCGGCGAGGCGTTGGCCGACGTGACCGGTGAACTCAGGGACCTGGTTGAGGTGACCAACCGGCACCTGGGTGCCGACCGGTTGTCACAGTCCCTTGATCTCGTGCGCGAACCATTCGAAAGCCGCGCCGACGGCACGTTGCTGGGCCGGCTGCGCACGGCGGCAGCCGGTGCGATGGGCGTTGAACCCGAAGTCGTGGGAGCACCCTATTGGACCGACGCGGCGATATTGGCGGCGGCCGGATCCGACTGCGTGATCTTCGGTCCCCTGGGATATGGGTTGCACACCACCGAGGAATGGGTGGACTTGGCGTCGGTGCACCAGACGGCTGAAGTCCTCATCGACTTGGTCTGCGCCGGGTAGGCAACCTGATTCCAGTGATCCGCGCCCGTCGCCTCAGGCAATTGACGGACCGGGGTCCTTGATCATGAATGACAGTGCGAGACCCGCGGCGGCCGCCACCGCGAATCCGCCAAAGGTCTGCCGGTAGGCCATGACCGGCTCGACACCTGCGTCGGTGAACCCTTGGAAGATGACGCCGGCCACCGCCACGCCGATGGCCACGCCGATGAAGCGCACGAAGCTGTACATGCCTGCGGCCACCGTTGCATTCGCCTCGTTGACATCCAGGAGCGCAATCCGGTGGAGGGATGCGAGCATCAGTCCCATGCCCAGTCCGTGCGCCGCCAACAGGAATCCCAGGCCCAAGAGGGTCTGGGGCAGGGGCGACTGGTAGATGGACAGCATGACGGCGATCTGCAGTGTGAACCCCACCATCAGCGGCTTGCCGCTGCCGAACCGGTCTGCGGCCGTGCCGCCGAATCGGACCATCAACGACATCGCGGCCGGATTGATCATCAACATCAGGCCCAGCGTTACGCCGTCCACTTGGAACATGTCCACCAGGAACAGGGGAACCAGCAGGCTGGTGCAACCCATCGTTACCATCCGCAGCGCCGCTCCCAGGGATGCCTGGCGAAACAACTTGCTGCGGTACAGGTTGAGGTCCAGGAAGGGATTGTCGATGCGCCGTTCCCACCACAGAAGAGTCGCCAGGGGAACCACGGAGGCCAAACCCAGCCGCCAATCCTGCAAGGGGGCAACCCCGGTGATGGGCCTGCTGGACAGATAGGCGAAAAAGCAGATTATGAAAATGGCCAACAGGGCCACGCCGGTCCAGTCAAACCGCCGCCACATGTGGGGCTGGATGTTGCTCATGCCCGGCGGTATGGCTCGGGCCACCACAATGATGGACAGAATGCCCGTCACCATCGGCAGGATGTAGGTGACCCGCCAGTCCCACTGGCTGATGAGAATGCCGGCCAGCAACGGGCCAATCCAGGCCACGGCCGGTCCCACGGAACTCCAGGTGCCAAGCGCCTTGCCGCGCTCGTGCCGCTCAAAAATGGCAGCGATGTAGGCCATGGCCAGCGGCATCAGGCCGGCGGACCCGAAACCCTGCAGGGCCTGGCCGACCATGAGAACCCAAAGGCGGGGTGCCAACATGGCAACGCACGTTCCGACCAAGAAGACCGCAATCCCGGCCAGGATCAACCGGCGCCGGCCGACCATTTCGCTGAGCCGGCTGTAGACCGGCATCAGCACCATGTAGGGGATGGTGAAGGACATCGACAGCCAGGCCAGGTTTTCGGTTGAGGCCTGGAAGGTGTCGCGAAAAAGCGGCGACGCCACCCGCACCACCGACGACGCCATCGGCATGATCGAGGACGGAAACATCAAGGCGATGACAATCAGCCACGCCTGCTCGTTGGAAAGGCGCCGGAAATAGGCGCGGGTCGACAGCCAGGTGATGAACGGCAGCAGCCTGTGGAAATCCATCAGGGGAGACGCTCACCGAGTAGGCGCGGGGCGAAGCGACGGGACGCCGGTACCCCGAGAGCCGGCCCTGCTACCGCAAACCCGAGTCTGGTGCGCGCTGTGCTACTTGCGCCGGCCGCGTCTGGCGGCGTTGCGGGCGTACCGCTCCGTCAGTTGGGGAAGGGCCGGCTGCATGCGCCGGGCCGGCAGATCGTTCAGGACGGCTTCCAGATCGTCCACTACCATGCGGCCGATGTCCCACAGGGCTTCCGGCACGCTTCCCGCCCGGTGTGCGGAGAGGATGGCATTGTCCGCATTGCGGATGGGGTGATCGGATGCCAGCGGTTCTTCCGGGAAGACGTCGATGCCGGCCCGGAAGCGACCTTGCTGCAACAGATCGGTCAGCGCATCGAAGTCCACAACGTGGGCTCGGCTCATCAAAAGGAACACGGTGTCCGACCCCAACCGTTCCAACAGTGATCGGTCAATCATGGCCGAGTTGTCCGCGCTGGGTATTGCCAGCACGAAAACAAAGCGGTTTTGCGACATCAGTTCCGGCAGCGACACCGGGGTGCAACCCTGACTCCGAATGTAACCGTCCGACAGCCAGGGGTCATACACCTGAATGCGCGGCCGAAACGGCTGCAGAAGCTGCCTCAGATTTTGGGCCAGCCCCCCGAAACCGATGAAGCCCACAGGTTTGTCGAAGAGTGTGAACGTGTCCTGGTTGCTGTCCCAGAGGTAGGTTTCCTTCCCGGCCCTGAAATCCCGGTCCGCCGTTACCATGGTCCGGGCCGCCGCAATGGCCAGTCCCAGCGCCATTTCCGCGACCTGCGGACCGAATGCCGGCGCACACGACAGGTATTGGATGTGGCGCTGGTGGCAATACTCGTAGTCGAAGTCGGTCTGGAAGCCCCCGGACACCGAGAAAATGGCCTTCAGCCTGCGTGCCTGGTATATGGAGTCCCCATACCGCCATTGCGAGCAGACCACGGCATCGGCATCCAGCACTGCCGTCCGGGCCTCCGCCTCCGGCATCGGTTCGTCCTGTCCCCACACGATCGAGCACAGATCCTCGAGGCGTCTGCGGTCGAGTTCACTGAAGATTTCCCCCATCTTGCGGAACGCCGGGTCCACCACAACCTTGTGTTGAGCCATGGATAATCCTCTGGGAAGGGGTGTACTTCGGGTCACAATCAACATTCCCGGCGGACCCGTGTGCCGGATGGGGTTCATCGTATCAGACCATGCCGGCATCGCGTTCGCCAGGACCCGCGGCGAGCTCTTGCCATGGCGCGCATTGCCACGACTTGACACCAACAATTGCATGCGAAACTACATCCAGACGCACCATCTTGGGTAAGATTCAAGGTTGTGGACAAACACGTATGACTGTGCCGGATGTCTCGCCGGATGCGCGCCGACAAGCGGCGTTCCGGGCCCGGGCCGGACACAGGAAATCGCAGCGTAAACGGGAAGTTTGCTCCCTGCCATGATCGAAGTTTCGCAGTTGACCAAGACCTACGGCGCAATCACAGCATTGGATGCCGTGGAGTTCAGGATTGAACAGGGCGACATTGTGGGGCTGCTAGGCCCCAATGGTGCCGGCAAGACCACCCTGATCAAGATCATGACCGGCTACATGCACCCCGATGCCGGTACGGTCCGCATCAGCGACATTGATGTGATGGATGATCCCCTGGAGGTTCAAACCCGTATTGGATACCTGCCGGAGAACGCTCCGCTGTATCCGGAGTTAACGGTCCAGGGCTACCTGCTCCTGATGGCCGACCTCCACCGCATGGAACGCGACCGTCATGTGGAGGCCGTGCTCGAAGCGGCGGAAGCGACCGGTTTGACAGACCGCCTGACCCAAAAGATAGGCACTTTGAGCAAGGGCTACCGACAACGGGTGGGGATAGCGCAGGCCATCATGCACAAGCCGGATTTGCTGATCTTCGACGAGCCGTCGGTGGGTCTCGATCCCACCCAGATCATTGAGATCAGATCCCTGATTCGATCGCTGGCGGAGCACTCGACCATTATCTTCTCCACCCACATCCTGGCCGAGGTGGAGGCTCTGTGCGACCGGGTGCTAATCCTGCTCAACGGCAAGCTGCGCTCCAACGCACGCTTGGACGAGCTGCAAGGCGCCACGGACGTGGTGCTGGTCCTGGACCGGGACGAATCCGATCTCAAGCCCACACTGGCGCGTCATCCCGCGATCGGCGAGGTGCATCGGCTGCCGGAAGCGAACGGCCAAGCCCGTTACCGGATTACCGCAGACGACGCCCAAGCGGTGAGCCCTCTGGTCTACCAGACAGCCGCCAAGGCCGGTTGGGCGGTGCGCGAGCTGTATTGCGAAACCGCGAGTCTAGAGTCCACCTTCAACAATCTGGCACTCCGGAACTGAACCCCCGGCCGCCCACGTCGAGACCGGCGGGGTCGGTTTCGAGCCCTTTGTCCACAACCTCCGCCAACTCCTGCAATGAAGCATTTGCGTTCGCTTGTCGGCAAGGAACTGGAGAGCTATTTCGGCTCTCCCATGGCCCTGATTTTCCTCGGCGTGTTCCTGGTATTCACGCTGTACACCTTTTTCTGGGTGGAAGCCTTCTTTGCGGGAGGCCTGGCGGAACTGCGAGGTCTTTTCCGGTGGATGCCCATTCTGCTGATCTTCCTGATCTCCGCCTTGACCATGCGGCAGTGGAGCGAGGAGCAGCGTTCGGGGACGCTCGAGACACTGTTGACCCTGCCCGTGGGTTCGCTCACGTTGGTCGTCGCCAAGTTTGCGTCCGTGATGATCATGGTGGCACTGGCCCTTGCACTCACGCTCCCCCTGCCCATCACTGTGGCCAACCTGGGAAACATCGACTGGGGCCCGGTCGCCGCCGGCTATCTGGCCACACTGTTGCTGAGCGCGGCCTACGTCGGCTTGGGCTTGTTTGCGTCAAGCCGCACCGACAACCAGATCGTTGCGCTCATCATCACGGTGGTCGTAGGCGGCCTCCTCTATTTCGCCGGCAGCACCACAGCCACCGAATTCGTGCCGCCGGCCATGGCCGATTTCCTGCGCGCCATCGGCACCGACAGCCGCTTCCAAAGCATCCAGCGCGGTGTGCTGGACCTGCGCGACCTGGTCTACTACCTGACGCTGACCGGCGTGTTCCTGACCCTGAACGTGCTGTCGGTACAGTCCATTCGCTGGAGCCGCGGCCATGATCGGGTGCGACAACGCGAAATCCTGCTATCGTCGCTCCTGATTGCCAACCTGGTCCTGTCGAACATCTGGCTGCATCCCCTGCGCTTCCTGCGCGTGGACGTGACGGAACAACAGGAATACTCCCTTTCGGAAACCACGAAGACCTTGCTGGACGGCCTGGTCGAACCGCTCAAGATCACCGGTTTCTTCAGTGCCAAGACGCATCCCCAGCTGGCTCCCGTGGTTTCGGGCATTGCGGACATGCTGGCCGAATACGACATTGCCGGCGGCACCAATGTGGAAGTTCAGGTTCTGGATCCGACCACTGATCCCGACCTGGAACTCGATGCCACCCAAACCTACGGCATCAATCCGATCCCATTCCAAATTGAGGAACGGTACGAATCGGCCGTCCGCAACTCCTACTTCCATGTGCTGATCCGCTATGCCGACCAGCACATCGTCCTGCAGGTGGCCGATCTGGTGAAGGTGACCAACGACCGGGACGGCACGACCAACGTCCAGCTCGATACCTTGGAGTACACCCTTACGCGGGCCATCAAACAGGTGGTATATGGCTTCCAGAGCGTGGAGGCGGTCCTGGACAGCTTGGGCGAACCCGTGACACTGTCGTTCCTCGTGACCCCCGGCCAACTGAACGAGCAGGCCAACACCGACATGGACCTCATCATCGCCACCGGTGAGGAGCTTGCGGCCAGTTCAGGCTACTTTGAGTTCGAGGTAGTCAACCCGGACGCGGAAGGTGCCCGGTTCCCGCGCGAGATGCTGATCAACTCCTGGGGCCTTGAGCCCTATCCCCCATCAATGGTGTCGCCCAGCGACTACTACTTCCACCTGGTCCTGGATCTGGCAGGGGAACTGCACCTGATATTCCCCAGGGGCGGAATCTCGCGCTCCTCAATCAGAACCGTGATCGACGAGACCATTCAGCGCACCCAACCGGGTTTCCTGCGTACGGTCGGCCTCTGGCTGCCACCCAATATTCCCACGCAGTCGATCCTGGGCCAGCAGCTTGACCCGTTGGCTTCGTGGAACACGGTACGGGGTTCGCTGTCGTCCGAGTTCGAAGTGGAAGTGGTCGACCTCGAATCAGGGCCGGTTGGGGATCACATCGACGTCCTGTTCCTGATTGCGCCCCAGTACATGTCGGAGTTTTCCCTGTTCGCCATCGACCAGTTCCTCATGCGCGGCGGCTCCCTGATTGTGGCCGCCTCGAACTTCGGCATTGCACCCCATCCGCTGAGCGGAGACCTGTCGCTGACCGGCACCCCGCTGAACCTCAACGAAATGCTGGCCCACCACGGCATCGTCGTTGAACCGCTGCTGGTTCTCGACCTTCAAAACACGCCATTCCCGGTCAACATTCCGCGCCAAGTGGACAACCTTACGGTCAGCGAGTACCAGGCTCTCGACTATCCCTTCTTCGTGGATATCCGGTCGGACGCCATGGAGGGCAACCATCCGGCGGTATCCGGCCTGCCTGCCGTCACCCTCAACTACGCTTCGCCGATTACCATCGATCCCGAACTCAACGCGGAGCGCGACGCAGTCACGCTCCTGTATTCCAGTGAGGACTCGTGGGTCACCGACGTGCCCGACATCCAACCCAACTTCGAGGCCTTCCCGGAGTTCGGATTCGACGTGGCGCCGGAAGATGTGCGCCAGCGCCATCCCCTGGCGGTGACGGTCCAGGGGCGCTTCGACAGCTTCTTCAAGGATCGTCCCAACCCGTGGCTGGAGGAGGGCGTGGCATCACCGGGAGATGCGGAAAGCCTCCTGACGGAGTTCAACGTCATCGAATCGTCCCCGCTCGACACCCGGCTGGCAGTCATCGGCAGTGCGGAGTTTTTGGACGATCTGATCCTCGACTTGATGCGCATCCTGGTGCAGGACCAGGTCACCAACAACCTGCTGTTCGTGCAAAACCTGGTTGACTGGAGTCAGGAGGATGTGGAACTGCTTTCGATTCGGGCACGGGGCAACACCATTCGCCTGCTCAAGCCCCTAACCCAGCAGGAACAGATCCGGTTCGAGGTCCTGAACTACGTCGTTGCCCTGCTGGCGCTCGTCGTCATCGCCGGCATTTGGCGGTGGCGCTCCACCAATCAGATCCCGCTTGACGCCGAGCCCGGCGAGCGCATGCTGTAGCCTGTGCCCGTTTCCCGGTTGGGCGGCACATTCCACCCCGATGCCACGATGCAGACCATCACCAGCCTGTTTGTCAACCGCTCCCAACGGGACATGTTCAATGTCCTGGCCGTCCTGCTGCTGCTGCAGATCGCGGCCGCCGTTGCCCTGGTGGTTCCCTGGGATCTCCGCGCGCCGGAACGAGAGCCCGTGCGCCTCCTGACCGCCATGCAGGATGCAACCGTCAGGGAACTGCAGATCGAGGACATGCAGGGCAATGTCATCCATTTGATTCGCGAAGACGACGGCGAATGGCGGTTCAACGACTTCGACGGCTATCCCGCCTCGAACATCCTGGCCGATCAACTGATCGAGGACATGGTCGAACTGGACGACGCCCGGCCGGTGACGCAGACCGCCGGCAGCCACGACAGGTTGAGGGTCGGCGAGGAGAATTTCGAACGGCGCCTCACAGTCGCCCTGGCTACGGATGAGGAGGTCGTGGCCTATGTGGGCACGGCCCCCCTGCCCCGGGCCACGCACGTGCGGGCGGCGGACCAACAGGCGGTGTACATCTCCACCGACCTGAAGCACCGGGAGGTTTCGACCCAGATTACCCGCTGGCTGGACACTGTCTACTACTCGGAAGGACAGAACGACATCCGTGAATTCAACCTGACCAATCCCAATGGAACCTTCAGCTTCAAGCGCGGCGAGGACGACCAGTGGATGATGGAGGGGCTGGCCGAAGGCGAGGTCTTCAACCCGAACAACCTCATCTCCCTGGTCACCACCGTGTCCACCATCAGCCTGACCCGGCCCTTGGGCAAGCAGGAACTGCCCGAATACGGAATGCTCAACCCACAAGCAGTTGCCACGTTCCGCGTGCAGGACGACGATGAAGACGAAATGGTGTCCATCGTGATCGGCGCCAACACCGAAAGGGCCAATCGGGTCGTGGTGAAGTCGACCGAATCGGAGTGGTTCGTGGAGGCCAACCGCTTCACGGTTGACCGCCTGATCGAACGGACCCGCGACGAATTCCTCGTGAAGCAGCCCGTACCGGAACCCGCGGCCGAACCCGCCCAAGAGGAAGTTCCGGCTCCGGTCGAGGAACCGGAAGCGGCCCCGACGGAAAGCGAATAACCTCAGGGCCCGGCCCGCCTCCGTCCGCAGCCGCCATGTCCGCAACGCCCGAAAACGGGCCGGACCCGCTGGACATCGAGAGCCCAAACCACCTGCTCCGCTGGTTGGAGGAGCAGGAGCTGGCCGCTCCGGGCGAGAAAATCGAAACCTCGGTACTGGCCGGTGGCGTCTCCAACCGGACTGTTCGGGTGCAAGCCGGTGGCCGCGATCTAATCGTCAAGCAGGCCCTGGCCAGATTGCGGGTGGAGGACGAGTGGTTCAGTCCAACCGACCGCATCCTCACCGAATTTGCCGCCTTGGGGGTGTACGGCTCGTTTTTGCCGGATCAGGTACCGGAGCCGGTTCGGCAGGACCGCGAACGCAACATCATTGCCATGGCCGCGGTGCCGGAACCCCATGCGAACTGGAAGACGCGTCTTCTGCAGGGATTCGTTGATCCCGGTTCGTGGCAGGAGTTCGGCCGCATGCTGGCCCACATCCACGACAAGGCCAGACCGCAGGTCGACCGACTGCCGGCGCGCCTTCAGTCCAAGATGCACTTTCACTCCCTCCGGCTGGATCCGTACTATTTGGTGAGTGGCCTGCGGGTTCCACAGGCCGCCGCCTTTATGCAGGACCTTGTGGACGCGGCAACGAACTCACGCAACACGCTTGTTCACGGCGACTACAGCCCCAAGAACGTCCTGTTGCAGGACCGGCGGCTATGGCTGCTGGACTTTGAAGTCAGCCATGTGGGCACACCCTGGTTCGACGTTGGTTTCGCACTTACCCATGCGCTGGCCAAGGCCCTGTGGTCGCCGCTGTGGCGCAGACAGTTTCTGCAGGGAGCCAAGTCCTTCTGGAGTGGCTATCGGCAACGTTCCGGTCCGGCCGTGGCCCAGGATGGAGGCGAGGCCGCAGGATGCAGGCACACTGCGGGTTGCCTGCTGGCCAGGGCGGTGGGCCGGTCCCGGCTGGAATACTTGGACGATGCCCAGTTGGACCGCCAGTGTTCACTGGCCCTGCAGCTAATGGCCAACCCACCCTCCACCATCCCCGACTTGATCCGCGAGGTTGCCGGGCAGCTTGGGGAAACCTGAACTTCGACTTGCTGCCAGGAAGGTTTCCATGTTCACCATAGACGACCTGGACGCCCAGGAAATCCTGGACAGCAGGGGCCGTCCAACCGTCAAGGCATCACTGCTGCTGTCATCCGGGCATTCCGGTACGGTGTCCGTTCCCTCCGGCGCATCCACCGGCATTCACGAAGCCCATGAACTGAGGGACGGGGATCCGCACCGTTACCGGGGCAAGGGCTGCCTGAAGGCGGTGAATTCGGTTCGGCACATCGGGGTGGAGGCAGCCAATCGGCCCTGGCGTTCCCAGCAGGAGTTGGACAACTTCCTGATCGGTCTGGACGGTACCCCCAACAAGTCCCGGCTGGGCGCGAACGCCATACTTGCCGTCTCGCTGGCATTTGCACGCGCGGTTGCCAAGGCGAAAGACCAAAGTCTTTGGAGACACTTTGCGTCGCTCCGCACCGATGCTGCGTCCATTCCCGCACATCTGCCCTCCCCCACCATCAACCTGTTCAGCGGCGGGGTTCATGCCGGCGGTCAGGTCGCGCTGCAGGATGTCCTTGTCCTGCCGTTGCCGACGCGCCCGATTGACGAACAAATGGCGGCCATGGCCGAAGTGTATGCCTGTGCCGTCGACCTGATCGCCCGCGACTACGGCCAGCGCAATCTAACCGCCGACGAAGGGGGCTTGGCTCCGCCCTTCAAAAACACCCACGAAATGTTGGCCCAGGCCGACGATTGCTGTCGCGCCGCGGGTTTGGAACCGGGACGCGACTACAAACTAGCAATCGATGCCGCCGCCAGCCACTTCCATGAAGACGGCCGCTATCACGTGGACGGCCAAGCCCTGTCCGCTAGGGAGTTGATCTCACTGTATCGAACTTGGTGTCGGGCCTACCCCATGCACAGCATTGAGGATGGGTTGGCCGAAGACGACTGGACCGGCTGGCAGGAGCTGTACGCGGAACTCGGCGATGCCACCATCGTCCTGGGCGACGATCTGCTGTGCACGAACCCAAACCGAATCAGAAGGGCGGCGGAGTCGGCCTGCGCCAACGCCCTGTTGCTGAAAGTCAATCAGATCGGGACGCTCAGCGAAGCGCGGGACGCGCTCGAACTGGCGCGCGGCTACGGTTGGCACGTGGTCGTGTCGGCCCGCAGCGGCGAGACCGAGGATGATTGGCTGGCCGATCTGGCGGTGGGTTGGCAGGCGGACAACATCAAGGTCGGCTCCATCACCCAATCGGAACGGTTGTCCAAGTACAACCGGTTATTGTTCCTCGGCAGCCGCGAACCATTTGACCTCTGAGTGGGATCGGTTTGATGATGCCGGCTGCGGGCACCCTGGTCAAGATGGCTCCCGTCCACGCCTCGCAAGCGTGCAGCGTCCGCGGCCACACCAGTCAACACAACCGACCGTAGCAGGAAGTGTTCGCGTACGGGGGCCTATGGATTCCGGACCAACGCGGACCACAATGCGGCGCTCAACATCCTGGCGCGGACGGATCTCCCCCCGTTCGGCCCATGGGGCAAAGGCTGCTCCACGGCGCGGGGCATTGCCGCCAGGCACTCCAACGACTTGTGAACAAGATTCAAAGCCCGACAGGTCCCGGCCTGCGTAGTAACGCGTTCAAGTCCCCTCACCAACCGCCATTAGGCGGCGGTGTGTCGGCATCGGTCGTTTTGACGAGTAGATCCAGCCAAGTCGACGGGTCGGTCATTACGGCCACGATCCGCACCACCACATCGTCGGGAGGGTTGTGGGTGTACCAATTCGATTCAATGCGATCAAGTTGGGATTCCGTCAACTGGCTGCCAAGCAATGTGTTGAGATCGCGTACGCGTTCGGAGTTCACGATGTGTTGCCGCTCCCGCGCGCCCAACTGGGCGTGGGCGTAGTGGTCGAGCGCAACGGTGCCGAAGCCACCCAGGGCATCGCTGCCGATGCGATGTTCGTAGCCGATGTCACGGGGGGTCTTGCCCAACGTCTTCAACGCGTAGTCGGCCAAGCCCAACGATGCTCGTTGCCCGGCTGCGAGCATCGTTTCGTTGTCGGTGGTCGGCCACTCCACCCGTTGGTCGTGCTCATACAAAGCGGTGTCTTGGTATGCATCCAATTCATGCAGGTATGCGACCGGCATGACGGCCGTCAGGTTGGCGGACGGTTCCGCGGACAGCAACCCGGCCAAGGCGGTCACGTTGTGTTGAGCATCCCGAGGGAGATGCTTTCTGAAATCCTTCCCCTCAGCGCCCAGCACAGCCTTCACGCAACGTTCCAATGCCCCATGTGTGGCCAATACGATCTCACCCGTCAGCGGCTCCGTACCGAAGACAATCAGCGCAGTCTGCAGTTTGCGACGCGCGGCGTGCAACAGCCCTTGCACACCCGGCCAGGGGTTGTCTTGATCCATGGGCGGTAGGGGTTCTCCTGTGGCCGTCAGTCCATGTGCCTGCACCTGACCGGCCACATGGGGCAGCGACCTGCGCAGAGCGTCGAACTCCGGACGCGTGAAATGGAACAGTTGGGCGCGGGGGTGCGGCTCCTGGGACCGAAGCTGCGCGACCGCTTTCTCAGCCGCATCCTTCGAGCCGCCAATCACTGCCAGATCGATGTCCGAGCCGGGACACCAGTCGCCAATCGCCCGCGACCCAAACAGCAGTACGCGGGCATCGGGCAGGTACTGTTGCAACTCGCCCACCAGCTCAAGGGCACGCGGGTCGGGGTTGCCCTGTCCGTATGCCGGATCCAGGGTCTGTTGCTCGCCCGCCAGAGGTGTGTCGGCCATGCTGCGTCAGGTTTTCGTTCGCACAGAGGAACTGCGGCATTGTACGCCAAACCAACCCGGCCCACCGGCGCGCCGGCAATTTCGGCACTGTTTCACTTTCGTTGAAAACGGTTTGGGCCCGGAACAAGACGAGAGGCCCTGTACCCTTGGTTTGATGCATTCAACCCAAGAAAGGACCTCTCGCCATGTCTTTCACGGTAGCCCCTGAAGATCCCGCGCGTCAACTCGCGGACCCCGGTCCGCCGGAGGCGTGTCCCTACTGCGGCCAGCGCGCCTTTTGGCGCAACGGCTGCCATGAGCGCCATCTGCTGCTGCTGGGCCCCTGCCGCGTGCAGCGCTGGCGCTGCCAGAGCTGCGGGCGCACCCACTCGCGCCCGCCGGAGGGCGTGACACGCCAGCAGCGCACGCGGTCCTGGCAGGCGATGCTGATGCGCCTGTACGTGCTCGGCGTTAGCCTGCGCGCGACCGCGGCCAGCCTGGAACTCCTGGGCTGCTTCGTAAGCCCCACCAGCCTGTGGCGGGACGTACAGCGGCTGCAGGCGGAAGCGCCGTGGGACACGACGGCGAACCTGCCCGGGGTGGTGCTGGTGGACGAAACCTGGCTGCCGCTGGAGGGCCGGCGGCAGCCGGTAGCGGTGGTCCTGGACACCGCCGGCCGCCTGTGCGACCTGCGCCGCACGGGGTCGGGCTTCGACTGGACGGCCTATTTCCAGGAGCTGGAAGCCCGCGGCGTGCACACGCTGGTCACCGACGACGACCCCGCCTTCCGCAAGGCCCTGCAGGGCTGTGGGCTGGACCGGCAGCTGTGCGTCGTGCATATGCGGCGCACCGTGCGCCGACGGCTGCAGCGTCTGCGCACGGGCCTGCGGACCCGGGCGGACGCGACCGTGCTGCGGGGAGTGGTGCAACTGCTGCGGCACCTGCCCCTGTGGGGTGGCCAACTGCTGCTGGTCTGTTGCGAGTGGGCCCACCAGGGCGTGATCCGGCTGTCGCCGCCCGTGCTGGCCCTGGTGGAGCATGTCATGGACCGCTGGAACGACCTCGTACGCTGCGTGCGCGACCCCTCCATCCCCCCGGCACGAACCGGCTGGAGGGCTGGTTTGGCCGCTTCAAGCCCCGGGCGCGGCTGGCCCGCGGCCTGAAGACGCCGCAGGGGGCACAGAGCTTCCTGCACTTGCTGGCCGGAAACCTGGCTTGAAACCCGCCTGCCAACCAGGACCGTGGCCAAGGAGCCCTGCATGTCCGCCTAAACCGTTTTCAACGAAAGTGAAACAGTGCCGCAATTTCCCTACTTGGGAGATGACTGCGCGTCTTCCGCGAGCCAGCCTCGGTCAATGAATCCAGCCGGATTGTCCGCATCGCCCACGATCACGGAAACATGGTGACCGTCCATACTGCGAACGGGTGTCAGGATGCCACGAAGGTCGGCGTATAATCAGCACACATCTCCCCGCGCAATTCGATCAATTTCGGTGTAGCGGTTTGACGCGCCGGAAGGTAACGCCATTTGCCAACCCATGGACCCTTGCCCATGCCCGCCATTGCCCCTTCGGAACTCAACGACCTTGTCACCGGAATTCTGCACGGCTCGGGACTACCCGAGGATCAGGCCCGACGGACAGCCGACCACCTGGTTGAATCGAACTTGATGGGGCACGACTCGCACGGGGTACTGCGAGTCCCCGGATATGCCGAACAGATTGAGAAGGGCAGCATCAAGGCTCTTGGCTCCCAGATCGTGGAACGGGATTCGTCCGCTACGGCAGTCGTGGATGCCGACCGCAGCATCGGCATTCTCATGGCCTACGAAGCGATGGAAATGGCAACCCGGAAGGCCGAAGCAGTCGGTGTCGGGGTTGTGACCGTACGCAGGGCCAGCCACATTGGACGGTTGGGGGCCTTTCCTCCGTTGGCCGCCGCCAAGAACTGCGTTGGCATCATCATGCTGAATGGCGGAGCCCGATTTGCAGCTCCCTTTGGCGGCACGGATCGCCGGTTGCCTCCAAACCCCCTGGCCATCAGCGTCCCCACCGATACGGACGATCCCATGATGCTGGACATCACCACCAGCATGGTTGCAGGCGGCAAGCTGGAAGTTCTGACGGCGCGCAACCAGGAGGCGCCGGAGGGGTGGCTCGTGGACGGCGACGGCAACACCGTTACCGACCCTGCACTGTTGCGCACACCCCACGCTGCCATGCTTCCGCTGGGCGGTGCCCTGGGACACAAGGGATACGGCCTGTCCATGATGATCGATGTCATGGCAGGGGCATTGTCCAGGGCGGGATGCAGCCAAGAAAACCCCACCCGGGGTGCCAGCGGGTTCTTGTGCATGGCCTTGCAAATCGAAGCCTTCGTCGACATGGACGAATACCGCACCGAGGTGCGTCATCTGATCGACTGGATCAAGTCCTCCCGCCTGATGCCGGGAACGGATCAAATCTACCTGCCCGGCGAGATTGAGCAGCAACGCATCAGGGAGCGGACTGCCAGCGGCATCCCGATCGAGGACGCGACCTGGAATCGCATCGTCGAGTCGGCATCGAAGTACGGAATACCGGTTCCCGCCTAATTCAGTGCCCGGAGGCAACCATGGAAGGCAACGGTCGCTTTGAACGGATTTTCAGGTCCCCCTACGCCGTGCCCAACGGCATCGCAGCCTGTCCGGACGGGGTTTGGGTTGCGGATCAGATTACGGACCGGGTAGCCCTGGTCAGCCTGGACGAACCCAACGAATACCAGGTTACCCATCTCCTCAAGGATTACCCCAGTGACTCGTCGAACACCAGCGGCATGTGCTGGCACGACGGTGACCTCTGGCTGGCAGCCAACGGGAGTTCGGACCTATGGCGGCCATCCCGTGAGCAGGATGCGCGGAAAGGGGCCGGCGAGGTATTGAGGATGGACACCGACACCGGTGAACTGAAGGAACGGCGTCTCCTGCCCGGCGGCGGCGGCACGCACGGCATTGAGGTTGACTGCCGGGACCCGGACTACATCTGGCTGAGCACCTTGTCCAGGCAAACCCTGAGCCGGGTTCGCATAGCGGACTGGAGTGTCACCGCCACCATTCCGCTCCAGCATGATCGGTCACACGGCCTAGTCAGCACCGAGAAAGCGCTTTGGATCGTCTACACCAACGAACGGACCATCGTCGAGACGGATCCAGATACCGGCGAGCCCGGCCGGACCATCAACATTCCCGACGACATGCCGCAACCGCACGGCATGACCCGGCAAGGCGTCGACTTTCTGTACTGCGACGCGACCAGCGGTTGGATTGTGAGAGTCCACGACGTTATCGACGGCTGACGCCAACAGCATGTCGCGTACCGCCCTACGACATCCAGCAGTTCAACATCGCAGCATTCAAGGTTCGCCCCGGGAGGAAATTCCGGCGTGCCGACACGGCATGGGAACCGTTGGCATGCCCGAAACGTTTCTGGCTTTTGTGCCCCAACGGCAACACCTTTGAAGGGAATTGGTTTCGCCAACACCATGACCCAACAACCGTCCACATCCGGGTGGGATGCGGATTTTGGGAACCAGTGTCGCGTCGGGTGCGGGGCATGCTGCATTGCCATCAGCGTCAGCACCATAATCCCCGGCATGTCCGGCCCCAAACCGGCAGGGATACGTTGCATCCAACTGACCAGTGACAACCGCTGCCTGTTGTACGGCAAACCCGAACGACCCAACGTGTGCCGTGCGTTCCAGCCGTCGGCCGAGATTTGTGGTCGCACCAACGATGAGGCGATGCGCAACCTGATTGAACTGGAAGCACTTACTTCCTCATGACACGCCTTGGGCATTGCGAAGTCGTTGACCAGACTATCGAATGAGCAACCACTTCCAGCCCCGATCCGTCGGCACCCCGTCAGGCCAAGTGCGGCAGCGATTCGGCTGACCGAGGCCAATACCGGACTGGTTTGTTATGTCAAGAGTATTCTGATGATGTAGGACTGGGACAGCCTCCTATAACGGTGTGCGAAGGGATTTCACGCTCCCACCATCCCCGGCAGGTTCTCCTGGACCATCCAGCGGCGGTTGCACGATCCCTTTCGAGGTCCCGTGGGATCGAGCTTGCAGTAACCCTTGACGGGCAGCTCCGCCAACACCGCCAGTTCGGACCTGGGAACGCCTTGGGATTCCAACACCCATCCCAGACGCTTGGCTGTCGTCACTCCCAGTCTGACGGCATATTCCGAAATGAGTTCGATGTTCAACCGGTCCATGCCAACTTGCACGGCGTGGAGCACTTCGGCGAAGTCCCCGCAGTACCGGGGCATGGAGAGTCCATCCAGCAACGTGCGCTCCAGATCTGTCATGGGTACGCGCACCTCACCGATCCACCGCGGTCCACCGCCGAAGAAGCGGTCGGGCTTGACTTGGACGAACCGGTACGTCGTATCTCCTGCCGGGAAGCCGCTCCCGGACCACGCCTCCCTGCCCTGCCTTGGGCGGGGGGTCCAGGCATCCGTTGTAGTAAGAACGAACACGTCCCTCGGTATCTGCTCTGTCAACCCGTGATAGTGCAGAGCCGACCAATGGGAGATCATGGCGGGAGAGACGAGGGCTGCGGCAACTTCGAATTCATGGATGATTGCCACCCCGGGAACCATGGAAGAGAGCGCGTAGAGTCCCCGGCGCAGCGACACGATCCAGTTGTTTCTGCGCAGGTGGTACAGAGCTTCGACAAGGTAGGTGTCCTTCAGGCCGACGCGGGGAGCCAGCTGTCTGGCCCGGTCCGTGGTGAAAATGCGGTCTCCCTCATGGGCAAGGAGCCGGACCAACTCGATGCCGACAAGGGATTGCTTGGGCTTTGTGCCGACTGTCATCGGAAATTCCAAGGATTGCATCTGGGCAAGCAAGAGGCTTGCTTGTAAATTTATAGCGAAAGTTGGACAATGTCCAAGGATCTGTATTCTTCTACGAAGGCAAGCAAGAGGGCATGGATAGCATCATCCTTCCACTCCTTGAGGCCATCCGCATTCAAGACCACGGCTGGATGTACCGAAAGTATCGACCGATTGGACTGGTAACCGCATACGCCACTATCCGCGGCCTCCGGCATGTTCCTTTATGTAATGTCAATTCGGCATGAATCCGGCACTTGAAATTCTGACGGTGTGAGGGTTTGAAACATTCCAGAAACACGGGATCGGACTCCGATTGGCCGTATACAATACAGTTGATCCCACCCCGGCTTGGAGGGGCTCACCGCCATGTACCCACTGCCCGCCCTGCATGCCAGCGATGCGGATTTCGCGGCCATCCGCGACACGGCCGGCTTCTACGTGGACAAGACAGGGTTGTTGCGTGAACTGCTGGCAACGGTTCCGGTGCGGTCGGCCTCAACTCCCCGCCTCCGCGACCGTCACCAGTTTTTGGCGCGCCCGCGGCGTTTCGGCAAGACGCTGCTGGTCAACACGCTGGAAGCCTGGTTCCAAGGGTTACCACCGGGCCATGTCGCCAACCCCGCAGGCTTGACCGCCCAGCTTGACGGCATGCCTGCGGACTGGACCTCGCCACCCTGGCTGTGGGACGGCTTGGAAGCGGCAGACTGGCACGGCGTGCACGGCTGGCATCCGGTGATTCGCCTGGACCTGTCATTGATCGACAGTCCCGATCCGGCCGGCACGCGCACCGCCCTGCAGGCCTACCTATGGCAGGTAATCGCACTGTGGGGCGGGCGGACCGACCGCTGGACGGGCCCCGATCCCTTGGGGGCACCCCCGGATGTGTCCCCGACGACGCTCCTGCGGAACTTGATCCAGCGCCTGAAGGATGCCTACAACCGCCAGCCCGTGGTGCTGGTCGACGAGTATGATGCGCCGATCACGGAACATCTGGGCACGGCGGATATGGACCCGACCCCGGCGGTGAACGAACTGCGCCGGTTCTTCCGCGTGCTGAAGGACGACGAGGGCCATCTCTACGGGGTGTTCGTGACGGGCATCACGCGCTTTGCGCGCCACCACCTGTTCTCAGCCGCCAACAACTTCCGCGACATCTCCGACGAACCCGCCTACGGTGCCCTCTGTGGATTCACGGAGGAGGAGGTGGACCGCTACTTCGCTCCCTACCGGGATGCCCTAGCGGACAGGGAACCGCGTCTGCGCGACCGCGACATCCAGGCCGACTGGCGAAGGCGCTACAACGGCTACCGCTTCTCGCCCCTGCCCGAGGCCCCGCGCGTCTACAACCCCTTCACCCTGACCGCCGGCTTGACCGACGTGCTGGCAGCAGTAGGGATGCGACACCAGGCTGCGGCCGGCATCTGGCCCTCCGCCTGGAGCCGGTCGGGCCACCCGGGCCTGATTGCGCGCCTGGCGGCCGATACACGCCAAGCTCTGCCGACGGGCGGGGCCGAGGACGCATCCGACGCCGGCCTGGGATCCCTGACCCGTCCCGACTACACCACCCTGATGCTGGAGACCGGCTACTACACCTGGCACGGGGGACAGGACGATGGGAAGGCCCATCTCGACTTCCCCAACCTGGAAGTCGCGGAGTCGTGGACCCGCGACATTCTGGGGCTGGGCGCACACGCACCGGCGCTGGACGAAACCCTGGTCCCGGACCTGAGGGCCTGCCTGGCGATCGGGGACGTGGACAGTTTTGGTCGCCGACTGGAAAACTTCGTCTTCAAGATCGCACACGAGAATCTGCAGCAGGAAGCCGGCTACCGTGCCCTGTTGCAGGCCCTGTTCCTGCTGATGGCCGTCCCCACGCAGTCGGAGAAGTCGAACTGGGGCGGGCGCGCGGACCACGAGGTCCACATCGGCGACCGGGTGTACGTTTTCGAGGTCAAGTACAACGAGACGGCGGACACGGCCCTGCGCCAGATCCGGGACCGGGGCTACGGGCGCGAACACCTAGGGAGCGACCGCACGGTGACGGCCGTCGGCCTAGCCTTCCGCCGAGACCTGAAGACGGGACCGTGCTTGCAAGTCGCACAGGCCGATCTGGCCGTGCTGCTGGAGGCGCACGAAGAAGGTGCAGACGACAGCCTACGGGAATCCCCGGTGCCACATGTGTTGCTTTAGGGCGTTGTACAGCAAAATCCGCGAGGCCCGCAGGCGCCCGAATTCAGTCCGTTCGGTCCAGCCGTCACCGAGTTTCCAGCTCCGCCTTCGAGGGCTCGCGGTTCTCGCTGCATACCTAACCGAGCGGAACCAACAGTACCCCGCGCAGCGCGGCCAGGAGATCCTGCTGGAATACCTCCCAGCGTTCGGTCTTGTCGAACTGGTGGCGGCTCAAGGCAGCCTTCTTCTCACCGGGGAACCATGGACACATTATGGACCCTGTGCCATCAATGGCCGGATCGTGTGTGGCCCGGTACGGACCCAACCCGCCAGCGCCAAAAAGCGGATTGTTCACTCTGTCCAAGACCACTCGGACTTTCCCCTGACAGCCTGAAACAAGGTGGAAAAGGCGTAAGCCTCAACCCTTCTGTACCCAACCGCCATCCACGTTCAGCACCTGGCCCGTCACATTGACAGCACTGCACAGATACAAGGCAGCCTGCGCAATGTCCTCCGCGGTTTGGGGTCGTCGCAGCGGCACATTGGCGTCCAGTTTCTCCTGCATCCAGGTCGCATAGTCCGGACGCTGCGCCTCAGCGAACCGGGCCACGTTGGCTCGATAGACCCGTTCCTGCATGGGGGTATCGACAATTCCAGGCGCGATCAGGTTGCAGCGAACCCCGAATTCGGCCATATCCAGGGCCATGACCTGCCCGAAACTGATCAGCGCGGCCTTGGCGGCGCTGTAGGGAGGATCGTTGCGGGCGCCAAACTGTCCGGACACCGAGGCCAACAACACAAAGCTCCCGTCACCGCGCTGGACCATGGGTTTGACGAAAGCGTGGGCCACGTGCACCGCACCCAGGGTATTGACCTCGAATATTCCCTTCCAATCCGACGGGGCCAACCGCCAGAAAGGGAACCCCGACTTGCCGGAACCCAACCCCACGGCATAGAGGACATGGTGGACAGGGGCCTGTACCTCGCACTCCGCAGCCACGGCTTGCACCACGTCCCAGTCCGTGACATCGGCCCTCAGGCTGTGGCAGTCCAGTTCCGCAGCCACGGTTCCGACCTGCTGATCCCGGTCTACCAGGGTCAACTCCGCTCCGGCATCATGCAGGGCCCTGGCAATGGCGGCACCGATACCTCTCCCTGCCCCGAACACCACGGCATGGCGGTTGGCTACCTGCGACATGGTTGCGCTGTCCCGTAGTGTCTTGGTACTGACTTCAGCCGGATTCGATCAGGTAGCCGGCGGCGGAAACCCGTCGGTGGAGTTCGACCAACTCCGGGTCGGTCCCGACATCAACCATGGTCGTGGTCACCCCCGGCATGAGCACGGGCAGAGTTCCCTTGCGGAAGAATGCCCAAACGGCCGATGAGTTGTGTGAATTATTCGCGAAATGCACCTGGAGACCGCTTGGTTGCCGGTAGGTAACGATGCGCGGCGGAAGTTCGATTTCGTCACCTAGCGCCTTGTAGTTGACCAATGCCTCGACATCGATTTCCACGCCAAGTCCTGGCCGATCGGGCACCGTAACCAGACCATGCCGCACTTCCAGCGGTTCCGTCAGGAGATCATGTTCGTAAATCCCGGTGCACGTGATGGCCGGCCACTGGGCATGCGTAAGCACGGAGCCAATGTGCGCCGCCATGGCGGCGGTCAGGCCGGTGCCCACCATTTGCAGGAAGAAGGGCTTTCCCTGTGCCGCGGCTGTATGTCCACCGCGCATGACAGCCGACACGCCACCGGCCATGACATAGCCGTCGCAAACCCCGTGGTCTACGCGAAGTGCCAGTTCCTCCGAGTAGTGATGGGCCACGGGACAGGTAATGGTGTCGCGAATGGCCTTGTTGCCGTTGGAGTCCGCAGCCGGAATCGGCCCCTCCACGAGTGCCATTTTGGGAAACCGGTCCTCCAGACGCCTCAGTACCGGGATGGCTCGGGGAGCGGACAACAGGAAGTCGTTCCAGTCCGTATCGATTTCAAATGCGTCCGGCGTCGCTCCGCTGATCAGGTCGAGGGTTTCGACCACGTCGAACCAGGGCCGCGTCTTGATCTTCATGCTGGTGTAGCCGTGTTCGATCGCCCACAACGCCTCCTGCCGATACAGATCAGGCGGCATGTCGTGGCCCCAATGGGACACGGGACAATGGGTTCTGCAGGGTTCGCCCAGCAAACGGGCGACCGGTACTCCCGCTTCCTTGCCCGCGGCGTCCAACAACGCCATCTGCAGTCCGGCACCCAGCCGGTCTTGCCACATGAGCTCAAACGGATTGCCGCCGACCACAGCCTGATGGTCAGTGGAACGGCCCCACGTGTAGTTCTGGATTGTCTCGCCCGTGCCGATGACCCCGGACTCCAGTTCCACGATCGTCACTTCGACTTCGGACCAGGCGTGGATCAATGCCCTCTCCATCTCCCGGCGAATGGCTTGCCGGGTGGGTACCCACAACAGGTGAGTCTCAACGGAGGCGATGCGCGATCGGTTCATGTGCAAAGTGCCAGCGTGAACGTGAGGTGCAGGCGGGTGCTGCCGAATCTTCGGCAAGGCTGGAGCGCTACGTTACAGCGTTCCGCCTGACACCGCGATTCTACTCAAACCAAGACGACTTCCGGCTGCAGTCCTTCCGACCACAGTCGAACATCACCTGGCAGACCAGCCGCCATCCATGACCTGGGCGGATCCTGTGATGGATTGCGCATCCGGTCCCGCCAGGAACAGTGCCATTTGGGCCACTTCACTTGGTTCCACCATGCGCTTGACCGATTGTGGTTCCAGAATGACCCGTTCAATCACCTCCGACTCGGGCATACCGCGGATACGCGCCAGATCCGCGATCTGGTTCCGGACCAGGGCAGTGTTGACGTATCCGGGACAAATGGCATTGACCGTGACACCATAGGTGGCCACTTCCAACGCTGCCGTCTTGGTCAAACCCACCAGACCGTGCTTGGCTGCGATGTATGCACCCTTGAACGGACTGGCAACGAGACCGTGGACGGAGGCAATGTTGATGACGCGGCCCCATCCCTGTTGCTTCATGCTCGGGAGAACCGCTTTCATCAATTGAAAGGGAGCCGTTAGCATGACTTGGATGAGCCTGGACCACACGTCGTCGGGGAACTCGTCAATGGCACTCACGTGCTGCAGACCGGCGTTGTTGATCAGGATATTGACGGGGCCGAAGTCCGCAAGCACCCGGGAGCCCAGGTTGCGCACCTCTTCCATGTCGGACAAGTCGGCCTCGACAAACGAAGCGCCGATGGCCTCCGCCACTGCCTCCCCAGCGGAATCGATGTCGGTCACAATGACCCTTCCGGACTTGGCGGCAAAGGCCGTCGCCACCGCTTCGCCGATCCCTCGGCCGGCACCGGTCACCAGCACGGTGGTGTCGTTCGCAACGGTCATGGATTCCGAGATCTCCTGCCTGGCGGTCATGGGGAACCGGGGTTCTCAGTCGACACGGGGCAGTCGCCCGGACGCGCCGGCCGACCGGACATCCTGATTGGGCCGTGCGGTTGCCAGGTCAGCGAGACCGGCCGGGCAGGCCGCATGGTGCCACGCGAAAAGATGGCAACGGGTTCGCGGGCGGAAACGCTCCATGTACCCGCTTGCAGGCAGGCCAGCAGCACCGTCAACACCTCCATGTAGGCAAGGTTCATGCCGGGACAGCGACGGGGACCGCCGCCAAACGGAATGAAGGCGTACCCCGCGTCCTTGGCTGCAGCCGGATCCAGGAAGCGCTCCGGATCAAACACATCCGGGTTGGACCAGTGTTGCGGATCCCTGTGAATCAGGAATGGAGAGATGTTGAGCAGATCCCCTTCGCGAACCGCCAGGCCGGACGGCAAGGTATCCGGCTCCAGGGCCACGCGCCGAATGGCCCAGCCGGCGGGATACAGCCTCAAGGCTTCGTCCACCACGGCCCGGCCATAGCGAAACTTGGCCAGATCCTGAAGGGTCCAACTTCCGTCCGCCGGGAAGGCCAAACTGGCTTCCTGCAACCGTCGCGCCACATGCGGATGTTGTCCAACCAGCAACAGAATCCAGCAGATGGTGGCCGATGTGGTTTCGTAGCCGGCCAGGAGAAGCGTTACCAGGTCGTCGCGCACCTCCTGTCTGGTGAACTTCGCCTCACCGGTTGCTTCATCGTGCGCCAGGCAGTAGCCAAGCACCGTCTGGTCATCCATGGACCCCGCATCGATCCGGTCGTACACGAACCGGTCGATGGCGGCCAGATTCGAGTGATAGGCGCGAGTCCATGGCCATGCTCGGGAAGCCAAGAATGACGGCAGGGCGGACTGCCAAACCTGCTGGGACACAAGATTGTCGAAGGAATCCAGAAACTTCCTCCACCCCTCCGGCCGTTCCGCACCGAACAGGGCCGTATAGATCACCCAGCGGGTGAGGGCAACGGCCGCCTCCTCAACCGTGGACGACGAGCCCTGCACCAGTCTGTGCACGGCTTCCTGGGTACGGGCCTGAACCAATGGGAAGTATCGGACCAGTTGCCGATGGTTGAACGCCTGCTTCAGTTCGCGCCGATGGTGACGCCAAGCTGGACCTTCGGAGTTGGAAATGCCCTCGCCCAGAAGCCTTTCCGTTGTGTCCAATCGCTTGCCATAGGCCTTCGCCCGGTCCTGCATGACATGCTTGACGTCCGCCAGATCACTGATGACCGTCGTCCGAACGGAACCGACCCGGAAACGGGCGACTTGCCCTTGGCGGTGCCACTCCCGCAGGAACAGATCGTGCAGGTTTCCCTGCACCAGGTACCTAAGCGCATGCAGGGGGTTAATCAGGCGGTACGGCGGATCCCTCGTCATGGCCGGATCCCGAACTACCTACCGCTTGGTCACGGCCGCCACACCCCTCCAAGCCCCCGCGCCGTTATGCAGGTCGGCTGAAAGGCTGGGGCGGCCCAAGGCGCGGTTTGCGCCTGCGAACTCGATCCGCGATTTAGGACGGAGCGAAGACCAGATCGCAGGCCTCGGCGGGCATCCAGTGCGCGTCCTGACCAACCCACTTCACGTTGCATCCAATGGGATTGGTCAACGGTTCCGAGACCGACTGGCCCGATGTGTGCTCTTCCAACGCCTTTTGCAGGTCGTTGACGGTGGCCTTGTCGCCTTCCCGGGGATTGTCGATGCCGCGCCCGGTGTAAACCAGCTTGCGCTCGCCGTCGAAGACATAGAAATGGGGAGTGCGCAGGGCACCGTAGGCCAGCGCAGCCGTTTGTTCCTCGTCCCTGAGGTAGATCCACGGAAAGCGATGTTCGGACATGCGCTGCACCATGCCGTCGAACCCGTCGTCGGCCGCAACATGCACGCTGTTGGAATTGATGCCGACGAAGCGAACGCCCCGATCCTTGAATTCATCGGCCGTGGCGCGGGTGTTTTCGTCGGACCCGATTACAAAGGGGCAGTGGTTGCAAGTGAAGAAGACCACGAGGGTGTCGGCGTCGCCGAAATCGGCAAGTGAATAGTCCTTGCCGTCGGTCGCCGGCAGCCTGAAGTCGGGGGCCGTCTGGCCCAGTTCCAGTGTGAATGCCATTTTGAGGCTCCGTGTCCGGATTGATGTAGGTGAATTATAGGTTGGGCAACCGGTCCTGGCGTTGCAGACCCCTATTCGTAGCGCAGGGCCTCGGCCGGATAGATCCGGGTGGCCTGCCAGGCCGGGAGGGCCGTGACCGCCACGGAGAACAGATAGGTGCCCCCGGCCAGCAACAGGATGGACTGCCACGGGATCCCAAGTGGTTCGTCGGTCGCAAACGTATAGAACGCGCCAATCAACTCGCTGCCGGTGACCATGCCGATGGCCGTACCCACCAGAATTCCGGACAGGGCCACGAAACTGGACTCCAGGATGAACATCCAGGCAATGGCGGCTGTGGGCATGCCGATTGCCCGCAGCATGCCTACCTGTTGCCGCCGCTCCACGACAGTGCGGGCACTGATCACGGCTAGTCCAGCCAATCCGGTGATCAGTCCCAGGGCCAGGAAACCCTGGAACAGCTGCAACATGCCGCGCAGGATGGCCTGGGTAACGGTGAATCGATCCGACATGAGCGAGGCGTTGAGGCCGCCGCTGAGCAGGGAACGCTCGGCTGCCTGGGCCACGGCTCGGGCCTCGTCTTCGGTGAGTCCTTCCCGAACCTTGATGTAATGAGCATCAGGAGTCGGCAGACGGGCAGTCAAGGCCGGAAAAACACCGCGGTTGACCAATATGTCGGAATTGGCCAGCATGGGTCCGTCCTCCAAGGCACCGATCACTTCCAGTTCAATCGGTCCCAATGCGTCCGCGTCGGTCAACGACAACTTGACTGTCATGGGAAGGAGTGTGTTCCCGTCCAGTGCGTCGGACAACGGAGTCGTGGTCGAGTCATCGCCTAGCCATAGTTCTTCCACCAGCCAGTGTTCCATGATCGCGACATCGGTCCGTGTACCGAGCGCTGCCCACGCGTCCGCATCGGTTGCATACTCGGGGGCACGCCATTGCAACGAGTACAGTTGAGCAGCCTGGGTTGTATAGGCCGCGTCCACACCGGCAACTGACGCGCCCCACTCTTCGCGACTGTGTGCATTTGGCTGTAGGGGTTCAAGCTCAGCGAAGTCGGTGACGATGGACGACGTCAACGCCACGTCGGATAGGGGAAAGTCCTCCCGTTCATTCGCCTCCACTTCCAGATCGTGGATGGGATCGAAAAAACTCAGCGGCCCTGTTGTCAGTTCGATGTCGAAGTTGGCATTGAGTTCGGCCTCGGGTGCCGCGGCCGTATTGGTGGCCTTGATGACGTAGGCCATGACGATTACGGACAGGATCACGGTCGCAAACAGGAACATGACGGTCCCCGTGCGAAATCGGTTGCCCAAGGAATAGGCAATGGCTAGGCGAATGGACCCCGCCACCTTGCGCAGGGGGGATACAAGCCGAGTTACCAGCGCAGCCACGGGGGCCGCTCCGGCCTGGATGACGAAAATCGCGCCCAGCAGGGAAAACGGTGCGGACAGAATCTGATCCAATAGCACCCAGCCCGGATCGAGGTCGCCATCCATGACTTCGTCAAACCTCAGCCAGGGATAGGCCCAGATGGCCAACCAACCCGCACCCAGCAACGCAACAGGTGCGGTTTGTCTCAATCGCCCGGGTACACCGGTCCATACAAGAGCAAAGTAGCTCGTCAGGGCCAAGCCACCAGTCAGCAATGTCGCGCCCCACCGGGCTGGCGACATCCCGATATCCTCAATCCACCAACGGCTCAAAAGCAAAGCTGCTCCCCCAGCCAACAGCAGTACAGCCGCAGTTGTCAGGGCAACCCAACGGGTCGTCTGACCTCTTCGCCGCAGGGTTCCTTCCGGAAGGTTGCGAATGGCCGTCACAATGGAAACCCGGCTGACGCGTACCGATGACACCAGGATTACCGCCAAGGTCAACAGAAGGCCCAGACAAAAGGCCACCACCAGCGACCAAACAGAGACTGACCACTCCAGCTTGAACAGGAACTCCGGTCCCCTGAACTGTCTGCTGATGGTGGACAGCAATCCGGTCAGGAAGTCGATCATGCCCCAGGAGACCAGCAGGCCCAACCCCAAGCCCAGAACACAGGCGGCCAAGTCGTACACCAAGCCTTCGGTGACAAACATCTGAACCATGGAGCTGCGGCGCATGCCCAAGGCCCTGACGATGCCCAGTTCCGATCGACGTTCGGCCGCCAGCATCACGTAAATCAGGAAGATGAGGACCAGACCGGCCAAGATGGAGAAGGTGCCGGACGCCGTGAACATGGACCCGAAGGCCACACCTGCGACACCGGCTCCTTGGACCGCCAGTTGCTTGCTCAATGGAGTGAGAACCTGGAACCGCTCAAGTTCGGCAAACCTTTTGACCAGAGCCGATCGGGAGGCGGAATCCAAGTCCAGGTCCAATATCCACTCCCGCACGGCGGCGCTGGCCAAGGCGGTCCTCAGTTCCGAATCCGTCACGGTGGAAGCCGGGTTCGCATCGTCGCCCGAGCCAGAATCCTCAGGGTCCGCGGCCCAGGCTGCCAGCGTGCCGACATGCTGTCGGAAGTCGGTCGACCCCGAAAAACTTTCGGCAATGTCCACCAGAAAATCCGGTGCCTCATCCATTTCCAACAGTGGATTGACTGCGGAAGTACTTGCCGATCGAATGGTGGTTTTCACATCCGGACGGGCGAGTATCTGCATAACCCCCGCAAACTGCTCGTCGTCGAGGGACAGTTCCCGCAGCCGCTGATTGACGGTGTCCGTCAGTGCCATGCCCTCTTCTTCATCACCGGCGAACGAAACAAGGACGGCATTGTTCCGTTCAGGCATGAACAACAACCGGCGCGCCTCTTCAAGGTCCATCATGACGACGGGTCCCAGCAAGCCCAAGGGTCCCGACTCCTGCACGATGCCCCTGACCCGATAGGGAACCGGAATCGGTCCGACGAACACTTCCAGCAGGTCCCCGGGGCGGGCATCCAGCTGTTGCGCCCCCAATTGGTTCAGGTACACATCGCCCTGTCGGATCTGCAATCCCACCTGGTTCAGCTGCTCGTCCGTTTGCCCGAGCAGCGTGTTCAGGTTCAGGAACTGGAACAAATTCAGATTCTCGGGAATCTCGATGCCCAGGGCTTCCAGGGTGGGCAGGTCCACGGCCGCGTCCGGATCGATTCCCAAGGAGGCCAGATCCTGGTCCGTAATCCCCAGACCCTCCAGGCTGAGTTCCGTAATCCCCTGTTCCGCCAGAAGCGATGTGTCCAGTCCAAGATCCGCAAGGGTCTGGAGGTCAAGGCGGACATCCCGCAGGGATACCGATTCACCTTCCAACTCCGTGGCCAGGAACCAAAGGGCAGCCGCTCCGGCCAGTACGGGTGCCACCGCACTGTCCCCAAAGTCGCCCTCGACCACTTGCAATACGGTGACAGCCGTATCGGCCACCGTGCCAACCACAGGCGACATGATGTTGCCGACACCGGGTTGCAGCACATCCATGCGGACCGGTGCACCCGATGTGTCGTGCAAGCCGAACTCGGACGTATATTCGTCGTCTACGGCAAAGATGAACCCGATGGGCTCCCCTTGCCCCGTAGTTGCATTGCGCACAACCGAGGGGAAGAAGATGGCTCCGGCCATCCCGTCGATCAACGGTTCATCCTCGACCGCCGCACGCAGGTTTTGGTAGTCCACCAGTGAGATGCCGGGTAGGCCATCCTCGACCAGTTGGACGATGCTGTCGGCATCCCCATCGGCCAGACCCTCCAACAGCTCAACAAGACTGGTGTCCTGCTCGGAGGTGTCTTCATCGACTTCAAAGTCGTCATCCTCCGCAAGCTCCAACAGCGTTCCCAGGAATGCCGGCGAAATCACCTGATCGACATGGCCGTAGGCATTGACGACCTGGTTGCTCAAGGAATGGTTGAGGGTATCCCCAAGGCTCAAGGCGGCCGTGAAAATGGTGGTGCTGAGTGTTAGGCCGACCACGATCAGGAATGACTGCAAGGGGCGCCGGGGAATGTTGCGCAGGCCCAGCCGGGCCAGGATCGGGCTCCGCAACGACAGCGCGATCAGCAACAGCCCAACCAGAATCAGCGCCCCCGCCATCCAGAGGGCCGCGGGTTGCAGGAAGTTCATGCCGCGTCCGGTCCGTTGCCGCGGGTTGCGCCATCCGGCAAACCGTCCTCGGCTGATTTGTCGTCCAACATGTCCGCCGTGACCGGTTCGGCCGCGACGGGAACGGCCGGCTCCGCGTCTTCATCATCGGGATGCGACATGTCGTCGGCGCCATCCCGGTCGGAAACCATGCGGCCGCTCGCCATGTACACCACCCGATCGCAGAAGTCCCCAACCTTGGGATCGTGCGTCACGATCACAAACGTCTGGGCATGCTCGGCATTCAGGCGGCGCATCAGGTTCAACACATCCAGCGACGTGTCGTCGTCCAGGTTGCCGGTGGGCTCGTCCGCCCAGACGATGGCGGGTTGGTTGGCAAGCGCCCGGGCAATGGCCACCCGTTGCCGCTGGCCTCCCGACAGTTGTGCCGGCCGGTGGTGCTTCCAATCCGACAAGCCAACCGCCTCCAACATGTCCAGTGCCCTGCGTTGAGCCTCCCGGCCGTGCACGCCGTTCACCAACAGTGCCAATTCAACGTTTTCGGCTGCGCTGATGACCGGCAACAGGTTGTACGACTGGAAGATGAAACCCATGTGCTCTGCCCTGTATCGGGTCAGACGCCGGTCGCCGAGCTTCTCGAGCGACCGGCCTTCGATCACCACCGATCCGTGGTCGAAGGTGTCCAGGCCCGACAGGCAGTTGAGCAGCGTCGTCTTGCCGCAACCCGAAGGCCCCATCACGGCCACCATTTCGCCTGGCTGAACCGAAAAATCGACGCCCCGCAAGGCTTCCACCCTGGAATCCCCGATGAAATAGACCTTGTGGACATCGGTCGCACTGATGATGGGCAGGTTCACAAATTGTCCCTCCGAATTGTGTCACCCGATACCGGTTGCGTAAGTGCCCTGGCGCGCCGCAAGTATCTTGCATGCACAGATTGAAACCAACCTGCCGGCTGCCCCGTTGAGCGTCCGTTGTGCTCCAAGGCATGGGCCCGGTGCGGTTGTCAGACGGGATGGGCCACAGCACGAGAGGCGAGGTACCGGCCCAATTGACTACAGGTAAGATCTCCGGACTCCGCCACATGCATCAAAGGATAGACAAACCATGGCATCGGTCAGGCGCAACCAGACCATTGAACTTACGTTTGAGGCGGAGGTTCAGGTCGCGAACCCCATGCGGGAGATCGAACTCAACGTCAGCTTCCACGAAGCAGGCGGAGCATCGGTTGCCCTGCCGGCTTTCTGGGACGGAGGCAACACCTGGAAGGCCCGTTTCGCCTGGCATGAAGACAGCGAATGGCAGTGGACCACTGCGTGCAGTCCGGACAATGTCGGCCTCCATGGCCGCACCGGCTCGTTTTCGGTCGCGGGAACCGACCGCTCCACCGGTTTGTCGATTCGGGGTCCCATCTGCATTGCCGAGGATGGCAGGCACTTCGCCCATGCCTCGGGCACCCCGTTCAATTGGCTGGGCGACACATGGTGGATGGGACTGTCGCGGCGGCTGCCGCTGGATGGCCTTGAATTCCTAATCGAAGATCGGATCGCAAAGGGCTTCACGGTGATCCAAATCATTGCCGGCCTTTATCCCGACATGCACTGGTATGACGAGCGCGGGATGGGCGACAGCGGCTACCCATGGGATCGCGACTTCAACTCGATCAACCCCGAGTATTTCCGCGAGATGGACCGGCGCATCGGCATGCTGGTCAACGCCGGCCTCTCGCCCTGCATCGTGGGGTTCTGGGGATACTTCATGGACTTCGCGGGACCGGACGTGTTGCGCCACCACTGGCGCAACCTGGTTGCGCGCTATGCCAGTCTGCCCGTCACGTGGTGTGTTGCCGGCGAAGGCCTCATGCCGTTCTATGTGGACGCCCACAAGATCGAGGACATGGATGCGTGGCGCCAAACGCGCAGCGCAGCATGGTCTGACATGGCAGCCTGGATCCGCTCCCAGGACGGCCTTCGGCGGCCCATCACGATTCATCCCACCGACTTTGGCCGGCAACAGGTGGACGATCCCTCGACCCTCGACTTCGAGATGCTCCAAACCGGACACCATGGGTTCCCGGCGCTCTCGAACACGATCAACATGCTCGAGGCTTCTCTGGCCAAGCCACCCGAAATGCCGGTAATCATCAGCGAGGTGTGCTATGAGGGCATTTTGGAATCAAGCGGTCCCGACATCCAACGGTTCCTGTACTGGTCAAGCGCCTTGTCCGGCAGCGCCGGGTTCACCTACGGCGCGAACGGGCTGTGGCAGGTAAACAGCGACGAAATGCCGTACGGCGCCTCTCCGCACGGCATGGCTTGGGGCGGTCCGTCGTGGCGCGACGCCAGCCAGTTGGGCGGTTCCGGTCAGATTGGATTGGCCAAGCGGTTCCTGGACACGTTGGACTGGCCGTCCCTCACCTCGTCTCCCAATCTTGTGAGTCACCACGCGTCCGAAGAAGACCGCATCCTGCCGTACGCGGCGACCACGGCCGACGGGACGCGGATTGTATTCGTCCCCGCCCCCGCCATCTTCCTGCTGCGACGCGGCGGCTTGCAACTGCTTGAACTTGAACCTGGGTCCAGGCGCGAGGGTTTCTACCTCAACCCGAAGTCCGGGGAAGAACTTGAGGCCGTGGAAATCGTGGCCGAGGCGGACGGGACAAGCTTCATGCCCACACCGCCGATCATTCAGGACTGGGTGTTCGTTCTGCATCCCTGAATCAGCCAGACCGCGGCACTTTGCAACAGGTACATCGTATGGAACGCGCAGCACCTGCCGACGGCATCTTGACCAACGCCCGGATTCTCACGAACCAGCCATCGATGCCGTGGGCAACCGAACTGGTTTGGCACGGGGGCCGCATCACGCACATTGGCGGACCGGGCAGTGCCAACGGGGCCGCGGGATTCGGCACACGGACCCTCGATTTGGACGGACGGTTGGTGTTGCCCGGTCTGTGCGACTCCCACATCCATTTCACCAACTGGTCGCTGTCGCTGCGGGAAGTGGACCTGTTCGAGGTGCCCACACTGGCGGACATGGTTGACCGCCTGCGAAATGCCACTGCCGACCTTGAAGAGGATCATTGGCTGTTGGGTCGGGGTTGGAACCAGGCGATATGGCCGGAAGGTCGGTTCCCTTCCCGGCACGACCTCGACTCTGCGTGCGGTCATCGGCCGATCCTTTTGTATGCCAAGAGTGGACACGCCGCGGTGGCCAGCACCACGGCCCTGCGCCAAGCCGGCTTGACCGAAGGATCCGTCTCTCCCGACGGAGGCTTCGTCGAGCTGGATGAACATCAGGTACCCACCGGCCTGCTTCTAGAAAATCCGGCAATCGAACTGGTTGCACAGGTTTGCCCGTCTCCTTCGGCGACCGCCATGACCGCGGCCTGCCTGCGCGGCCAGGCACAACTCCATGCATGGGGCATTACGTCGATCCACGACTTCGACGGTCAACAGGGGTTCGAGGCGTTCCAGGAGTTGGACAGGTCCGGGAAGCTGCGGCTGCGTGCCGTGAACCATGTGTCCCAGGACCAGTTTCCCCACGCCCTGGATTTCGGGTTGCGAGGTCCCATACGCGGTCCCTGGCTCACCGTGGGAGGCTTGAAACTGTTCGCCGACGGCGCCTTGGGGCCCCGGACAGCGGCCATGGCCGAGCCGTATGCCGGCGAACCGGACAACTACGGCATGACGGTTGTGGACAAGGAGGAAATGCTGGAACTGGTCGCGTTGGCCAGCAGCCGGGGGATTGCCAGTTGCATCCATGCCATAGGAGACCGGGCCAATCGGGATGTTCTAGACGTCTTTGAGGAGGTGCGCAGGCAGGAGCGGGAGACCGGAGTCCCACCCGGCCAGCGCAGGCACCGGGTTGAGCACGCCCAGGTCCTACTGGAACAGGACATCCCCCGCTTTGCCCGTTTGGGAATCAATATTGCGGTACAGCCGATTCACGCCACGCAGGACATGGCGATGGTGGACCAATACTGGGGTGACCGCGGCCGGTACGCCTATGCGTTCAGATCGCTGCTGTCGCACGGAACCCGCATGGCGTTCGGGTCGGATGCACCGGTGGAGACCCCCAACCCCTGGGTCGGCCTGCATGCCGCGGTCACCCGCCAACGGGCCGATGGAACCCCTGGCCCCGACGGCTGGTACCCCGAACAGAAAGTGGATCGGATGTCGGCGTTGCGGGCCTACACCTCGGAAGCGGCCTACCTGGAAGGCCTTGAACGGGAAATCGGGACCCTGGCATCCGGCATGCGAGCCGACCTGACCGTTCCGGATCGAGACGTGCTGGCGTGCCCCCCGGACGATTTGCCGCACACCACGGCTCTCATGACCGTGGCAGGAGGTGACATCGTGCACTGGACCGCAACCGACTAACCCGGCGAAACCGGTTCGCGCCGTCCCGGACTGCGACAGGAAACTGTCAGGCAACTGGCACGAGTTGCGTCGAACTCTCCCGCTACTTCAGGGCAAGCCGCGCGCCGGCGATGCCCATTTCCCCCGCAACCGAGTAGAACAGATAGTGCCGGCCGCCCGAGGAGAAGATGCACGGATCCCGCAACTGCCGTGCCGGACCGTGGACGGCACCGCGTGCAGATGCCTCCAGAACTTGGTCAATGCCTTCATAGGAAGTTTCGGGCCGCAATACTTCGAATTCCGGGCCGGCTTTCCAATCCGTCCAAGGACCATCGGTGATCAATGGTGCGGCCTGGATGCGCTCGGGGCAGTCGCCGGCCTTGCTGAAGAACACGATGAGCCGCTCCTCGGCGACCAGCACCGCAAAGTGACGGTGGGCTTCACTGAACAGGTGTGGTCCCTGCTCGAAGCTGTCCCACGCGTCGTCGGCTTGCCGATACAGAATGCCGGGCATCGCGATGGCAAACCGTTGCCCCCGCCAACTGAAGAGGCGATAGTAGCTGGGTCCCAGAATGCGGCTGCCGGACACGAAGTCGATGCCGTTGGTGGATGTGGCCAGCAACGAACGCTGCCCACTCAGGTACGGAAACTGCAAGTACAACGGATCCTTGGCGAACTGCTCCTGCTTCAGCGTCGGCCCATGAAAGTACATGAGGATTTGCCGGCGTTCATCGTCCACATGGACATCCGGCGAAGCAATGTGGTGATGGCAGGGAGTCTGTGCAAGTTGCAGGGTACCCGGCTCGTATACCTGCCAGGGACCGTCCAGCCGATCGCCATGGGCCAGACGAATGCACGTGCCCTGATGGTGGGCAAAGTACATGTAGTACCGTCCCATCCGCTTGGGCAGCCATGTTGGAGCTTCAATCACCGAAGCACCGTTGACATTGCCCCCGAGTGCAGGGGTTTGGTCAGCGTGGACCAATGGATTGGCAGGAAATCGTTTGACCGTGAACATCCGGATTCTGTCGGTTGGAAGGCGGCCATGGGCACCGTCGCGGCTGCCGGTCACAGGCTCCATGCCGAAATCGAAGTTCAGCGATCCTATCCCAACCGGCCGCCATCCGGGCCTCCGTACAGGCGGGAAGGCTTGCTTGGAAAGTCGCATAATGGCAGGCAGTCATCATTGGCCAGGCGGGTTGACCCGCGTGCGACCGGTCGCGTGCGGCCGCCCACCTGTACCCGTATGAGTCTCAGTCCAGCAGCCATCAACAGGAAACAATCCGCATGTACCTGTCCCTGTCCGTGCGTGTGGCCGAAAGCTTCACCAACAAACGAATCTCCACTGTGCCGCTGGCCGACATCGCGGACACGGCCAGCAGCGCCGGCTACCGAGCCCTCTGCATGCGTGCGTCGGTTGTGGCAGCGGACGACGAACCGGCCCGCCAAGACGAAGTGCTTGCCGCGGTGCGACAACAAGGTCTGAGCATATCCATGGTGACTCCCGACTTTGCCGTGCCCGAGAACAGCCCCGAAGGTCCCGGGGTGTTGCGGAACATTGAGCCGGCCCTGGACCTGTGCGAAAGGTTGGAGTGCGATCTCATCCGGGTCTGCCTCAAGACCGAACCGGACATCGACGCTGCGCGGCTGGCCTCGGACAAGGCCCATGAGCGAGGCATCCGCCTGGCCCACCAGTGCCACACCCAAAGCCTGTTCGAAACCATTGAGGGCTGCCTGGATGTGTGCCGCAGGGTGGACCGACCCAACTTCGGGCTAATTTACGAACCGGCCAACCTGGCGTTGTGCGGGGAGCCGTATGGCCCCGAAGCGATTGAGCGGTTGGCGGACGTGGTTTTCAATGTGTACCTCCAAAACCACACCCCGGACCCCCAAGGCACGCTCATGATGGATACATGGAGCCAGGGGCGGATTCCAACCACACTCCACCGTTTCACGGACCCGGGGGGAATCGACATGGCGGCGGTTATACTGGGCCTCAAAGGCATTGACTACACCGGCAGCGTAACGCTGCACCACACCCAGCTCGATGTTGTTTCCCCGTTGGAGGCGGCTGCCAACAGTGCGGGTTTCCTCCTGGACCTGATGGCATCGGGCTGACCTTAGTTGAGGGATCGATCAAGTTTCCGAACCGCCCCATGACCCATGTAACCCAACAACAACGAGAGCAATACCGCACCCAGGGATATTTCATTCTTGAGGGTGTCATTCCACAGGACCAGCTCAACGGCCTGCGCACCGAATGCGACCGGCTCGTGTCGGAAACCGATCGGGAGATGGAAGCCAAGGGGATCACCTCCTATGGCATCAGCCACTACAAACAGCGCTACTTCATCGCCAACCGGGGCAAGGAGAGCCAGGTCATTGCCGCGTTCCTCTTCAGCGATCTGATGGCCGACGTAGCCAAAGCCACGCTGGGCGACAACGTGTGGCTGTTCCACGAGCAGTACGTGGTCAAGGCACCGGAAGTGGGCACCAAATTTGCCTGGCACCAGGATTCCGGATACATCGGGCACTACCACACGCCGTACCTGTCGTGCTGGTGCTCCTTGGACGACATGACCCTTGAGAACGGCACCGTCCATGTTCTGCCGTACGACAGGGCGGGCATGACCCCGGACGACCTGTTCGACCACACGGTGGAGGCGGAGACCAACGACAAAATCGGCTACAAGGGAGACGATCCGGGCATCCCGGCCATTGTTCCGGCCGGCAGCATCGTGGTGTTCTCAAGCCGCACGTTTCACCGATCGGGTACCAACGTCTCGAAGAACATCCGGCGCAGCTTCCTGGCCCAGTATTCCAAGGAAATCATCATGAACAAGGATGGCACCGCGCCCTGGGGCCAGGACGTTCCCTTCATCCAGGACGGACGGCAGGTCCGACGCGGTTTGGCGGTTCTCGCCTGAGGCCGCAACCCAACACGGGCCCTCCACCGCACTGTGGGAATGCGCTCTGGCAACATCCTGGAAACAGGGAAGTGCCGGGCGCGGGACCACCAACCCGGATGCACGGGGCCGGTTCCCGAAACACCAAATTCCGGATCACATCCGCTTGTTTGCCACTGAGGCCCGCCCCATGACCATCGATGCCGACCGCGCCGCCGACTGGGACCACCTTGTCCGGCACACCTTCATCGACTTCACCCAGACCACGGAGTTCCTCAAGCAGCCGGTCATCATCAGCAAGGCGGATCGAATCACCTACACCGACGTGCATGGCAAGGAGTATCTGGACGGACTGAGCGGGGTGTACGCCGTATCGCTGGGACACAACCATCCCAGGCTCAACCAGGCGGTGGCAAGGCAGTTGGAGCGGGTTACGCTGGCGCCGCCCATGCACGGCATCGCCGACGTCTCCCTGCAGCTTGTCAAAGCCCTGGGCAGCGTGTCGCCTCCCGGCATGACGTTTGTCAAGAGTTTCAGCGGCGGTTCCGAGGCCAACGAGGCGGCCTTCAAGTTTGCGCGCCAGTACCACCGGCTAACCGGCAATCCGGGCAAGTACAAAATCTTGTCGTGCTACGACAGCTACCACGGTGCCACCGCGGGAGCCATGGCAGCCAGTGGCACCGGTTCGCGCAAGACCGCATTCGAACCTCAGATGGGCGGTTTCCTGAAGTTCCTGCCTCCTGCCTACCTGACACAAGCAGCGGGATCCTCCGAGGCGGCGACAAAACTCGCTCTTCATTTGCTGGAACGCCAAATCGAAGGCGAAGACGCCTCCACGATTGCGGCCCTGATCATTGAGCCCGTCATTCACCTGGCCGGGATTGCGGTGCCTCCTGCAGGTTGGCTGGAAGGGGTGCTGGATCTGTGCCGGACTCATGAAATCCTTCTGATTTACGACGAAATCATCACCGGCATCGGCCGAACCGGCCATATGTTCGGTGCGCAGACCTTCGGTGTCGCCCCGGACATCCTGACCTGCGGCAAGGGCTTGTCCAGCGGCGTTCTGCCGGTCAGCGCCATGGTTACGCGTCCAGACTTGGCCGAAGCCTTTATCGGTGCCGAATCGGACCAGCGACACTTCAACCATGGTCATACCTTTGCATCCAATGCCCTAACCAGCGCCGTCGGCGTCGAGGTGCTGGCCATCATGGAAGAAGAGGATGTGTGCGCCAACAGCCAGGCTCAGGGACGACTGGCCAAGGAGACACTGAAGGAATGGCAGACCGAACTTCCAATCGCCAATGTGCGGGGGGAAGGGCTTCTTGTGGGGTTCGATCTGGTTTCGGAACCCGGTTCCCCTGATGTCAACCAGGAGTTGGGGCCGATCTTGCGCCACAAGGCGATAGACCACGGATTGATCATGCGTGTCCAGCCCACGTGGGGGGCCCTGGCACCTCCTTTGGTTTGTACCGAAAAGGAAACTTGGCAAGTCCTGGAACGCTTCAGGGAAGCAATACTTGATGCGTGGGACACTGCCCCTTGACAAGGGCAGAGACAGCGACAAACCCGTGCCGTGACGGATGTGCATCGCCTGACACACCGGCCTGAAATTGGGACGAGCCAGTGGCAACCCGACATCAGGATTGACGAACGGAAGGTCCCCGAATGGGTTATGCGGTTGAACTCTACTTTGATCCCGACAGCGACCTCGCCATCCGAAGGATTTGGAGCGGAATCGCAGACGCGTTCGGCTTGTCCACGATGTTAACCAACGGCGGGAGACCTCACGTCTCGCTCGCTGTGTACTCCGACGACCTTGACCATCGCAGCTTCCTTCAGGAGCTGCCCGCGTTTTCCAAGTCATTGGCTCCCCTCGAAGTCCAATTGGGCAGCGTAGGAACCTTTCCGACCGAAGAGAGTGTCGTCTTCCTGGCACCTGTAGTGACGCGCGAGTTGCTCGCCGTTCACGAACGGTTTCACACAGCCTTTTCCGGGTTTGGAGGATGTTCCTCAGCCCACTACCTTCCAGGGAACTGGGTACCTCATAGCACCGTTGCGACTGACCTAACAGGCGCGGAGATTGGACAGGTGGGCCAACACTGCTGGGAGCATTTCCGGCCGAAACGGGGATGGTTTCAGGAAATCGGACTGGTCGAATTCCGCCCAGTTAGAGAGTTGGCAACCTTCAAACTCGGCTCGACGTAGTCTGCAAGTCATTGCCTGGATACTGTGTTGAGTGTCCAGCCTCGGCCACTGGGGACAGAGACAGAGTTTGGCTGGCAATAATTCAGGGTGGCACCTTGGTGTCAGTCACAGGCCACATCCAAACTCAACCAGACACGCCATACCTGATCGGCGGCCATCCAAAGAATTTCCCAACTGCGCAGTGCCGGTAGCACCAAGTCGATCCGACACGGCGTTCAGTCCCGCAGGTTGTGATCAATGAACCAAAGCCGTCCAGTGTGACCACGGTCAGGTCTGGTGATTTATGTCGAGTACCCGACAGGCTGCCGAATGGGCGACTTCAAGGCCACCTTGCCGACCGCGCACAACCCGCCAGCGAACCGGCTGGCCAAAGGGCCAAGGAGATGGCCTTTTTGAAATCCCAAGATGGACGGCCCTTCGTATGCATCCCTTGAGCATTTGGTGGGTTGGTCCTAATCTGGACCTTGGGCATTTCGTACATCGAGTGTGGCGGCACGGTCAGGGTGTCACGAATCCTGCACGACCAGGGACTGTGCGGTTCCGATTGTGACTTCGGTCTCCAAGGTAAGCTGGTTGCCCTTGCGCTCAAACGGCACCGATTGTCCGTCAACAGTCACCACGGGATCGTTCAGTTCGCCGAGAACCGGCACTTGCAAGTGGCGCAGGGGAAGGTCGCCGTGGAGCACACGCAACCGGCAGCCATTGGCATCCAGCTCGACCGTGCCCCATCCCCGGTCCAATGACCAGAAGCATCGGAACGGGTCCGTGTCTCCGGTCACCGGATTGAACCCGACCAAACCCTTGGACATGTCGAACCTGAATCCCGAGTAGGCGTTGAGCAAGGCGTAGGACGCCATACTGCGTGCGTAGTTGTTACCGCATTCGAACTCGTTCCACGGATTGCGTTTGGCACCGTCGTACCGGTCCCGAATGGCTTGCACACATTCCAGACCTTCATCGACCAGGCCTACCATGATCATGTGGGTTGCCGCGGCATATTCAAACCCGTTCATGGTCTCCTGCGAATAAGGAGCGGGTATCAATGGCTTGTAGGTGTCTTCCGGCCAAGCACAGATGACCAAACCACCTTCGTCGTTGAGACAATAGATGCGACACGGGTTGTACACCTGGCTCATGTCCGGAATGAAGTTGTGCCGATAAATCGCCGCGCACGCCGACTTCACCTGCGCCGGATCGAACAGGTCACCGAGCCCGTAAAGGGAGGCATGCCACTGGCCCAGAACCTGGTCGATGCTGCTTCCTTCGCCGATCTGGTACTTGATCTCCTCGTGTTCACTGTTCCAGTACGCTTCCAACGCCGATCCGCCGCGCAGCGTGTCGTCTTCGCCGCCGAAACTCTCTAGCAATGCCTTGTCTCCCAGATCAACCTGCTGGATGTAGAACTCGCCGTTGAACAGGTGCTCGTCAACCCAAGTCTTGCCTTTCTCGAACATGCCCACACAGACATCCGCAAATCCATCCTCGCCAAGATGGCGTGCCATCTCGGATGCTGCCTTAAGGGCGCCCAGGTAGAATCCTGTCAGCCAAGCATTCGGCCCGAACAGCTCCATGTCCAGCGTGTGGTGCTGACGACCGGTCAGCACTCCGGACCGATCCGGATCCCACCGGTCCGGGTTGTTTTCGCTCCAGACGTATTCGAGCGACCGCCGCACCGCCGGCCACAATTCCCGCAGCCAGTCGTCGTCACCGCAGATCTTCCAGTCGCGGTAGGTTTTCATGACACCGCCGAGCTGGCCGTCGCTGCAGGGGCGGAAATTCCAGGCAGGGGTCCCAAGCGGAAGTTGGATCCTGAAAGGCATGCCGCCGTCCGGCTGCAGGTTGTACCTGTAGTCTGCGGTCCGCATAGACCGTTCCAGCTCGGGAAACAGGAATGCAAGCGCCTGCTGGTAGTTCCACACGTGCGTGCAGCTGCCTTCGCAGCATCCCTCGTCCGGATGCAGTCCCTCCCAACCGTAGAACGTTCCGTCCTCGAGACGCAGGGCGGTGGGAGACTTCAGAATGGCCAGGTTCGCCGAAACGGCGTCCAGGGCAACGGGCGGCAGCGTCGAGCCAAACAAGGCGCTCCTAAACGTGTCTGTTTCCGTGTAGAGCCGCGACCAGTCCTCCAGTGCGTATCTCGCCGTATCGACGGAACTGTGCCACCGCGTGGCGTAGTGGTTCTTCCAAGCACCTCGGGTTTCTTCCGAATGCCAATAGTCCTCACAGTTGGGGAAGTTCCAGCTGACCACAAAGCGAACCCGACGACTTGACCCGGGGCTGACCGTGAAGCGAACAGCCAGCAGTCCACATTCCTGATCATCCAGGCGCGCCCCGCGGCCCCTGGCAGACGAATCCGCATACGTCCGATTGGCGAAGGGACCCGGAGTCTCGAGGTCCTTCCAGTAGATTTCCAGACTGTCGAACCAGGTACCCCGAAACCAGTACTCCTGCCAGCTCACCTCCGTGTCGTCATCGTTGCCGGCATCGGTGGCCAGAGCCAAGTCGCCAAAGGCCGGATCTTCGGATTGGACACCATCGCCCGACAGCTTGAGCACGGTTCCCCACGGGGTCGATTCGACCCGATTTCGCGTAGGTTTGGACAAAGGGTTGGATAGGACCCCGACCAGCGAATAGGTGAGTTCCCTGTCGGTCGGGTTCTGAACGTCGAATTCGAAGAACGCTGCCGGCAATCCGGAGTCGTCGGCGTTGGTTGGAATGAACGGGTTGAACGCGGTCATCCGTACCTTGCCGGGAAAGGAGTCGTCGACAAACTCCAGTTCGGCAATCGGAAACTTCCCGGTAAAGTCCACCGCCGCAAAGTGAGGCAGTCCCGTCAGGTACTCGCGGCGGGGACCCCACCCGAACGTGCCGAACTTGCCCCCGTGCAGTTCGCCCTGATAGGGAGCCGCCAGGTTGCCGTGCAGGATTCGTGCGTCCACCACCTCGTCGCGGTTCTCCGCCTTGATGGCGAAATGGGAGAAGCCGTTGACACTCCCCTTGTTTGGGCGGTTGAAAATCTCCCAGTCAATCAGGCGCCCATTGCCCGCCAACCCGATGCAGCCGGTGCCAATGCCTCCCAGTGGAAAGCTAATCTGGTTGGTGTGCTCACCTCGGTACAGGAACGGATCCATGTTGATTGTGTCCTTGGTTGTTGGTCTGCGACTACGTGGCAGATTCGGTGCCGGTCGAGCAGCCGGCACGGCACACGCGACGGGAACCTTCAGGTGCGCTCGAATTCAGCCTCCACTACTGCCAAGCCGTTGCCGGCAATGAACAGGCCGTACACGGTGGGCAGGAGCAGGACCAGCCCCACACTGGCGTAGGCAATGCCCATGCCGAACAACACCCCCATGGCCAACAGCCCCATGCTGTTGGCCGGGTTCCGGCTCGACAAAATCAGCGCGTCACGGATGCAGGCAACCGTTCCCAGGTCGCGCTGGACCAGGTTGGGATACGCATAGAGGATCAGGGTTGCAGCCACCGCCAAGGCAAACAAGTTGACGGCCACCGACAGCCAGACGCTTGCAGGAACAGCAACCTGCACTTCCAGCGCGGGCAGCAAGGCAAGCAGCAGGGCGGCAGGAACCGCCGGCAACAACCCGAGGAGACAGCTCCGACCCCAGTGGCGACGAAACGCCTGCCAAAATTGCGCGCCATCGGCCGACCGTTGCTGCAGCAACCGCGTCTCATACGCAAGCAGGGCGCTCCAGCCCGGCCCCACGGTGACAACGGCTGCCGCCAAGGCCGGTGCCAGCCACCCAAAGGCAAAGAGGGCGAACGCAGGCAGGCTTACGAGGTTGAACAACAGGGCGCCCCGCAACAGTTGCGGCAGGTTCTCCCACAACGCGCGGACCGTCAGGCCCAGATAGGTGTTGGGGTTGATGCCGTGGTCCAGCGGGGTCATCCCTTCATGCCGGTGATGGAGGCCCCCTGGACAATCCAGCGCTGGGCGAACAGGAAGAACACCAGAATCGGGAAGATGGAAATCATGATCCCCGCCAGGACCTCCGACTGGTTGCCGGAACCCATGTATCCCCGGAGGGTGGCAATGGCGATTGGGAACGTGTACAGGTCCCAATCCCGCAGGAACAGCAACGGCCCCACAAAGTTGTTCCAGGATCCCAGGAAGGTGAATATGCCCAGGGCCGACAGGGCCGGGCCGGTCAGCGGCAGCAGGATTTGCCAGTAGGTCCGGAAGTACGTGGCACCGTCGATTTTCGCGGCGTTGATGAGTTCCTCCGGCAGCGACTTGAAGTGCTGCCGCAGCAGGAACACCCCGAACGCACTGGTGATGCTGGGCAGAATCAGTGCCCAGTGGGTATTGATGAGTTCCATCTCCTTGATGAGGATGAACGATGGAATCAAGGTCACGGTGGCCGGCACCATCAGCGAGGCCAGAAACAGGCCGAAGAGGAAATCGCGGCCCCTGAATTGAAGCCGGCCGAAGGCAAATCCAGCCATGGAACAGGTGAGCAGCTGCGCTGCCGTGACGATTAGGGCAATCTTGAGGCTGTTCCAGAAGAACAGCAGGAACTGTATGTCCGGCGAGGTGATAACCGTCAGATAGTTCTGCCAGTGAAACGCGGTGGGCCAGAAGTCGGGCGGCAGGTCGAACGAATTCTTGGGGTCGCGCAACGAGGTCGAAAACATCCAGGTAAGGGGCGCGATTTCAATCAGGGCAATGCCCACCAGCAGCACCCATAGGATCGACTCGCGCAGGTAGTGCCACGGCGAGTGTCCTTCCCGCCGTCGGACCGGAGCGGACTCTCCGTTCTTGCTCAAGGTCGCTGCCACGTCCGAAAACCCAACACCTGGTCGGCTACTCGTAGTGCACCCAGCGACGGGCCACCCAGAACTGGAGCAGCGTGAGGGTAATCAGAACGGTGAACAGGGTGAACGACACGGCGGACGCATAGCCCATTTCAAAGCCGCGGAATGCCTTCTCGTAGATGTACATTGTGATCGTGCGCGAAGCATCGCCGGGGCCGCCCGATGTCAGAACCCAAACATTGTCGAAGATCTGGAACGCTCCGATCAGGGAAATGACGACGGCAAAGAACGCAGTAGGGGATATGAGTGGCAGGGTCACATTGCGGAATTGTTGAAGCCGCCCGGCCCCGTCAATGCGCGCGGCTTCGTAATAGACGGTCGGAATGCCCTGCAACCCCGCCAGGTAGATGACCATCAGAAACCCGCAACTCTTCCAGACATCGTAGATCGTGGCGGAAATCAGCGCCCACCGGGAACTGCTGAGCCAAGGCACCGGATCGACACCGATCTGGCCGAGCAGAAAATTCACCACGCCGCGGTCCTGCGTCAGGAGGAACCGCCACACGACTGCCAGGGAAGCGGTGGTGGTGAGTACGGGGAAGAAGATGGATGTGCGGAGGAGGTAGCGGAGAATCCAGGGCATCGACCGGTTGAGGCCGACCGCCAGGAGCAGCCCCAACACGTTGTTCAGGAACGTGACACCCGCCACCAGTTGAACCGTGTTCCGATAGACGATCAGCAGTCTGGGATCGCCGAACAGGCGGCCGACGTTGGACCCGCTTGCCCACGTGGGCGGGGTCAACAGGTCATAGTTCAGAAAGATCAATACGAGAGACGCGATGATCGGCAGCGCCGTGAAGCCGAGCAGGCCAATCAGGGCCGGTGCCGTAAACAGGTAGCCCGCCAACGCTTCGCGGGCGGCAATGCCCCAATCGGCGATGGATATGCGCCGTCTCCAACCTCTCGGTGCAGACAGGTCCGCTGTCGCCATGGAATTGGGAGTCAGGTTGCCCTGGGGAACCCAATCTTCCCGGGACGGATCTGGAGTCCGTCCCGGGAAAATCGGGTCCGAGCCGGGTATGAGGTAGAAAGCTAGCTCTGCAGCTTCGCCATTTCGGGGACGAGTTCGTCGTGGGCCGCCTGCATGGCTTCCTCGACGCTCTTCTCGCCGTTCCAAATCGTCGCGTAGTTGCGATTCAGAATCGGTTCGACAATGTTGAAGTTGGGCGGGGAGGGTACCGTGGCCGCATAGTCCAACGTTTCGTAGAACAGCGCGGTGTTGGCCGGACCGAAGTCGGCGAACAACGGCATCTCCGCCACCGAGCGGAGGGCGGGGATGTTGCCGCCCAGCTGCACCATGTCCATCGAGGCTTCGGTGCCGGACAGAAGCTTGACCACTTCCCAGGCCGCGTCCGGATTCTCGCTGGAGGTGGAGATACCCCAGCCATCCGTACCGGCCACGGTGCGGATGGGACCCGCCTGGTGGGGCTGATACTGAATGTCGTAGGTGTTGAAATCGGCCTCCAGGGATCCTCCGATGCACCAGCGGCCGCAGGTGCGCATCACCAGATTGCCGGCATGGAACTGGGCCCACTCATCCCAACCTTCCGGGTTGGGCGCCACTTTGTGTACCAGGATCAGATCCGCCAGGAATTGGAGTGTCTCGAGCACCTTGGGATCGAGAACGTTCGATTCGAGCCAATCCTCGCTCAACGGTGACACATCGTTATTGAAGTACCAAGCCGCCATCCCGAACATGCCACCACCCCAGAAGGAATAGGCAAACCGGTCGTCGGCTCCGCCGCTGACCCTTGCCACCGCCAGGCTGGCTTCCAGGAAGTCGTCCCAGTTCCAGTCGTTTGCGGGGGGTTCCAGACCCACTTCCTCGAATACGGCCGTGTTGTAGTACATGACCATGTTGTTCCACGAGAACGGGTACTCCATCTGCTGCCCGTTGACCTGCAGCATCTCGCGCAGCGTGACATGCACATCGTTCATAAGGATCTCTTCGGCCTCGGGATCCGCCTGGACGAAACCGTCCAGCGGAACCAGGACGTTCTTGGCAGCCAGGAGACCCAGGCCCTCGATCGCGATCATGATCACGTCGATTTGCTCACCGCCCGCGATGCGGGTCAGAAGCGTGTCGGAATAGCCGTCCCAGCCGCCTTCGCCCCAGCCGTTGGCATTGACTTCCAAGGCGATGTCGGGCAGGTATTCCAGCGATCGCTCGATTGAGTTGTCAAACGTGTTCACGGGCATCGACGTGGTCGCGATGACGTCGACCGGTTCCAGGGACGCGGCTCCGGCATCGCCGGACGATGCTCCGTCGGGGGCCACACAAGCCGCCAACACCGCCCCCGTAATGCCCAGACCGGACAGTCGCAGCATGTCTCTTCTGGATACGCCATGAGTTGAATGTTGCAAGGTCATGTTTCTGTCAGAACTCCCTTTTGCCGGATTCCAAACCAACCGGAACGGTTGACCTGAGCCCGATTATAGTCCGAAGTGCTGTCGGCGGCTGCCTCCAGGGCATGGAAATTGGCTCGCGGGAAGCAGCCTCGTCCTGGGATCCAGGACAAATTTTGGCCGCTCAACAACTGACTGGAATGCCGTTCCGGTCCCAAACCAACCGGCTGGATCGGGTCGATTGGCAGTGAAATCAACTTCCAGTCAGGAACCCGAAACATCTCCCGACGTTGAGATGCCCGTGACCCTCTCAAGTCCGGAATAGGCCACCGCTCCAAACCGAATGTCCAGCACTTCGCCAGGTTCCATAATGCGCGTCGCGGTGTGCTCCTGGGCCTCGGCCAAGTGATGGTATGGCGCTGTCCACGGTTCGAGGGCGATGTTGTAGGTGCGGCCGTACCAGGGATGAACCGCGCTGCCCCGGTACACCTGCCAGAACCAGATCGAGTTGAATATTTCGGTCGGCCAGTACATGCCGAAGCCCACCTTCCGCGCCTGGTTCGTCAATCCGTACCATCCCGCTTCGAGATCAAACAGGAATGCCAGATCGTGGGATTTGGTTTCCGGGCCAGGAATGCGACTCAGGTCGATAGTGCTGCCGTCCCTGCCCTTGACAAACGGCCAAGTGTAGTTCTCACCCGATTCCAGACGCGTGGTAGGTTCTGCCTCGACCACGCGCACCTTGGCACCCGGCACATCGACCACGCAGCTGCTGTCGAGAAACGGCGCGCCAAACGCCGGGTGGTGGCCCCACAATATCTCGAAGGGCACGTCGCCCTCGTTCGTCACAATTTCGTGAAACTGCAGGTTGGCCTGCCATCGGTGCAATGTGACCACCTTCTCGATGCGGAGCGGCGAACGGTAGGTGCGGACATCGAACTTCACCGATATGCACTCGGGGGTGTCCAGCAGGACTTGCATGTTCCACGGCATCAGCGGAGTTTCGCCGTGCAGCCCGAACTCGCCGGCCGCGAACGTGGTGGGGTATCCGCCCACCGGAAAGCATTCCTGCCAGCCACCGAAGTAGTAGTCCAGGAAAGGCCCGTCCGCCCGCGGATTCGAGGGGACAAAGTTGCGCGTGGCGCGTACCCCCAGAGGTGACCGCCACATGAAGTCCGTGTCGGTGGGCTTGTGCAGGAATTCGAAGATGTCGGTGCCCTTGTCCACCAGGATGGTGACGCGCAGGAGCTCGTTCTCCATTACCAGCGCTTTCAGGCCCCGGTAGGTAATCTCGGTCAGGCGGCAACCAAAGTTGCGCTCATGCGTGTAGACGGGTTCCAGCACGGCAAACTCCTTGAGTCCAGGTGGCGACCGTTTGACGGTCAGTTGACAAAGCCAATGTCGGCCAGGTACCGGCGATTGCGCTGCGCACTTTCGAACGGCGAACCCAATCCCGCCACGACATCCTGCTCGACGGTGACATAGCCGGTGTAGCCGGTACGCAACAGCCAGTCGCGCACCGCAGGAAAGTCCACATCGCCCTGGCCCAACTCGCAAAACACGCCCTTGGCGACGGCTTCAAAGTAATCAAGCCCTTCAGTGGCCACATTGGCTGCGATCCGCGAACTCCAATCCTTGAAGTGAACATAGCCAATGCGCGGAGCCAGACGTTCCATGGTAGTCAGGACCGTGTCGGCGCGGCCGGCACCCAGCGCAAAGTGTCCGGTGTCGAACACGAGGTTCACGTGGTCGCCCACGTGTTCCAGCAGCCGATCAATTTCGCGCGGTGTTTCGAGCCAGCCGGCAGCGTGGAAGTGCACCACCGGCGCGATGCCGGCCTCGTCCCGCGCCGCGACGGCAATCCGGTCGATCGTCTCGCCCAGTACCGGCCAGAGGTCGTCCTCCAGTTCCATGTCGGGCGTGATGCGCCCGGCATTGCGAATCCGCACCGGATCAGAACCGTTGTCTGCAGCGATCACCAGGAACGGCGCGTGTTGCTGGCGGTTCAGATCCGCCACGGCGCGCAGTTGCCGGGCAATCATCAGATTGTGTTCGACGGTTTTGGCCTGTTGTGTCGCGTCTTCGAGCCGAGTACCGACATAGGCCCCGGTCATATCGAGGGAGCGCTCCGCCAGCGCGGTGGCCAGATGGTGTGGATCGGTTGGGAAAAACCCCCAGTCTCCAAGCTCCGTGCCCGTGTAACCGGCCTCCGCCAGTTCGTCGAGCATGGTGTCCCACGAAATCCGGTCGGCCTTCAGGAAGCCGAACTCCAAGGTCCCCCAACTGCACGGGGCATTGCCAATTCTGATCTGATCCAGGCTTAATTCCATGGCTGTATCCCAGTTTGGCCGTCAGGGGTTTGCCTTAATTTGGGGAACATCCACCCAGCCGCCGCTGGCCCAGGATTGGGACGCGGCATGTTGGGCTTCCGCCACCCGCAAGGCATCGTATACCGACGGTGCGTGTGGTTTTCCTTCATGGATGTTCCGAACAAAGTGGAACGCCTCCAACGCCTTCAGGTCGTCGTAACCCAGGGAAATGCCGGCACCTGGCTGGAACCAGGCAAAGTCGGGGTGCTCGGGTCCTGCCAGTATCCGAGCGTACCCGTCGTGCGGATCCGGTTCCCGGCCGATGGCGTTCTTGTCGGTGGGCCGGTAGACCTCCAGTTCGTTCATCCGTTCGAAATCCCAACGGAGGGCGCCGCGGTCGCCATGCAGGTCGAAGGCAAACTCACACTTGGGACCGTACATCACGCGGCACGCTTCGAGCACGCCGCGGGCGCCTGATGCGTACTCCGCCAGGACGGCCACGAAGTCCTCGTTGGTCACGGGACCGGCCGGATCCTCCGGAGCCCCCAATGTGAAGTGCGTCCCCTTGCCCGGAACCGGCAAGGGCCGGCTGGGAACGAATGTGTGGCGCATGGCACAGAGGCGTATGACCGGACCCGCGAGGAAGTTGGACATGTCCAGCACGTGCGACATCAGGTCGCCCAACGAGCCGTACCCCGCCTTGTCGCGTTCAAATCGCCAACTCAGTTGGCTGAGTGGATTGTGGCCGTACATCGAAAAGAACCGGCCCCTGAAATGCGTGAGCTTGCCGAGGTCGCCCGACTGTTGCAGTTGCCGCGCATACTGCACGAGGGGAGCCCAGCGATAGTTGAATCCGACACACGATTGCACGGATGCCCGGACAACCGCTGTCGCGATCGCCCGCGTATCCTCGACACTGAGACCGACCGGCTTTTCGCACAGAAGGTGCTTGCCGGCTGCGGCCACAACCTCGGCCACGGTCCGATGCAGTTGATTGGGCACCGCAATCGTGACAATGTCCACGCCCGGATGGGTCGCAACCGTGTGCCAATCCGTCGAACAATCCTCGAAGCCGAACCGTTGCCGGGCCTGTTCGGCCCGGTCCGCATCCTCATCCGCACAAACCACCAAACGGACATCGAGTCCGGACTTCCAAAACCGTTCGGGGATCTGTTTGAAGGCCCGGCTGTGGGTCTCACCCATCCAGCCCATGCCGATCACCCCAATTCCGTAGGACGCCATGGTTGTGCGGATTGCCTGTTTGCTGACCGCTGAGATGAAGGGAGCTAGGAACCGGGTGTGGCCACGACTTTGACCGCGGCTCCGGTACGGCACAGGTCCAGGCCCTCCGCGAGGTCGGCCAAGGGCATCGTCAGGTTGAGACCTGACGGCTGCAGCATGCCAGCCTCCAGCAGTTGAATAGCCTGCGGGAAGGTGTCCACACCCACGAAGGTCCCAAAGATCCGGAGTTCGCGTTCGGTCAACCGACTCTGGTTGACGGTTGGGGTGAGGGAGTTCAGTCCAAAGCAGCAGATCTGGCCCATCATGGCCGCCAGATCCACCGCGGTGCCGAGCTGCCCGCCCACGGCATCGACGATCAGGTCGGCCCCATGGCCATCGGTCTCTTCACCGACCACATCCACCAGGCTTTCCGCTGTGACGTTGACAGTCCTGTCCACACCAGCAGCCCGGACCTGTTCCAGCCTGGTGTCCGCCAGGTCGGCGACAATCACGGGCAGGCCTCGGGACTTGAGCATCAGGGCGTGGAGGACCCCGATGGGACCGGCACCAATGACCAATGCCGTGTCCGTGTCGTTAACCTCGAACTGGTTGAAGCCCCCCAGAACGCAGGACAGCGGCTCAATCCACACCGCGTCGCCCAGAGGCAAGTCCGGCGCAATCGGCAGCAGAGCCTTGTCGGGTGCCAGCACGTACCTTGCAAACCCACCGTCCCGGTGGATCCCGATGGTATGGAAGTTCGCGCAGTGATTGGTCCGTCCCCTGAGACATTGCGGACACGGTTCCAGGTTCTGTTCCCGGCAGTACAGGTTGGGAGCCAACACAACCCTGTCCCCCTCCTGCACGGAAGTGGCCGCGGACCCAAGTTCCACCACATGCGCGGCCAGCTCGTGTCCAAGCACCACGCCGGGATCGGCTGGATGGCCGGGAGGATCCTTCACGATTTGAAGGTCGGTGCCGCAAACTCCACAGGCATCAACCTCAAGCTTGACCCAATCCGGCGGAACCGTGTCCAGCGATGGTTCCGGGCGGTCCTCGACGATGAATTGTCCGGGAGCGGCAAACACGCCTGCTCGCATGATGCCTCCTGGTGGATCGGCTACCAGCGTTCGACCACGACCTTGGTCTGCGTGTAGAACTCCACACCGTGCCGCGACTGTGCATGCAGATCGCCGAAGAAGCTCTCGTTCCAACCGCTGAACGGGAAGAATGCCATGGGCGCGGCCACGCCGATGTTGATGCCGATATTCCCGGCATCGGCGCGATGGCGGAACTCGCGGGCCGCCTTGCCGTCCCGAGTGAACAGGCAGGCCATGTTGCCGAAGGCCCGATCGTTGACCCAATCGATGGCCTGATCCAGATCATCGGCCCGCATCAGGCTGAGAACGGGGCCAAAAATCTCATCCCGGGCTACGGGCATACCGGGTTCCGCGTTGAGAATGGTCGGATGGATCCAGTGTCCGGCCGGGTGTCCGTCCACGCTGCGGCCGCGGCCGTCCACCACGAAGCGTCCGTTCCCGTCGTCGGCCTGTGCCAGGATTCCTTCTATGCGTTGGCGGCTCGCGTCGGTGATCACCGGCCCCATTTCGGTGTCGTCGTCCAATCCGTTGCCCACACGCCTGGAAGTTGCCAAGTCGGCCATGGCCTCCGCAAACGGATCATGCATCTTGCCCACCGTGATCGCGGTCGACAGAGCCAGGCACCGCTGGCCGGCACAACCGAAGGCGCTTTCGGCCATGGCATTGGCCGCGGCTTCCACATCGACGCCCGGCATGATGACAACGGGATTCTTGGCCCCCCCTTGGCACTGTGCGCGTTTGCCGTTGGCGGTCGCCCGGGCGTAGACCAGTTTGGCCACCGGCGTGGACCCGACAAACGAAACGGCGCGCACCACGGGATGATCGATGAGCGAATTCACGACGTCCGCACCGCCGTTGACCAGTTGCACAACCCCGGCGGGGAAACCCGCCTGCTCAATCAGACCGAACAGCTTCTGGCTGGTCAGCGGAACCTTTTCGCTGGGTTTGAGGATGAACGAATTGCCCGTGGCCACCCCGTAGGGCAGAAACCACAACGGGATCATCGCCGGGAAGTTGAAGGGGGTGATGGCCGCCACCACACCCAACGGCTGACGCATCATGTGTTCGTCGATGCCGTGGGCAATGTCCTCATTGTTCCACCCCTGGATCAGGGACGGCATGCCGCAGGCAACTTCGACGTTTTCAATTCCGCGCCGCACCTCGCCGCGGGATTCCACGAGGGTCTTGCCGCACTCGAGGGTCACGGTACGGGAAATGTCCTCGAAATTGTCTTCCAACAGGGCTTTCAGCCGGAAGAGCGGCTGGACTCGATCCACGACCGGCGTGCTGCGCCATTCCGGATAGGCCGCCTGAGCCGTCCGCACCACCGCGTCGACCTCGGCGGCGGAAGTCAAAGGCAGGGATGCCAGCTGTTCGTTGGTGGCCGGATTCAGGACCGGCAGCGTGTCTGCGGATTGACTGGCCGCAAAGGATCCGTTGACGAAGTTTCTGACAATCATGGCTTTTTTGCTCCCGGACACATCAATTCCTGCGCGCCGATCCGCTTCTACCGGTAGAAGCGTTCGGTGGACCGCATCTGTTCCCATTCCTCGCGCGCCGCGTTGACCGAATCAATTTCACTGACCTCGGCTACGGGTACGTCCCACCAGGACTCGTAACTGTCCACACCTAGGTAGCGGTCGTTGGTAATGTGGATGACGACGGTACGTTCAATTTGCTTGGATCGTTCCAACGCCTCCACAACATCGTCCACAGTGTTGCAGCCGATGACCACGGCACCCAGGCTGGCTGCGTTGGCTGCCAGGTCCACCGGGAGCGGCTGCTTGTGCCCCCCGGGTTCATCCGTCGGCAGCGCACCATCGTCGGGGAACAGATACCGCGTGCCAAAGCCGCTTTGGCCCAGGGAGCGGCTCAAGCCGCCAATGCTCTTGAAGCCGCGGTTGTCCATCAGCACAATGGTCAGCTTGTACCCCTCCTGGACCGAGGTGACGATCTCCGAAGCCATCATCAGGTACGAACCGTCCCCGACCAGAACATAGACCTCCCGCTCGGGTTCCGCCATTTTCACCCCCAGCGCACCGGCAATCTCGTACCCCATGCAGGAATACCCGTACTCCACGTGGTACTGCCTGGAATGGCGACTGCGCCACAACTTATGGGAGTCACCCGGCAGGCTGCCCGCGGCGCCGACCATGACAGCCTCCGGATCCCCGTGTTCGTTCACCGCGCCGATGAGCGCCCCTTGCGCGGCCACTCCGTCGTCGGACGCATGCAGGGCGTAGATTCGGTCCACTTCCGCTTCCCACTCCGCCTTGAGGGCGGCCAACCGGGCATCGGTGTCGGAGGTCGTGAGTTTGTCGGGCAACAGCGCGTCGAGTTCCTCCAGGCAGACCTTGGCATCTCCGGTAACCGCGATCCCTTGGTGTTTGCCTGCATCAAACTCGGATACATTCACATTGATAAACCGGACCCCCGGATCCTGAAACGCGGTCTTGCTGGCTGTCGTGAAGTCGCTCCAACGGGTGCCGACTCCCATGACCACGTCCGCGTCCCTTGCATAGACGTTGGCAGCCGCGGACCCGGTCAAGCCCATGGCCCCCAAGCATCGTGAATCGTCGAAGTCCAGGCTGCCCTTTCCCGCCATCGTCTCGGCAACCGGGACGCCCGTGCGACTAGCAAAGGTTCGCAACGCCTCCTCGGCTTCGCTGTAGCGAACGCCGCCACCCGCCACGATCAACGGTCGTTGGGCCTGTCGCAGCAGGTCCGCGGCCCGTTGCAGGCTGGCCAGATCGGCGCGCGGGCGCGGCACATGCCATACCCAGTCCTCGAACAACGCCGCGGGGTAGTCGAAGGCTTCCGTCTGCACATCCTGGGGAATTGAAATCGTGACGGCACCCGTATCCGCGGGGCTGGTCAGGACGCGCATGGCCTCCGGCAGACTGTGGACCAACTGGTCGGCCCGGTTGATCCGGTCCCAGTAGCGACTGACCGGCCGGAACGCGTCGTTGACCGAAATGTCCTGGCTGTGCTCGGACTCCAACTGCTGCAGGACAGGCGCCACGTTGCGCCGGGCAAAGATGTCGCCCGGCAGCAGCAGGACCGGCAGGCGGTTGATGGTGGCCGTGGCCGCACCCGTCACCATGTTGGTGGCGCCGGGGCCGATGGACGCGGTACATGCCAGAGTGCGCAAACGTCGCGTGTGCTTGGCAAAACCGATGGCCGTGTGCACCATGGCCTGTTCGTTCCGGGTTTGGTAGTAGCGGAGCTCGGGATACTGCTGCAAGGCCTGGCCCATTCCGGAGACATTGCCGTGGCCAAAGATGCCGAAACAGCCGGCAAAGAAGGGTTGACGCCTGCCGTCGCGCTCCGTGTATTGGGCGCACAGGAAGCGGACAATGGCCTGTGCCATGGTGAGACGCACAGTCGGTTCGGTCATCGTTGTTCCCATCCCCTGTTTTGGTTGCTACCAGCCGCCATGGCTGTCGATGAATTCGTTCACCTGGTCCCAGGTGGGCATGAAGTTGGCACAGCCGTGCCGCGTCACCACCATGGCACCACAGGCGTTGCCCAGCCGAGCGGACCGCTCCAGCGTCCAGCCGCCGACCAGTCCAAAGATGAAGCCGGCGCCAAAGGCATCCCCGGCCCCCAGAATGTTGTAGATGTCCACCGGGAATCCGGGCACGTCGCAAGGAGGTTCGCCGCGGGTGTGGACACGCGCTCCCAAGGCACCGACCTTCTCAATCACATGCTGTGGACCCAGACTCTGGATCCGCGCGATGGCAGCCAGGACATCGCCCTCGACCTGGGTGTCGGACACCTGCGAGTCCGTCACGGTCATTTGGGCTGGATCGGCCAGCAGGGCGGCATTGACTTCATCGTGCGTTCCAACGACGATGTCCACCTGCTGCATGATCGACCGGGCCACCACCCCGAACGCCCGTGCGTCGTGCCACTGGTCGGGGCGGAAGTCCAGGTCGAACACCACCGTCGCGCCGTGGCTGCGCGCCGATTCGGCCGCAAACATGGTGGCCGACCGACTTGGTTCGCGGGAAAGGTTGGTGCCGGCAAACTGGAACACCCGGCAGTCGTCGTACGGCGAGGCCAGCACGTCGTCGATGGTGACGTTGATGTCGGCGCAGTTCTCCCGGTAGAAGACCAGCGGGAACCGGTCCGGCGGTTCGATCCCCAGGACCACCGCACTCGTGCGCAACCCGGGTTTGCGTACAACCCACTGTGTTTCCACACCTTCGTTGACCAGGAACTCCAACACGAAATCCCCGACCGGATCGTCCCCGATCCCGGTCAGGAGCGCAGCCCGGCGCCCCAGCCGGGTCATGCCCACGGAAATGTTTGTGGGCGAACCGCCCACGTAGGCGGCGAAGGACGTGATGTCCGGGAAGCGGGTTCCCACATCGTTGCTGTAGAGGTCGATGCTGGACCGCCCCATGTGCAGGGAGTCAAAGGACTTGGCGGAGTCAGTCATGGCCAAATGAGGGAAGCGGGACGTCCGTGCAGGCCTAGGCCGGTCGATACAGCGGAACGTCGGGATTGGTGGTTCGGTATGTGTCCTTGACCCAGGCGTAGCGCGGATCGTCCTGGTTTGCCAGGCTCTGCGCGCTGCCGGCGAGCACGTTCAGATAGTAGGTCACGTAGCCCGGAGGGCTGACCACCGGATGGTAGCCCTCGGGCACCAGCACCACGCAGTCGTTGCGCGGACGGACCAGGGCATCGATGGGCTTGCCGGCCCGGTGGAGCGGGGAGGCTTCGTCAGTATAGACGCGTTGATAGGCATACCCGTCGGGATCGTAGGCTCCGAAAGGCTCGCTGTGGGTGGAAGTGATTTTGTAGTAGTAGATTTCCTCGAGGTCCGCCTCCACCAGTTCTCCCCGGTCATCCTCGATGTGGACATCGTGCTTGTGGCCCGGATAGCTGCTCCAGCCGCCGCTGGGCGTGTACACCTCAACCAGGACCAGCCTGTCCACCGGGGAGCCGGGCGGCAAGGGGTCGTTGATTTGCCTTGTCGCGTTGTCTCCGCCTCGCAGGTTCATGTCCACCTGGCCGGGGAGGGTGAGGAACGGCGGATGTTCCACTTGCGCCGGAGCCGTCGCGACCGCAAACTCGCCGTCTTCAACACAGGTGACCGTCAGGTCGGACCCGGGCGGCAGGTACAGGGTGTGGCACGCGCCGGCGAAGACATTGGGCCGTCCGCCGAATTCGTCTGATGGGTCGATGCGGTCGGACTTCAGACGATAGCGTCCGCTGAGGTTGACCAAGGCCAATTCCTGGTCTCCGGTCGAGGTCTCCCAGCTCCGGCCGGATTGGATCCGGTGGACTTCGAAGCCGATCCAGGCCCAGCCGGCACTCTCCGGGGTCACACGCGTGACCAAACCCGGTTCGCCCGACTCGGCATCGGCATGCGGCAGGACCAGAATGTTCTCTGCGGTGTACTGCATTTGTGGTTCTCGTATCCAGGAGGGCGAAGGCCGGTTCGCCGACAACGTTGGCGCCAAGGTGGGCATCGGAAGTCCGCTGCCAACCGGGAACCGGTGCGGTCTGCAATCTGTGTCCCGTTATTGTCCAACAGATCCCTGCGTTTTCAAACGGGCACCGAGGTTGCGGGTCCAAACGTGGCGGTGGGCAACCGGATTTTCGGGGTCGACGGCGGCATTCGCCGATCCGCGGACTGCCCTACAATCCGTACCGTACCGCACTCCTGCGTCCACGTTCTTGAGGGTGCAGCGAGTGCAACCAGTCACACGACAGTGGAACAATGACATGGCCTTCAAATTGGGATTCGCAACTCTGCGATGGCACGAACCGGACCTGGAACCCTGCCTGGAAGCACTCAAGGAAGCGGGATGGGATGGCTGGGAAGCCCGGTTCCCACTCGACTGGATGGGTACGCCCAAGCGCCTCAGGGGCATTTGCGATCGCGTTGGCCTGCCCTTGGCAGTGCTGACTGCAATCGGCAGCCCCGACCACAGGGATCCGCGCGTGTTTGAAATCAACAAGCGGCGCATGGAATTCGCCGCCGAAATGGAATGCGACTGCTTCATGTTCATGTGCGCCGAACAACCCGCGGACCGGCTGGCCAACACCGACGAGGTGCAGCGAGCCGCGGACGCGGCGGACGAATGGGCCGAGTTTGCCAGCACCCTCGGGCTTGAAATCACAATGCACATCCATACCAACCACACGGTCAATTCCCTGGAGACGTGGGACGCCTACATGAAGCGTCTGAGCAGGTCGGGCCTATGCATCGACGTCTCCCATGCCCACTTGTGGGGCATCGATCCCGCGGAAGCCCTGACCCTCTACCGCAGCCAGCTCAACTACGTGCACCTCCAGGAGTACACCTCGGTGGACATTCGAGACGACCGTTGGTACTACCCGGAATGGGTCGATGTGCACGTACCCGGTCACATGGACTTTCCCGCGATCCGGGCAAATCTGGCAGAGTCGGGTTTCGACCGCTGGGTCACCGCGTGTCCGGGAGCTCCGATTCCGGGTGCCGACTCACCCATGGACGAGGCCCGTCGCAGCGCGACCACACTGCAATACCTGCGCTCCATCGATTTTTGACGGCCGGCTCGGGGCGGAAGCGCTCGAACCGGGATCCGTCGTAGGGCGAACCGGAGGCCTTCGCGTTACGAGTGCGCAAGTTCTTCGCGTAATTTGTCAAGCCTGAGCTGCATGATTTGCCGTTGCTGCTCGGCGGCAATTGGCAGTTCATCGTCCGGCGAATTGCCCAGGCGTTCCTCCAGGAGTTCAAGCATCGCCGCCGCGCTCTTGCCCGTGGCGCACACGATGAAAATGTATCCGAAACGCCGTTCGTAGTGCCGGTTGCCCGTTGCCAAACCCGCCAACACTTCCTCGCTGGCTTCATCCACTCCGGACTGTTCACCCTCGGACCAGTTCCTTGTGGTGGCAAATCTGGCCCGCAGCGAATCGATGTCGCCAATCTTGGGGTGGTGTGCAAACGCTTCCAACCAGTCGTCCCGATCCAGCCCCAGCCAAATTGCATCGGCCTCCGACCGCAGGGCCTGCCAATCCGCAAACGGCATCCGCTGCACCATGGAGTGGACCCAACGCCCGGAACCACAGCATCGTTCCAGCAGCTCCGCCTGCCGGGCCACAGGCAGGCGGTTCAGGGCAACCGTTGCTTCGCTATGCATGGATCATTCCACCACCGACACGGGTCAACCCAAATCGCACCAGTCGAGACCGTCACTGGTCATCGTCCTCGTCGCCCGAGGGTCCCGGGCGGACGGACCCTCGGGCGCAAGCACGGTTCGTCGAACTGACCGGTAGAACTAGCCAACCGGTTTCCGCGAACCATGGCAACTATCCGGACTTGGAGCCGACAGATAGATGGGTCTATTGGTAGATGATGATGTCGGGTGGATGGCCCAGCCCCTGTACTTGTTCCGGAGTCATGAGCGGCGTGTCGTATTTGAAGAACAGCTTGAGGGCGGGCCGCTCGGACGGCGTGGGGAGCGCGAAGCGCCGGTAGCCGTTTAGTTTGGCACCAGTTCCCCCAAAACCGTCCATGTCGAACGACAAATGAACGGCATCATAGTCTTGAATGCCGGCGCGATTGCGGAACATCCGTTCCGCAAACTGGTGCACCATCAGGAGTTTGGGAGGCAGCCCTTCCTCGTGCACGATCGAGGCCAGGTAACGCTGCACCGCATTTACATCATCGGCGGAAATGGAGCCAAGGGCCTGTCCCGGACGCACTCCCAGTCGCTCCGTCGCAAACTCGGGGTCCAAGGCGACATGCACGAACGGTTCCCTGAGGAAGGGAGTGAGGAGCTTGACTTCGGCCAGCGGATCGCTCCACCCAATCTGCGTGTCCAAGAACAGCAACAGGCCCCCCTCGCGGGCCGCCTCAACGTACTCGGCTATGCGATCGTGGGAGAGTCGGCTGATCCATGCGCCGTCGGGCGTGGCGCCAGCCTGCGCAACCCCCACAATCAAGTGAAAGGCGGGTTGAGTGCCCCGGGGACCGTTGAGCTGATCGTAGCGTTCGGCCATGGCCGCGATCCGGGGAGCCACGTCGCGCGGTGGGCCGTCACCCAGCACTCCCATAAACGGTATCCCCGGAAAACCGTAGAACGAGACAATTTGGGCATCCGCCCAGGAAAAAGCGGTGTCCGCCGGAGAATCCGACAAGGTCTCGCCTTGCTCAACGACATGGACAACACTGTCAGGATCCTGTGGGCCCGCCTGGTTCGGTACCGGAGCGGGTGCGGGCACCGGCGGCTCCTGGACCGCGGGTGGCTGCGGTGCCGGCGGTTCGACGGGAAGTACGGCCCCATCGGCATGATTGGGAAACTCAAGGACTTGGCCTGCGAACAGCAGATCGGGGTTCTGCAGGCGGTTGTGCGCGATCAGTTCCCGCATGTCCAGACCGTAGGCGCGCGCAATGACATGGAGTACATCCCCCCTACGCACCCGGTGCGATGTTGCGTCGGGATCCACCGTGATCGGCTCCGGTACCGGGATCGGCGCCGGTGCGATCACCGGAGTCTGGGGTCTGCGAATTGAGGGAACGGGAACCTGTATCGGCTGACCGGCCCAAATCAGAGACGACGAGTCGATGCGGTTGAGAAACAGGATCATCTCCAGCGGCACACCGTAGAGGGCGGCAATGTCGGGCAAGGAATCGCCCACACGGACCACATGGGTACCCGGGGAATGGACCGAGACGGACTTGACGGCAGGGATCACGACCCGTTGGCCGACGAAGATAAGGTCTCGGTTTTCGATACCGTTCCGGGAAACCAGAACGGAAATGGGGACATCGTAGCGGCGGGCGATAATCGCCAGCGTCTCCCCTCTCTGGACTATGTGAACCTGGTTCAAGGCCATCGCTGGTGCCGCCGTCGCCGCCAACAGCAGGACGCTCGCGCACAGCACAATACCCAACCGATGCAATCTGTACATGACTCCCCTCACGACCCGAGCAACAGGTCCCGAATGTCAGTCGCAGGGAGTGGAACGCAGATTTACAATGACGGTGCGGGGGGCACCGGCCTGCAACAGAGACTATTAAGATGACTTGTAATTCAAATGATATACCAAATTGACCATCCTTGCTGACGACCCGGAAAACGCCCAGGTGATAGCATCTTATTTGGCCGGGCCAACCGGGTAAGTTGGCCTGTGGCTACAGTGGATAGGTTCCGGATCCAGCCTCCGGAAAACCCTTGATGGACAGTCTGATGCCTTCGTCCCTGGTCGAGGTCTTGGCAACCCCGGGGACCGCAGGTGGATCGGATCCAACGGCAACACCTGACGGATATGTGGGTGCCGACCGTGCCGGCCATCATCTGTGGTGCAGACAGTTTCGGGGCCAGCGCCATCTTCGGCCAATGCAACGAGGCTGGGTTGCTTGCCGTCCCGGAGCAGTCTCACGGATCCCCTCGCACAACACATAGGAGGGGCTCTGCGCGCAGTGGGATGCAGCCCGGATGGAGGAGGACTTTCGCGACGGGGTGCAGGACACCTTGGCACCGACCGCCGGTCAGTGGTCATTGCCCCCGGTACTCTATGATGTTTCCTGGATGCGCCGTCGGCCAAGAGAAGTGCTTGGCCGACCGCACCCGATTTGTGTTTACATGAGGGTTGATTGTGCACCCGTGAAACTTGCAGCCCACACCTACGGCAAAGCCCGCGTGCGCGTTTTGCGCCTGGTGCGCGAACAATCCCGGCACCGAATCTCGGAGCTCAGCGTTGACATGGCCTTGTTGGGTCGGTTCGATCGCGCCTACACCCACGGAGACAACGCGGATGTGGTGCCAACCGACACCATGAAGAACCTTGTGTACATTACGGCCTGCCAACACCCCGACCTGGAAACCGAATCGTTCGCCATTGAGTTGGCACAGGGAATGTTGCAACGATACGGTCACGTGTCGGAAGTGCACATCGACGTGGTCGAAACCCCGTGGCACAGACTGCATGTCAACGGTTCCGACCATCCACATGGTTTCGTGCAGTCGCAGACCTGCACTCCGTTGGCAGGGGTGACGGTGACCCGGGACCGGCAAACCGTCAGAAGCGGATTCCGAGACCTTGCCCTTATGAAGACCACAGAATCTGGTTTCGCCGACTTTCTGCGGGACAAGGTCACAACCCTCCCGGAAGTCGACGACCGCATCCTGGCCACACGCATGCAGGCCAACTGGACCTACGGCGCGGCTCCTGCCGGCTACGCTCAAACTGCCGGAACCATCCGCAGTACCCTGGAAGAGGTGTTCGCGTCCACTTACAGTAAGTCGGTACAGGACAGCCTTTGGCGCATGGGCAACGCCGTTTTGGAACGGATCCCTGAAGTCGAGGACATCACGCTTGCGATGCCCAACTTGCACTACCACGAAGTCGATCTGGCGCAGTTTGGTCTCGATTCGTCAAACCGCGTGTTTCTGCCAACGGACGAACCGCATGGCCATATTGAGGCAACTGTGACCCGGTAGTGGTGATCATGGCTGTGCTCGGTCCACAGCCCGGCCTGTTGCGGCACGGATCCCAGACACATCGAACAACCCAGGAGACATGGGCATGGGCACCCTAACCACGCATGTGCTGGACACGGCGCAAGGCAAGCCCGGAGCCGGCTTGCAGGTGGATTTGTACCGCTGGACCGACGGCCGCCGCAAGCTGGTGAAGTCCGTGGCAACCAACCATGACGGCCGATGCGATGAACCGCTCCTGGAAGGCGACGCGTTTGAAACCGGGGAGTGGGAACTGTTGTTCCACGTCGGCCGCTATTTCGCCATGCAGTCACTCGACCTTCCCGATCCTCCGTTCCTCAATCAGGTCCCGGTCCGCTTTGCCATCGTGCAGGACGGCCACTACCACGTGCCGCTTCTGGTATCCCCCTGGAGCTATACGACATACCGGGGTTCGTAGTTCGCATGCCTGGCCCGATTCTCGCAACCAAAACAAGGACTGTGGCATGAACCACTCCCATATGCGACGGGCGATAGAGTTGTCCCGGCAAGCAATCAACACCAATCTGGGAGGCCCGTTTGGTGCGGTTGTGGTCCGCGGTGACCTGGTGGTCGCGGAAGGTTTCAACCGCGTCACGTCCAGCCTCGATCCCACAGCCCACGCCGAGGTTACGGCCATCCGCGCAGCCTGCCAGGCACTGGGAACCTACCAGTTGACGGACTGCGAAATCTACACAAGCTGTGAGCCGTGCCCCATGTGCCTGGGTGCCATCTACTGGTCGGGCATCACACGCATCTACTTCGCCAACTCGCGTGAGGATGCGGCCGCGGCCGGGTTCAGTGACCAGTTCCTGTACGAGGAAATCCCCTTGCCCGTCGAACAGCGAACTGTCCCATCCCTCAGGCTTCTGGGCAACGAGGCAATTCGGGTATTTGACGAATGGCGGGCCAAGCAGGACAAGATCCCTTACTAACCATTCCAGTACCGGACAAGAAGTTCCTTGGACCCGAACGCAGTTTCCCGGTGCTGATCTGATCGGCGGAATCCAAGTTCAGGATGCTGCAAGCTCCAGCATCACGGAGTGTGGCGCCTGCATGCCGGCCGTGATCTCGAAAGGACGTAGGCAATCTCGCAGACTTCGGTTTTCCACGCGCGCTCTATCCGAATCTCACCCATCATCTGGTCGTACACGTGGCCCGTCTGGCAGCGAATGTCCAAGGTGAACTCGGCTCGCCTGGAAATCCTGTTGATGCCGGGATGGACCTCCAGTATGCCCATGGTTGAACCCGCCTTGATGCACACAACCCTGTGCTGCTGCTTCCTTGGGCAGGACCATCTCCGTGGCCCCCGGATGTGCATCCCGCCAATCCGGCAGAGCTACCGTGTCGGCGCGTCCGCTCTCGCCGGCATCACGCGGAGTTCCCCAAAGGATCCCGGCCCACATCCTTGTAGTACAGATACCGAGCCGGTTCCTTGCCCACGGCCGTGAACCACTGGGGACAAAAGGGAGCCATCCAGATCACATCACCGCGCTGTACCGGATACCAGTCGTCACCGAGCCGGTAGATTCCCTTGCCCTGCACCATCAGCAGCCCATGTTCCATAACATGGACTTCCACCATGGGCAAGGCGGCACCGGGGACGAACTCGAACAGATTGACGGCCAGATCGAATTCGGGCGCATCGGGCAACAGCGTCTTGAGCATGGCATCCGGATCGCCCATGAACGGCTCCGCCGAAACCGTCTGCTCGCGTCCCGACACTGGTTGGGGCGCGGACACACCGGCCAACGGCACGTATGGCTTCTCAAACACGGTCAGACGACAGCCTGTGGTGGAGGCAAGCGAATGTTCACAATCTGCCGGGATGAAGGCAAAACCTCCTGGTGCAAGATCCTCGCGGGAGCCCGCGACATCAAGTGTGCACCTACCCTGCTCAACAAAGACGAACCGTTCGATGCCGGGTGCGGGCGCGGCGGCGGCCGATGCAGGCCCCATCAACGCCGCAAATTGACAGAATCCGGCCCCCATTCGCGGCGAAATCAAAATCACGCCGGAGGCATTGATCCAGTTGGGCAGGGGTGCCTCGACATGGGAGGGAGGCGTGATGAGGGCGTAGCTGTGGCAAATTCGACTGCGGGTAAATCCGAATGGGTCCATGGGAATACCTGAATTTTTTCCTGGTCGAACAACGCATCACCGAGTCCGGTGGAGCAACCGGCCAAAGCCGGGTTGAACCCGGATGGCCTCCCGATGGTAGACCGTGGTTCCTCTCACGATGGTCCGTTCCACTGCGCCGCGGAACGCATGCCCCACAAATGCACTGTGGCGATGACGGTAGAACAGGTGGTCGGGAGTCAGTGTCCACCGGCAGTCTGGATTGACGACCACGAAGTCGGCGTCGCTGCCGGGTTGGATTATCCCCTTGCGGGGATACAACCCCAGCAGGCGAGCCGGATTTGCCGAAGCCATCCGCGTCAAGGCCGCCAGCGAAAGACCCCGCTTGTGCACACCTTCCGTCATCAACGCAGGCAACATGGTCTGGATGCCGGAAATCCCGCCCCAAGCCCGCCACACGTCGCCTTCCCCAACCCGCTTGAGTTCGGGTGGACAGGGTGAATGGTCTGATCCGAATGTGTCCACTTCCCCTGCCAGAACACACTGCCAAAGGTCTTCCACGGTCTCGCGGCTGCGCAGCGGAGGCGCGCACTTGGCGTCCGGCCCGATCCTCCGGAAGTCGTCGAGATCGAGGAGCAGATGGTGGGGACAGGTTTCCACCGTTACCGGTACTCCCCTGCGCTTGGCCGCAGTCACAAGTCGCACCACATCAGGTACGGACGCATGCACAACATGCAGGGCTGCGCCGGTGGTTGCCGCCCAGTGCAGAACGCGGGCCACTGCTTCCACTTCCTGATGTCCAGGACGCGATTCCGCCCAGGCCAAGGGATCGCGCCGTCCCCGCGACCGAAGTTCCTCGGCCAGGTACATGGTCACCCTTTCGTTTTCGGCATGTACGGCCAACAGGCTGTCGAGGGCGCGCACTTGGCGCATACCTGCGAACACGAGGTCGTCATCCACCCGCGGAAAATCGGGACTGGACACCAGAAACGCCTTGAAACCGACCACCCGTTCGGCGCAGAGGCTCTCCAGGTGAGCCAGATTGTTGTTGATCAACCCGCCCCACAGGGCGTAGTCCACTACGGCCTGGTCGCGCACTGCTGCCTGTTTGCGCTGCAGTTGAACGCAGTCCACGGTCGGCGGGGATGAATTCAGCGGCATGTCGACCACGGTGGTGATGCCACCCGCGGCGGCCGCCATGGTGCCCGTCCGAAACCCTTCCCAGTCCTCCCGTCCGGGCTCGTTGAAGTGGACATGGCCGTCCACCAGGCCCGGCAACAGCACGCGACCTTGCAGTTCAAGGCAGGTTGTGGCCTGGATGTCGGGCGACCCGGCTACAACCTGGGACACGACTCCGTCCTTCACGACCACGCCGCCGCGAAATTCCCCGGTCTCCGTGACGACCAAAGCGTCCTTCAGATACAGGTCGGCTTGCATTTGCCTGGTTCTCGACTTCGCCTGGCGCGCTACGAAGCACCTGCCGGTGCCGCACAACCGTGTCGGCAACGGTGCCCCGGCCCGTAGTCTGGGAGAGCGCAGCCGAGGTTCGGAAACAACACCGATTCCCGAGTTGCGCGGTACAGACGGATCGTCCCCTTGCGCGTTGATCCGATGCTGCTAATACCCCTTGGCCATGTCACATACGTTTGCCAGTGGCTCACCGGCCACGTACCGCTGCAGGTTCGAGGCAAAAAAGCGGACCACATTGCGGTGGCGATCCGCCGAGAACCCGGCCTGATGGGCCGTCATCAAAAAGTTCGGCACATCCCACAGCGGACTCGATTGCGGCAAAGGTTCAACTTCCTGAACATCAAGGCCGGCGCCGGCAATCAGACCGTTGTGCAATGCTCTTGCCAGCGCTTCTTCATCGATGATGCCGCCCCGCGAAACACTGACAAGATATGCATGGGACTGCATCCGATCAAACTCCTCGTCGGCAATCCAGTGGTAGGTTTCCCTGGTTAAGGGACAGGCAACCATCACCACGTCGGCCAGCTGGAGAAAGGCGTGAAGATTCTCCTTGGTCGGCATCCTGATTTCGGCCACGCCCGGTGCTTCGGTCCGCTCCGGGTCCAACGAAAGAATGTTCAGATCGTAGCCGGCGCCACGTTTGACAATCTCCTGCCCAAAGCCCCCCATCCCCAGAACCAGCATCGTCCTCCCGGTGATTTCGGCAATGGGAACCTTCTGCCACTTGCGGACACCATGACTGCGAACGGCGTCGGGCAGGCCGCGCGCCAATGCCAGGAGCAGCGCCCAAGCCTGCTCTCCACCGGCGGCGGCGTACAAACCCGCCATGTTGGTCAGGGTCACGTCGGACTCGACCAACTCGGGGAACAGAACATTGTCCAGGCCGGCCGACGCAGACTGAAACCACCTCAACGAACCGGCCCGCGCGAAAACCTCCGGCGGCATCAACCCCATGATTGCCTCGGCCTTGTCGGCCGCCGCGGCAGCCTCGGCCGACGACTTGGCGTGCACGATGTCGACACCGGGTGCCGCGGCCTGCACCTGGGCCAGATCCGACTCGGTCATGGACGGGTAGTAGACAAGAACGCGCATGAAGACCTTCGGCGGTGCAGCCGAACACGGGAGTGAATCGGGGGGACGTCGTCAGCCGGCGCCTGTGGCCTCGGCCATGTCCGGCGCACCGGGAATGTCCACGTAGACGACCTGTTGCCGTACTTCCACTTCGAAGGACTCCGCCTTGTACGGACCCTCCACCGGGCCTTCGTTCACGGAAACCTCATAGGCCCTCACGCGCACGCGCGCCGGGTTGTGCCACGACTGCCCCGTCCGGATGTCGAATTCCCAGCCATGCCAGGGACAGCGCAGGATCTCCCCTTGCCGGGAGTACACGAGCGCTCCGGGCTGACCGTGCAGAAAGCCCGTTACGCGTCCACTGCAAAGGGGGCCGCCCTGATGGGGGCAGGTGTTGCGCAGGGCGAAAAACTCGCCTTCCAGGTTGAAGATGCCGACGACGCGGCCGGCAACCTCGACAACCTTCCGCTGACCTGCCGGAATCTCGTCAACGGTTGCGACCGCGTACTTGGGCATAACGGGCTCAGATGGGCAAGTCGTACAGTTCCGAGGCGTTCTCGGCCATGATGCGCCGGCGCTCGGCGTCGGCGACGGTGGCTGGGATGGCGCGCATTGGATTGTCGAAGTCCCAATGGGGGTAGTCCGACGCAAACATCAACCGATCGGTCATGTCCAACTGGTCCAGCATCTGGTTGAACTGATGTGGATACAAGGGCTCTTCAATGGGCTGCGTGCTGATCCACATGTGCTCGCGAATGTATTCGGACGGCGGTTTCTTGACCCGGGGCAGTTCCTTGTGCAGCTTTTCCCAAGTGCGGTCCAGTCGCCACATGAGCGGGATCATCCAGGCAAACCCGCCCTCAATCAGGACGAACTTGAGGTTGTCGAATATCTCGAACAACCCTTGGCTGACAATGCTGGTCACCTGGGACTGGAAACTTTGCGCCATTCCCGCATGATCTTCGATGTAGTAGGTCGGAGACCCGGCCCCCGTGATGCCGCTGCCGCCCACACCACCGAAATGCACGGCGATCGGGAGGTCGTATTCGCAAGCCGCCTCGTAGATCGGCCAGTAGCGCCTGGAGCCCAGGGGATCGCGGGTCCGGGTAACCAGGAATACCTGCACCATGGAGGGATGGTTGCCCAATCGATGAATTTCCTCGGCCGAAAGCGGACCGTCCTCGTAGGGAATGATGATCGAGGCGCGCATCCGGCTTTCGTGCGCGCACCAGTCCTCAATCTGATAATCGTTGACGGCTTGGGCATGGGCCAGTCCGAAGTCGAAGTTCAGGACTTCGCCCGTGCCGGTGAGCGGGGTGAGGATGGCGTAGTCCATGTCGAACTCGTCCAGGAGCTGCATCTGCGTGAACTCCAGGTTCGCGCCCGGTATGTCGCCATTGGGAGGCCACGCGTCGTGCCGGGCGGCCATGGGCATGGACCGGGGGAACAGCATGCCGTCGTAGGTGCGCTTACCGAAATTGAGGTAGTGGTCCTTCCAGAAGGGAGAGAGGTGCCTTTCGAGATCATCGGGTTGGATGTACACATGCACATCCGTATCGATGATCGGAGTGCGCACAACCTCGGTGCCGGTGCGATCTTGCAGTGGGCTTGTCAAGCTAACGGCCATGGCGGGACCTCCAAATCGGCGACTGGTGTGGACAACAGCAAATCCAAACAATCCTTCCGCGGTCACTCTAGACTATAGAACGCGCGCGGATTCTCAAAACACACTTTTTGCCGCAGGTCTTCCGGCATCCAGTCCGGGACCCTTGGCGCGATCTCCTTTTGCTGCCAATGCGGAAAGTCGGTGGAGAACATCAACAGCTCGTCCGCTTCCATCATGTCCAGAATTTCGAGCATCTGATCCGGATCATCCGGTGCATCCAACGGCTGCAGCGACCACCGAAAATGGGTTCGGATATAGTCCGCGGGCCAGTTCTTGACCCACGGCACATTGTGCCTCAACCCCTTCCACTCCTTGTTCATGCGCCACATCAGCGACGGTGCCCAGGTGAAGCCACCCTCCAGCAGCACGATGCGCAGTTGCGGATAGCGGTCAAACAGTCCTTCGTAGACCATGCTCATGACCTGGGACTGAAACACCTGGGCCATGCCGGCATGGATTTCGTAATAGGTTTGTGGCCAGCCCACACCGGTGGGGGGCACACCGGGAGCTCCTCCGAAATTGATGGCTGCAGGCAGTCCGGAGTCTGCGATGGCCTCGAACAGCAGGTCCATGTTGCGTACCCCGTAGGGCACATGCGACCGTACAGGGAGAAGAACCTGCACAAAACCCGGAGTATCTTGCCAGCGCCGAATCTCCTGGACTGCCGCCACGGGATTGTGGCTCGGAACAATAATCGATGCACGGAACCGTTTGTCGGCGGCCAGCCACTGCTCCTGCTGCCAGGTGTTGACCGCCGTGGCCATCGATGCAGCCAGGTCCACGGAGTGGATGGAAGGGACCCTGAAGGCATTGTTCAGGACGGCCACTGAAATCCCCAGCGGATCCAGCACCCGGTTCTGTATCAACCGGACGCGCGCCTCCGTGTTGCACCGTCCGTCGCCGAAGTAGTCGTCACGGATATCGGGATGCACGGTCGTTGCCACCATTTCCGGATAGTCGTCCGCATCCGGCCCTTCAAACGACGACTCCTCCGTATAGTCCACCCAATGTTGCGGAAGGTACGGATACAGTTCCTCCAAATGCGGAACCTCGTTGTGAATATCACAGTCGATCACGACCGAAAACGCCTTCTGTACAGCAAGGGATGCGTTTCGAATCCTACATCAACGACACCGGGACCCGGCCCCTGCGCGATGTACGTCGCCTACACGGCCAGTCCGGCGCCGCCATCCACCTTGAGGTGGGCACCAGTGATCATGGAAGCCTCGTCCGAAGCCAGGAACAGGAAGGCCTGCGCGATGTCTTCGGGCTGGACCAGGCGTCCCATGGGTGTTGCCTCCAGCCGACGCCGGTAGTTTTCCGGGACATTGATGCTGGTGGACTCGTCGTTGGGGCTGTGTGGTGCGTTGACCCTGAGGAAGGGCGTGTCCACATGTCCGGGAGACACCAGGTTGCACCGAATCTGATCTGCGGCATAGGCCGCGGCCGTGCTGACGGTCAAGCCCAGCATGCCGACCTTGCTTGCGGAGTAGGCGGGATTGCCCCCGGCATGGGTCACCGCCAAGGATCCGGTGTTGATGATCGAACCGTGTCCGTGCCTGCGCATGGCCGGCACAACCGCCTTGATGCCGAGGTAGGCCCCGGTCAAGGCGGTTTGAACGATGAAGTGCCACTGTTCTTCGGTCTGTTCATCGAAGCTGTTGCGCACATTGCTGCCGGCGATGTTGCACAGCGTGGTTACCTGGCCGAACGCGTCCAGTGCCGCGCCAACAGCCGCCGCCCAGTCCGCGGCCGAACGCACGTCGCAACGACAGCAAATCGCCTGCCCGCCGGCCCGGCGGATCCCGTCTGCGACCTCCTCGCCCGCCGTTGAATTTATGTCAATTATGCAGACAGAAGCTCCTTCGCGGGCAAACAGCCGGGCCTGGGCCCGGCCCATGCCGGACGCCCCACCGGAGATGATGGCGGTCTTGCCGGTCAGTCGCGTGCCCATGCGCGTCGTGTCCAGTCTAGGGGTTCAGGAAGTCGCGTTGGCCGGTATAGTGCGCCACTGCATCGGGATCGAGTTCAAGTCCCAAGCCCGGACTGTCCGGTATGGCCAGATGCCCGTTGGCATCCAGGCGCCAGGCCCCCGCCCGGAGTTCATCCACATAGGCCGAACCGGCAATGTACTCCACCAGGTCCGTTCCCGGAAATGCGGATGCCAGATGGAGATCCGCCGCCAGTCCGCAGGCGGTGTTCCAACCGTGGGGGATGTAACGAACCCCGGCATCCTCGGCCATGCGGCCAATGCGGCGGGATTCGGAAATCCCGCCGACTTTCGTGACATCGGGCTGGACAATGTCGAAACACCCACGATCCAGCCAAGGCTTGAAGGTTTGGCGCCGAGTCAGGACTTCGCCGCCGGCAATGGGCAGGGGCGCATGCACGCGGAGTTGCGCAAAGTCCGCCATGGCGTCAGGCACCAGCGGTTCTTCAAACCAGCCCACATCGTATTCTGCCAGCATGCGGGCAGTCCGCAGGGCCCACTTGTAGCCTCTGGTCCAGAAGGCGTCGCTGGCCCCGGCATCCACCATCAACAGGCAGTCGTCACCCACCAGCGACCGCGACTCGCATACGATCCGCTCGTCCAGGCCCTTATCTTCCCGACCGAAGGGCCCCCAGCCCATCTTGATGGCACGGTATCCCTGGTCACGCAGCGGCAACAGGACGTCGGCCATCCGGTCGGGGTAGTCCATCAGCACCGAGGCATAGGGCATGACCGTCTCGCGATACCGGCCGCCCAGCAGCCGTCCGACGGGTTGGCCGACAGCCTTGCCCAGAATGTCCCACATGGCAATGTCAACGGCGCTGATCGCGTGGGTTACCGAGCCTCCCCGGCCGGTCCAAAACGTGTGCTGGTGAAGCTTTTCGGCCACCCGCTCCGGTTCCAGGGCGTTCTCGCCGCGCAACAGGGGCCACACCAAATCAAGCGCACCCTTGACCAGCGCCTCCGACGTGAAGGCGCTGCCCAGGCCGGTCAGGCCCTCCTCCGTGACAACCAACACCAATGTGTGGACACAGTCGTCGGCTTGCAGTTCCTCATCCCAGCCGCCTTCCGGAGTTGCCCCCCGCAAGCCGGCACAGCGAATTTCACGAATCCTCATGTCAGCAATCCGGGCGGCTCACTGGTGTTCGGTGAAGCACGTTGGAAGTCGTTGGATGCACAGGGCTTTTGGTTTGGGCGGCCGGTCTTCGGATTACCATGTCTGTTCCGAAACACCCCAAGAGGAATGCCACCATGGAATTGCGTTGGACCACCGATGCCGAACTGATGGACCTGATGACAGAACATCTGTTTCCAGCCGTAGTGGGTGATGTGATGGACACGATTGGTCTCGACCATCAGTTCCTGCCCGCCGACGTAAGGCCGATTGATCCGGCCATGATCCTGGCCGGCAGGGCCGTGCCGGTGCTGTCCCGCGACGTGAACCGATCCCGGACCAAGAGCGGCGCTGGGGCACAGCCTTTTGGACTCCTGATGGATGCATTGGACGATTTGCGGCCCCATGAAGTGTATCTGGGGACGGGAGGCAGCCTGGATTATGCACTCTGGGGAGAGTTGATGAGTCTGCGAGCGCGGAGGTTGGGAGCCACAGGCGCCGTCCTGAACGGTTACCACAGGGACACCAGTGGCATTCTGGAGCTTGATTTCCCAACGTTTTCCAAAGGCGCCTACGCTCAGGATCAGGGGGCTCGGGGTCAGGTGGTCGCCTGGAGGATCCCGGTGATGATAGGCCAGGTCGAAGTCAAACCCGGCGACCTCCTGTTTGGCGACCGGGATGGCGTTTGCGTCATTCCGCAAGCCAGGGAACGGGAGGTGCTGGCGCTGGCCTGGGACAAGGCCCGGGGCGAAAACACGGTTCGCAACGCGATTCGGGACGGAATGGGTGCCGCCGAGGCATTCAGGAAGTACGGCATCCTCTGACTCTCGGTCCCGTGGATGGCCCGATGGTCACCGGACTGGATGGAGACCGACACGATGCGGGCTGGCCGGGGGAACCGGAGAACGGACCGAGCCCTGTCGCCACGTCGGATGCGGGAAACGGCTCCGGGGGTCTCTCAGCCGCTGCGCTGGGAGCTGCCGAACTGCTCATCCATGTCGGCGCGGCAGGCACTCCCGATTTCCGCGTCGCACGGTGCATCCAACCCTTGCGGGTCAATCGAGTCGTCGGTCACTTCCAGGTAACATCGACAGATGTAAGCCTTCTGTCCCAAACCGGGAACTGTCACCTTGACCCAGTTCTCGCTGTTGGTGACCGTCAAACCATGGGTCTCGGCACCGGCCTTGATGGACATGAACTTGTCCAGACTCGGCCAGGTCCGCACGTACAGGTCCAACTCCGGTACATCGTCACGAAGCCGGACCGGAACAGGCGGGTTCAGCTGTCGTTCAAACTCCTTTGGTTCCTCCAGCGGCGGACCGGCCGGGACCTCGTCCTCTCGGGCACGGCCCCCGCAGGACGCCAGCTGCAGGACCAGGGCCAGCAACACGACGCTGCCGAGAATGCGCAACGGAATATCGAGCCTCATGTCCCTGAAATCCCATCAAAAATCCAATGGGCGGCTGCCGTCGGACGCCTGGACAACATAACCCGGGCGGATTCGTCCGGGATACCGACCATGGGGCGATGGGACGTCATGTCTCGTTCCATCGCCGGGACCATCCACGCATGGTGGACAGCCCCGGCAGTATTGGATTGCAGTCGAAAAGTCAGTTGCCGGTCGGGTTCAGACTGAACATCACGTACTTGAATTCCGGCCACCAGGTGAACGGAACCGCGTACACGTTGTCCGAGGTCGGCCATCCGTCCCAGTAGTGCCAGTTGAACGGCATCACATAGGTGGTCTGGACAATCGCCAAACCCGGAAGGTGCTCGAAGTACAGGCGCACGGCCTGCCGGTACAGATCCTCGATGGCCGGATCGTTCGGGCTCATCTGTTCAATCTGATTCATCACCTCGGTCAATTCGGGGATGTTGACGCGCCACCGGTTGCCGGTATTGGTCTTTTCGCCAATCGGGGTGATGTTGGTGTGCTTCCAGTCCGAGAATGTCAACGGTCCCTCGGCCCAGTCGCCGCAGAACCAGTGGGAGCTTATGTCGAAATTACCGGTGTCCAGGGAGTCCCACATGGCCTGGCCCTCGATCCGCTTGACATTGGCCTTGATGCCTATCTTGGCCAGTTCCTCGGACAGATCGAAGGCGATGTTGTACTCGGTGTTGGCAAAGCCGGGGACATTGATCTGGAACTCCATCGGGTTGCCTTCGCCGTCAATGCGAATGCCGTCGCTCCCGGGCATGAAGCCCAGTTCGTCAAGGATGGCATTGCCTCGGTCGATGTCGTAGTCCAGTTCGAACTCGGCCCGGATGTCCTCAAAGGAGTACTTGTCGTGCACGCCCCAGTCGGCCCAGGGGAAGCGCGCCGGAACCGTCGGCACGCCAAACAGGAGATCGGCCACCTTCTGCCGATTCACCGCGGCGTTGATGGCGTGGCGCACCTCCGGCAGCGACAACGGGTACTTGGCGTTGTTGAACCAGATCGCCCGCGGGCACGGATCGCGCCAGCCGGCCAGCTGGATGGCCGGATTGGCATCCACCGCAGCCTGCATCAGCGTGGCGTCGCCCAGGGCATGGGGATGATCAATCTTGTTGACCTTGACGTCGGCGATCTCGGTTTCCGGAACCCGTTCCAGGCGGGTGACGTAGTAGGTCGGCCCCACTTCAACACCCATGCCGTCCATACCCCAGTAATTCTCGTCCTTGACCCAGATGTTCATCGCCTGATCCGGAAACTCCTGGTAGAGCTTGTACGGACCGGTAAACACCGGAGGGTAGTTCTTGAACTCAAGCGGGTCGTTGCCTTCCCACACGTGCTTGGCCTGAACCGGGAATCCCCAGGCCCGGGCGAAGTTCATGTGGAAGCGCGGGTTCGACTTCGTGAGATCGATGACCACAGTATGGTCGTCGGACGCCTCAACAGAGGCGACCCACTCCTGCATGGTCGAACCCATCCGCAACGCGATCTCGCTCTGCACCATTTCAATCGAGAACTTGACGTCGTGCGCCGTAAAGGGCGTGCCGTCGTTCCAGTGGGCCTCAGGCCGGGTCTTGATGGTCAGTTGCGTGAATTCGTCGTTGTATTCGTAGCTTTCCGCCAGCCAGTAGACAAAATCGCCGGTGGCCCAGTTGATGTTGAAGAGATGCTCCTGGGCCGCCTGCCAGATGCCGGGAGCCGCGGCATTCGGGGCCAACAAGTTGTAGCTCTCCCAGACATCCCAATTACCGCCGATTTCATTGACAATGACGGTCTCGTCGCGCGGCGTGGGAACGTACTCGCCGGCTACGCCCTCGTCGGCCGCTTCCGCAGCGGGTTCGGCAGCACCCGTATCGGTCGGCGCGGCAACCGCACAACCGGCCAACGCCGCCAACGCCAGCACCAACAACAGTGGCAACAGTTTCAACTTCATGGTTTTACTCCTAAAAAAAGGAAACGACATCACAATAGGCGCGAACCAAGCATGGCTGCATGCACCCCGCAGCCGGAAGGCCGGCCCGATCACTGAATTGAAGACTCGAACGGCTCAAGTTAGCACGGATCCGCACACTGCCCAAACACAACCACCGTTCAGGGAGGTGGCAGCGGCATCGCAACCGGAACCTCGCGCCCACCCTGCCTGGAGGAATCAAGAAGGCCCTGGATAATCACGTTGGTCATCAGTGCCTGCCAGGGATCGATCGGTGAGGGCCCTCCCGACGCGAGCGCGGCATAGAAAGCTTCGCATTCCCTTTGGAACTGCACGTGCTGATGGCTCGGTTCCACCCCCAGTTTGATGTCCGACAGGACACCCCAACTGTCGCGGAAGACGGTCAATTCGGGGGTCAACCGCAAGCCGCCTTCCCGGCCCAACACGAACGTTTCGCCAACCGAGTCCATGTGCATGGCCCACACCGACTTGATCACCATGGCCGCGCCGTTGTCGAAACGAACCCAGCCGGCTCCAAACTCCTCCACGTCCAGCTGCTCGGGATCCCACTGCCAGTGCACGCCTCGGGTCGGCGGGCCACCATAACCGATGTGGGTGAGGGTCATGCCGCTGACCGACACCGGCTGCGGATGATCCATGAGCCAAAGCACGGCATCCAGGGCGTAGACCCCGATGTCGGCCGTCGCGCCGAACCCGGCGGTCTGCTCGGAGATGAACGTACGCCCGGGAATGCCCCGGCGGCGCTGGGCCACAGTCTCCGCATAGTAGATGGCCCCGAGGTCGCCGCTCTCCACCACTTCGCGCGCGGTCATCAAATCGTCGGAAAACCGGGTCTTGATGGCGCACATGAGCAACCGGTCATTGTCGCGCGAGGCCTTGACCATGTCCGTGGCGTGATCAAGGCGGGCCGCCATGGGCTTTTCCACAATCACATGTTTGCCGGCATTCAGGGCATCCACGGTCGGATCGCGGTGTGCCTGGTTGAACGTGCACACATGGACCGCGTCCAAATCGTCAAGGGCCACCAACTCCCGGTGCGAGTCGAACGCCTGGGGAATGCCGTAGAGGTCGGCCATTTCCCGAGCCTTGCCCGGAACAACGTCCGCGACCGCCGCGACCTCCACATGCTCGAGGGTCTGCAAGGCTCGCAGGTGGGCGCGCGCGATGCCGCCGGCCCCGACGATCCCGGCGCGAAAAGAGGCAGAACTCATGATGGGTTTCGGCTTTGCGGAGAAGAGAAAGGCGCGATGCCAGTGACCACAGCGGCTTGCCTCCGGGGGCTCTCGACGCGTGGTGGTTGTAGTATACAGTCCGCTAGTCAAGCAGTGCCACCGAACTGTTCCGCCTTCGGGCCTTCCTCTGCGCCCGGCCCGTCCAGCCCCGAACCGAAAGGTGCGATGACACCGATCCTCTCCTACGTGCTTACCAGGGCGCTGATGTTCCTTCTGAGCATCTGGGGCGCCTTCACACTTGCTTTCTTCTTCTTCCACCTGATCCCGGGCGACCCCGTGTCGGCCTATTTGCAGCAGTTGGAACAGCAGTTTTCGCAGACGGTTGACGCGGCCGATGCCGCGGCCATGGCCGCGGAGATGAAGGCCAGGCTGGGCATCGACGGTTCACTGCCTGAACAGTATTGGCGGTTTCTGGGCAACGTGTTCATCCGGTTCGACCTGGGGCCTTCGTTCATCAACTTCCCCAAGCCGGCCATGGAACACATCCTGGAGAAGTTGCCCTGGACCCTTTGGCTGCTCGGCACGTCCACCATCATCTCGTGGATCCTGGGCTTCGTCGTAGGCGGCATCATCGGCACGTTTCGCAACAACTTCGCTTCACAGTTCCTGATCAATTTTTCGCTGGTTATATCGCAGATTCCCTCCTATTTCACTGCGTTATTCGCCCTTTTTCTGTTTGGGTACTGGTTCGTGTTGCTGCCCACCAAGGGCGCGTACGATCCCGGCATCGAAAAGGACCTGCTCAATCCCCGCTTCCTGCTCTCCGTGGCCCGTTATGCCATCATGCCGGCCATGGCGGTGGTCCTGGTGGGTGTGGCCGGCACGCTGATTTCGACGCGCTCCCTGGTGACCACCATCCTCGGTGACGACTATCTTCAGTTTGCCCATGCCAAGGGGTTGCGCCGGTCCCACATTCTGATGCGCTATGTGTTGCGCAACGCCATGCTGCCCCAAATCACCGGTCTGGCGCTGTCTCTGGGTTTCGTGCTGAACGGGTTCTACCTAGTCGAAATCATCTTCAACTACCCCGGGATGGGATCGCTTTTCCTCTCGGCCATCCGGCTCCTCGACTACAACCTGATTTTGGGAATTGTGCTCATGAGCATCACGGTGGTGCTCGCAGCCACGTTCATCATCGACTTGTTCCTGCCTCTGATCGACCCTAGAATCAAGTTGAGCGACTGACGGTGCCATGTTCGTCGTTGACGCCTGGAAACGCAGCGGCTATTTTCGCGTTGGCGGCATCATGCTCGCGGTGTTGCTGGCAATCGCCGTACTGCAGCCGTGGTTGAGCCAGCTTGCGCTCCAAAATCCCGATGTGTCCCCAATGTCGATGGGCACCTTCGAACCGTACGCCGATCCTTCGCTGCGCCACCCTGCGGGCACCGACAAGCTGGGCCGGGACATGCTGGCCCTGCTGTTTCTGGGGATTCGGGTTTCGATGCTGATTGCCCTGATCGCGGGTTGCACCGCCACCGGCATCGGCATCTCGCTCGGATTCATCGCCGGCTACAAGGGAGGATGGGTCGATGCGGTGCTGCGCACCGGCACGGACATGGTGTTGGTGATTCCCAGCCTGCCGCTGCTGATCGCCTTGGCGGCCTTTCTGCCCACGATCAGCATTCCGGTCATGTCCCTGCTGCTGGCCGCGTTCGCCTGGCCGTTCACCACGCGCATCATCCGCTCCCAAGTGCTTACGCTCAAGCAACGGCCCTTTGTGGATTTGGCCCGCACCAGCGATCAGGGCGACATGAGCATCATCTTCCTGGAAATCCTGCCGAACCTGCTGCCGTTTCTGGGGGTGTCCGTGGCCGTAGGCATGAGCTCCGCCATGCTGGCCGAAATCGGACTGCAGCTGATTGGCCTGGGGCCGGCCAGCATCAACACCCTGGGCCTCATGGTCCAGCAATCCGTACAGTCCGGGGTCCTGGCCATTGGCAAATGGTGGATCCTGTTTGCACCGGTAAGTTGCCTGATCGCGTTCTTCGTTGCGCTCAACCTGATCAACATCGGTCTTGAGAGCGCGTTCAACCCGCGTCTGCGGTCCGTAACCGGAGACTGACGATGATGGACGCAAGGCCCCTCCTCACCATTGAGGACATGCGGATCCACTACGACAGTGTGCGCGGGTCATACAAGGTGGTGGATGGAGTGGACGTTGAGGTGCATCGCAACGAGATCTTCGGTCTTGCCGGGGAATCGGGATGTGGAAAGTCCACGTTGGTGGAGGGCATTCTGCGCCTGATCGAACCTCCCGGCCACATCCGTTCCGGAACCGCGTTGTTCCGTCCGTTTCCCGAGGATCCGGAGCGGAGTCTGGATCTCGTGCAGCTTGACTATCACGCCATGCGCGAGATCCGCTGGAAGCATCTTTCGTACATTCCGCAGGGTTCCATGAACTCCCTCAACCCGGTCATGCGGATCCGGGACCAGATGACGGATGTGGTGATGCACCACGAACCCGGTGGCCAGGACGAAGTCAGTCGCAACATTGCGGCCGCCCTGGAGATGGTTGGCCTGCCCGAGTCGCTGGGTGCCCTGTATCCGCACGAACTGTCCGGAGGCATGAAGCAGAGGGTCTGCATCGCCATGGCGATGCTGCTGCAACCGGCGCTGGTCATGGCCGACGAACCGACCACGGCACTGGATGTCAACGTACAGAGGGCCGTCCTCGAAACCATTGCCCACCTGCGGGATCAGATGGGGGCAACGGTCATTTTCGTGTCCCACGATCTGGCCGTCCACGCCGAACTGGTGGATCGCATGGCCATCATGTATGCCGGCGTCGTAATGGAACTCGGCACGGTCTACGAAATCTTCGACAGTCCGCAACATCCCTATACCAAGAGGTTGATCCACTCAATCCCGGCCCTTGGCGGCCCCCGCGAAAGGCTGGATTCCATCCCCGGCATGGCTCCTTCCCCGCTGGCTTGGCCACCGGGGTGCCGCTTTCATCCGCGGTGTCCCGATGCCGTGCCGGCGTGCAGTGCCATCACACCCCGCACGATTGAACTGGACACCGGACGCAAGGTTACGTGCCATCTCTTCGATCCGGACATCGACCTGGAGCAAAGTCCGGCATGAAAGACGTCCTGCTGACCGTGGACCGGCTGTCGGTCGTGTTCCGGGACACCGGCCTGTTCCAGGGCAACAAGACCACCGTGGCAGTCGACGATGTCTCGTTCGAGATCCCTTCCGAACCCACCTTGATCACGATTGTTGGCGAGAGCGGGTCCGGCAAGTCCACGCTGGCCCGCACCATCCTCGGGTTGCAACAGGCCGCATCCGGCACGGTTTGTTACCGCAACCGCGATCTGGCCGGCTTCCGCCGCGCGGACTGGCACGCCTTTCGGCGCGAGGTGCAACCGGTGTTTCAGGATCCGTACGCCACCTACAATCCGTTCTACCGCATCGACCGCGTGCTGAAGGTCCTGGTCCGGAAATTCGCGCTGGCGTCCAACGACAGCGACGCCGAAGCCCTGATCGAGGATGCGCTGCGTGCCGTCGATCTGAGGCCGCAGGATGTCCTGGGGCGCTATCCCCACCAGCTGTCGGGCGGAGAGCGGCAGCGCGTGATGCTGGCCCGCGTCTACATGATGAAGCCGAAGCTCATCGTGGCCGACGAACCCATCTCCATGATCGACGCCGCGCTCAGGGCCCTGTTTCTCAACATTCTCCTCGACTTCAGGGATCAGGGCATTTCCTCCATCTTCATCACGCACAATCTGGCCACCGCGTACTATCTGGGCGGCCGCATCATGGTCATGTGCCGGGGTCGGATGATCGAACACGGCGACATGGACCAGGTGGTGCTCAATCCGTCGCACCCCTATACCCAGTTGCTGATCGACTCGGTCCCCAGCCACAACCCGCACAACAGGTGGCAGGAGGAGCGAAGCGAGTACGCGGTCGACGCGTCCGAGTTCGTCTTTTCCGAACAGGCCTGTGTCTTCGAGGCCCGTTGCCCGCATGCCATGGACATCTGCCACCGCCAGCGTCCTCCCTTCGTAACCGCGGATACCAAGGCCTCCCAACAGAGCGCTTGTTTCCTGTACCACGACGAATACCGTCCGGACCAAGCCTGATCGTTCATCGGATGCACCATTCCATGCTTCAACCGGCCAAAGGCCAGTTGCAACCCGGGCCGATTCCGACGAAACTGTCCCAACTTGACAGTGATGGCCGCGCCAGGCCTTCTGCGCCTGTTTGTGTTTGCCTACTCGCCCGTAGTGGGCATCATCGTGTTCAAGGACTACCGGTTCGATAACGGTACCCTAAACCGTGCCTGGGCGGGTCTGGACAACTTCCGCCTTCTGTCTGGAACGGACAGCGCCCGGCACATCACGCGCGACACGCTGCAGATGCACCTGCTGTTCATCAGGCAGGCGGGGCCTGGAAATCATGAACGGCATGGTGGATCCGTCGCGGGCACTTGGCTTTGTTGTCGAGCGCACGCCGATCGAAACCGAAATCGCCCAGGGCGTGCCCGTCTGGGACGAGTTCATGAAACCCACTGATTGGGGGGGGGTGCTATGCCGACAATGCCGCGGAGGTCTCCCGGAGACGGAACGACAATGGTGTACAGATCATCCTCGACAAAGTGCAACGGCAACTTGCCCTCCGCACCGCGGAGAACAGCCAAACAAGGCATCCCAACTCCTCACGGCCCGGTTGGCCCCGGCCGCCGCTCGGGCCGTATCGGGACAACCGGCACCGCCTGCGCGTCGGCTTGAGGCGGCGTACGGGTTACAATGAATGTCCTTACTCCAAGACCCTCCTGGCTGGAGACCAACTGCATTTGGGAGACTGCAATGGCTTATTCGCACAAGAACAAGAAGGGTGTTACCTACTACCTTCACGCCAACGAGCGGGCCACGAAGACGGGCAAGGTAACGAAACTCTACTTCTTCTCGCGGGACGTTCGTCCCGAAAAGGCGGTTGACGAGTTGCCCGAGGGCCGCCGGGTGGAAGAAACCGCAACCGGAATGCTGGTCCTCAAGAAGGAGTAGTTCGGAAGAAGGCCGGAGCACTCTCCTCAAGTTGTCCACAGTGCCCGTGCCGAACCCCGCAAGACAAAAAAGCCCGGAGCGTTTGCTCCGGGCTTTTTGCTTCGGATCCGGGGAAGCGGACGCGTCCGGGATCCGTCACGGGCTCCAGTACCCGGGAAGCTACATGGCCGCGATCAAGGCCTGATCCAGGTCCGCAATGATGTCATCGATGTGTTCAATGCCGATTGACAGGCGCACGTAGTCCTCGTTGACTCCGGTGGCAGCCTGCTCCTCGGCCGACAGCTGACTGTGGGTTGTGGTCGCCGGATGGATCGCCAGTGTGCGGGCATCGCCGATGTTGGCAACGTGGTAAATCATCTTCAGGTTGTCGATGAACCGACGTCCTGCATCACGGCCCCCGGTCAGTTCAAACCCGACCAGGGCTCCGAGCCCCCCGGTCATGTAGGTGTCCGCACGACGGCGCTCCTCGCCCTCGAAGAAGGATGGGTAGAAGACCTTGGTTATGCCTTCGCGGCCCGACAGGTAGTCGGCCACTTTGGCTGCATTTTCGCAATGGCGCTCCATGCGCAGCGGAAGGCTCTCAAGCCCTTGCAGGAAGAGGAAGGCATTGAACGGACTCATGCATGAACCGAGGTCGCGCAACAGGGTGACGCGGGCCTTGAGGATGTAGGCAATCGGGCCCAGGGGCTTAACCGCCTCGATCCAAACCGCGCCGTGGTAGCTGGGATCCGGCTCGGACAGGAGAGGGAATCGGTCCTGGTGCTTTTCCCAGTCGAACGTTCCGCTGTCAACCAGCACGCCGCCAATGGACGTGCCGTGGCCGCCAATGTACTTGGTGCTGGAGTAGACGATGATGTGGGCACCATGGTCGAACGGACGGCAAATTACCGGGCAGGCGGTGTTGTCCACGATTAGTGGGATGCCCAGTTCCTCACCGATCGCAGCCACTTCCGCGATGGGAAAAGCCTGGAGCTTGGGGTTGGGCAGGGACTCGGCGTAATAGGCTCGGGTCTTGTCATCCGAGGCGCGCCGGAAGGCCTCGGGGTCCGCCGGATCGACGAACCGCACCTCAATGCCTGCCGTCTTCAGCGTGTTGGCAAAGAGATTCCAGGTTCCGCCATACAGGTCCGTGGAACTGACCACGTTGTCCCCAGCCTGGGCGATGTTCTGAATCGCAAAGGTCGACGCGGCCTGGCCGGACGAGAGGGCCAGTGCCCCTACGCCACCGTCCATGGCCGCCACGCGCTTTTCCAGGACATCACAGGTCGGATTCATGATGCGCGTGTAGATGTTGCCCAATTCCTTCAGGGCGAACAGATTCTCGGCATGCTGCGTGTCGTTGAACTGATAGGACGTGGTCTGATAGATCGGCACAGCCACCGCGCCGGTTACAGGATCCGAACGATAGCCGGAGTGGAGGACCACGGTCTCAGGATTGGTGTAGCTCGGCAAGTTGTCGTTCGACACGGGCGTGTTCTCCTTGGCAAAGTCATGGAAATGGGCAAAAAAAAGGCATGCGGTGACCGGGTCGAACCTGCGTCGAACCAGCGCACAGCACGCGGGACTCCCGGATTATAGCCAGAGTCGAACGCAGGCGCCAAAGGGTTGGACTCAGGGAGACCTGCAATCCGCCCCCGCTGGCAAGCCAACAGGCCGTCTTGCGAGGACGCACAGCACCTGGTCTCGTCCGGCCCAACTTGGTGGTTGTGGCTCTGGTTACGTGGAAGCCTCTGGCTTCAAACGCACAGGTGCCGGTGGCCGTGCCCGCCTTGGGACAGTCTGCGATGGGTCCGGAAGCCACCGCATCGGATTTCGATGTCGGCCCAATCCCTATGAATGCAAATCGACCTCGTGATCCCAGGTTCCGGCAACTGCAACTCCATATTCCTTCAATCCCCCGGTGGCGGCGCTGCCGGTCACGGCAACTGTGACGCCTTCTCCGCCCAGGCGCACCCCTTCCCCGTAGTCCGTGTTGAAGAAGTGGAAGGCCAAACCTGCACGCTCGCGGTCCGAATTGTTCTTCTTGGTGGCGTGGGCCGTCCCGTAGTTGAAAAACACTGCGCTGCCTGCCGACACTTCGCAGGGCACCTCTTCGCCTTCCAGGCCCTCGATGTGAATGTGATGGTCCGAATCGGGATCGCGCGTGTGGTCGAACGCCATCCGGTGGCTGTTCGGAATCACATGGAGCGTGCCGTTTTGAATGTTGGCATCATGGAGCGCGATCCACATGGCCGTGCCCTTGGTCGGATCCTGCAGCCTGAAGTAGGCGTTGTCCTGATGCCAGTCGGTACCGCTGCCGAGACCGGGAGGCTTCAGGAAAATCTGATCAAGGTGGCGCACGAACGGATCGCCAATCAGAGCGGAAATGCAAGCAACCACCTTGGGCGCAAACGGCAAGGCCCGCATCAGGTTGCTCTTGTCGTTGAGCGGAATAATCTGGTAGTTGACCTTGGCATTGGGATCGGTTGAAACATTGCGGCCAAGTCCCTCCCGCTTGAAGCGCTCGAGTTCGCTCAGCAAGGCCGCCACCTCGCGCGCGTCGAAAAGGCCGGGCACGACCGTATAACCGAAGTCCCTGAAATGCTGTACCTGGCTGTCCGAAATCACAGCAAACTCCTTTCGCATGAAGGTTGTACGGAACAGGCGTCCTGCCAAGCAGGCGTGTTTAGCAACCGGTTTGCCAAGCCGCAGGCAAATCCGGTTCAATCCATAGGATAGAGGCTGCAGCCGCCGTCGACCAGCAGTACCGAACCAGTCATGTAGGAAGCCATCGGGGAACACAGAAACAGAAAGGCGTGGGCCACCGACTCCGGGGTTTGCATCTCGCCCAGGGGAATGGCCTTCTGGGCCCTGGCCTGGTAGGAGGGATCCGTGTCCCATTGCCGTTTGGCCATGCCCACGCCAACGATGCCGGGTGCCACGGCATTGGCGCGAATGCTGCGGCCGGCCAGTTCCCGGGCAAATCCCCGCATCAGGGTGCGCAGAGCCGACTTGCTGGTGGTGTAGGCCGTAATCTCGGGCCATGGCACGTCCTGAACCCACGAGGTGGTGTAGATCAGGTGGCCGCTCATGTCCATCGCCAGCCACTGTTCGACAGCGGCCCGGGATACCAGGAACGCGGATCCGAGATTCAGGTCGAGTGTTTCCTCGAAGTCCTTCGTGCCGAAGGTTTCGATCGGTCCCGGCCGTACCAATCCGGCATGACAACAGACAACATGCGGCATCTGTTCCGTACGGGCCAGTTCAGCAAAGAACGCGTTCACCTCGGTTTCCGACGTGCAGTCGACCTGCGAGCAGTCAACTTCCCCGTCAACAACACCGGCACTGGCCAGGGCCGCCCTGATTTTGTCCACTGGTTCAATGTCCACTGCGCGAACCTGGGCGCCGTGTTCCGCCAATACCCGGACCATCACGCGCCCGATGGCGCCGGCCCCTCCGGTGATCAGTATGGAAAGCCCCGTCAAATCAATCAGGGACGACGCGACAGGAGAAGAGTTCGGCTGCTTCATACGAGTTCCGTGCCTGTGGTCCCAAGCCCAAGGTCTACCAAGGTTGCAACACTACTTTCCCGCATTGGCCGGTACATTGCAGTTCCCAGGCTTCCTTGAGGTCCGTCAGCGCAAATCGGTGGGTAATCATGCGATCGATTGAATCGCCGACAAGCCCAATCTGATCGAGCAGGCGATGCGTCGAGGCCCGGTTGTAGTGCCAGGAGCCGATGATGGTAAGACCCTTGAAAAGGACGGCCCCGCCGAGATGAACCGACGCGTGTCCCTTGGACGAGCCGACCACAGCCACCCGGCCCTTGACGGCGGCAGCCTCAATGCAAAACTCCTGTCCGGGCACCGTGCCGGAACACTCGATGGCGACATCGACCCCGCGCCCGCCGGTCAAGTCCATGACTTCCTCCAAGGCCCCGTCGCGACTCGGATCAATGACATGGTCCGCGCCCAGATCCAAAGCCAGTTGCCTCCGCCAGGGATTGGGATCGCTGGCCACAACCAGCGACTTGCGATGCCTGCCGTTGATGACGGCACCCAACCCCACCGGTCCCAGGCCGGAGACGAGGACGGCGGTATCGCCATCCACCTGCGCTCGCTCAAGCGCCCCGAAGGAAGGTCCCAAGCCGCAGCAAGCCATGGCCGCGTGGTCCAAGGGCATGGCATCAGGCACAGACACCAGCTGGTCGGCAGGCTTAAGCATGTACTGGGCAAACGTACCAACAGCGACATCGCCTTCCAATTCGGCCTCCGCCGCCCGTTGTTGCCGGCAATGGATGTACTCGCCTTCCAGACAGACACGGCAGTGGCCGCAGGGAAGCTGGGGCATGACCACCACTCGATCCCCGGCCTTGAAGCGGCCCGATGCGGCCGGGTCCTCCACAACGCCGGCCGCCTCGTGCCCCAACACACCTGCGGCCTTGCCTTCGGCGTAGCCATGGTACTCGTTGCACATGGGTACACTCAGCAACTTCACCAGGACCCAGTCCCCCCTTGCCGCCGGCACCGGCCTTTCGATGCACTGGACCGCCTTGTCGGCAGCCAACCTCATTTCAATCATGGGTCAACATCCTGTTGCACGGCTGGAACCACAGTCCGGCGAACCGACCCGGTAGTCGCACGGACCCGGAAACATGATCCGGTTTCGGATCTGCATTCCCCATCTATGGCCGCACCTCCTCCTCCGCGCGCCGGACCAAGGCCTTCATGTAACCAATGGTATAGGCCGTACCAACCCGCGGATGGCCGGCCATGTTGGGAATGTGGTCGGGAATGAGCACGCCGTCGAACCCAACCTTTTGAAGTGCCTTCATGGCCTTGTACATGTCGAAGTACCCGTCGTCGACAAACGTTTCCACGAAGTGGGGCAACGGGGCATCCACATTCCGGAAGTGCACCTTGAAAATCTTGCTGCGGCCACCGAAGTCCAGGATCGACTCCTCCACGCCCTTTCCCATCAGACTGCCTCCTTCCAACCAGCAGCCGATGCAGAAACAGATCCCCACGTTGGGGCTGTCGGCCACCTGCAAAGCCCGCTCGTAGCCTTCATGGCTGGAAAAAATGCATCGGGGTACCCCGGCCAGTTCCGGCTGGGGGGGATCGTCCGGATGGATGCCAATGCGCACACCTTCGCCTTCCGCCACCGGCGCCACTTCCGCCACAAATGATTCGTAGTTGCTCCAGATTTCGTCGGCGGTGTACCGCCTGCCATGCGAAAACGGCAGTTGGTATTTCCGGTCCTGCCAACGACCCGACGTCGCCGTCGCCAGATTGAACCCGCGGGCGTCCGCGTCACCACGGGTCAACTCCCGTTCCGTGCTCCAGATGCCGTTGGCCATATGTGCATAGGTGGTGTACGGGATTCCGGCCTTGCCCAAGGCGCGCAAGTGATTCTTGTACTCGGCGACCTTGGCATCCCGGTTCTCCAAGTTGAGCACGATCGCATCCTGGTTGTGGACATCCGAATTGCCAAACCCATAAATCTTTAGGCCGTGGTTCTCAAACAGGCGACGGCGGGATGCATAGTAGTCGTAGTGGGCGTTTTCTCCGGTCGTCCAGAGCACGACGTAGTCCACACCCATCTGCCGCACGAATGCAAGGTCCTCTTCCGACGGCTCGGGCGACATCTGGGCCGCAATCTTCATTCCCGGTGGGATTTCCAGCATCGATGCCATAGAGGTACTCCTTGCTTGCGGACGGGTTCCTGCCCGGCGCAGTATGCATCACGGAGAAAGTCGCCCGATACACGCGCCTACAGGGTAGACGGAACCTCCAAACCGGCCAACCCATGGCCCGACAACGTTCATGGGCCGGGACAGGCAGTTTGCACCCTGCGGCATGCCTGGCGCGGGCAGGGTCCAGCATCCGGCTGGGGTAAGATCCGGTCCAGTTTCCTCTGACCAATGTGCCGAACAGGCATTCAGGAGCATGCAATGAAACTCCTTTCGTTTTCGGATGGCGGTGAAAGTCGGCTCGGAGTCCTGCAGGACGACGGAGCGATCGCCGACGTGTGCAAGGCCGATGCCGAAATCCCGACCACCATCAAGGGCCTCTTCGCCGCGGGACCGGATGGCATGGCGCGAGTCAAGGCCGCGGCCGCAGGGATTTCGCCCGAAAACGTTCTGAACCCAAGCGAAGTGGACATCGGCCCACCGATTCCCGATCCCGGCAAGATCCTGTGCATTGGGATCAACTACAAGGATCACATAGAGGAAACCAACTCCGAGACGCCCGAGTTTCCCGTCGTCTTTGCCAAGTATGCCAATACGATTGTCGGCCCCGAGGCCGATGTCCATCTCCCGACCTATTCGACCAAGGTCGACTACGAAGCAGAATTCGCCGTCGTCATCGGCAAGACGACACGCAACGTGGCCAAGGAGGACGCGCTCGACCATGTCGGCGGTTACACCTGCCTCAATGATGTGAGCGCCAGGGATTTGCAACAACGCACCTCGCAGTGGGTCATGGGCAAGTCACCGGACACCTTTGCCCCGATCGGTCCGGTGGTCGTCACCAGCGACGATGTACCCGACCCGCACAGTCTCGACATCAAACTAAGGCTGAACGGCGAAACCATGCAGTCCTCCAACACCAAGCACCTGCTGTTCCGTGTGGAGGACCTGATTGCCGACATCGCCCGCGTCATCACGCTCGACCCCGGCGACATCATCTCGACGGGGACACCTGGCGGAGTCGGCGCGGCCCGGGAGCCTGCCGTGTTCCTCAAGCCGGGAGACAGCATGGAAGTGGAAATCGACTCAATCGGCATCCTACGGAACGGGGTGGTCCAGGGACTGTAGACAGCGGCACGGCCACTCCGGGACTTGGTCCCGGTTGCGGTTTCCGTCGGAACGGACAAGCAGGAACGGGGGAACAAACCCATGGACAACGAGCTGGAGACGAGATTGGACTTCGAGTTCGAGGCCGGCGAGGAGGTGACTCAGGCGCAGGTCGACTCGTTTGACCGAAACGGATTCATCGTGGTCCGGAACGCCCTCGACACCAACCAGGTCGACCACCTTCTGAACGTCATCATGGAGCTGAAGGCGGACCTGGAGCGGTCGGAACACCGGAGCGACACCTATGGCCTCAACATTCGCCCGGTGGTGGATAAGCACGACGCTTTTCTTGACCTGTTGGAATGCCCGACGACGTTCCCGAAGGCAGTCCGCTTCCTGCAGCACTTCAACCTCCAGCTCTTCACCTCGCATCTAATCATGGTGCCGCCGGATCCTGAACGAAGGGCGATCGGATGGCATCCCGACGGCGGCAAACCGGGTATCGGCTTCTATGGTCGCAGGGCCTTGGCCACGCTCAAGGTGGGGTACTTCCTGCGCGATCTGAAAGAGAGCAACATGGGGGCTTTGATGGTGGTACCGGGTTCCAACCGGATGGACGGCGGTCCGTCGTTCCTCAACGGGGGTGATCCGGTCGGAGGCATGGAATTGAAGGTCGCAGCGGGGGATGCCGTCATCTTCGGCCAACCAACCTGGCATGCATCGGCGCCGAACCATTCCAACCAGGACAGGGTCGCGCTGTACTATGGCTACGGCTACCGCATCCTGCGGCCGATCGACTACGAAACCATGCCGCGGGAGATTCTGGAAAAGTGTTCGCCGATCGGTCGCCAGTTGCTCGGCCACAAGTCGAGCCATCTGGGCTTCTATCTGCCCACCGACGAGGATGTGCCCTTAAGGGAGTACTATCGGGAGCGTTGGGGCGAAACCTGGCAGGACCTGTAGACCCGCGACCCGAATGGAACCCTAAGCGTCGTGATCAAGGCGTTGGTGTTCGATGTCTTCGGCACCCTGGTGGATTGGCACACGGGTGTGCGCCAGGCCGGAGAGCTGGCCGGCCGCAGCGTTGGTTCCGAACGGGACTGGAGCCAGTTCGCCTTGGACTGGCGTGCGGGTTACGGCCCGGCCATGGCAGCCGTCAACGACGGACGGGCGTCATGGCAAACGATCGATGGCGTCCACCGGACCATCCTGGACGGATTGTTGGCCGGTTATGGCTTGGAAACGCTAACGGAAGCCGACAAACAGGAGCTCAACAAGGTTTGGCATCGGCTTCCGGCCTGGCCCGATGTCGGCGAGGGCCTGGACCTGTTGCGCCGGAACCATCTGCTGGCACCGCTGTCCAACGGCAATGTGTCGCTGCTGATCGGTTTGGCGCGCACCAACGGCTGGCATTGGGACTGCGTTCTGTCCAGTGAACTGGCCGGGAAGTACAAGCCTGATCCGTCCGTCTACCGGACAGCGGCCAAGCTGCTGGATCTGAATGCGGCCGAAATCATGATGGTGGCGGCCCATGTCGGAGATCTGCAGGCTGCGGCCGCCACCGGCATGGCCACGGGGTGGATTTACCGGCCTCTGGAATTCGGACCGGTCGCTCCGCCTCCGAAGTTCGATGAGGTGTCGCCAACAATCGCTGCGGACCTGGTTGCGCCCGACTTGACCACCTTATCCCGGCAACTGGTCGGCTTCAACAACGGCAATAGTGCCGGCACCTGACAGCTTGGCCGAAACACCGGATTCCAGGTGATCGAACCGCACCGCGGTCCCTGTGCGACGGTGCCCAAAGGGCTTGGCGGACCACACGTGCCCACTTCACGGCGCGGGCCCGTACAGTCCCTTGACAACCATCGGGGGCTCCGAGGCGAAGCAGACCAATCGCCGGTAGCCGAATCCGTGCCTGAACCCGCTGTCCGACGCGCACCCCTGTGTCGTATCAGCCTCGGCCAGACCGGACTCAGGCAATGTCCTCCGGATTAATGTAGGCGGCCACAAGATGTGAATTGCCGCCGGTGTCGCCGTAGTTGGTGTAGTCGGTGAAGTAAATCCTGCCGTCGTCCAGCAGCAGCCAGGACGAGTAGCCGTGGTCGGGACCCGGTTTCTGGTTCGGATGGTTGCCGTGAATCTGAATCATCCGTTCCCGCTGGTAGTGATCCGGCAGCAGGCCGGATGATGCCTCCCACGACCAATCGAAGTCGTCCAACGTTCGATTGCGAATGGAGCAGGACACCCTGGACCACCAACTGCGCCCGCCCACATCGGCCTGGCCCCAGGCCGTGTACCCCGACAAGTCGCCCGACCGGATGGCATTGCCCACCGGTTTGGGTTCCCTGAAGATGCACATGTTGATGACCGTCTCGCCATCCACCTTGACCTGCAACCAGCCGCGGCGGTGGTGGAGCTCAAGATCCCGGGACCGGGTCATGTCGACCGGGTGCATGAAGTCGTGCCCCGGACGTGTCCGAATGCCGTTGGGACCGATCTGAAGGACAACTCCCAGCTGGGATATCGACATGAACGAATTCGGCGTGGACGGGCCGCCCTCAACCCGCACGCGGGCCGCGAACCTCACCTCGCTGAAGGCATTCTCGGGCGGCAACAGGCAGTAACGGGCCTCATGGCCGGGCAGGTTCCGAATTTCCAGTTCGCCGTCAACCAATTGCGCCTGGTACTTGCGTCTGGGGCCTCCAATTTGGTAACCGAGTTCGGACTTCAAGTCGCCGCACCAGCCGTAGGTTCCCAGCGGCCCGTTCATGTGGCGTCCAGTCACGAACACGCGTCCGTCCGGAAGCTGCTTGCCATAGGGTCGGTCCAGGGCGAAGGGACACATGGCCGGCTGGGACCAGCTGTGGCCGTTGTCCTCCGAAAAGGACACAAAACTGGGGGTGCCGGCATGGTGGTTCTCCCGCAGGATGCAGGCCAGCAATCGGCCCCCGTCCATGATGACGATGCCGCCCTCGCAATAGCGGTAGTGCCCGTCGTGGGCCACTACGGCGCGTCGTTGCCAGGTGTTGCCGCCATCCCCGGACACCGTCAGGATTTCGCCCAGCTCCTGTGTCTCGCCAAACATCAGATGCGTTCCGACCCCGAGGGTTCCATCCGGGAGATCCAGGATTCGATCCGGCTCGAAGCCCAGGATGGAGGGCTCCTGAGGACTGCTCCATGTATGGCCCTCGTCCTCACTCCACCAAATCCAGTTGCCGGTGGGCTGGTCCTCGTGGAAGAAGGAATGATCGTCGTGATCGCAAATGGCCGCCAGGCGGCCGTCCGCCAACTGGCTGAGGCGCGGCGTGACCAGGCGGTGGTCGCCGGCCGCCATCACCGCCCGGTCCACCTCGGCGCGCTTGTTCCAGGTCCGGCCGCGGTCCTCGCTGGCCAGGATCGTGATGACCTGGTCGGTCTGGGACCAGTGGGCGTCGGTGTCCGAATAAATCAGGAGGAACGAGCCGGACGGCGTTTCGACGATATCGGGATTCTTGGTAAACCGTCCCGGGCTGCGCCAGATGTCGAACACCTTGTGGGCCACCGAGCGGGGATGAATGTGCATGGGCACCTTTCCTAATCAGGAACTAATCAACAAGTCTGGTATCCCGGCCGGGAGCCGGCTTGGAAGTCAGGCGAAGGCCGTCGCCACCGATTTGGTCAAACCGCTGTCCTTCGCCACAAGTTCCGCGCGCCACTCGTCCCAGGTTGGGCGCCTGGCCGCCCCGGCCAGGGGAATCCGGGCGCGGTTGGGCGCCAGCTTGTTCTGCATGAACATCTCGCTGGCAACAACCTGTTCCGACAGTTCGTGCTCGTCCAGGGTGCGCGAATACCGGATATCGATGCTCCACCGTACGGCGTCCGTGAGATTGAGGGTGCTCTTGTGGAAGGTCAGGTTCGAAAAGAGGAAGATATCCCCCTTGCGCATGGGCAGCGGCACGGCCGTACCCATGGAATCGATGTCGCGGTTGGTGCGCATGTTCATGTCCGCGCCGCGCTTGCCGTGCAGAAGGCCCCAGGTGTGACTGCCCGGCATGACCTGCAGGCAACCATTCCGCTCATCGACATCGACCAGCGGAATCCAAACCGTAACAATCAGGGCATGCTGGCTGTCCGCGCCGTAATACTGGCTGTCCTGGTGCCAGGGAAACGCGGTGTACGAACTATTGGGAAGCTTGGGCCGCACATGGTAGTCGCCGTTGAAGCCAAAGCCGGGACCCAGGATCGGCAACAGCGCACGGGTAATGCCGGAGTGGCAGATGACGTTGTACAGTCCCTCTCCCATCGCGATGTTGTTCCAGCTGCGCAACCGCTCCTCGGTACCTCGGTTCAGGGCTACCAGACGGTCCGGGAACGGCAGGTCCTCGTGAATATCGCTGATTTCGCCCTTGGCCCGCAGGCTTTGGGCGTATTCATCGATGGCTTCCTCGATATGCGCAATCAACGGATCCAGATCCGTAGATGGCACGGCATTCCGGACCAGCAGGCAGCCATCGCGTTCGAAATCGAATTGTGTATCCATGGCGGGCACCTCAGACCCCCAGATCGCGTTTTGTGGGCAGGTGGTTCAGTTCGGATTCCCGGATTTGCATGTGCAGGACGCGTTGCCAGGACTGGGACATGAACAGATTCAATACCCCTTCGTCGGCAAACCCATCGACATAGGAACACTGGTAGTTGCGAAACGGTGAACCCAGGTCGGTTTGCCGGGCCATGGTGCACAGAAACCCGGGCTCGCTCCAGGACCGGCCCCAATCCGTTGACAGGGACGCCCACAGCTGTCCCCGATCGTACATCCCATCCATCATGCCGGCCAGACCCACATATTGGCCCTGGGTGTGGACATTGTGATGGATGCTGACCCAGGTTCCACCGTCGGACAGGGGGAACAGCATGGGCGGTGCATCCGGATGCACCATGGACGTCGGCTTGGGATCGGACCAGGTCCTTCCATCATCCCGACTGCGCAGATCCCAGAGACGACCTGTGGGCGTACGGGCCAGCAAATACACCTCGTCGCCTTCGGCAGCCAACGGGCGGCCCTCGTCCATGCGGCCCATGGGCGGTGCATGCCAACCTCCATGCCGCACACCCGGCAACAAATCCCAGGTGTCGCCGCGATCCTCGGACCGCAGAACATACTGCCTGGTGATGAGCGGTTTGTAGCTCCAGTCGCCCTCGTGGCTCCCCACCAGCCAGGTGCCGCGCGCAGTCTCCGTCATGCGCATGACGGACATGCCGCGGAACCCGGGATCGTTCGCCGGGCGTATGAGTCTGACCTCGGACCAGGCATGGCCGTGATCGTCGGAGTAGCGGAATCCGATGGGCGCATTCTCCTGCAAGCCGCGTTCCCGTGTCCACATGCCCGGAATCGGCTGCGTTCCAAACGCGTACACCCGTTCGGAGCCGGCCGGATGCAAGGGAATAAACCCATGCTGGCTGTAGTTTATGTCAAACGCCAGCTGCGGCCCTTCCCAAGTGCGCCCCCGATCCCGGGATCGGTAGGCCAGCATGTCGTTGTCCTTTTCGTGGGTCCGGCCATAGTGGTTGCCGTCCGGAAACACCAGCAGGTAGTCCCCGTTGGCCATGCGCGCGCCCCTGGATTCGAACAGGCCCTTGTCGGGATCGCGGGCATTGTGGACCACTTGGCCCGAGAGGGCCGGAACACAGGCCAGTCCCAGGTTCGGGTCCAACTGCAGGCCTGTCGGCAGTGCGGCGGATTCGATGGTCCCGGTCGCGATGCGAACCTGCTCCAACAACGGCATGCGAACACCTCCGTCAGACGAATTCAAGGTGTCCGGCTCAGCCGATCCCCAAATGGGACTTAATCAGGTTGATGATCAGGCCGACATCGTGATGCACCTCGGACAGGGGAGTGCGGCACTCCCGGCCTTCCCGAATGCAGCCGTGAAACGCCTGCATCTCGCGGATGAAGGCGCTGGCCCAGTCGATGGCGGGGGTGCGTGCCACCGTCATGCCGTTGGCATCAATCTCCTGCACCGTCACCTCGGACAGCTGGCCCCGGGAAAAGCCCGTGGGGTACTTGAGCGTGACGCGCTTGTCGTCGGCGCACACCTCCAGGGTCTCCTTGAAGTCCCACAGGTCCGGCAGATCGATCCAGGTGCCGTTGCACCGAGCCCCGTTCGCGTACTCCACCTGGAAGGTGACCGCCCGGCCCTCTTGCCAGATGTCCACATTGTGGATTTTGGTCGGCACACCCATGATGTGACGCAGACCGTACAGGTCGTGGATCATGCTTCCGGACAGCAGGAAAAAAGCCCTTGCCACACCGTCCGGAGGTGCGGTACCAAGAGCGTGGACCAAGGCGGCCTGGCGCGCGGCAACGGTCTCTTGGATGACGGCTGCCGGCACATCGTCGAAACGCTGGACATCGAACTGGGCCAAATGCAGATCGTTGGTCGGGTGCAGGTGATGGATTTGCACGAAGCGCACATCCATGTCCGCGGCTTCCGCAGCCACCACTTCAAACGCCGGGTCGTAGACCTTCATGTAGCCGGCCTGGCCAACCACTCCGGCCCGTTCCTGGGCCGACACCATGGCCGAGATTTCGTCCAGGTTGAAGCAGACCGGCTTCTCCACGAAAACGTGCTTGCCGGCATCCAGCGCCTGCAGCACGTAGTCCGTCTTGGGATCGGTTTGGCAGAACACCACCGCCTCGATGTCCGACGCCAGGAACGCAGCATAGTCGGTGAAGTGGGCGGGAACGTCAAAGCGGTCGGCGACATGGGCCGCCGCCTGGGCGGAAACGTCGCATACCGAATTGAGGTCGTAGAGGTGCCAAAGCTCCTTGAGATTGGGCGCGTGGTGGACCTGGGCGATTGCTCCGCAGCCCACAATTCCAATGCGTATGTTGTCCATGGGGATTGGCCTCCAGGCCTGGCTAGGGTCTCGGACCCGCCGAATCAGTCGTTGGCGCGCGGTGCCAACTCGTTCCAGATATCGTCCAGGCGCGCCAACCGGGTGTGCAACTCTCGCAAAGCCTCCCAGATCGTTTCGCGCGTTCCGACTTCAAACGCCGTCGTCTCATCAATCACCTCGGAGGCCTGCCTGGCGGCTTCCGCAACGGCGCCGCCGGCATTTGCCAGCCGGGCCAGCAGTTCCTTCTCGGCCACGGATTCGTCCACTTCGACATCGTAGCTGGAACTGGGCGCGAACCGCGAAGGCTGACGCGTGCCGTCCTCGTTCCAAAATGTATGGGTGGGCTGGACATGCGGCGTGACCGACAGATACATGATCATCGGCTCGTCGCCAACCACCCTGACTTGGTGCCACTGGTCCACCAGGGCCACACAGAGCTGGCCGGGACCCAGCACCTCGGTTTCGCCGTCGATTGTAAACTCGCACCGCCCGGAGAGGATCAGAAAGATCTCGTGTCCCAGATCGTGCGTGTGTCCCTGTGCCTCGGTGCCCGGTTCCATCCTCAGGAACCGTGACCTGATCTGGGGGGTAACCAGCATGTTGGTGATGTGTTCCGGGTTGCGGAAGTCGTAGACAGGGAAGCCCATGGCGCGGTGATACCTTTGTTTTGGGGGAACGGGGAAGTTGTCCGGAACGCGTTCCGGACACCGAATCATAACCCGGAGGTTGGGCAATCCGATTCCGGCATTCCATGGACCGTGGGCGTTGGATGTGACTGGCCTCCGGCCATTGAGCGCCAAGTTCCGGGCCTGAATGGCTTGCCGGTCCGGCCCCTGCATGATCGGGGCCAACACCATAACCGGGCATATCCCGGCAACGCCTTCGGACAACAAGGATCAGTTGAAATCCGCATGCTCCGGCGAGGCGGACAGCCATCTCGCGCGGTTGGCGCGGGGCCGAACGTAGTGGCGGGTGCGCGGAGAGGAAATGTTGCCGGAGGACGGATAGTGGGTAATGGCCTCCGGAACAATATCGATTCCAAGCCCGGGCCGGTCCGGAACCACGATGTGGCCCGCCTGGATTTCCGGTTGGGGCTCCATCACCTCGTACCGCTGCGGCACATCGTCCTCCAGGTGTTCCAAAATCAGGAAGTTGGGCAGTGTTGCGCACAAGTGCACTGCCGCCATTTCGGCCACCGGGCCGAGCGATCCGTCGTGCGGGGCGAACGTTACAAAGTGGGTTTCGGCCAACGCAGCAATCTTGCGCATCGCGTTTAGCCCACCGGCACGGCCTGTATCCGGTTGTACAACGTCGATGATGTGGTCTTCGATGAGTTGCTGGACGCCCCAGGTCCAGGCATGCCTCTCGCCCGCTGCGATGGGCAGATTCACATTCCTCGCCACTTCCGCGATGGCACCGGGGATATCCGGCGCCACCGGATCCTCGTAAAACAGGAGGTCGAACTCCTCCAGTGCCTTGCCCAGTCGAATGGCATCCGGCACCGTCAACCAGGGCGGTCCATGCACGTCCGCCATCAGGTCGATTTCATCCGGGAGTTCATCGCGCAACGTTCGGATTTTCCCAAGGGGTTCGGTGACCCCGCCCGTCTTGAATGCGTCAAATCCCCTTTCCATGTAGCGCAGACACTGGTCCGGGGTATGGGCATGGGTGTAGAGGCGCAATGTGTTATGCACCTTCCCGCCGAGAAGGTTCCAAACCGGTGTGCCCAGCGCCTTGCCCTTGACATCCCACAACGCCATCTCAATTCCCGTGATGGCACCGGCACCCACCACCCCGGTCATGCCGTGTCCCATCATCGCCACCTGCAGCTGCTGGACGATGGACTCGATGTGGAACGGATCCTGGCCAACGACCAGCGGAGTCAGGTCCCGGATGGCCGTTTCCACGACCCGGGGCCAACCACTGCTCTCACCGACACCGTAAAGGCCTTCGTCGGTATGAACCCGGACAAACAGCCAGTTGCGGGCACCCCATCCGCCGCTTTCCGGAACACCGGCATGCATCAGAAACGTGTCAATGGACGTGATTTTCATGGGTAATTTCACTCCCTTGTAGAAGCTGCGGGGCGGGTGCCGCGGCGGTCAATCACCTCTGCATCGCCGGGTACCGATGATGCAGAGGTTCCATTCTGGATGAATCCGGAGCGCGGCATGTTTGAAGTGAAGGCCACCCGATCCAAAGCCACCGAAGCCATGCCGAAGCAAACCACCAATCAGGTTTGGACCATATGCGCGTTCACTGGCGCGCCGGCGGCCAAACTCGGGGATTCCGGCCGTGCCAACTACTTGAGTTCAGCAGGCCAACCCGGCAACCGCGCCACCGCATCCAGGTTCCTGGATCAGTTGGTCGGAAGGATGAATTGAGGACCGTCAAGAATGCTACGGCATGCCAATGCGGTCGCCGCTCGCATCGCGCGGCGGCAATGGCCAATGAATGCCCCGCTGCCCGGACAGGTCCCTGTTGGGAGCGGCCGCGAAATTCGGCTCGGGCATGCCCACGAGTTCCCCGTCCACCACCCAATCGAGATCCGGTCCGTACAGCTCGGCGACAAGGAGCTTCGTCAACCGTTCCAGGTCGTCGGCATGGGCGGAGAGAGAAGCCAAGTCCCGTTGCTCGGCAGGATCGGCATCCACATCGAACAACTGGCGCCGGTGGCCCCAGGGGTAGTAGATGAGTTTCAGCGAACCCTGTCGGATCATGCGGCTCGACTTGGGTCCCTCGCCACATTCGCCGTACAGATGGCTGCGGCATTCGGAACCGAACATGGACCGGCCTTCCACGTGGTCGGGAACCTCCAATCCGGCCATGTCCAGCAGCGTCGGCATGACATCCTGCCAACCCACCAACCGGTCGGACACTGTGCCGGCGGTTGCGGCGGCCTGTTCAGGCGTGCCCTGAACCAGCATGGGCACATTCGCCGAGGCTTCGTAGTACACGCGCTTGGCCCACAAGCCATGGTCGCCCAGCATGTCGCCGTGGTCGGAGGTGAACATGATGATTGTGTTGTCCAGCAAACGTTCTTCGCGCAGAGTGCCGACCACAAGGCGCATCTGGTGGTCGATGTGCGTGCACAGGGCATAAAACGCCCTGCGGATACGTGCAATCTCACCCGGAGGCATGTGCTGCCACTTGGATCGGATCACCCTCAGGAGGTAGGGCAGGCTGTCCGGATCGCCGCTCCAGTCCCCCGTGCACGCATCGTCCATGTCCAGGTCCCGGTACAGATCCAGATAGGCCTGGAGGGGCACCAACGGCGGATGGGGATGCACGTAGGACAGATACCAGAAGGCCGGTCTGGTTGGATCGCGTCGCTTGATCTGCCGGCACATCGTCCGGGTAATCCAGTTCGTGGTGTGGTGGGATTCGGGCAGGTGCCACGGTCTGAAGGTGTACTCGTTATTGCTCATGCCGTGGGCGTAGCCCAAGCCGGCCTGTCCCTGATCCGCCAGCCAGAGGTCGTAGTCGTCGACCGCGCCCAATATGGGACGGCCCTCCTCCACCAGCATCACATCGTCGAAGCCGATCCGATCCCGCTGCGGGTACACATGGAGCTTGCCCACGGCCTGGGCCTGGTAGCCGTTGTCGCGGAAGGTTTGGGCCAGGGTCGGGAAGGCCGGCATTGGTTCCAACACCTTGAACTCGCGGTCGCCGTGGGCGCGGGTGGACATGCCCGTCATCAGCGTGCGGCGCGCCGGTATGCAAACCGGACACTCACTGTAGGCATTGGTGAACCGGACCCCGTTGCGCGCCAGGGTATCCAATGTAGGAGTCCTGGCCACCGGGTGCCCGGCCTCGCCCATCAACCGGGCAGGCCAGTGGTCGGTGCAAATCAACAGCACATTGGGTTGGCTGGACACGGCGGACACCTGTTGGCAAAGGGGCAGGGGATGCGGCAGGTCCCGTCCGAGCGCCGTTCATGGGCAACTGGGGCGACTAAACCACGCGCACCCATATAATACGCGACCAATTTCGATCCCGTTTGCCGGTGCCGGTCCGTTGCGTTGGACCGGTCAATTGGCTGTTTGCGGCTGTAGCCGATGGAGCCCGATCAGGATGAGCATCGTTTCGGAAGTACGCGTAGGTCTCAATGCACTGGTTGGGGAAGGCCCGATCTGGGACTCGGACAAGAAGGTGCTGTGGTGGATTGACGTCCTGTCCAGCGAGTTGTACGCGTTTGACCCCGCGAACGGCAGCAACCGAACCTGGGACACGGGCCGCCATGTGGGCACCGTGGTGCCATGGACCGAGACCCATGTGCTCCTGGCCCTCCGGGACGGCATCGGTTCACTCGAACTCGAGACCGGCCGGATAACCGTCCACAACGACCCGGAGGCCAACCTGCCGGGCAATCGTTTCAACGACGGCAAATGCGATCCCGCGGGCAGGCTGTGGGCAGGGACGATGGCCTACGACAATCCCACCGATCAGGGAAGCCTCTATCGCATTGACACGGACTTCAACGTCACCAAGATTCTGGGCGGCATCGGCATATCCAACGGCATCGTCTGGAGTGCCGATCAGTCCACGATGTACTACATAGACTCCATGTCCTACAAGGTTCGAACCTGGAACTTCGACCCGGAGTCCGGCGACATTTCCGGTGAACAAACCCTCTTGGAGGTCGAGCCGGACTTTGGGTTGCCGGACGGCATGACCATCGACGAGGAAGGGCATCTTTGGGTGGCCTTCTACGGAGGCGGCAAGGTTTGTCGGGTTCATGCCCAATCGGGAGCGATCCTCGACACCATCGACCTGCCCGCACGCAACATTACGGCCTGTGCCTTCGGGGACGACGACCTGGGCACGCTGTACATCACGAGTGCCGCCCAGCAGATGTCCAACGACGAACTGGCCGCCGCCCCCATGAGCGGAAATCTGTTTTCCTGCCGGCCGGGCATCAAGGGCATGCCCGCCGTTCGGTTTGGCGGCTGAACCTGACGTCGCTCCCTGCGCCGGGCGGCTCGGCATGACGTTCGGCCCACATTGTTGCAACCCCGAGGCCGAACTTGTACCGGTGCAAGGCCACCTGCCGCGCGTACGCCAACATTGCCTTCGTCAAGTACTGGGGCGTGGTTGATGCAAACCTGAACCTGCCGACCAACGGGTCTCTCAGCATGACCCTGAGCCATGCGCATGCCACCACCACCGTGGCATGGACGGATGAGCCGCCCGCCCGGGAGGCCGACATCGTGGTCATCGACGGCAAGGAACAGTCGGGAGCCGTCTATCGGCGCACCGTCAGCCACCTGGATCGGATTCGCACCGCCATGGGCGTCAATTGGCCTGCGCGGGTGGAAAGCCGCAACAGCTTCCCTGCCAGCGCGGGCATTGCCTCCTCGGCCAGTGGGTTTTGCGCCTTGACCGTGGCAGCCTGCCAGGCACTGGCCGCCGGCGGCCAGCATGATGTCCCGGACCGACGGCACCAGGCGCGGTTGGCACGAAGGGCCAGCGGCTCCGCCTGCCGCAGTTTCCAGGGAGGATTTGTGGAGTGGTCCGCGGGCGGTGACGACTCCACGAGCGTTGCATGCCAGGTGGCCGGTCCGGAACATTGGCCACTGTACGATGTTGTGGCCGTGCTTGATTCCGGGCCCAAATCGGTGAGCAGCCATGACGGCCACCGACTGGCTGCAACCAGCCCCCTCCAGAAGGAACGCGTACGCCAGGCACAGTCGCATCTGAATGCGGTGCGGTCGGCGATCCACGCACGCGACCTCAAGACCCTGGGCGAAATCAGCGAACGCGATGCCATGCTGATGCACGCGGTCATGGTTTCGTCGGAACCGCCCCTGTTGTTCTTGAGCGCACGGTCTGTTGCATTGATGCGGCAAATTCGGGACTGGCGGCTACAGGAGGGACTGGAGGTCTACTTCACCGTTGACGCGGGTCCGAACCTCCACGTGCTCTGCAACGAGGCCGATGTCGGGGAAGTGTCGCATCGCCTTGCCCGTGGTCCATCGGTCCAGGACATACTCGTCAACGGACCGGGACCTGCACCCGAACTCCGAAATTCGCACTTGTTCTGACCCGCGCGTCCCGGGGGGCGCGCGATTCGCCGCGGCGCGTTACCCCTCCGCTCCCGGACATCCTGCAATTGGGCATCGGCCTCCCGGTCGGACTGCCCGGATATAATCGGCAGGCATGGACATCCTCTACATCCATCCGGCCAAACAGGAAGTGGAAGCCGAGTACGGAAAGTACCGGGCCAGCCCCTTCTATCCGATCATTCCGGTCGGCGTGATCGGAATGGCCAATCTGTTGCGCAGCCAAGGATGGTCCCTGCAGGGCCTGAACCTGCCGCTGGAACGCATGCTGGACACCGGTTTCCGGCTGGAACGCTGGCTGCAGGAAGTCGAGCCGCCGTCCCTGGTCATGATTGACCTGCACTGGTACGAACACTGCTTCGGGGCCGTCGACGTTGCCCGGCACGTGCGCCGGTTGCTTCCGGACGCCAAGATCGTGGCCGGAGGGTTGACGGCAACATACTTTGCCGAGGAAATCCTCGCCACCCATCCGGAATTCGATTTCATCATTCGCGGCGATGCCGAAGTTCCCCTCGCCACCCTGGTCGGCCAGGTTTGCGGCGATGCCGCATGGGATCCGGCGAGGGTGCCGAACCTCACCTGGAGGGAAGGCGGCCGTGTTCGCAACAGTACGGAGTTTTACACAGCCGATGCGCCGATGTTGGACTCGCTTGACTTTGTCGGCCTTGCCTGGCTTGCGCACAACGAAAGCTACGGTGCCCTGCAATACACGGGCGGTGGTCGCATCGATGCCCACAGGACGGAGCGGAAGGGCCACTGGCTGACCATCGGGCGCGGCTGCGCCTTCAACTGCATCTACTGCGGCGGTTCCAAGGAGGCCCACACCGAATTGGCCGCGCGGTCCGGCTACGTTATGCGGGATCCGGTGAATGTTGTTGACGACGTGGAGCAACTTGCTGCTTCAGGCTACAAGCAGGTCTCCCTGTCACTGGATCCGGCCACCTTTCCGGCCCGATGGTGGCGAACGTTCTTCGGCGAGTTGCAGGCACGGGGCATTCGCATTGGCATCTACAACGAGTTTTTCCAGCTCCCGTCGCAGGAATTCATTCGGTTGCTGGGAGAGACGGCGGACCTGGAGCACACCGAGGTGGCCATTTCACCGCTGTCGGGCAACGAGGAAGTACGCAACCTGAACGGCAAGCACTATTCCAACGAACGGTTCCTGCGGATGCTGGGCAACCTGGAGCAGTACCAAATACCGATCTTTGTGTATTTCAGCCTCAACCTGCCCGGCGAAACCGTGCTGACGTTCCGGGAGACAATCCGACTGGCCAGGGCGGTGGGCCAGGCCTATCCGGCCCGGCTGCTGCGCATGCTCAATCCCTGTCACACCATCGATCCGATGTCGCCCATGAGCCGGCTCCCGGGCAACTTCAAGATCCATGTCGAATACAACTCCTTCAAGGACTACTACGAGTACTGCCGCGCCACCGGGTGGGAGCCCAGAAAGGTCGTCCGCGGTGAACGGCGTGGTTTCTCAATGGACGGACGGCCTGCGGAGACGGTGGAACAGATGGCCCGCATCTGGGACGGCTTTGCCCAAACCCAACGGTTCCAGTGCTTTCCGGTGGCAAGGGTCTGGTGAGAGCGGCGCCGGAAACCAACCCGGTTGCCCGGTCCCAATCGCTGCCGCATGCCTGAAGCCGTGCGGAGACATACCCGGCCGCCCGTGGATTGCCAGCATAGGGCCGACCCGCGATTGCAGTGGCTATGGATGCCCGGCGTTGCTGGCCGGTTCGATGCCAAACCGAACGATGACGGCGGCACAGAAAGCTCGCGGCACCGCCATGCGGGTAGTTGGCTCCGCGCCCCCGCGGCCATCGTATCCAACCCGGCTTTGTTTAGGGGCTTATATCGATAAGTTGACATCGCCAACCACCGATCTTGTTCGCGGGTCACAGGGGTCCCTCGCGGGATCGCCCCTCGCCGCGCAGTAGCCCCTTGCCCGCGGGCCCTTGGCGGACACGTGCGGAAGCCCCGCGCGCGTCAGGATGTTGATGGCCGCATTGTGGTCGGCGTTCAGGCGGAACCCGCAGACCCCGCACCGGAAGACCGACTGCGACGGCCGGTTTGACTTGTCCGTGAACCCGCACCGACTACAGGCTTGCGACGTGAAGGCCGGATCGACCTTCACCAGCTCGCCCGCCTTGTAGGCCAACTTGCGTTCCAGGCCGCCCCAGCCGCTCGCCAGGATCTCCCGGTTCAGTCCGGCCTTCTGTGCGACCTGCTTGCCGGGTTCCTCAACCGTTCCCTGGGCCGAGGTCGTCATGGCCTTGGTGTGCAGGTCCTCAACAACGACCGTATGGGCCGTGTCCGCCAGCTTGCGACTGGTTTGATGGGTGGCGTCGTCGCGTTTGCGGGCGCGCTGCCTGTGAAGTTTCTGCAACCGGCCATTGATGCGACGACCCCGGTTCGACTTGCGCTTGCCGCGCGACTGTGGACCCCAGCCCTGCTTGCGGCTGAGTTCGCGTTGCAGGCGTTTGATCTGTGCGTCCGTGCGGTCCGTGTCCGGCATGTCATGTCGGAGGCCGTTGCTGTCGGTCGCCTGTCCTACGTTGCGGTCCAGGCCCAAGGCGCCGTCCGGTGCGGGTTGCACCACGTCCGCATGGTCCGCAGGCACCTCGAAGCAGATGTACGCGTACCACTTGGGATGGATGCCGTGTGCCTCGCGCCGCACGCGCACGGTCAGGGGCTTGCAATCCGCATATAGGCGCAATGGTCCCATGCGCAGCAACCCGACCTTGGGCACGCGCAAGCGTCCGTCCCGGATGGATACGCCGTCGGGGATGCCGAACGACGGTTCGCCCCGGAACCGCGACTTGAAACGCGGATGCGCAAGGGGCTTGCCGTCCGACTTGCGCACCGGCATCTCCTCGCCGCGTTCCGCAAACTCGGCCTGGGCCCTGAAGTAGTGTGCGAACGCCAGCGACAGGTCCTTGCCGGCGTTGCGCAGCACCTTGTACGGGTACTCCCGCAGCCAGGCCAGTTCGGGATCGTCCCACAGGTCCCTGAAGCGTCGGTTGAACGTGAAGTGCGATGTTGATGGCGCGGACCCCATGGCCTTGCGCTTGGCCCGGCCCCAAGCGGTTGTGCGGCCGCGGACTTCCGGCCAGTGCAGTGCGGGCACGTGGAGCGCCCGCCACATGGCATACAGGCGGTTCTGATCGCCCAGCAGCCGGTTGTATACGAACCGGCATGCGCCCGCCATGCCCGCCAGCCGGTTTCCGGTCCCGGCATCGCCGGGATACAGGCGCACGCGCAAGGTGCGGTGTACCGTCGGGGCTTGTTCGGTTGTAGAATGGGGCTTGCTGGTCATGGTGGCTATCTGCACCGTGTCCGGTTTGAAGGTCGGGCACCAATCCCGGCCTTCGTTCTTGGGGCCAGTATAGCACCTTGGCGCACCCGGTGGCTTCAGTCAGACTCACGCTGTCAACTTAGCGATGCCCCTTTGTTTAACCCAATGTGCGCGCACTGTCTATAATCAGGAGTCCCTCCGGGAACAGTGACGCGTCTGCCCGGCCTGTTGCTGCGACCCTGACCGTTTTACAGAAGGCATGCCTCAAGTCGAAGCCATGGCTGCGCCGCGTAATACATCCTCCATTACACAGGTTGATGACTTCAGCCGCGTGGCCCGCGATGGGTCGGACGGTCCCCTACGGGATGCGCAGGGCCTCATCGTCTCCGAACCGCAACGGGAACGGGCTGTTGTGGTCGGTGTCGAACTCCGGTCGGAACCCGGAGCCCTGTCACTGGAGGACTCACTGGCCGAACTGGAGTTGCTGTCCGACACGGCCGGCATCGACGTGGTCGCGCGCCTGAGCCAGCGCATGCAAACTCCGAACCCCGCCTCCCTGATCGGCGAAGGCAAGGTCACCGAACTGGCCGAGGTGGTCGCGGAGACCGGTGTCGAAGTTGTCATTTTTGATGCAGAGCTTTCGCCCCGACAGCAGCGTGTTCTGGAAACAGCGGTATCCGAAAACGTCAAGGTGATCGACAGGACCGCGCTCATTCTGGACATCTTCGCCAAGCACGCGCGTACGCGCGAGGGCATCGTGCAGGTTGAACTGGCCCAATACCAGTACAGGCTCCCGCGCCTGACCAGGGCTTGGACCCACCTTGCCCGACAGGCCGGCGGTGGTGCCGGAGGACCGGGCGGAGGAGTTGGCCTGCGAGGTCCGGGCGAAACCCAGTTGGAACTGGACCGGCGACAGATTACGTCCAGGATTGCCAGACTCAACGCCGAACTGGAGACCATCAAGGCCCATCGGCTGCGTACCAGTGCCCGCCGCACCCAGGATGCAACCCCGCGGCTGGGCCTGGTCGGCTACACCAATGCGGGCAAGAGCACGTTGCTGAACCGGTTGACCGACGCCTCGGTATACGCCGACGACCTGCTGTTTGCCACGCTGGATCCGATTACGCGCAAGTTGAAGCTGCCCAAGGGCCAGGAAGCCTTCATAACCGACACGGTGGGTTTCATCCAAAAACTACCCACCTCTTTGGTCGCGGCCTTTCGGGCCACCCTGGAAAGCGTCAACGAGGCCGACCTCCTGTTGCACGTGGTGGATGCGACGCATCCCAACCTGGAGGAACACATCAACGTCGTTGAGGAACTGTTGGAATCGCTGGGTGCGGGGCGTACCCCGATGATTCTGGTACCCAACAAAACCGACCTTTTGGCAACGGGCCAGGACCCGCTGACCCGACTGCCCACCGGATGCCGGGAGACCTACCAGGCTGTTGCACCGGTCAGCGCGGTGCGCGGAACCGGCGTGGCCTCCCTGCTTGACACGCTGGTTGAAGTGCTCGCCTCGCAAATGGAGCAGGTCACACTACACGTACCCTACGCCCGAGGCGATGTGGTTTCGCTGATTCATCGCTACGGACAGGTTGAATCGGAGTCCTACGACACCGACGGAACCCATTTGGTGGGGCGCGTGCCTCAACACCTCAGCGGGAAGCTGTCCTCCTTTGTGGTCAACTGAGCCGTACCACCGCCGATCCCGCACCGAAAATTGATCGGGAGCTGATTTGATGTCGCAATCCGTAATCCTGACCGACAGCCACAACCGCACACAGGTGGAGATGCCCGTCATCGACGGCGCCATCCCGGCCAAGTCCCTCCAGAAACTACGGGTGACGCAAGACGGGGCGGGATTGGTGTCCTACGACCCCGGATACCAGAACACGGCTCCGGCGGTCAGCAGCATCACGATGATCGACGGCATGGCGGGGAAACTGTTGTATCGCGGCTATCCGATCGAAGTCCTGGCGGTTGATTCCAACTACCTGGAAGTGGCGTTCCTCCTCAACAACGGGGAATTGCCTTCCACCGCCGCCGCGGCTCGGTGGCGGGAGGAAATTCAGGCACACGCGACGGTGGATCCGTTCATCGTCGACCTGATTCGCTCCTTTCCGCGCGATGCGCATCCGATGGGCATCCTGATCAGCACCTTGGGTGCCATGGGCACGCTGTATCCCGAGGCCAAAGAGGTTCTGGACAGCGATGTCCGGCGGCGGCAAGTGTATCGGCTGCTTGGGCAGCTGCCCGTGGTGGCCGCGCATATCTATTGCCATGGCCAGGGCATCGAGGCCGAGGAACCCGAGGCGGACGACGGCTATATCGGCAACTTTCTGCGGATGGTCCGAAACTTCGGCCTTGAAACCGCCGAGGAAGTCCCAGCCATCCGGGCCGCCATGAACTGCTTGTTTATCCTGCACGCCGACCATGAGCAGAACTGTTCGACCACCGCCATGCGTTCCATCGGATCGTCCCATGCCGATCCCTACAGCAGCATGGCAGGTGCCGTGGCCGCCCTGTATGGCCCGTTGCACGGCGGCGCCAACGAGGCGGTGTTGCGCATGCTCGAGGAAATCGAGTCCGCAGACCATGTGGAGGGCTTTCTGCAGCGCGTGATCAACCGGGAGGCCCTGCTGATGGGGTTTGGCCACCGGGTGTACAAAAACATGGACCCGCGTGCAACATTGATCAAAACACTGGCCTACAGCGTCTTCGAAGTCACGGGCGCCAATCCCAAGATCGATCTGGCCCTTGCCCTGGAGCAGACGGCGTTGGGCATGGAGTACTTCCAGGCCCGGCGACTCTATCCGAATGTTGACTTCTACAGCGGCATCATCTACCAGGCCCTGGGCATTCCGGCAGACTATTACACAGTCCTGTTTGGCATCGCGCGCGCCGCGGGATGGCTGGCCCACTGGCAGGAGCAGCTGGAGGATCCGGCACAGAAAATCGCGCGTCCGAAGCAGATCTACCGCGGGCCGGACGAGCGGGCATTCGTGCCCTTGGAGCAACGTTGACGGTCGGGACCCCGCATCCGACCTTCCACCTTCCGCCAGGAGGCGACAGCATGAGCAAGGCCAAGGTATTCGTGACGCGCATCATCCCTGAACCGGGCATGCAGACGGTGCGGGACGCCGTGGACGCGACGGTTTGGCCGGAGGATTTGCCGCCCCCCAGGGAGACCGTCCTGGAAGGGGTAAGGGGATGTGACGGCATTCTGTCCCTGCTGACCACGCCGATTGACCAGGAGGTCATGGATGCCGCGGGTCCGCAGTTGAAAGTGGTAAGCAACTACGCGGTCGGCTTCGACAACGTGGACACGGACACTGCGACAGCCCGGAACATCCCCGTCGGACACACCCCGGATGTTCTCACGGATACCACCGCGGATTTCGCCTTCACGTTGCTGATGGCCGCGGCCAGGCGGGTCACGGAAGGATCCCGCTATGTGCTGGAAGGCAAGTGGCAGACCTGGGGACCCTCGCTGCTCCTGGTCAGGACATCACGGGCGCAACCCTGGGCATTGTCGGATTTGGGCGGATTGGCAAGGGCATGGCCCGCCGCGCCTCGGGTTTCGACATGGACATCCTCTTTGCCGACGATTGGGTGGCGGCGGATGATCCGGCCGCGGTCTCGATGGGTGCTCGCAAGGTGGACTTGGATACGCTCCTGGACGAGTCGGACTTTGTGTCCGTTCACACCCCGCTCACACCGGAAACCACGCATCTGTTCGATGCCGCGGCCTTCGCCAGGATGAAGTCCACGGCCATCCTGATCAACACCGCCCGCGGTCCGCTCGTGAACCCCGACGATCTGCATGCGGCCCTGAAATCGGGCGACATCCTCTACGCGGCCCTTGATGTCACGGAACCCGAACCGCTTCCACCCGACAGTCCGCTGTTGGAACTCGACAACATCATTGTTGTGCCGCACATCGCCAGCGCGAGCGTGGCAACTCGGGCGCGCATGTCCGAGATTGCAGCCGCCAACCTTCTTGCCGGCCTGGAAGGCAGACGCCTCCCGCATTGTGCCAACCCCGAAGTGTACGGTTAACCGGCCGGTGCGGCTCATCCTCTGCCGCTCGGATTGACCAAAGGCAATCCGGCAGGGCACCTTTGCCGCCGGGACTGAGCGCGGGACACGGACAGAGCCGCACGTCCTGGCAAACTCAAGTAGTCGGCCGCAATTCGACCCGGCCCTGTGGGCCGGCCTGCTTCATGCAGTCTTGGGCGCGGCCCGACAAGTGCCGGACTACCGTCCTCGTCGCCTCTGGGATCCCAGACTTCCATTAGGGACGTATATTAACTTTGTCCGGACCGGGCCAACGGGAACGTTGATTTCCGGGAACCAGTCGTCAGACCCGGCGCACGGACGGGCTGTCCGTCGGGGTCGACACCACGCTGTCAACTGCCGGTGGCGCTCGCTCGCAGCTAGAAAGGTATGGCGGGTTGCATGGATGAATCGGATTTGTCCGGTTCCGGAAATTCGCGTGCGATCCACTCCACAACCTGATTGTCGATCCAGCCGGCCCTGTCCAAGTCCGGCAGACCGGTCTGCCGCGTACCCATGAGTTCACCCGGCCCCCGCTGCTTCAAGTCGTGTTCGGCGATTTCGAAACCATTGTCCAACGACGTCAGGAGTTCCAGTCGTTCCCGGGCCTCCTGATCGGCCGTGCCGCAAATCAGAACACACGTCCCGGGGTGATTTCCCCGCCCCACCCGGCTGCGCAACTGGTGCAGTTGGGCCAGCCCGTAGTGTTCGGCGTTTTCGATGAGCATCAACGTGGCATTGGGGACATCGATGCCAACTTCGATGACCGAGGTGGCCACCAGCACATCAATATTCCCCTGGCGGAATCCTTCCATCGCCGCGTCCGCCTCGGCCTGGTCCATGCGCCCATGGAGCTTGGCCATCCGCAGGTCGGGGAACACATCCCGGGCCAGCCACTCGAACTCCGTTGCCACCGCACCCACCGACGCCTCGTGCCGGTCCGCGTCGATGCGGGGATAGACGATGCAGGCCTGTCGGCCTTCCGCAACTTGCCGCCGCAGGTGACGGTGCACCTGTCGCCGATCCTCCGGTCCGCGGAGAAGGGTCCGGATAGGCAGCCGGCCGGCCGGCCGGCTGCGAATTTCGGAGACATCGGAGAAGCCGGTCAGTATCCTGTTGAGCGAACGCGGAATCGGCGTGGCCGACATCGATATCAGGTGTGGTGTGAGGTTCCCCGGTGCGCCATGCAGCTCGTCGGAGACCCTTTCCCGCTGGTTCACGCCGAATCGGTGTTCCTCGTCGACCACCAGCAATCCAAGATTGTGGAACCGCACTTGCGACTGCACCAAGGCCGTAGTGCCAACCACGATGCGGCTTTGGCCGTTGGCCAGCCGCGTACGGACTTCGGACTGCTCCGCCTGGGTCTGGGAACCCGCCAGCAGGTCCACTTGGACCGGATCCAATGCCCGATCGCCCTTCATGCCCCTGACCAGCGCCTCAAGCGTGTCCCGATGTTGGCGCGCCAGCAACTGCGTGGGCGCAATCATCACGGCCTGAAACCCCAGGTCCGCAGCCAGCATCATGGCTGCAGCAACGACCGCGGTCTTGCCGCTGCCGGCTTCACCGCGCAAAATGCGCCGGGCCGGAACATCGTCGTCCAAATCATCCAGAATTTCAATCACCGCGTGTTGCTGTTCTTGCGTGAGCCGAAACGGCAGCGAAGCGGCGTATTCGGCGATGAACGTTGGTTGAGCCGCCATGCGCGGTGCCTGCCGCTCGAGCCACGCCCTGCGGTCGGCTCGGATGCGGTTGTGCATTTCATACAGTTCCTGGAACGCCATCCGCCGGCGTGCCCTAACCCACTCCTCCTCATCCGCAGGTTGGTGGAGCATCTTGAGCGTCATCCACAGGGAAGGAAGGTCATAGCGCTGTCGCAGGTCCCCCGACAAGGGATCGTTAAGCTGCTGGTGCAACCGCGCATCCAGGAGGCCGCCAACCAGCTTGCGTACAAAACTGTTTGTCAGCCCGGCCGACAGCCGATAAATGGGAAAGCAGGTGTGACGGGGCATGTGCCCGCGGGCGGCAAGGTCAAGATTTTGTCGAACGGTACGGCCGTCAATGGGCTGCATCTGGGGATTGTTGATAAAGCACCGCGTTCCCCGCTGTTCGACTTGGCCGTAAATGTGGTAGAGACCCCCTTCATCAATCGCATTGAAGATCCACTGATTCCACCAAATCAACTCGACTTCCCCGGAACCGTCCACAATCCGTGCCCGGATTCCCGTCTTTCCCACATGTTTGCCGTAACGGAAACGCGCCTTGCTGCCGGTCACAACGCGTCCCATCACGGACACGGCGCGTCCGGGTTCCAGTTCACTGAGTTGCAGGTTGTCGAACATCTGATACCGCCTTGGGAAAAAAAACAAAAGATCCCCCAAGGTGTGGACATCCAGTTGTGCCAGCCTTTCGGCCATCGCCGGTCCCACGCCTCGCACAGCCGTGACCGAATCATCCAGACCGGCATCGGCTGCCACCAGGTCCCGCCCGGCATGTCGATCGTTCATGGCCGCGTGCAGTTCATCCTCCTCTTCCTCCGCGTCCAAGTCCGCCCCGCTTCGGGCCGAGCCCTCGCACCAGCCGCGCAGGTGCCGAAGCAGGGACGGCCGCAAATGTTCGCAATCGTCGTACAGTCCCAACAACTCCGCGACCGTCTCAATGGAATCCGTGGCCAAACCGGTCGTCTGGGCCGCGTGGGCCCAGCTGATCCCCAACTTCCGCATGCCCCAAGGGGTGCTGCGATTGGCAAATCCCTGTGCTTCTTCCAGATCGAGGACCAGCCCCAGGCGCGCCAGGAGCGCCATGCCAGTCTGACTTGGCGCGTCCCCAATCACAGGCATCCCTCCACCACCAGGACACCGACCACATTGGGCCCCAGTTGGGCCGCCAATCCGGGCGGATACGGCAGATCCACCACGCTGAGCCCCGGGATTTCCTGGGGCAGGCGTTCCCGCAGACGGGTCACCACATCGGCATAGGCATGGTGCATGATGCCAATTTTTTCGATCTGCGTGTATTCCAGGACATGGGCGCACAGTGTGTCGGTCAACTGCTCCCGGCTACAAACTTTCTCGATGGGGATCAGCCTGCCTTCCTCCATCGTCAACAGGGGCTTGATCCCCAACAGTGATCCCAGTCGGCTCAAAGAGGCCGTGAGGCCGGTGCTTCGCTCGAGATAATGGAGACTTTCGGCGAAGAAGGAGGCGAACAGTCTGGGAGCCGTGCCGGCCACATCCCGGGTAATCCGATTCATGCCCGAGCCCGCGGCGGCGGCCGCGGCCGCCGTCTCAACGAGGAATCCCAGTCCCAAGGAAACACTGCGCGAGTCGATGACGCGTACGGATACGCCTGCCAGGTCCCGGCTCGCGCTCGCCACCGCCTGATGGATGGGACTCACCATGCAACTGCTGTGAATCGCGACGATGCTCTGGCTCTCGCGGGCCGCCAACTCAAGGGTCGCCCGCACCGCATCGGGCTTCGGTGGCACTACTTCCGGCAGAGCGGCGGACGGGCACCGTCCCGAACGAACCAATCGGTCGAACATGGCATCCGCCGTGAGTTCCGTATCCTCTATTTCCTGCCCAAGCAGGCGGATGCGATGGGGAATCGTGAACACCGGCAGGCCCGTCCAAAGAAAGGCATTGCTGTCAGTGATGATCGCGGTGCCCTGCATGAAGATGTTCGACGCCGGCCAAGGACGCCTGCTACTCGATCGCGAACAGGTACATGTGGTTCTGTTGGCGGGTGTCCACCCACTCCAGGTCGAGTGACGTGGCAGCGGCAACCAGTGCCTCCACGGCCGCATCCTGCTCAGGTTTGGCGTCGGCTCCGCGGTACACGGTCAGGAACTCCGCCTGCCCTTCCTGAACCGATGCAAACCGGGGCTGAAGGTACTCCCTCAGCAGACAGTCCACTGCATCCTCGACCTGGGTCCACCCCCCCAGCACGGTTTCGCCGTCGGCGAGCGCAATGAACTGTCCCTCCAACACCGGCCCACGCTCCGAACCGGAATTGCGCACGGACTTGGCGACGGAGCCGTACACGGATGCATCCGCTGCGTCCTGCATTCCGTCCACAACCGAATCCCGCGGTCCCCCGCTTGGTTCGAACCTGTACATCGCGGCCACGCCGGACAATACAAAGGGGGTGTCAATCACAGTCGCCGAGGCGGGTGGCAAACCAGCTATGGCAGCCTGCGCTGCCGGCAGGGCATTGCTGTGGTTGGGCAGCACGAGCACGTGGCTGCCTCCAGCTGTCCGGATGGCATCCTGAAACTGGCCCACCGAGGGGTTGTAGGTATCGTTGCACCGAATCAAGCAATTGGCTCCCAGTGATTCGAACAATTCAGCGAACCCCGGACCGGCCGCCACCGCCACCAGGGCCAGTTCATTGGATCGGGCCGGCTGAACCAAATGCACTGTCCCTTGGTCTCGTGTCGATGCCCGGTCCTTCGCCGTGGCAGCCGCCTGGGCGTCCAGATTCTCGACCACGATATCCGTGATGAAAGCACCGGCACAGCCCCATGACAACACGGTGCCCGGATCGCGCGCATGCACGTGCACCTTGACCAGTTCCTCGTTGCCTTCAACCAACCCATATTCGCCCATGGCCTGCAGTTCGGCGCGCATTTGGTCCACGGGATGAACTGGATGGTGTGCCAGGAACTGGATGTCGAAGCCGTGTTCAACAGCCGGAACTTCGCCCTTGGCATAACCGACGGGCGCCGGAGCAACCGCTTCGGCCGGCGGGTCGAATTCGGGAACCTGCACGCCCCTGAAACCCTTGAGCAGACCTTCCAGGTAGAGTGCCAAGCCCCATCCACCGGCGTCCACGACGCCTGCCTCCTTCAGGACAGGCAGGAGTTCCGGGGTGCGTTGGACCGAATCCCTGGCTTCCTCACACGCCGCGGACAACAAGGCGTCGAAGCCGACCGACACGGGCAGGCGGGCCACATGCTCCGCAACGTCCCGGGCCACGGTCAACACCGTACCTTCCCGCGGTTCGGCCACCGCGGACTGCGACTTTCCGGCTCCCGCCGCCAACGCCTTCGGCAACACGGAGGCATCCAGACGTCCGGCCGATGTCACCTCCGCGGCGAAGCCATCCATGAACTGGCTGAGGATGACACCGGAATTGCCCCTCGATCCGGCCAGGGCAGCTTGCGCGGCCCGGGTCCAGACGGCCCCCCGGGCGTCGTCCGGCCCCACACTGCCGACAGCCTCCACGACCGCCTGCAACGTCAGTGTCAGGTTGGTACCGGTATCGCCGTCGGGAACCGGAAACACGTTTTCGCGGTTCAACCGCTCCTGGTGCCGCGCAACCCAAGCGGTGGCTGCACCAAGCATGCGGACGGCTACGTCGCGGGATACGGATCCTGTCTGGGGTTGCACGGGGGTTTCACTGAATTCGCACCGAACAGGCAAGGCCCGCCAAGCCGGACGGCGGGGACACCGTGCCCTGAGTGCGAATTATAGACATTCAGACCCGGTTATCCCCGATGTGCGGTTGTCCCGATAGGGCACCGGGTTCGAAAACCGCGGATTTGGTCCACAGATCCCGGCCGGCACTCTCGGGGCCGGTCGGCCGCGAGTCAACCTCCACAACCAACGGAGCGAGATTATCCCGGCAGCCTCGACAACGTGCCACACACCCCTGCCGCTGCCGCGGTTGGGTCAAACCTCCGCCCAAACGGACAAGTTGAAGTAGACTGTCTGCCTGCCTCCCAGGCGTCCGCGCGGCGCACACACGGAAGGAAACACGATCGGGACTGTCGAGAGGACGCAACCATGCCAAAGTGCGACTACTGTGCCAAAGGCCCCCTGTACGGCAACAACAGACCCTGGTCGAACAAGGCAACCCGAAGGCAGTGGCACCCCAACATTCAAAAGATCAAGGTGATCGAGGACGGCCGCAGGGTAACCAAGCGGCTGTGCACGTCCTGCATCAAGTCCCTGAGTCGCTAGGCGGCACTGTCCCCGGCTTGCAGCGCGACAGGTGCCGATTCCAACTTGAACCTGGTGCTGAGCTGGCCGCAGCCGGCATCCATCTCGACGCCGCGGCGCACCCGGACGCTGACCGGTACGCCGCTCGCCTCCACCTGCGCCGCGAACGCGCGAACCCGCCCTGCCGGAGTGGCCCGGTAGGGCTGTCCGGGTATCGGATTGAACGGAATCAGATTGACGTGGCAGCGCCGTCCCCGTAGCACCCGTCCGAGTTGTCGGCCAAGTTCAAGGGTGTCGTTGACGCCGTCGAGCATCACATATTCATACGTGACCCGGCGTCCGATTCGTTCGACGTATTCGTCCGCCGCCGCCATGATGTCGCGGATGGGCCATCGCCTGCCCGGAGGCACCAGTTGGGTACGCAGGTGGTCATGGGGAGCGTGGAGGCTGACGGCCAGCCTTAACTGGAGCCCTTCGCCGGCCAACCTGCGCATGGCCGGCACCACGCCGATCGTGCTGACAGTTATGTTGCGCGCACCCAGTCCGTATGCCTCGGGGGATGTCAGCACGCCGATTGCATCCCGCACCGGACCGTAGTTGTGCAGGGGTTCGCCCATGCCCATGAAGACAACGTTGGTGACCCGCGAACCGTCGGCTCGCGCGCGATCCGTTGCCAAATCCCGGCGCTGTGCCAACAGACCCGACAGGGCCAGCACCTGTCCCACGATTTCACCTGCCGTCAGATTGCGGGTCAGACCATCCAGGCCCGTGGCGCAAAATGTGCAGCCCATGGCACAGCCGGCCTGGCTGCTGATGCACAGGGTTCGCCGCCGGTCATAGAGCATCAGGACCGCCTCGATCGTGGCACCGTCGGCAAGCCGGAACAGTACCTTGAGGGTGTCGCCCGACTTCGACAGGCGGCTGTCCGCGATCTCCAGTGGCCAAACGGACCCCCAATCCGCCAGTTGCCGTCGCAGTGGTCCCGGCAGGTTGACCATCTGCTCGCTGGCTTCAACATACTGTCCAAACACCCAACTGTGGATCTGCCTGGCCCGGTAGGCCGGGTATCCCCATTCGGCCAGCAACCCCACCAAGTCATCGCGAGACAGGTCGAGCAGGGAACGCATGGCGGTCAAGGTTCGGAAGGGGACAAGGGCTTGTACGGAACAAACTCGGGGCCTGCAGATGACTGCGTCCAGCCTGTGTCGCCGCCCGGCGGCGAATGCCCGAGGCTACGAGTCTGCCACCCCGCCGTCCAAGTGGAATGCACCGTACACCCGGCGCGTTAGACCGCCGGCCGTTCCACTATCGAAATCGGGTGCGCAACGGGCTACGGCCTGCTCGTCGACTTCAACTCCGAGCCCCGGCCGGGTCGGGGGATCGATCCAGCCGTCCGACACCGGCAGCGGATCCGCGACCAGTTCGTAGACGTCCGGATTGTCGACCGGGTCGATCATTTCCTGAATCACGAAGTTCGGCATGGCGAAGTCCGCGTGGACACACGCCGCCGTTGACACCGGACCGTAGGGATTGTGGGGGGCGATGCCGGCATAGTGGACATCCGCCATGGATGCGATTTTCATCAGTTCCGTGATGCCGCCTGCGTGACAACAATCCGGTTGCAGAATGCTGGCGGCATTGACATCGAGGATTTCCCGGAAGCCCCAGCGTGTGAACAACCGCTCGCCCGTGGCAATCGGCGTATCCAGCTTTTCGCGGACGGCCGCCATGGCCCTGGGGTTTTCGGCCTGGCAAGGCTCTTCAAGAAAAAACGGCGATGCCTCTTCGAATGCGCGACCGTAGCGGACAGCCATTTGCGGAGTCAGACGACCGTGCAAGTCCAATAGGATGTCAATTTCATCGCCCACCGCCTGTCTAACTTCGTTTAGGGACGCGGCAGCCTGTTTCACCTTTGGGATACCCTCCACGATGCCGGTGATCGGAACCGGTACGGTCTTGATGGCGGACCACCCCGCGTCCTTTTTGGACACCGCGGAATCGGCGGCGGAGTCGGCGGTGTCGCCACCAAAGTGGGTATAGGCCCGGACTCGGTCTCGAACCCTGCCCCCCAGCAACTCGTACACCGGCCGCCCAAACTCCTTGCCCTTGATGTCCCAAAGCGCCTGGTCGATGCCGGACAGCGCCGACAGGCCGATCACTCCCTGTCTCCAAAAGCCACTGCGATACATCAGTTGCCAAAGAAACTCCGTGCGCAGAGGGTCCTCGCCTTGAATCATGGATGCGAAGTCTTGGAGGCAACCCGCCACGGCACGCGGCTTGCCTTCAAGGGAGGCTTCGCCCCATCCGACCAAACCGGGCTGGTCCGTCTCGACTTTGACAAACACATATACCCGGCTCGCGCCGGCTGCCAACAGGGGCTTGACGTCGGTGATTTTCATGGTTTGGCACGGAAGCGCAAGGATAGAAACAACACGGTACCACCCTCTGTCAGTACTTGTAGTCTTCCCTGATCGGACTGAAAATGTCCACCACCCTGGCGGTTTCCGTCCCCTTGACGACCACGCTGTGCTCCACGTTGCCGGGGATGAAAAACACCCCGCCGGGGCCTACCGTTGTGGTCTCGCCCTGCATGGTGAATTCCAGGGTTCCGGAAACGACGTAACCCGCCTGTTCCTCCGGGTGGCTGTGGACGGGCACCACCGATCCGGCCTGCATGTCCACGAGTGAAATCATGATGTTGTCGCCCCAGAACGTCCGGAGCGCAGGCCCCTGGTCGCCGAACGGTGTCAGCGCCGGGCGGTTGTCGGAGTCGAAAAACGGCACGGATAAACTCCTGGCTTGCATGGATGGTGCGGCTACTCCCGGAACGGCAGGGACCGGCAACCCTGCGTCCCGCCATTCCCGTGTCGGCCTCCGGCCGGCGCGCCAGTGTGCCACAGAGCATCCGGTGTGCACCGATGCGGTCTCGGCCTTGGCGACGCGGACACACGGATCCTGCGCTAGAATGCGGCCCATCCCTCCATTCGATTCCCTGTCCATGACCCGCATCCACTAACGGCTGCGGTGGCAGTCAGTCCATCCCTTTTCAACGCTTTGTTCGGAGAACGGAGCCAGCAGAATCTGGCTTCGCTGGCCGCGTTGCGCTACCAGGAGGAGGACGAGCGCCTTTCGGAGGACGAATTGATCGCCTTGGTCCGGGATTGCGAGGTCGCGATCACCGGCTGGGGGACGCCTCCGTTCTCCCAAAATGTGGTGGATGCCTGTCCGAATCTGAAGTTGGTGGCCCATTCCGCCGGTACCATCAAGCGTCTACTTCCCGATCCGGTCTGGAACAGAGGCATCAAGGTTGTCCATGCCGCAGCCGCGATTGCGCCGGCCGTGGCCGAGATGACAATCCTGCTGATGCTGATGTGCCGCCGAGACGTGCACAACATCAGCCGTCGCATGCATGCGGGGGAACAGTGGCCCCAGTCATCGGAGTTGGGCTTCGAACTGGGGGGGACCCGGGTCGGGGTCATCGGAGCCGGTCACACCGGCCGCAACGTCATCAAGCTCCTGCACGGGTTCTCCGCGGACATTGTGGTCTACGATCCGTACCTGTCCCCGGAACGGGCTGCCGAACTGAAGGTGACTCGGGTGTCGCTGGAGGACCTGATGTCCACCTGTCCCGTCATCACGGTCCAGGCTCCGACCACGCCGGAGACCTACCACATGATTTCCCAGGAGCATCTGGCCATGATTCAGGACGGTGCCCTGTTCATCAACACGGCCCGTTCCCATGCCGTGAATGCCGATGCCCTCTACGAAGCCCTGAAGACGAACCGTTTCCAGGCCGCACTCGACGTCTTCGACAGCGAACCCCTGGCTGTCGACAGCCGTTTGCGCGGGCTACCCAATTTGGTGCTGACCCCGCACTTGGCGGGCAAGAGCGAACAGGCCCGCAAGCGGCAGGGAGCTCTAATTGTCGAACAGCTGCAACTGTACGCGGCTGGCCAGCCGCTGACGCAGGAAGTCACGCGGGACATGTTGGTCACCATGGCCTGAACATACAATTCCCTGCAACATGCACATCAATCTTCAATCCCAGTCACTCCGGACCAATGCCCAAGGACTGTCGGAGTGGGTCAGGGATGTCAGGGAAACCGAAATCGAACCAACCCGCAGCGCAATTCTGGTCTGCGACGTATGGGATCGGCACTGGTCGAAAGGCGCGAACCTGCGCTTGGCGGCCCTGCTGCCGCGGATGGAAGACCTCCTGAACCGTACACGCAGTCGCGGTTTCCACATTGTCCATGCACCTTCGGACACGTTGGAGTTCTACGCAGCCTCCCCGGCACGGAGACGAATCGCCGAGTTGCCGCTGATTCCCCCACCGGCAGATTCGGTCCGTGAAGATCCACCCCTGCCCATCAACGACCAGGACGGAGGTTCGGATTCGGGCGAGGACACACCGACTGCCGTTTGGACTCGCCAACACCCGGACCTGACCATCGATCAGGACAGGGATGTGGTGTCCGACAACGGACCGGAAATCTGGAGTTGGATGCAACACACAGGCATCCGTCGGCTGTTCATCCTGGGCGTCCACACCAACATGTGCATTCTCAACCGAACCTTCGGCATCAAGCAGATGGTCCGCTGGAATGTGCCTGTGGCCCTGGTCCGGGACCTCACCGACAGCATGTACAATCCGGCCTGTCCTCCCTATGTCAGCCACGATGCAGGCACCGGTCTGGTCATCGACTACATAGAGAAGTTTTGGTGTCCCACAGTCCACAGCCAATACCTGTTCGGCTTATAGGCAACCTGGTGGGACCCGTCGTCGCCCTTACGTTCACAGGAATCAGACCAGATGCCCCTGGGTACCGCAAACCAAGTCATCGCCGGTGGCGGCTGCCACCACATCGCCCTCCAAACCCGTGACTGGGAGGCCTCGCTGAAGCTGTACCGGGATGTGCTGGGCATGCCCGTGTCCGCTCAGTTCGGCACACCGGAACGGAAGGTTTGGCTTCTCGACATGGGTGACGGCAGTTTTATGGAACTGTTTGAACCCACTGCGGACACCCCTGCGCCCGGTACCGATGCGGCCAACGATCCCATCTTCCATTTCGCGCTGGCCACGTCGGACACCAAGTCCAGCATCGAACACGTACGGTCCGCCGGTTACGAAGTGACCGTGGAACCCAGGACGGTTGAACTTGGCGACATGACTGTGACAATCGCCTTCTTCAACGGTCCCAGCGGGGAGAGCATCGAGTTCTTCCAGGTGCACTGACAGCGGCTTCGCCTGGTTGCCCGCGCATCAGTGCCACGACAACTGGCGCGACGCCACTTGGAATCCTTGTTGACGGGGCCCTCGGCACCGGCCCTGCAAGTTGCGCGCTTCCGGCGAGAGGCTGGCTGTGACCGGGTTGCCAACCCTGGCCGATAAGGCGGCGGCCAAGGCCAGATCCCCGCTGAAGCTCTATGTGCAGGGTCCGTACGGCACCGGCAAGACCTCCTTGTCCCTGCACAGGTTGGCCTGGCTGCAACAAACCTTCCCTGCGGACGGCTTCAGGACGGTGGTCCTTCTTCCGGCCAACCTGTCGCGGCCGGAGTTCCGCAGACGGTGGCGCCCATTCGCCAACCGGACCGCCAACCAGCCGCGGATACTGACACCCCATCGTCTGGCCAGCACCGCGGTAACCCTGGCTTGGCCCGAGTTGGCGGCGGAAGCCGGCTTTGCAGGGCCGCTGGCCGAACCTGTTCTCATCACCCGGGAACATGTGCAGTACATCCTCATCCCCCGTGTGAAGTCCCTGTTCCAAGAGGGCAGGCTGGCGGGGGCTGCAGCCAAGTACAGCCGTAGGGAACGGAGGGTAGTGCGGGAGGCGATTGAAATCCTGCGGGCTTCCGCAATGTACGGGCTGACATTCCAGGAGGCGCGGGACCGCCTGATCGACGGTCTTCAACCCGGCCCCTACCGGGAAGGGGTTGCGGCATCCCTGGCCAATGTCGCGGACCTCCTGGCAGACTTCCGGCGGTTCTGCCTGGCACACCGCCTGATTGACGAAAGCCTGCTGATCAGCCTGTTTTACCGGGTTATCGAACGTGAAGACCTCCTGCAAAGCTGTGTGTTGCCCACCTGTCGCCACTTGCTGGTCGAAAATCTGGAGGAACAGACCTACAACACCCACGCGCTGATTCGAACACTGGCACCCCATTTGGAATCACTCCTCGTCACGGTGGACGAGGATGCCGGTGTCAGGTACTTCGACGGCGGATACCCCGAAGGCTGCGGGGACATTGCCGCATTGTGCGATCTGCGCGTGCGGACCGCCCCTCCGGCCCATCCGATCCAATCCCGGCTGACCGAAGGGCTCAACGCGGTGAACAGGGAACGGGATCCTGCCCCTTCCGAAGACATTGACTGGGACTTGGATGGGCGGATCGAATTGCGTGCGGCAAAGGGACCGCATGGCGGACGCTTGACCCACTCCAGCCACCAGCACAACATCGACATGCTCGCCGGGGCAGCGGATCTCGCGGCAAGTCTGATTGCCGGCGGCGTTGAACCGGGCGACATCGCCTTGGTGGCCCCAATCGTCACCAATCAAATGAGGGTGACCCTGAAACAGCACCTTGCCGACGCCGGCACCAACCTGTACTCGCACCGTCCCAGCCGCGCCCTGCACGAAGAACCGGCCACGAGAGCATTGTTGTGTCTCGCCCGGATCGCCTATCCCGGGCTCGCCGCGAGCGGACCCGGAGAACTTGATCTCCGCGTTGCATTGATGAAGTCCATCAAGGGTCTGGCCGGCCTGCAGGCGCACCACTTGGCCAGGGCCTGGCTCCCCCACTGGGAGTCCGGCGAAACGGGCTTCATTCACTTGCCCGCCGACGTGGGCGAACGGGTCGGCATGGCCCGTGGACGGGATTGGGACGCATTGAGGAATTGGCTGGTTGCCTACCGGAGCGAGGAAAGTACATTTTCGCTGCATGGATTTCTCGCCCGTCTGATCCACGAAGTGCTGAGCAAGCCCCAGTATGGATTCGACCGTGATCCGGAGGACATGAGGGTGGCCGCGCATCTGGCGCGTTCGGCTGCCGCGTTCAGGGAACTCGTGCTGAAGCACGGAATCCATGCGGACTTGGCAACCGACCCGGAGAGCGGGGCCGCGGCACTGTTCACGGATCTCGTGGAAGAGGGGTTGTTGGGCGATCCCTATATCCCGGACGAGGATCCGCCCGCGGACGCCGTGTTCCTGGCCCCCGTGACGTCCCTGCTGATGCGGTACCGGTCGTGGCGCCATCAGATATGGCTGGACATCGGCAGCGAACTTTGGGGGCAACGCCTACGCGGGCAGCTGGCCCATCCGTGGGTACTGTCCCCCACGCGCACGCATGGCGGCCCATGGCGGGACGGCGAGGAAACCCTGGTCAGCAGGATCCTCCTGCACCGTTTCGTGACGGGCCTGGCACGGCGCGCCCGCGATGGTGTCTGGCTCCTGCACTGCGACTACAACGAAAGGGGGGGCGAACAACGAGGCCCGTTGCTGCCCGTCTTTCAGTACGTTGCCAATGCGGAAGAGGAAAACAGCCCATCCCCCATCCCCATCCCATACGGGGGTGTGCAACCCCGGGACCGGTCATGACCGAGGGAACAGCTTATTGGAACGAGCGGTACACCCACGGCAGTACGCCTTGGGACACCGGCATCACACCACCCGAAGTCGTTGCGTTCTGGGAAGCCCACGGCAACCGCTTTTCCCCGGGTGCCCTGGTTGTGGATGTGGGTTGCGGCACACAGACCAACCTGGAGTTCCTGGCCCAACAGGGGGTCCGCGCCATGGGTTTCGACTTGAGCCTGGTCGCCCTGCTCAAGGGCCTGCAGCGATACAGGGACGCCCGGACTTCCGGTTTGCGGATGGGAGCCGCCGTCGCGGACGCGTCCGCATGGCCGTGCCTCACGTCGGAAGCCAGCTATGTGCTTGACGTCGGATGCCTGCACACCCTGGCGCCGGACCAGCGACGTGCGTATGTCATTGAACTGGCACGCGTGCTGAAACCCGGAGCCTGGTATCACCTGTTCTGCTTTCAGCGGCTGTCGCCGGCACCACCCGACCTGGAACAGCGCAGGTTCTTCCTCAAGGGGGAACTGGACGCGTTGTTCGACGAACAATTTGTCACCGACGTGGAACAAGTGGACGAACAACCCCAGGACGGGAGACACGGCACGTGGCGGCTAATGCGCAGCAAAGGATGACCGCGGCCCTGCCCCGTCCGCACCGCTTCCCCACCTTCGCCAACGGTGATGCGGCCCCGCGGGGAGGGAATGGTCCGGGCCGTCCCCGACAACAGGCGGTTCCCCGGGCCGTCTAACATTGAGCGACTGTTCAGGGGGCAGACCTCGATCCCGCAACCATAAGGCCGCGTGCACCATGCAAGATTCCCAAACCCGATTTCGGTTGGACAACTCCTTGGAGACCCTCTATGCCGGACGGGCTGCCGACCTGGCCTGCACCGCCGCCGACGCCCGGTCCCTGCTGGCTTGGCAGGCCGCGACGCGGCGTCATGTGGAGACCATGTTGGGCATCGCGGACGTGCCAACGCCCCGCATCACGTCCCGGTCCCTGTTGCACAGGCGGGATCGGGGGTGCATCGCAGAGGAAAAATGGCTGGTCGAGACCGACTCGGCTCCGGACATGCCCCTGTACCTGTTGCGGCCCACCGCTTCCGGTCCCCGGGGTACGCTATTGGTCTTCCACGGACACAATCCGTCCGTCCAAACCATTCTGGGAAACTACCCGTCCGAGGAAGAGCAAAGGGAGGCCGAGGGGCGCGACGGCAACTATGCCCAGTTGTTGGCCGAAGCCGGCTATCTGGTGTGTTCGGTGGAGCAGCGGGGTTTCGGCGAACGGCAAAGTGGAACCCCTGCGCAGAACATTCCCAACTCGTGTCGACACCAGTCGTTCTTCTACCAGATGCTGGGACGCACCATGGTCGGAGAACGGTGCCTCGACGGCAAGGTTGCACTGGACTTCCTGGCCACCATGGAGAACCCGGTGTCCGGCGACATCGGCATCACCGGCAACTCCGGCGGCGGCACGACGACACTCTGGCTGGCAGCCATCGACGCGCGGCTCGCGGTGGCCGTGCCGGGATGCTACTTCTGTAGCTTCAAGGAGTCGCTCATGGATATCCGGCACTGCGAATGCAACTACGTGCCCGGATCCGCCGGCCGACTTGACATGGGAGACTTGGCCGCCTTGATTGCCCCGAGGCCGCTCCGGTTCATTCAGGGAATCATGGATCCGATATTCCCGATCGACGCATCCCGGGCGGAGTTTGCACGAACCAGGAAGGCCTACGAACTCCTGGAGGCTTCGGATCGGATCAGCATGTCCGAGTTCGAGACCGGCCACGCCTACAACGCGGGAGCCGCCGCCGATTGGTTCGACCGTTGGCTTTGAGGGGGCCGGCCAGACGAACACACAAGGACCGCTAGCGGTGCAGCCCCCGCCGCGGCGGATCCGGGCCGCCAGGCCGTGTCATCGATACTTGGCAAACGGGCAGTCCGGGGGTTCCCGGCGGCCTGACTGCGGGAGGCGGAACCCAACCATCGTTTCCCGCACCTTCGTCCGGTAACCTACAATTTCCTTGCCGGGCTCGTTTCCCCAAGGCCCGGTCGTTCCCGTCCCCTGCAACCCGCCCCGTGAGGTTTCCATGGCCGCAGCGCAGTCACGCCCCAACCTGATCCTGATGGGTATCGATTCCATTCGGGCCGATCACATGAGCGGCTACGGCTACGAACGCCTGACAACCCCGCACCTGGACAAGTTCGCCGACAGCGGCGCCTTGTTCGAGAACACCATCAGCGCCCACATTCCGACCACGTCGGCCTACGGCTCGATGCTGACCGGCCGCGACACGTTCGGCACGCAGGTTGTGGCCCTGCGCCACCGGGGAGGCCTGCGACCGGACATCCAGACCCTGCCCGAGATGCTGCGGGCCGTCGGCTACGACACCACGTGCGTCGGGTTCACGGGCAACCCCAGCGCGCGCGGCTTCGATACCTACCTGGACTATGCGGCCTGGGGCAGCTGGGCCACGGGACGCAGTCCCAAGGCCCAGAACCTGAACGAGGTTGCAATACCCGAACTGGAACGCCTGGCGGCGGGCGACAAGCCCTTCTTTCTCTTCCTCCGGCACATGGATCCGCACGCCCCCTACCTGCCGCCGGCACCGTACGAACGGGCGTTCTACCACGGCAACGAACTGGACCCCGGCAACCGTTCCATGGATCCGGTGATGGCCTTCAAGCCGTTCCGGGACTTTTTCCGCATGTGGATGCCGCCCGGCATCACGGACAAGGACTACGTGATCGCGCAGTACGATGGCGCGATTGCGTACATGGACGCCTGCATCGCCACGCTGCTCGAATCGATTACCACCCTGGGGCTGGACGACAATACGCTGGTGGTGATCAACGGGGATCATGGCGAAACCCTCTACGACCACGAGTGCTGGTTCGACCACCACGGCATCTACGACAATGTGCTGCACGTACCGTTGCTGATGCGGTTCCCCGACCACGTCCCGGCAGGCCTGCGCGTAGCCGGCTACAACCAGCACAAGGACCTGGTCCCGACCATCCTCGACTATCTCGGGGCGGAGGCCGACCCGGATCTGGACGGACGCAGTCTGCGCAAGCTGGTCGAAGGGGAGATGGACACCTTCGAAACCGGGATTTACATCACCGAATGCACCTGGATGCGCAAGCACGGCTGGCGGACTCCGCAATTCAAGTACATGCATGCCCTGGAGCCGGATTTCCACTTCAAGCCCGAAATCGAGCTGTATGATCTGAGTGTGGATCCGGACGAGGATCACAACATCGCGCCCGATCACCCCGACCTCTGCGACTACTTCGAAGGCCGGGTTCAAGCCTGGATTGCCAAGCGGAAAGCCGAGACCGGCCTCCCGAACCCCGTAGAGAACCAGCCGCACTGGCATGGGAACATGGACATTGAATACTTCCGTTCGTCGCAGGAGGCCTACGACACCCTGCACATCGGCGATCCCGCCCAGGGCCAGCGCTTGCAGGCGGGCGAGAGCGAGGATTGACAGGCTTGGTCGGACCGCGGCTGGGCACAACCCGAAACTTGTCGTGAACCAATACCCTTGAACCGGACCAGAGAAGGACATGACGCCCATGTTGAACCAACAGCAAATTGATCAGTTCCACCGCGACGGTTTCCTGAACGCCGGCAAGGTCCTGTCCCGGGAGACCGTCGACCGCCTCAACGCGGAGGTGATGCGAACCATTGAGGAAAGCGAAAACCCCGAAGTCCAACAACCCGTCAGATGCCGCAACCTCAACGTGAACGACGAGGAACCGGTGTGGCAAATCGTGGACATCTGGATCAGCTCGGAACCCTTCCGCGAACTGATTTTCCACTCGGACGTGACGCAGGGACTGGCACAGCTGACCGATGCCACCGAGTTGAGGATCTGGCACGACCAGATCCAGTACAAGCCACCGCAGAAGGGCGGCGTCAACATGTGGCACCAGGACGCGCCGTTGTGGCCCATCATTGCGCCCATGACGGAAGTCACGGCCTGGATTGCGCTGGACGATGCGGGCGTCGACAACGGTTGCATGAGCATGGTGCCCGGTTCCCACAAATGGGGCGACAACATCGACTTCCTGAATACGTTGGAGAACTATGAGGCGATGCCGTCCACCTTCAATGGTCATGACATTGAAGTCCGGAGGTGTCCGGTCCAGGCCGGCGAAGTCCACTACCACCACTCCCTGACCTGGCACGGCAGCCACGCCAACACCAGCGGCCGGCCGCGGCGGGCCATTGCCCTCCACTACATGACCCAGGAGACCACATACGTTGCCAGCGGCGAACATGTCATGAAGCCCTACGTCACCGTCGGCGACGGCGATCTGCTGCAGGGCGAATACTTCCCGCGCGTCTATCCCCACTGATCCCGGCCCCGCCGGATCAACAGTTCAAGGACTTTCCCCATGCTCAACGTTGCCGTGATCGGTATCGGGAACATCGGCCAAAACCACTCCCGCATCTACCAGGCCCACCCGGATACGGAACTCGTGGCGGTGGTGGACGTCATCGAAGCGGCCGCCGCAGCCGGTGGCGAACGGCTCGGAGTTCCCCACTTCACCTCCATCCCGGACCTGCTCGCGAGCGACATCCATGTGGACATGGCCAGCGTCTGCACCGCGGGCAAGGAAAACGGCGGCGACCACTACGAACCGACCATGGCCCTGCTGGGAGCCGGCATTCCGGTGCTGGGGGAAAAGCCGATTTCCAACGAGTTGCCCAAGGCGCGGGAGATGGTGGCCCTGGCCAAGGAAAAGCACCTGCGCTACGGCATCAACCTGAACCATCGGTTCACCCCCGCCGCCCTGCGGGCCAAGGAGTGGGTGGACGCCGGCCGCCTCGGGGAGCTCAACATCATCAACATGACGATGTGGATCAACAACCCCAACGAGACGTCGGAGCACTTCCACATGCGGGCCCTGCATCCGCACTCACTGGACGTGATGCGCTACTTCGCCGGGGATGTCGAAAAGGTGCAGGCGTTTTTCAAGAAGGGCAAGGGCCGGGCCATCTGGTCCAACGTGCAGGTTAATCTGCTCTTCCGGAACGGCGTCATCGGACACCTGACCGGCAGCTATGATGCGGGGGGCAGCTTTGGGCTGGAAACCCTCGAGGTTGTGGGCTCCGACGGTCGCTTCGTCCTGCGCGAAGCCTGCCAGCATCTGGAGTTCTACCCGCGCCACAGCATGGAAACCGAGTCCTACGCCTACCTGGGCGGCATGATGGCGTTTCCGGAGACTTTCGACTCCAGGATTGCGCGCTGGATCGAGCAGAACAAGGCAGGCGCGGCACCCGAAGACATCGATGCCTCGGGAGAGGACGCCCTGCGAGTTCAAACCATCATCGAGGGGGCGATTGAGTCCTGGCACACCGGGAAGGTGGTGTCCGTCTAATCCGCTTCCAAGATCCCCAATTGACATCAAAGGAACAGACCCTATGCAGCTTGGCATCAACTCGGTTCTTTTCGGAGGCCACGACCTGGAGACCGCCTTCAAGTACGCCCGGCGTGCCGGCTACGACGGCATTGAACTGGCCGCCATCCCCCCTATGGCCGACCACTTGGACCTGGATCGATGGCAGGATCAGGCCGAGGACATTCGAAACCTGTCCCGAACCTACGAACTGCCCCTGCTGGCCATGGAGCAGCCGAGCCAGGAGCCCGAGGTGATGGAGAAGGCCATGCAGGCCGCCGCCGAGATTGGCGTGCCCATCGTCAACTGCGGACCAGGCGGCGAAGCGGACAACGAGGAGAGCCTGCAGCAGTCCATCGAGGCGCTGGGACGCTTGGCAGACCGGGCGGAGCACTACGGTGTGCTCCTCTGCGTCAAGGCCCATGTGGGCAACGCCGTGTACAACACGCCCACCACCCTAAGGGTCATGGAGGCCATCTCCAGTCCGGCTTTCGGCATCGACATGGACCCCAGCCACATCCACCGCGCGAACGAGAATCCCGTCGAAGCCATTGCGGCCGTAATCCAACGGGTCAAGCACGTTCACATCAGGGATTGCCGGGGTCGTCAGGAAGGACCCGGCGATCCGGAAAACCAGGCCAACGGCCGTGGCGACATCGATCTTCTGGGCTACATTCGCGTTCTGCACGAACATGGCTACGACGGCCCCTTGAACCTGGAGGTGATTGGCGCCAAGGAGTACGGCGTTGCCGAATGCTGTGTGATTGCCGCAGAGGCCAAGGGCCACATGCAGGCCTGCCTGCAGGCTTGCGGAGCCCGCTGAATACAAAGGAACAATATCCATGTGGGGCCGCGGCATGTGCCGACAGCCCCTTGACGGACACCCCAAGCTGACGAACCATCGTGCATGCGTCTCGGTGAGACGCCCCCGCATCCGAAAGCCGGACCGTCGGCCCTGCGGGCCCGATCCGGCCCGCTCGCATTATCCGGACTGCGCGTGCGGAGGACACCCCCATGTCCGTGCAGGCTGAAGTCCTGCAAGCCATATCAAGACCGGTTGAGGCGTCCCTGCAGACCCTGCTGCGACCGATTCGCTTCTTCAGGGACTACAAACCAGAAGACTTTCCTGCCGATCTGATGGCAGGCATTACGACCGGCATCATCCTGATCCCGCAGTCGATTGCCTATGCCCTGATTGCCGGTCTGCCGCCCGAAGTCGGCCTTTACACGGCGATTGTCGCGCCAATCGCCGCCGCATTGTGGGGTTCCAGCAACCACCTTCACACGGGTCCGACCAACGCAGAGTCGCTGCTGGTCATCATGATTGTGAGTTCCGTCGCGACCAGCAGCGACCCGAGCGAGTTCTTCCTGATCGCGGGACTCCTCACCGTGCTCACTGGTGTTATGCGGCTGGCCCTGGGCCTGCTGCGGGCCGGATTCATCATCAATTTCATCTCCGACGCGGTCATGATCGGCTTTACGGCTGGTGCCGGGTTGCTGATCGTCACGTTCCAACTAGGCGGGTTGCTGGGGCTGGACGTGGAACGGACGTACGCATTCATCGATGCCGTGCGCACCCTCGGGCAGACTTGGGAGGACTTGCACTTTGTCAGCCTGGCACTGGGTTTGGGCACGGTAATCCTGATTTTCGCGCTACCGCAGCTCCATCCTCGGTTGCCGTCGCTCTTCCTGGCGGTGTTCCTTATGTCGGTGCTGGTGGCCTTGCTCGGCCTGCATCATCGCGGTGTCAGCGTGATTGCGCCTGTGCCGGCCGTTCTGCCCCCTGTCGCCAATCTGCCCCTGACGAATTTCCAGTTGGTCGCCAAGTTGCTCCCGGGTGCCTCGGCCATTGCCCTGATCGGCTTGATCGAGGCACTCACGATTGCCCGTTCGATCGCGAGCCAGTCCGGCCAGCACCTGGACAACAACCAAGAAATCGTGGGGCAGGGAGTTGCCAACATTCTCGCCGGTTTCCTGTCCGGATATTGTGCATCCGGCTCCTTCACCCGCAGCAGAGTGAATCTCAACGCCGGCGGAAAAACACCCATGACGACCCTTTTGTCCGGCGTGTTTGTATTGGTGGCCGTGCTTACCCTTGGTTGGGCCATCCGCTACCTGGCCAAACCGGTGCTGGCAGGGTTCGTGATTGCCACTGCCATCACCCTCATCAACCTGCCCCATGCTCTTCAGATCCTGCGTACGAGCAAGTCGGAAACCTTCATCATGCTCGTTACCTGGGGTTCGGTGTTCCTCTTCTCGCTGGTCGAAGCAGTGGCCATAGGCATCACCGCCTCGTTGCTCGTGTACGTCTACAAGACCAGCCGACCCCGCGTGGTCCCGCTAGTCCCAGACGCGAAGTTCAAGCACCTCCGCGAACGGGACCCCCACAACGATCCCGCCTGTCCCCAACTGGACATCGTTGCGATCGAAGGCGACCTGTACTTCGGGGCGGCAAATCATGTGGAGTACCTGCTGAGGAATCGCCTGGCGGATGCCGGGCGGCAATACTACGTCCTGCTGAACCTCCAGAATATGGTGCGGGTCGATATCAGCGGGGTCCATATGCTGGAGAATTATGTAAATGAAATCAGAGGCCAGGGCGGTGATGTCTACTTCTTCAAGATGACGGACATTGCCCGCCGCCTGTTCAAGTCCTCAGGTTTCATGGACCTGGTCGGTACGGACCACTTCCTGCACGACGAAAATGCCATCGATTATCTTTTCCATCGCGTGTTGAACCCCAAGGTGTGCATTTACGACTGCCCGTTGCGGGTGTTCCGCGAATGCCAGAACCTGCCCAAAATCTCCATCCCCTTCCAGGACAAGGTCCAGGGCATGACTTCGCTGCCGTATGTGCCCCTGATCCACGTGGAGGAGCTGGAGGGCCGGTGCACGCGGCGCCCCCTGGACTTCGAACTCATCGACGTGCGGGAGGCGATGGAATGGGACCGCGGCCACATTCAGGTGGCGCGGCACATGGCCTACTCGACCTTCAGCGTGGAGGACCTGGATGTGACGCCCGACCGCGAGGTGGTAGTGATCTCCCGTTCCACCCGTCGCTCGCGCATCATCGCCTACGTGTTGATGGAGTCCGGCTTCAGCAATGTCAAGGTGGTCGAAGGGGGCATGTCCGCCTGGATTGACGCCTCCTTCATGACTGCCATTAGCGTGTACACATGACCATTCCCAACGGCCGGCCGGCACGGCCGGATCATGCGGTGCCGGAACCCCCGGTGCCCTATCCCTACGTCTTCATGGGATTCGAGCTGGCGCGGGCCACGGAAGCCGCGGCGCTGGCCGCAGGCCGGTATGTTGGTTTGGGCCTGCCCCAACAGGCGGACGAAGAAGCTTCGACAAGCCTGCTCAGCGAACTCGAAAGGCTACCGTGCCAGGGGTATGTCATCGGCCACGGGCACCGCGAGCGGGAGGTCCAAAATCCGGACGATCCGGCCCTGTGGGTGGGAACGGGTTCCGGGCCGGACATGGATGTGGTCTACGCCGCGGTCGACGGCGCCAACCTCCTGGCGCAGGGCAGACCCGGAGCGGTCTCCATAATCTGCGCCACGCCCCGGGACCAGATGTGGCTGCCCCGCTCGGCCCTCAACATGCAGAAAATCGTGGTGGATCGCAGGGTGGCCAAGGCCCTGGTGCCGGAGTGTCTGGACGCGCCGCCTGGATGGGTCCTGGCCCTGGTGGCACGCGAACTGGACAAGGACATCAGCGATTTGGTGGTTTGGGTGCTCGACAGACCCCGCCACACCAACCTGGTGTCCCAGATCCGTCTGGCGGGGGCCAGAGCCCAAATCCGCATTGACGGCGACATCGCCGGTGCCCTGCTGGCAGGCAATCCGGACAGCCGGGTGGATGTGCTCATGGGCGTGGGCGGAGCGGTGGAGGGCCTCTTGGCGGCCGCCGGCGTCAAGGCCATGGGCGGGGCCATGGTCACCCGGCTGGCCCCGCGCGACGAGGAAGAGCGCAGGATGGTCCTGGACGAGGGACACGACCTGCAAACCATCCAGGCGCTTGACGACTTGATCAAGACCAACGACATCTACTTCGCGGCCACCGGGATCACCGACGGCGAACTGATACGCGGTGTGACCTTCACGGGCCGGCTCGCGAAAACCCACTCCCTGATCCTGGGCGAAGGCGGCGTCAAGCGATTTGTGCAGTCCGAACACCCCATGCGCGGCGGTCGTTCGATTGCCATGCGGGACCGGCACGCCGTGCGCGCAGCCGATCCGGAAGCCGTCAGCGTTCCGCGACTGTGACGTCCGCCGTGTGGCCGGTGATGAAGTCCCAGTCGTAGACAACGCCCAGGCCCGGTCCCTGCGGTACCGGGACGCAGCCGTCCTCGTCCAACCCCCGCGGGTGATCCAGATAGCCGCAGGCATATACCGGAGGCACGCAGTTCGGCATGTCCGGACCGATGAGTGCCATCTCGTACATGTGCGTGTTCGGCAGTGCCGACATCAGCGCCCGGTGCCCAGGCCCGCACGCGTGCAGTTGCAGGTCGAACCCCAGAGCCTGGCACACGTGTGAGATTTTCAAGGCACCGGTGATGCCCATGTCGTATTCGGGATCGACATGCACCATGTCACAGGCGCCGTCCAGCAGAAAGTTCGCCTTCAACTCGATGCCGCGCACGTGTTCGCCCACGAGCAGCGGCGTCCGCAGCCGTTCGCGCAACCGGCGATGGCTGCGCGCCGAGGTTCCGCTGTCGCGGTAGGGATCCTCGTACCAGAAAAATCCGGCCTCGTCGCAGGCCTGGCCGACGTACAGGGCATCCATCCAGGTACGCAGTTGGCAGGCCGGGTCCAGCATCAGCCTCCAATTGTCGCCCACGGCCGCACGTACGGCCAGGGCGTTCGCGGCTTCCTCCTGTGCGTCGCCTTCGTGCCAGCCATGGATTTTGAAGCCCCGGAAACCCGCTGCCCGGCATTCGCGGGCGTAGTCGACATAGGCTTCAATGCTGTCGAGACCGCCCGGTTCGCGCTGACCGTGATAGGTACTGGCATAGGTCGGCAACCGAGAGCGAAACCCTCCCAGCATGGTTGAGACGGAAACTCCGTGTGCCTTGCCGGCCAGATCCCAGAGGGCCAGATCGAGAGGCCCATGCCCCATATGGTCGTAGGCGCGTGCCTCGCGCTTCAACTCCTCGTAAATCAGTTCCCGCTGCAGGGGATTCCGGCCCAGCAGCAAGGGCGCCAGCATCCGCATCTGCCCGAGTGTGGATTCGGTGCCCACCCAATGTGTCACATACTCCCCGCTCATGCCGTCGTCGCAGAGGATGCGCACCGCGAAGCGCCGAACCGGCAACGAGCCGTTCCGATCGGCAACCATGTTGCCGACGCCCTGGGCATCGTGAGCTCCAAGGGACAGACCGGCAACCTGAAACGTGAACGGGTGGATCTCCACGCGGCGGATTTGGCTCATGGCAATGGCACCGAATGCATGGTGGGAAAGGAAGCGACCTTGATCCTACCCGCAGGCTGTAGTCGCCAAGGACCTTGGGCAGGGCCAAGCCGTTGATCGGCACCTGAAACCGACCAGCCTGCCTCGGCACCTCGGCCACATTGCAGCCCCGCACAGGCGGTGCAAGCTTCCGGCCTGACACATTCGGCTGGTAGCCAACAATAGGAATGGTCCGGCTTGACCGCCGTCCGGCAGCCTGCCTATACTTTGGAGCAGTTCAGGAAAGAACTGGATCGCACCGGACCAGTACCTGCCCGACGCAGCCGCAGAGAAGAGGGCCGCAAGGCTGAAAGCCCTCCGCTGTCAGTGGGCAGGGAAGTCACCGGGAAGCCAGGGCAGGTGAATCGGCGGACAGCCTGCTTCGGGTCAGCCCGTTACAGCTGCGCAAGAGAGCGGCGCCTGTTGCGGCCGGTGCCGAATCAAGGTGGTACCGCGGAGACTGCTTCGTCCTTGGACAAGCAGTCTTTTTTGTTGCCGAAAACAACGGACTCACGGCGATGCCCAAAAACTCAAGCCAAGCCTGGAACCCGTCCCAACACGAGGAAACCCTGTATCGGGACTGGGAGGCAGCTGGATATTTCCGACCCGAGACCCAGGTCGAACTGGGGCAGGTAGATCCTGAAAAGGATCCCTTCGTGGTCGCCATGCCACCACCCAATGTGACCGGGGCCCTGCACTTGGGCCACGCCATCATGGACGCGGTTGAGGACTTCCTGGTGCGGTACCGGCGCATGCAGGGCCATCCCACACTCTGGGTGCCGGGTACCGATCATGCCGGCATCGCCACGCAGAGTGTGGTGGAAAGGCACTTGGAGAACCAAGGCACCAGCCGGACAGGGCTGGGCAGGGAAGCCTTTGAGGAGGAGGTCTGGGCGTGGAAGGACGAGTACCACCACCGCATTTCGAGCCAACAGCGGCGCATGGGCATCTCCTGCGACTGGACGCGGGAGCGGTTCACGCTGGATCCCGGCCTGTCCCGCGCAGTGCGGTCCTCGTTCGTCCAACTGTACCGGGAAGGCCTGATTTACCGCAGGCACTACCTGGTGAACTGGTCGCCCAGGTTGCAGACCGCGGTATCGGACCTGGAAGTCGAATACAGCGAGGAGACGGGCACTCTCTATACATTCCGCTATCCGCTGGAAGACGGAGACGAATTCATTCCGGTTTCCACCACCCGGCCGGAAACGATCCTGGGCGACACGGGCCTTGCCGTCCATCCGGACGACGACCGCTACCGTCGGTTCGTTGGCCGCAACGCCGTGGTCCCTCTCATGAACCGGCCCGTTCCGGTGATCGCAGACGAAACCGTGGACAAGGATTTCGGGACTGGAGCCCTCAAAATCACTCCCGGCCATGACCACACCGATTACGAGATTGGCTCGCGCCACGACCTGCCGGCCATAACCGTCCTCGACCGGCACGGCAACCTCAACGACAACGCCGGCCGATTTGCCGGTCTGGATCGGGATACCGGACGCAAGCGCGTTTGGGAGGCACTGGAACAGCAGGGCTTGGCCATCGGCACCGAACAGCACCTGCAACGGGTTCCCCGGTCCCAGCGCTCGGGCGAAATCATCGAGCCGCGCCTCAGCCTGCAATGGTTCGTCTCGATGAAGGACATGGCCACCGCCGCGTCCGCCGCGGTGCGAAGCGGCGAGATTCGCATCGTTCCCGAACGGTTCGAGTCCGTGTTCCACAACTGGCTCGACAACATTCGGGACTGGTGCATTTCCAGACAGCTGTGGTGGGGCCACCGCATACCCGTCTGGTACGGCCCGGACGGTCGCGAGTTCTGCGCCATGGACGAAGACGAAGCCCGCATGCAGGCGCAGGCACACTACGGACACGACACGGAACTGCGTCAGGACCCGGATGTCCTGGACACGTGGTACAGCAGTGGCCTGTGGCCCTTCAGCATCCTGGGTTGGCCGGACGACACCCAAGACATGCGGGACTGGTATCCGACCACGGTGCTGGAGACCGGTTACGACATCATCTTCTTCTGGGTGGCCCGCATGATCATGATGGGGCTCAAGTTCACCGGCCGCATTCCCTTCAGCACGGTCTACCTGCACGGCCTGGTGCGCGCCGAGAGTGGCGAGAAGATGAGCAAGTCGCTCGGCAACGCCGTCGATCCCCTCGACCTCATTGCCGAGTACGGTGCCGACGCACTGCGGTACTCGCTGTTGACCGGGATCACGCCGGGCAACGACGTGCAATTGAGTACCCAGCGCCTGCAAAGCAATCGAAACTTCGGAAACAAGCTTTGGAACGCGGCCAGGTTCGCATCGATGCACCTGGACGGCGCGGACCTCGCTCTGACCGAACCCGCCAACCGATTCCAAACGGCGTACGCCGTGGACCGGGAGCGGCTGGCCTGTCTGGCCAACCAGTGGATCCATGATCGGTGCCAAGCCGTCACGGCGGATGTCACGCGCCTGATCGACAGCTGGCAGATTGGCGAGGCCGGAGCCATTCTCCATAATTTCGTTTGGCACGAATTCTGTGACTGGTACCTGGAGTCGGCCAAGGTGTATCTCCAGAGCGGCCAAGTGGACACGGTGGCCGAAACCCGTCGCACCATCGCCTGGAGTCTGGAGCGAATCCTCCGGCTGCTGCATCCCTACCTGCCGTTCCTGACGGAAGCGGTTTGGAAGCAACTGCCCGGTATTCCCGAGCGTGCTGCGACCCTCATGATGGCCCGGTGGCCCGATGCGGAACGTGTGCAGCCCGGATCCGTGCGCGACTACGCTCTGATCCAAGGCATCGTGCGCGCCGTCCGCAATCTCAGGTCGGAGTATCGCCTGGACCCCGGCCAGCGCCTGGAGGCCTGGCTCGTGTCACAGGAGGATTCCGAACTCCTCGCCCGGAATCGTGACATCCTGTGTGCGCTGGCCAGGCTGGATGCGGAATCGCTGCAAATCCAAACCGAAACACCTGCCCAAGCACAAACGGCCACCGCCACCTCGGGACCGGTAACCATCCATCTGCCCCTGGCCGGAATTCTCGACATTCCGGCAGAGCGCACGCGGCTGACCAAGGACCTCGAATCCCTCGAGGCCAGACGCGGACAAGCCGTGCGCATGCTGGACAATCCCGGTTTTGTCGCCAAGGCTCCTTCGGAAGTGGTCCAACGGGAACGGGACAAGGTTGACGGGTTGACCTCCGAAATCGAACAGACGCGGACACGCCTGCACGCATTGGGGACCTGATTCAAGAGGGGCTTATATCGAATAGTTGACAGTAGAATTCTTGTGCTACAATTCCTGTGAAAGAGAGGACCCGACTGCAAACCGGGCCCTCGACCGGACACAGTGATGAGGACACCGTGGCCAGCACCCCGAAGTCTACAACGTAAGAGTCCCCGACCGTCATGCGGACCCTGCGCGTGCGGCAGTATCCGGGCACCGCGGCCAACGGCCGGTACCAGGAGCAACTGGCGGGTGCCTGCCGGTTCGCCTGGAACCACGTGCTGGCCGGGCACGAGACGGACTACCGCCTGTGGAAGGCGGCCGGCGAGTTGGGGGAAGGTCCGGGCGATCCGACCTTCTTCACGCTGGGCAAGCGGTTCACGCAGTTGCGGAACGCACCCGGCCACGAGTGGCTGCAGGACTACAGCTACGAAATCGTCCGGTACGCCTGCAAGTACATGGGCGATGCCTACGCCGCATTCTTCGACCCGGACCGTCCGGATCACGGACGGCCGCAGTACAAGGCCAAGCACTACACCAAGCCCGCCTTCACCATCCCGTCCCACGTACGCATCGAGGACGGCCGCCTGTACATTCCGAAGATGGGCTGGACGCGTCTCGGTCCCATCCATCGGTATGCCGACTGCAAGCCGCTGACCGTGCGCGTACGGCAGGAGTCCGAAGGCAAGCAGCCGAAGTGGTACGCCTACATCGTGTTCGAGGTACCGGTCGACCACCCCGATGTATGCCAGCCCGCGGAGTCCGGAGCGGTCGGTGTCGACCGCAACGTGGGCCAGGCCACGGACAGCACCGGAACCGTACACGCCATCCCCGATACGACCGTTGAGGACGCGAAGATCAAGCGGTACCAGCGCCGGATGGTCCGACAACAGAAGGGCTCCAATCGCCGCCGCGGGACCGGCGGGAAACTGCGCAAACTCCAGCGCAAGCGCGCCCGGCGCCGGGACAACGCCACGCACCAAATCAGTCGCAAGGTTGCCGACACGGCCCACACGGTCGTGCTTGAGGACCTGAACACGAAGGGCATGACGCAGAGTGCGAAGGGCACGGTGGAGAAGCCCGGCCGGAACGTGAAGCAGAAGGCCGGCCTCAACCGCGCCATCCTGGCGTCCGGCTGGGGACAGCTGGAACGGAAGCTCGAGTACAAGGCCGGCCCGGTGGTGTATGTGGACCCGGCTTACACTTCGCAGGCCTGCAGCCGTTGCGGGCACACCGCCAAGTCAAACCGACCGTCGCAGGCGGTGTTTCACTGCGGGGCTTGTGGCTTCCAGGCGAACGCCGACCACAATGCGGCGCTCAACATCCTGGTGCGGGCGGGACTTCCGTCCGCGCCCGTTCCGGCCTGTGGGACTGGGGCTGCTGCACGGCGAGGAGCGCTCCCTCCCTGGTCGGTCGCAAGGCCGACCACAGGGACTCCCGCGACCCGTGAACCGGATATGCGTGGTGGCAACCATCGTATATAAGTCCCATTCAAGAATCCTAACCGCCGATGAACCCGCATTTTCCAACCCTTTGCGATCCGGCCCGGCAAGCGACTGCTGTGCTACAATCCGCGCCGTTACCGGGGCCATAAGCACGTAGATTTTTTAGCCTTTCCGCCGTTGCTGACTGTTGGTGATCCGACCCCCCACAGTTTGTTGATTGCTGCTCGTGTGCCCGCTGTCGCCCCCTGCCTTCTTCCCTGACTCCAGTCATCGCCCCGATCGTCCGCATCCTGCCTTAGATGGCCAGGATGGTTCCAGCGCGTAGTCAATCCCGTGGCTGAACTCTCATCTGCCGGCCAGGCGCACATCCTGGAAGCCAAGCGAAGAGCCGCCGAAAGGTTGGGCATTCCGTTTGATCCGGAGGCCGCGGCTGCGGCACCGGCTCCATCTGCCGCCGAAACGCCATCGGTTCCGGAACCGGAGCCGCGCCACGACCCACCTGCTGCGGAAGCTTCCGTGGCAGCGGAAGCGGAAACGACACCCTCGATTGATGCCGCAGAACCCGAACCACCCGTCACGCAGGCTGATGCAGCCCCGGCAGCAACTGCCCCGGCGCCCGAACCCGCGGCGACTGCAGCAACCCCGGCCAGGCCGCAACCCAGGCCGGCCGCTCCCGCCGCGCCGCCCGAGCCGGAAGTTGCGGAACCCACCTTCTTCCAGAGCCAGGTCCGGACCGTCAACCGAAGGGAGTTCCTCGCCTACTCCTGGTCCGCGGCCGTGGGTGTCGTCACCGCCCAGAGTTTGGTCGCCACCGGCCTGCTCATGTATCCGCGGTTCAAGGCAGGCGAATTCGGCGGCGATTTTCTGCTCGGTTCCTCGTCCGGCCTGCCGTCGCTGGAGGCAGCACCGCAAAGCGACCCGCTCGGAAAGTTCTGGCTGGTCAACACCGACGAGGGCCCGCGCGCCCTCTACATGGTGTGCACGCACCTGGGCTGCCTTTTCAAGTGGGTGGACGCCAACAAGCGCTTCGAATGCCCTTGCCATGGTTCCAAGTTCACGCGCGAAGGGGTCTATATCGAAGGACCCGCACCCCGCAGCCTGGACCAGTTCGTGATTGAAGTAACGCAGGACGGCAGCGTCGTGGCTTCCACGCAGAGCGCGGACGGCGGCATCCAGCCCCCGGGCGCGCCGGCCGAAGGCACCGAAATCGTGGTCAAGACGGGCAGCAGGATTCAGGGACCAGCAGCCAATTCGTAGTTCGATGTCAGTTCAAAGCCCGGCACCCCAAAAGAAACCCTGGTTCCTCGCGTTGCTGTCCGCGCTGGACGGCATCTTCGTCTACCTGACAGCCGGCATTTCGACCCGCGAGTTCCGGGCGATGTTGCGCGGGGATGCGCCGGGACGCCCCAACACGCGGCTCACGCCGCACGCCGACGCCTTCCTGCTGCACATCAAGCCTTCCTACTACCACGAGAGTGTCACGCGCTTCACGCACACGTACCGCCTGGGCCTGCTTTCGACCTACCTGTTCCTGTTTGAAACGATCACCGGCATCATCCTCATGATTTGGTACGCCCCGACACCTGAACGGGCGTATGTGGACATGATCCGATTGCTGAACAACGTGCCGTTCGGGCAGCTGATGCGCGACCTGCACCGCATCGGCGCGGAACTGATGGTGGGCATCGTGACGCTGCACATGGTGCGGACCTACCTGACAGGCAGCTACAAGCCGCCCCGGGAGTTCACGTGGCTGACGGGGGTGCTGCTGTTGGTCATCACCCTGTTCCTCAGTTTCTCCGGCTACCTGCTGCCCTGGGATCAGCTGGCGTTCTGGGCCGTTACCATCGGTACCTCGATGGCCGAAGCCGTGCCTCCCGCGTTCGTGGGCGAGATCATCAACCTCCTGGCACGCGGCGCCCCGGACATCGGGGCCAACGGACTGTTGCGGTTCTACCTGTTGCACGTACTGTTCCTGCCCCTGCTTTTGATTCTGTTCTTCTTTGTCCACTACTACAAGGTCGTCCTCTACGGCATCAGCCTCCCGGCACAGGAGGAGGAAGTCGGGGAGGATACGGCCAACCGGGTCCCGGCCAACCGCCGGGTCTACTACCTGCCCGAGGTCCTGTTGGACGAAGGCACATTCCTCCTGGCGGTGACAGCCATCATCACCGCGGTCACGGTCTTCCTCTTCCAGGCACCCCTGGAACACATTGCCAATCCGCAGCAGACACCGTTCCATACGGTTGCGCCTTGGTATTTCTATTGGCTGCAGGGGCTGTTGAAGATTGCCGACAAGTTGTGGGCCGGCGTCATCATCCCCGGAGTCCTGCTGGTGATGCTCATGGCCATTCCGTATCTGGATCGGAACCCCAGCCGTCGGGGGGCCGATCGCCGGGTCGCCACCATTTCCGGCATTGTGGCCGGCGTCCTCATGATCATCCTGAGCTGGATGGGCACGCCGGCCTATGCGGTTCAGGGTGCTCCGGCCCTGGAGGTTGTCGAGAAATTGATGCCCGAAGAGAAGGTCGGCACATCCCGGAAAATCGGCTACAACCACATTCCGCTCGGAACCTACGACACCAGGGAACCCATCACCACGGACGACGCGGAGTTTGCCAAGTTGTTGGACGAATTTGTCCACTTGCTTGAGGTCTGGGAGGAGAAGGCGGACGACTTCAATGATCCCTGGGGCCTGTTGACGGTAACTCAGGACCAGGCAAACCTGAAGCACTTGCGCTGGGAAATCCTGTGGATCAGCAACGCGGGAACCGAGGAGTACTTCAAGCAGGACTATTGGCTGCACAAGGACTCCTACTACTGGGAACAGTACGGCCGCAAGAAATTCGGCGTGCCTGAATTCCTTGAAATGCAGAACGGCGGCTAAGCCATCCGGACCGTCCGGCCTCGCACGTCCGTTTCGCACCCAAGAACTGTTTGATGCGCTCCCTTTACGTCCGCAGTTTCGGCTCCAAATTGATTTGGGGGCTGGTTTCATCGTTTGTGATCGTGGTCTGCGTGGGCCTGACGGCCCAGACCGAGAACACCCGCATGGAGGTCCAGACGAAGAATTGGGAAGGCCGCGGCATCGAAAACGGCGCCGTCCTCTTCGCCAACAACTGCGCCACCTGCCACGGGCAGCAAGGCCAGGGCCTGCAGGGGGTTGCCCCGGCCCTGAACAGCCGCTACTTCTTTACCCGCCGCTTGGAGGACGTAGGCCAGGACGGGGTGATGCCCCTGTCCAACTATGTCTACCTGACGGTGGCCGCGGGCAGGCCCAGCAAGGACAACTCCCAGTGGGCCAACCGCATGGTCCCGTGGAGTTCCCAGTTTGGCGGCCCCCTGCGCGGCGATCAGGTGGTTGATGTGGTGGCCTATGTGATGAATTTCGAGGAGACCGCGCTGCAGCAGACCGCCTCCGAGGATCCGTTCCAGCCGTTCCTGGACGTGGCCAAGCCGCCCGAGTTCCAGAACATCGGAATCAGCGCGGATGCGGAGTGGACCCCGGTCCAGCTGGCAGTCACTTCGGTTCTGCCCATGGGCAACCGGGACCCGGACTACCTGTTCGGCGCCTTGGCCTGCAGCGGCTGCCACAAACTGGATGAACCGCAGGCTCCGGCGTCCATGGGCGAAAGCGGCCCCAACTTCGGGACCATTCACGAACTGGGCACCTATCGGCCGGAAGCGGCCGCTGATCCGGCCGCCTACATCAAGGAAAGCATCATGTCGCCCGATGCGTTCCGCGTGGAAGGCTACGACGATGCCATGCCCGACGACTTTGCCAGCCGCATGACGGAAGAGGAAATCGATCGGCTGGTGCAGTGGCTGCTGGACCCCGATCGCGTCATCCATGTGCGGGATGCCGAGGGCAACATCATCGACGAGTAGTACCCCGGTACCCGAGTTTGCGTGCGTTTTGCCTTGGCGTATGATTCCTGCCAAGGGCAATGGTTTCCCTGCCGGCGGGTGTAGTTCAGTGGTAGAACGTCAGCTTCCCAAGCTGAATGTCGACGGTTCGAGTCCGTTCACCCGCTCTCCGTTCCGGCGCAGCTCCTGACACCGGTTGCGCCGGCCTTCGCAACCGGCCAACCAGCAGTTCCACCTGCCGGCGGGCGTAATGGGTACCCGCCTTGGCCAGTTCAGCGGGTGCTGCCTGTGGTGATCGCGAATATTCCCTCCGAGATCTGGTTCTCCGCCATATTGGCGGTGGCGACCTATCTCTTCATCACGGCCCGGGTTCCGTGGGAGCTCACATCGATCCTGATCATGGTGGGCCTAGCCTTGACCCGGATCCTGACTCCGGCGGAGGCGGTGGCCGGCTTCGCCAACCTGGCCACGGTCACCATTGCCGCCATGTTCGTACTGAGCGAAGGCATGGTGCGCACCGGCGCCCTGGAGCTTGTCAGTGTATTTCTGGGGCGGGTGGTCAAGGGAAGTTCCGTGCGCCTGCTTCTGGTCCTGGCCGCCACCGTGCCGCTGCTCAGCGCGTTCATCAACAACACGCCGGTGGTGGTGATGATGGTGCCGGTGATCGTGTCCCTCTGTCTGCGGAACCGGCTGAGCGTATCCAAGATCCTGATCCCGCTCAGCTACTTTTCCATTCTGGGCGGCACCATGACCCTGATCGGAACCAGCACGAACATCCTGGTCAACGAACTGCAGATCGCCAGTGGCGAGCCATCGTTCCGCATGTTCACGTTTGCCCCCATGGGTGCCGTCGCCATTGCCGGCGGCGTTTTGCTCATCATTGCCCTGGGAGACAGGTTGCTTCCGGATCGCGAGTCCGCGGAGGGCGATCAGGACATGCCTGCCCACGCGTTTTTCAGCCAGATGCTGATTCCGCCCGGCTCGGCCCTGGTGGGACGTCGAGTCGTCGAGTCGTTCGCCAACCTCAAGGTGTCCCAGAGCATGCAGCGCCGGGTGTCCCGGGTACGGCGCCTGGACGGCGACCCCGAACCGGCCGACGAGAATGCCGAGGTCCGGCTGCTGGCCCTTGGCAAAGGCGGAACCGACGAGCCGCACAGCCTCGAACCCGGCCAGGAGTTCCAGGCTCACGACTTGGTTCACATGAAGGGATCGGCACAGGGCTTGGCGGCCATCCGCGACCGGTATGAGCTTGAACCAAGCCTGGCCCAGGTAACCCGCCAACATCGGCAATCCCAATCGTCGGAACTAGAAGAAACGCTCCAAGCCGTGCTCCTTTCCCGCTCGGCACTGATTGGACGCACCTTGCTGGAAGTCGAAAGCCTGCGCAACTTCACGGTCACGATCGCCGGGATCCTGACAAGCGGTTCCAGCCCCACGGATCGTGTTACAGCCAACACCGAACTGGCCAGTGGCGACGCCTTGTTGCTGACGGGACCACGCTCCGAACTGAACCGCGTGCGCGACCGGTATGGACTTCTCTATACGGAGGACGATCCCAAGCTGCCGACTTCGCTGGATCGCAAGTACCTGGCCATCGCCATCATGGCGCTCGTGGTTCTGGGCGGCGCGCTGACGGCGATTCCGATCGCGATTCTGGCCTTGATCGGAGCCTGCATCATGGTGATCACGGGATGCCTCACCACCGAACAGGCCTTCGCCGCGCTGGACACCAAGACCCTGATGCTGATTGCCGGAACCATACCGCTGGGCCAAGGCATGCAGACATCCGGCCTTTCCCAGCGCATTGCGGATACCCTGATGGCCAGCAGTGCCATGCAGGACAACGTCTACCTGACCGTTTCGATTCTGTTCATGGTTGCCTCCGTCCTGTCCGCCTTCATCTCGAACGCCGCGGTGGCAGTCCTGCTGGTTCCCATCGCCCTGCAGATGGCGGGTGTGATGGGAATTGCCTCCCGGCCCCTATTGATGGCGGTCTGTTTCGGTGCCAGCTCCAGTTTCAGCACACCCATCGGCTACCAAACCAACACGATCGTCCAACGACCAGGCAGATACCGCTATCTGGACTACGCCCGTCTGGGATTGCCGCTGCAGGTGCTGGTCTGGGGTCTGTGCACGTTCCTGTTGCCCACCTTCTATCCCTTCAAGTGACGCTGCGATCCGGCTTGGGAAGGGACGACTGGTAACTTGCCGGACCGGAACCGATTGTCGTCACTCCGCATCCAGCAGGTGGGGACCTTCGTTGCCGGCGTCGTTCACCAATCTACTGGCTGGATGGGCATCAAGCGCGTCATCGGGACAGGCCTGACAGAGATCGCGCAATCCCGGCACCGCCCACTCGTCGGCCATGAGCCACATGTCGTACTGCCTTGGGGGCAGGATCACGGGCATGCGGTGGTGATAGGTTTGCATGAACTCGTTGGCGTCGGTGGTCAGGATGGTGCAGGACTCGATTTCGTGGCCGTCGGGACTTTGCCAGTGTTCCCAAAGCCCCGCCATGGCAACGTAGCTGCCATTGGCCATTTCGAAGCGGTACGGTTGCCTGCCGCCCCGCTCCCGTGTCCACTCGTAGAAGAACGTCGCCGGAATCAGGCACCGCCTCCGCTTGAATGCAGACCGGAAAGACGGTTTCTCGGCCGCCGTCTCGCTGCGCGCGTTGATGAGCCGCGCAGCCCAGGAAGTGTCCTTGGACCATCCCGGAATCAGACCCCAGTGGGCAAACGTCAATTCCCTGTCCTCCGAGAAGGGACTGCGACGGACGATGGCCACCGGTTGGGTCGGTGCAATGTTGAAGCGCGGCACAATGCCCTGGGGCAATTCCACCGCGAATTGCAGATGGAACGAGGCCTGCTCGGGGATGAGACCAAAGCGTCCACACATGCGCTTGTCCTCGAATTGTGCCGCGACCAAGGGACCGCGGTTTCCTTATCGGTTGCCTGCACCATACAATAACGCCCCGAAAAAGGTACGGCCTCAATGTTCGGCTCCCAGGTCCGTTCGATCCCATGCCCGTTTACGAGTACACCTGTCCAGCCTGCTCCGTTCGGTTCGCGCACCTTTGGAAAACGATGGCGGCGGCTACCGCAGGGAACAGCCCGTCCTGCCCCGAGTGTCGCCATCCTGACACCAAGCGGGTCGTTTCACAGCTTGCCGTACTGGACAACATCGGCGGCCTAACCCCGGGGGAAGTCAATCAGGTCAAGGCGGCCGAAGAACGAGCGGCATCGTTCACTCCCCGTGAACATATCGACCAGCTCAGGGCGGGGCGCGCCCCTTCGGAAGGGGCGTAACCGCACGAGGTCGATGAACACCGACAACACGCTTCCGGCCGGTGGTGGTCGGCAGCCGGAAGCCACAAATCGGCGACACCTGCCCCTGGGGGTGCGCGAATACCTGTGGCAGGACGCCCGGTTGCGGCAGCAGTTGGAAGCCGCGGTCAACCGGACATTCCGGACCTGGGGCTACAACACCGTCATCCTGCCGATGTTCGAATTCGGCGACATGCTGACGACCCGCACACATGCGGCCACCCACGATCGCCTGTATCGCTTCCTTGACATGGAGGGCCGTACACTGATACTACGGCCCGACATGACCGCCGCCGTGGCCCGCCTGGTGGGCACGCGCCTGGCCGGCATGGAAGGCCCCTTTCGGTTTTGCTATGCCGGCAGTGTATTTCGGCACGAAGAAACCTCGGGGTTGGAGTATCAGCAGGAGTTTCGGCAGGCCGGAATTGAATTGGTGGGGTCCGCCGACGCCATGGCCGATGCCGAAATCCTGGCATGCATGGCAGCCGGCCTCAACGCATGCAACCTGTCGGATTTCAGGATTGTGGTCGGCCACGCGGACTACTACGGCGGATTGCTGGACGCCCTTGACCCGCAGCCGTCCGATGCCCGGCAGTTGCGGTGGGCAATGCACCGCAAAAGCGAACACGCCCTGACCGGGTTTGTCGAGTCCTGCCGTCCGAGTCCGAAGCAACGGGCCACGCTGGAGAACCTGCTCACACTGCAGGGTGCGGATGTGGCCGGGTTGTTGGAACGGGCCGCAGGGTTTTGCCTCAATCGGCGCATGGAGTCCGCGCTGCTAAACCTGCGGAAACTGACTGAACAACTAGATGCATACGGCATCCTGGAACGGGTCACGCTGGATCTTGCCGAGTACCGGAACCTTGAGTACTACACCGGAATGACTTTCGAGTTCCTGTTGCCCGATTCGGCTGCCGTGGCCGGCAGCGGCGGCCGGTATGACGGGTTGATAGGCAGATTCGGTCGCAGTCGTCCGGCGGTCGGCGGGATCCTGCATCTCGATCGCCTGGTCCGGGCAGTGCATTCAAACCAAGCACCGCAGGCCCTGAGCCCCAAGCCTCCACTCTGTGTGGTGGGGCAGACCAAATCCGGGACTGTCCTGGAGGCAATGGGCAGGCTGCGCCAACAGGGCATCGACATCGTCGTGCACACTGATCCGCTGTCCGAATCAGGGATTCTGGCCATGGGGCGCAGCCTAGGGGCACGAGTCGTGGCGGACTGGTGCGACCGCACGCAGTCCTTCCATGTGCTGGCGTGCACTCTCCCGGAGAGTGTAGGGGCGATGGATGTGTCGAAGTTCGAGCAATTGCTTGAGAACCTGCAGCGGACCGAGCTGTCCGTCCCCGATCAATCCACCGCGATCATGGCCGGAAGCGATGTCTGACGCGACCTGCTGGCGCCCCCTGCGCATATCCCTGCCCAAAGGGCGACTGGCCGACGACGTGGCACGGCACCTGCGGGACGGGGGACTGGACGTTCCGAACTTTTCCGCCTCCCGGCAACTGACCCTGCGCACTGCGGACGGCACCCAAGAGTACATTCTGTCCAAACCGACCGATGTTCCAACCTTTGTGGTGCACGGGGGCGCGGACATCGGGTTCTCGGGCCTGGACACACTGCGTGAAGAAGGGGTGGACGTGCTTGAACCCTTCACGCTCCCCATCGGCATCTGCCGGATTTCCCTGGCCGGGCCGCCGGCGTGGCGCGACGTGGACCTGCATCTGAAGGACCACCTGCGGGTGGCCACCAAGTACACGCGCATCGCGTCCGACTGGTTTGTGTCCCAAGGCATCAATGCCGAGGTGATCAAGCTCAATGGCTCCGTGGAACTGGCGCCCCTGACGGGCCTTTCGGACCTGATTGTCGATTTGGTGGAGACCGGCCGCACCCTGCAGGCCAACGGACTGGTGGAACTGCAGCACGTATTGGACAGCAGAGTGGTGGTCATCGTCAACCGCTCGGCGTCCAGGCTGAGGGAGAACGAGGTCAATCGCTTCCTGGCCTGCGTCCGTCCCGATCGGCCGGGAGCCTGATCGATGCATGCCCCATCCCGCGCGCCGGCAACCGGAATTGTCGGTGCCAAAATCAGGGTGCCGCGGTGGTTCGAGGATGCCAGGGGCCGTTTTGCCGAAACATGGCGTTCGGAATGGTGGCCGGGTTTCGACATGTCCCAACTGCAGGGAAATCGCTCGGACAGCCGTCCGGGGGTGCTGCGGGGCTTGCACTATCACTTTCACCAGTTCGACTATTGGCAGGTGGTCCAGGGGGAAATCGAGGTTGGCTTGGTCGACTTGAGGACCGATTCGGACACCTTCCTCCGGGCCGAAGTCCTGCCCTTGAACGCGCAGGCGGGCTGGGGATTGTTCATTCCGCCCGGCGTGGCCCACGGCTTCCACAGTCCCCGCGGGGCGATTCTGACGTACCTGGTCAACCGGTACTACACGGGAACCGACGAGTTCAGCGTACTCTGGAACGATCCGGAGCTTGCAGTCCCGTGGACCTGCACCGATCCCATCCTGTCCGAGCGTGACAGCCAGGCACCGCGCTGGCAGGACATTCCCGATTCAGACAGACCAATGGCAAAGGCAATTCGATGAACGAACCGATTCGCATCGGCGTCCTGGGCGGCAGCGGCGTCTACGACATGGAAGCCCTCACAGACGTGAGGGAACTAACCCTTGAGACCCCCTTTGGCGCACCTTCCGGTCCCTACCTGGTCGGAAACATCCATGGGCAAAGGGTGGCGTTTCTGGCACGGCACGGCCGCGGACACACCATCTCGCCCACACGACTGAACTTCAGAGCCAACATCTACGGTTTCAAGCAGCTGGGGGTCGAGTACCTCATCAGCGTCAACGCCTGTGGCAGTTTGCAACGGCGATACAAGGCCGAGCAGATCATGGTGCCGGACCAACTGTACGACCACACACGGCTGCGGACCCTGTCGTTCTTCAACGACCCGGAGGCCGGGACCGAGAACATTGTGTGCCACATCAGCCTGGCCGACCCATTTTGTCCGACCCTCAGCAAAGTCTGCCACCAGGCCCTGGTGGACACGGGAGCCGATGCCATCGAAGGCGGCAACATGATCACGATCGAGGGTCCTCGCTTCAGCACGAAATTCGAAAGCCGGACCTTCGCCAGTTGGGGTACGGATGTCATCGGCATGACCACGTCACCCGAAGCGCAACTCGCCCGCGAGGCCGAGATGAGCTTCGCGGTCATGGCCCACATCACGGACCAGGACATCTTCGACGAGGAGGCATCGGTGACCGTGGAGGTGGTGCTCGGACACATGGAGGCCAACATCCGCGCCGTGCGGCTCGCCTTGGTCAGGGCCGTGGAGCTGTTGGAGGGTGCCCCACCCTCCCCCTTTCACCGGGAACTGGACTCCGCCATTCAATCCGGACGCAACTACATCACGGACGAGCAGTACCGTCGGTTTCCCCATCTCATCGGCCGCCTGAAGGCCGTCTGAAGCGACGTGTCCTTGCCGGTCTCGGACCGCGCAGCCTGCCGCCTGCTGCGCAATCTGGTCGAAATCCCATCGGTCAGCGGCGACGAACTGGCGGCCAGCCAGTGGCTGGCCGCGCAGATGCGCGACCTCGGCTATGACCATGCCGAGGTGGACGCCGCCAACAACGCCGTAGGGCGTATGGGCCGGGCCGACGCCCCACGCACCGTGATGCTGCTGGGCCATATCGACACCGTGCCTGGACACATTCCGGTGGAACTCAAGGTTGTCGGCGGGAAACAGGTTTTGTACGGCAGGGGCACAGTGGATGCCAAGGGACCACTGGCCACCTTCACCGTCGCGGCCGCAAACCTGAAGCAGACATTGCCCGAAGACTGTCAGGTGGTGGTGGTGGGTGCAGTGGAAGAGGAAGCCGCCACATCCAAAGGCGCCCGTTGCGTCCGGGATCGCCACAACGGCCGCACCCTCCCAATTCCGGACTACTGCCTGATCGGGGAACCGACCGGCACCACGGGCATTGCCAGGGGCTACAAGGGCCGCATCCTGCTGCGGTTCCGCGCTTGGCAGCCCACGGCACACACCGCCGGACCAGGCACGGAAATCGCGGAGCTGGCAGTGGCATTCTGGATTTATGTAAAGCAGTTGGTGGAAACCGAGGGACAACCGGGATCCCAGGTGTTCGAGGCAGCGTCCCCCAGCCTACGCGAAATCAACACCAATCTTTGGCAAAACGATCGAAACCATGTAAGTGCCCTGATTGGAATTCGCCTGCCGCAGGGTTTCGACGCGCTGCAATTTGTGCAGACCCTGCGCCGCTGGTGCGAGGAGCAGATCGGGGCGGTCCGGGAACCCATGCCGGCGCGCATCGATGCGGACACCCCAATCGGATTTGCCTGCGCCGGATCGAGCATCGAAGCCCGGCTCGACCTGAGCGGATTTGAACCCGCCTGGCTCACCCCGCGGCGCAACCCCCTGTCCACCTGCCTGCGGGGCGCCATTCGACGGGTCACCGGCGAACCACCCCGCTTCGTGGTCAAGACCGGCACCTGCGACATGAACGTGGTCGGCCCGGCCTGGGGCTGTCCCGTTTTCGCCTACGGGCCGGGAGACTCCGAACTGGACCACACGCCGGATGAACACATTGAAATCGAAGGGTACCTCGATGCCGTCCGTGTTCTGACGGACTCGTTGGGCACCCTGGTCAGGATGTTCTGACCGGCTGCCGGTGCGGACCGGGGTTTCGTGTCCGGCTTCTCGCCAGATTGGTGAGGTAGTCGCCGAACGTGCCTCGGAATTCCCTCAGGGTACCGTTTTGCAGGACCACGACCCGGTCTGCCAAACGGTCCAGGAAGTAGCGGTCGTGCGACACCATCAGGATGGCACCGGCAAATCCCAACAGGACCTCCTCCAGGATTTCGGCCGACTGGATGTCCAGGTTGTTGGTCGGTTCGTCCAAGACCAGGAAATTGGGCTGCTGAAGCATCATCAGGGCCATCTGCAACCGGCTCCGTTCGCCGCCCGACAACGCCCCCACGGGATCCAGGCACTGGCGGTAGCCGAACTGGAATTTCCGCAGGAAGGAAACCGCGGTGGCCTCGGTCATGGAGTGGTCGCGGCGCACCGTGTCAACCAGGTTCAGCCGGTAGTCGAGGTTGCGGTGTTCCTGGTCGTAGAAACCCAGCTTCAGGCTGGGTCCCAGCTTGATCGTGCCACCGGTGGGCTGCAGTTGGCCGCGGATCAAGTTGAGCAACAGGGACTTGCCCGCGCCGTTGGGCCCCACAATGGCCACCCGTTCGCCCTTCCAGACCAGAAGATCCGCGCGGTCGAACAGCCGGACACCCGTATCGGAAAAGGTGAAGGAGACGTTGGTCAACTCCAACACCTTCTCGCTCCCCCGCCGGTACTGCAGGGTTAGATCCATGGTTTCGGAGTCGGTGACCGGCGCATCAATGCGGTCAATGCGGTCAATGCGCTTGAGAATGCTCTTGCCGCGGGTGATGAACTTGGGATTGTCGAAGACGGCACCCCAGGTCAGAAGGCGCTTGGCCGACTCCTCCAGCCGTTTGATTTCCTTTTGTTGTGCCTGGTAGTGGCGGGCCTGACTGGCAACCGCAACCTCCTTCTGGATCACGTACTCCGAATAGTTGCCCGGCCAGGCGAATACCTTGCGTCGTTCCAGTTCAATGATGGAATCGACGATCAGGTCCAGCAGGTAGCGGTCGTGGGACACAATCGCCACGCCACCGCCAAAGGCACCAATAATCCGTTCCAGCAACTGCTTGCCGTGCAGGTCGAGATGATTGTCGGGTTCATCCAGCACCAGGAAATCGGGCCGTCCGACCAGGATGCGCGCCAAGGCCAACAGCTTCTTTTGACCTCCGCTTAGGTCCGAGACCCGCAGACCGAAGCGGTCCTCCGCCAAGCCGACCTGCCTCAGGGTCGCTTCGATGGTCCGTTGGAAACTGGGACCGCCCAGTTCGGCATATCGGGCAACCAACGTGTCCTGGCGAGCGATGGCAGCCTCCAACCTGGCCGGATCCCCGTACACCTCCTCCAGGCCCATGCTGGCCTCGACCGCTTGGAGTTCCGCCTCAACCCGATCCAATTCCGGGAGAGCCCCCTGCATCGCCTCCAACACCGTCGCAGACCGAGGCAACTCGGTCTCCTGGGGCAGATAGCCGAACCGGACCGGACGGTCGCGGACCACGCTGCCGGCATCGGCACCGTGAAGCCCCGTGAGGCACTTGAGCAACGTGCTCTTGCCCGAACCATTGCGCCCCACGACGCCAACTGTCTCCTGGCTGTATACAGCCAGGGTCACGTCATCCAGGACGGGTTCGTCGAAGTAGGCCGCCGTAACCTGGTTGAACGAAAGGACCCTTTCCTTCATCGTAGTCGTCCTCCCGCCCGCACCGTGCCCGGCGGCCAACGCGACCGACCTGCGGCGGATCGGTGGCCGCAGGGGGTCACATCCGAATCAGGGAAGGGCTCCCGTAAAGCCTCCATCCACGGCCAGCCCGATGCCGGTGATGAAGCCTGCCTGCCTGCTGCACAGAAACGTAACGGCCGCACCGAACTCCATGGGATCCCCAAGGCGTCCCAGCGGCACCGTGGCGGCCCGTTCGGCAAATGCCTCCTCCACGGTGATGCCCTTCTGGTCGGCAGCCTGTTGGGCCAGTTCATCAAGCCGATCCGTCTTGGTCACACCCGGACACACGGCATTCACGGTCGTCCCGGTGGCGGCAAGTTCCATGCTCAGGGTTTTGAGCACACCGTGAACCCCGGTGCGCGTGGCATTGCTCAACACCATACTTTCCATCGGATGCTTGGCGCTAACGCTGGTGATGGCCACCAAACGGCCCTGATCACTGGCAGTGACATGCGGCAGGGCGGACCGGAAGAGTCTGACGGCGCTCATGAGGTTCAGTTGCAGCGCCAAGGCCCACTCGGTATCGGTCTTGTCCGCGAACTCCCCGCTGGGCGGTCCCCCGGCGTTGGCTACCACAATATCGAGTCCGCCGAACTGCTCCGCAGCCGCCTGGATGAAAGAGCCTGGAGCCTCCGCGTCGGACATGTCCGCCACCAAGGCCAGTACCTCGGAACCGGTCTCCTCCCGTATACGGTCCGCAGCAGCCTGCAGGCGGTCTTCGTTGCGTGCGCAGATGGCAACGCGGCAGCCTTCCTGCGCCAAGGTCAGAGCCGAGGCGAAGCCCAATCCGGCACTGGCCGCCGCCACAGCCGCGGCCCGGCCCTTGAGGTTCAGATCCATGGTTGTTCCCCGATATGCACTGGCGATGAATTCTGGACAACCGACATCGGCATGACCTGCCGGTCCGGCCTGCGGCCAGAATAGCATGGTCGGCCCGTGCCGGGCCGACCTACAGTTTCAGGGCGCGCACGAACAGGACCGGAGGAATGTCCGGCATCGACCCGTACGACAGGGGCTGGAACGATTCTTCGGTCGGTGGAAAGGACGGTTCCACCAAGCCGTTGACAACCAGGCCCGCGCCCGTGAGGTGGCCCACGATGGTCTGCAGGGACCGATGGAAGTAGTAGTGGGTTTCCGGTTGCGTGCGGATTCCGGTGGCCTTGTATGGTTCCACATTCAAGTAGCGGTGGACCATTACGCTATTCCGTTGCCCGGAGACGCCTTGCGCAGCCACGAGTTCCGCGTCGGGCGTGACAAAACAGGGATGCTGTTGGGAAATCACCCAAACTCCGCCGGAGCGCAACAATGAGGCCACTTGCCGGCACATCAGGTCCACGACGGCAACATCCATGAACAACATGTTGCAGACCACCGCGTCGAACCGTTTATGGCGCCGATGCAAACCTTTCCAGTCCTCCTCGCTGGTGACGTCCAGACGCAGGATCTCGCAGTCCGGATTGCGCCGGGCGGCGATGTCAACAAACGCTTCCGCGCCGTCCGTGGCCACAACGTCTGCTCCCGCCCGAAGCAGATCGCGGGTGTACAGACCCGCACCGCATCCCAACTCCAGAATCTTGCGGCCGCGAACCGGCTGCAACAGTTGCATCGCAACGGGCCGAACCAGGACTTTGTGATAATCGTTGCCGTGGTCACCCATGTAGGCATCCCAACATGCGGCGATCCGTTCCCAAACAGCCAAGGCATCCCGGTTGTACTCCGGCCATTGGCCATCGCGGAGCGCGTTGCCAGAAGTGCTCACAGGGCCTCCGCACAGTGCCGAAACGAATCCATGGCCCGTGTCAGAGTTCCTGTTCTGGCCGGACGGGTGATCGGTCCGAGCCAGGCGGCAGGGCCATGCCAGGTTTCCCGGACCTTCGCCAGGCACCCCCCCACCGCATCCTCGACCTCAAAGACAAGCACGGCGGTCGATGACCACATCCGCACCTCCATCACCGCCATGCTTGGCTCTGCCACCAGCCGTATGCTTGCCGCGAGCACTCCCCATCGACTGTCAAGCCGGAGCACGGAGCCTTCCGCCCACGGTTGCCCTTCCACCCACGAAACTTGCCGGATGCCGTCGTACCACGCCGGCCAGGCAGACGTATCCGTGAAAACCGACCATGCCCGATTGCGGCTGGCCTGGATGAATGTACTCGCACTTGCCTGCATAATGGCTCGGACCACCGGGAATCGCGGGACTGCGTCGGCCGGTGCAGTTTGCCAGTTTCGATCACAAACCGGAAGCCTTCCTGCCCCACTTCCGCCTCAACAGACCGTTTTCGGTCGTCATGACCGGGCGCGGCAAATGCAATCGATGCCCGGGCGGAGCCTGCCATGACAACTCTTAATTCCTGTGAAATCCATCTGACGCTCCGCCCCGAGCAATCCCGGGTTCTGGACCGCTTCCTGGAGGCATGGGGGCCTCCGATTTGGATTGTGGGCGGCATGGTCCGCGACCGCCTCCTGGGAATCGCACCCGGACACGACCTTGACTTGGCCGTACCACAACCACACCAATTGGAGGACCAACGCTGGATCCCCGGCGACTGGCACGCCTTTTGCCTGAATCCCCGCAGGCAGATCTGGCGATTGGCATCACACCCTCCATCCGAGCGGGAGCCGGTTGGAACAATCGATTTGGTCGTCTTGGGAGATGGCTGCATTGACACCGACCTTGGACAACGCGACTTTCGCGTGAATGCCATGGCGGTACAGGTCAAGTCGGTCGTCGGCACGCACGTGACCGGCACACTGGTCGATCCCTTCGGGGGACGGGTTGACCTTACCGAACGCACGGTAGTTCCCGTCTCCGAACACAACATGTTGTCCGATCCCTTGCGCATGCTCAGGGGCGTCCGGCTATCCCACGGCCTTGGACTGACGCTGTCGGCGGAATTGCGGTCGTTCATCAGGCAACATGGCCACCTCGCCGGACAGGCTGCGCGAGAACGGGTGGGGCCGGAAGTGTGGAAGCTGGTAACCAGTCCCGCCTCGTCCATTCATGATGTCGTACACGACCTGAACGAGATGAACCTCTGGCCGCTGGTTGCCGACAGGGAAGGCGGGACGTTCACCCTGTCCGAGGACGATGTGCGCTGGCTGTCGCGGTTGCAGGCGTGGACAAGGTCAACCAAACCGGACCGGAGCCAGCACGAACGGAATCCGAGTCCCGTGGAACCGGACATCGATGCGGTGATCGACCTTCAGCAGATGGCTCGCGCGTACCTGGGGCCGGGGCGCCTGCGCGGTGACTGGTGGATCATGGCCGCCGTCCTTTGGCTGATCCTCCCGGGTACGACTGCGGCCAGACCAAGTGCCGGCATGAAGCGCTGGGCTAGACGATGCGCCTTTGCCAGTACGGAACAGCAGTGGCTGGGTTCTGTCGGCGCGGCCCTCGACCAAGTGTGGGGGCGATGGGTGCATCCGCCCGATCGTGGCAACGCCCGAAAGCCGACGGTGATTGAGTGTCACCGTTTGATGGAGAAGACCGGCTGGCACCTTGGCCGGCCTGTGTTGCAAGATGCATGCGCAATCGCAGCGCCGTTGGCACGGGCCACCGGAACCGGAACGCAAACCCGCCTGACGGCAATCCAGCATGCCATCAATCGTCTGTGGCGGCTTGGTCAAGGTGGGCCGGTCCGGCCGCTGGCATCCGGACAGGATCTTCTGAACTGGTATGCCCTGACACCCGGCCCGGAAGTCGGACGATTGCTGACCCTCCTCGTCGAGGCCCAGGTGATGGACCGCGTCACTTCGCCCGCCGAAGCGCGGGTGTTCCTGGATGATTTGCTGTACCATAGAAGTGCAACCGATCCTTTTCAAGGACCCAACACTTCCCGGCCGCAACGTCGGACCTGCAATGGCACAAGTTAGTTCATGGGACTAATCGCGATCCTGGGTTCGGTTGTCGCGATTATCCTGTTGACTGCCTTTTACGTCGCTGCCGAAATCTCTCTTGCAGGTTCGCGACGTTCCCGAATCCAACAGCTGCAGGATGATGGCAACACCCTCGCCGACAAGGTGGGCGGCATCATTCACGACCCCAGCCAGCTCAGTGCCTACATTTCAAGCTGTCAAATCAGCATCACGATTTGCAGCATCGTCCTGGGCTTCGTAGGCCAGGCCGGGGTCGCGCCCCGCATTGAGCCCCTGCTCCTGAAACTGGGCCTGAACCCAACCACTGCCACCTCGCTGGCGGTGGGCTCGACGCTCTTGGTGCTGTCCTTGGGTCAGGTGTTCATCGGCGAACTGGTGCCCAAGAACCTGGGCATCCGCATTCCCGAGGGGTTGGCCATGTCCACCGTGACCTACATGCGGGCCTACCACTTCCTGTTCCAGCCTTTCCTGTGGATCTTCAATCTGTTCAACCGGGCAATCCTGTTCCTGGCCCGGGTCGAGGTCACACACCAGCACGGCCTGGTGCTGACCGACCAGGAGATCCGGCGGATTTCCAGGGAGAGTCAGGAGCAGGGCCAGTTCGACTGGGACGAAGGAGGTGCCATCGACCGCACCCTCAACATCGACAAGGAACCGGTTTCGGCGAAGATGGTGGCTCGGGAACACATTTTTGCGGCCCCCGAATGGACGACCCAGGACCTGCAGCGAGACCTTCTGGCCAACTCCCCCTATTCCCGCATGCCCGTCTTCGACGGTTCCTTGGACAATCTGACCCGCACCGTTCATCTGCGGGATCTAATGTGTGAAGCGGCACCGCGGTCCGGCACTGATGCGGACCCTTTCCCGGCGTTTGCGGAAGACGTCAAGGTGGACGACGCGCTGGCGGACATGCTGCACAACAAGGTGCATTTGGCGATGGTGCGGGACGGTGCAGGTGCAACCTCCGGGATCATCACGCTGGAACAGCTGGTGGAAGCCGTCGTAGGGGACATACGGGACGAGTTCGATCAAGAAGCACCGCCACCCTTTCGGTTCGTCAACAACGACGTGCTGTTCATTGAAGGATCGGTGGCTCCGAAAGTACTCTCGGCCGTCTTCGATCCCGAACACCAAGCCTTGGACCCCAACGCCCTCCCACTGGAACCGTCCCCGCAAGCCCCGGCCCGCGTGACGGGCATCCCGCACGGGGGCCTCCGCCGTGCCGGACCCAATGTGGCGGACGGTTTCTTTGTGAACGCCACCGAGAAAACAGTCCGGCAGGCACTGCAACTGGGGACGGTCTCCGTCAGCCGGGATCCGTCCGACCACGGCGACTCATGATGGAAGCCCTGGTTCCGATTGCGCTGATTGCCTTGTTTGTGGCCGCCAACGGCTTCTTCGTCGCGTCCGAATTCTCCGTGATGCTGGCGCCCTATCCCCGGATCGAAAGCAGGGAGGAGGCCGGGCACCGTCAGGCACCCTATGTCCTGACCATTCTCCGGGACAAGGAACGCCGCAACGACTTTATCGCCACCTCCCAGATTGGCATCACGCTGGCCAGCTTGGCCCTGGGCATGTATGCCGAAGAGCGCGTGGCACACTGGCTGCACGAGGTACTCCACCTGCCATGGCTGTCGGAGCAAGCCACATCCACGGCCGCGCTGCTCATCGCTGTTTGCAGTCTGTCGTTCCTGCATGTCGTCGTAGGCGAGATGGTTCCCCAGACCATTGCCGTCCAGATGCCGGAAAGGGTGGTACTGGCCGTGGCCGGCACCATGCGGCTCTGTGAAACGATATTGGGGCCCTTGGCCCACCAGTTGAACCGCGCGGCCGAATTTCTCATCGTCAGGTCTCCGATCCCCATCGACCAGGACTTGGGGTTGGCCTATTCCAAGGAGGAAATCCAGATCCTGATTGAGGAGAGCTATCACGCCGACCACATCGAGGATGACGAGTTTGGCTACCTGGAACGGATTGGGAACTTCGACGACCGCACCGTCAACGAAGTGATGACGCCCCGCACGCGGGTTGTGGGCATCCAGAAGGATGCAACCTACGCGGATGTGATCGAGGTGATGCGGGAAGCCGGCCAGTCCCGCTATCCCATCTACGGCAGCAACCTGGACGACATCAAGGGGATCCTCCACTTCAAGCAGCTGGCGCGGCTGGACCGCAGGGCCGAGTTTCGGCTCCTCGACATCATCACCAGAGTGCCGGACGGAGACCAGGATCAGAGGACAGGCGCCCTGGTGGTTCCAGGTTCCACACCACTGCCCCAAATGCTGAAGCTGTTCCAGTCGCGCGGAGCCTACATGGCCGTGGTGCAGGACGAATTCCAAGGCACGGCGGGATTGGTAACCCTGGAAGACCTGATGGAGGAAATCTTCGGCGAAATCGAAGACGAATCGGACCTTGAGGCAAACCGCGCCCGGGAAGCACCCCGGCTCGAGGTCCGGTCCGGAACCACCGTGGTGGCCCGGCTCGACGTTCCTGTGGACGAACTGCCCGAGGACTTCGCGGAAGCGCTGGGAGAGACCAAAGGCGAGGCGGAAACCATCAGCGGGATGATAATGAACGCGCTCGACAGGGTTCCAGCAAGAGGAGATGAAACCCGTCTGGGGAAGGTCTCCGTACGCGTGGAGGGCGAACCGCCGGACCTGCTTGCCTTGCTGAAGCTGTCACCATCCAAGCCCTCGGGCAACTGACGGCCGACGAGCATCCGGGTTGCAGTGCACAGGGCAGCCCCGTGCACCGTCCACACCTTCCACACCCTGCAGGATCCCCACATGGCCCCGAACCGCCGCATGTCGACGCTCTTCAAACTGATCTACGGTTCAGGAGAGTGGATTCCGGCCATCACCTCAACCAGCCGCTCCCTGATCCTGAACTACTTTCTGGTGACCGTGGTCGGCCTCCGGCCGGGCATTGTGGGCGTGATCCTGATGATTGGCCGCATTTGGGACGCGGTCAACGATCCACTGGTGGGCCTCATCAGCGATCGGCTGCAGACCCGGTGGGGCCGGCGGCGTCCCCTGATGCTGGCGGCTGCCGTGCCCATGATGGTGCTGTTCGCCCTGTTGTGGACCAAACCCTTCGACAATCCATGGAGCCTGTTCGCTTGGTTTGTCGTGATTTCCGTGGTGCTCGACACGGCCATCACCGTGTTCTCGGTACCCCACACGGCCTTGGTGGCGGAATTGTCCAGCGACTACGAAGAACGGATTGACCTCAGCGTGTGGCGCAACGCCTTCTTTATCCTGGGCGCGCTTGTCATCGCGGCCCTGTTCAAAATGTTGGCGGAAGACTGGCTGGGCATGCTGGGTGGGGAGTCCAACGTTTTCCGCGGCTACATGCTGGCCGGGTGGCTGTTTGGCGCATCCCTGCTGGTGGCGCCGGTCCTCAACTTCATCACGGTCAAGGAACCGGCCAATGTAGTGTCCGAGGTCCCCATCAGCGTGGTGGAGGGGCTCAGAACCGCCTATCGCAATCGACCCTTCGTCCTGCTGTCGACCGCCTATTTCTTCGCATTGACCGGACTTGAAGTTGTCATAGCCACATTTGTCTGGTACTTGCAGATTGTTTTGAGGGCGACACCGCTCCTGGAGTCGCTGTTGCCGGCGGTGCTGCTGGGTTCATCCCTGTTGGCCCTGCCCCTGGTCAACCTGCTGGTCAGGAAGCTGGGCAAGCTCAAGGCATACATAATCTGTGGCTTCCTTTGGATTGCAACGCTGCCAACATACGCCCTGTATCCGCAGGGAGCCGCCGACACGTTTCTTTATTTTTGCATCTGGCTGGGATTCACATACGCAGCGGGAGTTACCATTCCGTGGGCCATGCTGCCCGACGTTCTTGAGTACGACGAACTGCAAACCGGCAACCGCAGCGAAGGACTGTTCACGGCCTATATGGTCTTTTTCCGCAAGTTGGGCGGTGCCGTGGCGGTGTTCGTTGCCAATCTCATCCTGGCCCAAGCCGGCTTCATCGAGGCCACCTACGGTACCGGCATCGAGCAGCCCCAGTCGGTGGTGACGGCCCTGCGGCTCCTGTCCGGCGTGCTGCCCACATTGTTGGTGGCGGTTGGCATCTACGTCATTCGCAAATACCCGATCACGCGCGATCGCCATCGCGCTCTGCTGGCCGAGCTCGCCGAGCGCCGCAGGAACGACCCCGTTGCCACCGACTGACGCCAGGCGTTCGCCAACATCGGTCCCCGCCTTGATCCGACCGGCGCACGCGTGCCGCATTGCATCGCCATGCCTCCCGTACCCAACGAACCGCTAAACATCTACGGTCTGCACGACGCGGGCGGCGAGCATCTCTTCGAAGAGGCCGGCGTACACGGCTGGGTGGTGTTCAACGAATTCATAGGCATGGACGCCGCCGACCGCTCCGGCGTGGACTACAGTGCCTGGTCGGAACGCGGCTACGGTGTCATTGTCAAACTGCAATTGGGTTTCAACCCGGACGGCACGCTTCCGGCTGTCGACAACCACTTGAACTTCGCTCGGCGATGCGGCCGTTTTGTCAAGGTCTCGCGTGGCTGCCGTCACTGGGTGATTGGCAACGAGTTCAACAATTGGGCCGCGCGCCCGGGCGCCGACGCACGCGCCCGGATATCCCTGCTCAAGGACGTGAAGGACCCGGCGCAGGTGCAGGCCGTGTTGCGGGCCCTACCCGAGCGCTTTGACGCGCTTCATCCCGACGGAACTGCGACCAACCTGGCCACCGTCGGCGAAGCCGTGCACCCGGACCACTATGTCGCCTGTTTCAGGCAGTGCAGGGAGGCCATCCGACAGGCCGACCCGGATGCACTCGTTCTTACGGGGGCGGTTACCCCATGGAACACCCACACCCGCTATGCGGGCAACGAGAGCGGGGACTGGATCACCTATTTCAGCGACATTCTGAACCGGCTGGGCCCCCAGGGTTGCGACGGCATTGCCCTGCATGCCTTCACGGTCACGGACGATCCTGCCGACGTTACCGCCGATGCCTGGATTCCCGACCGCTCGCCACGCCGCCGCAGTGGTTTCAGGGCCTACCGCGACTTCATGCGCGGCATTCCGTACCACATGCGCCAACTGCCCGTATACATCGTGGAAGCGGACCAATTCCAGTCCTGGAGCCCCCGGCAAAACGGATGGGTGCAGGCGGTCTATCGGGAAATCAACGGGTGGAACGAAGGTCCGGGACACCAGCAGGTCCGTTGTGCCGCCCTGTTCCGGTGGGCGGCCAGCCCCGGCGGTCGCTGGCAACTGTCCGCATCCGAGGCTGCCCTGGCGGACATTGCCGCAGCCCTCAACCAACACTATGCCTGGGATCCGCAAAAGGCTCCCCTGCTCAACCCCGAACAGCCTGATGCTTCCGCCAGCCTATCCCCCGGCAGCGTGGTCAGGACCATCGGCGACATCAACCTGCGGACCGTGCCCGGATTCGTGGGTTCGCCCCCGGACGCCATCGTGACGAAGCTTCCCTCGGGCCAGCAGTGCCTGATTGTCGACGGCCCCGAACAGGTGGACCGACTGATCTGGTGGCGCGTCACGGTCACTGTGTCCGATCACACCCGGGTTGACGGCTGGCTGGCGCAAGCCGGCGTGGATGCGCAGCCGTTCATCGCCAGGGTGTCCGGCGCCCCGGACCTGGCGGCTCCCTTTGACCCGGTGCCAATTCCGGATACGGACGCCATGGCGCCGGGCACCTACTTCCTTGTCCAGCGCCCCACCGAACTGCGGCGCACCCCGGGCACGCGGGCCAAGGAGGCAGACGATCTGTTGGGTACCGTCCCGGTTGGGACTCCGGGCCTCGTGCAGGAAGGGCCCTTGTACGTTGAGGACAGTATCTGGTGGCGCGTGCGCGCGGCTTGGCCGGAAGGCAGCGATTCGACAGGGTGGCTTCGGGAGGAAACCGACCGCCACAAGCGCAACCTGCAAGTCATCGCCGTGCCTGGGACCCCGGCCATTCCCGAACCCAGGTTTGCGGTTGGCGACACCGTCTGGGTATGGCGCAATGCCCTCCTGCGTCGCTTGCCCGGAATCTCCAACCAGGCGGTCGACGACATCGTCATGCAACTGGCTCCCGGCATGTCACTGACCGTGGAAGGCGGCCCGCGCATGGAAGACAGACTGGTGTGGTGGCAGGTGGTCACTCCCACCGCGGTGGAGCCCGTACTGCGGGGATGGGTCGCGGACATGACGTCGACCGGCTACGACCTCCTTCAGGACTCCGCACCGAACCTGCCTGGACGGGACCGGCAAGCGCTCCAGCCGGGCGACAGCATCTGGGTAATTGCCGCAAGCCCGATGCGGCGCACGCCGGGTCTGGACGGGGATGCTGGCTACGATGTCCTTGGTGAAATCCCACGCAACACGCTGTGCACGGTCCTGGGCCATCCACAGGCGGTGGGGGGCGTCCCGTGGTGGTTGCTGGCTGTGGCCACGGACGAACAGGACCGGATTTGGGGATGGATAGCCCAGAATGCACCGGACGGCACGCCGCAGATGGGAACCAACCCGCTGCCCGCGGTCAGTCCACCCGTTCCGCGCCGTGCGCCCAGTGCCCGGGAACGTCGGACCTTCGCCAACGGGGACCGCGTCATGAACATCCAATCGGATGTCCTGCGCATGCGCCGGACTCCCGGACAGGTAGGCAAACCGGATTCGGACATCATTGGGCGTGCGCCGTCCCGCAGCACCCTGCTCGTCCATGGCGGGCCGGAGATCAGGGACAATCTCCGCTGGTGGTGGACGGACATGGTGATCCCGCCCTCGAACCAGCCGTCGGGTTGGGTCGCCGAAGGTTCGCAGAGCGGACTGCGCCTGCTGGCCTACGACTTCCTGGCCGATCACATCGATATTGCCACTCCGTTCCCGGGCCGTTTCCCGATGTCCCAGGGCTGGGGCACCAATCCGCAGTTCTACGGCCGTTTCACCTACGGCGGAGTGCCCTTGCGGGGCCACAACGGCCTTGACTTCGCGTTGCCGGTGGGCACACCATTGCTGGCGACCGACGCCGGCAGGATCACCCGAACCGATTTCGGTGTGGGTGGCTTCGGCAAGTTCGTGCTCATGGAGCACGACTGGGGGGAATCGGTGTACGCGCACATGAGCGAGTTCTCGGTCAGTGTGGGCCAGACCGTCGGACGCGGCGCCACCCTGGGCCTTTCAGGCAACACGGGGGCCAGTACGGGACCCCACCTGCACTTCGGCATACGGATACTGCCGTATCGCAGGCCCGACGGCTGGGGCGGATTTTGCAATCCGGCACAATTCATGTCGCAGGACATTTTCCGAAATCGCCCGGTAGCCATGGAGCCGTCCCCGCCCGGCGTGGAAAGCGACTCCAACGTCCTTCCCTGAACCGGTTCCCCACTGTGGCCCCAGCTCCCGTCGTCCAGCTCGCAGTTTCCAAAATCCCGAAGTACGCCACGCGCGAAAGCGGGGATACGGTCGAGGTGGTCGAAAGGCCGCACGGCGGTTTGAGCGCAGTCCTGGCCGACGGCCAGCGCAGCGGCCGCAGTGCCAAGAACATCAGCAACCTCGTGGTGCGCAAGGCGATCTCACTGTTGGCCGAGGGCGTGCGCGACGGAGCCACGGCGCGGGCGGCACACGACTACCTGCGCACGTATCGACGGGGTCAGGTAAGCGCCGAATTGCAAATCGTCAGCATCGACATGGACTCCTGGACGCTTGTCGTCTCGCGCAACTGCCACTGCCCAGCCTGGTTCCGAACCAGCAACAGCCAGGGACTGCTGCAGGCCCACAGTCAGGCCATCGGCATTCACCGCAACACGCGGCCGGACATCACCGAGCTGCCAATCGAGGCCGGCTGCATGGTGGTGGCGGCCTCGGACGGGGTGTGGGAAGCCGGCCGCCATCCACAGGACCGCATGAATCTACCAGCCCTGATCTGTGAAGCAGACCCCGACGGCAGCCTGCCGGCAGACCGTCTCGCCCGACTGCTGCTCGACACCGCCCTGGTACTTGAGGAAGGCCGCGCGCGGGACGACCTGACAGTGCTGGTCGTGAAGGTCCGGGACCGCAGCAAACGGGACGACGCGCGGCACATGACCGTCAGTTTCCCCTTGGGATAGGGTCCAACCCGGCCGGAGCCGGGCGGACTGGGTTGGCATGCAGCGTCCGCTCATCAAGGTTGTGGGGGTCAGCGCGGCCGGAAAGTCCACCTTGGTGGCAACCCTCGAGCAGTTGGGCATGCGCGCCCGATGCACCAGCCAGGAACACAGTTATGTAAAGGACATGTGGCAAAGGCTTCATCCTCCCGACATTCTGATATTCCTGCATGCGGACCTGGAAACCCAGTTGTCCAGACGCCCGTGGGGTCGATATACCCAAGCCGGCCACCGAGAGGAGTTGGAAAGGCTGGCCCATGCCCGGGCACATGCGGACCTTGTGATCGAAACCTCGCCGATGACGAAACAGGAAGTGGTCCGGACAGTTCGGCGATTTCTGGATGATCGGCATGTCTCCAACGCCCCGGGCAGCTCCCCAAACTGACATGTTCACCCACAAATCCGCGGTCGGGAGTCGGTTTCCGCTCCGCCGACAGGAAAGCCGGCCGTAAATGGATGGCCGGCCTTGTCCGGCACCACCTGGTGCAACGGGCTGGGGACGTAACGGCAGTCCTTGCCCAAACAGGGTTCCTTGCCGCTGATTCGGACACCGATTTTGCCCAAGGCGGCACCGATCGCTGTGTTATCATCAAACATGGCTGAGCAGTCTGGATTCAAGGGTTGAATTGGGTCGGATTAGCTCCGTGACGCGCATCCGTGCGCCTGCGCGCACTCGGTGCCGGAGTAGTAACAAGGGGTAAACGCAGCAATGGCTATGCGAAAGATTTCCAGCAACGGCCATCTGTCGGCCAACGGGCGATCCCATGACAGCGGAAACCTGAACGGTGCGGTGCCCACACCGCGTTTCCCCGGCATTCAGACCACCTCTGATGGTTCCGGGACGGTCACATGGGTTGAAACCCAAATCACGCAGGGAGCCTGCGCCTATCCGATTACCCCGACCACGACCATGGGCGGCGGCTACGGCGCCTCCGTGGCCAACGGTGCCCGCAACCTGTGGGACCAGCCGCTCAAGTTTTTGGAGCCCGAATCCGAACACAGCGCGGCCACCGCCTGCGAGGGTTTTGCCGTGGCGGGCGGGCGCGTCAGCAACTTCACGTCGGGCCAGGGCCTGGTCCTGATGAAGGAGGTGCTCTACACCATCAGCGGCAAGCGCCTGCCCGTGGTGTTCCACATCGGTTCGCGGGCCATCACACGCCAGGGCCTGAACGTGCACGCCGGGCATGACGACATCATGTGCGTGGCGGACTGCGGCTGGGGCATTCTCTTCGCCAAAAATGCACAGGATGCCGGCGACTTGGCGGTGATGAGCCGTCGCATCGCCGAAGACGGCTTTACCCCCATCATGAACGTGCAGGACGGTTTCCTGACCACCCACACGGTGGAAGACGTTCTGCTGCCGGAGTCCGAACTGCTGAAGGAGTTCGTGGGGCCTCCGGGGGACAAGGTGCCCAACCTCTTCGATCCCCTGAACCCCATCATGACCGGCGTGGTCCAAAACCAGGACAGCTACATGAAGGGCATCGTGGCCCAGCGCAACTACTACGACCGCCTGCCCGGCATCATCGACGACGTGTTCGCGGAGTACTCCGAACTCACCGGTCGTCCCTACGACGTGATCGAACAGTACCGGATGGAAGATGCCGAATACGCCATCGTGGGCATCGGCTGCTACATCGAGACCGCCCGCGCCAGCATCGACTACCTGCGCGAGACGTTCGGCATCAAGCTGGGCATCGTACACGTTACTTGCTACCGGCCGTTCCCGGGCCGTCAACTGGTCGAGGCCCTGAGCGGCCTCAAGGCCTTCAGCATCATTGAGCGCATGGACGACGCGCTGGCCCCCAACAATCCTCTGGCCAACGACATCAAGGCGGCATTCAGCGACGCCATGATGGGACATCCCGACTTCCCGCAGATTGCGCGGATCCCACAGATCTTCTGCGGGATCGCGGGCCTGGGCAGCCGTGATGTGCGGCCGGCCGACTTTGCGGCCACCGTCCGCAACATGCTCGAAGGGCACCAGCGTTTCTTTGTCCTGGGTGTGAACCACGACCTGACCCTGCCGCCGGAGCATGATCCGGACCTGCGGCCCCCGGGAGCCTTTTCGATGCGCGGCCATTCCGTCGGCGGCTTCGGCTCCGTGACCACCAACAAGGTGATTGCCACCATCGCCGGCGACGTTTTCAGCAAGAAGGTGCAGGCCTATCCGAAGTACGGGTCCGAAAAGAAGGGCCTGCCCACCACCTACTACCTGACGGTGGCGGACGAGCAGATCCTGACGCACTGCGAACTCAACCACGTTGATTTCGTGCCCATGAACGACATCAACGCCTTCGTGTCGGGCAATCCGCTGAGCGGCATCCTGGAGGGCGGGGCCATCTTTGTCCAGACCTCGAAAACGGATCCGGTCGAGATTTGGGCGGACATCCCCCCCGACTCCCAGACCAAGATACGCGACAAGAACATTCGGGTGTTCGCGGCGGACGCCGCGCTGATCGCCCGCGAGGAAGCGCCCATTCCGGACCTGTCCGTGCGCATGCAGGGCATCGTGCTGCTGGGCATTTTCCTCAAGGTCACCCCGTTCTCCGAGGATGCCGGCCTAACCTACCCGCAGGTGATGGAAAGGGCGGAGGGGGCCCTGCGCAAGTACTTCGGCAAGCGCGGCGAAGCGGTCGTGCAGGCCAACCTCAAGGCCGTCAAGCGCGGCTACGACTCGGTCATCGAACTGTCCGCGGAGACCAAGGCCCTCGAGGTTACGGCACCCAAGTTCGATCCTGCCGCTCAAATTGAATTGTTCGTCTAGGCTGCTGTTGACAGACTGCCGCCCAGCCACCCGGCGCCCGGCGTCAGGGAGTTTCCATGGTAACCACCAACGAAATCGACGTTGCCTCCATTAGCAAGACCAAGAACGGTTCCGGCGAAGGCCTTGACCCCACGATTGTGGACGTCAACGATTTCTTCGACCGCATCGTCCAGGGCTACAACGACGGCTCCGGGGAACTGCATCTCCCGGCGGATGTGGGGGTCGCGCGCTCCGTGATCCCGGCCGGCACCGGCGCCGCCCGCGACTTCAGCTACATCGCCCCCGAGATTCCGGAGTACATCGAAAGCAGCTGCACCGGCTGCATGAGTTGCGTCAACCAGTGCCCCGACACGGCCATCCTCGGCAAGGTTGTGAAGGTGGATGTCCTGGACAATGCCTTGGCCGAATTGACCGACGAGGCCGAACGCGGCTTCATGGCCAACCAGTTCGCCGAAACCAACAAGTTCTTCAAGGTTCCCCAGAAGCGCAAGAAGGAACCGGGCAAGTTCGGCATCTTCATCGATCCCACCAAGTGCAAGGGCTGCGCCGAATGCGTCGAAGCCTGCGCGGATCTGGGCTACAACGCCCTGAAGATGATCCAGAAGGAAGACAAGACGGTCCCGATCTACGAGAAGAGCATCAACTTCTTCCGCTCCCTGCCGGCGACGCCGGACGAATTCATCAACGACCGCATTGCCGTCGACATGATGCTGGCCGAGCAGAGCATGCTCTACGTGGGCGGTGCGGGATCCTGTGCCGGTTGCGGCGAGGCCACTGTCATCCGGATGTGGCTGGCTGCCCTGGGATACGTGTACGGTGCCGACAACATTGGCATCGCCGCCAGCACCGGCTGCAATACGGTCTATGGCAGCACCTATCCCTACAACCCCTACATCGTTCCGTGGAGCAATTCGCTCTTCGAAAACGGTCCCGCCTTTGCCATGGGCATTCGCATGAAGTGGGATCAGCAGGGGTGGGAGGACAAGCAGCTCTGGGTCATGGGCGGCGACGGGGCCATGCTGGACATCGGCTTCCAGTCGCTGAGCCGGATGCTGGCCAGTGGCATGAACATCAAGGTCCTAATCCTGGACACGCAGGTCTATTCCAACACCGGAGGCCAGACCAGCACCGGGTCCTATACGGGACAGGACTCCAAGATGTACTCCTACGGCAAGGAAAAGCCCGGCAAGACGGAAATGCGCAAGGAGATTGGCCGCATCGCCATGATGCATCCCAACACCTATGTGTCGCAGACGGTCGCCTCCATTCCCAACCATTTCTACAAGTGCATCCTGGACGCGGCATCCTTTGATGGTCCGGCCATCGTGAATACCTTCACGACGTGTCAGCCGGAGCACGGTGTGGCCGACGATATGGCTCGCCACCAAGCCAAGCTGGCGGTTGAGAGCCGGGCATTCCCCGTGTTCGTCTACGACCCGCGCAAGGGAGACACCATCAAGGAGCGGTTGAGCCTGCAGGGCAACCCCGCGGCGAAAGAGGACTGGTACACCGTTCCGAAGACCGGTGAAACGATTGACTTCATCACTTTCGCCCGTTCGGAGGGTCGATTTGCCAAGCAGTTCGACCGCGAGGGAAATCCGTCGGAAACGTTGATGGCTTCCCAGGCCGATCGCCTCGCCAACTGGCGCATGCTTCAGGAAATGGCCGGCGTGCTCTGAACCCCGGCTTCCGAACCAAGTCCAAAGGGCTGGCATTGCCAGCCCTTTTTGTTGCTCGGCCTGCTTATGCTTGCATCCGGCGAGCCGGCTTGGCTATCGCCGTAATTCCGCGTGGGAGAGGGCCAAGGACCCGAATGGGTGCCAAGCCTGAGCAGGTGCAGCTAGAACCAAGCGAACAACCACCAAAACCGGACGAAGGTCAAGACAGGCCTGGGCCACCCGGCGGCCTCAACCACCCGGGCGCTTGACCTGTACCGACACGCCCTCACCCCAAGTCTGGCACGGACAACAACCTGCCGATGAATTCCTCCAGCAGGTTAACGGACCTGCCTTCCAAGTGAAGCGCGTGGTCAATCTCTTCCTGAGTCCGTCGGATCGCATCCTGTTGGCGGCCGTACAAATGCAGGCACCGTTCCTTGATGTCGGCCGCGGCCAGCAGCGCCAGGGTTGCCTCCACGTTCTCGGACTTCATGTCCCTGCTGTACAACGCAAGCATGCGTTCGCCAATATCCCGATCGGCGAACGCAAGCGCGATGGGGAACGACTTCTTGCGGCGTCGGATATCTTGATGCGGCACTTTGCCAGTGTCGTCCGCATCGGCCCAGATACCTTTTATGTCATCAAGCATTTGATAAGCGATTCCGGTCTGTTCACCCAATCGCCTGAAACGCTCGCGCATGGGCCCATCGTTGGTGCTTAGATGCGCGCCGCACGCCAGGCATGTTCCGAACAGAGCTGCGGTCTTGCCCTGAACCATGCGGGTGTAGTCATCCAGCGACAGGCGGGTACGCTGTTCGAAGTCAATGTCCAGGAACTGGCCCTCCGTCAGGGCAATGCTGGTGTCAATCAGCATGGACATGGCAACCGCCACGGTGTCCGAGCCAAACCCGGTGCCATGCAACCCAGCCATGGCTCGGAATGTGCAACCAAACAGGCCATCGCCCACATTGATGGCCTGGGGAATTCCCCAAATCTTCCAGACGGTCGGGGAGTGCCTTCTGTATTCATCCCCATCCTCGATGTCGTCGTGCAACAGGGAATAGGCGTGCAGAAGTTCGACACTGACCGCTGCCGGCAGGGCTTTCTCCGCGTCAAGTCCCAGGGTCCTGCACGCCAACAGCAGGAGCAACGGCCGTGAACGCTTGCCAACGGAACGGGCCATCGGCCTGAACTTCGTGTCCACCCAACCCATGTGGTAGTGCATCATGCCCATGTATGGATCCAGGATGGATTCCGGGCTAGCGAGGTGCTCCTGCAGCGAGGTTTCCACCATGCTGCGCCAGTCCGCAAGCAATGCTTCGAGAGTGGTTTCTTCCATATTCGTCCCTTTGCGTACTTTGGTATCCATGACAGGGCCGTCGATGTTGGGGATTTCTTCCCTCAGTGGCCGCCCGCCGATGGGGAGCAGTTTCCGGTCCACTCCCAGGTTCCGGCAGGGATTGGCAGCGGGGTTGACCAGAGACTGCCGTGTGTGTCCGGAACCGCGGCCACCGAATTCAGTTCCACCGATGCCGCACTTGGAACCCCGACGGCATCGGTCCTTCTTCCAGCCAGGTTCGACAGACCACCAAGGACGAAACCCACTATCCCTGGCGTGGCGACGGTTCGGCGGAAACCACTATCCGCCGGTCCACGTCCGACACAGCGAAGCATCCACTGCAGAACATGGCTATGCGCAGTACCGCGCTCCATATCTCCAGTTCCTCGGCGACAGCCTCCGCGGACTCCACCGCCTTACGCAGGAGCGGCCCGGCCACTCCCGCCAGATCCGCACCCAGGGCCAAGGACTTCAGAATTTCCAGCGGTGAACGCACCCCGCCGGACGCAATCACGATCGGCCTGTCCAATCCTGCGGAACGGTCACCGACGACTGTGGCGACTTCCTGCAGACATTCGGCGGTCGGCGTGCCCCAATGCCGGAATGCGGCCGCAATCCTTTGTTGCCGCCGCGTCCCGGCCCGGTGCATTTCAACCTCGCTCCAAGATGTACCCCCGGCTCCGGCCACATCGATGCCGGTGACGCCTGCCTCAAGCAGGCGTTGGGCGGTGCGGCCATCAATGCCCCACCCGACTTCCTTCACGATCACAGGTACCGGCAACTCGCGACATACCTGCTCGAGTTTCGTCAGCAGGCCCGTCCAATCGGTGTCGCCTTCGGGTTGCACGCACTCCTGCAGAACGTTGAGGTGCAGGATCAGGGCCTCGGCCTCAATCACCTCCACCACCTGAATGCATTCCGCAAGTCCGAATCCCTTGTTCAGCTGCACCAAACCCAGATTGGCCAGAAGTGGCACATCCGGCGCCGCGCGCCGCAATTCCCGCCAGTTGCGAGCGGCTTGGCGTTCTTCCACCATGATGCGCTGGCTGCCAACCCCCATCGCAACGCGCCGGTGCTGCGCCGCCTCGGCCAAGTTCCGGTTTACCCGACTGGCGGTGTCCGTGCCGCCGGTCATGGAACTGATCAACAATGGCAGTGTCAAACGCCGGCCCAGGAACCGGGTCCCGGTGTCCACACGTTCGAGATCGCCTTCCGGCAAGGGGCAGTGTCGAATCCGATACCGTTCGAAACCGTTGTGCACCCGTTCCGATTCCACGTCCTCGGCGAGGTTGATGCGGATGTGATCGTCTTTCCGGTTCTGGGAACTCATCGGGTTTGTCCATCGGCAATCCAAGCCGGACGAACGGTTGCAGGGCCCGGCCAGCGGTGTTGCCGCGTGCATTGACCAACCCCGTCCGTGGGGGCGCAAAGCCCTCGGTTATTGTTGACTCCGGCTCCGGCACTCCTATAGGATTCGGCACTGTGCAGGGACCTGAAGTCAGGCGTCCCGCATGCTTTGCCCTTGCCCCTTGGACCCGGTCGGGCCCAAGGATGCCCTACAACGCCGCTGAAGCCGGGAGACTGACCGATGAGCTCTACACTTGACCGGGTCAAGGAAATCATCGTTGATCATCTGGATGTCGATTCCGATGAGATTCAGATGGATTCCAACTTCAGGGACGACCTGAATGCCGACAGCCTGGACCTGGTCGAACTAATCATGGCTTTCGAGGAAGAGTTCGAAAGCGAGATCAGCGACGAAGAGGCGCAGGCGTTGCAGTCCGTGGGCGATGTCGTGAACTACCTCGACAATCAAAGCTGAACCCAATCCGGACATCGAAAAAAGGTGGGGTGTATCCCCACCTTTTTGCTTCCCGGATTGCCTGCATGAAGACCGGCGTCCGGAACCAACGGGCTCGGCGACACTCGGGACCGTCTCGGCGGGCCGAGCCTTAGAGCCCCGCTTCCGTCCAGCAGGCTCCCAAGGCCGTGCTTGTCTCGGCAATGGCTTCGTCGGCCGTCGCGTCCCGCAGGCGTTGCAGGAACGGCTCCACCGAGCAGGGGCCATCGTAGTCAATCGACTTCAGCTGCCTCAGCAATCCGGCACAGTCGGTAACTCCGTTCGCGCCCGGCAAATCCCTCACCAGGTCCAGTTGTTCATCCGGCCCCAGGCCGGCCTGCCCATCGTTCAAGTGCACGAGAACGATGTCCCGGCTTGTAAGACCGCCCACGTCCTCCAGTTGCGTGTGTGACGTGTACAGGTGAAACAGGTCCACCAGCAGACCCACATTCGAACAGTCGAGGGCTGCCGCCAGTCCCAGCACCGAGTCCATGGTATGCAGGAACGGATGGCGGAACGTGTCCCTCAGGGTGCGGGGACCAATGAATTCCAGGCCCAGTCGCAGTCCGTGGAACTCCAGGGCTGCGGCGACCGAACCGAGCCGGGCCACGTGAAAGTCCCAGTTGGTCTTGAAGTCCCTGTCGTTGCTGCCTGGCATGACAACCGTCGTCGTGCGGGTGTAGCCGGCAGCGTAGGCTGCATCGGCTGTGTCCGCGAAATCCCCGGTCAAGTCCCCTGCCAGAACCGCTTCGGAACCGGTGTACCGGATCGACAACATGACGATACCGGGCACTAGGTTGTGGCTCTCGAGGATGTCCTGCACCTGGGACGCACCCAGTTCCTTCAGTTCGGAGCCCGCGATGTCCACACCTTCAAAACCATGTTTTCGGGCCGCGGCACAGGATTCCGCGAAACCGAGGCGGTGCCCAAGCATGTTGGGATTGAGCGATCGATACATGCACTGTCTCCAGTTCACTGACTTGCACGGAGAATCCTAACGGAAGACCCGCCGCCGACGTAACTATCGATCCGGTACGCAGTTGCCATCGGCGGTGCATCCTCAGGCAGGAACCGTGGCCGACCGACTGTTGTGAAAGGGATCGAGAGCCCGCCCCTTTTCCTCCCGGAACTGGCTCGTATACAGATGGTGATAGTAGCCCCCGGCTGCCAGCAACTCACTGTGCGTGCCCATCTCCTCGATTCCACCACCGCGCACCACCAGAATCCGATCCGCCTGTCGAACCGTGGACAGTCGGTGTGCTATCACCAAGCTGGTGCGGTCTCGCAGGACTTCGTTCATGCCTTGTTGGATGAGCGCCTCGGTAAGGGTATCGACCGAACTCGTGGCTTCATCCATGATGAAGATGTCCGGCTGGGCCAGAATGGCCCGGGCGATGCTCACCAACTGTCGTTGGCCGACGCTGAGCTTGACGCCTTCTTCCCCCACAACACTCCGATATGCATCCGGAAGCGTGGAAATGAAGGTGTGTGAACCGGCCAAACGCGAAGCGGCCAGAACTTCCTCGTCACTTGCATCGAGGCGGCCATAGCGGATGTTCTCCTGGATCGTGCCTGAGAACAGGTGCGGCACCTGAAGCACCATCCCGACACGGGACTGGACCGAACGCTGTGACAGCGTGGCCACATCCCGGCCTCCAATCGAAATCCGGCCGCGCTGCGGCTCGTAGAATCGGCAAATCAGGTTGACCAGTGTCGACTTGCCGGCCCCGGTCGGACCCACCAGGGCAACCGTTTCGCCATTCCCGATGGTCAGGCACAAGTCGGTGAACACCGGCACATCGCTGTCGTAGGCGAAATCCACGTGACCGAACTCGATGTCCCCCCGCATCGATGTCGCGTTGGCGGCGTCCGGCGCGTCGACAATTTCCGGCTGGGCCCCAAGAAGGCTGAAGACCCGCTCACCGCAAGCCATGGCCTGCTGCATTTCGGCGAACACCCTTGACATCTCCTCGATCGGCATCAGCATGAACGCGATATAGGCAATGAAGGCCTGAATCCCTCCGATGGTGATGTCGCCAAGCTGAAACTGCCATCCGCCGTACCCGATGATCGTGCCAACGGCCAGGGCTGCCACCAGCTGGACGGAAGGCAGGAACAGCGCGGACAGGAACGCGGCGCGGAAACTGGATCCGAACATCTCCAGGTTGATTTCGTTGAACCGATCCGAATTCAGTCGTTCGCGCGCCAGGGACTTGACCACCCTGACTCCCGTCAGCATCTCGTTGTACTCGCCGGTCAGGCGGCTGTTGGTGCTACGGACATGCCGGTACGCGCGTATGATGCGCGTCTGAAACCGCAGCGCGACGAAGAACAGAATCGGAATGACCGCGGCCATGATCAGGCCCAGCTTCCAGCTGATGGCCATCATGAAGCCCAGGGATACGAAAATGCTGGACAGCCCCCAAAACAGATCCATGAAGCCCCAGGAAATCATTTCGCCGATGCGCTTGGCATCGGACGTCAGGCGTGCCATGAGCCACCCTACGGGGGTCCTGTCGAAGTAGGACAGCGACAGCTGTTGCAGTCTGGCGAACATGTCGCGACACAGGTCGTACCGGATCAACTCCCCGAGGTACCCGGCTCCCACAATGAATCCCACAACCGGAATGCTGAACCCTGCAAACACCGCTCCGTAATGGACGATCAACCCCACGACATGCGACCAATCGCCTGCCACCAGCCCTTCGTCCACAATCCGTTTGGTGAGGAAAGTGAGATAGGCCTCCTGCACTGAAATCGCCAGAGTGGACGCCAGATAGACCGCCACCCAACGCTTATGGCGGAGTTGAAGCCGCATCAGTTGGATCAGCGTCCGGCCGTCGAACGCGGTTTCGAACTCCTCTTCCTCGAAGTACTGTTCGGTCATGTTGTTCGCCCATTGATACCGACGGGGCCGGGCCTGCCGGCTCCGTTAATCCCGGCGTGTGGAAGCGGCTCGGCAGCCACGGTCGCCTTCCGCAACTCGTCCTGCAACTCGCTTTCAATATCGGACTGGATGCGGAACACATCCCGGTACAGGCCGTCCCGGTCCTTGAGATCATGGTGGCGCCCGTGTTGGACAATACGGCCCTTGTCCAGCACCAGAATCTGATCCGCGTGCATGATTGACTGGATGCGATGGCCGATGATGAAGGTGGTCCGATCCTTCATCAACGCCTTCAGGGCTGCCCTGATGTGCCCTTCCGTCGAAACATCCACCGACGACAGGGCATCGTCCAGGATTAGGATGCGCGGATTCTTGAGCAGCGTGCGGGCGATCGTCACGCGCTGTTTCTGCCCGCCCGACAGGGTGACGCCCTTCTCCCCCACGATGGTTTCGTACCCGTCCGGAAACTCTTGGACCACCTCGTGGATGTGCGCAACCCGCGCCGCGGCGTAGAGGGTTTCATCATCGATTTCACCCCGAACGCCCATGAGCATGTTGCGGCGAATGGTGGTGGAGAAGAGAAAGGGATCCTGTTGGACGACTCCGATGTGTCTCCGCAGCCAATCGCGCGGCAACGTTTTCAGATCGTGTCCGTCGATCGTGATGCGGCCCTGTGTGAACTCATAGAACCGCGGGATCAGGGATACGAGCGTCGACTTGCCGGAACCCGTGGGTCCCAGCAGTGCAACGACTTGGCCGGGCCGGGCCGTGAACGATACATCTTCGAGCACCGCGGGGGACTGGACGACGGTAGTGGGTCCCAAGTCATCGACCGTGGCTGTTGCGTCGTAGGCAAACCCAACGCGCTCAAAGCGAATCTCGCCCTCCATGCCCGACGGTGAAAGGCTGGTTTGTTCACCAGCCGCCTCGCGTTCCTGGCGCACCACGGCCATGACGCGGGTATAGGACACCCAACCGGTGGACACCCTGGTAATCACCTGCCCCAAGTTGCGCACAGGCCACATGAACTGGCCCAACAAGGCAACGATCGCAAGATAGGTGCCAAGCGTCAACTCTCCGGCCAGCACCGCGCGTGCACCCAGGTACACCGACAGCACCATTTGGGCGGCCACCAACAGATCGGTCCCGGACCAGAACACCGCATGCAGGTTGGTGAGCTTCAGACCCTGGTCCTTGAGCCCGCGATTGTCCCGTTCGGTCATCCGGATTTCGTAGGCCTGACGCACAAAGGCGCGCACGACCCGAATGCCACTGAGGTTTTCCTGCAGGCGGGTAGAGAGACGGGCCTCCTGCTGCTGGGCCAAGTCGTACCTGCTGCTGATCAAGGGGAAAAACCGGAACGAAGCCGCCAGGATAATCGGGACTGTGACGGTAGACCACAAAGCCAGGCGCACATCCAGCAGGATCATTCCGGTCATGAACACGACAATCAGAAGGATGGTACGCCCGATGCCCAACAGGGTGTTGGCAAACAGCTTGCGTACGGCCTCAACATCGGACGTGGCCCGTTGGAGCAGGTCCCCGGTCGCGTTGTTGTCGTGGAACAGGAACGGAAGGGCCTGCATGTGGTCGTAGAGATAGCTGCGAATGCGGAAACAGGCACCCTCGGAGGCCTGTGCCGCCAAGCGGCCTGCGCCAAAACTGCAGGCACCGGTCACCATCCCCAACAACACGAATCCGGCTGCGTAGGCGGGAAGTGGCCAGCCTCCATTGCCCATCAGGCCTTGGTCCACGAAGTCCCGCAGCAGAAACTGGCTGGCAGCCCGTGCCAAGGCCGCCAAGCCCAAACTCAGAATCGCGATTCCGTACGCGAGTCGATATCCCGTGATCAAGCGCCACAAGGCTACGACGCGATGGGAGTGTGCCGTCTGCTTGAGGTCAAAGTCGTTGGCGCGCAGCAGCCTTTGGGCTCCGGCCCCGCCAACTCCGACTGAAGTAACCGACATCGTCAATCCTGCATGCAAACCGGGCTGCCAAACCGGCGGGGTACGGGAGACCCGCCGCGCAACGGACCGAGTGGTATACCAGAACTTCCCCCAAAATCCAACATTCCCGTACAAAAAATCGGTCCGCCAAATTTGGCGGACCGATTCCAAACCTGTGGATTTGCCGCCGTGCACGCGGCGGGACAGACATCCGTGGAGGAGGTGGTTCCCAAGACCTGCCCAACATCTCGGTCCCGACCACGGCGCGGTTCAACGCACGCCGAGCAGCAGGTCAATCAACAACTGGTCCAACCGTTCATACGGCTTGCTGCGGGCACCCAACGCATCCCGGTCGAAGGCGTGTTGCTGGAGCTTGCTGTTGCGGTCGGGAGCATATCCCCCTTCAAGCCACATGGACATGGATCCGTCGTCAGCTGTGCACTCCGCAATCAATGCCTGAATCTCACTGTCTGCCGTGAACTGCTGGCTCTTGTCCTTCAGGATCAGATAGGTCCGCATGCAACCCCGCGCAAATTCCTTGACATCGTCGAGATCGCTGGAACGATAGGCATGGGCATCAAAGTGACGCGGGTTGTCGTACCCAACGGATTCAAGGAAGTGAACCACGTTGAACGCCTGCTTGATGCTGTGGGAACCGAACCTGAAGTCCTGATCATACCGGTCCATATTCTGATCGTTGAGATCAATGTGGAACAACTTGTCGGCTTCCCAGGCCTGTGCGATGGCATGCATGAAATTGAGCCCCGCCATCTGTTCATGGGCCATTTCCGGGTTGACTCCGACCATCTCCGGATGATCCAGGGTGGCGATGAACCCGAGCATCGATCCCACCGTGGGCAGGTAGATGTCGCCGCGCGGCTCGTTCGGCTTGGGTTCCAGCGCAAAGCGCAGGTTGTATCCCTGATCGATCACGTAGTCGCACAGATAGTTGATGGCATAGCGGAAGTGCCGTCCTGAATCGACCGCGCGCTTGCCCACATCGGTTTCCGTCCCTTCGCGACCACCCCAGAACACGTAGGTTTCCGCACCCAGTTCGACACCGAGGTCGATGGCCGCCATGGTCTTTTGCAGAGCATAGGCACGCACTTCGGGATCACTGCTGGTAAAGGCACCGTCCCGAAACACCGGATGCGTGAACAGGTTGGTGGTGGCCATGGGCACCACAATCCCGGTATCGTCCATGGCCCTGCGGAAGTCCCGCACAATGCGATCCCGTTCGGCACCCGTGGCATCGATGGGCACCAAGTCGTTGTCGTGGAAATTGACGCCCCAAGCGCCCACCTCGGCCAGCATATGGACGATTTCGACAGGTGTCACTACCCCGCGGACCGGATCACCGAACGGATCGCGGCCAATGTTGCCCACGGTCCACAAACCAAAAGTGAACTTGTCTTCTGCCCGGGGGGTGTATTGATTGCTCATGTTCCGTAGTTCGCCTCCTTCAACAAGACGGCCAGGCCGAAGCCTGGCCGTCCTGCAATTGATCAGCTGGACGGCTGGTCCAGCCACCCAGGTGCTGCCTAGTAGACGCAGTCCACCTGCCGCCGTGTCTCGGCCGACTTCAGAATGGCATCGCAGATGACCGCATTCCGATAGCCGTCCTCGAAGTCCGCCCCGATCGGAGCCACATCCCGGTCGTTCACGATACAGTCCAGCAGATGGGTGATTTCGTGCACGAACGTGTGCTCCCATCCGATGATGTGACCCTGAGGCCACCAGTTCTCCCACCAAGGATGGGTGGGCTCGGACACCAGAACGTTGGTGAAGCCGCTGGTATTCGGGTCTCCGTCGTTCCAGAAAATCTGCAGTTCGTTGAGGCGTTCCAGGTCGAAGACCACCGAACCCTTTTCCGCATTGATTTCAATGCGCTGGCCGTTTTTGCGGCCTCCGGCGAACCTCGTGGCTTCCACGGTACCCAAGGCACCGTTCTCGAACTCCAGCAGCGCGGCGAAGGCATCGTCCACATCCACCTTGCCCATGGTGCCGTCGTCCCACGGCCGCTCCTCAATGAAGGTTCGGGTCGAGCCGGACACACTCTTGACATCGCCGACCAGGTAGCGGCCCAGGTCGATGATGTGGGCCCCCAGGTCCCCAAGGGCTCCGCTGCCGGCCACGTCCTTTTGCAGGCGCCAGATCATCGGCAGGTTGTAGTGGGGCATGATCCACTCCTGCAGGTACACTGCGCGGAAGTGGTAGACCTGCCCCAGTAGGCCCTGATCAATGAGGAGCCGAATCTGCCGGATGGCGGGTACGAAACGGTAGTTGTACGCCACCAAACCCTTGACGCCGGCCTTGTTGACGGCATCCAGCATGGTCTTGGCTTCCTCTCCCGTGCGGGCCAGGGGCTTTTCGCAGATGATGTGCTTGCCGGCCTCCGCGGCCGCGATGGACGGGGCAGCATGCACGTTGTTCGGCCCGCCGTTGTCCAACACCTGAACGTTGTCGTTGCCGAGCATCTCCTCCCACGAACTGTAGGTATTGCGGTAGCCGAACCGTCGGGCAGCCTCGGCGGTCGCCTCCTGGTCGCGTCCGCAAATGGCCTCCAACACCGGAATGGCCGGCGGCGGATACATCATGTGCGGGATCTTGAGCATGGCATTGGAATGGGCCTTGCCCATGAAGGCGTAGCCCAGCATGCCGAATCCAATCTCGGGTGCTTCGCCGGTGGCTCGCGCACCGGCCATGGCGGTGAAGCCGCTTCCGTCACTCATGGCTATGGGGTTCCTTGGAATGGTTGGTAAAGATTGACACACCCCGGCTGGGGTTCCGGCTCAGTCGGCAAAGGCTTCGTCGAACACGATGTCCGACGAGGGGAAGTCGAACCTGCGCACCTCGGCCAGGGATTCCCGGGCACCGAACTCCCGATCCATGCCGCTGTCTTCCCACTCAATGGAGAGCGGGCCGTTATAACCGAGGCGGTTGAGGGCCCGGATGATCGGGTCCCATTCGACGTCGCCGTGGCCCGGTGACACGAAGTCCCAACCCCGCCGGTGATCGCCGAAGTCCAGGTGGCTGGACAAGATGCTGTTGCGGCCGGTCAATTGCAGCTTGCTGTCCTTGACATGGGCATGGAAAATGCGGTCCGGGAAAGCGTTGATGAGTTCCACCGGATCCAGGAACTGGTGTACCAGGTGGCTGGGATCGAAGTTGATGCCGAACGCCGGATGCCCGTCCACGGCCTCGAGCGCGCGGCCGAACGTGATGATGTCGTAGGCGATTTCCGTTGGATGCACCTCCAGCCCGAACTTCACGCCCTGGGCCTGGAAGTGATCCAGGATCGGAGTCCACCGCTGCCCGAATTCCGCGTAGCCGGCATCAATCTCGTCCGACGAGGTGGGCGGGAAAAAGTAGAGCTTGTGCCAGATCGGACTACCGGTGAAGCCATTGACAACATCCACGCCGAACAGCTTGGCCGCGGACGCCGTGTCCTTCATCTCCTGGGCGGCCCGTTGGCGGACCCCTTCGGGATCGCCGTCTCCCCAAATGCGGGGATCCAGAATTGCTTGATGCCGGGCATCAATCGGATCGGCCACGGCCTGGCCCACCAAATGGTTCGATATGGACCAACAACCCAGATTGTGGCTTTCCAGCAGGTCACGCTTCTCACGAACATAGGAATCGGACGATAGGGCCTTGTCCACTTCGAAGTGATCGCCCCAACAGGCCAGTTCCAAGCCGTCGAATCCCCATTCGCTGGTCTTGGCGGCGAGTTCGGACAGTGGCAGGTCGGCCCACTGGCCGGTAAACAGCGTCACATTCCTGGGCATGGATTCCTCCCGTTGGAACATCAAGATGGGTTTGGATGCACGGGCGCGGCGCACGCGACAGTTGCGCCTTCGATTATACCGCCCGGCCCAGCCCATAGGCACTTGCAGCCGGAGGGTTTGCAACCGTCCTCCAAATGGCCCGGTGTGGCCGGGCAGGCCCGTTCCCGGGAAGGATGCCGGATCCCGCCGACCCGCCTCCGGTCAAGCGTATCCAAGCTGCCGGTCAGCCAAGCGACCGGCAAGGCCCTACGCAGCAGTGTCCTCCCGCCATCGGGAACGCAGGAAGTGGGCGGCCATCTTGGGCCGGCGTTCACGGGTGAACACACCCTTGTGGTTGAGCGATGCCGGTCGCATCGCCCCCTGACCCGTCTTGAAGTCGGCGAAGTTCCAGACGTGCAAACCCGCAATCCACGGTCGTTCCGCCGCGATATCGAGCGTCATCCGCAACACGTCAACCTGGTATTCCTCGGAGAACATCTCCGACGGCTCGCTGTGATGACCTGCGATCGTGTCGGCCCCGAACTCGGCAATGATGATGGGCTTTGCCAGCCGCGCGTGCAGCTCATCCAGTTCCCCTTCCATCTCGGCCCGCGCCTGCTCGATTTGGCCACCCAGTCGATACCAGCCCCAATACCGGTTGATCATCACGGCATCGCAGAGTTCCAGCCATTCGACCGGCCCTCCCATCACACCGGCCAGTGAGAACGGCCGGCTGCGGTCCAGTTCCCTGCCCGCGTCCACCAGGGCGGCGAAGAAATCGGTCCCGACATCCACAAAGGCCGGATTGGCGCCGCTTCCCCGGAACCGGGCCATGAAGTCGGCGGTCATTGGTTCGTTGGCCACGCTCCACATGATGACGCTGGGGTGGTTCCGGTCGCGCTGAATCAGATCGCGCAACTGGCCCTTGCAAACCTCAAGCCAGCCGGCGACGCGGTCGCCATTGTCCCCGAACATCAGCCCGACCGCCGGGATTTCGTCGATAACCAGCAGACCGGCCCGATCCGCGTACCGAAGCGCTTCCTCCGCGTACGGGTAGTGGGATGTGCGATAGGAATTGGCACCCATCCACCTGAACAGTTCCCCGTCCTTCACGATCAGGGGCAGGTTCAGGGCCCGGCCGTGCACTGGGAAGTCCTCGTGCTTGCCAAAACCCTTCAGGTGAATCGGCTCGCCGTTGAGCAGAATCCGACTGTCCCGCACCTCAACGGTCCGCACACCCGTTTCCAGTCTGTAGGCATCGCGAGCCTTGCCCTCGTCGTCCCGGAGTTCCATCGCAACCGTGTACAGGTACGGATCGGCAGGGGACCACAGGCGGACCCCAGGCAACTCAAACCGGCACTCCACCGTACCGCCCCTCACGTCGCATGTTCCCTCGGCCACCACCCCGCCGGCGGCGTCGAGCACCTGGCAAGCCAGCCGCGCGGCAGCGGCGCCGGCTACTTCGACCCGCAGATTTACGTATCCGGCAAGGTCGTCGTTGCGATCAAATCCCGTCTCGACGCCCGCGGAGACGATGTGCACCGCGTCCAGCATCGAAACCCACACCGGACGTTGGATGCCTCCGTAGGGAAAGAAATCGAAGCTGGTCGGAGGGAACGTCGACATCATCGACGAGAAGGGCGAATCAGACGCATTGCCCGGGGGCACGCGGTCCGGCCTGAGATCGTTGTTGACAAGCACAGCCAGCCGGTTGCGCCCGTCCCTTACCACATCCGAAATGTCAAACTCGAACGGCAGATGACCGCCTTCATGGGCTCCGACTTCGGTCCCGTTGAGCCACACCCGTGCGCTGTAGTTGACCGAATCGAAACGCAGGCGCAACACCGAGTCGGGACCGGGAGCACCGACATCAAACTCCGTGACGTGCCAGGCATCCCCGAGATAGTCACGGTGCTCGGGGAACAGTTCGTTCCAGCTGCCGGGAACCGCAATCTGCCGGCCGGCCGGCAGCCCGTTCCACCACTCCTCCCGTTCACCCACCCCCTCGGGATCGGCTTGGAACGACCAAAAGCCGTCCAAGGGCAAGGAATACCGAAACCGATTGGACTGGGGATACAACATACCCAATTTCCTGCTGTGTCCTCGGCCCAAAGTGTGGACCGACGCTTCCGGCGGGACGATCCGCCGGTTGGATCAGGATACTTCCGCAGTGTCCGCGGAACTTTCCCGGTACTTGCGGCCCTCGTCGATCAGCATCACCGGCACACCGGAACGGATCGGATACCGATAGCCGTTGCGGGGATTCAACAGAAACCGGCCCTCGTCCACCAGTTCAAGACTGCCCTTGTCTTCCGGGCACACCAGAATTTCCAGCAGATCGGGACTTACCTCGCCCCCCAACGGTGCTTCATCGTAGGGTTCGACATCCTGCTCCGGGATATTGGCGGCCGACATGTCCGCCGGTTCCAGCAGCTTCCGGGCGTACTTCACCACCAAATAGGCAATCGCCAGGAAGAGTAGGATTTTGATGAGTCTGCGCATAAAGTTGGTTTCCGGGAAAATCCTGCAGGTATACGAGTGGACTGGTCACAGGGTTTGGTCAGCCTGCAACCCAAACGGCGAAAGGCCGCCGGAGATTGATCATATCAGAGAGGAAGCCCACCGGCCGGTGGGCTTGCCACCGGCGCTGCAGGCCGGACAGGCGTGTCGGGCCGGTTCAATGTGGACCGGCTCGGCGGCATCCAAGTAGATTCGATCCGCGGAAAAGGTCCAGGAACTCCGTCATGTCCCGCACCACGAAGTTCGGCGGTTGGTCCTTGCCCAGAAATTCCTCCACGGACGTTATCCCGGTCCCGATGCCCAGCGTCCAGATGCCGATTTTCTGGGCGCCCTCAATGTCCGTTTCGTAGCGGTCACCCACCATCAGACATTCGTGAGGCTGCAGCGCCAGCCTGGCCATGGCCTCCTCAAACATGCCCGGACTCGGTTTGCCGATGACGGTCGGCTCCACGCCCGAAGCCGTCTTCAAGAGCGACACGATGGCACCGGCACCGGGGATGTTGCCCTCTTCGGACGGGAACGTGGAGTCAACATTCGTGGCAATGAAATCGGCTCCCGCCGCGATTGCCAGAGTCGCCTCGGCGCACTTGCGGTAATCCAGGTTGAAGTCCATGCCGACCACCACGAAGTCTGCAGCCTGCGGCGAATTGGCCGGTTGGAATCCCCGCGTAATCATCGCGTTCCAGACACCGGGTCCCCCCACAATCTGCACCTTGCTGCCAGGTCGAACATTGCGTGCCATCCAACCGGCAGTGGCTTCGGCGCTGGTGATGATTTGGTCCGGCTGCGCCTCGATGCCCATGGCCGCCAACTTGTCCACGAACATGTAGGGCGTCTTGGTGGCGTTGTTGGTTACATACAGGAGGCGAATACCCATGTCCTCCGACCAGGCAAGAAACTCCAGGACCCCTTCAAGGATGGTTTCGCCGCGGTACACCACACCATCCATGTCGAGCAGAACGGCCTTAATGGCTCCGGTGGCTTCCCGTACCTCGGCCAAGCCGTGACTTGAAGCGCCGTTTGCTCCGGTTACATTGCCTGTCCAGCAGTCCCTGACCGTGAATGCCATCGTTTCTGTAATCCTTGTACCGTCTTTGTTGTGCGGGACGGGAACCTGCCTCGCGTCCTCGAAGCGCAGAATACATCCTGTACCGCCGATAACAAAGCAAATCGCGGACGCAAAGGGGCAATCGGGTTTGGCAGCAGATCCTGTTTCCTGCCGACTTTGCACGAGGTCGGCATCCGTGGTCTTGAGATACCCGGATGTTGTCTGCGCGGACAACCGGCATCGAGGCGCACACTCCGGGATACTATTTCTGTATGTTTGATTTTGGGCCGTGCCCGGGGTAGATGGGTTGATAGGGGTAGGTAGGGGGATCTGTAAACCGGCTTTCGCGCCTCCAACAACCAAGGGTGTCCTTGCCGTGGCGTCCCCGCCGGAAGCAGTCACAGGCCTATGGGACCTCGCTTGCGTCGTTGTTGACAATGATGTCGTACTTGCCTTCGGCGGTGATGCCTTCCAGCGGAACGGACCGTAGCAACCATCGGTAGTCGGCGGTATCGGCTCCAGAGGTTCCATCGGCCCCGGTGTCAACCCTGAGACCGTGGTTGGTACCCATGTTTTCGATGGACATGTTGGGTCTCGTTGCCGTGGTCCGGACAGTGCTGCCCGGATCCGATAGCGGTCCCCAGTCTGGACCTGTTCCGGGTTCCTGTCCATACCGGCCGCGTACCCGCCGCTCCGATGGTGCCTGCCGGGGGTACACTTGGGTCTAGCCTTGAAGACTCCGTCCTTGCCGTGCCCACTCCCGCCCCCACACCGCCAAACAACCCATGCCACCGGACGGTCCGACGGGCCTTGGCGGGTCTGCTCCTGCTCCTGTGCCTGTCGGGCTGCACCTCCCGAACAACCGGCGAACCATTGCCGGACCGCGCCAGTACCGCGACTCCGTCCCCGGCACCGACGGTGCACGCCTCCACGCCTACCGCCACCCCGTCGCCTGCCTTCACGCCCACACCAACACCCTCCCTGACGGTGTCCGGCGACTATGACAACCCGGCGGTGCACGCGGACGGCCGCTATGCCCTGCAGCTCGCCGGGGCGCGGGTGGCCGCCACCTTCGCCACCTCCGGTTCCCCTGTGGAACACTGGGCGCGGCGGACCGTGCCGCAGCCCCTGTTCACGATCCCGGAGTCGTTCCGGCCGCCGTATTCCATTCGGCGCACGGTGGAGGGCACTCCGGTGCATGCCGACGGCACCCCGGACCCGGCGCGGACGGCCCCCCACCGCTTCCTGCTGCGGGTGGACCCCGACGGGACCGTGCACTACGTGGACGATGGCCGTGTGCAGGGCGCGGGCAACCTGGCCTACGTCCTGCACACGGTCTGGAACATCCGGCCGCCGCCGCCCACCTCCACACCCATACGCATACCTACGTCCACGCCCACGTCCACAGCCACACCTACACCCACACCTACACCCACCTTCGTACCTGCGGTTCCGTCGCCCACCCCCTCCCTGACGGTGTCCGGGACCTACGACAACCGGGTGGAGCACGTGGATGGCCGCTACGAACTGCAGCTGGCCGGGGCGCGGGTGGCAGCCACCTTCGCCGCGTCCCGCTCCCCCGTGTCGTACTGGGCGCGGGAGGTGGCCGCCCCCCTGTTCACGGTTCCGGAGCCGTTCCGGCCGCCGTACCCCATCCTGCGCACCGCGGAAGGCATCCCGGTGCGCGCCGACGGTACCGCGGACCCGGACCACCCCGAGCCCCGCCGCTTCCTGCTGCGGGTGGATCCCGACGGAACCGTGCACTACGTGGACGATGCCCAGGTGGAGGGCGAAGACCGGCAGGCCTACTGCCTGAACCTGGTGGGGATGACGGGTGTGGGCGGCGCCATCGGGGACTTGCGCCCGCCCGCGGGTATCGCCATCGGGACCCTGCGCGCCCCCGCGGGTGGTCCGGCACCGCCGCCCCCGTCACGCTGCGCCGCCGCGCCCGAACACGTCGGTCGCTTCCTGGCCTACAGCCTGCACACGACTTGGGGCACAACGCCGGCCGCCAACGACCGCGCCGTGCTGGAGATCCTGGACCGCCACTGGTTCCGCAGAACCCGCCTGTCCACCGTGCCGTCCCCCGTGCAGTTCGAGGTTCCGGCACATTCGGAAATCAAGGGGGGGACGTTCCCGGCCGCGCGTGTGGGTGCGTTCGTGACGTTCAATGCCGACGGGCGCGTGACGGCGCTGGGCGCGCCCACCAACGAGCCCAAGGCCCTCGCGGGGGCCCCCGTCTACGATTTCCACGCGCCCCTGCTGCCGGAACTGGGGCAACTGCACCACCTGGAACATCTGGACCTGGGCAACCCGACGGGCTTCAAGCACAGAGCCATGGGGCGGGGGCCACGATCATTGACGGGCGCGATTCCGCCGCAACTGTTGCGGCTTCCCCGGCTGCGCCACCTGGACCTGCAGGGCCAACTGCTGGCCTGGACCCTTCCGGCGGACATCGGGCACCTGGTCTCCCTGGAATACCTGGACCTGCGCAACAACTGGCTGTCGGGCCCCTTGCCCCCGGAACTGGGCCGCTTGGCCTCCTTGAAGCATCTGGATCTGGGCGGCAACGACTTCACCGAACCCCTGCCCCCCGAGTGGGGTCAACTCACCAGTCTGCAATCCCTCAGCCTGAGCAACAACCAGCTGACGGGCCCCCTACCCCCCGAATGGGGCCAACTGGCCAACTTGCAATCCCTCAGCCTGAGCGACAACCAACTGACGGGCCCCCTGCCCCCTGCGTGGGGCCAACTGGCCAACCTGCAATCCCTCAGCCTGAGCGACAACCAACTGACGGGCCCCCTGCCCCCTGCGTGGGGCCAACTGGCCAACCTGCAATCCCTCAGCCTGAGCGACAACCAACTGACGGGCTCCCTGCCCCCCGAATGGGGCCAACTGGCCAGTCTGCGGCGGCTCTACCTGGGTAGTAATCAGTTGACAGGGTCCCTACCCCCCGAGTGGGGCCAGCTCGCGAACCTGGAGCATCTGAATGTTTCCCACAACCAATTGACGGGCTCCTTCCCGCCCGAACTGGGGCAGCTCGCGAACTTGGACGTGCTTAGGCTGGAGCACAATCAACTGACCGGACCGCTTCCAACGGCCACACCGGTCCCATTGCCCACACCCATACCCTGTGTGCCCACACCTGTTGCACCATCACGGCCCCCCTCCCTGACGCGGTCCGGGGACTACGACAACTTGACGGAACACGCGGACGGCCGCTACGAACTGCAGCTGTCCGGAACGCGGGTCGCGGCCACATTCTCCACCACCCGTTCCCCTGTGCCGCACGCGGTCCGGGAAGTGCCACAACCCCTGTTCACCGTCCCGGAACCGTTCCGACCGCCGTATGCCATCCTACGCACCGCAGTGGGCACCCCGGTGCGCGCCGATGGCACACCGGACCCGGACCACCCCGAGCCCCGTCGCTTCCTGCTGCGGGTGGACCCCGACGGGACCGCGCACTACGCGGATGACGCCCATGTGGAGGGGGTGGGGTTCCTGGCCTACGCGCTGGACATGGTGTGGGGCACGACTCCGGCCGCCAACGACCGCACCGTCCTCGAGATTCTGGATCGCCACTGGTTCGGCGAGCCCCTCTTGCTCGCCTGTCCCCCACCCGGACACCATGTGACCCTGGATGCGGACGGGCGCGTGACAGCGTTGGACACGAAGGGACGCTTCCTCGATGGTTACCTACCGCCGGAACTGGGGCAACTCTACCGACTGGAACATCTGGATCTGAGCAATGCCCCTCGGAGACACTTCCACTTCGAGGAAGCCGTTGTAAGGAGACTACGCGGGAGGCTGTCGAGGTTGTCGGACGTGACGGAGACGGACTTTGAGTGGGTCCGGGAGCAGGGGGGCACTCCCCTCACCTTGTACGGCGCGATCCCACCACAATTGGGGCAGCTCTCCCGCCTGCGTTACTTGGACCTGGGATTTAATCTCCTGACCGGAACCTTTCCCCCCGAAATCGGACGCCTGGCCGCCCTTGAACATCTGGACCTGGGTGACAACTGGCTGACGGGTCCCCTGCCCCCCGAGTGGGGCCAACTCCGGAACCTGGTGCATCTGAACCTGGGTGACAACTGGCTGACGGGCCCCCTGCCGCCGGAGTGGGGGCAGCTCGCCAGCCTGCAGGAACTCCACTTGTGGGGCAACCAGTTGACGGGCCCCCTGCCGCCCGAGTGGGGGCAGCTCGCCAGCCTGCAGAGGCTCTACCTGTCCCACCACCAGTTGACAGGCCCCCTGCCGCCCGAGTGGGGGCAGCTCGCCAGCCTGCAGGAACTCACCTTGTGGCACAACCAGTTGACGGGCCCCCTGCCGCCGGAGTGGGGGCAGCTCGCCAGCCTGCAGAAGCTCGACCTGGGCTCCAACCGATTGTCAGGTCCCCTGCCACCCGAGTGGGTCCAACTCGCCAGCCTGCAGAAGCTCGACCTAGGCTCCAACCGATTGTCAGGTCCCCTGCCGCCCGAGTGGGTCCAACTCGCCAGCCTGCAGAAGCTCGACCTGGGCTCCAACCGGTTGTCAGGTCCCCTGCCGCCCGAGTGGGGGCGGCTTACCAGCCTGCGGTGGCTCGACCTGCACGGCAACCAGTTGATGGGCCCCCTGCCCCCCGAGTGGGTCCAACTCGCCAACCTGCAGTGGCTGAAGCAGATCGACCTGCGCGATAACCAACTGACCGGTTGTTTTCCCGGGATTGCAGCTTGGTATGCCTCCTCCTTCCAGCATGACCTCCCGAGCTGCTCTCCTGCCGTGGAGCAAGGGTAGGCGGGAAGTCCCAGCAGTCGGAGGGATGTGCCAAACCCCTGCCGTCCCATCCTGTCACCATTGGGCGCTCATTCCCTGTCGGCAAGCACATCCCTATGCCTTGACCACAATGCCTCCCTGAATGGCCCTGACATCGGTGCCGGTGTCGCTGGCGAAGTCGATGCCCTCGTGGCCGGCAGGGTGCTGATAGCGGTGTCCCGAGGAGGCGTCGTTGAAGGTGTTGTGGATAAGAACCCTCTCAGGCATGAGCTGACGCAGGCGCGGGTGGTCAGCAGTCGGTCCCAATGTCATCATCGGTCCTGATGCAGGAATCCGCCGCGTGGCGAAAGTGCCGACGTAGTCTTCGACTGTGCCGTTCCCCTGTCCAACCCAACCGAGAGCGACGTGCCAACCGCATAGCGCAGGAAGCCCACGTGGTCCAGTTCCGAACTGTCCACGTAGCGCACCGCGCCCGTGGTCGACACCAGCAGTGTGAAGCTCTGCCGCGGTGACCGGTCGTAGTCCACCCCCGTCTCCGTCACGTGCACCCCCGTCACCGCAATGTCCCGGGGCGCCGTCGGCCGGAAACCCATCGGCAGCACCAGCACAGGTGTCCCGACCGACGAAGGAGAAACTCGTCCTACCGGCACTCTGGGAAGCGGTGATGCAGGGCCGGATGCGCCTGTAGTCGGAGGTGAGGAAACTGCCGTGAAACTCGTGGGACACTGGCACAACTTGATGCGCAACCAACGAAACCCCAAGGTGCCCACCGCCACCGACCGACTGGAGGGCTGGTTTGGCCGTTGCAAGCCCAAGGCCCGCCTGATGCAGGGACTAAAAACCGAGGCAGGGCCCTCAATTTCGTGGGTCTGATGACCCGCGGCGTGGCCTGAAGCGACGCAGGGAACCTTCTGGTCCGGAGACAACCCATGACAACCCGGAACCAATATCAACGAGATTGGAACAGTGCCAAATCCGGTGGGGGAAGGCCGGCCTGCGGTTTCCTGTCTATAATGGACGGACATCCGCTTCCATCGAACAATTCAGACGTGCAGAACGAATCCGACTCGAACAAATTCCGGCCGGTTGACGAACAACTGGCCATCCTGATGCGCGGCGTGGACTGCGGTGATCCCCGGACACGCGACAACATGGAGACAGAGCTCCGGGATCGCTTGGCCGCCTCCAGGGACTCGGGCAAACCCCTGCGCGTCTATTGTGGATTCGACCCGTCGCGGTCGGACCTGCACCTTGGCCACACGATCCCAATGCGCAAGCTGCGCCAGTTTCAGGAACTCGGCCACGAGGTCGTATTCCTGATCGGATCGTTCACCGGAACCATCGGAGACCCCAGCGACAAGGATTCGGCGCGCGCCCAGCAGACCCTGGCGGAAGCCCTGGACAAGGCGGAAACGTTTGCAACCCAGGCCTTTCGCATTCTGGATCGCGACGCCACCATCATCGACTACAACCACCGTTGGCTTGAGAAGCTGACCTTTGGCGATGTGATAGACATCGCCAGCCTGTTCACGGTCCAGCAGTTCCTGGCCAGACACAACTTCCGGCAGCGCCAGGAACGCGGCGACGCCATCTGGCTGCACGAATTCTTCTATGCATTGATGCAGGCCCAGGATGCCGTTGCCCTCGAAACCGATGTCCAAATCGGCGGCACCGACCAGTTGTTCAACCTCATGGCGGGCCGCAAGCTGATGGAAGCACGGGGCATGCAGCCCCAGACCGTGCTGACCTATCCCATCCTGCCGGGCACGGACGGGGTCCTCCGCATGAGCAAGTCCTCCGGCAACACAATTAACATCGATGACGACCCGGGCCTGATGTTTACCAAGGTTCTGAACCTTCCCGACGAAGTGGTTCCCCTCTACTGCGATCTCGCCACGCGGTGGGACCAGGCCACCCTGGACGCAGCCCAACGCAGGGGAAAGGACGACATCGCGGGTGTCAAGCGAGACTTGGCGAAGGAAATTGTCAGTACCTTCCACGGGGACAACCTAGCCGAGCAGGCCGTTGCCGACGCAGCCCGCATGCACGGTGGCGACGCACCAAGTTCGGCACCCGTGGTTGGCATGTCGGAACCGATGTCGGTCCTGGACCTGCTGGCGGACGCCTCCCTGGTCAAGAGCAGGGGCGAGGGCCGCCGTCTGGTGGCCCAGGGCGGTGTGCGCCTCAACGGCGAAACCGTGTCGAATCCGATGCTGAAGGTACACCTCCAACCCGGACAGGAACAGGTGTTGCAGGCGGGCAAGACAAGATTCCTGCGTCTTGCCCATTCGATGCCAAAAGAACAAAGAACCGGCTAAAGCGGGTCTGACCGAACTGCGGGTCCGGAGCCTCAGACGCAGTCTTGGAAGAACACGAACCCCCTCGCAAGCCAAACTCCAGTCGAAGAAGGTCACACATGTCGCTACAAGGCAAGCAAGGCTTGATATTCGGTGTTGCCAACAAGAACTCCATTGCCTGGGGCATCGCCCAGGCCCTGCATGACCAGGGAGCCGAATTGGGATTCACCTACGCCAACGAAAGACTCGAACGCCGCGTGCGCCCCTTGGCCGAGAGCCTCGACAGCCGGTTGATCGAGGAGTGCGACGTGACCGATGAGGCGGCCCTGGCCCGAACCTTTGAGCAGGCCAAGGCCACGTTCGGGACAATCGACTTCCTGGCCCACTGCATTGCCTACGCACCGCGCGAGGATCTAAGTGGACGCTTCCAGGACACGTCCAGGGAAGGGTTCCAGGTCGCGCTCGATGTCAGTTGCTACAGCCTAATCGCGATGTCGAGGCACGCGGCAGCCCTGATGCCGAACGGCGGCAGCATCATCGCCATGACCTACTTCGGTTCCGAGAAGGTCACCCCCAACTACAACGTAATGGGAGTGGCCAAGGCCGCCCTGGAAGCTTCCGTTCGCTACCTGGCCTGGGACTTGGGTCAGGACAACATCAGGGTCAACGCCATTTCGGCAGGTCCCATCCGCACACTCTCGGCCTCCGGCATTGCCGGGTTCCGCAAGAGCCTGGACTACATCGGCCACGTTGCCCCGGGGGGGACGGTAACCCAGACCGACATCGGCAATACGGCCCAGTTCCTGGTCTCCGACCTGTCCACCGGCATCACGGGCGAGGTCATGCACGTGGACGGTGGGTACAACATCATGGGTGCCCCCGACGACTCCGTAATCGGTTCCCTGACGCTGAAGCCGGACGGCTGATCCGAGCCTGCCGAACCGGCAAGGACAACCACACGAAGCGCGGCATGGAAGGCCCGAAAATCCGCATCGCGGTTTCGCTGTCCGGTGAGGATTGCGTAGACATCCTGGACTATGTGCCAAAAGCAGGCCGCCTGCTTCGGGTGGCCCGCCTTTCCGCCCACTCCCGTCCCGGTCCCCTGGTCCAGTCCCTGGACGGCTCGACTCTGTACGGGGGCCTAAGGGGCTCCCGCCAACTGGCGACATGGAAGTTGACGGGGGATGCCCGGGTCACGTCGGATCCGATGGAAACCGTACAGTTGGACTCCGATCCCTGTTATCTGAACCTGGACAGCCAAGGCGAGTGGCTCCTGGCCGCCTATTACGGAGCCGGATATGTTTCGGTCCATGCCACGCAGGTAGGCAAGGGCCTGTCCACAAAGCCTGTTTGGACTGCCGCCACCGGTCCGAAAGCCCACTGCATCAGGGAAATCGGTACAACCGGCCGTCTCCTGGTCCCGCATACCGGCACCGAAAACGCGATCCACGGGTTCGAACTTGACCGGCACACCGGGGCACTGACGCCATACGGCAAGGCCGCGGCTGAGTCCGATCCATGGGTCGGACCGGCAGGACCGCGCCACTTCGAGGTTCATTCGGACAGCTCAAGCCTCTTCGTCTCCAACGAACACAGTTCCACGGTAGGCCACTGGCGCCTGACCCCCGACGGACGCCTGGGCCCTCGCCTTGGTTCCGTATCAACGCTGCCCCATCCTTGGGGATTGGCCAACACCTGTGCCCAGATTCGACTCACGAACGACGGACGGTTCCTGTACGTCAGCAACCGCGGACACAACAGCCTGGCCTTTTTTGAGGTCGATCGACAATCCGGCGACCTCCGTCGGCTAGGCTGGCAGTCAACCGAGTCGATCCCCCGCGCCTTTGGCATTTCTGCCGATGACCGATTCCTGTTTTGCGCCGGTCTCGCCACGGCCTGTATGACCGTCTACGCAATTTATCCCCGTACGGGGAGGCTGGAATTCCGACATCGGTTTGCCGTTGGCACGGAACCAATGTGGATCCTGCCGCTGCGATCGGCGAACTGACGGTCGTTCGCGGCGGCGGCAGGTCTGTTGCATCGTTGTACGCCTGCTCCCTGGCAGGTTCAACGGCCTGTTGCCGGGTTGATCGAAAGTTTGGGGGCTGGCCTCCGGTTGGGGCCAACTGGAGCGCAAGCTCGCGTACAAGGCGGGGCACGTAGCCAAGGTCAATCCAGCGTACACGTCACAGACCTGTAACCGTTGCTGCTACACCCACAAGGCCAACCGGCCGTCGCAGGCGGTGTTTGCATGTCAAGCCTGCGGCTGGGCCCTGAACGCCGATTACAACGCGGCCATCAACATCCTGGCACGGGCGGGGCTTCCGTCCGTGCCAGTTCCGGCCCGCGGACAGGGGCTGCTGCACGGGGAGGGACGATCCCGTGGGGGCCCCTATGATGCGTGAACCAGGTATGCCGACTGCACAGTCAGGTATATAAGCCCCAAAGTTTGAAACTCTGTTAGGAATATGCGGTTGTTGTCGTATAATCAAAATTGTTGCAAACCGCACAGATTCCAATCAGGAGCATAGCAATGCCACGCACAGGTAAACGCGGAAAGTACAAACTGCGTGAACTGACAGATCGCCAACGCAAGATGTTCCAGTTCATTCACGAATACATTGCGCAAAGGCAATATCCCCCGTCCATCCGGGAGATTTGCGATGCAATCGGCGTGCCCAGCTCCTCCGTGGTCAACTACAACCTTGGCAAGTTGGTTGAGCACGGTCTCATTTCCAGGGAACGGCATGCCAGCCGCGCCATCAAACTCAACTACGCCAAGGCGGAGGAGAAGGGGTTTGAGATTGAGAAACCAGAAGGGCAGAACCACCAGATGGTACCGGTGCTGGGGAACATCGTCGCCAGCAGTCCGGTGGATGTGGGCGAAACCCGCACGTGGCTGACTGCAGACGAACACGTTCACGTGGACCAGGACAGGATTGGGTACCGCGCCAATGTGTACGCCCTACGCGTCTTGGGCGATTCCATGATTGACTCCGGGATTCTCGACAACGATATTGTGGTCATGTCCAAGGATGAGTCGGTACGCAACGGGGATCTGGTGGCTGCCTGGATCACGGACGACAATGCCATGACCCTGAAGCAGTTTTACCGGGAAGGGGACTCTGTGGTGTTGCAGCCGTCCAGCCCCAACCACATGCACCAGCCCATCCGACGACACGCATCGCAGGTGGAGATCCAGGGCAAGGTGCTCGCGGTTCTGCGCTTCCACGACTGACGTCGACGCCCATTCAATTCGGTCGTTTGCGGCCCCATCTTTTCGGCTAAGCCTGCCGACACGAATACAGGCTTGGCCTTCCCAAACCCCACTCCTGACTCCGAAGCCGTTCGGCTGACGTGTTTACGCGACCCACGCCGCGGGCCGGCATTGCAACGGCAGTCGGGGCGGCATGTCTGTTGGCCGGCCTGATTTGGCTGGCATGGTCGGGCTCCCGTGCGGTCACGGTTGTCCTGCCCGTGAACCAATTGGATACGACCGCAGGTACGCTCGCCCCCGGAACCGCGGTGTCGGCCGTCGGTCCCGTGCTGGCCGGCACGATCTGTCGTTCTGCCGAACCGGGTACCGCTCCGGCAAGTCCGCCGTGTCGGCCGGGCGACGTACTGGAAGTTGACTTCACCTGGGAAGGAACGGAACTGTGGCTGGCATTGGATAGAGCAGATGTGCCGGCAGGGCTGCGCCTGATCGTTGACCAAACGCCTGCCAGTGAGTTGCGCCGGTTCCTGGATTCGAAACTCCTTCTGGGCACAATGCCGTTGCTCTCGCCTTGGGAGCACCCGCCAATGCGGCCCGAAACAGAATGGATATTGGCCCACCGAAGTGCCCATCCCGGAGTTCACACCGCATCCCTGACCGTTTGGCAGGCTCCCTGGGTGAAAGAGGCATTTCAGTTGCAGGATTTCCTGTTGGGTGCGACTTCCGATCCAGGACCTGCCCGGGGATGGCCGACATGGCCGGGGAGCGTCCTGTCCTTGTTGGGCCTGGCCTGCTGGACACTTGCTCCCTGGAGACCTTTGGCTCCCGCGTGGCGTAAGTCTGCGGTGACGCTGGAGGATCTGGGGATCAAGACAGTCTTGACGAAGACGCTTCCCTCGTCCCCGGTGGTTCAGGGGGCGGTTGCCGCAGTGGCTGCGGCAGGTATCGCGGTTGGCACGGTAAGCGATTACTGGTGGCTAACGTTGCCGGGACTCGGCCTGTTGGGTCTACTGGGAACGAGGCAGCCGGTTCTGTGGCTGGGACTGACGCTGGCCGGTCTTCCCTTCCACCTCCATCCCTTGCCGTTGGCACCGGGCCTTTCTCTAAATCTGGTCGAAATCGGTGTCTGGGGCGGTTTTGCCGTCACCCTGGCCCATGTCCTGATCTTCGAGCCGATGGCCCGGGAGTATGCGTTTCAACCATGCATGAGATGGGTTGTCCGGTTCCTGTTCCTGGCAATCGGCTTGGCTCTGGTTTCGGCCTTGGCCGCGGACTACCTTCCGCAGGCACTCCGGGAGTGGCGCACCATTTTCCTCGCCGGAGGAGTGTTCCTAGCCTCGTTGCTTCTTCTTCTTCAACACACCCCGAACCCCGAACGCACCGCGTACAGCCTCATTGGTCTGTGGATGGCGGGGGCCGTCGCGATTTCGCTATTCAGCATCGTCGCCTGGACCCAGGGCATTCAGGTGACGGACGTTGAAGGGGTCAGACGGGCGCGGGGACTGTTCGGCTCGCCCAACAATCTGGCGTTGTACCTGGAAAGGTGCGTGCTGGTTGCCCTCGCCATGCTCGGATTTGCGAACTCGTGGAAATGGCGATCGGCCTGGGGTGCGTCCGCGGCCTTGACCGCAGGGACGGTTCTGCTCACCTTCAGCAAGGGAGCCCTGTTCCTGGGACTGCCGGCGGGAGGTCTGGTGGTCCTGCTTGCCGCCATCGCCACACGGCAACGCTGGCCTGAGGCCAAATGGTTGATCTGGATTCTGGCGGGAACCGCGGCAGTGGGCATGGCTGCGTTGGCACCGTTTCTCGACACACCGCGGATGTCAGGGGTTCTGAATTGGCGGGAAAGCTTCCCTGCCCTGGTTCGCGTCCACCTTTGGCGCAGTTCGCTAGCAATGTTTGCGGACCATTGGTGGTCGGGTGTGGGGCCTGACAACTTCCTGTACTGGTACCGAAGCTTCTATGTTGCACCTGAAGTCTGGAACGAACCCAGCCTGAATCATCCGCACAATGTTGTCTTGGACCTGTTGACGCGCCTGGGCCTGCCGGGCTTCCTGACCGGTTTGGCCTTGGCGTGGGTGGCCGCGGGCGGGTTTGTACAGCAGTTGTCATCTGTGCGGCCGCAGCCGATGGCCGTGGCTGCGCTTGGCGCCTGCACAGCCGGAATCGCGCACGGCATGGTGGATGCCAGCTACGCGCTGCCCGAACTGTGGATGGTGTGGGTTCTTTTGCTGACTGTAGGATTGGTACACCGACAAGGCACAGAAGCAGCCTAAGGGTTGTCAATTCAGGATGCGCGAGATGCCTTCCGTCAGGACCGCGGCACTCATTTCCCCCGTTACCTTGGCCCTGATGACACCGTTCCTGTCGATGAAGTAGGTGGTTGGGATGCTGCGTACGTCGTAGTCCGCGTGCCCCTGACCTCCCAGCGCGTCCACCGTGAGTTCGTAGTTGATGCCGAACTCGTCCGCCATGGCCCTGGCCCCATCCGCGTCGGACGGCATCACAATCCCAACCACGCGCACTTCTTGCCCAAAGCGCTGGGTGGCCTCCACCAGTTCGGGAATCTCCCGGCGGCACGGGTTGCACCAGGACGCCCAGAAATTGAGGGCCACGGGCACCCCCACTCCATCGACAACGATTGCGACGGTTGGATCCTCCAGTGACACCAGTTGGATCGGCGGAGCCGCATGGCCGATGAACGGACCGGCCGAGTCTTCCAACACCGCGGATGTGCGGCCGGGTGCCGACACCCAGATCCATGCCGAACCGAGAACTAGCGTGAGAAACGTGGCCGCGAGCCAAAAGCGTGCCGGGGAAGCCGTCGGCACGGGACCGGTGGTTGGGCTGGCCTCGGTGGACATGGGCTCACGACCAAGTTGAATGAAAGGTTCCGGGCCGATCGGTACGCTCGTAGGTATGGGCTCCGAACAGGTCCCGCTGAGCCTGAATAAGATTGGCAGGCAGCCGGGCGCTCCGATAGGAGTCGTAGTAGGCGAGACTGGCCGACAACCCCGGAACGGGTACACCGGCCTTGACCGCCTCCGCCACGATGGTACGCCAAGCCGGCAGACGCTGTGCCAAGGCGGCCCGGAACTCCCCGTCGAGCATCAAGTTGGGCAGGTGCGGATCCCGCTCGTAGGCCTCCGTGATGCGATCCAGGAAACGGGCGCGAATAATGCAGCCGCCGCGCCAGATGCGGGCAACCTCCCCCAGATTCAGTTCGTAACCGTATTCGTCGCTGGCCAAACCCAGCAGTGCCATGCCTTGTGCATAAGCGCTGATTTTGGCGGCATAGAGCGCGGCGCGCACCCCTTCAACCAGTGTGACTCGATCCATGTCTCCGGGTACCGTGGCAGGACCGGACAAGACCCTGGACGCCGCTACCCGCTGGTCCTTGAAACTCGACACGATGCGGCCCACCACCGCCGCGTTGATGGTCGGAATCGGAGCCCCCAAGTCCAGGGCGTCCTGGCTGGCCCACTTGCCTGTGCCCTTCTGGGCAGCCTTGTCCAGAACCATATCCACCAGATCGTTGCCGGTTTCCTCGTCGCGGGTTTCGAAAATGGTAGCAGTTATGTCAATCAAAAAGCTGTCCAGTTCCGCGGCGTTCCACTCGCTGAACGTGGCAGCCAGTTCCCGGTTGTTCAATCCCCCCAGGTCGCACAGGATTTGATAGGCCTCCGCAATCAACTGCATATCTCCGTATTCGATGGCGTTGTGGACCATCTTTACGTAGTGCCCGGCACCCCTGGGTCCAATGTAGGCGACACACGGTTTGCCGTCCCGCTCCGCCTTGGCGCTGATCGCGGTCAGAACGGGCTCGACTTCGGCCCACGACTCGCTTGAACCTCCGGGCATGATGGACGGTCCCCACAAGGCGCCTTCTTCGCCGCCACTGACGCCTATGCCCATGAACTCCAGGCCGGCCGCAGCCACGTCCCGGCTGCGCCGCTCGGAGTCGGTGTAATGGCTGTTGCCACCGTCGATGATCAAGTCCCCTTGTTCCAGCAAGGGTACAAGCTCTCCAATCACCGCATCCACGGCACCGCCGGCCTGCACCATCACCATGACTTTGCGGGGCGGCTTGAGATCGGCCACGAACTCGGGGAGTGTCGCCCATCCTGCAACGGAAACACCCGCATGGGCGTTCACGAACTCCGTCATGCGCGCGGTGGTCCGGTTGTAAACCGCCACGCGGTATCCGTTGCGCGCCATGTTCAGGACCAGGTTCTGGCCCATCACGGCGAGGCCAATCAATCCAATGTCAGCTGTAGGCATAAGCATCCTTCAAGTCGCGGTGCGGGTGGAGCAACAGCCACATCCGTACCAAATTCGGGAAAGTCAAGCTGCATTTGCCGGGCAGGCGAATCCGACCGGCACCCCGCACTCTGCGAGGCGAGCATCGGGTCACAGGTTGTAAACGCACGTCCGCAGCCAGCAGTCTCCAGGAAGCGCAATCGGGAAACCGACTCCGGGGCCTTTCGCTGGATCTGGCGGCGGCCGGTGTCACCCTCTCCATAGGCAATTGGACAGCAGGCGCGCTGTTTGGCGGACAAGGCCAGCCACACGCGAAAGTCAAACGTCTGTCGGCTCGCCCCGGCGGCGGGGATCCCTCCCGACGATGTCACCGGACACCACTTCTCCTGCGCTTGGAAACTCATCCGCATCAGTTCGAGAGTGCACCTGGACGTTGCGTCCAATTTTGCAGCCGGGCGGCACATGGGTATTGAGCCCAATCAATGTCAGGCCCGTGTTGAGCACGTCGGGCAGTTGTCGGTTTGGAGCCTCGTCCTCTCCGTGTCCAACCAAGGCACCCGCGCCGATCACGGTGTCGTCGTCAATTACGCACCGATCCACTACGGCGTCGGCGCCAATGTGCACGTTCCGCAGGACCACGGAATTGGTCACGCGGGCTCCGGCCTCGACCACCACTCCGGGTGACAGCACACTGTGCCTTACCGTTCCCCCCACCAGGCATCCATTGGAAACCAGACTGTCGGACACGTCGGAATCCGGTTCAATGCGTGCGGCCGCCTGCGTTTCGCTGCGGGTCCGCACGACCCATTGGCGGTTGTACAGGTTCAGCGCCGGTTCGTCGGCGATCAGTCCCATGTTGGCTTCCCAGTAGGCCTGGACCGTACCCACGTCCGCCCAGTAGCCCTTGTACTCGTAGGTGTGGATCCTGGCTTTCCGTTCCAGGAACCACGGAATCACGTCACGGCCGAAGTCGTTCAGTTCCGGATGGGAAATCAGGGCGTCGGCCAGAGCGTTCACGTCGAAGACGTAGATGCCCATGCTTGACATGGACCGGCGACTGCGACCCGGCTTTTCCTCAAACGCCAGCAGTCGCTGCTCCTGGTCCGACACCAGCATCCCGTAGCGAAAGGCGTCGTGCGGCGACGTGATGTGGCGTGTTCCGACGGTGGCTTCGCTGCCCCGTTCCATGTGCTGCCGCAGCATGGGACGGTAGTCCATCAGATACATGTGATCCCCCGCCAGAATCAGTACGTCCGTGGCCCCCTGATTGCGGATGAAGTCAAGGTTGCGCCGCACCGCATCGGCGTTGCCGCTCTGCCAGCCACCCCACAGTCCCCCCATGTAGGGCTGCAGCAGGCGCACGCCGCCGGTGGCGCGATCCAGATCCCAGGGTTTGCCCACGCCGATGTGGTCGTTCAGGGAACGGGGCATGTACTGGGTCAGAACCCCGATGTTGTACAGCTCGCTGTTGGTGAGATTGCTCAGCGGAAAGTCGATCAGCCGGAACTTGCCGCCGATGTGCAGGGCCGGCTCGGCCCTGGCCTCCGTGAGCGCGCCCAGGGTTTCGCTGGCACCCCCCGCCATGATGAGGGACAGGATGCGGTCCGAGGAAGCCGACTTCATAATCCTGCCGTCCTTCAACCGATGGTGGAGCCGTCCGCCACGACCCCGTCCGGGGGAAAGTGCGACGCGTCGGCGTCCGCCGCAATGTGAACGTTGCCGCCGATGACGCAGTGATCGGGAATGAAGGCTCCCTTGCCCACCACGGTCAGTCCCGTGTGAAGCCGATCGGGATGAATCTCGTTGGCATCGCGGTCACCGGACCCACCGACGCGGGCACCGGCGGCGACCACGACCGACTTGTCGAGGATGGCATTCTCAACCCGCACCCCGGGTCCAATCCACGTGTCGCTCATGAGAACGCTGCGGACGACCTCGGCGCCCACGCTCACCTGCACCCCGGGACTCAGCACCGAGTCGTGAACCTTGCCTTTGATCACCGACCCGTTGCAGACCAGCGACCGTGAAATCTGCGCCTGGGCCGACACCTTGGCCGGCGGATGTTCGGTGGACCGGGTCAGGACGGGCCATTCCCGCGTGTACATGTCCAGTGGCGGATCCGGTTTCAGCAGATCCAAATTTGTGGACCAGTAGGAATCCAACGTGCCCACGTCCACCCAGTAGCCATCAAAGTTGAAGGCAAACACCCGATCATTGCGCTCAATCATGGCCGGAATGACGTGCTGGCCGAAATCGTCGCGAGGATCCTCCTCCGTGCTTTCCCGCAAACGTTGCACCAACCGGTTCGTCGAAAAGATGTAGATCCCCATCGAGGCCAGGTTGCCCTTGTCCATGCCGGGCGGCTTTTCGTGGAACTCCAGAACCCGGTTGGCGTCATCGGTCTCCATGATGCCAAACCGGGGGGTTTCCTCCAGCGGCACCGGCATGACGGCAACCGTCAGGTCGGCCTCGGTGCGCCGATGCTGCTCCAGCATGGGCGTGTAGTCCATCTTGTAGATGTGATCGCCTGACAGGATGAGGACAGCATCCGGATCGTGATCCTCAATGAAAAAGAGGTTGCGCAGAATGGCATCGGCGGTACCCGTGTACCAGGCCTGTGCACCCGGCGCGGTATAGGGCTGGAGTATGCGGATTCCGCCCTGCGCGCGGTCCAGGTCCCACGGTTTGCCGATGCCCAAGTGGTCCTGAAGACTGTGCGGCTGATACTGGGTCAGGACCCCGACCGTGGAGATGCCGGAATGTACGCAGTTGCTGAGCGTGAAATCGATGATGCGAAACTTGCCCGCGAAAGGCACCGCGGGCTTGGCCCGTTGATCCGTCAGGGACATCAACCGGGTTCCGGCACCGCCGGCCAGAATCATTGCCAAGATCTTGATGTCAACCGCTCCCTGCAAGTCGGCGTGGGCCACCGCGTGACATTATGAATGACAGGCTACCCGATCTTACAGTGCCAAGTGGCTTGAGTTGCGGCCGTTGCGGATCGGTTGTTCCGGTGACAGGCACCACAACATTCCGGTTGCCGCTCGCGGTTCAGGGCCGACACCCGCACAATGGAAACAGCGCGGACCTTCCCGCGGGAGCCGGAACCGATTCCCGCAAATGGTATAATTCTCAGTTGCGTTGGCCGGCCGCCGGAGGCCAACGCTGTGTTAAGTGAGCTTGTGATTTCCCCGCGCTTCCGCCCTGTCGACTCGGAGTTCCTGATTAATGCTGCGCAAGACGTTGGACCCCCACTTCTGGACATCCGAGTTTACGGCCACCGACGGGGACCTTGACTTTCTGTACGAGCAACTGGCCACCGGCCAACTGGGTACCCCTGCACCATTCGAAAAGCTTGCCATCAGCCTGATTGAACACTATCAGGCCCGCGAAAACAGCCAAATCGAAAAAATGCTGAAGCTGGGCACCATGTACCAGCCCGGTAAGAAGTTCGCCCAGGACCAAACCTTGGTGTTCACCGCCATGGACTACCGCACCGGCACGGTCATGGACATTCGGAACGGCTACAACCCCGAACACGGCAGGTTTTCCGTACTTGAGGTCCTGATGTCCGACCCCGAGGAAATCTGCGAATTTGCCGCTCAGCTCAAGACCAAGCATCCGCTCAACGACCTGGGCGAAGAGGACTTCAGTGCCGCCGGCATGCTCACTTCGGAAGAAATCTTCGAACAGCACGAGGAAGAGATTGAGGATGCACTTCGGTATGCCTTGGAAGAGGGCCCGAGGTCCGGCGAATTCATCGAATGGAATGGCGACTGGCTGCTGCGCGACCAACTCGTCGAAGTGGATGAATTCAGCCTAAACATGGCGGAAGCCAAGATTTACGACGAGGAACGGCCTGTCTTGTCCTCGGAAATCCTTGGCGTCCTCGACTTAAAGGCCGATGAACTCAGCCCGGAACTCCTGCAACTGAGTCTGGATATCGGACTGTCACAGGATCCCCGGTTCGAGGAAGTCATGGCCGGTGGCGTTGCCTGTTGGCACCGCGCCAGCGGCCTCCCGGCGGCGGCCCGTTCCGTACCCGAGGCACTCCAGCCGGTCAGGGTCAACTACGTCTATTCGACATTCACCAACGATCTGCTCAGCTTGGAGGCAAACCTGGCGGACGAGTGGTCGGAGCGCCAACCGCAACTCGACACGCTGGGACAGGTGCACTTTGTGCTTCTGTACCCCCACAGGCTGCACGGCACATTGCCCGTCACCGGGCCGATGGAAGAGCTCCTGGATCTCGATCCGGACTTCAAGACCCGGATCGAGATGCGCGATCCGGTGCACGGAGGCACGATGGAATGCTGGTACGTTCCCGAGGGCCGCTACATTTGCGGGTTGGAGGAGTTCTACCTGAACCACAACATCCCGGCCGGTGCCAACCTGTATGTCGAGCGTCGTTCGGACGGCACGATTACCCTCAACTTCAATACGCGTCGGCCAAAACAGGAGTGGTTCTGGACCCTTAACGCGGTTGAGGATCCCCTGCTGGACGGGACCGCCGGCGAAACGGCACCACTCAGGCTTGAAATCGACCGGGCCAAGTCCATTATGACCATCGGCTGTGAACTGGACACACATCAGGCCGTTGCCTGCACGGACGAGGAGAAACTGGCCGAGTACAGGATCCTGTTCCGGAACCGCGAGAGCGGCAACTCCATCTTCAACCTGGTTGAGGAGGTTGCGATGGAACTCCTCAAGAAACCGGACAGCACCGTCCATGCCAGTACCGTGTACAGCGTCGTCAACGCCATCCAGCGCTATGCACCCGGCCTGGTGATCCACGCCCTGACATCCAATTCGCGGCTGCGCAGCCTGTCCGACCCCCGCGAGTTCGGACTGACCAACTGATCCCGTCACAACGAAAGGCACCAACCGCGATCCCAGGGAGATATGACCCCAAGATGTCAGAGCAGTCAACACGCGTCCACGCAGCCCGCCGCTTCGGTCCGGGTGTGGACACGGAGTTCCACATCGACCATGACTGGTGGGCCAACAGCAGCCTCGACTACCGCTTTCACCTGTACCAGCAGCTGTGCGACGAATGCCAACAACGGTTCCGCACCCATGTGGACACGGAGGAGGTCGACTGGGTGGACGCGGAAACCGGCGAGGTCCGCAGGGTGGACGCCCTGAAGGAGTGCCTGCGGATCAGTTGCACCCATCAATCGGATTTCATCGACGACACGCTGCCCCTGACGGCGGCGTGCTTCAGGGTCTTTCTGTCCAACGACAACAGCCCCTTGTCGCCGACCGAGCTAAGCGGCATTTTCGAGCAGTCCGGGGCATCCCGCCGCAGCCAGTGGACGCCGCAGGAAATCCTTCGGATCCTCAACGGCAAACAGGTGTTTCTGGGCATTCGTCCGGCACCCGCTGCGTCCTGAGCGGCGCGGGGCACGGCGCGCGCTGTCCCGCCCGCACGCGCCTGACAGGATCCCCCACCGGTCCCGGTGGGCAATTCGGGTCCGATTGCAAGGGGCTTGTACTGCCTGTCATCGGCAACTGGCATAATGCTTCGTGATGATTTGCACAGTGATGATGCTATTTGCACAGTGATGATGCTATGTACGACAAAAACCAAAATAGTGTCCTGCGTTGCTTCAACCGCTGCGGGAACACGGACGTGTACCCCGTCGACGCCGTCGTGTATCGCTGTCCGACTTGCAATGGACTGCTTGAGGTTCAACACAACTTGGAGCAGCTGAAGACCCGTTCCGCAGAGAAATGGAAAGCCCTTCTGGACCTCCGTAACCGCTGTCGCACCTTTCCCTTTGACAGCGGAGTTTGGCGCTACCGAGAGTGGGTCATGCCGGATCTGGCGGACGAGCACATCGTCAGCATGTACGAGGGCAATACAACCTTGTTCCGGGCTTCCCGCTTTGGCAAAGAACTTGGCTTGGATGAACTGTGGGTCAAGATGTGTGGCAACAGCCATACGGGTAGCTTCAAGGACCTCGGTATGACAGTCCTTGTGAGCGTAGTCAATGGTATCGTCCAACGCGGCGGCAGTAACATCAAAGCCGTGGCATGTGCCAGTACCGGAGACACCAGTGCGGCCTTGGCCGCCTACGCGGCCACCGCTGGCATTCCCGCCATCATCTTTCTGCCCAAGGACAAAATCAGTCCGGCCCAGCTCATTCAGCCGACCGCCAACGGCGCCCACGTTCTAGTCCTGGACACGGACTTCGACGGTTGCATGAAAGTGGTACAAGACGTTACTGCCGACCAGTCCATCTACTTGGCCAACTCGATGAATAGCCTTCGCATTGAGGGACAACAGACCGTAGCGATGGAGATTGTCCAGCAGTTCGACTGGGAGGTGCCCGATTGGGTCATCGTGCCTTCGGGCAACCTAGGCAACATCAGTGCCATGTACAAAGGCTTCCGGCTGATGCAAAAACTGGGAGTCATCGACAGGATTCCGCGGTTGGTGGCGGCACAGACAGAGAAGGCGAATCCGCTGTACCAGAACTTCCTGAACGGATTTGTGGGATACAAACCTGTGATCGCAGAAGCCACTCTGGCCTCAGCTATCCAAATCGGCAATCCGGTCAGCTACGACAAAGCCGTGCAAGCCATTCAGGAATCCGATGGCCTAGTGGTCTCGGTGACCGAGCAAGAACTCGCCCATGCCTCAGCCCAAGCAGATCGGTCCGGCATGTACACCTGCCCGCACACCGGGGTTGCCTTGGCCGCCTTGATCCAGCTTGTGAAACAGAAACAAATCCAACAGGACGACCGCACTGTAGTGTTAAGCACAGCCCTAGGCTTGAAGTTCACACAATTCAAGACGGGCTACCACGCTTCGAGTCTGAACGAAGTGAAGAGTAAGCTAGCGAACCCCCAACACCCAATCCCAGCAACGAAACAGGATGTGGAGAACACAATCGCCCGCATCTTGGGATTGGGCCAGCACCAAGTTGAGACAGAACCTGGATGTACTATCAATCCAGCGCATACCGATCACGCGGATGTTCGATCCGTCTCATCCAATGGCGTAACAAGCAGAGCTGCTGTGCTTCCTATTGGGTGAAGTGTATCCCGCACAGAACACGCACGATGGGGCCCTCCTGGAAACCTTCGCCACTGTCGTCGCTGGGCTGGCAAGGCTATCCAACCTGCACAGGCCGAGACTGTTGCACTGAGCGTGAGAATCGGTCGCGCAAAGGATGATCGTCTCGATGCCGCGATGGGTAAACAGCTCCATGCCCCAGAACGGTCAGGCACACACTCGGTTTCAAACGGCCAAAACACCCGTCTAGGCGGTTGGTGCTGGTCAGTGCGTCCGGGTCCACCACTGCTTCCAGCCAGTCGAGCAGGATTGGGCCCTTCCGCCAGTAGTTAGTGCAACAGCCTGTACAGCCGTTGCTGTTGGAGCGTGCCATGGATTCTGCCTCTGGTCCCGGCCTGTTGGCGCGACTATGTATCCGCACTAACTCCTGAATGCTACTCATGACAACCAACAGTACGATCCTGCCATCCTCGAGGGCCGCCAGGAACACGCCGTTCAGCCAAGGGCGCATGGACTTCCCGTGGGAACCCCTGACCACGGAAGACCATCGACGCATCCTGCGGGATTGGCAACGCGGCAAGGGTCTGCTGGGCGGCGATCCGCGCCTGCGGCCATCCGCTTCGCTTGAACCCGCCTGGGCCGAGGGTCAGCGGTTCATCCGTTCCCTGATGCTTGACGCGCCGGCATCGAAAGCCGCCGCGCAATTCCTGGAAAACCGCGCAGCCGCCCGGACCATCGAGCTGGAAATCGGGCCGGCCCGAGCCGACTTCATCCTGAACCGGGCTCGCCATAAACCGGACACCCTCTTTCTGGGAGTGGAAGTCCTGACCACAGCCGTCCGACGCGCCCTGATGCGGGTCGCCAGGCAGAAACTGAACAACGTTTGGTTCTGCGACGACGATGTGCGGTTCGCCTTGCCAAGGCTCTGCCCAAGGCGATCCCTGGCGGCGGTGCACGTGCTGTTCCCCGACCCGTGGTGGAAACGCAGGCACCAGCATCGCAGGCTGATGTCTCCGCCGTTCCTGTCCATGCTGGCCGAACACATGGCACCGGGAGGCCTTTTGCACGTCAGGAGCGACGTACCGGAATTCATGGCCTGGACAGGTTGGCTCGTGGAGCAGTCCCCGGACTTCCAGCCGCCCGACATGTCCCTGACCTGCCGGTTGCAACCCTATCAGCCGACTCATCGCGAACTGTGGTGCAGGTCGCACGGGCTCCCGATATCCGTCCTCTGCTGCCTCCGGGCCTAGCCGCTCAAACTGAACCCCTGCATCCGGTTTACCCAACATGGCCGTTATCCCCCAGTGGTATCTCGACAATTACAGCCCGGACCGCGACACCGAAGACGGTTCCGCGGTCCTGCCTCCCTTCACCGTGGTGATTCCGACATTCAACGAAGCGGAGTCCTTGCTGCCGATCCTGCATGTCGTCCGACGGATGGCCGATGAGGTGCTGGTGGTCGACGGGCACAGCACGGACGGGACGGAGCAGGTGGCCGCCGCCGCCGGGGCGACCGTCCTGCGCGACAACGGCATGGGCAAGGGTGCCGCCGTGCGGCAGGGCCTGCTGGCGGCGCGCAACGAAATCGTCGTCCTGATGGATGCGGACGGCTCCCACGATCCCACCGAAATCCCCAGCCTGATTGGCCCCATCGTGCGCAACGAGGCCGACCATGTATCGGGCTCCCGCATGATTGGCGGCAGTGATGAACTGCACGCCACCGTCAAACAGTCCATTCGGTTGTTTGGCAGCCAGGTCATTACCCTGTGCATCAACTACAGCCAGGGGGTCCGCATGACCGACTGCCAGAACGGCTTCAGGGCCATTCGGCGCTCGGTGGCCCTGGATCTGGGACTGACGGAGGACATCCACACCATTGAGCAGGAGATGATCATCAAGACAATCCGCTGCGGATACCGCCTGCGCGAGATGCCCAGCCATGAATTCCCCAGGGCCAACGGCGAATCCACATTCCGCATCCTGGACGTCTGGCTGCGCTTCGGATTGACGGTGCTCTACTTCCTGTTCTGGTGGTCCCCGGAAAAACGAAGCCCGACGACGGTCTGACTCCCGGAGCTGCTAAATCGTCTGCCCGGGAAGCCCGCTGCGCGCAGTTCCGTTCCCACGCCATGCACGCAAACGGACCGAAGCCGTGGCCCGAGGGGCGTGAACGACTCTGGATTGCCGGCCTGCTGTTGCTCTTCGCGCTGCTGGCCGCGTACTTCAGCATCGCGGTTCCCGCCTTTGAAACCCCTGACGAATTTCAGCACCTCGCGTTCGTCCAGCATGTCGTGACCTGGTACGACCTGCCGCGTTCGGAACCGAATACGCCGGGTCTCTGGCAACAACAGGGCACCCAGGCACCCCTCTATTACATCGCCGGCGCGATCCTGACGGGGTGGATCGATCTGTCGGACTTCCCGGCTTTGGCCGACCGCATCAACCCGTATGCCTATCTGGGTCAGGAAACGGCCACGGAGAACCTGAACTACTTCCTTGCCCACAGCGACGACGGTTGGCCGTGGTCGGGTTCATTCCTGGCCCTACACATCCTGCGCCTGTGGTCGATTCTTCTGTGTTGCACCACCCTGTGGGCAACCTACCGTTTCGTCCGGCTGTTCCTGAATCCAGCCGTGGCCCTGTCAACCTCGGCGGCACTCGCGTTCGTGCCGCAATTTGTGTTCATCGGGGCCGCTGCCAGCAACGACAACCTGATCGCCGCGGCAGCCTCTGTACTGATTTGGCGCCTGGCGGAGTGGATGCGCTTCGGGGCCGATCCGCACCTCCCGCAGGACCGGCCGCTCGCAGTTCGCCAGGGATGGTGGCTGGGGGTCTGGCTCGGCATTGCGCTTGGGGCCAAGCTAAGTGGTCTGGGGCTGACGGCCGTGGTTCTGTTGGCCCTGGCTTGGGTTGCCTGGAGGCGCGGCGACGGCAGGTTCGTCATCGATGCGGGTTGGCGGATGGCGGTTCCAGTGGCGATGGTGTCCGGATGGTGGTACGTCCGCAACTTGGCCATGTACGGGGATCCACTGGCGTGGAACATTTGGGAAGCCAACATCGACCTGCGCCGGGAAGCCTTGACCGTTGCCGGGCTGGCCCGCGAGCTGCCGGCCATGTTTCGCAGCTTCTGGGGGGTCTTCGGTGGATTGACGCTTCCATATCCGGAGACTGTCTACACGGTTTTGGGCATCCTGACCCTCATCGCGGCCGCCGGCTTTCTGCTGTGGGTTTGGCAACGGGCCCGCCGCCTGGAACCCGAACAGTACCTCTTTCACAATGTCCGATTCATGCAGGGCATGCTGGCCTTCACTTGGCTCGGCATCCTGCTGGTGGCTTGGATGCGATTCATGCTGGTTGCACCGGCGGCACAGGGACGGTACCTGTTTCCGGCCCTCCCGGCCCTGGCCCTGGCATTCGGATTGGCAATATGCCTCTGGCCCACTGGAATCCGCAATGTCGCGGCCGCCATTCCGGCCGGCCTTTTCCTGCTGTGCGCGGTTACGCCCACATGGATTATCGAACCGGCCTTTGTGCCACCCGAGCCCCTGCGCTACGCGGATGCGGACTGGGAAGTGCGCAGGAAGCAGACCGGTCCGGCCGACGGCCATCCCAGCATGCGGTTGTCCGCCATTGACCTGCCATCCGCGGTGACTCCCGGAAAACCAGTCCGGGTCCACCTGCAGCTGGCGGCGGTCGCGCGGCCACAGTCCGACTGGGCCCTGTTCCTGCACCTGCGCGACCGGGACGGCAACATCGTGGCACAGTTCGACTCGTTTCCCGGAGGCGGCCTGTGGCCGACTACGCAATGGCCCATTGGAGAGGAGCGGCAGGAACGAGTTACCGTATCGGTGCCCGCGCATGTGGAACCCGACGCGGAACTGGCCTGGGTGTTCGGCCTGTACCATCCAGTTCATTGGACGCGCACCCATTGGGTGGACCCGGATCACACCGGACCGATCAACCGGGATGCAACCCCCAACGAACTGTTCCTGGGCACGTCGCGCGTGGTGCAACCGGTGGCTGCGGAGGGCTGACGGCGGAAGCCGATCGCGAAGTCTCGCCCATTGGTTGGCGGGATGCGCGGGGCCCCGCCGCGGGGAACCGGCGCACGCGGCTAGCTAGTGAGCCGTCAGGCTTACGTCCCCAATGTAGCTGGTGTAGTCGTGTCCACTCGCATGGATGCGGACATAGGTGATCGTCTCGGGCGGATTCAGGGCCAGCAGGTTGAAGAGATCCGGAGACTCGTAGGCAAACCAAGTACTTTGCGCGATTTGTTCTCCATTCTCGATCCAATATCCGGCGATCGGCTCGCGGTAGTAGAAGCCGTGCCCCCAGGCCCGTTCCTGCCCATATATGTCCGTGTAACCAATCTCGACGCGCACCGGAAATTCGGAGCTCAGCACGCCGGCGCCCGGCAGGGACTGGTAGTCGATGCGCACCGTCAGGCGGAGGTACAGGCTCTCATGCAGACTGACATTCCGATCAACGGTTTGGCGCAACTCGAACTGGTTATGGGCGTTGTCGCCGACGGCCCGGTGGAAGCGGATCACCCAGCGGCCGTCCTCCTGCACACGCTCCATGGTCGGAGGCGGGATGTCGCTGGCCACCACGGCACGGGACCAGTTCTCGTCGACCGGCGCCTCAAAGCGGCCATCGGTCAGGATTTCGGAGCCGATGTCCGGAACCGGCTCCGAAATGCGGTTGTGCTCGAAATTCAGCCGCTGGCCTTCCCCCAACCGGAAGGCCGCTCCATTCCGGCTGTGGCCCGCCACTTCCCCGTTGATGGCGACCACTTCCGTCTGCCGGTTCCCCACCGACAGACGAAACACGCCTTCGTGCAGTTGGACCGATCCGTGAGGCGTCTTGACCTGCATTCGGATCGACTGGCCTTCCGGCATCAGTGTTACAACCCGGATCTGGCCCTTGGTCAGAACCAGATCCACCAGATGGTCGGCGCCGTTGCCCGGAAACAGGGGCCGTTCGACCTTGAGGATGTCAAGAATGGTGTCCGATGAGATTTGGACCGAATTGAGCATGCCGCCCGTGGTCCGGGAACGAAACAGGCCCAACACTCCCTGGGTTGCCTCCCGCTGAGTCACCAGGCGGCTGCCGCGGTTGATTTCGGAAACCGGGGAGGTTACCGCAACGGCATCGGCACGCCCACCGTTGTGCAGGTACACGGTGCCAATCGTGGACTGCAGCAACAGTTCACCCCGCACGGTGGCGTTGCGGTAGGTGAACACGGACCCGGCCGTAATCAAGACGGCCAGGAGACAGAAGCAGGCAAAGGAGATCAGAATCACGGCCCACGCAAAGCGGACGGGATCCGCCCGCCGCCCGGCCCACTGCACATCGCTGTCCGCGGTATGCGCGGAGAGCATGGGAGGATGCCGATCGAGCCGGCGTCGCGCGGCATCTCCCCGAGTCCGATCGGCGGAATCGGGCATCAGGCCGAACTCTCCTCCGGCGGGCCGGCTCCCAGCAGGGCCATGGCTTCGGCCCTCAACTGAAGGTGCTCCCGGACGGATCAGTGTCCGTTTCCAAGCGTTCCAGGGCGATTTCCACCGCCAGCCGCTGCTCCTCGTCTGTCGTTTCGCCGGCGTAGGCCAGGGCGCGCCACGCGACGGCGCCCCCCAGATCACCCAAGGCCGCAATGGCGCCGAGGCGCAGCTTGGGCTCTTCCTCGAATTCCACCACGTTCAGGCAAATGTCCAGGAACCCCTGCAGTCCCAGCCGGCCGGCCGCGCGCAAGGCCGCGGCCCGGACATCAAGATCCGGGTCCTCGCGCCAGATACCGAGAACCACCGGTTCCCAACTGCGGTCGGTGCTGTTGGCAATGCCGGCCAACGCGGCCTCCCGCCGCACTTCCCATTCCGACAGCAGATTGGCGGCCAAGGCCTCGCGTACTGCCTCCAAGCCGCAATAACCCAGATTGGCAAGAGTCACCGCGATTAAGTCGGGCACATCCTCCGCCGACCAGTCAATCAACCTCGCGGCCGCAGCGGTCTGCATCCCTTCAGGCCACGATTTCAGTTCCCCTGCCAGCAGCAACCGACCCAAGGTTTCGGCTGCGGCCAGGCGGACCCAGTCGTCGGTTTCGACCTTGGCCCGAGCCAGCAGTGCCTCCAGGCTGGCAAGTTCGGGATCCAGCCCCAGGCCGTCCATGGCCGCGGTTCGGACCTGGGGATCCGCGTCGTCCGCCAGGAACCTGAACAAGGCCCCGCCGCGAAAGGCCGGGTTGTCCTGCGCCAATTCGCGACAGGCAACGGCCACCCTGAGGCGTCGCGCCTGGGGCACCAGGCTCCAAAACGCCGCGAGTTCGGACTGCTCGTCCGCCCGCAAGTCGTCCAGACAGTGCAGTTCCTCCCACGTCGGGTACTCCAGTTCGGTCACCAGGGCGTACATGAGTTCCTGGACTGTGTAGATGGAACCTGCCATGGTTTCATCGTGGGCGCGGCTGGCCAAATATCAGGAATTCAACAGGATCAGCAGCACGGCCGCCGCTCCCAACAAGGGTATCAGCCACGGCAACTGCAACGGACGGGGACGAATCTCGGTTCCGCAGCCGGCACACACGACCAGGGCAGTCGACTGGGTTTGCCTGCATCCCGGACATCGAACTCGGCGTGTCACGAACCTCAGGGGCGTACCGCACACCCGGCACTTGACCGCGGACGCAAAGTTGCCGGCTCCACACCAGCCACAGGGGTGACTTCGTTGCACTGGATAGCGGCCCGCTGCATTCCCGGCAGCGGGCCGGAGCCGGCCGGTCCGCGTCGCGAGGCTTCCCGTGTTCCGTCCGGCGACGCCTGATTCAGTTGCCGAGGAGTCCATACCAGTCGATGGGCTGCTGCGGATCCGTCACATCCTGAACCGTCAGGGCCACCATCAGCACCAGGAGCAGCGCCATGCCCACAAAGTGGACCACCCGAGCCCGTTCGGGATGCACCGGCCTGCGTCGAACCACTTCGATGACGATGAACAGCAGGCGGCCACCGTCCAGTGCCGGAAGCGGCAGCAGGTTGACCACGGCCAAGGCAGCGCTCAAGGCGCCCGTCAACCTCAGAACCGGAAGCCAAAGCCCGGTCCGTGTTGTGGCTTCAATCGCATCCCCCACCATGGAGGCGATACCGACCGGTCCAACCAGGCTGCCGGACACATCGGATTCCCGATCCCGGATCATTTCGGCGGGAAGCCGCAGTGTGGCCCATACATACCCGAGCGTGTCCGTCAACCCCAAGAGGGCCGCCCGCACCGACCTGACGTAGCCAATCCGCGATGTCGTCGACACCGTGATCCCCAAGGGGCCCTGGCCGTCGGGAGGGTCCGTCCGCGGCGTAATGCGGGCGGACACCCATTCGGTTCCGCCGCGCAGAACCTCAATCGACACTTCGCGCCCCGCATGGGCCTGGGTCCGTTCAATCAGCGAGTTGCCGAACAGCGAAACCGGCTCCGCCGCCAGCGAATAGATGCGGTCGCCGACTTCCAATCCGGAGCCCTCGGCGGGACTTGCATCCTCCACCGCCGTAATCATCGTGCTGAGCACCGGTCGGTATCGGGATCCGTCCAGGAGATCCTTGAGGCCGATGTCTCCGGTCAGGGGCAGCTGCTTCAGCGCTCCGTTGTTCATCACCGTTACTTGGCCAGTCGTCGCCACCGAACCGACCGGAGCACGGCGCAAGCCGTTGATGCCCACCCATTCCGTCAACATCGGCACACTGGCCGCCGCACCGTCCACGGTGAGCACGATGTCGCCTTCCTCCAGGGACAGGGTTTCCGCAACGGACCCCCGGCCGATTTCCGTCAGTTCCGGCAGGCCGGCAGACACCGGAACGCCGGCCCGGTAGGTCACCGCAAAGCAGACGATCGCGACCACAAGATTCATGCCGACCCCCGCCAGCAGAATGAAGGCCCGGTTCAGGGGCGAGGCCGCGTCGAAGGCATCCGGAGAACGATCACCATCATCGGTGCCCTTGAGGCGGGCGAAACCGCCGTAGGGAATCCAGTTGAGGGTAAAGTCCGTACCCTGGAAGCGGAACAGTTTGGCCAGGCGGGGAGGGTAGCCCATGCCGAACTCCTCCACCTTGACCCCCGCCAGCCGGGCGGCCAGGTAATGGCCCAGCTCGTGAACAAAAATCAAAAAGCCAAGAATGGCGAAGAAGCCAACGAGCCGCAAAATCATGGCCCTGATCCACTGTCAAGCCTAAGGCGGGAGTGCCCGATCAGTTTCCCTCGATCAGGAGTCCGATCATCCAAATTATAGCGACGGGAATCCCTGTGGGCAGCGGGTTTGGCCCGCCAGTCGTGCAACTATCGGGATTGGTCCGGTCCCACCACGCGCGTTCCCACCTGCAGGTCCGGGTCTGTCAGGACTGCCTGTACGGCACCCGGAGGACGTCCGTCGAAGACATGCACATGCACTTCCGGACATGCCTCAACCATCTCCAGGCACAGCTGCAGCTTGGTCCGCATGCCGCCTGTAACATCCACGCCCCTGCTGGCACCCGGGACAAGGGGAAGGGCTCCGCTCCGCTCCGGTTGTAGTTGGGGAATGGGTTTGGCTCCCCGCCATTGCTCCGCCGGGCCGGCCATGATCCCCGGGACCTCACCGGCCAACAGGATGCGGCGGGGCCGGAGACTTGGCGCCAGAAAGCGAAAAATCTCCTCCGTGCTGGCTATGCACACGCGCTGTTCAAGGTCGAGCATCACGTCGCCGTGGACCACGGGCACCAAGTCGCTGGCCAGCGCACGCGCCAACACGTCGGCGGGGCCGCCGCACACCCGGCGCCCTTGGGCCATCCAGGCACTACCCGGCTGACAGCTCCAGGCCTTGACGCCAGCCTTAATGAGGCAACCGGTCACATGGCGAACCAGCCGCGCCGCACTGTCGGCCGTGATGGCCGCCCCCATCCATGCATCGGGGTGATTCGCCCCCTGGGCCAGTCCGTATTGGAATGCCGGGAAGTGGCCAAAGCTACCCGATCCAATCCCCAGAACCAATTTCAGTTCCGGCGTTGCGTCCAGCACCGTCGCAATCTGTGCGCAGATCGCCTCCACCCGGTTGGCCCGCAGGACCTCCCGCGCGGTCTTGTCCGTCAACAGGGAACCTCCCAGCTTCAGGAAGACCGTTTCGCCACATGCTGTCATGCATCACCGGCCATGCACTGCCAGAAGAGCCTGTACAAGAACCTGATCCTGGCCGGGAAGGACCGTGCGCAGGTCTAGCACCAGTTGTCCTTGCCGAATGACGGCCACCACCGGCGGCTCCCCGGCTCTCAACGACGCGGACCACAGATCGGGCCGATCAACGCGTATGGCAATCCCGGCACCGGGAATGGGGGTGCCGGGCATGCTACCGCCACCGGCAGCGCCGTCCAGGTCCACTGTGGCCGTCGGCACCCCATGGTCCGACAGCGTGCGGCACAGGGCCGCGGCCCTGGTTTTGAGCTCGGCCGCGGACTCGGACACCATGGACAATGCTGGAATCGCCGCGGTGGCCTCGCCCCGAACATACGACTCCAAGGTGGCACCCAACGCAGCCAGAATCAGCTTGTCGACCCGGAGCGCACGCAGAAGGGGATGGCGCAGCAAGGGAGCTACGGCGTCGGCGGAACCCACAACCATTCCGGCCTGGGGACCACCCAGCAGTTTGTCACCGCTGAAGGCGACCAGATCCGCCCCGGCCGATACACTGCCGGCCACTGTGGGTTCCGCCTCCAGGCAACCACCAACCGACGTCAAGAGGCCACTGCCCAAATCGTGGACCACCAAGGGTCTGTCGGCTCCCCCAACGGTGCCCCGGACGGCATTGACCACGTCGGCAAGTTCCGGTTGCACCGTGTATCCGACTTGATGGAAGTTGCTGGCGTGGACCACCAGCACCGCGGCGGTTTGGTCGCTGAGAGCCTCCAGGTAGTCGGACACGTAGGTGCGGTTGGTTGTACCTACTTCCCGCAGGTGTGCTCCGCTCTGTTCCAGGATGTCGGGGATACGGAATCCACCGCCGATTTCCACCATCTGACCGCGGCTGATCACCACTTCGCGGCCTTGGCAATGTGCGGCCAGCGTCAACATCAAAGCGGCCGCATTGTTGTTGACCACCACGGCATCTTCGGCACCTGTCAGGTAGGCCAGCAAACTCCGCGAGTGACGGTAGCGATCGGAGCGCGCGCCGGTTGCGAGGTCGAACTCCAGGTTGCTGTATCCCAGGCCCACCCGTTGCATGGCGGACAACGCGCCATGACTAAGCGGAGCCCTGCCCAGATTGGTGTGCAGAATCACCCCGGTGGCGTTCACCACCGGAATCAGCGTGGGTGTCAAATTGACTTGCACCCACTCCGCCAGCCGCTCGGCCAGCACAGCCACGTCCGGCACTGGCGCATTCTGCTCAAGACAGTCTTTCCGGGCAGCTGCCAGGACCTGCCGGGCACCGACCGTCACCGCCGTCTCACCGAACGCGTGTGCCAAGCTTGCCACCGCCTCGGTGGCCAACAGCCGATGAAGGGCCGGCAGACGCCTCAGTTCACTGGCTCGGTTCATTCAGTGTCATGGCCTCCTTTGCAACTGGTGAGCCAGCGCGACGGGAGTTGCGGCAGTGTCTCCCGCACCCTGGAGGCTGCTGTCTGACGAAGAGTTTCTTGTCCAATTACCCGCAGGGTTGTCAGGCCGTCCCAACGGAGACCGCCCTCGAAACGCTTCCTCTCAACCCCCAGTCCCCGGCACTGCCGCCTCGTATTCATAGACCGGGGTTTTGATTGTGCGTGCGGGAAGGGCATCTTCCCGCACGATTTGGTGCAGGCGTTCGACTGTCTCCGGGGAAAAGTACCGCTCACCAGTCTCGAGATTGACCCGCGCAGGGACGTGTTCGATGACGAACAGACGGCCTCGGAATTCGATGGGGTACGTGACCTTCGTCTCCACCATGGTTTCTTTCCACAAATTATCCTCGGTCATGGCGGTCTCTCCTTGTCTCGAAGTTGACCCATCTGGCTGGATCGGGTTCGTACAGGGTGATGATCTTGATGATCGGTCTTGAGGGGTAGCTGCAATGAACATGCAGGACCCTACCCGAACGTGTGTATCCCAGCAACAGGCAACTTGGTCCGTACTTGTCTGCCGGATAGTCTTCGATGATTGCACTCCCGGCAATGGCGTCGCGGACCTCCTTCACGCTGATCTCGCGGAGGATACTCTGGTTAACAGCATGCTCCGAGAACTCGATCCTTCCGGTCCGGAACTTCTCCCGAATGGCGGCAAGGTGTCCATGGCACCATCAATCGGTTCCTTCTACAAGCTCCGCACATTGACGAGGCCGTGCCGCTCCAGAATGTTGGTCGGGTTGGCCTTGGCCACGTCGGCGGCGAATAGGCGTGTCGGCCCAGGTACCTGCCCAGGACCAGCTGCTGCATGTGCAGGGCGTGGAAAACGGTGCCCTGCAGGCCAGGACCATGTCCCACTCGGATCGTCGCACGGCAGCCCCTCCAGGCAGGCGTGGAAGGCCTCCCTCAATTCGCGGTGTCCGAAGAACCGGGCCTGGCGCGCACCGTAAATCCGCCGTCGTCGATGCACCGATATCCGCTCGGTGGGTGACAGAGGCATATCGGACAGAGGAACAGCGGCAGGACGGGCGAAGAGGGCCATGACCAAGCATGCACTGGTGGGACCCGGGTGCCGGGATCCTATGCCATCAAGTCTCGTTGCACGACTAGCTCATACAAGCCATGTGGAATAGTCCCAATCGCCGCTGAACTGTTGTCGGATTACACCTCGAGCCTGAGCCGCAGGGCGAAGATGCTTGATGTTATCCAATCTGGTGGGCGGAGAGGGACTCGAACCCCCGACCTCTTCGGTGTAAACGAAATGCTCTAACCAGCTGAGCTACCCGCCCCGATCCCCATCCGACACTTGCATTGGATGGGGAAGGGAGTATAGCAAGGCACCAAGTAGAAGTGGGCTTCACTCTTGTTCACGGGTCTTTAAAGGTCTCTCAAGAGATCGCCTCTCGCCGTGCAGCTTCCCCTGTGCCGTGGGACGGCCGGACACGAGGGGGCTCTCCCTCATGCGATTCCGACAGGCAGATGGTACCAAAGCCCGGTTCTACTTGAGTGCCTATGGCAACCCTGTGACCGCGAAAGCCTGAGATGACCAGCGGACACGACGCGGCCGGCGGACTGCAGACTCCAGCTCCGGTACCAGGTCTCGGACAACCCGAACGCCCAAACGCGAGTCCGGCCGTGTCAGTGCACCTCACGTCCCAAAAGCCCGCGCCACGGTTCGACACGGGTTGCGGGGCCAAAGGTGTGAGCCTGGTCGCGCCAGTGCGCCACCACTTTCTTCAAGTCGTCCTCGTCAACCCAACTGCCCTGCACACGCTGCTGCCGGCTGCGTCCCTGGTTTTGGAAGATCATGTCGCCCTTGCCCATCAGGGTTTCCGCTCCGGGCCCGTCCAGCACCACCCGGCTGTCCGTGCTGCTCGACACCGCAAAGGCCACGCGTGCCGGGAAATTGGCCTTGATGCTTCCGGTCACCACGTCAACGCTTGGCCGCTGGGTGGCGAGGACAATATGGATGCCCGTGGCCCGGCTCTTTTGTGCAAGCCTGCAGATTCTCTGTTCGATGGTGTCGTCGCCAACCAGCATGAGGTCGGCCAGTTCATCAATCACCAGCACGATATAGGGCAGGGCCTCGACGCTGCGTCTGCTGCTCGCCAGACGATTGTAGGCCGCGATGTCGCGGGCGGCCACGCGCCGGAATTCCGCATAGCGGCTTTCCATTTCCATGATCAGCCAGAGCAGCATCGTGGGCACTTCGGCGGGAGAGGTCGCCACCTTGCCGATCAGGTGGGGCAGGCCATTGAACTGTGTCAGCTCGATCTGCTTCGGGTCCACCAGCATCAGGTTCAGGGTGTCCGGCCCGTGATGCATCAACAGGGACACCAGCAGCGCGTTCATAAACGTGGACTTGCCCGTCCCGGTGGCGCCGCACACCAGCATGTGGGGAGCAGCCACCAGGTCGGTTACGACTTCGGCCCCCGAGGTGTCCTGCCCCATGGCGATGTGCAAGCCCTGGGCGCCGCCTTCAAAGGACGGACTCTCCAGGACATCCCGCAACGCGACCACCAGCCTCTGCTGGTTCGGGACCTCGATGCCGATAAAGTTCCGGCCCGGCACCGGAGCCTGAAAACGGAGACTCTCCGCCTCCAGTCCCATCTTCATGTCCTCCCTCAGGGCCAGCACATCCTTGACCCTGACCGGCCGGTAACCATCTCCCCGCCGCACCTGCAGCGGTTTCACCCCGAAGCGCGTCACGGCCGGACCCGAATCGATACTGATGACTTCCACTGGTTGTCCGTAGTCGCTGTATAGGTTTTCGATCCGGTTGGCGTACTGCTGGACTGCCACCTCCAGTTCGGGATTCAACGCCCTGCTCAGCAAATTCAGCGACGGCAGAACCCGTTGCCGCCCGGCATCCGCCTCGGCCTCCGCTGCAGTGCGTTGTTCCTCCAGAATTTGCTCGGCCTGTTCGCGTCCGGAACCTCCGCGCGTCCGGTCCGCCGCCTGGAGGTCCGCCTTGGCCGGTACCGTCACCGGACCGGTTTCCGCCGCCGCCGGTCCTGGAGGAGCGGCATCCAGGACAGGTGCCGGGTCCATCTCCGCATGCCCACTCTCCTCCGCTTCCTGAACCGGAGGATCCGGTGCGGCAGGCACAGCGATCGGATCGATTTGCGCGGCGGGAACCTCGCCAATGCGCAGGACATGCATCAGACGCGCCATGATCCAGATGGGAACCGACATCAGCGGCGAATGCCTGACAAACAGGTACAGCCCCAGCAAGGATGTCACCCACACAATCATGCCGGCTGCGGGCCGGCCCACCCGTTCCATCAGCATGTTGCCGAACGCCCTGCCAATGGCTCCGCCGTTGCTGCCGTCCAGCGTGAAGATCCAGTCGACACCCGGTTGTTGCCAAATGAACGTACCGGCCATCTGCGCCACCAGTGCCAGCATCACACCAATCATGGCCTGAAGACGCCAATTCGGCAGTCGGTCGTCGTACAACAGGAGAATGCCCGACCCGATGCAGGCCGCGCCGACAAGGGGCCCCAGCCAACCTGTGACGATGGTCAGCATGGGTACTCCGTTGGACAAGGCCAGATTGGCAAACGCGACCAGACCGAAGGAAAGGATGCCCAGGCCGAATATTTCCTCCGGTGTCAATCTTCTGACTTCGAGTCGGGACGTGCGGGGCGGGGCCTGCGATCTGGACGCCACGGTGTGTTTCCTGCCGAACAATGCAACAAAGGGGGCCGGGCCGCATCAACGCGGTCCGGAATCGGACGCAATGCAGATCCCCCCTAGACATTAAGACGACGGACACACCGATTCGTTATGCTCCGAGCCGGTTTTGCCCTTCCGGTTCAACCTCCTTGTCCAGTTCGGACTGCTCCATTTCCTGAATGATCCCGGCCACCTGCCGAATGGCAATCCGTTGCTTGCGATACAGATCGCTCTCGCTCATGGCCAGCTTGCCGGCAATGTCGCGCACCTTGCGCCCCTGAATGAACCGCATGTCCAGAATTCGGTACAGCAGCGAATCCAGATGCCCCAGTTCCGTACCTTCATCCGGCCGCATCCGCTCGATGGCATCGCCCATTACCAGGCGCAGGGCCTGCTGGGCATTGCCGTTGGTTCGCTCCAGGTAGGTGCCGACAACCTTGAGTTTCATGAGGGGGCTGCCGCTCAGGCGCGGTCCGCCCCACAAGTCCCTGAGCGCGTCGCGTACCCAGGCCGGGAATTCGGGGTTCAGAATCTCGGTCTCGGTCCCCAAGGGGGATGTCCGGCCGGCCGCTTCGATGGGATAGGGGAGCTGGGACCTCAGGTGCTGGATACGCTCGATCTCCGACATGATGGGCTGGAGACCGGAGATGACGTTGGCCTGGATGCGGTGGTCCGTCAAGGCCTCGGCCATCTTGGACCGCATCGATGCAAACACGCGGGCGGGGGCTGCCGCCAACGGAAGCGGACCCTGTTCGGCGGCCACGCCAATCACACCCAGGAGGATGGTCTCCCGACGCGGTCCCGCGGCCCCGCGCAGCGGCCACATGCGGAAATCCACTCCCGACACTACGAAGGCCTCGTGCCGGTCCTGATCGTGGACCAGCGCCGTCTTGAGCACTTCCCGCCAGGCCGCTGCCGGCATTACCCGCTCCGGATCCATCTCGGTGCCGACAACCCCTTCCACAACCAGACTGTCTGCCGCCAGGGAAGCCACGAATCCCCGCCCGGCCCCCAGGTACTCGCAGGCGGCCGTCAAATGGTTTTCGAGGAATTCCCTGACATCGCTGTGCGTCAGGAGACGCCGCTCCAGTTCCCGGTACAGTGAAATCTCGCGGATGTCGTCCCGATAGATCACATGGTCCATCAACCGTTTCGTGGCCGATACGGCCAGTTGGCCAACCACGATCACGGCGGTGACCACATAGAAGAGAATCAGGTCGCGCGGGATCCCGAGCAGCAATTCCACCCGCGGGACCACTTGAATCGCGATGATGACGCAGATGGCAATCGCCGGTCCCCGAATGAGGTACCGCATCAGCCGGTATCGAACCACCCGCTCCGGCAGGTGCACACCGTAGAACGCAACCGACATGACCATCAGGGTCAGCAGCAGCGATACGGTGCCATTGACCAGCAGCGAAACCGTGTAAACCAGATCGGTGAAGCCCCCCAGTTGCGGTCCCAGGAGTAGGAGGAAGGGGAAACATCCCAGGACGGGACCCGCGAAACCCAACAGCAGAATGTGGACGCGCTGGCGGCTGCGCTGGGTCAGGCTGCGGCTCCGGGTTAGCAGGAGATCGCGCACCGAGAGGGCCAAAGCCAAGGCAAACATGCCGGCGAACAGCCAGAACAGGGGACCCGGTGCGAGGAAGTAGAACGCTTCGGAGGCGGCCACATCGCGTACGATCAGATCTCCAAACTGGGCCAGCGCCACCAGTACAAGACAGGTTCCCATCAGTACCCAACCCGCCCACGAGCGCGCGGGGGAGTGCAGATTGGTGGCCTGCAGCACGCCGGTCGCAAACCGGTAGTAGACGGCCGGCAGGATCCCGATCCCAACCCATTGCAGGCGAAGCCAGAACTCGGCACTGTCCAGGTCCGTGACCCGGTGCAGGGCCACATCGACGGCGTAGACCACAAGGACGCTCAGGGACAGATAGGCGTACCGGCGGGCGACCGCGGAGCGGAAATTGAAATACAGGGCATAGACACCCAAGGCAAAGGCCAGGATGGCAACCACCGAGGTCGATGCCAGGAACAATGCCCGCAGCGCATCCAGGAGCGTGATGCCGAACAAGGGTTCCATGGCGTTTCAGCGAGCCCACTCCCGTTCTTCACGCGAGATTATCCAGTCGTCGCCAACCCGCGTGAAATGCAGCCGAAAGCCGGCTCCGGTCAAGAGGGAGCGGTAAATCCTGATTTTGAGCGTAGCTTGGTTGAGACTCGTGAAGGAAATCGGATCGAGCTCCACCATCGGCCCGTCCGCCAGGCGCGGCCGGTGTTCGGGCCTGAGCCAATGGATGCGCCCGGCGAATCCCAGTTCGCCGGGTTGTTCATCGCCGTCGGTGAACACCAGCAGTTGCGCCGGTGCCTGGTTGTCGCCGGGCGGAAGCCATCGGCGCTGTCCCAGCTTGTGGATCAGCGCCGTTCTGCGAATGCGGAGGCTGGCAGCCTCCGACCGATCGGCACAGCGGTAGTAGTTGACCAGAGCCTGGACCGGTGCAAAGGCATGCTGGGCACTCATCAGGCGCAGCAGCTCCTCCCGCACGGGAGTCCACTGGCCCAGCCAAAACGCGTCCTCGACCTGATCACCGTACTCAAGCAGTTCCTCCACCCGTTCACTGCCCAGCCGTTGCAGAATGGCGACGGGCGGAAGGGAGGACGGGCGTCGCTTGAGCCGGGCCAGCAAACCGGCCGGCTCCGCCTCCGCCTCGTGCCGGATCGCGTCCACATTGGCAATCCGCAGTCTCATCCAGACCGCCAGCAGAAAGGCTCCGATTGCGAATCCCAGCATGGTCCAGGCCACCGGGTCCATCGCGTTCACCAGAGCCGCCGGCGGTGGCAGCGATTCGCCGTCGAAGCCGCGGCGCAACTGATCTAGGAGTTCCTGAAGTCTCTCCATGTCAAACAACCGGCAGGTGAAATCGGACTGAATTCGGACGCACTGGCACAAGACGCCCGCGGGTTAGCAGGCAACTGCGTTGCCACCGGACCGCGCCGGTCGTCGCGGCGTTGCGCCAGCGTGCTTCAAGCCTTGTGGGCAGAAGGGCAGATATCCTCCATGTGACACTCGCCACACCGGGGCTTGCGGGCCTTGCAAACCGCGCGGCCGTGCAAAATCAGCCGGTGGGAAAAGTCGATCCAAGTCTCTTCCGGCAGCCGCGACATCAGGTCGACCTCAACCTTCACCGGGTCGGTCGCGCGCGTGAGGCCCAGAAGTTTGGAAATCCGCTTGACATGGGTATCCACGACCACGCCTTCCGCCTTGCCGTAGGCAACACCGAGCACCACGCTTGCGGTCTTGCGGGCCACACCGGGCAGTTTGAGCAATTCGTCCATCGAGTCGGGAACCCCACCGTCAAATTCCTCGACGATCATGCGGCTGGCCAGGTGAAGGCTCTTGGCCTTGTTCCTGAAAAAGCCGGTCGTGCGCACCAAGGCTTCAATCTCGTCGCGGTTGGCCTGGGCCATGGCTTCCGGCGTGCCCATTCTCGCGAACAGCTCGGGCGTTACCATGTTGACCCTGACATCCGTGCACTGGGCCGACAGTATCGTGGCCGCCAGCAGCTGGAACGGAGTTTCGAAGTTGAGTGCGCACTCCGCATCCGGATAGGCCTGCCTCAGCCGAGCGGAGACCTCGACTGCAAAGGCCCGTTGGCGGGCCGATGTCCGCTTCTTCCGTGGCTGGGCCATATTGCACCTGTGCTTCTGGCTGCGATGGTTCCGGCAGGACGGTCGGCGGCAGCCATTCCGCCGTACCTTCAATCGTCGGGACCGGCCTCGGGCAAGCTCACATACTGCGACACGGATTCCTGAAATGAACGCATCAATGACCGATGCACCTTGGAATCCGCCGCCTGCTTCTGAACGAACTTGACGAGTTCGGGACCCTGAACCACCGGCAGGCTGGGGTTCGAGATCTCCAACGTCATTTCGGGATTGATAAAGGCCACGGCGCTGGCCACCGGAATCGAAGCGTACTCGGACTGGCCGAAGGCTTCCGGCATGTCTTCGATGAACCTGTTGATGCGCCGGGTGTATTCCTCGGCTTCCCGGCCAGGATGGCCCAACCCTTCCCGGCTAAGCAGAGTGAAAAGCCGTCCCAGGCTGAAGGGCTCGCGCCATCGGTCGCCTTCCACCATCACCCGGCCCTTGTCGCTGCGAACCGAGAAGGCCAGCATGCCGCCCGGTCCAACCAGCAGGTGCGGGACACCGGGAATGGCGAACAGGTACAGGGCGTATTGATTGCCCAATCCCTTGAGGCACCGGGCAAAAAACTGATCCGGCCGCTCCAGTGAACTTGCCCTGTGCCACCGCCGCGGCGCAAACCGATTGATGAAGTAGCTGCCGACGGTGGCTCCGATGAAGCCAACCAGCAACGCAGCCATGCTGAACACCGCGTAGTAGTCGACCAGGAACTGCAGCAGCGGGTTGGCCGCCTCGGGACTGCGCGCCCACTCCATGTTGGGCAGGAAACTGACCATCAGGCCGCTGGTCAGCGCCAGCACCGCCACCAGGAACAAACGCCTGCCCAGGGTTTCGCGCTTGGTGATGTACTCGAGGTTGCGATAAACCTTCATCCCTGGGTCCTCCCGGGTGGGTTGCCGAGGTGCCGCACGCGGATGTCCGGGGTCTCGCCCAAACCCCGCGCCATTCGCTCCAACATACAGCCGGCATGGGCATCGTGCGCCTGGCGCACGGCGCTGCATACCGCCTCCGGATCGGCTCCGCTGTGCGCCACGACAACCACGCCGTTGATGCCCAGGAGCGCCGCGCCACCGTATTGGCCCGGATCCGCCTTGGCACGAACTGCGCCCACCTGGTCTCGAGCCAACAAATACCCCAACCGGCTGCGCCAGGAGGCGGCAAAGGCAGTGCGCAATCCGGTCGCGAACATGCTGCTGGCGGTCTCCATGGACTTGACCAGTATGTTGCCACTGAAACCGTCCGCGACCAGGACATCCACATCTCCGGAGGCGAGCGCGTAGGGTTCCGCGAATCCCGCATAGCCGGGAAATCCATGTTCCAACAGCGACCGGTGGGCAGCCTGAACCAGTTCGTTGCCCTTGGACTCCTCGTGCCCAATGTTCAACAGGCCGATGCGGGGCCGTTCCACCGACATGCAGGTGGACGCGAAGGCCCGACCCATCATCGCGAACTCGACCAGGTGAGCAGGCTGGCAACTGGTGTTGGCGCCGACATCAAGCACCAGCACATACGCGTCGGGGGTCGGCACCGCAGCGGCAATCGCGGGCCTGTGCGCGCCGGCCAGACGACCGAGCCACCGCAACGAAGCCGCCAGGACCACCGCCGTATCGGCAGCGGAAACCAGCGCGTCCGCCGCCCCCGCCCGGACCAGCTGTGCGCCCTTGGCTGCGGCAGACCCGGGATTGCGCAGGGCCGATGCGTCGTCCGGCCGCTGGTCGGCGGCGACGATGTCCAATCCGGTGGGCCGGCGCCCATGCGCCAGTTCCGCCTCTATCTCGTCGGGATGTCCCAACAGCGTCAGGCCAATCCGGTACCGTTCGGAGGCCAGGAGGGCACCGGCGACCAGTGCGGCCGGTGCATGATCCCCGCCCTGCGTGTCAACCGCAACGCGCATCCGGCATCAGGCGACCGCGCCCACAGGATAGGCCGCGATGCCCAAGGTGCCGATACCGGCCAGGGCCGCGATCGCCGGGTCCAGCTCCACGATATAGGCGGTGTCGACATTGAGCAGGGATCGGGCCTTCTCCAACAGTTCAGCCGCTTCGTCCGGCACCTTGGCGTGCGACACGGCCACCACCACGGGTTGCTCCCCCTGGTCGGCCACGGTCCGCGTCAACAGTTCGCTTACGGACTTGTGCCGGCCCCGCGCCTTCGCCACGGGAATCACCTTGCCGTCGACGACAGTCAGGATGGGTTTCAGGTTGAGCATGTTGCCCATATTCTTTTGCAATCCGCCGACACGCCCGCTGCGCGCCAGGGCATCCAGATTGTCCACCGTCAGGTAGGTACTGAGGCCCGACTGGACCTCCTTCATCCGGGCGAGCGCGTCCTGTCTGGTGCCGCCCTCCGCCAGGAACTGTGCCGCCGCAATCGCCTGCAGGCCGCTGCTGATGCTGACGAAGCGTGAATCCCACAGTTCGACGTCGGCTTCGGGAACTTCGCCGATCGCCAGGCGAGCCGAGTTCCAAGTACCCGACAGTTCCGCACTGACCACCACCACCAGGATTTCCTCGGCCCCGTCGTCCAAGGCCTGCCGGTAGGCATCCGCAAACAGCGTGGGGGCCGGCTGGCTGGTGGTCGGGTGCTCCGGTCGGGTCTCCAGAAGCTCGAAGAACTTGGGCAGATCGATGTCTCGATTGAGCTGGTAGTCGTCGGAACCGAAGTGGACCGTTGTCGGCACTTCCAGTATGTTGAATTGGGCGAGAAGGTCGGGCGGAACGCTGCTGCTGGTATCCACCACCATTCTGACGCGTGTTTCCGAATTCCGCAGGCTCACGAGACTACTCCTGTTGCTGGGCATGGGCTTTGCTGTGGATGGACCCTTCGGCTTAACGACGGTGCCCGTTTAGGCACGGCATGCGATGCCGAATCGAGGGAAGCCGATGGGGCATCATCCACCGGTTTCACCGTGCACGGAACGGCCGGGGTGTGCATGTCGTCCGGAGTTGGCCTCAACGGGGGTGCTGTGCGAACACCCTGGGAACATCCTGCAGGACATCGGAAGCCAAGGTACTGTCCGGCCCCAGGCGTATGCCGCTCAAGCGGCCCGCCTCCGACAGAACCAGCATGGCCGCCGCGGACGCCTGCAGGGGATCCCCAACACGGGTTCGCAGGCCAGCCAGCAGTCCCGCGAGCACATCGCCGGTACCTCCCGTTGCCAAGGCGGAATTTGGTTCGACCAGCACCCGGACCTGACCGTCCGGCGCGGCGGCAAATGAAGCATGGCTCTTCAGGACCACGTGGCAGCCCCAGGCTTGTGCCTTCGCCACCGCCAGTTCCAGGCTGTTGGCCGCCACTTCGGACGCCGGCAATCCGCACAGGCGGGCCATCTCGGCCAAGTGCGGAGTCAACACCGTCCCGGCGGGCAGGAGCGAAGGCCAGTCCGCTTCGGAAGCGAGGCAGTTCAGTCCATCCGCATCGATCACCAACGGTATCGGGGGGGCGTCTCGCAATCCGCTCAGCAGTTCCCGCAGGAAGGCGGCACTGGCGTCCGTGTGCCCGAGCCCGCAGCCGACCAGCAGGGACTCGTAGCGGGGGACTTCCTTCAGGACAAGCGCGGCGGCACCGGGTTCCACCGTGCCGTCCTGATCCGGCAACGGCAGATGTGTGGCTTCGGGCAGCCCTGCCGCCAGCCCCGTGAGGACGGGACGCGCGCCGGCCACCGTCACCAGTCCGGCCCCGGACCGGAGGACCCCGGCCGCGGCCAGGAGCGCCGCTCCGGGGAACCGCCCGCTGCCAATCGCGCACAGGACGCGACCGAATGTTCCCTTGTGACTGTAGTTGCTCCGCCGGGGAAGCAGCCAATCCAAATCCGCGGCACGAAGCCCTTGGGCATGCGTGTCCCGAGAACCCTCCGGGAACAGACCGATGTCCACCACCTCGATGCTGCCCAGATTCGGCAGGCGACCATCGCGGCAGACCTCGGATTTGAACGTACCCAGCATGATTGTGAGATCGGCAGGAAACGCAGCCACATCCGCCCCCGTCCCGCTGAGTGCGCCGGCGGGCAAATCGGCGGAGCACAGGCGCAGACGCGGCCGATGTCCGCGAACTTCGTCCAATACGGCGACCAGATCCTCGGGCAAGGGCCGGTTGGCACCGGTGCCGAGCAGAGCATCCACGCACCAGGCACTGTGGCGCAGCCAACGCGTCAGCACGAACATTCCCTCGTCCTGCTCCGCGTGCACGATTTGCACCTGACGGCGCTCGAGATCGGCGATCAGGGGATCCTCTTGGTCGGAACGGTTCCAGAGATACACGTACACACGTTCCCAGGCGTCATGCAGCCGGCGCGCGCAAATCAGCCCGTCGCCTCCGTTGTTCCCGGGACCGGCCAGCACCAACACGGGGCCAGTGGCAACCTGTCGCGCCCGCGCCCATGCATTCAGGGTCGAGGCAAGTTCGGTGCCGGCACGTTCCATCAGAGCCTCGACAGGGACGCCCGACTCGACAACCCGGTTCTCGAGCGTCCTGGTTTCGGCTATGTTGGCTATTGGGTACATGGCCAAGGAGTCCTGTACTGGGTCACGAAGAAATGCTACTTGCGAGATGGCGACTTTGGCAACGATTGTCCAAGTTCCGGTGTTGCGGTCCCATGATGGATTGAGGTCCGGCAGGTTCGCCCGCGCGGACGGACTACGAGCCGTGCTAGGCCGAAGCTCCCGCGGCGGAAGGCGCCTGGTCCGCAGGGTCGGCATTGTCGGCACCGGTCTCCGGATCATAGCCAACCAGATATACAGCGCGCCAAGGTTGGTAGACACTGCGGAAACTTTCCGTCCGGGAACGACCGTGCTGGATGATGGTTCTGTCCACCGTGACCGTCATGCCAAGCTTTTCCGTCTCCACCAGTCGTTGTTCGCCCGGAGCCAGCGCCGAATCTTCCAGATAAAGCGGCTCCTCCGGCTCAATCACGTTGGAAATCACCGGTTCGGAAACCGTGACGACGCGATCGAAAGCCGTGCCAAAGATGTCGAAGGTCAGGGTTCCCTCAGCCAAGTCCAATGTCGGCTGGATCAGGATCCAGGCACCAGTGTCGTTGCGGAACCGAAAGTCCACATACGGCGAGTAAATGGTGGCGTCCTTGCCCGGTTGGCCGTACCAGCTGACCACATAGCCGTGGTTGTACCGCTCCACAATCGGAAATCCGCCGTCGAAGGCCGCGCGGAACAGAGTTGTACTCACCTGGCAGACCCCGCCCCCGACCCCCACCGCCGTGCGATCGCCCCAGATGATCGCAGAGTCGGCATACCCGTTGGCTGCGGTGATGGCGCCGACCGTATCGTTGAAACTGAAATCCGCCCCCGGGGGCACCATGACGTTATGCAACTGGCTTGTGGTCCGCTCGATGTTGTGGATCCGGGAGGCACTGCTGCCCTTGAACCAGGTCGTACCGGATGCGACGAGTTCCCGGATTCCGTAGGCCTCGGGATTGTCGGTGCCCACCACCGGCTCAACCACCTTGAACTGTGCCTGGACCCGATTGCGGCCGAGGGCCACGGCATCCGCGACGGCGCGGGCCGTACCCTCCACATCCAAGGCCAGTCCCGTCTGGCTCGGGACCACCACCTGCAATCTTCCGGTGCTGCGATCAAAGGCCAACCGGCCTTCGCGGGGGGACCTGGCCAGCAGTGGTTCCCATCGCGCAACAAGGGCCTCCAAGACTTCAGGATCAAGCTCCCGGAAGTCTGGTCCCTGCATTGCAAGCGAAAGCTGGAACGGATCCAGGGCCAACCTCAGCCCCCGGGCGGGATCTTCAACCACCACCGTGCCTCGATTGAAATCCGTCGGCAGGAATACCGGCATGCCGGCGATCGAGCTGTCGGCCACAACCCGGATCGAATCGGACTGCCCACCGTCCGCCGCGGCCGCGATATCTGCCGCCAACTGCTCGGTATCCACCTCCAACCCGTCAATTGCCGGCACCTGAACCGAGCCCACGCTCACGGAAGGCCGGCCGGGCCGTTCAAGGGAACGTTCGACATGCGCCACCAGCTCGGCGGCTTTCACGGGGTCGTAGACCACCGGCGGATCCAAGTAGGCGCCCCGCAGCGCCAGGCGCCATCTGGCGATCTGATTGGCCACGGGAGACCCGTCGCGCCCCTGAAGCCAAGCCCGGTGTGTCAGCAGATCCAGCGCCTGATCGGATGCATCCCACGTGCCACCCAAGGCAAACTGGCGGGCGTCCAGTTCAACCAGGACGGGCTCCAGGCCGTCCCTCGGTTCCAAACCGGCCAAAACAGCCCGCGCCTCGGCCACGGTGAGGCCGCCCAGCGGGACCTCCGCAACGTACACCCCTGGATAGATCCGATCGGTGAACCACAAGGCATGAACGGCGCCGACCAAGGCCGCCAATACCAAAATCAGCAACGGCCACAGCAACAGCGAGGCTACCAGGCCACGGCCGCGCGGGATTCCCTGCATCGATGCCTTTCCGGGTTCGCCTGCGGGATGGAACCGGGGAGGTGCTACAGCCAATGGATCTCCACGGCCGCGACATAGTCAACACGCGACCTGATCGGCCCATTGACGGCAGGACCGGCCCGTTTGGTTTGGACTGGGACGGCAAACACCCGGCTACGTCTCCCTGGCCAGGACCTCGTCGGCATCCAGTTTTGTGAACAGGACCCGCGGCTTGCGCATCGGTTGGCCGGCCGGCAAATCGGTTGCGGCCCATTCACCGCGCGCACCGGCATGGTCATAGCGCAGGACGAGGTGCTCGCCACGGGCATCCTGCACGGTCTCCGTGTACTGCCGGCCAAACAACCGGCCCTCGTGTCCCAGATCCTCGTGCAACATCTGGGACGAAAACGGCAGTATCGGTGCCCACATGATCTTGAGCCAGTCCACTGCTTGCAATGCGGTGTAGATGATGGTGTGGGCCTGTTGCCGGTCGGACTTGATGACCTGCCACGGTTCGCGGGCGTTCAGGTACTGGTTGACCTTCTGGCTGAGCCGACGGCAGGCCTCCAGGGCGGCCTTGAGGTGCACACCCTCGTACAGGGCGCCAACCTCCATGAATCCCTTGCGGACTTCCGCCAACAGGGTCGCATCGACCGGTTCCAGCTCACCCGGTTCCGGCACCATGCCGTCACAGGACCGATAGGCAAACCCCGTTACGCGGTTGACCAGGTTGCCCCAATTGGCAACCAGTTCGTTGTTCACCCTTTCGATAAAGTCGTCCCATGTGAAATCGACATCGGAGGTTTCCGGCGCCATGGCCGTCAAGGCATAGCGCCAGGCGTCGGGCTGGTACCGTTCCATCAGATCGTTGATGGAGATGCTAATCCCGCGGCTCTTGCTGAACTTCCGGCCTTTCATGTTGAGGTACTCGTTGGCCGGCACGTCGAACGGGAGGCAGAAGCCGTCGCGTCCCAACAACATGGCCGGCCAGATGATGGCATGGAACACGATGTTGTCCTTGCCAATGAAGTTATATACCCGACTGCCCTGACCGGCACCGGTTTTCCACCAAGTCTGCCAGCCATCCGGATCGCCACTCAGGAGCGCATGCTCCACGACTGCGCTCAGGTACCCGATCACGGCGTCGTACCAAACGTATATCCGCTTGTCCTCCCAGCCTTCCACGGGGACATTGACGCCCCAGTCGATGTCCCGCGTAATGGGCCGGCCGCGCAGGTCGCCGCGCTCCAGTTCCGACAGGGTGAAGCGATAGACCTGCGGGCGCCAGTACTCCTCCTTGCCGTCCTTGAACCACGCCAGCAGGTCCGCATTCAGCTTGTCCAGAGCCAGAAAGAAGTGCTCGGTTGCCCGCACTTCCAGTTCAGTGGAACCCGAAATGGTCGATCTTGGTTTGCGCAACTCGGTGGCGTTGTACAACTTCCCGCAGTTGTCGCACTGGTCGCCCCGGGCCTCGGGGCTGCTGCAGTAGGGACAGATGCCGACCACGTACCGATCGGGCAGGAACTGCCTGGCAACGGGATCGTAGAGTTGTTCCTGGGTGTCGGCGTAGATGTAGCCCTTCTCGCGGTGCACCAGGAACATCTCCTGGGTCACGTCCCAATGGACCTGGGTATCCGTGTGGGTGAAGAGATCGAAAGTCAAGCCCAGTTTCATATAGGCATCAATGAACATCGGGTGGTAGCGTTCCACCACCTCGTTGGGTTCGATGCCCTCCTGCTGGGCCAGGACGGTAATCGGCGTGCCGTGCGTGTCCGATCCGCTAACCATCAACACGTCGTTGCCCCGCATGCGGTTGAAGCGCGAGAACACATCCGGAGGCAGGTATGCCCCGGCAATGTGTCCGATGTGCTGCTGACCATTGGAGTATGGCCAGGCCACACCGACAAGAACCCTGTTCTTAGCCATGTCCTGTCCTGTCTTGCGACGACTTCCGGGGTACACCGCGACCCGGGCTCGCACCTGTGCCTGACTTGCCGTCCGGCGGCCTCGCCCGACCCGTTTCCTGACTGGAACCTGCCTGCATTCTAGCCTGTCCATTCGGGACAGGGCATATAATCGGCAGCGACCGGCCATTCCCGGCAACACAACGCGGCCCGATACAGGTCCCGGTCATCCACTCTCCGTCAGGCTTGACCCCATGAGCTTCCTGCAAGGCATCAACGATTCGGTCGTCCGTTCCGGGACGGTGTTGTGGAAGACGATCAAATCGGTCTACGGGGACCTGTTCCCGTATGTGTGGATGAGCGTCCTGTGGTGGGTGGGGACGTTGACGGTCATCCTGGCTCCCCTCGCGCACACGGCCATGCACCGAGTGGCCCACCGTACGGCAACCTACCGGCGCATCGACAGCGACTTCTTCTACGAAGGCCTGCGCATGCACAAGGGTCTGGCCTACCTGATGTATTGGGGCAACCTCCTTGCCTCGGTCGTAATCGTGGTCAGCATCTTGTTTTACAGCGGTTTCCGTGATTACCCGTTTGTGCAGCTTCTGGTAATCCCGCTGATCTGGGTCGCGTTCCTTTTCCTCCTGGTCACCCAATTCGTGTTTCCCCTCCTTTGGGAACAGGAAGATGTCTCCCTGGCGTTGATCTACAAGAACGCTCTGATTCTGGTGCTGCAGCACCCCTTGTTCTGCGTCCTGGTCACCTTGTTCAAGATCACGATCCTCTTCCTTTTCTCGCTGCCGGCCTTCATTCCCCTGTTTCTGTTCGGACCCGCCTTCTCAACCGTGTTGTCGAACTACGCGCTGAACTACCTGTTGATCAAGGTGGAATTGGCACCGCCCCCGCCCAGCTGGGCGGACTGACCCGGACACGGCGGAACCGTCGGCGAATCCAAACCCGGTTCGGACATCCGATACCGACTCGCGATCAAGACAGCCCCTGCCTGTTCCGCGGCCGAGAAACTTATGTCAAGTTATAAGGGGTGGGCCCCCCCTGTACCGTGTGCACAAGAACTCCGCGGATGCGCCCTGCCGGTATCGTGCGAATTCAGCTAGCCGGCGCGTTTCGTAGTCCTGGCGGAGCGTCTCCCTGATTTGGTTCCGGACTTGGAGCGGGACGTTCCCTTGGACCGCCGGCGCTTGGGTGCGTTGCGCCTCTTCTCTATCAGATCCAACGCCAGCTGCATGTCCACCGACTCAACCGGGGTGTCCTTGGGCAGGGACGCGTTGACTTTCTGGTACTTGATGTAGGGCCCGTACCGGCCGTCAAGGATTTGAACCGGTTCGTCGTCATCGCTGCCCGGAACCGGACCCAAATCCGCCAGAACACGGGCTTGGGTTGTCCGGCCCGGCCGCGCCGAGGCCAGCAGTTCCTCGGCCCGGGCCAGTGAAATGTTGAAGATGGTGTCGCCCCCCTTGAGCGATGCCGACTTTCCGTTCCACGACACGTACGGTCCATAGCGCCCCATATGCTTCGTGACCTCCATGCCGTTCTCCGAATGGGAGCCAAGCACGGCGGGCAATGCCAGCAGTTCCCTCGCCTGTTCGAGCGTGACCTGTTCGGGGGACAACCCGTCGGGCAGGGACACGCGCTTGGGGCGTCCGTCCTCCCCATCCGGCAGGTCAAGTTGAAGATACGGGCCGAATCTCCCGTGCCGCAGCTGGATGTCCGCCGAATCCATGGCATCGCGGCCCAGCACCGCGGGTCCGGCTTCCTTGCGGCGGAACAGTTCGTCCGCCAGTTCCGTGGTCAAATCGGCAGGGGCCAGATCCTCGGGTACCGAGACAATCACGCGCTGCTCCGGCCTGCCGGCGCCGGCCTCCGCGGAGGCTTCGTCGCCTGCGGCCGGTTTTTCGATGAACGGCCCATACCGTCCGATGACCACCTGATAGCGGCACCGGGGCAGCTCCACGGTCCGGTAGATTCCCGGATCGATGTTGGCCTCGTACTCGGTGATTTGCACTTCCAAACCCTGGTCGCCCAGATAGTAGTCGTGCATGTACGCGAGCCAAACGGCACCGCCGGCTGCGATGTTGTCCAGGTTGGTCTCCATCCGGGCCGTGAACTCGAAGTCAACCAAGTCGTTGAGCGACTCCTCCAGCAGCTTGACCACCGCAAACGCCGTGAAGGTGGGCACCATCTGCTGTCCCCGCTTGAAACAGTAACCTCGACTTTGCACGGTCTCGATGATGGTCGCGTAGGTGCTTGGCCGACCGATGCCGTTATCCGTCAAGGTTTTAATCAGCGAAGCGTCGGTATACCGGGCCGGCGGCCGGGTTTCGTGGCCCTGGCCTTCGAGCTTGCGGACTGCCAAGGCATCCCCCTCGGCCAGGTCGGGCAGTGACTTGGAGACCACCATGTCCGGGTTCGCGAGAAGGAATCCGGGAACGACCACGGTGAGGCCCGTGGCACGGAACTCGGCGGACTGGACGGTCAAGGAGCCGGTGGGAAGTACGGGACTGGGCAAGGACTGGTCGGCGGCGACCGCGACATCCACAGTCACGTTGCGAATCCGGGCATCGATCATCTGCGTGGCGACCGTGCGCCGCCAAATCAGGTCATACAGATCCCTTTCACGACCGGACAACCCCTTCTCCCCGGCCGGCAGCATGCGTTCGCCCGCGGGCCTGATGGCTTCGTGGGCCTCCTGGGCGTTCTGCTGCCTGGCCCTGTACACGCGCGGCTTGTCGGTGAGCTGTTCCGCTCCGAACTGGACAGCCACCCTCTTGCGGGCGGCCCGCACCGCCTCGGGAGCCAGGCTGACGGAATCGGTCCGCATGTAGGTGATGTGGCCGTTTTCGTACAGGCTCTGCGCCGTTCGCATGGTCTGTTCGGCCGACATGCCAAAGCGGCGATTCGCCTCGATCTGCAGGGCACTTGTGGTGAAGGGCGGACTGGGTTGCCGCCTGCCTTCCCGTTCCACTACCCGCTGCACTCTCCAGTGCATCGCCTCCAACTGCCGGACCGCTTCGCCGGCCTCAACCTCCCCCAGCACCAGCCGATCCAGGTTCTCCCTGATTTGGCCGGTGTTGTCGTCGAAGTCGCCCGACGTTGCCAGGCGCCGGCCATTCAGCTTTCTCAGTTGGGTCCGGAATTCCTCGTCGGCACCCGCCCCCGAGGCGCGCGCCAAGGCGGCCTCCAAGGTCCAGAAACTGCCCTGAATGAATTTCGCACGCTCGCGTTCGCGGTCCACCAGGATGCGAACGGCCACGCTCTGAACGCGTCCCGCCGACAACTTGCTGGCAATCTTCTTCCACAACAGGGGGGAAACCGAGTAGCCAATCAACCGATCCAGGATTTGCCGGGCCTTCTGGGCATTGACCAGATTGGCATCCAACCCGCGCGGATTGGCCAGGGCCTCTTCGACCGCCGCACGGGTGATTTCATGGAAGACGACCCGCCGCACCGGAACCTTGGGCTGCAGTTCGTCGCACAGGTGCCAACCAATGCTCTCGCCCTCGCGGTCCTCATCGGTCGCGATCAACAGTTCGTCCGCCGACCGCAATGCCTGCTTCAGCTCGCGCACCGTTTCGCGGCTTTCCGGAAACACGATGTAGATGGGTTCGAAGTCCTGGTCGACATTGATGCCCAGGTTGGACCAGGGCTCCTGTTTGTACTTGGCCGGAATTTCACTGGCCGACCTCGGCATGCCCCGGATGTGGCCGCGGCTGTCGAGGACGGTGTACCCGCTCGGCAGGAACTGCTGAATCGTCCGGGCCTTGGTGGGGGATTCAACAATAATGAGTTTGGTCATTGGCTCTCGTGCTGACAGGCCGGGTTGCGGCCCAGACTCGGACAGGCGGTTCGCGGCGCTGTGCCGCATTGAACCTACAATGCGGCCCGGGCGGAGTCCACTTGGTCGGACACAGGCCGCTGTCCTTTCATATTACAGACATCAGGGTGCCAACGACCATGTCTGCCGAAAATCACAACCGTTTCAGAGCCGGATTGACGTTCCTGATCGCCCTGGCATTGGCAGGCTGCGTCCTGCCACCGGTCCCGCCAACGCCGGAGGCGCCACGGGTCGAAACGTCGGTTCCGGTAGAGGTTCAGGTCGTGACCGAGCACGACGGAACAGCCTGCGACAACTCGTTCCACAGACATACGCTGATCCACGAGACAACCGCGCCGGAATGGACCGTGGCCGGGTTCGATGCCAACGGTTCCGGCATCGCGGCCGGGGACTTGGACCGCGACGGTTGGCTTGATCTCGTATTGGGGGGCTATGCGCAAGCCAACACCATTCTTTGGAATGACGGCAGCCTATCCTTCCAACCGCAACAACTGGGCGAGGGCCTAACCCGCGAAGTCCAGCTGGTCGACGTGGATGGCGACGGCCTTCTCGACATTGCCACCACGCGCAGGGGATCCGGTCTGGCGGTTTGGCGCAACACGGGCGCGGACGAACGGGCCGCCATGTTCGAGCGCGTGGTTTTGCCCGGGATCGATCGGCCCCTCTACTCCATGGATTGGCTGGACGTGGATGCCGACGGGGACCTGGACCTGGGTGCGGCAACGTACGACGCGGAGCTCAAGGACCTGTTCGGCAGCGAGTTCCTGATGAACAATTCGGGGGGCGTCTACCTCTTCAGCATGGAGAACGGCCGATTTCGCCTGCAGCAGTTGACATTGCAGGCACAGGGTCTGGCAACCCTGTTTCTCGACGTGACCGGTGACGGAAAGGCGGAACTGCTGGTCGGCAACGACTTTGCCACGCCGGACTTCTTTTTCCAGCAGGAGGCCGACGGCTGGAACGCCATCGAGCCGTTCGACGTGACTACCCATTCCACGATGAGCCTGTCGTCCGGGGACGTCAACAATGACGGCCGGTTCGATCTCTTCGCCACCGACATGAAACCCGCGCCCAACGACCAGGACGCGCTCGCGGCCTGGCAGCCGGTCATGGAGGCCATGATGGCAGCGGGGATGGAGGAGCACGATGAACGCCAGCTCATGCAAAACGTGTTGCAGGTCGCCGCGGACGACGATGGCGGCTGGGTCGAGTCCGCGGACTCGGATCCAGTGACGGCCACCGGCTGGAGTTGGGCCGGCAGCTTCGGTGATCTGGACAACGACGGCTGGCTGGACCTGTATGTGGTCAACGGCATGATCGAGGCAACGCTTTTTGCCCATCTGCCCGACCATGAACTGGTGGAGCGGAACCATGCCTTTCGCAGCGGCGCGGATGGTTCCCTGATGCCCGCCCCGGAATGGAACCTCGGCGATCGGGCCAGCGGCCGGGGCATGGTGATGGCCGATCTGGACCGGGACGGCGACCTCGACATCGCGGTCAACAATCTGCGCAGTCCGGCGGCCCTGTTCGAAAACCGGTTGTGCGGAGGTGTCGGACTGCAGCTGGATCTGCGACAGGAAACCGGCGGCAACAGCCATGCGGTGGGCGCCAAGGCAATCGTGGCTGCGGATTCCAACCGGTGGGTCCGGACCGTGCAGGTGGCCGACAGCTACCTGTCCGGGCGCGCCCCCCGACTGCACTTTGGGTTGGGCAGCCAGAATCAGGATGTACAAGTGACCATCGAGTGGCCGGACGGCCAGCACACGACCCTCGGCGGCGTGGCTCCGGGCAGCCTGGTCACGGTGATCCGCGAGTGATCCCGGCCCTGTCCGGGGCGGAGATCCGGCCTGTTTTATAATCTGCGCATGCTTGGACACCGTTCCGATTAATTGTCATTGCCCGTCCCTGCGAGGAGGCCCTGATGCGAACCCGATTCCTTACCGTTCTGGCGTTGCTGGGCATACTGGCGATTGCCGTGACCGGATGTACCGCCGCACCACCGGATGCGGCCGCACCCGGAGAAACCGTCGTCACGTGGGCCATGTGGGGCAGTCCGGCTGAACTTGCGACCCACCAGTCGGTGGCCGACGCCTACATGGCCGAAAACCCTGACGTGACCATCGAGATTTTGTCCGAGCCGTGGGGTGACTACTTCACCAAGATGCAGGCCCTGTGGGCCGGCGGCGACGGTTCGGTCATTCCGGACATCCTGTTCCTGTGGCCGACCCCCTCCTATGCGGCCGAAGGCGTGCTGGAGAACCTCCAGCCCTACATCGACCGGGACGGCTACAACCTGGACGACTACTGGCCGGACCTCCTTGAGTCCGCGAAATACGACGGCGACGTGTACGGCTTCCCGCGCGACATCGGCCTCGAGGTCCTGTACTACAACAAGGACATCTTCGACGAGGTCGGCGTCCCCTATCCGGACGAAACCTGGACCTGGGCGGATCTCGAATCCGCGGCCAACCAGCTCAAGGTGGTGGACGATACGGGCCGGGTCTCCCGATACGGCCTCGGCATGGAGGGCGGCAAGTACATGCTGTGGGTGCTCCAGAACCACGGCGCCCTGCTGGACGACTACCGCAATCCGTCCTCCTGCACGCTGGACCAGCCCGAGGCGGTGCAGGGACTTGAGTTCTTCGCCAACCTGATGGCCACCAACGCCGCCATGACCAGCGACAACCTGAACCAGGCCGGAGGCGACGCAGCCGTGTTCCAGGCCGGCCAGGTTGCCATGATCATCCAGAATGCCAGCCGCGTCAGCGCATTCAACGCGGCCGAGATGAACTACGACGTTTCCGTGGTCCCGATTCCGGACGGCGGCCGCCGTGCGGCCAGTGCCGGCGGTGCGGCTTGGACCATGAGCGCGGGCAGCGACAACAAGGAGGATGCCTGGCACTTCCTGCAGTGGCTGCAGAGTACCAACGGCGGCCAGCGGATTTACACTGCATCCGGGGAAATTTTCCCGGCGCTGCAATCCACCGCCATGTCCGATGCCTTCCTCAATCCGGACAACCCGCCGGCCAACCGCCAGGCGTTCCTGACGGAAGGCCTCAACGCCACCGTGGGGCGTTTCGGCTACTTCCCGGAGTGGGGCTACCTGAGCGGCAACTTCGTGTCGCCCCACATCAACCAGATCTGGACCGGCGACTTGGCTCCCGCCGATGCGGCGGCAGCGGTTTGCGAGGGTGTCAACCAGTATTTGCAGGATGAGGGCTTCCCGAAGTAGGCAAACCCGAACCTGACATCCGGCGGGGGTCGCTGTCCTCAGCGGCGCCCGCCTTTTTGTTTTCCGGCCGTGGCTTCCGACGCCTCCCCGGTGCGTCCGCCTCCCCGGTGGCGGCGCTGGCGCGCCGACCAGCAGTCCGAGGGCTATCTGTTTCTCCTGCCCAGTCTGGCGGGATTCTTTCTGTTCGTCCTGATCCCGGTCGTCGCAGCGCTCGTGCTGAGCCTGTACGAGTGGAGTCTGCTGTCGCCCGGCGAGTACGTCGGTCTCACCAACTACCTGAACCTGTTCCGCCGCGATCCCACCTTCTTCAAGGCGCTCGGCAACACGCTCTACTTCACCGTGACCATTGTGCCGCTGCAGTTGGCGGCGGGCCTGGCCGTGGCCCTGGCCCTCAACCAGGCCATCAAGGGTCTGGCGATCTACCGGTTGATCTATTTCATGCCGGTCGTGACCACCATCGTGGCCGGGGCCTTGGTGTTCCAGTGGATCTTCAACAAGGACTTCGGCATCCTGAGCGCCGCCATCTGGCGCATCAACGAACTGACCGGCATTCCCATCCAGCCGCCGGATTGGCTGACCGATCCCGCCTGGGCGCGGCCGGCCGTCGTGATTCTCACGCTCTGGAAAAACGTCGGCTTCACGATGGTGATCTACCTGGCGGGCTTGCAGGCCATCCCGGTGGAGTTGTACGACGCGGCGGAGGTGGACGGTGCCACCAACTGGCGTCGGCTGCTGTACATCACGCTGCCCATGATCTCGCCGACCACATTCTTTCTGATGGTCATTCAAATGATCGGGGCGTTCCAGCTGTTCGACGAGGCGTTCGTCATGACCCGCGGCGGTCCGGCCCAGGCCACGACCACGATCGTGTACTACGTTTATGTCAACGCGTTCGAGTACCGCCGCTTCGGCATGGCCAGCACGGTAGCCTGGGTTCTGTTCGCGTTCATCTTCGCCTTCACCTTCCTGCAAAACCGCCTGCAACACCGCTGGGTGCACTACGAAACCGACGATGGCCGCTGAACCCTCGACCGCGAGCGGAACCGGCCCGACGCGTCAGGGCCGCACGCGCATGGGCCACATTGCCCTGCATGCCGCGCTGCTGCTCGGCACTTTCTTCATGGTCATGCCGTTCCTGTGGATGCTGTCCACCTCGCTCAAGGTGCCCAAGGAGATTTTTCGGTACCCGCCGCTCTGGATTCCCACGGAATTCGCCTGGTCCAACTACAGGGACACCCTGACCGCCCTGCCGTTTGATCGCTTCTACTTGAACAGCGCCATTGTCAGCGTGTCGTCGACCCTGATCCAGGTGCTGGCCGCAGCCCTGGCGGCCTTCGCCTTTGCCAGGCTGCGCTTCAAGGGCCGCAATCCCCTCTTCCTGCTGTATCTGGCCACGTTGATGATTCCATTCCAGGTCACGATGATTCCGAACTTCATCCTGATCTCCCGGGTGCTCGACTGGTACAACACCTATCAGGCCCTGATTTTTCCGACCTCCTTTTCCGCCTTCAGCGTGTTCCTGCTGCGCCAGTTTTTCGCCGGCCTGCCCATGGAACTGGACGAGGCCGCACGCATGGACGGCGCCTCCACTGTCCGCATCTGGTGGCAGATCATCCTGCCGCTGAGCGGCCCGGCCCTGGCCGCCCTGTCCATCTTTTCCTTTCTGGGTTCCTGGAATTCCTTCCTTTGGCCGTTGGTGGTGACCGCCTCCAACGAAATGCGGACGATCCCGGTGGGCCTGAGCGCCTTTCAGGGTGAACACAACACCGCGTGGAATCTGCTGATGGCCGGTTCCGTGATCGCGCTGGTGCCCGTGTTGGCGGTGTACATGGTGGGACAGAACTGGTTCCAGCGCGGGATTACGCTCTCCGGCATGGGCGGGCGGTAACATGAACCCGGCTGTCAATCCTTCGGGGACCGTCCGTTGTCCGGCAACAGCGCCTCAGCCAGCGCCATCGGCTGCATCGTAAAGACCAACTCCCATGTGGAGTACCTGTGCCGCATCTACCGCCACAGGGAAGTCGACCACACCCCCCACGCCGAAGATTTCCGGTTCGGCCGTTTCGTGACGGTTGAATCCGGAGACAACCTGGGGGGAGCCCTGGGCCGCATTGTGGGCCTGATCTGCAACACGCATGTGGTCAATCCGGACTTCGGGTCGCCCTTCAACCCGCAGATGGTGTCCGACGACTTCGACATCACGCTGCCGCCCTACCTGCAGGCCGACTTCACCGCGGTGGAGGTCGTGGGAATTGGCTGGGAGTCCCCGGACGGCGAGTACCTGCAATCGGTTCCGCCCCACGCCCCGATGATGAACGCACCGGTCCATCCCATGCCCGAAGTCGATGTCGCGCGGTTTCACCAACAGGGGGACCGCGGGCTGCAGGTGGACTACCTGCCGTTCCTGATCAACTGGAACCATCCCCTGGCCCAGGATCTTCTATTGCATCAGTTGCGGTTCCTGCGCGCCAGCTTTGCCGAACACGCCGATGCCCTGACCGTGGTGGAGAACATGGTCAAGTGGAAGTCCATCGTGGGAGGCCTGCGATGAGCCAGACCGGCAGCCCCCTGGGACTGGTGCGGGGCCCGGGGGAGTCGGTGTCCGAGTTCGTGTTTGTCTCGCCGGATCCGGACCAGTCGGCGCGCATCGGCGAATTCGTCTACTTCGAGGATCCCGCCATTGAAGGAGGCGTGCGCATCTACGGACGCGTCACCCAGCGGGAAGCGGTGCGCCTGTGGCCGGACGAGTTCATGGCGGACCCCGACATCGCTCCCGCCAGGGTGGCCGGACTGCTCGGTTTCGACCAGGGGGCGGCCAGGTCGAACACGGACCTGTTTGCCCTGACCGTCTCCATTCTGGGTCACTTCGACAGTCAGGTGAGGGACTTCATCAATCCCCGCATCACGCCCAGCAGCGGATTGCCGATTCACCTGACCTCCAGTGCCGAACTGACCAGGATTCTGAATGCCGTGGCACCGACGGCGGCCGGCAGCGCCCTGGTGGGGGACCTCATCACCCGCGCACCGTCGGAGGTCCCGATCGCCCTCAACGTGGCCGCCTTCACCAGCACCCATCTGGCCATCATTGCCACCACCGGCAGCGGCAAGAGCTATCTGGCCGGGGTGTTGCTGGAAGAAATGATGCGGGAAAAGAACCGGGCCGCCGTCCTGGTCGTGGATCCGCACGGCGAGTACGACACCCTCGCCGAAATGGAGGATATCCATCGGGCAACGTTCTCGTCGAACGAATACCGGCCGACTGTCCGGGTGCTCCTGCCCGATCAGGTGAAGGTCCGCATCGACAGTTTGTCCGAAGCCGACCTGAACGCCTATCTGCCGGACATGTCGGAACTCATGAAGCACAGGTTGCGCGAGGCCCTGAAACGGGTGCGCGCCAGCAAGGACCGCTACACGCTCAACGATCTGCTGAAGGCGGTTGAAACAACCGGCAGGGATGCCCAGGACGGATCAAGCAGCGGTTCGAAGCAGGACGGCACCATCCAGGCCCTGCAATGGCGCCTGGAGAGTCGCCTGGCCAGCAGCAGCCTGTTCACCGACAGCGAAGAGCTGGAACTGACGCAGCTCTACCAGCCGGGCCAGTTGACGGCACTGCAACTCAACGAAATCGACACGTCCGAACAGCGGATGATTGTCACCACCGTCCTGCGGCGGGTCATGAAGTCCCGCACCGACTCCATCAAGCACCGCGGCAGCGGCGATGCCAACGACCTGGGATTTCCGGTGTTCACGCTGCTGGAAGAGGCCCACAACTTCAGTCCGGCCCACGAACACGCGGTGTCATCTCCCATCCTCAAGCGCATCCTGAGCGAGGGGCGGAAGTTCGGGGTCAGCATCGGCCTGGTCAGCCAACGGCCGGGACGCCTGGATGCGGATGTCCTAAGCCAGTGCATGACGCAATGCCTGATGCGCATCGTGAACCCGGTGGACCAGGCGAAAATCGCGGAATCCATTGAGAGCGTAGGCCGCGATCTCATCAATGAACTGCCCAGTCTGTCCCGCGGCCAGGCCATTCTGGCCGGCGCCAGCGTGAACACGCCCGTACTCGTGAAGGTCCGGCCCCGGATTACGGCACACGGCGGGCAGGACATCAATGCACCACAGGAATGGCGCAGTTACGAACCGAGGCGCAGGCGGACTGCTATTCCGAGGGACATGGGAAACGGACGCAGACCCGACGGCACCGTCCGCTGAAACCGAAAGCGGCACCTCCAAGCCGACCAACCGGGAAATGGTGTTGCCAGCGTTCCTGCTTGCCCTACGCCCTTGGCCTCGGTGCCGACCAACCACACCCAACGGTCAAAGTCAGCCACCGAATCGACCGGATCCACGCCTATAGTGCGAAGTCCCAATACCATCATGGTCAGCAGTTGAGCACGAATACCGGATAGCCGCTAACCGTTTCCGGTTGAACAGGTTCACTGGTGGGAAGCGTTGACTTGGCCAAGTCCAATCCCGTCAGGTTGCGGCGAATGGCGCGGTGGCAATTTCCAATGTTCAATGACGAAGAGCCAAGCGCAGAACCACAAGGAGCTTGTTGTTTGGATGCGAACGATGAACGCTGTCCTACAATGTGCCAAGTGACAAACGAACCGAACCCAATGACGGATCTCGCAGCAGCCCGTACTACCTATATCCAAAAGCTGAACGACCTGCTTGATGAAGGTCAGACCAACGAGCAGACGTTCCGATCCGATTTCCAAGTATTCCTGGAGGATGGGCTGGGTGTCCGGTGCCGCAACGAATCGGTCCGACTAGAGTGCGGGACTCCAGACATTCAGGTCTACCAACGGCGCAAACTCGTCGGGTTTGTCGAGAACAAGAGGCCTGACCTGGACCTTGAGGCCATCCACCGCGACAGCGAACTGGCGAGTCCTGCAACCCGAAACGGCCGTCAGCTGCAACGTTACCGCGCCGTCCTTCACAACCTCCTTCTGACCAACCATCGGTCGGTGATTTGGTACGTTCAAGGAAAACGGATTGCGGATGCAGACTTGCGTGATCCGGTCCCATCCGACCCGGTGCTCAATCAGTTCGTTCAACAGGATCTGCCCTCCATCAAGGATGCCACCGTGCTGGTTTCCCGCATGGCGGACCTAGCCCGTCTGTTACGCGACAACCTGCGCGGGGCGCTCTCCAACGAGGCTCCAGGCGGATTGCACACACAACTGCTCCAGGCCCGGACCTTCCTTGATCCGAATCTGGACAGGGACGGTTTTGCCGACATGATGGCCCAGACCGTGGCCTACGGCCTGTTTGCGGCCCGTGTCCACGAACCAGACCGGCCGATCGTTTGGGCATTGACATCGGAACTGCTGCCGGCCACCAACCCCTTCCTGCAGGACATGCTCGGTGATCTTGCGAGCATGCGGGTACGCAGGGCAGCACGCAGGCGCGGAGAGAGCTGGAGCGGCCATATCCATCTGCTGATCGACCTGTTGAACGGAACCGATATCCAAACCTGCCTTGAAGGGTTCGGTGTGGGCAATGGCTCTGCCGATCCGGTCATTTACTTCTATGAACACTTTCTCAAGCAGTACGATCCGCAACAGCGCAGGGAGTTGGGGGTTTACTACACTCCGGATCCGGTGGTCGATTTCATCGTGCGTTCGGTGCACGAGATCCTGCAACAGAAGTTCGGCCTAGCCGACGGCTTGGCAGATCGCAGCCGCGTCGACAAACTCGATACCGGGAACGAGAACCGAGGGGAGAATGGTACTCACCGCGTGCACATCCTGGATCCCGCCTGTGGAACAGGTTCGTTCCTGTATCGGGTAGTGAAGCACGTACGTCAGTCCCTCGCCGCCAACCAGGGAGTCTGGCACAACTATGTGAAGGAGGACCTGCTTCCGCGTCTGCACGGATTCGAACTCCAGATGGCTCCGCACACGATTGCCCACATCAAGATGGCATGGCAGCTGCAGGCACTGGATCTGCCCACGGACGAGCGCAAGGTGTGGGAGATTGATCTGGACGGCAGGGATACGGCGCGCTTCGGCATCTACCTGACAAATAGCCTTAACCTGGACCCTCCGAGCGCGATGCGGGGAATTCATGATTTTGCCTTGGCCGACGAAGCGGCGGCAGCCGGCAAGGTCAAGTCCGAGGTCCCGGTTATGGTCGTGCTAGGCAATCCGCCGTACAAAGGCGAGAGTGTCAACCCCAGCCGAACAGCTGACGGCAAACTGACACCCATTGGCAAGTTGATTGAGGACTACAACAAAGTTGGCGGAACGCCCTTGGGCGAAGCAAACCCGAAATGGCTTCAGGACGATTATGTGAAGTTCATCCGAGCCGCACAGGATCGCATCGAGCGTACGGGATCCGGGATCGTCGCGTTCATAACGAACCACCAGTTCCTGGATGCGGTGACCTTCCGCGGCATGCGCAGTTCGTTGATAGACACATTTGACGAGTTGTACTTCCTGAACCTGCACGGAAACTTACGGACAGGATCGCCATCGGCGAACAGCGGGAAAGACCAGAACGTTTTCGGTATCCAGACCGGGGTTTGCATCTCCTTCATGGTGAAGCACCCGCAGCCGACCGGCCGGTGCAAAGTGCACTACGCGGAGATAGTCGGTTCTCGAAAGCGAAAGTTCAACATATTGAAAGAAACTTCGTGGGCCACGTGGACATGGCAGAAAATAGCACCCGCAGCTCCGCGGTTTCGTTTTGTACCACAAGATACCTCTCACGCAGCCGAATACCAACGCGGCTTCAGTCTGCGTACCGTGTTCCCGGTCCAGTCCTCCGGCATCGCCACGGCGCGGGATGACTTGGTGGTCAATTTCACGTTGGATGAGTGCCGCGCCCGCCTCGAGCGGTTCCGGGATCTGGAAGTAGAGCAAGCCCGTGCGGAATTCAAGCTCCGCGAGGACACACGCGACTGGCGAGTCGGAAAGGCCCAGGCCGACCTGAAAGTCCATCAGGAAACACACCATCTGTTCCAGCGATACCTTTATCGCCCCTTCGACTGGAGGTACACGGCCTATACGGGCCAAAGCAGCGGAATTCAGTGCATGCCGAGAAAGCAGGTGATGCAGCACCTACAGGCAGGGAACCAAGTTGGCAATCTGGGATTGCTGTTCTGCCGCCAGATGAGCCAAGCCAAAGGCGGATGGAGGCTCGTTGGGGTCACGGATTGCCTGGCGGACTTGGCCGTGTTGTCTACCAAGACACGAGAAGTGGCAACCGTCGCGCCGCTGTACACCGTCCAGGGCACATCCCTCTACTGCAAAGAAAACGGAGGGGAGGAAGATCCTGCAACTCTCGTTCCGAATCTCGATGCAGACTTCATCAAGAATTTGGAGGCACGCATCGGGATGCACTTCGACAGTCGGGGATTCGGGAACGACGAAACTTCCTTCAGCCCCGAGCACTGCCTGAACTACATCTACGGAGTCCTGCACAGTTCTGCCTACCGAGAACGCTACGGGCACTTGCTACGCAGCGACTATCCGATGCTTCCCTGGCCTGGTAGTGCCGACATATTCCTCTCTCTGGCGGCAACGGGTGAAGAACTGGTTCGGCTACACCTACTGGACTCGTCGGTACTGACCGGTCCAAAACCAACGTATCCCGTAAGCGGCTCCAATCGCGTGGATGCCGGCTATCCCGAATACGACTCGGCAACCAAACGGGTCTGCATAAATGAACAGCAGTATTTCGAAGGGATATCGCCACTTGCTTGGGAGATGCAAGTCGGCAGCCACCAGCCATTGCGCAAATGGCTCCAAGACCGGAGGGACCGTGTGCTGACCTATGCGGAACTACAACACTACCCAGTGGTAGCCCAAGCACTGACCCAATCCCTTGACACGCTGGACACGATTGACAACATCGTAGGCAACGGTGAGAGTCTTTGGTTGGAAGCCAACGGCGAACCCGCCCGACCCTGAACACTTCACGGAAACCGTCAGGCGGCTGAAGTTCGGCGTGCCGTGCGACGCCTTACACCGTTGGGACCCATCCCCGCCGAACCCCGTTGCAGCCCTTCATGTTGTGTTGTCCGGGAACGATAAAGACAAGCCCTGGACAGGCCGACAAGCAATGTGCCCAGCCAAGCAAGTGGATTCTTCAACCCGTAACCACAGTTGGTCCAAGGCAATCGCAAGGTTATGCGAAACCCAGAACTTTCTCCAGATGGATGAGGTTGCGGTCGATCTAGCGGCACCGATGGCCACACCGGTTTTGACGGTGAATGCAATCTTACGATTACCCTGACAGTTGGTCGCAGGAGCCGTTTGCCGGGCCCCTCCGGTGATAAGATCGGCTCGAATCCGCGCTTGGCGGATGTCTCCGATGAGTCAGGGAGGAATTGCGGTGGCCACTTCCCCATTTGCCGGTGTGCGCCGAACATTCAGCACTTCCCAGGGCGATTGCGCCTACTACCAGCTCCACGACTTGGAAAATCAGGGTCTGGGTGCTGTCAACCGTCTTCCGTGGTCGCTGAAGATCCTGCTCGAATCGGCTGTGCGCCAGCATGACGGCTTCAGCGTCACCGAAGAACATGTGGAGCTGATCGCCAACTGGAATCCGGACACCGCCGGCAGGGTTGAGATCGCGTTCAAACCGGGACGCGTCGTGATGCAGGACTTCACGGGGGTTCCCAGCGCCGTGGATCTGGCAGCCCTGCGCAGTGCCATGCAGCGCCTGGGCGGCGATCCTGCCCGGGTCAATCCGGTGGTCCCAGTGGATTTGGTCATTGACCACAGTGTCCAGGTCGACCAGTTCGGCAGCCGCTTTGCCCATCTGTTCAACGCCGAACGCGAGTTCGAGCGCAACGGGGAGCGCTACGAGTTCCTCAAGTGGAGCCAAAACGCCTTCGACCACTTCCGCGTCGTACCACCAGCCACCGGCATCGTCCACCAGGTCAATCTCGAATTCCTGGCCCAGTGCGTCATGTCCGGGCAGGAAGGCGACGCACGGATTGCCTATCCGGACAGTGTCGTGGGCACGGACAGCCACACCACCATGATCAACGGCCTGGGCGTGCTGGGTTGGGGCGTGGGCGGCATCGAAGCGGAAGCGGTGATGCTGGGGCAGCCGATCTACATGCTCCTGCCGGAGGTCGTCGGAGTGCGACTGGAAGGCGCGCTGCCGGAAGGCACCACCGCCACCGATCTGGTCCTTACGATTACGGAGTCGCTGCGCGCCCACGGGGTGGTAGGCAAGTTCGTCGAGTTCTTCGGCCCGGGCCTGCCGCTCCTTTCGCTGCCGGACAGGGCCACGATCGGCAATATGGCTCCCGAATACGGAGCCACCATGGGCTTTTTCCCGGTGGACCAGGAAACCCTGCGCTACCTCGAGCTCTCGGGCCGGGCACCGGAACAGGTGGAACTCGTGGAGACCTACACCAAGGCAGCCGGCCTGTTCCACACCGCCGACAGTCCCGAGCCGGAGTTCTCCGACGTCGTGTCGGTGGACATGTCCTTGATCAAGCCCAGCATCGCCGGACCCAAGAGACCCCAGGATCGGATCGAACTGACGGATCTGAAGTCCCAGTGGCCGGGACTTCTGTCCGCGCCCATCGGCTCCGGCGGTTTCGCGGTGGAGCAGGATCAGATGGACGAGGTTGTCCAGGTAGAACACGAAGGCGACAGCTTCGAGTTGACTCATGGCAAGCTGGTTTTGGCCGCCATTACGTCGTGCACCAACACCAGTAATCCTTCCGTCATGGTTGCGGCCGGGTTGTTGGCCAAGGCCGCGGTCGAACGGGGCCTGGAGACCAAGCCCTGGGTCAAGACCAGCATGGCACCGGGCAGCAAGGTGGTGACCAGTTACCTGGAGGCCGCCGGCCTGGACCACTACCTGGAGGAACTCAACTTCCACACGGTGGGCTATGGCTGCACCACCTGCATTGGCAACAGCGGACCCCTGCCGGACTACATTATCAAGGCAATCGCGGATGGGGATCTGACGGCGTCCAGCGTTCTGAGTGGCAACCGCAACTTCGAGGGACGCATCAATCCTGACATCAAGGCCAACTTCCTGGCGTCGCCGCCCCTAGTGGTGGCCTTTGCCCTGGCCGGGACCGTTGACATTGATCTGACACGCGAGCCCATCGGAACCGATTCGGAAGGGAAGCCCGTCCTGCTTGAGGACATTTGGCCGTCACAACAGGAAATCCGCGACACCATTGCCGGGGCACTCACGCCGGAGATGTTCCGCACGCAATACGGCAATGTCTTCTCCGGCAACCAAGCCTGGAACGACATCCCCAGCACCGAAAGTGACATCTACCACTGGGATCCCTCCAGCACCTATGTGCACGAACCTCCCTTCTTCATGGGCCTGTCGCCCGATCCCGAACCCATGGAGTCGATCCACGACGCCAACGTTCTGGCCATCATGCCGGACTCGACCACGACCGACCACATCTCGCCGGCCGGGTCGATTGCTACGGTATCGCCGGCCGCGGACTACCTGAGGGACTTGGGCCTCGAACGGCGCGAATGGAATACCTACGGCACGCGCCGGGGCAACCACGAAGTAATGATGCGGGGAACGTTTGCCAACGTCCGGATCAAAAACCAGATGCTCGACGGGCGCGAAGGCGGCTATACCATCCATGTGCCCACGAAGGAGGAAGTGACGATCTACGACGCGGCCATGCGCTACCGCGACGACAACACGCCGCTCGTAATCCTGGCCGGCAAGGAATACGGAACCGGGTCCAGTCGTGACTGGGCAGCCAAGGGCACGCATCTGCTGGGTGTCAAGGCGGTCATTGCCGAAAGCTACGAACGCATCCATCGCAGCAATCTGGTCGGAATGGGAGTCCTGCCGTTACAGTTCAAGGACGGCGCGAGTGCCGACTCCCTGGGATTGACCGGCCTCGAGACCTTCAGCATCGACGGCATCGACGACAACATGGAGCCGGGCCAGACGCTGGTCGCCCGGGCGCGTTCAGCCAACGGCACGGTAACCGAATTTTCGGTCGACAGCCGCATTGACACCCCGGTCGAACTCGAGTACTATCGGCACGGCGGCATTCTGAACACTGTGTTGCGTTCAATGCTGAAAAACGGCACGGTAACCTGACTCACCCCTATTGCCTGAAACACAGAACTATGTAGAACTACCAAACGATGCCTCCCTTGTTGTGGCCTTTGTAAGCAGGATCTCAACAGAAAGACGTGTTCTTTGTGTACCCAACGCATCTCCAAGCAAGCCATCGTTTGTTACCGTTGTGGGCATATAAGGTTTCTTTCTACCCGAGAAGTCATCAGAGGCCTTCGGGCCAGCCAACAATCATGTCAAACACTGTTTTCCACTGGACGCCTGACGCTCCCATGGTCCGAGAATGAGAGCGTTCAATAAGCTACAGCGTGTCCTTCCTGCTTGGATTTGGATAGCACTACTCGTTGTGCTACTCCTTTTGATTGGAGTCTTCCTCTCGTATCGTTATTGGGATTGGCTAACTTTACCACAGGAGTCTGGCAGTACAACTGTTCGGAATATCGCGCTAGTATTGGCAGGATTTGTCACTCTGATCTTGGCTTTGTGGCGTGGCGCAGCAGGTGAGCGTCAGGCGGCGGCAGCGGAGCAGGCCGTGTTGGACGAACGCTATCAGCGGGGTATTGAGATGCTTGTCAGCGATAGCCTCTCGGCTCGCTTGGGTGGAATCTACTCACTCAGGAACTTGGCTGAGAGTCAAACGGAACAGTACCACATCCAGGTCATACGGGTGTTCTGTGCCTTCGTTCGTCACCCGCCACTGTACGACAGCGAAGAGGCAGAACGAGACTCCGGTAGATCCGAAGCTGAAGCTAATCCAAGGAGACACGTTCATGGTCGTCCCCGGACGCGAGCGGATGTTCAGGCCGTCATGGATGCTATCGGCTCACGCAGCAAGTTTGGAATTGCCATGGAGAGAAAGATCGGATTCGTGGTAGACCTCAATGGTGCAGACTTGTCGTGGACCTACCTTGAGAAGGCCGACCTCTCTAATGCGAATCTCACATTCACCAATCTGTCTCATGCAGTATTTTACGAGTGGCGGTGGGAAACCCCACCGCCACGCAACCCATCCTACCTCAAGTTGCAGGAGTATAACCCCAGCAGAAAACGACCACAATTCGGCAATTTTGCTAATGAGAAAGGTTGGAGACGAACGTATACCGCTAATCTTTCCGGTGCAGATCTCTCCTACGCAAATCTGTCAAGAGCTAGGATGGAGTATGTCGACTTGTCGGGCGCGCAAATCAGAGAGGCAACCCTTTCCAGCGTTCAGCTTGGGTTTGCCAACCTGTGTAAGGCCAATCTATTCGAATCAGACTTGTCTTCCTCCGGTTCGTTGCCAACAGACTTGACTGGAGCAGATCTGACAAATGCAAGCTTGGTGGGTAGCAACTGTTCTGCGGTTGTGTTGAGAGCGGCGACTTTGTATGGGACCCAATTTACTAAGGCTAAACTCTGGAGCACGTTGCTGAACAGTGCCAAACTTACAGGCAATAGACACCCTCGGCCCATTGGTCTCACTCAGAAACAACTAGACCAGACCATTATTGTAGCGGGAAACTACCCCGACTTGGAAGGGATTGTAGATGCCAATACTGACGAGCAATTGGTTTGGCGCGACATTATTCCCCACGAAGAAAAGCTTCGTCAAGCAGGCTATGGGGAATGGCTTTCAGAAGAGGAAGACATCGACGAGGAAGCGAGTACTGACAAACCAGGGTAAACGCAAAGTCGCGCTCAGGGCAGGGCGGCGGCCAGGATCCACGGGTGGCGTCCAATCCGGTCGCGTAACAGGCCAATGGACACATCCGCGCTGAAATTCTGCTGAACCGTGCGCACCATGTTCAGGGCGGCCCGGCGCAGGATGCCCATGACGGCGGGCCCGTGGCCCGTGCGCAGGCGACAGTCGTCCTCCCGGAACTGCACGTCCAGGGTGCGGTGCAGACCGTTCTCGACCCCCCAGTGGCCGCGGACCAGGGCCAGCAGGGCCTCGGCCTCCGCGGGCAGGCTCGCGATGTAGTAGCGCACGGATCAGGCTGTGCAGGCCGGGCCACGCCTTGGGGTCCGCCACCCACGCGCCGAGACCGGGGCCGCCCAGCACCGTGCAGAAGTCATCTCTGCCGCACCCAGTTGCTGACGGCGCGCCCCTCTCACCCAACCCCACAGATTAGGGAATCCGTGGGTCCCATACAACATACAAGTTGCTAAACAGTTACGCGGTAGCAATACAGTACCCGCTACCGGTAATGACCACACCAGTATGTCCAAGCCGGGATGCGGGCACGGGCTGAGTATGAAGCCTTCTATGAGGCATACCAGTACCCTGAAGGCCATCAATGAAACCGGGATGGCCTGTACTGCGAAAATCTGGGTGCACAAGGATCCGGTCAGATTGTAGAACAGTAATCTGTGGTGTCCCAGTACCAGACTGGTGAACCAGACCCAGTTGGAATTTTGCATGTACGGGTGGCCCCACCCTACGCGCCATCCGCCAGCTGTCAGCAGTAAGGCCTTGTGCTACCGAGCCTGACCAGCTTCATTCATCTTCCAGTTGCCACGGAATGAAGATCGGGATCATCAAAGCAGGTTCCTCGGATTTGGTATCCCATGGTCCCGCTTCCGTCACCGGAGCCTTATCCAGGGTTTCCGTGTCATAGAGCAATACCTGAAGCCTGAAGCTACTGTCTTCGGCCAGTTCCGGAGGCGCCTCGACGTGACTGTACGCCAACTCCACCAAACCGACACGGGCGGGATCAAGGCTGAAGGTTCCATGCTGTTCCGAATGCGGCAGCTTCAGCCACCGACCGTCCACCGTGTGCTCTTCCAGCCACACGATGAACCGCCAGGGCCTATCCGGCACCTGCAGGTACTCCCAGTACAGCGTCAGGGGGACCTGTCCGTCGCCCCATAGCCGCGGTTCGACCTGAACTTGGCGCAGCCTTAGTTCACCGTTGAAGTCCGCATCAACGGCCACTCCATCTTCGGGAAGCACGACAACGGGACTTGGGTCCTCGGACACAAACAAAAAGAGGGTCAGACTGGAATTGGGGTGGTAGAAACCCCATTCGCCCTGCGTATGCATCTCGGCGCGCATCCAGGACAGGACTTGATGCTCCGGATCCTCGTACGGCAGTGTCCTGTCCTCGACCAGCCAGACCCGGTCATACCCCCCGACAATATCGCGCAGTCGGTCGCCAACGGGCGTGGCCCAGCCCATGCCCGACACCCTTAGCGGAGGCACCGCGCGCCAATCGATGCTGGCGCCGGCATCCCGCGCCCCGTCAATTTCGGCCATGGGGAAGAAACGACGAAACAGGCGCCAACTGTTGGGGCCCTTGAACAGCACGATGTCCCCCTCCCGGATGCCGTCCTCCAGGATGGAACCCACCAAGGCATAGTCGGGCGCCTTGCCGTAAATCGGTTCCCGGAAGTAGCGCCAACTGCTGAATCCGGTACCGACAACCACCAGGACTGCCACCGCAAGGACCGCCAACGGCAGCCGTCGCTGCCAGGCGGCCAATCCGGCCGCAGCCATCAGCAGGTATGGGCCGAGCAGCTGGGCGTGGTGTCGCACAGCCATGTAGTTCGGTTGAATCAGCGAGGCAGCGAACAGGAGGAGGATCGGCACCGCAAACACCGCAGGCAGCAGCCAGCCGTGCCTGGATCGGTTGTGTTCTGTACTTGACAGGGTCCATGCACCGGCAACCGCGGCCGCCAACAGGACGCCGTCCAACGGCACGGTCCACGCAGCCGGAATACTGATCCCCATGCCAAAGCCATGGACTGCCTCCCACAGGATGCGATGGAGGCCAATCGGGGCGTAGTTCGAGCCGGCTCCCGGCTGACCCGTAATCATCTGGAAGATGGCGACCGCAATGGCCGTCGTCAACACCCCCATGAACGCCAACGCCTCCACCGCCAACTTGCGGTCGATGCGGAGCAGGCCGACGAAAATCACGATCGCCTGAACAGGCACCAGCAGCAGGGCATAGAAGTGGGTGGCGAGGGTGGCCAGGGTGACCAGCAGCCATGCCACGGCCCACCGTTTGCCATGCGAGAACCTGCGGTGCTGCCACTGCCAGGTCGCGGTCCACTCCGACAACGTCCACAGGGACAGGAGCGACAACAACATCCACATCGTATAGGGACGCGCTTCCTGCCCATACCACAGGACCAACGGGTTGAGCGCCACCAGGGCCGCCGCCCATGATCGGGAGTGGACCGGAGCCAGACCGGTCCGTTCCAGGAACCCGCCAAACCCCCAGATCGCGGGTACCAGCAACGTGGCGGCACAAACCGAAATGATGCGCAGAACCAGGACGCTATCGCCGGCAAGCCTGATCAAGATCCCGAGCAGGGCATAGAACGCGAAGGGATGCTGGTCCCAGGTAACCCGTTCGGATACGCCGTCCTTCAGGACCAGTTTTCCCGGCAGAAGGTCGCCCCAACCCTGTTCCGACCGTTGCAGGCTTAGGCTTTCATCCCACCACAGGGTCTTGGTGTCCAGGTCGAACGCGGTCCTGCCAAAGACAAACAACGTGCAGGCAAGCACCAGGATCGGTTGCCACTGCATGCGGCGCAACCGCAGCCGGAAAGGCTCGGGAATGGATTCGAGCATCGTTTCAACCCAGTCCAACAGGCAAGATGGCAGCTCCCGACTCTGCAAAGTCGCACCGCAGGGTCCGGGCGGGAAGATCCCGGACTCTCAAATGCTACATGGGGACCGTTGGCAGGGAGGTACTTTCGGCACTCCCCCAAACACGCGAAGGACGCGTCCGAGCACCCAATCGACCGGGCCGACGGCAACCCGTGAACGGTCCTGCGATGGGGCAACGCCAACGATGCCGTCACGGCCCCTTGCCAACAGACCATACCCAAGGCTTGGCACGGCCGGGAACATGGCGATGGATCTTGCAGGGGGCCGGGCGGATCCGGCGCGCGATCGCTCGCAGACGGCTAGCGGCCGGTCAGTCCGGTTACCATCACGCCCTGAATAATGTGGCGCTGGAAGATGCCATAGAGGATCAGGACGGGAACCGTGGTGAGGGCCGCGGCCGCCATCCCCAGCCCCTGCATGGTGTAGCCCTCGTGCTGCAGAATGGACAAGCCCACCGGCAACGTGCGCATCTCGTTCGAGTTCAAGGCAATCAACGGCCAAAACAGGTCGTTCCAGCTGCCCAGGAACGTGAAAATGCCAAGGGCAATCAGGGCCGACCGCGACAGGGGCAGAACGATGCGCCAGTAGGTTCCGAACTTCCCGCACCCGTCGATGATGGCCGCGTCTTCCAGCTCCCGGGGAATGGATTGGAAAAACTGACGCAACAGGAAAATGCCGAACACGCCTGCGCCGGCCGGCCAGATCAGCGCGTTGTAGGTGTCCAGCCACTCCAGCCGCCGCATGATCACGAACGTGGGGATCAGCGTCACCTCACCTGGAATCATCAACGTGGTCAACACAAAGATGAAGAGGAAATCCCGGCCCGGGAACTCAAGGCGGCCGAAGGCATAGGCGGTCAGGCTGTTGATCGTCAGAACCAGCGCAGTGACCGAGGTGCTCACAATGAAACTGTTGAGCATCCAGCGCATGATCGGAAGGTTGGGCCAGGTGACCAGCAGCTGGAACGAAGCGAGAGTTGGTTCCCGCGGAATGTATTCGACCGGCCAGTTCCTTACCTGATCCTCAGGGGTAAAGGCCTGGGAGAACATATATGCCAGGGGCAGGATGGTGGCAATCGCAATGGGAATCAACAGAATCAGGATCACCGCCATGTCGATCCGGTGCAGCACGGTCTTGCGCTTCCAGAATGGCAAGCTGTAGTCGACGGCCGGCTCCTGGGTCCGGGTTTCGATGGCCATGGCGGAAACCCTAGTACTCGACGCGGCCGCCCAGGAAACGGAAATTGATCAGGGTGACAACCAGGATGATGGCCGCCAGCCCGAACGCCAGTGACGAGGCATATCCCATTCGGAAGAACCGCCAGCCGACATCGTACAGGTACATGACAACGGAGTAGGAGGAGTTGCCCGGCCCTCCCAGCGTCATAATCCACATCTGGCCAAACACCTTGAAGTGGGCGATGAACTGGGTCACCACGATGAACAGCGTCACCGGCTTGAGGAGCGGCAGCGTGATGTGGGTGAAGGACTGCAACCGGTTCACGCCGTCGATGCGCGCCGCCTCGTAAATCGGTTCGGGAATGTTCAACAGGCCGGCCAGGAACACCAGGAAGGGAAAGCCGAACGTCCACCAAACAGTGGACAGGGACAGAATGGGAATGACAAAACGCTGCTCGCCCAGCCACTTCTGGGTAGGCAGACCCACCATGTCCACGTAGTAGTTGAGCAGCCCGAACTCCGTATTGAAGACCCTCGCCAGAATGACCCCCATGACCGCCACGGACAGAACCACCGGGGTGTAGAAGAGAAAGCGCAGGATTTGATGGCCCGGAGGCTGCTGCTTGACCAGAACACTGGCGAACAAACCGAGCAGGACATTGCCGCCCACGGTCAGGGCGGCAAACAGCACGGTGTTTCTAAGGGACAGCCACCAAAGTCTGTCCAACCACAATTCCTGGTAGTTGCCAAAGCCCAGGAACGGCTTGTTCGGCAACAGAATGTCCCAGTTGAACAGGCTGATATAGAACCCGTAGACGTTGGGACCGGCCAGGAACAGGAAGAAGAAGACGAAGTAGGGAACCAGGAACAGATAGTTGGGCAGCAACTTCCGCCACTTGGGCATCGGTTTGACAATCTGCCTCTGCTCGGGTGAAGTTGCGGCCATTGCAGTCACACTGGAAATCCAGTTGCCGCGGGCAGGCACCGGTCTTGGAGCCGGCGCCTGCCCGTCTCAGGTTGGAAAAACCCGGTACGCTACCCTTCCCGGTCCAGAACCTCCTGCACGCGCAGTTGCGCCTCCGCAATGCCTTCGGACACCGTCTTCACATTGGTGATGACGGCCTCGAATTCCTGCTGGTAGGCATTCTGGATTTCGGTGATGTTGGCGTGCTGTTGTTCCGTACGCCCGATGGCTTGGAACTGCGAACCAAAGTTGCCCGTGTGCCAGTGGTCCTGGAGCACCTGATCGTTCTGCAGCGAGATCCGGGCTGGCGGCTGACCGGAACGGGCCCAGTCGAGACCGTGGTTCGACAGCCAAACGATCAAATCGGAAGCCCCCATCGTTCCTTCCTCGTCCGTGCCGGTGGGGATGCCCATGACGTGGGCACTCATCCAGGCAACCGGCTCAACCAGGCCGTATTGGGGAACCCGCCAGAAGGTCGTGGTGTCCACCAGGTTCGAGTCCTGGATGAAGTTGCGCCACCAGGACCCGGCAATGGCCAGACCCAAGGTGTTGTTCTGGTAGGAGTCGGTCATGCTGTAGCCAACCGGCACGGCATGGAGATGGTGCTCGTGCACCATCGTGTGCCAGAAGGCCAGGGCCTCCGTCACCTCCTCCGAGTCGATGGTCGCCTGCGTACCATCCTCGTTGATGGTGTTGCCGCCGTTCTGCCACATGCCTTCGAGCATGGCCCAGCGCCGCCAGAAGTGGGAGTGGAAGGCGTACTGAACGATGTCTTCGGGATCGAAGCCGGCATCCGTCGGATTGCGCCCCTGCGAATCCAGCGTCAGCATCGACATTTGCTCGACGAATTCGGTGCGGTTGGTAGGCGGGGTCGCCGGATCGAGGCCGGCAGCCTCCACCAACGCCACATTCAGGTAACCACCAGAGCCGTGGGTGTCGAGCAACACGCCAAGGGGCGAGCCTTCATAGTGGATGTTCTCGAACACGGCGGGGATGAAGTCGTCCCGCGGCACACCCATCGAGTCGTAGAAATCATCCGCGGCGCTCAGGACGCGGCGGGGGCCCCACTGGCCGATTGCCCACTCGTGCGTGATGATCATGTCAGGCGGATTGCCGGCGATCACCGACGAAGGCACCTTCTGGTAGAAGATGTCCCACGTCAACAGTTCCTCGTTGACCGTCACATGGTCGTTTTCCTCCATGTATTGGCCGACGAGCTCGGTGAAAGTCTTGCCGTCCGCCCCTCCAAGCCCGTGCCACAGGTCGACCTCGAGGGCTTCCGGCATGGCCGGCGCCGCGGCTTCCTCGGACGTGTCGGCTGCAGGCACGGGTGCGGCACACGCCGCCAGGGCGAGTGCGACCACGCCGCCCGAGCCCAATAGGAACTTGCGCCGGCTGAGACCATGAACAGTGTTCATTGCATGAATCTCCGTATTCGGTTTTGTTGGATGCAGTCCGTATTCTACAACGATGCCGAAGAACCGCCGGTCTGCGGGCCGGTCCGACCGGCCCGCATCAGCACCCCTCCGCGGTTCCGCGGCCCGGTCTGTTCGACATGGCCAGGACGGTGGATGTGTGGCCGCAACAGGCTTGAACAGCCCTACCGGTAGGCTGCTCAACCCAGTCCGATCCAACCAGCCCCTGAACCCGAAACACCGGACCCCGGCTCAGCCCACCTTGCGAAACACCTGCCGGACGTTGGGCAATCGCTCAATCTGGGAAACCACGCGCGACAACTGCGGAATGTCGCGGATCTCCATTTCCACGTGAATGGTTGCGATGCTGTCCCGGGAGTCCACCGTGGCGTCGGCATGCAGCATGTTGATCTTGGCGTCCGCGACCACGCCGGTCACATCGCGCAAGAGGCCGGCACGGTCATAGGCCTTTACTTCAATCCGCACGTTGTAGAAACTGTCGCTCCGCTCCTCGTTCCATTGAATCGGCACGATGCGAGCCGCCTCACCGGGCACTTCGCGCCGCGCCGCCAGATTGGAGCACTCCGCCTTGTGCACCGTAATGCCCTTGCCCTTGGTGATGTACCCAAGCACGTCGTCGCCGGGCAGCGGCTTGCAGCAGCCGGCCGGCTGCGCCAACAGGCCACCCTCGCCCTGGATCATCACACCTGTAATGTTCTGATTGCCGGACGCCCTGCGTCTTTCCGAGGCAATCAGGCTGTTCAGTTCCTCCTCTTCCTTCTCCTGTCGCTCCCGGTCAAGAATCTTCTTGACCAGACTGGGAACCGTGATGTCGGCGTAGCCGACGGCGGCCAGGAAATCGTCCAGGCTGTCGTAGTTGAACATCCCTGCGATTTCATCGAAGCCGTACTTGACCGAGTAGCGCTTCAACTCGCGGTCCACCACGAGCCGACCGTGTGAAATCGACGACTCCCGTGCCTGCTTGCGGAAGTACGACATGATCTTCTGACGGGCCCGTTGCGACCGGACGTAACCGGCCTCGGCATTGAGCCAGTCGCGGCTGGGACCGCCCCGCTTGGCGGAGATGATGATGACCTGATCCCCGTTCTGCAGCTGGTAGTTGAGCTGCACGATCATGCCGTTGACCTTGGCGCCGCGGCACCGCTCCCCGAGTTCCGTATGGATGTGGTAGGCAAAATCGATCGGGGTGGATCCGGCGGGCAGGTCGATGACCTCGCCCACGGGGGTGAACACGTACACCCGATCATTGAAGATGTCGGACTGGATGCGGTTGACGTATTCCTCGGCGTCCGCCTCGTCCTGATTCCACTCCATGAGTGCCCGCAGGAGGGCCACCTTGTGCGTGAGTTCCTTGTTGGGGGGGCCGCCGGCCCGAACCTGTTCCTTGTACTGCCAATGGGACGCCACGCCCAATTCGGCCACCGTGTGCATTTCCCGGGTCCGAATCTGAACCTCCATCGAGTTCCCGCCGGGACCGATGACCGCCGTGTGCAGCGACTGGTACATGTTCTCCTTGGGGTTGGCGATGTAGTCGTCAAACTCGCCGGGGATGGGACGCCACAGGCCGTGAATGAGGCCCAGTGCGGCATAACAATCGGACACCTTGGAGGTAACGACGCGGAATCCCTGGATGTCATAGACCTCACTGAAGGGGATGCCCTTGCGCTCCATCTTCTTGTAGATGCTGTAAATGTGCTTGGGCCGCCCCGTCACCTCGGCCTTGATGCCGACGTTGTCCAGCTCCCCCTGAATCAGGTCCCGAGTCGATTTCGCCCAGCGTTCCCTGACCACCCGGGTTTGCGCCATGGCCTGCGAAATCTCGTCGTACGCTTCCCGATCCAGGTGGCGGAAACTCAGGTCTTCCAGCTCCCACTTGAACTGGCCGATGCCGAGCCGATTGGCCAGAGGGGCATAGATTTCGAGCGTTTCCGAGGCAATGGTCTTCCTCTTCAACGGTGCCTGGCCATCCAGCGTCTGCATGTTGTGAATGCGGTCCGCAAGCTTGATGATAACCACCCTGATGTCGTCAACCATGGCCACAAACATCTTGCGCAGCGTTTCGGCCTTGCGCCGAGACGGTTCGCGATCCTGATCCTGCATTGAGCTCGACAGGACGTTAATGCGCTGGAGCTTCGTGACCCCGTTGACCATTTCGGCAACGGCGGGCGAGAAGCACCGCTTGATCTCGTCCAGGGGGAAATCGGCATCCTCCACCACATCGTGCAAAAGGGCCGCACTCAGGCAGTCGGCATCCATGTCCAAGGTGCGAAGGCGGTCGGCAACGGCCAGTGGATGAAGGATGTATGGCTCACCGGTCTTGCGCCTCACGCCGTCGTGGAGAATGTGCGCCAGCACGAAGGCCTTGGCCACGCGGCCGCGCCGCGCCGGCGGCATGGTGTCCATGAGGTACAGCATGAACCGGTTGAATGCGTCCAGGACATCCCGGTCGAACTCCACCTCGAACTCGTCCAAGTCGGCGTAGGCGGACAAGGGAATCGGATGCGCGGCCCTGAACCACTGCCGCATTGCGGGGGTGAACAACCGTTCGCTGCGGTAGACAATCGGGATCGACTTCAGGCCCGGCGAATCGCCGGGTTCGGAAACCCTAAATTCGTAAACGGATTCCGTCGCACGCGGCTCGTTGTCCGAACCCGTTGCGACTGCTGTTGCCATGGCGCCGGTCATGTTCGGGCCACAGGCGTGCCATTGGGCACGTCTGCCTCCGAAGAAATCAAGCGGTCAAACGGTAATCAGTAATCAACTCCAACGTGAAGGCCGCAGCCGGACCCGCGGGCCACCTGCGGCCAGTATAAAACAGGAACCACAGCGCAAAATCGCGATTTGTCAGGCAGAACCCTGTGTCCTATGCAGGCTCCGGTGGCCGATCGACCACGAAGTCGGCGTGTATGTCCCGGGCAATGCAGTCCAGCCCGACTTGGGAGGTGTCGTACCACCTGATGCCCTGCATGCGGCGAAACCAAGTGTACTGATGACGCACATACCTGTGGGTCGAAGTCTTGATGGCGTCCACCGCTTCGGCCAGCGATCCGCATCCCTGCCTGAACTGGATGAGTTGCCGGTAGCCCAACGCCGACAAAGCCGGCAGGCCCGGATCGTAACCCGCCGCCAGCAGTTGGTCGGTTTCGGTCAGCAGGCCGGCATCCATCATGGCGTCAACCCTGGCGTCGATGCGAGTGTGAAGAGTCGAGCGGGGGCTGGTCAGTCCGATTTTCAGCAACCGCCACAGCGGCGGCCCGCAACCTTCAAGCGCAACCTTCGACTGCCCGGTGGCAACGAAGATCTCCAAGGCCCTGATGATCCTGCGTCCGTTGGACGGATCGGTAGTGCGGGCGGTGTCCGGATCCAGCGACTGCAGGCGATCGTACAACGGTGCCGATCCCAACCGAACCAGCTGCGCTTCAAGCTCCTGGCGCAACTCCGGCATGGGCTTCACTTCCGGGATGCGCAGGTTCTCGGTGACGGCGCGCAGATACAAGGGCGTGCCGCCGGCCAGAACCGGCACCTGCCGCCGTTCCATGATGTCGTGGATGCAGGCAACTGCCAGGGCCTGAAATTCGGCCAAGGTCAATGGTTCATCAGGCTCGCGGACGGCAAACAGGTGATGGGGGCACACGGCCGTGTCCTGCAATGTGGGCATGGCCGTGCCAATGTCCATGCGCCGATATACCTGCCGGCTGTCCGCATTGACTACTTCAATCGGAAGCAGCGAACCGAGGTGCCGCGTCAGGGCCGTTTTCCCGATACCGGTGGGGCCGGCGATCACGAGCACCTGTGGCGCCGATGGTTCCGCCTGCCGTCGCGTCATCCCTCAATCGACGACAGCAGCGGCTGTTCGTCCGCCAGGGGCTTGAACGACATGCGATGTTCGGTGCACGGGCCCTGCGCCGCCAACTCCTCTGCATGCATCGCGGTGAGGTATCCCCGGTTGCGACCGAACCCGAATGCCGGGAAACGGTCATGCAACAGGTCCATCAACGCATCGCGATGAACCTTGGCCAGGATGGACGCGGCGGCAATCGAGACATGCCGTGCATCGCCTTTCTTGACCCGGTGCTGTTCGGCCGCCGGTGCCGCATCCAGGTTCAGGGGCCATCGCCGAATCCAGTCGGACAACACCACGTCGAACGTCCCTGTACCGAGGTCCTGCAAGGCACGCTCCATTACAAGTTGGTTGGCGCGATCAATGCCAATCCTGTCGATGGCACGGGGTGCGACGGTGGCGACGGACCATCCAACGACATGGTGTCCAATCGCTTCGGCGAGTTTGCCCCGAATATCCGGCTTCAATCGTTTGCTGTCGTCAACCTGCTTCCACAGATCCAATTGGGCGGAAGCAGGATTCAGGATTACCGCGGCGGCGACAATCGGACCGGCCACGGCCCCCCGCCCGGCCTCGTCCACGCCGGCAACCCGCAAGCCTTGGGACCAGAACAGGCGTTCCCGCTCCAGTGTCGGCACGAAGAGACAGAACTATGTCGGGGCTGGGTCTACTTGCGCGAAACGATTCGTTCCTTGAGGCGAGCCGACTTGCCCTGGCGCGACCGCAGATAGTAAAGCTGGGCCCGCCGCACCTTGGACTTGCGTCGGACTTCGACCTTCAAGACATTGGTGCTGTGCAGGGGATAGGTCCTTTCCACGGCCACACCATGGGCCGCAATCCTGCGCACCGTGTAGGTCGCGCCGGCATCGAAACCACCCCTGCGGGAGATTACAGTCCCCTCAAACACCTGTACCCGTTCCGATCGGCCTTCCGTGATGCGTTGGTGGACGCGAACTGTGTCCCCGACTTCCACGATGGGGGTGGATTCGGTCACTGCCGGTTGCAGCGAGTCCATAAGATGCTGGTTCATGGCATTGGCCAATCGAGGGGAATCCGGGCGCGCGCCTCAACGGCGCGGAAGGGAAATGCTAGCACAGTCGGGGGGAGGCGGGCACAAACCCGCACCACTCGGAATGCCGTTTGGGTTTCGTTGAGACCGACTTCGGCGAACATGGACGGCCTCATTCAGGACTGCGATATCGGCCAAGGCGATTTGGCGAACCTTGTACTGAAGACGGAGCCATGGCCGAGGGGATTCGTCGGTCAACGTCCGCTGTCTCCACTCAACGGAGCGGACGCAGGCCGTGGGTCACGATGCGTCGATTCCACCAGACTATCACCGGCACCACCACCAACGTGGGCAGAATCCATGGCAGCCACACGGGTTCCATGTCCACGTTCACCACCATGACTGCAGTCACGGTGGCAATCGTGGCGGCCAACATGTTGGTCAGATGCCGCTGCAGTCGCTGACGGCCCCCACCCTTGCGACTCTCCGTCTGTCGCCGAAGGTAGACGGCATCCGCCGCCGCCAGGGCGATGGCGATTACAGCGAACACCAACATGGTTACCCATTGGCCATCGCCTTCTCCCAGCAGGAGGGCGCCGTAGACCAGCATGCCGATACCGGTCAGTCCCAGGATCGCGATCGCAGCCCAGTCGACGGTCTGCGGCCGACCGCTGCGGTTGGCCGCGAACCGCCATCCGGCAAAGACAAGGTAGAAGCTGAAAACGGCTATCAGCAGGAGGAAGACATCGGCTCCGAATACGGCCAGCGGCACTGCCGTCAGGAACACAACCGTCATGCCGATGGCGTATACCCGCCCCACATTGGCGTGGGCCTTCCCGCCCTTGCGAGTTGCCAACGCGGCAGCAGCGCTGAAGAGGGCAATGGTCCCCGCCGCAATATGCAAGTACAGGAAGTAGGTTTGCAGCATGGAGGGAGCCTTCCCAGAGGCAGTGGCTAGCGTGGTTACACAGGACCGTGGCATTCACTATACGTCGGCACGGATTTTCTGTCGTTGAACTTGGCTTGGGCGCGGAGGGCGGCGAGGATGCCCATGACGGCCTGGGACCAATATCAACGAGGTTGAAACAGTGCCGCGTCTCTCTGCCCGCGTCCAGACGCTTGATCAACCGTCCGCACAATCCTTGGTCTTGCTCTCCAGACCTTGCAGGTCGTAGCCATGGCGGGTCAGAAAAACAGCATCCTTCTCGTCGGGTGGATATTTGCGCAGGAGATCCGGGCGCCGTGCCGCCGTCCGCAACAGACTTTGCTCATGCCGCCAGCGATCAACCTCAGCATGGTTGCCGCTGGTCAGGACAGGCGGAATTGATTGGCCCCTGAATACCGCCGGGCGGGTGTAGTGCGGTCCCTCCAGCCAGCCTGACATGCCGACCGAGTGGCTGTCGTTCCGGTTGCTGTCGTCAAATCCGAGCACGCCGGGGACCAGGCGACTCACCGCCTCGATGACGACCATCGCCGCAACCTCGCCGCCGTTCAGGACGTAGTCGCCGATGCTGATTTCGTCCGTGGCGAGGCCGGTGCGAATGCGTTCGTCGAACCCCTCGTAGCGCCCGCAAATCAGTGCCAATCGCCGATGGGAGCTCAAGTCCTCGACAACCTCCTGCGTGAGCAGCCTTCCCTGAGGGGACAGCAGGACCACGGGAACATCCTCACCGGCCGCACCGGCGTCGCTGCCCAGCACATGCTCCACCGCCGCGTACACGGGTTCGGGTTTGAGCACCATCCCGCCGCCGCCGCCGTACGGGGTTGCGTCACAGGTTCGATGCCGGTCCGCGGCGTAGTCCCGGATGTTGTGGAGGTTGATCGCGACCAGTCCGCGGTCAATCGCCTTCTTGAGTATACTTTCGCATAGAAAGCCATTCAGCAAGGGCGGGAACAGGGTGAATACTTCGAAACGGCACCCGCCACTGAATTCAGCCATTTCAACCCTACTCCGGTTTCCACTGTCCTGCTAAACCGTCTCGCCCTGTCAGGGGCAGCCAGCGCGGAATCGGTTCAGGTCAAGGACTCCTCGCCAGTCCTGCATGTCCAGACTGCATTTGCTGCTGGCACCCGTCCGCGCGTTGCTGGTACAGGGATCGGTTCCCGGGTTTTATATCACGCTGGCCGCCAGCGGGGCTTGTGCGCTGGCCCTGGTCGTGTATCTGTTTCTGACTGCGGTCGGGAGCCCTCAAGTGGACGCCTTCGCAGCGGAGGACATCCAGATGGTCGAGGTAGAGCCCACCACGGCCAGAAACACACCGGCGGCAGCGCCCTTGCCGCTCTTTGTCCAAACCGAACCACAGCCCGGTCCACTGTTTGCACCAACCGAAACACCGACGCCAACGGCAACCCCAACCCTTACACCCACGCCCACGAACACCCCGACTCCTACACCCACAAGCACACTCACCCCGACACCCACACCCACACCCACGCCCACGAACACCCCGACACCCACGCAGACACCCACCCCAACCCCGATTGTCTATCCCCATGAGAGTGAGCCGTGGCCCGACCTGATCCCACAAGAGGGTGACCACTTCCCCATCGGCAGCAGGCTGATTCCGGCCAGCCATGGGTTCGCGTACGCCCATACCTTCCCCTACGGCAGGGACTTGGGTGGAGACTACATCCATCACCATGGCATCGATCTGGGAGGCTCGACCGGAGACCAAATCCGTGCCGCCACTGTTGGTGAAGTGGTTTTTGCCGGGTGGGACGAACACGCGGGCCTGGCCTACCCGTTCTACGGTCCGTTCTATGGAAACGCGGTGATTGTGCGGCTCGCGGAACCGCTGATCACCGAAACCGGGCCTCAGGATGTATATGTCTTGTACGGTCACCTGCACAAGGTGCTGGTGAGGACCGGCTACCACGTGGCTCCCGACACAATCGTGGGCACGTTGGGTCAAACCGGGGTTGCGGACGGACCGCATCTCCATTTCGAGGTGCGGATTGGCGGCAACGACTACGCCAACACGATCAACCCGTTGTTGTGGATCGCGCCTCCCCCCGGAACCGGGACGGTAGCGGTGCGCCTGGTGTCGGCTACCAATCGGATCTGGGAGGCGGCCCGTATCTTTCTGGTTGCAAACGACGGCTCGGCGCGCTACCAGACCATGAACTACCGGCTGGAGCCGGGGATCCAACACGATCCCTGGTGGGGTGAAACCGCAGCCTTCGGAGCCGTCCGGGTGGGCGCGTACACGGCCTTCGCCACCATCCGAGGCGAACGGGTGTCGGCTCCCGTGCTGGTAACGGAAGGCCAAACCACCTTCGTGGAACTCAAGACCATCCGAACCCGGTTCGGACCGAATCAGTGAAGGAAGTGCCTCCGGCCGGTCATCATCATGACCAGGCCCAGCTCATCGGCGGCCTTCACCACCTGGTTGTCCCTGAGCGAACCGCCCGGCTGCACAACCGCTGTGACACCGGCCGCAGCCGCAGCCTCAAGGCCGTCGGGAAAGGGGAAATAGGCGTCCGAAGCCAACACGCTGCCGCGTGATCGATCTCCCGCCTTGCGGCAGGCCAGCCAAACCGAATCGAGTCGACTCATCTGGCCCGCACCGATGCCCACGGTGGCGGTGCCGGCCGCCAACACAATCGCGTTGCTCTTAACAAACCGCGCGACATGCCAGGCAAACCCGAGCGACACCAGTTGGGCCTCGGTAGGTTGTTGGACAGTTGCACACTCCCAGTTGGCAGGGCTCAGGTCGTCCACACTCCTGTCGCACTCCTGAACCAAGTATCCGCCGACGGCCGAGGAAACCTGCCAGTCGGATTGCAAACCCGTCCGGGCCTGCAGAAGCCGAACGTTGCGCTTGCGCTGCAGGCGCTTCAAGGCGTCCGGTTCCCAGTCGGGTGCCGCGACAACGTCGACAAACATCGAGCCAATTCGATCGGCTGTGGCCAAGTCCATCGCCCGGTTGGCTGCCACAACGCTTCCGAAGGCACTAATGGGATCCGAAGCCAGCGCCTGCTCCCATGCAGTTTCAAGCGACGGCGCGGTTGCCAGACCGCACGGATTCCCATGCTTGACAACGGCCACCGCCGGTTGGCTAAAGGCACTTGCACATTGCCACGCCGCGTCCAGATCCTGCCAGTTGTTGAAGCTCATCGCCTTGCCGTGTAGTTGGACAAACGGCAGGTCTGTTCCCGGACTGCCATAGTACCCACCAGCCTGATGCGGGTTTTCTCCGTACCGACACTCCTGCAGCAGTTCCAGATGCAGGTCCATGGTTGGCGGCAGCCCCGTGTCGGCTCCGGGTCCATCCCCGGCCAACCAGCCTGCGATGGCCCGGTCGTAGGCCGTGGTGCGGCGAAACGCGTCCACGGCCAGGGACCGGCGCAGGGAAGCGTCGACTCCGCCTTCCAGGATGCCGGCGGCGACTCGCGCGTAGTCGGCCGGATTGGAGACCACCGTGACATGTTCATGATTCTTGGCGGCCGCCCTGAGCAGGGCCACGCCCCCGATGTCGATCTGCTCGATTGCCTCCTCAGGCGTGACATCACCCCGCGCCACGGTCTCCTCAAAGGGATACAGGTTGACCACCACCACATCGATGGCGCGAATGTTGTTGGCTTTCAGTTCCGCCAGGTGCGCCGCATCCCGACGAGCGAGAATTCCGCCGTGGATCTGCGGCTGCAGCGTCTTCACGCGCCCGTCCAACATCTCGGCATGGGCACCCAGGTCCTCGATGGATGTAACCGGCAACCCGGCACCGCGCAGCACGGCTCCGGTGCCGCCGCTGGCAATGTATTCCCCGACCATGGGTTCCACTGCCCGGCAAAACTCGACAATGCCCTCCTTGTCCGCCACCGAAACGAGCATCCTCAGCTTGTTCATTGTTGCCGCGCCTGATGTCCGCTGATCCAAGAACCCGAATTGTGCACTCGGACAGGGAGGATCACTCAATCCGGCTATTGTTGACAGGCCGGCGGAACGGCCGCATACTTGGGCCATTGACCACGACGAAGACAGGTTCGCGTGGCCGGCACTTCAGAGAATCCGGTGGGTGGTGTGAACCGGTGTCGCTCGGCCGATGTGAACATCCCTTCCGAGTCGCGGACCGAACCAGCCTGGCTGCAGTAGGCTCCGCCGAAGTTGTGCCCGTTAGCAGCACAGTCTGATCCGGCCTTGCGGCCGGGGACAGGCACTTGAGGTGTCCGGGGTGAACCCGGGAACTGGAGTGGTACCGCGGCTTGGCCGTCTCCTGACTGGGAGACGGTTTTTTTTGGGCCTTGACAGGAGAGTCAGCATGAGCAAATCGGACGTGAAGGCAATGTTTGCGCCGGTAGCCGCCGGGATTGACTATGCCGCCATGGAGGAGAACATCCTGAAACGCTGGCGCGACCTGTCCCTGCTGGAGCGCATCCAAGAGGAACGCGCGGATGGTGAGGACTTCACATTCTTCGAGGGTCCGCCGACGGCCAACGGCCCGCCGGGCATCCACCATGTACTGGCCCGGGCCTTCAAGGACATGTTTCCCCGCTACCGAACCATGCAGGGCTACCGCGTACTGCGCAAGGGCGGATGGGACACCCACGGACTGCCGGTCGAAATCGAAGTGGAGAAGGCCCTCGGCCTGGGCGGGAAAAAGGCCATCGAAGACTTTGGCATCGCCGAATTCAACCGCCTCTGCCGGGAATCGGTGTCGGAATACATTGGCGACTGGGAAGCCATGACGGAACGCATGGCCTTCATGGTCGACATGAACGATCCGTACGTTACGTTCGAGAACGAATACGTTGAATCCCTGTGGTGGATTTGCAAGCAACTGTGGGACGAGGATCTGCTCTTCCAGGGCTTCAAGTCCGTGCCGTACTGCCCGCGCTGCGGCACGCCGCTGTCAAGCCATGAACTGTCCCTTGGCTACAAGGACGACACGGAGGATCCGTCCATTTATGTGAAGTTCCAACTGGCGGATGAAGAGGGAACGTACTTCCTGGCCTGGACCACCACGCCGTGGACCCTGCCGGGCAACGCGGCACTGGCGGTGGGGCCCGACCTTGACTACGTGCAGGTGCGTACGGCATCGGGCGAGCGCTACTGGCTGGCGGCCGAACGGCTGGCGGCGGTGCTGCCGGAAGGTTTCGCGGAAACGGCGCGTTGCAAGGGATCGGAATTGGTGGGACGGAGATATGAACCGCTGTACTCCTTCCTGCCGGTGTCGGAAAACCATGCCTACGTGGCCGAAGCCGACTTCGTGACGACCGGCGACGGCACGGGCATCGTGCATGTGGCGCCGGCATTCGGCGCCGACGACCTCGCGCTGGGCCAGCAACTGGAATTGCCGGTAATCCAGACCGTGCTGCCGGATGGAACCTTCCGGGCCGAAGTAAAGCCCTGGGCCGGACAGTTCGTGAAAGACGCGGACCCGGGCATCATCAAGGACCTGGATGCGCGCGGTTTGTTGCTGAAGGCCGAAACCTATCTGCATACCTATCCGTTCTGTTGGCGTTGCGATTCACCGCTGCTGTACTACGCGAAAGAAACCTGGTACATCCGCACCAGTGCCCTGCGGGAACGCCTGGTGGAGCTCAATCAGGAAGTCAACTGGTATCCCGATCACATCAAGAACGGACGCTTTGGACGCTGGCTTGAGAACAACGTGGACTGGGCCTTGGGACGGGATCGTTTTTGGGGCACACCGCTGCCCATCTGGCGCAGCGACGCACCGGGCAGCACCCACACCGTGTGCATCGGAAGCGTGGCTGAATTGTCGAGGTTGAGCGGCCGGGACCTGACCGATCTTGACCTGCACCGGCCCTTTGTGGACGAGATCACCTGGCCCGCTCCGGATGGCGGCACCATGCGCCGGGTGACCGAAGTGGCCGACTGCTGGTTCGACAGCGGCGCCATGCCGGTTGCCCAGTGGCACCATCCATTTGCCAATCGGGAACAGTGGGAAACCCACCGGCAGGCGGACTTCATCTGCGAGGCAATCGACCAGACACGCGGCTGGTTCTACACGCTGCATGCAGTCAGTTCCCTGCTGTTCGACCAACCGGCCTATCGCAATGTCATCTGTCTGGGCCACATTCTGGATGCCGAGGGCCGCAAGATGAGCAAGTCGCTCGGCAACGTGGTCAATCCCTGGGACGTGATGAACCAGTACGGCGCGGATGCCACGCGTTGGACCCTGTACAGTTCGGCACCGCCCGGCAACAGCCGACGTTTCAGCCTGGATCTGGTGGCCGAAACCGTCAACAAGTTCCTCAACAGACTGTGGAACAGCTACAGTTTCCAGGTCACGTACGCCAACCTGGCCGAATGGATGCCCGAAGCCGCATCCGAACCCAGCCAACATCCCCTGGATCGGTGGCTGCTGGCCGAGTTGCAGAGCCTGGTCCGGGGCGTGACCGACAGCTACGAAAACTACGATGTGCTCGGATGCACGCGGCCCGTGGTGCGTTTTGTCGAGCGCATGTCCAACTGGTACGTGCGACTGAACAGGCGCCGGTTCTGGGACGGCGACGCGGCAGCCCTGCAAACACTTCACACCACGCTCGTGACCCTGTCGCAGCTAATCGCACCCGCAGCGCCATTTGTGGCGGAGGCCATCCACCAAAACCTGGAGACGAAAACGGGGAGGGACGCACCAGTCTCGGTCCATCTCTGCCGCTGGCCGGAGGTCAACGAGAGCCTTGAAAACCAAGACCTGACCGCCGCCATGTCCGTAGTCCAGGAAGTGGCCAGACTCGGATTGGCAGCCCGCCAGAATGCAGGCATCAAGGTTCGGACGCCGCTGGCACAGGCGGTGGTCCAGTTGGCATCGTCCGAGGAGCGCGAGGCCGTAGCCGATTTCAGCCAACTCCTATGCGATGAACTGAACGTGAAGAGGATCAATCTCGAGTCCACGGACAACCTGCAGGAAACAGTTGTGTTTCCGCTTCCCCGCCAGCTGGGTCAGAAGTATGGTGCAGGCTATCCGCGCATTCGCGACGCCATGGCCGCCATGGATCAGGAAGAACTGGCCCGTGCGTTTGCCGGGGGTCGGTCCCTGGCCCTGGACATCGACTCCGACACATTCGAGATTGCGGCCGAAGAGGTTGAAGTACGCAAGACCCCAAAGGCCGGGTTTGCCGTGGCCGACAGACCTGGCAGGCTTGTGGCAGTCGCCACGGACCTGACACCGGAACTCCAACGGGAAGGGCTGGCCAGGGAACTGGTCCGCCATGTCCAGCAGAGGCGCAAGGAGTTGGATCTGGCCATTTCCGACCGGATCCACCTGGAGCTGCGCTCGGACGATCCGGAACTGGCCCGGATTATCGACGAACACGGAACATGGCTGCGGGCGGAAACCCTTTGCACCGATTTGCGGTTGGCCGATACTAAACCAGCCGGTGAGGACGAAGTCCCACAGGTAACCTTGACCAACGGAACGGTCGCGATCCACGTCCACAAGGCGGGGCAGACCCAGGGGGTATAGATATGGCGAAGGACACAATCACGCTGGGCGGCGGCTGCTTCTGGTGCCTGGAGGCGGTGTACCTGATTATGGAAGGGGTGGAACACGTCGAATCGGGTTATACCGGCGGAACAGTTGCGAATCCCTCCTACGAGCAGGTATGCACCGGTTGCACGGGTCACGCCGAAGTTGTCCAGGTAACGTTCAACACCGATGTGACATCACTGGACGAGATCCTGGCTGTCTTCTTCACAATCCACGATCCGACTTCCCTGAACCGTCAGGGTGCCGATGTGGGAACGCAATACCGCTCGGCGATTTACCATCACTCGGAAGCACAACGGAACGCGGCCAAGGCGATGATGGACCGCATCACTACCGAAGGAATTTGGACGAAACCGTTGGTAACCGAACTTGTGCCGCTGGGCGACTACTACAAGGCGGAGGACTACCATCAGGACTACTACGCGAACCATCCCTACCAGGGATATTGCAGGGCGGTCGTCGAACCCAAGGTTGCCAAGTTCCGCAAGCAGTTTGCCCACAAGCTCGCAGCTGTCAGCGCCGCCTGAGCCGTCGCCCGCCAACCGACACCGGTCCATAAGCTGTCGAAGGGCAACATCGTGATGGTCCGGCCGGTCCCCGCATCGGGCCGGGTTGAGGCCGGCCACGTCCTGTTGCTGGGGACACCGGGCTCCTACCGGCTCCGACCGTTCCTGGACGCCGCCGCACAGTTGGGAGTTCGCGCATCGACAGCCGTCGACATGCCATGGGAACTGGCAGAAGACGGCAGACACGGCCGTGGGTTTCCATTCGCCGAGGTCAAAACCTGTGTGGATCTCATTAGGGAGCTACACCGAACCCTCCCATTGAACGCCATCCTGGCAGTGGACGACAGCGGATCCCTGTTGGCTGCGGCGGCATCATTGGAACTGGGCCTGCCACACAACTCCCCCGAGGCAGCGCTGGCGGCCAGCGACAAGCACCGTATGCGACAGGTGCTCGCCGAGGGTGGTCTGAACTGTCCACAGTTCCAGCTTGTGACAGCGGACATGGACCCGCTGGACGCGGCCGCCGATATGGGATTCCCGCTGATTATCAAACCACTCGGGGCCAACGGTTCCCAGGGAGTGATGCGCATCGACAACCCGGAGGAGTTGCCGCAAGCCGTAGCTCGGCTCACTGCCATCATCGGTGGTGATCCCGGCCAACTCCGTCCCGATTTCCTGATGGAGGGCTACATTCCGGGTGTTGAAGTGGCCGTAGAGGCGCTGGCGCACGGATCCGCACTAACGGTTCTGGCCATCTTCGACAAACCCGATCCCCTAGTGGGCCCCTTCTTCGAGGAAACCATTTATGTAACGCCGTCGCGGCTGGCTGTCGACGCACAGGAGTCCGTGCGCCGGTCCACCCAACAAGCCGCTGCGACATTGGGGTTGGGGTTCGGGCCGATCCACGCCGAAATGCGGATTAACGATGCGGGGGTGTGGATTCTGGAACTGGCCGGCAGGTCCATCGGTGGACTTTGCTCGCGCACACTGCGCTTTGATGCGGGGGTGTCGCTTGAGGCGTTGATATTGCAACAGGCCTGTGGCCTGCCTCTGTCACTGCATCGGAATCGCGACACTGCCCAGGGGGTCATGATGATCCCCATCCCCGAATCCGGGATTCTGTGCGCGGTGGACGGGGTCTGCAAGGCCGAAACCGTCGACTTGGTGAACGACGTGGAAATCACCGCCCGGCCGGGCAGCAGCCTGCGGGCACTGCCGGAAGGGAACAGCTACCTGGGGTTCATCTTCGCCAACGGTCCGGACCCTGAATCCGTGGAGCAGGCCCTGCGCGACGCGCATGCATGTCTGGACATTCGCATCGAACCGGAAATCCCATTGGCGACTGGCTGAGCCGCGGGTTCGGCAGTCCGGACGGATTGGGCACCGACGACTGCGCGTACAGGGGGCGAACAGTACCTGCCGTCCGCCGTCGCGTGCGTTGGAGCGCGGGGCGGATGCCTCGTGCAGATCGCGTTCCCAGCCGGAGGAGTCCGGCGGACCGAACACCGACTAGAAGGGCGATCCCTTGGACTGCTGCGGGATGCCCGAGCCGGGCACACCTTCGGGTGTCCAGCCTTCCGGCATGGGCGCGTCCGGACCGAAGAAGAAGTCCTCCATCTGCAACATCAGGAAATCGTGCGCCTTGGGGTCGCCAAGGCTCAGCCCGTAGTGGTTGATCAGGATCACCGACTGGGTCATCCACATCTGCCAGGCGTCCTTCGAAATCTCGTTGTAGATGCGCGTGCCGATCTCCGACTTGTAGGGTGGTTTGTCCAACCCCTCCAACTCGCGGTTGAGCTTGACGCAATGCACCATGCGGGCCATGAACCACTTCCCTGGATTGACGAACAACCTGTTGTGGCTGCCAGGACGAAGAAGCCGCTGATCGGGCTCGAACCGATGACCTACGCTTTACGAGAGCGTCGCTCTACCAACTGAGCTACAGCGGCGAAATGATCGCCTGTCCAGCGATTATACCCGGGTCACGTACCGCCCGTCACGGGTGTCCACCCGAATGGTGTCGCCTTCCTTGACGAACATGGGAACCTGGAGCTTCAGTCCCGATTCCAGTTCCACGGCCTTGGTCGGGTTGTTGGCGGTGTCGCCCGCGACCGCCATTTCGGCCCATGTGACCTGCAAGTCCACGGTCGTCGGGAGCGTCACGCCCAATGCCTCCTCGCCGTAGAACTCGACTTCCAGGGTCTGGTTGTCGGACAGGTAGTTCAGGGCATCCCCCAGGATCTCCTGCGTCAGGGACACCTGGTCGTAGGTGTTGGTGTCCATGAACACATACTGGTCGCCTTCGGGATAGAGGTACTCCATGGTGCGGCCTTCCAACCTCACGTCCTCGACCCTGGCACCATTGTTGAAGGTCTTTTCGACCAGGGAGCCGGTCCGCACGTTGCGAACCTTCAGCCGGATGGTAGCGCCACCCCGGGCCATCTTGATGTGATGGAACTCCATCACGCGCCAGAGGACATCGCCCTCCAGGAAGATGTTGCCCTTGCGCAGGCTGGTTACGTCCGCCATGTTGTTCCGCCACTACTGTCTTGCCATCGCCGAAAATCGTAAGTCCGGGTGCCGCGCGCTGTCAAAAACGGCCAAGTCACAGATGACCAGAAGACCTGAAACCACCCCAGGGCGATTTCAGTTGGTAATGATCGCAGTGACTGAGCACGGAGCCACCCCGGTACCGAGCACCAAGTTGCAAGATTGCGGACCTCCTGTCCCCGCTCAAACTCAGTCGAAGAACACAACCACGCGATCAGAGTTGACTCGTTAAGCCTCAGCAGTCCCGGGTTGGGCTGCTGTACAAATTCGGTGAACAACGAACACGAGTGTGGACCCGACTCCCACTACTACGACAACAGGCACAATCACAGGGGTTGCTGTCGCCACAATACCCGCAGTAATTGGAAACGAGGCTGCATACGATGCTGCAAGCGTGGTTGTAGCAGGACCTGCAGCGGACATCGCCAACACAATGCCAGCACCGGCGGCCGCGGACACACCGGTGTTAACTGCTGCCTGCACAATGGCCTCTTCTGCTGTCATGCGGCCGTGGTGCCATTCGAAGAAGCTTTCAACTCCAGAAACCGGAAGCTCAAGTACGGTTCCCCCTAAACCACCCATCAGGGCACCACGGGCCGCCGTCTTGAGTGCAGCCTTCCGGGCAATGTTTTTCACATCTTTGAGCGACTTGGAAGCTGTGGAAACTTCATCAGCAAGAGCCCTGCGACCATTGTTGAACTGCCTGTCCGACATGGAGTCGGTCCCCCGCTTCAGTTTGTTGCGCCTCTTTTCCCAAGTGATGTCGAGGTCGTCATCGACCCTCACGGAACGGCCTAGCCTGTGGGAAAGATCGAATTCCTTGATGAACTCATCAACCTGGTCCACACCCAGTTCCCGGACCCCGCGAGGGATTTTCTCGTACATGGACTTGGCATCGAACCGGGTATGGAGCTGACCTTCCGGCAATCCCAGTTGTCGGATCTTCGCCAGACGTTCCGGATCCTGAGCGATGGTGTACCAAGTACGATTGGAGCGCGAGCCAGCCTGCAATCCTTCGCGTGCCAAGTTCCCACGAGCTTTGAGCAAATCCGATCGGCTCATATTGTTCGCGCGACGCGCCCGATTTAGAGAAGGATCCTCCCAAACCACGTTATTCAAGTCTTTGGCCCGTGCAGGATTTCTTGAAACCGACTCGATATGGGACAGGTCGTACTCGGCTAGGAATGTCTTGACGGCATCCGGTCCCTGATTCCGGACCCCCAGCGGAATCTTGCTGTACAAACGTTTAGCTTCTGCTTGTGTCCAAGTCTGGTTAAGGCCGCTCAAGCCGCGACGTTTGAGGTTGTTCACAAACGCCTGATCCTCGTTAAGGGCCACCCAGGTCATGCCGCTGCGGGTCGTAGCTAACCTGGCAGCCCTGGCCATGGCTCGTCTGGCCTGATATGCCTCCCAGTCGGTCAGCGATCGGCTGCCGTCAGCAATTGCCATGTCCAAAGGTTCCCAGACAGTGTTGCCCGGTACCCTGGCCAAATCCGGAAACTCGGTTATCGGGTTGCGATAGGACAAGGCATGGGTGTCCAAGAAATCCCGGACCGCGGCATTGCCTTGTACGCGAATTGCCGATGGCACAGTTTCGTATAAGGCTTGTGCTTCAAGGGCCGTGCGGCGTGGCAAACCCACTGGTATGCCACGGCCCGCGAATCGCTGACGCAGCAGTGGATCCAGTGTGCCCCAGGTTCCGCTAGAGGTTACAGGAGGTGGAGGTGTCTGGAGTCTGGGCAGCACTTGCCGACTGCCCACATATATTCCAGCCACCAGACCTGTGGCGATTCCGTCCGCCTTCAAGACTTCCAGATCTTGAATGTAGGTCTCGACCAGAGCCTGTCTGGCCGCGGCAATTTCTTCCTCGGTGGCAGGCCTATCACCGCGCGCAAGGGCGGTTGCAAACGATTCCCATACACTGTTGCGGGAATTGGTGGCCACTTCCTGCAACTCCGCCAGCGAAATCTTCCTGGAAACGGTGTGAATTTCCAAGAAATCCCAGACTGCTTCGTTGCCCTGATCCCGTACGGCTGCGGGAATGGACTGGTACAGGGAAACGGTTTCGTCAAACGTGCGGTACCGGGAGTTGGAGGTCAGCCCCACGAAGGCTAGTCGTTGCTGCAGCGATACATCCAAAGTGTCCCAACTGTCCCCTTCCACGGAGAAGAACGGCATTCCTGCAGGCCCTTTGCCGGGCTCGGACTCATGGGCCATCAAATTGCGGTCGTCGCGCGCGACGGTGAACTCCTTGGTCTCCCAGGCCAGTTGGGTCGGAACATTCGCCAAGGCCAGAAACTCGGATACGGGCCGCTTTAGGGAGAGACCAAACTCAGATAGGAATCGAAGGACTGTGTCAGGACCCAGCAGCAAAACAGACCTGGGGATGGTTAGGTAGAGGTCAAGTACATTGATCTCCTCCGGTACCGACAAATCATCCTCCAGTTGATCAAAATGGAGCCTGAACTCCGGGTTGTTCTTGAGCACCGACCATGTCGCCATTGGCATGCTCCCTGCAGCAACCCTCAACATCAGGGACTTGGCGGCTAGGATCTCTTCGGGTGACATGGGGTGATTCCCCCGTGCACGAACCGTTCCATGTTTGTCCCACACGAATGCCGCCGGTGCAATCCGATGCCCGGGCTCAAATGCCGCCGGCAACGGATGGGAAATGGTGAAACGATCCAGGAAGTCTTCCACCTGGGCCTTATCCCGAACTCTAACCGGAGCTGGGATTGAGGCGTAGATGGCAAGAATCTCCGAAGGCATCCTATCCGGCTGATCGGATGTCAGACCCAATCGGGCCAACCGTCCGCGAACGTCGACTGATATGTCCCCAAGCACCGGCTGTGGAAGCTGGATCTCGGGAACAAATCCAAGTGCCATTGAGCTCTCTGCAGCTTCGAATCTAGTCCGCAGCACCTGTTCGGCCGCATCAATTTCGATGAACGTCATCGCGCGCGGTCCGCGGCCTTCTGCCAACTCGTGTGCCTCCCACACCAAGTTATCCACGGCGATCGCGCGCGGCAAGTACCAAGCTGCCGAATCCTTGCGAATCAATCCGGGCGTGTGGACCGGACTGTGGGTGGTCAGGTACATGCGGACTGCATCGGGTCCCGCTACCCGAACCAGTTCAGGCATCGACTCGTACACCTCCCGCACCTCCACCAGCGTACCGGTGAATCCGGCCAGGGTCTGCTCCCCAGCCAAGCGCAACCAACCCAAGGCTTCGCGATCTTGGAGGAGCCTGTACCAGGTTCTACTGGATGGATGCCCGGCCGTCACGCTTTTCGCCCACAGCGCTTGTTCAGCCGCCGCGATGTCCGAGTCAGTCATAGGACGACCCCTTCGGCTTGCATGTACCCGGTGGTCCTCCCACACCACATTGCTGAAGGAACTCGCCAGCTGCGGATTGTCCCCAACTGGCAGGCGATAGGTCAGGGCATGGACTTGCAGAAAATGCCAGACCGCCCAGATACCCTCATTGCGAAAGGCTTCGGGGATCGTCTTGTATAGCTCTAACGCCTCTGCCTGGGTTCGGGTACGGTCGTCCAGACCCAGCTGTTTGAACCAGGCCATAAACCCCGGATCCCGATTCAGCACATACCAGGTTTGGCCGGAGAGAGAGACAGCTTCCTGTTCTTTGCGTCCCAATGCAATGACTGCTGCAGCCAACTCTTCGGCCGTCATCGGCCGTTCACCTCGCGCCTCATTCAAGGACTGCAGTTCCCACACCAGATTATCCGGGGCATCGGCTAGATGTACGACATCGTCAATCGGCGTCACGTAGGTCAAGGTATGGGTGTCAAGAAACTCCAGTAGACGCTCCTCGCCCAAGGCCCGGGTGGTACCGGGAACTTCTTCGTACAAGGCTTCGGCTTCCGCCTCTGTCCGGCGAGGCATGTCGGCGGTTAGTCCCACATCCCGAAAACGCGCCTTGGTAGTGTCATCAAGGAACCCCCACTGGTTTACATCAACAATTTCGATTTCAATCTGGCCTTCATCCAGTAGCGGCTCGGAAGAATTCCTGTCGAAAAGATCTTTGAACCAATTGGAGGTCACGTCCAGTGGTTCGAGCACAATGGTGGAACAGGCACCGGCTAACACCTCAACACCGTGATCCACCCAGGACTCATCCTGTCTTGCTTCGACGCATGGGTTCGCTGCCAACACCGGGCCCAACAGAAGAAGCCACAAAAGGACCGAAAACAGTGCTCCAGTCCCAATCCGAGCCCCAGTAGTCAGGTGCCGTCGGTCCCAGTTGCACTGCGTCCAAAACCAAGTCCGCGGCCTGATTGACGAGCGCGGACAGATTACTGCCCGGCGGCCGGCCTCCCTGTCCACAGGTGAACCGACAACCTTGACCAATGGAGGAGGCAAACGTTCAGACATGGCAGGGCTTTGGTTTGGTTGAGGTTGTAACTGTGGCTCGTTCACCACCCTGTTGGTTGTCGAGTCAACCAACAAACAAGGACCAGTGATTGGAGATTTGCACATACGCGCCAAACTGACTGCCCCATGCCATAGGTCAAAGTCCCGATGACGCGGAGCTGTAACCGCCACCCCGAAAATCAGAAACGCTGGTACTTCGCCATCATTGGGTACACCATGTCCGAAACCGAGTTCGTCCTGGTTCAGGGACACTTTCCCTCTCATAGCAGATAGCCATGGGACTTCATCCCAGTACCTGCAGCGCCGCCTTCAGTCGGTCTTCTATCGCCTCGACATCTTCTGGAACTTGGGCAACCGCTTGGCTGGCCTGTGCAATCGGGAATCCCATGTCCACGAGGAGCTGAATCAGTTCCCGATCGGGGGCCGCGGCGGGGGCCGGCATCTCCGCGGCAACCACCAGATCCTCCACGCGGTCCTTCAGTTCCAGAATGATCTTCTGGGCCGTGCGCCGGCCGATGCCGGGGGCCTGCGCAATCATCTGAGGTTGATCCGCCAGGATCGCCTGGACCAGTTCCGCAGGGCCAAGGGAACCCAACAGACTGCAGGCCGCCCGCGGGCCGACCCCGCTGACCCTGATCAATCTCTGGAACACTCTCAGTTCCCCTTCGTTCGGGAAACCGTAGAGGCTCAGTTCCTCCGCCCGCACATGGAGGTAGGTGTGCAGGACCGCCTCGCTGCCAGCCGCCAAGCCGGATAGGTGGATCTGGGGCACGTTGATTTCCAGCACCAGATCGGGAAGCGAAGCCAAGGCAATGTGCACACTGTTGTCATCGGCTCCGACCACCGTTCCCGCACACCGTCTGATCATCGTGTCGGACCCCCTGTCTGCTGAAACACCACCGTCCGGAACTTCTGCCGGTACAGATGGCAGAGGGCCACCGCCAGACCGTCCGCCGCATCGTCCGGGCGGGGAATTGCGTCGAGACCCAGAGTCAACCGGACCATCTGTTGCATCTGTTGCTTGTCGGCCCGACCCGTTCCGGTCAGTTGCTGCTTAACCTGAGCCGGCGCATACAGTGACACCTTCATCCCGCGACCGGCCGCGTTGGACATGACCACGCCGCAGACGCAGCCCACCGCGAACGCCGTCGGACTGTTGCTGCCGAAGGTGAGCTGCTCCATGGCCACGGCCTCGGGACGGTGTTCGTCCAGCAGGGCGCCGATGTCCGAGTAGATTTCCTGCAGCCGGTCCTCCAGTTCCCAATCCGCAGGTGTCGTGATCACTCCGCAGTCCACGAATCCGAGCGAACGGTCCGGTCGCTCCCGCACCAGACCGTAACCCAACCGGGCAATGCCGGGGTCAATGCCAAGCACCAGGGACATGCATCGTTCCTAGCCGGCCATCTCTGTGAGGACTTCGGGGTTGAGGGTCAGGTTGTGGAACACCTGCTTGACATCGTCCAGGTCCTCCAGCGCCTCCACCATCCGCAGAACCGTCAGGGCGTCGCCCGGAGCCAGGTCGATGGTCTGGTTGGGGTGCATGATCAACTCGACGGACCGAACCGGAAGACCGGCTTGGCGCAGGTTGTCCGCGGTCTGTGCCAACTCGGTACCCTCCGTGTAAATCTCGAACGTGCCGTCATCCTCCTCAATGTCCTCGGCACCGGCCTCCAACGCCTCCATGAACACGTCCTCGCCATCGAGTTCGGCCTCCCCTGCGTCCGCTTCAACCAATATGAGGCCGCGACGCGTGAACTGCCAAGCCACAGCGTTGGGTTCGGCCAGAGCCGAATTGGCTCGGTTGAAGACCCGCCGCACTTCGGCGATGGTCCGATTGCGGTTGTCGCTCAAACACTCGATCAGCAACGCCACTCCATGGGGGGCATAGCCCTCGTAGGTTACTTCCTCGTACTGGGCGGCGTCCTTGTCCTTGCCGGCGCCGCGGCGGATGGCGCGATCGATCGTGTCTCGCGGCATGTTCTCCGCCCGCGCCCGTTCCACCGCCAGGCGCAGTGTGAAGTTGGCGTCGGGATCGTCGCCCGCGCGTGCCGCCACCTGGATTTCGCGCGTCAGACGCGTGAAGATTTTGCCGCGCGCGGCGTCCACGGCACCCTTGCGGCGCTTGATGTTTGCCCACTTGGAATGTCCGGCCATAGTCAACCATCCTGATCTGGACGCAGGCGCTTGCTGCGCGGACAACGGCCCCTGCGCGAAACAATGGAACGCTAGTCGTCGGCGTCACCGCCAACGTCGAGCAATTGGGCCACCTCATCCCGCAGGGAGGCGTCCGGATATTCCACCGCCGCCTCAACAAACCGGCGGAACAACGGATGCGGTTCCGTCGGTCGGCTCTGGAATTCGGGATGGAACTGACAGCCAACCATGAAGGAATGGCCTTCCAGTTCCGCAATCTCAACCAGTCGGCCGTCCGGCGACTGGCCCGACAGTCTCAGGCCCGCCTCCTCAAGCGGTTCCCGATACTTGTTGTTGAACTCGTAGCGGTGGCGGTGGCGTTCGTTGATGTTGGGCCCCAACCCCAGTCGCGCATAGGCGTCGGCGGCAATGGACCCCTCCTCCAGGCGACACGGGTAGCTGCCTCGCCGCATGGTTCCGCCCTTGTCGACCACGGAGACCTGATCCGGCATGAGGTCGATGACGGGGTGCGCAGTGAGCGGATCGAATTCGGTGCTGTTGGCCTGGGGGGCGTCGAGCGCATCGCGCGCCAGTTCCAGGCACATCACCTGCATGCCGAGACACAGCCCCAGATACGGAACCTGGTTGCGCCGGGCATAGGCGGCCGCGGCCACCTTGCCCTCGATGCCCCGCGGGCCGAAACCACCCGGCACCACAATGCCGGCCAGGCCCTCCAGGTATGTCGCGGGATCCGCCTCCTCCAGCAGTTCGGAGTTGATCCACCTGAGATCGAGCCGACGGCCCAGGTCCGCACATGAATGATCCAGTGCCTCCTTGACGCTGATGTAGGCATCCTCCAGGGACACGTACTTGCCGACGATGCCGATCGTCACCGGCGGATGGTCCCCCGTGCTGGCATCCACATAGGCCCGCAGATGTTCCAATTCGCCGCTGGGAGCCCGGTACTGACGCAACCGGAAGTGATCGGCAATCCACCGGCCCAGCCCTGCTTCCTCCAGTGCCAGCGGGACGCTGTAGTGGGTGGATGCCGTTTCCAAGGGAATCACCGCGCCGCGGGCCACATCGCAGTGCAGCGCCACCTTGTCCATCAGTTCGGCCGGTATCGGCAGATCGCTGCGCAGCACGATGACGTCGGGCGGTTGGCCGTTGCTGCGCAGCGTCCTCACGCTGTGCTGCGTGGGCTTGGTTTTGAGTTCCTTGGAGGATTGCAGGTACGGAAGCAGCGTCACATGCACGAACAGCGAATTCGACGGGCCGATCTCGCTGTACATCTGGCGAATGGCCTCCAGGAACGGCAGTCCCTCAATGTCGCCGACGGTGCCGCCAATCTCGATCAACGCCACGTCCGGATCGTCGTCGCGGAACGAATCGCGAATGGCCGCCTTAATCTGGTCCGTTACGTGCGGTACCACCTGGATGGTACCGCCCAGGTACTTGGCGCCGCTCCGCTCGTCACTGATCAAATCAGCGTAAATCTGTCCACTGGTCACATTGCTCAGGGACGACAAACTACCTCCGATGAAGCGTTCATAGTGGCCCAGATCGAGATCCGTCTCCGCCCCTTCACTGGTGACGAACACCTCGCCGTGCTGGTACGGCGACATGGTTCCGGGATCGACGTTCAGGTAGGGGTCCAGTTTCAGGGCGCCCACGCTCAGGCCGCGGCTGCGCATCAGCACTCCGATTGAAGCCGCAACCACACCCTTGCCGATGCCGGACACGACGCCGCCTGTAACAAAGATGTACTTGGTCATGTCAAGAGGTTTCCTCGCGGGTTTGCGGTTCGGCAGGACGCGGCACCTTCATTGCCGGACAGCCACGACAAAGGCGAGCACCCAGGGACCGTCATGGGACAAACTAATCGACCAGGTGTCCACCCCGCGTGCCTCGGCCACGGCCCGGGCGTGGTCGCTGAGGCGGAGGCCCGGTTCACCGGTAACCTGATCGCGCAGGATTTCGATGTCCTGCCACGCCACCCCGGACCGCCACAGCCCCGTGCCAAGCACTTTCGATACCGCTTCCTTAAGGGCAAAACAGCCAGCCAGCGATTGTACACTGTGACCGCACTGCTCCCGTTCCAAGGGAGTGAAGACCCTGTTCAGGAAACGCTCGCCAAACCTGTCGCGGACCTTGGCAAACCGTTCCAGGCTGAGCAGATCGACCCCGGTCCTAAGCACGCGGCCCAACTCCCTGTTCCCATGCCTGGCCGCGGCCAATGCCGCGAAAGACGAAGCCCAGTTTCCGCATGGCCGCCGGATCGCAGACACCGCGCCCGTCCAGCAGAATTCGGCGTCTCATGATCGACGCGATGCGCTGCATGTCCAAGTGCCGAAACTCGTTCCACTCGGTGCAAATCACGAGGACATCGGCTCCCTCGGCCAGTTCCCACGCGTTGCGGGCCGGCACCAGTTCCGGCAGGAGTGCCGAGGCCTTGTCCAGGGCAGCCGGGTCGTATGCCCTGACCGTGCAGCCCGCGCGTTGCAACTCCCTGGCAATGTCCATCGCAGGCGCTTCGCGCAGGTCGTCGGTGCCCGGTTTGAAGGCTAGGCCGAGCAGGCCAATCTCGGCCCCGTGCACGTGCTCTCCCAACAGTGCCCGCACCTGCTCCGATACCCATGCGCGGGCCGCACGATTGATGGACAGGACCGCGTCCGGCAGTGCGGTGTCGATCCCATAGCTGCGGCCCAGATACCTGAGTGCCCGCAGATCCTTGGGAAAGCAGCTGCCGCCAAATCCAAGGCCCGGGGACAGAAATCCGTCGCCGATGCGACGGTCCAGGGCCATCCCCCGCGCCACATCCTGAACATCCACCCCGGTAGCTTCGCACAGCCGAGCGATGTGGTTGACAAAACTGATGCGCGTGGCCAGATAGCCATTGCTGGCGAACTTGATCAGCTCGGCGGTTCGCAAGTCCGTGAACACCAACGGCGCCGCCAGCGGCTTGTGGAGCTCGGCCACCCGGCGGGCCACATCCGGCAAGGGGCAGCCAATCACGATGCGATCCGGATGCATGAAGTCCTGGACCGCCGACCCCTCGCGCAGAAACTCCGGGCAGCTGGCCACCGACACCGGACTGCCGGCCAACTTGCCCGAGGCCAGCCGCTCCTCGACCCATTCGCCGGTCCCAACGGGAACCGTGCTCTTGTTGACCAGGACCACCGGGTGGGTTACGGATGCCGCGATGGAGGTGACCGCCGCCTCCACCCGCCGCATGTCGGGACGGCCGTCATCCAGCGACGGCGTGTCCACACACAGGAAGATGAACTGTGATCCCGCCAGCCCATCTCGATAGTCGGTGGTGAAGAACAGACGCTCGGCTGCGGTGTTGCGCGCGACCAGCTCCTGCAAACCGGGCTCCCATATGGGTACCTTTCCGCACCGCAGAGCGGCGATCTTGTCTGCGTCGATGTCGACGCAGACCACCCGGTTGCCAAGGTCTGCGAAACAGGCTGCCGCCACCAACCCGACGTAACCGGTTCCGACAATGGAGATGCGGGCCATTAGCTCAATGCCAGGCCGGTGGCGGACCGTCCCGCTGCCGGCTCTGAATCAGGGGCGCGAACGTTGACGCAGCTCAATCCCCCGGGAGACCACCCGCGTGGGCCCATCCGACTCGGGCGGCCGCCGGCACGTGCAGTGGATCAGGAAGCGACTTCCGGCTTCACGGCCGGAGAGACACCGGCTCCCAAGGTCTTCTCGATCGCCATGATATGGGCACAGACAAACGTTCTCAGGAACTCTTCGCAGTCGCACTTCCACACGTGATTTTCGTATTCGATCACGTGAGTGGAGTGTTCGCCCTCAAACGTGCACCTTAGCGATTCCACGCGAATTCGCTCATCACGCTCCTCAAAGTACTGTCGGGCCTTGATGATGCGACTTTCGGCGGAGTACATGAACTGAAAATCTCCTAACTGGGGAGCGCAGACTGTGGGCAACGCAGGCATTCAGCCGCCGCGCTTGCGGTGAGTGTATGCAACCCCAAGCCGGGGAGTCAAGTTGCTTGGCGGAGACCGGTCGAACCCAGGGATTGAACGCCGCGGAACTTGAGTACACTGCGTAGACACACATGCCGAGGCAACTCCAACCCGCCGTGCAGCATGCACTGAGGGTGGGCACCGGACTCGACCCGGATCACAGCGATATAATGTCCTGCATTGCCAATGACCCGCCGCTCTACCCGCGCCACAGACTGACCATCGGTTGCCACCGGCTACAGTTCCGCTCTCGTGACGGAGTTGCCTGTTCCGACAAGGGGACCCGTCAAGGCCCCCGGGACCGGCCGGCAGTTTCAACATGGCGCCGTCCAGGCCGGCCTCCACCACCCGCGACTCCCCCAACCCCACGGACCCTCCCGCATGTTCAAGGAATTCTTTGACGGTTCGCTTCGCGCGGTCTCCACTGTCGTGCTGGTCCTGCTGGCAGCGACCGTACTGATCCTCCCGCCGCTCAATCTTCCGGCTCGCCTGGGCCTGGATCTGGGGCTACCCGACTTCGGCGACAACCGGGCGCACATCGACTCTCAGGGAGGCCTGATCACCGATGAGACCAGGGGCATCGCCGTAATCTTCCTGCCGGAGGACATGACCGCCGATGCCAGCTTGGTTCTCACCGGTATCCCCATGGACAATCTGGGAAACATGCGAGGCGATGCCGCCCGGTTCCAGGCAGGAGTGGATGCACTGGGCATGGTCGGCCTCAAGGCCAAGAGCAGTCTGTTCCTGATTGACTTCCGGGGCGGCGACAGCCAACGCGCCACCATCCAGATGCCCATTCCGGAAGCGATCACGGCCTTTGAACGGCTCAAGCTGGTCACGTGGAGAGATAGTCGTTGGCAGACGGTGCCATCGACGATCGTGCGGTCGGCGCTGCAAATCGAATCCCGGTTGGACCATGTGCCCGACAACCTTTTGCTGGTGCAGGACGACATTTCGCTGCTTCCGGACCTGACGCTGTTGATGGACGCCGACCAGCTGCCGGCACCGGGCACCGCCCATGAAGTGGTTGATCGGGTCGGGGTTGCTTTCAGCACGCTGAGGGGAGACGGCGGCCTGGAAGGCGAAATTGCGCCGATTGATACATCCTCCAAACCGGTCCTGCTCGGCATCGGCAACACGGAAGCCAACGGCACCGTGCGGGCCGACCTTCTCATCAACATGCTGTCCAGCGGCGGCCAGCTGCAGAACCAGTCCATCTCCATCCTCGATTCAGTCAGGGAGTTTGGTTTCCACGGGGTGTACCTGAACTACGGAGGCCTTTCCCTGCAGCCCGGGGCCGGTCCCAACTTCACGGCGTTCGCGGCCGGGCTGGCGGCCGAGTTGAAGGCGGACGACCCCACCCGCAGGCTGATTGTCCAGGTGGAACCCCCGCGGCAGATCTCGGAGGCCGAATGGGACACCCTGGGCTACGACTGGGCCGGACTGGCCGAATTCGCCGACCAGGTCGTGGTCCCGGCGCCGCTGGAGCCAGAGGATTTCAGGCCCGGTTCCTATCCCTTTGAATCGCTGTTGATGTACGCGACCGGCCGCATTCCAAGATCCAAGCTGACCATTGCGCTGCACGCCGACTCCGTGGGGGTGTCCGACACGCAACTGGCGATGATGCCGTTTTCGTCCGCCGTAGGCCTGATGAAGGGCGCGCTGGCGGTCGATGCGGTCGGCGACAACCTGATGATGCAGTTGGACCGGAGCACCCTTGCGGAAGAACCGCGCTACGACCCCATCCTGCATCAGTACACCCTGACCACCAGGGGTGGTTCCCAGAAGGTGTATGTGGGCGACGCCACGGCCTTGCGCGCCAAGCTCGGCATCCTGGCCAGGCACAACATCTCGAACGTGGTCCTGGACGTATCGAACAACCTGGACCTCGACCCGGCGGTTTGGGACGCCGTGGCCGAGTTCAAGTCGGCCCCGTCCGAATTGGTGGCATCCCCTGCCGAGTACCGGGTGGAGTACAACATCTTGCTCGCCGGTGAGGCCAAGGCCCACCTTTGGGCTCCGATCGACGAAACCAGCAAGGCATTTCCATTGGAGGAGACCGGCACCTATCAGGTGGAAGCCTTCATTGCCATCGATGGTCAGCGGTTTCCCGGCACCGACACCAGGACCGTGACCGTCGGAAGTCTGACGGAACCGACCGCGCAAACGCTGGACAAGCCCATCCTGGTTCCGGGACCAGGCTCGACAATTCAGGCACACCGGTTGCCAAGCCCTACCTCGAATGTCGTGGAGAACAACCTTGTAAAGGGTGCGACCTACGAAATCATCGGCCGCAACAGGGAAGCCACCTGGCTGCAGATCGAAGACGAAACCGGTCCGGTCGGGTGGGTCAACGCCCCTGCCAACAGCGAGTGGATTCAAGGCGGTCAGCTCCTCAACCGCCTGCCGGTGATTTCCATATCGCCTGACCCAGTCCAACCCAGTCCCGCGGCCAGTCCGCCTTCGTCTGCCAAAGCGCTTTGGGGTTACGGGGTCCAAGCTCACATGCTGGATGGGGGCATCTCCCAAGCCATACTCTCCACCAAGCAATTGGGCTTCAACTGGATCAAGCAACAGGTTCAGTGGAAAATCTTCGAAACCCAGGCGGGAAACGTCAACTTTGACAAACTGGACTGGATCCGAGCGGAGGCCGACCAACAACAAGGCGTCTCAATTCTTTTGAGTGTACTCGCCGCTCCGGACTGGGCTCGCGAGCCCGGCTTTGACGCGAACGTAGTCGGTCCTCCGAGAGACAACGCAACCTTTGCCCGGTTTGTGGGCAGTCTGGCGGACCGTTACTGCGATTCGTCCGTCCGGGCCATTGAAGTTTGGAACGAACAGAATCTGCACTACGAATGGGGCAACAAGCCGATCAGTGCGGCGGAATACGTCCAATTGCTCAAGGAGGCTTCGGCGGCCATCCGCGCAGAGTGCCCATCGATGCTGGTGGTCAGCGGAGCCCCGACTCCGGCCGGCACGAACCGGAGAGCCGACGGCTTTGTCCTGGCGATTGACGACCTTGAGTACCTGAAGCAGATGATCCAGCTGGGCATGCTCAACTATGTCGATGCCGTGGGTGCCCATCCCAGCGGATACAACGTACCGCCGCAAGCCACCGTGCGAGACTACTGTTCAATCATTCCAGGCACGGGCATGGCGAACTTCGACGCGGGGTGCAACAGAAACAGCCCCCACCGGTCGTTCAGTTTCCGGAGCACCATGGAAGAGTACAGGGCAGCGGTGGCAGCCGTAAATCCAAACATCCCGATTTGGCCTACGGAGTTCGGCTGGGCGGTTGCTTCGCCACCCGGTCATCCGAATTACGGATACGCCCTGGACAATTCCTACCAGGAACAGGCCGCCTGGACGGTCCAGGCCTATCAAATGATGAAGGACTGGGGCTGGGTGGCGGCCCCCATCCTGTGGAACCTGAACTTCCGTGTCATTGCCCAGGGCACCGAACGGGAACAATGGGGCATCGTAAACTCCGATTGGAGCCCGTTGCCGATCTACAACAGCCTCAAGGCAATGACCAAGTGATGCTTGGACGTTGCCGGTCCCGACCCTGCTCACGAAACCAATTCATCGTCGCTCCCGGGAGATTCCCTTGAAGACCTCGTCCTTGCCCAGTCGTCCCGTTGTCCTGTGCGCGTCCCTGCTACTGGCAGTATTGCTGGCTGCTTGCGGACGCGACGGTGACGGCCGTGCCTCCGCGCTGCCTACGGAGACACCGGTACCAGAGGCGGCACAACCCGATGAACCCACCCCCGCCCCGCCGGAAGAGCCGACCGCACAGCCAACGCCGACGCCAGTCCCATTCAGTGTGCTCACAACGACGCGGTTTGCCATCCAGGCAGTCGAAGGTCCGGACTATCTCTACCATGTGGTGCACCGGCTGCCGGACCAGGCACAGGTCAGGGTGACCGCGCAAAACAGCAGCGGCAATTGGCTCCGGGTGGATCTCGACGGCACATCGGCCTGGATTGCACGCTGGGCCTTGGAGCCACAGGCCGGTTTCAGGGAATTGCCCCAGGCCTCCGCCGACGTCCCACAACCGTCAACGTTGGAGCGCGGCCCCATGCCGGACTCCCCGCCGCCCATCGAATTCGGATACGGCACCCAGGCCCACATGATCGGCGTGGATGTCGATCACATCATGTGGGCGACGCGGGACCTCGGTTTCAACTGGTTGAAGCAGCAAATTCGCTGGAACATCACCGAACCGGAACAGGGCAGCTACAACTGGCGCGATCTGGATTTGCTCGTGAGCCGCGCCACCTACAGCGATGTTGACCTCCTCTTCAGCGTGGTGACCACACCGGATTGGGCCCGGGAAGCCGACTACGACGCAAACGTGGACGGCCCCCCGGCCGACCCGCAGGACCTGGCGAGCTTCATGTCCGCAATGGCCACCCGGTATTGCGGCACGGCGGTGAAGGCCATCGAGGTCTGGAATGAACAGAACCTCCATTACGAGTGGGGCAATCTCTCTCTGAATGGCGCCGATTATGTCAATTTGCTGATCCCGTCATCGCAGGCCATCCGGGCGGCCTGCCCCTCCATGTACATCATCAGCGGGGCGTTGACGCCGGCCGGCAGCGTGCCCAACCTGGCGGTTGACGACTTCACCTACCTGGAACAGATGCTGGCCAACGGGCTGGCCAGGCATGTGGACGCCATCGGCTCCCACCCCAGCGGCTACAACGTGCCTGCCAATGTGCGTTGGCAGGATGGATGCGCCGCGATCGTCCAGTCGGGCAATACCTTCAACGGAGCCTGCGACAATCCCCACCACTCATGGAGTTTCCGCTCCACGATGGAAGGCTACCGCGACATCGCGCTGCAGTACGGTGTCGACCTGCCCATCTGGCCGACCGAGTTCGGCTGGGCCGCCGGCGGCGCCTACCACGAGGCGTACGGTTATGCCAACGACAATGACTTCGACGAGCAGGCCCGTTGGACGGTCGAAGCCTTCCAGATGATGAAGGCTTGGGGTTGGTCCGGACCCGCCATCCTGTGGAACCTGAACTTCCGCGTCATCGCGGACAAGACCGAACGGGCCCAATGGGGCATTGTCAACAACGACTGGACACCCCTGCCCGTCTACAACGCACTCAAGGCCATGGAGAAATAGTCGTTCGTTCTTCGGTGGCAGCCGCCGTCCCTGCCCGTTTCAGGAGGCGGGCGTCGCCAGGTTGAAGAATACCCAGATCGCAGTCTCCAGCACCTCGGCAAGCCAGACGAACACGTAGTTGCGGAAGAAACTGTCGGCGGTGACCGTCAGGTCCTCGGGAACGACCGGCGGCACTGCCAGTCCGGCCAGGGCACCGCAAAGCGCCAGCAGCAAGGGGAATGCAAGCAGAAACCGCAGCGGATGGCGGTCGGCGGACAGATCGCGGGCGCGGGGTGGCTTGACAGGAAGGCGGGTCAAGATCGGACGATGCGTAGGGGAATGGATCCGCATCCCCGTATTATGCCTTGGCAACCCTGAACGGCTGTTGCAAGTTTGCTAAAATGTACATTCCGGGTGAGTAGCTCAGCTGGTTAGAGCGCACGGTTCACATCCGTGAGGTCGGGGGTTCGAGTCCCTCCTTACCCACATTCCCGCTCCCCGTTCCGTTCCGGGGCTGTATTGCCGGTCAAGCCCGGCCCGTCCGCGAACGTCTGTTCGTCTCGAATGCCATGACCGCGACTCCCGAACGCTTCGCCCCGCTGGTCCGCCTGCTCGACGGCGTGACGGTCACATCGCTCAGTCTGGCGTGGCTGGAGGAGCAGTGTACGGATCTGGGCCTGGATCTGTACCTTGAGGACCACCTGTTCATCTGGCTGATGGACGAGTTGCACCACCGCGGCATCACGCTCTCCGACGCCGACGCGGCCACCGAGGATGTGCCGTCGGAAGAAGGCCTGGAAGTCCAGGCCATCACAGAGGACATCGAAGACATCGTCAGTCTTCAGGAAAACGCCGAGGACCGGTTGCTCAACCGGGAGGAGACCACCCAACTCCTGCATGCCGTTCAGGAAGGCATGGAGGCCCAGGCATGGCTGGAGGCCCATCCGGACGCGCCGGACAAGACTGCCAAGGAACTGCTTGTCGCCAAGAAGTCGGAAGCCGAATCAACCCTTCTCACGCGCAATCGCGGTCTCGTGCTCAGGGTGTGCCAACAATATCGGTCCTCGTTGAACTCCATGACACTCAGCGACTTGGAACAGGAAGGCAACTTGGGCTTCCTCAAGGCCATTGCCAAGTTCGACCTCAATCGCACGACTGTCCTGTCCACCTATGCGGTCTACTGGATCCGGCAGGCTGTCCAGCAGGCCATCGCCAACCAGGACCGAACCATTCGCCTGCCCGTACACAAGCGCGCCGAGATCCGCCACTTCCGCGTTGCGGCCGAGGAACTGCAGAATCAGCTGGGACGGGAACCCACCGTGCGCGAGGTTGCCCTCCGGTTGCTGGCGGCGGAATCCGACATGGAGGATGTTGTGGCCAGGCTCCGGGGCAACGGGGAACAGGCCTCGGCCACAGACCGGGAACACCTGAGAAGGGTCGAAGAAAACGTCAAGGAACTTCAGACGTACGGACGGCAGTCCCCGTCCAGCCTGGACGCGTTTGTCGACGACGAGGAAAGGGATCAGCACGAACTCCTGTCGGACGACCGAACGGAGTCCCCCGAAGGCGAGGCCCTGAAACAGGAAGTCATCGGCAACATTGACGAACAGGTGGACAAGCTGCCGGAACCCGACCGGACGGTGATGCGGCTGCTGTACGGCCTTGAAGGCGAGGAACCCCGCAAGACCAGCGAAATCGCCACGATGTTCAACCGCGATCCGGACATGCTGGCGCTGCTGCCGTCCAGGCAGTTCACCGGTTCCTACGTGGAATCGATTCGCAAGGAAGCGGTTGCGCGCAAGGCATCGGGGGACTCTTCAGTACCGGAACAACCCACCGAGCTGGCAACCAAGATCATGAACCTGTTGGAGGGAACCGAAGGCTTGGAACCCCGCACACCAAGCGAAGTTGCCAACATACTCAACCAAGACCCCGGCTTCCGGCATCCGCTGTCGCCCACGAGCTACAACACGACCCGCATCAGGAACATCGCCGACAGGGCGATTTCATCGTTGAAAAACGTCAAGTCCGTGGAAACCCTGTCCTTGGACACCTAGCTGTCAACGAAACGGCACAGGGCAGCGGTTCATTCGGATTCCTCCATAGTGCCGGCGACGCCCTTCACCAGGAACAGGACCGACCCGCCATGGACTACGTACAACTGGGCACCACGGACTTGTCGGTGTCCTCAATCGCCCTCGGCTGCTGGCCGTTTGCCGGAGGCGAGGTATGGGGCTCCCAGGACAGGGGCGACTCGATCAACACGGTCCATGCCGCACTGGACGCGGGCATCAACTTCTTCGACACGGCCCCGGCCTACGAGGTCGGCGAATCGGAACGCGTGTTGGGCGAAGCCCTCCTGGGCCGCCGACACGAGGCGGTGGTGGCAACCAAGCTGGGTGGCTCGCAAACCCGGCCGGATCGAATCCGGGCCGTCTGCCGGGAGTCCCTGCGCAACCTGCGGACCGACTATATCGATCTCTACCAGATTCACTGGCCCGGCCATGAGGTTCCCCCCGCCGATACGGTTGCCGCGCTTCAGGAACTCAAGTCGCTGGGCTGGATCCGCCATTTTTCAGTCTGCAACTACGGGGTGCAGGATTTCGGCGAGATATCAGGCTTCGCCTCGATTCCGTCCAATCAATTGCCCTACAGCCTGCTCTGGCGCGTGGTGGAAGCCGACATCCTTCCGTTGTGCCGGCAGAGAGGCGCCGGTCTAATTTGCTACAGCCCGTTGATGCAGGGGTTGCTGACCGGCCGCTATGCCAGTGCGGACGAGGTTCCGGACGGATTGTCCCGCACCCGCCTGTATGCCTGCTCTCGTCCCCTTGCCCAACACAGCGAACCGGGGTGCGAAGATCTGGTATTCACCGTGCTCGACCAAATCAGGGATGTGGCATCCGATGAAGGTCTTTCCATGGCCTTGTTGTCACTGGCCTGGGTACGACAGCAGGCAGGCGTCGCGTCGGTCCTGGTGGGTGCGCGCAATCCGTCCGAGCTGACTCGGAACCTGCCGGTGCTCGAAGTAACCCTTTCCCGGCAAACCCAAGACCGGCTCGCACGGATCACCGATCCGGTCCGGTCCCACCTTGGTTCCAACCCGGACATGTGGTTCAGCGAAAGCCGCTTCCGCTGACCTGTCCCCTGTCAGGCCGCCTATGCGCACCAGGTGCCGTGACGGCACTTGAAACGCGGTCTACTGGACGGCCATGCGGCGCAGCAACCGTGCGTACAGACGCTGGCTGCGGCGGAAGCTGGACAGGCGGAAAAATTCATTGGGCGAATGGGCCAGTTCATCCTTCAGGCCAAATCCGAAGTTGACGGTGTGCACGCCCAGATGATCCCGGAAACATCCGGTAATGGGAATGCTGCCGCCGGCGCGCAGGTACACCGGGGACTTGCCGTATTCCTCGGTGAGCACTTCGGCGGCGATCCGGTTGAAACGATTGCCGGAAGGAATTTCGTACGGCTTGCCATCCATGGACAGGCGCTGAACCTCCACCACCACCCCTTCCGGGGCTGCGTTGGCCAAATGGTCGATTAGCAGTGTCCGGATCTCCTCGGGATCCTGATCCGCGACAAGGCGACAGGTGATTTTCGCTCCGGCCCGACTGGGCAGGACGGTCTTGATGCCAGCTTCCTGGTAGCCGCCCCAGACGCCGTTGATCTCCAGCGTGGGCCGGTGCCAGATGCGCTCGCGCGTGGTGTAGCCCGGTGCACCGAAGACGGCGGAAGCTCCGGTTTCGGTCAGAAACTCCTCTTCGCTGAACGGCACCGCGGCCGTTTGCGCCCGTTCCTCCGCCGTAACTTCGCGAACCCGGTCGTAGAACCCCGGCACCGCCACGGAGCCGTCCTTGTCGTGGAGCCCCGCCAGCATGGCGGCCAACTCGTGGATGGGATTGCAAATGGCACCGCCATAGCTGCCGGAGTGCAGATCACGGGAGGGGCCGGTGATGTCCACCTGCACCGCACATATGCCGCGCAGGGCCACCGTCAACGACGGCTGATCGGCGTCGAACTGACCGCCGTCGGAACTGACTGCGATATCGCAGGCAAACTTCTCCTTGTGGCGTGCCAGGAAATCGCTGATTTGAGGGCTTCCGATCTCCTCCTGGCCTTCGTAGCACAGCTTCACATTGACCGGAAGCCGGCCTTCGGATTGCAGGAGGCCTTCCAGCGCCACAAGGGTGGGAAACATGTTGCCCTTGCTGTCCGAAGCGCCGCGGGCCGACACCCGGTCGTCGGCCAACCGGGGTTCGAAGGGTGGATGATCCCACAGGTCCAAGGGGTCGACAGGCTGGACATCGAGGTGTCCGTAAATCAGCACCGTGGGCTGGCCGGGGGCGTGCAGCCAGTCGCCGTACACGACCGGGTGGCCCCCTGTCTGCATGACCTCCGCGTTCTCCAACCCGGCCTGCGCGACGCGGTTGGCCACCCACTCGGCGGCGCGTCGCACGTCCGGGGCGTGTTCGGGCAGGGCCGAGATGCTTGGGAACCGGAGGAATTCAAGGTACTCCTCCACGAACCTGTCCTGATGCGCATCCAGGTACTGCTGGTATTCCATACCGGACCTATCCGTTGTCAAGTGGGTAGTCAAGAGTCACGGCAGCCGGGCTCGGGCCCGGCTGCCGTGAGGATCGGGATGTCCCAATTCGCCGCAGTCTACTTGGGTTCCGCCTTGAGCGCTTCATAGGCGGGCAACGGCGACCAATCGGATTCCACGATGCCCCACTGGGATCTCTCGGTTCCGCTCGCCACAACGCGGAAGTTCAGATTCCAGAGGAAGGAGGGGCCGACCCAACCCCAAGCCTTCATCATTCGATAGGCCTGGACTGTCCAGTCGGCTTGCTCCTGATATGAATTGTCCAAGGCATACAGATAGTAGTCTCGATACTCCGGGTTGCCCGGCGGCCTTTCCACCGCCCACCCGAACTCGGTGGGCCAAATTGGCATGGCCGGATTCACGGCCGCCACGGCCGCCCTATACCCTTCCATCGTACTCCTGAAACTGAACGACCGATGCGCGTTGCCGCTGTTGCATCCCGCATCGAAGTTCGCCATCCCTGTGCCCCGGATCACGGAGCAGTAGTCTTGCAGGGTGGCGTGCGGCGGTATGTTGAAGCCGCTGGGATGCGCACCCACCGCGTCAACGTAGTTGAGCATGCCCAGCTGAATCATCTCCTTGAGGTATTCGAGATCGTCTCTCGCCAATACGAAACCATCGGGTCTTCTGTTATTGCCTGCCGGTGTCAACGCACCGCTGACTATCAGCATGGTTGGGCAGGCCGCCCGGATGGCCGTGTTGGCCGTGCGCAGCATGTCCATGTAGTCACTGGCGCTGATGGGAAGGTTGCCCCACTCGTAATGGAGATTCTGTTCGTTCCAGACCTCCAAGGCCTTCACCGATGAATTGCAGTAACGGGAAGCCAGAGCCCCCATATAGTTGGCAAAGTCCTGATCATTTTGCGGTGGTCCCGCCACGGACAGGTCCGCACCGGGTTCCCGAGCCCACGCCGGGGCCGTGACAACACTGAACAGCACATTGACGTTGGCGCGTTCGGCACGGTCGGCCAGATCATCCAACTCGACCCACTGGCGGTTGCCCCTTGAAGGTTCCATGTCCTGCCAGCGCACCTGCTGCTTGAGCCAGGTGAATCCCATGTCGTTGACCGCGCGCAAGACGGGTCTGGAGTTGTGCACTTCGAGGGCATGGGCCTGGATGCCGTAGGCGAATTCCCCGGGGACCACCGTTCGGGGTGCCGGAGCCGACGCGGGAACGGGTGTCGGCACAGGTGTCGGCACGGGTGTCGGTGCCGGAGTCTGGACCTGACCGCGTTGTTCCCAGCGCAGGCTTATCTGCGCGGTTTGGCTCCGGTCGTAGTACTCGAGGCGCACCCGGTGCGTACCCTGTGTCAGGGTGATGTCGGCAAAGTAGGTGGAAGCAGCCTGGTCAAACCACGCATCCTTGATAAGGACATCGTCAATGTACAGCCGCATCCCGTCATCCACCACGGTAGTGAAGCGATAGGTGTCGGCGGCAAACGCGAAGTCCCCTTCAAACTTTGCGCTGAAGCCATCGGCAGCCACGCCGGTCCCGGGCGAACCCGATCCCCAATTCAGGTTAAGCGGAGCCGAGACCGTCTCGGACAACACCGGAGTTCCGCTCAGGTCCGGGTTGTTCCAGTACGACGCATGGTACGCATTGGTGCCTACGCCAGTGACCGCGGGCGGTTGTGGAGCCGGGGCAGGCGCGGGCTGGACGGGTGCGGGCTGGACGGGTGCGGGCTGGGTGACAGTGGTATCGGCACCGGGTATCACCAGCACCTGTCCGATGCTGAGGGTCGTCGGATCCGTGATGCCGTTGACAGCCATCAGGAGGCCTGTTGGGACACCGTACCTGAGCGCGATGCGATACAGGTTTTCGCCTGCGGCCACGGTGTGCGTGGTTGCCTGGGAAGGACCGGACGGGGCAGGTGTGGGCACCGGTGCCTGCACCACGCCGGACGTTCCGGACGGTATGCAAAGCTCCTGGCCAATGCCGATTTGATTGGCGTTGGCAATGCCGTTGGCGGACACGATGGCGTCCATGGACACTTCGTACCACAGCGCGATGGCCAGCAGGTTTTCACCAGCCTTTACCACATGGATGGCAGAGCACCCCGCCCCGCCCGAAGCGGATTCGGTGGATCCGCCGGGAATGCGAAGGACCTGACCAACATAGATGTAGGTTCCACTGGACATTCCGTTCAGGGCAACGATCGCGTCGACGGTGGTGCCGTAACGGGCCGCGATCGAATACAACGTATCGCCCGTGCGGACCACGTGCTGGTTCTGGTTCTGAGCCAACAGGGTCTGGGACGGTACAAGCGCTACCGCCAGTCCGAGGACCAACAGCAAGAGGCACACGCGCCCCCAACGGTTTGCGACAAAGGTAGCCATGCAACGTTTTCCTTCGATGTCTGTCCGGCGGCATCGCATCCGACCTTCGGCGAAGCCCCGAGGAACGGTCCATCCGGCCTGTCAGGCGAATCCAGGATGCGCATTGGGCGCAATGCCTCTGATCATTAAGACGATCAACTCCATCAAATGTCGCGACTCCGCCCTGCGCCGGTCACCCTCGCGTGCTGTCGCTCCAGGGGGCGCCCCTGTTCGGCATCGGCATCGTCCGGTCCCAATTTGGACATCATCACTCGGCTGTGGGCCTGCGTGATACGATCGCAGCGTCCCTCTCCTTCTCAAGTAAGGTCATCGCCCATGGACCTTGTCACAATCGATGGCGAGCGCAGTTGCCGGATTGCCAGCGAACCCACGCCCAAGGCTGTCGACGACTGGGTGGTACTCAAGGTCGAGACCACTCCCATGTGCACGGAGTACAAGGCCTACCAAGCCGGCTACAGCACAAACTGGCTGGGACACGAGGCCGCGGGCACCGTGATCGAAACAGCCGCCGGAGCAGGCCGCCTGCAGGTGGGGGACCGGGTCCTGGCGCTGCCCCTGATGGCCTGCGGCAGTTGTCGGCACTGCAATGCCGGCGAATACATCTTCTGCAAGAACGGGCGCCAGAGTCCGGGACCGCTCAGCACCTATGCCCAGTACCATGCCAAGCCGGACTGGATGTGCTACCGGTTCCCGGACGACATCGAAACGGAGAAAGGGGCTCTCGCCGTCTGCGGCCTGGGACCGTCGTTCGGTGCACTGCAACGCATGGCAGTGGACACATACGACACGGTGCTGATCACCGGCCTGGGGCCCGTAGGCCTGGGTGGTGTCATCAACGCCAAACACCGGGGCGCGACGGTCATCGCCGTGGAGGCACAGCCATTCCGCAAGCAATTGGCGGCGGATCTTGGCGCGGACCACGTTCTGGATCCCACGGACGATGGTATGCTGGAGCACATCCGCGACCTGACCGAAGGTGAAGGTGTGCCCAAGGCCGTGGACTGCTCCGGCAACCCGGCGGCGCACCGCCTGTGCATCGACGCCGCCGCAATCCGCGGCCAAGTGGCTTTTGTGGGCGAGTGTTCCGACGATACCGTCATTCGGATCTCTCCGGACATGATCCGCAAGGGTCTCACCCTGATCGGCTCCTGGAACTACAACCGCGGCGACATGGAAAAGATCATGCAGGTAATCAGGGACTGCACCTCGGATTTGGACAAGTTCGTAACCCACCGCTTTCCATTGCGCAGGGCAAGAGATGCCTGGGAACTGCAAATGACCGGCAACTGCGGGAAAGTCCTGCTCAAGCCCTGGGAGGATTCATGAGCGACCGATACCGATGTGCCATCGTGGGGGTCAGCGGCGGGCGCGCCCAAGGGCATGCGGAAGCCTTCGCCCACATACCGCGTGGGGAACTGACGGCGGTCTCAACCCGCACGGCCGAAAACCTGCGGCGGTTCGCCGACCGGTGGAACGTACCGCACGCCTACACCGACTACGCCAAGATGTTCCGTGAGCAGGATCTCGACCTGGTCCTCGTCAACACCCCTCCCGACGTGCGTCTGGAGATACTTGAAGCCGCCGACCTCAACGGAGTCGGATCCGTGATCGTCGAGAAGCCGCTTGCCCTGCAGGGCGAGGACTGGCAGGCATTGAAGGAGTTTGCCGAGCAGAGCAGCCTGAAAGTGGCCATCAACCATCAGCTCCACTACCAACCGCGCCGCCTGGCCCTGCAGAAACTGGTGCGGCAGGGCGGAATCGGGTCCATCCGTCACCTCGACGCCAGTGCGCGCATGAACATGGCCTACCAGGGCACCCATGTGCTGCAGGCAGTGCATGCCTTTCAACCCTCGTCCCCCGTTGCCGTGTCCACGTCCCTGTTGCGGGGCGCCACAGGACTGGAACCCAACTCTCGAATGCACTTGGCGCCGGACGAGTGCGATGCGGAAATCCGGTTCGCGGACGGCTCCACAGCACGGTTCAGGTGCGGAACCAATGCGCCTGTGGACAATCCGGAGGACACGCGCATCAGCCACCACAAGCAGGTCGCGGTGACCGGGGAAACCGGAGCGGTGCAGTGGACCATGACCCGGTGGGAGAGCCGGCAGGGCGACCAGCACCGGCACGGCACGCACGACTACCACGAAGAGGACATCGTGGGCCAGGCCAACATGTGCGAAGCGATGTTCGACTGGCTGGAGGACGACACCGCCGTGCATGCCCTGAACCTTGATTCCGCGTTGCAGGACTTTCGGCTCATGCTCGCGATGTACATGAGCGGGTTGTCGGGTCGGCCGGAGAGTTTGGAAAGTCCGCCGATGCCCGATTTGTTGGCAGCGATGCGGTCCCACCTGGCTTGACCGAGACCGTCCCCGGCCGGCCGATTGGGCGGCGGCAGCCGTGCCGGCAGTTCATGTATCATGGGGGCGGCGTTAACTATCCGAAACCGCTCCCGGCCATGAATTGCGGCCTTCCGTGCCGCCATCCTGCCGTGTACGAGATTTTGTCGAGCTGCCCGTGAAATCCACCAAGGCCGCCACTGAACCAATACTCAGCGTCGCCTCGTTATGGAAGGTGTTCGGGGACCATCCCGAACGAGCCTTGGAACCGACTCACCAGGGGCGGTCCAAGCGTTACTTCCAGGACGAGTTGCAGTTGGTGGTCGGTTTGCAGGACGTTTCGTTCAAGGCTGCCCACGGCGAGACGTTCGTCATCATGGGCCTGTCGGGAAGCGGCAAGTCAACCCTGGTGCGCATGCTCATCCGCCTCATCGAACCGACCTCCGGACGCATCGTCATTGACGGCGACGATGTCACCGCCATGGCCCCCGGGGAGTTGCTTGAGTTCCGCCGCACCAAGGCAGCCATGGTATTTCAGCACTACGGCTTGCTGCCCCACCGCAACGTCTTGGACAATGCGGCCTGGGGGTTGGAGATGCGCGGCGTTCCCCGTGCCGAGCGCCGTGCCAAAACCATGCCCATTCTGGATCTTGTAGGCCTGGCCGGCTGGGAATCGGCCCACCCGAGTCAGCTGTCGGGCGGCATGCAACAGAGAGTGGGATTGGCTCGCGCACTGGTCTCGGACACCAACATTCTGCTGATGGACGAACCCTTCAGCGGACTTGATCCGTTGATTCGCAGGCAAATGCAGGACGAGCTCATCCGATTGCAGGAGGAGTTCCGCAAAACCATCATTTTCATCACCCACGACTTGGACGAAGCCCTGCGCCTTGGGGACCGCATCGCCATTCTGCACCACGGACGCGTAGCCCAGATTGGCAGCGGCACGGACATTGTGCTGAACCCGAGTAACAGCCATGTGACGGAGTTCACGCGCGGCGTGAATATGACGGGCGTTCTGACTGCAAGTCACGTGATGAAAAGGCCGTCCCGGGCCTTCGACTGCAACGAAGCCACCGCATCCGTTCTGGATTACCTGGGATACGACCCGTTTGGGTTTGTCTGGGTCACCGGACCCGACAACAACCTTCTGGGGCTGTTGGGAAGCGGCCACTTGGAACGCATGTACGCAGAGGGCCGCGGGTCGCTGCAGGACGGCAACGACATTATCGTGCGCTGTCCCCCGATTACACCCGACATGTTGCTTGACGCCCTGATTCCGGTAGCCATGGCCAGCGAACACCCGGTTCCGGTCACCGATGCCGAAGGCGCGCTGGTGGGTGAAATTCACCGCGCCGACCTTGCCAAGGTCCTGGCGCAACACGCGCCCGACAAACGGGAGGTACACAACCATGTGGCGGCATAGGGGCTGTACCGGATTTTCCCCGCCCTTGGTTCACCCACGGATTGGCAGCCATCCGCGCCTGACGCGGACCGGTCCCGTCTTCGCCCCGCGTCCGACACGCGCGGCGCGGGATGTCCACATATCCAGGTGGCTTGCCTGAATTCCATGTCCCCAACCGTAAACCTCGCCGCCAAGGCCGCCGCAGTCATTGCGGTGCTGGTGATTTCACTGGCCCTATGGGGACCGGCCATGGAGTATCCGACCACCGTTTCGCGGGTCGAGTCATCCGGTGGGGGAGACGTGGTTCTCACTCTGGATAAGTCGGTGCGGCAGGTGACGGCCGGGGCCATCGACGATTTTGTGGACTGGCTTACCGTCAAGGGCAGCTGGCTGTTCGATGGCCTCAGCAATTTCGTGACGCGCGTCCTGGTCTTCATTTCCAGGTCCCTGCTGTGGATTCCGTGGCCAGCCCTGGTCCTGTTGTTGGCCCTGTTCGCCTACGGCGTCGGCCATTGGCCACTTCTGGCCTTCACCCTCGGTGCGCTTCTGTTCATCGGCTTCATGGGCCTGTGGAATCAAATGATTGACACAATCGCCCTCATGGTCGTGGCCGTGGCCATATCGGTCCTGATTGGATTCCCGACCGGGGTGGTGAGTGCCCGGAATCCTTGGGTCGACAACATCCTGCGGCCCGTGCTCGACGCCATGCAAACGATGCCCAGCTTCGTGTATCTGCTGCCGGGCATCCTGTTCTTCGGCCTGGGCAAGCCGGCGGGCATCTTCGCGACCATCATCTACTCCGTACCGCCGGTGATCCGCCTAACGAGCCTCGGCATACAGCAGGTGTCGCCCGCAGCCATCGAGGCCACGCAGGCCTTCGGCTCTTCGCCTTTGCAGACCTTGACCAAGGTCCAGATTCCCATGGCGCTCCCGACCATCATGGCCGGGGTCAACCAAACCACGATGATGGCGCTGGCCATGGTCACCATCGCCAGCATGGTGGCTGCAGGCGGCCTGGGCGACACGGTGCTGCGAGCCCTCCAGAAAAACGAACCGGGCAACGGCATGATTGCCGGACTGGCCATTGTCTTCCTGGCCATCCTGCTGGACCGCATGACGCAGGCCGTGGTCAAATGAAGCCCACCAGGGCGATTGCATCTAAATTGGGTGGGCTGACGGGGTAGACGCAGGACTACAATGGGCGATTCCGGATTCAGCCTGCGGAGAGCCCCTCATGGACCGCCCGATGCCTGCGTCCCTGGTCGAGATCCTGGACGCCCTGGAGGATCCGCGGATCGACCGGACCAAGCTGCACCCCCTGACGGACATCCTGGTGCTGTCGGTGCTGGCCGTGATCTGCGGCTCCGACAGCTTTGTGGCCATTGCCCTCTTCGGCCAACTCAACGAGGCCTGGCTGCGCACCTTCCTGGCACTGCCCCATGGGATCCCCTCGCACGACACGCTGGGGCGGGTCTTCGCACGGCTGGATGCGAGCGGGTTCGAGGAAGGCTTCCGGGACTGGGTGCAGGAGGCCTTTGCCCTGACCGACGGCCAGGTCGTGCCCATTGACGGCAAGAGCGTGCGCGGCTCCCACGACCGGGGGCGGGGCTTGGGCCCCCTGCATCTGGTGAGCGCCTGGGCCCAGGCCAACCGCCTGGTGCTGGCCCAGACGGCGGTGGACGACAAGTCCAACGCAAGCACGGCCATCCCAGAGCTGCTGCGCATGCTGTGCCTGAAGGGTTGCATCGTGACCCTGGACGCCATGGGCTGCCAGAAGGCGATCGCGCGCCAGATCCGGCAACAGGGGGCCGACTATGTGCTGCGCGTCCGGGCCAACCACCAGGGTCTCCACGCGCGCCTGGAGGACACGTGGGCCCTGGAACGGGCCGGGCACTTCGCCGACTATGCCCACGACTATGCGGACACGGTCGGCAAGGACCACGGGCGCATCGAAATCCGTCGCTGCTGGACGACCGGCGACCCCGCCCTGCTCGCCCATGCCGACCCCGACCGCGAGTGGTGCGACCTGGCCAGTTTGGTCTGGGTCGAGTCCGAGCGGCGCTGCGGGGACCGGGTCACGACCGATGTCCGCATCTTCATTTCCAGCCTGCCCCCCAAGGCCCGGCTCCAGCTGCAGGCCGTGCGCCGGCACTGGAGCATCGAAAATGCCCACCACTGGGTCCTGGACGTGGCCTTTGGCGAGGACGACAGCCGCATCCGCACGGGGTACGCCTCCCACAACATGGCCATCCTCAAACGCATCGCCCACAACCTCCTGCGGCAGGACCGCACCCTGAAGGTGGGCATCGCCAACAAGCGGCTGGCGGCGGGCTGGGACAAGAACTACCTGTGCCAACTGATTGGCCTCAAGCCCAAACCCATTTAGATGCAATCGCCCTGTGAAGCCCACCCACGCCCGCCGACCCGATCTTGAGCCTATGATATGATCGTCGGGTTGGCGATTGACTTCCTGGCCATCCCGCTGGACTTCCCAACGCAGGCTACGGCCAAACGAGCGCCTCCGAATCCTTGACGGACACGACCGGAGGCGGGCAGCCGGCACTTGCCGATGTCTCCCGATGTCGTGCGCCGGTCGCCAATCTGCCGGCAATATCCGTCTGGGCAGGACATCAGTCCACCCCACCGAACGGTCCGTCGTTATCATGTTGTGCGCCCACGGGCTCGATCCTCTGGTTGCACGGCACCAAACTCCAAGGGAGGTGCCATTCGTGCATCGATCCATTCGAATTGTCAACCGTTCCCATGTCCTGATCCTGCTGGCATTGGTCGCCTTGGTAATGGCCGCCTGTGTCATGCCGACCGACTCCGCGCAGTCGGACATGGCGGGAGTCGCGGAACCGGTTTCCAGTGACCCCATCGTCTTTTCCGACCTGAACTGGCAGAGCGCCTTAATCCAAAACCGCATTGCGCAATACCTGGTGGAAAAAGGATACGGCTACCCCACGGGTGCCACTTTCGGTGCCACGCTGCCCCTGTTCCAGGGGTTGCGCAACGGGGACACCCACGTAACCCTTGAGATTTGGCTTCCCAATCAGCAGGAACCGTGGGATGACGCCATCGCGGGCGGGGAAGTCGTCGACATCGGCAAGACCCTGGTTGGCGACTGGCAATCGTCCTTCGTCATACCGGCCTATCTACAGGAACAGTATCCCGACTTGGACAGTGTCGAGGATCTCAAGGACGAGAAGTTCAAGGCATTGTTCACCACGGCCGAAAGCGGCGACAAGGCTCGCTTGGTTTCTTGTGTGATCGGCTGGGCCTGCGAAGAGGTTAACGCCCAGCAGGTCGCATCCTACGGCCTCGAAGAGCATGTATACATCGTGAACCCGGGCGACGGGGCCGCGGCCAACGCCGACCTGTACGGGGCGTACGAGCGGGGCGAACCTTGGCTGGGATACCAGTGGGGCACCAACGAACCCGCCCTCTTGCTGGATCTTGTCCGGCTTGAGGAACCGGCCTACACCGAGGAATGCTGGGCCACCACCAAGGGCTGCGCCTACGCGTTATCCGACATTCGCATCGCAGTGCATCCCTCAATTCTCGAACGGGCACCCGAGGTCGTGGACATGCTGCGCAATTTCAACATCGACATTGCCCTGTTCAAGGACATTGCGCGCTGGACCCAGGCCAACGAGGGCGCCACCGAGCAGGATGCCGCGCTGTGGTTCCTGCAGGCCAAGCAGGATGCCTGGAGCCAGTGGGTAACCCCCGCGGCAGCGGAGAAGATCCAAGCGGCCCTGGACGCCGGTGAGGCCGCAGACGGCTGGCCGGACCAATAGACGGAGACTGAAGTCGGGTTTGTCGTCGGAGGACACGCAGACACCGTCTCCAAACGCGCGGCCTGGGCTCCCTCGTAGAGCGAGGAGCCCAGGTCTCCGCCGAAACCAGTCAAACGCGGTTCCGGGAACCGGTCGCAATGGCAGTCGTCCGCAACCCAGCGATTTGACTTGCCGACCCTTCCAATCCACCGCCACTGTGGAAAGCATTCCCGGTGTAGCGTGCCAACCCCACAGAAGGTGCACAGGTACGCCAATCCATGGGGTTCGCCGGCGTTCCCCGGTCCTGGCGATATTGCTGATATGGATCGTCCCGGCCATCGCCGCCTGCAGCAATCCGTCCGAACGCGCGGCCTCGGCGGCCCACGCCGAGCCAGTCTCTGGCAATCCCGTCGTCTTTGCCGACCTGAACTGGCAGAGCGCCTTGATTCAAAACCGCGTGGCCCAATACCTAGTGGAGAAAGGATACGGCCATCCCACAGATGTCATCTTCGGCGCCACGCTGCCCCTGTTCCAAGGATTGCGCAACGGGGACGTCGATGTAATGCCTGAAATCTGGCTGTCCAACCTGCCGGAGACATGGGACACAGCGATCGAGGCGGAGGAAGTCGTCCTTGTCGGCAAGACCCTGGTCGGCGCCTGGCAGTCGGCCTTTGTCATCCCTGCCTACCTGCAGGAACAGTATCCCGACCTGGACAGTGTCGAGGATCTCAAGGACGAGAAGTTCAAGGCATTGTTCACCACGGCCGAAAGCGGCGACAAGGCCCGTTTGGTGTCCTGCATGATCGGCTGGGCCTGTGAAACGGCAAACGCCAGGCAGATCGCATCCTACGGTCTGGAAGGGCACGTGTACATCGTGAACCCAGGCGACGGGGCCGCGGCCGACGCCGACCTGTACGGGGCCTACGAGCGGGGCGAACCTTGGCTGGGATACCAGTGGAGCACCAACGAACCGGCCCTCGCTGGACCTTGTCCGGCTTGAGGAACCGCCCTACACCGAGGAATGCTGGACCACCACCAAGGCCTGCGCCTACGTGGACTCCGACATTCGCATCGCAGTGCATCCCTCAATGCCCGAACGGGCACCCGAGGTCGTGGACATGCTGGGCAACTTCAACATCGACATTGCCCTGTTCAAGGACATCGCGCGCTGGGCCCGGGCCAACGAGGGCTCCACCGAGCGCGATGCCGCGCTGTGGTTCCTCCAGGCCAGACCGGAAGTCTGGCATCAGTGGGTAACTCCCGAGGCGGCAGAGAAGATCCAAGCGGCCCTGGACGCCGGCGAGGCCGCGGACGGCTGGCCGAACCAATAGACGGAGACCCAGAGCGAGTTCGAGAGGGTGGAGGGCACCGAGCACCCGGATAAGCAGCTTGGACACTCGCTATTCGGCGCCGGCCCTGACCGGTTGTCTGCGGCCCTGCCATTGGGCCCTACAATTAACATGGCAATCCGGCCCAACCCATGAGCGACCCATGTTGGACACATTCCGCAGCGACCACGGCGGCAGCCTCTCGGACGAACAGATACGCTTTTACGACACAGAGGGCTACCTCATCGTGCCCGGCGCCCTTGACGACGCGGATCTCGAACCGGCGCGCGCCGCGATGAAGCGCAAGGTGGACACGATTGCCCGGAAACTGGTGGCCGAAGGCCTGGTATCGGATCCGATGGCCGACCGTCCGTTCGAGCGGCGCCTGGCGGATCTGTTCGCCGACCTGACCGACACGGACTTCCTGGTCTTTGGACGCGGTTGGCGGGACCGCGATGCGGGCTACTATGAACTCATGGCCAATCCGGTCATTCTGGACGCGGTTGAATCGCTGATTGGTCCCGAAATCTTTTCCAATCCCGTGTACAACACGCGCCCCAAAGTACCGCGCGTGGCCGCGGGCGTGGTGCCCTGGCACCAGGACAAGTCCTACTGGCCCGACGCCAACGCCAATCCGGTCATTTCGGTCTGGATCCCCTTCGTGAACTCAACCTTGGAGAACGGGTGCCTGCACGTGATGCCGCGCACGCACCGACAGCGGGTGAAGTCGTGGCACAAGGAGAGCTATTCCGGAACCGGATTCCTGGAAATCGACGCCGAGCACCTGCCGGCCAACCGCCAACCGGTACCGTTGATTGTCGACAAGGGCGACATGGTCCTGTTCAACGACCGGTGCGTGCACATGTCCACGCCCAACAATTCCGACGAGGTACGCTGGAGTCTCGATGTCCGCTACCAGCCGACGGATCAGGATCCCATGCCGGAACACGGCGCCGGCTTCCTGGCGCGCAGCCGGCTGTTTCCGGAACGGGTCGCGACCCGGGAGGACTGGCTGGCCGGCCGGCTCGAGCGCGTTCCCGCCTAACCGGCCAACGCAGCGAACCGCCGGCCTGGGAACGCGCTACCAGGAAGCCACGGCCAGAGCCTGCTCCACGATCCGGTTCCAGGCCTCCAGCGACGGCGAGCCAACCTGCGATGCCAGGAAACGGCCGGTCCTGTCCTCAATGCGGAAGACGGGCGTGGACCATCGCTCCGGCAGCAACCGATCCTCGGCTATGGCCTGAAGTTCGGCCACCGCGGCGGGCGCCTCCGATTCGATGCAGGCCCGCAACACCGATGCTTCGGCGCCCGCCTCGTCGGCCAGCCGCAGCGAGAATGCCTCGCCTTCGGCGATCCAGGAGGCTTGTCCTTCGAACAGATCCGTCCAAAACTGCCATTGGCTTTGGGCGCCGACCTGCCGACCCAGACACCAGGCCGTGAAATGCGCCTGCTCGCCCCACTCCGGACTGATGGCCAAGTCCACCATGACCATCTGGACCACGCCGCTTTGGACATGTTCCCGCACCAGGGACGGCAACCGGGACCGGTGATGGTTGCCACAGCCCGGACAGTTGGCGTTGAAGATCTCGTACAGAACCAGGGGGGCTTCCGGAGATCCAAGGTAGAGGAACCCCTCCCGGGTATGGCCCACGGGCAGTTCACCCGGCGCAATTTCAGCCGGTTGGACCAACTCCTCGTCGGCCACGAGGGGAGCCGGTTCGTCCGGTGCATCGGCCTGGCAGGCCGCGAGCATCAACATCAAGGCGGCAACTGCGGCCAGAGCCGACCGGAGGTGGCGGGGCAAGAGCAAAGGGACCATGCCATGAGTCTGCCACAGGCGGGGCATGGCCGCAGGCAACGATCGAACATCGATAACGGAGTGGCCCGGCCGGCCATGCCCTCAGGTAGTAGAATGGAGACCCGCTCCGTACTCCTCATCACTGCCAAAGGATTCTGGCCATGGCGGACAAGGCCCTGAACCGTTCCGGTCAGTCCCTGGACCCATCCCTGCACGACCATCTGTGGGGATACCGCGACACGCGCTTCCGGCTCAACGAGCGCGGCGTGGTTGAATTGACCGGCCACCGCTATGACATGTCCGGGACCGAAATGCCACTGTTCTGGCCTTTCGTACAGGACATCCTGGGCCACGCAATCGACCCCACCGACCTGAAGTCGCCCAACGCCGCACCCGTTGTGCCGGAACCGCGGCCGTGTCCCGAGTTTCGCCGGGCCGTCGAGGCAGTCTTGGCCAAGGACCGCGTCTCGGACGACGCCAAGGTGCGCCTCAATCACAGTCACGGGCAAACATCCAATTGGGAGCTGTACCAGGTCATCTACGAGAACCTGGAACGGGTGGCCGATCTTGTGGTCTGGCCTGCATCCACCGAGGAAGCCAAACAGCTGATCCGCTTGGCGGTGGAACACGGCGTGTGCCTGGTGCCTTATGGCGGGGGCACCAACGTCAGCAACGCCCTGCTGCTGTCGCCGGCGGAAACCCGTCCCATCGTTTCGGTGGACATGAGCCACATGAACCGGGTGCTGTCGATCGACGAGACGAATCAGACGGCCCGCGTGCAGGCCGGCATCACGGGCAGCGATCTGGAGAGTGCGTTGCGCGCCGAGGGCTGGGTCGTAGGCCACGAGCCCGACAGCATGGAGCTGTCCACGCTGGGAGGCTGGATTTCGACCAACGCCAGCGGCATGAAGAAAAACCGGTACGGCAACATCGAGCAGATTGTCGAGAAGGTCATCCTCATCAGTCCCCGGGGCGAAGTCACCCACCTTGATTCCGCGCCTCGTCGTTCGGCGGGCATTCAACCGCGGGACCTCGTGTTCGGCAGCGAAGGCAACCTGGGCCTGATCACCGAGGCGGTGGTCAACATCCACCGGATCCCCGAGGAAACCCGGTACGCCTCGTATGTGTTCCCGGACTTCCCCCGGGGTGTGGATTTCATGCTCCACCTGCAGCGTTCCGGGGTGGTGCCGGCCAGCGTGCGCCTCGTCGACAACCTCCAGTTTCGGTTCAGCCAGGCACTCAAGCCCGAGGCCACCGGCCTCAAGGCGGTGGAGCAAACCATCCAGCGCGCGGCCCTGGAGAAACTGTACCGGTTCGACCTGCGCAACATCTCGGCCGCGACCGTGGTGATGGAAGGTTCCAAGTCGGAGGTCTCCCATCAGGCTCGCCACATCAAGTCACTGGCCAAGTCGTTTCGGGGCGTGGCCGGAGGTTCCGAAAACGGCAAGCGGGGCTACATGCTGACCTATGCCATTGCCTACATCCGGGACTTCCTGGCACCCTATTACATTTCCGGCGAGACCTACGAAACCTCCACCACCTGGGACAACATCCACAACGTGGTGGACTCGGTCAAGCAGGCGGCCCTGGACCTGCATGCCAAGCACAACCTGTACGGCAACCCGTTCATTTCCGCCCGCCTCACGCAGGTGTACCACTCGGGGGTCTGCATCTACTTCACCCACGGCTTCTCCAACCGCGATCTCGAAAACCCCCTTGAGGTTTTCATTGACGTTGAACACGGCATCCGGGAAGCGATTCTGGCCGCCGGCGGTTCCATCTCCCACCACCACGGCGTCGGCAAGCTGCGCCAGCACTACCTGGATCGGGTCATGACCTCGACCAGCCGCTCCATGCTCAGGGAACTCAAGCACAGCGCCGACCCGGACAACGTCTTTGGAATCGGCAACGGCGTCTTCGGCTGATTGGCCCCCACCCGTTGCATCAGGCCTGTAACGGGCGCCGCCGCGGCAGTCCCTGGCCGCGCGGGTACCTGGCCGCCGTGGCCCGGGTTTTCCTGAACACCGCCACCCGCCGGGTTGCATCCAGCCCGGGCACGTGGACCGGGATCACCCTCTCCACGTCCGCCCGCAGGGTCTGCAGGGCCGGCCGGGCCGCCTGCAGTTCAACGGGCAGGTTCGGTCCCTTGTAGGCCAGACACAGACCGCCGACGTCGGTCAGCGGAACCAGGTATTCCAGCAGCGTTGGCAAGGGTGCAAGGCCCCTGGCCACGACCACGGGGAACCGTTCCCGGAAGGCCGGCTGTTGTCCCAGTTCCTCCGCCCGGCCGTGCACCACGGCGACTTCCGTCATGCCCAGCGTCTTGCAGGCCGCGGTCAGGAAGTCCACCTTCTTGAGGGTGCCGTCCATCAAGGTCAGCTGGATGTCCGGATCAAGGATGGCCAACGCGATGCCGGGCAACCCGGCGCCTGTGCCGACATCCAGCACGGACAACCGGTCACCATCCTTCAATTCCTGAAGTTCGCGGGACAGCGCCGGCCACACCACCATCGAGTCCAGGAAGTGTTTCAACACCACGCCTTCCACGTCCGTGATCGCGGTCAGGTTGACCCGGGTGTTGCCGTCCCGCAGGCAGTCGGCGAAAAGGGCAAACCGATCCAGTTGGCGATCATCCAGCGACAAGCCCACGGCACCAGCCCGGTCCGCCAGGAGACTGCGCACAGCCTGTGGGTATGAGGAATCCGGTTTTGTGTTGGTCATTGGGGGAACGAGTATAATCGTGTGTTGCGTAAGACAGTATTTATTCCGAAAATCACCGGCAGAGGTGCTCCCATTACCGTAGATCTCCGGCCTGGCGAATCCCAGGAGTCGCTGTTGCGACGATTCCGCAAAGCTGTTTCCGAGGCCCGCATCCTGCCCCAGGTGAGGCAGAAGCGTTGGTTCACCTCCAGAAGCGAAGTCAATCGCATCAAGAAACAGAAAGCCATCCGCAAGGCCCAGCGAACGATGGCGCGGGCGCGCAGCAGACGCAGATATTAATCCTTGGGATCGAAGCCGGACCAGCCACGGAGAAAGGGATGAGCAAGGAAAAGATTGAGATGGAGGGATCGGTGGTGGAGACGCTGCCGAACGCCAACTTCCGAGTTGAAATGGAAAACGGCCACCGCATCCTTGCCTATCTCTCCGGGCACATGCGCAAGAACTACATCAAGGTCCTGCTCGGAGATCGCGTGACCATCGAGGTTAGTCCGTACGACCTGACCAAAGGACGCATCACCTACCGCCACCGCTCCCAGGCCGGCGGCACCTATCGCCGGTAGGCCCGCGCCTGCAGCTTCCCCCAAACCAAAACCGCTTCGGCCAACACCTGTTGCTCGGCCTCAAACGTCAGCAGGTCGCGCGCGAGGTCCCAGGGACGCCACATCGTCCTGAACTGCCGTTCATCCTCCGGGGGGCGGCCCTGCCTGAAGGCCGAACCGAGCTGGTAAAGGAACCAGTGCTCGGTTCGGTGGACCCGTTTGTTCCGGTACTCGAACTTCACCGTCTGCACGCCCAAACCGGCCAGCAAGCATAGATCCGCGAAGCCGGTTTCCTCCGCCGTCTCCCGCCGGGCGGCCGCCTCCGGGTCCTCCCCGGGTTCAACATGGCCCTTGGGCAACCGCATCTCCTGGCGCGCGGGCCTGTCCAGCAGGACCACCTGATCCATGCACAGGACTACGCCGCCGCCGGTCACGTACCGGAGTCGAGCCACGGATTCGAAGCAATGACCACTCGCAGGCCGCGGTGTGCTGCCGGAATCAAACCGACCGCCTTGGCGGTCGGTTCCTGATCAGGACGGGCAACGTCCGGCCCAGCCGATTCCAATGCGTCCCGGCCTAGTAGTCGTCGTAATCATCGTAGTCGTCGTCAAATTCCCCGGAGGCAGACCAGCCCGACGACGCGTTGAGTACACGGGCGCGGCTGAGACCGATGCGCTGGTTGGCGGCGTCGATGCGGATGATTTCCACTTCCAGCCGGTCGCCCTCGTTGATGGTCACCATCGGATTGCGCTCCGCCTTGGGCGCCACTTCGGACACGTGAATCAATCCTTCGACACCGGGTTCGAGCTTGGCAAAGGCTCCGAAGTCCTTCTTCTTGGTGATGTCCACCCACACTACCTGGCCCACGTTGTACCGCTCGGGCACGGTCTTCCACGGGGTCGGTGCGAGGGCCTTGCGACTCAACTTGACGCGGCCCTTCTCCCGGTCGATGTGCAGAACCTTGACCTCCAGGACCTGGTTTTCCTGGAGATAGTCGCTGGGATGTCGCACCAGGTCCCAGTCGATCTCGCTGATGTGCAGCAGGCCTTCAACGCCGCCAATGTCGACAAAGGCGCCAAAGTCCCTGATGTTGCGCACGGTGCCTTCCACCACGTCACCGACCTGCAGGGTCTCGAACAGGGCCGCCTTGTCTTCGCGGTTGCGATCGAGGATGGCCTCCTTGTTGGACAGGACCAGCTTGCGCTTGTCGCGCGTGACCTCGATGACCTTGACCATCATTTCCTCCCCTTCGTTGACCCAGCGGTTGAGCGCTTCCTCGCGCTGCTCGGGCTCGCGGAAGGAGGGGAAGTTCCAGATGTGCGAAATCGGCACAAAGCCCTCCAGCATCCTGCCGAAACGAACCAGCAGGCCGCCTTTGTTGTACTTGGTCGGAACCGCGGGGAACACGTCGCCGGAGCGCAGGGCGTCTTCGGCCAGGCGCCAGTCTTCCTCGCGCCACAGGCCGGTGATGGTCAGGTCGTAGTACATCGGCTCGTCGGGGTCGGAATTCCGTGCCGGTGTGCGCCGTACGAAGAACTCGCACGTGTGGCCCTCCTCCCGCAGGTCCGTCTGCATTTCGGGCGGCAGATGGCGAAGCTCGGTCTCCGAGACCTTGCCCTCGAACCGCGCGCCGTTGATTTGGACGATGATCCCACCGTCGTCATCCTCATGCAGAACCGTGCCATTGACGACGGAATGACGCTGGACGCTTTCCAGCGCATCGTCATAGTTGCTCTGTGGCCGCCCGCCCGGCCGTTCACTGTACCGGGAAGGATTTTCCTGGCGGCCTGAATAACCGCGATCGCCGCGGTCGCGGCCAAACCCGTAAGAATCGTTCATCGCTGCTCACTGTCCTGACTGAAACAGACAAACCCGCCCAAACAACAGGGCGTACCGCACCTGCACAAGGCAGGCGTTACCTTCAACTGGATGGCCCGATCGGTATCAGGCACCAACGTCACAAGCTGGATGACAGTACCGGCAATCTGCCAAGGGGGTTCAGATGATGTGCGGCAGGTTCCGCCACCTGAAGCCTAGATTCCAACTTTATCGATTTCTGCATCCCTGGATTCCGACCATGAGTCTAGCACTATGCGATTCAAGGGTCAATTCAGCCAGACGGTAGTACCAGGCGGGATTCGCATGCCGGGAACCGGCCACGCGGCGCCAACCTGCATGCAGTAGTCGCCACCGGCACGGAGTTCAGTTGTTGACGACATGTATTTTGGCTTGCATATTTGTGCCGACCGTCCGGTCGCGGCACCCCGGGCTTGGAATTGAAGGCCAATGAACTGCGTTCCCTGCCGCAATGAACCCAAGAAGAGAACCCGATCCCCCAGCCAGAAGTTTGGACAAGACCAGCGACACCCCATGCCCCTCACATGCGTTTCTGCAATCCAGGCCAGCAGAGGCAAACCAAGGTCGCACGCGCCGCGACATGGAGCAAGGCCGATACCAGCCCAGCCCGCAGCGATCCAACAACATGGGGAGGATGGTCGCAGCGCCTTGCCGGTACGCAGTGAGAACGACGTGATGTTGGGGGATGAAGCGCGGTACACCGCCGATCGCCACGGCTGCCGGCAAAACGTGTCTGTTCGTGGCCGGTTCGTGCACTAGGCAACTGTTGGTTCCGCCGAGAAGGACCTGGTCCTTCATCACATTCCAGAGAACATGCACAATGCCACACGAAACACATGCCGGTGAGCCCCAGGGACTGGACATCCGTGCAAAGGGGTGTGCCCAACGCGCGGAGCATGTGCGTCCTGGCTTAGGCTTGACCCGGGAGCCTGCCGTTTATTGCCACCCAAACCCACTCGACATCGGGAGCTGCACATGCCCAAACCACCCAACATCCTGCTGATTACGTCCGATCAACAACACTGGAACACCCTCGGAACGACCAACCCCAGAATTCGCACGCCGGCCTTGGACCGGCTTTCCCGCGAGGGCACGACCTTCACGCGGGCCTATTGCCCGAATCCGACCTGTTCGCCGACCAGAGCCTCGTTGATCACCGGGCAGTACCCTTCACAGCACGGATGCTGGGCCATCGGCGTCGGCCTCCCGGAGAATATCCCCACCGTGGGCGATGCCCTGACCCGGGCCGGTTACGGGACCGGTTTGATCGGCAAGGCGCACTTTCAGCCCTTGGCCTCCACACCCGATGCACCATCCATCGAGTGCCAGCCCCTGCTGCGCGATCTGGACTACTGGCGTCGGTTCAAGGGCGATTGGTACGGATTCCAACATGTCGAAACGGCACGGATGCACGGCTTCGAGTCGCATGCGGGCCAGCACTACGCCATCTGGATGGAGGAAAACGGCCTCGCCAACTGGCAGGACTACTTTCAGCAATGGCCACCCGACCCCAACGACAAGTACGCGCGCGGCCGCTACCTGCGCGGCGGCATGACCTGGGACCTGCCCGAACGGTTCCACCACTCGCACTGGGTGGGCGAACGCACCTGCGCCTACATCGAGGATGCCGCGGCCGCCGACCGGCCGTTCTTTCTGTGGTCCAGTTTCTTCGATCCGCATCCACCCTACGTCATCCCGGAACCCTGGTCCTCCATGTACGATCCCGCCGACATGGAGATTGGCCGCTTTGTCGAAGGCGAGATGGCATCCATGCCCCGGCATCACCAACTGACCAGGGAAACGTCGCCGGACTTCTCCGCTTGGAACGAGCCGGGAGGCCAGGGTGTCCACGGGTTCCACTCGCACCTGCACGCGGAAGCCGACATGCGCCGCAGCATGGCGATCTACTACGGCATGATCGGGTTGATGGATGCCAACATCGGACGCATCCTGGATACGTTGGACGCACAGGGAGTGGCAGACAACACCCTGGTGGTCTTCACCTCGGACCACGGCCACTTTCTCGGCCAGCACGGTCTCATTGCCAAGGGGCCGTTCCATTACGAAGACGTTGTCAGGGTGCCAATGATCGTGCGCCATCCGGGCAAGGTACCGGCAGGGGCTAGGTCGGCAACCCTGCAGAGCCTGGTGGACTATCCCCAAACCTTCCTGAGCGCAGCGGGATGTGAAATCCCCCGCGTGATGCAGGGCGTGGACCAGCTTGATGCTTGGCACGGCTCAGACCACGCCGTGCGGGATTGGGCCATGGTGGAGAACCGCCACAATCCCACAACGGTACACCTGCGCACGTTGATCACCGACCGGTACAAGCTCACCCTCTACCGCGGGACCGCGGAAGGGGAACTGTTCGACCTGGAGACCGATCCGGGCGAAACCCGGAACCTGTTCCACGCCCGCGACCACGCCGAGGTGCGGGCGAACCTCATGCACAGGTTCCTGCAGGCGGAAATGGAGAGGGAGTCCTCGCCCATGGCACGGGTCGCCGGAGCCTGAAAGCCCATGCCCAACCGATCGGCGATCTCCCAGCACCAACCGGTCAGCTTTGAACCGCGCAACGGGATCAAAGAGGGCATCGATCACCCGGAGGGAGTACCCGCCTCTCCACATTCGTAGCTTGACAATCACCAACCAGGACCATGCCCACATGTTGATTTTGGGACTTATGTCAGGCACATCGCTGGACGGTGTCGACTGTGCGCTGACATCCGTCACCGGGTCGCCACCGAATCTCGCAGTCGAGCTCAAGGCATTCCGGTGCCGGCCCTATTCGGACGAACAGCGCAACCGCCTGGCATTGGTTTGCAGTTCGGAACAGGCGGGAGTTGCGGACGTGTGCGAACTCAATGTCCTGACCGCCAACTGGTTCGCCGACGCGGTTCAGGCCACCTTGTCGGAAGTCGGTGTGGACGCCTCCGAAATCGATCTGCTCGCATCACACGGCCAAACGATTCACCACGCCGTGACGGTCGCAGGCAGGGAACCGGCCACGCTCCAAATCGGGGATCCATCCGTATTGGCACAGCGAACCGGAATCACTACCGTAGGCAACTTCCGTCCGGCGGACGTGGCGGCCGGAGGACAAGGTGCCCCATTGGTGTCGTACGTTGACTGGTTGCTGCACCGGTCGCCGGACGAGGCCCGGGTTCTGGTCAACATAGGCGGTATCGCCAACCTGACCTACATGCCTCGCAATGCAGGTTTGGACGACGTGCTCGCCTGCGACACCGGGCCCGGCAACATGATGATCGATCGGTTTGTGGAACTGATGACCGGGGGTGAATCCAAATGGGACCAGGACGGTGACATTGCCCGCCAAGGTGCGGTGGATGAGGACTGGCTGTGCGAACTGCTGGCCGATCCCTTCTTCAGGCTCCCACCGCCGAAGTCCACAGGCAGGGAACAATATGGGCAGGCCCTTGCGGACGACCTGTGGTCACAGGCCGGCGACAGGGGGCTGGTGGAAGCGGACAGAGTAGCCACCGTCACCGCCCTGACCAGCCGATCCATTGCCGGTGCGGTGCGCGACCTGTTGCCGGGGACTGCCGACCGGATCTGGCTCAGCGGAGGCGGCGTGCACAACGACACCCTCGTGGCCTGGCTGCAGGCGGACCTCGCAGAAATTCCGGTGGCACCGCTAGCAGAAGATCGGACCGAGTTGAACGCGAAGGAAGCCGTTGCCTTCGCCGTGCTGGCACACGAAACCCTTCATGGCCGGCCGGGCAACCTGCCCCGTTGCACGGGAGCGAACAGAGCAACGGTCCTGGGCCAGCTAGCCCCGGGACGCAACTTCCGCAACCTGTTGCAGACGGTTGGACCAGCTGCCACCTGAAACATCCACATGCATTCCAGGCACCAAGTGGAACCGGGCTCTACTCTGGTTCACGGTTCCTCAAGGTCCCCTACGGAATTGCTTCTCGCCGTGCAGCTTCCCCTGTGCCGCGGGACGGTCGGACACGGGGCGTTGCTCTCCCGTGCGATTCCAACAGATCGCTTCCGCCAATGCCCGGTTCGACTGAGTGCCACAATCCACACATGGCTCGCCACCAATCCTCGCACTTGCCTGCCGTTCGAAAATCGGACTGCCGAGGAGCCTGACGAACGGCATTCACCCGCGTCAGGGCTGCTCGGAGGAACCGGAGCGACGCCACAGAGCCCTGATGCGTCGCAGAACCTGCTCGGCCAAGGTCACATCCCTTTGGTCCACGGATTCGGAACTGTACCGGGCCCTGTAGAACGCGTCCGTCAAGCCTCCCACGTCCGGTGTCGGTTCCGTCGCGGGTTTGACTGCCTGTTCACTGCCGGTTTCCGGTTTGGATTCCCCGTTTTGCCCTTCAACCTCCTGTTGCGCCTGTTGCACTGCGGTGTCTTCTGCCAGCGTCCGGGCCAGCCGCGGTGCATAGCGCCGGGGGGTCTCGCTCGGTTTGCGGCCCGCCCCTCGCTCCTCCGCCTCGTCCAGCACCGACAGGTAAGTGAATTGCACCTGTTCGTCCAAGGACATCCCTTGGGCGGCCTGCCGGGTTGAGGACTGACGCGGTTGAATGTCGAGCCCGGCAACGCGGTTGACCACGTTGACCAGAAAACCCGCCCCGGCTCTCACGGTCCTGCGAAACAACCCAAGGAGCATAGCCAGGCGAGTGCGGAGCCATGTCCAATCAAACCCGCGCGCGGCCAGCAGGTGGTATCCGCCGATCAGGGCTGCAATTCCGACAGCCGACCAGAACAGGATGTGTGGAACCAAATCGGACTGGTCCCCGACAGGCACGGGAGCCTCTTCCGGCTGAAAGGTTTCCGGCATCTCGAATGCAGCAGGCGCCGGGGCCTCGCCAGGCCCGGAATCATCGGACATGAACAGGCCGACCAGCCAGCCGAAGCCGCGCAGCAACAGAAACATGAAGGCCATTGCCACCTGCCACACGGCCTGCAGGGCCCGGAGCAACAGGATGGTGTCGCCGATCGGCACCAGACTGGTTATCAGACCGACCACCGCCACAAACGCCACCACATAGGCCATCCAGTTCCTGAACCGGCCCTCGTCCACCGCCAGTCCGTCCAAGGCCCAGCGCGCCCGCAACGCCACCAGCCGGGCCTGGCCAATTACCAGGAAACCCGCAAAAAAATAGACGATGGTGGACACGATTGCCCGTGGATGGATCAGTTGGGCGCGAATGGTGAGCAGGCCTTCGCCCTCGGTAGGGCGCACCTGGCTGCCTGCAGCCAGAACAATCACCAGGATGCCTAGGCCAATCCACATGGCGATGAATCGATCCAACTGGGCCCGCCGATCGCTGCGCAACGTGTTTTCGACCGGATCCGACAGTCTGCCGTAGGCGCGGGCGATGTGGTCCACTTCGTCCGGTTGCAGGGACAGGACCATCAACATCCGGTTCATCCCCTCCGCGGCACCCCAAACCAGGAGAACCAGAATCGCACCCACGATGAAAGGGGCATCGAACACGGTGGTGATGGGCTCCCGTACCAGAAGCCCCAAGGGAGGCATCGACCTCGTGACCAGCCACAAGCCAATACGCAGGACCACAATCCAAATCAACGGCTCGCCAATCCGGAACTTCAGGCGTTCGGTTACTTCCTTGCCTGCCTGCCAGGTCAAGGCCCCCATGGCACAGGCCGTCAAGGCGGCGGCGCTGCATGCCACCACGATCACATTCGCCATCGCCTCCGTGAAGCCGTCGATAAGAACCACGAATACGTAGGTACCGGCGGTCACCACGCACCCCAGCATCAGTGTGAGCAGGGCCGGCCGCAGCAGCGATTGCTGCCATTGGCGGTCGAATTCAACCGTGGTGAGCTCCAGATCGGGTTGTCGCACATCCTCAACCGGAATGGCGGCCATGCGCTCAGCTTGGTTCATAGGCCAGCTCCAACAGATCCACGTTGCGCTCGATGAGCAGAACCGTGAGGCCCAAGGCCTCGCCCTGGGCCCTCAACCTGGACAGGTCGTGGTGGGGCACCAGCACCATGACCAAAATGTTCATGCCCTTGCGATAGCGGTCGTGCAGGATCCAGAGCAGATCGCCGGTGAGCACCGGAACAATCACGATCAGGGTCGTGCCCCACACCAAATCGTAGGTGTGGGTGCCCAGCCAGTCCGTGAAGCCTTCTTCGGGTTCGGTCACCTGCACCCGGGCCAGGGCTTCCAGCAATGCGGTCAGGTGCGCCCGGCCGGGCGCGGACGGCATCACCTGCATCTGCTCTTCGGTCAGCGCATCCCTCCCGTTGGTGCGCAGGCCAATGCCCTGCTGCCGCTCGCTGAGGTGCGAGGCCAGCGAAGCCGCAATCACAATGGCCCACTCGCTGTGACTGACCACCCCGTGGGTGCCGTAGGATCGGGAGTCCAGATCGATGGCAATCACCACCTCGTAGGCGATGGCCGGATCGTACTTCTTGGTTTGCGTCCGTCCTTCGCGCGCCGTGGCCTTCCAGTGAACATGCTTCAGTTCATCGCCGGACATGTACGGCCGCACCCCGGACAGGCGGGTGGGATCCTCAAAGATGCGGCGCCGGGTGGCAAGGGATCCGAACAGCATCCGGCTCTGCAGGCCGATCTTCTCCAGAGGCAGGACCCGGGGAAACACGATCATGGTCTCCGGCTCCTCCTCAACGAAGCCGCTGTCCGCGAATCCGAACAGATCACCGGTTGACAACGAAAGCGGCCCAACCCGGAAGTACCCCCGCTGGCGGCACCTTAGCTCGTACACGAAGTTCACCGCCGAACGTCCGTTCAGGGACACCACGGTCTGGTAGCGGTTGCGACTGCGCAGTTCCGGCGGAACTGCTTCGCGCGCCCTGACCCAGGGAACCGGCACCAGTCCCAGGTTGTCGATCCGCACGGCGCCCGTGGCCAGTTCGCCGCTGAAGGCGTGCGAAGGGGTGGTGCGGGTGACGCGCATCCAACGGAGGTGGTACTTGGCCCACAGCAGGCTCAACCCCCAAACCCCTCCGGCCACATACACCAGGTAGTACACCCAATCGAGCCGCAGAAGGACGGCCACCACCAGAAAGATGATGAGCCAAAATGTGTACTCGCGCATGGCGGGGCGCCTCCCGACGGCGAAGCCGCGGGGTCGGAACGGGATGTCCGCCTAATCGGCTTCGCCAACCGTGTCCGGCAGTTCCAGGTCCAGGGGCGTGGCATCGAGGATGTCCCCCACCACCTGTTCGGCCGTGCGGCCGCGCAGGGCACTGTCGGCCTTCATGATGCAGCGATGGGGCAGGGCAAAGGGTACCAGTTCCTGAATGTCGTCCGGCTGGACGTGATCCCGCCCCTGAACGGCAGCCTTGGCCTGGGCTCCCCGGTACAGGGCCAAGGTGCTGCGCGGGCTGGCGCCCAGCTCCAACTCGCCATGGTCGCGCGTCGCGTGAACCAGGCTCACGATGTAGCGTCTGAGGCTGTCCTCAACATGCACCTCCCAGACGACACGGCTCAGTTCGGGCAACACGGACCCGTCCACCGCACTGGTCAGGGACTCGATGGGATGGGCCTTGCCCAGATTGCCCATCATCGTCAATTCATGGTCGAAATCCAGGTAGCCCAACCTGAACTTGAACAGGAACCGATCCAGCTGTGCCTCCGGCAACGGGAACGTGCCTTCGTACTCGATGGGATTCTGGGTGGCCAGGACCATGAAGGGACGGCTGAGGCGCCGCGTTACCCCTTCCACGGTGATTTGGCTCTCCCCCATGCACTCCAGCAGGGCCGCCTGGGCACGCGGTGTGGCGCGGTTGATTTCGTCCGCCAGGAGGATCTGTGTGAAGGCCGGGCCTTCAATGAACTGGAACTCCCGGGTGGCCTGGTTGAAGATCGACACGCCCGTAATGTCGCTGGGCAGGAGGTCGGGCGTGCACTGCAAGCGGCGGAAATCGATGTTGAGCGCGATCGCCAGGGAACGCGCCAGCATGGTCTTGCCCACACCGGGCACATCCTCCAGCAGGACATGCCCTTCACACAGAAGGGCGATCACCAGCAGTTCGACGGCGTCGTCGTTGCCGACAATGACCTTGCCGACCGTGCTGCGGACGCTGTCTGCAAATGCCTTGACCTGTTCCATGAAGCAATTCCTTGGCTGGTGGCCGCCGGTTCGGCGGATGTGAAACCGGCACCGTCTTGACCGACGGAATGGCCGGATGTACGATCCCTGTCCGTTCCTGCCCTCTTAGCTCAGCGGATAGAGCAGTGGTTTCCTAAACCACGTGTCCCAGGTTCGATCCCTGGAGAGGGCGCCTTGCCACACGCACCGGCCGCAGTCCCCGCGCCTACGCATAGGCGGGCAGATAGTCGGCATGGGCTTCCATGAGCTCATCGACCATGGACCAGATTTGGTCCAGGTCAAGTTCCGCGGCCGTATGGGGATCCAACATGGCGGCATGGTAGACGTGGTCCCGCTTCCGGGTTAGGGCGGCTTCCACGGTCAGGGCCTGCACGTTGATGTTCGTCTGCATCAGGGCGGCCAGGTGGGGCGGAAGTTCCCCCACCGGCTGCGGGTGCAGGCCATCGCGGTCCACCTTGCAGGGAACCTCCACACAGCAGTCCGCCGGCAGGTTGCCGATCAAATCACCGTTGCGCACGTTGCCGTAGACGAGGTCCTCCTCGCCGGTTTCCATGGCATGGATGATCTGGGAGCCGTACTCGTGGCTCCGCTCAATCTCGTACATGTTCTCAAAGCCATGGCGCACCCGCGGCAGATGGTCCTCCGGGACCCCGGCCTCGGCCATGGCCTGCAGGAATTCCTCCGTCAGGTCCGCATCGGGATCCTCGATCTTGCGCTTCATGTAGCGCCAACCGGTGATCTGAACCTCGCAACGGCGCAGGTACTCGTCGATCGGCACGTTCATGGCCTCGATCAGGTCGGCGCGGTCGCGCTTGATGTACCACGGAACGTACTCGGCGAAGTGCTCGCTCGACTCCGTGACAAAATACCCGGTGCGCGTGAGCATGTCGTAGCGGACCCGGTTGTCCTCCGGCACGCGCCCGTCGGCCACCACCCGATGCAGTTGCGGGTACAGGTCCTCGCCCCCACCGCCGTTCCGGCGCCGGAAGTCAAGGTAGAAGGCCATGTGGTTGATGCCGGCGCAGAGGTAGTCGACCTCCCCAATCGGCACGTCGATGTGCCGGGCCAGCATGGCGGCCGTGCCCTGCACGCTGTGGCACAGCCCCACCGTCCGAATGTCGGACGCGCGGCTGATGGCCCAGCAGTTCATGGCCATGGGATTGGAGTAGTTGAGGAACATGACTTCCGGACAGACGGCCTCCATGTCCGCGCACAGGTCAAGCAGGAAGTGGATGGTCCTCAGGCCGCGCATGATGCCGCCGATGCCCAGCGTGTCGCCAATGGTCTGCTGCAACCCGTACCGGGCCGGGATTTCGAAGTCGTTCACGGTTCCGGGCCGATATCCGCCGATTTGAACCATGTTGATGGCATAGTCTGCGTCCTGCAGGGCCGCCCGGCGGTCGGTGGTGGCCACGATGCGCGGGGAGGCGTCCAGGACGGAGGCCACCTTGTGGGCCACCACCTCGGAGGTTGCCAGCCTTTCGCGGTCGATGTCGAACAGTGCGATTTCGGCATCCTGGAGGGCCGGGTATCCAAGAATGTCGCCCAGCAGGGTCTTGGCGAAGACCGTGCTGCCGGCACCGATGAAGGCGATTTTGGCCATGTTCGTACCCTTGGAAGGCTGGAATTGCAGGAGGATGCAGGAGGGCAGCGACAAGCGACGGGGTTGGTGGGACCTATCGCGTCCTCGCCTCGAATCAATGTTCCATCAACCCCGTGCCGGGCTGAAACCGATGGAAATGACCCCGGAAGACACCGCGTTGTACAGGCCCCAAGCCATGTAGCCGAGAACAGCCACGAGCAAGACGGTGACAATCCACTCGCGCCGAGCCCAGGACCGCTTCAACTCCTGCCATGTGCTGCCGGGTTTCAACACGGCGAAGACAACCGCTATCAGGAGCAGGAACAGCAGCCAGCGCAGCTTCATGGCTCAGGACCGGTTTGGGATCGCCTTCCCGCAACGCGGTGCCTGCCTGTCCCGCCTCGGCCGTACAGGAACCTAGCGAAGATAGAAACTGGCAACCACGATCGCGGCGAAGAGGACGGCCGAGGTGACCGACATCAATTTGAGATCCCGGCCCACATAACCGTACTGTTCCTTCCACGCAGCCGCAGGCGATGGCCCCGGGGCCGTGACCGGTGCTGTGGCAACCGGCCCCGCGACTTGCCGGACTGTTGACACCTCCGGGCGCGGCGATGGCTGGGCAACGAAATTGGGCCTTGAACCGGCGGCTTGGCCTCGTTGCCGACCTCGATTGCGTTGGCGCTTGCGTTTGGACATGGACAAGCGATCCTCAAAGAGACGGAAGCACGGGCTTCCGGGCGTGGTTTTGGTGATGAATGCCCATTCTACATTGAATCCGGGCGGCACGGGGATGTCTGCCGAATACACAACGGCCACGAGATTCACGGTTTGGCCTGTTGGAGGCCAACAGTCGCGGGTCCCGTGACGGCGGACCCGCACCGACTTCCGACAGCGAAAGAGCTACCACATTGTCACCGGACACAACATTGACCCAGCGGTCCCACATGGAAACCCCGGGCCAGGGTTCCGACAACCACATCTTTGGCTGCCAATAACATGAAGGCCAGCAACAGACCTCGTCTGCCGTTCGAGGTTCAGGGCCCCGCGTTTGCCCACTGGTGCACGGTTTGAGTTCGCGTCGAAGGAAGTTGGTGGCTGCATCCCCAACCCACCGTGGCGGTCCCAAGGACGAATTTGGCACCACCGAACATCCCAAGCCGACCAATCAACATTCAACAGGCTGTTGCACAGTACAAAACAACATGGACCCTGGCATTTCACTTGACCATGCCACAACAGTTTAACAGACACAATTCTTGAATCAATTGCGGTTATATTTCAAAATTTTCATGCAATAGTCGATGTGGGAGGTGATTTTCATGATCCGTGAGTGTCAACAGGGGGCGTCGTGACCGAACCCGACCATTTGGAACCGCCTGCGGCCACGGCAACCGTCAGAAACCGTCCGGTGCGACCAAGGCGACAGCACGACGCGCGCGCCAAGCTGCTCTTCTCGCACGAACGTACCGCGCGCGAACTGCTGGTCCACATCGGTGCACTGCCGGAGGACCGGGAAGTCCAACTGATCAAGTGGAGCACGGAGTGGATCCGACTGCAGGAGGGCAACGGCGAGATACCGGCCCGGCTGGCCAGGGAACTGGGGGATCAGGTCTGGCTGGTATGTGGAATGGACGGTCGGCCCCTGGGCACCGCTCTCCTAGAGTTCAAGGCCGACCACGACCCGGACGCCGCACGCCAGATCACGCACTACCTCTTCGACCTGTGGCAGGATGCCCGTAGGCTGGCCGTTCTGCGGACTGGCGCCGACGCGGTGCCGACGCGAGCCGCCCTGGTACACACCGGCCCCATTCGATGGACCGCGGACCTGTCCCTGCCCGCCGTGGCCCCCGACGGGACCATCACTCCCCGGCCCGGCATCTTCCTCCTGGACGCGGGGCGGGCCGAATCGGGAATCTTCCCCGAGGGCAGTTTGCTGGCCCATATAATGCCTTTGGAACGCTGCCGCGGTCGGCTCCAGTGGGAACGCGGTATGGACGAGACCGCTGTTGTCGCGGAAGCCAGCCGGCTGTGGGAGGGACTACGGCCCTTGGCGGAGGGGGATGACAGCCTATGGCAGGTGCTGTTGGACTGGTTGCGATCGGGCTTTGCAGACTATATTCAGAACACGAGGTGGGAAGAACGAGGTAAGAGCATGTACGCAACAATGTCAGAGGCCTACGCCGCACGCAGGGCGGAGGAGGCAAAACGCATCACCGAGAGCGTCACCGAGAGCGTCACCGAGAGCGTCACCAAGAGTGTCACCGAGAGCGTCACCAAGAGTGTCACCCTCAGCACCACCATCGACTTGCTGACCGACTATGTGCGGGAACGCCACGGGCACGCGGTGGGCGAAGCCGTGGCCGACTTCCTGGCCGACTGGCAGGACGCGCAGCTGCCCACCTTTAACGAACTCGACGCGCTGGCGGCAGTCCACCGGGACGGGCAGGACCTGCAAGCCTGGTGGGCGGAACGACAACGGCCGGAGCTGTCGAACGGGAAAACCAACGGCAATTCGCCGTCACCGAACTGAACCCGGTCGAAGCCACTCGGCGTTGATGTCGAACGACAGACCCCGGCCATGGAGCCAGGGTCCGGCAGCCGACGCCCCTGGTCCCGGTTAACCGAGGATCACCGCTGTAAAAGTCCCCACAACCGGGGTAGTCGATCCCCAACGTAGTGCGCGATCGCGGTCACTTCCGGTGTACGCATAACAAGCAAACAGCCGAAGTAGACTGCAACGCCCAAGCCGCCCGACAGGACCACGTCAACCAGGTCGCGTCCGGCAGAAGGAGACATCAGGGCACCAACGGCCCACCGAGCCACCACAACAGCGGCCAGGCACAGCGACCCCCCGATCACCAGCCGCCACGCCAAGGGAACCAGTTCCACGGCCAAGCCATGCCAGGCCCCGAACCCGCGTCGCCCGACCAGTACCAGCATCACAGCCATGTGGACCGCATGTTTGGCGGTGTCCGCCCACACCAGACCCAGATAGCCCATCCCGTCAAGCAGGAGGAACGCGGCTGCAAAGTAGGCTAGAACGCTGCCCATGCCGACCAGCGCAGGCACCAAGGTGTTTTGGCGCGCGTAGAACGCGTTGTTGAGCAGCTGATCCGAGGCGGCGCAAAACGCTCCGATCAAATAAATCCGGACCGCCGGCAGCACGTTGGCCGTGTCCACCGCCGTAAACGCACCGCGTTCAAACAACAGTCTTACGATGGGTTCAGCCAGCAGACCCATGCAGACCAGCACCGGTGTCATCCACAGCAGAACCTGACCCAGTGACGCAACCGTTCGGCTGCGGAATTCGCTGCCGCGGGCCCCGGCGTGGCTGCGGGCGAGGCCCGGCAAGGTTGCCAACCCAATCGAGAAGCTGATCAGCCCCAGCGGCAGCTGTTGCAATGTGGTCGCCGTTCTCATCCAGGCAATACTCGACAACCCGGTGCCGCTGGCAAAACGCCGGTCCATCAGCACCTGCACCTGGCTGACCACAAGACTGGCAATGATCGGCACATAGCGCCGGAACAGTTGCCGCAAGCCGGGATCGAATACGTTGCGGAACAGCTGCAGGCCTGTCCGTTTCAAGTCCGCGGCCAAGATCAGAGCCTGCAGCGCATGGCCGGTCCACAAGCCCCAAACCAAGGCCATCACTCCGTGCTCGCGAGCCCAGAGCGGCGCGATTGCGATGATGCCGATGTTCACCGTGGCGTTGGCCAACGCCGGCCAGCTGAAGCGGTCCATGGCAAACAGAACGGAATTGAGGACGCCGGACATCCCGATCAACCACAGGACGGGGGTCATCCACCGCACCATGACAGCCGTTTCGGCGAGCAGTTCGGGACTGAACCGGGCGAAGCCTCCCGCCATGACCCGGGCAATGGGATCGGCAAACCACAGCATCAGGGATGCCACGCCCAGCAACATCAGGCCAAACACAAACAGCAGCGCGGAGACCAGACGGCCATAACCCGGTCTGCCGTCGTCCTCCAACCTGGCCGCCAGCACCGGGACGAAGGCAGCACTCACGTAGCCGCCGACAATCAGGTCATGGAGCATGACCGGGATCTGGCTGGCCACCACGAACGCACTGACCCGGCCACTTTGGCCGAACAGGCGCGTAATCGTAATTTCGCGGACCAGGCCCAAGGCACGGCCCGCCAGCGATCCGGCAGCGAGCAGGCCGGCGTTGCGCGCCGTGGCACCTTCGGGTTCGGGGACGGCACCAGGCGCGGCCGTGTCCCGCGGGTTGGAGGACATGCAGCCCGTTGCGGCCAAGCCGCTTCAGGGCGTCCGCATCAAAAAGCCGGGTCCCGAACCCGGCCGGAAGCTAGGCCTGGACGAAGGACAGCACGTCCGGGTCCAGTTCGCGCGGGTCCGCGTGTTTGCCTGCGAACGGATGGGTTTCCAGATCCTCAACGAACTTCCCCGCCTGCATGGCGGCCGCACAGCCCTGGCCCACGCTGGTGGCCACCTGCTTGAAGACCTTGTCCTGGATCTCGCCGGCGGCAAAGACCCCCGGGACATTCGTGCGCATGTGCTTGTCGGTCACCAGATAGCCTTCATCGTCAAGGTGAAAGTCCTGCCGGTACAGGTCGTTGTTGGGGATGTGACCGATGAAGATGAAGACGCCGTCGGTCTCGATGTTGCTGTCCGCCCCGTCGACCGTGTCCCGAAGGTCGATGTTGGTGACCGTGCCCTCTTCGCCGGGGTGAATGGAAGTCACCACCTTGTTGAGCAGGAACTCCACCTTGTCGTGCTTCGTGGCCCGGTCCTGCAGAATCTTGGAGGCCCGGAATTCGTCGCGCCGATGGATGACCCGGACGCGACTGGCAAACTTGGTCAGGAACAACCCCTCCTCCAAGGCACTGTCGCCGCCTCCGACCACCACCACGTCCTTGTCCCGGAAGAAGAACCCGTCGCACGTGGCGCAGTAGCTCACCCCGCGTCCGGTCAGTTCCTCTTCGCCCGGAATATGCAGGTAGCGGGGCCGTGCACCCGTGGAGGCAATGACCGAACGGGTCCGGTACACCTTGCCGGCCTCCGTACGGAGGGTGAAGGGATGTTCGTCCACGTCAAGCTCGGTCACATAGTCGAATTCAACCTTGAGGCCGAACCGCTCCGCCTGCAGCTTCATACGTTCAACCAGTTCGGGGCCGCCGAGAGCCTCAGGGAACCCCGGATAGTTCTCGATTTCGTAGGTCAGGGAGACCTGACCGCCGTACTCCTGGCCCGTAAAGAGAATCGGGTTCAGGTTGGCGCGGGCCGCATAGAGCCCGGCGGTGAATCCGGCCGGACCGCTGCCGATGATCAGAACGTCGTGGACATGTTCGTCGGCGCTGGCGCCATTGGAGGAGAAGGTCATGGAGATAGAGCTCCTGAAGCGGCTGGGGAACGTGGCTCGATGCGAACAAAATTATAAACAGCCGACCGGCCTCTGGCGGTCGGTACCACCTTGATTGCCCATCTCGGCATGGGTTATGTGCGGACGGCAAGGAGTGCGACCCAGTCATCCTCATGCCGCGTGTCCAGGATACGGAAACCGTGGCGCCCGAGGGCATCCACAACTTCGGCTCGACGCTCATCGATGATGCCCGACAAAATTAAGTGACCGGTCGGCGCCACGTAGGACGCGAGTGAATCCCGGTCCAGCAGGGACACGATCACGTGGGGCAGGATGTTCACCACGACCACATGGAATTCGGCAGGCGGGGGCAAGGAACCCGCGAAAGGCACCAAGGGACCGGCCGGGCCGCAGACAACGTCGTTGTAGGAGGCGTTTTCCGCGACGACGGGCAGGGCTGTCGGATCCGTGTCGGTGGCCACCACCCGAACCGCGCCCAGCTTGAGCGCGCCCAGGGCCAGGATGCCGCTTCCCGTGCCCACGTCCAGCACCCGCGCCCCTTGCAAACCCAATCCTTCCAACAACACCAGACACAGCCTTGTGGAGGGATGCAGGCCCGTACCGAAGGCCATGCCCGGGTTCAGCCGCAGCACATGACGGCCGGCCGGTGTGGCTCCCACCTCGTCCCATGCCGGCTGAATCAGGAACGACTGCCCGACCGCGAACGCGGCGTAGTGCTCCTTCCAGGCTTCCTGCCAGTCCTTGTCCTCGACAACTTCCACGGTCGGTTCGGAGACGGGGTGGAGGCGGGACAGCCAGTACAGGCCTTCCCGGATGCGCTGCACCAAAGCTTCCGCCTCGGGTCCCGGTGCAACGAAGGTCTTGACACGCAGGGCCTGTGCCATGTCCATCGTCACTTCGTGCGGTTCCAGGTCGGCATCGTCCGGAAACCCGGTTGCTTCAATGACCGCGCGCGAACCCCCGGCATGCGGGGTTCCGTCCGGGACCGCCAACGGCCGGTTCAGTTCGTTGAACAGGGAGCAGACCGCCTCCGCCCCTTCGGTGTCCACCGAAACGCTGATTTGCAGCAGACCGGCCATGGCTGAGCACGCGTTGACTCGCTTGTTGGATGCCCGGCCCGGTCCGGGTCGACTCAGCTCAGGAGTTCCTGGATGCGCGAGAAGAATCCCCTCTTTTCGTCGTGGGCCTCCTCGCCAATGGCATCGGCAAGTTCCCTGAACAGTTCCTTTTGACGCTCGTCGAGCCGGGTGGGGATGACGACCTTCACCGTGATGAGCATGTCGCCGCGTCCATGGGACTGGAGGCGGGGAATGCCCTTGGCCCGTTTCCGAAAGACGGTGCCCGGCTGCGTACCGGGTGGAATCTCCAACGGTTCTTCATCGCCCTCAAGCATGGGAATGCTGATCACGGTGCCCAGGGTTGCCTGCGGCACCGTAACCGGAACGACCAGCAGCAGGTCCGTGCCCTCGCGGGTGAACGTGGGGTGGGGCCGGATGTCGAATTCGACGTAGAGGTCTCCGGGCGGGCCTCCGTTGAAACCCGGCTCGCCCCGTCCCGACAGTCGCAGTCGCTGACCATCGCTGACACCAGCCGGCACCGAGAAGTTGACGGTGCGGGAGACCGGCACCCGCTTGTCCCCGTAGCACTGCCGGCACCGGTGCGTAATCTGCTGACCCGATCCGCCGCATACGGGGCAGGTCTGTTCGCTGACCACCGATCCGAACAGCGGAACCTCCTGCCGCGTCCGTACGGACCCGTGGCCATGGCAATGGCTGCAGGGTTCGGGGGGATGCCCGGGTTCGGCGCCGGAGCCGTTGCACCGGTCGCAAAGATCCATGATGTCGATGTCGAGGTCCTTGGTTGCGCCAAACGCCGCCTCGCCAAAACTCAGGCTCACCGTGGCCTTGAGGTCGTTGCCGGCCCGGGCCCGCCGGGTACGGCCGCCGGATCCTCCCATGCCCATGCCGAAAAACTGCTCGAACAGGCTGCCGACATCGCCCAGGTCCACGAACGGCGAACCCGTCATCCGTTCGGCATCGTGGCCGTAGCGGTCGTACATCTGGCGCTTCTGGTCGTCGCCCAGGATCTGATAGGCCTCGGCCACTTCCTTGAACCGGCTTTCGGCGTCGGCCTCCTTGTTGCGGTCGGGGTGGAACTGCTGGGCCATCTTGCGGAAGGCCCGTTTGATTTCGTTGCCGCTGGCGGTGCGCGATACGCCGAGCACCTCGTAGTAGTCTCGCTTTGCCATGGGTTCAGGTCAGAGCCGCAGGAGAAAAGTTGGGAACCGTCAATCCGCACCGGAACCGATGGAGATGATCCAGGTGCAGAGCGCCGCCAGCACCAAAACCACCCCCGTCAACACCGCGAACTCCCGTCCCGAGGCAAAGGAGTCCCGCAGTGTAATCGCCATGATGAGGACCATGGCGACGGACAACACCAGGAAGGTCTGCAGCCAGGGGACGCCAGTCGGCCGATGCACCTAAAGCACCTCATCCGGTGCGCGGGTTTCGAGCAAACTGCCGATTCTACATTAGGGCCTGTGGCCACGGTGCATCGTCGGCCATGGAGATCAGGGCAATCACGTTCCAAATTGAGTTGTGCCACCTGTGGTGGGGTGCGGCGTGCGGGAAGGCCGAAACTCGACGCTGCACGGGGAAACTCCGCGATGGAACATCACGGCTACGCTCCAATTGGCCAAATGGAACTGGACATGCTTGTTCATAGGACCAGTCCCCACAGAATGCGATTGCCCTGGCCAAACTTTGTGTTGAGGAAGCTGGCTTAGTGCCCAGGTCGGGCCAGAGCAGAAGTCCAAGTGGCCAACAACAACATCTACAGAAAGGCACTGCCGGAACACCTGCAGGATGGCGAATGATCCACTGTGGATCGACGTGTCGGGTCTGAGCTGGACTTTGTACAAAGTCCAGCTCAGAGAGGGCCAGGGGAAGTTCTTGGCACCGCTCCTGGATCGCTTGCAGTCCGAACCAGAGCGTGTCGGTAGCAGCACAGACCACCAGGACAAGGCAAAACCGACGCACGTCGTTGCCACGGCGCCATCTGCGCACAATGCTCGGATGAACCCAAGACGAAATACGGTCTGAGAATTCCCAAAGAAGTGTATTGACTATCTTTCTGTGTTTAACCTATCCTGACGCATGGCATCACCGAAGCGAGGTGTAGGCGATGAAAGCAAAAAAGAAGCGACTCACCCTGGACCTGGACCCCGCCTTTCAGCGCCGACTGAAGGCGACCGCTGCGCTCAAGGGAGTAAGCATGCGCGGATACTGCCTGGCTGCCATCGGTCGGGAACTGGCACAGGACGAGGCCAACGGCATATCCGGTCGGCCTGTCTTCTTCCGCGCGGAACGTTTGGCACGCCGCCGCCAGGAGATTTCCGGTGGCAAGCCTCTGTCCGGGGACTCGGCCGACCTGATCCGCGAGGCCCGCGAGATTAGGGCCGCTGAAACAAAGGAGTGGGCGTGAGCGACTTCGTCGTCGTGGACGCAAGCTTGGCCTTCAAGTGGCTGGTTGAAGAGGAAAATTCCGATGTGGCCCACGCAATCCTCCAGGTTTGGGACAGGCAGGGCATTGGGTTGGCAGCACCCCAACTCATGCCCTTTGAGGTCACCAACGTGCTCCATCGGCGAGTGGTGAGAGGCGAACTGGCCGTGGATGTTGCGGTGGACCTCATGCAGGACCTGATGTCACTGGGGATTGTGTTGCACGAGACGCCGGAACTTCACGGCCAGGCCTTGAAGCTGGCAGGCCAACTCGGGCAGGGCGCGGCCTACGATGCCCACTATATGGTCCTGGCGGAGAACCTTGGCTGCGAGTTGTGGACCGCCGACCGGAGATTTCATCGGGCGGCAGAAGCCGCTGGGAACGTCCACTGGATAGGCGAATGGGCCGCGCAGGACTAATGACTACAACTGCAGTACCAAGGAACAAGGGCGTCAACCCCATAGGATGCAGACCGGAATTCCATCGTCTGGTGCAGCAAGGGCCTACGCACACATGGAAGCATCGGTAATCCTGATGGATGTTGGCTCCAGCCTTGATGCCATCAACCGGTCGGCGCTGGTTGCATCCAATCCCGTCATCGTCCTACTTGGGGCAGATCTGCCCTCCTTTCGAAGTCCTGGCTCTCTGGGTTCGCCTCTCAACCGGTGGCGCGAAGACTGGAAACGACGCAGAGTCAATTGGCATGACCGCCGTCCGAACCAAACTACGGCGAACGAGTTACCCTCCCCGGCGGCAACATGCACCCACTTGGACAAGTTGTACGGAAACCCCGGTACAGCCCGGGCCGCCCCATCCAACCCCGCGCCATCGCATGCCGACCGAATTCGTTCGGCAACTGGCCGGACTGAGAACCGATATCCAGCCGGCAACCCCAGCCGATGATGAACACTGTCTGGCCGTAATGAAGGGGGCTTATAACCATAAGTTGACAACGGGGCACAAGCCGCAGAGTGGGGTGCCTGTGCGGTAAAGTAAGATAGCCCATACATATATTCGGCGCGGCCCGCCTCCCCCCGGGCGGCAACAGGCAACCTGGCAATGCGGATGGCCATATCTCCCACCTCCTCCGTCCCGACCGCCATCCGCAGCGAGCGGTACCGGGTGCGGTTTGACAGCCGCCGGCAGGCGCAATTGTGCGCGCAGACGGCGGGGGCCAACCGCTTCGTCTGGAATCTGTTCCTGGCGTACAACGACTGGCGCTACCGCGTGTGCCGCCAGACCCGGGGCTACGGGCAGTGGACCGACTTCCCGGAAGAGCAAAGACCGCTGGCGGTGGACCCAAGCATGACCTGGCAATCCATGTACAAGCGGTTCGCGATGATCCGCAGCGGGACACACGACCGCGAATTCCAGGCGTTTCTGGCCTCGCCCGAAGGGGCCGTGTACGCGGACCAGGACCTGTCGTGGCTGCGGGATCTGCCCAGTGCCCCCGTCCGGTACGTGCTGAAGTACCTGGATGCCGCCTACCAGGTGTTCTACAAGGCGCACGCCGCGGCCAAGGTGGAGGGCCGGTTCCTGCCGCGGCGCAAGGCCGATGGCAAGCCGCAGCATTTTCCGCGGCGCAAGGGCCGGCAGGGACGCAAGGCCGACGGCTTCACCATCCCGGACAAGGTGAGGATGGACGGCCACCGGCTGCACATCCCCCGGATGGGGTGGGTGCGGCTGGAGCGGGGTGCCAACCATCCGTACCGGGGATGCGTACCCAAGACCGTGCGGCTGTTGAAGGAGGGCACGGACCGGCATCCGAAGTGGTACGCAAACGTTGTGTACGCGGTGCCGGTCGCACAGTTGCAACCGCCCGCGGCGGACGGCGAACTGGGCGTGGACCGCAACGTGCGCCAGGCCACGGACAGCGACGGCGAGGTCTACGCGCAGCCGGACACGGACAAGCTGGACGCCAACATCAAGCGCAAGCAGCGCCAGGCGGCCAAGGCCCGGGAACGCTCCCGAAAGTCCGGGAAGCCGATGTCCAACCGGGGGCGGCGCATATGCGGCCAGCTGCAGAAACTGCACCGCAGGAAGAAGCGCCGGCGCGAGAACGCCGCCCACCAGCACAGCCGCAAGCTGGCGGACACGGCGGAAGCCGTGGTGCTTGAGGATCTGGACACCCAGGCCATGACCCGGAGTGCGCAGGGCACGGTCGAGAAGCCTGGTACGAACGTCAAGGCCAAGTCCGGACTCAACCGGGAGATATTGGCCTCCGGCTGGGGCCGGCTGGAACGCAACCTGGACTACAAGGCCGGCCTGGTGGTGAAGGTGGACCCGGCCTACACGTCGCAGACCTGCGCGCAATGTGGACATGTCAACAAGGAGAATCGCAAGACCCAGGCAACCTTCCAATGCACGGCCTGCGGACATACTGCCAATGCAGACCGCAACGCCGCCGTCAACATTCTGGACAGGGGCCTGCCCCTGATCCGACAGGCCCGTGGGACAGGGGCTTCTGCACGGCGAGGGGCGTTTGGCATTGAGCCAACCCCGACGACCCGTGAACCAGGCAGACGGGGTCCGTCCCCGCCTGTACGGTCCGGCACCTGACGGTCCGGACCTTATATCGATGGGTGCATGTCAACTATTCGATATAAGTCCCTAATGAAGCATTACCGCAGCCTCGTGCCCATGGCCCAGGAGTGGCCCAAGCCGATGTTTGATCCGACACCGGCAGATGGTGCCGTCGGCAGCCACGCGGTCGCAGCGCGTGATGCCGAGCGCAGCTTCAGGAAACTGGCACTGCGCATAAGTGAAGCAGCGGAACTCGTCCCCGTCACCTCCCTCCCTGACAAATCCTGATGCGGGCCACTGTCGAAAGTCTCGACCAAGCCAATCAACATCATGGGCACCCCACACCATCAAGGGGCGCAATCAGTGCCTGAACGGCAGGACATCTGTTTCCTCAAGGCCCGCCGCGGCGGCACCGGAATGTCAAGGGGATAGTTGCGACTGACCTGCACACGCGAAGCCAGCGTTTCACACCTGCCTGCCATGTACGATGCAGCGATCTCGTTTGGCGGCGGCCGTCTGTACAGCCTGAAGACTGTTGGATGTCGCATGATCCACGGAGCCAGACGAGACGTGTATGCCATGCAATGGAATCAGGGGACGGGCCATGGGTGAGCGCATCTTTGTCCAAGGCCGGGAAGGCCAACTGGACTCACTGGAGGAGGAAAGGTTCTCAAGTGAAGAGGAACTGCAGGAGCTACTGGCGGCACGTCCTGAACTGTTGGATGGCGAACAGATGAACCCCGATGCGCCACGGCGCTGGATCGTGGTTGCACGGGAGCAGGGCATAGCCCGGGCCGCGGGGGAAGGCAACTGGTGGTCCGTTGACCATTTGCTGGTAGACCAGGATGCCATCCCCACTTTGGTCGAAGTGAAACGCGGAGCCAATCCGGAAATCCGTCGCACGGTCGTGGGACAGATGTTGGAGTACGCCGCACACGCGAGGCTTTCCTGGAGTGCCGACGGCATGCGCAGAGCCTTCGAAGATACCGCGAGGGCACAAGAGCGGTCTCCGCAGGCAGTCCTCGGTGAACTGCTGCAGTCCGACAGCGAACCGGATGCAGATGCCTTTTGGCAAAAGGTTGCAACCAATCTGGACGCGGTTCGCCTGCGCATGCTCATCGTGGCGGACGACATTCCCGCCCCTCTCAAGCAGGTTGCGGAATTCCTCGACTCCCAAATGCCCAATGTGGAAGTGCGAACAGTTGAGATCAAACGCCATCGGAACCATTCGATGCAGATCCTGGTTCCGCGCGTCTTCGGAGGCGGTTCCAAAGGCGCCGGAACCGTGTCGGGACCAACACTACGGCTAACCAGAGAAGTGTTCCTCGACGAATTTCCCGATGCCGTCACCCGCGAAGCCGCCATCCGCCTCTTGGACATCGCCGAGGACAAAGGAGTGGTCAGCTGGGGGCAAACCAGTGTTGCCATCAAGGCTCGGTGCTCATGGAGGCCCTTCTCGATTGCCTGGCTCCATTCTCCGGCCAAGGAGGGACTGGGCTGGTACGGAACCAAGGAATTCACGTTTGGCGAGGCCGTAACCGAGTACTATCCGGACCTGGATGTGAACTTGCGCACAGCGTTGGGGGAGTGGACGGAACAGTTCCGCACAGACCCCTTTGTGGAGGAAGTCGCGACCAAAGGCATCACTGCCTGGTCGATTGGCCACGATGATGTGGTCACGCACATCGACTGCCTGGCGGAACGACTCTCGAATGTCCTAACGAAGCTGTCCTCCCTGTGAACTGTCCCATTGCCCTCCCCGTGGCAAACGGCTCCGCCCGGCCTGGACTGTGAGTTTAGAGACTGGATCGCCCTGACAAAAGCACGAACGTGGATCGCCGGGGCGAAGAAGGGACGGAGTTGCGACCACACAGCTTCGACATTGCTCCACTGCGAACATACCGTTGGATCGCCCATAAGCCTGATCTTCCAGATTGGGTCGCCGTTACCGACACAGCGGGACGAAGTAGAATGGAGCCTCTACTTGGACCGGGAGACAGGAGATGGCTGCGGTTGAGGTTCGGAAACGGACCCTGTCGGCCACGTCTGAAGCCAACGGCAAGGGGACAAACCCGGTGGTGCCGATTGCCGTTGATGATCGAGATATGACGCGGGAACGCCGGACCGCCCCCCATCCCTGCACGGACGGTAGCCGCGACCGTTCCCAATCACGGATCCCTTGGCGGAGGAAGTCGCGACCAAAGACATCACCGCCTGGTCAATTGGCTATGACGATGCGGTCACGCACATCAACTCATTGGCGGAACGGCTCGCGAATGTCCTAATGAAGATGATTATACGCTTGGCAAATTTTGGAAATTATAACTATTAGTTGACAGCAGTAACAGACCCTGCAATCCAACAAGAGCTATCGGTTTACGGAATGATACGTTTTGGGCTTGAGTGTGTACGACGACAGTTGTGGGCAGGACGGGAACCACAATCCGTCCTGCCCTATGGTTGATGGTCTTACAGGTGCTCGCAGTACAAACCGTCCCGGTCTCGATCATGTCCTCTTGGTTTTGTACGACCAGCATAAAACGCCTCGTACTGCCCCCTGGTATCAAAGTCACTGCATCGGCTACCTTTTCCCCGCGGCGGTGGGAATGTGGTGTGTGACACGGGCGCAGCCCGGTATGCAGGCATGGAAATGGATGGTAGGTAAGTCGGTACAACAGGCCCCCCGGGCAACACCAACCCAGAGGTTGACAAGGCAAACAGAGGCAGTCCGTTGCGCCATCGCTGCCAACAGTTGGCGCGGTCCGCCGGTTCGAAGTAGTAGACGTCGCACACACGAACATCCACTGGTGAACTGGTCGGGAGCGGTGCTGTCGGAACCTGCTGCACAGGGGCGGGCAGAGGCTTGGCTGCCAACTTGTCCTGCTTGGTGGTCAGACCATTCCAGTACCGCCACCAGCAGGCTTCGCGGGCTTGCTGGGTGGTGTAGTTATCATCGCAGAAGTGCGCCAGCACCGGCGGGCCGACCGGCATGGCTGTCCATACGATGAACGCTGCCAACAACACAAAAGCCGCACTCCAGGTACGGCGCCCCATTTTTTTCTTCATGATGCCCCCTTGTGACAGCTCTGTCCTGGCACAGACGAAGGGCACTGATTCAATCTCGTTGAAATTGGTGGCGGGTACATCGACGACGAGAGATCCCCTCGTTGTGGACTACATCCTAACAGGCTGCGAAAAAACGCGGCCGGCTAGAATCTGGACATCCAGGAACGGAGGCACTTCCCGATGCGCGGTCGTCCCAACCCCCAACGCAGCATGCTGGCCATCGTGGTTCTGGAGGAACGGGTCCCGCAGGACCATCCGCTGCGGCGGATCAAGGCGGTGGCCGATGCGGCCCTGGAACGGTTGTCGCCGGAATTCGGCCGCATGTATGCGCGCGTGGGCCGGGCCTCGGTCCCTCCGAGCGGCTGTTGAAGGCCTCGCTGCTGATCGCCCTGTACACGGTGCGCAGCGAGCGCGCCTTCTGCGAGGAGTTGGAGTACAACCTGCTGTTCCGCGGGTTCCTGGACATGGATCTAATGGAGCGCAGCTTCGACGCCACGGTCTTCACCAAGAACCGACAGCGGCTGATGGACCACGACGTGGGCCGGGCCCTGTTCGACGAGGTGGTGTGGGCGGCCGACGGGGAGGGGCTGCTGTCGGACGCGCACTTCAGTGTGGACGGGGATCCTGATCGAGGCCGCTCCAAACCTCCGGTCGCTTCCCCCACGATGCGGTCGGGAGCCAGGCGGGCCAAGTGCCGGCAGAGAGCCTCAATGTTCTGAGGGTCGTTGGCCAGGCGGTCGTCCTCTTCGGGGCGACCCCAGAGCGCCACATCGAGCTGGTGCTTGGATACGTCGATGCCGACATGGGTCTGGGACATGGCCTGGCTCTCCGGTAGACCGGGGTGGCTGCATCCTTCGCGGTCCCGGCCTGGCACATGCGGACCGTAGGTCCAAGAAACTGTTCGGGTGGCTGCCAAGGCGAGGCGCAACGAACCTGGCTGTTCAACGGTCTCGGTGAACCGGACCTGGTTACAAACCGGTCTGTCACGCCCAGTCAGTAGGCACAGGTTGCAGCCTGTGCCTACTGAATTTGGCCAACATACTAGTTACCGAGCAGGCAATTCGCCTGACTCTGGATGGTATTCGTCAGCGACTCACTGTGGTCGGCTGACAATCATCTTCAACTCGATTCCGCCATGACGACGGACTGCCAAAGCTCGTCGACCTGCCGCTCCAAGTCCTGCATGGATCCTATGTTGGTGATCACCCGGTCCGCCTGTTGAATCTTCCACTCCTGGCTGCTTTGGCTTGCCAGCCGTTGCCGTCCGTCCTGCTCCGACATGCCTCTGGACGCACGAAGCCGTTCCAGCTGCATAGCTTCATCCGACGCGACAACCCAGATCTGGTCGCACAACTCCCTGGACCGACCGCCCTCCAGCATCTTGATGGCTTCGATCACGACCATATCCGTGTCCGCTTCCTCCACCAGGGTCCTGCCAATCCCGCCCACGATGGGATGCAGGATTTGCTCAAGGTCACGCAGGTTCTCGGGATCGCCAAACACCATCCGCCCCAGGCGCGCCCGATCGATCTCGCCACCGTCATCGAGAATCCCCCGGCCGAACCGTTCGACCACCGGGCGGAACCCGGCCCCGTTCGAACGCAACGCATCGCGCGTCACCAGATCCATGTCGATTGTGGTCGCACCCCGGTCGGCCAGCAGCCGCATGACTGTTGACTTGCCGGCCGCGATGTTGCCGGTGATGCCAATCACCAGGGGACGCCGTCGGGAATTCATGCCTCGTACAGTTCGGCCAGGGCCGCCCACTTGCCGTCCGACTCGTCCTGGAGGAAACGGTGGGCCTTTTGGAGCTTCCGTATGGCTTCGCCGTCCCCCGCGGCCGACGCTGCGTTGAGACGTTCCAGAACCGCCTCCATCTTCTGGTCGAGCAGGTCTATCTCCCTTTCCAGGCTGCGTTCGGTCTCCGCCCGTTGCCGTTTGGCCGACTGGTGGGGAGCCGTAGTGTCCGCAGCCTGCACCCTGGGTACCGGTGTTGTTGCGGACTGGGTTCTCCGCCGGCCGTTGGCACGCTTGTTGCGCCACGCCGACCAGGAACCTTGAAACACCTCCAGTTTGGACAGTTGTCCCTCCTGTCCGGGTGTAATGTGCCAAACCTGGTTGGCCAGATTCGCCACGAGGCGCTGATCATGGGACACCACCAGAATCGTGCCCCCGTACCCCTGCAACGAGGTCAACAGGGCTTCATGGCTGTCAAAGTGGCTGAGCGGTTCATCCAGCACCAGAAGGTTGGTGTCCTGAAGGGCCAGGTGGGCAAACATCAATCGGCTCTTCTGACCGCCCGACAGGGTGCCCAAGGGGCGAAAAACATCCTCGCCACCCAGTTGGAAGGCACCCAGGTGATCCCGCACATCCTGGTCTTTGAGGCGCATCTGATCCTTGATGAGGTCGAACGGCGCCTGTGCGGGGTCCAATACGGAGAAGTCGTCCCGCACGTGATGCTGGGCAAAGTAGCCGGGCCGTATGCTCGCGCCCATCTCGAACTCGCCCTCGACCGGCTCCAGGTGTCCGACCAGTGTCCGCAGCAGCGTGGACTTGCCAGCGCCGTTGGGGCCAACGACGGCCACCCGCGCCTGACGCCTGAGTTCCAGGTCGGGCACCCGCAGGATGGGCTTGCCGGGTCCGTAACCCACCACGAGGCCGTAGGTTCGCAGCACGATGTCGCCGCTTCTGACCCTGGACGGAAAGGAAAACCGCAGGGCCGGATCGGCATGGACCCGTTCCACACCATGCTGTTCGAGGTGCCGGGCCAGCCGGGTCTCCCGGCCGCGCGCCTGACGGGACAGAACGCCGGCCTTGTTCTTCCGGATGAATTCCTCCGTCTTGGCCACAAACGCCTGTTGGGCCGCATACTCCTTGGCCTGCCTCTCGCGCCGGGCTGCCCGTTGCTGCCGGTACGCGGCATGGTTGCCCTTGTATTGGGTTAGGCCATGCCGGTCCAGTTCCCAGATCCTGGTCGGCACCTGTTCCAGGAACGCGTGGCTGTGGGACACCACAACCACACTGCCCGACCAGTCCTTAAGGGTTCGAATCAGCCACGGGAGCGAGGCTTCGTCCAAGTAGTTGGTGGGTTCGTCGAGCAACAGGAGCTGTGGCTGTTCCAGGAGGACATGGCCAAGGTGCAGCCTTGTTCGCTGACCACCGCTCAGGTCCGAGACGGGGGATTGCCAGCTGGACTCCGGGATCCTCAGGTTGGCCAGTGTCTCCTCCAGCCGGCTGTCCATGGTGTAACCGCCCCGGGCTTCAAACGCGGCCTGGACCCGGGCATAGCGTTCAAGCAGTTCCTCGTGCCGGGGTCCTGTAGCACCCGTCTCGAGTTCGATCGTCAGGTTCTCCAGTTGCCTGCCAAGCTCCTCCAGTGCGCGGAACGCAGAGCGGAGGAAGTCCAGCACCGAGAAGCGGATGGTACCCGGGGGCTCCTGGGCCAGGTATCCGATGGTCAGCTCGCGACTGTAGGTCAGCTGCCCGTCAAAGTAGTCGTCAAGACCCCCGATGGCCCTCAGCAGCGACGACTTGCCGCTGCCGTTCGGTCCGACCAGGCCGATGCGGTCGCCCTGGCCGATCGCGAAGTCCAGACCCGTAAAGACCAGGTCGTCGCCATACCGCTTTTCGAGGGAGCGGCCAACCACCACACTCATGTTAATCCCAGGTGCTATTGTGCCGCCGGGAGCGAGCGGATGGGCCTGTCACTGTTTGCGGACGCACCGTACCCGTCTGCCGACATCCCGGAGCCAAGGTTGCCCACGGCTACCGTGCACATTGAGTTCCGTAACAATATCAACTTTCGGTCGTCTTATATAAACAGGGGTACCTGTACCCTGAAACGCTGTGCTCGCACGCAGGCGCGGGATTCGACCCAAACGGACGAATCCCCGTCGGGGCAGGCTTGGCGATGGGCGGGGACAGGTCTGCCCCGAAGTCGCAGACATGCCGAATCATGCGGACATTGCCGAGGCAAGCATCCTGATCGTTGGAGAAACCGAGGAGTCACACGATGTTGAAATCGATTGTTGCGAGACCCCTTGCCAGGGTGTTGGCCCTCGGCGCGGTGCATCTTGTGCTGTCCCTAGTAATTATGTCAACCGTCGTCCTGGCGCAGTCAGGCACGACGACGTACATCATCCGATCCGGCGACAGTCTGCGCCAGATTGCTGAGGATCACGGCACCACGATTGAAGAGATTCTGGCGTTGAACCCCAACATTGCGAACGCCAACCAGATCTACGTGGGGGCCACGATCCTGCTGCCCGGCGCGGCGATGGAAGAGGAAGCGGATCCCGGCACAGCCACAGCCGTGTGTCCGAACACCTACACCACGGTGGCCGGGGACACCTTCGCCTCCATAGCGGCGGAACACAATGTGGAAGCTTCCACATTGGCCTTGGTCAACAACAAATCGGTGGTCTCGTGGCTGGCAGCAGGCACGGAACTGTGTATTCCGGGAGGCACCGGCGGAACGCCGAGTGGCGGAACGCAAATAACGACTCCGCCCACCGCATCTCCGCAGCCCACCGCGTCCCGGCAGGATGTTCCGCAAGCCGGACAGGGCGCCGGCCGCTGGTACACGATCCAGAGGGGCGACTTCCTGGCTCGAATCGCACGGAGCGTAGGCTGCGCGACCAGTTACCTGGTCCAGGTCAACAACATTGCCAACCCGAGTCTGGTCTTCACCGGGCAGCGCATTTGGATTCCCGCTTCCTGCACAGGGCCAGTGCCAACCCCGCAACGGGCACCAGCACCGGCTCCTGCGCCCGCACCGGCCCCCGCACCAGCTCCTGCACCGGCACCGGCACCAACTCCTGTACCGGCTCCGGCACCAGCTCCTGCGCCCGCACCGGCCCCTGCACCGGCACCCGCTCCCGCACCGGCCCCACCCCCGGCAGCGGGTCCTCTGGGCGGCTACTACGGCATCGGTCCGTGGACCGCTCAGTACTTCGCCAACCCCAGTCTGGACGGAGCTCCCGTGGTGACCAGGCAGGACAGCCAGATTGCCTTCTACTGGCAGCAGGCCTCGCCTGGACCCGGCATCCCCACCGACTTCAGCGTGCGCTGGACCGGCCAATTCCAGTTCACCGGCCAGGAGTATCGGTTCATGGCGATTGCCGACGACGGCATTCGGGTCTGGGTTGACGGTGTGTTGATCATCAACCAATGGAAAGGGCAGGCCGCCACGCTGGTCTACCGGGACCATGCACCGCGCCACGGTATCCGCACGGTCCAGGTCGAGTACTTCGACGCCGCGGCCGACGCCACTGCGATTGTCAACTGGGCCGTCAAGAAGTAGCCCGGTTGGCAACCTGACACTTTCGCCACAACACAACCCGTTCCTCACGCCTCCGGAGGAGAGACATCATGAACAGACACTCGAAACTCCCAGCCAGGTTCCTGTTGGTGTTGCTGGGCACCATCTTGATCGCCGCCGGCATGACGTCAGTCTCGCTGGCAAGAACCGACACGCAATGGGGCCGCAGCTATTTTGACGTGGTCGAAGCGCCATCCGAAAGAACCGCTTATTTCGCAATCGACACCAGTTGCAACGATAAGGACAAAAACTGCGCAGTCAAGGTCACGGGCGACGTGTCGGCTCGGACAGAGACCGGTGGTGCCGAAGCCAAATGGGCAGCACAACTCGACGCCTGCACTGAAACGGTCGGCAGCGGCGATGCCAGGTACGGCAGCTTCGAAAGTTGCTGGGGTTCTGGCTTTACTGTGACCTGGCCCACCATCAATCCCGACGACGACTTCGAAATCACCCCGTACTGCGAGCGTGGCGACGATGTGTGTGCCGAAGAACTACGCGTCTGCTTCAACGCAGCCGACTGCGACGACAACGAGTATGAACGGAAAGATTGGGATCAAGTGGGCGAACTCTGGGACGAGGCCGGGTCGTGCCTGCACGATGGGGACGAGGACGACGACGATGTCTGGGATTGCATCGACAAGGCGCTCGAGGACTGGCTCGATGAGCACATGCACCGCAACGACGACTACGACGACCTGGAAGACGAGAGGGAAAACCGTCGCGGCTTCACCCTGGAGGACTACGAAGACGACCTCAACCAGGTTGGCGATCGGCAACCCAGGGGACGCGCGTCCGAAACCGTACTCGAACAGTACCAACGACGGTGGGCCTCCCGGGTCCCGGTTTCCATCTACCAGCCAATGGACGAGGTGGACACCAAGGGACCCAGCTTCCGCCTAACTGTGGACGAGTACCTGACGGTCAACTTCACGGCTTTCCTGGAATCGACCTCGCCGTACCAAATCTGCAACACGACCATCGGCTGCGTCACCGTGACCACCTACAGCAACACCTTCCGCAGCTACATGCAGAACCTGCACATCGTCATCCAGGACAGGACGGTCATGCGCTGCATGGACCGGCGCGGTTGGGACGTTGAGGACGACCACGCCATCCCCTTCGACAACCCCGACCTGATCTTCTGCGATAAACGCATTAAGGTGGCCAATGAAGTCTGTCCGGCCAAGGACACCGGTGCCAGCGACGACCTGTTCGCCATGTGGGACACCGGACTCCTGAAGGGCATTCTCCCCGACTCGTTCGCCCAGGGCCTGCGCCTGCAGGTGGAACGGGCCCGCGATCAGACCCCGGAGTGCCTGTGCGCCGCCGGGTTCGAAGAGCGACACTTCGTTGTCACGCCCGAGAACACCGAAGGTCCATGGGAACGTTCCGGTGCGCTGCGGGCAGAGGCAGGGAAAGTGTGCAGAATCTGACCGACCAAGGTGGTTGGCACCACTCGGCCCCCGAAGTGCCAACCGCTCCGGCAATTCGGGTTTGACTTGCTGAAGTCGGACTTAAACAAGCCCCGGATGCCAGTTCTGCGGAACGGCATCCGGGGCTTTCTGTATCTACGCCGATCGGAAGTATCGATTCATGGAGATTGCCGACGATGGCATTCGGGTTTGGGTTGACGACCCGCTGATCACCAACCAATGGCAAGGGCAGGCCGCCACATCGGTCTACCCGGACCCTGAGGGTGATGTAGCGCGGCGCACGATTCGGGTCGTGTACTGCGATGCCGCAGCCGATGCTGCGGCGACTGTCCACTGGGCCGTCAAGACATAGTCCGGTCGGCAACCGGACACTCCCCCAACACAACCCGACCCTCACGCCTCCGGGGGAGACACCATGAACCGACACTCGAAACTCCCGGTCCGGTTTCTGCTGGTGTTGCTGGGCACCATCCTGATCGCCGCTGGCATGACATCGGTCTCGCTGGCGAGCCGGACGTATTACTACGGCGACTATTTCGGAGTGGTCGAAGCTGATTCCGACCATGCGTGGTTTTCCATCACTCAAAGCTGTGACGACGTTGACGAAAACTGCGCAGTGAAGGTCGAAGGCACGCCAGGCGGCAGCGGCAACGACTACACACAAAGATGGGTCGACGAACTCTCCAGGGCCAACACCTTAACCATTTGCGGTTTTAGCGCGCACGAGTATGGCGAAGACCGCATGTACGCGGATTTCGAGGATTGCTGGGAACAACGAAAGTCCGGCTTCACTGTGTTGTGGCCGATCATCCACCCCGACGACGACTTTGAAATCACCCCGTACTGCAAGAGAGGCGACGACGTGTGCGCCGTGGAGCTGCGCATCTGCTTCAACGCCGCCGACTGCGAAAACAACAACTTCAGGCGGAGGGACTGGTCGCAAGTGGGCGAACTCTGGGACGAGTTCGGGAGCCTGTTTGAGACTCCGTGCATTTACGAAGACGATGAAGAGGACCTCTGGGAGTGCATCGACGATGAATTCGAGGACTGGCGCTCCGACTACCTGGACCGCAACGACGACTACGGCGATCTGGAAGACGTGGAGGAGGAGGAACGGGGTTTCACCCTGGAGGACTACGAAAACGACCTGAACGATGTCGGCGGAGACCGGCCCTCCACGCGCCGCTCCGAGACCGTGTCCGAACGGTCGCAGCGCCAGCCCCCGACTTCCAGCTCCCGCCTAACCGGAAACGAGTATCTGACAGTCAACTTTACGGCCTACCTGGAAACGGATTCGCCGTACCGAATCTGCAACACGACCATCGGCTGCATCACCGTGGCCACCCCCAGCAACACCTTCCGGCCCAACATGCAGAACCTGCACATCGTGATCCAGGACACTGGGGTACTGAGCTGCATGGGCCGGGCCGGCTGGGATGTGGGCAACAATCACGCCATTGCCTTCGACGATGCCAATCTGATCGCCTGCGACGCACGCATCAGAACAGCCAATCAAGTCTGTCCGGCCAAGGACACCGGCGCCAGCGGTGACCTGTTTGCCATGTGGGACACCGGTCTGCTGAGGGGCATCCTCTCCGCCACCGATGCCCAGGCGCACCGCCTGCAGGTGGAGCGGGCCCGGAACCGAACCCCGGAGTGCCTGTGCACCGCCGGGTTCCTGGAAAGCCACTTCGTCGTCACCGCCAACGACACTGCCGGTCCATGGGATCGATCCAGTGCGCAAAGGACGGAGAACGTTTGCAACTGACCACACAAGGAACTTGCCACTGCTCTGTCTTCGGTAAGTCAACCCTCAAATCGGGTTGGACCACCTGACGGCAGACTTGCTCAAGCCCCGGATCCTGGTTCTGAAACTCTGTATCCAGGGCTTTCTGTATCAGCCGCCCACAACACACCTCATCCTGCCCACTTCCCACGGGATATACCATGCACCAACACTTGAAACTCCCGGCCAGGTTCCTGCTGGTGTTGCTGGGCACCATCCTGATCACCGCCGGCATGACTTCGGTTTCGCTTGCAAGGACGGAAACCCAATTTCACGGCACGGATGACTTCATCATCCTCAAAGCCACAAACTCCACTGCCTACTTCACGATTGACAACGATTGTGATGACATTGACAAAAATTGCACGGTGATCGTAAGACGCAACATCAATTTCGACCCAAGCGGCGCTGACGGCTTTGAAGACGAGTGGAAAGCTGAACTCGACGGTGGCATTAGCGGCACCGTCAGTTGTTCGACGAACAGAACCGGGGAAAGCGGACGCAACCGCGATTTTGAACTTTGTTGGGATGCTGTAGAGCAAGGGGGAAACCCTGGGCTCGAGTTTACAATCGAGTGGCCCTCCATCAACCCCGACGACGACTTTGAAATCACCCCGTACTGCAAGCGCGGCGACGATGTGTGTGCTGAGGAGTTGCGCGTCTGCTACAACGCCAACGACTGCGACGGCAACAGTTATGGCAGGCAGACATGGACCCAAGTGGGTGAACTCTGGGATGAAACCGACGGGTGCCTGTACGACGACGATGAAGACGAGGTTTGGGACTGCCTCGACGAGGCTTTGGACGATTGGCTCGACGAAAACATGGATTACAACGACGACTACGACGACCTGGAAGACGAGGAAGAGGAGGATCGGGGCTTCACCCTGGATGACTACGAAAACCACTTGAACGGTGTCGGCAGAGACTGGCCATCCCCGCGCCGCTCCGAGACCGCGCGCGAACGATCCCAGCAACAGGGGACAACCCAGACCCCGACTCCGGTCTACCAGCCGAGGGACTCCGTGACCACTCCCGGACCCGGTTTTCGCCTGACCGGGGGCGAGTACCTGACAGTCAACTTTACGGCCTACCTGGAAACGGACGCGCCGTACCAGATCTGCAACACAGCCATCGGCTGCATCACCGTGGCCACCCCCAGCAACACCTTCCGGCCCAACATGCAGAACCTGCACATCGTGATCCAGGACACCGGGGTACTGAGCTGTATGGGCCGGGCCGGCTGGAATGTGGGCAACAATCACGCCATTGCCTTCGACGATGCCAACCTGATCGCCTGTGACGCCCGCATCAGAACGGCCAATCAAGTCTGTCCGGCCAAGGACACCGGTGCCAGCGGCGACCTGTTTACGATGTGGGACTCCGGTCTGCTGAGGGGCATTCTCTTCGACACCGATGCCCAGACGCACCGCCTGCAGGTGGAGCGGGCCCGGAACCGAACCCCGGAGTGCCTGTGCACCGCGGGGTTCCTGGAAAGCCACTTCGTCGTCACCGCCAACGACACAGTCGGTCCATGGGATCGATCCAGTGCGCAAAGGACGGGGAACGTTTGCAACTGACCACACGAGGAACTTGCCACGGCTCTGTCCTCGGTAAGTCAACCCTCGGGCAATTCGGGTTTGACCTGCTGAAGTCGGGCTTGAACAAGTACCGTATCCCGGTTCCAGGGAACGGAGTCTTGGGCTTCTGTAGCAGGCACAGACCTGCCGAACCGCCATCAGATGCCGCTTGCCCCTGGGTCCCAGTCTGCGGCGCACCACATCGGAGTCACAGGCCGCAGTCGGTGGCGTTCGCGTCGGTCAATCTGGCAGGCTGACACGGTTCCGGAGGCCCGCACCGGTTTGAATTCCTTGTCGTGCCGGGAATAATTGCTTCATCATTGGTTACGTGTGCGGGGTCGATCAACCGCAGATTCGTGTAGAGTTGATTTTGGGCTCGCATCCAAAACGGACCAACCGGTTCCAGGACGTTTCCCTGCTTCCCAACCCTTCCACCTTGGCTCGCCACACATTCGACACAGCTCCATGCATGCCATGACCGAATCCCTGACTTCCAGCCACCCGGCTGCCCACACTTCGTCGCCACGAACCCTTTGGAAGCGCAAGACTTGGCTGAGCGGCACAGCCGTTGGATTGCTGGCCGCCTTTCTGCTGGTGTTCGTGTTCGGAAGCCCGGTCAAGGCCGCTTCCGCGACCGACTTCGCCGGTAGCTACTTCGAAATCCTGTCCGCGACCGAAAAAACCGCCCACTTTTCGATACTGCCGGCGGGCCAGTGCACCAGACTGGACATCCATTGCTCGGTGCAGGTCACGATTCGCAACCGCACCATCCCCAATCTGGACAAGAAGAGCCTGACCGCAGCCTGGACCGACCAGCTCGACGCTTGCTCTGCCCCGGCCGCGGCCGATGAAAACAGCCGCAACGCGGCCTTTCATACCTGTTGGGACGACAAGTTCCCAATCTACGACCTTGTCTGGCCCAACTTCACCCTGTCACCGACGTTCGAAATATCCCCTTACTGCGAACCATACGACGACGAGTGTGCCGAACAGCTCCACTTCTGCTACAACGCGGCCGACTGCGCCAGCGTGATTTTCGACAGCAGCGGCTGGACCCGGGTCTCCGATCTGTGGTCCGCGGTCGACGGCTGCTTCTACAGCGACGACTGGGATCGCATGTGGGAGTGTGCCGACGACGCCCTCTGGGATTGGCTGGACACGCACGTGCCCCGCTCCAATGCCTACCGCACCATGGACTTCGTCCGCAAGGACCTGCGCGGCTTCATCCTCCTCGACTACGCAGACAACCTCAGCAACGTGCTGGATGTCGATTCGTTGGCGCGCACCAACGCCAAGTTGCTGGACCGATACATCGCCGACTGGGACCGCAGGGCTCCCCGATCCATGTTCCGGCCCATGCCCGAAGTCGAAAACGCCGGGCCGGTTTTCCGGCCCTTGGGATCCCACCTGACAGTGGGCTTCACCTCTTACCTGGAGTCGTCGGCCGCAGAATCGATCGAGGTCTGCAACACCGTGCTCGGATGCCTGAACGCCGAGATCGACAGCGGCATGTTCAGGTCCTACATGCGCAACTTCCACATCGTGATCGAGGACAGCCACGTATTGAACTGCATGGACCGCTTGGGCTGGAATGTGGACTCTGCCACCGCGGTCAAGTTCGACAACCCAATCCTCGCCTTGTGCGACGAACGCATCAGAACGGCAGCCAAGTACTGCCCCGCCAAGAACACCGGGATCCTGCGCGAACTGGTCCTGCTCTGGGACATGGGACTGTTCAGGAACCTGGTCGCCGATCAGTTGGCCGCATCCGTCAGATTAATCGTGGAAGAGGCCAGGGACCGGACCCCGGAGTGCCTTTGCGCTGCTGGTTTCAAGGAACACAATTTCGTCATCGCGGACCATGCAAGCTCCAGTCCCTGGGCTGAAACGGGCGCATTGCGGACCAAGGATGTGTGTGATTGACCGCCGACGGGAATCGCGACCGAATCCCGCCTCCTCGGCCTGCCGCCCGCCCTGGCCGACGGGATCGCTTGGTACAAAGTCGAGCTGAGGTGCCATTGGTTGAGGACAATCACTCCGGTGTCGGCGGGGTCCAGTGCCGGTCGCCAGTGTTCCGGAGACCATCACCGCGGCACCACGGAGCCCCCATCCATCAAGGGTGACAATCCGTTGCCGACGTCCGTCGTCCGCACCGACGGTGAGGAACGGCACGCTCTTGCTTGTCGTGGCCGGGAGGGCAGTGACCTTCCCGGCCAGGATCAATCCGCATCGCGGCCGCTGTTGCCCTGCAACCTGTCCAACTCCTCGCGCAGTTTGTGCAGGCCGGCCGCGTCAATCCCGGTGAGCGCCTCGACGGTTTCCCATGAGTGGCTCCGTTCCAGCATGCCTTCGAGGTTTGCAATCCGTTCCTGGAGCCGTCCTACCTCGAGCCCTTCCTGGCGGCCCTCTTGGCGTCCTTCCTGGCGGCCCTCTTGGCGTCCTTCTTCGCGTCCCGCTCTCAGGCCCTCCTGCAGGCCCTTTTCCCGGCCTTCGCGTTCACGTTTCGCCTCCAGGATTTCCAACATGGTCACGTCTTCCGGGGTCATGCCGACCTCTCCGTGCCGTTCCTGGTACCTCGCCACCTCGGCGGTCAGAACTTCCTTCATGGATCCTCCATATTCGATTGAGTAGTACTGCACCAGCGTGATCACCTTGGAGGGGCCGCCGGGCATGGCCCGAATCGCCGGCAACAGCGGCGGCAGCAACTGCACTAGGCGCACAGCCTGGGTGCGCCCATGGTCGCTCAGCAGCATCTCCATCGCCCGACCGTAGGCATCGCCGCGCGCCTCCTCCAGCGGCATGCGGTACAGTTCCACCAACACGTGGCGGAAGCGGCAGACACCCGGCAGGTCCCGCACCTTTTCATTGTACAAGTCTGCGAAACGGGTGGTCGGTGTCCATGACCGCGGGCCGTGGTGCAGGACCACGGTCACAATCGGACTGATCGTGTCCGCCCGCGGGCGCCGGGTCCGTTCTTCTTCCCAAATGCGGCTCTGGTAGCGGAGCAGCCGCAGGCGCAGCCAGAAGTCCACCGTGGACTGGTGCTCGACCAGCACGTACACATGCACCGGCAGGCCCGACGCGCCGCGGGCCTCGAACAACACGTCCGTTTCCGACCGTTGCAAGGCTTCATCGACGAAGGAGCCCGGCATGCGTCGCAGTGTGGTGAAGTTGAGGTGTTGGGCCACGTCCTCCGGCAGCCGTGCCTTCAGCCAGGCGCGAGCGGTGGCCGGATCGCCCAGGGCCCGGCGCACCAGGGCATCGTGGTTCATGCCAGGGGATTGTTCGTCCGCCATTCCGGTCGCACCTGCCTGCTGCAGTGGTCAAGCCATTCCAGTTAGCCTATCCCAATGGCACGAAACCCCCAAAACAAATGATCAATTGTTCATTGATTGGGTTGCACATGGTTGTCCTGCCAATGTCAAGGCCGTTGCTCGGTACCTGTTGTGCATGTCGGGGGCCGGTTGCAGGGCCCGCGCAGCAGTTGCAGGTTGTCCAGCGTGTCGATGCCGCCCTGCTTGCGCAGGACAATGTGGTCGACTTCCATCATGCGGAAGCTCGTCAAGGTTACGCAGTGCTGACACCGGTCCGCCTGCCGACCGCACAGGTCCCGCTTGTGGATACGGAACAGGGAATGTTTGATGGCGGGAACGGTGCCGTCCGAGATGTCGTGGTGGCGCAACAAGCCCTCTGCGGGATCGCTTCTGCCAAAACCCGGTTCTACCGAGTGCCGCGAAGAAGTACGCCGCGCGTCCGGTCAACGAAGCCTTCTATGCAGGTCAGGACCGCCAGCGCTTTTGCACGGCGGCCTTGGGGTCTCCAAACCGGACTTTGTGCAAAGTCCGGTTTGGCAGTGTAACAATACGGGGATATCCGGGCCATCCTGGACAACCTGCAAACAGCCGTGGACGAACCGGTGTGCAGATGGCCGGAAGAGCCCGGCCGGCCGCCCTCATCTCGATTCAACATCATGGTCGGAAGACCGGCGTGCCCCAGTTGCGAGACCCAAACTGTTATGCCACAAGGTAGTACTCATGAGGAAGGTTGCAGCCTGTTTGTTATTGGTTTTGCTGACGACCCTAAGCCTGTTCACAGCGAACCCGGCATGGGCACTCGAATGCCAGCAGGAAACGCTGTACTACGACAACTGGGAATCCGAGGAGCTTTTTGCGGAAGCCGACCGTTCGGCCGCCACCACACATTTGGCTTGGGGGACGGAAGCATGCCCTGTCGACACCCACGGGCGCTGGTTCAACACATGGGTACAGGTGTTGTTGGAGGACGGCACAACCGGGTGGCTGGATGAAGACGATCTGGTGACTCTCTCGGATTTCCAAGACAGCGTGCGAATCCGCCACGCTGACGGAATGTCGCGACTCAAGGCCCTGCTCGCCGAAATCGACAGAATGGAACACGTCATGCAGGACCTCATGATCGACACGTCGGGACAGTACTTGGACACCGTCCTGCTATCGAGGGTGGGAGCCACGCCTCAGCCCGAAGACACGGCCCCTGCCAAGACCCCGGTGCCCACACCCGAGCAGCAACCGGATGTGGACACCCCATCCCAACCGAAGACGATCACCTACATCATCCGCTCCGGCGATTCCCTTCGCAAAGTTGCCGAGGCCCACAACACCACGATCGACGAGATTCTGAAGTTGAACCCTGAAATCACCAACCCCAACCAGGTTTACGTTGGGAGTACGATTCTGCTACCCGGTGAAGGGTCGAGGCAGACGGTTTCCCCCACCAGCACACCCGTTCCCCAAGCTCCGCCCACCAGCACCCCCACGCCCCAGGCTCAGACGCTGCCACCCTCCGCCGAAGACCCCTACCGCAACATGCTGGCACAGCTTCCGGTAGGAAACCGTTCCCACCACGACACCTACGACCGGGACGAATGGATTCATTGGGTCGATGACGACCGCGACTGCGAGAACGCCCGGGCCGAGGTCCTGATTGCCGAAAGCCGACGGTCCGTCACCTACCGGGCCAACGGCTGCACCGTCGACACGGGCCTCTGGGTGGGCCCTTGGGGCGGGCGGACATTCACCCAGGCCAGCCAGGTGGACATCGATCACCACGTGCCGCTCTTCAACGCCCACGTCTCCGGCGGCCATGCCTGGACCAGGAACCGGAAACGGGCCTACGCCAACGACCTGGCCCTGGCATCGGCGCTGCAGGCCACGGAGAATGGGGTCAACCGAGCCAAGGGCGCCGGTGCGCCCGACGAGTGGAAGCCTCCCGTGCAGGCTTCGTGGTGTCGGTATGCCCGGGACTGGGTCGAAGTCAAGCACAAGTACAGCCTGCTGGTGACCCAGGCGGAGAAAGCCACCCTGTCGTCCATGCTGGACACCTGTACCGGCCAACCCTACGTGCCCGCGGTCCAACCAGCGGTGCCGGCCCAGCCCACACCGGTCCCTCAGGTCCAACCCACTCCAGTCCCTCAGGCCCAGCCCACACCGGTCCCTCAGGTCCAGCCCACTCCAGTCCCTCAGGTCCAGCCCACTCCAGTCCCTCAGGCCAACACACCGCAGTCCAACTTCCCGCCCCCGCGCAGACAGGGCCGGTACTGCAACGACTTCGACACCCGGGCCCAATACGAGGCGTTTTACGCCGGCAGGGCGAAGCCTGCCAGCCACGACAGGGACAAAGACGGCCTTTACTGCGAGGCGCTCAATTAGCCCGGCCGGACCTGCATCCTCCAGACCGGGGGATGCGGTGTGACTGGCTCCCTGTTTTGAAGAGATGCGGTACAACAACGAGGCTTGGCTGCGTACCTTCTTGGATCTGCCCCACGGGGCCCCTCGCGCGACACACTGGGGCAGGACTGCGCGTGGCTGGATGCCGCCGGGTTCGAATAGGGCTTTCAGGACTGGATGTAGGGCACCTTCGATTTGACTGACATCAGTCGTGCCCATCAACGGCCAGAGCGTGCGCGGCCCCCACGCCCGAGGCCGGGGCCCTCTGCATCTGGTCAGTGCCTGGGCCCAGGCCCACCGCCTGGTGCTGACCCGGACCACGGTGGATGACCGGTCCAACGCAAGCACGGCCGTCCCGGAACTGCTGCGCATGCTGTGCCTGGCAGGCTGTTTTGTGCCCCTTGATCGGTACCCTCCGAGCGGGGCTGCCAGACGGTGATTGCGCGCCCAATCCGGAAGCAGGGAACTGACTATGTGCTGTGCGTGAGGGCCAAGGCCCCAAAGGCTCAGGCGACTTGGCCAAAGCAGGCTCGGGGAGTGCCTGGCCGCGGTCGGCGTGAAGGCGGGCTAGGGGATCGTGTGAGGGGACGCGAGACACCTGGGGCAGTGGAACGCGGTGCGCCAAGGTGTGGGTGCCGCGCGGGATATCCGTGTCCCAGGAGGTGCAGATCAGCCAGTTCTACACCTATATGACGGTGGCCCTCGATCCGATGACGGGACGGCTGTGGTGGGACATGGAGGGCGAGGAGATGGCCCGCATTGGGGAGCCTGGGACGAGGAACCGGACATCGACGGCCGTGGGACGGGACCGACGGCCACAAGAGGCCAGGACATGAAGGCCATCGAAGCGCCACAGGTGGTGCAGCCACCTTGTGCATCCGAACCGGACCCGGTCAAGCGCCTCTTCCAGGAACTGCGCCGGGCCCCGGAGGACCGGATGTATCCGATCCTGGCGGCCAAACAGGCGTCCCTGGGACCAATCCTGCTGGCCTGGCAGGTAGATCCGGCGCGGGTGCGACCACTGTGCGGCTGGGGCTGGATCCGGGAAACCCTGACCAATCTGCCCATCGACACTGTAGTGCCATCATCACACTGGATCGGTATTGCCGGGAACCCATAAGGTTTTTGGGAACCGCTACGCGTCCTCGGGCGGCATGAGCGTCGACCAGTCGCGGGAGCCGACCAGAACATTCAGGACATCCGCGGCATCGGGCACCCATTGGGCTCTCCGCCAAGCCGAGGCCAGGGTGTCCGGCACATGGGATGCCAGTTCCCCCTGTGCAGCCCGCAGTTTCAGTTGGGAGAGAAAGTTTGTCTGGGAAGTGGTCAATGCAGTGTCCTGAACCGCCTCCTGCTTGTCTTCGTCGGCATCCAGGTCCCTGGCCCGTACCGGATCCAACCAGACGCCGCGTTCCTCCTCCCAGGTCTGGAGGGTGTGGATGTTCCCGCCCTCGTCCAGCATGCGGAACTCTCCCAGTATCTCGCTGCGGTAGACGGGCTGACCGCCCACGGTACGGAGCGGTTCAATGTCCTCGTACTTGCCGTCGACCGACAGCCGCTGACCCCACAGCAAGGGTTCGTTGCCGGTGCGGTACACCTGCTTCGGGTCGTAACGCCAGTACTCCCGCACCCCTATGGCCCGGTAGTCTCGACCTTGGGCTCGAGGTCGCGGTGGAAGGTGGAGCGGGACAGCACCTCCAGCACGAACAGAATGGGGTTGTCGGGGTCGTAGGCGACTTCGTGCTCGTCTTCGCCGGGGCGGGGGTGCGCCTGGATGAACACGTCCGGGATGATTTGGCCGTTGCGGGCGTAGCGGTTGGTCGGGGGCACGCCCAAGTCGGGCAGCTTCAGGCACCGCTCCCGGAACACCCGGTCCAAACCCAGCCGGCGCTGGGCTTCGTCATGGCATCCGTTGACACTGGTCTGGCGGGCCGGGCCGGTCATGAAGTGGACCCCGTCCTTGCCGTAGGCGTCGTCGTCGGTCCAGTCGGATCCGTAGACGTGGCGGGGATCGTAGGAGTAGGCGGGGTCGTAGTGGTCGAGCGACTTGATGTGGGCCCACCAGGCACTGGAGGCCTTGCCGCCATTGGGTGCTGCCGCAGGGACCAGGGGCCTTGCGGAGCCGAACTCGATTTTGTTGGCGAGGCCGTTGCCGCGCGCGGGCACGGACGCGGGGGTTTCCACGTGGGCCTTCATGTTGGGCAACTCTCAAACAGCGGCATGGGCAATTTACTCAAATATGCACGGGGGCATTGTACTGCCGCCCATTGTGCGTCGCACGTGCGTCCACGGGCTCCCGGGCATGATGCCAATCCATTATGTCCAAGTCGCTATGGGTTGAGCATCGGACAATCATCAAACGCGGGCAGACACCAAGTTAATGGCGACCTGTTCGAGGCGGGAACGGGCCATGAACAACCGGACGACCGCAAGTTATCCGACTTCCGTCACCGACGGACTGCTTGGCAACGGAGGCTGGTCATGTAGCTCATTGAAGCTTCTGGACGGGAGTGCAACATCCAATGACGGTGCAGAGGTGTCGGACACCGTCAATGGTAGTGGTTCATGCACGGCCAAGGTAGTTGTGCCTTTCGTTGGAGTCCAAGCGCCACTCAAGCACTTTGGTCCTCGTTCGGTGGAAAGGAGAGCATGCCCCACAGGTCCCTTCGCTTTTCGACGGTGCCGGATTCATGCAAAGGCACGGAAAGTTCCGGAAACCAACAGCCCTTGTACGGATTGCCCCTCCCAACGTGGATGGATTTGGATCTGGATCTGCCGGTGCTTCAGTGTTGTCCGTCAAACGGTACTGGCTGCATGGCATGCTCAATCTGACGACAGCGGCCCTGCACGGTGCAACAACCCACCGGTACAATCCGGACCACACCCGACCCGTCCGGCTTGACGAGAACCGGCCTGAGCACCACTACCCTCGGCCCGATCGGGACGGAAACCGGCATCCCGGCGCCCTTTCCCAACCCATCCCGACACGCCGACGAGACGAACAGTTTTCGACAAATCTCCAGACCCGACGGCGCCTACCTCCTGGACTGGCACTTCGGCAGCTCCGAAACCACCCTGATCGCGGCGGAACTGTACATCTCACCGGAATCCCTGTCGGATGTCAAGGGCCTGCGCGCTCCCGACCTGCTGATAGCCTTCGATGTCGACCCGGAGATCTGCGACTGCAGCAATGCCTATGTAATCTCTGAACAAGGCAAGCCACCCGACAGACCACGCACCCTCTGGTTGCGGAAGTCCGGCCACGCCCCGATCGGGAAACCGCGCCTCTGGAAACCGGCTACAGTTCGCATTCTGCGTCAACGAACCACAAACCTGTTGGTACTGCTGGCGCAATCGGCAGCAACGAAAAAATAGCTGCCATGCCGGGCAAGCCGTGCCGCGGCGGACCCGCTGCGCAGTTTCAAGTCCGGGGTTTTGTGCGGCCGTAGGTCCTCAGGCGCGGGGGACGTCCGGCGGACTGGTCGGCCATCAGGCCTGCGATATCGGGTAGGTCGTGGAGTTCAGCCGTGTCCAGTTCCCGCGCGCACCGCTCCGCCTCCGCATCGCCCCACACCTGCCGGATGAACTCGAGAAGGAATTGCTTCCTGCCCCGCGCCTCGCCTTCCTTTTCCTTGTCCGCCACGTATTGACCGAATGTGTACATGACCGCTTCCACTTCTTCAATTGAGGTGATCTTGCCCAATGCCGCACGCAGTACCGGTTGTCGCCACCAGGGCCCGTGGAAGCAGCGCTTGCCGCACCGGCAGGACCAGCTCCACCACTACCGCTTCATCGGGCTGAACCCTACCCGCAACCTGGTGGCCTACAGAAAATGAATGACTCTGGCCGGACAGGACAACTCGGTCAAGGAACTGTACGGAAACCCCTCCAACATCCTGGGTTAACAGACCACGGCGGAAACCGTGGTGGATGTACCGGACTTGCCGCGCTTCAAGGGCGGCACCGGGATATGTTCACGACATGGTCCGGATCATCGAACAGCTGCCGGCCAACGCCGAGGATCTCGCCAAACCTGTTGGGGCTGCTGGATTGGTCCGCAGCAAAGGAAGAAAGATGGCTGCCATTCCGGGCAAGCCGCACCGCAGCAGGCCAGTCGTGCAGTTCAAGTCCGGGGTTTGGTGCGGCCGTTGGTCCTCAGGCGCGGGGGACGCCCAGCGGTTTGGTCCGCCATCAGGCCTGCGATGTCGGGCAGGTCATGGAGTTCGGCCGTGTCCAGTTCCCGCGCGCACCGTTCTGCCTCCGCATCGCCCCACACTTGCCGGATGAACTCGAGGATGGATTGCTTCCTGCCTTGTACTACACCCCGCGCCTCGCCTTCCTTTTCCTTGTCCGCCACGTATTGACCAAATGTGTACATGACCGCCTCCGCCTCCTCAATGTAGGTGATTTTACTCAATGCCGCACGCAGATCCGGTTGGTCATCCAACAGTTCCCCGAAACCTGTCTTGAACCACGCACCGAGGCCCTCGCGCAACGTCTCCGTCGATGCCAGGGCCCGCGGGATCAGCACCTGCAGCACCGGCAGAACCAGTTCTGCCGCGCCCCGCTGCTCCAGCCTCATTCCGGCCTGCACCCGCGCCAGAGCCACGACGCTGGACACCAGGTTGTCCGGAGGCAACGGACGCTCCCCGCCCGGCAGCCCCGGCAGCCGATAGTCGTGGATGTCCAACAACAAGCCCTCTCGGAACCCGTACCGATACGAGCCGGAGACGCTCTGCACCGGCATCCACCACCGGCCAAAGGGCCGGAGGCCGGCATTGACGACCAGCCCGCAGATCTCCAGCCCGCGCAGGCTGGGGCTCATCTTGAGCGCGTAATCGAACATGCGCCCGGACATCCCCCGGTCGCGCTGCGACTGGAACTCCAGGTGCAACAACTGTTCCTCGGATCCATCGCCATGCGCCAATAGCCAGACCAGATCCCGGTGCCCCTCGGACTGGTGGGGCGGTTCGTTGGGGTCGGATGTGACGGCCGACCCGGCCACCACCCGCACAGGCACCCATCCCTGCAATTCGGGGCACAGGCTCTTCGCCAGGAAGGCGATCAGGTCGCGGGCCACATCCGGTTCGGCGAAGATGGACTTCAGGGTCAGGTCATAGGAAAAGGTCGGCGGTATTGGTTTCGGCGGCTGCGACACGGTGGCCCTCGCTGGGAATGGAACCCGGCTTTGCAATCGTCGGAAACACCTCGCCGTTCGATTGCCTCTCAATTCGACGAACCCATTACAGAGATCGCGTCCTTGAAGTTCCGATCATATCCTGTATAAGTTCATAAATACAAATTTTCACTGTGATTTGGAAATCTCAATCCAATCCGATCACTCGATGTGATCGCCGGCACACACATCGGGCCAGGACCAATCCAAACTTCCAAGGATGGGCGCGGGGGTGAACGGTAGTGGTTGAGAGACACAACCCCGGTTGCGCGGCTCGGTCCCGGGACAATCCGGTCCGCGCCTGCATCGCCCGGCACCTTTTCGGTAGGGGACAGACGGAACACAACCTTCGTTCCTTTCTCGGTTCGGAGCCGCGCCCGCGATCGGCGGCGATCGGGCACAAACCTGTGGCTGCATGTTCGGGCCAATGTTGACACCACCCGATCCGACCTGTATTCTTGAAACAACCATAAACGGACTGTGATCCGGGCTAGTAGCCTGCCAGTCTGCCTTCAGAGAGCTTCCGGCCGGTGGAAAGGAAGCAGGCAAGGGGCAGGTGAATGGACCGGTGAGTCGCAAGCCGAACGGAAACCCTCCCAGTAGGCAAGCCGGAGACGCCACCGTTATCAGGGCGCGGGGAATCGGACGCAAGTCCCGTTCCTGCAGAGAGGAGCGCAGGGCAGTGCCCGCATGCTCAAGTGGGGTGGCACCGCGGAATCCCCGGATTTCGTCCCCGGATGTCCCGTCGAACACGGCATCCGGGTTTTTTGTTTTCTGGAGGTGCAGCGGTGAATTTCGTTCCGGCCTTGGCGATGGTCAAGGCCCATCGGGGAGAGGCAACCCGGTATCCCGTCTATCGGGAAATCCCGGCCGACATGGACACACCGGTGTCCGTGTTCCTGAAGCTGTGCCGACGCCCCGACCAGCAACTAATCCAAGGCTCCCAGGCCACCCAGCCCTGCTTTCTGCTGGAGTCCGCCGAGGCCGGGGAACGGTTCGGCCGCTACAGCTTCATCGGGCTGAACCCCACCCGCAGCCTGGTGGCCTACGGGGACCGCATGACCCTGGCCGGACAGAACGGATCGGTCACGGAACTGTGCGGAGACCCCTTCGACATCCTGCGTGAACAGGTCACGGCCGAAACCGTGGTGGATGTGCCGGACCTGCCGCGCTTCAAGGGTGGTGCCGTGGGCATGTTCGGCTACGACATGGTCCGGTTCATTGAAAAGCTGCCGGCCACCGCCGAGGACCTCATCGGCACCCCGGACATGGTCATGCTGTTCAGCGACGAACTGGTGATTTTCGACCACGTCAAGCACCGCCTCCTGGTGATGGTGAACCTGGACCTGACCCACCCGGACCTGGATCGGGCCTATGCCGATACCTGCCGGCGCATCAACGCCATCTGCGATCGCATCCATGCGCCGTTCGCCGAACCGAACCTGCCGGAAATTTGCGACGACGCCCCGTGGGCCTGCTCGCAGACACCGGAGGAATACGCCGAGATCGTGCGCCGCACCAGGGACTACATCATCGCCGGCGACATCTTTCAGGGCGTGCTCAGCATGCGCCAGACACGCGCGACACAGGCGGACCCCTTCACCATCTACCGCGCCCTGCGGATGGTCAACCCGTCCTCCTACATGTTCTACCTGGACTTCTCGCACATTCCCGGCCTCAAGGGGCCGCCGATGCGCCTGGTGGGCTCAAGCCCCGAGATGCACGTGCGGTTGGAGGACCGCCAGGCCAGCCTGCACCCGATCGCGGGCTCGCGTTGGCGCGGCGAAACCCCGGAGGAGGACCGGCAACTGGCGGAGGACCTGCTGGCGGATCCCAAGGAACGGGCCGAGCACGTCATGCTGGTGGACCTGGGACGCAACGACCTGGGACGCGTCTGCGACTACGGGTCGGTACAGGTGGCCAACGTGATGCAGATCGAGCGCTACAGCCACATCATGCACATCGTCAGCGATGTCCAGGGACGGCTCAGGGAAGGCATGGACGGCATCGATCTCATCCGTGCGACCCTGCCGGCCGGCACCGTCAGTGGCGCGCCGAAGATCCGGGCCATGGAGATCATCGAGGAGCTGGAGGCGTCCCGCCGGGGACCGTATGCCGGAGTGGTCGGGTACATCGACCACGACGGGACCATGGACACCTGCATCACCATCCGGACCATCACCATGTTGGGTGCGACCTGTGTCCTGCAGGCCGGTGGCGGCCTGGTCATGGACAGCCAGCCCGAATACGAATACAACGAGGCCATGAACAAGATGCGCGCCCTGACCACGGCCGTCGCCCTGGCCGAAAACGCCTTGCAGCTTTGAAGGAGAGCAGCAACCATGAGCGATACCAAACCCCGCATCCTGACCGGAGACCGGCCCACCGGGCAACTGCACCTGGGCCACTTCATCGGCAGCCATCGGCACCGTCTGGCCCTGCAGGACAAGTACGAGTGCTTCTTCCTGGTGGCGGACCTGCACATGCTGACCACCAAACCGGACAAGGCCAGCATCGAGGCCATTGCCGACAACGCCCGGGCCATCGTGCTGGACCACTTGGCCATCGGCATCGATCCCGACAAGGTCACCTTCTATCTGCAAAGCGCGGTGCACGAGGTCTACGAAATGAACCTGCTGCTGGGCAGCCTCGTGACCGTCGAGCGGATCCAGCAGCTCCCCACCATCAAGGACATGGCCAACGCCGCCGGCATGGACCAGATCCCCTACAGCCTGCTGGGCTATCCGGTCCTGCAATCCGCCGACATCCTGATGCCCCGCGGCAACCTGGTGCCGGTCGGGCAGGACAACGAGGCCCATGTCGAGATGACCCGGCAAATCGCGCGGCGCTTCAACCTGGCCTACGGCGAAGTGTTCCCGATTCCCGAGGCGCTGGTGGTGGGCGGCACGCTGGTGGGCACGGACGGCAATGCCAAGATGAGCAAGAGTCTCAACAACGCCGTCTTTCTGGCGGACGACGAGGCGACCGTCAACCGGCGCGTGATGGGCATGTACACGGATCCGAAGCGGATTCGGGCCGATATTCCCGGCACCGTCGAGGGCAACCCGGTGTTTGATTACCTGGACTTCTTCCACCCGGACGGAGCCAATCCGGCCATTCCGGAATCCCAACGCAATCCGGGCGGGACCGTGGTGGCGGACCTCAAGGATCGGTACCGCAAGGGCACCGTGGGCGATGTCGAGGTCAAGCAGACGCTGGCCCGGGCCATCAACGACTTCCTGGAACCCACCCGCGAGCGCAGGGCCCATTTCGAGTCGCGGACGGGATTCGTCGACCACTTGTTGGAGACGGGCACCCAACGGGCCCGCGCGGAAGCCCGGGAGACCCTCATGGCCATGAAGAAAGCCATGGGGCTGACGGGCATTTGGAACCGTATCCGGCGCAGCGGCGAGAAGTTTGCCAAACGCCAAGCCGCCAGCCGGGAGGCCTGACATGGTAATTGTGATCGACAACTACGACAGCTTCACCTACAACCTGGTCCAGTTCCTGGGGGAGCTGGGGGCATCCCTGAAGGTCTACCGCAACGACGAGGTGCCGGTGGCGGCCGTGGCCGCCGACGAACCCTCCCACATCGTGATCAGCCCCGGGCCGGGAACGCCCCAGGCAGACTCCGGCATCAGCAACGAGCTGATCGAAACCATGGGCGGCCGGACCCCCATTCTCGGCGTGTGCCTGGGCCAGCAGTGCATCGGCCACGTACACGGCTGCGAGGTGTCCGGCGCGCCGGAGATCATGCACGGCAAGACCAGCCAAATCCACCATGACGGGGAAGGGTTGTTCAAGGGGATCGCCAATCCCTTCACGGCCACGCGCTACCACTCGCTCATTATCCACCGCCCCGTATCCCCGGAGCTGGCTGTCACGGCCTGGACCGCAGGCGGCGACATCATGGGCGTGCGCCACTGCAGCAAGCCGATCCACGGTCTCCAGTTCCATCCGGAGAGTTTTTTGACGCAACAGGGTCACGACATGCTGCAGAACTTCCTGGACCTGTCCGGTCCCGATGCCCGCCCAGCCTGACCGGCACATCGCCTGTCCATCCGCATCTCCGTCGACCATGGCTTCCGAAACCGGCCCGATCCGGGATCCCCTGCATTGGCTGACTCATGCTCCGGCAAGCCCGGTGCATGGCCAGGCTGTCCGCCTCACGGACACACTGACCGGCGACAGCAATGCCTTGTGGAAGGTGGAGACCGGCTCGGAAAGCCTGGTGCTGAAGATGTTCCTGGATGCAGGCCAAGCCCGCGGGCGGCGCCAATACAATGCCCAGAGGCTTGCCTGGCGAGCGGACCTGGCGCCGGAGCCGTTGGTGTTCGACCGCTACCCCGAGGGTCTGGCACGCCAGGTGTTGGTCTACCGGTGGTGCCCGGGGTGTCCGGTGGACGTTCGCGATCCGGTCCACAGGGAGGCTCTGGCCCAAAGCCTGGGCCGGTTGCATCGCCTGGTGCCGACACCCGACACGCGGCTCAGTCCCCATCCGATCAACGCGGAGTACCAGTGGAATCTCATTGAGGGCAGCCTGCGCAGGCTGGAACGTTGGCGGCTGGAACAACCGCGCGATGAACTCAACGCGGCCCTGGCGGCCGTAATGCAGGAGGCGTCCCGGCAGTTGCCTGCGCGCGTAACCGGTCTGGAGGGCTCGGCCCCGGCCGCGGTCGTCCACGGGGAACTGTACGCGGAACACTGCCTGATGTACGACGGGTGCGTTCGGATGGTGGATTGGGAACTGGCCGGCATCGGCGATCCGGCCCGCGAATGCGCCCACGTCATGCTCCACATGTTGAGGCATTTGACCGCGGACGACTGCGAGGCATGGCAGGATCGTTACTTGTCCGAGGCGGACCTGAACGGCTTGGCGCCGCGCGCGGAACTGTACGCCCGGTTGCTGCCCCTTGAGGGACTGCTCAACCTGGCCCTGCTGCTGACCCGGCAACAGCCCACGGCCGAAGCCGGCACGGACAGGGTCGGACCGTTGCTGCGGGTGGCATTCCGCGAATGCATGTCCGATGTGAACCGCGTCCTGAAACTGAACTTCTCGGACGAGAACCTGAATCAACTGGCCTGCATCTACGAACGCAGGCTGACACAAGAGACGCCGATGGCGGCCGAAGGAGGTTGAAACAATGAATCAGGCAATGGGTTTGGCCACCGCCATTCGACATGTGATGGAGCGAGGCGATCTTTCGCAGGATCAAGCCCAGACCGTCCTCAGCGAGATGGTGTCGGGCAATGCCACCGACGCCCAAATCGGCGCGTTCCTGGTGGCCATGAACATGAAGGGCCCGACCGTGGACGAAATCACGGGGTTCTGGAACTCCCTCATGGAACACGCCTCCCCATTCCCGGCCAACGGCCGGCACGAACCCCTGCTCGATGTCGTGGGTACCGGCGGCGACGGATCGCACAGCATCAACGTGAGCACCACGGCCTCCCTGGTAGTGGCCGGCACGGGAGTGTCGGTGGCCAAGCACGGCAACCGGGCTGCCAGCAGCCGCAGTGGGAGCGCCGATGTCCTGCGAGAACTCGGCGCCAACCTCGACATGTCGCTGGACCAGGCGGGCGCCTGCCTCGACGAAGTCGGGTTTGTGTTCCTGTTTGCGCCCCACTGCCATCCGGCCATGCGGCACGTGGGCAAGGCCCGGATGGAACTGGGCATTCGTTCGTTGTTCAATCTGATTGGCCCGTTGTCCAACCCCGCGCCGGTAACCAATGTCCTGATGGGGGTCTACAGTCCCGACCTCAGCCTCGAGCTGGCACGGATGCTGCAGCGTGTGGGCAAACGGGCGGCCTTCGTGGTTCACGGCGCGGGCAGCATGGACGAATTGTCGTTGGCCGGCCCCAACCACATCGTTCACCTGCACAATGGCCGCATCCACGAAATGACCGTGGACGCGGTGGAGTTGGGTTTGCCCCGATCCGGCCTGGACGAGGTCAAAGGCGGCGATCCGGCGGACAACGCGGGATACACCCGCGGGATTCTGGCCGGTGAGGTCAAGGGCCCCATGCGGGACATGGTCGTCCTCAACGCCGCCGCGGCCCTGGCCACGGAGGACGGAGACATCGGCGCCCACTTGGCGGAGGCCAGGGAAAGCATAGACTCCGGCAAGGCCCTGGACACGCTGGAGCGGTTTGTCGCGTTTACACAGGATCAACAGGCATGAAGCGGTCGCAATTGGACATCGCCAAGTTCCAGGGCAGGGTTCTGGACAAAATCATGGCCGTGCGCCGCAAGGAGGTGGCAGCGGCCAAACGCCGGGTGCGGGAGGAGGAGCTGATCGCCATGGCGCGGCTCGCCCGGCCGGCCCAGGATCTGGCCGCCGCCCTGGTGCGCGAGCCGGGTGCCGGCATCATCGCGGAAATCAAGCGTGCCAGTCCTTCGCGCGGCCTGATTGCCCGTGACTGGGATCCGGCCGCCATGGCCTCGGCCTACGTGCGCGGCGGCGCGGCCGCCCTGTCCTGCCTGACCGACAAGACCCACTTCCAGGGGGATCTGGCCTATCTGGAACAGATCGGGGACCGTCTCGAAGCGGAAGGACAACCCGTCCCGGTTCTGCGCAAGGACTTCATCTTCGATCCGTACCAGATCTGGGAGGCACGGGCCGCCGGCGCGGACGCCCTGTTGCTGATTATGGCCGTTCTGGGAGACCAGGAGTGCCGGTCCCTTCTGGATCTGGTGCACGCCACCGGGATGCAGGCGCTGGTCGAAGTGCACGACGAGGCGGAGCTGGATCGGGCTTTGGCTCTGGATGCCCGTATCATTGGCGTCAACAACCGCAATCTGCGCACGTTCACCGTGGATCTCAACACGACCCGAAAACTCCGCAACCGGATCCCCGAGGATCGGGTGTTGGTCGGCGAAAGTGGCATCTCGACGGCTGCCGATGCCGCTACCATGGCCGACATGGGATGCGATGCCATTCTGGTCGGCGAGGCCTTCAGCAAACTGCCCCAGTCCCGCCGCGAGCGCAAGGTGCGGGAATTCGCCACCGCCGGCTCGTTGGTGACGGTGGAGGAATAGGGCCACGGCAGAATCAGGGCGAACCATGAAGGTCAAAATTTGTGGACTGACCAGAATCGGAGATGTGGAAGCGGCCTTGGACGCGGGCGCCGACTACCTTGGTTTCGTGTTCCATCCGCCTTCGCCGCGCTTCATCGAACCCGCCAGGGCCGGTGAGCTCATAGATCACCTCGGCACGCATGGACGCCTGGCCGACGGCCGCGCCCGTTGCGTCGGCCTCTGCGTGAACCTCACCTCGAAACAGATGAACGAGGCCGCGGCTCTCTCCGGAATTGACCTCCTGCAGGTATACGGCAACCCGGACCCGGAGGACTTGACGGCACTCGTACCGGAGTGCTTCATGGCCGTGCGTCCGCGTTCCCTGGCTGAAGCATCCGAGCTGGCCGGCCGCTATGGCGCAGTCTCCCGGGGCACAGGTCCGGGCCTGCTGGTCGACAGCTATTCGCGCAAGGCATGGGGAGGCACGGGTGAGCAGGCAGACTGGACTCTGGTACGCACAGTGACCGCTTCCGTGCCCAGGACAATGCTGGCGGGAGGCCTGGCGCCGGACAACGTGGCCCAAGCCGTTGCGCAGGCAGAGCCCTGGGGCGTGGATGTGTCCAGCGGCGTTGAGGCTGTACCCGGCCTGAAGGATGTTGACGCGATCCGCGCGTTCGTGAACCGGGCGCGCCAGGCGGTCGCCAACCGGGAACCCGGCCCGGCCGCGCAGGCGTAGGAACGGGACACCGTGGAGATTCTGGGCGGACCGCTGTTTGCCGTGGCCGGTGCCGGCGAAAGCCATGGTCCGGCCGTGACCACCATTGTCTTCGGCTGCCCTGCCGGCCTTGAGATTGAACGGGACCAAATCCAGTCCTTCCTGGACCGCCGCAGACCCGGCAGCAGCAAGCACGGCACACCCCGGCGCGAGGACGATACCGTGTTCCTGACCGGCGGGTTGTACCGCACGGAACGCTTGCTGGACGGCCCGGCCATCCGTCTCTCCGTGGCGGATCCGGACAGCCCGGCCCTGGAAACGTACAGCGGTGGCTTCACCACCGGCGAACCGCTGTCCGCCCTGGTGTTTTCGCGCAGCCGCAAGTCCGCCCACTACGACCAGTTGCAGGGATTGCAGGGGGCGGTGCGGCCCGGCCACGCGGACCTGGTCAAGTACCACAAGTCGCGGGGCTTCACGGACGTGCGCGGCGGCGGCCGCTCCAGCTACCGCTCCACCATTTCCGACGTCATCGGCGGCAGCGTGGCGCGGCTCTACCTCCAGCACAAATTCGGCACGGTGATCGTCTCGTCCATCTGCCAGGTCGGGGAACTGAAGTCGGACCAGTCCCTGCTCGACCGGTTCACTATCGGTCGCGGCCGTATTCCGGCCGAGGGCATTGCCGAACTGGAACGGGAGCTTGCGGACAACGAGCTCCATGCCTGCAGCGCCGAATTCGCGTCGGCTGCCGGCAGGCTGATTAGGGATACGCGGGTGCGCGGCGATTCACTCGGCGCGGGCATCGAGGTGGTGGCGCTGAATCCTCCGCCCCTGCTCGGGGACCCCCTGTACCAGAGCCTCAAGCTGCGCCTGATGGGCAGTCTGGGCGGATTGCACGCGGTGCAGTCCTGTGAGATGGGTTCGGGCTGGGAATCGGTCGGCCGCCGAGGCAGCGAACACAACGACCCCATTCGCGCCCGCGGCTACCAGGGCAATCATCACGGCGGTTTGCTGGGCGGGGTCACCACGGGCAGTCCATTATCATTCCGCGTGGGATTCAAGCCCACATCGTCCATTGCCCTCCCGCAACAGTCCGTGACGAAGGGATTGGACGAAATCGACTTTCAGCTGCAACAGGGGCGTCACGACCCCTGCGTGGGGGTCCGCGCCGGCATTACCCTCGAGTCGCGCATGGCGATTGAATTGATGAACGCCGTCCTGATGCACCAGGCCGGAGACGCGGACACGAACCGTTTCAGGTTGTTTCCGGAGGGTTGATACGGACATGCCAGGCAATGGCAACATCATCCTGACCGGCTTCATGGGCACGGGCAAGACCACTGCCGGCAAGGCGCTGGCGGCACGCCTGGGCCGCAGGTTCCAGGACATGGACGATCTTATCGAGGAGGGCGCCGGTTTGACGGTGCCCGAAATTTTCACCATTCACGGCGAGGCCCGGTTCCGCGACATTGAAAGCCAGGTGTGCCGGGACGTGGCCGCACGGTCCGATCTCATCGTGGCCACGGGCGGCGGCGCCCTGGTCAATCCGGAAAACCACCGGGTGCTGGCCGAATCGGGTACCGTAATTTGTTTGTCGGCAACTCCCGAACAGATTCTGGAACGCATCCGCAACGAGACCCACCGGCCCCTGCTGGACCTGGCCCCGGACAACCGCTTGGCACGCATCCGGACCCTGTTGGCGGAGAGGGAGGAGCGCTACAGCTCGATTCCGCTGCAAATCGACACCACCGACTTGACTGTCGACCGCATCGTGGATCGCATCCTGACTCTGGTCTCCGGTGGAACCGAGGCGGAAGCACCGTCCCCGCATCCCGCCATGCCGAACGTAAACGGTTCATTGCAGGGCCTGACCGTGCGCAGCCCGGACGGGGCCTATCCAATCTGGACGGGTTCCGGAGCCCTGGCAGCCACCGGACACCTGCTGCGCAAGTGCGGCTTCGAAGGTGTCAACATCGCAATCCTCTCAAACCCGGATGTTGAGGCACTCCATGCAGCCGGCCTGGTCGCCGCCTTGCGTGCGGACGGTTTCGAGCCCCGGGTATTCACCATGCCCGAGGGTGAACAGAACAAGACCCTGGAAACGGTCCGCGGGCTCTATTCCGATCTCCTGGCGGCTGGCATGGACAGGCGCAGCCCGATTTTGGCCCTGGGCGGCGGTGTGGTCACCGACACGGCAGGTTTCGTGGCCGCCACCTATTTGCGCGGCGTGCCCTACGTGGTTGCGCCAACCTCCCTGCTGGCCATGGTGGACTCCTCGGTCGGCGCCAAGTGCGGGGTGGACCTGCCGGAGGGCAAGAACCTGATCGGCGCCTTCAAGCAGCCGGTGGGCGTGCTGCTCGACCCGGATCTCCTGGACACGCTTCCGCCGGCCGAACTCCGAGCCGGGATGGCGGAAGTCGCCAAGCACGCCATTCTCGGAAACGCAAATCTGTTTGAGATACTGATGCGTACCCCGGCATCTCCCGTTGCCGACTGGCTGGCAGCAGCCGTGCAGGTCAAGATCGATGTGGTTGAGGAGGACCCGCTGGAACAGGGACGCCGGGCCATCCTGAACTTCGGCCACACCTTTGCCCATGCCCTCGAACAGGTCAGCCAATACATGATTCGCCATGGTGAGGCCGTGGCAGTGGGGATGATGGCCGCCACGCACCTGTCCGTGCAGGCCGGCCTGTGTTCTTCGTCCACGGCGCAGCGCATCCGCAGTCTGCTGACAGGACTGGAACTTCCAGTCCGCGTGCGCGACATCGCCTCCGCACCGGACCTGTCCGGCCGCGCCGGCGACCTGTTGGCCGCGATGGGCACCGACAAGAAACGCCGGGGAGCCGTCCTGCGCTTTGTCGTGATCGAGGACCTTCAGCAGCTCACCGTGATTCCCAATCCCGGCGACGAACTGGTGCTGGCGGCCTGGGAACACATCCTGAACTGACTGCACATGGCCCGCATCCAGATCGTCAACGGCCCCAATCTGAACCTGTTGGGCACCCGCGAGACCTCGATTTACGGCACCTTTACGCTGGCCGACGTCGAACGGTCCCTGACCGCCGAATTCAGTGGGCGGCACTGCCTTGGCTTCTTCCAGTCCAATCACGAGGGCGAGATTGTCGACGAGTTGCACCGGTGCCGCAGCCAGGCGGATGGCGTGGTCCTGAATCCCGGTGCCTTCACACACTATTCGCTGGCCATTCACGATGCCATCAAGGCTATTGAAATCCCGGTGGTTGAAGTTCACATCAGCAACATCCATGCCCGGGATCAGTTTCGCCACACGTCGGTTCTGGTGGCAGCCTGCCTGGGTCAGGTAAGCGGTTTCGGCCGGGACAGTTACCACCTGGCCGTATCCGCCCTGGAACGGCACCTGCAAGCGGCGGAATAGGTGGTTCCCGCCTTGTTGGTGATGCTCCCTCACGGAAGGACCGCCCAGGCATTTCGAGCGGCGGCACAACTCATCCTGCCAATTGCGCTCGGCTTGGTCCTGGCAGCCTGTATCAGCGAACCCGCGCCCGAGCCCACCCCGGAACCTGCCCCCACGAATTCGGTTCCGGAAACTACCACCCCGTTGCCGTCTCCCACTGCAACGCCCGAACCCGGCTTGTCGGGCGACATCATCCTGTGGCACTCCTGGAACGGTGAAGACCTCAAACTCCTCAATTCGATGCTGGACCGGTTGCAGTCCGACCATCCGGATCTGTACCTGGACACGGTCCACGTAAGTCCGTCCGAAGTCGGGGAACGCCTGCTGAACGCCATCCTGGCCGGGAACGGCCCCAACCTGTTGCTGGCGCCGATTACCCGATATCCCAATCTGGCATCCGAGAATTTGGTCCAACCGCTCAACGGCTACATGGACCAGGTTCAGGAGGCCAACCTGCTGCCTTCCGCCTGGTACGGCAACACCATTGCCTCCAGTCTGGTTGCACTGCCGGTATGGGTGGAGACCGTCGCGTTGTATGTCAACACGGACCTGATCGCGCCGAATGAAGTTCCCCGGACACTGGACGATTTGTTGGTCCGGGCCAACTTGTCCGCCTCCCCGCTGCTGGGCGTGTACATCAGCCCGTTCCACCTCAGTTGGGGTTTCCCCGCCCATGGCGCGGTCATGCTGGATGCCGGCTATCGCGTGGTGCTGGATCAGCAACCGGGTGCGGAGGCATGGCTGACGTGGCTGCGCGAGGCCAATCAATCCGGGGGCATTTGGCTCTCCCAGGACTATGCCGAACTCCAGCGAGCCTTTCGTCACGGCGAACTGCCCATGCTCATCGCCGGGTCATGGACCCTCGACTCCTTTGTTTCGGCATTGGGGGACGGCCTGCGCGTGCTGTCCATTCCGGATGGTCCGGCCGGCCCGGCGCGCCCCTTTGTGATTTCCGAGTCGCTCTTCGTGATCGCCGGGCAATCGCCTCGGAACACGGATGCCAGCGTTATGGCGGCCCTGGCCCTGATTGAACTGGCGGCAAATTCTCCACACACCACACGCGGGTTGCCGGCGGCCCAACGAGAGTCCGAAGCCGAGCCGCGCGCAGTCCGCGAATTCAAGGCGTTGCTCGAGCAAACGGTGCCGATGCACGTGGGAGCCGGGGCCACGGTAATTTGGAACCTGGCCCAGATCATGTTCGAGCGCGCCCTGGCCGGTCAGGAACCGCCTGCCGATCTTGTCGCCAGATTTGCACTGATGGCCAACGAACAGACAGGCCGCTGATCAGTCCCTTTCGAACGCGATGCCCGAATTCGAACGGCCCGAGTTGGTGCGGCTGCAAGCCAGTCCCCCTCACGTCTTCGCAGCTGCGTACGCCGATCTGCCCCATCCCCACTTCGCCGGTCCGCGGCAGGAACTGGTCTTCACCCTGGGCATCACCGCCGTCCGGGGCAACCTGGTCCTCCTCGGGCTGGCGGTAAACCTGTTGGCGGACCACCAGATATTGTCCGAACAGGCCTGGACGGCCACGATGCTGCAGGCCCACACCGGCCTGCCGTCCCTGGCGATCGAGGAAGGAACGGGTCTGGCCATCCAGCACCTGTACTTCAACGCACCGGCCTATGTCCGCGCGGACAGCGTGCTGGTCACGGCCGTGCTCACGTCCGCCAACGGCGAAACCTGGAACGAAACCCTCCGGATACCGGTGACGTTTCCGCAACAGTCCACCGATCTCCGATTTCCCCTGGAGGGCAACTGGTGGGTGATCCAGGGCAACGACTGGCGGGACCTGCACAAGGCGGAACCGGTCAGCCAAGCCTTTGCGCTCGACTTCGTCAAGTTGGGTTCCGACAACCGCTTTTTCGGCAACACCGGCGCCAAGCTCGAGGATCACTACAGTTTTGGGGAGCCGGTTTATGCCCCCGCCTCCGCGCGGGTGGCCTTAACCATTTGGGACATGCCGGATATGGCGCCGGGCCAGGTTCCCGACCCGGCCATGATGCAGGGAGACGCGCGACGGGTGCTGGGCAACGCCGTTGCCCTCAGTCACCGTCGGGGCGAATTCTCCTACCTGGCCCATCTCCAGCAGGGCAGCGTGCAGGTCAAGGTGGGCGATCACATCCGGCGGGGCACGCTCCTGGGGTACATCGGCAACAGCGGCCACTCTCCCGGCCCACACCTGCACTACCACCTTATGAACGGTCCCAATCTGTACACGGACCAGGCCCTGCCCGTGCAATTCAGCCATGTTCGGGCATTGGGCGTCGAGCACAGACAACCCGTCACATTGACATCCGGGATGATCGTCTCCCGTATTGAGCCTGAATACCCGTCCGTGACGGACGAATAGGCTCCGGGGCCTGTCCGTCCCCTGAGTTTCGCAGCAACGGACGACGTTGTTTGGTCATGCAATGTGCCGACCCCAAAATGGATTGATCACTGAACGTGCCGTTCGGGTCGGTATGGACGGCAGCCACTGCATCGTGGGAGGTTCGCATTGTCCCCGCCCAAATCGACAGGGAAACGGTTTTCCCACGACCAAACGCTGAAGTCCCTCTTCGCCGAAAGGGATGTGGTGCGGGACCTGCTCGACTTCCATGCCGCCGAGCTGTTCCCCGACCTGCAGGGCTTCGACCCCCTGGAATTGGTCAGTGCCTCCACCGTCGCCACCGACGCGGTCAACCCACCGCACCACATGGAGACGCACCGGGACACCGTTTGGACCCTGGTGCGCAAAGGCGAAGTTGGGGACCGCGTCCTCCTGCACCTGGAGTTCCAATCGCGGCGCGACTCCCGCATGTCCATGCGCATGGTCCGCTACGCCTACGACCTCAATCGACACCACCCCACCCTGGAGGTGTTCGGTCTGGTACTCAACACCGGCAATTGGCCCTTCGGCGCCTGGTGGCGGCCCGTGCAGTCCGTACCCGGGTCGCACGGCTACCATTTTGAGAAGGGCGCCCTCCTGGACATCCACGACTACTCGGTGCCCGTGTTTCCGGTCTCCGACTACCCGCTTCCCCCACAGAGCCTGGTGACCGGCATTGTCGCCCTGGCGCGCATCCAGGCTGCCATCCGACGGGGCGGGAACGAAGCCGCGGAGCAGATTCTGCCGCTGTTGCGGGCATGGATCATTCCCAGGGTCGTGCGGTTGTCCGAAAGTCTGCGCGAGGCCTACGGGGCCTGGTTCAAGACGGCGTTCGACGACCTGCTCCGGGATCAACCCGAACTGCGACGCGAGTTGCGTAAAATCATCTACATTGAAGAGGCGGAGGCGGTCATGAACACATTCGGAAACATCATTGCGGCCAAGGAAAAGGAAGGCGAGGCGCGAGGCTTGGAACTCGGCGAGGCGCGAGGCCTGGAACTCGGCGAGGCACGGGGTGAGGCACGGGGTGAAAAGAGGATTCTCGTACAATTCGTGGCCGAATTCTGGAGTGACGACCAGGCGGCACGGTTCGCGCGGCAACTGGACAACGCGGACCGCAGCCAATTCCCCACGATCGCCGAATTGACGCGGGACCAGGCTCAGGGACGGCTTCCCCGCCTGCGGCACAATGGCCACACGGATCCCGGCACGTAGACGGTCCGGCCTGTGGTTGAACCTCTGGTGAACGCCCTGCCGACTGTAGGCCCCCCCCGACGGAAACCCGACAGTCGCGGGTTATTCCTGTTCAACCTCTGGTAACGAGTACCGGCCTCGCATCAGCCACAGGGCCCACCCGCCGGCTCCCACGGCAAAACACGTCCCAAGCGCGAAAAAGGCAATGGGAATCCCGCGATCCGGGTTCCCGGACGTAAGGGCCGGCAACACGACGCCCAGGACACCGGCCAGGTTCAACAAGAGGAACTCGGCGGACAACACGTGGTCGCGCATGGCGGCGGGAACCCGGCTGAGCAGAATCTGGGAAGAAAAGGTCCATATCAGAACCGCTCCCACATTGCGCAGCGCCACCCCGAACAACAGAACCGAAAAAGGGGGGATGGGAGCCTGGAGCCACATGCCAAGACCGGTCAACAGGAAACTCATGGTCACCGCGTGCCGAAGCTTCATGTGGTCGTTGCCGGTAAACACCCTGGTCACCAACGGTGCAAAGAAACTGGTCAAGCCGCCGACACCGAAGATGACACCCACCACGATGGCGCTCGGTCCGATGTGTGCGTAGCGATAGCTGAGCATGACCTGCAACACCTGGGTGGGCACGAAGCTGAAGACCGTCACGAAGGTCTTCATGCAACCCACGAACAGGAAGTCGAGGTTGACCCGCAGGAACCGAAACAGATCAGGATACGTAACGCGCTCGTCCGTCGCAGGCGTGCCGGTGTCCCGCGGTTGCTCCGGGCCTGTGTTGCGCTCGTAGTGCATGAGCGTAATCAGGCCGGCGGAACCCAGGAACGTCAGGGCGTCAACCACAAAGGAGACGTTGATCCCCGCCTTGGCCGTAACCACGCCTCCCAGCGACATGCCCAGCGCAATCATGGCTGTCCAACTGAGCGATGACAGCGTGTTGGCGGTCCCCAACTCATGTTCGTTGGCCACAATCTTGGGCAGAATCGCCATGCGCACCGGCATGAACATCCCTGCCAGAAACCCCTGCAGGCCAATCATGGCGTAGAGAATCCACAGGTCTTCCGGCCTGCGGATCAGCAGCAGTGCCAGTACCGAGAAGAATCGAATGACATCGGCGCCAATCAGCAGCGTACGGCGGCGCATGCGCCGCACGATGTACGGCACCAGGGGCGCACCGAACACCGGGCTCGCCGTTCGAATGCCGACGAGAATTGAGAGCGCCAGGGGGGAGGGAGCCAACTGGGCCACCAACTGCGTCGACGCAATGAAGTTGAACCAGTCGCCAAACAGGCTCAATACGTGGGAAAACCACAGCCAGCGGACATTGTTGTTGTACCGCAACAGGTCGCTGTACTGGGTCAAATGCTGGAATATGCTGGTATCCGCCTGGAGCTCCGACCCGACCGTACGCCGCGCCCGCCCGATGGCCGGGCGATTCGCCAATGATAAGGGGGAGGGACGGAACCCGGCGCATATTCCCTGTTCCGTCTACCATCCGCCCGGTCGGAGACGGCACCATGCCGCGATCCTGATACAATCCTGCCCGGCATGCCCGCGGCTTGGAAGCGAGCACCCACCCAGCCAGGAGATATCCACGTGTTTTCCATGATGACTGTTGCAGCTGGCGATGCCGGGACGTCCGGCGGCAGCCAGCCTCTTGTAAACAAAGTCTGCCTGTACACGTTTGTCGCCAGCCTGATTGGCGTGGTGGTGGCCATGTTCCTGATCAGCTCCGCCACCGTCGTCAACGTGATCATCGCCCTGCTGGTGATGGGTGCACTGCCGGCGCTGGGCCGCGCGTTGGGCAACGGCAACATTGGCAATGGGATTTTGCCGGCGATATTGGGCGCCGTCGGCAGCGCCCTGGGATTGTTGGTACTCTCTTCACTGTTCTGGAGCCTGTTGGTCGGTGCAACGACCAAGGGCGTCGCGTTCGGCCGCCTGGTCCTGTTCAGCATCGTGGGTTGTATCGTCGGAAGTCTGCTGGTGCTGGTGCTGGCAAGCCCTCTGGGACAGGACCCCAACTGGTTGCAGACCGCCTTTGTCCTGTGGGGGGTTGTTTGGAGTGCCGCGATCGCCTACCCCATGAGCCGGTGACTGACTCGAACCCTTCGATCCCGCGCGGTCGGCTTGCGGCTGGACGTTGACACCGGCCCCGACCCGTAAGTACAACCGGATCCGGAACGCACCGTCCATGGGCGGTGCGTTTTCTATGCAGATTGCATGACGGCAATCTGCAGCACTGTCAACAGCAACGATACACATGGACTCCCACAGTGATTTTTTGTACTCTATGACCAACGAAGAGGCAGATTTCATACGAATCAAGAGTTGAAACGTCGTTTTGGCACCCTTTTTCGTGAGGAATGAGTTGTGCCATTATGCAGATTGCATATAATTTGGTGGGAGGGCGTCCGCCTACCATGACCCGGACCCCACCGCAGGCCTGTTGCAGGTTGAGGAACCCGTACCATCGGCACAGACCATGAACTTGACTGCCACAACTCTTGAAGAAATCTTCCATCTGGTTTTGCCGGTGGGCACGGAGCTGCTCACCCCCGACGCCAATCTGCGCGTGTCGGTCAGCTGGGCCTGCAGCAGCCGTCCCAGTCCTCCGGCATTCCCCACCCTCGAAGGCGGTGAACTGGCGCTCATCAACATGGAGGACCTGCGGGTGTTCGAGGCCAGCGGCGATTTGGGCAACGTCATCTCGCGGTTGCGCGAAGCCGCCATCTCGGGGGTTGCGGTCCAGGGCCGCCTGTCCCGCAACGCGCGCGAAACCGCCGTTCGGGAGTCCGTTCCGCTGTTTGCGATTCCGGACGGCGTGTCCCTCTTGCAGGTTGAACGCGACATCATCCGCCTCATCGTCGACCGTTCCGCCTATGTCCTGCAGCGCGCGTCGGATCTTCAGCGGGACCTGAACCAAATCACATTGGACGGAGGCGGCCAGAAGGCCATCGCGGCCCAGATCCACCACGTTACCAACCAACCGTTCCTGGTCCTGGACGATGCGGGGCACATCGTCACGGCGGCCGGCGCGGAGCGCGCCCATGGCGGCATCGCCAGCCTGCAAGCCGCCCTGCCCAACGTAATGCGGTTGCGCAGTTGGGTGGTGGGCAAGCCCCCGGAGGAGCTGGCCAGCAGCGTCGAGACATGGGAACTGGGGAACCGTTTTCCGCTGCGGGACTGCAACCGGGCCGCGATTGGCGCCGTGGTGGCGGCGGAGAGAATCCAGGGCTATTGCATGCTTCTGCGACGCATCGAGGATCCGCCAAACCTTTCACCCATCGAGGAAATGGCCATTGTGCAAGGGGCTGCTGCAGTGGCCCTGGACTGGGTCACGCGCAACGCGGTGGGGGCCGCCGAGGAACGCATGCGCGCGTCGTTTCTGGACGAGCTCCTGGGTTCCAACATAGCGGACGAACAAGCTTGGATTCGCAGGGGCCGCTCGCTGGGTTACGCGCTGGACAAGCCCCATGTCGCGTGGATGGTGGAGGCTCAAGGTCTCGAGCCCTGGCCCGACGTCCTGTTCACCGCGCTCGCCAGAAGAAACTTCAAGGTCCTGTCCAGCAGCCGGGACCAAAGCCTGCTTCTCTACCTGCCCGTGGACCCTGAAGAAGACGAGTCCAATGCGGCCGGCAAGCAGCTTGCCCAGGACCTGGTGGAGGATCTGACGCGCGCGGCCCCCGGCAGCGAAATCCACATCGGCATTGGCAACGCAGTCCATTCGCTCTCGGCGTGGCTGCAAAGTCAGCAGCAAGCCTGGGAGTGCCTGCGGGCCAACAAACGCTGGGGGTCATCGTCGGTGACCCAGTTCGAGGACCTGGGTCTGTACCGATACCTGACGGCGCTCCGCTCCTTTCCCGAAACGGAACACTTCTACCAGTCAACCCTCGTGGATCTCATCGCCTATGACAACTCCCACAAGGCGGGCCTGATGCAGACGCTGGACGCCTTCTTTGCCTGCCACGGCAACATCAGCCAGACGGCCGCCTATCTGCAGGTCCACCGCAACACGCTCACCTATCGGCTGAACCGCATCCACACCATCACCCAAATCGACTTGGAAGAGGCTGACGCACGATTCGGCCTGCAACTGGCGCTCAAGCTGCGCAACCTGTATGTTTGAACGGGGCGGCCGATCCTGGCCTGCCGGGCAACGCAACCGCGCGGATTAGCCGCGCATGGGCAACACCAACTCGGCGGGATAGTTGGTCAGCCAAACAAGTTCGCCGTCCTCGTCGAGGGCCACGGCGTCTTCGTGCCGCACCCCCCATCCCCGGTCCGGATAGTACAGGCCGGGCTCCACCGTGATCACATGGCCCGGCCGCAGCACGTCCGTGTTGCCTTGGGCCAGGCTCAGGTTGGGCCCCTCGTGGACATCCAGCCCGATCCCGTGCCCCAGGCTGTGCACGTAGCCTTCATGGGTACCCGGATGGGTGCGCGGCGTGGGGTGGCCCAGCCCCTCGTAGAAGTCGCAGGCCTGTGCCTGAAAACTGGCGCAGGCCTCTCCAACCCTGAACCTGGCCATGACCTCGTCGAACAGTTGCTTGGTGGCGGTCCAGGCCTCGGCCACGTGATCCGGAGCATGTCCCAGGCACCAGGTTCTGGTCATGTCATGAAAGTAGCCTGAACGCCCCTTGGGGAAGATATCGAAGATGATGGGCGAGCCGGTGCGCAGCCGAACACTGTTGGTGCCGGCGTTGTGCGGGACGCCGGCTTCGGCGCCCTGGGCGAATATGGTCTGATGGTCTTCCGCCAGTTCCTGCCGTTGCAGACGGCCCCGAAGGAACATCCTCACATCGCCGATGGTAAGCGGAGTGCCGTCCTCCTTCACCACGTGATCGCCGGCGACGGCGTGGCCGGTCAGGAAATCCTCGACCTCGTGCACAACCGTGCAGGTCCGGCGCCCAAGTTCGGCCAATTCGGCCAGTTCGCGATTGTCCTTGGTCGCACGCGCCTCCGTAAACAGGGTCTGGCCAAACTCGCCCTGGATGTCGATCCCGTCCAGCCGGTCCGCCAGGTTGTTGAGCAGCGTCCAGCCGGCACCCACGTCCTGCATGCCGTAAAACCCGATGGTGCCCTGCATGCCGCTGTCGCGCAGGATGTCCACCATCATGTGGACTGCGGCGTCCAGCTGGTTTCCCTCATGGCGCTGGAGATATCCGTACGAGTTGTAGGCCTGGTCGCGATCGACCAGCCGGTATCCGGTGCGGGCGGCGTTGTCCCGCTCCATGGAGCCGTGGATCAGCGTAACGTCTCCGCCTACCGGCTTGTAGATTACGGCGCGCTCGAAGTGGACGTTCCCCACCAGGTACTGCATGACCGGATTGCCGGAACTGTCTCCCATGACCAGCAGACCGTCCAGGCCGCGCGCGGCCATCAATGTGTCGAGATCGGAGAGCATATGGATTTCTGGACTGGATGATCAAAACCTGAAGCAATCCCAAGGAACATACACCAATTCAGTATGGTTGCAACCCTGTTGACTGTGCATCGGTACTGGTTGCAGCACACACCGAATCCAGAATCGGCAGCACTGCCGGTCAACACGGACCGGCTCAATCTGCCGGATCCCGTTGTCGCGCCGCATATGGAAATACCGCCGCACCGTCGAGACAGGAGGGAAATCCTTGGGAACATTCGCCTTGGGCATCCCGCCAAGGCCATTTGCGGTATCCCGTTCATGATCTCGCTCAGCTCGGTCTTGCGCGGGCGGCCGATAGGGCACGCGGCACGAAAGGCTCGATCAGAACCCGCCTGCAGTCGATCAAATCCCTTGCGCAACGCAGACAGGCACGCCAACACGCCAGGCCAGCGGTTTTAGGCCAAGGCATTCGCGGCTCCATTCAGCTTGGCAAGCCGACAGCATTGCCACCCCTTGACACTACTCGACCTTTTTGGGTCCGGCTCTCAGGCGATGAGCGCGCGAGCGGTCTGCCAGAGCCTCAATGATGCGACACTGCGCGACACGGCCACCATCGCATGCTTCGATCATGTATTCCATTTCCAACTTAAGCACCGTGAGGAAGACGATGCGTTGGTTTATGTCATCAAGGTGGCCGCGCGCAATTTTCGTGACCTCCATGCATGACCGATCCGGATAATCGGTAAGGTACAGCAGGTCTCGGATCGCCGCCTGCGAGAAGCCCAATTCCCGACAATGCTGGATGAAACCGAGACGCGTCCGATGTGCTGGACCATATAGTCGCGTGTTTCCAGCCGACCGAGGGGGTGCCGGCAGCAACCCAATCTGCTCGTAGTAGCGAATGGTCGGGACCTTGCAGCCCGTCTCGCGCGAAAGCTGGCCAATCGTGATTTCAGTCTCCGGCATCACATGCCCTCTTGCATCTATAGTAGCTATAGATTGTAGGGTTGTGGGAGTAGATGCACAAGGTTTCAAAACACTTGACGGGGAGTCCGTCCGTGTCCGATTGTGGCTGCGGTCATGCTACAAAGTTCGATGGTCTGTCGGCCGCGTACAAGCGAATGCTCTGGTCCGTGATCGCCATCAATGCAGCCATGTTTGTGGTCGAGATGGGCGCGGGCCTGCTGGCCGGATCCCAGGCGCTTAAGGCCGACGCGCTTGATTTCCTGGGCGATACCGCAACCTACACCCTCACGCTTCTGGTGATCGGCATGGCCCCCTTCTGGCGAGCACGGGCCGCCCTCCTGAAGGGCCTGAGCCTGGGTGCGATGGGGCTCTGGGTTTTTGGCGCCACGGCGTATCACGTCCTGGTCCGCGGCATTCCCCAGGCAGAGGTCATGGGCGCGATCGGCCTGCTGGCTCTCATCGCCAACCTGACCAGCGTCCTCCTTTTACTGAAATACCGCGACGGCGATGCCAACGTCCGGTCGGTTTGGCTGTGCAGCCGCAACGATGCCATTGGCAATCTTGCCGTGATCGTCGCCGCAAGCGGTGTGTGGGTGACAGGAACCGCGTGGCCCGACCTGATCGTCGCCGGCATCATGGCCAGCCTATTCCTTTGGTCCGCAACGCAGATCATTCGCCAGGCTCGGGTGGAACTGCGCGCGCCTTGACCCAAGGCAATCGAATTCCGGTTTGCTGGTTCGGGCGGCGAAGCCTGCGAGTAGGACGGGCGCGGTCTTTGCCATTGCCCGGAACTTCCATCATGAACGCCACGGCCGCGCCCCGGATGGCCCTGGCTGCCAAAGTCGACACCCGGACCACGCGCCACTTCCTGTCGAGCATCCTGCCGGTCGCCGCTCTCCCTGGCCGCAATCTGCGATGCGGACCTACGCAGCCGGAACAGCCGCCACCGGACTCTGGGCATGACCTTCCGGGGGGACGAGAGCTGCATCCGTATTGGCCATGCCCCGCACAACATGTCGCCCCCGCAGGGCCCGGCCCTCAACCTGCTTGGCCGCAAGACCGCCCTTGGCAATGGCCTTGTGGCCAAGCGCAAACAAGCCGGCTGGGACAACTGCCCGGTGCAGTGTTCCCTTCCACGCGCCATTGGATCGTGGCCCCCGGCCTTGGAGCACTGGGGGCATCCCGTGTGGAACGGGAAGTTTCGTGTGGGTTCAATTGGGTCGCCGGAGGCTTGCTCCAAGCTCAAGTCGCGCCGGAACAGGCCCAGTGGTCAAGCCAGGCGTGAGGCCTCCCTCCCAACAACTTTCGATTCCGGCAGATCCCCACCAGTCAGGGACCCGAAGTGCAAGGCTCCCCGAAACCACAATGGTTGGTTGGGCGAATCACCCCGGCCGAACGCAGCCTCAAACCAGATATCCGCCATCCAGCGGGATGTCGGCTCCGTTGGCATAGGCGGCCAGGCCTGAAGCAAGGAACAAGGCCAGGTTTGCCACTTCCTGCGCCTCGCCGGCGCGTCCCAGGGGCGTCGCCTTTACATAGGACTCATGCGACAGGTCGTTGACTTCCGGGTCGGGCCCCGTGTCCATATCGAAGAGAGCCCGACTGAAATGCGTTCGCACGAGACCGGGCGAAATGGCATTGACCAAAATGTTGTGCGGTCCCAACTCCCTCGCCAGACAGGCCGTGAGCATGCCCACCCCGGCCTTGGAGACTGCATACAGGCCCAATCCCGCGGCCGGCCTGTGGCCCGCGATTGACGACACATTGAGGATCCGACCGCCACCGGCTTCAACCATGCCGGGTGCGAAGGCCTGCGCGGTCCGGAAATATCCCAGGAGATTGGTGTTCAGCGTAGCCTGGAAAACCTTAGTATCCGCTTCAAGCACCGGACCGAAATGGGGACTGGTGGCAGCATTGTTGACCAGAATGTCCACGTGTCCCCAGGCATCCGCCACGGTGTCGCGGACTCTGACAACCTCATCGTCCCGGCTGGTGCTGGCGGCCACGGCCAGTGTCTGCCCGCCGGACCGTTCGACCTCCCGGGCCGCCTGTGCCAACGCCTCCTCCTTGCGCGCCACCATGGCCACCCGTGCTCCAGCCGACGCGAAAGTCCTGGCGATACACAGGCCTATGCCCCGAGAGGCACCGGTCACCAGCGCGGTGCGGTCGGAAAGGTCAATTCGCATGGACATATCCGCCCCCGCTGTCGAAAGGAAATTCGCCAGGGACCCTGGCGGCTGGTGGTTCAGTCGAAGACGCCCAGACTCACATACTTGCTGCCGTCATCCGGAAGGATTGTGACAACCACGCCGCGCTCAAGCTCCCTGGCGACATCCAGAGCCGCGGCCACGGCACCGCCCGCACTCAGCCCCATGAAAAGGCCCTGTTCACGGGCCAGGCGGCGCACCAGATCCCAACTGGCTTCGGGATCCACGGTCATCTCCGACGTGGCCACGCCGGGATCATAGATGGGCGGCACGATGGACGTTGGCAGATGCTTGAGACCCTCAATCACCGACAGTTCATCCGAGGGCTGGACGGAAACGAGCCGGATGTCCGGATCCTGCTCGTGCAGGTAGCGGCCAACGCCCACGAATGTTCCGGTGGTGCCCAAACCGCACACAAAATGGGTGATGCGCCCCTCGGTCTGTTGCCAGATTTCGGGACCGGTGGTTTCGTAGTGGGCCTGCCAGTTGGCCGGGTTGGCGTACTGGTCGGCGTGGAACAGGCTCGGATCCTCGGCCACCAGCCGGCGCACCACGCGGATCGCGCCGTCGGACCCTTCCAGGGGATCCGACTCGATTAATTCGGCGCCGTAGGCCTGCACCATCGTCTTGCGTTCAATCGACACGTTGGCCGGCATCACCAACTTGACGCGGTAGCCCAGCGCCGCCCCGATTTGGGCATAGGAGATGGCCGTATTGCCCGAGCTGCTGTCGATCAGGCACCGCTCTTTGGTCAGCGCGCCCGTTTGCACGGCGTCCCGGAAAATCCAGGCAGCCGCCCGCGCCTTGACCGAACCGCCGGGGTTGAACCACTCCGCCTTGGCCTGTACACGGACCGCGCGGGGCACACCTTCCCCCCAGGCCCACGGCGAAAGGTCCAGGAGCGGCGTGCCTCCCACGAGATCCAGGATCGACCGTGATCCCGAACCTCCCGCGGCCGATGTGTTGTGAGCCGCCACGGCCGCTGCCAACCCGTCTCAGGCCGGTTCGGGCACCGCTTCCGGATGGTCCGCCTGGCTTGGAAGGCCGCAGAACTCCTCGTAGTCGATCAGTTTGGTGACCGTCGGCCGACCACCGCACAAGGGGCAGTCCAGGGCCGCATCCACACGCAGCGTCCGTACGGTCATGTCGCCCGTGTCGATCATCAACAGCCGGCCGGACAGCGACTCGCCAAACCCGACCAGCAGCTTGATGGCCTCCAGGGCCTGCATCGAGCCCACAATGCCCGGCAGCACGCCCATGACGCCGGCCTCGGCGCAACTCGGAACCTCGCCGGGAGGCGGCGGATCCGGATACAGGCATCGGTAGCAGGGCCCGGTGCCGTCGTAGACCGTAACCTGACCCTCGAACATAAAGATGCTGCCGTCGACCAGCGGTTTGTCCAGCAGATGGCAGGCGTCGTTGACCAGGTAGCGGGTCGGGAAGTTGTCCGACCCGTTGATGACCACGTCGTACTCCGAGATGATCTCCATGGCGTTGAAACTCTTCAACGGCACGTTGTAGCCCACCACCTCGACATCCGGGTTGATGTCCTGAATGCGATCGCGGGCCGAATCGATCTTGGGACGTCCCACATCCTTCTGCCCGTGCAGCAATTGCCGCTGGAGGTTCGAAACGTCGACCGTGTCAAAGTCGATGATGCCCAGCTTGCCCACCCCGGCGGCCGCCAGGTACATGGCGGCCGGACTGCCCAGACCACCGGCGCCAATCAACAGAACACTGCTCTCCAGCAGACGGATTTGGCCGGCCTCGCCGATCTCCGACAGCATCGTGTGCCGACTGTATCGGATCTGCTGCTCGTCGTTCAGCACCACCGGAACCTTGAACTCCAGGCCTGCGTTTTTCCAGCCGTTGAAGCCGCCGATCAGGGAAATGGGGTTGCGGTAGCCCATGTCCTTGAGATTGCGCGCCGCCAGGGCCGAACGAACCCCGCCCGCGCAATAGAGCACAACCGGCTCGTCCCGGTCCGGCTGGTGCTGTTCCACCTGAAGCTCCAGATGGCCGCGCGGAATAAAGGTAGCGTCGGGCACGTGGCCCTGCACGAACTCATCCCGCTCCCGGATGTCAATCACCGTCAGATCCTCGCCCTGATCCAGGCGCGCCTTCAATTGATCCGCCGTGATCTCGGTAATCTCGCTCTTGGCCAACTCCACCAGCTGGTCCCTGTTTAAGTGCGCCATGTTCTGATTCTCCTGATTCCCAATCTGCTTCAGGCTATCGCCGCACCGCCCGCCATCGCCGGAACGATGGATACGCGATCCCGTTCCCCGACCGGGGTGTCCAAGCCTTCAAGCGAGCGGATTTCATCATCGTTGCAAAACACATTGATGAAGCGCTTGACCTCGCCGTCGGCATCCAAAATCTTGGCCGCCACCCCCGGATGCTGCGCATCAACGGCCTGGATGAGTTCGCCAACCGAACTGCCTTCCACCTCCAGCTTGGAGGCACCGGCCGTCAGGCGTCGCAGGGGAGTGGGAATGTAGACAGTCGTCATGCTGTTTATGTCAGCTTTCTGGTGAATGAAGTCCAGTCACGGGCAGGAGGCTGCCCATTGCGCTCGATATCTTAGCACCGGGCATCAAGTTCATTCATTGGAGATGCGTTAGGGAGACTGCCCGGGGATACCGGCAGCGAATCAATGGGACTTGATCCTGATTTCCCCAATGTGAACAACCCGCACCTCGGGCTCGTCAGCCGGGTCCGGCTGGAACCAAACCACGTAGAACGGGTCCCAGGCCGGACAGCGCGTCCGGTCGAGTGCATCGGGCAAGGGTGTGCCGGTGGCCCGATACCAGGCAAAGAGGCCAGGCCGCGTTTCGTAGAACGATGTCTGCTGCTTGAGGGCCGTCAAGTCGAAGTCGGTTTCGATGTCCAGCAGTTCAAAGCCCCGGATCACGGGTTGCAATGTTTCCAGGGAACAGATTAGGTAAACGGACTCGGGATAGGTGGCCGTCCAGGCATCGGTGGCTGAGGGATAGGCCGGAGACTCGGGATGCGAGTGGTAGATGGCCACCATGGAGTCGCCCTCGTCCTCGAAGACGAACTGTTGCATCAGCACCGACGGTTCCACCAGATAGTTGATGGTCCGTTCTTCCGCCGCGTTCCGTGACGGCACCAGCGCCGTTGCCTGCCGATCCCGCCCCCTGACGATGCCGCAGATCTCCTCGGGTTTCCCCGCGAGCGACTGATCGATGATCTGCAGTTGCAGCGCGAAGGGAAGCACCAGTTCGCGGGTCATGGTCACCTTCCGGGTGGCAGCGCTTCGGGTTGGCCGGTTACGGTTCAGACTTGGGGCAGCCGGGCATTGCGGATACTGGCGGTCAACTGATCATCCATCGTCGCCAGCGCGGTTTCCGGCAGGACTGCCCCCGCGAACACGGCTTTCCAATTGGGTTCCACCACCGTCTCCAGCAGCTCCCGGTGATTGGAGCCCAAGGAGTTGTCACCGACCCTGTCCGCCGTGCGCGGCGAATCCACGAATACGGAACCGCCTCGGGCACGACGCTCGTCAGTCAACCACAGGTCCGGCCGTCCGGCCACCGGATGCGCACTGTCCCGCGCCATGCGCGCCGCCCCTTCCCCGGTGGTCATGTGTGCCAGCAACTGGGCCGACTCGTCGGGGAACCGTGTGCTGCTGGCAACGGCAAGGCCCGTGCTCCAGACCATGGTGGCACTGGGTCCGTCCGCGTGGGCCTTTGGCACAGGGACCGCTTGCCAATCCACTCGATCGCGTTGGTCCTCCAGAAGCCGCACATCCAGTGACGAGGCCATCCACATCGCGAGATTGCCGGACAACTTCAGGGATGCCGGACTACGACTTCTCAACTGTTCGGGACCGGGAGCCACCTTGTGCACCAGCCACATTTGGGAGAGCCATTCCAGTGCCGCATGATGGGCTTGGTGCGAGGCGGTCGGGTTGGCAAAGTCTGCCGCCGACCGGTCGAACAGGCCGGGGCCGCCATTCGCCCACAACCAGTGCTCCGCTCCCGCCACGTCAAGTTCCGTACCCCATCCCCAGGTCGCGTCGCTGCCTCCCCGGCGTGTCAGGGCATAGGACAACTCCAGGCAATCCTGCCAGGTCCAGGTTGCTCCAGGCAGTGGCTGGCCTGCGTCTGCAAACACCGTTCGGTTCAGGAGCACGGCATGGGACACGAATTCAAGGGGCAGGCCGTACTGTGCATCCCCCCCGTAGGCCTGCAACAGCGCGGAAGGGAATTCCGCAGCCGCGGGCTGCAACGCATCCGCAATCCAGGGGTGCAAATCCAGCAACTGGCCCGAACTGGCCCAGAGCCTGGGCAAGCCGTACGTGGCGATCGGCAGGAGATCGATGCGATTGCCCGAGGCGAGCACTGCTCCGACCTGAACCTGCATGTCGTCCCAGGCGGAATCAATTTCAATCGCCTCAATGTCCAAGTCGGGGGCAATCCGCTTGAACAGACCGAACGCCTCAATCCGCGCCTCATCCAAGGGGTAGCCGACGTACAGAAGCGCCTCCACCTCGGTACCACCGGCGGCCGTGGCTGCCGGAGCAATGGCGGAGGGTTCGCATGCGGACAGCAATAGTCCGGTCGCAACCAACGAAGCCTTCAGGAATGTGCGGCGGGAAGTGGTGGCAGACATGAACAAACGGACGACCAAATCCGATCAGGATGGGAGTTGAAGAGATCAGGCGCGGTAGGCATGCCTACAGGCCCAAGGACAATGGTAGCGCGACAACACGGGTTTGGGGGCAAGCCGGACCGAATCGGTTCGGCAGTAATAGGGTGTGATTCGCACTCCTCACCGGGATTCGTCGGCCAACGCGACCCTCACTGCCGGTTGAAACCCGGCCGTTTGGGGCATGTCGCGGACATCGGCTCATGCGATACTGCGAGGGTACGCAACAGGTTGACTCTTCACAGACAACGAACGTGGACCTCGGGCTCCGCCATCTGCACGACTGGACGCAGCATCCAATCGCGGCTGCGCTGCTGCTGGTCGTATTGGCCACCTATTTCGCGGGCCGAGCCCGTCTGGCTCCGCAGGACCGGCCTGCCCGGTACCAGGTAGCCGTATTTGTGCTCGGATTTGTGTGCCTTTGGCTCGCGTTCGCGTCGCCCTTGGCAGAACTCAAGTTCAACTACCTGTATGCCCGAACCCTCCAACAGGCATTGGCCGGCATCGTGGCACCACCCTTGCTGTTGCACGGTCGCTGGCTGGACATGCTGTGGCATCTCGTGCCCGCCGATCGTCAAAGCAGGCTGCGGACTCGGTGGCGCGGTCCAACCCGATGGTGGACATCACTCCGTTGGGCTACCGGTCCCGGACCGGTCTGGCTCCTGACCGTAGGTCTGTTTGCACTCTGGCACGACAGTGCAACCGTCAACTGGTTGATGGAACGGCCCCACTGGGCCAACGCCTCCCTGACGCCCTTCTGGGCGGCCTTCATGATGTTCTGGTGGCACGCCATGGCTGCACCTCCCCACCTGCATCGGCCGCTTCCGGTTTGGCTTCGGTTCGTGTATCTAATCGTGGGAGGCGAAGTGGCCAATATGATCACCGGTGTGACGCTGGCCTTCCGTCAGGAAGCCACCTACAGCTACTATCTTTCCGCGAACTCCCTGGACCGTTTGACCGCCGTTCAGGACCAAATGATCAGTGGCGGCATCATATGGGTCACGGGCAGTTTCATCTATATCGGCGTGGCGGTGGCATTACTGGGCCAGGTGCTGGTACGCCGTCGGTTTGAGCCGCATGTACCGCCGCGGGACTGGCAAACCGCAACCTTGCTGACAATTGCTCCGGGCCTGGAGGACAGGGTTGGGGAACAACCGGTACCGAAGCCTGCTCACCGGGTCGGTTGAACTGCGCACCTGTCGGATTTTCCGTAGCGCAGGGTTCGGCCCCCGGGCCGCCGTCGACACGCCCGAACTTCAAGATGGCCTGCTCAAATGCTTGAGGTCAAGGCGGTCGCGAATCCATGCCCTCCAGTAGGGCACTTGCTTCTGTTTCCAGCCTTGGGAGGAGCGGATCAACAGCTTGGACCACTGCCTGCCAACGACCCGTCGGAAACTTCCGGTGATAGCACCATGGGTTGGAGATACAGACAACCTGACGTCCCTCAGAGATAGTTGTAGGATCGGAGCATCTAGTCCGTAACCGATGGAATATGGTCGTGCCGTCCGCAAACCCTCTGCCATTCCTGCGTCCGGATCAGTCCGAATTCATCCTGCTGCGGCATGGCGGCGGCCTGTACGTGGACAAGACGCAACATCTCCTCTCGTTGCTGGCACCCACGGATCACAACCCGTCACTGCTGAACAACAAGTACATCTTCCTGGCCCGTCCCCGGCGCTTCGGCAAGTCCCTGCTGGTAACAACCCTGGAGGCCTTCTTCCAGGGAGAGGTGACGATTGATCCCCGCTACCTGAACGGCCACAACCCACCGCCAACCCTGAGCAAGGCGGAGCTGTTCCAAGGCACGGCTGCGGCGGACGCGGCCAAGAGCCGGGGCTTCCATCCGGTCGTGCGTCTGAACATGGCCAGCACTCCGGCTGATGCACCGGAACGACTGGAAGCCAACCTGCTGGAGATGCTGGGTGGCCAGTACACCCTGTGGAACCGACGCGGCGTCAACGTCGGCCTGGACCCCGTGGATGAATCCGGCGCCGTCACCTTCCCGACCAGTCCGGCCGTCGGCCCGGCCCAGCGCCTGGAAAATTTGGTGGGCCGACTCAAGGCGCGCTACGGGGCCAACCCCGTCGTCCTGGTCGATGAATACGACGCACCCCTAGTGCACCTGCTGGGCAAGAAGGTGGATCCTGTACCAATCCTGGACACCCTGCGCAACTTCTACCTCCGGCTCAAGAGTCTCGAAAGTCACCTGCACTTCGTCTTCATCACGGGTATCATCCGTGTGGATCACAGCAGCGTTTTCTCAGGTTTGAACAACCTGCGGGACATCTCCTGGGAACCCGTATACGCTACCCTCTGCGGCTTCACCGAACGGGAAGTCCGAACCGCACTGCATCCCCATCTCGCCACGGGCGCCGCCCACCTCGACCTGTCCCTTGAGAAGCTGATGGACCAGGTACGCCGCCACTACAACGGCTACTGCTTCGGCTTCCCCGAGGACAGCGAGAGCGTCTACAACCCCTTCACCCTGGCCTGCTGCCTCCGGGACATGCAGGATCGAAGCCATGTCCGGAGATGGGCCGTCACCGGATGGCCCAACCACTGGGCCGTCTCCGGCAACCCCATGTTCCTGATCCGTCTCATGAAGCAGGGCCAGTACCCCCTGCCCGCGGATCCGCCCCCATGGGAAAGCCTGATGAGCACGACCTACAGCCTGGACCGGGTCAACTTCGTCCCTCTCATGTTCCAGACCGGCTACTACACCCTGCGCCAGGACACTGACGGGGATCTGTACCTCGACTACCCCAACGACGAGGTGCGCCGGACCTATAGCCATGAACTGCTGGAGACCTATCGGCAACCACCCGACCCGCGGACCCTGAGGGGCATGCACCGGACACTGGCCGACGAGGACTACAAGGGGTTCTGTACTCTCCTCCACACCTTCCTGGCCGGCATCCCAAGCGAGAAGCTGCGCCGGGAGACCGACTGCCACCTCGTGCTGCACGTGCTGTGCCAGCTGATGCAGGTGGAGTTCCAGTCGGAGGTGCACCAGGGGGGCGGCCGCTCCGACATGGAGGTCTGCTTCCCCGAGCATGTCTGCGTCATGGAGTTCAAGTACGGCGAGTCCCCGCAGGCGGCCCTGGACCAGATCCGAACCCACGACTATGGCCGCCGGCATTTCGGCGGAGCCCGCAAGGTGGTGGCGCTGGGCATCAACTTCATCCCCGGCACCGGGACGGAACCACCCGCCGTGGAGCATGCCGTCTGCGTCCGGTATCAACCCGCGTGAAGACACCGCACTGGGCACCGGCGGTTTGCAGCCTCATGGAATCTTCGGTGCGCCGCGGTGGGAGAGTCGAACACCCGAATCCGGTCCAGCCGTCTGGGGTTCGGACCCACGGAATGAAATCCTGAACTGTTGCGATGACTTGAACCGTTGAGGACCAAACCCATGGATCTCCGAAAAGGCCCGTCCAAGGATTGAAACGGCACTGCCCAAACAGAACCATGCCAAGCTGCAGCGCTGCAGCGGTTTGCGCGCTTCACAACAGATCCCTCCCACTGTTGTCCGGCCGTCCGGTTCCGATACCCGTGTTACGATTCGCTCCACCGATTTGGCCCAGTTTTCTGTTCGAGACTGCTTGTGGACTGTCCATCCTGCGGTCAGCACAACCCTGACGACAAGCGCATTTGCTGGAAGTGCCAGGCGGCAATCCCGCCGCCGCCGCCGCCGCCCAAACCACCCCGCACCTACCTCGGACTTCCGGTGTGGGGGTGGGTCGTATTCGCCGCCATGTTCATTGGTTCGTTCCTCGTTTCCCAGTGCAACCAGGCGAACCTGCTGGGCGGTTGATCCACGGCGTTGCACTCGAATCTCCGCGGCAAGGATCCGCTCCCGGACCTTGATTGACAAGGTGGCGGACTGGCAATTGGCCAACGCCGAACCATTTCCCTGGCGTTCCGCACCCCACGGCTTCCGGAATCCCTACCAGGTCTGGATCGCCGAGGTTATGGCGCAGCAAACCCGGCTCGCGACCGTTGTTCCCTACTTCAATCGCTGGATGGCGGCCCTGCCATCCCCGCGGGCTGTGGCGCAAGCGGACGAGGATCGGGTGCTCAAACTCTGGGAGGGCCTGGGCTACTACCGAAGGGCCTTGAACATACAGCGGGCGGCCAAGCAGATGGTGCAGCACCACGGGGGACAGGTACCGGGCACCAAAAAGGAACTACTGGCACTTCCCGGCATCGGCCGCTACACCGCGGGCGGCATCCTGAGCCTGGCGTTCAACCAACCCGAACCGGCCATCGACGGGAACGTCGTACGCCTGTATTCGCGCCTTCACAAAACCCCGTACAAAGCGCAGCGCAAGGCGAACCTGGACACAATCGACACCCACATTCGGGATCTGTTGGCCGCCAATCCCGCGGTTTCCCCGGGCCTGATTGCGGAAGGCTTGATGGCATTGGGCAGCAAGATATGCAAGCCGGTCAATCCTGACTGCCCGCAATGCCCCGTGCGGGAGCATTGCGCTACCTATTCATCGGCCCGGCCGGCACCGTTGCCGCGCCGCAACCCGGCAAAATCACTCTCTGCCAGACACCATGTCGGATATGTGCTGCTCACCGCACAAGGAAGCCAACAGCGGGTATTCTTGGTCCGCAATCGGCGTAGCGACATGCTTGGGGGGTTGTGGGCGTTTCCGGCACTGCCGGTTGAGGAGCTGCCCGCATCCGACGTATCCGCGGCGGCGCGGATCGCCCAAGATCAGCTGTGTGTGATCGTTGACCAAGTCCGACACCTTGGCCGACAGATCCAGGACTACAGCCACTTTCGGCGCCTGCAGGACACCTACCTGGCGGTCTGCCACGGCACGGAGCCCGAAATCCCGCGCTGGGAAGAGGGGCGGTGGGTTCCGGTGGGGGAGATAGGCAAGTTTGCCCTGTCGCGCATTGACCATAAGATTGCAGCCTTGTTGACAACCAACACCGAAACAGCGGCATGCACGGACTGACCCACAAGGCTCGTGCCCGATCCACCTTCGCCTCCACACCCCATCGGCCGGAACCGTCATGACCGACTCGCCCGTCCAAGCCGCGCTCCTGCGCATCCTGGCACTGCAGTCCGCGCCCCATACCCAGGAACCATGGGCCGATCTGTCCGACGGTGAATGGGTCGACCTGGAGCAGACAGCCAACATACAGCGGGTGGGTGCCCTGCTCCACTACTGCCTGCAACAGGTGCCGGAGACATGCACCCGACCTCCGGACGTGGTTTGCCAGAGTCTGGCGGACACATATCGGCAGAGCGTACTGCGCAATCTCTTCCTTGCAACAGAACTGGCGGAACTGGCCCAGGCCCTGCAGACCAGGAACATCCCCTGCCTGGCCCTCAAGGGCATGCACCTGGCCCATGACATCTATCCGGAAATCGGCACGCGCCAGATGGACGACATCGACCTGCTGGTACCCAGGGCATTGCTCGCGGAAGCAGTGCAGGTGACCGGGGAACTGGGATATATCACGCGGGAACCGATGGACGTTGAGACCTGGTCGGCGGATGTGCACCACCTGCCCCGCATGTTCAACAACAACAACACCGTCCTGGAACTGCACTGGAACATCACGTGGCCCAAGGACCGGTACGCCCTGTCGGACCTGGACGGCCTCTGGGACCGGGCCGCGCCCATCGAGGGTGCGCGCGGTCAGGTGCTGGGCCTGTGTCCGGAAGACCTGATCCTGCACCTGTGCATCCATGCCTCCTACCAGCACCTGTTCTATACGGGATTGCGCCCGGTGTGCGACATCAGCGCCACGATTGCCCATTGCGGCGATACACTCGACTGGGATGCGTTGTCGGACCGGGCCCTGGGTTGGGGATGGCAGTCCGGCGTGTACCTGATGCTGAACCTGGCGCACACCACCCTGGGCGCCCGGATTCCGAACCGCGTGCTGGAGACATTGCGCCCGGACATTCCCGAAGAAGCCGTGGGCGCCGCACACTATCTGCTGTGGAACATCACGTCCGATGCGATCACGCTGCCCCGCAACATGGCCCGCATGTGGTCCCGCGGCAGCCGCCGCGAGAAGCTGCGGGACCTGGCCGCCGCGATGTTGCCGAATCGCTCCCGGCTGGCAAAGGAATACGCCCTCAATGCCGGCTCGCCATTCGTCTGGCTCCACTACCCCCGCTTCGTCGTCGATCTGGCGGCGCGCAACTACGGTGCCTGGAGAAACCTGCAACAGGCGGACCCGAACACCCGGCGCATGGCGGTGTCCAAGAACCTGCTCATGGAGAGCCTGTATGGCGAATAGCATGTTCGGAGGCCGCCCGATGCGATCGTCCAGGACCAGTGCGGACTTGCACGTTGGGTTCGGATCGCATGCCACCGCGAGCTGCGGAACCCGGGTAAGGCCCCGCAAACGCTTCCGGCAGCGGAGTTGCGGGTTGGAAGACAGTGGGCGGCCGCGCCCCCTGCGTCACCGGCCCCGCCCGACCTGACGTGCGGATCGACCGGGATTCCGTGCGATGGGCAACTTCCTGCGCGAACTGGCGGGCGCCCTGCGGCTGACGCGCCGGCGCACTCCAAATGCCGCCGCGTTTTGGGAACTGGACGCATTGCGCGGCGTCGCCATCATCATGATGGTGATCTATCACCTGATGTTCGACCTGGATCGGCTAATCCCGTTCACCGCCGCCATCGAACACCCCTTCCTGGACATTTACCACCCTTTTTGGGACCTGTTCCAAAAAGCCACGGCCTACACGTTTGTCACGTTGGCCGGTGTTTCGTCCGCGGTGGCCTACCACTCCACTGCCGGCAGGGCCCGCCCTCCGGGGCAACGACGGACGCGGCAATACAAGCGGGGATTGATTGTCTTTTGCTGGGGCATGGTTCTGACCCTCATCACCTGGCTTGTGTTCCGTGGAGGGGCCTACATCCAGTTCGGGGTCCTGCACATGATCGGGATGGGTCTTGTCGTCTGCGCGCCGTTGCTCGGCAACCGGTGGCTCGTGTTGGCAATCGGCGCGCTCAGTGGGACCGCCGGCCTGTGGCTGGCCTGCCCTCCCTGGCTGGCGAAATTCGACCTTTGGCCGTCCTGCCGCCCAACCTGGGATGGGTGGTTGGCGGAATTCGGCTTCTGGCTGGGTTTTCAGCCGGCCGGCTACGCCGCCCTGGACTACGTGCCGTTCCTGTTCTACTTCGGCCTGTTCCTGTTGGGGTCGTTTCTGGGTATCCTGCGATACCGGGGCCGCACACCGCCTCCGATTCGCTCCCAGGTGGCACAGACGGCGCCGGTACGGTGGCTTGAAACACTGGGCCAGCACTCCCTGGCCATCTATCTGATTCACCAACCCGTTCTGCTGGCCGTGCTGCTGTTGTTATCCCTGATTGTGTTACTGCTGTGAACGTCGTGCCCATTGCCATGAACCACACATCGCTCCGGCAGGGGTTTACACCGTCTACTCAGCGGCAGCCTGCATTTTCGACCCGTGTTCCCTGACCCAAGCCCTTTCGTCCTCGATGGACCGGAGCCTCCCGGCCAAACGCAGAACCCACAGCTCCTCCAGAACCCGGCCCAGGGCCCTGCCCGGTGTGTACCCGAGTCGGATCAGATCCCTGCCGTCAAGTCGGGGCCTTGGATCGGCGGCCCGGGCCATCAACTGATCGATGCGGGTGTGCAAATGGGGAAAGTACACCTGCAAACTTCGCAGAACGAGATCGTTCCGGGATACGGGTCCCAGCCGACGGGCCAGGACCAGATCGGACAGGGTGCCATCGGCCAGCACCGGATCCTGAAGCAACGACCGGAACACCACCGCCCGGGCCTGCAACCTCGACGGCAGGTCCAACGCCTGCCCGGCGGTGCTCGGCTCGGCCTCGGCCATACCCAACAACAGCAGCCACCCCATTTCGATGCGGTTGGCATTGGCTTCGGACATGCGTCCGCAGGCCTCTCGACCTTCCTCGGCGCGGGTGCCGGTCAGCCCAATGCCCGCCAACAAACCCAGGTGGGCAAGTCGGTTCAGGATCGCCGTGACACGGGATTCCAGAAAGGCAAGCTCCACTTCGTGACGAATTCTGGTGCCGGATACCGTGGCCGGGCAGTTTCCGGCCACCGCGCGGCGGAACAGTTCCATCGTCTGCCCGGACATGCGGAATCCCAGGCGTTGTTCATAGCGAACGGCGCGGAACAGGCGGGTGGGATCGTCCACGAAACTCCCCGCATGCAGGACCCGTATGATTCCCTGCCCCAGGTCCTCCAGGGCCAGCGGATGGTGGTGAACGAGGCATCGACCGGCACCCGCGCACAAATCCACCGCGGCCTCCAAGTCCAGGGCCAGGGTGTTGACCGTAAAGTCGCGCCGGTGGCAATCGTCCGCGAAGGTTCCGGGTCTCACTGCGGGCAGTTGTCCGGGCTGCGGGTAACGTTCGGACCGCGCGGAGATGAGGTCAACGGGAGGGGCCGACAAGTGTTTGGGCGGGTACCAAGTCGCGTTTACAAACTGCCTGTGTGCCGTCAATGTACCGCCATGGATTTCCTGCAGGCGAATGCCTGCGATGAGGGCGTCGGATTCCATGACCAGATCCACATCCAGGCCCTCATGGCGCGGTACTCGATATCCGGTATCCCGGGTCGTGAGCAGAGCCCGCGGCAACCCGCCCACCAGCCGCACAGCGACAGGCGGCAGTCCGATCTCCTTCAGCAACGGCAGTACCCGACCCAACCGGACCCGAATGTTGCGGGCAGCGGGGGTATTGGGAATCCCAACCCGGGTCGATACTGTGGCGGGTTGTGCCATGGACATTCCACTCATGCAATGCAATGCGTGGATTGTGTCAAATCGGTGGGGCAGTTCCACAATGTTGCCTGGATGTGCTCCAGCGCAATCCGGACCGTGGCGTCCGGCACCCAGTCCTTGAATCTCGCAGTGGACCCGATGACCCGGCCCATGCCATGCGCGTGTTGATTTTGGGAGCCGACGGCCTGTTGGGCCGGGCTCTGCAGGAAGCGTTCCGCGGACACGATCTCATATCCTGGGGACGGGCGGAGTGCGACATCTCCGACTACCGGTGCATTCGCACCATTCGCGGAGCCAACGCAGACATTGTGCTGAACGCCGCGGCCTGGACGGATGTGGACGGGGCCGAGCATCCGGCCAACGAACCTGCGGTGTGGGCCGCCAACCGACAGGGACCGGTCAACGTTCGCACCGCGTGCGACCAGTCCGACACCAAGTTGATTCACTTCAGCACCAACGAGGTGTTCGCCGGCGAGCCGGGCAGATTCCATGCGGAGATCGATCAGACCGGACCCGGCAACACCTACGGCCGCAGCAAACGGGCCGGCGAGGTGGCCGTGCTCGCAAACCAAAGCGAACATGCAGTTGTCAGGGTAAGCTGGCTGTACGGATCGGGCGAGGACGATTTCCCGGGCAAAATCATGGGTGCGGCCCGCCGACTGGGGCGGCTGCGCGTCGTGGACGATGAATTCGGCTCCCCCACCTGGACTGCCGACGTGGCCAAGCGCGTCGAACTGCTGAGCCGCATCGACTGCCGCGGTGTGTGGCACATGACGGGCGCCGGCGTGGCCAGTCGATACGAATGGGCCGTGTTCCTGCTGCAGCACACCGGCCTGGGGGATGTACCGGTCGATGCCATCGGCAGTGAGGAGTGGCCCAGGGCCGCAACCCCTCCGCGCCACGCAGTGCTCAAGGACACGCGACTGACGGCTGTCGGCCTTCCGTCCATGCCGGCCTGGCAAGACTCGGTGAAGACCTGGCTGGCTGACCGTGTCCAGGATGGTTGAAGTGTCGGCTCGGGGCAGCACCGGCCCGGCCCGGTTCCAGCTTGGCCGTTGGGTTACAGTGGCAGCCGTGGCAGTGCTGTCCGCGTGCCAGATTCCGCCTGCGGATCGGGAGGAACGACCCCGCGTCGAACCGGTGACGGCAACCGCCACCCCTGTGAAGGTACGCACCGGGTATCCGGAGCAGACGGTTCAGACGATCCCGTTGTCGGGACCGGTTGCCGAACCCGAGGTGGAAATTTCGGGCTTGGACTGGTTCGGGGATGTGCTGGTACTGCTGCCCCAATACCCGGACCGATACGACCACAACCTGTTTGGGTTGTCGCGTCAGGCCCTGGCCGCGGCGCTGTCGGACCCTGGCAAAACCCCGATCAAGCCGTTCCCCATTCCACTGATCAACGGGGCCGATCTGCGCAACCTCGAAGGCTATGAGGGCCTCGAGGCCATCGTGTTCACCGGATCCCGGTTCTACCTGGCAGTGGAGGGACGTTCCCAGGGCAGAATGCTGGGCTACCTGATCCCCGGAAAGGTCCTGGGCAACCTGGAGGGATTGGAACTGGACCTTGCCAACACCGTTCTTCTGCAGCCGCAGACTTCATTGATGAACAAGGCCTACGAAACCCTGGTGATGCAGGACTCGCAGGTTATTGCCATCCATGAACTGGCAGGCAGGGAGACCAACCCGGAGCGGCATGCCCTGCTGTTTTCGGCGGAACTGGAGGCTGCGGGCACTCTCGACGTGCCGGAGGTGGAATTCCGCATCACGGATGCAACAAGGCTGGACCCGCACGGCAGGTTCTGGGCCATCAATTTCCACTGGCCGGGCGAAAAGCAGTTGCCCACGCAGGCCGATGCCATCCGGGAACGGTGGGGGGAAGGCGATTCCCACAAGGATGTCGCGATAGTTGAGCGGCTGTTGGAAATGGAGATCCAGGACGGCCGCATCGAGCTGGTGGACCGTCCGCCGGTCGAACTGGTTCTGCTGGACGAAGTCGTGGCCCGCAACTGGGAAGGGATCGTACGCTGGGCCGACGAGGGGGTGCTTGTGGCTACCGACCGCTTCCCCACCACGCTGCTGGCATTCGTGCCTTTCCCGGAGGAGGATTAGGCACCGGGCCCGATCCGATTAGCGAGCCTGGTTCTCGGAAACGGACTGGCAATTTCGCAACTTGAGGACGGTGCGCCAATGGATTTCCGGACGCTTCCAGTTGCGGATGCGCCAGATCCACCCCACCGGATACCCCGCCATCTTGGCTATGTCACCCAACACGCGAATCAAAGGCACCATGGACATGGCGGCCAGCAGTTGCAGTGGCGTCATGCGGTATTGGCCAAGCTGCACGATCCGCGCCAGTGGCCGACGGCAGTAGGCCGCAATGCCGGCTGCCAAACCCGTCCAGCCCAGGCGACGGCGCCAGACACCGCCGCCGATGAGGGACAGCAGCAAGGGGATCAGCACGAGATAGGTCCCGTAGCGAATTGCATGGCGGCCGCGCCAAAGGTCGGCCTTGCCGTCGCCACGGGCATAGAGGTAGTACTGTTTGAAGAACGCCCTTAGGGATTCCCGGGGCGGAACCCGAACCACCGACAACTCGGCCAACGGCAGGCCCTTCACGCCGTCCGCCGCCAAGTCCTCCATCCGGAGGTCGAACACCAAGTCCTCACAGTAGTCCAGCCACTCGGGAAAGCGGCCGGCCTCTTGCCATGCCTGCCGCGTAAACAGCATGGAGCGACCGGCGGGAAGGAATGTCTCGGAATCAACGTCCCTCCTCAACGGCTGCGTGGTACCGGCCAGCGCCGTATCCAGCACCCCTTTCACTTCCGGCAGGAAAAATCCGGCGACTCCTTGGACCGAAGGCTCGCCGGCATGGGCTGCAAATGTTGCCACCAGCTGTTCCAGCCAGTCCGGTTCCGGCCGAATCCCGGCATCCGTGACCGCGATCAGGTCGTGGGTCGCGGCCTCAATGGCCCGGTTCCGACCTTCGCTGATGTTGGCGCCCTCGGCCACCAACAGGGTCAACTTCGTGGCTGTGCCCTCCATGGACTGCTGCAACGCCCTGAGACTGGATATCGTATTGTCGGTGCTGCCACCGTCGCAGATCACGACTTCCGCCGGTACGTGGGTTTGGTCCAGGAGCGCCGAGATCACGGTCGGCAACGAACGGCCCTCATTGAGAACGGTCATAATGACCGACACGTGCGGTGCTGTAGCGTTCATCGAATTCCTGAGGGTTGTTCTCCACCCGACTCAAACAGCGGGACCAAGGCGGATCCTAGGCTACAGTTTGGCACACAGGCGTTCCCGGTTGCCGCCGCGCAAGCCGTTTGGTTGTGGATTTCCATCCCGTCCGCCCACGGTGGTCAGCGGCCTACGGTGCCGAATTACCGCCGCGCGGCCGGGCGGGCCGCGTTCCCCTTCCTCCACCTGACAGCCGTTCGATTCCAACCCTACAGCACATGAACCTGGACCAACTGGATTTGTTCGCCGAAGAGGCCGACAGCGAACCGTTGGCCGCGGTACAGGCCAGTCGCACCGTTTTCGCGGTGCTGGACCTGGAAACCACCGGGCTAAATCCGCACGACGACCAAATCATCGAAGTAGGCGCTGTCCGTTTTGACTGGGGAACCTCCCTGGAAACACTTGATGCGGCCGACCGCCTTGACACATTGGTCAACCCCGGAATCCCGGTTCCGCCCGACGTAACCTCGCTCACCGGCATCACCGATGCGGATGTGGCCAACGCACCGCCGATCGAACAGGTGGCCCCCAGAATTAGTGAGTTTCTGGCTCCCGCCACCTGTTTCGTGGCCCACAAGGCAAGTTTCGAAACCTCGTTCCTTGCCGCAGCCGGTGTCGAGGTGGACCACATGCAGATCCTGGATACCCGCGATCTGGTCGTGATGTGTCAGCCGTCCCTGATCACAACGTCGCTGCCGCGCGTGGCACCGTCCCTCAACCTGTCCGGCGGTGGTCACCGGGCCTTTGCCGATGCCCTGCAAACTGCCCAAATGCTGACCCTGTTCCTGGGCCGGGACTATCTGGGAGGCCTGAGCGACAACGCACTCCCAACAATTCTGGGGCACACCCCCGAGACTTGGGCCCCCCGGCTGCTTTTTGTGGAGGAAGCCCTTGACCGCGGCATTGCCGGGGCCCGGACACCCAAGCGTCTGGGCGCGGCGGACTTTGAACCAAAACCGGAAAGAGCCAACGTGGCAGCCAAACCCGCCGTGCCCGTCCCCGACGCCAAGTGCGAGGAGGCGATCGCAGCGGCCTTGGACGCCGGCCAGGCCCAAGTGCTCCCGGTAGTCCCGGACCCGGCCGCCACCCACGGCTTGGCCAAGGGGATATTGACCTGGGCCGGCCAGGACGATCGCCGCGTGCTGGTCGCCGTACCCGCCCTCGCCGGCACCGGTGTCGTCGGGGCCCTGTGGGATGCAATCGCAACCGCGGGCACCGGTCCTGCAGTGGCTTGTCTGATTGAACCCGAACGCTACGTGGACTTGCAACGCCTGGAAATCTGGCTGGCCGGACGGGTGCTGGACAACCGCCCCGCATCCAAGGATTTTGGCGAGTCCAGAATGCTGGTGAAGCTCCTGAGTTGGATGACCCACATGGCAAGTCCCGGACGCCGTCAGCTGCGGTTCCTGAACCAGCACGACATGCCCATGCTGGCACTGGACCGGAGTGTGCATTGGCCGGCGGTCCAGGGCGATGCCGAGTCGCAGGCCGGATCCCTGGCGCCGTCCGGCCTTTCCAACCTGCCCGACCATGGCCATGCCCCCGAGGACGCCAATGTGGTCGTGGCGGACCATGCGACAGTCATCCACACCGCACTGGCAGACCCGGAATTCGCAGGCGACTTCGACGCCATCGTCGTAGAGGATCTTTGGCACCTGGCGCGCATGGATGCCGAACGGGATCAGGAAACCCACACCTTGGCGGAACTTGCCCATCTGATGGATCGGGTGCAGGAGGCGTTCGGTCCGGATGACGACACCTCAGCGGCCGCGTGGCTGCCGGACCGGTCCAACCTGACCGCGTGTCTGCGGACCTTGGACGATTTGCACCAAACATCCGCCAACACGCTCGACCGCCTTGCCGATGTTGTGGCGGCGACCGCCTTGGAACTGCGGGAACTGGACGGCAAGCGCGACAAACGGTGGCCTTCGGATCAGTCGCTCGACAGTTGCCGAATGGCCACGGCCTGGAGCGAGCTTGTCAATGAAGGCCAGACATTGATGGCCGCCCTCTCCAGGCTAACCGACGCACTCGACAATCTGCGCGGGTTGTTCGGCAATGCCGCCGACAGCGATGTCCGCGTATCGGAATTGTGCTCCCAGGCCAGCTTGTTGAGCGAACAGATCAAGCGCCTTGGGGACTTCCTCGAAGTGTTCCTGGCAAGGACACCGACCGCCGCCGAACCCAACGCCGTCTACTGGGTTACGGCCCGCGACGCCAATGCCGGCGACTACGAAACCGACCGGCTCGAACGGCTGGGTTTCAGCCGCACTACGCTGTTGCCGTCTCAATTCCTGACGGAGGAACTGGAAACGCAAACCGACTCGCTCGTTTTGACGGCGCGTACCACCGCTTCGTGGGAGTTCGGGGATTTCGTCGCGGATCGCCTTGACATCGGGAATCTTCCGGTTGCGGTTCCACCGTCGCCACCCCGGTGCGCAACGCTGCTGGTTGGCCCCACCGGACTGGACGCGGCCAGGATCAACCGGATCCTTGCGGAACTGCTGGTCAGTCTCTATCCGACCACCGGCCGGTTCCTCACGGAAGGCTGCACGATTGTCGTACCACCACCCCCCCGCACCGACAAGCCGGAGTCGGATCCGTTGCAGGGGATCAGCCAGGACCTGGTCCGTGTCGTCGCCGGCAACATGGCACCGTTGGCGGTCCGCCAAAAGCTTCTGCAACCGGGACCGCACCTGTTGACCGGCTCCATGCGCGACCTTGCGTCCCTCGACCTGGAAGGCGTTGACGTCCGCCTGGTGGTAATCACACGGCTTCCGTTTCTCCCTTTCTCCCATCCCGTTCAGGAACAACTGGCTCGCCAAATGGGCTCCGGCTACTCGGGCTTCATGGACTACACACTGCCGGAGGCGATTGCCGCCGTCCAGCGCCTGGTCGACCTAACGCAACATGCCGCGGCAGGAAAAGCAGCTGCCGTCCTCCTGGATCCCCGCGTGGAGGAGAAGCGGTACGGGCCGGACTTTATGGACCATGTCGCAGCCCATCGGACCTCCTCGCCACCGGCATCCCACGTCGTATCCACCGTGCTGGACTGGCTTCAGGGATAGACCCCTTGGAAGTTATGTCAGCGATGCGTCCCAAAGTACTCCTGGATGCCGGTCCTGCCGTGCATCAGGCAGCCGGCCTCGGCCGATACGCGACGGAACTGGCCGCCGCACTTTGGCGCGGCGAATCAAACCGGACCGATCTGGCCCTGTTCTACAACGACCACAGCGGACACCGGCTTCCCGCTGCGCTGGCGGACGTGCCGTCCTCGCGGCTTCCCATGGGTCAGTACCGCTGGCGGCTTTCGGCGTTGGCGTCCCAGGTCGTGCACCGGCCAAACCTGCAGCGTCACCTGCCGCCCGGTGACGTCTACCATGCAACCGAACATCTGCTCCCCCGCATGGCGCGGCGCACGGTATTGACGGTCCACGATCTGATCTTCCGGCAGATGCCGGAAACCCACACCCTGAGGAACCGGGCCTTTCTGGCCACGGCCATGCCGCTATTCGCCCACCGCGCCGACGCGATCATTGCCGTCAGCGAACAAACCAAGCGGGATGTCGTCACGGCCTACGGCGTGCCCGAGGCCAAGGTCGAAGTGATTGCCGAAGGCATTGATCAGGATCTGTTCCAACCCGCCTGCACAGGCTGCGACCTCAGCCGGACACTGCAACAGCGCCATGGCGACTACCTGCTGATGGTCGGCACCCTGGAACCGCGCAAGAACCATGCCGCCGCCGCGCGCGCCCTGGCCATCCTGAACCAACGCGGCCGCGGGCTCAATCTGGTGGTGGTCGGCGGCTCGGGATGGAAATTCAGCCCCTTTCACCAGCTGGTCGAGGAGCTGAACCTGGGCACCCGGGTCCACTTCGCGGGCCGGGTGCCGGACGCGGAACTGCCGGCCTACTACACCAACGCCCGCGTGTTGCTCCAGCCCAGCCTGTACGAAGGCTTCGGGTTTCCAATCCTGGAGGCGATGGCGTGTGCCGCGCCGGTGGTGTCCTCCAACCGCAGCAGCCTGCCGGAACTGGCCGGCGATTGCGCCCTGCTGGTCGACCCAACGGAACCGGACGCCATTGCCAACGCTGTGGAACAGGTCCTGGACCAGCCGCGGCTTCGTTCCGAAATGATCCGCGGCGGGCGCAAACGGGCGGCAACCTTCACCTGGGCCGAAGCGGCCCGCCGGACCGCCGACATCTACCTGTCCCTGTTGTAACCGACTACCAGTCGTCCCGACCAAGGACTCGGGCACCGGCCGAAGCTTCACTCACGTATACATCGGGTACCGGATGGTTGGCGTCGGGAAACTCCCGCACCAGCCGGTCCGCCATGTCCTGCTCCGCGCCCTTGGCCACCAGGGCTACGGCACATCCGGCAAAACCGGCCCCGGTCAACCGGGCACCGAAGCAGCCTGGTGCCGACATCATCAGCGTCACCATGCGATCCAGAGCCGGACTACTGACTTCATAGTCATCGCGCAGGCTCTCGTGACTGGCGAACATATGGGTGCCGGCCTCGTCCAGACGGCCATCTGCCAGGCAGGCCGCGGTGTCCCTAGTCCTCTGGATTTCGGTCACGACATGCCGGGCCCGCCGGTATAGGACGTCCCGGCCACCTGTCCGCAATGGTTCCAGGTCAGCCAACCCCAAGTCGCGCCATCCGGACACATGCGGGAGTCCGGTGCGAAGGCTGGCCAGACCGTCGTCGCACTGTGCCCGGCGCTCGTTGTAGGCGCTGTCGACCAGGGAACGACTGGCCTTGGTGTTGCCGATAACAAGCACCGCGTCCGCCGGCACTGCGACCAAGTCGTACGCCAGGCTCAGGCAGTCAAGCAGCATGAGGTGTCCGGGTTCGGCCAGGGTGGAAATAAACTGATCCATGATCCCGCAGTTCATGCCGACAAAGTCGTTCTCCGCCCGTTGCGCCAGTTGTGCCAACCGCTTCCCCGGCAATTCCAAACCGGCCAGTCGGCGCAGGGCCGAACCGACGGCCACCTCCACGGCCGCGGAACTGCTCAGGGCACTTCCAATGGGCACATCGCTGGCGAGCACCATGTCCGCACCGGTCAGATCAAATCCATCCTCCCGGAGGGACCAGGCCATCCCGGCCGGGTAATTCAGCCATGCCGGTTTCAGTCTGGCGCTCGGCCGCAAGTCGGCCAGGCTGAACTGTCCGGTTTCATTGAAGGACACGGCACGCACGCGGACACAGCCATCTCCTCGGGGTGCCGCGGCCACGCAGGCATTGAACCCGATGGCCGCCGGCAGGACAAAACCATCGTTGTAGTCCACGTGATCGCCAATCACGTTGACCCTGCCAGGGGCCATGGCCAGGAGTTCCGGCAGGTGCCCGCCGAAGACCTCGGGAAACACGGACAGGGCTTGTTGGGCGGGGGGCGGCAGCGTTGCGGCAGGCATGGTCGGCAGGAATTGTCAGGAACGCGTATAGACAGAGTACAGGTTCAGGTGGCCATCCACACCGTCCGCCCGACGATGGAACAGGTTTCGGCATCCCGCGTGTTCGCCCAGCCAATCCATTTCCGCAATGGTCGTTTCATGCACGTAGCGCATGGCGCGTCGCCCCCGACGCCAGGCAACCAGCCGATCGCCTTCCTCCACATCGGTCTCCGCCAATCCGGCAACGGTCCAGTCCAAAAACTTGCCCCGTTCCCGCGGGGACCGCGACGGCTGCCAATTGCTGAACACCAGCAATCCGCCGGATCGCAGGCATGCACCAAGACCGGCCACCGCGCGGCGCCGGAGTTCCAGTCCGGGCAGATGGTGGAGGGTTGCCAGGCACAGGACAAGATCGTATTGAACGGTGGCAGGCAACCGGTCAGGCCATGCATCCGACGCCAGATCGGCCTCCACAAAGTCCAGAACCGGAACGGGAACCGCCAACCGGCCGGCCCGGCCTGCGGCGAAATGCAGCATCGCCCGATTGGAGTCCAGTCCGGTATACCGTGCCAGGGACAGCAAGCCATGCAGCCAAACCAGGATGCGCCCGTTGCCGCATCCCGCATCGAGGACGGCTGCCGGATGGCAGGCATGCCGCACCAGGAGGTCGCTGCACGACAGCAACCCGGGCCACACCTGCCGACGGGTCTGGTCAAAGTCCTGCGCTGTACTTATGTAAAATTGATGGTTCAGGTCCAGCAGTCGGTCCCGAACGTCAGGCAACACCGATTCCCTCCCCGGATGCGGTGCTATAATCCCGCGCCTTGGTGCATAAGGCAGCAATCTTGATCGCGTCGTTTGACCGGCAACCCCTGTCCGTTTTCCCATGCCAGTCCGGCGCATTCTGCCCACCGAAGAAATCCCGGTCCAGGTACGCGACCGAACCGAGGAATGGCGTCGGCAGCGGTTGGATTTCGATCCGGCCGAACACGCGTCCGCCCTCGCCTACATCTTCAGCGCGATTGGACAGGTCAAGGAAGACGACTGGGACAGCCAGTCCTCGCTGCGGTTCATCTTGAGCCAGGTGCCCAAGGACGGTACCGGATTCTATTCCAAGTCAAATTTGGTGGCCGGCTACCGCTGGCTGGTCGCGCAGGGGGATCTGGACGAGGATCCCGACATCCTGCGGCGGATTCGCATGAAGCCGATGCGCACGGCCAGCGGAGTGGCGCCCGTAACCGTGCTGACGGCACCCGCCGGTTGTCCCTCCGCCTGCATCTTCTGCCCCGACGATGTGCGGATGCCCAAAAGCTACATTCACGACGAGCCGGGGTGCCAACGGGCCGAACAGGACGGCTTTGATCCCTTTCGCCAAACGCTGGGCCGCATCCAGGGATTTGAAAGCATCGGCCACACGGCCGACAAGGTTGAACTGCTGATCCTGGGCGGCACCTGGAGCGCCTATTCGCGCGAATACCGCAACTGGTACGTTCAGCGATGCCTGGACGCCATGAACTGCGGCGACGGGGCGCACCATGCCCAAAGCCCATCCCTGGAAGTGGCGCTCGAACGCAACGTCTCCGCGCGGCACCGCAACGTCGGGCTGGTTGTCGAGACCCGGCCGGACTGGATCACCCCGGACGAAATCCGCCATCTGCGCTCCCTGGGAGTCACCAAGGTCCAGATTGGGGTCCAGAGCCTTGACGACCGTATTCTCGAACTCAACAACCGGGGCCACACCGTGGCGGAAGTGCGCCGGGCCCTGGACCTGTTGCGGACGGCCGGATTCAAGCTGCACCTGCACTGGATGCCCAATCTGCACGGCGCCACACCGGAATCCGATCGGCGCGACTTCCGCCGCTTCTTCAGCGACCGGTCCATATGCCCGGACGAGATGAAAATCTATCCCTGCTCGCTGATCGCGGGCACGGAACTCCACCGACTTTGGCAGCAGGGGCTGTACCGACCCTACACCGAAACCGAACTGGTGGAGCTGCTGGCGGATGTCAAGCCGACCATCCCGCCCTACACGCGCATCAACCGGCTGTTCAGGGACATCCCGGCGCACCACATCCAGGCGGGAGTCCGAACCAGCAACCTGCGCGAGGTGGTACAGCGCGAACTGGCTCGGCGCGGCACCCCGTGCGGCTGCATACGGTGCCGCGAAATCAGCCAGGCGGAAGTGGATCCGGATCGGCTGTCCATCGAGACCGTGCGGTACCGGACAACGCTCACGGACGAGTTTTTCATTGCCTGCACCACGCCGGACCCGGAACCGGGCCGCAGCGCCAGGCTGGTCGGTTTCCTACGGCTCAGCCACATCCGGGAACCCGGCACGGGCAGCCATGCATTCCTGGAGGAACTTTGCGGTGCCGCCATGATCAGGGAGGTGCACGTCTACGGAAGGGCCCAGGGGCTCGGCCGGGGGCGGGCAGGAGCCGCCCAGCACGCCGGTGTCGGCCGTCGCCTCCTGAACGAAGCCGCGCGTCTCAGCGCGGATTGCGGCTTCGAACGGCAGAGCGTGATCGCGGCCACCGGAACCCGCGGGTACTACGCGGCGCGGGGATTCCGCCAGGGCGAACTGTACATGCACCGCGATCTGCACTGAAGGCAGCCAGTCCGAACCCCTTTGCCCAGTCGTTCGACGCCCCCCTCGTGACCCGCCCGGCACAGTTGCCGCCCCCCGACCTGGTGGCCGTCGTCCTGACATTGGACGAGGCGCCCGAGATTGCGGCCTGCGTCCGTTCGCTCGCGGCGTGGTGTCCTCGGATTCTGGTACTCGACTCCGGCAGCCGGGACGGCACGGTGGCGATCGCCCGGGCCATGGGGGCCGGCGTCTGTGCCCGTCCCTTCGACGACTATGCGAGCCAGCGCCAGGCCGCCCTGGACATGGTTGCCGCGGAATGGGTGCTGTTCGTGGACGCCGATGAACGGGTCTCACGTGCACTGGGCGAGGAGATTCTGGCCGTCGTTCGGGACGGCTGCGACGAGCATGACCTTGCCGCGGCGCGGATCCCGCGCTCCAACATCATCATGGAGCACACCATGCAGGCCGGCGGTTTCCATCCCGACTTCCAGCTCCGGCTGCTGCGCAGGGATCGGGTCTCCTACCGGGAGGCGGCCAAGGTCCACGAGGAGGCACGGGTGGACGGACGGGTGGTGTCGTTGGCCGAACCCCTGCTCCACTACAACTACGCCAGTTGGCAGGAATTCCATGGTCGGCAACGGGCCTACGCCCGACTGGCCGCCTTGGACGCGGAACCGGCCCCCGGCCTGCCGCTGCTGCGCATCCTCAGCCAGGGCTGGCACACGTTTCGATGGCGGTTTGTTCACCTGGAGGGTTGGAGGGACGGTCCATTGGGGCTGTGGTTGGCCCTGTGGCTTGCCTGGTACTACGGATGCCTGCCAGTACTGCTCGCCCTGCTCCGGCCCACCCGCGAAGCCCCGTCGGGCTGAGCCGAACGAATTGGTTGCACCGTGTCCGGCTTCAACAACACACGAGGCCCCTTTCCCGCATGGCTCACATTTTGATTATCGAAGACGAACCCGACCTGCTGCACACCTGGGCCTACTACCTGGAACAGGGCGGCCACAGGGTCACGGGAGTCATGGACGGGGCCACCGCCAGCGACATGGCGCGCAACGTCAACCCCGACCTTGTTATTCTGGACCTGCACCTCGTGCACAACCAGGAGAACGAGCCGGTGCGCGGCATGGACATCCTGCGGGAATTGAGAACCGTCTCCAACGTTCCCGTTCTGATTGCCACGGGCAACTTCACGGACCAGTTGGACCGGGTCCTGGGATTTCGTCTGGGGGCCGACGACTACCTGATCAAGGGCAACTTCGGCGTACAGGAACTCATCGCGCGCGTGGAATACCAGCTGGGCCGACACAGTGACCACCGGCGCGACACCGAACCGCAAGCCGCGGAACACGACCACAGCATCCTGGCCGCGGGCAACCTGAAACTGGACCGGGATCGGCAAATCGTAACCCGTGGCGAGCGGCAAATCGACCTTTCGCCCCAGGAATTCAAGGTACTGCTGTGCCTGATGCTGAACCGGCGCCGCAACATGACCTTTGTCGCCATTTGGCGCCACTGCTGGGGGGATTCCTCCGCGGACATGGCCTCCATCCGCAACAACATCCGGATCCAGGTTTCCGGAATTCGACGCAAGCTGCACGATACCCGCGCCGCCAACCCGCTGATCGTCAGCATCCGCGGTGTGGGCTACTGCTTCCGCGGCTGACCACAAACGGCCGGCCACGTGGGCTATTCCTTCTCTGCGCGCCTGCTGCGATACGGCATCGCGGCCGCGGCCGTTCTTTGGACGGTCTGGTTCCTGCTTGCCAGTCCGACCATTCCGTCACCGGATTTCTTCGCCTCCCTGGCCCTGGCGCTGGTGCCCACCGTAGCTGCTTGGCTGACCGTCCAGGCCTACCAGCGGGAACTCTGGTTCCAGGCCGGCAAACGACTGGCGGAACGTTCCGGAGAGATGGGCATGAAGGAGCGGCCGCTGACGGACCCGCTGCGGCCGTCCTGGCTACAGCGGCAAATTGAGGAAGTTCTGGCCGACGCGGCGGTCGGCGAAACGATGCGCCAGGACCAGAACCGAGCCTTGGCGCACATGCTGGACACCCTCGCGAACGGTCTGGTCACGGCATCGTCCAGCGGATTGGTCCACGCCATCAGCCCGGAGGCCGCCCGGTTCTGGAATGTGGCGGAGACCTGGAGGCAGCAGCTTCTGCATGTCGATGCCGTGTTTCACCGGCGGCCGGCGGTGTACGACTCCTGGCGGGAAGCCGTGGGGTCCCGGATGCCGCTGGCGGCCAACTGCGAGTTCGACGACAGCAAGGAATCGCTCCTGGTGGTCCACCAACCGGTCGTCGGACGGGATGGCGAACAGCTCTGGTACACGGCCTGCCTCGACACGAGCGAACTGACGCGCAGCCGCCTAATCCGCAGGGACTTTATCGGCCACCTGTCCCACGAGATGCGCAACGCGCTGGCCAAGATGCGGGCCAACGTTGAGATGATGGAGGCGACGCGGCACGGGGCCGAACCACCCAGGTTCGCAGGCGGACGCACGTCGCCCGAACACAGGTTGTTGGCCACCATCGGCGAGATGCACGCACTGCAGGAGGGCCTGATGGACCTGTACTTGATCGAGACCGGACTCAACCCGGTGTCGCCCAGCCCCACGCACCTGCCTACGTTCCTCGCCGGCTTTTGCGACAGTGCCGAAGCGGAAATCCTGGCCGGTGGCCTTGTGCTGCACCTGGAACAGGTGGCGGACCTGAGCCTGCCGGTCGATCAGCCCAAGATTTCACGGGTCCTCACCAACCTGGTGCACAACGCGATTAAGTTCACGCCGTCGGGCGGCGCCATCAGCATTGCGACCGAAACCGGACCGCTGCCACATGCGGATCCCGCTTTCCAGATGGGCCTGCCGTCCAGCCTGTCGGGAGCCGAACGGGCCCGGCTGGCTCCAGTGCCCATGGTCATGATCCGGGTTCGGGACTCAGGACCCGGCATTCCCCTGATGTCCATCGCCCGGGTGTTCGAACGGCTCAATCAGCTTGAGGACGGCCAAGAGCCCACCGGCACGGGTTTGGGCCTGTCGCTTGCCTGGCACACGATGCGCGCCCACGGCGGTCTGATATGGGGGCGGAACAACCAGCCCGGCCCCGGCATCACCTTCACCATCGCGCTGCCTCTGCCGGACACGGATGGTGCGGCTACACGGTCAAATTGAGCGGGTTGGCGGACATCAGCCACATGAACAGGAACACCATCGACACCCCGATCAGGATCCCCACCAGGGTCTGACCCAGATCGTGGAAGCGCAGGTGCAGGCGCGCCCACACAACCAACGGCAGCAGGAGCAGCAGCGGCAGGTAGGCGGGACCGACGTCCAGCAGGAAGAAAAGAGCCGCAAGAACCAACGACACCGCCAGCGAATGGAGACTGACCTTCCACCGGATGGTGATGGCCCAGAACACGGCAAAGCAGACGGCGGCGGCGACATCGGTATAGACGTGGGACCCAATGCCTTGCCACCGCCACATGACGAGGCCAACCACGGCCACCCCCGCGATGGTCATGCCCAGCGGCAACACCCGGTCCGCCCTGCGGTTCAGTTCCAGGTCGAGGTCCGTGCCCCTAATCCGCAGAATGGCCCAATAGGCGGAGAACAGGGCCACCAGCGCCCCCAGGTGGATCCCGGCGAACACCAGACTGGGGCCGTCCCGCGCCAGGGACCACGGCAGGAAGAACACCAGGGACATCAAAATCAACGGGTTCAGCGCATAGGACACCGCCCAGGCCAGCGTGTCCTGCCAAGTGTGGCTGTCCGGAGCGACCGTCGGCGGTGTCACAGCAGCCGCGGACGGTCTCGAATTAGGAGCCATGGCCCACCGCGGCGGCCCTGCGTTCGCGCATGCCGGCCTCCATGGACTTGGGGTAGCGGGGCCGAAGCCGGGAAATCTTGTCCAATCGTGCTCGGCTCTCGGCATCAAGTGCAAGGTCCACGGCTCCCGCCGAGTCCTCAAACTGTCCCAACGTGCGGCATCCCACCACACAACTGGCAACGGCCGGCTGCGACATGACCCACCTCAAGGCAACCCTGGCCGGGGTTGCACCGGTCGACGCGGCCACGTCGCACAGTGCTTCCAGGACCTGATCGGCCTGCGCCGCGAAGTAGACGGACGGAAAGGCCCATCCGTCCGCGGACCGGGTCCCTTCCAGCGAGCGCTGGCCCGCCCGGTACTTGCCCGTGAGAAATCCCCCCGCCAACGGCGCCCAGGTCACGACTCCCACGTGCTGGGCCAGGCAGGCAGGGACCAGTTCCTCCTCAATGTCGCGGACCACCAGGCTGTATTGCAGCTGGTTGGCCTGGAACCGCTGCCATCCACAGCGCGCACTCAGGCCCAAGGCGGCGGTCATGCGCCAGGCCTCGTAGTTGCTGCAGGCGATGTAGCGCACCTTGCCCTGCCAAACCAGATCGTCCAGGGCCGACAGCATTTCCTCGAGCGGTGTCTCTTCGTCCACATGGTGGATGTAGAGCAGATCGATCCAATCGGTCCGCAGTCGGCCGAGACTTGCCTCCACACTTTGCAGGATGTGCCGGCGCGACATGCCGGAATCGTTGACGCCGGGCCCCATGGGGTTGAAGAACTTGGTGGCGACCACCAGGTCCTGCCGGCGCGCCCCCAGGAGCTCCCCCAACATCGACTCGGAGCGGGAATCGGCATAGCTGTTGGCCGTGTCCAGGAAGTTGACGCCGCACGCGAGCGCGGCATCCAGGATGGCTGTCGCCTCCGCGTGATCCGTGGACTGGCCGAAGGTCATGGTGCCCAAGCAGAGTTCCGACACCTTGAGCCCGGACACCCCAAGCCTGTTGTACTTCATGAAACTTTCCCCCGGAATCCGGATCGCCGGTCCTGTTCGGCACGCAGGCGATGCAACAGCGTGGGCGGCGGCATGTCGACGTCCTGTCTGGCAATGGCCGCGCCCCGGGCCACCGGCCGCCGCAGCCGCGCCCCGGCGCACAGGCCCAGGGGCAAGAGCCCTTGGGCCGCGGCCACGTCGGCTCTTTCACTGAGGCCCACCACGGTGTATCCGCCGCCGCCGTCCAGTTCGGTTCCCGCCTTGAGATCGGTTTTGGCCACGGTGATCACGTCGGCCACAGGCAGCGGGGCCGGCTTGCCCGTCGCTTCCCCCATCAATACGGCGCGCATGATGGTCAGGGGCGCGGTCACAGCCACGAGGTGATACGGACGCCAGAGCAGGAAGGTGTCGCCGTTCCCGCCGCAGAAGCCCATGTAGTCCAGCAGGTCCTCCTGCACATAGGCATGCTCTGCGCGAAAGACGGCGAACACGCCCATGCCCAGGCCGTTGGCCAAGGGTTTGCCGGTCTCCGGGTCCACGGAGTTGGCCAGTTCCACCACTCCCTCGCGGCCCAGGATCCCGCCCGCTGCGCGTCCGCAGTACACGGCGGGGATCTGTTCCCGGCTGACGGCCCGTTCATGCATGCCGCGCACATCGGGCACCAGTCCCGTCATGTTGGCCAGCGCCGTCATCTCGACCTGGGCCTTGGTCCCGTCCCGGAACGAGTTGTACATGCGCGTGTTGATGGTCCGCCGCGCCATTTGCTCGTCGGTAAACCCAAACCGCTCCTGAACCGTGTCCGGGGTGCCCGCCCGGTCGTCGGCGTGCATGATGGTCCCGCGCCCGGCGGCCACGACTTCAAATCCCAACAACCGCGCCCAATTGACCAGGTTCATGATGGCGCCCGGCTGGTCGCCGTCGACCAGCGTGTACACCAGCCCCTTGGAATCGGCGCGCCGGCGCAATATGGATCCGATGGTGGTGTCCGCCTCCACATTAACCATCACCACATGCTTGCCGTGCTCGATGGCCGTGGAGGCGATGAGGGCACCGGCCAAGGGGGAGCCCGTGGCGTCCACCACCAGCTCGATGAGTTCGCTCCTGGCCAGTTCCGCGCCGTCGGCCAGGACACAAGGCTGTCCGTTGCGGATGCAGTCATCGACGGCGGAAGCGCGCTCCACTTCCCGAACGGCGTCATCCGGCACCCCGGAAGCGGTCCAGGCATGCCGGGCATGGCGGGGTTCCAAGTCGGCCACCCCGCCCACGTTGATGCCGTCGATGGCGGCCAGCTGGACCGCCAGGCCGGTGCCGAACTTGCCGGCACCCACGATCCCAATCTGCACAGGACCGTCGTTGAACAAACGGCCTCGCAGCAAGTTTTGGAGCAGCGTGTACATCAGGTCGGCTCAGGTCCCGCGCGAGAGCTGTCGCCCGACATCCAGAGCGGAACGCCTCGGCACCGGCCCCACGTCAGCAGAGCCAGGCACGCCTTGGGCCAAGCGGCACGGTGACCACCCGGCGCGTTTCGGGTTCCTGCGGCGGGCCGTGCGCCATTCTACCTGAGCAGGGACCGGCCACCGTCGTTCCGCCGACGCGGGCGCGACGGAATCAGGAGCTGGCCTGCTCCCACAACTCGTCCAGCCGATCCACCAGTTCGCTCCGGATCCGGTCCCGGGTCCTGCGGAAGGCGTTGCGCTTGGCATCGCCGGGTCCTATGGCATGGGAGGGATCGGGCAGGGGATGGTGCACCACCGCGCCTTCCCCCAGCCACACCGGACACGCCTGTGCGGCACTGTCGCAGACGGTCACCACCAAATCGAGCCCGGCATTCCTGAATTCATCCAGGTGCTTGGAACGGAGTGCACTGGTCGGCACACCGCTTTCCTGCAGGACCGCCCGGGCCTGCGGGTGCACCCCGGCCGGGGATGGCGCCACCCCCGCGGACACCGCCTGCCACTCCCCGGGACGGACATGGTTGGTCAAGGCTTCCGCCAACTGGCTGCGCGCCGAATTGCCGGTGCAGATAAACAGAACAGTCTTCACGCGCAGGCTCCGGGTATGCGGGATCGGGAAACGTCGGCTACTGGGAGAAGCTGATCGTCCGGGTGTATTCCTGGACATCCCGGGCCACCATGCAGACCAGATCGGCGAAGCGCTCGACTTCGCGCGTGGCCCTGATGTATTCGTACAGCGTGGCGATCAGGGATTCGTCGCTGGTCTCGGCCATGCTCCGGAACAACTCCTCTTTGACAGTCCGGTCCAGTTCGTCCACTTCATCGTCGTCGGAAATGACCCGGTCGATCGCATTCAGGTCGCCCTGCTCCCAGGCCGCGAAGGTGGCATCGTGCATCTGCCTGGCCTTGTCGTGCATCAGGGCCAGGCCATGCGGCAGGGGACACGCCGGCTTGTCCATCACCCGGCGCGACGACCGAGCCAGACCCTTGGCCTGCTGTCCCATGCGTTCCAGGTCCAGTGCCACGTTGTAGTAGACGATGATGCGGCGGAGATCGTGGGCCACCGGCTGCTGCCGCGACAACAGGGTGAAGCAGCCCCGCTCAATCTCCGCACGCTTGCTGCGCATCTCCTCGTCGATGGCGTACACCGCCTCGACGGAGTCCGGGTCGCGCTCGGCCAGGGACCGGAACCCCAAGTCGAACTCCTCCTTCACCACCGCCGACATGATGTACAGCTGACTGCGCAGGTCGGAAAGTTGACTGTCAAACGTACGCCGGATGATGTCGGCCATGGCATCCCCTGCTAGCCGAAGCGGCCAGTGATGTAGTCGTTGGTGCGCGGCTCCTCCGGGCTGTCGAAGATGCGGTCCGTGGGACCGACTTCGACCAGTTCCCCGGTGCGTGTTTCGGGGATCACCGAGAAGAAAGCCGTATAGTCCGACACGCGGGCCGCCTGCTGCATGTTGTGCGTCACCACCACGATGGTGTACTGCGCCGCCAGGTCCCGCATCAATTCCTCGATGTGCAGGGTGGCAATCGGATCGAGGGCCGAACAGGGCTCGTCCATCAGCACGATGTCGGGCTGGACGGCGATGGCCCGCGCAATGCAGAGGCGCTGCTGCTGTCCGCCGGACAGCGACAACCCGCTCTGGCTCAGCTTGTCCTTCACCTCGTCCCACAACACCACCCGACGCAGGGACTCCTCGACCAGTTGCTCCATGTCCCCCTTGTACCCGTGGATGCGCGCGCCCCAGGCCACGTTTTCGAAGATGCTCTTGGGGAATGGATTGGGCTTTTGGAACACCATGCCGATGCGGCGGCGCACCTCAACCGGATCCACATCCGGACCGTAGATGTCGACGCCCTGGTAGTGAACCGAACCCTCGACCCGCGCCACATCGACCAAGTCGTTCATACGGTTGAAGGTGCGGAGAATCGTGCTCTTGCCGCAACCGGACGGACCAATCATGGCGGTGATGCGGTGGGTCGGAACCTCCAGGCTGACATCCGACACGGCGTGGAAATCGCCGTACCAGACCTGCAGGTGGGAGGCCGTCAGGGCATAGCCTCCGCCGGGGGCGGTCCCGTTGATGTATGTGGAGGCCATGCTTGCCTATATCCGTTGGCTTTCGGCGCGGTTGCGCAACAGCACTGCGGTTGCGTTGGTGATCAGAAGCAGTGTCAGCAATACCAGAATGGCTGCGGCCGCTATGTTGCGGAATTCCGCCTGGGGCCGTGCCGTCCACTGGTAGATTTGGATGGGCAGCACAGTGAACTTCGCAAACAGGTTGGTCGGGTCGACCGAGATGAAGGTGGCCGCGCCAATCACCACCAGGGGCGCGGTTTCACCGAGTGCCCGCGACACGGCCAGGATGGCCCCGGTCAGGATGCCGGGCACGGCCATCGGCAGAACGTGCCACCGAACACACTGCCAGCGCGTGCAGCCCACGCCGTAGGCGGCCTCGCGCAACGAGTCCGGCACGGCCCGGATTGCCTCCTGCCCATTGATGATGATGACCGGCAAAATCAACAGGCCGAGGGTCAGGCCGGCCGAGAGAATGGTGCGGCCGCTGGCCTCGTCCGCGGACACGATGCCGAAGAGTGAGCCGCTGGTGATCTGCGTGAGGGCGCGCACGAAAATCACCAGGCCGAGCATGCCATAGATGATGGACGGCACTCCCGCCAGGTTGTTGATGTTGGTCTCGACAATCCTGCCGAACCAGTTGCGGGTGGAAAACTCCTCCAGGTAGATCGCCGCCCCGATTCCCAACGGCACGGAGAAACAGATGGTGATGGCGATGACCCACAGCGACCCCAGGAGAGCGGTGCGGATCCCGGACAGGGCCGCGTTGGCGGACTGCGGCCGAACCAGGAACCCGGGCGTTAGCCAACTGTGAAAACTGGCTTCGGCACCCTCGGCGTCCGCAAACGCCCGTATCTCGTCCGCCTGCACCAGGGACTCGCGCAGCGTGAAGGTCGCCAGGATCTCGGGCTCCTTGACCCGTTCCTCCACCAACGCAAGCAGGTTGGCGCGGTTGCGTCCGGCCATCGGCTGCTCGCGGTCGTAGCGCCGGATCAGGCCTGCCGACAGATGGGTCTCCAGGACTCCCAGAAGCCCGGCCGCCCCGAGGCTGTCCAGGTTCGGCAGATCCTGCCGCGCAGCCCAGCGGCTCAGAACGCCTTCGTTGTCGACAACGAACACGACCGACACGGTGTCGGCCGGCCAGTTGTCGTCCAGGTCGGACCAGCGGGCACCCGGAGCCAGCAGGTCCAGCAATCCGCTTTCGTCGAGCTCCAACAGGAACGGATTGTCCTCGGATACCAGAGCGGTTAAGGCCAGCGCAGCCTGTTGCGTCCCCACCGGCAGCACCCGATAGCCGGCCGGCACGGCCGGCACCAGTTCGGATGCCAGCACCACCACGGCGTTCGGGTCGCCGTCCACGTCCTTGAGGGCATCCACCCGTCGCTCAGCGTGCGTGACGTGGGGATGCTCAAGCAGAACAATCAGAGGCTCGCTCAGCCTATCGCGCACCACCACGTAGCCCCAGGTGCTGTTGACCACGTTGTACAGCAGTGTGGTCAGCACGAGCAGCCCAAAGACCGTGGAACACCTGATGACAACGCGCCAGGCCTTGCCCCTGACCCGACGGCGACGGGTTTGGGATGCTTCCCCGGCTCCTTCCGGCCAGCCGACTGCGGTCTTGTCGACAAAAACCCCCATCAGTCATACCTCTCGCGGAAGCGGCGCGCCACGGCACGACTGAAGATGTTGAGACCCAGCGTCATCAGAAACAGTAGGAGGCCGATGGCGAACAGGCTGTCGTAGTCCAGCGAGTCGTAGCTGATGTCGCCACCGGAGATGCGGACGATGTGGCCCGTCATCGTCTCGGCGGACTGGAAGGGATTCAGGGCCTTCAGGCCGCCCAGCGCCTCGCCCCAACCGGGAAAGTTGCGGGGGCCCGCACCCGCCGCCACGGCGACAATCATCGTCTCGCCCACGGCACGGGACATGGCCACGATGAAGGCTGCGGAGATGCCGGACAGGGCTGCCGGCACGACCACGCGCAAGGAAGTTTCCAGCTTTGTGGCACCCAGGCCCACCGCCGCCTCCCGCAGCGCCAAGGGCACCGCCCGCAAGGCGTCCTCGCTCATGGAGGTCACGGTGGGCAGTACAAGGACCCCGATGACCAGTCCGGCCGAGGCAATGTTGAAGATCTCGACCACCTCAATCCCGAACAGGTTGCGCAGAATGGGGGTGACGAAGGTCAAGGCGAAGTAGCCATAGACAACGGTGGGAATCCCGGCCAGCACCTCCAGAATGGGCTTGAGGATGCGACGCGCCCTGGAGCCGGCATACTCGCTCAGGTAGATGGCAATGAGAAGGCCCAAGGGCAGGGCCAGGGCCATGGCGATCAGGCTGGCCCCCATGGTGGCGTTGACGAGTGGCCAAATACCGAACTGAAGGGTCTGGGGCTGCCAGGTCCAACCGGTCAGGAAGTCCAGCAGGCGGACTTCCTCCCGCCGGAAGAAGAGGAGCGCCTCCTGGCCCAGCATGTACACGATGCCGATGGTCGTCAGAATGGAGATGGCACCGCACAGCCAGAGCGCACCGTGCATGAACTGCTCGAACGGCCGGCGGCGCCTGGTCAGCGACTGTCGAGCATCCACTTCCATGCCGAGGCCGCCGGTCAGAACTTCGGCTCCAGGTTTTACGCTCATGGAGGCTTGTACCCAGTCCCCGGATCAGTGATCAGTAGTCAGAGGGGATCGTAGCAAAGGGGGCTTATGGCGAGCCGTTGACAACAAGCCCTGTGCTCCAGGACCCAGGGCCCCTTCAAACTTGCGCAACTTTGTGCGCCTACAGCATAATGGCACGCATGTACATGAGAGCCCGGCGGACACCGGACTCTCCATCAGACAGGGAATGAGGCTCCCGTGCCTGACAGCCCCGATTCTACAACGCAGACCCCGGACACGGTCCACCGCACGGTGCGCCTGCGCCTGTATCCGGGCGATGCCGCCACCGGCATCCTGCTGACGGCCATCGCCGGCGCCTGCCGTTACGTCTGGAACCACATGCTGGCCGACTGCGAGTGGCGGTACGCCCGCTGGAAGGAAATGCACGTGCCCGCGGCCAACTGGCCGGAGGTCCGGGCAGGCAAAACGGCGTGGACCAAGGCCGTCCGCAAGCGCATGGGACCCACGCCGTCCGTCTCCTGCTACACGCTGTACAAGCGGTTCACGGAACTGCGCAACGACCCGGACCATGCCTGGCTGAAGGACTACCCGTATGCCTGCGTGCGCTACAGCCCGAAGTACTTGGCGGATGCCTACACGCGGTTTTTCGCGGATCCTGTGAACGAAGGCAAGCCCCGCTTCAAGGCCCGTCACTTCACCGTGCCGGCCTTCACCATTCCCGAGGCCGTCAAGATGGACGGGGATCGTCTGTACGTGCCCAAGGTCGGCTGGCTGCGGCTGGCGGGGTCGAACCGGTACGCGGACTGCCGGCCCTTGACCGTGCGCGTGCGCATGGAAGGCACCGAGCAGCACCCCAAGTGGTACGCCCATGTCTGCTACGAGGTGCCCGCGGCGCAGGTGCGGCCACCCGCCGCGGACGGTGCGCTCGGCCTGGACCGCAACGTGGGGCAGGCCACGGACAGCGAGGGCACCGTGTACGCGATGCCCGATACGGACCCGCTGGACGCACAGATTGCCCACAAGCAACGGGAACTCAGCCGCAAGCAGGGCTGGGGGCCCAAGGACAAGCGGCCCAAGTCGAACCGGGGCCGGCGCGTGAACGGGCAGTTGCAGAAGCTGCACCGCAAACGGGCGCGCAAGCGCGACAACGCCACGCATCAGACCAGTCGCACCCTGGCGGACACGGCGCATACCGTGGTGGTGGAGGATCTGAACACGAAGGCCATGACCCGGTCGGCCAAGGGCACGGTGGCGAAACCCGGCAAGCAGGTCAAGCAGAAGTCGGGGCTCAACCGCGGCATCCTGGCCAGCGGCTGGGGCGCGTTGGAGCGCAAGTTGGCGTACAAGGCGGGGGCCCTGCTGAAGGTGGATCCGGCCTACACGTCGCAGACGTGCAGCCGGTGTGTCCATGTCCACCGGGACAACCGGCCGTTGCAGGCGGTGTTCGCGTGCGGGGCCTGCGGGTTCCGGGCCAATGCCGACCACAATGCGGCGATCAACATTTTGGCGCGGGCGGGACTTCCGTGCGTGCCCGTTGCGGCCCGCGGGACAGGGGCGGCTGCACGGCGAGGGGCGATCCCGTTGGGGACCCCGACAACCCGTGAACGAGGCAGGCGCGGTCCACCCGCACCTGTGGGGGCCGGGCCCAAACCCGCCCCCGTACCGAGGGTCAACCCCTCGGTATAAGTCCCTAGCAAAGGGAGAGGGTAGATCGGCCCCACCGGAACCCGCCTGCCCCGATGTCCGCGGCTTCATCGCGGCCCCATGGCTTCGAACAACCTGTCTGCTACTCCATCGCCATCTTCCAGCCGTCAATCGCGGCCTGCATGTCGGCGGCCGAGGCTGGGAAATAGCCCACGTCCACGATTTCCTCGTTCACGTAGGTGAGCACAAAGTTCAGGAAGTCGGCAACCTGAGGCTTCTCATTGAGAATGCCGGAGGTCGAATACATGAACATGGGCCTGGCCAACGGGTAGGTGGCGTTGTCCACGTTGTCGGCGGTGGCTTCCACGCCGTTGATGGACAGAACCTTCAGGGTGTCGGCATTTTCCTGGTAATACGCGTAGCCGAAGTAGCCGATGGCATAGGAGCTGCCCAGCACGCCTTGGACCAGGACGTTGTCATCCTCGCTCAGCTGCAGTTCGGCGGCGGCCAGAATTGGTTCCGCATCCTTGTCGAACACCTCTTCCACGAAGTAGTCGAAGGTGCCGCTGTCGGTGCCCGGACTGAAGCGCTGAATCGGTTCGCTCGGCCAGTCCGCGTTCACGTCCGACCAGTTGGTCGCTGTGGAGAAGATCTGGGCCAGTTCTTCCATCGAGATATCTGTCAGGAAGTCGTTTTCCTGGCTCACGACCACCGCCAGGGCATCGGTGCCCACGCGCAGTTCGATCGGAGCGCGTTCGATGGCGTTGCAACTCTCCACTTCGCTGTCCTTGATGGGGCGCGAAGCGTTGGAAACATCGGTCTCGCCAGCAACACAGAAGCGCTCGAAGCCGGCGCCGCTGCCGATGCTGGAGATCGAGATGCTGCCGTCATAACCCTCGTCCACAAACCGCTCCGCCATGCGTTCGGCGAGAGGGTATACCGTGGAACTACCGGCAATGATGATGTCGCCCGTGACGGCCATGGGATCAACCATCGGCAGGCCGGCGGGACCCATTTCCATCGCTTCTTCCTCAACAGCCGACTCCGCAGCCGATTCCGGTTCGGGAGCAGTGGCCGGCGCGGGGCGGCAGGCAGTCAGCATTGCCACCAGTAGCAACAAGGAAACAGACAACAGTTTGCGCATTGGATTCTCCCCAAAGAGAAGCGGATGAATGCGCCGTGAGTATGCCGGCCCGGATGGAACCGACGCGCGCAAAGTTTCAACAGATTATTAGGGGACGTTCACATTCGGGACTGCACACCACACCGTGGTGAATACCGGTCCGCCCGGTCCCAGACGGTGTCAAGGACAGGCAAAGGCCATGATCGAGACAGATTGGCAGGACCGCATTAAGTCCCATGGTATTGGTCCCACTGCGGTACCCACCGCGCGCTATCCGGAACTGGATGGCCAACCCCTCGGCGCCTACGCCGAAATCGAATTCTGGTTATAATCCCCAATATTTGTTGGAGGTTCTGGACATGGTGCGGAGGCGAGCGGTTTGACGGAGCGGAAGGTCTTGTCGTGCCTCTACTAACAGTCGAAGAACTTTCGATCCGGTTCGGGGGCATCTTGGCGTTGGACGGGGTTGGTTTCTCCGTGGACGAAGCGGAGATTGTGTCGATCATCGGTCCCAACGGCGCGGGGAAGACGACGGTGTTCAACTGCCTCACCCGCGTTTACGATCCCATGAAGGGTTCCATTCGGTTCATGGGCCGGGATCTGCTCAAAATGAGGCCCCACCAGGTTGTCGCCAACGGCATGGCGCGCACCTTTCAGAATTTGGAACTGTTTTCCTCGATGTCCGTGTTGGACAACCTGCTGGTGGGTCAACACTCGAAAATGCGGTACAGTGCCCTGGATGCGGTTTTCCGCCTTCCCAGGCAAATGCGCGCGGAGAGGGAGGCTCGTTCGCGGGCAGAGGACACTTTGGAACTGATGGAGCTGACGCAGGTCCGGGACATACCCGTCCACGCGCTGGCTTACGACGTAAAAAAACGTGTGGAGATAGCCAGGGTCCTGGTTTCCCGGCCCAAGCTGGCGCTGCTCGACGAGCCGGCGGGCGGCCTGACCCACCAACAAGTGGACTCCATAGCCCGCATTGTCCGGGGCATCCGAGACGAGTTGGGAGTTGCGGTATTGCTGGTGGAGCACCGCATGGGGTTGGTGATGGACATTTCCGACAGGGTATGCGTACTCGATTTCGGTAGAAAGATTGCCGACGGGACGCCGACGGAAGTGCGCCGAGATCCTGTGGTAATCCAGACGTACCTTGGTGCGCCGCATGTTGACGCTTAAGGACATTCGCGTCTCTTATGGCCAAGCGCCCGCCTTGCACGGAGTCTCGTTGGAAGTGCCGGAAGGCCACATCGTGACTCTTCTCGGAGCCAACGGGTCCGGAAAGAGCACCACCATTCGCGCGGTGGCGGGCCTTTTGCCGATCCAGGCCGGATCCATCGAATTTGAAGGCCGGGAGATTGCCGGGTTGTCCACCGAGGCCATCGTGAGGTTGGGCATATGCGCGACACCCGAGGGACGCCAGTTGTTCGGCGAGATGACGGTGTTGGAGAACCTACGCCTGGGTGCGTACACCCAAGGGGAGGGCAAGGGTTTCGATGAACAGCTGGAGCGGGTACTCACCTACTTTCCCGCCCTGAGTGAGAGGCTTGAATTGTCGTCCTATCTGCTGAGTGGCGGCGAGCAACAGATGCTGGTCATCGGGCGGGCGTTGATGGCGCGGCCCCGGCTGTTGCTCATGGACGAACCTTCGTTGGGTTTGGCACCGCTTCTGGCCCAGGAAATGTTCGCCCGAATCATGAGCTTGAGCAAAGCGGAGGGCATATCGGTGCTGCTGGCCGAACAGGCCGCCGACTTGGCGGTGGGAATTTCCGGATATGGCTACGTGTTGGAAGTGGGCAAGGTGGTGCTGGGCGACACCGCCCGGAATTTACTGGACAACGAAGAGGTGCGCAGCGCTTACCTGGGCCACTGAGCGTCGCTTGAGCCGCAATGGGAACTGCCATGGACCTCTTTCTGCAACAGCTAATCGGCGGCATCGCCAGCGGAAGCATGTTCGCCATCCTGGCTCTCGGCATAGTGTTGATCTACCGCGCCACCGGCACCCTCAACTTTGCCCAAGGGCAGATGGCCATGTTCTCAACGTTCGTCGCTTGGTCGGCGATGAGCACGGGCATGGGCTTCTGGCCGGCGGTCTTGCTGACCCTGTTGTCCGCGCTGGCGATGGGGGCCTTGGTCGAGTGGCTGATCGTGAGGCGGGTAGAAGGAACTTCCGACCTCAACTCTCTTATTGTGGCGATGGGGTTGTTCCTCATTTTCGACGGGTTGGCGTTGTATGTTTGGGGACCGTTGCCCAAGAGTTTCGGCCCCTTCAGCTTCTTCAGCGGGGGCGCGTCTTGCGTTGGCGGGGTGTGCATCGGGCGTCTGAACCTGGGCATCCTGGTGGTTTCCATCGTGACTACGGCCTTGTTGTATCTGCTGTTCCAACACACCAGGTTTGGTCTGGCATTACGGGCAACGGCCCTAAACCGGCTGGCCAGCCGGTTGGTGGGCATCCCGGTGGGCCGCATGTTGAGCACGGGTTGGGGTTTGGGCACTGCAGTAGGCGCCATAGCCGGAATACTGGCGGCCCAAAGCCTGGGGCTTGACATCCGGACGATGTTTTTTGTTGTGATGTTCGCCTTGGCAGCGGCAGTGCTGGGCGGCTTGGACAGCCCTGTCGGAGCCGTGGTCGGCGGGTTGATCATCGGAGTTGTGAAGAATTTGGCCGGCACCTATACGCCTTCCAGCGTAGGCAGCATCGACCTGGCCGTGGCCTTCGCAGTGATTGTGCTGGTGCTGATGGTGCGGCCCAATGGCATTTTCGGACGACCCGTCCAGATGCGCGTGTAGCCGGTGCAAGCCCTCCCAACCGGACTTAAGCCGATAGGGTTACTGCTGCTGGGCATGTTCCTGGTAGCGTTTCCCTTCCTTCACGAGTGGCCTTTCTTCAGAGTGTTTCTGAGTGAATTCCGGACCTTCAACGCCACCATGTTTGCCGTTTGGCTGCTCGTTCTGCTTGGCATGAACCTACTGACCGGATATAGCGGACAAGTCTCGTTCGGACACGCGGCGCTGGTCCTGGCCAGCGCGTACCTAACGGCGGTGCTCTCCCAACAATATGCCTTCCCCTTGTGGGGCGCCATCGGCTTGTCGGGGGCGGCGACCGCCGTCGTGGGGTGGGTGACGATAGGCATCCCCGCAGTGCGCTTGAGAGGGCCTTACCTGGCCATTGCCACGTTCGGTTTGATGTTGGCCTTTCCCCAAATCCTCAAATTGAATGCGCTGACCCGGTGGACCCAAGGGGCGTTGGGCATCAGGGGAGGCGCGGTGGAGCCTCCCGGCTTTTTGGGGGGCATACTGGACGGCCGGGCGTGGATGTATTACGTCGCGATGGCCGCGGCGGTGTTCATGACAGTCTTGTTCCTGAACCTGACGCGGAGCCGCACGGGCCGGGCATTCGTAGCCTTGCGCGACAGCGAGGTGGGCGCGGAGCAGATGGGAATCGACGTGCCGAGGTACAAGGCGTTGGCCTTCGGCGTCAGTTCACTGTATGCGGGCATTGGGGGAGGGCTTTTCTTTGCCGTACAAGGATTCGTCTCTCCCGACAGCCTCGGTCTCATAGACTCGATATTCTTCCTGGTGGCGATCGTGATTGGAGGACTGGGCAGTGTGCTTGGTTCCATAGTCGCGGCGTTGTTCTTAACCTTCCAGTCTGAAGCCATTAGCGCTTTGGCCGGGTTCGTGCCGGGGGCCAACAACCTGCGGAACGTTTTCTACGGGGCGTCCCTAATCGCGGTGATCGTTCTGTTTCCCAAGGGTGTCGCGGGATTTTTCCAAAGGCCTACGTGGCCCAAACTCCGGTGATGGAACCTTGGACGGCTCTGGTCGTCCAGGTCATGACGCCAAGTGTTGGCCTGTGTACGGGTTGGCGCCGTCGCCGTTCGACATCCAAGCCAGCCTACGGCCCAAGGCAATTGCATCCAATTGGATTTGGGCATGAGGCCGATTAGCCGGCACAGGTAGTCCTTGTTCCAGGCGGCCGCCAGCCGCCTGTGGGCGATGCGCAGGAGATGGCCATATTGTGGGCGGCGTGTCCCGTGCGGATGCGGCTGTCATCCTCGCCCAAGGCGACATCCAGGACCCGGTGGTGGACGTTTTCGATGCTCCAGTGCTGGCACACCGCCTGCAGTAGGGGCTTGGCCTTGGGGGGCGGGCTGGAGATGGAGCAGCGGGTGTCGGTCGTGACCCGGTCACCACAGCGGTCGGTCTCAATTCGCCCGCGGTTCTTCCCGACCGTATGCGCATAGTCGTGGCGACAGCCGACGCAATCCACGGTCTGTTCCAAGGCAAAGGTGGCTTCCAGGCAATCACAGAGGCCTTGGTGGTGGGCGCGCTAGTCGGCTTCCTGCATCCGGTCCAGTGCCGCACTCGCCGCGCCCGGCTTTGGGAGTTCCGTCCTGTTATCCCTGTGGAGCCCTGGTCCCCGCTCGCCTGAATTTATGACGTTGTGCAATGCAGTTTGTGCCAGCGAGTATCGGTTAATCGGCTTGTTTCGTTATCGGATTGGACATTTGACTGCTGCACCCATAATCTTCAAAAATATTTATTCACTTGGCTTCGACTTAAAACAGAATGCGATTGCCCTGCCCTGGCCTACGGCCCGCCAAAGCAACAACCAGAAGTGTGGTATAAGGTCACATCCGAACCCGTTCAACGTACTGCGAAGCACAATAGGAGCGATGAAATGACTCTCTCGGGTAAAGCTTGGACATGGGTTGTTGCCGGATTGCTCGCGGCGATGTTCCTGGGAGCCGCATGCGTGGAAGGTGTCGGAGAATTTCCGGCGCCTACCGAGGAGGTGCCGGTGCCCGGGGTTACGGACGATGAGGTGGTGCTGGGAACTCACACCGCCCTTACCGGCCCCGTCGCCGTGTATTCTCAAGTCGCTTTAGCCATCAACGCCTACTTCGATTACGTGAACGAGACCAAGGGGGGAGTCAACGGCAGGACAATCAAGTTTTTGATCGAAGACGACGGCTATTCGCCTCCCAAGACGGTCGACCTGGTCCGCAAGCTGGTGGAGGAAGACCGAATCTTCGCCTTGGTCAACGGATTTGGAACGCCCACCCACTTGCAGGTTGTGGACTATCTTCAGGAAAACGGAGTGCCCGACCTGTTCCTGGCGACCGGAGCTACCGAGTGGGTGAAGGACCCGGAGGCCAGACCCATGGTCTTTGGCTCCGTCCCCAACTACGTGGGCGAAGGGATAATTTTGGGACAACATATCGCGGAGACCTATCCCGGGCTAAAGTTGGGTTTGATGCGCCAGAACGACGATTTCGGCGCGGACGGCATGACCGGCATCAGGCGGGGAGTGGGAGATGCCCTGGACATAGTGGGTGAAGAAACTCACGAAGTCCTGGATGTGGACCTGTCCTCCCAGGTGGATCGCCTCCACGCGGCGGGAGCCGACGTGATTGCCATCTGGGCCACGCCCCAACATTTCGCCACCGCGATCAAACACGCGCGTCTGAACCTGAATTGGGACGTGCCCTTCGTTTTGACTGTGGTCAGTGCCAACGAATTAACCGTGCTCTTGGCCGGCCCGGAGGTCATCGAAGGCACCGTGTCCCTTGGATACCTCAAATCGGCCTTTGAAATCGACGACCCCGACGTCGCCAAACACCATAAACTGGTCCAGGACTACATGGGAGCGGAGAACGGCAACACCTTGACCCTGTACGGCCAATTCATCGGAGAGTTGGTGGAGGAAACCCTGAGAAAGGCTGGTCCGGACCTTTCCCGCGAGGGCCTGCTCGAAGCCGCGGAGTCGATCACCGATTTTTGGTGCTCCGTTTGCCTTGGGCCCGTCAACACCAGCCCCACCGACCACGATCCCGTGCAAGGGGGTTTTCTGGTCCGAGTTGAAGGGGGCAGGTGGGTGCGTTTCGGCGACCTCATCACCTACGAGGGTGTTCTGCCGGGCGACATGACGGTCGAGGACTTGGCGAGGTAAACGGATTCTGCCTTGTAGGGTCCCGCATTCGATTGCCGCCGGTTTGCGGCCTGGGAATCCTTCCTGCACGCAGGGGCAAAACCTGCCCGACCTCCTGTGGCTGGATCCCGACGCACCGTGGCTGGACCCCATCCCACCCTAACCCGATACCGTCGCGTCCCCGCCCCTCAGGCCGCTTGCACAGGGGGGTACCGGAACAGTTGCCGCCAAAGCTGAACTTTGCGCGAAGTCCGGGCGGGCGCTGAGGGGCGGGAGTGTTTTAGGTCGAGTGGCAGAGGGCGGCCAAGCACGGATCAGGCGGCGGCTGGGGACGTTTGCGGATGTCAGAGGCGACCGGGGACATGGAAAAAGGCAAGGCCTGCGTCCGCCACGCCGTCTGGACGCAGGCCAAGACATCGGAGAAGGTGGGGACGGTCTTGGCATACCAGGCAGCCCGGCGGGGGCGGAAAGAGCACGCCCGGAGCCGGTGGTGGGCGACCAGGAGGAGCCAGCTGAAGAGGCCGCGCAGGACCGGGGTGGTACGGACGATGGCCGCCGACCACTGGCACTGAGTTTCGACGCCCAGGTGGGTGCGGACTTCCTGGAAGGTGACTTCCACCTACCAGCGCTGCAGGTACGTGGTGAGCATGGCGGTGGGGCTCCAGTCGGGATTGGTACAGAGCAGGGCCTGGAGTTGCCGGCACCCGGTCGGGTTGCACACGGGTAGCCAGCGCAGCGGGACGGTGGGTTGGCCCGGGTAGTACCAGAGAGCCGTGCCGGTGGCGGCCTGAAGATGCCTCTTGGTGCCATTGGGCCAGCGTTGGCGCAGGGCGGTCCAGACTGTGGCCGGGGCGGTCAGCACGGTCATTTGGCTTCGGTACTGACCTCGGAAAACCGGCAGACCTCAACTGGTATCAGAGCCAAGTCCCGGGTGGTGCGGGAAAGAGTGCTGTTCCGTTGAAGTTGGATCCAATTCGCCGCACCTCTCGATAGCCTGCGCTATAATCGGCCGTCCGAGCATTCAGTGCTGAATCGTCTTGTTCGTCCGCCCTTGAGGCGTCGTTCACCCTTTCCCGTTCCGCCATGGCCGCCAAGCTGTCCGGATTGCAGCGCAAGGAAGAACTGGCAGGTTACCTGTTCATCCTGCCCAACCTAATCGGTTTCCTGGTCTTCCTGGTCTTCCCAATCCTGGCTGCGATCTACCTCACCTTCACCGAGTGGGAGTTGAGCGCGCCCCCCACCTTTGCCGGCCTGGCGAATTTCCGGGCCATGATCGGCGACGACATTTTCGTCAAGGCCTTCGGCAACACCTTCTACTACGCTTTCGTGGCCGTGCCCACCGGGGTCTTCCTGGCGTTTGTCCTGGCCCTGGGTGTCAACCGGCCCATGCGGGGAGTGTTTGCCTTTCGGCTCATTTACTTCCTGCCGCACGTCACCCTGACCGTGGCCGCCGCCATCGTCTGGGCCTGGATCTACCACCCGGAATTCGGCATCATCAACTACCTGCTCAGCCTGATTGGCATCCAGGGTCCCAACTGGCTCTTCAACAGCAAGTCCGCCATGCCGGCCCTCATCATCATGAGCAACTGGAAGGGCATCGGCTATGCCATGCTGATTTTCCTGGCGGGGTTGCAGGGCGTACCGGCCGAGCTGTACGAGGCGGCCGTGATGGACGGCGCCAACAGCTGGTACAGGCTGGTCAAGATCACGATTCCCATGCTGTCGCCGACAACGTTTTTCGTGCTGACCACCTCGTTCATCGGCGCTTTCCAAGGCTTCGACCAGTTCTATATCATGACCAACGGTGGACCATCGTTTGCCACCACAACGCTGGTCCTGCACATCTTCAACAACGGCTTCCGCTACTTCAAGATGGGCTATGCCTCGTCGATGGCCTTCGTGCTGTTCCTCTGTATTCTGTTCATCACGCTGATTCAGTGGACCTCGGCCAAGACCTGGGTGCACGGGTTTACGCAGGACTGAGCGCCCAGGCCGAGCCGCCCAACGTTTCTTCATGAAAGCCGAAGCCGTCCAACCCGAACAGATTGCCGTCCCGGCAGGCTCGCGGTCGGTGGCCGGCCTGGGCCGCCGCTCCCAAACGTTGCTTGTCGACGCGGTGGTGTGGGCCGGTCTGCTCGTCGGCAGCATCATCTTCATCCTGCCCTTCTTCTGGATGGTTTCCAGCTCCTTCAAGGAATTCGGCGGCCTGTTCAACTTCCCACCCACGTTCATCCCGAGCACGTGGCAGTGGACGAACTACCTTGAGATTTGGCGGCGGCTGCCGTTCCACCTGTTCTTCCGCAACAGCTTCTTCGTCTCCTCGCTGGAGACGGCCGGGGTCCTGTTCACCTCATCGCTGGCCGGCTACGCGTTCGCCCGCCTCCGGTTCCGCCACCGGGACACGATTTTCCTGATCTACCTCTCCACGATGATGGTGCCGTTTGCGGTCCGGATGATTCCGCTGTTCGTCCTGATGCGCACCTTCCAGTGGGTGGACCAGTTGCAGGCCCTGATCGTCCCGGGCATGTTCAGTGCCTGGGGCACGTTCCTGATGCGGCAGTTCATGCTCACCATCCCCAGGGAACTCGAGGATGCCGGCTTGATCGACGGCGCCAGCTTCTTCCAGATCTACTACCGCATCATCCTGCCGCTCACGGGACCGGCCCTGGCAACCCTGGGCATCTTCACCTTCATGGACAGTTGGAACGCCTTTCTCTGGCCGCTGATCATCATCAGCAGCCTGGAAAAGAAGACGATCTCGCTGGGCATGGCGGCCTTCCGGGGCATGACCGCCATGAAGACGCCGTGGCACCTCGTCATGGCCGCATCGGTCGTCAGCGTCCTGCCGATCATGGTGCTGTTCCTGGTGGGCCAGAAATACTACGTGCGCGGCATCGTCACCACCGGACTGAAAGGGTAGCGAATTCCATGGGCACCGTTCCGCGGCTCATCCCTGCATTGTTCCTGTGCCTTGTCTTCGCGCTGGCGGCCGCGGCGTGCGGCGGCGGGGGCGGAGGTGAAGCAGCGGATGCCGAGACAATCGACCTGAGCGCCACCATCGAAGGCGACGGTTGGAAGGTCAACTTGGCCGACGCTCCGGAAAAGCACCTGATCCTGGGCAAGGGCAACATCACCTATCAAGCCGAGAACGAGAACATCTATCTTCTCGTGTTCCTGGATCTCTCCAATACGGGAACGGTACTCAAGGTTGTGGACCGCAGTCTGCTCCAAGTCAGGGACGCGGCCGGCAACGAGTACAGCGCCAGCATCTCGGCCCATCAGGTTGCATACCTGGAACAGGACGGGAGCAAGGAGGGTTACTCCATTGTGTTGGACAGTCCCCTGCAACCGGGCAAGAGCCGGCGCGGCGTGGTCACCTTCCTGGTCCCGGACAGTGCCACGGGCCTGCAGCTCATGTTCAAGGACTTCGACGGGACCATCGAACTCGGATTCTGACGTGCTCCCCCTTGGGAGCCCTACCCTGTATTGACAACGTCCGTTTTGAACCGGGAGGTAATAACGATGGACGAAAAGAGAAGGTACCTGCTGAGCCGGAGGCGTTTCCTGCAGGTGGGCGCCGCAGCTTCGACTGTGGCACTGGCCGCCTGCGTGGCTCCCACCCCGCCGGCGGCGGAGGACACGGCCGCGGGTGAAGCGGTCGATTCCGAGGCCGCGGCCCGCTGGCTTACCGGCATGGGTGATCGGGACGCAACCGGGGACTTCAAGATCATGAGTTGGGAGGATGAAGGAGAAATCCGGAAGTTCCTGCTCCACATCAACGAGTTCTTCGATGCCTTCTATCCGGGCCTGGAACCCGAGGTGGAGTGGGGCATCCCGTGGGGCGAGTACTGGACCAAGCTCCCGACCCTGATGGCGGCGGGCACTCCGCCCGACATGGCCTGGCAGCATCAGTCCCGCGGTCAGGTATTCCCATCCAAGGGCTGGTCGGTCGACCTGACCGACTACCTGAACGCCTATCCGCCGGACGGCTGGCCGGACGACTGGTGGGAAGCTTCGGTCAAGACCATGAGCTGGAACGGCACCGTCTACGCCATTCCCTACGACTGGGCCACGATCGGCATCTACGCCAACCGGGGTCTGCTGGACGAGGTCGTTGGCGGTTATCCGGCCGATCCGGACTGGACGTGGAACGACTTCGTGGAAACCGCGATCGCCGTCACCGGTGAGGATGACAATGGCATGCCCGTCTGGGGCGCCAACATCGGGCCCGGGGCCAGCACGGTTTGGAACATAGCCCAGGCCTTTGGCGGCTGGTACTTCAACGACGACATGTCGCAGGCCAGCTTCACCAATGACGGCGTGGTAACGGCAGCCAATCTGCTGTGGGACCTGCGCTGGAAGCACCGCGCCATGCCAACCCCGGAAGACACGCAGTCGATGGGCCTGACCAGCGAGTTCGCGTTCGCCTCCGGCCGTGTTGCGATGCACCGGGCACTGAACGATACCGCCTTCCGCATGGAAGAGGCCATCTCGGGCACCGACAATCCGTTCCCCTGGGGCGTCTACGCCTGGCCGCGGGGTCCCGAAGGCCGGGTGGCCTTCGCCGGCAACTCCGGCTGGTTCGTGCCGACCGGCTCCCGCTATCCGGACACCGCCTACGAGCTGATCCGCTATGGCCTGTCCAACCCGGATCTGTTGCCGACCACCGGCGTCATGGGCAGCATGATCGTGTCCCGCAAGTCCTTCTGGGAATGGGGTCTGCCGCAGGGCGAGACCGCGGAGTTGATTCCGAACTTCCAGAATGTCTTCGTGGACATTCCGGCCGAAAACCAGAGCACATTCCCCTACTGGCCCGGATACCAGGAATGGGACGCCATCTGGCTCAAGCACATGGATCCGATCTTCACCGAGGGTCAGGAAGGGCTGGAAGAGGCCCTGCAGGCTCTTGAGGACGAGACCAACGAGTTCCTGGCCGCCGAAATGGAAGCCAGTTCCTAGTATCTTCGTTGCCGAGGCAACAGGAGAGGGGTCCCGGTCGGGACCCCTCTCTTGATTCCTATAGTTTCGCGACCACAGCCGCAGGTCAGCCATCACCCATGCTGCAACCTGTCCCTGAAATGCCCGACGGGCAATCGCGACCCGGCCCTCGGGCACGGCGCATCCAAGTCATCGACGCGCTGCGGGGCTTTGCCCTGCTGGGCATTCTGATCATGAACATCATCTCCTTCGCCAATCCCCAGTGGGTTCTGCTCAACCCCACGGTGCATGGTTCGTTCGAAGGTGTCGAAAAGTGGATTTGGGTGGTTTCCCACGTCTTGGCCGACCAGAAGTTCATGACCATCTTCTCGCCCCTATACGGTGCCGGCATCCTGCTGTTCATGGACAACTTGGAACGTCGGGGTATCAAACCGACCAGAGTATTCCTGCGCCGGTCCCTATGGCTCCTCCTGTTCGGTCTTCTGCACTGGATCCTGTTATGGGATGGCGACATCCTGGTGACTTACGCGCTGTCGGGGATGGCAGTGTATTGGCTACGCCATCGAGCCCCGGTGGTCCTGATCCTGACCGGCCTGGCAGTGATCGCCGTCCACCCGGTTCTCATGCTTGGCGCCGACCTGAGCCTTCCCTATATGCCTGCAAACGAGGCGGCAGCCCTGAAAGCCGACTTTGCACCGTCCATGGACGTGATCAACGCCGACATTGCCCTGCACCGGGAACCCTATCCGTTCCAGGTCCGGCAACGGATTATGGATGCGCCGAACGAAACCCTGTACACGATCGCCTTGTGGGGATTTTGGAGGGCGGCCGGACTGATGCTCATGGGCATGGCCGCATGGAAGCTGCGGCTGTTCACTGCAGAGCGATCGGACCGGACCTACATTGGTCTGGCCGGGGTCGGCCTGCTTTTGGGCCTGCCAATCGTGTCGTTTGGCATCTGGGATCGAATGCGGATGGGATGGGACGCGGCGCACACCTTCTACGGCGACGGCAACTACTGGGCCAGCATCCTGGTGAGTGCAGGCTACATCGGAGTCATCATGTTGGCGGAGCGGCGGGACTGGCTGTCCAACGTGCGGCATTGGCTGGCCTCGGTGGGCCGCATGGCCTTCACCAACTACATTCTGCAGACCGTGATTTGCGTGACCGTTTTTCAAGGATTTGGCGGCGGACTGTACGGCACGACCAGTCGCCTGGAACAGACCATCTTCATCCTGGGAGTGTGGATATTGCAGATCGTCCTCTCCGTTTGGTGGCTGCAGCGGTTCCGCTACGGACCCTTGGAGTGGCTATGGCGCTCGTTGACCTACAGTCGGTGGCAACCATTCCGAAAGCGTTTGGCCAGCGCAACCGGATGAATCCCGCGGTTGCCGGAGACTCCGATTTCCAGCAAGCCCACAGCCGCAATCGAACAACAACCCATGTCCATGACACAGCCACTTCCCGATTCCCCGAACCAACCGCAGTCGCAGCCAAGCCCTTGAACACAGCGCATCCAGGTCATCGATGCGTTGCGGGGCTTCGCCCTGCTGGGCATCCTGCCCATGAACATGATCTCCTTCGCCAACCCCGACTGGATCCTGTTCAATCCCACGGTACACGGCTCGTTTGAGGGCATCGAGAAGTGGATTTGGGTGGTCTCGCACGTCCTTGCCGACCAGAAGTTCATGACCATCTTCTCGCCGCTGTACGGCGCCGGTATCCTGTTGTTCACGGCGAACCTGGAACGCAGGGGCGGCAAGCCCACCGCCATGTTCCTGCGCCGATCCCTGTGGCTGCTTGTTTTCGGCCTGCTGCACTGGTTCCTGTTGTGGGATGGGGATATCCTGGCGACATACGCCCTGTCAGGCATGGCCGTGTACTGGCTGCGCCATCGTTCCCCGGTGTTCCTGGCCTTGACCGGCCTCGCAGTGATCGGTGTCAACACCGTCCTGATTCTTGGCGCGGGACTCTCCATGCCCAACATGCCGGCAAGTGAAGTGGAAGCACTGTATGCCGACTTCGCTCCATCCGCGGATGTGATCAACGCCGACATCGCCCTGCGACAGAAACCCTACCTGGTGCAGGTGCGGCAACGAATCACGGACGCACCGGAGAACCTGTTCCTGTTCGCGGTGTGGGCCTTCTGGCGGGCGTCCGGCCTCATGCTCATAGGCATGGCTGCCTGGAAACTTCGGCTGCTTACTGCGGAACGCCCGGATCGAACCTACATCGCGCTGGCAGGGGTGGGCCTGCTCGTAGGCCTGCCGATTGTGTTGTTTGGCGTGTGGGACAGAATCCGAATGGGCTGGGACGCGGCCCACGCCTTCTACGGCGGTGGCTTCCAGTACAACTACTGGGCCAGCATTCTGGTGAGTGCCGGCTACATCGGGTTTGTCATGTTGGCGGAACGGCGGGACTGGCTGCCCGGATTGCGCCGGCACCTCGCCGCGGTGGGCCGCATGGCCTTCACCAACTACATCATGCATACCGTGATCTGCGTGGCCGTCTTCCAAGGCTTCGGCGGCAGCCTGTACGGCACGACCAGCCGGCTGGAACAGACCGTCTTCATCCTGGGCGTGTGGGTGTTGCAACTCATCCTTTCGCCGTGGTGGCTGAACCGGTTCCGCTACGGTCCCCTGGAGTGGCTGTGGCGCTCACTCACCTACGGCCGCATGGAACCATTCCGTAGTAGCACCGTCGGAGCACACGGGTAGCTTCGACACCGGAAACATGAAAGCGGGTGCCCGGATGCACCGAGAGACTTCGGTGAACGTCCAACCTTCGGCAACGGACCCGACACCCAAACGGCGGGAACCGGGTTCGGAACTCAAGGTCACCCCGGCCGACCACAGGATTCGGCTTCGGGCCTGAACGCAGGCACCCGAAGCCGCGCAGCTGAGCAACAGCGTAAACGCCCGGAAACCCCGCGTGTGGTGAAGGGTGTGCGTGCAACCGGTACCTGGAAGCCAGCCTGAAGGGGCTGGCGGACCGGCCTCGTAGCGGTCGGACGCGGACCACCAGGCCATGTGGGGGCGACTGCAGGACGACCCGCCCGCCGGCCACAACCGCCACGCCACACTCCCATAGTGGGATACCACCGGTGCAACCAGGAAACTTGCCTATATAATAAAACTTGCGCAAATGCGCAAGGAGAAGTATAAAAGCAATCATGAAGGTTCCACGCGAAGCTCCAGCCATCCAGCAAGCGGTGGAGCACCTCGCGGGCATCTTTGGCACCTCCGAGCTGGCCGAGGAGGCCAAGCTCGGCGTTCGCACGAATGACGGCCATAAGTGGGATGCCGTCTTCTCGATTCGAGGCCATTCCTTCGTGCTGGAATGGAAGAGGTCGGGCTCCTTAGGTCCAGTCGCCGATGCAATTCGTCAACTGAGGATCGCCCAAAGCAGCTTCCCCCATGAGGTGATTCCGCTCTTGGCCGTCCCTTACATGGGAGAGGCGGCGCAGAAGCGTTGTGCACAGGCCGAACTTCCCTGGCTGGACCTATCGGGAAACGCCAGGATCGTCGTGCCCGGCATCTTCTATCAGAACCTGGGGCATCCCAACCGGTTCCGCCGGCCCGGACGGCCGGAGAGCGCATTCGGACCAAAGGGCTCTCGCATAACGCGACGGTTGCTCATGGAGCCTTTCAAGGCGGTGCGGCAGCGCGCAATAGCCTCCAGCACCGGCTTGAACGAGGGACACGTGAGCCGCGTCGTAGGCAAGCTCCTGGAAGCCGGTCTCGTTGCCCGGGAAGCAGACGGAATCCGGGCCACCGACCCGGGGACGCTGCTGGACGCTTGGCGGGAAGAATACAGATTTGACAGGCATGATGTGATCCGGGGCCACATTTCAGCCGGAGGAGGCGAGTCACTGACCCATTCGATCGCCAAAATCCTGTCCAAGGCTGACGCGCCCCATGCGGCGACGGCGCTCGCCGCAGCGTGGTTGTGGACACGGCACGCGGGCTTCCGTCTTGCAACCGTGTATCTCGCCAGCCACCCGTCGGCTGGGATAAAGGAAGCTCTCGGATTCCGGGAAGAACCCAGAGGAGCGAACACCTGGCTGGTGGTGCCCAACGACGAAGGCGTCTTCGACGGAGTGGAGTTCGTCGACAGCATCCCCTGCGTCCATCCGGTACAGGCATATCTCGACTTGAAGGACCATCCCGAAAGGGCGTCTGAGGCCGCCGCAGAGATCCGGCGGAGACTCTTGCGAGGCTACGATGCCCGCTAAGCCATCGAGCAGCGACGGGTACGACGATGGGCAGTTGGGCCGTGTCCGCCAGACATGCATCCACATGGCAACCAAGCTGGGTGACCTCCTTGAAGAAACCGTTGTGGTCGGCGAGTAGCGCCGGAGACTGGAAACCATAGAGCAGGAGCCCTATGGGCTGAAGTACAAGCTGGAACGGCTCTACGCCTGACTGGCAGCAGCCTGGAACAAGGACTATCTGTGCCAGCCGGTTGGCCTCAAACCCAAACCCAATTGAGTGCAATCGCCCTGCCCTAAACCCTGCCTGCAACGATCGCCCCAGCGTCAAATCCCAACAACCCGGCCGCGATCGGCTTGGCATCGTCCACGGAGGCAACAATTTGTGCGGACGGAATCCGTTCCAACACATTCAAGGCCTCCAACGTAGCGGCCGCATCGCCGTCCAACCCCGACACAATGCAGTCCGTATCTTCATCCAGCGCGGTGTCGATCAGTTGCTCGATGACCAGGGCCGCACTGTCGTCCACGTAGTAGGTATCGGTGAAGTCAAGGATTACGACTTCATGCTCCTGAACATCCAGGCTGATGACTTTGATGAGCCTGGTTGCGGACGCCACCGTGAAAGTACCGTTGAGCTGGACCAATCCGACATGGGCCGAGAAGGGATCGTCATCCACTTTGGTCCCCGTGATGCCAAAGAAGGTTTGGTCGAGCAGCGGAACCGACACCACGCTGTCGAGTTCCAGCCGTTCGAACTGAAGGGCGCTCGCAAAACCTGCCGCAATCAGGCCAAACGCCACCGCGGTTACCAAATCCACAAAGACCGTCAATCCGAGTGTCACCACCATAACGATCAGATGTTCCCGCCGTACCTTGTGCAGACGCTTCACGAAGCGCCAGTCGACAATGTCCCAGCCGACCTTGAGCAGGATTCCGGCCAGGGCGGCATGGGGAATCACCGATACATACTTGCCGAGCCCCATGACCAACGCCAGCAGCAGACCGGACCGCAACATGCCGGACAGACCGGAGCTTCCCCCCGCACGCAGGTTCACTACCGTACCCGGGGTCGAACCGGCCCCGGGTACACCACCGATGAGGCCTGCCGCGAAATTGCCGATGCCCTGACCGATCAGTTCCTGATTGGGGTTGTGTTGGGTGCGGGTCATCGCGTCGGCCACCAGCGAGGTGAGCAGGCTGTCGATGGAGCCCAGCAGGGCCAGCGTGATTGCCGGCGCAATGGATCCGATGAGAAGTGCGGGCGACAACGCTGGCCATTGGATTTGGGGCAGACCGGTCGGTACTTCCCCAATCACCGGGGTGCCCTGCAGCCAAACCATCGCCAACAGCGTGCCCACCGCCAACGCGGCCAAGGGCGGGGGCACGTACTTCCGCGCCCGTTCCGGCAACGCCACGACCACCACCAGGGACACGGCACCGATGGCCAAGGACTTGGGGTCGAAGTTGCGAATGGCCTCGGGCCACACGCGGATGGCTCCGACCGGTCCGCCCTCGGCCACGGCCCAGCCCAGGAATGGCAATGTCTGAACCACCATGATGATGATCCCGACGCCGGACATGAAGCCTGAGACCACCGAATAGGGTGTGAAGGACACAAAGCGTCCAATCCTGAACACCCCGAGCAGGATCTGAATGGCTCCTGCCATAAGGATGATGACGATGGCCTGGGTGAGGTTTTCGGCATGCATGACCATGATGGCAGCCATCAACACGGTCATGGAACCGGTTGGTCCCGAAATTTGGGATCGGGTTCCACCGAACATGGACGCGAAGAACCCGACGGCAATGGCGCCGTACAGTCCGGCCAAGGCGCCCAAACCCGACGCAACACCGAAAGCCAGGGCGATGGGCAAGCCAACGACGGTCGAGGTCAAACCGCCAAAGAAGTCTCCCTTCAGGTTCTTCAGGTCGAAGTTCAGGAAGCTCATGTCAATCTGGCTGCCCTGGGGATGTGGTGGCCTGCCATCGGACACATCGTTGCAGGCCTGAAAGGGACCGGTGCTGCTTGTGACAAGCGCACGCCGGCCCCATTCCAACGCGAGACCGGATCGTTGCACGGTTGTCGGCCACAACCGTGACAGGGCTCAGGCCACCGCCGCTTCACCCTAACCCGCATGCACATCGGACACCTGAACCTCAAAACCAAGCAGTCCGGCCGCGATCGGCCTGGCGTCCTCCACGGCGGCAACAATCTGTGCGGACGGGACCCGTTGCAGCACATTCAAGGCCGCCAACGTCGCAGCCGCATCGCCGTCCAACCCCGTCACGATGCAGTCCGTGTCGTCATCCATCGCCGTGTCAATCAGTTGTTCGATGACCAGGGCCGCACTGTCGTCCACATGGTCGGTATCGGTGAAGTCAAGGATTACGACTTCGTGCTCCTGAACATCCTGGCTGATGACGTTAATCAGCTTGGCCGAGGACGCGACGGTGAAGCTGCCGTTGAGTTGCACCATCCCGACATGTGCCGCGAAGGGATCCGCATCCGCCCGGGTCCCGGTGGTTCCGAAGAAGGTTTGATCGAGCAGCGGCACCGACACCACGCTGTCGAGTTCCAACCTCTCGAACTGACGGGAACTGGCCATGCCCGCCGCAATCAGACCGATGGCCACCGCGGTCACCAGATCCACGAAGACGGTCAGGCCGAGCGTCAGCACCATGACCAAGAGATGTTCGGGCCGCACCTTGTGCAGGCGCTTCATGAAACGCCAGTCAACGATGTCCCAGCCGACCTTGAGCAGGATGCCCGCCAGGGCCGCATGGGGAATGACGGACACGTACTTTCCGAGCCCCATGACCAATGCCAGCAGGAGTCCGGACCGAATCATTCCGGACAACCCGGTGCGACCTCCGGCGCGCAGGTTGACCACCGTTCCGACCGTTGAACCGGCCCCGGGCACACCGCCGATGAGGCCGGACATCAGGTTGCCGATGCCTTGGCCTATCAGTTCTCGATCCGGGTTGTGTTTGGTACGGGTCATGGCGTCGGCCACCAGGGAGGTGAGCAGGCTGTCGATGGACCCCAGCAGTGCCATGGTAATCGCCGGCGAAATAGACTTGGCAAGCATGTCGGGCGACCACACGGGCCACTGGATTTGGGGCAGGCCGGTCGGAACTTCCCCAATGACCGGCGTGCCGCGCAGCCAGACCACGGCCAGCAATGTGCCCACGGCCAGCGCGGCCAGGGGCGGCGGCACGTACTTCCGGGCCCTGTCCGGCAGGGCCACCGCCACCACCAGGGATGCAGCACCGATGGCCAAGGCCTTGGGATCGAAATTCCGGAGCACCTCGGGCCAGGTGCGAATGGCGCCGATCGGACCGCCCTCGGCCACGGCCCAACCCAGGAAAGGCAAGGTCTGCACCGTCATGATGATGATGCCAACCCCGGACATGAAGCCGGAGATCACCGAATACGGAGTGAAGGACACAAAGCGTCCGATCCTGAACACCCCAAGCAGAATCTGAATGATCCCCGCCATCACGACGATGACAAAGGCCTGTGCAAGGTTTTCGGCATGCGTGGCCACGACGGCCGACATGACGATGGCCATGGGGCCGGTCGGACCCGAGATTTGGGACCGCGTACCCCCGAAGAACGCCGCGAAGAATCCGACAGCGATGGCACCGTACAGGCCCGCCAAGGCCCCCAACCCCGATGCAACCCCAAAGGCCAGGGCTACCGGGAGGCCGACAACCGTTGAGGTCAAGCCGCCAAAGATGTCGCCTTTCAGGTTCTTCAGATCGAAGTTTACGAAGTTCACGTCAGTCCGGGTTCCCTGGCCAGACGGCAGCCTTCCACCGGATGCATTGTTGAAGGTGTGAAAGGAACGGGTGCTTCTTGCGACAGATGCTGATCGGCTCCATGCGCCGACCAAGCCACGGGGCGGTGAATGGACACGACCGGAGAACCATCCGGGCTCCAGCCCTGACAACACACCTGTGTTTTGGATCGTAACGCACGCCCAAATCCGTAGGAACAGATACGGCAGAGGTCCGTCTCGGGAGCACATGCAAAGTCGTCAACCGACCGTGATCAGGGCTTGTATCAACGGGGTGTGGATCCGTACTCGTGCCGTAACCGCGCGATTGGAGAGACCGGCCCCGACAACTGCCAACCCAGCTTCACCATGTTCAGGGCAATCCGTCGCGGCATGCCATCACAGTCGCGTCCACGGTCAGATTGGAGATGTACCGGCGCACGGGACTCTCAATGTGTCTGGGCTGGGACCTGCGCTCCACCTCTGTCTGCCCTGGGCAACGCGAACCGGATTCGGCCTTTGGACCGCTGTGGAATGGCCTCGGACACATCCTGCTGTTGATTCCAACGCCAATCCCATCCATGAGCGAGGTCCGAGCCTTGGTCCAACGGATGGAGTTCCGAGCAATAACGGAGTCCGATGTCTGCTCTTGCCCACCGAACGAGGTCTTCAAGCCTGCTGCGGTACGAGCCACGGCAACATGCTACGATCGGGATTAAGAGACTGCTTGGCTCGGGATGTCCAATCTTCCAGGAGGCGTTGTGACCACCAACGAGAAAGTGTTCGCTAACGAAATCAGACAGATGCTGAATGAACGATTTGGAGACGAATTTGAGTTTGGTCCAATCGAGGTTTGGGCAGATCAGGATGACGAACTCTCCTTCCTCCGCACCTACATCGTGTTCGAAGGTGACGTGAACAATCTTGATCCTGCAAAGACGTCGTCCATGGAGGAACATCTTTGGGCCAGAGCTGTCGAACTGGGATACCCGGGGGTTCCCCTTCATTCGTACGTGTTGAAGTCGGAGTGGCCGGGTTTGTTGCGCACGCTTGAGAAAGCGTGGGAGTGATGTCACCGAACAGACTGTTGCGGTTGGCCCGGCGTTTAGCGGAAGGTGCCCATGGCACAAGGCCGGGCCGACCTGATGCGGTTGAGTTGCAACGGGCTGTCAGTACGATTTACTACGCTTTGTTTCATACTCTTGCACGGTGTGTCGCCAACACCCTGACAGCAAAGTCGAGATCTGCACGAAGCCAGCCGGCCCGGGTTCAGGCTTATCGTGCAGTGGACCACGGCGAAGTCAAGAAGCGGTGCGAGAGACCAAGCCATATAAAACTTTTTCCACCTGAGATTCGGGCCTTTGCCAGGTTCTTGGTTGCCATGCAATATCACCGCCACGAAGCAGACTATGATCCGATGGCGTCATTTACCAGAGCCCAAGTGATCCAGTGGGTGAATCGGGCGGAGCATGGGATCGCACAGTTCAATCAAGTTGCCAAAGCGGACAGGCAAGCGTATGCGGTGTATGACACACTGCGGTTTCGCAGCAGCCAACCTCCCAAAGTTCGGGTTTAAGGTCTGAAGGCTCCGATCCCGGTTCCGCCAACCACTCTGTTTCCTACCACGGGAGCTCCGCGTTGTCTCCCGGGTCCACTTGCCACTTGGAACGATGAGCCCGAGCTCACATTGGTTGGCCCCGCCCGAATCCTGCCTCGCGCTATACCAGCCGCCTGGAAGGTGGGGAACCCGTCCATGGGAACCGAACACGAGCACCTTCGGTTCGCCCCCACCCCTTCCCTGCCCCATTCAGTTCTGCCAGGTTCGGGAATCCGGAACCTCAAGCCAAATGCCGTCCCGGACAATCGACTCCTGACTGATCAGGCCGGGCAACGTCATGTCCATGGCTGTGTGGATGTCAATGCGGCATTGCCTTTCCCCGCGGACGACCGCGATGAAGTCCTCCAGTACGAAGTGGTCTCCCCCTCCGTGTCCGGACTTCACGGCTTCCGAAGAGGCCTGACGCCACACATCAGGCAGGAATCTCCCTTCGAGTTCCCGCAAGTCCATCCACTCCCTGTTTCCGCCATCCAACGCCGATAGCCAAACCCGGTTGACCTCCGAATCCACACGCGCCGATTCATATGCGCCTTCCGTCCCCTGCAGCTGGAAGTTGTGCATGGCGTGCGGCCGGGTTGACACCATGTCCACGCGAATCTTGATCAGGGCTCCCTGCCTGGTCTTGGCCAGCATGACGCACGTATCCTGATTTTCGTAGGGATCGCCCCTCGGATCCCGGTAATGGTGTCCACTCCCCCGGCAACACACACTCGCCACCCGGTCACCGGGCATCCACCGCAGAATGGGACCCAGACTGTGCGTACCGTAGGTAATGCCGTCGACTCCAGTCTGCCAACGACGTCGCCACCTCGTGATTTCGTTGAGGTCTTTCAGGTCATGCAGGTACTCTCCCTCCGCATAGTAGACCGTCCCAAACAGGCCCTGCGCGACCAATGCCTCGATCAGCATGTTGGCTTTGGTGTAGCAGTAGTTTTCCGAGAGCATGTAGGTGGCCGAGGACCTTGCCTGGGCCGCCACCAGTTCCCGGCACTCTTTGACGGAGACTGCAGCCACCACCTCGCTGAGCACATGGATATTGCGGTCCAAGGCCTTCACTGCCTGGGACGCGTGCAGTTGCATCGGGGTACCCAGGATCACGGCATCCAGGTCCGCTTCGCCCAACATCCGATCGTAGTCCATGTAGGGCTCGGCACCAATGGAGGCCGCAGCCGGGGCCAACCTCTCCCCATCGATGTCGCACACTGCTTGAACCCGGGCATGGGGATGTACATCTACAGCGGCCGCCAGGCTGCCGCCCCTGCCCAGGAAGCCGACGATGCCGACCTTGATTGCGTCTCCCATGACCTGGTTTGCTCCTTCCAACAAGTATCAGAACGGCAACAGTGATCTGCAAAGTTGCCAACATCAATCATGCAGCCTGTGGCAAACAGCCCGTCCTCGGTATGCTTTGGCTGGTCTGCAGGCAACAGTCGCAATGGAGGTAGGACGCGGATTCGGCGACATTCGCAATCGAGATTGCGATTCGGAGCAGTAATGCAAGTAATGAAGACGTTTCGGGACGGGTCAGGCGCAGGTTGTCGAGACTGGCACACAGACTGTCACGAGATCAATCCTCCGGCCGAGGTGATCAACCCGAGGAGGCCGTTGTGCGCTGATCCACGCGTACACGTGACAAAACGGGATCACCAGCCGGTCAACACATCATCAAGGGAATAGGTTTCGTATTCGTCGGAATACGCGCCTCCATCCCACTCCGTGGTCAGTCTTGGAGCACTGAGGTTAACGGGCTGATCCCGGAATATCAGCAACCCTTGGAGGTTGTGAGCCCAGGGTTACCGGGACGGCGGGGTGCGGTCGGTGTCCGCGGGTACGCGGAGGTGGTCCCGCCAGCGGTTGGGCTCCGCCGCAGCCGCCAACACGCGTGCCTCGGCATCCGCCGGCAGGCCGTGTGCCGACCAGTGCTGTGCTATCTGCGCCGCTGCCCCGGGATACGCGGCCTCAGGCAGGATTCGCTCCAACAACTGCAATAGCGCCTCAACGCGACCCTCAGCACGACCCTCGACGCGGCTTTCGAGCAAGGCAGTCGCCTGATCGGTGTCGTGGTCGCGCCAGTGCCCCGTTCCCGGATCCCGCCATTGGCATACAAGACGGGCATCCGACGCCGGTCGGACCAGGCGCAGGGCCGTATCGCAGACCTCGCTGAACACCGGCATCAAAACCAGCCCGTCGTCCCCCGCCGACGGGCCCGGATCCCCGCCCGGGATGTGGGCATAGACCCCATCCTGCAGGCGATACAGAACCAGTCCGGGCGGACGGGATTGGTCTTCCCCACCGGGGTCGAGCAACAGGTACTCACGCACACCCAAAGCTTCGTACAGGGCCCGTTTGCCCTCCCGGTCCCGGCCCGCGGTGCTGGCCGAAACCACTTCCACGACCAATGTCGGCACGGGATGGTCGGCATCCACGCGCAACACGCGGGACTTGGGGAGCCGTCCGTCATGCCAACCCGGCGGCAATACGACCAAATCCGGCTGCACCTTGATTTGGATGGCGCCACTCTCGGTGCGCAACCCCGCAACCCGGCCCAGTTCCTCCGGGAAGTGGTAGTCGGGCTCGTTGAGAACCGTGTCGCGGTCCGTGTCCAAGGCTCCGCACAGGGCCTCCTGCACATTGCCGATCAGATAGGCATGGTCGCGAGGGATGGGCATCAGGAAACCTTCTTCGTCGAATATGCGCCAATGGAGATGGTTTCCGTCCCAACAGTAGTCGGGGTCGGTGGTCCAGTCGTCCTCGTACTCGTGCCCCTCGTCGTAGACGTACTCGGGATCGTAGTGCGGCAGGGCCTCCAGGTGGGCGCGCCACTGGTCGGGGTGGAGGATGCGGTGGATGACGCGGCGGCGGCGTGCCGTCTGCGCCGCATCCGGCGTGGTGTCGCCGTGCCCCGGCGGCACGCGCCAATCCCGGTGGGTCCAGCGCGGCACCGGAGCGGGTTCGGGAACCCGGTCCCTGTCGGAGGGGGGTGCTTGTTCCCGTACAACCGTGTCAGTGGTCATGACGTGCATGCTCCTAATGTGAGGTGCCCGGTACGATTCATTATCTATGAGACTGCAACAGTACCGCAGGTATTGGAGCCGGGCACCGGTACAAGCCTCCATTCGCGGTGCTGAACGACCGACGCTGTTTCTGGGCGGGCGGCAAGATCTACATAACGCGATTCGCCCCGGATGTGCCGATTTCCCAGTACAATCCATGCGAACTGGCTGAACTGCGTTGGGTCAAGGGCATCCGTTGCAACACTCGGTAAACATCAAGACACTGGGCAGGTCCGCGGTACTCGGTGCAGCCTCCAACGTCCTGGCCCTGGCTTCTGTGATTGGAATCCTCTACCTTGGTTTTGCCGTCGTGGGGGTGTTCTACGGCTTGGCCAACACAATGGCACGAGCCGGATCCGAACTTGGAGCCCTGACGGACAAGACCACCAGTGAGCTGGTCCTGGAAAGCCTGGGCGGAACATTCAGCAACGCGGTCAACGGCCTGGTTGCGGCTTGGCCGGCGTTCATCGTCTTCGCCGTCCTGGGCATTGTCGCCGCCACCGGCTGGTTCCTGAGCGGCTCACTCAAGGAAACCCGGCGCTGGTTTGTCAGTTTCGGGGTCATGGCTGCCGTCATCGGGGCAACGGCCACCGTCTGGATGATGCTTCAGCGCAACCAAATACAGATTTGGATTGCCGAGTCCCCGGAACTATTCCGCTGGCGCGACGTGCTCATGCGGTCCATCGGCACCGACATCTCCGTGATGCTGGTGTTCAGCCTGCTGGTGGCAGCACCGATTTGGATGGCTTGGCGCTGGTGGTTTGAACGACTGGTGCAACGGCGACCGCGCTTGCCAACGCCAAACATGCCCATGCCTTCGGCACTGCCGAACTTGAACCAACCATGGCAAGAAACGGGAACACCTTTCGGCAGGCAGGCACAGTCGGGCGGTGCCAAAGCCACGGATCCCTATAGGTCGCTACTCCTGTCCCGGCCATTTCTAATTGGAGCCTCGGTTCTGTTTGTGTTGCTGTCCGTCGCCGTACTGTTGCTGAACTCGCAATACAAGGAGTCGACCCTGCGTCTGGAACACGGTGCCTTTGTCCTGACGCGCGTCGATCCGATTAGAAGCGATACGCTGGTTCTCGACCCCGATGCCCGGAAGATCAGGATTGTCAACGTCAACGGTGAGGGTAACGTCACGGTCCGACTGACCGCGGCCTCGTCGGACGCTGCAGCCTTGGAGCCCGTGACGGACTGGTCGTTCACCCGGCGCAACGACCAGGAGTACTTCTACCAGGAGTTTCCGCTGACCGGTTTGGATCCGGGTACCTATCGCTTGGAGTTCGAGCAGACCAAGGGCTGGGGCTGGTACGAGTGGACACTGAGTCAAGGCACCACACAGGACAGCACCATCCTATCCTTGGCGATGGGCATCGTACTGGCCAGTGCGCTGGTGATGGCCGGGCTGTTGGTCATCAGCGGCATGCTGGCGTTGCGCCGTCGCCTCTGATGCTCCCCGGAGGAATGCGCTGCTGGAACATCTCGGCGATGAGCACGGCGGCCACGACCAAGCCCGCCCAGGCACACTGCGCAGCAGTTTCGGCCTGTCAGCCCAGCAGATTGCTTGATGTCAGCAGGGCACCCAAAACCGCAGTGAACGTCAAAAACAGGCCCACCATCCAGCGAATCAGCGTTGCCTGCAGATCCTTCATCTCGCTCCGCAAAGTCGCCAAGTCCTGCTTGGTCGCAAATTGCGACCAGTCCGGCAAGTGGACGGCCACCGCCTCCGCCTGGGACGCGTCCATGCCTGCGTCCTGCAGGTCGCGGTAGGCGGTCCGGTTGATCATTTCCGGCTGTACAATCGAACGGGCCACGGGATCCACCTCCTGTCGGCCGGGGCCGCGCCTCCCCACATGACCAAGCAAGCCTCGGCTGTCATCGCGCCGGGGCTTTCGTCATTCCAAGGCATCCGCCATCGGCCCAATGCGTATTTGTCTATCCCTTGCGAAACCCCGCATCCCCCTTGGCAGGGGTACTTGGATAAGTATGCCACGGTCGGTTGTCGGGGTACGAAGGCATGGGCCATCATCAATTCTCAAGCGAACATGGGGCGAGAATCGGAACCATCTGACCGAATCCAATCCTGTACAATCGGATCATTCAGCAACCGCAAGGTCATCCTGCTGTCATGTTGTACCGGATGCTGCCAAGTCCTGTTTCGGATGTGGAGCGCGGACTTGACGAGAAGTCACCCCGCATACTCGACACCGCCCACGATCCCCGAGCGCGGACCGTGGCGCAGGCCGTGGCCGAAATCCAGGGCGTGGAACGGGTGCTGCTATTCGGTTCACGAGCGCGCGGCGATCACCTCCCGCACTCCGATATTGACCTGCTGGTGGTCGTGCCGGCCGACCGGAAGCGCCCCGAAGCCATCGAGGAGGTCGCCGACAGGGCCGTGCGCCGTGGCTACGGGAATTGGGGACCGGGTGTGGACGTGACCATCCTGGCTTCCGACTTTTTTGAATTCATGCAGCATGGCCTCAACCACGTGGCCGCTCAAGCCGCCCGGGACGGTGTCACCACTAGGGGTTTCAGATACCGGCCTCCGACCGGTGGCGAACAGGCTCCGAATCCCTCCGACGAGCACCGCAGCAGGGAAGCCATGGAACGGGCCTGGACCGCCCGGCGCAACCTGCTGGCCATGCGGCTGATCTTTCAGGCGGGTTCCGAAGCATTTCCCGAACCCGCCGCATGGGAAAGCGAAATGGGTGAGAAGGCCCAGCACGCCCTTGAACACGCCTGCAAGGCCGTGAGCGCGGCCCACGGGCGCGCCTTTCCACATACTCACACCCTGGAATCCCTGCACCAGTATGTCCGCAACCTGGTGCCCCGTCCAACCCTGACCGCCGACCTTGAGGGCCTCTCGGACTTTGCCGGGCCCGAGGCCTACGGCAACCCGGACCTGGAACAGGACCCGGAAACCATGGTGCAGGCTGTGACGGCGGACGTGGAGGCCATGTTGAACCACTGCGGACGTATGGGTGGCTTCGACCCTTGGACCTTCACCAAGGACGACTACCGACGGACCTAGACTCGCCACGACCGAAAGGGCATGCCCGCAGTAAAGCGGGATGCATTGCGTGAAGGTTCTTTGGGTCTATGGTTCGGACAGTTTTGAGCCGTTTTCACGCACCATCTCCGAGTTTGATGATGCGTTCGGCATGACGGGAAGGTAAATCGCGTGGGCCCGGCCGTCCACCTTGCGCTGATCCAGCATCAAGCCGCACATCGCTTACCCAAACGCTGCCCCAGCCTCGGGTCAACACCGCCCGTGAGCACGACCTATCGTCCGCGGACCGAGACCAGCGACTGCACCTTGGAAACTCAGCCGGAAATCCCTGTATGGGCAGAGGGCCAGCGGCAGCGTGGGTGACCTGAGCCAAGCCAATAGGCAGGGCAGCAGGGGGTGACAGCGTCTTGCTCGCCGCCGACCTCTTCCTTGTCGGGCCGCCAGACGCTGCGTATGTTCAGCGGTCCAGATCCCGCAGTACGACGTGGGCCGCGTTGTGTCCTGGCGCACCCGTAACCTCGCCGCCGGGATGCGTCCCGGCTCCGCACAGGTATAAGCCTTCGACCGGCGTCCGGTAGTCGGACCATCCCGGCAGCGGACGGCGTGACATCATCTGCTGCGGGATCATGTCAAGATGCCTGATGTTGCCGTCCGTCAGGCCGACGCGCTCCTCAATGTCCTCCGGAGTCAGCAGGACCCAGTCGATGATCGCGTCCCTGAAATTCGGGGCATACCTGGACACCTCGTCGATGAGGCGCTCCCCGAACTGCTGGCGCATCTCACCCCACGAGCCGTCCCGAACGTGGGGCGGCAGGAAGTAGACCCACAGCGACAGCACGTGGCAGCCCTCCGGGGCGACCGTCTTGTCGTACACGGTAGGGATTTGGAGATGGATGATCGGCGTGTCGGGCACCCGACCGTTCCTGGCATCGTTCCAGGTGCTCTCACACTGGTCAACCGTGGGGCAAAGAGCAATCATCGCCAAGTGCTCCGGGTTGTACCCGGGACCAAGGTGGCCGGACAAGTCGGGAAGTTCCTTCAGGGCGCACAGAAACTTACCGGAGGCCACCCGCGTCTTAAGCGCTTTCACCTCATTGATGAACTCCCCATCCATGTCTGTCTCACTCAGGAGCTTGAGGAAGGTCCGCTTCGGGTCGGCGTTCGACAGGACAACGTCGGCTTCGATTACCTCACCGTCTTCGAGCACGACGCCGGTGGCCCTGCCGCCGTTCGTCAGGACGCGCCTCACTGCCGCGCCCGTCCTGATGGACACGCCCGACGCCTCTGCGGAACGGGCCAGCGCTTGGGTGATGGAACCCATGCCGCCACGTACGATTCCGTAATTCTCAGTGTCTGGCCGGAAGGCGCTGAAACGATAGAGTGCGGTGATGTAAGCGCTGCCGGGGGCGCTTATGTCTCCCATGTCGACCGACCCCGTGCTTACCGCTGCCTTGACTTCGTCCGATATGAAGTAGCGGTCAATCAGGTCCCTTAGTGGGACGGTCAGCAGCGTCTCCAGGAGCTCTTCCTCACCCTCCTGACGGAACCTCTCGGTAAGCTGGGCGAGCGAAGGAGGAGGGCCGAGGTAGTAGTCGCTGAGTATCCGAACGGCACGGTGCCAAAAGTCGGCCCATTCGGGCCAGGCATCGGCGTCCTCCGGCGACAGATTCCGGAGTTCCTCGGCGGTTCTTGCGTCATCGTGCCAGAGAGTCAGTACTTTTCCGTTTGGGAAGGGGTGGACGCGCGACGGGTCAATGGGATAGATGTGAAAGCCGTGCTTGCGCAACTCCAAGTCGTCGATCACCTTCTTTTGGAGGATGTGGCAGATGTAGGAACAGGTGGAGATCCTGTAGCCCGGAAACCACTCCTCAGTCACCACGGCGCCACCAACGATGTCCCTACGCTCCAATACCTGGACGTTTAGCCCAACCCTTCCCAGGTAACCTGCGGCAACCAGGCCGTTGTGCCCCCCGCCAACGATTACAACCCTCGTCTCCTTGCCCATGCCAGTCTCCTGCTGTCAGTGTTTCGGCAATGCTATCAAACACAGGAACACGCCTAAAGTGCAATATTGTGCTGGCCAGTTCCCTTGTTACTTCCGGACTGTTGCTCATCAGCGGCATGCTGGCAGTGCGCCGTCGCCTCTGATACGACCTCGAGTTGTCCCTCAAGATTAAAACCCCCGCGATCGCGGGGGCTCTGCGGTTCTGATGACCCCGACGGATTACATCCGCTCAATAATTTCAGCCCGCTTGGCTTGGTACTCAGCTTCATCCAAGTAGCCTTCTTCAAAGAGCTGTTTCAGTTCATCCAGCTGTATCCTGGGATTGGCGGTAGTTGGAGGCCCATTGGGGGCCGGCAAGGACTGTGACGACATTGATGGCATTTCCATGCGAAAACCACCCGACTTGGCATAGTCCTCTTCCATAGCCCTAATTCGACACCGTTCCCGCCAGTCTTGTTCCCGTTGCTGACATACACGGTACAGACCAGCTGCCTGTTTACGGTGCAGGCAACCCATCACAATCTTGCCACCGTCTTCCAAGTGACAGGTGAAGTTGCTGCTGAATATGCGCTGACGGACATGCACGTTATTTACGTCCTGCCACTGAATGTCTTGGCAGGCTACGCCCCCGAACCAATGTCGACGCAGGAATAGAATCCGGTTCTCGGTGGTCAGAACCACATCCTTGGCCTGCCCCCATGCCAGCCCGTTTTGTTGGGCCATTTCCAGAATTTGCTCGTTGTCGGTCAGGTATCTGCGGGCACAGGACACTAGGCGCTTGGGAAATTTGGCGGTGGTTTCTTCCAATGCACTCATCATTCCTCCAACCAATCCGAGTTTTCAACGAGGACATTCGTGCGAATAAAGCCCCAAGGAACCCGTCCTACAGATCGTCCGGCTTCATGGCATCCGGCCCGAACAGCACCGGATAGTCCCGGCTCTCGGTGGATACGGTAGCGGTCTCCATGTAGCAGACACTGAAGGCCCGGCGGGCGATGTCGGTACTGTTGACCCCTGAACGGTGCGGCAGGTGGTTGTGGAGGAGCAGGGCTTCCCCCGCCTCCACGGTCAGGGGTTCGGCCTCGAATTCCTCCGCGAGGTCTTCCGCCTGCTCGGCGGTAAGAAACCCGGATCCGTCGGACGGGTTGATCAGTGTGTGGTGCCGTCCGGGGGTAACCCACATGCAGCCGTTTTCCACCGTAGCCGGATCCAACGCCGTCCAGATCGTGATCAATGGGTCGCGGTCCAACGATGTCCAGCGATCCTGGTGCCAGGCCAAGTCGGTGCCTTCATGGGCGGGTTTGTTCATAAACATCGCGCGGTAGGAGGACACCGGCGTGCCCAAGCCATAGGCCCGTTCACAGATGTGTTTGAACAGGGGGCGCTGCATGTACCGCAGGAACACCGGATCAAACTCGAGATCCTGGATTTTGCGGTAGGAGAGCGTGGCCAGCTTGTGTCCGTCGGTCTGGGGGCCCGGCTGATCGGAGACGCCGGGCACCGAGTCCAGCTGCATCAACATGCGGTCGTACGGCACGTCGGCGGTACCCATCATGATCGCGTCGATCCGCTGCTGCAGCGCCCTGAGCTCATCCGGTTCCAACACCGATCCCAGCCGCACGTAGCCCTGCTCCTTAAACCTGGACCAGGCCGCATCCGTAATGCCGTTCCGCATCATGAGTTTTCTCTCCCGCCGGCCAGCATGGGACCGGCTGTCTGAAAGGCTTCCGGACAATGTCCGGGCAGCCGTGGCCCGGCAAGGGTTGGCTACCCCTTGACCCCCGTCATGACAATGCCCTGGATGAAGTAGCGCTGGGCGATGAAGAAAATGATGATGGTCGGCATCACGGCAATGAGCGCGGATGCCATCATGTCCTGGATGTTGGAACGCATGAAGCCTTCGAACAGCCTGAGGCCAAGGGCCACCGTGTACTTGTCCACCTGCTGGAGGTACACCAGGGGATGCAGGAAGTCGTTCCAAGTGAACGTGAACTGGTAGATGGCGGAAACCCCCATCACCGGTAATGACAACGGAATGTGGATGCGCCCGTAGATTCCCAGCCAGCCACATCCGTCAATCTTGGCGGCATCGTCCATTTCCTGGGGGATGGTCATGAAGAACTGACGCATCAGGAACACGTGGAACGGCGGTGCGAACCAGTTGGGAATGATCAGCGGCAGAACGGTGTTGACCCAGCCCAACCTTACGAACAGCAGATAGGTGGGAATCAGCTTGATGTGCTCGGGCAGCATCATCGTGGACAGGACCACAATGAACAGGAGGTTGCGAAAGGGAAACCGCAGCCGGGCGAAGCCGAAGCCCACGAAGGAAGCCGAAAGGACAACACCGGCCGAACTGAGCACCGACACAATGGCACTGTTCCCGAACCACCGCGCGAACGGGAACGGTCCCACGAAAGGCGCACGGAAATTGACGAAGTTGATCGAGTCCGGGATCCACTCGGGCGGAAACAGATTGACCTGGTAGGGCGGCATCACCGCCGTCCGGATCATCCAGTAGAACGGGATCGCGAAGATCACCGCACCCCACAGCACCACCACATAGAGCAGTACGCGCCAGAGAATGACCCCAATGTTGTAGTGACGCTGCCTCTGCAACGGCAGGGACACCGATTCCGTGATCGCGGCAGTGTTTTCGGCCATGGCTCAGCGCTCGTACTGGACCCAGCTGCTGCTCGTCCGGATGGCGAACAGCACGAACACCAGAATCGCCAGGAACAGCGCCCACGCCTGGGCCGAGGCGTAGCCGAAGCGGAACTGGCTGAACCCCGTGTTGTACAGATGCAGGACCATGGTCAGCGTGGCGTTGTTGGGACCGCCCTGGGTCATGATCAGCACCTGGGTGAACACCTGCCACGATGCAATGATGTTCAACACCACGTTGAAAAGAATGGTCGGGGTCAGAAGCGGGATCGTGATCGAGAAGAACTGGCGGACGGGTCCCGCCCCGTCAATCTTGGCGGCCTCGTAGAGGGCGGTGGGAATCCCGCGCAGGCCCGCCAGGAAAATCAGCATCGCGCCGCCCGCGCCCCACAGGGCCATGATGATCACGGAGGGCATGGCCCAATCCTGGCTGAAGACCCAGCGCGGCGCGACCAACGGGGTTTCCAGGGACAGGAACTCGCTGATCCGGAACAGAATCGGATTGAGAATGGAGTTCAACAGGCCGATATCCGGCTGATACAGCCACTTGAAGAGAATCGCAACGGCCGCCCCGGCCACCACGGACGGCAGGTAGTAGATGGTCCGCCAGAAGCTTTGGCCCTTGATGTTCTGGTTGAGCAACACCGCAATCAGGAGGGCCAGGGTGGTGCTCAGGGGCACCATGATGAAGGCGTAGTAGGCCGTGTTGAACATGGCCTTGCGGACCAGCACGTCCGTGAACACGGCCCGGAACCACTTGAATCCCACCACCTCCCAAATCTGAAGCAGATCCGTCCGGTAGAAGCCGAAAACCAAGGATGTAATCATCGGTCCCAGCGTGAAAACCAGGAAGCCGATGATCCAGGGGGATATGAAGAAAAAGCCGAAGAGCGCTTCGCGCCGCTCCGGCGTCCACCGGCGGCCCGGGGAGCGTGTGCCTGTGTCGGCCGCGGGGTTGAGGGTTGACATGGCCAGGGCTCGCCGGGACTCAACGGAGAAGAGCTTCAACCCGTCTCGTCAGTCGCCAAGTCCCATGGCAGGCAGGCACCCGGGCGCACCCGAATGCCTGCCTCGGTTACCTGTAACAACAACCAACTGTGGCTGGCCGCCTAGCCCAGTGCCGCCATGGCGGCGCCCAGGTCTTCCACGGCGATTTCGCCGGCGTTGAACCTGTTGACAACGTCCGCATGCTGAACAATCAGATCGACCGGAGCCTCGTTCAACAACATCACTTGATCAAACGCGGGTTTGAGGATGGTGTCCTTGCAGGTGAAGTCGTTGGCAAACATCTCCTCCGGACCACCCAGCGACGCGGCAATGGAAGAGGTGAAGACATCGATGTCGATGTCGCCAAACCGTTCGTCCCGGTCAATCAAGGCCGCTTGGAACTCCGGCAGGACGCTGATGCGCGACGGCTGCTTGGTGCCCCACTTGGCGTACAGCTTGCCGTAGAACGGGCTGGTCAGCCACTTCAGCGTCTCCCAGCTTTCGTCCGGATGCTCCGTCTTGTTCCAGATCATCGTGCCGTCCACCGACTGGTGGGTGGTGATTTCCGCCGGCCCCATCGGCAGCGGCGCCACATCCCAGCGGAAGGTCGCGTTGCGCATGGTGGCGCCGAGGCTCCAAGGCCCCATCTCCATCATGGCAATGCGTCCGCTCTCGAACAGCTGGTTGACGCCCATGCCGATGTCGGAACCATAGGCGAAAATTTGGCTGTCCCAGATGATGCTGTGAATGTAGTTCAGGGCGTCGACGGCCGCCGGTTCGCCCAGACCGCAAAGCTTGTTGTCGTCCGGATTGACCATGTTGGCGCCGAAGCCGCGGATCCAGTACTGGGAAAGCCAGTTGGCGTTCATGCCGTAGTTCGAGGTTGCCCAGCTGATGGGCTGTCCGGGTTCGCGGGAGACAAAGTTCTCGCCAATGGCCACGTAGTCCTCGTGGTTCCAGGCACCCCACTCGTGCGGAGGCGTGTCAACCCCCATCTCCTCGAACATGTCGATGTTGTAGTACAGGGCCATGGTGCCGGTGAAGCGCGGCATCAGGTGGATGTCGCCCTGCTCGTCCACCCACGGATCGAACTGTCCTTCGTAGTAGTCGTCGAGATCGACCTCGTCGGCATCCCGGTCGATGTAGGCCTGCAGGTTCAGGGTCTCGCCCTTCTGCACAAAGAAGGTGGAGCTCCAACAACAGAACTCGATCAGGTCGGGGGCATCGCCGGCCACCATCTGGGCAAGCACGCCCTCGCGCAGGTTCACGCCGCCCGGCTGGGGCAGGAACTCGACCTCGATGTCGGGATTGCTGGCCCTGAACTCGGGATAGAACTCAGACCACAACTCCTGCACGCCTTCGGCTTCCTGAAGCTCGCGGGACTGGTAACGAAGGCTTACCACCTCGGCGGTGGCGCCCGTACCAACGGCGGCCTCCTCAGCAGCAGGGGCGGCACAGGCGGCCAAGGCCAGGCCGGCTGCGCCCAAGCCGGTAAACCGGATGAACTGTCTTCGGCTAACTCTCTGCATGGGTATCCTCCATGACAATCAGTCGCGCGCCGGCACCGCGCGGTGCCCGGTCGCACAGGAAATATTCGGCTGGTGCACAGCACCCCCGGATTTTACACCAGCGGGTTTCCGAAAGCCCCCGCCGTCCCTGTCATGCCAGCGGAATGCCCTCGCTCTCGCAAATGGCCGACAGGTAGGCTACCGACAGTTCAACCTCGCGGGCGAAGGCGTCAGTGGCCACGCCGTCGTTGGCGCCGGCGGTACCCGGCACATCCTCCAGCTCGATGGAAATCACCCCGTCGAAGCCGACGTCGTGCATCGCCACCATCACCGCCCGCCAATCGATCTTGCCCTTGCCCGGACGCCAGTGGGCGTTGGTGGTGCCGTCGTTGTCCGAGAAGTGGGCGTGGAACAGGCGATCGCCCAGTTCGTACACCGCCTGTTCGGAGATTTCACCGGACGGGAAGAGGTGACTGGGATCGAAGTTCATGCCCAGGGCAGGGGATCCGACGCTGTCGATCAGGCGCAGCATGGAACCCGTGTTGCGGACCCAGCGATAGGGGTGGGGTTCCAGGGCCCAGCGCACGCCGTTGGCCTCCGCAATCTCGCAGCAACGGGCCGTGGTGTCGACATAGGCATTCCAGTTGGCGTTCCAGTCCAGGCCGCGGGGCAGGTCCACACCCCACTCCTGCGCAGTAGGCTTGTCCATGATGCGCGGCATGTCCAGGTTGAACGCGTTGGGCGATACCGAATTCACCATGTCCGTGCCCAGGGCCCGGGCGGTGTCCACCATTACCTGGAAGTGCTCGACCGCACCGTCCCGGTCCTTCTGGTCCTCAGACGCCAAGCCGCGGGGGGTGGAGACGAATTCGGACAGTTCGAGGCCCAAGTCGTCCAGGAGTGTCCGCAGATGCCGAATGGTGTCAAGGGTGTAGTAGCTGTCCAGCACTTCCCGGCGCCAGGCGATGAGTTCCGCGGCCTTGAGGCCGCAGGCGGCAATCGTGCGCAATCCGTCGTCGTACGGCGGTTGCCAGTTGAAAGTCCATACACTGCCACCAAACTTCATGGCTACTTACTCCCATGTGCGGTTGTCCGGGTGTCGGTCCACTGAAGTATAAAGGGGACCTGACCTCCAGGTGGCCGCCGACTGTGGCACCGCCGTCGCTACCGCTCTCCCAATACTAAGGTGTCGAAATGGAGCACTACAAAGCCCTGCACAGGTACTTCAGCAACGCCCAACCCGCCATTTTGGAGTCCATCCGGACTCTGGTGGAGATGGAAACACCCAGCACCGACATCGACCGGCTGGACCGATGCGCGGACCACCTCCGTTCCGTGTTCGCACCGGTGGTCGACCGGGCCGAGATCATCCCCGTTGTCGCCGGCGGCAATCACCTGCGCTGCGAACTGAAAGCCCAGCGGGAGGTTCTGCCGCCGGTGCTGGTGCTGACGCACTTCGACACGGTCTGGCCCGTAGGAACCCTGGAACGCATGCCGTTTCGGGAGACTCCGAACGACAGAGCCTACGGGCCGGGCATCTTCGACATGAAGAGCAGCCTGGCCATGATGGAGCACATTTTCAGTGCTTTCAGGGAATTGGCCATCGACCCTGGGCGGAACATCGTATTCCTGGCGACGGCCGACGAGGAAATCGGCAGTGCCACGTCCCGACAACTTATCGAGGATGAGGCCCGACAGGTGGACTGTGTACTGGTTCTTGAGGCACCGTTGCCCGGCGGGGTACTCAAAACCGCCCGCAAGGGCAGCCAGCACATGGACGTCCATATCAAGGGCATTCCCGCCCACGCCGGGATCGAAATCGAGAAGGGCGTTTCCGCCTTGGAGGAGGCCGCGCATCAAATCCTGGCCATCCAGGCCATGACGGACCTGGAAACAGGGCTGACGGTCAACGCCGGGGTCATGCAAGGCGGCACGCGTTCCAACGTAGTGGCGCCCCATGCCGACATCCAGATTGATGTGCGCGCCTGGCGTCTCGCGGATCTGCGAGATGCCGAGAACCAGCTGCGGAATCTGCGCCCGCGGCTGCAGGGAACCTCCATTGATGTGGTCAGCGCGCGATCACGCCCACCGCTGGAGGAAACCGCAACCAAGGACGTCTTTGCCAAGGCCCGGACCATCGCCGCGCGTCTGGACATGGAACTAGTCGGGGGCCGCACCGGCGGCGGCAGCGACGGCAACCTGACCGGAGCCTTGGGAATACCGACGCTGGACGGCCTCGGCGTACCCGGTGCCGGGGCCCACGCCGACCACGAACACATCGAGACGGATCAGCTCGTGTCCCGCACCTGGCTTCTGTCGGAATTGCTTCTGGGGCTTGTCGTTGGAGGCTGACCGTCTCCAAATGCCTCGCGGTGGGCATCCTGCACCGCACTGTCCGCCAACTTCGCGTAAATCCTGGTGGTTACCGGACTGGCATGTCCCAAGGCTGTCTGGGTCACGGCCAAATCGGAAGTGGCCCGATACATCCGCGTGCCGAAGTAGTGCCGCAGCGCGTGCGGCGTGACGTCTTTCAGGTCCAGGCCCGCGCGCTGGGCAAGTTTGCGGAACATCCGCTGCACCGCCCCCGTACTCAACGGAAGTACCTCGGTGCCCGCCCGACGGTCGTGCCGTGCAAACACCGGCTGGTCGCCCAACGAGCCGCGATAGGTCAAACCGGCGCTGTGGCGCTGCCGCAGATACTCTGTGGTGGACTGCCAGGCAAAGGCGGCAAAGAACACCTTGCGCGTGCGGCCCCTCTTGCCGGTGACCCACGCGGAACTGTCCCCCTCATCAAGTTCGCGTGTTCGGAGCGCCACCAGCTCGCCGACCCGCATGCCTGTCGACAAGAGGGTTTCCAGAATTGCGATATTGCGAGCCGCGGCCAGACGCTCGCGCGGGTCCGTACAGTTCGACGGCAGCCGTCGGGCCACCAGCAGCAATTCGTTCAGTTCCGGGTCTTCCGGCGGATGCGGGACCAGTTCAGGGGGTTTCTGGTTGCGCCGAAGTCGGCGCATGCCCTCCTGCAAACGGGCATAGTCACTGCTCGCAATGGGCTGGAGATCCCGAACCTGCAACCATGAGATGAAACTCATGATCGCGGACAGATAGGTCAACAGCGTGCGCCGGTTGACGCCCTGCACGTCGGTAAGCCAGCTGGCCCAACCCAGCACCAGGCTCGCCTGCAGGACCTCCAGTTCTTGGACCTCCGGATCCAGGTCGTTCGCCAAAAGGTACTCCTGAAACCGATTGAGGCCCGTCCGGTAGGTGCGGCGGGTCAACGGCGCCCCGGCGGCGGCATCGGCCAAGAACCACTCGATTTCGGTACGGATGGTCATACCGCGAAGTGTACGTCACGACGCGGGATCATGCAGGTCCGGTCCATCTCGGGAAGGCCGCTGCCGAACGGACAGTTCTTCCCACTCTGTTCTTTTCAGGCGGTGTGCTCCATGCAAGCCGCGCAGGCGGTACGACAGCCACGCACGGGAAACCCAAGAGCAATTGGGCCTACGCCTGCTCCCTGGCGCGTTGACTGACTGTTCTTGGGCAACTATGGCCCGCGCGTGCGGTCGGGGCCGTGGTCGTCGTCAAGCGAAAGCCCCAACAGGAAGTGCCACTCATGGGGAGTTTGCAGCACGGCACGGACGCGGCGGGCGGCATCCGTCGGAGGACCGTCTCTGCGCCAGACTTCCTCAACCCGATCCAGGTTCTCAGGTTCCAACTCGGATCCCAAGAACTCGCGCATCATATCGATGGCCATATCGGTCCGTTCCTGCGCAGCTTGGTCCCGTTCCTGCGCAGCCTGGTCCCGTTCCTGCGCGGCTTGGTCCCGTTCCTGCGCGGCTTGGTCCCGTTCCTGCACGATCCGGTCCCGTTCATGTTCGGCATCGGTCTCGCTGTCCCTCCAGCGACCCTCTTCCGGGTCGTACCATTGGAAGCGCGGCGACGGCCGGTGCCCTTTTGGCAGGTGGCGAAACTCCTCCGCGTCCTCCCGCACGTCCGGTAGAAAGCGGATATGCGTGTTGAACACGTCGCTCCAAACCGTGTCCGGTTCCGATGCGGATGTCTTCTCCAGGGGTGCAACCGCTTCGTAGGCCCCATCCACCAGCCGGTACATCAGCAGTTCCCTGGGCGAATCCGGCCAGCGCTTGCCGCCCAGGTCGTAGACCAGGTATTCGCCCACCCCAAGGGTTTCGTACAGGCGCCGTTTGTCGTCCAGGTCCCGCGCCGCCGTGGTCTTCGACAGGACCTCCAGCACCAGTTCCGGAACGGCATCGTCGAGCTGGGCGGTGCGGTCCGAACTGGGTTCGTTCGCCTCCAGCAGATCCGCTTCCGACGGCATCACCACCAGATCCGGCTTGACCCGGTCCACCGGGCTACCCTGCCGGGTGGCCAACCGTAGATGCGCGACCTGCTGCGGCAGGAAGATGTAGGTCGCCTGGGTCATTGTGCGGTGGCCAATCCGGTCGCGGGCGGTAACAAGCATGTGCTCCCGGAGCCAGCCGGGTCGAGAGTCGTCGTCGATCAGCACGCCATCCTCTTCGAATTCAATGAAATGCACGCCTTCGGCGCCGTAGTCGGGATCGGTCGCCCAGTCATAGTCGTACTCGTGGGCAACGTCGTATGGATAGTCGGCGTCGAAGTGCGCCAGACTCTCCAAATCGTGCCGCCACGCCGCCAAATGCTCCAGCCGCCAGGCAATCCGCTGCTCCCGCGCCGCCCGCGTCATGGTCGCATCAACGTACCATTCCCGCCCGCGCCCGTTGGACACCGCCTGTAGGTGTCCCCGTTCCCCAACGACTGTTGCCATGATTCATCCCCTGCATATGCCACAGTCGGATCCCACTCCGCCAATTGGACAGGCCACCTCAAATCCCAACTGTTCGTTCGACCACTACCAGTGCTCCAGACCGGCCAAGCCGCTTGGACATGGGCAGGGCGTCGGGCATTGTGCATCCTGCTTCGTGATGCATAACGACTTCGGTGGTCTCGGCCAGCCAACACCCCGCCGACAGGGGTTGCATGGCCGGCCGCGGATGCCGGCATGTCATATTGTCAATCCTCGAATTGGTGTTGCAAGTGGGGCGGAAAACCGCATCCCGGGCCATGGGAGGGAGAATCCGGATTCAAATCGTTATGATACGATTCGGCTTCCCCACCGGTTGCGCCGCGAGCTTGAATCCGTCGCACTTCGCAGCATTCAAAGGATCTGGTGAATGAGCCTCAGAAATCTCTTCTCAGACCGCCGGCAGCGGGGGCAATCCTCAGCTCCGGAGCTTGCGTCGGATCCGGTGCTTCAGGCGAACCCTGAACCAGCGATCGCACAAAACACAGGTATGCAAGTGGAACCTTCATCCGTCAATCTGGCCTCGCACTACGGTGTGGCCATCGATTCGATGCTTCCCCAAGGGGCTGGCCGATACTGGAAGGTACGGCAGGTCCGACACTTGGCCCCCGAGGAAAACCAAGGGCGGCACCATATCTTCGTCCAGGCCCATTTCCATCCGGACAGCACGTCCGACGAGGTCTTGTTCCTGGTCGAATGGGAAGACGGCAGTCAGGAATACAAGTTGCGCCGGAGCCGCCGCGAATCCATCGGCCACGTGGCCATGTTCACCTGGCAGGTCTGCAACGTGCAGATGCTGGGCGCACCCAGCGAAGTCGTATCAGGCCTTACGGCCAACCACCCGGACGAATTGCTGGAGGACGGCACGCGCAGCGGCAACACACTCTTCCACCACTCCTTCCAAGTCGAGTTTGAGGAAGTAATCGAGGAAACCGAGGAAAGTGTCATCCACGGCCTCGTGTCCAACGGCGTTGGGCTTACCTTGAGGCTGCTGGCCGACAACGAAATCCTCGGGGAGGGAACCATTCCCCGCAGCGGTTCCTATCGGTTCAAGTCCATTCCGGCCGGCGACTGCGTGCTGCAGGTGATCGATCCCGACAGTGACGACCTGGTCGTCGAGTCGCAGGTCATTGAACTGGACGGCAGCAATGAAGTCGAGTTGGACCTGGATGTCCCGGAGGCACCCGCGGCCAGTGAACCGGCGCCGGCGGCACCGGCTGCCGAATCCCCGGAAAGCCCGGCACCATCCTTGGACAACAGCCTGCAACCGCCCCAGGTTCCCAGTGCCGAACCGTTGCCTCCCGTCGTGCCGCCCGCCCAGGCGGCTTCTTCACCACCCGAATTGCCGCCAGTTCAGGCCACCCCGCCAGTCCAGCCCGTTGCGCCCGTCCAACCAGCCGTGCCGTTGCAGGCCACGGGCACCCTGTCGGTCAAGACCATGGAGCACTACATTCTGTTCGGACCCAGGGAACACTTCGCAACCAAGGTGTACCTGCCGCTGCTGGTCGGCGAACTGACGGCCATCGGCGCAACGTTCGGCTTCAGCGCGGACGAAGCCGTCTATGCACGACGCGTCACCATTCTGGCCAGTCCGGATGTTGTGGGTCCGGAAGTCGACCAGAACCTGCAACAGCAGGGCACGGTGGTGCAGCGAGCCTACGGGGATCTGGCTACGATCCGGGCGGCTATCGGGTTGGCGGCGTAAGGGCCCGGGACAGGCAGGTCATACTCGGTTGCCATCCCGATTTGGTTCGACCCACAGCTTCACGCCCAGTTCCTCCAGTTGAGCGGACAGGTTCCCGTTCTCCGGGTCCAGGGGCATGGGTTCGGGGTACCTGAACCCGGTTGACAACCCGTTCACGCTGACAATCAGCTCCACCGTCCAGCGGTCCGACCCTTGGGCCGCGTTCAGCGTGTCGTTGAGTTTTTGCACCGCGGCTACCTGTGCGCCCACAGGCTTGCCCTCATCGAGCCGCAGAAACAGGGCCACGCGGCCGGCCTCCGCCTGCATGTCTGCGGGCGGCTCGGCCTGCTCGTGGCGGTCCAACTCGATGGGAGGCACGGCGGCCGTGGATTCGCGTGCAGTCGGCTCCGGTGCAAACAGAACTTCGTCCGATTCGCCGATCTCCTGCTGGGGTTCCGGTTCCGACACGTGTCCGGCCGGTTTGGATAACGCTTCGTCCACAACGAACATCTCGGCGGGCCCGCCCGCCGGTTCGGAAGTGTCCGGCGGTTCGTCGCCCCGCCTGTCGGGAGCAGGCGACGCCGGCGAGCGCTGGATGCCGGGCCGTTCCTTGGTCTGATAGTCCGCCAGGTCCGAGTAGGTCCTCACCTGCTCCAGATGGAGCGACTGTTCGTCCCGCGCCTGGTTGTAGCTGAGTTTGCCGTCGCACAGCAACTGGACGCCCTCCACGACGGTGCGTGCGAGGCGGCGCCAGGCATCCGGGAAGGCGACACACGGCAACTCGCCGTGGGCATCCTCAAGCGTGATGAATGCCATCGCATCGCCCTTCTTGGTCCTGATGGTGCGCACCTCTCGAACCAGGCCGACAATCTTGATGGGCCGCGCCTTTTGTCTGACCGTCGTATCGCCCGCGGCCCTGGCGGTCGTGACCAAGGTGAAGTGATCCTTGAGCCGGTTGTACAAATCCGTCACGGGATGCCTGCTGCTTAACGACACACCCAGCAATTCCTTCTCGACACCCAGGTACTCAACCATCTCCGCCGGCGACGGTTCCGCCTCGGACAGAACCACGGACGGCGGCCTGACCGCCTCTTCATCGTCTCCAAACAGGCTGTTCTGCCCCTCCAAGCCGGCACTGTGGGCCACTTTCGACCGTGCCATCATGGCATCCAGGGCGTCCATCAGCTGTTTGCGGTTCCCCCAGCGATCCAGGACACCGGCCTGAATCAGGGTCTCGACCGAACGGCGGGAAAATGCGTGGAGGTCGCACACCTCGCAGAATTCGTCGAGGCTGGCGAATCCGTCCGGCGGCCTGGGAGCAACGACTTCGCCGGCCACCCCCTCGCTGGAGATGCCCTTGACGGCAGCCAGACCGAAGCGAATGGTGGAACCCTCGGGCACCGGAAAAGCGAAGTTCGACTGGACCGCGGCGGGGCCATCCGTGCCATCCTGCAGTTGCGGCCGTACCTCGATGGTGAATTCGTGGCTGCTTTGGTTGATGTCCGGGGCCGCCACCTGAATCCCCATCCGCTGGCACTCGCTGATGATGCGGGTCACCTTGTCCGGTTTGTTCCGCTCCACGAGCAGCATGGCCAGCATGTATTCCTGAGGATAGTTGGCCTTGAGCCACGCGGTCTGGACCGTGATCTTGGCGTAGTCGGCGGCATGGCTCTTGTTGAAGCCGTATCCGGCGAACAACTCGATGTCCTGCCAGATTTCGTCTGCGATCTTCTCGCCGATGCCGTTGGCGGCGCATCCCGTGATGAAACCTGCCCGGGACTCGTCGATCTTCTTGCGTTCCTTCTTGCTAATCGCAATCCGCACCAAATCGGCCTCGGCGGCCGTGTAGTTCGCCAACTCCTGAATAATCCGGATGATTTGTTCCTGATAGACGATGATGCCGTAGGTTTCGGCCAGAATCGGTTCCAGCTGCGGATGCTTGTACTCCACCGCAACCTCTCCGTGCATCCGACGGTTGTACAGGTCGATGTAGTCCATCGGGCCGGGCCGATAGAGTGACAGGGCCGCGATGATGTGCACGTACTGGGTCGGCCGCATGGAGCGCAGCGTGTCCTGGAACCCCTCCGATTCAACCTGGAACACCCCCGCGGTTTCGCCGCTGGACAGCAGTTCAAAGGCCTGTTCCGTGCCTTCCCCTTCATAGGGAATGGTGTCGATGTCCCACTCTTCCTTGTGATACGCCTTGATCAGCCGGCAGGCCTCCCGCATCACGGTCAAGGTGCTGAGGCCGAGAAAGTCGACCTTCAGGAGGCCTATCGATTCCAGGACCGGAAACTCGTACTGCGTCACGTATTCCGAGATGGTGTTGCGACCGCGCTTCAGCGGGGTGTAGCGCCACAGCTCCTTCTCGGACATGATCACCGCCGCCGCGTGGATGCTCTCGGTGCGCGCGACCCCCTCCAGTTCCGGTGCGACATGCATCAACTCGGCCAGCGGTTCGCTCTGGGCGGCCGCCGCCACGTCCGGGTCGTGGGCATCGTGCTGCGGGTCGAGCATTTCCCTTAGCTTGGCCGCGCCCGGACCGGACGGAACCAAGCGGGCCATGCGGTCGACATCCCCCAGGTCCACGCCCAGAACGCGGCCCACATCCCGGACGGCGGCCCGCGACTTCATGCGCCCGAAGGTCACAATCTGGGCCACGTGATCCTTGCCGTACCGATCAATGGTGTACTGGATCATCTTTTCCCGCTGGTCGTCGGGAAAGTCCAGGTCGAAATCCGGCATGGTCAGGCGTCCGGGATTGAGGAAACGCTCGAAAATCAGGTCGTACTTGAGGGGGTCGACGCTCGTGATCCCAAGCGCCCGGGCCACGATCGAACCAGCTCCCGAACCCCGCACGTTGAACCAGATGTTCTCCTTCTGGGCATACCGGCAAATATCGGCCACGATCAGGAAGTAGGACTCCAGCTGCATGTCGAAGATCATGTCCAGCTCGGCCCGCAGGCGGTCCTGTGCGGTGCTTTCCCCCGGACCGCCCCCGTACAGCTTCTGCAAACCCGTGCCGGTCAACTCCTCCAAATAGGATTTGTCCGTCTCAAATCCCTCCGGCAGCGGGAACCTGGGCATGTGATAGGCATCGTCCTCCGGATTGACGTTGCACATCTCGGCAATCTCGATGGTCCGGTCGAACACGTCGCGGGGAAGGTCCACCTTGTTGCGGAAGGCATCCTCCATTTGGCTGCGGGACCGGAGAAAGTAGCTGTCTCCGGTCATGCGCATCCGCTTGGCATCGCTCCGTCTGCTGCCCGTCTGAACGCACAGCAGAACATCCTGGTACTTGCCGTCGGACTCGCACGCGTAGTGCACGTCGTTGCTGGCAATCATCTTCAGGTCGAATTGTTTGGCCAGGCGCAACAGGCCCTTGTTGACAACATCCAGTTCCGGGATGTCGTGCCCTTCCAGTTCGAGGAAAAACCGCTCCCTGGTGAAGGTCTCCACGTACCACGCCGTGCGCTCCGCGGCCTCGTCATCGCGCCCGTGGGACAGCAGCCACGGGATTTCCGCCGACAGGCAGCCGGACGTGCAGATCAGGCCGTTGCTCAACTCCCGCAGACGGTCGTGGTCCACCCGGGGCTTGTGGTAGAAACCCTCCAAATGAGCCTGGGTGCACAGTTTGAGCAGGTTGCGGTAGCCGGTGTCGTTCTGGGCCAGCAAAAGGAGGTGGTGGCGCTGGGAATCCAGGGACTTGTCCCGACCGTCCATGGGCCGACCCCACTTGGTCAGGTAGGCCTCGATGCCCAACACCGGGTGGATGCCGTGTCCCCGACAGGTCCGGTGGAAGTCGATGGCGCCATGCATGACGCCGTGGTCGGTCAGCGCCAGGGACGGCTGTCCCAATTCGGCTGCGCGTCCCACCAGCCGATCCAGGCTGTTCAGGCCGTCCAGGAGGGAATATTCGGAGTGGGTGTGAAGGTGGACGAAGGAATCAGACACGGAACACGGCCCCGATGAAAAAGTTGAACAACAGCTAATGGGGAGACGACGGAGCGTCGTCGGACGCCTCGTCGAAGACCACGATGGTCTTGGTGCCCCGCCCGGTGCGGACCCGGTCCACTGCCGCCACGATGTCGTCAAGCCGACAATGGTGGGAGACAATCGAATTGACGGGATCCGGATCCTCCTGCAGACGGGTCCAGGCTTCACGGAAGTCCTGCACGGACGACGCGAAGGTTCCGGTCAAGGTTATTTCCCCGTAGTGCAGCCAGCGGGGATCCACCGTCATCATATCGCCGCGCGGGGTGCCCCCGAAAACGTTGAGGACACCGCCCGGACGCACATAGTCGAAGGACTGGCAGACCGCGTCCACGAAACCCACGGCGGCAATCACGATGTCGGCCCCAAGGCCGCCGGTCGCCTCCAGCACACCTTCCCGGACCGGGTCCCGATCGGGATTGAGGACCGCCTGTGCCCCCAGCCGCCGGGCATGTTCCAAGCGTTCGGCATTCATGTCCACAGCCACAACCTTGGCTCCCAGTCGCCGGTTGGCGTATACGTGCAGCAGGCCCATCGGCCCGCAGCCCACCACCACCACGGAACTGCCCTCTCCCGTCCTGCATTGGCGTGCGGCGGCCAAGACGCAGGACAAGGGCTCGATCAGGGTGGCCGTGGCATACGGAGTGTCTCCGATGTCCACCAAGCCGCCCAAGGACATCACTTCGGAAGGCACGGCCAGATATTCGGCGAAGGCTCCGTCGGCGCCTCGGCCCAGACCGTACTCGCGGAGGCAAAGGCTGTGGCGTCCGGCCATGCAGTAGAAGCATCCGCCACAGGCCGCGATGGGATACACCGCCACGCGTTGGCCCACCTGCCAGTCGTCCACGTCGGTTCCGGTCTCGACAATCAGGCCGGCCACTTCATGGCCCAAGATCGCCGGAACGGTTCGGGGCGGACTCAGGCCTGCCAGGGTCTTGACATCCGTGCTGCAAACCCCGGCGGCACCCACCCGCACCAGCACCTGCGCGGGCCCAATTTCCGGCATCGGCACCTCGTCGATGCGGATGTCGTTCAGGCCGTGCACCACTGCCGCCTTCATGCCGCCGCCTCCCCGTTGGGTTCCAAGGCATGCCAGGCCGCCAGCAGTTCGGCCAGACGCTTCGGATCGCGGCGGCCCACCTGTCGCTCAACCCCACTGCACAGATCGACGCCGGCCGGTCCGGTCTGCCGGACTGCTTCATGCAGGTTACCGGCATGGATGCCGCCGGCAAGCATTACGGGGACCTCCCGAATCCCGGCCATCCAGTCGGCCATGAGACCCCAGTCCCCGACGCGGCCGGTTCCGCCAAAAAAACGCACCCCGGCCTCCCCTGCCACCTGGGAATCAAGCACCAGCCTGTCCGCTCCGGCCCGCACATAGGCCGCGGGCGATGCCTGGGACGCCACGGCGGGCAGGTGCACCGCTTTCCAGACTTCACAATCGACGGTTGCCCTCACCCGGGCAACCTCCGCCGGCGATTCGGCACATTGCAGCTGAATGGCAAACGGCCGCACATGTTCGACGACCCTCGCCACAAGACCGGACGACGGTTCGCAGAGGAGGACCACAACATCCCGGTCCGTTGCCGTGCGGACGGCGGCCGCCTGTTCGACACTCAGCGAGCGCGGTGAAAAATCGGCTTCCACCACGATGCCGCACCACCGGACGGCGGTGCCGTTCAGCAGGGCGGCGTCCGCTGGGCTGGTCGTGCCGCAGACCTTGAGTTCAAGGGGTTGCCCGGTCACAGCAGCACCCGGCAACCGTGATTGTCCGCCCTGGTAATGAAGGCCGGCTTCCCTCCCCGGGCCGTCAGCCAAGGATCCAAGTCGGTCTTGAGAGGTGCCAGGTCCCGGCCAAAACTGAACACAACAGGCCCCCAACTGCTCATGCCGACCCCCCGGCCGTCCAATGCGCGCAGCCGATCCATGCATTCCTGGACAACAGGCAGCTGCGTCCGGACTTCCGCCACCTTGAACCCCAGCCGTTGATAGGCCTCGAGTCCGTCACAGAACTCGTCCAGGTCCTCCTCCAACACCGCAGGGGCGATCCGCGTCAGAAGCAGGCGGCACATCGCATCCACTTCATGGTCGGGCACGGGGCACACCTGATGGAACAATGCCAGTTCCTGCTTGCCACTTATGTCAAGTCCAGGCGGCTGGGCAATGAGAATCTCCCAAGTTTCGGGAAACGGCTCCTGCATCAGCACTGGAGGCGGCGGTGCCGCCGCGGCCCCGGAGGGTTCAAACTCCTGCTTGGACCGCGGGCCACGCCTGAATCGATGCCCGCCGTCCAACACGAAACCGCCACCGTCCATGACTGCGGTGCCGATACCGGACGTACCGCCCCGCCTCATGCGGAAAGCCAGAGCCGAGGCGGACACGGCGCGTCCCGCCAACAGGCAGAGAGCCCGGGCGGCACCCACCAGCAGTTGCGTTGAACTGCCGAAACCCGAGTGGGCGCCCGGTCGCGCGAGCACTTCAACCTTGGCTCCCGGAAGCCCGAAGTCCTTCCGCACCACGGCCAAACCGGCCGCCATCCGCTCCCTGAGTTGGTCGTCCAAGTTGCCGGGACACACGTCCAGATCGTCCGACCATGCGACTTTGATGACGGAAGCCGGTTCCTGGATGGCCAATCCAATACCACCGTCCACGCGGCCATGCGATCCGTTCATGTCCAGCAAACCGAAGTGAAGACGAGCCGGCAGGCGGCAGGTCAATGCGCGGGTGTCCGACATGCTCGCGGAAAGCCAGAAATCAGGGGAGGGAACCGCCCATTATACTGTCGCAGCCCTGCTTGGCCCTGAGCCACAAGGACAGCCGACAACCGGTCGCGGACGGAAACCGGGCCACCGCCAGCCAGCCATGTACAAATCCACGATGAACGTTTCAGATCCGGAAACCACTCCCCAGCCAGTAGACCCGACAGAGGTCGGACAACAGGTGGCAGCAGCCCTGGTTCATGTCATCGACGAACTGGACATCGAACTCGCCAGCGTGACCATCGTCAACGTGGAACCCAAGCTGTGGCCGGACGCCAGCCTTGGCATCCCCGAACCGGGCGTCGCATATGTCCAGGCATTGACCCCCGGCTGCGTCATGCAGATACAGGCCGGCGACCGAACCTTTACAGTGCACACTGGACCCGGGCCGACCGCCAAGTTGCAAGGGATCCCCACCGCGACGGAATTCAACGAGGATGTGCCCGTCGTGGCATCCGCCATGCTGAACCTGGCAACCATGACGGGCCTGCGGTTCTCGGACATCAAGCTGGTTGGCGTGCAAACCGAACCCAACCCGGCTACAGACCGCTCCCGCCTGACCGTCACACTCGAGGCGGCAAGTCTTCGGTATGTTTGGACAGGTCCCGAAACCGGACCACTGGAACTGCTGGACCAACCAGCGGAACCCAAAGATGATTGACCGATTGAGTCTCAGGGCCGCCTGATGATCTTTCCGGGAACACTATGACAGTTTGAACACCGGGCCTCGTAGGATTCCTTGCCTCCAATCAGGATCAGCGGCGAGTCGATGCGGGCCGGCTGTCCGTTGATAAGGCGCTGGGTACGCGAAGCCCGACGTTTGCACACAATGCAGATCGCGTGCATCTTCGTGACGTCGGCGGCCACCGCCATCAGGCGCGGCATGGGGTGGAACGGGTTGCCTCGATAGTCTTGGTCAAGGCCGGCGGCCACCACGCGCTTGCCCCAGTGCGCCAGATAGATGCACACGTCGACCAGGCGATCGTCAAAGAAATGGGCTTCGTCGACACCCACTACGTTGGAGCCGGGTTCCACCTTGGCCAGCAAGTCCGAGGCGTCGTCAGCGTTGGTCGCCCCTTGACTGGGGGTGCCGTCATGCGTGACCACGCTGTCCGAACTGTAGCGATCGTCAATCACGGGCTTGAACAACTGGGTGCGCTGCCCGGCGACACGGGCCAGACGCAGGCGCCGCAGCAGTTCCTCCGTCTTGCCGCTGAACATGGAGCCGCAAATGACTTCGATGTCACCCTTGCGCCTAGGCATAGCAGATTCCTTGAACCGTCACGCACCCAATTTGAACATACGTGACAATCGAACCCGACATCAATCAGGGATCAGGGCAATCGCATCCCAATGGAGTGGGCTGACCGGGAGGATTGAGGCCTGGCTACAAATGCCCCTTTCACACACTCCTTTGGACAATATCATGGATATCGTGAGGCCGCCGCCGCTGGTTGAAATCCAGGAACAACCGGGGACCGGGGAGCCGCGTGTCGAGTGGATCAAACCACACAACCTGACGGGACATCCTGATGCTGGCGGCCCGCTGCGACTCGGACCGTCTCGCGACCACCGCCCTCTTGGGCCAGTTCAACGAGGTTTGGCTGCGCTCTTACCCCTGCCTAAACGCAACCGACGGGAGTCCGGACCACGGACTCGAAGGGCTCAGCAAGAAGACCGGAGTATTGCCGGGCCAGACACGGCCGCATCGATTCTGCATGGAGGCGACGGCATCCCGTACACTCGGGACAACCGCAGATTTATTGAACAGCCTACCCACTAGGAGCGTTTCCCACCGTACCCAGGTCTCCCAGTTGGCCGATCCAGGCCACAGTGCCTCAGCGTCGGCGGCACTGCCCTGTGACCACAACCCGCCCGCAGGCAGACACTTGACGCCTATTCAGCCTGAATCTCTTGGCGCACCGCCTCTCGAGCCGCTTCCACATCGTCTCCGCGGGCCCGCGCCCGGCGGACAGCCTGCTCCTCGGCTTCGCGGGCGGACACTATCGCCTGCCTGGACTGATCCATGTCCTGCTTGATCTGCAGGCGCTTCATGAACCGCTCAACCTGGCCGGCCGTGTCGATGATCCGCTGCTCACCGGTGTAGAACGGATGGCACATGCTGCACACGTCCGTACGTATTTGGGGTCTGGTGCTGCCTGTCACCCAAGTGGCACCGCAGGAGCACGTGACGGTGGCTTCCGGAAAATACTCCGGGTGAATGCCTTTCTTCATAGCTGCTGGGAATCCTCCGCCGCCAGGACACTGACGTTCTTGCGGTTCTTGCGGGCCCAGCCATAGGACACAACACCGTCCCTGAGGGCGAAGAGCGTGTCGTCCTTGCCGCGACCGACATTGAGTCCCGGATGAATGCGGGTTCCGCGCTGGCGCACCAGAATCGAACCGGCCTGAACCGCTTCGCCGCCGTAGTGCTTGATACCCAGTCGCTGCGCATTCGAGTCTCGATTGTTGCGGCTCGAACCGCCGCCTTTCTTATGGGCCATGGCTGAATCGCCTCCTGTTCCGGACTTCTGTGTGCACCCCCGGTGTGAACCAGCCAGGGCTGCGAATTCCCCCGCCTACGCGGCAGGACCTGAAATTCCCTCCACCTGCAGGCGGGTGTACCGCTGTCGGTGGCCGCGCCGAACCCGGACGCGTTTCTTGGGTTTGTACCTGAACACTTCGATCTTGCGACCCTTGTGCTGCCCGGTGATGCGCGCGGTAACGGAAGATCCCTGCACGACCGGAGTCCCAATGGTCACATTGGTGCCGTCCGAGTGGAGGAGGACATCCGTCAACTCAATGCTGTCGCCGATTTCGCCGGCCAACTGCTCCACCTCGAAGGTCTGGCCTTCCCTGACCCGGTACTGCTTGCCGCCTGTACGCACAATGGCATACATGAAGATTCCTCATCGCTGACTGACGTCGTGGCGCGCTGGGCGCGAACCTGCATTATAGACTTGCCGGCGGCCATGGCGTCAAAATCACGTCGTCGGGCTTTGGCGGTCCGACCGCTAGGCATCTCACATATCAGGGAGCGTTTTCGTGACACATCCGCTTGTAACGCAGCTCGAGTTCACCCGCCGGGAATTTGCGCGTGTGATGGAAGGGGTTTCGGCCGAGGAAGGGGAACGCGTGATTCCGCCGTTCAACAGCCTGAGCTTCGTGGTGGCGCACATGGCCTTTCATGAACACACAATGTTCGTGTTGCTGGGCCAGGGGGTGGACATGGACCTGGATGTTCAGGTGGCCCAATCCGGTGCCGATGCATCGGTTCCGCCCTGGAACGACATGTGGACCCAGTGGCAACAAATCACCGAACAGGCGGACTCCTACCTGCAGCGCCTCGCTCGGGAGGACTTGCACGTTCGGCTACGCCACGGGGACAGGGAAGTACCCGAGGTCCTCGGCCACACGCTGCTGCGCGTGATGTACCACTATTGGTTCCACCTCGGGGAGGCCCATGCCATCCGACAGGTCCTTGGACACAAGGACATTCCCGAGTTCGTGGGCGCGGTCGGCACAACGAGCTTCGAGTAGGCCCAACTACTGTCAATAGGGACCTATATCCATGACTGGACAAGCCTGAATATCCTGTTCACGGGTCCTTGAGGTCCCCCAACGGGGATCGCCTCTCGCCGTGCAGCAGCCCCGGTCCCGCGGGCCGGCCGACTGTTCCGTGCCGACCCGCATAAAGTACTACATCTTCCGTCTAGTCATGGATATAGGTCCCTCAAGATACAGTGCATAGAGACTGGCGTCCTCCGGCCTGATGCCACCGAAGTCGACGCGCAGTCTGATCCGCCCCTCTGTGGGCGGGATCGCATCAAGGCCGTTCGCCCAGGTCACCGGTTCGGCCAAACCGGCTGCGACGGGCCGGCAGTCGGCGGCGGTGAAGCCGGGCAACGGGCACATCCGCTCGTCCAGCACCGAACAGCGCACCTGCCAGTGTTCGCCCTGGCCGTCCACGTTGAGGGACAGACGGGCGGGACGGCCTTCGAGATCGATGGGCGCCGATATCACGTGCGAGTCGCCCCGCGACGCCATGCGCTGATCCAGGTAGGGCTTGAAGGAGCCCAGCCGGTCGCGCGGCCAACTCGCGACGCGGATGCCGTCGCTGGCCTGTTCCGGCCACGGCGCGTACCAGAACAGGGTTTCGTCGCCGATGTTCTCGCAACCCTGTCCCTGAATCAGCGACGGATAGTTGTCGCTGGTGCGGGTATCCGGCAGGACTTCCCATCCGTCCTCGGCCGCGGACACAATCGGATAATCGGGAATCGGCTCCCGGTAGTGGAGACCGTCGTTCGTCACGGCCAATCCCAGGTGCATGACCACCAGCCGCCGATCATTGGACGGATGGCCGTTCCACATGCCGTAGAAGCCAAGCATCACGTTGTTCCGGTTCCACAGGGCCGCACCCAGGTGAATCTGCTTGCCGGCAGTACCCTGCCACTCGTGGAACAGCCGGTCCCCGCCGGACCGCTGCATGCCCAGCACGGAGGCGGAGCTCCAGTCCTCGAAGTCGTAGGAGGTGTAGGTCACCAGATTGCGCAGCCGACGCGCATGGTTGCCGCCCTGTCCAGTCAGGAAATAGCAGTCGTTGAACCGCATGCCGCCGGCCATTTCCAGCCAGTAGCCCACGGGATTGTCCGGGTGTGGTGTCCAGGACATGCCGTCCGCACTGAAGGCCACCGCAAACCGCCAGTCGTAGATGCGGGTCTGGTAGACCATCTTGAAACGGCGGGCCGGATCGGGATCGTCGGGATCGTGGAATACGACACAGGACTGGACATGCACATGGCCCTGGTGCAGGTCCACCAGGTTGTTGCGGCGGCTGCCCTTGTACTCCACCAGTCCCAAATCCGGTTTGTGCCAGGTGTACCCGTCCCGGCTGGTGGCCAGGCACACGCGGCTGAACCAGCCTGGATCATGGTCCTGTCCCAGGTACCACATGTACAACTGGTCCCCGACCCGGTGCACCGAGCCATAGTAGATGGCGCGCAGCGAGTCCGGATCGCCCGGGGAGCCGGGTTCCAGCACCCTGGGAGTGGTTCCGCAGGGCGCGGTGTGCCCGTGCAGCTTGAGTTCCACTCCGTTCTGGTAGGGCAGGCTGTGGGTGTCGAACGGGAACAGCACCAGGCATTCGTGACCAATGTACGGTCCACCGTTTTCAATGCGCATCCGGGAAGTCTCCTTGATCAGCTGAACTCCCCTCCCGCGTACCGCGACACCCCGTTTCCGGCCGCGGGCCGGCACCGCGATGGCTGTCCTGTACGGGAACCCAGGACCAGGCAAAAAGAAAGCCCGGGACACCTGGAGGGAAGGCGAGCCCGGGCTTTCGGCCACGGCCCGTGATCACGGGGTGGCGGTGGTAGCGCATACGGGATTCGAACCCGTATCACCGCCTTGAGAGGGCGGTATCCTGAACCGTTAGACGAATGCGCCCCAAAGCCGAGTAGGAATTGTTGGCTCAGGCATGTGGCCGGATTTTAGGCCGCGCTCGGGCGGATTGTCAAGTGCCAAGGACCGACAATCCGCCCCCCGTTCCGGACCGCCCTCGGCACGGTTGGCACGCGTTGAATCCTTGTGCGAAACCAATCGGGGCGGGCACCCCCTGTGTGTTCTTTGGCCTGGACTCCATCCCGACTTCCGAGATTGGGATCCAGGGCAATCGCATTCCAATTGGGGCGGTGCCGGCCATGGGTAGGACGGGGGGCTTCGTTTCACCGAGGAGATCCCTCATGGCCGACCCTGCTCCCGTCCCCCTTGTGTCCCTACTGGCCGAGGTTGACGATCTCTGTCGGCCCCAATCCCGGCGCCATTCTCCTGATCGCCACCTTGGCCGTCATCTACGGCGCTGACAACGGGACCGAAGTCGAGTTCTTTGGCCACCAGAAGCAGGCTTGGCTGGCCACATTCCTGATCCTGCCGCACGGTATTTCCTCGCACGACACCTTCGGACATGTCTGCGGCTTGTTGGATCCCACCCAGTGTTCCTGCCAACTGGTCTCCGGGTGACTCTTTTGCACCCAAAGTCGGTTAGTCCGGTCAGTCCAGCGCTCCAGTGGACATGGTGGATCTCGTGCGGTGCTCCGGCCTTCCCTCACCGCAAGCGGGACATGTACGGCACCCGTAAATCAACGACAGACATCGTCCTGATGGCCGTCCGCAGGCCAAACCGCCGTTTGGTTTGATGGCCACAGGCATCAACCTCGCAAATCGGGTCTTCAACTTCCGTGCGGGTCCCAAGGCAAGTCAAGGGAGGTTGTCTCAATGGCGGACGCAAACGAGCCACCGATTTTCTCATCCACGAGACGGCGGCATGAGTGGTGCGGGCAACGAGACTCTCCCCCAGCAGGCGAGGGTCCCGTCGGTCCGCATGCCGCAGGTATGGCTCCACCCGGCACTGACGGCAACGAAGGTGCCGTCCGGAGGTTCGGCCTGCCAATCTTCGTTGCTGCCCCAGCAGACAAGGGTTCCGTCGGTCCGCACGCCGCAGGCGTGTCGGTCTCCAGCACTGACGGCAACGAAGGTGCCGCCGGGCGGTGTGGACTGCCTATGGTCGTCAAGACCCCAGCAGGCGAGGGTGCCGTCGGTGCGCACGCCGCAGGTGTGCCAGGTTCCGGCACTGACGGCGGTAAATGTGCTACTTGCAGGCGTAACCTGCCCGTGGTCATCATCGCCCCAGCAGATGAGGGTTCCGTCGGTCTGCATGCCGCAGGTATGGCGCCACCCGGCACGGACGGCAACAAAGGTGCCGCCGGGCGGTGTGGACTGCCCATGGTCGTCAAGACCCCAGCAGGCGAGGGTGCCATCGGTGCGCACGCCGCAGGTGTGCCAGGTTCCGGCACTGACGGCGGTGAAATTGCTGCTTGTCGGCGCAGCCTGCTGCTCGTAGCGATTTTCACCCCAACAGGTGACGATGCCGTCGGTACGTACCCCGCAGGTATGCAGGAGGCCGGAAGCTACTGTGGCGAAAGTACCTGTCGGCGCTGTTGCCCGTCCGTAACTGTCCGAACCCCAGCAGGCGAGGGTGCCATCGGTGCGCACCCCGCAGGTGTGATAGGCTCCGGCACTGATGGTGGTGAAGGTACCGTCGGGTGGCTTGGAGCGCAGTGCCAGTCCAAGCCAGTCGCGACCCCGAGGGGTGGCGGTGCCGTCGGTGCGCACCGTGTGGGTGGGCTGGGTTTCGCTACCGACTGTGGCGATGGAGGTTGTAGGTGGGGTGGCTTGCCCGTATTCGTCATTGCCCCAGCAGGCGAGGGCGCCGTCGGTGCGCACCCCGCACATGTGCAGGCCTCCGACACTGACGGTGGTGAACGTACCTGGTGGCGGATTGGCCTGTCCAGAATAGTTTTCGCCCCAGCAGGCGAGGGTGCCGTCGGTCCGTACTCCGCAGTTGTACCAGGTGCCAGTGCTGATGTTGGCAAAGGTTCCCGATGGAGGTGTAGGTTGGCCGGAGTATTCACGGCCCCAGCAGGCAAGGGTTCGATCTACACGCACTCCGCAGGTGTGTTCGCCTCCGGAACCAACGGCGGCGAAAGTACCTGATGGTGGCGTGGCCTTTCCGTAGGCGTTTTGGCCCCAGCAGGTGAGGGTTCCGTCGGCGTGCACCGCGCACGTGTGCACGGCTCCGGCACTGACGGCGGTGAACGTGTCTGCCGATGGTACGGACTGTCGAACATAATATTCCCCCCAGCAGGCGAGGGTCCCGTCGGTGCGTACCCCGCAGGTGTGCAGGGGCCCAGCGCTGATGGTGGCGAAAGTACCTGATGGTGGCGTGGCCTGTGCATAGTCGTTATTGCCCCAACAGGCGAGGGTGCCGTCGATGCGCACCGCGCACGTGTGCACGGCTCCGGCACTGACGGTGGTGAAAGATCCCGTTGGTGGTGCGGACTGTCCGAAGTCGTTGTTGCCCCAGCAGGTGACCAGGCCGTCCGTCTGAACCCCGCAGCTGTGAGCGCCACCGGCACTGACCGCCGCAAAGGCCGCGGGGCCGTCCTCAGAGCTTAGGGTTTCCGTGTAGGCTGCGCACCCTGCCACCATCAGGCACAGGCCCAGACTCCACATCCATAACCACGAACCGCTCCGCCCAGTGACCGCGTCCAACCTCATGACGTCCCTTCGAGCCCCTTCCGGTGAACTGCCTACACCAACGCGTACTTCCCGATGACCGGTAGCCCGGTCGATCGCCGACAGCAGGTCTGGGTCGGAAGCGGCCTGTGGTTCCGGAATACTACATCGCTTGTACGTCCACCGGGATACGGGGTCACAGGGTAATCAATTGCTGATTCGGTTGGCGGAAGGCTGTAGTCGGACCGGTCCGAGAAAACCGTCCACGCGTCGTGGTAGCAAGGCAACGAACTCACGCGAACACAGCGGCCCGGCGCGCACAAGCCGGAAACGGCTCAACATAATCCATGCTTCACGAGGTTGTCGTGTCCTCCTCATTCGGGAGGCAATCACGAGGCTACGCCGCGCGCTGATGGCAGGGACCGTTTGAGGGTGTTCCCAATACGCACCGATAGACTATGAGGTCATAGCCGGCACTCCTTAGGACCTCCTTATCGGGAGTAACCGCCAGGTTCCACGCCCGGACCAGCCTGCCTTGGAAGCGACGGTGCAGTTTTGGGTCCTTGCGTACAGTGTAACCACTGCTTGTGCTGCCCCCTATCCTACCCATGGCAGGCACCGCCCCAATCAGAATGCGATTGCCCTGGATTGGGATCCAGACTGCGATCCGACGGCCCACCTGCGTGCTACAATCGATGGTCGCGCTAGGGAGCCGTTCCGCTCAACCCCCTTCTTTGCTTTGCATTCGGCGCAGGCCGAAATTTGATTGTCAATCCCAACGTGGTTGGATTCTCATATGCTGGCCACTCCTGAGGCGATCACACAAACCCTCGACCGGGTTTTGCCGCGCGTCAACGTGCCGGCCCGTTACACGGGCGGCGAGTTGAACAGCGTGGTCAAGGATTGGTCCGGTCGCGGCCTGCGCGACCGGGTTGCGTTGGCCTTCCCCGACATTTACGAGTTGGGGGGCAGCAACCTCGGCCTGATGGTCCTGTACGACCTCATCAACAAGCGCCCCGACATGCTGGCGGAACGGGTCTATTGCCCGTGGCCCGACTTCGAGCAGGTGATGCGGGACGAGGGCCTTCCGTTGTTCAGCCTTGAAACCCGCCATCCCCTGCGCGACTTCGACATCCTGGGGTTCAGTCTTCCGTACGAACAGCTGTACACCAATGTCCTGACCATGCTCGACCTGGCCGGCCTGCCCCTGCGGGCGGCGGACAGGGGCCCCGCCGATCCGGTCGTCCTGGCCGGAGGCTCGGGCTGCTACAACCCCGAACCCATGAGTCCCTTCTTCGACGCCATGGTGATCGGGGAAGGCGAAGAGGTGATGATCGAGATCATCGAGGCGCATCGCGCATGGCGGACGCGGCGGGAGGCCGACCCGAATCTGGATCGGCTGTCCCTGTGGCGAACACTGGCCGCCGTGCCCGGCGTCTACGTGCCCGCCCTGTACGAAGCCTCCTACCACGACGACGGTGCCCTGGCAGCCACCAAGCCCAGCGATCCGGCGGCGCCGGCCCTGGTCATGAAACGGGTTGTCAAGGTGTTGCCGCCGCCCGTCACGCGGTTTATCGTGCCGTTCGTGGACACCGTCCACAACCGGGCCGCCATCGAGATTATGAGGGGCTGCACGCGCGGCTGCCGCTTCTGCCAGGCGGGAATGATTTTCAGGCCGGTCAGGGAACGCCCGGTCGAGGAAGTACTGGCCGCCGTCGACGAAATCTGCGAACACACCGGCTTTGAGGAGATCAGCTTCCTCAGCCTCAGCAGCAGCGACTACACCTACGTCGAGGAACTGGTCCGGCGCGTCGTCGAGAAACACGGACACCGGAAACTCTCCATCGGCCTGCCCAGCCTGCGCATCGAATCATTCAGCGTGGGGCTGATGGAACTGCTCGAAAAGGGCCGACGCCGGCCCGGCTTCACCTTTGCGCCCGAAGCTGCCACGGATCGGCTCCGCGACGTCATCAACAAGCCGATCGCGTCCGAGGATCTGCTGGCCACGGCCACCGAGGTCTACAGCCGCGGCTGGACCACGATCAAGATGTACTTCATGATCGGGCATCCAACCCAGACCGACGAGGATGTGCAGGCCATCGCCGACCTCGCCAAGGAGGTGCTGGCCCGGGGCCGCGCGGCCATTGGCGGCAGGGCCCGGGTGCGGCTCGGCGTCAGCACGCTGGTGCCCAAGCCGCATACGCCGTTCCAGTGGGTGCCGCTGGAACAGGAGGACCGCATCCGCCGGCATGTGGACATCCTGAAGGCCAACCTGCGCGATCGCCACATTCACTTCACGTGGAACGACTTCCGCGAAACCATGCACGAAACCTTCCTGACCCGCGGCGACCGGCGCACGGCCGATGTCGTGGAACAGGCCTGGCGGCTGGGCTGCAAACTGGATGCCTGGAACGAGTGGTTCCAATTCGATCTCTGGCAGCAGGCCTTCGAGGACTGCGGCCTCGACATGGCGTGGTACACGCACCGGGAACGTCCGCTCGCCGAAACATTGCCCTGGGACCACATCTCGGCCGGCGTGGATCGCGAGTTCATGGAGATGGAGTACGTGCATGCCTTCCAGGGAGGCGTGGTCGACGACTGCCGCGAACACTGTTTCAGCTGCGGAATCCTGGGATACTTCAAGGAAGAGCGCCGGTCCACACCGGACGCAGCCTGGGCCTGCCCGCCCCTGGGCAAAGACAAGGCGCGCCAGCCGGTGGACATTGTCCCGGTGCCGATGTACTTCAATGACGAAATGTCCCCGGAGCTGACGGGCCAGTTCGGTGAACGGGTGCCCCAACGCCGGCACGGAACGGTCAGCCAGCACATCGAACCGGGAGAGCCGGTGGATGCCTGATCAGGAGACGGGCAGCCAGCACGAACCACAGCGCCTGCGGGTGGTGTACAGCCGCGGCGAAGCCCTGCGGTTCATTTCCCACAAGGATGAATTCCGCATGTGGGAACGCGCCCTGCGGCGTACCATGCTGCCCGTGGCCTACAAGCAGGGATTCAATCCGCAACCGCACATTCAGTTTGCGGCTCCGCTGGCGGTCGGCTGTTGCGGCCGGGCCGAGCACATGGATTTCCGACTGTCCGAACGGATACCGGTGGCCCAGGTCGCAGACCGCCTGAGGTCGAAACTCCCTCCCGGGGTGTCAATTCGTTCGATGCAGGAAATCCCGGTCAAGAGCCGCCCCTTGCAGGGACTGCTCACCGGAGCCGACTACCGCATCCGCGTCATCGCCCCGGAAACCGCCACCGGCCCGCAAGCGGTGCACGAGTTCCTGGCCCGCGACACCGTGTGGCGGGAACGGGAGCGCAAGGGCCATCCGTACCGGTACAACCTGAGGCCCCTGGTCCACCGCCTGGCGTGGGCGGGATTCGATGCCGCGGGACCGTGCCACAACCTGCGGCTCCGCGTGCAGATGGTGGAAGGGGCCACGGGACGCCCCGATGAAGTGGTCGACGAACTGGGCCTTTCCGAACACGCGCTGGTGCTCGAAAGGACCCGGCTGTATTTCGCGAACGAACCGGACACCGACGTCGCCTTTCCACCGGACTCCCTGGCTTCGCAGGCGGATGTCCGGGATCCGGACGAAACTCCGCGGCCGCCCCGCCGCCAACGACGGCGCGGCCGGCGCCGCAAGCAGAAAGGGGATGTTCAGACACAACAGCAGGTTCAGTCGTTCAGCGACAAGGCTGCCGACGAGTTTCGCTGATCGCCACACCGGTCGAGTCCATCCTCCCGTTGATCTGTCTGCGCTTGACACCCGTTGTCGCCGTCCATCCACCATCCTTGTTCCAATATGCCCGATTCCCCCGCCATCACACCCGAGGATCTGGACAAGTACTGTCCGGTACGCCAGCTGTCCTCCAAGGTGTACATCAACATCAACTACAGCACCTGCACCACCGGCTGCATCGTCACGCGTGAAGGCGCAGTCCTGATTGACACGCCGCTGATTCCGCAGCAGGCCAAACACTGGCGCAGCCAGATCGAGGAGTTCTCCAAGAACATCCCCATTTCCTACATCCTGCTGACGGACCACCACCGCGGCCACGCGCTCGGTTGCCAGTATTTCATGCCCGCTCTGGTGATTGGCCACGAACGGGCCCACAAGGAGATGCAGGGATTCTCGGAGAACTTCAAGGAACGGGTGAGGAACAGTTTCCGGAAAATGCCCGAGATCCAGGCCGAGATGGAGGAGATTACGGTGCATCCGCCCCAGATTACCTTTACCCAGCGGGCCGGTTTCTTCATCGGCGGCACCAGCATCGAGTGCATTTTTGTGGGCGGCCACACGCCGGCCACCTCCATCATCTGGCTGGAGAAGGAGCGGATTTGCTTCGTCGGCGACACGATTTGGACCGACCAGCATCCCTACATGGCACAGGCCAATTCCGAGGAGTGGCTGGAGGCGCTGAAACTGATTCGGTCGCTGGACCCCGAGGTTATCGTGCCCGGCCATGGCGAACCCCTGCAGGGCTTGGAACGCATCCGGCTGATGGAGGACTACATCCAAAGCCTGCGGGACCAGGTGGCGGAGTGTCTGGCGGCCGGCAAGGACAAGAACGAAACCAAGAAGGAACTGGTCAAGGACCTGATGGACCGCTTCACCGTGCCCAACACACGCCGATCGAAAATCGAAAGCCAAATCGGTTCCGGCATCAACCGCGTCTACCGCGAGCTTCAGCGCGCGGCCCAGGTGCAGGCCTGATCGCGAACCCGAATCGGACGGGATACCGCCATGGCCCAGCCCAACCCCAACACCGGGTCCCTCAGCGATGCAGCCAAGCTCAGGGATCAGCTCAACGAATTGGAGAAGCTGCTGGTCAAGGTCAATGCACAAACGGTGGAGCGGACCCTGCAGCTGCTGGACTCCTCTTGGCTGCTCAAGGAGGACCTCCGCGAACGCGGCGTCGATCTGAAGGCCGAAGACGGGCAGTGGGCCGGATTCGAGTTCCGGCTAAGCGAAATTGCCGGCGAAATCGTGAAGGCGGCCAACACCCACGGCGGCCTGGCCCAGCTCCGCCGGTCGCTGGCCCAAACCGACGGGTTCTGGTGGACCCTGGACGAATTGCATGCCGCGCAAACCCGACGCACGCTGTTTCGATGGCTGCGCCTCGTCGGCGGCATCGCGGTGTTGAGCATCACGGTGTGGATTCTGGTCACCTATGTCTTTCCGCCCGACCCCAACGCCGTGCTCATCACCGATATCGCCTACGACATCGAAAAGGCGGTCGACATCCGGGACTGGGACACGGCCCGGACCGTGGTCCAGGCCGGCCTTGAGTCATCGAACAATGCCACGGAAGTCCTGCTCTGGGCCGCTGTGATTGAGGAGCGTCTGGACAACCCCGAACAAGCCGCCGACTACGTGGCCGAGGCCCTGTCGGATTCGAACATCCCCCCGTACAACATCTGGGTGACGCTCGGGACCAATCGTCTGCGGGCCGGGGACATGGACGGGGCGGAATGTGCGGCGCTCTCCGCCCTGGAAGCGGATCCCGACAACGCACAGGCCCATTTCCTGATCGCCAGCGTGGCCGAGGCCATGGGCGACGCGCAACGGGCGGTGGACTACTTCAACAAGACCTACGACCTGGCCGCCAACGGCCAACCGCAACTGCAGGTGATTGCCAGGGTCCGGCTTGGCTACCTGATGCAGTCGCCCGGCAGCTTCGACGCGCAGGAGTCGGAGGAACGCGAACTCGACTGCAGTTGATTCGGTCCCATGGCTCCCGATCCCCCGGTGGTCAAGGCTTGGCCATCAATTTGACTTCCGCGGAGCAAGTCTTATTCAGCCGCGCCGTCGATCACCATCACCAGCGCCGGGAGCACGAAGAGAATGAACACTCCCGACAGAGCAAGACCGCCCAACATGCTGACAATGAACGGCACGATGAACACCAGGTCCTCTCCACGTTCGAAGAGCAACGGCGACAGGCCGACCATGGTTGTCACACTCGTGAGGAACACCGCCCGAAAGCGATGACGCGTCGCGGCCGAAGCCGCGGCGATGGCCGGCAGCATGGGGTTCTCGCGGCGGATGATGTTGTAACGGTCCAGCAACACCAGCGCGTCATTGACCACAACGCCAAAGACCGCGATTACCCCCAACACCGACATCCAGTCGAAATTCCATCCCAGGAGCCAGTGCAGCAATATGGCTCCGGCCAACGAAATCGGAAACCCGGCCGCGGCCACCAGTGGCTTCCAATAGCTTCTGAGGAAGGCCGCCATGAGCACGTATATCGCGATGAGCACGACGGGTAGCAACAACGACAACGTTCGCATATTGTTTCCCTGATCGATCACCCCTCGTCCCGGTTCGATCCGCAGGCCCGGATACCGTTCCAGCAAGTCGGGCACGATGCCGCTTTCGATTGCCTCGCGCGCGTCTCGCGGGTTCACAATCGCCACATCGGCACGAGCGTTCACTTCCGCGGCCTGTTCACCGTTGACACGCACCCGTGACGCCAGCTCAAGACTCTCGCTCAAGTTCGCCACGGTCAACAGCGGCACCTCCGCGGCCTGGCCCCCACCCAGGTTTGCCGCGCCGGGCACCGAGGGTCCCCGTCCTGCCGGACGCCGGATTCGCTCACTGGCCAACGCCTGGAGACTCGCCCTGCTCTCCGGAGGGTATCGCACCATGACCTTGATTTCCTCATGGCCCCGCTGCATGCGTTGCACTTCCACACCATGGAAATTGGCGCGCAACTGGGCCGCAACTGCCAACGGGGTAAACCCGGCGGCTTCGCCGGCCGGAGTGAGTTCGATCCTGAGATGTCGCTTCCCCGGCACCAAGCTGTCGTAAACCTCAACCACGCCGGGGATGTCCTGCATGGAGGACTGCAACTCCGAAGCGGCCTGTTGCAGGACGGCCTCGTCTTCGTGCAGCAGAACATATGCGACATCCGGCCTTGTGCGCGTCGGTGCAGTCCAGAATTCAATCCTGTCCAAATGCACAATCGAGCCTACGTTGTGCCGCCAGGCCCTTGCCACTTCCGCAGGCGTGGAGCGGCGCAGGGGCTGTTCGTTCAAATGTGCGCTAATCCCGGCGATGTGACTTTGTGTGCTTAGCGTGCCGGTCACTGGATACCGTGCTGGTTGCCCCACCACAACACTGACGGAGCGAACGGGTTCCCCCGGGAACTGTTCGTTGACCGCCTCAACCGCAGCCGCAACCTTCTGCGCAGCCTCGCGCGTCACCTCCAGGGAAGTGCCCACCGGAAGACGGAGTTCCGCCTGCACATAGTCGGTTGGCTGCTCGTAATTGGCAAGGAGGAGACGCACCACGTCGAATCGAAGGAGCAGCAGGGAAAACACCACCACGCCCAATGCGCCGGCGAGTGTGACGCGGACATGCCGTACCGACCAGGAGACGGCGGGGCCCACCGTCTGGTCGCGGAGCACCTGCAGCCACGCGGACACTCGCGCCTAGACGGCATGCAATGGCCACAAGCTCCATCGGCCGGTGTGTCCGAGATGGGCCGGGAGGATGAAGATCGCTTCAACCAGGGACACAGCCAGGACAAAGAACACCACCACGGGAAAGACCCTGAAAACCTGGAGCGAGGCGGTGGTCAAGAAGTAGAAGGGAACAAAGGCCAGAACAGTTGTTGCCGCGGCGACGGTGATTGGGCTCACCACGGCCTTGGCACCGGCGACGACTGCCTCGAGCGGCCCCTTGCCCAGCTCACGTTCGGCAGCGATGCTTTCACCTACCACCAGGGCATCGTCCACCACCAGGCCGATCATTAGGAACATGGCCAGCAGGGTACCCAGGTTCATGGTTAGGTTCGCCGGACCGAAAAAGATCAAGGCCCCGGCGAACGAGAGTGGAATGCCAACCGTGATCCACACCGCCGCACGCAGGTCGAATACGAGGATCAGCAGAATAAACACGAGGATCACGCCGGCGACACCCGTTCGCGCCAGACTCGCGAAACGATCCAGATGGGGTTGCGCCATGTCATTCCAGACGGTAACGTCCACGTCACGTGGAGCCTGGTAGTCAGCCAGCCAATGACGGATTTCGTCGGCGATTTGGACGATGGATTGGCCTTCGATGAGGCCCACCCGTACGAACACCGCGGGTACCCCGTCCACACGGGCTATCACTTCCCCTTCCACAAACTCATCGTGGATCTCCGCCACATCGCCCAGGGTCACGATGGATCCATCCAGCGCGGTGAACACGGGGATCCCGGCAAAATCCTCGCCGTGCGCACGTTTGGCAACCGTGTGCAGCACAACACTGCCAGCCTCGGTAGTCAGTTCGCCGGAGGTGACGTTGAGGGAGGCCCGCCGGACGGTGTTGGCCACTTCCGAGAGCGAGAGACCGTATCGACGCAATTCCTCTTCACTCAATTCGATGGAAATTTCCCGGTCCCGCGTTCCGAACAGAACCACGTGGGCCGTCGAAGGCAACTGCAGCAGTTCCTTGTGCACTTCCTCTGCCGCGCGTCGCAGGTCGTCCTCGTTCAACACCGCCGACGTTACGGCCAGCGTCAATGCTTCGCGGTTGAGCCGCGTCAATTCCACATCAGGGAGTTCTGCGTTCGGCGGTGGAAAATTCTCGATGTTGTCCACCGCCTGCTCGACATCATTCAGGATGTCGTCGGCATTCGCGAACGCGGTCAGTTCCACCTGGACCGTGCCCAAATCTTCGACCGATTTGGAAACGACCCGTTGGACTCCCTCGAAACCAATCACGCCCTCCTCAACGCGGCGGACAATGTCTTCCTCCACCTCGCGCGGGGACGAACCGGGTGCAACCACTGTGACCGTCACAGTGCGCACATCGAACTCGGGGTAGTCCTCGACGGCGACGCGGATCGCCGCCACGACGCCACTGACAAGGATGAGCACCATCAGGAGGTTGGCGGCGATGGGATTGCCCGCAAAGTAGGCGATCAGGCCCGTCCCTCCGGCGGAAGCCGACGGTTCGCGGCCCGGTTGCTCTGTTGCGTTCATGTTTCCTTTCCGGTTACCGGTCTGCTTGTACGACCTGGGCGGACACTTCAAGACCTGGGCGGGCCCCTGGCAACGGACCCACCACGACGCCTTCGCCTGCTTCGAAAGCCTTCACCACCCAACCGTTGGGGATCCACCCGTATGCTTCCGGCTGGAATGATTGCAGTTGGCTGTCCCGCACAATCCAGATACCGGACGCCGTCTGCAGAGTGTCGGATGGCAGGACGTACGCATCCGGAATGGCCGGACCCTTCAGGAATACCTCCACGAACGTTCCGGGAGGCGGAAGGGTTTCCAAGTTCTCCCCCACCGTAAACTCGACGAATATTGATGCCAGCCGCGAGGCGGGGTTGACGATCGAGGAAATGCTGGTCACTTCCCCCGTCCAGCTGCCCATCCGTCCCACCAACCTTGCCGTACGCCCGACGGCCGGATCCAGGTAGGCCAGATCGCGGGCTTCGATCGGAACCTTCACCTGCAGCGCGCCCGATTGGTACACAATTCCCAATGCCGTGGCCGCGACGACATCCTCCGAATTCACCCATTCACCGACGGCGGCATCCGTGCTCACCACCCGCACGTCGTAAGGAAGGGAAATGTGGGTGCGCGCCAGCTGCAACTCGGCCAGTGCCAGTGAGGCCTGAGTCTGCTTCAGTTCCGCTTGGGCCAGTGCCAGCTGCGGCAAGCGCCGGAGCCACGCGGACGGTTCCCCTTCGGGATCGGCAAGTTCGAATTCGCGCTCGTTCTCCGCTCCCAACTCCTCTTCCAGCCACACCAATGCCTCCGCGGCTTCGACAGCGGCCTGCGCCTTGACCACCTCCAGTTCAAACACGGCCGGATCGATCCGTGCCAACGTCTCATCCGCTGGAATGAATCCGCCACTGTCGAAGCTCGGCGACACCCAGACGATCCGTCCCGGCACCTCGGACCGGACCGTGGTCCCCTCCTGCAGGGAAACCGTGCCGGTCAAGTGAATGGTCAAAGCTTGGGCCGTGGGCTGGGGCCGAACAACTTCCACTTCGGGCAAGGCAACACCGGCAGACTCCAGTGCGGCGTCATCCGGGAAAAGCGCGACGCGCGGAGCCCTGGCGAAATACCACACCACCGCCAGCACAAGCACGATCAAGGCAATCTGCGCGTATCCTCGCCATTTGGCCTGAACCGGGCCGTCTCCGGCAATCTTGTCACTGTCCTGCATTGGTCCTTCCTTCGCATTCGGGTGCCTAAGCAGTCTTCGGTTGGGCAACCCGGGTTACCTGCGCAAGCCCACGCCATTTTAATACACGGAGCAATCACAGCTACTTGAAACGATAATCCTGCCCCGTCCGGGACCTGACACGGGCGACTGTCCCGAGGATGCCAGTGCAATGCGAATCCCCACCGGGGCGCGTCTTGCACGTCGTTCCGTCCGCTGTCATCAAATTGACACAAGGGCCATCCCGGTCCGCCTGACGTCTGTGTCCACGACAACAACCGTGCCGGGGAGACGCCCCCGCACCTACTGGCCCGGGTCCATCCGGCTCAAACGCCTACGCGACCACACCGACGCACAACCGCCGATTGGTGATCATCCAGGCCACGACGGTGGGACCGCCCAACGAACCGACGGCCGCTCGGCGACCCGGCGGAGGATTGGACCTGGAAGACGCCTGGTAAAGCTGTTTGTCCCGGGGAGTCCAAGCAATCCGCCCGCCTTGCGGCCGAACCGGGTAGCTGCAACCTGCCGGCCACGGACATCAACCCTTCCACCGAGGCTCCCCGTGCCGGCATTGGTCAAACCGGCCCGCGCACGGCAACCAACCTCCCGCCTCCCTGATACATCGGACCTATTGGAGAGCCATCGCAACCGGGACCGAATTCACGGCGTGAAAGGCAGACAAGGGATGCGGCCGTCAATGTGCACGGTACCGCGACCGGGAGAACACATCATGATGGTCCCGTTCGCAGGCACACGGTCATGTTCAGCGAACGGCGCCAAGACGGTGGGGGGACCGCGCTCAGACCCGAATTTCAGGGAGAGACAAACCAATCCCGTCCATGGAGAGCCAAACAACCGGTACTGCCCGATCTTTCGCAAAAAACCGGACCTGGTCGATCAACATCCGACCAGCCCGAACCGAACTCAACCAGTGTCGGGTTGCCAGCGATTGGGTTCCTGCGAACCAACCCGGTCCACCGGAATATCGGCCCGCCACGTTGAGTCGGCGATGATCTTGGCCGGGTCGCAGCGGTCGGCGTAGCGCCGGGCGACCTCAATCACTTCCTCCAGGAGGCCTTCGCTGAGCGTGACCGGGGCCAGTCCCAGGTCCAGGAACTGGCGGTTCTCCACCCTGAGGTCGTTCTCAAGCGCTTCGTTGCGCGGATTCGTGTAGTACCTGACCTCCGCACCGGTCAGTTCCCCTACCAGCCGGGCGAGATCCCTAACCCTGTGGGTTTCGGTCACCTGATTGAAAATCTTGACCCGTTCGCCGTGTGCGGGCGGATTGTCGATCGCCAGGTTCACACACCGTGCGGTATCGCGGATGTGGATGAAGGCGCGGGTCTGGCCGCCGGTGCCGTAGACCGTGATGGGATGTCCGACCACGCTCTGCATCAGGAAGCGGTTGAGGACCGTTCCATAGTCCCCCTCGTAGTCGAACCGGTTGATGAGGCGTCCGTCGGCCAGGGTGTCGGCGGTGTTCGTGCCCCAGACAACGCCCTGGTGGAGATCGGTAATGCGCACCTGATCGTTCTTGTTGTAATAGAAGAACATCAGCGCATCCAGCGTCTTGGTCATGTGATAGACGCTGCCGGGATTGGGCGGATAGATGATTTCCATCTCGTGGCGAACCCCTTCCGCCTCCACCTGCACGGGCAGGTAGCCCTCGGGGATTTTGAGTCCGGCCGTGCCGTAGCCGTAGACACCCATGGTTCCCAGGTGGACCACGTGTATGTCCAATCCGGTCTCGACAATGCCGCACAGGAGATTGTGCGTGGCGTTGATGTTGTTGTCGATCGTGTAGCGCTTGTGGCGCGGCGACTTCATCGAATAGGGCGCCGCCCGCTGTTCGCCGAAATGCACGACGGCCTGCGGCTGCAGATCGCGCAGGAGCGCCACCAGGCTTGCGTAGTCCTCTGCGATGTCGATGTCGACGTGGCAGAGATCCTTCCCCGTGACCTCCCGCCAGGCAGCCAGGCGCGTATCGATTGGGGAAATCGGTGTCAGCGACTGCGTACCCAGTTCCACATCGGTCTTTCGCCGGACCAAGTTGTCTACAATCGTGACATTGAATCCCTGGCGGGACAGCCGCAGGCTGGTGGGCCATCCGCAAAAGCCGTCTCCGCCGAGTACCACAACATTGCTTGCTCGATTCGCGCTCATGAATCCCTTCTTGCTACGTACTCGGTTCCGGGAAGGAGGCTGCGAGGCGGACAGGGCAGTCTCATCATCCGGGCAGGTTGGCTCATGCCCTGCGCCGCGCGGGTCCGACCAGACGGCCCGGACATTCCCCGCAGGACAGGCTAAACCTCGTTGAGGCAGTCGGCATGGTAGCACACGGAAGTCCATCCGAATCCAAGCCGGACCAACCGCATCGCTTGCGGATCGGGCTCTTTACCGAAACGTTTCTGCCCAAGATCGACGGGGTGGTCAACATCCTGCAGCTGCTCCTCCGGTACCTGGCCTCCGAGGGACACGAGGCCATCCTGTTTGCGCCTTCCGGCGGTCCCAGCGAGTTCGCCGGCTTTCGGGTGGTGCCGGTCAACGGCATCACCGCCCCGTACTACACGGAGCTGAAGTTCAACTTTCCCCGCTCGGATTCGTTCCGGACGTTGCGCCAGTTCCAACCCGACCTGGTACATGTCCTGCACCCGTTCGTGCTGGGGCCGTTCGGCATGCGCATGGCGCGTCGGCTGGGAGTCCCGGTGTTGGCCTCCTATCACACGGACATCGCGCGGTATGCGGCCTTTTACGGCCAGGGCTTCCTGACCGGGTTCCTGAGGCGATACGCAACCTATCTGCACAACCAGGCCACCCTGACGGTCTGCCCCTCCAGCGTCCTGCGCGACGACCTGAGGCGACAGGGCATCAGCCGGGTCCGCTGGTGGCGACGCGGCATCGATACCGACCTGTTCAGCGCCGGCCCTGTCAATCCGCAGGTGCGCGAGGAACTGACACAGGGACATCCCGACGACTTCCTGGTCCTCAACGTGGGTCGCCATGCCCCCGAAAAAGGCCTGCTCGAACTGCGCGACCGGCTGTTTCCGATGAAGGGCTTGCGTCTGGCACTTGTCGGCGACGGGCCCAGCCATGCCGAACTCAGGGCCTGGTACGCAGGAACCCCCACCGTCTTCACCGGCTACCGCTACGGCCAGGACCTGGTCGCGGCCTATCGCGCCGCGGACCTGTTTGTCTTTCCGTCCACGACCGAAACGTTCGGCCTTGTGGCCCTGGAAGCGATGGCCTGCCGTCTGCCCGTGATTGCCGCCCGCAGGGGTGGCATCACGGACACGGTCGCGCACAACCGCAACGGCCTGCTGTTCGACCCGGAGAACCCGGGCGAAATACGCGAACAGGTCAAACAGATGAAGGACAACCGATCCCTCCTGCAATCCTTTGCCGAAGCCGGCTGGCGGCACGCCTTGCGCCAGGACTGGCGCGGCACCATGGATCAGCTGGTGGGTTTCTACCGGATGGCGTTAAGACAGCACCGGATCTTCGGCTAACCGCGGCACGCGGCCCGATTCGGAGCCTGCAGCACCGTCCTGAATTAGAATTCAGCCCGCATCGGATGCCTTGTCGGAGGCACCGGCCGACACCATTTGCGGAGACATGTTATGAAACTGGGCATCCTGACAGGCGGCGGCGACGTTCCCGGTCTGAATCCGTGCATCAAGTCCATCGTGACACGAATGACGGAAGCGGGACACGAAGTGGTTGGGTTCCGTCGCGGGTGGGCCGGACCCCTGGAGATCAATCCCGACGACCCGGAGTCGGTCGCCTACCACACCTACAGCCTCGACGCCGAGGCCGTCCGCACGATCGACCGTACCGGCGGCACGTTCCTGCATTCCAGCCGGACCAATCCGGGCAAGGTCAAGGCCGGCGCCATCCCGGAACACCTGTCGGTGGGCGATGCCGCGGACAACGGCGGCGGCACCTACGACTTCACCTCCACGGTGATCAAGAACCTGGACGCCCTGGGCGTGGAAACCCTGGTCCCGATCGGGGGCGACGACACGCTGGGCTACGGCGGACGCTTGCACGCGGAAGGAGTCCAGATTGTGGCGTGTCCCAAGACCATGGACAACGATGTCTATGGCACCGACTACTGCATGGGCTTCAGCACCGCGGTTACGCGCAGTGCCGAGTTCATCACCAACCTGCGCACCAGCGCTGGCTCCCACGAACGGGTCGCCGTGATCGAGCTCTTTGGCCGCAACTCGGGCGAGACGGCCCTGATCAGCAGCTACGTCGCGGATGCCGACCGCGCCCTGATCTGCGAGGTGCCCTTCAACCCGGACCGGCTCATGGCGCTGGTCACCGAGGACTGGAACCGCAACCCCAGCAACTACGCCATGGTGGTGATCAGCGAAGGCGCCACGGTGGAGGGCGGCGAGATCATCGAGTCGGGCCAGGCCGATGCCTTCGGCCACCGCAAGCTGGGCGGCATTGGCGAGATGGTGGGAGCCATGATCGAGGAACGCACAGGGTTCGGGATCATCAACCAGAAGCTGGCCTACCTGATGCGCACGGGGGCGCCGGACGCCTTGGACCTGCTGGTTTCGCGCACCTACGGCCACATGGCGGCGGATCTGTTGCTCCAGGGGCAAAGCGGAAGAATGGTGGCCCTCCGCGACGGCCGGTTCACCCACATCGACATGGGCGAAGTAACCAAGGGAACACGGTGCGTTGATGTGGACCGGCTCTACAACGTGGAGACCTACAGGCCGGAGATGAAGAATCCGTTCGGCCTGCCCATGTTCCTGTATTGAGATCGCCGCCGGCGGCATCGCCTCCCCCCGGAATCAAGGACCGCTCCCGATCGGGAGCGGTCCTCTTCACACTGTGCGCCGGAAGGGCTCACAGGGCTGCTTCGCGCATGCCTGCCCAATGGGTGCGGGTGTTCGGCTGAATACGCCGCCCCAGAGCGATCAGGACGGAACCCAGCCAAGCCCGGAAGGGCGAGGCCGTTGGCCGCACCTCCTCCTGGGCGGGTTCCCGATACGTGAACACGCTCTTGCTCACCATTCCCAGCGCCAAGGTTGTAATCAATTCGGACATGTGACGTCCCCCATGTACTCAACCGTCAAGGGAAGTGTCTGTCCTGGGCGTGCAGGAACTGTGTCAGGCCTGTGCCAGATCCGTATCAGAATCCGCATCCCTGCCCCCGTCCTCACGGCCTGAGGATGTCCGGATTTGGAGCGCGGTTGCCCTGGTCCCTTCATGCAGGCACCGAATTCTCGGTCTCGGCGCTGGTGTACAATCCCGCCGCCAGCCTCCTTAGCTCAGCTGGATAGAGCAGCTGCCTTCTAAGCAGCGGGTCGTGGGTTCGAGTCCTACAGGAGGTGCCAAACCGGTTGAAGTGTCAGGTCCAAGACCGCGAACCCGTCGGCGACGCCGACGGGTTTTCCGTTGGTTCCGGGGTCAGCCGACGCGCACCCGCTCGTCCGAGGCCGCGCCGATGGGTTCGAGCGCTTCCCGCTCGTTGATGGCCACCGGACGTGTGGAGCCCTTCTGTGAGTAGGGGTAGGCCGGTCCTGCCACGGGAGCCGCCCACTGCACCGCGTTGGCCAACACCCGATGGATTTCCGGCTGGGTGTAGATCGGAAAGGTCTCGTGTCCGGGGCGGAAGTAGAAGATCTTGCCGTTCCCGCGGTGGAAGCAGCAACCGCTGCGGAATACGTTGCCGCCCTCAAACCAGCTGACAAACACCAGTTCGTCCGGCTGCGGGATGTCGAACAGTTCCCCGTACATCTCGCACTGGGGAATTTCGAAGTAGGGCGGCAGGCCCTGGGCAATGGGATGGCCGGGCCGCACAACCCAGATCCGCTCCCGCTCGCTGGCCTCGCGCCAGCGCAAACTGCACGAAGTGCCCATCAGCTTGCGGAAGATCTTCGAGAAGTGACCGGAGTGGAGCACGATCAGCCCCATCCCTTCGAGCACCCGTTTCTGCACCTTGTCGACAATGCCGTCGTCGACCTCCTGGTGGGCCATGTGGCCCCACCAAAGCATGACGTCCGTGGCCTCCAGGACCTCGTCCGTCAGCCCGTGTTCCGGCTCGTCCAACGTCGCCGTGCCCACATCGGTGATGCCGTGATCAGCCAGGCCACTCTTGATGGCGGCGTGCATCCCATCGGGATAGAGGGCCGCAATCTCCGCGTGCAACTTTTCGTGACGGTATTCGTTCCAGATGGTTACTCTCATTGTGACCGGCCTCCATGGAGCCGTGATCAAAGGAAAAACAGGGATGGGAACGTCAACAAGGGACCACCTGACCATTCCGGGTGGCTGATGCCTTGATGGCATCCCATAGTCTCAGCATCCGCAAGCCGACTTCGGGAGGCGACGGATTCTCGATGCGGCCGGCCCGCACGTCCAGGAACCGATGCCAAGCCGTCCGCATGGTCGGCAGTTCCACGCGCCGGAAGTCCTCGTCGCCGTCCTCCTGAACTTCCACCCAGCGGCCCCACATGCACGCCTTGAGGTGTGCCTTCTCGGCAAAGATGTGGATTGTGGAACTGCAGCTCTTGACCGCGTTCCCGCAGCCGTGGATGGTCACGAAAGTCCCGGACTGCAAACGGCCCATGGCCGCCGCCATGATGTCGACGGGCATGTCATCGTTGTTGAGCCAGGCCGCCACCTCCACGAAGTCCTCGCCGGCCAGATCGGAAATCGTGTTCATCAGGTGGGCACCGGTATCAAACATGAACCCGCCACCGGACACGTGCGGGTCAAGACGCCAGCGGCCATCCGCCAACCCCTTCCAGCTCTGCCACACGGTGCCGCTGATGGCCAGCACGCGGCCGTAGGGCCCGTCGTGCAACTGTTCGGAAGCCCACCGGATGTGCGGCGACAGGCTTCCCTGAAAGGCCACGGTCACCAATTTGCCGGTTTCGTCCCGCTTGGCAATGACACGTTCGGCTTCCTCCTTGCTCACCACCATGGGCTTTTCCACCAGGACGTCCAACCCCGCGTCGAGACTAGCGACGATGTGGTCGTGGTGCATGGCATGGGGGGTGACGATGAAGACGGCATCCAGATCCGCGGCATGCCCTGCCAGCATGGCATCCAGATCCGGCACGTTCTCGGGGACCGCGACCCCGGCCTCCTCAAACAGCTCACAGGCCATCTCGTAATTCTCGGCCATGGGTTCGCACACGACGCTGACCTGTGTGCCCCGGGGATCGTCGAGGATGGAACGGAGATGGCTGCGGGCCATGCCCCCGCATCCGATGATGGCCGTACGCGTAACCGCATCCTGGACGGCAGAAGTAGATGCCATATGCTGAGGTGCCTCGGATTGGGGGAAAATCCGGACTGCCGCGAATGGGTCCGGACATGCGGCCCCAGTCGCCTTCGGGGCCGCCCAATTGTACTTCGCACCTTCGGTCGGTGCACGATTCAAGCACTCGCATCCCGGTTTGTTTCCGACGGTTGCCGTATCCGCCACACGCGGCCAATCCCTTGAGGCCTCCCCCAATGACTGCGAACACCTTGTCCCGGAACACTACCCTGGTTCTGGCCTCGGCGAGTCCTCGGCGACAGGCGTTTCTGAGAGCATTGGGGCTTCCGGTCCGCCTCCACCCGGCGGATGTGGACGAATCGCCCCTGCCCAACGAACCCCCGGAATGCATGACCCTGCGGCTGGCGTCCCTGAAGGCGGACACGGCCCGGACGAACCTGCCAAGCGACCTGTTGGCCGAGCCGGCCCTGCTGCTGGGCCTGGACACCACCGTGGTGCATGCGGGCCATATTCTGGGGAAGCCGCAAGACGCCCTTGAGGCGAAATCGTTCCTGCGCCGGCTGCGCACCGGACCGCACGAAGTTTGTACGGGCTATTGCCTGCTCAACCTCCACACCGGGAGACGGCGGACGGGGGTGCACGTATCCCGACTGACCATGCGCAACTACACGGACGCGGACATCGACCGGTACGTCCGGACCGGCCATCCGTTCGACAAAGCCGGGGGATATGCCCTGCAGGACCGGGACTTCAATCCCGTGGCGCAGGTGGACGGCTGTGCAGCCAGCGTCATGGGCATACCGATACACCATCTGCTGCACCTGCTGCACGATGAACTGGGCTGGCCAATCCCTGCGGACTTCACCTCGGTCTGTGTCAGACTCACCGGGCGCTCCTGCTGTCAAACAACTTGATTCGCCGTGACTCCCCATCCGCTACTCGCCAAGCTGAACACCGCCCAGCGCGAGGCGGTTTCGCTGCCCATCGGACCGGCCCAAATCATGGCTGGTCCGGGATCGGGCAAGACCCGGGTCCTGACCCATCGGATTGCCTGGCTGGTTCAGGAGTTGGATGTCGCCCGCAACCGCATCCTGGCCGTAACCTTCACCAACAAGGCTGCCGGCGAGATGCGGCAGCGCGCACTCGAGTTGCTCGCGTCCCAGGACCAGGATGAGCCCGGCTTCGGGTGGCGACGTCCCATGGCCATCGGGACATTCCACTCCATCTGCGCCCGCATCCTGCGCGTGGAATACGAACACACGCCGTACGAGCGCAACTGGATCATCGTCGATGCCGACGACCAGAAATCGGTCATCAAGGAGATCCTCGTTTCCAGGGCCGTCTCGAACGAGACTGAATTCTCCGTGTTGGCCGACATCAGCCGAGCCAAGGACCAAGGACTGACTGCAGCGGAGTTCGAGGCCCAAGCCTCCTCGGTTCTCGATGTCCGCCTGGCTCCGATTTATGCGGACTACGAAAAAACCCTGAGGGCCAACAACGCCCTGGACTTCGACGATCTCCTGCTGCACGCGCTGCGGCTGTTCCGCGACAACCGGGATGTGCTGGACCGGTACCGCGCCCGTTGGCCACACGTTCTGGTCGACGAATTCCAGGACACCAACGGGGTTCAGTACGAGCTGGTAAAGCTGCTGGCCGCCTATCCGGATTCGTTGCAGAGCCTGTTCGTGGTGGGCGACGAGGACCAGTCGATTTACGCGTTCCGCGGTGCCAACCGCCGCAACCTGGCCCGGCTGCGAAGGGACTTCCCATCGCTCCGAACTGTCGTGCTGGAGGAAAACTACCGCAGCACACAGCAAATCCTGGATGTGGCCAACAGCCTCATCCAGCACAATCGCGGACGCACCCACAAGGAACTGTTCACCGGCAATCCCGACGGTCAGCAGGTAGTGCTGGTGGACGCTGCCGGTGGCGACTCGGAAGCCGACTGGATCGCCCGCAGTGCCGCCAACCTCTTGCGCGACGAAACGTTTGCGCATGAGGACATCGCGGTGATGTACCGCACGCATGCGCTCAGCCGGGCCCTGGAGGAAGCGTTCCTGAACCATCGCATCGCCTATCGCCTGATTGGCGCCTTGCGGTTCTACGACCGGGCCGAAATCAAGGACGCCCTGGCGTTCCTGCGTTTTTTGGTCAACCCGCTGGATGCCTTGTCGCTGGCGCGCATCATCAACAAGCCGGCGCGCGGAATCGGGGCGAAAACCCTGGCGCGCCTAATCGAGTGCCGGGACCGGTGGGGGCTCTCCATCTCCGACACCCTGACGGTGGTCTGCCGCGGGCCCGAAGCGGTGGCACACATGGCACCGGACGCCTGGGAACGGCATCCGTCGCCGTTCACGGGGCGTGCCCTGCGCAGCCTGCAGACATTCGAGAGTCTGGCTGCCGAGTGGCGGGAACGGCTGTACACCGAGGACCTCACCATCGATGCCGGCCTGTTTCTGGCCGACGTGCTCGAATCATCCGGGTACCGTGCGCGCCTGGTTGCATCCGGCGAACAGGACGAACACCGTCTCGAAAACCTGGACGAACTGGTGGGCCTGGCTTCGGAATTTGAACCGGAGAGCGATGCGGAGGAGCTGGCCCTCAATCCGGTGGAGCTGTTTCTGGAGCATGTCAGCCTGATTTCCGCGGCGGACGAACGGGACGACGACGAGCCGAAGATCACGCTCATGACCCTACACAACGCCAAGGGGCTCGAATTTCCGGTTGTCTACATCCCGGGCGTGGACGAGGATCTGTTGCCGCACTTCCGCGCCCGCGATACCGGTGACCGGGAAGACATCGAAGAGGAACGTCGACTCCTCTACGTCGGCATTACCCGGGCCGAACGGTTGCTGTTCCTGACCCGGGCCGACCAGCGCTTTGTCAGTGGACGCACCATGCGCTACCGGGAGAGTCGGTTCCTGAACGAGATCGATCCCGGCCTCCTGCTCCGCGAAACGTGGCCCCAGTGGCGGGCGGTGGGACAGGGCTCGTCCCTGGGCGGACGACAAGCCGACGCCTACAGGATTCGCCCGTCACGCCATGACTGGTCGTCGGTCGAGGCCGATGCAAACCCGACTCCGGCCGCACCGGCTGTGTCGCAGTTCAAGGCGGGCATGAACGTGCGGCACCGGATCTTCGGCACGGGCAAGGTGATTGGCTCCAAACTGCTTGCCGACGGAGACGAGGAAGTGACGATCGCATTCCGCCAGCACGGCCTCAAGACAGTGCTGAATTCGATCGCCGGTCTCGAACCGGTCTGAGTCGCCCCATTCCCAACCGTGGACGAACAACACGCCCCGGCACCCGCCCATCCCGCCGACCGCGAAGTGCGCTGGTCGGCCAACACCAAGCTGCTGGCCTCCCTCCTGTTCCTGGCGGCCGTGGCCTGGGTGGTCTGGCGCTTCTCCAATCTGATCCAGCCACTGGTTCTGGCCGTAATCCTGGCCTACCTGCTGCATCCGGCGATCACTGCCATCTCCCGCCATACCTTCCTGAACCGGGCCGCGGCCGCCGTACTGGTCCTGGCCGGCCTGCTGGTCGTGGGCTTCACAACCGCGTTCTGGCTGATTGCGGAGTCGATCCAGCAGTTCAATCTGCTGTACAACGCCCTGCCTTCCATCCTGGAACGGCTGCAAACAGCCCTTCAGTCATGGGCCGCGCAGACCGCCGGAACGGTCGAATCCCTGATGCAGCGTCCGGGCTTTGGCTTCGTGGAACAGTTCTCCCTCCAATGGTTGGAACCGATTTCACCGGACGGCTCGCAACTGGAGTGGAATTTGGGCGCCATTGGCGACCAGGCCCTGCAGTGGCTGAACCCGCTGCTGCAGCAAAGCCTGGTCACAGCTTCGGGGTTCGCCAAGGGCACGTTCAACGTCCTGGCCGTCACGCTGCTGGTCTTGATCCTGTCCCTGTACATCATCATCGACATACCGAAGGTCGGCAGCTACATCGACAGCCTGGCGCCGGTACGGAGCATTCAGCAGGACCTGCAGGCGCTTTGGCGGCGGTTCAGCGAGATTTGGCGAGCCTACCTGCGGGGCCAGATCCTGATTTCGCTCCTGTTGTTTGCGGTCTACACGATCCTGCTTCCCCTGCTCCGCGTCAGCAATGCCTTCGGCCTGGCGCTCGCCGCCGGAGCCCTGGAATTCCTGCCGGTCATCGGACCGGTCGCCAGTTCGGTGCTGATCATTCTCGTGGCCCTGTTCCAGGACTCGACGGCCTTCGGCCTCACCACGGTGCAATACGGGCTGCTGGTCACCCTGTGCGTGGTTGCGGTCCAGCAAATTGAAAGCAACATCATCGTGCCGCGCATCATCGGCAATTCCCTGCGCCTGCATCCCGTCGTGGTGCTGCTCAGCGTGTTGATGGGCACGTCGCTGGCCGGGGTTCTGGGTGCGGTGCTGGCCGCACCGGTCATGGCCTCGGCCAAGCTGGTCGTGACCTATGCCTGGTACCGGGTCCTGGACCAGCCCCTGACATTCCTGGAAGAAGCCGAGCAGGAAGATCCGGAGCCGCAAAGGCGGTGGTTTGGCAGGCCAGCCCCCCGGCGCGAAGAGAAGGACGACACCCGGAACGCGGATATCCAGGACGAGGAGGCAACGGTATCCGAGCCCCGGGTTCCCGGTGGAGAAGCAACGTGAGTTCCGCCCGGCGGCTTGATCATCCATTGTGCTTCGCCCCCCATATGCGGGATGCAGTGTGGGGCGGACACCGCCTCGCTGAACGATTGCCGTGGGTTCCGGCCGGCTCGCGCCTGGCCGAAGCATGGCTTGTGTCGGGCCACCCGACAGCCGAGACACCGGTGGCGCACGGCCCGTTGGCCGGTTGGCGGCTATCCCGATTGCTCAGGGAATTCGGAACCGATCTGGTGGGCACGCGGCATGCAGACACCGTCGCCCATGGCCGCTTCCCGATCCTGTTGAAGTTGCTGGATGTCGACGAGTGGCTGTCCGTACAGGTGCATCCGGCCCAAGGCGACGGTCGGCGCGAAACCTTCGGCAAGACCGAAATGTGGATCATCCTGGCCGCCGAGCCGGACGCCGAACTGATACTCGGTCTCAAGCCGGACACAACGCTGGAGGACATTCAACAGGCCGGCCCTTCCCGGGACCTGACACATTGGCTGCAGCGCCATCAAGTCCGTGCCGGGGACACGTTTTTCGTACCGGCCGGACAGGTGCATGCCCTGGGGCCCGGGATTACGGTCCTGGAAGTGCAGGAATCCAGCGACACCACCTGGCGCATGTACGACTGGGATCGGCCGTCCCGGCCGGAACAGCCGCGGCCGTTGCACTGGCGCGAATCCCTGACGTGTTTGGACACGGCCGTAGCCGTGTCCAATCCGGTGGTTCCCCGACCGGCAACCTGGCAGGGACTGGCCGCCAGTCGATTGATTACATGCCCGCAGTTTGCGGCGGACCTCGCAACGATCGCAACCGGCGAGACCGTGGTCGGAATAGGGGATCCGGCAACCTGCCGGTGCGTGGTGGTCCTGGAGGGCTCCCTTGAAATCGCCGCTGCCGGCGGCTCTGCGGAGTTGGGTCCGCTGGACTGCTGCCTCCTGCCCGCCGCCCTTGAATCCTTTACAATAACCGGCCTTGAACACAGCCGGGCGGCCTGGGTCCACCTGCCCTGAACACCCGCACCCCACTCCGACACCAGTTCCCCAAGGAGACCATTTTGTCCAGTCTCGACAGCCACAAGCGCGCGGACACCGCCTACCCCATCCACGAACCCCTCGCGGCCCGGTGGAGTCCAAGGGCCTTCCGACAAGCATCCTTGGACCGCGCGCAAATTGGGAGCCTGTTCGAGGCTGCGCGTTGGTCCGCCTCCTCGTTCAACGCGCAGCCGTGGCGGTTTGTTTACGCGGAGCGCTCGGCCGACCCTGAGGGCTTCGAGCGAATCCTGGGCACGCTGATGGACATGAATCAGGCCTGGGCCCGCAACGCCAGTCTCCTGATGATTGCCTCCGCCAACACCGTGGCCCAGGGACGGACCAACCGCAAGGCGGTGTACGACACGGGCCAGGCGGTGGCCAACCTCGTGACCCAGGCCACGGCCATGGGTCTCCATGCACACCAAATGGGCGGTTTTTCGGGCGATGCCGCGCGCAAGGTCCTCGATCTGCCCGCCGAATGGGAACCGGTGGTCGCCGTCGCGATCGGGTACCGTGACGAACCGGACACATTGGCGGAACCGATAGCGGAACGCGAAGTGTCGGCCCGTGAACGCGAGCCACTGTCCGCAATCGTCTTCACCGGCACAGCCAACTCACCGGCCGAACTGGGGTGAAATCCGCCACACCGTGCGCCGACGCGGACGGAAGGTTCGGCGACCGGCACCACCATCCCGACCGAGGCCGCTCCCGCCCTCCTGGGGCGGCCTTCCGGCGAGTTCGGACCTAAATCCGACTCCGCGTCAAGGCGTTGCCATGGAAGCCCTGCGCGGCTTGGTCACTTCTCCACTTTTGCCGCCGCTGCTGCTGCTTGCGGGCCCGGTGGCCCTGTCCTTTGCCCATCCCACGCGCAGTCGGCCGGATCGACTGTTGGCACTGGCCCTGATCCTGCTCGGCGTCTCGTTCGGAGCCCTGGTCAGCCAGGTGTTCCAGCGCGGGCTGCCGCTGTTTGCCCTCACCTGGCAACCGTCCCTGCAGGACAGCTTTCAGTTTGTATGGCTGCACGTAGGCTGGAACTGGAACATATCGCTCCTGGCGGGCATTTTGGGCGCGGCCGGCCTGCTCTGCTCCGCACAGCGGCTATCCGATCCGGAAGAGATGTCCCCGGAGGACAGGTTCTTCTTTACGCGGTTCCTGGCCTTGAATCTGGCGACCTTGGCCTGCGTCTGGCTGCTGGTCAACAGTGGCAACATGCTGACCACGGTCTTTACCTGGGTCCTGCTGGACGTGATGCTGGTCTTCCGCCACACGCAGGTGATGAACCAGCACGCGGTGGTACAGGAGGAATGGTCCGTGGTGTACCACCGCGCCTTGGGCATGGGCATGCTGGGCACGCTGGTGTTGTTGATTGGACTGTTTCCGGCAGGGGTCAACGGTCCCAATCAAATGCTGATTGGATCGTCCTTGCCGATCGAGACCCTCTACGCCCTGTTTATCGCCGGTGCCGTACGCGGGGGGGCCTACCCCCTGCACCTTTGGCTGCTGCCCAGCAGCCACCTGAACCTCAGCGTATCCGAACGGATTTTCAGTCAGGTACTGCCGGCTCTGTCGGGGCTCTGGCTGTTGGGCCTCACGCTTGAGCTGGCCCAGCGACAGCCTGAAATCCGGGCCCTGGTGCTGCCGGCAATCACACTCATGTGCCTGATCAGCGCCGTTGTCTGCCTGCACCGGGGAAGCCGCTCCCTCCGCCGCAAGTCCGTCATCGTGACATCGGTGTCACTGACCGGATTGGCCGCCATGCTGGGATTCGGCCAGGGGCCCATGGCAACCCTTTCCTCGGTTGCCGCCTGCTGCCTGTCGGGGGCGCTGTGGCTTGTGGCGCAACGACTTCCCCCAACGCGCGTCGGCCTGGCATTGCACCTGCTGGGGATCCTGGGCCTCCTGGGGATGCCCCTGACACCGGGATTCATCGCACTGGGCCGTTGGCTTGAACCCGGTGCCCTGCCCCCGGCAAGCGCCTGGAATGCCACCTTCCTCCTGGCCGTCCTCGTGTTCAGTGCCTCCCTCTGGCGTCCATGGCTGGACGCCGTCCGCAGGCTGCAGGTCGGGATCCCTCTGCACCGAGATCCCCAACTGGGTGCAGCCTGCCTGCTGGCCGTGTCGAACCTGCTCCTTGGGCTCGTTCCAGGCTGGATTTGGCTGCATGCCGGCGGCGCGGAATTGCCGTCCCTGTGGGAAAGCCTCGGGCAATTGCGTTCCCCCATGGTTCTGATCTACACGGCAGTCGCCACAGGCGGAGGTCTGTCGGTCGGCTGGATGCTGACCCGGGTGCGCGAGCCGGCCTCCCGGCTGCTGCACAAGATCACCCTGAACCTGTCTCTGGAGTGGGTATCGGGAGGCATCCAGTTCGGTGCCGCCCGGATCAGCGTGGTGTGGTCCAACACGCTGAATGTGATCGAAGGGTCCGGCCTTGTAGGCTGGTCCGTGGCTTTGCTGGTCCTGCTCCGAGCCATTCTGCGCTGAAGGCCATCGTGAACCAATTCGACTGGACACTGCTGGCCGGAACCCTGCTCCTGCTGTTCGCCAGCTGGGATCTCCGCGCCACGGGTCCGCTGTTGATCGTGGCCGTCCTGCAGGTCGTGCGCATGCTGCTCCAGGTCGGGGGGGATCCCATGGAAGTGGTTGTTGCCATCGGCCTGGTACCCCTGACGGCTGCGGTTGCCGTAACCCTGGGCAGTCTGCTCAGCCAGCCCGGCGGATGGAGCCGGGAACGGCCTGCGCTTCTGATGCGCTTGCTGGGTGCGATGACGGTGGTTCTCGCCGCGCGCTGGGTGCCTGTCGACGATTTCGCGGACTTCCTGCCCCAGGCCCTGCAACAACCTTGGCTGTTGCGGTCGACCATCATGCTCACCCTGAGCGGGTTTCTCTTCACGGGTCTGTCCGACAGCCCAGCGGACTTCGGCCTCGGAGGGGTGCTTGTCCTGCTGACCTTGAACCTGGTGGTTTATGTAACCTACAGCCAAACCGTCCCATTGATTTTTCTCGTCAACGGAGCCGAACTCCTGGCGGTCCTTGTGTTTGCGCTCCAAGCCACCCGCGCCCGTCCCGCACCCGTTCCGGCATCGCTTCCATGATCGGTCCGCCCGAGTTCCTGCAGGGACAGGATCCGACTCCCCTTTTTGTGTTGCTGGCACTGCTGGCCGGCAGCGGCCTGTGTCGGGTGCTGCGCCGGAATGCGGTTGTCGCCCAGGCCAGCGGACTTGTCCTGGCCTGCATCATTGGGTTGCTGCTGACCGAACTGCAACAGCGCAGAAGCCATCTGGGGGTGGGACAGATACCTGTCTGGGACTTTCCTCTCCTGGGTGTTGAATTGTCCCTCTCCAATGCGTCCCTGCCCGGTCTGCAGCTGGCGATCCTGGTATTGGCCGGGGCCTGCCTGGTGATGCTGTTGACCGGCAGTGCGGCCGACTCCCTCCCGGGTCTGTTTCTGGCGTTCGCCGGGTTCGCGTTCGTGTTGACAACCTCGGCAACGCCCTTGGCCATGCCGTTGCTGCACCCAGTCCTTTTGCTGCCGATTGCGGCTTGGACACCGTTGTTGTCTTCCAGTACCCGGCCTCGGTTGCGCCGTCTGTCGCTGGTCCCGATGATTGCGCTGATATGCTTCATCCTTGCCAACTGGGTCTTGGTGGCGCTGATCCCCATTGACCCCCAAAACGCGGACCTGGTCCAACGCGCCCAGTCTCTTTTGTCGGCGGGGCTTTTTGTCCTGTGCATGCCTTTTCCGCTGCACCAGCTGTTGCGCGATCCCAACGAGGGCACCAACCCAATCCCGGGCGCGGCCGTTGATCTGGTGTTGCAGTTTTGCATCCTGACCGTGCTGCACGGCACGCTGCTCAGGCATCCCATCCTGCAGAGTTACGAACCCCTATTCGCGTGGCTGGGCTGGGCGGGCATCCTGACTGTGGTCTGGGGCGGCCTGTCCGCCTTGGGCACGCAGGATCCTCGGCGCATTTGGTTCTACGCCTCAATGTTGAACTGGGGCATGATCCTGCTGGTTGTGACGCTGCCCGTGGGACGCGTCTGGGGCACAATCCTGGGATTGTTCCTTGTCCGCATCGTCTGCACCATGTGCTGCCTGGCAGGCCTGACCCAACTGGACATCAGCCGCATCCGCGGAAACTTCCGGTGGACCGGTTTGGGCCACAGCCTGCCTTGGAACATGGCCCTGTATCTGTTCGGCACGCTGGGCCTGGTCGGATTCCCCCTGACCAGTGGCTTCGGCCACTTCTGGGTCACATGGCAGTTCATCGCCACCATCGACTGGCGGGTTGCACTCGCGCTGGCACTGGGCACGGCCTTGGCCGCAGTGGGCCTGATTCGGGTTTTGCGCATCCTCCTGCGTCCCGAGGCGGAAACCACCCACGCCCAGGAACCGATGGCGCTGCGCCTGCCCGCCGCCGGCATGCTGGGCCTGTTGGTTTGGATTTCGTTTGTGCCCCAGACCCTGCATCCATTCGTGCAGGCCCTGCAGCAACAATTTCCCTGAGCATCCCCGGCCGTGACCGTCCCTGAAACCCCGGCTCCCCTGGCCGGTCTGCACCGGTTGGAACCGGCCGCGCGACTGGACCTGCTCCAGCAACAACGCCTGTTGGACGAACAGGATCGCGCCGTCCTGGTCACCGGCCTGTCGCTTCCCCAGGCCGACGCCATGTCGGAAAACGTGGTGGGCCGCTACGCGTTGCCCTATGGCATCGCCACCAACTTCCTGGTCGACGACGAGGATCTGGCCGTGCCGATGGCGGTGGAAGAACCGTCCGTGGTGGCGGCCGCCAGCAAGGCGGCCAAGCTGGCCCGCACCGGCGGCGGCTTCCGCACGGAAGCCACGCCCAACCTGATGAGCGGCCACATTCAGTTGGTGGACGTGCCGGACATCGCCGAGGCACAACGGTCCCTGGAAGGCGCGGAACGCGAACTCCTGGCGCACATCCCGGCCCGCGGATCGTTGTTGGCGCGCGGCGGAGGCCCCCGGAGTTTGACCACGCGCCACATTCCGCACTCGGAAACAGGTCCCATTCTGTTGGTGGAACTGACCATGGACGTGGCCGACGCCATGGGCGCGAACATCGTCAACACGGCCCTGGAGGCACTGGCTCCCCGTGTGGCGGAACTCACCGGCGGCGAAGTCGTCATGAGCATCCTGAGCAACCTGTGTGTTCAACGCCTGGCAACCGCCGAGGTTCTGTACACCTGGAATGCGCTGGCGGACAGCCCGACAGAGGGTCGGCACCTCCAGAGGCGCATTGTGCAGGCGAATGCCCTGGCCCAGGCGGACCCCCACCGCGCCGCAACCCACAACAAGGGCATCCTCAACGGTGTGGAGGCGGTGGCCATGGCGACCGGCAACGATTGCCGCGCGGTGGCGGCGGCGGCCCACGCCTGGGCCGCAGGCGAAGGTCGCTATCGGGGCCTCACCCGCTGGACGGTTGTGCCGGGTGCCAACGCACTGCCCCAAGACAGTCTCGTCCGCGCCCGGGGTGTGGATCCGGCAGGTCCCCTGCTGCACGGCCGCCTCACTTTGCCCCTGGCCCTGGGCGTGGCCGGCCACAGCACCCGGGCCCATCCCCTGGTGCCCGTTTCCCTGAAGCTGTTGGGCAATCCCGATGCGCGCCGGTTGGCCCGCATCGCCGCGGCGGTCGGGCTGGCGCAGAACCTGGCGGCCCTGCTGGCGCTGGTCGGCACCGGCATCCAGGCCGGGCACATGCGACTGCACGCGCGGCAGGTGGCGTTGGCGGCCGGGGTACCGGCCGGGCAGGTGGCTCGGGTTGCGGCCGAGATGGTGGCATCGCGCCGGATATCCACGGAAGCGGCACTAAACTATCAATCCTCGCTTGCGGCATGATCCCGTGAAATCATGGATGTTCCTCCCCATCCACAGCACAACACGAACCGGAATGCCATCGGGCGTCCCGTGGGCATCATGGGCCACGGCGCCTACATTCCGCGGTATCGTTTGCCCGCCCGCGAAATCGCCCGGGTTTGGTCCGATCCGGACACGGTGCCGGTTGGACAGGAAAAGTCGGTGCCCGGGCAGGACGAAGACACCGCCACCATGTGCATGGAAGCCTCCGCCAATGCCCTGAGCAGGGCCGGCGTGCCGCCCTCTGCGATCGAGGCCGTGTGGATCGGCAGCGAGAGTCACCCGTATGCCGTCAAGCCCACGGGAACCATCGTGGCCGAAGCCATTGGCGCCACGCCCTTGACGCTGGCGGCCGACCTGGAATTCGCCTGCAAGGCCGGCACCGAAGCCTTGCAGGCGGGTATGGGATTTGTCGGCAGCGGACGCGGCACGTATGCGTTGGTGGCGGGCATGGACACGGCCCAGAGCCGCCCTGGCGACGCCCTTGAGTACACCGCCGCCGCCGGTGGCGCGGTCCTCATCCTGGGCCCGGCAGCGGAGGCACCGGTCACCATCAATCACGCGCTGTCCTGGGTCACCGACACCCCGGATTTCTGGCGCCGCCCGAGCCAGCCCTACCCCATGCATGCCGGCCGGTTCACCGGCGAACCGGGCTATTTCCAGCATGTCCTGGCCGCCGGCCGCAAACTCATGGAGGATGCGGGTTCCCAGCCCTCCGACTACCACCACGTGGTGGTTCACCAGCCCAACCTGAAGTTTGCGACGCGGGTCCTGACCGACATGGGCTTCCGGCCCGACCAGTGGCGACGGGGCCTGCTCGTGGGCAAAATCGGCAACACCTACGCCGGTTCCACCCTGCTCGGTCTCAGTGCCATCCTGGACCACGCCCAGGCGGGCGACCGCATCCTGGCCGTGAGCTACGGAAGCGGCGGCGGATCCGACGCCATCGACATGACCGTCACCCGCGATCCGGCTCCCTGGCGCAGCCGGGCCCCGGAGACGGCGGACTACCTCGCGCGCAGGGTGGTGATCGACTACGCCACGTATGCCCGCATGCGCGACAAGATCCAGACCTGACGGCGCAGATCGTTCCGCACCCCATCCCATGGTCCCGTTTCTGGAAGCCCTGCAGGCCGGCCCCATGCTGGCCGACGGCGGCATGGGCACGCTGTTGCTGGCCGATGGGGCGCGCGTGGACCAAAACCTGGAAGAACTTTGTCTTACCGAGCCGGATCGCGTCCGGGAACTCCAACTGGCGTACGCCCGGGCCGGCGCCGACATCCTGTTGACCCATACCTTCGGTGCGCAGTCGCTGCGGCTGGCGGAACACGGGCTGGGCGGCCAGGTGGTTGCCATCAACCGGGCTGCGGCCCGCATCGCGCGCGACGTGCGCGAAAGCAGCGGCCGGGACATCTTCATCGCCGGCGACATCGGCCCTCTGGGCAGCTTGCTGGCACCCCGCGGGCCCATTTCGGCAGAGCAGGCCCGGGCCGCATTCCGCGAACAGGCGGCAGCGCTCCTGGAGGGCGGCGTCGACCTCTTCTGCATCGAGACCATGATTGATGTGGCGGAACTGCGACAGGCCGTCCTGGCCATTCGGGAACTGTCGGATCTGCCCGTGCTGGCCAGCCTGACGTTCAGTGCGGACGGCGAGACGCTCTCGGGCCTTGACGCGGCCGCCGCCGCCGAGGCGCTGGCCGACCTGCCGATTGACGTGCTGGGCGCGAACTGTGCCGTGGGACCGACCGCCCTGCTCGATGTCCTGGCGGCCCTGCGGGCCGCCCGGCCGGACATTTGGCTGTCCGCGATGCCCAACGCCGGCCTGCCCACGCGCGTGGACGGACGCTTCCAGTACGAGGCGGGCCCGGAATACTTCGCCGCCATGGTGCCGGAGTTTCTCGCCCGCGGTGCCAGGATTGTGGGCGGTTGCTGCGGAACCACGCCCGCGCACATCAGGGCCATGCGGCAAGCGTTGGACAGTATCAACTCCGACCACGAAGAAGATTCGGAGCATCTCGAGGCGGAGCCGTCCGTCGAGTGGGGGGTCCGGGTATCCGAAACCAGCGGACCCAACGCAGCGGACCCGGTTTCGCGATCCGGACTGCTGGCCAAGATTCGGGCCGGGGAGTTTGTGGTCAGCGTGGAAGTGGATCCACCGCGAGGCATGAACCCGGAACGCCAGTTGGCCGGTGCCCGGCTGGCCAAGGAACGGGGGGCCGACGCCATCAATGTGGCAGACAGTCCCATGGCCCGGGTACGCATGGGAGCCCTGGCCCTTTCAACGCTCATTGAAAATCGCGTTGGAATTGAGACCATCCTGCACTTCACGACCCGGGACCGGTCGCTGATGGGCCTGCAGGCCGACCTGCTGGGCGCCCACGCGCTGGGCCTGCGCAACATTCTCGCCCTGACCGGCGATCCCCCCAGTCTGGGGGAGAGCCAGAACAGTTCCCCGGTCTACGATACGGACAGCGTGGGCCTGGTGCAGATCCTGCAGCAGTTCAACAGGGGCCAGGATCTCCAGGGCAAGGAGATGGGCCAGCACAGCAGTTTTGCCATCGCCGTGGCCTGCGACCCGACCCGGCCCGACCTGGAACTGGAGACGGAACGACTGACCCGCAAACTCCAGCACGGCGCCGACTTCATCATGACCCAGCCCATCTATGATCCCATGGTCTGGATTCGCTTCGCGGACCTGTACGCCGCCCGGTACGGGCCCATTCCGGCCCCGGTGCTGATCGGCATCCTGCCTCTGCAAAGCTTTCGTCATGCCAGTTTCCTGCATCATGAAGTGCCGGGCATCACCTTGACTCCGACCGCACTGAACACCATGAAGGAAGCCGGCAAGCAGGGCCGCCAAGCCGGCGTGGCCATGGCCCAGGATCTGTTGTTGAACCTGATCGACGCGCCCCATGTCCAAGGGGTGTACCTGATGCCGAGTTTCGGACGCTACGAAACGGCCTGTCGCGTCCTGGACGTACTCGAACGCACCCCGGCGAGGGAAGCAGCATGAACCCGCCGCATGCGGCCGCCGAAGTCTGGGAGGGACGGGCCACGACCCTGTCCCAGGCACAGATGGTCGCGGGCCTCCAGGCCATCGTGTCCCCGGAGCGCGTCCTGCACACGGCGGCCCAGCGCACACCGTTCGAATCCGACGGTCTGACCGCATTCCGGGAGCGTCCGGGAGCCGTGGTGCTGGTTGATTCCACGAACGAGGTGGTGGCGGCCGTGCGCTGGTGCCACGAGACCGGCACGCCGTGCATGGCCCGCGGTTCGGGTACCAGCCTGTCCGGCGGAGCAGTACCCATCCCCGGCGGCGTTGTACTCGCACTGAACAGGTTGAACCGCATCCTGGACATTCGACCGGCCGACCGCATTTGCCGCGTGGAGCCAGGCGTCATCAACCTCGATGTTTCCAAGGCCGTGGCGGCCCATGGCCTCTATTACGCGCCGGATCCGTCCAGCCAGCCGATCTGCACCATCGGGGGCAACGTGGCCTTCAACTCCGGCGGCGCGCACTGCCTCAAGTACGGCATGACGAGCAACCATGTCCTGGGCATGAAGGTTGTGTTGCCGGACGGCACCGTGGAGGAGTTGGGCCGGGACAGCCTCGAAGGCGTCGGACCGGATCTGCCGGGCCTGTTCGTGGGTTCCGAAGGCCGGTTCGGCATCGCGCTTGAGGTCACCCTGCGCCTGTTGCCGCTGGTTCCCTCCTACCGCACGGTGCTGGCGGCCTATCATTCGCTGGGTGCAGCCGGCGAGGCGGTCGCTGCCATCGTCGCCAGCGGCCTGCTGCCCGGTGCCATCGAAATCATGGACAGCTTGTCCATCGAGGCCGCCGAAGTCAGCGTACAGCCGGGCTACCCTAGGGCCGCCGCCATCCTGATTGTCGAGTTGGAGGGCGAACCCGTCCAGGTCGAAGCGGAGATGGTGCAGCTGGAGGCCATACTCCGGGAGTCGGGTTCCCATGAAATCAGGCCGGCGCGCACGGAAGCCGAGCGACAGCTGATTTGGAAGGGACGCAAGAGCGCCTTTTCGGCCGTGGGCCGGCTCAGCCCCGACTTCATCGTGCAGGACGGTGTCGTTCCCCGCACGCGGTTGGGCGAAGCCCTTGAGTTCATCGACCGCCTGAGCACACGGTACGGGATCCGGGTGGCCAATGTGTTCCATGCCGGCGACGGCAACCTGCACCCGTTGATTCTGTACGATGGCCGCGAGCCGGGCGCCCTGCACCGCGCCGAGGAACTGGCGGGGGAAATCCTGACCATGTGCATCGACATGGGCGGATCCATCACCGGCGAACACGGTGTCGGCCGCGAGAAACTGGCCTATCTGCCGCACATGTACACAGGTGCCGATCTGGCCCTGCTTCACGATCTGCGCAAGGCCGTGGATCCGGGCATCCTGGCCAACCGGGGCAAGATGCTGACCGACGACCTGCCTGCGGGAGCCGGCGCCCCCGATGCAGTTGCACTGCCTGAACAGTGGCCCGACGACATCCGAGCCAAGGTGCATGCACTTCAGGAGAGAATCCGCAGCCGCGACCGCGTGACAATACGCGGGGCCGGCAGCAAGGCCGTCCATGCATCGGACGACCACGCCGAAATTCTGGATGCCGGTTCGCTGACCGGAGTCCTCGAGTACAACCCGGCGGAGTTCACGATTACGGCCTTCGCCGGCTCAAGGGTCGCGGACATTCAGGACCTGTTGGCCGCGGAAGGCCAATACCTGCCCTTCGACCCGCCCCAAGAGGACAACGCCACGCTGGGCGGCACCATTGCCTGCGGCTTGGGCGGAGAGGGCCGCTGGCGCTTCGGAGGAGTGCGGGATTTCATTCTCGGCCTGCGTTTCCTGGATGGAAGGGGGGAACTGCTGTACTCCGGCAGCCGGGTGGTCAAGAACGCGGCCGGATTCGATCTGCCAAAACTAATGGCCGGCAGTTTGGGCTCCCTGGCCTTGATGGTGGAAGCGACGTTCAAGGTCTTTCCCTGTCCGGAGGCTTCCGGCACCGTCTCGGTGTCAGGCCCGTTGTCCGACCTGCTGGACACGCTGGCCGCGCTGTCGTGCGGCCGCCACGAAATCGCCAGTTTGGTCTTGGAGACAGCCGTCACCGAACCGGTTCTGCACATCCGACAAACCGGTCGCGCCGACCAGTTGCCGGCGCGCCTGGAGGATCTCCAACACACCCTGGGCGGAGCGGGCACCCTCCTGATGGAAGACCAGACCCTGTGGTCCGACATGTCGGAATGGTCCCGGGGCAGGTCCGAGACCGTGATTCGGGTACCGGTTTGTCCTTCCCGCATCCAGGAGCTGACCCAGGGGCTGACACCCCTGGACATGGGGATGCGCTGGGGCAGTGGCGGCCATCTGCTGTGGCTGTCCGGCGCCTGGCAGGACCGCATCGAGCCGCTGCTGGCACAGTTTGGGCTGACGGGTGTCGTGCTGCGCGGACCGCGTGCCCCCCGCCTGGTTGGTTCCTGGCGGGAACCCCGTCTCCTGAGCCGTATCCGCTCCGTGTTGGATCCGGATGGCAAACTGGTTGGCGGCCTGCCCAACCGCAGGAATTGAGGCCATGCACCATTCCATTGACCTGACCGAACTGCCGGCAGCCGGACCCGAGATGGCAGAGGCCGTCTCCAACTGCGTGCATTGCGGCTTCTGCCTGCCGGTATGCCCGACCTACTCGGTGCTGGGAGAGGAAATGGACTCGCCCCGGGGACGCATTTTCCTGATGAAGGAGGTGCTGGAAGGGAGTCTTGACCAAGGGTCGGTTCAACCCTACGTTGATCGGTGTCTCGGTTGCATGGCCTGCGTCACGGCCTGTCCCTCGGGTGTGGAATACGGTGAACTTCTGTTTCCCTACAGGGCCGAGGATCACAGCCAGGAGGGATCCAACCACTGGCAACGGCTACGGCGAAGATTGGCCCTGAGCGTGCTTCCGTTTCCACAGCGACTGCGCCTGGCCTTGCGCCTGGGGCGCTGGACCCGATTCGCCCACCGACTGGCCCCGGCCGGGCTGCAGCCCCTGACGCGCATGATCCCGGAGCGGTTGCCTCCCAGAGTCCCTCAACCCGTCGTTGCATCGCCTGCAGGCAAGCCGGTGGCGCGGGTGGCCCTGCTGCCCGGATGTGCCCAAAGCGTTCTCGCTCCTCAAATCCATACCGACACCGTACGCCTCCTGACAGCCAACGGCGTGGAGGTTGTCCGGCCGCAATCCGACGTTTGCTGCGGTTCCCTCGACCTGCATGCCGGAGAGGCCGATGCGGCCCGAACCCACGCGCGGCATCTGCTGGCCGCCTTGCCAACCGATGTGGACGCCGTGATCACCAATGCCGCCGGTTGCGGTTCCGGCATCCACGAGTATCCCCTGCTGTTCAAGGGAACCGACGACGAAGAAGCCATGTCCGACTTGGCCCACCGGTCGGTGGACATCTGCAGCTTCCTGGCCCGGTTGCCATCGCTAACGCCCATGCGGCTGCCCCGACCGCTCCGGGTGGCCTACCACGACGCCTGCCACCTGCAGCACGCGCTCAAGGTGGTATCGGAACCGCGGACGCTCTTGGGGCAGGTGGAAAACCTCGAACTGGTCGAAATTGGCGGCGACGGTTTCTGTTGCGGTTCCGCCGGTATCTACAATATCGATCATCCGGAGACGGCCGATCGGCTTGGCGCTGCCAAGGCTGCGGCGGTGGCGGACACCAGTGCCGCGTGCCTGGCCACGGGCAATATCGGATGCCTCAACCAGCTGCAGCTCCATTTGACCGGGCGCGGCCTGGACATTCCCGTCCGCCATACCGTCTCCGTGCTGGCGGATGCCCTCCCTCCTTCCAACGGACCTGCATGACCCATGGACTCACTTACCATCACTTTCACCGGCAAGTCCCAGCTGGAACTCAGGAGCCTGCCGGTTGACGAACCCGGTCCGGGCGAAGTTCTGGTCGCGACACAGTCCAGCCTGATCAGCACCGGTACCGAGCTCATCTGCTACCTGCGCAATTTTGAAGAGGGCACCCACTGGGACATGTGGGTCCGGTACCCGTTCTTCCCGGGCTACAGCAACGCCGGCATCGTGGTGAAACGCGGTCAGGGAGCCGACCGGTTCGCAGAAGGCCAGTTGGTAGCCTACCGCGCCGGCCATCGCCAATATGCGGTCGTCCCCGAGAGTGCCCTGCTGGCGGTGCCCCCCGGAGTGACCGCGCGGGAAGCCAGCTGGATTGCCCTGGCCAAGATCGTGCAGAACGGCGTGCGCCGAGCCGAACATGTCATGGGCGACGACGTGGCCGTGGTGGGCCAAGGCATTTTGGGCCAGCTGGTCGTGCAGTACGCGCGGTTGATGGGAGCCCGCCACATCATCGCCATCGACTTGGCGGCACCGCGGTTGGAATACTCCGCCGAAATCTCCGGCGCGACCCACACGCTCCAAATGCCCGTGGACGAGGCGCTGCCCAAGGTGGCCGGTCTGACAAGCAACGCCATGCCGGACGTGGTCTATGACGTTACCGGTTTCCCGGCCGTCTTTGCCTCGGCCCTCAAGCTGCCGCGCAAGTTCGGGACGCTGGTGCTGTTGGGCGACACGGGCACCCCTTCCGGACAGCAGCTGTCGTCGGATGTCATCATCAAGGGCCTCAAGATCGTGGGAGCACACGACTCCCATCCACCGAACGAGCCAACGGACTGGAACCACTGGACCAGCCAAAGGATTTCCGAGCTCTTCTTCACCTACCTGGCTCGCGGGCAGATGAACGTCAAGGACCTGATCACCCACACCTACAAGCCCCAGCAGGCCCAGGAGGCCTACGAGATGCTGGCCCGGGACCGCACCAGCGCCCTGGGCGTTGTCTTCGACTGGACATAGTCGGTCAAGCCAATCGGATAGGCATGAACAAGGAATGGTTCACATCCTTCGGTCTGGCCCTGTTGATTGCCTCGGCCGGGGCGTCCGGCAACGCGTTCTTCGCCTGGTGCCAGCGCAAGGCAATGGCCGACACTTCGCCACTGATCTTCGTGGCGATGGTGGGGGCAACCTTTCTGCTTGGTGCCATGGCGACGGTCGTCATCCTGGCGCGCATCAACCCGGGCCAAATCACGATAGCCGGTTGGCAATGGGCCGTGGGCGGTGGCATTGGCCTCTACATCACGGTGTTGTGCTTCTACCTTCTGTACACGCGTTTCGGCACCGCCTACTACGCACTGTATGCCGTACTGGCGATTCTGACCACTACTCTCTACGTCGGCCAAGTAGTGTTGAGGGAACCCATCAACAGGTTCCATCTCATCTCGATTGCCCTTGCGCTCGGCGCCGTCGTCACCTTTTCGCTGGCGTCCAATCGCTCAATATAGTGACCCCAACCATATGCGCCACGTGGCAGGATGCGCGTCGACACTGACACTGCATGTTGACAGGCTGGTTCGGAACACCCGCGCCGTGGCCTCCTGCCTGACTCCAGGAACCCGGCTTATGGCAGTGGTCAAGGCCAATGCCTACGGGCACGGCCTTGAAGCGATCGCCGGAATCCTTGAACCCCTGGACGAAGTGGACGCACTGGCAGTGTCGGCGTTTCGGGAAGCCACCGTTCTTCGAGACCACGGAGTGCGGAAGGCGATATTGATCCTGGGTCCAACCGCCCGCAACCACTACCCGCGTGCGGCGGCCGAGGGCCTGTCACTGACGATTCACCAGCCCCGGCAAATCGATGAACTGGCAAGGTACGCGCACCAGGCGTCTGCGGAGGCCCTGTCGGTTCACCTGAAGGTCGACACGGGCCTGCATCGACTGGGTTTTGCCCCCGACGAAATACCCGGATTGCTGGCGGACCTGGCCCATCTGCGGCCAGTGGTCGAGGTGTCGGGGTTGTACAGCCACTTCCATTCCGCCGATGTCGAGGACCTGGCTTCGGCCAAGGCCCAGTTGCAGTGCTTCGGGGAACTCATGACGGACCTGGCACGACAGGGTCGGCGGCCGCCGCTGTGCCATATCGCCAATTCCGCCGCCACCTTGCGCATGCCCGAAGCGCACATGGACATGGTACGCGTGGGTGGTGCGCTCTATGGGTTGAACCCCAATTACGAACACTGCCGTCTACCCAAGACAATCCAACCGGTTCTGTCCTGGCATACGGAAGTTGTGCAGGTACATGAAGTGCGCGCCGGAACAGCTTTGGGCTATGGGCACTGTTGGCAGTCACCGAGACCCGGCCGAATCGCCGTATTGCCGGTTGGGTACTCCGACGGATTGCCGCGTACGGCACCCGGTGTGGTGTTGGTTCGGGATCAAACCGTTCCGCTGGTGGGTACCCGCAGCATGAACATGGCGTTTGTCGACATCACCGACATCGACAACCCGCCTGTCCAACCGGGGGAACGGATCACACTCATTGGTTCCGGCAGGACGAAGGCCCTGTACTGCAACCGGATCGCGGACCTGGAGGGGACGATCGAATACGAGGTGACCGCCCGAATTCCGGAGAGCGACCGCATTCTGCGCGCAATCGCGGGCGATGCGGCCGCTTGAATTGCCGGCCCCTGCGCAACTGGAGCCGAACCGGTCAATCAACCGGGATGCCGACAGGGCACGTCAACCTGCCGACTGGATGGCATGAAGCTGCCGGGCCAGCCGGGACTTCGTCCGATCGGCGAGATTCGAGTGAACTGCGTGCGCCCGTGCAGCCCGATCCAAGGCGCTGGACGCAGCCTGCACGCCTTCCGCCGCGGCATCGGCGTCTCCGGCCTCAAGCAGGGTCCGTGCCCTGCTGACGGCATTGCGGGCCCTGGCCCGATAGAAGCGGTTGGCTGAGCGGCGCTTCGGATTCTGGCGGGCTCGCTTGACTGCAGACTGGATGTTGGGCATGTAGGAGATCGAGGGATGGGACTGAACGCAAACTGAACGACCTGTCCGAGGTCGGGCCGCCATTGTAGGACCTGCCGCCTACCGGGTCAACAACACGCCCCCTGCCAGTACCGCGGATCCGTCGGAACGCGTGGCGGCCGGGTCATCGAGACGGACAGCCACCCCAACGTAGGCCAACGCACTCTATGCGTGCTCCATCCGCAGGCGCCGGCGCTGACTGGTATACAGGTCGTGGTAGTGCCCGCGCAGGTCCATCAACTCTTCGTGGGAGCCGCGTTCCACGATATACCCGTCCAGAACGAACAGCACGATGTCCGCGTTGCGGATGGTATTGAGACGGTGGGCGATAACGAACGCGGTTCGATGCTGGATCAATTCGAGCAGCGCGCTCTGCAGCTGAACCTCGGTACGGGTGTCAACACTGCTTGTTGCCTCGTCCAGGATCAGCACCCGCGGCTGGGCCAGAACCGCCCGCGCGATGGCAATCAGTTGACGTTGGCCCTCCGAGAAATTGTGGCCCCGTTCCGACACGCGGGAGTCGTAACCCGACGGCAACCTGCGGATGAACCAATCCGCGTTGGCCACACGGGCAGCCTCCACGATCTCGGCGTCCGAAGCCTCGGGGTTGCCGAAGCGAATGTTGTCCTTGACCGTTCCCGAGAAGAGATAGGTGTCCTGCAGGACAACCCCAAGCTGCCTGCGCCAGTCGGCTTGTTTGATGTCGCGCAAATCCATGCCGTCCACGCGAATGGCACCCTCGGAAACATCGAGGAACCGACTCAGCAAACTGACAATGGTGGTCTTGCCGGCACCCGTGGGTCCCACGAGCGCGACGGTCTGGCCGGGCTCCACCTGCAGGTTTATGTCGTGCAGAACCGGCGCCCCGGGATCGTAGGCGAAGTGCACATGTTCAAACTCCACGGCCCCTTCGACCCTGGGCAGCGGCACGGCGTCGGGACGATCCGTGACGGACGGCACCGTGTCCAACACTTCGAATATCCTCTCCGCGCCGGCGATCGAGGACTGCAGCTGGTTGTACAGCATGGCCAGGCTGCGCAGAGGCCGGAAGAAGTTCCGGATGTAGATGATGAACGTGGCCATGATGCCCACCTGCACATGACCGTTGATGGCCAGCCAACCGCCGAACAGGGCCAGCGCCCCCAGCGTAATCACACTCATCGTGGAGAACATGGGCCCCAGGATGGCCAGGATGACTTCGGCATGGGTGGCAACATCGCGATACGCTTGGCTGGCCTCCGCGAATTCCTCCTGCGCAGCCTCCTCGCGGTTGAAGGCCTTGATTTCGCGGAAGTTGGTTACCGATTCCTCAATCGTGGCGTTCATGACGCCCAGTCTGCGCTGCACCCGGCGAAAGGCGCGCCGGCTCCGGACCGTGACCTGGCCTGTGATGTACAGCATGGTCGGCAAGAGCAGCAGGGCTCCCAGGCCCAGCTGCCAGTTCAGGACAACCATGAACACCAGGCTGCCCAACAGCAGCAGGACATTGGAGACAAACTCGATCAACCCGTTGGACAGGGTCTGGTTGATGGTCTCCGTGTCGTTGCCCACGCGACTCATCAAGTCGCCGGTGCGCCGCTGGTTGTGATCCGCGAGCGACAGGCGCTGGATGTGTTCGAAGATCAGGCTGCGCAGCACACTGATGAACCGCTGCGCAATCTCCACCATGAGCAGACTCTGGGCCATGGTGGTCAGGAAAGCCGTTCCGTACACCACCAACAGGACCGACACGGTGCGCGCCAGGCCGTCGAGATCGCCCTGGGCAATGAATCGATCGATGGCCCGGCCCAGCAGAATGGGGCCAAGCAGCCCCAGGGCTGTGCTAACCAGGACGCACCCGGCCACCAGGCCGATCCGGCCCTTGAACCTGCGCATGTAGCCGAACAGGCGTCTCAGGGTGGTGCCCGGATCGCGCGCCGACTCCCCCGTGGGCCGGCCGCCACCCCCCATTCCGCCAATGCGCGGACCGCCGGCGGGGGAGGATTGAGCTGTACGGGCAACCCCTACGGACATGGCTTCAACCCAGTTGCGAGTCGTACAGTTCCCGGTAGATGGGACTGGCACTCAGGAGTTCCGCGTGGGTGCCGTCGGCCACTACGCGACCTTCGTCAAGGATGAGGATGCGATCGGCATCAATAATGCTGGTCACGCGATGGGCGACGATGATGGTGGTCCGGCCCCGGGCGGCATCGCGAAAGGCCTCCTGGATTTCGGCTTCGGTCTCCAGATCCACGGACGACGTCGCATCGTCCAGCAACAGGATGCGCGGGTCCACGGCCAGGGCCCGGGCAATGGCCAGCCGCTGTTTTTGGCCGCCGGACAGGTTGGCACCGGACTCCTCCACGACATGGGCCAAGCCGTCGTCCCTGGCCTTGATGAACGCGTCGGCCTGAGCCATGCGGGCCACTTGCAACACATCCTCCGCGGGCAGATCAGGGTTGCCAAAGGCAATGTTGTCGCGGATGGAGCGATTGAACAAGGCCGGATGCTGGGCCACCAGGCCCACGGCCCGGCGCAGGGATTTGAGATCCCATTCCCTGACGTCGATTCCATCGATCAGGATGGAGCCGCCCTGGACATCGTAGAACCGCGGTATCAGGTACATCAGGGTCGACTTTCCGGAACCGGTGGCCCCGATCAGGCCAATGGTCTGGCCGGCCTCGATGGTGAAGTCAAGTCCGGACAGAACCTTCTCGCCGGCGCGCCGTCCATGCGCCGACGCGTAGACGCCGTTCGCCGTTCCGTTGGGCGCAGCCTGGCCGGACCGCGTGTAGGCGAAATCGACATTGCGGAACTCCAGGCGACCGGCGAGGTCGCGGGCGGGAGGCAAAGCCGGCGGCTTGACGACCGGCTCCGTATCGAGTATCTCCCAAATGCGCACCGAGGACGCCGTTGCCCTGGAAAACATGGCCAGCATGCCGCTCAGGAGCAGCAGGGGCGTTAAGCCGACCATGAGATAGCTGTTGAACGCCACCAGTTGTCCAAGCGAAATGTCCTCCCCAATCACGGCGCTCCCACCAAACCAGGCCAGGCCGACCAGACCCAAGTTGGTGAACAGGGCAATCAGGGGCATGGAGACGGCAATCAGGCGACCCACTTTGATGTTCTGGTCCACCAGTGCCTCGTTGGCGTCGGAGAACCGGTCAATTTGCGCCTGTTCCTGGACGAACGCCCGCACTTCGGACATGCCGGACAGGTTTTCCTGCACCACCACGTTAAGGGCCGCCAGGCGGGCCTGCACGATGGCATAGAGCGGCGTGGCCTTGACGAACACCCACCGCAGGACCACGCCTGTGAGCAGCAGCATGACCCATGCAATCAGGGACAGTCGCACATCGGACAACACCAGCATGATCATGCTGCCGACCACCATCAGCGCGGCGCGCAGGGCCAGGGAAATGCCCACACTGGAGAACATGCGCACGACATCCACATCCGAAGTCAGGCGCGTGATCAATTGACCGGTCTTAAGCTGATCCACATCGGGGTGGGACAGCTGCATGACCTTGGCGAACAGTTCGTTGCGAATGTCGAAGGCCAGGGCTTGTGAAAGCCGTGCCCGGAAGACCCCTTGTCCAAAGGTGGCGACCGCACCCACGACCGCGGCCAGGAACATGACCAGGGCTCCCTCCCACACCGCCTGGAAGTCCGACTGGAGGATGCCGTCGTCGATGACAACCCGCATGAAGTACGGAACGGTCAGTTCCATCATGACCGGCAGGATGGTGGTCACGATGGTGCCCGTGATCAGCCACTTATAGGGTGACAGGAACCGGCCAGTCCTGACCAGTGAACGCATGCTTCAGATCCCTACCAATCGATTAATCACAACCCGCGCCTGCCCGACATGGCCAATCACGGAACAACAGCGCCGCCGCCAGCCCAACCGTCCGGGTGGCGCGTCCAGAGCCGAGCCAGGCAATGCCATTCTGTAATTTCGTGTCCAGGGTGCCGTGCAAAGGCGAAGCGCGCCGCAGGCACCGTGATTGTACATGCAGTTGGCAAATGTGGGAGCCATGGGCCGAAACAGGCCGCTGTGTCACTTTTGTTGATGTTGGTCCGCGCTCGGAACGGACAAAGGAGGCCTACGGTCCGGTTGCGTTTCACCAAGAACCAAAAGGACCCGCAGTGTAGCGTTCCGTCCGGACGCCAGGCCCTGGCCCTGGATACGGGACCTCCACCGTACGCCGCTGGGACACGAACACGGGCATCTCCCAACACCTCTGTCCATGCCACCGGGCCAATCTGAGGAAGGGGGCACTCGTGCCCCCATGCACAAGTGCTCCTGGTCCTGAACACGGTGATCCGAAACCAGATCGCTTGGCGGAAGCCCCCTTTGTCAACAGCCATCGAGGCCTGATTGCCCACACCGTTGCTGAACGGTTACGGTCAGAACCGGTCTTGAATGGATCCCGGAACGATCCGGGCGGGGTCTGAATGGCCCCAGTGCATGAACCTACACTCCCGGCCACAACGTGAACCATGCGGGCCCCAAGTGCAACATGAAAACCAAAGTCCTGTTCCTGACGGTTGTCTTGACGTTCATGGGGGCCGCGTTCTCCACGACCCAAGCCAACAGTACAACCGTAGTCGTATGCCCGCCCACGACCGCGGCGGGACTTCGTCATTTCAAGGACTACGGTTCCTCCCCTTTCTTCACTACTGCAGAGCATGACACGTCCACTTTCGCGCTGGATGTGGATCGTGCGTCCTTCGACGTGGCCAAGTTGTGGCTGCGCAACATCGAACGTCCTCCCACCGGTGCCATAAGGCCCGAGGAATTCGTCAACGCCTTGCCCTACCAGTATCCGGTACCCGACCAGGGTCTCAGCCTGTCATTGGATGGCGTGAGGACACACCCTTTCAGCGATGACGACGCCCTCGGGTTGCTGCGCGTGGTGATGCAGGCGGCCGATGCGCCGGACCGCTCCCCCATGAGCATCATCGTCTGCCTGGATCGCTCGGGCAGCATGGAGGAAAGCACGGGACTGCCCGGTCAGAGACGCGTCAAGTTCGAGTTGGCGCGCGCCCTGATTCAGCAGCTGGCGGATGACCTGCAAGCACAGGATCGCCTGGGGCTCGTATCCTATGCCACCGATCCCACCGTTGATTTGGAGGCCGAGAGCATCGCCACACTCGAGGACTCGCTGCCAGCCACCTTGCAATCCCTGGTGCCGGAAAACTCTACGAATCTCTTCTCCGGACTGCACCTTGCCTACACGCAGGCGACTCGGGAGAAAGAATTGTGGCCGGACCGTGAGGTCGCCATCATCCTGATTTCGGATGGCGCGGCCAATACCGGCCTGACAGATTTCCAGCAGATGCTGGAACAGACGGAGAGCTTTCGGGAACAGGGAATTCGCCTGTCCACTGTGGGTATCGGATTCGAAACGCTCAACGACGAGATGCTGGAGCAGTTGGGCGACAAGGGAGATGGTCAATATGTCTTCTTTGGCGATCCGGAAGACAAGGAGCAGGTGCTGACGACCGTAATGTCCCACCTGTTGCCAGTGGCCCTGGAAGCACGCAGCCAGCTTGTGTTCGAGCCTGCCGCGGTGACGGCCTGGCGTCAAGTCGGTTTCGAAAACCGCAGCATGCGGGACGAGGCTTTCAGCGACAACAGCGTCGATGCGGGCGAGGTGGGATCCGGGCAATCCGTGACGGTTCTGTACGAAATTGAGCTGGCAGATCCGGACCCGGCCGACGAGTCGCCGGATCCCGATCAGATGGTGGCAACGGCCCACCTGCGCTGGATGGATTTGGAAGGCCAGTGGTCCGAAACCTCCGTCATCCTGAAGCGAGGGGATTTGAAGGAGGACTTGATGGATGAACAGTTCCGCGCTGCCGCGTTGATGGCGCGCTGGGGGCAACTGATACGCCGGGAGCAGGAGTGGGACGCAGCCCAATACGATCAGGCCTATGAGCAATTGATGATGTTCGCCTTTAGCCCGGAAACCTCTGGGGCGGACCATTCGGCAAGAACTGCACTGCGCCAGCAGATGTCCACAGTGCGTACCATGATGGCTCTTGACTTTGGCCTGGGTATGGGGCAGTGACGGGAGACACTAGGGCAATCGCATTCTAATTTGATCGAACCTTGAGCAGACTGTTTGCGCTCCATTTGATCTGTTTCCACGTGTCTGTGATGTCTCAAAGGGCGTGTTTTCGCGGTCTAGCAACGAATTTCCGGCATGCAGCACAATGATTCTCCTCCGTCGTGGCACTGTCCCCATTAGAATGCGATTGCCCTGCGGGAGACACGGATAAGTCCCCGGTTTCCTGCAACTTGATGTAGTATACGGCAACCAATGAACAGGAACAGACCCTTCCGCATCTCGCAATTCGGGGCCCGCGTGGGCCGCACCGCCACCCAGCTGCGCAAGCTGGACCGGAGCGGCGTGTTTCCCGCCCGCCGCACAATCACGGGCCAGCGGTACTACACGGAGGCCGATGTCGCGCGGTTCCTGGGGCGCGGAGACGAAGCCCCGCAGGGGCTGGCCGTCGTCTACTGCCGCGTGTCCGGCCGCGGCCAGCAGGAGGATCTGCGCAGCCAGGTGGCGGCCATGGAAACCTATTGCCTGGGGGCCGGCGTGGCCGTGGACGAATGGCTGACGGAGATCGGCGGCGGCCTCGACTTCAAGCGCAAGGTGTTCCTGACCCTGATGGAGCGCATCGAGCACCGGGACATCGCCCACCTGCTCATCGCCCACAGGGACCGGCTCACCCGCTTCGGCTTCGACTGGTTCGAGCACTTTGCCCAACAGCACGGCTGCACCATCACGGTGGTCAACCAGGCAAGCCTGTCCCCGCAGGAGGAGATGGTGGAGGACCTGATGGCCATCGTGCAGGCGTTCTCCGGCCGCCTGCACGGATTGCGTGCGTACCAGCGCACAATCCGGGAGGCCGCCGGCGATGGCCGGTAAACCCAAGGTCACGCGCATCCTGCAGCGCCTGTACGATCCGGAGATTGATCTGTACACGCCCTATCGGAAGGTCAAGCGCCTGCTGCAGAATCGAATCGGGACAACGGATGGGACTGCTCATCCAGGACTCGAGCCCGTCGCCGGACGGCTGAGGCCGCTCTAACGCGCGCCGGGCCGAGAGCGAAACGCCAGAACCCTGCGGGTCAAGTACTTGCAGGTATTAGGGAACAGGACGCAGGCAACGATCGAGGCTTACGTTCTGCAACCGATGCCCGCGCGGTCCACTACATGGATGAGGGCCTGCGCGGTATCGGCTATCTGAAGTCCAGTGCCAACGGCAGCTGAACCTTGGCCGCGGACGACGACACCAAACCCGAGAGCTGACAGGGGCTGTCAGTGCCGGCTGCGGTACCGCAGCCGGCACTGGGGCACGGGATATGCAGTGGGGAGGCTGTCGGACTGCCCGACGCACATGAACAGGACTGTCTTCACGCGTTGGCGTGCCGAGGCCGGGTTTGGGCCAACACAACGGCAGCAACCCTGAAACAGCATCCCCGGAACACACGGCCCGGGGTCGGCCATCACCGCACTGTCGGAACGTCCAAACCGGCTCACGTCAGTCTACCGACGCTGTGCGACGGTCCGCTATCGACACGGGCATGGAGAACCCGCGTGGCCCCAATCCAGTCGCCGGACAGCGCGGATGGTGGACAGGATTCCGGCTGCATCGATTTGGCTTCCCGATGGGCCGGACGATCCATCCCTCCTATGGCCGATTGCCGGCGAACTGCTCCAGAACCTCCCGGCTGGCAGCCTGCACCCTGGGCAACAGTGCCCAGGCAACCCCCAAGCTGAACAGGCTCCCGCTGAGGGTTCGCCACAGCCAGTTGCTCTCGCGCCAGCCGAATGCCTGGGTCAGGCCGTCCGCCGCCATGGGCAGGCACAACAAGGCGACCGCCCAGAACGCAAGGGGGATCCAGCGCCGACCGGTCAGTCCAAACCCAAGGCCGTACAGAAAGAACGATCCGTAGATCGCGAGATTTCGTTGGCACAACGCGGTCTTCCAGCCGATGGCAGGCGAACCTTTCCAAAAACGGTCGTCAACCAATTCCGCCGGCAGGGGCTCCCCGCGGCCGAAGACCAGGTAGCTGGCACCGGGTTTCTGATGGCAAACCCAGAAGTACAAGCCGTGCAGTGCAGTGCCAAGTCGGATCCAACCCTGTGACATGGCCACCGGTGCCAACAGGGCAAGACCGGCATACAGGCCACTCAGCACCAGATAAAGGACAAGCCAGTGGCGCAGGCCGAACCGCAACAGGGACCACAGGCGGGCCGTCCCGGTTTCCGACATCAAGAAGTGGTCGCCGGATTCGTGTGTAGGCAAAGAAGGCATGCCTACTCCCCAAGACCGCCAAACCCGCCCGCGTCAGCGGCCAAGCGAAGCGTCCGTCAACTGGACCAGCTTGGCCCGATCCAGAACCCCCTGCCAAGTCGCAGTGAGATTGCCTTGCGGGTCCACAAACACCGTGGTCGGCAACCCGCGGGCACCGAACAGGTCCGAGACTTCACCGTCCGGGTCGAGCACGATCGGCAACTCCATCCCCACCTCTGCCGCAAACTCCACAATCTTCGATTCCGATTCCCTGATATTCACGGCCAAAATCAGCAGGTCCTCCGGCAATTCCGCCTGCCGCTCCACCAACAGCGGGATTTCGTGGCGGCAGGGACCGCACCAGGTTGCCCAGAAATTGATGGCCAGGGCCCTTCCGGACAGGGCCTCGCTGGACATGGAGGCACCGTCCGACGCGGACAGGGAGAATGCCGGAACCGGCTGACCCTCGACCGGGTCCCACAATCCCGGTCGGCCCGGCACACTTCCGGTCAGGAGCGGATCACCGGGGTCAAAGGGGGGCGTCAGCAGAACCCCAATCTCCGGGGGCACCCGTCCCGGGTCCTGAAATGCCGCGTCGGGGTCCGGCGCTCCCCGACAGCCGGCAACGAGCAATAGGACCAACAGACCTACGGCCAGGCGGACAGCCATCAGCGCAGCGAGGTTCCGCTGAGGTAGCCAATGTAGGCGGGAATCAATGGCAGGACACAGGGACTGAAGAATCCAATGAGACCTGCGAGCAACGCCAGCGGCGCGCTGGCCACGAGGCTGGCGTCCAGATTGATGGTCAGCCCCAGCGTCTCGGTGAACCATTCCTCCCATTGGAGCGCGACCACGTTGAAGGCGCCAAAGGAAGCCGTCAACCGCACCAGTTGATCCTGCCACAACAAATATGCGACGGTCACCAGAAAAATGCCGCTTACATAGCTGACAATATTGGTGTGTCGATTGAGTCGGCGCAACCATTTCGCCACAGTGCCGAAAGCGGCGCCGGTAATCAGAAACGGGATGCCGAGACCGAGGCTGAAGATTGCCAGGAGCGAGGCGCCCGTCACCACCGTGGCGGTGTCACCGGCCAGGAACAGAATGCTGGCCAGGATTGGTCCGACACACGGTACCCAGCCCGCACTGAAGCTTACGCCCATCAGAATGCTGCTCAGATAACCCCAGCCCTGGCGCACCTCGTGCATCTGGGCCATCCGGCGCTCCGTGTAGAACAGGCCGTTGGCCAAGTCGAGGCCGCGCACCAACAGCGCGGCCGCAGGATTGACGGAGAGGTCCATACGCCGGCGCAGGACATTGGCCAACCGGTTAACCAGACCCGTGACAACCAAGGCAAAAAACACCAGCAGCACGGCGCCAATCTTCTGTATGGCGGGCAGCAGGTAGTTCAGGTTGCGCCCCATGAGCCCGGCCGCGGAGCCCAGCAGCGTGAAGACCAGCCCGAATCCGACAACAAACGCCAAGGAATGCAGAAACGTGTGGGACCAGCGTATTGGGACAACCGGTGGGGCCATGGTCGCTGTTTGTTGGGTCACAGGAAACGTCTCCGCAAAAATTGTTTCGGTACGGACATCCAAGTCGGAGTCAGTTGGTTATTGTCGTTGGCGGCCGTGGCCAACCCGCGTTGAATCGACCATTTCTCAGTCGCCGGATTCCCAATCCAGCCGTTGTTGCAGTTCGTGAACCAAGGTCTCGAGCTGTTTCTGCTTGTTGATGAGGAACACCACATACAGCAAGGTAATGGTCCAAACAACGGCCAGGGCCAGGAAAAGATACTGCATGTGTTGGGAGTCCCGAAACGGATGCCGCGACATGCAGGCCCTGCCGGGTCCCAAGGCCGCAGCCGGTTGGTCAGGTCACGTGGGCCTGCAGAATCTGTATGTTCCGCTCCAGGCGCAGCATGCGCCAGCGCAGGAACACAAGGCACAGGGCCAGCAGCACGAACGCCAACATGGACCACTGAAGGGCCAAAGTCATGGTGGGTCCCAAAAAGGGACCGAAATCGCCCTCACCGGTCGGATTGTCGTCCAGGAAGATCATCGGATGGATGCTGCGAAACCATACGGCGGAGTAGTAGGTCAACGGCACCATGGCATAGGCCAGGAGGGCGTACACGGCGGCGAATGTGGCCCGCGTGCGCGGATTCTCGAGTCCGTTCCGCAGAATCAGGTAGGCAACGTATACCAGAACGAGCACCAGCATGGAAGTCAGGCGCGGATCCCATGTCCACCAGGTGTTCCAGGTGGGCTTGGCCCAGATGCTGCCGGTGGCCAACAGGCAGAGAGAACCAACCAAACCGATCTCGACACCGGCCGCGGCCATCAGGTCCCAGCCGGAACGTTTGCGCAGGAGCCATCCAAGACTACAGACGAAGGACAGCGCCAGACCGGTCACAGCGGCCATGACCGTCCCCATGTGGGTATAGAAAATCCGCTGCGCAACCTGTTCGATGCCGACGAGATTGGCGGCCGGACGTGCATTGATGAGCCCGAACCACAGGGCCGCAATCAAACACAGGAACGCCGCGAGTGTCACCAACTCGTGGGCCCGGTGCCAACGCAGCGTCACTTGGGTTGATCCGTTCACCGCCAATCCTGCCAAACAAGGTTGGCAAGCAGTATACCGACCGCGACCGCCACCAAATCAAAGAGGATCACCATCAAAATCCACGCCCCGTAGGTTTGCCCGGACGCTCCCTGGGTTAACGCGTTGCAGGCACCGGTTCCGGCCAGCAGCAACGGGATGGCCAACGGCAGCACGATCACGGCCACCAGGCCCTGCCCCTGACGCATGCCGGACATCATGGCGGCCACCGTCGTACCCACGGCGGCGAAGCCGATGCATCCCAGGAGCAGCACGCCCAGGATGCCGGGTTTCCACAACTCCGCGTCGAACAGGACGATCACCCCTATCAACGCCAGTCCCCCCGCGACCGCCAGCAACAAGCTCCAGACCCAAAGCCGACCCAGGAAGATCGCCGTCCGCGAAACCGGCGCCGACAGGAGGAATCCGGTCATGGACCGCGCGTCGGCCGAACCGAACTGCCGTTCCAGGCCGGCCGAGCCGGCCAGCAGCAACGCCGCCCACAGCACGCCGGAGGCCCGGACACCATCGGTGGCCCCGGCGGCTTCGAACACGAATCCCAGTACCAGGACGGTCAACACGCCCAAGCTGGCCATGGCCGACAGAATCGGCAGGCCCCGCAACTCCGTCCGCATCTCAAGACGCACGATGGCCGCCACCTGGAAGCACAGGGCTGCCAACGGCCTGCGTTGTCGAATTCGGACGCCCGGTATCGATTCCCGGTGGGGGACGGAGTCCTCGCGGACGACACTGCCTGTATCAACCGGGCGAACGGCAGCCATGCGCTACCCGGCCCACTCCGCGAGCCGGGCCTCCTTAAGCACCAGAATCCGGTCGGCCCAGCCTGACGGTGGCCGATGGCCGGCAAAGAGAATTCCCTGTGCCCCGGCCCGGCGCTCGCCCAACAGGGACACGAGGAAGTCCAGGCCTTCGGCATCCAGGTGACTGTCGGGTTCATCCAGCAGGACAATCCGCGGATCCGGCAACCATGCGCGGCACAGTGCCAACCTCTGGCGCCAACCCCGGCTCAGATCCCGCGTGCGCGTGCGCTGCATGGCGGCGAGGTCGGCTCGTTCCAGCAGTTCGTCGATGCGCAAGGCGGGAGACACCATGTCGAAGCAGACGGCCGCAAACTCGAGGTGTTCGCGCACGGTCAACCGCCCGTCCAGGTAGGGATCATGGCCCAGATAGCCGACGGCCCCGGTCCGGGCCAGCTCGGCGGGAGGCACTGCCCGCCCGGACACCAGCAAGGTGCCGGCATCGCTGGGGGTCAATCCGGCCAGGATCCGCAGCAGGGTGGTCTTGCCCGAACCGTTGGCCCCCTGTACATGAACGCATTCGCCGGCGCGCAACTCAAATCGGATCCCGTTGAGTATGGTCCGGTAGCCGTACGTTTTGGAGAGTCCCTGCACGGAAAGGAGCAGGGGAGAGGCACTCGGTTGGTGGTCCGCCACAGGAGGTCCGCCAGGCCGCCCTCAAGCGGCCTCCATGTAAATCTCCTCGGGGCCCTCCTCGTAGCGGGATGGACACTTGAGCAGCAGACTGTCAGCCACGAAATGTCCGTCCGCGTCCAGGGAACCCTCGACGATGGCCGAAGTCCCCGGCCTGAAATTGTCCGGACGCGGGCCGTGGTAGACGACAGGCAACACGGTTCCGCCCTCCACCTCGTAGAGTTGGAAGTCCAGCCGGGTCGCGGTGGCATTCCACTGTTCGCTGTCCGGCACGACTAAACCGTTTAGGCGTACCCTTTGACCGGCCAGGGTGTCCTGCCGCGCCGCGAACTCCTCCACCGTCAGGTAATACATGGAGGTCTGAACCGTGGCCCGCACGATCAGGAAGATGACCAGGGCAATGGCCGCCAGACCAACCAGCGTCAGTTGCATCCGCGGACTCAGGCGCACACCGGACGGGGTTTCGAGCAGCCGGTCCCGGCTGGAAATCACGCGTGCCATGTTCAGTTTCGATTCGAAGATTGGATCTGCTCGTCCGGCATTGGTTCCATGTCCCCTGCATCCTGCGGGGTTGCGGACAGAATGGCGAGGGCGCTGTCGGCCAAGTTCGCCGGCACCAGGATTCTGCAGGTTGCCATGTCGCCAACGGTAACAGGATAGGCGTCCCGCACCGAATCCCGCTGAATCATCACCGGAAACCCGTGGGTTTCCAGGACGCCTTTCAGAACCTCCGCTTCCAAGGGGTGGCTGGTTTCCAGAATGCAGACCGGTTCGTTGCCGGTTGGCGCGGCGAAGGCCTTCAGCCCCTGCCGCAGACGCTCAAGCCAGCCCAAGGCCGCACGGGTCATGGCGGGATTGCCCAAGATATTCAGACCACAAACGTGGCATGTTCGCCGACGTACGGATTCTGGATCCGTTCCTCGCCGATCGTGGTCTCCGGCCCATGTCCCGGCAACACGACGAAGTCATCCTCCAGGGTCAACAGTTGATTGGTGATCGATGCCAACAGGGTGGGACCGTCGGAACCGGGGAGATCGAAGCGGCCGATGCCCCTGTGGAAGAGGGTATCCCCCACGATGGCCAGCCGACGCGCCTCTTCCACGAACGCAACATGGCCGGGCGCGTGGCCGGGGACAAACCGAACCTGCAGCCGCATGGTTCCGAACTCCAGGGTCTGGCCTTCCTTCAGGTAATGGTCCGGATGCCGGATCGACGGCACGCGGGCGCCAAGCCAGGCCTCGACCTGGACCGGAACCGCTTGCAGCGTGGGCAGGTCCAGTTCGTGCAGCCAAAACGGAACGCCCGTGGCGTCCACGATGTCGTTTACGGCCAACACGTGGTCGAAGTGGGCATGCGTGTTGACGATGGCCTGCAGTTCGAGGCCGTCCTCCTCCACCTGCCGGAGGATCGACCGGGCCGAATCGCCCGGATCAATCAGGATCGCGGCCCGCGTCTCCTCGCATCCAAGCAGGTAGCAGTTTTCCTCGAGCAGGCCGACCGTAATTTTCTTGATGATCAACGTCGTGAGTTCCGTTTATGTCTTCAACAATCCCAACCTACGGCGGGTCGGACCGGTCCTGCGCGCCGCGCCTGGAGCCGAACCAGCGGTGCAGGTCGTACCAAGCCTGCGACGGCTTGCCATTATGGTCCATCAGCCGGAACCAGGCTTGCGGATCACCTCTTTCCTCCCAATCCGGCCGGGCTCGTTTGAAGTACCAGACGTTGGCCAGCGTAAGCCACGGCCATTCGTCCTCAATGCGCCGGAACGCCTGAATCAGGAACCGCCCCTGGTCGTCCGACGTGACCCGACCGAAGGGTGCCGGCCGGTCCAGAGGCACGGTGTTCCAGTTCATTTCGCTGATCCAAATCGGCGTGGCCCCGTCACCGTTGCGCACCATGAGATCCCGCACATATCGGGCGCGGCCGAAGTTCAGCACCAGCGGATGCATGCGCCGGTCCAGGGGACCGGACCAGAGGCCGTACCCCTGCACCGCCAGGATGTCGAACCACTCCGCGGCTCCCGCATCGTACAACCTCTGCAGGTAGATCAGATCGTTCAGGTTGCCGCCCGGCTCCGTATCGCCGGCATAGGCGGTCGTGGCCGCCATCGCCGCCAGCACGATAACCGCATCGGGATCCACCGACCGGATGGAACTGGCCGCCGCGGCCAGCAGTTCGGCGTAGGCCTCCGGGGACACGGGTTGCTCGCCCCACTCCGGATAGATGTTCGGTTCATTCCAAATCTGATAGTACCGAACGCGCCCCTTGTACCGGTCGGCCACAGCCTTGGCAAAGGCCGCGAAGTCCGCAGGATCGTCGGGCGGGGCCTGCACACCGACCCCATCACCCCCGGCACGGGTCCAGGCCGGCGGATTGTCCAGACGAAAGACCACTTCGAGGCCATGGGCTTCGGCCTGGCGCACGATGGTGTCGTACTTGTACCAAGCGGAGCGCGGCGGATGATTGCGTCGGTCCTCATAGTCGCCGCGACCGTGGATCTCCACATCCTGCCAGGGCATGGGCTGACGAATCCAGGTGAATCCGGTTTCGGCCACCATCCGGGTTACGCGTGCGCGCCGGGCCTCGCCAACCTCGTGTTGCAGGAATGTGTTGACCCCCCAGGGAAACCCCTCGGGAGCAGACACGGACGCGACCGGTGCCTGGTCGTCAGTGCGCACCCTGGGCCGCACCACCTGCCGCACCAGATCGGTCATGCCCTTAATCTGCGGCAACAGCTCGGTCTCCCCGGTCCGGGATTCCATCCAGCTCCCGGCCGGAGGCGTCGCGGCGACTGCCATGACAGCGGCACCGGCGGCAATCACCAGTGTCCACAATACGGCCAACTGGCCCCGGACATCGCGCCGATCGAAGTCCATGGACGGTCAACACCGGAACCGGAACCCAATCGGACCCGACGGGGCAGGGCTACGGCGAACAGTCAACCTTTCTCGTCAACTCCGTACCTTGGTAGGTGCCCGCCACCCATGCCTGACCGGACGTCACGTCGGGATGCCGGATGCGGAACCAGTCGCCGTTGGGGTTCTCTTCGAGAAATGGGAATTCCTCATTGGCCCCCAGCCGGGCAACCTCGGCATTGGCGATGCCCGGTCCCGATCGCACCTTGACTCCGTACTGGACCACCACGAACACGCATGTGTCCGAGGCCGGCACGGGCGTGGATGCCGGTTCGGCGGATTGAGGATCCGAGCCCGGCGACACCGAGGAGGGTTGTTCGCCCTGGGAACCGACCGCGGAGTCGCCCCAGACGACCGCCTTGGTGGGAGCCGCCTCGACATAGAGCGGATCCGGAGTTCTGGTAGGCGGTGGAGGTTCCACCGTTGCCTGGGTGCAGGACGCCAACCCAAGCATGGCAGCCACAAGCAGCAGGGATAGGAGTAGGGAATGGGATCGCACGGGGGAACCGCCTGGTTGCGAGGTTCTGCGATTATACAACCGGAATCGACGGGCAGACCGGAGCATCCCACCGTCGGAGTCGTCCGTGCCGCCACCACCGCCTGCCTGCCGACGCTGTCTGCACCGGTGCTAGAATCGCCGGACCGAGCGGTCGGCCGCACGGCTCCGCAGGTGGCATTCAGACTTCATTGGACTTGGATTTATGTTAAGCGACACCCAGAAAAGGGAGTTTGTACGCGATGGTTACATCCGCGTGCCGGACGCGATTCCCACGGCATTGGTGAACAGGGCGCTCCGGGCCGTGAACCACTCCATCGGCAACGTCGGCAAGGGGGGCGAGAACCCCGAGCGGAACCGATCGGCCTACTTCTGTGCGGAGTTGTTGCAGGCCGATGTGATCCTCGATCTGTACCGCAAGTCCGACGTGATGCCAATCGCGGAGGAGCTTCTGGGCAAGGGCAATGTCCTGCCGGTTGAATCGGCCAAGCCCTACCCGCGCTTTCCGGACGCCCCCGGCGGTCCGGCACCGCGCCTGGGTGGACACATCGACGGGGTGGGCAGCGGCGGCAATGGCATGGCCAAGGGAACCTATTTCCGCTCCTTCACCATGTTCGCGGTGGTGTACCTGATGGACCTGCCGGAACCCGAAGCGGGCAACTTCACGGTCTGGCCCGGATCGCATCTGGTCTTCCGGGATTATTTCCGCGAACACGGTCACGAGGTGCTGGCCAACGGCACACCGCGGCCCGATCTGCCGCACGACCCCGTCATGGTCACGGGCAAGGCCGGCGACCTGATCCTCGCCCACCACCAGATATTCCATGCCGGTGGCTACAACCTGTCTCCCCAGGTGCGCCAGGCGGTCATCACCCGGCTCCGGCACAAGGATGTGGCGGTGGTCGACAAGGACGCCTACACCGACATTTGGCGGGAATGGGAAGGGTTGCAGCCCTTCCTGCACTGAACAGCCGCTGAGCCGTCGCTCGTCTCCTGCACCTGACGCGGCCGGTCCTTTCAGCGCGCCTCAGCGCGCTGCCTCCAGTTCCAGATCGTAAAAGATCGACTTGGAGGAGTTGTAAACCCGATGCTTGAACCACCCCTCCAAGTCGTCGGGTTCGACTTGGACAGTGATTACGGTGGGCAAATCAGCATCGAACCGATATTCCAGCAGGTTGCGCAACCGCTTTTCTGTCCAACCCGATCCACGCCGCGCCGACTGGTAAGTGTCACTGAAGCCGTCCAGAACGAGGAACGAAACCTCCCGGAGTTGGGTGATTCGCCGCGCCGCAGCAGCCCCGTCCGCCTGGATGGTCCGCCGGAAGTAGTCCTTTAGATCCTCCACTGAAACAAACAGGCCGTGTCGACCTACATTAGCATTGCGCCAGCGGTTGGCCAATGCAGCCACCAAATGGGTCTTGCCGCTGCCCGGGACACCAAAGAACACCCGCCAGCCGCTCGGTTGCTCCACCCACTTCTTGAGTTCCTGGTACCTATTTTCCCAATATTCCTTGTTGTCTTTTCCAGACCACCCTGGTTTCAACGTGTCAAACGTCTCGCTCCGATGCAGATACAGACTATCGAGATCGGCCCACATTTCGCCACCCGGATCCGATGACCAAACCCGATAGTCGGGTGCGTTGATATGCACTGGGTTCACCAAGTGCACGTCCCCCAGCCGACTTTGCAGCCGGGGTTCGAATTCCCAGAGCGGCAGATTGGTGGTGACTACGGTAGGCAGTTGGCGCACATGGCGTTCGTTCAACAGTTGGAACAGCTTTTCCGTGGCCCAGGGAGTTGAGCTTTGGGCACCCAAATCGTCCAGCACCAGTACATCCACGCTCTCAACCAGGCTGTACATCTGGCTGAAGGTTTGCGGTGCGTCGGGGGCAAACGTGGCACGCAGCCGATCCAGCAGGCTGGGAACGGTCAGCATCAGGACAGGCGTCTCGGTAGCCGCCAGTTCGTTGGCGATGGCGCTGGCCAAGTGCGTCTTGCCGCATCCGGTAATACCGGCGAGGAGAATCCACCCAGTTGGTCGGTCAGCGAAGTCGCGGCAGATCAGGTGGGCTTCCCTTAGCGACGCGCGTGCCGTCTCACCGTAGCCGGGCGGTTCCTGCAGGAAAGAAGAAAAAGTCTTGTCCTGGACGGCCTCGAGGTAGGACAGAGCGTGGATCCGTTCAAGGGTGCGCAGCCGATGGGCGCGTTGGCGACACTTGCAGGTTATGGCTGCGCCGAAGTCCGGATGGCCAACCGGAACCTCCAACGTGTAGAAGCCGACTCCCTGACATACCGGGCACTCCTCAACGGTGTCCTCGGCTTGTACAGAATCCGCCTCATTCCCAGCGGCTGCGCGGTCTTGGATTCCATTCAGGATAGTCATCGTACGGCTCCATTGGTTCCCGGGAACGCAGGAGTCTATCGGCTTCGTCCGACTCCCTCCCCTCCCGCTCCCATCGATTCAATATGGCCTTGACGTAGGCCAGTGCCTTTTTGTTCCTAGCAACCGCAATTTCCATTGCGTCGCACACCCAAGGCAGCGGAAAGTCCTCGATCAGGTTCCGCAACTGATCCGCTAAGACAGGGGTGAGCAGGCCAAAGTTCTGATGGTAGAGCCTGAACGGCTCTGATTCCGACAATTGCGCGATCCTCGGGATCCCACTATCACCGCGAACCGCGGCTCCGACGGTCTGCATCGATGAACGCAGCCATCGCCCCGCCTCCGTATTCAGGAACAAGGCCCTGTCGTCGGGTTCGCCGTCCGCACCAGGCAGCACCAAGCCAAGCAGGGAATTCCGGATCAATGCCTTTTCCAAAGCATCATCCAGAACCTCCTGGGGCGTATGCAATTCCGACAGCCCGGACATCATCTTCAGAAGAACCGAGTCGGACCGCAGCTCTCCAGCGCGCAACCAAGCATCCTGTCTGGATAACCGGCCAATTTGCTGGTAGCAATAGAGAGTCAGACGGGTCTCAGCCAAGCTGTCGACCCGGCTCAGGAGATCAGTCAGCAACAGGGCAGGAATCACCACTTCCTCCATTCCGCTGGCCGGAAACCCTACGAAGGCCTCGGCTGGACCATTGGGCCGCTCCTCGGGAATCATATCCAGTCCACTCCATCTGGATCATGGATAGGTGACTTGAATTGGGTCAACTCCTCTTCGAAGACCAGTGATACAGAACCCGTAGCACCATTCCGGTGCTTGGCCACTATCAGTTCAGCCTTGTTGCCATGAATGGTTTCAGAGTCGTAGTACTTGTCCCGATACAGGAACATCACGACATCAGCATCCTGCTCAATGCTGCCACTTTCGCGCAGATCCTGGAGCATGGGACGCTTGTCCTGCCGCGCCTCGACCCCCCGGCTCAATTGGGACAGGGCCAGCACCGGCACATTGAGTTCCCGCGCCAGGTTCTTCATGGCTCCACTGATGAACGTGATCTCCTGCTGCCGGTTCTGCTGGCGCGGATTCTGCCCCGTTTCCCCGGCCGTCATCAGTTGCAGGTAGTCGACCATAATTAGATCGATGTTCTCTCGTGCATGCAGGCGCAGGGCCTTGGAACGCACCGACGTTACGGATGCGCCAGGGGTGTCGTCGATGAAAATCCGCGCCTTGCTCAAATTGGTGCTGGCCTGTTGGACGGTAGCCCAGTGATCATCGTCAAAACGCCCTACGCGCAGGGCCTGCAGATCCGTGGTCGACTCGATGGCCAGCAGGCGCTGAACCAACTGGTCCGCACTCATTTCCAAACTGAAGATCGCCACCTTGAAACCTTGCAGGGGAGTCCGGACGTGTTGTGCGACGTTGAGGGCAATGGTCAGGCCCAGGCTGGACTTGCCCATGCCGGGACGGCCGGCCAGCACGATCAGGTCGCTCTTGTTGAATCCACCGAGCAAGTCATCCAGCAGTCGGAAGCCGGTGGGCAGGCCCGGCGTGTTGCCTTCATCTCGAAAGGCCTTTTCCAGGTCGCGGACCACATCCCGCATGATGTCCCGGATGTCGGTCAGATCCTGGTCCGCGCGGGACTGGCCGATGTTGTAGATCGCCTTTTCCGCGTCCGAGATGATGTCCTCCACATCCTTCTCGGTCGTGATCAGGCCCTGAATGTTCAGGGACGCCTCGTTCAACAACCGCAGCAACGCCTTCCGCTCGACAATCCGGGCGTAGGTGAGCAGGTTGACAGAGGTGGGACAGCTTTCAATAAGGTGCTGGAGGTAGGCGGTGCCCCCGACGGGTTCCTCCAGACTGCCCTCTTCCCTAAGCCGATTGGCTAGCGCGACCGGATCCGGCTCGAGGCCCTGGTCGCTGAGAGCCTGCATGGCATTGAAAATTGCTCGATGAGCCTCGAGCGTGAAATAGCGGTCCCGCAACAGGGTGCTTACATCGATCAGGGCTGCCGGACGCAGTAACAGGGCACCCAGAACCGCCTGCTCCGCTTGCGGGCTAAACAGGTTTTGGTCTGAGACCCCAACGTCGACCTGGGGCGGTACTTCAAGCAAATCCAACTCGCCTTTCGGTGCAACGCGGCATCAACTGTACCAGCCATCGCCCATCTGAAGAACGCGGCCGGAATTCAATTCAGAAACGTGTCGGAACCGCCGGTTGCGCTCCCATGTGGCAACGGTTGTCGGAACGGGCGCCATCAAGGAAGGCCGTCGCAACCGCTGTCCGCTTGGATGATCTCACCACGCCTTGCGGGCATTGTCAGGACGATGCAGCAGGCACCACACCTGTCCGGACCGCCACGCACTAGTCGCTGAGACTGCCGAGGTCCAATCCCTCCACCACGTCGCGGAACAGTTCAAGGTCCTCGCTGTCCGCATCGGGGGATTCGCCCTCGACATCCTCATCCAGGGGAATTTCCTCGTCCGGTACCTTGCCGGCCGCGTTCATGACCTCTTCATCCACATAGATCGGACAGCCGAACCGAACCGCCAGCGCCAAGGCATCGCTCGCCCGGCAATCCAGTTCGTCCATGATGGGGTTGTCTTCCGCATTGAAGACCAATCGAGCCAGGTAGACATCGTCCATCAGGCTGGCGATTTCCACGTACACCGGGTCGTGTCCGACCTCCAACAGGACCTGGTGCAGCAGGTCATGGGTCAGGGGCCGGGGAGACTTCTCCTTCCGCAACTGCATGGCAATCGCTTCCGCCTCAAAGGGGCCAATCCAAATCGGCAGGTATCGATCCCCGTCCTTTTCCTGCAGGACGGCGATCCGGTGCTGAGACAAGAGACTCACGCGGACGCTTTCGATCTTGACCTCGATCAACCGGTCGCTCATGCTGTAACTCCTTGTACGGTAGCCCAAACCGCAGCCGTTGGGAAGCCAAGGTTTTCCGGTTGCTGCACGGACTGTTCGGGAGGTTGCGGATCAACGGGTGCGGGCGATTGTAGCATAGGGAACACCGGCTTGATTCCCGCCCTTCAACCCTGTCCGAAGAGGTTTGGCGAAAGCGACCGACCCCGCCTCCCACCGGTCCGAAACACCGACAGCCATACCCTTCGCTCACGTTGTTCCACACCATGACCAGCCACCGCCCGCGCACCCGCAACATCCTGTTCGCATCGGCATTTCATGCGGGCAGCCATCGTGCCTGGCTGGAAGGATTCATGCGACACACCCGGCACCGGTGCCGGGCGGCAACGCTGCCTGGACGGTTTTGGAAGTGGCGCATGCAGGGCGGTGCCGCCGAACTGGTGCGTCAGGTGCGAGCCATTACGGCCACGGGCTTCCGCCCGGATGTCCTCGTCGCCACGGACATGGTGAACCTGGCGGCCCTGCTGGGTTTGGCCCGGGATGCCCTGCCCAGGTCGATGCACACCGTTCTGTACATGCACGAGAACCAGCTCACCTATCCCGGCCACCACCGGCCCGACCGGTCCCTGCCGCTCGTCAACTGGCTGAGCCAACTGGCCGCCGACCATATCGTATTCAACTCCGCCTTTCACCGCGACGACTGGTTCGCACATCTTCCCAACCTGCTGGCCAACGTTCCCGACCTGCCCGAGACAGCCTCCGTTCCTTCCCTGCAAGCCCGGTCCGCCGTTCTGCCCATCGGACTGGACTTTCCGGCGGCAACACCCTCCGCGGATCGGCCGGACGGTCCCTTGCACATCCTGTGGAACCACCGATGGGAGCAGGACAAGCGTCCGGACCGGTTCTGCGCCTTGCTGCATCGCCTGCATGATTACGGCATCCCCTTCAAGGTTTCGTTTGCCGGCGAGCCGGGTGCCCACACGCCGCCCGCCATGGCGGCGGCCAGGGATCGGCTGGACGCGCACATCGACCACTGGGGATACCTGGACAGCCGTGCCGACTATTGGGAGCTGCTGTACCGGGCCGATCTGGTAGTTAGCACCACCGACCACGAGTTCTTCGGCCTGAGTGTTCTGGAAGCACTCGGGTCCGGTGCCATGCCGTTGCTGCCGCACGGGTTCAGCTACCCGGAACTGATTCCGAAACGTTGGCATGCAACCTGTCTCTACCGGAACGCGGACGACCTGTTTAACCGGGTCGGGAAACTGGCGGACACCAACACCCGCGCGCCGGCAGCCTTGGTCCGGCACATCCGGCACCGGTTCTCCTGGCCGTCGGTTGCGGCCGCCTACGATGAATGGCTGGACAACCTCGGGGCCCCCGGCACATCGTGAATTCCGCACGCGGGTCCGGCATGGAACCAGTCCTACAACGAATCTGCCTTGGTCCGGGAACCACGCCGGCCGTCGGATGCGTCGGCACCTCCCCGATCGGGAGCGACAGAAGCGACCAGCCGGGCCGTCCACGATTTCAAGTCGGCAGCCGATGCCTCCACGCTTACATCCTGCGCTTCGGGACCCCTGCGGCCCGCAACTCTCCGAAATGCCACGACATCCCCCTTGCGCAGACGGCGGCCCTGCTCAACCTCCGCAGCTCTGCAGAACACGCGCCGGCCGTCCGACGCGCGCAAAAACCCGAATCGCCGACGCCGATTGAACCCCAGAACGAGGCCGCGCTCCCTGCCGGCCGCCGGTGCGTGCCGCCGACACACATGGCACGTGGCGGCCTGTTCCCGCGCCACGGACCGGTGGTCGCGGGCATCGGTAAACGGCGTACCGCAAACAGAGCATGAACTGAGGGCCGGTTGGCTCACGGGACGGCAGTGACTGGCATGGAAATGGAGAAATCTTTTGTGGACAACCGCCGCCAAGGCGGACACAATTTTGATAGCATAGACTGGTGGCCGCAGCGATGTCACGGAACTATCGGTTCCGTTGGACATTGTGCATCCCTGGATGGCGACGTAGCCAAGTGGTTTAAGGCAGAGGTCTGCAAAACCTCCATTCGCCGGTTCGAATCCGGCCGTCGCCTCTTTTCCCCGCCAGTGAATGCCAGTCAAGTCGATGTAGCGAGGGTGTTGCCTGAACAGCACCCTCGACATTTGGGCCGTTCCTCCAATCTGGAGGTACCGTTTCAATCTCGTTGAGACGGCTCCAGGCGCGCAGACGACGGGAGCGCCTTGGCAAGGTTCACTACGCTGGCACACGACCTTTCAGGCGCAGGCCGGAACCCGTGGTTCGGCCTAGCGCTTCATGGCCCGGGCATGCTCGTACGCGGTGACGGCCGGTTGGGTCTTCCACCAACACAAGCGGTGCCGTACCCTGATAACGCCTGGAGATCCACCCCGTCGAGAAGAACGGCGCGCTCAGACTCTGGTTGACGGTCGTCTCCAGGATGTCGCTGATGAGGTAGGCGCCATCGGCCGTGTCGACCACAATCGCCATCTGGGCCGTCACCTCGACCCCGGTCGCGACCCCGTCAAAGACGATCTGGCGCGTTCCCAGCGACACGGTCTTCGCGGCAAGGTCGCCGCCGTCGTCCAGCATCACCACCAGGGACGCGTGGTAGGCATTCGACCCCAGCCCCCAGGTGGCGGGATCGGTGGCCGCCCACGAGACGTTGACTTCATCCGCCTCGTCGGCATCGCGGGCCAGGGTCAATTCGGCAATCTGGTCATCCCGCAGACGGGTCTTGGCGGGGCAGTCCCGGTAGTCATCGTCGAACAGATCGCCCGCGGCGACGCTGCCGCCACTGAGCACGGCCAGCGCCTGTCCTGTATGACGGCGCCAGAGCATTCCTTTGGTCACCTTGCGTTTCCTCGGGTTGTCGATGTTGGGGGCGATGAAGAGGACACTGTTGGAGGCCTAAACCATGGTTGTGGCGAATCGGCTCGGGGGACCGTTTGCAAGACCCGTTGGGACTTGTTGTGCTGTCCCGGTGTGGCCGGGACAGCACAACGGGGAGGAGACGAGACCCCTGAGCTGCACGTTGATACGACTTAGCGGCTGAACAGGGAAGGAAAAACAGACTGACACAATGAACCAATCGAGATAAAACAGGTCCGTCCTGCTCATCTGAACTCTTCCTGCTCTGGCAGGCGGCCACCCGGTCTCGGCCATGGCTGACGCGAGGGTGGGGAGGGGACAACTCAAGCCAAATCAACCATCCACTTAATCACATGAGATCATATGATGATGATGTGTTATCACGTTATTCAGTGACCTGACGAGATGGGCCATCTGCGGGGCACTGTTTCAAACTCGTTGAGATTGGTTGCGGTCCGTCATAGGCATATCCCGTACAAGCGGGTTCCGTGAGTCTGTTCAGGCTCTGCCGCGGGCTATCAGGCGCGCGAAGTTGAGGGGGCCCCTCGGTCTTCAACCCTCTTGCCAGACGGGCCCGGAGCTGGAAGCAGCCCCACCAGCCTCCCAGCCGGCTGGTGGGGGCGGGCACCTTGGGATGCCCTTGGCTGCGCATCCGATCGTGCCAGCGTTCCACGAGGTGCCACAGCAGGTCCCGCCCCTCCGGCGGTAGGCGCACGCGGACCTATCTCGCCGCTTCCCAGAGTGTCCACAGGACGAACCCTGTCTCCGGCGGTCGTTCCCGAGCCAGACGTCGCAAGATCGACAGCAGGACCCGGCTCAGATGGAATCGTCGTCGGTCGTCATCCCCCGCACACCACACTGCACCAGATGCTGGAACCAGTCACCCCAGTCGAGACCAGGGCGGCCTGCACGTCGCGCCACAGCTTGGCAGCCCCCACCCCGCAGCCCCGCAAGGCCAGGATCCGGGACAGGACCCGGCAACGAACGCTGTGCCCATACACCAAACAGGTTGGTCACCCGTTCACGGAAGGTCTGCGGATGTTGCCGGGAGGTCACGGCGGACGGCAGGGGCGAGGCGCGGCCCAGGCAGGCTTGGCACTGCCAGCGTTGCACCCACAGCCGTCCCCGCACGACCAGATGGTGGGAACAGGTGCCGTTGCGGCGCACCATGGAGGCCGGCAGCAGGCGAAACGGACAGAGCCCGTTGGCGTGCGGGATGGGCAGGGGCAGGGACTGAAGTCCACGGTGGGAGCTCTTTGGTTTTTGAAGCACACCAATGATCAAGGGCCCCTCGTCCCTTGCCAGAACCGAAACCAATCTCAACGAGTTTGAAACAATGCCCTATCTGGATCAATCGGTTACGCAAAACGGACGCTGGTGGTAGAATTGACGTATCGTTCCTGTCGCAGCCGTGACCGGGCCACCAATGTTTTGTTGTGGTGCCCGCGCTTCGCGTCCGGCAGCTAGACTCTTCGCACCCTCCCTTCATGAACGCCATCTTCAAGCGTCGTCATGTAGCCATTCGCATAGTGGCGTCGCTGGTGTTGCTGGCGATTTCGTTCGTGCTGGTGACATTTTCGGCGATCAACGCGCAGGACGAGCCGCGCATTCTGCCCGAGGCGGGGACCCCCTATGTGATCCAGCCAGGCGACACTATGGCGCGTGTGGCCGCCCACGCCTACAACAACGGCGAGTTGTACCAGGCGTTGTGCGACTTCAATGAGATAGAGGACTGTAACAACATCAGCGTCGGCATTACGATCGACATCCCGACACTGGAAGCGTTGGCCGATGCCCTGGACATCCCGCTGCCGACCGTCACGCCCACGCCCATACCCACCCCGACGCCCACACCTGCACCGGACCCGGCTTCCCAACTGCCGCCCGACCTGCAGGATCAACTGATTACCATCGCCGCCGGCGACACCCTCGCCGATTTGGCCGCCGCCAACTACAACAACGCCACGGTGGCCGGGCGCCTCTGCGCCTATAACATGCTGCCCGACTGTTCGGAGCTCGAACCGGGCATCCGCATTTTCATACCGCCCATGGAGCAACTGCTGTTCGGCACGCCCCAGCAGTACCTGCCCCCCGTCCAGGACTCGATGGCCGCGGCGGACCAGACCGACACGGCGGCGGAACCCGAAGCGGTGCCCCCCACGGACAGTCCAACAACGGATCCCGATCCCGAACCGGCGGCCCCGGCGGCCGACAGCGAAGATGCAACGGCCGAGGACAGCACCGGGACACCGCCGGCCGCACCGACGCCCGAGGCAGCCCCGACCCCGGTGCCGCCAACCCCCACGCCTCTGCCGCCCGTCATTGTCGATCCCGAATCGCTCACGATCGCCCAGTACATCGATCAGGATTTCCGACTGGAAATCTACGCCTACGCGCTAACCCTGAGCCCGGTACTGGCAACGTTGGGGCAGGATGGACCCTATACGCTGCTGGCGCCAAGCGACGCGGCCTGGGTTGCCGCCGATACCGCCACGATCAAGTCCATTTTCAGTTCGCTGGACGCGTTGGCCGCCTTCAACCGGTCCCACGTGCTCAGCGGCGACTTGAGTCTGTCCGAGTTGGCGGATGCAGGGACCGCAACGTCCATTAGCGGCCGGGTGTGGACGGTCACCCAAACCGACCAGGGACGGACACTGATTGGCAACGCCAGGGTGATTGCCACGGTGTCCACACCGAGAAACGGGACCATCCACATTCTGGACGCACTCATCCGCTAACCTGTCCAAACGATACCCCGGGCCGGAGGCCTGTCCAGCCTCGGACCCGGCGGGCAGACCCCGTTCCGGCACCGGCCGTTTTCCCCGCCCCCACGCCGTCTCCGCACACAACAATCCATACCATGGACCCTGTAGCCGAAACGATTTCGGTTTTCGGTGCCACCGGTCCGCTTGCCGCCAAGCTCCAGGACTTCACAGCCCGCATGCCGCAGGTCCGCATGGCGGCGGAGGTTGCACGGACCATCTGCGAGGGCGGCATTTCCGTGATCGAAGCGCCCACCGGTGTGGGCAAGTCCTTTGCCTATCTCGTGCCGGCAATCCTGAGTGGCCGCAAGGTGGTGGTATCCACCGCGTACCGCACCCTCCAGGATCAGTTGATGGACAAGGACATACCGTTCCTGCTGGACGCCTTGGACCTGGACACGTCGGTCGAAGTGGCCAAGGGCCGCAGCAACTATGTGTGCCACTACAAATGGCACATGTTCCGCGACCAGGATTCCCTGTTGGAACCGGCCGGCAACGAGGACGCACAGGCCTTTGACGAAATCGAGCTGAGGTTGTCCGAGCACACGTTTACGGGGGACGTCGCCTACCTGGAACACCGGCCATCCGGCCCGGCCCTGCGCGACATCGTCTCGCTGCCGGTGGACTGTCTTGGGTATGCCTGCACCTACGCCCAGGAACCATGCTACGTCGATTCCATGCGCCGGAGGGCCCAGGAGGCCAATCTGGTGATCACGAACCATGATCTCCTCCTCTACAGCCTCAAGGAATCCGTTGCCACCGGCCTGCACGAGCTGGTGCCCGCAGCCGATGTCTACATCCTGGACGAGGCCCATCACCTGGAGGACATAGCCACGCGGGTGCTGGCCGCCGAATTGACCGTCGGCGAGATTTCCTCACTGTTGAACTCGCGCATGTTCCGCCGAACCTACCAGCGGCTCGGCGACCAGCGCAGACGGCTGGAGGACACCTGTGGATTGCTGCTCCGCGAGGCGGAGTCCGCCGCCGACGGCGACGGCGTTGTGCACGGCCCCCTGACACAGGCGCTGAACCTGGCCGAAGAACTCGAAGCCGCCGCCCAGGAACTGACAGACCAGGTCCCCGCGTCGGAGGCCGCGCACGACTCCCAGCGGGAGGCGTCGGCCCGCAAGGACATGGCCGTTGCGGCCCTGGAACTGCTGGCCAAGACCGCCAGGGACATGGCGGAACCCGATCCTCTGTATGTTCGCTACGTCACCGGCGACCGGCAGCAGGAAAGGCGTCAGGCCGCCCTTGTCCGGGCGCCGCTGGATCCTGCATCGGCACTGGATGAGCTGCTGTTCGCATTGGGCAAGACCATCGTCTGCACCAGTGCCACACTGACCGTCAACCAGTCGTTCGACAACTTCCGTTTGCGCACCGGACTGCTCGAACAACCGGTGGCGGAGACCCAACTGCCCCACGTCTTCGACTACCGCAGCCAGGCCCTGCTGTTTCTGCCCAAGGTGGATGCATTCGATTTCCGACAGCGGGATCCTTGGTACGACAGCATCAAACGCATCATCTCCGCGTTGGTCGACATTACCGACGGCGACACGCTCTGCCTGTTCACCAGCTATGCCGCGCTGCGCGAAGTGCATGACGAGCTCCGGGACAAGGCGCGGCGCGGCACCTGGCAGGTGCGCTCCCAGGAGGACGGGAACCCCGGAGAGCTGATCCAGTGGTTGCGGGAAACGCCGCACAGCGTGCTGTGCGCAACCCGCAGCTTCTGGGAGGGCATCGACATACCGGGCGATGCCGTGGTGTCCGTCATCATCGACAAGCTTCCCTTCGTGCCGCCCAACGACCCCGTGTACAAGTACCGCACCGAACTGTTGAACGACCGGTACGGCGAAGGCAACGAATGGTGGGCCTGGAACAACTACGCCCTGCCGGCGGTGAGCCTGTCCCTGAAGCAGGGCTTCGGGCGCTTGATCAGGCGCACTTCGGATCGGGGAGTCGTAACCATCCTGGACTCGCGCCTAACGACCAAGGGCTACCGCTTTCGCATATTGAACGACCTGCCACCGGCCAGAACCGTCCGTTATGTCAATCAGGTCCGAACGTTTTTCGAGTAGGTTAGTCTCAAACCGTTGAACCCGGCGATGCCACGACAGCCAAAGGCAAGGAAATTTTCGGTAAACCCTGTCGCCACCACTTTCGTTGGTGCAGATTTGGGCCGCCACGGACCATGCCACCAAGTAGATCAGTGCAGCGCAATCGTCCAAGTTCCCATCATCATCATTCCCCAATGACGCACCAGCCACCATCACCAGAAGACCAGCCGCTGCCGGACCCTGAAGACGAAGGGAACCTGTCCCAAGTACCGGAATCCGACAGTCCGGAACAGGAGCATCGGCATCTACAAGCCGAGTTGCAACGCGACCTGCTGCCCACACCGGCCGATCTGCGCGAACTGAATGACATTTTGCCGGGAGCCGCGGATCGGATCCTGGCCTTGGCGGAAGAACGAGTGCGCCAAGCAGGCCGCGCACAAGACCAACATCACACCGAGTCAATGGCACTCCTGCAATCCCGGCAACAGCTCGTGCGGCGCGTCCAGTGGATGGCATTCGTGGTCGCGTTGTTGCTTGTCATGGTCTTGTTGATCCTTGCTACGGTGGGTCTCTTGGAATCGACCACGAGTTGGGGCATTGCCGTAGCCATTGGCATCTTGGTTGGGGTGGCGGGTCGATTTCTTTGGAACTTCGGCAAGCGCTACGCTCGATCGCATCGCATGGAGGATCGCCAAACCGACGCGACGCAATCCCCATAGGCTTCAACTTTGATTGCGTGACTGTTCAGCAACCGTGTTGAAGGTCATGCCGCGCCGGTCATTGGCACAGGGCCTGCCCCGACTGGCCGCTGATCCCGCGCCGACAGGTCGTCCCGTGGTGGCGGGACTGGTCCGGTCGTGGTTGAGTTGGAGTCCGAGAACGCGTGGCTGTGTGAAAACGCGTCCGAAGGTATCGTGTCAGGGAGTGACGGACTGCAGTGCCAAGGATTTCGCCTGCCAGGACGTTTTTGGCAATCAAACCGGTCAGTCTTGGTCCCAGCCATCCGTGCCACCAATTGCAACCAGGATGTTAACCGGTAGGCAATGCGAAGCGGCACCTGCATCTACGCCTGTGCCGTTTCCGCTCCTGCCATCAGTCCGATTGAGTACGGCGAAGGCGAGGGAGCCTGCAACACCACAACCACACGCTCGCCCCAAGGCCCTGAAGCCCACCGGCGATTGGCTCAGCGAGACTACCGCCAACATCATCATGAACATGGTTCCGTGTCCTGCTTCGTAGAGGCCGACCATGTATTGGACTGGTCCATTGCACCTCCCCATCCGGTACTGACCGTCAAGCCGGACCACGATGCGCGGTCAAATGGCAGAGGTAACAGAGCAGGAGGCCGACCAGGCTGTGCCGGATCCGGGTAGAATGGGCTGCAAACGGAGAGCCCAAGGAGGAGGACATGACTGGGGTTGCGGTGCGGGAACGGCCGCCTGCCGTGGCGAGTGCCCATGGTGGGGACATGGTCCCCACGATTGACATTGCCGATCCGGACATGACGCGGGCAGCTCGCCGGGCGCGGGCCGCTTGGCGACGGGAGCACCTTGGGGAATGGCAGCGCGAACTGGAGACCCTGGGCCACTTCGATCCCGAGTTCATCTACGACCCTGCCCATGAATACGACCAGGAAGCCACCACCGACCCGGACTACGACGCTGACGGGATTCACTTCGTTGAATTTGATGCGGACGGGGTTGTGAGTCCTCTGGAAAAACGGGCCCGGGAAGTCCAGAAACGCGGGGCCGACACATCCTCCGACATGCTTGCCGGCACTGGTTGGGAGGGGGACTACGAGAGGCTGGTCCGTTTCCGCCCCGAGACCATCGAACACGCCAACCAGGCCACCCGCATAAGCCACCCCGTCCGGAAAGGCGTGCGTCCGGACATGTTGGTACGGGCCGTCATGTCGCCATCGGAGCGGGAACGGTTCATGCCCGATGGCGTCCTGCGTCTCGACCTGGGCGCCCCTGTCCCGCCGCTGGTCCTGGAAGTGGTGTCCGAAGGCTCGGCGGAACGGGATCTCAACTACAAGAAGCACCTGTATGCCGCGGCGGGGGTCTCGGAGTACCTGGTGTACGACCTGGGCGGCAAGCGCAGGTCGGGTTCGCCCCGGGCACTCCTGATGTACCGGCTGGAGGGTGGCAGCTACCGGCAGGCTCCCGTAGCGGACGAGTACCGGAGTGCGGTGTTCCACACGCGTGTGCGCATCATGCCGGATGCCCGGGAACGCGAGGAGGCGCAGCAAGGAGTACCGGAAGAGGACCGCTCACCGCCTCGCTTCCAGTGGTGGGATGGGAAACAGGGGCGCTGGCGCGACCGCGAGACCGACCAGGAGCATGAGCGGACCGGGATGGCCGTGGATCTGTTGCGCGCTTACTTGGGAACAAAACTGGACCCGGAGATCCTGGACCGGATCACGATGCACTGGCACCGGCACGGTGCACCGGACAATGTGAGAGACCGCATCCTGGAGGTGCGGGACACCCCTGGCGCGTGGCGCTCCCAACTGGGGATGCCTGAGAGTGAACTGGATGCCTACCCTCCCGAAAGTGAGTAGGGAACATACCGAGGGGCCTTGCAGCACGATTCGGAATCCGATAGCACCCCCAGTGGTGGACACCGAGGAACTGGCGTGTAGTGCATGCCGATACCCATCTTCGCCCAGCCTGCTGCGAAACCATGGTCGCAGGAAAATCGACGCGGAACCCATAGCCAGGACGACATCACTTGGACTGGACTTGTCGAGCCCGGCAAGTACAACCGGCACGGTGTGCTTGAAGACGTACCCCACGTCAGCCTGCACCTGGGGCGGTTGGCCCTGTAGCTTGTTTTGGACATATTCGTGACAAATCCGAAACCGCTCATGGACGACGACATTGCCCTTTCGGCACTCCCTGCCGGGCAGCCGCCGGACTGGGTCCAGGACGCGGTCTTCTATCAGATTTTCCCCGACCGGTTCCACCGCAGCAAGGGCAGCCTGGCCCGGCAGGAGCACCCCTTTCAACCTTGGGGCGCGCCGCCTTCACGCACGGGGTTCCAGGGCGGCGACCTGGACGGCATTCGCGAGAAGCTGGACTATCTCCAGGAGCTGGGTGTCACCGCCCTGTACCTGAACCCCGTCTTTGCCTCCGCCGCCAACCACCGGTACCACACGTACGACTACTACGCGGTCGACCCCTTGCTGGGCGGCAACGCGGCCCTGCGACGCCTCCTGGACGATGTCCATGCCCGGGGCATGCGTCTAATCCTGGACGCCGTCTTCAACCATGTCGGACGAGGCTTCTGGGCATTTCACCACGTCTGTGAATCCGGGGAACAGTCCCCGTACCGCGACTGGTTCCTGATCCGCGGGTATCCCCTGCGCCCCTACACCACGCCCGAGGCCGGGAACTGCAACTACGAGGCATGGTGGGGCTTGCCGGATCTGCCCAAGCTGAACGTGGACAATCCGGCCGTCCAGGACTACCTGCTGGATGTGGCCCGCCACTGGATTGACTTCGGCATTGACGGCTGGCGGCTGGACGTGCCGGAGGAGATCGGCACCCCGGGTTTTTGGGAACGGTTCCGCACGGCGGTAAAGGGCGCCTCGAACGACGCCTACATCGTGGGTGAACTGTGGGGCACGGGACGCGGATGGCTGGAGGGCGACCGCTGCGACGGGATCACCAACTACGAACTGGGACGCCTGGCCCTGGGATTTTTCGCCCGAGATGCCCTGCCGGCCGAGGGCATCTCGATTTCCGGATATGCAGTGCCGGGTTTGGAGGCGGCGGCCTTTGCCGGACGCGTGGAGAAAATGCTGAAGACCCACGTCTGGGAATACGCACTGGCCAGCCTCAACTACCTCGACAGCCACGACATGCCCCGCATCCACCATCTGGCCGACGGCGATGCCGGCGCGGTGCGGCTGATGCTGGCCTTCCAGATGACCATGCCCGGCGCCCCCATCATCTACTACGGCACCGAAGTGGGCCTGACCGGCGCCGGAGACCCGGAGTGCCGCAAGGCGTTTCCCTGGCACCGTCCCGAAACCTGGGATCACAACCTGTTGTCGCATGTCCGGTGGCTGACACAACTGCGCCGCGAACATGAGGTTTTGCGGCGCGGATACTGTATCCAGCTGCACGCTCGGGACGCTGTGTTCGCATTCAAGCGGACGTGGCACGGGCGGATCGCGCTCGTTGTATTCAATGCCGGCCTCAGCGACACACGCGTTCAACTGACCAACGTCGGCGGCACCGTCGACCATTTCGCCCTGACGGATGCCCGGGACGGTTCGGCCCTGCGCTGCATCCACGGACGGTTCGAGTCGGTGCATGTGCCGGCCCGGGATGTGCGTATCTTTACCGGCCGCGAGGATCGACCGCCAAGCGCCTGACCCAATTCACCATTTTGCCCGCAGGGCTGGTCGGAAACCGGCGGCCGGCCGGCGAATCCAGTGATATATTTATTGTTTCGTCATTGCAGGATCAACCGGCCGCACCGTTTTCAGGTTCGCATCACAGGCGTATCGGCAGAATCCCGCAATGGCTGCCACGCACTCCCCTCAGGCGCCATGAAGCACTTTACGGACATTTCCTGTCTGTCCCAACAGAAGTTCAGAGGGCTTCTGCGGCTGGCCCGCAACCTCCAGGACGAGTGGGTCCGCGAAGGACGCAACGAGCCGGTGCTGGACGGACGCAGTCTGGCCATGGTGTTCATGAAGGCCAGCCTGCGAACACGCGTGTCCTTTGAAGTCGGAATGCGCCATCTGGGCGGCGGGGCGCTCTACCTGAGTCCCGCGGAAGTCGGCCTGGGCGAGCGCGAGACCGCGGCGGATGTCGCGCGGGTCCTCTCGGGCATGGCCGACGGGATCATGGCGCGGGTGTTCGAACACGAGGCGATCGACGATCTGGCACGCCATGCATCGGTACCGGTCATCAACGGGCTCAGCGACCGCTCCCACCCGTGTCAGGCGCTCGCCGACATCTACACGATCGAGCAGATTGCCGGCGACTGCCAGGGCCTGACCATTGCCTTCGTGGGGGACGGCGACAACAATACGGCCCGCAGCTTGATCGAGGCTGCCGGACTGGCCAACATGGAGATTCGGGTGATTGCGCCCCGGGGCTACCAGCCTCGTCCCGACGAATGGGACAGCGCCTGCGAACCTGATCTCGTCACGGATTCGCTGGATGCGGTTGAAGGCGTCGACGTCCTGTACACCGATGTGTGGACCAGCATGGGCCAGGAAGCCGAATCCGCGCAGCGCACGGCGGACCTGCACGACTACCAGGTAAACACCGGCCTGTTGGACCGGACCGGCAACCCGGACGTGGTTGTGATGCACTGCCTCCCCGCACACCGGAACGAAGAGATCACCGACTCGGTGATGGACGGCCGCCACAGCCGGGTCTTTCAGCAGGCCCACAATCGCCTGCATGCGCAAAAGGCGCTGTTGGCCCACCTTCTGGGCCGGGTGCCGTTGCCGGACTAGCCTTCATGGAGCAACTGGAGTTCCTGTTCCAACTCTTCCGCGAGGACTCTGCAGCGGGCAACGTGGTTGCCCACCTCCCGCGGCTGCTGGAACCGCTCAACCTGCTTGATGTGGCGGCCCTGTGCGCGTTCCTTTACATCCTGCTGAGCCAGTTGGCGCGTTCGCCGTTGCGCAGGCTCCTCAACGGCCTGTTGTTTCTCCTGGTGCTGTTTTCCGCCGTCACCGCGTTCGAGGGACTGACCGCCCTCAATCTCATCATCCGCAACAGCTACCTTGTCGTCCTGGTCTCGATACCCATCATCTTCCAGTCCGAAATCCGCAACATGCTGTCCCAGGCCGGACGCGGGGTCGGCTTCTGGGATCGCATCCGACAGGCCGGCAGCCAGGGACGCCTCGACGAACAGTGGATACAGGAGATTGCGGAGAGTGTCCGCTATCTGCACCGCAACCGTCTGGGAGCCCTGATCGTGCTGACGGGCCGGGACCTGTTGGCCAACACAGCCAGCGATGGCATCCGCCTCGACGCGGATCTCTCCCGGCAGCTGCTCAACTCCGTCTTCGAGAAACAGTCCAGTCTGCACGATGGCGCGGTGATCATTGCGCAGGGCCGGATTCAACGGGCCAACGTTCTCTTCTCCATTGGTGATCAGGCGGGCCGTACGCTGAGCGCCCGCGCGGAGACGGGCACCCGCCACCTGGCGGCACAGAACATCACCGCCCACAACGACGCGCTGTGCTTGGTCGTGTCCGAAGAGACGGGTGGGGTAGCCTATTCGATTGACGGCCAGCTCACGGAAACATCGCCGGAGAATGTCCTGTCCGTACTGCACGAGTTTGGCGCACTGCGGTTCCTGAGTGAGCGGGGCATGCGGCCCGGACCTGCCCCGGCGGTGGAGGCCAGGCCTTGAGACCGATTGCGTCCCGGTGGGTCCAGCGGCTGCTCCGGATGCTGGTGGCCCTGCTGGCTTCCGTGTTCGTCTGGCTGATCATCATCAGTCAGCAGGATCCGATGATCGTACGCACCATCGCCAACGTGCCGGTGCCCTGCCCGGACCTGCAGGACACCGATCTGCAGTGCGCCAGTGTGAATGCCACACTCACGGTCCGCGCGCGTTCACCGCAAAGCCACTGGACCAATCTGCAGCCTCCCTATGTCCAGTACCTGGAGGTTCAACTGCGGCCCGCGGACGCGGAACACGAACTGACCAGCGGTGTTCTCCGCTTCCTCTGCGATGCCGCGTCCCTCGAAGCGAGTCTCCAGGTGCTCTCGGTGCAGGCATCGTCTGCGCCGGCCGGCGCGGCCTGCGCCGTGGACATCGCGCTGCAATCCTCGCCCGCAGTGTTGGCCGAGGCTCTGGCCCTGCAGGAACAAAGTTCGCTCCTCCCGGTGACCCTGGTCCGGGTGGGGGACCTGCCGGACGGCTATGTGCTGGAAGGGACGACGCTTAACACCACCCATACGGTGATCACAGGACCACAGGAAGACCTGACGCGACTGAACAGTGCGGTAGCCTACCTGCCGTTCTACTCCACGGCCTTCACCACCAACGCGGGTTCGTTCGAATTGCCCTTGTCGGTGCAGGCTGTGGACAGCTACGGCAACGCGCTGACGGCGCTGACCGCCGATCCGGGCATCGTGTTGGCGACGGTGAGCTATTCGTCCCTGCCCAATACCCGACGCGTACGGGTGGTCCTGGAGCCGCCGGCGGCCGTACCCAGCGGCTACAGTCTGGCGGAGGTGCGTACCGATCCGGAATTTTTGCTGCTGCGCGGACCGCGGGACGTGTTGGATTCCGTGCCGGACCCGCTGCCGCTGCATCCGGAAGAACCCATCAAACCCGTCACGCGCACCACCACGGTGGTCGCGTCCGTGGACGTGCCGGAGGGGGCGACCACCACCACAACGGAAGTCGCCTTCGTAATTGAAGTGGATCACGTCATCCTCGACAATACGCAAAAGGCCCGGGCGGCCTGTCAAATGGAACACCCGGACCTGGTCTACGAATTCACACCCCTGTTCATGCACCTGCGCGGTCCGTTTGAAGCCTTCGAACAGTTGTACGCCATGGAAGCCGCGGGCGAATTTGCCTGGCTGGCCCTCTTCGACTGCCCGGCTGAACAGGGTACTTGGGACCTTGTTCCGGTCCGGTTTGTCTTTGCGGATCCGGCCGTTGAGTCGTCCAGCCTCATCACGCTGGTGAGCCACGATCCCGCCCAGGCGGAGGTTGTCGCGAGCCTGAAGTCCGCCTTGGTTCCGTCCTCCTGAAGCCCCGGGACCGCCCGCCGCATGTCACCCGCACTCATAGCCCTGGTGGGCCGCCCCAACGTAGGCAAGTCCACGCTGTTCAATCGACTGACCGGTGTCCGCACGGCAATTGTGGAGGATCTGCCGGGAACCACCCGCGACCGCCTGTACGGCACAGCGGAATGGCAGGGACAGCGGTTTGCACTCGTCGATACAGGAGGCCTGCGCTTCCGCGATCCCGGTGCATCCAAGGCCCGTTCGCGTTCCGCCAACTCGTCCGAGGAGTTCTCCCTGTCGATCCTGGAGCAGGCCACCGTGGCCCTGGACGAGGCGGATGCCGTCATCCTGCTGACCGATGTCAAGGACGGCGTGGTGGCCGAGGACATGGATGTGGCCGCGTTTCTGCGTCAGCACGACAAGCCGGTGGTGTTGGCGGTCAACAAGGCCGAGACCGACGCCCGCGTTCTGGATGCCGCCGAGTTCTGGCAGCTGGGCTTGGGCGAACCGATGGCCATCTCCGCCCTGCACGGCGACGGCGTGGCGGAACTTCTCGACAGCCTGTTGTTCAACCTGGCCGGCACACCGGCCGAGGACGAGGAGGACGATTCGGTCCGGATTGCCCTGGTGGGGCGGCCGAACGTCGGCAAGAGCAGCCTGCTCAACGCCCTGATTGGCGAAGAACGAGCCATCACCAGCGAGGTGCCGGGCACCACGCGCGACCCTGTCGACTCCCGCCTCACCTGGCATGGCCGGGACGTGACTCTGGTCGACACCGCCGGCATTCGTCGCCGGGGCCGCATCGAACGCGGCATTGAGCAATACAGTGTACTGCGCAGTGCCAGGGCCATCGACCGGGCCGACGTCGCCCTGCTGTTGCTGGACACCACCGAGGGGGTTACGGCACAGGATGCGCACGTGGCCGGCATGATCGAGGAGTGCAAAACCGGGGTGGTTCTGCTTGCCAACAAGTGGGATGCGGTGACCAAGGACGAGCGCACCATCCTGGAATACGAGAAGAAGATCCGATCGGAACTGCAGTTTCTGCCCTACGCGCCGCTGCTCTTCATATCGGCCCTGGACCGGCAGCGGCTGCACCGCATCCTGCCCACGGCCCTGGAGGTGCATGCGGCAAGGACGCAAAGGATTGGCACCGGTCCCTTCAACCAGTTGATCCAGCAGGCGTACTTCCAGGGAGCCACGCCGTCGCGCAACGGTCAGCCGCTCAGGATCTACTATGGCACCCAAGTGGCCGTAGCGCCGCCGACGTTCGTTCTCTTCGTGAACAACAGCAAGCTGGTGCACTTCACCTATGCGCGCTACATCGAGAACGCGATCCGCGAGCAGCACCCCTTCATCGGCACGCCGATCCGCGTCGAATTCCGCACGCGTTCCTGAACCGCAGCCTTGCCGCCGTCATGAAAAAACTCCTTGAACGATGGCAGGTACGCCGTTCCGAACTGCTGCTCGGGATTCTGGTCCTGGGTTGCTTCGGATACGGGGGACACCTGGGATGGGGGTACTTCTCCCATGCCGTATACGGACCACCGCCCTTCGACGGCGAACGGGCCTTGGCACACGTGCAGGCCCAGGTTGACCTGGGGCCGCGCCCGACGGGCTCCCTGGCCAACCGCCGCACCAGGGTCTTAATCAGACAGCACCTGGAAGCCTTGGACTGGCAGGTGTACGCCCACCCGTTTGCGTTGCCGAACGGTGATCGGGGCGAAAACCTGCTTGCCTGGAAGGGATCCGGACCCGATTTGCTGCTGGGCGCCCACTTCGATACGCGCTTGTTTGCGGATGAAGATCCGGATCCGGACCTCCGGACGCGCCCTGTGGTCGGGGCCAATGACGGGGCCTCGGGCGTGGCGGTGCTGATGGAATTGGCGCGGGCCCTGGAGACCGACAAGACGGGCCACCGGATCTGCCTGGCCTTCTTTGATGCCGAGGACAACGGCAACATCCCCGGCTGGTACTGGATCCTGGGATCCTCGGCGTTCGCGGCGGACCTCGATCTGTTGCCGGCCTGCAACGATCCCACGGCGGTTGTCATCGTGGACATGGTGGGAGACAGCCGACAGGAACTGCCCCTTGAGCGCACCAGTACCCCGGAACTGCAAGCCGCCATTTGGCAACAGGCGGCCAACCTGGGCCTGGACGCCTGGTTTCAACCGATACAGGGCTACTCCATCCTCGACGACCACCACCCATTCCTGAATGCCGGGATTCCGGCGGTGGACATCATCGACTTCGACTATCCGTGGTGGCATACCGTTGGGGACACGATGGACAAGGTCAGTGCGGACAGTCTCTGGCGCGTCGGCACCGTCCTGGAAACCTGGCTGGAGTCAGGCGCCGCATGGCGGTGACATCGCCACTTTTCAGGGAGCCTGTCCTGTGGCCACCAAGGCTGCGGCATCCTTGAGGCCTTGTCGAAACTTCCGACCAACGGTACCCGTCTAACCTATACTGACTCGCCAACCACTGAGAGTTGGCCTGCGATGCAACAGCCAATCCGGTCTCCCGTCCTCTCAATCTCCCCTTAGGATCCCCGTCCCATGAATCCCATCCTGCTGGAAGTCGGCAATTTTTCCCTGCACTGGTACGGGCTGCTGATTGTCGGAGGAGCCGTGCTGAGCGCGTTTTCAAGCACCCTGTGGGCCAAGCGCTCGGGCGGGGATCCGGACCACATCTGGAACCTGCTGGCCTGGTGCCTGATTGCCGGCATCCTGGGCGCGCGGGTCTACCACGTGCTCAGTTCGCCGGCGGACGGCGGCGGCTGGTCCCACTACCGCGAAAATCCGATGGACATCATCAACTTCTGGTCCGGGGGCTTCAGGGGACTGGGCATCTACGGCGGACTGATTGGCGGGGTGCTGGCGGTCATCGTCTATGCCTGGATCTCGAAAATCAACGTGCTGCAGTACCTGGACTACATTGCCGTCAACGTCCCGCTGGCCCAAGCCGTCGGCCGATTCGGGAACTTCGTCAACCAGGAGCTGTACGGGCCGGCCACCGACCTGCCCTGGGCGTTCCACATCAACCCGGACTACCCCTGTCAGGTGCCGGAGGGCGCTTTGGGGGTGTGCTCCGACCCGAACATCACACAGCAGGCCATCGACTGGTATGCCACGAACGGATTCCATCCCACCTTCTTCTACGAGATGCTTTGGAACCTGATGGCGGTGCTTGTCATCAACCTGCTGTTCCTGCGCTTTGGCAAGCGACTGCGCTTCGGTGACGGGGTCCTGATGCTGTTCTTCTTCTACCCGGTGGGCCGCTTCCTGGTCGAGTTCCTGCGGCCCGATGCCTGGATGATTGGCACGTCCCTGGCAGCCGCCCAATGGTTCGCGCTGATTTCGGTGGTGGTCACGGTAGCCGCCTTCCTGTACCGGCATGTGGACTGGCCCGGACATCCCGAGGCCAAGGACTCGTGGGTCGGCATGAGCGATCCGAAGGCGGTGGCTGCATCCTCATAAAGCGGCGATTTCCGGCCTGGCCGCTCCCTGGCGCGGATGCCGGTCGGTATCGTTCAAGCGGCGGTGGACTCGAAGCCTTGGTTGTTCAGGCAATCAGTTCGACGTGGCTGTCCAGCACCTCAACATCCAACCGGGCATCCAGAACCCAGTTGAGAACAGCCTGCAATTGGCTGTGAACATGGCTGTCGTTGGTGCTTACGACCACCACGGAGATCTCTGCCCGCGTCAGCACATCCTGGGCGTCCGATTCGCAGACCGAGGCGTTGAACTTGGTTCGGATGCGGCGGACGACGGGAGCGACGCGGCTGCGCTTTTCCTTGAGGGAGTGGGTGCCTCCCAGATAGAGTTCGAGCGTCAGTAGTCCAACCGACACGATAACCTCGTCATTTGTTGCGCGTCCGTTGCCCAAGCGATGCCGTTCACTCGGAGCATGCGGCAAAGGCTCGAAGGGCAACTCACCGCAGATTGAGCCAAGCGCCGTCCGCATAGCGAACCCTCGCCAGCCGGGCCGCCGCCTCCAGTTCCGCCGGCCGGCTGCCGTCCTCGATCCAGTCCACCTGGGCATGGTTGCCGAACCCACAGGCAAACGCGCGCGCCAGGGATTGCCAATCCGGCAATTCACCTTCGACGCCCGGCATGTCCAGTTCGCACGCCAAGGTAGTTGCCGTTGCCCTCAAGCTGTTGCGCAGCCGTTCCCGCCCCCCGGTATCCAGGCACAACACGCCGGCCAGGGCCGCCGGATCCCCGGCCAGGGGCAGGCTGCCATGCTGCAGGACGTAACCGTGTCGCCGGCACTGGGCACTGCCCACAAGTTTGCGGCCCGCGACGGCAAGCTCCCACGAACTAACCTGCTCGAGACAGGCGGCCGAAGCCGCCGCCATCCTGCGCTCACGGGCCTGCAACGGGTCCGCGTTGACACCCAGAGCCGCCAGGGCGGCCCGCAGGGATCCGGCCAGGGCACGGTAGGAATCCAGGATGCCCAGCTGTGCGACGGGGTGTGCCAGAGGCAACAGTAACGCGTAGGTAAGTTCGTTCCCGTGCAGGAGCGCCCGGCCGCCGCTGAGCCGACGTACCCAGTCCAAGCCCCTAACGTCAAGTCGCTCCAAGTCCAGGTCGGCCACGGATTGAAACCGGCCGATGCTGACCGCGGCCGGAGACCACCGATACAGGCGCAGGGTCGACGGTGCGCAACCGGATGCCACGGATTCGGCCAAGGCTTCGTCCATGGCCATGTTGACGCTGGCCCGCCGCGGTTGCGGCTCGATGATCAACCGCCAGGTTTCAGCCACGGGCAACCTGCACACGGCAAATCCGAACCCTCCGCCGATGCCGCCGAACGGGGCGAGCCGGGAACATTCCCCAACATGTCAACGTACACGACCACAATCGCGTCCTAGACCAAACTCGCTTGGCGCATGGCCGCCACGACGGCAGGCCGGTCTCCGGCCATCACCGTCTGTCCTGGCGCGAGTTGCCGGGAACGGACAACCGCCAGCGACGGCCATGTGTGGTCTGCCGACATCGAACTGACGGATGTGACTTCCCCCAACGGGCGCCCCTCCAATTTGACAGGATCGCCCGTGGACAGCGGCTGCTCGGACTCCAGCAGCACCAGTCCCCGGGCCACGCGATCGTAGTTGACCTGCCGTGCAATCACCTCCTGCCCCGGATAGCACCCCTTGTTGTCCGAGCAGATTGCGTCCAGGCCCACCTCCAGGGGGTTGAATGCCTCCGTGTACTCGTACCCGTAGCCGCCCCTCACGGACCGGATGCGCAATTGGTCATATTCGTCCCACTCGGACCAAAGCGTACCGTGGCCCTGTTGCACGGCCCGGCGGACACCATCTGTTTCGGGCGTGGGGATCAACAACCCAAATCCGGGGAGTTCGAGCAGGTTCTCGTGCAGGCACAACCGATCGCCGGCACGGGCGACCATAGCCGGCTCCACCCCGGCAAACTCCAACAGCTCCACGAAGGCGGACGCCCCGTGGCCCACCAGGTACAGGAAGTCCCATTGGTCGCTCACATCCTCCACGGTGACCTGATCCATGAAGAAAATGTTGCCCTGCAACATCCTGCCCAGAGCCTCCGCCCCGTGCGGCGGTGCGATCAGCCAATATCCTTCATCTTCCCGAATCACGCTGAACACCGCCTGGATACGGCCCGTGCCGGTCAGGAGAGCCGTGGCCCGATGTCCCCCAACCGGCAGGCGCATGTCGTTGGTCGTCATGCGCTGCAGGAAGTCCTCACTGTCGTCGCCGCTCATCCACAGGACCCTCGGCCCGCGATCCGGAAGCAGGCAGGCTCCTTGTGGCACGTGTTCCCGGCCGATTTCAAGTCCTCCGGTATAGGTCATGATTACTGCTCCGAATGCATGCAAGTCAACGGCAGTCCTGCAGGGAATGGGATTGAGTCTACTCATCTCCCTGTGGATTGCAGGTTGTTACTCCAAGCGGTGAAGTAGGCCCCTTCTCTGACACAGTTCTTGATTTTAGTGGGTGCCACACCCGTACCGTGCCGTCATCACCGCCACTGGCCAGGGTCTGCCCGTCCGGGCTGAACACCACGCTGTTGACCACGCGCTGGCCCTTCAGGGTGTGGCGGAGGTTGCCCGCGGACACATCCCACAGACGGACGGTGTCGTCCCAACCGCCACTGGCCAGAATCAGCCCATCCGGACTGAAGACCACACTCGCGACCACATCCGTATGACCCTGCAGGATGCGGAGGAGGCCCCCTGTGGCCGCGTCCCACAGGCGGATTGCGCAGTCCTTGCCACCACTGGCCAGAACCCTTCCATCCGAACCGAACGCTACGCCGAGGACCTCATCCGTATGACCCGGCAGAATGCGGAGAAGGGTCCCTGTGGCCGCGTCCCACAAGCGGACGGTGTTGTCCCACCCGCCGCTGGCGAGGATTTGCCCATCCGGACTATACGCCACGCTGAAGACTCCATCCGCGTGGCCCAGCAAGGTGCAGCGGAAGGTCCCCGTGGCTGTATCCCACAGGCGAATGGTGTCATCCCACCCGCTGCTGGCCAGAGTCCGCCCATCCGGAGCGAACGCCACACTGAGGACGTAATCCGTGTGGCCTTTCAGGATGTGTCGGAGGGTGCCCGCGGCTGCATCCCACAGACGAACGGCGTTGTCCCCTCCGCCGCTGGCGAGGATCCGCCCGTCCGGGCTGAACGCCACGCAGTGGACCCCATCCTTGTGACCTTCCAAGGTATACCGAAGAATGCCCGTGGCCACATCCCACAAATGGACAGTGTCATCATCACGGCCGCCAGCCAGAGTTTGCCCGTCCGGGCTGAACGTCACACCAACGAAACTTGCCCTGCATTGGGTTGTAGTGTCGGTGGGCAGGATGAGTGTGGTTTGCATTATGGTCAGATGAATGCGCTGGGAACGGCCTGTTTTCGACACCGTTGCAGAAGTTGACCAACACCTTGCAGCCAGTACAGGCACCATGGGACATCGTTGCCAAGTGCAAATGGGCCGACTGGCAATAGTTGCTCAAGGTCGTCCTCTATCCGTGACCGGTGTCGCGGCCCTGCAAACCTGCCTCTACAGAGTTGCCATTGTGTCCGTGCCCTGTAGCCGACAACCCAGGCACAATCAAGGCAATCGAACATTGCAGCTCGGGCAACCGGAACCGGTGCGTCGCCTATTGTGTGTCAGGCTCCTGTTCCAGCCATCCATGAAGGAAATCGAGCACGCTGGCGAATAGATAGCGCGTCGTGTCGGAGGTGCGGGCCCCTAGCTTAAGGTAGTGGCTCTCGTCCTCGAAGTAGATGGTCTCCACCTGTACCCCGGCCTCACGCAGTGCTGCTTCGTACTCAAGCGACTGGGCCAACGGCACCATTTCGTCCTTCAGTGTGTGAATCAACAAAATGGGCGGCATCGCGGATGCCGAATACACCGGCGCATATTGCATGTAGCTGTCCGGCCGCTCGTTGGCCGTACCCAGCATGGCCAAGGCGTAGCGAAGAACCAGCGGCCACTCCAGTTCACCCGAATAAAACGCCGCCGCGCCCGTAAACGCGTTGCTGATGCCGCCCAAGGTCACCACCGCGGCAAACTCCCGGTCCGAAATTCGGATCAGCTTGTTGAGAATGGCGGCGCCATAGCTGCCGCTGATGGCCAGAAGCCTTGAATCGTCCAACCGGGGATCCAGGAGGCCCTGCGAGGCAAACTGGAGCATCAGGCGCGCATCCAGGGCATGTTCGGTGACATCGCGGCCCCGCGCACCGATGGGGGACATAGCCACGACGCCGAAACCCTGACTGGCGAATCCAACACTGATGTCCTCCCAGTTCCTGGTGGCATTGGGATAGAGTGCCAGAAGCATCGGGATTGGGTCTTGCGGGCCGGCGTCAAGCGGCAGGTACAGGTACAGCGAATCGTTGACCACCTCCTCCCGTTCAAAGGTCCATCGGTGCACTTGGGCTCGAGCCCCCTTGGGGAACGGTGTCGCCACCACATAGCTGCCTGCCGATTCAAGACCATAGGTCTCCGCGGCAACCGGGCCCAACACATCCCAAAGCTCCAACTCCAGTTCGATCACGGGTGCCACCGCAGTCACATTGTCCTGGACGGCGACCGAAACCGGCAATCCCAGAATCGACCTCGGCATCCCGTACTCGAAACCCGGGGCTCCGGCGATGGGCACGTAGGAGCCTTGCGGCAGATCCGTCAGCAAATAGTGCCCCTCCGCGTCCGTGTGCGTGACATGCGGTGTTCCCGCAGGCTGGGCCACCAGCACCACGGCATCGGCAACGGGCTTGCCCTCGTGCACTACCTGACCAGCCATCAGGCCTTGGCCAGGCGGCAGGGGAGGACCAAGATGCGGCTCTCCCCCGGCCATTGCCATCTCAATTGGATTGGTGATCACCGACATGCAACCAGTTGCCGCCCACGCCGTTCCAACCAGGATCCAAAACAGGCTGACGCGCCACTCCCAACATGAGCGGGATCGCGTGTTCGCACGCGAACCGGTGCGGCTTCCCTCGCATCCGGCTTTGGAATGCAATGCGCAACGACGGAGTGAAGATTGCATGGCGGAGGTTTGGCGGGTGGCTCCATGAACTTGCAGAAGGCCTGAAATGCCGGGAACGCGGCTTGGTCATTGCAACCGTCTGGAAACCACGCCCCCTATCCCCAAAGGTTAGCAAGCCGGAACGGGAATTGGCGGCAGGATTTGGCACTGTCGAAGCAAACCGCCATCGAACCCAGGTCCCGTTGCGCAGCTGCCTCGATCGGACGCTGCCTGTGCTCTGGAGATGCGGGCGCGTCCTCGACCAATCTCGGATTTGCACCGGCTTCGGATCCGGATTTCACTCTCTCTTTGCGACAATGGTCCGGTTCCGGTTTGCAACCGGGCCTTGTGCCGGAGTCGGACACGGGCAGTGGCAACACGTGGCCCCACTTCTCCGCATCCGGTCGATGCCGACCGGCGCGCATGCATCCCCACCTTTGGAACACACACATGCAGGGCTATTACCGACATCCGACCGTCCAAGGAGACCGTATTGTCTTCGTCAGCGAAGACGACTTGTGGTCTATTGGCCTTCAGGGCGGAGTGCCCCTGCGTCTCACCAGCAATCTTGGCGAAATCGAGTTTCCCCTGCTGTCTCCCGACGGGACCCGGATTGCATTCGTGGCCCGCGATGAAGGCGCCCCAGATATTTATGTAATGGACGCCAGCGGCGGCCCTGCCCAGCGCCTGACGTGGCAGGGAGATGCCATGCAAACGGCGGCGTGGAGCCCCGACGGCGACTGGATTTACTTCGTCACATCGGCCCGCCAGCCCGTACGCGGATCGACGGTTCTGAATCGGGTTCGAAGTTCACCCTCCCGGTTTGTTGCCGAGGAGGTGCCATTGGGCAGGGCCTCGGCGATTGGGTTCGGACCCGACGGTGCGACGGTTCTGGGCCGCAACACCGGCGATCCGGCCCGTTGGAAGCGATATCGGGGCGGCACAGCCGGCCGGCTGTGGGTATCCTCCGGGGCAGGTGAGCAGTTCAGCCGCATTCTTCCCGAACTGGACGGCAACCTGGCTTCGCCCATGTGGATTGGGACCGGCCAAGGTCTGGCCGACGAACGCATATTCCTGGTCAGTGACCATGAAGGCTGCGGGAACATCTACAGTTGTCTGCCTTCCGGCGAAGATCTCATCAGGCACACAAACCATGACGACTTCTATGCGCGCTATCCATCCTGGGGCTTGGATGGCAATGGCCGGCCCGTCATCGTCTACCATGCAGGAGCCGACCTCCACCTGCTGGACATCCTGAACGACACCGCCGTTCAGATAGACGTGACCTGGTCCTCACCGAGGGTGCAGCGCAACCGCAAGTTCGCGGAGGCGTCGGGACATCTCGAGTCGGCCGAGTTGCATCCGGAGGGTCATTCGGTCGCGCTGTCGGCGCGCGGCAAGGCTTTTGCATTCGGAAACCATGCCGGCGGGGTCCTGCAGCTGGGGACATCCCAAGGCGTGCGCTATCGCCTGCCTTCCTGGCTGCGGGACGGCAAGCGCATCGTGGCCGTAACCGATGCCATGGACGAAGAGCGTCTCCAGGTGTTCACCCCGGGCCGTGAGCCGGCCAAGTCGGACTTGCACGAGGGGTTCGCCTTCGGCCGGGCCATGAATCTGTACGTCAACCCGGCAGGGGACATGTTGGCGATCACAAACCACCGCTACGAACTCTGGCTGTACAACCTGGAGGACCGGACACACCTGCTGGTTGACCGATCGCCGCACGGCCACATCGAACACGCCGACTGGAGCCCGGACGGCCGCTGGCTGGCCTGGGACAGGGCTCCCACCCTCCACAGCCATGCCATCCGTCTATACCGCAGGGAAGTGCCGGCACCCGACGGTGAAGAACCCGATGGCTCGGAACAGCCCCTGACCGTGGACCTTGGGACACCCGTTTTGCAGGATCACTGTCCGGTATTCGACCCCAAGGGCCGCTATCTCTACTTCCTGAGCAGCCGGATCCTCAACCCGGTTTACGACACCGTTCAGTTCAACCTGTCGTTCCCCGCTCCCATGCGCCCCTATCTGGTTACGCTGCAGCGGGATCTGCCCAATCCGTTCGTGCCGCGCACCGGTGAGGATGCGGACGAGGAAGACGAAGAGGAAAAACAGGAACAGACCAAACCCGACGAAGACGGCACGTCCGCGGCCAACGGCGATGCAACTGCGGAAACCACCGACGGACCGGACAATGCGAAGCCGACCAAGGCGGAGGACCCCGTTCCCGACCCCGTACGGATTGACGTTGAGGGCATTGCAGACCGGGTTCTCCCCTTTCCGGTGCCTGCAGGTTTGTTCATTGGCCTGGCGGCGGCCGAGGATCGGGTGTTCTGGCTGGCTTCGGAAACCAGGCAGACCATGAAGGATCCGTGGTTGGACGATGAAACCCCGCTCGGAGCCGCACTCCAGGCTTGGGTGTTCAAGGACCACAAACCGAGTGAGGTGGCCGCGGACGTGTCGGACTTCAGTCTGTCCGCCAACCGCAAACACCTGCTGTACCGGGCCGATCAGCGCCTTCGGGTCATCAAGGCCAGCGAAACCGCCGACAGCCTGACCAATGAAGGCGCGCCCCGCGTCACCGGGTGGTTGGATCTCGGTCGCATTCACCTGTCGATCGAGCCTCCGGCCGAATGGCAACAGATGCTCGCGGAGGCTTGGCGACTGCAAAGGGACCAATTCTGGACATCCGCAATGTCCGGTGTGGACTGGCAAGGAGTCCACGACCGGTACGCACCCTTGGTGCAACGACTCGCAAGCCGGCGCGAATTCAGCGACCTGTGCTGGGAAATGCAGGGCGAGCTGGGCACGAGCCACTGCTACGAGTTCGGAGGCGACTACCGACCGGGCCCCCATTGGCCGATCGGCACCCTGGCCGCGGAGTTCGAGTGGCAGGCGGATCCGCCGGGCTGGCGGCTCGTTGACTGGATCGAAGGCGACGTGTGGGAGCCCGAAGTCCATTCTCCGTTTGCCGAGGCCGGGGTCGATGTGGCCAGGGGAGACCTGCTGGTGTCCGTCAACGGACAGCCGGTTTCGGCAAGCGTTCCCCCCGCCAGATTGTTGGTCAACCTGGCCGGTCAGGAAGTTCAGCTTGGTTTCCGGTCCGGCACCCAAGTCGAGTCTGCCGACAATGAGTCGTCAGCCGAAACCGACATGCTGAAGGAAGTCACGGTCCGCACCATGACCGGTGACAAACGTGCGCTGTACCGTGCCTGGGTGAACACCAACCGTGAGAATGTGCATGCAGCGTCGGACGGCCGTCTCGGCTACCTGCACATTCCCGACATGGGACCGTGGGGCTATGCGGAGTTTCACCGCGGCTTTCTGGGTGAACTCCATCGGCAAGGCTTGATTGTGGATTTGCGCTTCAACGGCGGCGGCCATGTGAGTGCCCTGCTGCTCGAAAAGCTGGCGCGCCGCCAGATTGGGTTCGACCAAACCAGGTGGGGTGGAGTCGCACCCTATCCGGAGGAGTCGGTGTCCGGCCCCATCGTGGCCTTGACCAACGATGCCGCCGGCAGCGACGGCGACATATTCAGCCATTCCTTCAAGCTGATGGGACTGGGAACGCTGATCGGCACGCGGACCTGGGGCGGCGTGATCGGAATCTGGCCGCGCCACGCCCTGGTGGACGGCACGGTCACCACGCAGCCGGAGTACAGCTTCTGGTTCAAGGACGTAGGCTGGACAGTCGAGAACTACGGCACCGACCCGGACATTGAAGTCGAGATTTCCCCCGACGACTTCCGCGAAGGGCGCGATCCCCAACTCGACACCGCGGTGGCCGAAGCACTTCGCCTACTGCAGGAACAACCGCCTCTCCAATTCGAACCCGGAGACCTGCCGAACCTGGCCGGCGCGCCCCAATTGATACCGGGAACCACAGCGGAGGACAACGATCAATGACCGGATCCGGCGGCAGCCGCTTCGATCGGCGCGTCCTGGACGCAGACCCGGAACGAAGAAACACGGTACTCCAAGTGCTTGAGGCCGCGCTCGAGGCCGTGGATCCGGCCCGTGCGGTCCTGCACCATGTGTCGCTGGACGGCGACCAACTGCAACTGGCGGATCAAACCATCGACCTGTCCGCCGTGGACCGCATCCTGGTGACCGGAGCGGGCAAGGCCGGAGCATTGATGAGCCAAGCGTTGGAGACCATCCTGGGGGACCGGATAACCGCGGGCCTGGTGGTGGTCAAGGACGACCATCGGGCACCAACGGAGATCATCGAAATTTGCGAAGCCCGCCATCCCGTACCCAACGAGGCCGGCGTGACGGCTGGCCGCCGCATCCTTGAACTGCTGGCGGACACCACGGAACAGGACCTAGTGATTAACCTTCTGTCCGGCGGTGGCTCCGCGTTGCTGGTGGCCCCGGCCGAAGGCCTGACCCTGGCCGATCTGCAGGCCATGACAGCCAGCCTGCTTGGAGCCGGGGCGACGATCAACGAAATTAATTGCCTGCGCAAGCACTGCAGCCTGGTCAAGGGCGGACAACTGGCCCGCTCCATCCACCCGGCACGCTTCGCCACCCTGGCCGTGAGCGACGTCATCGGCAGTCCATTGGACGTGATTGCCAGCGGTCCCACGGTCCCCGACAGCGGTGACTGGCAGGAAACCCGAAGCATCGTGGAGAAATTCCAGTTGATGCCGTCGTTGCCGCCGCCAATTCGCGCCCGCCTGGAAGCAGGTTGGCGCGGTGAACTGCCCGATACCCCGAACGCCGACGATCCTCTCTTCGAGGGCAATCCTACGCTTGTGGTGGCGGACAACCGCACGGCCATGGCCGCGGCCGAAACCCGGGCGCGCGAATTGGGCTTCAACACGGTATGGATGTCCTCATACGTGGAAGGCGAAGCGTCCGAAGTCGCGAAGGTGTTGTGCGGCTTCGGACGCGAGGTTGCCGGATACGGCCTGCCCGTGCCCGCTCCGGCCTGTCTTCTGTTCGGGGGGGAAACAACGGTAACCCTTGGCGAGGATAGCGGAAAGGGGGGCCGCAATCAGGAACTCGCGCTCGCGGCCGCCTTCGAATTGGCGGACCAGCCCTGCACGATCCTGGCCTCATTGGCCACTGACGGAACAGACGGCCCCACGGACAGTGCAGGGGCGCTGGCGGACGCGGGATCCCTGCAGCGGGGCATGGCGGCGGGTTTGAATCCCCGTCGGCACCTCACCGGGCACAATGCCTACCCGTGGCTGACCGCGGCCGGTGACATGCTGGTCACAGGGCCCACGATGACCAACGTCAACGATTTGATGGCCCTGTTCGTTTTCGAATAGACGGAAGCACCTACAGGATTGGGATGCTGGGCCGAAAGGTCACATCTGGCTGTTCGCGGCTTGTCCTGAAACCGTCTCAGAGGGTGAGCGGCCATCCTTCTTCCCGATCTTCCAATTCCTGTTCACACCCGGCCATCAGGTCGGCCAACTTGCGGGCTTCGCACTGCAGCATTGGACCGGACTTCAAGTCTCGACGATACGCAAGCGCCAATGCCGTTACATCCCAGTCCATATCCAGATGCTCACGCCCGTATGGACGTTCCCGGATCTGCCTGAGTGCTTCGCTGACCGGGCGGTTGTACTTGACTTCGATCACATACATGCGCTTGCCAATTCGAAGTTCATGATCCACACGGCCGCCCTGTGAGGACTTTTCGGACTGGGTTGGCTCCCCCATTTGCAGGAAGAGGGCCTGCAGCAATGTGCGGAAACTGGATTCGCTTCGCAGGTTCTCGCCCGCAAACTTGGATGTGAATACCTCAAGGCGATGACAGAAGCCCTTGACATCCCCCTGTCTCAGGCAGCCGTGCAAATCCTGAATCAGGGCGTTGTCCTTGTGCAGGGGGTGTTTCCAAATTCCCAGAATGTCACCCGTCCAAGCGGCAGCCACTTCACGGTTGGGAAAGTTCAAGTGCAGCGATTTGCCCTCCTTCCCGCCGTGCCACGTGTAATAACCGGTGTCCAGCATCAAGCGCGAGTAGTCCGGTCGGGACAGATCGCCCAGTTCCGGGGCGGGCAGTGGCGGCATTCCGCCTTCCCATACAACTCCCGGCATGGATTGATGCGTGTCTTCGGCCAATCGCACGGTGAGTCCGGCATGTCCGGACTTGGCCCATGCGGAAGGCCAGTTTCCCTCAACTGCCGCTTGGCGCTCCTGGACGGTTGACAGCACCCCATGCATGCCCTGGATCAAGGTGAAGGGGTTGTACATGCGGGGAGTGTCGGGGTAGGGGGAGAAGCGATAGCCGTTGTACAGGTTCCGCCAGGTTCCGAGGATATCCTGCTCGCGAAACCTTGGCTCCATGGATGTCAGAACATCCCTGTGAGGAGCGAGGCACTGTCTTGTCTCATCTTCCGTAAAACCGCAGAGGTCTCCGTATTCCGGGTACTCAGAGATGTCGGTCAAGTTGTTGAGGGATGAGAACAGGTGCTCGCGGGCAACCGTGGTAATGCCGGTGATGAAGACCCCGTACAACAATCCCGGGTCGTCCTTGAGGGTACGGTAGAAGTCCCGCAGAGCACTGACTGCCGGTCGTAAGTCTTGTCCGGAGCCCATGTGGTTGGTGATGGGGGCGTCGTACTCATCGACCAGGACCACCGGACGTTTGCGGTAACAACGCCCCAAGCCTGTAATGAGGTTGTTCAGCTTCTTGTTGGGCGGGTCGTTGTACCCCTGCCCCGGGATGCCTTTTTCGCCCCAGGGGACACCAAGCCACGCCCAAAGGTCGATCAATTCATTGAGGTAGGCTTGAAGCCCGTGCCACGTTCCGTGAGGCGTGGGAGCGGCAGCCCGCGCCATGTCCAGTCGGATAACCGGATGCCAGCCATGATGGCCGTGCCAATCCTCGGCGTCAAGTCCGTCCCACAACCATGAAGGACAGGTCCAGCCCTCGGGCAGACCAGTCCAATCCTTGGTTTCCTGCTCTGGATTGGCCACATGGCCGGGAGACAGGCCTTGGAACCAAACTTCCAAGGTGTCAATGAGCAGGCTTTTCCCAAACCGGCGGGGTCGGGCGAAAAACAGATGGCTGTTGAGAAGTCTGGGAGGGTACTCCGCGGTGCCCACGGCACCGCCTGTATCCAGCAATCGCCGGAAGTGGCGGGTTTTGTCCACATAGAACTCTTGCTCCCTGCGAATGTCGGCAAACGCTGCTTGGCCGGGGTGCAGGGCAGGGTAGGGAAGCATGGCAGGGCGAGGCAGAGGCTAGTGGGCTAGTATGCCACCGGGCATTGAAGTACTCGGTGGCATGTCCAGGATATCCCGCATTCGACTACACGGATGCCGGTGCTGCCACCACCAATTCGATCCTGCTGGGAGTCCGGGTTGAATCCGTGTTGACACCTCGCGGAGCACGATTTCCGCCCAAGGTTGGCCTCGTCAGGGAAGCATGCTGTCTACCGCGCCGACGATGACCAACCTTGCCTGATGGCCTCGTTCGTTTTTGTGCAGACGGAAGTATCCGTAAGATTCGGGTCCGCATAGTCTCGGCGGGTGGTTGCCGACTTGGTTGGCCACGCCGCCCTCTACAAGGAGCACCGTCCATGAGCACCGTAAACATCACTGTCAAGGGAGAAGGCGCCTTCTCCGTTCCGGAAGGCAAACGCTTGGTGCTCGCGCTGGTGGACGAGTGCGGCATCGACCAAATGCACGCCTGCGGCGGCAACTGCATGTGCACCACTTGTGCTGTCAGTTTCGTGGAGGGCGAGCCAGCCGTTACCACAGCCGCCGAACAGGCCAAGCTTGCGGAGCGGGGGTTGAGCGGCGTCCGCCTTTCGTGCCAGATTCAGGCGGCAGACGGCATGCAGGTCGAGATTTTGAATCGCCTGGAGGGTACCGGCCGTTCTGATCCGGGCAGTCGTCCCAGTGACGACATTGCACCTGATCCGGAGTGGGTAAACCTCTAACGGCAGTAGGTGCCGGAGCACGCGGCGCTCGAACGGCCGCGTGCTCTGGCCTTCCGACGGGTTCCGCACGGGATGACGCGGGCCGACGGCAAGGCCTGAAGCCAAGCTGGCACCGGTTCAACACTGTCCCGGCACGGTCATCAGCACAGCGTTGATTGTCCCCCTTGGGCTTGCCCATGCAGGGCAAGGGCGTGTTCCATGCATGAAAAAATGCACGTCAACAAAACTCCCCGTCCATCCAGTGGATCTTGTAACTACCGTCCTCTTGGATTACAGCCACCAGATAATGGTCGTAAAACTTTCGGGTATCCTGATTGAACCTGGTTGCTTCCCGTTTCACTACTACATCAAGTTCGGTATAGGCTACGTCGCTGTACCCCGCCCCCCCATCTTCCTTAAACCCTACGACCAACACCCTGGGGTACTCCTGTTTCCTGCCCCCTTGGTTGTCCAACCAGGATACATTCCGTACATCGCACTGCCGATACTGCGGTGTCGGTGTGGACGTAGGAATAGGCGTCGGCCTCATCGTGGGCGTGGGCGTCAAGGTAGGTACTGGCGTACTCGTCGGCAGCGGTGTGGGCGTGGCCGGCGGCGTAATCCCGTTGTTGACACGCCACCAACAATCCTCACGCTTTTGTTGGCTGTAGAACCTGTCGCACCTATGTTGTTGCGGTGTTGCCACCGGCACCGGCGTGTTCACAGGCACCGCTTCCACGAGTACAGGTATACGGGTCGGCCGACCCTTGTATGTCACTGACTGCACCACTACATGCGTCGCGGTCGGTGTGGGTGTATCCGCAGGTGTGGGCGTGGATGTGGGGGCAGGCGTCACCGTAGACGTCGGAGTGAATGTCGGCACCGGCTTGGGTGCAACCACTGGGAGTCGATTCTCACTCACCGCAACACTGTCTGTTGATTGTTTCATGACCTGTTGATTCACCAACCATGCCACATTGCCCAATATCGAGACTGTCATGAAAATCGCCAGCAGGTACTTGACGTACGATCTCATGGTTTGCCTACTGATGGTTCATTCTCATGTCATGTAGGGCTGCTTCAACATGCGCAGGCGGAACACCTCGTACTCGACTCGGATAGGTTCGCCAGGCTCTTGATCGTGCTCGCGCTCCCGCAGGACCGCGTCCAGCACACAGGTATTGAACCACTCGCCACGGATACAGTACTCGTCATATTGGTTGTGCAGGTACTTCTCCAGTGCGCGTGCACTCTCCCGTCGCCGGCACTCCACAGTCGCGGCCAGTTCCAGTTCCAAAGGGTTGTGAACTTGGGATTGTTTCAAGCGACTTTGGGGTTTTTCCGCTACGCCAATCTTGACTGCGTCAAATCCTATGCAGCGCGCGAAGTACACATAGGTATTGCTGTCGTCCAGTTGCTTGCGCTTCCCCATGCGGGCACCGGCCGACTTGGATACACGATCCAATGGCAGCAGTCCGGCACGAACACCTATGATTGGATTGTTCAACCCATCGTCTTGCAGCTCCCTGTTTGCATACAACCCCTTGAGTACCTTGAGTACCAATTCCTCGGACACACCATAATCCACTGACGTTTGAGTCAGTTGCTCATGGGTCCAATGGATGTTGCGGTGGCTCGAACCGCCGCGAATCAGCCTGCAGGCTGGTGGTGCCGCAGGCTCCATGCCGCAATACACGGAGAGCGTGGAATTGCTCCACGCTCTCCGCGTTCAAACCGACTTCCGATCCTGGGACTCCGCGATGGGAATCAACCTCGCATCTTCAGTCCGGAGTTTTGGGAGCTAGCCGAGGGTCAGCAGCCTGGCCAGCGCCAAGGCCAGCGACGCAGGCTGAATTTGACCGACGAGCTCGCTTGTCAACGCGTTCATGTCGCCCATGCCGGTGGCAACCGCGATTACGAGTTCCTGCAGCGTATCGGGGTTGATGTCCTGGAGCAAAATGCCGCCCCAAACCTGTTCGATGGCCGCGTCGGAGAAGAGACGGTCGGCCAGCGCCCCGGGCAGCATATCGCCCATGCCAGCCGCGACCGTTTCCTGGACAAACGGCGCGCGCAGGGCCTCCTGCACAATCCCGCGCCACGTCTCATCGGCCAAGTCGTCAGCCACCATCGTGATGTAGTCGGCAGTGGACATCATCTGGCCCATCAGGACGCCATTCACGATGCCGGCAACCGTCCCGGGGCTGAGATCGCCCAGGATCAGTGCGGCCACGCCCGTGCTTGTCGCAAGGTCGCGCATGGAGTCGTCAAGCACGACACAGGCCGACATGGCCTGGAGGTTGCCACTGGCATTGACGCCGACCGAAACCCGACCGCTGCTGCTAAACGATACAGGGCTGATGGACGCATCGGCCGTAGCCAGGCAGCCGGTCTGGTAGAGCGCTGCCACGTCACGCAACCACGCGGTCACCGGCGTAACGTTGGCATCTGCGATCTGGTTGAGCCGGGCCGCGGACATGGTGGAGTCCTCACCCAAGCCGGAAATGGAGTTGACGACCAGGGACACACCCAACTCGTCGATGCCGCCCTCGGTTACCGTCACCGTGTAGTCCACGTTGTGCACGCTGCTGGTGTAGAGCGACATGTTCGGCTCGCACGTGCGCTGGGACAGTTGCATGCGGGAGCGGAGGTTCATGACATTGTCGGCACCGCTCGTAATGACGGTGGAGGCCGGAACCCAGCGCATGCGAACTTCGCAGGACTCCTCGACGGAGCCGCCGTACGCCAACTGATCGTCGATCAACTTGACCACATCGTTGAGATTGACGGTCCCGTTGATCCGCATGCTGAGAACGCCGTCGTCCATGCTCACCGGATCGATGCCGTCGAAGGACACCGTCACCGTGCGGTAGCCGGCCGGAATTTCGATTTCGCCGGACGTATGGCCGTCGGCCAAGGCTGCCGAAGGGGCCAAGAGCAGAATCAAGGCTGTCAACGCCAAGGCGGATAGCAAAGTGAGTTTGCGCATTGCGCTCTCCCAAGTTTGGAAATGGAACTGAGGCACTCGATGTCTGCCGACACGAATGACGTGCCGCGTCGATTGTACACCGGAACCGGGCGATGGATTTTAACGATTCACGGTCGAACTGTCCTGCCAAGTTGACACATGGCAGCGCCTCCCGCAGCTGTGTGCCAGGAGTCGCGGAAGCATTGTTGCCCCCGCGTAGGCAAATCGTCAGATTCGAACTGTACGGATCAATCCTCTTCAAGATTGGCTGTCGTCCCGGCTCGCCAGGGAAGCAGCGCGGTGCGAGACCTTGCCGAGGGACAACGGCCTGGGGATTGGACCGTACATCGCGTCCCCGTTCGAAACACAGCGGAACTTCAACGTGGAAAGTAGAAGGGTCTCAGGCCATGTCCGTCGGCAAGCCCGTTTTCCTGGCCCGCGCCGGCGGGCGACAATGCCGGAGTGTCCCCTATTCTCAATCCATACAGCAGGTAGAATGGGGTCGTGCGGTGCAGCCGGGAACGGGAGGCGAAGATGGCTGCGGTGGAGGTGAGGGAACAGACATCGGCAAGTCCCAACGGGCGTGTGCGGGAACGATATGCCGAACCGACCATGACGCAGGCGGCGCGGGAAACGCGGGCCGCGCGGCGGCGGGCAACCCCCGAGGCGTGGCGGTTCGACCTCGAGGCTCTGTACCACTACACCGCCGAGTATCCGTACGATCCCGGACACGAATATGAAGAGGACTGGACCACCGACCCCGACTACGGCATCGAGGGCATCCACCTCTGCAAGTTCGACGCGGCCGGCGTAGAGCTCATGGCCGACAACCGGGCGCGGGAAATCCAGCGCACCGCGGGCAACACCGCCTTCGACAAGCTGGGTGACTGCGTGGAACTCGAAACGGGTGTCCACTACATGACACCGGACGGTGTGGTGCGCTGGGTCTTCCCGGATCTGATGGTGCTGCCGCAGGTGAACATGCTGGGTATGGCAACCGGACCGGACCGTGCCCTGCGACTCCACCAGGGGGATCCCCCTCCGGCATTGGTGTTGGAAATACTGTCGTACGGTGGCGCACAGCGGGACCTGGACGGCAAACTGCGACTGTACGCCGATCTGGGGATCGGCGAGTACCTGGTGTACGACCTCGGAGGCAAGCGCCGAAAGGAATCACCGCGGGAACTGCTGTTGTACCGCCTGAAGGCCGGAGTCTACGAGCAGGTTGAGCCCCTGAAGAAGGCATCCGCATCCGGCCCGGAAGTGCATTGGAGCGATGTGTTTGGCACAAACATTCGCATGCGACCGGATCCGCGGGAAGAGTTCAGTGTCCAACCGGGACAGCAGCGTCCGGCACCCCGCTTCCAATGGTGGGACGAGGGACAAGACCGCTGGCGCGACCGCCAGACCGATGAGGAAGTCGATCGGGAGCAGGCAGAGCAGGAGACGCGCCGCCGGCATGCGCGGGAACTGCAGGAAAGCCTGAAGGAAGGCGAAGCCCGCGGTCGGGAACTGGCACAGACGGAGATGGCCGTAGACCTGTTGCACAAGCTCCTGTCCGAACTGCCCGGGCTGCCTCTGGACCAAATCGCGGCAGCCTGGCACCGGGACAGTGCACCAGCGGACGCGGTGGACCGCATCCTGGCAGTGCAGCAGGCCCCGCGCGACTGGCGTTCCCTGCTACTGTCCGACTAACCCAACCACGGTGGCGGTCTCTGTTAGGACCTATTCCCGACTTCCTGCCACCAAAGCCGCCTTTGCCTGTCCCGCAGAGGCCATCACCATCACCACAGCAGAAACCCGGACACCCAGCGGTCCGCCGCGCGGCAAGGGATGCCTCGCCGAAGCACTGCCATCTCCGGGTCAAAGCGTCAGCCAAAGGTAGGGTCGTTCCGCGAACTGTTTGATGCGTTGCAGGAATCCAGCGGCCGGCGCGCCGTCCACCGCCTTGTGGTCGAACACCAGACTCAAGGCCATGGCATGTCCCACGCCGATGTCCTGCCGTGCCTCGTCCATCACCATAGGCTTGACGGTGATGCGGCCCAGGCCCAGGATGGCCGTGTGTCCCATCGGGAGAATTGGGGTGAAGTGGTCCACTTCCATGGCTCCCAGGTTCGTCAGGGTGAAGGTGCTCCCCTGCATGTCCTGGGCTTTCAGGTTGCCGGTCCGGGCCCGGTCGATCAGGTCGGTGGTGTCCGCATGGATCTGGCCAAGGTTTCTTTGGTGGACATTCCGGACCACCGGAACCAACAGTCCCCGGTCGGTATGGACCGCCAGCCCGATGTCCACCTGCTCGTTCATGCGCACCCCGCCTTCCAGTACGGTGGCGTTCATGACGGGGTGATCCTGGAGAGCATGCGCCAGGATTTTGAGAAACAGATCGTTGTAGGTAGGGACATCGGAGCGGTCGTCCGCCCGCAACTGATCCCGCAACCGCACCAACTCGGTGGCGTTCAGTTCCGTGGTCAGGGTTACCGGCGCCGCCCGCGCCATACTTTCGGTCAGGTTGGCGGCGATGGCCTGACGGGTGGGAGTGTACGGAATGGTGTCCGCTTGGGACTCGGCGGCGGCGCCGATCTGCCGCACCATGCCCGCGGTGATCCGAACATTCGGGAAAGCCTGAGCCAGTACATCCATGCCCACACCCAGTTCCCGGGCCAACCTCCGGGCCACGGGTGACATGGACAGAATTCCGGACGGGCGTGAATCCGCGGCAGCCCTCACGTCGCGCTCCACAATGCGGCCGGTACGGCCGCTGCCCTGCAGGACGGTCCAGTCCACGCCCAGTTCCAACGCCACTTTGCGGGCTCGGGGACTGATGGCCGGACGCGCCTGGTCGGTGGAGCCGCGATCGGCTATGGCGACAACGGTCCCAAGGGCGGGCATGTCGGCCGCGGTGGCGACCTGTCGGGTGGCAGCGCGGTCCGTCGAGACTGCAGGCGGATCTTCCCCATCTTCCAGAATGTAGGCCAGCAGTTGGCCCACCGGCACGGTGTCACCCGGTTGCGGAGCGTTCGGTGGGATGTGAAGGATACCCCCATCCAGCGACTCGATTTCCTCGACCGCCTTGTCCCCCTCCACCGCGAACAACACATCTCCCGGCTTTACCGCCGTGCCGCTGGACAGCAGCCATTCCTTCAGCACCCCTTCGGTGGCAGTCCAGCCCAGACGGGGCATCACTACTTCTACTGCCATCGATACCCACCGCCCGCCATGAATCGTCCTGCATTACCTGTGGCAGGTCATTCGGCCAGCAGGTCGCGGAGAGCCTGGACGACCGCATCCTGGGAAGGGACCACCGCCTGCTCCAAGGGAGGACTGTAGGGAATGGGTACGTAGGCGCCGTTCAGCCGGGCGATGGGCGCATCCAAGAGGTCAAAGCCTTCCGCACAGACCCTGGCGCTGATCTCCGCGCCCACACCACATGGCTGGTAGTCCTCGTCGGCGATCAGCAGCCGGCCAGTTTTGGCCACCGATTCCAGAATGGTGGCCGTGTCCAATGGCGCGATGCTCACCAGGTCGATCACTTCGATGTCATGGCCGGTTTCGGCCAAGCTGTCGGCTGCCGCGATGGCCTTGGGGGTCATCACGCCGACAGCCACTACGGTGGCGTCCCGCCCCGGACGTGAGACCCGCGCCCGTCCCAGAGGCTCCAGGTACGGTTCGGACGGTACTTCGCCTCGGGTTGCCAGCAGCAGCTTGTGTTCCAGGAACAGCACGGGATCATCGCTGCGAATGGCTGTCTTGAGCAAACCCTTGGCGTCGCGCGGGGTCGAAGGCACGACAACCTTGAACCCGGGCTGGTGCAGGAAGAAAGGATAGTAGTTTCCCGAATGGTGGGTGGCTGCGGAGCCGCCAACCCCGATGCACCCTCTCAGTACCATGGGCATGCGCAGGCGCCCACTGCTCATGTACTGGATTTTGGCCACCTGGTTGACCAATTCCCCAAAGGCATCCAGGATGAAATCCAGGAACATGAAATCCACTACTGGCCGCGCACCTGCCATGGCGGCACCGGTGCACATGCCCACAAAGCCTCTTTCGGTGATGGGGGTGTCGCGAATCCGACTGGGGCCGAATCGGTCGAACAGACCCAAGGTTGTATTGAAGTTGCCGCCCCTTTCGCCGATACCTTCTCCCACCACGAAAATGGAGGCGTCGCGCTCCATTTCCTCCGACAGACCCTCGCGGGCGGCTTCGGTAAACGTCAGGGTCCGCGGGGAGGTATTCATGAGCGCCGCGCCGCCTCGGCGGAGTCGGAGGAGTCCACGAAGTCGAAGACAGTGTGGGGATCGGGCCAGGGGCTCGCCTTGGCGAACTCAATGGCGGCCAACGCCTCCGATCGGGCCTCGTCCTCCCAAGCCGAGATTTCGTCCTCCGCAATGCGCTCCGTGCCCATGAGATGGCTTCGCAGCAAGTCGATCGGATCCCGTTCCTTCCAGGTGTCCACTTCCTCCTGTGTGCGGTAGCCAACCTCCGGCATGCCCTCGGCATGGGCCCGCGTGCGATAGGTCTTGCATTCCAGCAGGGTGGGCCCATCCCCCCGGCGGGCCCGTGCCACCGCCTCCCCGGCCACGGTATCCACTTCCATCACATCGTTGCCGTCCACCGCTCGGCCCGGACAACCGTATCCCTCGGCCCTCATGGCAACTTCCGGGTTGCCGGCGGCGTAGGCGAACGGCACTTCCGTGGCATACAGGTTGTTCTCGCAGACGAAGACAACCGGCAGATCCCAGATGGAAGCCAGATTGAGGCCTTCGTGAAAGGCGCCGTTGTTGACGGCACCGTCCCCGAAGAAGGCCACCGCCACCCGGTCCTCGCCGTTCAACTGAAAGGCATAGCCCGCCCCCACGGCCTGGAGGATGTTGGGGCCCACGATGCCGGTGGTACCCATCATGCCCACTTCCGGGGAGAAGAGATGCATGCTGCCGCCCCGGCCTCCCGAACAACCGGTGGCCCGTCCGAACAATTCCGCCGCGACCTCCGTGGCCGCCACACCCTTGGCCAGGGCGTGGCCATGCCCCCGGTGTGTCGAAAAGACAGCGTCCTCGACTTGGAGATGGGCGCAGACTCCCACCGCGACGGCTTCCTGGCCGACATAGGTGTGACAGGCCCCCATGACGTGGCCGTCCCGGTACGCGCGGGCAAGCTGCAGTTCCGTTTCCCGAATTTTGAGCATCTCCCTGAAGAGGTGTGCCTTCCTCAAAACCTGCTCCGGATGGGCGGCGGTGTGGACTGCCTGTGCGGTGGACATGGTCCCGTGCCTCAAAACACACCGGTTCCCGGCGTGCCTCCGGCATTCATGGCCAGATTACCGCCGTCCATGGGAATCAGGGTCCCGGTAATCCATGAACTGGCCGGGGAGGCCAGCAACACGGCCAACCCCTTGATGTCCCGCGGATGGCCCAGCCTGCCCCTGGGTATCCCGGACAGATATTGCGTCTCCAAACCCGGGTCGGCGTCGATGCGTTCCTTCAGGCCGGGATTGAGCACCTGAGCCGGCAGGATGGCGTTCACCCGCACGCCGCGACCGCTCCAGGCCGTGCTGAGTTCCCGGGTCATCTGCACCACGGCCCCCATGGCCATGCTGTAGGCAACGTGTCCCCTGCCCAGGGCGGTGATACTGGCCAGGGAACCGATGTTGACGATGCTGCCCGTCTCTCGGGCCAGCATGCGCCGTCCGGCTTGCTGGCACATGGCGAACCTGCCCACCACCAGGTTCTGCAGAACCTGTTTCACATCATCGATGGCAATGTCTTCCGGCTGGGCCAATAAACCGTCTCCCGCCACGTTGCCCAGAAAATCCACATGACCCAGCTCACGATCATGCAGCTGAAACAGGGCTTCGATCTGTTCCGGTTCCGATACGTCGCAAACCCGAGGCACCACGGTACGACCCAATGCCGAAATGACATGGGCGGTTTCGTCCATGCCGACCCCGTTGCGATCCGCCAAGGTCACGTCGGCGCCGGCCTCGGCTACGGCAATGGAGATGGCCTTGCCCAAGCCGCTGGCGGCGCCCGACACCACAGCTGCCATGCCGTTTAGGTCGAATTGTTCAAGAATCATGGAACTGCACGGTTCTCAAAAACTGGTGGCCACTGCCAATCGGGAAAGGGCAGGGGGCGCATTGTAGCCGATGGGATCGCCCACTGTTGACCAATGTCAATCACGCCTGGCCCCGGCGCTGCGGCCGGGGCCAGGCGTGACTGCACGGAATCATTGTCACCGAGTCCGGGCACGTTGCAGGAACTCGGCCCATCCCCAACAACAACGTTCTGAAAGGCCATTTGTCCCGCCACCGATTTGGCCCATCGACAGAGCGAAGTCCGAGTGGTAATGTGATTGTGGCGTCGGCCCCCCAGGCGCTTTCGGGCCAGACGGCACCCACTCGCCACGCACAAACCTGTTGGTGATAGTCTGCATTGCAACAGGACGGGTTTGACACGGGCGCTTCAAGTACGTTCGTGCATACCTCGCCTGACCATTGCCCATCGCCGTTCAACGAGGATTGATGACATGAGGCCTGAGCCTTCACCCATGTTCACCGACGTGGACAGACAGGATGATCCGCACCCGACCTGGACATTCCGCACGGGCCTGGTGGCCTATCAGGAATCATTGATTGGCGGCCAACTGGTCGGCCGGGGCTGGAACGGAGCAGGTTTCATGGCCCCTGAAAGCCAGCGCATCGACACAAGGCAGCATGCCGAACCCCAGGCATTCACGCTGGAGATCGACGGACAGTCCCTGCGTTCCCACTGGTCCCTGGTGTCCGAAGAGGTTGTGCCCGTTGCCACCGGGATCGAATTCGTTATGTCGCTGACTCACGCCCACCGTCCCGTTTCGGTCAAAGTGCACACGCAATTGGACGGAACCTGCTTCATGAAGAGGTGGTTGGAGGTTACCAACCATTCGGAAGCGGCCGTGCCGCTGTCGGCCGCCAGTTCCTGGTCCGGGGTGTTCCAATCCATCTCGGAGAGGATCTTTGGCGAACCCAGCCCATATCGGCTCGGATACTTCCAGGATTCCCACTGGGGCAACTGCGGCGACTTCGGTTGGCAGGAGGTGCCGTACGCGGGCTACAGGATCGACGGATACTTTCGCCGAGACCGCCACCGCCACCCCATGTTCATCCTGAACAACCGGGAGACAGGAGAAAACCTGATCGGCTCCCTGGCCTTTTCGGGGGGATACAGCTTCGAGTTTGATCTGGATGACGGACCCGCCCGCGGCACATCACGGATGTCGTTCAAGGCGGGGCCGGCGGGCCCCGCCCCCTTGCGGGTGCTGGATCCCGGGGAGACAATCGTCACGCCGACGCTGCATCTCGGCCTGGTGCTTGGGGATCTCGACGATTGTGTCAATGCCTTGCACGACCACACCCGCCGCAGTGTGTTCCGGCCCTTGATGTCCGGCAAGAGCGGCCTGATCACCAGCGGCATCGGCCCCGAGATGGAGGTTACGGAAGAGGCCGTAATGCATGAAATCGAGATGGCCGCCCAAATGGGGGTGGAATTGTTCATTCTCGATGCGTCATGGTACGCGGAACCCTATGGCGACTGGTTTGCCACGGCCGGCGACTGGGAGGTCAACCGCCGACGGTTTCCCAAGGGCATTGAATATTTTGTGGAAAGCGCCCATGAGCGCGGCCTGCTCTTCGGTCTGTGGATGGAGCCCGAAAGATTGGGAACTGCGAGCCAAATCCGCAAGGAACATCCTGAATGGGTTGCCCGCCGTTACGACGACACGCCCTACGAAACCGGCCTGCTCGATCTCACCAATCCGGAGGCAGTGGCCTGGGTCGAGGCCAACATCTCCCGTCTTATCGAGACCCATGGCCTGGACTGCTTTCGGCTCGACTACAACGTCGGTTTCCTGGAGGCGGCGGGTTACTCCGAGCGGCACGGGTGGCAGGAAAACCGGTATTGGCGGCAGTGCGAGAACCTGTACGGTCTCTTCGATCGTCTCACCCAACGGTTTCCCGATGTCATATTCCAGAACTGCGCCAGTGGCGGCGCCCGCACGGACCTGGGCTTCCTGCGCTACTTCGACCACACCTGGGTCACGGATCACCAAATCGCACCCCGGTCGTTTTCGATCACCAGTGGCATGTCCATGGCCCTGCCGCCCGAACGCATGGACAGGCTGATCGGGTACGGCCAGTACTGCGGGCGCACCGCGGACATCGACTTTCAGGGCCGACTGGCCCTGTTCACCCATGCCACCATGGGGTGGTACCACCTGATCGGCGCCAAACCCAACCTGACGCAACAGCGGCATGTCGAACGGTTCGTGAAGCTCTACAAGGAAGTAGCCCGTCCCATGCACGGCCAGAGTCGGATCTATCACCACACCCCAACGCACGACGGCTTGGAACCGAGCGGCTGGGGAGCCTTGGAGTTGGCGCATCGGGACCGCTCATGTTCGATGGCCGGCGTGTTTCGTCTCCAAGATCCGGCCGAACCGGTGTACCACATGCGGTTCAAGGGCGTGGATCCGGGTGCCCGCTACTCCGTGCGGTTCGACAACGAAGACACCAAGGCGGTCATGGACGGATACGACCTGAAGTATGTTGGGATACCCGTCCGCCTTGACAATCCGTTGACTTCACAGCTGTTCGTGGCTGAAGCCTTGACATGAAACCTGCTGGACATTGACGGGATATTGAGAACCTGCAACACGGACAATCCGTCGCCTGCCTCCAAACGCAGGTACATCCAAGTTCAGACTGATGGCCCAACTCTGCCACCGGCTCGTCTATCCGCAGGGCGTTGACAAATTCGCGTCCGAGGAGGCCTGCCATCTCCGCAGCAGTCGTTGGGCCACGACCTGAGCATCGCGGCACCGGCCGCTCTGCCGGACATGGACAGCGAGATGCCGCAGAAGTACGAAGACAACGAACACACGGTCGCCGACAACGGCACCGTGGGCAACGTGGTCCTGGCTCGGCACGCCGCGTTCCAGGAATCGGCGGAGGTCTCCGACCGCGCCGGAAAGGGAGGGGCGAGTAGGGTTGCGGGGAGGCAACACCTGCCCTACAAGGCTGCGGCCATCTCCGCAGTCAGAACCTCGGACACGGCCCCCAGCATCTCCAGGCTTGCCGGGCGGTACTCGTTGGCTTCGAGGGCGCGCAGTTCGTCCACACTGACTCCGATTCGCTCCGACAGTTCCTCCACTGTGATGCCGCTCGCCATGCGCGCCGCCAGCAGGGAGTGCCCGCACTTGTCCTGTGCCTGGTAAAGAGCCGTCAGGGCGGCGCGGAGACCCTGGACATCGACCTTCCCCGCCCGGATGTCGTCATACTCCTGCAGTTGGGCTCGGAACTGGTCGATCTGGTACTGCATGACCCTGCACTCGGATTCCACCCTTTCAGGCAACATGTCCGCGGGCGGATTGGACTGCAGGTCCTTGATGCAGTCCTGGAATTCCTGCATCAAGCGTTCCGTTGTGCAGTAATGCTGTTCATTCCTGATGATCATGATTCACCGTTGAAAGGACAAGGGCCACAACGCCTTTGGGATGCGGGTCGCTGCCGCTGGTTTGGTACAGGCGCAAGTACCTCTAAGCTGTAGAACTCACCTTGAAACCGATCTTTCTGCTCTGGCGGAGACAGTGAATCGGGATGCAGGCATCCCGGCAGACATGCGAGCGCCAACCCTTGGGCACCCATGTCCCAGCAGGCATCGTAGTCACCGGGGACGGGAATGTTTGACACGAAGCTTCCGTTCAGGAACAGGATGTCCACCCCTGCTTGCTTCAGATATCTGCACGCGTCCTGCAGCCCGGTCAAGAGGTCTCTTCGCCGGGGGGGCCACCCGAACCGGGCGACCACCTCCGGCCAATTGGCCGTGTGGATTCCAGGCGGGAGGAGACCCCGGTGATCAAAGTCAGGGATGCCGGAAGACTCGTTGGTCTCCGGGGGCTCGTCCGGTGGTTGCAGGTACATAAGCGTCCTGGATACCGCCCTACGCCACATGCTTCAGGTGCTGTCCGCCACATCCCGGAGCTATCGCCCCCCATCGGTTCAACCGTCACTTGAGCGTCTTGGATGCCACAGGGGATGCTTGGAGTATAGTCCCATTCGCCTGTGTGTCCCGTCGCCAACAGGCCCGAGAAGACCGGAGGCGCGGCCAAGACAGAAACCGAGTGGCTGATTCCCACACGCATCGATGTAGTTCCGGGAAGGCGCGGTCCCGTGGGCATCGCAGGAAGTTTGCATGCAACAGAAGTCCAGCGGTCTTGATCGAAGGCGTGCCGGACCGCGCCATCGGCAACCACATGGAATCGGAACCAACGGCCCGTATCCTCAACTGGTTTCACCACCCTGTATCTGATGACCGCCTCCATGACCTGATGCGCACAACAACGGACCTTCTTCATGCGCGGAGGCCGATGGCGGGCCCGCACCAACGGCCACGATGCTGAAACAACACTCAACATTGCGCCTAAACACCCAGTGACTCGTGCCTCGGGGGGGTGTTAGAATCCGCACATTCATGGTTGCCGCCAGCTGTACACATCCGTATCGAAGCTCGGCCATGACCGGTTTCGGATTTGGGATGGATATGCCGTGGTGGCTGTCGTGATGCGTACACCCCCCGGGGTGTTGGTGCTGCGGTAGTAATTCAACAGGAGTAAGACGGATGCAGACCAGAACGATCAATCGCCGCGTGTTTCTCAAGGGATCGGCCATGGCCCTGGGGGTTTCAGCCCTGGCAGCCTGTACTGTCGTCGCGCCCTCCACCGACGGTGGAGCCCCCATGCCCACGGCGGGCGTGTTGTGGGGTTTGCAGTACGACCACCACATTGGCGCCTACGAGCGCCTGGCGGATCTCTACCTGGAACAGTCCGGAGTGGAGTTGACCGTGGCCCCACAGCCATGGCCCATCGAGACCAAGCTCATCGCTGCGCTGTCCGCGGGTACCCAACCCGAGGCGGCCTGCATCATGGGGAAGGTGTTGGTGCCTCTGCACATCCAAAACGCGCTGATGCCGTTGCGAGAGTCGGTCTACAACCACAACGGCCTTGATATCGACGAGGACTTCAATGGCGACTCAGTGGAGGCCTACTCGTGGGGCGACGACATCTGGGGCGTGCCCACCGAAATGAACGGCGTCGGTAGCATGGTCAACGTACCCGTGGACGAAGTCGAGGCCATGGGCATGGCCGATGCATTCCCGCCCACCAACGGCGAACCCTATTTCGACTCCTACACCTCCATGTGGGAACTCGCCAAGTCCCTGCAGAAGGAAGAGGACGGTACGGTCGTCCGTTGGGGACTCAGCAGCAAGGGCTGGGATGCCCAAAGCTATCTCGGCATTGTCCGCAGTTTGTTGGCTGCGGAGGGCACCGACTGGTGGGACAACGACAACAAGAACTTCAACGTCGACACCGATGCCGGCGTGCAGGCCATGGAGTTGTTCGTGGCCACACCGGTGGAGATGGGCATTGAAACCGAACTGGACCAGAACCATGTGGATGCAGCGTTGGCGGGCAAGGTGGCACTGGCCCGAGGCAACGGCACGCCAATGATCGAGGGCCACAAGCACGGCTACTCCTACGAACTCACGGGCGCACCACGGGTAACGCCTCCCGACGCACCACAGTTCGTGGGCGAAGGCGGCTGGGGCTTTGTGGCTCCGCGCCAGTCCAAGCAGCCGGATGTGTCCATCGACTTCCTGCGCATGGTGGGCACGCTCGAAGGTCAGACCGAGTATGCCCGGATCTATGGCGGTGCCGCCCACACCGCCTGGAGGGGCCTTGTGGGGGTCTACGACCACTTTGAGGACTCGTCGGACACCAGTTCGGCCGTCAAGGCGCACAAGCTGCTCCAGGCTCTGGCATCCACCACCGGATACTACGGGCAGGGCTTCGGCAGTCCGTCCTCCGTGGACGGAGCCGTGGCTCAGGTCTCCTCGGAAGTCCGGCAGCAGAACCTGACGGCGGCGGAAGGCGCTGCGGCCTTGCAGGAACGCCTGGACGCGATTTACGCTCAGTTCCAGAGCGACATGTCCACCTACACCCCCGCCTGAACCGGCAGGCAGGGAACTGAATGGGATGTGCCGGGGCCTGTCCGACGGACAGGCCCCGGCACATCTTCCACAGGTTTATCGGTTTGGGCCGATTACGGCCAATCTCCATCCTCGGCCTCGAATGCCCTCCTCCGAGGACGCAGTCTTGACACCATGACCACCACGGCACGTTTCGGAGGCGGCTCCCGCCGGGGTCCTGCATGGGACTGGGCCCGCATCCGCCGGGTGTTGAGAAAATCCCAGTTTCACTTTGGCGTGGCGGTCATCGTCCCCACGCTGATTTGGTACTTCGTATTCATGTTCCATCCGATCTTCCAGGCGTTTCGCATCGCCATGGTGGATTACAAGATCCTGGATCCCCAGAACAGTCCGTTCGTCGGTCTGGGCAACTATCAGAAACTGCTCCTGAATCCCCTGTTTCTGGTGTCCATCAAGAACACGTTCACCTGGACCCTGTACATCTTCCTCTTCATGCTGCCGATTTCGATGCTGGTGGCCACCACCCTGTCGAATGTGCGGCGGTTGCGGAATCTGTACCAGGCCGTAATCTTCATTCCCGTGGTGGTATCCCTGGTAGCCGTGTCCCTGCTGTTTCGCATGGTGATGGATCCCGAAGTGGGCCAGCTGAACCGCATGCTGGACTTCCTGGGCATTCCCCCCTTCAAATGGATGTCCTCCACCCGTTCCGCCCTCGCGGCCATCTCGGGCATCGCGGTATGGAAAAGCATGGGGTTCTACATCGTGCTGCTCACGGCCGGCATGCTGAACATCTCGGAGGAGGTCATCGACGCCTCCCGGGTGGACGGCGCCAACGAGTGGCAGCGTTTCTGGCGCGTGACCATCCCGCTGCTGTCCCACACCATCATTCTGGTCATGGTCCTGCTCACGGTCGGCTCGCTGCAGGAATTCACGTTGCCCTACGTCATGACCGAAGGAGGACCCGGAACCGCCACCTACCTGTACAACCTGCTCATCTACGAGGAAGCCTTCACGCACATCCGGTTCGGCACGGCCACGGTGGCCGCCCTGTTCCAGTTCGTGTTCATCCTGGTCGCCAGCCTGATCCAGATCCGCGTGCTGCGGCCCAACTGGTCGTATTGAGAATCCGGGCCATGACCGGATCCGTTCCCGCCCTCAAACCCGCGCCCCACCTATCGTCCCCTTGGCGCAATCTGCGACAGGGCGTTCTCCATGTTTTCCTGGGATTCATGGCGATCGTGGCCCTGTTTCCCTTCGTGTGGATGGTGTTCGCTTCCTTCAAGCCCTTCAAGGAACTGGTGCAATCCAAGGCGCTGTTGCCCATCAACTGGACCACGGAGAACTACACCGAGATTCTCACGCGGGTCAACTTCGAGGTGGCGGTCGCCAACAGCATCTATTCGGCGGTGACCGTTACCGTAATCACCCTCCTGACCTCGTCGGCTCTGGGTTTTATCTTCGCCAAGTATCGGTTCTGGGGCAAGGAGTACCTCTTCATTCTGTTGCTGTCCACCATGATGGTGCCGTTCGCGGTGGTGCTGGTGCCGCTTTACATCACGATCGGCGACCTGAACCTGGTCAACAAGCTGTGGGGCTTCATCATCACCGGGTTGTGGTCCACCTTCGGCGTGTTCCTGATGCGCCAGTTCATGGAGGTCATCCCGTACGAATACCTGGATGCGGCACGGATCGACGGAGCGTCGGAATGGCGGATTTTCTTTACCATCATCATTCCCCTGTCCACGTCGCCCATGGCGGCCCTGGGCATCTTCGCGTTCCTGGCCAACTGGGACAGTTTCCTGTGGCCCCTGGTGGTCCTCAACACTCCCGACAAGCAGACCCTGCCCCTATTGCTGGCAGGGTTGCGCAGCATCTACTGGGCCCGGTATGACATGTGGTCGGCCGGATCCGTCATGACCACCGTGCCGATCATCCTGGTCTACGCCTTTGCCTCCAAGTATTTCATCCGCGGCATGGCACTGACCGGCATCAAGGGTTGACGCCGGCCGGCCATTGGAGACATCGTAGTGCCCCAACCTCGGGTGGTGCAGGCTCCGGACGCGTCCCGCGTGTTGCGGGAAGGCATTGACGTCATCGCAGACCTGCTGGGTGGCATGTTGGGTCCCATGCCGGCCGTGGCGATGGATCAGGCCCATGCCGGCTATGGATTGGATGCGCTCGACGATGCCCCCACCGTGGCGCGGCGCATCATCAGCCTGGGAGATCCGCAGGTGGACGTCTCCGCCATGCTGCTTCGCAACATGGTCTGGCAGATGGAGGAGACTGTGGGGGATGGTGGAGCCATGGTCGCAGTACTCACCCAAGCCATGGTGCGCGATGCCTTTCGCCTTGTGGAAGGCGGGGTGTCGCCGGTACGCCTGGCTGCCGGACTTCGTCATGCCGTGGGCGTAGTGGAGGAGTCGCTCCGCGCCCTCGCCCAACCTGTTCGTGACGAAGGCCAGTTGGCGCTGACCGCCAGAACCGTAACGGGACATGACCCAGCCGCGGCGTTGATTGGCGAAATGCTCTATGTGATGGGTCCCGATGCCATCATCGACGTTGAAGAGCACTTTGGCCGAGTGCTGGAGAGTCGCTACACGGTTGGCGCCGCCTTCAAGGCGTCGCCGGCGCATTGGAACCACCCGGAAGGCAACGCAGACCGTCTGCAAATGAACGACTGCCTTGTGGCAGCGGTCGACGGCGAACTGGCCAACGACGACGATATGCTCGCCCTGATGACCGCCGCGTTGTATGCCCGAAAAGGCAACCTGCTGATTTTGGCGCGGGGTTTCAGCGAGACCATGGTGGCTTGGCTGGCCCTGAACGACCGGAACTCCGACAGTCCCGTGGCCGTGTCCGGGGTCGTATTCGAACCCACATCTTCGGCCGCGGATTGCCCCTATGAGGACCTGACCTGCCTCACAGGAGCCACCGTCCTGGGTTTACCCTTCACGAAACCCGTGGGCCAGGTGCAACCCGACGACCTGGGGCACGCAGTCACCGTGGATGTATCCCGGGAAGGGATTCGGATCATGCCCGAACCCCACCGGGCAGCAAGGATCCATGAATGTGCGCGCCAACTGCGGGTCAAGCGCGATTTTCTGGATGCGGAGGATCCGTCAGCCGATTGGCTGCGGCGACGCATTGCCGCCATGGATCTGGGATCAGGCCAGATCCGCGTGGGAGCCGATACGGACGTGGAGCGGGAGTGGCTGAAACGAATCCTGGAACGAGGGATCCGCTCGGTGGGGCATGCCATGAGGGACGGTGTGGTGCCAGGAGGCGGGTTCGGTTATGTGCATGCAGCCAAGAACTGCCGCGCAGTGGCCGACCTCCATCCGGAAGAGCAGATGGGACTGGACTGCGCTTGCAGGGCATTGGACGCACCGGCTCTGCGGATCATGGCCAATGCAGGTGTTCCAGCGCCTCGGGTGAAGTTGGCGGCAATCCGCGCCTCAGGCCATCCCTTTGCCTACAATGTCGTGACAGACAACGGCGTGAATGCCTTCGCAGCGGGTTTGGTGGATCCCCTGCCCGTGGTGCGGGAGGCATTCAGGCTGGCGGTAACCGGTGCCGCCACGACCCTCACGGTTGATACCCTGGTGTTGCGGCGCAACCCGCCCAAGATGACCAGGCCATAACCTGCGAACTGATGAAGCCGGCGCAACGTGTCGGCGCGACAGAGGGCCGGTTTCGTTGACCTGCATGTGCCTCGCATACCACCTGAATTAGAATCGCGTCCCGACGGCAGTCGGCAACCTACACTTCCGGTGAGAAATCCGATGGTTGGCTGACCGGCCACGGCTCTGGCAGCGAGGTACAGAGGCACGTTGGGCGAGCATCTAGATTGGTCGACAACGGGTTGCGGACGCAGCCCCAGCGAATTCACCTGCTTCTCGGAACAACACGGTCTTGGCAACGAGCTTCTGAAGGAAGGCGCGGCGTGAGTGATGCAGCAACCGCCAAGGCGGCAACGATGGACGAGAGTCAAAACCTTGAGTGGAAGTCATCCTGGCGAGACGAGTACCTGAAGTGGATCTGCGGATTTGCCAACGCGCAAGGCGGACTGTTGGTCATCGGTAGGAACGACCGTGGCGAAATTGTTGGGGTGCAGGATCCGCTGCGATTGTTGGAGGAGATTCCCAACAAGACGCAGTCCCTGTTGGGCATTGTCGTTGACGTGGACCTCAAATCAGAGGAGTGTGGGGAGTACTTGGAAATCAGAGTCGATCCCCATCCCAACCCAATCAGCTACAAGGGTGAATACCACTACCGGAGCGGCAGTACCAAGCAGGTCCTGAGAGGTGCATCGCTGAACCGGTTTCTGCTCCGCAAGCATGGCCGCAACTGGGACGACGCGCCGATGCCGGGGATTGGGCTTCGCGATCTGGACGGCCGAACGTTGGACGAGTTTCGGCAGCGAGGTGTCGCCAGCGACCGCATGCCAGCCACGGTGGTGGGCGAGTCCGACGGCGATCTGATCGAACTTCTGAATCTGCGCGAAGGCAAGCATCTTCGGCGCGCAACGGTACTGCTGTTCCATTCCGACCCGACGCGTTTCTTCGCGGGTGCGTTTGTAAAGATCGGCTACTTCCGATCAGCAACAGAGCTCGCGTACCAGGACGTGATTGAAGGCAACCTGTTCATCCAGGTTGACCGCACCGTCGACCTGCTGCGCACGAAGTACTCAAAGGCGAAAGTCTCCTACGAGGGCATTTTCCGCCGGGAGACCCCGCCAGCCCCTGCTGAGGCGCTACGCGAAGCAGTCCTGAACGCGGTCGCGCACCGGGACTATGCCAACCCGGCACCAATTCAGATCCGTGTGTACGACGATCGCATTTCGTTGTGGAACCCAGGGACCCTGCCAACCGACTGGACTCTGGACAGACTCTTGGGACCGCACGCTTCGACACCGCACAATCCGGGGATCGCGAATGCGTTCTTCCGCGCCGGCATGATCGAGGCATGGGGACGCGGTATCGAAAGCATTGTCGAGACCTGCCAATCGGCAGGAACGGTCCAACCAAAGTGGCTGGTGGAGTCCGACGGGTTGCGACTGGAGTTTGTATTCACGGAATCAGCAGAACCTTCCTCCGACAATGAGGGCCAGAAAACCGATACCTCCACAATCGCGGCTACACAAGGTACATTGACACAGCCAGAGTCGCGGCCAGACTCACGGCCGGAGTCGCAGCCAGAGTCGCAGCCAGAGTCGCTGTCGGCCAGAGTGCTCCGGCAGCTGGCGCATGGACCGATGTCCAAGGCGGACCTGTCCCACAACCTGGGACAGAAGCGCGTGTCCGGTCGGCTCAACAAGGTGATCCGCGCGCTCCTGGCCGATGGAACGATTACCTATACCATCCCCGACAAGCCCCAAAGCCGACAACAGAAGTACCACCTGACGGGGACGCGAGCGGCAGGTGAACCTTCCTCCGACGATGAGGGCCGGGATATCGGTACGGCGACTCTTGCGGTTGCACAAGGCATATCGACACAGCTAGAGTCGCGGCCAGACTCACGGCCAGAGTCGCAGCCCAAGTTGCAGCCAGAGTCGCTGTCAGCCAAAGTGATCCGACAACTGGCGCATGGACCGATGTCCAAAGCGGGCCTGTCCCGCAATCTGGGACAAAAGCGCGTGTCCGGTCAGCTCAACAAGGTGATCCGCGCGCTCCTGGCCGATGGAACGATTGCCTATACCATCCCCGACAAGCCCCAAAGCCGACAACAGAAGTACCACCTGACGGGGGCGCGAGCGGAGACCCCGGAAAACCCGTGAGATTGAGCAGAAACCCTACTTCGTATCCAGCCTGTGACTCCAAGCAAGAGGCGATTGGGGCTGTCTGCGATTGATGTCGTATCCGATGTGGTGTGACCGAGGTTCAAATCGCCTACAGATACGGGAGCACCGTTGGCAATACGCGACAGTTCGACGGGCTGATCGGGGAACCAAGCAACTGTATGATGGTGGTCAAGGAGGGGTCTGGCATGGAGTGTGTTGGGGTTGCGACCCACACCTTTCGCTCGCCCCCCTTTACCCGTCTCCGTATCCATTCCACGTGCATTGCAACAGTGCCAACAATCCTAATCAAACTCCGCGCTGCCAAACCCGCGAAGGGGATCTGCAATGACTGACGATCAAACCTTGCTGGGCTTCATTGCCCGGTGGCACAACATCGGCCTGGAGGATGCCGCCACGGATGCCCTGTGCTTCATTCTTTCGCGCTCAAGGATTGCACTGGCAACCGTGGCCGATTTTCTGGGAGACGGACATGCCCCCCTGCCGCTCGCGGGTGCCCAACCTTGGCTGGCCAATGAACACGGAGCCGTACCCGATCTGGCGTGCATCGACACCGGCGGTGACGTGGTGGCGTTGATCGAGTCCAAGTTCTGGGCCCCACTCACCTGGCATCAACCGGTCACCTATTGGGAAGCACTGCCTGCCGTCAAACCGTCGGCTTTGTTGTTTCTGGCTCCGGATGATCGAATCAACCCGGGTTCCCTATGGGATGAAATAACGGAGCGGCTGGGAAGGGCAGGCCATGAACTCGGCACCAGCCATCTCGAGAGCAACCAGAAAACCGCCACAGGCAAGGACGGCCATCGCCGGTTGGTGCTGGCCAGTTGGTCTTTGTTGCTTGACCGCGTTGCACAACAGGTGTCGGCAGCCGGTGATCAGAGAGCGGCGTTCGAGATCAACGAGTTGCAAGGTTTGGCGGCCACCGCCATTGCCGGTGACAAACCACGACGGGACGAAAATTTGAGAGGCTTGGTGGCGAAGACTGTGAAGTGGGTGGAGCAGTCGGGCTGGGCTAACACCAGCGGTCTCACCGTGGGGAATGGCACCAATTACTATGTGAGATACCTGCGATTGGCCGGCGCAGCCGCATCGCTGGGAATCGATTACAAGGCCGCGGGCCAAATGCCGGACAAGCCTTTATGGTTGTCGTTCTATCCCGTCAAAAACCCCCGAGTCGGATTGGACGAAATTCGAAGCAGGGTGGGTGATTTGGGTACCCCGGGTCTCGAATGGAGACCCGAGGAGATCTGCATACCTATTGAACTCCCTACGGGAGCCGATCAGGAGGCAACGCTTGCAGCCGCAGTGTCTGCTCTGGAGCGTATCGCCAAGCTAATTGATCCGCAAGGCCCCACTTACACCGATCACTCGTGACAATTATCTGATGACACCGTGATGGGGCAACCTGTGGTTTTGATGAGAGGCTTCCCCCATAGCCATCATTGAGTATCTTGTTACTCCAGGGCCATCACCAGCTGGGATCGCGGATTTCCCTTGCTGCGGCTTTTACAACAAAGGCCGAACGTGTCATGCCACGTGCCCGCGCGGCCTCGTCCAGCGTGTCAAGAAGCCCCTTGTCAAGGCTCAAATTGACCCGAACGACCCGACGGCGATCGGCAATATGGGGAATCATCATTAAAACGGCGCCGGCAGCGAGATCCTCGGCTACTTCCTCGCGTACCGCCTCGATACTGCGCGCCGGGACAATTTCCCTGTCCTCGAAAAACAGAGACAGTGCCTCGATCGCGTTCGGGATGATCTCGTCGAACGCGTCGGCTGCCGAGAAGCAACCGGGCACGTCGGGGAAACGGACACCGTAGGCACTTCCCGCGTCCTTGTCGATCACGGCCACATAGTGCATGGTCCAATGCTCCTTATATCCAACCGGCCGACTTCGCGATGGCACGAGCGGTTCCCACTGGAAGATCCTTTTTGGGGTGCGGCACGATTACCGTGATCGGCCCCTTGCGGAACTTATGGTGCGAGCCTGACACTTTCACGAGTTCAAAACCTTCAGCCTGAAGCCGTTGAACGATCGCTCTGCTGTTTCGCTCCATACACAATTATATACACACGAAACCCCCATGTCTACAGATTGGTCGTTCTGGTGTCCTGTCCCATCCGGTCGGTCGCACCGGCGGCACTGCAGCCGGCAGGCATGCTGTCCTGCTGACAATTTTGGAGCCCGGCTGAAGGATGCCGTTCAATACGGCCGGAGGGCGGAAAGCCCTGCTCCAAACCTTCAACCGGAATTGCCCCCCATGTCTGAACCTGCCCGGACTCCATTCCGACCAATCAACCTGCAAGCACGGCTGTCAAGGATGATTGCCGCTGCCATGGTCCTGTGCGTAGCCTCCACAATCATCGGTTGCACCATGATCATCCCACCGCGCGAGGCCGTGCCGGCATCCGAAGCCGGTCCCGCAGCCGCCACAACGAACCCCGAGACCGAGGTTGCGGTTGGCGAAACCATCGCCGTACACGTCCTCCGTGTCCTCAGCGGAGACACCATTGAGGTCGAAATGGATGGGCGGCCGGTATTGGTCCGCTATCTGTTTACGGACAGCCCCGATCCTGGCGAGGAACTGTACAACGAAGCAACCAAGCTCAATCAGCTACTGGTGGGCAATGCCGACGTGTTGCTGGTTGCCGGAGATACCGACAGGGATGGAGACGAGCGGTTGCTCCGCTACGTCCTGACCAGTGACGGCCTGCTGGTTAACGAGCAAATGATCGCGGAGGGCATGGCTCTATACGAACCAAAGTCGGATACGTCCCGGCATCACGCAGCAATGGCGAAGGCCGAGAAAACAGCCATGGAGCTGGGGATTGGGGTGTGGCGCTGAAACCGGGAGGTCAGTCGGTCTGTACCGTCTCTACGGACTGCCGCGTGCGCTTCCGGACCATGATCACATAGCCAACGCCAAGGATGAGTGAGAACAGAAACCATTGGATTGCATAGCTCAGGTGGTTGCCTTCACCTAGGTGCAGGTCCTTGGGCTGACGGCGCGGCCACCCCTGTGAATCCCCCTCGGCTGGCTGCTGCAGCAGGAACATCGGAGCCACGTCCATGTCCAGGACATGGCCCAGCAGTGCCAAGTCCTCCCGGTGATACAGGCGGTCCGAAGACGCATCGATGTCCGTACCGGGTGGATAAGGGTTGGCATCCTGTAGGAGACCCCGCACCTCCACTGGCCCTGCGCCTTCGTCGTACTCCGACCAATCGCCGGATACCCAAGCCTGCGGAATCCAGCCCCGATCAACCAACAGAATCTGGTCCGAACCTTCCAGGCGCATGGGCGTCAGCAGATGGATCCCGGCCTCCTCCTTGTAGAAGCGGTTCTTGATTCCAACCTGGCTGCGGTAGTCAAGTACGCCCCGGGCCATCGCTTGCCGGTCATGCCAGTCGTCCCCCCATTCCATGTCCCCGGTGACGACCACTGGGGACGCATTCAGCCGGGCCAGGGTCTGCGTGTTCATGCCGCGCCGCCACTCCAGACGGTCCAGTTGCCAAAACCCGAGCTGGGCCAGGCCTGCCATGCCCAGCAGGATGAGAATCGTTGCCGGCCACCAGCGTCGCGACACCAGCACGCGCAGCAGATTCGGGGATGCTTGCAGTTCCGAGGGAGTCCCGGAGGACGGGGTCGCGCGGGCGGTCATGTCAGTTTCGATTGAACAGAGCCCTGAACCAGTCCAGAAACGCCTGCCAGGCACTCGGTTGGGCAGCGACATCCACTTCCATGGCATGGACGACCTGATCCGGACCATCTCCCATCAGGAGGTCGATGGTCCAGGTTCCGGCCTGCTGCAAGTCCAATCGTCCCTCGTAAAACAGCTTGTTGAGCGCGTTCTCGTGGGTGGCCGGCGCTTCGACTTCCCATCCGTCGGAATGGCGGGCGCGCATCAGTACGGGCAGGCCGGTCACCGGCTCGGATGCGTCGTCAACCGGAACGTTGACCGACACTGTAACGTGCAGCTCTCCGGTTTGGGCCGGCAGCGGATCCAGCCACACGTACAGGCTGTAGGGTCCGGCCTCCACGTCCGATAGGAACGGCTCTCCGCCCCCGTGTCCCCAAACCACCGATGCCGGCAACAGCAGCGACAAGGCCAATGCGACCGCGAGCCACCGGCGCAGGAGGCTGTGTCCGGCACAGACAGGACGCATCCTCATGCAACTTCACCCCCATTTCGGTCCAGGCCCGAATCAATGCGGCGTGCAGCCTGGTTCAGGTGGCGCGCCAGCAGAATGACCACGCCCGCGATGTACATCATCCCAGTCGGGATCCACATGATGATGCCGGCCAGCCGCTGGTCCTGCATCACATCCATGCCCCAGAGCCGCGGCACCGTCAGATAGTGTTCGTACACCGGGTTTTCAACAAAGCTGAGCAGAGCTCCAATCACCACGTGCGGAGGCACACACAGCAACAGCACCACCATCCGTCCGGCCAGCGAGGTGGGATGGTGAATCCGCGGCGCGGCACCCATGACCGGCCACCAGAACAGCATACCGGCCACAAAGAACGTGATGTGCTCCAGATCGTGGATCAGCCCGTTGCCCTGGGCCAGGTTGTACAGGCCGGTATCGTGCCACAGGACGATGGCGCCAATGTACAGCGCATACAAAGCCCCCGGATGGGTCAGGCGTCGCGTCTCCCGCCGGAAGCGCGCCTCGGGATGCAGGAAGCGAACCACGGCGCGCCGGGCCGCAACCGGGAGCCCGTACAACAGCACGGGGAACGGGTTGGCCCATAGCAGCAGGACCGGCACCAGCATCAACAACAGAACGTGCTGCACCATGTGCATGAACAGCAACAGGGCGCCGTAGACATCGATGAAGGACAGCAGGGCGACCAGCAACAGAGCCAAACCCAGCAGATAGGCGGCCAATCGCCACCAGGCTGCCAGACGCATCCGGCCCTGCCGGCGGAGTCCGACCCATCCCGCGGCATAGATCGCGGCGGCCAGAAAGGCGACGGCCAAAACCGAGGGCCGCCATTCCCAGGTTGCGAGGGCCGCCTGCAATACCGGATTCACTGGCGGGGTGGATACCGGTCCCCGACCAGGAGTACGGTGGACCGATACCCGAAAGGATTCGGACTAGTGGACGGCGTGCCCGATCAGGTAGATGGCCGGATAGAAGAAGATCCAGACCAGGTCCACATAGTGCCAGTAGATGGCACAGGCCTCAACGCCCCAGTGCCGTTCCTCGGTGTACACGTCGCGCTTGCCGTTGCGCCAGACCACCACAATGAACGCAACCCCGGTAATCACGTGGATGGCATGCATGCCTGTCATGCCGAAGATGACGGCCCCGAAGACGCCGTCCGTGGGGCCGATGTGATGTTCAATGAAGGGTAGGTGAATCAGGCCCCACTCGAAAATCACCACGCCCACCAGGAACACGACGCCGAGGAACCCGGTAATCCACAGGCTAACCAGGAAGTCGCGCTTGCGGCCGTGGGCAATGGCCACCTCGGACCGGTTCATGAAGTAGCTGGAGGCCAGCAGGACCACCGTCACAATGAGCCCGACATTCTGGTCGAGTTCGGGCCGGATGATGTGGCCGTCCTCGTCCACCCACAGGGCGAACCGGGTGATCAGCAGGCCCCCGAAGAGGAACAGTTCGGAAAAGAAGAACAACCACATGCCCATCCGGTTGTTCCGGGTGGCAGTGCGGTAGACCTCAATGGCATCGGCCGCCAGTGCACTCATCGCCTAATGTCCCTCGTCTTCCCGCCAGAGGCTGGTAATGTGCATGAAGTAGTAGACCACCAGCACGCCCTTGGCCGCGCCAAGCAGCAGCAGAATCGTCGCGCTGCCGGTCTGCAGTGCGACCACGTACTCGATCACTGTCAGGATGAACAGTGCAATCCCGACCACAATGCCTTGCCGGAACGGGGATGAATTCTTCATGAACGTTTCTGGGGTTGGATCGGTTCAGGCGGTCCGGGACGCGCGCAGCCTCAGTGCGCCTGCGCGTGGCCGGCCTGGGATTCGTCCATGACGACGTACTCCTCCTCCAAGCCGTAGTCGTACGGCTCGCCCACCACCTGCAGCGGGGCAGCGAAACTATGCTCCGGCACCGGCGAGGGGATTTGCCATTCCGGCGAACGGGAACGCCACGGATTGGCGGGGGCCCGGACACCGATTTCCGCGCTGGTCACCAGGTTGTAGATCATGATCAGGATGGAGAGGCCGATTAGGAAGGCGGCAATTGTGGTCTCCAGGTGCCGCGCCTCAATCAATCCGCCGCCCAGCGTCGGATCGTAGTCCACGATGCGGCGCCGCATGCCCATCGTGCCGACCGTCATCTGGCCAATGCTCATCAACCAGAAGGCCGGCGTCATGATGTAGAAGTGAAGCTTGCCCAGGGCCTCGTTGTACATCCTGCCGGTGATCTTGGGGAACCAGAAGTAGATCGCAGCGCAGAACGGGAACACGAAACCGCCGAACAGCGTGGCGTGGAAGTGGCCGACCACGAAGTAGGTATCGTGGAGGTACAGGTCGGAGGCAACCGTAGCCAGAATGGGTCCGGTCAGGCCACCCAGCAAAAAGACCGAAATGGCACCCAGGGTGAAGAGCATTGGCGTCGGGAAGCGGAGGCGGCCGCCCCACATGGTTGCAACCCAGCTGAAGAACTTGACCCCGGTGGGGACCGCCACCAGGAGGGTCGCGATCATGAAGGGGATCCGCAGGTACTGCGAATAGCCCGAGGTGAACATGTGGTGTCCCCAGACCAGGAACCCGACCAGGGCGATCGCAAGGCTGGACAGGGCAATCCACCGGTAACCGAACAGGGGCTTGCGCGAGAAAACCGGCAGCAGTTCACTGATGATGCCCAGGCCCGGCAGCACGAACACATAGACCGCCGGATGGGAATAGAACCAGAAGATGTGCTGGAAGAGGATGGGGTTGCCGCCGCCTTCCGGATCAAAGAAGCCCATGCCCAGGGCCCGCTCCGACAGTCCCATGAGGAAGGCGGTGCCGATGGCCTGCGTGGCTGTCAGCTGGATCAAGCTTGTGGCCAGCACGGCCCAGCAAAAGATCGGGATGCGGAAAAGGTCCATGCCCTTGGGCCGCATCGTCAGGATGGTCACGAGCAGATTGAGCGAGCCCAGGATGGAGGACAGGCCCACAAAGTAGATGGCCAGGAACAGGAACTGGTAGCCGACCGGCCCCTGGGTGCTGAGCGGCGGGTAGGCGGTCCAGCCGGCATCGAAGCCGCCCAGGAAGGCGCTGGCCAGCAACAGCAGGGCGCCGGGGACGTTGATCCAGAAGGCGAAGGCGTTGAGCCGGGGAAAAGCCATGTCCTCGGCCCCGATCATCAGCGGCACCAGGTAGTTGGCCATGCCGCCCACCCCCAGCAGGATGGCGGCGATCACGGCCCAGCCGTGGAGGCCAATCAACTTGTTGTACATGCCTATGCCGAGGAACTGCAGATCGGCCTGTGCCAGTTCCGCCCGGAAGATCAGGGCGAAGGAGCCGCCAATCATCAGCATCAGCAACGAGGTCACGGAATACTGGATGCCAATGACCTTGTGGTTGTAGTCGGTGGAGAAGTACCGGGTCCACGCCGGCTTGTCCCGGGGCGGGCCATGCACCAGGGGTGTTGCCTTGCCGCGGCACCACTCCAGCCAGTCGTCGATGGCTCCCACGCCCCACATGAACGAAAAGCCGCCGACCAGGCCGCCGACCACAAAGACCACTTCCTGGTCCCACAGGGGCATCCCGGCCAAGAGGCGCCAAACCATTGCCACCACCATGCCCAGGACGGTACCGGCCGCCTGGTAGATGAGGCCACGGGTCAGACCCAACTGCATCAACATAGTGATCTCCGCACTGACCGGACCGCATTCACGGTCCCTGCCGACTTACTCCAGTTGCTCGTCAATCCAGGCGTCGAAGTCTTCCTGGGAAACCACCCGCACATCCGCCAGCATGTAGGCATGGCGCAGGCCGCACAATTCGGCGCAGCGCAACTGGAACTCGCCCACCTCCGTGGGGGTAACCCTCAGCTCCGTGGTAATGCCGGGAACGAGATCCTGCTTGACGCGCCACTCCACAACCCAGAAGGAATGGAGGACATCCACGGACGACATTGAAAGCAGAAGCGGTTGGTTGACCGGAACCACCATCTCCACGGTCTGGAATTCCCCGTGGTCCGGGTAGGCGAACCGCCAACTCCACTGCAGACCCTCCACCTCCACCGTCATTTCGTTGTCCTGCGGCGCGGTGACCTGGGCCAGAACCTGGGTTCCAATGACCCCATAAATCGTCACGACAATCAGCGGGATGACGGTCCAGGCGATTTCAAGGCCGGAGTGGCCGTGGAAGTAGTCGCCTTCCTCGTCCTCCTCGCCCGGCCGTGCCCGGAAGGCGACGATCGAGTAGCCCATGATCACCAGCACAAGCGCGCCGGCACCGGCGATGAGCCAGACATGCTGGCCGATCAGGATGTCGATGGCGGCCGACTGGGCACTGCCCTGGATGGCGGGCAGCGGCAGCGACAAATCCAAAATCCACTGGATGACCAGTGTGAAGACGACTACAAGAATCCCCGCGTACAGGAAATGTCTTCGATAGTTGCTGCGCATCCTTGCAGGGGCCTCAGTACGGGAACTTCGCGAGGCGTCGTCACCCTCGCGCCGACCGGCCGGATTGTAGCACCAGAAAGGCCCTGAAACGGCAAGGCCAACCGCCCGTCCGCGACGTGTCGACCTGCTAGCCGAAGGCAACAGGGGACTCTACACAGGGTTGAGCGGACGCCAACTCCCCGTTGCAGGGCACAGCCATGCGGCTCCGAGCCACGGGCCGGCAGATTGCACGCTGCTCGGATGCGACCAGGATTCGCGGTTGATCTACAGTGGAATGGGGTGCAGAGCCTTTCGGGGCCCGGTCCACGCCTGTTCCAATCATAAATTTCCTTTATGAACACTGAAGCAAACCAAGAGCAATGGATCCTTGACTGCCCGGAACTGAGGCGGTTCATCAAGTCCGTGCAGAAGGCAAGATCCTCGGCCAGTTCCCTTCCCGAACTGCTGGGCCGACTGGAGCCGTCCTTCGAGGAACTGTTGGCGGATGACGCCTGGCTGCCCGCACGGTTCATGCACCCTTCGGCGAACAGCGGGATGGGCGGGGGCATCGGCATGTGGCTCCTGTACCGTTCGGCGGATGGCGATCTGGCCTTTTCGTCGCTGGTGGTGCCGGCCGGTAGCGAAACCCCGGTCCACGATCACCTGACCTGGGGGCTGGTAGGGATCTACAGGGGCACGCAGGAGGAAACGGTGTACCGGGTCGCGGAGCCCCTCGCCGACGGCAGCACGCCCCTGACCCTTTCCGAGGTGCTGCATCTGACACCCGGTGACCACTATCGGCTGACGCCCGATAACGATATTCACAAGGTGCGGACGACATCGGCCGAAACGTCCGTGTCGCTGCACCTTCTGGGCAACGACAACGGCTGCACGTGGCGTCACCAGTACAACCCCGAGGCCAATTCGATTGCGGATTTCCGGTCGGGATGGCTGAATGCCGAGTGCCGCGAATACTGATTCCGTCCGCGGCGGGGCACGGCCGCCCCTGCTGCGGCCCCGCATTCCTTATCCTACGCGCAATCAACTTGGGCGCGATCGGTTATAACGGTATACTCATGGGTGTGCGACCGCATGTCCTCCCGCTGCAACGGAGGACTGCCGGCCCCCGACAAGTCAACGCTGCACCCCCGGCCCTGCGGTCCGAGTTCCTGCCCCTGCGGGGGCTTTCCAGTGCATCAGTACACGAACCGCAATGACAGGCAAAGACGCTGACCTGATCGAAATCGACGTTAACGACGAACGAACGCGGCGTGTGCGAAACGACAGCCGTCCCGCTGCCGTTCCGCCCGCGCCTCCCGCTGGCCAACAGGACTCGCTGGGCGAACAGCTGGTCCGGTACGGCACCCACCTGGCTGCCTCCGACCTTGCGGAGAACACCAAACGGGCCTTTGCCAGCGACATCCAAATCCTGACCGAGTACTTCCCTGAGCACCTGAGCGTCGGCAGCTTGACGCTCGGGAAATTGGAAGCCTACTTCGACTGGATGCAGAAGGACCGCAAGGCGCCTTGCAACAACAAGACCCTGTCCCGCCGCATCACGTCGACACGGTCCTTCTTCGGCTGGCTGATCCAGGAGGGACACCTGCAGGAGGATCCGACCCAGGGCCTCAAAAGGGTCGCAGCGGACCCGCACGTGCCGACCATCCTCAATACGGGCGACATCAAGCGGCTGAACCAGAAGGCCAGCGACATCTTCTGGAAAGGCCAGAATCCGGATGCCAGGCCGCTATTGCTGCTGCAGCTTCTGCTGCAAACCGGCATGAAGAAGAAGGAGGTCACCAGCCTTCGCTTTTCGGATTTCACGTTCGGCGGCCGCGCCCTGGTCCATGTCCGGAGCGGGGACGGCCAACCGGCGTACCGGGACCGGCACCTGCCCCTGAGTCGCAACTTCGGCTCAATCCTGGATGCCTACCGCAGCCAGTACGCCACCGACAAGGACGACGACGCGCCGGTGTTCGACTGCACGGCGCGCAATCTGGAATACCAGCTGGAGGACCTGGGCAGGCAGGCAGGCCCTGTCAGTTGCAAGGTCGGCTTCGAGGTGCTGCGTTGGACCGCGGCGGTGGGCGATCTGCGCGTAGGGATTGATCCGGAAGCCCTGCGCCACAAGCTGGGCCTGTCCCCGGTAGCCTGGCGCAACACCCGCGTCAGGCTGAACACGCTCATTTAGGGCTGCGCACCGCGGCTGCGGCGGAGGCAGCCGCCTTCCACTCGTCAACCGACAGGGTTTCGGGCCTGCGCGTCGGATCAATCCCGACTCCACGCAGGTTCTCCGCCAGCCGCTGCCTGGGCACGACCAAGACGGCGGCCAGGGTCTTGGCCAATTGCTTGCGCCGCTGTCCGAACGCGGCGCGGGCCACCCGCATCACGTCCTCGATGTCGGACGGACATGGCAAATCCGGACGGGTCGTCAACTCCAACAGGGTGCTCCTTACCCTGGGCCGCGGGACAAACGCCCCCGCCGGCAAACGCAGCAGGGGCTTGGCCTCCGCATGCAGCTGGCAACCAACGGCCAGCAGGGACATGTCGCCCGGCCGGGCACAGATGCGGTCGGCCACATCGGACTGGACCAGGACCACAACCCGCTTCGGACGGAGGGCCGATCCGGTGTACAAGTGGCGGAGAATGCGGTTGCCGGCGTGATAGGGCAAATTGCCCACGGCCACAAACCCCAAGGTCCGCACATTCCCGTCCCAGGCCAGGGAGGACGGGTCCACAGCCGTGGCGTCCGCGTGCAGGATCCGCACATTGGGGCGCTCGGCGAACTCGACTTCCAGAATCCCGGCCAGAACATCATCCAGTTCGACGGCGATTACCTGGCGGGCCGCTTCGGCCAAGTAATGCGTCAGGCCACCCAGGCCGGCCCCAATCTCCAGGACCAGCGCATCCCGATCCAGCCGGGCGGCATCGGCAATGCGCCCGAGCCAGGACTCGTCGACGAGAAAGTTCTGCGAAAGCGACCGCTTCGGTCGAATCCCGTGCCTGCGCAGCAGAGCCAGTTGACGGCTCTCAGTCATCCGCCAGGCTGAAGATCGACATGAATGCCTCCTGGGGGATTTCCACCTGCCCCACCATCTTCATGCGCTTCTTCCCTTCCTTTTGGCGTTCCAGCAGCTTGCGCTTGCGTGTGACATCGCCTCCATAGCACTTGGCCAGCACGTCCTTGCGCAGGGCCCGCACATTGGCCCGGGCGATCACCTTGTTGCCCAACGCCGCCTGAATGGGCACCTGGAACATCTGCCGCGGGATAAGTTCCTTCATCTTGCTGACCAGTTTCTGGCCCCAGGGATGCGCCTTGTCCCGGTGGACAATCACACTCATGGCATCCACCGGCTGCTGGTTGACGAGAATGTCCATCCGCACCATGTCCGAGGGGCGATAACTGTCGAACTGGTAGTCCAGGCTGGCAAACCCGCGGGTGGCCGACTTCAGCTCGTTGTAGAAGTCAACAATGATTTCCGACAGCGGCATGCGATAGGTGAGCTCCACGCGTTCCGTGTCCAGCCACTCCTGCGACTTCACTTCCGCGCGACGGCCGGTGGTGATGTTCATCACGGCGCCGATGAACTCCGACGGCGTGTAGATGCTGACGTCGCACCACGGTTCCGCGATGTAGTCGATGCGGGTCGGCTCCGGCATGTCCACCGGACTGTCGATGAACAGACACGTGCCGTCCGTCAGTCCCACCTCGTACTGCACCGAGGGCGAGGTGAAGATCACGTCCATTTCGTATTCGCGTTCCAGACGCTCCTGGATGATCTCCATGTGGAAGAGGCCAAGGTAGCCCACCCGGAACCCGAACCCCAGGGCGTGGCTGACTTCCTGTTGGATGGACAGGGCCGCGTCGTTGAGCTGCAGCTTTTCCAGGGAGTCCCGCAGATCGTCGTAGTCCTCGGCCCGCACCGGGTACAGGCCGGAAAAGACCATGGGCTTGGTTGCCTGGTAGCCCGGCAGGGATTCCACCGCGGTGGCCTGGGCCAGCGTCAGGGTTTCCCCGACCTCCAGGTCCCTGACGCTCTTGAGGCCGGTGGCCACATACCCCACTTCACCCGTTTCCAGCGTGGCTCTCGGAGCCGGGGCGGGGGTCAGACACCCGATCTCCACCGGCTCCACCTTGACTTCGGTGTTGACCGCGCGCAGGGGTTGCCGAGCCTGCAACACCCCGTCCACCACGCGCACATGGGCGATTACCCCCTTGTAGGAGTCGTAGTGACAGTCGAAGACCAGGCTGCGCAGGGGGCTGTCGGAGTCGCCTGCCGGGGGCGGCACATCCCTGATGATGGCATGCAGGACGCTGTCAATGTTGACATGGTTCTTGGCACTGATGCGGGGAATGGCATCCCCATCGACACCCAGGAGACTTTCCAGTTCCTCGGCAACCCGGTCGGGCCACGCGGAGGGCAGGTCGATTTTGTTGATGACCGGCACGATCTCGAGATCGAGATCGATCGCGGTGTACAGGTGGGCCAGGGTCTGTGCCTGAATGCCCTGGGTCGCATCGACCACCAGCACCGCCCCTTCGCAGGCAGTCAAGGCACGGGTCACCTCATAGGAGAAGTCCACGTGGCCCGGCGTGTCGATCAGGTTCAGCTGCCAGGTTCGCTCCCCGTCAGACCACGGCATGCGCACGGCACTGGCCTTGATGGTGACGCCCTTTTCGCGTTCCAGATCCATGGAGTCGAGATGCTGGGCCTGCATCTCCCGGTTGGCAACCGCACCGGTGTATTCGAGCAGGCAGTCGGCCAGGGTGCTCTTGCCATGGTCGATGTGGGCAATGATGCAGAAGTTGCGGATGTCAGACTGGTTCATCGGGTCCCTTTTCCAATACCTGCCGGAACCAGCCAACCGTCCGATCCAGCCCGTCCAGCAGGGAAACCTGAGGTTCCCAGCCCAAGTGACGGCGGGCTCTGGTTATGTCGGGTTGCCGGCGTTTCGGGTCGTCTGCATGCGGCAGTTCGCGGAACACGCAATCCGTTTCGTTGCCGGCCAAGTCGTTGATGATCTCCGCCAACTCGAGAATCGTGCGCTCGTCCGGGTTGCCCAGGTTGACGGGCTCCCGCAGGTCGCTGTTCAGAAGCCGACACAGGCCCTCGACGGTGTCTTCCACGTAGCAGAAGCTGCGGGTTTGCGAACCGTCGCCGAAGATGCAGGCCGGTTCGCCGCGCAGCGCGGACGACACGAAACTGGGGATGACGCGGCCGTCGTCCGGCCGCATGTGGGGCCCGTAGGTATTGAAGATGCGGGCGATCGATGTCCGCAGGCCGTACCGCCGATGGTACGCCATGACCAGGGCCTCGCCGAACCGCTTGCCCTCGTCGTAGCAGGAACGGATGCCAATCGGATCGACATGGCCCACATAGTCCTCGCGCTGCGGATGGACTTCCGGATCTCCATATACCTCGGAGGAACTGGTGTACAGGAACCGCGCGCCCTTGGCCCGGGCCAGTTCCAACAGGTTCCACATGCCGTGGCTGTGAACCCGAAGGATTTCCAGCTGCAGGGACGAGAAATCGACCGGACTGGCCGGACTGGCCAGATGCAAGACCGCATCCAGGGGACGATCCACCTCCAGGGAGTGGACAATGTCCGCTTCCAGGAATTCAAACCCCGGCCTGTCCAGTACCGGCCCCAGATTGCGTCTCAGATTGCCTGTCAGGAAGGAGTCCACCCCGAGGACATGCCAACCGTCGTCCAACAGGCGTGCAACCAGGTGGCTGCCCACGAATCCGGCCGCTCCGCAAACGAGGGCTCTCATGTCGCCGCACCCGGACTTGCCATCGCGGTCACTGCGCCGGTTCCCAAGCGGCTTTCGGCTTGCAACTGAAGGAGAGACGTCATCGGATGGTTCCTGACCCGCGGCAGGGCCGTCACAGAACACGGCATGCCACGTGTCGGCAACATCTTACTCGCACTTGGGCCTGCAGCAGGCCGCGTCACCGCCCGACCGGTTGAGCCGAACCGCGCGGCGACGGGCATCCCCGACATTGAGTCCGCGCCGCCAAAGACACCGGATCCGCGGACCGATTGGGCGTTCAATGCGCGCCAGAATCTGACATCGCGCGGGAAGTTGCGTACAATCTTCCGCCCTTTTGCCGGGAACAGACTTCGAACATCGCCCACACCCCGCCTCAATGACTTCGTCCGCCGCAGCTGTTCCGCGCCGCGAGTTCAGCATCAGCAACGAATACAGCTACAACCGGGCTTCGCCGATCCGGTGGATTGCGTCCCACGTCATGCGACACGCCGGCGTATTGGCCCTGGCCCTGGGGGCAGCCGTGGTGGCGAGCTTCCTCTATGCCTGGGGATCGCGTTTGGGCGGAACGGCGGTCGACACGCTTTCGCTGGGCGACGAAGCGCCGGCGGCCCTGCTGCGCGTGGTGGTCACCATCAGCATTGCGGTCGCGGTCAGGACCGTCTTCGATCTTGTGAGCGGCTTTATGAAGGAGGTGCTGGGGTCCCGGTTGCAGCGCGATGTGCGGGAGGAACTCGAAATCTCGTTGCTGGGCAAGAGCCAAACCTTCCACAACCGGCAGCGCACGGGCGACATCATGGCCCGCTCCACGGACGACGTCAGGCAGCTGGGCATGATGATCACCCCCGGCATCGCCCTGATCTACGACTCGGTGCTGTTCATCATCTTCCCGATTGCCATGATCGGAACCATCCACCTCCAGCTCCTGGTGGTGCCGCTGGCCTACATCGCGGTGTTCCTGATCGCCCTGCGTCGGTTCAACCGCAAGCTGTCACCGGTGTCGGGCGCGATGCAGATGAACTTCGGGCGCATGAACACCACGCTCAACGAGTCCATCACGGGCATCGAACTGGTCAAGTCGGCGGCGCGCGAAGGCTTTGAGCTGCGCAAGTTCCTGCAGGCTGCGGCGGCCCACCGGCGGTACTTCATGGAGCAGGGCCGCATTCAGGCCACCTACTGGCCCATGCTGTACATGGGCATCGCGCTGTCGCTGATGTTCGGCCACGGCCTGTGGCTGGTCACGCAGGGCCAGATCACCATCGGCGACCTGGTGGCCTTCATGAGCCTGGGCTACCTGCTGCGCTTTCCCACCTTCATCTCCATCTTCTCGTTCACCCTGGTCCAAATGGGCATGGCAGGCGCCAAGCGCATCCTGGACATCATCAAGCAGGACACGGAACTGGACGAGAACCAGACCGGCCACCGCGCCCTGCTGCGCGGCCATGTCGTCTTCGACCGGGTGACCTACAGCTACGATGTCTCCCCGACCCTCGAGGAGGTTTCGTTCGAGGTGTCGCCCGGCGAATGCATCGCCATCGTCGGCCAGACCGGTTCCGGCAAGTCCACCCTGACCAAGATGGTCAATCGCATCTTTGACTGCGACAGTGGGGCCGTGGTCGTGGACGGTGTGGACGTGCGCGATTGGAACCTCGAGTCCCTGCGCAGCCAGATCTCGATGATCGAGCAGGACATATTCCTGTACTCCCGGACCCTGCGGGAAAACATCGGCTTCGGTCTGGGGGGCGGCCAACTCGACGACGCACGCATTCGGCAGGCGGCGCGGGCGGCCCAGGCCCACGAGTTCATCATGGGCTTCCAGGACGGCTACGACACGGTGATCGGGGAACGGGGCGTGACGCTGTCCGGCGGCCAGCGCCAGCGGATTGCCATCGCGCGGGCCCTGCTGACGGACCCGCGCATCCTGATCATCGACGACTCGACCAGTGCCGTGGACAGCGCCACCGAGGACGAAATCCAACGGGCCATCAACAACGTAATGCAGGATCGCACCACCTTCCTCATCACGCACCGCATCGCGCAGATCCGAAAGGCGGACAAAATTCTGGTGCTGACGCGCGGCCGGGTCGTCGACCTGGGCAGCCACGACGAACTGTTGGCCCGATGCGACCTGTATCGCCGGATCTTCATCCGGACCGAAGTCCCCGCCAACAAGATGGCAGTGAGCTGAACCATGGGCTTCTTCATGGACGGCCTCGACGCCGAGGCCTACGACCGCACCTATACCGACCGGCAGCTGTTGGGCCGCATCGTTGCCCAGTTCAAACCGCAGTCCGTGCTGATGGGATGGGTGTCGGCCACGATCCTGATGCAGTCCCTGATGGACACCGCCCTGCCCCTGCTGACCTCGCGCGGCGTGGACGCCATGGTCGGCGAGCCCAATCTGCAGCAGGGCCTGGTGCTGATGGTCCTAATCCTGATTGCCGGTGCGATGGGATGGACCTACAACTTCGTGCGCCAGCGCCAAACCAGCCGCGTGGTGGCCAACGTGGTCTTCCGCATGCGCCAGCAGGCGTTTGCCGCCATCATGCAGCGCGACATGTCCTTCTACGACGAATTCCCCAGCGGCAGCATCGTGAGCCGGGTGACGTCCGACACGCAGGAGTTCTCCAACACGGTCACCCTGACCCTGAACCTCGTCAGCCAGCTGTTGCTGGTGCTGATCCTGCTGGGGATCATGTTCTTCATCCATGTGCAGCTGGCGCTGATCGGAGTGGTTCTGCTGCCCCTGGTGACGGCGGCGGCGCTGTCGTTCCGCCACATTGCCCGCAACGTGACGACGCAAGTGCGGCGCATCCTGGCCCAGGTCAACACCACGGTGCAGGAAACGGTCACCGGTATCGCCGTGGCCAAGAACTTCCGCCAGGAACGGGCCATTTTCGACACGTTCCAGGACGTGAACGAACGCTCCTACGGCCTGAACCTGCGCCAGGGGTTCGTCTTCGCCGCCATTTTCCCGGTCCTGTTCCTGTTGTCGGGCATGGCCACCGCGATGCTGCTGTACTTCGGAGGCCACCTGGCCTTTGCCGGCGAATTGACCGCCGGAGAGTGGTTCCTCTTCATCACCACCGTCGAGATGCTCATGTTCCCGATGACGAGCATCGCGTCCTTCTGGAGCCAGTTCCAACTCGGCATGGCCGCGGCGGAAAGGGTCTTCGCACTGATCGACTCCGAGCCGCTGGTGGTGCAGCACGACAACCGACCGGTTCCCCTGCTGGAAGGACACATCCAGTTCCGGGACGTTCACTTCCGCTATTCGGAACAGGAGCAGGTGCTGGAGGACTTCAACCTGGACATCGCCCCCGGCGAGACCGTGGCCCTGGTCGGACACACCGGTGCCGGCAAGTCGTCCCTGGGCAAGCTGGTGGCCCGTTTCTACGAGTTCCAAAAGGGGTTGCTGCTGGTGGACGGCATCGACATCCGCAGCTTTGACCTCGACGCCTACCACCGCCAGCTGGGCATGGTCGCACAGTCTCCCTTCCTGTTCTCGGGCACCGTCCGCGACAATATCCGCTACGGACGGGAGGATGCCACGGACGACGTCGCGGAAAAGGCGGCCCATGCCGTGGGCGGCGGCTTTTGGCTGCGCAGCCTGCCGCAGGGCCTGGACACCGAGACCGGTGAAATGGGCAGTTCGCTTTCACTCGGCCAGCGGCAGTTGGTGGCGCTGGCCCGCCTGCTGGTCCAGGATCCGAGGATGATCATCCTGGATGAGGCCACGGCCAGCGTGGACCCGTTGACCGAAGCGCAAATCCAGGAGGGGTTGGATCTGGTGTTGCGGGATCGGACCGCGATTGTGATAGCCCATCGCCTGTCGACAATTCAGGCCGCCGACCGGATCATCGTCATGCGGCATGGTCGGATCATCGAGGAAGGCAGCCACGACAGCCTGATGCTGCAGGGCGGCCACTACGCGGAGCTCTATGCCACCTACTTCCGCCACCACGCCATGGACTATGAGCTTGCCTGACCCGAGCCGCCACCAGCATCTCACGGTCCGGAACGGGACCGCAGTGTCCCGGGCGGGCCTGCACAGCTGACCGACACTTATCCAGATACCTGTTCGACACAGATGCACTCGACCATTCAGCTGGGCTCGGTCTCATTGCCGGCCGGTCCCCTGACTTCGCTGTTGGCGGTTTGGCTGGCCACCGAAATCGCAGCGCGCATGGGCCGGCGGTACGACCTCACGTACGACCGGATATTTGGACTGTGCACGTCGGCGTTGCTGGCAGGCCTGGTGGTGGCACGACTGGCCCACGTGATCGCCTTTTGGGAGGTGTACAGCCAGTCGCTCTTGGATGTCCTGGCTTTGCGGCCGGGCGGACTAACCCCCTGGCCGGGCATCATCGGGGCGTTTGTAGCCGCCTGGATCTACCTGATACGTTTTCGCCTGGATCCGGAACCGGCCGGGGCCACAGTCCTTACCGGCCTCGTGGCGGGAGGGGTGGTCTGGACGATTGGTGGCTACCTGACCGGCCGCGTGGTGGGCACCGAGACCGACATGATCTGGGCCGCCATGTACGGCGAACAGGCACGTCATCCCACGGGCCTGTACCAGTCGCTGGGTTGCGCCGCGATTTGGGCGCTCCTGTGGTACCGGACGCTGGAGCCGCGCAGGGTTCTGCTGACCGGCCTGTTCCTGGTGTCCCTGCTGTTTCTGTTGACGGAGGGTTTTCGGATTGGCCGGTCGGACGAGCTTTGGCTCGACGCAGCCCAGATCGGCTGGTTGGCCCTCGCCCTATTGACCGGCTACGGCATGTGGCGGACCAACGTGGCGCCACACACCGACCCGCCTGACACCGAGTCGATCGGACCATAGCCGAACTGCGGCCGGCCCCGGACTGCCTGCGCAATTCAGTCACGGGAGGGCGCCTGTTCGCCCCGACCGGAACCGTGCCCCACAGACGGAGGTGGCCGGACTGCCTTAGCCCGAATCCCGATTGCCGTAAAATCCCATGGCGTTGTTGGATCCCGTCAGAGTCGCAAAACACGTTATGGCCGACGTCAGCACCAACGAAAACATTCGGTATGAACCGGAAGAAAAACCACCAATAGCCGTTGCGTTGGGAGTTGGCCTGCAGGCCGCCTTGGTCATCCTGGCGCCCATTGCCCTGACGGTGGTGATTGTCGGGCGCATCGCCCAGCAGCCGGAAGAGTACATTTCGTGGGCGGTGTTTGCCGCCCTGCTAATCAGCGGCCTCACCACGGTCCTGCAGGCGGTCCGGTTCGGACGCCTGGGCTCGGGCTACGTTCTGATGATGGGCACCTCGGGCACGTTCATTGCGGTGTGCGTCGGTGCCCTGGTCCAGGGTGGTCCCGAGACCATGGCGACGCTGATCGTAGTGTCGGCCCTGTTTCAGTTTTTGCTGGCCGCCAGGCTGTCTTGGCTGCGCCGCATCTTCACGCCCGTGGTCTCCGGAACGGTCATCATGCTGATCGCCGCCACCGTGATGCCCCTCACCTTCGCTTCCTTAACGGACATTCCCGAAGGAACCTCCACCACAGGCGCATTCTGGGCGGCGGCAAGCACGCTGTTGGTTGTGGTGCTCCTGATTCTGCGCGCACCTCCCCAGTTGCGCCTATGGGCCCCCATCATCGCGATCGTCGTAGGCACTGCAGTATCAGTGCCATTTGGCCTGTACCAAACAAGCAATGTGGTGTCGGACCCCCTGATTGGCCTGCCCAAGGGCTCCTGGCCCGGTTTGAATTTCAATGTAGATGCAAGGTTTTGGGCACTCCTGCCTGCATTTGTGGTGGCGACCATCGTGGGCGCCATTGAGACTATCGGCGACGGTGTGGCCATTCAGTCGCTGTCCAGGCGCAAGCCCAGGGCCACCGACTACCGGGCCGTGCAAGGCGCTCTCAACGCGGACGGCCTGGGCAACCTCCTTTCCGGCCTGGCCGGCACCCTGCCCAACACCACCTATTCCTCCAGCATTTCGCTGGCCGAGGTCACGGGTGTAGCGGCGCGCCGGGTGGGCATTGTCATCGGCGTCGCGATTGCCGCAGTGGCGTTCCTCCCCAAGGTGGCGGCCCTCCTGATCGCAATCCCGGCACCTGTGGCAGCCGCCTACATCATCGCTCTCCTGGCTCTTCTGTTCGTCCAGGGCTTGCGCATCGTTGTGCGCGACGGTGTCGATCACCGCAAGGCCATCGTGGTAGGAACGGCATTCTGGCTTGGTGTGGGGTTCCAAAACCATGCAATCTTTCCCGGCCTCCTTGGCGACGGCGTCCTGGCCATCCTGCTGAGCAACGGCATGACCGCAGGTGCCATCGTGGCGATCCTGTTAATGGTCTTCATGGAACTGACAAGGGGACGGCGCCGGCGGATGACGACGAACCTGGAGACCGAATCCCTGCCCGAGTTGAACGAATTTCTGCAAGGACTGGTTTCCAGGGCGGGTTGGGATGCCGACGCCACCGAACGGTTGACCGCAGCCGGCGAGGAAACGCTGGCGGTCCTGATGCAGCAATACGGGGACGAAATCGACAGCGTACCCAGACTGCTTGTGACCGGGCGCGTGGAGGGCCATTCCGCGGAAGTCGAATTCATGACCGCACTCGAAGGTGAAAACATGGAAGACCGCCTTGCGTACTTGGGCGAATTGTCCCCGGTGCCGGACGACCGCGAAGTGTCCTACCGCCTGCTGCAACACTACGCATCCTCTGTCAGCCACCAGAAATACCATGGCATGGACATTGTCACGGTGATGGTCAGGAACCAGGGCGGGCAATAAGCACAAGCCCTCCCCACTCCTGCCGCCTGCGGCTCTCGCGGTGCAATCCAATCCTTGGTTGGAATCCCGGAATGCAGGCTACCGGACGGCAAGATATTCGGCTATTTCGCATAGTATCCAGATTCCATGGATGAAATCCGGGATGGATCGGACACCGTGTCTGCCGCATGGTGTTCGATTTAGCAGAGCTGCAGGAAGCACAGAATATGATCGATGGAGTCGAAATCGACCACCTCCTGCTCGGGGTATCCGAACTTGGTGCAGGAATCTGGTGGATTCAGGACGAGTTCAACATTGCAGCCGGTCAGGGGGGCCGCCACCTGGGCGTGGGCACCCACAACGCGCTGGTAGCCCTGGGTGACCGAACATACCTGGAAGTCATTGCTCCCGACCCGGAACAGCTTGTTCCCAAAGCGGCACTGCCCTACGGCCTTGGGGCGTTGTCGGCACCTCGGTTGATCAACTGGGCTGTACGGGTGCCCGACATGGACGCGTGGGCTGCCAAGCTGTACCAACTGGGGATCGCGACCCAACTGAAAGCAAGGGATCGCGTCAACCCGGACGGGCGGCGGCTTGTCTGGCGCACCGCTGCCATGCCGGCCACCACGTTCGTGAACGGAGCGGACCTGACCGGCCTCATACCATTTGCCATCGACTGGCAGGACACAGTCCACCCGTCCGAAACCGCACCCACAGGCATTGTGCTCGAGTCGCTGACCCTGTGCCATCCCCAGGTCGCGCTGGTGCAGAAGACGGTTGCCGCCCTCGAGCTTCCGGTGCTGGTCGAACAGGCAGAGGAGCCATGCCTGAAGGCCCAGGTACGCTCCAGGCTGGGAATCCGCAGGATTTAGCAGGTTCCCCGGTCCGCGCCACGCTGATTGCTCGATTCCGACTGCTTTTTTTATGCGAAAGCCTGCCGCACTGCCATATCTGGCGGGGTGGCACCGCGGGAGCATGCCCAATCGGACCGATCGTCGTTCTGTGGCAACCGACCACCGGCCAGGCTCCCCGGGGACCACAAAACACTGTCCGCCCACCTTGGGCTTTCGTGCCGATTGGCCAACGACAACCGGCCCTCAGAACCGGCATCTGGGCTGATTCGCGAACAGCCTTCCCGGTATACCGATCCAACAGTGAGACGACTGCGGTGCTTCCTCATTCCGGATGCAGCGCTCATCTGTCGCAGGCACCTAGTACTGCAACGAGATGTAGTGTATCATAAGTAGGGTTCCCTTTACCGCGGAGCCCGTCATGCCCCTCGTCGCCGCTACTACATCCGTGTTTACCGCCACCGAACTGGCCTCCCTGCAGTCCGACCTGGACGCCTACCTCGCCCTCTACGCGCCCCTGTTCCAACGCAGTGAGCAGGTCGCCAGTGCCCGCCGCTATCTGCAGGGGTTGCTCTGCGACGAACCGCGCAAGTCGGTCGAACGGATGGTCCTGAAGCTGTGGGGTGCGGACGGCAACCTGGTGCGCTCGCTGCAGCAGTTCATGGGTGAGAGCCCCTGGTCTGACAGTCCTCTGCTGGCCCGTCACTGGCAGGAGGTGGGTCAGACCCTGGGCGAGGAAGAGGGCGTCCTGATCGTGGATGGCAGCGACTTCCGCAAGCAGGGGCAGGAGTCGGTCGGTGTGGCCCGGCAGTGGTGCGGGGAACTGGGCAAGAAGGCCAACTGCCAGGCCGGGGTCTTTGTGGCCTACGCCGGCAGTCAGGCTGCCACCCTGGTGCATCGGGCTCTCTACCTGCCCAAACCGTGGGCCGAGGAGCCGGACTGGGCGGGGCGTCGGCAACGCTGCCGCGTGCCCGAGGCAGTCTCGTTCCAGACCAAGCCGCAGCTGGCGTTGAACCTGTTGCGGGAGCTGGTGGCCAGCGAGAGCCTGCCGGCCCGCTGGGTCACCTGTGATGAGGCCTACGGCCAGGACCCTGCCTTCCTGGATGGCGTGGCAGAGCTGGGTCTGGGCTACTGTGCCGAGGTGCCCCACAGCACCCGGGTCTGGACCGAACGGCCTGCCACCCATGTGCCGCCAGCCCCCGCCCACGGGCGACCGACGACGCGGGTGCGGCTGGCGCCGGGTGCACCCCGCTCCCAGGAGGTGCGCGCGGTGGCGGCCCAACAACCAGAAAGCGCCTGGCAACGGCTGACCCTGCTGCAGGGCAGCCACGGTCCCCTGCAGGCTGAGTTCTGCGTCCTGCGCGTGTTCGCCTCCCGCCAGAAGCTGCCCGGTCCTGCGGTTTGGCTGCTCTTGCGCCGGCATCCCCGTACCCACAAGCTCAAGACTTATCTCTGCGATGCCCCGGCCGAGATGGCCCGGCCCGACCTGGCCCACCTGGCTGGCTGTCGTTGGCCGATCGAGACCTGTTTCCAGGAAGGCAAGCAGAACCTGGGCCTGGGGGACTACGAGGGGCGCAGCTGGGCGGGCTGGCACCGGCACATGACCCTCTGTATGCTGGCCCACTTCTTTCTGGTGCGGCAGCATCGGGGGCTCAAAAAAAGCCCCGGCCCTGACCGTACGCCAGCTTGGTGACATGCTCAAGGTCATGATCCGGCAACCGCGGTCCAGTCTGCGCTCGCTTCTGTTGCTGCTGGCCTACCGGGCCCGCTGTAACGGCGCCGCCACCCGTTCCCACAGGCGTCGCCATGGTCAACCGCCTTAACATCTCGTTGCAGTACTAGAAATGCATGGCGGGCTTTGAATCCCGTTTGACTCCACCGGGTCCTGTTCATAGGATCTGCATGCTGCCCAGGGTTTGTGTCCGATGCACCTGCGTTGGAGAACGGCTCGCGGTGGTTTCTCAAGCTCCAGCACACTGTGAGGACTCTCGTTATGTCCGGTAGATTTGCACTGTCCCGTCGTCAGTTCCTGAGGACGGCATCCCTTGCCACCGTCGGCGCCGCCTTGGCTGCCTGCGCGGTGCCAACCGCGGCTCCCGGCGAAGGAGAGATGGCGGCACCCACCGAGCTCACCCTGTGGATGTTCTCCCTGACTCCGGAAGTCATCGACTACATCAACACTGAGGTCACCCCCGACTTCAAGGAGGTGATGCCCGGCTTTGACATGATCGCCGAACACGTCCCATACGACGGTTATCGGCAGAAGCTGTCCACATCCATCGTCGGCGACGCCTTGCCGGACGTGCACGAAGCCGGCACCCAGGCGGCCGGACGGGTTGCCACCAGCGGCGAGGGGACACCCATCGACGACTACATCAACGAGTGGGACGACCTCGACGACTATTTCCCAGCCAACATCAAGGGCACGCAGATTGCCGGCCGGACCTGGGGCATTCCCACGTACAGCCACCCGTCCCTGACCCTCTACTGGAAGAGCCAACTCGAAGCGGCGGGCCTGGATCCGGAGAATCCGCCGGCCACCGACGTGGCGTACCTCGAGGCCGCCACGGCCCTGCAGACGGTGGAGGAGGGCCGCACCATCGTTCTGGGCGGCTGGGCTCCCAACAACTGGCGCAGCTTCTTCCAGGAGTTCGAAGTCCAGCTGCAGCGGCTGGGCGGGGAGATGGCGGACCAGGACTACACTGAAGTCCGCTTCAACAACGAGCTGGGCGTGGCCGCCCTCGCCTACCTGGTGGAACTGTCACAGACGGTGTACCCCGAAGGCGTCGCGCGTCTGCCCGACGAGGCCCCGGTTCCGCACTTCCCGGCCGGCAACGTGGCCATGCACATGCGCGGCCACGGGTCGCAGCCCCGCGACGTACTCCGCTACAACCCCGATGCCTGGGATGATCTGGGATTTGGCTTCCCATTGACGGCCCAGGAAGGCACGGGACGCAAGAATTCCATCTCCTGGCGCAACTTCCTGTCGGTGGCCCCGACCTCGTCCGACGTGGGCGCCTCGGTTGAATGGGCACATGTGTTCAGTTCCACCGAGCACAACGTCAAGTACAGCGAGTTCGGTGGCTACACACCGGTCCGGCGGTCCGCCCTGGACACGGACTTCGTCAAGAACTCGCCGTATCTCGGTACCTATCTGGAGATGGGTTCCCCCAACGGCTACGACGTCATCAACCCTCCGGGCTACTTCGAGCTGCGGCAGTCCGGCGGCAACCTGTTCGAGCAGGCGGGACTAGGCAACATTTCCGTCGAGGAAGCCGTTGCCGGTTGTGCCGAAATCTGGCAGGAGGGACTGGACAACGCGCCCCCGTACAAGATTTAGCGTTGATCGTTTAGCAGACACTGCTTCCGGCCAGCCGGGCGCGCCGCGCGGCGTGCCCGGCTGGTCATTGTCAAAACCGAACCGCCGTCCACCGCATTTCCCCGCCGCAGGATGGGCCTGCGGCATCCATCAGCCATGCTTCAGGAACACTTTCTAACCCGCAGCCGCCGGCACGAGTCGCTGATGGGCTGGCTGTTCGCCATCCCATGGGTTCTGGGCCTGCTGCTGTTCAACCTGTTCCCATTCGTGTACTCGTTCGGGCTGAGCCTGACCAGTTTCCGGATCGGCTACCCCACCGAGTTCATCTGGTTCCACAACTACGTGGAGATGTTCACGGATGATCCAGTGTTCGGGAAATCCTTCGGCAATACGGCGTACTTCGTGGCTCTCGGTGTGCCGCTGGGGCTCGTGACCTCTCTGTTGCTGGCCTTGCTCCTCAACCAGAAAGTGGTGGGCGTACCCCTGTTTCGCACGATGGTGTTTGTACCATCGATCGTGGCCGGCGTGGCCGTGGCCCTGCTGTGGATGTGGATCCTCGACCCAAACATCGGCTTGGTGAACCACCTGCTGCGTGAAATCGGGATTCGCAGCCCTCCGTTGTGGCTACAGGACGAGGATTGGGCCAAACCGGCCTTGATTGTGATGACACTGACCGGTGCCGGCGGTGCCACGATGGTGATCTTCCTGGCCGGCCTCCAAAACATTCCCACCGAACTCTACGACGCCGCCCGCATTGACGGTGCGAACAGCCTGCGGCAGTTCTTCTTCGTCACCATACCGATGTTGTCGCCCGTGATCCTGTTCAACACCATCACCGGCATCATCGGCGCGTTCCAAGTCTTCACACTGGCCTACGTGGCCACGGGCGGGTTGGGCGGTCCCAACAACTCGACCATGTTCTATGCCCTGTACCTGTACAACATCTCGTTCTGGTGGGGTCGCTTCGGACTGGGGGCCGCGATGGCATGGTTCATGTTTGTGGTGATCATGGTGTTCACCATGGCGCAGCTCGCGTTGTCGAAGCGCTGGGTTTTCTACGCCGGCGAGTAGGAAATCGGACCGACATGGCTACCACTGCCACCCAACCCAGCACAATCGGAACCGGTCGGCGGTCCAGGATTCACTGGCCCAGGATCATTCACAAGGCCTTTGTCTACACGCTACTGGTGTCGATTTCCCTCTTCTTCTTCTTTCCGCTGTTGTGGATGATGACCACGGCCATCAAACCCACCAGCCAAATGTTCCAGATCCCTCCGATCTGGATTCCCAAGCCGCCGCAGTGGGATGTGTTCCACACCACCTGGAACCGCACAAACTTCAGCGTCTACCTTGGCAACACGGTGCTGATTACGGTCCTGTCGATGATCGGGCGCGTCGGCAGCTGTGCGCTGGTCGGTTTTTCGTTCGCCCGACTGCGCTGGCCCGGCAAAAACGTGTTGTTTCTCATTACGTTGAGCACGATGATGCTGCCGTTCCAGGTCCTGATGATTCCGCAGTTCCTCATCTTCAAGGAGATTGGCTGGATCAACACCCACTATCCTCTCTGGGTGCCGTCCTTCGGCGGGGCCGCGTTCTACATCTTCCTGATGCGTCAGTACTTCATGACCATGCCGCGGGAGTTGGACGACGCCGCCAAAATCGACGGGTGCGGCTGGCTGGGCATCTTCTGGCGGATCCTGCTGCCACTGTCCCATCCGGCCCTGGCCACCATCGCCATCTTCACCTTCATGTCCCAGTGGAACTCCTTCCTGGAGCCGCTGATCTTCCTCAACTCGTCCAAGAAATACACACTGGCCCTGGGTCTGGCCATGTTCCGGGACCAGTTCGATGTGGATTGGAACGCCATCATGGCCATGTCGTTCCTGATGGTCCTGCCCTGTCTGACCATCTTCTTCCTGGCTCAGAAGTACTTCATCCAGGGGATCTCAACCACCGGTCTCAAGGGTTGATCCGATCCGCCGTCGCCTGATTGTCCCCTTCCAGCGGAATGTTCCAGCCCACAACCACAAGCCTCGCGAACCGCGTTCACGGACACGGCCGCTAGGCGCGCGCCTAGAGATGCCCACGCTGGTTGTTCCCAGTACCGCCTGATGCCGGCCGTTCCATGTTCCAGGCAGGATGGCAAAGCCAACGCCGCGCCAACAACAGTTCCAAGCCGGCGTGGTTTGGATCCGCCGTCCGTGTTGCCCGGTTGGGACCCCCTCCGGCCGCCCGCAACTTCCAAGCATGCCAAGCCCCCAAAAAACCCTTGTGTCAACGCCGCTGGCGAGTAACGGCAATCTTTCTGGTACGCTCGGGTTCAGAGGTCGGGATTCAGGCACTGCCCAAGTCAAATAAATACACGAAATGGGAATCACCATGCTCATGCGCGGTTTTGCAGTCCGATTGGGGTTGATTCCGTTGCTCTGCCTGTTGGCATGGGCCACTTCGCTGGTCGGACCACCTGTGTTGGCACAGGAAGCGGATGAACCGAACGAACTGCCAACGTACGAGGTGCAGGACGGAGACACACTTCTGGGAATTGCACAGCAGTTTGGGGTGCCGGTTGCGGTGCTGGTGGCTCTCAACAACCTGGAAGAACCTTTGGGCCTGATCCTCATCGGCCAACAACTGTTGCTTCCCTCGTTCGCCAGTCAACCCAACCAGGAATCCGACCCGGAATCCGTCTGTGCAACACCCCATGTAGTTGTGGAAGGCGACACCCTTTGGGGCCTGGCGGACGGCTGGGATGTGACCGTTGAACGCCTTCGGGAACTGAACGGCCTGCAGGCAGGAGAGCTTCTTTTGCTAGGCGAGACCGTCTGCGGCCCCCCGGTCAGCCCGGATCCCCAGGCGATCGAATCGGACGAGCAGCGCACCGCCGAAGGACCGCGCAGGCAGCCGGAATTCGATCCCGGGTGGATTGTCCACTCCACCGAGTCCTTCTGGTACACGGTCAATCTGGGCGACACCCTGGCGTGGGTGTCCGCACGCTACGGATTGGCCACGGAAGCCTTGGCGGACGCCAACGATCTACTTCCCGATGACGACATTCAGCCAGGCCAGTTGTTGCTGGTGCCGGCGAGCACTGCCGCCAAGCAACGGTGGATCGTCCGCTATTGGGCCGTTCCGGACCTTTCGGGGGAGCCGCTGCTGACCCGCGGTGAAGATGCCATCGCACACAATTGGGGGAACGGCGCGCCTGCGGACTCGCTTCCATCCGATTCGTTCAGCGCCGAATGGACAGGTGAATTCGACTTCGTCGGCGCGACCTATCGCTTCATCGGCCTGGCCGACCAGGGAGTACGCGTGTTCCTGGACAATGACCTGTTGCTGGACAATTGGGATGGCGAAACGGCCGGACCTCTCACCGTCGACACTGTGCTCGAAGCCGGCACGCATGCGGTGCGAGTTGAGTATTGGGAGGAAACCGGACCGGCCATGGTCTACGTATTCTGGTTCCAGTCGGCACCCGACACTCCTGAATGAGCCCACCCCGGCGGCATTCGTCCGGATGGTTGGCTGGCGGACCGTCGCAGCGCCCTCCACAGTTTGCCGAGTTGTGTTGGGTCAAGGCCGCAGGCATGCGATAATGTGTATTGGATGGCTGCACCCGGTTCGGTTGCCTCGCGATATTCGTTGAGCCCGGGCCCTGGCTGTTGTGCGGAGCCTGCCACGGGTACTTCCGGGCAGGTGCCCCATCCCGGGTTTGAAGTGAGGTTGACAGGGTCCGGTCATTCTGCTGAAGGCTGTTTACGGGGCTTGCCAGGAATGCGGAATGGAACCTTGTTCCGCCGTCTCACCAAGATCGGGTGTCGTCCTGCTCCCCAAGTCAGTCTCGGACCTTGACAGGGTTATCCGCAAGTAGATCCCCATGACCATTCGCCGTGCCCTGCGGCTCATGCAATCGTTGACTTTCGTGGGGACTGTCGCCGCCTTGGTGTTGTGCGCATCATCCCTGGCCGCGTGTACCGCCTCTTTCGCCGGCGCGAATGTCAACCAGGTCGAAACCGCGGTGGAAGCCGCCGCGGCCGCTTCCCTGGAACAGGTGCCTCAAACCCTGCAACAATTCGCAGGCCAAATCACCACCCTGGACGCGCAGCTCGAACAAGCGCGGAGGGTTGAGGCCGGTCTCCAGCAGGCCCTGCCGGCACAGGCCGTCACCGGAGTGACCGAGCAACTGCAGCAGTTGGCGGACCAGGCGCAGCCGGAGGATGAGCAAGCCCTTCAGTTGGACGTGCAGTTGGAACCTGCCCTGAATCTGTTGGACTCCGCGGCGCGCAGCGCCAACCAACTCGACCAGGCGTTGGATGACCTCGACAGGGTCGCAAGGCTCGCACCAAACCTTTCGCGTTCATTGAACGACCGTTCAGGCTTGGTCAAATCGTTGAATTCGCTCCCCACTCCGGATGGGTCCAACGATGTCGAGTATCTGCTCGATCCCACCCCATATCTACAGTCTTTCGCGTTAAGTGTGGAGGCATTTCAGGACTGGGTAGCGGCTCTGGGAAGCCCGTTCGCCGGTTCCGCGACCTCGGGCCATTCACCGACCCTGGATCTGGCTCCGTACATGCTGGCAGCGCTGGAGTTCATGGCAGGCACCGAAACAACATTGGCACAGTTCAACGCGGCATTGACCGCGTTCCTGCAAGCCGGACAGTTGGGAACGGAGGACATCGCCGGCGCGACCAGCATGGGAACCGAGTTCGTGGAATCCCTGGCGCAGTCCTTGGGAGCCTTGGATGTCCAACGGACCAACCTTGATCAGGTAGGGCCGTTCCTGGAAGCCGTGCCGGGCCACGGAGCCGCGCTTCTGTTGCAAGTGCAACAAGCGACAACAGGCCTGGAGACTGCCACCGATACCGATCACGTACAGCAAGTGGACGTCCCGGTTGCGGCTGCACTTGACATCATGGGGCGGATTGCCCGCAGCAGCGGACAGGTTGGACAAACCCGCCGCCTAGTGGAAGAGACTTTCCAACTAGCTCCCGAATTGGCCGATGCCATTGGCCAACGGGAACGTGCATCCGTTGCCTTGATGCAACTGTCGGGCACCTTGGACGAATTGAACAGGGCCTTGGTGCTGCAACCCGACCAGCAACAGGCCATCGTCCACGCAACGGCCTTGGTTCAGTCATGGGCCATCCAGGCATCGAGCCTGTATCCCGAAGCCGTCATGGACTTCAGGTCGGTTGCCCACCTTGATCCCCAAATCGACACGCTTGCGGGATTGCTTAACCAGGTGGAACTGGAGCTGCAGGAGCTAAGTTCCGCCTTGATGGGCTTCGACCAGGCTTTCCGGAATGCTCCCGAGTTGGCGGATTTCATCGTTGCCCAAGCCGATGCAGGCGTCAATCCGTCACTGTCCTTGGAGGGGTTGAACCTCCTGAACCAGTTGCTCGAACTGGACCCCGAACAGCAGCAATCCCTGGCCCATGCCGTCATGCTGATGCAGGCCAGGGTTGTCGAGGCCTCAACCCTGTTCCCCGCAGCCATGCCCGCCACGGCCCCGGCTTTGGATCTCGAACCGCAGGTCGCCGTCCTTGCCGCGCTGCTGAGCCAGGCGGAACCGCAAGCGCAACAACTGGATTCTGTCTTGACCGGGGTTGACCAGGCTCTCCGGAACGCTCCTGCGCTGGCTGCACTCCTCGCCTCCCAAATCGATGCAGGGATCGATCCGGCACAATCCTTGGAAACCCTGAACGTCCTGCACCAGGTGCTTGTGCTGGATCCCGAACAGCAGCAGGCCCTGGCCCGCGCCGTCCCCTTGCTTCAGGCCTGGGTTGCCGAAGCCTCGACTGCGTTCCCCGAATCCGGCTCCACCGCGGCTCCGGCACTGGATCTCGAACCGCAGGTCGCCGCCCTCGTCGCGTTACTGAACCAGGCGGAACCCCAAGTGCTACAGTTGGATTCAGCCTTGCCCGATGTTGACCAGGCTTTGCAACGTGTCCCCGGGCTGGCCACCCTCATTGCCTCCCAAATTGATGCAGGCGTCGATCCCGTACCGGCCTTGGAGGCCCTGAACGTCCTGCACCAGGTGCTCGTGCTGGATCCCGAACAGCAACAGACCCTGGCCCGCACGGCATCCCTGATGGGAGCCTGGATTGCCGAGACCTCAACCCTGTTCCCCGCAGCCATGCCCGCCACGGCCCCGGCCTTGGATCTCGAACCGCAGGTCACCGCCCTCGCCGCGTTGCTGAGCCAGGCGGAACCACAAGTGCAACAGTTGGATGCGACCTTGAGCGGGGTTGACCAAGCTCTCCGGAACGCTCCCGCGCTGGCTGCACTCCTCGCCTCCCAAATCGATGCAGGGGTCGATCCGGCGCTGTCCTTGGAGGCACTGGATATCCTGCACCAGGTGCTCGTGCTGGCTCCCGAACAGCAACAGGCCCTGGCCCGCACGGCCCCCTTGATGCAGGCATGGGCCGCGGACCTGTTGCCCGGTGCCGCCTCCACCATGGGGCCGGAATTGGATCTTGAACCGCAAGTCACTGCCCTCGCCGGCATGTTGATTGGCACCGCATTGGGAGTGCAAGGATTGAACGATGCCTTGCCCAATGTTGACCAGGCTTTGCAACGTGTCCCCGGGCTGGCCACCCTCATTGCCTCCCAAATTGATGCAGGCGTTGATCCTGTACCGGCCTTGGAGGCCCTGAACGTCCTGCACCAGGTGCTCGTGCTGGATCCCGAACAGCAACAGACCCTGGCCCGCACGGCATCCCTGATGGGGGCCTGGGTTGCCGAGACCTCAACCCTGTTCCCCGCAGCCATGCCCGCCACGGCCCCGGCCTTGGATCTCGAACCGCAGGCCGCTGCCCTTGCCGCGTTGCTGAGCCAGGCGGAACCGCAAGTGCAACAGTTGGATGCGACCTTGAGCGGAGTGGACCGGGCACTTCAAGGCACGTCCGGTCTGACTGCCTACATCGCCTCCCAAATCGATGCAGGGGTCGAGCCGGCGCTGTCCTTGGAGGCACTGGATATCCTGCACCAGGTGCTCGTGCTGGCTCCCGAACAGCAACAGGCCCTGGCCCGCACGGTCCCCTTGATGCAGGCATGGGCCGCGGACCTGTTGCCCGGTGCCGTCTCCACCATGGGGCCGGAATTGGATCTTGAACTGCCAGTCACTGCCCTCGCCGGCATGTTGTTTGGCACCGCACTGGGAGCGCAAGGACTGTACGATGCCTTGTCCGGTGTGGACCTAGCCTTGCAACACACCCCCGAACTGGTCGATGCTGTCGTGCAACTCAACGCGGCCTCCGACCTGCTGCAGTTCCTGGAAGTCACCGAACTCCTAAACCGGACCTCGGCACCGGCTGTCGACCAATTCCGGGTGCTGGTCGGCTCGGCCGCACAACTGGAAGGATGGGCCAACCAACTGACCGGCCTGGTACCGGGGGTGCCTGGTGCAGGAGCAGCCACCATCGATCTGGACCCGCAACTGGTGGCGGCCTTCGACTTCCTCGGGCGCGCGCAGACGCACATGCTGCGGCTCAACACGGCTCTGATCCAACTGGAACTCGCTGCGCAACAAGCGCCGCTTCTGGCCTATGCGGGATCGGGTGAAGGGGTTGCCCGCCTGGTGGCAGGCCCATTGGGAACCGCCGGGCGCACCGTCCAGGCCATCGCCTCCGGCACCGAAGCGATGGCGGCACTCGATTTTGGAGACGGACCGCAACCGCAGGTTGAACGTTGGAGTGCGGAACTGGCCCAGGTTCTGGGCGCGCCTCCGCGCCTGGTCGAGGACATCGGCCGGCAGGCCGGTGAAGCCGGTTCCCTGATTGGTCCACTGGCCGCGTCGGATCAACCGCTGCAACTACAACCCGCTCCACGGCTGGTCGGCATGTTCCGGTCCATATCCGCCACCAGCGCGCTCGCACAAGGATGGGCGTATGAACTGGCAGGCAGGTATCCGGAGGCGGTATCCGGGTACAGCCAGGCCCTCCACTTCAATCCGGAGTTGACGTGGGCACTGAGTGCCAGGGGGCGCGTCCGATGGCATCTGGGCCAGTTGGCCGAAGCGTTGGCGGACCTGGATCAGGCCATCCTTCTGGATCCCCAGCTGGCCGAAGCGCACCGGCTCCGCGGCCATGTGTACCGCGAGCTGGGCCAGCCGTTGCAGGCGATCAGCAACTACGACGAAGCCCTGCGACTCAGTCCCGACGATGCCGCCACACTCATCGGCCGCGGGGAGCTCAACGAGCAGCTTGGGTATACGCTGCTTGCCCTCCGCGACTTTACGCAGGCCATTCAACTGGCTCCCAGATCTGCGATTGCCTACTACAACCGCGGCCAGGTCTTCCGGGATCTGGGCCAGGCCCAACAAGCCGTTGAGGACTTTGGCCAGTCCATCCTCTACAGGCCCTTGTTTGCGCCGGCCTACAACGCACGGGGGGCAGCCCTGGAGAGCCTGCAGCGTTACCAGGAAGCCATGGACGACCTGAATGAGGCCGTACGTCTCGCCCCAGACATGGCCGACGCCTTCCACAACCGCGGCACCGTATATCTGAAACTGGAACAGATACAGCGGGCCTGGGACGACTTCAACCAGGCACTGGCACTGAATCCCGACTTCGCCGTTGCCTACAACAGCCGGGGCACGATCCTGTTGCAATTGGGCAAGGCCATGGAAGCCCTGGCCGACTTTGACGCCGCCATCCGGTTGCAGCCGGACTTCGGGCTGGCGTTCCGCAACCGGGGCACGGCATACCAGACAACAGGACTCCTGCAGGAAGCCGTGAGCGACTACTCGCGCGCCATCGAACTGGAACCCAACGAACCGCTTACCTACATCTACCGGGCCAGCGTCTACGACCAGCTGGGCCGCCCGCGGGATGCCGTAGCCGACTTCAGCGAAGCGATTGAGCTCGATCCCAACCAGGCACCGGTTTTTTACGATCGGGGAGTTCTGCAGCAGCAACTGGGCCGCCTGCAGGATGCGTTGCGCGACTTTGACCAGGCGATTCGTCTGGAGCCCGATTTCGCCGCTGCCTATCACGACCGCGCCAATGTGAAGACGGGTCTGGGACGCCTAGAGGATGCCTTGGCCGACTTCGCGGCGGCAATCCGCCTCGACCCCGACTTCCTGGCAGCCTATCTCAACCGGGCCAGACTGCACTTGGACCTTCAACAGTACATAGAAGCCGTTCAGGACTTCGGCGAAGCCATCCGCCTGGACCCGGATCTCTTCGAAGCCCACTACCAGCGCGGTCTCATCCGCCACCTTCAGTTCCGACAGTTGGAAGAGGCGGCGGCCGACTTCACGGAGGCCATCCGGATTCAGCCCGACCATGCCGATGCCCACAACCACCGAGGTGAAGTCCAAGCCGCCCTGGGCAATCCGGATGATGCACGGCACGACTTCGACGAGGCGTTGCGGTTGGAACCCGAACACACGGAAGCCCTATACAACCGCGGCCTGGTGTTCCTGGAACTCGACCGTCCTCAGGATGCGCTGGACGATTTCGACGCAGTGGACCGGTTGGCTCCCGGCCAAGCCATCCTCCATCACCATCGCGGCCAAGCCCGCGAAGCGTTGGGATTCCTCGGAGCGGCCTTGGACGACTACCACGCAGCCATCCGGCTGGATCCGGACTATACCGAAGCCTATTTCCGGAGGGGACAAGTCCTCCAGCAGTTCGACAGGCTCGCGGAGGCACTCCAGGACTACACCGCGGCCATCCGTTTGGATCCCGAACTAGCCGCCGCCTGGTTCCGCCGTTCTGAAGTCCTGACAGCCCTGGAACTGCCAGGGCCGGCCCTGAGCGACCTGGCCATGGTCATCCGGCTCGACCCGGCCCATGTCCAAGCCTGGCTCAACCGGGGCATTCTGCGCCAGGAGCAGGGAGACACCGCGCGGGCGCTGGTCGACTACACCGAGGCATTGCGCCTGGATCCGGACTTGGCGGCGGCCTATCGAAACCGCAGCGCCATCCATCTTGAGAATGCCCGGCTTCCGGAGGCGTTGAGCGACCTCGATGCGTTGCTCGAACTGTCACCCCAGGAAGCCACCGCCTATTACACAAGGGGCAATGTTCACAAGACGCTGGACAACCCCGAAGAAGCCCTGCAGGACTACGACCGGGCGGTTCGATTGGGGATTGAAGAGACACTCCTGTACTACAACCGGGGTGCGGTCAAGATTGTCCTGGGTCTGACCCGGGAAGCCGTGGAGGACTTCACCGCAGCCCTGCAACTGACTGCGGATCATGTCCCGGCCCTGCACAGCCGGGCCCGCGCCCATCAAGCCCTGGGCAACCTGGAATCGGCACTAAGCGATTTGACCGAAGTCATCCGATTGGATCCCGCCAATGCCGCCGCGTTCCACGACCGGGGCATGGTGCAACAGGGGTTGCAAATACCCAACGCGGCCCTTGCCGACCTCGACGAAGCCGTGCGGTTGGATCCGCACAATGCCGCCGTCTTCCACGACCGGGCGTTCGTCAAGCTGTCGGTGCGCCGCTACCGGAACGCCATCACCGACTTCACATCCGCGCTGGAACTGGAACCCGACTACGCAAGCGCTTTCCATGGCCGCGGCAGTGCCTGGTGGGCGTTGGTGAAACACACGAAGGCCCTGGCCGACTTCAACGAGGCGATCCGGCTGAATCCCACCGAGGCTGATGCCTTCGGTCAGCGCGGGCAGGTCTTTCTGTACATGGGACTGTTCGACGAGGCCCTGGCCGATTTTGATGAGGCCCTCGAACTCAATCCCGAGGCCGCCCGCACCTACTGCGATCGGGGACTGGTCTACCGCTTCCTTGGGGAATCGGAAGCAGCCCTGGCCGACTTCAACACAACACTGGACCTGATGCCCAACGCGTACTTTGCCCTCTATTACCGGGCCAACACCTTGCGCGACCTAAAGGAACCGCTGGCCGCCCTGGACGACTACAGCAGAGCCGTGCGGCTGAACCCGAATTTCACCCACGCCTTCTCCCGGCGCAGTGCCACCTACAAGGAACTTGGGCAGTTGCCGCAGGCCCTGAGCGACATCGACATGGCCATCCAGCTCGATCCCGGTGATGCCAGCTATTACGGGGAACGAGGCCTCATCCGCTCCGCGTTGGGGCAGACGGACCTTGCCCGCGTCGATTTTCAGGACGCCTACTGCAGGTTCCAGCGGGCCGGGACCAGCTCGGGGGTGGATTGGATTCGATCCCTGGCACCGGATATTGCCACCGACGCTGTCTGCAATTGAGACAGCCCGTCAGGACGCGGGTTTCTCGGTCTCAGGCTTCCGGATCCGTCCATTGCCACCGGCCGTGACGGTGCCGGTAGGTTCAGCACGATGAAACTGAACCTGCCCGCGCACCTCGGCATATGGTTGCCGCTCCGCCAAGTCCAAGATCCGTTTCGCCAACGAAAGGATCCATTCCGCCACCCCGGAACGGGCATTCTCTTAGTACGGCGGCATCAGGACTGGAGGCGACCCAGTGGGTCGTGAACCTTGCAGGTGCCCCCAACGCTCAGAGTTCGTCCTCCAACGTGGCCAGCCGCTCTTCGATGGTGGCCACGTGGATTTCCAGATCTTGAATGCCTTCGAGGATCTGGTCCCGCGTCTCCTTGAGCGTCTAACTTGGTCTACTTGGTGTCTTCGATGGCCTGCTGAAGGTCGCCCACCCGTACCGCGACCTCGCCCACCCGCGACGCAATTTCAGACTGTCCAGCCGCCAGATTGTCCACAGCCACGGCCATGTCGCCCAGCACCTTCAGCACTGACCGAGTCGACTTCAACATATCCGGCACCAGCTCCGCGACCAATTCCAGGCGGGCCAGCCGCTCGTTCATGTTGTCCAGCTCTTCGTACATGCCCCACTCGCTTTCAACAAGCCACAGACTTGCAGTTTCGGCACATTGTACTCAGCGACCATGCCTTGGGTGGAGTGTTCGCAGTCTGAGCAGTACTCCGGACATGCACAGGCTAGACACCAATACAAGGGGCAAGGCAACCACCGCAGCGGTCGGGAACCTCTGGTGGAGGCAATGGACCTTGTTGGATTTCATCTTGCACATTAGGTCAAGACCCTATCCAGCATTGCCGCGTCAGTGTCAGAAGATCCGGTTGCGTCTCCGCGGTCGGTCAATTCCTCGCGGTGACAACCGCTAACTTCTGATGGTGTCCACAACCTTCGCGGATGCGGACACCATCAAGGGTCGCGGGGCCTGTCCCAAGAGAACCCGGATCAGAACGGAACGTCCTGCCCGTCATCGATGTCGGAACCGGATGCGCCGCCGTCGCCGGACGCACCTCCGGCATCCCGGCTGCGCCAATCGCCGCCGCTTTGGTTCCCGCCTTGCCAACCGCCACCGCCGGAGCCGCTGTTCCAGTCGCCACCGGAACTGCTGCTCCCGCCATAACCGCCACCGGAACCGCCGCCCCAATCACCTCCGGCCTGGTCGTCGCGGCCACCCAGAAACTGTACGGTATTGGCGCGCACATCCAACGATGCACGCGGCTGACCATCCTGGCCCATAAAGGCGTTCGACTTCACGCGGCCCGTCACCAGGACCTGGCGGCCCCGGCTCAAGTACCTGCCGCAAGGCTCAGCCTGGCGACCGAAGACCGAAACCCTGAACCAGGTGGTGTCAGTCCTGCGCTCCCCCGACCGATCGTTGTATACGTTGTTTACGGCGACATTGAAACTGCAAACCTTGTCTCCGGAAGGCATGTCGTAGGGTGGGCCTTTTCCGGCTGTCGTAGCGACAGGTCAGTAATGGTTGGCCTCCCTCCGAACCGTGCGTGCGACTTTCACCGCACACGGCTCTCCAGCCCGTACCTGCTCCTTCTCCCTGATGCACACGTCCTCAATGCGGTTCACCCTGTAATCGGTGCCGGGGATCTTCGCCAGCCACGATTCCTGCCAGGCGGCCAGATGAGCCCCTTTCGGATCCAGGACGGCATTGACACGGCACCGATGCTTGTGGGCCAGTGTACGGGCCCATGAAGCCTTAAGGGTTTGCTGGAATCCCCGCAGCGGTCCGCGATCCTCGGCCAGCGCGTAGTACTGGCGAACCGCCTCGAATTCCTCCGCGTAGAGATCTCCGATCCGGTGATCGTCCAGGAAGGTCCGATCACCGCGCTCCGCAGGCCTGCCGCGCCGGTGAAACGGTCGGGCAGCCTTCCGCATCAGTTCGGGCGACGAACGCAAGGACGCGACACCATCTTCACGGCACTGCATCCAATAACCGAGGAACTGCACGTTCGACCCTGTGCGCCATGGAATCCACCGGGGTTCCCGGCCACCGGGAGCATCATCCCCCGTCAGGCCTCTAAGCACGAATGTCACCTCAGCAAGTAGGGCCGCTGCCGTGTCCCGGCTTCCCGAAGCCGCCAGCAGCAACGCGTTGCTGTAACGGAGACTCTTCAGAACCGTTCCATCGCGTTTGTGCTTTAGGGCCGTCCGTGTGGATTCGAGATGGTCGTCGAGGTCCGTCAGGGCCAGCTGTGCACAGACACCGTGCAGTGACGCAGGTTGCAGAACACCGCTGAACACCGTGGACGATTCGGGATCGGCCACCGGATACACGTCGAAGTAACGACGCAACAAATCGGTGAACCGCCCGTCCCGCACCATGTGCGACAGCTTGGGTCTGGATTGGCATCCGGCAACAAAATCGGACGTTGGCACAACGATCGCCGTGATCCACTGCTCCCCGGCCACCATGGCGCGGGCAGCCCGGAGGGCCGAATGCAGGCCAGTGTCCGGTGCCAGTCCGTGGACAAACCCGGGACCGCGCCCGGTCAGCCAGACGCCGATGATGCCGGCCAGGACTTCGGCCAAGGCCCGGTCCTGAACCGCATCGCCGCCCCAGCGAAACGTTTGGCTCCGCAGAGCCTGGATGAGCGACGGCAGTGCCAGGCGTGCATCCACCGTGGCGAACTGCTGATAGAGATTGGGATTGAACAGCAACCGGTAGGCCCTTTGCAGGGGTTGCCGTTTGCGTCCAAGTGTGAGCAGAGCATCCTGTACCGCTGCGGCGGACTGCATTACGCATACCTCGCGGACCGATGCCGTACAAGCCTGTTCCCCTTCGCCCTGCCGCGGATGTTGGTCCGCCACCGACTACTACGGGAACTCCGTGGCCATGGCGTTGCTGCCAACAGGCCATCCCGCGGTCCGTTCCATGTGTCCGTGTCTAGTCTGCTGTAGGTGCTCCGTTCGATCCCCATCCGGACGTGCAGTCCGGTGAATCCGCCCTTGGGAGCACAGCCGGCAAGGCGCTCATGCCGACTGCTTGGGCGGAATGCGGGAAGGCACCGGGCCTTGCCGCAGTGTCCTGAGAGGCACTCTGGAATCTGGAATTCAGGCAATTCAGCTTTCACCATGGCAGACAGGCGCGCTGCGACATGCTGTGGTCCCCTGCAGCCTTTCGGCATCGGGTCAGTCGCGGCGCCTGGCACGAACTCCCTTGTGCCGCCGGTTCCACCGGCAAGACACATGGACGGCCTAGCGGCGCACGCGCAATTCAGGGTCGGCACCGAGATTGCCGACAATGGTCAGAAGTTGATACATGAACACTCCTCACTGGTGTGCAAAACACAGGGAACCGACACCGGCGGCAGCCATTGGTCTGCCAGCCCAGGCGGATTGTCGGATATATTAAGGCAAGTGTCTCCCCTGACCGCTACAACCATGCCTTTCCCCCTACCCGCAATCCAACGCCAGATCAGGCTCGCCGACCTTGACGGGTGGCTCCTGGCGGACTTCCGCGGCACCAACCCGGTCGCCCTGCACCTGTGCGACCTGCACTCGTCGGGAACGCGCCGCTGGTTCCTGTACATCCCCGCCACCGGCGCTCCCCGCCTCCTGGTGCATGCCATCGAGCAGGGAACGTTCGCCGGACTGGCCGCCTCGTTGGACATTCCGCTGGACACCTATGTCGGGTGGCAGGAACTTCACACCCGCGTCGGCGAACTCCTGGCCGAGGCGAAGGTCGTTGCCATGGAGTTCAGCGCCAACAACGACATGCCCACCCTGGATCTGGTCGGGGCAGGCACGATTCAGTTGGTCCGGGAGGTGGGGCAGGTCAGGGTGGAAGGCAGCCAGGACCTTGTGCAGGCATTCCAGGCGGTGCTCACGCCGGATCAGGTCGCCAGCCATCGCGCAGCCGCGGCGATTGTCCTCGCGACCAAGGACGCCGCCTTTGAAAAAGCCGCCCGCGCCATTGAAAACGGCCGGCCTTTGACCGAATATGAACTTCAGCAGTTCATTGTGCAGAGGCTCGCAGGCGAGGGCCTGGACCCCGACCATGCACCAATCGTAGCCGTCAACGCCCACGCCGCCGATCCCCACTTTGAACCGGTCGAGCAGGGAAGTTCGCCGATTCGACGAGGCGATATTCTTCTGATCGATCTGTGGGGCAAACAGATCGACAGGCCGGACAGCTGCTTCGCCGACGTAACCTGGACTGCCTGGTGCGGAACACGGGTGCCATCACAGGTGGCAGCCATCTTCGAGACGGTCGCGAATGCCCGCGACGCTGCCCTTGAGTTCATGGACCGCGAATTGTCCGAAGGCCGTCCAGTGCAGGGGGCGCAGGTGGATGACGCCTGCCGACAGGTCATTGCGAACGCCGGCTACGGAAACGCGTTCATCCATCGCACCGGCCACAGCCTGGGCACCCAGGTGCATTTCACCGGGGTGAACATCGACAATCTGGAAACCAGGGACAGTCGCACTCTGGTTCCGGGCGTGATGTTCACGATCGAGCCGGGGATCTACCTGCCGGACCTGCCGTTTGGCGAGAACGGGCGCGTTGGCGTCGGGATCCGATCCGAGGTCAATTGCCTGGCACAGGAACGCGGTGTCGAGGTCACCACCCTGCCCCTGCAAACCTGCATGACGGCTCTCCTTGCCTAAAATCCGCCCATGCAACACAAGAAGCTGTTCGAACAACCTCCGCGCCGCGTGGCCCTGTTCGTCACCTGCATGGTGGACATGATCTATCCGCAGGTAGGCCGGGCCGCGGTCCAGTTGCTGGAGGAACAGGGTGTGGAGGTGGTCTTTCCCGAGGACCAGACCTGCTGTGGCCAGCCGGCCTTCAATTCCGGCTACCACGACGAGGCCGTTCCCCTGGCCCGGCACTTCGTCGACGTGTTCCACCCCCTGATTGCGTCGGGGAAGGCGGAGGCCATCGTCCTGCCCAGCGGCAGCTGCGCCACAATGACCAGCCATTTCCATTTGGAGTTGTTGGAGAACGATCCAGGCTACCTGAAGCGCTCCGAGGAACTGGCGACGGTCACCTTCGAACTGACCGAGTTCCTGGTGGATGTTCTGGAGGCCCGATTGCCCGAGGCACATCTGCCGGGCAAGGTTGCGTACCATGCCTGCTGCCACCTTCTCAGGGAGTTGCACATTGACGAACAGCCCCGTTCCCTCCTGGCCGAGTCCGGCCTGGACATGGTGGATATGACGGGCAGCGACGAGTGCTGCGGGTTCGGTGGCCTCTTTGCCGTCAAGAACGAGCCCATTTCGGTGGCAATGGGCAATGCCAAGCTGACCAGCATCGAAGCCTGCGGCGCCGACCACGTGGTCATGTGCGATGTCTCGTGCATGACCCACCTGCAGGGCCTCCTGCAGCGTCAGAATCGCCGTTGCCGCGCCATGCACATTGCCGAAGCCCTCGCCTCCCGCGGCTCCCGGTCGGACGACGAACGCAGTACAGGAGCCCAAGCCAAGGCACCGAACGACGGCGACAGGCCCCGGCGTTGGCAGGATGTAGGAACGAATTGACACCGGCAGCCGCGACCATGCGTTCCCGTATCGACATCGAAGCCCCCTTCAAGACCCGCGTCAAGCAGGCGGTGGCCGATCCCCAATTGGCGGACACCCTGACCCGGGCCACGCTGCATCTCAAGGAGCAGAAGCGCCTCAGCCTGGAGGAACTGGAAGCCCAGCGCCTCCGGGATCAAATGCGCCAAATGAAGGCGTACACGCTGCGCAATCTCCCCGATCTGCTGGAACAGTTTGAACGCAATGTGGTCATGAACGGCGGCCAGGTCCACTGGGCCGAGGACGCCGACGAAGCCAACCGCATCATCGGCGAGCTGGCGGAGCGGCACGATGTGCGCAAGGTCGTGAAGTCGAAGTCGATGGCCACGGAGGAGATTCACCTGAACCACCATCTGGAGGCGAAGGGCATCACCTGCGTGGAAACGGATCTGGGGGAATACATCATCCAGTTGGCTGCGGAAATCCCCAGCCACATCGTGGCCCCGGTAATTCACAAGCGGATCGACGAGATCTCGGACCTCTTCGCCGACAAACTGTCCATGCCCCGGACCCTTGATCCCCAAGCCCTCTGCGCGCGGGCGCGCGTGGAACTGCGCCAGGAGTTCCTGAGCGCCGACATGGGCATTTCCGGCTGCAACTTTGCCATCGCCGACACGGGCACGGTCTGCATCGTCACCAACGAGGGCAACGGCCGCATGGTCTCCACGCTGCCGCGGGTTTATGTTGCGGTGATGGGGATTGAGAAACTGGTGCCCACCCCCCAGGACGCCTTCCTGCAGTACCAGTCGCTGACCCGCAGCGCCACCGGCCAGCGCGTAACCGTGTACCTGTCCATGACCTCCGGTCCCAGGCGCCTGGAGGACGTGGACGGCCCCGAGGAATTCCACGTGGTCCTGATGGACAACGGACGGTCCCGGATGCTGGCGGACGGCTACGGCGAGTCGCTGATGTGCATTCGGTGCGGAGCCTGCCTCAACGTGTGCCCCGTCTACCGCCAAATCTCGGGCCACGGCTATGGCAATACCTACAGCGGTCCCATCGGCGCCGTCATCTCGCCGCTGCTGTCGGAGGAAATGGCTCTCAACAAGGACCTGCCCTATGCCAGCACTCTGTGCGGAGCGTGCCGCGACGCCTGTCCGGTCCAGATCGACCTGCCCAAGATGCTGCTGAACCTGCGGCACGATCTGGTATCCGACAGGAACATGCCGGGCGCGGAACGTCGGGCAATGCAGGGGTTTGCCGGAGTGGCAAGCCGTCCGGCAGCCTATCAGAGTGCTGCCCGCGTGGCACGGACCGGAACCAGACTCCTGTCGGGGTTTGGCAACCGGAACCTGCGCAGGCTGCCTCCGCCCCTGCACCATTGGACCCGCCATCGCGACTTCCCACCGATGGCGAAGCAAAGCTTTAGGGAATGGTGGACCAAGCGATCCGGGACGCAGGGATCCGCACAGTGAGCCAAGCCCGACAACGAATCCTGGATCGGCTGCGCCAGGGACTGGCCGACCCGAAGATCCCGTGGCCACCCGCGGACGCGCCTCCGTTGCCTCCGGGTGAACACATGCACGTGGCCACCCTCAGGCCCGAGGATACCGGACTTGAACAGCGCTTCGTTGCGGAATTGGAGAAACTGCATGGCTCCAGCGACATCGCCGACTCGATGGTGGCGGCGCGCATGTTCACAGTGCGGAAGATCCTGGAGTGGCTGGACGATACCGGACCCCGGCGCGTCCTTGCCTGGTCCGAACTGAACTCCTGGATTCCCGGTCTTGAGGAAAGCCTTTTCGACAGGGACGTGGAGGTGGTTGTCCCGGAGTCGCTGGACAATCCTGACACGCGAAGCGACCTGCAGGAAATTCGGGTGGGCGTCACCGGTGTGGAAGTCGCGTTCGCCGCCACGGGTTCCGTCCTGTTGAAGAGCACTCCGGGCCAAAGCCGCAGCGCCTCCCTTTTGCCGCTCAACCACATCGCGCTGATTCCCGGCACGCGGCTGCTGCTCAATGTGGAGACCTGGTTGGAGCAACGCCAGCAGGAAGGCTCCCTGGGGCACGCCATCCGCAACAGCGCCAACCTGACATTGGTGTCCGGTCCCAGCAAGTCCGCCGACATCGAGTCGAAGCTGACCCTAGGGGTGCACGGCCCCAAGGAAGTGCACGCGGTGCTATATCCGGCACCCGGCTAGGCCAACAGATGCGCCCAGACAACGAAGCCTGGGCGACGCATCCCATTACGGTCCAACAAAGAGTTAGTTTTTCAAACCAATCCCAATCCCTGCACCAAGCAGGCAACCCAACTTCAGGAGTGTTGAAAGTGAGCAACAAGACTTGGAACGTAGGCATCATCGGCTGCGGATCCGTGGTCCAGATGGGTCATCAACCCACCTTCTCCATGGCCGTGGACAACTGCCAGGTTGTGGCCATCTGTGATGTGCAGGAGGAACGGGTCACCCAATTTGCCGCGGAACGCGGCATTCCCTCGGCCTATACCGACTATCGGGAGATGCTGAACAAGGAGGACCTGGACCTGGTGGTCGTGGCCGTCCCCAACATCTTCCACAAGCCCATGTCGATTGCCGCCCTGGAGGCCGGAGCCAACGTATTGTGCGAGAAGCCGGTGGCCCTGACCCTGACAGATGCCCAGGAGATGTTTGAGACTGCGGACAAGGCCAGCAGGACCTTGACCGTCGGCACGCACTATCGCTGGTCGACAACCATGGGGATGGGCCGCAAGGCGGTGGACTCCGGTCAGTTCGGCGACATCTACCACATCCGCACGGTCTACACGCGCCGGGCGGGGATTCCGGGCTTCGGCAGCTGGTTCACCAACAAGGATATGGCCGGCGGTGGTTGCGGGCTGGATATCGGCGTGCACGCCCTGGACAAGGCTCTATTCCTGATGGACTATCCCAAACCCACAACAGTGTCGGCAGTGGCCTACGACCGCTTGGGTGCACAGGGTGTGGGAACCGGAGGATGGGGCATCGACCGCGCGGCCAAGCCCCAGGAGGGCGGCCGATTCGATGTCGAGGATCTGGCCTACGGCCTGGTGCGCTTTGAGAATGGGACATCCCTGATTGTGCAGAGTTCCTGGGCCATGCATCTGCCGGCAGCTGAACTGGTGGAGGTGTACGGGACCGAAGGCGGGGCGATCATCCGTCCCGACAAGCTGGAGATATTCCAGGAGATGAACGGAGAACCTGTAACCATTGACGTGGAGGTGCCCACAGGCGGGGAGTATTCCTCAGTGGCACAGAGCAAGGATCTGATTCGGCATCTGGCCGGAGACGAAACTGCGGATGTTGTGACCGCTGAGCAGGCCCTGGTAGGCATCGCCATCCTGGAGGCGATGTACAAGTCGGCCGCCAGCGGATCCGAGGTTGCGCTGTAGTGTTGGGCGGGAGACGAGATCCCGAGGCGACCGGGTCTGCCGGCCCCATTCCGAACTTCGGTGACACCTCTCACAGGAACATTGCTGCGGGATGCCATGCTCCGGTTGAGTTGAAACCGGACACGGCATCCCCGGCTAACCACCCGACCCCTTCCATATGAAGCGCCTGGCAGTCCTAATCCTCAACTACAACAACCGGGAGTATCTGGAAGCCTGTCTCAACGCCTTGGCCCAAGGGCTACGGGGAATCTCCCACGACACCTGGTTCCTAGACAATGCGTCCACCGACGGGTCCGCCGCCTGGGTCAGGGAGCACTATCCTGATATTCGGGTTCTGGAGAACCCGGAGAACAAAGGCTTCGCCTACGGCAATAATCGCGGCCTGGAGCACATAGGCATCGGCGGGGATCTCAATGCAGCCACCCTCGGGCACGAATACGTACTGTTGCTCAATCCGGATACCGAAGTGGAGAAGTCAGCCCTGCCGTGCATGCTGTCCTACATGGACACCCATCAGCAGACAGGAGTGGTCGGCCCAAGGATGATCCGTCCCGACGGATCCCTGGACACCGGGTGCAAGCGGGGGGAACCGACTCCGTGGAAGTCGCTGGCCCACATGACAGGCCTCCGCAGGTTCTTCCCGCACAGCCCAATCTGGGCCGGTTACAGCTGTGGTTATGTCAAAGACGATGAGTTGGCCTGCGTCGACTCGGTGATGGGAGCCTGCCAACTGATGAGGGCGGAGGCCTTGCGGGAGGTCGGGCTCCTGGACGAAGACACCTTTTTCATGTACGGGGAAGACCTGGATCACTGCGTGCGCTTTCGCCGCCAGGGTTGGCAGGTCGTCTATTTGCCGGAAGCCCGCGTCCTGCATCACAAGGGCGCATCCACGCGCAAGGACAGCGGACGGATGATCCTGGAATTCCACCGCGCCATGTGGACATTCCACCGGAAGCACTATGCGGCAGATACCCCGTGGCTTGGGAACGCAATAGTTCGCACAGCCGCTTGGGGATTGGGATGGGTGAAGTGGGCGTTGAACGGCCTGCAGCCGCCTGAACAGCGGCATGTGGGTTCAGCCAACATCGTTGATAACGACGGCGGCAGGCACCATTAGGCAAAAATGTTGGCGGAAAGGCAACGGTTCAGGCATGGACAAGTTGTTCCCGTGAGCCATAGTAGGATTGCCACCGTATGGAGTGCCTGCAGGCATTCGTTTCAATTCCTCAAGGAAAGTCCATGATGAATGTCGGTTCTCGTCGGCACCGGTTGCGGTGGTCGGTCCAGTGCCTCCTGTTGCTGTGTCTCCTGCTTCTGCCAGCGGATACTGCTTGGGCCTTTCCGAAGTTCAACCAATCCGAAGGCCCTTCCGATGAGCTTATTCGATCCGTAATGCGATATGCCTGCATTCGGATGGGACCCATTTTGGTCGAGACAAGCGGCGCAGACATGAATTCGGCCTTGGCCAAGGCAACTCTGCCGTTCGCCCTGATCGGGATTAATGAAAGCTTTTTCGAAGATGATCTTCCAACTTTCATTTCCGATACGCCCGTGGACGAGGGCGAAGAACTCTGTGCTGTGACTTTGCCACCCGAGGAAGTCCTTGGCTTGTCCGGCAGCCTGACTCCCAAAATCTATTTGATCGTTTCCTTTGCCACAGGGAAATTCGGCATAGGCATCTCCCCGCCGATTGAGATAATGCCCAGACCTCCTGTGCCCTCCTTTGAGGATCAACACCGGGTGTTTCGATACCTGTGTCCCTTTGCAGGATCCGTCATGAAGTCGGTGCTTGAGGGGATGGGCGAGGACTCGGCGGACTTGGCGGTCCACAGCCGCATCGCTTGGGCCGGTGCAGAACTGGACGCCGTGGATTTTTCCGAGCAACCTGTGAAACTCCCGGCAGGAACCGAACTGTGTGTCATGACACCTTCGGATTTCCCAGAGGAACCCCTAATGGTGTCCTGGCCCCAAGGAGCCTTCGCGACTGTTGTCAATCCGCCTTTGCTTGATCAACCCCTTCCGGAATTGCCGGCCTATGTGCCGGGAGACGGCACATGGATTGTGGGACACGATATGGCCCCCGGCCTTTATCGTTCGACCAGGGAATTCCTGCCCCTGCAAGCAACGCCAGAAGGCCCCCAATACTATGGTGAGCCATGTGATTTCCGTCTTCTTAGTGGATTCGGGGGGCGGGACCAAGATGTGATCGGAGGCCGGCAACAGGCATATGCAAGTGTCATTGTCCGGCTTGGCGGCGAGGTCCGCGGCTTGGCCACCGAGAATTGCGGAGCGTGGACACGCCTGGAGGACAGCGCACTGCCGATCTCGGCCAATGGCACGCGCCGAATAGGGACCGACATGGAGCCAGGTCTGTGGCGCTCCCGGCACAACGGTGTGAGTCGGACTGCAATTTCGACCCGTGAAGACGGCCAGTGCAAATGGATGATTCTGAATGACTTCCTGTGGGCTGAAGCCTACACGGCGATGGCAGGCTCATCTTCTGTCTGGGGACAGGACCAAGGCACTACCGTGGTGGTGGAAATTCCTGCCACGGCTGCGGGATTCCATTCGGAATTCTGTGACGACTGGACGAGGTTGGAATAGTTGCCATTTTCCGTCCTTCCAACAACCATGAGGCAAACCATCCAACAACCGCTCTGTCAGTTGGCCATAACGATCATGCTGGCATTAGCGCTTCTTCTGTCCACCGCAGTGCCCGCATGGGGCCAACCTTCTCTCGGTATTCCGGCAAGACAAGGATTCCTTGGCATGCCCGACCTAACTGTCCGAATCCGGGAAGACGGCTCGGTATCCGTTGCCAAAATCCCCTTGTCCTGGATACCCGGTATGGACCAGGTCTCCCTGGACCCCGACATTGTGGCCAGGTTCACCGACGCAGATGTTCAGCACATCCATCTTGACTACCACGATGCCGGCATGGCGGTACTGGCCAACGGGATGCTCATTCTGGACTTTCGCTACGACGACCATGACGAACTGCGAACCCTGTTGACCGCCCTGACCATCTTCATGGGTGACAGGGGACAGACTTTGTCGAATTTGGCCAAAACGCTCCTGCCCGTCTTGGAGGTTGTCGGGGCGGAAGTGACCTTCGAGTTTCCCGTGCCTTCATACAGGTCTGCCATTCCCAAGGCCGACGAGGATTCCCTTGAGATTCTTGGCAGTTCCGACATAGGGGACGGCGATGCCCGCGCGCAGGTCAGGGGCATCGAAACAATCCCCGTGTCGACCACCGCATTGGGCAAGGTAACTTCGGGCAGCTTCATCTTCAAGGTAATGCGTGCGGCACTGCCTCCCGATGTGGAGGTTAAGCTGCCTCCGACAACGGTTGCCAACATTAGGGAGAAGGGCATCACCGAGATCACTGTCAAGACCCGCCGTTACGGGTTGGCCATTGAGCTCAATGGGCAGTCGTCGCCTCAACTGATCTGCAATCTGGACAACCTGCTGGCATTCGCGGAACATCGGGATCGCTGGCGGCGATTGGCGCCTTCTGTTTCCGAGCAACGATTCGAACTGGTGCGCCGCATGGTGCAGGATGTTCTGCAAACCCACAACGTCGACATCAGGCTCCTCTTTCCCCTACCGGTCCGTCCCCACGACTCGCGATGAAATCCGAGCAGGCCGCTCCTGAACCCCTCCTACTAACCGGCAGAAAGTTCCAACGGCTACGCACCAGGCAGCAGATCGACGTTGCAACGGGCTGAAACAAGACTGGGTGCGCGGCAACGGCACATGGATGCATGCTCCCCGACAGGCCATCCCGGGAAGCGCATCGGCCATGGATCATGACATGCCACCACGTTGCGACTGCAACGGATGTAGTTGGTGTTGGAACGGGTTGTTTTGCGGCTGGTTCCGGGACTACTCCAGGGGGAGGTCCTGGACTTCGCCCTGTCCGAAGGTCAGGTCCCGGAACCACTGTGTGAATTCACCGCGCCGATAGCCGGCAGTACCCCCAAACCTGCACCCAATCGCTGAAGACCGTGTCCTTGACCTGAGCTCCGCAGGGTCAGATGCCGAGGACTTCCTTCCCAGGCACCGATCAGGCTGGAAACCTCCGAGCCATGGGCCGCAGATCGTGGCGTACAATCCCCCCATTGGTCGGTATCCCCTCCCTGCGAACGTAAGAAACCGCAATATGGCCGCTGCCTTGGAGCGATTCGCCGCAGACCTGACACAAGGTCAAGGCGACGCGGATCCGCGCGCCCTGGCGCTGGCCGGCGCGTTGCAACAGCGTCTCCCCGAAGCCGACGTGCTGCTGTTTGGATCACGCGCCCGCGGCGACTGGCGGCCCGGCTCGGACATCGATTTGGCCGTGATTGGCGGCGATCCCGATGAAGCCGAAGAACTGTTGGCGCAAGTTTGCGCCCAGGAGCAACGGTATGCGAATCAGCCCTCCACGCAGCTGTTCCACTTTGCGCGCGCCGAGTTTGATGAACTGCGCACGTCGCTGCCCCATATCGCCGGGCAGATACAGCGACATGGCCTCAAGCCCAACGGAGAACCACTACTATGCATGGCACAGACAAACCCCTGGCCGGGTGTCCAGCATTGGTTGCAAAGCTGCAGTGCGGATCTCGCTGAAGCGATCAAGGCCTTGGGGTCGGGCACACAGACGCGATCGCCCCTGCACTACGCGCACGGTGCGTTGGAGAAGGTGGTAAAGGCCCTACTGTTCGCGGAAGGGATCGATTTCGTCTATGAACACAAACTGGAGGACAACATCAAAAGGCTGCCCGGCCCAATCAAGGCTTCGCTGGAGCAGGAGATCACCGAGAACCGGCGGGACGAACTGACCAAATTCCGCGTTGCGGGTCCGTACGCGGGTAGCAATCCACCCTGGCCGAAAACCAGTGCCGAGCAGCCGATCGCTTCTGTACAGCGAGTATGCGCCAACCACGGCGACCACATTCTCGCGGTGATGGGCAAACAACCGCACGAGGTTGGCTACGAACAGTGGTTGAACAACAACGATGCCCTCGGCGGATGGGCCACGTTGCCGCTTGACCGCTATCCACAAATTACGGCCATGCGCCTGCTATTGGCCGGCAGACTGACGGCCGCACGCTTGGACGACATTGAAATGAATTGGCTGCGGAGCGGTACACCTGCCAATGCGATGGAGATCGTCGCGGCCGTGCGGACAGAGCCCGATGCCTGGCGAAATCTCTTTGTCAAGACACGCAACCGAGAGACGCGCACCAATCAGTAACCACCTCCGCGCGCAGCACTGCTGCCGAAGGGCACTTGGCAGCCATATGTCAGGCGGCATTCATCGGCAATTCCTCGCACGCTTAGGATCGGCATCCAGATTGTGGTCGTGTCACTGTTGACGTTGGACACGTTGACTGAATCAACAACTCGCGCAGGGATTGGTGTTGGCATTCCAGATGCACGCCGTTGCTGTCATCCTTGCGGAAGGCCAGACCCACGGCCAGGGCGCGACGGTTGTCGGGCAGGTGTTCGCGTCCATAGGGACGGTCCCGGATTTGGCGCAGGGCGGAGGCGGCACTGCCACCGTGCTTGACCTCCATGACATAGATGTGCCCGCCGACCGCCACCTCGAGGTCTGAGCGTCCACCCCAGGTCGCCTTCTCCTCCTGCACATCTTCGGCAACCAGGCGGCACAGGGTTTGCAGGACGGCCCGGTAACAGGCCTCGCTGTCCATGTTGTGGTAGGCGAAGCCGCTGTAGAAGGTCTCCAAGCGGCGGACGAAGCCGTCCACATCGCCCGCATGCAAACGGTCGTGCACGTCATCGAGCAGGTCCGCAGCACGAGGGCGGTCCCGCTCATCCCACAGATCCATGATGTCGTGGAGCCATGAATTCGCCACTTCGCGGTTGGGGAAGTCCAGGAACGGTTCGGCCCCGTCCCCTCCGCCGTGCCATGTGTAATAGCCCGCATCCTGCATGAGGCGCCCGAAGTCGGGTCGTTGCAGACTGTCCAAGCCGCCTGCGGGCTGCGGCCACCCGCCCTCCCGCACGCCGGGCGGCAGGGGCTGGTGCGTGTCGGCAGCCAGGCGCACCGCGAGGGCGGGGTGCGCGGTTTCGCTCCAGGCCGAGGGCCACAGGCCCTCCGCGGCCAATGCCCGCACAGCCGGGACCCGTAGCGTGCGCTCCAGCCCGTGGATCAGCGTGTAGGGATTGTAGATGCGCTCGGCATCGGCATTCAGGGCGAACCGATAGCCGTTGTACATGTCTCGCCATGCGTCCAGCACCGACGCTTCGTCGAAGCCGGTTTCCCGTTCCCGCAGGGCCTGCCGATGATCCCGCAGGCACACTTCGACCTCGTCTGCGGTAAAGCCGCACAGGGCGGACATGGCTGGATCGTCGGATATGTCTGTGAAGTTGTTGGCGACCGAGAACAGGTGCGGCTTGGCCAGGCGCGTGATACCGGTGACCAGCACGCCGTAGAGCAGGCCCGCGTCGTCTTTCAGCACGCGGTAGAGTTCCCGCAGCGCATCCAGCGCGGGCGCGAGGTCGAGGTTGCGGCCCAGATAGTGCGTAACGGGCGCATCGTACTCGTCCACCAATACCACGGGGGCTGCTCCATAAAATTCACCGAGGGTCTCCAGCAGGACCGTCAGGATGTCGCCGGGTTGGTCGTCTGGCAGAGGGCGTTCCCAGTCTCCGTTCCAGGGCACGCCGCGGCGTGCCCACAGGTTCACCTGGTGCATCATCTGGCGTTGCAGGTAATGATGCATGCCTGCGGGGTCGGGCGGCGTGCGCCGGGACATGTCCAGCCTTACGACCGGCCGCCAGCCGTGGGTGCCGTGCCAGTCGTCGCCGTCCAAGCCGGTCCACAACCAGTCGGGGCTGGTCCAACCCTCGTGTCGTCCGGAAACTGGGGGGGCATTGGGATCCAGATGGACTCTGCGCTCCGGCGGGATCCCCTGGAACCAAGCCTCCAGTGTGGACAGCAGCAGGCTCTTGCCGAAGCGGCGCGGGCGCACCAGAAACTGGTGCGTGTTGGACAACTCGGGCACGGCGCCGGGCACGGGCGTCGGCACCGTAGCCAGCAAATCCCGGAAGCAGACCGTCTTGTCGACGTACAACCCTTGGTAACTGCGAATCCGGGGGAAGTCCGCCAAGCCGGGGTGCAACGGGGGATAGTCGCACATGGTTGGTTCCGATGCCACCATTACGGGGTGCATTGTACAGCGTAGTCCGGGCACCGTTGGCAGCAATGTCCCTGTGGCAGGCGTCCTGTCAGGAATCACTCCACGTTTGACGGCAAAGCCATCCCTGCGGTGCCAAGTTCCTCCATCAATGCCCGGTTCGTTTGCTGGAGGCGGCAGCGACATCCTCATCCAGCTGGTGAAGAAGCCACTTTGATGCAGGACGGGATTGAGTCTGCCACTTCCGCAATGATCGCCTAGCCACGCCTTGGTGCCCAAGCTGCATGCGCGACGGATTGGAATTGTCTGGAAATGCTTCTCGCGTCACTTTCGGCATCAGCCCCTGGGGCAATCCTGGACTTCGCCCCGCCCATGGGTCAGGTCGGTAAACCACCGCACGAATTCCTCGCGCCGATGCACCGGAAGTACGGCCCAAACCTGCACCCGATCACTGTAAACCGTATCTTCAATCTGGGCTTCAAAACGCGTGGAGAACCGCTGATATCGGTCCAGCATCGGGTATTCCAGCGTTAGGACAAGCCGAACCATCTCAACCTTGCGGACAGTGTCCAAGTTCTCAAGGACAGCCTGGACACCCCCTGAATAGGCGCGAACCAATCCACCGCGTCCCAACTTGGTGCCGCCAAAGTACCGTGTGACGACGGCCACAATCTCGCCAACTCCGGAATGCAGGAGAACCTTCAGCATCGGCTGTCCCGCCGTGCCGGCGGGTTCGCCGTCGTCGGAACACCCCACACTGGCCGTGGAGCCGGGCGCGCCCGCAACAAAAGCCCAGCAGTTGTGACTGGCGTCGTCGTACAGTTCCTTGATCTCTGCAATGAAGGCGCGGGCCGAAGCCGGATCGGGTGCAGGTGCCAGGGAACTGATGAACCGGCTCCGCAGGATGACCTGTTCAGACTGGACGATTGCGGCCGGTATGGGGAAGCCGTCAGACATCAACTTTGAACTCCAGGATGCGGTTGTACGGACATCCAAGGGTGACGAAGCCGATTCACATGAGGATGCCTATGCGTTCCGGTCGGAAGAGCATCGAAGACACCCATGCCAGATTCCACAGCCTGGACAAGCAGACCCTCTCCCTCTGTCCACAGGGCAGCCTCCGGTTCCGGGTGCGCCACGTCTGACATCGTAGCAACATCGCGCTTCAGGGTTGCGCGAACCCAAGTCCTCCAACTGCGAGTACCAGCCATCTGAGTCTCCGATCCACGAGGGCCTGCTATCCCTTCCTTCCATCGGCCCGACACCCGGCAGCAACCCTGGATAGGAGGATTTCGTTCAATCCTGCTTGCCGGATTTGTTGGCACACCTGCCAGAATCCCGGGTGGACCGATCCTCCTACCGGTCGCCCCGTTCATTGGAACCCAATGCACATGCCTGCTTCCCCCAACATCCTGTTTGTGATGGACGACCAGCATCGTTATGACTTCCTGGGCCTAGACACCCCTTTGGTCTCCACCCCACATATCGATCAGCTCGCCCGGCAGGGCACACGGTTCACCCACTGCTGCGTGAATGCCCCGGTCTGTGCCCCTTCGCGCATCTCGCTCGCATCCGGCCTCCATCCCTGGCGCATGGGTGCCGTGAACAACAACAGCTATCTGCCGCTCCGCATCCCCACCTACTACCAGCGCCTTAGGGACCGCGGCTACAAGGTGGCTTCGGCCGGCAAGCTGGACCTGGCCAAACCGGCCGAATACAACGGGCGGCATGGTACCCGGGCCTGCAACTACCAATGGGGCTTCACGGACCCCTGCGAAATCGAAGGCAAGATGCACGCGGGCCGTTCCGACACACCGCAAGGACCGTACGGCTTCATGCTCCAGGAAAAAGGGCAGTTCAACGCATTCGTCAACGACTACCAGAGCCGCAATGACCGCGGCTGGATCAAGGATGCATCCCACGACTCCGTACTGACCGAAGAGCTTCACTCGGACACCTACGTGGGGGAACGAGCCAACCAATGGCTCCAGGACGCGCCCCAGGACGCCCCCTGGCACATGTTCGTCTCCTTCGTCGGTCCGCACGATCCCTTCGACCCTCCCACCTCATGGGCGGAGCAGTACCGCTCCGCGGACATGCCGGATCCCATCGAGAGCGACGGGGACGGCAAACCTGCATGGGTCCGACACCGCAGGCTGGACATGAACCATGAGGAAATCCTCCAGACGCGCCGTCAGTATGCCGCCAACATCTCCCTGATCGATCACTGGGTCGGCGAGATGTTAAACACCCTTGAACAGCGGAGCATGCTGGACAACACGATAGTGATCTTTGCCTCGGATCACGGCGAAATGCTGGGCGACCACAGTCTGTACACCAAGAGCGTTGCCTACGAGGCGTCGTTGCGCGTGCCTCTGATCCTGTCCGGTCCCGGCATCCCGACCGGAGAGACCCGCGACACCCTCGCGGAACTGTCGGACATCAACCCAACCATCTGCGAACTTGCAGGGGTGCCCTACCTGGGCTCGGAAGCCAACTCATTGGATGCCAAGTCCCTGATGCCAACGGTCAGGGATCCCGGCACACCGCACCGCGACAATGCCATGTCGCAGTTGCGGGGCTTCGCCTCGCTCCGCACGGACACGCACAAACTGATCCTCAATTGGAACAGCCAAACGGAACTGTACGACCTGGTCGAGGATCCCGGAGAGTGTCACAACATTGCGGATCACGAACCGAACCTGGTCAACCACCTGCGAGGCCAACTTCAAAGCCGCTCCCTGGAAGGAGGCTGGCACCGCTGAAGCATCGCGGAGCAGCCGGGACTCCCGATCCCATCGAAACAGTCACGTTTCCGAATTCACCAAGAGGCCGATTTATGTCACACAGCCTACAGCGTCCCACGCTCTCACACGAGGTGCTGGAGCGTTTTCGCTCACTGGTCTGCATTCCGGCGCCATCCAGCCGGGAACACCAAATCGCCGCTACAATCTGCGAACAACTCCAGGCGATGGGATTGCGACCTGAAAGGGATGCCGGTGGCAACGTAATAGTGGAAGTACCGGGTCGCGATCCGGAACTGCCCCTCTGGTGCTATGCCGCCCACATGGATGAAATCTCGATGGTGGTGACCCGGATCCGTCCATCCGGGGACTTGGAAGTCGCCCGGTCCGGCAGTCTCTATCCCTGGAAGCTGGGGGAAGGTCCCGTGGAGATCCTGGGGGACAAGGAGTCCGTGGTCGGCATATTCAGCATGGGTTCCATGCACATCCCCCTGTCCGAACGCAAACCCGTAGGCTGGGAAGGCGTATGGATAACCACGGGCATGACCGAAACGGAATTGGCGGAAGCCGGGGTACGGCCCGGTTCACTGGCGGTCCTCCATGCTTCCCGGCGGGGGCCTTACCTCTTCGGCAGTCCCGACAATCCCATGGTGGCTGCCTGGTCCTTCGATGATCGGATGGCATGTGCCTTGCTTCTGGAGCTGTTGGCTCATATGCAGGCTACGGGGGAGAAACCCCTCCATTCCAGTCTCTTTGCCTTCACTCACAACGAGGAAGTAGGGGGCTGGGGCATGAAGAATCTCGCTCGCATGAAGGCACCGGAAGCCATCATTGCCCTGGATTTGGCTCCAACCCCTCCCGGCACTCCGTTGCAAATGGATGATCGGCCCGCGATTTGGAGCAAGGATTCCCATGGCCACTATGACCATGAACTGATCCTGGAACTACTGGCGGCGGGTCGCGAAGTGGATGTCGATCTTCAGACGGTCGTGTATGAACGCGCCGCCAGTGATGCTTCCATCGCCTACACGGCCGGTTTGGCTGAACGGGCCTTGTGCTTCGGTTGGGTTTGCGGCAACAGCCACGGCTTCGAAACCATGCGTCTGGGGGCACTGCGGAACATCATGCTTACGCTGCACCGGTTTGTCACCACACGCTGAAGCTTCTTCCGCAAACGTCGCAACATCCGGAAGACCAGCTGCCCCCAAACCCTGCTCCTGCAAGCGTTACCGGACCCATCCACCACGGTGGAGTCGGCATCAGGCACACCAGTGGCAACGGGACGCCGGTTTTGCCGGCGTCCCGTTGCCTTATGTCAAAAACAAGGATCTGGCTTTCCAGATCCTGCACCGTCCCACGTCAGGCAGGCTGGATGCGCACCTGTTGCGTGGCCGTCCGGCCCTCCTCAATCAGCAGCGCGACACCACCGGACCGCAGGCCCTGGTCCGGTACGTCCCCGGACAACACCTCCGCACCGTCCACGGAACATGCAACCCGTCCGTCCTTGGTGCTGACGGCCACATCGTAGGTCTGCCCGAATACAACCGGGTAGTCCGTCTCGGCCAACACCTGTTCGTCGCCGTCGAATGCGTGGACCAGCCGCGCCTTGCCGTCGGCGGTGAGCAGAAAGCCCACGTACCGCTTCATGCCGTGGACGTTCACGCCTACCCCGCAGCTCTTCACCATGTGCGGGGTCACGTCGGCCTGCACCTGGTAGCCGTCCCACTCCCGGCAGCCCGTCATCAACAGCCCCATGCCTTCGTTGTGGATGATGCGGAACGTCTCCGGATAGAACCGCTCATAGTGATCCACGCCGTTCACCCAGGCATGCTTCCACATGATCCCGCTCTGCTGGAACCGGTTCTTGCGCGTGAAGACGTCCGGGATCCGGAAGGTCGTGTTCGGAACCCCGTCCCAGGTCAGGTAGTCCAGGAAGGCGTAGCCGTTGAGGGCCCTGTCGGAGCAGAGTTCCAGTCCCACCTTGGCCACCGGGCTGCCACCCGTGTCCGGAATCGTCCATTCAAAGACGTGCATGCCGCCCGGCTGCAACTCAACGCAATCCGAGCGCACAATCTCCAAATTGTCGTCCTTGCCGAACACCTTCACATACAGGCAGGCCATCAGGTTGCCGCCGTTGTGGGGACAGGCTTCCAAGCGCGCCTTGACGGTTTGCCCTGCATACAGGGCCGGGGAGGCATACAAGGCATAGCCGCGGTTTGCGAAGTACTCGTGTGTTTCGCGGTCCGGCACAAAGACATCCGTGTCAACCCGGCTGTTCTTGCCCAGGCCCATGCCGCGGAAGCGGATGGCCAGTGAACGATCTCCACTTTCGCTGTGGCCCCGGATGTTGCGCACCGTCGATACCCCAACGGAGTCGCGGGCGGGATCCTCCTGGAACCCCTGCACCGAACCGGGGAACGAGAAGTGGTAACGGGCACCGTTCTTGTAGACCGGCGGCTCCTCTCCCGCCAGCCGGGCACCCATGTTTACCAAGCGTGTGGTCTGCGTCACCGCGTCCGTTACGGCATTGCCGCCGTCGGCCGTGGGCAGCAGTATGCGGTCCGCGACCGGTCCGCGCCAGTCGGGGCCGCTTTCCTCGATGCCAGCCAGGCCGTTCTTGATGCCCAGCAGGCAGCCGACGTTGCCGGAGTTGCAGTCGGTGTCCCAGCCACAGGTGTTGACAATCATCAGGCTCTTCTGGAAGTCGTCGTCCCCATGCAGCAACGCGTGGATGATGAGGGCGTGGTTGGGCACCATGTGGCAGTTGCCGCCATATTGGTCGTACCCGTACTTGCCGGCAATCAGCTCCCGCCCCTTGCGCCAGTCCGGTTCCTTCTGGTGCCACTCGCGCAGTTCGTCGATCATCCGGTAAATCACACTGTCACCGGGAATGAACGAAACGGCCGTGTCAATCAGCTTGTTCAGGTCGTTCTCGACAAAGGCCTGGGCTTCCATGGCTGCCACCACCTGGGCTCCATAAACGGCCTCGCCACCGTGGGAAACCATGGATGCCTCGGCGGCCAGCCGGGCCGCGCGTTCCGGGTCTCCGGGATAGATGAGGGCCCAGCCGTCGATGAAAATCTGGGATCCGATCTGCTCGGCCACCACCTGGCCGTTGGTCTCGATCGAGCCGCTGTCCGGTCCGTCGATGCCGCTCTTGAGGCGCAGGTAGGCCGTATGCTCGGTCGAGTTGCCCAGGCCACCCCACCAGAGGACGGTGCGCTCCTCAATCAGGTAGTTGAGCCAAGTGCGGCCGATGTCGCGGGCGGACAGATCCTGCTTGAAGTGGTAGTCCTCCATCGCCCGCACAAAGGTGAACGTCCCCGAAATGTCGTCGTCGGTGACCACCAGCGGCACGTCCAGCATGTCGTGCACGTAGTAGTTGATCTCACCCAGGTGCTCATCGATCATCTCGATGGGCCAGCCTTCAAAGGGACGTCCCAGATAGACGCCGATAATCTTGCCCAGCACGCCCGCGTAGACGCGCTCGGCGTAGTCAGCCTGTAATGCCATGGATTGTTGCTCCTTCAATTGGAACGGGAATGGATTTGTGACTGGAATGTTCGCGTGCGGACCGAGCCGCGACCGAAAACGCAAGGCGGACGAACCGCGGATGCTTCCCTATGCCATCGCCGTCAGACGATTGTTCACCTCGGCCGCATGTTGCGCCTCGACCTGCGCCAATTTGAGCGTCAGGTCGGCGAGACCGCGGGCCAGGGAGTCCAGGTCCATGCGATTGGCTTCCGCAACCGTCCGGCGCCAATGCCCCGGCACGGTGTCGGGAGCCATGGCCCCGGCAATGCTGCCGGCCATGCCGGCTGTGGAATCGCAGTCCCGCCCGTAGTTGGCGGAAGCCTGCACCGCGCTGACGAAATCGCCACCGGTTATCAGCAGGAGACCAAGGGCCGCCGGAACTTCCTCAATGCTGTGCTCACGGCTGGGCGTCCAGTCATTGGTGCGGTTGCCCCGGTCCCGAAACACCTCCGGCGCCGTGTCGTAGGGGGCGATGGCCTCCCTTACGACCGAAATGCCTTGACGCCAATCGGAGACTCCCTTCACAGCCTCTCTCACCGCCGTCAGACAATTGCGGGTGCCTTCGTGGGCCCGTTCCTCGACCACATCAAACAGCTCGTGGATGGAGATGCCGGGGACGAAGGCCGCCGACACGGCCACGGCCATCAGGCCCGCGGCTTCGAGTCCGAAGCTGGTCTGGTGGGCCGAAAAGATGTCAATCGCATCCCGGTAGGCCAGAACCGGATTGCCCGCGTTGACAATCCCAACCGGCGCGGCGTACATGGCGGCACCGCAGTTCACCATATTGCCGGCACCCGCGCTGCGCGGCTCGGCATTGGCCAGGCCATTGCGAATGTACACCCACTTCTCCGGAAAGAACAGCCGTTCCAGAAGCGTGGCCTCCCGGCCATACTCCGCGATGAAGCGGGGCTCGTCCGCGATGCGGCCCGGCATGATGCGGGCAAAATCGTAGACGTCCAGCCGCTTGTCCTGCTCGATGTAGATTTCGGACAGCAGCCGGATCATGTGCGTGTCGTCGGTATGCCGGCCGTCCCCCTTGCCAATGTTCGAAGGACCGTCCCAAGGCTCCACAAAATCCAGGATTTCGCCGTAGCGTTCCTTGATCTCCTCTGGATCCTTGCCTTCCGGTGGAGCGCCCAGGGCATCCCCAATCGCGCCTCCGTACAGGGAGCCGGTGATTCGTTCAACAAGGTTGGGCGAGGTTTGGTCAGGCATGGAAGTTCCGAAAATGAAAATTGTCTATGGTCAGGAAAACGGCAACCAGGCACTGTGCCATGTCACTGCCTGGACACGACGTGCATCCGGCATTCCTGTCCGCCTCGCGGGGATACGGGAATCAACACCGCGCCCGAAGAACGAAGCAGTGCCTGCAAAGGGCCATGGACTCGGCCCAGCCGCAACATGGGAGGAACCCGTTTGCGCCTGACACCGAACATTCGGGCGAAACCGCGGACCCGGGGTGCCTACCCCTTGATCCCGCCTTGGCTTAGACCGGCAATAAACCGGCGTTGCATGGCAAGGAACAGAATCAGCACCGGCGCAATCATCATGAAGGCGGCGGCACTGGTCAGCGACCAGTCGCGCCCGAAGCGGCTCGTGAACTTGTAGTAGCTCAGGGCAACCGGAAACAGCTTGGGATCGGATGTGAAGATCAGGGCCGTCTGGAATTCGTTCCACACGCCCAGACCCACTACCAAACCCACCGTCAGAAAGCCGGGCCAGGTCAGCGGCAGGATTACCCGCGTGAAGACGGACACTTCATTGGCCCCGTCCACCCGTGCGGCATCCTCGAAGTCGCGCGGAATCTGGACCATGAAGGCCCGCAGCAGGAAGGTGGCGAAGGGTGCATTGAAGGCCACGTAGAGGATGGTCAGACCGTAGAGGGTATTGGTCAGCCCCATCTTGGACCACATGTAGAACAGCGGCACCAGGAACAGCCAGATTGGCAGCGTCGAACCCACCAGCATGTAGCCCATGAAGCCGTTCTGGCCGGGAGGATTGAGGCGGGCCAGGCTGTAGGCCGCCAATCCGGTCAGGATTAGTTCGATGAACACCGTCGTGACCACCAGGAACACGCTGTTGCCGATGGTGGTCGCGAATTCGCCCACGCGCCAGGCTTCGGGGAAATTGGCCAGCGTGGGCCGCATCGGCACCCCCAGGGGATTGGCAATCAGTTCCTGCGGACTCTTGAAGGCATTGGAGACCAGGATGACCAGCGGTCCAATCGCAAAGATCACCAGCAGCAGCAGGATGACGTAGTTGGGCACCAGACTGTCGGCGCGTCGGGATCCGAACATAACCTAAATCTCCCAGCCACGGCGGCGCAACAGAGCAAAAATGCCGATGATGACCCCGGCGAACAAGCTCATGGACAGACCGATGGCTGAGGCGTATCCCGCCTCGAACCGGTTGAACACCTGTTTGTACAGGTAGGAGCCCAGTACCTCGGAGGAACTGGCTGGTCCACCCTGGGTCAGGATCCAGACGTAGTCGAAGACCAGGAACGACCAAATCGCCACCAGCATCATCATGAAAGCCAGCGTAGGCAGGATGCCGGGGATGGTCACGTGAATGAACTCGTTGACCCGGTTGGCACCGTCAATCTTGGCCGCGTCGTACAGATCCTGGGAAATGCCTTGCATGGCGGTCAGGAACAGCACCATCAGAAATCCCCAGAAGTGCCAGTTGTCCACGAAGGCAATCGACAGGAGGGCGGTTTCTGGTTTGCCCAGGAAAGCCGTACCGAAAACGGCCAGCTGATCGGTACCGAGTTGGTTCTCGCCCCACTGGGCCAGCTGTGCGCCCAGGCCCATGCGCGGGCTCATGAGGTTGCGCCAGATGTTGGCGTTGATCACGCTCGGCAGCACGTAGGGGATGAAGAGCAGGGTCCGAAACCACATGGCCCCCTTCCGCACCGGCGCCAGCAACTGGGCCGAGACCAGTGCCATCGCGAACGGGATCGTGAGAAAGAACAACAGCCACTTCATGTTGTTGAAGAGGGCGCTGCGGTACGAGGGGTCCTCGAAGATCATCTGCTGGAAGTTTGCCAAGCCGACCCATTCGGCGGCACCAATGCCGGACCAGTCCGTCAGGGAGAAGTAGAAGGCCTGGATCGAGGGGACAATCACCACGATAAAGTGGAGCAGCAGAATGGGGGCAATGAACAGCCACGGGACCACTTTCTGGCGCATGAACCGCGCCCGGGTCGCCGCGGCTGAGCGCACATAGGTCCGCGGCGGCGCGGGTGCCGCCGAAGCCATTTCGGGATTCAAGGCCATGGATTCGAACCCGATGCGATGACGGAACTCAGCGCCGCACCGGGCAGCTGTGTGCCCGGTGCGGCAACAATCATGGGCGCGGCGGCCGCGCCCTCATGTCGTAAAGGTTACTGGCGTTCGGGAATCGGCGGAATTTCACCGGCTGAGAATTCCTCCTGGAACTGGTCGTCCAATCCCTGAAGGTACTCCTCGGCCGTAATGTCGCCGGACCAGACTCGCTCAATTTCATCAATGATGTGGGTCATGCTCTTGGCCGGCCAGAACGTCCACGTGGTGTATCCGTAGCCGCCACCGTCGGAAGCCGCCGCCAAATCAATGAAGATGCCCGCAATCCTTGGGTCCACTCCTTCCATGGCGTCGTCGGTCAGGCGTACCGGGGCGGGAGCCTTGCCGCAGTTGCGGAACAGCGCGGCCTGGCTCTCTGGCGAGAAGCTATAGGAGAGGAATTCGGCCACAGCTTCCGGATGCTCGGAGTTGCGGTTGATGGAGGACGTGTTCCCCATGCCAATCGTGAAAATCGGCTCTCCGGTCTGGGACGGAGTTGGGACCCAGTCCCACTCCATGCCGCCGTTCTCTTCAGTGAAGTACAGCTCGTTTAGATTGGACGCAACCCAGGTGCCCTCGATGTTCATGGCCGCCTCGCCGCGGCCAAACATGCCGCGCACCTCGTCGAAGGTCAAGGTGTAGTAGTACTCGAGACCGCCGGTAAACCAGCCATTCTGCTGGGCTTCGTCCAGGAGTTCGATGGAGGTCACGAAATCCTCATGTGTCCACGGAATCTGGCCGGTCAGGGCCTCATAGACACGATCCGGCCCAGCCACATGGTTGAGATACTCGCCCACATGCCACTCATTGGCCCCACGCCACTCGGCGTTGGTGTGTGCAAACGGAACAATGTCGTCCTCGTCCGCCGCAATGACCGCTGCCAGTTCGTGCAGCTCGGCAATCGTGGAGGGTGGTGTCCAGCCCTTCTGCTCAAAGAGAGTCTTGTTGTAGTAAAGGACCAAGGTTTCCAATTCGTCGGCCAGTGAGTAAACGGTGCCTTCCACCTCGCCCAGGCTCAGTGCCCAGTCGACAAACAGGTCATCCCAACCCTCCGAAGCGACATAGTCGTCCAAGGGCAGCAGCTGCCCGGCCAACGCCAACTCGGCGACATAGGTAGGACCAGGCGTACGGACAATGTCCGGGCCTTCACCGGCCGCCAGGGCCGTGCGAGTGGCATTCCAGGCTTCGGGCTGGGCCACCGCGTCCACAAAGATCGTGTCGCTCATCTCATTGAAGGGATCAATGACGGTGGTCTGGTAGCAGGTGGCACCTTCACCACCCGCCGGCGGGTTGTACCAGAACGAAATCACAGCCTTTTCGGCCTCGGCAGCCGCGTCGCCAGCCGTCGGCACCGCGGCCGCACAGGCGGACAGCACCAGCGACAGCAGGAGCAATACGGAAACGACCAGTCGTTTGCGCATGAAGGAATCCTCCACTCTCATGAATGTTGCTTCGGCCGGCGCACGCACGCGACCGGACGGATCCCACGGGGATCCGGAATGGAACAACGCCCTTCCGCAACCGTATTCCGGTGGAATACGGCATTGGTGGAATGTTCCTGGATAGCGGTGTGCACAGGCCGAGGGATGTTAACACGGCGAGGGGTGTTCGGGAGCCTTTCCGCGCGTACGGGGGCTGTTTCAGATGCATCCGAGACAGCTTTGCCAGCAGGTTCCAGTACGCGGAATCGGATCCGACCCGTAGCCCGCCTCACCTGCCGTACTTGGTGATTTGTGCCAAGATTAATCCAGCAACTGTCCGCCCCAAACCGCAAGCCATGGCCCTGTCCGACCGCAAATACAAGCTACTGTTCGACAACGACGGCATCGCGCGGGCCTGGATCTCGCTCGCCTGCCGACGGTTGGAGCTGGGCGATCCCGACCTGGACTCCATTCGCGACCTACCCACGGTCCGGAACCTGTCGGCGTGGGGCGACCTGCTGGAGCAAATCCAGGACCGGTGCTGGCGCTTCCACACCCGGCAAGGCGAAAGCGTGCTTCTGGCCTGCGAAGTGCAGTCCGCGCCGGACTTTCTCATTATGATGCGGTTGTTGGCCTATGCCAGCAGCACAGTGGTCGCGCTCGACCGCGCGGAGCACTTCAGCCGGCGGCGGCCCCCGCCCCTGCCGTGCCTGCTCCTGATCTACACCGGGGCACGAGCCTGGAATCCACCGGGCATGGACGTGCTGACGGGCGGGCGCGTGTCCAATCCGGCACCCTTGTTCCCGTACCTATACATGGATGTTCTGCACGGCAATTTCCACACCTGGGACCTGCCCCAGGAACTGGAGTTGATGGTGCAGGCGGAACGTACGCGGACCCCCTCCGCACTGCTGACCGGAAAATTCCCGGAAAACGTCGCGGCCCTTTCAGACCCGCATACGGTGCGCGCCCTGGTGGACTTCATGAAATTGACGATGCTCGCCTGGGCGGAACAGAGTGCTCACGACCAAGCGATCCAGGATGCTCTACACTATGACCTGCAGAAGATTACCACCCCTGAGGAGTTGGCAATGGCGGCACAGGAATACCAGCGCGGCTACTTCGCGGTGAAGGAGGAAGGCCGGCAGGAGGGACTCCAGGAAGGCCGGCAGGAGGGACTCCAGGAAGGCCGGCAGGAAGGCCTCCAGGAAGGCCGGCAGGAAGGGCTCTTCCAAGCCAAGGTCGACCTGATGGTAGAGATGCTGTTGCCTGCAGCCGGAACAGAGTTCGAAGAGGAACTTCGATTGTTGCTTGGCGACGAACGGCTGGTCTCCCGCTTGGACGTAAACACAATTGTCGACCTCAGAATTCAGCATGGTGCGGATCCGGCCGGCCTGCGCCAGGCCGTTCGCACCCGACTGGGCAGTACCGACCCCGCGAACTGACCCTTGGAACGGCACGGGCAACAGCCAGCAAGTCGCCCGGTGGAAGCCGGCAATCCTGCGAAAATGGAGGGTACGATGGCGGCACAGGAATACCAGCGCGGCTACTTCGCGGTGAAGGAGGAAGGCCGGCAGGAGGGACTCCAGGAAGGCCGGCAGAAAGGCCGGCAGAAAGGCCGGCAGGAGGGACTCTTCCAAGCCAAGGTCGACCTGATGGTAGAGATGCTGTTGCCTGCGGCCGGAACAGAGTTCGAAGAGGAACTTCGATTGTTGCTTGGCAACGAACGACTTGTCTCCCGCCTGGACGTGAACACGATTGTCGCCCTCAGGATTCAGTACGGTGCGGATCCGGCTGGCATGCGCCAGGCTGTTCGCACCCGGTTGGGCAGTGACGACCCTGCGATCTGACCCCTCGAAACGGCACGGGCGACAGCCGGCAAGTCGCTTGGTGGAATCTGGCAGCCCTTCGGAAATCGATCGCGGTTGGTCGAATGTCACGGTGTCGGGTTCGGGATCGATCGCCGAGGCACCATCCAGTAGCATTCAATGTTTGAAAGCGCAGTGCGGACAACGACTGGGGTCCGCGTCGGCAGTCGGTTGATTCGGGGCCTCCCGTGCCACTGAGTAACGCCGCCGCCGCTGACCAGTTCTAGCCATTGAAGCAGCACAATCTGTGCCACGCGTTTGCAGCAGCTGGTGTCTGGGATAACCGGATATGCGGAGGCTCCAGGGGTACGGCTCGGGTTTTCCGGCAGTGGCACACCCCACCCTGGATTGAACCCTGGCCCTTCCGCAAGCTGCGACCTGCACCTGTTGATCTGCAGCCCTCGGCCGTCCCCTTCCGGCCTTCCCCGGATCCTGTGCTAATCTGCCTGCCGGCCCGGCTCGGCCGGAATCCTCCGTCCCAGACCAACCCCAACCCGATTTGGACTTCCATTCACCGTACCGCCACGGTTTCGTGCGCGCAGGTCTCTGCACGCCGCGCGTACGGCTCGCGGACCCCGCCGCGAACGCCGGGGAAACCCTGAAGGCCCTTAGGGAATGCCACGCACACGGCGCGGTCCTGGCCCTGTTCCCGGAACTCGGGCTCAGCGGTTACAGCATCGACGATCTCCTGCACCAGGACGCGCTCCTGCAGGGAGTTCTCGACAGCCTGAACGAACTCCTGGCCGCCTCCCGCGACCTGCCCACCGTTGGCATCGTCGGCGCACCCCTGCGCTTCGGCGGCCACCTCTTCAACTGTGCGGTCGTGTTCCAGTCGGGAGCCATCCTGGGTGTGGTGCCCAAAACCTACCTGCCCAACTACCGGGAGTTCTACGAAAAACGGCACTTCACCTCGGCCAGCCATACCCACCGGACTCAAGCCGACCTTCTGGGCCAAGCCGTTCCCTTCGGCAACCATCTGCTCTTTGCCGCCGACGGTGCGCCGGATGTCACGTTCCACGTCGAGATTTGCGAAGACGTCTGGACCCCCATCCCGCCCAGTTCCCACGCGGCACTGGCCGGGGCCACGATTCTGACCAACCTGTCGGCCAGCAACATCACGACGGGCAAGGGCGCCTGGCGCCACCAGCTGTGCGCGGCCCATTCCGGCCGCTGCATTGCCGCCTACCTGTATGCCGCCGCCGGCTGGGGCGAGTCAACCACGGACATGGCCTGGGACGGGCATGCCATCGCCTACGAAAATGGCCGGTTGCTGGCGGAATCGGAACGGTTTCGGCACGACAGCCACACAACCCTGGTGGATCTGGACTGTCGGCAACTCGTCCAGGACCGCATGCGGCTGACCAGTTTCGGAGACAGTGCCCGCGTCCACCGCGACGCCGTGGCGCCCATGGAAACGGTGACCTTCCGTTGGGACCCGCCCGACCACGCCCGTGGCCTGTTGCGAACGATCGAACGGTTCCCGTATGTGCCCAGCAGCCGAACCGAACGTCACGAACGCGCGGCGGAGGTGTACAACATCCAGGTGTCCGGGCTAGCCCAGCGGCTTGAGGCGACCGGGATCCGCAAACTCGTCATCGGCGTGTCCGGCGGTCTGGACTCGACCCAGGCCCTGATTGTCTCGGCCAAGACCATGGACACCCTGGACCTGCCGCGCACGGACATCCTGGCCTACACCATGCCGGGATTCGCCACGACCGCCGGCACCCGGTCCAACGCCCATGCCCTGATGAACGCCCTTGGGGTTTCGGCCAGGGAGATCGACATCGTCCCCAGCTCCATGCAGATGTTTCGGGATCTGGAACACCCGTTTGCCGAAGAGGAAGCGGAGTACGATGTCACCTTCGAGAACGTGCAGGCGGGGGAACGGACCTCCCACCTGTTTCGGCTGGCCAACCACAACGACGCCCTGGTGGTCGGGACCGGCGACCTGAGCGAACTGGCACTGGGTTGGGCCACCTACGGTGTGGGCGACCAGATGAGCCACTACAACGTCAACGGCTCCGTGCCCAAGACCCTGATCCAGCATCTCATCCGCTGGAACATCCACTCGGGGCAGTTCGATGAAGCAACCGGTGCCGTGCTGCAGCGCATCCTGGACACCGAGATCTCCCCGGAACTTGTGCCGGGCGGCGATGGCGACAGCCAACCGGCCCAGAAGACCGAGGAGACGATCGGCCCCTACGAACTGCAGGACTTCCACCTCTATTACATCTCCCGCTTCGGCCACGCTCCGTCCAAGGTGGCCTGGCTCGCCCTGCAGGCCTGGGGTGACCGCGGCCAGGGTGCCTGGCCGGAGTTTCTTGCCGAGGATGCGCGCAACGAGTACTCGCTGGCGGAGATCAAGCGCTGGTTGAAGGTGTTCCTGTTCCGGTTCTTTCAGATTTCGCAGTTCAAGCGCACGGCCATACCCAACAGTCCCAAAGTGGGTTCGGGCGGCTCGCTGTCGCCCCGCGGTGATTGGCGTGCCCCCAGCGACGCCCCGGCCACCGTCTGGCTCGATGAACTGGCTCGGAACGTTCCGGATTGATCCGACGCCAAACCGACACAGCCGATCCGTGCCTAAGCAGAGAGGGGACCGACTTCGGTCCCCTCTCTTCACCTGGCGGAGACGACGGGATTTGAACCCGCGACCTTCGGCTTGACAGGCCGATATGCTAACCGCTACACCACGCCTCCGCGCTGGGACGGAAATTGTAAAACAGATTGGATCGATTTGCCTTGATTTTGTCCGAGTTTGCCCGGTATCGCCGGCCGGGTGCAAGGTTCCGACGTTGGTCCCGCGGACAAGCCAATGCGAGTTGCTGCTGCCGGGGAACGGTCCCGGAAACGGAATCCGCCCGATCCGCAACCGACAGCCGCGGCGCAGCGCTCAGCGCCCCAGACGCCGATCCTCGGCCGCCAACCACTCCCAGGGGTTGAAGGGCGCCGGTTCCGGCTCGGGCGACAGGCCGGCGGCCTTCCGGAACTCAACCAGGGGATGACTGCGCGGCAAGTCCGCAATGGAAACCAGCCGTCGCTCCACCGCGGAGAGGAAAATGGCGTTGATTACCTCCAGGACGTGGCGGCCTTCCTGGCCGCTGCTGGGATGGTCCCGCTCTTCATCCAAGGCCCGCGCATAATGATCCACGAAGGTGTACTCGTCCACCTGACAGTCCATGCCCGCATCCCAAGTGTCGGGAACAAGAGGTTCCAGCGGTTCCCAGTGGGCGTTTTCGCCGGGCGGGTGGCTGAGGTTCGGGCCGGGGGGGATAGCCGGGGAAGGCAGCCAAAAGGCACCGTGCGGCCGCCACAGAAGCCGTCCTTCGGAACCGTACACCTCGACCACGTGGGCATTTAGATCCATCGTCTCGAAGCGGTGCTGCAACAAGGTCGCACAGACCCCGTTCTCGAACTCCAGCAGGGCCGTCACGTTTTCGCCGGCCACGATGCCCATGCCGGCCGGGGAATGCAGCACGTCCTCCGGGCCAATGTCGCGCCCGTCGGTCAGGACGCTGGCCGCAACCGTACGGACGTGGCCGGCCAGCTCAAAGAGCATGTTCAGGAGGTGGGTGCCGATGTTGGGCAGGCCGTAGCCTCCGTAGTATCCCTTGCCGCTGGCATACATGTAGCGCAACTTGCCAATGCGGCCCTCCTGCAATGCCTTGGCAATCGCGGCCGCAGCCGGCGCGGTCCGCCATTGGTGATGCACCGCAATCCGCAGTTGACGGCTGCGTGCCAGACGCAACAACTCGTCGGCCTGATCGAGATGTTCGCTGACCGGCTTTTCCACATCGATGTGGCATCCGTGTTCCAGAACCCGCTTGGCCAAGGGAAAATGAAACTGGGTGGCCGTCGGAATCAGGACGATGTCCGGGCATTCCTTCCGAATCATTTCATCCAAGTCGGTATGGAGCGAGGCCACTCCCAACTCCGCGCCCAACTGGTTCAGTCGCTCCCGGTCGATGTCGCACAAGGCACGCAGATTCATGCGCGGATGGGCCTTGTAGGCCCGCGCTTGAGCCCTGCCCCGGTGACCGCAGCCAAGCAGACAAACCTGATACACGTCCTTCATGGACCCACTCGATTGATTGGATGTTGACGGGAAAAGCTGCAACCGCCAGACTCGGCAATTCGACAACGCGCCGCGGTACAACAGAAGATTATCCCGCTTCCGAACAATGCACGTGCATTACTCCGTACCCGCTGCCGCGGATGGGATGCTACAGGCGCTGCCGATCCCGACCCGGCCGACCCCAAGATGGATAATGCGATCCTGAAACGGCAGCTCCTGCATGCATTGGAACCCGGATACCCGGTCCCCAACGGTCCCGCAAACGCACGGATTCGTGCACGTCGATCCAACCGAGTTCCCGACAAGGTCCCAACCCGCAGCCATGAACAGCCAGTCTCCACCGGATGATGTCCGAGCCGCCATTGTGCGGATGACCGCGGTCGCGTCGGGTCCGGAATTCAAGCGGCGCCTAGACGATCTGCTCGGCCGTTTGCATCCGGAAACCATTCTGGAGGGGGTTGTGAATTTCCTGGACGACGCGGACTTCAAGACGCGCAACACACTCGGTCAGATCGTGAGGCGCCTTGATCGCCAACGGGCCATCGAGGTCCTCAACGCCGTAATCCTCAACAACCGACGATCGTCCCAGGCGCGGCTCTCGGCCGCCACACTTCTGGAAACCTACCTTGAGACCGAAGTGGAAACGTCATACCTGGAGGATGTCGGTGATCAAAACGAGGTAATTCTGGCAAGTCTCAGGGAAGCGCTGTCGGCTCGCGCCCAATTCCCGGCGGTCCTGGTGGAGTACGCCCGGCAGTTTGCCGAGATCGAGCCGGACCAGCGCGCCCGTGTCCACGAGGTGCTGCGACACCTGTCGGAGACCGACGCCTGCGCGGTCCTGGCCGCCATGGCCCAAAACCCGGTGGATATCGTCGCGGAGGAAGCACTCGACCACCTGGGAGCCCTGCCTTCCGCCGCGGCGGAAGGCACGCTTTACTGCCTGATGCACAGCCTCTATTTGCATCCCCAACGCCAGGACCGGGCCCGGATGCTGTGGCGTCGTCTGCGATTCAGCGGAGGTGGACACGCGCCCCTGCCGCTGGATCAGGGCCTGACGGCGGAGATCCTCGGCTTCGGACCGGATGCATCCGTCATTGCCGTGTTGGCCGCAAACGGGGACGAACCCCTGCTGTTCGCCTTCAACATCGTGTCCGGCATCACGGCCTGGTCCGGGCTACCACAGGTGCCAGAGCGCAATGGTCCGGCACCGCAGGGCAGATTCCTTGAAGAGCCGGTGCAGGTTCCAATCCACACCTTCTTTGGGTTTCTCCACAACACAATGAACAATCTGGTAGTCCGCGATGAGATTCGTCTGCGCGGCGTCTCCGGCGACAACTTTCCGGCCTACCCCGACCTGTACCAGACGGAAATCCAGCGTCTGTGGAACTTCCAGCCGCCGGAACCGGCGGCGAGGTCCTTCGATGTGGGTCCGTGGGAGGGACCGGATGTCCAGAATTGGCTGGCGGCCCACGTACCCAATGCCACCCTGGCGCGCGAACTCAATGCGGGGAGAATGTTCCGGCCGTTGCTGAAGGCCTCGCGGGACTGGCAAGTCGGTCAGGAGGTTCCCAATCCGGTACTTGGCGAATACGAGAAGCTGTACTGGTGGCTGGAGGCCCACATCTTGATCGCGCAAGCCGGCAGCGACACGGCCCAAGCCGGCATTTTGATGCAGGTGCAGGAAACCGTCAGACACCGCCGCGACGATCTATGGCGTGGGATTGGGCAGCCGTAACCAACTGCAGATGCCATTCTCCTCACGCAACCAAAACTGAGGTGCGTTGCCCTCAAAGTTCCCGGCTGCCGGACACGACCATGGTCCGTGCCCCTGCGGAAGACCGGGAGACAGAGCCCGTCGGGCGGCGAACCTACCGGTCCTCAGGCGCGCCGCGCTGACGCAGAAAGCAATGGGACTTATATGCCTGGTATGTTAGCCAACAGCCACAGTCCCCGGCGGCCGCCGGGGACTGGCGTGCGGACATCAACACCTCCGCCGCTCCAAGAGCAGCAACCGGCAACCGCGGGCGCGCGGGAAGTCCGGAAGGGAGGACCGCGTTTAGGACTGGGGACGGATGACCAGCACCGGGGCTCCGGAACGTCTCACCAGGGTCGACGCCACACTGCCCATCATCCATCTTGAGAGCCCGGTACGTCCGTGGGTGGTCATCGCGATGAGGTTTTGGGGCGTCTCGTGTGCCAGGTTCAGGAGAGCCCGGGCCGCCGACCCTGTCAGCACCTGACTTCGGACTGTCAATCGCTTGTCTCTGAGTTGTTGCGCAACCTGTTCCAGATATTCGGTGGCTTCCCGGTTCACTTCCTCCATGAATTCGGGCACCCTGAAACCCAAATCGGTTTCGGTGTAGGTGGGGTGCTCCGTTCTGACCACCCTGGCAAGCAGGACCTCCATCGAAAGAATACGGGCCAACCGCTCAACATAGGGCAGTGCGCGTTGTGCGAGCTCGGATCCGTCAAGGGGCACAACGATGGTGGTTAGGGGTGCCCCCTCCTCCTGGTACTTCTTCGCCCTCTCCGGAGTCACGGCCAGCACCGGAATGTTGGAGGCGTGAATCACCCTGTCGGTGACACTGCCAAGGATGCTGCGGCCGATCGGGTTGCGACCATGGGTTGACATCGCAATCAGGCCGCACCCTTCCTCCTCGGAGACCCGCAAAATCTCCTCGGCCGGACCTCCGATGGTAGCAATGGACTTTGCCTCCACCCCATCATCCCTTAGACGGGCGGCCACCCTGTGCAAGGCGTCCTGGGCATGAACCCGTGAACTTTCCTCGAACTGGGTCCGGTATATGACCATGGATTCCCCAGCCGACGCGGGCACGGCGGACATGGCCGAGGCGGGATAGTCGATGGCGTCGGGATCGACCGCGGTAAGCAACACGAGGGGCACGTTCGCCCTCTTGGCTATTTGCGAAACGTAGGGAAGGATGCCACTTGCAACGTCAGTCCCATCCAACGGAACCAGAATGGGCTGGGACAAGATGTTGACTGCACCGTCTTCCACGACATCATTCACGGCCATGACTACCCCCTTATGCAAAGTTCCATTTCCGCATCGTAGTACACAAAATTGCCTTGAATACAGACGCTATTGTTTCAGTTCCGTTAACGCGGGTCTGTGCCCGGCATGGGTAACCTCCAGGCGAAAAAGGGGAGTTGTGCAGCAAAATCCGCAAGGTTCGTAGACGCCCGGCTTCATCCCTTCCGGTCCAGTCGGCCCCGGGTTTCCAGCTCCGCCTTCAAGGGCGCGCGGTTCCCGCTGCGCACCTGGCCAAGGGGAGTCAACAGCACCTCGCGCAGAGTAGCCAGGAGATCCTGTCGGGGCACCTCCCGGCGTTTGGCCTTGTCGAACTGGTGGCAATTATTCAGACGCCTTCGACGCATACTTGCTGGCACACGCCGGAAACACAAGGCGCGTTGCCTCCCAAGTTCCCGGTGGCACGGACCCTGATCGGGTACGAGGCCCGCCGGACGACGAACCTGCCGGACCCCGCAGGCGCGCCACGCTGACGCAGAAGGCAACAGGCGGAGAGATGCGTCTAGCCGCGGGACACCACGGGCCGCCCATGTCCGAAGCCCGCGGACAGGGGTGTGGACACCAACGCCCTTGCCGCTCCGGGGGCGGCAACCGGAAGCCACGGGCGCGCGGGAAGTCCGGCAGGGAGGACCAGCACCGGAGCTCCGGAACGTCTCACCAGGGTCGCTGCCACACTGCCCATCATCCATCTTGAGAGCCCGGTACGTCCGTGGGTGGTCATCGCGATCAGGTTGTGGGGCGTCTTGTGTGCCAAGTTCAGGAGGGCCCGAACTGCCGACCCTGCCAGCACCTGACTCCTGACTGTCAATCCCTTGTCTCTGAGAAGTTGCGCAACCTGTTCCAGATATGCGGTGGCTTCCCAATTCATGTCCTCGCTGAATTCAGGCACCCAGAAGCCCAAATCGGTGTCGGTGTTGGCGGGGTACTTCATTCCAATCACTCTGGTAAGCAGAATCTCCATTGAAAGAGTGCGGGCCAACCGCTCCACATGGGGCAGTGCGCGTTGTGCGAGCTCGGATCCATCAAGGGGCGCAATGATGGTGGTAAGGGATGCACCCTCCTCCCGGTGCTTCTTCGCCCTTGCTGGAGTCACGGTCAGGACCGGAACGTTGGAGGCACGAATCACCCTGTCGGTGACACTGCCCAGGATGCTGCGGCCGATCGGGTGTCGGCCATGGGTTGACATCGCTATCAGGCCGCACCCTTCTTCCTCGGCGACGCGCAAAATCTCCTCGACAGGACCTCCGATGGCAACAGCGGTCTTGGCCTCTATCCCGTCATCCTTCAGACGGGCGGCTACCCTGTTCAAGGTGTCCTGGGCATGAACCCGGGAATTTGCCTCGAGCCGGGCCCGGCATATGGCCATGGGTTTCCCAGTCGACGTAGGCTCGGCGGACATGACCGAGGCGGGACAATCGATGGCATCGGGATCAACCGCGGTAAGCAACACGAGGGGAGTGTTCGTCTTCCCGGCAATTTGCAAAACGTGGGGCAGGATGCCTTTAGCCACATCGGACCCATCCAATGGAACCAGAATGGGCTGGGACAGGATATTGTTGGCACCGTCTTCCACGACATCCTTCACGGCCATGGCTACCCCCTGCCTAGTGCGACGTTCTATTGCCGCATCGTAGTACACGGTCTGGCAGGCGAATGTACTCCGAATACAGACGGATTGTTTCGATTTCGTTAGTGTTGATCTGTGCCCGGCATGGGCACCTCCGAAGGGAGAGTTCCGTATCCCTGCCTCAGGCCCTGGTGTGCGCCCCGCGCACCATGTACCGTCGGCACTCCAAACCACAGGCATCCACGGCCCGCGGGTCAACTCCATCATTGGGCGCGGCAGTGGCCGCGCCGAGCCGCTTCGGGCCGGTCCACCCGGTTTTGTCCGTCAAACCGACACGTGCCCGGCTCGGAGCCAGGCGTGCCGTCAGTAGATGCCCAGTTCGTCCTTGGCCTCGTCGGACATCATGTCGGGCGACCAGAAAGGCGTCCACACCAGATGCACGTTCACCGTTTCCAGTTCCGGGAAGGCCTTCTGCGCCTCGTCCTGCACCGACTTGATGATCTGCGGACCGGCCGGGCACCCGGGACTGGTCAGTGTCATCGTGACGTCGGCCACCGTTTCGCTGGTCATTTCCACGTCGTAGATCAGGCCCAGATCGACGATGTTCATCAACAGTTCCGGATCTATGACCTTGTCCTGCAGCACGTTCAGAACTGAGTCCTTGTCGGGCATGGCGTTGCTCCTCGCAGCGTCTTGGTTGGGTCGAACCGTACCCGTTCAGTCGGGCACGGACACCCAGATGTCGGTTCCGTCCACCCGCGTTTCGTACCGGATGGCCGGCTGGAAGGCCGGCATGCACAGCGCCGCGCCCGTCCTTATGTCAAAACGAGCCCCGTGCCGCGGGCACTGCACTTCCTGACCGTCGATGAGGTCGCCCTCCACCAAGGGGCCGCCGTCGTGCGTGCACATGTCCTCCAGGGCGTGAATCTCCCCACCCAGGTTGAACAGGGCAATGCGGCTCAGCCCTACCTCGACCAGGTGGGGATAGCCCTCCGGGACCTCGGCCAGCGTGGCCACTTTCACAAAACCGTTCATGTCGGCGGCGGCAGCCATCAATCGAAATCCTCTTCTTCCAGTTGGTCCAGGCCATAGATGCCCTTCTTGAGTACCTTCAGCGACAGCAACGCGCACTTCATGCGCACGGGGCCGATTTCAATGCCCAGCATGTCCAGGATGTCCTCGCGCGTCCAGGTCTTCACCTCGTCGAGACTTTCGTGGAGGATCTCCTCCATCAGCATGGAGGCCGAGGCCAGGCTGATGGCACAGCCCTTGCCGTTGAAGGCCACACTCCTGATAATCTCGTCCTCGTCGACCTTGACCTCAATCGTCAGTTCGTCACCGCAAAAGGGATTCAGATCGTACGCCTTGTAGTCCGGATTCTCAATGCAGCCGTAATGGCGCGGATGCTTGTAGTGATCGATGATCGCTTCACGGTACAGTTGATCCATGGTGCGGAACGCTCCAGTCAGAAAATCCGACGAGCCCGTTCGATGCCGGCGGCCAGGCGATCGATCTCGGACTCGGTGTTGTAAAGGTAGAAGCTGGCCCGCGCACTCGCAATCAGGTCCAGGGACCGATGCAGGGGCTGGGCGCAGTGGTGACCGGCTCGGATCGCCACGCCATCCAAATCGAGGATGGCCGCGAGGTCGTGCGGATGGACGTCATCCACATGAAAGGACACCAGCCCCATCCGCTCCTCCGGTCCCGGTCCCAAAATGTGCACGCCCTCGATTTCGACCAGCTGGTTGTAGGCATAGTTGGTCAGATAGGCACCATGCCGGGCCACGTTGTCCATGCCCAGATCCATCAGGTACTCGGCTGCGGCGCCCAGGCCCACAGCCTCGGCGATGGCCGGCGTGCCCGCCTCGAACTTGTAGGGAAGCTCGTTCCAGCGGCTGCCCTCCAAGGTGACCTCCCGGATCATCTCGCCGCCGCCCATCCAGGGAGGCATGGCCTGCAGCAGCTCGCGCCGTGCCCACAAGAGGCCAATGCCGGTCGGACCACACATTTTGTGTCCGCTGTAGACGTAGAAGTCGACCCCGAGTGCTTGCACATCCACCGGCAGGTGCGGTACCCCTTGCGCACCGTCCACCAACACCAGGGCGCCCGCGGCATGGGCCTCTGCCGTTAATTCGGCCACCGGGTTGACGGTGCCCAACACATTGCTCACATGGGTGAAGCAAACCAGCTTCGGCTCCTCAGCCATCAGGGAACCAAACACGTCCCGATCCAGGTTCCCTTCGGGGGTCACGGGCACATACCGAAGGTCGAAACCCCGTTCCGCCTTCAGGATCTGCCAAGGAACGATGTTGCTGTGGTGCTCCATGACGGTGGTGACCACCGTGTCGCCCGGTCCCAGGTTGGCACGGCCCCAGGATCCGGCCACCAGATTGATGCCTTCCGTGGTATTGCGGACGTAGACACACTCCCGGCTGCTGGGTGCGTTGATAAGGCTGCCCGCACTCTGGCGCGCCTCCTCGTAGAGCGTCGTGGCCTCCTCGCTCAGCGTGTGCACGCCGCGGTGGACATTGGCGTGGCTCGTACGGTAATAGCGGGCCATTGCCTCCAGGACCGCCGTCGGCTTTTGGCTGGACGCCGCGTTGTCCAGGTAGACGAGTTGAATCCCGCCCTGGACCGTGCGCGCCATGATCGGGAACTGGGAGCGCACGGCCGCCCAGTCCAAGGTTTCACCGGCGGCTGCCACCGCACGGCCGTTCATGTTTCGGGTCATGGCCATCGCTCAACCGCCAATCTTGCGTTCAATCACCTGTTCCAGCTTGTGCACCACGGATTCCACCGGCACGCGTTCGAGCACGGCCTGGAAGAACCCCTGCACAATCAGCCGCTCCGCCTGCGGACGCGAGAGACCGCGCGCCATCAGGTAGAAGACGTACTCGTCCTCAACCTGGGCGGCCGTGGCCGCGTGCGTGCAGCGTACATCGTTCGCCTCGATTTCCAGTCCCGGAATGCTGTCGGCCCGGGTGCGGGAATCGAGCAGCAGATTGCCGTTGCGCTGGAAGGCATCCGTCTGCTGCGCCTCGGGGGCAACGCGGATGTTCCCCATGTAGACACTGCGTGCCCGATCCTTGAGCGCACCGTTGAACAGCAGATCACTGAAGCAGTGCGGCGCCTCGTGCAACTGCAGTGTCTGATGGTCGATGTGCTGGCGGCCGGTCGGGAAATAAATGCCCAGCAGGTCGGCGTGGCCGCCGGGGCCCCGCAGGACCAGATCCAGGAAGGCCTTGGTCAGCATGCTGCCCCAACTAACCTGAATCCAGCGCAGGTCCGCGTCCCGTTCCAGGTGGGCCCGGCCGTGCATCAGGTTCCAGGCCGACGTGTCCAGATCCTGGAGGTTCATGTAGCGCACCCGCGAACCGGGCGCCTGCACGATCTCCACAACGGAGTTCTGCAGACCGCGGCTGGCCCCCAGCAAGTCATCCATCACCGTCACTTCGGCGCCTTCCTCCGCCACAATCAAGGTGTGGTGGTGGCCGGCCTGGCCTTCGCCCTGCCAATTGACGATTTGCAGCGGCAGTTCAACCCGGGTGTTGCGCGGCACATGGACGAGCGTACCGGAGTCCCAAAGGGCTCCGTGCAGGGCCGTGAACACATCGGTTTCGACCGGCACCACGCGGGTCATAAAGTGTTCCCGCAGGAAATCCTCGTGCTCCCGCACAGCCAGTTCCAGCGGCTTGAAGATGACCCCCTGCTCCTCCAACGCGGCCACTCCGATGCGGTAGTGCATCAGACCGTCCTCGAAGATGAGCGTCGCCGCGCTCTCCACCTCGTGCAGCTCGTCCTGAAGCAGGGGCGACAGTTCCTCTTCGCCCACGCGACCCTCGTGGGTCGGGCTGTAGCTGAAGTTGTCCGGATCGAGGCCGGTCAGACGCGTGCGCCGCCAGGCCTCGTCCGTCAGCGAAGGCCAGGGCATGGCCTGGGCGGTGGCCCAGGCCCGTTCCCGAAACCCGCGCATCCAGGCGCTTTCGCCGCGGGCCTCGGAACGGGCCAGCAGCGCATCCCGGGCCGGATCGGTGCCGTTCACCGCCGGGGCTTCCGCCCCGGCCCGTACTTGCGTGTGGTTCAACACGGTATCCACCTGCGTCCGGTCAGCCAATGCTGCCTTCCATCTGCAGCTGGATCAGCCGGTTCATTTCCACGGCGTACTCCATGGGCAGCTCCTTGACCAGCGGCTCGATGAAGCCGCCGACAATCATGGCCGCCGCCTCGTCCTCGTCGATGCCCCGGCTCATCAGGTAGAACAGCTGCTCCTCTCCGATGCGGCTGACCGACGCCTCGTGGCCTACCTTGACATCGTCCTCTTCAATCTCGATGTAGGGGTAGGTGTCCGAGCGGCTTTCCTCGTCCAGGAGCAGGGCGTCGCACACCACGCTGCTGCTGCTGTGCACCGCACCCGGCGCAACCTTCAGCAGGCCGCGGTAGCTGGAGCGTCCCCCGTTCTTGGAGATGGACTTGGAAACGATCTTCGAACTGGTGTCGGGCGCCGCATGCACCACCTTGGCTCCGGCATCCTGGTGCTGCCCCTCGCCGGCGAAGGCGATGGACAGGATTTCGCCGTGGGCCTTGGGCCCCATCATGTAGACGGCCGGGTACTTCATCGTCACCTTGCTGCCCAGGTTGCCGTCGATCCACTCCATCGTGCCGCCGGCCTCCGCCACGGCGCGCTTGGTGACCAGGTTGTACACGTCCGTGCTCCAGTTCTGGATCGTCGTGTAGCGGCAGCGGGCGTTCTCCTTGACGAAGATCTCCACCACGGCGCTGTGCAGCGAATTGGAGGAGTAGACGGGAGCCGTGCAGCCCTCCACGTAGTGGACGTTGGCCCCCTCCTCGACGATGATCAGGGTGCGCTCGAACTGGCCCATGTTCTCGGCGTTGATCCGGAAGTAGGCCTGCAGCGGGATGTCCAGGTGCACGCCCTTGGGCACGTAGACGAAGCTGCCCCCGCTCCAGACGGCGCTGTTGAGGGCCGCGAACTTGTTGTCGGCGGCCGGAATCACGGTCGCGAAGTACTCGCGCACGATGTCCTCGTGCTCGCGCAGGCCGCTGTCCATGTCCTTGAAAATGACCCCGTGCTTCTCCCACTCCTCCTGGAGGCTGTGGTAGATGACCTCGGAGTCGTACTGGGCGCCGACCCCGGCCAGGAACTTGCGCTCGGCCTCGGGGATGCCCAGCCGATCGAAGGTGGTCTTGATGTCCTCGGGCACCTCGTCCCAGCTGCGGCCCTGGTTCTCGGTCGGGCGCAGGTAGTAGTAGATGTCGTCGAAGTCGATGCCGGACAGATCGGCACCCCACTCCGGCATGCTCTTGGCCAGGAAAATGTCCAGGGCCTCGTGCCGGAAGGTGCGCATCCACGCCGGTTCTTCCTTGATGTCGGCAATCTGGTCGACGGTGTCGTGGGAGAGTCCCTTTTCGGTCTTGAAGACGCCTTCCACGTCGTCGTGGAAACCGAATTCGTAGTCCTCCTTGACTCCCGAAAGGTGCTGCTGATCGGCGATTGTGGCCATGTCGTTGTTCCTCCTTTACCGGCGGCCCGGTCAGGCCACCAGCTCCGCCGGGCCGAACTGTTCCTCGACCCAGTTGTATCCCTTCTCTTCCAGCTCCAATGCGACTTCCGGACCGCCGGTCATGACGATGCGTCCGTCGTGGAAGATGCTGACGAAGTCGGGCTTGACGTAGTTGAGAATGCGCTGGTAGTGGGTAATGAGCAGGAAACCCCGATCGTTGGTGGCCAGCTTGTTGATGCCGTTGGCCACCACCTTGAGGGCATCGATGTCGAGGCCCGAATCGGACTCGTCCAAGATGCTGAAGCGGGGTTCCAGCATTGCCATCTGCAAAACCTCCGTCCGCTTCTTCTCGCCGCCCGAAAACCCTTCGTTGAGGTAGCGGCGGGCAAACGACGGATCGACCTGGAACTCCTTCATCTTGGTGGTCAGCTCGCGCCGGAACTTGCGCATCGGCATGAGGTGGCTGCCCACCACACCGCCCTCCTGGCTGGCCAGGTGGGCCTCCTTGGTAAAGCCCCGCACGTTGGACACCGCGGTGCGCAGGAAGTTGGCCACGCTGACGCCCGGCACGGACACCGGGTACTGGAACGCCAGGAAGATACCGGCCTGGCACCGCTCGTTGGGCTCCATCTCCAGGATGCTTTCGCCGTCCAGCAGGATGTCGCCTCCGGTCACTTCGTAGTGCGGATGGCCCGCGATGACATAGGCCAGCGTGGACTTGCCGGAGCCGTTGCGCCCCATCATGGCATGGATTTCGCCCGGTCTCAGTGTGATTGAGACACCGCGCAAAATGTCCTGGCCCTCGACCCGGGCGTGCAGATCCCGGATTTCCAATTGACTCATTCCTGAACGATCCTTTGTGGGCTGGGATTCAGCTGAAAGCCGAAGTTGCAGCTGCCGGCATCCTCCATGATGCAGTCCAGCAACTCGACGGGCGCGCCGACCGCCTGGCTGATCATGTCGCGGTCCATGTCGCAGATTTGGGGATGCTCGGCCGCCAGTTCGTGGTACGGACAGTTGAACAGCTCAAGCCGCATGTAGTCCCGGCCCGCCTCCGTGTGCACGGAGCAGATGATCCCCTGCCTTTGCATCAGGACCGCCAGTTCATGGACGCGGCTGCGCACATCCATGGTCTGCATGTGCGACGAATAGTCCAGGGCCACCTTCTCGGACACCCGCGACATGAGGCCAACCAGGGTGTCGGCCGTCACCAGGCTCGAAATCTCCCCCAGCAGCGTCACGGCCAGCGAGCCGCAGTGGCAGGCGAACAGGGAACGGGCCTGCTCGGAGTTCGCATATTCCAGGTGCGGGCGCCCCACCCCGGAATGCACTGTGCGCTTCTCCAGGTAGCCGCCGGCCTCGAGGGTCGCCAAGTGCTCCCGCACCGCGGTGCGGGTCAGGCCCAGCAGATCCTCCAGGTCCTTGACCGACGCCCAGCCCTCCCGCTGGAGGTACTCGATGATGGTCCAAGCGGAAGCCTGTATCTGTTTTGGAGGTTCGACGGCAAGCTGCGCGTCCATCCCATGCACCCGTGGTTGAACAATCCAACACCCGGATTGTACGGGTCGGGCCGGGATTTTGTCAATATTTCCTGCCAAAACTGTCTAAATCAGTTTTGGCACACTCGGGGAATGATCAGTTCGCCGGACCGGGAGAGGGGGTCAGCGCCGGCGTCGGGGCCGGCGCGCGGGACGGAATCAACAGAAGCGCGCCCGCGAGAATGGGCAGGAAGGCGAGGGTGTACATGACGGCCCGCAACGTGAAGATGTCCGCGAAGAACCCGGCCACGCCGGTCATGACGGCGCCGCTGGCGAACATGACGCCGAGCGCGAGGCCGGAGGCCAGTCCCTCCCGCTTCGGGAGCATGGCCTGGGCCTGCACGACGATGACGCTGTGCGAGGTGTTGGATATGAATCCGGCCAGGGCGGCACTCAGATAGTAGTAGATCCCATCCTGGTTGAGGGTCAGGTAGAGAAAGGGAATGCTGAGCCACAGCGACCACATCATGAGGTGCTTGCGCCGCAGACGCCCATCCAGCAGCCCGCCCACCAGCGTGCCGAGGGAGCCGCCCAGTACCAGGGCCCCGGCTCGGGCCCCGTAGCCGGCCGAGTCCAGTCCCTGGTCCGCGAAGTACTTGGGCAAAAGGCTCATAAAGTTCTGCAGGGTTGCCGACCGCGCAACGACGTAAAGAATAAAGATGGCAGGTGCAATGACAAGCGCGCTCCGGGCCACGCGTGCGGCGCGATTCCGGGTGGTTCTGCTGTTGGGGACGGCCACCGGCTTGACCGGCGGCATGGGCCTGTGCAGCAGATACTGCATGATGGCCACCATGGGCAGCACGGCCAGAGCCATGTAGGCGATCCCCATCAGGCCGAACTCGCGGATCAGGACACCGGCAATGATGGGGCCCGTGGACAGCCCGATCTGCCCCAGGAAGAAGAAGATCGATGTGGAGAAACTGGCGTGGTGGACGCCGCCCGACAGCGATGCAGTGCGCGTACCCGTCGCGTGAAAGGCGGCGCTGCCAAGAGCGCCCACGGCCAGCACCAGCAGCAGCAAGGGATAGGTCGGGATGAACGGAACGAACAGGAACGCCACGGCGGTCCACAGAACACCAAGCTGAGCCAGCCATCGGCCGTTCCACCGGTCCGCCAGAATGCCGAACAAGGGCATGGGCAGGGAGGCCATCACAAAGTAGAAGGTGATGCCCCAGGCCAGATCGGCGTTGCTGAGGTCGAAACGGGCCACGAGGGCCGTCAGGAAGATGGCAACGGCCGCATTGAGAATATCGATGCTGCAGTGGCCAAAGGCCACCGCGCCCAGGTATCCGACCCGAACACCGTCCAGCCGCTGGCTGAACCAGGCCGATGCGGCGACACTCATGGCCCGGGCGGCGGAACGGCAATGTTCCGTGCGGTTGAAGTCAACATGCGATATCCGAAGCAGCGATTCCTGTTCAAGTACCCACGTAGTGTAGTCCCTGCAAGCCGGCCACTGTCTAAACAACCGGTGCGGCAAGTCTGTCGTCGCATGAAATCCATCCCGGATGCAGACTGCCCATGCTGGCGATGGACATCGCCGTGCCAACACCCGCCCCTTGGCCTGGGATCGAGCCGGTTCAGGCAGCAGTGACACAGTAGCCGCGGGATAGCCCTGTTGCTTCACCTGAGCAGCATGAAGGTCGACAGGGGCAAACTCACAATGCGGGGATCGTCCACCTCCCCGGAGTCGTCCTGGGTGATCAGCACTCCGAAGGGGGCATTGTTCACGGATTTTTCAAGGAAGGACCGAAGGCCCAACGTGTCCCTCAGCTGGTCAATTCGCCGCTGATACTTGATTTTCACGGGAATGCGCCGCGCGCCCACGGTCAGGACAAAATCGACTTCCCGCTCCATGCCCCTTTCAGGAAAATGAGCGATGTCCAAGCCCCGTATGGTGGAAGCCACGGAACCAAAAACACTTTCCGCCAGGTGACCAGCCAGGACAGCAAGTTCAGGATGTTCGGCCAATCCCGCGGGTGCCAGTGGAACCTCCTCCTGGAGCCAACTGGCACGCAAACCGTGGTCGGCCAGACACAGCTTTGAGCTCCCGCGCCTCCGTTTGAGCCGAATTTCCAAAGGCGGAATGAGACGCACCAGCAAGGTGTTGTTCAGGAACTTCAGATAGTTCCCGATACGTTGTCCACCGACATCCGCTCCCAGTGCCAAGCGCGCTTCCTCGGCAAGCAAGCCCGGGGATGGGGTTTGTCCCGCATACCGGCAACAGAGGCGAAAGACCTCCTCAAGCAAAGTGGCGTCCCGCTTGCGGCCGCGGGCTCCCTGGCGCAGGTCGTGCTGGATCACCCGTTTGATGACAGTCTCGTTCAGGTAATCCGACAGACTGTGAAAGTCCTGGTCCCGCTCCCGGTGAACAATCGGATAACCGCCCCGGGCCGAAAATTGACTGAATGCTTCATCCCTGAATTCCCGATGCTTCAGCCCATGGCTCCGCAACGCCTTCCAGAAATCCTTGGATACCAACGGAGCCAAACCGTTTTCCTCAAGGAAGGGGCCGGGTGCATCCATGCCCCTTAGTGAGCCAATCTCCGTCAGGGACAGAACCCCGGACTCAATTGTGTTGATGCGGCCTGCCAGACTGTCTCGACCCAACTCCATGCGCAGGGCGGAACTGCCTGTCACGGCAACCTTAACTGCCGCATTGTCAACCAGCGACTTGAGCTGCGAGTCCCACCTTGGCAGGTTCTGCAGCTCGTCGAAGAACAGATAGGCCCACTCGCCTCTGTGGGCCAGTGTGTTGAACCGGGCCGTTGCCACATGGCGCTCGAACCACTCGGCTATCCGCAGCAGGGGATCACGCAGGTGCCCCATGGTTTCCAAGTCGTCGAACTGAATGCGCAATATCCGCCTCGGGTCGGTTCCTTGATCCAGGAGGTCGCCGATGAGCTGGTTCAGTGCCGTGGACTTTCCAATCTGCCGAGGTCCGCGCACGACCGCAACCGGAGCAACATTGGAATCCAGTCGCCGCCAAATCTGCGCCACCAGATGCCGCCTGGTTGAAGGTTCCGGCGGCATGGGATCGCCTTCCCACCAAGGGTTGAAGCTGTAGAGGGAATTGACCAGATCTTCGGGCAACGCGGTTCTGGCCAACATCTCCGACCGATCGAACATTCCGGGCCTCAAGGTACTTCACGAATCGCTGATGGTAACAGGCGGGCAGTCCGGTGACGGGTAGCCCCAAACGGATCCCAGACCGGTTTCGCCTCCCGCGTTTGGCTGCGGCATTTGGAGACCTTTCCCAATCGTGGACAGTGGCAGCGAACGCCAGCCCAGTCAAACCACACGCTGAGCAACCGCTACATCCGGTCCGAAAAGACTTGCAACCCAACGCGACAGCCAAGAGAACACTACACTGTGCTGTTGGCGGTTAGCCGGCAACAGACGGATCTCAAGGGTACAACGATGCCTACCGACGTAGAGCAGGAAGCATTTGGCCTCCTACACCTCCGAACTGAACCTGGTGGAGCGGTTCTTCCATGAACTGTACCGGTCACTGAAAATCAGACAGGGTACCTTGGACATCCTGCGGAGCTGGCAGGCCGATCCGGCACGCGTGGCACGAGTCCGCCACCTGGGATCCGAAAGGCCCCGACCACACAGCACAGCCCAACCAGTTTGGAAGCCTCTTGATCATTCGCGCGCTCAACACCGACACATGCCGAATGCACCAAGTTTCGGCTCGGGCCCGACCGGTCGCCCGTGAACCTCTCACTGGAATTGGCAACGATCCCGGTGGTCTTGTCCACTCGGAGCTACAGCCAATCGATGGGCCAATCCGGTGAAGTGCGTCCATTCACCAATTCCCATTCTTTGATATCCAATTACTGATGGCGCAACCGAGGCACCGTTCCAGTCGGGACTGCCTACCCAATCGGGATGTTGTTGCCGCAGTTGGTAGACACCGCTTCAAGAAACGGCCCTGCCAGTGTCCCTTGCAGCGTAGACTTGGCAAAATACAGGTGTGATTGCACACCCGAAATAGCTGTGGGTGCCCTTCATGGCCGTAATTCAGTTGGTGATTCCCGACGCGGACCGCGACCGCTTCGTCCTCCAGGCGAAGCGGGAAGGCATGACTCTCAGCGCCTGGCTGTGTGCTGCCGCCTACACGCGCCTCGAAGAACACCGGCATATCAAGTCCTTCGAGTCCCTGGAGGACATCACTGCGTTTTTTGGGATGTGCGATGCGCTGGAAGGTCCCGAGACCGAGCCCGACTGGGATGAACACTTGCGTGTCATCAACGAAGCGCGTGCTGCAGGGACAACCGGAACATGAGCTTCGTCGACACGACAGATCTCATGCAAACAACAAGACGACCATCCCGCATTAGAGTTTGAGGGGATGCAAGCCGCGAATGCTCTCAAGCAACGGCTGTGGCATCCCCCTTGGCATGCACCGGTTCTGGACGTGCCGGTCCAGCGCTTCTCCCGGGTACAGAACCTACACGGACACTCCATAGAGGTCGTTGAGCTTGGACTTCAGGTAGCCCACGTACGGCCCGGCATCAATTCCGGTGCCGACACTTTGCTCCAGGAGTTCCCCGGGGGTGTAGCGCCGACCATGCCGATGGATGTGGATCCGCATCCATTCGAGCAGCGTGTCGAACTTGCCGCGCCGGAACTGATCCTCCAAGTCCGGATGGTCCCGTTTGGCCGCCTCGTACAGTTGCACGGAAATGATGTTGCCCAGGCTGTAGGTCGGGAAGTAGCCCAGGTAGCCGAAGCTCCAGTGCACATCCTGCAACACCCCTTCCGCGTCGCCCGCGGGCCGCACCCCCAGGTACTCCTCCATGCGGTCGTTCCACTCGCGCGGCAAATCCTCCAGATCGACCTTGCCCTCCATCATCGCCTTCTCCAGTTCGAACCGCAGCATGATGTGGAGGTTGTAGGTCACTTCGTCGGCCTCAACCCGAATCAGGCTCGGCGCCACCCCGTTGATGGCCCGGTAGTAGGTCTCCTGCGGCACCGCGTTGAACTGCGGAAAATGGGCCTGCAGAATTGGATAGGCCCAATCCCAGAACGGTCGTCCGCGCCCGACCAGGTTCTCCCACATGCGGGACTGGCTCTCGTGAATGCCGAGGGAACACCCGCTGGTAATCGGCGTCCGATCCCAGACCGCATCGATATTCTGGTCGTACAGCGCATGGCCGCACTCGTGCAGCATGCTGAAGAGACACACGTTGAATTCGCCGGAGTACACCCGCGTGCAAAGCCGTACATCGTCCCGGCTGAAACTGGTGCAGTACGGATGGGTGACCTCGTCCACGCGGCCACGGCTGAAATCGAAGCCGAAGGCGCTTACCAGCGTGCGGCCCAGGTTCACCTGGGTTGCGTGATCGAAGTTGCCCGCCAGACAGGACTTGTCCAGTTGCACGCCCGAATCGGCAACAGCCTTGACCAGGCGAACGGTCTCGGCCCGCAGGGGCGTAAAGATGGCCTCCACCTCCCGGGCCTTCATATCGGGTTCGAATTGATCCAGCAGGGCGTCGTAGACGTGCTCGTCGTAACCCTGATAGTCGGCGTACTCGTGGGCAAGGTCCACGCACTTCCGGAGCCACGGCAGGAACTGCTCGTAGTCGGCGGCCTCCCGGGCCTTGCGCCAAGCCTCGTTGGACAGGATGTGTGTCTCCGTCGAACGATCCACGTACTCGGCGGGAAGGTTGCGCTTGAGCCTGTAGTCCCTGGCCGCGACCTTGATCAGATCGCGATCCTCCGCGGCCAAGCCAGAGTCTTCGGCGTCGGATTGAAGCTCCTCCAGCCAGACCCCAACCTCATCCGCAACGAACAATTCGTGGGCAACCCTCGACACCGTGCCCAATTGGGCCGCGCGCGCGGCCGCGGCGCCTTCCGGCATGACGGTTTCCTGGTCGTGGTGCATCAGGCTGGCAGCCTGATTTAGATCGGTGACGGTGGCCAACCGTTCCTTGAGTTTGTCCAGCGCGTTGCTCATTGCCGTTGGTTCCAAGGGATGATTGAGGCGGTTGCGGCCCATTCTGCCACCGGGAATCCGGTCCCGCCAACAGTGGAGGTCGTCAACTGCACAACCGAGTCTGCCGGTTGCGGTGCCGACAGACCACAACCCCAAGGACACGCATGGCACCTATGCCCCGGTCTCCGGACGGCGGCCATGAGGCCTGCCGGGGTCGTGCCATAGTGCCCCGCTTGAATTTGATTGAAGATCCTTGGGAAGTTCCAGGCGAAACCCGACTTGGGCTCTCGCATGAGCCCGGGGAACCGACTCGGAACGCCATGCCGGTCTTCGCCCGGTTCGTCGGCCCGTTTGCCTATTCCGCCATCTGCTTCAGGACCATATGGGCCGACAAGGGCGACCAGTCGGAATCGACGATGCTCCACAGAGCCGGTTCCGTGCCGGGAGCCACCACCGCGAAATTCACATTCCTCAGAAACGCGGGGCCGACCCAGCTCCAGTCCCACATCCTGTACAGTCCAATCTGCCTGTTCCTGACAGCTGTTGTCACGGGCATAGGAACAGGCAGGATGCTCGCTGCCCGCCCCTGCGCGTTGTCCGCAATCCCTTGCGGGGTATGTTGTCCCGAATCAGTCACTCAACCCAAAAATGGGGATTCCATGCGACTTCCCAAAGGTAGCCGTCGAGATCGGCAAAGTACCCGGAGTATCCTCCCCAGAAGGCATCTTGGGCCGGTTTAACCAGTGTGGCACCGGCAGCTACAGCTACGTCCAGCAGGGCATCCACCTCTTCCCGTGTACGGACGTTGTGAGCCAGGGTGACACCGGAAAAACCTTTGCCCTCCGTTGCCACACCGACATCGGCAGCCAAGGCATCCCGAGGGTACAGGGCCAACCAAGTGCCCCGGGTCTGGAAGAAGGCGATCGATTCGGTGTTTTCATCCAAGAGGGGCAGTCCCAACCCATCCCGGTAGAACTCTACCGAGCGAGACAGGTTGGCAACACCCAGAGTAATGAGGCTAATGCGCGGCTCCATAGGATTTTCGTCCATCAAGAGATTCGGACATATAAATGAGATGGGGCGGGTCCCACCACGGGGTGCAGGGTGCGGATCGATTGGACCTGCATCCAAGCGTGTCTGCAACAGACCGCGGCTACCCGGAACCGGCCGCAGCCCGATACACCTTGGTGGCACCGGTCAGCACGTCGTCCAGGTCCTCTTCCGACCACAAAGGCCCCACGTTCAGAACGATCGACCGATTCATCAGATCCTCCGACCGGGGGCACATGCCCATGCTGTACTCCACGGGCTCGGGGAAATAGGCGGGGCAGTCGAAGGGACAGCCCCGTGCGGCCAGACGCTGGTTCAGCACCTGATCGGCAGCATAGACAGGAACCCCGCCGTAGATCTTGCCGGCGGGCAACCCTTCGGCGCGAAGCCACTCGATGCGCTCGGCTGCTCCCTCGGGGCTGTCGGCATAGTCGATGACCCAGACGGAATGCCGATCGCGGCCGTCCGCCCGCGGCTCCAGGCTGGCTCCGGCCAATTCCTCCATGCCGGCCCTCAAGGCACCATTGGTGGACTCGATACGGTCCAGAATGGCCGGCAACTTGGCAAGCTGACAGCCCATAATGGCGCCCGCAATCTCATTCATGCGCAGGTTCTCGCCAATGATGGGGTCCGCCTGCAAACCCTGGAAGTGATCCCTGACCCCCGAATGGGATGTCCAAAACTGGCCGCCCTGATCGGAATAGATGGTAGCTCGCCGGTACAACTCCGGATCGCTCGTAATCAAAGCCCCACCTTCGCCGCTGGTGATGTTCTTCTCCAACTGGAACGAGAAGCAGCCCACGTCGCCGATGGTCGCCACAGGCCGGTCGCGATGAACGCTGCCCACGGCCTGGGCCGCATCTTCAATCACCTTGAGGTCATGGGCCTGGGCAAATGCGCACACGGCCTCCATGTCCGCGCACTTGCCACCCAGGTGAACCGGCATGATCGCCTTGGTCAAGGGGGTCAGGCACCGCTCCAGATCCTCCGGATCCAGAAGCATGTTGGCGTCCACCTCGCAGAACACGGGCCGGGCACGGCTGGCAACAATGGCGCCCACCGACGCAATGAAGGTGGCGGCTGGTACGATCACTTCGTCACCGGGACCGACCCCAAGGGCCGCCAGGCCGAGGCGTAGTGCCGCTGTGCCGTTGGCGGTTCCCAGGGCGAACGGCACACCCAGGTAGTCCGCCAGGGCCTGTTCGAAGGCCTCCACCTTGCCAAGGTGGTTGGGGCCGTAGTACCGGAACAGGGACTGGGCATCCAAGACTTCCATCACGGCCTGTTTCTCTTCGGCTCCCAACAGACCGGCACCCTTGAACGTTGTGAGGTCACGGTCCACTGCCTTGGGCCCGCCGTGGATGGCCAGCTTACTGGCAAGGGGTTCGGAGGTTGTTGATTCGAGTTTCATGGCAGGGTTCCCGCAAAGATTGAGTGTGGCTTGGAACAATGTCCAGATGAGTCCATAACAGCATCAATTTGGTTTGAAGTATCGGTATGCAGGACGAATGGCATTTACCCCTGAAACACCCGGGACTCGATGATGATCATCAAGTGCAAAATCCAAGGATGAATCGCTACGATTGCAAACAGAATTCCTACTATTCCGAACAACCCCAGGATGACACCCGCAACAATGTCAAGGCCAATAAAAAACCTTGGCTGGTATTGGATGGTTTTGGGCCAAAAGATTCCCACCTCGAGCAGGGCGACAGCCAGCAGGAGGACGAGATACATCAACCAAGAGGAAGCAAGCCATTGATGTACTAAACTCCCAAATTCCAATGGCAGCAAAATCAGGCCAAACACCATCCAACCCGCGAGCTTGACGCCCAGAGCAATTTGCAGTACTAGAGGAAGTTGCCACAGACGGCGCACTGGTTTATCTCAACTTCTGCTAGACAGCATGCAGGAACAGGTGACCGGGACAGGTGCTGGCTGCACGGTTGCCCCTCGGGACCAGGTTGGAGAAACGCGCTACTGACGCAATCTCGCTTGCTACATGTAGATTTTTGACCATTATCCCATTCACTGCAACAACCCCCGATAACCGATGAGGCCACGTCCCGCAACGGTAGAGACCACGGAAAGCAGGTTCAGCGCCTCCTGCAGTCAAGGACACTCCGGCCTTCACAAACCGGACCCTGAAACATGACGCGGGCTGAACTGTCCGCATCAACGATCCGGAACTTGGCTGCCCAGTTGGGTTTCGACCTGTGCCGTGTGGCCGCGCCCCAGGCCGGAGCCGTCCATGCCGACTACCTGGAGGCCTGGCTGGATGAAGGGTGCCACGGCGACATGGCCTGGCTGGCGCGCAATCCGGACATCCGCATGCAGCCGGACCGCCTGCTGGTCGCCGACAGCCAACCCGTCCGCTCCCTGGTCGTGCTGGGCGTTGGCTATCTGCACACGGACCTGCCCGAACGCGTGCGTCGGGATCCGTCGCGCGGCATCCTCGCCCGGTATGCCTGGCACGAGGACTACCACGATCAGATCAAACCCAGGCTCTTCGAGCTGGACGCTCTGGTCCGGAAACTCAGCGGCCGCACCGTCCATGCCCGATGCTGGGTGGACACCGGGCCGGTGGTGGAACGCGACTGGGCCAGGGCCTCCGGCCTGGCGTTCACCGGCAAGAACTGCTGCTCCATCAACCCGGACCTGGGCAGCTGGATCTTCCTGGCCGTCCTGGCCATTCCAGAAGCCGTCGCACCCGATCCGGCCCCCGCGGCCCGGCCTCCGGCACCAACCCTGTCACCCATCGCCATCCTGGACGGCCTGCCATACGATCGGGACTTGGGGACCTGGACCCTTGAGGGAAGGGGCCAAGCCGAACAGACCATGACCTGCGGCCGATGCACCCGTTGCCTGGACCAGTGCCCCACCGACGCCTTTCGCGGACCGTTGATGCTGGATGCCCGCCGGTGCATCAGCTATTGGACCATTGAAGCCAAAGGAGCCGTACCCCGGGATCTTCGCAGCCGGTTCGGCAACCTGGTGTTTGGGTGCGATGTCTGCCAGGAGGTTTGTCCCTGGAACCACGAGCGGACACCCGGCAACGGGTTCCTGGCCAACCGGCCAATCCGCACTGAATGGATGGCGCCCAAGCTACTGGAAGGTTTTCGGGAGGACAGTCCCTACTGGCTGAACGACGCGGCGTTCCGAACCCGTTTCCGGCGGTCGGCCGTCAAGCGGGCGAAACGCACGGGCATGCTCCGCAACGTGTGCACCGCCCTGGGCAACTGGGGTACGCCTGCGGCCCTGCCGGCTCTGACACGGGCCTTGCAGGAGGACTCCCCACCGGTCCGGGAACACGCCGTCTGGGCCTTGGGCCAGCTCATGCGCAAGGTTGTTGGTCTGGACGTTGCATCCATTTTGCAGGTGCACCGCGACAGCGAAACCAACCCGGGCGTGCGCGCGGAACTGACAATGCAACTGGACGGGTAAGGGACCAGAGAGATCGGATCGGAGACCGCAACCTGGTCTTGGACAGTCCGGTCCGCGCGGATCGGCTTTCCTGTTGGCCTACGTCGAGGTTCCCAACTCGACCATTTGCAGGAACAGGCGGTGCCAGCGCAGATCCCCGGACAGCTCGGGGTGAAAGGCCGTGCCCAGAATATGGTCCTGACGCACGGCCACCTGTACCGAACGACCGTCGGGATCGGTCCACTCCGCCAGGATCTCCACGCCGGGACCGGTTTCGACGACAGCCGGCGCGCGTATAAACACCGCGGGCGAAGGGGCATCCCAGCCCACAACCTCCAGTTCCGCCTCGAAACTGTCCCGCTGGCTGCCAAAGAAGTTGCGGTTCACCGACACGTCCAGGCCGCCCAGCAGCGTCTGTCCGTCCCGCTTCTGGCCCGTAGCCCGATCCGCCAGGAGGATCAGCCCGGCACAGGTTCCCCAGACCGGCCGGCCTTGGGACACCCAACGCCGCAGGGGATTGACCAACCCCCAACGTTCCGCGACGAGGCCCATGGTTGTGGACTCGCCGCCGGGAATGATCAGCCCGTCCAGCTTACTGAGCTGGTCCGCCCGTCGCACCTCAACGGCCGCAGCTCCCAGGGCCGCCAGTTTTTGTATGTGTTCCCGAAAAGCTCCCTGCAGCGCCAGCACGCCGATGCGCAGGGGCACGGCCTCGCTACCAGCCGCGATGAGCCATCTTCTCCGGTTCGGACAGCGTGTCCAGGTTGATTCCGACCATCGGTTCGCCCAGGTTCTCGCTCACTTCGGCCAGCACTTCGGCATCGTTGAAGTGGGTCACCGCCTGCACGATGGCATGGGCCCGTTTGGCCGGCTCCCCGCTCTTGAAGATGCCCGAGCCCACAAACACGCCGTCAAGGCCCAGTTGCATCATGAGCGCAGCATCCGCCGGTGTGGCCACACCGCCGGCGGCGAAGTTGACCACGGGCAGGCGGCCCAGAGTGGCCGTCTCGTTGACCAGATCCACCGGGGCCTGGATGTCCCGGGCATACGCATAGCGTTCATCGGTGCTCATGGTCGAGATGCGTCGGATTTCCCCAAGCACGCTGCGCGCATGGCGGACGGCCTCGACCACATTGCCCGTGCCGGCCTCGCCCTTGGTCCGAATCATGGCAGCGCCTTCCGCGATGCGCCGCAGCGCCTCGCCCAGGTTGCGGCAACCACAGACAAAGGGAACTGTGAAGTTGTGCTTGTCGATGTGGTTGTTCTCGTCGGCCGGGGTCAAGACCTCGCTTTCGTCGATGTAGTCGATGCCGAGGGCCTCCAGAATCTGGGCCTCGACAAAGTGGCCGATGCGCGCCTTGGCCATGACGGGAATGGTGACGGCTTCCTTGATGGCGCGAATCGTCTGGGGATCGCTCATGCGGGAGACACCGCCTTCCTTGCGGATGTCCGCCGGGACGCGCTCCAGCGCCATGACGGCGCAGGCACCCGCCTCCTCGGCGATCCTGGCCTGCTCGGGCGTCACGACATCCATGATGACGCCACCCTTCAGCATCTGGGCCAGGCCGGCCTTGACCGTATATGTTCCGGTCCGGGCACCGTTGCTGGAATTGATGTATCCGTTCTTCTCCATTGTTTCCATCCCTGCCTGCTGCAAGCATCTTTGCAGACCCGTCGATCCGTCCATTTTAGTCCAGTTGCCGAGGCACGTACCAAATCCCCTGCCATTGCGCCGCAACCTCGCCTCCCGGCGGTTGACTGCCGGGTCAGGGTCTCACGATGTTAGTCAGATAAGGCAGAAAAACAGCACCGCCGACCACCAGGCTGACCACCGCGGCCACCAGGACTGCGCCGGCGGCAACATCCTTGACAACGCGGATCGGTTCACTGCGGACAGATCCGGCCGTGTCCGCCAATTGCTCGATCGCGGTGTTGAACAGTTCCGCGGACAGCACCAGGCCACAGCAGATCACAACGGCCAACCATTCGATAGGGGAGATGCGCAACCACCAGGCCATCGCGAGGGCCGCGAGACCCAGGGCCAATTCGATCTGGAAGTTGCGCTCGCGTCGGACTGTATGGACCAATCCGGACAGGGCATGCCGAATCCCGCGCAAGAACCGGATCATGGCTGCCTGGATGCGGTGGAACACCCGCGATATGTCTTCCGCGGGCTGTGTCCGAGCGTACACACGACCCGGTCCTGCAGGCGGAACATCACGTCTTCCTCCTCTGGGGTTCCGTGGTCCAGGCCCAGCAAGTGCAGAAATCCGTGCACAAAGCACAGGAGCAGTTCCGCCGCAGGCTCAGTGCCCGCGCGCCGGGCGTACCGGGTGACATAGTCGGGACAGAGCACGAGTTCGCCAAAGACGACCGGTTCATCGGGGGGCAAGACGTCCGGGCGGCTGCCGTCCGCCTCCTCCCCGAAACTGAGAACGTCCGTGGCACCGTCAACCCCGAGAAACTCACGGTTCAGGGCTCGGATTTCGTCCTCCGCGACGAACAGCACGTTCAGAACGGAACCCCGCGGCGGAGACAGCCGGGCCTGCGGGCCGGCCTCGGCCAGGGTCGCGGCAACTGCCTGCTTCAGGATCCGGGAGCCCAGGCAGTCGGGCGGGGATCCAATGAGCTGAACCTGAGGGCTTTCGGTCACAACTTCATCCTCAACGGATCGGCCTGCCCGGCTGCAACCACAGGACAGCCGAGCCCACAACGAAGTCTGGGGTTAGGGGTGTGGAGCTCCCGCCGAAATAGTCTGCGCGGGCAAGGCCGGCCCCCGGGACCAATTCGGATCAAGCACCGGATAGGGAACCCGGCGGTGGTTGATGGACTGGAGCATGGCAGCCACGATGCGGCGTACAGTTTGGAATTCCACCAGGCGCAGGGGGCTGTCAGTCAATGACCCGTCCAGCAGGCGCTCCTCAAACTGCCGATTGACCAGTTCATGAACACCATCCTCGGTTTCGGGCCGAACGGCGCGGAACGCAGCCTCGCAGGAATCGGCCAAGAGCAACACGGTTGTTTCCCGGGTTTGCGGCTTGGGACCCGCATAGCGGAAGGGTTTCTCACCGACCTGGGCATCGGTTCCCGCCTCCTCCAAGGCCCGGTGGAAAAACGGCACCATGATCTGGTCGGCGTGGTGTTCCCTGATGAAGTCGACGATGCGCGGCGGCAAATTGTGCTCCATGCCCATTCTGACCCCGTCCGCGACATGCCGAATGATGATCTCCGCCGACTCGCGGGGCGACAGGCCGTGGTGAGGGTTGTCGTCCGGGCCCATGTTCTCTACAAACATGTCCGGGTTCCGCAGCTTGCCAATGTCGTGGTACAGCGCTCCCACCCTGGTCAACAGGGGATCGGCGCCGATGGCATGGGCAGCCTTCTCGGCCATGTCGCTAACCAACAGGGAGTGCTGGTACGTGCCGGGGGCCTCTTCCCGCAACGCCGCCAGCAACGGATGATCCGGGCGTGCGAGTTCCGCCAGGCGGAAGCTCGTCACGCGGCCGGTCGCATCCCCCAATCCGTAGATCGCCACCAAAGCCAGGCTGGACGCGGTCAAGCCGTGCACCGCGGCCGCCAATCCCATCAGAAAGGGTCCGCGGGCAAAGAAACCCGGACCGGTCTCCAGCCAGTTGCCGGACGCGCCCGACAGTGCAGGCAAACCAGGCGACTTCTGTAGCCATCCGGGAACAATCAGGAGCGCAGCCAGGATCGCCACCCAAGCACCGGCTTTCACGAAGTCGTCGATGCGATGTGTCTGGCGCAGCGCGACCAGCCCGACCACCACGGTTGTCGCAAGAAACACCATGTGCGGAAGCGTCATCCGAGGCGCGAAACCACAAACAATCAGGAAGGCCAGCATCACCATCGAGGCCACTCGGAAACCGGCCAGGGCCCGGACCGTCATGCTCAGGGCGGCCAGGGGAATCATGTACCGGAGCCAGGGAACCAGATGTGCCTGCAGGCGTACCACCAGCAGGCCGACGGCAATCAGCAACACCAAGGCCTTCAACTCCCGACGCTGCTGTACCAGGTATTGGTTGGTCTCCGGAACGACCCGGTACAGAAGAAACAACAGGCCTGCCACAACCGGAAACAGAAACAGAAAGCGCGGTGTGATCCACCCAGTCCACACCAAATCCAATCGCCTCAGGGCCGCGATCTGCACACTATCCAGTGGTATGCCCGGTACGGCCACGGTCGCACCCGCGCCAAAGGCACCGGCTGCAGCCCGTTCGGAAAGAACCGGTTGCAGCAGGGAAAGGGCGATGTCCGCCTGCCCCGGCTGCAGCCCCAGTTGCCCGTACAGATGGTCCCGGTACCCGGCCAGATCCTGTGGAACCTGCGTTCCGGTGTCCGCCAGTTGCAAAGCTTCGTCCAGGGCGTGCCTCAAGACCGACCAGGCGTCATCCGACATGGCCAACAACTCGGGCAGCAGTGCCTTCTGCAACTGGGTGTAGCCTGCCTGTGAGGTGGTCGGTTGGCTGCCGGACTGCCTGTGGGCCGAAACGGCATCCAAAAAGCTTCGGAGGTCCGATGCGCCGCCCCGCGCGCCCTCGGAGGGAGATCTGTCGTCTACCACCAGATCGAAGGGCGCAACAACCTGGATCGGAAGCGTGCCCCCCGTTTCCACCTTGAAACGCGTGACCTCCGGGATCTCGAGCGCAACCACGGATGTCAAGCCCAACGCGAGCGCAACCAACGAGACCAGATGAGCCGGTCTCCGGACCAAACCACCCGCCGGTGTGTTCATTGCCGATTGCAAGGCTAGTTAACGAAATGGACCCAATCCGGGCCCCCAATGGGTACCAACATTGTCGCAGCGGTCAGAAACGAAGGATTATACACTGTAGATTCGGCACTGCTCCGCAGCACCCGAATTGGTTCGTCCTCCCCCAACCGGCAAGTCTTCCGGCCATCACAACAGAACACATTGCAGCAATCATGTTCTTCGACAGAGCGCGAATTTGGGTCCAGGGCGGCCAGGGCGGCGACGGCATCGTGGCCTTCCTGCGACAGAAGCACGCCCCGCGCGGCGGACCTTCCGGCGGCAACGGCGGCCGGGGCGGACACGTTGTCGCCCTGGCGGACGAATCCATGAACACCCTCCACGGGCTGCGCCGCAAGGTACATTACCGGGCCGGCAAGGGCGGACGCGGAGGCAACACGGCCAAGCAGGGAGCGTACGGCGCGGACCTGGAGGTGCGGGTACCCACCGGCACCCTCGTGCGCGATGCCGAGGACGGCAACCTGATGGCGGACCTGACCGACGAGGGTCAGCGGGCCCTGCTGGTCAAGGGCGGGCGCGGCGGCCGGGGCAACGCCTCCTTCCGTTCGGCCCGCCACCAGGCACCGCGCCTGGCGGAGAAGGGCGAACCGGGACAGGAGCGCTGGCTCGACCTGGAATTGAAGCTGGTGGCGGAGGTCGGCATCATCGGAGTGCCCAACGCCGGCAAGTCCACGCTGATCAGCCGCATCAGCGCGGCCCGTCCGGAAATCGCCGACTATCCCTTCACGACCCTGGTGCCGAACCTGGGCGTGGTGGAACTGGACCACCGGCAACGGATCTTCGTGGATATCCCGGGCCTGGTCGAAGGGGCCCACCAGGGTACGGGGCTGGGCATCGAGTTTCTCCGCCACGTGGAACGCACGCGCCTGCTGGTGCACCTGCTGGACGGATCGTCGGACGATCCGGACGGGGAAATGGCGATGATCGAGGCGGAGTTGGCCAGCTACAGCGAAGCGCTCGCCGCCAAACCGAGGGTGGTGGTCCTGAACAAGCGGGACCTGCCACAGGCCCGCACCGTCGAAGCCGCACTGAAACCGGCCATGGAAAAGCGCGGGTTGCCTTTCTGGTCCATCTCGGCTGTCACCGGCGAGAATGTGCAAGACCTGCTTTGGGCCCTGGACCGCCAACTCGAGGCGATTCCCGCAGTGGAAGCAAGCACCCAACCCGACCTGCCGGAGATAGCCGTGCCCGAGGACGACCGGACCTTCACTGTAACGCGTCTGGATCCCAACCGCTGGCAGGTCGCCGGTGCCGGCCTGGAGCGAATTACGCGCATGACCAATTGGGACCTGCCGGAGTCCGCCCTGCGCTTCCAGAACATCCTGGACACCTGGGGGGTTTCCGAAACCTTGCGTGCCCAGGGCATCGAGGAGGGCGACACCGTGAGGATTGCCGAATCCGAGCTCGTTTGGGGGTTCGACAATGCCTTCTGATCCCCCTGCCACAACGAAAGACACACTTTGGCACGGCATCCACTGCACCATGAGGACGGTCGGCGTCCACCACACACCGGACCGGTGTTCGACGGCCGGGAATGCAACGCTCCGCCTTGGGGTGTTCGGCGGCACGTTTGATCCGGTCCATGTGGGCCACCTGCTGTTGGCACAGGAAGCGGCCGTGCGGCTCGCCTTGGACCAGACCTGGTTTGTGCCAGCCAACAACCCGCCTCACAAGCCCGGGCAGGTACAGACGCCGTTTGCCGATCGCCTGGCCATGGTCGAGCTGGCCGTGGCCGGCAACCCTGCCTTCGGCGTCTCGCTGCTCAACGCCGATGGGGCCACACCCAACTACTCCGCGGATCTGATGGCGATGCTTCAGGAACAACTGGCCGGGCGCGCCGACCTCTTCTTCCTCATGGGCATGGACAGCCTGCGCGACCTGCACACGTGGCACAAACCGGACTGGCTTGTCCAAAACTGCGAATTGGTGGTCCTTAACCGACCGGGCGTGGAAAGGATTTGGATCGCGCTGGAAGCCAGGTTTCCGGGCATCCGGGATCGTGTCCATCTGGTGGAGATGCCCGGAGTCGACTTGTCCGGCACCAACATCCGGGCCCGCATCGATACCGGCGCGCCCATTCGGTACCTGGTTCCGCCGGCGGTGCACGATTACATCGAGGAACACTCCCTGTATGTTCCTGTGATGGGCAACGCGAGACCCTGAGACCCAAGAGGCCGACACGCCAGCCGCTCCGGTCACCGGGAAGTAGCCCGGTCGGCAACTTGGCCCTCATGCCTTCGGTGGTCAAACACCATGAGAAGACACTCGAAAATCCCGGCCAGGTTTCTGCTGGTGTTGCTGGGCACCATCCTGATCTTGGCCGGCATGACATCCGTCTCGCTGGCCAACGTGACGGAATACCACGGCGGTTATTTCGAAGTGGTCGAAGCCGGGTCCAATTATGCTTGGTTTTCCATCACGTGGGGCGGGTGTCACGATATCGACGAAAACTGTGCAGTAAAGGTTACGGGCACTCCCAGCGCAACCACCGGCGACCCCGTAGCCAGATGGGTCGCCGAACTCTCCAATGAAAACACTCTCGATATTGGGTGCGGGTTCAACTCGGCGAGTCCAGACGCTGACCGATACGCAGATTTCGAGAACTGCATGGAGGTCCAAAAAAGCGGCTTCACCGTGCACTGGCCGACCGTCAAGCCCGACGATGCCTTTGAAATCACCCCGTTCTGCAAGAGAGGCGACGAGGTGTGCTCCGTGGAACTGCGTATTTGCTTCAACGCCGCCGACTGCGAAAACAACAACTATCGGAAGCGGCCCTGGTCGCACATGGGCGACTTCTGGGACGACCTCTTGAGCTTTCTCAAGGGTTCATGCCTATACGACGACGATGAAGACGATGTTTGGGAGTGCATCAACGACGAATTCGTCGACTGGCGTGACGACTACATGCCCCGCAGCGGCGACTACGATGATCTGGTGGACCAGGACGAAGACGCGCGCGGATTTGTCGTGATGGACTACGAGAACGATCTGAATGATGTCAACGACCGGTCTATCCCCTTCCGGCGCTATGAGACCTTGCCTGAACCGAACCAGAGACAGTCCACACCCACTGCGGTCCCGGCCCTAACCCCCACGCCGACAGCGGCACAGCCGACCGTTTCGACTGCAACATCGCAGGACACACCGTTGCCTGCAGTCCCGGTCACAAATTCCACCTCCAACTTGAGGAAGGGTCCGGGCACGGCCTACCCAGTCGTTGGACAACTGGATGAGGGTACATCCTTGACCCCGGTGGCACGCAATGGGGATGGTACTTGGCTGCAACTGGATGTCGGGGTTTGGATTTGGGCATCGTTGGTAAACAACATTCCTGTGGGTTTGCCGCTTGCCGCCAACATTCCACAGATACCCGATCCCACAGCCACACCAGAGCCGACAACAACGCCACTGGCCTTCACCCCCACACCCGCACCGACCGCCGTTCCGACAGCCACGCCGGTAGTCAACCCGCAGCCAACGGCCACGCCGCTGACGATCCGTCTGTTTGATACTCCGCAGCAGCCGACACCGGCCTCCATCACCCCTGCCAACCACGGCGGAGGGGCTGGTTGCGACGGTTCCGGCGAACGCCTCAGCCCCAATTCGCTTGCAATACAAGGCACATGGATTGATGTCCCCGCCGCACAGAGCCTGATGGGACAGACCTGCGAGGCAGACTTCGAGTATCTGGTGGCAGCCCCTTACGTGGAACTACACGGTTGGACCACAAACCCCGCCAGACCCTCCCTAAACATACGGGGGAGAGGCGAGACCGTCAATGTCCACCTTCCCGTGTCCAACCTGTACCAAGGCCGCAAGATCACCTGCAGGCAGGGAGCCGAGCCCGTCGAAACCCATCTGCCCATTACAACCGTTGCGGTCAAGATCGAATACACCACCGAGGCTCCCGCCACCGCCTGGCAGTGGATGCGGAGCAAGGTCACAGGATCCGTGCAAAAAGGGGCAACCCATTTCTGCGCGTCCGCGGCCGCGGCGCAAGGCAGCGATCTAGCCAAGGGGACTGACTTGTCCTTTGACTTTACGGAATTGGATGACCCAGGCCGCTACGACGTGACGATCCGCGTCTGCACGAACGAACCCATCGGCACCCAATACGCCTGCTACAGCAGTTCGAGCAAAGGCGCTGACAGTGGGTTTATCCAGATGAACGGCTTGGTGGAATCGCTGGGCGCTCGATGATCACACAGGCGATGTGCACCGGAGACAACCTATACATCCTGATGGAAATTGATGGAACATATGACTGTTGCTCGCCACCTCCACCTGTTACCGGATGACACAAGCCTCTTGTTGACCCACGGAACTCCGCCCCATGCCTACCGATGCCATCCCCCAAGAATATCCACTTGAGTTGCGGTCTGCCATTGACGACTTCAACAGGGCATATCAGAAACGCACGCTGACTTATGTGAGGCATTGCGGGCCCCATGCCAAAAAAGTGCGTGCGGCCGCACGCGCGGCGCAGATACCCTTGCATTGTCTCGAAGGCACAGCAGTAGGCATGGGGACCATTCGACAACTGGAGATCGCCAACCAGCGCTCGGACGACGAATTGGCTCAATGCTCCAGTTTGGGCCAAGCCTGTGCGCAAGAATACGAACTCGACATCAAGCAAGACGATCTGCCATCCATGCCCCCAGAGCCTAAATCCTGGGTGTATGCCAACCGCTTGTATTTTGGAAAGTGGTTTCGGGTAGGCGAAACGGACAGGCACCCTGTGAAACGGGCCAGTGAGGAATCTACACGCCAGAACATCCCACATGGTGAAGAGACGGCTTGGTGGAAGCATCCTCTCCCTGATGAACTCAAGCGAGCCGAGCGCAGGGATCTTGAGAAGTATCTTCACCGCCATCTTCCTGGAAAAGGCTATGCAAGTGTGGGCACGAGTACTACTCGGCAAGACGTGTTCAAGTTCAGTGGGCTTTCCCCTGAACGAGCAGAGCAGGATTTGGCCCAGCTTGTCAATGACTGGTTCAGGGAACGGGAAAGGGACGGACCTCTCTTGACAGCCTGGGACTCGGCTCCGCAAGAGGAAGCCGACGGAGGGCAGGACCATCGCTGAGGGATGTGGTGACCATAGAGTTGTAGGCATACCAGTGGAGGCCGCGCTTTCATTCCGTCAACCTGTTCTGCCAGTGGGAGGACAACACCGCGTCGCGACGATAGTGTCCGCGGGTCACATGGGACGAGAGCCTTCCAGACCCGACGGAGGCCCGATGCGAAATCTGCCGCTGCCATGACAGGCGCCAACGGTTGGCTCAACCAAGCCATGTAGCATCGGTTCCTACTTTGTTTCCTGGTCCGAATATCCGATCCAAGTCTTCCATGATCATGACCTGGGGCATGCACAGAGGTACGCAGAACACCGCATGCAGATTGGGGACCTCCGCCTGTTGCACGAAATAGCCCCATCAGTAGCCTGGCTCGATACCTTTCCCGGAAATCGGGCCAGTGCTTCAACAGTGAAGTCCACAGGCTCTTTCGGGGGTTGTCCCCATAACCTGCCCACCGATGGGCAGTCCCATGCCTCGTCTTCGTCCCTGCTGCACTAAGGCGCGTCCGCGACTGAAGGTTCAGTCGCTCCCGACAACATACTCCAAAAATGACGGTGCTGATAGGGTATGCTGCGTTGAACACTGGAAAGGGACACCGCTGGCAGGCCCTGCACGCTACACCGACCGGAGACTGACCATGAAACTGCAATCTCCGCGGGAACCGCGCCTGCCGCGGCGCGGCGACCGGGAGAAGGAAAGAGAAACCCGTTACGCTGACTGGAAGGGCATCCAGACCCTGGCTGCCGCGGACACGGAACGCGCGTTCGACTACGAGGATGAATGGAACCTGCGTTTCCAAACCCTACGCGCGACCCCTACGGCGCAGGATCGGCTCCGGGAGGGTCTGGAACGCCTGGAGCGCAGCATGGCCATCGAGACCGGTGTGATCGAGGGCCTGTACAACCCTACCCACGGCGTCACGCAAACTTTGCTGCGGGAAGGTTTCCGTGCGGAGCATGTGCGTCGGCAGGGCGTGGACGTGGAACCGGAGCATCTGGTGACCGTGCTGCAGGACCATATCGCGGCTGCCGAAATGGTCTACGCCTTTATTCGCGAGGACCGCCCCATCACCAAGCACGCCATGCGCGAGTTGCACGCCCAAATCACTGCCCACCAGGAAACACACCATGCAGTGGACATGCTGGGACGGCCCGTGCAACGCAGGTTGCGACGCGGAGTGTGGAAGGACTATCCCAACAACCCCACGCGGCCCGACGGAACGATTCATCTTTACGCACCACCGGAGCAGGTGGACCCCCAGCTGGACCTCCTGCTAGACCTCTACGGCCAGTACCGGACCAGGCAGCATCCATTGCTGACGGGTGCTTGGCTGCACCACCGCTTTATCCAGATTCACCCCTTCGCGGATGGCAACGGGCGCACAGGCCGCGTGCTCCTGAACTGGCACCTGATACGCGCAGGCTGGCTGCCCATCTGTGTCCACCGCCAAGATCGCAGTTACTACCTGTCTGCCATGCAAGCGGCGGACGTGGGAGATCTGTCGGTGCTGACCGACTTTCTGATCGCCATGGCCCGGCAGTCCGTACGCATGGCGATGACGGAATTCGCTGCAGAGGAGCGCATGCAGGTGCTGGGTCCCGACGAACCCGATTACGTATACCGCAAGGAGGACGGTTGGCGGAACGGCATCTGACCCCCCACCGACACGCGGGGTCATGACATGGAGTAATCATTCCGGCAAACGGTCCTGGCCAACTTCCCTGGCATCGACACAGATATCAACCTGATCGAACAGTGGCTGGACCTGATGGCAGCTGACGGTGTCGCGCGCCTGCTTATCGGCAAGGCTCCAAGCCACTGGAATTACTTGGCCAAGACATCGAAGGCACATGCCGATTACATCCAACACTCGATGAAGTACGGAACCCGAGCCTCTGGCCTGGATACCACCTCTGTGCTGGCCCGACTGAACACCCATTGGCAGTCCGGACGACTGCAGGTCCGCCTGAGACACCCCCAGGACCAGATCCATGCCAAGCTGTATCTACTCCGCACCCAATCGGACGCATGGAGGGGACTCACCGGCAGTTCTAACCTCTCGCAGTCCGGCTTGGCGGAGCGCGGGGAATTCAACCTCGTACTGGCACCGGACACGGCGCAGGATGCCGTCGGCTGGTTTAAAGAGAACTGGGACGCGGACATGTCAGCACCGGCGGACGACGCGTGGCAGGAATTGCTGAACATGGCAAATCGATGACATCTCCCGGGTATGCCAACAGTAGCCAGTGCGAGGTCTACCGGCGGCGTTTCGGGGAATGCGTGCTTTTGCCGGCTAATTGTCCGTTCGACCGCCTTTGTATGGCTTGCGCCAGCACCCTGTAGGATGATGAAACCCATCAGTCATGGAGACGATGCCGTGAACAACACCGAACAATACCGAACGTTTCTTGATGAGTTGCGAGAGGTCATGCAGGAAGTCCACGGGCTAAGCCCTGAATGGCTGGATCGTCCGCCACCAAGATCGTCCTATGACAACGCCCTTCGTCTGTACGAGCTGTACTTGCAGTGGCGATTAGTGCCTGGCCGCATTTACATCGGCTTCGATGATCCGCCAACCCATGATGCCAACGGCAATCTCCTGCCCTACCCCGTGGGGACCCCTGCCGGTACAAATCGGGGGAGCCGGCGCACCGCAGAGGAGGAGTGAGGAATCCACACCGAGTGCACTATTTCGTAAGTTCTGCGGATCTGGGTCAGTTGGGCCAGAATGGCATCGGCCTTGACCTTCCAGTGCGGAGGTGTGGCCCGGCGGTTGTGGCCCAAGGTCGCCTGCAGGTCGGCCACGTCGTCGAAGGAACAGGGGGAGGTCCTGTTCCGACACGTCAAACGTTTCATCACGCCCAACCTGCCGGCCTTCAAGGTCTACGACACGGCCAACAACCTCCGGGTAGTGTCGAAGGACACGGGCGTGCTCCTGATGGTGAAGGCCTCGGACCCCGCCAGGCTGCACGGTGCAGCTCCCAGCCTCGTGATTGCCGATGAGGTCGCACAGTGGCCACGTACCCGGGTTGACGCAATGCTGGCGGCTCTCCGGACGGCGATGGGCTCGATACCGGACTCGAGGCTCGTAGCCATCGGAACCAGGGCCTCCACGCCGTCGCACCCGTTCGAGCGGTTGCTGGCCGACGCGGACTTCACCATGACGTTCGCGGCCCGTTCAGACGACCCCATCGGGCAGAAACGCACGTGGCTGCGGGCCAACCCGAGCCTCCGCTACTTCCCGGACCTGGAACGGGCCTACCGCAAGGAAGTGAAGTCCGCCAAGCGCGACCCGTCCCTGCTGACCGCATTCAAGGCTCTGCGGCTCAACCTCGGGGTTTCCGACACCGTTGAGCCCCCAACTGGATGCGGACGTTTGGCTCGCCAGTGAGCGGGAAATGCCCAATATCGGCAATCCTGTCTGGGGCATCGACCTCGGAACATCCGCCGCAATGTCGGCTGTGACCGCCTATTGGACCGAAAACGGGCGCATGTATCTACATGCTGAACACCGTTGGGACCAGATGTTGGTGGAGGCAAAATCGGTCCTCACCATGTGCCAGGACCGTTCAAACCGGCAAGCAAAATCCCCAAAATTCCTGCATCAACCCCTAGACTGACCGTCGAACCACCAAGCCACCGCAACCCGAACCCGTGGATCCGGACATCAAGCTGACGACGCTCGCCTCTTGCGCCGGCTGAGCATCGAAACTCCCGCCTCGGGAGCTGTCGCAGGTTCTGCGACAACTGAACGAAATGCAGGGTTCCGGCAATGGAGCCTTGCGGGCCGGCATCCAAAAGCCCGACGATGCCGCCGTATGGACCCTGCATGAAGATCAGGCCCTGATCCAAACCGCGGACTTCTTCACCCCCATCGTCGATGATCCCGAAACCTTCGGGGCCATCGCGGCCGCCAACGCCATGAGCGATGTCTTTGCCATGGGTGGCGAAGTTTTGTTTGCCCTGAACATCGCCGGCATGCCCGAAGGGATCAGTCTCGACATCCTGTCTGCCATCCTGGCCGGCGGTGCCAAAAAGGTCCGGGAAGCCGGAGGCGTGGTGGCCGGCGGGCACACGGTGACAAACCCCGAACTGTTCTACGGATTGTCCGTGACCGGCCTGGGAGACCCGGACTGTCTGCTCACCAAGGGTGAAAGCCTGGACCCGGGCCAGACGCTGTGGCTGACCAAGCCCCTAGGGACCGGCATCGTGACCACGGCCCACATCGTGGAGACGCACTCACTGATTGTTCCCCGAGACCTGGAGGCAGCCATCCAATCCATGCTGTCGCTGAATGCGGCGGCCGCCACAGCGGCCCGGACGTCCGGTACCAGGCGCGGCACTGATGTGACCGGTTTCGGCCTACTGGGCCATGCCTGCGAAATGTTGGGCCCCGACGCACAGACCAGTTGCGGTCTCCGCATCAAGGCCGATTCAGTGCCCCTGCTGCCAAACGTCCTCGCCTACGCACAAAACGGAGTGCAGACCCGGGCGGCCCAGCGCAATCCGGAGCACTTCGGACAGTCCGTACGCTTCGCGGACACCGTGGCGCCCGAGCTCCGGCAGGTACTTTGGGAAGCGGAGACCAGCGGCGGCCTGCTGCTCGCGGTACCGCAGGGATGCGAGGGAACTTTCGAAAAAGCTTGCCAGGACCTTGGTCAGGACTGCTGGTGTATAGGCGAGGTTGAGGCCGGAGCGGGGATCGAGGTGGTATGACCGCAAGAACAACGGGCAGTTCGCGCACGGCCGCGATGCAGACGCGGATCCGGGAAGAAGGGCTCGTGGCGATTGTGCGCGGAGGCTATTCGCTGCCGGAGATCATCACCGTTGCGGATGCAATGCTGGCCGCGCCCCTGTTGTTGTTGGAAATCACGATGAACACGCCGGACGCGCTGACCGCGATTCAAACCCTCCGCCAACGCTACGACGACAGCATGGCGATCGGCGCGGGCACCATCCGTACTGCGGACCAGGCTGCGGCTGCCATTGAGGCCGGCGCCGAATTCCTGGTGTCCCCCTGCCTTGATCCGGACAGCGTTCGGGTCGCTGTCAAGGCCGATGTACTGTTCCTGCCGGGGATTTTCACACCCACCGAGGCGCAACAGGCCTTTCAGCTTGGTTGCACGATGGTGAAGCTGTTTCCCTGCCCCGACCCCGCCTATCTCAAGGCGGTCAAGGCACCACTGTCCGACATGGAGTTTGTGCCGACGGGCGGCATCGACGCCGACAACATCGGCTCCTACCGCCGGGCCGGCGCCGCGGGCGTGGGCATTGGCAGTTCACTGGTGGGCAGCGACATCCGCCAGGATGTCCTGATCACCAAGGCCCGCCTTCTGCTTCGCAACTGGCAGGATGCGGCATAGTTCCAACCGAAACACAGGAATCGGACAGAATGGCACTGCCATACACGGCGGGAAAGTGGATCGCCAACGCTGCCGTTGTGGATTACTGTGCAGTGTTCCGGGCACTGCGTCCTGTCGTTCTGGAGCCTCGCCCCCAGTCACGTCCGTCCTCAATCCCAGTCCTCGGATCCGGCTGCCGCTCGCGCCCAGCAGTTGGCCGAGGTAAGTAGCAATGCCACATCCTGCAGTCTGCAAGCCCTGCCGACTGGATGAAATAGCCTTGGCAAGATACGACACAGGAGGCGTGTCACTATGAAGGATTCTCAGAAACCCGGCCATGTGAACCTCGGCAACATGGTCAGTCATTTGCGCGAGGGCCGGTACGTAATCCCGGACTTCCAGCGTGATTTCGAATGGGAACCGTGGGACATTAACGAGCTCATGCGCTCCATTTTCCGTGACTACTACATCGGCAGCTTGCTTCTGTGGAAAGGTAAGAACGAAAACTTTGAGGCGCTTTCTTGTGAGCCCATCTATGCCTTCGAAGGTGGAGATGACCGGACCGATATCGTCCTAGATGGCCAGCAACGCCTCACGGCCATGTACTACGCGTTCATGGCACCCAACAAGCCAGCGCCCAAACGCCACAACCGCTTCCTTTACTTCATCAGAGTAGACCTGTTCATGGATGAAGTTCATGACGAAGCATTTGTGTACTACTGGACTCGTCGCGGTTCGAATCTCCTGAACAATCGGACACGTCAGTTCGAGGAACACATGTTCCCACTCGCAGTGGTCGGGTCGGACGACCATTGGGCTCTGCCAAACTGGGCACAGGATTATGAGAATCACTGGCGGGAAGCAGCGGCGGAACGCGAGGGCCCCGAGGCCGAAAAAGCCGAGCGCTACGCGGAGAACGCCAAGCGGTTTGGTAAGCACCTGCACGGCCTCACCCAGCAGTACCAGATTTCCTATATCGAGCTGGATCGAGATCTTGAACTCGCCAAGGTCTGCGACATCTTTACGCAGATCAACAGTCGGGGAGTTCGATTGGATATTTTTGACCTGCTTAATGCACTTCTGAGGCCAAAGGGGCTACGGCTCAGACAGCAGCTTTGGCAAAAGGCAGCGCCTCGTCTGGAGTTCGTTGAGGCCAGACGGATGAATGTGTACGTACTGCAGGTAATGTCCATACTCCTCCAAGCGTACTGTTCACCAAAGTATCTATACCACCTCATTCCTGGCAGCCGAAGGCAGGTACGTGGACCAGACGGTGTTCTCCGTCCAGATATTCTCATTGCCGACAGTACGGATTTCGAGAAGCTCTGGCACCAAGCGGTCAATGCATTGGAACAGGCAATCAAACTGCTGCGCCACCCACAGGAATTTGGTGCTATCGCATCTTGGTACCTGCCCTACGCTTCCATCCTGCCAGCCTTCGCGGCACTACAGGCGGAAGCTGACCAACTTCCACCAGAGCAAAGGCTGGACGCTCAAGGCAAGATTCGCCGCTGGTACTGGGCCTGCGTCTTCACAAACCGCTATTCAGGCGCGGTTGAGTCCACCAGCGCTCGCGACTACACGGATGTGAAGGCATGGTTCGCCGATGACAGTGCCGAACCGGAGCCAGTTGCCGAGTTCCGGAGAAGTGTCGGGGAGATCGATCTCAAGCGTGAGACCCGGCGGGGCACGTCTGTCTATAACGGACTGTTCAACCTGTTGGTACTCAGCGGCGCTCGAGATTGGATATCCGGCAACGTACCCCAGCACGACGACCTTGACGACCACCATATCGTTCCCAAGAGCCTTGGAAGTGAGTACGCGCTGCACACATCAATCGACTCTATCCTCAACCGGACACCACTAACCAGTAAGACCAATCGTGACATCATCAAGGATCGCCTTCCTAACGAGTACTTGCCAGAGCTTATCGTCAAGAATGGTGAAGCGGAGATTTTCAAGATCATGGAGTCCCACTTCATCTCACACAGCGCCTTCGAAATTCTGGTGCGGGAACCGTTTACCCCAGACGACTTCGAGGAATTCATAGAGGAACGATGGAATGCATTCCGTAAGCGCCTCAAATGCTTGGCGGGCCAAGGACAGAATGACACAATGCACTAGAGTGCCAGCACCTGGTCGCCTCTCCCTTCAGTCACGGATCGTCGGTGCAATCCGCTTCTCACGGCCCATGGCATTGATGGTTGTGGTGCAGCCGCCGAGCATCAGATTGCGAACAGTTCTGGGATGACGATGATCGCATTGGACTCGTCATACATCGGGTGCTGTCCTCTGCCGTCAGCTTCCACAGCGTTTTTCGGGTACGAGAAACCCACAACCCAACCGGGCTGACATCGGAAGGCCGCCCGGGCCGGCGGCTCACTCCTCGTCCGGGTCGATGCCGAACCCCTGATCCGGCATCACCACCTCCAGCACGTCGCCGTGGTAGTCAATCACGACGCGGAAGCCCACCAGTGCCAGCAAGTCCCGCTGTTGCGGCGGCATCTCAATCCGCTCAATCTCGTCGACCCGGTCCAAGGCGGACTCGATGGCCGCCTGCTGGAAAATGTCGCCGTTGGTCAGGGCCTGCAGGGCCTCCGGCGGAATCTGGTCGCGGTGTTCAACGAACATCCGCTTCATGTGGGACCAGATCGCAGCATCCACCCTGCCCGCTTCCAGGTGCCAGTCGAACCCGTCCTCGCGGACCACATACACCTCATCCGCACCAACCCTGCGTACGTTGACCAGTTCGCCCTGGCTGTCCTGTACCAGCCCGCCAAACATGGCGCGGGCGGCCATCAAACGATCCTCCGGCAAGCTGCCTCAGCCGCCCAGATGGCCGGCGATGAACTGGTAGCTGTTGGTGATGCTTTGGACATGGTCGCCGGGCATGTCGTGTTCCACGATGTACCACCGGGCGCCTGATGCGCTGATCTGAGGGAAGATGGCGTCCCAATCCAGGGTGCCGCTGCCGACGTCGGCCAGACCCATCTGGTCCTCGTTCTCCCCCTCCGGGGCGAGATCCTTCATGTGGACGCAGGGCACGCGGCCGGCATATCGGCGCAGCAACTCGACCGGATCCTGACCGCCCTTGGATATCCAGGCGCAATCCGGTTCGTATCCCAGCACATCCGGTTCGGTGTCGGCCAGGAGGATGTCGATGGCCAGCCGGCCGTCGAACTGTGCCATCTCCTGCCAATGGTTGTGGTACAGCAGGTTCATGCCGGCATCGCGGCACCCCTGGCCAATGGCGCGCAGGCTGTCGGCCAGCCGCGTCCAGTCCGCCGCCCCGTACTCGGTGCCAGGGCCAAAGAAGTTGCCGCCCGGGGCCGGCACAATCACATGCTCCACACCCAGATCGGAATAGGTGCGCAGGGTGCCGTCAAGGTCGCTCTCGAAAGCTTCCTGGGGCACATGGGCCGACACCGCGCTCAGACCGTGGCCGTCCAGGAGGCCCTTCCAGTCGACACCGGACAGGTCGGTCCGGTGTACGGTCTCCACATAGGCATAGCCGGCACCTTGGACGGCAGACAACACCTCGTCCTCGGTCGCATCCATGTTGCGCAGGGTGTAGAGCTGAAGGCCGATGGGCAGTGCGGATTGGGTCATGGCGAAAGTCCTGGGAATGGTTCAGCCGGCAAACGGAGCAACGCCGGCGGGAAAATCGAAGTCAAAAGGGAACGCCCTCCGGAACCTCGTCCCGGCTTAATTTCAGGGACAGTCGCTCCAGGAGCGCGGTGTGGCGATCCCTGACCAAATGGTTGTTGACCGCCATGCGCAGCGCCGCCTTCTGGCCCACGATGACCACCAGCTGCCCCGCGCGCGTGAGCGCAGTATACAGGAGGTTCCGGCGCAGCATGATGCTGTGCGCCTTCATCATCGGCAGGACCACGGCCTTGTATTCGCTGCCCTGACTCTTGTGGATGGTCATGGCGTAGGCCAATGCCAAATCGTTGAGCTCGTCGCGCTCGTACTGCACGCCCCGGCCTTCGAAGCTGACCACCGCCTCCCGCGTGTCCGGGTCCAGGCGCACGACATATCCGAGGTCCCCGTTGAACACCTTCTTTTCGTAGTCGTTGCGGGTTTGCATGACAGGGTCGCGCGGGCGGAACACCTGACCGTTGGCAAGTTCGATCGTCGGCAGCGAGGAACCGTTGATGGAGGCCTGCAGGGCCCGGTTGAGCTCCAGGGTACCGATGGGCCCCCTGCGCATGGGCGACAGCACCATGATGTCGGACGGCCGGAGCCCCGTGAATTCGGGCAGGCGCCGCCGGACCAGGTCGGTGCAAAGATGGCAGGCCCGCACCGGATCCTCCTCCGGCATGAAGAAGAAATCGCGGAAGCGCCGATTGTCGAGGATGGGCATCTGGCCCCGCCGGACCTCGTGCGCGTTGGTGACGATGGCACTGTCCGCGGCCTGGCGGAAAATCTCCGACAAGCGCGTGACCCGTGCCCCGGAGCGGCCGGACTTGACGCGCTCGGCATGTTCCTCGACCGCCCGAATGACATCGTGCAGGACCGTACCGGAACCGACGCTGGGCAACTGATCCACGTCGCCCACCCACAGCATGTGCATCGCATCGGGCACCGCGCGGACCAGGTGGCTGGCCAGGTGCACGTCCAGCATCGACGCCTCGTCCACAATCAGCAGATCGCCATCCAGTGGATTTTCCTCGTTGCGGTCGAACTCCAGGCTGCCGTCAACATTGGACACCTCCAGCAACCGGTGCAGGGTCCTGGCGGGGTGGCCCGAGGCTTCCTGCATGCGCTTGGCCGCACGGCCGGTGGGAGCCGCCAACTGCACCTCCAGGCCGTAGGTGTCGCACAGTTCCAGGATGGTGCGGATGGTAGTGGTCTTGCCGGTGCCCGGCCCTCCGGTCAGAATCGTAAAGGGATGGGCCAGCACCGACTCCACGATGTCCCGCTGGCCCCGGTTCAACGGGGTGCCCCGCTCCGCGGCAGCGTCCAGCAGTGCTTCCACGTCGAAGTCGCGGTCGTACAAGGGTGAAAGCTCCGGTCGCCCGATGCGCTTCAGCAGCCGGTCGGCCAGGTCCTTTTCGCTGTGATGGTTCCAGGGCGGATACACCTGTCGGCCGCCGCTCCCGGCTGGGGCCGAAGAATTGCTTCCCTGTGTCTCGTCCTCGTTGCGGACCGGCTCTTCGGGCAGGACAGTCCAATCGGTTTGGGGTTGCCAGCGCGCGTGGCCAGGTGCTTCGGTAACGATGAGTTCCTCGTCCCGGATTAGCAGGTCCAGCTGGGCCTGGACCTCGTCCCGCGTGGCCGGCGGTCCCACCTGCTTCAGCGCTTCCTCGACCAATTCGTGTTCCGGCAGGAACACATGGCCTTCGCGGGCGGTCTGTTCGCCCAACACATACTGCAGGGCCGTCCTGAGCCGACCGGGATCATTGCGCCTGATCCCGATGGACAGGGCCATCTGGTCGGCCCGTTGGAACCCGATCCCCTGCATCCGGGTCAGGAGATAGGGGTTTTGCTTCAGGACCTGGACTGCGTTGTCCCCGAACTCCTGCCGAATACGACGCGCCAGGGACAGGGATACGCCCAGATGCTGCAGGTAGGCGGCCAATTCCCGTTCGCCGGCCACCTCCCGCCAATGGTCGCCAATCACACGGGCCTTGCGGAGGGAAATTCCCTTCAGTTCCGCCAGGCGTTCGGGCTCGCTGTCCAGAACTGCCAGCGTCCGCTTGCCGAACCTGCCGACCACCTGGCGGGCCGTGGCCTCCCCGACACCCTTGAGCAGGCCACTGCCGAGGAACCCGATCAAGCCCTCCTTGCTCGTGGGTTGGATGAACCGGTGGCGACTGACGGCGAACTGCCGGCCGTGGGATTGGTGTATCCGATACTCGCCCTCAACCTCCAGCCGCGCCCCCTCGCGTATGCCGGGCAGAATACCGGTGATGCGCTCAAGCGCGTCCGGCGACGCGGATGCCGCCGGGGAAACGGCATGGCCGTCGGCACGCTGGTCGACATGTAAATCTGCCACCACGAAGCCGTTGCCTTCGTTACAATAAACGACGGAGGCTACCGTCCCGACCAGCCTAGGCATAGCGCGGGATTTTAGCACCCGGCCGTGGCCGTGCTTGGCTGCGGTGTTCCCTCCCTCGCACACAGACGCGGCACAGGCACCGCTGAAGGATTTGTCCATTGAGCCAGCAATACTACGGCGGCCAGGCCATCATCGAGGGCGTCCTGATGCGCGGCGCCTCCACTTTCGCCGTGGCCGTGCGCACCGCCTCCGGCGAAATCCGTCTCCACCACGAGCCGCTGAAAGCCTGGATTTACACGAGCAGGCTGGGCAAGTTGCCCTTTGTGCGCGGGCTGGGCCTGTTGTGGGAGGCACTTGGACTCGGCGTACGGGCCATCATGTGGAGTGCGGACATCGCCGCCCAGGACATGCCCCTGGACGATGACGACGAAGACCCGGACGGGGAATCGGAGGACAGAGAGACCCTGCGCTTCCAGGGCCCCCTGGCCTGGGGCACGGTGGCCCTCAGCTTTGCCTTCGGCATCGGCCTGTTCTTCCTGCTGCCGACACTGGTGTCCGGGTGGGTCGCCGAATTCTTCGGGGCCTCCGCCTATACGGACGCGGCGATCGAGGGTGCGGTCAGGCTGGTGCTCTTCGCGCTGTATTTCTTCGCCATCAGCTTCATGAAGGACATCCGGCGCATGTTCGGATTCCACGGGGCCGAACACAAGGCCATCAATGCCTTCGAGGCCGGCTCCAACCTGTCCGTCTCCGACGTCCAGCGGCACAGCGTCCAGCACGTGCGCTGCGGCACGTCCTTCATCCTGTTTGTGGTTGTCATCAGCATCATCCTGTTCTTCCCGCTGTCCTTCCACGGCGTGGAACCGGCCTGGCTGGCGCTGCTCCTGCGGTTTGCCAGCCGTTTGCTGCTGCTGCCGATCGTGGCCGGAATTGCCTACGAGCTCATCCGGTTCAGCGCCCGGCACCAGGACAACACGCTGCTGCGAATCTTCATCCAGCCGGGCCTGTGGCTGCAGAAGGCCACCACGCGGACACCGGACGATGAAATGGTCCGGACGGCGGTGGCGGCCCTGATCCCGGTGCTCGAATCCGACGGCGTCGAGGTGGACCCGGCCACGCGCGCACTCGTGTCGGACCGGGTCGTCCTCTCCTCCATGACTTCCTGAAGGAGCAATCCCCCCGTCGGCCCTGCGCGACACAGGCCCCTAAACGAAGTCCACCGGAACCGTGTATCCGTCGTACGACACGACATCGCCCTGCCGCAGCTTGCGGCCGCGCCGCAGTTCGACTTCACCGTTGACCTCGACCAGACCGCGCTGGACCACGGCCTTGGCCAGCCCTCCGGTCGAACAAAGCCGTTGGACTTTCAGGAACTGGTCCAGACGAATGGTTTCAACGGTTGTGCGGCGGTCCTTGGAACCACCCTTCTTGGAGTTGTTGTTCATCCGTCGTGGTGTGCCTTGTACGATTGGGACATAACGATATCCGCCATCAAACCGGCGCCTCCGGGGGAGTCACACTAACATGTTTGAGATCAACGAATCCGACGGTACGGCTGCCAGCTACGAAGCCATGGCCCAAATCCTCCACGCGGTTGCGCCCAACAACCCCGTCTCCGCCGATGACTTGGTCAACGAGGACCTGAGCCTTGGAGAGTCGCATCCCCACTTCCGTTGGCTGACCTGGCGCGCTGGTGCGCCCGCGGGATTCTTCGCGGTGGCGGAAGAGACTTGGGATCGCGCACCAGGGTGCTTTCGGGTGTATGCCGCGGTTGACCCGCGCTGGCAAGGCCAAGGTGCGGGACGCGAGCTGTGGAACCACTGCCTGCCAACCCTGTTCGACAGACACGATGTCACGGAACTCACCTGCGAAACCCGATCCGATCAGACGCGAGGGATCCGATTTCTGCAGGACCGGGGGTTTGACCTCAAGAAATCCAGCCGCGAAAGCGAATTGGTCGTTACCGGATACGACCTGACCGAGCACCTGCGAAACCGGCAGGCCATCCAGGCAAAGGGAGTCGAATTCCTGCCGCTGAACGAGCTTTCGGAGGCCGATCCCGAATGGTTTGCAAAATTCCACAGTTTGCGCATGGAGTTTCAGGCCGACATGATGTACCCGCCCACCCCCCTGACACTGGAGGAGCACTGGGCTGAGCACCAGTCCAACCGGACGTTTGATCCCACCATGACCTTTGTCGCCGTGCGGAATGGGGAATGGATGGCCTACACGGCGCTGTGGCAGTCCACAGCCGATCCGACCTTGTGGTGGACATCCCTGACCGGTGTGGGACGAAACTACCGGCGATTGGGATTGGCCAGGGCCCTCAAGACGACGGCGATCGAAGCCGTACAGCGACGCGGTGATTCCTGCATTCGCACGGACAACGACGCCCGCAATCCCATGTACAAAATCAATCAGGAGTTCGGGTTTCAGCTGCTTCCGGATGTCCAGACTTGGCGTCGCCCGTTGCACGCCGAGGCCGACATTCGCGAGGTTCTGCGATGAGATTCCCAATACAGGCCTGCCAGCAAGTACCAAACGCCATTGGCAGGGCAGGCAGCCACTGCCCGCGGAGGAGCAGGTCGAACTTGCCGCCGGCCTCGACCAGGGCCCACACTCCAGCCTTGGCGAGGCCCCTGGTCTGACACAATTGCCCAGGCTGTGAGGTACCGGTCCTGCTGCATGACCTGCCGCAGGAGGTCACCCGGTCCGTGCCATTGCTGCGGGTCCGTCAGTTGCCGCTCGGTACCCTGTACGATTCGGACCCCTCAACGGCATTGAGATTCCGCATCCGTCCGCCAACCGCCATGTTAGAGATCAGAGAGTCCGACGACACTTCCGCCAACTATGCGGCAATGGCCGACATTCTCCTGGCGGTGGCGCCAAACCACCCCGTCTCAGGGCGAGACCTGGCCAACGAGGATCTGGGTTTCGGGGAAGCGCATCCCCATTACCGTTGGCTGCAGTGGAGCGGCGACACCCCGGTCGGTGTCTTCACCGCCGCGGAGGAAACAGCGGAGCCGTCACCCGACCTGTTCCGTGTGCATGCCGCAGTGGCACCCTGCTGGCAGGGCCGGGGCGCGGGCCGCGAACTCTGGATCCACTGCCTGGCCGCGCTCCTGACCAGGCACACGGTTGCAGAACTCGCCTGCGAAACCAAAGCCGATCAAGCACGCGGAATCCGTTTCCTGCAGGACAGGGGGTTCAGCCTCGGGAAAATCATCCACCAAAGCGAACTGGAAGTCTCGGGCCGCAACTTGACCAAGGGCCAGGGTCGCCGGCACACCCTGTGCGCACAGGGCATCCGGTTCGTGTCCCTGGCCGACGTGTCCGTCGGGGATTCCGATTGGTTCAGGAAGTACCACGAGTTGAGGACGGGATTCATGGCCGACTTGGTGTATCCGCCGGCCCCCATGACACTCACAGAGCATTGGGTGGAGCATCAGCGCAACAGTGCGTTCGACCCTTCGATGACGTTCGTTGCCATTCGCAAAGGGGAATGGCTGGCCCTGACGGCACTGTGGCAGTCTGCCGCGGATCCAACCCTGTGGTGGACTTCCCTGACCGGTGTGGGCCGTGCCCACCGTCGACAGGGGCTGGCCTCGGCCCTCAAGACCACCGCGATCGAAGCCGTGCAGCGCCGAGGCGGCACCCGCATCCGGACGGACACCGTCGCCGGGACCCCCATTTTCAACATCAATCAGGCGTTCGGCTTTCGGCGATTGCCGGATGCACAGACCTGGCACCGGCCGTTGTGCAAGGAGGCCGATGTGCGGGAGGTCCTGCGATGAGCATCCTGGTGCTGTCCTGGGAGTACGCACCGAACATCATCGGCGGCCTGGGCAAGCATGTGACCGAGCTGACCGAGGCCATGGGCAGCGGTGGCCGGGGGCAGGAGCAGTTCGACGTCCACGTGCTCACCCCGGCCGCGGACGGCGCACCGGCCCGCGAGGACCGCAGCGACAGACTGCACATCCACAGGGTCGACCTGCATCCTCCCACGGAAGGCGACTTCTTCGACCGCAACGTCGCCAGCAACGGCCAGTTGGCCCATGCCGCGCGCGAACTGGCTTCGGAGATAGACTTTGAACTGATCCACGTGCATGACTGGCTGCCGGCCACCGCCGGCCTGGAACTCATGCACGACTGGAGGATTCCGCTGGTGGCAACCGTCCATGCCACCGAGCACGGGCGGTACATGGGGCACCTGCACACGGGCCTCAGCCACAAGATCCACAATCTGGAGGCCCGCCTCTGCCGGGAAGCGTGGAGGGTCATCGTCTGCAGCTATTTCATGCGCGACAGCCTGATGGGGATTTTCGACCTGGACAGCGAGACGCTGGATGTCATCCCCAACGGAATCCATATCCATCCACCCCAGGCACAGGACCAGGCGCGCGAACAGCAGTTGCGACAGCTGTACGCCCAACACGGCGAATTCCTGCTGCTGTTTGTGGGCCGCCCCACCCACGAGAAGGGACTGCACGTCCTGTTGGACGCGATGGCCCTGATTGCCGAAACCCAGCCGGACGCGCGCCTGCTGGTCGCAGGACGCGACAGCAGAAAGCAGATCATGGCGGTCCAGCAGCGGGGCCTGGCCGGCAAGGTGGACCTGCTGGGCTACGTGGACGACGTCACCCGCAACTGCCTCCTGAAGGTGGCCAACGCCGCGGTTTTTCCCAGTCTGTACGAACCTTTCGGTATTGTTGCACTGGAAGCCATGGCCGCGGGATGCCCGGTCGTGGTGTCCGACGTGGGCGGACTGAGCGAGGTGGTGGAGCACGAAGTGACCGGACTAACCGTCTATCCCAATGATCCGCACAGCATTCGCTGGGCGATCGAACACATTCGCAGCCAACCCGACCAGGCCCGCATCCGCGCCCATCGCGCCACCCGTGTCGTGAGGGACCAGTTCAACTGGGATCGGGTCACCCGGCGGGCCCGCTACACCTACCGCACCTTGATTGACTACAGCAGCCGTGTCCCAGCCTGAACCGCGGCTGACGGCCGTCATCTTCGACTTCGACGGCACGCTCATCGACTCCGAGCGCATGGAGTTCGAGAGCTGGGCCCGCATCTTCGAGGACCACGGGGCAAGGCTCACAACCGACATCTGGGCCGAGTTTGTCGGAGTTTGGGTGCATCCGCGGATTTTCGACGTGCTGCGCGGACTGACCGACCGGGAGGTGGACGAGGAAGCCATCCTGGCCCGGCACGACCAGATGTATCCGGAACTGAGCCAACATCTGACCCTGATGCCCGGGGTGGAAGCCCTCGCCAATGCAGTCACGGAAGCCGGCCTGCGCACCGCGATTTGCACCAACTCGGACCGGGAGTGGGTGAACCGGCACTGGCAGCGCCTGGGTCTGCACCGCTGGTTCGACGACGACCACGTCTACACAGGCGACATGAACCGACCGCACAAACCCGCGCCGGACCTGTACCACCTGACCCTGCACGGCCTGGGCGTGCCGGACCGCGAGGTGGTCGTCCTCGAGGACTCGGTGCACGGTGCCACGGCCGCCCTGGCCGCAGGCCTCACCGTCTTTGCCATCCCGACCGCAGTGTCGCGGCAGGCCGCCTATCCGGCAGGAACCAGGGTCGTCGATTCGATGCACGACCTGACCGTGGACGACCTGCGGCGGGCCCTGTGCGAAAAGGTCGCCTGAGAACCATCCGCCATGTCCCCATCCCTACCCGCGGTCACGATCATCGGGGGCGGCCTGGCCGGCTGCGAAGCGGCCTGGCAACTGGCGGAACGGGGCCGGTCCGTAGTCCTGTACGAAATGCGTCCGGTCCGGCGCACCCCGGCGCACCAAGGCGACCGTCTGGCCGAACTGGTCTGCAGCAACAGCATGGGCTCCCTGCTGCAAGACCGGGCGCTGGGCATCCTCAAACGGGAACTGCTGCTGCTGGGCAGTCTGCTTGTGCGCACCGCCTGTGCGCACTCGCTGCCGGGCGGCGCCGCCCTGACCATCGACCGGGAAGCCTTTGCCGCGGAGATCACCTCCCGCATCAGCCGCCATCCGTTGATTGACCTGAGACGGGACGAGGTCTGTGCAATTCCCGAAGGGCCGACCATCGTCGCCACGGGGCCGTTGACCAGCCAGGCCCTGACCAAGTCCATTCAGGCCCTGACCGGCGAGCGGAAACTGCACTTCTTCGACGCGGTGGCGCCGATTGTGTACCGCGACTCCATCGACATGTCCGTCGCCTTTCGCCAGAACCGCTGGCAAAAGGCGGAGGACGGGACACCGGACGGGGACTACATCAACTGTCCGATGAATGCGGACCAGTACGCCGCCTTCGTGGCCGCGGTCAGATCGGCCGAGAGCAATGCCCTGTCCCAGGCCGACGCCGACCTGGAACGCTACTTCGAAGGCTGTCTGCCCATCGAGGTCCTGGCCCGCCGCGGCGAGGACGCCCTGGCCTTCGGTCCCATGCGGCCGGTCGGCCTCAGGGATCCGCGCACGGGGCACCGTCCGCACGCGGTGGTGCAGCTCCGCCAGGACAACGCGGCCGCTTCGCTGTACAACCTAGTGGGTTTCCAGACCAACATCAAGTGGGGACGACAGGAGGAAATCCTGCGCCTAATCCCGGGCCTGGAGCGGAGCCGTTTTGCCCGCATGGGCCAAATGCACCGCAACACCTTCATCAGCAGCCCGGATCTGCTGCTGCCCACCATGCAGTCCCGGGTCCGGGACAACCTCTTCTTCGCGGGTCAAATCACGGGCACGGAAGGCTATGTCGGCAGCACCATGGGCGGTCTGGTCTGCGGCCTCAACATGCACCGCATGCTCGACGACCGCAGTCCGTGGACATTTCCCGCGGAAACCATGGTGGGAGCCCTGCTCCGCTACATCACCCATACCGATGCCCGCCACTTCCAGCCCATGAAGGCCAACATGGGCCTGCTGCCGGAACTGCCCGTGCGGGTGCGGCGCAAGCGGGAACGCTACCAGGCCTTCTCCGAACGGGCGCGGCAGGCACTGTCCGATTTCATGCAGGCCGGCCGGTTCACACCCCTGGACTTGGACGCGGCGGACCTCGACTTGGTGACCCGCCTGACCCGGGTGACGGAACCGATGCCTGAACCGGCCGCTGCGGGCTGAGGGACAAGCATGGCCGTCCCGTGCCGTCCCCGGGTGTTCAGCCACAACGGCTGAACATCACCGCGGGCCCCAGCCCCGTCTCCCTCTGCGGAGCCCTGCGGCCGAGTGTGCACATGCGGCTTCATGAAATTCCTGCGGCAACACAAGGCTGACCTGCGCGCCGTTCTGGCGCTGGCACTGCTTCCGGTCCTCTGGTACAGCCCGGTCCTGCTGGCGCCCTGGACCGGCCTGACCATTCTGCCGTACGACACGCTGGCCGTCACCGATCCGTGGCGCGGCCTGTATCCGGGCGTGGTGCCGCACAACCATGCCGTCGCGGATGCAATCCTGCACCACAACGCCTGGCACCACCTGCTTCACGGCTACCTCCAGACGGGGACCATTCCGCTTTGGAACCCCCACCTGCTGACCGGCGTTCCGTTCCTGGCCGGTGGCGAAGCCGGCCTGCTCTACCCACTGTCCCTGCTGTTGCTGATGGGAGAGCCGGATGTGGCCTTTGCCGCCTATGCGGCAATGCACGGCGCCCTGGCCGGCATTGGCATGTATGTCCTGGGCCGCAGCCTTGGCCTCCACCCATGGGCCGCCCTGACGGGAGGCCTGGCCTGGGCTTTCGGCGGATACATCGCTACCCGCGGCGCCTATCCGACGGTGCTCGCCATCGCGGCCTGGCTGCCTTGGCTACTGGCGATGGCCGAAGTGATTCTGCACAAGCAGGAGGCCAAGGGAATTGTCAGTTTCAGGCCCATTCCCTACCTGCTGGTGGGAGCCGTGGCCATCGCCATGGGTGCCATGGCGGGCAATCCGGAGCTGTTGCTCTACGCAGTGGTGTTCTGTGCCGCGTACATTCTGCTGCGGCTGGTCGATCTGTATCTGAATCTGGTACGGGACATGCGGGGCACCGCGTTGGCCGCAGCGGAACCCGAATCCTTGGATGCACCGGATCCGCCCGGATGGTGGCAACCGGCAGCCCTGAACCGCGTGGCCAAGCAGTCGATGTGGATGGCTTTGATGCTCGTGCTCGGCCTGGGCATGGCCGCGGTCCAGATCATTCCGTTTGCGGAGAACTGGCTGTTCAGCTATCGGGACACCACCGCCACCTTCCAACAGGTGTCCAACCTGGCCTGGCCCAAGCGCCAGCTCCTGACCCTGTGGGTGCCCAATGCATTCGGCAACCCCACCCATCATCAATGGTTTGACATCTGGAACCTGCGGTGGACGGATGCACCCCTGCACCGTTTTGGGCGCGACACGCAGTCCTTCGACTACGGCCTGCGCAACTACTCGGTCGGAGCCACCTATGTCGGTCTGCTGCTGTGGCCCCTGACGGCCCTCGGAGTGTGGGCAGGCTTCCGGCGCGGCGGCCTCGCGGGCGCCCATCGGCGCACCCTGTGGTTTTGCCTGGCAACCGGCCTCCTGGCCCTTTCCTTCACCCTTGGCCTGCCCACCTACCGCCTGCTGCACGCGCTGCCCGTCTGGAACACCGTCCTGTCGGCCTACAACTGGACCCTCATCTTCAGTTTTAGCCTGACGCTCGCCGGTGCGGTCGGATGCCAGGCATTAATCAACGCCTGCACGGCCAACCGTTCGCGCTCGGGCATGCGGACCGTCGCGGCCGTCTGCCTCGTCATTGCCGCCGTCTGCCTGGCCCTGTTCGCAGTGGCGTGGAGCAATCCAGCCTTTCTCGAACGTCCGGTCCGGCAGCTGTTTTGGCTCAGCGAATACATGCGCCACATGTTTGGACAGCCACGCCTATTCGTGGGTTACCAGTTGCGCAACCTGTTGCACTTGGCCCTGGTCGTCTGTGGAGCCGGCCTGCTGCTGTGGCGTTTCGGCCGCTCGACCCGTACCGGATCGGGAACGGTTTCGACCATGCTGCCCTTGTTGGCATGCCTGCTTCTGGTCGCGGACCTGTATATGGCCCACGGCCGCTACCTGACCGGAGCGGACCGCAGCGTGTCGCCCACGGAGCCCCTGCCCGGGGTGGCGGAGTTCCTGGCCGAACGGGAGGAACACGACCACGAGTGGCGTCTGACCACACTCAGTTCCAGGGCGCGCAGACCCTGGAAAGCCAATCTCGGCTTCTACTTCGGCTGGCACGACCTCAGGGGCAAAACCGGCTTGATTCCGGCCCAGTTCCAAGCCGTGTTCAGCGAACTCGGCGTACCGGGATGGCGCGGCCACGAGGTCGACCTGCGGTTGGACCGCGCGGGGTATTTGTATTCCGAGTTTGGCAGCCCTTCCTTCCTGGACTCCCCGCTCCTTGATCTGTGGAACGTGAAGTACCTGCTGACCGCACACCGGGTCAGCCGGCCCGGCTGGCAGGAGGTTTACCGGGATGCCCATGCCGGAATCTACGTGAACACGGACGTGCTGCCGCGTGCGTTCCTGGTACCTGCGGCCGTGCGGCCAGGGAGCGACGGCCCCCCCTTGGCCGACCTTGACGTCCGCACCACCGTCCTGCTCGAAGACCTGCCGTCGCCGCGGGCGGGGGATCCCGCGGCCGATCTGGCTGCCTCACGGGCAAGGATGGATGCCTACTCGCCGAACGAACTCCGCATCCGAGTGGAAACCGATCCGGCAACGTGGCTGGTGGTGGGGGACGCCTGGTTTCCCGGTTGGAAGGCTTGGCTGATCCCCGACGGTGCCGCGGAAGAGCGCGAAACCAAGGTTCTGCGCGCCAACGGTTCGCTGCGCGCCGTCGAACTGCCTGCCGGGTTCCGCGGCGACGTGCGCATGGTCTATGAACCGGGCAGCCTGCGCATGGGACTGTTCTTCTCCTTCCTGGCCGCGGCCTGTGCGCTGATGATGCTCCTGTGGTGGAGCTGGGGCCGCTGGCGTCAGCCGGACGCCCAGCTCACCGAGGCGACCGTGGTGGCCAAGAACTTCCTGGTACCGCTGAACCTGACGCTGATGACGCGCATCATCGACTTCGCCTTCGCCATGTTCTATGTGCGGCAGCTGGGGCCGGTGGGCACCGGCCAGTTCGCGTTCGTGGTCGCCCTGTACGGGGTGTTCGAACTCATATCGCGCTTCGGGCTGGACACCCTGCTGACCCGCGACGTGGCCCGCGACAAGGATCTGTCGAGCCGGTACCTGACCAACGTGTGCGCCTTGCGCACCCTCATCTGGGCCGGCGCCACCATTGCCATGGTCGGTGTGACCCTGGGATTCCGGCAGGTGGACCGCATCACGGACGTGGAAGTCGTCACCATCGTGATCTTTTCCCTGGCCATGCTCTTCGCCGGCTGGTCGGATGCCCTGAGCGCCGCCTTCCACGCCTGGGAAAAGATGGAATATCCGGCCAGCCTGACCACGGTCTCCACGCTCCTGCGCTCCGGCCTGGGCGCCCTGGTCCTGCTGTTGGGGTGGGGCCTGCCCGGCATTGCCTGGGTGGCCGTGGTGACCGTCGTGATGCAGGTCATCTGGTTTTATGTCATGTTGCGGCGCACACTGTTCCATTGGCACTGGGAGTGGGACTGGCCCCTGCAGCGCTGGATGCTGGCCAACGGCTTCCCGTTCATGCTCAACTCGCTGCTGGCCACGGTGCTGTTGAACATCGACATCTGGATCCTGCGGCTGATGTCCGGGGAGGTCGCCAGCGGCCTGTACAGCGTGGCCCTCAAGTACCGCTTCGGGATCACGTTGATCCCCAGCATGTTCAACTTCGCCATCTTCCCGCTGTTTTCCCGCTACGCCCGGCAAACCGGCGACGGCCTGATGGGTGCCTATCGGCTGAGCATCCGCCTGCTGACCCTGGTCAGCGTGCCCATCGCCTTCGGCACCACGCTGCTGGCCAAACCCCTGGTGCTGGTGGTGGGCGGCGCGGAATTCCTGGGAGTCGAAGAGACGTTCGAGATCCTGGGACGCAGCTATACCTTCACCGGCGGCTCCCATCTGGCGTTGCAGGTGGTGATTTGGACCATTGTCTTCAACTTCATCAATGCGGTCACGCAATACGTCCTGATCGCGCTCGACCAACAACGCTATCTGACCAAGGCATTCATTGCCGTGGTGGTGTTCAATGCCGTCGGCAACCTGCTGTTGATTCCGGTGTTCGGCTACACGGGCGCCGCGGTGGTGACGATCCTCAGTGAAATGTTCCTGTTCATTCCCTTCCAGGCCGGGATCCGCAGGCATCTGGGTACGGTGGTCTGGATGCCCCTGGTTTGGAAACCGGCGGTGGGGCTGGCTGTCATGGCGGTTCTGTCCGCCGGCCTGAGCCGTCTCGGCTGGTCCGTCTGGATAATCTTCCTGGCCGCCAGTGCGGCATACATGGCAACCCTGTACGCGACCGGCGAAGTTCGCTACCTGATGGAGCGGTTGCCCCTGTCCAACCTGAAGGCGTTGATCAAACCCGCCGGTTGACGCGGGAGCAATGCTTTTCCGCGTCCTCGGTGCCACCCGGCCCCCGTGCCGAAACAGTGCCTTCTCCGTAAATGCCAGCCAGTCCGAGGATTGGTCGGGCATCTTCCGGTGCGGATCGAATCGCAAGTGCATCCGACCCGGAGGCTGAAGCAACAATACGAGGAGCATTCAATTTCCCGGCCCTTCTGTCAACCACCACGGCCCGAGACACCCGAACAGGGCTCACCCACTCCCAAGAGATACCGGCGCACGCCTCGCTTCAAAGCCAATGAAACTGCAACCACTGTCCAAAAGGCGAATTTTTGACCAGTGGAGTATCGTCTGGGGTACAATTCCGGCGCGAAGGGGGAGCCATGGTCTGGGACACGGTTACGGAACAGCAGTTCCTGGAGAGATTAGACACCTCACCCAAATTCAGGGATGAGGTCCGCCGGCGCGTGCTGTCCGCCGAGTTGATCGCCATGCCCGAGAACCTGGCGGAAACATCCGCTCAATTGGCGAAGTTGTCAAAGGAGTTCAGCGCCTTCGCAGGCGAGCAGAGGACAATCAACACCGAACTCCGCACCAATGTTGCCGAACTCAAGGAGGGCCAAGCCGAACTCCGCGCCGACGTGAACGAACTCAAGGAGGGCCAAGCCGAACTCCGCGCCGACGTGAATGAACTCAAGGAGGGCCAAGCCGAACTCCGCGCCGACGTGAATGAACTCAAGGAGGGTCAGGCCGAGATCAAAAACACACTCAAGCGGATCGAAACCGACGTGGGCGAACTGAAGGGAAATGCAGCCTATTGGGTTGCATTGTCCCGCTATGACGAAATCCTGGAGGACCTGAACCTGGAGTGTGTACGTCTTCTGGGCCGTGAGGACTTGACCGGGATGGTGCGCGGGTTTGGTGCGAACAAGTTCGAATCGGGCGATCGGCACAGTTTCTACAGGGCCGATTTGGTTATGGAAGCCACGGAAGTTCAAGACCCCGATACAACGCGCTACGTGGCGGTGGAGGCCTCGTACACCGGGGATCACCGGGATACAGGCCGCGCGATCCGCAATGCGGAAATGCTCAAACAGTGCACCGGACACGAGGCCTCAGCCGTTGTCGCCAGCGTCCGCAACGACCGGGACATCCAGCCTGTCATCGATGCCGGTACGGTGATTTGGTTCCGACTGAACCCAGCTGACTTTCAGGCTCAATAAGATCAACTCCGAATTAAGGGGCGAAGAGCCATCCTGGCCGCTCTGCCGGTGAAAGCCAGCGAGACTACTTGCTTTAAGACCACGAACGGGCAGGGCCAAGGGCAGGCAAGGTGGGGATCACCACTTTTCGATTTCTCCCAGCAACAATCTTTGATCCTTGGTGCCGTTGGCCCGCAACTCCACTACTTTGGGGCCGTCGAACGGCTCTCGCGACTTGATCCAGGCGTTTTGGTAGCACATCAGGCAGGTCCGCCGCCGCCCTTCCGATTTGTTGGCCATGCCGCGGTGGTAGATCCAGCCGTCAAACATGACCGCCTGGCCAGGCTTGGCAAAGACGACGAGTTCATCAGGGAACTTGGGATGTCCTTCCGGAGGCTTGAACAACGCCTTCTGGCTGCCAGGCACCACCGCGATGGGACCGTTCTCCAATGTCAGCGAGTCCAGGTAGTAGCCGCAGTTGATCTGGGCAGGCACGCTGCCGTACGGCGTCCCTTCGGGATCCACGGGCCAAGGCATGTCCCGATGCCAATCCTGATCCGGCGTACCGGGCTCGGTCACGCGGGCAGTGGCGCTGTGCAGCTGCACGCAATTTCCCAGAATGGCCCGCATACGGTCCAGTACGGGCGGATTGTCGAGCAGGAATGCGAAACGGTCATCCTCCTCCAGTAGTTGGTGAGTGAACATTTCCCCCCTGCGCTCGAAGGTCTCGTCCAAGGCCTCCCGCAGCGTTTCCACTTGCTCGGAGGTGATCGCGTCCTCGACTATGAGGTAACCCCACTTCCGGAAGAACGCAACATCTCGCTCCAATTCCGCAGTCAGCAGAGGATTCATCTGGTTGGGGATGATTGAGTAATCCGGGCGCTCCATGGCTTTCTCCAAATGCCGAAATGGTTCGGGATGCGAAACAGACTGCCTGCGGCAAAGGCCGCTAGCCTTTGCTTCCGGACAGCACGATGCCTTGAATGAACAGGCGCTGCGTGAAGAAATAGATAATCAACACGGGCACCAGCGCGAAGGTGGCGGCGGCCATCATGTGGCTCATTTCCATGCGGTAGGAGTTGCGAAAGCGCGACAGGCCCAGAGCCACCGTAAAGAGCTTCTCGTCCGTTAGATAGATGAGCGGTGTGATCAGGTCGTTCCAGTGGTAGACGAAGGCGAATATGGCCACCGTCGCCAGCGCGGGCCGCGCCAAGGGCAGCACGATGCGGAAGTAGATGGTCAGGGAATTGGCCCCATCCATGCGTGCGGCGTCCTCCAACTCATGGGAGATTCCGAGGAAATACTGGCGTAGCAGGAAAGTGTAGAACGGCACGGCGAAGAAGCCCGGCACGATCAGCGGCAGCAACGTACCGTTCCAGCCGAAGAACTTGAAGAGCAGAAAGGTGGGCACGATTGTGACCCAGATCGGCACCATCATGGTACTGAGCATGATCAGAAAAAGGACGCGCCGCCCGACAAAGCGTAGCCGCGCGAATGCGAAGGCGGGCAACGAACTACCGAAAATGTTGCCGGCGATGTTCAACGCCGCGACCAGCGTGGAATTCTGGGTATACGTCCAGAATTCACCTTGGCTCCAGGCCTCGGCGTAGTTGTTCCACTCGACGGGCTTGGGAATGAATTCCGGAGGAAATAGAAAAATCTGTTCAGTAGGCTTGAGGCTGGTCAAGACCATCCAGCCGAGAGGGGTCAGAAAAACGGCACTGCCCACCAGGAGCACAGCCAGCTGCAAAACGGCCCGCCGCGTCTTGTAGGTGAAGGTCCAGCCTTGCGACTTGCCCGCGGGCGCCTGCAGACTCACTCTTTTTCTCCAGAGTAGAAGACCCAGTACTGAGATGTGCGCAGGACCGCCAACGTCATGACCAACACGATGACGAAAAGAACCCAGGCCAGAGCGCTGGCGTAGCCCATACGGGCATAACCGAACGCGTTGTTGTAGAGATGCAGAACGTAGAAGTACGTGGCAAAGTTGGGTCCACCTGAGGTCATGATGTAGGCATTGGTGAACGTCTGAAACACGGCAATAATGCCTACCACCAGGTTGAACAGGATGGTGGGAGTCAGCATAGGCAAAGTCACGTGCAAAAACTGCCTTGCCACGTTGGCCCCGTCGATCTGAGCTGCCTCGTACAGGTTCTGGGGAATGGCCTGCAACGAGGCCAAGTAAATGATCATGAGGCCGCCAGCACCCCAGAGGCTCATCACCGCGAACGCGGGCAGCGCCCAGCGCGGCTCAAGCAGCCAGGCCGGGCCTTCCACGTTGATCAGGTCGAGAGCCCAGTTCAGGAGTCCGAACTCGCTGTTGAAGATCCATGCCCAAAGCATGGCCACGGCTACGCCGGAGGTGACCGCGGGCAGATAGTAGATCGTACGGAAGACCCCGATGCCGAAAACCTTCTGATTCAGGAGCAAGGCCATGGCCAAGGCGACCACGATGCCGGCTGGCAGCGCCATCAGGGAATAGTTGAATGTCACCCCCAGACTCTTCTTGAACAGGTCGTCTTCGACAATCATCAGCCTGAAGTTCTCCAGGCCGATGAAGTTCATACCCAGGCCCACCTGCCAGTCAGTGAAGGAAAGGCCCAGAGACGCGAGGATAGGGCCGATGGTTAAGACCAGAAAGCCGATGCTCCAAGGCAGCAGGAAGAGATGGGCTTCCAGGTTCTCCCGGCGGGCGATACCCAAGCCGCCCTTGCCTGTCCGAGTACTCAAGGTAATGACATCCCGCGCGTCATGGCCATGGACTGCCCTGCCGGGCCGGGGTCGCGCAAGACTAACGGCCTCCGCCACTGCCGGGGCCGGCAATGACAGAGGCGGACAAGCCGCGGGTCCAGTCCCGGCCGCCCTCGTGTGAATTCATTGGCACCATGGGATGGGCCGGCCGAAGGGTATGGGGCAGCAGGCGGTGGACCGTCGGAATAGCAAGGGAGAGGCGAACTTGTGCCTCTCCCTCTGTCTTTCTAGACGTACTTGTCGAGTACTTTTTGTATTTCCGCCTGGATGTGAGGCAGCGCTTCTTCCGCCCTGGACTCTCCAGTCACGAGGATCGGCGCAATCAGATTGGGGTAAACGTCCTCAATCTCCTTTTCCGCGGCAGTGACCGGCACGCTGCGACCCGTCTCCAAGGCCGTAATCCAGTGTTCCGCATGGGCCGGCATGCCGGAACCCGTCGAAAGCACACCGTTCAGCCAGTCCTTGGCCACTGATCGGCGTCCCGGCAACGCCCAGTTGTCTTCAACGATGAACACCTGTTGCATGGACGGCAGAGACAGGTACCGGATCAAGTCCCAGGCAGCATCGGGATGCTTGGTTTCAGCTCCCATGGCGTACCCCGCCCCGTAGTTGATGGACAGGTTCTCTTCAGGGTTCTGAGGGTTCTGAGGGATCAAGGCGATATCCCAAGCCATGTCTCCGACCTGATCCCGCGTGCTGGTGATTTCCCAAACCCCGGCCATGTTCATGGCCAGCCGGCCGCTGGCGAACATGTTGACGCCCTCCGGAATGTCACCGCTCTGCGGAATCAGCCGATCGCGAAACCGCATGTCCTGCAGCTGATTGAGAGACTTCACGTTCTCCGGCTGGTCAATGATGCACGTGTTGGTATCCGTGTCCACGATGCCGGCGGGCAACCAGATCCAAGCGAAACCGCTGTATTGGAACATCCATCCGGCGTCAAACCCCCACTGCGTGGTCTCGTCACCGTCCCTAATGGTCAGTTCCTTGACTACGTTCGGCCACTCCTCGTAGTAGGACCAAGGCTCATCCGGCGCACTGAATCCGGCGGCCTCAAGGGCTTCCACCTGATACCGCATCGTAATGGAGGAAATGTTCTCCGGGATCAGGTACCAGTCGTTCTCGTATTGCAGCTGAGGCACCTGAATCGGCCAGAAGTCGTCCAACAGCAGATCTTTGTCAGGATCGGCGTCGATGTACCCGGTGATCGGCAGTATCCAGCCCAAGCGAGCGCGTGCCGATGTCTTCTGCGTGCGACTGTAGAAGACGTTGGGCATGGTGCCGCCCGCCGCCCAGGTAGTCAGCGACGCTTCCCAATCCGTGGTGTAGTGCGTGTAGTCAATCGTGATATGTGGAAATTCCGCCTCAAAGTCCGGAATGATCCGCTTGTAACGCTCCTCCCGCCAACCCACGTCGTTGGTGTAGAACGTCACGGACACTTGCTCCGCCTCCGCGTCCCCAGCAGGCCCAGCCGTGGGCATGGCGCAGGCGGCAAGGGTTCCCAGGACAGTGAGACCACCCCCTACCCGCAAAAATGCTCGGCGCGACAATCGGTCAGTCATGAGTGCTCTCCCCTTGGCGGTGGGACATGGCTTGCCTGGAACAAGAAAGCGTCGGAACCCTTCCCTGTCAACAGACGGTAGTCGCCGGTCACTGACCGCTCTGAGGGGACCCCGCAGGCATCAGGTCAGGATGCCGAAGACCGCGGGATTATAGCACCCACCCCCTACATGCGCTTCGCTGTTATGTCAAATAAACTTCCGGCGACGGTCAACAGTGCGCGCAGAGATCACAGACGCTGCCAATACGGGATCCCTTCGTTGATCCAGGCTGTGACGCAAAGGTGTCCGACACGCCGCATCGTCCAGAATGCAGTCGATAAAGTGTTGGGCCACGTTCAGCCAGACTTGGCGCTTGTCTTCCGGCTGTTGTGCCACGGCAATATTCCGTTGCTCTTCGTCATGGGTCCGGAACAATGTCAACGGACGCCCTGCAAACCGACGATTGGCTATTGGCCTGTACCTTGAACCAGCGCCAACCTCGCGCCAAGAGGCACTACACTTATGCGACCTGTACAGACCCAACCAACTCCCAGGCTTCCATCCAACCCTCGCTCCAACCGAAAGGTGTGCTCAATGGAACCGTTCATAGTTTCCAACGACCTGTTGCACGAACCGTCTGCACTGCGCGACCGGGCTGATCGCGACGGATACTTGTTCATGAAGGGATTTGTCAATCAGGACGACATCCTGGAAACCCGCAGGGACATGGCCCGGATTCTCCTTGAGTTCGGCTGGATTGCCCCGGGCACCGACCTTCTGGAAGCCATCACCCATCGTCCGGCAGCCCTCCATGGCGATGAGGAGCACCAGCCGGTCTACGAGCGCATTCAGCTGCTCGAGTCGTTTCATTCGCTGGCTCACGACCAGGCGGTCGGGGACCTGATGACCAGTCTGCTTGGCAACGATGTCATGCTTCACCCAGCCAACATAGCCAGAGTCATTTTCCCGTCCGCGACGGAACACACCACACCTGCACATCAGGATTTTTTCCACATCCAGGGCAATCCGGAGGTCTGGACCGCCTGGATCCCGCTGGGAGCCTGCCCTCAAAGCCATGGCGGATTGAGCGTTCTGGCAGGATCTCACAAGGTCGGCGTCCTGCCAGTGGCGCCTTCGCTTGGTGCCGGGGGCATAAAGACCCTTACGGAGGGTGTTGAAGGCGAATGGGTGTCCAGCCCCTTTGAGATGGGCGATGCCCTGTTCTTCCACAGCCACACCGTGCATCGGGGTCTCCCCAACCGCTCAGGCGACAGGCTTCGCTTGTCTGTCGACTACCGATATCAGCGGGCCACCGATCCGATCACGGACTATGTGCTGGTGCCGCATGGGTCACAGCTGACTTGGGAAGAAATCTACAAGGACTGGAAATCCGACAAGTATCAGTATTTCTGGCACGCGCACGACCTTACGCCAGTGCCAAGGGAACCCCTCACCGTGGTGGATGAAGAGACCAGGGAGCCTCTGAGGGAGCAGTGACCGTGTTCAGCCCCTGCATGCCACAGGGGCTGTTGCCAGCGGTTCCCGGACCCCGTGACCGGCGGGCCACACGGATACCGGATCCGGCCACGGGCAACCGGGACTATTCCGGGAAGTAGACCGGTTTCCCGGTTTGTGCGCTCTCCAGAAGCCCCTCCATCATCCGCTGGACCTGCAGGCCATGCCTCAAGGGGGCTTGGCATTCCACACCGTCCAGAATGCAGTCGATGAAGTGTTGGGCCACGTTCAGCCAGGCCTGGCGTTTGTCTTCCGGCTGCTCCACCGCGATGTTCTGCTGCTCGCCATCGCACGTTCGAAACAGTGTCAATGGGTGGAGCGTCGCGCCGCCCTCCGTACCGAACAACTCAATCTGCTGTTCCGGTTCCTGATGGCTGGCCCAAAAGCTTTCGATGATTAAGCCGGCGCCGTTCCGGAAACGCACGATGCCGCCTCCGTAGTCGTCCGCCTTGAACTGCCGCCAGTACTCCTCCGGCGGGCGGACCCGGCCCTCCGGCGAGAAGTAGCCTTGGCCGCGGGGGCCGAACTTGGCTCCGGCCACCCCCATCACGGATTCCGGTTCCGGCAGGCCCATCACCCACCAGGCCGAGTCCAGATAGTGGACCCCCATGTCCCGGAAGGCACCGCCGCCCTCCCGCACAAAACCAGGGCTCCAGGCCGGGATGCCGTCCCGGCGCACGCTGCGCGCCCGCGCGTAGTAAATCCCGCCCATGGCCCCTTGCCGCACTTGGTGTCCCAGGAACTGGACAGCCGGGCTGTAGCGGGTGGACAGGGACATCATGTTGACCAGTCCCGTGGATGCGGCAAGCGCAACCAGGTCCTCGGCGGGTTGGAGGGCATCGGCCAAGGGTTTGGTCACCATTACGTGCTTGCCTGCATTGAGCACGTCCATGGCCACCGGCACGTGGAACTGATTGGGCGTGCCCACGAAGATCGCGTCCACCTCGTCACTGGCACAAAGCTCGCGGTGATCCGTGAAAAAGAGGTCCGGTTGGCTGGGAATCTGAGCCGCGATTTCGGGCATGCGCTCAGGTAGAATGTCGCAGAGAGCCGTGACCCGACAGCGCGGGGACGAATCGAGGGCGATGGCATTCGCGCGCCCAATGCCCATTCCAATGATTCCCACTCTCAGTTCCTGCATGTTCGCTCTCTCCCGGATGTAATCCCGCGGCGGTTGGTCCGTCCATTCTGCACCACGCCGTCGGTCTCCAGCCAAGTTGCTCCGATCACACACAACCCACTGCCATCCCGCCATGTATTCCGATCCGTTGCGCATCCACATGTGGTCCGGACCGCGCAACATCTCCACGGCCACCATGTATGCGTTCCGACAACGGTCCGACACGCTGGTGGTGGACGAACCGCTCTACGCCTCCTACCTGGCGGCTACAGGGGCGGCACATCCGGTGGCAGAGGAGGTGATCGCCAGTCAGGAAAGGGATCCCTACAAGGTCATCTCACAACAGTTTCGTGGTCCCGCCGCCAAGCCTGTCGTGTTTTTCAAGCAGATGACCCACCACCTACTGGATCTCGACCGATCCTTCCTGCGGGAGGGCAGACACTTCCTGCTGATCCGCGATCCCCGCTTCATGCTTCCGTCACTGGGAAAGGTCCTGGATGCCCCGAACCTGGACGACACGGGCCTCGCCCTGCACTTGGAGTTGTACCAAATCCTCGGCGACCTGGAACAGGAACCCGCCGTCGTGGACTCGCGACTGCTTCAGAACCAGCCGGAGGCCGTATTGCGCCTGCTGTGCCGACATCTGGACATCCCCTTCGAACCCGCCATGCTGTCGTGGCCGGCCGGTCCGAAACCCGAAGAAGGGGTTTGGGCTCCCCACTGGTATGCGGCGGCCCACAAAACCACGGGGTTCAATCCCTGGGTGGCCCCCGCGGAACCGTTTCCGGACCACTTGAATGATCTGCTGCAGGAATGCCTGCCGTACTACACGGCCTTGCGCCAGATCGCGTTGGAACCAAAGGAGGACCACGCATGACACCGGACCCGGTCCTTCCGGACAGCCGCAACGCGGACATCCTGATTCACGTTGGCGGGGAACTCCTACCCCGCGCGGAGGCCAAGGTCTCCGTGTTCGACAGCACCGTGCAGGGCGGTGACGCCGTGTGGGAAGGCCTGCGCGTCTACGACGGACGCGTCTTTCAGCTGGATGCCCATTTGGATCGGCTGCTGCGATCCGCACGGGCCATGCACTTCGCCGACATTCCGAGTCGGGACAGCATCAAGCAGGCGCTGTTCCAAACCCTGCAGGCCAACAACATGCGGGACGGGGTCCATGTCCGCCTGACACTGTCGCGGGGCATGAAGGTTACCTCCGGCATGGACATCCGCCTCAACCAGTACGGCAGCTGCCTCATCGTCCTGGCCGAATGGAAGCAGCCGGTCTACAAGCGGTCCGGCATCCGCCTCGTCACTTCGACCTGGCGCCGCAATTCGCCCCAGAGCCTGGATTCCAAAATCCACCACAACAACCTGATCAACAACATCCTGGCCAAAATCGACGCCAACCTGGCCGGTGCGGACGATGCCATCATGCTCGATCTGGCCGGCTACGTGGCGGAGACCAACGCCACCAACCTATTCCTGGTGCAGGACGGCGAACTGCGCACCCCATGGGCCGACAGCTGCCTGCCCGGCATTACCCGGGGGGTTGTGCTGGAGATGGCCCGGGACCTCGGGCAGCCCTGCCGCGAAATGCGGGTTACGATGGCCGACGTCTACGGTGCGGACGAATGCTTCACCACCGGCACCATGGGCGAACTGACCCCGGTGCTGGAGGTGGACGGTCGCATCATTGGCACCGGAGCCATAGGCCCGGTTACATCGAAGCTGCAGGCCGCCTACGCCGACCTGACAACGGCGTCCGGGACCCCCCTGCCCTTCTGAGGGGATTCATATGCAGCGACTGCGGCAGCAACACCCTCGACTACGCCGACTCCACTGCGGACGTGATCGTCAACCTGACCAGTGGCACGGTCAGTGGCAACCACGCCCAGGGCGACTTCCTGCTTGGCTTTGAGAACATCATCGGTTCGGCCCACAACGACACGCTCACGGGCAACACCGGAAACACCACTCTTGTATCAGGGAGCCACGGGGATCACGCCTCCCCGCATTCTCTTCCTCTTCTGCGTCTCCGTACTCAGCGCCAGGGCAAGTAGCTCCTCGTTGGTGGCCCGCGGCACGTGCTCCACCGCCGACAGCACGTCGTTCCCGAGCGCGGTCAATGTCGTCTGCATGCCGCGCGACGCGGCGCAGACGTTGGGAAAGAACCTCACGACCCGCTGATAGGCACGCGATCGTGCACATCCTCACCGGCGATCGAGCGGTGAGCGTAGAGCAGGCAGGCTTGAATGTCCTCAGGCTCCAGGAAGGGGTATTCCTGCAAGATCGTCTCAGCCGTGTTGCCGGCCGCGAGCATGTCGAGGACGTGTTCCACGGCGATTCTTAGATCGCGAATGATCGGCTTGCCACCGAAGACATCCTGGCGCACGGTGATGCGTTCCATCAGTTCGAGACGCGCGGTCATGCTGTCACCTGTTCCTTTTTCCCTATAAGTTCTTGACTCGCAGGGTTCGGGCCATTCGCTCTCGGCCGGTCAGGTCAGCGCCAACTGCCTGGCCGACTTGAGTCCGGGATGAGCAGTCCCATCCGTGGTCCCGCTTCGAGCCCGCAGCAGGCGTTTGACCTCCCGGTAGGGCGTGTACAGTGTAATCTCGTCATCCGCCCATAAGGCGGCGGCATGCGGCTGGCACATGCTCCGGGTCTGGGGATACGTACAGGCGCTGCAGGATGTTGCGGGCGGCGTTGGTGTCCGCATCCAACACGACTCCGTCCAGGCCGTAAAACCGATCCCCGCGACGCGTGCCCTGCAACAGGCCGGTGCAGGAGTCGATTTGCGACGTGTAGGCGGGGTTCACCAACACCAGCGCCGAACCTCGGCGCCGAGATATCGAGGTGAGGGGGTCGGCGCATCAACAATCCCTTGAGCAAGGGTTTGCAGGGTATCGTGTGGCTGTGGACAAGAGCCACCGTATCTCCCAGTTCAATGCCCGCGTGGGGTGCTCTGCGCATCCGTTGCGCGTCATGAATCGCAACGGCACGTTCCCGGCACGCGGGACCGCGAATGGGTGTCGATACTACATCGAGGCCGACGCCTTGCGTTTTCCGGGGGAGGGAGACGAGGCTCCAAACAATCTGACCGTGGTCCACTGGCGGGTGTCCCGCCGCGGCCAGCAGGACGACCCGGAACGCCAAGTCTCCGTCCTGGAGGCGTACTGCCGGGGAGCGGTCGCAGCCGCAGCCTAAATTCGCTCGCTGTGGGATGTGCCGGTGCTGGTCCGCGGCCTGTGCAGCTACGTGCAGGCGCACAGGGGGCACCCCTGCCAGTGGGGATTGTCGATGAGACGGCGTTCCTGTACCAATCCCGACGACTGGCAGGCTTATGCAGCCTTCGCCCCGCAGGGATGCGACCTGAAAACCCTGGCGGGCATGGCCGGCGCTGGCACATCGAGCACGCCTTCGGGGCGGCCGAGCAGGAAACGGGTCTGGACGACTACAAGGTGCTGAGCGCCGAGGGCTGGTGCCACCACTTGACGCTGGCCCTGCCGGCGGTTGTGCGGGCCGCCAGTCTTGATTGGCCGGTCACCAAAGAGGAGGCCCCAAAGGCACAGCCTGACGTCCTTCAGGCGGTCGCGCGGCCGGGCCGAAGCCTACCGGAGATCCGGTGCCTCCTGTGGCATGTGGTGCTGCAGGAGCCGCACGGGGTGCGGCGGGTCCTGGCTTGGTCGCACTGGCGGCGGCACCACCAGTGGACAGCCCTGTGCTGCCATGACCGCCGGCAACACCTCAAACTGCAACAAGTACAACTTCCGTATTAGTGCAACGAGTCTGTGAGGTGTGACAGCGCAGTGTGGGGATTCCTTCACAGTACGCTTGGCCCTGCCCCTCACCGCCGTCTGCTTCCGGTACTTTGAGCGGTGGTTCCAATGCTGTAGAGGTAAATTGCACTGATTGAATATACAGCCCTTGATATGACCTTGTCGTTATCTTATGAATTCTCCTACATGACTTATTGTGATTTTTCAGGAAGTTGGCGCATAATCTGTGCTTCTGTCGGTCCCGCGTTTTCCGGCGCGGCCACGACCCACGTGCCGATACCGTTCCCAGCTCCCGAAGGTGTCCAGATGCCACAACCGGAAGACCTGATGCGCGAGGTCGCGGAACTGCGTGCGCGCCTCGCGCGCCTGAGCGAAGCCAGTCTCCGCATCAACGAGAGCCTGGACCTCGACACCGTGCTCCAGGGGGTCCTCGATGCCGCGCGGGCTCTGACCCATGCCCGTTACGGCATCATTTCGACCCAGGACGAACAGGGCGGCCTGGCCGAATTCCTGATGTCCGGGACCACCGAGGTCCAGCACCGCGAGTTCGCAACGCTGCCGGAAGGGATGAAGATTTTCCATCACTTCAACCAGTTGCGCGGCCCCCTGCGCATTGACAACTTCCACACCTATGCGACCGCGGCGGGCCTGAATCCCCACCTGCCGGTCACGGTCCGGGCCGGCATGGCGGCCCCCATCGGTCCTCCCGACCGATCGGTGGGGACCATCTACCTGGGCCACGACCGGGAGGACCAGGCGTTCACCGCGGAGGACATGGAGACCCTGCAGATGTTCGCTGCCCAGGCGGCGTTGGCGATCACCAACGCCCGGCGCCACCGGGAGGAGCGCCGGGCCCGGGCCGACCTGGAGACCCTGATCGACATCTCGCCGGTGGGTGTGGTCGTCTTCGACGCCGCCACCGGACATCCCAAGTCCCTCAACCGCGAGGCCGTGCGGCTCATGGACAGCCTGGGCGGCTCCGGGCAGACCCCGGAGAAACTGCTGGAAGTCCTGACCTTCCAACGGGTCGACAAGCCGGAGGTCTCGTTCAAGGAGTTCCCGATTACCCAACTGCTGCGCATGGCGAAAACGATATGGGCCGAGGAGATCGTCCTGCGCGTCCCCGACGGGTGCACCGTCACCGTCCTGCTCAACGCCAGGCCCACCTTCTCAGATACGGGCACCGTCGAGTCCTTCATCGTGACCCTGCAGGACATGGCGGCGGTGGAGGAACAGGAGCGGCTGCGGGCCGAGTTCCTGGCCATGGTCAGCCACGAGCTGCGGGCGCCCCTGACCTCGATCAAGGGCTCCGCGGCCACGGTCCTGGGGGCGACGGCCGAGTTGGATCCGGCAGTCGTGCGCCAGTTCTTCCGCATCATCGAGGACCAGGCCGACCACATGCACGACCTGGTGGCCGACCTGCTGGACGTGGCCCGCCTCGAGACGGGTACCCTGACGGTGTTCCCCGAACCGGCCGAACCGGCCGTCCTCGTGGACCGGGCCCGAAGTGCCCTGGGCCGTGCCGCCGACCGCAACCCCCTGGAGATCGACGTGGGGCCCGACCTTCCCCTGGTGCAGGCGGACCGGCGGCGCATCGTGCAGGTGCTGGTCAACCTGCTCTCCAACGCCGCACGCCATGCCCCGCCGGCGACAGCCATCCGGGTGAGTGCCGTGCGGGAGGGCGTACACGTGGCCTTCTCCGTCACGGACCAGGGCCGGGGCATTCCGGCGGAGAGCCTGCCCCACCTGTTCCGCAAGTTCAAGGTCGTCCGGTCCGAGGAGCCGGGAGGGGACACGGGCCTGGGCCTGGCCATTTGCAAGGGCATCGTGGAGGCCCATGGGGGGCGCATCCGGGCGGACAGCGAGGGCCCGGACCTGGGCGCGCGCTTCACCTTCACCCTGCCCACCGTGGAGGCAGGCGATGCCGAAACCCCAGTGGCGGAACGCGCACCTCGGCAGGGGCCGCGCGCGGCGGCCGCACGCGTGCGGGTGCTGGCGGTGGACGACGACCCCCAGGCCCTGCGCTACATCCGCGACACCCTGGCCGGGGCCGGCTACCAACCCGTGGTGACCGGGGATCCGCAGGAGGTCCCGCGCCTGATGAAGGAAGAGCGGCCGGAACTGGTGCTGCTGGACCTGATGCTCCCCGACGCCGACGGCTTCGAGTTGATGCAGGACATCCTGGACACCGCCGATGTACCGGTGATCTTCGTGTCGGCCTACGGGCAGGATGACCTGGTCGCCCAAGCCCTGGACCTGGGGGCCGTGGACTACATGGTCAAGCCCTTCTCGCCCACGGAGCTGACCGCGCGCATCCGGGCGGCCCTGCGCCGGCGGGAGGCGTCGGAACCACAGGAACCCTACGTGCTGGGCGACCTGGTCATCGACTACGGCGAGCGGCAGGTGACCCTGGCCGGGCGCCCGGTGGCCTTGGTGGCCATGGAGTACCGGCTGCTGGCCGAACTCTCGGCCCACGGGGGCCGCGTCCTGACCTACGCCCACCTGCTGGACCGGGTCTGGGGCAAATGGGGCAAGGGCGACCTGCGGCCCATGCGCACCATGATGGGCAAGCTGCGCCGCAAGCTGGGCGACGACGCGCAGAACCCCACCTACATCTTCACCGAGCCCCGCGTCGGCTACCGCATGCCGGCCGGCACGGAACCGAGCCGCCGGTGACGTTACGGCTGCACGAACCGGGCCGGAGAACATCTCCGACCAACCCGGCCACCTGACCCAAACCTGTTGCCAAAACAGGTGCGGCACGGGCCAGCAACCCAGGACCGCGATGCCGACTGCAGTCCCTGCACACTGGCCGTGTTGATGATGACACCCCCACCCTGAGCCTGCATGTGCGGAATTGCATGCTTCGCCGGCCGCCATCCCGCCTATAGGAAGCCAGTCCCGGGCCTCACCTAATCTCGCGATTCCCCCTGATTATGAAAGATCATAAATTTATAATATGATGTAATATATAAACGTCGGCAAGCGGATGGTCTGGCCCCCTCGCTATCCACACTCCCGACATCGAAGCATTCCGCGCCGGCAACGTACAGCCAGTTTGGGTGCATGAAGCTTCCACATCCCCTCATTCCAAAGTGGGTGGAGATTCGCGTCCGGTACGGCGTTTGGCCTGTCAAGGAACACACAATCGCGGGCACTGTTTCAAGCTCATTGATGTTGGTTCAAGGCCGGGACTGCAAGGGACCCCGTACCTGGGTTCCGCATGACCAAAACCCAAAGGGGCTACTCGTCCAGCAGCGTCAGGCCAAACGTCAGGGGCACCAGCAGGAAGGCGGCCCCAAGCGCAGGCCCTTGCTCACAGTCCGTCTCCCCAACATTCGTGAGAGAGGCGAACGCGTTTCGGATCCTGGTCTGCCACAAGCATGAAAAACCTCCTCGTACATTTCCGCCGGAGACGGACATGGGAGCCATCCCTGCCGGCTTGGTAGACATTGCGCCAAACATATAAATTTACGTAAGTTATTGTGATTTACAAGTGACTTTCCGGGAATCAAATGGGCACCTCGGCTCCGACAGGACCCCGGCGTCAAGGCCGACTGCCGTCCCGACTATAGGAAGCCAGTTCCGGGACTCACCTAATCTCGCGATTCCCCTGACTGCGCAAGATGATGGAATTGTCATGTAACATATAAATATCGGCAAGCGGATGGTTTGGCCCCCCCGCTACCCACACCCCCGACATCGAAGCTCTCCGCGTCGATAACGTTTAGTTAGTTTGGGTACATGAAGCTTCCAGATCACCCCTCGTTCCGGAGTGGGTGGAGAACGTTCGGGCGACGCGGTCTCGCCGCGCAGCTGCTGGTCCTCATCGCCTTCCTGGCCGTGACCGGTGCCGGCGGCCGTCCGGCGGTGGCGGACGACGGGGAGACCGTGCCGGGCGCGCCCGCCGGCTTGCGGATCGGGACCGAGGCGGGCTCGCGGGAGGTGTCGCTGGCATGGGACGCGGTGGACGGCGCCGCCGACTACTGGGTGCGCTGGCGTGTGGCCGGGCCGGGCAACGCGCTGAACGAGGGGGTGCGGGTGGAAACTCCCGACACGACCATCACCGTGGCCGACCATGGCGAATGGGTGGTGCGCGTACAGGCTTGCAACGACGCCGGCTGTGGCCCGCGCCTGGCCCAGAGATTCAAGGTCGAACCGGAGCCCGAACCCACGGCCACCCCAGAACCCGAGCCCACGGCCACACCGGAACCGGAACCCACGGCCACGCCGGAGCCGGAACCCACGGCCACGCCGGAGCCGGAACCCACCCCCACACCGGAACCGGAGCCCACCGCAACCTCGGAACCGGAACCCACCCCCACGGCGATCCCGGGACCCACACCGCTGTCCCTGCAGGTGTCGATCACGGCCAGCCCCGCCCAGCCGCGGGTGGGACAAGCCGTCGAGCTGCGGGCGGTTATTGCCAACGCGCCGTCGGGCGAGACCCCGGCGTATGCGTGGGCGATGGATTTCGGCGGCTGGGACGTCTACGGCAGGAATGCCACCTTCTCCTATCTGGCCGGCCACGCCAATACCACGGCCTTCCGGGTCACGGTCACCTATACCTCGGGGGCGGCGGCCACCTCGGAGCCCGTCACCGTCACCTGGACGGAGGCGGGGGCCGCCCCGGAGCCCACGGCCACGCCGGCCCCCACGCCGATTCCGACCCCGGAGCCCACAGCCACGCCGGTCCCTACACCGACTCCGACCCTGGCAGCCACGGCCACGCCGGTACCCAACCGGGCACCGGTGGTCGATACGGAGGCCGCCCGATACGACACCTTCACCCAGTACAACAGCGCGCCGCGCGGGATCCAGGTCAGCAAGCCCTTCCACGGCCTCTTCTCCGACCCGGACGGCGACGCGCTGACCTACAGCGTGGCCATTGCCTCCGACCACCGCGACCTGGTGGAGGAGGTTCTGGTACCCAGCGCCGAACAGCTGGCGCAAGGCAACCTCGCCCTGGAAAACCTGCTGCGCGTGTCCTTTGAGGTGGACGACGAGGAGGCCTGGCATGCGCAGGAGCCGGCGCTGCCGGACCCGCTGGTGACCACCGTGGTCCTGACGGCCACCGATCCCGAGGGGCTGTCCGCCTCCCTGCGCGGCCACTTCCTCACCCCTTGGGAGAGCCATCCCGTCCTGCTGACGGCAACGGCCGCCGGGAAGGAAATCAAGCTGACCTTCAACCAGCCGGTGCAGGCGACGCCCGGGCCGGCGGCCGCCCAGTTCACGGTCCATGTGGCCAGCGGGGCGGAAGCGGCCGACGCCATCGCGGTCGAGGGCGTGTCGGTGGCGGGGGCGGCGGTCACGCTGGCGCTGGCCGCGGCGCCGGTGTGGGGCCAGACCGTGACCCTGGACTATGCGCACAACGACGACAAGCCCCTGAAACGGGCGGCCGCGGGCGGCGACCCGGCGCCCGGCTTCACCGGCCAGGCCGTGGCCATACCGCGGCCCGACCCGCCCGGCCTGCCGGGGGACCTGGCCGTCGCCGTCACACCGGGTGAACTGAACCTCGCGGCCACGTGGGAGGCCGTTGCCGGCGCGACCGCCTACCGGCTGCGCTGGCGGCCGGTGGGGGGCGCCTTCGCGCCGGAGGCCGCCACCACCGTCGAGACGACCGCGGCCACCCTGACCGTGTCCGGTCCCGGCTCCTGGGAGGTGGCGCTGGCCGCGTGCAACGACGGCGGCTGCGGGCCGGAGGCCACCGCCACCGTGGCCGTGGCGCCGCCGGTGGTCGCGTTGGACCTGAAAGCGACCGAGAACGCCGCCGGCCTGCTGCAGGCCCGGACCGTCACCGCCTCCTGGGAGCCGGTCCCCGGGGCGTCCGCCTACAAGCTGAGCTGGCAACGGACGCAGGGGCAGGGACAGGGACAAGCGCAGACACAAGCACTGGGACAAGCACTGGGCCAGGCACAAGGACTGGGCCAAGGGCAAGGATTGGGCCAAGGGCAGGGCCAGGAAGAGGAAGAGGACCAGATCACCGTCCCCAAGGACCAGACCAGTACCCCCATCATCCTGCGCGGGAACGGCTATTGGCAGATCGGTTTCCAGGCCCTCGGCACCGGCAACCAGGTCATCGCGCGGGGCCGCAGCGAGGCTGCGGTATGGGTGCGCGCGTCTCTCAACGCGAACCTCTTCCCCGTCTCGGTCGACACCGTGCCCTATTGCGGGAGCGGGGCCCGCCTGATCGACGGCCTCGCCGTCACCTTCGGCAACGGCCGCGTGCGGCTGACCTGGGAGGACCCCGGCCTCGCCGCCATCACCAAGTACCAGTACATGCTGCAGGCGAGCAAAGGGTACAACTACTATGTTGACCGCTGGCGGGACATCCCCGGCAGCCATGCCGGCACCACCTCCTTCACGGTGGCCGATCTCGCCTTCCAGCGGACCTACGGCATCTGGCTGCGGGCGGTGGCGGGCAGCCGCACCTACTGCTTCAGGCACCTGGCCTTCGTCAACCTCTTTGACACCAGCATTCCGCACGTCACCGGCTTCGAAGGCCAGAAGACCTGGGCCAACGGTGCGCAGGAGGTGACCTTGTTCTGGAACGACCCCGGCGACGACAGGCTCACCTATGAATACACGTACGAGGGCGTGCCCCTCCATTGGAGCGGCTACCCGGGGTTGCTCAGCGGGGCCTTCCGGGCCATGCCCACGCCGGTCAAGGGCAGGGACGGGCGGTTGAGCGCCACCATCGGCCCCCTGCCCTGCGAGATCTACTACTACAACTTCCGGATCCGGGCGCGGCGGGGCGAAAGCGTCGGTCCCGTCGCCCAGACCAACTACGTCTACATGGCCTCGCACGGCACGGCGGACGCGGATAGGCTGCGGAGCAGCGGTAGGAGCCTGTGCATGGTGGGTTGGGGCGGCAACGACCGGCTGGAAGGCGGCAACCGCAACGACATTCTCAAGGGCGGCGCGGGTAACGACGTCCTCGACGGTGGGGACGGCAACGACTGGCTGGACGGCGGACCCGGCGCCGACCGGCTGGACGGCGGACCCGGCACGGACACCGTGCACTATGCCGGTGCCGAAGGGTCGGTGACCCTTACCCGCACGCTCGACGGAACCATCACCGCCAGTGGCGGCCAGGCCCAGGGCGACACCCTCAACAAGGTGGAGCGTTTCGCGGGCCCGGCGATCGTGTACCTCCTCCTCGGCGACGATCAGGACAACATCCTCATCGGCACCGACAGGGTCGATACGCTGTTGGGCTACGGCGGCGACGACACGCTCATAGGCGCCGAGGGCGCCGACACCCTGAATGGCGGTCTTGGATCGGATATCGCGGATTACGCCGGTTCCAATGCCGCGGTGACCGTCAGCCTGGTCTCGGGTGTCACCGGCATCGGTGGTCATGCGCAGGGCGACACCCTGATCAGCATCGAGAACCTGATCGGCTCGGTCCATGCCGACACCCTCACGGGCGACACCGGGGCCAATGTCCTCAGGGGCGGCGATGGTTGCGACACGCTGAACGGTGGTGCCGGCAACGACCGGCTGTTTGGCAACGACGGCTGCGACATCCTCAACGGCCATGCCGGCGACGACACGCTGACGGGCGGGGCCGGCAACGACCAGTTGAATGGCGGGGCCGACACGGACACCGCCAGCTATGCCGGCTCCAGTACGGCGGTGATCGTCAGCCTGGTCGCCGGGGTCACCGGCATCGGCGGCGATGCGCAAGGCGACACCCTGACCATGATCGAGAACCTGACCGGCTCGGTCCACAACGACACCCTCACGGGCGACGGCAATGCCAACAGTCTTACGGGTGGAGTCGGCAACGATACCCTCACGGGCAACGGCGGCGATGACTCGTTGCATGGTCACGCCGGCAACGACATGCTGCGCGGCAACGCCGGCGACGACACACTGTTCGGCCAAGAGGGCAACGATACCCTCACGGGCAACGGCGGCGATGACTCGTTGCATGGTCACGACGGCGATGACACGCTCACGGGCGGCGCCGGGGCCGATGTCTTGGACGGCGGAGACGACACGGACACCGCCAGCTACGCCGATTCCAACGCGGCCGTGACCGTCAACCTGGTCACCAGCATGGGCAGCGGCGGCCACGCCGCGGGCGACACCCTGGCCTCCATCGAGAACCTGATTGGGTCGGCCCATGACGACACCTTCGCGGGCAATAACAAGGCCAATTCCCTCACGGGTGGGGGCGGAACGGACACCGTCGATTACACAGCATCCACAGCGGCCGTGACGGTCAGCCTGGCCACCGGCACGGGCAGCGGCGGCCACGCCGCGGGCGACACCCTGACCACGATCGAGAACCTGATCGGCTCCAGCCATGCCGACACTCTCACAGGCAACCCCTCCGCCAACAAGCTCGAGGGCGGTGCCGGCAACGACACCCTCACGGGCAACGCCGGGGCCGACGACTTGGACGGCGGGGATGGCACCAGCGACACCGCGAGCTACGCAGGTTCCAACGCGGGCGTGACCGTCAGCCTGGTCGCCAACACCACCGGCAGCGGCGGCCACGCCGCGGGCGACACCCTCACCGCCATCGAGAACCTGATCGGCTCGGCCCTCAATGACACCCTCACGGGCGACGGCGACGCCAACACCCTCACGGGCAATGCCGGTAACGACATCCTCACGGGCAACGCCGGCGACGACACCCTGACGGGCAACGCCGGCAACGACACCCTGACGGGCAACGCCGGGGCCGATGCCTTGGACGGCGGGGACGACACGGACACCGCCAGCTACGCCGGTTCCAGTGCCGCGGTGACCGTCAGCCTGGTCTCAGGCACGGGCAGCGGCGGCGATGCCGCGAGCGACACCCTCACCATGATCGAGAACCTGATCGGCTCGGCCCACAACGACACCCTCACGGGCGACGGCGATGCCAACAATCTCAAGGGCGGGGCCGGCAATGACACCCTGCAGGGCCTCGCCGGGGCCGATGCCTTGGACGGCGGCGACGGCACCGGCGACACGGCCTCCTACGCCGACTCCAACGCGGCCGTGACCGTCAGCCTGGTCGCCAACGTCACCGGCAGCGGCGGCCATGCCGCGGGCGACACCCTCACCGCCATCGAGCATCTGATCGGCTCGGCCCACAACGACACCCTCACGGGCGACGGTTCGGCCAACACGCTGACGGGCAACGCCGGCAACGACACCCTCACGGGCAACGCCGGCAATGACACCCTGCACGGCGGCACCGGCAACGACACCCTGAACGGCAACGCCGGCGACGACACGCTGAACGGCGATGCCGGCAACGACACCCTGCAGGGCCACGCCGGGGACGATGCCTTGGACGGCGGGGACGGCACCGGCGACACCGCCAGCTACGCCGCCTCCAACGCGGCCGTGACCGTCAGCCTGGCTGCCGACACGGCCAGCGGCGGCCATGCCCAAAACGACTCCCTGGACAACTTCGAGAACCTGACCGGCTCGGCCCACAACGACACCCTCACGGGCGACGGCTCGCCCAACACGCTCACGGGCAATGCCGGCAACGACGCGCTCACGGGCAATGCCGGCAACGACACCCTGCACGGCGGGGACGGCAACGACACGCTGACGGGCAATGCCGGCGACGACACCCTGAATGGCGATTTGGGCGACGACACGCTCACGGGCAACGCCGGCAACGACACCCTGCGCGGCGGGGGCGGAACCGACACCGCGAGCTACGCCGGTTCCAGCGCGGCGGTGACCGTCAGCTTGGCCTCAGGCACGGGCAGCGGCGGCGATGCCGAGGGCGACACGCTCACCGCCATCGAGAACCTGATTGGCTCCGCCCATGCCGACACGCTCACGGGCAGCCCCTCCGACAACAGTCTCAAGGGCGGGGCCGGCAACGACACGCTGACGGGCAACGCCGGGGCCGATGCCTTGGACGGCGGGGACGGAACCGGCGACACCGCCAGCTACGCCGCCTCAGGCGTGGGCGTGATCGTCAGCCTGGCCTCAGGCACGGGCATTGACGGCCACGCCCATGACGACACCCTCACCGCCATCGAGAACCTGATCGGCTCCGCCCATCGCGACACGCTCACCGGCAACGCCTCCGCCAACAGTCTCAAGGGCGGGGACGGCGACGACATCCTGCAGGGTCTCGCCGGGGCCGATGCCTTGGACGGCGGGGACGACCTCGACATTGCAAGCTACGCCGACTCCAACGCGGCCGTGACCGTCGACCTGGCTGCCGACACGGCCAGCGGTGGCCACGCGCAGGGCGACACTCTGGACAACATCGAGCGCCTGAGCGGCTCCGCCCATGACGACACGCTCACCGGCGACAACTCCGCCAACGGTCTCGGGGGCAATGCCGGCAACGATACCCTCACGGGCAACGGCGGCGATGACAACCTGAACGGCGGCACCGGCGACGACACGATGCACGGCGGCACCGGCGACGACACGATGCACGGCGGCACCGGCGACGACACGATGTTCGGCCACGCCGGCGACGACATGATGTTCGGCCAACCCGGCGACGACACACTCACGGGCGGCGCCGGGGCCGATGTCTTGGTCGGCGGGACCGACACGGACACCGCCAGCTACGCCGGTTCCGACGCCGCCGTGACCGTCGACTTGACTGCCAACACGGCCAGCGGTGGCCACGCGCAGGGCGACACCCTCACCGCCATAGAAAACCTCATTGGCTCCGACCATGACGACACGCTCACCGGCGAACCCAACGCCAACAGTCTCAAGGGCGGGGCCGGCAACGACACCCTGCAGGGTCTCGCCGGGGCCGATGCCTTGGACGGCGGGGACGACACGGACACCGCCAGCTACGCCGGCTCCAACGCGGGCGTGACCGTCAGCCTGGTCGCCAACGTCACCGCCAGCGGCGGCCACGCCCAGGGCGACACCCTCACCGCCATCGAGAACCTGATCGGCTCCGGTCATGCCGACACGCTCACCGGCAACGCCTCCGCCAACAATCTCAAGGGCGAGGCCGGCAACGACACCCTGCAGGGCAACGCCGGGGCCGATGTCTTGGACGGCGGAGCCGATACCGACACCGCGAGCTACGCCGGTTCCAACGCCGCCGTGACCGTCAGTCTGGCTGCCGACACGGCCAGCGGCGGCCACGCCCAGGGCGACTCCCTGGACAACTTCGAGAACCTGACCGGCTCGGCCCACAACGACACCCTCACGGGCAACGGCTCGGCCAACACGCTCACGGGCAATGCCGGCAACGACACGCTCAACGGCAATGCCGGCAACGACACATTGAACGGCGGGGACGGCATCGACACACTGCATGGCGGGGACGGCATCGACACGCTCAATGGCAATGCCGGCAACGACACGCTCAATGGCAACAATGGCAACGACATCCTGCGCGGCGGCGACGGCATCGACATCCTGAACGGCAACGCCGGCAACGACAACCTGAACGGCAACGCCGGCAACGACACGCTCACGGGCCATGCGGGCAGCGATACCCTGAATGGCGATGCCGGCAACGACACTGCGAGCTACGCCGGTTCCAGTGCTGCGGTGAACGTCAACCTGGCCTTGCGTTCCTACAGTGGCGGCGATGCCGCGGGCGACACCCTGAACAGCATCGAAAACGTGATCGGATCGGCCAACAATGACACCCTCACGGGCGACGGTTCCGCCAATACGCTGACGGGCAACGCCGGCAACGACACCCTCACGGGCAGGGGTGGCAACGACATCCTTCACGGCGGGGCCGGCAACGACACGCTGACCGGCAGTGGCGGGGACGATACCCTGAATGGCAATGTGGGCAACGACACGCTGACGGGCAATGCCGGCAACGACACGCTGCGCGGCGGGGACGGGACGGACACCGCCAGCTACGCCGGTTCCGGCGCGGCGGTGACCGTCAGCCTGGCCTCAGGCACGGGCAGCGGCGGCGATGCCGCGGGCGATACTCTGGCCACCATCGAGAACCTGATCGGCTCCAGCCATGCCGACACGCTCACGGGCGACAACATGGCCAACACGCTCACGGGCAATGCGGGCAACGACACCCTGAACGGCAACGCCGGCGACGACACGCTGAACGGCGGTGCCGGCAACGATACACTGACGGGCAATGCCGGAGCCGACGACTTGGACGGTGGTGCCAACACGGACACTGCGAGCTACGCCGGCTCCAACGCGGGCGTGACCGTCGACCTGGCTGCCGACACGGCCAGCGGCGGCCATGCCGCGGGCGACTCCCTGGACAACTTCGAGAACCTGACCGGCTCGGCCCACAACGACACCCTCACGGGCAACGGCTCGGCCAACACGCTCACGGGCAGCGGCGGGGACGACACGCTGACCGGCAACGGCGGCAACGACATCCTTCACGGCGGCACCGGGAACGACCAGTTGTTCGGCAATGCCGGCAGCGACACCCTGAATGGCGATGCCGGCAACGACACACTGCACGGCAGTGCGGGCCGGGAACGTCTGAACGGCGGTGGCGGGACGGACACTGCGTCCTACGCCGGTTCCAGCGCGGCGGTGAACGTCAACCTGGCCACCGGAATTCACAGCGGCGATGCCTTTGGCGACACCCTGAACTCCATCGAGAATCTGACCGGCTCGGCCCACAACGACACCCTCACAGGCAACGGCTTGGCCAACACGCTGACGGGCAACGCCGGCAACGACACACTTCACGGCGGCGACGGTATCGACACGCTGCACGGCGGCGACGGCAACGACACCCTCATCGGCAACGCCGGCGACGACAACCTGAACGGCGATGCCGGCAACGACACACTGACGGGCCATGCCGGGGCCGACGCCTTGGCTGGCGGTGCCAACACGGACACCGCCAGCTACGCCGGTTCCAACGCGGGCGTGACCGTCAGCCTGGTCGCCAACGTCACCGGCAGCGGTGGCCATGCGCAAGGCGACACCCTGACCATGATCGAGAACCTGATCGGCTCGGCCCATGACGACACGCTGACGGGTGACGGCTCGGCCAACACGCTGAACGGCGGGGACGGCAACGACACCCTGACGGGCAATGCCGGTGGCGACACACTGAACGGCGGTACACACGATGTCACCGGAGGGGGTGACACTGCCAGCTATGCCGACTCCAATGCCGCCGTAACCGTCAACCTCTCGACCAATTCGGCCAGTGGCGGCCACGCCGCGGGCGACACCCTGTCCGGTATCGAGCACTTGATCGGCTCGGCCCACAACGACACACTGACAGGCGACAACTCGGCCAACACGCTCACGGGCAACGCGGGTGCCGACGCGCTGGATGGCGGGAGCGGCGACGAAGACAGGGCCGATTACGCCGACTCCAACGCCGGCGTGACCGTCAGCCTGGTCACCGGGGTCACCGGCAGCGGCGGCCACGCGCAGGGCGACACCCTGACCAACATCGAGGAGCTCTTCGGCTCGGCCCACAACGACACGCTCACGGGCGACGGCTCGGACAACATCCTGGACGGCATTGGGGGCAACGACACGCTGAACGGCGGGGACGGCGACGATTTGGTGAACGGGGGCTCAGGCGACGATACCCTGAACGGCGGGGACGGCGTCGACCAACTGTTGGGTGGGCTGGGCGTAGACACGCTGAACGGCGGCGCCGGCAATGACTCCCTCCAGGGCTCCGACGGCGACGACAATGTGACCGGCGGTGCCGGCACCGACAAGTTCTATTTCGAAGCGAGCTTCGACAACGACACGCTGGCCGACTACACCTTGGGGGCCAGCAAGTCGGCCAGCGAAGAGATCCACCTGTGCATGGGGTCCGCAACCAACCCGCCCACCCACTCCGGCGCGGACAGCGGTACCGACCATGTCATTACCGTCACGTTCAACAGCGCGACGACGGGCACAATCACGCTGACGGGGATCACCACCGGTTCCGCCAACTTTGCCAACCTCAACATCATCGCGGCCAGCGGCGACGCCGGTTGCCCGTAGTCGTCGCAACCGCAGACCGGCTCGGAACCGGTCCCGTATCTGCCGGCCGCGGCGAGGAACATCACCACATTGCGCTCCCGTTGCAACCCGATGGCTGTACGGTTGCGAGCACTCCAGCAGCCCCGGGAGCACCAACGAGCCCTTGATATTGATAAGTGGTTTGTTGGGCATCGTGTGGCTATGGACAAGATCCACCGTCTCTCCCCGTTCGGTGCCCGCGCGGGGTGCTCTGCGCAGCCGTTGCGCGTCATGGACCGCAACGGCGCGTTCCCGGCCCGCAGGACCGCGAAGGGCCGTCGGGACCACACCCCAGCCGACGCCTTGCGTTTCCCGGGAGAGGGAGACAAGGCCCCGAACAATCTGACCGTGGTCCACGGGCGGACGTCCCGCCGCGGCCAGCAGGACGACCCGCAACGCCAAGTCTCCGCCCAGGAGGCTCACTGCCGGGGAGCGGTCGCAGCCGCAGCCTGAATTCGCGCGCAGCGGGATGTGCCGGTACTGGTTCGCGGCGGCCCGGGCCGCCCTGGGCGGCTACGTACAGGCGCCCAGGGGGATCCCCGGCCAGTGGGGATTGTCGATGAAACGGCGTGCCTGTACCGATCCCGACGACCGGCAGGCTTATGCAGCCTTCGCCCCGCAGGGAGTGGCCAACCTGCTGGATGTGGCCCGCATCGAAACGGGCGCCCTGTCGGTGAACCCCGGACCCTCCGCGCCGACCGTCCCGGTGGGCCGGGCCTGGGCGCGCTTCACCTTCCCCTTGCCCACAGTGGCGGCCCGCGCGCATCGAGGGGGGCGGCAGGGCTCCATGAGGATCATGCCTCCCCGCGTTCTCTTCTGCGTATCCGTACTCGGTTTCTTGTCACGACGATGATATTGCCCTGCTGCATCGCGACGCGGCACAGACGTCGCGCAAGAACCTCACGACCCGCTGACCAGCACGCGATCGTGCACATCCTCACCGGCAATCGAGCGGTGAGCGTAGAACAGGCAGGCTTGAATGTCCTCAGGCTCCAGGAAGGCATACTCGTGCAGGATCGTCTCAGCCGTGTCGCCGGCCGCGAGCATGCCGAGGACGTGTTCCACGGTGATTCTTAGATCGCGAATGATCGGCTTGCCGCCGAAGACATCCTGGCGCACGGTGATGCGTTCCATCAGTTCGAGACGCGCGGGCAGACTGTCACCTTCGAAGGTTGTTGCTTCCAAGTTAGGGAACCGCGAGCGGCATTGCGTCCAGCAGCTGCTTTGGGTCGCGGCCCCGTGGATACGCGCCGTGAGCGCGTTGACCAGGCACAGGAAGTCGAAACCGCGTTCCTGTTCGACACGTAGGAGAGAGCGCAAGGACGTACTGCGGCCCGATGCCTGCAACAGCACCGCAGCGTGCATCCCACCGAATGTCGTAGCGTTGAGGAGGGGTGTCAAGCTCTGCGACCACGCGTCCCCGCCATCGCCGGGCAAAACAGCCACCCCTGACCTCTCGTTGATATTGGTTCCAGTGGGCACAGACGACGAAGGGTCCCTACTCTGGTGTTGCCAAGACAACCCAAAAGGCCCCCTCGGCGTGGACGGCATCCATGTCACCCCGGACCCGGTCAGGTTGATCCACCCTCCGGCAGGGTCTCGTCGCGTACGCCCAGCAGTTCGCCCAAGGCGTCCGTGGCACACTCCAATGCGATGTCGTCCTGGTTGCGACGGAGGTTCAGGGATACAGCCACCACTTCCAAACCGCGGCCCAGGTGTTCGCGTCCGTACTGCCGGTCCCGAATCTGCCGGCGGGCCGCGCCGAGGGACCGGTTGTACTTCACCTCGAAGACATACATCCGGTGGCCCAATTGGATTTCATGGTCGGCGCGTCCTCCCAGCGTGGACTTTTCCGACTGCGTGGGCCGTCCCATTTGCAACAGCAGGGACTGCAGCAGGGTGCGGAAGGTGTCCTCGCTCCGCAGATTGTGGAACGAGAAGTGGAACAGGTAGTCCTCCAGACGTTGGCGAAAGGCACCCTGCACGTCCCCGGACGCCAGGGCCGCCTTCAGGTCGGGGACCAGCTGTGCGTGCCGGTCGGACGGATACCTCCCCCGGTCCAGGATGTCGCGGGTCCATGACTCGGCCACTTCCAGGTTGGGGAAGTTCAGATAGGCGGGCGCGGCGTCCCCGCCTCCGTGCCAGGTGTAGTAGCCGGTGTCGACCATGAGGTCGGCATAGTGCGGATGGGTCAGATCGCCCATCCCGGCGGCCTGTGCATCCCGGACCTCCATGGGTCCGCCGGCCGGCAACGCCTGGCGGGTGTCGGCGGCGAGACGTGCGATGAGACCCGGATGCCCCGACTGGCTCCAGGCGGAAGGCCAATCCCCAGCCGCGGCCCGGCGGCGCAGATCCGGTTCCGCCAGCACGACGGCCAGCCCATTGGTCAGGGTGAAGGGATTGTAGACGCGCGGGGCCGAGGGCAGTTCCGAAAAGCGGTAGCCGTTGTAGCGCGTTCGCCAGTCGGCGAGGATGTCACGGTTGCGCAGGTGCGGCTCCAGCTCCGTCAGGGCCTCCCGGTAGGGGGCCAGATCCCGGTCCACTTCGTCCTCCGTGAAACCGCAGAGGGCCCCGTAGGCGGGGCGGTCGGAGATGTCGGTGAAGTTGTTGGCGGCGGAGAACAAGTGGTGGCGCGCAAAGCGCGTGATACCCGTCACGAACACGCCGTAGAGCAGGCCCTCGTCGTCCTTCAGTGCGCGGAAGAAGTCCTGCAGCGCTTCCACCGCAGGCTGTAGATTGCGGTCCGTGCCGATATGCTTCACGATGGGGGCGTCGTACTCGTCCACCAAAACCACGGGGGAACATCCGTGGGTTTCTTGCAGGGACCGAACGAGAGCGACCAGGAGATCCGCGGGCGACTCGGGGGGCAGGGTTCCGGGCATATTGGACAACCATTGCATGCCGCGGCGGTGCCACACCCCGATTGCCTCCCCCAGATAGACCTGCAGGGCCCTGTATGTGCCTACGGGGTCGGGATTGTTGACACGGGAGAGGTCCAAGCGGATTGCGGGATGCCAACCGTGTACGCCGTGCAGGTCTTTCCCCTCCAGACCCTCCCACAGCCATGCGGGAGATGTCCAGCCTGTTGGCATGCCGTCCAAGTTGCCGGCCAAGCCTTCGGGATTTTCCGGGTGGTTCGGCGGCAACCCCTGGAACCAGGCCTCCAGCGTGTTGATCAACAGCGTCTTGCCGAACCGCCGCGGACGCGCCAGGAACTGGTGGCGGCAGGTCAGCGGCGGACTGGCGATGGTGCTTGGATACGTCTCAAGCAGGTCCCGGAACCAACCGGTCTTGTCCACATAGAAACCACCCCGGCGACGAATGGCGGCAAAGCCGGCATCGCTGGGGTGCAGGGGTGGAAGTTGTGTTGCAGGCATGGATCTTCTTCCATCAACGCGGGCACCCCTTGTGGGCGGATTGATCTGCCAAGGTTGGCAGAAAACCTTGTGCACCGGATATCGGGCCAGCCTTGAAGCCATTCTACAACCTTGTGCGGCGTGTCCGAGGGCCTGCTGGACAGTCGGGATTGGTGACGGCCGAGCACGTACCTGGGCTGGCATGTTCAAGTTGCTCACCGTTCTGAACGCGGCGATCCGGGACCAAGTTCCTTGGCAAACGGAACCCTTGTCAACGGTGATCCCTACTTGACATCGAACACAGATAGTGTGTTCGATGTCAAACAAGATATGAAAGGTTCAGATGGTCTGCTCCTCCTTTGGCAACCAAAGTGTTCCTCGGCGGGCCACCGCATTGGCGGGCTAGGCTCTTGTTACAATGAGGCTGTGCACCAACCACCACACGGTAGTCGAATATGGCCACAACAGCATCAGCCAAGAGTGTGGCAATCCAAGATGGTGGGAAGGCGGATCAACCCACAATCCAACCAACAACGGCATGGGCTTGGCCCAATGCCCCGGAACTGGGGGAAACGGATGCTGCCACAGCGGCGGCAACCCGTCCTTGGCGCGCTCACATGCGCTTGGGCAACTTGAAGGCGTGGCAATCCGAACTGACTGCCCTCCCCCATTACGACCCGGATTATGCCTACGATCCGGAACATGAATACGCCTATGACTGGTCAACGGATCCGGACTATCGCGGCCATGTTCAACACATGCGTGAATTCAACAAGGACGGTTTCCTCATGCCCAGTGGACTGTGGCACGACGAGTTCCTGGCCCTTCTGGTGCGGACCCTGTGCACGGCCTTGGGCTTCCGCGTGGCGAAGGAACCGGAATTGCACTTTCCGGCCAGCCTGGGGGAATCGTTGCGTCTCTACACCAAAACCCTGAGACCCAAGACCATGGTGGTGCCTGACGCACTGGTCCTGCATCCGGATCAAACCCTGGCGGAACCAAGGGAACGTACCCAGGCCGAGCGTACCTTCAGCATGCAGGATGCGCACTTCCCCATTCCCGATGCGGCCATCGAGATCGTGTCCCCCACCTCGGACCACCGCGACTTCACGGACAAAAGCCGCCTCTATGCCGCCATGGGCATCAAGGAGTATCTGATTCTGCAGGTGGGGGAACCGGAACCCGAAGCCGATGCCCCACAATTGAACATGTGGCTGTTCAGGCTGGATGACCGCGGCATGTACCAACCCGTCACGGACGTCGTCCGCATCTGCGGCACCGAGGTTCGCATCCACCCTCCCGACACGTCGGAACCTTCCCCCTCCTACCTGCAGTGGTTTGACGACACGAACAACTGTTGGAGGGACCACATCGGCGATAAACTCCAAGAGGAGCGAATCAAAACCCTGCTCGCGACATTGAAGGCATTCGTACCGTCCATGTCCACCAAAGATCAGGACACCGTGAAAACCCACTGGCTCCGCACAGGCATACCGGGAAATGTCCATGACCGTATTCGGGATGCCAGCCAAGCCCCTGGAAACTGGCGCACGATTCTTGGTGTTGTGGATGTGGATACGGAATTCGCAACTGATACACCAGATCGTCGATAAGCACCGTGTTTTCTGACACTTCCTGCCCAATCCTGTAAGTCGTGAAGACAGCCAAGGCTACGCGCATCCTGCACAGTCGGGACCTGAACCGCGCGAAGTAAGACCAACTGGAGACGATGGCCGGATTGGCCGCACGCGTCCGCACCGCGCGGCGATTCGCGTCAACCGATCGAACTTGGCTTTGTGCAACCCCTGGCTGTGCAGAATGCGCGTGACCTTGGGGACCTGGGAACTACCATCCTGTACGGCCTTCCTTGGTTGCTGCCTGTAGGACCGTAGGCCGCGCAGACGGCCGGCAAACGTGTGTACGATGGCCATCCAATCCTCGACCATCTCCGCTGGTGGTCGGGGGACAAACGCGGACGCTCTGTGTAGTTCGTCATGGGTCTGTTCGGCGTGGCTGCGATCTACATCGCCAGTCCCAAAGAGAAAGCCGACGACGATCTCGAAGCCGCGATCGCCGTGTCCTGGATCCGGGAGCGGGGGACGGTCAGGGCACTCCTGCGGCAGAAGGATCCGGGTCGACCCGGCCGTGCCGGTCGGGATGATGCAGGCGGATCAGTTTCCGCACGATGTCCACCCGGAGGTTGCGGTCACAGCACGAGGCGAGCCACACCCACAGTTCAGCTCCGTTCTCCCACTCCACCTTCAGGCGGCGCCGGCCGGCCGTGGTCGCCGTGTAGAGGTCTCCCCAAGAGATCGTCCGTCGCCAGCCCGGTGAAACATAGCGCAATTCATCGAGGTCTAGGAACAGACCCCGGCGACGACTCCAGGACAGCTGCTGCACCCAGTACCTCAATATAAAGAGCAACAACAACAGGACCTGCACAAAGACCAAGGCCATCACTACCACCCACCACCAACCCTTCGCTTGCTCTGGCAGCAGCCACATTGCACCCCTCAGCGACACGGCAGCAATCGTCACACCACGAGGGGTCTCAAGTCCCGAAGGTCGGTGTCGGACAGAGTTCGCACGGGGGTTCGCAGCTTGGCTGCCATACGGGCCGGGCCGACCGCCTGCAGCAAGCTTGACAGAGGCACTTCCAGCCCCCCGGTCGCTTCCCTCACGATGAGGTCTGGAGCCAGAGTGGTCACACAGAGCTTCGATAATCTCTTGGCCGTGGGGTAGTCAGTAGACGTCTTTGGCACCCCAGACCACCAGGTTGAATTCGTGCTTGGAAACGTCCATCCCATCATGGGTGCCAGGGGGCTCTCCTGTAAGCCAAGAGGCCCGCGTGGACTGCATCAATGTCACCCCACGCCCGGGAAGGTGCTTGCCTTCGTCATTATGTCACGTACTCATGGGACACAACACCAGGTGACGAGACGGTCTGCAAAATCGCCGTATCCGGTTCCGCCTGACCCGGCCGGGTGTCGGACCACTCGAGCGCGGTGGACGAGGACAGCCCTTGACCACCATTGGGTCCATATTGCCCCGATCCTGCTTGCGGTTCGGCACCCCGCACTTCGTTGCGGACCATCTGCCAAGATCGGCCAGTGTTTGCAACCTGACGGATGGTATTGGCGATTCGTTCAGGTCTTCGAGGGCCGCTGGCGGGTTCGCACCCATATCCGCGCAACTACAGCCAAGCCAAGGGAATGCCTGGTTGCCTCAACGGGTGCGAAGCAAAATTCAACGTCTCGGACCATTCAGACCGCTGTGGCTCATGATTGCATCGGACGGCGGCTCAAATCGAGAGGGACGACATAGCGGGAATTGAGTTCGACGCTGGAGTAGGAGGGTTCCAGGAAAGTGATGGAGTCGTAGAAGTCGTCCAGTGGCACGAATACTCCGTGTTCCTCCGCCCAGCGGCGCATGCGTTGGTTGCAGGCATGAGCCCATGACAATATTTCGATACGCCAGCCGCGCTGGTGCATGCGTTCCAGGGTACTGTGGAAACCGGCTCCTTCCAGATACCCCGCCCCGTCGCCTGTGAGAAGAACCACAACGCCGGGATCGCCGTTGTAGTCCCAACCATCCTCAAGCATCCGCAGTTGCAGGAGGCGATCAGGCATTTCCTGTTCGCCTCGTCCCCGTCCTCCGCGGTCGAAGAACTGGACTTCAATTCCGGTACTTTCCAACCTGTTCCAGAGTTGCCGCATTTCCGGCGGCACCGAGCCAACGGCCAGGGCCCGTTCGATCGCCCGGTCCGCTTGCGCCAGATTCAAAAGGTTCTCGAAGTGGATTCGGATGCGCCATCGAACCTGAGGGCCTTGCTCGTTAGCCTCGGCCAGACGCTGTGCTTCATGGAAAATGTTCGAATTGTCCCAATAGATGAAGACACGGTCCACGTATCCCGCCCTTCGGTTGCGCGGCTCCTGGATTCCAGTTGACGGCACTTTACATCGAATTATGCAACCCCGTTTAATTTTTCAATTAAGGCGGTTTGGGCCGCCTGCTGCAGGATTCGGGATGGGGTTGGTCTTGGCTGGTTTCGTCAAGCCATGGTGGTCGTCATTGGGTACAGTCCATGGAAAGTAACCTGTCTTTAATGCGGTTCTGTTGGCTACCCTCTTCACAAGCCCCTGCCAGGTCCCGCCACGTACGCATTGTCGGCCTCGACAACCGTTATCAGCTTGAAATCGCCGCGCCCGCACGCTAAGCGGATTCCATGGAACATGTGCCATGCGGTGCGGCACATCCAATTCCGTCGGCAACTGCGTGGCCGAATTGCCCTTGCGGGCCGTCATCACCGAGTTGATGGCGAACATCCAGTCACGCAGGGGGCGTTGGGCGGCATACCGGTGCCGAAATGAAGGTGAAGGTATCGCGGCGGTCCTTGTGCCAGTAGGCATGCGGCATGCCGGGCAGTCGGCTGCAATGGTCGCTGCCGAAGTGCGGTAAGGTCGTTGCGCCCTGCCAACGCGCTTCCGCAAGTCACACATGGCAGGCTCCCTCGTCAGGAGCCACATCGAACAGTTGCGCTACGCTGATGGTCACCGCCATTGCAGATTCTCCCAGCAGTCGTTGACAGCCCTGGGCGGACCTTGCGGCTGATTGCATGCGGAGCATGGGCCAGTGCCTCAACCGGAGTCCGCCGCGACTGGCATCTCTGCGAAGCGGTCGTGGAACTCCTTGTGGTTCGTCCTGACGTGCAGCACAGGTTCCGCCTCCTGCACCCGGAACCAATAGGTGTTGGCCGTCCGGCAGCCCATGGTGCCGAGGGTCCCAATGCATCCTGCCAAGACGACCTTCGCAGCAGTTCCGGGACGGTCGTAATTTCATTGGACTGGTCGTCCACCGCAGTCCGAGTCGCCCCCCACCGGTTCGCCTGAGCCAGATACCGGCAGCAGCTTGCGGCTGGCGGCAATCCCCAGAGTTGAAAATCGCCCAGAGATGAGGCTCTTCTGCTCCTCGTCCTTGTCATTGCGAGCGGAGCATGGCGGTCCTGCCGAGGCGGAGGAGCACCCGCCGCCCAACGAGCCATCGGTCCGCCACGGGATGACCATGTCGTTGCGGTCTCCGGCAATGACAGACACAAGACTCCGGCCGCGGCCCCGTCACCGCACCGGGCCGTGCATCCTGGTTGCAGGCACGGGGCCCGGCCCGGCCACACGCCATCGCACCCAGTAGCCGCTGGCACCGTCCACCGCGTTCCACGACAGCGACACCTTCCGCGAGCCCGTCTCGGTCCCGATCCGCAAGCCGGCGGGCGCGGCCGGACGGCCGCCGGCACCGGTCACGGCACGATGAGGACGGCTTGCGGATCGGGACCGAGACGGGCTCGCGGGAGGTGTCGCTGGCATGGGACGCGGTGGACGGCGCCAGCGACTATTGGGTGCGCTGGCGTGTGGCCGGGCCGGGCAACGCGCTGAACGAGGGGGTGCGGGTGGAAACCCCCGGCACGACCATCACCGTGGCCGACCATGGCGAATGGGTGGTGCGCGTGCAGGCTTGCAACGACGCCGGCTGTGGCCCGCGCCTGGCCCAGAGATTCAAGGTCGAACCGGAGCCCGAACCCACGGCCACACCGGAACCGGAACCCACCCCCACACCGGAACCGGAACCCACGGCCACGCCGGAGCCGGAACCCACCCCCACGCCGGAGCCGGAACCCACCGCCACACCGGAGCCGGAACCCACGGCGATCCCGGAGCCCACCTCTCCCTCCCTGCAGGTGTCGATCACGGCCAGCCCCGCCCAGCCGCGGGTGGGACAAGCCGTCGAGCTGCGGGCGGTCATCGCCAACGCGCCGTCGGGCGAGACCCCGGCGTACGCGTGGGAGATGAATTTCGGCGGCTGGGCCGTCTACGGCAGGAATGCCACCTTCTCATTTCTGTCCGGCCACGCCGATCCCACAACCTTCCGGGTCACGGTCACCTATACCTCGGGGGCGGCGGCCACCTCGGAGCCCGTCACCGTCACCTGGACGGAGGCGGGGGCCGCCGCCCCAGAACCCACGCCGACTCCCACAGCCACGCCGGCCCCTACACCGACTCCAACCCCGGAACCCACGGCCACGCCGGTACCCAACCGGGCACCGGTAGTCGATACGGAGGCCGCCCGATACGACACCTTCACCCAGTACAACAGCGCGCCGCGCGGGATCCAGGTCAGCAAGCCCTTCCACGGACTCTTCTCCGACCCGGACGACGACGCGCTGACCTACAGCGTAACCATCGCCTCCGACCACCGCGACCTGGTGGCGGAGGCTCTGGCGCCCACCGCCGCACAACTGGCGCAAGGCAACCTCGCCCTGGAAAACCTGCTGCGCGTGTCCTTTGAGATGGACGACGAGAAGGCCTGGCATGCGCAGGAGCCGGCGCTGCCGGACCCGCTGGTGACCACCGTGGTCCTGACGGCCACCGACCCCGAGGGGCTGTCCGCCTCCCTGCGCGGCCACTTCCTCACCCCTTGGGAGAGCCATCCCGTCCTGCTGACGGCGACGGCCGCCGGGAAGGCGATCAAGCTGACCTTCAACCAGCCGGTGCAGGCGACGCCCGGGCCGGCGGCCGCCCAGTTCACGGTCCATGTGGCGGCCGGGACGGAAGCAGCCGGCGCCATCGCGGTCGAGGGCGTGTCGGTGGCGGAGGCGACGGTCACGCTGGAACTGGCCGCGGCGCCGGTGTTTGGCCAGACCGTGACCCTGGACTATGCGCACGACGACGACAAGCCCCTGAAACGGGCGGCCGCGGGCGGCGACCCGGCACCCGGCTTCACCGGCCAGGCCGTGGCCATATCGCGGCCCGACCCGCCCGGCCTGCCGGGGAACCTGGCCGTCGCCGTCACACCGGGTGAACTGAACCTCACAGCCACATGGGAGGCCGTCGCCGGCGCGACCGCCTACCGGCTGCGCTGGCGGCCGGTGGGGGGCGCCTTCGCGCCGGGGGACGCAACCACCGTCGAGACGACCGCGGCCACCCTGACCGTGTCCGGTCCCGGCTCCTGGGAGGTGGCGCTGGCCGCGTGCAACGACGGCGGCTGCGGACCGGAGGCCACCGCCACCGTGGCCGTGGCGCCGCCGGTGGTGGCGTTGGACCTGAAAGCGACCGAGAACGCCGCCGGCCTGCTGCAGGCCCGGACCGTCACCGCGTCCTGGGAGCCGGTCCCCGGGGCGTCCGCCTACAAGCTGAGCTGGCAACGGACGCAGGGACAGGCACAGGGACAAGGCCAGGCACAAGCACTGGGCCAGGCACAAGGACTGGGCCAAGGGCAGGGCCAGGAAGAGGAAGAGGACCAGATCACCGTACCCAAGGACCAGACCAGTACCCCCATCATCCTGCGCGGGAACGGCTATTGGCAGATCGATTTCCAGGCCCTCGGCACCGGCAACCAGGTCATCGCGCGGGGCCGCAGCGAGGCCAGTGTGTGGGTGCGCGCGTCTCTCAACGCGAACCTCTTCCCCGTCTCGGTCGACACCGTGCCCTATTGCGGGAGCGGGGCCCGCCTGATCGACGGCCTCGCCGTCACCTTCGGCAACGGCCGCGTGCGGCTGACCTGGGAGGACCCCGGCATCGCCGCCATTACCAAGTACCAGTACATGCTGCAGGCGAGCAAAGGGTACAACTACTATGTTGACCGCTGGCGGGACATCCCCGGCAGCCATGCCGGCACCACCTCCTTCACGGTGGCCGATCTCGCCTTCCAGCGGACCTACGGCATCTGGCTGCGGGCGGTGGCCGGCAGCCGCATTTATTGCTTCAAGCGGCTGGCCTTCGTCAACCTCTTTGACACCAGCATTCCGCACGTCACCGGCTTCGAAGGCCAGAAGACCTGGGCCAACGGTGCGCAGGAGGTGACCCTGTTCTGGAACGACCCCGGCGACGACAGGCTCACCTATGAATACACGTACGAGGGCGTGCCCCTCCATTGGAGCGGCTACCCGGGGTTGCTCAGCGGGGCCTTCCGGGCCATGCCGACGCCGGTCAAGGGCAGCGACGGGCGGTGGAGCGCCACCATCGGCCCCCTGCCCTGCGAGATCTACTACTACAACTTCCGGATCCGGGCGCGGCGCGGCGAAAGCGTCGGTCCCGTCGCCCAGACCAACTACGTCTACATGGCCTCGCACGGCACGGCGGACGCGGATAGGCTGCGGAGCAGCGGTAGGAGCCTGTGCATGGTGGGTTGGGGCGGCAACGACCGGCTGGAAGGCGGCAACCGCAACGACATTCTCAAGGGCGGTACCGGCGACGACCTCCTCGACGGTGGGGACGGCAACGACCGGCTGCATGGTGGTCATGGAGCCGACAGGTTGGACGGCGGCTCCGGCAACGACTGGCTGGACGGCGGACCCGGCGCCGACCGGCTGGACGGCGGACCCGGCACGGACACCTTGTACTATGCCGGTGCCGAAGGGTCGGTGATCCTTACCCGCACGCTCGACGGAACCATCACCGCCAGCGGAGGCCAGGCCCAGGGCGACTCCCTCAACAAGGTGGAGCGTTTCGCGGGCCCGGCGATCGTGTTTCTCATCCTCGGCGACGATCAGGACAACATCCTCATCGGCACCGACAGGGTCGATACGCTGTTGGGCTACGGCGGCGACGACACGCTCATAGGCGCCGAGGGCGCCGACACCCTGAATGGCGGGACCGGATCGGATATCGCGGATTACGCCGGTTCCGATGCCGCGGTGACCGTCAGCCTGGTCCCGGGTGTCATCGGCATCGGCGGCCATGCGCAGGGCGACACCCTGATCAGCATCGAACACCTGATCGGCTCGGTCCATGCCGACACCCTCACGGGCGACACCGGGGCCAATGTCCTCAGGGGCGGCGATGGTTGCGACACGCTGAATGGGGATGCCGGCAACGACCAGCTGTTTGGCAACGACGGCTGCGACATCCTGAACGGCCATGCCGGCGACGACACGCTGACGGGCGGGGCCGGCAACGACCAGTTGAATGGCGGGGCCGACACGGATACCGCCAGCTACGTTGGCTCCAACGAGGCTGTAACCGTCAGCCTGGTCCCCGGCGTCACCGGCATCGGCGGCCATGCGGCAGGCGACACCCTGACCATGATCGAGAACCTGATTGGCTCGGCCCACAACGACACCCTCACGGGCGACGGCAATGCCAACACGCTGACGGGCAATGCCGGGGCCGACACTCTCAATGGCAATGCCGGCAACGACACCCTACACGGTGGGGATGGCATCGACACATTGAATGGCGGGGACGGCATCGATACTCTCAATGGCAATGCCGGCAACGACACTCTCAATGGCAATGCCGGCAACGACACCCTACACGGCGGGGATGGCAACGACACATTGAATGGCGGGGACGGCGTCGACACTCTGAATGGCAATTTCGGCAACGACATCCTTCGCGGCGGCATCGGCAACGACATCCTCACCGGCAACAATGGCAACGACCGGCTGCTTGGCAACGACGGCAACGACACACTGAACGGCGGTTTCGGCAACGACACCCTCACGGGCAACGCCGGCGACGACACACTGAACGGCGGTTTCGGCAACGACACCCTCACGGGCAACGCCGGGGCCGACACCATCAATGGCGGTGCCGAATTCGACACCGCGAGCTACGCCGGTTCCAGTGCGGGGGTGATCGTCAGCTTGGCCACCGGCACGGGCAGCGGCGGCGATGCCGCGGGCGACACCCTCACCGCCATCCAACATCTGATCGGCTCGGCCCACAACGACACCCTCACGGGCGACGGCACGGCCAACACGATCAGGGGCAATGCCGGCAACGACATGCTGTTCGGCAATGCCGGCATCGATACGCTGTTCGGCCATGCGGGCAACGATACCCTGACGGGCAACGCCGGCAACGATTCGCTGTTCGGCCATGCGGGCAACGACACGCTCACGGGCGGAGCCGGAGCCGATAACCTGTTCGGCGGGGGCGGGACGGACACCGCCAGCTACGCCGGTTCCAACGCGGCTGTGACCGTCAGCCTGATGGCCAACGTCACCGGCAGCGGCGGCGATGCCCAGGGCGACACCTTGGCCACGATCGAAAACCTAATTGGCTCCGACCATGACGACACGCTCACCGGCACCCCCTTCGCCAACAATCTCAAGGGCGGCGACGGCAACGACACCCTGCAGGGCCTCGCCGGGGCCGATGCCTTGGACGGCGGGGACGACACGGACACCGCCAGCTACGCCGGTTCCGGTGCCGCGGTGACCGTCAGCCTGGCTGCCGACTCGGCCCGCGGCGGCCATGCCCAAGGCGACTCCCTGGACAACTTCGAGAACCTGACCGGCTCGGCCCACAACGACACCCTCACGGGCGACGGCTCCGCCAACAATCTCAAGGGCGGGGCCGGCAATGACACCCTGCAGGGACTCGCCGGGGCCGATGCCTTGGACGGCGGGGCCGGCACCAACGACACCGCGAGCTACGCCGACTCCAACGCGGCCGTGACCGTCGACCTGGCTGCCGACTCGGCCAGCGGCGGCCATGCCCAAGGCGACTCCCTGGACAACTTCGAGAACCTGACCGGCTCGGCCCACAACGACACCCTCACGGGCGACGGCTCGGCCAACACGCTGACGGGCAACGCTGGCAACGACACCCTCACGGGCAACGCCGGGGCCGATACGCTGCGCGGCAACGCCGGCGACGACACCCTCACGGGCAACGCCGGGGCCGATATCTTGGACGGCGGGGACGGCACCGGCGACACCGCCAGCTACGCCGGTTCCAACACGGCTGTGACCGTCAGCCTGGCTGCCGACTCGGCCAGCGGCGGCCATGCCCAAGGCGACTCCCTGGACAACTTCGAGAACCTGATCGGCTCCGACCACAACGACATCCTCACGGGCGACGGCTCGGCCAACACGCTGACGGGTGGCGACGGCGACGACAACCTCACCGGCAACAATGGCAACGACACGTTGAACGGCGGCACCGGCAACGACAACCTGAATGGCAACGCCGGCAACGACAACCTGAACGGCAACGCCGGCGACGACACGCTCACGGGGCATACCGGCAACGACACGCTGAACGGCGATGCCGGCAACGACACGCTGACGGGCAACGCCGGGGCCGATGCCTTGGACGGCGGGGACGACACGGACACCGCCAGCTACGCCGGTTCCAACGCGGGCGTGACCGTCAGCCTGGTCGCCAACACCACCGGCAGCGGCGGCCATGCCCAGGGCGACACCCTCACCGCCATCGAGAACCTGATCGGCTCCGGCCATGCCGACACGCTCACCGGCAACGCCTCCGCCAACAATCTCAAGGGCGGCGACGGCAACGACACCCTGCAGGGCCTCGCCGGGGCCGATGCCTTGGACGGCGGGGACGACACGGACACCGCCAGCTACGCCGGTTCCGGTGCCGCGGTGACCGTCAGCCTGGCCTCAGGCACGGGCAGCGGCGGCCATGCCGCGGGCGACACCCTCACCAGCATCGAACGCCTGATCGGCTCGGCCCACAACGACACCCTCACGGGCGACAACATGGCCAACACGCTGACGGGCAATGCGGGCGACGACACTCTCGCGGGCGGAGACGGAGACGATACGCTTCATGGTGGCGCCGGCAACGACACGCTGACCGGCGGGAACGGAACGGACACCGCGAACTACACCGGTTCCGGTGCGGGCGTGACCGTCAGCCTGGCCTCAGGCACGGGCAGCGACGGCCATGCCCAGGGCGACATGCTGTCCACGATCGAGAACCTGATCGGCTCAGGCCATGCCGACACGCTCACGGGCGACAACATGGCCAACACGCTCACGGGACATGCCGGCAACGACACCCTGCAGGGCAACGCCGGCGACGACACCCTGCAGGGCAATGCCGGCAACGACACCCTCACCGGCAACGCCGGGGCCGACACATTGGATGGCGGTGCCAACACGGACACTGCGAGCTACGCCGGCTCCAACGCGGGTGTGACCGTTGACCTGGCTGCCGACACGGCCAGCGGCGGCCATGCCACGGGCGATACCCTGGACAACATCGAGAACCTGACCGGCTCGGCCCACAACGACACCCTCACGGGCAACGGCTCGGCCAACACGCTCACGGGCAGCGGCGGGGACGACACGCTGACCGGCAACGCCGGCAACGACATCCTGAACGGCGGGGACGGCGACGATACGCTGACCGGCAACGCCGGCAACGACACGCTCAATGGCAATGCCGGCAACGACACCCTCACCGGCAACAATGGCAACGACAGCCTGAACGGCGGGGACGGCAACGACCAGTTGTTCGGCAATGCCGGGGCCGATGCCTTGGACGGCGGGGACGACACGGACACCGCCAGCTACGCCGGTTCCGGTACCGCGGTGTCCGTCAGCCTGGCCGCAGGCTCGGGCAGCGGCGGCCACGCCACGGGCGACACCCTGAACAACGTCGAGAACCTGACCGGCTCGGCCCACAACGACACCCTCATCGGTAACGACTCGGCCAACACGCTCACGGGCAGCGGCGGGGACGACATGCTGACCGGCCACGGCGGCAACGACACGCTGCACGGCGGGGACGGCAACGACACCCTGAACGGCAACAATGGCAACGACACGCTCAATGGCAATGCCGGCAACGACACCCTCACGGGCACCGCCGGAGCTGACACCTTGAATGGCGGGGCCAACTTGGACACCGCCAGCTACGCAGGCTCCAACGCGGGCGTGATCGTCAGCCTGGTCGCCAACGTCACCGGCAGCGGCGGCCATGCCGCGGGCGACACCCTCACCGCCATCGAAAACCTGATCGGCTCGGCCCACAACGACACCCTCACGGGCAACGGCTTGGCCAACACGCTGACGGGCAATGCGGGCAACGACACGCTCAATGGCAATGCCGGCAATGACAACCTGAACGGCGGGGATGGCATCGACACATTGAACGGCGGGGACGGCAACGACACGCTCAATGGCAATGCCGGCAACGACACCCTGAACGGCAACAATGGCAACGACAGCCTGAACGGCGGCACCGGCAACGACAACCTGAACGGCGGGGACGGCAACGACACCCTGAACGGCAACGCCGGCGACGACACGCTCACGGGCCATGCCGGCATCGATACGCTGCGCGGCAACGCCGGCAACGACACTGCGAGCTACGCCGGTTCCAGCATGGCGGTGACCGTCAGCTTGGTCTCAGGCACGGGCACCGGCGGCGATGCCGCGGGCGACACCCTGAACTCCATCGAGAATCTGACCGGTTCGGCCCTCAACGACACCCTCACGGGCAACGGTTCTGCCAACACGCTGACGGGCAACGCCGGCAACGACACCCTGAACGGCGGGGACGGCAACGACACGTTGCACGGCGGGGACGGCAACGACAACCTGAACGGCAACGTCGGCAGCGACACGCTGAACGGCGGGGACGGCGACGACACCCTCATCGGCAACGCCGGGGCCGACGCCTTGGACGGCGGGGACGACACGGACACCGCCAGTTACGCCGGTTCCAACGAAGGCGTGACCGTCAGCCTGGTCGCCAACACCACCGGCAGCGGTGGCCACGCGCAGGGCGACACCCTCACCGCCATCGAGAACCTGATTGGCTCGGCCCATGGCGACACACTGACGGGTGACGGCTCGGCCAACACGCTCGCGGGCAATACCGGCGACGACACCCTCACGGGCAATGCCGGCAACGACACACTGAACGGTGGGGGCGGCGACGACACGCTGAATGGCGGAGATGGCGAAGACATGCTGCTCGGCGGGGACGAGACCGACACCGCCAGCTATGCCGGTTCCGGCGCGGCCGTAACCGTCAGCCTGGCTGACAATACGGCCAGCGGAGGCCATGCGCAGGGCGACTCCCTGCTCGATATTGAGAATCTCTTCGGCTCGGACCATGGCGACACACTGACGGGCGACGGCTCGGCCAACACGCTCACGGGCAACGCCGGCGACGATACCCTGAATGGCGGTGCCGACGACGACACGCTCACGGGCGATGCCGGCGATGATGCCCTGAATGGCGATGCCGGCGACGACGCGCTCACGGGCGGTGCCGGTGATGACGCACTGGAAGGCGGGACCGGCAGCGACAAGTTCTACTTCGATGAGAGCTTCGACAACGACACGCTGGCCGACTACACCTTGGGGGCCAGCAAGTCGGCCAGCGAAGAGCTCCACCTGTGCATGGGGACCGCAACCAACCCGCCCACCACCTCCGGCGCGGACAGCGGTACCGACCATGTCATTACCGTCACGTTCAACAGCGCGACGACGGGCACGATCACGCTGACGGGGATCACCACCGGTTCCGCCAACTTCGCCAACCTCAACATCATCGCGGCCAGCAGCGACGCCGGTTGCCCGTAGTCGCCGCATCCGCAGACCGGCTCGGAATACGACCGGCGAGGTACGGGACCGGACCTGCAACCGGGATGCGTAGACCCATGCCGTGACGGAGTCGCGGCCGGGGTCTTGCGGCGGCCATGGCGAGGAACTTCACGACATTGCGATCCCGACGCGACCCGATGGCTGTACGGTTGCGAGCACTCCAGCTGCCCCGGGAGCATCAGCCCTTGATCTTGGCAAGGGCTTGCAAGGCATCGTGTGGCTATGGACAAGATCCACCGTCTCTTCCCGTTCGGTGCCCGCGCGGGGTGCTCTGCGCAGCCGTTGCGCGTCATGGACCGCAACGGCACGTTCCCGGCCCGCAGGACCGCGAAGGGCCGTCGGGACCACACCCCAGCCGACGCCTTGCGTTTCCCGGGAGAGGGAGACAAGGCCCCGAACAATCTGACCGTGGTCCACGGGCAGACGTCCCGCCGCGGCCAGCAGGACGACCCGCAACGCCAAGTCTCCGCCCTGGAGGCGCACTGCCGGGGAGCGGTCGCAGCCACAGCCTGAATTCGCGCGCAGCGGGATGTACCGGTGCTGGTCCGCGGCGGCCCGGACCGCCCTGGGCGGCTACGTACAGGCGCCCAGGGGGATCCCCGGCCAGTGGGGATTGTCGATGCAACGGCGTGCCTGTACCGATCCAGGCCTATCGCCGGAACAGTCTCCTGCCAGGCCGGCATCCCAGGGTACGGCGTAGCCTGTCCCCCATGGCGTCCCCACGCAGCGGGGGCAAGCCCAAGCTGGACCTTGTACAACTTGGAGCGGTGTGCCGCGGGGGTGGTCCCGTTGTGCTCAGCCGTTGTAGCCGAGGAACTCCCAGAGCCAAGCCGGGTCCAGCGGAGGGGTTTTTGCCTGTCGGGGGAAGGAGCGGCCGGGACCGTGCCGAAGAGAGCTCCCGGCCCAGAGGATCAGACACACAAGGGCCAGGGTGTCGGCGAAGGTGGGCAGGGTCTCGGGATACCAGGCGACCCGGCGAAACCGATCGATGCCGGTGTCTGCGTCCCGTCAGTGGGCCAGAAACCAGCGCCGCTTGTCCGTGACGTTGTGCAGGGGACGACCCGCGGCGAAGCGTGCCAGGTTGTCCGCCACCACCCGGATGTGACGCTCCCGGATGTGCGGGCCGCGGGCCGCGACATGGGGTGTGATGATGACGTTCTCCATGCCCCAGAGCGGATGGCTCTCCGGCAGCGGCTCAATGGCAAAGACATCAAGTCCCGCGCCCGCAATCCGCTCCGCCTGCAACGCCTGCGTCAGGTCGTCGAGGTTCACGACCACACCGCGGCAGATGTTGATCAGGTAGGCGCTTGGCTTCATCAGGTTCAGTTCCCGGGCGGTGATCAGGTTCACGGTCTCCGGGGTGTGCGGGACGCACAAAACCACAAAGTCGGCCCGTTGCAGGACGCTGTCAAGGTCCTCGATGCCCGCGAGCTCATCGACCCCTTCCGGCTTGTCGATGGGACGCACTTCCACGCCCAACACATGGGTTTCGAGGGCCTTGGCCCGTTTGGCAGTCGCCGCGCCAATCCCGCCGAGCCCCACCACGGCCACCGTGCAGTCCGCCAAATGGCGCACCGGGGCGTTCTTGTCCCACACCCGTTGTGCCTGGGCCGTCCGGTAGACGTGGAAACCCCGGGCGAACATCAACAGATAGGTCAGGGCATGGTCGGCGATGACATCACTGTAGATGCCGGCCATGTTGGTAAAGACCACATCGCTCTCGGCCAGGGCGGGAAACACAAAGTGCTCAACCCCTGCCACGGGAGCCTGCACCCAACGGAGTTTGTCCGCTTGTGCAAACAGTTCGGGGGTCAAGGCACCGTAGAACCCGTCCGCATCCGCGATGTGGGCTTCCGCTTCGGACAGGGATCCGGCGTTCACCACCTCGCATTGACCGGCCCCGGCGTTGATCAGGTCCAACTCATCGGAAGGGACAGCCGGAAATATCAGAAACTTCATTGCACCACCACGGAAATGGAGAAGGGCTGCCCGAACGATCAGGGCAACTTGCGGTCGATTTGGTCAGGCCCAAGCGCCTTTGGCCATCATGCCGCCGTCCACGTTGACCCACGAACCGGTCATGAACGAGGCGTCGTCGGAGGCCAGGAACAACACCACGCGCGCGATGTCTTCGGGTTGCCCAATACGGCCGATGGGATGGCTCTCCGCCCAGTTGTCCCGCAGATCCTGAATCGATGTTACGCCCGGTTCCACATAGGCCTCTGCAGCTTCGGCCACCAAGGGCGTGTCGATGGTGCCCGGGTTTACGGACAACACCCGGATGTTGTCCACGGCATAATCGAGCGACAACTGCTGCGTGAGGGAAAGAATGCCCCCCTTGCTGGCGGCGTAGGCCGGCACCAGCGGTGCCGACTGCAGTCCCTGCACACTGGCCGTGTTGATGATGACACCCCCACCCTGGGCCTGCATGTGCGGAATCGCATACTTCGCCATCAGGAAGGCGCTCTTCAGGTTCACGGTGAGAATGCGGTCCCAAACCTCTTCAGGCAGCTCATGGGCCCGGAGGTACGTGTCGATGGGCTGAATGCCGACATTGTTGCAGAGGACGTCGACCCGGCCCCCGATGTCCATGGTGGTCTCAACCAGGGATCGACAGCCGTCGGCCGTTGACACGTCGATCGCCACGAAGTGCACGGAACCGTCAAGGTCCGCCGCGGCGGCAGTCAGGTCCCCGCCCGCCGCCTCATCCACATCGGCGCTGACAACGGTGGCCCCGGCCGCGCCAAAAGCCAGGCTGATCCCCCGGCCAATGCCCTTGGCCCCGCCGGTGACAATCACGACTTTGTTGGAATAGTCGAAACTCATTGAATCTCAATCCTCACTGGGTCCGGTCAAGCAGAGGAACCCGGATGCACAACGCCTTTGGCAGCAACTCCGCACGAGCACTCCGACGTTCGAAATCGACTTTGGGACGGAGCGCGTCTTACCGGGCCTAGGCGATTCTACAGCCTGAAGACTCGGACCGCAGTCCAGCTGGCGCTAAGCACCAAAGGCAAGACACTGTTTCAATCTCGTTGATTTCGGTTTCGGCATGGGTATTCCCAGACCCGAAGCATGCGCCGGCCGCATGCCGCCACCTTATGGGAAAAAGGGCCCGGAACCGGTGGGCAGCTCAACGTCAGCGGGTTCCGTATACGGCTCGAACCACGGCTTCCTTTCATCGTCACTTGGCAGCCGCGATGTCTGACGACAACATCGGTTACCAGCGAACCGTCAGATCCTATTGACTGGCATCACTTCTCGGCTGTTCTCCCTACTTTCAGCCACAACCGACCACTTGGTGAACCACGCCCAACGCCTCCTACAGGAGGATGTCCTGCCAGCAGCTCCTGAAGAATCGAGCTTGCGACGCAAGGGCTGTTGGCAGCCGTTGAACGCTATGACGCCTGAAACTCCGACCAGTCTATGCCCAACTGTCTGATGGCCGCGCGCAAGGTTCCAATTTTCAGATCCCGACTACCCCAGTCCGGGAGCGTAGCATCCTTCTGAGCCTGGGGGGAGGTATGCCACTTCCGGTGAGAGCCGCCTCCGTGCCTGGGAACCTCGTAACATCCCAGACTGGCCAGCTTCCTGGCGGCCTCCCGATATCTCATGGAACGGAGACAACGGCCTCAACGGATACCGGGCCACTGGCATCATCCATGAATATATCCGACGGCAATGAACAGCCGCGATCCTGGTAAATCTCCACGACCGCGGCGAAGGCATCCTCCACGTTTGCCAGAACCTCGGCTATGGTGTCGCCCTCGGTAACCAATTCCGGTAACAGAGGAGAGGTAACGGCGTACCCCCCTCCGGACTGCGGCTCCAAGACCAATGGAATTCTCGCTAACATCGTCAACTCTCAATATCTACACCAGACCCACCAGGTACCTGCAACTCATTGATTCTATTAGTGAAGCAAAATTGATGACATTGGAACAGTCGCTCGCAATACTTCCGCCTACACCGGGAGACCACTGCCAAGGGCGGCTTCGCCTCCAAGCGCAAGCGGGCCGGCTGAAACGACAGGTACCCATTCAGTGTCCTGTCAAATTGGAATGCGGCGACCCTGTGCTGTGTACAGCCACCGTCATGACAATTCGCGGGCCAGCTGTTCCAGCAATGCCGCGTCCATCAGGACCAGCATGTCGATCACCGCGGCAATGGGCCTGTCCGAACCTGTGACGTTCCTCAGGGCCTTGGCTTCGGGACTTCCGGGCCTGGGAAGGCCCGTTGTCAATACCAGCAACGGGCACCGTTCATCCTCCGGCATGGCGGAAAGCACCGCGGCCTTGCCCAACACCTTCCACAACACATCGGTCCGCTTGAGACCAGGCCTGTTACCGGAATTGGGACCACCCAGCAACACGTTCACGCGTTGGCCTCCCGGTGTCCTGACCACGAAGTCCACGTCAATGCCCTGTGCGGCCAGTTTGCGGTTCTTCCACTCCACTTCAAATCCGCACAACCGGAGCAGGGCTTCTCCGATTTCCGCGCTGCGCAGGCCACGGTCGGCGGCGGCGTCCAACAGTTCTTCCACCGTTGCGAACGCCTTCGGGTGTCTGCCTCCGGGAACCAAGGCCACTCCGGTACCTTCCCAATCCGTCAAATCGGATCCCTGCAACCGTTCGTGGGCCAAGGCGACATAGGTGGGGTCCAGATCGAACCCGGCAAACTGCCGGCCCGTCTGAACGGCGGCCAGGGCCGTCGTGCCCGAGCCGAGGAACGGGTCCAGGACCACATCGCCCCTGTAGGTATACAGCTCTATCAGCCTCCTCGGCAGCTCCACCGGAAACGGTGCGGGATGGCCCACGCGCGACGCGCTCTCGGCCGGGATTTCCCAGACGTCGGTCGTGTATTCCATGAAGTCTTCCTTGGTCATCGTGCCGATGTGCGGCAGATTGCACTTGGCACGCCGCGCCCTGGGAACCGCTCGGTCAAACCGTCCCTTGCTGGCAATCACGATGCGCTCGGTGGTATCCCGAATCACGGGATTGGCCGGACTTTGGAAGCTGCCCCAGGTACAGGAACCGCCCAGGGCGCGGGCCTTGACCCAGACGATTTCGCCGCGCAGGAGAAAACCAAGGCCCTCCAGAATTCGAATCACTTCGGCCGCCAGCGATCGGTAGGGCCTGCGCCCCAGGTTGGCAACGTTGACCGCAATCCGACCACCGGGCTCCAGTTTGCGCAGACACTCGGCAAACACATCCCTGAGCAGGATCAGGTAGGACTGGTAGTCCGAAGGCACCTCTCCCTTGCCCAACTCGATTTCATAGTCCTTGCCGGCGAAGTAGGGCGGTGACGTGACCACTAGGGCGACGGAGTTGTCGGCCAGTGCCGGTGACCCTAGCTCGGCTGCAATGCAGGAGTCCATGTCGCGGGCGTCGCCCACCCAAAGGTGATTGATCGGCGTCTCGCCCCCCTGCACCTCCTCGCTGTCCTCGATGACCGGAGATTCGAACCGTTCATAGAAACGGCTTGCATCATGGCCCTCCCGCCGCGAGAAACCAAACGACGAGGTCCGTGTGCCCTTGCGGGAACCATCGGGCGGTTGATCTTCCGTGGTGGTGTGTCGTTCGTCAGGCATCGAAGCGGACCGATCCCGTCGGGGGCCTCATGCGGCTTCCCTGGCGTGCGACGCGATACATGAAGGCCGATGGGGCTCTGGGGAGAGGCACGCGGATCAACCGAGAACCGTCACACGGTCGGCCTTGTCCCGGTCCAACTCCATGCCCAGGCCCGGCGTGTCGGGCACGCTCACCATGCCGCCCTCCGGTTGAACCGGATGCTTCAGGAAGAACTGATGGACCGCATTCCACTTGATCAGGTATTCGAGCATCGGGCAGGTTGCCACCGGCCAGGCGGCAATCAGGTGAATGGAGGCCGGCGTGGAATGGCCGTGCGGAATGACCGGCAGGTCGTAGGCCGAAGCCAAAGCGCAGATTTTCATCATCTCGGAAATGCCACCGGCCCAGTAGATGTCGGGCTGTAACACATCGCAGGCCCGTTTTTGCATCAACTGGTGCAAGCCCCAGCGCGTGTACTCGTGCTCGCCGCCGGAGATCGGGATCCTGGACTCGGCTCGGATTTGGGCATATTGGTCCACCTTGTCGGGCAATACCGGCTCCTCCAGCCAGCGCGGCTGGAACTCCTCAAGCCGCCTGGACATGTCGATGGCGTAGGGCACGTCCCAGCTCATCCAACAGTCCAGCATGATGTCGATGTCGGGACCGGCCGCCTCCCGCAGTGTTCGAACCAATTCCAGGTTCAGGCGGCGCCCCTCCCGCCCGTCATGCGGTCCGTGCCGAAAGAACCACTTGGTCGCCCGGTATCCCAAATCCGCGATCATGCGCACGCGCTCCGCGACCAGGTCGGGTTCCAGGGAGTAGCCCAGTGCACTTGCATAGGCAGGCACTTCGGTTCGCACCGGACCACCCAGCAGCGAGCAGACCGGTACGTTAAAGTGAATGCCCTTTAGGTCCCACAAGGCACAGTCCACCACGCTCAGGGCCATCATCTCAATGCCCTTGCGGCCGTGGACCGCCGACCGGTAAATCCTGTCCCAGATCCGTTCGATGGCCAAGGGATCCTGGCCCATCAGCAGGGGCCGGAAGGATGACAGAATGATGCGGCCTTCGGTTTCCCCGAACGGCCCCCCAATGCCGACCTCCCCCGTGTCCGCCTCAATCTCAAGGAAACACGGCTGCAGATGTAGGCGGCCCGGTGTCTGCTCCAACATGTTCTCGCGGGTTTCGTGCTTGTGCTCGGGGTAGATGTCCAGGGGACGGATGAGACGCTCTTCCCAGAACGGCCCGTCGTGTTCCAGCACGCCTTCCAGTTGAAGAACGCGCACATCGGCGATTTGCATGGCGGTGCAACCTAGAGTGAAGAGGGGGTCAGTGTCCGACCCGATTATACGGGTACCGGGTGTATCTGGAATCCCGCCATCACGGGCTCCCACGACAATCGCATCTCAATCCGGGATTTTACCCTTAGGACCAGGAGTGTAGTTACCGTTTCGTCGACTTTGCACCGTCCCCCGAAAAGACAAGCTCCCACTTGCTTGATCCCGCATTGCCAAAAACCCAACGGTATCCTTCGCTTCCGATAGCGTCCCACCTTGCCAATCGTACAGCTATAGCCGATGTACATGGGTGGAGGACCTAACCTGTGGCCCGGTCTGTGCAACCTGATCCAGGTGCGGATGAAGTACAACCTGCTGCAAGAATGCCGATCACGCTCGGTGCGCTACTACATCTCCAACCGTCCCACCGGGGTGGACGATCTGCCGGACTTCGCCCGCGGCCAATGAGGTGTTTAGAACGACCTGTATCTAGCCCTGGTGGAGTTCCGGGAGGACGACTGCCATATGCGCAAGGACTACACTTCCGCCGTCACAGTCCATCCAGTGCTGAACTATCCTGAACATGGTGCAGACGATTCAGCAGAATTTCGGACCAGATGTATCCATCGGGCTGTTGCAAGACCGGATCGACACCAACCATGGTCCCATCCTCTATCCTAGCCAGATCACGACTTTGTGATTGCCCTATCTGGGCACTGCCTTAGCTCAAAATGCTGTCGCAAATAGGTGGCAGTACCGTATATGTCGGGGAACAGTGTCTTTTCCGAAACTCCCTGTTCCTCAAGCATCTTCAGGATGTCTCCCTTTAGGTCTGCCGGTACACGCACATGTCTGTGCCACGCCTCAAACGGTATCGAAGGTCCATGAGGGAACAGAAGCACGCTCTTTTGTTGCCGGGCTCTGGCTGCGGTCATATCTGGGAGAATACCCACCAATTTACCGATGAAGGGAACTTCATCCAAATCCGCATAAAATACAATTCCATCCATCTTCGAACAGCCACGACTCGCAAAAAACAAAGCTACGCGTGGGTCCCGGGTACCGTCGATAAGCGGCGTGGGGCATCCAAAGTGCTGTAGGTCGGTCAGCAACCGGAGGCTGGTAGGGCAAGCCAGTATTCTGTTTCGCAATATTTCCCACTTCCGTTCAACGCCATCAGGCAGGCTGAGTCCTGGCTGGAGAGGCATCATGCCCATTGCAGTGCTTGAGTCTCTTCCCCAAAGCCTGGTTTGCACTTCCCGCAGCAAAAACAGTATGTCTTCACACAAAACTGTAAGGGAAGGACTATTTCTGTGCTGCGCTTGGCTACGTACCAGTTGGCTGGTTGTATCCCTTTTAGGATCACATGTATTCTCTCCCCTGTATGCGACCCTAATCCATTTGAACGGTGGCGGATAGAGATTTAGTGCTTCCACCTGCTGTAGTACGTCTTCTGCCGATGCGATCGTTTGTCCTTCCATGTTCAGCCTCCATCTCATCTCCCCAACTATAACCGAGTGTCCGTCGACGCGTCCTGTAGATAACACAGCCGCCCTGAGGTCTTGGTTTTGGTATCATCCAGCGATCTCTGTGTGCATGTAGACTGCCTTGCCACCAGTTCCTTGTAGGTGAAGCCATCGCACGATTCTACACGGCAGCGTAAGCACTTCCAAGCCTCAAACTCAACAACAACGAAGCCAAACAGGTGAATGGGCCCACTCGTCATTGTGGGTCCATGCCTTCGCTCCCTCACGTCCGCAGTGCAAAGCAAACAGATGCCAAGACGTTGACAAAGTCGTCACAGAGCCATGTTCGGTTCCAGTCGGACAGGGTAGTGGGCCACCATTGTGTACAACCAACGAATTGATATTCTTGGTCAGAAATATGTATTGAGGATATTCAGGGAATTCAACGCAGAGGCGCCATGTTGCGGGCGACATAGCCCGTACGCAGGCGGCATCAGCCATCCCGGGAGATTCCGTCCAACGCACAGTGCGGGTTGATCTCAATGCACCAGTGCCTGCATACCAGATCAGCCACGCGGGTGGCCCCGGTAGTCATCGACAGGTTGGTCAAACAGCGACGTACAAGCCGTTCAGCGACCACGCGCACAGCACAGCGCGGACCAGCGGCGATTAGTAGTACAATGAACCATTGAGAGGCAGGATTGCGATCATCATTGCACGTTTCGCCATACCTCCTACCACCGTCTCCGCTCCACTACCTGACACCACGGGAGAGTAGTCCTAACGCCATGAAAGCTTCGTTGAACCATTAGCATCGAGTTCATCCCGGATGCCGTTAGTACCACCCCAAGGTCGTGAAGGTGCGACACTCGATCCGTCCGTGTCCCCGCTCCACGGCCTCGCTGCGGTCGTGAGCCACGGCCGCGCCACCAGTGCGATCCAGCCAGGCGACGCTGTAGATTGGTGTGTAGATCGGCAGGTACCAACCATCTCCTTGGAGATGATCTGAGCGATGTCCATCTGGCAGCCCAAGGCATCAATGGACACGACGTGACCTACCAATTCTAGATCGGCCAGAAATAGTCAACATCAAGCGTCGGGCCCCTCCGTTTCTGAATGCCAGAATCCTAGTCGACCAAATTTGTCAGCGGTCTACTAAGAGTTGCAACGAGTCTCATACCAATGGTGTGAACAGTTTTTGCGATAAAGGCTCTCTTGGCCTGGGCAGGGATTAATTCCCATATTTTGGCTTGAGGGGGGAGCACCTGCGGAAGCGGGGGGCACGGCTCCTGCTATGGTGTGTTCCGTTACAAACCCCATCCCAAGAGGTGTTCCGTGCCCCTGCTGCCCACTATACTGGCCTCCCTGCCCGGCGGCAAACCGCAGCGGGACTACCTGGAGGCCCTGTTCGCCCTGCTGGTGGGCCTGCCGGTCCGGCCCACCTACCGCAACCTGGCCCGCTTCGGCGGAGGCTGCCCCCACACGCACAGTCGCCAGGCAGCCCGCGCCTATGACTTCGCGGCGCTCAATTTGGCCGGCCTGTGCGCGGTCGTGCCCTACGCGCACGACCTGGCCTGGGCCGGGGACAGCACCTGCCTGCCCAAGAGCGGGCGCCAGCTGCCGGGCGTCGGCTGGCGCTGGCACGGCGGCGAGGGGCGGGTGGCCTGGGGCCAGCAACTGGAACTGCTGTCGGTCCTGGACCTGGAGGAGCACTGTTCGTATCCCGTCCATGCGCGCCTGCAGCCTGCCAAGGGCTCCCGCACCCGCCGGCGGGCGCGCCGCGCGCCCGGGCCGCCGCGGGCCGCGGTGGCGGTCATGCTGGAGCTGCTCGACGAGGCCCTGGCCGTGGACCACCGCCCCGACATCGGGGTCTTCGTGGGGGACGGCCACTACGGCTGTGCGCCCATGGTCGAGGGGCTGCAGGCGCGGGGTCTGGAACTCGTCAGCAAGCTGCGCCGCAACGCCGTCCTGTGGGTGCCCTGGACCGCGCCGCCCACCGGGCGGCCGGGCCGCCCGCGCAAGTATGCCGGCCGCTTCGACCGCGCCGACATCCCCGCGTTGCCGGCCGTCGACCTGGAGGACGAGGGCAAGCGGCTGCACCATGCACAGCTGTACTACAAGCCCTTTAAGCGCCTGTTGCGGGTGGTCTTCGTCCTGGACATCGACGCCGACCCGGAGCAGGCCCGCCCGACGACCCTCTTCGCCACCGACCCGGAGATGGCGCCGGAGCGCATCTACCGCATCTACCGCGACCGCTTCCAAATCGAGTTCAATTTCCGCGACGCCAAGCAGCACCTGGGACTGGCCGCCTGCCAGGCCCGCACCGCCGACCGCCACCGCTTCCACGGCAACGCCGTGCTCGCGGCCCTGGCCTGGACCCGGCTCGAACTGCGCCATGCCGCCGACCGGGCCCTGGACCGCTTTTCGATGGCCAACGTCAAACTCAAATCCTTCCTGCAACTGGTGTTGCAGCGGCTTTTCGACACGGACGGGCTGGGCCGCACCCTCAAACAATACCCGCAGGCCCTGCAGGCCCTCCTGGATCTGGGCCAAATCGAGCCGCCACCGCCCTGAAGCCGCCGCGCAGCCGCTCGCGATGCGCCCTCACCACCCCCATTCCGGCCTCCGCCACCCCCGCCCGACCGGGCGGGAGGGCGGCCCCTGCATATCACAAAAACTGTTCACACCATTGTCATACGGAAGTAGAATCAAATCATCCAGCTGCTGAGAATTTCTTTGATACACTCACAGTTGGGGCACATCCATAATTTTGTTTTATCCTGAAAAGTGCAATTTCTTGGAGTTGAACATGCGCGGCATAATTCAGACAATGTATTCTATTGTCACTGGCACACATGATGAAGAAATTGCTGGTTCATCAACATTGCCTACACCAGAGACAAGCACAGTGTCATTGGACATTGCACATGGGCTCGACATACATCGTCAACGCGAAAGGCTACGTGCATTCATCGGCATCTTTGATTTAGCTTTCACTTGGACAACTTCAAGCTGGTCCCTAGTGGTAATAGGTCGACTGTTTATCACATTGATTTCCGTGTGGGCACCTCTGGCTATAAACACCGACTATACGATTGGTTGGAATTGGGATGATATTCGACAAATATTTGCCATTCCAATTATTTTCTTCATACTAAGCACCTTGTTCAGGGAATACTTAGACGAAACATTGAATAAAACTTTCCACAGCCCTGCTGTGATAAACTCAAATAGATTTGTTATGTTAAAAATCAAAAGATGGCACTGGGGTTTGTTTACAATCATTTGGCTCATGCTGGGTGCAAGGACATTGGCT